>NZ_JAJOZC010000001.1:0-4800000 GCF_023701695.1 Streptomyces sp. RKAG290
AGAGATCGTACGGATTTCCTACGCGGGGGTAGGCTCCTGCGGCTCTCTTGCTATACCTTCCGTCTAACAGCTTGCTAGACGTCACGTCTAACAAGCGGGGCGGCGCTCGCGGCCATCGGTCTCATCGAGTGGGCACGGGATGAGGCACCGGCCGGGCGGCGTCGGGTCGATCTCGATCTCTCTCGACAAGAGGAGCCGCAGCATGGCAAGCAGCACTGTCCGGCCGGAGGACCAGGACCGGCTCGCCGAGCAGGACGTCGCCCGACGCCTGCTCGATTCGGCCGCGAAGCTCTCGTACGACCCGGCCACCGAGGTGGACTGGGACACACCGCTCGACACGGACCACCACGGCGCGAGCCCCGAGTGGAGCACGCTCTACGGCACCGCGTACTGGCAGGAGTTGACCGAGGCCCAGCGCAAGGCGCTGACGCGTCAGGAAGCCGCGTCCGTCGCCAGCACGGGCATCTGGTTCGAGATGATCCTGCAGCAGATGGTGCTGCGCGACATGTACGCCAAGGACCCGACCGATCCACGGTTCCAGTGGGCGCTGACCGAGGTCGCCGACGAGTGCCGGCACTCCATCATGTTCGCCCGCGGCGCCGCGAAGCTGGGCGCCCGGCCTACCGGCCGCACCGGATGGTGGTCGAACTGGGGCGGGCCTTCAAGACACTCGCCTTCGGCGAGGCGGCCTACGCCGCAATCCTCGTCGCCGAGGAGGTGCTCGACGTGATGCAGCGCGACTGGATGCGGGACGAGCGGGTCGCTCCCTTCGTCCGGACGATCAACAACATCCATGTGGTGGAGGAGTCACGGCACATGAAGTTCGCCCGTGACGAGACCGCAGGCGGCTGCGGAACGCGGGCCCGCTGCGCCGGCACATCAACTCCCTCGTCGTCGCGATCGCGTCGTACTACATCGTCACCAGCATGGTGAACCGCGAGGTCTACGCGAACGCGGGTCTCGACGCCGGGCGCGCCAGGGCCGAAGCCGGGGCCAACGAGCACCACAAGTCCCTCATGAGGTCGAGCTGTTCGGGCCTGATGGAGTTCCTGTCCTCGGCACGCCTGCTCACCGGGCCGGCCCTGTTCTTCTACAAGCGCGCCTCCCTGATCTGATCCGAGCCGACAACCCGAGCTGACGAGATGACCTACGCCATCACCCAGACCTGCTGCAGCGACGCCACCTGCGTCGCCGTGTGCCCCGTCAACTGCATTCACCCGACGCCCCAGGAACGGGCCTTCGGCAGCACGGAGATGCTCTACGTCGACCCGGCGACGTGCATCGACTGCGGCGCCTGCGCGGACGCCTGCCCGGTCGACGCGGTCTTCCCGGTGGACAGCCTCTTCGGGGCGCAGAAGGAGTACGCGGCGATCAACGCCGCCTACTTCGCGACCAGGAGCCGGAGCCTGCCGCCGGGCCCAACTTCCATGCCTGGGGCGAGCCTTCGTACCCGCGCAGCCTGCCGTCCGACTTCGCACCGATCCGGGTGGCGGTGGTCGGCACCGGGCCGGCCGGGATGTACGCCGCCGAGGACCTGCTGCTGCACACCAACGCCGAGGTGACGCTGGTCGACCGGCTGCCGGTGGCCGGCGGCCTCGTCCGGTACGGCGTGGCGCCCGACCACCCCGCGACGAAGAAGGTGGGCGAGACCTTCGCACGCTTCCACTCGCACCCCGGGTACGCATGCATCTGGGTGTGGAGGTGGGCAGGGACCTCACCGCACAGGAGCTCGCCGCGCACCATGACGCGGTGATCTACGCGGTCGGCGCCTCCACCGGCCGCCGGCTCGGCATCCCGGGTGAGGACCTGACGGCCAGTACCTCGGCCACCTCGTTCGTGGCCTGGTACAACGCCCACCCGGAAGTCCCGCCGGAGACCGTGTCGCTGGACGCGGAGCGGGTGGTCGTCGCCGGCAACGGCAACGTCGCGCTGGACGTCGCGCGCATCCTCGTCACGGACCCCGCCGCGCTGGCGGGCACGGACATCGCCGACCACGCGCTCGCGGCCCTGCGGGACTCGAAGGTGCGCGAGGTCGTGCTGCTGGGACGGCGCGGCCCCGAGCACACCGCCTGCACCGCCTCCGAACTGCTCGCCCTCAAGCACCTGCCGGGCGTGGAGCTGGTCGTCGACGACCAGGATCCGAGGACGGGCGGGACGATCGACGGCGCGGCGCCGGGCGACAAGGCCGCCCTGTTCCGCGACGTACCCGGGAGGCGGTCGACTGGTCGCTGCCCCGGACGGGGGACGACGCATCGTCTTCCGCTTCCACTCCGCGCCCGTGGCGGCGCTGGGTCCCGACCGCGTCGAAGCCCTGCGCGTGACGGGAGCCGGGGGTGAGCAGGAGATACCAGCAGGCCTCTTCCTGCGGGCGGTCGGCTACCGCGGCCTGCCGGTGCCGGGCCTGCCCTTCGACGAGGCAACCGGCACCGTTCCGCACGAGGGCGGCCGGGTGACCGGCATGGCCGGGACGTACGTCGTCGGCTGGATCAAGCGGGGACCGGCGGGCGGCATCGGAGCCAACCGCACCTGCGCCGCCGAGACGGTCGGCACGCTCCTGGAGGACGCCATCGCGGGCGTTCTGCCCTCTCCCGCGCATCCGCCAAGGCGTTCCAGCGCCTCACGCGCAGGCGCGGCGGCGACGTCGTGGACGCTCGCGGACTGGCGGCCATCGACCGGGCCGAGCTGGCCCGCGGCCGTGAACACGGCCGTCCCCGGGTCAAGATCGCCACCGTGCCCGCACTGGTCGCGGCCTCGAAGGGCGGCCGCTGGAGGCCGTCGAGCTGACCGGACCGCCCGGAGCGGGAGCGGACCCGTGACAGCCGATGCCGGGTCTGCTCCCGCTCCGGGCGATGACAGTCGCCCGGCACCAGCCGTCGGCACCGGGACTCACCGGACCGGACGACCGGAGCGATCAGGCTTCGTCCGTCGGGTCCGCAGCCTGCCCCCTGGCCCGCTTGCCGACGACGGCGGCCGCCGCCACCGCGCTCCCCGCGAAGGCCAGAGCCACCGTCCAGGGGCGGTCGAACGCGTGACAGGTGGCGTGGTCGACGGAGTAGCGGCCTGGACCGGTCAGGCCGATCGCGGCGGCGGTGAAGCCGAGGAAGGCCGGGTACTCGTAACCGCCGCCCTGTGCGAAGAATCCGGCGGGTGCGTGGACGGCCACGGCTCCCGCCATGGCGCCGGCCGCCGCCGCGCCGGCCGCGGGGTGGCGAGGCCCAGGGCGAGCAGAACGCCACCGCCCGCCTCGCCGAGTCCGGCCGCGACCGCACTGTGCTTGGGCGGATGGAAGCCCATGGCCTCCATCGCGGCGGTGGTGCCCTCGATGCCACCGCCGCCGAACCACCCGGCCAGCTTCTGGCTGCCGTGCGCGGCCAGCACGGCGCCGGTGCCGACGCGAAGGATCAGCAGGCCGAGGTCTCGACGGTTGACGCTGCCCATGAGGTCTCCGGGAGGTATCGGGGGCTTGCCACGGACGCAGGGGCCCTGGGTGCGGTACGCAACCACTCTCCGTGCCGCCGGGCCCGGACGGGTCCCGGTGTTACGCCGTCCGGGCACTCGCGGACGGACCGTGCCCCCTGCCGCAGTGCGACCAACGTCATTGTGCAACTTGTTGCACAATGACGATCCGGTGGTCTAGAACTGGATCGACGACACTGCGCGAGGAGCCGCCGCATGAGCCCGTACCCGCACCTGCTGAGCCCGCTCGACCTCGGGTTCACCACCCTTCCCAACCGGGTCCTGATGGGGTCGATGCACATCGGCCTTGAGGAGGTCGAGCACGGCTTCGAGCGGATGGCCGCGTTCTACGCCGCCCGCGCACGCGGCGGGGTGGGCCTCATGGTCACCGGCGGCATCGCGCCGAACGACGCCGGCTGCACGTTCCCCGGCGGCGCGAAGATGACCACGGAGGCGGAAGCCGCGCAGCATGAACAGGTCACCGCGGCCGTGCACGCGGCCGGCGGCCGGATCGCCATGCAGATCCTGCACTTCGGGCGCTACGCCCACCACCCCGGCCTGGTGGCCCCGAGCGCGATCAAGGCGCCGATCAGTGCGTTCACCCCGCACGCGCTGACCGACGAGGAGATCGAGTCGACCATCGACGACTTCGTATCCGCGGCCGCGCTGGCACAGCGCGCGGGCTACGACGGCGTCGAGATCATGGGCTCCGAGGGCTACCTGCTCAATGAGTTCATCGCCGCCGCCACCAACCACCGCGACGACCGCTGGGGCGGCTCGTACGAGAACCGCATCCGCTTCCCCGTGGAGATCGTGCGCCGGGTCCGTGAGCGGGTCGGCAGTGACTTCATCCTGATCTACCGGCTGTCGATGCTGGACCTGGTGCCCGGCGGGTCGTCGCTGGAGGAGGTCGTGCAGCTCGCCCGGGAGATCGAGGCGGCCGGCGCGACGATCATCAACACCGGCATCGGCTGGCACGAGGCCCGTATCCCCACCATCGCGACGTCGGTGCCGCGCGGCGCTTTCACCTGGGTCACCGAGAAGGTGCGGGGTGCCGTTTCCGTACCGCTGGTGACGAGCAACCGGATCAACACCCCCCAGGTCGCCGAGGAGATCCTGGCGGCGGGCCGCGCGGACATGGTGTCGATGGCCCGGCCGTTCCTCGCCGACCCGGACTTCGTCGTGAAGGCGAGTGAGGGCCGTGCGGACGCCATCAACACCTGCATCGGCTGCAACCAGGCCTGCCTGGACCACATCTTCAGCGGCCAGGTCACCTCCTGCCTGGTCAATCCCCGTGCCTGCCACGAGACGGAGCTCGTCCTCTCGCCGACCCGGACCCGCAAGCGCGTCGCGGTCGTCGGCGCCGGTCCCGCCGGGCTCGCCTGTGCCGTGACGGCGGCCGAGCGCGGGCACGCCGTGACGCTCTTCGACGCCGCCGACGAGATCGGCGGGCAGCTCAACGTGGCACGCCGGGTCCCGGGCAAGGAGGAGTTCAACGAGACGCTGCGCTACTTCCGTACCCGGCTGGCGGAGGAGAAGGTCGAGGTCCGGCTCTCCACCGTGGCCACCCCCGGCGAGCTCGACGGCTTCGACGAGATCGTCCTGGCCACCGGGGTCACTCCCCGCACCCCGGCGATCCCGGGCGTCGACCACCCCAGTGTGGTCAGCTACCTCGACGTGTTGCGCCACGGGGCGCCGGTGGGCGACCGGGTCGCCCTCGTCGGCGCGGGCGGCATCGGTTTCGACGTGGCCGAGTTCCTGACCGACGGCGGGGACGCGGCGAGCCTGGACCCCGAGGCGTTCTTCCGGCAGTGGGGCGTCGACACCGAGTACCGCGAGCGCGGCGGACTCGGCACCGCCGAGCGGCCGAAGTCGGCCCGCACGGTCCATCTGCTGCAGCGCAAGGAGAGCAAGGTCGGCGCGGGGCTCGGCAAGACGACGGGGTGGATCCACCGCACCGAACTCCGGCACCGGGGCGTCACCATGCTGGCGGGTGTCGGCTACGACCGGATCGACGACGACGGGCTGCATGTCACGGTCGACGGGGAGCAGCACCTGCTGCCGGTCGACACGGTGGTGCTCTGCGCGGGCCAGGACCCCCGGCGTGACCTGCACGAGGAGCTGCTCGCGGCCGGCCGTCCCGCGCATCTGATCGGTGGCGCGGACGTCGCGGCCGAACTGGACGCCAAGAGGGCCATCCGCCAGGGCACCGAACTGGCCGCCTCGCTCTGACCTGGGCGGCCCCGCGACGGCCGGGCGGAGCGGTCCCGCGTCGCGGGGCCGCTCGTCGGGCCGGCCGCGGGAACATCCGGCCGTCCTTAGGATGCACCCCATGTCACTCCCGCACGCGATCCTCACCGCCCTGCTCGAAAAGCCTTCGTCGGGGCTGGAGCTGACCCGCAGGTTCGACCGGTCGATCGGCTACTTCTGGTCGGCCACGCATCAGCAGATCTACCGCGAGCTGGGAAAGCTGGAGCAGGCGGGGCAGATCAGGGCACTCGTGTCGGCGCAGCCCGCCCGCGGCCGGAAGAAGGAGTACGAGGTGCTGCCCGCGGGCCGCGAGGCGCTGTCCGCCTGGGTGGCCCGGCCCGAGGACCCCAAGCAGGTCCGCGATCCGCTGCTGCTGCGGATGCGGGCGGCGGCCATCGTCGGAGCGCCCGGTCTGGACACGGAGCTGCGGCGCCATCTGGACCTGCACCGGGCGCAGCTCGCGGAGTATCTGGCGATCGAGGAGCGGGACTTCCCGCCGGAGCGCGACGCGGCCGGGACCGGCTGCGGCATCTGGTGCTGCGTGGCGGCATCGATCTGGAGAACTTCTGGATCGGCTGGCTGACCCGCGCGCTGGCCGAGGACACCGCTCCCGCGGCCGGGCCCACTGAGTAACCGGCTGAACGGCCCCGCGTGCGCGCCACCGTTCAGCCCTGCGCCGGATTCCGTGTGAGCCGTGCGAGCCAGGCGTCGAGCGGCTCGGTCCGCTCCGGCAGCGGCGTGGCCGGGTCCCACCAGCGGACGGCCGCGATCTCCTCGTCGGGCCGGAAGGTGCGCAGCGCGGTGGTGCGGCCCGTGAACAGCGCGCCGTATTCCGCGCGCCGGTCGGGTCCCAGGAGGAAGGCCGCGTAACCCACGAAGGCGACGGGGTGGTCCGGCTGCTGGCCGCTCTCCTCAAGGAGTTCGCGCAGCGCCGCCTCGCGAGGCGTCTCCCCCGGTTCGATCGTCCCGCCGGGGAGCTCCCAGCTGTTGCGGTAACGGTCGAACACCAGGAGCACCTTGCCGTGGTGCCAGAGAGCCGTGAGGGACATGGGCACGGGGGCGTCGCCGGGAGGCTCACCCTCCACGCCGTGGCTGAAAGCCGCAAGGACGTTGCCGCGGTGGCCGAGGACCGGCGGCTCGGGCGGGAGTTCGGTCACCGGACCGTTCTTCCCCGCCCGGCCCAGGAGAATGCCGGCGGTTGTCCGGCGTCACCGCGCGGCGGCCCGCAACCACCGGCGCAGCGGGGCTACGGGACGGGCCTCAGGAGCGGCCGGCCCTGATCCTCCGGAAGTGCCCGGGTTCATGGTGCAGCGCCCGCGGACTCCGGATCACGACCCGGGAGGGGTGACGGGAGCGGGCACGGCCACGACCGCCTCGGGTGCGGGCGCAGTCCCGCCCTGCGCGCGGCTCAGCAGGAGTACTCCGCGTACCGCCGCTGCCGTGCCCAGCAGCGCCGGGATCAGACTGATCGTGCCGCCCTGCAGGCGCTCGCCCAGCAGGGCGAGGCCGATGACTGCCGCGGCAACCGGGTTGGCGAGGGTGACGACGGCGAGGGGTGCGCCGAGGCCGCCGCGGTAGGCGGTCTGGGAGAGCAGCAGTCCGCCCATCGCGAAGGCCGAGACGAGCAGCGCGACGACCACCAGGCGCCAGCTGAACAGCGGGCCGTGGTGTGGTCGGTGACGGCGACGGTCAGCGTCTGGGTGAGCGCGGAGGCGACACCGGAGGTGATGCCGGAGGCCGCGGCGTGCCGCAGCCCCGGGCGGGCCCCGGGCGGCTGAGGCCGGCGACGACGGCCATCGTCCCGGCGCCGACGGCCAGCGCCTCGACCAGGCTCAGCGTCTCGTGCGGAGCGGACCCGCCGGCGGTCAGCAGCAGGGCTCCGAGGCCGAGCAGGGTGAGCAGGGTGCCGCGCCACTCGGTCGTGGAGACGCGGCGTCCGGCCGCGCGGGCGCCCAGCGGGACGGCGGCGACCAGAGTGAGGGCGCCCAGCGGCTGGACGAGCGTGAGCGGCCCGTACTTCAGCGCGGCGACGTGCAGCAGCGCGCCGCCGGCGTTCAGCCCGACGGCCGACCACCATGCCCCGCGCGCGAGCATCCGGAGCGTCCCGGTGCCGGGTTCGGTGCGCCCGGCGAGCCGTGCCTGAGCCACCGCGGCCGACGCGTACGCGGCGGCGGAGACCAGGGACAGCGCGACGGCGATCAGGGTGGCGTTCATCGTCCGGCCCCGGACGACGCGTAGGACGGGGAGCGGCCGTCGGCACGGGCGGCGGTGGCGTACGGGCGGGTGGGCGCGGCCGGCCAGGGGATGTGCACCCCGACGGGGTCCGTGCGCGGCAGCCGCAGGGCCGCGAGCGCCACCGAGAGCAGCGCCGCGACCACGATCGAGTCGAGCCAGTAGTGGTTGGCGGTGCCGACTATGACGAACAGGGTGACCGCCGGGTGCAGCAGCCACAGCCAGCGCCACCGGGAGCGGGTCGCGACGACCAGGCCGACACCCACCATGAGCGCCCAGCCGAAGTGCAGCGAGGGCATCGCCGCGAACTGGTTCGCCATCGAGTCGGTGGCGGGCGTCGATCCGTACACCGTCGGCCCGTACACCTGCCCGGTGTCGATCAGCCCGGTGGCGGCGAGCAGCCGTGGCGGGGCGAGCGGGAAGAGCAGGTGCAGGGCCAGTGCGGCGCCGGTGAGCACGGCGAGGACGCGCCGCGACCAGAGGTAGTGGCGGGGGCGGCGCCAGTACAGCCAGCCGAGGAAGAGCAGGGTGGCCGGGAAGTGCACGGTGGCGTAGTAGGTGTTCGCCAGGTGGATCAGCGTCTCGTCGTGGAGCAGCAGGCCCTGTACGGCGCCCTCGCCGGGCAGGTGCACGGCCCGTTCGAGGTCCCACACACGTCCTGCGTTGTGGAACGCCTCATCGACGTGACCGTTGGCCGCCTGGCGGCCGAACTTGTAGATCACGAAGAGTCCTGCGACGAGAAGCAGCTCGCGGACGAGGGGCGGTCGGGCAGAAGTGTCCGGCTCCCGGTCCGCAGGCTTGCTACCGGTGTGCATCACCCGGTGCCCCTTACTGACGAAGCGCTGTTACGGCGGCATGGAACGGTCCATGCCGTATCGATACGCCAGTGTACCGATACGCGAACGTATCGGAACACTCGCGTATCGGTACACTGGCGTATCGATGGACCTCGTCGCAGAGTCGCAGAGAGGGAAAGCGCATGTCGTCGCAGGAAACCGAGCAGGAGGCGGCCCCCACGCCGCGCCGCTCGAAGATCACGCCGGAGCGGGCCCAGGAGCTCTACACGGCCGTGCTCGACATGCTCAGAGAGAACGGCTACGAGTCGCTGACCATGGAGGGCGTCGCCTCCCGGTCCCGCTGCGGCAAATCCACCCTGTACCGCCAGTGGGGATCCAAGCCGGAGCTGGTGGTCGCGGCCCTGCACGGCACCCGGCGGGGCCTGCTGCCGCGGATCGACACGGGCACACTCGCGGGAGACCTGCGCGAGGCGGCGCGGGTCATCGGCGTGGGTTCCGGCCGCGACACCTCACTGATGCTGGCCCTGAGTCATGCCGCCCTGCAGAGCCCGGAGCTCCTGTGCGCGCTGCGCGAGGCGCTGATCCTTCCGGAGATGGCGGCGATCGACGCCATGGTCAAGCGCGGCGTGGAGCGTGGCGAGGTGGCGGCGGACAACCCCGCGAGGGAGTTCGTCTCCACCCAGCTGCTCGGCGTCATGCGCGCCCGGCCGATGCTGGCGGGGACCCACGCGGATGAGACCTTTCTCATCCGCTTCGTGGAGGGCGCGGTCCTTCCCGCACTCGGCCTGGACGCGTCGGCGTCCGGGTCCTGACAGACGTGGGTCGTCGTCCGAGCGGATGACGACGGCCCGCCCGCGCCGCACCGTGGGGACGGGGGCGGCGCGCCATCCGGCCGGCCGGCGACTTCTCGCGAAGTCGCCGGCCGGCCGCGGTTCGGGCCGGGAACGGCCGCCGCCCGTACCGGCTCGGCATCTTCACCACCAAACAAACGATTGGTAGATTGACCAGGTCCCGGCAAGCGGCGCACCCGGCACCAGCAGAGGCGGATCATGGACATCGGCAACCCTGTGGACTTCTCCGGGCGGGCGGTGATCGTCACCGGCGGCACCAAGGGCATCGGCGCCGCGATCGCCCGGGCCTTCCTGTCGGCCGGCGCCCAGGTGCTCGTCTGCGGGCGCCGTGAGCCCCGGTCGCTGCCCGCGGCCGGCGGCCGCACCGCGCACTTCCGGGCCACCGACATCCGGGACCCGGCGGCGGCGGCCGCGCTGGTGGAGACCGCGGTGGCGCGCTACGGGCGGCTGGACGTACTGGTCAACAACGCGGGCGGCTCCCCGACGCCGAGGCCGCGACCGTGTCACCGCGGTTCGTCGAGAAGGTCGTCGCGCTGAACCTGCTCGCCCCGTTCCATACGGCGCAGGCGGCGAACCGGGTGATGCAGAGCCAGGACACCGGCGGCTCGGTCATCAATATCGGCAGCGTCAGCGCACACGCGCCGCAGCCCGGCACGGCCGCCTACACCGCGGCCAAGGCCGGACTGCTGGGGCTCACCCGGGCGCTGGCCCTCGAATGGGCGCCGAGGGTGCGCGTCAACCACATCACGGCCGGGCCGATCCGCACCGGGACCGCGGCAGCGGTGTACGGCCCGGACGAGGGCGCGGCGGTGGCGGGCGTGATCCCGATGCGGCGGATGGCCGTGCCGGACGACGTGGCACGCGCCTGCCTGTACCTGGCGGGCGGGCTGGCCCACTACATCAACGGCGCCGATCTGGCGGTGCACGGCGGGGGCGAGTTCCCGCCAGGTTCCTGGCCCGTGAGAGGGAGGCGAGAGCCCCCTTCTCGTCCCCTTGACGATATGCGGCTGCCCCATTATCGTCGTGATGACGAGAACGAGGGGTCCCATCATGGCCGACATCACCAGGCGCTTCGGCTGGCGCCATCTGCGCTCCGCGCCCACCGCCCACATCCGCCACCACAAGCGCGGCCGGCTCGCCCATGACGGGGCGGGTCTGAGCTTCTGGTACCGGTCGCTCAGCGCCGCGCTCTCCGAAGTCCCGGTCAACGACCGGGAGCTGGCCATGGCGTTCCACGCCCGCACGGCCGACTTCCAGGACGTCACCGTGCAGGCCACCGTGACGTACCGCATCAGCGATCCCGCCGAGGCAGCCGCGCGCCTGGACTTCTCCGTCGACCCGGACTCCGGCGTCTGGCGCGGCGCCCCGCTGGAGCAGATCGCGACGCTGCTCACCGGGACGGCCCAGCAGCACACCCTGGACGTGCTGGCCCGCACCCCGCTGGCCGGCGCCCTGGTCGACGGTGTGGCCGCGGTGCGCGACAGGGTCGCCGCCGGCCTGGCCGACGAGCCGCGGCTGCCCGCCACCGGCATCGAGGTCGTGGCGGTACGCGTCGTCGCCATCCGGCCCGAGGCGGAGGTGGAACGCGCCCTGCGCACGCCCGCCCGTGAACAGATCCAGCAGGAGGCCGACCGGGCGACGTACGAACGGCGGGCCGTGGCCGTCGAGCGCGAGCGGACCATCGCCGAGAACGAGCTCGCCAGCCAGATCGAACTCGCCCGCCGCGAAGAGCAGTTGGTCGAGCAGCGCGGCACCAACACCCGGCGCGAAGCCGAGGAGAACGCGGCAGCCGACGGGGTGCGCGCCGAGGCCGAAGCGGCCCGCAAGGTGCGGATCGCCCGCGCGGAGGCCGAAGCGGCCCGTGAGGTCGGCGCGGCCCGCGCCGAGTCCCAGGCGGCCTGGCTGCGGGTGCACGGAGAGGTGCCGGCCACGACCCTGCACGCACTGGCAGCCACCCGGCTCGCCGAGAACCTGCCGCGCATCGACAGCCTCACCCTGTCGCCCGACGTCCTCACCGGCCTGCTCACCAAGCTCGGCCGGCCCGCACCGGAGACCCGGGCATGAGCCTGGCCCCCCGAGCCGTCCTGGTCCACCGCACCACCGAGTACGAGGAGTTGCTCGCACGGCACGGCACCCACGGCCAGGCGGCCTTCTTCCTCTCCAGCCGGGGCCGGTCCATCGAGGAGGTGGCCCGGCGGCATGAGCGGACCCGGCAGGCGCTCGCCGATGTGGCGGCGGCCGTGCCGCTGCAGTGGCGCCAGTCCCGGGTGGAGCGCCAGGACCTGGACCGGTTCCTGTTCGCACCAGAGGACGTCGTGGTCGTGGTCGGCAGGACGGACTGGTGGCCAACGCCGCCAAGTACCTCGCCGGCCAGCCGGTGGTCGGCATCGACACCGATCCCGGCCGCAATCCGGGAGTCCTGGTCCGCCACCGGCCTTCGGACGCCGGCGCGCTGCTGCGGGCGGCCGTGGCTCCGGGCGCCTCGGCGGACGAACTCACCATGGTCGAGGCGGTGGCCGACGACACGCAGCGGCTGCTCGCCCTCAACGAGATCTACCTCGGTCCGTCGGGGCACCAGACCGCCCGCTACCGGCTCGGCCCGGACGTGGCGGACTCCCCCGCCGAGCCGCAGGCCTCGTCCGGCGTCCTGGTCGGCACCGGGACCGGCGCGACCGGGTGGCTCCGGTCCCTGTGGCAGGAACGCCGCAGCCCGCTGGCGCTGCCGGCCCCCACCGACGCCCGGCTGCTCTGGTTCGTCCGGGAGGCCTGGCCGTCACCCGTCACGGGCACCTCGCTGGTCTCGGGCGAGCTGGGCCGCGGCCACGGGCTGCGGCTGACCGTCGAGTCCGACCGGGTGGTGGTCTTCGGCGACGGCATGGAGGCGGACGCACTGGAGCTGACGTGGGGTCAGACCGTGCGGCTCGGCATCTCGGACACCTCGCTGCGGCTGGCCGGTTGCTGAAGTCCCCGGCCCGGGCGCGCCCGTAGGCTCGCTCCTCGTACGGACCCCACCGATCACTCCCCCGATCACTCCGAGGAGCATCATGGACAGCGACGCGGCGCAGGTACCCGCCCGCAACTCCCGCCCGCCACTGGCCCAGGCCGCGCTGGGCGTGGGCGTGATCGTGCAGGACCCGCAGGGGCGCATCCTGCTCGGCCGGCACCACAGCGGCACGTGGGAGCTGCCCGGCGGCAAGGTCGACCCGACGCACGAGTCCATCGCGGCGGCAGCGGTACGGGAGCTCCGCGAGGAGACCGGGCTGGCGGTCGCCGAGCGCGACATGAGCGTCTTCGCGATGCTGCACGACGCCGTCGCCGGCATCAACCGGGTGACGATGGCCGCCCTCGTCGTCCTGGAGTCGGGCAGCCCCCGGGTGACCGAACCCCACCTCATCAGCACCTGGCAGTGGACCCGGCCCGAGGCCCTGCCGGCCTCGCTGTTCGACCCGTCGGCGCAGATCCTCGCGGCCTGGCGCCCCGATCTCGGCATCGAGCACCCGCCCGCGCACCGGCTGAACGTCTCACCGAGAGTACGCAGGCACACCCCTAAGCTTATTAATCATTTGCCTAGGGGTCATAGGCAGAGTTAGCGTCGTCGGTATGAAGGCCGTGACCGAGCAGGACATCCGCACATCGTTCGTCAACTGCTCCAAGGGAGAAGCCAAGCGCCTGCCACTGCCGCGCGATCTCGAGGAGCAGCCGTGGGACGATCTCGACTTCCTCGGCTGGCGTGACCTCTCCGCCCCGGGCGCAGCTACATCGTCACCGAGCACGACGGCAGGCTCACCGGCATCTCACTGCGTTTCCCCTCCCAGCAGCGCGGCTTTCTCCACCGGAGCATGTGCTCGCTCTGCCTCACCACGCACCCGGGCAGCGGGGTCTCGCTGATGACCGCCCGCAAGACCGGAACGGCGGGGCGCGAAGGCAATTCGGTCGGCCTCTACATGTGCACCGACCTGGCCTGCTCGCTCTACGTGCGGGGGAAGAAGGCCGTGGCCTCGGGCGCGCGCTTCGAGGAGTCGCTGACGCTGGAGGAGAAGATCGCGCGCACCACGGCCAACCTCTCCGGCTACGTGGCCAAGCTCTTCAGCTGAGCGGCCCGCGGCCCCGCGCCCGCGCAGCCACCCGTCGGCGACCCCGCCGCACGGGCATCCGCGCAGGCCCGGCTATCCTGGCCGCCGAACCGGACACGGGGTGCCCCATACGGGGGCTGAGAACACACCCGTCGAACCTGAACCAGTTAGCACTGGCGGAGGGATGTCTTCATGTCGTTGCCGTACGCCCCGCACGAGCGCACAGCCGTGGACCCACGACCCGCATTCGACGGGCGCATGCCCACCGCCCCCGGCGATCTGCGCATCGAGGCACACGGGATAGCCCCCGTTCCGAGGACCGCCGCTACGGCGGACCCGGCCGGCTGTTCACTGTCTGGTTCGCCCCCAACCTGACGATGACCGGCGTCTTCACCGGCACCGTCGGTATCGCCCTGGGCCTGGACTTCGCCACGGCCCTCACCGCCGTCGTGCTCGGCACACTCGTGGGCGCCGTCCCCACCGCGTACCTGGGTACCTGGGGCAGCCGGACCGGCGCCGCTCAACTGCCTCTCGCACGACTCGCGTTCGGACGGGGCGTGGTACTGCCCGGCGCGCTGCAGTGGCTGTCGTCCATCGCCTGGGACGCGCTGATCGGACTGTTCGGCGGGGACGCGCTGGCCCAGTTGTGCGGCTGGCCGTTCTGGCTGGGAGTGCTGGTCATGATGGCGGCCCAGGGCGCGCTCGGCGTACTGGGGTACGAGGTGATCCACCGGCTCCAGACCGTGATGACCTTCGCTCTCGCCGCCGCCTTCGCCGTGCTCTCCGCGAAGCTCCTGCACGGTGTCCACCCCGCCACCAGCGGTTCCGTGCACGGCGCCGACCGGGCGGGCGCGTTCGTCCTGACGTGCACCATCGCCCTGAGCCTGGCGCTCTCCTGGGCGCCGTACGCCAGCGACTTCAGCCGCTATCTGCCGCGCACCGCCTCCCGGCCGCGGATGTTCTGGTGCACGCTGCTCGGCATCAGTGTCTCCTTCGTGGCCGTTCAGACTCTCGGCCTGTGGGGTGCGTCCGTCTTCACCGACCAGACCGCGCGAGGTATCGACACGCTTCTGGGAGGCGGCGCCCTCGGCGCGTTCGGGCTGCTCGCCGTGGCACTTGCCGCGCTGTGCAGCAACGCCATGAACGACTACAGCGGATCACTGGCGTTGCAGACCATGGGGGTCCGGCTGCCGCGTCCGCTCGCCGCGGCACTCGCGGCCGCCCTCGGTTTCCCGCTCGTCCTGTGGATGCACGCCGCCGACACCACCACGCGCTTCCAGAACGTGCTGCTCATGGTCGGCTACTGGATCCCGGGGTTCGTCGCGATCGTGGCCGTCGACTGGATCGTGCGGGCGAGGGCCCGTGGCGGCGCCCCCGTCGACCTGGCCGCCGAGAGCGCTCACGGGCAGCCGTGGTGGCCCGCGCTCACCGCCTTCACCGTCGCCTTCGCCGCCGCGGTGCCGTTCATGAGCACCAGCCTGTACGTGGGCCCGGTGGCGAAGGCGCTGCACCACGCCGACCTCGCCTACGGTGTGGCGTTCCTCGCGGCCCTGGTGGTCTACCTCCCGCTGCGGCTGCGCCACCGCCGCTGAACCGCAACGAGGGTCTCGGCCCCTCTGCACTGCGGCGCCGCCCCGCTGCCGGTGGGAGACTGGGCGTGTGACGGACAGCGAACACGGCATGGACCGGCGTCTGGAGCGGGCGATCCTGGAGCTGCTGGAGCGTCGCGGCCCGACCGCGACGATCTGTCCCTCCGACGCCGCACGCGCGGTGTACACGCAGGACGACGACGGCTGGCGCGCCCTCATGGAACCGGCCCGTCGCGCGGCCCGGCGTCTGGTCGCGGCCGGCGAGGCGGAGATCACCCAGGCCGGTCAGCCGGTCGACCCGGACCGGGCCCGGGGGCCCATCCGTATTCGCCGTGCTCGCTGACAGCCCGGCCATCACCTCCTCCGGAACGGGCTCCGCCCGGCCCGCGCGTTGCCCTTCCGACTCCGCATCCGCCGAAGGGCCGGAGAGGGTGAGCCCGCCGGGCCTCAGAAGGCGTACCTGACGCGCAGCCACGGCGCGTGTGCGGCCAGCAGTTGCTGGATGCGTGTCAGTGACTGCCGTTTGATCTCCAGGGAGTAGCGGACGTTGAGGGCCCCGTTCTGCGAGCGCTTGCTCTCCTGGGCGGCCGGCTGCCACAGCACCTCCTCGGCGCGGGGGTGCCAGCCCAGGTTGACCTCGTGCAGCGACCGGTTGTGGGTCAGCATGATGATCTCGGCCGCCGCCTGCCGCTTCACCCGGTCGGGCAGGACATCGTCGAGGTGCGTGAGCAGGTCGGTCCAGTCCCGTTGCCATCCCGGTCGCAGGACGACGGGCGAGAGGTTGAAGTGGACCTCGTAGCCGGCGTCGAGGAAGTCGGCGGCCGCGGCGATCCGCTCGGCGATCGGGCTGGTGCGGATGTCCAGCAGCCGGGCGTCGTCGGGCGGCATGAGGGAGAAGCGCACCCGGGTCCGCCCCTGCGGGTCGAGTGCGAGCAGGTCGGGGTTGACGAACTTCGTCGCGAAGGAGGCCTTCGCCGTCGGCAGGCCGCGAAAGGCGGCGACGAGATCTGCGGTGTTGTCGCAGACCAGGGCGTCCACCGAACAGTCGCCGTTCTCACCGATGTCGTAGACCCAGGCCTGGGGATCACACTGGTTGGGCTCCGTCTTGGGGCCCTGGGCCCGTACGTGGCCGCGGACATGGGCCACGATCGCCTCGATGTTGGTGAACAGCGTGATGGGGTTGGCGAAGCCCTTGCGACGGGGGACGTAGCAGTACGCGCAGGCCATCGCGCACCCGTTGGAGGGCCCGGGAGCGATCCAGTCGGCCGACCTGCCGTTGGGGCGCGTCAGGAGTGTGCGCTTCACCCCGAGGACGAGCGTCTCCGTCTTGATGCGGACCCATCGGGCGATGTTGCCGTCGTTCCCGTGGAGGGAGGGGATACGCCAGTGGCTCGCGACCTCGGTCACCCGCACCCCCGGCAGCCCGGCCATGATCTGCCGGCCGCGCGGGGAGTCCAGTGCCGCAGGCTCCGCGTAGACCTCCCGCACGTCGAGCATCCGGCGCGCCTGCGGGCTGTCCCGGAACGCCGACGGCGCGTGCGGCTCCGGTGCGATGCCCGACCAGTCGAAGAGCGCCTGCTGCTCGGGCTCCCCCGGGGCGGATTCCGCCGGCGGCTGGTCCACGTGCCTTGCCTTCCTTTCTACGACTTGACTGTCAGTCGCGGCGGCCGCGTTCCTGTTCCAGCAGGGCGTCGAGATCGCGGAGCCTGTCCAGCCCTCGCACCGCCCGGGTCATCCGCGCGTTGTGTTCGAACCGGTCGCGGTGGCGGTGCAGCAGGTTCCAGTACCCGGCGGTGAAGGGGCAGGCGTCCTCACCGACCCGTACGGACGGTTTGTACCGGCAGGGGCCGCAGAGGTCACTCATCCGGTCGATGTAGGCGCCTGCGGACGTGTAGGGCTTGGTGGTCATGCGTCCCCCGTCGGCGTACTGCGACATGCCCACCACGTTCGGGACCATGACCCAGTCGTAGCCGTCGACGAAGCTGCGGTGGAACCAGTCGGTGACGGCCCGTGGCTCCCAGCCCCGCTGGAGGGCGAAACTGCCCAGGATCATCAGGCGGGGGATGTGGTGTGTCCAGCCTGTCGTCCTGACCTGTTCCAGGACGTGGGAGAGGCAGTTCGCCCCGGTGCCGTCCGGGGACAGTTCCGCGAACCACTCCGGCAGCGGCCCGTGGTGGCCCAGGACGTTGCTCGTGCGGTACTGCTCGCCGAAGTACCAGTAGACGTGCCAGACGAACTCGCGCCACCCGGCGATCTGCCGCACGAACCCTTCGGCGCTGTTGAGCGGCACCTCGCCCGCCCGCCATCGCTCCTGCGCCCGCTCGACGCATTCGGCGGGGTCCAGCAGTCCGAGGTTGAGCGACGTGGAGAGCAGGCTGTGGCTCATCGTCGCGTCCCCGGACAGGACCGCGTCCTCGTGTGCGCCGAACGTGACGAGCCGGCGCTCCACGAAGCGACGGAGCGCGGCAAGTGCCTCCCGGCGCGTGGCCGGAAACCCGCGCGGACCGTCGTCGCCGAGGAACTCCACGTCGCCGTCCCGCACCCAGCGGTCGAGGTCGGACCGCACCTCGTCGTCGATCTCGCTCTCACGGGGGCGGTAGGGCGCCGGTACGCCCAGGTCGGTGGCGCCACGAGCCGGGGGCTGCCGGTTGTCGTGGTCCAGGTTCCACCGGCCGCCGGCGGGGCGGTCACCCTCCATCAGCAGGTCGTGGGTCTGCCGCACCCAGCGGTAGAAGTCCTCCTGACGGAGGTGTTTCGTTCCGCGGCCGTCCGCCCAGGCCCTGAACTCGTCGTGCGTCACGAGGAAGCCACGCGCCGGCAGCACGCGCACGGAGGGCAGCGTGCCTACGAATGCGTGGGCAGCGTGGGACGTCGGGTGGTGCACGGTCACCGGGGCGTCCCCCACCGCCTCGCGCAGGCCCTGACGGTAGGTGTCCGCCTTGACGTACCGCACGCGGTCACCGAGCTCGGCGGCCCGGTGGCGCATCGCCGAGAGCACGAGGTGTGCCTTGGCGCGGTGGAACCGCCGCCGTCGGAAGACGCCCCTGGACTCGATCATCAGCAGCGGCGTGTCCCGGTGCGGACCGCCGCGTGCCGGATCGACGAAATGGGGGCCGAGCTGATCGCCGAACAGCCAGTGGGGGGTGCCGGACTCTTCCTCGGTCATGCCGGGCGCTCCCTCGATGATCTGTGGCCCGGCCGGCTGCCTTCGCGGCGGGGAACCTTCCCGCACGATCAAAGCGCACGACGGCGCCGGTCGCGTCCGGCACACGCCGGGCGCCACGTGCGCGTGACCGTGTCACCGTCCCCGGGGGTCCCGTCGGGAAAAAGGACGTGGATGCGGTCCCTCCGTGTCGGGATCGGGAGACTCCCCCACGAGACCAGCGCCGCCACGACCACCGGCGCTCCGGACCGACCTGATTCGCCGACGCCGGTCAAGGGCTCAGGCCCCAACTGTCCCCAGAACTGATCAAGGGCCGGTTTCGGATTTCTCCGAAACCGGCCCTGACCTGCGACTCTTTCGAGTCGGGACGACAGGATTTGAACCTGCGACCCTTGACCCCCAGTCAAGTGCGCTACCAAGCTGCGCCACGTCCCGCTGCGATTCCCCCCGGTTTCGCCGGGCGGCTGCGCAGGACAAACATTACCTCACTCGGTGGACCGGATCGACGCCCGTGCCTGCTGGGCGCGGGCCGCCAGGGATTCCGCGCCGCAGGCCGTGGCCAGCTTGTGCGCCCGCGCGAGTTCCCGCGGGGAGCGGGTCGCGACGCCGTAGTCGACGAGGGCGAGTGCGAGCTCGTAGCCGGACGGCGACGCCTCCAGATGACGGACGGCCTCGCGGAGCAGGTGCACGGCCTCCTCCGGGCCGGCGAAGAGCGAGACGCAGCGCAGGGCCTCGCCGATCGCGGTCTCCGTTCCGAAGCGTTCGGCGTGCACGCGGGCCGAGTTGGCGAGCTGGGCGGCGCGGACCCGGTCGTCGTCGGCCAGTGCGCGGGCGAGGTCGCCGGCCCACGGGCCCCAGATGCCGTTGAACCTGCCGCGGGGTTCGAGGGACTGGCCCGCCGCCTCCAGTTCCGAGACGGCTTCCTTCGTACGGCCTTCGGCGAGCAGCAGACGGCCCCGGACGCACGGGGCGTCGGGCAGCACCATGGCGCTGGGGTAGGGCTGACCGAAGTCGTACTGGTCGGCGATCTTGCGGGCATCGGTGATCCGGCCCCGGGCCAGCAGGGTGTCGATGAGCAGGCAGGCGGCGTCCCAGTGGACGGGCAGTCCGCTGCCGACACGGTCGGCGAGGCGGAGCCCCTCACGCAGGAAGCCCTCCGCCTCGGCGAGTCGGCCGCGACGGCGGTGGACCAGGCCGAGGAGCGTGTGGGCGAAGGCCAGATGGGCGCCGCTCCAGCCGGAGATCTCGAAGGCGCGCACCGCCTCGCCGAAGAGCTCCTCGGCACGGTCGAGTTGGTCGGTGAAGGCGTAGGTGATGCCGAGCAAGGTGGGGAGTTCGAAGCCCCACTCCGTGTCGGTCCAGCCGAGGCCGCGGGCGGGATGGCCGTTGACCAGGGCGCGTTCGCAGAGGTCCACGATCAGCTGGGAGTTCTCGCCGCGCAGCATGGCGTCGAAGGCGCGCAGCGTGAGCAGGGCCCGCTCGGCGTTGTCCCGGCCGGCGAGGTGGTCGGCGTTGGCGGCGAGCCGACGGGAGCGGCCCGGTCCGTCCTCCTCGGCGGCCTGCATGCCCTCCCAGAGGAAGTGCGCGGCTTGCAGGCGCATCAGGCCGGGGCCGGGTGCGGTGCGCTCGGCCTCGGCCGCGAGGGCGAGCGCCGCCTCCTTCAGCTGGTTGTTGTGGGACAGCGCGGCTGCGAGCCGGTAGGTGGCGTCGACCCGCAGGTCGTCGGCGAGACCCGGGAGGTCGAGCGCGGCCCGCAGGTGCTGCACCGTCGTGGGCGGGGAGCTGAGCAGCGTGGCACAGCCCAGTTCGTAGAGCAGGGTGGCGCGCACGTCGTGGCGCGGGGGTTCCTGCATGGCGCGTTCCAGGCAGCGGCGGGCGGCTTCGGGGGCGCCGACCGCGAGGTGCTGGTTGGCGGCCGCCCGTAGCTGCTCGACCAGCTCCTGGTCGTCGTCCGGATGGACCTCCAGCAGGTGGCGGGAGGCCGCTGCGGGACCGAGGCCGGCCCGGGTGATCGCCCATGCGGCCCTGCCGTGCATGGCGGTGCGGGTGGCCGGCGGAATCGAGCGGTACACGGCGGTGGCGATCAGCGGGTGCACGAACTCCAGCGGGTCGAAGCCGCTGACGATGCGGGCCTCGCGCAGCCGGGCCGTGCAGTCGGCCGCCTCGGCGGGACTCATCCCGGCGAGGGTGGCGGCGAGGTCCTGCGAGATGTCGGTGCCAAGGACCGCGGCGGCCCAGGCGAACCTGTTGGCGTTGGTGCCCAGCCGCTCCAGCCGGGCGACGAGTCCGCTGCCGCGGGCCGACGCGCCGAGTTCGCGCAGCAGCCCGGCGGACTCCTCCAGCGGGGCCAGTTCACGGTCCTGCACCTTGGCGACGAGCTCGACCGCCTCGTACGGGTTCCCGCCGGTGACGGCCCAGACCTCACGGCAGAACGGGTCGTCGGCGTGGTCCCCGAGACCCGCCCGCACCAGTTCGGCGGTGGCGTCCGGTGTGAGGGCCCGCAGCGCGACCCGTACCTGCGCCGGATGACCACCGGCGGCGGTGCGCTCCGACTCCCGGGCCGCGAGCTCCTCGGGCCGGTGCGCCTGGACGACCAGGACCGGCAGTTCACCGAGCCGGGCGGTGAACGAGGCCAGCCAGGCCAGGGATTCGCCGTCGGCCCAGTGCGCGTCGTCGATGACGAGCAGCAGCGGGCGGTGGCTCAGCCGGGAGGCGAGCCGTGAGACGACCCAGTCGAGACCGTCGCGCACACCCTGCGGATCGGGTTGCGGACCGGTCGGCTCGACGAGCCCCAGCGCCGGTGCGGCGATCTCGTACCAGGCGCCGAACAGGGCCCGTACGTCATCGGCGGGGAACTGGTCCAGTGCCGGCTGCAGCAGTTGGCGCACGACGTGGAACGGCACGGAGGTGACGGTCTCGCCGCCGCGTGCGGACCAGACGGTGCACCGGTCTGCCGCCATGGCCTGGATCTCGGCCAGCAGCGCGGTCTTGCCGATGCCTGCTTCGCCGCTGAAGATCAGCAGCCCGCCGGCTGCCTGCGCACCGCAGAGTGCGTCAACGGCTTGTGCGGCAGCGGCGAGTTCCGGTTCGCGCTCGTACAACGGCCGGGACGGCTTCATGCCTACCCTCCCCCAAAGTGGTACGGACAACTTCCGAGACTAGTCGTGCGCGGGGCCCACCGACAGGGGTTCGGGCAGTTCGCCGCAGGTGCGGGCACAATCGGGGGTGGACGAGACTCGTAGGGACCGCGACACCGAGGGCCGGGCGCACAACGCGCGCCCCCGCGACGGGCTGGGACGCCCCTTGCCGTACGGAACGCCGGGGGTGGAGCGGCAGCCCGAGGGTGTGGTCCGCTCCCCGGAGGAGACCGTGCGCGAGGCGCAGCGGCTGCTGGACGCCGGGATGCCGTTCCACGCCCACGAGGTCTTCGAGGACGCGTGGAAGTCGGGCCCCGCGGCGGAACGGGAGTTGTGGCGCGGGCTGGCCCAGCTGGCTGTCGGGCTGACCCATGCCGCCCGGGGGAACGTGACGGGCGGGGCGCGGCTGCTGCGGCGGGGCGCGGCGGCACTTTCGGAGTTCGCCGGGCCCGGGGACGCCGACGCCTCCGACGTCTCCGGGACGCGTCCGAGGATCAGCTGGTGCACGGGATCCGGGTCGGTGCGCTGGCCGGCTGGGCGCGGGAGCTGGCCGGGCGGGTGGAGGACCCGGGCGCGAGCCCGGTCGACGCCGCTGTGGAGGCGCCGCGCCTGCGGACCGGCGACCGGTAGCGGCGTGGTGGGGCGGGGCCGCGGGCGCGTCCTTTCCCTGCCCTTGACCGAGAGCGGTGAACAGGGCCGCGCGAAGCTATTAACATCCCGGCTCATGAGCACTTCTGACCAGGAACAGGCCGTGGACGCCCCGATAGCCGCACCCGAAGCCGGGGAGTCGAGGCTGACGCCACGTCAGGCGAGACGGCTGCGCATCGTCCTCTCCTCGGTCGGGATGGCCGCGATGGCGGTCGTTCTGGGGCTGCGGATCGCGAGCCGGTCCTCCGTCCTGGTGGTCGGGGTGTACGGGCTGGCGCTGATCCTGTGCGGGATCGTGATCGAGCTCAGCAGGAACGGCCGGACCCGGCTGGGCAGCTGGCTGCTGGGCATCGGCCTGGTGGCGGCGATCGGTTCGGACTGGCTGCTGATTCCGTGAGCCACGCCTGACCGCCGCGGTCAGTGCACCGAGATCCGCACGGCGGCGCCGTGCGGATCCGCCCGGTCCAGCCAGTCGGCGGACAGGTGGAAGGGGTGTCCTGGCCTGGCGGGCAGCAGGAGGCGCTGGCGGTGCAGCTGCTGCCCGTCCTGACGGACCACGAGCAGCGGGGTGGTCAGCCGCCGCTCGGTGCGCAGGACGAAGCGGTCGTGCAGCGGCGGGTCGCCGTCGGGGCCGATGAGATTGGGCGCGATCCACTCCAGCGGGGCCGCGACCTCGATCGCGGCGCGGCCCGCGGGCCATGGCCCGGCGGCCAGGTGGCGCCGCACGGGAGCGGCCACGGCGCGCCCCTCGGCCGCCGCGGTGCCCGCGCTCTCCACCGCGTGCAGCAGGTTCCCGACGGCGAAGACGCCCTGCCCGCTGGTGCGGTACGAGGCGTCGTGGGCGGGGCCGCGGGTGCCGGGGTCCAGGGTGAGGGCGCCGAGCCGGGCCAGTTCGTGCTCGGGGATCCAGTCGCCCGTGAACACCACGGTGTCGCAGCGCAGGGTCGTGGTGCGGCCGTCGTGGTGGCGCACCGTGACTCCGGTGAGCCGCCCGCGGCCCGTCAGACCGGTCACGGTGGTGCGGGTGAGGAGGGGCGCGCCGGGGCCCCGGCGCAGCGCTGCGAGGGGCGCCGGCGGATGGCCGGTGACCAGGGCGACCACCTCGGTTCCGGCGGCGCGCAGGGTGTCGGCAGCGGCGTGGCTGACGGGTTCGTCGCCGACGACCACGGCGCGGGCCCCGATGTGCTGGTGGTGGAGGTGGACGGCCTGCTGGAGTTCGCCGGTGGTGTAGACGCCCGCCGGGCGGGTGCCGGGGACGAGCCGGGCGCTGCGCGGGCGTTCCCGGGCGCCGGTGGCGAGGACCACGGCGCGGGCGGTGATCCGTTCCGGTCCGCCCGGCCCGGTGGCGTCCAGAGTCCGGGGTCCGGCCCAGCCGGTGACGGTGATGCCGGTGCGCAGGGTGGCGCCGGCCCGTTCGGCGGCGGCCGCGCACCGCAGGGCGTACTCGGGCCCGGTCACGCCGCCGGTGGCGCGGCGGCTGCCGAACCCGCGGTGGTGGCAGTGGCGCGGGATGCCGCCCGCGCTCTGCTCGCGCTCCAGGATCTCGACCCCGGCTCCGGACGCGGCGAGTTCGGCCGCCGCGCCGAGACCGGCCGGTCCCGCGCCGACGACCAGCACGTCGAGCGTGCGCTCACGGCGGGTCATGACCTGGCCCCCTCGATCAGTGCGCGGAGACCGGCCCCGCAGGAGAAGCCCTGGCAACGGCCGTTGCCGGCCCGCGTCCTGCGGGCCAGCCCTTCGGCCGAACGCGCCGGCAGCACGCAGTGCAGTGCGTCGCGGATCTCGCCCGCGGTGACGCGTTCGCAGTGGCAGACCACGGTGCCGTAGGCGGGGTCCCGGGCGATGAGCGCGGCGTCTGCGTAGGGGCGTTCGGCCCGCTCACCGAGGCTGGGCATGGTGAGGGGCGCCAGCTCCCGCGGGGCGCCCAGGTCGATGCCGGTCCGGGCGAGGAGGGCGGTGACGTGTGCGGCGATGGCCATGGAGGCGGTCAGCCCGGTCGACCGGATGCCGCCGACCGCGACGTAGCGCCGGTCCGGGTACTCCTTGATCCGGTAGTCCTCCTGGCCGGTGGCCGCCCGCAGTCCCGCGTACACGGCGGTGACCTCCTCCTCGATCAGCCGCGGCAGGATCCTGCGGCCCTTCTCCCGCAGCAGGGCGATCGCGTCCCCGGTCGACTCGGTGGCGCGCTTGTCGTCGAGGTCCTCGGCGGTGGGGCCGAGCAGGACGTTGCCGAAGACGGTCGGAGCCACCAGGACGCCCTTGCCGGCCGCGGTGGGGACGGGGAGCAGGATGTGGCGGACCAGGTCGCGGGCGAGTTTGTCGAAGACGATGAGCTGTCCGCGGCGCGGTGTGACGGTGAAGACGTCGTTTCCGAGCTGCCGGTCGATCTCGTCGGCGTACAGCCCGGCGGCGTTGATCAGTTGGCGAGTGCGGAGCGGGCCGCGGCTGGTGGTCAGGGTGTGGACGTCCGTGCCGGAATCGATGTCGGTGACGCGGCAGTCCAGGTGCAGATGGACGCCGGCCCGCAGGGCCTGGGTGGCGAAGGCGAGCGGGGTCGTCCAGGGACAGATGACCGACTCGTCGGGATCTCCAAGGCACCGAGTGCGCCCGGTCCCAGGTGCGGTTCGAGCGCGGCGAGCCGGCCGGCGTCCAGCAGCCGTGGCGCGTGGTAGCCGTTCGCTTCGGCCTTGGCCAGCAGCGCGGGCAGCGCTTCGAGCTGCTCCTCGTCCCAGGCGACGAGGAGGGCGCCGACGCGTTCGACCGGGATACCGGTCTCGGCGGCGTACCGGGCGAGCCTGCGCTGTCCCTCGCGCACCAGGCGGGCTTCCAGCGAACCGGGTACCGCGTCGAAACCGGTGTGCAGGATCGCGGTGTTGGCCTTGGACGTGCCGTTGCCGATGTCGTCCGAGGCCTCGACTAGGGCGGTCCGGACGCGGTAGCGGGCCAGTTCGCGGGCGATCGCGGTGCCGACGACTCCGGCGCCGATGACCGTGACGTCGTACGGGAACCATCGGGCAGTGGCTGCCCGGCCCTGGTGACCGTGACGTCGTACGGGGGGCCGTCGGGCCGTGGCTGCCCGGCCGTCGTGACGGGGTGCGTCATCGGGCCGCCCGGGCGGCTGTCACGACCGCTCCAACAGGGTGGCGACGGCCGCCCGGAATCCGGCCAGCCGCTCGGCCGCCTCGCCCGGGCCGATGCGTGGCTCGTAGACCGCGGCCGGCTTCCAGTCGGGTACGGCCTGCTGGAGCGGGAGCCCCGGATCGAGGCCGAGCCGGGCCACGGCCCCGACGCCGAGCGCGGTGACGTCGGGCAGCGCGGACACCTCGACGGGCCGTTGCAGCAGGTCGGCCTGGGTCTGCATGAGCAGCGCGGAGCGGGTCAGTCCGCCGTCGACGCGCAGCACGGCCGGCCGCGCGCCCAGATCGGCCGCCACCGCTTCCGCGAGCTCGACGACCTGCGCGGCGATGCCTTCGCACAGGGCCCGCACCAGGTGGCCGGCTGTGGTGTCCAGGCTCAGCCCGGTCACCGAGCCGCGCAGGTCGCCGCGCCACCAGGGGGCGGCGAGTCCGGCGAGCGCCGGCACGAAGGTGACGCCCCCGGAATCGGGCACCGAGCCGCCGACCGGATCGAGGTCGGCCGGCCCGGAGATCACCTTGAGGCCGGTGAGCCAGTTCACCGCGGAGGCCGCCGTGTAGACCTGGCCGTCCAGGCAGTAGCTCGTGTGCCCGCCGAGCCGCCAGGCCACGCAGCTGACCAGTCCGGTGGAGCTGCGCCGGGGTACGGAACCGGTCCGGGCGAGGAGGAAAGCCCCGGTGCCGTAGGTGCACTTGGCGGCGTCCGGTGCCAGCGCACTCTGCGCCAGCAGGGCGGCCTGCTGGTCCACGAGGAGTCCGGTCAGCGGGAGTTCGGGGCCGAACGCGGTGGTGGTGCCGAACACTCCGGCCGCGTCCACCACCGACGGCAGCCGTTCGCCGCCCAGCCCGAAGATGTCCAGGGCCGCGGGTGACCAGGCGACCCGGTCGAGGTCGAGCAGCTGGGTACGCCCGGCCGTGGCCGCATCCGTGACGAAAGCACCGGTGAGCTGGTGGACCAGCCAGGAGTCGCTGGTGGTGACGGTTCCCTCGCGGGTCAGTTCGCGGCGGATCCAGGCCATCTTCGGGGCGGCGAAGTAGGGGTCGAGCGGCAGTCCGGTGAGTTCTTTGAGCTCCTCTTCGCGCCCGGCGAGTTCGGCGCACACCCCGGCGGCCCGCCGGTCCTGCCAGACGATCGCGTCGGTGAGCGGCCGACCGGTGTCCGGGTCCCAGGCGAGCACCGTCTCACCCTGGTTGGCGAGTCCGACGGCGACGACCGGTTCACCCGCGTCCGCCAGGGCCCGCGTCCCCGCGTCGACGACCGAACCGAGCAGTTCGGCGGGGTCCGCCTCCACCAGTCCCCCGGGACCGTACCGGGGTCGTACCGGAGCGGAAGCGGAACCGATCACGCCCCGCTCGGGGCAGATCACCAGCGCCTTGGTCCCGGAGGTTCCCTGGTCCACGGCGAGTACCGGACCTGTCATCGGCTCTCCAGTGGTACGCAAGCTCCGGCGCTTGAACGGAATCGTGATCTTCGTGACGGAAACCCAGGGTGGTGCAGCCCAGCAGTTACGTCAAGCGTCCGCAAAGCGTGCGTCCGCAACCGCTTGTCGGCGCTCAACCTCCCGTTTGCCCAAGTGACTTGAATAAGATCCACGAATCGTTCGGGGTTCGGAGCAACGGGCTCTAAACTCACCGCCGAGCAACAACCGGACGCTTTGCAACAGTTCATATTTCAACAGCTGTTTCACCCCCCACGTTTCTTGAGGATCGATGAGACCGACACCATGCCCCGAGCCAGTCCATGGCCAACAGTGATTTCCGGCCGGTTTACCATCCGGCCGGCCACGACAACGAACTCCGTTCCGCGTTACAGGATTTACGCACCGGCCGCTGGGTCGCCATGCGCAATCTGCTGGAGAGCACCCCGGACTGGACCCTGTGGACCCAGCGCACCCAGGTGCTCGGAGCGGTCGCCGCGGGCTCGGACGCGGTGCAGGCCTGGCTGACCGAGGAGCCCCGGAGCGTCGCGGCTGCCGTGATGCACGCCCGGGTCGTCGTGGAGCGGACCGTCCGCGCCCATCGCGAGGGCCACCACCGCGCGCAGGAGCTCTGGCAGGAGGCCTGGGAGGCGTGCCGCTCGGCCGCACACGCCTCGCCCGCGGACCCGGTGCCCTGGGTGTGCCTGCTTGCCCTCTCCCAACTGGACGAACGCCAGAGGCTGGAGGAGCACCGGCTGCATCCGCCGGGTCCGATGCTCTTCCCCGGACCGTGGGGGCTGCTGGCGGAGGCGGACAAGCGCGATCCGTACAACCGCGAGGCCTACCACCGGATGCTCCAGTTCGTCTATGCGCGCAAGGCCGGCGGCGCCCTGTCCGAAGCGGTCAACTTCGTGCAGTGGGCGGCCTCCGCGGCGCCCGAGGGGTCCGCCCTCCATGTCCTTCCGCTGTATGTGCGGGTCGAACGCTACCGCCGGGAGCGCGGCCACGAGAAGGCGCTGGACCTGCACTGGGTCACCGAGGACGCGGAGCGCGACGCCGTACGCGCCCTGGAGATCTGGTTCCGCCGCACACCCCCGGCCACCCACACCCTGCTCGACCTCAACCATCTGGCGCACGCCCTGT
Source organism: Streptomyces sp. RKAG290 (assembly GCF_023701695.1). Classification (GTDB taxonomy): domain Bacteria; phylum Actinomycetota; class Actinomycetes; order Streptomycetales; family Streptomycetaceae; genus Streptomyces. The sequence goes on from NZ_JAJOZC010000001.1 coordinate 27,892, forward strand.
GGGGAGCTCTCCGGTTCGCCGACGCGGCGCCGGTGTTCCAGGAGCTCGGCCCCTACTTCACCTCGCTGCCCTGGGCGTACCGCACCCGCACGCCCAAGGACCCCGGCGGCGCGGAGGAAGTGTTCCTGCGCGCCCGCGGCCGCGCCCTCGCCTCGGCCCGCGACCCCGGCCGGGGACCGCACGGCTGAGCCGGTAACACCGCCCCTCTCTGTCCCCTGCACCGTCCCCGCTCACGGAGGTTTCTCCATGTCCATATCCACCTCGACCCAGACGGGTGCCGAGGCCACTGCGCCGCAGGACGAGGAGCAGCGGCTGCGCGAACTCGGGTACCAGCCGGTGCTGGCCCGCAGGATGGGCGGCTTCGGCAACTTCGCCATCAGCTTCTCCGTCATCTCGATCCTGTCCGGCTGCATGACCCTGTACGGCTTCGGCATGTCGACCGGCGGGCCTGCGGTGATGCTGTGGGGCTGGGCCGGCGTCGGTCTGTTCGTGCTCTGCGTGGGCATGGCGCTCGCCGAGGTCACCAGCGCCTACCCGACCTCCGGGGCGCTCTATTACATGGCGGACCGGCTCGGCGGCCGTAAGTGGGGCTGGTACACCGGGTGGCTGAATCTGCTCGGGCTGCTCGGCGCCATCGCCGGTATCGACTATGGTGCCGCGCTGTTCACCGGTGCACTGATGAATCTGCAGTGGGGGTTCTCCCCCACCCCCGGCAAGACCATGATCATTTTTGCCTGCATCCTGCTTCTGCACGCCGTGCTGAACCTCTTCGGTGTCCGCCTCGTCAGCGTGCTCAACTCGATCAGTGTGTGGTGGCACCTGGCGGGCGTCGCGGTGATCGTCTCCGTGCTGGCGATCGTGCCCTCGCACCACCAGTCGCCGTCGTTCGTGTTCACCGAGTTCGTCAATGACACCGGCTGGGAGAACCCCCTCTACGTGGCGGCGATCGGCCTGCTGCTGGCCCAGTACACCTTCTGCGGCTACGACGCCTCCGCCCACCTGTCGGAGGAGACCTCGAACGCCTCGGTCTCGGCGGCCCGCGGCATCGTCCGTTCGATCTGGGTCTCCTGGCTGGCCGGCTTCGTGCTGCTCGCCGGGCTGACGTTCGCGATCCAGGACTACGCGGGCACCCAGGACAGCGCCACCGGGGTACCGCCGGCCCAGATCCTGATCGACGCGCTGGGCACCTCGGGCGCCACGGCGATGCTGCTGATCGTGATCGCCGCGCAGCTGTTCTGCGGCAACGCCGAGGTCGCCGCGGCCAGCCGGATGGTGTTCGCCTTCAGCCGGGACAACGCGCTGCCGGGCTCGGCGCTGTGGCGCAAGGTGAGCGCCCGCACCCAGACGCCGGTCAACGCGGTGTGGCTCTCGGTGATCGTGGCCGGACTGCTCGCCCTGCCGTCGCTGTACTCCGCGACCGCGTACGGTGCGGTGACCGCGATCAACGTCATCGGCATCACGCCCGCGTACGCGATCCCGATCTTCCTGAAGCTGCGCGCCGGTGACCGTTTCGAGCGCGGTCCGTGGCATTTGGGCCGCTGGTCGAAGCCGATCGGCTGGATCGCCGTGGTGTGGGTCTCCATCGTGACCGTGCTGTTCCTGCTGCCGCAGTCCTCGCCGGTCACCATCGACTCGATGAACTACGCGTCGATCGCGCTGGTCGCCGTGCTGGTCCTGGCCACCGTGTGGTGGTTCGTGGCGCGTCGCTCGTACAGCACCCCCAAGGCGTACGGAAACGCGCGTGAGCAGGCGGAGATCGAGGAAGGCATCATCTGACCCCTGGTCGCCGTCCCCGCCGGCCCGCCCGGATCACCGCGATCCGGGCGGGCCGCGCTCAGTTCAGCAGCAGCTGGAGACCGCCCAGGACGGTCGCGCCGATGACCAGGCGTTCGAACAGCGTCTGGTTGATCCGGTCCACACAGCTGCGGCCGATCCAGGCGCCGGGAAGCACGAACAGCAGCATGCCGGCGTCGAGCAGCAGCGACCGCGCGTCGATCAGGCCGAGGCCCACGCTGAAGGGCACCTTGGAGGTGTTGACGATCAGGAAGAACCACGCCGAGGTGCCGAGGAATCCCAGCTTGCGGAAGCCCGCGGAGAGCAGGTAGAGCGACATGACGGGGCCGCCCGCGTTGGCGACCATGGTGGTGAATCCGCCGAGCACCCCGTACGAGCGGGCCTTGAGCCGCTCGGCCGCGGTCGGCGGGCCCGCGTCCGCCGACGGCTCCCCGCTCCCGGCGCCGGTGCGGCGCCGCCAGACCGTGACGCCCGCCATGAGGACGAGAATCGCGCCGATGGACGTGCGTACGGCGGCGTCGTCGGCCCACATCATGAACAGCGTGCCCGCCACCACGCCGACGGCGACGGCCGGGAAGAGCCGCAGCAGCGTCGGCCAGTGCGCGTGGCGCCGGTAGGCGAGCACGGCGAGCACATCGCCGGCGATGAGGATCGGGAGCAGTACCCCGGTGGATTCCCGGGCGGGCAGTACCGCCGCGAAGACCGCGAGGCTGATCGTATTGGCACCGCTGACGGCCGTCTTGGAGAAGCCGACGAGCGCGGATGCCGCGGCAAGTGCCGCCAGTTGCCAGAGAGTGAGGGTGTCCATGCCAGGGATAGATGGTAATCCCCGTGATTTGCGGCTGTCACCGAGCCCGGGGACCGGCATGGCTATGCTGCGCTCCAAGCGCTCACACGAAGCGTTCAAACGCACAACGCACAGCGGTAGGGCGAGGGGGCCAGCAGCATGCGGGAGCCGGTTGAACTCAGGCGTCAGCGAATCCTGGCAGTGGTGGAGGCGCGGGGCGCGGTCAAGGTCAGCGTGCTCGCCGACGAACTGGACGTCTCCGTGGTCACGGTGCGGCGGGATGTCGAGGAGCTGACCCGGGCGGGGCGGCTGCGGCGCGGACACGGAGTGGCCAGGCCGGTGCGGGACCCGGCGCGGATCGCGGCCGTGCCGGCCCCGCGGGACGGCGAGCCGGCCGGTGAGCGGGACGCGGTCGCCCTCGTCGTCCCGGAGCGGCATTCGTACCTGTACGAGACGCTGCACGGCGCCCGGACCGTGCTGGAGGAGTCCGGCATCCGCATCGCGCTGTACCTCGCGCCGCAGTCGGCCGGCACCGAACGGCCGCTGGTGGAGCGGGCGCTGGCGGACGGGGCGCGCGGACTGCTGATCGCCCCCGGTGGCGCAACGCGCTCTCCGAGGAGCAGGACTACGGCTGGCTGGCGGACCTGGATGTGCCGACCGTGCTGATGGAGCGGCGGCCCCGGCCGGGCAGCGCCCTGCACGCGCTGGACTCGGTCTGCACCGATCACTGGTACGGGACGCACCTGGCCGTGGAGCACCTGGTGGCGCTGGGCCATCGGCGGATCGTGCTGGCCGCCCGGGACGACAGCCCGACCGCACGCACCGTGCGCGCCGCGTTCGCCGAGATCGCGGCCGACCGTCCCGAGGTGGAGGACTGGACGGTGGTGCTGAGCTCACCGGACGCGGTGCCCGGCCCGGGGCCGGCGGAGGCAGGGCCGGTGTCCGGCACGCCGTCCGGAGGCGCTGCTCAGCCGCTCGATCTCGACCTGGCCGCGTTGCTGCGCGAGCGCGGCGCCACGGCCGCGGTGCTGCACGGCGACGTGGACGCGCTGATGCTGGTGCAACGCCTGGCCGAGAGCGGTGTGCAGGTGCCCCGGGACTGCTCGGTGGTGGCGTACGACGACGTGGTCGCGGCGCTGGGCAGCACCCCGCTGACCGCGGTGGCGCCGCCCAGGGCGGAGATCGGCAGGGCGGCCGCCGAACTGCTGCTCCACCGGCTCTCCGACGCCGCCGGTGCGGCCGGTCCGGTCCGCCGGTCTGAGTTGCTGCCCGAGTTGAAGGTGCGTGGATCGGCGCAGGCGCGCACCCCCGCCACAGACTGATCGTTTGACCGCTTCAATTTTCTTCTGAGCGATCTATTGACCGCTACCGATCAGCCGATCAGGATTCCCCGTGTCCTCAACCAGGAGCCGCGGGAGGCGCCCATGCCCGGTCGACAGAGCCGTCGATCCGTGCTCGCCACGATCGCCGCACTGCCGCTGACGGGCGCGCTGAGCGCCTGCAGCGGCGGGACGTCGGAGTCGGACAGCACGAGCAGGACCAGCACCATCAGCAACAAGGCCGGACGGAACGCCACGCACATCACCTTCTGGTCCGCCCTGCGCGGCAGCCAGGAAGTGGTGGACGCGTTCAACCGGACGCACCGCACCGTCCAGGTCGACTTCCAGCAGATCCCCGCCGGTGGCCAGGGCGGTTACGCGAAGCTCAGCAACGCCTCGCGGGCCGGCAACGCCCCGGACGTGGCGACGATCGAGTACCCCCAGATCCCGGGCTTCGCCATCGACGGAGTCGCCCTGGAGCTCACCGGCCTGATGAGTGACGGCCTGCGGGCCAAGCTGCTGCCCCAGGCGCTGGGTCTGACCACCTTCGAGAAGCGCGTCTTCACCGTCCCGCTCGACGTCGAACCGATGGTGATGCACTACCGCACCGACCTCTTCGCCCACTACGGACTGGAAGTCCCGCGTACCTGGCAGGAGTTCGAGGAGACGGCCCGGACCGTGCGGGAGAAGGCCCCCGGCCGGTGGCTGTCGGCCTTCGCCACGGACGGCGGGCCGCAGTTCGCCGCGTTCGCCTGGCAGGCCGGCGCCCAGTGGTTCGACACCCGCGCCGGCGCCTGGAACGTGTCGCTCACCGACGAACCGAGCCGCCGCGTGGCTGCGTACTGGCAACGGCTGATCGACCAGGACCTCGTCATCATGACCCCGGTGGACAGCAGGCAGTACGACGCCCAGGTCAGCGCCGGCAAGGTCCTGGTCCGGCTCAGCGGCGCCTGGGACGCCGGCGCGCAGATGAACGCCCGGCCCGGCCAGAAGGGCAAGTGGGCCATCGCGCCGCTCCCCCAGTGGGACACGGCCGATCCGGCGCTCGGCACCCACGGCGGATCCACCTTCGCGGTCACGAAGAACAGCAGGCACCCGGAAGCCGCGCTGGAGTTCATCGAGTGGCAGGTCTCGCACCCCGACGCGCTGCGGGCCCGGCTCTCCAGCGGAGCCAGCAGCCAGTACCCGGCCGCCCCCGGCCTCGTCGCCGTCGGCCGCAAGGCCTTCGACCGCGGCTACTACAGCGGCCAGGACATCTACACCCTGTTCGAGCAGGAGGCGCACAAGATCCGGGACGGCTGGACGTGGGGGCCGCGCATGACGGCCACGCAGAAGGTCATTCAGGACGGCTTCGCCCGGGTGAGCGGCGGCCAGGGCTCGGTGCTCGACGCCGTGCGCGCGGCCCAGCAGGGCACCATGCCCGACCTCAGGGCACTGGGCCTGTCCACCACCGAGCACAGCAGCTGAGCCGCAGTCCGTCCCCCTTCCCCGCAGCAGAGAGGCAGGTGACACCGATGACCAGCCCCCTCACCAGTCCGGCTTCCGCCCCCGTGAGCGCCTCCGGGTCCGTCGCGTCGCCGAAACCGACCACATCCGCGCGCACCGCCCGCAACTCGGCCCGGCGCCGTGAACTCGGCGCGGCCGGCGCCCTGATGACCCCTTCTTCATCCTTCTGGTGACCGTCTTCCTGATCCCGGTCGCCACAGCGGTCTGGCTCAGCTTCTTCAGCGACGACCAGCCGGGGCTCGGCTTCGGCCCGGAGCGCACGGTCTTCGTCGGACTGCGCAGCTACACCGCCGTACTGACCGACCCGACCTTCCTCAGCGGTCTGGGCACCGTCATCCTGTACTGCCTGATCTACATCCCGCTGATGGTGATCGGCGCGCTCGCGCTGGCGCTGCTGCTGGACTCCGGCGTGGTGCGGCTGCGCTCCTGGGCCAGCTCGGGCTGTTCCTGCCGCACGCCGTGCCCGGCATCATCGCCGCCGTCATCTGGCTCTACCTCTACACACCGGGGCTGAGCCCGGTGGTCGACCTGCTGGGCAAGGCCGACATCACGATCGACTTCCTCGGGGTGCACACGGTGGTGCCGTCGATCGTGAACATCGCCCTGTGGAGCAATCTCGGCTACAACATGGTGGTCTTCTACGCCGCCCTGCAGGCCGTGCCGCGCGAGGTCATCGAGGCGTCCGTCGTCGACGGCGCCGGACCGGTCCGCACCGCGCTCCAGGTCAAGACGCCGCTCGTGCGCTCCTCGATCGTGATGGTCGCGATGTTCACCCTGATCTTCGCGCTGCAGCTGTTCACCGAGCCCATGCTGCTGAGCCAGGCGACGCCGATGATCAGCTCGCGCTTCTCCCCCAGCATGTACATCTACGACGCCGCGTTCACCCGTAACAACTACGGGCTGGCCGCCGCGGCCTCGGTCGTCCTGCTGGTCTGCACGATCGCGCTCTCCTACGGCGTCACCCGCTGGACCAACCGCGCCAACGCCCCCGAGGAGGACGCCCGATGAGCGCGACGAGCCCCACCCGCACCGCCGCCACCCTGCGGCCCCGGCTCCTGGGCCGCTCCGTCGTCAACCTGGTCGTCGGCATCTCCGTGCTCTACACGCTGCTGCCGGTGCTATGGCTGGTGCTCGCCTCGTCCAAGGACCGCGACGCGCTGTTCGGCAGCAACGTCCTGTCGCTCGACCACTTCTCCTTCGCGCGGAACCTCAAGGACCTGTTCGCGATGGACGGCGGTCTGTACACCCGGTGGTACGGCAACAGCCTGCTGTACGCGGTCCTCGGCGCGGCGCTCGGGGCGCTGGTGAGCATCGCGTGCGGGTACGCCTTCGACAAGTACCGTTTCGCACACAAGGAGAAGCTGTTCGGGCTGGTCCTCGCCGCGGTGATGGTGCCGCAGACCGTGCTGGCGCTGCCGCTCTACCTGATGGCGTCGGGCACCGGTCTGGTGAACACCTTCTGGTCGGTCTTCATCCCGGTGCTCTTCAATCCGTTCGGCGTGTACCTGGGCCGGATATTCAGCCGGGGATACGTCCCCGACGAGGTGCTCGAAGCGGCCCGGGTGGACGGGGCCGGGGAACTGACCACGTACTTCCGGGTCGCGCTGCGGATGCTCGGGCCGGGTCTGGTCACCGTGTTCCTCTTCCAGCTCACCGCCATCTGGAACAACTTCTTCCTGCCGATGGTGATGCTGTCCGACCAGCACCTGTATCCCGTCAGTCTCGGTCTGTACACGTGGAACAGTGCCGCCACCGTCTCGCCCGAGTACTACCCCGTGGTGATCATGGGTTCGCTGCTCGCGGTCCTGCCGCTGATCCTCGCCTTCGCGCTGCTGCAGCGCTTCTGGAAGTCAGGGCTCACCGCGGGCGCCGTCAAGTAGCCGGACCGCCCCCGCCTCATCCCCGTCACAGGAGAGAGATGCCCAGCACCACCCCTGTCCCCCCTGCCGCCCGGCGCCGGCCGCGTGCCGCCGTCGCCATGAAACCGGATGCCGCGGCCGCCCTGCTGGACGCCCGGTCGCTGGCCGCGCTCTCGGCGGTGTGCGACCTCGCGCCGCTGCCGGTGCTCGACGACTTCACCACCGACCGGGCCCGCGCCGTCCTCGCGGACACCGAACTCCTGGTCACCGGCTGGGGCTGTCCGCCCCTCGACGAAGCGGCGCTGGCCGCGGCGCCACGGCTGCGGGCCGTGGCGCACACGGCCGGCACCGTCCGCGGACACATCACCGACGCCTGCTGGGAGCGCGGCATCGAGGTGTCGTCGGCTGCGGCCGCCAACGCCCTGCCGGTCGCCGAGTACACCGTCGCGATGGTCCTGCTGTCCGGGAAGCGGGTCCTGGAACGGGCCCGCGACTACCGGGCGGATCACCACCGCGACAACTCGCTGGCCACCTCCACCGAGGTGGGCAACTACGGCCGGACCGTGGGCATCCTGTCCGCCTCGCTGATCGGCCGTAGGGTCATCGAGCTGCTGCGCCCCTACGACCTGCGGGTCCTGCTGCACGACCCGTACGTCTCCGAGGCGGAGGCGGCCGCGCTCGGGGTGCGGCCGGTGGGGCTCGGCGAACTGTTCGCACAGAGCGACGTGGTGAGCGTCCACACCCCGCTGCTCCCCGCCACCCGCGGACTCGTGAGCCGTGAGCTGCTCATGTCCATGCGTCCGGACGGCGTACTCATCAACACCTCGCGCGGGGCCGTCGTCGACCAGGACGCGCTCACCGGCGTCCTGCGCCAGAACCGCATCCGGGCGATCCTCGACGTCACCGACCCCGACACACTGCCGGCCGGCCACCCCTTGTGGGAGTGCGAGAACGCCCTGATCACCCCGCACCTCGCGGGCTCCCAGGGCAACGAGTGGCAGCGGCTGGTCGACCTGGCCACCGGCGAGGCCGCGCGCTGGGCCGCGGGCGACGGCTTCGCCCATCCCGTACGACGCGAAAGGCTGGCATTCCTCGCATGAACCGACCGCACCCGAACTCCCCGCTGGAACTCCCCGCCGACGACCGGTCGACGAGCCCGGTCACCGGCTACACCCGCGCGCACTGGGAGGCGGCGGCGGACGGGCTGCTGAAGGCCGCCTGGCAGTGGGCAACCCCCGGCAGCGCGCTGCTCGACCTGCCGGGACGGCCGTCCGGGTCCGGGGTCCGCTCCGACGGTCTGGAGGGCTATGCGCGCACGTTCCTCGCCGCCGCCTTCCGGGTCGCGGGCGCGGACGGCAAGGACCCGCACGGCTGGCTCGACCGGTACGCCGACGGGCTCACCGCCGGCACCCGTACGCCGGGCCGGGACGACACCGAGTCCTGGCCGCTGATCCGCGACCACACCGTGTTCGGCCAGCCCATGGTGGAGTCCGCCTCGGTCGCCATCGGGCTGCGGCTCACCCGGCCGTGGCTCTGGGACCGGCTGGACCCGGCGGTGCAGGACCGCGCCGAGGAATGGCTGCGCGGCGCGCTGCGGCACACCCCCGCACCGAACAACTGGTACCTGTTCCCCTACTCGGTGGCCGGCTTCCTGGAGTCGGTGGGCCGCGGCGACGCGGAGACGGCCCGTGCCAGGGAGCGGGCGCTGGACCTGCTGGAGGGCTGGTACCGCGGTCAGGGCTGGTACGCGGACGGCGACGGCCGCGCCTTCGACCACTACAACGGCTGGGCGCTGCACCTCTACCCCGTGCTGGACGCCCATCTGTCGGGCGACTCCGAACTCACCGCGCACTACGGCGCCCGGCTGAGCGAACACCTGGAGAGCTTCTCGCTGCTGTTCGGCGGGGACGGTGCGCCGATCCACTTCGGCCGCTCGCTGGCCTACCGGTTCGCAGCCGGTTCGGCGGTCGGGCTCGGCGCGCTCACCGGGCACACCCCGCTCACCCCGGGTACGTCCCGGCGGGTGATCAGCGGGGCGCTGCGCTACTTCCTGGACCGCGGCGCGACCGGCACCGACGGGCTGCTCAGTCTGGGCTGGCACGGGCCGCACGACGCGACGCTCCAGCCCTACTCGGGCCCGGCCTCCCCCTACTGGGCGTCCAAGGCCTTCGTCTCACTGCTCGCCCCGGCGGACCACCCGCTGTGGACGGCCACCGAGGAGCCGTCGCCGAGCGAGGGGCCCGACCGGGTGCTCGCGCTGCCGGCGCCGGGGCTGCTCGTCCAGTCGACGCGGGCGGACGGCATCGTACGGCTGCACAACCACGGCAGCGACCATGTCCGGCCGCACGAGGGCGAGTCGGCGGTGCAGGACGACCCGCTCTACAGCCGTCAGTCGTACTCGACGGTCACCGGGCCCACGTCCCGGGCGAACGCGGCAGACAACCACCTCGCCGTGATCGTCGCGGGCGTCCGCAGCGGCCGCCGCGCCATCCACCCACTGGGCGCGGGCGCGGCCGACGGCTGGGGCTGGGCCGCCTCCTGGCACCGCCCGGTGTTCGCGGGCGGTGCGCCGATGGTGCGGGCCTGCGGGTGGAGAGTGTGACGGCGGTCCGCGGGCGGTACGAGCTGCGGGTGCACCGGGTGGTCGGCGCTCCGCCCGGCGCCCGGGTGGAGCAGACGGGCTGGGCGACCGGCCCCGGGTCCGAGGTGACGTCGGCGCTGCACGGACTGCACGGCTGGGAGACCCGGGACGAGGTGCGGGCCCCGCAGGGCACGGCCTACACGCACTGGGCGGTGCTGCCCCGGCTCGGCGCCGACGCGGAGGGCACGGTGGTGCTGGTGGCGCTCGCCTCACTGAGCGCGGAGCCGGACGCGGCCTCGCTCGACGCGGTGGTGAGCGGGGTGAACGTCGACGGGGACACGGTCGAGGTGTGCTGGTCCGAGGACGCGGCGACGACCCGGATCGGCTTCGGGCCGGTGACCGTCGAACACGGGTGACGGCGAGGACGGGGGTGCGCTCCGGCGCACCCCCGTGCCGCTGGGGTCTTTCGTCCGGATCGCCGGATCTCGCCCTACGCGTCCGTGCGGATCACGACCGCCAGGGTGCGGGGGCCGTGTACGCCCTCCACCCGTTCGAGTTCGATGTCGGAGGTGGCCGACGGGCCGCTGATCAGCGTCGTCGGCCGCTCCGGAACCAACCGGGCCACCGCTTCCGGGACGCCCACCTCCACGGCCGACAGATCGACGACGCAGACGTGCAGATCCGGCACCAGGGACAGCGCCCGCCGCCCTGGTCGGGTGATCCGTCCAGGAAGATGGTGCCGGTCTCGGCGCAGCTGACGGCCGAGGCGGTGACGACTCCGTCCAGGGCGTCGAGCCGCGGCGCGGGGATGTCGGCGGAGTCCTGCTGCACCTCGCCGTCGTAGCCGGTGAGCCACCGCGCGTCGAGTCCGGCGGGCACCCCGATCCGGCGGGCGCCCCGCTCCCGTAGCACCTCGGCGACGACCTCGGCGGTGCGGTCGGCGGTGCAGGGGTGGACCTGGGCCTTGTAGTCGACGAGGCGGTCGGTGAACAGTGCCAGCCGCTCCTGGTCGGGGAGGGTCCGGCCGGTGCGGTAGGCCCGCGGGACCGGGGTGTCGGCGACGGGAGCGAGCGCCAGGGCGTCCCGGACGCGGCCGAGCACCGTTTCGCGAGCGGTCGTCACTTCTCCTCCTCCTGCTGCCGGTTCTGCGCGTACTCGTCGGCGGCCGCCCGCATCGTGTCCGCTCCCTCGGCCGAGGCCAGCCAGGACCGGAAGGTCTGCTCGGGCGGGGCGGGGGTGTCCCGGCTGTCGCTCCAGCCGTTGAACGGCGGCGGCAGGTGCGAGATCCTCTTGTCCCGGCCGGCGATGACGCGGCCGAGGCCCGAGGCCTTCTGCGCGGCGGTGAACAGCTTCGGCCTCTTCATCACTCCGGCCGCCGCCTTCATGGCCAGCTTCTCGGTCGTGGCCCCGCTCCGCTCGGTGTGCTGGTGGCGCAGCTCGACCAGCAGCGACGGAATGTCGATCTTGACCGGGCAGGCGTCGAAGCAGGCTCCGCAGAGGCTGGAGGCGTACGGCAGCGAACTGTTGGGGTCGTCCTTGGCTGCGTGCATACCGGCGAGCTGCGGGGTGAGCACGGCCCCGATCGGCCCGGGGTAGGTGGATCCGTAGGCATGGCCGCCGGCGCGTTCGTAGACCGGGCAGACGTTGAGACAGGCCGAGCAGCGGATGCAGTTGAGCGCCTCGCGGCCGATCCGGTCCGCGAGGGCGGCGGTCCGGCCGTTGTCGAGCAGCACCAGATGGAAGGTCTGCGGTCCGTCGCCGGGCGTGACACCGGTCCACATCGAGGTGTACGGGTTCATCCGCTCGCCGGTGGAGGAGCGCGGCAGCAGCTGCAGGAAGACCTCCAGGTCCTGGTAGCGCGGCAGCACCTTCTCGATGCCCATGACGGTGATCAGCGTGTCGGGCAGGGTCAGGCACATCCGCCCGTTGCCCTCCGACTCGACCACGGACAGGGTCCCGGTCTCGGCGATCCCGAAGTTGGCCCCGGAGACGGCCACCTTCGTCGTCATGAACTTCTCGCGGAGATAGGCGCGGGCCGCGGCGGCGAGATGGGCGGGGACGTTGTCCAGCGAGGGGTCGACACCCGGGATCTCCTTGAGGAAGATCTCCCGGATCTCGTCCCGGTTGCGGTGGATCGCGGGCACCAGGATGTGCGAGGGCTTGTCGTGGGCGAGCTGCACGATGAGCTCGGCGAGGTCCGTCTCGTACGGGGTGATGCCGACGGATTCGAGGTGCTCGTTGAGGCCGATCTCCTGGGTGGCCATCGACTTGACCTTGATGACCTCCTCGCTCCCGGTCTCCTTGACCAGCCGCGCGACGATCTCGTTGGCCTCGCCGCCGTCCCGCGCCCAGTGGACGGTGCCGCCGCGTTCGGTGACCTTGCGCTCCAGCTCCTCCAGGAGTTCGGGCAGCCGGTTCATGGTGTCGGTCTTGATGGCCGACCCCGCGTCGCGCAGTTCCTCCCAGTCGGGCAGCTCGCCGGTGACGTTGAGGCGCTTGGCGCGGATGGTGTGGGTGGCCTTGCCGAGGTTGCGGCGGAGCTGTTCGTTGCCCAGGTCGTCATGGGCGGCCGCGGGGAACTTCCGGTCGCCGCGCAGATTGCCGGTCCCGTACGGGGAGCGGGGCGGGGTCGCGGGCATGCCGAGAAAGGTGCTGCTCATCGGGCTGCCTCCGTCGGGAGATGCGGCGAGGTGCGGGTGGCGGAGAGGATCTGCGCCAGGTGCAGGGTGCGGGTGCCGGACTTGATGCGGGAGAGTCCGCCGCCGATGTGCATCAGACAGGACGAGTCGCCGGCGGTGCACACATCGGCCCCGGTGGTGGCGATGTGGCGCATCTTGTCCTGGAGCATCGCGGTCGACGTGTCGGCGTTCTTCAGGGCGAAGGTGCCGCCGAATCCGCAGCAGGCGTCGGACTCGGGCAGCTCGACCAGGTCGATCGAGTCGACGGCCCGCAGCAGCCGCAGCGGCTTGTCGCCCACCCTCAGCATGCGCAGCGAGTGGCAGGTGGGGTGGTAGGTGACCCGGTGCGGGAAGTACGCGCCGACATCGGTGGCGTCCAGCACGTCGACGAGGAACTCCGACAGCTCGTACGTCTTCGCCTTGACAGTGGCCACACCCGCGCGCAGCGCCGCGTCCCCGTACCGTTCGGCGACGAGTGCGTGCTGGTGACGGACCGATCCTGCGCACGATCCCGACGGCATGACGACCGCCTCGATGGAGGCGTCTCCGAACTGTTCGGCAAAGTTGCGCACCAGCGGGACGGGTTCGCGCTGGTAGCCGGTGTTGACGTGCATCTGACCGCAGCAGGTCTGCCCGGGCGGGAACACCACCTCGTGCCCGAGGCGGGCCAGCAGCACCGCGGTGGATTTCACCGCCTCGGGGAAGAGCGTGTCTCCCAGACAGGTGGCGAAGAGTCCGATGCGCATGGGTCTCCCCGATCGTTTCTCAGCGTGTGGCACGGGCGGTGCGGTGTGCGGCGGTGCGGCGTGATGTTCGGTGCAGGCTGTCCGTTCGGTACAGGCTGTCCGGCGTCCGCGGCCCGTACGTTTTATGGTCCGACCATACTATCCTCAAGCCGGAACTCGGAAGAGGTCCGCCGCGTCGGACGGCCCGGTCCGTCCGCACGCCGCACCACGCAAAAGCCGCCGTGACGCCCCCGGCGGGGGGGCGTCACGGCGGCTCGGGCGGCGGGTCAGGCGGTGCGCTTCTCGTCGACCAGCGTGCCGTGCAGTCCACGGATGTGCGCCTCGACCAGGTCGGCGGCGCTCGCACCCTCGCCCGCACGCACCAGATGCAGCAGCTCGATGTGGTCCGCGTTGAGCGCGGCGGCCGTCGCCGGCCAGTCCTCGGCCGCCTCCAGGGCGCGAAGGATCAGCGGCCGGACCGACTCGCGCACCGCGGAGGTGAGCGTGGAGGTCAGCTCGTTGCCGGAACTGCGGGCGATCCGCACGTGGAACCGGGTGTCCAGGTCGTTGAACTCGGGCACCTCGACGTCCGGCTCCCCCATCCGCAGGACCAACGCCTCGGCCTCGTCCAGGTCCGCCGCGGAGGCGTGCCGCGCCGCGGCCTCGAAACTGGAGCGTTCCAGGACGACGCGCGCCTCCAGCACGTCCTCCAGGCTGTAACTGCCGAGCGCGAAGTGGAGCCTGAGCAGCCGCCCGAGCGCGCCTTCGGGGTTACGGACGATGCGCGCCCCGGCGTCCGGGCCCCGGCCCGGCTGCGCCACCAGTACGCCGATGGTCTCCAGCACCCGCAGCGCCTCGCGCAGCGCGGACCGGCTGACGCCGAGGACCGGGGCCAGCTCCCGCTCGGGCGGCAGCCGGTCGCCGGCCTTGAGCTCGCCGGCGAACACCCGCTGCTCGATGCTCTGGAGCACCAGCTCATGTGTGCGTGACTGCCGTACGGGCTGCCATTCGACGGGCATCCGTCACCCCCTGCCGCGGCCGGCACCGTTCCCTGGCCGGCCGCTTCGGTCCGAATCTCCAACTATGTCACACATGGCATGTGGTCGGACCAGAAAGCGGCGGGGGCTCCGCCGGGCCGGGGAGCCCCCGGCGACCGATCCCTCAGTACGTCACGACGATGCGCCGGGCCACTCCGTCCACCCGCACCAGTCCGCCGAACGGAATCACCAGCTGCGGGTCCGTGTGGCCCAGGTCGACATCGAAGACGGCCATGGCCGCAGGGGCGTACTCACTCAACGCCCGCAGGACCGCCTGCCGTTGCCGCACGCGGTACCGGTCACCGTCCTCGGCTGTCAGCGGACTGCCGAAGGACCAGTTCTTGGCCCGGCCCATCAGCAGCGCGGGGAACTGCCGCAGGAGCCCCCGCTCCCCCATGCACCGCAGGATCCAGTACACCTGGTCGGCGCTCGGCAGCTCCTCGGACGTTTCGAGGAAGAGCACCCGGCCCGCGTACTCGTCCACCGGCCGTATCTCCCGGTCCGCCATCAGCAGCCAGGAAAGGATCTCCACGTTGCCGCCCCAGCTGGCCCCTTCGACGACCCGGTCGGCGTTGTGCCAGGTCCAGCCGTCGACGGGCAGCAGGCCGGGTTCGCGCGCGAAGGTCTGCGGGTCGTCCCAGGGCTTGTTGACGCTGCCGCTCTCCTTCGCCGGGACGAGTTCATGGGCATCGCGGGTGAACAACGCGGCCCGCAGCGAGCCGGCGGTCAGGGGGTGCATCGAGCCGGGACGTCCCAGCTCGACCATCACCGTTCCCCCGTGGTAGCCGACGATGCCCAGGTTCCCGAGGAAGACCAGCAGCGTGGTGTTGTCGCTGTAGCCGAAGAACGGCTTGGGGTTGGCCCGCAGCAGTTCGCGGTCCAGGTACGGCAGCACGGTGATCTGGTCGTCGCCGCCGATGCTGGAGATGACGGCCCTGATGCCGGGGTCGGCGAAGGCCGCGTGGATGTCGGCGGCCCGTTCCTGCGGCGAGGAACCCATCTTCCGGGTGCTCGGGTACTCCACCGGTTCCAGCCCGTAGTCCTCGCGGAGCCTGCTCAGTCCCAGCTCGTACGGCAACGGGAGGATGCCGGGGAGTCCGGACGAGGGCGAGAGCACGGCGACGCGGTCGCCGGGCCGGGGCTTGGGGGGATAGCGGGGAGTCGTCATGCGGGCAGAGCCTAAGCGGCGTGTGACCAGCAGTCCGTCGAATATTCGCCGGCCTAAGGGGAGTTGACCGGCGTGCCCTGATGGAAGTACAGCCGCCAGCGCGATTCCGTGCGCCGCCAGATCGAATTGCGCCGCACCCGGCGTCCGTCGCTCTCCGTCGTGAACGTCAGGTGGACGAGGCCGGGGGCCAGGAGCGCACCCGTCATGTCGGTGGCGGCGACCGGGACGCGGCCTTCCGCACCGCCGGCGGACGTGACGGCGAGGACCGACACCCTGTCATAACACCGCCCGGACGCACCGAACTCGGTGAACTCGGGGTCGAGGAGTTCGGTCACCGCCTCCGGCAGGACCCGCACGCCCGGATCGAGCAGCCGCAGCTCTCCCTCGACGGCGGCCCGCACGGACCGCTGCTCCTCATCGTTTCCGCTCATGCGGAAACCCTAAGGTGCGGGACGGCCTTGAGTGCCTCCCGTCCGGAAGCCGCCGGGCCGCCGCGGCCGTTTCCGCCGCGGTCAGGCCAGGACCAGCAGGTCCATCCAGCTGACGGCCGGCCGGTCCGGTTCCTGCGCCGCGGCCTGCCGCAGCCGCCGCATCCCGCTGTCGAACTCCTCGTCCGTGAGGCCCCGGAGTTTCGCATCCGTGTCCCGCCGGATCCGGTCGGCGAAGGCGGCCAGACTCGGCGCGCTCTCCTGCGGCACCGCGTGCAGCGCCACCCGTGTGAAGCCGGCGGCGCCGAACACCTCACAGATCCGCTCGACGCTCGGATAGCCGTCGACGATGCGCGCGGTCCCGGGGAAGAACCGCACCCGCAGATCCCGTGTGCACCGGCCGGGGAACGAGTTGCGGATGAGTACCGGCGCTCCGGGCTTCAGCGCCCTGCGTATCTCCCGGGCCGCGGCGGGCAGATCGTCGATGTGGTGGATGACCGACCCCAGCCAGGCCGCGTCCGCGCATCCGTCCGGCACCGGCAGCGCCTCGGCGCGGCCCTCCAGCACCTCGATGCCCGCGGTCCGCGGGATCAGCGCGCGCATCGCAGGGGCGGGCTCCACCGCCAGCACCCGCACGCCGAACCACTCGGCGAACGCGGCCGAGAAGGCGCCCGTACCCGCGCCGACGTCCAGGACCACCACACCCGGCTCCAGCGCGACCTCGGCCGCGAGGGCCGCACGCCACGCGGTGAGTCCGTCGCGGGGTATCTCCCGGGCGAGCCGGTAGTCCTCGGCGAACCGACGGTCAGGAGCAGTCGCTTCCATGTGCCCTCAATCCTGCCGCGGTCGACCGGCCGGGCGAACCGCTGCCGAAAGCCGGCACGCCCCGTCGCGGATGCTAGCGACCCCACCACCAGTTGTCTAGACCAAAAACCGGGAGGGCGGCATCCGCCGCCTTTCTGCCCCGCGAACGAACCGCGCCGGCCCACCGGTACCCGAACCACTCCCGTCCCGACCGGCGTTCACCCGCCTCGGTCAACCGGTCCAGGCCGGGGCTCCCCCGCCCAGCCGATTCACCAGGTTCATCGGATTCATCGGATTCTCACTCAACCCGACTACGGTGGCTGCCGTGACCCAGACGAGCCCTCCCGGCTGGCATCCAGACCCCGGGTATACAGGATTTGGCCCCCTCCAGGAACGCTGGTGGGACGGCATGCAGTGGACCGATCAGCTCCGCGTGCCGCCGGCGGCACGCCGCAGCCGCCGGATACGCGTCGCGGCCGGCATCACCGCCGGCGTGGTGGTCCTCGCCGCCATCGGGGGCGGCGTGTATCTGCTGTCGGACGACTCCGGCAAGAAGACGGACAAAACGGCAGCCGCCCCGTCCACCCCGCCCTCCCCGGCGCCGAGCCGGCCCGGTGCACCGGGTGGCAGCGGCGGGAACGGCGGCGCCGGTGGCGGTGGCGGTGGCGGTGGCGGGGACGAGAACCCCGGGCAGCAGCAGCCGCAGACCGAGGACGGCTACGCGACGGACCTGGCCAGCGGCATCAGCATCCCGGTCCCCGACGGCTGGAAGGGCCAGTCGGGCGTGGGCGCCGGGGTGACCGTCGGCACGTACGCCTGTCCCGGAAAGCCCAAGGAGCAGTGCGTGCGCGGCGGGGTGTTCTCCGCGCCGGCCGAGGCGCTGAAGCTGAGCACCAAGACCGCGAAGGCCACGGCCGAGAAGGACATCACCACCAACGCGAAGGAGTCGTACGGCGGGGAGATCTACGGCGCCATCACCTCGCACCAGCAGCTGAAGTCCGAGGCGGTCACGGTGGCCGGCCAGCAGGGCTACCGGGTGCGCTGGAAGGTCTTGACGCAGAAGGGCGACGACGGGTACGTCGAGTCGCTGGCATTCCCCTCGCCCCGGGCCAAGAACATGTTGATCGTCATCCGTTCGGGCTTCGACATCAACACCAAGGCACCCGCCCTGTCCGTCCTGGACGACATCACCAAGGGCATCAAGGCCGCGGAGGGCACGGGCTCCGGTCCGGGCACCACGGCCTGACCCTCCCTTCGGGGACGCCGGGCGGCCCGGGTGAGTACCCGGGCCGCCCGGACTGAGTACGTCAGCCGATCCCGCGCCGGTCCCCGACTGCTGGAATGGGGTCATGGCTCCCGACACAACGCGCCCCCGCTTGCAGCACGTCACCGGTGCCGGCACCACGCTGGCCGTCACCCTGGCCCCGTTGGTGATCGGGGTCCTGCTGGCCCGGACGATGGCCCTGGACCCCCACTCCCCCGTGAACGCCCTGATCACCCGGGGCGCCCGCGGCACGGGCATCTCGCCCGCCGAGTGGCGCGGCTGCGGCAGGAACGCGCTGCGACGGTGCGGCCGGACCCTGCGGACCCGCACCCACCGCACCCGGCCGGCGGCACGCGGCCCCGAGGCGGCACCCGGCGGGCGCGCCCGGCACCTCGCTCAGCCCAGCCGGTAGACGAACGAGGGCCAGGGCTCCCCGGTCGCCCGCCGCCAGAGCCGCCTGACCTCCTCCGGATCCCGGGCGCCTGCCCAGGCGAAGGCACTGACGCAGGCCGCGTGCACGTCACTCTGACCCGTGCGCCGGGTGAGCAGGCGGATACGGTGCAGGGCCGCCACGGCCTCGTCCGCGCGGCCGGCGTCGAGATGGGCGTCGACGGCCACGCCGAGGGTGACCACGAGTTTCGACAGGACCGCTTCGAGATCTGCCTCGTGCCGCTTGTGGTCACCCGCCGCCATGAGCGCCCGCAGGATTTTCTCGGCCTCCGTGAAACAGGCTTCCGCTTCCTCGTCATCCGCCGCACCGTGCAGGGCCCCGCCGAGAATCCGCAGCCGCCGCGCGACGAGTGCCCGGTGGGCCTCCCCGTCCGGTTCCGTCAGGCGGCGCGTGATCTCCAGCGCCTCGCGGGCCGCGGCCACCGCGCCCTCGCCCGCGTCCGTGCGGCGCAGCCGGAAGCTGAGAACAGCCAGTGTCCGGGCCAGCTCCGGTTGGTGAACCACGGGATCGCGTTCGGCTGCGCGGCGGCAGAGGGCCACGCCGCGCTCGATGGCGGCCACGGACTCATGAACCTCTCCGGCCCGTGCGTGGCAGCGGGCCAGCCCGTCGAGAGCCCTGGCAAGCGCCGGCTCGTAGGCGTCGGGGTCGGTTTTCGCCAACCGCTCGCAGAGTGCGGCGAGTTCCCCCTGCGCGACCCGCTCCTCGGCGTGAGCATCCAGCTGGTCCAGCTGATGAGCAAGGCACTCCAGGGCAATCACCAGCCGGCGTTCGCCCGACGCCGAGTCGCGAGCGACCAGTGTGCGGCAGATGTCTACGGCCTCAGCCGCCGTCTCCCGCGCCCGGTCGAGTTCCCCGGTGGCGCCCCGACACCATGCCAGGTCGCTGAGCAACCGGGCACGCAGGGACAGGCCCTCCGGGTACAGCCGGAGCAGGGGGCCGTCGATGCGCTGTCGTGCGTCGTCGCCCACCGAGACCGCCTCGTCGTACTGGGCGAGCTTGCGCAGCCCGGCGGTCAGCTCGACCAGCGTCCGTGAGTACAGCAGGCCCAGGCGGGACCGTCGCCACAGACCCAACTCCCCCAACGCGTCGTGACATTGACGGTAGACCTGGACGGATTCGCCCGTGCGCCCGGACCACCCGAGCACGCACGCGTAGGCGCGCAGCGCGCCGATCCGGCCGCCCGGTGACTGGTCGGCGCGACCGGTCGTGGCGTCTGCCCAGTCATTCACACACCCACGGGCCGCCACGAGCGCTTCGTCGAGCCGGCCGAGCCCAGCCAGTGCATAGGTCACTGTCAGGTGGCAGGGGGCGGTCCACGCCCTGGGCGCGTCGGCAACGGTGAGGGCCAGGGATTCCTCCACCGCGGCAAGCGCCTCCTCGTACCGCTCCGCAGCGAGGAGCAGTCCACCCTGCAGCGCGAGGGCTCGGGCCAGCCGTTCCCTTTGACGACCGTGGGAGCCCCCGGCAGAGGCCAGGACACGAAAAAGGGCGACTGCTTCCCCGCCCCACTCCAGCCGCCGCACCAGAGGATGCGGCCGCAGGCGCAGCCACGGGGTGGACGAGCAGCGCAGTAGTACCAGGCCGAGCAACGGTCCGGCCGGACGGAGCCCGGCCCTGGTTGCGTGCCTCAACGCGGGCAACAAGGCCCGGACAGCTCCCATGTGCTCCCCCTCGGCGCTCGGCGGTCGTACTGATGACGGCTGGGGGCGCGGCCCGGTTGCGGCCCCGGCGTGGCACGGATCGGTCCCTGGACGGCTACGGGCCGGTGACAGCGTCGGCTTCTGCCGGAAAACCGGTTCCCCCGGCAGTACCCGGATCCCTAGACTCACCACGCATCACGCGCCGGGTCTTCGCCATGGCGCACACCGTGACCAGTGAGGGGAGACCTGCCGTGCGCTACCGCACCGCTGTCGTCGTACCCCTGTCGCGGTACGAGGTGATCCTGGTGTCCACCTCGGCCCGGCGTCGGCTGCGCGGCCGGCCCCGGACATCCTGACGAACAACTCCCTGGTCCTGTGCGGTCCTTGATGGACCGTCGGTGCGACGGCACCCCCATGTGGGCGGTGTGCCGCGTCCGTGGGTTTCCGGGGGCCTGAGCACAGGCCGGTTCGTCGGGGGATCGCGCCGTCTTCTTCCGGATCACCCCGAAAGGCCACGGACCGTGCGTACCGAACTGCACCGTCATCTCACCAGCGCACTGACCGGCGTTCGCAATCTGGGCATCCTCGCCCATGTCGATGCCGGCAAGACCACCGTCACCGAACGGATCCTCTACGCCACCGGCACCACCCACAAACGAGGTGAGGTCCATGACGGGACGACCATCACGGACTTCGACCCGCAGGAACGCGACCGCGGTATCACCATCTTCGCCGCCGCGGTCAGTTGCAGCTGGGCGGGCCACCGGATCAATCTGATCGACACCCCCGGCCACGTCGACTTCGCCGACGAGGTCGAGCGTTCACTGCGGGTGCTCGACGGGGCGATCGCGGTGTTCGACGCCGTCGCAGGCGTGGAACCGCAGAGCGAGTCCGTGTGGCGCCAGGCCGACCGGCACGCGGTCCCGCGCATCGCCTTCGTCAACAAGCTCGACCGCGTCGGCGCCGACCTCGACGCGGCGGTCGCCTCGATCCGGGAGCGGCTGCACACGGTGCCGTTGGTGGTCCAGCTGCCGATCGGGAGCGAGGAGCGGTTCACCGGGGTGGTGGATCTGCTGCGCATGCGCGCACTGGTCTGGGCCGACGGCAGTGGCACGTACGAGGAGGGCGAGGTCCCCGACGATCTGCGGCAGGAGGCGCACCGGCGTCGGCGGATGCTGGAGGAGGCCGTGGCGGAACTCCACCCGGCCGCGTTGGAGGAGTTCTGTGCGCAGTCCACGCTCTCCGCACGGACGCTGGCCGAGGCGCTGCGCGATCTGACCCGCACGGGTGAGGGCGTCGTGGTGCTGTGCGGTTCGGCCTACCGCAACCGCGGCATCGAGCCGCTGCTGGAGGCCGTCGTGGCCTACCTGCCCTCGCCGTTGGACGTGCCGCCGGTGCGCGGCATGCTCGGCGACTCGGTGCAGGAGCGGGCCGCCGATCCGGCGGCGCCGTTCGCCGCGCTGGCGTTCAAGGTGAACGCGACCGCGACGGGCCGGCTGACCTATCTGCGGGTGTACTCGGGCACGATCAGGAAGGGGGAGACGGTGCTGGACGTGGCCGCGCGGCGCAGCGAGCGCGTCGGCCGGATCTTGCGGGTCCAGGCGGACCGGCATGTCGATGTGGACGCGGCGGTGGCCGGGGACATCGTCGCGGTGATCGGCCTCAAGGCCGCCCGGGCCGGTGCCACGCTGTCCGCGCCGGGCGCCCCGCTGGTCCTCGAACCGCCCACCGTGGCCGATCCGGTCGTGTCGGTGGCGGTCGAGGCCCGGCGGAGCACCGACACGGAGCGGCTGATGTCGGCACTGGCACGGCTGGTCGAGGAGGACCCGTCGCTCGCGGTGCGGACGGACTCCGAGACGGGTCAGACCGTGCTTTCGGGCATGGGCGAACTGCATCTGGAGGTGGCGGCCGAGAAGATCCGCCGCGCTCACGGACTGGACGTCCGGGTCGGCCGGCCACAGGTGGCATATCGCGAGACCGTCGTGCGTGGCGTGCCGGGTCTGGTGTACCGGCACGTCAAGCAGGACGGTGGGGCCGGGCAGTTCGCCCATGTCGTCCTCGACGTAGAGCCGTTGGAGGCCGAGGACGGTCATGACGGTGAGGGTGCGGCGGAGTTCGTGTTCCGTTCGGCCGTCGTGGGCGGAAGGGTGCCGCAGGAGTACGTGCGGGCGGTCGAGGCCGGCTGCCGGGACGCTCTGGTCGAGGGTCCCGTCGGTGGGCATCCGGTGACCGGGGTACGGGTGACGCTGACCGATGGCGCCACCCATCCCAAGGACTCCTCGGAGATGGCGTTCCGCACGGCCGGCCGGTTCGCACTGCGGGAAGCCCTGCGCGCCTGCACGATGGTGCTGCTGGAACCGGTGGCCGAGGTCACGGTCACCGTGCCCGACGATGCCGTCGGCGGGGTGCTCGGCGACCTGGCCGCACGGCGCGGACGGGTCTCCGGCTCCACCGCGCGGGCAGGTGCGGCGGTGATCACGGCGACCGTGCCACTGGCCGAGCTGTTCGGCTACGCGACGAGGCTGCGCAGCCGGACCCAGGGCCGGGGAACGTTCACCACCCGGGCCACGGGCTACGCCCCGGCACCGAGCACGGTGCCGGGCCGGTAGTGCGCGGCCCCGGGTCGTAGCCCGCCGGGGCCGGTCCCACACGTCAGCGTGGGGCCGGTCCCGGGCCGGTCCCAGCCCCCCTCGGCAGGTGGAGGCAGGTGGAGGCGGTCCCACCCGTCAGGCCGAGGGCCCGTCGCCGGTCCCACCCGTCGGTGTGCGGGCCGGTCCCACCCGGTGGCGCGGGGCGACGCCCGCACCCTCAGCGGCGGGGGCAGCCCGCATCCCGCACCGCGGCGGCTGCCCGCACCGCTCCGGTGCGGGCGGCCCCGGCCGCCCGTACAGGGAGGGCAGCCGCGGCCGTGACGCGGAGGTCAGAGCACAGGGACGGGGTACGTCGGGTACTCCACCCCGGACACGTGCTGCACGACCCGGATGACCTGGCAGGAGTAGCCGAACTCGTTGTCGTACCAGAGGTAGAGGATCGCGTTGTCGCCGTCGACCTGGGTCGGGCCCGCGTCGACGATGGAGGCGTGGCGCGAGCCGATGAAGTCGCTGGAGACCGCGTCGGGTGCGGTGGTGAAGTCGATCTGGCGCTTGAGCGGCGAGGTCAGCGACACCTCGCGGAGGTGGTCGAGGACCTCCGTCCGGGTGGTCTCACGTCCGAGCTTCAGGCTGAGGATGGCGATCGACACGTCCGGCACCGGGACGCGGATCGAACTGCCCGTGATCGTCGCGTCGAGGTCGGGCAGCGCCTTGGCCACGGCGGATGCCGCACCGGTCTCGGTGATGACCATGTTGAGCGGCGCCGACCGGCCCCGGCGGTCGGAGCTGTGGTAATTGTCCAGCAGGTTCTGGTCGTTGGTGAACGAGTGGATCGTCTCCACGTGACCGCGCAGCACGCCGTACTCGTCCGCCATCGCCTTGAGCGGCGGGACGATCGCGTTGGTGGTGCAGGAGGCGCACGAGATGATCTGCTCGTCCGGCTTGATCATGTCGTGGTTGACGCCGTGGACGACGTTGGGGACGTCCCCCTTGCCCGGCGCGGTGAGGACGACCTTGGCGACGCCGGGGCGCAGGTGCTGCGACAGCCCCTCGCGGTCGCGCCACCTGCCGGTGTTGTCGATGAGGACGGCGTTCCGGATCCCGTACGCGGTGTAGTCCACCGTCGTCGGGTCGTCGGAATAGATCACCTTGATCTCGTTGCCGTTGGCGATGATCTTGTTGTTCGCCTCGTCGACGGTGATCGTGCCCTGGAACTGGCCGTGGATGGAGTCGCGGCGCAGCAGCGAGGCGCGCTTGACGATGTCCTGGCCGGCCGCTTTGCGGACGACGATGGCGCGCAGCCGCAGCCCGTTGCCGGAGCCCGCCTTCTCGATGAGCAGCCTGGCGAGGAGCCGGCCGATGCGGCCGAAGCCGTAGAGGACGACATCGCGGGGTTCCTGGCGCTCGATCTTGTCGGCGCCCGTGGCGCCGGCGACGGCGTCGGCGGTGAACTCCGCCGCGGAAAGGCCGCGGTCGTCGGCCCGGTACATCGCGGCGAGCATGCCGATGTCGATCTGGGAAGGCCCGAGATCGAGCGCGGCGAGGGCCTGGAGGAACGGCAGCGTCTCGGTGACCGAGAGCTCCTCACCGGCGATCTGCCGGGCGAACCGGTGGGTCTTCAGGATGCTGACCACCGACTTGTTCACCAGGGAGCGGCTGTGCAGCAGGACGGTGACGTCCCGCTCCCGGTGCAGCTTCCCGATGATCGGGATCATCGACTCCGCGATCTCCTCGCGGTTCTTCCAGTTGGTGAACGAGTCGTCATTGACAGTCACAGGTTTATCTTTCGAGCTAGGAGGCGCTCATATGCTAACCCGCTCCTCTTTTGATCGTTCAGACGGTGCCCGCCAAGAGCCGGCCGCCGGGACCGGGACGCGTACACACTGCCGACACGAAGTCGTCATACGGGCAGCGGAATGTGCGTCCAACTGCGGTGGTTCCAGTCAGACATGACTGTTGGAGTAGCACTCGCCGCGACCGGTCCCGGCAACCAGATCGACGCCACCGTGCAGCTCGCCCGGGAGGCCGCCGCCGCGGGACTGCGGTCCGCCTGGTTCGGGCAGACCTTCGGGGCCGACTCACCTCAGCTCGCCGCACTCGTCGGGCGGGAGGTACCGGGCCTCGACGTGGGAACGTCCGCGATTCCCGTTTTCGGACGCCATCCGCTCCTGGTGTCCAGCCAGGCCCAGACCGCGCAGGCGGCCACCCACGGCCGCTACCACCTCGGACTCGCGCTCGGCACGAAGCTGTTCACCGAGGCGGGCTTCGGCATCCCCTACGAGCGGCCCATCGCCCGGCTGCGGGAGTTCCTCACCGCACTGCGGCAGCTGACCGAGACCGGCACCGCCGACTTCCACGGCGAGCTGATCACCGCGGCCACCCCGATGCCGGCCCGCGTGCCGGGGGCGGAGGGAGGCGTGCCGCTGCTCGTCGCCGCGATGGGTCCGCAGGCCCTGCGCGTCAGCGGTGAGCTGGCGGACGGGATCCTGCCCTACCTCGCGGGACCGCGGGCCCTGGCCGAGCACATCGTCCCGGCCGTCAACGCCGCCGCGCAGGCCGCGGGGCGTCCCGCGCCCCGGATCGTCGCGCTCGTGCACGGCGTGGTCACCGGTGATCCCGACGCCGCGCGCGAGACGGCCACCGAACAGCTGGCGTTCTACGAGCAGATCCCGTCCTACGCGCGGGTCGTGGAACTGTCCGGCGGCAAGCGGGCCGCCGACGTGGCCGTGATCGGCGACGAGCGGACGGTCGCCGCCGAGGTGCAGCGTTACCGGGACGCCGGGGCCACCGAGGTGGTGTTCTCGGGGACGGACATGGCCGGGGAAGCCGACCGGCACCGGACCTGGGCGCTTCTGGGAGAGCTGGCCGGCTGAGCGTTCGGACGGTTGGCGGACGGACTCTGCTCAGTTCGGCGACGACCCGATCCGCCCGGCCGTACCGAGCGCGGCTCGGAGGTACCGGGCGCGGTGGACGTCCGCACCGGCCCGGTCGGGGGCCGGTGCGGGCGCCCGCGGCCGCCGAAGCAGCAGGGGTTTGTTCTGACGTATATACGTACGGAGCTTGAGTCGAACGTGCGGCATACTGAAGCCGTGGCACAACGTTCCGAGGAGCCCGCCGTGGAGTCGATCACCAGGCTGATCACCATCGACCGAAGCAGCCCGGTGCCGCTGTACTTCCAGGTCGCACAGCAGCTTCAGCAACTCATCGAGTCCGGCACCCTGGCGCCCGGGACGCGCCTGGAGAACGAGATCGCGCTGGCCGACCAGTTCGGGCTCTCCCGTCCGACCATGCGCCAGGCCATGCAGCATCTGGTGGACAAGGGTCTGCTCGCCCGCAAGCGCGGGGTGGGCACCCAGGTGGTCAACAACCGGGTGCGCCGGCAGATCGAGCTGACCAGCCTGTTCGAGGACCTGACCCGCGAGGACCGGCGGCCGCGCACGGAGGTGCTGTCGATGCGGACCGTGCCCGCGTCCGGCAAGGTCGCGGTGGCGCTCAAGCTGGAACCCGGCGCGGACACCGTGGCCCTGCGCAGGCTGCGCTACGCGGACGACGAGCCCATAGCGGTCATGGAGAACCACCTGCCGGCCGGCCTGCTGCGGCTGACCGAGGAGGACCTCACCGGACACGGCCTCTACCAACTCCTCAGGCGGGCGGCATCTCCCTGCGAACCGCCGACCAGACCATCGGGGCGCGCAGGGCCACAGCGGCTGAGTCCCGCCTGCTGGCCGAGCCCCGCGGCGGCACCCTGCTGACCATGGAGCGCACGGTCATCGGCGACGCGGGCCGCCCGGTGGAGTTCGGCTCGCACCTGTACCGGGCGTCCCGGTACTCCTTCGAGATGACGCTCACCGCCCGCTGACCCGGCGCCCGCCGGTCAGTGGAACGACCGGGCAGGGCGGCGGCCATGATCGGCACCTCGCTACCTCGTGCGGCCCGCCCGCCGCGCCGCCTGCTGGTCCATCGCCAGCCAGACGCGGTCCCGGGTCACCGGCATCTCGGTGAAGCGGATGCCTGTGGCGTCGTACAGCGCGTTGGCGAACGCGGGGCCACCGGGTTGAACGGGCTCTCGCTCATCGACTTGGCCCCCAGCGGGCCGATCGAGTCGGTCGTTTCCATGAAATGGACCTCGGTACGCGGCACGTCGGCATATTGCGGGAGGCGATAGCGGCGGAAGGCCGCCGTGGTCACCTCGCCCCGCTCGTCGAGCCGTACGGTCTCGAAGAGCGTGGCGCCCAGGGCCTGGGCGACGCCGCCCTCGATCTGCCCTCGGCACTGCAGCGGATTCATCACCTTGCCGGCGTCGGCGGCGTGGACACTGCGCAGGATCTTCATCTCCCCGGTGTCCGGATCGACGGCGATCCGGAACCACTGGGCGTTGAACGCCACCGAACGCGGGCTGCCGCCCCAGTGGCCGTCCGCCGTGATCTCGTCCTGTGCCCCCGCGGTGTGGGCCGCCTCGCAGAGCTCCTTCAGGGTGACGATCCGGCCTGCGCAGTCGAACCCGTCGGCGCCGAGCGTGCACAGGTGGCGGGCGACTCCCGAGTGCCGGGCCGCGAAGGTCTTGAGGCGCCCGGCCAGGGACTCCGCGGCGAGCAGGACCGCCTTGCCGGCGACTACGGTGCCGGCCGAGCCGAAGGCCCCCGTGTCGTGCCGGACGACGTCGGTGTCGGACTGGCGGATGACGATCCGGTCGACGGTGGTGTTGAGTGCCCCGGCGGTGATCTGTTTGTGGACGGTGGTGGTGCCGTTGCCGAACTCCGCCGTGCCGACGGCGATGTCGTAGGTCCCGTCGGTGAGGAGACTGACGGTCGCGTCGGCGTAGTGCCCGCCCGGCGGGCCGGTGGCGATCATGGCCATCGCCGTGCCCTGGCCGGTCAGCCACCCCTGCGGGGCGTCCTCGGCGCTCCGGTCCTCCGCGAGGGCGGTGCGGACGATTCCCAGGCACTGGGCGAGGCCGTACGAGGCGATGTGCAGGTCCTCCTCCTCGCCGATCGGGCTGACCATGTGATCGCCGGGGCCGATGATGTTCTTCTCCCGGAAGGCGAGCGGGTCCATGCCCAGGCGGCGGGCCATCTCGTCCATGGCGGATTCGACGGCGAAGGTGACCTGGCCCAGGCCGTAGCCCCGGAAGGCGCCCGCGGGGACACCGTTGGTGTAGACGGAGTAGGCGTCGACCTTCTTGTGCGGTGCCCGGTAGACGGCGAAGGACTCGCCGACGCTGTGGAACATGACCGCGGGGCCGTGGTTGCCGTACGCACCGGTGTTGGAGACCACCCGCATCCGGATCGCGGTCAGCGTGCCGTCCCTGCGGGCGCCCAGCTTGATGCGGATCGTGAAGGGGTGGCGGGTGGTGGCGCCGTGGAACTGCTCGGCGCGGGTGTATTCCAGCTTGACCGGGCGGCGCAGCTTGAGCGCGGCAAGGACGACGATGTCCTCCGTCAGCATCTCCTGCTTGCCGCCGAAGCCGCCGCCGACCCGGCCCGCCACGACCCGGACCTCGTCCTCCGGAAGGCCGTAGAGCGCGCACAGTGCGCGGCGGGTCAGGAACGGGGTCTGGGTGCTGGAGCGCACGGTGAGCCGCTCACCGCCGCCGTCGTCCTTCGGCTCGAAGTAGGCGACGCAGCCGTGCGTCTCCAGGCTGGCGTGCTGGACGCGCTGGGTGCGGAAGGTCTCCTCGTACACGACCGCCGCTTCGGCGAACCCGTCCTCGACGGAGCCGACCTCGCCGTGCACCTCTCCGGCCACGTTGTTCTCGACGCGGGCGATCCGCATCTGCGGACCCTTGCCGGCGTGGATGACGGGCGCGCCGGCGCGCATGGCCTCCTCGGGATCGGTGACGTACGGGAGTTCCTCGTAGGTCACCTCGATCCGCCGGCAGCCTTCCTCGGCCGCCTGCTCGCTGTCGGCGACGACGGCGGCGACGCGCTGGCCGACGTGGCGGACCGTGTCGTCGAGGACGCGGGTGTCATCGGGGTCCTCGGTGGGGTGCTCGTGCCGGGCACTGGAGTACAGCGTGTCAGGGGCGTCCTCGTGGGTGAGGACGGCGTGGACCCCTGGGACGCGGCGGGCTGCCGAGGTGTCGATGGCGAGGATGCGGGCGTGCGGGTGCGGGGAGCGCAGCAGCTTCATGTGGAGGAGCCCGGGGACCTCCACGTCGAAGGTGTACCGGGCGGTGCCCGTCACGACCTGGGGGCCGGCGGGGGCGCCGAGGCTCTTGCCCACCGCCTGCCCTGCGCAGGGGCGTTCGGTGTGCCGCACGCCGTGGACCGCGTCCTCGATGGCGCGGTATCCCGTGCAGCGGCAGATGTTGCCCTTGAACGCCCGGGGGAGGTCATCGAGCTTGCCGTCGTCGTGGGCGGTGCCCTTCTCCTCTTCGAGTGCGGCCGTGGTCATCAGGAAGCCCGCTGTGCAGAAGCCGCACTGGAACCCCTGGGCGTCCAGGAACTTCTGCTGCACCGGGTGGAGTTCACCGTCCCTCCCGGCCAGCCCCTCCACCGTGGTGACCGACCGGCCCTCGGCCCGTACGGCCGGATAGAGACAGCTGTGGACCGGCTCGCCGTCGACATGGACCGTGCAGGCACCGCAGTCGCCGGCGTCACAGCCCTTCTTCACCCCGAACCAGCCGCGCTCGCGCAGATAGGTGCGCAGGCACTGCCCGGAGCGGGGCTCGGAGTCGAAGGGCTGATCGTTGACCTGGATGCTGAAGCTCATCGCACACCGTCCCGGGTGAGTTCGTGACGGACCTGCTCGGCCAGGTGGAAGGCCATGTGGCGCCGCCACTCGGGCAGCCCGTGGATGTCGTCGAACCAGTCGGCGTCGCGCACGGCCGAGGCGATCGCCGCGCGCAGCACGGCCCGGGTGGGCGGCAGGGCGAACCAGAGGCGGAACGGCCGTCGGGTCGCGGCCGTGACGGTCACGGCCAGCGATCCGTCCACCGGGTCGAGCGTCCCGATGACGAGTGCGCCGGAGCGCCCCAGGCCGTAGAGCGACGCCTGCCGGAAAGCGGTACGGCACCTCAGCGAGCGGGCGGGGATCGTCACCGAGCGCAACAGCTCACCCTCGGCGAGATCCTTGCGGCCGGCTCCGGTGACGAAGTCCGCGGTCCTCACCCGCCGGGTCGAGCCGCCCTGGGCCCGGAGCAGGCACTCGCCGTCGAGGGCCGCGGTCAGCGAGATCATCGGGCCGGCCGGCAGGGCGTTGCAGAGGTTCCCGCCGACGGTCGCCATGTTCCAGATCTTGAACGAGGCGAGGAAGGCGCGGCAGCACTGCTCGAACAGCGGGGCGGCCGCCGCGTCGAGCGTCCGTCCGAACCGGGAGAGCTGCGCGACCGTGCAGGTGGCCGCGATCTCCACCGACCCCTCCGGCAGGGTGCGGATCGGCTCCCAGCCCATCCGGCTCAGATCCACCAGCCGCCGCAGATGCGGCTGCGGTTCGGAGAACAGGTACGTCCCGCCGCCGAGCCAGGCGTCGCCCGGACGCCAGGGCTCGTGACGGCGTGCGTCACGCACGTCGAGAACCGTGTTCAGATCCATGTCTGCCACCCACTTCAGCCGCTGCTTCCCTTGCCAGTGAAGCCGGGCAGGAGGCCGAAAACGACTGGTGCGCAGCACGGAAAACCTCCGACCGGACAGAGCATCTCCTGGTGAATCATCCAAGAGGGATACTGCCCCTGTTCCCTTGCATTTACGATGATGCGACTCGCACTCACCTTGTGGATGTGAGAAGCCGGGACAACGGGTCCGGTGGCCGCACGAGGAGTCAGCGCATGCATGTCGGAGACCTTCTCCAGAGCGAGGGGCTCGATCTCACCCTCATCTGGGGTGACGAGAATCTGCTCAGCCAGGAAATCAGCGGAGTGACCGCCACCGACCTGGAGGACCCCGCCCGCTTCCTCCAGTCCGGCGAGATCGTGCTCAGCGGCCTCGTGTGGTGGAACGAGACGGACTGCCGGGCCAGGACCGAGCGCTTCGTCCGCGCGCTGGCGGAGTCCGGGGCCACGGCGCTCCTGGCCGGGGAGGAGACCCACGGCACCGTCCCCGCCGACGTCTCCGACTCCTGCCGCGAACACCGCATCGCGCTGCTGGCCGTACCGGCGCACACCAGCTTCCGGACGATCACCGAAGCCGTGTACCGGCGCCAGTGGGGCGACTTCAGCCGCCGCCCTACGGACCACTTCGCCCTGCCCGAGAACGTGCGCATCGACCTCGGCCGCCTCATCGACCAGGGCGCCGATGCCGGCGCACTCCTGGCGCGGGCGCTCGCCCCGTTCGGTACGCCGCCCGGTTACGTGCTCACCAGCAGCGGGCGCACCATCGCCCGCACCCCGGCGGCCCCCGGGCTGCGCCCCGTGCAGGCCGCCGAGCACCTGCGCGGCCTCACCGGAGAGACGCTGCGGGTCCAGGGCGATACGACACCGTACGACGCCTGGTACCTCCATGTGCCGAAGCCCGGCGGGGCGCCTCCCCGGGCCCTGCACGAGATAGCCGAGGCCATCGGCCAGTACCGCCACCATCTCGACGTCAGGCAGGCGGCCCGGAGCCGTAACGGGCAGAACCTGATCACCCTCGTCGACCGGGGCAACGCCGACACCGGAGCCCTGACGAACGCCCTCGAGTCCTGCGGGCCGCTCGCCGAAGGGCCCTGGCAGGTCGTGGTCGCGACCGCCGGTGGACAGCTTCCGGCCGGCGCGGCCAGGGACGCGCTCAAAGAGGCCCTGCGACACCTCCCGTCCACGGTCTTCGCGGCCGGCACAACCCCTGACACGGAAGCCGTCGCCGTCGTACGCAGCGCCGCCGGCGACCTCTCCCCGCTCCGCGAGGTCTGGTCCCTGCTGGACGGCTGCCGGCCCGGCACGCCGCTGCACGCCGGCATGAGTGCGCTCACCTCGGAGCCCACCGGACTCCACGCCGCCCTCGCCCAGGCCCGCTACGCCCTCACGGCGGCGCGGCACAGCTCCCCGACGACCGGCCACGTGACCGTGGTCGAGGAACTCTCGTCACTGGAGTCACTCCTGGCCGGTGTCCCCGCCGACGTCCGGACAATCTTCAGCGCCACCACACTCGGCCCGCTCGCCCACGGCGAACCGGCCTCGCACCACAGGCTCCTGGAGACCCTGGAGACGTTTCTCGCCCACAACTGCTCCTGGGCCCGCACGGCCGAGGCCCTGCATCTGCACGTCAACACGGTCCATTACCGCATCGAGCGCGTTCAGGTCCTCACCGGACGGGATCTCTCCCGGCTCGACCACAAACTCGACCTGCGCGCCGCACTTCTGTGCCGCTGAGACGCCAGGTGCGGCGGCACCGGCCGGCCGGGGAGACGCCGACGTCCTCGGCGCGGAGGCGGTGGCCGGGTCGCCGCCGGCGTTGGCCTAGAGTGCCGGGGTGCCTTCGTACAGCATTGGCCAGGCCGCGGAGCTGCTGGCAGTAAGCCCGGAAACCGTGCGCCGTTGGGCGGACGGTGGTCATCTCGCGATGAACCGGGGCGGGTCCGGGAACCGGGTGATCGACGGCGTCAGCCTGGCGGCCTTCGCCACGGAGCGGGCGCAGGGCCTGCATCCGGTCCCCGGGGAGATCCTGACGTCGGTGCGGAACTCCTTCGCGGGGATCGTCACCGCCGTGAATGTCGACGAGATCGTGGCCCAGGTCGAGATCCAGTCGGGGTCGCACCGGCTGGTGTCACTGATCAGCCGCGAGTCGGTGGAGGAACTCGGCCTGGAGGTAGGGGTCCTGGCAACGGCACGGGTCAAGTCGACGAACGTGCACATCGACCGCCCAGGATCCCACGGCTGAGAGAGGGCCGCACAGCCCCTTCGCGAGTTCACCGATCACGGGGGGCGGTGCGATGCCGGTGGCGGGACGGCCCCGGCGGCGGGGCGGGCAGCAGCCGCTCGGGGGTCAGACCGCTGCCAGGGAGATCTCGGTCGACTTGATCAGGGCGACGACGGACTTCCCGGCGGCGAGGTCCAGGTCGGTCACCGCGTCCCTGGTGATCGCGGCCGTCAGCTCGCCGCCCTCGACGGACACCTTGACGCTCGCCATGGCGCCGCCGGTCGCGACGTCGGTGATGGTGCCGGGGATCTGGTTGCGGATGCTGAGCCCCTCGACGGGGCCCGTGGCCAGGGACACCTCGGTGGACTTGACCAGCGTGCGGACCGATGCCCCTTCGGCGAGGCCGAGTTCCTTGACGGCTTCGAGCGTGATCGCGGCCGTGATGTCCTGACCCCCGTCAGCCGGACCTTCACGGTGGCCATGACCTCGCCTGCGGTGACAGCGGTGACGGTGCCGGGAATCTGGTTACGGATGCTCAGGCTCATGACGTGGCGCCTCAAATGAGTAGCGAAATGCCAGGTATTTCCTGGTCTGCACTTGCACAGTAGCCACTCCCGGAACCGCCGTGCGGCCGTCCGTCGCAGGCGCGAGGGTGATTTGGTGCCCCACCTGGCAGAGCGGAGGCTGCGGCTGCCGGGCGGCCAACACCTCCCTCCGCGGCCTCCTGGCCCCGCGGATTCGGCACATCCTCCAATTGAACGCGCATTTGCCATAGAGCTTCGTATTACACATTGGAAATGCAAGCCGAATAGGCCTATGGTGGCGCACATGCAGTCCTACACCATCGGGCAGGCCGCTCGTCTGCTCGGCGTCAGTCCCGACACCGCGCGCCGCTGGGCGGACGCCGGGCGGGTCACGACCCACCGCGAGGAGAGCGGTCGCCGCCTCATCGACGGCGGGGACCTGGCCGCCTTCTCCGTCGAGGTGGCCCAGGGCGGCACGGGTGAGGACGGCACGGCATACACCTCCGCCCGCAACGCGTTCCCGGGCATCGTCACCGCGGTCAAGCTGGGTGACGTCGCGGCCCAGGTCGAGATCCAGGCCGGTCCGCACCGCCTCGTCTCGCTCCTGACCAGGGAAGCGGTCGAGGAACTCGGGCTGGAGGTCGGCATGCAGGCCACCGCCCGCGTCAAGTCGACCAGTGTGCACATCGACCGCACCTGACGAACGTTTCGACTGCTCAGCTCTCAACAGCGCCATCCGGCGGCGTCGCCCTTCCCCGAGCTCTCGAACACACGCGAGCGGGGGAGGCCCCATTCGGCGCGGCTCACCACATCCGCTCGGGCGGCACCAGCCGACCGCGTCCCCAAGGAGTCACACCCTCATGTCCTTCACCCTCACCAGACGACGCGCCGCGGCCGCCGTCATCATCGCCGGCCTGCTCGTCCCTCTCTCCGCGTGCGGCAGCGACGACGACACGAAGGACTCGGCGACCGAGCCCAGTGCCTCGGCGTCCACGACCGGCGCGCCGAAGGCCGACCTGACGGTGCTCGCCGCCGCCTCGCTGACCGACGTCTTCAAGACGGCCGGCGCCGCGTACGAGAAGGAGAACCCCGGCACGAAGCTCAAGTTCTCCTTCGCCGGCTCGCAGCAGCTCGCGGCCCAGGTCAAGCAGGGCGCCCCCGCCGACGCCCTGGTCACGGCGGACACCAAGACGATGGACGGCCTGCAGTCGGACACCGGATCGCCGACCGTCATCGCGAAGAACCGCCTGGTGATCGCCACGGGCAAGGGCAACCCGGAGAAGGTCGAGAACCTCAAGGACCTCTCCGACCCCAAGCTGAAGGTGGTGCTCGCCGCCCCCGAGGTGCCGGTGGGCCGTTACAGCAAGCAGATCCTGGACGCCCAGAAGATCGACGTGAAGCCGGTCTCCCAGGAACTCGACGTCCGCTCCGTCCTCAGCAAGGTCGAACTCGGTGAGGCCGACGCAGGTCTCGTCTACAAGACCGATGTCGCCACGGCCACCGACAAGGTGGACGCCGTCGACATCTCGGACGCGCAGAACGCCGTCGCCTCCTACCCGGCAGCGACTCTGAAGACCTCGAAGCACAGCGCGGCCGCGGCCGCGTTCGTAAAGTGGCTGTCCACCCCCGAGGCGCAGAAGATCCTCGCCGACGCGGGCTTCCAGCAGCCGTAACGGGCAACAGCCCCGTGCGGGCGGCCCGGTTCGGGGGACCGGGCCGTCCGCACGGCACTTCCAGCATCAGGGACCCTCGATGAGACGCCTTCGCCGCCGCGCCACCGGCCCCCGCGCACCGATCGCCCTGGCGATCCCCGCGCTGCTGGCCATCGCCTTCCTGCTGCTCCCGCTGCTCGGGATCCTCGCCCGCACCACATGGGGTGAACTGGGCGCGCATCTCACCAGCCCGGGGACGACCGAAGCGCTGAAGCTCTCGCTGGTCGTCTCCGCCTGGGCGCTGGGACTCTCGCTCGTCCTCGGCGTCCCGCTGGCCTGGCTGCTGGCCCGCGTCGACTTCCCGGGCAAGGCGTTCGTCCGCTCTCTCGTACTTCTGCCGATGGTGCTGCCGCCCACCGTCGGCGGTGTCGCCCTCCTGCTGGCCTTCGGCCGCCGTGGCCTGCTCGGCCCCTGGCTGGAGGACACGCTGGGCATCACCCTGCCCTTCCACACCTCCGGTGCCGTCGTCGCCGCGACCTTCGTCGCGATGCCGTTCCTCGTCATCAGCCTCGAGGGCGCGCTGGGCGGTCTGCGGCCCCGTTACGAGGAGACCGCCGCCTCCCTCGGGGCCTCGCCGCTGCGGGTGTTCTTCACCGTCACGATGCCCATGGTCGCCCCGGGCCTCATCGCGGGAGCCGCCCTCACCTGGGCCAGGGCTCTGGGCGAGTTCGGCGCCACCATCACCTTCGCCGGCAACCTCCCCGGCACCACCCAGACGCTGCCGCTCCAGGTGTATCTGCTGCTCCAGGACGAGCCGGAGGCGGCGACATCGGTCTCGCTGCTGCTGCTCGCCATCGCGATGGCCGTGCTGATCGTGCTGCGCGGCCGCTGGACGGGTACGCCCGCCGGCCGCTCGTCCGAATCAGGGCGCCGGATGGACGACGGCGAACCGGGGGCGATCCCGGCTCCCGCTCCCACGGACACCCGGCAGCCCGCAGCGCCGGAGAGCTGGTCCCTGCACGCCGACGTCACCGGCTTCAACCAGCTCACCCTGGACGCCCCACCCGGTACCACCATCGCCGTCGTCGGCCCCAACGGCGCCGGCAAGACCACACTGCTGCGCGCGCTCCTCGGCCTGACACCACGCGCCCATGCCGAACTCCGGCTCGGCGCCACCGATGTCACCGCGCTGCCACCCCACCGCAGGGGCGTGGCCTGGGTCCCGCAGGACGGTGCGCTCTTCCCGCACATGAACGCCCTCGCCAACACCGCGTACGGGCTTCGCTCCCACGGCGTGCCGCGCGCCGAGGCGCGGCGCAGCGCCCAGGAGTGGCTGGACCGGCTCGGCGTCGGCCACCTCGCCCGTCGCAGACCGGCTCAGGTCTCCGGCGGCCAGGCCCAACGGGTCGCGCTCGCCCGGGCGCTGGCCGCCCGGCCCCGGCTGCTGCTGCTCGACGAACCGCTCGCCGCCCTCGACCAGACCACCCGCGCCCAGGTCCGGCACACCCTGCGCCGTCACCTCGACGGCTTCGGCGGTGTGTGCCTCATCGTCACCCACGACCCCGTCGAGGCGGTCGCGCTCGCCGACCGGGTCCTCGTCCTTGACGAGGGCCGCACCCTCCAGGACGCCCCGCCCACCGACGTCACCCGCCACCCCCGCTCCCCCTGGGTGGCCCGCATGCTCGGCCGCAACGCCTGGCCCGGCACCGCCACCCCCGACGGCCTCCAACTCCCCGACGGAGGGCGCCTCGTGGTCGCCGACCCGCTGCCCGAAGGCACGCCGTGCCTCGCGGTCATCGCCCCGGAGGCCGTGTCCGTACACCGCGACAGGCCGACCGGCAGCCCCCGTAACGTCTGGTCCGGCACGGTCCGGGAGATCACCTCCAGCGGGAGCCGGCTGCGGATCCTGATCACGTCCGACCAGGTACCCGACCTGGTGGCCGAGATCACCCCGCAGGCAGCCGCGGAACTCGGCCTCACCGACGGCGTCCCGGTCTGGACCGGCATCAAGGCGACCGAGATCAACGTCGTGGGTCTCTGACCGGCTCGGGCCTGCACCGGTCCCCAGAAATGACCAAGGGCGGTTTCGGATACCTCCGAAACCGCCCTTACCTGCGACTGCCTCCAGTCGGGACGACAGGAGGTGAACCTGCGACCCCTTGACCCCCAGATCTCGAATGTCCGTCAAAGCGGATCAAGCCCACCTGCACCCTCGCTCCGGGACGCGGACGCCTGTGACGTGGAGGGATTCCGCCACAGCCCTGCGCACCTCTGGGCCGGCGAGGGAGCAGGTGTGCGGGGTCGGCTGCCGGAATGTATCCGCTGTGTATGCCCGCCTCCTTGAATCGCCGTGTCACCCGACGCAAGACGACAAGGGGAGCACCATGCACAAGAATTTCCGCCGGGCGCTGATCACCATGAGCGCGGTCGCGGCCACCGTGTTCACCGTTCCCACCGCTGTCGCGGCGCCGGTCGCGAACTCGCCGGAAGCCGCCATTGCCGCACGGCCCGCGTTCAAGATGCCCTTCGAGTGCAACCAGACCTGGCTCGGAAGCAACTGGTCGGGGCACAGTCCCGCGCACGCGATCGACTGGAACCACTACGACGCGAACGGCACCCCGGACGACGAGGGCCGCCGCGTGTTCGCCAGTGCCGGTGGCACGGTCGCGGAGTCGTACTACTCGACGGGCGCCGGGTACGGGAACACCATAGTCATCAGTCACGGGGGCGGCTGGCAGACACGGTACGCCCACCTGAAGACGCGTTCGGTGGCCGCGGGCGCCACGGTGAACGTCGGCCAGCAGATCGGCGAGGTCGGAAACACGTCCGCCCTCTACGACCTCACCCCGCACCTCCACTACGAGCAGAAGCTCAACGGCGCGGTCGTCGTCGCGGTCGTCCAGGGTGTCACGTGGAGCGACTACCTCAAGCGCAACCAGGTCAGCAACAACAGATGCTGACGCACCGTCGGGTGCCGGCGGGAGGACTGACCAGCACCCGATGACCCCCTGTACCAGGTGCGGGTGCGACGGCGGTCGCACCCGCACCTGTTTCCGTCGGCGCCGCTCAGCGCATCGAGCGGAGTCTGGCGTCCATCCGTCCGGCCTCGTCGGGCAGGCCCAGGCGGCGCCAGGTCGCGAGGGAGCGGTGGAAGTAGTGCCGCGCGGTCTGCTTACGGCCGGTCGCGTCGTGCAGCTCGCCCAGCAGGCCCGCAACCCGGGCCTCGGCGCGGCGGTCCCCCAGCTGCTGCTGCACAGCGAGTGCCCCGACCAACAGCGCCGACGCCTCACCGGCGTCGCCCTGCCGCAGACACAGTTCCGCGATGCTCTGCTGCACGTACGCGGCGCAGTGCAGGTCGGCCAGCTCGTCGAAGATACCGAGGGCGTGCTCCAGCTCGCCGCGCGCCGACTGCGGTTCGCCACGCAGTTCGTGGAGCACGGCGACTCTGCGGCGCACCTGTGCCTCGCGGTGCCGGTCCCCGTCGGCACGGGACAGCTCCAGAGCCCCGCGCAGCCAGCCGGCCGCGGTCTCCGGGTCCTTGCGTTCCAGCCAGACGGACGCGATCGCGTTGCGTGCCACGGCCTCGCCGTGCCGGTCGCCCGCCGCGGCGAACTCCTGGA
Organism: Streptomyces sp. RKAG290; assembly: GCF_023701695.1. Taxonomy (GTDB): domain Bacteria; phylum Actinomycetota; class Actinomycetes; order Streptomycetales; family Streptomycetaceae; genus Streptomyces. Next base: position 66,090 of record NZ_JAJOZC010000001.1, read on the forward strand.
GCGCGGCGGTGAACGTCGTGAGCGCGGTGCTGAGATCACCCACGATCCGGTGGACCGAGCCGGCCCCCACCGCGGCGACCGCCGCTCCCGTCGGGTGACCGAGCTCCGAGAAGAGCGCCCTGGCCCGGTCGAAGGAGGCGAGCGCGTCCGGGTACCGGTCCTGGTAGAGATGGACCTGGCCGAGGTTGCGCAGCAGGGCCGCTGCCCTGACGTCGTCGTGCTGCGGCATGGCGTCCAGCACGAGCCGGTGGGTCCGCAGCCAGTCCCCGTAGGCGCCGCGCATGTCGAAGAAGCCCGCCAGTTCGATCGCGAGGTCGGCGGCCCGGTCGGTGCGCCCGAGCCGGACGGCGGCGTCGACGGCGCCGACGAGGTTGCGGTGCTCGCTCTCGAACCAGTCGACGGGCCGGGCGCGCACCGTGGGGGCGACGGCGCGCGCCGGTCCCTCCGGCAGACCCCGCTCGCCGGGCTCGCCCAGCACACCGAGGAAACGGGTGGGCATGGCGGCGTTGGCGGAGCGGGCGAAGGCGGTGAGCGCGTCGATGACCCGGAGGCGCCGCCGCAGCCGGACCTCCTGATTGTCCGTCAGGGCGAGTTCCCGGGCGTAGGACCTCAGGAGGTCGTGCATGCGGTAACGGTTCAGGCCGAGATGGTCCCTGCCCACGACTTCGACGAGGTGTTCGTCGAGCAGGGTCTCCAGGCCCCCCGCCGTCTCCCTGTCGCACCCCGTCGCGACGGCGACGAGCCAGCCCGGGACGGCGTCGTCGGGCAGGTCGCCGAACGTGCGGAAGGCGTGGGCGGCGGGTTCGGGCAGATGGCGGTAGCTGAGTTCGGCCCCGGCCCGCACCTCCAGTTCGCCGGAGCGGACCACCCCGAGGCGGCCCCGCTCGTCGCGCAGCGAGTCGGCCAGCGTGCCGACGCTCCAGCCGGGCCGGTTCACGAGCCGGGCTGCCGCGATCCGTACCGCCAGCGGCAGTGACCCGCACTCGGCGAGGACACGGTCGGCATCGGCCCCTCCCGGCGCAGCCGGTCCGCGCCGACGATGGCCCCGAACAGGGCGCGGGCGTCGTCGTGCCGCATCAGCCCGAGCGGGCAGGCGTGCGCCGGCAGACCGGGCATCCGGCGCCGCGAGCTGACCAGCACCGCCGAGCCGCCCGTGCCCGGGAGCAGGGGGCTCACCTGTGCGCCGCCCAGGGCGTCGTCGAGCACGATGAGGAAGCGCCGCTGGGCCAGACGGGAACGGAACATCGCGGCGCGTTCGCCCGGTTCACCGGGTATCGCGCTGTCGATGACGCCCAGGCCACGCAGCATCTCGGCCAGGACGTCCACCGGCTCACGGGGGCACTCGCTCGTCCCCGCCAGGTCGACGAAGAGCTGCCCGTCGGGGAACGCGTCACGCACCCGGTGGGCGACATGCACGGCCAGCGTGGACTTCCCGGCACCCGGCGGCCCCGACACCGCCGCGACCACGGGCTGCCGACCGGCGGTGGACAGGAGCTCCTCCAGGTCGGCTACCTCGACGGCGCGACCGGTGAAGTCGGGAATGTCCATCGGCAACTGGCAGACGGGGACGGGTGTTGCCGCGCGGTGGCGGCCGGCGTAGCCGTTGACCTCGGCGCCGATGGCCCGCAGCGGTTCGCTCGGCTCGATCCCCAGCTCGGCGGCGATCACCCGCTCCGCCTCGGCGTACGCGAACTGCGCCTCGGCGCTGCGGCCCGCGTCGTTCAGCGCGTACACGAGCATCCGCCACAGATCCTCCCGCAGAGGGCTCTCGGTCAGCCGGGACCGCAGGCCGGAGACCAGATGGGCGTAGTCCCCGAGCCGGAGCCGCAACTCCAGGCACTCGTCGACCGCGACCGACCGCAGCCCTTCCATGCGCGTGATGGTCGGGTCCCACACCACGCTGGAGGGCACGTCCTGGAGCACCCCGCCGCGCCACAGGCCCAGGGCTGCTTCGTAGGCACGCAGTGCGGCGGCGTCCTCACCACGGTCGCGGGCGGCGCGGGCCGCCGTGAGCTGCTGCTCGAAGAGCAGCATGTCCACTTCTCCGGGCGCGATCTCCAGCGAGTAGCCGGAGGGCTCGGTACGCAGTCCGGCGACCGCCGCGGGGGGCAGCCGCAGCCGCAGCGCTCGTACGTATGTGCGTACGTTGGCGACCGCGGACCGAGGTGCGCCACCGGGCCAGAGGACCTCGGTCAGCAGGTCCAGCGAGACGAAGCCGCTCGGCTGGAGCAGCAAAGTGGCCAGTACGGCCCGGGGCTTGGCCCCGCCGATCCGTACCGGGACACCGTGCGCCCTCACCTGGAGCGGCCCCAGGACTCCGAAGGTCGGCTCCCTCACCGCAGTCCTCCGTGGTTTCGGCAACTTCGGTGCAGCGTAACGATGTTCGAAGTCTCTCCAGACAAAATCCGGGTGACGACTCCCACTCGATCCGCTCAGCGCTCGCCGCCGATCCGGACGCGTGGGTCAGGCTGCCCGTCCGGCACCGCGCCCGCCTGGGGTACGGCCCCCTGGCGGAATGCTCCTGAGGACGTTCCTTCAGGCCCGATGGTCCATGGCTTGACCACCGTGAATGCTGCTCCGTGGGGCCGCCACTGACGGCCGGGCGCGCGGCTCACCGCACGCGGGCGGACGCCCGGCTGCGGCTCTCCTCGTCCTCACTGGCCTCGCCCTAGTCCGGAACGTGGACGTCGAAGACGTCGATGTTGATCTCGACGGCTTCCAGACCGGTCACCGACGTCGATGTCACCGCTCCGGACCACCGGCGGAAGACAGTGCGCCGGAGTGGTTCGGCCAGCCAGGATTCGACAGAACGGGCACTGCGCCGGTTCATCGAGGGTGGGGCCGACGGGTTCAGCGCCGACCCGAACCAGACAGTCGCCGCCTGCCTCGACGCGCGGCTGACGCCGAAGTCGCTCGTGCTGAAGCCGACCACCATGGCCCGCTACCGCGAATACGTCCGCAACGACCTCGTCCCCGCGTTCGGCACCCTCAAGCTCGACCGGCTCGCCCACCGGCACATCTCAGCTTTCGTCACCAGCCGGCTCACCGCCGGCCGCGGCCGCACCACCCCCACCGGTGCCCAGCGCGCGCAATGACGCCGTCCGCCGGCACCGCCTCCCCCACGATCCAGCCTCTCCCCCGGTACTGCGCCGGCCGCCGTCGCCGGAACGACGGATCTGGACAGCGGGCGAAGACCCGGTCGAGCAGAGGATGGGTCGCCATCTCACCGCGAAACAGGCCGCACAGCAGGCCGTCGGCACCGTCGACCAAACCCTCACCACGGCCGCACGAGCCGCTGACCGCCTGCCCGGACCGGCGTGGCCGCGACCACATCCACCGTCTCCGCGAAGCCCTCCACAAGCTCCGCTCCCCCGCACCGCCCGCGACCAGCACCCCGGCGAACCTGCCCCGGGACGGTCGTGCGACCACACTGCGACCACCACGCCCCGGGACGCACGAAAGGCCGCCCTCTCATAGTTGAGAGAACGACCTCCGACCTGCGTTTCCGCATGGTCGGGACGACAGGATTTGAACCTGCGACCCCTTGACCCCCAGTCAAGTGCGCTACCAAGCTGCGCCACGTCCCGATACCCGTCTGACCTGGGGTTTCCCCGTGGCCGAACGCGCATGAGAACAATACCGCACTTCAACGGGTGGTCACGAACACCTTTGGGCGCTTGACCTCAACCATGCTTGATGTTGAACGCTGTGCCGCATGACGAAAACGACTGCCGCACCGGCGCCCGGATACCGCGATCTTGACCGGCTGATGAGCCTGATGACCGGTGACGAGAAGCACGGCCCCGCCGCCACCTCGACGCTCGACGCCCTGTGGGTGCTGTACGACCGGGTGCTGCGGGTGACACCCGAAAGCGCCGACGCCCCCGACCGCGACCGCTTCCTGCTGTCGAAGGGACACGGGCCGATGGCGTACTACGCCGTCCTCGCCGCGCACGGATTCTTCGACGAGGACCTGCTGGCCGGCTTCGGTTCGTACGACTCACCGCTCGGCCACCACCCCGACCGGCTGCTGGTGCCGGGCGCCGAGATCGGCAGCGGCTCGCTGGGGCACGGGCTGCCGCTGGCGGTGGGCACGGCCCTGGGGCTGCGAGCCCAGGGGCTGACCGGTCCCCGCGTGTGGGTGCTGACCGGCGACGCCGAGCTGGACGAGGGCAGCAACCACGAGGCGATCGCCTACGCGGGACCGGCAGGACTCGATCAGCTGCACACCGTGGTGATCGACAACGCCTCGGCGTCGTACGGCCGCCCCGGCGGCATCGCCGCCCGGTTCGCGACCGCGGGCTGGTCGGTCGCCTCCGTCGACGGGCGGGACCACGAGGCCCTGTTCGCCGCGTTCACCGCGCCCCACCCCGGGCAGCCGCGGGCCGTGGTCGCCCGCGTCGCCCCCAAGCGCTGAACCGGCGCGCCAGAAGACCACCGGAACCACGAACGGAAGAGGAACACCCCCATGGACACGATGCGCGACCGATTCATCGCGACCACCTCGCGCCTGCTCGACGAGGACCCCCGGCTGGCACTCGTCCTGGCCGAGATCAGCCGCGACGGCTTCGACCGGGCCGAGCGGGCCCATCCGGACCGGGTCGTCAACGTCGGCATCCGGGAGCAGCTGCTGATCGGTGCCGGGGCCGGGATGGCGCTCACCGGGCTGCGGCCGATCGTGCACACCTTCGCCAGTTTCCTGGTGGAGCGCCCCTTCGAGCAGGTGAAGCTGGACTTCGGCCATCAAGGCGTGGGCGGGGTACTGGTGAGCGCCGGTGCCTCCTACGACTGGCCGGCCGGCGGCTTCACCCACATGTCGCCCGGGGACGTCGCCCTGCTGGACACCCTGGACGGCTGGACCGTGCACGTACCGGGTCATCCCGACGAGGCCGAGACGCTGCTGCGGGAAGCCGCCGCCGGGAACGACCGCGTGTATGTGCGGCTGTCGCTGCAGTCCAACGACCGGGCGCGCCCGGTCGGCGGGGCCGGTGGGTTCAGCACCGTGCGCGAGGGGGCGGGCGGCGTGGTGATCGCCGTCGGGCCGATGCTCGACAACGTCCTCGCCGCGACGGAAGGGCTCGACGCCACCGTGCTGTACGCGACAACCGTGCGGCCGTTCGACGGCGACGCGCTGCGCCGGGCGGTCGGCGACCGGGCCGCCGCCGATGTCGTGATCGTCGAGCCCTATCTGGCGGGCACGTCGACAGGCGCGGCCAACGACGCACTCGCCGACCTCCCCCACCGGATCCTGGGACTCGGCGTGGCAAGCGAGGAACTGCGCCGGTACGGGCAGATGGACGAGCACCTCACCGCTCACGGCCTGGACCCGCACGGCCTGCGGCAGCGGATCGACGCGTTCCTCGGCCGGTGAGCGGACGACCGGGCGCGCGGGCGGCACCGGCCCATTGACCGCACGGAAGACGTGAACCTAATCTGAACGGCGTCCTCCAGAAAGCGCTTTCTAACCCCCACGTCGGCAACTACCGCACAGGGAGCGCCCATGAGTCGCCGCCGCACGTTCAGCAACGCCTTACCGCATCCGCGCCCCACGCGCGGGAAGCTGCTGTTCACCGCCCTCACCTTCGCCCTTGCCCTGCTCCTCGGCCTCCTGATCGCCTCACCACCCGGGGCGCACGCGGCCGCACACCGGCCGCCGGCGCGGATCACGGCGTCGCCGGTCCGGCCGGGGACCGTTCTCGCAGCGTCCCCACCCAGCGCGGCCGGCGCGCAGGACGTGACCGAGGGGTGCTCGCACGACAGCGGGCAGGCGGCTCCCGGCCCCGGTCCCGGGAAAGACCTCCGCGCCCCGAGCCCGGGGAAGGACTCCCGCAGGCGATTCCTCGGTGAGGTCGGGCCGAAGGCCGGGGCAGGTACGGAAGCGGGGCCGGCCGACTGCGTCGAGCCGGGCGGCGCCTCGGTGCCGCGGCCGCCCGAGGTGCGTGTCGCGACGAGCCGGGACAGCGGCCCGGGGCCGCTCACCGTCACCTTCTCCGGCACCGGCACTGCCGCGCTCGCCGGCCGACACCCCTCGTACGCATGGGACTTCGACGGCGACGGCGACACCGACTCGACGGCGGCGAAGCCCTCGCACACGTACCGCAACAACGGCGCGTACTCCGCGCGGCTGACCGTCACCGCACCCGGCGGGGCCACGCACCGGGCAGTGCGGAGGATCACGGTCGGAAACACCCGGCCCGTGGTGACGTTCGAACAGCCCCTGGCTCACGCCGTGTTCGAGCCAGGGGGCACCCTTTCGCTCACCGTGGGCGTGGCGGACCCGGAGGACGCCAGGAGTGCGGGCGGCGTCGACTGTGCGCGGCTGGTCGTGAAGTCACCGCTGGGCCGCGTCTTCGCCCTGCGGCCACTCGGTGGCCACCCCGCCTGCACGGGCGCGCTGGTGACCGGCCGCGAAACGGCGCGCGATGTCGGGTTCGAGGTCAGCGCGCGGTACGAGGACGGCGGCGCACCCGGCGCGCCCGCCCTCACCGGCTCCGCTTCGATGACGCTCCGCGCCGCCTTCTGCGAGGCGGAGTGGTTCACAGCGACCGGTGGTGCGCACGGCGGGGCGTCGGCGGGAAGCCGTTCCGGCGACTCCGGCGGACGACGGGCCATGGAGATCGAGGACGGTGACTGGATCGGTCTGGGCACGGTGTCCCTGAAGAACATCGGCTCGATGACGGTCCGTGCGGCTTCCGGCGGACTCGGCGGCACGATCGAACTGCGGTCCGGGTCGCCGGCCGGTCCGCTCCTCGCGGCGGTCGCCATCCCGTTCACCGGCGGCTGGGACCGGCCCGTGTCGCCGACCTTCGCGCTGGCCGGTCCGGGGCGCATCGTGCGGCTCTTCGCCGTGTTCACCAATCCGGCGTGGCGTGCGGGCACGGCGGATCTCCTCGCGCTGGACTGGCTCCGCTTCAACGGTTCGGACCTCGGGCCGGCTCCCGCAGAACTGGATGACCCCAGGGGCGCCGCACACGGACGCCGACCGGCGCGGGCAGTGCGCTCAGTGCGCGGCCAGCAGTTCCCCGTACCACGCGAGCGTGGCGTCGAGGGTGGCCGGGAGCGGGTTCGGGACGAGTCCGAACGCCTTCTCGATGGCGGTGGAGTCGACGATCTGCGCCTCGGTGTGCTGGTAGAACATCTCGGCGTACTCCGTCATGAACACCTCGTCGAACGGTCCGAACGGCCGGGGTTCCGCGACAACGGTGAGGGTCAGCGGGCGGCCGACGCGCTCCTCCACCATCGCCAGGATCTCGCGGGTGGTGAGCGCCGGGGCGGTGGGCAGGTGCCAGACCCGGCCGTCCCCGTCCGGATTCTCGCCCAGCGTCGCCAGGCCGGCCGCGACATCACCGATGTACGTGTAGCTGTGCGGCAGGTCTATGTCCCCGAAGGCCGGGACCTCTCCCCCGGTCAGCGCGGCCGGGAACACCGCCCCGCCGAGTGTGGAGTTGAGGACGCCGGGCCCCACGAAGTCGGCCGACCGGCCCAGCACGACGCGCAGCCTGCCCTCGGCGTGGGCGGCGAGGTAGCGGGCGTCGAGCTCCGCACGCATCCGGCCCTTGCGGGTGGTCGCGTTCCACGGGGTGTCCTCGGTCATCACCACGCCGTGCGTCTCGCCGTACGGGTACAGCGTGTCGAGGGCGACGAGGCGGGCACCCGCGGCTTCGGCGGCCGCCATCACCGCCTGCTGGATCCGTGGCATTACCTCGACCTGGAGGTGGTAGCCCACGTTCACGCAGTGGTAGACGACGGCTGCGCCGTCCACTGCCGCACGGGCGCCCTCATCGGTGGCGACGTCTGCGGCGAACCGCTCGACGCCTTCGGACACGACTCCGCCGCCTGTCCGGTCGACGAGCCGGACCGGGTGACCCCGGCGTGCGAGCTCGACGGCGAGAGCGGTGCCGGCGGGGCCGGCGCCGAGAACTACCTGAAGATCACGCACTGCGGTCATGGGGGTGCTCCCTGAGGTATGGACGCTGACGCGGACGGCTTCATCCGCTTTCGACAGCGAGCGGTTTCGGTGAGGAGCGGTTTCGGTGGTGAGCGTTTTTCGGTGAGCCGCCGACCCAGTCGCTACAACCTCTCGCTCCTGTTAGAGACCATAACTCTCGCGATGCGCCATCGCAACCCTGACCGTTAGACTCCGTAACTGGAGTGAGTTTGCATAGCGGAGCTCGCCCAGCAGAGTTCCCAGCGAATGAAAGGTGCGGAGATGGCCGAGGCGCAGCAGGGGCCACGGGCCCGTTACCGGGAGCAGACCCGGACGGAGATCAAGGAGGTGGCTCTGCGGCAGCTCGCCGACGGCGGGGTGGCGGCGCTCGCGCTCACCCGTATCGCGAAGGACATGGGCCTGTCCGGGCCCGCCCTCTACCGCTACTTCGCCAGCCGGGACGACCTGCTCCATGCCCTGATCAGGGACGCGTACGACGACGCCGCCACGGCCATGGAGGCGGTGGCCGGACGGTCGGCGGCAGCTTCGCAGAGCCCGCGCGAGCGGCTGCACGCCCTTGCGGCGGCCTACCGGGCCTGGGCGGTCGGCGCACCGCACCGCTATCTGCTGATCCAGGGCGCGCCGGTGCCCGGCTATGTCGCGCCCGCCGACACGCTGGACCGGGCCCGGGCGGTGCTCGGGCCCTTCCTCCCGGTTTTCGCGGACGGGACTCCCGCGTCAGGGGTGACCCCGGTGGTGACGCAGATGGCGGCCTGGCTGGGTGCGGACGCGGGCGTCGGCGACTGGGTGGCCGGGTACGCGGCGGACGCCGCCGACGACACCGACGCCGCGGCACGGGCGCTGGCCGGCGCACTGCTCGCCTGGGCGCAGCTGCACGGGCGGTGGCCCTGGAGGCGGCGGGGCAGTTCGCCGGGATGGGGCACAGCGCGGGCACCCTGCTCGATGCGCAGATCGGCATGCTGGCGGACGCGTTCGGGCTGGAGTGAGCGCGCCCGCGGACGACGCGGAGCGCCGGCCCGGCCCTCGGCCGGTCCGGCGCTCCGCGTCGCGTGGTGTGCGCGTGCCTGGTGGTGCTGTCAGGGGTGGACGAGGACCTGGGCGAGTGCCACCCGTCCCGTACCGGAAGCGAAGATCCGCACCGTGCGGGTCCGGCTGTCCAGGTTCACCAGCGTGGGACGCAGTGCCTTCCCGCTGATGTGCACCGTCCCGTCGTCCGTGACGACGTCGAAGTCGGCGGTGGTGGAAGAGGCGTCGTTCCAGATCTCGACCTGCCGGATGTGCCGGACGGCGCCGAGGTCCACCTGCCACCAGGCACCCGCCCCGGAGAGCGTGCGGGAGTCCGTGCTGGTGTCGGCGTCCAGGGCCAGCGCCGCTGTCGCCGTTGTCTCGGTCGAGGACTGGGTGGCGGTGCCGGTACGGGCCAGGTCGGTGCGCAGCTGCTCGACCGGGCCGCCGCGGGCGCCCGCCCGCGCGGCGACGGCGAGTGCTTCTGCGGGCAGCCGGTCCAGGCCGGTGACGTTGTCCGTCATCACGGAGCCGGCGCCGCCGAGAGCGGGGGCGGCGGTGTCCGTCCAGTTGGCGCGGGCGGTGTTCTGTATGCCGTAGTCCGCCCAGTTGGACACCCACTTGTAGCCGATGCGGGTGATGACGTTGTGCTCGACGGTGATGTGCGAGGACTGCTCGTCGAGGTAGATGCCGTTGCCGTCGCGCTCGGTGTTGTTGTACGCGGAACGGTTGATGTAGTTCCCGCTCAGGACCGTGCCGGGCTGGGCGCCCTGGGTGTAGATCGCGCCGCCGTCGTGCTGCTGCTGTGCGACCTCCATGACGTCGGTGATGCGGTTGGCCGTCACCCTGTTGTCGCGCAGCACGGACTTCTGGGCCTCGGGCTGGTTCCAGCCCCAGCCGACGGAGATCGCGGAGTAGGGAAGGTGGTCCAGGCTGTTGTGGTCCACGGTCAGCCCGGCCTCGTAACCGGCCCAGATCCCCACCGAGTCGGTGTACTCGACGCCGGAGCGGGTGATGGTGTTGTACGCGACGGTGTTCCGCTCCCCCGCGAGCGACTTCTCCGGCATCGGTTCGGTGTCGCCGACGAGCACGGCTCCGGACGACAGGTCGGTGAAGGCCGAGTGGGTCAGCGCGCTGTCCTTGGTGCCGGCTTCCAGGATCGCGCCGGCGCCGCCGAGGTGACTGAACCGGCTGCTGTCGATGTTCACGTGCTGTGCGCCGCGGACGGTGACCGCGGCGGACGGCTTGGTGTAGTAGCGGCCCGCGTGGTCGACGGGGCCGGTGGCTCCGGTCAGGGTGAGACCGGCCTGCATGCCCGCATAGCCCTCGTCGGTGCCGGGCTGTCGGTACGCCGCGTACGCGAAGCCGATCCCGCTGACGGTGACGTCGTGGGCGCCGTCGACGACGAGCAGCTGTTCGGTGTGCGGGGTGACCGTCTGCGCGCGGCGCATGTTCTCACCTTCGCGCGGCAGGTAGGTGACGGTGCGGCCCTTCGAGTCCCAGACGAACTCGCCCGGCTGATCGAGGAGTTCGGGGGCGTTCTCGAAGAAGGCGACGCCGCTGTAGCGGGTGGAGTCGACCGCGGTGGAGTCCCAGGCGGGTCCGGTGCGGTCGGTGCCGCTCGCCGAGTTGGTCCAGCAGGGCTGGACGAAGGTCATGGTGTCGCCGCTGACGCCGGCGATCCGGCAGTGGTAGTTGCGCCAGCGGACCCGGATGACGGCTTCGGCGTCGGTGGGGCGCTGCCACCGGTCGATTCCGGTCGCGGTGGCGCCGGTCATGCCGGTGGAGGTGGCGTCGCAGGTGCTCGCCGCGCAGGCCTCGCCGCGGGCCCGGATCGCGCGCCTGCCGTCGACGAAGAGCTGACGCGGGGTGACGCCGGCGGGGACGCCGGCGCTCCAGCTGCCGTCGGTGTTCCGCCGCCAGCCGGTGATGTCCTGGCCGCCGGAGAGCAGGGGTGTGCGCCGAGGGCCGCGGTCCAGGTGACGGTGCGGCCGTCTTTGCCGGAGTCGGCGGCGCCGAGCCTCAGTGGCTCGTCGCGCTTGTACGTACCGTCCTTCAGGAGTACGCGGACCTCACGCCGGGTCTCGGTCCTGGCCAGGTCGCGGGCGCCTTCCGGGGTGCAGGGCCGGGCGGCCGTGCAGGCCGAGCCGCGGCCGTCCGGGGACGCGTACAACGTGCGGGTGCCGGGTGCGGCCTGGGCGCCCGGGGCGGCGAGGAGCGCGGCGAGAAACGCGGCGGTGGCGGCAGCGGCTGTTCCTCGTACGACGTGCACGGTGCGGTTCACGCGGTCGCCTTCCAGTCGGGGTGGCCGGGCATGGGCGGGTTGACGGTCCCGAAGAGCCAGTCGCGCAGGAACGGGTCCAGGGACGTGTCGCCGGTGACGTCGACGGTGTGCCGGATGAAGGCCTCGGTGGTGTACGTGGAGTCCTTGAACCGCTTCACCCACTCGCGCATGACGTGGTCGAACTTCCGCCGGCCGGCCCGGAGGCTCAGGGCGTACAGCACGAGTGCGCCGCCGTCGTAGATGTTGGTGCCGCCGAGCGCCTTGGGAAGTCCGGGCGGGCCGTCGGCGGCGCGGACCGCGTCGAGCTTCTCGTACGTCGCCTTCATCTTGTCCTGGAGGACCGACCAGCCGCGCTCCTCGCCGTACAGGCCGGCGTAGTACACGGCGGGGCCCTCGTTGAGCCAGGCCTGCTGCCAGTCGTTCGGGGTGACGGAGTCGCCGAACCACTGGTGGACGAGCTCGTGGACCATGGTGGTCTCGTAGCCCGGCTGCCCTTCGGCGTTGAGCTTGAACCAGTTGGTGGAGAACAGGGAGAGGGTCTGATTCTCCAGTGCGTCGGTGTAGCCGTCGTAGATGTGGAGCCCGTAGACGGAGAACGGGTAGCGGCCGAACCTCGCCTCCAGCCAGGCCAGATGGTCGCCGGTACGGGCCACGATCGGGCCGTACTTCTCCTCCTGGCCCTGGGGCACGATGTGCCGCAGCGGCAGGCCGCGGTGGCTGGTGCCGTACAGGTAGGTGCCCTTGACGACGGCGATACCGATGAGCTCCGTCGCCATGCGCTCGCGCAGGGCGAAGTGCCAGACGGTGGAGCCGTCGGAGCGGGGTGTCCGGTGGGTCAGCTCGCCGTTGGCGGTGGCGACGAAGCCTTCGGGGGCGCTGATGTGGAAGGTCCAGGTCGCCTTGTCGGACGGGGTGTCGTTGCACGGCAGGAAGGTGTCGGCGCGCGAGGACTGGGCGGCCGACGCGAAGCCGCCGTCCGTACCGAACCGCCAGCCGGTGAGGCCGAGCCGGGGTGCCTTGCCGTTGCCCCGGTAGCGGACCTCGACGGTGAACGCCTGCCCGTCGTGCAGCGGGCGGGCGGGGGTGAGGGTGAACTCCTGGCCGCTCAGGCCGGGTGTGAGCTGCCAGGTGGCGGGGCGGCCTGCGACGGTGACCGCGTCGATGGTGTGGCCGTCGGTGTCCAGGTTGAACGCGGAGAGGTCCTGGGTGGCCCTGGCGTTGATCTTCACGGTTGCGGTGAAGTCGTAGGTCACCGGGGTGAAGTCGAAGGTCAGGTCGTAGTGCAGGACCTGGTAGCCGCCGTTGCCGAGCGTCGGGAAGAGCGGGTCGCCGACTCCGTTCGAGCCGGGCCGCGGGTCGAATCGGTGCGCCCGTGCGGTGGCGGGCGAGCCGAGGGCGGGGACGGCGACGGCTGCGGCGACCGCTGCCCCGCCGAGTCTCAGGACCGTGCGCCTGCTGGTGGGAGCGGCCATCACTTCTTGCCCTTCTGGAAGGCTTCCTCGAACTCCCCGCGGGCCTGCTCGCCGCCCTTGGCCAGGTAGTCCTTGACCAGCTGGTCGTAGGCGGACATGGGCTTGCGGCCCGAGATGATGTCCTTGAGCGCGTCCCCCTTCAGCGTGTTGAGGCTGCCGGTGCCCTTGGAGTCCCAGGTGGGTGAGGAGTACTGAAGGGTCGGGTCCGCCACCATCATCGGGATCATCTTGCTGAAGGTCTCGTGGACGTGCCGGACGCCCTGCTCCGAGTCGGCGCTGAAGACGGCGGGCACGGCGGACGCCATGAACTTCCAGGGCACGGTGACGTCCTGCGTCCCCTGCTTGGTGAGCGCCGGGTTGCCCTTGGCGTCACGGGTGAAGTCCCTGCCCTCGACGCCGTAGTTGAGGAGCGTGTACTCCTGGCTGCCGAAGGGGGACGCGGCGAAGTCGGCGAGCGCCAGGATCTCTTCGACCCGGTCCCCGGACGCCTGCTTGATGTGGGTGTTCTGGAGCTCGATGTTGTCCATCCAGGCGACGGCGTCCTTGCCCACCGGCACGAACGGCCTCGGATCGAACTTCTTGTCGACCGCGTTCATGGCGGCGACATAGCCGACCCCGGGTGCCAGATAGGTGGGCATGCCGTCGTAGACGTACGCGCCCTTGCCGTTCTTGAACATGTCCGTGTACTGGGCCTTCTGCGCCCCGGACATCTGAAGGGTGCCCGGGTAGTAGCAGCCGGCCTTGTACAGCAGCCGCGCGGTCTCGACCGCCTTGCGGTACTCGGGGGTCTCCAGGTCGGCGGTGAACCTGCCGGTCTTCTCGTCCAGCCGCCAGAAGTTGGGGGCGCCCGCGGACATGGCGAGCATGGATGTGGCGCCCGCGATGATCGCGTACTGGTCCTTGTCGGGCCGGGTCAGTTCCTTGCACAGCTCGACGAACCGGTCGAGGTCGGTGATCTGGTCGAGGCTCGTGACGCCGGCCTCCTCGAACAGGTCGTGGCGGTAGACACCGGCGCCGCCGGTGCCGGTCCGCGCGATCGGGATGCCGTAGAGCTTCCCGCCGAAGACGGCGGACTGCCAGGCGCCCTTCGGGATCGCGGCCAGGTTCGGGTAGTCCTTGACCTTGTCGCCCGCGAGGAAGGGGGTCAGATCGGCGCACTTGGCCTGGAGGAAGGCGGCCTTGTTGTCGACGCCGCCGCTCTCCGGGTACATGAAGAGGTCGGGCAGGCTGTCGCTGGCGACCATGGTGGAGAACTTGGTGCCGTAGTCGTCGGCGGGGACGGCGGTGATGTTCACCTTGCCGCCGAGCAGTTTCTCGATCTCCTGCCAGGCGGCGTTGCTGCCGCGCGAGGGAGGCGGCGGCGAGAAGGTCTCCATCGTCGCGCTGATCGGCTCGGCGCCCTCGAGCGGCGTGCCCTTCGTGGCCCGCAGCGGCTTGGACGGGTAGCTGAAGAAGCCCTGCGGGACACCGGCCGCGGTGCCGGCCAGATCGGGCTCGAGACCGATGTTGCGGACCGTGGTGTCCGGGAGCAGCGAGGCGCTCTTGGCCTCGGCCTTGGCGGTCGTGCCGCCGTCGCCGCAGGCGGCGAGCAAGGGGGCGGCGGCCAGTCCCAGACCGACGCCCGCACCCATGCGGAACAGTGCTCTGCGGTTGATGGGGGTTGAGCTCGGCACCTGAATCTCCTTGGAAGAGGGGAAGGAAGGAGTGGGGGGCGGTGGCTGCGCTCAGCCCTTGACGGCGCCGGTGAGCACGCCCTTGGTGAAGTAGCGCTGCAGGAACGGGTAGACGCACAGGATCGGTACGACGGCGATGACCAGGACCGCCATCTGCACGGCCTGCTGCGGGGCGAGCACCTCGCCGGCGGAGGCGGAGTTGAGGCTCTGGCCCTGCAGGACGTAGGTCCGCAGCACCATGGGCAGCGGCCATTTGTCGGAGTCGTTGAGGTACAGGAGCGAGTTGAAGAAGGCGTTCCAGTACGTCACCGCGTAGAAGAGGCTGATCACGGCGAGGACCGCCTTGGACAGCGGCAGGACGATCCGCACCAGGATGCGGAGGTCGCCGGCGCCGTCGACCTTCGCCGCGTCGTACAGCTCCTGGGGCAGGTTCATGAAGAAGGACCGCAGGACGACCAGGTTGAAGGCGCTGACCAGGGTCGGCATCACCAGCGCCGCGTAGGTGTCGTACAGCCCGAGTCCCTTGACCAGCAGGAAGTTCGGGATGATGCCCGCGTTGAACAGCATCGTGAACAGGGCCGTCATCAGGATGATGCGGGAGCCGGTGACCTCGCGGCGGGAGAGTCCGTACGCCATGCCGACGGTGACGAGCAGGCTGGCGAGGGTGCCGATGACGGTGATGCCGACGGAGACGATCAGCGCCCGGGTGACGACGCCGCCGGTGAAGATCGTGCGGTAGGCGTCCAGGTTGGGGTGGTCGGGCCACAGGACGAGGCCGGAGGCCTTGATGATGTCGGTCTGCGAGGCGACGCTCGTGCCGATGACGCCGATCAGCGGGTAGGCCACCGCGAGGACGACCACGACGACGGCCACCGCCTTGGCGGCCTGCCCCGTGCGCGTCGGTCGCTCCATCCACGGGGGTCTGCCGTCGGGCCTGCGCCGGCGGGCCGGCGGGGGCGGCGGTGCGGTGGCTTCGGATATCGCGCGCGTCTGCTCAGCGGTCAGCACCGCGGTACACCCCTTCGTGGCCGAGTCGGTGGGCGAGCTTGTTCGCGCCCAGCACGAGTACGGTGCCGATGACGGCCTTGACGAGTCCGACGGCGGCGGCGACGCCCCAGTCGTTGTCCTTGATGCCGTGGTAGTAGACGTAGGTGTCGAGGACCTCACCGGCGCCCGGGCCGACCGCGTCGCGCTGCAGCAGGATCTGCTCGAAGCCGACGGAGAGGATCTGCCCGAGGTTGAGGATCAGCAGCAGGATGAGCACGGGGGCGATGCCCGGCAGCGTCACGTGCCAGAGGCGGCGCCGGGGCCCGGCCCCGTCGATCGCGGCGGCCTCGTACTGCTGCCGGTCGATGTTCAGCAGTGCGGCCAGGATGATGATCGTGCCCCAGCCGGCGTCCTTCCAGGCCACCTGGAGGGTCAGCAGCCAGGGGAAGGCGTCGGGGTCACTCATCATGTCGTAGCGCGGCAGGCCCAGACCTCCCAGGACATCCGGCAGCAGTCCGGCGCCGCCCAGGATCTGCTGGAAGATCGAGACGATGATGACCCAGCCGATGAAGTGCGGCAGGTAGACGACGCTCTGCACGAAGCGCCGGATGCGGTCGCTGGCGATGCTGTTGAGCAGCAGGGCGAGGGCGACCGGGACCGGGAAGAAGAACACCAGCTGGACGAGTGCGATCTCCAGGGTGTTGAACGTCGCGCTCCAGAAGGCCGGTTCACCGAACGCCGAGGAGAAGTTGGCGAAGCCCACCCAGACGCTGTGCATGTATCCGAGGTAGGGCTGGTAGTCCTGGAACGCCACCACGTACCCCAGCAGCGGCACGTAGTGGAAGACGACGAAGTAGAGCAGGCCGGGCAGGGTGAGCAGCAGCATCACCCGGTCGCGCTTGATCCGCTGCCCGAGCGTCAGCCGGTGCGGCGGAGCTGCGGGCCGGGCCTCGGGCGGGGCGGGTTCCTCGCCCCGCCGCCGCCGCTTTTCCCGCGGCAGCGGGGGTGCTGTGTCAGCCATGGTGCGTCCTGTTCGGCCGGGTGGCGCGTGGTGAGCCTTCTGCGGCCGCAAGTTAGTAAGCGGTTAACCCAAGCGTCAAGAGATCCGAGCGAACGTCTTTGTTACGCAACGCTCCCGTAAGGCAATCCCTGCCGGAAAAACGTCAGATAGCGGCTGCAATCGGGCAGTTATCCATGGAGAGAGCTTGACGGTCGGCCGTCGCGCTCCCTAGCGTGCCGGTCATTCCATAGAACGCGATTACTGTCCGGAGGCAGGGTGCGAACCACCGAAGAGGCACCGGCTCCATCCGGGACCGACGCTGCGACCCCGCCCGCGAGGCGGCCGCGCACGGTCCTGGTGATGAGCCCCGGACTGCTGGACGAGGTCTTCCCGCCTCCCGTCCGAGCCCGGCTGGAGGAGACAGCGGACCTCCTCGACCCGTCCGTGATCAGCGAGTTCGACTCCCCGGACGCCGCGGCGGCGCTGTCCGTCGCGGAGGTCCTGCTCACCGGCTGGGGCTGCCCGCCCGTGGACTGCGCCCTGCTGGAGCGGGCGCCGGGGCTGCGGGCCGTGATCCATGCGGCGGGCACGGTGAAGACGTTTCTGTCGCCGGCCGCGTTCGACCGCGGAATCGTCGTCTCCTCGGCCGCGTCGGCCAACGCCGTGCCGGTCGCGGAGTTCACGCTGGCCGCGGTCATCATGGGGGCGAAACGGGTGTTCCCGCTGGCCGGGCTGTACCGCGCCCGCCGCACCCACCGCACCGGCGCCGACCTCGACCGGCAGCACTGGATCGGCACGAACGGGCTGACCGTCGGGATCGTGGGCGCTTCCCGGATCGGCCGTCGCGTCATCGAGCTGCTGCGGGTCCTGGACGCGCAGGTGCTGCTGTACGACCCGTACGTGGGCGCCGCCGAGGCGGAACTCCTCGGCGTCACCCCGGTCGATCTGGACACCCTCGTGGCGACCAGTGACGTGGTGAGCGTGCACGCCCCCGACACACCCGAGACCCGGGGGATCATCGACGCCCGCCGGATCGGTCTGATGCGGCCGGGCACCCTGGTCATCAACACGGCGCGCGGCCCGCTGGTCGACACCGAGGCGCTGACCGGGCACCTGGTCAGCGGGCGGCTCGACGCGGTCCTGGACGTGACCTCACCCGAGCCGCTGCCGGCCGGCCACCCGCTGTGGGACCTGCCCAACGTCTTCCTGACCCCGCATCTCGCCGGCGCCCAGGGCAACGAGGTGGGCCGGCTCGGGGCGCTCGCCGTCGACGAGCTGGCGAGGTACGCGCAGGGCGAGCCCTTCGGCCACCCGGTGCACCGGGCCGAACTGGGGAGGATCGCATGAACCCCGTCCCGCCACAGGCTCTAGGCTCGGCGTCACACAACAGCCACCAGGGGGTGAGCCGGATGCGCCGGCAGAGCACGGCCGGGGACGGACAGCGGCGGGCGACGGTCACCGATGTCGCGCGGCGCGCGAGCGTCTCGACGGCCACCGTCTCCCGCGTACTGAACCGCAACTACCCCGTCGCGGAGGCGACCCGGGAGCGGGTCGAGGCCGCCATGCGCGAGCTCGGCTACGTGGTCAACGCGCACGCCCGCGCCCTGGCCGGGGTCTCCAACCGCACCGTCGGCATCATCGTCAACGAGGTCATCGACCCGTTTTACGCCTATATCGCCAGGGGTGTGGAGCGCGAGGCCGCGCTCGGCGGGCGGCTCTGCCTGGTCTGCTGCACCCAGGGCGACCCGCAGCGCGAGCTGGCCTTCATCGACCTCATGCACGAGCGCAGGGCGGACGCGGTGGTGGTCGTCGGCGGCTCCATCGCCGACCGCGGCTACACCTCCGAGCTGGCCCGCCGGGCGCGCGAGCTGGACGCGGGCGGTTCCAAGCTGGTGCTGTGCGGCAGGCCCCCGCTTGGCGAGGCCGCACCCACCGCGGCGGTCGAGTACGACAACGAGGGCGGCGCCTTCGCCATCACCGACCACCTGCTCATGCAGGGCCACGAGCGGATCCTCTACCTCGGCGGTCCGCCCAAGCTCTCCACCACGCGCGACCGGCTGGCCGGGCACCGCCGGGCCCTGGAGCTGCGCGGTCTGGCGGCCGACCCCGAGCTGGTCCAGCCGGGCGCCTTCAGCCGTAACTTCGGCTACCGCAGGATGTCCGAACTCCTGCGGGACGGGCCGGAGTTCACGGCCGTCTTCGCGGCCAACGACGTGGTCGCCGCCGGCGCCGCCCAGGCGCTGGAGGAGGCCGGCCTGCGGGTTCCGAAGGACATCTCGCTGGTGGGCTACGACGACATCCCGGTCGCCCAGGAGCTGCGCCCCCGGCTGACCACCGTCCATGTGCCGCTGGAGGAGATGGGGCGGCAGGCGGTACGGCTGGCCGTCTCGGGCGGGGACGAGGACGACTGGCGCGAGCCGACGACGGGTGCGCTGCGGCTGGGCACCCACATCGTGGTACGCGATTCCGTCGGCCCCCGGGCGGACCGGCCCACCCGCATGTGACCGGTTACTTCCGCCGTGTCCACAGTTGGCCATAGAAAATCACAGTAACTTCGCGACTCCCCTTGCGGCTCGATAGCAACCGCTTACATGCTGACGGCAGGTCCCACCCCGTTCCGCACGCTTCCGCCCCTCATTCGTTTCTGCAGGGAGAGTTCCGCATGCGTAAGCCCAGCCCTTCGGTCTCGCTTTCCACCCCGGTCGGCCGCCGCTCCGTCCTCGCCGCAGCGGCCGGCGCCGGGGCGGCGGCCGCACTCGGCGCCACCGCCTCGTCCGCCCTCGCCGCGCCGGGCCGCCCCGGTGTCCGCCCGGTCGCGCTGACCGTCACCGCCCGCCCCGCCGCCGAGGCCGAGCGGCTCCGGCTCGCGCAGGCCCTGCGCGGCTCCGAGTTCCAGCCGACGGGCCTGTACGTGCCCGCCGCCACCCCGCTCTCGCTGACCGTCCGGCCGCACGACGGTCTGCTGCCCACGCTCTGGATCGGCGCCTGGGACTACTACGGCGAGATCACCGAACCACGGAGCTATCAGCTGTCGGCGGGGACCAACAGCCTGACCGACCCGCACGGCGGCCCCGTCTACCTGACCCTCACCGGGCACGGCGAGCGGGCCGACGTGCTGATCCGCTCCGGCGCCGTCCCCATGCCGGTCTTCACCCTCGGCCACACCACCGAGGCGGACTACCAGCGGCAGCTCGACACGCTGACCACATCGCCCTGGGCCGAACTCCACGGCCCGCACACGATCATGACGCTGACCCGCGACGGCGCGCTGCAGTACCGCGGCGAGGACCACGCGGCACTGCTCAGGCTGGTCGAGACGGTCATCGACTCGCACGCCCGGATCAGCGGGCTCGACGGTTCGGGGCCGCTGCACCGGAGGAAGGCCGGGCCGTACCACTTCACCGAGGTCAGCAAGGTGCCCACCGGTGTCGGCGCATACGCCACACACGGCTACAACGGCTTCCCGCGCGCCTATCTCGACCGGGCCACGACCGTCGAGGGCCTGCGGACGCGCGGCTGGGGCTCTACCACGAACTAGGCCACCTGCATCAGCAGATGGCCTACAAGCCGGGCGGGCTGACCGAGGTCACGGTGAACATCTACTCGCTGGCCGCCCAGCGCACCCTGCGGCAGCCGTCCAACCTGCTCACGGTCGACCCGGCGACAGGGCTCACCGCCTTCCAGACCTCACGGGCCAAGTTCGGCACCGCCGGGCTGAGTTACGAGACCTCGTTCGGCGCGTACGAGAAGCTCGTGCCGCTGCGTCAGCTGGAGCTCGCCTTCGGGGAGGACTTCTGGCCGCGGCTGCACCGGCTGGTGCGCGAGGAGAACCCGCAGTCGGACTACACGGAGAACGACAAGCGCTACCGGGCGCTGGCCACCTACTCCAGCCGCGTCGCCGGTCACGACCTCACGGACTTCTTCGTCAACACCTGGGCGTTTCCGGTCGACGCCGTCGGCAGGGCGGAAATAGCGGCCCTGCACCTGCCGCAGCCGCCGGTGGACCCGAGCACGCTCACCGACTGAACACGGGGACCACGGCGAACCGCGGAAACGAAGAGAACGCAGAGGAAAGGGAGTCACCATGCAGCTGAGCAGAAGGGCCCTGCTCGCCGCGAGCGGCGCCGCGGCGGTCACCGCGGCCGGCGGGGTGCTCGTCCCCGCGGCAGCTGCGGCGCAGCCGGCGGACGACGACTTCGACACCCTGCTCGGGCGGGCCGAAACCCTGCTCACCGGTGGCGAGTTCGACGCCTCCGACCCGGACTTCGCCGCCGCCGTCGCGACCCTGGACAGCACGGCGAAAGAACTGTGGGCCACCCTGGACCGCGGCGCCGGCCGCAGCGCGCTGTGGGCCGACCTCTCCCCCGTCACCGATCCGGGCAACTTCGGGCAGAGTTACACGCGGCTGCGTACCCTCGCGACCGCGTGGGCCACTCCCGGCACCTCCCTGGCGGGTGACGCGGAGACCGCCGAAGCACTCCTCGGCGCGCTGCGCTTCACCTACGACACCGCCTACCACCCGGGCGCGCGCGAGAGCGGCAACTGGTGGTTCTGGGAGATCGGCGCACCACGTGCGCTGATGGACTGCAGCGTGCTGCTCCGCGGACAGCTGTCCGCCGGCGATCTCGCCGACTATCTGGGCGTCGTCGACCGGTTCTGCCCGGACGCGGACCGGCGCACCAACTCCCCCACGCTGCCCGAGACGGGGGCCAACCGCACCGACAAGGCCGTGATCGTCGCCCTGCGCGGACTGCTGGGCGCGGACCCGGCCAAGCTGGTGTCCGCCCGTGACGCGCTCTCCGACGTGCGCGACGCGGGCCGCAACAGCCTCTTCCGGTACGTGGGTTCGGGCGACGGGTTCTACGAGGACGGCTCGTTCGTCCAGCACGACGTGGTCGCCTACACCGGCTCGTACGGCACGGTACTGCTGGGCGGTGCGGCCTGGCTGCTCTCGCTCCTCGCCGACTCGCCGTGGGCGGTCACCGACCCGGCGGTCTCGGTGATGTACGAGGCCGTGGAGCTCAGTTTCGCGCCGGTGGTCTTCGACGGGCTGATGATGGACACGGTGCGCGGACGGGCCGTGTCACGGGAGCGCGCGGGTGACCACCGGGACGGCGCGGCCGCCGTCGCGGCGATCCTGCTCCTGGCCTCCGGGGCGCCGGCCGCCCATGCGGCACGGTGGCGGACGCTGGCCAAGGGCTGGCTGACCCGTAACCGCACCACTCCGTTCGCGTCTCTCGCCACACTCCCCCAACTCGCCCTGGCCAAGGCCGTGCTCGACGACCGCGGCATCCACGCCGGGGCCCGCACGACGGGCAGCTTCGTCCTCGCCGACAT
The DNA here is from genome assembly GCF_023701695.1 of Streptomyces sp. RKAG290. GTDB lineage: Bacteria > Actinomycetota > Actinomycetes > Streptomycetales > Streptomycetaceae > Streptomyces. Next base: position 87,796 of record NZ_JAJOZC010000001.1, read on the forward strand.
GGACCGCGTGGTGCACCGCCGCCCCGGCTGGGCCCTGGCACTGTCGCTGTCGTCGAAGCGGATCTCCGCGTACGAGGCCGGCAACGGCGAGAACCTGCACGGCTGGTACACCGGCGACGGCATGACGTACCTGTACGACGGCGACGACCTGGGGCAGTTCAACGACGGCTTCTGGCCGACCGTCGATCCGTACCGGCTTCCCGGCACCACGGTCGACACGCGCCGGCGAGACGACCTCGGTGCCGGCGCCGGCACGTCCACCTACTGTCCGGCGAACACGGTGGCGGGCGGAGCCGTGCTGGCCGGCCGGTACGGGGCCGCAGCGATGGAGGTGACCGGCGCCGAAGGCAGCACCCTGCGGGCCAGGAAGTCGTGGTTCCTGCTCGACAACGCGGTGGTCGCACTCGGCGCGGGCATCACGGCGGCCGACGGCCGGACGGTCGAGACGATCATCGAGAACCGCAACCTCGGGGCGCAGGGCCGTAACCGGCTGCTGGTCGACGGTGTCCCGCGTTCCCTCGCGGAGGGCCGGGACACCACGTCCGACCGGGCCCGGTGGGCGCACCTGGAGGGAGTCGGCGGCTATGTCCTCGCCGAGGGCGCCGCGCTGCACTCCTTGCGCGAGCGTCGCACCGGCACCTGGCGGGCCATCGACACGGGGCGGACACCGCCGGCAGCACCGATCCCGTAACCCGCCGCTACCTCACTCTCTGGGTGGACCACGGCACCTCCCCACCGACGCCGGCTACGCCTATGTGCTGCTGCCGGGCGCGTCGGCGGCGGCCACCGCGGTCTGGTCCCGCTCCCGGCCGGTCCGGATCCTCGCCAACGACGCCACCGCACAGGCCGTGGAGGACCGAAGGGCCGGGCTGACCGCGGTGCACTTCTGGGGAGCCGGCTCCGCGGCGGGGATCACGGCGTCCGGTCCGGCGTCGGTGCTGGTGCGGCGACGGGGCGCACACGTGTCGGCCGCGGTCGCCGACCCGGGGCGCACACAGACCACGCTCTCGGTCGAACTCCCCTTCCACGTACGGTCCGTGGCCGAGACCGATGACACCGTGACCGTCACACCCGGGCGCAGGCCGGTCCTCACCGTCGCCGTCGGCGGCTCCCGCGGCCACACCCACCGCGCCGAACTCGTCCAGTGAGCCGTCCCCGCGCATCGACCCCGAGGAGCAGCACCACCATGTCCGTCGCACCGCATCTGCAACTGCCGCCCACCGACCGGATCCTGTCGTCACGCACCGGCTGGACCCGGGCGCACTGGGAGGCGGCCGCCGACCGGATGCTGGACGCGCTGACGCCGTACGCCACACCCGGTTTCGCGCAGTACCGGCTGCCCGGCCGGGGCAGCTGGTCGGGGGTCGTCTCGGACGGCCTCGAAGGCTTCGCCCGGTCGTTCCTGCTCGCCGCCTGCCGGATCGCGGGCGCGGGCGGGGCGGTGGACCCAGCGCTGACCGAGCGGTACGCGGCCGGTCTCGCGGCCGGCACGGATCCCGGCAGCGGGGAGGCGTGGCCGCGGCTGACGGACTGCTCCCAGCAGATGGTGGAGGCGGCGTCGGTCGCGGTCGCGCTGCACGAGACCCGGCCGTGGATCTGGGACCGGCTGGGCGCCCGGGTGCAGGAGCGGGTGGTCGACTGGTTCTCCGGGTTCGTCGGCGGCCGGACCTGGGACAACAACTGGCGGCTCTTCCAGGTGGTGTCCGAGCAGTTCCTCGCCTCGGTGGGCGCGCCGTACAGCCGCTCCGACATCGAGGACGGGCTGGACCGGATAGAGGACTGGTACGTCGGTGACGGCTGGTACACCGACGGGGACGGCCGCAATTTCGACTACTACGTCGGCTGGGCCATGCACCTGTACCCGCTGCTGTGGGCGCGGATCGCCGGACCGGACGCCGACGGCGGCCGGGCGGCGGTCTACCGGCAGCGGCTCAGCCGGTTCCTGGAGGACTACCAGCACTTCTTCGGGGCCGACGGTGCCCCCGTCCACCAGGGCCGTTCGCTCACCTACCGGTTCGCCGCGCTGGCTCCGGTGTGGATGGGGGCGCTGGCCGACTGCACCCCGCTGGAGCCCGGACTGACACGCCGGCTCGCCTCGGGCACACTGCGGCACTTCGCCGAGCGCGGCGTGCCGGACGAACGAGGGCTGTTGACGCTCGGCTGGTACGACACCTTCCTGCCGTCCACCCAGCCGTACTCCGGTCCGGCCTCGCCGTACTGGGCGAGCAAGGGCTTCCTCGGGCTGCTGCTTCCGGCCGACCACGCGGTGTGGACCGCGCGGGAACTCCCGCTGCCCGTCGAGGAGTCCGACACCTTCACGGCTCTTCCGGTGCCCGGCTGGCTGTTGCACGGCACCCGGCACGACGGCATCGTCCGGCTGGTCAACCACGGCAGCGACCACAACCCGCCCGCCCCCGCTCCGGCCGCCGACGCCGTCGGCACCGACCCGGACCTGGCGGCGGGCGAGGACGATCCGCACTACGCGAAGCTGGCGTACTCGACGGCGACCGCGCCCCAAACCGCGCCGCACGCCCTGGCCCGCAACATCGACGGCCATCTGGCGCTGCTCGCCCCGGACGGTACCCCGTCCCGGCGGCGCCGGATCCACCCGCTGCGCTGCGAGGACCGCACGGCGGCGTCCTGGTCGGCGGCCCGGCTGCCCGGTGACGACCGCGCGTACCGGATCGAGACGACGAGCGTGCTGCACGGGCCCTGGGAGATCCGGGTGCACCGGGTCGAGGCGCCCGCGGGCGCGGTGGTCCGGGAGGGCGGTCACGCGGTCGCGCACCCGACGAGTCCGTTCGCCTCGTCGGGGCCCGACTGGGCACTCGCCCGCACGGCCGAGGGGCTGAGCAGCGCGGTGGTCGCGCTGTACGGGTGGGACGGCGGCGCCGACGGGGCCGCCGTGGCACGTGACGTCGAGTCCAACGCCTACGGGCCGCACTCGGCGATCCCGTATCTGCGCAGCGCCCCCCGTCCGGGCGGCCGGAGCATTCATGTGTCGCTCGTCGTCCTCACCCGCGACAGCGTCCATCCGGAGGCGCTCCGTACGGCGGCGCGCGTTCGGGTCGACGGTGACGTGGTGGTGCTGACCTTCCTGGACGGGAGCAGCGTCGAGGTCTGACCGGCGCCGGGCGGGCCCGCGACCCGCCCGGTGGCCCGGGCTCAGAGTCCGATGCTGTTGTCCTCCCGGCGGTGGATGTGCCCGACGAGCTCCTGCGCGAGGGACTTGATCGTGTCGAGCCCGGCCCGCCCCCAGGGGCGGGGCACGGTGTCCACGGCGCAGACGGCACCCAGCGCGATCCCCGTGCGGTCGATGAGCGGCGCCCCGAGGTAGGAGCGAATGCCTATGTCGTCGACGACCGGATTGCCGGCGAACCGCGGATAGTCGCAGACGTCCTCCAGGACCAGCGCCCTGCGCCGTACGACGACGTGCGGGCAGTAGCCGTGGTCGAGGGCCACATAGCGGCCGCTGCGGCCGCTGCCCGCAGCCGTGGCTCCCAGGTCGGCGCCCTTGCGGGTGCCCGCCGGGGTGTGCAGCCCGGCGTAGAACTGCCGGTTCCCGTCGATGAAGTTGACTATCGAGAAGGGCACTTCGGTCACTTCGGCCACCCGGTCGGCGAAGGCGTCGAAGTTGTGAAACGAGGCGTCGGCCCGTTCCCCCAGGCCGAGGCTGCGCAGCCGTTGGGTGCGGACGCGGGCATCGCTGTCGACGGGCGTCAGCAGCATGCGTCCGATGGCGTGCGGAATCACGAATGGACTCCGAAACTTCCATGGCCGGAGAGCGGGGCCGGTTCGGCGGTCGCGTTGATCAGGTGCTGGACCAGGGTGACCAGCGCGCCGGTGCCCGAACTGGCGATGCGGGCGTCGCAGAGGACGACCGGCACCTCGGGCGTCAGGTCGAGTGCGGCCCGCACCTCCTCGGGTCCGTAGCGGAAGGCGCCGTCGAACTCGTTGACGGCGACGATGAATCCGATCCCGCGCCGCTCGAAGAAGTCGACGGCGGCGAAGCACTCCTCCAGTCTGCGGGTGTCGGCGATGACCACCGCTCCGAGCGCGCCCTGGGACAGCTCGTCCCACATGAACCAGAAGCGTTCCTGGCCCGGTGTGCCGAACAGATAGAGCACGTGCTGTTCGTCCAGCGTGATGCGGCCGAAGTCCATGGCCACTGTGGTGGAGGTCTTGGACTCGATGCCTTCGAGGCTGTCGGTGGCCGCGCTGACCTGGGTCAGCAGTTCTTCCGTACTCAGCGGTGCGATCTCGCTGACCGCGCCGACGAATGTCGTCTTGCCGACCCCGAACCCGCCCGCCACCAGTACCTTGAGCGCGACGGGAAAGCCGCCGGGACTGCTGGGGGCTGCCGCGTAGCCGATGGTTCCGGAGGCGTCCGCGTACCCGCCGTTCGCCGGACTGGCCGGGTAACCGACGTCCCGCTGGTGCTGCGCGTACCCGGAGCTCCCGGGGCCGTCCGAATAGCCGACGTTTCCGGGGCTTGCGGCCCCCGCGTACGGGGCGGAGCTGTCGAAGCCGTCAGAGCTGTCGTCGTAAGCCATCGAGCACTGCCTCCAGCAGGGATCGGTCAGTGGGCATGTCGTGGAAGGCGGGCGGGTGCGCGGTGACCGCGCCGCAGTCGACCAGGTCGGAGAGGAGCACCTTGGTGACGACCGCGGGCAGCCGCAGGTGGGCGGCGATCTCGGCCACCGACGTGGGTCCGCCGCAGAGTCCCAGCGCCACCGAGTGCTCGGGGCCGAGGTGCGTCTGCGGAACGGTCCCGGTGGCCATGACCAGGGACAGCAGGTCGAGCACGGTCGTGGGACGGGTGCGGCCGTTGCTCACGGTGTACGGGCGGATGAGGCGGCCTGCCGCATCGTCGAGCAACGGCCCGTCCTGCGTGGCCGACACGCTCACAGCCCCGTGGCGCCCGGCACCCCGGCCGCCTGTCTTGCCGGCGTCAGCAGATAGGGCCGGACACTCTTCACCAGCATGGTCATCTCGTAGCCGAGTACGGCGGCGTCGGCGTTCCGCCCGGCGAGCACGGCCAGACAGGTGCCGGAACCGGCGGTGGCGACGAACAGGAGCGTCGAGTCGAGCTCCACCACCACCTGCCGGACCTCCCCGTTGTCGCCGAACCGCGCCCCCGCGCTGCGGCCCAGCGAGTACAGGCCGGCGGCCAGCGCCGCCATGTGGTCGGCGCTGTCGGCGTCCATGCCATGGACTGATTTCACCAGTCCGTCGGCGGAGAGCAGGACCGCGCTGCGCGTGTAGGGCACGCGCTGTACCAGCCCGCTCAGCAGCCAGTCGAGGTCCGAGACCTGACCGGACGGCATATCGGTCGCCATGGTGCATCTACTCCTTGGAGGTGTTCGCTTCGAGTGGGTCTTGATCACTGTGGAAATGGCCTGCGCCGAGGAGTTCCACGGGTGCGGTGGCGCCGCGGACCGGGAGCGGATCCAGTGGCGCCCGGACGGGTGCGGCTGCCGCGATGCCCGGATCCGTCCCGAACCCGGTGCCCGCCCGAGGTCCGGCTCGGCCTCCGATTCGGCACGCGCCTCGGCGAGGTCGATGCCGCGCCGGAAGGCCGCCACCAGGCCCGGGTCGTGCAGGGCGGGTTCGTCCTCGGTGCGCGGGACGGGTGCCTCCCTGAGCTGCGGGACCAGGTGTTCCTGGTTGGCGCGGCGGGGAAGCTGCGGCCGGCCCATGGTGCCGCGTACGACTCCGGTCTCCGGGGGGAGCGCCGCGACCGCTTCGTCCGCCGGGCGGGCCCCGGGGGCGTGGGCCGGTCGAGGCGCTCGGCGCGCAGCGGGAGCGGCGGGCCCTCGCTCTGCCGGCGCGTCTGCTGCGGTGGCTGGTGCAGCCTGAGCTGTTGGTTCGGCACGTACGGCCGGCGCTCCGGCTCCGGGGCGGGTGCCGGGCCCGGGTTCAGGTCCCGGGGCGCCGCGGTGTCGTCCAGGGGTGGTGGGCGGTGCACGGGGCCGGGGGCGGGGCCGGCGTGCTGCCCGCCTCGGCGGGTGCGTCGTCCTCGGCACCGAGCAGGGACTGCGGAAGCACGAGCACGGCCTGCGTGCCCCCGTAGATGTTGCTCTGCAGCCGTACGGCGATGCCGTGCCTGCGGGCCAGCGAGGCCACCACGAACAGTCCGATCCGGCCGTCCTGGAGCAGCCGGGCCACGTTGACCTGGTCGGGGTCGGCGAGCAGGGCGTTCATGCGCTTCTGTTCGTTGCCCGGCATGCCGAGCCCCCGGTCCTCCACCTCCAGTGCGAGACCGGCGGTGACGTGCTGGGCGCGCAGCAGCACCTGGGTGTGCGGGGCGGAGAACACCGTGGCGTTCTCGACCAGTTCGGCCAGGAGGTGGATCACATCGGCGACCGCGTGCCCGCGCAGGGTGCCGTCGATCGGGGGTACGAGCTTGACGCGCGGGTACTGCTCGACCTCGGCGATCGCCGAGCGCAGCACCTCGGTCATGGTGACCGGGTTGCTCCACTGCCGCCGGGAGACGGCGCCGCCGAGGACGGCGAGGTTCTCGGCGTGGCGGCGGATGCGGGTGGCCAGGTGATCGACGTGGAAGAGGCCCTTGAGCAGGTCGGGGTCCTCGACCTCGTGCTCCAGCTCGTCGAGCAGCTGGATCTCGCGGTGCACCAGCGACTGCAGCCGGCGGGCGAGATTGACGAAGACCTCGACCTTCTGGTCCTCGCCGGTGTGCTCGGAGAGCCGGGACGCCTGTACGACGGCTGCCACGGCTCCTTCCTGTTGACGGCCGAGCTCCTGCGCCAGCAGTTCGAAGGCGTCGCTGCCGGGGGCCACGGGCTGCGGGGGCCGACGCGCGGGCACGGGTTCGCCGTTGCGGAGCTGTTCCACCACCTGTTGCAGCTCGGTCTGCCAGAGCGTGCTGGCGCGGCGCAGGGCGAGGCAGCGGCCGAGGACGGTGGTGGCGGCGCGGTTCGCGGCCAGGAAGGCGGCCAGAATCGCGGCAGCGGCCAGCGCACCGGCGATGCCGAGCGCGGTCCAGAGTTCCGTGGACGGCCGGGTACCGCTGGAGCGGGCGGTGTAGATGACGGCCGCGGCGCCGGTCAGCAGGACGGCGACGGCCGGCAGCACCGCGGTGCGCAGGAGTTGGGGGCGCATGCGCGCCTCGGGGGACGGCTGGGCAGCGCGCGGCCTGGCCGCGGCCGAGTGGGAACGGGCACCCGGTCGGCCGTGCCGCCCGCCCTCTCGTCGTTCCGGTCGCGCGTCGGGTGCGCGAAGTTGAGACATCAGCGTCCTCGGTACGTGGGGCACCAGGCATCGTGGTTCATGTGGTGGCACCTACGGTGGTCGGTCATTCTCGGATCATCGGCCGGGCAGGCCCTGAGAATATGAGCCCACCGTTGATCACCGGACACACACGGTAGTCGCCCACGGTGAGGGCGCGACGGGCCTTGTGGAACTTGCCCGCCATCCGTCCCGCTCTGGTATGACCTCTCGCACGGGCGACCGATTACGCCGACCCCTGTCGGACGGTCGGTACGCGGCAGGCCCCCTCGACGGACGTCGAGGGGCCTGCCGTGGTGCGAGGGGCTGCGCTACGCCTTACGGAGCCGGGCGATGATGCCGTCGAGGTCGCGCCGGACCATGTGCTCGCGGATGATGTGCCCGCCGGGCTCCTCGTACCACTCGTGTGCGATGCCCGCGTCGCCGAGGCGGGCGCGGAACTCCCGCTGGCCGGCCAGCACCTGGTTCTCGTTGACCGTGTCGAACCAGTTGACCGGGTCGGGGCTGGTGCCGGCCACCAGGAAGACCCGCTTGTTGCGGTAGCTCTCGACGCGCTCGACGGGGTTGTCGGCGCTGACCCTGGCCTCGTCCCACAACGGCACGCCGTAGACCGTGCCGCCCGCGAGGTCCAAGGCCGCCGAGGACGCGTTGGCCCAGTGGGTGACGAGCCCGGAGTCACGCCGCAGGCTGGCCGGGCCGGAGTGGGCGCTCACCGAGGCGAAGTGACCGTAGTACTTGGCTGCGTACTTCAGCGCGCCGAAGCCGCCCATCGAGAACCCGGCGACGGCACGCCCGTCGTACTCGGCGAAGGTACGGAAGTTGGCGTCGATCCAGGGAAGCAGCTGGGCGATGTGGAAGGTCTCCCAGTTCCGGGCGCCGCTGTTGGTGCTGACCGGGTTGGAGTACCAGCCCGCGTGCCCGCCGTCGGGCATCACGACGATGACCGGCTTCCCGGCCGTCCACGCCCGGATGCCCGCCCGGTCGAAGGTGATGAAGTCCTGGTCCGTGCCGCCTCCGTGGAACAGGTAGAGGACCGGATAGCGGCGTGCGCCGGTGTGGTAGTCGTCGGGGAGCAGGACGTTGACGCCGGGGTTCCAGCCGATCGCGTCGGTCGCGAACCGGTAGTACCACATACGCGGGTCGCTCTCGTTGCGGTCCACGATGCGCAGCCCGAAGCCGTCGCCCGCCGCCGCGGCCGGCGACGCCGTCGCGAGGATGCCGCCGGTACCGAGCGCCATCACGGCGGATACACCGCCGACGGCCCTGATGACACTTCTGCGGGTGGGACGGTGGTCGCTCAACTCAGCCTCCCGGTGCGCGGCTTACACGTCATGCCGAGTAGCCCTTCGGCGGGATCAGGGTGGCCAGCTGATCGAAGGAGATCCAGTAGATCTGGTTGCCGCTGAACGAGGCGGGGTCGGCTATCAGGACGGTGCGGTCCACGTCGTCGTAGCCGAAGACGGTGAAGTAGTGATAGATCGTCTGGTCCGACGGGTAGCCGGGCGGCTGGTTGCCGGGCGGGGCGACGATGTTGGCCACCAGCGGATAGTTGCGGTCGATGTCGAAGACGATGTCGTTCCACAGCAGGTCCCGCTGGCCCTGGGTGGGCGGATCGTTCGGCATCTCCTTGGTCTCGTACCAGCCCCCGCCGAGGTTCGCGTTGAGTACGCCGGTCACCTGACCGATGTGGTCCGTTCCGGCCTCGGTCGTGCCGAGCTGCCCGGCCAGGGCGCCCTGGCTGGGCGGAGCGATGCGGGCGGAGAGCGCGATACGGGTGGCGGCGGGACCGCACCAGTAGCCGGTCTCCTGCACCTGGTAGTCGATCTGCAGCCAGTGTCCGCTGCTGGTGCTTCCGGCCTCGACCTTCAGCCGCGTTCCGGGCTGGTTGTGCCCGCTGACGACGGCCGTGCCGGCCTTCGAACCGTGGGCGAGCACGGACACGGCGGGGACGTGCGGTGCGGGCGAGGCCTGGGCGATGCCGGGGTGGAGGAGCGCCCCGACGGCGGTGACGGCGATCGCGGTGGACACAAGTCTCTTGCGCATAAAGGCTCCTGAGGTTGAGGGGGGTGGGCCTCGCGGGAAGAAACGCATTCAGGGAGACACGCGGCTGTGCACAGCGGCTCTGCGGGCGGCGGCTTGCGGTGCGGCTGTTCCGGGTGTGGCTGTTCTGGGGTGCGGCTGTTCTCGGGCCGTCCGTTCTCGGGGCGGCTGTTCTTGGGTCGGCGCTTTCCGTCCGGCGCTTTCGTTTCCGGTGCTTTCATCTCTGGTGCTTGCGTCTCCGGCGCTTGCGTGACGCCTTCTGTGCGGCAGCAGAGATCAGGGTGGTTCCTGGCCCGCGACGCACGCAAGGGACGAAAGTTGTGGCTTACCACCGGAGTTGGGGTGGCCCAGCAGCGCGGCTACTGCCGCGCCCGCTCCTCGGCGGCCAACAGGGCACGCCCTTCCGCCGTCGCGACATGGAAGGACCGCCCGGCCTTGCGCACGGTGGTGACCAGACCCGCGGCGCGCAGCACGTTCAGGTGCTGGCTGACGGCGGGGTGGGTCACGTCCAGGAGGCGGGCGGCCTCGACCGTGGAGCACCCGGTGCGGCTCGCGCGCAGGATGCCGGCGCGGGTGTGACCGAGCAGCGGGCCGAGGGGCCGGGCGCCGCCGCGGGGCGGGCGGGGGCAGGGGCCGCCCAGTCCGGGGCGTGGTGGATCGGATAGACGAGAACGGGCGGCAGGTCCCCGTCGGCCAGGGTGATCGGTGTGGGCCAGCAGAAGAACGACGGCTGCAGCACCAGGCCCCGGCCGCGCAGCCGCAATTCCTGCTCGACGGGGTAGGTCACTTCCAGCACGGGCGGACGCCAGCGGAACTGCGGCCCGAGGCCGGCCAGCAGTCCCTCGGTGCCACCGTCGAGGAGACTGCGCAGGCGTACGGCGCGGTCGGCGTCGATGTGGGCGTGGACGCGCTGCCAGTAAGGCGCGAGCGCCTCCAGTTGGTAGCTGCGGAGGGCGCCGCCCAGCTGCCGCAGGGTATCGGTGTCCCCGCCGGCCAAGGACCTTACCCAGCTAGGCAGTTGCAGCGAGGTGGCCAGTTGCGTCAGATCGGTCCGCAGCCGCGGGCGTGGGGTGCTCATCAAGGTGTCGACGGCTGCCTGCAGGGTGGCCCGGTCACCGGATGTCGGGGTGAGGAAGTCGGGCGAGTACCCGCGCGGGGGCAGCAGGCAGGACAGCAGCCGGGGGCTCGCGGAGAGCCGCGGCCGCACCCAGCGGCGCCACGCGCCGAACACCCTTTCGCCGTCGCGTCGTTGCAGGGTCTGCACGCTGTTGCTTATCTCCCAGAGGAAGTCCGGACCGGGGGCCACCCGAACCCGCGCCAGGTCCTCGGACGTGAAGTACACCCGCAGCATGGTCGCTCCCTCGGGGATGGAGGTGTACTGATGCCGACCATGGCCATGCCCATCGGATCAGCGAGCCGGTGGAAGGGGGTTGCGCCGGGAAGCCGCCGCGCCGCACCGGATTCCTCGGGGCAGCGTACCGCCGTTCGACGGGTGTTCAGCTGCCGCACGGCGTTGACGGACGTCGATGCGGAGAGGCATCGGCCGCCGCCGCTCCGCCGGTCGCCTGTCGCGGGCGCGCGGCACGCCCGCCGCATCGAAGTCGGCACGGCGCGCCGCCCGGGACGCCCCGGTCAGAAGGCGCGGCGGACCACCCACGCCGTCCGGGTGGTGCGGACAGTGAGGTCCTCGCGTCGCAGGACGCTGTCGGGCCCTCGCCCTCGATCACGGTGTCGAGTGCGGCCAGGTCGTCGGCGGACAGCTGCCCGTCGAGGTGGGAGCGCAGCTTCCGCAGACACACCTGGGCGTAGCGGGCGGCGGCGGCCGGCAACGGGGCGGGCAGATCGATGACGAAGATGCGCTCCGCTTCCGGCGCGAAGCCCGCGCGGGCCAGGTGAGCGGTCCAGACGGCGGCGGGACGCCTGTTCAGCGCTGCGTGCAACCGGGCCTCCAGGCCGGGGCGGCCCACGCCGATGTCGTCGGGCAGGAAACGGGGGAAGAAGTCCATCTCGGTGACGGCCAGGAGACCGCCGGGCCGCAGCGCGTCGAACGCGTCGGCAAGCACCCGGTCGGGGTCGGCCATGTGGTGCAGGGACGCGGCCGCCCAGACCAGGTCACTGGTGTCGGGCACCGGCCAGCCGTCGTCCAGATCCGCCCGGACACCGCGGACCCGGTCGGCGAGTCCGAGTGCGAGCACCTTCTCCGACAGCCGGTGGAGCATCTGCGGGGAGACGTCCACGGCGGTCACCGCGGCCTGCGGGAAGCGCTGCGCCAGGGCGATGGCGCCGGTGCCCGTCCCGCTGCCCAGGTCGACGATGTGGGCGGGTTCCCGGTCGGCCAGTTCACCCAGCCAGTCGGTCAGCTCCGACAGGTGGCTCCGCAGAACCTCGGCGTCCAGTTCCAGGAGCTCGGCCATCGCGACAGTGCCGACGTCGGCCCCGGAGTGGTCACGGTGCGGGTGAGAGGTGTGCGGGTGCGAGGTGTGCAGGTCGGAGGTGTGCGGCCGGGAGGGGTGCGGGTCGGTGGTGTCCATATGCCGACGATATCCGCGCCTTGCGCGTGACGCGTACACTCTTGCGTATGACGCAAGAAAGCGATTTGGACAGCACCGTCCGCATGCGCATCAGGAGCCTGCGGCAGGCGCGCGGCTGGTCGCTCGACAGCCTCGCCGAGCGTGCGTTCCTGAGCCCCTCCACCCTGAGCCGCATCGAGACCGGCCACCGGCGCATCAGCCTGGACCAGCTCACGGCGCTGGCGCGGGCGCTGGGGACCTCACTCGACCAGCTGGTGGAGACCGTCGACGACGACGACGTCGTCATCAGGCCGCAGCGAGACGAAGCCCGTGGGCTGACCACCTGGCTGCTGAACCGTGGCTCGGGGCCGGCCGGCGTCACCGTCGCCAAGATGCGCATCACCGCCGAGGTGCGGGGCCCGGGCGCCGACCAGCTGGGGTACACCCCGGCAAGGACTGGTTCACCGTCCTGTCGGGAACCATCGCGCTGATCCTCGGCGAACGCGTCGTCCGGGTCGAGACGGGCCAGGCAGCCGAGTTCTCCACCATGGTCCCGCACGCCATCAAGGCGCTCGGCGGACCGGCCGAGATCCTGTGCATCCTGGATCAGGACGGGCGGCGCAGCCACCTGCACCCGCCCGCGTGAAATCGGCCGGCCCAGGCGCCCCCGCTCCCCGGGTCCGCCGCACGCGATCTTCCGGTGACCGCCGGGCCCGTCTGGCCCGTCAGGCCTGAGCGGCCCGGTCGCGGTCCCGGTCCGGGGCCGGTGCGGAAGCGGTCCTGGCGCCACCGGGAAGCTGCACGTGGACCGGGGGCCAGTTGCCCCAGCCCGGTGCCGGCTCCGCGGCCACGGCACGCCACCACGGCTCGACCACCGGCGGGTCGGCTGGCTCGAACGGCTGGCCCGGCCGCGGCGCCGCCATCGTCACCCCGACGAACTGGGTCGCGCGCATGGACCACTCGGCAGGTTCGGCCCACGGATGCAGTGCCAGGTTGAACGTCCCCCAGTGGATCGGCAGCATGACGCCCGCCGACGTGTCGTTGCCCTGCAGGTCGAGATGGGCCTGGACCCCCTCGTCGGGGCTCATGTGGATGTCCGGCCACGCACCGGGCTCCGGCCTGCTGTCCGTCTGCTCCTTGGGCCAGTACTGGCTGTAGGCGCCGATCTGGATCATGGTGGCGTCGAACGGCCCGTGCTCGGCGCCAATGTCCTTGAAGCCGGGGAAATAGCCGGTGTCGCCGCTGTGGTAGATCCGGTGCTCGGGCCCGGCGACCACCCAGGAGGCCCAGAGGGTGTGCTGCTGGTTGCGCAGGCCACGGCCGCAGAAGTGCCGGGCCGGGGTGGCGGTCAGGCTGATCCCGGCGACCGTCGTGGTCTCGTTCCAGTCGAGCTCACGGATCCGGTCCAGGGGCACACCCCAGTGCTCCAGATGCGCCCCGACCCCGAGCGGCACCGCGAAGACCGCGTCCGTACCCGCCAGGGCCCGGATGGTCGGAAGGTCGAGGTGGTCGTAGTGGTCGTGCGAGATCACCACCACATCGACCGGGCCGAGCACGCCGAGCGGCAGCGGCGCAGGGTGCAGGCGCTTGGGTCCGGCGAACGCGAAGGGGGAACAGCGCTCGCCCCAGACCGGGTCGAAGAGCACCCGCCGGCCGTCGATCTCGGCGAGCACGCTGGAATGCCCCATCCAGGTGAGCCGCAGCCCGGAGGCAGGAGGCTCGGCGAGGTCGGCCAGGGTGGTGGCGTGCACGGGCACGTCGCCGGTCGGCGATCTGAGCGCCCGCTCCTCCTTGCGGAAGTACGTCTTCGCGAACTCCAGCGCGGAGCCGGACGGCCTGGTCCGTGCCCCCACCGGGTTCTGGAAGACCCCGTCGGCGAAGTTCGGGGAACTGCGGATGCGCTCCATGCGGGCGCCGCCCGCGTCGGCCCCGAAGGGGGCGGTACGCAGCGCACGCAGCCGGGTGCGGAGCGGAAGCTTGGAGTCAGCGCCGGTCACAAGATCTCCTGAGGGAGTCGGTGTCGTCTCATTATGGACGGGGGGTACGACAGTGCGAGAGCAGAACACCCAACGGGATGGCGGACCGCGAGGGCGGCCTCAGCCACGCGACTGCCCGTACACGTGCTCGACGTGCAGCCGCAGGACGACCCGCCGGTCCCTGACCATGGCCCTGCGGTAGTCGTCCCAGTCGGGGTGCTCGCCCTGCACGTCCCGGTAGAGCCTGATCAGCTCCGCCACCGTGTCGTCGTCGGGATCGGCGGCCACCGGGGTGAGATCGGCGGTGCCGTCCGCCACCGTCCAGGCCCAGCGGTCCTCGCTGGTGACGTGGTAGCTCGCCCGCGGGTCCCGGCGCAGATTCCGGGTCTTCGCACGGTCCTCGGTGACCGACACCCGGATGATGTGCTCGTCCGGGTAGTAGAAGTGGTTGACATTGGACAGCTGGGCCTGCCGTCCCGCTTCAGTGTGACCAGTACGCCGCTGTTTCCTTCGGCGAGCAGCCGAAGCAGCGCCTCCTGCTGTGCATCGAATCCCGTCATGACGAATCCAACGTCCGGACCCGGCGGAGGATTCCGCACCGGGCGCACCGCCCGTCACGCCCGCTCCCGGATCGGGCCACCTGGCGTTCCGCCCCGCCCGTACTCAGGCCACCGGACGGTGATTCGCCGCAGGCCGCGTTGACAGCGCAGCACCCGCCTCCCGATACTGAATGGTGATTCAGTAATTGACCACCGGCCGGCCCGCGGGGCGCCGGTGCCGCGACACCGCACTCCGCGGCACCGCCCCGGCCACGCCCGGCCGCAGCGACCGAGGAGAACTCCCGATGACGACGCCTCCGGTGTCAACGCCGGCCCCACTGATCTCGCTGACCTGGACGGACCACGTCACCGGCTGCCAGGGACATCTGGTCGTGGACCGGCTGGTACGCGGGGTGTCCAGCGGCGGCCTGCGGATGCGGGCGGGCTGCACGCTCGACGAGGTGGCCGGGCTGGCCCGCGGCATGACGATGAAGGAAGCCCTCCACTTCGACGCGGAGCGCACCGGAACCCGCTACGTACCGCTCGGCGGCGCCAAGGGCGGCATCGACTGCGATCCGCGGGACCCGGCCGCCTACGGCATCCTGGTGCGCTATCTGCGCGCCGTGCGTCCGTACGTCGAGAACATCTGGACGACCGGTGAGGACCTCGGGCTGAGCCAGGACCTGGTCGACCGGGCTGCCGAGGAGGCCGGGCTCGTCTCCTCGGTCCAGGCCGTCTACCCCCTGCTCGACGACGAGAAGAGCGCCCGGCAGCGGCTGGCCGACGCCTTCGCCGTCGAGGTGGACGGCATCGGCCTCGACGAGCTGGTCGGCGGCTGCGGCGTCGCCGAGTCGGTCCTCGCCGCGCTGGACCGGGCCGGGATCGACTACGACGGGGCGCGGGTCGCCGTCCAGGGTCTCGGCACCATGGGTGGTGCGACGGCCAGGTTCCTGTCGCGGGCCGGACTGCGGGTGGTCGCCGTCGCCGACGTCAAGGGCACGATCGCCAATCCGGCCGGACTCGACATCGAGGCCCTGCTGGCCGCCCGGGACGGCTACGGCACGGTGGACCGTGGCGCGCTTCGCGACGCGGACCGGGAGCTGCCGGCCGGGGCCTGGCTGGCCCAGGACGTGGAGGTGCTCGTACCGGCGGCCGTCTCCTACGCCGTCGATGCCACGAACCAGGCTCACATCACCGCCCGTTGGGTGATCGAGGCGGCCAACATGCCGGTGCTCCCGGAGGCCGAGGCCCTGCTCGCCGAGCGCGGGATCACCGTGCTGCCCGACGTGGTCGTCAACTCCGGCACCAACGCCTGGTGGTGGTGGACCCTGTTCGGCGACATCGGAGCCGACGCGGACGAGGCCTTCGCGCACACCCGGCGCTCGATGCGCGCCCTCATCGAGCTCGTGCTGGCCCGGGCCGCGGTGGACGGCTGCACCCCGCGGGCCGCGGCCCATGCCGTCGTCGCCGACCGGCTGCCGGTGATGGCGGAGCGCTTCGGCTGGTACCGGGACTCCCTGACCGCTGCCCATAACTGCGCCTGAGCCGGCATCAGGTACCGGCCTCACCGGGTACCTCCGGCTGAGCAGGGCACGGCAGGGTCCGGTTCCGCTCCCGCCCCCGGCCTGCTCCGCCACGGGCATTGGTTAGGGTGACGGCGTGGCAAGAGTGCGGTTGGGTGTGGCGGAGCGACGCGAGGAGCTGCTGCGCGCTGCCGTCGAGCAGATCGAGGTACGGGGTGTCGCGGCGGTGCGGATCGCCGATGTGGCGTCCGTGCTCGGCGTGAGCAACGCCCTGGTGCTGTACCACTTCTCCACCAAGGAGAAGCTGGTCGCGGCCGCCTTCGCGCACGCGGCCGAGGCAGACCTCGCCCACCTGCGCAAACTGCTGAGCCGCCGGACCACCGCCGTACGCAGGCTGCGCGCCGCGGTCCGCTGGTACGCCCCCACGGGCCAGGCCAAGGGCTGGCGGCTGTGGATCGAGGGCTGGACAGCCTCCCTCCGCGACCCCACGCTGCGCAATGTGGCGGGCGATCTCGACCAGCAGTGGAAGGCGGAGCTGGCCGAGGTCATCGAGGAGGGCGCGGCCGCGGGCGAGTTCCACTGCGACGACCCGATGTCCGTGGCCTGGCGGCTCACCGCGCTGCTGGACGGTCTCGCCGTGCAGATGACGTCGTACGCGGGTCCGTTGTCCCGGGCCACGATGCTGGAGTGGACCGAAGAGGCCCTCGCCCGTGAACTGGGCATCGACCACGAGACGCTTACGGCCTGACCGTCCGCACGCACCGGTCTGCCCCTCCCCTCTCTCCTGCGTGCCTGTCAGGTCTGGCGCAGAGGTGCGTAGGACTCACCTCCGAGCCCGAAGGTCCATGCGACGCCCTCCTTCGCGGTCCGGGTGCCGGGTGGTACCCGCAGCCAGTAGGTGCGATGCGTCCCGTCCGGCTCCGGGGTGGAGTTGACCACTTCGACCATGACCACGTCCTCGTCGCCGTCGAGCGCGATCCGCCAGAGGATGCCCGTCTCGTCCCGGTGGACCGGTTCGGCGCCCGACTCGGTGAGGTAGCGGTCGTACCCGTAGAACTCCAGCATCACGCGCCGCAGTTCCGCGTTCTCCTCGGCCCGGATCCGTTCCGGGGTCAGTGAGGTCAGTTCCGACAGGAAGGCGGCGGGCACGGGCATGCCGCGCCAGGCGTACAGCCCGAACCCGTCACGGTAGGAGAGCGCCGGCCCGTCGCCGCGGTCGAGGCGGCCCGCCTCGTCACGGTGCAGTGCCTCGGGGCGTTCGCTGATCACTACGGTGCGCTCGTACGGCCACCACCAGCCCGCGCTCCTCGCCACCGCCGCCAGTCCGTCCAGCCGGTCGCCCCGGCCGTCGAAGGCGGCGAGCCACGCGGCGTCGTGCTGGCCGAGGACCGCGTCGAGCAGCACCAGCCGGACATCCGTCTCGTCCTCGGGCCGCTCGGCGAGTTCGGCGACGACACCGGCCCGTATCCGGTCGGCGAGCGCCGCCGTCGCCTCCCACAGCTGGGCGCCGGTGGCGGACCACAGCGCGGACCAGCCGGCCGGGCCCAACTCGTCGTACACCCGGCGCCGTTCCTTCGCCCAGGGCCGGGTGCGAACCTCCTCGCGGACCGAACGGCCCGCATCGGTCAGCTTCTCCACGAGCTCGACGGCGGCCCTGGGCGAGTCGGCCCAGACGAACTCCTCCGGTTCCGCCAGTCCCGCGCTGCGGTAGGCGAGCCGCACACCGTCCTCGGCCGCCGCCCGGTCCGCCGCGCCGGTCGCCGCCGCCACGGCCCGCCATGAGTCCACGTACTGCATCGGTTTCCCCGTCCCCTGTTCCCTGTGTTCTCAGATCGCTCTTCACCGCAGCCCGGCGGGCCGCTCAGTCCGCGACGACGCGGATCGCTCCCGGCGCGTACTCCCGCTGGCGCACCACACGGAACCAGCCCTTCGGCAGCGGGATCACCGCATGCTCCTCGTGCACCACCCGGCCGCCGTCGGGGAGATGGAGCAGCATCGGGCCGAACACCCCGCCCTCCTTGATCAGCCGTCCCGGACCCGGCACCGCGTGCGCGTGCCCGGTGACCTCACCGAGCGCGAGCACCAGCCGGCCCCGCCCGTCGCGCAGTTCGCCCGGCGCGTCCACGAGGTTCGACGGCACCGCCGACTCCTCCAGCGCCATGATCAGTACATCGCCCTGCCGGTACACAGACGTCCCCCGTCCCGGCCGGCACCCGCTGTGCCGGCCATGGGTAAAACGCTACGACGGGGGTCTGACAGCCGGCCGCGCGGCGCCGCAGCCCGGGCCCGGCCGCGCCGTTGTCAGTGGGCCTTGATAGACCTTGCGGACATCAAACCGTCGCCGTCATCAGGAGCTCAGGGCCATGTCCGATGTGGACCACCTGCACGAGTTGCTCGGCCTTCCGGCCGTGGATTTCCGGCACGACCCGGGTGACGGGCCCCGGCCGGCAGCCGGTGCGGCCGCCTGGCGCATCTCGGTCGACCCGTACGAGGACGAGGACCACACCTGGGAGCAGGAGTTCGCCTCGTTCCTGGAGGCCGTCGATCCGGCCGGGGTCCGGGCGCTGATCATCGGCCAGTGGGGCGAGTCGTACGAGGAGAAGTCGTCGTACCCGATCGGTCTCGTGACGGCCGCCGCCGACCGGCTCACCTCGTTGGAAGCGGTGTTCGTCGGCGATCTGACGATGGAGGAGGCGGAGATCTCCTGGATCGAGCAGAGCGATGTCACCGCTCTGCTCACCACCTTCCCGGCGCTGGTCGAGCTCGGGGTGCGCGGCGGAAGCCATCTGGCCTTCCCGCCCACCAGGCACGAGCGCCTGCGTTCGCTCACCATCCAGACGGGCGGGCTGCCGGTCGCGGTGGTCCGCGGGGTGCTGGACAGCGAGCTGCCCGCGCTGGAGCGGCTGGACCTGTGGCTGGGTGTCTCGGCCTACGAAGGCGACGCCGACGTGGCCGATCTCGCGCCGCTCCTGTCCGGCACGCGCTTCCCGGCCCTGCACCATCTGGGTCTGCGCAACAGTGAGCTGCAGAACGAGATCGCGGCGGCCATCGCCTCGGCCCCGCTCGTGGCCCGGCTGCGCACCCTCGACCTGTCGTGCGGCACGCTCGGCGACGAGGGCGCGGCGGCGCTGCTGGAAGGTCAGCCCCTGACCCATCTCGAAGTGCTCGATCTGCACCACCACTTCCTCACCGAGCCGGTGGAGCGCAGGATCGCCGAGTCCCTGGAGCCGCACGGGGTGCGGGTCGACCTGTCGGACCGCTGCGAGCCGTGGGGCGGCCGCGGGGCCGAAGGGCGCTACACCTCGGTCTCGGAGTGAGGGGGCGGTGAACAGCGCGCCGCCGCGGTTCGCGGTCGTCGGCAATCCCGGCAGCCGCCGGGTCGCTCTCTTCCGGGACGCCGTGCGCACCGCCGGGCTGCCGCAGGTGCGCACCGTGTCCTGGCTGGAGGTGCTGAGGGGCGAGGCGGCCTTCCTGCCCGGGGAGACCGTGCGCATCGACTCCCCCGGCGAGGACCCCTGGGTCGAGCGGCTGCTGCGTGGCGTCGACGACCCGACCAGGGTGGAGGGTTCGGCCCGCTGGTACACACGGTTCGTCGCCGCGGTCGGGGACGTGGCCCGGGCGGCGACCGCCGTCGGTGCGGTGCTGCTCGACGACCCCGGCGACCTCGCGGTGCTGTTCGACAAGCGGCTGTGCCACGGGATGCTGGCCGCGGCGGGGGTACCCGTGCCGCCCTCGCCGACATCCGGCCCCGTCGCGCCCCCCGTGCGCGGCTGGGCGGATGTGCGTGAGCTGATGGCGGACCACCGCATGCCGAGGGTCTTCGTGAAGCTCGCGCACGGGTCGTCGGCCTCCGGGGTGCTGGCTGTCGAGACGGCCGGGCCGGGCCGGCTGCGGGCGACCACCTCGGTCGAGCGGGAGCGGGACGGACGGCTCCACAACTCGCTGCGGGTGCGCAGCCTCACGACGGAGCGGGAGGTGGCGGCGGTCGTCGACGCGCTCGCGCCGGACGGGCTGCACATCGAGCGCTGGCTGCCGAAGGCCTCGCAGCGTGGCCGGGCCGCGGATCTGCGGGTCGTGGTGGTGGACGGCCGCGCGACCCATGCCGTCGTCCGCACCAGCCGCTCCCCCATGACCAATCTGCACCTCGGCGGTGCGCGCGGCGATCTGGACGAGGTGCGCAGCGCCGTCGAGGCGGCGGGCGGCAGCTGGGGCGAGGCCCTCGCGGTGTGCGAGCGGGCGGCCGCGGCCTTCCCGGACACCCTGAGCGTGGGCGTCGATCTGCTGCCCTCGACCGGCTGGCGGCGCTTCGCCGTCGGTGAGGTCAACGCCTTCGGTGATCTGCTGCCGCGGCTGACCGGTCTGCCGGGCAGCGGCGCCGAGGGCCTGGACACCTATGCGGCGCAGGTAGCCGCCGTACGGAACCGAGCAAGGAATCACCGTGTCATCGCTTCATCCTGAGTCCCCTTCCGGCGAGTTCCCTCCGGGCGTCGCCGATGCCGTGAACCCCGACATGAGCGAGGTCGTGGGCAGCCACGACCTGCTGCTCGTCACCCTGGACACCCTGCGGTACGACGTGGCGGCGGAGCTCGCCGCCGCCGGGTGCATCCCGAATCTGGCCCGGCATCTGCCGGGCGGTGTCTGGGAGAAGCGGCACGCCCCGGGGAGCTTCACCTACGCGTCGCACCAGGCGATCTTCGCGGGGTTCCTGCCCACCCCGGCCGCGCCGGGGCCGCATCCCCGGCTCTTCGCCGCCCGGTTCGCCGGCAGCGAGACCACTGCCGCGCGCACCTTCGTCTTCGACACCCCCGATCTCCTGTCGGGCCTCGCCGCGGCCGGGTACCGCACGGTCTGCATCGGCGGCGTCGGGTTCTTCAACCGGCAGGCCCCGCTCGGCTCGGTGCTGCCGGGATGTTCCAGGAGGCGCACTGGGAGCCGGAGTTCGGCGTCGCGTCGCGGACCTCCTTCGAGTCGCAGGTGAGCCGCGCGGAACGCGTGGTCGCGGACCTCCCGCCCGACCAGCGGCTGTTCCTCTTCGTCAACGTCTCCGCGCTGCACCAGCCGAACTGGTTCCACCGCTCGGGCGCGACCCGCGACGCAGGTGACAGCCGCGACACCCACGCCGCCGCGCTGGAGTACGTCGACGCCCACATCAGCCGCCTCTTCGCCGCCGCGAGCAGCCGCCGCCGCGCCTTCGCCATCGTCTGCTCCGACCACGGCACGGCGTACGGCGACGACGGATACACCGGTCACCGGCTGGGCCACGAGTCCGTCTGGACCGTTCCGTACGCCCACTTCTTCCTGGACCGAGGGGCCACCGCACGATGACCAGCCCGCACCCCGTACGCCCCTACCAGAGCTACGTCTACGCCTATCCGCACAAGACGGCCTACGGCAGGCTGTCCGAGCACCCCGCCGGGCGGCCCGCGCTGCGTGAGCTGTGGGCAGTGGAACGCAAGGACGCGCTCTCGCTCTATCTCCACATACCGTTCTGCGAGATCCGGTGCGGCTTCTGCAACCTCTTCACCCGCATAGGCGCCCCCGACGCGCTCACCACCCGTTACCTCGACGCGCTGGACCGGCAGGCGACCGCCGTGCGGGAGGCGCTCGGTGACGACGAGCCGGTGCGCTTCGCCGCGGCGGCCTTCGGCGGCGGGACCCCCACCTTCCTGACCGCGGGCGAGCTGGAGCGGCTGTGCGACATCGCGGAGAAGCGCATGGGCGCCGATCTGCGGGCCGTGCCCCTGTCGGTGGAGACCTCGCCGCCGACCGCGACCGCCGACCGGCTCGCCGTCCTCGCCGACCGGGGACGACCAGGATCAGCATCGGTGTGCAGAGCTTCGTCGAGGCCGAGGCTCGGGCGGCGGTCCGCCCGCAGCGCCGTGCCGAGGTGGAGGCGGCCCTCGGCCTGATCCGGGACGCCCGCATCCCGGTGCTCAACATCGATCTGATCTACGGCATCGACGGGCAGACCGAGGAGAGCTGGCGCACCTCGCTCGACGCGGCGTTGCAGTGGCGGCCGGAGGAGCTGTACCTCTACCCGCTGTACGTCCGGCCGCTGACCGGCCTGGGCCGGTCCGGCGGCTCGGCCACGGACGCGGACTCCGCCTGGGACGAGCAGCGCCTGCGGCTGTACCGGGCGGGTCGTGATCATCTCCTGTCCCACGGCTACGAGCAGGTGTCGATGCGGATGTTCCGCCGGGCCGGCGCGCCGCTGACGGACGGGCCCGACGACTACGCCTGCCAGACCGACGGCATGATCGGTCTGGGCTGCGGCGCGCGCTCGTACACCTCGCGGCTGCACTACTCCTTCGACTACGCGGTGGAAATGCGGGAAGTCCGGGCGATCATCGACGGGTACACGGCCACCGAGGACTTCTCGCACGCCGAGGTGGGGCGGTTCACCGACGGTGGCGAGGCGCGTCGCCGGCACCTGCTCCAGTCCGTGCTGCAGGCCGCGGGGATGCCGGTGGCGGAGTACCGCGAGCGGTTCGGCACCTCCCCGCAGGAGGACTTCCGCGAAGAACTCGCCCTGTTCGAAGCCCGGGGCTGGCTGGACCCGGACGCGGCGGCCGCCGGGGTCCTGCGCCTGACGCCCGAGGGGCTCGCGCACTCCGACGCCCTGGGCCCCGACCTCTTCTCCCCCGCTGTACGGGCCGCGATGGCCGCGTACGAGCTGAAGTGAGCCCGGCATGGACCTGACGATTCTCTACCGCGGTCCGCTCGCGTCGTGCGATTACGACTGCCCCTACTGCCCGTTCGCCAAGCGACGCGACAGCCCGGCGCAGTTGCGGGCCGACCGCGCGGCGCTGGAGCGGTTCACCGCGTGGGCGGCGGCGCAGACCGGTGACCGGATCTCCGTGCTGTTCACCCCGTGGGGCGAGGGCCTGGTCCGCTCCTGGTACCGCCGGGCACTGGTCGAGCTGGCCCGGCTGCCGCACATCCGCCGGGTGGCGATCCAGACGAACCTCAGCGGCCGCACGCAGTGGCTGGCCTCGGCGGGTGCCACCGGCCGGGACAGGATCGCGCTCTGGTGCACCTACCACCCGGGCAGACACCTTTTGAGCGCTTCCTCGCCCGGTGCGGGGAGCTGACGTCCCTGGGGATTCGCCACAGCGTCGGGGTGGTCGGTCTGAGCGGTCATCTCGACGAGGCGCGGCGGCTGCGGGCGGCGCTCCCGCCCGAGGTCTATCTCTGGGTCAACGCCGCGGAGGGTCACACGTATACGGACGAGGAGGCAGACCGGTGGACGGCGATCGACCCGTTGTTTCCCTACAGCCGCCATCCGCACCGTTCGGCCGGGCTGCCCTGCCGGACCGGTGAGTCGGTCATCTCGGTCGACGGGGACGGGACCGTGCGCCGCTGCCACTTCGTCCGGGCCGAGCTGGGCAATCTCTACGACGGCAGCTATCGCCGGGCACTGGGCCCGCGGGGCTGCCCGCTCGCCGTCTGCGACTGCCACATCGGTTATGTGCATCTGGAGACGCTGCCGCTGTACGACGTCTTCGCGGGCGGCGTGCTGGAGCGGATACCTGCGCAGCCGCTGCCCCGGACAGGTCGGGGCAGCCCGTAGCCATGTACACGGCATGCCCGGGGCGCCGCGTGACCCGGTGCTCCTGGGTGCGCCCGCTGCCGCGGAGTTCGCCGGGCGGGAACCGTTCGGCGAACTCCAACCGGGTTTCAGGAGCCGGTGCGGCCCGGTCCCTCAGAGCGGCAGCAGATCCGGCCGCTTGGCCGCGACATGGTCTCCCGAGGACTCTCCGCGCAGCCGGCGTCCGATCCACGGAACCAGGTACTCGCGTGCCCAGTGGATGTCGTCGCGCCGCACCTCGAACGTGCCGCGGTGCATCTGCGGCGGCCACTCCCGGTCCGGGTCGGTCGGCACATCGAGGCCGAGGACCTGGGCGGCGCGCAGCGCGACCCGGGTGTGCCCCTCGGGCGACAGATGCAGCCGGTCGCCGTCCCATGCGCGCCGGTCCTGCACGGAGCGCAGCGACCACAGGTCGAGCACGGGGCAGTCGTAGCGGTCCGCGATGGACCGTACGTGGGCGGTGTAGGTGGCGATCTTGCCGCGCAGGTGACGCAGCACGGGGACGTCGCGGGTGTCGAAGCCGGTGGTGACCATGACCGTGCCGACCGACTCGGTCAGCTCCGCGACCGCGCGTTCGAAACGCTCGGCCACGTCGTCGGGGTCGGTGCCCGGCCGGATGATGTCGTTGCCGCCGGCGCAGAAACTCACCAGGTCCGGGGCGAGTTCCCTGGCCCGCGGTACCTGCTCCTCGACTATCTGGTCGAGGAGACGTCCTCGTACGGCGAGATTGGCGTATCCGAAATTGCTGCGCGCCGCTTCGGGGCCGGGGAGCTGGCCCGCGAGGAGCACCGCGAGCCGGTCCGCCCACCCGACGAAGGTGCCGTCCGGACCGGGGTCACCGACGCCCTCGGTGAAGCTGTCGCCAATAGCCGCGTACGACCCGATGGCGCGATGTCTGTTGATGACGCCCTGTTGGTTGATGTTCGAATCGTCTGCCAC
This sequence comes from Streptomyces sp. RKAG290, assembly GCF_023701695.1. Taxonomy (GTDB): domain Bacteria; phylum Actinomycetota; class Actinomycetes; order Streptomycetales; family Streptomycetaceae; genus Streptomyces. Next base: position 112,159 of record NZ_JAJOZC010000001.1, read on the forward strand.
AAGGGCCAATCCTGCACCGTCGAATGTGACCTACGCGACCGTAATAAGGGGTTGACGGGTAGTGACATAGACCACCCGGTCAGATTTTGGTAAAGGGGAATAAGCAGAGGGACGGTGCGCCGCCGCACACCGTCCCTCTATGTATTGCTCAGGTCCGGGTCACCGGACCGGTGTTGCTGGATCAGACGTTGATCCCGTGCGACGCCAGGTAGGCGATCGGGTCGATGTCCGAGCCGTACGCCGGACCCGTGCGGATCTCGAAGTGCAGGTGCGGGCCGGTGGCGTTGCCGGTGGCGCCGGAGAGGCCGACCTGCTGGCCCGCGGTCACGGTCTGGCCCGCCGAGACGGAGAGCGAGGACATGTGGCCGTACTGCGAGTAGTGGCCGTCGGCGTGCTTGATGACGACCTCGTTGCCGTACGCGCCGCCCCAGCCGGCGGTGACGACGGTGCCGGAGGTGATCGCCTTCACGCTGGTGCCGGTGGAGACGGGGAAGTCGATGCCGGTGTGGCTGCCGCTGGACCAGTTGGCGCCGGAGGCACGGTAGGCGGTGGTGTGGTTGCCGGGGACCGGGTGGACGTAGCCGGAGCTGTCACCCTGGTCGGCCGAGGTGTCGTCGGACACCGAGGCGTTGGAGGCCACGGGGGCCTTCGTCTCGGTCTTGGCCGGAGCCTTCGACGGAGCCTTCGACGGGGTGGATGTGTGCGAGGCGGTGGTCGAGGCGTGGCCCCAGGCCTTGCCGCCGAGCGTCAGCTTCATGCCCGGGAAGATCAGGCTCGGGTCGTCGCCGACAACCTTGCGGTTGTCCTGGTACAGCTTCTCCCAGCCGCCCTTGAGCTTGTGCTCGGCAGCGATCTTCGACAGGTAGTCGCCGGAGACCACGGAGTACGTCTTGGTGCCGGCCTGCTTGTCCGCGACCGGCTTGGCCGGGTGGAGTGCGTGGCGGCGGCCGACTTCGAGGTGGCGGGAGCGGCCTGCTCCGCGGCGTTGGCACCGGTGGCGCCGAGCAGCGGAAGCGCGATGACGGCTCCGCCGGCGCTCGCGACGACGACGCCACGGGCGATGGTGCTGGACTTCGGACGGCGGTGCTTACCCGATATGGGCATGAAGGATTTCCTCTCCGGCGCCTGCGAGGTGAGCTGTCGGGTTCGGGCTGGAGATGCCCGGTCGCGCCTGGCGCGACTTCACCCCGAGCCGGCCGGATCTCTCCGGTCGGCGGCTTACCTGGTTCCCCCGCTCCTGCCACACGGTGAGTGGGTGCGTGAATTCCGGACGGCGGCAGGATTAGGCGTTCCATCCGGATTGACATGGAACGTAAGCGAGCCGGGACAGCGGAAACAAGCCGCAGGTTCCGGAGCGGATTCCGCGCCGGAAATTCGGCGCGGAATTACGGTCACACTCCGTGGATTAAGGATCTTGGCTTTCCGCACGGCGCACGGAATACCCAACCGGACCGCCGCCACACACCGTCACGGATATGATCCCGCTCACGAACGGGTGACCATCTCCCGCATAAGCAGGGCATGTTCGACTAAATGCCCCAATCCGGACATGTCATGCCCGGCTCTCGCGCCGGCGTCGCAGCCGTCCGGCACCGGAGCCACCCCGCCGCGTGTCCCGGGGCAGCCCCCGACCGGGCCGGTCCGGGACCCGCAGAGGGCGGCGGACAAGATGATTGGCTGAGGAATCAATGTCGTATCGTCACGAGAGTGGACCCGTCGGCGACACGCGCCGGCGGCAGAGCCTCCAGGAGTGACCGTGACGCAGCAGCTGCCGCAGACCCCGTCGACGGAACCCGAGCTGGCGGGGTGCGCAACTTCCGCGACGTGGGCGGGCTGCCCGCCTCGGACGGTCGGCGGGTGCGGTACGGACGGCTCTACCGCAGCGGCCACCTCGCGCACGCCACGGCTGAGGACACCGCGTTTCTCGGCACCCTCGGACTGCACACGGTCTTCGATTTCCGCAACGCCGCGGACCACAAGCTGGACGGCCCGGACGTGGAGCTGCCCGGCGTGCGCAACGTGAACATCCCGCTCACCGACCCGGCGGACGGCAGCGAGTTCTGGCGGATGGTGCGCGACGGCAACATGGCCGAGCTGCGCTCGATCCTCGCCGACGGCAAGGGTTCGGCCCGCATGTCCGCCTCGTACCGCACGATCATCCTGGACCGCACCGCCGAGCACAGCCGGGTGCTGCACGCCCTGGCGAAGGACAGCGTTCCCGCCCTGATGCACTGCGCGGCCGGCAAGGACCGCGCGGGGCTCTCGATCGCGATCTCCCTGCTCGCGGTCGGCGTGGGCCGCGAGGACATCGAGGCCGACTACCTCAAGTCCAACGACGCCCACCGCCGCTACAAGATCCGTCGCAGCGACACCTCGGCGGCCGGGATGTCCCCCGAGGTGATGGAGCTCCTCAGCCCGCTCTTCGGCGCGCACAGCGACTACCTCGCCGCCGCCTTCGCCACGATCGACGAGACCTGGGCAGCACCGACCGCTACCTCACGGAGGGACTCAAGGTCACTCCCGAGACGCGGGAGCGGCTGCGCGAGCGCCTTCTCGAAGAGGCGTGAGCAGCCGGGAGGCGTCCGCGGCTACTGGTTGTGCATCCCCACCGCGAACAGCAGGTAGAGGAAGCCCGCGACGACGTGCCCGGCGACCAGGTAGGCAAACAGCCGGATGACCAGCCCGCGCGGCATCTTCCGCTCCTGCGAGTCGGAGTCCTTGCGCCTGGCCGGGGTGAGCGGGTCGTAGTTCTCGGAATCGGACATGACAGTCCTCTCTGACGACCGGACATGCCGGTGGCGGGGCCGGCGCCTCAGCGACGGTGGATCCCGCTGCCGAGACACAGCTCGGCGGCGGGGCTCTGGAGCAGGGTGTGAACGAAGAGCAGCTCGGCGCCCGCCCGCTCGGGCGCCGCGATGCGGTGCGGGGTGAGCGAGTCGAAGTGCGCGCTGTCGCCGGGAGCGAGGTCGTGCACCGTCTCCCCGAGGGTCACCCTGAGGTGACCGGCGAGGACGTACAGCCATTCCTCGCCGGGATGGACGCGCACCAGGTCGCTCTGGACGCCGTACGGGACCCGGACGCGCAGCGCCTGCATCGCCCGGCCGGAGCCGCCGGCCTGCTGGTACGTCCAGCCGTCGGCCTCGGCGCCCTCGAACCTCCGGCCGCGCACGATCGCGTCCCGTTCCGGCGGCATCTCGCCGAGCAGCTCGGAGACCGTCGTACCGTAGATCCTGGCGAGACCGAGCAGCATGGGCAGCGAGGGCTGGCGCCGGCCCGTTTCGAGCCGGGACAGATGGGCGGGCGAGAGCCCGGCCCGCTGGGCCGCGGTCTCCAGGGTGAGACCACGGCTGAGGCGCAGATCGCGCAGGCGTGGCGCGACACCGGGCAGCTCGTCGGCCGCCCCTCCGTCCGGAGGATTCATGTCCTCATTGGGCCAGGATCCTGCCTCGGAGGCAAATTTTTTGCCTCCGAGGCAAAATCCGCCGCGGATCAGCGGTTGGCGACGGCCTGCTTCACCAGGGTCCGGCCGAAGTCCCACATCAGCCCGCCGTTGTGCGCGTCGTCCATCACCGCGGTGAACGCGGTCACGAACCGGTCCACGTCCGGCTCGTCGATGACCAGCGGCGGGATCAGCTTGATCACTTCGAGGTGGTCGCCGGAGACCTGCGTGAGGATCCGGTGCTTCTGCAGCAACGGCACGACCACCATCTGCGCGAAGAGCCCCTTGCGGGCCGCCTGCAGCATGGTCCAGCGGCTGCGCAGCTTCAGCGAGGACGGCCGGCCGAACTCGATGCCGATCATCAGCCCGCGCCCCCGCACCTCGTGCAGCAGCTCGTAGCGGCCGACCAGTGCGGCCAGCCTCTCGCGCAGCAGATCACCGGTGCGGCGCGCGTTCGCCACCGTCTCCTCGTCCTCCATCACGGCGAGGACCGCGAGCCCTGCGGCCATCGCCTGGGCGTTGGAGCCGAAACTGGCCGAGTGGACCAGGACCCGGTCCATCGACGAGTAGACGCGTCTGAAGATCCAGTCCTTGCCGAGGGTCGCCCCGACCGGCACGTAGCCGCCGGAGAGCGCCTTGGCCACGCAGACCAGATCGGGTTCGACACCCTCCTCGTGCTGGTACGCGTAGAAGTCCCCGGTCCGGCCGAGTCCGGTCTGCACCTCGTCGGCGATGAGCAGGGCCTTGTGCTTGTGCAGCAGCTCCTGGGAGGCGCGCAGGAAGCCGGGCGGCGAGGCGTGCACGCCCTTGCCCTGGATCGGCTCGACGACCAGTGCGGCCACGTCGCCGCGCTTGAGCTCGCGCCGCAGGGCTTCGAGGTCACCGAGCCCGATCGCGGTGTCGGGCAGCAGCGGGGCGAAGCCGTCCCGGAACCCGGCCTCTCCGTTGACCGAGAGCGAGCCGGTGGTCAGGCCGTGGAAGGCGTGCGTGCAGTACAGGATCCTCGGCTTCCCGGTGGCGTACCGGGCGAACTTGAGCGCCGTCTCGACGGCCTCCGTGCCGCTGTTGCCGAAGAACACCCGGTCCAGGTGCGGGCTGTGCGTGAGCAGCTTCTCGGCCAGCAGGCCGGGCAGCGGCTGGCAGTCGAAGCGGGTGAGGTCGGCGAGCGAGGCGTCCAGTACGTCGTGCAGCGCCTTGCGCACGACGGGGTGGTGCCGGCCGAGCCCCATCACACCGAAACCGGCGAGCATGTCCAGGTAGTCGTTGCCCTGCTCGTCCCAGAAGTGCGCGCCCTCGGCCCGTTCGTAGACCTTGTCGAAGCCGATGGTGTGCAGCATGCGCGGCAGCTGGTGGTTGAGGTACTTCGTGTGCAGTTCGTAGCGTTCGGCGCCGCGCTCCGCGAGGAGCTGCGCCAGATCGAAGCCCTTGGGCCCTTCGTCCTTCATGCCCCGCTCTCCTTGTGCCCGTTGCCCAGGGCGTTGCGCTCGTCGTACCCGCCGTCGGCGGGTGTCTCCCCTGCGGCCAGCGTGGTGCTGATCCGCCCCGCGATCTCGACCGGTGTGAGCCCGATGTCGGCCAGCACCTCGGCGCGCTTCCCGTGCGCGAGGAACTGCTCGGGAATGCCGAACGTCCGCAGCGGTACGTCGACCCCTGCGTCCCGCAGCGCCTGACCGACCGCCGAGCCGACGCCGCCCGCCCGGCTGTTGTCCTCGACGACGGCGACGAGGCGGTGCTGTGCGGCGAGCGGGGCGAGCTGCTCGTCGACCGGCTTGACCCAGCGTGGGTCGACCACGGTGCAGCGGAGCCCGGAGCCGGTGAGCAGCTCGGCGGCCCGCAGACAGACGGGGCCATGACACCGACCGCGACCAGCAGGACATCGGCGTCCTCGACGCGGTGCAGGACGTCCATGCCGCCGATCCGTCCGACGGCGGGGATTGACTCCCCCACCGCCTCTTTGGGGAACCGGATCACGGTCGGTGCGTCGTCCACGTCGACGGCCTCGCGCAGCTCGGCCCGCAGCTGGTCGGCGTCGCGCGGTGCCGCGATACGGAGCCCCGGCACGACCTGGAGCAAGGACATGTCCCACATGCCGTTGTGGGACGCCCCGTCCGGCCCGGTGACGCCGGCCCGGTCCAGGACGAACGTCACTCCGCACTTGTGCAGCGCGACATCCATCAGCAGCTGGTCGAAGGCCCGGTTGAGGAAGGTGGCGTAGACGGCGACGACCGGATGCAGCCCGCCGGTCGCCAGTCCGGCCGCCGAGACCGCCGCGTGCTGCTCGGCGATCCCGACGTCCCAGACCCGGTCGGGGAACGCCTCGGCGAACCTCGTCAGACCCACGGGGTGGAGCATCGCGGCCGTGAGGGCGACGACGTCCGGCCGCCGCGCTCCGATCGCCGCGATCTCGTCCCCGAACACCGAGGTCCAGGAGGGGCCGGCCGACGCGACGAGCGGGGCACAGGTCAGCGGGTCCATCGCACCGACGGTGTGGAAGCGGTCGGCCTCGTCCCGGAGGGCCGGCTGGTAGCCGCGCCCCTTCTCGGTGATGCAGTGCACGAGCACCGGACCGTGGAAGCGCTTCGCGCGGTGCAGCGCGGACTCGACGGCGGCGGTGTCGTGCCCGTCGACCGGGCCGACGTACTTCAGGCCGAGGTCCTCGAACATGCCCTGCGGGGCGAAGGTGTCCTTGAAGCCCTTCTTGGCGCCGTGCAGCGACTCGTACAGCGGCTGCCCGATGACCGGCGTCTGCTGCAGGACGCCCTTGCCCCACGAGAGGAAGCGTTCGTAGCCGTCGGTCGTCCGGAGGGTGGCGAGGTGGTTGGCCAGGCCGCCGATCGTCGGGGCGTAGGAGCGCTCGTTGTCGTTGACGACGATGATCAGTGGCCGGTCCCTGGCGGCTGCGATGTTGTTCAGCGCCTCCCAGGCCATCCCGCCGGTCAGCGCGCCGTCACCGATGACCGCGACGACGTGGTCGGGGCGGCCGAGCACCTCGTTGGCCTTGGCCAGGCCGTCGGCCCAGCCGAGCACCGTGGAGGCGTGCGAGTTCTCGATGACGTCGTGCTCGGACTCCTCGCGGGAGGGGTAGCCGGAGAGGCCGCCCTTGCCCCGCAGCTTGGAGAAGTCCTGCCGCCCGGTGAGGAGCTTGTGTACGTAGCTCTGGTGGCCGGTGTCCCACAGGATGCGGTCCACGGGCGAGTCGAAGGCCCGGTGCAGGGCGATGGAGAGCTCCACCACGCCCAGGTTGGGCCCCAGATGACCGCCGGTCCTGGCCACGGCGTCGACCAGGAACTTCCTGATGTCGTCGGCGAGTTCGCCCAGTTGTGGTTCGTTGAGCTTCTTGAGATCGTGCGGCCCCCGGATGCTCTGCAGAAGTGTCATGCCCGGGCCCCCTCTCTGGTCCTGTTCCAGCTCACGGTGACGGCGGGGACCCCCGACGGCGTCCCTGCGTCTGCGCCGAAACCGGCGCACCCCCGCCGACCGCCACCGGCCCGGCCTGGATGCGCCGCGTGTGGCGGCGCATCGCGAGCGGCCGGGCCGGCAGCGTGGGGAGACCCGGTGCGACCGGGTCTCCAGCGGTCATCACGTCACCGGTTCCCGCCGATGGTCTCCCGTGCGGCACGCAGGGATTCCTTCAGCGACCCCATGGTGGCGAGGACGGCGGTGGGCTCGTAGCCGCAGTGCGCCATGCAGTTGGCGCAGCGCGGGTCCTTGCCGCGGCCGTACTTGTCCCAGTCGGTCTCCTCGACGAGTTCCCGGTACGTCGGCACGTACCCGTCGCTCATCAGGTAGCAGGGCCGCTGCCAGCCGAAGAGCGAGTAGTTGGGAATGGCCCACGCCGTGCACGGGAAGTCGGCCTTGCCCTCCAGGAAGTCCAGGAAGAGCGGCGAGTGGTTCAGGCGCCACTTGGCCCGGTTGCCGCCCGCGAAGGACTTCTTGAAGAGCTCGCGGGTCTGCTCGACCCCCAGGAAGTGCTCCTGGTCGGGTGCCTTCTCGTACGCGTAGGCGGGCGAGATCATCATCTCGTCGACCTTCAGATCGTCATTGAGGTAGTTGAGGACCTCGATGACGGTCTGCGGGGTGTCGGTGTTGAAGAAGGTGGAGTTCGTGGTGACCCGGAAACCGCGGCGCTTGGCCTCCTTCATCGCGGCCACCGCTTCGTCGAAAACCCCTTCCTTGGCGACCGATTCGTCGTGCCGCTCGCGCAGCCCGTCGATGTGCACGGCGAAGGCGAAGTACGGCGAAGGCGTGAACTTCTCGATCTTCTTCCGCAGCAGCATCGCATTGGTGCAGAGAAAGACGTACTTCCTCTTTGCCACCAGCTGACGGACGATTTCGTCGATCTGCGGGTGCATCAGAGGCTCGCCCCCCGCGATGGAAACCATCGGGGCGCCCGATTCGAGCACCGCGCCGACGGCCTGGGCCACCGGCATGCGCTGCTTGAGAACTCCGGCCGGATGCTGGATCTTCCCGCAGCCCTCGCAGGCGAGATTGCACGCGAACAAGGGCTCCAGCTCGACAATCAGCGGGAACTTCTCCCGCTTGCGGAGCTTCTGTTCAATGAGGTACGTCGCAACCTTGATGGACTGACGGAGCGGCATGGCCATCTAGCTCACCTCCTGGGGAGCAGCAAAGATCGGTGCCATTCATAGAAAGCCGGTAGGACGGCACGAAGAACGCGGAATGCCGATATTCCACCGCGGACCGTGCCGATGCGGACGAGCTCATGCTCTGGAGCGTCCACGACCACCCGTACGGCCGCAACCGGGCGGGGCCCGGACCGCAGAGCGGTGCGCAGGGTCGCGGCGGACTCCATGTCCACCGCGATCGCCCCCGTGGCCCGCAGCTCGGCCCGCTCATGCCCGCGTACGACATGGTCGGAGCCGGTCAGCGGGCCGGTGTGGACGGTGCGTCCCGGTACGGCCCTGGCCAGCGCGTCGGCGAGCAGGCCGGTGCCGGTACAGGCGGCCGCCTCCCCCGCCATCCGGGTCTCGTCGGCCACCACCAGGTCCCCGGGGTGCATGCCGGGCGTCAGTCCGGCACAGAACCCCGAGGCGATCACCGCGGCGCCGAGGGCCCGGCCCTCGCCGAGCGCCCGGGCCACCGCTGTTTCGGCCGCCTTGGGCCCCATGCCCGTACGGAGTACGGTCACCGGGCCCGAGGCGCTGTCCGTCCTGCTCCTGCCGGTGCGCAGGGCAAGCTGTTCGATGCCCAGCGCGCAGGCGATGAGCAGCGGGGCGGCGGGGCCGGCCGGCCCCGCGGGTTCGCCCATCAGACCCCCTCACGGATGTCGGTGCGGCCGGCGAACGGGTCGCCGTGCACGTACCGCCCGAGTGCCGTCAGGGGGAAGACCTGCCGGTAGAGGTGGTAGTTGATGGAGAAGTCCCAGGGGAAGCCGGTGCCGGTGAAGTACGGCTCGTCCCAGGAGCCGTCGGCCTGCTGGGTCTCGGCGAGCCAGGCGACACCGCGCGTGACGGCCACGGTGTCGCGTCTGCCCGCGGCAAGGAGTGCGAGCAGCGCCCAGGCGGTCTGGGACGCGGTCGAGGCTCCGTGGCCGATCCACTTCACCTCGCTGTACGAGCGCAGGTCCTCGCCCCAGCCTCCGTCGTCGTTCTGGACGGATTCCAGCCAGCCGACCGCGCGCCGGATGGAGGGATGCGCGGTGGGAAGTCCGGCGGCCACCAGAGCGGGGACCACCGACCCGGTGCCGTAGACGTAGTTGACGCCCCAGCGGCCGAACCAGCCTCCGGCGGCGTCCTGTTCGGCGAGCAGCCACTCGATTCCGCGCCGGGTGGCGGGGTTCCTGGAATGGCCTTCGATGGCGAGCATCTCCACCACGTGCCCGGTGACGTCGGCGGAGGGTGGGTCGATGACCTCGCCGAAGTCGCAGAAGGGCAGCCGGTTGGGGAACGCGCTGGTGTTGTCGGCGTCGAAGGCCCCCCAGGCGCCGTTGCGGGACTGCATGCCGACGTTCCAGCGCACCCCGCGCTCGATGGCGGCCTCGATCCGTGCCGGATCCGGGTGCCGGACCCGGCGCAGCGCGAGGACCACCTCGGCGGTGTCGTCGATATCGGGGTAGTTGTCGTTATGGAATTCGAACGCCCAGCCTCCCGGGGCGAGTTGGGGCCTGCGTACCGACCAGTCGCCCGGCCGCACGATCTCCTCGCCGAGCATCCAGTCCGCCGCCTTCACCAGCGCCGGGTGGTCGGGGCTCAGCCCGGCGTCGGCGAGCGCGATGGTGGCGAGGCAGGTGTCCCAGACCGGGGACTGACAGGCCTCGATCATGCGGGCGCCGTCCTCGCGCCAGACCGTGAAGCGGTCCAGCGAGGCGAGTCCGGCCCGCATCACCGGGTGGTCGAGGTCGTAGCCGAGCAGATGCAGGGCGATGACGGAGTACACGGCGGGTGGCTGGATTCCGCCCCAGCAGCCGTCGTTCTCCTGGCGCTCGATGATCCAGCGGGCGGCGGCGTTCATTGCGAGCCGGCGCACTCTGCGCGGGGCGATCCGGTGATAGAGGTGCAGTGCCTTGTCGAGGCGCTGGAAGAGACCGTCCCAACTGGCCGCCGGGGCAATGCGCCTGGGCGGGTTCGGCTGGTCCGGGTCGGTGTGCAGCTCGTCCAGCGCGAAGGGGGCCGGCCGGACCGGCCGCTTCGCGGAGACGACCGTGAGCGGCACGATGGTCTGGCGGGCCCAGCAGCCGAAGTCGTAGATGTTGAGCGGGACCCATTTGGGGAAGAACATCAGTTCGGGCGGGAGCTCCGGGAGGTCGTCCCACTTCCACCAGCCGAAGAGGGCCAGCCAGATCCGGGTGAACACCCGGCTCGCCGCGATCCCGCCCTGCTCTCTGACCCAGCTCGCCGCGCGGGCCATGTGCGGCTCCTCCGGCCGGTCACCGGCCAGCCGCAGTGCCACGTACGCCTCGACGGTGGCGGAGAGGTCGCCCGGCCCGCCGTGGAAGGTGGCCCAGGTTCCGTCGCCCAGCTGCTCGCCGCGGATGAAGAGGCCGGCCGCCCGGACCGTGGCGGGGTCCTGGATTCCGAGGAACTGTCGGAGTAAGAGGTCCTCCGCGTCCATGGTGACGTTGGTGGCGAGGTCGCCCTTCCACCAGCCCTGCTCGTCCTGCCTGCCGAGGAGATGCTCCACCGAGCGTTCCGCGGCCCGCCGCGCGGCGGCCAGTACGTCGTCCGCGGCGATGGTTGATTCGGTTGTCGGTCTACTGGCCGAGGCTGCGCGGGGATCCACAGCCCCGGTGCTTCCGTCGGTCGTCGCTGTCATGGCTTCCCCTTCGTGCAGTTGGTCCTCTGCTGTGCTGGGGTCTCCGTCGGCCGGCGCCCATGGCGGGCACCGGCCGGCGACTGCGAGTCATATGGACCAGATGGTGATCATCTCTTTCGTACGACGACGAAGTCCGCGAGCGCCGTGAGCTGCGCCCGCACGGTTTCGGGCATGTCGACACCGTGCAGCGCCTCGATGGCGACCGCATGCTGACGACGGGCCTCCTGGGCGGTCCATTCGCGACCGCCCGCCTCCTCGATGAGTGCCGCACGGGCGGCGAACTCCTCTTCGGAGAAGCTGTCGAAGTCGCTGCTCTTCGCGTCGGCGGCGAGCAGCTCGCCAAGACGCTCGGAGGCCGGTCCGCCCGCGGCGAGCGCGGCGACGACCGGCAGGGACTTCTTGCGCTGGCGCAGATCGCTCCAGGTCTGCTTGCCGGTGGACTCCGGGTCGCCCCAGATCCCGAGCAGGTCGTCGACCGCCTGGAAGGCGAGGCCGAGGTGGTAGCCGTACGCCTCCAGGACGTCGGCGGTGCGGTCGTCGGCGCCGCCGAGCACCGCGCCGATGGAGCAGGCGCAGGCGAGCAGGGCGCCCGTCTTGTTGCCCTCCATCTCCAGGCACTCCTCGACGGTGACCCGCTCGCGGTGCTCGTAGGAGATGTCCTGGGCCTGCCCGTCGATGAGCTTGCGGGTGGCCGAGGTCAGCCGCCGGGCCGCGCGGCCCGCCTCGACCGTCCCGAGCTCCAGCAGGATCTCGTTGGCCAGCGCGAAGAGCGCGTCGCCGACCAGGATCGCCTGGGCGGGGCCGTGCACCTTCCACACGGTGTCGCGGTGGCGACGCTGCTCGTCGCCGTCCATCAGGTCGTCGTGCAGCAGCGAGAAGTTGTGCACGAGTTCGACGGCCACGGCGCCGGGGATGCCGGCCTGCGCGGCGGCGCCCGCCGCCTCGGCGGACAGCAGGGCGAGCGCCGGGCGCACGGCCTTTCCGCCGTCGCCGTCGGAGGGCCTGCCCTGGGCGTCGATCCAGCCGAAGTGGTAGGCGGCCACGGTGTCCATGGGCGGTGCGAGCCGGTCAACGGCGGCCCGGAGCACCGGCGCGGAAAGGGCCCGTCCGCGCTCCAGGAGCGCGGTGACGTCCGTGGTGTCCGCCATGGTGTCGGAAGCCGGATTCGCCGGGGTCACTGACTCTCCTCTTGTTCCGGTGATACTGCTCATGCCGCCTCCTGCAGCGGATGTTCATGGGAGCGGCCGAGCGCCAGGAGTGCGGCGTCCGCTGCGCCGGCACCGCTGCGGACGGCGCCCTCCATCGTGGCGGGCCAGCCGGTGGCGGTCCATGCGCCGGCCAGGAAGAGGCCGGGTGCGCGGGTGCGCGTCCCGGGCCGCAGCCTGCCGACGCCGGGGGCGGGGGCGAAAGTCGCCGTGCGCTCCCGGGTGACGAAGAAGTCCCTGATCCCGGCCCCGCGGGCGGCCGGGAGGAGCCGCTCCAGCTCGGGCAGGTAGCGCGCTCGCAGCTCGGCGACGGGGAGGTCGATCTCCTCGTCGGCGGCGGACTGGGAGAGCGCGAGGTACTGGCCGGGGCCGGTGAGCCCCGAGGCCTCGGTGCGGTCGAAGACCCACTGGACCGGCGAGCCGAGCGCGGCGAAGAACGGCCGCCGCAGCACCTTGCGGTCGTAGACCACGTGCACGTTGAGGATCGGTGAGTTGCCGATCTCCAGCAGCCGCTCCGGTGCGTCGAGCGCGCCCTCGGGCAGCAGGTCGTGCGTCTCGCGCTGCGGCACGGCCAGCACGACGGTGTCCGCCTCGATCTGTTCGGCGCCGGTGTCCACGCTCCAGCGTCCGCCGTCGGTACGGGTGATCGCTCCGGCCTTCGTGCGCAGTTGCGTGCGGACGCCCGCCGCGTCCAGAGCCTTGCGGCCGAGCGTGTCGTGCACGTCTCCGAGCGGCACGGCCGCCCAGCCGATGTCGGCGGCGCCGGGCTCGGACAGCAGGCCGGTCTTGAAGACCTTCGCGGCGAGCGCGAGCGAGGAGTTCGGTGCGGTGGCGTTGAGCGTGGCGACGCCGACCAGGTCCCAGAGTGCCTCGATGGTGCGCGGCGACTGGCCGTGCCGGGCGAGCCAGCTGCCGAAGTCGATGGCGTCCAGTGCCGGGTCGTCCGGGTCGAGCCTGCCGAGGGCCAGCGCGGCGCGCCCCACGCCCGCGCGCTCGGCGAGCGAGAGGTGGGGTAGCCGGCGAGCCCGGCGGCGAGATGGAACGGGACCGGCAGCGCGTTGCGGCGCAGCCGTCCGAGCCGGGGGCCGGCCGGCCGCCCGACGTCCAGGACGGGCACGTCCAAGCGGTTCTGCAGGGGGGCCAGACGGGTGCCGTCGACCCGGTCGAGGAACCAGCGGTAGGCGGTGCAGCAGCGCAGATAGACGTGCTGGCCGTTGTCGACCGTCAGCTCACCGCGCCGGAAGGAGAAGGCGAGGCCGCCGAGCCGGGGCCGTCCTTCGAGCAGGGTCACGTCAAGCCCGGCATCGGCGAGCCGCAGGGCCGACGTGATGCCGGCGAGCCCGCCGCCGATCACGACCGCCCGCGAGGGACGCGGGGCGTCGTCCGTCATGCGTCCCCCTCTCTCCAGGTCTTTCCAGTCAGGGACGCAGCGGTGCGGCCGGGGGTTGCCCGAAGCCCGCGCTGATCATCCATGCTGCTCATGGTGCGCGAGATGTCCGTCAGACGCATTCAGACACGCCCCCTGGCCGTCCGGCGCGAAATGTAGCGGGCGTCGAGACCTGACAGGCCGCGGACCGCCACATACGCCTTCTCGTGGCCCGGCAGCGAGACCCGGCCGCGCAGCACCGCCTCGGGATCGCGCTCGATCCGGTCCAGGAGCCTGCGGTAGATGCCGGCCATCGCCGCCACGCACGCACCGCTGCGCCGGTCCAGCATCGGCAGCAGCCGGTAGCCCTCGGCGAACAGGGCGCGGGCGCGCCTGACCTCGAAGTGGACCAGGCCCGCGAAGTCCGAGCCGGGCGGCGGGGTGGCCCGGTGGAAGCCCTCGGAGCAGCCGAACTTGGCGAGGTCGTCGGCGGGCAGGTAGGTCCGCCCGTTGGCCGCGTCCTCGCGGACGTCGCGCAGGATGTTGGTCAGCTGGAGCGCGAGGCCGAGCGTGTCGGCGTACTCCGAGGCGCGTTCGGCACCGGGCGCGCCGGGTTCCGTACCGAAGACGCCCAGGCTGAGCCGGCCGATGGCGCCGGCGACGCACCGGCAGTAGGTCTTGAGGTCGTCCCACGTCTCGTAGGTCGCACCGCGCACGTCCATCAGCACGCCGTCGATGAGCTCGTCGAGCCCGCCGAGCGGCAGCGGGAACCTGCGGGCGGCGTCGGCGAGTGCCACGGCCACCGGATCGGTGTCGTCCTCGTCGACCGCGCCGGCCCGGACCCGGTCCAGGAGCGTGCGGGTGCTCTCCAGCCGGACCCGCTTGGTCTCCGGCTCCAGCTCGCCGTCACCGATGTCGTCGACACGACGGGAGAAGGCGTACAGCGCCGACATGGCCTGTCGCTTCTCGGCCGGCAGCAGCCTGATGCCGTACGCGAAGTTCCGCGCCTGCTGTCCGGTGACGGCCTCGCAGTAACTGTATGCGGCCTGTACCGGTGCCGACATGTACGTCGTCTGTCCCTCCACGGTCCGGCTCACCCCTCTCTACGCGCTCTTCGCAAGACAACTCCCACCTCGCGCAGCAGGCTGGGCGTGGTGGGCTTGGGCGGTCCGGGCAGTACGTCGAACCCGGCGGCCGCGATCGCGGAGAGGGCGGCGCGCCCTCCTCCGACAAATCCGGCGAGAAGCAGCTTGAGCCTGCCGTGGACGCTACCCACCAGAGGGGTGCCTTCATTCAGCAGTTCCCCGGCGCGTTCCGCCTCGTACGCGATCAGCGCCCGCACCGACGCGCTCCCGGAGGGGGCCGCCAGGTCGGATTCGGCCACATGGAACCTTGCCATGTCGTCGGCCGGCAGGTAGATGCGGTCGCGGCCGAGGTCCTCGGTGACGTCCTGGAGGTGCTCGGCGATCTGCAGCGCGGTGCAGACGGCGTCGGAGCGGCGGATGCGTTCGGGGCTCGCGGTTCCGGTGAGCTGCAGGACCAGGCGGCCGACGGGGTTGGCGGACAGCTCGCAGTAGGCGAGCAGCTCCTCGTACGTCCCGTAGCGGCGGATCTTCTGGTCCTGCCGGTTGGCCTCGATGAGGCCGAGGAAGGGTTCGGGGGTGAGCGAGCAGCGCCGCACGGTGGGGCGCAGGGCCTGCAGGAGGGGGTGGTGCGGGGTCTCACCGGTGGTGGCGAAGATCCGGCGCAGGTCGGTCTCCAGTGCGTCGAGCATCGCGAGCCGGTCCTCGCCCTGTGCGGGGTCGAGACCGAGGTGCCGGGCGTCGGCGCCACCGGGTGCGAGGTCGCCGTCGCCGATGTCGTCGACGAGCCGGGCGTATCCGTAGACGGCCATCAGGTCGTCGCGCCAGGCGCGCGGCAGGAAGAAGGGGCCACCGGAAAATTCTCGTCGGCAGCCTTGTCAAGGGTTCCGGGTACGGCGGAATCAAGCCGCGTCTTCCGGGCACGGCTCACTGCGGGCCGCCCTGCACGGGGACGGCGTGAGCACCTCGGAGCTGGAGATCATCCGTCATAGCCGTCACATCTCCCGTTCTACACTGCTGACCCAAAACAACCCATTCCGGACACGCCGCCCGCTCTCCCCAGTGCGGAGGACCCCTACGGGCCGTCCTTCCAGGCGGTATCGCCCCACTTGCAACGAATCAGCACCGGTACAGCTTACGTTGTACAACGCTCATCGATACGCCGGGGTGCGGGGCGCACAGCAAGTGCGCGCCGCGCCGTGTCAACTGTCCCCGCGCGCCGGTGAATTGACGTCATCCGGCGGGAGGAGATCTTGCCGGGGCGGATACGACGAGCCGTGGACGTCCGGGGCCGGGTCCACGATCCGGACAAGCAGAGCGGCCCCTGCCGGTGTGGACCGGCAGGGGCCGCTGCGGTGTGTGCGCCGGGGAAGCCCTACTTACCGGTCTCCCGCTCGTACGCCTTGAGGACCTCGTCGGTCGGGCCGTCCATCAGCAGCTCGCCCTTCTCCAGCCACAGCACCCGGTCGCAGGTGTCCCTGATCGACTTGTTGCTGTGACTGACCAGGAAGACGGTGCCTGCCTCCTTGCGGAGCTCCCTGATGCGCGCCTCGGAACGGATCTGGAACTTGCGGTCACCGGTGGCCAGCGCCTCGTCGATCATGAGGACGTCGTGGTTCTTGGCGGCGGCGATCGAGAACCGGAGCCGGGCGGCCATACCGGAGGAGTATGTCCGCATCGGCAGGGTGATGAAGTCACCCTTCTCGTTGATGCCCGAGAAATCGACGATGTCCTGGTACCGCTCGCGGATCTCCTCGCGGCTCATCCCCATGGCGAGCCCGCCGAGGACGACGTTGCGCTCGCCGGTCAGATCGCTCATCAGCGCCGCGTTCACCCCGAGCAGCGAAGGCTGGCCGTCGGTGAACACCCTGCCGTGCTCGGTCGGGAGCAGACCGGCGATGGCCCGCAGCAGGGTGGACTTGCCGGAACCGTTCGTCCCGATGAGACCGATCGCCTCGCCCCGGTAGGAGGTGAAGGTGACGCCGCGCACGGCGTGCACCTTGCGCACCCCGCGCTCCTCGCCCTTGCCGCGGCGCAGTATCCGGCTCAGTGCCGCGGTGGCGCCGCCCTTGCCACCGCCGCCGCCGTTGACGCGGTACACGACGTGCACATCGTCGGCGATCACGGTGGGGATGCGCCCCCCGGTGTTGTCCTCAGCCACGGCCGTACCGTTCCTCTGCCTTCCAGAAGTACACGAAGCCCGCGATGCCCACCAGGAGCGCCCAGGCCAGCCCGACCGCCCAGACGTGCGAGGGCAGGTTCTCCGAGCCGTAACCGTCGATCATCGCGTACCGCACCAGGTCCATGTAGATGGCCGCCGGGTTGTACTGCAGCACGTCGGCGATCCAGGCCGGCTTGTCCGCGAGCATCACCGGGATGGAGAACATGACGCCCGAGGCGTACATCCAGGTCCGCATGATGAACGGCATCAGCTGCGCCAGGTCGGGGTCTTGGCGCCGAGCCTGGCCATGATCAGCGCCAGGCCGGTGTTGAAGAAGAACTGCATGACCAGGGCGGGGATGACCAGCAGCCACGACAGGCGGGGTAGCTGCCGAATCCGACGGTCACGGCGACCAGCACGATCATCGAGTACAGCAGCTGCTGGAGCTGCTGCAGCGAGAAGGAGATGGGCAGCGAGGCACGGGGGAAGTGCAGCGCGCGCACCAGACCGAGGTTGCCGGCGATGGCCCGGACGCCCGCCATCACCGAGCTCTGGGTGAAGGTGAAGACGAACACCCCGGTCACCAGGAACGGGATGAAGACCTCCTGCGGGATCCCCTTCTTGGTGCCGAGGATCAGGCCGAAGATGATGAAGTACACCGCGGCGTTCAGGAGCGGGGTGGCCACCTGCCACAGCTGGCCCAGCTTGGCCTGGCTGTACTGGGCGGTCAGCTTCGCCCGGGAGAACGCCATGATGAAGTGGCGTCGCCCCTGGAGCTGGCGCACGTACTCGAGGAGCCCCGGCCTGGCTCCGCTCACCGTCAGGCCGTACTTCGCGGCCAGCTCGGCGGAGCTCAGGCCGTCGTCGGCCGATGGCGGGGTGCTCAGCGCAACCGCAGCATCATGGGTTGTGTCACTCACCAGATGAAACTCTCGTATTCAAAATGCGCAGCCAGTCGCGGGCGCGGCTCAGTGCGGACAGGTCCCGACAAGAAAAATACGCCTCATGCTCCCAGAGGCGAGCCTCTCAGATGACCGGAGGCCGGCCGAGTCTGGTCAGCCGCCACACCGTACGCCACTTCATCGGACGGCGCGGTCCGCAGGGTGTCGACCAGCCTTCCCGGAAGCCGGCGAACCATGCCTTCAGCGCCGGCCCCGAGGGCTTGCGGAGCAGGGTCAGCAGCAGCCACACGCCGAGGTACACCGGGACCAGGGGCGCGGGCAGGTTGCGACGCGCCAGCCAGACCCGGTTGCGGGCCACCATGCGGTGGTAGACCGCGTGCCGGGACGGGGCAGTGGTCGGGTGGTTGAGGACCATGTCCGCGCGGTAGTCGATCAGCCAGCCGGCGTCCAGCGCCCGCCAGGCCAGATCGGTCTCCTCGTGGGCGTAGAAGAAGTCGCCCGGCAGCGGGCCGACCTCGGCGATGACCCTGGTGCGCACGGCGTTGGCGCCGCCGAGGAACGTCGTCACCCGCGACGAACGCAGCGGGTCGGCGGCGCGCAGCCGCGGCACGTGGCGGCGCTGGGTGACGCCGGTGTCCGGGTCGGCGATCCGGAAGCTGATGATGCCGAGCTTGGGATCGGCCTCGAACGCCTGCCGGCACAGCTCGGCGGTGTCGGTGAGCGGCAGCAGGCCGTCGTCGTCCAGGAAGAGCAGGGCGTCCACGTCGGCGCCGGACGGCCCGAAGGCCTCGATACCGACGTTGCGGCCGCCGGGGATGCCCAGGTTCTCGGGCAGTTCGACGGTCCGTACGCCTGCCGGGACGTCCGGTACGGGAGAGCCGTTGCCGACGACGACCACCTCGATCCGGTCGCCGTCCTGCTTGGCGACCGAGTCGAGGAGGGCGCGCAGCTCGGCCGGGCGGTTGCCCATCGTGATGATGACCGCGCCGATTTTCATGGGGGTGCTCACTTCAGCCTGCTCGATGCCAGGACCGACACGAGGTGGAGGAGGGTCTGCAGCAGTGCGATGCCGGCCAGGACCGCGACCGCGAGGCGGCTGAAGAAGAGGTCGTCCCTGACCGAGTCCAGGACGGCCGCGACCAGGATCACCAGGGACGCCTCGACGCACAGGATCAGCCGGTGGAACTTGAGCGCACCGGCGGCCCGGCGGGCGAACGCCATGCCGGACGAGCGCGGCTCGGACGCCGCCTCCTTGACCGGCGGCAGCCCGCCCTGGTGGCGTGCGACCCCGACGAGGTCCGTCTCGGCCTTGATCAGGATGGCGCCCAGGGCCGCGAGAGTGCCCAGGAAGGCCCACAGCCAGTCGATCCGCCCGTTGCCCCACAGGTCGGCGGCGCGCAGGCCGAAGCCGACCAGCACCGCCGCGTCGCAGAGGTAGGCGCCGACCCGGTCCAGGTAGACCCCGCCCAGCGAGAACTGCTTCTTCCAGCGGGCCAGCTCGCCGTCGACGCAGTCGAGCAGCAGGTAGAGCTGGACCATGAGGACGCCGAGCAGCGCGCCGGGAATGCCCGGAACGAGCAGGGCCGGAGCGGCGAGGACGCCCGCGACGGTCATCAGGTAGGTCAGCTGGTTGGGCGTGACCTTGGTGTTGACCAGGTACCGGTCCACACGCAGCGAGACCTCGCGCATGTAGATCCGGCCCGCCCAGTGTTCGCCGCTGCGCCGGTCCTTGACGCCCGGGGGGTGAACGACCGGGCGAAGTTCAGCTACTGATGGTCTTGGCATAGTCGGCGTACGCGTCCCTGATCTGGTCGTTGGACAGGCTGAGGTGTTCCAGGACCGTGAAGCGTCCCGGGCGGGTCTGCGGGGCGTAGGCGACTGCCTCGACGAATTCGTCGATGCTGAAGCCGATCTCCTCGGGCCGGACCGGCAGGCCGTGCCGGCGCAGGACCTCGGCGAAGAGCCCGGACTCCTCGTGCGCTCCGCGCAGGTGCATGGCGAAGGCGGCGCCGAGGCCGACCTGCTCGCCGTGGCTCGCGGCCCGCTTGGGGAAGAGCAGGTCGAAGGCGTGGCTGATCTCGTGGCAGGCGCCGGACGAGGGGCGGGTGTCGCCGCTGATCGAGATGGCGATGCCGGAGAGCACCAGCGACTCGGCGAGGACGGTGAGGAACTCGTCGTCGGCGACGGTGCCGGGGTGGCGCAGTACCGCTTCGCCCGCGGTACGGGCCATGGCCGCGGCCAGTCCGTCGATCTGCTCGTTGTTGACCTGGTGCGAGAGCTCCCAGTCGGCGATGGCCGAGATGTTGGAGATCGCGTCGCCGATCCCGGAGCGCACGAAGCGGTCCGGGGCCGCCCGGATCACCGAGAGGTCGATGACCATGGCGATCGGCATCGGGACCCCGTAGGAGCCCCGGCCGTTGTCGTTGTCGAGCGTCGCGACGGGTGAGCACAGGCCGTCGTGGGCGAGGTTCGTGGCGACCGAGACCAGCGGCAGGCCGACCCGGGCCGCGGCGTACTTCGCCACGTCGATGATCTTGCCGCCGCCGAGGCCGACCACGGCGTCGTAGCGCTTGCCCTTGATGTCGTCGGCCAGCTGCACGGCGGCGTCGATGTTGCCGCCCGCCACGCAGTACCAGTCGGCGCCCGGCAGGGCGGGGGCGAGCTTCTCGCGCAGGGCCTGTCCCGAGCCCTCGCTGATCGCGATCGCGAGCTTGCCCGAGGCGGAGATCCGCTGGTCGGCGAGGAGACCGGCCAGGTCGTCCATGGCGCCCCGGCTGATGTCGACGAAGACCGGGGAGGGAATGAGCCGGGTCAGTACTGGCACGCGATCTCCCTGCCCTTCGCGAGGTCGTCGTGGTTGTCGATCTCGACCCAGGTCACCTCGCCGATGGGGGCCACGTCGACGGTGAAGCCGCGGTTGACGAGCTCCTGGTAGCCGTCCTCGTAGTAGAGGTCCGGGTCGCGCTCGAAGGTCGCCTTGAGTGCGTCGGCGAGCTCCTCGGCGGCCTCGGCCTCGATGAGGGTGACACCGATGTACTCGCCGGTGGCGGTGGCCGGGTCCATCAGCTTCGTGATCCGCTGAACGCCCTTGTCACCTTCGGTGATGACCTTCATCTCCTCGTCGGCGAGGTTCTTCACCGTGTCGAGGGCGAGGATGATCTTCTGGCCCTTGCCGCGGGCGTCCAGCAGGGTCCGCTCGACGGAGACCGGGTGCACGGTGTCGCCGTTGGCGAGGATCACGCCGCGCTTGAGGACCTCACGGGCGCACCACAGGGAGTAGGCGTTGTTCCACTCCTCGGCCTTGTCGTTGTCGACGAGGGTGAGCTTCAGGCCGTACTTGGCCTCCAGCTCGGCCTTGCGGTCGTAGACCGCTTCCTTGCGGTAGCCGACGACGATCGCGACCTCGGTGAGCCCGATCTCCGCGAAGTTGGCCAGCGTGAGATCCAGGACGGTCTTCTCGCCGTCCACCGGCACGAGCGCCTTGGGGAGCGTGTCGGTGTAGGGGCGCAGACGCCTTCCTGCGCCGGCTGCCAGTACGAGGCCGATCATGCGGGTTCTCCTTCGTCGTGAACGGCGGGTGCCCCGGAGGACACCCAGAAGCGGATGGACTCCACCAGCACGACCAGTGCCACGGCCACTGCGAGAGCGGTGAGTGCCACGGTGAAGCCCGACGCTCCGGTGAGTACGGCGGCGAGCACGGCCACCACCAGGGTCCGGCCCTCGTGCCCGCCGATCGTGCGCACCAGCCACTGGGGCGGCGCGCCGGTGCCGCCTCGAATGCGGTACACCGTGTCGTAGTGATGGTAGGCGACGGCCGACACGAGTCCGAAGGCCGCGGGAAGCGCGCCGTCGATGTCGCTGCGGGCGGCCAGGGCGAGGACCGTGCAGTATTCGGCCGCCCGGAAGACCGGGGGTACGAGCCAGTCGAGCGCGCCCTTGAGGGGGCGGGCCACGGCTATGCCGGAGCACACCACGTAGAAGACCGCGGCGATGATCATCTGGCGGCTGCCGAACGGCTGCAGCAGTGCGGCGGCGACCAGCGCGCCGGCGCCGACGACGGCCACCACCGGCGCGGTCCAGGCGCCCGGGATCCGGGGACCGCGGGCCGCCACGAGCTGGGCGAGCGGTCCGGAGTCGGCGAGGTCCGCCAGTGCCTGGGCGGCCCGGTCGGTGCGGCTCGCCTTGCGTGTCAGGGAGCGCAGCAGCCGGCCGGCGGTGGTGTAGCAGGCCGCGAAACTGCAGCCGACGAGCAGGGCGTAGAAGACGATCCGCGGGGTGGTCACCGCGGTCAGTACGGCGATCATCGCCCAGCGCTCGCCGATCGGGAGCACGATCATCCGGCGCAGCCAGACCGTCCAGCCGACGCTGTCGAGCTTGTCGGAGAGCGCGGCCGTGGGGCTCGAGTTCGCCACCGCGTCGTGGTTCGCCTCGTTGAACGAGAAGTCGATGACGTGACGGCAGGACTGCAGCACCATCGCGCCGAGCGCCAGGGCCCAGACGTCGTCGCCACCACGGGCGGCGCCGAGTGCCAGGCCGGCGTAGTAGGCGTACTCCTTGGCGCGGTCGAAGGTGGCGTCCAGCCAGGCGCCCATCGTCGAGTACTGCAGCGAGTAACGGGCGAGCTGCCCGTCCGTGCAGTCCAGGACGAAGGAGAAGAGCAGCAGCAGGCCCGCTGCGACGTACCCGCCCCGGGTGCCGGTGGCCGCGCAGCCGGCCGCGATCAGCGCGGTCAGCAGGGAGGCGGTCGTGACCTGGTTCGGGGTGAACCCGCGGCGCGCGCACCAGCGGGCGAGGTAGCGCGAGTAGGGGCTGATGCAGTAGGTGGTGAAGAAGCCGTCGCGGGCCTTCACGGCGCTGCGCAGCCGGACCGCCTCGTCGTCGACGGCGGCGACACCGGAGAGAGCGATGGTGCGTGCGGCCTCGTCCACCGGCACTGCCGCGACGAGCGAGCCGAGCTCCGGGCGCTGCACGGGGGTGCCCTCGGCGTCCATCGTGGCGGCGAGCCGGCCGGGCACGGTGCGGTCCTCGACCGCGACGGTGCTGCCGGGCGGTCCGGTGGGGACGCCGGCGCCGACCGCCTCGGTGGTGCTGCGCAGTGCGCGGACCAGCGCGGGTCGTGCCTCGGGCTGCGCGGTGAGCGCGCCGGGAACGGCGGCGGCGGGGAAGCGGGGGTCGGTCAGTCCGAGCCGCAGGGCGTGGACATGGCCGACGAAGCGGGGGTCGACGAGTGCGACCCGGCTGTCGGTGGGGACGGCGGACAGCAGCCGGGCAGCTTCGCTGACATCGGCGGCGGCCTGTACGTCGAAGCCCAGTGATCGCAGATCGTCCTCGATGGACGATCCGGGTACCGGAGCACCTGTGAGAATGGCGGTCGACAGACGAACTCACTCCTTGGTGCTGACACGGGTCGGCGCGCGACAGTGCGGCCCCGATGCGGGCCGGCGGCATGTCGGCAGAGGCTATCGGATGAACGGAAGCGGGAGTTCACTGCCCGTTTATGCTCCGTTCCGGGCGGACCGGGATCATGCGGCGCCGTCCGCGATCATCATCGTCGATGGCCGCCTCGCCTGACAAAACGCGGTGGGACAGCCCTTAGGCTGGCCCGCATGACATGGCTGATCACAGGCGGGGCCGGATATATCGGGGCACACGTGGTGCGGGCCATGAAGGAGGCCGGCGAGCGGGTGGTCGTGGTCGATGACCTCTCCTCCGGCAATCCGGACCGGCTGCCGGACGACGTCCCGCTGGTCCGGGGCTCGGCGGCCGACCGCGCACTGCTGGACCGGGTGCTGGCGGAGCACGCGGTGACGGGTGTGGTCCATCTCGCAGCGAAGAAGCAGGTCGGCGAGTCCGTCGAGAAGCCGCTCCTGTACTACCGGGAGAACGTCGGCGGGCTGACCGTCCTGCTGGAGGCCGTCGTGGCCGCCGGCGTGCGGCGCTTCCTGTTCTCCTCCTCGGCCGCGGTCTACGGCGTACCGGAGGCGGAGCTGATCACCGAGGAGGCTCCTTGCGTCCCGATCAATCCGTACGGTGAGACCAAGCTCGCCGGGGAGTGGCTGGTCCGGGCGGCCGGGAAGGCGCACGGGCTGTCGACCGGCTGTCTGCGCTACTTCAACGTGGCCGGCGCCGCCGGGCCGGAACTGTCGGACACCGGTGTCTTCAACGTGATTCCGATGTTCTTCGACCGGCTCACCCGCGGTGAGGCCCCGCGGATCTTCGGTGACGACTACGCCACCCCCGACGGCACCTGCATCCGCGACTACATCCACGTGGCCGACCTGGCCGACGCGCACCTGGCCGTCGCCCGGCAGCTGGCCGCGCAGGACGTCCCCGGCGACCTGACCGTGAACATCGGCCGCGGCGAGGGCGTCTCGGTGCGCGAGCTGGCGGATCTGGTGGCGGAGATCACCGGTATCGACCGGAAGCCCGAGGTCGAGCCGCGCCGGGCCGGGGACGCGTCGAAGGCCGTCGCGTCCTGCGAGCGGATCTCCGGGGAGCTGGGCTGGACGGCCCGGCGCGGGGTGCGCGAGATGGTCGGGTCGGCCTGGCAGGGCTGGCAGTTGCACCACCCCGGCACGACCGCTCCATGAGCTGCCCCGGCTGTCGGGCCACTGCGCTGACCTGCGGCCATTTCCGCAGGTCAGAGCAGTTGACAACGGTGTTCACTGCCGTGTTGCCCGATACCCCCCGCCCGTAGTTCACTGGCAGTACTCGGGCGAGCGCGCCCGATTCCGCGAGACGACCGGGAGGCGTCCCCATGGGGGCTGGGCACGATCACGGACATACGCACGGCGGGCCCGCACCCACGGGCACCGCGGCCGCCGCGTACAAGGGACGCCTGCGGATCGCGCTGTACATCACGCTCACCGTGACGGTCATGGAGATCGTCGGGGGGCTGCTGTCCGGCTCCCTCGCGCTGATCGCCGACGCGGCCCACATGGCGACCGACGCCCTGGGGCTCGGCATGGCCCTGCTCGCCATCCACTTCGCCAACAAGCCTGCCGGACCGAACCGCACCTTCGGCTACGCCCGTGCCGAGATCCTCGCCGCGCTGGCCAACTGTCTGCTGCTGCTCGGGGTGGGCGGCTACCTCCTCTTCGAGGCGGTGGAGCGCTTCATCACCCCGACCGGGACCAGGGGCGGCCTGACGATCGCCTTCGCCCTGGTCGGCCTGGTCGCGAACCTGGTGTCGCTGTCCCTGCTGACCCGCGGGCGCAAGGACAGCCTCAATGTGCGCGGCGCCTATCTGGAGGTGCTCGCGGACACCCTCGGTTCGGTCACCGTGCTGGTGTCGGCGGGCATCATCCTGGCCACCGGCTGGCAGGCGGCGGACCCGATCGCCTCGCTGGTCATCGGGCTCATGATCGTTCCACGTACGGTGAAGCTGCTCAGGGAGACGCTGAACGTCCTGCTGGAGTCGGCGCCCCAGGGCGTGGACATGAGCGAGGTACGCGACCACATCACGGCCCTGCCCGGAGTGCTGGACGTGCATGACCTGCACGCCTGGACGATCACCTCGGGCATGCCGGTGCTCTCCGCCCATGTGGTGGTGCATCAGGAGCTGCTCGACTCGATCGGGCACGAGAAGCTCCTGCACGAGCTGCAGGGCTGCCTCGGCGACCACTTCGACGTCGAGCACTGCACCTTCCAGCTGGAGCCGAGCGGGCACGCGGAGCACGAGGCGAAGCTCTGCCACTGACCGAGGGCGTCAGGACCGGCGGTGTAGGGTTTTCGCAGAGGTGTACGAGCCTGTGCCCGCGTGAGATCCGCGACCGAGAGGAGCTGGGGTTGATGACCGTCGCCACCGCGCCTGCCCGGCGCACCACCCGGTCCTGCTTCACTTCCAGGGTCCCCGGCTGACGGCTGTCCCGTAATCCCCGGTGGGTCAGCGCCAACGGAGCCCGCTCACCCAAGGATTTCCCACGTTGAGCGACAACGATCACTCCATGCACGACACAGCATCTCCCTCCCGGGGCCCCGGCCCGGTGCGGCCGGCTGCCGGTACCGGCGGCCTCTGGACGACCCGCCCGGAGACGGCGACGGACGTCCGCGCGGTGCACGCGGTCAACGCGGCCGCGTTCCCGACGCACGCCGAGGCCGATCTGGTGGACGCGCTCCGCGAGGACGCCGCCGCCTGGCTGCCGGGCCTCTCCTACGTCGCGGAGGCGGCCGACGGATCCGTGGCCGCCTTCGCCCTGCTCACCCGCTGCCTGGTCGGGGGCGCGCCGGCACTGGCGCTGGCCCCGGTGGCCACGGCCCCGGAACATCAACGCCGGGGCGCCGGGCAGGCCGTGGTGCACGCCGTGCTCGACGCGGCGCGGCGGCGAGGGGAGCCGCTGGTCCTGGTGCTCGGTCATCCGGAGTACTACCCGAGGTTCGGCTTCGAACGCGCGTCGGGGTACGGGATCCGGCCAGACTTCGAGGTGCCCGACGAGGCGATGATGGCCCTGGTCCTCGATGATTCCGTGCCTGTTCCCCCGGGCACGATTCAGTACCCGGCGGCGTTCGGGGTCTGACGCGCCGTCCGGCCCCGCCGCCCCCGGCCGGCGGGGCGGGGCCGGACATGCCAGCACCCGAAGTGCGGACAAGCCGCTTTTGTACGGCAGACTTGAGCAGACTCGACGGGACCGGCGCACGGGGCCGGGACCACAGCGAAGGATGGGTATGCCGACCACACCAGCCACCGCGGCGAACAGCTCGTCGAACGGCACAGCAGAAGCGATCATGCTCGAACTGGTCGACGAGAACGGCACCACCATCGGCACGGCGGAGAAGCTCGCCGCCCACCAGGCGCCCGGCCAACTGCACCGGGCGTTCTCCGTGTTCCTCTTCGACGAGCAGGGCCGGCTGCTGCTGCAGCAGCGCGCCCTGGGCAAGTACCACTCCCCCGGTGTCTGGTCCAACACCTGTTGCGGTCACCCGTATCCGGGCGAGGCGCCCTTCGCCGCCGCAGCCCGCCGGACGTACGAGGAGCTGGGCATCTCCCCCTCGCTGCTGGCCGAGGCGGGCACCGTCCGCTACAACCACCCTGACCCGGCCTCGGGTCTGGTGGAGCAGGAGTTCAACCACCTCTTCGTGGGCATGGCGCAGGAGCAGCTGCGGCCGGACCCGGAGGAGGTGGGCGAGACGGCTTTCGTGTCGGCCGCCGAACTGACCGAACGGCATGCCAGGGCGCCGTTCTCGGCCTGGTTCATGACGGTGCTGGATGCCGCAAGGCCCGCGGTCCGCGAGCTGACCGGCCCGTCCGCCGGCTGGTAGGGCGGCCGGCGGCGCGGAAGGGTCAGAGGTGGCTGCTGAGCGGCAGCGCCGCCCAGATGACCTTTCCGCCGCCCGCGGTGTGCTCCACGTCGCAGGTGCCGCCCGCCTCCCGGGTGATCTCCCGGACCAGCAGCAGCCCGCGCCCGCCCGTCTGCGCGTAGTCCGTCTCCAGCGCCGTCGGGCGGTACGGATGGTTGTCCTCGACGGACACCCTGATCCATTCGGCGCCCACGGCCACCTCCACCGCGAGCTCCGGGGAGAGCAGCGCCGCGTGCTTCACGGCGTTGGTGACCAGCTCGGAGACGATGAGCAGCAGCCCCTGGGCGATGTCGTCGTCCAGGGGCACGCCCTGGCGCTCCAGCAGGTCCCGTACGGCGTGCCGGGCCTGGGGTACGGAGACGTCCGTGGCCGGGGCGGTGAACCGCCAGACCCCTTCGTACGACACGGGCCGGGCAGGGACACTCCCGCGGCTCTCCATAGACCGGTACCCGCTCTCCACTCGATGGTGACTGCACGTCGAGTACAGGGTGCGGGGCGTAGTTGGTCCGGTCCGTACCACTGAACAGAAGTCGACTTCTATCGGCGCAACTTGACCGAATAGCTGCGAGCGTGTCAGTTGTCGGACCGCTTTTGGCCTTCTCCCGCAGCCTGGTCCGGCTCCTCCCCGGGTGCCATCTGATCCGACACCATCGAGACGATCCGGCGGCCGCCGACACCGATGGCGATGAGCCCTAGTCCGTCGAAGAGCAGGGCGAGCGAGAAGAAGCAGCCGAGCACGTAGAGGCTGCTGTGGGGCCAGTCGAAGAGGACCAGCAGGCCCAGCAGCAGGCCGAAGGCGCCCTGCAGGAGAGTCCAGCCGAACTGCGGCCCGCGCACCACGACACTGCCGACCAGGCGGAACACCCCACCGGTCAGGAAGAGCAGCGCGGCGAACATGGTCAGCGCCTCGGCTGTGCCGTGGGGGTGGCGGATGACGACTACTCCGGCGGCGATGTTCAGCGCGGCGACCACCACGCCCAGCCAGAAGTAGCTGGTCCCGCGCGACTGGACCGCGTGGAGCAGCCCGACCAGGCCGCCGATCAGCAGCAGCCAGCCGAAGAGGATCATCGAGGTGAGCGTCGCGACCCCGGTGTAGACGAGTCCGACCAGACCGGCGACGACGAGGACAATGCCGAGCAGGGCAAGGCCGCCGAAACTGCGGCTGAGCTTCCTGCCTTCTTTCGCGGGATCGGCCACCACAGGCTCCTCGGGGTGCGTGCGTGCTTCGCGGCCCCTCCCTGATCATAGGTTCGAACAGTGCCGATAGCATCCGGCGCATGGACCGTACGGAACCCCGGCTCGATCACACCGTCGCGGACGGCGTCGCCATAGTCGTCATCAACAACCCCGCCAAGCGCAACGCGATGACGGCGGCCATGTGGTTGTCACTGCCCGGGCTGCTGGAACAGCTCGCCGCCGACACCTCGGTGCGCGCGCTGGTGCTGACCGGCGCCGGGGACACCTTCTGCGCCGGGGCGGACATCTCCTCGCTCCGCGACCCCTCGGGCGCCCCGCAGGGACTCGCCGTGGCGGCCGAGGAGGCGCTGGCCACCTTCCCCCGGCCGACGCTCGCCGCGGTGCGCGGCTACTGCGTGGGCGGGGGCAGCCAGCTCGCGGCCGCCTGCGATCTGCGGTTCGCCGAGGAGGGTGCGTCGTTCGGCGTCACCCCCGCCAAACTCGGGATCGTCTACGCCGCGTCGTCGACCCGCCGGCTGGTCGCGCTGACCGGCCCCGCGACGGCGAAGCACCTGCTGTTCTCCGGTGAGCTGATCGGCACGGAACGGGCGCTGCGCACCGGTCTGATCGACGAGGTGCTGCCCGCCGGCGAGCTGGACAAGCGGGTCGAGGCGTACGTACGGACCCTGGTGTCCCGTTCACAGCTCACCCAGGCGGCTGCCAAGGAGTTCGCCACCGGGCGGACGGACCGCGACGCGCACTGGGCGGACCAGGCGCGGCGCAGCGGCGACACCGCGGAGGGCGTCGCCGCCTTCCTGGAGCGGCGCGCACCGCGCTTCACCTGGCCTTCCCTGCCGTGACCGCGCCCGGTTACCGCATGACGAAACGGCTCTTGTCGCGCCACTCCTGAACCAGTTCGGCCGGTGCCTTCTCGGGGGATCCGGCCTCGTAGGGCGGCTGCGGGTCGTACTCGGTGAGCAGTTGCACGGACTGGGCGTGCCGGTCGCCCGCGATCCGGCCGAGCAGGGTGAGGCCCATGTCGATGCCGGAGGAGACGCCCGCGGCGGTGACGTACTTGCCGTCGATGACCACGCGTTCGCCGGTCGGCTCGACGCCGTGCTCCCTCAGCCTGTCGAGGGCCAGCCAGTGCGAGGTGGCCCGCCGCCCCGTCAGGAGCCCGGCGGCCGCGAGCAGCAGGGAGCCGGTGCAGACGGAGGTCGTCCAGGTACTGGTGGCATCGGCCGTGCGCAGCCAGTCGAGCAGGGTCTCGTTCTCCATCTGGGCGCTCTGGCCGGGGCCGCCGGGAACGATCACCAGATCGGGCGCCGGGACGTCGTCGAGCGCCCGGTCGGCGACCAGTGCCAGGCTGCCGCTCTCGTTGCGCACCGGGCCGGTCCGCTCGGCGACGAAGACGGTCTCGGCGCCGGGCGCCCGGGACAGGATCTCGTAGGGTCCGACGGCGTCGAGGGCGGTGAAGCGGTCGAAGAGGAGGATGGCGATCTGCATGGGCGGCTGCCTGCCTTCGGGTCAGTGACTGACGGGTGCGGTGGCGAGAGGTGCGGTGGGAAGGGGCCGGGCGAGGGGTTCGCCGGCGGGCCGGGAGCTGAACCGTCTGCGGTATTCGGCCGGTGACGTGCCCAGGGCCTTGACGAACGCGCGGCGCATCGCCTCCGGCGTGCCGTAGCCGCACGTCCGTGAGATCCGGGCGACACCGTCGGTGGTGTCCTCCAGGAGCCGGCGCGCCTGTTCCAGACGGACCCGGTCGACGTACCGGCCAGGCGTCATGCCGGTCTCCGTGTGGAAGGCGCGGGCGAAGTGGCGCGGCGAGAGGCGGGCGCGGGCCGCGAGCGCCTCGACTGAGAGGTCCTCGCCCGGGTGCTCGGTGATCCAGTGCTGGACCTCGCGCAGCGGTTCGCGGCGGGCCGTCTGGGCGGTGAGCTGGGCGCTGAACTGCGCCTGGCTCCCGGGCCTGCGCAGAAAGACGACCAGGTGCCGGGCGACGGTGAGCGCCACGTGCCGGCCGTGGTCCTCCTCGACGAGTGCCAGCGCGAGGTCGATGCCCGCGGTGACTCCGGCGGAGGTGGCCAGTCTGCCGTCGCGTACGAAGATGGGCTCCGGATCGACCTCGACCTGCGGATAGGTGCGCGCCAGGTGGTCGCAGAGCATCCAGTGCGTGGTCACCCGGTGCCCGTCCAGCTGCCCGGCGGCGGCGAGCAGCAGGGCGCCGCTGCACACGGAGACGAGGCGTTCGGCGTGCGGGGCGTGCTCGCGCAGCCAGTCCACCAGGGCCGGGGCGGGGTCACGCGTGCCCTGGCCGCCGGGGACGAGCAGGGTGTGGGGCGGTTCGGCATCGGCGAGGCTGCCGTCGGGGACCAGGACGAGGCCGCTGGACGAGCGGACCGGGGCGCCGTCCAGCGAGGCGGTGCGCAGCTCGTACGAGGCCTCCGGGAGCCGGGAGGCGCCGGCGAAGACCTCCATCGGCCCGCTCACATCGAGGCTCTGGATGCCGTCGAAGAGGACGACGAGCACGGATCGCTGCTTCATGCCTGCCATCCTCGGCGGCCTCGCGGATGGCCGCAATGACGCAATCCCCACCTTTCCTGCCATGGCGGGGTGCGGTGCACCTCACCCGTGCCCCGGGGTTCCGACCCGTACCGACCAGTCGGTAACGTGCAGGCATGAGTACTCTGCCGCCCCGTGCCGGACGCCGCTGCCACAACGCCGTCAACCCTCTGCACTCCGCGCTCTACTTCTCCCCCGACCTCGGGAAGGAGCTCGGCGGGATCGGGATCGAGGATCCCTCTGCCGCGTACTTCGCCTCGCGCGGAGCCGCTTTCGGCGCTGTCGGCCCCGGTACGGTCACCGCGACCTTCTACAACTTCAACCATGAGCTCGTGGCCAGGCACCTGCCCGCCGTCTGGGACATCGCCTCGCCCGAGGCGGTCCTGGCGGCGCGGCTGCGGGCCGCCGACTCCACGCTGCGCCGGCTCCTCGGCGAGGAGATCATCGCCTCCCCCGAGCTGGCCGAGGCCGCCCGGCTGGCACTGCACGCCGCCGAGGCCTGCACGCGACACGCCCGGCCGTTGTACGCGGCACACGCCGATCTTCCGGTGCCGGAGCAGCCGCACCTCGCGTACTGGCATGCCGCGACCCTGCTGCGTGAGCACCGCGGTGACGCCCACCTCGTCGCCCTTCTCGCCGCCGAGCTCGACCCGGTCGAGGCCCTGGTCAGCCACTCGGCCACCAGTAAGGGCATGTCGCCGCGCTGGATCCTGTCCACCCGCGGCTGGCGCCGCAGCGACTGGGAGGACGCCTCCGCACGGCTGCGCGACCGCGGACTGCTCACCGCCGAAGGCGAGTTGACGGAGGCGGGCACTGCCCTGCGGGCCGGGCTCGAGGAGACCACGGACCGGCTGGACCTGGCCCCGTACGAGCATCTGGGCGGTGCGGGAGTGGCCCGGCTGACCGAGCTGGCGGGCGGGTTCCTCCGCACGGCGATGGCGGCGGGCGCGTTTCCGGCGGACCTGAAGGGCTAGGGACTCCCGTTCGGATCATGCCCGGGCTCGCGAGCCGGGCCTGATCCGGTAAGGGAGCCCCGGTCGCCGCCCGGTACCGGCGGCCGGTATGTGAGGTGGCCGGGCGACACGGCGCCCGGCCACCCGGCACAATGCAGGCGAGTGGCCCCGGGCCGGTCCCAGCGACGGTCCCCGGCCCGACCAGCACAGCCAGTACGGGAAGGCGAGTCGGTAAAATCGTGACGACGTCCATCGAAGGCAGGATCGCCGAGGAGCTCGGCGTACGCGAGCGACAGGTGAAGGCGGCCGTCGAGCTGCTCGACGGCGGATCGACCGTGCCGTTCATCGCGCGCTACCGCAAGGAAGCGACCGAGATGCTCGACGATGCGCAGCTGCGCACGCTCGAGGAGCGGTTGCGGTATCTGCGGGAGCTGGAGGACCGGCGTGCCGCGATCCTCGAATCCGTACGGGAGCAGGGCAAGCTCGACACCGCGCTGGAGGCGCAGATCCGGGCCGCCGACACGAAGGCGCGCCTTGAGGACATCTATCTGCCGTTCAAGCCGAAGCGGCGGACGAAGGCGCAGATCGCCCGGGAGGCCGGGCTCGAACCGCTCGCCTCGGGTCTGCTGGACGATCCGTCGGTGGATCCGCTGGTCGCGGCCACCGCCTTCGTCGACGCGGACAAGGGCGTGGCGGACCAGGCGGCGGCTCTGGAGGGGGCGCGGGCCATCCTCGCCGAGCGGTTCTCCGAGGACGCCGACCTGACCGGCGAGCTGCGTGAGCGCATGTGGTCGCGCGGCCGGCTGGTGGCCAGGGTGCGGGACGGCAAGGAGGAGGCGGGCGCCAAGTTCGCCGACTACTTCGACTTCACCGAGCCGTTCACCGCACTGCCCTCCCACCGGGTGCTCGCGATGCTCCGGGGTGAGAAGGAGGACGTCCTCGACCTCGTCCTGGAGCCGGAGGAGCCGTCCGGGACGCCCGGGCCGTCCTCGTACGAGAACATGGTCGCCCGGCGCTTCGGGGTGAACGACCGCGGGCGCCCCGGGGACAAGTGGCTCGGCGACACCGTGCGCTGGGCCTGGCGGACCCGGATCCTGGTGCACCTCGGCATCGACCTGCGGCTGCGGCTGCGCACGGCGGCGGAGGACGAGGCGGTACGCGTCTTCGCCTCGAACCTGCGCGATCTGCTGCTGGCGGCACCGGCCGGGACCCGGGCCACGCTGGGGCTCGACCCCGGGTTCCGTACCGGGGTGAAGGTCGCCGTCGTGGACGCGACCGGCAAGGTCGTCGCGACCGACGTCATCCACCCGCACGTGCCGGCCAACAAGTGGGACCAGTCGCTGGCGAAGCTGGAGCAGCTGGCGAGGGCGCACGACGTCGACCTGATCGCGATCGGCAACGGCACCGCCTCCCGCGAGACGGACAAGCTCGCCGGTGAACTGTGCGAAAAGCACCCGGAGTTGAAGCTCACCAAGGTGATGGTGTCGGAGGCGGGCGCCTCCGTGTACTCGGCCTCGGCCTTCGCCTCGCAGGAACTCCCGGACATGGACGTGTCGTTGCGCGGCGCGGTCTCGATCGCGCGCCGCCTCCAGGACCCGCTCGCGGAGCTGGTGAAGATCGATCCCAAGTCCATCGGGGTCGGGCAGTACCAGCACGACCTGTCCGAGGTGAAGCTCTCGCGGTCGCTGGACGCGGTCGTCGAGGACTGTGTGAACGGGGTCGGTGTCGACGTCAACACCGCTTCGGCGCCGCTGCTCTCACGGGTCTCCGGCATCGGCTCGGGGCTCGCGGAGAACATCGTCGCGCACCGCGACACCAACGGCCCGTTCCGTTCCCGCAAGGGACTGAAGGACGTGGCCAGGCTGGGCCCGAAGGCGTACGAGCAGTGCGCGGGCTTCCTGCGGATCCGGGGCGACGACCCGCTGGACGCGTCCAGTGTGCACCCGGAGGCGTACCCCGTGGTCCGGGCGATGGTGAAGCGGACCGGCGGTGACGTCGCCTCGCTGGTGGGCAACACCGGCGTGCTGCGGACGCTGCGGGCCGATGACTTCGTGGACGAGAAGTTCGGGCTGCCGACGGTCACCGACATCCTCAAGGAGCTGGAGAAGCCAGGGCGCGACCCACGCCCGGCCTTCAAGACGGCCACCTTCAAGGAGGGCGTCGAGAAGATCGGCGACCTGGCGTCCGGGATGGTGCTGGAGGGCGTCGTGACCAACGTCGCGGCGTTCGGCGCGTTCGTGGACATCGGCGTGCACCAGGACGGACTGGTGCACGTGTCGGCGATGTCCAGGACGTTCGTGAAGGATCCCCGCGATGTCGTGAAGCCGGGCGACATCGTCAAGGTCAAGGTCATGGAGGTCGACATCCCGCGGAAGCGGATCTCGTTGACCCTGCGGCTGGACGACGAGGCGGCGGCGAGCGCG
Source organism: Streptomyces sp. RKAG290 (assembly GCF_023701695.1). Lineage (GTDB taxonomy): Bacteria > Actinomycetota > Actinomycetes > Streptomycetales > Streptomycetaceae > Streptomyces. The sequence continues at coordinate 145,997 of NZ_JAJOZC010000001.1, forward strand.
GGTGCCGGGGCCGGCTCCGGTTCCGGCAACCCGGGCGGCGAGCGGGGCGGTCGCCCACCGCGGCAGCGGCAGGGCCAGGGCCAGGGTGGCGCGGGCTCGCGTGGCGGCCAGGGCGGCCAAGGGCGTGACCGGCGCGGTGGCGGCAGTGGTAGCGGCAACGGCGGTGGCGGCGGCGCCCGTCAGGCTCCGGCGGCCGCTCCGGCGAACGGGGCGATGGCCGACGCGCTCCGGCGGGCGGGGCTGCTGGATCCGAAGCAGGGCGGCAAGAAGCGGTAGCGGTTCGGCAGCGGTAACCCAGGCCCGGATCGGGGCGGGGTGGGGAGATGTTCGCCTGCGGCGGGCGTTCTCCCCACCCCGCCCTTTCGCGTAGCGGGGGCCGGTCCGCCCCCTCGCCGGAGGGGCCGAAAAGGGCGCAGTCGCTTGTAGGTCACCGACCTCGCACCCGCCCGGTATACCAAGTCGGTCTCAAGTCGCTTTCGCACCCATGACCGCTCGCACCATCCGCCCCTTTTTGTGCGGCCAAATACGCTGCAAAACCGGCAAACAAGGCCGTATAACCGGGCTCTGCCGCCAACCCTCTTGGTATACCGTTACGCCTCAACGCGTACCCAAGCCGGTACCCGTCATGCCGTCCCGCTGTCCTGCCGTCCTCAAGGAGGCTTGATCCCATGCGTCGAATTCCGGCCACTCTGTCGGTGGCCGCATTGCTGGCGATCACCACCGCATGCAGCTCACTCTCTCCGCCCGGCAAGGAGACCACCGCCCAGGCGCGGCTCACCGACCTGCGTCCCGTTCGCGACGGCGGCACGGTCACGGTCGGGCTGAAGTCCGATCCCGACAGGCTGGACCCGAGCCTGACGACGACACTCGTCGCCCGCACCGTCTTCACGTCCATGTGCGAGCAGCTCTACGACGTGGACCAGCAGAACAAGTTCGTGCCGCAGCTCGCCGCCTCGATGCCGAAGATCACCGACGGCGGCCGGACCTTCACCTTCGACGTCCGCAAGGACGCCAGGTTCAGTGACGGCGCGCGCCTGGACGCGGCGGCCGTGAAGACCTCGCTCGACCGGCACCTGCATCTGCGCGGCTCCGGACGTGCCTCCGAGATCGACTCCGTGCAGAAGGTCACGGCCGTCGGCCCGTACACCGTGCGGCTCTCGCTGAGCCATCCCGATGTCCCGCTGCTCGGACGGCTCGCCAACACCGCCGGGCTGATCATGTCGCCGAAGGCGCTCAAGACGTACGGAGCGGACTTCGCGACCCATCCGTCGTGCGTCGGTCCCTTCCGGTACGTCAAGCGCGTAGTCGGTGACCGGATCGAGCTGGAGAAGGACCCGCTGTACTACGACGCGGACAAGGTCCACCTCGGCCACGTCATCTACAAGACGATCACCGACGGCAGCATCCGGATGGCCAACATCCGTTCCGGTGACGTCCAGATCGGCGACCAGATGGGCCCGGTCGAGGTACGCAACTCGATGGGTGAGAAGGGACTCCAGCTCCTCAACACCCCTTCCCTCGGCTACATGGCGCTCACGCTCAACGTCGGCAACTCGCACGGGATCGACAAGAAGCCCAGCCCCGTCGACAGCCCCTTCGGACGCGACGTGCGCGTCCGGGAGGCCTTCGACCTCTCGCTGGACCGCGAGCTGATCAACAAGCTGGTCTTCCAGGGCATGTACGAGCCGGCCTGCAGTCCGGTTCCGCCGGGCACGCCGCTCAGCTCCCCGATCACCTGCCCGAAGCGCGACGTGGCCAAGGCCAGGCGGCTGCTGAAGGAAGCAGGCATGACGAAGCGGGTGCCACTGGAGCTGATGATCAACACGACTCCGGAGGACAGCCGTCTCGGCCAGGTCGTCCAGGCCATGGCGGCGGACGCCGGCTTCGACGTCCGGCTGCGGCCCACCGAGTTCGCCACCGGACTCACCCGCACCCTCGCCGGCGACTTCGAGGCACGGACGGGCGGCTGGGGCGGGCAGCCCGACCCGGCCGGCAACATCGACAGCCTCGTGGGCACCACCGGCAGCAACAACCAGGGCAAGCTCTCGGACCCCACCATCGACCGGCTGATCGTCGAGGGGCGCAGCACCTCGGACGTCGCCGAGCGCCGTGAGATCTACCGCAAGCTCACTGCCGCGATCAACAAGCAGCACGGCGTCATCTACCTCTACCGCAACATCAACTACGTCTCCGCCTCACAGGACGTGAGCGGTCTCAAGCTCTCCGGTGACGGCCTGATCAGGGTCAAGGAAGCCGGTTACACGAAGGGGAGCCGGTGAAGAACCTCCGCAGACTGCTCACGTCGTACGTGAGCCGCCGGATCGGCATGTCGCTGGTGACCATGGTGCTGGTCAGCATCACCGTGTTCTTCGGTGTGCGCGCGATGCCCGGTGACACCGCCCAGGCGCTGGCCGGCGAACAGACTTCCCCCCAGGTGCTGGCCGCGATCCGCTCCGAGTACGGACTCGACGACAACATCGCCGTCCAGTACTGGCGTTACGTGAGCAACGCGGCCACGGGCGACTTCGGCACCTCGGCCCGCACCGGGCTTCCGGTGCTCGACTCGATCACCCAGGCACTGCCCATCACCCTCGAACTGGCCGCGCTCTCCCTGCTGATGGCCGTGGTCGTCGGCATCGGGGCCGGTGTCATGGCCGCGGTGCGGCGCGGGAAGCCGGAGGAGTGGCTGGCCAACGGCATCGCGCTGCTGGGCATGTCGATCCCGGCCTTCTGGCTCGGCATCGTGCTGGTGCTGGTGTTCGCCATCGCCATGCCGGTGTTCGCCGCCTCCGGTTTCGTGCCGTTCAGCACCGACCCGCTGGAGAACCTGCGTCGCCTGGTGCTGCCCGCGGTCGTGCTGGGCTCCGGCCTCGCCGCGGTGGTGATGCGTCAGACCAGAGCGGCGATGATCGACGCCATGTCCTCGGACTACGTGCGCACCGCACGGGCCAAGGGACTGGCGCCGGCCGCCGTGATCGGCCGGCACGGGCTGCGCAACTCGCTCGTCACCGTGATCACCGTGCTGGGCCTCCAGCTCGGCCACCTGATCTCCGGCGCCGTCGTCACCGAGCAGGTCTTCGTCCTGCCGGGCTTCGGCAAGCTCACCATCGACGCGGTCTTCACCCGTGACTACGCGATGGTCCAGGGCGTGGTCCTGTTCACCTCGGCCGCCTACATCCTGATCAATCTGCTGGTCGACTTCCTGTACTCCGTGGTCGACCCGCGCATCCGGCTCGGAGGTTCCCGATGACCCTCGCCCCCTCCCCCGCGCCGCCCGCTGCCGCCGCCGCGGGCACCGCCTCGCGGCCGTCCGCCCGCGTCGTGCGGCTCACCACCTCGCTGCGCCGGCTCCGGCGTAACCGGCTGGCCCTGGTAGGCGCGGTGCTGTCCGCGGTGTTCGTGCTCGTCGCCCTGCTCGCGCCGCTGCTGGCCCCCTACGACCCGGCCCGGCCGGACTTCGAGGCGGCGCTCATGGAACCGAGCTGGTCGCACTGGCTCGGCACGGACGACCTGGGCCGTGACCAGCTCTCCCGGGTACTGGTGGGAGTCACCGCCTCCATGCAGGTCGGTGTGCTGGCCGTGCTCCTGGCCTTCGTGGTCGCCGTCCCGCTCGGGCTGGTGGCCGGCTACTACGGCCGGTTCGCCGACACGGCGGTCTCCCGGCTGACCGACACCATGCTTGCCTTCCCCTTCCTGGTCCTGGCCGTGGGCCTCGCCGCCGTGATGGGTCCCTCGCTGGAGAACGCGACGCTCGCGATCGGCATCTCGCAGATCCCGGGAATCGTCCGCGTCACCCGCGCCGAGACCCTGCGGCTCAAACACCTGGACTACGTCGGTGCCGCGGTGGCCAACGGCGGCGGCGACGGCGTCATCCTGTTCCGCCACATCCTGCCGAACGCGACATCGACGCTGATCGTGCAGGCCACCGTCGGCATCCCGTCCGCCATCATCGGCGAGGCGGTGCTCAGCTTCCTCGGTCTCGGGGTGCAGCCGCCCTCCCCCTCGCTCGGCGTGATGCTCTCCAGCGCCCAGCCCTTCATCGCGGACGCGCCCTGGATGGCGGTCTTCCCCGGCCTGGTCATCGTGCTCGCCACCCTGGCGTTCAACCTGCTCGGTGACGGCGTACGCGACATCCTCGACCCCGCGGAGGTTCCCGGTGACCGAAGTCGACACGTCCACCGTGACCCGGCCCGCCCCGGACGGCGGCACCTCGCCGGTGCTCCGGGTCCGCGACCTGACCGTCTCCTTCCACGGCGCGGAGCGCACCGTGCACGCGGTGGACGGGGTCTCCTACGACCTGGCGCCCGGCGAAGTACTGGCCGTGGTCGGCGAGTCCGGCTGCGGCAAGTCCGTCACGTCCATGGCGGTGATGGGGCTGCTGCCGCCGACCGCCCGGATCGGCGGATCCATCACCCTGGACGGGCAGGAGCTCGTCGGGGCCCCGGAGAAGCAGCTGCGGTCGCTGCGCGGCCGCCGCCTCTCGATGATCTTCCAGGAGCCGATGACCTCACTCAATCCGGTCCTCACCGTGGGACGGCAGATCACCGAAGTCCTCATCCGCCACCAGGGTCTGAGCCGGCGCGCGGCCAAGGAGCGGGCCGTCGAGCTGCTCGACGTCGTCGGTATCCCGGCGCCGCGCAAGCGGGTCGACGAATACCCGCACCAGCTGTCCGGCGGCATGCGGCAGCGGGTGATGATCGCGATCGCGGTGGCGTGCGACCCCGCGGTGCTGATCGCGGACGAACCGACGACGGCCCTCGACGTGACGGTGCAGGCCGGCATCCTCGACGTGCTCCGGTCCCTGCGGGACCGGCTCGGCACCGCAGTCGTGCTGATCACCCATGACCTCGGGGTCGTCGCGGACACCGCGGACCGGGTACTGGTGATGTACGCGGGCCGCCCGGTCGAACAGGCCTCGGTGGACGAGCTGTTCACCTCGCCGCAGCATCCGTACACCCGGGGTCTGCTCGGTGCCGTGCTGCGTCCGGGCAGCCGGGGCGCGGGCGGAAGGGCGCGGCTGAACGAGATACCCGGGCTGGTGCCCGACCTGCGCGAACAGCCGCGTGGGTGCAGCTTCGCGCCGCGCTGTGCCTCGGCCGACGACAGCTGTCTGACGAGCCGTCCGCCGCTGAACAGGTCCGCCGGCACCCACCTGATCGCCTGCTACCACCCGGCCGATGCGACCGGGCCCGACCAGTCCCGACCCGACGCGAGCAAGGGAACCGCCCGATGACCGCCAGCCTCACCCCACCCGCCGGCCCGGCGGGATCCGTCACCCCGGTGCTGGACGTCCAAGGCCTGAAGCGGCACTTCGACGGGGCGGGTGGCACCGTGAAGGCGGTGGACGGGGTGTCGTTGACGATACTGCCCGGCGAGGTCGTGGGCCTCGTCGGGGAGTCGGGCAGCGGCAAGTCCACGGTGGGGCGCTGCGTGGTCCGCCTCGACCGGCCGACCGACGGCAGCGTGGCGATCAACGGCACGGATGTCACGACGCTCCCGCCGCGCGCGCTCAGGCCGTTGCGCAAGGACTTCCACCTGGTGTTCCAGGACCCCTCGTCCTCGCTGAACCCGCGGATGACCATTCGGCAGATCATCGCGGAGCCGCTGCGGCTGCACGGCATGGCGACCCGCGCCGAGGCCGCTCGGCGGGTGGACGGGCTGCTCGCCCAGGTGGGCCTGCGGCCCGAACTGGCCGACCGCAACCCCCATGAGCTCTCCGGCGGCCAGCGCCAGCGTGTGTCCATCGCGCGTGCGCTGGCGGTCGATCCCGCGCTCCTGGTCGCCGACGAGCCGACCTCGGCACTCGACGTGTCCGTGCAGGCCTCCGTCCTCAACCTGCTCGCGGACCTGCAGCGGGAGCGTGGCTTCGGCTGTCTCTTCATCACCCACGACCTGGCGGCGGTGGAGTACCTGGCGGACCGCATCGCGGTGATGTATCTGGGCCGGATCGTCGAACAGGCCCCGGCCGCCGAGCTGTTCGCCGCCCCCAAGCATCCGTACACGCAGGCACTGCTGTCGGCGGCCCCGGTGCCCGACCCGGCCGAGCAGCGCGGCCGCCGCCGGATCGTGCTCGGCGGTGACCTGCCCAGCCCGCTGGACCCGCCGCCCGGCTGTCACTTCCACACGCGGTGCCCGCTGGCCACGGAGCGGTGCCGTACGGAGGCGCCGGTGCTGCGCACCCTGCCCGCCGAGGAGGGTGCCGATGCGGTCCCGCGGGAGGTGGCGTGCCACCTCGCCGCCGAGGACGGCAGTGTGCCGGACGCCGCGAAGGCGGTCGCGTAACACCGCCGTCGGAGCCGGGGCCCGTACCGCCAACCGGGCCCCGCGCGCACGGATGACCGCGTCGTGCGGGTACGGCGCGGTCCTCTCGCTGCCCGCGGTGACTCAGCCGGTCCTCCTCCGGTCGAACCACATCGTCCCGGCCACCGATACCAGTCCGGCCCAGAACAGCACGAGCGGGACCGTGCGTTGCGTCCAGGGGACCTGGGTGATCAGCAGCGCGCAGAGCATGGCGCACGCCGCCTGGCCCAGGACCACCCGCGCCCAGACGCGCCGCCGGACGAGCGAGTGCAGGTTGACCCGGACACCGGCGCGCAGTCGGCGCAGCCGCAGCAGTGCGCCCAGGACCCAGACGGCGGCCATCGGGACGAGGTCCCAGAGCCGCTGGCCGAGGACGAGCGGCAGCTCGCGCTGGGTCTCCCCGTCCGTCGCGAACAGATCGATGCCCGTGGCCGCGAGGGCGAGGCAGATCAGGGCCAGCCAGCGGACGCCGCGCAGCAGGCGGTAGGAAGCCTCGTCCAAGCCGCTCTGCATCGGCGCCGAGCCGGGAGCGGCGGCCAGTGCGTCGGCGTACAGGGTGGCAGCCTCCGTGGCGTTCACGCCGGGGGCGGTCGCCGCCTTCTTCGTCTGCCGGGCCAGGGCGTGCTCGTGCTGCGGGTCGAGCCGGAGTATGGCGAGATCCATCCGGTCGGCGACGCTCCGGTCGGCCGACATGTCGGCTATGAGCCATGCCACTTCGTAGGCGTACACCTCCTCGGGGCCCAGCCGGATGGCCTCCTGGGCGATCAGGTCGGACTCCCGCAGGGCGGCCACGAAGTCCTCGCGGCGGGTTTCGCCGCCGTTGGCCCGTCCGGAGCCGAGCACTCTGATGCGCCACAGCCAGTCGGCGAGCCGCGCATAGCCGAACCAGTACTCCGGCGCCAGGCGGATCACCTCACGGAGCACGCCCTCGGTCTCCGGGAAACGGCCGCCCACGCGCAGGGCGCGCGCGTGCATGAGGAGGGCCCCGATGTCCTCGGCATCCAGGAGCAGCGCCTGCTCGGTCGCTTCCAGTGCCTTGTCGCCGTTCTCGTCGCCGAGATGGCTCCGGGCGAGTTCGACCCAGGCCCGGACGTCCTCGGGGTCCTCCGTGAGCCGGCGGGCCAGCAGCTCCCTGGCCTCCTCGTAACGCGTGAGATCGATGAGCAGGTCGGCCCGCTCGACGGCGGGGTGCACGGACGCGGTCACAGCTTGCGCCTCTTCTTCAGGTAGGCCACCAGGTCGTCGTACATGCCGCCCTCGTTGGCGAACTTCGCCACGTTCCGCGCGGAGGCGAACCATGGTTCGGCGGAGGCCACCACATCCTTCGCGGCGGCGAGCAGGTCCGCCATGCCGATCATCCGCACGGTTCCGGAGCGGGCCGAGTCCAGCAGGGCGCGCTCGGCCGCCGACTCGCAGACATGGGCCAGATCCGCGCCGGACAGCCCGTCGGTGACCTTGACCAGCTTGCCCAGGTCGACGTTCTCGATGGGCCGGTCCCGCAGGTGGTAGCGGAGGATCGCCTCCCGGGCGGGTCCGTCGGGCGGGAGCACCAGGATCGTCCTGTCCAGCCGGCCGGGGCGGCGCAGCGCGTTGTCCACGTCCCAGGGCACGTTGGTGGCCGCGAGGACGAACACGCCCTCGTTCGCCGCCGAGTCGATGCCGTCCAGTTCGCCGAGCAGCTGGTTGACGACGTTGCGCATGCCACTGTGCCCGGTGCGGCTGCGCTTGGCGCCGAGGGCGTCCAGCTCGTCAAGGAAGACCACGCACGGCGCCTGTCGGCGAGCGGTCTCGAAGACCTCGTGCATGTTGCGCTCGGAGTTGCCCATCCACATGTCGAGCACGTCGTTCACGGACACCGACAGGAAGGCTGCGCCGAGTTCGCCGGCCACCGCCCGCGCGATGAACGTCTTGCCGCAACCGGGCGGCCCGTACAGCAGCAGGCCGCCGCGAAGGCTCTTGCCGTACAGCCTGCGCAGCTCGGGGTTACGGAGCGGGGCGAGAAAGGCCGCTTCCAGACGGTCCTTCACGTCCTGCATGCCACCGACGTCGGCCAGCCGCACGGCGCCCGGCCCCTCCACGTCCCACGCGTCGGCGTCCGAGGAGTCGTCCTGGCCGTCCGCGGGCACCGGCGTCTCGGCGAAGCGCGGCGGCACGGCGTCCCCGACCTGCTGCTCGGCGGCCTTCCAGTCGAACCCGGTTCGTGGGCGCGGGAGTTGTTCCGCAGCCGGGGCCGGTGCTCCCATCGCCCGGGTCATCAGTTCCCGGGCCTCGGTGTCGCCCGGCGCGTGCTGAAGGGCCACGGCCGCCTCGGCGACGGCCTCGTCGGACCGGTCCGCCTCCAGCAGGAGCCGGCCCAGGTGCAGCCGCAGGGGTACATCGGCGGGAGCGGCGGCGACCGCTGTCCGCAGGCTCTGTATGAGAGGGGAGTTGTCCGGCATGATCCACAGCCTAACGTCGCCGCGCAGGCCCCAGGAGACGCCGGGTGCCGGTCGTCCTGGATCACGCACAAGCGCGTCCGGCCGGGGCCGGACGCGCTTGTAGGGTGCCTGGTCCGGGCCGCCCGCGACTTCGCGGGCGGCGGCGGAGGACGCAGGTCAGCCGACCAGCTCCAGGCCGTCGGCGACGACCCGGCCGGCGTGCAGGACGGTTCGGTCGTCGCTGCGGTCCATGACGGCGGACGCCACCGTCTCGCCCTCGACCAGCAGCAGGTCGGCGCTGTCGCCCACGGCGAGGCCGGGCCGGTCGGAGACGGAGGTCAGCCGGGGCGGGCCGCCCTGGAGGATCGAGGCGCCGCCCCGGCTCGCGACGGCAACGCAGTGTTCGATCAGTTCGTCGGCGCGGTAGCGGTTGGTGAAGGCGAGCTGCCAGGTGCGGTCCAGCATGTCCCCGTTGCCGTACGGCGACCAGAAGTCGCGCTGTCCGTCCTCGCCGAGGCCGACCCGTACCCCGGCGGCGGTCAGTTCGGCCATCGGCAGGGCGTGCTGCTGCTGGGCCGGCGCGATGGTCGCCATGGCGATGTCCAGCTCGGCGAACTCCTCGATGAGCCGGCGGGTGGTCGCCTCGTCGACGGTGCCGAGTTCGTAGGCGTGCGAGAGCGTCACCTGACCGGCCATGCCGAGGGCGCGCACCCGCTCCAGGATGAGGTCGACGCTGAACACGCCGAGTGCGCCGGGCTCGTGGAGGTGGATGTCGATCGGGGCCTGGTGGCGCTCGGCGAGGCCGAAGACGACGTCGAGGTGGCGTACGGGGTCGCGGTCCAGGGTGCACGGGTCGATGCCGCCGACCACGGCGGCGCCGGCGGACAGGGCCTGGTCCATCAGTTCCGGAACGCCCTTCTCCTTGAACAGACCTGCCTGCGGGAAGGCCATGATCTCGACCTCGCACCGGCCGGCGTGCGCCTCCTTGGCTGCGAGAACACCCTCGAAACGCTCCAGACCGCAGTCCGCGTCGATCTGTGCGTAGCTGCGGACGCGGGTCGTGCCGCGTTCGATCATGCGGCCCAGGGTGTGCGTGGCCCGCTGCGCGACGCTCCACTCGTCCTCGCGCCAGTGCGCGCGGTCGTTCATGGTCATGCCCCAGACCCCGGGCTTGCCGGTGTGCGGGCGGAAGGGCAGACCGATGCGGGTCGAGTCGAGGTGGCAGTGGACGTCGGCGAACGACGGCAGCGCGAGCCGTCCCCGTCCGTCCACGGTCTCGCCCGTGACGGTGCGGGCGGGGTCGTGCGGGGTGAGCGCCGCTATCACGCCGTCCTTGATCTCGATGTCGCAGGGCTCGCCGCCCCAGGGACGGACGTCTCTGATCAGCATGTGGTGCATCTCCTCGGTTGGTTGCCGGTGTCGGACGGTGGGATCGGGGGCGCGGCCGGATCGGGTCACTCCGCCGGAAGAACCTCGGCGAGGGTCGCCAGGGAGGGGCCGCGTCCACGCTCGATGTGCGCGTAGGAGAGGGCGTCCGCCAGGTCGGGCTTGCCCGCGTGGATCGCGGCGCAGATGTCCTGGTGCTCGGTGCACTGGACGCTCGGGTCGAGGCCGCCGGTGAGGGTGAACAGCCACTGCACCAGGCCGAGCGAGGGCTGCAGGGCGTCCTGGAGCAGCCGGTTGCCGGTCATCGCGACGATCTCCGCGTGCAGGGCCGTGTTCGCGGCGGGGATCTCGTGGACATCGCCGCGCCGGGTGGCGTCCTCGGCCGCCTCCATGAGCTCCCGCAGCCGTTCGCCGCCACGGCCGCCCGCGCAGGCCTCCGCGGCCCGGCGGGCGGCGAACACCTCCAGGCTCAGCCGGAGGTCGAAGAGTTCGGCCACATCGCGCAGCGAGAGGTTGCGCACCGACGCGCCGCGCCGCGGCGAGATGACCACGAGGCCCTCCCCGGTCAGCCGGGTGAGCGCTTCGCGGACGGGGATGCGTGAGAAGCCCAGGGCCTCCGACAGTTCGCGCTCCCGCAGGCGCACGCCCGGCGGGTACGCACCGGACATGATGCGGGCGCGGATCGTCCGCTCGGCATGATCGACGTGGGACGCACCGGCGTGGCACGCACCGGCCTCGGGCGAACCGGTCATCAGGAGGTCTCCTCGAACGGCGGGAACGTCGGCGGGAACAGCTCGTCGGTGCCCCGGCGGTGCAGGTCGCGCTCGCTGTAGGCCGCGCGCATGACCTCGAACAGTGCCTGGGCCCTGCGCCGCAGGTCGGCCAGGTCGATGCCCGGGATCCGGCCGTCGGTCATGACGGGGCGCCCCGCCACGACGGAGTGGGTGGCCTGCCGGGCGGTGCCGTTGAGCAGGAAGGTGCGGACGGGGTCGTCCTGGACGCCGTCGCGGATGTCGTCCAGCCGGAACGCGACCAGGTCCGCCTGTGCGCCCGGCTCCAGTCGCCCGAGGTCGGCGCGCCCCAGTGCGCGGGCGCCGCCGAGTGTGGCCGCCTCGACGTAGTGCTCGGCGGGCGCGGCGTCCGCGCGCCCGTCGACGACCTTCGCGAGGTGGACGCCCACGTCCATACCCCGGATCAGGTCCGGCGGGAAGGAGTCGGTGCCCAGGCACAGGTTGATCCCGGCCCGCCGGTAGGCGCCGAAGGAGTGCAGGACCTGGCCGTAGCGCAGCGAGGTCTGCGGGCAGTGGACGACCGAGACGTCCGCCGCGGCGAGCGTGGCCAGGTCGCCGCGGTCCTCGCCGTGCACGCCCGGGTGGCGGTCGGTCACGATGCCGTGCGGCACGAGGAGCCGGGTGTCCAGCAGGCCCGTGCGGGCGAGCAGGCCCAGGGGCGTGGTGCCGTGCAGGTCCCTCACGTGGTCCCGTTCGAGGATGCCCTGCAGGCAGTGCAGCCGGACGAGGACGTCGCGCCGTCCGGCGACCTCGGCGGTCTCGCGCAACAGCTCTTCGGTGAGTGTCTCGATGCGGCACGGCAGCAGCACGCCGTTGACCAGCGGGTCGCCGAGGCCGGCCACGTGGTCGAGGAAGCGCTCCGCGTCCCGCAGCCCGGCGCGGCCGCGGTCCTCGTCGAAGGCGACCCCGCGGGCGCCGTCGGGCAGCGCCACGTTGACGCCGGACCGGTAGGCGGGCCCCAGATAGCCCCGCAGGCCGATCCGACGTGAGGTCTCCGCCGTCGTGACGAGCTCGTCGTACGGCTCGGCCCAGTCGCTGTGGACCTCCGAGGCGATGGGCATGTACGTGGTGATGCCGTGCAGGGCCAGCTGGACGAGTGCGTACTCGCGGACGGTGGCCCGCTGCGCCGGTGTGAAGACGGGCCGGCGGCGGTGGTCGAAGTACTCCTGGGACCAGGCGAGTCCCGCAGCACGTTCGCGGGGCGCCCAGGAGTCCAGGACGAGATGGTCGATGTCGGTGAGGGCGTCCAGATCGATGAGCCCTGGCATCACCAGCGCCTCACCGAGGTCCAGTTCCGCGTCCACCGGACCGTCGTACCCCGTGCCGACGTACGCGATCGTGTCGTCCTCCCACACGATCTCGCCGTCGCGCAGCAGCGCGTGCCGGCCGCCGCGGTGGGCGAGGACGTGGGTGGCGCGCCAGCGGGTTCGCACGGGGCCTCCTGCGGGTGCGGTGTCCGGACCGCTCCGGCCGCAGGGCAGTACCCGGCCGGAGCAAGGCGACACTAACACTTGGCATACCAAGCGCCCCTCACACTCAGGAGTTATGCGAAGTAAGTCGGGAATCACCCCTCGACGAAGTCATGCGGATGGCGAAGTAAGCGCCTCTGGCATACCAATGGGTGGAGCGGTCCGGGACCGTCAGATCTCCGTGAGCCGGCCCGCCGCCACCTCGACCCGACGGGTCGTGCGGACCGCCTCCAGCATCCGGCGGTCGTGGGTGACCAGCAGCAGCGTCCCCGTGTACGAGTCGAGCGCGGACTCCAGCTGCTCGATGGCCGGCAGGTCCAGATGGTTCGTGGGCTCGTCGAGCACGAGGAGGTTGACCCCGCGGCCCTGGAGCAGGGCGAGTGCCGCCCGGGTGCGTTCGCCCGGGGAGAGGGTGGTCGCGGGGCGCATCACATGGTCGGCGCGCAGCCCGAACTTGGCGAGCAGGGTGCGGACCTCGGCCGGTTCCGTTTCGGGGACCGCCGCGCAGAAGGCCTCCAGCAGGGACTCCGTTCCGTGGAACAGCTGCCGGGCCTGGTCCACCTCGCCGACGACCACTCCCGACCCCAGGCTCGCCTGCCCCGAGTCCAGCGGGAGGCGGCCGAGGAGTGCGGCGAGCAGGGTCGACTTCCCCGCGCCGTTGGCGCCGGTGATGGCGATCCGGTCCGCCCAGTCGATCTGCAGCGAGGCCGGGCCGAACGCGAAGTCGCCGAGGACGACCTCCGCCTCGCGCAGGGTCGCCACGACCGAACCGGAGCGGGGGGCGGAGGCGATCTCCATCCGCAGCTCCCATTCCTTGCGCGGCTCGTCCACGACGTCCAGGCGCTCGATCATGCGCTGGGTCTGGCGGGCCTTCGCGGCCTGCTTCTCGCTCGACTCGCTACGGAACTTGCGGGCCATCTTGTCCGAGTCGCCGGCCTTGCGGCGGGCGTTCCTGACGCCCTTGTCCATCCAGGAGCGCTGCATCATGGCGCGCCCTTCGAGCGCGGAGCGCTTGTCGGCGAACTCCTCGAACTCCTCGCGGGCGTGCCTGCGGGCCCGCTCGCGCTCCTCCAGGTATGCCGCGTAGCCGCCGCCGTACAGGTTGATCTGCTGCTGGGCCAGATCGAGTTCGAGGACCTTGGTGACGGTGCGCATCAGGAATTCGCGGTCGTGGCTGATGACGACCGTGCCGGCCCGCAGGCCGGAGACGTACCGCTCCAGCCGTTCCAGGCCGTCCAGGTCGAGGTCGTTGGTGGGCTCGTCGAGCAGGAAGATGTCGTAGCGGGAGAGCAGCAGCGAGGCGAGGCCCGCGCGAGCCGCCTGGCCGCCGGACAGGGCGGTCATCGGCAGGTCGAGGCCGACGGTCAGGCCCAGGTCGGCGGCGACCTCCTCGGCCCGCTCGTCCAGGTCGGCGCCGCCGAGCGCGAGCCAGCGCTCCAGCGACTCGGAGTACGCGTCGTCGGCCCCGGGCGCCCCGTCGACGAGGGCCTGTGTGGCGGTGTCCATCGTGGTCTGCGCCTCGGCGACCCCTGTCCGGCGGGCGAGGAACTCCCGCACGGTCTCGCCGGGAGTCCGCTCCGGCTCCTGCGGCAGGTGGCCGACGGTGGCGGTGGGCGGGGAGAGCCGCAGCTCACCCTCCTCCGGCTGGTCGAGCCCGGCGAGCAGCCGGAGAAGGGACGATTTTCCGGCGCCGTTGACTCCGACGAGACCGATCACGTCACCGGGCGCGACCACGAGGTCGAGCTCGGCGAAGAGAGTGCGGTCGCCGTGTCCGGCGGCGAGATCCTTGGCGACGAGAGTGGCAGTCATCAGGGTGTCGATCCTAATCGGCGGCCGGGGCTCCCCGCGCAGGTGCCGACGGGCCGCAGGCAAGGGGCGTCGCGGGTGTTCCGCGGCCGGGCACTCTGTGGATAGGGTCTTTCGTCCGGGTCAGGCCGGATCAGGGAGCGGGGTCCGGTGCTGTGCCTCGCAAGGCGGAGGAGGGAGTCGACGCGGAGCGTCGACGACCGACGACAACGCCGCGAGGTGCAGCACCGGGGCACGCGAGCCCGGCCTGACCCGGACGAGAGGCCCCAGGGTCTTTCGTCCGGGTCAGGGCTGCGAGCCCGGCATGATCCGAACGGAGGGCCCTGGCTTCGGCCATCGACGGAGTCCGGGCACGGAGCAGAGAGCAGCGGGGGCGGCAGTGTCGGAAGTGATCGTGGTGGGCGGTGGGGTCAGCGGCCTGACCACCGCGGTGGTGCTGGCCGGGCGTGGGCACCGGGTGCGGGTCTGGTCCGCGCGGCCGGCCGAGGCGACCACGTCGGCGGTGGCCGGCGCCCTGTGGTGGCCGTACCGGGTCGAGCCGCAGGACCGGGTCGGCGACTGGTCGCTGGTCTCGCTGCGGTGGTACGAGGAACTGGCCGCCCGGCCGCGGGAGACCGGGGTCCGGCTGGTCGACGGCGTGCACCGGGGCGAGCGGCTCGCGGGGCTCGGGCCGTGGGCCGGGGAGCTGACGGATGCGGTGGAGACCGCCGAAGGGCTGCGGTGCCGGCTGCCGCTGATCGACATGCCGGTCCATCTGGAGTGGCTGGAGGGACGGATCAGGGCGGCCGGGGGCTCGGTGGAGCGGCGCACGGTCACCTCGTTCGACGAGGCCGCCGCGGAGGCCACGACGGTGGTGAACTGCACGGGGCTCGGCTCCCGCGAACTGGTCCCCGACAGCGGGATGCGCCCGGTGCGCGGCCAGCTGGTCCTGGTGGAGAACCCGGGCATCGCGGAGTGGTTCACCGAGGCGGACCCCGCGTCGAGCGAGACGACGTACTTCTTCCCGCAGCCGGGCCGGCTCGTGCTCGGCGGCACGGCCGGGGCGGACGACTGGAGCACCGTGCCCGACCCCCGGGCGGCCGTGGAGATCGTGGCCCGGTGCGCCCGCATCCGGCCGGAGATCGGCCGGGCGCGGATCATCGGGCACCGGGTGGGGCTGCGGCCGGCCCGGGACGCGGGGGTACGGATAGAACTGGAACCGCTGCCCGGCGGCGGGCGCCTGGTCCACAACTACGGACACGGGGGCGCGGGCGTGACGGTGGCCCTGGGCTGCGCGCAGGCGGCGGCCCGGCTGGTGGGCTGAACCGCCGCGCCCGCGCAGGGCCCTCAGTCCTCCGCGGGGCTCGATCCGCCGGGCTTGTCGTGACGTTCGGTGGTGATCTGACTGCCGCCGGGGCCGATCCGGATCTCGAAGTCGCCGTCGTACTTCGCGTGGCCCTCGATGACCGCGGATTCGACGGCCTCGACCCCGAACTCGCGGCGCACGATGAGCGGGTCCTCGCGCAGGTCCCGCATCAGTGCCACGCACATGCCGACCATCACGATGGTGAAGGGCGCGGCCACCAGGATGGTCAGGTTCTGCAGTCCGGCCAGCGCATCGCCCTTCCCGTTGCCGATCAGCAGCATGATCGCCGCCACCGCTCCGGTGACGACGCCCCAGAAGATGACGACCCACTTGGCCGGTTCCAGGACGCCCTTCTGGGAGAGCGTGCCCATGACGATCGAGGCCGCGTCCGCGCCCGAGACGAAGAAGATGCCGACCAGGATCATCACCAGCAGACTCATCAGCGTGGCGAGCGGGAACTGCTGCAGCACACCGAACAGCTGGGCCTCCTGCGTGGTGGCGCCGTTCAGCTTCCCGGCCTCCTGGAGCTTGATCGCGGTGCCACCGAAGATCGCGAACCAGACCAGGCTGACCGTGCTGGGCACCAGGATGACCCCGCCGATGAACTGACGGATCGTCCGGCCGCGGCTGATCCTGGCGATGAACATGCCGACGAACGGCGTCCAGGAGATCCACCAGGCCCAGTAGAAGACGGTCCAGCTGGCGAGCCAGTCGGCCACCTTGCCCTCGCCGGTCGCCTCGGTGCGGCCGGCGAGCTGCGCGAGGTTGCCGAAGTAGGCGGCGATCGAAGTGGGCAGCAGGTCAAGCACGATGATGGTCGGGCCCGCGATGAACACGAACACGGCGAGGATGAACGCGAGCACCATGTTGATGTTGGACAGCCACTGGATGCCCTTCTCCACGCCGGAGATCGCCGAGGCGACGAAGGCCACGGTCAGCACGGCGATGATCAGGACGAGCAGCCCGGTGCCGGTCTTCTCCTTCCAGTTCAGCTCGTGGAAACCACTGCCGATCTGGAGAGCGCCCAGCCCCAGCGAGGCGGCCGAGCCGAAGAGCGTGGCGAAGATGGCGAGGATGTCGATCAGCCGGCCGACCCCGCCGTGGGCGTGCCGGGCGCCGATGAGCGGCTCGAAGACGGCGCTGATCGTCTGCCGCCTGCGACGCCGGAAGGTGCTGTAGGCGATGGCGAGGCCGACCACCGCGTAGATCGCCCAGGGGTGCAGCGTCCAGTGGAAGAGCGTGGTGGCCATCGCCGTCTGCATCGCCTCGGCGGCGTCGGCGGGGTGGGTGCCGGGCGGCGGGTTGATGAAGTGCGCCAGCGGCTCACTGACTCCGTAGAACATCAGCCCGATGCCCATACCGGCGCTGAACATCATCGCGACCCAGGAGACGGTCCGGAATTCGGGCTGCTCGCCCTCCTGGCCGAGGGTGATCTTTCCGTAACGGCTGATGGCGAGCCAGAGGGCGAAGACCACGAATCCGGAGGCGGCCAGCATGAAGGCCCAACCGCCGTTGTGCATGAGGCCGTCGAGCAGCGTGCTGGAGACGTCCTCCAGCGAGTCGGTGGCGGTGGCCCCCCAGACCACGAAGGCGAGGGTGAGCACAGCGGTGACGCCGAACACCACCCGGTCGGTCGTGGGGCGCCGGCTCTGGGTCGGGTCGCTGGGCAGATCCGCCGTTACCGACCGATCCCCCTTGCCGCCCGTTCTCTGATCGTCCTGCGACACGAATCGCACCTTTCACGGAAGCTGGAGTTTCGCTCTCCGTAGGCAGTACCACACGCAGCGCGCATCTTCCGGGATCAACAAGCGGTATCGGCTTGACCGTTTGTGAGGTGATATGCCGCCTTCGCGTCCAGGAGTATCGGGACCAGCTTTCTGGCGGACTGCGCCAGCGGCACGTACACACCGTCACCATCCGGGCGGGAGGTGACGCCGTGCAGAGCGAGTTCGTCCCCGATGCCGGCGAACTGGGCCGCCGTCAGGCGGTAGCCGCAGGGCGGGTGCGCGAGCACACCGCCGGACCCGGCCGGCTCGTTGTCGGCCCCGCCGAGGTAGACCGGGCCACCCTCGGTGAAACCTGCCGTCCGGGCGCGGACCGTGGCGGCGCCGATCTCCCCGCGCCGCTGCGCCACGTAAGCGAACACGGCCCTGAGCGCCACGATTTGGGAGCGGACCCGGCGGCGCGCGTTGAGTGCGGGGTCGGCCCTCTCCGCGTCGGTGAGCGGGTCCGCGCGGGACTCGACGAGCAGGCCGACCGCGTGCTTGATGCCCGCGGCGTTGCGCAGGATGCGCTCCTGCCCGTCGCCCGCGGTCTGCCTGACCGGGCTGCCGGTGACGGGGTCCGTCCAGACCCCGTAGAGCCCGCTGTCGTACCCGGCGTCCCGGGCGGCCGGACGCACATGGCGCTCCGCCAGAAGCTCCGATTCGTCGCGCACCCGTGCGTCGGCGTCGAGGCTGCGGGGCCACAGGACGGTGAGGTCCTTGTCGTAGTAGGGCGGGGTCGCGCCGTACTCGTGCAGGTCGTCGATCACCTCGGGGCGGTGGTCCCGGACGACTGCCGCGATCGCGCGCCCCTCGGCGGTCCGCAGCGCGAGGTGGTCGCGGTTGATGTCCGCGCCGTCGGAGTTGCCCCGGGTGTCCGCGGCGCGGCCGTCGGGGTTGGCCGTGGGGACGAAGAGGATCTCGGTGCGGGAGAGGAGTTCCCGGGTCTCGCGGTCCTCGGCGAACGCGAGGTCGCGGATCGTCGTCAGGCACGCCTCGCGACCGGCGGGTTCGTCGCCGTGCTGGCTGCAGACGAGGAGCACGGTGAGCGCGGCGGGGCGCCGGCTGCCGATCCGCACGAGCCGCAGCGGGCGCCCCTGCTTCGTCGTACCGATCCGCTCCACGGAGACCCGGTCGCCGTGCCGGTCGACGGCGGCGAGCAGCAACCGCTCCTCGGCGGGGCCGGTCCAGCGGGCCCCGCCGGAGGACTCGAAGCCGGTGCGTGGCGGGGTGTGCGCCGCCTCTGCGGACACGGTGACCGGCGCGGCGGCCAGCACGGCGGCGACCGCCGTCAGCGCGAGGACGCGGCCGTGGCGACGGCCGGCCCCGGCCGGCCCGGCGGGCATCATCGCCCGCCGCCGCGCGCGGCTCCCGCAGCGCCGGCGGGGGCCGGGACGGAAGGTCTGTACGTCGAGCGGGCACCCCGCACACGTATCGGCATGGGCGGGAAAGTACCCCGGCCGGCGCCCGCGCGACAGGAGCTCCGCACCGCCGCCGCGCAACCGGTACCCGATCGGCTCCCGCGCGACGGCCCGGCGCACGCACGGGTGCCGGTACCCTCCGCGCAGACACCGGGGCACCCCCGGTCACCGGCCTGCGGGGCGGTTAGGCTGACGGTGTCCGTGCTGTCCGGCCGCCCCCGGCCGTTTCCGGCCCCATTCCGCGCGTCCGAGGAGCGTCCCTTGCCCGGTCCGACCCCCGATGCCCCGCACGATGCGCGCCCCACGCTGGAGGCCGTGGCGGCCCTCGCCGGAGTCTCCCGGGCGACGGCCTCCCGGGTGGTCAACGGCAGCGCCGGGGTGCGTCAGCCGCTCGTGGACCAGGTGCGCAAGGCGGTCGAGGAACTGGGCTACATCCCGAACCACGCCGCCCGGACGCTGGTCACCCGGCGCAACGGGGCGGTCGCCGTGATCATCGACGAGCCGGAGATCCGGATCTTCTCCGACCCGTTCTTCTCCCAGCACATCCGTGGCATCAGCCGGGAACTCAACGCATACGACTCCCAGTTGGTACTGCTCCTGGTGGAGGGCAGCGGCGACTTCGACCGCGTCACCCGCTACCTGGCAGGCGGCCATGTGGACGGGGTGCTGGCCTTCTCGCTGCACACGGACGACGAACTGCCCGCGGTCATCCGCCGGTTCCGGGTCCCGACGGTCTACGGCGGGCGCCCCGGACGGCCGGGAGCCGCCTCCGAACTCGCGGTGCCCTACGTGGACTGCGACAACCGCGGCGGCGCCCGGGAGGCCGTGCGGCACCTGGTCTCGCTCGACCGCCGGCACATCGCACACATCGCGGGTCCGCGCGACCAGACCTCGGCGCTCGACCGGATCGACGGCTACTTCGACGTCCTGCCCGACGGTGATCCGGCCCTGGTGGCCGACGGAGACTTCACCGCCGAGGGCGGCGCCCGCGCCATGGCCGTACTGCTGGAGCGGCGGCCGGACCTGGACGCCGTGTTCGCCGCCAACGACCTGATGGCGTCGGGCGCGCTGCGGGTGCTGCGCGAGCACGGCCGGCGGGTGCCGCAGGACGTGGCGCTGGTCGGATTCGACGACATGGAGTCGGTGGCCGAGGCGACCGATCCGCCACTGACGACGGTCCGTCAGGACGTGGTGGGCATGGGCAGGTTGATGGTGCGGCTGCTGATGGACCGGCTCAACAACGGTGACACCGGAACGGATTCGGTGATCACGCCGACGGAACTCGTCCGCCGCGCGTCGGCCTGACACGGGCCGCCGACGTCAGCCGGACATCCCCGGCCCGCTCCTGCCCGCCGCCCGATGGGCGGCCCGTGCCCTGCGGGCCCGCGGCAGATACCGCATCCGCTCCGGCAGCGCGGGCACCACCATCCGCAGCAGGGCGCAGAACCGTCGCAGCCTGCGCTCCTGTCCGGCCGTCCACGGCAGACCGATCGCCTCCCGCGCGTCCGGCGGCATCAGCCCCACGGTCAGGAAGGTGCGCAACCGCCCCAGCGGCGGGAGCAGGACCGGCCACAGGACCCTGAGCAGCAACCGCAGCGGCAGGGGGCCCCGGTCCGGCGGGGGCACGACGGCGTCCGCGTCGACGAGCTCCCCGACGACGACCGTCTTCTCGATCTCCTCCGCGAGCATTTTGCGGTAGTAGGGCCAGAACTCCTCGATCGTCTGCGGCATGTCCCGGTCCTGGATCCCCAGCACCCGGCCCACCTGGAGCCACTCCCGGTACAGGGCGCGCTCCTGCGCCGGGGTGAGCGGGCGGATCAGATAGCGGGCGGCGTGCCGGTAGACCGGGAAGCCGGTGGCGTGCACCCATGCGTAGTTGACCGGTGACAGCGCGTGGTAGCGGCGGCCGCGGGTGTCGGTGCCCTGGATGGTGCGGTGCAGCCGGCGGAGCCTGCGCCCCTCCTCGGCGGCCTGCTCGCCGCCGTACACCCAGAGCTGCAGCGAGCTGAGGGAGCGCTCGCCGCGGCCCCACGGGTCGGTGCGGAAGACCGAGTGCTCGTCGACTCCCGCGCCGACCGCCGGGTGTGCGACCTGCAGGGTGAGGGCTGCGGGCAGCATCAGCAGGGCCCGGACGTCGCCCGACAGGCCCCAGAGCACTCCGCCCGGCGGGGGCGGTGCGGGGTCGGCGTCCCTGGCTGCTGCGCTGTTCATGCGGGTACTCCCGGCGGTCGGCGGGGCCGCTGCCCGGCACCCGGCCCGTTCTGTTCTCCAGTATGCGATCAGTGCCGGGCGGGCCGGGAGCGGGGCGGGTGCGCCGGGGTGCGGGCGCGATCCGTGCCGGTGGTGTTGACGAGGCTCGTGAAACAAGTCAATAGTATTTGTAACATTGACTCTCTTGTCCGGAGTGCCCGTCAGATGTGCTCCTGAACAAGGGAGTTGGACCGAAGAAGCTGCTTCGAACCAGCCCACAGGAGGCGCACCATGGGCCGCTACAGCCGCCTTCGCGAGATACGCCGCATGGATCCCGCTCGCGATTACGCCGAGATCCTCCGGCTCCTCTCGCAGTACGAGTTCCCCTGGGACTACCGGCAGGGTGTGAGCGTCGCGTTCCTCCGCGACTACGGGGTGCCACGGATCTCCGTGCTCCTGGACCGCACGCAGGAGTTCGAGCGGTCGGGACAGAAGCGCTACGACGACACGGTGCTGATCGGGTACGAGATGGCTGCCGACGGCTTCGACTCGGAACGCGGGCGTGCCGCCGCCCGTCACCTCAACCGGATCCACGGCAGGTACCGCATCCCCAACGAGGACTTCCTGTACGTCCTGGCGACCACGGTCGTCGGTCCGAAACGCTGGATCGACCGGTTCGGCTGGCGGCCCCTGTGCTCGGTGGAGATCGAGGCGCTGACGGAAGTGGGCCGGAAGATGGCCGCGATGATGGACATCGAGGGCGCACCGGACACCTACGAGGGGTTCGAACGGCTGCTGGACTCCTACGAGGAGCGGATGTTCGCTTACGACCCGGCGAACCGGCGGGTCGCCAACGCCACGTTCCGGATCATGGCGAGCTGGTATCCGCGTCCGCTGCGCCCGCTGATAGCGCGCTTCTCGCTCGCCCTGCTGGACGAGCCGCTGCTGCGCGCGCTGGGGTTCAGGGTGCAGCCCGGCTGGGTGCGGTCGGCCGCCGCGGGCGCGCTGCTGGCCCGTTCGCGCTGTGTGCGCCTGCTGCCGGCCAGGCCCCGGTGGCTGCCCTCACGGCCGCAGCCGCGCTCCTACCCGTTCGGCTGGCGGCTCGACGACCTCGGCCCGCACTGGGCGGGCAGCCGGCCGCTGGAACCGCTGCCCGACGAGACGGACCGCCCGGCCTGCGGTCCTACCCGGCAGCGAGCAGCGGCACCAGATACCGGCGGGCGAACTCCCGCACCTGGGTCTCGTCGTCGAGCTGGAAACAGCTGACCGGATTGAGGAGGAAGGAGACGGTGATCCGCACCATCAGTTCGGCGACCGGTGTCGGATCACTCGCCGGCCGGCCCTCCGCGCGCCGGGCGTCACGCAGCCGGTGGGCCAGGTAGTCGCGGATGGCGAGGAAGGCCGGTCCGCTCTCCAGGGTCAGGAACGGCAGCATGGTCTCGGGCTCCAGCCTCAGCAGACCGCCGATGAGCGGATGCTCGCGGATGTGCCGGAGCACCGCGGCGAAGCCCTCGACGAGCCGGTCCTGCGTCGTCGGCAGAGCGGCCACCGCGTCGTCCACCTCCACGACGAAGCGGCGGTACTCGCGCAGCAGACAGGCGGAGACGAGGCTGTCCTTGTTGCCGATCCGCCGGTACACGGTCACCCGCGAGACCCTGGCCCGCTTGGCGACGTCGTCGACGGTGGAGCGGCGCAGCCCGAAGGTCATGAACTGCTCGCGCGCGGCGTCCAGGATCTGCTCGCTCAGCGCATCGGAGGGCGGATTCCCGTGCAGAGCCTCGGCCAGCCCCGTCCCGTCGGTACTCCGTGCCGTCATGGCCCCTCCCCGTTCCGTCGGTTCCACCCCACCATAGAAGCCGACACAGAGTGACCCGCTCCGTATTCCTGTAACACCGCGCGGGCAGGGAGTCCGGCGCAGATCGGGATCCACGCGTCAGGGACCCGTCAGCCGTGGTCGTAGACCGTCACGCCGATCCCGCGGCTCAGCAGCCGCCGCTCCAGCAGCGGTTCGATCCTGGACCACTTGCCGCCGGCCAGACCACAGCCGATGCGCGGCATGTGGACCGAAGCCGCCAGCTCGGCCGCCCGGTCGGCCACCGCGCCCAGGGCGGTGTCGATCGCCTCGTAGCGCACCGGCACTCCCTTGCTGCCCCTGCGCATGCCCCGTTGGCCGACCATGTTCGCCACCCAGATGAACGGGCTCACCTGGACGAAGCGGACGGCACCGAGGCCGAAGTCGTTGGCCGCGCGCTCGCGGTGCCAGCGGCGGTACTCCGTCTCCGGTTCGGGCCACCGGCGCGAGACGGCGAGGACGAAGCCCTTGCCCCAGCCGCCCAGGTCGTTGCAGACGTGGGCGATCACCTTGACGCCCTTGCCCTGCGGGGCGGTGGCGTCCCCTCTCACGTACGTGATCTCCGTCATCGCACCAGCGTACGAGCGGGCACTGACACCGCGCCTGTCAGTTCTCCGCGTCGTACAGCGCGTCGATGGCGTCGCCGTACCTGTCCCTGATCGCCCGGCGGCGCAGCTTCAGAGAGGGGGTCAGCTCGCCGGTCTCCGGGCCCCATTCCTCCCTGAGCAGCCGGTAGCGCTTGATCTGCTCGGTCCGGTTGAGCCGGGCGTTGGCCGCCTCGACCGCCCGGGCCACCTCCGCCCGCACGGCGGGATGGTCGGCGAGGGCGTACGGGTCGGATTCGATGCCGCGGGCGGCGGCCCAGACCGGTGCCAGTTCGGGGTCGAGGACCAGCAGCGCGACCAGGTAGGAGCGGCCGTCGCCGTGGACCAGGGCCTGGCCGATCAGCGGGTGTTCCTTGAGGGTGTTCTCGACGAGTGCCGGGGAGACGTTCTTGCCGGTCGAGGTGACGATCATTTCCTTCTTGCGGTCGGTGAGCCATAGGTACCCGTCCTCGTCGATCCGGCCGATGTCCCCGGTCGGGAACCAGCCGTCGCCGTCCAGGACGTCCTGCACCGTGCCGTCGGCGCGCAGATAGCCGGAGAAGACCGTCTCGCCGCGGACCAGGATCTCCCCGTCGTCCGCGATCCGCAGCTCCACGCCCTCCAGGGGCCGTCCCACCGAGCCGAGACGGAAGCCGGAGGGGCTGTTCGCGGTGCAGACACCGATCGTCTCCGTCAGCCCCCAGGCATCCATGATCACAATCCCGAAGCCGGCCCAGAAGCGGACCACGTCGAGCGGCATCGGCGCGGACGCGCTCGCCGTCCACACCAGCCGGTCGAACCCGGCCAGGGCGAGCACCGGTTCCAGGACAGTCGCCCTGACCTCGCGGAACGCCGCGTCGAGCTCCGCCGGCGGCGCCTCGCCGCGTTCCCGGAAGGCGACGTGCGCGCGTGCCGTCTCCCCCGCCGCCTCGATCCCGTCGCGCTGCTCCTGCGGCAACGCGGCCAGGGCCGCCCGTAACGCCGCCGCGAACTTCTCCCAGACCCTGGGCACGCCGAAGAACTGCGCCGGGTGCAGGGAGCGTGCGGTGGCCGCGACGGCTGAGGGGTCGGGGCAGAGGTGGACGTGCGAGGCACGGAAGACCGAGAGGTAGATGCCGAGCATCCGCTCCGCGATGTGGGCGAGGGGCAGGTAGCAGATGTGCTCGACGTGAGCGGGGAGTTCGACGACCCGGTCGAGGGCCACGGCGTTGCGGACGACGGCCCGGTGGGTGATCGGGACGGCCTTCGGGTCGCCGGTGGTGCCGGAGGTGTAGACGACGGTGAGCGGGTCCTCGGCGCGCGATTCGCGCCAGCCCTTCTCGAAGGCGTCGGGGCGGTGCAGCCGGGTGCCGGTGGCGTGGAGCGAGCCGTAGGTGCGGTGCGGTCCGGCCTCGGCCGCCTCCACGACGACCAGCCGTTCCAGGCGAACTGTGGGGTCGTCGAGCAGCGGCTCCCAGCGGTCCCGTTCGCGGCCGCCTTCGAGCACGGCGAACCGGGCGCGGCTGTGCCCGGCGATGTGCGCGATCTGTCCGGGGGCCGCGGTGCCGTACACGGTGACGGGGACGGCACCGAGGTGGGTGAGGGCGAGGTCGGTGAGCCAGTGTTCGGGGCGGTTGCCCATCATCATGAGAACCTGTTCGCCGCGCTCGACGCCGAGCGCCGCGTAGCCGGCGGCCAGCACCGCGGCCTTGCGCCGGACCTCGCTCCAGGTGAGGGTCGTCCAGCGCTCCCCGTCGCCGTCCGCCCGCCAGGAGAGGGCCGGGCGTGTGCCGTGGTCCTCGGCGTTGCGCAGGAGCAGCGCGGGAAGGGTGAGCTGATCGGGGTCCGCGGGGAGTCGCAGGATCGTGGTCACGGCCGCCTCCTGTCGCCTTCGGCAGGACCACGCGGGCCCGTACCTGGGATGGACTGCGCTTCGATGCTGCCGGAGACTTTCACAACAGTGGTGAGACAGCAATACTGTTGAACCTGATTGGTGCACACGGCCAGCAGTTCACCCACAGGGTCGGACACGAGGAGCAGATATGGCGACCGGGACCGAGGAGCCGACGCTCACCGTCGACGAGCTGGCGGCGCGCGCCGGGGTGACCGTGCGCACGGTGCGCTTCTACAGCACCCGGGGGCTGCTGCCGCCGCCGGTGATCGGGCCGCGTCGGGTGGGGCACTACGGGCACGACCACCTCTCCCGGCTCGCACTGATCGAGGAGCTGCAGCACCAGGGCATGACGCTCGCCGCGATCGAGCGGTATCTGGAGCAGCTGCCGCCCGATCTGAGCGCGCACGACCTCGCGATCCACCGGGCGCTGGTGGCCACCTGGGCTCCGGACTCGGCGGAGGACGCCACCCGGGCGGAGCTGGAGCGCCGCGCGGGGCGGGCGCTGACCGAGCAGGACATCGACCGCCTGGCCGCGATGGGGGTGCTGGAGCGGGCCGATCCGGGCGACGGCTGCTACCGGGTGGACACGGGGCTGCTGCGGCTCGGTGTGGAGCTGCTCGACGTGCCGATCGCGCACGAGACGATCCTGGCCGCCCGGACGGTCCTGCTGGAGCACACCCGCTCGGCCGCGCACGAGCTGAGCCGGCTGTTCCGGGACGAGGTGTGGCACCCCTACCGGGAGCGCGAGTCGGACCCGGAACACATCAAGGCGATGAAGTCGCTGTCCGCCCACATGCAGCCGCTGGCGGTGCAGGCCCTGGTGACCGCCTTCCAGCGGTCGCTCAAGGAGGAGCTGCGGGCCGCGTTCACCGCCGAGTGAGCAGTGCCGCGGGCGCTGCCCACCGCCGGGCGGCGGTGGGCAGCGCCCGCGGCGGCGGCGTCAGTCGTGGAAGGTCTCGCCCTTCTCCGCCTTGGCCACCAGCAGCGCGGGCGGCAGGAAGCGGTCGCCGTAGCGCTCGGCGAGCTCCCGGGCGCGGGCCACGAAGCCGGGCAGGCCGCCCTCGTACCCGTTGATGTACTGCAGGACGCCGCCGGTCCACGGCGGGAAGCCGATGCCCATGATGGAGCCGATGTTGGCGTCGGCGACGGTGATCAGGACGTTCTCCTCCAGGCAGCGGACGCTGTCCAGGGCCTCGGAGAAGAGCATCCGCTCCTTCATGTCGGTGAAGGAGATGCCCGTGTCCGGCTCCGTGCCGTGCCCGCCCGGGGCACGACCGCCTGAATGCCCGAAGTGCTCGCGCAGGCCGGGCCAGAGGCGGGTGCGCTTGCCGTTCTCGTCGTAGTCGTAGAAGCCCGCGCCGCCGCTGCGTCCCGTGCGCCCGAACTCGTCGACCATGCGGTCGATGACCGAGTCCGACGGGTGGGCGGCCCAGGTGCCGCCCGCCTCCTCGACGGCCCGCCTGGTCTCGTTGCGGATCTTCCGGGGCAGGGTGAGCGTCAGCTCGTCCATCAGGGAGAGCACCTTGGCCGGGTAGCCGGCCTGGGCGGCGGCCTGCTCGACCGACGCGGGCTCGACGCCCTCGCCGACCATGGCGACGCCCTCGTTGATGAACTGGCCGATGACGCGCGAGGTGAAGAAGCCGCGCGAGTCGTTGACGACGATCGGCGTCTTCTTGATCCGGCGGACCAGGTCGAAGGCGCGGGCCAGGGCCTCGTCGCCGGTCTTCTCACCCTTGATGATCTCGACGAGCGGCATCTTGTCGACGGGCGAGAAGAAGTGCAGCCCGATGAAGTCGACGGGACGCGAGACCCCTTCGGCCAGCACCGTGATGGGCAGCGTGGAGGTGTTGGAGCAGAGCAGCGCGTCGGGCTCGATGATGTCCTGGATCTCCTGGAACACCTTGTGCTTGAGCGCGGTGTCCTCGAAGACCGCCTCGATGACGGCGTCGCAGCCCGCGAGGTCGGCCGGGTCGCCGGTCGGGGTGATGCGGGCCAGCAGCTCGTCGCGCTTCGCCTCGGTCGTACGGCCCCGGGAGAGCGCCTTGTCCAGCAGCTTCTCGCTGTACGCCTTGCCCTTGGCGGCGGCCTCCGTGGTGACGTCCTTGAGGACGACGTCGATGCCGGCCCGGGCACAGGAGTAGGCGATGCCCGCGCCCATCATCCCGGCGCCGAGGACGGCGACCTTGCGGACCTGGCGCTCCTCGATGCCCTTGGGGCGGCTGGCGCCGGAGTTGACGGCCTGCAGGTCGAAGAAGAAGGCCTGGATCATGTTCTTCGAGACCTGGCCGGTGACCAGCTCGGTGAAGTAGCGGGCCTCGATGGTCAGCGCGGTGTCGAAGTCGACCTGCGAGCCCTCGACGGCCGCGGCAAGGATGTTGCGCGGCGCGGGCATGGGCGCGCCGGCGAGCTGCTTCTTCAGGTTGGCCGGGAAGGCCGGCAGGTTGGCGGCGAACTTCGGGTTCGACGGGGTGCCGCCGGGGATCCGGTAGCCCTTGACGTCCCAGGGCTGCTGCGATTCCGGGTTGGCGTCGATGAAGGCGCGGGCCTTGTCGAGCATCTCCTCGGGGGTGGCGGCGACCTCGTGGACCAGGCCGTTCTCCAGGGCGCGCCGCGGGGTGTACTGGGTGCCCTGGAGCAGCACCTTCAGCAGTGCGTCGGCGATGCCCATGAGACGTACGGTGCGGGTGACGCCGCCGCCCGCGGGCAGCAGGCCGAGGGTGACCTCGGGCAGGCCGATCCGGGAGCCGGGTGCGTCGAGGGCGACGCGGTGGTGGGAGGCGAGCGCGATCTCGTAACCCCCGCCGAGGGCGGCGCCGTTGATGGCGGCCACGACCGGCTTGCCGAGGGTCTCGATGCGGCGCAGCGACCTCTTGATAGCGGTGCCGGTGTCGAAGGCGGCCTGGGCGTTCTCGGGGCCGACCTTGATCATGTCCTTGAGGTCGCCGCCCGCGAAGAACGTCTTCTTGGCGGAGGTGTAGATGATGCCGCGGATGGAGTCCTTCTCGGCCTCGGCGCGGTCGGCGACGGCCGCGATGGAGTCCTTGAAGGCCTGGTTCATCGTGTTGGCGGACTGGTTGGGGTCGTCGAGTACGAGGGTGACGACGCCGGTCCCGTCCTGTTCCCAGCGGATGGTCGTGCTCTCGGTCATTGCTGTCTTCTCCGTTAGCAGGGGGACGGTCAGAGACGCTCGATGACGGTGGCGACACCCATGCCGCCGCCGACGCAGAGGGTGGCGAGCCCGTACCGCTTGTCCTGGCGTTCCAGCTCGTCGATGAGCGTGCCGAGGATCATCGCGCCGGTGGCACCGAGCGGGTGGCCGAGCGCGATGGCGCCGCCGTTGACGTTGATCTTGTCGAGGGAGAGCCCCATGTCCCTGGCGAAGCGCAGGACGACACCGGCGAAGGCCTCGTTGATCTCGACGAGGTCGATGTCGTCGATGGTGAGCCCGGCCTTGGCGAGCGCCTTGCGGGTGGCGGGTGCCGGCCCGGTGAGCATGATGGTGGGCTCGGAGCCGGAGACGGCGGCGGAGACGATCCGGGCGCGCGGGGTGAGGCCGTAGCGCTCCCCGATCTCCTTCGAGCCGATCGCCACCAGGGCGGCTCCGTCGACGATGCCGGAGGAGTTGCCCGCGTGGTGGACGTGGTCGATCTTCTCCACCCAGTGGTACTTCTGCAGCGCCACCGCGTCGAAGCCGCCCATCTCGCCGATCGCGGCGAACGACGGCTTGAGCGCGGCGAGGGAGTCGGCCGTGGTGCCGGGCCGCATGTGCTCGTCGTGGTCCAGGACGACCAGGCCGTTGCGGTCCTTGACCGGGACGACGGACCGGGCGAAGCGGTTGCCCTTCCACGCCTCGGCGGCCCGCTCCTGCGACAGCGCGGCGAACTCGTCGACGTCGCGGCGCGTGAAGCCCTCGACGGTCGCGATGAGGTCGGCGCCGATGCCCTGCGGTGCGAAGCCCGTCTCGTAACTGGTCATCGGGTCCATCGCCCAGGCGCCGCCGTCGGAGCCCATCGGGACCCGGGACATCGACTCGACGCCGCCCGCGAGGATGAGGTCCTCCCAGCCGGAACGGACCTTGGCGGCCGCGAGGTTGACGGCCTCCAGGCCCGAGGCACAGAAGCGGTTCTCCTGGACTCCCGCGACGGTGTCGGGCAGGCCCGCCGCGATCGCCGCGATGCGGGCGATGTCGGAGCCCTGGTCGCCGAGCGGGCTGACGACGCCGAGGACGATGTCGTCGATGGCCGCCGGGTCCAGGCCCGGGAAGCGGCTGCGGATCTCGTGGATCAGGCCGACGACGAGGTCGATCGGCTTGGTGCCGTGCAGGGCGCCGTTGGACTTGCCGCGGCCGCGCGGGGTGCGGATCGCGTCGTAGACGAACGCTTCGGTACTCAAGACAGCTGCCTTTCGGGGGAGGTGACGCAGCGGAGGTGGTGGCTCGGCAGGGATCGGGACGGGTTCAGGCGAGCAGGGAGCGTCCGATGATCTCCTTCATGATCTCGGTCGTTCCGCCGTAGATGGTCTGGATGCGGCCGTCGGTGAACGCCCTGGCCACCCGGTACTCCGTCATGTAGCCGTAGCCGCCGTGCAGTTGGAGGCAGCGGTCGGCGACACGCTTCTGCAGTTCGGTGGCCCACCACTTCGCCATGGAGGCGTGGACGGCGTCGAGCGTCCCCTGCGAGTGGTCGACGATGCACCGGTCGAGGAAGGACCGGGTGACGGCGCACTCCGTGGCCATCTCGGCGATCTCGAAACGGATGTGCTGGAGCTTGGAGAGCGGCCGCCCGAAGGCCTCGCGCTCCTTCACGTACTCGGTGGTGATCTCCAGCAGGTACTCGGCGGCGGCGATGCCGGCGACGGCGATGCCCATCCGCTCCTGGGCCAGGTTGGTCATCAGGTGGATGAAGGCGCCGTCGAGCTCGCCGAGGAGGTTCTCCTTGGGGACGCGGACGTCGTTGAAGAACAGTTCGGCGGTGTCCTGGGACTTCTGGCCGATCTTGTCGAGGTTGCGGCCCCGCTCGAAGCCCTCGGCCCCGCGCTCGACGACGAGGAGGGAGAGTCCCTTCGCGCCGCCGTCCGGCGTGGTCTTCGCCACGACGACCACCAGGTCGGCGAGGATGCCGTTGGAGATGAA
Source organism: Streptomyces sp. RKAG290 (assembly GCF_023701695.1). GTDB lineage: Bacteria > Actinomycetota > Actinomycetes > Streptomycetales > Streptomycetaceae > Streptomyces. The sequence goes on from NZ_JAJOZC010000001.1 coordinate 176,325, forward strand.
CGTCTTGGAGCCGTTGAGCAGCCAGTGGTCACCCTTGTCCTCGGCGGTGGTGCGGATGCCCTGGAGGTCGGAACCGGCGCCGGGTTCGGTCATCGCGATGGCGGTGATGATCTCGCCGCTGCAGAAGCCGGGCAGCCAGCGCCGCTTCTGCTCCTCGGTACCGAGACCCGTGAGGTAGGGGCCGATGATGTCGTTGTGCAGCCCGAGCGCGAGACCGGGGGCGCCCGCCCGGGTGAACTCCTCCGCCAGTACGGCGCTGTAGCGGAAGTCGGCGTTGCCGCCGCCGCCGTACTCCTCGGGCACCGCGAGGCCGAGCAGTCCCTGCCGGCCCGCCGCGAGCCAGGCCTCGCGCGAGACGATGCCGTCCTTCTCCCACTGCTCGTAGTGCGGGATGACTTCCTTGGCCAGGAAGGTGCGCACCGCCCCGCGGAACGCGTCGTGCTCTTCGGTGAAGATCTGCCGCTGCATCAGTCGGTGGTGTCCTTCCGGATGGTCCGCAGGCCCGGTACGTCCCAGTCGGCGGCGACGGCCTCGGTGTCGGCGCCCGGCCGGGCCGGGCCGCTGTGCACCGATGCGGGCGTGGCCGAGAACCGGGGTGCGGGCGCGGGCTGGGTGAGTCCGCTGTGTTCGACGAAGGTGGCGCGGGCGGCGAGGTGCGGGTGGTGCGGTGCCTCGCGGAGCGAGAGGACGGGCGCCACACACGCGTCCGAACCGGCGAAGACCTCGGTCCACTCGCTACGGGTACGGGTGCGGAACCGGGCGGCGACGACCGCGCGCAGCTCCTCCCAGCGGGAGGGGTCGCCCCGGTCGGGTGCCGTCGCCCCGAGGCCGAGCAGCTCGGTGAACTCGTCGTAGAACCGCTTCTCCAGCGGGCCGACCGCCATGTACTCGCCGTCCGCGGTCTCGTACGAGCCGTAGAACGGGCAGCCGCCGTCGAGGAGGTTGGAGCCGCGCCGGTCCTGCCAGCTGCCGGCCGCCAGCATTCCGTGGATCATCGTCGCGAGGTGGGCCGCGCCGTCGACGATCGCCGCGTCGACGACCTGGCCGGTGCCGCCGGGGGTACGGGCGTGCTGGAGGGCGGCGAGGACGCCGACGACGAGGTAGAGCGAGCCGCCCGCGTAGTCGCCGAGCAGGTTGGCCGGGACGGTGGGCGGCTCGCCCGGCTTCCCGATCATGGACAGGGTGCCGGTGAGGGCGATGTAGGAGATGTCGTGCCCGGCCCGGTCGGCGAGCGGCCCGTCCTGGCCCCAGCCGGTCATCCGCCCGTAGACGAGCCGCGGATTGCGGTCCAGGCAGGCGGCGGGGCCGACCCCGAGGCGCTCGGCGACGCCGGGCCGGTAGCCCTCGATCAGGATGTCCGCCCGCTCGGCCAGGCCGAGAACCGTCTCCGGGCCGTGCTCGGCCTTGAGGTCGACGAGCACCGAGCGCTTGTTGCGGTTGGTGAGGTCATGGGCCGGATCGATGCCGAGCCCGGCGCCGCCGGGCCGGTCGACCCGCACCACGTCGGCGCCCAGATCGGCCAGGAGCATCGCGGCGAACGGGCCGGGGCCGATGCCCGCCAGTTCGACCACGCGCACCCCGGCGAGCGGGCCCCGCGGGCCGTGCGCGCCGTTGCCTGTCGTTGCCATCCAGGGCCTCTCGTTCGGATCGTGCCGGGCTCGCGTGCCCTGGCGCCGCGCCTCGTGGCGTTGTCGTCAGTCGCCGACGCTCAGCGTGGACTCCCAGCGGTATGACACAACCGATGTAACACCGATGATGCTAAGAACCCACCGCGCTCCGCACAACCCCTTGGGGCGAGCAAGCGCTTAGTTCTTTTCGGCCGATCCTCCCCCACGAAGCCCTCCCGGCTGCACACCGCCACGTCCGGCTCCGCTACCCTCTGCCTGCTACATCGGCGCCGGCCCCTGCGGAGGCACTCGTGAACAGGCAGAACGGGGCACAACGCCCCTATGACGTAGTCCTCTTCGGCGCCACGGGGTTCGTGGGCGTCCTGACCGCCGAATACCTGGCCTCCCATGCACCGGACGGCTGCCGTTGGGCCCTGGCCGGCCGCAACCGCGCCAAACTGGAGCAACTGCGACACCGTCTGACGGCCCTGGATCCACGCTGCGCGGACCTCCCCCTGCTGCACGCCGACGCGGACGACGCCGGATCGCTGCGCGAACTGGCCGAATCCACTCATGTGGTGGCCACGACGGTCGGCCCGTACGTCTGGTACGGAGAGCAGCTCGTCGCCGCCTGTGCCGAGGCGGGGACGGACTACGCGGACCTCTCCGGCGAGCCGGAGTTCGCCGACCGGATGTACCTGGAGCACGACGCCAGGGCGCGTGAGACGGGCGCCCGGATCGTGCACGCCTGCGGCTTCGACTCCGTACCGCACGACCTCGGTGTGTACTTCACGGTCCAGCAACTGCCCGAGGACGTGCCGCTGCGCATCGACGGATTCGTCCGCAGCAACGCCGCCTTCTCCGGCGGCACCTTCGCCTCCGCGCTCACCGCGATGGGCCGCGGCCCGCAGATGCTGCGCGCCGCGAAGGAGCGCCGGCTGCACGAGCCGCGTCTGGTCGGCCGCCGCGCCCGCGCCCCGCTCGGCGCGCCCCGCTTCAGCACGGAGACCGGCACCTGGGCGCTTCCGCTGCCCACGCTCGACGCCCAGATCGTGGAGCGCTCGGCCCGCGCGCTGCCCCGCTACGGCCCCGACTTCCGCTACCGGCACTACGCCTCGGTCAAGCACCTGCCGGTGGCCCTGGGCGGTACGGCGGCGATGGGTGCCCTGCTGGGTGTCGCGCAGGTGCCGGCCGCACGGGCCTGGCTGATGGACCGGTACGAGCCGGGCTCGGGCCCGGACGCGGAGCGCAGGCGGCGCAGCTGGTTCACGGTCCGGTTCGTGGGCGAGGGCGGCGGCCGCCGGGTGTTCACCGAGGTATCGGGCGGCGATCCGGGCTACGACGAGACGGCGAAGATGCTCGCGGAGTCCGCGCTGTGCCTGGCGCTGGACGAGCTGCCGACGGTGTCGGGGCAGGTCACCACGGCCGTCGCGATGGGCGACGCGCTGGGGGAACGGCTGCGGGCGGCCGGACTGGGCTTCCGGGTGGCATCGGTGCGCTAGCGCGGTGTCAGAGGATCCATGAGGTCAGGGTGTAGAGCATCGCTCCGGCCCAGACGGACGCCACCGCACCCCCGAGCAGCATGCCCACCGCCACACGGCGCTGAGCAGGGTGGAGGGGTGCGGTTCGGGCGGACGTACGAGATGCGTTCATGTGTCCAGACTGCCCGCTCATGATCGTCTGACGCCATCCGTACGGATACTCAGACGGCCGCACGTCCGTGCCCCCTCCCGCCGGCCCTCAGGCGGTCGCCTCGCGCAGCGCCCGCCGGCAGAGTGCGTCGGCCCGCCGGGTGGTCTCGGGCTGGCGGAAGTCGCGGGCCAGCAACAGCGTGTGCGCACAGGCGTTGTCGAGGCCGGTGCGGTGGCCGACGGAGACGAACACCGGTTTGGTGCCGTCCTGGGTGCGCAGTGCCCGGCCCACCTCCTCGTCGCCGTCGAGCAGCGGCGAGCAGTCGCCGCGACGCGGGCCCGGCTGTTCGTACGAGAAGGTGAACGGGTTCTTCGCGACGCCGATGACCGGAAGGCCGGTCAGCACGCCCAGGTGGCTGGCGAGCCCGAAGCGGCGCGGGTGCGCCCGCCCGTATCCGTCGCAGACGACGAGCCCGGGGTCGACCGGCAGGGCCTCCAGCGCGGCCAGCACGGTGGGGATCTCACGGAACGCCAGCAGCCCCGGGACGTACGGGAAGGTGACCCGGCCGGCGGCGGTGGCCTCGGCCACCACGTCGAGCGTGGCCGCGTCGAGCACGACGGCCGCAGCCACGACGACATCGCGCGCGTCGTCGTAGGCGACGTCCACCCCGGTGACCCGGCCGGTGCCCGGCGGCGGTCCCGGTTCACCGAGCACCACCCGGGCGCGCAGGGCGTCCTGGACCGCGCGGGCCCCGGCCTCGTCGGAAGGCATCTGAAGTGTTGTCATGGTGGCGACCAGCGTAGATCGTCCGGCCGCGGACCCCGTCCCGTAGCCTGGCGATCATGTTCGTACTTGAGCTGTCCTACACCGCCCCGCTGGACCGCGTCGACGCGCTGATGAAGGAGCACGTCAGCTGGCTCGACGCGCAGTACGCGGCAGAGGTGTTCATCGCCTCCGGCCGCAAGAACCCGCGCGACGGCGGGGTCGTTCTCGCGGTCGGCGACGACCGGGCCGCGATCGAGCGGCTCGCGGCGACCGACCCCTTCGTCGTGAACGGCGTCTGTGCCTACCGGATCACGGAGTTCATCGCCACGAAGACGTCGCAGGCGCTCGCCCCGTACCGTCAGCAGCCGTGACCCGCTTCGGTCACAATCCGCTGAGCCTCGCCGCACGCCCCTGCTCGCCCGCTGCCCAGCAGCTCCCGTCCGCGGTGCAGTCGACCGTGTCGTAGGAACCGGTGTCGACCGTGCGCCAGGTGCGGCCGCCGTCCGTGCTGAGGTCCGTGCCTGCCGGGCCGACCGCCACCGCGGCCGACCGGCTGTGCGGCAGCCAGGCGACGCCCGAGCGGTAGGCGGCGGGAGCGGCGGCCGACTGCCGCCAGCTGCGGCCGCCGTTGTCCGTGACGGCGGAGGCGAGGGGCGACTGCTGGTCGGGGCGGTAGTCGCCGCCGACCGCGATGCCGTGGGTGCGGTCGCGGAAGGCCAGGCCGAAGACCCCGCGGGCCGGGTCGCCTGCCGGGACGGTCGATTCAGCGGCCTTCCAGGTGAGTCCGCGGTCGCCCGAGTGCAGGACGCGGGCGGTGGCCGCGCCGCCGGTGGCCAGCCAGACGTCCCTGGGGCCCGAGCTCACCAGGCACTGCCCACTGGCCGCGAACCCCGCCTCGCCGTCCTGTGCGGCGGGCATGCCCTTGTCGGGGAGTACCCGCCAGCTGCGGCCGCCGTCCGTGGTGGACAGGATGCGGAACCGCCCGTCCACGGGATCGCTCATGGCCAGCCCGTGCCGGCTGTCGAAGAAGGTGAGGCAGTCGTAGAAGGCGCGGGCGTCGCTGTTGCGGAAGGACTCGGTCCAGGTCGCTCCCCCGTCGTCGGTGCGCAGCACCCGGGACGCCTCCCCTTCGCCGATGGCCAGCACCACGGCCCGCCGGGCGTCGAAGGCCTCGATGTCGCGGAACTCCAGCTCCGCCACGTCCGCCCCGGGCGGGGAGACGTCGCGCCAGTGCCGGCCGCCGTCAGCGGTGCGCAGCACCGTGCCCTTCGTGCCCGCGAGCCAGGCCGTGCGGCTGTTCACCGCAGCCAGGCCGCGGAAGCGGGCATCGGTTCCGGTGGCGGTAGGCGTCCGGACCGGACCGTGAGGGGGCCGGTGCCGCTCCCCGGGTGTTGCGTGAGCTGCCGGTGCGGCCAGAGCGGCGGCCAGCGCCGCCCCGCACAGGCCCAGTGACATCAGTCGTCGCGTCTTCCCCTTGGCCCTCATGGCGCTGGAAGCTAACCGACGGACTGCGCCGCGTCCAGGGTGCACCGCCTGTGAGCGGGCAGGTGATCAGCCAGCGGGGTGCGGTGACGCAGCTCACTCGGTACCCGGGTGCACGGAACGGTGAATTCCGTCGTCTCCATGAATGCCGGGAACCGTTCATCCGGTCGCGAGAGGGAGCAGGTCGTGTCCACCGTTATCGAACAGTCCGTTCAGGCCCGCATGGTCGCATCCGCGCCGCAGATGGAAACACTTCCCGCCGTGCTGCAGTACGACCGCACCGACCCCTTCGCCGTCCGCATGGCGTTCCCCGCACCCGCGACGCTGGAGGGCACCGAGGTGTCCTGGGAGTTCTCCCGCGAGCTGCTCACGGCGGGGATGGAGACTCCGGCGGGCGTGGGTGACGTACGGATCAGGCCCTTCGGGTACGACCGTACGGTCCTTGAGTTCCACGCCGCCGAGGGGTCGCGATGGTGCACGTCCGCACGGCCGACCTGCGCCGTTTCCTTCGGCGGGCGCAGCATCTGGTCCCCGTCGGCGCCGAGCACCGGTTCCTGGATCTGGACGCGAGCCTGGCGGACCTGCTCGGTGACGCCTGCTGACCCGTCCTTGCTGCCCCCGTCCCTGCGGGGCCGGCCCGCCCGGACCGGGGCCCGTTAATTGGGTTGCCCCGCCCCGGGCCCTGCGTACCGTTTGCGTTGTCCTTGTCGTCGCCGATCGGAGCAGGACGTTGCTCGTCTGAGGTCTTGAGACACCGTGTCGCACCGTCTCGTGTTCTTTACACGTCCGTGTGCCCGAGTGTGACCTCAGCTCTTCGAGCCGTCCTCCGTGACCAGGGCCTTCCTCTTCCGTAACCGGAATCCTTCCGTGGAACGCCAGTGACCGGTGTCTCATCCCGTTGCCCCTGACCTTCCTCGCAACCGGGAGATTCCTCATGTCATCCCCTCTCGCCCACATCACCTGCTCGTCGCTCTCCTTCGCCTGGCCCGACGGCAGCGAGGTGCTCGACGACTTCCAGCTCACCGTGGGGCCCGGCAGGACGGGCCTCATCGGTGTCAACGGCGCCGGCAAGTCGACCCTGCTACGGCTGATCGCCGGTGAACTCACCCCTACCGAGGGCCACATCAGGATCGCCGGCGAGGTCGGCTACCTGCCGCAGAATCTGGTCCTGGACACCGGTCTGCGGGTCGACGCGGCCCTGGGCATCGCCGCGACCCGTGCGGCGCTGCACGCCATCGAGGCGGGCGACGTCGGCGAGGACCGGTTCGCGGCCGTCGGTGACGACTGGGACGTGGAGGAGCGGGCTCGCGCCACGCTCGACCAGCTCGGTCTCGGACACGTCGGGCTCGACCGCACGATCGGTGAGATGTCCGGCGGGGAGTGCGTGCTGCTGCGGCTGGCCGCGCTGCTGCTGGCCCGGCCGGAGGTGCTGCTGCTCGACGAGCCGACGAACAACCTGGATCTGTACGCGCGTGAACGCCTGTACTCCGCGGTCGACGCGTGGAGCGGAGTCCTGGTGGTCGTCAGCCACGACCGGGAGCTCCTGGAGCGCGTCGACCAGATCGCCGACCTGCGGGACTCCGCGGTCACCTGGTACGGCGGGAACCTCTCCGCGTACGAGGAGGCGCTCGCCGTGGAGCAGGATGCCGCCGAGCGCATGGTGCGGGTCGCGGAGGCCGATGTGCACCGGCAGAAGCGCGAACTCGCCGACGCGCAGGTCAAGCTGGCCCGGCGCAAGCGTTACGGGCAGAAGATGCAGGAGAGCAAGCGCGAACCGAAGATCGTCATGGGCGCCCGCAAGCGCGCCGCCCAGGAGTCGGCCGGCAAGCACCGCATCATGCACGCCGACCGGCTGGCGGAGGCGAAGGAGCGCCTGGACGACGCGGTCGAGGCGGTGCGGGACGACGACGAGATCCGGATCGAGCTGCCGCACACCAAGGTCCATCCGGGCAGCGGCGTGCTGGTCCTGCGGGATCTGGAACTGGCCTACGGGGCACGGGTCCAGGGCTCGCTCGAGGTGCGGGGTCCGGAGCGCATCGCTCTGGTGGGACGCAACGGGGCCGGCAAGACCACCTTGCTGCGGACGCTCGTCGGTGAGCTGGCACCGGTGTCCGGCGAGGCGACCGTGCAGCTCCCGACGCGGTTCCTGCCGCAGCGGCTGGACGTGCTCGACGACGGGCTGAGCGTGGTGGAGAACGTGGCACGGTTCGCACCGGAGGCCACGGACAACGGGATCAGGGCGAGGCTGGCACGCTTCCTGTTCAAGGGGGCACGGGCGGACAGGCTCGCGGCGACCCTGTCGGGCGGGGAGCGGTTCCGCGCGACCCTGGCCGCGCTGCTGCTGGCCGAGCCGGCGCCCCGGCTGCTGATGCTGGACGAGCCGACGAACAACCTGGACATGGCGAGCGTGCGCCGGCTCACCGCGGCACTGGACGCGTACGAGGGAGCACTCATCGTGGCGAGCCACGACGTGCCGTTCCTGGAGTCCCTAGGGGTCACGCGCTGGCTGCTGCTGGACGGCGAGCTGCGGGACACCACGGCCGAGGAGGTGCGGGCGGGGATGTGAGGGGCAGGAGCGGGAAAGGGCCTGGCAGGGCCTCGGGCCGGGCCCGGCCATTTCCTCTTCCTGAAGCCGCTTCCCGCGCTTACCTGACCCTCCGCACACGCCACTGACCTGGACAGATGACGTAACGTGACCTACCTTCGCCGGGACGGGCTTGGCGTCGGCCTTACTGCCGCTTTAACCTACGGTCTCGTAACCTACGAAGCCGTAGGTAATTCTCCCGTCCCCAGGAGCCCCCCGTGACTATCACCTCTCCCCACCTCGGCAGTTCACAGGCGTGGACTGACGCGCAACTGCTGTACGCGCTGGAAGAGGTGGTGGAGAAGGAGCTCAACCGCCATCTCAAGGTCGCCAAGGACTGGATGCCCCACGAGTACGTGCCGTTCTCCGACGGCCGGAACTTCCCCGGCATCTTCGAGGACGGCCAGGCCTGGGAGTCCGAGCAGTCCAAGGTCACCGACATCGGCAAGATCGCCCTGGTCGTGAACCTGCTGACCGAGGACAACCTCCCCAGCTACCACCACGAGATCGCCTCGCTCTTCGGCCGCGACGGCGCCTGGGGCACCTGGGTGCACCGCTGGACGGCCGAGGAGGGCCGCCACGGCATCGTGATGCGTGACTACCTGCTCACCTCGCGTGCCGTGGACCCGGACAAGCTGGAGCAGTTCCGGATGACGCACATGGCGGAGGGCTTCGAGTCCGACAACCGCCACTCGATGCTGCACTCCGTGGCCTACGTGGCCTTCCAGGAGCTGGCGACCCGGGTGTCGCACCGGAACACCGGCCACCAGTCGGGCGACCCGGTCTGCGACCGGATGCTGGCGCGGATCGCGACCGACGAGAACCTGCACATGGTCTTCTACCGCAACCTCCTCGGCGCGGCCTTCGAGCTCGCCCCGGACCTGACCATGCAGTCCGTGCGCGACGTCGTCGTGAACTTCCGGATGCCCGGCCACGGCATGCCCGGCTTCGAGCGGGCCGCCGCGCAGATGGCGATCGGCGAGATCTACAACATGCGGATCCACCACGACGACGTCATCCAGCCGGTGCTTCGCTACCTGAAGGTGCTGGACATCGACGGTCTGGGCCCGGAGGGCCTCCAGGCGCAGGAGGAGCTGGGTCTGTACATGAACGGGCTGGACAGCGAGGCCTCGAAGTTCGACGCGAAGCTGGCCGCGCGCAAGGCCCGGTTGGCGGCCCGCGCCGAGGCCTGACGGTCCGCGCCACCCGGCTGCCGGGCGGAGCGCGCCCGTGCGGCCCGCCCCGCACCGTCACGTCCTGGTGGGGTGGCCCCTGCCGGCGGGCGCGTGAACCGTACGCTGGGCCGGTGAAGCCTGTGACCCGTCTTGCTCTCTTCGGTGCGCCGATAGCGATCGCCGCCTCCATCCTCTTCAACAGCGGCGGTGACGAGTCCGAGGCGCCCAAGAGTCCCCCGGCGGCGGCGGATCCGGCCGACGCGTCCGTCGGGCCCGACCCGTACGCCGCCGCGGACGACGAGGGCGGCGGCAGCTGGACGCACGCGTCGACGGCATGCCGGCCGGACTGGCCGCGCCGAAGATGCGCGAGATCGCCTGGAAGCTGCTGGCCAGCTCGGAGGGTTCGACGCTGGACTGGCGCAGCCAGTACGCCGCGATCGACGACAACGGCGACGGCACCGGCTACACGGCGGGGATCGTCGGTTTCTGTTCCGGTACGCACGACATGCTGACGTTCGTCGAGGCGTTTACCAAGGACCACCCCGACAGTCCGCTGACGCCTTTCGTCCCGGCCCTGCGCAAGGTCGACGGCTCCGGCTCGCACCAGGGCCTCGACCCCGGCTTCACGGCCGCGTGGAAGAAGTCGGCCACTGACCCGGCGTTCCGCGCCGCCCAGGACCGGGTCAGGGACGAGCAGTACTTCGAGCCGGCGGTACGGCTGGCCAAGCTGGACGGGCTCGGCACCCTGGGTCAGTTCATCTACTTCGACGCGATGGTGCTGCAAGGGACCGGGACGGACGCGGACGCCTTCTACGGCATCCGGAAGGCGGCGCTGGCCGAGGCGGACACCGTCGACGAGGGCGGGGACGAGAAGGCGTATCTGGACGCCTTCCTGGACGCCGCGCGCGCCGTGATGAAGTCGAAGAAGAACCAGCAGGACACCTCCCGCATAGACACGGCGCAGCGGGAGTTCCTGTACGACGACAACCTGGGGCTCAAGCCGCCGCTGACCTGGAAGATGTACGGCGAGACGTTCCGCGTCCCGTCCTGACCCCGGGCTTCAGCCCTGCTCGCGCCCGACTCTGCGCAGCCGGTCCCGCTCCTTCTCGGAGAGCCCGCCCCAGACACCGAAGCGTTCGTCGTTGTCGAGGGCGTACTCCAGGCAGGCCAGCCGCCCTTCGCAGGCGTTGCAGAGCTGTTTGGCCTCCCGGGTGGAGCTGCCGGGGGCCGGGAAGAAGAACTCGGGTCCCGCTTGCGCGCAGAGCGCTGTCTCCTGCCAGGCGAGAGCGGGGTCGGTCATGGTGTTGATCTGCATGCGGCACACAGTGCCCTGCCGCGATAAACGACTGATCAACGAGGCATCAATCCCGGGCCGATGGCGCCGGCGCCGGATCAGCCGGCCGGCGTCGGCGCGCTCTTGATCACGGCGAACGCCGCACCGTACGGATCGGTGACGTCGGCGAACGTGCCCACGCCCCGCACCTCCAGCGGTTCCCGCGTCAGCCTGCCGCCCAGCCGCTCGGCCTCCGCCACCGCGGCGTCGCAGTCGTCGACCTCGATGTACGGCAGCCAGTGCGGCCCCACGACGGCCCGTACGGGCACGGCTTCGAGCGGGACCAGGCCGCCGAAGCCGGCCTCCTCGCCGCCGCCCGAGGTCCGGATCAGTGTGTACGAGCCGCCGCCGTCCGGGTAGGGGACCTGTGCGCTCTCCCAGCCGAAGACGGCGTGGTAGAACGCGGCGGCGGCCGGCACGTCCGGCGTGCAGAGCTCCGCCCAGCACAGGCTGCCGGTGTCACCGACGACGCCGAGTCCCGGAATCAGCTTCGGCTGCCAGACGCCGAAGTACGCCCCGGCCCGGTCGGTGAACCCGCCCATCCGGCCGAACTCCAGCACGTCCATCGGGGCGAACGCCGCCGCCCCGCCGGACTCCCGCACGAGCTGTGCGGTGGCGTCGGCGTCCGCCGTCTGGAAGTACACCGACCAGGAGGGCTTGGACTGCTCCTCGGCGACCGTCATCGCGCCGCCGACCGTCCTGCCGTCCAGCGTGAACATCCCGTAGCCGCCCGTCTCGGGGCCGCCGGGCTCGTACTCCCAGCCGAAGAGAGCGGTGTAGAAGGCCGTGGCCCCGTCGAGGTCCGGTGTACCGAGGTCCATCCAGTTGGGGGCTCCGTCGACAAAACGGGTGGTGAGCATGGTGCGCTCCTTCGGTCGTCCCGGTCCCGGACGCATGGGTTCTCCGCCCCTCCGAGTCTTGCACCGGGCACCGACAACCGCAGTCCGTCGGCGGCGCGGTGCCCGCGCCGCCGACGGACGGATCCCCCGTTCAGCGGGTGACGCCCAGCGCCGGCAGCACCGTCTCGGCCACCCGGTAGGCCTCCTCCAGCAGGGGGTTGCCGGAGAGGATGAAGGTGTCCACGCCCAGCTCCTCGAACTCCTTCAGCCGCTCGACGACCTGGGCGGTCGATCCCACCACGGCCGTGCCGGGGCCCGGGCGGAAGAGGCTCATGCCCGGCCACATGTTCGGGTGCACCTCCAGCTCGCGGGCGCGCGCGGGGACCTTCCCGCCGTGCTGGCGGAACTGCCGCTGCCAGCCCACCCCGTCCTCGCCCGCCCGGTCGCCGAGCTGACGGGCGTACGTCGCGTCGCTCGTGACGTCGAGCAGCCGGTCGGCCGCGGCCCAGGCCTCGTCCTCGGTGTCCCTGACGATGAGGTGCAGCCGCAGCCCGATCCTGAGCGTGCGGCCGTACGCGGCGGCCCTCGCCCGGACCTTCGCCAGCTTCTCCGCCAGCAGGTGCGGGGCTCGCCCCAGGTCAGGAAGACATCGACGTGCTCGGCCGCCATCTCGATGCCGGGGTCGGACGAGCCTCCGAACCAGAGCGGGATGTGCGAGTCCTGGACCGGCTTCAGCTCCCGGAAGGAGGCACCGGCGTTCTTCAGGTCGTAGAAGCGGCCCTTGTGGTCGAACACCTCGCCGGCCGTCAGCCGCTTCACGATCGACCAGTACTCCGCGCTCAGCTCGTACCGTTCGTCGTGCTCCACATGGAGGCCGTACTCCTGCAGCGTCTTGGTCGAGCCGTTGACCACGTTGAAGCGCAGCCGCCCTCCGAAAAGGGTGTCGAAGCTGAGCGCCATCTTGGCCAGCAGGGTCGGCGGGATGAGCCCCGGGTGGACGGCGAGCAGTGGTTTGAACCGGGTGCTGGTGGAGGCGGCGAGTGCGCTGCCGAGCGGCCACACGTCGTACAGGTCGGTGGCCAGCAGCGCGCCGCTGTAGCCGAGGCGTTCGACCGTTCCGGCCAGCTGGGCGAGGTAGCCGAGATCGACCGGGCGCCGGCCCGCCGGCTCCCAGGGATAGGCGCCCTCGCGCGGGATGATGTACCAGAGGACTTCGGTCGCCATGTCGTCATACCGCCTTTTCCGCGGCCGTACGGGCGCGGGCGTGGCCGACGGTGACCGGCCGGTCGATGAAGCCGGTGCGCAGGAAGATGTCCGCGGCCTCCTGCTGCTCGGCGATGAACGCGTCGGTGACCGGTTCGATCGTCCAGGGCAGGGATTCGAGCGCGGTCTCCCAGTCGTCGGCCGATCCGCCCAGGTCGGCCGCGGCGATCTCGGCGGCCTGCCGAGGATGCGCCGCCGCCCAGTCGTCGGCGCGCTGCAGGGCCCGGGTGAGTGCCTCGATGACCTCGGGCCGTGATTCCGCCAGCTCGCGGCGGGCGAAGAAGACGGAGCGGTCGCTGATGACGTCGCCGGTGCGGATCAGGGTCCGCAGTCCGCCGGTGCGCCGGGCCGCGGCCAGCCGGTCGCCCTGGGCGACCCAGGCGGCGATCTCCCCGGTGCGTACCAGCTGTTCGCTGTCGTCGGTGCTGCGGACGGCTGTGATGTCGTCGGCGTAGGAGAGTCCGGCGTCGTCGAGGGCCTTGGCGATCAGATGGGTCTGCCAGGAGCCGATGGCGAGGTGCACGGTCGAGCCCTTGAGGTCGGCGACCGTGCGCACGGGGCTGTCCTCGGGGACCAGGAGCGCGCCGTGTTCGGGGCGCGGGGCGGAGACGGCGGTGTAGACGATGTCGTGACCGGCGGCCTGGGCGGTGATCGGCGGCGTCGACCCGGTGCCGCCGAAGTCGATGACGCCCTGGGTCAGGAGTTCACCGGTGCGGACGCCGTTGGTGTACGGGTGGAAGACGACGCTCTCGCCCAGCGGGGCCAGCTCCTCCTGGGCGAAGCCCAGGCGGGAGAGGTGGTACAGGTGGTAGAGGGACGGATTGCTGCTGTGGACACCGATGGTCAGGGTCATTCAGATCACTCCGGCTTCGGCACGGTCGTGGGACGGGGTGGGCTTCGGGGCGGTCGCGACCCCGAGGTCGTCGAGCAGGCGGCGGCGCAGGGCGGCGAACGCGGGATCACCGGGGTCGCGGGGCCGGTCGACGTCGACGGTCTCGTCGGTGACGAGCCGGCCCTCGCGCAGCACGGCGACCCGGTCGGCAAGTCGCACCGCCTCGTCGACATCGTGGGTGACCAGCAGAACGGCCGGCCGGTGCCGGCGGCACAGCTCGCCGACCAGGTCCTGCATCTTCAGCCGGGTCAGGGCGTCGAGCGCGGCGAACGGCTCGTCGAGCAGCAGGAGTTCGGGCTCCCGGACCAGGGCGCGGGCCAGTGCGACGCGCTGCGCCTCGCCGCCGGAGAGAGTGGCCGGCCAGGCCTCGGCGTGACTCTCCAGTCCGACCTCGGCCAGGGCCCGGAGCCCGTGCGCGGAGCGGCTGCGCGGCAGCGCGACCGTCACATTGGCGAGGACCTTCTTCGACGGTACGAGGCGGGGCTCCTGGAAGACGACGGTGCGGGCCCGGGGACGAGCACCTCTCCCCCGTCGGCTCCGTCGAGGGCGCCGAGAATCCTGAGCAGCGTCGTCTTCCCGCTGCCGCTCGCGCCCAGCAGGGCGACGAACTCCCCCGGGCGATGTCGAGTCGCAGTCCGTCGAGGACGGCCCGGTCGCCGAAGACGCGGCGCAGGCCCCGTACCCGTACGGCGGGACCGGCGGTCGGCTCGGTGGTGGTCATCGGGCGGCTCCCTGGGGGGTGCGCCACGGCATCAGCACGCGTTCCAGCAGCCGCACGACGATGTCGGCACTCAGGCCGAGGAGTCCGTAGACGAGGATGCAGACGGCGAGGATGTCGGTGCGGGCGTAGCTCTGTGCCTGCGACATCAGATAGCCGATGCCCGCGGTGGCGTTGATCTCCTCCGCGGCGATCAGCGCGATGACGCTGAGTGTCATGGAGAGCCGCAGCCCGGCGAGCAGGGACGGCAGCGCCCCGGGCAGGACGACCTCGCGCACCAGGGCGAGGCGCCCCATGCCGAAGCTCCGCATGGCCTCGACGAGCTTCGGGTCGGTGTTGCGCACCCCGCTCGACGTCGAGACGTACATCGGGAACGTGGTGGCGACGGCGATGAGCAGGATCTTCGCCGTCTCGTTGATCCCGAACCAGACCATGAACAACGGCACCAGGGAGAGGAAGGGAACGGTGCGCAGCGTCTGGAGCGAGGAGTCCAGGAGTTCGTCGCCGAGCCGGGTGAAGCCGGTGGTGATACCGAGCGTCAGCCCGGCGGCGAGCCCGATCAGGAGGCCGAGGCCGGAGCGGGTGAGGGAGGTGGTCAGGGCGTCAGGCAGCTGGCCGTTGCCCCACAGTTCCCCTACTGCCCGCAGCACTTCGCCGGGGGATGCCAGCACATCCGGGGTGAGGAGTCCGGTCGCCGAGGCCACCCACCACAGGGCCAGCAGGGCCACCGGCCCGATGGTGCGGACGGCGAGCGCGTAGCCGCGGCTGCGGGCCTTGCGCAGCTGGGGACGGGGCCGGACGAGCCCGGTGGGCGGCGCCGCGGTGTCGCTCATGTCAGTTTCCCGACATCGAGCAGGTGCGCGGCGACATCGACCTCGGTCCTGGTGACCTTCTGCTCGGCGTAGAAGGCGGCGACGTCCTTGAAGCGCGCGATGTCCCGCGGGCCGATGGGCTCGACCGTGCCGCCCTTGGCGGTGAACTCCGTCTGGACCTGCTCGGCCTTTCCGGTGACGGCGGTCGGGCCGACGTCCGTGAAGACATTGAGGTACGCGGCCGGGTTCCGCTTCTCCTTGGCGCTCGCCTCGTGGAGGTACTGGTAGAGGGCCTTCACGACCTTCGGGTGCTGCTCGGCGAAGTCCGTCCGCACGGCGTTGAGGCTGTAGTTGTCGGAGCCGATCGCCGCCCCGTCGGCGACGAAGTGCGCCTTGCCGCTGCCGATCTCGGCGACCGCGTAGGTGGCCCAGACCGCCCAGGCGTCTACCTTGCCGGCGTTGAAGACCGCCGCGGTCTGGTCGGGCCGCAGGTAGACCCGGGTGACCTTGTCCGCCGGGATGCCGGCCTTGGCGAGGGCCTTCAGCAGCAGGTACTCGCCCGTGCCGCCCTGGTTGACGGCGACCTTCTTGCCGACCAGATCCGCCACCGACCCGATTCCCGAGCCGTTCCTGACCAGGATGCCCTCCCCCGCGGCGTCCGGGGCCACGGCGGTGAAGAACTTGAAGCCGGGGCGCTGGGCGAGTGAGGTGATGCCGGAGGTGATGGAGCCCGTGGCGATGTCCAGCTGACCGGCGTTCATCGCCTGGGCGGCCGGGGCGAAGGGGCCGGCGCTGCCGGTCCACTGCACCTTGGCGCCCACCGCGGACAGGGCCGCCGCGAGGCTGCCGTCCTTCTTGCCGAGGGCGAGCACACCCGAGTTGCCCGGGTCGGGGATGCGGACGGACACCGTGGACCGGCTGCCGGAGACCTGACCGGCGCTCTCGCTCCCGGACGTGCCGCAGGCGGTGAGGGCGACGAGCGCGGTGGCCGTCAGGAGTGCCGGAACGAGCGTGGTGCGCAGTGGTCGGGGGAGATTCA
This sequence comes from Streptomyces sp. RKAG290, assembly GCF_023701695.1. Lineage (GTDB taxonomy): Bacteria > Actinomycetota > Actinomycetes > Streptomycetales > Streptomycetaceae > Streptomyces. Next base: position 192,466 of record NZ_JAJOZC010000001.1, read on the forward strand.
TGATGAGGGGTTCCTCCGGGCTCAGGGGGCGGGGGTTCGGCGGGTCAGTGCGGCCGCGCGGCGCAGGGGCTCCGGGTCGGCCCAGGCCGCCACGTCGACGGGCTCGGGCAGGAACCCGTGGGCGCGCAGCCCGGACTCCTGTGCGGCGAGCAGGGCGAGGCGTTCGGCGGACAGGTCGGGGTGGAGGGTCAGATGGGTGCCGGGCCGGTAGGCCCCGGCGACACCGTCGGCGCCCGCCCCGGTCTCCGCGCCGAGGATGCGGTCGACCTCGGCGGGCTGCCCGGCGGCCCAGTCGGCGGCCCTCAGCAGCACGGCGAGGAAGCGGTCGACGAGTCCGGGGTGGTCGTCGAGGAGCTGCTGATGGACGGTGATGGGACGCGGGGTGCCGTTGTTGACGCGGAACCGGCGGTCGGGCAGGTCGTCGAGTTCGACGGCCACCTCGGCGCCGGCCCGGCGTGCCGCCTCCACCGCGAGCGCGCCCTTGACGTACACGGCATCGACCTCGCCGCGGCGCAGCGCGGCCAGTTCGGCCGCCCACTGGCCCTGGTGCCCGGTGGCGGGCACGTCGACGAGCGCGGCGTCGTCGAGCGCGAGGCCGGCGGAGGCGAGCGCCCCCTCGAAGCCGCGCAGCGCCATGGCCCGCCAGAAGTCGATGGCGATGTCGTGCTTCGGTACGGCCAGCCGCAGTCCGCGCAGGGCGTCGGCGCCGCGGATCCCGGAACCGGGCGCGACCAGTACGGTCTGCCGTTCCTCGATCCAGGTGAGGCCGACCAGCCGGGTGCGTTCACCGCGTGAACGGGCCCACAGGGCCGGGACGTTGCCGCCCTCCCGGAAGAGCCCGGTCAGGGCGTGGGTGTAGTGCGCGGCACGGTCGGCGTCCGGGGCGGCCTCCTGGAGGGAGCGCACGGTGATGCCGTCGGCGGCGAACTCCTCGGAGAGCCACTGCCGGTCGGCGGCGATGCCGGTGGCGGTGGGTACGGGACAGCGGGTGAACCAGAGCGTCCGGGGCAGGACGGCATGCGTCATGGGGGTCTTCCCGAGGATCGGCGGAGCAGGGGGTGGCGGCGTGGCACGTACGTCCCGGTTCCGGGCAGCGCGTACGGCAAGGGCCCGTGCCGCGTCGGAGCGACGCGGCGGGCGGGGAAAGGGTGTGGGAAGAGCGGGAAGGTCAGCGACAGGCGGCGCTGGACACGCGGGCCAGGTCGATGTGACGGCGCAGCGTGAGGGCGAGCAGGACCGGAGCGGTGCGGTCGGGGGTCGCGATTCGGCGGCCGGCCATGGCACTGCTCCCTTCAGCTCGTCGGTGGTGACGGGCTGCAGCCTGCCACGGACCGGGGCCGCCCACAACTCGCTTCCCATGATGTGGGATTGAGTGTGAACACAGTGTTTCCCAGCAGGGATGAGTGCCTGTGCGACTCCCGTAATGTGGCAACGTCGGGCACCCCACGAGTGGAGAGTGAACCCATGACCGAGGCCGCCGCAGTACGCGCTCCGGGTGGAGCGCAGGCGGTTCAGCGCGCCCTGGACGTCCTGCACTGTTTCCACGACAACGGCCCCGACCTGAGCGCGTCGGATCTCGCCCGCCGCCTCGCCCTGTCGGTCTCCACCGCCCACCGGCTCGCGCGCACCCTGCTCGGCGCCGGTTTCCTGGAACAGGACGCCCGCACGTCCCGCTACCGGCTCGGGCCCGCCGTCACGGAACTGGGCCGTCTCTCGTACCACCAGCGGGGCCTGCACCTCGCCGCCCCGGAGCTGGCCGACCTCGCCGAACGCACCGGCGTCACGGCCGACCTGGCGCTGCGCAGCGGACCGCACGCGGTGATCGTCGCGGGCGGTTCGGTGACCCCCAAGGTGGGGCTGCGCCGGCCGCTGCACTCCACCGCGCTGGGCAAGGTGCTGCTGGCCTGGGCGGGGCCGGGCGAGGGCGGTCCGTCCTCGCTGCCTCCGCTGCCCGCCTTCACCGACCGCACGATCGTCGAACCGGCGGCCCTGGAGGCAGAGCTGGCCCGGGTGCGGTCCGACGCGTACGCCGTGAACGATGGCGAGTCGGCCCACGGGGTACGCACTCTGGCGGTGCCGGTACTGGACGGCGCCGGGCACGCCCGTTTCGCGCTCGCGGTGCGGGCCACCCCCTCCGTGATCACCGATGCGCGCAAGGACTGGTTCCTGACGCAGGCCCGCTCCTGCGCCCGCGCCCTGGAGGTCCTCCTGCTGTCACCTGCCGAGCGGCGGCCGCCCACCCCCTGACCGCCCCGGGCCTGCTCCCGGCCGCTGCCCGCGCATGGGACGATATGTGTCGCTCCGGCCGGCTGCCGGGCGGGGCGGCAGCGAGGCTGCGGGGACAGAGGGACGTACATGACTGAGGCCGGGTCCACGGAGGGCGGGGCGCCGACCGGGCGGGCGGCCCGGGAGCTGCTCGCGCGGGCCGAGGGACTGCTGGGCGCGGCACAAGGGGTGCTGGCCGATCACCGCCGCGCCGTCGATGCCGTACGGGCGGCTCTTGACCCGCTGCTCGACGCCCTGGTCCGCAGCGAACTGTCGGCCATCCCGGTGTCCCGGCTCAAGGACGTCACCGAGGGGCGACTGCGCATCAGCGCGGTCGAGCAGGCCGGTTTCACGACCGTCGGACAGGTGCACGGGGCGAACCGCTACGAGCTCCGCCAGATCCCCGGGGTCGGCGCCCAGACGGCCGACCAGGCGCTCGCCGCGGCGGGCCAGATCGCCCATGCGGTACGGGACACGGTCACGGTCCGGATAGCGGTGGACACCCCGGACGAGGCCATGACCGCCCTGGTCAGCGCGTTGTACCGGCTGGTCGAGGCCGGGCCGGACGTGCGGCGGGCCGTGGACGGGGCCCGCCGGCTGACCGAGCGGCTGGGGCCGTTGCTGGTCGAGGCCGGACCCGTGCGGGGGCGGCTGCGGATGCTCTTCACGCACCGGCAGGCCCGGGCGCAGGCGCTGGCGGCGGTGGCCGCCGCCCATGCGGTGGTCGCCGACGCGGTGGAGCGTGAACTCCCGCTGCTGTTCGGGCAGGTCTCGGTCGACCTGCTACGCGATCCGGACTCCGCGGTCGCGGCCTGGGTCGACTTCGAGGTGCGGTCCGCCGAGTACTACAGCCTGCTCGCCGAGATGTCCGGCAGCGGGCCCGACCGGGACGCCGCCGAGGGGTTCCTGCCGTCCGGGATCGCCGACCGGGTGCGCGGGCTGCGGCTGGACGACGCCCGGCTGCGGGTGTCGCTGCGCGGCTACCAGTCGTTCGGTGCACGCTTCGCGCTCGCGCAGAAGCGGGTGATCCTCGGTGACGAGATGGGGCTCGGCAAGACCGTCCAGGCCATTGCCGCACTGGCCCATCTCGCGGCGCAGGGAGAGACCCACTTCCTGGTGGTCTGTCCGGCGAGCGTGCTGATCAACTGGACGCGGGAGGTCCGCGCCCGTTCCACGCTGCGCGCGCTGCCGGTGCACGGCCCCGAGCGGCAGGGCGCGTTCGCGCAGTGGCGGACGGACGGCGGGGTCGCGCTCACCACGTTCGACGCCCTGCACACCCTGCCCGTCGCGGGCGACAGCGGCATCCGGCCCGGCATGCTCGTGGTCGACGAGGCGCACTACGTGAAGAATCCCGCCACCCGCCGCTCGCAGGCGGTGTCCGGCTGGTCGCAGCGGACCGAGCGGGTGCTGTTCCTGACCGGTACCCCGATGGAGAACCGGGTGGAGGAGTTCCGCAGCCTCGTCCGCCAGATCCGGCCCGAACTGGCCCCGTCAATCAGCACCAGCCACGGCGCGGCCGGTTCGAAGGCGTTCCGCCGGGCCGTCGCCCCCGCCTACCTGCGCCGCAATCAGCAGGACGTCCTCACCGAACTCCCGGCGCTGGTACAGGTCGACGAGTGGGAGGAGTTCAGTGCGGCAGATCTGCTGGCCTACCGCGAGGCGGTGAGCGCCGGGCAGTTCATGCGGATGCGCCGGGCCGCGTACGCCCGGCCGGCCACCTCCGCGAAACTGAACCGGCTGCGCGAGCTGGTCGCGGAGGCAGCGGGCAACGGCCTGAAGGTCGTGGTGTTCTCGTACTTCCGCGAGGTGCTGGAGACGGTCCGCCAGGCCCTGGGCGAGGGCGTGATCGGCCCGCTGTCCGGGAGCCTGCCGGCCGCCCGGCGCCAGGAGCTGATCGACGGGTTCACCGCGGTGGACGGCCACGCGGTCCTGCTGAGCCAGATCCAGGCCGGCGGGATCGGGCTGAACATGCAGGCCGCCTCGGTGGTCATCCTCTGCGAGCCGCAGATCAAGCCGACGATGGAGCACCAGGCAGTGGCGCGTGCCCACCGGATGGGGCAGATACGCACGGTCCAGGTGCACCGGCTCCTCGCCGCGGACAGCGTCGACCAGCGCATGCTGGACATCCTGGCCCGCAAGGAGCGGCTGTTCGACACGTACGCACGGCGCAGCGACGTCGCCGAGACGACGCCGGACGCCGTGGACGTGTCGGACGGGTCGCTGGCCCGCCGCATCGTCGAGGAGGAACAGCAGCGCCTCGCCGCGGTGGCGGACGCGGGAAACTAGAAACATTTCCCTGTGAGGCTGGGGTCGCGGTCGGCGGCAACCGAGGCGGCGCCCGCAGGGGCGCGCACCACCGACAGACGCGTCACAAGTGCGCGTCCTACGCGTTCGGGTCCCAGTCTGCGAGCTGTTCCATCGGCTCGGTGTCGCCGGTGATCTCCAGGCCGTCGAACGGGAGGCGCTCGTAGAAGTAGAGGACCAGTTCGCTCGCTGCGCCTCGCATCACCATGTCGCCCGGCTCCGCGTCGGCGGCGAGGTCGTCGCAGCGGACGCCGTCCGCGTCGAGGGTCAGGCGCCAGGAGCGGCCCTCGGTCGCGTGCAGGTCGATGGTCGCCGGCTTGAACGGCCAGGGGACGCTCGTTGCCGCGACGGTCGTCAGGAACTCGTCCACGCCCTCGACCGCGACGTCCGTCGGCAGCGGTTGTGCGGCGCCCTGGGTGAGCTGGGCGTCGTAGGTGTGGAGGGCGATCTCCTGGATCTGGTGCCGGGCCACGGCTCCGCTGGTCTCCGGGGCCTGCGAGCGGCCCCACCAGGTCCAGCAGCCGCGGTCCGGACCGGCCTCGCGCATCGCGTCGAGCATGAGCTCGGTCGACTCGGCGAGCCAGGCGTCCAGGGCTTCGCGGTCGCGGGGCGCGGTCGGGGCGCCCTTCGGGTCCGTCCTCGCCGGGGGCTCGGCGCCCGGGCCCGCCGCGATGACGGCGGCCTGGCGGCGGCGGCCGTCGCCGAGGTGCTGCACCAGTTCACGCAGCGTCCAGTCCGGGCAGGTCGGGACCTGGGCGTCGAGGTCGGGGGCAGACGCTATCGCGGCCCGGAAGGCGGCCGAGCGGTCTTCGATCAGCCGCAGGACCTCGGGGAACTCCAAGATGTATTGCACGTCGGTTGTGTATCACGGCGCTCCGGCCGCCAGGTAGCGAATTTGTCGGCCGAAGCGTCGGCGGCCGGGCGGAGCGCCGGCGCCGGTTCGTCCGCGTGCCGGTCCGACCCTTGGGGTGAACGACCTGGCAGAGGACGGCCGTTGATGCCGAGCGGGCCGAACTCGTCGCACGCGGATGTCCGGTCGGGGAAACGGTCCAGGACACGCTCGATCCGGTCGAGTCCGGCGTGGTGGCCGGGGTCGGTGGACTCCGTCCAGAGTTTGGTGCGTGGGCAGGTGACGCCGCGTCGGGCGAGCGGTTTGCGGATTGCTCAGCGGGTGGGTGGTGGCCGTCCTGACGACGAGGTCCTCGTCGTCAGGACTGAGCAGGCACTAGTGACCGTCGTGCGACGCGGCCTTGTCGGGCGTCTTCGGGGCGGCCGGCTTCGTCGCGGCCGGCTTCATCGCGGCCGGCTTCTTCGCGTCCGGCTTCATCGCGTCCGGCTTCATCGCGTCGTGCGAGGACATGGCGTGCGCCTCGTGCCCCGGTACCGTCCCGTCCGCCTTGGCCACCAGCAGCATCCCGGCCATGCCCATGTCGGAGTGGCTCTGCACGTGGCAGTGGTACATCCACGCGCCCGCGCCCACGTGTTCGCCCGCGATGACCTGGAAGCCGAAGGAGTCCGCTGGCCCGACGATCTTCGTGTCGATCACCCGGGTCGGGTCGTCGGGCCCGGTGAGCAGGCCCGTGCGGTTGTCCGCCCAGCGGTGACCGTGGACATGGAAGGTGTGGTAGTACTCGCCGTGCGTGATCATGACGACTTCGAGCCGGTCACCCACCGTGGCCTCGAAGTCGGGGCTCTTGTCGGCGGCCTTGTTGTTGATCGTCATGTCGTTGAAGACGATCGTGATCGTCTTGTCCGGCAGGATGTCGCCCTTGCGCCGGACGATCACCGGTCCGTAGAGCCCGTTGCGGATGCCGCCCGTGCCGTGGTCGGTGCCGACGACGTGGTCGTGGTAGTGCCAGTAACCCGCGCTGCCCGGCTGCCAGGTGCCGTCACTGCGCCGGCCCGGGGCGTGGGTGCGCCAGGTGTACGTACGGGTGCCGCCAGGTTCGACGATGCTCTTGTTCATCCGGGTGCCGTCGCTCGCGATGTCGTAGTCGACGCCGTGCGCGTGGAGACTGGCCGCCACGTCCATCGTGTTCTCGAACTCGATGTGCAGGGTGTCGCCCTCGTTGATCTCGATGAGCGGGCCGGGGATCGACGCCTTCCCCTTCTCGAACCCGTACCCCATCTGACCGTCCGCCAGCTTCTCGGCGTACATCTTGAGATGGCGGACCACGCCTCCCGCGGGGGCGGTGCGCGGCGGGTTCTCGGCCGAGGTGGCCTCGATCGCACCGAGGGACAACGATGTCACGCCGGTCGCTGCCGCGACTGAACCGCCCATCAGAATCCGCCGGTTGAAGCTCCTTCGGTCCATGTCGAACTCCCCACTGTTGGACGGGTGTTGCAAAGACAGTCAAGACAACTGCGGCGCGCGACGCGGAGGCGGCCAGGTCGCGGAGGTCGACTCCGCCAAGGACGGTGGTCCTCCGGGACGGGCCACACCGTAGCCCGGGGATCTCCGTTTATCCACACTAAGGACAAAGTTCGTTTCATTGCTGCCATAGCTATTGGCGAGTCGCGAAAAGAGGTCTAGCTTCATGCGCTGTTGCAGTGACCAAAGAGGGGTGGGTGACCACATGCAGCGCACACCACATCACAGGTCCAGATCGCGACGCGGACTTGCGGCGGCCGTGGCGGCCGGCGCACTGACCGCATCCTTGCTCGGCGGCAACGCCGCCAGTGCCAGGCCGTATCCCGGACCGACCGAGTCCTTGTCGACAACGTTGTCCCTGCCGTCGCCGCCCGGCGGCGCGAACGTCAAGGTGCTCGTCTTCCATGCCTCGGCGACCGAGGAGTCGCCGACCGTCGACGCCGGTATCGCGGCGATCGAGAAGATCGGGCTCAGCGGTCCGGAGGCGGGCCGGTTCAAGACCGTGGCCACCGACGACGCGGCCGTCTTCACCAACGGCAAGCAGCTCGGCAAGTACAACGCCGTCGTCTTCCTGACCGGCGGCGGCGACGTCCTCGACCCGGAGCAGGAGGCCGGTCTCGAGTCGTACATGAAGGCCGGCGGCGGCTTCCTCGGCATCCATGACGCGGCACGTACCGAGCCGTACTCGGACTGGTTCACCGGTCTGGTCGGGGCCCGCCCCGCCGCCGACAGTCCCACCTCCGTACAGCGTGCGACGGTGGAGATCGGCGACCGGCAGCACCCGGCTACCAAGAACCTCCCACTGGAGTGGAAGCGTCCGGACAAGTGGCTGAACTGGACGGAGAACCCGTCCGGCGACGTGCACACCGTGGCGCGCGTCCGGGAGATCACGTACAAGCCGGGAGCGAGCGCCAACGGCTGGGACCACCCGGTCTCCTGGTGCCGTGACTACGACGGCGGCCGGTCCTTCTACACCGCGATGGGCGGTACGGTCGACAGCTTCGCCGAGGCCGACTTCCGCGACCACCTGCGCGGAGCGCTGGACTGGACGACCCGGATCTCGCAGGCCGACTGCAAGGCGACGATCACCTCCAACTACAAGGCGGAGCGGGTCACTCAGCCCAACCAGCCCGGCCAGAACGACCAGATCGGCGAACCGCACGGACTGGTGACGGCCCCCGACGGACGGGTGCTGTACATCGGCCGCGGCGGCGCCGACAGCAGCGTGCCGGTCGTCACCGACTGGAAGGACCCGAACGTCGGAAAGGGTCTTGGCCAGATCCACGTCTACGACCCGAAGACCAAGAAGGTCACCCTCGCCGGTGCCCTGACGGTCTTCGGCAACAAGGGCGGCGGCGACGAGCTCGTCAAGGTCGAGGAGGGCCTGCTCGGCATCGAGCTCGACCCGGACTTCGAGAAGAACGGCTGGGTGTACCTGCACTACACACCCCACGACAAGATCGACCGCGACAAGCAGATGGCGGTCCGTCAGGTCTCCCGGTTCACACTCGACCTGGCGACGAACAAGCTGGACCTCTCGTCCGAGAAGGTGCTGCTGCACTGGCCGGTCCAGATCCACAGCTGCTGCCACGCGGGCGGCGGCATGGCCTGGGACTCCAAGGGCAACCTGTACATCGCGGCCGGTGACAACAACTCCTCCGGCTTCAGCGACGGTTACTCCGGCAACAACCCGGAGCCGAACTACAAGGGCGTCTCGTTCGCCGATGCCCGGCGCACCGCGGGCAACACGAACAACCTCAACGGCAAGATCCTGCGGATCCACCCCGAGGACGACGGCACCTACACCCTGCCCGAGGGCAACCTCTTCACCGGCAAGGAGACGGACGAGGGAGGCGGCAAGACCCGCGGCGAGATCTACGTGATGGGCGTGCGCAACCCGGCCCGGATCGCCGTCGACAAGACGACCGACACGCTGTACGCGGGCTGGGTCGGCCCCGACGCGGGCGCGCCGAGCACCACCTGGGGCCCGGCCAAGTACGACACGTTCGCCGCGATCACCAAGGCGGGCAACCACGGCTGGCCGTACTGCATGGGCAACAAGCAGCCCTACCGGGACCGCAATCTGCCCGATCCGAGCAAGCCGCTCGGCTGGTACGACTGCGACCACCCCAAGAACGAGTCGCCGAACAACAACGGTCTGGTGAACCTGCCGCCGATCACCTCCAACACCATCTGGTACTCGCCGCAGGGCGGCGGCGTGGACTACCCGCGCGACGAGAACGGCATCCCGAGCTACAAGGTGGAGGACCAGAAGGAACTCCTGCCCTGGCTCAAGGGCGGCGGCCAGGCCACGATGAACGGCCCGGTCTACCGGTACGACCCGAAGGCGGGCGCCGACAAGTGGCCCTCCTACTGGGACGGCAAGTGGTTCGTCGGTGACTTCTACGACGACACCCAGCCGCGGCACGCCGTGCTCACCGACCCGAAGACGGTCGGCAAGGGCGGACTGCCCACGCACGCCGAGTCGCTCAAGGAGATCATCCCGGTCGGCGCGGACGGCATCCGCAACCTGATGGACTGGAAGTTCGCGCCGGACGGTTCGCTGTACGTCCTGGACTACGGGCGCGGCTTCTTCACCTCCGACTCCAAGTCCGCGCTGTGGCGTGTGACGTACAAGGGCGGCGCACCGACCCCGGCCGTCAAGGATCTGGCCAGGAAGGCGGCAGTGCAGTGAGACACCGTTCGATCTTGTTCCGAAGGCGTTCGCGGCCCGCGCGGCTGTGGCTCGCGCTGCTGGGATCGCTCCTGATGGTGCTGGGGCTGACGTCGACGGCGGCGTACGGCCGTACGTCCACGCCCGTCGACGCGGCAGCCGACCAGGTGCTCAACTGGACGGCCGGCAACCCCATCGACCACTATCTCTCCGCGCCGAAGACGGCGGTGGCCGGCAAGGCGACCATCGTCTTCGAGAACAGTGAGGCCACCGGGAACACCAGCGGCATGCCGCACACGCTGACCTTCAGCGTGTCGGACCCGGAGTTCAACAACGACGTGCCGCTGAACCTGCTGGCCAACCCGGGCGACGCCAAGGGCGGCAAGCAGACCGCGGAGGTCACGCTCACGCCCGGCCGGTACTTCTACCACTGCACCATGCCGGGGCACGAGGCCATGCAGGGCATCCTGACCGTGACCGACGGCGGCGGCGGTGAGGACACCACCGCGCCCGAGACCTCGGCGAAGGTCGACGGCGACAAGAACGCCGACGGCGCCTACATCGGTCAGGCCACCGTCACCGTCGCCGCCACCGACGAGGGCTCGGGCGTCGACACCGTCGAGTACGCGGTCGGGACGGACGGCGCCTGGCAGCCGTACACCGCGCCGGTCGTGGTGGACGAGGTCGGCGCGCACGCCATCCGCTACCGCGCCACCGACAAGGCGGGCAACGCGGCCGCCGAGAAGACGGCGGAATTCACCGTCGCCGCACCGCCGACGGACGACACGACGGCGCCGGAGACCTCGGCGACCGTCTCCGGTGAGAAGGACGACCAGGGGCGCTACCTGGGCATGGCGACGGTCACCGTGACCGCCTCCGACACCGGCTCAGGCGTCAACACCATCGAGTACGCGCTCGGTGCGGACGGCGCCTGGCAGCCCTACACCGCGCCGGTGATGGTGCACGAGGTGGGGGCACAGAAGGTCCGCTACCGCGCCACCGACAAGGCGGGCAACGCGGCCGCCGAGAAGGCGGTGGACTTCACCGTCGTCGAGCCGCCGACCGAGGACACCACGCCGCCGGAGACCTCCGCGAAGGCCGAGGGCGAGAAGAACTCGGACGGCGCCTACCTCACCAGCGCCAAGGTGACGGTCACCGCGACCGACGCCGGCACCGGGGTGGACAAGGTCGAGTACTCCCTCGACGGCGGCCCCTACCTCGCCTACTCCGGCACGGTCATCGTCGACCGCGTCGGCTACCACACCGTCGCCCACCGGGCCACGGACAAGGCGGGCAACACCTCCGAGGCGAAGAAGACGTCGTTCACCATCGCGCAGAGCGGCGGCGTACCGGCGCCCGATTGCCCGGAGTTCGACGAGCGGCTCACCGTCATCGTCGGCACCGTCGACACCGGGGTCCCCAACCGGATCACCGGTAATCGCTGCACGATCAACGAGCTGATCGAGGACGAGAAGGACTGGTCCTCGCAGGCCCTGTTCCTCAAGCACGTCGACAAGGTCCTCGACAAGCTGCTCACCGCCGGGGTGATCGACGCCCGCGAGCAGAAGAAGATCTACAAGGCCGCCAAGCAGTCGGCGATCGGCAAGCCGGGCCAGGACGAGGGCTACCGCAAGCTCTTCGACGGCACGGCCGCCTCGCTCGCCAAGTGGCAGCAGGTGGGTGGCGGGCAGTTCGCGCTGAACGAGGCGGACGGCGCGATCACCAGCTCCACCACGGTGGACGGCATGGGCATGCTGTGGTTCCCGGGCCGGCAGTACGGGGACTTCTCGCTGAAGCTCCAGTTCCGGGACGACGCGCCCGGCACGGGCAACGCCAACGGCGGTGTCTTCGTCCGCTTCCCGAACGTCCACGACAACCCGGAGGAGCCGAATCCGGAGTGGGTCGCCATCAAGTACGGCCATGAGATCCAGATCAACGACCGGCCGGACGGCGACATGTACAAGACCGGTTCCGTGTACGGATTCGACCGGGTCGGTCTCGGCGGCGCCGGGGTCACGCCCAAGGGCAGCTGGAACGACTACGAGATCCGCGTGGTGGACCAGCACTACTCGATCTACCGCAACGGTGTCCTGCTGAACGAATTCGACAACAACGGCGGTCAGGTCTTCGAGCCGCCGCGGGGCGACGACCCGGGCACCGACGGCCGGCGGTACGCCTCCGGGTACATCGGGCTCCAGGTCCACAGCACCTCGGACGTGATCTCCTACCGGGACATCCGGATCAAGGAGCTGTAGCAGCGGCGTCCGGGAACGGTTCAGGTGGCCGCGGCCGCATGCTGAGGCATGTGGTCGCGGCCTCCCGGGTGCCGGTGGCGCCACACCCAGAAGACGGTGCAGGAGACCAGCGCCCAGACCGCGAGCACCAGGAACGGGAAGATCCGCTGGTACCCCTGGTAGTAGACGGCGGTGTGCTGGGCGTTGACCGAGGCGCCGGGCGGCAGCCAGCGCCCGATGTGCCCGAGCAGCGACGGCAGCAGCGGCCAGGAGACCGCTCCGCCGGAGGACGGGTTCCCCAGAAGCACCATCACACCCCAGGTCGGGATCATCGCCCAGCGCCCCAGCAGGGTGTTGAACATGGTGAAGACCATGCCCGAGGTGAACATCGTGAACGCGAGGATCATCCAGGACTCGAAGAAGGGCAGGTCGACCGCGCCCAGCCACCAGTCCACCACCGCCGCGATGGCGAACGCGCCGAGCAGCGCGTACCCGATCGTGAAGGCGATCCGCTCCAGCGGGATCAGTGCACGGGCGTGCACGCTCAGCTGGATGGCGCCGACGAAGCCGATGATCACGGCGGCGAGCGAGATGTAGAAGAGCGCGAGGCCGCGCGGGTCGCCCTTCTGGAGCGGTTTGACGTCCGCGACGGCGACCGGGACGTCGAGCGCTCCCCCCACCTTCACCGCTGACTCGGCGAGCAGCTGCGCGACCGCGGCGCCCGACGCGCCGGCGACGTCCATCGCCACCCCCCGGGGGCCGGGCCGCACGATCGCGAAGACCTCCTGTTCCTCCAGGGCCTCGCGCGCCGCGGCGACGGTGTCGTACCTGTGGATGTCCAGGGACGCGTCGAGCGCCTTGTCCATCCCGGTGACGAACTCCTTGCCGCGGGCGGTCTCCTCCAGGCTGACCACGGCGGCCGGAATCCGGTGCGGGGTCGGGTTGGCCATCGCATACGTGTACGAGCCGGCGAAGAGCCCGGCGGCGGCCGCGAGGATGAACAGCAGGACCGTCGCCGGGAAGTACGGCGAGTCCTTGTAGGCCGCCCAGCGCTGTCCTCGGCTCTGCGGCCTGCCGTGCGCGCCGTGCTGCGGGGCGGACCCGGGACCGGGCGCGGCCGGGTCCGGGCCGGGTTCACTCATGCGTCGCCGTCCTCGTCGTGCCGGGCGCGGCTCGGCTGAACCCGCTTGGGTTCGCCGGGCATCTTCGGGTACTCCGGCGGGTACGGCATGTCGCCGAGGCCGCGCTCCTTCTCGTCCCGGTCGGCCAGCTCCAGCAGCGCGTCGATCCGGAAGGCCTCCTGGTCCATGTCGGCGTGCACGTCGCCCAGCTCCGCGTACCTCGTCGTCATGGTCCGGATGTCGAAGTCGCGCGGTTCGGCGTCGTCGATCTCCTCCCAGCGCAGCGGCGCCGAGACGGGGGCGTGCGGAAAGGGGCGTACCGAGTAGGCGGAGGCGATCGTGCGGTCCCGGGCGGTCTGGTTGAAGTCGACGAAGATCCGTTCGCCGCGCTCCTCCTTCCACCAGGCGGTGGTCACCCGGTCCGGCATCCGGCGCTCCAGTTCGCGTCCCGCCGCGATGGTCGCGCGGCGGACCTCGGTGAACGTCCAGCGGGCCTCGATGGGGACGAAGACATGGATGCCGCGACCGCCGGAGGTCTTGGGCCAGCCGCGCACCCCGTGGTCCTCCAGGACGGAGCGCAGCTCGTGGGCGGCCCGCACCGCGTCGGCGTAGTCCGTGCCGGGCTGAGGGTCGAGGTCGATGCGCAGTTCGTCGGGGTGGTCGGTGTCTCCGCCCCGGACGGGCCACGGATGGAAGGTGAGGGTCCCCAGGTTGGCCGCCCAGATGACGGCGGCCACCTCGGTGGGACAGATCTCGCGGGCGGGGCGGCCGCTGGGGAAGGCGATCTCGGCCGTGGGAATCCACTCGGGAAGGTTCTTCGGGGCCCGCTTCTGGTAGAAGAACTCGCCCTGGACACCGTCCACGAACCGCTGGAGGGTCGTCGGCCGGTTGCGCAGGGCGCGGATGATCCCCGGGCCCACGGCGATGAAGTACTCGGCCACGTCCCTCTTGGTGTAGCCCTTCTCCGGGAAGTAGACCTTGTCCGGGTTGGACAGCCGGACGGCCCGCCCGCCTGCTTCCAGCTCCACCGCTTTGACCGCTGCTGCCATGTCGGCCACGGTAGGCCGGGCGCACATATGCCGCATATCGGGAGACTCCGGTCGCGGGACGGTCCACAATCGGAGCATGGACCTGCCGGTGATGCCGCCCGTGAAGCCGATGCTCGCCAAGTCCGTGTCCCGGATCCCGCCGGGCATGAGTTACGAGGCCAAGTGGGACGGCTTCCGGGCGATCGTGCACCGGGACGGCGACGAGGTGGTGATCGGCAGCCGCACCGGCAAGCCGCTCACCCGCTACTTCCCCGAGCTGGTCACCGCGGTCCGGGACAACCTCCCGCCGCGTTGCGTGATCGACGGGGAGATCGTGATCGCGTACGACGGGCGGCTCGACTTCGACCGGCTCAGTGAGCGCATCCACCCGGCCGACTCCCGGGTACGGATGCTCGCCGAGCAGACCCCGGCCAGTCTGGTCGCCTTCGACGTCCTCGCGGTCGGCGACGACTCGCTGCTCGCCACGCCGCAGGCGGAGCGCAGGGCGGTGCTGGAGGCGGCACTGTCCGACGTGTCGGCCCCGGTCCACCTCGCCCCGGCGACCACCGACCCGGCCGTCGCCCAGCAGTGGTTCGAACAGTACGAGGGGGCCGGGCTCGACGGGGTCGTCGCCAAACCGCTGGATCTGCCCTACCGGCCGGACACCCGGGTGATGTACAAGATCAAGCACGAGCGGACCGCCGACTGCGTGGTGGCGGGGTACCGCCTGCACAAGAGCGGGCCGGTCGTCGGCTCGCTGCTCCTCGGCCTGTACGACGAGGAGGGAGTCCTGCAGCACGTGGGGGTCTGTGCGGCGTTCCCGATGAAGCGCCGCGCGGAGCTCATCACCGAGCTGGAGCCCCTGCTCACGGATGTCGCCGGCCATCCCTGGGGCTCCTGGGCGGACGCCGCGGCGCACGAGCACGCCCGGCTGCCCGGCACCCCGAGCCGGTGGTCCGGCAAGAAGGACATGTCGTGGGTGCCGGTGCGCCCGGAGCGGGTCTGCGAGGTGGCGTACGACCACATGGAGGGTGACCGGTTCCGGCACACGGCGCAGTTCCGCCGGTGGCGGCCGGACCGCACCCCCGAAAGCTGCACGTACGCGCAGCTGGAAGAGGTGGTGCGGTACGACCTGGCCGCGGTGCTGTCGCCGGACGGCTGACCGGCGGGCCCGGGGGCTCAGTCGGCGGCGGGCGGCACCGTGGGCGTGGAGCAGGGCTCGTCGGTCCCGGTGGGGTCCGGTGACGGCGACCCGGTGGCCCCGGTGGTGTCGCTGGGCGACGGTGACGGGGACCCCGTGGTACAGCCCGGCTCGGGCTTCGTGGTGCTCGGGTCCGGGTCCGGGGTGGTGGTCGGGCCGGGGCTGTCGGTGGGGTCGGGTGTGGCGGATCCGCTGTCGGTCGGATCGGGTGAGGGGCTCGGGTCCGGGGAGCCCGATTCGCCGGGGGTGGGCTCCGGTGAGCCCGGAGTCGTCGGGTGCTTCGTGTGGCCGGGCTGCGGGCCGACCTCGATGCCGCCGCCCTTGTCGCCGCCGCTCCCGCCCACCGGGTGTTCGGGCTCGGCCGGGCCGCCGGCGCCGGGGCTCCTGGGCACGGGGCCCTCGCCGTCGGTCACCGGGTGGGTGCCCTTGCGGTAGAACTCCAGCCAGGACAGCACGGTGCGCAGATAGGTGTCCGAGTGGTTGTAGCTGAGGATCGCGCGGTCGAGATCGGCCCGCACCTTCAGGTCACGCGGCCCGGCGCACAGGTAGGACCCGGCGGCCAGGGCCGCGTCGTACACGTTGCTCGGGTCGCTGCGCCCGTCGCCGTTCCCGTCCCTCCCCCAGTGCGCCCAGGTCGACGGGATGAACTGCATCGGGCCGACCGCCCGGTCGAAGGTCTTGTCCCCGTCGTACGCACCGCCGTCGGTGTCCGGGATGTCGGCGAAGCCCGCACCGTTGAGCACCGGTCCGAGGATCGGCGAGAGCGTCGTGCCGTGGGCGTCGACCCGGCCGCCGCCCGCGTGTCCCGACTCGACCTTGCCGATGGCCGCCAGCAGCTGCCACGGCAGCCCGCAGCCCGGGTCGCTGCGCCCCAGGGAGCTCTCCGCCTTGCGGTAGGCGGCGAGCACGGTGGCGGGGACGCCCGCCTCGGCCCACGACCTGACGACGGCCGGGCTCCGCTTCTCGCCCGCCTTCGGCGGCTCGGGGCTCTTCAGCGGCGGCAGTTCGGTGTGGTAGGAGTCGTCGTTGGCCACCTCGGACCACTTGACCTCGTCCGTCTCCTGCCGCTGCTTCGGTGACTCCTGGTGCGCGACGAGTCCCGGCGCCTGGGACGCGGTGAGCGCTGCCATCGCGGCGACGGCGGCTGCGGTGCCGCCGAGTCCGCGGCGCACGGTGCCGTTGAACCTCATGCGTGCTCCCCTCTTCCCCGGATCACCGGGTGAACGTGTCGATGGCCGAGATCCGCCAGGCTCCGTCGCGGCGGACCGCGTCCACGGCGAACATGGCCGCCGCGTAGGTCGTCTCCGCCGACTTACCGGTACGGGTGTTGCTCTGGTCGGCGAAGACCAGCAGCCGGGCCCGGTCGCCGTCCAGCAGCTCCACGCCGCTCTCGGTGACGGTGGTGGTGAGCACGAGCTTCTGCTTGGGCGCCTGGGCCCGTACGTCGGCGAGCATGGCCTTGTGCTGCTGGACTGCCTTGCCGACCAGATACTTCTTGACCGCGGTGTCGGCCTTGGCGGGCGAGGCGTAGTTGTACGAGAACACCGCGCCGACCGCCTCGGTGATCTGCCCCTTCACCTCGCTGGTGCGGCCGATGTCGGTGAGCGAGGTGTTCTGCCGGCTCGGGTCGTCGCGCAGGCTTGCGGCCGAGGTGAACTCCCAGGCGGCGAGGGCGCCGAGCAGCACGGTCAGGGCGCACAGCACGGCGGGCAGGGTGATCCGGAGCCGGGACGGCCGCCGCCTGGAAGGCGGCTCGTCCGGCGCCGGTTCCGCGCCGGGTTCGACGGCGTCGTCGGCGGCGCTCTCCTGCGCGGTCGTCCCGGCCTCGGTGTCCGGCTCGGCGGGCCGGCGGACGGTGGTGGGCGTGGCGGTGCGTTCCGCGGCGACGGTGGCCAGGCGGCGCTGCCTGTTGACGAGGTGACGGGTCGTCGACATGTCCGGGATCCTCTCGGTGCGGGTGGGAGTCGGTGGCTCAGGAGGCCGTGTTGCCGACGGGCGCCTGGCCGAGGGCGCTGAGCTTCCACCCCTCGGTGGTGCGGGTGAGCTGCCCCAGCATCCGGCTCTCCTTCACCGCGGGCTTGCCCTTCGGCGCGGTCACGGTCACCCGCAGCGCCACCATGACCCCGGCCTTGCCGGCCCGGTCGTCGAGCTCGGTGACCGCGCCGGACAGCACCTTGGCCGTGCTCACCGTCTTCGCCTGCTGGATCTGCTTCACGAACGCGTCCCGCCCGTCGACGAGTTGCTGGTGCAGATCGCCGGTGGTGGACTCCTCCCAGCTGTCCAGGCCCTGGTCCAGCCTCTGGTGGTCGAGCGTGTTCATGTTCTGCACGGCCTGCTCGCCCGCGGCCAGCGCGTCGTCGCGGGCCTGCGCGTACGCCGCCGAGCCGTCGTGCGATGCCTGGTACCGGGACACGCCGCCCCAGCCCGCCGCGCCGGCCGCCGCGACCGTCAGCACGATCGCCGCCGCCACCAGCGGATTCCTCGTCATCCGTACCCGTGCCATTGCTGCCTCTCCCCTGCCGGCTCTGTGCCGCGTCGTGCGATGCGGTGCTGTCGTGCGTGCGCGCTGCGCTGCCTTGAGGTGACGCGCTATCTGGAGGTGATCTCGACGATCGTCCAGCGCCCGTCGCGCAGTTGGGCGGTGACCGAGAGCTGCGCCGCCGCGGTGCTGGCGGCCTTGCCCTGGCGCTCGTAGACCTGGTCGAGGAAGACGAGCAGGTGCGCGCTGTCGTGGGTCAGCCGGGTCACTCCGGCGCGCACCACATGTGTGGTGAGGGTGAGCTTCTGGTCGGCGGCCTGCTTCTCGACCTGCCCGAACAGTGCCGCGTACTGCTGGAGCGCCTTGCCCGCCAGCACCTGTTTCGCGGACTCCTTGGTGACGGCGGTGGCGGAGGGGCTGTAGGAGAAGGCCTTGCCGAGCGCGTTGGTGACGTCTCCCGCCACCCGGGTGGTCGCCGCGCTGTCCGTCAGCGCCGCGTTGGAGGTGGCGGGGGTGTCACGCAGCTGACGGCCCTTGGCGAACAGTCCGCCGCCCGCCACGAGCAGCGCGACGACCAGGATCCCGGCGACGACGCGCAGCCGGCGGCGGCCCGGACCGGGCGTGGGTTCAGCGGGCTCCGGCCGGTTAGCCTCGGGCCCGGCCGGGTCCACCCGGTCCGCGCTGGCGTCGAGTTCCGCGAGGTCCTGCGGGTCCGTGGCGGTACTCACGACCGCCGTCCCTGACTGCCGCCTCATGTGCCGCTCCCGACCGGTATCGCCGTCAGTGCCTTGACCTTCCAGCCGTCCGCGGTCCGGGCAAGGGTCGCCTCGAAACGCTTGCGCTCGGTGCCGCCCTTGCCGGTGCGCGGGGTCACCTCGACGTCGACGGTCGCGATCATCTCCGCCGTACCGGTCCGCTCGTCGAGCGCGGTGAGCGCCGCGTCGGTGACCTCCCCCTTCGCGGTGGAGGCGGACTTCGTCAGCTCGGTCGCGTCCTTGCTCCGGGTCCGCTTCAGCTGGTCGTGCAGCGGGCCGGTGGAGGCGGCGAGCCAGGCGCCGAGGCCGGCGTCCACGCTCCTGGCGTCCTTGCCGTCCAGGCTGTTGAGCCTGGCGAGGTGCCGCTTCCCGTCGGCCAGCGCGGTGTCCCGGCTCTTGGCGTAGGCCAGGTCGCCGTCACCGCGCGCCTGGGCGTACGACCAGCCGCCGAGTGCGCAGATCAGTGCCGCGGCGAGCAGGACGGCCCAGCCGCCCAGCGTTCTCGTACGGGTGGTCATGAGCGCTCTCCCTGGCCGAGTCCCAGCAGTCCGGCCATTCCGTCGGCGGCCGGGGCGGTGTCCGCGGTGACGCCGAGTGCTCCGGGGAGCCGGTCCGCCCTGTCGTCGCCGAGGAGCATCGAGCCGGGCCTGGCGGGTTCGGGCACGGGGCCGCCCTTCGGGGCGTTGGCGCTGCCGCGGACGTTGACGCCGGTACCGGGTGAAGAGGTGCACCGGGCCTTGGTGTTGAGCGAGGGACCGGCGGAGACGTCGAGCCCGTTGCGATAGGTGGTGGAGCCGTAGCCCGAGGTGCAGGGCAGCGGCTCGAAGAAGGTGACCGACATGCCGAACCGGGCACCGTTCTCGTCGACCGCGCTGGCGCCCGCGGCCGCGACGGCCGGGACCTTCACCAGCAGTTCCTCCAGTCCGCGCTGCCGGGTGACGGCGACGTCCGAGGTGGTGAGGAGGTTGGCGACGACGACACCGAAGCTCGGGTCGAGGTCCCGAAGCAGGCCGCTGATCTGGCCGGTGGCGTCCGGGGTGACGGCGATCAGCTTGCGCAGATCGGTGTCGGACCCCTTGAGTTCGGCCGCCAGTTCCTTGGCGCCGGAGGCGAAGCCCTTGAGTGCCTCGCCCTGTTCGGCCTGGGTGCGCAGCACGGTCTTGCCGTCGATCATCAGCTTGGTGTTGACCGGAAGTGCGTCGTCGGCCGCCTGGACGAAGTCGCTGCTGGTGTCCAGCAGCACCTGGAGGTCGTCGCCGCGCCCCTCGAAGGCGGTGCCGAATTCGTCGACGACCGTGCGCAGCGACTCCAGGTCGACGGAGCCGGCGAGATCGTCGACGCTGGTGAGGACGTCGGTGACGGGCGCCGGAATGGTGGTGTCGGCCTGGTCGATCACGGAACCGTTCGCCAGGTACGGGCCCTCGGTGCGGGTCGGCCGCAGGTCGACGTACTGCTCGCCGACCGACGAGAGGTTGGCGACGACGGCCTTCAGGCTGTCCGGGATGGGCGGGGCGTCCTTCTCGATGCGCAGTTCGGCCTCCACCCCGTCGTCGGTCAGCTCGATCGGTCCGACCCGGCCGACGGAGACGCCGCGGTAGGTGACGTTGGAGTGGGTGAACAGGCCGCCGGTCTGCGGCAGCTGGACCTTGACGGTGTAGTAGCTGCGCAGGCCGATGTAGTGGCCGAGGTCGGCGTAGCGCACTCCGAGATAGCCAAGGACGAGCACCGCGATGATCAGGAAGGCGATGTTCTTGAGCCGGGTGGCCATGGTGATCATCGGCTGCTCCCTTCCGTGGCCGGGGTGGTGACCGAGGGAAGCGGCAGCGGAAGTGCCGCGCCGGACTTCTTGGCGGTGCTGCCCGCGACGGCGGGCGGCGTGGAGCCGGCCGGTTCCAGCGGCGGGATGATCTGGGTGCCGGGCACGGCCGTCACGTCCAGGTAGACGTTGAGGTAGTCGCCCTTCACCCCGCGCAGCACCTCGTCCGTGAACGGGTAGGTGAGCAGCACCTGGAGGGAGTCCGGGAGGTCCTGGCCCGAGTCGGCGAGAGCCTGGAGGGTGGGGGCGAGAGCCTTGAGGTCGGCCACCATGTCCGCCTTGCTCTTGTTGACCGTGTCGACGGCGACGGTGGAGAGCGTGTCGAGCGAGCTCAGCATGGTCATGAGCGAGCCGCGCTGCTTCTCCAGGACCTTCATGCCGGGGCTGAGCTTGGTCAGCACGGTGCCGACGTCCTGTTTGCGGGTGGCGAGGGTGGCGGAGAGCCGGTTGACGCCGTCGAGGGCGTCGGTGATGTCCCCCTTGTTGTCGTCCAGGTTCGTGACGAGGGTGTTGACCCGGCTGAGCATGGAGCGGACCTGGGGTTCCCGCCCGGTGAGGGCCTTGTTGAGCTCGGTGTTGATGGTCTTGAGCTGGTTGATGCCACCGCCGTTGAGGAGCATCGACAGGGCGCCGAACACCTCCTCGACCTCCGGGTTCCGGTTGGTCCGGGTGAGCGGGATGCGGTCCCCGTCGGCGAGTGCGCCCTTGGCGGTGCCGGCCGCGGGCGGCGAGAGCTGGATGTACTTCTCGCCGAGGAGGCTGGACTGCTCCAGGTGCGCGTAGGCGTTGGCGGGGAGCTTGATCCGGCCGTTGACCCGCATGGTGACCTTGGCGTTCCAGCTGCCCTGGGCCAGGGAGATCTTGGTGACGCGGCCGACGGCCACGTCGTTGACCTTCACCGAGGACTGCGGAGCGAGGCTGAGTACGTCCCCGAACTCGGCGGTGATCTCGTAGGGATGGTCGCCGAGGTCAGCGCCGCCGGGCAGCGGCACCTGGTCGATGCCGGTGAACGTCGGCAGGTCGACCGTGGTGACGATCAGGGCCAGCCCGACGCCCACCGCGAGCACAGCGGCGACGCCGGTCGCGCGGGCGCCGGGTCTGCGCAGGACGCGGCTCATCGCTTCGCCCCCTTCTTCTGCGTGGCGGTCTTCTCGGGGGTGCCGTAGACGGTGCCGACGGCGGGCAGCGGCAGCGAGGGCAGCGCCTTCTGCCGGGTGGCGTCCGCGGGCGAGAGTCCGCTGAGGGCGGTGGACTCGTCCGTGAGCGGTCCGCCCATGGAGAGTTCGTTGAGGTTGGTGCGCCCGTTGAGGGTGCGGTTCAACGGGTCGTAGGCCTGGATCACGTTGTCCGCGGCGAGCGGCAGCGTGTCCATGGACTCGGCGAGCGAGGCCCGCTGGTCGACCAGCGCCTGGGTGATCGGGACCAGGGCGTCCACGTTCGTCTTCAGTGCGCCGCGGTTCTTCTTGATGAAGGTCTTGACCTGGCCGAGGGCGGTACCGAGTTCCTTCAGGGCCGCGCTGAGGTTCTCCTTGTCGTCGGCCAGGAACCCGGTGACCGAGTTCAGCTGCTGCTCGGCGGCGCGGACGTCACCGTCGTTGTCCTTGAGCATGGTGGTGAAGGTCTGCAGGTAGGACAGCGTGTCGAAGAGGTTCCCACTGCTCTTGTCGAGGGTCTTCGTCGCCTTGCCGAACTGCTCGATGGAGTCCCCGATGGCCTTTCCGTTGCCGTCGAGGTTCTTCGCTCCGGTGTCCAGGAGCTTGGCCAGCGCGCCGTCGGCGTTGGCCCCGTCGGGGCCGAGCGCGGTGGAGAGTTCGGTGATGGAGGCGTAGAGCTGGTCGACCTCCACCGGGGTCGCGTTGTTCGACGCGGGCAGTTCGGCCTCGTCCGCCAGCACCGGTCCGCCGTCGTACGCGGGGGCGAGCTGGACGTACCTGTCGGCGACCAGGCTGGG
This sequence comes from Streptomyces sp. RKAG290, assembly GCF_023701695.1. GTDB lineage: Bacteria > Actinomycetota > Actinomycetes > Streptomycetales > Streptomycetaceae > Streptomyces. The sequence goes on from NZ_JAJOZC010000001.1 coordinate 214,665, forward strand.
GGCGACGACCACGGCATGGGCGTCCTTGGGCACCTTGACGCCCTTGTCGACGCGGAGCGTGACCTTGACCTCCTTGCCCTTCGGCTCCACCGATTCGACCGTGCCGACCTTCACTCCCAGGATCCGCAGGTCCGATCCGGCGTACACGCCGGTGGCCTGGTCGAAGTAGGCGGTGACGGTCGTCGTCCCCGCGTCGTCCATGGCCATCACACCGGAGCTGGCCGCGACGGCCACGACGGCGAGTCCGGCGCCGATGCCGACGATGCGCGTGAGTCTCATGTCAGCGGCCGCCTTGCTGCTTGGGTGGCATGCATCCGGTCGCCGGGGGCGTGCCCGCGGGCAGGTAGTCCTTCGGGACGACCCCGCAGACGTAGTTGTCGAGCCAGCGGCCGTTGCCGAGGGTGTTGCCGACGAGCCGGTTGTAGGAGCCGGCCAGCGAGAGCACCTTGTCGAGGCTCTTGCGGTTCTTCACCAGGACGGCGGTGACCCGGCCGAGCGAGTCCAGGGTGGGCTTCAGCTGCTTGTTGTTGTCCGCGACCAGGCCGGTGAGCTGGGTGCCGAGGTCCCGGGTGCCGGTGAGCAGCAGATGGATCGAGTCGCGGCGGGCCTGGATCTCGCCGAGGAGCAGGTTGCCGTCCTCCAGCAGCGTCTCGAAGCTGCTCTTCTTGTGGGCGAGTGTCTTGGTCAGCTGCTTGCTGCCCTTGAGCAGGGTGGCCAGCTGGGCGTCGCGCTCGGAGACGGTCTTCGAGAGCGCGGAGAGCCCGTCGGCGGCGCTCTTCACGTCGGGCGGCGAGTCCTTGAAGGTGGCGGAGATCGTCTCGAAGCTCTTGGCGAGCTGCTTGGTGTCGATGTCCCCGATGGTCTCGCCGAGTCCGTTGAACGCCTGGGTGACGTCGTACGGGGAGGTGGTGCGGCTCGCGGTGATGCGCCGGTCCGGGTCCTGGGGCCCGGTGCCGAGCGGATCGACGGCGAGGTACTTGTCGCCCAGCAGCGTCTTGATGGCGATGCCCACGGTGGAGGAGTTGCCGATCCAGGCGTCCTTGACCCGGAAGCTGACCTTCACCACGGACCCGTCGAGCGAGACTCCGGTGACCTCTCCCACCTTGACGCCGGCGATCCGTACCTCGTCGCCGTCCTCAAGTCCGGCGGACTCGGTGAAGTCGGCGGTGTACGTGGTGCCGCCGCCGATGAAGGGCAGCGAGTCGGCGCGGTAGGCGGCGAGGCCGACGAGGACCAGGACGAGGAGTCCGACGATGCCGATGGCGACGGGGTTGCGTTCCCGCAGGGGTCTGATTGTCATGCCAGGCACCTCGGCTGGGTGATCGCGATGCCGGTGGGCGGGGCACTGCCGTCCTCGGTCGTCACACCGCTGACCTTGGCCTCGCAGAGATAGAGGTTGAGCCAGGAGCCGTACGACGCCAGGCGGCCGATCGCCTCCATCTTGGCCGGGGTCTTCTTCAGGAAGTTCTCGATCTGCGGGGTTCCCTTGCCCAACTGATCGGAGAGACGCCCGAGTTGCTTGATGTCGTCCTTCAGGGGCTTGCGGCCGTCCTGCAGCAGGTCGGCGGTGACCGTGGTGAGCGCGCCCATCGCGGTGACCGCCTCCCCGAGCGGTTTGCGGTCGCCGGAGAAGCCGGTGACCAGCTGCTGGAGCGTGTCGACCAGGTCGTTGAAGCCGGCCTCCCGGTCGTTCACGGTCTTGAGGACCGTGTTGAGGTTCTTGATCACCTCACCGATCACCTTGTCCTTGGCCGCGACCGTGCTGGTCAGGGAGCCGACGTGCTGGAGGATGCTGTCGACGGTGCCGCCCTCGCCCTGGAGCACCTGGACGATGGAGCCCGCGAGCTGGTTGACGTCGGGCGGGGAGAGGCCCTCGAACAGCGGCTGGAAGCCGTTGAAGAGCTGGGTCAGGTCAAGGGCCGGTGTGGTGCGCGAGAGCGGGATGGTCGCTCCGGCTGCGAAGCTCCGGCCGACGGGTCCGGCGCCCTGGTCGAGGTCGATGAAACGCTGGCCGACCATGTTGAGGTACTTGATCGAGGCGGTCACCGACGCGGGGAGCCTGCGCCCCTTGCGGACGGCGAAGCCGACCTCGGCGAGCCGCTTGTCCGCCACCTCGATCGACTCGACCTGCCCGACCTTGACCCCGGCGATCCGGACGCTGTCGCCGACGATCAGTCCGGTGGCGTCGGTGAACCTGGCCTTGTACGTGGTGGTGTCGCCGACCCCGGTGTTGGCGATGGACAGCCCGAGGACGGTGGTGGCCAGGACGGTCACCAGAATGAAGACGATCGATTTCGCGAGCGGTCCCGCGAGGGAGCGGCGCTTCACTTGAGCTTCACCTCCGCACCGCGGAAGGCCGGACCGATGAGCACGCTGCTCCAGTCGGGCAGGGTCTGCGGCTGGACTTTCAGTGAGGGAGCGACCAGCTCGTTGACGAGCCGGCTCTCCTGCGGGGAGTTGGGCATGCCGAGGGAGGTGTCCGTGGCCCCGGCCCCGGTCCCGGTCTGCTTGTCGCCGGTCCGCTTGTCGCCGGGGGCGGGAGATCCGGCCGCGCGTCCGGCGGCCGTCGGCTCGGTCGCTCCGACGTACGGCACCGAGTAGCAGTGCGGTCCGCCGGTCGCGTCGTAGACCGGGGTGTCCCGGCCGGCGACGTACTTCCCCTTGGACTTCACGGACTTGACGGTGACGTGGAGACCGGGCTGCCCGGTGCCCTTGCCCAGCGCCTTGTCCATCGCCGGCACGAATCCGGCGACGGTCCGCAGGGTGCAGGGGAACTCGTCGGAGTACCTCGCCAGCAGCTCAAGCGTCGGCCTGCTCGTGGCGGAGAGCCGGATCAGGTTGTCCTTGTTCTCCTGGAGGAACGTGGTCACGTCCTGCGCGGACGCGGTCGTGGACCCGTACAGGTCGGCGAGCTGCGCCTGCTGGTCGGCAAGGGTGGAGCTGGTGGTGGTGAAGTCGGTGAGTGCGTCCAGGACGTCGGGTGCGGCGTCCCCGTACACCCTGCTCACCTTCACGAGCTCCTTGATGTCGGCGTTGAGCGTGGGGAGCTGGGGGTTGAACTTCTGCAGGTGGGCGTCGAGCCTGACGAGCGTGTCGCCGAGCTTCTCGCCGCGTCCCTGGAGTGCCTGGGAGACCGCGTTGAGGGTGACGGAGAGCTTCTCCGGCTTCACCGCGGTCAGCAGCGGCAGGACATTGTCGAGGACCTCTTCCAGCTCGATGGCGTTGCTGGAGCGGTCCTGCGGGATGACGGCTCCGGCCCGCAGGGTCTGCGCGGACGGTACGGCAGGGGGTACGAGCGCCACGAACCGTTCGCCGAACAGGGTGGTGGGCAGCATCTGGGCGGTGACGTCGGCCGGTATCCGGTCGAGCTTGTCGGGCTTGATGGCCAGGGTGAGACGGGCGCCCTCGCCGTCGGCCGTGATGTTGCGGACCTGTCCGATGACGACTCCGCGAAGCTTGACGTCGGCGTTGTCGTGCATCTCGTTGCCGACGCTTCCGGTGCGCACGGTCACCGTGGCGTCATCGGTGAAGTCCTTGTTGTACACCGAGACGGACACCCAGATGAGTACGGCGGGCACGAGCAGGAAGGTCACTCCGGCGAGCCTGCGGCGGGTGGACTGCGTGGACTTCATCAGCCGGCCACCTTCACCGTCGTCGTGGCGCCCCAGATGGCGAGCGAGAGGAAGAAGTCGGTGACGCTGATCAGGACGATCGCGTTGCGCACCGACCGGCCGACCGCCACCCCCACCCCGGCGGGTCCGCCGGTGGCGTGGTAGCCGTAGTAGCAGTGCGCGAGGATCACCATCACGCTGAAGATCAGCACCTTGAGCACCGACAGCAGTACGTCCTGCGGGGAGAGGAAGAGGTTGAAGTAGTGGTCGTAGGTGCCCGCCGACTGCCCGTTGAACAGGACGGTGACGTAGCGGGAGGCGAGGTACGAGGAGAGCAGCCCGATCGCGTACAGCGGGATGATCGCGACGACGCCGGCGATGATCCGGGTGGTGACGAGGTAGGGCATCGAGCGCACGCCCATCGACTCCAGGCCGTCGATCTCCTCGTTGATCCGCATGGCGCCGAGCTGGGCGGTGAAGCCCGCCCCGACGGTCGCGGAGAGGGCCAGCCCGGCGACGAGGGGAGCGATCTCCCGGGTGTTGAAGTACGCGGAGATGAAGCCGGTGAAGGCGGAGGTGCCGATCTGGTTGAGGGCCGCGTACCCCTGGAGGCCGACGACGGTACCGGTGGCCAGCGTCATCGCGATCATCACGCCGATGGTGCCGCCGACGACGCCGAGGCCGCCGCTGCCGAAGGCGACCTCGGCCAGGAGCCGCTGCACCTCCTTCAGGTAGCGGCGCAGGGTTCTCGGGATCCAGACCAGTGCCCTTACGTAGAAGGTGAGTTGGTCACCGGATCGGTCGAGCCAGCTGAGCATCGACATCGGTCAGCTCCCCTTCGCGGGGACGACCTGGAGATAGATCGCCGTGAGGACCATGTTCACGAAGAACAGCAGCATGAAGGTGATGACGACGGACTGGTTGACCGCGTCCCCGACCCCCTTCGGGCCGCCGCGCGGGTTGAGGCCGCGGTAGGCGGCGACGATGCCCGCGATGAAGCCGAAGATCAGCGCCTTGATCTCGCTGATGTACAGGTCGGGCAGCTGCGCCAGGGCGGAGAAGCTGGACAGGTAGGCCCCGGGGTGCCGTGCTGCAGGATCACGTTGAAGAAGTAGCCGCCGAGCGTGCCGACCACGGAGACGAGTCCGTTCAGCAGGACGGCCACGAGCATGGTGGCCAGCACCCGCGGGACGACGAGGCGCTGAATCGGTGAGACGCCCATGACCTCCATCGCGTCGAGCTCCTCGCGGATCTTGCGGGACCCGAGGTCGGCGCAGATGGCGGACCCGGCGGCGCCGGAGACCAGCAGCGCCACGATGATCGGGCTGGCCTGCTGGATGACGGCGAGGACGCTGGCGCCGCCGGTGAAGGACTGGGCGCCGAGCTGCTGGGTGAGGGAGCCGACCTGGAGGGCGATGACCGCGCCGAACGGGATGGAGACGAGTGCGGCGGGCAGGATCGTGACGCTGGCGACGAACCAGAACTGCTCGATGAACTCCCGCACCTGGAAGGGCCGGCGGAAGGTCTCGCGGCACACGGTCCCGGCGAGGGTGAAGAGCTTCCCGGTCTCGCGCAGCGGGGCGAACAGCCGGCTCGGGCGTCGCACCTCGGGCGCCTTCTCCGGCACCCGGTCCACCGGCGGGTCGGGCGGCCCTGGCGGCCGGACCGGCATGGGGGCGGTCACGGGCGCCCACCGCCGGCGGCCGGGCTGTAGCTGTTCAGGATGGCCGTACGGGCGGACTCCGGCAGCTGCCCCATCATCGACATGACCCGCTCCCGGCGGCGCAGCGCGCCCTGCCGTACGGGCATGCCCGGGGAGGGCTCCAGCTGGGGCACCACGGTGCGCGGGGCGTTGGCCGAACTGATGCCCTGTCCGTAGCCGTTGAGCTCCTCGGCGGCCAGGGTGGCGGCGTCCTTCTCCTCCGACATGCCGATGGGCCCTTCGCGGCGCCCGGCGAGGAACTGGGAGACGACGGGCAGATCGCTGGTCAGCAGCACCTCGCGCGGCCCGAAGGTGACGAGGTTGCGGCAGAACAGCATGCCCATGTTGTCCGGGACGGTGGAGGCGATGTCGAGGTTGTGGGTGACGATCAGCATCGTCGCGTCGATCTGCGCGTTGAGGTCGATCAGCAGCTGCGAGATGAACGCGGTGCGGACCGGGTCGAGTCCGGAGTCCGGCTCGTCGCAGAGGATGATCTGCGGGTCCAGGACGAGCGCCCGGGCCAGACCGGCCCGCTTGCGCATGCCGCCGGATATCTCCCCGGGCAGCTTGTCCTCGGCGCCGAGGAGGCCGACTATGTCGATCCGCTCCATGACGATCCGGCGGATTTCCGATTCCTTCTTGCGGGTGTGTTCACGCAAGGGGAAGGCGATGTTGTCGAAGAGGGACATCGACCCGAAGAGCGCGCCGTCCTGGAACATGAGCCCGAACAGCTTCCGGGTCTCCATGATCTGCCGCTCGGGGCTGTTCACCATGTCTACGCCGTTGATGAGCACGCGCCCGTGCTCGGGCTTCAGCAGACCGATGATGGATTTCAGGAAAACGGTCTTGCCGGTGCCGGAAGGACCGAGCATGACACTCACCTCGCCGGCCGGCAGCGTGAGGCTGACGTCCTGCCAGATGTTCTGCTTGCCGAAGGATTTCGTCAGACCCTCGACGACTACTTCGATTCCCATCAGCCCTCCCTCGAAGTGGTGGTGAACAACGTCATCTGTCAGCGCTCCGGCTCCGGTGAATCCCAACGGCGACTCGCCACACATGCACCAGGAGGCGCACGCTATGTCCGATGAATCCGCCCGGACAAGCCGTTGAGCAGCGGAAATCGTCGGACTTTGATCTCTGTGCGGATCACTTGTCACCGAGTGACAAACTCCGCCCGGGAGTTTGTCGTCAACTGCGCAAGTGCTCCGTTCCCGCCGGGTCGCACGGTCCGGGGCCGGAGCCACACGATCTCGACGGCGGGAGTACCCGGCCCGGAAGGTCGCGCGGCCGCCGAACTCCCGGAGGAATCCCGGGTCAAGAGGGTCGCGACCAGGACTCCAGGTGTTACGGACGATCAGGCACGGACGCTATTCCCAGCCGCCCAAGCGGGACGCTACGGGTCAGTAACCTTGGTTAGCAATAGCGGTTCACAAATTTTCTGCGCCACAATCGCCCGGCCTTGTTTTCTTGTGGCCCAGTGAGTGATGGGTGCGCGAAACCTATCGAAAAGTGAGGGCATTCGAGCTCGGGAGCGACCAGCTGAGGAATTACCCCCGGGCACGCCGAAGCCCGCCCCGACCAGGCTTCCTTCGGTCGGGACGGGCTCGGTGGAACGGCACACGGGCGCGCACCAAGTGACAAGAAGCGAGCGTGACGGACTCCTTGCCTTTCCCGGCCCTGCCCCCGGCGGTTACTTCACCGCGGAGTGCCAGGCCTGGGCGAGCTCCTTGCCGGCGTTGGGCACCGACAGACCCGGGGCGGTGAGACCGGCCGTGTAGGTCTTGGCGTCGTTCAGGACGAGGTTGTTCGAACCCGCCCCGGCGGGCAGCCCGACCTTGAGGTCGATCGCCCAGCTGAGGATGCCGCCGAGGCCGCAGCCGTTGGCCTTCGGCACCGAGAACTGGCTGTCGCCCTGCGCGGCTCCGGTCAGGCCGAGCTGGATGATCGAGCCCTCATCGGCGTTGGCCGATCCGTCGCCGTTGTAGCGGGTGGCGGCCAGGGTCGGGGCGCTGAGGTTTCCGGGGTGCAGCACGACCGGGGCGCTGTTGGAGCCTATGTAGCACTTCGACCCGAGCAGCGGGTTGTCCAGGCGGATCTTGACGGGGAGCGACACGATCGGCCCGGAGGAGATCCCGGCCACGAGGCTGAAGTCGGTCGGCGTACCGGCCGATTCGACCGTGGCGGTCACCTTGTTGAGGGTGGCGTCGGTGATCTGCCCGCAGACCGCGGAGATCACCGGAACGTTACTGGGACACATGATGCCCAGCAGGCCGCCGGGGATCGTGGTCTTCCCGCTGATGATCGAGCCGGCAGCGGGCGGGACCACGGTGTACGTGCCCTCGGCGGGGTGCTGGATGACACCGAACTGGAGGTTCGTCGACCCGGTGGTCGCCGTGACGTTGCCGAGCTTGATCGTGCCGTTGGGCGAGCTGGACGACACGCACAGCGGGACGTCGGTGTCGCCGTCGGTCGCGAGCATGGCGCCGGCGTCCACCGGGCACCGGTCGAACGGAGCCCAGCCGCCGTTCAGCTGGGTCGCGGCCGCGGCCGCACCCGCCGGCGACGCACTCAGCGGCATGATCAGTGCTGCGGACGCGACGGTGGCGCCGGCGGCCTTGATCCAGGTCTTCGGGGCAGGTCTCATCGTTCCCTCAATTCAGTAGCGATCGGGGTTCTGGGTACTGCTGATGGGTGAGGCGGTTCTTCGGGGGGAGCGGGGAGGTCAGCGGGTCGGCTTGGGGATGTCCACCGGTTCGTACGCGTCGGTGCAGCCGCTGTCCTCGGTGCCCGGCGTGTGCAGTGAAGCCACGCAAGGGAATCCCTGGACCTGTTTGACGTAGCCGGGCACACCGGACAGTGAGGCGGTGAAGAGACGGTCGAGGTCTTCGGCGGCACCGCAACCGCTGAACGGGGGGAGCGTCACCGATCCCGTCAGTGCACCGCCAGTCGCCAGCGTGTAGCCCTCCGTGACTCCGTTCTGCGCCCTCATCTTGCCCTCCAGGGACAGCGTGAAAGGCTTGGAACTCCGGCAGTTGTCGCCCACGTCCAGCGGCACACCGTTCACCTTGACGTCACGGAGTCTGAGCATGAGGTCGAGGTTGATGGTCGTGACGCCCGTGCTCGTAAGGGTCACCCAGTCGAACCTCAGCTTCGATTTCACGTTGTAGTCCGGGGTCCCGTCAGCATCTGTCCCAGGGGAATCTGCGTCATTTCGAGGGTCGCGGTGGTCGGCATGAAGCCGAAGGTCAGGAACGTCCCCTTGGCGGGTGGAAGCTGAGTCTTTCCCTTGTAGTCGAGCAGGACGGTCGAGACCTGATAGATATTCGAGAAACCCGGTTCGGAGACATCGACGGTGGTCGGCCCTTGCTGGACCTGTGAGCAGGCCACAGGGAACTTGGTCGCTCCGTGCAGCTTCGTCACATTGGCATAGCCGGCCACATACGCGGCCAGGTTGAAGCCGTCAGTCACATCACCGACGCACGGGGGGCATCAGGCGACGCCGGCGGCTCAGCCTTGGCGCCGACCTCAGGCGCGATCTTGGTGCCCTTACCGTGCTTCTCGGCGGACGGGGATGCGGGCGAGGCCGGCGACTCCGGGCTATCGGTGCCGGAGTCGCCGATGTCGAGCTTCGCCAGGTTCGTTTCCTGATCCGCGTCCAGAAGACAGTTCAGGGAGACAGAACGAGGCTCGGCAGGCGTGCCCTTGGCCGTTTTCAAGGAGACTTCCACCGAGAGCGCCCCCGCCGCGAACGTGAGATCGCCGGATCCCCCAGGTTTCACGTACGGCACAGAACCCGATGTGCTCAGTGACAGGCCGTCCTCCTCAGACACTGGGACGGAGTCGGTGGTCCTGCCGATCCACTCGGTCCGGGCATGCTGGTCATCCTGCGACACATCGACGACGAGCCGAGTCTCAGCGGTGACGGTCGCCACACCGGAACCGGGCGTTGCGGCGAGGATCTCCTTCGGCAGCGTCACGTCCAGCGCCACTCCTTCGGGCTGAATCGCGTCGCCGGCACGGGCCGAGTCCGGAAGCTCGGCGGCGACAGCGACCTTCACAGGCTGCTTGCCCTGGGGAGAGTCGCAGGTGTACGCCAGCTCCGCGTCGATCGTCCGCGCCTGGGATGCCTGCGCGCCTGGAATCATGCCGCCCAGCAAGACCGCCGTGGCCACTGCGGCTCCTCGCGCCGTACGCCGTCCTGGCCCCCTCATGTGCCTGCCCCTCACTGATGATCTCCGCTCGGCTGGACGATGTGCGATTCGCGAGGGGTGAACGCCCCGCGCCCTTCATCTGACGCACAGTTGAGGTGATACACCGTCAGTCGGCGTGCACGATAGTGGGCTTGACCGTGCCGCCGGCCGGAGTGGCAACCACGTAACTCGTGCTGTACTTCCAGTTGTCACCTGGAGCCAGGAGCCCCGCGCAACCACGGGTGGCTGTGTCCACAGTCAGTTTGTAGGTGGCGTCGTCGCTGACGTCCAGCTTGCCGGTGGCGTTGGTGTACTTCACCGCGAGTCGGCCTGACATCTTCGCGGTACAGGTGAGCATGTTCCAGGTGAATTTCACACCGCTGAGGTAGCCGCTGGTGACACCGTTGCTGTAGGAGTTCGCCATGACCTTCCACGGCGTGGACGTGTCTGCCTGCGGGTTCAGCGGACCGAACGGGCTGGTGCAAACGCTCCAGGTCAGCGGGGCGATGGTGCCGACCTGCACATTCGTCGTGCCGGCTGCGGAGGCCAGGTTGCCCTTCGCCGCGGACGACTGACACGTCATGGGAATGCCGTTGAAGCTGAAGGCGACTACACCGGAACTGGCGGAGAACGTCTCCGGCGAGTGGGGGCCCACCGTCCACATAGGCGCAGCAACCCCCGCGGTGGCAGCAGGTGCCGCAAAGGCGGCCGAGGCGACGGCGACACCGGCCGCCAGGGCAAGCTTTCTCAAGGACCTGCGCACAGCGACTTCTCCGATTCGTCAACGAGTGGGGCCCTCACAGGCAGTCCGGGGCGGGGTTCGCGCGGCAGGCAGACCCACCGCGCGAACCCCGCTCAGTCCTTACCGGCTGTCGGCCCGATCAGGGGGTGTAGACGATGGTCGGCTTGGTGGTGCCGCCGACCGGGGTGACCGCGTTGTAGCTGGCGGTGTACGTCGGGTTGTTGCCCACGGCCGCGATGCCCGCGCAACCGGCGGTGACGGTCGTGACGGTGAGCTTGTAGGTGGCGTTGTTGCTGACCGCCAGCTTGCCCGTCGAGTTGGTGTACGTGGCGGCGGCGTTGCCCGTCACGGTGAAGGAGCAGGTGAGCACGCTCAGCGTGGCCTTGATGCCGCTGATGTACCCGCTGGTGACACCGGCGCTGTAGCTGTTCGCGTTCAGCTTCCAGGCGGGTGAGGTGTTGGCCGTCGGGGTCACCGGGCCGAACGGGCTGGTGCAGCCGCTCCAGGTCAGCGGAGTGATGGTGCCGACCGTCACGTTGGTCGTGCCGGCGGCGGTGGCCAGGTTGCCCTGGGCCGCGGACGACGTACACGTCAGCGGGATCCCGTTGAGGGCGAGAGTGACGGTGCCGGCGCTCGCGGAGAACGCCTCCGGCGAGGTGGGACCGACCGTCCAGGTCGGAGCCGATACCCCGGCGCTGGCGGTGGTGGCTCCGAGGGCGATGGCGGCAGTGGCGGCGCCGACCGCCATCGTGAGCTTCTTGAGGGAGTTGCGCACAGTAGTTCCTCCGATTCGACAGTGCGGGTGCACTGTTGCGGGGACGCACTCGGGCTCCTGCGCTGAGGCAGGAAGTGCGGCGATGAACCGTGTTGCGTGGGGGCCGTGCATGTTCTTCAGCCACACACGTTCTGTGACAGGCCGTGACGTTACTTGCGGGAAACTTCCAGCACAATCCTGCTGGTCAAGATTCTCCGTAAGAGATTTTTTCCTCGTCCGCGAGTCACTAATTCCCGCGAACGGCTTAGCACTTACTGCGCAATTTCCCGGCCACGGCGGGGCACCGCGCCCCGGCCGCGCGACTCGGCGGCCCATGTCTCCGCGCAGTCATTCCGTACCGACCCGGGCTTCGATCCGGGTCGATCACGCCGACCGACGACGACTCCGCGGCGACTCACCGCGGCCGAATTCCCAGGTGACCAACCTTGCAGGGCGCATCAGCGCCCCACGCACGGCACGAGGTCGATGTCCAGCCATCGGTGCGCAAACAGCTCTCCCTCTTTTGTCAGTTGATGAGCGAGACAGGTCCGAACCCGTAACGGAACCGGAATGCGCGACAGTCGCACCCAGCAACCCGCATGGACCCGGACGACGCCGCCGCGGCCGACCCGTCCGTTACGGGCACGCCGAGGAAGCGCTCGGGCAACGAAGTCGGCCATGCCCCCGTGGTGACTCTCGGTGAGAATCCACCGGCACTCCACTCAGGCTCCGGGGAATGCCGGAATGGGCTCCTCCGATTACCCCTTGCCCCCACCGCAGGGAATGCCCGAGGCCCTGAAAACGCCGTGCGCAAGGGAATGCCGAAAGGAATTGGACAGGACGCCGTCGCACCCCCGGGACAGCGCGCCGAAGACGACCGGCTTCCGCCCCGGGGACAATCGGCGACGAATCGGCCCGAGATCGCCCACGCTCCCCATTACCCACGGTTACTTCATTGTCGCGAGGAGAGCAATTGACCGAAAAACATTGTCCTGAAGTGAGCATTCGCGTCTCACCTGCACGGAAGCACCACAACACGTCCACGATGCATGGCCCCTACCTTTCGATCTTGTCCAAGTGGTGTGCACGGTCGCTGCCTTGGTCTATCTTCATCGCGGACTTGGTACGCACCTGTCGGTTCGTGGGAGCGCTTTCCCCCACTGCCTCACCCCCACCGGGCGCCGGAGAGCAAGGGGACAGTCATGCCGCATCTCATTCATCCGTCCGACGCCGGCGACCCACTGGGGCCACTCCCCCAGGAATTCGCCGCCATCATGCGGCCGGAACTCCCCAGCCTGATCAAGGAGATTGGCGTCGAGGTGACCCGGGCGTATCCGGAGTACGCGCGCCTGCTCGACGGACCCAACGGACAGGCTCTGCGGGTCGGCGTGGAACAGAGCCTCTCCTCGTTCGTCGACCTGGTCGCCGAGCCCACCACGTCCACGACCCTGCGCGACGACATGTGCCGCCGCTTCGGCCGGTTCGAGGCGTACGAGGGCCGCAGCATGGAGGCGTTACAGGGGGCCTACCGCCTGGGCGCACGGGTGGCGCTGCGCCGGGCGAAGAAGGTCGGCCGGAGCTACAACTTCTCCTCCTCCCTGATGCTCAGCTTCGCCGACGCGCTGTTCGCCTACATCGACGAGCTGGAATCGCTGTCACGCGAGGGGTTCCTGGAGGTCCAGTCGCAGTCAGGCGAGCAGAGCGAGGCTATGCGCCGCCGACTGCTTCATCTGATCCTGGCCGGGCGGCCGGTGCCGCGTACGGCCATCGCCGAACTCTGCGAGCAGACCGGATGGGTGCTGCCCGAGCAGGTGACCCTCGTGGCCACCCGGGCGCCGGCCGGCCTCGACCGGGTGGACGCCGACCGCGACATGCTCGTCGATCTCAGCAGTCCGCAGCCGCACATACTGATCCCCGGGCCGCTCGACGAGGCCCGCAGACAGATGCTCGACCGGGCGCTCATCAACACCCGGGCGGCGATCGGCCCCACCGTGCCGACGGCGCAGGCCTCGGATTCCATCCGCTGGGCGCGCCGGGTGCTGGAACTCGTCGACAGCGGAATCATCGACGACGCCCCGGTCGTCCTGTGCGAGGACCACCTGGTCACCCTCTGGCTGCTGTCCGACCCCGCTCTGCTCGACCAGCTCGCCCAGCGGGAGCTCGCCCCGATCGCGGGCATCAGTGCCACCCGGCGCGACCGGCTGGTGGAGACCCTGCGCATCTGGCTGGACACCCGTGGCACCGCCGCGCACATGGGTGCCCTCCTCGATGTGCACCCGCAGACCGTCCGCTACCGCATGCGTAACCTGGAGAACATATTCGGCGAGCAACTCATCGATCCCGAAAGCCGATTCTCGACCGAGGCCGTCCTGCGCGCGCTCCAACTCCGGGCGCGCAGCGAGGACATGTCTCTCTGAGCAGCGCTCCGGCCGTGTGACCTGCGCTTCGCCCGCCGATGGGCAGCGGAGGCGGCGCCGGCTGGAGCACGTACGTCACGATGGGTCAACTTACCTACGGGTAAGAGGAAATAGCCGGTCAGTCCCAAACGGTTGCCGCACGGAGACGTTCTCAACGAGAAACCCGGAACTGCGTCCCGTACATATGGAGGAGTCGGCCGCCCACCCGGCGGACGCAACGCATGACCTCCTGGCCACCATTCGAGAGGGAACCCCCCATGACCGCCTCGCACCTGCTCGTCCCCGTGCCGATCCCGGACCGGGTCGCCGCGCTGATCGGCTCCTGCATCCCGCCGCACATCCTGGAGGCGGAGTTCGACGCCGAGTGTGCCGCGCGCGAGGTCCGCAGGTTCCGCGGTCCGCGGCTCGGCGTCGAGGACCAGGCCGACCGCGAGCAGGCCCTCTCCGAGCTGGCCCGCGCCAACAAGGTCCTGGCCGCCCACCATCCCCGGCTGGCGGTGCGCCCCGGCAGTTCCTGGTGACTCCCCGCGCCCGTCGGTGGCCGCGCCCTCCTTGCGAAGGGGCGGCCCGACGCTTACCTTACTCAAAAGTAAGTTTACTCCAGAGTAAGGAGCTGGCGTGGCCGACAACAGCAGCGGCGACCTCACCGACGAACTGGCCGGGCTCGACTTCGCGGCCGTCTCCCCGCCGGAGTTCGCGCGGATCGTGAAGGGACTGTCCGCCAAGCAGCTCGGCGAGGTCATGCACGGCGAACTGCGCACCCGGGTGCTCGGCGAGGTGTTCGGCCGGATGAGGCAGCAGTTCCGCCCGGAGGCCGCGGGACAGCTCAAGGCGCTCATCCGCTGGAAGATCACCGGGGACACCGACGAGGTCTACGAGACCTCGATCGCGGAGGGCGGCTGCACCATCAGCGAAGGCCGCTCCGACGCCGAGCCGCGCACGACCCTGGTGATGGGCGACGCCGACTTCCTCAAGCTGGTGTCCGGCAACGGCAATCCGGTGACGATGTTCATGATGCGCAAGCTGAAGGTGGCCGGCGATGTCGGTCTCGCCTCGGGGCTGACCCGCTACTTCGACATCCCGAAGGCCTGAGCCGATGAGCTACTTCTCCCTCGCCCTCACCGAGGAACAGCAGGACCTGCGCGACTGGGTGCACGGCTTCGCCGCCCAGGTGGTGCGCCCGGCAGCCGCCGAGTGGGACGCCCGCGAGGAGACGCCCTGGCCGGTCATCCAGGAGGCGGCCCGGATCGGACTGTACGGCTTCGAGTCACTGGCCGACATGTACGGCGACCCGTCGGGGCTGTCCCTCCAGATAGCCAACGAGGAACTGTTCTGGGGCGATGCCGGCATCGGCATGGCGCTCTTCGGCACCTCCCTCGCCGTCGCCGGGATCTTCGCCTCCGGCACACCGGACCAGCTCGCCGAGTGGGTGCCGCAGTGCTACGGGGACGAGGACGACCCCAAGGTCGCGGCGTTCTGCGTCTCCGAACCGCAGGCCGGGTCCGACGTCTCCGCGATGGCCACGAAGGCCCGCTACGACGAGGCCAGGGACGAGTGGGTGCTCTCCGGCCAGAAGGCGTGGATCACCAACGGCGGGATCGCCGAGATCCATGTCGTCGTCGCCTCGGTCGACCCGTCGCTCGGGGCGCGGGGACAGGCCGCGTTCATCGTGCCGCCCGCCACGAAGGGCCTTGCCGCGAGCCGCACCATCAAGAAGCTCGGACTGCGCGCCTCGCACACCGCGGACGTCTTCCTCGACGACGTGCGGGTCCCCGGGCACTGCCTGCTCGGCGGAAAGGAGAAGCTGGACGCCCGGCTCGCCCGCGCCCGCGAGGGCACGACCGGCAAGGGCCAGGCGGCGATGGCGACCTTCGAGGTCAGCCGCCCCACCGTCGGGGCACAGGCACTGGGCATCGCGCGTGCGGCGTACGAGTACGCGCTGGAGTACGCGGGACAGCGCGAGGCCTTCGGCCGGCCCATCATCGAGAACCAGTCGATCGCCTTCGCGCTCGCCGACATCCGTACCGAGATCGAGTCCGTGCGGCTGCTGATCTGGCAGGCCGCCTGGATGGCCCGCAACGACCGGACCTTCGACGCGGGGCAGGGTTCCATGTCCAAACTCCGCGCGGGAGAACTCGCCGTCTCCGCGACGGAGAAGGCCGTGCAGATCCTGGGCGGAGCCGGGTACAGCCGCGAGCACCCGGTCGAACGGATGTACCGCGACGCGAAGATCTACACCATCTTCGAGGGGACCAGCGAGATCCAGCGCCTCGTCATCGCGCGGGCGATCTCGGGGCGCCACATCCGCTGACCGGCCGGCCGCGCCCGTCCGGGGCGGAGGCCGCTCATCGAGCGGCCGAGGCCTCCACGGCGGCCTTGATCCGCTGCCCGAAGGCGGGCGCGTCCTTGCGGGCCGCGCCTCCGGCGAACCCGACGAGGAGCTTGCCGATGCCATGGCCCTCCAGTGTGTTGAAGAGCCGGACGCTCGTGCCGCCGTTGGCCGTCGGTTCGAGGTCGTAGCCGCCGTCCACCGCCGTGACGAGGTTCTTCGAACGCTCCTGCCAGCGGATGCGGCCGGGCGCCACGAGTTCGGTGATCTCGAACTCCCGGCTGGACTTCATGCCGGCGTCCTTGACCGTGCTGCGGAAGACGGTGCCGACGGCGGTCGGCCCGGCGGGTTCCTTCTCGATCCGCTGGACCCGCGGGCTGAACTCCGGGTCGTGCGTCCCGTCGGCGAGATAGGCGAAGACCTCGTCGATCGGCCGGTCGATCTCCACCGTCGCGTCGAACCGCGTGGCCATGGCTGCTCCTCGTGATCAGCGCGGGCCGGCATCTCGCCGGTCCGCGTCGCACCGTGTTCCGATCGTAGGCCCGCCGGACGGGGACGGCCCCTCGGCGGCCACGAGGCCACGCACCCGCTCCGCCGAGGCGGCCGCCTCGCCCGCCGTCCTCCCGCTCAGCCGGCGACCGGGGTGAACCGCACCGGCAGCGAACGCGGGCCCCGGGTGAAGACGCCCTCCTCGGACGGGGTGAATCCGTCCGCGAGCCGTACGTCGGGCATCGCGTCCAGCAACTGGTTCACCCCGGTCTCGACCTCGGCCCTGGCCAGCAGCGCGCCCACGCAGAAGTGCCTGCCCAGGGCGAATGCCAGATGGTCGGCCGCCGCGGAGAAGGCGGTGGTGCTGGTCAGGTCGGTGCGGAAGATGTCGAACCGGTCCGGATCGCGGTAGCGGGCCGCGTCCCGGTTGGCCGAGCCGATCAGGCAGGTGACGGTCGACCCCGCGGGCACCCGCCCGCCGCCGAGCTCCACGTCGGTCGCCGTCTGCCGCATGATCATGTGCACCGGCGGGGTGAGACGCAGCGTCTCGGCGAACGCCCGCTCGATGAGGGAGCGGTCCTCCCGTACGGCGGCGAGCTGCTCGGGGTGGGTCAGCAGGTTGGCGAAGATCGAGGCGATGGCCTTGTCGGTGGTCTCGCCGCCCGCAGCCAGCAGCAGACTGCAGAAGGCCTTGATGTCCTCGTCGCTCATCCGGACACCGTCGACCTCGGCCGCACAGAGTACGGAGAGCAGGTCGTCGCCTGGGTCGGCACGCCGCTGCTGGATGACCGGGATCATGTACGCGGCGAATTCCTGCCGGGTCCGTTCGCCGGCCGCCGCCACCTCCTGGTCGCCCGCCAGATTGCCCAGGAAGGCGATGACACTGGTGTACCAGCCGTGGAAGCGGTCGTGGTCCGCCTTGTCCAGACCGAGCATGTCGGCGATGACCAGGACGGGGAAGCGGGTCGCGAACGCGTCGACGAGGTCGGCCTCGCCGGTGTGCCGGAAGGTGTCGATCAGCTCGCGGGCGTTGCGCTCGATGACCGGGAGGAACTTCTCCTGGAGGTCCGTGCCCCGGAAGGCCGGGGCGACCAGGGCCCGGCGCACGGCGTGCTCACGGCCGCTGAGCTGGAGGATGGTCCTGCCGTGGACGGGCTCGATCTGCCAGTCGTAGTTGTCGGTGGTGAATTCCCCGGCCTTGTCCTTGAAGACCCGCTCGACGTCCTCGTACCGGGAGACGATGTAGCTGTCCGTGGCGTCGTGCCTGATCAGCGGGGCACTCTCGCGCATGATCCGGTAGGCCCCGTAGGGATCGGCGGCGAAGGCGGGCGAGAGAATGTCGGGAACGGGCTGCGCTTGCGAGGCGAGCGACTCTTGAGGGGCAGATGACATGACACTCCAGGGTCGTTGACGGGCAACGCCGCCAAGGTTATTGACCGACCGTCCGCTGACACACCCCCTGGGGGAACACCATGGCCGCCGCCGGCCCACGCCCTTCCGTCCTGTTCGTCACCGACCTCGCCTACGAGGCCCGCGGGCGCCGCTACTGCGACGAGGACATCCACCTGACTTCGCGGCTGCGTGAGGACTTCGACGTGGCGCTCTGTCACCCGCGCGACGCCGCCGCGCTGCTGGACGGCTTCGATGCGGTCGTCGTACGCAACAGCGGCCCGGTACTGCACTACCAGGAGGCGTACGACGCCTTCTGCGCACGGGCCAGGGAGCGGGACGCGCGGGTGTACAACCCGCTCACCGGCCGGGGCGACATGGCGGGCAAGCAGTACCTGGTCGACCTGAGCCGCGCCGGCTTCCCGGTGATCCCGACCGTGGACCGGGTGGCGGACCTCGGGCTGCTGCCCGAGGCGGACGGTTATGTGATCAAGCCCAAGCTGGGTGCGGACTCGGTCGGACTGCGGTTCGTACGGCACCCGGAGCTGTCGCCCGAGGAGGACGGGACCCAGCTGATCCAGCCGCGGATCGACTTCCGCTACGAGGTGTCCTTCTACTTCGTCGACCACGACTTCCAGTACGCGCTGCACGCGCCGCACCCGGAGCGGCGGTGGCTGCTGGAACCGTACGCGGCGAGTGCGGCGGATCTGGAGTTCGCCCGGTCGTTCGTGGAGTGGAACACCCTGGACCACGGCATCCAGCGCGTCGACGCCTGCCGCACGGCCCAGGGCGAGCTGCTGCTGGTCGAGCTTGAGGACCTCAATCCCTATCTCTCCCTGGACCGGGTGGCGGAGCCGGTGCGGGAGGCTTTCACCGACCGGATGAAGGCGTCGCTGCGGGATCTGCTGGCCTGACACGACCGGCCGTCCCCGGCATGCGGGTGACGGGGCGTGATGTGAGGGTGCAGACGTGACCACTGCCAGCGAGACCGCCCCCGCCGTGCAGAGTGCCGCCGCGCCGCCGCTGCTCGATCCGCGTCGCAGGAACATCGTCTTCGCCACGATCGTGCTGGGTATTCTGCTGGCCGCCCTGGACCAGACGATCGTGGGAACGGCGCTGCCCACCATCGTCTCGGACCTCGGAGGCGCCGCCCACATGTCCTGGGTGGTCACCGCCTACCTCCTGGCGGAGACGGTGGCGACGGTCCTGGTCGGCAAGTTCGGCGACCTGTTCGGCCGGAAGATCGTCTTCCAGCTCTCGGCGATCATCTTCATCACCGGCTCGTTCCTCTGCGGGCTCGCCACCAACATGACCCTGCTGATCGTGTGGCGCGGTCTGCAGGGCATCGGCGCCGGCGGTCTGATGGTCACGGCGATGGCCCTGATCGCCGATGTGATCCCGCTGCGTGACCGCGGCAAGTACCAGGGGGCGATCGGCGCGGTCTTCGGTGTCTCCACCGTCATCGGACCACTGCTCGGCGGCCTCTTCACCGACCATCTGACCTGGCGCTGGGCGTTCTACGTCAACGTGCCGATCGCCATCGTGGTGGTGATCGCCGCGGCCCGCACCATTCCGTCCGTGAAGGCGGCGGGGCGCCCGGTCATCGACTATCTGGGCATCGCGATGGTCACGGTCGGGGCGAGCTCCCTGATCCTGGCGACGAGCTGGGGCGGCAATCAGTACGCCTGGGGCTCCTCGGTCATCATCGGCCTGTTCGCGCTCGGTCTGGCCGCGCTCGCGCTGTTCTGCCTCGTCGAGTTCCGGGCGAAGGAACCGATGCTGCCGATGCGCCTCTTCGGGAACCCGGTCTTCACGGTCTGCTCGATCCTGAGCTTCATCGTGGGGTTCGCGATGCTCGGCGCGATGATCTTCCTGCCGACGTATCTGCAGTACGTGGACGGGGACTCGGCGACGCTCTCGGGGGTCCGGACACTGCCGATGGTCGTCGGTCTGCTGGCCGCGTCGATCTTCAGCGGCAACGTGGTCAGCAAGACCGGCCGGTACCGGATCTTCCCCATCGTGGGTTCGCTGATCATGGCGGTCGGCCTGTTCCTGCTCTCCCGGATGGGTCCGGACAGCGGGGTGTGGCTGGAGTCGCTGTACATGCTGGTGCTCGGGCTCGGCATCGGGCTCTCCATGCAGGTGCTGACGATCGCGGTGCAGAACACCGTCGACTACTCGGACCTGGGTACGGCGACCTCGGGCGTGACGTTCTTCCGTACGCTCGGCAGCTCCTTCGGCACGGCCGTGTTCGGCACGATCTACGCCAACGCGCTGGGCCCCAACCTGGAGGAGGGCATCGCGGCCGCGGCGCGGGCCGGCGGTGATCCGGCCGTGCTGGCGAAGGCCGCCCAGAGCCCGGAGGGACTGCATGACCTGCCCGGCGCCCAGTCGGCCCCGCTGGCCCAGGCCTACGCCGACACCCTGCACACCGTGTTCCTGTGGACGGTGCCGGTGGCGCTGCTCGGATTCGTCGTGGCGCTGTTCCTGAAACAGGTGAAGCTGCGTGACACGGTGCGCGCCGGCTCGACCGACATGGGTGAGGGGTTCGCCTCGCCGAACACCGGGGACTCCGCCCGGCTGCTCGAATTCTCCGTGGCCAAGATCCTGCGGCGCGCGGACCCGGACACGGCAGCGCGGATCGTGGCCGCTTCGGACACCCGGCTCGACATGGCGGGGGCCTGGGCCGTGATGCAGGTCGAGCTGTTCACCCGCATGGTCGGCCACGCGGGACTCCGGCTGATCGCGGCCCGGCACCGGATCCCGCCGCAGGTGCTGGTGCCCGTCTTCGACCGGATGATCGAGGAGGGCTACCTCACCGGGAACGGCCACGTCTTCACGCACACGGAGGCCGGCGCCAGGGAGGCCGCGACCATCACCCAGGCATGGGCGGACTGGCTCAACGAACAGCTGGGCAACGACGTCGAACGCCCGGACGACGCGCGTCTGCGCGCCGCGGTCGACGTCATCGCCAAGCAGCTGCTGGCGGAGGACCTCACCCAGGAGCTGTCCCCGGTCGCCCCGGCCGGCGCACCGGTCTGACGTGCCGCCCGTGCCTGCCCTGTGCGCGGCCGGCCCGGCTCCTGCACGTCAGTCGGCGAAGACCGCCGACTCGTAGACCCAGGCGCCCTCGTACCGGACGAAGCGGCTCTTCTCGTGGAGCGAGTCGGCGCGGCCGCCGTCCGTGAAGTGGGCCCGGAAGGTGACCGTGCCGGTGGTGTGGAAGGCGCTGCCCTCCGTCGTCTCCAGGATCTCCAGACCCTGCCAGCGCTGTCCGGGATCGAGGTCGAGGACACCGGGCCGGTGGTCCGGATGCCAGGTGCGCAGCAGATACGCAGCGTCCCGCACGACGAAGGCCGCGTACCGCGACCGCATCAGCGCCTCACAGGTCGGCGCAGCGGCCCCGGCGTGCAGCCGCCCGCAGCACTCCGCGTACGTGGCGGGCAGCCCGCAGGGGCACGGCGAGGCCGCCGTGACAGCGGCGGCGGGGGCGGTTCGGGTACGCGCGGCGGACGGCCGCCCGGGGCGTGAGCTGCGTCGGGACATGGGTCCATTGTGGCCTGCGGCGGGTCGGGAACCGCTCGTCAGGGCGCCCGGTGCGCCCGGCAGGCCGAACGGCGCCTCGCACGGAGGGGGTTGACACCGGGAAGGCGGGCGGGTGAGAGTCCCGCCGATGGAGATCACCGAGCTGACCGCCGCCGAACGCCTGGTCCGGGCCGCCTTCCCGAGCGGCTCCCCCGTCGACTTCCGCACCGGGGACGAGGCGGCGGACGACCCGGAGGGCGGGGACGGCTGGGGTGCGGAACGCACGGTGCGCGGCGAGGTGCTGCGCGCGCTGCTGGTGGGCGGCCCGCAGGAGGACGGGGAGGTGGCCGGGCTACGGGTGACCGGCGCGCGCATCACCGGTTCCCTGAACCTGCGGTACGCGGACTCCCTCTGCCCGGTGGTGCTGATCGGCTGCCGGTTCGACCAGGAACCGACGCTGTACGGGGCGCAGCTGCGCCAGCTCAACCTCAGCGACTCGGTGCTGCCCGGCCTCAGGGCGGCCACAGCCCGGATCGACGGGGTGCTCCGGCTCACCGGCTGCCGGATCCCGGGTCCGGTCCGGCTGGGCGGCGCCAAGATCGGCCATGCGCTGTTCGGCGACCGGGCGAGGATCGGGGTGAACGCCGACGGCTCGACCGCGCCGAACGAGGAACCCGTACTCCAGTTGAACCACTCGGTCATCGAGGATGATCTGTGGCTGCCGGAACTCGTAGTGCACGGTGAGTTCGGACTCAGCGGTGCCTCCGTCGCCGGTCAGGTCAGGCTCGACGACGCCCGGCTGCTGAATCCCGGGGCCACGGCCCTGAAGGCGGAGACCCTGACCGTGGGAACGGACCTGCACGGCATGAGGATGCAGGTCCACGGTCGGATGAACGTGCGCGGTATCCGCATACCGGGGCAGTTCAATCTCGCCAAGGCCGGCCTCTTCAATCCCGGCGGGGTAGCCCTGCGGGCGAGCAGTTGCACGGTAGGTGAATTCTGGCTGCGGGAGGCGCCTCCGATGGTGGGCGCCGTGAATCTGCGTCGCGCCCAGATCGACGTCATCCACGCGCACCCGGCAGTCTGGCCCCGCGACGTACAGCTCGACGGGCTGACGTACACGGCACTGCTGCCGCACCTGCCGGCCCGGCAGCGGCTGCCCTTGCTGGAGAGGGAGACGGACGGGTACGTCCCGCACGCGTACGAGCAGTTGACGGCGGCGTACCGGCGGATCGGCGACGACGACGCGGCTCGCACCGTGCTCCTCGCCAAGCAGCGCCGTCACCGCGTCACCCTGTCCGGATACGCCCGTGCCTGGGGTCACCTCCAGGACGTGACCGTGGGATACGGCTTCCGGCCGGTGCGGGCCGCGGCCTGGCTCCTCTCGCTGCTGCTGCTCGGCACACTGACGTACGCGCTGCACCAGCCCGCCCCCCTCAAGGCGGGCGAGGCGCCGCCGTTCAACGCGCCCTTCTACACCCTGGACCTGCTGCTGCCCCTCGTCGACTTCGGGCAGGAGAAGGCGTTCGATCCACAGGGTCCGTACCAGTGGCTGTCATACCTGCTGATCGTGACGGGGTGGCTGCTCGCCACGACGATCGCCGCGGGCATCACCCGCTCGGTCAGCCGTCAGTGAGGACGCGAGCCGCCGCTCAGGCCTTGCGGGCCACGCCCGCGTACCCCGGGATCGGTTCGTCGCCCGGGACGTCGATGACCTCGCCGAGCTCCGGGTGCCAGTCGGCGGAGAGCGAGACGCCGGGGTCCACGAGGTCCAGGCCGTGGAAGAAGGCGGTGAGTTCGGCGCGGCTGCGGGGGCGCAGGGTCATGCCGCGGGCCCGGTACATGGCAGCCGCCTCGGCCGCGCCCTCCGGGTCGAAGTCACCGGTGGTCTGGGAGAGCACCAGGTAGCTGCCCGGCGCGAGCTGGTCGACCAGGCGGTCCACCAGTTCGGCGGCGCCGTCCTCGTCGTCCAGGAAGTGCAGCAGCGCCAGCAGGCTCAGGGCGATGGGTCTGCCGAAGTCGAGGACCTCGCCGGCCGCTGCCAGGATCGCCTCGGGCCTGCGGGCGTCGGCCTGGATGTACTCGGTGGCGCCTTCGGGGGTGGAGCGCAGCAGGGCTGCCGCGTGGGCGAGGACGATCGGGTCGTTGTCGCAGTAGACGACGCGCGCGCCCGGCACGGTCTGCTGGGCGATCTGGTGGAGGTTGGGCTCGGTCGGTATGCCGGTGCCGATGTCCAGGAACTGCCGGATGCCGTTCTCCGCGAGCCAGCGGGTGGCGCGGTGCATGAACGCCCGGTTGACCCGGGCCATATCCCGGCCCCGGGAGTCCAGGGCCAGCAGCTGCCGGGCCATCTGCTCGTCGACCGGGTAGTTGTCCTTGCCGCCCAGGAACCAGTCGTACATCCGCGCGGGATGCGGCTTGCTGGTGTCGATCTCGACGGCGGGGGGCTCGTGCCCGGTCATGGCGCGCTCCTTGGGTCCGTGGGTCGGCGAACAGGGAAGAACGAAGAGGGTGCGCGACGAGCGGGTCCACCGGCGTGCTGCGGGTCAGGTCAGCAGGAAGTCCGCCTGGCCGGCCTTGGCGCCCTGGATGAAAGCGGCGATCTCGCGGTGGGTGTAGATCAGGGCCGGACCGTCGGGGTCGGCGGACTGGCGCATGGCGATTCTTCCGTCGGACAGCTTCATGGCCTCTACGCAGTTGCCGCCGTTGCCGCCGCTCCACGGCTTGTACCAGCCCTCGGAGCCGAGTTCGGCGGCCGGCATGCCGTTGTATATCGGTGTCATCACAGCTCCTTGCGGAAGTCCCGGAGGATTTCCTTCGTGCGTTGTGCAGTCGCGGCCTGGGCCGCCATGCGGTCCATGACCTCGAGGTAGGACGCCACCTCGGGCGCGCGTCGAAGTAGACGGCCCCGGTCAGGTACTCGCTGTAGACCATGTCGGGGAGCTCGGGGACCGCGAACCGGAAAAGCACGAAGGGCCCGTAGGTGCCGGGGTGATGGCCGGTGGAGAACTCAGCGATCTGCAGGGTCACGTTGGGCATCGCGGTCGCCTCCAGCAGCCGGTCGGCCTGGGCGCGCATGGTGTCCGGGCTGCCCACCGGGCGGCGCAGCACCGTCTCGTCCATCACCACCCAGAGCCGTGGGGCGTCCGGCCGGGTGAGGAGGGACTGGCGCTCCATCCGCAGCGCCACATGGCGCTCGATGTCCTCGGGCCTGGTCTGGCCGACGGCTCCGGTGCGCATCACCGACCGTGCGTAGTCCTCGGTCTGCAGCAGCCCGGGCACGAAGTGCGGCTCGTACATGCGCAGCAGGCTCGCGGCGCCTTCCAGGCTGACGTACATGCTGAACCAGTCGGGCAGCACGTCGTGGAAACGCTGCCACCAGCCCGGCTTGTTGGCCTCCTCGGCGAGGTCGGCGAAGGCGTCGGCCTCCTCCTCGGCGATTCCGTAGGCCTTCAGGAGCAGTTGCACATAGGGGATCTTGAGAGAGACCTCGGCCGTCTCCATCCTGCGGATCGTCGCGGGTGCGACGCGCAGCACCTTGGCAGCCTGGTCCCGGCTCAGGCCGACACGCTCCCGCAGATCCTGCAGGCGCTTGCCGAGAACGACCTGACCCACGGTCGGGGCGGACCGCGGTTCACTCACTTCAGACCTCCCCATGCACTGTTTGCGAGCAGTGTGCCATGCGGGTGCCCTCAAGGACACAGTCACTCTGGAAATTTCAGAGTGCCCCTTGCCAAGTGTTCACGACAGGGGGAGAGTTGGTGAGTGAACCAGTTCACTAGTCATGCCCGCTCTCTTCGATGAAGATCGCGAAGCGTGACGCAGCCCCCACTGTGAGGATTCGGTCGTGGCACCTGGCAGTGCGCTCATCCCCCGGCTCATGGACCTCAGCCCCGGGACGGAAGCGCTCCGGTACTGCTTCGCGCTGCCCGCGCACCCGGAGTCGGTGGCCGGTGCCCGGCGGCTGACGCGGGCCCGGCTGGACGAGTGGC
Source organism: Streptomyces sp. RKAG290 (assembly GCF_023701695.1). Taxonomy (GTDB): domain Bacteria; phylum Actinomycetota; class Actinomycetes; order Streptomycetales; family Streptomycetaceae; genus Streptomyces. Next base: position 239,805 of record NZ_JAJOZC010000001.1, read on the forward strand.
GGGTGGACGACGACGCACACGAGGCGGCGGTCCTCATCGTGTCCGAACTGGTCACCAACGCGGTGGTGCACACCGCCAGCTCTCGCGTCGTGTGCGAGCTGCGCTGCCTGGATCACCGGCTGCGCATAGCCGTTCAGGACCAAGGACACCAGCCCGGCGGACCGCGGCTGTGCCGCACCGCCGACGACGAGCACGGACGCGGCCTGCTGCTCGTCGACGCGATGTGCAGCGCCTGGGGGTCCCGCGACGCCGGGGACGGCTCGGGCCGCATCGTCTGGGCAGAACTGCCGCACGGCTCGGAGCGCTCATGCTGAAGAACGCCATGTCCCATTTCCTCGGAGCCCGCCGCTCCCGTGAGCCGGAGTACGCCGGTGCCGGCGGCCGGGTGCAACTGGCGCTCCCGTCAGCCCTCTCCGCCAGCCTCGGCTGCGACGCGGTGGGGGTGCCCGCACGCTACGGCTTCCGGCTGATGTCTCATCTGCCGCGCACCGGCTGCGTCTTCGCGGACGGCGACCGCTGGTGGTGGATCGTCCCGGCGGGCTCCGACCTCGATCTGGACTGGCCCGCACAGGCCGCGTACGTGCGAGGGGCCTACGTCCCCGCGGTGCGGCCCCGGCTGATCCACGAGCCCGACAGCCGTACGCCGTACACCCCGCCCATCCCGCTGTTCCTGATGGTCTGCCAGGTGACCGGGGTGACGCCTTCCTGGGCTGCCGCGGGCGGGCAGCGGGCCGTCTCCGCTCCTTGACATCCCGACCGGACGGAATGGCCGGCCGGCCGGCGGGGGCCGTGCCCGCCCACCGGCGTGCGGCGCGCGTCAGCTCAGGTAGGCGAGCCCCGGATGGACCTTCGTGTAGCCGTCGACCAGCCGGTGGGCGACCGACACCGAGTCGACCAGGGGGTGCAGGGCGAAGGCCCGGACCGCGTCGGCGCGTGAGCCGCTCGCCGCGGCGTCGAGCACCGCGCGTTCGACGGCCTTCACCGAGGTGACCAGGCCGACGGCGTGGTACGGAAGCGGATCCACCGCGACGGGATGGGCGCCGTTCGCGTCGACGAGACACGGCACCTCGATGACGGCATCCGCGTCCAGCACCGAAAGGGTGGTGCGGTTGCGGACGTTGAGGATCAGGGAAGTGCGCTCGTTACGGGCGACGGCCCGCATGAGGGCCAGCGCGACCTGCTCGTAGCCCCCGGAGTCCAGATCGCTCTCGTCGCGCTCTCCGGCCCCTGCGACGTCCCGGTTCTCCGACATGTACGTCGCCTCGCGCTCGGCACGGGTGCGGTCCCAGGTGGCCAGCGCGGCTGTGGCCGGGTCCTTCATCCGGCCGTAGAACCCCTCCTGCTGTTCGCGGAGGAAGGCGCCCCGGGTCTGCTCGGCGTCCTGGTAGGCGCGGACGGCCTCGCGGTTGAAGTAGTAGTAGTGCAGGTATTCGTTGGGGATCGCGCCCAGGGAGCGCAGCCAGTCGGTGCCGAAGAGCCTGCCCTCCTCGAACGAGCCGAGCAGCTCCGGATCGGCGAGCAGGCGCGGCAGTTCGTCCCGGCCCTCGACGTACAGCCCGCGCACCCAGCCGAGGTGGTTGAGGCCGACGTAGTCGACCCGGGCCCGGTCGGGGTCCGCGCCGAGCACCCGGGCGATGCGGCGGCCGAGGCCGACCGGCGAGTCGCAGATGCCGATGACACGGTCGCCGAGGTGCCGGGACATGGCCTCGGTGACCAGGCCCGCGGGGTTGGTGAAGTTGATGACCCAGGCGTGCGGCGCGAGCCGGGCGATGCGCCGGGCCAGCTCGACGGCGACCGGCACGGTGCGCAGCCCGTAGGCGATTCCGCCCGCGCCGACCGTCTCCTGGCCCAGCACGCCTTCGTCGAGGGCTACCCTCTCGTCGGCGGCCCGGCCCGCGAGCCCGCCGACCCGGATCGCCGAGAAGACGAAGTCGGCGCCACGCAACGCCTCGTCGAGCTCGGTGGTGGCGAGGACGGCGGGGGCGTCCGGGACGCCTGCCGCCTGCTCGGTCAGCACCCGGGCGACGGCGGTGAGCCGGTCGGCGTCAGTGTCGTAGAGGGTCACGGCGGTGACCCGGCCCTCGGCGTGATCGGCGAGCAGCGCCCCGTAGACCAGTGGAACCCGGAACCCGCCGCCACCCAGAATTGTCAGCTTCACGCTTCCGCATGGTACGTGGGGCGGGGCGAGGGGGCCCGCGCGACCGGCCGGTGCCCCGGGGCAGCGGGCGGCCCGGGGGCAGCGGGCCTGCTGGTCCGGCGCCCCCGGGCCGTCGTCGTCATCCGCTGCCGGTCAGTAGCCGTTCCACCAGCGGGTCACCGCGCGCCACATCCGGGCCGGAACCGCGGGCCTGCGCTGCTGCGGGATCAGGCCCTGCGCTGTCGGAGGGGCGGACGTGTCCGCCGTCGCCCCGGCCGGTGCCGGAGCCGGGCCCGGCTCCGCCGCGGCGGGTGCGGGTGGCGACGGGACGGGGGCGCGGACCGGGGTCGGCGCGGTGTGGCGTACCGCCGACTGCACCTCCCAGTCCTGGCGCGCCGGGTTCGGCTTGCCCATGGAGGGGGGTGCGCTGTCGTCCTGCGGGGGGCGCGACATGAAATCGGCGGGCAGGTCCACCAGATGGCGGCCCATGATGTTGCCGATCCACTGCAGCTCGCTCTCCTTGACCGCGAGTTCGAGGTCGGGGAGCCGCATCAGCAGGGCGTCGACACCGACGTCCGCGATGGCGCGCCCGATGTCCTGCCCCGGGCATTCGTGCGGGCCCCCGCTGAACGCGAGGTGGGCGCGGTTGCCGTCCATGTTGGCGTTGATGTCGGGACGTACCAGCGGGTCGGTGTTGGCCGGTGCGATGCCGACGATCAACGCGTCACCGGCCTTGATCCGCTGGCCGCCCAGCTCCGTGTCACCGACCGCCCAGCGACCGAACACCGCGGTGAACGGCGGCTCGTCCCACAGGGTCTGCTCGACCGCTTCGGGGACGGTCATGTGTCCGCCGCTGAGCCTGGCCCGGAAGCGGGGATCGGTGAGCACCATGCGGAGCACGTTGGCGATCAGGTTGGCGGTCGACTCGTAGGAGGCGATCAGGATCAGCCGCAGGTGCTCGGCGACCTCCTGGTCGTTCATCGCCGCGGGGTGCTCGACGAGCCAGGTGGCGAAGTCGTCCGCGGGTTCCCGGCGGCGCCGCTCCACCAGGCGGTTCAGGGCGGCGAGCACATAGGCGTTGCTCTGCACCGCGGTCGCGGTCCCGCGGGTCATGTCACGGGCGGCCTGCACCATGCGGTCGTTGTACTCCTCGGGCATGCCGAGGATCGCGCACATCACCATCATGGGCAGCCGCTCGGCGAAGGCGCTGACCAGGTCGACGCGCCCCTCCCGGCAGAAGTCGTTGACGAGCCGGTTGCTGTAGCGGTTGACGTGGCGGCGCACGCCGCGGGTGTCGATGCGCTCCATGGAGTCGGTGACGGCGCCGCGCTGACGCTCGTGGGTCGCACCGTCGGCGAAGGCGCAGATCGGCTGCCAGGTGAAGATCGGGGCCAGCGGGTGGTCCGGCGCGACGCTGCCGTCCTGCAGGGCGCGCCAGCGGCGCGAGTCGCGGGAGAACTGCGAGGGCGTACGGGTCACGTGCAGGTTCTCGCTGTGCCCGAGGACCAGCCAGGCCGGCACGTCGCCGTGCAGCAGGACGGGCGCCACCGTGCCGTGCTCGGCGCGCAGCTTCGCGTACAGGCCGTGCGGGTCCTGTTCGGCCTCGGGTCCGTAGAACCTTCGCAGACCGCCGGGGCCGATGCCGAGGCCGTGGGCCGGGCACTCGGGGGGCGGAAGGGGTCCGGTGGCCGCGCCGGGTTCGTAGTGGAATGGGGATGTCACGATCGCTCCAGGGATCAGGCTGCCAAGGGCCGGACGGATGGGGGCGCGCCGGGGCACGCGGAAGCTGCGGGGGGACATCAGCCGAGCGGGACGGCCAGACTGTGCAGATAGCGCATCAGGGTCATCAGCACATCGCGGCTGGAGGCGCGCAGCCGGGCGTCGCAGTCGATCATCGGCACCTCTTCCGACAGGTCCAGGGCGCTGCGCAGAGCCTCTACCGGGTGATTCGGCGCGTCGGGGAAGGTGTTGACGGCGACGACGAACGGCACACCGCGCTCCTCCAGCCGTCCGATGACGTCGAAGCTGACCTCCAGCCGGCGGGTGTCGATGAGGACGACGGCGCCGAGGGCGCCCTCGAAGAGGCCGTTCCACAGGAACCAGAAGCGTTCCTGTCCCGGGGTGCCGAACAGGTAGAGGATCAGCTCGTCGCTGATGCTGATCCGGCCGAAGTCCATGGCGACGGTGGTGGCGGTCTTGCTCTCCACCCCGAAGTTGTCGTCCACGCCGACGCCGGCCTGGGTCATGGTCTCTTCGGTGGTGAGCGGCCGGATCTCGCTGACGGAGCCGACCATGGTCGTCTTGCCGACCCCGAACCCGCCGACGATCACGACCTTCACCGCGGCGGTGGCCGTGGTGGGAAGGACGTCCTCGCTCCGGGGGCCCGTGATCGTGTCAGAGCTTCTGAAGTCCATGCATCACCGCTTCGAGGAGGGACCTGTCCGGGAGGGTTGCGCGGACGATCGGTGCGCGCGATTCGATCAGGTGCGTCGAGAGGAGCTCGGTGAGGAGCGAGGTCACCACGCTGAAGGGCAGGCTGAGGTAGGCGGACAGCTCGGCGACGGATAAGGGTGCCTGACAGAGCCGCAGGATCACGGCCTGTTCCGGCTGGACCGTCGGGCTGGGCTCCGACTTCGAGACCACCATCGTGACCAGGTCGAGTGCCGCCCGCTCGCTGCCGTCGGGATCGCCGGTGATCACGTACAGCCTTTCCGGGTCGCTCAGCGCCGGATCGGCCTTCCGGCGTTCTCGTCGGGTCGAACTCATCCGGCCTGCCCGTCGTGGCGGGGCGGGCTCGTCAGATGGGCGCCGATCCGTACGACCATGTCGCGCATCCGCGATCCGACGAGCCCGGCGTCCACCGTCTCCCCGGCGAGCACCGCGAGGTACGCGCCGGCCCCGGCGGCCATCAAGTAGAAGAAGCCGCCGGTGACTTCGATGACGACGAGCCGCATCCGGCCGTCGCTGTACGGGATCTCCGAGGCGACCGCGGCGGCCAGGCTCTGCAGCCCGGCGCAGGCGGCCGCGAGGCGGTCGGCGACATCGGGGTCGCCGCCGTGCCGGGCGATGCGCAGACCGTCCGCGGAGAGCACCACGATCTGGTGAATGTCCGGAACGTCGTCGGCCAGCTCTTTGAGCATCCAGTCCATGTTGCCCCGTTGCTGGATCACTCCAGGTCTCCCTTGTCCCACGCGTCATCGGAGTCTTCGTCGGCCCTTGGCTCCCGAGGCACGCCGTTGGCGCCCTTGGTGAACGCCTCCAGCCAGATCCCGGGGGGCGGTTCCTTGCCGTTGTCATGGCCGTTGCCGTGGCCGTTGGTCCGGCCGGCGGTGGGGTCCGCGGCCTGCGCGGGGAGGTTGTGCGAACCCAGCGGTGCGCGGCCGCGGCTGCGGCGCTGCGGGAGTCCGCCCGCGGTCCACTCCGTCACCACGGGGAGCTCGTCCTCCATGGCGACGGCCGGGGTGACGACGGCCGGGCGGGTGGCGGGTGCCACCGGGCCGGTGGACGGACGGACGGCCACGGGGCTCGGCTTGCGGTGGGTGCTTCGTGCCGGCACGACATGCTTCATGTCGGCGAGGTCGATGTCGCTGGTGGGCCGCGACGTGGCGCCGATGCCGTGGGCGATGCCGGGCGCGGGACCGGTGGTGATCATGGCGCGGGGCACGATGAGCACGGCGCGGACCCCGCCGTACGCGGACTGCCGCAGCGAGACCTGGAGGTCGTACATCCGCGACAGCCGGCCGACGACCGCCATGCCGAGGCGCGGGGACTCCCCGAGGTCGTTCATGCTGGAGCCGGCCTGGGCCCTGGCGAGCATGTTCTCGGCCCGTGCGCGGGCCTCCTCGCTGAGGCTGACGCCGCCGTCCTCGATCTCGATGGCGATGCCCGTCTGCACCTCGACCGCGGTGACGTGCACCCGGGTCTGCGGCGGCGAGTACCGGGTGGCGTTGTCGAGGAGTTCGGCGCAGGCGTGGATGAGCGGTTCGACCGCGGTGCCGATGATGGCCACCTTGGCGATCGAGTGCAGATCGACGCGCGGGTACTCCAGGATTCGCGACATCGCGCCGCGCAGCACGCTGAACAGCGGTACGGGCTTGGGCCACTGACGGCTCGGGCGGGCTCCGCCGAGCACCGCGATGGAGTCGGCGAGCCGGCCGATCAGCGCGGTGCCGTGGTCGATGCGGAGCAGGTCGTCGAAGACGTCGGGGTTGCGCCCGTGGTGCTCCTCCATCTCCCGCAGCTCACTGGCCTGGCGGTGGACGATCGCCTGGACCCGCCGGGCGACGTTGACGAAGGCGCGCTGCGCGGAGTCACGCGTCGCCTCCTCGTTGTCGATGATGTCCAGCACCGTGTAGACGAGGGCGCGCTGGGCGTCGGGGAGATGGCGGTAGACCTCGTCGCCGTCCACGACGTCACGCAGCACCTCGTCGGGCGAATTGCCCACGCGCAGCCGGTGGATCGCGGCGGGCAGAAGCTCCTTGCTGATCCGGACGGTCTCCTCGTCGTGGCTGGCGATACGCCGTTCCAGGACGTTGCAGCGCTGCTCGTAGTCGGCGCGCTGCCGGCGGATCGTGCGTCCGCGGCGGGAGAGTTCGGCGGCGAGGGCGGCGACCACAACGGTGGCGAACACGCCGCACCAGACGACTGGAATCCGCGCGGCCTCGGCAACCAGTGCCACGGCGGCGGCAGTAGCGCCCGCCATCACGACGACGGGCAGCAACAAGGCGCGGACGACGGGTGTTTCTCGGTCGATCGGCGGTGATTCAGCACGAACCATCTAAGACCTCTGGCGGTTGATTCGGGAGATATACGCGCTTACAGGGCAGTCGGGAACAAGCGCTCGAATTCGCATCAACTCGACTTCACTGCGCGTGAGCTTAGTCAGATCGAAACAGTGCTTCGGCACATTCACCCAACCCCCTGCGCGAGCACGCCGGCGGTAATACACTCACGAGTTTTTACACGCACCGCCTCCGAGCGTGCGCAGGGAGTGACCATGGGGAGGAACGGCAAGAAACCAACCCCTCACGTCCCACCGTGCGGGACACTTGCTTCCGGTTCCACCCCTCCACGCACCACCGAGCCCGTAAAAACGGCACGGACAACGGGGAGTTGCCGAGCAGATCGATTCACGAGCGATCCCGTCCGTCCCGCACCGAGGGACAGACGCACATGTGATCGAAGCGGATCGAAAGGAGCAGATTCATGACCGACGGAAGGGTGCACGGCGCAATCGCCCCGCAGCACCGGGAACGAAGGGGAACACACGTCTCATGGGGCCGTCGCGGGACCACACGATCGAATCGCTCGACACCGGGCTCCGGCTGATGCAGTTGTTCCTCACCCACGACTCGCTCACCGTCACCGAGGCCGCCGGGCTGCTCTCCATCGGCCGCTCCACCGCCCATCGGGTGCTGAGCACCCTGGAGGGCCGGGGCTTCGCGATCCGGGAGTCCCCGGGCCGCGGCTACTCGGCGGGTCCCGAACTGGCCCGCCTGGGCCGCCCCGCCGGATTCGCCGGCGCCGTCCGGGAACAGGTCGCCGCGGTACTGGAGGACGCGGTGCTGCGCACCGGAGAGACCGTGCAGAGTGCGGCGCTCATCGGCGACCAGATCATGATCACTGACGGCCGCGAGTCCCCGCATCCGGTGCGGGTGATGCTGGAGACGGGCCGCACCCACCCCGCGCACGCCACATCGGGCGGCAAGATGCTGCTCTCCCGGATGACCACGGAACAGCTCTGCACCCTGTATCCGCAGGAGCGGCTGGCCGAGGTCACGCCGCACACGATCACCTCGCGGGCGGCGCTGCTCGCGGAGCTCGCGGACATCCGTGCCTGCGGTTACGCGCTCAGCCGCGGCGAGTCGGTGCGGGGCATGAACGCGGTCGCCGTACCGCTGACCGGCCCCGGCCGGCGGGACCGGCTCGCGCTGACAGCCGCCGCGCCCGCCGACCGGGGCGGCGACGCCGCACTGGTGCGCCGCGCCGAGGAACTGCGGCTCTCCGCCGCGCTGCTGGGCGCGGCCGGCGAGCCCGCCGCGCACCCACACTGACGGCGGCGCCAAGGGCGGTCAGGGGCGGGCGCCGCCGATACGTCCCTCCAGCTGGACGAGCAGTTCGCTGAGCTGGGCGCTGAGCCGCTCGCGGGACGCCGCGTCGAGACCGGAGAGCACCGCGCGTTCGTACGCCAGCTGCTGAGGCAGCAGCCCGTCGACCAGCTCCCGTCCCGTGTCGGTGAGCCGGACATGCGCGACCCGGCGGTCCCGGGCGTCGCCGCGGCGGTCGACGAGGCCGCGCTCCTGGAGGGTCCGCAGCCGCTTGGTCACGGCGGCGCCCGACGAGAAGGTCTTCCTGGCCAGTTCGCCCGGGGTGAGCTCACGGCCGGTACGGCGTACGGCGCCCAGCAGGTCGAACTCCGCGCGGGTCAGTCCGGCCGCCCGCAGCGGGGCGTCCTCGGCCTGCTGGAGCAGGGCGGAACAGCGGTTGATCCGGCCGATGAGCTCCATGGGGCCGGTGTCGAGCTCCGGGTTCACTGCCTGCCACTGCCGTACCACCGAGGCGACGATGTCGTCGGTCACACCGCTCCGTTCTCCGGGGCCGGGGCGATCAGCCCCTGCCGTGTTGCTGTCGCCGCGAGCGTACGGTGTCCTGCCTGCTCGGCCGCCAGTACCTCCTCCTGCGGCAGGGCGCGCTGCCACCATTCGCCCGCCGCCGCGTCGTCCGCCTCCCGCAGTTCGACCAGGGATCCGGTGAGCCTGTGGCGGGCGGCGTCGAGGGCGGCCCGGGTGGACCGGGGAGCCGCGAGGGTCTGCACGGCGTGGAGGCGGGCCAGTTCGGCGGCGGCGAGTGCGGATTCGACCCGGCCGGCGGCGCGGCGGTTGGTGACGAGCACCGCGGCGAGGAAGCCGACGCCGGCGCCGATGACGGTGTCCAGGACCCGGTCGCCGATGAGTTCACCGGCCGGATGGCTGCCGGCGTACTCCAGGACCAGCAGGGCCATCGGGGTCACCGCGACGGAGCCGAGCCAGTAGTTGCGGGTGATCAGGGCCTCGGCGGCGAAGCTGAAGAAGAGGCAGCAGCCGATCAGGGCCGGCGGGCCGGTCCGGGTGACCGGGAGCACGGCGGCGAAGACCAGGACACCGAGGAGGTTGCCGAGGGTGCGCTGCAGGGTCCGGTTCCAGGAGAGCGTGACGTTGGCCTGGTAGAGGGAGGCCGCGGTGACGATCGCCCAGTAGGGGCGGCCCACGCCGGCGGCGGCGGAAAGGGAGCCGGCCAGGGCGCATCCGACGAGGGTGCGGGCCGCGACCGGCAGCAGCGGCGACCCTGGGCCCAGGCGCCGGAGCAGGGCGCGGCGGTCCGCACCGGCGGCGGCAGGGCGCAGGACGGCACGCTCGGCGTCGATGCCGAAGAGTTCGGCGGCGGTTCCGGGTGCGGCCGGCGGCGTGGGCACCGGCCCGCGCCCCCGGGTCCGCACGGCCCAGGCCCGCAGAAGGGCGGGATCGGTTGCGGGGCTTCCGATGCCCACCGCGGGGTCGGCTGCGGGGCTTCCGGTGCCCGCTGCGGGCCCGCCCGCGCCACCGGCCGCGATGGGCGCGCCTGCGGAGAGGGTGGCTTCGGCATGCACGACGAGACGTTCCAGCGCTCGGCGTACGGGGGTGGGGCGGCCGGCGGCGAGGAGGGTCTGCCACGCCGCGTGCACGGCGGTGACCGTGGCGCGCCTGGTGCGGTGGCCGGGCTCGGCGGCGTACGCGGCGGCGGCGTTCAGGGCCCTGGCCGTGGCCTGGCGCTCGGGCCCTTGGCGCCGGATCAGCGCGGGACCGGCGACGGTGACCAGCCAGGAGACCGCACCCGCGCCGAGTGTCAGGGCGAGGTGACCGGGCACCTGGCCGAGCCGCTGCGGGGCGAAGAGGGAGGCGGAGCTGACGAACGAGAAGATCACCGGTCCGGGAGGCCCGATCCGGGTGGCGTCGCAGAGCAGCTTCTGCCCGGCGGCGAGGAGCGCGCCGACGGCGATCAGGACAGCGACGGAATCGGTCAGCGAGGCCGTGACCAGGGAGACCGCCAGGCCGGCGAGCATCCCGAGGACGACCCTGACGACGGTCCGGGCGCGTCGCGCGTAGGGGAGGTTGTGGCCGTACAGCGCACAGAGCGAGCCGGCCATGGTGTACATCACCAGGTCGAGGCGGTCGACGGAGAACAGCACCAGATTGGGTATCGCCGTGGCCACGACCACGCTGGTCGCCGGCTTGAGCCACATGTCCGAGGGCCGCGCCAGGCGAAGCGGACCTGCCAGCGGGAGGCTTCGGGCGGAGGGCCGCCGGGACGGGATGGTTGTATCACTCACCCAAATACCTTAGCAGGTATTACACACGTAAAAGACTTAGACTCGCCCCCTCATCGCATGGCCGCCGCGGTGCGCAGTCATAGCGTTCAGGTACGCGCTGCGGAGTGCCTGCGCAGGCAAGTGCTGCTGAACTGCTGTGAGGTGCTGCTCGCAGGTAGTGCAGGGCGAATGTGGCTGTGCGCAGGAAGTGCACAGCGAATGCGGCTGCCCGCATGTCGACACACCCACGGAGGAGTCCGAATGAAGCTCACCGCCCCGGTGCCCGGTGGTCCCTGCTGGATCGAGCTGAGCACCTCCGACGTACCGGCCGCGAAGTCGTTCTACGCGGCACTCTTCGGCTGGCGGTCCGAGACCGATCCGCGCCCGGAGGCGGGCGGCTACACCATGGCTCACCTCGGGAACGACCGCGTCGCCGCGCTCAGCCCGTCTACCAGCCGGGACAGCCGCCGGCCTGGACGGTCTCGTTCGCCGCCGAGGACACGGACGCCGCGGTCGAGAAGGTGACGGCGGCGGGCGGTTCGCTGCTGGTCGGCCCGATGGACGTCTTCGACCAGGGCAGGTTCGCCGTGGTCGCCGACCCGTCCGGGGCGGTGTTCTCACTCTGGCAGGGCCGCGCCTTCGCGGGCGCCGACCTGTTCAACGCGCCGGGTGCGCTGGGCTGGACCGAGCTCGTCACCCGCGAGAGCGAACCGGCACTCGCCTTCTACCCCGCCGTCTTCGACTGGACGGTCGACGCCTCGGCGGAGTATCCGCAGTGGGGCATCGACGGGGCAGACTTCGGCGGCGTACTGACGATGGACGAGAACTTCCCGCCCGAGGTGCCGCCGCACTGGCTGCCGTACTTCGCCGTCGCGGACGTCGACGCGAGCGCGGCCACCGCACAGGGCGCCGGCGGGGAACTGCTGATGCCGCCGACGAGCATTCCGCACGGCCCGCGGATCGCCGTGATCCGGGACCCGCAGGGCGCCGCGTTCGGCATTCACCGGGTGGCCGAGGAGGAGTAGTCCGCGGCTCGGTACCCTGCCGTCATGATCAACAGGGCAGCGGGGGAAGCGGTCGGCGTCGGCACGGAGGACGAGCAAGGGGGGCCAACACCCTTACCTGGGTGGAGAACGGGCTGCCCGCGGGGGCTCGCGTCGTCGGCGCCGAGCGGCTGCGCGGCGGATGGACCTCGCAGATGCGGCGGCTGAGCGTCGCGGGCGACGGTGCACCGGGGCCGCTGGTGCTGCGCTCCTTCGTCAAGCCGTTCTTCGTCCTGCACGCGGAAGGCCTGCTCACCCGCGAGGCCGACGTCCTGACACTGCTCGGCGACACGGACGTACCGGCGGCCTCCCTGCGCGGGGTGGACGCGACAGCTGCGCATTGCGACCACCCCTCCCTGCTGATGTCCCTGCTGCCCGGAAGCGTGCGTCTGTCCGACGACGGCGCCGACCGGCGGGCCGAGTTGCTGGCGGACCAGTTGGTCCGCATCCACCGGGTCCGGGTCACGGCGCAGAACCGCCCGCGCTCCTACCAGGCCTGGACCGCACCGGAGCGGGTGCGCGTACCGGAGACCACCGAGCGGCCCGAGTTGTGGCAGCGGGCGGTGGACGTCATCCGCCGGGAGGCTCCGGAGTACTGGCCCTGCTTCCTCCACCGGGACTTCCATCCCGGCAACGTGCTGTTCGACGAAGTGGGCGATGCGGAGGGCTTCGGCAGGGAGGGCCACGCGGAGGGCGGTGGCGCGGAGGGCGACGCGGTGAGCGGCGCAGAGTGCCACGCACTGCGCATCAGCGGCGTCGTCGACTGGGTGGAGACCTCCTGGGGGCCGGCCGACCTGGACGTGGCGCATTGCTCGACCGCTCTGGCCCTTCTGCACGGTGCCCACGCCGGCATGCGGTTCGCCGATGCGTACACCGCCGCGGGTGGCCTGCTGACCGAGAAGCCCGGGGACCATCTCTACTGGCGCATGCTGGACGCGCTCGCCTTCGCCCCCGATGCCGAGAAGGTGGCTGGGCCGTGGCGTGAGCTGGGACGCGACGACCTGACGCCGGAGTTGCTCACCCGTCGGCTGGAGGACTACCTCCAGGAGCTGTTCCTCCGCTACGGCTGAGGCACGCCGCACTCCCCGGACCCGGCTGCCGCGCGCCCGGCGCCGGACTCCGTCGGCCCTTGGCGTCGTAAGCCCTCGGCGTCCTCAGCCCTCGGCGTCGTCAGCGCGGACGCGGGCGTGCACGTGCATGTCGTGCCAGCCGTCGGTGTGCAGGTGCCCCCGCCTTCTGGTCCCCTCCAGGACGAAGCCGCATCTGTGGGCGACCCGGCACGACGCCTCGTTCGCGACGGAGTGCGCGAGTTCCAGCCGCTCGAAACCGATCGTCTCGAACGCCCAGCGCGACACGGCGTCGACCGCCCGTGCCGCGACGCCCGTTCCGCGCGCGGCGGGCAGCACCCAGTAGGCGCACTCCGCCAGGCCCATGCCGAGGTTCATCGAGCGGAGCGAGACCCGGCCGAGCACGTTGTCACCCGCTGCGTCCGCCCCTGTGCCCGGCCTGACGACCGCCCAGTGCGCAGCGCTCTCGGCACTCCAGGCGCCCTGCCATTGCGCGATCCAGCCGCGGGCCTCGTCCACCGAATCCGCCCGCCGCACGTGCCAGCGCTGGATGGCCGGATCGGTGAACGCGGCGACGACGGCCGGAGCGTCCGTGGGCTGCCAGGGCCGCAACAGCAGGTCACCGGCCACCGGGAGGAGGGGCTGGGCGGAGCTCGCGAGGCGGCCCTGGGGAATGAGTGGAGGCACCAGGTACGGCATGTGCGGATCATCGCATGGGAGTTCGGGCGCACCCAGCCGCGCGCACCCCGTGCGATCGGGCGCGGCGGTGGACGAGACGCCCGCGCCCTCCGCCCTCCGCCCTCCGCAGGACGGCGGAGGGGCACGGACGGTTTGGTGAACGAGACCGCCCGCGCCCCTTGCGCGACGGCGCGAGGGGCACGGGCGGATTCACGTCAGGGCGGGGCCGCAGGCGGTCCGGGCCGTCGGCCGGAATCAGCCGAGGCCGCGGGCGTCCTGCTTGAGGGCGGTGTCCACCGTCAGCGCCGTCGCCACCACGAGACTCAGCAGCGGCTCGGGCAGCTGGTAGTGGATCTGCAGCACGTAGTTGTCCGCGGTGGTGAACAGCGTCTTCGCGAGGCCTTCCCAGGTCTTGGTGATCCGGGCTATCTCGGCGTCGTTGTGGTCGACGATCGCGAAGTTCCAGGCACGCCAGTTCTCGGCCTTGATCGCGCCGATCTGCTGCCCGTCCACCATGATCGCGAAGTTGATCTTCCCGATGGCGTTCTGCTGGACGATCTCGCCGACCTGCCCGCCGTCCGGCCGCTGCACGATCACCCGGGACTTGATGAACTTCGCCGGGCGGGTGAGCAGCAGCTGCGGCTGACCGTAGGCGTCGCGGATTTCGAGACGGTGGGTCAGGTACTGGTCGATGCTGGTGAGGAACCGCAGGATCTTGCGGAACGCGCCCTGCCCGACCTGGACGACCGAGCCGACGGTGTTGCCCTGCTGGTCGAAGACGCTGTACTCGTTCGTCACCTCGATCAGCTTGGCCTTCTGGTTCACCACCAGGACCTGCTGGTTGAAGAGCGTGCCCGCACCCGGGGCGCCACCCTGCTGCGGCTGAACTCCCTGCTGCGGCACCGCGGACGGCTGCTGGACGGCCGCCTGCTGCTGGTACTGCTGCTGCGCAGCCGCCTGCGGCTGGTGCTGCGGGGCCGCCTGCTGCTGGTACTGCTGCGGCTGCTGGTGCTGGACCTGCTGCTGCGGGGCCGCCTGCTGCTGCGGCACCTGGGCCTGAGCGGGGTTCTGGCCCTGGGCCGGAGCCTGCTGACCGCCGGCCGGGTTGGTGTGCTCGGTCCACTGGGAGCCGTCCCAGTAGCGCAGCAGCTGGGGCGCGCCGTGCGGATCCGGATACCAGCCCGCAGATACGTTCGAGTGCGTTGTCACCGGGGCACACTATCCCGCCGCACCTTGGACGGAACCCCCTCCCCGCACATCCACAGGTTCGCGATCAGGCACCCGTACTCATTGAAACTTCACACACCGCGTACGATGTCCGGGATGAACAGTCGGAGTGGACGGACGGACCGGTGGCGCGGTGCCCGTGCCCCGATGGTGCTCGGCTGGGTGTTCGTCCTGCTCGCCATGGTGTCGTGCTGTTCGCTCACGTCCACGCAGCCGACTCCCCCGCATCACGGCCCCTTCTCCCTCGCCGCCCCCCGGACCACCGCCCCTGCGCCGCCCGCTGTCGGCACCGTGGTGGCCGAAGCCCCCGGAGCACGGGGCATCGGGAGTTCCTGCCACCACGCGTCCGAGCACGCGACACCGGTCGTGCTGCCCGCCCAGCCGGCGCCGGCCGCGCTCCCCTCCGCCACGACCGCTCTCGCGGCCGGGACCCTGACCGGCTCCGCCGGTATCCGCGGCCCCACCAATGACGCCGTCAGCGACGTCGACCACTTGCGCCTTCAGGTTCAACGGATCTAGGGCCTCTCGTTCGGATCGTGCCGGGCTCGCATGCCCCGGCACCGCACCTCGCGGCGTTGTCCGAACGAAAGACCCCGGCAGCAGGCCCCGTTCCCCGGCCCGCCCGAGGACACCACCGCCTGCCGGCAACCCGTCCGTCTTGTCGAACCCAAGGACGCAAGGACCCACCATGGCCTCCGCCAAGAAGCAGCACAGCCCTGCCACCGCCCGCCGCGCCAAGCTGGAGGAGGCCCGCCGCAAGGAACGGGCCCGCGAGCGCCGCAGCCGCCTGATCACGCTCACCGCCGCCGTAGCCGTCGTGGCCGGCCTCGTCGTGGGCGGCGGGTATCTGATGAACGCCGCCGATGAGCAGGACAAGGCCGAGACGGCCGCCAAGTCCTCACCCGTCCAGGGTGAGAAGAGCTGGGACAAGCTCACCCAGAACCATGTCGAGAAGAAGGTCGACTACCCGATGAACCCGCCCGTCGGCGGCGACCACGACCCGGTGTGGATGAACTGCGACGCCGACGTCTACACGGAGGCGATACCGAAGGAGAACGCGGTCCACTCGCTGGAGCACGGCGCCGTCTGGGTCACGTACACCGGGAAGGCGAAGCCCACCGACGTCAAGAAGCTCGGCGAACGGGTCGCGGCCACCCCGTACTCCCTGATGAGCCCCGTCGAGGACCAGGCCGCCCCGCTGATGCTCAGCGCCTGGGGCAAGCAGCTGACCGTGCAGAGCGCCTCCGACGCCCGGGTGGCGCAGTTCTTCACGAAGTACGTCCAGGGCCCGCAGACCCCCGAGCCGGGCGCGGCCTGCAGCGGCGGGGTCGCGAAGTGACGTCCGCGGCACGTGTGTCACGCCCGCTGGTGGCGGCCGGGGGTGCGGTGCTGCTGCTGGCGCTGGCCCTCGTCGCGCTGATGCTGGTGCGGCCCTCCTCCTCGGCCCCCGCCACCACGTCCTCGTCGTCGGCCCCCGCCGAGACCTCGGCAGACGTGGGGTTCGCCCGCGACATGGCGGTCCACCACCAGCAGGCGGTCGAGATGGCGTTCATCGTCCGCGACCGCACCTCCGATGTGGCGGTGCGCCGGCTCGCGTTCGACATCATCAACACCCAGGCCAATCAGCGCGGCATGATGCTGGGCTGGCTGGAGATGTGGGGCCGCGCGAAGAGTTCCCCCCGGCCGCCCATGGAGTGGATGGGCCACCCCGTCACCCCGAGGGGCGACGGGGCGCTGATGCCCGGCATGGCGACCGACGCCGAACTCGACGCGCTGCGGGCGGCCCGTGGCAGGGACGCCGAGGTGCGGTTCCTGCGGCTGATGACGGCGCACCACCGGGCCGGTGCGGACATGGCACAGGCCGCGTCGGCCGCGGCGAGCAGCGACGAGATCAGGAACCTGGCGTCGGGCATGGTCCTCGGTCAGCGGTCGGAGATCGCGCTCATGGCGGACATGATCGAGGAGCGCGGGGCCGCGGCCTGAGCCCGGGGTCCCGGGTCCCCCCGTGCGCGGGGTGGCCCCGGGACCCGGGATGCCCGGATCGCGACCGTACTGACGTGCGGGATCGCATAGGCTCGGGACCGATATGAAGAGCAACCTCACGCCGCTGGGGCCCAAGGCCGACAAGGACACCGTCCGGCGCAGCAACCTCAGCCTCGTGCTGCGGGCCGTCCGTGACGAGGGCGAGGGCGAGGCGACCCGGGCCGGGGTCGCCGCGCGGGTGGGGCTGACCCGGGCCGCCGTGTCCTCGCTGGTCGAGCAGCTGCTCGACAGCGGGTTCCTCACCGAGTCCGGCAAGACGTTCAGCGGGCAGGCGGGCCGGCCCGGCACCGCACTCAAGATGGCCCGCACCGGTCCGGCCGGACTCGGCGTCGAGGTCAACATCGACTACGTGTCGGTGTGCGTCGTCGATCTGGCCGGCACCGGCCGGGTCCGGCTCACCGAGCACCTCGACAACCGCGGCGCACCGCCCGACGAGGTGCTGGCGCGCGCGGCCCGGATCGCCGCACGCACCCTCGAATCGGCGCGCGAGCAGGAACTGTTCCCGGTCGGTGTGACTCTCGCCCTGCCCGGCCTGGTCTCCGACGGGTCGGTGCGCCAGGCTCCCAACCTGGGCTGGAACCAGGTCCCGGCCCAGGAGCTGTTCGCGGCCTCGCTGGCCGCCGAGCGCCCCGGCCACGAGCCGCTGACCGTGAGTTCGGAGAACGAGGCCAACCTGGCGGCGCTGGCCGAGCTCTGGTTCGGCGGGCTGGAGCGGATCCGGAACTTTCTGTATCTGACCGGCGAGATCGGCGTCGGCGGCGCCCTGGTGATCAACGGCGAGCTGCTGCGCGGGGCGCACGGGTTCGCCGGGGAGATCGGGCATGTCGTGGTGGACTCGGACGGCCCGCAGTGCCGGTGCGGTTCGCGCGGCTGCCTGGAGCAGTACGCGGGACAGGCGGCGCTCCTGCGGGCGGCCGGGATCGAGGAGAGCGGCAGCGGCATCGCGGTCACCGAACTGGAACGGCGCGCCCGGGCCGGGGACGAGCGGGCGGTGGCCGCGGTCGCCGGTGCGGGCCGGATGCTGGGGCGGGTGCTGTCCGGGGCGGTGAATCTGCTGGACCCCGACGCCGTGGTGCTCGGCGGGATCTACCGCAACCTGATGCCGTGGCTGTCACCGCCCGTCGACCAGGAGCTGACGGACCGGGTGGTGTCCGGTCTGTGGACCCCGGGCAACGGCAGGCTGCGCGCCTCATCCGTCGCGGGTGACGCGGCGCGGGGTGCGGCGGCGCTGGTGATGACGGACGTGCTCGCCGACCCGGTCGCGTACGCGGGGCGGGCCACGGCCTGAGCGGGTGACGGGGGCGGACGCGCTGTGCGCCCACCCCCGCTGTCAGTGCTTCACCCGTGCGGCCGGGTCAGCGGATGCCGAGCAGGTGGTCCATGGCCAGCTGGTCCAGGGCCTCGAACGCCATGCCGCGCTCCGCAGCCGCGGTCACGTCGAAGTCCTCGTAGGCGGAGCGGTCGGCCAGCAGTCCGGCCACGCCGTCCTCGGCGGTGCGCTGTGCCAGCTCGTCCAGCCGGGACGCGCGCAGCGCCTCCTGCACCGCCGGGTCGGCGCGGAAGGCCGCGGCGCGCTCCTTGAGGATCAGGTAGTTGCGCATGCAGCCCGCGGCCGAGGCCCAGACGCCGTCGTAGTCCTCGGTCCGCGGCGGCTTGAAGTCGAAGTGGCGCGGGCCCTCGTAGCCGGCCGTCTCCAGCAGGTCGACCAGCCAGAACGCCTGGCGCAGGTCACCGGCGCCGAAGCGGAGGTCCTGGTCGTACTTGATGCCGGACTGGCCGTTGAGGTCGATGTGGAAGAGCTTGCCCGCCCAGATCGCCTGCGCGATGCCGTGCGGGAAGTTCAGCCCCGCCATCTGCTCGTGGCCGGTCTCCGGGTTGACGCCCACCATCTCCGGGCGCTCCAGGCGCTCGATGAAGGCGAGGGCGTGGCCGATCGTCGGCAGCAGGATGTCGCCGCGCGGCTCGTTCGGCTTGGGCTCGATGGCGAACCGGAGGTCGTAGCCCTGTTCGGTGACGTAGTCGCCCAGCAGGTCGAAGGCCTCCTTCATCCGGTCGAGCGCGACCCGGATGTCCTTGGCGGCGCCGGACTCGGAGCCCTCGCGGCCGCCCCAGGCGACATAGGTGGTGGCGCCGAGCTCGACGGCGAGGTCGATGTTGCGGATGACCTTGCGCAGCGCGTACCGGCGGACGTCGAGGTCGTTGGAGGTGAACGCGCCGTCCTTGAAGACGGGGTGGGTGAAGAGGTTCGTGGTGGCCATGGGGACGACGAGCCCGGCGGCGTCCAGCGCCTGCCGGAACCGCTTCACGATGCCTTCGCGCTCGGAGTCCGACGAGCCGAACGGGATCAGGTCGTCGTCGTGGAACGTCACACCGTAGGCGCCGAGCTCCGCGAGCCGCTGGACGGAGTCCACCGGGTCGATCGCCGCCCGGGTCGCGTCGCCGAACGGGTCGCGCCCCTGCCAGCCCACGGTCCACAGACCGAAGGTGAACCTGTCCTGCGGGGTGGGGGTGAAGCGTTCCGTCATGCCTGCCGCCTTCGCGCCATGGGCCCGTAGCCGGCCGGGCGGCCGGACCTCAATTTGTTCACTGTCATGACTAATCATGCACGGACCACCCCGCTGACGTAACCCCTCCATCGCCGGAAAACCGTGACGCCCCCTGTGCCGACCGGGATCGATCGCGTAATTTGTTTTTCTTACGATCAAATCCCGCCGGGCGAGAACCGGCAGCCCGGGAACCCCCGAACCAGAGAATGAGGTCGCCCATGCCGCCGCAGACAGTCGTCATCGGTGTGGACAGCTCCACCCAGTCCACCAAAGCGGCGTTCGTCGACAGCGCCACCGGCCGGCTGCTCGCCGTCGGCCGCGCCCCGCACGTCGTCACCGGCGAGGCCGGGGCCCGCGAGAGCGACCCCGAGGTGTGGTGGCAGGCACTGCGTGACGCGGTCGCGGCCGGGCTGAAGGAGTCCGGCGTCGCCCCTGCGGACATCGCCGGGATCGCCGTCGCCGGGCAGCAGCACGGCCTGGTCGTCCTCGACGCGGCGGGCCGCCCGCTGCGTCCGGCGCTGCTCTGGAACGACACCCGCTCCGCCCCGCAGGCCGCGGCACTCACCGCGGCGCTGGGCGGGGACGACGCCTGGACGGCACGCACCGGATCGGTGCCGGTGGCCGCGATGACCGCCTCGAAGTGGCAGTGGCTGCGGGAGAACGAACCGGAGACCGCCGCCGCGACCGCGGCGATCCGCCTGCCCCACGACTTCCTGACCGAGCGGCTGTCCGGCCGCGCCGTCACCGACCCCGGCGACGCGTCCGGCACCTGCTGGTACTCCACCGCCACCGGCGCCTATGACCCGGAGCTGCTCGAACTCCTCGCCATCGACGTCGCGGCGCTGCCGGAGGTGGCGGCGAGCGGGGCGGCCCGCATCGGCGCGCTGACCGCCGAGGCGGCACAGGCGCTCGGCCTGCCCGCAGGTATCGCAGTCGCGGCGGGCACCGGTGACAACATGAGCGCCGCCGTCGGCCTCGGGCTCGGCGGCGCCGGACTCCTGGACCACCCGGTCCTCAGCCTCGGCACCTCCGGCACGGTCTTCGCCGCCTCCCGGACCAGGCCCGCCTCCCCCGCGCTCTCCGGCTTCGCCGCGGCCGACGGTACGTACCTCCCGCTGGCCTGCACCCTCAACTGCACGCTCGCCGTGGACAAGGTCGCCGCACTGCTGGGCCTGGACCGCGAGGACGCCGCCCCCGGCGGCGAGGCCGTCCTCCTCCCCTACCTGGACGGCGAACGCACCCCCGACCTCCCCACCGCCGCGGGCCTCCTCACCGGCCTGCGGCACGACACCACCCCCAGCAGCTCCTGGGCGCCGCCTACGAGGGCGCGGTCTTCACGGTGCTGCGGGCGCTGGACGAACTGCTGCGGGCCTGCGGACTCGACCCGGCCGATCCCGAGGTGGCGGCCCGGCCACTGCGGCTGATCGGCGGCGGCGCCCAGGGTCGTCAGTGGGTGGAGACCGTGCGGCGGCTGTCCGGCCGGCCGGTGACCGTGCCGGCCGGCGGGGAGCTCGTCGCCGTGGGCGCTGCCGCGCTCGCGGCAGCGGCGGCCACCGGCAAGGACCCGGTCGCGATCGCCTCCGGCTGGGGCACCGGCGAGGACCTGCAACTGGAGGCGGTGGAAAGGGATCTGGCCGGCTGGACACGGATCGGCTCGGTACTGGACCGGGCGTCCGCTCCCCTGCTGGGCAAGGACCGGCGGGGCTGAGCGGCAGACCACCGGAGCCGGGCCGGACCGCTCCGCGGCTGACCTGTTGTCACATTTCGCGACACCTGCCGCGCGGGCGGGCGGGACGGCCAACGACCCGTTTTGGAAAGCGAACTGATGTTCACTACTATCCGGCGATGATCATAAGAAGAAGGCTGACGGTCGGGGTGGGCATTCTGCTCGCCACCCTGACCGCCGGGCTCGGCTCGGCCCTCCCCGCCGCGGCCGATGAAACCCCCACCAAAGCCGCCCCAAGGTCGAGCTGGTGCTCGACGTCAGTGGCTCCATGCGGACCCGGGACATCGACGGCCAGTCCCGGATGACCGCGGCGAAGCAGGCCTTCAACGAGGTCCTCGACTCGGTGCCCGAGCAGGTGCAGCTCGGCATCCGTACCCTCGGTGCCGACTACCCCGGCGACGACCGCAAGGTCGGCTGCAAGGACACCAAGCAGCTCTACCCGGTCGGCCCGCTGGACCGCACCGAGGCCAAGACCGCGGTGGCCACCCTGGCGCCCACCGGCTGGACCCCGATCGGCCCTGCGCTGCTGGGCGCAGCCGACGACCTGGACGGCGGTGACTCCACCCGCCGGATCGTGCTGATCAGCGACGGCGAGGACACCTGCGGGCCGCTCGACCCGTGCGAAGTGGCACGTGACATCGCGGCGCGCGGCATCCACCTGGTCATCGACACCCTCGGCCTGGTGCCGAACGCGAAGATCCGCAAGCAGCTGACCTGCATCGCGGAGGCCACCGGCGGCACCTACACCGCCGTCCAGCACACCGATCAACTCTCCGGCCGTGTGAAGCAGTTGGTGGACCGGGCGGCCGAACCCGTCGTCACCCCGGTCGCGACCGAGGGCGCGGGCAGCTGCACCGACGCCCCGCAGCTCAAGCCCGGTCTCTACACCGACCGCGAGAAGTTCGCCGAGCACCGCTGGTACCGGGTCGACGTGCTGCCCGGTCAGGAACTGCGCGCCTCGGTCAGTGTCTTCGCCGACCGCGCCGTCAACAACGACTACGGCATGCTGCTGCGCGCGGTGACGGTGCACGGCAGAGAGATCGTCAGGGGTTCGGAGTCCGGCACCGGACGCACGGACGCCATCTCGTCCGGGCTGCGATACCCGAAGCCCGACGAGGACACGGACGGTGACGTGAAGCCCGCAGCGGAGACCGTGTGTCTCCAGGTCAGCAACTCCTTCTCGGCCCCCGCCTCGGTGAAGACCGCACCCGGCATGCCGGTCGAGCTGACCGTCGACGTCGTGGACGCCCCCGACGCCGCGGCCGACCCCGCCGCGTTCGGTCTCGGCCGCGGCTGGTGGCTGCTCGGCGTGCTGGTCCTCACCGGACTGATCGCCGGCCTGCTGACCGGCTGGATCTCGCGCTGGCGCATCGCCGTCTGGAGGACCAACCGATGATCCGTACGACACGCGTGCTCGCGGGCGCGCTGCTCACCGGCCTCGCCCTGCTCACCGGGGCGGGGGCCGCGGTCGCGGACGACCCGTCGGCGAGTCCGAGCCCCGGTTCCTCCGCCGAGGGCTCCGGCCCCACCGAGGCGGGCACCACCTTCCGTACCGCCACGGCGATCCAGCAGGACCAGACCGCCACCGCCGGGGGCTCCACGGGCGACTACCTCTACTGGGTGTTCCCGGCCGACGCGGGCCAGCGGGCCACGGTCAAGGCGAAGGTCACCCTGCCCGAGAGCGCCACCCGGCACGGCGCCTCGACCTGGCAGGTCGATGTGTACGACGGGCTGCGCCGCCGCCAGGCCTGCATGTACGGCCGGCAGACCGGCACGGCCGCGGCCGACGCCACCGCGGTCGAGCTCACCTGCGTCCTGCGCACCGTCAGGGCCTGGTCGGAGCCGTGGGCCAACGACCCGCTGCCCGGCAGCTACTACGTCCGCCTCACGGTCGTCGACCTGCCTTCGGCGGATCTCGGGCTTCCGGTACGGACCGAGGTCGAGGTCACGTCGGCCGGCCAGGGCGGCGCCGGGGACGTCGACGGCACGCTGTCCGAACCGCTGGTGCCCGGCGTGTCCTCGGTCGGGCAGGCGACCCACGACGCGTCGTCCGGCTCGGTCCCGGCCGCCGGTGAACCCGAGGACGGCTGGGCCTCCGGCTGGTGGACCGACCGCTGGCTGTGGACCGTCGGCGGCGGGGTGCTGGGCGCGTTCGCGGCCGTCTTCGGCTACTCGCTGACCCGCGGCAACGGCCGCCCGTCCCGGGTCCCGCCGGGCGCCTGACGCCGGGCCGTCAGCCGGACCGGCCCGCTCCCGGGCCCGGCTGACGGCTCCGCGCACCCTGTCCGAGCTCCGGAGCCCGCGGCCGCGGCCGCTCATGGTGCCGGATGCCCCTCCGCCCCGGCCCGCCCCGGTCAGGAGGCCCGGTCCGCGGCGAACGGGCCTCCCTGGGCGAAGGCGAGGGCCGCGAAGCGGTCACCGATGCGGCGGTGGGTGGCGGCGTCCGGGTGGATCTGGTCCGGCAGCGGCAGTTCGGCGAAGTCCTCCTCGCCGTAGAGGCTGCGGCCGTCGAGGTAGTGCAGGTGCGGGTCGTCGGCCGAGCGCTGCTTCACCAGTCGGCTCAGCTCGTCCCTGATGACGTTGAGCGTCAGCTTCCCGGCGGCCCGCTCGGCAGGGTCGCCCACGGCCACGAACTGGAGCCTTCCCTCACCGAGGTTACTGAAGTCCGGGGCACTGGGGCCCGGGGTGTCCTCGTGGATGGGGCACAGGAGGGGCGAGACGACCAGGAGCGGCGTGCTGGGGTGCCCCTCGCGGATGGTGTCGAGGAAGCCGTGCACCGCCGGGGTGAAGGCGCGCAGCCGCATCAGATCGACGTTGACGAGGTTGATGCCGATCTTGACGCTGATCAGGTCCGCGGGGGTGTCGCGCATGGCCCGGGCGGTGAACGGGTCGAGCAGGGCGCTGCCGCCCAGGCCCAGGTTGATCAGCTCCACCCCGCCGAGCGAGGCGGCGAGTGCGGGCCAGGTGGTGGTGGGGCTCGCCGCGTCGGAGCCGTGGCTGATCGAACTCCCGTGGTGCAGCCACACCTTGCGGCCGCTGTCCGGTGCGGGCTCGACAGGGGCGTCGGTGCGCAGCTCGACGAGCTCGGCGGTCTCGTTGTACGGCAGCCAGATCTCGACGTCCTTGTCACCGTCGGGCAGCCCGGAGAACCCGACACTGCCGACCGGGCCGGGCCGGAACTCCCTGGACCCCTTGGTCATGTCGACCGTGAGGACGTTGCCGCCGGTAGCACTCCCCTGCCCTGCGAGTCGGCCGTCGACGAGCAGGTCGTACACACCGTCCGGGCGTGCCGGCACGCCCTCGTAGGCGGTCCTGGTCCGGAGTACGGCCAGCTCCAACGCCGTGGCCCGGGTACGGAACACCAGCCGTACGCCGGAGGGCTGGGCCTCCACCATGGCCAGCTGCCCGTCGTCGCACTGCGCGCGGGCCCGGTCGGGCAGCCGGTGCGGACGCAGCCCGCGCTCGGTGCGCTCCAGGTCGAGCGCGCCGCGCAGGAGGGCCGCGGTGATCGGTGTGGTGATCCAGTCGGTCTCGGTGTGCATGTCTCCACCCGTCGCTCAGTGTCTGTGTAGGGGGGCTTCGCTCTCGCCGGCGGGCGGTCAGGCCGGCCGGCGCGGTGTTCCTGTCAGGGTGCGGGCCAGTTCCGCAGGAGGGCGTCGAGCGCGTCCAGCACCCGCGCCCAGCTTTCCTGCGAGTCCGGGGCGCTGTGGCTGAACCCGCCCTGCATCTCCAGGCTCACGTAGCCGTGGAAGACGCTGCCCAGCAGCCGTACGGCGTGCGTCTGGTCGGGCTCGGTCAGGTCGTACCCGCGCAGGATCGCCCGGGTCATCTGCGCGTGCCTGCCGCCCGCGCTGGCTGCCGCCGCCTCCGGATCGAGCCGCAACTGGGCCGCGGCGTAGCGGCCGGGGTGCTCCCGGGCGTAGTCGCGGTAGACGTCGGCGAAGGCGCTCAGGGCGTCCTTGCCGGCCCTCCCGGCCAGGGCGGCGGCGCCCCGGTCGGCGAGCTCCTCCAGGGCGAGCAGGGCGATTCTGGTCTTGAGGTCGTGGGAGTTCTTCAGGTGCGAGTACAGGCTCGCGACCTTGACGTCGAACTGCCGGGCGAGCGCCGAGACGGTCACCTGGTCGAAGCCGACCTCGTCGGCCAGCTCGGCCCCGGCCTGGGCCAGACGTTCCGCGGTCAGTCCTGCACGCACCATACTCATCCCCTTGTTCGGCATCACCCATTATGCAGGTGCCTAATACCTTTAGGCAAATGAGCGAGTAACGCCGGTGCACCTGACCGGCCGGGGCCGGATCCGGCCGTAGCGGCACGACCACCCCCCACTCCGTGCCACCGCCCGGCTACCCTCGACAACTCACGTACTCCACAAGGCCGGTGACGGATCCAGGGTCAGCGGATCCACCGGAGTCATGTCACCGCGCACCGACCGTGGTGCGCCCCATGGAGCGGAGAGCTCACATGTCCACGGAGACCGGCCCGGCCGTCGATGCCGAGGCGCGCGGCCACCGGATCGTGCCGGGCCCGAAAGGGCTGCCGCTCCTCGGGAACATGCCGCAGTTCGCCAGGAACCCCCTCGCGTTCTTCGAGCGGCTGCGCGGCCACGGGGACATGGTCCGGTGGCGCTTCGGCCCCAACTCCTGTGTTTTCGTGGCCGATCCCGAGTGCATAGGCGAACTGCTCACCGAGACGGAACGCACCTTCGACCAGCCGGCCCTCGGTATCGCGTTCCGCACCGTGATGGGCAATGGAGTCGTGGTGGCGCGCGGGTCCGACTGGCGGCGCAAGCGTTCACTGGTGCAGCCGTCCGTGCGGCCCAAGCAGGTGCGCTCGTACGCGGCGACCATGGCGGGCAGCACGGTGGAGCTGGCCGACACCTGGTCGGGGGGTGAACGCATCGACATCAAGCGGGAGATGGCGGCGCTGACGCAGAAGATCGCCGTCCGCACCATCTTCGGCGTCGACACACCCGCCGACGCCGAGGCGATGGGCCGGGCCATGGACGTGGCCCAGACGGAGATCGGCAAGGAGTTCGCCGGAATCGGCGCCCTGCTGCCGGACTGGGTGCCCACCCCGGGACGGGCCAGGATCCGGAAGGCCGCCGCGGTCATCGACGCCGAGGTGGGCCGGGTGGTCGCCCGCCACCGCGACGGCGGGGACGACCGCCCGGACCTGCTCAGCCGGCTGCTCACCGCGGTGGACGAGACGGGCGCCCGGCTCACGGACCAGGAGATCCGCGACGAGACGGTCACGCTGTACATCGGCGGCCACGAGACGACGAGTTCGACACTGGTGTGGGCGTGGTACCTGCTCTCCCGCAACCCGCGGGCGCGCGCCGCACTCAGCGAGGAGCTGGACCTGGTACTCGGCGACCGCGAGCCGGAGTTCGACGACTACGCACGGCTGACGTACACCCAGGCGGTCGTCAAGGAGACGCTGCGGCTGTACCCGACGATATGGCTGGTCACCGGGGTCGCCAAGGAGGGGCACGGATCGGCGGCGTGCCCATGGCGCAGGGCACCCGGGTGTGGAGCAGCCAGTGGGCCACACACCGTGACGAGAGGTGGTTCCCCGAACCGGAGGAGTTCCGCCCGGAGCGCTGGGCCGCGGACGCGGACGCGGCCGACGAGATCGCGGAGTACGCCTGGTTCCCGTTCGGCGGCGGCCCCGGGTCTGCCTGGGCACACGGTTCGCGATGGTCGAGGCGGTGCTGGTACTGGCAGTGCTCGCCCGCCGGTTCGAGCTGGACGTGGACCCCGGCACGATCAACCCCGTGCCGACACTGACGCTGCAGCCGGACCGCGAGGTGCGGGCCACGGTGCGTGCGAGGTAACGCCGGCGGCAGCGGTCAGCGCGTACGGTCCGGCCGGGAGCCGGGAGCCAGGAGGGGGATCGGGAGCCAGGAGCCGGAGGCCGCTGGAGCTGCGGTCGGGCATCCCCGTCGCCGCCTCGGCCCGTCACGAGGCACGGCGCGCCGAGGTACGGGTGAATGGGGGCGTTTCCCCGGCCCGGTCGCTTTGCTGACCGGGCAGCACCCCCCCACCCCCCAGCCAAGGACAGCAACCATGCGCATGCGTACCGCTCTCGCACTCCCCGCGCTCGCCGTCATCGCGATCGTCGGCCTGGCCGGCACGGCCGCGGCCGACGGCGACGCCGGCAACGGCAACGGTGACGGCACCACCGCGACCCAGACGGTCAGCGGCAACACGGTCTCCGACTCGGAGTTCCTGGGGCACGTGTTCCACGTGGGCAACACCGGCATCCAGCAGACGCCGATCACGGTCACGTTCGCCGGGATCAGCCACTGACGACGCCTCCCGCGCACCGGCCGCACGGCAGCCGCCGGGCGGCCGGTGCGCGCTCGGGAGCCGTGGGCGGGCGCCGGCCGAGCGACAGATACTGAACCGATATGTCCGATCTATCGCCAAGAACGCGGCATACCGTCCAGAATGTCCCTGTCGGCCTCATCGGCCACCGAGGCCCTCCGGCCACGACCGCAGGCTGTCGATCCAAGGGGAGAAACATCATGCGTCTGTGCTCCACCCTCACCGCCGCCCTCACCGCCGCGGCCGCCGTGACCCTGACGGCCACTGGGGCCTCCGCCGCCCCGGGCTCCGCCTCCGCCGGGAGTTCGAGCCGCCCGGCCGTCTGCCAGGAGAAGGCCCTCAGGATCTCCGCCTCGCCCGGCGGGCGACAGAACACCGCCCGGATCGCCGTGACCAACCGGGGCGGCCGCACCTGTGTGGTGGACCGGATCCCGACCGTCACCTTCCGGGGTCTGGACGGCTCGGCCCAGCCCGTACCGCCCGCCACCAGCGGCTCCTACGTGCTCTCGCCCGGCGAGCACGGATACGCCGCCGTGCGTACGGCGGCGCCGCGGACCCGCGAGGGGCACGTCGTGCGCAGCCTGTCCGTGGCAGCCGACCCCTCGCACTACGGGGTGACCTTCGGCGCCGCGAAGGTGGGCATGGACCGCGGCATCCGGGTGTGGGAGCCGGTCACCACGCTGTGGCACACCTCCCGGGGCGCGGCCGACCGCGCGTTGGCCGCGGCGACGCGCTGAACCACCGGGACGGGACCGGGCCCGCCCGTCCGCAGCCGTATCCGGGGCCCCGCCCAAAACGGGACCCCGCACCCCGCACCCGTCAGGCGCCTCGCACCGTCACCGTGCCGGACCCCTCCCCGGTGGCTCCCGTCGTCTCCGCGACCACCCGGAACAGCCGGTCCGTGCCTTCGGCGGTGACGGTCAGGGCGCCCCCGTTCTCCTGCGCCCGGAACGTCGCGGCGGGCGCGCCCGTCAGGTCCGGCACCGTCACCACGGCGCCGGCGGCCGCGGTCGCGGGGCCGAACACCCGCAGGGTGAGGCCGTCCAGCCAGTCGCCGTCCGGGCGCCGGTCGTCCGAGCCCCAGGGCAGCACCGCGCCCGGCCGCACCAGGACCGGCAGGCTGTCGAAGCCGTGGGTCTCGTGGCGCCAGCCCGGTCCGGTGACCGTCTCGCCGGTCAGCAGGGACGTCCAGGCGCCCTCCGGGACGTAGTACTCGACCTGCCCGTCCTCCGTGAACACCGGCGCGATCAGCAGGTCAGGTCCGAGCATGTACTGGCGGTCCAGCATCCGGGTCGTCGGATCGCCCGGGAACTCCAACAGCATGGGGCGCATCATCGGGACGCCCGTCCGGTGGGCGGTGGCCGCGGCCCCGTACAGGTACGGCATCAGCCGGTGCTTGAGCAGCGTGAACTTCCGGGTGACGTCGACCGCCTCCTCGCCGAACGCCCACGGCACCCGGTACGACACGTTGCCGTGCAGCCTGCTGTGCGAGGACATCAGGCCGAAGGCGAGCCAGCGCTTGAAGACGGCGGGGTCGGGGGTGCCCTCGAAGCCGCCGATGTCGTGGCTCCAGAAGCCGAAGCCGGACAGGCTCAGCGAGAGCCCGCCGCGCAGCGACTCGGCCATCGCGGTGAACGAGGCGAAGCAGTCGCCGCCCCAGTGCACCGGGAACTGCTGGCCGCCGGCCGTCGCGGAACGGGCGAAGAGCACCGCCTCACCGTGACCGCGCTCCTTCTCCAGGAGTTCGAAGACCGTGCGGTTGTAGATCTGCGCGTAGTAGTTGTGCATCCGCTCCGGGTCGGAGCCGTCGTGCCAGACGACGTCGGTGGGGATGCGCTCGCCGAAGTCCGTCTTGAAGCAGTCGACGCCCTGGTCCAGCAGGACCCGCAGCTTGCTGTTGTACCAGTCCCGCGCCGCGGGATCGGTGAAGTCGACCAGCGCCATGCCCGGCTGCCACAGGTCCCACTGCCAGATGTCGCCGTCGGCCCGGCGCACCAGGTAGCCGAGTTCGGCGGCCTCCGCGAACAGCGAGGACTTCTGGGCGATGTAGGGGTTGATCCACATGCTGATCCGCAGACCGCGTTCCTTGAGCCGGGCCAGCATGCCCTCCGGGTCGGGGAACACCTCCGGGTCCCAGAGGAAGTCCGACCACTGGTACTCGCGCATCCAGAAACAGTCGAAGTGGAAGACGGACAACGGGATCTCGCGCTCGGCCATGCCGTCGACGAACGAGGTGACGGTCGCCTCGTCGTACGACGTGCAGAACGACGTGGTCAGCCAGAGGCCGAACGACCAGGCCGGCGGCAGGGCCGGGCGGCCGGTGAGGGCGGTGTAGCGGGCCAGCACCTCCTTGGGTGTCGGCCCGGCCACCACGTAGTACTCCAACGACTGGTCCTCGACGCTGAACTGCACCTGGCCCACCGACTCCGAACCGATCTCGAAGGAGACCTTGCCGGGGTGGTTGACGAAGACGCCGTAGCCGCGCGAGGAGAGGTAGAACGGGATGTTCTTGTAGGCCTGTTCGCTGCTCGTGCCGCCGTCCGCCTGCCAGATGTCGACGCTCTGGCCGTTCTTCACGTACGGGGTGAAGCGCTCGCCCAGGCCGTAGACGTTCTCGCCGATGTCCAGGGCGAGTTGGGCGATCATGTGGTGGGTGCCGTCCGGGGCGGTGGCGAAGGCGGTGCCCTTGGCGTCGACTCCGGTGAGGCGGCGTCCGTCGGCGTCGAGGAAGGTCATGCCCCAGGGGCCGTCGCCGTCCGTGCGCAGGGTCAGCGGTCCGCTGGTCAGTTCGGTGACCGCCCCGTCCCGGCGGGTACGGGCGCCGGCGGCTGCCGGGTCCAGGCCGGGCAGGCCGAAATCGGGTCCGCGGTGCACCTTTCCGGCGTGGTGCGTGGCGCGGACCCCGATGATTCCCTCCGCCGGGGAGAAGCACTCGACCGTGATGAGCGGGGTGTTGAGGGTGTCGCCGCGTCCGGAGACGTGCTTGACCGCGGCATGGGCGGTGAACCGGTCGGCGCTGACGCGCAGATCGCGGATCTCGGTCGCGTAGCAGGCGGTGACGCCCTCACGCATGAGCCAGAAGCCGTCGGTGAACTTCATGCGGACTCCTTGCCGGGGGCAACTGGAGGAGGAGGGAGGGGGACGGGCCGGGCGATCCGGTTCACTCGGCGGCCGCCGTGAAGGTGATCCCGGCCAGACGTACTGCGCCGCGCAGGGTGACGCGCAGGTCGCGGATGCCGGAGGCGCTGAGCTCGGCCCGCAGGGTGCGGTAGTCGTACGGTCCGTCGGTGGCGGCGACCGGGACGGTGACGGTGGTGCCGTCGACGGTGATCAGCACCGCCCCCTCCCCCGACGCCGACACCGCGACGCCGCCCGCTCCGGCTGCGAAGTCGCAGCGTCGGTAGAGGAGTTCGTTGCCCGTGACGAGGGCGGTGACCGCGTCGCCGTCCGTCCTCGCCCGGTCGACGATCTCGGTGCCCAGCTGCTCGTCGTAGTCGGCCGCCGCCACGCCGCGCGCCATCACGGGTCGCGGTCCGGTCGGTTCGCCGTCGACGGTGACGACGGCCGCGATCCGGATGTCCGCGCTGGACGCGCCGGCCTGGATCTCGTACGCGCCCGGCTCGACGGTCCAGCGGCCGTGCGCCACGTCCCAGTGGCCGAGTTCGGCCACCGGCACCGTGAAGTCGACACGTGCGCCCGCCCCGGGTGCCAGGTGCAGCCTGCGGTGCCCGGCCAGCTGGCGCAGCGGCCGGACGACGGACGGCGCCACCTCCCGTACGTACAGCTGGGCGACCTCGTCGGCGGCGACGCCGCCGGTGTTGGTGACGGTCAGCGACACCCGCAGCAGGTCCCCCTCGCGCTCGGCGGTCAGGGAGTCGTAGCCGAAGTCGCTGTACGAGAGCCCGTGGCCGAACGGGTAGAGCGGGGTGCCCCGGTAGTAGAGGTAGGTCTGGCGGGAGCCGATGATGTCGTAGTCCAGCAGGCCGGGCAGTTCCGCGTCGGATGCGTACCAGGTCTGCGGCAGCCGGCCTGCCGGGGAGACGTCGCCGGCCAGGACGCGGGCGAGGGCCGTGCCGGCGGCCTGGCCGCCGTGCGCGGTCCACAGCATTGCGGGGAGTGCGGCAGCCGCGTCGGCGAGGGCGTACGGGTAGGCGGAGGTGACCGCCAGGACCGTGCGCGGGTTGGCCGCATGAGCGGCGCGCCAGAGGCGTTCCTGCTGTGGGGGCAAGTCGAGGGTGGCGCGGTCCTCGGTCTCGCGCCCGTTGATGTGCGCGTCGTTGCCGACGACGACGACCACCGTGTCGGCCGCGGCGGCGGCGCGGGCCACGGCGTCCTCGCCGCGTTCGGTCACCTCGATCTCGAAGACGGTTCCGTCGGCCCTGCCCGGTCCGGAAGTTATCTCGCCCGGGGCGGCAACCTTTACGCCGTCGGCGGCGACAGAGACATACCTACCCGTTCCGATGTGCAGAAGGCGCTGACCGCCGTCATGACCCTCCACCGCTTCCAGCCGGAACGTCTCCTGGACGATCCAGCCGCCCGGTTCGTCCGCGGAGGCGCGCACGAAGCCGTCCTCGGCCACCGACAGGTAACGTCCGGCGGGTTCCCGCAGGGTGAGCACGCCGTTGCCCCAGTCCACAAGTGCCAGCTCCGACGGGGTGTCACCGCAGGTCAGCGGAGGCAGGTCGGTGCGGCCCGCGAGCAGCGCCGGGTCGAGCGCGCCCTCCGTGCCGCGGACCGGCTCCCGGTCCGCGTCCGCCGCGGGAATCCGCAGCCAGCCCTCCGCGCACTTCAGCCGGACCAGGTCGGCGCCCTCCGCGAAGACGACGTGCTCGGCGCCGAAGCGTTCCCTGAGCCCGTCGAGCGGGGTGGAGCGGTGGATCAGCGTGCCGCTGTACCAGTCGAGCTTGCAGGCGTCCGCGAGGAGCCCGACCACGGCGACGGTCCTGCCCGCGGTGGGGTCCAGGGGCAGCAGGCCGTCGTTCTTGAGCAGCACGACGGCCTGCTCGGCGGCCTCCAGGGCGAGCGCCCGGTGGTCTTCGGTGTCGAAGTCGGCGGTGTCCGCGTACGGATCGATGTCCGGGTCGAACTCGCCCAGCGAGAAGCGCAGTTCGAGCAGCCGGCGGACGGCCGTGTCGATGTCGTGCTCGTCGAGCAGGCCGCGTTCCAGGGCGCCGCGGATGCGGCCGGTCATCACGGCGGAGTCCTGTCCGTGGTCGGTAAAGCTGTCGACACCGGCCCGCAGTGCGGCGGCCGTCGCCTCCTCGTGGGTGTCGAAGTAGTGCTCGGAGTCGACGAGGTTGGACGGCGCCCCGGCGTCGGAGCAGACCACCAGGGACCGCTCGGTCCAGCTGCGCAACTGCTGGGCGAGCAGCGGCGAGAGGTGGTTGGGCCGCCCGTTGACCAGGTTGTACGCGGGCATGACCCCGGCCACCGCACCTGCCTGCACAGCGCCGCGGAAGGCCTTGAGGTCGTACTCGTGCAGGACTCGCGGGCGGACCGAGGAGGAGGCGGTGTCGCGGTCGGTCTCGTTGTTGTGGGCGAGCCAGTGCTTGAGGACCGGGGCGGTCCGCCAGTAGAGCGGATGGTCGCCGCGCAGCCCCCGGGTGTACGCGACCGCGAGGGCGGAGGTCAGGCCGGCGTCCTCGGAGTACCCCTCCTCGCCGCGTCCCCACAGCGGGTTGCGCAGCAGATTCACGGTCGGGGCCCAGACGTTGAGCCCGACCCGGTCGTCCTCGGCCCGCTTGGCCCGCACCTCGTTGCCGACCGCCTCACCGACCCGGCGCACCAGCTCGTCGTTCCAGGTGGCCCCGAGCCCGACGGCCTGCGGGAAGACCGTGGCCGGACCCATCCAGGCGACGCCGTGCAGGGCCTCCTGGCCGGTCCTGAAGGCACCGAGACCGAGCCGGTCGACCGCCGGGGCGAACTGGTGCAGCATCGCGACGCGCTCGTCGAGCGTGAGCCGCTGAAGCAGATCGTCGATGCGCTTGGCGAAGGGCAGCTGCGGGTCGCGGAAGGGCTGCGGTTGTTCCGTCACGTGCGGGTCCCCTTGGAGAGGTGGGAGGTATTCCGGTGCCAGGACCTCTTCGGAGCCCTCACGGAGCGTCGGAAGATCCTTCGAAGCGCTTCGATGCTCCGTGGCCGACCCCGCGCGTGTCAAGGGTCCGCCCGTGACCTCCGTACCGTCCAGGCTTACATTGCGCCAGGAAACGGTTCGGAAACAGGTCGGAGGAATCTGGAAACGGACTCTTGTGCGGCCGGGGCCCTTCACTTAACCTCGCTGCAACATCGAAGCGCTTCGACAGAGCTTCGACGGGGCGCCCGGCGCCCTTGACCTCCCGGGACGGTGACAGGCTCTGCCGCCTCCCTGTTGAACCGCTTCACCTGCGGCCGGTCATACCGGCTCAGTCAGCAACGCTCCACCTCAGACACAGGAACCGAGCGGCGGTCACCCGCCACGTGTCGTCCTGGTGCGCCTCGAAGGGTTGACGCAATGACGCCGAATTCCTCCCCTCCTCCACGGCTCCGAGCCGGCGAAGCTTCCTCGCCACGGGCGCGGTCGCCGCCGTCGCCGTGGCCGGCGGGGTGCCGCTGCTCGCCGCGTGCGGCGGCTCCGGTTCCGGTTCCAAGGACAAGGAGGGCACGACCTCGGGCAAGGCTCTGAAGAAGGTCGTGCCGGCCTTCGCTCCGCTGAACCTGGTCGAGCCCGATGTCGCGAGCGTCAACGGTTCGAGCCCCGGCTTCACCAAGCTGCCTGACCCGCTGGTCGTCTCGGTCAAGTCCGTTCCGGGCAAGGGCTCGAAGTTCCGGGTCATGACACCGCTGTGGGGAACCGTTCCGAAGAAGAACAACCCGTACTACACGGCGGTGAACAAGGCGGTCGGCGCGACGCTGAACTTCGACCCGCAGGACGGCAACACCTACCAGGACAAGATCGGCGCGGTGCTGGCCGGTTCGGACATCCCGGATGTCATGACCATCCCGGGCTGGAACATGGTGGGCCAGATCCGCAACGCGATCAGCGCCAAGTTCGCAGACCTGTCCCCCTACTTGGCGGGCGACGCCGTCAAGAAGTACCCGAACCTGGCGAACATCCCCACGGGCGCCTGGCAGTTCTCCGTGTTCGGCGGGAAGCTGCGCGGACTGCCCATGCCGACGCCGGTCATCGGCAACGCGATCTTCTACCGCAAGGACCTGATCGGTTCCGGCGCCGTACCGGCCAGCGCGGACGACCTGCTGGCCTTCGGCAAGGAGTACACCGCTCCCCGGAAGAAGGTGTGGGCCTTCGACGACCTCTGGACCGTCATCCAGAAGATCTACGGACTGCTGCCCGACGCGCCGCACTACTGGCAGTTGGAGAACGGCAAGCTGGTCCACAAGATCGAGACGAAGGAGTACCGCGAGGCGCTCGCCTTCGCCCGCAAGCTCCACGACGGCGGGTACGTCCACCCGGACGCCGAGGCCAACAAGGACGCCGACTCCAAGATCCGCTTCACCAGCGGCCACGTGGTGATGTACAACGACGGCACCGGTGGCTGGAAGGGCATGGTCACCGAGCAGGCGACCGCCAACCCCGACTTCGACATGCAGGCGCTGGACCTGTTCAACCACGACGGCGGCAAGCCGATCCTGTGGCAGGACGACCCGGCGGGCATCTTCACCTTCCTCAGCAAGAAGCTCTCCAAGGCACAGATCGAGGAGTTCCTCGCGATCGCCGACTACGCGGCCGCGCCGTACGGCACCGA
This sequence comes from Streptomyces sp. RKAG290, assembly GCF_023701695.1. Classification (GTDB taxonomy): domain Bacteria; phylum Actinomycetota; class Actinomycetes; order Streptomycetales; family Streptomycetaceae; genus Streptomyces. Next base: position 274,660 of record NZ_JAJOZC010000001.1, read on the forward strand.
GGAGTTCATGCTCACCAACTACGGCGTGAAGGGCACCCACTACACGATCAAGGACGGCGCCCCGACCTTCACCCCGCAGGGTGTCCAGGAGGCGCAGCCCTCCACCTTCCTGTACCTCGCCTCGCCGCCGACCTCGATCGCCTACCCGGACCAGCCGCAGCTGGCCAAGGACTACGCGGGCTGGATGGCACGTCAGGCCCCGCACATCAAGAAGCCGCTCTTCTTCGGCATGCAGGTCGTCGAACCGCAGCGCTACGCCTCCCTGTACACCCCCTTCGACGACCTGCAGAAGGACATCCGCCGCGGCCGCAAGAAGGTCAGCGACATCGACGACGCGGTGGAGACCTGGAAGAAGAGCGGCGGCGAGAAGCTGCGCGCCTGGTACCAGGACATTTTCGACAAGAACGGCTCCGGCAACTGACGCGTACGACGCGCGACACCCGTACGCAGGACAGCAACGACCGGATGAGGTCGTCAGAGGGCCGCCGGGCGCACGAAGCCCGGCGGCCGGGGCGGAGAGCACGACATGGGGAGCACACGGTGAAGCCACGGGCCACGGTCGCGACCGACCCGGACCGCACCTGCGACGGGGCCGGCGCCCCGGCCGGCGGCGGCAGCGGTGACGGCAGGGACGGCAACGGCGGTCGGACGGGCAGGTCCCGGGCGATCGGTACCCGCAACTCCGGTACGAGGAGGAGCGGACCGGCGAGGAAGGGGCCAACGGGCACCGGACCGCGGGCGGGCGGCATCACCTGGCGCCAGCGGCTGCACCGCGACCGCACCCTGGTGCTGATGACGCTGCCGGCCATCGCCCTGCTGCTGGTCTTCAACTACATCCCGCTGCTCGGCAACATCGTGGCCTTCCAGGACTACGACGTCTACGACCTGGGCATCACCGGCAGTCCGTTCGTCGGCTTCGACAACTTCACCCGGATCTTCGAGGACTACCGCTTCTGGGAAGTCCTCATCAACACCCTGGTCATCTTCCTCACCCAGCTCGTCCTCTTCTTCCCCATCCCGATCGCCATCGCGCTGCTGCTCAACACGATCATGAGCGCACGGGTGCGGGCCTGGGTCCAGGCGGTCGTTTATCTGCCGCATTTCTTCTCGTGGGTGCTCGTCGTCACCGTCTTCCAGCAGATGTTCGGCGGCGCGGGCCTGGTCGCCCAGTGGCTGCGCGAGCACGGTCATGAGGGTTTCGACCTGATGACCGATCCGGGCTTCTTCAAGTTCCTGGTCTCCGCCCAGGCCGTGTGGAAGGACGCCGGCTGGGGTGTGATCGTCTTCCTCGCCGCGCTCGCCGCCGTCAACACCGACCTCTACGAGGCCGCGGCGGTGGACGGCGCGGGCCGCTGGCGCCGGATGTGGCACGTGACGCTGCCCGCCCTGCGTCCGGTCATCGCGCTGCTGCTCGTGCTCCGGGTGGGCAGCGCGCTCAACCTCGACTTCGAACAGATCCTGCTCCAGCGCGACCAGGTCGGCGCCGGCGCTTCGGAAATCCTCGACACCTACATCTGGTGGACGGGCATCAAGACCGGCGACTTCGGCTACGCCGCCGCCGCCGGGATCTTCAAGGGGCTGTTCAGCGTCGCCATGGTGCTGGGTGCCAACAAGGTCGCCCACATGCTGGGCGAGCAGGGGGTGTACTCCAAAAAATGACAACTCTCCTGGAACTCGAGAAGGACCCCACGGGGCCGGCACCCCGCGCGGAGACCCCGCTCCAGCGCGCGCTGCGCATGGAACCGCGCCCCGTGTGGGAGGAGGAGCCCACCAAGGCGGGTCTCGCCTTCAAGGGCGTCGGTCTCGTCGCGATCTGCGCCGTCGTCATCGTCCCGATCTGGGTGGTGCTCGTCACCAGCCTCTCCGACACCCGGACGATCAACGACGCCGGCGGTCTGGTCGTCTGGCCGAAACACCTCACCTTCGTCGCCTACAAGGAGCTCCTCAGCGGGGGCGCGGTGACCCGCGCGGCCGCCGTGAGCGTGGGCCTCACCGCCGTCGGCACGGTGGTCAGCATGGTGGTCTCGATCCTGTGCGCGTACGGGCTGAGCCGCCGCGACTCGTACGCCCACCGGCCGCTGCTGATGACCCTGATGGCGACGATGTTCTTCGGCGCCGGGCTCATCCCCACGTATCTGCTGGTCACGGGCATCGGGCTGAGCGACAGCTACTGGTCGATGATCCTGCCGAGCGCGATCAGCGTCTTCAACGTGCTGGTGCTGCGCGGCTTCTTCATGGACACCGCGCCCGAACTGATCGACGCGGCCCGGATCGACGGCGCCGGCGAGTGGCGGATCCTGCTCCAGATCATCATGCCGCTGTCGCGTGCGGTGATCGCCGTGATCTCGCTGTTCTACGCGGTCGGGTACTGGAGCCAGTGGTTCAACGCGATGCTCTACATCCAGGACAGCGAGAAGTACCCGCTGCAGATGATCCTGCGTCAGCTGGTCCTCCAGCACCAGGTGCCGCCCGGCGCCATGGGCGCGGCGGTCAGCGACGGGTCGATCAACAGCCTCGCCGTGCAGATGGCGGTCATGATCCTCGCGCTGATCCCGGTGGCGGTGCTGTCGCCGTTCGTCCAGAAGCACTTCCAGAAGGGCATGCTCACCGGCGCCGTGAAGGGCTGATCCCCCCGGCACCCGGGCCGGACCGGCCGGTCCCCCGGCCCGGCACCGCTCCTCCTCCCCTCCCCCGTCCGGAAGGTGTTCGTCATGCGCGCTTCGTCCGCGCCCACGCCCAGCCGCCGTACCGTGCTCGCCGGGGCGGCCGTCGCCGCCGCTGCCGTGGCACTGCCTGCCGCGGCCCCCGCCGCTGCCGCCCCGGCCCGCCGCCACGACGACAGCCATCAGCCGCACCGCTGGCGGACGGCCGCGATCGGCGGGACCGGATTCGTCACCGGGCTGCTCTTCCACCCGGCCGTGCCGGGACTCGTCTACGCCCGCACCGACATCGGGGGCGCCTACCGGTGGGACGCGTCGAAGGCCCGCTGGACCGCGCTCACCGACCACCTCGGCTGGGACGACTGGAACCTCCTGGGCATCGAGGCGCTCGCCGTCGACCCCGCGCACCCGGACCGCCTCTATCTCGCCTGCGGTACCTACGCCCAGGACTGGGCGGGCCCCGGCGCGGTACTGCGTTCCGAGGACCGGGGGGCGAGCTGGCAGCGGGCCGACCTGACCGTGCGTCTCGGCGCCAACGAGGACGGGCGCGGCGCCGGCGAGCGGCTGCTGGTGGATCCCCGGGACAGCGGGACGCTCTGGCTGGGCACCCGGCACGACGGTCTGCTGCGCTCCACCGACCGGGGGGCGACCTGGGCGCCCGCCGCCTTCCCCGCCACGCCTTCGGCGAGCGGCCAGGGCGTCGTGTTCCTCACCGCGGCGGGCCGCACGGTGTACGCGGGCTGGGGCGACGGCTCCACCACGCTCTACCGTACGGACGGGGCCGGCGGCTGGCAGGCGGTGCCGGGCCGGCCGTCGGGAAGCGCGGCGACGAAGGTGCCGATCCGGGCCGCGTACGACGCCCGCGGCCGGGCGCTGTACGTCACCTACGCGGATGCCCCGGGCCCCAACGGCCAGTCCGACGGCTCGGTGCACCGGCTGGACACGGTGAGCGACACCTGGAGCGAGGTCACGCCGGTGAAGCCCGACGCCGCGGCCGGGGACGGCTTCGGCTACGGCGGCGTGGCGGTCGACGCGCGCCGCGCCGGCACCCTGGTCGTCACCACCGACAACCGCTGGTCGCAGGTCGACACCGTGTTCCGGTCCACCGACGGCGGCGCGAGCTGGACCTCGCTCAAGGACACCGCGGTGCTCGACGTGTCGGAGACGCCGTACCTGCGCTGGGGCGAGGCCGAGGCGAAGTTCGGCTGGTGGATCCAGTCCGTGGCGGTGGACCCGTTCGACTCGAAGCACGTCGTGTTCGGGACCGGCGCCACGGTCTTCGGGACCCGGGACCTGGTCCACTGGGCCCCGGAGATCCGGGGCCTGGAGGAGTCTGCGGTCAAGTTCCTCATCGCCCCGCCCGGGAAGGGTGCCCGGCTCCTCAGCGGTCTTGGCGACATCGGGGTGATGTACCACGACTCGCTCACCGCCTCCCCGTCCCGCGGCATGGCGTCGAACCCGGTCTCCGGCACGGCCACCGGGCTCGCCCTGGCGGCGCTCAGGCCCTCGTACGTCGTACGGACGGGCTGGCCGTCCGGCGCAGGCGCGGCGGGCGCCTCGTCCCTCGACGGCGGCCGGAGCTGGCAGCCGTTCGCCGCCCAGCCGGAGATCGCGGCGTCGGCCCCCGGGCCGGTCGCGGTCTCGGCGGACGGGGCGACGCTGCTCTGGTCCTTCATCCACTGGGACGGCACGAAGTATCCGGCGCACCGGTCCACGGACGGCGGTGCGAGCTGGACCGAGGTCACGACCTTCCCCAAGGGCGGCACCCCGGTCGCCGATCCGCTCGATCCCCGGCGCTTCTACGTCTACGACACCGACACCGGCGCGGTCTTCCTGTCCGGTGACGCCGGGGCGACCTTCACCCGGGGCGCGACCGGACTCCCGTCGGGCGACGTGCAGTTCAAGGTGGCGGCCGCGCCGGGCCGCAGCGGTGACCTGTGGCTGTCGGCGAAGGACCACGGACTGTTCCGCTCGACGGACGGCGGGGTGACGTTCACGGCGGTGGCCGGCTGCCAGGCCTCGCACGCCCTGGGCTTCGGCCGGGCGGCTCCGGTCAGGGGCAGGAAGCGGCCCGGCGCCGGGTATCCCGCCGTCTTCCAGACCGGACGGGTCTCCGCGACGTTCGACGGCGTGGCGGTGCTGCGCTCCGACGACGCGGGTGCCACCTGGGTCCGGATCAACGACGACACCCATCAGTGGGGCTGGACCGGCGAAGTGATCACCGGTGACCCCCGTGTCCACGGCCGGGTCCATCTGGGCACCAACGGCCGCGGCATCCAGTACGCAGAACCGGAATAAGGAACGAGAGACGCCATGCCGTCCCTGCGCGACGCGGCCCGTGGCCGCATCCTCTTCGGAGGCGACTACAACCCCGAACAGTGGCCCGAGGACGTGTGGGAGGACGACGCCCGGCTGATGAAGGAGGCCGGGGTCAACTCCGTCACCCTCGGCGTCTTCTCCTGGGCGAAGATGGAACCACGCCCAGGTGAGCGGGAGTTCGGCTGGCTGGACCGGCTGATGGACCTGATGCACGCCCATGGCATCGGTGTCGTGCTCGCCACGCCGACCGCGTCCCCGCCGCCCTGGATGGGGGCCCGGCATCCGGAGACCCTGCCGCGCACGGAGGACGGGGCGGTCGTCTGGTACGGGTCGCGGCAGCAGTTCTGTGCGAGCTCCCCCGTCTACCGGCGCTACGCCGCGGCGCTCACCGAGGACCTCGCGGCGCGGTACGCGAACCACCCGGCGCTCACCGTGTGGCACATCAACAACGAGTACTGCACCCACTGCTGGTGCGACGGAACGGCCGCGCACTTCCGCCGCTGGCTGCGGAGCCGGTACGGCACGGTCGGTGCTCTCAACGAGGCCTGGGGCACGGCGTTCTGGAGCCAGCGCTACGACACCTGGGAGGAGATCCTGCCGCCGCGCAAGGCGCAGTACATGAGGAACCCTGCGCAGGTGCTGGACTTCAAGCGGTTCACGTCCGACGCGCTGATGGAGTGCTACGTCGCCGAGCGCGACATCGTCGCCCGGCACACCCCGCACATTCCGGTGACGACCAACTTCATGCCGCTGTGGTCGGGGCAGGACGCCTGGGCCTGGTCGGCCCAGGAGGACATCGTCTCCGTCGACATCTATCCGGACCCCAGGGACCCGCAGGGCGGGCAGTACAACGCGATGCTCGCCGACATGACGCGTTCGCAGGCCGCCGGGCCGTGGATGCTCATGGAACAGGCGGCCGGCCCGGTCAACTGGCGGGGTGTCAACCATCCCAAGCCCGAAGGTCTCAACCGGCTCTGGTCGCTGCAGTCGGTGGCGCGCGGCGCGGACGCCGTCTGCTACTTCCAGTGGCGGCAGTCCCGGCAGGGCTCGGAGAAGTTCCACTCCGGGATGCTCACCCACGCCGGCGAACAGGGGCGTACCTTCCGCGAGATCAAGCGGCTCGGGGCGGAACTGGCCGCGATCGGCCCGGCGGTCGGCGGCAGCGACGTGCCCGCCGAGGTGGCGATCCTGCACGACTGGGACTCCTGGTGGGCAGGCGCGCAGGAGGGCCGGCCGTCCTCGCTGCTGGACTACGCGGAGGTCGTGCAGAGCTGGCACCGGGCGCTGTGGGAGAACGGCGTCGTCACGGAGTTCGCCCGCCCCGACGCCGATCTGAGCCGGTTCAGGGCCGTGGCCGTGCCGCACCTGTATCTGCTGACGGACCGCGCCGTCGAGAACCTCGTGGCGTACGTGCGCGGCGGCGGGACGCTGGTCTGCGGCTTCTTCAGCGGGGTCGCGGACGTGGACGACCGGATCAGGCCGGGTGGCATGGACGCACGGCTGCGTGAGCTGTTCGGCATCCGCACACTGCATGAGTGGTGGCCGCTCGACGCGGGCTCGTCCGTGGAGTGCGACGGCTTCCGCGGCGGGATCTGGTCGGAGGAGCTGGAGGCGGAGGCGGACACCGAGGTGGTGGCCGCCTACCGCGACGGTGAGCTCGCCGGGCTGCCCGCGGTGCTGCGCAGGGGCCGGGCCTGGTACCTGTCGACACTGCCCGAACCGAAGGCGCTGCGCGCACTGCTCGGCGGGGTGGTGCGGGAGGCCGGTGCGGAACCGGTGCTGCCGGGGCTGCCCGACGGCGTGGAGGCGGTCCGCCGCGGCGAGCTGCTCTTCCTGCTCAACCACGGCAGGGCCGCGGTCACCGTGACCGTGCCGGGCGGCGCCCAGGAGGACCTGCTGACCGGCCGCGCGGTGGACGGACCGGTCGAGCTGGGCCGGTACGGCGTGGCCGTGCTGCGAAGCGCCGCGCCATGACCGGCCGCTCGCCCATCGACGGCACGTGGGAGCCGCGCCCCGCCACCCGCTGGGAGGACGCCTTCCTCAGCGGCAACGGCCGGCACGGCGCGATGGTGTACGGGGACCCGGCCGACGACCGGGTCGTCGTCAACCACCACACCCTGGTCAGGCCGAACGGCAGCGAGCACACCCGTCCGCCCGAGCTCGCGGACCGGCTGGACCGGCTGCGGGACTCCCTGCTTGCCGGGGACACCACGGCCGCCGAGCGGTTCGGCGCGGGACGGCCGCTGGTGTGGGTGCAGCCCTTCCACCCGGCGTTCCAGACCCGGATCCGTCCGGCCTCCGGCTCAGGCTCCGGGCACGTGTCCGGCTCCGGCTCCGCCGAGGAGGCGCCGCCGGCCGGCTACCGCCGCACGGTCGACTTCGCCACCGGGGAGGTCACGGCCGTCTGCGAGGGCCGGCGCAGCCAGGTCTTCGTCTCCCGCGCCGACGACGTGATCGTCCAGTACGTCGCAGGCCCCGGGCTCGCGGTGGACCTGACCCTGGACCACGCACTGCCCGGGGCGCCGCCGGGACTGGGCATCGGGCGCAGCACCGTACTGGCTCCGGGCGGCGGCCGGCTGGCGCTGCGCGTGGGCTACCCGGACAGCGAGCTCGGCTACACGGGTGTGACCGTGGTCCGGGCGGACGGCGGCAGGGTGTCGGTGGCCGGTGAGGGCGTCCGCGTCGAGGGGGCCCGGAGTCTGCTGCTGCTCACCCGGGTGCGCCGCCACGCGGGCGACCTCGACCTCGCGGCGGAGTGCGCCGCGCTCCCTCGCGACGACTACCCGACGCTGCTCGCCCGGCACCGTTCGCTACACCGCAAGGCGTTCCGGCGGGCCTCCCTCACCCTGGACGCGGAGCCGACCGAACGCCTGCTGCCCGGGAGCGAGTTGACCCGCCTGGCCGGCAGTCCCGCACTCCTGGAGCGGCTGTTCGCGGCCGGGCGCTACCACCTGCTCTCGTCCTCGGGCGTGCTGCCGCCCCGGCTGACCGGTCTGTGGACGGGCGACTGGGACACGGCGTGGTCGGGGGCGTTCACCACCAATGCCAACCTCAACCTCCAGATCGCGTCGGCCGCGGCCGCTGCGCTCCCCGAGGTCTCCCTGGCCCACGCCGCCCTGGTGTACGGACAGCTGGGCGACTGGCGGGACAACGCCCGGGCGATCTTCGGCGCGCGGGGAATCGTCGCCCCGTCCCACACCGACGGTGAGTCCGGCCACACCCGGCACTACCAGCGCGCGTATCCGCTGCACCTGTGGACGGCCGGCGCGGACTGGCTCCTGCACCCGCTGCTCGAACACGCGGAGACCAGCGGGGTGACGGACCCCCGGCTGGTGGAGGCGCTGCATGAAGCCGCCCTGTTCTACGAGGACTTCCTCACCCGCACCGCCCCCGACGGCACCGTCGCCGTCGTGCCGTCGTACTCGCCGGAGAACCGCCCGGCCAACGCGAGCTGGGGGACGGTCAACGCGACGATGGACCTCGCGGCCGCCCGCCACGCGCTGACCACGTCGGCAGCCCACTGCCCCGCCCCTTCGGTGGCCGTGCGCCGGCGCGCTCTGGCGGACCGGCTGCCCGGCCACCTCGTCAACGAGGACGGCGCACTCGCCGAATGGGCGTGGCCGGGTCTCAGGGAGAGTTACGACCACCGCCACCTCAGCCATCTCTACCCGGTGTGGCCGCTGGACGCGGTCAACCCGTACGACACCCCGGAGCTGTCGGCCGCCGCACACCGCGCCCTGGAGCTGCGCGGCCCGGAGAACGACTCCGCCCACGGCCATCTGCACCACGCCCTGATCGCCGCGCGGCTGCGGGACGGCGCGCGGGCCTCCGCGGCGCTGGGCGCGGTGCTGGCGGGCGACTACTTCCACGATTCCCTGATGAGCGCGCACTATCCGTCCCGCGACGTCTACAACGCGGACGCCGCCCATGCGCTGCCCGCGGCGGTGATCGAGTCGCTCGTCCAGTCGACACCGCACCGGCTGGTCCTGCTGCCCGCACCGCTGTCCGGCTGCCCGAGCGGTGAACTGCGCGGTGTCCGCACCAGGTTCGGAGCGGGCCTGGACCTGCGCTGGTCCGCCGACGGCACCGCGACCGCGGTGCTGCACCCCACCCGTGACGCCCGGGTCGATGTCCGTACGGGCGACGGGAGCATCCTCACCGATTCCTCCGCCGGCAGCACCGCGGCTCCGCTGGAGCTGACAGCCGGCGTGGACCGCATCCTCGAACTGAGGCCGCGGTAGCACTCCCCCCACCCCATCCCCCCACCATGGAAGGGACAACCATGGCAACACACACCCGCACCCGCACCCTCAGCAGGTTCGCGATGGCTCCGATAACGGCATTGGCGGCCCTCATCGGCTTCGCCGCCGCCCCCGCCCAGGCCGCGATCTGGTCCTCCTCGGACCAGTGGGGCAACTACACCACCTCCGACGGCTACACCCTGTACAACAACATCTGGGGTTCCGGCGCGGGCTCGCAGTCCATCTGGGCCAACTCCTCCAGCAACTGGGGCGTCTCGGCCGACCACCCGAACACCGGCGGCATCAAGTCGTACCCCAACGCCAAGAAGGTCGTCGGCAAGTCCATCACCTCGCTGGCGTCGCTGACCAGCAACTACAACGTCACCGTCCCGTCGTCCGGCGCGTACAACACCTCGTACGACATCTGGGACACCGACTACGACTACGAGGTCATGCTCTGGGTCAACTACAACGGCGCGGTGGGTCCGCTCGGCACCTCGCAGGGCACGGTGAGCCTCGGCGGTCACTCCTGGACCGTCTACAAGGGCGACAACGGGGCCAACCAGGTCTTCTCGTTCCTGCGCACCTCGGACTCCACCTCGGGTTCGGTGGACATCCTGCCGATCCTGAAGTGGATCAAGGACACCAAGGGCTGGTGGGGCAACGAGACCATCGGTGACGTGCAGTTCGGCTACGAGGTCACCTCGTCCGCGGGCGGCCTGGACTTCACGACGAACGGGTTCGGCGTCTCCGCGAGCTGAGCCGTACGCACAAGGAGCCGGCTCCCTCGCGGGGGCCGGCTCGTGCGCGCGCTCACCTCGGGGCGGGGCCGGTACTCTCCCGTACCGTCAACTCCGGTGCCAGCAGCTCCACTTCGTCCGTGCCCCGACCGGAGAGCTTGGCGACGACCTGTTCGACCGCGCGGCGCCCCATCTCCTGGGCGGGTATGGCCACCGAGGTCAGGCGCACCGAGGCCTGCGAGGCCACCTGCTCGGGGCAGATCGCGACCACGGACACGTCCTCGGGTACGGCCCGGCCCTGCTGGCGCAGCAGGTTGAGCAGCGGCTCCACCGCCGACTCGTTCTGCACGATGAACCCGGTGGTGCCGGGGCGCTCGTCGAATATCCGCGACAGGGTCTGCGCCATCGCCGGATAGCCGCCCTCGCAGGGCCGGTGCAGGACCCGCACGCCGGCCTCCTGCGCCTTGGCCCGAACGCCGTCGACGGTCCGCTCGGCGAAGCCGGTGTGCCGTTCGTACACCGCGGCCGCCTCGCCGATCACGGCGACCTCGCGGTGCCCGAGACCGGCGAGGTGCTCCACGCAGAGCGCTCCGGTCGCCTCGAAGTCGAGGTCCACACAGGTGAGCCCGTCGGTGCCGGCGGGCAGCCCGATGAGCACGGCCGTGCGCTCGGTCTCCCGCAGCAGCGGCAGCCGTTCGTCGTGCAGCTCGACGTCCATCAGGATCATGGCGTCGGCGAGCGAGCTCCCGGCGATACGCCGTACCGCGGCGGGACCCTCCTCGCCGGTGAGGAGAAGGACGTCGTAGCCGTGGGTGCGGGCCGTGGTGGCGACCGCTATGGCGATCTCCATCATCACCGGGACGTACATGTCGGTGCGCAGCGGCACCATCAGCGCGATGATGTTCGACCGGCTGCTCGCGAGGGCGCGTGCGCCCGCGTTGGGGTGGTAGCCGAGCTGCTGGATGCTCCGCTCCACCCGCTCCCTGGTGGGTACCGAGATGGACCGCTTCCCGCTGAGGACGTAGCTCACCGTGCTTGCGGAGACTCCGGCGTGCTGCGCGACCTCGGCAAGGGTGACCATTCGGCTCTCCATCACAGGACGACTCGGCAACCGGCACACCTGCCGGCCGGGCCGGCAGCCACGACGAGATGCGGCGAAGCGCTTCGACTTCCTGCCATCTACCTGTGACATGCACGGATGATGCGAAGCCTAGACCTGGATACAGAGCGTGTCCATAGCACTGTCGAAGCGCTTCGACTCCTGGCCCCGAGCCCGTACGGACAGTCACGGTCGAGCCGACGCTCACGGTCAACCGTACGGCCACCGCCACGATATGCCCGACTCCCGGCCCCGGACACCGTCGGCACCGGGATCTCCCTGGCCCAGGAAGGGCCGGCAGGGGCTCAGGAGGCCGACGGGGTCCAGCCTCCCAGCCAGTCGGCGGTCTCCTGTCCGGCCGCCTGGGCATCCGTCAGCTGCGGCCGGTCACCGCTCGCCGGACCCGAACCCGGCCCGCTGTTGCGGTACTCGGCGAACCGGTCGTCCTTCCAGGAGAAGCCGCTCATGTCGGTCCACGGCGCCGCCTTGACCGCGGCGCTCAGGGTGGTGTTACGGAAGGTGGCCATCGGGTCCAGCGAGGCGTCGCCGCCGGCGTGCCAGGGGCGGCCGAGGTAGAAGGAGGCCCCGGAGACACTCCCCTCGACCGTGCAGTCGTTGATCAGGAAGCCCTTGCGGCCGGCGGCCGTACTGGGCGCGGTGACGTACCCCGCCGAGCTCCCGTCCCACCGCTTCTTCAGGGTGATCACCGACGCGTCGATCACCGCGCTCGCCCGGCCGAAGACGAAGTCCACGTTGCCCACGACGGACGAGCCGGTCATGTAGACCCGGCCCGGCCTGTCCTTGGACGCGGTGTCGAGCAGCAGGGTGTCCTGGTCGCCCTCGGTGACGATCGAGTCGAGGAACACCTTGTCGGCCGCGGTGCGCAGCGCGACCGCCTGCAGTCCGCTCATGCCCTGGTGGGAGGCCTCGTCGAAGTCGTTGGAGATGGTGAGGTTGCGGGCCTGGAAGCCGTCCGCCTCGGCCGCGACGGTCGCGCTGCCGCTCGTGCCGTACGTCCCCGAACCGTCGGGCTTCTCGGTGCCTGAGGCGTTGTCGTGGACGATGACGGTGCTCGTGCGGCTGGGGCCGCTGCCCTGCAGGGTGACGTTCTGCTTGGTGGCGGGGACCTTCACCGTCTCGCGGTACGTCCCGGGCGCGATGGAGATGACGGTCCGGGCCGTGTTGCCGGCGGGCACGGCGTCCACGGCGGCCTGCACGGTGGTGTACCGGCCGCTGCCGTCCTTGGCGACGGTGAGCGTGCTCGCGGCGGGGGCCTCGGGTGCGGCCTCCGCCCGGACCGAGGAGGCGGCCGCCGTCACGGCGGTGACGCCGGCGGTGTCCGGCACCTTCGGCGCACCGGTCGCCGTGGTGGCGGCGAAGGCGGCCGCCAGGGCGGTGCCGGCCGCTGTCGCCACTCCCAGCCCGGTTCTGCGGCTGAGGTGACTGCTGCGGCGCTTACCGCCTGCGGACATGTGGGGGGCGTGCTGCGCCGTTCGGCAATCCGCTGTCATGACCTGAACCGTTCCGTCGGGGGAAGAGGGCGTTCAGGTACTGGTTGCCGCCGGGCGGCCGGATGGTTGCTGCCCGCACCCGGCCGTCCGCGTGGTGCGGCTCGGGCGCGGGCAGGGTCAGTAGGCGACGGGCCAACCGCTGCTCCAGTTCAGGAGGTTGACCCCGAGCTTCGGGGTCCCGTTGTCCTGGCCGTCGTAGTAGTGGTAGACGAGCAGATCGCCGTCGGAGTCGGCCAGCACCGACTGCCCGCCGGGACCGATGTAGCGGCCGTGCGACTCCAGCACCGCCGTACCGCCGTTGTTCAACATGTTCACGCCGTCGCGGTCGTAGTACGGACCGGTGACAGCGGTGGCACGGCCGACCTTGACCTTGTACGTGGAGGAAGTGCCCGCGCAGCACGTGTCGTACGAGGCGAACAGGTAGTAGTAGCCGCCCCGTTTCACGACGGACGGCGCCTCGACCGCCTTGGTCCCGGTGGGGCGGGAGGCCAGTGCGCGGCGGGCGGTGTCACCGGCGTACTGCTTGCCGGTCGACGGATCGAGCCGGATCATCTTGATCCCGGTCCACCAGGAGCCGAAGGACAGCCACCACTTCCCGTCGTCGTCCACGAAGAGGTTGGGGTCGATGGCGTTGTAGTCGCTCGACGCGCCCGAGGTGTAGACCGTGCCGCTGTCCGTCCAGCTGCCCGGCTGCCCGGTGGTGGAGACGGCCAGCCCGATGGCGGAGGTGTTCGACCCGAAGGACGAGACCGCGTAGTACATCAGGTACTTGCCACCGTGATACGAGATGTCCGGCGCCCACGGGTCGGAGGCGGAGGAGTACTTCGTCCACCAGCTCGGCGGTGCGGTAAACGCGGATCCGGAACGGCCGAAGGCGGTGCGGTCGGTGGAGGTGCGCAGCTGGAGGTTGTCGCCGGTGGAGTAGAGCAGGTACTGGCCCGAGGGCGTGCGCACCATCGAGGGGTCGTGGACGACGATGTCGCCGGTGACGGCGCCCGGGTTGGGGTAGGCGGACGCACTGCCTGGCACGAGGGCCAGGAGGAACGCGGCGGTGATGACGGCGAGGGACCTGCTGCGGATGGTGCGGCTCATGAGGGGGCCTCCTGCGTTCGATTTACGGGAGGAGCGTGGGGTCGCAAAGCAGTCGTCGCCGGACGAGTTCCGGTTGCCATGAACGCGACACAATTCACCGCTGCTTCGGCGCCGCTCCTGAGTGCAGCAGCAGGCCGGGCCCCTCCGGCTTCATCCCGTGCCCTCCTCGGGCCTCCGTCCCCAGACGGTGAACATGCCGGCCGACAGCGCGGCGCACTCTTCGGACCCCAGATACTCGACCGCCTCGTCAACGGCCGCATCGTCGACCAGGCCGGTGGCGAGCATCGCCGCCCTGCTGCGCTCCCAGGTGTCCACCCAGAACCGGCTGAGGGCACTGTCCGGCAGCAGCGGCGGCGCATGGAGTTCGGCCGCGACGGGCTTGAGCCCCACCCCGCGCAGCAGTTGCGGGTACGAGGGCACCCAGCTGACATCGGTGCCGATCGTGGCGCGCAGCCCCTGCCACATCGCCCGCATCGCCGCGGAGTACGGCGTCGCGGGCGTACGGTCGCTCGTCAGGTCGACCGCGTCGCTGAGCACCAGCACACCGCCGGGTGCGACGAGTTCGGCCAGCGCCGCGATCAGTCGCTCGCGCCCGGGCACGTGCATCAGCACGAAGCGGGCGTGGACCAGCTGGAACCGGCCGGAGACGAAGTCCGGGGCGGTGATGTCGGCCTCCAGCACGTCGAGTCCGGGCAGCGGCCGCTCCCTGAGGAACCGTACGTCGCGGTCCACGGCGAGCACGCTGTCCACCCCGGCCTCGTCCAGCAGCCGGCGGGAGACGGTTCCGGTGCCGGCTCCGACGTCGAGACAGCGCCACCCCGGGCCGGCCCCGACCGCCCGCAGCCGGGCCATGGTGATGTCGTCGTAGGCGAGGGCCCCGAAGTCGATGCGTTCCCCCTCCCCCGCCTGTTCGGGACGGAAGACGGCCTCTCCGTAGCGGCCGTCGCCCGGCACGGCGCTCACGCCTCCTCCGGCGCGAGCGTGTCGTCCTTGACGAGTCCCCGCGCCTGGGCGGCAAGGGACGGAAACAGCGGGTCGCAAGACGGTTTCATGACCGGGCCTCTCCACGCGGTGGGCGGTGCCGGGCAGCCCACCCGGGGCCGCCGCGCCACCGATCCTGCACCGGAGGCCGCCCCCACGGCCGAGGCGCGCCGCGCCTGAGCCGATCAGCCCTGGGGCGCGGCACACGGAGCAGCCACGGTTGGTGACCTTCGCGCCCCGGTCCGGGCTCACGCTTGCCGCCCCGCTCTCGCGGCCGGAAGGGACGGGGCAGGTATTTAATCGGATGTGCGCGGGGCGCGGGGTTGTTAGGTTCGCCGTGTGCCGAAGCTGAATCAGATCATCGCAGTCGAAAAGGGCGTCAAGTCCAAGGCCCTCCAAGAGCTCACCCAGGCTCACCAGGACGTGCAGAAGCCCGCCCTGCTGGCCGGAATCTCCCGGACCTACCAGCCCAAGGACGAGGAGGGCGAGCAGCTGCCGCCCGAGTCCACCCGGGTGCAGATCAAGGCCGAGGACGCCCTGCGGGCGACCGCCGGGACGCTGACGCGGCTCTTCGACGTCACCGCGACGAAGGACTGGGCGAACCGGTCCGCGGTCGCGGACGTGGTGGTCGACGGTACGGTGCTGCTGCCCCAGGTGCCCGTCCCGTACCTGTTGTTCCTGGAGAAGCAACTCACCGACCTGCACACCTTCGTGCGCAAGCTGCCGGTGCTCGACGCCTCCGAGTCGTGGAACCTGGACCCCTCGACGGACTCGTGGAAGACGGACCCGGTGCGGACCATCCGCACGAAGAAGGTTCCGCGCAACCACGTGAAGGCCGAGGCCACGGAGAAGCACCCGGCGCAGGTCGAGGTGTACTACGAGGACGTCCCGGTCGGTTACTGGACCACGGTGAAGTTCTCCGGCGCGCTGCCCGCCCGGCGGGTCAACGAGCTCCTCGATCGCGTCGAGAAGCTCCAGCAGTCCGTCAAGTTCGCCCGCGAGGAGGCGAACAGCACAGAGGTCACCGACCAGCGGGTCGGTGACGCGGTATTCGGCTACCTCTTCCGGTAGCCCCCACATACGCCCTCCGTCGCGAGCGGAGGGTGCGCGATGAGCGCAAGCTGAAACTGATGTTGAAGCTGATGAAGGGGTGTCAGTTGGGGGTTCGAATCCCTCTCCCCGCACCACATGCGGGGGTGGCCCAAGCCTGGCAGAGGCGGCCCCGTGAAACTCAGATTCTCGCTCCAGTCTCAGTATTCGCCGCCGAACACCGGATCGACCGAGCGTGGGCGAACATCGACGGATGGGGGTTCAAGTCCCCTCGGCGCCTCTCTCGTGGCGCTGTAGTTCAAAGGCAGAACACGTCGATCTCAACATGACCCGCGGTTCTTAAACGCCGCCGGTGTGCGCAAATGGGTGGCAAGCTGGAGCCCGGGAGCTGGACATGCTCCCGGGCTCCGTCACGTTCCGGCCCGCGGCTTGTGCGGTGACCGGGACGGTTCCCCGGGTTGAGGGGTCAGGCCGCGGTGGGCGGGGGTCCCCCGCCCCAGGGGATGCTTCTTTCCCTGCGGATTCGCCGATTCCACTCGGGGCGGTCGGTCAAGGCAGGATCTCGATGTACCCGCCGGTTCCGTGCACCCGGATCCGCTGTCCGTCCCGGATCAGCCGGGTGGCCTGCTCCACGCCCACGACGGCCGGCAGACCGTACTCCCGGGCGATCACCGCCCCATGGGTCATCAGGCCGCCCACCTCCGTCACCAGGCCCGCGATCCCGACGAACAGCGGGGACCAGCTGGGGTCCGTGAAGGTCGTGACCAGGATGTCGTCCGCTTCGAGATCGGCATCCGCCATGTCGAGGATGACGCGGGCCCGCCCCTCGATCGTCCCGGTGGAGACCGCCAGACCGATCAGCGCGCCGGCCGGGACGTCGTCGCGCCGGTACGCCCCGCTGATGGCCTCACCGTCCGAGGTGAGCACCCGGGGCGGTGTGAGCGCCCGGTAGGACCGGAAGGCGTCCTTGCGCTGCTGGACGAGCTGTTCATCCGCCCGGTCCGAGCGCACGACGTCGTGGAGTTCCTGAAACGTGAGGTAGAAGATGTCCTCCGCCTCGCGGAGCACGTCGGCCCGCACGAGGCGCTCCGCCTCCGCCAGCAGCGCCTGCTTGTAGACGGAGTAGCGGCTGATGATGCCGTACTTCGGGTACTCCCGGTACCCGATGAAGGTCCTGACCCGGTCGATCATCCGCTTGGCCTCGTCGGCCTTCCGGTCCCCGTCCGGCAGGGCCCGCAGGCGTGTCAGCACGTCCAGTTCCTTCTTCTGCGCCTTCAGCCGCCCTTGTTCGAAGCGCCGCTCGGCGGCGCCCGGCTCGAAGTTCCTGACGTTGTCGAGGATCACGGGCACGAGGGTGCTGGGGCGTTCGCGCCAGCGTGGCCTCGTGATGTCGATCTCGGCGACGCAGCGCATGCCGTACCGGTCGAGGTAGGCCTCGATGGCGTCGCGCGCTGCCGTCCCGCCCGCGAGCTTGGCCAGCTCGTCCAGGAAGCCGTCGTCCTCGACGCCCTGCAGGAACTCGACCACCTCCGGCAGCGGGCGGATCACGTCCGCGACGTCGAGCAGCGCCAGTCCCATCTCCGACGTGATGTTGCCGGGGGCGGACAGCGTGAGCGTGTCAGCCGCGTTCTTCTCGCCGAGCCACTCCTGCAGCTTGTCGTTGAGCCACCAGGTGGCCTCCATCCCCGCCATGATCACCTGCATGCTCAGCGGATCGCTGAGGACCCGCTTGTGCTCCTCGAACGCCTCCAGCAGGAAGTCGAACAGCGCCGGGCCCGCCTTCGTCCGGATGTCGCGCTCCAGGGCGGCGACGGACACCTGGCTGCGCTCGATCAGCTCGGTGACGAGGGCCGGATCGGTCTCGATCGGGGCGGACCGACCGCGGGCCGGCGCAGCGCCGGGAGCCGCGTCCGGGAGCGACGGGACGAAGCCGTCGCGGTCGAGGACGGTCTCCAGCGCGTCCCTGACCAGCGGATCGCCTTTCCCCATGACGTCCAGCAGAGCGGCGCGGCTCGCGGGCGAGGCCAGGCGCCCGGTGACGTCGACGAAGAGCCGCCCGCCGGCCTCGTGCATCGCCACCATGGCCGTCCGCTGCCACATGGAGTACCCAGAGGCCTCATGGCGTCGGTCATCATCTGCTGATGGCCGACGGACACGTAGACGTGGTTCTCCTCGTCGCCGGTCTCGGGGACGGGGACGGGGAACAGTGTCGTGATCGGCCGGCTCTGAACGATCCGGAAGCCGTCATCGGCCAGGCACCATTCGATGTCCTGCGGGCTGCCGAAGTGCGCTTCGATCCGCCGCCCGAGCTCCACCAGCCGCACGGCCTGCGCGTCCGTCAGCGCCGGCTGCTCCTGCCGCTCCGAGCCGATCGCCACTTCCTGCGTACCGCCGGCCGGCAGCGCCTCGACGGCACGCTGCTTGGCGGCGATCGTCCTGGCCTCGACCTCGCCGTTTCGCACCTTGAAGACGTCCGGGTTCACCAGGCCGGAGACCAGTGCCTCGCCGAGGCCGAAGCCGGCGTCCACGGTGGCGACCTTCCGGTTGCCGGTGACGGGGTCGGCCGTGAACAGGATGCCGGACGCGTGCGGGAAGACCATCCGCTGCACGACCACGGCCATGTGGACCGTGCGGTGGTCGATGCCGTTCCGCCGGCGGTAGGTCACGGCCCGCTCGGTGAACAGCGAGGCCCAGCAACGACTGAGGTGCTGGAGGATCGCCGCAGGCCCCACGACGTTCAGGTACGTGTCCTGCTGGCCCGCGAAGGAGGCCGTCGGCAGGTCCTCCGCCGTCGCGCTGGACCGGACGGCGTACGCGGCCTGCTCGCCGAGCCGGGAGAGCGCGCGCGTGACCGCCGTCGCGAGATCGCCCGGAATCGCAGTCCCTTCGACGGCCCGGCGGATCTGCGCGCTGAGCGTGCGGATCGCCTCCCGGTCGTCCGGGTTCACGCGCGACAGCTCTTCAAGCAGCTCGTCGATCGACGGCACTTGCGCCATGATCCGGCGGAAGGCGTCCGTCGTCACGCAGAAGCCATCAGGCACGGCGATGCCGTCGATCCGCGACAGCCCGCCCAGGTGGGCGCCCTTGCCGCCGACGACGGCGACCTGCGTCTCCTCGATGTCCTGAAGATCCAGCACGTACTGCCCGGTCATCGCGATACCTCCGAGGCAGTCGTGCTCCGTCGCGCTGCGGTGGCCGATCGGATCACCGACGCCTCCCACCCTGTCGAGCCATTGGTCGAGCACTTCCTCATCCTTGGTTGCCTTCGCTCAGCCGAACCGGCCGGCCGCTCCGCCGAGCCGCCGACGCGTACCCCCGCACCTGCGCGCCGAGCACCCGCAACTGCACTGCCGGTCCCGGTCCCTCCGCTGGTTCGACGTCTCCTCGTCCCTCATACGTCGGCAACAGCACACGCACGTCGTGGCCCCATTTCCGCAAATTGTGGCATCGGCCGACGATTGTGCACCGCGACCAGGGCCTTGCGGCAAGCCCCCCAGTGCGCTATAAGTTGAGAGTGGCAAGGAGAGCTCTCTCCTTGCCTTTTGTTTTTTGCCGCCCCTGGGACCTGACAAGCACCTCGCGAAGCGGGCGGTGGTGCCTCGCGTACGGATACACGGCCGTCGGCCGCGGCACTGCCGTGGTGTCCGCCATCCGCCTCCGGGTCAGGCGCGTGCCCGATGGAGCGACACCTGGGCAGCCATCGGTCAGCGACCGGGCTGGACCACGGACCGGTAGAGGTGCTCCCGCCCGTCGTTGTCCTCGAACTCCAGGGTGAAGGGCATGCCCAGCTCCTTCAGGGCCGCCAGCAGGACAGTGAGGCGGCCGGGGTCCACGAACCCGCTGAACAGCACGGGATCCGCCGGCATCAGCTCAAGCTCGGCGAAGGAACTCCCGACCTCGAAATCGGTCCAGCTCGACCGGCGGACCGCCCAGCCGGCGGAGTGAAAGACCTCGGCCGCGTGTGGAGCGCCGGCTGTTGCCGTGAGGGATCCCCAGATGTTGTTCCCACGACCGGCCTGCGCCCTGGCAGCCGCGTCGAGGCCCGGCCCGCCTGTCCCGCCGGAGGTGAAGTCCACGCCGGACGGTAGCAGGCGGCCCTGCCCGGGTGTACCGCCCCGTGAGGTCGGTCAGTACTCCGGCCGCAGTTCGTGGTGACGCGTGGGGCAGAGTGGGGGCATGGCTACGTACGAGACGATGTCGTTCCGGCTCGAGACCGAGCGGTTGGTACTGCGGCCGTGGGCCGAGTCGGACGCCGCTGAGTTCCGCGACCTGCTCTGCGAACGCGGCAAGGGGACCCCCACGGTTGAGCACGCCCGGACGTCGATCGCGAAGCTGCTCACCGCGACGGCGACAACGGGGATCGCCCTGCTGCCCATCCAGCGCCGCGACGAAGGTGACTTCATAGGCTATTGCGGGTTGATCATCGGCCGCTCCAGCCTGGAGGAACCCGAGATCGCGTATGAGCTGTTCCAGCGCGTGCACGGGCGTGGCTACGCCACCGAGGCAGCCGGCGCGGTACTCGACGCCGCTGCTGCGACCGGACGCAGGCGGCTCTGGTCGACCGTCGGCGCGTGGAACGCACCGTCGTTGCGCGTCCTTGAGAAGCTCGGCTTCGACCGGGATCACGTCTCCACGGAAGACAGCGGTGAAGTGGTATGGCTCACGCGCGAGTTGCCGTGACGCGCGGTCGCGCCCCCGCGGTTTCGCGCCCACATGATCGCGTGGGCTGGGGCGGCTAGGTGTATTGATCACGAGCGTTGTTGACACTCGGCAGGTCTTGAACATGACGAAGACCTCCGATGTGGTGGAGCTGTCTAGGACTGCACCACACGGAGGTCTTCGTGTCCCACCGTAATGCCCGGCTGACCGTTCACGGCAGGCGGATCCTGGTCGAACGAGTCCTTGCGGGCCGTCCGGTCGCCCACATCGCCGCGGAGATGGGCATATCGCGGCCCACCGCCCATAAATGGGTCCGCAGGTGGCGGGTCGAGGGCGAGGCCGGCCTGCACGACCGCTCCAGCCGTCCGCACTCGACGCCGCACCGCACGGCCTCCGACACGGAAGCCGCCGTCTGTGATCTGCGGCAGGCCCGCAAACTCGGCCCGGCCCGCATCGGCCCGATTCTGGGGCTGCCCGCCTCCACAGTCCACCGGATCCTTACTCGCCACGGCCTGAACCGGCTGGCCTGGCTGGACCGGCCGACCGGAGAGCCGATCCGCCGCTACGAGCGCGACCGCCCCGGCGAGCTGGTCCACGTCGACATCAAGAAACTCGGCAACATTCCCGACGGCGGCGGCTGGCGCACCGTCGGCCGCACAGCCGGCGACCACAACCGCCAGGCCACCACCGACCAGCGCAAGAGCTGCAAACCAGTGATCGGCTACAGCTACATCCACTCCGCCGTCGACGACCACTCCCGCCTCGCCTACAGCGAAGTCCTCACCAACGAAAGGCAGGAAACCGCAGCCGGATTCTGGCAACGGGCCCAAGCGTTCTTCACCGCCCACGGCATCACCGTCGAACGCGTCCTGACCGACAACGGCTCCTGCTACAAATCCAGGCTCTTCACCCAGACCCTGGCCGCGGCTGGCATCACCCACAAGAAGATCAGGCCCTACCGACCGCAGACCAACGGCAAAGTCGAGCGCTTCAACCGCACCCTGCTGGACGAGTGGGCCTACCTACGGCCGTACACCACCAACACCGAACGAACCCAAGCCCTGGCAGACTTCCTCCACACCTACAACCACCACCGCTGCCACACCGCACTCGGAGGCCAGCCCCGATCAGCCGAGTGAACAACGCTCCGGGTCAATACAGCTAGGGCGTGTTTTGAAAGTAGCGTCCGCCGCCGGGCAGGCGGGACTTTCAAAACACGCCCTAAGGGCGGGGACAGCCCTTAGGACGAGGTCAGTCGCCGAGGATCCGCTCCCACAGCAGGCCGTCCCGCCAGCTCCCGTCGAGGAAGATCGCGGAGTGCGTGACTCCGTACGGGTGGAACCCGTTGCGGCGCAGCACCCGCTGCGACGGCAGGTTCTCCAGATTCGTGGACGCCTCGGCGCGGTGCAGCCCGAGTTCGTCCGTCATCACCCGGAGCACAAGCCCGACGGCGTGCCCGGCGTGCCCCTGGTTCTGGGCGATGCCGGCGATCCAGTAGCCGACGGAGCCGCGGCGCAGGTGCGGCTGCGGCAGAATGCCTCCGACCGTGACCTGTCCGATCACCTGGCCGTCGGCGAGCACCACGCCCGGCCAGACCGTGCCGGCCCGGTGTCCCGCCAGCAGGCTGTCGATCCGCTGCGCCTGGCCCTGCGGGGTGAAGAAGTCGGCCGGCTGGGCCGGTTCCCACGGCCGGAAAGCCTCGAAGTCCCGCTCCCGGTGCGCGGCGATGGCGGCGGCGTCGGCGGGCTCGATCAGACGGATCGTGGTGCCGCTGTGCATGGGCTGGTCCTCGTCACGGTGCGTCGGATGGCGCGGCAATCCTAAGCGCGGGGGCCCGCGCCTCCGCAGCCGCGTCCGCAGGAGGACCGAAATCCCCTCGCGGGCCCGCCCTGCCGCTTCCGGCGTCAGGAAGGACCCCCAGCCAGCCGCCCCCGTACCGGCCGGCCCTGCGGAGTCCGGCGGGCGCGCTGCCGGCGAGCCGCATGTCCAGGGGCGTTGCGGGCAGCGGCCCGATCCGTGCGGACGCGACCGTGAGGTACTCCCCGGCGAAGTCGACGACTTCCCCGCTCAGCGCGGCCCGCAGCAGCTCCAGGGACTCATCGATTCAGTAGTGGAGCAGTTCGGCCGACGAGTGGATTCAGGCGTTGAGCAGAACGGGAAACGCCTCCATGTCGTTCTGGGTCATCACGGGAAGCTTGCGGATGTCCGCATCCGGCACCGCGAGCCGCAGTCCGGGGAAGCGGGCGAAGAGGGCGGGCAGGGCGATCCCCGCCTCGACGCGGGACAGCGCCGCCCCGGGGCAGATGTGCGGGCCGTGGCCGAAGGTCATGTGCCGGATGGGGGTGGGGCGGGTGATGTCGAAGGCGTCCGCGTCGGCACCGTGCTGCTCGACGTCCCGGCCGATCGCCCGGTACGAGATGACCACTCCCTCGCCCTTGGCGATGACACCGTCACCGACCTGGATGTCCTCGGTGGCGAATCGCATCAGCAGATGGGTGGTCGGGGTGTCCCAGCGCAGCGTCTCCTCGATGACGGTCTCCCACGGGACCTCCCCGTCGAGGACCATCCGCAACTGCTCCGGGTGGGAGAGCAGGGCCCGTACGGCGTTGAGGATGAGCCCGATGGTGGTCTCGTGCCCGGCCGCGACCATCGCCTTGAGGTTGCCGACCACCTCTTCCTCGGTGAGGGGCTCGCCGCCCTCGTCGGCCAGGATCAGCGCGGAGGTCAGGTCGTCGGTGGGCCGTGCGGTCTTCTCGCGCACGAGCCCGGCGTAGAAGACATCCAACTCGGCCAGCAGGGCGAGGCGTTCGTCCTGCGGGGTGAGCATGGAGAAGAAGGCCTTGTACTGCCTGGTGAGCATGGCGTTCTCGGCGGGATCCACACCCATCAGCATGCCGACGACCCGCATGGGCAGCGGCTGGGCGAACACGGACTTGAGGTCGACGACGGCCCCGTCCCTGCCGCCTTCGGCAAGCGCGTCGAGCAGTTCCTCGGTGAACTTCTCGATGTCAGGCCGTATCGCCTCCAGCCGGCGAGGGGTGAGCGCCTGGGAGGTCTTGGTGCGCAGCCGCCGGTGCTCGGCTCCGTCCACGGTGAACATGGACCGTCCGGCGTCGATCATCCCGATGAGCGGCCACGCGTGCGTGACCTCGCCGCTCTGCCACAGCCCCCAGGCGTCGAGGTCCTTCACGAGCCGCGGGTCGACGAGGAGCTGACGGGCGTCAGCGTACCGGGTGATGGTCCAGGCGGGTACGCCGAGCAGCTCGATCCGGGCGAGCCGCCCGGCGTCGCGCAGCCGCTCCGTCTCCCCGTCCAGGTCCTGGACCATGGGGTCGATGACGACGGTCCCGGCGTCCGGGCCGGCGGCGTGAGGGCAGGTCACGAGAGGTCTCCTGTCATGTGTACGGGGGTGAACCGAACGGGGAGCGAGGTACTGCCGCGCAGGAACGCCGAAGGCCGCCGCGTGAGTTCCCCTACGGCGACACCGAGTTCGAGGTCGGGCAACCGGTCGAGAAGCACCTCGATACCGGTACGGGCGATGATCTCGGCGATCTCCTGGGCCGGGAACGGGCAGCGGTACTCGCCGTGGCTGAAGGCGAGATGGGCGCCGTTGCCTCCTTGGCCGGGGTTCCGTCGCCGGACAGGCCCTGCCGGATCAGCGGATCGGTGTTGGCCGCGCCGAGGCCGAGGAGCAGCATGTCCCCCGCCTTGATGCGCTGACCGCCGAGCTGCGTGTCCCGGACGGCCCAGCGTCCGGCCAGGATCTGGGTGGGTCCGTCCTCCCAGAGCACTTCGTTCATGGTCTCGGCCACGCTGCGCCGGCCGCCGGCCATCGAATCGGCGAACTCGTCCTCGGTGAGCATCAGCCGCAGCGAGTTGCTGATCCAGTCCGCGGTGGTGAGGTGCCCGGCAGCCGTGATGGCCATCAGGTCGAGCATGTACTCCTCGTCGGTGAACGCCTCGGGGAAGGCGAGCATGCGGGAGGTCACGTCGTCACCGGGCACGGCGCGCTTGGCGGCCACCAGCCGCTGCATGTGCGCCCCGAAGCTCAGGTGGGCCTCCTGTGCGCCAGGACCGCCGTCGGCCAGATCCTGCAGAACCTGGGCGATGTCCGCGCCTTCGTCGTCGGGGAACCCGACCAGTCGTGCGAGGACGAGCACGGGGAGGGGTACGCAGAAGTCGGCGACGAGATCGGCCGTGCCCCGGCTGCACACGGCGTCGATCAGCCGGTCGGCCAGCTGCTCGCAGTGTTTCCGGATCTCGAACGGGTCGACCCCTTCGAGGGCCGGCCCGACCATCCGGGCGTGCCGGCGGTGTTCCTCCCCCGCGCTGAAGTAGATGGACGGCAGGGGCTGGCCGACCATGGGCAGCAGCGGCCAGTCGTCGGGGATGTGCGGCCACTGGTTCCACAGGCCGACGTCACGCGGGAACAGTTCGCCGTCGCTGGTGACCTGGTGGAGTTCGCGGTACCCGATGACGAGCCAGGCGGGGAACCCGCCCGGGAGCTCGACCGGGACGACCGGCCCGTGATCACGCCGCATGGCGCGGTAGACGGCCTGCGGCTCGGTCTGGAAGGAGGGACCGCTGAGCGGGACGGCCCCCGCCCGGCGTGCGCGGGGCACCCGGGGGCGGAGAGGCGGGCGCGGGCTCTGCGGAGGATGGGCGCGTCATCGTCCTGACTCCTGTGGCGGTGGCTTCACGCGTCACGATCATGCGATCAACGCACGTTCACTATAAGGATTTTATGTGACGCCAAAGCGGTCTACGGCGATCAAATTTGCGACCCGAGCGAAACGGCAGGGCGACATCTCAGCACAATTGACCAGCTTCTCGGATCACTGATCCTGCGATCACAGACCCTGCGTCCCGCCCGCTCCGCGCGGCCTGCCGCGACCGGCGGCGGCGATCGAGCCAACCCTGCCGGTCCTGCCGGTCACGGCATTTCTCACGGCAGACCGCCGCTCGCGCCGCCCCTTCCCCTACGGCCTACCCCTGACCGGAGCCGGCACCGCCGCACAACTCGCCGCCCTCGAAAGCGACGTTGACCAGACCGGCAACCCGGGCGTCGCCGTCCACGAGCTTCAGCGCATGCCAACGGGACAGCCAGTACACGCGTCCGCGGTGACCGGCGAGTGTCTCCCGCAGTACGTCCGGAGCGTGCGTCCACACTGCGGGAAGCCCGCCCGCGTAATCGAAGGCGGGACGCAGTTCCACCCACCCGTCTTCCCGGACGTCACCGGCGGTGAGCAGGATCTCGACGGCCTGCCCCGGTTCCTGCCGGCACTTCTTGGCATGGATCCAGTGCACGTGATGACCCGCTGCGTACCGGGCGCAGCCGTCGCTCCGGACAAGGTCGTGCTGGGTGAGATGACGCAGCATGGTGAGAGGTCTCGCCTTCCGGGGCCGGTGGACCCCGAGCGCTCTGCACCGCGGTCCGCTGTTCCCCGTACCTCGCGCACGGGGCAGGTCGTCACCCGGAGCACCCGCAGCGGAGCGGGGTGCCGTCCAGCCAGCCGGGGCTACGCGCTGGAACTCATGACCCGACGGAGAAGTCTAGCTCACGAGCGCTGCCCGGACGACGAGCGGAGCCGCCGATCCGACGGGTGGTCAGGAGCACACGGGGCCGGGCCCCCTGCGCTCCCTCCCGCCCTCGGTCAGGTCCGTCAGCCGACGACGAAGCCCGGGTCACTCGTGCCTGCCGCGCCCGTCTCGACATGCCCGGCGAAGCGGCGAAGGAACGAGGCGTTCGCGTCGGAGACCACCGTGACGTCGTACCAGCGCTTGCTCCCCCGCAGGTCAACGGAGTGCTTCACGGTCGCTCCCGCGCGCACGGCGAACGTCTGCGCCCCTCCACCGTAGGCAGCCGCGCTACTGACGGTGAGCTGAACAGTCGCGGTTCCGGTGTTGCTCAACGTGAGGTCGAGGCCTCCGGTCGTGGAGTTGTGACGCGCCGTCACCTCAGGGCCCGCCGCCTTGCCGGGCCCGCGGAAGGCACGCAGGAATCCGTTCGGACCGTGCACGGTGAGGTCGGTCACCTGCTTGGAGAAGGCCGTGTTCCAACTGTCCGAGAGCGACTTGCCCGCCTCGGTGGTGTAGGTCCAGGGCCCGTCGGTGCGGTTCGCGGACGTCACCAGGAACTGCGCCCCGGCCGCCCCGCCCCGGTGAAGGTGAGCCGGTACTTCCCGGTGGCCGGGTCGGCGGCACCGTCGACGAAGGGGGCGTAGCGAAGCGGCCGGGTGGGACGTGCCCCCTTCTCCTGCTTCGGCACGCTGCCGGTGGCCGGCGGCGCCGGCACGTAGTCGGGGTGCCGGTCGCCGTCCGGGGGCGCGTACCCGTCCACGGAGGGCAGCGAGACGGCCGCGGTGTCCGAGCGGCGGAAGTCGAAGGCGGAGGTGAGATCGCCGCAGACGGCACGCCGCCAGGGCGAGATGTTGGGCTCGTGCACGCCGAAGCGCTGCTCGATGAACCGGATGACGGAGGTGTGGTCGAAGACCTCCGAACACGCGTAACCGCCGGTGCTCCACGGCGACACGACCATCATGGGCACGCGCTGGCCGAGCCCGTACGATCCGGCCGTGTAGCGGATGTCGCCAGGGAAGTAGTCGGCGGAGGTGTCCACCGTGGACAGCCCCTGCGCGGCCCCGGACGGCACGAACGGCGGCACGATGTGATCGAAGAAGCCGTCGTTCTCGTCGTAGGTGATGAAGAGGGCGGTCCGGCCCCACACCTCGGGGTCGGAGGTCAGTGCGTCCAGCACCTGTGAGATGTACCAGGCGCCGTAGTTGGCGGGCCAGTTGGGGTGTTCGCTGAAGGCCTCGGGCGCCACCACCCAGGAGACCTTGGGAAGCGTCCCGGCCTTGATGTCCGCCTTCAGGTCGTCCAGGAGCTTTCCGCCGTTCTTGACGTCGGACCCGGTGCGGGCCTTGTCGTAGAGCGGGTCCCCGGGCTGCGCGTTGCGGTACTTGTTGAAATAGAGGAGCGAGTTGTCCCCGTAGGTCCCCCGGTAGGCGTCGTCGATCCACCCCCAGGACCCGTCGGCGTCGAGCCCGTCACCGACGTCCTGGTAGACCTTCCACGAGACCCCGGCTTCCTCGAGCCGCTCGGGATACGTCGTCCAGCCGTACCCGGCCTCGTCGTTGCCGAGCACGGGCCCGCCACCGGTGCCGTCGTTGCCCGTGTACCCGCTCCACAGGTAGTAGCGGTTCGGGTCCGTCGAGCCGAGGAACGAGCAGTGGTACGCGTCGCAGACGGTGAACGCGTCGGCGAGCGCGTAGTGGAACGGGATGTCCTCACGGGTGAGGTGCGCCATCGTCGTCGCGGTCTTGGCGGGCACCCACTGGTCGTAGGCGCCCTTGTTGAGCGCGCGGTGACCGCCGGCCCAGTCGTGGTTCAGGTCCTGGAGGAACTGCAGTCCGAGATCGTCGGCCTCGGGCCGGAACGGCAGCACCTCCTTGCCGAGGCTGTCCTTCTGGTGCCAGACCGGCTTCCCGCTGGGAAGCGTCACCGGACGGGGGTCACCGAAGCCGCGCACACCCTTCATGGTGCCGAAGTAGTGGTCGAAGGAACGATTCTCCTGCATCAGGACGACGATGTGCTCGACATCCTTGAGCGTTCCCGTACGGCCCTTCGCGGGGAGCGACGCGGCACGGGCGATGCTGCTCGACAACGCGGAGAAGGCGACCGTGCCTCCGGCGAGTTGCAGGAGACTGCGGCGATTCAGTTCTGCCATGAGTGGGGGCCTCTGAAAAGTTAGGAGACGTGGGGGCGAAAGCGACTGGAGTGTTCCAGAATCGGCATGCCCAACGGAAGACCCACGCGGTGTGCACACGATGGCATTCGGCCGAACAGTCGGCGACGGAAAGGGCGGGGAACACCCTCACGGCCGGACAGGAGGCCAGACGGCGCAACGGCCCCGCGATCGGCACGGGGGCGCCCCGCCCTCGGCCGCTGTGGGTGACTCGTCACGCAGGTTGCCGGAAACAGACGGTTGCACGACCCGGGGCTTCCGAATCCCTTGTCCCCGGTTCACACCGCAACCGCGTCGAGGCGGGGCGGCATGAGAGCGGATCAGCCGCCCTCCTCCTGGCTCCCGCCCGATTCCTGCCTCAGGTGGCGCTGCGCTCGCTGGCCTCGCGCAGGTCGCGCTCCACCGTGCGGTCGTGAGCCGCTCCGGGCTTGCCCGGGGGCCTGGTGGGGCGGCCCGTGCGCAGCAGTTCCCGCCAGCGTTCGGGGCTCCAGTTCGCCGGCGTCGTGGTGCGCATGAAGTTCTCCACCAGGGCGCAGAAGCGGGCCGGATCCGCGTGGAAGGGGAAGTGGCCGGCGCCCTCGAAGATCTCCAGGCGGCTGCCCGGCATCGCCGCGTGGGCGCCGTGGGCGTGGCGTACCGGGACGACGCTGTCGCGGGAGCCCCAGAGCAGCAGCGTGGGCATGCCCTCGGTGAGGTAGCAGCGGTCGAGCATGGTGACGACCTGGCCCCTCCAGTCGACCACCGAGCGCAGTGTGCTGATGAACGCGGCGCGGGACGTGGCGTCGGGCAGGGCGTCCACGACGTTCAGCAACTCCGCGGCGTCCTGGCCCAGGTCGGTGTCCAGAAGCTTCATCAGGCCGGTGAAGACGCCGACTTGGGTACGCATGCCAGGCAGGCGGAGGGCGGAGAGCAGGAGGTCCGCGCCTGGCAGCGACACCGCGCGCAGGACCGGGGTGACCTCGCGGCCCACGCCGCCCGCGCTGACCAGGATGAGGCGGTCCGTGCGCTCGGGGAACTGGTAGGCGAACTGCATGGCCACACCGCCGCCCAGGGAGTGGCCGACCAGCGTGGCGCGCTCGATGCCGAGGACGCCCAGGAGATCGCGCATCCCGTTCGCGTACCCGGCCACCGAGTAGTCGGCCCGCGGCTTGTCGGAGTCCCCGTGGCCCAGGAGGTCCGGCGCGATGACGGTGTGGTTGCGGGCCAGCTCGGGATGAGGTGCGCCCAGGTCGCGGAGGAGTCGCCGATGCCGTGGATCAGGAGGATCGCGGGGCCCTTGCCTGCGATCCGGTAGGCACGGCGGTAGCCGTGCACCGTGTGGTGACTGAGGCGGACCGGCTCCTCGGGCACCGATTGCAGCGGGTTCGAGTGCGGCGGAAGGTGCGGTGCGGCCTTGGCGGAGCTGGTCACGAGATCGCCTCCCGTCGTCGCTGGCTCGTCGTACGAGCCTAGGACCTCCGACGTCGCCGGGCATTTCCGCGAAGTTTCGGGCAGCGTCAGAGGTTCCCGGGGTATCTGTCCCCCCAGGCGCCCCTAGGTGCCACCCGGCACCCCGGTACCCCTGGGGGTATCGAAGTACCCCGACACCCCCAGGCACCCCTAGGCAAGCCCTGGGGATAACCCCCAGGAAGGTCGGGGAGAAACCGGGTCGTCCGGAGGACGCCCGGTCCGTAGGTTCTGGAGTGGAATGAACGCACCGCTCCACACAGCCTTCGGAGGCACCTCGTGACCGCCCCTTCGCACCAGCCGACGCGCACGATTCACCCGCTTGTCGCGGCCTTCGTGCGCTTTGTGATCTGTGGCGGCGGGGTCGGGGTCGCTTCCAGCGGCGTTCTGGTCCTGCTCCACGACCGGATGCCGCTGGCCGTGGCCAACGCACTGGTCACCGTCGTGTCCACGGTGCTCGCGACCGAACTGCACAGCCGGGTCTCGTTCCGCAGCGGGCGCAGGGGGTGGGGTGTCCACCTGCAGTCCGGGCTGACCGTCGCCGTGAGCTACGCCTTCACGACCGGGGCGCTGCTGTGCCTGTACGCGGTCCGGTCCGAGCCCTCCACGCTCGTCCAGCAGAGTGTGTACCTGTCGGCGTCGGCACTGGCGGGGATCGGAAGGTTCGCGCTCCTGCGGGTGGTGGTCTTCGGGGAGGGCAAGGCGGCCGGTACCCGTGAGGCCTCGCTCGGCAAGGCGTCCGTGGCGATGGCTGCCTGAGCAGGTCGTCGAGGGTCGGTGGACCTGTGCGGCTCGGTCGTCGTGCCCGTCCATCGGCTTTCATGACGGGCGGGCAGTTGTCCGGCCCGTGAGTCGAGCAGGGCGCAGCCGGCACGGGGCGGGCCGGGCGGGGAAACTCCGGTGCGTCGGCTCGCACACCTCTGCGATCATCCCCGAATGGCGCACAGTCTCGAATCGCTGGTCATCCGGCACACCCGTCGGCTCCCCTCCCCCGACGGGTCCGCCGGGGACGGAAGCACGGCCGCGCGACAGTTCGACGCGGCGCTGACGTCCGTGGGCTTCAAGCTCTCGGCGGAGCTGCTGGAGCGGCTGTCGGGGCTGTCCGAGGCCACGGTCGTGCGCACCGCCAGGCAGACGCTGCACCTCGTGACCGAGATGGTGGGCGACCACGTCCGGCACAACTCGTACTTCATCGACTTTCCGGCGAACGTGCCGGACACCGAAGAGTTCTGGATGGAGTGCGTGACCAAGGCGCTCGGCGACGAGAAGTCCCGGGCGAACGTCCTGACACAGCTGGCACACGGGGCGCTGGACCTGCTCAGCCTTCCCACGTACGGCCGCTACCAGCACACCTACGAGGAGATGCTCGCGGCGCAGGCCGAGCTGATCGCCTCGGCGGGTGACCGGGTGACCGTTCTGCACCTCGGGCGGGACCTGGACGACGAACTCACCGACCTGTACCAGGCCCTGGCGGGCAGCGCGACGCCGCTGGGCGAGGAGCACCTGAGTGACCTCGGGACCCTCGCCGCGCGGTGCGTGCTCGGTCCCCAGCCCGATTCGATCCCGGTCCGGGAGAACCGGGCGGTCGTCAACGAGGCCCGTCTCGGCGTCGGCGCGGACCTCCTGCTGGACACCGTGACCGATGCATTGCGGCTGGCCTGCGCGCTGTCGGGCGGCGACGTGACCCTGCAGCAGCCGACCCGGTTCCGGGCTCTCCCGCGGCCGGTGCGCCGTGCGCTGCTCGCGGGCCTGGACGCCGTGATCGCGGCCGACCCCGCCAAGCTGGCCGATGTGCATGCGCACCGCGAGCCCTTCAAACGGCTCGGCGAGCGCCTGCACCCGCACGAGCACCCGCGCTGGCCGCACGCCGCCGACGTGTTCGCCGTGGCGCGGGGCGAGAAGGAGGCGCGGACCTTCGACAGCCGGGTCGAGAAGCTCCTCGACGAGTTCGACGTCCTCGGGGCGGTGCGGCTGCTGAAGTCCGCTCCCGGCAAGCTGTTCCGCGCCCTTGACCTCCTGCTGCGAATCGCCGCCGGCCAAGGGGAGCGGGACGCCGTGGTGGCCGCAGCGGTGCAGGTCGCTCCCGAGGTCTCCGGGCGCGTCGTGCTGGCGGTACGCGAGCACTTCCAGAACCGCGAGCACGAGACCGCCGAACCCCGGGTCTTCGTCAACCGCCGGGGCTGTGGCTGGGTCACCCCGACTACCGGCCGCCGGTCCCCGCCGCCGACCGTGATCGTCTGATCGCCGCCCTCGACGACGAGATGCGCCGCAGGATTCCCGCACCCGCCCGGCTGCTGCTCGACCCCGCCGTGCTCGACGTGGCGCTCCCGCTCAGCGGCAGGGCGACCACGGGCGGGCTCGGCGTACTGCCACGAGGGTCCGTCTCGGCGGTCGACGGCGAACAACTGCGCTTCTTCGTCTACTGGAAGGAAACCGCGGACCGGACGGACTACGACCTCGCCGCGCTGCTCCTCCACACCGACTACAGCACCGACTCCTGGCTCTCCTACACCTCCCTCAAGGCTGTCGGTGGCGAGCACTCCGGCGATGTCACCGAGGCGCCCGACGGTGCGTCGGAATTCATCAGCCTCTCCCTCGACCGGGTACGCGGCGCGTTCATCGTTCCGCAGGTCAACATCTTCGCCGGCGAGAACTTCGAGGAGGTCGAGGAGTCGTTCTTCGGTTTCATGGTGCGGGACGGCGACCAGAAGGGCCGGCCGTTCGAGCCGCGCACGGTGCGCATGAAGTCGGAGCTTCGCGGGGTGGGCCGGGTGGCACTGCCGCTGGTCTTCCGGCGCGGGGACGACGGCCGCTGGCACGCGAAGTGGCTCCACCTGTACCTGCGAGGCCTCCCGGCAGCCAACCGGGTCGAGGAGAACCAGATCTCGGTGGCCGAGTTGGTGCGCGCCATGGTGGAGCACGAGTACCTGACCGTGCGGTACCTGATCGGCCTGCTGCCGGGTGAGAGCACGGCCGTGGACCTGTGGGACGGCGGGCCCGTCCCGGACGAGCCCGTGACGTACATCGGTCTCGAACGCCCCGAGGGGCTGCACCCGGACTCCCGGGTCATCACCCGTGAAAACCTGAGCGACTTGATCCCGGGCTGAGTGCTAGCGTTCACCACGGGCGAGGCCATGAGGGGACTTCCTTCTCACAACTCACTGAAAATAGTTCCTTCGCTTTCCTTGCCCTCGACGTCGCTCGGGCGGCGCCCGCTTTCACCGCGCGGGCGCCGCCCGAACGTCTTCCCCCCGTCCCGCACGCCGGAACACGGCACACCCTCGTTGTTATCCTGACGACCGTTCCAGGTGATCGCGGTGGGCCCGGTCGGCCGCCGGAGCGGGCTGCGCGCCCGTCGAGGGGGAGAGACACGTGCAGGGTGCAGCCGCGAGTCGTGGGTCGGTCAGGAAATCCGAGCAGGCGTGGAGTCAGGCGATGCTGCTGATGCAGCACGGGGACACCACGGGCGCGGCCGCACAGTTCGCGCTCGCCACGTCGCACGATCCGGCCGCCGCCGACGCCTGGCTCGGGCTGCACGCGACCGGGCAGGGGCAGCAGGAGGCGCTCGACGCCACGCTCCGGTGCTCCGGGGCCTTCGGTGCGCTGCGTACGAAGTTCGGGCTGCCGCTGCGGTCCACCTTCCAGATCGGCCACTACGTCACCTTCCGGCTGGAGAACGCGCGCGACCTGTGGCTGGCGGCCATGTCCTCGCTGCTGGACAGAGGGCAGCTCGACGAGGCCTGGGCCGGGTTGTCCACTGCGCAGCTGGACTGCGACGAGACGCGGTTCGTCTGCACGCGTTATGCGTTCCTCAAGGAGGACTGGGCCCTCGTCCTGAGGTTCGCCACCGGGATCGGTGACGCGTTCCTGTACGACGAGGCGCAGTTGTACGTCGGCGCCTCGCTCTTCGCCCAGGGTGTTTACCACGAGGCACTGAACGTCCTCGCCCTCTCCCCGGAAAGCTGGAGAAGGGGAGCCGGTTCGACGCCGAGACCAAGTACTTCACGGGGCGGTCGCTGGAGGAACTGGGCCGGAAGGAGGAGGCGTTGAAGCGCTATCAGTACGCCTTCCGGTGTGCTCCGGGTCTCTTCGACGTGGATGTCCGCGCCCAGGCCCGCCCGATTCCCGCCCCGGCCGCGCCGCCGGTCCCGGTCGCCAGGGTCGCCGCCGACGCCGCCCCGGACGTCCCGCCCGCACGACAGCCCGGCGGGTCGCCCGCTAGCGTTCCGGCCGGCTCCGGGTCCTCGTCGGCGCAGGACGCGCCCGCGAGCGGAGAGAAGAGCGGCAGCGCGGACGGGCCGTCGGCCGAGGAGCGGGCCGCTCTGCTGGCCGAGGCGCAGAAGTCGCTCGACGGCATGATCGGCCTTGAGCCCGTGAAGCGCCAAGTGCGCACCATGATGGCTCAGTTGCGCATGGCCGCGCTGCGGGAGGAGCAGGGCCTGCCCGGTGGGGCCAAGCCGCGGCACTTCGTCTTCGCGGGGCCGCCCGGTACCGGCAAGACGACCGTCGCCCGCATCATCGGCAAGGTCTTCGCCGGCCTCGGGCTGCTGAGTTCCGGTCATGTCATCGAGGCCCAGCGCGTCGACCTCGTCGGGCAGCACCTCGGGTCCACCGCCATCAAGACCAGCAAGGTCATCGACTCGGCAATGAACGGGGTGCTGTTCATCGACGAGGCGTACGCCCTGTCCAACAGCGGTTACAGCGGCGGCGACGCGTTCGGGGACGAGGCCCTGCAGGTGCTCCTGAAGCGGGCCGAGGACGACCGGGACCGGCTCGTTGTCGTGCTCGCCGGATACCGCGACGAGATGGTCGGCCTGCTCGCGGCCAACCCCGGTCTGGTGTCCCGCTTCACCACCCGGGTCGACTTCCCGTCGTACTCCGCGGAGGAACTGGTCCGGATCACCCGGTCCGTACTGGCCGCTCAGGGCGACGAGCCCGATGCCGAGGCTGTCGAGGTCCTCGGTTCCTTCTGCACGGCGATCGTGGACGGCGGGATGGCCGACACCGTGGGCAACGCCCGCTTCGCCCGTGAGCTCTGCCAGAAGACCGCCGCGCAGCGGGATCTCCGGCTGTACGCCAAGCACGCCGACAGCATCCCCACCCGGGAGGAGATCGTGACGGTGCTCGCCGAGGACGTGGTGGCCGCGCACACCGAGCTCATGGAGTCGCACGGGAACGGCTGAGGGCTGTCCCCTTCTCCGCCTGCTCTCAGGGCCTCTCCGCCCGCCCTCACGGCGCCTTGAAGTACTCCGGAAAGCGCGGGCCGATCCACGGCTTGCGGCCCCACGCGAGGACCCGTCCCCTGGCCATGGCCCCACCGGGGCACAGCGGCCGAGCGCCATCAGCAGGAAGGTGACCGGCTCGATGGAGATCGTGCAGTCCGGGCGGTCCGGCAGCTCGTGTCCCACGGTCGTCGTACCGTCGGTGAACGTCACCCCGAAGCGGCCGCCGCCCCACAGCCGGACCGCGTAGCGGGCGGTCAGTCCCGCGGTGGTCCTGGCGTCGGTCACCCGCGGCATGGCCTGGATCATGAACGGGAGCGTCAGCGCGACCCGGGCGCGGTCGAGCATGTGCGGGCGCTTGAGTGCGCGGGCCAGGTCGTAACCGTGGCCCAGCATGTGCGTCAGGAGGTACGACCCGAGGACGGCTCGGTTCATCGGGCCCATCGGCGTCATCAGCGTCTCGTCCGCGGGGTGCCGGCCGACGGCGTCCAGATACGCGGCGGCCTGCGTCACGATCATCGCGGCCAGCGGTTCCGCGTCGCGCTCGCCGAAGGCCGCAAGTGCCTGCTCGTTGGCTGCCGCGATGCTCTGCGGGGTGCCGTCGCCATGGCTTCGGGGCCGGCCTGCCGCCACCTCGGCCATCAGTGCGTTGGCCTGGGCCAGATGCGCGGCCAACTCTCCCACCGACCACTCCAGTCCCGGCACGGGAGCGCCGGTGTCGGGGGCGCCGCGCAGCAGCTCCGCGATCTCCCCGGCGGTCGCGCGTATCGCGTCGGCCAGTCCCTCGGGCAGCGTGCCCCGTACGTCCTGCCCCACCGCTGACTCCACCCTGCTACCGCCCTCGTGAACGCCGCTCCACACCTGTTACCTGCGAGTACACAAGACCAGTCGGCGGGCTGCACGGCAAGAGGCCGGCGGTCTCCTGTTCGAACCCCCTCTACGATCGAGCGCGTGTGCGCAGACGTGATAGTCGCCGAAGACGACGAGAAGCAGGCCGAACTCCTCCGCCGATACCTCGAACGGGAGGGGCACTCCGTCACCCTGGTCGGTGACGGCCTCGCGGCCCTCGACGCCGTCCGGCACCGGGAACCGGATCTGCTGGTCCTCGACGTGATGATGCCCCGGGCCGACGGACTGGATGTGGTGCGCGTCCTGCGCGCCGAGTGCCGGGAGCTGCCGGTGCTGATGCTGACCGCGCGGTCGACCGAGGACGATCTGCTGCTCGGGCTCGATCTCGGTGCGGACGACTACGTGACCAAGCCGTACAGTCCGCGCGAGCTCATGGCCCGGGTGCGTACGCTGCTGCGCCGCAACCGGCGCGCGTCGGGTACCGACCTGGCCACGGCCGGTCTGCTGGTGGTGGGCGCGCTGACGGTCGACCCGCACCGGCATGTGGTGTCGGTCGACGGCGCGCCCGTGGAGTGCACACCCGGTGAGTTCAGAATCCTTGCGGCCCTGGCCGCCGAGCCCGAACGGGTCTTCTCGCGGCAGCAGTTGCTCGCGGAACTGCACGGATTCGACCGGTACATCAGCGATCGGACGGTCGACGTGCACATCATGAATCTGCGCAAGAAGATCGAACCCGCCCCGCGCCGGCCGGCCCGGCTGCTCACCGTCTTCGGTGTCGGCTACAAGCTGACGGACCCGGCGAAGGCGGCGACGCGTGCCTCGTGACAGCGGCAGCGGCAGCGGCAGCGGCAGCGGCAATGGCAACGGCAAGCGGGCACGTCTGCCGCTGCGCAAGAGTCTCTTCGCCCAACTCCTCGCCGTGTCGGCCCTCGTGGCGGCGTGTTCGGTGGCGGCCACCGCCTGGCTCGCCGTCCAGACGACCTCCGGCGCGATTCTGCAGGAGCAGGGACAGAATCTCACCGCCGACGCCCGGATCTACCACAGCCTGCTCGGTTACGCGGCGGCCCACCCCACCTGGGACGGCGTCGGGAAGACGGTGCGCGAGCTGGCCGAGCAGTCCGGCCGCCGGATCGCGCTGACGACGCAGCAGCGTGCGCCGCTCGCCGACTCGGCCGCGCCCGGATCGGCGGCCGCGCTGCCGTCCCAGGCATCGGCGATCGTCGACCCGTTGTCCGTGGACTCCGCACTGGCGGCCGAGAACGCCGGCGCGTCCGGCGCTCCCGCCGACCGGGTCGACCCACGTGCGGTCGGACCGTTCCGGCTGCCGGCGTCGGAGCGTACGCGCCTGCAGCAGGTGGCGAAGCGGAACGTGGACTGCCTCAGCGCGTCCGGGATCGCCTCGGACGTCGTCCGGAGCGCGAGCGGGCGCCCCCGCATACAGGTGGTGGGCAACGACCCCGACCGTCTCCAGGGCACTCGCTGCAGCACCGATTCCCTGGACACTCCGACAGCGACCGAGAAGAAGGCGCTCAAGGCTCTCAACCAGCTGGCCGACGCCTGCCTCAAGCGCCAGGACCGCGCAGGCGTCGACCTGAACCTCGATCTTTCCTGGGGGCAGTCGCCGGAGCCCGTGGCCGCCGATGCGGTTCCCTCGATGCCGCCGGGCGAGGAGCCCAGGGCCGCGCAGGACTACGCGCCCACCCCGGCGCCGATGCCCTCGGCCAGCGCCGCACCGAGTGTTGCGCCGGGCACCGGCCCCTCATCGGCGTCCGGCAACGGCGAGGACGACCGGGCCATCGCCTCCTGTGTCGGCACCGCCCGCCGTGAACAGCTCAGCTCCTACGTCGCCTCGCCCGCGCTGCTGTTCATCAGCGACACCGGCGGCACCACGGTGCCCGGCTTCGATCTCTCCCCCGCGAACACCGCCAGGATCGCTGGCACTGCCGCCCTCGTACTGGCGCTCACCGTCGGCGCGTCGGTGCTCGCCGGCGCCCGGCTGGTGCGGCCGCTGCGCGCCCTGACGGGTGCCGCCCAGCACATGCGGGACGGCGAGGACACCGCCCCCGTGCTGGTCACCGCGGACAACGAGATCGGGCGGCTCGCCGCCACCTTCAACGACATGTCCGCCCACCGTGCGCGGCTGGAGTCCCAGCGCAAGGCCATGGTCAGCGACGTCGCCCATGAACTGCGCACCCCGCTCAGCAACATCCGCGGCTGGTTGGAAGCGGCGCAGGACGGGGTGGCCGAACCGGATCCGGCGTTCATCGCCTCCCTGCACGAGGAGGCGGTGCAGCTGCAGCACATCATCGACGACCTCCAGGACCTCGCCCAGGCCGACGCGGGCGCGCTGCGGCTGCACGCCGGACCCGTGCGGATCGAGGAGCTGTTGGGCCAGGTCGGCGCGGCGCACCAGGCCCGGGCCGAGACGGCCGGGGTCGCGCTGACGGTGCTGGCCGCACCTCCGGACCGCCCGGTTCCGGGGCTGACGGCCGATCCGGTCCGGCTCCGCCAGGCCATCGGCAATCTGGTCTCGAACGCGGTCCGCCACACGCCGGCGGGTGGGACGGTCACCCTGCGGCCGTACGGCTCCGAGGACGGGGCCTCGGTGATGGTGGACGTCTCCGACACGGGCAACGGCATTCCGCCCGAGGACCTCGCCCGCGTCTTCGACCGATTCTGGCGCGGCGAGAAGTCACGCAGCCGCCGCACGGGGGGCAGCGGTCTCGGACTGGCGATCGTACGGAAGCTCGCGGAGGCGCACGGAGGGGCAGCGTCGGCGGTGAGTGTGCCGGGGCAGGGGTCGGTGTTCACCCTTCGCCTTCCGGCCGACCGCCACGGCTCCCTCGGGGACGACTCCGGTCGCGACCGCTCCCCCGACGACGGAGAAGAAGGCGGAGCCGCGGACGGACCGTCGGACGGAGCCGGGGGCCGAGCCGGATCGCATCTCGACGGTTCGCCCACGGCCGGACCGGGTCAGGGCCAGGGCCAGGGGCGGGTTCACAAGGGATTGCCCACCGTCGGCCCGGACCACGCCGGTTCGCCCACCATCGGCTCGGATCACGGCCCCGGCCAGCCCTGATGCGATGACCACAGCGTTCTGACAGCTTCTTCATAACTTCAGGCCAGCCTGTCGGCACGCCTCACGCCGCGGTGCGAGTCCGCACCGCGGCGCCGTCGAGGCCGACCTGGAACGGAGCCATCTTCATGCCCCTGCGTTCGTCCTTGCGTACCGTCGTCCTTGCCGCTGTCGCGGCCGGCGCGGTATGCGTCCCCGCCACCTCGGCCTTCGCCGACGCGACCCCCGCCCCCTCCCCCTCCCAGGCGTCACGGAGCGCCGAGCCCTCCGCCGCCCCTCCGCCGCCCCCTCCGCCGCACCCTCCGTCGCGGACTCCGCGGTGCCGTCCGCGGCGCCTCGTGGTGGCGTGGCCGCGGGCGAGAGCCCCTCCCCCGCCCCGCCGACAGGGCACGGCCGTCGGCCGCACCGCGCGGCGGAGTCGCGGCGGGCGAGCGCCCCGTCGGCGCGTCCGGTGACCACAGCACTGCCGTGATGGGTTCTGCCGTGGCAGCCCTCATGGTCGGCGGCGCCGGAACCGTCGTACTGCGCCGCCGCTCCGCCGTCCGCCGCAACGGCTGACCACCCCTCAGCCGATGAGCGGGCAGTGGCGCCGCCCTGCACAGGGGCGGCGCCACTGCCGTCGCTCGATCCCTCTGGAGCCCGCTCTCATGTCCGTACGCCCCAGTCCCTCCGGCGCACCGCGCTGCCCGTGTACACCTGCCTGATCCTGACCGCACTGACCGCGCTGACCGGCTGCACCGACGCCGCCTCGCCGAAGCCCTCGGCCGCGGCCCGAGGCACTGAGTCTGCCGCGACGGGCAAAACGCCCGCGCCCGGACCCGGAACCGCTTCCGCCCCCTCGTCCAGCCGGTCCGCCGCGCCGCCGGTCCATGTCACCGTCCCGTCCCTCGGCATCGACAGCGCGGTCATGCGCCTCGGACTCAACCCCGACCGCACGGTCGAAGTGCCGCCGGCCGACAAGGGCATGACGGTCGGCTGGTACACCGGCGGCGCGGTGCCCGGCGAACCGGGACCCGCCGTACTGATCGGCCACAACGACACCCGCTTCGGCCGGGCCGTCTTCCACGACCTCAAGAAGATCACCAAAGGGGCGGACATCGCCGTCCGCGACGACCGAGGCAAGGAGATCCACTTCAAGGTGACCTTCCGCGAGACGGCGAGCAAGAAGGCGTTCCCCACCGCGCGGGTCTACGGACGCACCGAGACCCGGGCCCTGCGGCTGATCACCTGCGACGGCTCGTTCGACGCCGCGGGCCACCCCGTGGACAACCTCATCGTGTACGCCGAGCGGAGCTGACGGGCCGGCACCTGGAGCCGACGGCGTGCGGGAGATGACGGCACCCGTAGGCCACAGGCACCTGATGGACGGGCGCGGGCCGGGCTCACGGCACCTGCCGTCTACCCATGGGTAACTCCGCCTGCTTTCATGGGGCCAGGACGCGACCACCCCCAACTGCATCAGCAGAATCAGGAGTTCCTGTGCCGCACTCCGCGCTCCGCCGAATCTCCGGCGTATCCCTGTCCGCAGCACTCGCCGCCGTCACGCTGACCGTCGGCGCACCGCAGGCGTCGGCCGCCGACACCCCGTCGCTGCGGGTGCTCACGTACAACACGTTCCTGATGAGCACGAGCCTCTACCCGAACTGGGGGCAGGCGCACCGGGCCGCCGAGATCCCGAAGGCCGGCTTCTTCCGGGGCAATGACGTGGTGGTACTGGAGGAGGCGTTCGACAACTCCACGTCGGACGCCCTGACGCGCAACGCCTCCGTCCCGTACCCGTTCCACACACCGGTGGTCGGCCGGAGCAGGAGCGGCTGGGACGCCACCAGTGGGTCCTACTCGGCCACCACCCCGGAGGACGGCGGCGTCACCGTCCTGAGCAAGTGGCCGATCGTCCGGCAGGAGCAGCACATCTACCAGGACGCCTGCGGCAGCGACTGGTGGTCCAACAAGGGCTTCGCCTATGCCCAGTTGAACGTCAACGGTGCTCGGGTGCACATCGTCGGCACGCACACCCAGTCGACCGATTCGGGGTGCGGTGCCGGCGAGGCGGCAGAGATCCGGGGCCGGCAGTTCCGGCAGATCGACGCGTTCCTCGACGCCAAGAACATCCCGGCGTCCGAGGAGGTCATCGTGGCCGGCGACCTCAACGTCGACTCCCACTCCCCCGAGTACGCGTCGATGCTGGCGAACGCGGGGCTCGCCGGAGCGGATGCCCGTACCGGACATGCGTACTCCTTCGACACCCAGGACAACTCGATAGCCGCCGAGCGCTACCCCGACGACCCCCGCGAGGACCTCGATTACGTCCTGCACCGCACGGGCCACGCGCGGCCGGCGGGGTGGACGAACGAGGTGGTCAAGGAGGAGAGCGCACCGTGGACCGTCTCCAGCTGGGGCACGGCGTACACGTACACGAACCTCTCGGATCACTACCCGCTGGTCGCGTCGGCGCAGTAGCCGCCGCCGGACCCGGGCGGCGAGCCGCGCCGCCCGGGGCACCGGGTCCCCGGCTCGCCGCCCGGGTCCGGCCGGGCGACCATGGAGGGAGGACCGGCCAGTCGCTGGGAGGTACTCGTGGGGAACACGCGGACGACCGACGTACTGATCGCGGGCGCCGGCCCCGTCGGACTGAGCGCCGCCGCCGAACTCCGCCGCCACGGTGTGCGCTGCCGGCTCGTCGACCGGCTGCCGGCCCGTCTGCCGTTCGCCAAGGCGGTCGGCATCCAGCCGCGCACCCTGGAGCTCTGGGACCGGATGGGACTGGCCCGCACGGTGCTGGAAGCCGCCATCCCGATCAGCGGGCAGCTGGTCTTCGTCAACGGGGTCGAGCGGGCCCGGTTCGAGCTCACGCTGCCGCCCGAGGTGCCCTACGGTTTCGCGGCGCTTCCCCAGTACGAGACGGAACGCATCCTTGAGGCGTACGTGGCCGACCTGGGGACGGAGATCGAGCGCGGCACCGAACTGCTGTCGTTCGCCCAGGACCCGGACGGCGTGACCGCCCGGCTGCGAACGGCCTCCGGCGCGTCCGAGGAGGTACGTGCCGGCTACCTGATCGGCTGCGACGGCGCGCACAGCGTCGTCCGCAAGGCCCTGGGTCTCGGCTTCGAGGGCGGCGCGTTCCCCGAGGAGTACATGCTGGCCGACGTCGAGGCCGACTGGGACCTGCCGCACGACTACACGGTGCGCTCCAGCCACCTCACCGACGACGGCTCCACCGACGACCTGCTTGTCTGCATCCCGCTGCCCGGCACGGGCCGCTACCGCATGTCGACGCTGGTCCCGCCCGAACTCTCCGCCGCCGCGACGGACCCGGTCGGCGCCCCGGGCGACGGCGTGACACATGGGCTGGAGAGCGGCCGGGCCCCTGAGCTGTCCGACATCCAGGCCGTTGTCGACCGCCTGGCCCCCAGGCCGGCCACCCTCTCCCGGATGCGGTGGGCATCCGTCTTCCGCATCAGCCACCGGATCGTCGACCGTTACGCCGACGGCCGGGTCTTCGTGGCCGGCGACGCCGCCCACATCCACCCGCCCACCGGCGCGCAGGGCATGAACACCGGCATCCAGGACGCCTGCAACCTGGCCTGGAAGCTCGCCCTCGCCGTCCGTGGGGAGGGCGGACCCGCCCTGCTCGCCGGCTACGACGCCGAACGCCGCCCGGTCGGCGAGGAGGTCGTCGGCCGCACCGTCCGGCATGCCCGCCAGGGCGTCCAGGCCGATCCCGACGACCCGCGCACCCTGATGCTCCGGGAGGCCCAGCTGCTGGTCGGCTACCGGCACAGCCCGCTCATCGGCACCCCGTACGGCCCGTCCGACGCACCCCAGCCCGGCGACCGGGCGCCCGACTGCGGGGGCCTCACCGCGGCCGTCGCCGCCTACCCGCTGCGCCTGCTGGACATCCTGCGCGGCCGCACGGGGCATGTGCTGATCCGGTACCCGGGCGACGAGGCCGCTGACCCCGACGCGGGAGTCGCAGCGGCGACGGAGGCCGGTCTGGAGGTCGTCACCCTGCTGTGCCGCGAAGCGGCGCCGACGATCCCCGGGTACCGGGACACCGGCAAGGAGTTCGCCCGGCTCTACCGCCCCGACGGCCCGACGGGCTTCCTCGTGCGCCCGGACGGCCAGCTCGGTGCCCGCTTCCCGCTCTCCGAGACCGCGGCGCTCGTCACGTCCTACTTCTCGGCGCTGTCGGCACCGGCCTGAACGCAAAGAACTCCCAGTTCGGAAGGACCGAACTGGGAGTCAGATGAAGCAAGACGGGCATTTACCGAAAACTTCGGAAAGACCCTGGTGTCCGAGGGGGGACTTGAACCCCCACGCCCGATAAAGGGCACTAGCACCTCAAGCTAGCGCGTCTGCCATTCCGCCACCCGGACTGGGTGGTCGACCGCGGTCTCCCGTGGCGACAAAGAAAACAATACCAGGGGTTTGGGGTCTGCCTCACCTGCATTTGCGGAGGTCAGTGCCCTGGTCAGCGGGGTGCAAGGTCATCGGAGAGGTCTCCCGGGCATGGCGGCCCGGTATTCGCGTACGGTCCGTCGCCGGTCACGTACGCGCAGTGCGCCCGGAGGGTCGGCGGCGGGGTCCGCTCAGGCGTGGACGGGCCGGGTTACGTTCGCGGCATGAGTGATCGCGGCTACCGGCCTCCCCGCGCGCTGTCGCCGTTGCGCGAGCATCTGCGCGAGACCTTCTGGTTCGCTCCGACGCTGGCGCTGGTGTGCGCCTTCGTGCTCTGGCTCGGGGCCGTGGAACTGGACGCGCAGCTCCTCGGCTTCCTGAGGGACCAGCAGGCGTACGACGAGATCCAGGACCTGGTCTCGGTCGCCGAGGACACGAAGACGATCGTTGCCACGGTCAGCTCGGCGATGATGACCTTCATCGGTGTGGTCTTCAGCATTTCGCTGGTGGCCGTGCAGATGGCGAGCGGGCAGCTCACGCCCCGGGTGGTGCGGATCTTCGTAC
Organism: Streptomyces sp. RKAG290; assembly: GCF_023701695.1. Classification (GTDB taxonomy): domain Bacteria; phylum Actinomycetota; class Actinomycetes; order Streptomycetales; family Streptomycetaceae; genus Streptomyces. Next base: position 318,314 of record NZ_JAJOZC010000001.1, read on the forward strand.
GGAGCCGGATCAGCAAGCTCACCCTGTCGGTCTTCCTGGCGACGTTCGTGTTCTCGCTGCTGGTCCTGAGCTCGTACGAGAGCGAGACGGACCCGCGCCAGGTGACGTCCGTGCCCTTCGTGCAGAGCGTGCTGACGGCCGCGCTCGTCGCGCTCAGTCTGCTGCTCTTCATCGCCTACGTGAGCTCCACGCTGCGTCTGATGCAGGTCGGCCCCGTCGTCGACCGCATCACCCGGGACTCCTTGCGGGTGCTGGGGCGGATGCCGGCCGGCCGGCCGCAGGAGGAACCGCTCGCGGCGGAGACCGGGCAGCTCGTGCACGAGGGGCGGGCCGGGGTGCTGCGGGACGTGAACGTGGCGCGGCTGGTGCGGTCCGCGCGCCAGCAGGATGTCGTGCTCCGCCTGATCCCGCGGCTCGGGGACTTCGTCGTGCCCGGGACGCCGGTGCTGGCGGTGCACGGCGGGGCCGCGCCGCCCCGGCGCAGACTGCGGTACACGGTGTCCGTCGGTGTCGAGCGCACGCTGCACCAGGACCTGGCGTTCGGGCTGCGCCAGCTGTCGGACATCGCCCTGCGTGCCCTTTCGCCGGCGGTGGCCGACCCGACCACCGCCGTGCAGTGCCTGGACCGGATCGTGCAGTTCCTCGCCGCCGTCGTCGATCTGCCCCTGGGCGCGGTCCACCACCGCGACCGTGCGGGGATCGTGCGCCTGGTGCAGGACGTGCCGGGGTGGACGGATCTGGTGGACCTGGGGTTCGAGGAGATCCGGCGGTGTGCCGCCGGCAGTCCGCAGGTCACCCGACGGCTGCTGGCCGGGATCGACGACCTCGTGCTGCTGGCCGGTCCGGAACGGCAGAAGCCGCTGATCCGGCACCGTGCGCTGCTGGTCCAGGCGGTGGAGCGCACGGTGCCCGATGCGGCCGAGCGGGAGTTCGCGCTGCTTCCCGACCGTCAGGGGATCGGGTGAGCGGCGCGTGCCGGGTGCGGTGAGGCAGGTCGGGCCTCCCCGCGCATGTGCGGGGAGGCCCGGCCTACGAGGCGCGACGGGGCCGGGCCCGCCGGGAAGGTGCTACTTGCGCAGCGCCGCCAGGCCCTCGTAGCTGATCCGTGCCTGGTTCAGGGACTGCGCGAGGTCCGTCGAGCTCGGTGCGGTGTCCTGCTCGACCATCGGGTTGCGGTAGTTCGCCTCCCCGACGCGGCGGAAGAACGTCCGGTAGTCGATGACCCCGGTGCCGAAGGGGACCATCTCGTAGCCGTCGCCGTTGGTGGTGCTGGCGACGCCGTCCTTGGCGTGGAAGAGCGGGTAGCGCTTGTTGTTGCGGCGGACCACTGCCGCGGGGTCGAAGACGTTCTCCACCGACGACCCGTCGAGGGCGGTGTAGGTGTGGAACTTGTACTGGGCGACGTGCGCCCAGAAGACGTCCATCTCCAGCCACACGGTCTTGGGGTCGGTGACCTTGAGGAAGTACTCCAGCTTGCGGATGCCGGAGCTGCGGGTGGGCCGCCCCTGTGCGTCCGGCGGGCCGCCGTCGAGCAGGAAGCCGTAGGCCGCGTCGTGGTTGTGGGTGTACAGCTTGATGCCCGCCCGATGAGCGATCTGCCCCAGGGAGTTCCACTTGTCGGCGGCCACGTCCCAGTCGGCACGGTAGGCGCTGCCGGTGGGGTCGCCGCCGGTACCCATGTGGTCCGTGCCGAGGATGTTCGCTATTTCGAGGTGCCGCTTGAACTGGTCCAGGTCGCTCTGGTTCACCGGCCAGGACGACGGGATGAAGCCGTGGTTGCCCTGGGCGCGCAGGCCGTACTCGTCCAGCCACGAGCGCAGCAGCTTGGCACCCTCCACCGTTTCGAGGTTGCTTCCGCCGGGTGCGTTGGCGTGCTGGCCGTACCCGGCGAACTCGACCTGCTTGTAGCCGTAGCGGGCCAGCTGCTTGAAGACCTCGCGGAAGCCCGAGGGGAGGTCGGTGCTGAGCGGATCCCGGGCCGTGGCGTCGCGCACGGTGTACAGGATGATTCCCCGCTTCGCCGCCGGGACCAGAGCCTGGCCGTGGCCGTGGCCATGACCGTGGTCGTGGTCGTGGTCGTGCCCCTGGTGGGGAGCGGGCTGGGCGAAGGCCGGCGATGCGCCGAAGACGGGCGCGGCGATCGCCGTCGCCGCAGCGGCGGTGCAGGTGCTGAGGAAGCTGCGGCGGCTGACGCCGAGGCTGCGGCGCAGGGCGCCGTCCGTTGCGGATTCGTCGTGGTACACGGTCACGGTCTCTCTCTTTCTCGAAGATGTTCGCAGTGCTGTGCACGGACCGAGCTCATGCGAGGCCGGCAAGCGTGAGGAGCAGGGACTTCACCTCGGTGGCCCGGACCGGGCCGTTGAACGCGTGGGGGGTGGAGCAGAGGATGAGCGGACCTTCCTCCTCGCTCAGGGGGAGGCGGCCGTGGCTGCCCCGGATCGGTGACGGGTCCAGCGGGACGACGGCCATGCGGTAGCGCATGCCGAGCTTCTTGCGGGCGACGGCCGTGGCCGCCTTGACCCGGACGTACGGGTCCTGGGGGTCCAGGAAGAGCTCGACGGGGTCGTAGCCGGGTTTGCGGTGGATCTCGACGAGCTGCGCGAAGTCGGGCGCGCGGTCGTCGTCGAGCCAGTAGTAGTACGTGAACCAGGCGTCGGGGTCGGCGACGGCGACCAGTTCACCGGAGCGCGGATGGTCGAGTCCGTGGGCCTTCTTGCCCTCGTCGTCGAGCAGCTGCTCGATGCCCGGGAGGTCCGCCAGGGCTTCCCGGGCCGCTTCGAGGTCCTCGGGCCGGCGCACGTAGATGTGGGCGATCTGGTGGTCGGCGACGGCGAAGGCCCGGGAGGTCATCGGGTCCAGGTACTCCATGCCGTCCTGGGTGTGGACCTCCAGGAGGCCGGCCCTGCGCAGGGCGCGGTTGATGTCGACGGGCCGCTCCACCCGGGTGATGCCGTACTCGGAGAGGGCGACGACGGTACGGCCCTCGCGGCGCGCGTCGTCCAGGAGCGGGGCCACGGCCCGGTCGAGGTCGGCGGCGGCCTTGAAGGCGCGCGGGTCGTCGGGGCCGAAGCGCTGCAGGTCGTAGTCGAGGTGCGGGAGGTAGCACAGGGCCAGGTCGGGGTGGCGGGTGTCGAGGATGTGCCGGGTCGCGTCGATGATCCACTGCGAGGAGACGAGGTCGGCGCCGGGTCCCCAGAAGTGGAAGAGCGGGAAGGTGCCGAGCTTGTCGGTGAGTTCGTCGTGGAGGGCCGGCGGGCGGGTGTAGCAGTCGGGTTCCTTGCGGCCGTCGGCGTAGTAGACGGGGCGCGGGGTGACGGTCCAGTCGGTGTCGGCGCCCATCGCGTACCACCAGCAGATGTTGGCGACGGTGTAGCCGGGGTGGGCGCGGCGGGCGGCGTCCCAGATCTTGTCGCCCTCGACGAGTCCGTTGTGCTGGCGCCACAGGAGGACGTCGCCGAGTTCGCGGAAGTACCAGCCGTTGGCGACGATGCCGTGCTCGGCGGGGGTGGTGCCGGTGAGGAAGGTGGACTGGGCGGCGCAGGTCACGGCGGGGAGCACGGTGCCGAGTGGGGCGTGGGTGCCGGCCTGTCCGAGGGCCTTGAGGTGCGGCATGTGGTCCAGGAGGCGGGGGGTGAGTCCCACCACGTCCAGGACCAGGAGGGGGCTGGGTGAGCTGGTCGTCCCGGCAGTGGTCATGGCAGCTCCTTGAGGCCGAGGTCGACCAGGAGGTCGCGGGCGAGGGTGAGTTCGGCGGCGATCCCGTCGGCGAGCTGGGCGCGGGTGCGGGGGCGCAGTTCGGCGGGGAGCGCCTGCCAGGTGTAGGTCTCGACCTCCAGGTGCCGGGTGAGCGGCTGCGGACCGCCGACGAGTCGGGCCAGCGTGGACCGGAGAACGGGCAGGGTGGAGGTGAGCGGTGGGGCGGGCGGGGCGTGCAGGGGTACGTGGAAGTGGGCGCGCCAGGGGGCGCTGTCCGGCAGCGATTCGCCGGTGACCGCCTGGTCGAGGTCGTCGGTGCCGCGCAGCCCGGCGGCGGTGGCGGTGCGGGTCTGGTGGAGGAAGCGGGGTTCGGCGAACGCGGCGAGCGCGGTGCGTACCTCGGGGAGGTGGGGGTGTTCGGCGTGCAGGGCCGCGGAGAGCTGTGCCTTGACGACCGGGATCCCGGCGGCGGTGAGCGCGTCCAGTGCGGTGTCCGGGTCCTCGAAGGACGTGGCGAGGTGGCAGGTGTCGATGCAGATGCCGATGCGGTCGTGGCCGACGGCGGTGAGGGGCGCCAGTGCGTCGGCAGTGGTCTCGACGGTGCATCCGGGCTCCGGTTCGAGGCCGATCCGGATGGACTTGCCCGTGAGTTCGGCCAGTGCGTCGAGGCGTTCGCCGAGCGTGGTGAGGGCGGCCAGTGCGGTACGCGCCGCTTCGGGGTCGCCCGTGTACGGGGTGCGCCAGGCGAGGGGCAGGGTCGAGACGGAGCCGTCGGTGACGTCGTCGGGGAGGAGGGTGGCCAGGAGCCGGGCGAGGTCGGTGGTGTGGGCGAGCCGTTCGGGATCCGTCCAGTCCGGTTTGTAGACCCGGTACTTGACCTCCTCGGCGCCGAACCCTTCGTACGGGAAGCCGTTGAGGGTGACGACCTCCAGTCCGCGGCGGTCCAGCTCGGTGCGCAGGGCGCGCAGTTGCGACGGGTCGTTGATCAGGGTGCGGGCGGCGTCCCTGGCGAGCCAGAGGCCGATGCCGAGGCGGTCGCGGCCGAGGCGCCTGCGTACCGGCTCGCAGTGGTCGCGCAGTTGGGCCCGGACGCCTTCGAGGGTTTCCGCGGGGTGGACGTTGGTGCAGTACGCAAGGTGGACGACGGTGCCGTCCGGGTGGCGGAAGCGCATGGCCTCACTCCCCGCCGCGGAGGATGGAATTGCCCTCGTGGAGCGGTTCGGGGGCGGCGGTGTCCAGGTGGAGGCGGCCGCTCTGGCCGTAGAAGGCGACGGGGTTGCGCCACAGCACCTGGTCGACGTCGTCCTCGCTGAATCCGGCGGCGAGCATGGCGTCGCCGACGCTGCGGGTCTTGAGCGGGTCGCTGCGGCCCCAGTCGGCGGCCGAGTTGACCAGGATCTTCTCGGTGCCGTGCAGCTTGAGGACGGCGATCATGCGGTCCTCGTCCATCTTGGTGTCGGGGTAGATGGAGAAGCCGGCCCAGCAGCCGCTGTCGATGGCGTCCTTCACGGTCGTCTCGTTGAGGTGGTCGAGGAGGACCAGTTCCGGGGCGAGGTGCGATTCGCGGACGACGTCGATGGTGCGGCGCAGCCCGGCGAGCTTGTCGCGGTGCGGGGTGTGGACCAGTGCGGGCAGTGCGTGGTCGGCGGCGAGCTGGAGCTGGGTGGCCAGCGCGGTGTCCTCGGCCGGGGTCATGGAGTCGTAGCCGATCTCGCCGACGGCGACGACGGAGTCCTTGACGAGGTAGCGGGGCAGGGCGTCCAGCACGGGGGTGCAGCGGGGGTCGTTCGCCTCCTTGGGGTTGAGGGCGAGCGTGCAGTGGTGGGCGATGCCGTACTGGGCGGCGCGGAAGGGCTCCCAGCCGAGCAGGGCGTCGAAGTAGTCGAAGAAGCTCGCGGGCGAGGTACGGGGCTGGCCGAGCCAGAAGGACGGCTCGACGAGGGCGCGGACCCCGGCGTCGTACATCGCCTGGTAGTCGTCGGTGGTGCGGGAGGTCATGTGGATGTGGGGGTCGAAGATGCGCATCAGGACTCCTCCGTGGGGACCGTGGGGGCGGCGGGACCGGTGGCGGTCGCTGCGGGGCCGGCGTTCGGGCCGGGGGCCGTGAGGGCGAGCACCCGGTGCAGGTCGGCCGGGACGGGACGGCCTGCCGCGATCCGCTCGGCCGCGTAGTCGCCGAGCATCCGGGCGAGTTCCGCGTCGCCGCGGGAGCGCCCGGCCAGCTGGTCGACGACGGCGACGGGGACGCCGGTGAAGAGGCACTTGAGGACGGCGTGGCGCCAGTTGTGCGGATCGAGGTGCGCGCCGCCGTACGGGCCGACGGCGGCGGCGACGAGCGTGGTGTCGTTGGCGCGCAGGGCGTCCTGGACGAGGGGCACGGCGGTGGCGCCGAGGTCCAGTGCGGGCAGGGCCAGCAGGACGGCGCGCCGTTCGGCGGCGGTGCCCTGTTCGTAGAGCCGAGTCAGGGCGGACAGCCCGGCCCGGGCCTCCGTGAGCAGCAGGGCGCGTACGGAGTCGGCGTGTTCGAGTCCGCAGTGCCGGCCGGCGGCGGCGTACCGCAGCTCCCACGGGGGGACGGCGTAGGTGTTGCCCGAGGGTTCGGTGTCCGGGTGGGCGGCGGCGTGGGCGGCCTCGGCGAGGGCTTCGTCGAGCCAGGCGCGTGCGGCTCCGCCGAGCTGTGCGTCGAGTTCCTTGCGGGTCAGCAGCGGGGCGTCCGGCGCGGTCATCGGCATGGCGTTGCTCCCTTCGGCGGTGTCAGTGGCCCGACGGACTGTGCTTGCGCAGGAATTCGATGGAGGTGCGGGCCTGTTCGGGGCCCGCGTGGGAGTGGCGTGGCAGCTCCACGACGGTCAGTCCGGCGTATCCGCTGTCGCCGAGGGCGTCGAGTGCGGCGAGCACGGGCGGGAAGTCGATCTCGCCGTCGCCGAACGGAAGGTGTTCGTGGACGCCTCGGCGCATGTCCTCGATCTGGACGTGTCGCAGCCAGGGGGCGGCTTCGCGTACGCAGTCGACGGGCAGGGCGGGCTCCAGGCACTGGCAGTGGCCGATGTCGAGGGTGAGTCCGAGCGGTGCCGGGTCGCCGGTCAGGACGCGCAGGTGGTGGAAGTCGGCGAGGTTGGCGAGGAGGTGTCCGGGCTCGGGCTCGATCGCCAGCGGCACACCGGCCCGCCCGGCCGCGTCGAGTACCGGGGCGAGGGCTTCGGTGAGCCGCTGCCAGGCGGTGTCGGGGGCGGTGTCCGGCGGGGTGATGCCGCTGAAGCAGTGCACGGCGTGGGCGCCGAGTTCGACGGCGACGTCGACCGCCCGCAGCAGCAGGCCGGTACGTGCGGCGCGCGCCGCGGGGTCCGGGTCGAGGAGGGAGGGGCCGTGCTTGCGGCGCGGGTCCAGGACGTAGCGGGCCCCGGTCTCCACGGTGACGCCGAGCCCCAGCTGCTGGAGTCTGGCGGCGGCTGCGCGGGTGCGGGCGGCGAGGTCCGGGCCCATCGGGTCGAGGTGCATGTGGTCGAGGGTCAGTCCGACCCCGTCGTAGCCGAGGTCGGCGAGGAGGCCGAGGGCGTCGCCGAGGCGGAGGTCGGTGAGCCCGTTGGTGCCGTAGCCGAGGCGGATCGTCATGTGGGGCTCACCTTCCGGGCGAGGCTGCGGGCGAGCGGGACGAGGCCCATGACGGCGAGCGCGGTCCCGGACGCTCCGGCGCGGGCGGCGAGGGCTGCCTGGAGCGGGATCATCGCCCGGATGCCGCTGCCGACGGCGCGCTGGGTGAGCGGCGGCGAGGGGTTGAGCGCGGCGTGGACGAGTGGGCGTGCGGCGGTGCGGAGGTAGGCGCCGGTGAGGGCGGTGAGCAGGAGGCGGTCGGAGGCGGTTGCTCCGGCGCGTCGGCCAGGAGCGGCGCCGGCCCCGCCACTTCCGGGCTGACGGACAGGAGGGGTGCGGTCCTCGCCCCCACCGGTGCGTCGGCCAGAAAGGGCACCCGCCCCGCCGCCTCCGGCACGATGGCCCGGCATGACACCGCCCCAACCGCCTCCGGCGCGAAGGTCAGTGGCGCCGGCCGCACCACTTCCGGCGCTACGGTCAGTGGCGCCGGCCGCGCCGCCGTCTCCGGCGCGAGGGCCGGAGGTGGCGTCGCTGTCTGCTGCGCCTAGGGACCACCGCGTGGCCCCGCGCGGCTCGCGCACGGCGATGCCGCCGAGCGCGACGACCGCCGCGAGAGCGGCGAGCGGGACGGCCGTGGAGCCGCCCTGCGCCTCGTGGCGCGAGACCGCGGTGACGGCGTAGGTGTGCGCGGTCAGCAGGGCGGCGGCCGGCAGAGCGGCGCGGGCCTGGGCAGTCGCGTGGCCGGCGCGGGGTGTGCGGGGCGGGGACGACTTCGATCGGGCGCCCGGAGCACGACCGGAGCCCGGAGCGGGACCCGGAACGGAACCGGTAGCCGGACCCGCGGGAGCGCCACCTCCGGCCGCCCCCGCGCCCGACGCCGTGGCCGCCCCCGCGCCCGATGCCGTGGCCGTCGCGCCCAGGAGCAGGTCCAGGCCCCGGCCGCCGCCATCGCCGCCGGGCCTGCCGGAGTGTGTTTCAGGTGCAGGTCGTACGCCCAGACCGTGGCCGCGAGGCCGGTGGCGACCGTCAGGGCCGGGCGGCCCGCGCGGCCGGCGAGGGCCAGACCCGCCGCCGTCAGGGCCCCGGCCGCCACGAGCGCCGCGCGGGGTGTGATCCGGCCCGAGGGGATCGGGCGGTGCGGGCGGTCCACGGCGTCCTCGTCGCGGTCGGCCCAGTCGTTGAGCGCCATGCCCGCCTCGTACAGACAGAGCGAGGCGCCGACGGCGAGGGCGGTGGAGCGGTTGGGGCGCCGGCCGAGCGCCGCCGCGCCGGCGAGGGCGTCGCCCGGCACGGTGAACAGCGCGGAGACCCTGAGCAGCTCCGCCCAGGCGCGTACCTTCACTTCTCGCCCCGCAGCCGCTCCGCGAAGGCGAGCAGCGCCAGATACTGCTCGGACAGTGCGGCCGGTCCGCCGTCCGGGTCCTTGAAGTAGAAGCCGAGTTCGGGGCGCGGGCCGCTCAGGCCGCTCTCGTGGGCGCGGGCCAGCAGCCGGGCCAGGTCCAGTACCAGCGGTGCGGCGAGTGCCGAGTCGCACCCCTGCCAGGTCGTCTGGAGCACCATGCGCGCCCCGAGGAAGCCGTCGAACGCGATGTGGTCCCAGGCCGTCTTCCAGTCGCCGAGCGCCGGGACGTCGTCGATGTGGACCTCGCCCTCGGGGGCGGAGCCGAGGGTGTCGGCGAGGACGCGTTCCTTGCCGGCGTTCTTCGCGGCGGCCGCGGCCGGGTCGGCCAGGGCCGCGCCGTCCCCGCCGCCCAGCAGGTTGGTACCGGACCAGGCCCGTACGGGCAGTGCGCGCTGCACGAACATCGGCGCGAGCACGGAGCGCAGGAGCGTCTGGCCCGTCTTGCCGTCGCGGCCCGCGTGAGGAAGTCCGCAGTCCGCGACGGCGTCCTGGAGGGCGGGGGTACGCAGCCCGGTGGAGGGGGTGAAGTTGACGTACGGACAGCCGGCCCGAAGTGCCGCCGCGGCGTAGAGAGAGCTGGCCGGCAGCCGCTGCGCGCCGGGCTCCGGGGCGGGTTCGGTGGAGGCGACGTTGACGACGACGGTCCTGGCCAGGCCGTTGCGGCGGCCGAAGTCGACGAGGTCGGCGGCGAACGCGGTGATGAGTTCCTCGTCCGTGCGGGTGTCGCCGGGGAGGGGTCCGCCGGGGCGTATCTCCGCGTCGGCCGCGGCGAGTTCGGACCGGACCGCCGAGGGGAGGCCGTGCGGCAGCACTCCCCCGGCGGCGAGTGCCTCGGCCCGTTTGGGGAGCGGACAGTCCAGGGTGTCGTGTCCGCCGAAGACGAGTGAGGTGACGGGGGCAGACCGCTCCCGGCGAACGGTGCGGTCTCGGTGACCATGCCGGCGGCCGGGTGGAGGCCCGCCGCGACGGCTGCGCACCCCGCCGTGGCGGTGGTGGCGACGGAGCCGCGTGCTCCGATGAACCAGACTCCGGTACGAACGGCGTGTGCTGACACGGGCTGCCTCCCTGGCTGGGGGTCCTGGCTTGGCTGGTGGCGCTGTACGTGAGGGGAAGGGGCCGCGGGCGGCGGGCGGGGACTGCTGCCCCGCCCGCCGTCCGGGCGGTGGCCCTAGGGTCTTTCGTTTGGATCAGGCCGGATAAGGGAGCGGGGTCCGGTGCCGCGCCTCGCAAGGCGGAGGAGGGAGCCGACGCGGAGCGTCGGCGACCGACGACAACGCCGCGAGGTGCGGCACCGGGGCACGCGAGCCCGGCATCATCCGAACGAGAGGCCCTACGCCGAGGGCAGTTCCTTCAGCTGGATGTTGCGGAAGGACACCTGGTCGTCGGCCCCGTGGTTCTGGAGGCCGATGTAGCCGTCCTTGAGGCTGCGGGCCGGGTCGGTGTTGGTGAAGTCGTTGATCTTCACTCCGTTGAGGAAGATCTGGAGACGTTCGCCCTGGACCTTGATCTCGTAGCTGTTCCACTGGCCGGGCGGCCTGAGGACCTGGTCGCGTGCCTTGGTGTTGGCCGCCTTGAAGGTGTAGACGGAGCCGGTGGTGCGGTCGACGGCGTCGGAGGCGTCGATCTGCACCTCGTAGCCCTTGTCCACCGCGGACCAGGGGTCGTCGGACTCCGGGAAGCCGACGAAGACTCCGGAGTTGTCGTCACCCGCCAGCTTCCAGTCGAGCTTCAGCGAGTAGGACTTCAGCTCCTTGGCCTGGTAGGTCAGCAGGCCCATGCCGCCGTCGGAACGCAGCTCGCCGTCGACGACGTCGAACTTGCCGGGGCCTGCCTGCTTCCAGCCTGCGAGCGTCTTGCCGTTGAAGATCGACCGGTAGCCGGTGTCGGGCTTGCAGTCGGCCTTGATCTGGCCGGCCGCGTACCGCAGCCCGCCGAGCAGGAGTCCACGGAAGTCCGGGTCGGCGTACGACTCCTTGGTGTGGCCGAGGCCGGTGTAGAAGGAGCGGCCGCCCTGGTAGGCCTGGCACCAGGTGATCGGGTGGTCGCCCTTCATGTTGCCGCCGGTGTAGGTCGTCTCGTCGAGAGTGGCGAGGACCTTGACCTTGCCACGCGGGTTGGTGCGGTAGTTGTACAGCTCGTCGGTGCGGTCCCAGGCGTCGCCCAGGTGCGCGGTGGCCGGGTTCTTGTGGTCCTCCACGCGGACGGTGACGGGCTGGATGGCCGGGTGACTGTCGAAGTACGCGCCGACGAGTCCGCCGTAGAACGGCCAGTCGTACTCGGTGTCGGCGGCGGCGTGCACGCCCAGGAAGCCGCCACCGGAGGACACGTAGTTCTCGAAGGCCTTCTGCTGGGCGTCGTTGAGGACGTCACCCGTGGTCGACATGAAGGCGACGGCGTCGTAGCGGGCCAGGTTGGCGGTGGTGAACTGGCCGGCCTCCTCCGTGGCGTCGACCGTGATGTTGCTGTCCTTGCCGAGTTCCTTCAGCGCGGCGATGCCTTCGGGTATCGCATCGTGGCGGAAGCCGGCGGTCTTGGAGAAGACCAGGACCCGCTTGGCGGTCTTGTCGGGCGGGGTGTTGGAGAGCTCGAAGTCGTCGAGGTCGTAGAGCGCGCCCTCGCCGCCCTTGAAGACCAGGAAGAGCTCGGTGGCCTTCTTCGGGACGCCGCGCAGGGGCACGTCGATGTCCTGGAAGGTCTCCCAGCCGCCGGTCACCGGGACCGGTGCGGAGCCGAGGATCGTGCCGGTCGCCGAGCCGGCCCGTACTTCGAGGAAGCCGCCCGCGCCGCCGGAGGAGATCCGGGCGGTGAGCTTGGTGGAGTCGCCGAGGATGTACGGCTTGAAGGAGATCCAGTCGTCGTTGTCGATGTCGCCGACGGTCTTGCCGCCCTCGGCGTTGGCCTTGTCGTACGTCTTGATGCCGGACGAGTCGTTGAAGTGCTCGGCCTGGCGGTGGCGCGGCTGGAGCTGCGACTGGTCGTGACCGGTCAGTGCGGCCTGGCCGCCGCCCCCGTCGTCGGTGTACGAGGCGTCGATGACTCCGAAGATGTTGGCGTTCGGGTCGTGCCCGCCGTCCATCTCGGTCTTGATGGTGCCGGTGCAGCCGTGCGCCGAGGTGATCGGGTGGCCGTGGCTGTCGTGGCCGAGGACGAAGCGGACCTCGACCTTGGAGCAGTCGATCGTGCCGTCCTCGGGGTCGGTCACGGTCACCTTGAACGGGATCTCGTCGCCGAAGGTGAACAGCTGCCCGTCACCGGGGAGTTCCAGGTTCACCTTCGGCGCGGTGTTGCCCACGGTGACATGGACGCTGGCCGAGCCGGTCCGCCCGGAGGGGTCCGTGGCGGTGACGGTCGCCGCGTAGGTGCCGTTCTTCTTGTACGTGTACGCGGGGTTCGCCGCCGTGGACGTGCCGCCGTCGCCGAAGTCCCAGGCGTAGGTCAGGGCGTCCTCGTCGGCGTCCGCGGTGCCGGCCGAGGAGAACTGCACCTTCAGCGGTGCGGTTCCGGAGGTCTTGTTGGCCGTGGCCTCCGCGATCGGGGAGTGTCCGCCGGTGGCGTTCTCGATCCGGTAGAGGGCGGAGTTCTCGTCGCCGCCGAACCAGGAGAGGCCGTAGTCCAGGACGTACAGCGCCCCGTCGGGTCCGAAGGCCATGTCCATCACCTGGGTGCCGGACCACGGGATGTCGTTGATGGACTGCACGCCGCCGTCGGCGTCCTGCTCGATGCGCTTGATCCACTGCCGGCCGAACTCGCCGGCGAAGAAGTCGCCGTCGTACGCCTCGGGGAACTTCACGGGCGAGTCGAGGTCCGCGTCGTAGTGGTAGACCGGTCCGCCCATCGGGGACTCGGATCCGGTGCCGAACTCCGGGACGGAGGCGCCGTCGTACGGGATCCAGGCGGGCTGCGCCGGCGGCAGGTCGACGATGCCGGTGTTGTTCGGCGAGGTGTTCTTCGGGGCCGCGCAGTCGAAGGCGGCGCCGGAGGTCTTGGTGGCGAAGTCGTAGTCGACGTAAGGGTCGTTGTTGCCGGTGCAGAACGGCCAGCCGAAGTTGCCGGCCTTGGTGACCTTGGCGAACTCGACCTGTCCGGCCGGTCCGCGCTTGGGGTCGGCCGCTCCCGCGTCGGGCCCGTAGTCACCCACGTACACGGTGCCGGTGGGCTTGTCGACGGTGAAGCGGAACGGGTTGCGGAACCCCATCGCGTAGATCTCGGGGCGGGTCTTGTCCGTACCGGGGGCGAAGAGGTTGCCGTCCGGGACGGTGTACGAACCGTCGTCGGCGACCTTGATGCGGAGGATCTTGCCGCGCAGGTCGTTGCTGTTGCCCGCGGAGCGGCGGGCGTCGAACGCCGGGTTGCGGTCCGGGCGTTCGTCGATGGGGGTGAAGCCGTCGGAGGCGAAGGGGTTGGAGTCGTCACCGGTCGACAGATACAGATTGCCGTCGGCGTCGAAGTCGATGTCGCCGCCGACGTGGCAGCAGGTGCCGCGGGACGTCTTGACGTCGAGGACCTTCTTCTCGCTGCCCAGGTCGAGCGTGCCGTCCTCCTTGAGGACGAAGCGGGAGAGCCGGTTGACGCCGTCGAACTTGGCGAAGTCGGCCGCGGTGCCGGTCTCGGGGGCGTCGCCCTCGGGGTGTCCAGCGGGGGTGCGTAGTACAGGTAGATCGCCCGGTTCTCACTGAACTTCGGGTCGACCCCGACGCCCTGGAGGCCTTCCTCGTCGTGCGAGTAGACGGGGATGACGCCGGCGACGCTGGTGTTGCCCGTGCTGTCGGTGAGGCGCAGCTCGCCGCTGCGCGCGGTGTGCAGCACGCTGCGGTCGGGGAGCACGGCGAGCGTCATGGGCTCGCCGGTCTCCGCGGCGCCCTTGGCGAGGGTGACCTGCTGGAAGTCCTCGGCGGCCGGGGCCGGGTCGGGGGGCACCGGGTGGGCGGAGGCCGTGCCGGTCAGGGTGAGGGTGGCCGCGGCGAGCAGGCCACCGGTGAGCAGAGCGAGTGACTTACGCAAGCGGAGCCTGTTCCTGCTCCTGGCTGCGCTCCTGCTCCCGTTTCGGGTGAAGTGCACGAGTGTCCTCCGGAGAGTGCCGGTTGTACGGGCGGGTGCTGCCGTGCCGTTCCGCGCGGGGACTGCCGCGCAGGTCAGTCGGGGACCGTGTGACCCCGGTGACGAGAGTCATGTCATGTACACGTTCTGGACGGTAGACCTGTTCGTCCGGGACGGAAAGCCCTTGCGCAGCGATCTCGTTGAACTTTTCCCTTGGTCAGGACAAAGAGGGGTGGGGGCATGGGGTGCCGGCCCGACGGCGTGTTCGTCTGCCGTCGGGCGGGCTTTCCCCTGCCCGGCCTCTTCCCGGGCCTGGACTCCGCCCCGGCCCCGCGCCTCAGGTGCCGGCGGGGCCGGAAGTGCCGCCCCGCCGGAGGGGCGGGGGTCCGGGGGCGCAGGCCCCGGGAGCGGGCCGCGCCCCGGGGTGGCTCAGTCCCTGCCGCCGAACGCCGCGTCGAACGACGCGCTCGGCGGGTCGAAATCGAACCGCTTCAGCGCCGCCAGCGCCTCCGGCGCGCCCGTCAGACGGTCCATGCCCGCGTCCTCCCACTCCACGGAGACGGGCCCGTCGTACCCGATGTAACGCAGCATCCGGAAGACGTCCTCCCACGGCACATCGCCGTGCCCCACCGAGACGAAGTCCCAGCCGCGGCGCGGGTCGCCCCAGGGCAGATGGGAGCCGAGCCGGCCGTTGCGGCCGTCGAGGCGCTTACGGGCCTCCTTGCAGTCCACGTGGTAGATCCGGTCCCGGAAGTCGTACAGGAAGCCGACCGGATCCAGGTCCTGCCACACGAAGTGGCTCGGGTCGAAGTTCAGCCCGAACGCGGGCCGGTGGCCCACCGCCTCCAGGGCGCGGTGCGTGGTCCAGTAGTCGTACGCGATCTCGCTCGGGTGCACCTCGTGGGCGAAGCGCACCCCCTCCGCGTCGAAGACGTCCAGGATCGGGTTCCAGCGCTCGGCGAAGTCCTCGTACCCGCGCTCGATCATGTGCGGCGGGACCGGCGGGAACATCGCCACCAGGTGCCAGATCGACGAACCGGTGAACCCGATGACCGTGTGCACGCCGAAGGCGGCGGCCGCCCGCGCGGTGTCCTTCATTTCCTCGGCGGCCCGTCGGCGCACCCCCTCGGGCTCCCCGTCGCCCCAGATCCGGGCGGGCAGGATGGCCTGATGGCGCTCGTCGATCGGGTTGTCGCAGACGGCCTGGCCGACGAGGTGGTTGGAGACCGCCCAGCACTTCAGCCCGTACTTGTCGAGCAACTGCCGTCGCCCGTCCAGATAGCCCGGGTCGGCGAGCGCTTTGTCGACCTCGAAGTGATCGCCCCAGCAGGCGAGTTCGAGGCCTTCGTAACCGAAGTCGCGTGCGTACCGGCAGACCTCCTCCAGTGGCAGGTCGGCCCACTGGCCGGTGAAGAGGGTGAAGGGACGGGGCATGCGCAGGACCTCCTAGAGCTGTGCGGGGATGTGGACGGGGGTCTGTACCGAGTTCTTCGCGGCGCTCTCCTCCACCGCCGCGAGCACCCGCTGCACCTGCAGCCCGTCGGCGAACGACGGTGTGGGCGCGGCCCCTTCGGCGATCGTCCGGACCACGTCACGGGCCTGGTGGATGAAGGTGTGCTCGTAGCCGAGCGCGTGCCCGGGCGGCCACCAGGCCTCCAGGTAGGGATGCGCGGGCTCGGTGACCAGGATGCGCCGGAAGCCGGCGGTCGTGGCGGGCTCGGTGTGGTCGTGGTAGGAGAGTTCGTTCAGCCGCTCCAGGTCGAAGGCGAGCGAGCCGCGCTCCCCGTTGATCTCGATCCGAAGCGCGTTCTTCCGTCCGGCCGCCATCCGTGTCGTCTCGAAGGAGGCCAGTGCGCCGGAGGCGAGGCGGCCGGTGAACAGCGCCGTGTCGTCGACCGTCACCGCCCCCTTCGCCCCGGTGACCGCCACCCCGCCCAGACCCGCCGACCGTCCCGCCTGCAGCGGGCGTTCGCGTACGAAGGTCTCGGTCACCGCCGACACCCCGACCAGCAGCTCCCCCGCCAGGTACTGGGCGAGGTCCACGATGTGCGCCCCGAGGTCGCCGAGCGCGCCCGACCCCGCGTGCTCGCGCTCCAGCCGCCAGGTGAGCGGTGACTCGGGGTCGACCAGCCAGTCCTGGAGGTAAGTGGCCCGGACGTGCCGCAGGGTGCCGAGCCGGCCCTCGGCGATCAGCTTCCGGGCGTAGGTGATGGCGGGCACCTTGCGGTAGTTGAACCCGACGATCGCCACCTGACCGCGGGCGGCGGCGCGCTCCGCCGCCTCGGCCATGGCCTCCGCCTCCGCGACGGTGTTGGCGAGCGGCTTCTCGCACAGCACGTGCTTGCCCGCCTCCAGCGCCGCGATGGCGATCTCCGCATGGCTGTCGCCGGGGGTGCAGATGTCGACGAGCTGCACGTCGTCCCGCGCGATCATGGCGCGCCAGTCGGTCTCCGCCGCCGCCCAGCCGTGCCGGTCGGCGGCGGCCTCGACCGCCGTGCGGTCGCGTCCGCAGATCGCGGCGAGAGCCGGCCGCATCGGCAGCTCGAAGACATGGCCCGCGGTGCGCCACCCCTGCGAGTGGGCGGCGCCCATGAACGCGTATCCGACCATGCCGACCCCGAGCGTCGGTGCGCTCGCCATCGGCCGGTACGTCGGCGGCGCCGCCGCCTCCTGCTCCGTCTCTTCCCTACGGGCCATCCGGGCTTCCTCCTCATCGGTGGTTCGGTGGGTGCGGCGGGAGGGTCAGCACCCTCCCGCGGGGCCGGTCAGTTGAAGCCCGTCGGCAGGTACTGGTCGATGTTCTCCTTGGTGACCACGGCCGAGTAGAGCGTGAGGTTGGTCGGGATCTCCAGCTCGGAGAGCCCGGAGAGCCCCTTGCTCTGGGCGAGCGCGCGGGCCAGGTCGATGGCCGACGCGGCCATGGTCGGCGGGTAGAGAACGGTGGCCTTCAGCACGCTGTTGTCGGCCTTGATGGCGTCCATCGCGGACTTGGCCCCGGCCCCGCCGACCATCAGGAACTCGTCCCGGCCGGCCTGCTGGATGGCGCGCAGCGCGCCCACGCCCTGGTCGTCGTCGTGATTCCACAGGGCGTCGAACTTCTTCTGCGCCTGGAGGAGCTGGGCCATCTTGGCCTGGCCGGACTCGACGGTGAAGTCGGCGGCCTGACGGGCCACCAGCTTGATGTTGGAGTAGTTCTTCAGCGCGTCGGCGAAACCCTTGCTGCGCTGCTTGGTGAGCTCCAGGTTGTCGAGGCCCGCGAGCTCGACCACCTTGGCGTTCGGCTTGTCCTTGAGCTGTTCGCCGATGTACGTGCCTGCGTTGAGGCCCATCCCGTAGTTGTCGCCGCCGACCCAGCAGCGGTACGCCTGCGGGGAGGCGAAGATCCGGTCGAGGTTGATCACGGGAATGCCTGCCCGCATCGCCTCCAGACCCACCTGGGTGAGCGCCTTCCCGTCGGCCGGGAGGATGACGAGGACGTCGACCTTCTTGTTGATGAGGGTCTTGACCTGGCCGATCTGGGCCGCGGTGTCGTTGGAGCCCTCGGTGGTCTCCAGCGTCACCTCGGAGTACTTCTTCGCCCGCGACCTGGCGTTCTCGTTGATCGCGTTGAGCCAGCCGTGGTCGGCCTGCGGTCCGGCGAAGCCGATGGTGACGGGCTTGCCCGGCTTGTCGTCGGCGGCGGGTGCGTTGCTCTGCGCCGCGGTGTCCTTCTCCTTCGGGTCGTTGCTGGTACATGCGGTGAGGAAGGCGCCCGCCGAGACTGCTGCGGTCCCGAAGAGCAGTCCTCTGCGACTGGTTTCTGGCATGGCTGTCAAACCCTTCATCCGGTGCGTGGCATGCGGAACAGGCTGGGGTGGAAGGGGGGGTGACCTCAGTCAGGTCTCGCCGCGGGCCGAGGTCCGGCCCTGGACCAGGACCGCGGCGACGATGATCGCGCCCTTGGCGATCTGCTGGACGTCGCTCTGCAGGTTGTTGAGCGCGAAGATGTTGGTGATCGTGGTGAAGACGAGGACACCGAGGACGGAGCCGACGATCGTGCCCCGGCCACCGCTGAGCAGAGTGCCGCCGATGATCGCGGCGGCGATGGCGTCGAGCTCGTACAGGTTGCCGTTGGTGTTCTGGCCGGAGCCGGCCAGGATGATCAGCATGAACGCGGCGATGCCGCAGCACAGCCCGGAGAGCAGGTAGAGGTAGAGGCGCTGGCGTCGTACGTCGATGCCGGCCAGCCGGGCCGCTTCGGCGTTGCCGCCGACGGCGACCGTGCGCCGGCCGAAGGTCGTACGGTTCAGCAGCAGCCAGCCGATGACGGTGACCACGGCGAACATCATGACCAGCGGCGGGATGCCGAGGATGTACGAGTCGGGAAGACCCAGGTCCAGGACCGACTTGACGGTGACGATCTGCGTCTTGCCGTCGGTGATGAGGAGCGCGAGTCCGCGGGCGGAGGCGAGCATCGCCAGCGTCGCGATGAACGGCACCATCCGGCCGTACGCGATCAGCACCCCGTTGACGAGTCCGGCACCGAGGCCGACGAGCACCGCGGTGAACAGGATGCCCGCGAAACCGAAGTCCTGGGTGGCGAGGGTCGTCGCCCAGACGGAGGCGAGGGCGACCATGGCGCCGACGGAGAGGTCGATGCCGCCGCTGGTGATGACGAAGGTGACGCCGACGGTGACGACACCGATCACGGACGCCTGGGTCAGGATGAGCTGGAGGTTCCCGGTGTCCAGGAAGGCGTCGGGCTCGGTGATGCCGCCGACGACTATCAGGGCGACGAGGACGCCGAGGAGCGAGAGGTTGCGGACGTCCCAGCGCAGCCCGGAGGCGCGCGGGGACGATCCTTCCTTCTTCGGGGAAGCGGGGGCGGACAGGGGCGCGGGGCCCTTGTCCGGCCCGCTCTGCTGCGCCGAGGAGACGGGCTGGGTCATGACGTCGGGCTCCCTTCCATCACGAGGTCGAGTACGCGGTGCTCGTCGAGCTCCCGGGCGTCCGCCGTATGCACGACGTGACCCTCACGGAGCACCAGCACCCGGTCGGCGAGGCCCAGGACTTCGGGCACTTCACTGGAGACCAGCAGGACGGCGAGGCCTTCGTCGGCCAGCCGGCGGATCACGGCGTAGAGCTCGGCGCGGGCGCCGACGTCCACCCCGCGGGTCGGTTCGTCGAGCAGCAGCACCCGGCAGCCGCGGAGCAGCCAGCGGGCCAGCACCGCCTTCTGCTGGTTGCCGCCGGAGAGGGTGCGGACGGGGGTGTCCGGGTTGTCGGGGCGCAGCGAGAGCTCGCGGGTCGCGGCGCGGGCGGCCTTGCGTTCGGCGCCTCGGTTGAGCCAACCACCCGTGGAGAAGCGGGACATGGAGGAGACGGAGACATTGCGGGTGACGGATTCGAGCATCAGCAGGGCCTGCGCCTTGCGCTCCTCGGGGGCGAGGCCGATACCGGCCGCGACGGCGGCGCGGACGCTGCCGGGCCGCAGCGGCCGGCCCGCGACCGTGACCTGTCCGGCGGTGGCGCGGCGGGCACCGTAGATGGTCTCCAGGATCTCGGAGCGACCGGAGCCGACCAGTCCGGCGAGGCCGACGATCTCGCCGGGCCTCAGCTCCAGGTCGACGGGGGCGAACTCGCCCTTCCTGGTGAGGCCTTCGACCTTGAGTACGGGTTCGCCGCCGGACCCCGCCGGGACGGCGTCGGGCCTGGGCGGGAAGACGTACTCGACATTGCGGCCGGTCATCATGGCAACGATGTCGCGGGTCGGTGTGGACTCGGCGGGGAGCCCGACGGCGACGGCCCGGCCGTCCTTGAGCACGGTCACCCGGTCGCCGATCCGGCGGATCTCCTCCAGGCGGTGGGAGATGTAGACGACGGCTACCCCGTCGGCGGTCAGGGAGGCGACGATCCGGAAGAGGTTGGCGACCTCGTCGGGGTCGAGGGCCGCGGACGGCTCGTCCATCACGATGAGCCGGACGTCGTGGGAGAGCGCCCTGGCCATCGAGACGATCTGCTGCTGGGCGGCCGAGAGTTCACCGACCGGCCGGGCCGGGTCGATCTCCGGGTGACCCAGGCGCCGCAGCAGTGCGGCGGCCGCGGTGCGGCCCGCACCGGTGCGGACGACGAAGCCGGCGCTGGTGGGTTCGTGACCGAGGAAGACGTTCTCGGCGACCGACAGCCCCTCCACCAGGTCGAGTTCCTGGTAGATGGTGGCGATGCCGAGACGCATCGCGGTGATGGGTGACTTGAGTACCGCCGGTGAGCCGCGCCAGGTGATCTCGCCGTCGTCGGGCTGGTGGGCGCCGGCGAGCACCTTGATGAGGGTGGACTTGCCGGCCCCGTTCTGGCCGAGCAGACAGTGGACCTCGCCGGCCTGGACCTCCAGGTCGACGCCGTCGAGTGCGCGCACGCCGGGGAATGACTTGGTGATGCCGGACATGGTGAGCAGAGGTGGTTCTGGAGCCATGACAAATCCCCTCGGCGAATGGGGTCTCCCGGCTCGGACGGTGCCGAGAGCCCGGGAGGGCCGGTGAGCGGGCAGGGCGAAGTGCTGTCCCGGGGTATACCCGGACCCCGGCCTGTGGCGCGGGGACGGTGCCTTGTTGCTGACCGGCCGAGGATCGGGCCGGCGGGAAACAGATCGAACCGGTGGGACAGGGGCCGGCCCGGTGGACGTGCACAGGGGCGGCCGGCAGGACGAGCGATCCGGGCGGTGGGAAGGGATCAGGCCGGTGAGAAGAGGTGGTCGCTGATGAGTCTGGCCGCGCCGATCACTCCGGCGGCAGGTCCCAACTCGCCCAGCACGATGGGGAGGTTGCCGGTGGCCAGCGGCAACGACTGCCGGTAGACCTGGGTCCGGACACTGGCCAGCAGCGTGTGGCCGAGGCCGGTCACCCCGCCGCCGATCACCACCAGACCGGGGTTGAAGAAGCTGACGAGTCCGGCGATGACCTGACCGACCCGGTTGCCGCCTTCGCGGATCAGGTCGAGCGAGGTGGCGTCGCCGGCGGCCGCGGCTGCGGCCACGTCGACGGCGGTGAGTCTCCCGGACGCCTCCAGCCGGGCCGCGAGCTCCGCGGACTGTCCGGCGCGGGCCGCGTCCTCGGCGTCGCGGGCCAGTGCTGCGCCGCTGAAGTGTGCTTCCAGGCAGCCCCGGTTGCCACAGGCGCAGGGGCGCCCGTCCGGTTCGACCTGGATGTGGCCGATGTCGCCCGCGCTGCCCGTCGTACCGCGGTGGACGTTTCCGCCGACGACGATGCCGCAGCCGATGCCGGTACCGATCTTGACGCAGAGGAAGTCGCCCACGGAGCGGGCGACACCCGCGTGCTGCTCCCCCATCGCCATCAGGTTCACGTCGTTGTCGACCATGACGGGGCAGCCCAGTTCCTGACTGAGTGCCTCGCGGACCGGGAAACCGTCCCAGCCGGGCATGATCGGCGGTGCGACCGGGATTCCCTCGGGGAAGCGGACCGGACCCGGTACGCCGATTCCGGCGCCGTCGAACCCTTCGGCGAGCCCGGAGGCCCGGAGCTTGGCCGCCATCGACAGCACCTGCTCGAAGATGGCGACGGGCCCTTCGCGTACGTCCATGGGGTGGTTGAGGTGTCCCAGGACCTCCAGCTCAGCGTTGGTGACCGCCACATCGACCGATGTGGCACCGATGTCGACGCCGAGGAAGCGCAGTGCCGGGGCGAGCCGGATGTTGTGCGAGCGACGCCCGCCGCGGGATGCGGCGAGTCCGTCGGCCACCACAAGGCCGGTCTCCAGCAGTCTGTCCACCTCGACGGCGAGCTTGGAGCGGGAGAGATCGACCTGATCCCCCAGCTGCGCTCGTGAGTTGGGCCCGCCGTCGCGCAACAGTCTGAGCAGTCGCGCCTGATGCGCATTCGCGGGTCGTGCCGTCATACGTCTCACGCGCCCCTCCCCGCCACATCGGCCTGTCCGTCGGGCTTTGGAGGGGAACGTAGCAGCGCTTGCCGGGAGTGGGAAGAAGTTGCGCAGGAATCCGCCTCAACTTTCTCCACCCTGAGGACAAAGGGGTGCGGACGGCGGCTCCGAAGGGACCGCCGGGAAGGCGGTGCGGCGGACGCGCAGATGCCCCCGATCGCCTTGCGGCCTGGTTGCTCAGCCAGCGTTCGAGGGCATGGACAGCGAAGGCTTCAGCTCTCTTCGCGCTCGTGGTAGGTCCGGCGGGTGTGTTCCGTGTGCGCCCGCATGATCGCCGTGGCCTGCTGCTCGTCGCGCGAGGAGATCGCGGCGATCAGGGAGCGGTGCTCGATCCAGGACCCGGTGCCACGCTGGCGGGCGACAGGGGTGTAGTACCAGCGGACCCGCCGGTCCACCTGGCCGGCCAGTTCGGCGAGCACGACGTTGCCCGCCAGCTCCATGACCTTGGCGTGGAAGGCCGCGTTGGTCGCGACTGCCAGGTCCACGTCGTCGGCGGCGACCGCCTGCTCACCCTTCGCGCACAGCTCTTCCAGCGCGGCGATGCCCGCCGTTCCGGCGTTGGCGGCGGCGAGCCGGGCGGCCTCGGCCTCCAGGAGCGTACGGACCGAGAGCAGCTGGTCCGCCTCCTCCTCCGTGGGCTCGTGGACGAAGGCGCCCTGTGCGGGACGCAGATCGACCCAGCCCTCGGTGTTGAGCCGCTGCAACGCCTCGCGCACCGGCTGGCGGGACACGCCCAGGTGGCCGGCCAGTTCGCTCTCGACCAGGTGCTGGCCGGGGCGCAGTGCCCGGGTGGTGATGAGTTCGAGCAGTGCGTCGTAGACCCGCTCGCGCAGCGGACCGGGCCGTTCCAGCTTGGGCACAGCCCCTTGCGGCAGTCCTGTGGACAACATTGCGGTCCCCCTCCGAGCGACGAGCAATTGCTTATCGTCTACAGTCTACCGAGCACAACTCCGCTCAGGGACAGCGGATCACCTGACCCGCGTAACTGAGGTTCCCGCCGAAGCCGAAGAGCAGCGCCGGAGCGCCGGTCGCAATCTCTCCTCGCTCCACCAGCTTGGACAGGGCCATCGGGATCGAGGCGGCGGATGTATTGCCGGAATCCACCACATCCCGGGCGATGACCGCGTTGATCGCGCCGATCTTCCTGGCGACCGGCTCGATGATCCGCAGATTGGCCTGATGCAGCACGACCGCGGCGAGATCCTCGGGGGTGATTCCGGCCTTCTCACACACCTTGCGGGCAATGGGCGGCAGCTGGGTGGTCGCCCAGCGGTAGACCGACTGCCCCTCCTGGGCGAAGCGCGGCGGCGTCCCCTCGATCCGTACCGCGTCCCCCATTCCGGGGACGGAACCCCACAGCACCGGTCCGATACCGGGCCGGTCCGCCGCCCCCGAGTCGGCGACCACGACCGCCGCGCCCGCACCGTCGCCCATCAGCACGCAGCTGGAGCGGTCGGTCCAGTCGACGATGTCCCCCATCTTGTCGGCGCCGATCACGAGCGCGCGGGTGGCCGCACCGGCGCGCACGGCGTGGTCGGCGGTGGCGAGGGCGTGGGTGAAACCGGAACACACCACGTTGATGTCCATCACCGCGGGCGACGTCATACCGAGACGTGCCGCGACCCGGGCCGACATGCTCGGTGACCGGTCGATCGCCGTGGAGGTGGCGACCAGCACCAGGTCGATGTCCGTCGGCTGCAGGCCGGCGGCGGCGAGGGCCTTGGCCGCCGCGTGCGCGGCCAGCTCGTCGACCGGCTCGTCGGGGCCGCCGAGGTGGCGGGTCTTGATGCCGACGCGGCTGGTGATCCATTCGTCGCTGGTGTCGACCATGGCCGCCAGATCGTGGTTGGTGAGCACCTTGGCGGGCTGATAGTGGCCGAGCGCCACGACACGTGTGCCGGTCATATTCAGGATCCCCTCGCTACATATGGCAGGAACCATCCAGTCTTGGTCGCTACTGCCGGGTACAGGGGCACGTGATCCCACAGGATTCCCGCCCGAGGCTTGGAGACTTGACGACAGCTTTGCCGTTCCGGCGGCATACCGTAGACAATATTCTGTCGACTGACGTCCCTGCGGAGTCGGCCGCGACGTCACGCTCCATGTGCAGGACAATGCTCACGTGAAGGTCACCTCACCGCGCGCCAACCCGGTGACCCACGGCAACCTCCGCATCAAGGGCCGCTTCGGCTTCCCGCACGCACAGAATCGGGTCCAACAGTCATGGGACGGGTCACCGAGCGCCGCCGCACCATCCGTATCCGGGACGGGGCCGTCTCCACCCGCCCCGACACGCTCGTCGCCGAGGAGCCACTGGAGATCCGGCTGAACGGCAAGCCGCTCGCCATCACGATGCGCACCCCGGGCGACGACTTCGCGCTGGCGGCGGGCTTCCTGGTGAGCGAGGGCGTGCTCGGCGAGGGCGGCGAGGTGCAGTCGATCGCGTACTGCGCGGGGGCGACCGCCGACGGCGTCAACACGTACAACGTGGTGGACGTGCGGCTCGCACCCGGTGTGGTGGTCCCGGACATCACGCTGGAGCGCAACGTCTACACGACGTCCTCCTGCGGGCTGTGCGGGAAGGCCAGCCTGGACGCGGTCCGCACCACGACCCGGCACCCCGTCGCCGACCTTCCCCCGGTGCGGGTCGAGCCCGCGCTGCTGGCCGCCCTTCCCGACCGGTTGCGCGCCGCACAGCAGGTGTTCGACCGGACCGGTGGCCTGCACGCCGCCGCACTGTTCTCCGAGACGGGCGAGCTGGTCGACATCCGGGAGGACGTGGGCCGGCACAACGCCGTCGACAAGCTGGTCGGCCGCGCGCTCACCGACGGCCGGCTGCCGCTGTCCCGGTCGATCCTGCTGGTTTCGGGCCGGGCCTCGTTCGAGCTGGCGCAGAAGGCGGTGATGGCCGGCATCCCGATGCTGGCGGCCGTGTCCGCGCCGTCGTCCCTCGCCGTCGACCTGGCGGCCGAGACCGGCCTGACCCTGGTCGGCTTCCTGCGGGGTCCCTCCATGAACGTGTACGCGGGTGAGCACCGCATCGTCCTGGAGGCGACGGCCGCCCGGGGCTGAGCCGCCCCGCCGCCGCACGGCTCAGGGGTCCGGCCGTCGGGGAGCCCCCTGCGCCGGCCGGCCTCAGTTCACCGTGACGGCCCGGCTCTCCACCCTGCCGCCGTCCGCCGGCTCCTCCTGCGGGTCCCTGGCACGCCGCTTCGCGATCACCGCGCACACCATGAGCTGCATCTGGTGGAAGAGCATCAGCGGCAGCACGGCAAGGCTCGCCTGCGCGCCGAACAGGACGCTGGCCATGGGCAGGCCCGCGGCCAGGCTCTTCTTCGAACCGGCGAACTGGATGGCGATGCGGTCCTCCCGGCCGAAGCCGAGCCGCTTCGCCCCGTACCAGCTCAGCGAGAGCATGACGGCGAGCAGCACCGCCTCGGCGCCGAGCAGTGCGGCGAGCCGGGCGGGGGTGACCTGGTGCCAGATCCCGGCGACCATGCCCTCGCTGAACGCCGTGTAGACGACCAGCAGGATCGAGCCGCGGTCGACATAGCCGAGCACCTTCTTGTGCCGGGCGAGGAAGCCGCCGATCCAGCGGCGCAGCAGCTGGCCCGCCACGAACGGCAGCAGCAGCTGGACGGCGATCTTCGCCAGCGCGTCGCCGGAGAACCCGCCGCCGCTGCTGCCGAGCAGCGCGGCCGCGAGCAGCGGCGTGAGGAAGATGCCGGCGATCGAGGAGAAGGAGCCCGCGCAGATCGCCGCGGGCACGTTGCCGCGGGCGATCGAGGTGAAGGCGATCGACGACTGGATCGTGGAGGGAATGAGGCAGAGGAAGAGGAATCCGCCCTGCAGCTGCGGCGTCAGTATGTGCGGCACCAGCCCCTTGCTCGCCAGTCCCAGCAGCGGGAAGACGACGAACGTGCAGGTCAGGACGGTGAGATGGAGCCGCCAGTGCCGCAGGCCGTCGAGCGCCTCGGCGGTGGAGAGCCGCGCGCCGTAGAGGAAGAAGAGGAACGCCACCGCTCCGGTGGAGACGCCGCCCGCCACATCGGCGGCCGCGCCGGAGGCGGGCAGCAGTGCCGCGAGTACGACGGTGCCGATCAACGCCAGGATGTACGGGTCGATCGGCAGCCAGGACGGCAACTGCAGGGTGCGGCGGCTCATGTGCTCCACGTGTTCTCTCGTTCAGGGTCGTGCCCTCCCCCATCCTGCTCGTGATCCCCTAAATCGGGAATCCGGTATACCGCTCTGACTGTCATCACGGTTCGCGATAACGTGGCCCCATGTACGACCCCGCTCAGCTGCGCACTTTTCTCGCCGTCGCCCAGACCCTGAGCTTCACCCGGGCCGCCCGCCGGCTCGGGGTGCGGCAGTCCACGGTGAGCCAGCACGTGCGGCGGCTGGAGGAGGCGACCGGGCGGCAGCTCTTCACCCGTGACACGCACCGGGTCGATCTCACCGTGGACGGCGAGGCGATGCTCGCCTTCGCCCGGACGATCCTGGAGGCCCACGAGCGGGCGTCGGCGTTCTTCACCGGCACCCGGCTGCGCGGGCGGCTCCGGTTCGGGGCCTCGGAGGACTTCGTGCTGACCCGGCTGCCGGAGATCCTCCAGTCGTTCCGCCGGGACCATCCGGAGGTCGAGCTGGAGCTGACCGTGGAGCTGTCGGGCACGCTGCACCAGCAGCTGGCGGCGGGCCGGCTCGATCTGGTGCTGGCGAAGCGGCGGAGCGGCGACACCCACGGGGAGCTGGTCTGGCAGGACGCGCTCGACTGGATCGGCGCTCCGGGGCTGCGGATCGATCCGGACCGCCCGGTGCCGCTGATCCTCTTCCCGCCGCCGGCCATCACCAGGGCCCGCGCGCTGGAGGTTCTGGAGGGGCAGGGCCGGTCCTGGCGGGTCGCGTGCACGAGCGGCAGCCTCAGCGGGCTGATCGCGGCCGCCCACGCGGGCCTCGGTGTGATGGCGCACAGCCGGGGTCTCGTCCCGCCCGGCCTGGCCCCGGTGCCGGCCAGGGCGGGGCTGCCGGAGCTCGGCGGGGTGGACTTCGTCCTGCTGCACGGCCGCCGGCGGGACGGCGCAGGGCAGGCGGCGGACGCGCTCGCCGCGGCCGTCCTGGCGGGCGGCGACCGGCTGCTCCGTCCGCCGGGCGGGATCGGTGGCCGGGGCGGCGCATGACGCGCCCGCGCAAGGGGGAGAATGGCAGGAACGCGGCGACCACCGCCCGGGCGCCCCAACCCGGTCAGGCCCGGCAGGTGCGGACCAATCCCCCGTACCCGTCCGGAACGGCAGTGATCGCGGCGTACAGATTCGGTGGAGATTCGCGCGCGAGCCACTTACTCCTTGGTCAGAAGCGCGCCCGAGCCTTGCCCATCTGGCCGGATTTCAGCCCCTGACCAGTGCAGATGCCACACGGTACGGACGGCTTCGGGCCCTCCCGCCGTGGCGCCCGGTGGGGTAGCGTCACGGCGCTGTGCGGAGCGCCACAAGGAGCAGGTCATTGCGCGAGTTCACTGTCCCACCCATGGCGGCCGCGCCCCACGTAGGCGGGCTCGCGGATGTCGTTTTCGACTATGCCGAGGAAGATCCGTACCGGATCGCGCTCGGCCGCAAGGACGCGCGCGGACGCTGGCTCGATGTCACCGCGGCGACGTTCCGTGACGAGGTGCTCGCCCTGGCCAAGGGGCTGATCGCGCACGGGGTGCGGTTCGGCGACCGGGTCGCCCTGATGTCGCGCACCCGCTACGAGTGGACCCTCTTCGACTTCGCCCTGTGGGCGGTCGGTGCGCAGTCCGTCCCGGTCTATCCGACGTCCTCGGCCGAGCAGGTCCTGTGGATGCTGCACGACGCCGAGGTCTCTGCGGTGATGGTCGAGCACGAGGACCATGCGATGACGATCGCGTCGGTGATCGACCAGCTGCCGCAGCTGAAGCGGCTTTGGCAGCTGGACGCCGACGCGGTGAGCGAGCTGGTCGAGGCGGGCACCCAGGTCGAGGACGAGGTGGTGCACCGGCACCGGCGTGCCGTGACGCCCGACTCGGTGGCGACCGTCATCTACACCTCGGGCACCACGGGCCGGCCCAAGGGCTGTGTGATCACGCACGCCAACTTCATGTTCGAGACGGACACGATGGCCTCGCGCTGGGAGTCGGTCTTCCACTCCCGGCCGGGCGACGAGGCCTCGACCCTGCTCTTCCTGCCGCTGGCGCACGTCTTCGGGCGGATGGTGGAGGTCACCGCGATCCGCGGCCGGGTGAAGCTGGGCCACCAGCCGGAACTGTCGGCGAAGGCGCTGATGCCGGACCTGGTGTCCTTCCGCCCCACGTTCATCCTGGCGGTGCCGTACATCTTCGAGAAGGTCTTCAACGGGGCCCGCCGCAAAGCCGAGGCCGACGGCAAGATCGGGCCGTTCGACAAGGCCGTGGACATCGCGGTGAAGTACGCCGAGGCGATGGAGGCACGGGCCTTCGGGACCGGTCCCGGCCCGTCCGCCGGGCTGCGGATGCAGCACCAGTTCTTCGAGAAGGTCGTGTACAAGAAGGTGCGCGAGGCCATGGGCGGCCGGATCCGGCACGCCATGTCCGGCGGCTCGGGGATGGAGCGGCAGCTCGGGCTGTTCTTCGCGGGCGCCGGCGTCACGGTGTACGAGGGGTACGGACTGACCGAGTCGACCGCCGCGGCCACCGCGAATCCGCCGGAGCGTACCCGGTACGGCACGGTCGGCCAGCCGATCCCCGGTACCACGGTGCACATCGCGGACGACGGCGAGATCTGGGTGTACGGAGCCAACGTCTTCTCCGGGTACCTGGGCGACCCGAAGTCCACCGACGCGGTGCTGAACGACGGCTGGCTGTCCACCGGGGACCTGGGGGCGCTCGACGAGGACGGCTATCTGACGATCACCGGCCGGAAGAAGGAGATCCTCGTGACGTCCGGCGGCAAGAGCGTCTCGCCGGCCGGCCTGGAGGAGCGCGTACGGGCGCATCCGCTGGTGGCGCAGTGCATCGTGGTCGGCAACGACCGGCCGTACATCGCGGCGCTCGTCACGGTGGACCAGGAGGCCGTTGAGCACTGGCTCGCCATGCAGGGACGTCAGCCGATGTCGCCGGGCGACCTGGTGCGGGACCCGGATCTGGAGATGGAGGTCCGGCGTGCGGTGGTGGCCGCGAACACGGCCGTGTCGCAGGCCGAGTCGATCCGGACGTTCCGGATCCTGGCACATCAGTTCACCGAGGAGCACGGTCTGCTGACACCGTCGCTGAAGCTGAAGCGCAAGGCGATCGAGACCGCGTACGCGTCCGAGGTGGACGCGCTGTACCGCTGAGCCGTCGGACTCGGCGGGAGTGCCGCACCTGCCGGTCCCGTCGGGGGTACCGTTCCGGGGAAATCGGTCCGCGGACGGGAATGTGCGGGCCGTCTTGATCGTTCACACTTGGAGTCCCACCCCCCAACGTTAGGATCGACCGCTCGTGAGCCAGGTCCCCTCCCTCACCCTCAACAACGGCGTCGAGATGCCCCAGCTCGGTTTCGGAGTCTGGCAGGTGCCGGACGACGAGGCCGCGAAGGCGGTCACCACAGCCATCGAGTCCGGGTACCGGAGCATCGACACCGCCGCGATCTACGGCAACGAGGAGGGCACCGGCAAGGCCATCGCCGCCTCCGGTGTCGCCCGCGAAGAGCTCTTCGTGACCACGAAGCTGTGGAATTCGGAACAGGGTTACGACTCGACGCTGCGCGCCTTCGACGCCTCGCTGGACAAGCTGGGTCTCGACTACGTCGATCTGTACCTGATCCACTGGCCGGTTCCGGCCAAGGACGCGTACGTGGACACCTACCGCGCGTTCGAGAAGATCCACGCCGACGGCCGCGCGAAGTCCATCGGTGTCTCGAACTTCCTCCCCGAGCACCTGGAACGCCTGCTCGGTGAGACCTCCGTGGTGCCCGTGCTCAACCAGATCGAGCTGCACCCGCAGCTCCAGCAGGCCGAGTCGCGCGCACTGCACACCGAGCTCGGCATCGCGACCGAGGCCTGGTCGCCGCTGGGGTCCGGCAAGGGCCTCCTGGAGGTCCCGACCGTCGTCGCCGTCGCGCGCAAGCACGGCCGCACGCCGGCCCAGGCGGTGCTCCGCTGGCACCTGCAGACCGGCAACGTCGTGATCCCCAAGTCCGTGACCCCGTCGCGGATCGCGGAGAACATCGACATCTTCGGCTTCGAGCTGGACGACGACGACCTGGCCGCGTTCGCGGCGCTGGACGAGGGCAAGCGCCTGGGCTCGCACCCGGGTGAGTTCAACCTCGGCGCCTGAGGCCTGCGTTCCGCCTCGATCCACCCGTAACCGCCGTCCGGCCCCTGGCCGGGCGGCGGTTCGCCGTACCGAAGGGACCGGAACATGACCGGGGACAGCGCACCCGTCGTCGGCGCGGGGCCGTACCTGCTGCGCAATGTCGGCAGCGGGCTGGTCCTGGAGGTGCGCGACGCCGCGAAGGGCGGCGGCGCACCTGTGCAGCAGAACGAGGAGAACGGGACGGCCGCCCAGCACTGGGAGTTCGCCCCGGTCCACGAGGGCGCCGCCCTCCACCACGTGGTCAACGCGCACAGCGGCAAACGCCTGGACGTGCGGGGCGCCTCCACGGAGAACGGCGCGGTGGTCCAGCAGTGGCGGGCCAACAACTTCGGCGCCCAGGAGTGGCTGATCGAGCAGCATCTGGAGGCGCCGGGCACGGTCACCCTGGTCAGCTTCGTGAGCGGCCTGGTCCTCGAGGTCGCCGACGGCAGCGAGGCGAAGGGGGCGTCCGTCCAGCAGTGGGAGGACACCGACTCCCCCGGCCAGTGGTGGCGGCTGGAGCCGGTGTCCGGCACCGGGTAGCGCGCCCGCGCTCAGGCCCGTCGGCCCAGGTGGACCGTGCGGGCCATCAGCAGGTGGACATCGGGGCGGTGGTGCAGTCCGGCCGGGTCCTGCGGGTCGAGCAGCCGGTCGAGTGCGGCGAGGTCATCGGCGGTGACCTCGCCGCTGAGCATCTCGCGCCAGCGGCCGAATTCGGCGATGACATGGGCCCGTGCCACGTCCGTGAGCGGTGCCGGCAGGTCGAGCAGGAAGCTGCGGGTGCCCTGCGGGGTGAGGCCCACCGCGGTGAACAGCGCGGCCCAGTCCTCGGTCTCCCGCTTCGCGTCGGGCAGGTCCGCACGCATCTGCTCGAAGGCGGCGGACTGGACCGCGTCGAGGCGGTCCTCCAGGCCGGGCCGGCCGAAGCCGATGTCGCGCGGGAGCCGGCGCGGCTTCAGCCCGCCCTCGACGAGTGCGACGGTGCCGCCCGGGCGCAGCAGGCCGGCGAATCCGGCCAGCGCGGCGCGCTGGTCGCCCATGTGGTGCAGGGCGTTGCCCGCCCAGATCAGGTCCGCCCGGGGCACCTTTGCGAGCTCCCCGGGGAGGTCGGCGTGCAGGGTGGTGACCCGGTCGCCGGTCCCGAGCCGCTGCGCGCGGTTGCGGGCGCGCTCCAGCAGGGCCGGGGTGCCGTCCACCGCGACGACCTCCGCCTGTGGGAACACCTCGGCGAGCAGGCAGGAGATCACGCCCGGCCCGCTGCCGATGTCCAGCACCCGGCGGACCTTCGGGGCGGTGGGCAGCCCGGCGATCCAGCGGGCCGCCTCGGTGTACTGCGCGCTGCTGAGTTCCGCGTTCTGCTCAAGGACCGGTCCCATGACCTCCCAGTCGAGGTCGCCGGTGCCTCGGTGGTGCCCGTGTTCGCCGCTGTCGTGGTGGTGACCGTGGCCGGTGTCGTGGTTCATGGACACACCCTCACCGCAGCTCAGCTGTCGGGCAAACTTTGTTGCCGTTCCGGCAAGGCCCGGGTCCGGTAGTCCTGCGGGCCCACCCCACGGACCCGCTTGAAGGCGGTGCTGAAGGCGAACGCCTGGCTGTAGCCGACCTTCCGGGCCACCGCCTCCACGGTCGCGTCCGTCTCCCGCAGCAGGTCCGCCGCCATGGCGAGGCGCCAGCCGGTCAGGTACGCCATCGGGGGCTCCCCCACCAGTTCGGTGAAGCGCCGGGCGAGCCCTGCCCGGGAGACCCCGGTCCGGCCGGCCAGCGCCGCGACCGTCCAGGGGTGGGCCGGCTCGTTCTGGAGGAGTCGCAGCGCCTGTCCGACGACCGGGTCGCCCATGGCGCGGTACCAGGCCGGGGCCTTGGCCCCGGGCCGGGAGAACCAGGTGCGCAACGCATCGATCAGCAGCAGGTCGAGCAGCCGGTCCAGCACCACGCTCTGTCCGGGCTCGTCCCTGGCGATCTCGCCGTCGAGCAGTGTCAGCAGCGGGCTGCTCCGGCCGTCGGCGGGCAGGAGAAGCAGTGGGGGCAGCGCGTCGAGGAGCCGTCTGCTGATCTCGCCGTCCAGCAGATAGGTGCCGACGAGCATGGTGGCCGCGCCGTCGGGGGCGTTTCCCCAGGTGCGCACCCCCAACTGCATGGACCGGGACAGCGGTTCGCCGCGCAGAGTGGTGCAGGTGCCGCCCGGACCGATCCGCGTCCGCGGTGCGGTGCCCGGCAGGTCGGCGACGGTGTACGGCTCCGGGCCGCGCGCGATGGCCAGGTCACCGGGGCGCAGCAGTACGGGTTCGCCGGCCGCGGTGGGCACGATCCAGGCCTCGCCCGCGGTCATGGACATCAGGCAGAGCGGGGCCCGGTCCTCGATCCGTACGGACCAGGGCGGTTCCATCACCATCCGCAGCAGGAAGGCGCCCCTGGCCCGGGGCCCGTCCAGAAGTCCGGCAAGTGCGTCCATGCGCAGCAGCGTAGACGCACGCGTAGGGAGCTGAGCGGCTCGCGGATGGAGCGGGCGGGGCTGTGCGGCGAGCCTGGGGACATGACACAGAACACGGAGACGCAGAAGCAGGAGAACCGCGGGGCGCGCCCGGTGCTGGTGACGAGCGGCACCGGCAAGACGGGCCGCCGGGTGGTGGATCGCCTCGCGGCGCGGGGGGTGCCGGTGCGGGCGGGATCGCGGCGCGGCGAGGTGCCCTTCGACTGGGCGGACGAGTCGGGGTGGCAGGCCGCGCTGCGCGGTGCGGATGCGGCGTACGTCGCGTACTACCCCGATCTGGCCGCGCCCGGCGCCCCGGAGGCGATGGCGGCCTTCGGGCGGATCGCGCGGGAGTGCGGAGTGCGGCGGCTGGTGCTGCTGTCGGGACGGGGCGAACCGCAGGCGGTCGTCGCGGAGGAGGCGCTGCGCGCGTCGGCCGGGGAGGCCGAACTCACGGTCGTGCGTTCGGCGTTCTTCGCGCAGAACTTCAGCGAGGGCGCCCTGCTGGACGGGGTGCTGGGCGGCGAGGTGGTGTTCCCGGCCGGTGGGACCGCCGAGCCGTTCGTCGATGCCGGTGACCACGCCGATGTCGTGGTCGCGGCCCTCTGCGGGGACGGTGGCGCGGGCACGGTGCACGATCTCACCGGCCCCCGGCTGCTGACCTTCGCCGAGGCGGCCGCGGAGATCACCCGGGCGGCCGGGCGCGAGGTGCGCCATGCCGCGGTGACGGGCCCTCAGTACGCGGCGATGCTGGAGCGGTACGGGGTGCCGGCGGCCGAAGCGGGCTTCCTGGCAGACCTGTTCACGACGCTGCTGGACGGGCACAACGCGACGGTGACGGAGGGCGTCAAGCAGGCCCTGGGCCGCGACCCGAAGGCGTTCGCCGCCTTCGCCGCCGAGGCCGCGCAGGGCGGCGCCTGGGACGCGTAGCGCGAGGCGCGGCGGGGGACGGACGCGACGGGCGCGCTTCGCACGTCCCACCCGCCGCTCCAGGGCGTCACTCGCCGGCCGGGCCCGGCCGGCGGCGGAACGCCAGCAGCCGGTACGCGGGCTCCGCGCGCCGCCTGTCCTGTGCGGGAAGCGCCGCCAGGACCGCCACGAGCCGTTCGGTCGCGGTCCCCGGCAGTTCCAGCCGCGAGGCGTAGTAGCCGCGGCGCAGACTGCCCACCACGAGCTTCGGCGTCCGGCCCTGTCCGTGCCCGCGGAACACGGCGCTGCCCACCACGTCGAGGCCGGACTCGGCCCCGTACCCGACGACCAGGTCCGTCGCGTCGGCGGGCGCGGGCGCCAGATAGGGGGCGAACGCCTCGTCGATGTCGCTGCCGACGTCGTGCGAGGCGTCCTTGTCGACGGTGGTGACGAAGACGCCGCCGGGCCGCAGCACCCGCGCCGCCTCGGCCACCACGGCTCGCACGTCGCCCGTCCCGCGCAGCAGGTGCAGCAGCCAGACGGCCGTTACCGCGTCGACCGCCCGGTCGCGCAGCGGCAGCCGGCGTGCGTCGGCGAGCACCACGGCACCGATGCGCTGCCGGGCGACCCCGGCCATGCCGCGGGCGGCGTCGGAGCCGAGCACCCGCAGACCGGGGCGCCCGGCCACGATCCGCTCGGTGACCATTCCGGTGCCGCAGCCGATGTCCAGCAGAGTGCGGGCGCCGGGCGGGACCAGGCCGAGAACCGCACCGGCGGCGGCCTCGGCCCGGGGCAGGCCACCGCGCGTGGCGTCGTAGACGGCCGCTTCTTCGTTGTAGTCCAGCATCCGAGCGACTTTAGAACACCGTGCGGACAGGTCGCGGCACGAGCGCGGGACCCGGATACCCCGGCGACCGCCGGGGGCGAGCCGGGCCCGCAACCGCGGCGGCAGGCCGGGAAGTTGGCCGGTGCGCGGGGTGGCCCCCGTTACTCCGCCCCGTGCCCCGGAGCGACGGCCGCCACCCTGGCGGCCAGGGCCAGGTCCTTCTCGGTGACCTTCCCGCCCGCGTCGTGGGAGTTCACGGAGAGCGCGACGGTGTTGTAGCCGAGCGTCAGGTCGGAGTGGTGGTTCAGCTCGTCCTGGATCCGGGCCACATGGACGGTGAAGGCGGCGGCGGCGAAGTGCGACGGGAACCGGTACGTGCAGGTGATCCGGTCCCCCTCCGTGGTCCAGCCGGGCAGCTCGCGCAACCCGTCCTCGATCTCGTTCTGCGGCAGCGGTGCGGCGGGCATGGGGCGGCTCCCTCACTGGCGGTCAGTACCGGTCGGCAGTGCCGGTGACGTTACGGTCTGGGTATGACAACTGTCGCGCTTGACACGGGGGTAGGGCCGCTGCTGCGCAGCTGGCGGGAGCGGCGCCGGATCAGCCAGCTGGAACTGGCACTGCGGGCCGACTCCTCGGCCCGGCACATCTCCTTCATCGAGACGGGGCGGTCCCGCCCCAGCGAGGACATGGTCCTGCGGCTCGCCGAGCACCTCGACGTCCCCGTACGGGAGCGCAACGCACTGCTGGTCGTCGCCGGTTACGCCCCGCGCTACACGGAGACCGCGCTCGACGACCCCGCGATGGAGGCCCTGCGCGAGGGCGTGGACCGCCTGCTGGAGGGGTACGACCCGTATCCGGCGTTCGTCGTCGACGGCCTGTACACCGTGGTGGCGGCCAACCAGGGGATGGCCCGGCTGCTGACCGGGGTGGCCGCGCACCTGCTCGCCCCGCCGGTGAACGCGATGCGGCTCACGCTGCACCCGGAGGGGCTGGCCCCGCGGATCCGCAATCTGCGGGAGTGGCGGGCCGATCTGCTGGCGCAGATGGAGCGTCAGATCGCGCTGGTCCGTTCGGCGGAGCTGCGTGAGCTGTACGAGGAGGTCGCGGGCTACCCCGTCGTGGCGGACGGCGACGGGCAGGATTGGGCCGGCCCCTCGACGTCGGTGCCCTTCGCGCTGCCCCTGCTGATCGAACACGACGGGCAACTGCTCTCCTTCGTCGCGTCCATCGCGACGTTCAACACACCGATGGACGTGACAGTGGCGGAGCTCGCCATCGAGACGCTCCTGCCGGCCGACCGGTCCACCGCCACGTATCTGCGGTCCCTCACGGCACCGGACCCCGCTCCCTGATCCGGCCTGATCCGGCGGAGGGACCCCAGGGGCCCCGGGTGCCGGCGGAAGGCCGCCGCCGG
Source organism: Streptomyces sp. RKAG290 (assembly GCF_023701695.1). Classification (GTDB taxonomy): domain Bacteria; phylum Actinomycetota; class Actinomycetes; order Streptomycetales; family Streptomycetaceae; genus Streptomyces. The sequence goes on from NZ_JAJOZC010000001.1 coordinate 353,914, forward strand.
ACCCGCCCGGGCATCCGGCGGCGGTCCGGTCACACCTCGGACGGCAGGAACTCCCCGATCAGTTCGGCGAACTCCTCCGGGGCGGCGATCCGGACACCCAGGTCCTCCGCCCTGCTGCGCTTGGCCCCGGCCTTCTCGCCGGCCACCAGCAGCGTGGTGCGCTTGGAGACGCTGGAGGAGGACTTCCCGCCGGCCCGCTCGATCAGTTCGTTCATCTGATTGCGCGAGAGCTTCTCCAGCGCGCCCGTCATGGCGCCGGTGACCACCACGGTCATCCCGGCCAGCGGCCGCCCGTCCTCGTTCGCACTGTCCGCAGCGGCCTCGGCGCTCTCCTCGCCCGGCTCCGGCGGCGGTGTCGCGCCAGGTTCCGTCATGCTGACCCCGGCGGCCACCAGCTTCTCGATCAGCGGGGCCAGCTCCGCGAGATCGGCGACGACACCCGCCGCCTTCTCCTTGCCGATGCCGTCGACGCGCTGGAGGGACTCGATGTCGGCGGCTCTGATCCGGTCCATGTCAGCGAAGTACCGCGCGATCCGCCGCGACATGGAGCGCCCGGTGCCACGCACGCCCAGGGCGCAGAACACCCGGGAGAGCGGCTGGGTCCGTGCGGCGTCGATCGCGGCCAGCAGGTTGTCCGTACTGGTCTCGCCCATCCGCTCCAGTGCGAGCAGCTGCCCGCGCTCCAGCGTGAACAGGTCCGCGAAGTCGGCGACCAGACCGGCGTCGACGAGCTGGACGACGCGGGTCGCGCCGAGGCCCTCGATGTCCAGCTGGTCGCGCCCCGCCGCGTACGAGATGGAGGCGACCAGGCGGCAGTTGCGGCCCCGGACGCAGCGCCAGCGCTGCTCGCTCGTGTCGATCTCGGAACCGCACTGCGGGCAGGTCTCGGGGAAGACGACCGGCTGTTCGTCACCCGTGCGCAGATGGGCGACGGGGGCCTCGATGCGGGGGATGATGTCACCCGCCTTGTAGACCATCACGTGGTCGCCCAGACGCAGATCGCGGCGCGTGATGTCGGCCGGGTTGTGCAGCGTGGCGTAGCTGACGGTCGATCCGTCGATCTCCACCGGTTCCAGCACCGCACGCGGCGCGATGATGCCGGTCCGGCCCACGTTCCACTCGACGGCGAGCAGCCGGGTGACCTTCTCGACGGCCGGCAGTTTGTACGCGATGGCCCAGCGGGGCGCCCGGGTGCCGGAGCCGGCGTCGCGCTGGTCGGCGGCCAGGTCCGCCTTGATCACGATGCCGTCGATCCCGAAGGGCAACGAGGCCCGCAGCGCGGCGACTTCCTCGACCCGCTGCTGGACCTCCTCGACCGTGGTGACGGTACGCGGGGCCACGTCGGTGTCCGCCGCGGTGTGCACGCCGAGACCCGCCGCGTATCCGAGGACCTCGCTGTGCGGCAGCTCGGCCAGGGTGGCGGTCAGCTCGCCGGAGTCGGGCAGGGCCAGCGCGCCGTACGCGAAGAACGTCATCTCCACCCGGTAGGGGCGGTCCTTGGCTCGCAGGGTGCCCGCCGCGCCGTTGCGCGCGTTGGCGAAGGGGGCGCCGCCGTGCTCGGTGCGGACCGTGTTGGCCTGCTCGAACTGCTCGGTCGTCATCAGGATCTCGCCGCGCATCTCGATCGTGACCGGCTCGGCGAGCTGCGCGGGAAGTCCGAGGACCGTGCCGATCGCATGCGAGACGTCCTCGCCCGCGGTGCCGTCGCCGCGGGTGATCAGCTGCTCCAGCCGGCCGCCCCGGTAACGTGCCGCGACCGCGAGCCCGTCGAGCTTCGGCTCCACGCTCCAGGCGGTGACCGGCCTGCCGATCCGGCGCTCCACCGAGGCGGTCCAGGTGGCGAACTGCTCGGCCGAGAAGACGTTGTCCAGCGAGAGCATCGGCACGGTGTGTGGCACGTCCCCGACCGCCGCGCCGCCCGCCACCTTGCCGGTCGGCGAATCGGCCAGCACGTCCTGCGGATGCGACTCCTCGTACGCGGCGATCCCGCGCGCCAGCCGGTCGTACGCATCGTCGTCGAGCGTGCTCTCGCCCGTGGCGTAGTACGCGGCGGCGGCCTGCGACGCCTCTTCGACCGCAACGGCGTAGGCAGCGGCATCGGCGAGCACAACAGCTGAGTTCGTCATGCCCTCCATCCTGCCGTCCACCACTGACAACGCCCCGGACCGAGGTACGGCCACCGCTCCGAGGACTCCGAGACCGAGGCCGGAACCAGGCCCGATGCCAAGCGGCTCGCCACCGCCCTGGTTTCCGCCCGCAAGGACGAACTCGCCGCGCTCGACCGGCTTCCGGCCCCGCCCGGGGTGACGCCGGCTGATGCGCCGGCCCGCGTACTCCCCAGGGCTGCGCACGCGTTTCCGGACCGGTCGTACCACCCGGTATAAAGACTGCATGACTGCCGAAGCACCGCTGCCCGCACGGCCCGCCACCTTGGAGGACGTGGCCGGTGTGGCGGGCGTGTCACGGGCCACCGTGTCCCGGGTGATCAACGGTGCGACGACCGTGGACCCGGCGCTGCGGCGGATGGTCGAAGAGGCCGTCGACGCCACCGGGTACGTGCCCAACCGTGCGGCCCGCTCGCTGGTGACCCGGCGCACCGACTCGGTCGCGCTGGTCGTCTCGGAGCGGGAGCGCCGCCCGGTCTCCGAGCCCTTCGTCGGCCGGATGTTCTCCGACCCGTACTTCGGGCGGGTGGTCAGCGGGCTGCTGGAGGTCCTGCGCCCGGCGGGCATCCAGCTGGTGCTTATGCTGGCCGACGACCAGGCGTCCCGCGACCAGTTGCTCTCCTATCTGCGCCACGGCCATGTCGACGGGGTGGTGCTCATCTCCTCGCACGCGGACGACCCGCTCCCTGGGCTGCTGCACGACACCCGGCTGCCCGCCGTGCTCGCGGGGCAGCCACGCCGGCCCACTCCGCTCACCTACGTCGAGGCCGACCAGCGGGCGGGCGCTCAGCTGGCCGCCGACCACCTGGCCTCGCTGGGCCGCCGGCGGATCGGCACGGTGTCGGGTCCGCAGGACATGCCGGCCGGCCAGGCGCGGCTGACGGGTTTCCTGGACGCGCTCGCGCTGCACGGCATCCGGGACGTGGCGGCCGCCGAGGGCGACTTCACGCATGCGGGCGGCGCGGCGGCGATGAAGCGGCTGCTGGGCGAGCGTCCGGACCTGGACGCGGTGTTCATCGCCTCCGACCTGATGGCGCTGGGCGCGCTCCCGGTGCTGCTGCGGGCCGGCAAGGACGTTCCCGAGGACGTCGCGCTCGTCGGGTTCGACGACAGCAGTGCGGCCCTGGCCTGCGATCCGCCGCTGACGACGGTCCGCCAGCCGGTGGAGGAGATGTCCGCGGAGATGGCGCAGCTGTTGCTGAAGCAGATCGGCAAGCCGGGTGTGCCGGTGCCGTCGGTGATCTTCCATCCGACGCTCGTCGTACGGCAGTCGGCCTGACGCCGCCGCGGTGATCCGGGGCGGTCAGCCCCGCGCGCCGGTGCCCGGGCCCTCCCGCCCCACCGGTACCTGCGGCCCGGAGACGTCGCGCAGCCAGCGTCGAAGGACCCGGTGCACCGCCTCCGCGCCGACCAGTTCGGCGGCCCGCTCCTGCCCCTCGCCGGCGGCGGCGTCGAGCGGGTCGGTCATTTCGCGCGGCCAGAGCAGGAAGGGCCGCGACTGCTCGCCGCCGAGGCCCCCGTGCGAGCCGGTCTGCTCCTCGAAGGCGTGCACCGTGCCGGTCTCCGGGTCGTACATCGAGTTGACCATCACATCGGCCACGTGCGGGAAGGTGTCGGTGCGCCGGACCGCGGCCGCCGCGCCCGGTCCGAAGGGGGCCAGCGGCCCGTGGCCGTCCCGCAGTTCCGCCACGGGGATCCGGGTGCCGCCGCGCGCCAGCACGAGGGAACCCTGGCTCTCGCTGCTGACCAGCAGGAAGCCGATGCCGGGGTGGTTGGCGAGGGTGCTCAGCAGAGCGGGATGGCGGCGGTCGAGCTGTTCCAGCGTGGCGCGTCCCCGGATGTCCGGGAAGGAGATCAGGCCGAGGTTGCCGGAGGCGAGCACGACCGGGTCGGAGGGTTTCGCCACCGGTTCCTTCTGCCCCTCGGTGACCGGCCGGTGGAGCGCGATCCGTACCGCGTCACGCGCCTCGGAGCCGCTGCGGGTGCGCTGCGCCCTGCGCGGCACCGGCAGTCCGCTGCCCGCCCGCACCAGATCCTTCAGCGTCAGCCCGTACGCACCTGCGAAGGTCTCCCCGGTGCTCTGCCCGTGGTCGGAAAGCAGCACGATCCGGTAGGTGTACGGGGTGGCCTCGGCGACCTTGACGATCAGGGCGAGCGAGCGGTCCAGCCGGGCGAGGACCTTCTTCGCGTCCCGGCTGCGCGGCCCCGAGTGGTGCGCCACCTCGTCGTAGGCGACCAGGTCGGCGTAGACCGCGGTCCGTCCGGCGAACATGTCCCGATGACGGCGGCGACCACCACGTCGCGCTCGACGACGGTCGCGAAGGCCCGGATGAAGGGGTAGAGCCCGCCGCGCTTGATCCGGGGCGTCTCCTTGCGGACGCGGGCCCGGGTGGACTGGCCGACCTCCCGGCCGGCCTCGGCGACGAACGACAGCGCGGTACGGACGGCGTTGGCCGGGTCGGAGAAGTACGCGAAGTAGCCGGCGCGGGAGCGTCGTCCCTTGCCCCGCCGGGCGGCCATCGACAGGACGAGGGCGAGCTGGTCGGCGCCACCGCTGAAGAGGTTGCCGCGACTCGCCCCGTCGAGGGTGAGCAGTCCGCCGTCGTGGGTGCGCACGACGGCCCGGCGCTGCAGTTCCAGGGCGCTCGCCGGTCTGCTGGAGACCATGACGTCGCCGGTCTCCTTCTCGTACCAGCGGAAGGCCGGCACGTCGTGGTTGCTGCCGTGCAGGATGCCGAGCTGGCTGGCGCCGGTCTGGCTGGACCAGTCGGTGCGCCAAGGGGTGAGCCGGTGGCCGGCCCCGTCGGCCAGCCAGTGCGCGACGGTCGGCATCAGGCCCTCGGCGGCGGCCTGCACGAGGACGTCGTGGCCGACTCCGTCGAGCTGGATGAAGACGGTGCCGGGCGGACCGTCCGCGTCCTCGCCCGTACCGCTGCGCCGGCGCCGCCGGACGGCGAGGCGCGCGAGCCGGCGGCGGTAGGCGTTGTCGTCACGGACGGCGAGCGCGGTGGAGGTGGCGGAGGCGACGGCGGACATCACGGCTGCGACGACGACCGCCGTCTCCGGGTCGGCGGCGCCGCGCCCGTCCGGGATGAGCCGCAGTGCGATCAGCAGCAGCGAGCCGTTGAGGAAGAAGACCAGCATCCCGAGGACCAGGGCCGGCACGATGAGCAGGGCCCTCACCAGCACGGGCCAGACCAGTGCGGAGAGCAGGCCGAACGCGCCCGCGCCCCATGCCGCGGTGAACGCGGTCTTGGTGACGGTGTCGCCGTCGTCCGACTGGAGCTGGAAGTCCGGCAGGATCCCGGCGAGCGCCAGCATCGTCAGCGTCGAGACCGCCCACACCGCGATCACGCGCATCAGGGCGCTGCCGGCTGTACGCCATCGCCCGTCACCCACGCCGCTGCCACCTCATGTCCGGGCCCTGCCGTTCCTGGGCTCCAGCTTTTCACAGCGCGGCGGCGGGCCCGCCGAGAGCCTCCGGCCTGATCCGAACGTAAGACCCTGGTGGTCAGCAGCCGTCGTAGCCGGCGGTCGGCATGGAGAGCCTGCGGTGCACGCCGGCTTTCGTCCGGGCACTGTAGAGGGTTCGTCGAGACCGGCGATCTCCAGGCGCACGCCGCGCCGCTCGCACTCCTGGACGAACTGCGGGACCGAGGCGACGGCCCGCGCGAGCACCCGGTCATTGGGGGCGACGAAGAGCTCGACCTCGCCCGCCTCGATGTCCGCCCAGAGCGCGTGGTGGTCGCAGCGCAGTCCGTACAGGCGCAGCTGCCGGGTGATGACGTAGCCCTTGTCGGCGGCCCAGCGGGCACACATGTCGTGCTGGCTGCGGGTGTCGACGAGGAACGGATCGCTGTCGAGTTCCTCCAGCGGCGTGAGACTGGCGATGGCCGCCACCCGTACGTCCCCCATGGCCGTTCCCCCCGTGCTAGGCGTTCACCGACCCTACTCCCCCGATTCCCGCACAAGAAGGCGCAAGTCAGGGCGGGAAGGGGCGCACGGGCGCAGGTGCGCCGCCTGCCCGCGAGGGGCGGGCGGCGCACCTGCCGGTGGCGGTCAGCCGTCGAGCGAGGTCATGACGTGCTTGATCCGGGTGTAGTCCTCGAAGCCGTAGGCGGAGAGGTCCTTGCCGTAGCCGGACTTCTTGAATCCGCCGTGCGGCATCTCGGCGACGAGTGCCATGTGGGTGTTGATCCACACGCAGCCGAAGTCGAGGTTCCTGGACATCCGCATGGCGCGGGCGTGGTCCTTGGTCCACACCGAGGAGGCCAGGGCGTAGTCGACGCCGTTGGCGTACGCGACGGCCTGGGCCTCGTCCGTGAACGACTGGACGGTCATCACCGGCCCGAAGACCTCGTGCTGGATGATCTCGTCGTCCTGCTCCAGGCCGGAGACGACGGTCGGGGCGTAGAAGTAGCCCTTGTCACCGACCCGGTGGCCGCCCGCCTCGACCTTGGCGTGCCCGGGGAGCCGCTCGATGAAGCCGGTGACCTGCGCGAGCTGCCCGGCGTTGTTGAGCGGGCCGTAGAGCACGTCCTCGTCGTCCGGCTGCCCGGTCTTCGTGTCGGCGGCGGCCTTGGCGAGCGCGGTGACGAACTCGTCGTGGACGGACTCGTGGACCAGCACGCGGGTCGCGGCCGTGCAGTCCTGCCCGGCGTTGAAGAAGCCGCCGACGATCAGGTCCTCGACCGCCTTCGCCAGATCCGCGTCCTCGAAGACGACGGCGGGCGCCTTGCCGCCGAGCTCCAGGTGGACCCGCTTGACGTCCTTGGCCGCGCTCTCGGCGACCTGGATGCCGGCGCGGACCGAACCGGTGATGGAGGCCATCGCCGGGGTCGGGTGCTCCACCATCAGACGGCCGGTCTCCCGGTCGCCGCACACGACGTTGAAGATCCCGCGCGGCAGCTCCAGGGACTCCAGGACGCCGCCGATGATCTCGGCGATCAGGCGGTGGAGGCCGGGGTGGTGTCGGACGGCTTGAGGACCACGGCGTTGCCGGCAGCGAGCGCCGGCGCGAACTTCCAGACCGCCATCAGCAGGGGTAGTTCCACGGGGCGACCTGGGCGCAGACCCCGACCGGCTCACGGCGGATGATCGAGGTCAGCCCGTCCATGTACTCGCCGGCCGAGCGCCCCTCCAGCAGCCGTGCGGCGCCCGCGAAGAAGCGGACCTGGTCGATGGCGGGTGCCAGCTCCTCGCTGCGCGTGAGGTGCAGCGGCTTGCCGGTGTCGCGGCTCTCGGCGGCCACCAGCTCGTCGGCGCGTGCCTCCATCGCGTCCGCGATCCTCAGCAGGGCCAGCTGGCGCACGGCGGGGGTGGTGTCGCGCCAGACGGGGAAGGCGGCAGCGGCGGCAGCCATCGCGGCGTCGACGTCGGCCGCGCCGGACAGCGGGGACGTCGCGTAGATCTCGCCGGTGGCCGGGTCCACGACATCGAGCGTGCGGCCGTCGGAGGCATCCGCGGAGACACCGTCGATGAAGTTGCGGAACGTGAGGGTCATACGGGAAAACCGGTCTCTCTCGTGGTCGGGCGGTATGGCGGGCCTGAGCCCGGAGAAGTCGCCGTGCGGATCAGCCGGCGGTACGGGCGGACAGGTGCTCGTGGACGGCGGGCCAGCTGCCGTCGTCGGCGCGGGCGAAGACGATCGTCTCCCGCTCGTGGACGGTCTGGCGGCCCGCGCGGGTGGAGATCGTGGTCTCCACGTCGTGGCTGAGGACTGCGGTGGAGCCGAAGTGCTGGATCAGCTGCCCGGTCGAGGTGCAGCCGAGGATGCGGAAGTCGTCCTGGTCGACCCATTCCTGCCACAGCGCGCGGTACTCGGCCCTCGAGCCGAGCCGCCGCGGGGTGGAGTGGAAGACGAAGGTCGCGTCGGGGGCGAAGGCGCCGAAGTAGTCGTCGAGGCGGCCCTCGGCGAAGGCGGCGACGAGCGCGTCGGCGGCGGCCCGGATCTGCTCGGTGTCCCGGTCGGGCGTACTCATGCGCTGCTCCTGGATGCGGTTGCGATGGGGGGCTTGGCAGGGCCCTGGTCAGACCGCCGAGGCCGGTTCGGCTGCGGGCTTCTCGTCGGCGCCGCTGATCGCCGGGACCGGGGTGTCCGAGGCCCGGACGAACCGGGGGCCGTCCGGTCCGTACACCGCGCGCGGTTCGGGGAACACGCTCAGCAGGACGAGGTAGAGCACTGCCGCGAGTGAGAGGCCGACCGGCAGCGAGATGTCCGTGCCGTTCGCGAGGTCGCCGAGCGGGCCGACGAACTGGCCGGGCAGATTGGTGAAGAGGAGTGCCACCGCGGCGGAGAGCAGCCAGGTGGACAGGCCGCGCCAGTTCCAGCCGTGGTTGAACCAGTAGCGGCCACCGGTCTGGCGGCGGTTGAAGACCTGCAGGGCGTCCGCGTCGTACCAGCCGCGCCGGGTCAGGTAGCCCAGGGCCATCACGATCATCCACGGGGCGGTGCAGGTGATGATCAGTGTGGCGAACGTGGAGATGGACTGCGCCAGGTTGAGCGCGAACCGGCCGACGAAGATGAACGCGATCGACAGCGCGCCGATGAAGAACGTCGACTGCACGCGGCTGAAGCGGGTGAACACGCTGGAGACGTCAAGGCCGGTGCCGTACAGCGCGGTCGTGCCGGTGGAGAGGCCGCCGATCAGGGCGATCAGGCAGAGCGGCAGGAAGTACCAGCCGGGCGAGACGGCGAGCAGTCCGCCGACGTAGTTGGGGGCGGCCGGGTCGACGTACTTCGCGGCCTTCGTGGCGATGATCGACGCGGTGGCGAGGCCGAAGACGAAGGGCAGCAGCGTGGCGAGCTGGGCGAGGAACGCCGCGCCCATGACGCGGCGGCGCGGGGTGTCGGCCGGGATGTAGCGGGACCAGTCGCCGAGGAAGGCACCGAACGAGACGGGGTTGGACAGCACGATCAGCGCCGCGCCGACGAAGGACGGCCAGAACAGCGGGTCGGCGGTCGAGGCGAAGCTGCCCGCGTATCCGGCGTCGAAGTCTCCGGCGAAGGCGAAGGCGCCGAGGACGAACAGCGCCGAGGCCGCCACCACCGCGATCTTGTTGACCAGCAGCATGAAGCGGAAGCCGTAGACGCAGACCACGAGGACGAGCCCGGCGAAGATCGCGTAGGCGATGCCGTACGAGAGGTCGGACTCGGGGACGTCCGCGAGCCGGTGCGCGCCGCCCACCAGTGCGTCACCTGACGACCACACCGAGATCGAGAAGAACGCGACGGCGGTGAGCAGCGAGAGGAACGAGCCGACGACGCGGCCGTGCACGCCGAGGTGCGCGGAGGAGGAGACGGCGTTGTTGGTGCCGTTGCGCGGACCGAACAGCGACATGGGCGCGAGCAGCAGCGCTCCGGCGACGAGTCCCAGGACGGTCGCGGCGAGGCCCTGCCAGAAGGAGAGGCCGAACAGGATCGGGAAGGCGCCCAGCACGCAGGTCGCGAAGGTGTTGGCGCCGCCGAAGGCGAGCCGGAAGAGGTCGACCGGCCGCGCGGTGCGGTCCGCGTCGGGAATCCGCTCCACACCATTGGTCTCGACTTCGGTGATCGAGGTCGTCACGGGCGCTCCACCTGCTGTTCCTGCTGTTCGTGCGCGGGGACTGGCTCCTCAGTCTGTGGGCCCCGGCCACGGTGGGCAATTGTGAAAGTCACAGAGGGATACCCTGATTTCTGTGGCTGACAACAAACTCACCGTCGAGGATCTGCTCTCCTTCCCCGCCCTCCAGCTCACCGTGAAGGCGGGTCGCGGCGGCCTCGGCCGGTCCGTCTCCTGGGCGCACGCGAGCGAACTCGCCGATCCGACGCCCTGGCTGCTCGGCGCCGAGGTGATCATGACGGCGGGTCTTGCGGTGCCCCGTTCCGCCGCCGGTCAGCGGGCCTATCTGGAGCGGCTGGACGACGCCGGCGTCTCGGGGCTTGCGCTGTCGGCGCAGCTGCACATGCCGCCGCTGCACGACGCGTTCTTCCGGGCGGCCGAGGAGCGGGGCTTCCCGGTTCTGGAGGTGCCGCTCGCGGTGCCCTTCATCGCCGTCTCGCAGGAGGTGGCCGCCTCGGTGCAGGAGGATGCCAGGCACCGGCTCGGGGCCCAGTTGCAGGTCTTCGGTTCGCTGCGGTGGCTGGTCGCGGAGGATCTGGACACGCCCACGCTGCTGCGGCGGCTGGAGCGCCTGTCCGGGTACGACGTCTATCTCTGCACTCCGCAGGGGCGCCCGCTGCTGCCCGGGGTGCCGGCCCCGGAGCCCGGGGTGCTGCCCGCCTCCGCGGACGCGCCGCCGACCATTCCCGGCGGATTCGTGCTCCCGGTGCCGGCCCCCGGCGGGCCGGCGGGTTCCTGGTGGCGTACGAGCGCGAGGGCGCCCAGCCCGCGGGGCTCGCGGTCGTCCAGCACATCGCCACGGTGGCGGCGCTGCGGGTCGCGATGGTGCGCAACGAGCGCGAGACGCTGCGGCGCGAGGGTGCGGAGACGCTGGCCGAGCTGTTGCAGGAGGTGCTCGACCCGGAGTCGGCCAGGCGCAGGCTGGCGCGGCACGCGATCGAGGGCGACACCGTGCTGATCGTGGTCCGCCGCGCCACGGACGAGGCGCTGCTGCGCTGCCTGCAGGACCATCCGCACCTGCTGCTGACCTGGGGCGAGGACCGCTATGTGCTCGGTTCGCCGGTACTGGCCGGGGAGATCGGCGGGCTGCCGGACGCGGCGGCCGGGATGAGCCGGCCGTTCCTGCCGGGCGCCGCGCTGCGGGTCGCGCAGCGGGAGGCGCTGTGGGCGGTGTCCAAGGCCGTCGAGTCCGGCCGGCCCGTGGTCCGCTACGGCGACGACTCGACGGGCCGCTGGCTGCCCGACGACCCCGCGGTGCTGACGGCGCTGGTCGAGCACGTGCTCGGCGAGGTGCTGCGGTACGACGCCGCCCACGAGTCGCAGCTGCTGGTCTCGGTCCGCACCTGGATGGAGCGTGACCGCCGTACGGAGACGGCGGCTGCCGCGCTGCACATCCACCCGAACACCCTCGCCTACCGGCTGCGCCGCTTCGGTGCGCTGGCCGACCGCGATCTCGCCTCGACGGGCGCGCTGGCGGAGGTCTGGCTGGCCATTCAGGCCGCGGGCACTCTGGGTCTCACGGACTGAGGGGAACGACTGCCCGTAGGCTCTTCGACGGGGAAGGCGAACGGGCGGGACCGTAACGGGCGGGGACGACGGACAGGAGGCGGCACGTGACGGTGGAGATCACCTGGTGGGGTCATGCCACCTGCACGATCGAGGACTCCGGGGTCCGGGTGCTGACCGACCCCCTCTTCGTACGCCGCTTCGCGCATCTGCGCCGCCGCCGCGGCGAGCTGCCCGGCCCGTCGGCCGCCGTCGCCGATGTCGTCCTCATCTCCCATCTGCACTCCGACCATCTGCATCTGCCGTCGCTGGCCCGCATCGCCCCGGGCGGCCGGCTGATCGTGCCGCTGGGGGCGGTGCGGGCGGTCCCGGGACTGCGGCTGCTGCGCAGGCTGCGCGGTCTGCGGATCACCGAGGTCGCGGCCGGCGACGAGGTCCGGGTGGGCGAGGTGCTGATCCGGGCCGTTCCGGCGCTGCACGACGGCCGGCGCCTGCCGGTGGGCCCGCACCGCTCGCCCGCCCTCGGCTACGTCGTGGAGGGCGAGGCGCGCACCTACTTCGCCGGGGACACCGGGCTGTTCGACGACATGGCCCGGGCGGTCGGTCCGGTGGACGTGGCCCTGCTGCCGGTCGGCGGCTGGGGCCCGTATCTCGGTGACAGCCACCTCGACGCGGGGCGCGCCGCCGAGGCGCTGGTCCGGCTGGCACCGCGCTCGGCCGTGCCGGTGCACTACGGCACGTACTGGCCGATCGGCATGGACGGGGTCCGGCCCCACGAGTTCCACTCGCCCGGTGACGAGTTCGTCCGCCGGGCTGCCCTGGTGGCACCTCAGGTGGCCGTGCACCGGCTGGAGCACGGTGAGCACGTGCGGCCGGAGGCCGCCGGGTGATCCTGGAGTTCTTCGGGCAGACGGTACAGCTGCCCCCGGAGTCGACGCAGCAGGCGGCCGGCTATCCGTCCCTGTTCCTGCTGGTGGCGCTGGGCGCCCTGGTGCCGGTGGTGCCGACGGGTGCGCTGGTGAGCTCGGCGGCCGTGGTGGCGTTCCATCAGTCGTCGCCGTTCGCCATGCTGGTGGTCTTCCTGACCGCGTCGTCCGCCGCGTTCCTCGGGACATATGCCTGTACTGGCTGGGGCAGCGCGGAGTGCGGTCGAAGAACGGCTCCAAGTGGCTGCGGGCGATCAGCGACCGGGCGGCGCCGGAGCGGCTCGCGCAGGCGCAGCAGAAGCTGGACGAGCACGGCGCGATGGTGCTGGTGCTGTCCCGGCTGGTGCCGGCGGGTCGGATCCCGGTGATGCTGGCGTGTCTGCTGGGCCGGATGCCGATGCGGCGGTTCGCCCACGGCGATGTGCCGGCCTGTCTGGCGTGGGCCGCCACGTATCAGCTGATCGGCATTCTGGGCGGCTCCCTCTTCCCCGAGCCGTGGCAGGGCGTCGTCGCCGCGGTCGGCCTGACGCTGCTGATCAGCGGGGCGCCCGCGGTGTGGCGCCGGCTGCGGGCGGGGTTCAGCCGCTGACCGGCCGGGGTTCGCTCGTGGTGTCGAGCATCCGGGAGCCGCCGATCGGCAGGTCCCAGAGCCGCTCGCGCGGGTGTCCGGCCCGTTCCCAGGCGGTGCGCAGCCGGTCGAGCGGTTCGAGTACGGGCTCGGCGGAGAGCAGGAAGGTCGCCCAGTGCATCGGCGCCATCGCGTGGGCGCCGAGGTCCTCGTACGCCCGTACGGCCTCCTCCGGGTCGGTGTGCACGTCACCGAGCCACCAACGCGGTTCGTACGCCCCGATCGGCAACAGGGCGAGGTCGATGCCGGGGTGGCGGCGGCCGATCTCGGTGAACCAGTGGCCGTACCCGGAGTCCCCCGCGAAGTAGATCCGCTGTCCCGGGCCGGGTCCCTTGATGTCCTCGATCACCCAGCCGCCCCACAGGGAGCGGCAGGTGTCGGTGAGGGTGCGCCTGGACCAGTGATGGGCGGGCACGAAGTCGAAGCGGACGCCGTCCAGCTCCGCCGATTCCCACCAGTCGAGTTCGGTGACGCAGCCGAATCCCCGCCGGCGGCACCACTGGCCGAGGCCGGCGGGGACGAACAGCGGGGTGTGCCGGGGCAGTCTGCGCAGGGTGGGGGCGTCGAGGTGGTCGTAGTGGTTGTGGCTGATGACGACGGCGTCGACGGCCGGCAGATCCTCCCAGCGGACCCCGACGGGGGTGATCCTGGCCGGGGTGCCGAGGATGCGGCGGGACCAGACGGGGTCGGCGAGCACGGTCAGGCCGCCGGTGCGGATGATCCAGCTGGCGTGCCCGGCCCAGGTGACGGAGGTGGTTCCGGCGGGAGCGGCGGGCAGCGGCCCGGGGGCGTACGGCAGCCGGTGGATGCCGCGCATTCCCTCCGCGTTGGGCCGGATGGAGTGCTCACGGGCCAGCCGGGACATGCCCAGCACGCCGGGCAGGGGGGCGGTGAGCCGGTCGGCGAAACTCGCCGGCCAGGTCCGCACCTCGCCGAGCGGGCGCGGTGCCACGACCTCGCCGCAGGTCACGCGGTGCGCGGCCTGGGCGAGGGAGCGCTCGGTCTGTTCCGTCATCGAGGGGCTCCCGTCCCGGAGTGCGTCGGCGGATCTCTCGGAGTACTCAGCGGAGTTCGTCGAGCGCTGCTCGGAAAATGCTCAGGGCTGCCGCGACGTGCGGCAATTCGAGGGGCTCCGGCGCGGTGAGGGACTCCAGCTGCTGTTCGGGGGTCGACCCGAGCAGTGACCCGGTGCCCAGCCGCACGCGCAGCGCCCCCAGTTCGTCGCCGAACCGGTGACCGCCCGGGACCGGCGCGCCGAGCCGGTCCGTCAGGTACTCCTCCAGTTCCAGCGAGTCCGTGACGCCGCGGGCGGCGAGCCGGGACCGGAGCGGCCCGAGGTCCGCGTAGAGGTGGCGGCCCGCCTGCGGGGGCCTGGCGAGCGCGCCCGAGGCGAGTACCGCCCGGTGGGCCGCGGCGGCGACCTGGGCCTGCAGCGCGGCGGCCAGGCGCACCCGCTCCGTGACGGCGTCCGGCTCCCGCAGCGCATGGGCGGCGGCGGCCGCCACCGGTGCCGCGACGAGGGCGCCCAGCGCGGTGAGGATGTCGAGCGTACGGGCGTGGCGCACCGCCGCCCGGCCGGTGTCGGGGAACCGGGCGACCGCCACCGGCCAGGCGGACGGGGTCAGCGCACCGGACAGATCGGAGATCACCGTCACGTCGTCGGGGCACATCTCGGCCGGGCTGAGCAGCACCGTGTCGTGCGGCCGGTGCAGGGTGTCGCGCCAGGTCTCGTCACTGACGATGTGCAGCCCCTCGGCGACGGCGGCCTCGCAGGCCTCGCGGACGAGTTCCGGCGGGGCGACGGTGGCGGTGGGGTCGTCCACGACGGAGATCAGCAGCAGCCGCGGCCTGCCGCCCTCTGCGCGCACCCGGCGCACGGTCTCCAGCAGCGCGTACGGATCGGGTACGCCGCCGCACTCGGCGGGGGTCGGCACGTGGTAGGCGGGCCTGCCGAGCAGCCGGGCCTGCGGGATCCAGGCGGCGGGGCAGGGGCGCGGCATCAGCACGTCGCCGCCGTGCGCGGCGATCAGGGCGAGCAGCAGCGCGGAGGTGCCGGGGGCGGCGGCGACGCGCTCGGGGCCGGAGTGCAGTCCGCGCCGGTCCCAGTAGGCGCAGGCCGCCTCGCGCAGTGCGGCCGAGCCGCCGGTCGGCTCGGGTACGCCGCTGCCGGCCGCCCCCGCCAGCACCTCGGCAAGTTCGGGCAGGACCGGCAGACCGGGGCCGGGTGCGGGCGGTCCGTACCGTACGGGCCCGCGGTCCTCCCGGACTCCGGGTGCGCCGCGTCCTGCCCGCCCGCGCCCCTGACGCCCGGTCCGCTCCCGGCCCATCCGGGCCTCCTTCGCCGCCGCTCGGTCCCCCGGCCCGTCGCCCAGGCCGTGTCCGCCCCTTTATACGAGGGAATGGAGCGGGGCGCCTGCGCTACCGCGAAGCCGCCGCGGGCCGTACCACGGGCCGAGCCGGGGCGCCCGGCGGTCCCGGAAACGCACCCGCTGTGACGGCACCATTGACACTCGCCCCGCCGCGTCATTACGGTCACGCCAGGATTTCGAACGAGTGACGAAATATCGAACAAGTCGAGAGGCAACTCCCGTGCGCATCACCGGAATCAGTACACATGTGGTCGGAACGCCCTGGCGCAACCTCACCTACGTGCAGGTGCACACCGACGAGGGGCTCACCGGTGTGGGCGAGACCCGGATGCTCGGCCGCACCGATGCGCTGATCGGCTATCTGCGTGAGGCGGAGGCCAACCACATCGCCGGTTCCGACCCGTTCGCCGTGGAGGACCTGGTACGCCGGATGAAGTACGGCGACTACGGGCGGGCCGGCGAGATCGTGATGTCCGGCATCGCGGTCGTCGAGATGGCCTGCTGGGACATCAAGGGCAAGGCGCTCGGCGTCCCGGTCTGGCAGCTGCTCGGCGGCAAGGTCACCGACCGGGTCAAGGCGTACGCCAACGGCTGGTACACCACCGAACGCACCCCGGAGGCCTATCACAAGGCCGCATCGGCGGTCGTCGCGCGCGGCTACCGGGCGCTGAAGATCGACCCGTTCGGGACCGGGCACTTCGAGCTGGGCCAGGAGGAGACGCGGTACTCGGTGTCGCTGATCGAGGCGGTCCGCGACGCGATCGGTCCCGACACCGAGCTGATGCTCGAGATGCACGGCCGGTTCAGCCCCTCGACGGCGGTACGGATCGCGCACGAGATGGCCCCGTTCCGGCCGGCCTGGCTGGAGGAGCCGGTGCCGCCGGAGAACCTCAAGGCGCTCGCCAAGGTGGCCGGCAAGGTCGATGTGCCGATCGCGACCGGTGAGCGCATCCACGACCGCATCGAGTTCCGCGAGCTGTTCGAGTCGCAGGCCGCCGACATCATCCAGCCGGACGTCGGTCACATCGGCGGCATCCTGGAGACGCGGAAGCTCGCCGCGACCGCCGAGACCCACTACACGCTGGTCGCCCCGCACAACGTGGGCGGCTCGGTCCTGACGGCGGCCAGCCTCCAGGTCGCCGGCTGCACTCCCAACTTCAAGATCCTGGAACACTTCAACGACTTCGCGGACGCCGACATCAAGAAGGTCGTGCGCGGCGCCCCGGAGGTCGACCCCGCGACCGGCTGCTTCGAGCTCTCCCACGCTCCCGGCCTCGGCGTCGAGCTCGATGTGGACGCCGCCGCCGAATTCCCGCAGCAGCAGGCACGGTTCGACCTGTGGGCCGACGGCTGGGAGAAGAGGCAGCCCAAGTGAGCGACGAACCCGCCCGTTCCCGGGCGATCACGATCGACCGGCCGGGCGAGCACCGGCTGACCGCCGGCCCGGTTCCGCAGCCGGGTCCGGGCGAGGTCCGGGTCCGGGTCGCCGCGGCCGGGATCTGCATGAGCGACCGCGAGGTGTACGACGGACACCGCGACCCGCACTACGTGCGCTACCCGGTGGTGCCGGGACACGAGTGGTCCGGAGTGGTCGAGGCCGTGGGGACGGGCGTCGATCCGGCGCTGGCCGGCCGCCGTACCGTCGCCGAGGGGTTCCGCTCCTGCGGCAGCTGTGAGCGGTGCCGGAGCGGCGAGACCTCGCTGTGCTCGGCGGGGTACGACGAGACGGGGTTCACCCGGCCCGGGGCGTTCGCCGACCATGTCGTGGTGCCCGCACGGCTGTTGCACCCACTGGCCGACGACGCGGACCTGCGCGGCGCCGCGCTGCTGGAGCCCGCCGCCGTGGTCGCGGCCGCGGTGCGGGCGGGTGCGCCCGAACCGGGTGAACGGATCGCGGTGGTGGGTGCCGGGACACTCGGACTGCTCGCGGTGCAGCTGCTGGCCGCGGTGTCGCCCGCGGAGCTGACGGTGATCGACCCGCGGGACGACCGGGCGGCCCAGGCGCTGGCGTTCGGGGCGAGCGAGGCGCTGACGCCCGAGGAGGCCGCGGAGGTGCGCGGCCGGTACGACCTGGTCGTGGAGACGGCGGGGGCCCCGCCCACCGCCGCGGACGCGTGCCTGCTCGCGCGGCGCGGCGGCCGGGTGCTGCTCACCGGGATGTTCGCCCCCGGGGCCACCGGCATCGACCCGGTGCATCTGTCGCTGAGCCAGCTCACCGTGCGCAGCGTGTTCGGCGCGTCCTCGGCGTCCTGGTCCTACGCGGTACGGGCCTTCGGCGCCGGGCTGATCGATCCGGCCGCGCTGATCACCCACGAGTTCCCGCTGGAGCGCTTCGCGGACGCGGTGGCGCTGGTCGGGGGCGGCGGCGCGGGGACGGGAAAGGTACTGATGCGTCCCTGAGGGCTGCCGCGCAGATCCCTGGCGGGCGGCCGGCACCCCGCATCCCCCTTCACTCGAACCTCGTCCGACCCACCGAACACGAAAGGTCGCTCATGACCTCCGCTTCCCCCGCCCCGTCCGGATCCCGCCCCGGCGTCCGGAGCCCCGGCGAACCCGCGCTCACCGGGCTCGGGCTCGGCGCCCCGGCCCCCGATCCGGCCGACGCCTCCCCGCACGCCTTCCCCGACGGCGGCACCTGGCGGACCGAGATCCCGTCGGTGGAGGGGCCCGAGGCGCTCTCCGTCGTCCTGAAGGAGAGCGCGCGGCTCGACGTTCCCGTCCACCGGATCAGCCAGGGCAGCGGCATCTGGATGCTCAGCGACGCCGAGATCACCGAGATGGCCGAGGGGTGCGCCGAACGCGGCATCGAGCTCTGCCTGTTCACCGGCCCGCGTGGCAGCTGGGACACCGGGGCCTCGTTCCGGACCGACTCGGGCGGGGCCGGGCTGCGCGCCCGCGGCCACGACGCCCTGGCCGGCTGTGTCGAGGACGCCGTACGGGCCTGCGAACTGGGCGTCAGCTGCCTGCTCGTGGCCGACGAAGGGGTGCTCTGGACGCTGCACCGGCTCCGCGCGCAGGGCGTGCTGCCCGCCGGCACGACGTTCAAGGTGTCGGCCCTGATCGGCCCGGTGAACCCGGCGTCGTACGCCGTCTACGAACAGCTCGGCGCGGACTCGGTCAACATCCCGTCCGACCTGACGCTCGCTCACTTCACGGAGATCCGGCGGGTGTCGGCCGCTCCGATGGACCTGTACATCGAGGCCCCGGACGACCTCGGCGGCTATGTGCGGATGTACGAGGCGGCCGAGCTGATCCGACGCGGCGCCCCGCTCTATCTGAAGTTCGGGCTGTCCAAGGCGCCCGGCATCTACCCGTACGGCGCCCATCTGCGTGATGTCGCCCTGGACACGGCCCGCGAGCGGGTCCGGCGCGGCCGGCTCGTCCTGGATCTGCTGGCCCGGCACGGCGCCGACGGGAACATGTCGCCGCTGGGCTCCCGGCTGCCCGGCAAGCTGCGCCGCTTCCCGACGCAGTGAGCCACCGCTGGGCGGTCCCGTACCCCGGGCCCGCCCGGCGGACTCCGCACCTGCCCAGCGGCGCGGGCCCGCCAGGCGGCTTCGGAACCACTGAGCAACCGCCCAGTGGCCTCGGAACCGCCCGGCGCCCCCCGCCTGTCAGCCCGCGAAGGCCGTGCCGGGTATGCCCTGGCCCGCGTCCGGTATGACCAGCAGCGAACCGGAGAGCGGGTGCGGGGCGTCGAGGCCGATGCGGGCCGTGGAGATGTACAGGTCACGCAGGTCCCGGCCGCCGAACGCACAGGCCGTCGGCCGTCGTACCGGCAGTTCGACGGTGCGGTCCAGGGTGCCGTCGGCCGTGTAGCGGCGCAGCGCGCCGCCGTCCCACAGGGCCACCCAGACGGCCCCCTCCGCGTCTACCGTGAGCCCGTCGGGGAAGCCCGCTCCCTCCTCCACGGTGGCGAACGGCGGCGGTTCGCCACCTGTTCACCGTCGACGTCGAAGACGTCGATCCGGCGGGTCGGCGTGTCGATGTAGTACATCTGCCGGCCGTCCGGGCTCCATCCGGTGCCGTTGCTGCAAGCCACCAGCGGCAGCACCCGGGTGGCCGTACCGTCGGGAGCGATCCGGGTGAGGCTGCCGCCCACCTCCGACTCGGCGTAGCGCATGGTGCCCGCCCACAGGGCGCCGTCCGGCGCCACGGCCGCGTCGTTTCCGCGGCGTCCCGGTTCGGCGTCGTGGACCAGCCAGCGGAAGGCGCCGTCGGCGTCGTAGAGACCGATGCCGTCGCGCAGGTTCACGACGAGACCGCCGCCGGCCCGCGGCTTGGCCGCTCCGACGTGCTGTTCGGTGGCCATGACCGTACGCCGCCCGGTGGCCGGGTCCCAGGTGTGCACGCGGGAGGCCAGGATGTCGACCCAGATCAGCCGTCCGGCGGCCGGGTCCCAGGTCGGGCCCTCCCCAGGGTGGCGTGCTCACGCACCGCGACGTCGGGGCGCAGGCGGCTCACTTCTCCCTCCGGTGGTGCCCGAGCCGGCCGGAGAGCGCCTCGGCACCGTCGGCCGCGAGACCTGCCAGCTCCTGTTCGCGCTCCTCGGTCCAGCGGATCATGGGAACGGAGACCGAGAGCGCGGCGACCACCCGGCCGGTCCGGTCCCGTACGGGCGCGGCCACACAGCTCACGTCGGGGTTGGACTCCCGGTGCTCCACCGCGATGCCCCGCTCCCGGACCGAGGCGAGCACGGTGCGCAGCTCCCCTTCGTCGGTGATGCTGTTCGGCGTCATGCCGGTGAGTTCGAGGCCGTCGAGACGGGCGTCGAGTTCCCGGTCCGGCAGGGCCGCGAGGAGCATCTTGCCGACGGACGTGCAGTGGGCCGGCAGCTTGCGGCCTGCCGCCGACACCATCCGGACCGCGTGGGTGGAGTCCACCTTGGCGATGTAGATGACGTCGGTCCCCTCCAGGATCGCCACGTGGACGGTCTCCCCGCACGTCTCGGCGACCTGCCTGGCGACCTGCTGCCCCTCGGCGGCGAGGTCGAGCTGCTCGGCGTACCGGCTGCCCAGCTGGTAGGTGCGGACGCCCAGGCGGTAGCGGCCCGGCTGGTCCGGGGTCGTGACCAGGTACGAGCGGGCGGCCAGCGTGGTCAGCAGCTCATGGACGGTGGTGCGCGGGAGCTGGAGCTTGCGGGTCACCTCGGGGGCGGAGAGCGTACCGTCGCCCTGGAGGAAGAGTTCGAGTACGTCCAGCGCCCTGGTCACCGCAGGGACAAGTCGCCCCATGGTCGTGCACCACCCTCTCGCGTTCGACATTCCGGTCAGTGACCGGCATCACGAACACAGGCTAAGCGCGGCGCACTTGTCCGGGCAATGACGGGGTGAGGTACGGCACCCCGGCCGCACGGGAGACAAGTTCCACTTGTGCCGATATGACACAAAATGGCGGGTGTGCGGAGCCACCGGGTGGCCGAGGCGGCCGGGTCAGCTCGGCGGCGCACTGGCGCGCCTGCTGGTTCACCGCCGCCGGGCAGGGTATTCGCTGTCCCATGTCGTCACCGAACAACCCCTCACGCCGGCCGCAGTCCGCCGGACTGCGGAGTCTGCTGCACCGATGCGATGTCGCCCTGTTCCAGGACCTGGCCCAGCGGCACTGGCCGGCCGCCGAGCCCGTACTGCCCCGGCTCAGCCGCAGCGCCAACCACGGACTGCTGTGGGCCGGCGCCGCGGCGGGCATTGCCACGTTCGGCGGCAGCGCACGGGCCCGGCGGGCCGCGCTGCGCGGGATCGCCTCGCTGGCGGTGGCCTCGGCCGCGATCAACACCGTCGGCAAGGGGGCGGTCCGCAGGCAGCGGCCGATACTGGACGCGGTGCCGGTGATACGGCAGCTCAAGCGTCAGCCGATCACCACGTCCTTCCCGTCCGGGCACGCCGCATCGGCTGCCGCCTTCGCCACCGGGGTGGCGCTCGAGTCGAAGGGCTGGGGAGCGGTCGTCGCGCCCGTCGCACTCTCCGTGGCCGCCTCCCGCGTCTACACCGGCGTCCACTATCCGAGCGACGTGCTGGCCGGCGCGGCACTGGGCATGGGCGCGGCCTTCGCCCTGCGCGGCCTCGTGCCGACCCGTGGTCAGCTGCCCGCACCGGGCAGACCGCCCGCGCACGCGCCCGCTCTGCCGGACGGGCAGGGCCTGGTCGTCGTGGTGAACAAGGAGTCCGGGACAGCGAGGGCGACGGCCTCCCTGGTCCGGGTCGCACTGCCGAACGCCGAGGTGGTGGAGTGCCGCCCCGCGGAGCTCTCCGACGAGCTGGAGAAGGCGGCGGGACGGGGCCGGGCGCTGGGGGTCTGCGGCGGTGACGGCACGGTCAACCGGGCGGCTGCGGTGGCCTCCGTGCACGGTCTGCCGCTCGCCGTGTTCCCCGGCGGGACGCTGAACCACTTCGCCTACGACCTGGGCATCGAGACCGTGGCGGACGCCTGTGCCGCGCTCGCCGTGGGCGACGCGGTCCGGGTGGACCTGGGCCGGTTCCGGCCGGGCCCCGAAGGGCCCGGAGGCGCCCACGGCTACTTCCTCAACGCCTTCAGCCTGGGCGTCTACCCGAAGCTGGTACGGACGCGCGAGCACTGGTCGCCGCGGATCGGGGGCTGGCCGGCCGGCGTGCTGGCTGCCTTCGAGGCGCTGCGCGGCGCGCGTCCGCTGGAGGCCGAACTGCAGGGCCGGCGAAGGCCGCTGTGGCTGCTGTTCGTCGGCAACGGCACGTTCCAGCGGGTGGGGCCGGCACCCGGCCGCCGGCACAACCTCGCAGACGGGCTGCTGGACGTACGGGTCGTGCACGGTGGGCGGACCCCGGGGCTGAGGTTGCTGGCGGCCGCCGTCGCGGGGCCGCTGACGCGTTCCCCCATGCATGCCGCCGTCCGCCGCCACCGGGTACGGATCGCGGGGCTGAAGCCCGGAACGCCGTACGCGTACGACGGAGAGGTCGCGCACAGCCACCGCGAGCTGATGATCGACAAACTGCCCGAAGCCCTGACGGTCTACTGCCCGATGCAGGTCTGAGAGCGGCCCGCACGGGGCGAACGAGGGGCGGCCGACGCCGAGTCGGCCGCCCTTCGGCGTGTGCCCGCGGCACCGGCCACGCGTCCACATCGCAAGATGGCCATCTCATCATTCGGCAGCCGGGCGTACCGTGGCCTTACCGATCAGCGCTTGGCGGTTCGCGTTTCGAGAGAGGATGCACGGTCATGCCCAAGGAGACCGCTGTCTACACCCACGGCCACCACGAGTCGGTGCTGCGTTCGCACCGCTGGCGCACCGCCGCCAATTCCGCGGGCTACCTCCTCGGTGAACTGCGTGCGGGCATGAGCGTGCTCGACGTCGGCTGCGGTCCGGGCACCATCACCGCGGATCTGGCCGCGCTGGTCGCCCCCGGCCGGGTGACGGCCGTCGACACCACGCGGGAGATCCTGGACCAGGCGGCCGAGGCGGCAGCCGAACGCGGTCTGGAGAACGTCGAGTTCGCCACCGCCGATGTGCACGCCCTGGACTTTCCCGACGACTCCTTCGACGTGGTCCACGCCCACCAGGTACTCCAGCACGTCGGCGACCCGGTGCAGGCGCTGCGCGAGATGCGACGGGTCTGCCGTCCCGGTGGCGTCGTCGCGGCCCGCGACAGCGACTACGCCGCCATGGCCTGGTACCCCGAGGCGCCGGTCATGGACGCCTGGCTGGAGCTGTACCGCCGGGTGGCCCGCGCCAACGGCGGCGAGCCGGACGCGGGCCGCCGGCTGCTCTCCTGGGCCAGGCAGGCCGGCTTCACCGACATCACACCCACGGCCGGCTCCTGGTGTTTCGCCACCCCGGAGAGCCGGGCCTGGTGGAGCGGCCTGTGGGCGGACCGTACCGTCGGCTCGAGCTACGCGAAGCTGGCGGTTGACGGCGGCCACGCGACCGCCGCGCAGCTGACCGAGATCTCCGAGGCATGGCGCACCTGGGGCGAGCAGGGCGACGGCTGGTTCATGGTCCCGCACGGCGAGCTGCTCTGCCGCGCCTGAAGCACACCGGTCCCCGGGCGCCCAGGCGCCCGGGGCACCTCCCCCGGCCGAATCGATCACACGCCGCTGACCGGCCAACTACCCTGTTCGGCATGGATATCCTGGGAACCACGCTGCGTATCTGCGTCGACGACCTGGAGGCCGCGGTGGCCTTCTACGAGGACCTCACGGGCAGTTCGGCGCTGCGGTTCGAGCGCGGCGGGGTGTCCGTAGCCGCCATCAGCTGCTTCCTGCTGATGAGCGGCCCCGAGTCCGAGCTGGAGATCCTGCGGAAGGTGACGGCGACGATCGCGGTAAAGGACGTCGACGAGGCCTATGCCTCGCTGGACCGGGTGGGCGCCCGGATCATCGCGGGCCCCGTCCCGACCCCCGTCGGCCGCAATCTGATCGCCGTCCACCCGGACGGCTCGGTCTTCGAGTACGTCGACCGCAACGCAGTGACCTGATCAGTCGTCAGGCGCGCGGTCGCATGCGGTAGTTGTAGATGTCCGGCAGTGGCTCGTCCGTGAGCTCGGCCCACACCTCGTCCAGGACCTCCGCACCCTCCCGCAGATCGGCGACCTCGAAGCCCTGGTCGAACAGTGCACGGGCGGCCGCGCGGTCACCCTCCGCGAGCAGCAGGCGGGCCTCCAGCAGGCGGAAGCGTCCCCGGCCGCGGACGTCCGGGAGCAGCCCCGCCCAGACCGTGCGGGCCGGTCCGGGCCGGTCCGCCGCCAACAGCGCCTCGATCGCCTCCCGGCCGAGGGCGGCGGTGGCCGCCGTCCAGGTTTCACCGTCGTCGCGGCGCTCGGCGCAGAGGTCGTCGAAGGCTTCCGCGTAGTGGTCGGCGGCCCGGTCGCGCTGCCCGCCCTCCTGGGCGGCGACGGCGAGGCAGCGCAGCAGCGGCCAGCGGGACGGCGCCAGGGCCAGCCCGCGCTCCCAGCTGCGGACCGCCTGCGCACGGTCGCCCGCGTGCCACTGGGCGACGCCGAGGTGGTATTCGGTGAGCGGTTCGGCGGGGGCCGTCTCCAGCATGTCGCGCCAGTGCGGGGAGACCAGGGAGGGTCCGGGCGGCGCCACCCGGCGCGGCTCGGGGAATGCTCCCTGCTCCAGCAACTCCACCCAGGGCGCCTGCTGTTCACCGAGTGTGGACTCGGCGAAGGGAGTGCCGGGCAGTTTGTGTCCGGCCCGCCGCACCTCGAGCGCGCCCCAGCCGGACCCGGTGGCGAGCACCTCACCCGGTTCGGTGTCGGCGCAGCCGCGCCAGGCCTCGTAAGCAGCGTCCACATCGGCGCGCGGCAGGGCTGCGGCCAGCCGCCGCTCGGCCTCCGCGCGGGCCTCGGACCAGTCGTCGCCGTGCACGGTGGCGGGGTCCGCGGACAGCGGCCCGTACGACTCCAGCCAGCTGAACTCACCGCCCGGCTGCAGCGGTACGTGTTCCAGCTGGGTGCGGGCGAGTCCGGCCTGGATCTCGGCGTAGCCGGCGGTGCCGGGCTCGGTGAGCCATTCCTGCCAGCGGCGGCCGCCGGGTCCGCTGCCCCAGAGGAAGAGCTTGCGGCCGCGCAGCAGGTCGGTGGAGGTCTGGACGAGTCCGTGGCCGCTCTCGTCGAGGGAGGCGATCCAGCGGCGGGCATCGTCGGGGACCTCGTAGAAGTAGTCGGCGGGGAAGTCGCTGCGCAGCGGGTACGTGCGGTCGACCGAACCGCTCTCCGGCACCGGGACGCGGGTCAGTGTCCGCTCGTAGCCGAAGTGCCAGGCCTCGTCGGCGGGGGCCAGCACCCGGGTGTGCTCACCCTCGGGTACGGCGATGTTGGACCACCAGTAGACGGGGACGGAGTGCTCGTGCGGATTGCGGATGCGTACCCCGACGTGGAGGAAGTCGGAGTCGTCGGGCAGCCAGAGGTCGACCTGGAACGGCAGGTCGCGCAGCCTCTCCCACTCCCAGAGCCGGACCATCTCCCCGCCGTCGGGCGCGCGGACCCGGGCGGCGTGCACCGGGGCGCAGGACAGTGTGGTGTGGCCCGTCGCGCCGATGTTCCACTCGATGCCGCCGGAGAACCAGGCGCCGTTGAGCGCGAAGTCGGCGGGCTGCAGTACGGGGTTGGCGTAGACGAGATCGCGCCCGGTCGGCTTGTGGAGGAGGGAGTGGATGCGGCCGCCGAACCCGGGCAGCACGGTTGCGCGGAGCCGGTCGTTCTCGATCACGATCGCGTCGAGGTCCGTGGGGGTGCGCTCGCGGGCGTAGCCGTCGAGGATGCGCACGGGAAGGACGGTGGCCAGGGGTTCGTGGCCTATCTGCCGGGCCATGTCGCGGGGCAGGCCGGCCCGGTCACGGTCGTCGACGACATGCATCTCGTCGAGGGGCCGCAGCGCGGGCAGCGGATTCTCCGGTCCCGTCGCCGCGGCGGGCAGGGTCAGTACGGCACGTCGTACGGTGGTGGCCAAGGCAACCTCGCTCCTCGCGCGGGCCGCCGCAGGTCCGGGCGCCCCCCGATGACCATGGAACACGCTGGCGGCCGCCCGGGCCAGGGGCCCAGCCGTCAGACTTCGGCAAAGGCACCGGCCGCCGAACCTCGCGCCCGGGACTCCACGGGGCGCGGGGCTCCTGCCGCCGGGCCGTCATGCCAGGTCGCAAGGTGTGCGAGCGGGCCGAATAATCCGGTGGCGCCGTGCCCGCCCGACCGTAGGCTTGCCCCTCAGACGGTTTGCGGGACGCAACGGAGACGGTGGAAAGACGATGAGCACGCAGCACACCTACCGGGTGATCGTGCGCGGCACCTGGGACGGACTGACGGACGCGGCGCGCGAGCGGCTGCTGGCCGAGGTGGAGGAGCACGGCCTGGCGGCCATGCAGTTCAGCGAGGAGGGGTCGCTCACCTACGACCGTGTGCTCAAGCACTTCAGCTTCCGGTACGTGGTGGTGTCCGACGCCGCGGACGGCGAGGAGATGGCGGCCGCGATCGCCGAGGACCGGGCGGAGACCTACCTGCGTGGGCGTGGCTACGGGCACGGCGAACTGCGCTCGTCCACCACGGACATGGACACCATGAAGATCAACTACAAGGGGCGGCGGGGGCCGGGAGCGGCATGAGAGCGGAACGGCGACCGGAGCACCGGCCCTGAACAGGTACTGCTCTTTCCCTGCTTCCAGCTCTGTCACGGGCGGCTCATCGGTCCCCAATCCGGATCGTCCCGCGCGAGTCCCCCGACAGAGCTTGAGTCCCCGAAAAGTCCCTGCCGGCTCAGGATCGGACGGGCTGCCACAGCTCGATCCGGTTGCCTTCAGGATCGGTGACCCAGCCGAATCGGCCGACGCCCTCCATGTCCTGCGTCTCTTCGGCCACAACCGCTCCGCCGGCGCGCAGTTGCGCGAGCATCGCATCCAGGTCGCGCACCCGGAAGTTGAGCATGGTCTGCTGGGCGCGGGGCCCGAAGTAGTCGGTCTCGGACTCGAACGTCGCGAACACCGTCGGCCCGGCTCCCTGACGCCACAGACCGTGCTCATCGGCATCCAGACCCAGACAGTCGCGGTACCACGCACCCAGGGCCACCGGGTCTGCCGCCCGCATGAAGTACCCACCGATTCCCAGCACACGTTCCATGCCGCCATCCTGCCAGGGGACTCCCCACCGGCGGGCCAAGGACCGTCCCGCAATCCGCGGCCGGCGAACCACGCCGCAACCGCCGTGCCGCGTGTCGCGTGTCGCGTGTCGCCGATGATGGCCTGCCCTGCCACACACGGTTGGAGCCTGAGACCATGAACGACCCCGCCAAGGACAGCCGGTCCGCCCGCGACCCGTACGCCGCGTACGCGGCCATGCGCGCCGACTGCCCCGTGCAGGCTGTGGCATCCGGGTCGAGCGGACGCCACAGTTACCTGGTCACCGGCTATGCGGAAGCCCGGCAGGCTCTGAGCGACCCTCGGCTCTCCAAGGACACCGCCGCCTTCTTCGCCGGCAAGGAATCGAAGCGTCGACTGCATCCCGCCGTCGCGCACAACATGCTGGCAGGCGACCCGCCCCAGCACACCCGGCTCCGCAAGCTGGTCAACGGTGCGTTCACCAGCGGCGCCGTCTCCGCGCTCCGCCCCTTCCTCATCCGGTTGACCGACGAACTGCTGGACCGATGGCCCTCCGACGGCCCGGTCGACCTCGTCGCCGACCTCACCGTTCCTCTGCCGGTCATGGTGATCTGCGAGTTGCTGGGTGTTCCGGAGAACGACCGGTCGCAGGTTCGGCACTGGTCAGCCGACTTGTTCGCCGCCGGGGAGCCGGAGCGCACCGACGCCGCCTCGTACGCCGTCGCTGCATACATGACCGGCCTCATCGCGTCGAAGCGGCTCCGGCCGGGCGATTCACTCCTGGACCGCCTCATCGCCGCACGCGACGGCGAGGACCGTCTGGACGAGGACGAACTGGTCTCCCTTGCCGTACTGCTGCTCGTCGCCGGCCACGAGACGACCACCCACTTCCTCGGCAACGCCGCCCTGGCCCTGCTGCGGCACCCGGCCGAGCTGGCACGTCTGCGCAGCAACCCGGAGACCATCCCGCAGGCGCTGGACGAACTGCTCCGCTTCGACGCACCGGTCAGCACTTCGACCTTCCGGTTCTCCACCGAAGCCCTCACCCTGGGCGATACCGAGATCCCGGCGGGTGTACCCGTGCTGGTCGCACTCGGAGCCGCCAACCGCGACCCGGAACGCTTTCCGACGCCGGACCGGCTCGACCTGGACCGAGACGCGACCGGCCACCTCAGCTTCGGCCACGGCATCCACCGCTGCATCGGCGCACCGCTCGCGAAGGCCGAAGCGCACATCGCCCTACGCGCGATCCTGACCCGCTTCCCCGACATCCGGCTCGCCGCACCGGCCGAGCGGTTGGAGTGGCGCCGGACCCGCCTCGTTCGCGGTCTCACCTCCCTTCCCGTACTTCTCTGAGGCCCGGCCCGCGGGGAGCCGATACCTGCCTGTCCAACCAGCTTGGTCTGTAGGTCCATTGATGACGGTTCAGCTCGGCGGCCCACCCGTGGTCAGCTGCGACGCAGGACTGCATGAGACGTCCCGCAGGACTGCATGGGACGTCCCCGGGGCGTAGGGAGTGCTCACCCGCCCGGCGGAGAGGGCTCGTTCCTGCAGCTGATGCCACGCTGCGGCGGCCGGTGCGAGAGTCGGCGCATGGTCGGTGCGACGGGAACGACAAGGGCGCCTTGGCGCAGGTGGTGGCAGGGCCGGCCGGACCGGGTTGCCCGGGCCACGACGGCGTGGGCGGTGGTGTACGCCGGCTTCGGCCTCTCCTGCGCGCTCAGCGGTACGCCGCTGCTCTACCTGGGCAGCAGGTCCGGGCCTCCGGCGTTGGCCTGGGGGGCCGTGGGTCTGGGGGCGCTGACGGCCCTGGCCTGTGGTGCGGTCGCGCGGTACGGACCGCTGCCCGCGTTGCGGGTGCTGCTGTGGGTGTGCTGCGTGCCGGCCGGACTCGCCGCGTTCGGTCTGCTGATGGACCTCATCACGCTGGTGTTCGGTCAGGGGGTGGACAGCGGGGTGGCCGCTGCGAACCACGCGCTGGCAGGGGCCGGGGTCGCGCTTCTCGCGGCCACTGCCCGGTCCCTCCACCACTCGCCCACCGCGGTTGCCGTGCGGGCCCCTTCGGCCGCCCCCCGGCCGGTCCAGCTCGCCGCCTCGGCCGGGACGGCCGCCTTTCTCCCGTACGCCGCGATGAAGCTCGTCTGGGCGTACGGCGGCACCTTCGCCGGGATGTCCGGCGAGGAGATGCTCGCGATCTCCAAGCGCAACGGTGCGTCAGGGGCCTGGCTCGCCCTGGAGTCCTGGGGCCTGGACGGCACCGTGCTGCTGGCGGCGCTCGGCGTCTTCCTGCTGTGGGGCCTGGTCCGCCCGTGGGGCCAGGTCTTCCCACGCTGGACGCTGCTGCTGCGCGGCCGGCGCGTCCCCCGCTGGCTCCCCCTGGGCCCTGCCTTGGTCGGCGCCGCCACCCTGGCTCCGTACGGGCTGTTCGGCGTCGGTTACGCGGCCCTGGCCACGTCCGGCGCGGTGACGATGCGGCGCGGTGACTTCCACTCCTCGGGCGATGCGCTGCTGGTCGCCTGGATCGGCTTGGGCGCGTTCGCCGTCTACGGGGGCGCGCTGACCGTCGCCGCGCGTTCGTACTGGCACCGTACGCACGCGGCACGGGCCGGCACGGAGTGACCACGCGCGACCCATCGGCTCCCCCGGAGCCGGTCAACGCCGCCTGTGCGGACCCAGGTTCAGCAGCACCTCGTGGAGCTGGGCGGAAGTGAGGGCCGGTGTGGGCAGCGGGGGCGTGGCCGGGCGGGCGCGAAGACCGTCCATAAGCAGGGTCAGTGGGCGGAGCCAGGCATCCGAGGTGATCGAAGTGAGCGCGGGAACAGCCCGGCCCAGCGCTGCCAGCATGAGGAGCAGGTCCTCGGTGGTGAGGTCCGCCCGAACGGTGCCCTGTTCCTGACCGCGCCGGAGCAACCCGTCGATGGTTGTGCGGTTGTGGGCGTGGATCGCCTCCAGGGCAGTGACACCTTCCAGGTTCGTGGTCATGAGGTCGTTGGTGCCGCGGTCCGCGGCCAGACCGACGAACACCGTCTGCAGGTATTCCGTCAGTCCCCTCCATGCGTCCTCGGCGGTCCGTGCCCGCTCTCCCGCCGCCGTGGTCTCGGTGAGTGCGTCCCGGAAGACCTCATCGACGAGCGCGGCGCGGGTCGGGAAATGGCGGTAGAGGGTGGCGTTGCCGACGCCTGCCCGCCGGGCGATTTCATCCAGTGGGGCATCCAGGCCCTGTTCGGCGAAGACCTCGCGGGCCTTGTCGGACAGCAGCTTCCGGTTGCGCAGCGCATCGCGGCGCCTGGCCGGTGGACGGTCGCCCATCATGTCTCCCTCTCGCTCCGTACCGGGGAGTGTTCCCCGGTATTCCCCGGTACGGATGTTATCGTCGGTCGAGCAAACGGGGACCACTCCCCGTTTCGATCGCCGCGGAGGGACGTCCGTGGGCGGGCGTCCGTGGGCGCGCGTCCGTGGGCGCGCGCCGGGAGGGAGAAGCATGTCCGACACCGCACTCGTACTCGGGGGCGGCGGGCCGGTGGGTGGGGCCTGGCTGGCCGGGGCGCTGGCCGGGCTCGCCGAGGCCGGGATCGATCACCGCAGCGCCGACGTCGTGATCGGCACCTCCGCCGGCGCCGTCTTCGGGTCCCGGCTCCTGGCCGGCGTCCCGGCGGCGGAGCTGTACGAGCGCCAGCTCTCCGGAGCGGACGCGGTCCGCCTGCCGGTGACGGCGCGCCAGACGGCACGCTTCCTCTGGGCGGCGCTCGGCTCCCGCGATCCCCAGCGATCCGTCGAACGCCTCGCCCGGGCAGCGCTGCACGCCCGCACCGGCCCGGAGTCGGACGTCTTCGAAACGGTCGGCGCGCTGCTGGGCGACGTCCGCGACTGGCCGGAGCAGGAGCTACGGATCACCGCGGTCGACGCGCGGACCGGCCAGGTCGAGCTGTTCGACTCACGCTCAGGGGTGACACTGCTCGAAGCGGTCGCGGCCGGCTGCGCCGTGCCCGTCGTGTGGCCGCCGGTCACCGTGGCGGGTCGGCGCTGGATGGACGGCGGCAGTCGTTCGACCGCCAACCTCCACCTCGCACGGGGGTACCGGCGGGTGCTGGCGGTAGTGCCGATACCCCGGGCGGTCGGGCCGCATCCGAGCGCCGCGCAGCAGGCCGCGGAGCTGTCCGGCGAGGGGGCGCGCGTCGTCCTGCTGTCCCCGGACCGCGCTGCGCGCCGCATCATGGGCCGCGACATGACGGACGACACGCGCCGACCGGCTGCCGCCCGCGCGGGCCACGCCCAGGCCGGTGCACTGGCCCGGTCGGTGGCCGAGGCCTGGCAGAGGTGACGTGCGGTCAATCACCCATGGGCTGACCGCCGTCCGCATGACCGACCTCTCCGCGCTCGGTTCCCGACCACCCGGATCATGAACCTCGTCCGAGGAATCTGCCGTAGAACCTCGCCGCGTTCAAGGGCGTGCGGGCGCAATCACGCGTTCTTGCGGACGATGTCGGCGTTGAGAGCGGTGGCGAAGCAGCACCACAGTGCGTAGGGGGACAGGGCGACGGCAGCGGCCCGATCATGCTTCGAGATCTGGTGCATGAGCTGGGCGTTGCTCGCTACGAGGGCGCTCGTTCCCGCAAGGGCGGCCTTCGGGCTGTGGGCCTTGAAGAACAGCCAGTTCCAGCCCGCGTTGAGGGCGAGGTTGACGGCGAGTGAGCCTGCCACCTGACTGCGTTTCCCGACCGGTGTGCGGACGAGGGCGTGCCCGGCAGCACCCGCGATCGAGAGGTACAAGGGCGTCCACACGGCGCCGAAGGCCCAGGACGGGGGCTGCCAGGCCGGTTTCCTGAGGCTCTTGTACCAGCGGCTGTCCGGGTCCACGGCTGCCGCCCCGAGCGCCGCGGCGGCGGTGACAGCCGCAGCCGAGCCCGCATACGTGGCCACGCGGGAGAACGACTGCCGGCGCGCGAACACCTCTCGGAAGGAACTCATGGCTCTGCTCCTAACCTCTTGGGTACCGGTCAGTCATGGGACGACACGGTGAGGCCGGCGCTCCGGTGCGCCGGGTGCGCGCACCGGAACCGGGCGGGAACCGCTCAGGCCTTGGAGCCGCCGGTCTTCTTCGCGGCCCGCTTGGTGGCCGGCTTACGGGCGGGGGCTGCGGCCTTGGCGGCCTGCCGCTCCGTCTTGGCTCCGGCCGTGGACAGAGAACCGCCGGTGCTCTCCAGATGGGCGCGGACGAACCACTGGAACTGCTCC
Organism: Streptomyces sp. RKAG290; assembly: GCF_023701695.1. Classification (GTDB taxonomy): domain Bacteria; phylum Actinomycetota; class Actinomycetes; order Streptomycetales; family Streptomycetaceae; genus Streptomyces. Next base: position 385,901 of record NZ_JAJOZC010000001.1, read on the forward strand.
AGGGAACGCAGGTGCTCGATGAGCAGGTCCTCGGTGACGGGATCGAGCGCGCCGGCCTTGGCGGCTGCGGAGCGGTGCTCGGTGATGATGCCGGTGTATACGAGGTCCAGGGCGCCCAGGTGCGCCATGGCGTCCGCGCGGCCGAGGCTGTAGTCGTGCCAGGTCCGCTCGGCGACCAGGGCGCCGGGGGTGCCATGCGGTTCGCCCCCGAGTGCGGAAATCCGCTCTGCCGTGTCGTCGGCCATTCCCCTGACCGCCACGGTCTGAGGATCAAGCATCTCGTGGACGGCGATGAAATGCGGGCCCACCACGTTCCAGTGGATGTGCTTGAGGGTGAGCGCCAGATCGTTGAGCGCGTGAAGGCGCAGGCTCAAGAGCGAGATGATCTGCTTGCCGTCCTTGGTGCTGAGACCCGGAACGGTGTATCGAGGGCTGCCGGCGACTGCCATGACTCTCCTTCGTGGGATGTCGTGGGATGAATACGCGCCCTTTTCTGTGCCCCCTCTCCGGCGATCCTTAACCCCGGTCGCGGCAAGTGGCGTGCAGAGTTCCCCCACTCCCCCACCCCGGCCAGAACTCTCGCCGAGCCGATCGCGGAACACCCGTCGGACCGGCGGAGCTGCACTCCCTGCTGGGCTACGAGGGTGAGCCACCGTGCGGGGTGTCCAAGGGGTGCGTCAGCGGTCCGGGCGGAGGTGACTGCGGGAGCGTGAAGACGATCCGGGTGCCGGGCGCGTGGAGCGGGTCGACGGCGATCCTGCCGCCGTGGTACTCCACGATCTTCTTGCACAGAGCCAGCCCGATGCCGTTGCCGGTGTACTCCTCGCGCGTGTGCAGCCGCTGGAAGATCACGAAGACGCGCTCGGCGAATTCGGTGTCGATGCCGATGCCGTTGTCGGTGATCGCGAACTCCCAGCCGTCCTCGACGGGCCGGCAGCCCAGGTGGATCACCGGGGAGCGATCCGGGGAGCGGAACTTGACCGCGTTGGTGAGGAGGTTCTGGAGCAGCATGCCGAGCTGGCTGGGCTCCCCGTACAGGGTCGGCAGCGGGTCGTGCGTGATGACCGCGTCGGATTCCTCGACGGCCACGCTCAGCGAGCTGACGGTGTGCTCGAACCGCTCGTCGAGGTCGACGCTGCGGTGCTCGGTCGAGAGCCGGCCGACGCGCGAGAAGGCCAGCAGGTCGTTGATGAGGCCCTGCATGCGGGTCGCCCCGTCGACGGCGAAGGCGATGTACTGGCCGGCGCGCTCGTCGAGGTTCGCGGCGTAGCGCCGTTCCAGCAGCTGGCAGAAGCTGGCGACCTTGCGCAGCGGCTCCTGGAGGTCGTGCGAGGCGACGTAGGCGAACTGTTCCAGTTCGGCGTTGGAGCGGCGCAGTTCCTCGGCCTGGGCGGTCAGGTGTGTCTGGGTGCTGTCGCGGAAGGCGAGCTCGGCGGCGAGGCGGGCGCGCATGCTCTCGACGTCCGCGGCGAGCTGTCGCAGGTCCGCCGGCCCTGTGCCGGTCACCGGATGGTCGAAGTCACCGCCCGCGACGACGCGGACGTGGCCGGAGAGGCGGTCCAGGTGACCGGTCACGCCCCGGCGCAGTCCGGTGAAGACGGACGCGGTGAGCGCGAGGATGGCCGCGGCGATGGCACTGAAGGACCAGTTCCGGAGGTTGCGGGCGCCCTGCAGATCGACACGTGCCTGCGCCCGCTGGGCTTCCAGGTGGTCCTGCTGGGTGGATATCGCCGTTCGTACCGAGTCGAAGAGGGCCTTCCCTTCCGGTGCGCGGGCGGCGGCCTCCGCCTTCGGGTCGGAGGCGGCGGCGACTGGCCGGGCGAGCCGGTCCTGCCAGCGGCCGGCGAGCTTCTCGACCTGGGCGAGGTTCCGCTCCGTCTCCGGGTCGCCGTCGATCGCGGCGCGCAGGTCGCGTACGGCTTCCTTCTGCTGTGCCAAGCCGTCGCGGTAGGGGGCGAGGAAGGTTTCCGTCCCGGTCGAGCCGTAGCCCCGGATGCCCGTCTCCTGGTTGACCAGGGCGCTCTCCAGCCGGATCGAGGCGATGAGTGCGGGAGTGGAGTGGTCGACGAGGCGGGTGTTGATCGCGGTCGACCGGGCCAGGACCCAGCCTCCGCACAGCATGAACGCGAGCAGCAGCGTGAGCGCGATCGCCGTGCTCACGCCCAGCCAGCGGCGCGTCGTCCATCCTGCGGTCACGGGTCTCTTCGGGTTCCCGGTGTGCGCGGCATTGCCCAGGCCCACGGCGTGTACTCCTCGGTTCGCGAGCCCGGAGCGCTCCGAGCCGGAACAGAGTACCGCCGGCGACAACGTTTGTTGTCGCGGGCCCGTGTGAGGACTTACGCTGCGCCTATGGACGACCTCTGCCCTGCCGACAACGAGATGCTGGACCTGCTCGCCGGCAGTGGCGTCCAGGAGCTCGCCCAGCAGATCGCCCAGCAGGCATGGGACGGTCGCTTCCCGGCAGCGCAGCAGGGCGCGGGTCCCGAGGGCGTCGACTCGCTCGCCCGGCTACGCGTGCTGGCCCACTTGAGCAGGGCGGTCAGCCGGCAGGCTCAGGTCGAGGCTTCGGCGGCGGCCAGAGCGGGCGCGAACTACCCGCAGCTCGGGGCGGCGTGGGGGATCAGCCGCCAGGGCGCCCGCAGGCGCTGGCCGGGCCTGGTCTTCACCGCCGAGCCTCCCACCCGTCCCCTCCCCACCCGAGATCACCGGAGCACCAGCGTGAACGCTTTCCCCACCGACCGCCCCTACAGCGTCCTCCTCGTCGAGGACGACCCGGCGGACGCGCTGCTCATCGAGGAGGCCCTGGTGGAGCGCGGCATGGCTCGCACCATCGAGCAGGTCACTGACGGCATCGCCGCCCTGCAGCACCTGCGCGACCCGGACAAGGAGCGGCCCGACCTCATCGTCCTCGATCTCAACATGCCTCGGATGAATGGCCGCGAGCTGCTGGCCGTACTCAAGGACGACGCCGCCCTCTGCGGCATTCCCGTGGTGGTGCTGACCACGTCCGCCGCCCCCGACGACGTCAACGACGCCTACCGCCAGCACGTCAACGCGTACGTCACCAAGCCCGTCAGCCTCGACGCGTTCATCAAGTCCGTCCAGCAGATCGACGCCTTCTTCCTCGACACTGCGCAGCTTCCGCCCCGCTCGCCGAACTCGCAGGGCGACTGAGGCGCCCGGCTGCGCAGGTCATCGGTCCGGCCGGGAGCCGGGACAGCCGTATGACTTCCGTCCCGGCCCGCCGCAGAGTGGGCCGGCCGGTTCGGCGGGCCGATGGGCCGGCGGGCCCGGTGGGTCAGGACACTCCCACTTGATCGAGCAGTTCCTGCAGGCGCAGGCCCCTGGCCGCGTCGATGCCGGTCCCGGTCCCGGTCCGGACGGCGGTGGCGAACTCGCGCCGGAGCACCGGCCAGCACTCCTCGTGGTCGATGCCCGCCGTGTCGTAGACGAGTTCCTCGCCGGGACCGAAGAGTTCGACCCGGGTCCGGGTGCGGGACAGGCCGACGCTGCCCGAGAGCGACGCCTGGCTGACCGCGCCGTTCTCGTGCTCGCAGGTCAGCTCGATCCAGCGGCGCGGGTCGCCGGTGCCGCGTACCGAGACGATCGGCGCGACCGCGCTGTCCAGCAGGTCCAGCAGATGGGGTCCGAGGTCGAGCAGCGCACCGTGCTCCAGTCGCCAGCCCGTCGCGAACTCGCCGCCGAGGAAGGCGCCGTGCAGGTAGCAGGACCGGGCTCCGATGAACTCGCGGGTGGCCGCCTCGGCGAGGAAGGCCCGGGTCGCCGGGTGGTAGCGCTTGGTGAGGACGAGCTGTGAGATGACGCCGTGTTCGGCGACGGCCTCCGCGACGGCACGGGCCGCGGCGAGGTCGGCGCCCAGGGGTTTCTCCAGCAGCAGTGCCCGGCCTGCCGCGGCCGCCCGTACGGCCAGCCCCGCCTGGACGGCGGGCGGCACGGCGAAGGCGACCGCCTCGCAGTGGTCGAGGAGTTCCTCGAACGAACCGGCGGCCCGGGCGCCGTGGGCCTGCGCCAGTTCGGCGGCCGCCTCCGGTCGTCGGGCCCAGACCGCGGTCAGTGCGGTCTCGGGCCCGGCGGCCAGCATCCGTGCGTGCATGGCGCGGGCCCACGGACCGGCGCCGACCAGCCCGACGCGGACCGGCGGGTGGGGCCGGTCGTCCCGGGACGGGTCAAGGATGTGGGACATGGCGCTTCTCCGTGGGTGGTGCGGGGGCGGTGGGCGTGAGCCGGCAGGCGTGCGGGTCAGACGGTCGCGGCGCGGCGGGCGAGGGCGGTGAGCCGGATGTCGGCCCGGTCGGGCGCGTAGAGGTGGTCGACGACCATCGCGGCCGCCCCGAGAAGGGCGGCCCGGTCGCCGAGGGTGGAGGTGGTCACCTGGAGGTTGGCGGTGGTTCGCGGCAGGGCCCGCTGGTAGAGGAGTTCGCGTACGCCGGTGAGGAAGGGGGTCCCCGCCAGGTCGCCGCCGAGCATCAGGACGCCCGGGTTGAGCAGGGTGACGACCGTGACGAGTACCTCGCCGATGCGCTGTCCCGCCTCGCGGGCGAGCCGGACCGCGGCCGGGTTCCCCGCCGCGAGGTGTTCGCGCACGTCGGAGCCGGACGCGGTGGGGACACCGGCGGCAGTGAGCTGTCCGGCGATGGCCCGTCCGCTGGCGACGGCCGCCAGACAGCCGTAGGAGCCGCACATGCACAGGGCGTCGGGGCGGTCGTGGAGCCGGATGTGGCCGATGTCGCCCGCCCCGCCGTCGATCCCCCGGTACACCTCGCCGCCCACGACCACTCCGGCGCCGATTCCGGTGGAGGCCTTGATCAGCACGAAGGCGGCGCAACCGGGGTGGTTCTCGCGCTGCTCGGCCAGGGCCATCAGGTTGGCGTCGTTGTCGACGAACACGGGGAGCGGGTCACCGCCCTGCGGCGTCCCCACGTGCTCGGCGAAGGCGTCCCGCAGCCGCTCGCGCACCGGGAAGCCGTCCCATCCGGGCATGATCGGGGGCTGCACGATCCGGGCGGACTCCCAGTCGACCGGGCCGGGCACGGACAGGCCGATCCCGCACACCCGGTCCGGTGTGGTGCCTGCCCGTTCCAGGAGCGGGCCGAACCAGCGGGCGAGCCGGTCCAGGACCGGCTCGGGGCCGTCGGCGATGACCAGTTCACCGGTGTGCTCGGCGAGGACCGTGCCGGACAGGTCCAGGACGGCGGCGCGGCCGTGCCGGGTTTCGAGGTCGGCGACGAGCACCACGGCGTGGGTGGGGTCGAACTCCAGCCGGGCGGAGGGACGCCCGCCGGTGGACGTGCCGGTGGCGCCGCGCAGCCAGCCGGCTCCGAAGAGCTGGTCGAGCCGGCTGCCGACGGTCGACCTCGACAACCCTGTGGCCTGCTGCAGTTCGCCCCGTGTGGTGGCCTCTCCGCTGCGGATGAGCCGCAGCAGATGTCCCGCGCTTGCCTGATTTCCTGCCATCCCCGCCGCCACCCTCGTCCTGTTCCGTCCCGTACCCGGGGTCTGTCCTGCCGCCCGCGCGCGGCCCCGTACCGTCCCTGACCTGTGCTCAGCCCTTGTCAGCGCCGCTGGTCAGTCCTTCGGTCAGGAGCCGCTCGGCGGCGAAGAACAGCAGTACCACGGGGATGGTGAGGACCACCGACCCGGCCATCAGTACGGTCTTGGACACCTCGATGCCGTTGGCCAGCTGCTGGAGCCCCAGGGAGACGGTCCACTTGTCCGGATCGGCCGCCAGGAAGAGCAGCGCGAACAGGAATTCGTTCCAGGCGATCATGAAGACGTAGAGCCCGGTGGCCATGAGGGTCGGCAGCGCGAGCGGCAGGATGATCCTGCGTACGGTCTGGAGGCGGGAGGCACCGTCGATCGCGGCGGCTTCCTCGATGCTGAAGGGGATGGTCACGAAGTAGTTCTTCAGCATGTAGATCGAGACCGGCACCGTCTGGGCGATGTAGACGACGGCCAGTCCCACCAGGCTGCCGGAGAGGCCCATCTTCGCGAACATCACGAAGAGCGGCACCGCCAGCAGGGTGGCCGGGAAGAGGTAGACGGCCAGGAAGAGCGCGCTGACGTGCCGGTTGCCGAAGAACTTCAGCCGGCTGACGGCGTAGGCGCCGGGAACGGCGGCGGCGAGGGTCAGCAGGACCGTGGCCACGGCGACGAGCGCCGAGTTGAGCAGCATGCCGAGGAAGCCCTGGCCGCCCTCGGAGGTCGGTTTCAGGACGCTCTCGTACGTGGCGAGGGTGAAGTCCTTGGCGGAGACCCAGAGGTTGCCGGGGTCCAGGAGGAGTGCGTCGATGGGCTTCACCGACAGCATCAGCATGTAGTAGAAGGGCACGATCGTGATGGCCGCGAGGAACGCGATCACGATCCAGCGGAGCACTCCGAAGAACCGTTCCTCGAACTGGGCGCGGGTCAGGGTCCGGCGGGGGCGTGCGGGCGGAGCGGTCCGGGCGGGCTCGGTCGTCCGCTCGCGGGTCATCGACGGGGCGGTCATGCCGACTCCTCCTGAACCTTCTTGCCGAAGAACTTGAAGTAGATGCCCAGCAGCGCCATGAGGACGACGGCGAGCACCAGGGCCTGTGCCGACGCCGCTCCGACGTCGAAGCGGGAGGTGAGGAAGTCGTAGACGCGGACGGCTACTACGTCCGTGCCCGATCCACCGCCGGTGAGCAGATAGATGTCGTCGAATTTGTTGAACGTCATGATGAACCGCAGCACGGACAGCAGGGCGATGACGGGCATCATCTGCGGCAGCAGGATGTGCCGGAAACGCTGGGAGATGGTGGCTCCGTCGACCTCGGCCGCCTCCTCCAGGCTGCCCGGGACGGCCTGGAGACGGGCGAGCATGAAGAGGAACGCGAACGGGAAGTAGCGCCAGGTCTCGAAGGCGATGACGGTGAGCAGCGCCAGGGGGATGTCGAAGTGGATCCCGAGCACGCCGACTTCGTAGGACCGGGTGGACAGGAAGGCGATCGGGTCGTCCCAGCCGAAGAGCTTGTGGCCCCACTCGTTGACGATCCCGTACTGCGGGCTGAGCGCGACCTCCCAGACGAACGAGACCGCCACGACGGGCGCGACGTACGGCAGGAGCATCGCGGCCCGCAGGACGCCGCGGCCGCGGAAGGGCCTGCGCAGCGCGAGGGCGGCGATCAGTCCGAGGATCACGGAGCCCGCGGTGGCGCCGATCGTGTAGAGCAGCGTGGTGCCGAGGCTGCTCCAGAATCCGGGCGAGCCGAAGACCTGCGCGAAGTTGTCCAGGGTCCAGCGGCCGAAGAGGCCGTTCTCCTGGATGTCGACGAGCTTGGCGTTCTGGAAGGCGAGCAGGACGGTCCACAGGATCGGCAGGATCACCACGACCAGGACGACCAGGAAGGTGGGGGTCACGAAGGCGAGGCCCGCGCGGTTCTCCCGCCTGCTGGCGGTCTGTGGCCGGCTGCGGCGCTTCGTCGCACCGCTCTGGTTTGTGCTCATGGGATCGGTTACCTCGGTGAGGGATCGGCCGGTGCGGCTACTGGAGGGACTTCTGGAGGGCGGCCACTTCGTCGTTGGCCTCCTTGGCGGCCTCGTCCGGGGAGAGCTGTCCGCTCGTCATCGCCCCGATGGCCTTGGCGACGGGCAGTTCGCCGTTGGTGGCGCCGACGAGGGCGCCCTGCCCCTGGGTAAGGCCCCATCGCTTCATGTCGCTCACGCCCCTGACGAGCTGGTCCAGGAGCGCGGACGGGTAGGCCTTCTGGAGCGATTCGCGGTGGTCGACGCCCATGACGCCGGCGCGCCAGGCCCGCTGGAAGGAGCCGGGGGCCTGCGGGGTACCGGTGCGGACCGGGATCTTGCCCTCGGGGGCCATGCCGAACCAGTCCTCGTAGCCCTTGCCCATCATGTACTCGATGAACTTCTGGGACGCCCCGGTCTCGGCGGTGCGCGTGACGGCCCAGGAGGTGATCTCGCCGAACTGGGCGGGTTCCTTGCCGTCGGGGCCCTGCAGGGAGGTGACGACTCCCGTGTTGCGGGCGAGGAATTTCGGGTCGTTCTTGCACTCCGGGCAGCTGGGCAGCGCGTCGGAGCGCAGTCCGGCCAGCTCGTCGAGGAGGAAGGAGGACCAGACCATCATCGAGGACCTGCCCGAGAAGTAGGTGGCCCGGGTGGTGTCCACGCTCTGGGTGCCCGGGGCCCCGTGCTTCCGTGCCAGGTCGTCGTACGCGGCGAAGGCCGCGCGGCAGGCCGGGGAGTCGAGGGCCGGCTCGCCCGCGTCGTCGACCAGCTGACAGTCGTTGGCCAGGGCGAGGTCCTCGAAGCTCTGCTGGGTGAAGACGTCCGAGGGGTCGGTGGCGAGCGAGATACCGTCCCGGCCGCCCTTGTCCAGCGCGGCCGCGGCCTTCCGGGCGCTCCGGTAGCTGTCCGGCGCCGGCAGCCCGGCCTTCGCGAACAGGTCCTTGCGGTAGACGAGGAGCTGGAGCCAGGCGTCGGAGGGCACGGCGAGCCGGGCTCCCCCGTCCTGGGTCAGGGACAACGCGTTCGCGTTGAAGGTGCCGGGGTGCAGATCCTTCACGATCTTGTCGGCGACCTCGGTGTTGAGCAGGCCGTTGCCGTACATCTGCCAGACCTGTCCCATCGGGACGGCGCCGATGACGTCCGGGAGCTTGCCGGCCGCCGCGGCGGACATGATCAGCTGCGGGAGCTGTGCCTCGTCCACGCCGACCAGGTCGACCTTGACACCGGTCTCCCGCTCGAACCGGCCGATGACCTTCTCGGTCGCCGCCACGCGTGGCGGCAGGTTCTCCTGCGACCACACCGTGATCCGGTTGTCGGGCTTCTGCTCGCCACCGGAGCTGCCGCAGCCCGCGAGCAGGCCTGCGGCCAGGGTCGCGGCGAGCCCGAACAGGGTCGCCCTCGACCGGCGGGTCCTCATCACCATGCCTCTTCCTCACGCCACTTACGCACTTTCGGTATGCATCACAGCATCACTTTTGCTTGTTGACAAGACATAACTCTGAGATATCTTCGACTTAAGTAAGCGAGCAACGCTCTTCTCCCACCACTTCCGGAGCTTCCCGTGGAACGCGTCGTCCAGTTCGTCGGCCCCCGTCAGGTCGAAGTAGCCGAGCACGAGAGCGCCCCGCTGCCGGCCGGCCATCTGCGGGTCCGCACCCGCTACTCGGGCATCTCGGCGGGCACCGAACTCACCGCCTACCGCGGTACGAACCCGTACCTGACCCGCACCTGGGACGCCGAGGCCCGGATCTTCCGGGACGGCGCCCCCGGCATCGAATATCCGGTGGCGGGCTGGGGCTACTCCGAGGTCGGCGAGGTCACCGAGGTCTCCCCCGAACTCGTCGGCACACCGGGGATGCCGGTCACCGGCGATCTCGTGTGGGGCATCTGGGGCCACCGCAGCGAGGGCATCGTGCCCGCCGAGCGGATGGTGGGCCACACCCTGCCCACCGGTCTTGAGCCGCTGGCCGGCGCCTTCGCCCGGGTCGGCGCCATCGCGTACAACGCGGTCCTGGCAGCGGACATCCACCTCGGCGAGGACGTCGCCGTCTTCGGCCAGGGCGTGATCGGCCTGCTCACCACGCGGCTGGCCCAGCTCAACGGCGCCCGGGTCACCGCGGTGGACGCGCTCGACGTACGCCTGGCCACCGCCCGCGAGTACGGCGCGCGGCACACGCTCAACGCCCGCACCGGCACCGTCGCGGAGACCATCCGCGAGGCCACCGGCGGCAGCGGTGCGGACGTGGCCATCGAGATCAGCGGCGTGTACCCCGCGCTCCACGAGGCGCTGCGCTCGGTCACCGTGGGCGGCCGGGTCGTCGCGTCGGGCTTCTACCAGGGCGACGGGGCGGGCCTGCGGCTGGGCGACGAGTTCCACCACAACCGGGTCCAGCTCATCTGCTCGCAGATCGGCGGCGTGCCCCCGCAGCTCGCCGGACGGTGGACCGTCGAACGCCTCCAGCAGACCTTCCTGTCCCTGGTCGCCGAGGGCCTGGTCGATGTGAAGTCCCTGGTCAGCCATGTGGTGCCGGTGGCGGACGCCGCCGATGCCTATGTGCTGCTGGACGAGCGGCCCGCCGACGCGCTCCAGGTCGTCCTGGAGTTCTGACGCCCCCCGGGGCCGCCGCCCCGCGTATCCCGATCCACGCCGTCACCAGCCCGACGGCACCACCGCGCGCTGCCCGGCAGCGCCGAAAGGCCCCCCATGCTGAAGACCGCCTGCCAGGAACAGCTGCTCCCCGGCGACACCCTCCAGAAGAAATGGGCGTTCGCCCAGGACGCCGGCTACGACGCCATCGAACTGCGCTCCGCAGGCGACTTCCGGTTCCGTGACCGGCTGCCCGAGCTGAAGCAGGCCCGCGCCGACGGTGTCGTCATGCCGACCGTGTGCATCGACATGCTGCACTTCTTCGCGGCGTTCGACGAGGGGCTGCGCCGGGACGCGCTGGAGCAGATGAAGTCGCAGCTGAGCGTGGCGGCGGAGATCGGCGCGCTCGGTGTGCAGACCCCCGCCTCGTACGGGATGTTCTCCCGGCGGCTGCCCCCCTTCGAGCCGCCGCGCACCGAGGAGCAGGACCGCGAGGTGCTGCTCGCCGGACTCACCGAGCTGGGCGAGCACGCCCGGCAGGAGGGCGTCACCCTCTACCTGGAACCGCTCAACCGGTACGAGGACCACATGGTGAACCGGCTGGACCAGGCCGTCGACCTGATCCGCGCGGTGGGTCTGGACTCCGTCCGCATCGGCATCGACAGCTATCACATGAACATCGAGGAGACCGACCCTTCCGCCTCGATCCTCGCCGCGGCCCCCTACATCGGCCATGCCCAGGTCAGCGACTCCAACCGGTTCCAGCCGGGCGCCGGTCACCTGGACTGGCCGGCCTGGCTCGGCGCGCTGCACAGCATCGGCTACGACGGCTACCTCGCCGCCGAGTGCCGGCTGACCGGCGACCCCGTCGCGGCCGTCCGCTCCATCCCCGCCTTCCTGCGGAGGTCCGGCGCATGACCTCGCTGCTCGAAACCCCCGTGCCCGCCGCCGCCGATGCCCTGACGCTCCGGCGCGGCGCGGCACGGGTCCTGCTCGCGAACTGGACGGGTGGCTCGACGGTCCCCTCCCGCGGCCTGTACCCGCACCAGTGGAGCTGGGACTCGGCGTTCATCGCCATCGGCCTGCGCCACCTCTCGGTGCGGCGCGCCCAGCGCGAGCTGGAGACGCTGCTCGGCGCCCAGTGGTCCGACGGGCGCGTCCCGCACATCGTGTTCAGCCCGGCGGTCCCCCTGGACGCCTACTTCCCCAGCCCGGACTTCTGGCGCTCCTCCCGCGCGGGTGCGGCGGCCGGCGCCCCGGCGGGCACCGAGACCTCCGGGATCGTGCAGCCTCCGGTGCACGCGCTCGCCGCCTGGCTGGTGCACTGCGCCGACCCCGAGGCCTCGCGCCGCCGCGGCTTCCTGCCCCGGGTGTACGGCCGCCTCGCCGCCTGGCACGACTACCTCACCGGCCCGCGCGACCTGGGCGGCGGCGGCCTCGCCGCGATGGTGCACCCGTGGGAACCGGGGATGGACAACAGCCCGTGCTGGGACGGTCCGCTGGACCGCGTCGACCCGGCCGCACCCGGTTCCTACCGGCGCGCCGACCTCGATCACGGGCAACCGGCCGAGCGCCCCACCGACCTGGACTACGGGCGCTACGTCCGCCTCGCCGCCGACTACCGCGACAGCGGGTACGCGGACTCCGGCGCCGGCCATGCCTTCGCCGTCGAGGACCCGTGCGTCAACGCCCTGCTCATCGTCTCCGAGCACGCGCTCGCCAGGATCGCCGCCGAGACGGGTGGTGACCCCGCACCGCACGAGGAGCGGGCGGCACGCCTGACCGCGGCGCTGGTGGAGCGGCTGTGGTCGCCCGCGGAGGGCATGTTCCTCAGCCGCGACCTGGTCGGCGGTCACCTCATCGCCGAACGCAGCGTCGCCGGGATCATCCCCCTCATCGTTCCCGGGCTCCCCCGGGAGATCGTGGACGCGCTGGTCGCCACGACCGCGGGTGACGCCTTCCGGCTCGGCAGCATCCCGATGGCGCCCTCGTACGACGTCACGGGCCATGCCTTCGACCCTTCCCGCTACTGGCGCGGACCGGCCTGGTTCAACACCAACTGGCTGCTGGAGCGCGGCCTGCGGCAGTACGGGCGGACGGCCGCGGCGGACCGGCTGCGGGCCTCGATGCTGGCGGCCGCGCAGGCCAGCGACTTCGCCGAGTACGTGGACCCGTTCACCGCGCAGGCCCGGGGCACCCGCGACTTCGGGTGGACGGCGGCCCTCACCCTCGACCTGCTGGCCGCCTGCCGGTCCGAGGAGGAGCCCGCTCGCACGGGCACCCCGGCGAACGGGGTGGGGGCATGAACGGCACAGCGGGCACGATCACGCTGGTCCGTGACGGCACCTTCGTCGTCGTCGGTGCCGACGGCGGCATCACCGGCAGCCACGGCACCTCGCCCGACGGACTGTTCCTGCGCGACGCGCGCCATCTGAGCCTGTGGTCCCTGACCGTCGACGGCGCGGCACCGGGCGTGCTCGTGCCGTCGGCGGGCGAGGACCTCGCGCGCTGCGTGCTGACCCCGCCGGGCACGCGCGACGAGCCCCCCGCCTACACCGTCTTCCGCGAGCAGGCGCTCGGTCCCGGGGGATTCACGGAGCGGCTCCTGCTGGTCAGCAACCGTGCGGAGGCCACCACCGCACGCGTCGGCCTGAGCGTGGACTCGGACTTCGCCGACCAGTTCGAACTGCGCTCCGACGGACGGCGGTACGACAAGGACGGTGCCTCTCGCACCGCCCTCCTGCGGCGCGACGGAGTGGACTTCGCCTACGCGCGCGGTGACTGGCTCTCCCGTACGACGGTGTCGGCGGCGCCGCCCCCGTCGGCGGCCGGACCGGTCGAGGGCCAGGAGACCGCCCACCGGCTGGAGTGGCAGCTGGCACTGCCCGCGCACGGTACGGCGGAACTCCTGCTGACCGTCGCGGCGCGGCCGCACGGCGCACCCGCCGGTCCGGCACCCGCTGACGAGCCCTCGCAGGCCGCCGCGGACCGCGCTGCCCGCATCGCGGGCTTCGTCGGCGACGTTCCCCTGACCGTGCCGGCGGACGCGCCTGCGGGACTCGCAGCGGCGTGCGCCCGCGGGCTGAGCGACCTCGCCGCGCTGCGGGTGCCCGCCGTCGGTCCGGACGGGGAGGATCTGACGGTCCCCGGCGCCGGTGTGCCGTGGTTCCTCACGCTGTTCGGCCGCGACTCCCTGCTCACCTCCCTCTTCGCGCTCCCCTACCGGCCCGAGCTCGCGGCGGGCACGCTCGGCGCGCTGGCGGCGACGCAGGGCCGGGAGTACGACGCGTACCGCGGTGAGCAGCCGGGCCGTGTCGTCCACGAGATCCGGCACGGCGAGCTGGCCCACTTCCGCCAGGTCCCGTACGGCCGTTACTACGGGTCGGTGGACGCGACCCCGCTGTTCCTGGTGCTCCTGGACAGCTACACCCGGACCACCGGCGACACCGCCCTGGCCGCACGGCTGGAACCGCAGGCCCGTGCGGCGGTGGCGTGGATGTTCCGGGACGGCGGCCTGGACGACGGCGGATACCTGGTCTACACGCCCGACGCCGAGGGGCTGGTCAACCAGAACTGGAAGGACTCCGCCGGAGCGATCTGCTTCCTCGACGGCACTCAGGCCGAGGGCCCGATCGCGGTGGCCGAGGCCCAGGGTTACGCGTACGACGCGCTGGTGCGGACCGCGCGGCTGGCCCGCACGGTCTGGGGCGACGACGGCTGGGCCGACGAACTGGCCGCGGCCGCGGCCGCGCTGCGGGAGCGCTTCCTGCGGGACTTCTGGATGCCGGGACCCGGCTTTCCCGCGCTCGCGCTGGACGGCCGGGGGCGGCAGGTCGACTCCCTGGCCTCCGACGCAGGACACCTGCTGTGGTCGGGGATCCTCGACCGGGCCCACGCCCACCTGGTGGGGCGGCGGCTGCTGGAGCCCGACTTCTTCTCCGGCTGGGCCATCCGCACCCTGGCCGCCGGGCAGCCCGGCTATCACCCGCTCTCGTACCACCGCGGCAGTTGCTGGCCGCACGACAACGCCGTGACGGTGCTGGGCCTGGCCCGCTGCGGGCTGACTGACGAGGCCCGTACGGTCGCGCGCGGCCTGCTGGACGCGGCGGCGCACCACGGGGACCGGCTGCCGGAGGTGATGGCGGGCTACGGCCGCGCCGACCACCCGCGCCCGGTGCCCTACCCCCACTCCTGTTCCCCGCAGGCCTGGGCGGCTGCGACGCCACTTGCCCTCCTCACGGCGCTGGGGCAGGGGCCGCCGGCCGGCTGAGGGAGACCGGCAGCTGTCCGCAACCGGGGCTGGTTGCGGACAGCTGCCCATTGGCGGCGCAACCTCCCTAAGGGCTGCCCGCATTGAGCTTCGCGTCCAAGGTGATCGCCGCGTCGATCAGGGCCAAGTGCGTGAAGGCCTGCGGGAAGTTGCCCAGCTGGCGCCCCGTCAGGCCGATCTCCTCGGAGTACAGGCCCAGGTGGTTGGCGTAGGTGAGCATCTTCTCCAGTACCAGCCTGGCCTGGTCGACGCGTCCGGCCCGCGCCAGGGCGTCGACGTACATGAACGTACACAGCGAGAAGGTTCCCTCGGAGCCCCGCAACCCGTCGGGTGAGGCCTCGGGGTTGTAGCGGTAGACCAGGCTGTCGCTGACCAGCTCGTGCTCCATCGCGTCCAGGGTGGACTTCCACATCGGGTCGTCGGGCGTGATGAAGCCGACCGTCGGCATCCGCAGCAGCGACGAGTCGAGCACGTCGTCGCCGTAATGCTGCACGAAGGCCTGCCTCTTCGGGTCCCAGCCCCGGCTGAGCACCTGCGCGTAGATCTCGTCGCGCGCGTCCACCCAGCGGCCGCGGGCGGCGGGGCGGCCGTCGTCGTAGGCGATCCGAATGGCGCGGTCGAAGGCGACCCAGGACATCACGCGGCCGTAGGTGAAGTCCTTGCGGCCGCCGCGGGTCTCCCAGAGCCCTTCTCCCGGCTGGTCCCAGTGGTCGACCAGCCAGTCGAGCAGCGTGTGCAGCGCGGTCCAGCCCCGGTGGTCGAGGTGCATGCCGTGCTGGTGCGCGAAGTAGATACTGTCGAGCGCCTCACCGTAGATGTCCAGTTGGCGCTGGGTCGCCGCTCCGTTGCCGATGCGGACCGGGGCGGAGCCGCAGTACCCCTCCCAGTGCTCCAGGGTCTCCTCGACCATGTCGGACGAGCCGTCGACGCGGTACATGATGTTCAGCGGCCCGGCCCCGTCCCCCTGGCCGGCCTTTTCCTTCACGCGATCGTGCAACCAGCTGTTGAACGCCGCCGCCTCCTCCTTGAAACCCATGCCCAGCAGGGCGTACACCGAGAAGGACGCGTCACGGATCCAGGTGAACCGGTAGTCCCAGTTGCGCTCTCCTCCCAGCTGCTCCGGCAGAGCCGTGGTGGGAGCGGCGACCAGGGCGCCGGTCGGCGCGTAGGTCATGAGCTTCAGGGTCACGGCTGAACGCTCGACCGCCTCCCGCCAACGGCCCGTGTAGGTCGACTGGTTGATCCACGAGCGCCAGAACTGGACCGTCCCGTCGAAAAGCTGCTCGAACTCCGCCCCGCCGACTTCGTGCGGCGGTCCGCCGGGGGCCGACTCCATGACCAGGCCGCGCTGTTGTCCCGCTTGCAGATCCAGGGTGAAGCGCAGGTCGTTGTCGCCCGAGAGGATGTTCAGCAGCCGCTCGTCCTGCGGCTCACGGACGGCGTGGACCGCGAGGTTCAGGTCCTGCGAGGTGAACAGCGCCCCGTGCTCCGTGATGTGCAGCTCGTGCGGCTGGCGTCCGTAGTCGAAGCGCGGGGCGATCTCCCCTTCGAAGGTCATGCTGCCGCGGACACAGCGCAGCATCCGCACCAACCGGTGCCGGTCGGTCGCCGTCGTACCGGTCACCGGCATGAAGTCGACCACCTCACCGGCTCCGGCCTCGGTCATGAACCGCGTCACGAGCACGGCGGTGTCCGGGTGGTAGAGCTGCTTGGTGGTGTAGCTGTCCGCGGCCGGTCTGACGGTGAAGTGCCCGCCCCGCTGTCGGTCGAGCAGCGCGCCGAAGACGCTGGGGGAATCGAAGCGCGGACAGCAGAACCAGTCGATCGTCGCGTCGGTGGAGACGAGAGCCGCAGTCTGCAGATCACCGATCAGACCATGGTTCTCGATCAGGGGGTATTCATCCATCTTGACTCCCCTTTCGACCCCGATTGCCAAGCCTAGGCCAATGAAGACGTCCCGTCCTGACATAGCAGTAACTCCTGGTAGCGGCAGTGACCACTTCCGCTACCGGCCTTTACTCTCGGCCTCTGCCACCCTGGCGCACTTCCTCCTGGCAAAAATTCTCCAAATAGCTTTGATATGCGGCCACGTGCGCGATCGTGGCCTCGCTGCGCACCTCGGCGTGTCCCTACCGGAGGCGAGCGCCGGAACTGTTTGAATCGCCGCATGACTATGCGCGACGACGCGGCCCTCTTCGGTAATCGGTTTCTGACCGCACCCGCCCCTCGGACACCTTCCCCGAGAACGGAATGGCCGCGACGGACGCGATGAGGCTCGTGGATGTGGATCTCGCCATGGAGGGTGACCCACAACGCAACCTCGCCACATTTGTCACCACCTGGATGGAGCCGGAGGCGCAACGGCTCA
This sequence comes from Streptomyces sp. RKAG290, assembly GCF_023701695.1. Classification (GTDB taxonomy): domain Bacteria; phylum Actinomycetota; class Actinomycetes; order Streptomycetales; family Streptomycetaceae; genus Streptomyces. The sequence goes on from NZ_JAJOZC010000001.1 coordinate 402,629, forward strand.
TCGCCGAGAACCTCCACCGCAATTTCATCGACCACGCCGAGTACCCCATTTCCGCCGAGATCGAGCAGCGTTGCGTGCGCATGCTCGCCGACCTCTTCCACGCCCCCGGCAAGACGACCGGATGCCGGACCCAGGGCTCCTCCGAGGCGATCATGCTCGGGGCCCTGTCGCTGAAGTGGAAGTGGCGCGAGCGCCGCGAGGCGGCCAATCTCCCGGCCGACCGCCCCAACCTGGTCTTCGGCGGGGACGTGCACGTCGTGTGGGAGAAGTTCTGCCGCTACTTCGACGTCGAGCCGCGGATCATGCCGCTCGCCGAGGGCAAGTACACGATCGGCCCGGAGGATGTGGAGCCCCACGTCGACGAGAACACGATCGGCGTCGTCGCCGTCCTCGGCACCACTTTCACCGGCCACAAGGACGATGTCGTCGGTATCGACAAACTCCTGCGCGAGATCCGCAAGGAGCGGGACCTCGACATTCCGATCCACGTCGACGGCGCCAGCGGCGCGTTCGTGTGGCCCTTCCTGTACCCGGACTCGAAATGGGACTTCCAGCTCGAGCAGGTCCGTTCGATCAATGTCTCGGGACACAAGTACGGCCTGGTGTATCCCGGAATCGGTTGGTTGATCTTCCGCGAGGAGGCCGACCTGGCCGAGAAGCTCGTGTTCTACGAGAACTATCTGGGCAAGACGGACTCGACGTTCACCCTGAACTTCTCCACCGGCGCGTCCATGGTGCTCGCGCAGTATTACAACTTCGTGCGGCTCGGCCGCCAGGGCTACACCTATGTCATGAAGTTGATGCAGGAGAACGCCCACGCGTTGGCGGACAACCTGCGCGACAGCGGCCGCTTCGAGGTGATCGGCAGCGACCTTGAGCAGTTGCCTCTGGTTGCTTTCCGCCTCTCCGGAAAGCATTCCTACGACGAGTCGGACGTCGCCTGGCAACTCGCGGCCGAGCGCGGCTGGATGGTGCCGGCGTACACCCTCCCGCCCAACGCGGAGCGGGTGAAGATCATGCGTGCCCTGGTGAAGGAGACCCTGAGCCGCGAGCAGATCGATCGTCTGGGCCAGGACATCGCCGACGCGTGTCGCACTCTGGACGACAAGGGCGCCGCCCACCGGATCGAGCGGGCCCAGGTCAAGCGCGGTACCGGCTACTGACGCCCTGCGGCAGAGCCGTTCGGGCCCTTTGCGGTTGGCGAGTCCTTGCCATGGCGTGGACTTGCCGTCGCCAGGCCTTCACCTCAGGTGTTCGCGGCCGATAGACCCATGGCATGTTCTCCCTCTCTCAGTCTTCCGCCTCCCGGCGCAGACGCTGGCAGTTGATCTCGACTGCCACCGTGGTGCCGCTGCTGGCGTCCGGGCTCGCAGTTCTGCACGCGCCCGCACAGGCCGCTCCGAGCAAGCCCACCGTTCCCGCCAAGCCCTCGGCGACCCACAAGGTCACCCTGGTCACCGGCGACGTCGTCACCGTCACCACGACGGCAGACGGCAAACAGATCGCAGACGTCGACCGGCCGGACAGCGCGGTCGGCGGTGTGAAGATCCAGGAGATCAAGGGCGACCTGTTCGTCACCCCGGACGAGGCTGCGCCGCTGCTGGGCAAAGGTGTGCTGGACAGGCGGCTGTTCAACGTCACGGACCTGATCGAGATGGGCTACGACGACGCGAAGTCGGCCACGGTGCCGCTGATCGCGGCATACGCCCAGCCGAAGTCCCGCTCGGCCGCCGAGCCGTCGGCCCCCCGTGGCAGCAAGCTGACCCGCAGGCTCAAGGGCATCGGCGGTGCCGCGCTCAGCACCGAGAAGCGGCAGGCCCGCACCTTCTGGAGCAGCGTCGCGCCGCAAGGCAGCGCGAAGTTGGGCGCGGGTGTCACGAAACTGTGGCTCGACGGTCGCGTGAAGGCCAACCTCAAGGAGAGCGTGCCGCTGATCGGCGCGCCCGAGGCCTGGGCGGCCGGATACACCGGCAAGGGCGTCAAGGTCGCGGTGCTCGACACCGGCATCGACGTCAACCACCCCGACTTCGCCGGCCTGATCGACGGCACGACCAGCTTCGTGCCGGGTGAGGCCGTCACCGACGTCAACGGGCACGGCACGCATGTGGCCAGCACGATCGTCGGATCGGGCGCAGCGTCCGGCGGCGACTACAAGGGCGTCGCCCCGGCGCCGACCTGTTCGTCGGCAAGGTACTCGGCGGCGCGGAGGGATACGGCCAGGACTCGTGGGTCATGGCCGGCATGCAGTGGGCGGCTGAATCGGGTGCGGACGTCGTCAACATGAGCCTCGGCGACTCCTACCCGACGGACGGCAGCGACCCGATGTCGCAGACGGTCGACGCGCTGTCCGAGCAGTACGGCACCCTGTTCGTCATCGCCGCCGGCAACGCGGGCCCGGAGAGCATCTCCGCCCCGGGCGCGGCCGCCTCGGCACTGACCGTGGCCGCCACGGACAAGCAGGACCGGCTCGCGTCCTTCTCCAGCACCGGCCCGCTGGCCTACTCCGGCGGCATGAAGCCGGACATCGCGGCGCCCGGCGTGGACATCACCGCGGCCCGCTCGCAGGAGATGACCGACGGCGGCGAGGGCCTCTACCGCACCCTCAGCGGCACCTCGATGGCCACTCCGCACGTGGTCGGCGCGGCGGCGATCCTGGCCCAGCAGCACCCTGACTGGACCGGCAAGCAGCTCAAGGAACACCTGATGAGCACGGCGAACGGCCTGGACAACGGGTACTCGCCGTACGAGGTCGGCACCGGCCGTGTCGACGTGGCCGCCGCCGTGCGCACCTCGGTCCGCGCCACCGGATCGCTCTTCTTCGGCAACTACACGTGGCCGCACGAGCCGAGTGACGTCGCCGTCACGAAGGACCTGACCTTCACCAACTCCGGTTCCGCCGATGTCTCGCTGAAGCTGGCGCTGACCGACGAGGACGGCCCGTTCGCGCTGGGCGCCACCAAGGTGACCGTCCCGGCAGGCGGCACCGCTGCCGTCCCGGTGACCGGTGACCCGCAGACCGCGTCGGCCGGCCGGCACACCGGCTATGTGACAGCCACCGACGTGGCCACCGGGAAGCCGGTGACCCGCACGTCCGTGGCGCTGCTCAAGGAGGAGGAGCGCTACGACCTGAACATCAAGCTGGTCGGCCGGGACGGCAAGCCCGCGGCCGGCTGGGTGGGGATCAACCTGGCCGGCGACTCCTGGCCGTGGAACGTCTACGTCGACGGCTCGACCACCATGCGCATGGCACCCGGCATGTACACCGTCGCGGGGTACATCGACGTGGCCGGCGAGAAGGCGGACCGCTCGGGTCTGGCCGTGCTGGTCGACCCGGAGACCGTGCTCAAGGACCGCTCCATGGACGTGGTGCTGGACGCGAGCAAGGCACGCCTGCTGCAGACCGAGGCGCCGCAGCGCACCGAGGACCGCCAGCGCAAGGTCGACTTCAACGTCCACTACAAGGGTCTCGACCCGTTCCTGGACTACCGCAGCGCGTACGTGCTGCCGCCGACGTACGACGACGTCTACGTCGCCCCGACGGAGCCGATGAAGCAGGGCGAGTTCATGCTGACCACCCGCTGGCGCAAGGGCGAGCCGCAGCTCGGCCTGAGCGCACTGGGCGGTCGGCTCCGTTTCGAGGCGCTGGTGCAGGCGGGCAGCGCGCTGGGCACCGCCACGGACCGGCTGGACGCCGTCTACGCGGGCAACGGCGCGGCGGCCGAATACAAGAAGGTCAGGGCCAAGGGCAAGGTCGTCGTCGTCAGGCGCAGCGACGAGGTCCCGCCGCAGGAGCGCGCCGAAGCAGCCGCCGCTGCCGGTGCGAAGGCGCTGATCGTGGTCAACGACGGCGTCGGTCCCCTCATGGAGTACGTCGGCGAGTCGGCCGTCCCGGTCGCCACCGTGCACCGCGACGCGGGCAGGACCCTTGTTGCTATGGCCAAGGCCGGTATTCTGACGCTGACCGCCAAGCAGACCGAGTACACGCCGTTCGTCTACGACCTGACCCGGGAATACCCCGGCCAGGTGCCTGACCGGGCCCTGGTCTACAAGCCGACCAAGGGTGACCTCGCCCGGATCGATGCCCGCTACTACTCGGCCACGGACGGCGGGTTGGCGGAAGGTTACCGGTCCGACTTCACCCTCAGCCCGTCGTTCAACCTCCCCGAGGCCGAGTGGCACCCGGGCACCCGCACCGAATGGGTGACCCCGGGCCAGGTCTGGAGGGAGTTCCACACGCAGGGCGTCGACGGACCTCTGCCGTGGTCGATGGTGTCGGGCGACAACACGTATGCCAAGGGCAGCACCACCCGTCTGGACTGGTTCGCTCCGGCGACCCGGCCCGGCCAGAGCGAGTCCTTCGGTGTGTACAACTCCCGCTGGCAGAACTACATGACCTGGAACGTGCAGGCGTGGGCCTCCGCCAGCGACAACATGCGGCTGGGCGGCTACCTGCCGTGGGGCGAGACGCCGACCCACCTGCAGGTCTTCCAGGGCGACAAGCTGATCGACGACAACCCGAACGGCGGAGACATGCAGTGGCAGGAGGTGCCGGCGGGCAACCTGCCCTACCGCGCTGTCCTCGACGCGGAGCGGCCCGGCGACGTCTTCCGGCTGTCGACGCGCACCCACACCGAGTGGACGTTCATGTCCGCCTCCGTCGACTCGGACTTCTTCGAGCCGTTCTCGGTGCTGAACCTGGACTACAAGCTGGAGTCGGACCTGCACGGCGACGTCAAGGCCAATGCGACCCAGCAGATCGCGCTCAAGCCGGTGTCGATGAACCTCGGCACCGTCCCGGGCACCGTCTCCAAGGTGAAGCTGGACGTCTCGTACGACGACGGGGCCACCTGGCAGAAGGTGACCCTGGCCAAGGGCGCCGGCGGCTACTGGAAGGGTTCTTTCAGGACGGCGAAGAAGCCTGGCGGCTTCCTCTCGGTCCGCGCGAGCGCCGAGAAGGACAGCGGCTTCAGCGTCAAGAACGAGATCATCCGGGCGTACGGCCTGCGATGAACCGCACTGTCGGGCCCCGGGGAGGCGACTTCCCGGGGCCCTTCCCGTCACACCTGCTCCCAGCAGGAACTATTCAGGGCCTGCCACCATGGCGCATACTCTCCCCGCTGCGGCAAGCGGAAGAGAGTCGGTCGCCGATGCTGGATGTCCTGGGCCTGGAGCCCGATGACGAGCGCGTCTACCGGGCGGTGCTCGGACGGCCGAACTGCACTGCGGCGCTGCTGTCGGAACTGCTGCGGGTGCCGCCGGCGCACATCGACGAGGCCTTGCGCCATCTGGTCGGCTGGGGGCTTGTGATCAGGTCGGTGGATGAGCAGTTCACCGCCGCGCCGCCGGCGATGGCACTCGGCGCTCTCATCAGCCAGCGCCGGGACGGACTGCGGGTGGCCGAGCAGGCGCTGGTGACCTTCGCCGAGGAGCACCGGGCGGCGATGACCGGGAACAGCATCAGCGACCTGATCGAGGTCGTCACCGGCGTCGACGCCATCCGCCACCGCTTCCTCCAGGTGCAGCAGGCCGCCCGCACGCAGGTACGCACCTTCATCACCGCGCCGTTCGTCGCCGTGCCCCCTGAGGAGAACTCGGCCGAACCCATGGCCATCGGCCGTGGCGTGCACTTCCGGGTGGTACTGGACCGGGCCGTGCTGGCGGAGCCCGGCATCATCACCGACGCGGTCGATTCGCTGCGCAACGGCGTGGAACTCCGTGTCGCCGACGAGTTGCCGATGAAACTCGTGCTGGCCGACGCCGACCTCGGCCTCGTCCCGCTCGCCGTCACCCCGGCCGGGGTGCCCGGCGCCGTGCTGCTGCACCGCAGCGGCCTGCTGGACGCGCTGGACGCGCTGTTCGAGACCGTGTGGCGCACCGCGCACCCGCTCGAACTGTCCGGCTCCGGCGCGGAGGCCGAACCCACCGTCGAGCTCGGCGCGGAAGGCCCGACCGACCTCGACCGGAAGATTCTCGCCCTGCTGCTGGCCGGTCTCACCGACCCCACGGCCGCGACGCAGCTCGGACTCTCACCGCGCACGCTGCACCGACGCCTGCGCCGCCTGATGGACATCGCCGGAGTCCGGACGCGGATGCAGCTCGGCGGTCACGCCGTCCGGCACGGCTGGGTGAAGCCCCGCTGAGCGGGCGCTCGGTCCCGGCCGTGCGGCCGGCTCCGAGCGGTCCGGAGCTCCGGTCACCCCGGCTGCCGGTCGGCCCGGGACCTGCCGCCCACGCCCTGGCTGTCGGCCGTCCGTGCGACGGCACGGCGAGCCTCGTCAGGGAAGGCCCGTTCCACCGACTCACGCAGGAGGTCCGCCTCTGCCAGGACCGCCGGATGGTGCGCGGGCGGCAGGCTGTCGAGCAGCGCGTCGAAGAGCGCGCGCAGCCGTCGGCAGACCTGTACGGACGTCGCCCCGTAGTCGCGGATCTCGCAGACAGCGAGCTGGAGGTAGTCCTCCCACGCTCTCCCCCGCAGCACGAGCCGCGGCCTGCCGTCGTCACCGGTCAGCACGTACCGGCCAGGGAGCGGGGACCGGCCGATCACGGTGAGGAACGACTCGATGTGGTTGAGGACCTGTACGGCGGTGGTGGGATCGTTGACGGCGGGCGAAAGGGCCCGGATGGCGATGTCGACGAGCACCCGCAGGGCGAAGGCCGGGTCCTGTTCGATCGTCCGCTCCGGGCCGAGCGCGATGAGACCGTTGACCCGTGCGCTTTCCGGGATCGACGTGCCGCCGTGGACTTCGACGAGGACAGCGCCTCGATGGACGTAGTCGCCGATCACATGGGGTACCGAGAGCACACAGCCGTGGCGCGCGGCGACAGCCGAGAGGCCCGTGATGTGCAGGGCCTGGACGGCACCGCTTCCGGTCGCGCGGACGACGGTCACCGGTCCGCGCGGTTGCACGGCTGCACCGTGGTCCGGCGCCGAGGCCCTGATGGTCCGGGCCCCGTGCAGGAAGACGTCCTCCCCCATGCGGCCGACGAGATCTGCGATGGCGACAGGCCTGAGGTTGTGCGTGAAGCGGTTGAGATAGATGAGCAGCAACAGCAGGCTGACGGCCACGGCCGCGCCGGCGAGGGTGACGCCGAGGTCCGGCACCGAGTTCGACTCGATACTGCGCAACAAGGAGAAGGCGAAAGCGAATGTGCCGATGAACGTGGCCAGCACGGTCTTCTGCAGCCGGTCCCGGTACCAGAGCCGCATGTACCTCGGGGACAGGGTTCCGGTGGCCTGCTGGATGACGAGCACACCGATGGTCACGACGAACCCCAGAAGGGCGATCATCGCCCCGACGATGGCGCTCAGAACTCCGCTCGCCGTCGTCGCCGAATAGCGCCAGCCGCTCGGCGGCCAGTGCGAACTGTCGGCGCTGATGGCCAGTTCGGCCAGGACGACTCCCAGCACGAGACCGAACAACGGCGTGATCCACAGGCTCGCCTTCGCGTACTGCCGCAGGCGGAAGACGGCGGCCCAGGACATCATGTCGCGCATGTGGCATCCCTTCGTTCGGACCGGGGCAGGCCTGACGACTGCCCGGACGGGACACGTACGCGAGCGGGCCTCACCGTTCGGTGCCGGGGGTCAGCAGCACCTGCGAAAGCGGTCAGCCGCCGGTGGCGAATCCGGGGAAGAGTGTCATCCCGCCGTCGACGTAGAGGGTCGTCCCCACGACGTAGTCCATGAGGTCGGACGCGAGAAGGACAACGGCGTGGGCGATGTCCTCGGGGTCCCCGATCCGGTCGTAGGGGATCAGTCGGAGGAGGTCCTGCCGGGCCTCCGCCGTCTCCCAGGCACTGCGGTTGATGGGGGTCTTGATCGCCCCGGGGGCGACGGCGTTCACCCGGATCTTCTCCGGTGCGAGCTCTTGGGCCAGGGTCTGCATCATCATCTGCACGCCTCCCTTGGAAGAGGCGTAGTTCACGTGGCCTGCCCAGGGGATGAGCTGGTGCACCGAGCTCATGCAGACGATCTTCCCGGCCGCCCGGGACACCTCGGGGACCACTCCGCGCCGGCGGAACTCCTTGGCCGCCTCCCGTGCGCACAGGAACTGGCCCGTGAGGTTGACGTCGAGGACCTTCTGCCACTGGGCAAGAGTCATTTCGGTGAACTTGGCGTCCCGCTGCATACCGGCATTGGCGACCAGGATGTCGAGGGTGCCGAAGTCCTGGACCGTCCGGCCCACCATCTCGGTCACCTGGGTCTCCTGCGAGACGTCCGCCTCGTGGGCCACGGCGCGCACACCGAACGAGGCGATCTCCTGGACCACTTGCTCGGCCGCGTCACGATCGCTCACGTAGTTGACCACCACATTTGCGCCGGCCCGGCCAAGTCCGATGGCGGTGGCCTTGCCGATGCCCGAGTTGGCGCCGGTCACCAGTGCTGTCTGGCCCTTCAGCAGGCCGGCCGGCAGAGCACCCCGCACTGCCTCGACGTGGGAATCCATGATGCCCTGTCTCCTCGCTGCGCCACTTCGGTCCGTCCGGCCGCTGCCGGGCAGGGGTCAGGCAATCACCGGACGGGCCCGGCCGCGGCGCGGGCGGGTCCCTGTTGGGCCATTGGATGCAGCGGCTTCCCCCGGTCGGCTCAGCGGCGCCGGACGCTCGGCGCATGCCCTCACGACGGTGGCGCCTCCTCGCCCCGCGGGCGCCTGCGCCGGCAGGGCGCAGCGCTCACGCCCGGCCGTGCAACAAGCCGTGCAGGAAGGAGACCCGGAGGGCCTGGACGTGTTCAGGAGACCCGCCACGGCGTGAGGCCCCATCGGAGCACATGCGTCTCCCCCGGCTCCAGTACGTCGGGGCCGGGGCCGCTGCGGAAGGCGTCCGGCGGGCAGGACATGGGTTCTACCGCGATGCCCCGGCGGCGCTCGGTCTCCGGAAGCGTGTCGCCCGTGTAGATCTGCACGTATCGAGCGCCTTCGCCGAGCCGGACGTCCACCCCGTGAGCCCCTGAGGGGTGCGCCAGCCGCACGACGGCCACGCCGCCGTCGACGCGGTCGAGGCCGAAGGCCGTGTCCAGCCGCTGGGAGCCGACGGGGCGAGCCGCACGGAAGTCGAAGTCCGAGCCTTCGACAGGTTCCCGGCCGACCGGCAGGCCCCGGTCGTCGGTGAGGAAGCGGTCCCGCGCGGGCACTGTCAGCACCACCGTGTCGACCTGGCCGGTGCCGAGCGTGAGATAGGGATGCTGCCCCACACCGTAGGGAGCGGGCCCGTTCCCCGTATTCGTCGCACGGATCACGACGTCGAGCCCGGCGGGCCCGAGCCGGTATTCGGCGGTGACGTCCAGCAGGAAGGGATAGCCCGGCTGCGGGCGGATCACGGTACCCAACCGCAGCGATTCCTCGCTCCGGGCCTGCAACTGCCACGGGGCCCAGCGGACGAGGCCGTGGATCGCGTTGCCCTTTTCCGGTTCGGTGAGCGGGAGTTGCAGGTCCGCCCCGTCGAAGTGATAGCGGCCGCCGCCGATGCGGTTGGGCCAGGGGACGAGCAGTTGTCCCCGCCCGCCGGTGACGGGGGCATCGGAGGCGAAGCCGTCCAGCAGGGCCCGGCCGTCCACCTCGTAGTGGCGAAGCGCGGCGCCCAGTTGGACCACGACGGCCTTCTGCCCCTGCCACCTCAAGGTCCATTGTTCACCTGTGGGACCGACGGCGGACGCTGTGGACGAGGCCATGGGTTCCGGGGCGCGCCCCGGGGGCGCCCCGCCGTCCGCGGGGGCGCGGCGCAGCAGCGAGGCCAGCGCGGCGACGATCGCCTCCGGCGGCTGGTCGATCTCCGCCACCAGCGGACGCTCGTCCGGTTGCGGCTCCTCGAAGGCAGCGATCTGGCTCTCCAGCAGGGTCGCCGGAAAGAAGTGGCCCCGTCTCTCGGAGAGCCGGGAGCGAATCAGCTCCGGTGCGCCATGCAGGTACACCAGGCGCACTCCGGGTCTCCCGCGCAGCAGCCGGTCACGGTAGGCACGCTTGAGGGCTGAACAGCTCAGGACAGCCGGCCGGTCCGCGGCGATCTCGTGGTCCAGCCACGCGGAGATGGCATCCAGCCAGGGCCCACGATCGGTGTCCGTGAGTGCCTGACCGGCTGCCATCTCGGCGCGGGCCGTCGCGGAGTGGAAATCGTCCGCGTCCCGGTACGACCAGCCGAGCCGCTCGGCAAGGAGCCGGCCCACGGTGGTCTTGCCGGAGCCGGACATGCCGACGACCAGCACCAGGGAAGCCGATGGTTCGCACGCTTCGTCGCGGGCGGCTGCTGTGGACATGCGGGACGTCAACCCCTTCGGGGGAGGGCGAATGTACGCAAGGCCCGGCCACCGTCCTCAGTGAGCTCCGAGCCGCCTGCCACCGGCATCACGCCGCCGCAGGCCGTCGCAGCAGCGAGGCGGGGTGCCGTGCGGTCGCTCGTCATCCAGGTCCCTCCGTGTCACGAAGCGGGGTGCGGTGCTGCCGTCGGGGCGGTACCTCCAATCTCGGCCACCCGGCCGGGTGGCGCATCTCGGCTGGACGGGAGGCAGCCCCCTGGTAGTCCTGTCGTCCTCCGTGGGGCCCCACCGGTGGGCCAGGGCTCTCGTTCGGATCATGCCGGGCTCGCGTGCCCCGCACCTCGCGCCTGATCCAAACGAAAGACCCTGGCTCGGCACGGCCGAACGGTCCGCAGCCACCCTCGTCACGGCAGGACGCAGCGCAGGTGCGGCGCCACGAGGCTCGCATCGCCGACTTCGCACATCAGGATGGCGGCCGCCGGGGCGAGCCACCTCCGGCGCGGTACACCGACGCCATGGCGCCGCCGCCCGGAAGCCGCTCCGGCGCACCCGGACGTCATGGCGCTGCCGGCCGACGGCACGCGACCCCGGGCCGCTCAGCCCGTCAGGTGGCCCAACACCGAGCGCATCGCGCGGCGTACCGCCTCGCGTGACTCCTCCGTCGGGTCCAGGCCTTCGAAGGCGTGCCGGGCGTTCGGTGCGTCGACGACCTCGACCGCCGCCCCGCAGCTCCTGGACGCGGTCAGGAACTCCTCGACGGTGACGGCGATCTCGGCCGCCTCGCGCCCCACCCGCGTGACCACGACGGGCAGCGAACCCGCGCCGGCCACCGCGTCCGCCGGCCGGAACCGGCTGTCGAACGGGCCCCAGTTCGGCAACGGCGCCAGGATCGGGTAAGTGGCCGCCAGGCACCGCAGCCACGCCGGAGGCTGCCTCAGCCAGTCCGCCGCGATGAGGCCGCCGCCGGAGAAGAACCACAGGGCGACCCGGTCCGCGTCCACCCGCGGGTCGGCCCGGACCAGCTCCACCGCGGCGGCCACGTCCGCCGCGGCGCGTCCGTAGTCGGCCAGGCCGTGCAGGCCGTGGTCAAGGGTCACGCCCACGACCCCCTGCCCGGCCGCGTACCCGGCGTACCCCGTCAGCGTCGGCCAGTCCCGCGGAGTCGGCCGGGCCTCGGCGGGTACCGGTCCGCCGTGCACGAAGACCACGGCCGGACGGGGGCCTTCGGCGTCGGGCAGGTACAGGTCGACCTTCCCCCTCCGCTCGCGCGGGACCTCCGGCACGTCCAGCAGGAACGGCCGCAGGTGCGCGGGCGGCTCCGCGGCGCCGGGCGGCACCAGCCGGTGCCCCTCGCCTGCCGCGGCCCGCAGCAGAACCTCCGCGAGTTCGGCCGGGAGGGACAGCATCGGCCAGTGTCCGGTGGGGAGTTCGAAGAAGCTGACCCGGGGATCGGTCAGGACCTGCAGAGCGGGTTCACCGAAGCCCACCCTCATCTGAACCATCTCGATGCTCGCACCGTTGGCGCTGCACAGCACGCCGGTGGTGGGCAACGAAGCCGCCTCGCCGGTCAGTCGCAGCGGCTGGAGCAGGGTGCGCAGCGGCTGCGGCGCCGCAAGAGCGGTGAGCCGGTCCAGCGCCGCGTCGGGGATGCCCGCGGTGCTGCCCCAGCGCTGCCACGCGTCGCGGGCCGGTGGGGGCAGCAGCTCGCCGTGTTCCCCATGCGTACCGGCGCCCCCGGCCAGCTCCTCGCGCAGGGACTGGTCAGGCACCGCGGCCAGTGCGGGCACGCCGTCCTGCGGCATCCCCGAGTCCAGACAGACGATCCGGCCGATGCGCTCCGCCCGCCGGTCGGCGGCGCCGAGCACCGGGTGGATGCCGTAGTCGTGACCGACCAGCACGATCTCCTGGCCGGCCCCGGTCCCCAGCTTGTCGATCGCCTCCAGCACGTCCTCGATGTGGGTCTCCAGATCGACGGCGGCCACCGCGGTACCGCGGGCCCCTTCGAGCCCGGTGAGGGTCAGCGCAAGCGCCTCGGCGCCCGCCGAGACCAGCCGCGCGGCGGTGTCCTCCCATACGTGTGCGCCGGTGAACATGCCCGACACCAGGATGAATGCGGTCATCGGCCTCTCCTCGGTACCTCGTCATCGGCGGACCGGCCAGGTCGGTCCGGTGCGCTCGCCGGTACCGTAGAAGCTCCCCCTGAGGGAGGTTCAAGTGTTCACGTCGCACGACGGCCTGTGCAGCATCGGCGAGCTCGCCGAGCGCGCGGGCGTCACCGTCAAGGCAGTCCGCTTCTACTCCGACCGCGGCTTGCTGCCCGAGGCCTCCCGCAGCGCCGGGGGACACCGCCGGTACGGCCCCGAGGCGCTCGGCCGGCTGCGCCTGGTGCGTTCCCTGCGCTCCCTGGGCCTGCCGGTGCGCGAGGTGCACCGCATCCTCGACGAGGAGGACAAGGCGGGCAGCGTGCTGGAGGACGCCGTCGCGGGGCAGCTGCGCGAGCTGGGCTCCCAGCTCAAGGCGCTGCGCTGGCGGGAGGCCGGGCTGCGACTGGTGCAGGAGTGCCAACCGGGCGAGCGGGCGGACCGGTTGCGCCTGATCGGGGCGGTGGCAGCCCCTCCGAGCACGGCCCCGCTTGCCCGCTTCTGGCGGTCGTGGCTGCCGCCGCGGATGCCGGCCCGGGCGACCGCGGCGTTCCTGGAAGCGACGGTCCCGCAGCCGCCGGACGACCCGGACCCGGCGCAGGTCCTCGCGTTCGCCCGGCTGTACGCCTTCGTGACCCGCCCGTGCACCGGAGCGGAGCAGCCCCAGCCCGCGGCGCACAAGGCGGCGGGGGCCCGTGAGTCGGCCGTGCTGTACGCCGGGCTGGCGCAGGCGTACGAACTGGCCGGCACCCCACTGCGCCGGGGCGTGGGGCCGTACGCGGGCGAGGAACTGGACAGCTTCGTGGACGCGTACGCGGGCGCGTACGGCAGCCGGGACACCCCGGCCTTCCGCGGCCTGCTGGTCGGGCAGCTCGCGGCTGATCCGCGGATCGACCGTTACTGGGAGCTGTTCGCCGAGGTGATCAGCCCGCCGGGCGGGCCGCAGGAGCCGAACCCGGGGTCCGCGCACGACTGGCTGTTCGCGGCTCTGCATGCGCAGACAGCCGCAGCGGCGGGCTGAGTTCCACGCAGATCCACCGGGCGCGGTCCGGTTCCGGAGGCAGCGGCACGTCTCTCCGGGCGTCGACCCTGCCGCCTTCACCTCGTTCTCGACGGCCGCTTCCTCGCCCATGCCGCCACTGCCGGCCGGCAGCCGCCACAACTCGGTCTCCGCGAGCTGCTCGCGCTGGAGGAGCAGCTCGCCGTCACCTGAGGCGGCACCGACCGCTCGGCCCACGTCAGCGCATGTCGGCGGTGATCGCCCAGCGCTCGTGGTCGCGCCAGGCGCCGTCGATGAAGAGGAAGTCCGGCGAGAAGCCCTCCAGCCGGAAACCGGCCCTGCGCACCAGTGCGACCGAGCCCTCGTTGGACGGCTGGATGTTGGCTTCCAGGCGGTGCAGGCCGAGGGGGCCGAAGGCGTGCCGCAGGACGAGGTCGAGCCCCTCGCCCATCAGTCCGCGGCCGGTCGCGTGCGCGAAGCCGCCGTATCCGAGCGCGCCGCAGCGGAACCCGCCCATGACGATGTTGTTGATGTTGATGAAGCCGGCGATCCCTCCGTCCGCCGCGCTTCCGGCGCCGGTCCGCTCGCACACGAGGAAGCCGGCCCTCGTGGGGTCTTCCATGAGCACGCTCGCGTACGCGGCGTAGCCGTCGCGGTCGACGGGCGGGAACAGCCAGGGCCGGTGCAGTTCCCGGCTCTCCCGGGCGCGGGCGGTGAATTCCTCGGCGTCTGCGGGGGTGAAGGGGCGGATCGCTGTGCGCGGGCCCTCGGCCAGGTAGGTGGTGTCGGACATCCGACCAGCCTAGATCGTGCGCGCCGGACTACTTGGGCCGCCTCCGGAAGACGTACGCCCCGCAGGCCATCCCGGCCGCGAACATCGCGATGAGGGCCGCGTAGAGCGGCATGGTCACCAGCGGGATCAGGACACGGACCGTGACGTCGCCCGTGTTCTCCGCGATGAAGACGATCGACAGGATCGCGATGACGAGGACCAGAATGCGGGCCGGGGTGAACGGCCCCGTGCCGCTCCGCCCGCCACTCGACACGTCTTTCGGGCTCATGAACCGGCCCCTTCCCTGGTCCTGGTGCGCCACTGCCCCCAGGCACCAGAATGGGTGCGTCCTGGTGCCGGGGGGCGGTCCTGTACGCCCGTACGGGTGACGGTGGCGCGGCAGGTGCTCGCCGCTTCCGTTCAGTTCACGGTGCCGCCGACCACGGGCAGCTCCAGCACTCCCGTGTCCTCGGGTGCGCTGACGACCGTGACCGGCTTGATGCCGCGGTTGCCCGAGTACGCGGTGTCGCTGGCGGCGATCACGAATTCCAGCCGGTGCCCCGCCTCGTACCGGTGGACGATACCGGGCAGCTGCACGGTGAACGACCGGGTCACGTCCGGTACCCGTACCGGTGAGACGAGCCGGTTCACCAGCGTTTTGGAGCCGTCCGGCGCGACGTCGTACACCTTGGCGAACAGCACGAGCTTGTCGGCGGCGTCGCCGCTGTTCTGCACGCGCTCCGTCTTCGGCGAGACGACCTTCAGGGTCGCCTTCGGGGCGCCGACCACATCGACGGCCGAGGTCAGCGGGGCGCTGGTCCAGCCGAGGTAGGTGCCCTTGGTGTCGTACGGCTCGGGGTCGGGCAGTCCGATGAGTCCGGCGAGCGAGCTCTCCGAATGGCTGGTGGGTACCAGCCAGTTGCTGTACTGCCGACTGCCGCGTGCGACCTTGGAGCGGTTGTCGACGAGCTTGCCGTCGCCGGAGAGGTACATCGTCCGTGTCGGACCCGGCACGGCTGCCGCGGTGCCGTACCCGCTCTGCCAGTCGCGGTAGTACGCGAACTCCGGGCCGGTGTCGGCGTTCGTCTCGTGCCTGAGGTAGCGGTCGAACCAGGCGAGGATGCGTCCGCCGACGTAGCTGCTCTCCAGGTTGCCCTGACCCAGGTCGAGTTCGCCGTCGACCTGGCCGCCGCTGTGGCCCCAGGCCTGCCAGATCATCTTGGCCGTGGTGCCCTGCGCCTTGAGCGCCTTGTACGTGGCGGTGGCCTCGTTGAGGTTGAAGAGGCTGTCGGCCTGGCCCTGGACCAGGAGCGTGGGCGCCTTCACCCGGCTCAGGTACGAGACCGGGGAGACGCTGCGCGCGTAGTCGAGCATGGCGGCGGTCCTGTCGGCCGGGTAGCGGCCGGAGTTGAGCAGCCGGATGGTGTCGCAGGCCTGAGCGGCGAAGTGGAGGCAGGTCAGGTTGCCGAAACGGGACGGGTCGAGGCTGGCGTTGAGAATCGTCTGCCCCTCCCCCATCAGGTAGAAGCCGTTGGTCCACTGCCACTTGAAGACCCCGGCGGTGCCGGAGGAGACACCCTTGGCCGCACCGATGTTGTTGGGCGCGAGCGAGTAGGCGAGGTCGTTCCAGGTGATCAGCGGGACCAGGGCGTCGACGCGTTCGTCGACGGCGGCGGTGGCCATCTGGACCGCTCCGCCGTACGAGCCGCCGATCATGCCGACCCGGGGGTCGCCTGGCCCGTCCTGGGTGACGAAGTCGGCCTTGGTGCCGTCGTCCGCCGCGCGGGTCCCACCGAGGAAGTCGACCAGGGCCGCGGCCGCCTTGCCGTCGGTCCCCGGGTCGTCGAGCGTGATGAGGCAGCCGGACTTGCCGAAGCCGAGTCCGGAGTAGACGAGCCCGGCGTAGCCGCGCGAGGCGAAGGCCTTGCCGATGCCGTCGGTCGAGCCGTCCGACTTGCTGCCGCCGAAGCCGTTGGTGGCGAGCACGGCTGGCGCCGGGTGCTGTGCGTCGGCGCCGGCGGGGCGGTAGAGGTCCGCGTCCACGACGCAGGACCTACCGCCCGCGGACACGGTGAACTTCAGTGGCGTGACGGTGTATTCGCCGTCCGTGTCCGGCGTCCCGGCCTGCGCGGTGCCGGCGAGTGCGAGCGGGGCGGCGAGCACGGCACCCACGAGGCAGGCGAGCGGTTTGCGGGACAGTGACATCGAGCGGGAACGGAAACGGGAGCCGGAAACAGCACGCGACACGAAGACCTCCACACCGAGGACACCTTACCGACCGGTAAGTATTGGGCCGCGCTCATGCTGTGACACAGGTCATAGCAGTGTCAACGCCCCTGACGGTGTTTCCTGAAGGTTGTTCAACTTCTTTGCGTCGCGGTCCCGTTCGGTCCGCAGTCCCGCCCCCGGCCGGGTTCAGACCAGGGCCGGCACCTCGACGGTGAGCGTGGCCGGAGCACCGTCCGCCGGTGCGTCCAGCACAGCCGGCACCCCGAGCGGGATCGTCAGTCCGACGGGACCGTGCCCGAAGCCGAGCTCCTCGACCACGGGGACCCCCAGAGGGCCGAACCGGTCGGCGAGCACCGCCCGTACCTGCGAGTACGGCCCGCAGCCCGCCCAGGAACCGCAGGCCACCCCGGCTATGCCTTCGAGCGCCCCGGCCCGCAGCAGTTGGGTCAGGATGCGGTCGATGCCGTACGGGTCCTCGGTGGTGTCCTCGATGACCAGCAGCCCGCCGCGGGCCGACTTCCGGGCGTGCGGGGTCCCCAGGTCGGCGGCCAGCAGGCTCACACAGCCGCCGTAGACGATCCCCCGGGCCCTGCCCGGCACCAGCGCTCTCGCGCTGCCCAGTCCCAGCGCCCGTACCGTCTCGGGCTCGAACAGGGTGGCCCGCAGGGACTCCTGGGTCTGCGGGTCCTTGAGGAAGGTCTCCGTACCGACCATGGGGCCGTGCAGGGTGGCGAGCCCCATGCGCACGGCGAACGCCTCGTGGAGCACGGTGATGTCGCTGTAACCGACGAACACCTTGGGTCCGGCGGCCCGCATCGCCGCCCAGTCGAGCAGATCGACCATGCGGTGCGCCCCGTACCCGCCCCGGGCGCAGATCACCGCGTCGACGGACGGGTCGCACCAGGCGTCCTGGAGGTCGCGGGCGCGCAGTTCGTCCGTACCGCCGAGGTAGTCCAGCTCCGGGTGCACGTCCAGGACATGAGGCATCGTCACGGGGTCGAGACCCCAGCCGCGCAGGATGTCCAGGCCCGGCTCCAGGCGGTCGGCGGGCACCGGCCCGCTCGGGGACACGACGGCGACCCTGGAGCCCGCACGCAGCCGGGCGGGGCGGGTCAGAGGTGTGAGGGTCACTTCCGCAGCTCCAGCCGGGGCACGTCGGACCGGTCGATGCCGAAGGTCTGTACGTAGAGGGAGAGTTCGGACTCCAGTGCGCTGATCATGGTCTCGGCGCGCCGGAACCCGTGTCCCTCGCCCGGGTAGGTGCGGTACGCGTGCGGGATGCCGCGTCCCTCGACGGCGGCCAGGAACCGCTCGCACTGCACGGGCGGGCAGATGGGGTCGTCCTCCCCCTGCAGGAGCAGGAACGGCGTGGTGAGACGGTCGGTGCGGCTGATCGGCGAGCGGTCGCGGTAGCGCTCGGGGACCTCGGCGAGCGGGCCGACCAGTGACTCCAGGTACTGCGACTCGAAGTCGTGGGTCTCGTCGGTGCCCCAGCCGGTCAGGTCGAGGATGGGGTAGATGATCGTGCCGCAGGCGTAGACGTCGGTGCCGGTCAGTGAGGCTGCGGTGGTCCACCCGCCGGCGCTGCCGCCGCGGATGGCGAGACGGTCCGGGTCGGCGGTGCCCTCGGCCGCGAGCGCCCCGGCGACGGCGGCGCAGTCCTCCACGTCGACGACGCCCCACTGCTCGCGCAGCCGGTTGCGGTAGGTCCGTCCGTAGCCGGTGGAGCCGCCGTAGTTGACCTCGGCGACACCGATGCCGCGCGAGGTGAAGTACGCGATCTCCAGATCGAGTACGAGCGAGGCGTGGCCGGTGGGGCCGCCGTGCGCCCAGACCACGTAGGGCGGCAGTTCACCGGCCGGACCGGTCCGGTCCGGGCTGTGCGGCGGGTAGATGTGGGCGTGGATCTCGCGGCCGGCGGGACCGGCGAAGGTGCGGTCGACGGGCTCGGGGTAGTACGCGGGGTCGACCGCGTCCTCGTGCGGTGCCCCGATGATCCGGGTGTGCCCGGTCGCGGTGTCCAGCTCAACGATCTCGTAGGCGCTGTGCGGGCTCGCGGCGATGCCGATGACCCTGCTGCCCTGCACGGCGAGGGTCTCGGCCCATTCGGTCCAGGGGCCCGCGATGTCGACGAGACTCCCGGTCTCCGGGTCGAGGACGCCGAGCGTGGTGGACCCCTTGCCGTGCAGGGTGGCGACCAGTCCGTTGTCCAGCGGACGGAACCAGCTGAGGCCGATCTTCCACAGCGGCCCGGCGAACTCCTCCTGCCGGGGGCAGAGTTCCACCGCCCCGAGGTCCGGGTCCGCGCGGTACAGATTCCACCAGCCGCTGCGGTCACTGGCGAAGAGCAGCTGGCCACCGGCGGTCCACTGGACCTGCGGTACGGACTCCTGCGGCCCGCCCACCAGGCTGCGGGCGTCATGGAACGTGCCGTCGTCCCCGATGTCCGCGAGCATCACCTCGGTGCCGTCCCACGGCATCCGCGGATGGTCCCAGGCGATCCAGGCCGCCTGCCGCCCGTCGGGCGAGACCTCGGGGCCGGTGACGAACCGGTGCCGCTCCTCGGAGAGTTCCCGCACCGCGGACCGGTCCGATGCCGCCGAGCCGTCGAGCGGCACGGCCGCGATGACCCGGCGCAGCTCGGTGGGCGCCGCACCGGTGAACTCCTCCAGTACGCACCAGACCTCGCCCGCGCCGCCCCGCGCCGGGTGCAGTTGCGGGTCGACCCAGCGCAGTCCGCCGCCGACGGCCGAGACGGGAGTGAGCGGCCACGGTTCACCGGGGCCGTCCGGCGCGTAGGCGTAGAGCCGCTGGTCGTCGAAGTGGACGAAGACGATCAGCGGGCCGTCCTCGGCGCGTCCGGTGCCGGCCCACGGCCGTCCGCCGTACTCGATGACCCGGCTGCGGACGTTCCAGGGCGCGGGCAGCTCCGCGGTGGTCCCGTCGGCGAGCCGGCGGACCAGCGCGCGGCGGCCGGCCTGCGCCGGGCGCGGCTCCGTCCACCACAGTTCGTCACCGACCGCTCCGACGTACTCCGGACGGCCGTCGCGCGAGGCGGCCAGCGCCGCGTCGATCGGTGACGGCCAGCTTCCGTAGGCCCCTGTGGTTGCCATGTTCGATTCCCCCGAGTGGTTCAGGCGGTACGCAGATAGTGGTCAAGGACCCGGACACCGAAGTGGAGGGCCTCGACGGGGACGCGCTCGTCCACGCCGTGGAAGAGGGCCTGGTAGTCGAAACCGACGGGCAGCTTCAGCGGCGAGAAGCCGTAGCCGGTGATGCCGAGCCGGGAGAACTGCTTGGCGTCGGTGCCCCCCGACATGCTGTAGGGCACGACATGGCCGTCCGGATCGAACCGCTCGACCGCCGCGCGCATCTTGGCGTACGTGGGTGAGTCGACCGGGGCCTGCAGGGCGACCTCGCGGTGGTCGAACTCCCAGTCGACCGAGGGGCCGGTCAGCCGGTCCATCGTCTCCCGGAACTCGTCCTCGCCGCCGGGCACCATCCGGCCGTCGATGAACGCCGTGGCATGGCCCGGAATGACGTTGACCTTGTAACCGGCTTCCAGCATGGTCGGGTTGGTGCTGTTGCGGACGGTCGGCTCGACGAGGGCGGCGGCCGGTCCCATCTTGCCGAGGAGTTCGTCCACGTCGAAGCCGGGGGCGTCGAGGTCGGGGTGGATGCCGTGCAGGGCGGCGATCTCGACGAGCGCGGCGCGGACCGTCGGGGTGAGGCGCACCGGCCATTCGTGGGCGCCGATCCGGGCGACGGCCGCGGCCAGCGTGGAGACCGCGTTCGCCTTGTTGACCTTGGAGCCGTGCCCGGCCTTGCCGTGGGCGGTGAGCTTGAGCCATCCGGTGCCCCGCTCGCCCGCCGCGATGGGGTAGAGCGGCATGTTCGGTCCGGCGTGGAAGGTGAAGGCGCCGGATTCGCTGATGCCCTCGGTACACCCCTCGAAGAGTTCGGGGTGCCGGTCGGCGAGGAAGCCCGAGCCGTCGTCGGCGCTCGCCTCCTCGTCGGCGGTGTACGCGATCACGATGTCGCGGCGGGGCCGGATGCCGGCCCTGGCCCAGTAGCGGACGACGGCGAGGACCATCGCGTCCATGTTCTTCATGTCGATGGCGCCGCGGCCCCAGACGACTCCGTCGCGGACCTCGCCGGAGAAGGGGTGCACGCTCCAGTCGGCGGCCTCGGCGGGCACCACGTCCAGGTGGCCGTGGACCAGCAGCGCGTCGGCGGACGGGTCGGTGCCCGGGATCCTGGCGATCACGTTGGTGCGCCCGGGGGTGCGCTCCAGGAGCGTGGGTTCGAGACCGGCGGCGGCGAGCCGCTCGGCGACGTACTCCGCCGCCGGGCGTTCGCGGCAGTCACCGCCGCCCCGGTTGGTGGTGTCGATGCGGATCAGTTCGGAGGTGAACTTCACCGATTCGTCGAGCGCGAGGTCGTCGACGCGGTCCTTGGGGGTGGTCACCTCAGCCATACTGTTCCTCCACGGCGGACGACACGAGGCTCGTCACCGCCTTGAACGTGCGGATACCTTCGTACATCGTCTCGCTCGTGTAGACGACACGCCTCTCGCCGGAGACCGTCACACCGGGGACGACAGTGGCTGCGGCGGCCAGGTGCTCGGCGTCGAACTCCAGCTCCACGGTGAACGGGCCGCCGTCCACCGCCGTGTAACGCCCGGCGAGAGCGGTCGCCTCCTTGGCCGCCGCACGGATGTCGGCGGCGGTGCGGGCGGGGGTCCGGCAGACCGCGGCGTAGCGCGAGACGTAGTCCTTGACTGCGACCGTGCGCGCCTCGGGGGCGTACCCCTTCGCGTCCACACACGTCAGGTCGTCCCCGGTGACGAGCACGACGGGGACGCCGTACTCGGCGGCGACATGGGCGTTGAGCAGCCCCTCGCTGGCCCGGACCCCGTTCAGCCAGACCCCGGTGATGGAATTGGCCAGATATGTGTGGGCCAGGACCCCTCCGTACCGGCACCCGTGTGGTAGCCGACGAAGGCGACGGCGTCGACGTCGCCGTGCTGGATTCCCTCCACCATGCTGAGCGACTTGTGTTTGCCGGTGAGCATCTGGACCCGGTCGTCGAGCTGTTCGAGCAGCAGGTTGCGCATGGTCCAGTGGGCCTCGTTGATGAGCACCTCGTCGGCGCCCCCGTCGTAGAAGCCGAGGGCCGCGGCATTGACGTCCGAGGTGAACAGGGAGCGGCACCGCTCCCACTGAGGCGTGCCGGGCAGCACATCGGCCGGCCAGGTCACGCCGGTGGCGCCTTCCATGTCGGCGCTGACGAGGATCTTCATGCGGCCACACGGTACGCGTCGAAGAACGGGCAGGCCAGGGCTGCCCGGACCTCCACAGGTCCATTCCACTGACGGCCGCCGTACGGCTCAGGTCCGCGGGTAGTCACCGGTCGCGCCGTCGGTCCGCTCGCGCAGCAGATCCGCGTGGCCGTTGTGCCGGGCGTACTCCTGGATCATGGCCAGGTAGACCCAGCGCAGCGTGCAGGGCCGGCCGCGCGAGGTCGTGAAGGTCTCGTCCAGGCTCCGCCCCGCGACGGCCGCCTCGGCCGCGTCGACCTCGGCCAGATAGGCGGCGTAGTCGTGCTCCGCGCGGGCCGGGTCGGCGCCTTCGAGACCTTCGTCGCCGTCGGCCGGTCCGGTGAACACGTCACCGAGCGGCTCGGCGGCGAAGCTCCGGCGGAACCACCAGCGTTCGATCTCGGCCAGGTGCCGCACCAGACCGAGCAGGGTGAGCCCGGACGGTTCGGCGGCGGTGCGGGCCAGCTGCTCCTGGTCGAGTCCGGCGCACTTGACCAGGAGCGTCTCGCGGTGCCACTGCAGCCAGCCCGCCAGCATGGTCCGCTCGTCCGCGATGCCGGGTGCGTTGAGCTGGAGGCCGCCGGCCGTCGTACGGGTGAGGTGGGGTGCCGTCCATGTCATGGCAGCCATCCTCACAGCCGTGGCCCCCGGCGGGGGCGAGGACGGTCAGCCGGCGGCGGTGCGGTGCTCGTGGACGCGCAGGCTCAGGGTGGCCAGGTCCAGCAGCGGGGTGGCGACGGACAGCAGCCGGGCGCGGGCCACCAGGTCACCGAAGACGTGCTCGACCTCGGTCGGGGCGCCCAGGGTTACATCGCGGTACAGCGAAGCGGTGAGCGGCGATCCCGCCTTGGTCAGCATCGCCGCCACGGCGTCGAGTTCGCCCTTCGGCACGGGATGGCCCGCGGCCGCCGCGACGCCGGCGGACTCGGCAAGCAGGGCGGCGACGAAGTCGCGGCCCCCGGGCACGGCCGCGACGTCTCCGGTGGTGCCGCGCATCAGGCATGTCAGCCCGGCCAGGGTGCTGATGAGGACCCACTTGCTCCACATCGCCGAGAGGATGTCGGCCGGCTGCTGGGTGTCGATGCCCGCGTCGCCGAGTTCGGCGGCGATGGCCGCCACCCGCGGCGACGGGCCGCCCTTCTGCTCGCCGATGGTCAGGCTCGCGACCGGGGCGAGGCGGACGATGTCGCCCTCGCCGTTCAGCGTGGTGATGATCCTGGCGACGCCGCCCAGCACCGCCTCCTCACCGAACCGCGCGTTGAGCTGCCGCAGGTGGGCCAGGCCGTTGAGCAGCGGCACGATCGCGGTCCCCGGGCCGACCGCCGGTGCGATGTCGTCGAGGGCCTGGTCGAGCGCCGTGGCCTTCACCGACAGCAGGACCAGGTCGTAGGGGCCGGAGAGCTCCCCCGCGGTGACGAGCCTGGGGGTGATCGTCTCGTCCTGCCCCTGCCCGGTGAGGCGCAGGCCCCGCTCCCGGAGGGCGGCGGCGCGGCGCGGGCGGACCAGGAACGTGACGTCCTTGTCCGCCTGCGCGAGCCGCGCACCGAAGTAGCCACCGGTGGCTCCGGCTCCTACGACCAGGATCTTCATGAACGTGCACCTCTCGGGTTCGCGGACGGGGCGTTTCGCGTCCGGAGCGGCTGCGCTCAGTCGGCGATACGCAGGACCAGCTTGCCGGTCGACGTACGCCCTTCCATCAGCAGGTGCGCATCGGCGGCGTCGGACAGTGCGAACTCGGCCGTCACCGGGAGGTTCACGTGGCCGTCGGTCACCGTCCGGAAGGCGCGTTCGGCGAGCGCGCGGAGCGTGGCGGGGTCGGACGCGGCCAGCTCCAGGATCGAGAAGCCGGCGACCGACCTGCTCGCCGGGTAGAGCTCGGGCTGCCCGACCTGCCAGGGCCGGCCGCCGCCCGCGTTGCCGAAGGAGACCAGGCGCCCGAACACGGCCAGCGTGTCGAGTCCGCGCCGCAGGGTGTCCCCGCCGACCGGGTCGAGCACCAGGTCGACGCCCCGGCCACCGGTGGCCCGGCGTGCTTCGGCCGGGAACGTGTCGCCGACGAAGACCTCGTCGTAGCCGTGGGCGAGGGCGTACTCCGCCTTCGCGGCCGAGGACACCACGCCGTAGACAGCACTGGCACCGGCGGCGCGGGCCAGCTGCCCGGCCACCGTGCCGACTCCGCCCGCCGCGCCCTGCACCAGCACCGTCTCCCCGGCCCGCAGCCGGCCGATCTCGTGCAGCAGGGCGTGGGCGGTCGGCAGCACGGTGGGGAGAGTGGCCCCGGTGCGCAGGTCCACGCCTTCCGGGAGCGGGAAGACGGTGGCTGCCGGTGCCGTCACGACCTCCGCGTATCCGCCGCGATCCAGGAACGCCGCGACCTCCTGCCCGGGGCGCAGGCCCTCGACGCCCTCGCCGACCGCCCGGATCCGGCCCGAGATCTCCAGGCCGGGGACGAAGGGGAGCGCGGGCACCCGGTACCCCTCGGCGCGGGCCTTGACGTCCGCGAAGTTGACGCCGGCGTAGGCGGCGTCGATGGTCACCTGACCGGGGCCGGGCTCGGGTACGACCGTCTCGACGACGGTCAGCACCTCGGGCCCGCCGTACTCCTTGAACTCGACCACACGCATGACGGACCGCCCCCAGGAAGATATGTTCAACGAAAAGCGAACACTCGGAGTGTAAGATATTCATCGAACACTCTGCAAGGGGTCACCGACACGGGGAGCGGGACATGCCCAACCAGCCTGCGAGCAGCGGACACCGCGCCGCCCCGGCGCACACGGATCCCGCCGAGGTGTCGGTCCTGAGCGCCCTGTCCGCGCTGGCCGATCCGGTACGCCTCCAGCTGGTCCGCGACCTGGCGGGCTCCGAGGACTGGACGCGCAGCTGCGGAAGTTTCGACGTACCGGTCGGCAAGGCCGCACTCAGCCACCACTTCTCGGTGCTGCGCGGCGCGGGCCTGGTGGAACAGCGCGACATGGGCCCCAAACGGCTCAACCGCCTGCGCCGGGCGGAGTTCGAGGCCCGTTTCCCGGGCCTGCTGGACCTGCTGGTGCGGGCGGACGACGTCTGACGCGTCCCTACGCGCACACGAAACGGCCGGCGCCCCCGCTGACAGGGCGCCGGCCGTGGTGCTCGTGCCTCAGCGGCGCTTGACGCCCTTCAGCAGCTTCTCGATCTTGGCCAGCTCCTTGTCGCTGAAGTCGAGGTTGCGTACCGCCTCGACGCTGTTCTCCAGCTGGGCGACGCTGCTCGCCCCGACCACGGCGGAGGTGACCCGGCCGCCGCGCAGCACCCAGGCCAGCGCCAGCTGGGCCAGCGACTGACCGCGTCCGGAAGCCAGTTGGTCGAGCTCGCGGAGCCGGCCGACCAGCTCAGGGGTGACCGCATCGGCCGACAGGAAGGGGCTGCTGCCCGCGGCCCGTGAGCCTTCCGGGATGCCTTGGAGGTAGCGGTCGGACAGGATGCCCTGCTCCAGCGGCGAGTACGCGATGGAGCCGGCGCCCAGGTCGTCGAGGGCCGTCAGCAGACCGTCCTCGACCCAGCGGTCGAGCATCGAGTAGCGCGGCTGGTGGATGAGCAGCGGGGTGCCGAGGTCCTTCAGGATCCGGGCGGCCTCCCGGGTCTGCTCGGCCGAGTAGTTGGAGACACCCACGTACAGTGCCTTGCCCTGCTGCACCGCCGAGTGGAGGGCGCCCATCGTCTCCTCGAGCGGGGTCTCGGGGTCGGGCCGGTGCGAGTAGAAGATGTCGACGTAGTCGAGCCCGAGACGGTTGAGGCTCTGGTCGAGCGAGGAGAGCAGGTTCTTGCGCGACCCCCACTCCCCGTACGGACCGTCCCACATCAGGTAGCCGGCCTTGGTGGAGACGATGATCTCGTCCCGGTGCCGGGCGAAGTCCGTCTTCAGCGCACGGCCCATCGCCGTCTCGGCGGACCCGGGCGGCGGACCGTAGTTGTTCGCCAGGTCGAAGTGGGTGATGCCGAGGTCGAACGCCCGGCGGAGGATCTGCCCCTGGGTCTCCGGCGTCCGGTCCCCGCCGAAGTTGTGCCACAGGCCGAGCGAGAGGGCCGGCAGCTTCAGACCACTGCGCCCGGTGCGCCGGTACGGCATGTCCTGGTAGCGGTCGGCGGACGGGATGTACATGCGGGGCTCCACGGGAGAGATCGTTCCGGTTCGCCCGGCAAGGTGCCGTTCGGCTGCGCCGGGCGAGGTGCAGGGGTCCAGGCTCGCCCACATCGATCCAGCAGTCCAACAGGAGATTCAGCTTGGATTCAGCGTCTATATTTCTCAATCATGGAGTTGCGCCAGCTGGAACACTTCGTCGCCGTCGCCCAGGAGCAGCATTTCACCCGGGCCGCCGAGCGCGTCGCCGTGTCGCAGTCCGGCCTGTCCGCCTCCGTCCGGGCGCTGGAGCAGGAGCTGCGGACCCCCTTGTTCAGCCGGACCACGCGCAGCGTACGGCTGACGGAGGCCGGGCGCGCGCTGCTGGTGGAGGCCGAGCGCACCCTGGCGGGTGCCCGTGCGGCGAAGGATGCCGTCGATGCCGTACGGGGGCTGTTGCGCGGCACCCTGTCGGTGGGCGTCGAGCAGTGCGTGGCCGGGGTGAGTCTCCCCCGGCTGCTCGCCGCCTTCCACCGTGAGCATCCGCACATGGAGATCCGGCTCCGCCAGGAGGGCACGACGAGCCTGGTGGACGGGGTGGCCGGCGGGCGTCTCGACATCGCCTTCGCCGCCACGGTCAGCTCCGTGGAGTGGCGCGGCGAGCTGGTTCCGCTGGCCCGTGAGCCGATGGTCCTGCTCTGCGCCCCCGGCCACCGGCTGGCCGCGGCGGAGCGGGCCGGGTGGGACGAACTGCCCGGCGAGCCGTTCATCGACTTCCACCCTGACTGGGGTCCGCGCCGCGCCGCCGACGAGGCGTTCGCGGCCGCGCGGGTACGCCGCACGGTGGCGCTGGAGGTCAACGACGTGCACAGCCTGCTGGAGCTGGTGCACGAGGGGCTCGGCATCGCCGTAGTGCCCCATCACTTCTCCCGCAAGCCCGAGGCGCGTGGCCTGGTGGCGGTGCGTCTGGACGGGCCGGAGCAGCCCTACTACGAAAGCGTCGTGGTGCTTCCGGACGCCCCGGCCAGGAGCCCTGGGGCGCGAGCGCTGCTGGCTCTGGTGCGGGAGAAGAACGGGCACTGAGCCGGGGCCGGGGCGCGGCGGCTCAGCCGGGGCCCCGGGCGCGGCGGCTCAGCCGGTTCCCGGGCGCGGCGGCTCAGCCGGTTCCCCGGGCGCGGCGGCTCAGCCGGTTCCCGGCTGCCCGGACCGGGCGGCGGCCAGCACGAACCACCTGGCCGGCAGGTCGATCCGGGTACCGTCGGGCAGCTTCTCGGTCTGCGGCAGGGCGGTTTCACCACTGTCCAAGGTGGTCAGCCCGGCCGCCCGCAGGAGGTCCGGCACCTCCTCCTCGGTGGCGCCCGCCGGTTTCAGCCCGTGCTCGAAGACCCGCCGCAGCTTCTCGGGCGGCCCGTCCGGTCCCTGGGAAGCGCGCTGGAGCACGTCCTTGGAGGCCGGGGTCAGCTCGGCGACGAAGGCCCGGCCGCGTTCCCCCAGCAGGGTCGCCACGGCCGCGGCCACCGCGGGCCTGGCTCCGGCCTCGCTCTGGTGGATCACCGCCCGCATGTACACGTTGGCGTCGCCGACCCGCTCGTGCAGGGCCCGTACCGCGTCACCGTCGGTCAGATCGAGCTGGGCGAATTCGGCGACGCCCTCGGTGTCCGCCCGGCGGGCGTGGCCGATTGCGGCGTGCGAGAGGTCCACACCGATCGCGCGGGCGAACCGGGTGGCCAGGTAGCGGGTCTGGGTGCCGTTGCCGCAGCCGAGGTCGACGACGGGCAGTGCGGCGTCGGCGTACGGCAGGAGCAGCTCGCTGTGCGGTACGGCGCTCAATGACGGGTCGGCATCCCAGATCGCCTCACCCGGCGCGTCCGACGTCGCCGCCCAGAAGCCTTCCCATGCCTCACGGTAACGCTGCGACACATCCATACGCACTCCCGAGTCCCGTCACGCCGAGGCACTTTGCTCAACAACGGAGTACCGTCCCGCGCTGCTCAGGGCAAGGGTACGCACATGATCGTCAAGCGGGAGCGCGCTCCTTCACCGAACGTTCGAACCCGGGCGCGGCACGCGTGGGAGTGCCAGTTCGAACCAGACGGTCTTGCCGCGGGCCGTGGTGCTCGTGCCCCACTCCCGGGCGAGGCTGCTCACCACCACGAGGCCGCGGCCGAACTCGTCGTGCGCGGTGGCGTCCAGGAGGGCGGCCGGGGCGGGCTCGTCGTCACTGACCTCGCAGAGCAGGGCGCCGGTGCGGACCAGCCGGAGCCCGATGTGATGGGTGCGGCCGTGCTTCACGGCGTTGGTGACGAGCTCGCTGACCATCAGCTCGGCCGCCTCCACGGCGTCCGGCAGCTCCCAGTCGAGCAGCATCCCGCGCACCAGGCGGCGGGCGCGGGCCACTTCCCGCGGGTCCAGGGCGAGTTGCCACTCGGCGACGTCGCCGTCGGGAATGCCGTTGAGCCGGGCCATCAGCAGCGCGACGTCGTCCTTGCGGCCGCCGCTGGGGTTCAGTGCGCGGATGATCGTGTCGCACGCGTCGTCCATCGACGCCGCGGGGTGCGCGGCGGAGGCGCAGAGTGCGGCCAGTCCGGCACCGATGTCCTGGCCCCGCACCTCGACAAGACCGTCGGTGCAGAGCACCAGCCGGTCGCCCGGCCGGACCCGCACGGTCGCGGTCGCGAAGGCGACCCCGCCGACCCCGATCGGTGCGCCGGTCGGCAGGTCGAGCAGCTCGGCCCGGCCGTCCTCCGCCCGCACCAGCACCGGCGGGATGTGGCCGGCGTTGGCGATCTGGAGTTCGGAGCGGATGGGGTCGTACACCGCGTAGAGGCAGGTGGCCAGATACTGCTCGCCGAGCCGCTGGGCCAGGTCGTCGAGGTTGCGCAGCAACTGGGCCGGCGGCATCTCCATGGTGGCCATCGTCAGTACCGCCGTGCGCAACTGGCCCATCATCGCGGCTGAGTTGAGGCCGTGCCCCATCACGTCGCCGACCACGAGCGCGGTCCGGGAGCCGGGCAGCTTGACCGAGTCGAACCAGTCGCCGCCGACCCTGCCGAGCCGGGCACCGGGCAGGTAGCGGGTGGCGATGTCGCAGCCGGCCATGCGCGGGTCGATCTGGGGCAGCATGCTGTCCTGGAGCGTCTCGGCGACGTTCTCCTGGTAGGTGTACATGCGGGCGTTGTCGAGGACGAGCCCGGCGCGGGCCGCGAGTTCGGCGCCGGTGGTGCGGTCCATGTCGTCGAAGGGTTCCCGGCCGGGGCGTCGCATCAGGACCATGAAGCCGAGCACCACGTCGCGGGCCTTGAGCGGCACGATGAGCAGGGAGCGGTGGGTGATCAGCGGACGCAGGTCGCGCTTCTCGAACTCGCCCGAGATCCGGCTGCTCAACTCCTCGCTGACGTACGGGACGATGACCGGTTCGCCGGTGACCATGCACTGGAAGAACGGGGTGTGCTCGGGGAAGGCGATGGACTCGCCGACCGGCACGGTGTCGTCCCAGCGGCCCGGTTCGTCGTTGTGCTCGACCCAGACCCGGTGCCAGATCGTCGTGACGTCGGGCGGTCCGTCCGGGAAGCCCTCACCGGCCAGGACCGCGGCACGCAGATGGGTACCCGCGAAGTCCGTGAAGCGGGGCACCGCGGCACTGGTGACCTCGCGGATGGTGCGCTCCAGGTCGAGAGAGGTGCCGATGCGGCCGCTGACCTCGTTCAGGAATTCCAGCCGCTCACGGACCGCCGCGTACTCGAGGTCCAGCTCGGGGCGGGGCGCCGCGCGGGGCACGGGCTGCCCCTCGGCCGG
This sequence comes from Streptomyces sp. RKAG290, assembly GCF_023701695.1. Taxonomy (GTDB): domain Bacteria; phylum Actinomycetota; class Actinomycetes; order Streptomycetales; family Streptomycetaceae; genus Streptomyces. The sequence continues at coordinate 432,237 of NZ_JAJOZC010000001.1, forward strand.
GTGCTGCGGACCGTCGGAGATCCGGTGTCCGGTGCGCTGCGGCACTCCCCAGTCGGGGGTCACCGGGATCCGGTCGTGCCGACTGAAGTCCAGTACCGGATAGCCGAGTTCGAGGACCTGGGAGACGATCCTGGTGGCCTCGTGGACGCTCATGCTGGGCAGGATCTCGGGCAGCCGCCCGGACAGCTCCCGGTAGCCGGGGAAGTCGGTGTGCAGGGCGAACGCCGGCGCGACAGTCTCGGCGTTCCGGCCCTTTCCCTGCTCACTGCCGCGCAGTTGCGCGGTGTCGGCGGCGAGCACGAGCAGCCGCTCGGGTCCTGGGCCGACGAGCGGATAGGCCCACCACAGGACCTCGATCCGGCCGCGGTCCGGTTCGTCCAACCGGGCCCGGCCCGCTGTCGGGTAGGCGGCGGTGCCGAGGGAGCCGTCGAGGTCCCGTCCGGATCCGGCGTCCGGCCCGTCCGGTGCGGGCACGCCGTGTTCCGGTAACGCCCCGGCGACCGGGAGCAGTTCACCGGCCGGACAGCCGACCGCGTCCTGCCGGGCGACACCGAAGAGCTTCCTCGCGCCGGTCGACCAGTGCGACACGAGTCCGTGCACATCGACGACGACCACGGCGAGCGGCACACGGCCCGCCGAGGCGTCACGCTGCTGTGGTGTCCTCTGCGACGGCACACCGAGGTCCATGGGTGGAAGGCTCCTTCCCCACCGCAAGGTTCTGCGGTACGTGACTCCACGGTACGGGTCCGCGACCGGCGCTCGCCGGGCATCGGCACAATCACCGCCCCGAGGTGGTGCGCCCCGCGTGCCGGGCGGCGCACCACCGGTTGCGGGACCGGTCACGCGCCCCACGGATCCGCGGGGCGCACCGGCCCGCCGGACGCTCAGTCCTCGTGGCCCAGCTGGAGGTCCCGTTCGGTGCGCCCGCCGCCCGCGACCTGCAGGACGGTGGCCACCGGCGGGTAGCCGGCGGCGATCACGGTGTACTCGCCGGTGGAGAGATCGACGAACCGGAACGACCCGTCGGGCCCCGTGGTCAGCGTGTCGACCACGTTGCCGGCCGCGTCCAGGAGGGTGACCCGGGCGTCCTCGACGGGCCGCCCGCCACTGGCACGTACGACGCCGCGCAGCACGGCGCCGCCGGCCAGCTCGATGTCCTGCCGGGTCTCCCGGGCCGCCTGCACGCTGACCGGCAGCGCGGCGGGCCGGAACGCGGGGGCGCTGGCCGCGAGGGTGTACTCCCCCGCCACCAGCTCCGTGATGACGTAGCCGCCCTCGCGCCCGCTGCGGGTCGAGGAGACCACCTCGCCGCGCACGTCGGTCAGGGTGACCGCCGCGTCCCGTACCGGAATGCCGTCCGCCGTCACGACCGTCCCCGCAAGCCGCCCCGCGCCGCCGAGCACCACATCGAGCTCCACCGGCCGCTCGCCCACGGTGACGCTGACGGCCTGCGGCTGATGGCCCCGGCAGCGGCGATGAGGACGTACGAACCCGCACCGGGCACGCTGAGCGCGTACCGGCCCTCCTCACCACTGGCGCCCCGGCCGACCTGCTGGCCCTGGACGTCGATGAGCGTGAGGGCTGCGCGCGGGACCTTCGTACCGTCGGGGTGCTGGACGCTGCCGCAGACGGGCACCCCTGAGGGGTACCCGGCGGGCTGGGTGCCGGGGTCGGTCCGGGCGGAGGGAATCGACGCGGGCTCGGCTGCGGTTTCGGGGCTGTGGTGGGACACCAGCGGTTTCTCCTTGAGGAAGAAGGCGAAGAACAGGCCGAGCACGAGGACCGGCACGAGGTAGAGGAAGATCCGGGGCATCGCGTCGGCGTACGCCTGGATGTAGCTGTCGCGCAGCGCGGGCGGCATGGCGTGCACGAGCTGCGGGGTGATCGACTCGGGGTCGGGCAGGCCGGCTCCGGACGGCAGGCGCACCGCGAGCGCGTCGGACAGCCGCCCGGCGAAGAGCGTGCCGAACACGGCCGCGCCGACGCTGCCGCCGATCTGCCGGAAGTAGTTGTTGGCGCTGGTGGCGGTGCCGAGGTCGGCGGGCCGCACGGAGTTCTGCACGGCGAGCACCAGCACCGGCATGATCAGCCCGATCCCCAGGCCGAGCACCGCCTGCGCGACGCTGTACTCCAGGCGCGCGGTGTCGGTCTCCAGCCGGGACAGCAGCCACATGCCCACCGCCGAGACCGCACTGCCGGCGATGGGGTAGACGCGGTAGCGCCCGGTGCGGGAGATCAGCTGGCCCGAGACGACGGAGGCGGCGACGATGCCGCCCATCATCGGGAGCATCAGCAGCCCGGATTCGGTGGCGGAGGCGCCGTCGACCATCTGCAGGAACGTCGGCAGATAGCTGGCGGCCCCGAACAGCGCGACGCCGACGACCGCGCCGACCAGTGCGGTGACGTTGAAGATCGAGTCGCGGAACAGCCGGAGCGGAATGATCGGTTCGGGAGCGCGGTGTTCCACGACGATGAACAGCAGAGTCGTTCCGGCAGCCCCGGCGGCCAGCCCCAGGATGGTGCGCGAGCCCCAGGCGTACTCCGTACCGCCCCAACTGGTCAGCAGCACCAGGCAGGTGGAGGCGGCGGCCAGCAGCACCGCGCCCAGGATGTCCAGCCGGGGCCGGACCGTGGGCTTGGGGAGCTTCAGCACGACGGTGATGACGGCGAAGGTCACCAGGCCGAACGGGACGTTGATGTAGAAACACCAGCGCCAGGAGGCGTGGTCGGTGAAGAAGCCGCCGAGCAGCGGGCCGGCCACGGAGGCGAGTCCGTAGGCCGCTCCGATGAGCCCCATGAACCGGCCGCGTTCCCTGGGCGGTACGACGTCCGCGATGATCGCCTGGACGCCGATCATCAGCCCGCCGCCGCCGATGCCCTGGAGGGCGCGGAAGGCGATCAGTTCGTCCATGGTGCGCGACCAGCCGGCCAGCGCGGAACCGACCACGAAGACGACGATCGCGAACTGGAAGACACCCTTGCGCCCGAAGAGGTCGCCGAGTTTGCCGTAGAGCGGCAGACCGATGGTCGAGGCGAGCAGATAGGCGGTGACCGCCCAGGACATCTTCTCCAGGCCGTGCAGCTCACCGACGATCTTCGGGAGCGCGGTGGCGACGATCATCTGGTCGAGCGCGGCGAGCAGCAGCGTGAGCATCAGCCCGACGAAGACGAGCCGGATCGCGCGGGGGTCCGTCGCACCGTCGGCGGGCGGGGCGGGGGCGGCCGGTCCGGCCGCCGGCGGCGTCGGGGGCGGTGCGGACGTCAGCACCGTCCCGGTGTCGCCCGCACCTTCGGGCTCGTCCTTCACCAGAGTGATCCCACCCACCACGTGCCGCTCCCCTCGTCGCATCTGCGCCGCCCATTTGTCGCATCGCGCAACAAGGGAGGGCAAACGCGACGGGGGGCGCTTACGGCGCACTCAGGGGGCTTAACCCCCGGTGGGAGCTACTACGGCGCACAACCGACCGGCTGCAAAAACCACCCGAACCGGTGAGGCCGGGCAGCGGGACCGGGAGTTACTTCTCCACCTCGGTGGCGAGGTTCTGCAGGAGTTCGTCGTAGATGCGCCCAAGTCCCTTGGGCGCGAAGGTCTTCTCGAAGAAACCGCCGACGCCGCCGGCGCCGTTCCACACGGTCGAGACGACAGCCTTGGACTTGCCCTCACCCGCCGGGGTGACGGTCCAGGTGGTGACCATCGAGGAGTTGCGGTCCTTCTCCACGAGCTGCCCGTCGGTCGGCTCGCTGACCTCCAGCAGACAGTCGCGCACCCGCTTGCTGGTGGCCTGGAGCTTCCAGTGCACGAGGGTGCCCTCGCCGTCGCCGCCCTCGCGCACCTCGTACTCGCTGAAGTGGCCGGGCAGCACCTTTCCCCGGACCTCCTTGTAGTCGGCCAGCGCGTCGAACACCGCCTCCGCGTCCGCCGCGATGATCCGCTCTGTCGTGGCCTCGACCTGCGCCATGCCTGTTCCTCCAGCACTCGGTTGTTCGGGGTGTGCTGAGCCAACCACCTCCGGCACCCGGCTCAAAATCCGGTCCGGGACGAAGGGGAGAAAACGATCAAGGGAACAAGTGTTCTATTCTCTGGTCAGTACTACCGAGGGAGGCGTCCATGCGCTGGGACAATCTGACCGATAACCCCGCCAAGACCACCAAAAGCGGTGACGGCGCGCTCTTCGCCGCGGACGCGGTGACGACGCGTACCTTCGACACCCCGGAGTTCCGGGGGATCACCTTCCACGAGATCCGGGCCCGTTCCGTGGTGAACCGGGTGCCCGGGGCGTCCCGGATGCCGTTCGAGTGGACCGTCAATCCGTACCGCGGATGCACACACGCATGTGTCTACTGCTTCGCCCGCAAGACCCACAGCTATCTCGACCTCGACACCGGGCTCGGCTTCGACTCGCAGATCGTGGTCAAGGTCAACGCCCCGGAGCTGGTGCGCCGTGAGCTCGCCTCCAGCCGCTGGCACGGCGCACACATCGCGATGGGGACCAACGTCGACTGCTACCAGCGCGCGGAGGGCCGCTACCGGCTGATGCCCGGCATCCTCACGGCCCTGCGCGACCACGCGAACCCCTTCTCCATCCTGACCAAGGGCACGCTGATCCTGCGCGACCTGGAACTGCTGCGGCAGGCCGCCGAGGTCACCGAGGTGGGCGTCTCGGTCTCGGTGGGGTTCGTCGACCCCGAGCTGTGGCGCACCGTGGAGCCCGGCACCCCCTCCCCCGAGCGCCGCCTCGACGTCGTGCGGACCCTCAGCGAGCACGGCATCGGCTGCGGGGTGCTGATGGCGCCGGTCATCCCGTTCCTCGGCGACCGGCCGGAGCAGCTGCGGGCGACGGTCCGCGCGGTCGCCGCCGCCGGCGCGACCTCGGTGACCCCGCTCGTCCTCCACCTGCGGCCCGGCGCACGGGAGTGGTTCATGGAGTGGCTCGGCCGGCACCACCCGCATCTGGTGCGGCGCTACGAGCGGCTGTACGCCGAGGGCGCGTACGCCCCCAAGTGGTACCAGCGCCGCATCACGCGGTACGTGCACGAGCTGGCGGCCGAGTACGGCATCGGGCCCTCGCACCGCGGGACCTCCCGCGGCTTCGCCGAGCGCGTCGAGCCGCAGCCCCGGCCGGACAGCCCCGAGCCCACCCAGCTGACCCTGCTCTGACGTGCCCGCCGCACCGCCGGCGCGGCGGGCACGCCGGGCACACCCGGTCAGGCAAACGGGTCATCTCTCCACCGATCAGGTCCTTCCGGCTCCGAATGCGGGGAGCATGCGGCGGGGGCTGCCGTCACGCGCAGCCGTGTTCCCCCATCACGGGAGGCCATATGACGAAACGTTCAGGGATTCTGTTCGCCGTCGGCGCGACTGTCGCCGGTCTGGTGACCGCCGCGCCGTCCCCGGCGACCGCCGACGCAGGTGTGCAGCGCGCCGTATCGCTCAAGTGGACCGACTGCGCCACCAAGTCGTCCCCGACGCTCCAGTGCTCGTCGGTGCGCGCCCCGCTCAACCACGACGATCCGTCGGGCCGTCAGATCACCCTCGCCCTGACCCGGGTCCCGCACACCTCCAAGACCTTCCAGGGCCCGCTGCTGGTGAACCCGGGCGGCCCCGGCGGCAGCGGACTGTCGATGGCCGGTTACGTCGCCGCCTCGCTGCCGAAGTCGGTGGCCTCCCAGTACGACGTGATGGGCTTCGACCCGCGCGGCGTGGGCAAGAGCCGGCCCGCGCTGGACTGCGTACCGAAGTACTCCGCTCCCGTGCGGCCCGACTCGGTGCCGCGCTCCGTGCGGGACGAGCAGGTCAACCGGGACCGCGCCCGGTCCTTCGCGGCCGCCTGCGGCCGGAAGTACCCGGATCTGCTGCCGTACATGGACACGGTCAGCGCGGCGAAGGACCTCGACGTGATCCGGCGGGCGACGGGCTCACGGCAGCTCAACTACCTCGGGTACTCCTACGGGACGTACCTGGGCTCGGTGTACGCCAAGCTTTTCCCGGACCGCGTCCGGCGCCTGGTCCTCGACTCCAACGTCGACCCGACCGGTATCTGGTACGACGACAACATCAGCCAGGACTACGCGTTCGACAGCCGCCACAAGGCGTTCATGGCCTGGGTGGCGAAGTACCACAGCACCTACCGGCTGGGCAGTGACCCGGCGAAGGTCGAGGCTGCCTGGTACCGGATGCGGGACGCGGTCCGGAAGCACCCCGCGGGCAAGAAGGTCGGCGCGAGCGAGCTGGACGACACCTTCCTGCCGGGCGGCTACTACAACGGGTACTGGCCCGCGCTGGCCGGGGCGTTCGCCGGCTACGTGAACGACAAGGACGAGAAGGGCCTGGTCAAGGCCTACGAGCGGTTCGGCGCCGTCGACGCGGAGGGCGACAACGGCTACTCGGTCTACTCGGCCGTGCAGTGCCGGGACGCCCAGTGGCCGCGCGACTGGAACGTCTGGCGCAGCGACACCTGGAGGGTGCACGACAAGGCGCCGTTCATGGCCTGGAGCAACACCTGGTACAACGCGCCGTGCGCGGACTGGCCGGTGGAGCCGCTGAACCCGGTCCGGGTCTCCAACAACAGCCTGCCGCCGGCGCTGCTCTTCCAGGCCACCGACGACGGGGCCACACCGTACGAGGGCGGGGTGACCCTGCACCGCAAGCTCGCCGGTTCCAGCCTGGTCGTCGAGCAGGGCGGCGGCAACCACGGCGTCACGCTGAGCGGCAACGCCTGCCTGGACAAGTACCTGGTGGACTACCTCGCCAAGGGCACCGTGCCGCGGGCCGGCAGGGGCGACGTGGACGCGGTCTGCGCGAAGACACCGGATCCGGAGCCGGCGACCGCGAAGGCCGCCACGCCGGCGTCCCGCGCGGGCGCGGACGGCCGGGGCAGCGCGCTGCACGCGATGCTCGGCTTCCGCGGCTGACGGAACTGGGGCCGCGTTCCCTTCGGGGGCGTGCGCGAGGATGGGCGTGTGACCACACGACCCACTCCGGCGCACGCCCCCGAACCGCTGATCCGGGACATGACCATCGACGACTGCGAGGCCGTCGCGACCGTCCGGGTGCGGGGCTGGCAGAGCGCGTACGCCGGGCTGATGCCGCAGGCGCATCTGGACGCGATGGACATCGCCGAGGATGCGGAGCGGCGCCGCGGTTTCTTCGCGGAGGGCGGTGAGGTCGTCAATCTGGTGGCCGAGCGGGCGGGACTCGGTGTGATCGGCTGGGCCGCGTACGGGCCGTACCGCGAGGACGGCAGAAGGCTCGCGCGCGGTGAGCTGTACGCGATCTACGTCCTGCCGGAACTGACCGGCACGGGGGCGGGCCGGGCTCTGATGGCGGAGGTGCTGGCGCGCGCCGGCGCTGCCGGGCACCCGGACCTCGCGCTCTGGGTACCCAAGGAGAACGCCGCGGCCCGCCGCTTCTACGCACGCGCGGGCTTCTGCCCGGACGGCGCCGAGGAGCCCTTCGAGGTAGACGGCGTGCTGGTGCCCGAGCTGCGCTACGTGCGCTCCCTGGGCCCGTCGGCAGCCGGCTGAGCGCGGCGGCCTTCGCGCCTTCAGCCCGTCGGCAGCCTGCTGAGCGCGTCCCCGGCCGCGTCGCCGAGCCGCGGGTGCGGCAGTGCCGCCTCCAGCACCGGACGGGCCTGTACGTCACCGAGCCGGCCCAGCCCCTCGACACAGGCGAGCGCCACCCGCCAGTGCGGTTCGTCCGGCCCGAGCAGCCTTCGCAGGGTGCTCATCAGCGCCGGCACGGACTCCGGCGCCCGCAGTTCGCCGAGCAGCAGGACCGGGTAGAGCGCGTAGGCGGTGCGCAGGGAGTTGGTGGCGAGCGCGGCGGCAGCGCGGGGGGTGCGCGGGTCGCCGAGGCGGGCCAGCGCGTGGGCGGCGCCGGCGCAGCGCTCCGGATCCCGGTGGTTGAGCAGCAGGACCAGGGTCTCGAAGGCCCGGCGGTCGCCTCCGCAGCCCAGCCGGAACGCGGCGATCTCGCGGGCCCACAGCGGGCGTTCGCGCTCGACGAGGACCCGCGCGAGTTCCTCGTCGTCATCGGTGGCGAGCAGTCTGCGGTATGCCGCGGACTCCCCCGCCTCGTCGGCCAGCCGGTGCGTCAGCGACCGGTACTCCTCATCCATGACCGTCAGCTTATCGGCGAACACACAGCGTGGTGACGGAGCCGGTGAATGTGAGGGGGCGCACAACAACCCAGGGCTGGCGCGCTCGTTACTCGCCGGTTAACCTCATGTGAGCGGGACACACTCCCCGCCGGCTCCGGTGGCCTGGTGACGCAGCCACCCGGAGTGTTTGTCGGTTCGGCAGCTTTGCGAGACGGACTCCGGGACAGAGTCCGTCGCCCCTTCCCGGTCCCGGCGTGCTCCTCGCGCCCGGACATGAGCACCACGACAGGCAACTCCCGCACGCCATGCGCCGGTCGGGCCCCCGCGGCCCCTCTCATCGGCCGTGCGCGCCGTGCGTCCCCTCAGTCGTCACTCATCCCTGGAGTCCCGTGATGGACACCCCGTTCAGCACCATTGCCGTCGTCGGCCTCGGCACGATGGGCACCGGCATCGCCGAGGTCCTCGCCCGCTCCGGCCGCGAGGTCATCGGAATCGACATCAGTGACGCGGCCGCCCGCCAGGCCGTCGCCGCCCTGGAGGCCTCCACCGCCCGCGCCGTGCAGCGCGAGCGGATCACCGAGGAGGAGCGGCGCGACGTCCTCGCCCGGTTCCGTACCTTCTCCGACCTGCAGGCCGCCGCGGACGCGGAACTGGTCATCGAGGTCGTGCCCGAGACGTACGAGATCAAGCAGCAGGTCTTCCGGGACCTCGACGCGGTCGTCTCCCCCACCGCGATCCTCGCGACGGGCACCAACGCCCTGTCGGTGACCCGGCTCGCCGCCGAGTCCCAGCACCCGGAGCGCGTGCTCGGCCTGCACTTCTTCAACCCGGCGCCCGCGATGAAGCTCGTCGAGGTGGTCTCCTCGGTGCTGACCGCGCCGCCGGCCGTCGAGGCCGTCACGGCGCTCGCCCGACAGCTGGGCAAGGAGCCGGTCGCGGTCGGTGACCGGCCGGGGTTCGTCGCCGACGGTCTGCTGTTCGGCTACCTGAACCAGGCCGCGGCGATGTACGAGGCGAACTACGCCTCCCGCGAGGACATCGACGCGGCGATGAAGCTGGGCTGCGGACTGCCCATGGGGCCGCTCGAGCTCCTGGACCTGATCGGCATCGACACCGCCCGAACCGTCCTGGAGGCGATGTACTCCGCCTCGCACGACCGGCTGCACGCCCCGGCACCCGTCCTCGGCCAGCTCAGCGAGGCCGGGCTGACCGGCCGCAAGACGGGCCGCGGCTTCTACACGTACACGCAGCCGGGCAGCCAGACGGTGGTCCCGGACGCAGCTACCCCGTCGCCGCAGGCCGGGGCGGGTGCCGGGCGCACCGTGCGCTCGGTGGGCGTCGCGGGCTCCGGGACGATGGCCTCGGGGATCGCGGAGGTCTTCGCGAAGGCCGGCTACGACGTGGTGCTCGCGGCGCGCAGCCAGGAGAAGGCGGACTTCGCCAGGGGCCGGATCGCCAAGTCGCTGGAGCGGTCGGTCACCAAGGGGCGGCTCACGGCCGGGGCGCGGGACGAGACCCTGGCCCGGATCACCGCGGCGGGGTCGCTGGACTCGTTCGCGGAGGTCGACCTCGCCGTCGAGGCCGTCGCCGAGGACCTGCTGGTCAAGCAGCAGCTGTTCGCCACCCTGGACAAGGTGTGCAGGCCCGGTGCGGTGCTCGCCACCACCACCTCGTCACTGCCGGTGGTCTCGATCGCGCGGGCCACCTCGCGTCCCGAGGACGTCATCGGGATGCACTTCTTCAACCCGGCGCCCGCGATGAAGCTGGTCGAGGTGGTCCGCACGGTGCTCACCGCGGACGACGTGCACGCCACGGTCCGCGAGGTCTGCGTGAAGGTGCGCAAGCACCCGGTGGACTGCGGGGACCGGGCCGGATTCATCGTGAACGCGCTGCTGTTCCCCTACCTCAACAACGCGATCAAGATGGTCGAGGAGCACTACGCGACCCTCGACGACATCGACGCCGCGATGAAGCTGGGCGGCGGCTACCCGATGGGCCCGTTCGAGCTCCTGGACGTCGTGGGCCTCGATGTCTCGCTCGCCATCGAGAAGGTGCTGCACAGCGAGTTCCGCGACCCGGGCCTCGCCCCTGCGCCGCTGCTGGAGCACCTGGTGGCCGCCGGCTGCCTCGGCCGCAAGACCGGGCGCGGCTTCCGCGAATATGCCCGCCGCTGAGGGGCCGCGGCCCGCAGGGCCCGGCAGCGGGCCCTGCGGGCCGGGAGCCGGGTGGGGCGGGCTGCTCGGCCCTTCGGGCGGCCCGCCCCCGCAGGCGCACTCTCCTGCACTGATGCAGTACGTTCACACCATGTCCCAGCCCGTCAGGTCCCCCCGTGTGTCCGCCGCGCCCGACGCCCCGGAAAGTGCCGCCGGTACGCGTGCAGCCGCCCAGCGGCTCAAAATGCGCCGTGAACTGGCCGCCGCGGCGATGGAACTCTTCGCCACGAAGGGGTACGAGGCGACGACGGTCGACGAGATCGCTGGGGCAGCGGGCGTGGCCCGGCGGACCTTCTTCCGGCACTTCCGCTCCAAGGAAGAGGCCATCTTCCCGGACCACGACGACACCCTCGTACGCGCCGAGGCGGTCCTCAACGCGGCCCCCGCGCACGAGCACCCGCTCGACACGGTCTGCCGCGGCATCAAGGAAGTCATGCGCATGTACGCGGCGAAGCCGGCGGTCTCCGTCGCCCGTTACAAACTGACCCGCGAGGTGCCCACCCTGCGGGAGGCGGAGATCGCCTCGGTGGCCCGCTACGAGCGGCTGTTCACGCGGTATCTGCTGGGCCACTTCGACGAGCGCGACCACCATGTCGGCAACGACGACCCGCTGCTGGCGGAGGTGGCGGCGTCCGCCGTGGTCACCGCGCACAACCATGTGCTGCGCCGCTGGCTGCGGGTGGACGGCCAGGGCGATGTGGAGGCGCAGCTCGACCACGCGTTCGCCATCGTCCGCGACACCTTCGGGACCGGTATCGGTGCGGGCCGGACGGCCGGGAGCGAGCCGGCGAAGCCGCCGGCCGCCTCGGTGAGCACGGAGGGCGAGGTGCTGGTCGCCGTGGCACGCACGGACGCGCCGCTGGACGAAGTGATGCGCACCATCCAGCAGGCGCTCAAGGAGCGCTGAGCGGAGCCGTACGGCTCCGCTCGCAACGGCCGGGCCCCGGCGCTTCAGAGCCCGTCGTCGGTCTGCCAGGGCGGCGGCGCGGAGCCCTCGCTCCAGGCCGCGAGCTCCTCACCGTCCAGGCACAGGATGGCGCACTGCTGCGCGTAGTCCAGGGCGGGGGCGGTGTACTCGCTGGTGGTGACGCAGACGGCGAGCTCGGCCTCGTGCACGGCGTAGCAGGTGCCGCCGAACCGCTGGAGGTCCTGGGAGCCGACCTTGGTGCCGGGGCCGTAGCACTTGCACTGGACGACCAGGCGCCGCCCGTCGGGGGCGGTCGCGAGCACGTCCGCCCCCAGATCGCCCGCTCCGCCCACGACCCGCACGTCGGTGCAGCCGTCCCGCTCGCAGAGCGCGGCGATCGCGTCCTCGAAGGCGTCGGCATCCAGGGCCGCGTAGTCCGCGGCCTCCTCCTCCACCCCCGACTCAGTCTCCTCCTCCGCCTCCACCGGTTCCAGTGGGGTCAGGACGGCCGTGCGGGCGACCTCGCCAGGGGGCGGGCCGAACAGCTCCTGGGCCGGGTCGCAGGGCTCCTGGGGCGGGTCGAAGAGCTCACGCACGGCCTCGGAGAGCGGGCCGGGTCCCCCACGCGGCCGGCGACGCGTCCGGCGGAGGTACCGGAGCAGGAGGAAAGCCGCGCCGAGCGCCGCGACCGGCAGCACGGCGGCCGGGTGCCGGCAGGCCCCTTCCCAGGCGGTGCGCGCGGCGAGCGCGCCACCGCAGATCAGCAGGGCGACGGCCCCGAAGCCGAAAGCGGTGTTGCGCACGCTGAAGGCCTGCCCAGGCCCCTCGGGACCGCGCGGGCTTACCGGTACCGTCATCCGCGCCGCCCCGCCCGTCCCGATATGAGTCTTCCAAGATCATTCATGTCTGCCGTCTGCCCCGGCCCGCCGGATCCAACGGCCGTGAAATGTGGTTGCCGGCACCCCGGCCCGGTGCTGTGGTGTGCGGATGGATGATCGATCGAGTACTCGTCGCACCTCGCTGCTGGCCGTCTTCGACCGTGAGATGCGCGAACACGCCCGCCCGGACGGCCCCGGCGGCCGCGTCGAGCGCACCGGGGACGTCGTACGGCAGGTCGGCGGGGCCCAGGACTGGAACGGGGTCGTGTGGTCGCCCCCGGATCTCGACGGCGCCCGGGCCGACGCGGCGATCGCCGCGCAGGTGGCCCACTGCGGCGAGCTCGGGTACGACGAGTTCGAGTGGAAGCTGTACGCGCACGACCGGCCCGCGGACCTCGGGGCGCGGCTGCTGGCGGCCGGGTTCGAGCCGGAGGACCCGGAGACCCTGCTGGTCGCGCTGGTCGCGGACCTTCCCACCACGGTCGAGCTCCCCGACGGCGTCCGGCTGCGTACCGTGCGTGACGAGGCCGATGTGGAGCTGCTGGTCCGGGCCCATGAGGAGGCCTTCGGCTCGGAGTCGCCGCGGCTGCGCCATCAGGTGCTGACCCGGCTCGACGAGGACCCGGACCATTTCGTCGGGGTGCTGGCGATGGCGGGCGACGAGCCGGTGAGTTCCGCCCGGATGGAGCTGTACCCCGGCACGGGCTTCGCCGGGCTGTGGGGCGGCAGCACGGTCGAGGCCTGGCGGGGGCGGGGGATCTACCGGGCCCTGATCGCCTTCCGGGCGGGTATCGCGGCGGAGCGCGGCTACCGGTACCTCCAGGTCGACGCGACCGAGGACAGCCGCCCGATCCTGCAGCGGCTGGGATTCACCGCCCTGGGCACGACGACCCCGTACGTCTACCGCCCCGCCCCCTGACCGGTCACAGCGGGGCACAACGCACCAAAACTCCCGCCGTGTTGCTCATGCGTGGCACCCGGATGACAATTGAGGGAAATTACTGGCACCCAGTGCCTTGTCAGCTGTCACGCAGTGCCATACGTTGAAGGCGTCCGGGCGGCCGGCGTGCTGAGACCTCACGTACGCCGGCTGTCCCCGCAAGCCAAGTGCCTGCGCGCCCGGTCGCCTGCGTCACAGGCAAACCCTTCTGCTCCACAGAGCAAACAGCCGAAGCACCACCCGCCGAACCGACGGCACACCTCCACACACCAACGCTTTCCCTGCTTCGCAGGACCCCTCAAGCGTTCCCTCAAACGCAGCTCCGCCGGAGGCACACCGTGAAGGAAATCCTGGACGCGATCCAGTCGCAGGACAGCACCGCCGCAGACTTCGCGGCCCTGTCCATTCCCGAGTCGTACCGCGCGGTGACCGTGCACAAGGACGAGGCCGAGATGTTCGCCGGCGTCGACAGCCGCGACAAGGACCCCCGCAAGTCCCTCCACCTCGAGGACGTGCCGGTGCCCGAGCTCGGCCCGGGTGAGGCCCTGGTGGCGGTCATGGCCAGCTCGGTCAACTACAACTCCGTGTGGACGTCGATCTTCGAGCCCGTCTCGACCTTCGGCTTCCTGGAGCGCTACGGCAGGCTCAGTGAACTCACCAAGCGCCACGACCTGCCGTACCACGTCATCGGTTCCGACCTGGCGGGCGTCGTCCTGCGCACCGGTCCCGGCGTCAACGCCTGGAAGCCCGGTGACGAGGTCGTCGCGCACTGCCTTTCTGTCGAGCTGGAGTCCTCGGACGGCCACAACGACACGATGCTCGACCCCGAGCAGCGCATCTGGGGCTTCGAGACCAACTTCGGCGGCCTCGCGGAGATCGCCCTGGTCAAGTCCAACCAGCTGATGCCGAAGCCGGACCACCTCAGCTGGGAGGAGGCCGCGGCCCCCGGGCTGGTCAACTCCACCGCGTACCGCCAGCTCGTCTCGCGCAACGGCGCGGGCATGAAGCAGGGCGACAACGTGCTGATCTGGGGCGCCAGCGGCGGACTCGGCTCCTACGCCACGCAGTTCGCACTGGCCGGCGGCGCCAACCCGATCTGTGTCGTCTCCAGTGACCAGAAGGCGGAGATCTGCCGGAAGATGGGCGCCGAGGCGATCATCGACCGCAACGCCGAGGGTTACAAGTTCTGGAAGGACGAGCACAACCAGGACCCGCGCGAGTGGAAGCGGTTCGGCAAGCGCATCCGTGAGCTGACCGGCGGCGAGGACGTGGACATCGTCTTCGAGCACCCGGGCCGCGAGACCTTCGGCGCGAGCGTGTACGTGACCCGCAAGGGCGGCACGATCGTCACCTGCGCCTCCACCTCGGGCTACACCCACGAGTACGACAACCGCTACCTGTGGATGTCGCTGAAGAAGATCGTGGGCTCGCACTTCGCCAACTACCGCGAGGCGTGGGAGGCCAACCGCCTGGTCGCCAAGGGGAAGATCCACCCGACGCTGTCGAAGGTCTACTCCCTGGAGGACACCGGCCAGGCCGCGTACGACGTGCACCGCAACCTCCACCAGGGCAAGGTCGGCGTCCTTGCCCTGGCGCCGCGCGAGGGCCTGGGCGTGCGCAATGAGGAGATGCGCGAGCAGCACATCGACGCCATCAACCGATTCAGGAACATCTGACATGACCGGCCGTCAGAAGGACCGCCCCTGGCTCATGCGGACGTACGCCGGTCACTCGACGGCCGAGGCGTCCAACGAGCTCTACCGGCGCAACCTCGACAAGGGCCAGACGGGTCTGTCGGTCGCCTTCGACCTGCCGACCCAGACCGGCTACGACCCCGACCACATCCTCGCCCGCGGCGAGGTCGGCCGGGTCGGCGTGCCCGTCTCGCACCTCGGTGACATGCGCCGGCTGTTCCAGGACATCCCGCTGGAGCAGATGAACACCTCGATGACGATCAACGCCACCGCGATGTGGCTGCTGGCGCTCTACCAGGTGGTCGCGGAGGAGCAGGGCGCGGACGCCGGCAAGCTGCAGGGCACGACGCAGAACGACATCGTCAAGGAGTACCTCTCGCGCGGGACGCACGTCTTCCCGCCCGGCCCCTCGCTGCGGCTGACCACCGACATGATCACGTACACGGTCAACCGCATCCCGAAGTGGAACCCGATCAACATCTGCAGCTATCACCTGCAGGAGGCGGGAGCCACGCCGGTCCAGGAGATCGCCTACGCCATGTCGACGGCCATCGCGGTCCTCGACGCGGTGCGCGACTCCGGGCAGGTGCCCGAGGAGAAGTTCGGCGACGTGGTCGCCCGGATCTCCTTCTTCGTGAACGCGGGTGTCCGCTTCATCGAGGAGATGTGCAAGATGCGCGCCTTCGGCCGCATCTGGGACCGGGTCACCAGGGAGCGCTACGGCATCCAGGACGCCAAGCAGCGCCGCTTCCGCTACGGCGTCCAGGTCAACTCGCTCGGCCTGACCGAGGCGCAGCCGGAGAACAACGTCCAGCGCATCGTGCTGGAGATGCTGGCCGTCACCCTCTCCAAGGACGCCCGCGCCCGCGCCGTCCAGCTGCCCGCCTGGAACGAGGCGCTGGGGCTGCCGCGTCCCTGGGACCAGCAGTGGTCGCTGCGCATCCAGCAGGTGCTCGCCCACGAGAGCGACCTGCTGGAGTACGAGGACATCTTCGCCGGGTCCCATGTCATCGAGGCGAAGGTGGACGAGCTGGTCACCGACTCGCTCGCGGAGATCGACCGGATCCAGCAGATGGGCGGCGCCATGGCGGCCGTCGAGTCCGGCTATCTGAAGTCCGAGCTGGTCTCCTCGCACGCCGCCCGGCGGGCCCGGATCGAGGGCGGTGAGGAGAAGATCGTCGGCGTCAACATCTACGAGACAACCGAGCCCAACCCGCTCACCGCCGACCTCGACGCCGCCATCATGACGGTCGACCCCGAGAACGAGGCCAAGGTCGTCGCCGCACTCCACGAGTGGCGCGACAACCGCGACGAGGCCCGCGCCAACGAGGCGCTGGCCGTCCTGAAGAAGGCCGCCGCGGGCACCGAGAACATGATGGAGGCGACCGTCGAGTGCGCCCGCGCGGGCGTCACCACCGGCGAGTGGTCCTGGGCACTGCGCGACGTCTTCGGCGAGTTCCGCGCACCGACCGGGGTGTCGTCCGCCCCGGTGGCGGTGACCGCGGAGGAGGGCACCCCGCTGGCCCTGGTACGGGAGAAGGCCGCCAGGACCGCGCAGGACCTGGGCGTGGGCCGGCTGCGGCTGCTGGTCGGCAAGCCCGGCCTGGACGGCCACTCCAACGGCGCCGAGCAGATCGCCGTGCGCGCGCGCGACGCCGGCTTCGAGGTCGTCTACCAGGGCATCCGCCTGACTCCCGAACAGATCGTCTCGGCCGCCGTCGCCGAGGACGTGCACTGCGTCGGTCTGTCGATCCTGTCCGGCTCGCACGCGGAGCTGGTGCCCGACGTGCTGACCCGGCTGCGCCGGACCGGTGCGGGCGACATCCCGGTGATCGCGGGCGGGATCATTCCCCCCGCCGACGCAGCGGCCCTGATCGAGGCCGGTGTCGCCGCCGTATTCACCCCGAAGGACTTCGGCATCACGGAGATCATCGGCCGTATCGTCGACGAGATCCGGAAAGCGAACAAGCTCGACCCTCTGGAGGTCCCCGCATGACCACGCCCACGCCCGTGAACCGGCTGCGCCCCCGCCGCTCCTGCCTGGCCGTCCCGGGCTCGAACCCCCGCTTCCTGGAGAAGGCCCAGGGCCTCCCCGCGGACCAGGTGTTCCTGGACCTGGAGGACGCCTGCGCGCCGCTCGCCAAGGAGGGCGCCCGTCACCACATCGTCGACGCGCTGAACAACGGCGACTGGACGGGCAAGACCCGGGTCGTGCGGGTCAACGACTGGACGACGCACTGGACGTACCGCGACGTCATCACGGTCGTCGAGGGCGCGGGCCCCAACCTCGACTGCATCATGCTGCCGAAGGTCCAGGACGCCCAGCAGGTCGTCGCGCTGGACCTGCTGCTCACCCAGATCGAGAAGACCATGGGCTTCGAGGTCGGGAAGATCGGCATCGAGGCGCAGATCGAGAACGCCAAGGGCCTGGTGAACATCGACGACATCGCCGCCGCCTCGCCGCGGCTGGAGACGCTGATCTTCGGCCCGGCCGACTTCATGGCGTCGATCAACATGAAGACCCTGGTCGTCGGCCAGCAGCCGCCCGGGTACGGCGCGGACGCCTATCACTACATCCTGATGCGCATCCTGATGGCGGCCCGTACGCACGACCTCCAGGCGATCGACGGCCCGTTCCTGCAGATCCGCGACGTGGACGCGTACCGCGAGGTCGCGGGCCGTGCGGCGGCGCTCGGCTTCGACGGCAAGTGGGTGCTGCACCCCGGTCAGGTCGACGCGGCCAACGAGGTGTTCTCGCCCTCGCAGGAGGACTACGACCACGCCGAGCTGATCCTCGACGCCTACGACTGGTGCACCTCCGAGGAGGGCGGCAAGAAGGGCTCGGCCATGCTCGGCGACGAGATGATCGACGAGGCCAGCCGCAAGATGGCCCTGGTCATCGCCGGCAAGGGCCGCGCGGCCGGCATGGAGCGCACCTCCAAGTTCGAAGCTCCGGAGGCCTGATCATGCAGTTCGGACGCACATACGAGGAATTCGAGGTCGGTGCTCTCTACAAGCACTGGCCCGGAAAGACCGTCACCGAATATGACGACCACCTCTTCTGTCTGCTCACCATGAACCATCACCCGCTGCACATGGACAGCAATTACGCCGAGAAGACGACCGACTTCGGCAAGAACGTCGTCGTCGGCAACTACATCTACTCGCTGTTGCTCGGCATGTCGGTGGCGGACGTCTCCGGAAAGGCGATCGCCAACCTGGAGGTCGAGTCGCTGAAGCACGTCGCGCCGACGTTCCACGGCGACACGATCTACGGCGAGACGACGGTCCTGGACAAGACTCCGTCAAAGTCCAAGAGCGACCGCGGGATCGTGTACGTGGAGACCAAGGGCTACAAGCAGGACGGCACGCTGGTCTGCGTGTTCCGCCGCAAGGTCATGGTCCCCACCGAGACGTACATCAAGGAGCGCGGCGGTGAGCAGCCCGGCCGTCCGGAGCTGAAGCAGCCTTCGCCGAAGAAAGTGGAGAAGCAGTCATGACCCGACTCGCCCAGACTGCCGGTCTCAACGACGTCCAGCAGGAAATCCTCTCCACGGTCCGGGCTTTCGTCGACAAGGAGATCATTCCGGTCGCGACCCAGCTGGAGCACCGCGACGAGTACCCGTCCGAGATCGTGGAGGGACTCAAGGAACTCGGCCTCTTCGGGCTGATGATTCCCGAGGAGTACGGGGGGCTGGGTGAGTCGCTTCTCACATACGCGCTGTGCGTGGAGGAGATCGCCCGCGGCTGGATGAGCGTGTCGGGAATCATCAACACGCACTTCATCGTGGCGTACATGCTCAAGCAGCACGGCACGCAGGAGCAGAAGGACACCTTCCTGCCCCGGATGGCGCTGGGTGAGGTGCGCGGCGCGTTCTCGATGTCCGAGCCGGCACTGGGCTCCGACGTCGCGGCGATCACCTCCAAGGGCGTGAAGGACGGCGACGAGTACGTCCTGAACGGCCAGAAGATGTGGCTGACCAACGGCGGCACGTCCACCCTTGTCGCCGTTCTGTGCCGGAGTGACGAAGGCCACCCCGAGGGCACGCCGCCGCACAAGTCGATGACGACGTTCCTCGTGGAGAAGGAGCCCGGATTCGGCGAGGTCCGCCCCGGTCTCACGATCCCCGGGAAGATCGACAAGATGGGTTACAAGGGCGTCGACACGACGGAACTCATCATGGACGGACTACGCATTCCGGCCAATCGGGTACTCGGCGGCACCACCGGCCGAGGGTTTTACCAAATGATGGACGGAGTGGAGGTCGGCCGCGTGAATGTGGCCGCGCGTGGCTGCGGAGTCGCGCAGCGTGCCTTCGAGCTGGGCGTTTCCTACGCACAGCAGCGCCACACCTTCGGAAAGCCCATCGCGCAGCACCAGGCGATCCAGTTCAAGCTGGCCGAAATGGCCACCAAGGTCGAGGCAGCGCATGCGATGATGGTAAATGCAGCGCGCAAAAAGGACTCCGGGGAGCGAAACGACCTGGAGGCAGGGATGGCGAAGTACCTCGCCTCCGAGTACTGCAAGGAAGTCGTCGAGGACGCCTTCCGGATCCACGGCGGTTACGGCTTCTCCAAGGAGTACGAGATCGAGCGCCTCTACCGGGAGGCCCCGATGCTGCTGATCGGTGAAGGTACCGCCGAGATCCAGAAAATGATCATCGGGCGCCGACTCCTCGAGGAGTACCGTTTCCAGGGCTGATTGTCCTTTTCGCGGCGATTTGACCGCGAAGAAGATCACACCCTGTCATCCTCACCGGGTGCCTTCCAGACGTCCGACTCGGCTGCTGGCTTGCCCAGTTGCGGCCCGCAACCGATAACATCGCCGGAAAAGCCGCCGTCCCCCGTTGCCAGCGCGGCATCATCCGCTACGAAGGTCATCCATGCCCGACAGCCATTCCTCTGCACCACGCGGCGGGGTCCGCCTTGCACGCGGAGCTTCGCCGTGGCTCCTCCCGACCGTCGCCACCGCCGCACTCAGCCTGGCCCGGGCCCGCAGGTCCGGGCGCTGGGCGGCAGTGGCCGTGCCCACCACCGCGCTCGCGGCGGGCATGCTGTGGTTCTTCCGCGACCCCGAGCGCGAGATCACCCAGGGTCGCGTCATCTCGCCGGCCGACGGTGTGGTGCAGAGCATCATGCCGTGGAAGGACGGGCGTACCCGCGTCGCGATCTTCATGAGCCCGCTGAACGTCCACGTCAACCGCGCGCCTCTGGCCGGCACGGTGACATCGGTCGAGCACATCCCCGGTGGCTACGTTCCGGCGTTCAACAAGGAGAGCGAGAACAACGAGCGCGTAGTCTGGCACTTCGACACCGAGCTCGGCGACATCGAGATGGTGCAGATCGCGGGCGCAGTTGCCCGCCGCATCGTCCCGTACGTCCCGCAGGGCACGAAGGTGGACCAGGGCGAGCGCATCGGCCTGATCCGCTTCGGCTCCCGGGTCGACATCTACCTTCCGGAAGGTATCGATGTCGCGGTCGAGGTCGGCCAGGCCACCACCGCGGGGGTGACTCGAATTGACCGTGATTGATCCTGATACCCAGGCAAGCTGGGTGCCGGAGGCCGAGAACGAGGACGACGCCGAGGACATGCCGCTCTCCATGCGGCTGTCGATAGCGGACACTCTCACTCTCGGTAACGCCACGTGCGGCTTCATGGCGGTGTACTTCACCACCACGGGGATCCTCATCCCGCACCTCACGGGCAGCGACGAGAGCGGCATGGCGCGGCATTCCGCGGCCACCGCCGTGATCCTCATGCTCATGGCAGCCATCTTCGACCTGTTCGACGGACTCGTGGCCCGCAAGCTGCGCTCCTCGCCGATGGGTGCCGAGCTGGACAACCTCTCGGACCTGGTGAGCTTCGGGCTCGCGCCGGCGTACTTCGTGCTCGTGTACGGCATGGTCGCGGACGACGCGCACCAGCGGGTCTCGGCCCTGGCGGCCATCGTGGTCCTGCTGGCAGTGGTGCTCAGGCTTGCGAGATTCTCCTGCGTGACCTTGAAGGACGGCATGTTCCAGGGCATGCCGAGCCCCTTCGGAGCGCTCACGGTCATCTCGATCGTGCTCCTGGAGCTGCCCTTCGTGCCGACGCTGCTCGCGATCGTCGGAGTGGCGTGGCTCATGGTCAGCCGGGTCGAGTACCCGAAACCGCGGGGTGTCCTCGCGGTGGCGATGCTCGGCTGGATCGTGGCCGCGATGGGGCTGCTGGCCGCGTGGGCGTTCGACGCCCCCGGTGGTCAGCTCCTGCTGCAGACCGGCTGTGCACTCCAGGTGGTCCTGGGAGCGGTCATCCCGCTCTTCGCGACCGCCCGCCGGGTGAACACCTTCCGCGACAACAGGCGCGAGGCACGGGCAGCACAGCTGCCGTAACCGCACCGCTCAGCACATATTCGAGGGCCCGGATGCTCCCCAGCATCCGGGCCCTCGTGCGTGCGGTGCGGGACGCACGGGGCCATGAGGGGCCGCCTGAGCCCGCGGCGAGCCAAGGCTGCCCCGCTCGACGCGCGGCGGGCAGCCGCGCCCCTCAGGCGCCATGCCGCGCCCCTCAGGCGCCTTGCCGCAGGCCTGCGAGGCGCCTGTCGCAGGCGTGGTGCCGCGGCGGTCCAGGCGCTCTCCTCCGCGCCCGGGGACGCGCCTGCGGGCCGCACGGTTCCTGTAGAAATCTACGAAGAGCCGGTCTCGGCCTGCAGGGGTTTTCATGCCTTTCTTACCTACCTGACCCTGCGCGACCTGCTGTGTACTCCTTTTACAAGTCGCAACGAAACAGGGGGAGTTGCACTTGCCGTGGCCGTAGCGCCACCTCGTTCGGGGGCTTCCGTGCACTGCCGGCCGCCCGCCAGGACCTCGATCCTCCTGACCTCTCGCCGAACGAAGGAAGAGCCTTGTCCGAGACGTTGTCCGGTCGGCAAATCGAGATAGTTTGGCCTGATCTGGGTATCACCGTTACGGCGGAACTCGACGACCGCAATCCGGCACTGGCCGATGCGTTGTGGGAGTCGTTGCCCTACCAGAGCCTGCAGGGCCACGCGCTGGTGGCGGGAGAGCACCTGTACCACGTGGCACCGATACACGCGCTGCTGCACACGCCCGCATCTCACAAGATCGCTGACCGCCGCGAGGCGCCCGACGGCACGGTGTTCTGTTCCGCGCTGCAGCATCTGGGCATCAAGTACGGCGAGTTGACCGAACCGATGCCGGCGGCCCCCGTCGGCCAGATCCGGTCGCAGGACATCCCGGCCCTGCTCAAGGCAGGACAGGCGGTCTGGGAAGCGGTCTATTCGACGAAGAAGCAGATGCTGGTGGAGGTCCGCAGGGCGGGCCAGGCGGGCGGCCACCGCATCCCCAGGCTGACCGCCACCGACACCGGGGCGGACCAGCTGATCCGCGACATACACACCGAGACGGAGCGGATCTGGCTGTCCGAACCGGTCGAGCTGGCCGACATGCACCGAGGCTGGATCCCCTCCGGCGCCGGGACCCACGACACCGTCCTGCCCACCCTGCTGTTCGTCAACGGTGAGACCCGCCCCCTTGGCTACGCCGCCTACGGCGGTCTGATCCGGGGCGCCGTCGGTGACATGCCGACCGACTCGCTGCGCCAGATGGCCCGCCTGCTGGTCGGAGTCCCGGCCGAGTTCCTGGGCTACTGCGGACTGGAGAAGCTGTGGGCCTTCACCGAGCGCTTCCTGTCCTGCCTGGACCGGATCGACCGTGACGACTTCCTGGCCGTGACGCAGCACATGGCGCTGTACATCAACTGCCTGGGCGGCTGGAACCTGCACCTGTTCCCGTGGGACGCCACGGATTCCCTGCGCCGGCAGCGCGTACCCAGCTGATGAGCGCTCTGCCTGAAGTCGTCGCGCCGGAAGATGTTCTGGAGAGGAAGTTCATGGCCGAGCCCCAAGGCGCCGCGTTCGTCCGGGAGATGATGCGGTGGCACTTCGGTCCGGAGACCGGCTCACCGTTCTGGCTGAAGCGCGCAGGGACACTCGACTTCGATCCGCTGACCGACGTCCGTGATTTCGACGACCTGAGCCTGTTTCCCAACCTGGTGGACGAGCTGCGCGACGTGCGTGTCCGCGACCTGATTCCCCGGGGCTACGGTGACGGGCACAGTGCCGGCGTCTACGAGAGCGGTGGCACCACCGGGCAGCCCAAACGCGTGGTGTTCGCGGCGGAATGGCACCGCCGCAGCGTCGAGTGGTTCAGCGAGCGACTGGACGCGCACGGTGTGGCCCGCGACGTCGACTGGCTCAGTGCCGTCCCGACCGGACCGCACAATGTCGGAGCCATGGCGGTGGACACCGCGGCGCTCCGGGGCGGGCTGAACTTCGCCATCGACCTCGACCCGCGATGGGTGAAGAAGCTGCTCGCGGACGGCCACACGGACATGGCCGGCGCCTACACCGACCATCTCGTCGAGCAGATCGCCTACATCCTGTCCAGCCAGGACGTGGGCGTGCTCTTCGCCACCCCGCCGATGCTGGAACGCCTCGCCCAGCGCGATGACCTGGTCGAGCTGGTGAACCGGAAGATCCGCACGATCATCTGGGGCGGCACGCATCTGGACGCCGACACCCGGGATCTGCTGCGCGCGGAGGTGTTCCCGAACACCAGGCTGGTCGGGGGCTACGGCAGCACCATGATGCTGGGGACCTCGGTGGAGCGCCCCGGCCTCGGGGACGACGAGCCGTGCGTGTTCGACTCCTTCGCCCCGTACACCACGTTCCGGGTGGTCGACCCCGGTACCGGCCGGGTCGTTCCGTACGGCGAGCGCGGGCAGGTGGTCGTGCACCACATGAGCCGCACGGCGTTGCTGGTCAACAACGTCGAGCGGGACCACGCCACCCGGATCGCACCGGTCGCGGGCGGTTTCGGGGATTCCCTCGCCGACGTCGCTCCCGTGGAGTCCTTCAGCGGTACGAAGGTGATCGAGGGCGTGTACTGATGCTGTTCCTCGATGTGCTCGGCCCCGGTGGCCCTTACCGCTCCCGGCGGCAGGAGACGGTCCTGGACCTCGTCGGAGACCCGGTCGCGGCCCTGAGTCTGGCACCGCCGCTCTACGTCACCCGCGCGATGAAAGCACTGCGCCGGGCGCCGGTGATGCCACTCGACGCACGGATCGCCGCGCTCGCGGAGGCGGGCCGGGCGTTCGCCACGCAGCGGGTCGCGGGGCAGACGGCGCAGGAGTACCAGCGCACCGTCAGCGCTGCCACCGGCATCCCGATCACGACGGTGCGCGGCGCCACCGACGGCATCGCGCGGGCCACCGAGCAGATCCACCACAGCGTGCGGAACGCCCGGCCGGCCGGTGCGGTCGGCTCGTGGCGCGACCCGCTGACCCGGGGCGGCCGGGCGGTGTGGACCCGCCGGGGTGAGGTGTTCGCCGTCCACGCGGCGGGCAACCACCCCGCGGTGCACCAGGGCTGGCTGGACGCCGTCGCACTCGGCTACCGGGTCGCCGTGCGGCCCTCCCGGCGTGAGCCCTTCACGCCGCACCGGCTGGTCACCGCCCTGCGCGAGGCCGGGTTCGGCAACGACCGGATCGCACTGCTGACCACCGACCACCACACGGCCGACGACATCCTCCGGCACGCGGACCTCGCCATGGTGTACGGCGGTGCGGACGTCATCCGCAAATACGCGGGCGATCCGCGCATCCTGCCGCAGGGGCCCGGGCGCTCGAAGGTGCTCATCACCGCCGAGACCGACTGGGAGCCGGTCCTCGACACCCTCGTGGAGTCGGTCAGCAGCGGTGGTGGCGTCGGCTGCGTCAACGCCACCGGCGTACTCGTCGAGGGCGACCCCACCCCCGTGGCGGCAGCGCTCGCCGAACGCCTCGCCGCGCTGCCCAGCCTGCCCGCGTCGGAGGACCGGGCGGTCCTGCCGGTCATGCCGATCGGCCCCGCGCGCCGGTGGGAGGAGGGGCTCCGGCAGCGGGCGGCGGGCACCAGGGCGTGGCTCGGCGCCGACGGGATCGTCGACGACCTCGGCGACGGAAGTGCCGTACTGCGGCCGGCCGTGCACCAGCTCGACAGCCCCTTCGCGGAGCAGCTCGGCATGTTCCCCTGTGCGTGGGTCGCACCCTGGGACCGCGCGGCCGGGATCCGGCCGCTGCGCGACACGCTCGTCCTGACGGCCGTCACCACCGACGCGGACCTGATCGACGCCCTGGTGGCCGAGCCGACCATCGCCAACGTCTACGTCGGTGACCATCCGACACCGTGGATGGCGCCCGGACTTCCGCACGACGGCCATCTCGCCGAATTCCTCATGCGCACCAAGACCGTTCTGCGCTGACCGGCGCGGCCGCAGTGCCCGAGTACGGCCCGCTCCCCCGGTCCCGTGATCCACCAGGAAGAAGCACATGACCGCACAGACCGTCGCCTCCGTACCCGCCTATCTCGTCCCCGCCGCGGGCGCCCCGCTGGAGCGCGGCACGATTCCACGTCGGCCGGTGGGCGAGCACGACGTGCTGATAGAGATCAAGTACACCGGGATCTGCCACACCGACATCCACCGAGCCCGCGACGACATGGGCGGCGGCGTCTTCCCGATGGTTCCGGGCCATGAGATCGCCGGCCTGGTCACCGCCGTGGGCCCCGGCGTCACCCGGTACCGGACGGGCGACCGGGTCGGTGTCGGCTGCATGGTGGACTCCTGCCGGGAGTGCGGCAACTGCCGGGCCGGACTGGAGCAGTTCTGCGCGAACGGCGCCGTGGAGACGTACAACTCCACGGGCCGCGACGGCGATCCGACCTACGGCGGCTACGCCACGCACATCGTCGTCGACGAGAACTTCGTGCTGCGCGTCCCCGAAGGCATCCCGCTCGACGAGGCCGCGCCGCTGCTGTGCGCCGGCATCACCCTGTACTCCCCGCTGACTCACTGGGCGGCCGGACCCGGCAGGAAGGTCGCCGTCGTCGGTCTGGGCGGACTCGGCCACATGGGGGTCAAGATCGCGCGCGCCCTGGGTGCCGAAGTGACGGTGCTCTCGCGTTCCTTGAGCAAGAAGGACGACGGGGGCGGCTGGGCGCGGATCACTTCCACGCCACCAGCGACCCCGCGACGTTCGAGCAGCTGGCCGGCCGCTTCGACCTGATCATCAGCACGGTATCGGCCAACCTGGACCTGGACGCGTATCTGGCCCTGCTCAGGACGGACGGCACGCTGGTGAACGTCGGTGCACCGCCGGCCCCGAGCAGCGTGATGCTGTTCTCCCTCATGGGCGGCCGCAAGACGCTGGCCGGCTCGCTGATCGGCGGCATCGCCGAGACCCAGGAGATGCTGGACTTCTGCGCGGAGCACCGCCTGGGCCCGGACATCGAGGTCATCTCCGGGGAACAGCTCAACGAGGCGTACGAGCGGGTGCTGGCCTCCGACGTCCGCTACCGCTTCGTGCTGGACGCGTCGACGATCCCGGCCGGCTGAACCGGCCGGCCACGATCCTCCCGCCCGCACCCCGTCAACGCCCGGCCCGATCAGGCCGGCTGCGCATTTCACCGAACAGTCACAACGAAGCGAGGGTTTCCCCCTCGCCGGAAATGGAGTTCTGATGGCAATTCAGCGGAAGCACACCATGTACGACTCGACCGTCATCGATGCCGATCCGGATTCGGTCTGGGCCGTCGTCCGCGACGCCCTGAAGGTGGTGGAGATCGTGTCCGGGGACGGAGTGAAGGACGTCGGCTGGGCCGAGGGCGGAACGGCCGAACGGGTGCCGTCGCGTTATGACTTCACCCTGGTCTTCAACGACGGCCTCGTGCAGCAGGAAGTGGCCGGCCGCAACGAGGTGGAGCGGTCCCAGACGTACCGTGCCGTCGCACCGGCAACGGGCGTGGACGGCTATGTCGCCACCATCCGGATCCGGGAGATATCGAACGACCCGGGCCGCTGCTTCTTCGAGTGGTCGCGGGAACTGACGATTGCCGAGGACGCCGACACCGAAGTGGTCGAGACGATCATCTCCCTGATGGCGAAGCAGGCCGATTCCATGCGGGACCACTTCGCCCAGAAGTAGCCGTCGGCGCGGGCCGGGGGAACCCGGCCCGCGTGCCCTCTCTCCGAACGAAGGAAAAGACTTGACGGAGCCGTTGGCGCATCAGACGCATACCTCGCCCGAGGTGTCCGGACCCAAATTCAGGATTGCCCGGCGGAATCCGGGGATCACCCTCATCGCGGAACCCGGCGCCGCCGGAGCGGGCCGGCCGGCATGAGCGAGCTGCCCGAACGCACCGAGGTCCTCGTCATCGGCGGAGGGGTCGTCGGCACCTCGACAGCGTGCCATCTCGCCGAAGCCGGCGTCGCTACCGTGCTGCTGGAACGCGGCGCCCTCGGGTCCGGCTCGTCCGGAACCACCGCGGGCGTCCTGCGCACCTACTTCCCCGGCAACACCCTCGTCAGCGGCCTTGCCGCCCGCAGCATGGCCGCCTACCACGCCTTCGCCGGGCGGACCGGAACCGACCTCGGCCTGCAGCGCATGGGCTTCCTGGTGCTGTTCACCGAAGAGCACCAGCTGGCGGACTTCCGGCGCACCGAAGCCGCCCAGCGGGCCGCGGGCGTGGACGTCGCACTCGTGACCGCCGCCGAAGCGGCGCGCCTCAACCCCCTGGTGGACGAGCGGACCGTCCTGGCGGCGGCGTGGGCCCCCGAGGCCTACGCCTGCGACCCCGTTGCCATCGTGCGCGGTTACGCCGCTGCCGCCCGGCGGGCCGGCGCCGTCCTGCACACACAGACACCCGTCACCGGCATCGACCCCGACGGGCGGGTCCACACCCCCGCCGGCACCATCCGCGCCGACACCATCGTCTGCGCGGCCGGCCCCTGGGCGGGCGAGGTCGCCGCCATGGCCGGCGTGCGCCTTCCGGCTGCCACGTACCCCGTCGAGATGCTGCTCACCGACGCACCCGCCGCCGGGTGCGGCGCCGTGCCGATGACCCTGCACCCGTCCGGCCTGCGGATCCGGAGCTGGGGCGACCGCATCCTCGTCGGGATGGGCCGCCCGGGCCCGGACGAAGCCAGGGGGCCTGGCTGCGGCGGGTGTCGCAGCAGCTCGGGACCACCTTCCCGGAGCTCGCCGGCAACCGCCTCGACCACGGGTGGAGCGGAGACCTCGATGTCAGCCCGGACGGGATGGCCTTCATCGGCCGCGATCCCTCCCGCCCCTTCCTCTACGCGGCGGGATTCTCCGGCCAGGGGCTGTGCCAGGCGCCGGCCGCCGGTGAACTCGTCCGCGACCTCGTACTCGGCAAGCAGCCCTGGACCGGCACGGCGGCGCTCACGACCGCCCGCTGCCCCGGCGGCTCAGCCGGATCCGCGTAGCCAAGATAAGGAACTCTCATGATCGTCCTGGGGTGCAACGGTTTCACCCGCGTCTCGAAGTTCTTCGCCGAGAACCTCGGCGCCGTCGGCATCAACAAGCACTACCTCATGGGTCACGATGCGGGTGCATCGCTGCTGGTGGACGGCGAGTTGACCGCCGCCGTGGAGGAGGAGCGGCTCAACCGGGAGAAGAAGACCACCGACTTCCCGTTCCATTCGGTGAAGTGGTGCCTGGACCAGGCCGGTCTCGAGTTCTCCGACATCGACCTGCTGGCCATCCCCTGGGACTGGTCCGCCGAACTGCAGGAACAGCTGCTGTCCGACATCACGTCGGCACCGATGGAGCCCGCGGCGCGGGAGTACCTCCTGACCAGCATGCGCGGACTGTTCGCCGAAGTCGTCGGTCCCGAGGCCGTCCTCGCCGACTTCGCGGCGCGCACGGGTTGCACCCCGGACCCGGACAAGGTGGTGTTCGTGCCGCACCACCTCGCTCACGCCATGACGGGTTACTACCTGGCGGGGATGAAGGACTCCGCTTTCCTCGTCAGCGACGGCCGCGCCGAACGGTTCTCGACCCTGACGGGCGAGATCCGCGACGGCCGGATCCGCGTCTTCGAGGAGACG
Organism: Streptomyces sp. RKAG290; assembly: GCF_023701695.1. GTDB lineage: Bacteria > Actinomycetota > Actinomycetes > Streptomycetales > Streptomycetaceae > Streptomyces. The sequence continues at coordinate 460,915 of NZ_JAJOZC010000001.1, forward strand.
GCGATCGGGTCGGAGTACTCGATCGGCATCCTGTTCAGCGCGATCACGCGGTTCCTGGGCTTCGTGCCCAACAACGACGAGTACAAGGTGATGGGCCTGGCCGGATACGCCGAGCCCCCCGTGCCGAACCCGTTCCTCGACCGGTTGGTCCGGCTCCAGGAGGACGGGCGGTACACCTTCACCCGCCCCCTGGCGACGGACGACCCGCTGAGCCTGGATCCGCTCTTCGAGGAGTACTTCGGCCCGCGCGAGGAGACCCTGGCCTACCGGTCCCGGGTCGCCGCCGCGGCACAGGAGATGCTGAACGCCGTCACCCGCCACCAGGTCCGCGCGCTGGAGGACCGGACGGATCTGGACCACCTGCTGTTCGAGGGCGGCGTGGCGCTCAACTGCCTCAACAACACGCCCCTGTTCGAGGGGTCGCGGTTCGAGGACATGGACGTCAGCTTCGGCGCCGGCGACACGGGTGTCACCATCGGCGCCGCGGTGCAGGCCTGGCTCAACCACCCGGACAGCGCCGGCAGGACCGGGCCGGTGCCGCGCGTCGCCCCGTACCTGGGACCCGAGTACGACGACGCCGCGATCGAGCAGGCGCTGCGGGACGTCGGCAGCCGGGTGGAGTGGCGCAGGCTGAGCGGCGACGAGGAGGTCGTCGACCTGGTGGCGAAGCTGCTCACGGAGAAGGTCGTCATCGGCTGGTACGAGGGACGGATGGAACACGGTCCCAGGGCGCTGGGCCATCGCAGCATTCTGGCGAACCCGAGCTTCCCCGACATCAAGGACATCATCAACACCAAGGTCAAGCACCGCGAGCCGTTCCGCCCGTTCGCACCGCTCGTGCTGGAGTCGGAGGCCCCGCGGATCTTCGAGATGGGCCGCAAGACCCGTTCGCCGTACATGACGTTCGTGTTCCCGGTGAAGCCGGAGTTCCGCGACGTGATCCCGGGTGCGACGCATGTGGACGGCACCTCCAGGGTGCAGACGCTCACCGATGAGCAGACCCCGCGGCTGGCGGCTCTGCTGCGCCGGTTCACCGCGCTGACCGACGTCCCCTGCCTGATCAACACCTCGTTCAACGTGGCCGGCGAACCGATCGTGTGCACACCGGCCGACGCGCTGAACTGCTTCCTGGGCACGGAGATCGACTACGTCGTGCTCGGCGACTACCTCGTCACGAAGTCCGGCAGCGCCGCGTGACCTCCGCGACCGGCACCCGGGCCGGCGCCGGGGGCCCCGAGGAGCACCACGAGCCCGCGCCGGCCCCGGCCGGGCTCGCCGACCCGGGGACGCCGACGACTCTCGTACTGCTGCGGCACGGCGAGACGGCTCTGACGCCGCAGAAGCGCTTCTCCGGCAGCGGGGCAGATCCGTCGCTGTCGGCGGCCGGGCGGCAGCAGGCGGAGGCGGCAGCGGCGATGCTCGCGGCGCGCGGAGCGGTTCAGGCGGTCGTGACCTCGCCGCTGCGGCGCTGCCGGGAGACCGCCGAGGCGGCGGCCGCACGGCTGGGGACCGAGGTACGGGTCGACGAGGAGCTGCGGGAGGCCGACTTCGGCGCCTGGGAGGGGCTGACCTACGCCGAGGTGCGGCAACGCCGTCCGGACGAGCTGGCGGCGTGGCTGAGTTCGCCGACGGCCGCGCCGTCGGGCGGTGAGTCCCTCGACGAGGTGGCGCGGCGGGTGGCGCTGTCGCGGGACAGGCTGCTGGCGCGGTACGCGGGCAGGGCCGTGCTGGTCGTCTCGCATGTGGTGCCGGTGAGGCAGCTGGTCCGGCTGGCGCTCGGCGCGCCGCCGGCGTCGCTGTTCCGGATGGAGGTCGCGGCGGCCTCGGTTTCCGAGGTCGCGTACGACGTGACGGGGAACGCGTCGGTGCGATCGCTCAACGACACGTCGCACCTGCGCTGAGCCCGGCCGGCCGGCGGCGAGGACACCCCGCTGACCGCTTGTGTCCTGATCGACCGCCCGGCCGGTCCTCTCCGGATCAGCGACGCGATCCGGCGTCCTCGCAGGTCAGCCCTGCCGATGGCCACCGCGTGGACCCGGGGCCGGCCGGCGGCCGTGGCGGGCCCGGCGGGCCCCGCCGTCGTGGCCGGCACCGTCGTCCCCACCGCGCGGGTCCACGCGGGCCGTCACTTCCGCAGGGCCCGCCGGTTCCGGCCTCTCATACGAATCTACAAGAGGGGCCGGTAGACCAGCCAAGTCCTTCATGGTTTCGGTGACTGCCCTCGGCAGGGCCCGACCGATGTACTTGCGATATTCCGCATTAACAGCACGTGAACGCGTCACGGAAGGAACACTGGAGGTTCCTGATGGCCACCCAGACTTCCCCAGCCCAAGCTCCGCAGGACCTCGGTCAGCCCCTCACCGGCAGGCGCGGCGACAGCCCGCTGCGACCGGACGCATCACGCGGGGCGCGCGGCGGGGAGCGCGCCTGCTCCCTGGACCTGCGGGCCGGGAAGAAGTTCTGGGGCGAGGCATGGCGCGGCCCGCACCTCCGTGCGCGGATCATCCCGATCGACATCACCAAGGCCGGCGTGCACCCGGGGGTGCACGCCGTGCCGGCCCACACCACGGCACCACCGGACCACCACGTCGGCGAACGGCCGCACTGATCTCCCCCGCGGGTGCAGCCCGGCCGAACCGGTTCGAGGCGGCACCCGTGGATCCCCACTTGTTGCCCCGGGTGCTCTGCCCGTGCGGTGTTCCGCACGGGCAGAGCATTCGGGGAGTCCCCACCGTCTGCGACAAAGGAGTGACCATGACCGCGCACGCCCAAGAGAAGAGCATCCAGGAGATCGAGCGCACCTGGATGGACGAGGCCATCGGCCTTGCCACCGACAGCGTCAGGAACGGCGGCGGTCCGTTCGGCGCGCTGATCGCCAAGGGCGGCGAGATCGTCGCGATCGGGAACAACAACGTCACTTCGAATCTGGACCCGACGGCGCACGGCGAGGTGAGCGCGATCCGCGCCGCCTGCCAGCAGCTGGGCAGCTTCTCGCTCGAGGGCTGTGTGCTGGTCACCTCGTGCGAGCCGTGCCCGATGTGTCTCTCCTCCGCACTGTGGGCGCGGGTCGACCGGATCATCTTCGCCGCCGACCGCCATGACGCCGCGGTGGCCGGTTTCGACGACCGCAAGTTCTACGACCTGTTCGAGAAGAGGCCCGCGGAGCTGTGGCCGATGGCGATCGACCAGGTGGACATGCCCAACCGCACGGCGCCGTTCGACGCCTGGCTGGCCAAGTCCGACCGCATCGACTACTGAAGCCGCTCCGCGCCCGCTGCTCTCACGTGGCGCGTCTCAACACAGAAAGCTGCCTGAAAATGGCGAACATGATGATTGAATCCACCGCGCGCCGAAGGGAAGGCCTCTCATGGTAGCGGCGCGGATCACGGTCAACGGGAAAGAAGCGCCGATTTCACCGGCCGCACCCCACGCCACAGTGCTGGACTTTCTGCGCGAGCGTGGCCTCACGGGGACCAAGGAGGGCTGCGCCGAGGGTGAGTGCGGCGCCTGCTCCGTCCTGGTGGCACGTCCCGGGGTGAACAAGCCCACCGACTGGGTGGCGGTCAACGCCTGTCTGGTCCCGGTCGCGGGCCTCGACGGTCAGGAGATCATCACCTCCGAGGGCCTCGCCACCGTCGGCGCCCCCGGCACACCGGCCACCCTGCACCCGGTGCAGGAGGAGATGGCAGTCCGCGGCGGCTCCCAGTGCGGCTACTGCACACCGGGATTCATCTGCAGCATGGCCTCCGAGTACTACCGGTCCGACCGGTGCGCGCACGAGGACCAGGCCGGCAGCGCCGACGCCGACGCCGAGCACGGTCCGAACGGCTTCGATCTGCACGCGCTGAGCGGGAACCTGTGCCGCTGCACGGGTTACCGTCCGATTCGCGATGCCGCGTTCGCCGTCGGTACACCTGCCGAGGACGACCCGCTCGCGCAGCGTCGTGAGCAGTCCCCGCCCGCACCGGCCGTCACCGAATACGCCCAGGACGACCGCGCGTTCCTGCGGCGGAGCACGCTGGCCGAGACGCTGCAGTTGCTGCGCGAGCGGCCGGACGCGGTGGTGGTCGCGGGCTCCACCGACTGGGGCGTCGAGGTGAACATCCGCTCCCGCCGGGCGGATTGCGTGGTCGGCATCGACCGGCTGCCCGAACTGCGGGAGCTGCGAGTCGAATCCGACTACATCGAGATCGGGGCGGCGCTGACGCTCACCGAGATCGAACGCCGTCTGGACGGCGACGTACCGCTGCTGGCGGAGCTCTTCCCGCAGTTCGCGTCCCGGCTCATCCGCAACGGCGCGACCTTCGGCGGCAACCTCGGTACCGGCTCCCCCATCGGTGACAGCCCGCCGGTGCTGCTCGCGCTGGAGGCGTCGGTGGTGCTCGCCGACGCCGACGGCGAGCGCGTGGTCCCGCTGGCGGACTACTTCACCGGTTACCGGCAGAGCGTGCGGCGTCCGGGCGAGCTGATCCGCTCGGTGCGTGTCCCGCTGCCGCTGTCGCCGGTCGTGGCCTTCCACAAGATCGCCAAGCGGCGCTTCGACGACATCTCCAGCGTGGCGGTCGCGTTCGCGCTCGACATCGAGGACGGGGTCGTCCGCAAGGCACGCATCGGGCTGGGCGGCGTGGCCGCCACTCCGATCCGCTCCCTCGCCACCGAGGCGGCCCTGGAGGGCAGGCCGTGGTCGGCACAGACCGTCGAGGCCGCGGCCCGCGAGCTGCGGAGCGAGGGCACACCGATGAGCGATCATCGCGCCAGCGCCCTCTACCGCTCCGCGATGCTGGGCCAGAGCCTGCTGAAGCTGTACGCACAAACCACTGAGGCGGTGTCGTCATGAGTCATCTGTCCGAACGCCCCGAGAAGCCTGTCGTCGGCGTCACGATGCCGCACGAGAGCGCCACCCTGCACGTCACCGGTACCGCGCTGTACACCGATGACCTGGTCGCCCGTACCAAGGACGTGCTGCACGCCCATCCAGTCCAGGTCATGAAGGCGCACGGCAGGATCACCGCGCTGCGCACCGAGCCCGCGCTCGCCGTGCCCGGCGTGGTCCGTGTGCTGACCGGTGCCGACGTTCCCGGTGTCAACGATGCCGGGATGAAGCACGACGAGCCGCTCTTCCCCGACGAGGTCATGTTCTACGGCCACGCGGTCGCCTGGGTGCTGGGCGAGACCCTGGAGGCGGCCCGGCTCGGTGCGGCCGCCGTCGAGGTCGAACTGGACGAGCTGCCCTCCGTGGTGACGCTGCAGGACGCGATCGCGGCCGACAGCTTCCACGGCGCCAGGCCGGTGATGCTGACCGGCGACGTCGACGCGGGCTTCACCGACTCCGCGCACGTGTTCAGCGGAGAGTTCCAGTTCTCCGATCAGGAGCACTTCTACCTGGAGACGCACGCGGCGCTGGCCCACATCGACGAGGCCGAGCAGGTGTTCATCCAGAGCAGCACCCAGCACCCGTCGGAGACCCAGGAGATCGTCGCTCACGTCCTCGGCCTGCACAGCCACGAAGTGACCGTGCAGTGTCTGCGGATGGGTGGCGGTTTCGGCGGCAAGGAGATGCAGCCGCACGGGTTCGCGGCCATCGCCGCGCTCGGCGCCAAGCTGACCGGCCGGCCCGTCCGGCTGCGGCTCAACCGGACCCAGGACCTGACCATGTCCGGCAAGCGGCACGGTTTCCACGCCCAGTGGAAGATCGGCTTCGACGCCGACGGCCGTATCCGGGCACTGGACGCCACCCTGACCGCGGACGGCGGGTGGAGCCTGGACCTCTCCGAGCCGGTCGTGGCCCGTGCGCTGTGCCACATCGACAACACCTACTGGCTCCCCAACGCCCGCATCGCCGGTCGCATCGCCAAGACCAACAAGGTCTCCAACACCGCCTTCCGCGGCTTCGGCGGACCGCAGGGCATGCTGGTCATCGAGGACATCATGGGCCGGTGCGCGCCGCTGCTCGGCCTGGACCCGATGGAGCTGCGCGAGCGCAACTTCTACCAGCAGGGTCAGGCCACTCCTTACGGGCAGCCGGTGGACCAGCCGGAACGGATCTCCGCCGTCTGGCAGCAGACCCTGGACAACGGCGGCGTCGCCGATCGCAAGCGCGAGATCGCCGCGTTCAACGCCGCGCACCCGAACACCAAGCGGGCACTCGCGGTCACCGGCATCAAGTTCGGGATCTCGTTCAACCTCACCGCCTTCAACCAGGGCGGCGCACTGGTGCTGATCTACAAGGACGGGTCCGTCCTGATCAACCACGGCGGCACCGAGATGGGCCAGGGGCTGCACACCAAGATGCTGCAGGTGGCCGCGACCACCCTGGGCATCCCGCTGCACAAGGTGCGGCTGGCCCCGACGCGGACCGACAAGGTGCCCAACACCTCCGCGACCGCCGCCAGTTCCGGCGCCGACCTCAACGGTGCGGCGGTGAAGAACGCCTGTGAGCAGCTGCGCGAGCGGTTGTTGCAGGTGGCCGCCTCGCAGCTGGGCTCGAACGCCTCGGACGTACGTATCGTCGAGGGCGTCGCACGCACCCTGGGCAGCGACAAGGAGGTGGCCTGGGACGACCTGGTGCGCGCCGCCTACTTCCAGCGGGTCCAGCTCTCGGCTGCCGGTTTCTACCGGACCGAGGGTCTGCACTGGGACGCGAAGAAGTTCCAGGGCTCGCCGTTCAAGTACTTCTCCCACGGCGCCGCGGCGGCCGAGGTGGAGGTGGACGGCTTCACCGGGGCTTACCGCATCCGGCGGGTGGACATCGTGCACGATGTCGGCGACAGCCTCTCCCCGATGATCGACATCGGCCAGATCGAGGGTGGCTTCGTACAGGGAGCGGGCTGGCTGACCCTTGAGGACATGCGCTGGGACGCCACTGACGGCCCGAACCGGGGCCGGCTGCTGACGCAGGCCGCGAGCACCTACAAGCTGCCGAGCTTCTCGGAGATGCCCGAGGAGTTCAACGTCGCGCTGATGCAGAACGCCACCGAGGAGGGCTCGGTCTACGGGTCCAAGGCGGTGGGTGAGCCTCCGCTGATGCTGGCGTTCTCGGTGCGGGAGGCGCTGCGGCAGGCAGCCGCGGCGTTCGGGCCGAGCGGGGTCAGCGTCGAGCTGGCGTCGCCCGCGACGCCGGAGGCGGTGTACTGGGCGATCGAGGGTGCCCGTCAGGGCGCCGCCGAGCGGAACGCTCCCGCCCGCGACGGCTTTGCCGTGGGCGCCCACGCCGGAAACGGTCACGCCGCCAACGGACAGGCCTCCAACGGCAAGGTCCGCGCCGACGTAACAGCGTTGAGCGGTGCCTGACATGACATGGGTTGCCGCGGTTGCGCGGTTGCGGGCACGCCGGGAGGCCGGCGTGCTGGTGACCGTCGCAACCGTGCGCGGCCATGCCCCGCGCGACGCCGGTGCGAAACTGGTGGTGGGGCAGAACGAGACATGGGGCTCGATCGGTGGCGGCAACGTCGAGGCCGTCGCGGTCGACCGGGCCCGGGAGATGATCGTGGCGTCCAAGCCGGAGCCGGAGCTGATCGACTTCGCCCTGAACGACAAGGTGACCAACCAGCACGGCGTGCAGTGCTGCGGCGGCACGGTATCGGTGCTGCTCGAACCCCTGGCGGTGGTGCGGTCAGTGGCCGTCTTCGGCGTAGGGCACGTCGGCCTGGAACTGGCGCGCATCCTGGCACGGCAGGACCTCGACCTCCATCTGGTCGACACCCGCTCCGACATGCTGACCGAGGAGCGGCTCGACGTGCTGGCCGACGCGGTGGCGCAGGTCCACACGCATCACACGCCGCTGCTGCCCGAGGAGGTGCTGGAGGAGCTGCCGCACGGCACCCACATCCTGATCATGACCCATGATCATGCCGAGGACGCCGCTCTGTGCGACGCCGCCCTGCGTACGTCCCATCTCGGCAGCATCGGGCTGATCGGTTCGGCGGCGAAGTGGGTGCGGTTCCGTAAACGCCTCGCCACCGAAGGCGGGCACGACGAGGCCACCATCGACCGGATCAAGACCCCGATCGGGCTGGCCGACATCACCGGCAAGGACCCGGCGACGATCGCCGTGAGCGTCGCCGCCGATCTGCTCCGCACCTTCGAGACCGAGGTCGACTGAGTCCGCGACCGGACCGACAGGGGTGCCCCGCCCGTGCGCACGCACGGGCGGGGCACCCTTTTCGCGGCCGCGGCCGGCCAGGACGCGGAGCCGCTCCTCACTCGGTCGCGGGAAGCCGTTCGATGGCGACCAGGGCCGCGTCGTCGCCCAGGTGTCCGCCCGCATGGCGCAGAAGGTCGGCGCACAGATGCTTCAGCAGTTCCTCGGGGCTCTCCCTGCGCAGCGCGGCGACCCGTTCGGTCAGCGGATAGAAGTCCCGGGAGCCGTCACGGGCCTCGGTGACACCGTCCGTGTACAGCAGCAGCATGTCCCCCGCGTCGAAGCTGAACACGTCCTCCTCGATCCGGCCTGCCGTCAGCCGGCCGAGTCCGAGCGGCGGTACCGGTTCCGTGGCGTCCAGTGGGCACACCTGACCGGCGCGCAGCAGCAGGGGCGGCGGGTGCCCGCAGCTGACGAGGCGGAGTACCGGTGCGGCATCGGGAATGTCGAGCACGGCCGCCGTGACGAAGCCCTCCGCGATGTTCTCGTCTGCTGCCTCCTGCGCGGAGTCGATCTGGTGCGCGGCCACACTGGTCTCCAGCCGGGCCACCAGGCTCGCCAGCCCGCTCTCCTGGCGGGCCAGGGCGCGGAAGGCTCCCAGGACGCCGGCGGCGCTGCTGATGGCGTCGAGCCCCTTGCCCTTGACGTCACCGATGATCACCCGGGTTCCTTCGGGGGTGCGCGCGGCCGCGTAGAGGTCCCCGCCGAGCTGCGCTCCCGCTTCGGCGGCCATGTACACCGAGGCCAGGCGCAGCGGCCCGCTGCGCGGCGGCACCGGCCGCAGTACGCCCCGCTGGGCCGCCTCGGCCACGGAGCGCAGCTGCACCATTTCCGCTGCGTGCCTCTTGCGCAGCAGGGCGAAGACCGTGGCCAACGCGGAGATCAGGAACAGCGCGACGATCTGGTAGATGTGGTTGAGATCGGTGATGCTGGTGCGTGTCACCGCCACCGTCGCCTGGGCCAGTACGGCGACCGCGCCGACGAACGAGGTCAGGCCGGGGCCCGCGAAGGATGCGGTGATCGCCGGAGCGGCCACCAGGAAGGGCCCCAGGTGGACGTCCGGCGGAGCGATGATGTCGACCGTGGTCACGACGGCGATCAGCACGAACGGCAGCACGAGGAGTGCTCTGCTCTGCCGCGTACCGCCCTGGAGTGACGGTGACCATTGCCGGGAACCCATGGTTCCGGGATACCCCACCCTGCCGCTCACCGCTCCTCGGGGCGGTCAGTAGACGTCCCGGACGTAGCGCTTGTCGGCGGCGAGCTGCTTGACGTACAGGGCCGCGCCGTCGGCGTCGAGGCCGCCGTGCGTGACGGCGATGTCGCGCAGCGCCCGGTCGACGTCCTTGGCCATCCGTGCGGCGTCGCCGCAGACGTAGAAATGGGCGCCGTTCCGGAGCCAGGACCAGAGCTTGGCGCCGTGTTCGCGCATCCGGTCCTGCACGTAGACCTTGGCGCGCTGGTCGCGCGAGAAGGCGGTGTCCAGGCGGGCGAGGGTGCCGTCGGCGAGGAAGGCCGTCAGCTCGTCCTCGTAGTAGAAGTCGGTGGCCCGGTGCTGTTCGCCGAAGAAGAGCCAGTTGGGACCGCGATGGCCCAGCGCCCGGCGCTCCTCCAGGAAGCCGATGAACGGAGCGACTCCGGTCCCCGGGCCCACCATCACCATCGGGGTGCCGGGGCCCGCCGGGGGCCGGAAGTGCGGGGCGCGGCGCACCGTGACCGACACCTCGGCGTCGGGGGCGGCGTCGGCGAGGAAGGGCGAGCAGACCCCGCCTCGGGGGCGGCCGTGCAGGTTCTCGTAGCGGACGACGGAGACGGTCAGGGACACCTGATGGGGGTCGGTGCGCGGGCTGGACGATATCGAGTACAGCCTGGGCTGCAGCCGCTTGAGGATGCCGGCCCACTCCTGCGGCGTGGCACGGACGGGGTACTCGGCGAGGACGTCGACGGCCTGCCGGCCCCAGGACCAGCGGGCGAGCTCGCCCTTGTTGTCGGGCCTCAGCATCTTCTTCAGCGCCCGGTCACCCGTGCGTTCGGTGATGAATCCCAGCAGGGCGGGGGTGAGCCCGGTGATGTCCAGATGTCTGTGCAGCGCTTCGTCGAGCCGGAGCTCACCGATGCCGGTGACCTCGACGACGGCAGCGGCGTCCAGGCCGGTGACGGCCAGCCATTCGGTCACCAGGCCGGCGCTGTTGACGGGGTGCACGGCGAGGGCGTCACCGGCCTCGTAGACGAGCGGGACGGCCGCGTCCCGGGTGTCGAAGGTGAACCGGCGGACCTCCTTGCCCGCGCCGGGGAGGCTGAGGAGCCGGTTTCCGGTCAGCCGGGCGGCGGCGGGCACCGGCTTGGCGCTGCGTGCAGGCGTGGCTGCGGGGGCGGGGGCCGGTGGCGCGGCCGTCGCGGCCGGTGCGGTGAGCGAGGTGAGGACCTGGTCGAGCCAGGTCTTCGCGGAGGGCTCGTAGTCGGGTTCGCAGTCGGTGCGCGGGGCCAGCCGTACCGCTCCCAGCTCGTCCAGCCGCTGGTCCAGGCGCCGGCCGTGCCCGCAGAAGTCGTCGTACGAGGAGTCGCCGAAGGCCAGGACGGAGTACCGCCTGCCGTCCAGGGCCGGGAGGTCGGCGGCGGTCAGCGCCTCCCAGAACCCGGCCCCGTTGTCAGGGGCGTCGCCGTCGCCGAAGGTGCTGGTGATCAGCAGGAGGTCGGCCGTCGCCGGGAGGGCGCGCGGGTCCACGGCATCCATGCCGACCAGCCGGGCGCGGTGCCCGGTGGCGGTGAGCCGGTCGGCGGCGGCCGTGGCGAACTCCTCGGCGTTGCCGGTCTGCGAGGCCCACAGCACGACCACCTCGCGTCCCGGCGAAGGATCCTGCTCCCCCGGTTCCTCCGCGGCCTGTGCGGTGCGCGAGTACATGCCGGCGAGGACGCCGTTGACCCAGCGCGCGTGCTCGGCGCCGAACGGCGCACCGGCCGGCAGCACGGGAACTCCGGGCGTGCCCGAGCGCAGTCCGGCGAGGAATCCGACCAGGTACTGGCGTTCGTGCTCGGCGAGCACGGGCGGTGGCGTGTCCTGCAGCCCGAACGCTGCTGCGGCGCCGGCCGGAGCGACGGCCGGCACCTGCACGGCCGGCTGGGCGGCGGGAGCGGCGACGGGGGCCGGCGGGAGGGCGGCCGCGGTGGCGGCCTTCGTCAGCGTCACCGCGCACATCTTGAACTCGGGCTGGAAGGAGATCGGGTCCACGGCGTCGCTGGTCACCGCGTTGACGCTCAGGTACTCGCCGAACAGGTCGTTCCAGTGGAACGGCGCGAAACAGCAGCCCGGCCGCACCCGGTCCGTCACCACGGCCGGCAGCACGGCCCGCCCGCGCCGGGACGCGAGCTCGACCGAGTCGCCGTCGGTGATCCCGAGCCGCCCCGCGTCCTCGGGATGCAGTTCGACGAACGGGGCCGGATCGAGTTTGTTGAGCCTGGCGACCTTCCCGGTCTTGGTGAGGGTGTGCCATTGGTGCTGCAGCCGGCCGGTGTTGAGGACGAACGGGTAGTCGTCGTCCGGCATCTCGGCGGCCGGAATGTGCGGACGGCCGAAGAAGACGGCCCGCCCGCTCGCTGTCGGGAAGACCGGGCCGCCGTCCTCGCCGAGGTAGCGGATCGGGTTGCGGTCGGGGCCCTCGGGCGACGGAGCCGGCCACTGCACCGGCGTGGTGCGCAGCCGCTCGTACGTCACGCCCCGCAGGTCGTAGCCGGTCTTCGGGTTCGCCGCGCCCTTGATCTCCTCGAAGATCTCCTCGGCGCTTTCGTAGGTGAAGGCCTCGGCGTATCCCATCTCGCAGGCGATGCGCGCGATGATCCGCCAGTCCGCGAGCGCCTCGCCGGGCGGGTCCACGGCCGGCCGGGCCAGCGTGAGGTTGCGTTCGCTGTTGACCAGGACGCCCTCGCTCTCGCTCCACAGCGCTCCGGGCAGTACGACGTCGGCGTAGGCGTTGGTCTCGGTCTCGGCGAACACGTCCTGGGTGATGACGAGTTCGGCCGTCTCCAGGGCTTCGATGACGGTCCGGCGGTTGGCGACCGAGGCGACGGGGTTGGTGCAGATGATCCAGCAGGCCTTGATCTCGCCCTCCGCCATCCGCCGGAACATGTCGACGGTGCCCTTGCCGGAGCCGTCCTTGCGTACGGTTCCGGGCTCCAGGCCCCAGAGTTCCTCCACGAAGGCACGGTCCTCGTCGACCAGCACGGACCGCTGGCCGGGCAGGCCGGGCCCCATGTAGCCCATCTCGCGGCCACCCATGGCGTTGGGCTGGCCGGTGAGCGAGAACGGACCGCTGCCGGGCCGGCAGATCGCCCCGGTGGCCAGGTGCAGATTGATCAGTGCGTTGGTGTTCCACGTGCCGTGCGTGGACTGGTTCAGCCCCATGGTCCAGCAGCTCATCCACTCCCCCGCCCCGCCGATCCACTGCGCCGCCCGGCGGATGTCCGCCTCCGGGATGCCCGTGATCTGCGCGACGGTGGCGGGCCGGTAGTCCGCGAGGAACTCCGGCATCGCCTCCCAGCCCTCCGTGCGCTCCGCGATGAAGCGGGCGTCCGTGTGCCCGCCCTCGTGCAGAAGGTGCAGCAGGCCGTTGAGGAGGGCCAGGTCGGTTCCGGGCCTGATCTGGAGGAAGAGGCCCGCCTTGTCGGCGGTGGCGGTGCGGCGCGGATCGACGACGATCAGCCTGGCGCCTGCCTTCACCCGTTCCATCATCCGCAGGAACAGGATCGGGTGGCAGTCGGCCATGTTGGAGCCGATGACGAGGAAGACGTCCGCCTTCTCGAAGTCCTGGTACGACCCCGGCGGGCCGTCGGCGCCCAGCGAGAGTTTGTAGCCGCTGCCCGCACTGGCCATGCACAGACGGGAGTTGGACTCGATCTGGTTGGTCCGCACGAACCCCTTGGCCAGCTTGTTCGCCAGGTACTGCGCCTCCAGGCTCATCTGCCCGGACACGTAGAAGGCGACAGCGTCCGCCCCGTGCTCGTCGATGACCGCCCGCAGCCGCCGGGCCGTGCCGGTGATCGCCTCGTCCACGGGCGCCGGCACGGGCTCGGCGCCGCGCTCGGGACGCAGCAGTGCGGTGGTCAGCCGTCCGGGGGCGGCGAGCATGTCTGCCGTGGTCGCACCCTTGGTGCACAGCCGGCCGGAGTTGGCGGGGTGGGCCCGGTCGCCGGACGCCTTGAGGACCTTCCGGCGGCCGTCGGGGCCGACGGCGACGTCGAGGACCATGCCGCAGCCCACCCCGCAGTACGAGCAGACCGTCCGTACCTGGGCGACGGCGGTCGACGAGCTCTGTGGGGGCACCGGGGGACCTTACCGTGGATCGGATCGTGGCCCCGACGGTACGAACCGCCCATTACGCCGATGTGCCCCGGCGGATCATGGGCGGTAACGCTCGCCGCACACCCGCCGGGCCGGCACTGTGAGTGGTGCCGGAGACCGCCGGTGCGCGCGAAGGGTCCCCGGGACCGGCCGAGCCGGTGTCATGCGCCGCCCGGGGCCTTCAGGCCGTCGAGCACCACCGTGACCAGCGGGTCGTCGAACCGGGCGCCCGGGCGGCAGACCGCCACGTTCAGCACACCGATCGCCGCGTGCGGCGCCACGTCCGCCCGCATACTGCCCTCGCGCTGCGCCTCGCGCGCGACGTCCTCGAACAGCGTGTCCGTGGCGTCGATGAGCGCCTCCAGCCCGGCGTTGTGGCCGGTGGCCCCCGCGAGTGACTTGACCATGGCGAGCGGCAGTGTCATGCAGTGGGCGACCAGCCGCAGGAGCACCTCCCAGCGAGTGGAGTCCAGCGCGGCCGCGGCGGCGCGGCCGAACTCCAGCAGGTCCGTCAGCGCGTCCGTGGCGATGTGCTCCAGCAGCGCCTGCCGGTCGGGAAAGTGACGGTAGAGCGCGCCGACACTCAGCCCCGCGGCGCGGGCGACCCGGTCCATCGACGCCTCGGAGCCGCACTCCGTGAACACCTCCAGCGCCGCGACGACGATCAGCTCTCGATTGCGCTGCGCATCCGCTCGCACGTGCAGCTTCCTCCATCCGCCCGAAACATGAACTGTCGCTTCACCTTACGGTAGGGTCCCGGCAAGAAGGTGAATCCGATATTCAGCTTGATGGAGGGGTCATGCGGATCGGTCTGTACGTCGGCCAGGCGCCGAGCACGGAGGAAGCGCTCGACGAGGCTCGCGTCGCGGCGGAGGCGGGTCTGGACAGCGTCTTCTTCAGCCAGGTCTTCGAATGGGACGCGCTGACACTGACAGCCCTCGCGGGACAGCGGGCGCCCGGTATCGAGCTGGGCACCGCGGTGGTCCAGACGTATCCCCGGCACCCCATCGCCCTGGCCACCCAGGCGCTCACCGTCCAGGCGGTCACCGGCAACCGCCTCACACTCGGCATCGGCCCGAGCCACGCCCCGATCATCGAGAACGGGTTCGGACTCTCCTACGACCGCCCGGCGCGGCACATCCGCGAATACCTGTCGGCCCTGACCCCCCTGCTGCGCGGCGAAGCGGTGGACCACCGCGGCGAGACACTGCGCGCGACTGCCCGGCTCACCGTGCCGGGCGCCACCGCGCCGCCGGTGCTGATCTCCGCCCTGGGGCCGGTGATGCTGCGTATCGCGGGCGAGTCCGCGGACGGAACAGTGACTGTCTGGGCCACCCCGCGGACGATCGCCGAACACGTCAGGCCGCGCATCGAGGAGGCCGCGGCAGCAGCGGGCCGCGGCGCGCCGCGCGTCGTGGCGGGCGTCCACGCCTGCGTGACCACCGACCCCGAAGGGGTACGCCGGGCCATCGCGGCCGCGGTGGGGCCGGCCTCCGAACTGCCCAGCTACCGCGCACTCCTGGACCGGCAGGGCATGTCCGGTGTGCACGAGACGGTACTGGCGGGCGACGAGGAAACCGTGGCGGCGGGCATCAGGGCCTTCGCCGAGGCCGGTGCGACGGACCTCCTGGTCGGCAGGGTGGGCGACGCGACCGAGCAGTCCAGGACGCTGGACCTGCTGTCCGCCCTGCGCCGCCGGTAGCGGGCCCCAGACCTCCTCATCATTTTGCCAGCAGATGCAAATCTTTTGCATCTCTTCCCAGGCATGCGGCCCGGACACGCCATATCCGGCGCGCCTGGGGCCCCTCGGGTCAGCGGAGGCTCTCCCGAGGGGCGCAACTCTTCCTCCACCGGAGCCCAACGACCGCACACCACACACTCTTCACGGGTTTGAGTCACAAATTTGAGTAACCCGAGCAGAATCTTGCGCACCGGCATGGACTTCTTTGCGGTACTACTCCTAGCCTGTGGGGCGTCCGAAGAGCCCCCCGCGAGCCGCAAGGACGACTTCCACGTGACCCCACCCAGACGCCCGTTGCTCAGACGATCCGTATCCGCCTCTCTCTCGCTGGCACTCGCCGCGTTCGGCACCGCTGCCGCCGTGGTGCTGTCCAGCGCCCCCACCGCCCAGGCTGCGGGGGTCCCCGCCCCCTCACCCCTGGCCGTTCCCGGTCGCGGTGCGACCGTTCCGTTCAAGGAGCAGGAAGCCGAGTACGCGGCCACCAACGGCACGCTGATCGGACCGAACCGCCTGTACGGCACGCTGCCGTCCGAGGCATCCGGCAGACAGGCCGTGACCCTGGACGCCGTCGGCGAGTACGTGGAGTTCACGCTCACCGCGCCGGCCAACGCGATGTCCTTCCGGTACTCACTGCCGGACAACGCCGCGGGATCGGGCCGGGACGCCTCGATCGACGTGAGAGTGAACGGCGCCTCCCCCAAGGCGGTGCCCGTCACCTCGAAGTACGGCTGGTACTACGGCGGTTACCCGTTCAACAACAACCCGGGTGACACCAACCCGCACCACTTCTACGACGAGGCCCGGACCATGTTCGGCTCGACCCTCGCGGCCGGTACGAAGGTCCGGCTGCAGGTGTCCTCCACCTCCGCCTCGCCCTCGTTCACCATCGACCTGGCCGACTTCGAGCAGGTGGCCGCGCCGACCGCCAAGCCGTCGGGCGCACTCGACGTCGTCTCCGACTTCGGCGCCGACCCGACCGGGGGCGCCGACTCGACCGCCAAGATCCAGGCGGCCGTGGACGCGGGCAAGGCGCAGGGCAAGGAGGTCTACATCCCGCAGGGCACCTTCCAGGTGCGCGACCACATCGTCGTGGACAAGGTGACGCTGCGCGGCGCCGGCCCCTGGTACTCCGGGCTGACCGGGCGCGACCCCTCGAACCGGAGCAAGGCCGTCGGCGTCTACGGCAAGTACGCCGCGCAGGGCGGCAGCAGCAACGTCACGCTCAAGGACTTCGCCATCATCGGCGACATCCGGGAGCGCGAGGACAACGACCAGGTCAACGCCATCGGCGGCGCCCTGTCGAACTCCACCGTTGACAACGTCTGGATGCAGCACACCAAGTGCGGCGCCTGGATGGACGGCCCGATGGACAACTTCACCATCAAGAACAGCCGCATCCTGGACCAGACCGCCGACGGCGTGAACTTCCACTACGGCGTCACGAACTCCACGGTCACCAACACCTTCGTCCGCAACACCGGTGACGACGGACTGGCGATGTGGGCGGAGAACATCCCGAACGTGAAGAACAAGTTCACGTTCAACACGGTGATCCTGCCGATCCTCGCCAACAACATCGTGACGTACGGCGGCAAGGACATCACCATCTCCGACAACGTCATGTCGGACACCATCTCCAACGGCGGCGGGCTGCACATCGCCAACCGCTACCCGGGTGTCAACTCCGGTCAGGGCACGGCCGTCTCCGGCACCACGACGGCCGCCCGCAACACCCTGATCCGCACCGGCAACAACGACTACAACTGGCAGTTCGGCGTCGGCGCGATCTGGTTCAGCGGGCTCAACGAGCCGATCAACGCCACCGTCAACATCTCCGACACCGAGATACTCGACAGCTCGTACGCGGCGATCCACGTCATCGAGGGCGCCACCAACGGGCTGCACTTCAACAACATCAAGATCGACGGCGCCGGCACCTACGCGCTGCAGATCCAGGCCCCGGGCACAGCGACCTTCACCAACGTCGTGGCCACGCACATCGCGCAGGCCAATCCGATCCACAACTGCGTAGGCAGCGGCTTCCAGATCACCCGGGGCGCCGGCAACTCCGGCTGGTACGCCGATCCGCCCGCCTGCACCGGCACCTGGCCGACCCCGGTGTGGACCAACGGCGGTGTGCCGCAGGGCGGCACCGGCCCGACCGACCCGCCCACCGATCCCCCCACCGACCCGCCCACGGACCCGCCGGCCGACCCGGGCAACCTCGCCCAGGGCCGCCCGGTCACCGAGTCGGGCCACGCGGACGTGTACGGCGCGTCCAACGCGGTGGACGGCAACGCCAACACCTACTGGGAGAGCACCAACCACGCGTTCCCGCAGACCATCACCGTGGACCTGGGGGCGGCCAAGGCCCTCAAGCGGCTGGTCCTCAAGCTGCCACCGGCGGCCGCCTGGGCCACCCGTACGCAGACGTTGAGCGTGTCGGGCAGCACCGACAACAACACGTTCAACTCCCTCAAGGCATCGGCGGGTTACACCTTCGACCCGTCGAGCGGCAACAAGGCGACCATCACCCTGCCCGGCACGTCGGCCCGCTATCTGCGGCTGACGGTCACCGGCAACACCGGATGGCCGGCGGCGCAGCTCTCCGAACTGGAGGCGTACACCAGCTGAACCGGCACACGGCCGATCGCCGGACGGGCCGCAGCGCGCGCCCGTCCGGCGGTCGGTTCTGCCGCTCCCGCTACTTCAGCGTGTAGGACTTCGCCGCCGCTGCCGCCTGGGCCGGCCTGACGACCTTCAGGCCGCCGGGGGTCTTGGCGTTCGGCTTCATGATCACGCTCTGCCGGGTGGAGGGCGCCGCCGGGTCCGAGAAGTCGTGCGACATCCCGAAGTCGCTCCCGAAGTCCTTGATGGTCAGCAGGGCCTTGTCGACGCCCTCCCGGGTGAGGTCCTTCGCGGCGCAGGCCTTCGTCAGCGCCTCGCCGTACAGGGTCGCCGCGGTGTATCCCGCGATGACGCCGTTGTCGAGACCGTCCTTCGGGTACTGGGCCCCGTACTCCTTGGACAGCTTGGCGGGGCCTGCGCCGGGGTCACCGATGGGCAGGGTGGACGCGGCGACGTAGTAGTCCTTCAGCAGGGCCGGGCCTGCCTGGGTCTTCAGCAGCTGAGGGGCGAAGGCCGAGTTGTTGCCCACGACCGGGACCTTGAAGCCGGTGGCGGCGGCGACACCGACCAGCGAGGCCGCCTGGCGCGGGCCCGCGCTGACCACGATGGCCTTGACACCTGCCTGCTTGAGCGCCGCGACCTGGGCGGTCATGTCGTTGTCGGTGGGCTTGATCTTCTGCTCCACGACGGTGAGGCCCGCCTCCTTCGCCGCGTACTTCGAACCGGCCAGGGCGTTCTCGCCGTAGTCGCCCTCGAAGTAGACATGACCGATCTTGTCGCCCTTGGCGATCCGCTTCTCGGCGAGGAGGTAGTCGATGGCGTTGATGGTCTCGACGTCGTACGTGGATCCGATGACGCGGACGTACTTGCTGCCGAGCAGGTTCGCCGACCAGGCCTGCGGCAGGACGAGTCCCTTGTCCTGCCCGTCGATGCGCTGCTCGACCGCCGCCACGAACGGCGAGCCGATGAACTGGACGAAGCCGAGCACCTTCGGCTCCAGCTCCGTGTAGCCGGCAATGGCCTTCTGCGGGTCGTAGCCGTGGTCGCGGACGGTCAGCTCGATCTTCCGCTTGCAGATGCCGCCGGCCGCGTTGGTCTGCTTGACCCACAGCTGCTGGGCCTGGGTGACGCTCTTGCCCAGGGAGGCGTAGACCCCGGTCATGTCGGTGAGCGCACCGAGGGAGATCGTCGAGGCGGTGACGCCTTCGCCGGTCTTCACACCGCCCTTGTCCTGGGCTCCCTCGTCGGAGCTCTTGGCCTTCTCGCTGCAGCCCACGAGAGTGAGGGCGAGGGCCGCGCACACGGCCCCGAACACACGCAGTTTCATTTCTTCTCCCCTGAGTTCTTCAGACGTGTCAGGCCACCGGGCACGAGCCGTGTCAGCCCGCCGGGCAGGAACAGAACAGCCGCGACCACCGCGGCGCCGTACAGATAGCGCGAGGCCTCGCCCGGTGCCAGACCGCCCGTACCGGGGGCGGAGACCAGGGGCAGGGAGTCGCTGTAGTGGGTGAGCACCTGCGGCAGCAGCGAGACGAAGGCGGCTCCGACGACCGCTCCCGCCACGGTGCCGAGCCCGCCGATGACGATCATGGCGAGGTATTCGAGGGACAGGACCATGCCGAAGTACTCGGGCACGGTCCGCTGGAAGACCAGTGCGAGCAGCACGCCCGCGAGTCCGGCGTACATGGAGGACAGGACGAAGACGGCGGCGCGGTAGCGGGCCACCGGCACTCCCATCACGCCGGCCGCGATGCGGTGGTCGCGGATGGCGTTCAGCGCCCTGCCGGGCCTGCCGCGCAGCACACCGCGGGCGAAGAGCCCGCTGAGGAGCAGAGCGAGCAGCGCCGCGTACCAGAGCTTCTCGGACGACTGGAACGGCACCGCCGCCACGACGACCTCGGTGTCGTCGAAGTCGAAGCCGAACAGCGAGAGCGGCGGTACGGCGCGGCCGTTGAAACCGCCGGTGAGGGACCCGGCGTTGAACAGCACGTGCTGGCCGATGAAGATCAGCGCCAGGGTGGCGATGCCGAGGTATGCCCCGCGCAGCCGGCCGGCGATGGGGCTGAACAGGCCGCCGGCGACGCCGGCGAGGAGCACGGCGAGCACGGCGGCCAGCCAGCTGGGCAGGCCGAGTCCGGTGAGGTCGTGCCCGTTCTCCGTGCTGCTCTCCCCGGCCAGGACGCAGTAGCCGTACGCGCCGACCGCGAGGAAGAAGGCGTGCCCCATGGAGAGTTGGCCGGTGGCTCCGGTGAGCAGGTTGAGCCCGATGGCACCGATCGCGGCGGCCATCGCGAAGAGCCCTGCCTGCAGCCAGAAGCGGTCCAGGTAGAACGGGAACGCGAGCAGGAGGACCGATCCGAGAACCCAGAGGTACGTGCGTGGGTGGCGCAGCCGCGCGGCGATGCCCGCCAGTGGCGCGCCGACCGCTGCCTTCGCCGGGGTCTCGGCCGTGGTGCCGGCAGTGGTCGGGTTCGTGGTCTCAGACACGGGCGAGCTCCTTCGTACCGAAGAGTCCGGCGGGCCGCAGGAGCAGCACGAGCACCATCACCAGGTAGGGGGCGAGGTCGCCGATGCCGCGGCCCAGGAAGGAGAGGTCGCTCTGGTAGCCGGTGGCGAGCGATTCGGTGACTCCGACGATCAGCCCCCCGGCCAGTGCCCCGGTCGTCGAGTCCAGTCCGCCGAGGATCGCGGCGGGGAAGGCCTTGAGCGCGGCCAGTGAGGTGGCCCGTTCCAGGCCCGGCGTGGGGAAGACGGTGAGGAAGAGCGCGGCCACCGCGGCGAGTGCTCCGGCCACCGCCCACGCGGCGAGCGACACCCGGCCGAGCTTGATCCCCATCAGGGCGGCGGTCTGCGGGTTCTCGGCGGCGGCCCGCATCGACACCCCCCAGGAGGTGAAGCGGAAGGCGAGCAGGAACACGGTGATGAGGAGGGCGGCGGCGACGAACGCCGCGATCCTCGTCTGGGCGAGGGTGACATCGCCGATGGTGACGACCCGGTCGCCCCAGGGGTCGCCGAGCGAGAGCACTTCCGTGCCCATGCGCCGGGTGAGTTCCGTGGTGAGGAGGATGTCGACGCCGATGGTGACGATGGCCAGGACGCTGTGGTCGCTGCCCCGGTAGCGGCGCATCACCAGGAACTCGACGGCCGCCCCGACGACGGCCGCTCCCGCGATGCCGACCGCGAGCGCGGGCCAGAACCCGATGTCGTCATGGAGGACGGCGGTGACGTAGCCGCCGGCGAGCAGCAGGGAGGCGTGGGCGAAGTTGACGACCTCGGTGGCCTTGAAGATGACGACGAAGCCGAGCGCGATCAGGGCGTAGACCGAGCCGATGGACAGGCCGCCGAGGAGGAGTTCGATGAAGGTGGTCATTCCTGTGCCCCCAAGTAGGCCTGGACGACGGCCGGATCGTTCTGGACCTCGGCGGGGGTGCCGCCCGCGATCCTGCGTCCGAAGTCGAGTACGGTCACGGCGTCCGCGAGCCGCATCACCACTCCCATGTCGTGTTCGACGAGCACGATCGAGATGCCGAGGCTCTTGCGCACCCCGGCCACGACGGCTGCGGTGCGCCGCCGTTCGTCGGCGGTCATCCCGGCGACGGGTTCGTCCAGGAGGAGGACCTGCGGCTCCATGCACAGCGCCCGGCCGAGCTCGACGAGCTTCTGCTGCCCGTACGGGAGGGCCCCGGCGGGCCGGTCCAACTCCTTTTCCAGCCCGATGAATTCGGCGATCTCCCGGACCCGGTCAAGGTGCCGGGCGGCTTCGCGGGCAGCTGACGGCAGCCGCAGTCCGCTGGCGAGGAACCCGGCGCGGGTGAGCCGGTGCCGGCCGAGCAGCAGGCTGTCGGCGACGGTGGCGTGCGGGGGCAGCGCGATGTTCTGGAAGGTCCGGGCGACACCGAGTGCGGCGATGCGGTGCGGGGCCATTCCGGTCAGCTCCGTCGTCCCGAGGCGGACGCTGCCGGACGCGGCCCGGTACACCCCGGAGAGCACGTTGAAGCAGGTGGACTTCCCGGCGCCGTTGGGGCCGATGACGGCGTGCACGCTGCCCGGTTCCACGGTGAAGGAGATGCCGTCCAGGGCGGTGAGCCCGGCGAAGCGGACGGTGACGTCCCGGACGTCGAGGGCGGCCGGGGCGGTCCCGACCGGGGCGGCTTCCTGGGTGGCCCTCATGCGGACCACCTGCTCAGGGTGCGCGCGGAGCCGGCGGCCCGGTCCGCGTCCGCGGCGGCCGTCTCGTCGACCACGCCCAGGTAGCGCCGCCGCACTTCGTCGGACGCGGTGAGCTCGTCGGCCGGTCCCTCCAGGGTGACCTCGCCGACCTCCAGGACGTATGCCGTGGAGGCGAGCCGCAGGGCGATCGCCGCGTTCTGCTCCACGAGCAGGACGGACGTGCCCGCCGCGTTGATCTCCTGGACCGTCTCGGCGATCTTCGCGGCCATCAGGGGGGCGAGACCGAGCGAGGGCTCGTCGAGCAGCAGCAGCCGGGGCCGGGCCATCAGGGCCCGCCCCATGGCCAGCATCTGCTGCTCGCCGCCCGACAGCAGTCCGGCGCGCTGGTGCGCGCGCTGGGCCAGCACCGGGAACAGTTCGTGCACGCGGGCCAGGGCGCCCGCCGACGCCTTGCGGCCGCCGCGGGCCCCCAGGGCACCCGCCCGCAGATTGTCGGCCACCGTCATCCGGGCGAACACCTGTCGTCCCTCGGGCACCTGGACCACTCCGGCGGCCACCACCTGGGCGGGGCGCAGCCCGTCCAGGTGGCGCCCGTCGAAGCGGACGGTGCCCGTGCCCGTACCGCGGTGGAAGCCGAGGGTCCGCGAGATGGCCCGCAGCAGCGTCGTCTTCCCCGCCCCGTTGCCACCGAGTACGGCGGTGATCGCGCCGGCCGGCACATCGAGGGAGACGTCGCGCAGGGAGCGTACGGGGCCGTAGCCCACGGACAGTCCTCGGATCTCCAGCGTTGCCATGCGTCCTCCTCCTTCCGCCTTGTCGTCGAATCGACTCGTCGAGTCGTGTGGCGCGGTGGCTGCGACCGGCGTTCCCGACCGGGTACGCCACCGGCGCCGTGGGGCCACAGACCAGCAGCGGGCGGGCCGCCCGTCCACGGTGCCCGGCCGAAACGCTGCGGGTGACCAGTGCGGGAGGCCGCTGGTTGTGCACGCGCACAGAGGCGGGCCGTCCGCTGTCGCCCGGCGTCCGGGCCGGTGGCATCCTCACCACGGCGCTCCGGCGACTGGGCCGGTGTGCGGCGGCGGTCCGCAGCGTGTGCGGAGGGACGGGGCGGGCATGCGGCAGCGCGGGAACGAGCGGGAGTGGGCGCTGCTCGACGCGCTGCTTGAGGACGAGACCGGGCCGGGCCTCACCGCGCTCGCCGCCACGGTGCTCGGGCTGGCGGAGTCGGGCCGTTACGCCGTGGCCGTGGTGGCGGTGCAGGAGCCGGTACGGGAGCGTCCCGGTCCTGCGCACCGGCCGGCGGGCGCACCCGGGCTGCGGTTCCTCTGGCGGCCGCGGCCCGGCCGGGAGATCGCCGTGGTCGCGCTGGGCGAGGCGGAGCCTGCCGCCGTCGCCGCGCTCCTGGCGGACCGGGGGGCGGGCCCCGGGGGCGTCAGCCCGGCCGTGGACGGCCTCGCCGGCCTGGGTACCGCCCGTCGGCTGGCCGAGGCGGCGCTGCTGACGTGCGGCTCCGGCGGGGAGGACGTCGTCTGCCTGGCCGGCCGGGTCCCCGCGGCACTGGTGGCCGGCCAGCCGGCGGTCGCGGCCTACCTGGCCGGGGACGTCTTCGGCCCGCTCCTGGCCCGCGACCCGGCGGACCGGGCCCTGCTGGTCTCGACCCTGGACGCGTGGCTGGAGTGCGACGGGTCGGCGGGGCGGGCGGCGCTACGGCTGTGCTGTCACCGGAACACGGTGCTGAACCGGTTGCGGCGCCTGGAGGGGCTGACCTCGCGGTCGTTGTCACGGCCGCGGGAGCTGGTGGAACTGATGCTGGCACTGGACGCGGTACGGCTGCTGCCACCGGGGGCACCGCCCCGGACCCTCGCTCCGCAATCGCCGGAGGGGCTTGAAGTGCCGGGTGCTGCGTGGCTCTCATCCGCGTCGGCGTTCGGGGCGCGGGGCGCGTGGGCGGGGGCCCGGCGGTCAGCCGCGCCCCCGCCCACGTCACCTCACCGCAGGAAGTCCCGCGCGATCGCCTCCGCCACCCGCTCCAGCAGCGGCCCCGCCTCAGCCATGCTCACCGCAGGATCCGGCTCCAGCTCGGTGAGGGCGTACGCGCGACGGATCCCCGCCCGCCCCAGCGCTTCCGGCGCCAGCGCGAGGCGGCCGCAGACGGCGACGACCTCGATGCCGGCCGCGCGGGCCGCCGCGGCCACGCCGGCCGGGGCCTTGCCGTGCAGGGTCTGCTCGTCGAGCGAGCCCTCACCGGTGATCACCAGCGTGGCCCGGGCCAGCGCGGGAGCGAAGCCGAGGACGTCGAGCATCACCTCGATCCCGGGCCGGAAGCGCGCGCCGAGGGCGACCAGCGCCCCGTACCCGATGCCACCCGCCGCTCCCGCACCCGGCAGCGCCGCGTGATCCGGCCCCAGCACGGAGGCGTAGTGCGTGAGGGCCGCGTCGAGTACCGCGATGTCCGCCTCGGTCGCGCCCTTCTGGCGCCCGTACACCTCAGGCGCGCCCTTCGGCCCGGTCAGCGGATTGTCGACGTCGCTCGCCAGGATCAGGTCGACGCCGTCCAGCCGCGGGTCGAGCCCGGACAGATCGGCCGAGGCCAGCTCGGCGAGTGCGCCGCCGCCCGGGCCCACGGGCTTGCCGTCCGCGTCCAGGAACCGCGCGCCGAGCGCGGCCAGCATGCCCGCGCCACCGTCCGTGGTCGCACTGCCTCCGACCCCGAACACGATGGTCCGCGCACCCGCTTCGAGCGCGGCGAGCAGCAGCTCGCCGGAGCCGTACGTGGTCGCGGTCAGCGGGGCGAACACGCCGGCGGGCAGATGCTGGAGGCCCGAGGCCTCCGCCATCTCCACCACCGCGGTGCCCTCACGCAGGGCGTACGCGGCAGTCACCGGCTCCCCCAGGGGGCCGGTCACGCGCGCCTCGCGACGCTCGAATCCGGCGGCCACCGCCGCCGCCACCGTGCCGTCGCCGCCGTCCGCCACGGGCAGGGTCTCGACCTGCACCTCGGGGGCGACGCGCCGCAGCCCGGCCGTCACCCGCTCCGCGACCTGCACGGCCGTGAGCGAGCCCTTGAACTTGTCCGCCGCGACGAGCACGCGTGCGGTCTCCATCACTGCTCCGTCCGTCACCTTGAATCCCTTTGCTTTCGAACAGGCAGTCGCGCCGCCCCGACCCTATCCGGACGACCCGCTCCCTGCCCATGGGTGTCCGTGCCCTGGACCTGCGGCGTCCTCGGCCGGGCACCGTCCGGACATGCGTGCGCCGGCCCTTCCTGCATGGAGGGCCGGCTGCAAGCGGCTGGGAAACGCAGGCCGTCGGGCCTGGACGGCACGTCACGTACGGCTACGGGGAGCCACCACCTGGCGCACGTGGGCTCACGTCACTGGACGCGGGATTTGGCCGGTGCCCGCTCCGTGTCGTCGTCATCGTCGTCGTCGGATCCCGGTACGTAGACGTCCAGGACCTTGATGTTGATTTCGACGACTTCGAGCCCGGTCATCGTCTCCACCGCATCGGTGACGTGGGTGCGGATGTTCTTCGCGGCCTCCAGGATGGGGATGCCGTATTCCACGACGATGTCGACGTCGATGGCGGTCTGCTTCTCACCGACCTCCACCTTCACCCCGCGACCGGGGTCGTTGGAGCGGGAAACCCTGTCCTTGACCGCCCCCATAGCCCGCGAGGCGCCCCCGCCGAGGGAATGAATTCCGTCGGTCTCGCGCACGGCTATGCCGGCGATCGTCGAGACCACGTTGTCCGCGATGACGGTGGTCCCCCGCGTACCGCCCGTCGTGTCACTAGCCCCCAGTGCAGTGCCGCTCTGACTGTCGTTTGTCGCCATGAGTTCCTCGCACAGAGTTGTTCTGGGAGGGGGCGGACCGGCCTCGACGGATGCCTTCCGCCGACCTGTGCCCCCAGTTCCACTGTGCTCCGGATACGGGACCTGCGCCATTCGGGTGGGTGGGGACGGGCCTTGCGGAATTCGCATCGCCGTCAGCGGCCCGGCTTTCCCCGGACCCGCCCTCAGTTCCGGGGCAGCAGACTGCCGAGCGGCCCCAGGTCCAGGTTGAGGTCCTCCGGACGTACGCCGTGCTGCTCGCAGAGTTCCGTCATTCGCTGGTCGAGCATCATGAGCGTCGTGCCGATCTCATCGGTCTGGTCATCGGTGAGATCACCCTGGTCGATGCGGCGCAGGGCCTGACGCTCCATCAACTGCCGTAGCAGCTCGACCACGGTGAGGACCAGAGTGACGAGGTCGCGCCCCATCTTCTCGGAGTCCAGGTCGACTCGTGAGGTCGTCACAGCGGCCCACTGTCCGCCCACGGGGCAGGTACGCGTTCGTTCACCGAGGACAGCAGGGCGTGCAACGAGACCCGTACGAGCGGGACATCTGCGATAGCGATCACCAGGTCCCCGCTGATGACGACCCCGGTGCCAAGGATCCTGTCCAGGAGGTCCACCAACGGCACACCGATGGGCCCGCTCAGGGCGCCCGGACTGTCCCACGGAACCACTTCATGCGTCACGGCTCACACCTCGCCGACGAAGGAGTAGGGGACCCACGGACCCGAGACCTCGATCTCCGCACCGGTCCGTTCCCGCAGGCTCCTGGCCAGCAGGTCCAACTCGGCTGCCCGGTGCTCGGCGACCAGATAGGTGGCGTTGAGCACCTGGACCCTGTGGTCGCCGGCAGCGCCTTGACCGTGCGGCCTGAGCCGACGGGACGCTTTCGCGATGCGGCTCACGTCCGCGTCGATCTCCTCGGCGACGCGCAGGGAATCCTCCTGCCGCTGCTCGCGCTGCGCCTGCAGGTTCCGTTTGCGGTCCAGGTAGGCGCGCCCCGCTCCGGGGGCCGGGCGGGCCCGGTCGGCCTGCGCGCCCGGCTGCTCTGCCGCAGGACTGCTCCCACCGCCCGGCGACTGGGGGGCGTACACCTTCACACCCCATTCAACATGGTGCGCCACACGTTTGAGCGCCGTGTGGAAGCGCGCCGATTCGGCGTTCAGCGCGCTCCTGGCCCTGGCCTCGCCGTTGTACAGCGTGGCCAGCGGCAAGGGCACGGTGGGCGAGTGCGCGGCGACCACCGACACGACGGCGTGGTGGGCGCGCGCGTACCGTTCGAGTTCCGCCTCGTCCGTCAGGCGCTCCTGCCAGGCCGCGTCCGTGAACTCGGCCGACCGGACGCTCTGCACGATCGCGGTGAGCGACCCGAAGGAGAGGGAACGGACGGGTGACTCCTGGGCGACTCCGGTGATCCCGTCGAGGTCCACGGGTTCCTCGGCACGGCAGACCGCGTACACGTAGAGGGCGTTCGCATCCGAAGCCTCGGGACTGCGCTCCGTCATGTGTTTCTGTTCTCCCTGCATCATCGCTCGGGCGTGTCTGTCTCTTCGGAGTTGGATTCGAGTGCCTTCAGGCGTTGACGCAGCTCGCGGTTCTCTTCCTGGAGAGCGCTCCGTGACGCCTGGGAACTGAGCGCCGGGTCGTTCTCCCACCAGTCGATCCCGGCCTTCTTCGCGGTGTCCACGGATGCCACGAAGAGGCGGAGCCGGATGGTGAGGAGTTCGATGTCGAGGAGGTCAATCTTGATGTCCCCGGCGATCACGATGCCCTTGTCGAGGACGCGTTCGAGGATGTCGGCGAGGTTGGTGGTCTGCGGACCGGCGACAGGGTAGGAAGCACCCTGCCGGAAGTCGAGGTCAGTCACTGCGGGCCCTTCGCGATCGCTGCTTCGCGGGAGATCCCCGCCTTCTGGGCGGCGCCTCCTCCTCTTCCTCTTCCTCTTCTTCTTCCTCCTCCGGTTCCTCTTCTTCCTCCGGTTCCTCTTCTTCCTCTTCCTCGTCCTCGTCCGTCAGCTCGTCGTCGTCCTCGTCCTCATCGTCGCCGTCCTCGTCGTCCCACTCCTCCTCGCCGTCCTCCTCGTCCTCGTAGCCCTCCTCGTCCTGGCCCTCTTCGTCCTCTGCTTCTTCCTGTTCCATGGCCTCTTCGTGGGACACCACGACTTCTCCGTCGCGGATCTCCCCACGCCACCCGTCCGGTTCCTCCTCGGTGAGGGTGACGTACCGCTGGAAGTGCTTGAAGTCGAGTCGCACGCGGCGCCCCTGGGCACGCCAGAGGTTTCCCGTCTTCTCGAAGAACCCGGCGGGGTAGTACTCCATGACCAGGACGATGCGCGTGAGAGACGGTGTCAGTTCGTGGAAGCTGACGGCGCCGCGCGTGGTGCCCTTGGCTCCTTCGGAGGTCCAGACGATGCGCTCGTCGGGCACCTGCTCCTGAACGGTCGCCTTGAAGCTGCGCGAGGACGGCCCCACCTTGACCTTCCAGTCGCTGGCCCCCTCGTCGCCCATCGAGACGTCACGCACACCCTTGGCGAAGCTGCTGAACTGGTCGTACTGGGTCCAGTGGTCGTAAGCGGTCCGCAGCGGCACTCCCACGTCGAGCACCTCGACGATGTTCATGATCTTGCCGCCGCTGGCCTTGCGCTTGCCCTTGCCGCCGCCGCCGAAGGCCTCCTTGGCCTTGTCCACGACGTTGTCCTTGACGCCCTTGGCCTTCTCCCCGATGAAGGCCTTGACGGGTGAGTCGCCCTTGAGGATGCGGGAACCGATGGCCGGCAGGGAACCGCCGTTCTCCGCGACATCGGTCAGCTGACCCGTGACGTCCGTCAGCTTGTCCCCCGCCTTCTCGGCGAGTTTCCCCACCTGGCTGGTGAGGAAGCCGGACAACTCCTCGCGGAGCTTGTCCATTCCGGACTCCTGCGCCTCAGGCTCTGCGTTTTCCGTCCTGGCCATGGCTCGCTACCTCCGACCACTGGTGCGCTTGGATGCAGCCCGCTTCGTTGACGACGCCTTGCCCGATGCCGTCTTCTTGGCCGGAGCCGTCTTCTTGGCTGCGGCCTTCTTGGCCGGAGCGCTCCTCTTGGCCGCCGCCTTCTTGGCCGGCGCGGCCCGCTTGGAGGCCGCCTTCTTGGCCGGGGCGCTCTTCTTGGCCGCCGCCTTCTTGGCCGGGGCGCTCTTCTTGGCTGCGGCCTTCTTGGCCGGGGCGCTCTTCTTGGCCGCCGCCTTCTTGGCCGGCGCGGCCCGCTTGGAGGCCGCCTTCTTGGCCGGGGCGCTCTTCTTGGCCGCCGCCTTCGTGCCCCGGGAGGCCTTACTCTCCGCAGCGCTCTTCGTGGCGCCCGGCTCGGACCGCCGGGAGGCACGCTTTCTCGGCTGCCTCTTCTCCGGCTCCTCCTCGGGCTCGCTCTCCTCTTCCTCGTCTACCGGCTGATCGTCCTCCTCCTCGTCCTGCTCTTCCTCCTCGTCGTCGTCGGGCTCTTCCTCGTCCTCGTACTCCTCGTCCGCGGGTTCTTCTTCGTCCTCGTCGGGCTCTTCCTCCTCCTCTTCCTCCTCGTCCTCGTCCTCGTACTCCTCGTCCGCGGGTTCGTCCTCGTCCTCGTCCGCGGGTTCCTCTTCGTCCTCGTCCGCGGGCTCTTCTTCGTCTTCGTTCTCGTACTCCGCGTCTTCGTCGTCCGGCGTCTCGTCGTCGTACTCGTCGGCCTCGTCCTCGTCCTCGTCGTGCGGAGGTTCGAGGAGACGGGCCGTGCGGTCGCTGATCGTGTCGGCCAGAGAGCTCATGCTGCGGTTGGCTGCGGCGGTCATGGCCTTGCGGCCTGCGTCGAGGACCTCGCCACGTAGCTGGTCCTGGAGTTCGGCGAACTGCGGGACCTCCCCGAGACGCCGCAGGCCTTCCGCGGCGAGCTGGCGGGGTTCCAGCCCGAAGCGCCGGCCCGCCAGATAGGTGGCGACGGTGATGGCCAGCCGCCCTTTCTTGGTACGGCCCAGCACGTAGCCACCGACTACGGCGGCCGCCAGGGTCACCTTGGTCTGGTCTTCCATGAGCACGTCACCTTCGATCGATCTGTGCCGGGCCGACCCGTGCGGCATGCAGCCGGTCAAGCAGGCGTTCCTCTTCCCGTTCGAACTCCTCCAGAGTGATGTCTTCGGCCTCGAGTTCCTGATTGAGCACGGCCAGCTGCGTACGGAGTACGGCCGGGTCGTGCAGCTCGCGCTCGGCAGCGTCGTTGAGCTTCTCCGCCACCCAGACCACGCCACGGACCGGCGCGATCGGGAGTGTGAGGAGGCCGGTGATCAGTCCCATGTCACTCCCCGCCCACGGATACGGGCACAGGGAGCGCCGCGGAGGAGACGAAGCTGTAGCAGGGCAGCGGTCCGGCGAGCCGGAGCTCCACATGATCCCCATGGGCCTGCGCGAAGTTGCGAGCCGTGGTGAGGAAGGTGCCGGTGGCGCTGTGGTCGACGAGGAAGGAGATGTTCAGCGCGCACCCTGGGACCTCGGGTCCCGCAGCCACCGCATGGGCCCTGGGCTCCAGTTCCCGCAGGATCCGCCGCCCGGCCGCGGCCGCCCTCCGGGTGAGAGCGGCGGCGATGGCTTCGCCCAGCCGGACACTGGCCTCGTAGCCGGGGTGCCGCCGCGCGGCCTCGCGGAGCTGCCGGACGTTCTTCTCCTCGGCCACGAGGGCTGCCAGCGCGTTCTGCGCCGGGAGCGCCTTGACGTTGATCTCGATGCGGCCCGCCAGCTGGTCCAGGGTGGCGCCGTGCGCGGACTCGGCCGCGGCCAGCTGCTGAAGGATCGTCTCCTCGTCCGGCGCGACCATGCCGAACCGCATGGGCAGGACGGGGCCTTCGTCCGACAGGCGCATCAGCAGGTCCTGGTGCGCCAGCAGGTCCCTGCGTCGTGCGCGGAGCTGCGGCGGCGCGTCGCTGATGACCGCGTCGAGCCGGCCCTGCCTGATCGTCCGGAGGGTCGCGGGCGGTGACCCCACGCCGGCTGCGTCCTTCGGGAGCGCCGTTCCCGCCCGAAGGATCGCGTAGACGTACACACCGTCGGCTGTCACGCGCTTGCCTCCGCGCGTCGCCGTCGGCTCTCACCGCTACGGGCCGGAGCCCGCCGCTTCCTCGGCCGCTCCTGCGGCTCGTCCTCGTCCTCGTCATCGGACTTGTCGTCCGCGCCCACCGCTTTTCGCACCGTGTCGCCCACGCTCTCGGCGGCACTGCGCACCTTGCGCTTGCCGACGGACTTGGCCACACCGCCACCGAGCAGTTCGGGAATGGTGGTGCTGCCCGAATCCCGCTCCAGGTCGAGCCGGTTGCAGGCTTCCGCGAACCGCAGGTAGGTGTCCACACTCGCGACGACGATGCGTGCGTCGATCTTCAGGATCTCGATACCGACCAGCGAGACCCGGATGAACACGTCGATGACCATGCCACGGTCAAGAATCAGTTCCAGCACGTCGTACAAGGTGCCGGCGCGCGGGGGGCAGGCCACTACTTCGTCGGAGTAGGTGGTCGCGGTCATGGAATGTCCTTCCAGCAGGGGAGCGAAAACGGATCACTCGTCGGCTGCACCACGTCGGTAACGCCGGACCCTGCGGTATTCCAGGAGTTCACCGGCCCGATCGAGCTGCACCTCGTAGGAGGCGAGGAGGCTTGTGGTGTCGGGAATCCGGGGACCTCCAGAACGTCCACCACCACACACCAGCCGTCGTCGGAACGCCGGACAGCGGACACACCCTCCGTGGGGTGGCCGATCAGCCCCTCAAGGCTCTTGCAGGCAGCATTCGCCGCGTGCTCCGGCCCCCGCGCGGACTTGGCGCGGTGAGCGGTCGCCGTCTTGGAGCTCCCGGCGGATGTGCGACGTTGTTCTGCCATAAGGCCAGTCTGGTCACTCCCGCCGACTACGCATCTTG
Source organism: Streptomyces sp. RKAG290 (assembly GCF_023701695.1). GTDB lineage: Bacteria > Actinomycetota > Actinomycetes > Streptomycetales > Streptomycetaceae > Streptomyces. The sequence continues at coordinate 492,668 of NZ_JAJOZC010000001.1, forward strand.
AGCGAATCCATCAGTGCGAGCGACGGCTGTCCAGGCGGAGCGGGGAGAGGGCCGGGCGCACTCAGCAGTCGCCCGGGTGCCGGTCCTCCTGGCCGGAGCTGCCAGAACACGCATATGCGCAGGTGGAAGGGTTTCGCTGCACGGTTTCGCGACCGTTCACAGGAGAGGGCGCAGACCGTGCCGGCTGACCAGGGACCACGGCGGCCGGGGTGCGCGTGCGCATCAGCTGGAGGACTTGCCCGCCGTCGGGAGTGGCGAGGCGGGGGCCGTGGTCCGGCGACCGGCTCGGTAGCGGCCCGGGGTTGTTCCGACGATGTCGGTGAACGCCGCGATGAAGCTGCTGGGGTTGGCCCATCCGCAGGCGTAGGCGGTTCGGGTGGTGTCATGACCGTCGGCGAGGAGCACCAGCGCGTGGTGGACGCGCAGCTGCGTGCGCCACTCGTAGAAGGTCATGCCGAGTTCGCCGCGGAACAGTCGGCTGAGGGTGCGGGTGCTGGCTCCGATCGTCTTCCCGAGTTCGGCCAGCGTGGCGTTGTCCGCCGGCGTCTCGTACAGCATCCGGGCGATGGCCCGCAGCCGGTCGTCCTGTGGCTCCGGCAGGTGCAGGGGCTGTTCGTGCGCGTCGCGGAGTTCGTCGACGAGGACGCGATGGAGGCGGGTGCGCGCGGAGCGGCTGTGGTCGGGCGCGGCTCCGTCCTGGTCGCGGGGGCCGGTCAGGGCGAGCAGGACCTCGCGGGCCAGCCCGGAGGCGAGGAACACGGCGGGATGGTCCGGTACGAGCCGGGCGAGGGAGGGCGCGAGGAACACGATCCGCATATCGGTGTCGCCGTGGGCGCGGTGGTGGTGCGTGAACCCGGCGGGGGTCCAGGCGACCCGGTTGGCGGGAACGATAGAGGTGCCGCGCTCGGTGTGAACGGTGAGGACGCCGGCGGCCGCGTACACCAGGTGCCCCCGTGCGTGCGACTGCATCGCGCTCGTCGCGCCGGACGGCCAGAGGTGGCGCCCGCCGGACGGCCACATGTGTGAGGTCGCCCCGGTGCTCCGGCGAGGTTGGCGGTGTACGGGCATCAGTTGGCATCGTATCGGTAGCAAGCCACGCCTCGCCCCCGTGACACTGAACTGCATGCGGAGGGGTCCACGATCGCGCAGAGCGCCGGGCCGATCCGCCTGGCATCGAGGCAGCGTGCCTCATGCCGCGGCACGAGCAAGAAGGAGAAGAGCATGGCGACGTATCTCCTTGTTCCCGGCGCCTGGAAGGGTTCCTGGTCTTTCGAGGCGGTGGTTCCGCTGCTGGAGCGTGCCGGTCATGCCGTTCACGCCCTGACCCTGACCGGGCTGCGGCCGGACGACGACGACGCGACGGTCGCGGCCGCCAACCTCGACACGCACGCCGACGACGTGCTGCAGGTCCTCGATCGCTCCCACCTGACCGACGTGACGCTGGTCGGCCACAGCTACGCCGGGATGGTGATCGCCGCAGCCGCCGACCGTGCCGACGGCCGGATCTCGCGACTGGTGCATCTCGACGCCTACGTACCGCGGGACGGCGATTCGTGCTGGTCGTCGACGAACGACCACTTCCGGGAAGTGTTCACCGCCGGCGCTGCGGCCACCGGCTACGCCGTCCGCCCGCCGGGCAACGGCGATCCCCGCCGCCGTCCGCATCCCCTCGCCTCGTTCCTGCAGACGATCCGGCTCACCGGCGCCCTCACCCAGGTGCCCCGCCGGGAGTTCGTCTACTGCTCGGGATGGGAGAACCGGACACCGTTCGCCGGACTCCGCACCCGGCTCCAGGCCGATCCCGGCTGGCAGGTCCACGACCTCCCCACCGCACACGACGCGATGCACGAGGCCCCGGAGGCGGTCGCCGCACTCCTGCTCGGCGAGTGAATCGCGGGTGCGTCGACGCACGGACGACGGGCTGCCGTTGAAGCCGCACCAGCTCAGTTCGGGGTGGTGCGGGCACCGGCTCCCTCAGCCATGCCCGGCCTCGATCCGGCGCGCTGCTCCCGCGCGCGACGCTGAGGCGTGGCGCACTGCTCTCCGCACCACGCCTCAGCGTCGTTCGACCGCATAAGTGAACGCCTCTCGGTGCTCATGACAGCTCTCACGTCCGTCACGTGCCCGCATGCCCAGGTCCGAGGCCAGCCTCCGTGCCAGCTCGCGGGCCTCGCCCCTCGGCGCGACGCCTTCGACGTATTCGAGGAAGCCCATCAGTGCCTGCAGTTCGCCGGTATGGAATGCCACGTCGACGAGTTCCTGCTTGTCCGCGGTGAGCGCGCTCACTGCCCGCTGCTGGTACGCGTCGGTCCGCAGGGAGGAGAACCTGCTGTCGTACCACGTCTCGTCGGCGCCGGCGGGGGCCTCGAAGGCCTGGAGCCTGCCGAGCAGCACGCGCGGCTCCTTGTGCGGGACCCGGTAGAAGGGCCGCTCCTCGCTGCCCGCGCTGTTCGCGTCCAACTGCACTTCGGAGAGGAAGGCGGCGACGCGTCTCGGCTCGGGAAGCAACCCGTCCCCCATCCAGCGGGCCGATTCCAGGAGGGTCCGGCCGGAGCCCTCAGGTATCCGGAAGAAGCACCACCCGGAGACTCCGCACCACAGGAGACCCGCATCCCCGCCGTCGCTGACCAGCCGTCGTCTGAAGGCCTGCGTGAACTCCACGCTGCCCTCCACATCTCCACCAAAAGCGTCCTGACTCCGGTCGTCATAGGCTCCGTAGGAGGAGATGGAGGCCACCGGAAGGCCTTCGTCCAGGAGTTGCCCCGCCACGGCCACCATGTAGTGGCCTATCGCGGATTCGAGGTCTTCCCGCAGCTGAGAACGGTCTTCTTTGTACGGCACGGTAGTTCTCCAGTGTCCAGGGCGGGGTGTCCGCGCTCACTGCCACTGCCCGGAAAACGCCTCTTCACGCGGGCTACACATCTTCGGTCCGGTATCTGAGCGCCCCCGGGGCGACTCGGGGAATCCTGCTGACCCGCCGTCACGGCATCCTGTACGGCGAAAGGGTGGCAGCGCGGAAGGCCGGCACTTCCGTTGGCCGGGCGGCGGCCCTCCCCCACCGATGCCGCGGCGGCCGGTGTCGGAGGGGGCCGGTACGGTCCGCTGCATGAGCGACCTGTCTTCCCTGCACACCACCAGGGCCTCGTACGACACCGTGGCCGTCGACTACGCCTCGCTGCTCGCCGACGAGCTCGCCGCCAAGCCGCTGGACCGTGCGATGCTCGGCGCCTTCGCCGAGCACGTGACGGCGGAGGGCGACGGGCCGGTCGCCGATCTCGGCTGCGGGCCGGGCCGGGTGACGGCGTATCTGCGGGACGCCGGGCTGTCCGCGTTCGGTGTCGATCTGTCGCCGGGAATGGTGGCGGAGGCCAGGCGGCGTCACCCGGGCCTCCGGTTCGAGGTGGGGACGATGAGCGCCCTGGACCTGGCGGACGGTTCACTGCGTGGCGCTCTCGCCTGGTACTCGCTCGTCCATACCCCGCCGCAGGAACTGGGGCCCTACGTGACCGAGTTCCATCGGGTGCTGGCACCGGGCGGCCATCTGCTGCTCGCCTTCAAGGTGGGCGACGAGCGCGTCCGGCTGGAGCACGCGTACGGCCATCCCGTGGACCTCGATGTGTACCGGTTCTCCCCCGACCGGGTGGCCGAGCTGCTCCGACGGACGGGTTTCGCGGTGCAGGCCCGGCTGGTACGGGTGGCGGACCCGGGCGAGAGCACTCCGCAGGCCTTCCTGCTCGCGCAGAAACTCCCGCAGGCGGCCGCATAGAAGCGCGCCGGAGGCCGCACGGAAGCCCCGTGCTGGAGGCCGCCCGGGACGCCGCGCAGACGCCGGCCAGGAGCACCGCGCCTTAGGTGTCGCACCATGCGGCGACTGCGGCTACGCGTCCTGCTGCGGCGCGGCCTGCCCTTCCTTGTGGCGCCGGTAGTAGCGGGCCACCCGGGCGCGGTTGCCGCAGCGCGCGGCCGAGCACCAGCGGCGGCGCGGGTTGGCGGGCACGAACAGCAGGGTGCAGTCGTCCGCCTCGCACTCACGGACCGTACCGATGACCGGATCCGCCAGCAGACCGACCACCGCCTCGGCGAGCGCCGCGGCCGTCCGCACCCCGAGGGGGCCGGAGCGGCGCACTGTCGCCACGACCTGTCCCCCGCCCCACTCCGCGTACCGGACGGCGGGGGCGGCGAGCTGCGCCTCGTTGAGGCCGTGCAGGGCGGAATCCGGAGGGCGTTCGCCGTTGCGGGCCCGCCCGATGGCATCGGCGGCGTGGGCGCGGACGGCCTGCACCGCCGCCAGATCGGCGGGCCCTGCCGCCTCCTCCCCCTCCGCCGCCCCTGGCAGCCGGCCGGCCTCCAGGGCCAGCCAGCTCAGCAGCCCGGCCGCGTCGGCCAGGTGATCGACCGGGGCGCCGCCCGGCGGCGGGTGCGGAAGCGTGTTGAGCAGATCCAGGGCGAGCGGTTCGCCGGTCAGCGGCTCGGGCTCAGTCATGACCCTAATGCTACCTGAACCACTTGACGCATTAGGTACCGCCCGCATAGAACTAATGCATCAGGACACCAAGGAGGCATGTGAACATGGCGATTCAAGCTGTTCCCCACATCCGTCACCGGCACATCGAGGTCGACGGCGTGCGCGTCTTCTACCGGGAGTCACTTCCTGCGGGACAGGCGGACGACGCCCCCGTGATGCTCCTGCTGCACGGCTTCCCCTCGGCCTCGCACCAGTTCCGGCGGCTCATGGACGCCCTCGGCGCCCACTACCGGCTGATCGCCCCGGACTACCCGGGCTTCGGCCACAGCGACGCCCCGGCCTCCTCGGCCGCCGGCGGCCCGTTCACGTACAGCTTCGACCGGCTCGCCGACATCACCGAGGGCTTCGTGCAGCGGCTCGGCCTGTCCCGCTTCGTGATGTACGTCTTCGACTTCGGCGCCCCGATCGGGTTCCGGCTGGCCGCCCGGCACCCGGAGTGGATAGCCGGACTGGTCGTCCAGAACGGCAACGCGTACACCGAGGGACTGTCGCAGCACGCCCGCGACTTCATCGCCCTGCGGCCGGAGGCAGCCGGAGCCGCCGACACGGTGCGGTCGCTGCTCACCCTGCCCGCCACCCGCGGCCAGTACGAGGGTGGCACCGCCGATCCGGAGCTGGTAGCACCGGACGGCTGGACCCTGGACCAGCACTTCCTCGATCTGCCGGGCCGCACCCAGCCGCAGCTCGACCTGGCCTTCGACTACCACTCCAACGTGGCGCTCTACCCGCAGTGGCAGGCCTGGTTGCGCGAGCACACCCCGCCGGCGCTCATCGTCTGGGGCACGGGCGACATGTTCTTCCCGGAACCCGGGGCACGCGCCTACCTGCGCGACCTGCCGGACGCCGAACTGCACCTCTTCGACACCGGGCACTTCGCCCTGGAGGACCGCCTCCCGCAGATCGCCCCGCTGGTCGCGGACTTCCTGGACCGCACCTGGGCGGCGGACAGGCCGTAGCGGGACGGTCGGCGGCACCGCTCAGTCCTCCGTCAGTTCCTCCCGGACCCGGCGCGAGGGGCGGAACTCGTACAGGTCCAGGATCCCCGGCGGGTCCACGAGCCCCGGGCCTCCCGCCTCGACCCATCCGGCGATGTCGGCTATCGCGTCGGCGTCGTTCACCAGGCCGAGCCAGACCGGTCGGCCACCGGCCCGGCGACCGTCGGCGGACGGCTGGACGACCACGACGTCGGCCTGGTCACAGGCGTCCAGACAGTCCACGACCCGGACCCTCGCGACCCCGTCGAGCGGACGGCGCAGAGCGGCAAGCAGCCCCGCGTGGTCCACCCCTCGATCTTCGGCGTCCCGCAGCAGCAGCCCCGGCAGACGCTGACAGTGGGCCGGAGCGCACCCGTACCGGGCGCACCGGCACCCCTGCGGTCACGGCGGCTCATGCGGGCAGACTCCGGTGCGCGGCGTGGATGATCATCGTGGGACTGTACCGGGACACCTCGACGGCTCGAACACCCGAGCCCCCAGGCTGCCGCATGCGGTAATGTTGACGGCTGCGAAGGGGAGTAGCCCTGCAAACCGGTCGTCGACACACTGGAACCTCCGGGTTCCCGGTGGCCGGGCTCGTGGATCATTGCGGGCGGGCGAGACCTTCGGTCAGGTATGACACGCCCGCGTCCCGTGGGCGTCGCCGTCATGCCGGGCCGAGTGGTCCTCCGAAAAAGCCCGAGCGGCACTTCGCGGAAGATCCGGGGCCCGGCACTTACAGAAAGCCACCCGGAATGCATCTCGACCCCTGGCGATCCTCACCGCTTTCGGGCTGATCTTCCTCGCGGAGCTCCCCGACAAGACGATGTTCGCGTCGCTGGCCATGGGCACGCGCATGCGCCCGCTCTACGTCTGGTTCGGCACCTCGTCGGCGTTCATCGTCCACGTCGCCATCGCGGTCGGCGCGGGAGGCCTGCTCGGGCTGCTGCCCGACTGGATCGTCAAGCTCGTCTCGGCGTCCCTCTTCGCGTTCGGAGCGTTCATGCTGCTGCGCGCCGGCGGGGACGACGACGAGGACGAGGACGGCCCGAAGACCGTGACCGGCTTCTGGCCGGTGTACTCGACCGCGTTCATGGCCGTGTTCATCAGCGAGTGGGGCGACCTCACCCAGATCACGACGGCCAACCTGGCCGCGAGCAACGGGGCCTGGTCCACCGCGATCGGCTCCGCGGCCGCCCTGATGTCCGTATCGGCACTGGCGCTGCTCGCGGGGCGCTTCATCGCGAAGCGCGTACCGCTCAAGACGGTCCAGCGCATCGGCGGCCTGTGCATGCTGGGGCTGGCGATCTGGACGGTCACCGAGATCTTCACCGGCTGACACGCGTGTCCCCGCACCGGGTGGTGCGGGGACACGGAACACCGGTGCGGGGCGTCCGGCGGTGGGCCGGCCCGCCCGCACCGGATATGGAGACACCGACACCACTGCGGGGTGCAAGACGCCAGAAGCTAGAAGAGTGCGGGGGTGGCGTCCTGCGTACCGTTCTCGAAGGCCAGCAGCCGCTGCTTACGGTCGAGGCCGCCGCCGTAGCCGGTGAGGCTCCCCGAGGCTCCGATCACCCGGTGACAGGGCACGACGATGCTGACCGGGTTCTTCCCGTTGGCCAGTCCCACCGCGCGCGAGGCGCCCGGCTTGCCCAGGATCCCGGCCAGTTCGCCGTACGAACGGGTCTCGCCGTACGGAATCCGCCGGAGCTCCGCCCAGACGGTGCGCTGGAACGGGGTGCCGTCCAGGTGCAGCGGGAGGTCGAACTCCCGGAGCTCACCCGCGAAGTAGGCGTCCAGCTGTCGGATCGCCTCGGTGAAGGGCCGAGGATCGGATTCGCCGAACGTCACTTCGGGCGGCCGGTGGCGGTGCTCGGTCATGTAGAGGCCGGCCAGGACCCGGTCGGTGGCGACGAGGGTGAGCGGGCCGTAAGGACTGTCGACCACGGTGTGCTGCCGGGTCACGGCGGTGGTGCGAGTTACGGACACGATGAACTTCCTTATGCGGGAAGGTGGTTGATGGGGTGGTCGTCGACGGTCCACAGATACTGGACCGCGTACGCCCGCCAGGGGCGCCAGGCCGCCGCGCGTGCGGTGAGTGCGGCCGGTGTCGAGGGCAGGCCGAGCGCCTGTGCCGACCGCCGGATGCCGAGGTCCGTCGGCAGGAAGGCGTCCGGGTCGCCGAGCGCCCGCATGGCGATGACCTCGATGGTCCAGGGACCGAAACCGGGCAGCGCGGCCAGTTCGGCCCGCGCCTTCTCCCAGTCGGTGTCGGTACCGAGCCGCAGCGAACCGTCGGCCAGCGCGTCGACGAGAGTGGTGAGCGTCCGGCGACGGCTGCGCGGCAGGGCCAGCTGCTCGGGGTCGAGGCCGGCCAGCGCCTCGGAGGACGGGAAGAGGTGGGTGAGGCCGCCCTCAGGGTCGTCGACGGGCGTGCCGTGCGCGGTGACCAGCCGGGCCGCGTGCGTGCGGGCCGCGGCGGTCGACACCTGCTGGCCGAGCACGGCCCGGACGGCGAACTCCGCGCCGTCGACGGTTCTCGGCACCCGCCGGCCCGGCGCCTTGTCGACCAGCGGGGTGAGCAGCGGGTCGGCGCGCAGCTGTTCGTCGACCGCGACCGGGTCCGCGTCCAGGTCGAGCAGCCAGCGGCAGCGGCTGATGGCGAGGGTGAGGTCGCGCGGGTCGGTGAGCGAGAGGCGGCAGGCGATGTGGTCGGGGCGCGGGGTGAGGGCGACGATGCCGTGCCCGTACGGCAGATCGAGCGTGCGGCGGTACGCGCCGTCGCGCCACTCCTCGACGCCCGGCACAGCCGTCGCGGCGAGGTGCCCGAAGAGGTTGCTGGGGTTGAGCGGGGCGCGGTACGGCAGCCGCAGCTCTATCACGCCGGGCGTGGCCGGAGGCTTCGCCGACCGGGCGGCCCGGCTGCGCAACTCCCCGGCGCGAGGGCGAAGACCTCGCGGACGGTGTCGTTGAAGGTACGGATCGAGGCGAACCCGGCGGCGAAGGCCACCTCGGCCATGGGCAGTCCGGTGGTCTCGATCAGCACCCGCGCGGTCTGCGCGCGCTGCGCCCTGGCCAGTGCCAGCGGCCCCGCCCCGAGCTCGGCGAGCAGTTGCCGCTCGATCTGCCGGGACGAGTAGCCGAGCCGGGTGGCGAGACCCGGCACGCCCTCCCGGTCGACGACCCCGTCCCGGATGAGCCGCATCGCACGGGCGACGGAGTCGGCCCTGGCGTTCCATTCCGGGGACCCCGGGCTCGTGTCCGGCCGGCAGCGCTTGCAGGCCCGGAACCCGGCCTGCTGGCAGGCGGCGGCGCTCGGGTAGAAGGTCATGTTCTCGACCTTGGGCGGTACGACGGGACAGCTCGGCCGGCAGTAGATCCTGGTGGTCACGACGGCCGTGAAGAACCAGCCGTCGAAGCGGGAGTCCTTGGACCGGACGGCCCGCACGCAGCGCTCGGTGTCGGTGTGCATGGTTCAAGCATGGGGCACCGAGGTGGCTGTGGCTGGCGAGAATCCGACATCGACCTCGCACTGCCAGGAACTCTTCGGCCTCCCGTCCGGCCCGGTCCCTGGCAGGTCATGAGTTGACAGGGAACGCCGCGGTGAGAGGCTTGAAGAGGCTCGGACGCCCCCGTGAACGGGCCGGAGGCCCGCCGTCCCGCGCGTTCATCGGGTCGTTCGTCTCCGTGGGTACGGAGATGTGGTGCCCGGGCACAGAGAGACAAGGGAGACCCCGACATGACGGACGCGTCGTCCACGCCGATCTGTTCGCATCTGGACGAGGTGCGGCGAGTCACCCCGGACAGCCCCGACTCCTGTCCGGAGTGCGTCGCGCAGGGTGACACCTGGGTGCACCTGCGCGAGTGCCAGAGCTGCGGGCACGTGGGATGCTGCGACTCCTCCCGCAACAAGCACGCCACGGCCCATCGCTCCGCCACGGGCCATCCCCTGATCCGCTCGTACGAGCCGGGCGAGACGTGGTGGTGGTGCTACGACGACCAGGTGACCTTCGACGTCGACGGCGTCGGGCCGGCCCGGGCAGCCTGAACGGACACCACCGCCCGCGCCCCGGGCCCGGTCAGACCTGGGCCGCCAGCGCCTCCTCGAACTCCACGTACGCGTGCGCGTCGAACAGCACGAACCGCACCTCCTCGACCGGCGCGGCGGCCTCCGCCAGCACCGTGCGGACAGCGATCCGGGCCCCGTCGTCCATGGGCCAGCCGTAGATGCCGGTGGAGATCGCGGGAAAGGCCACGGTCCGGGCCCCCAACTCCACTGCGACGCGCAGGGCTTCGCGGTAGCAGGACTCCAGCAGCGCCGAGCGGTCCTCGGTGCTGCTCCACACCGGGCCCACCGTGTGCACCACCCAGCGGGCGTCGAGCTTCCCGGCGGTGGTGGCGACGGCCTGCCCCGTCCGCAGCCCCTTGCCGTACCGCGAGGCGCGCAGTTCGCGGCAGGCGGCCAGGATTTCCGGGCCACCCCGACGATGGATCGCACCGTCCACCCCGCCACCGCCGAGCAGGGAGGAATTCGCGGCGTTGACGACGGCGTCGACGGACTGCTTGGTGATGTCGCCTCGCACGAGGGTGATGGTGACGGCGGGAGGTGTGCGCATACCGCCATCATGCCGGTAACGGGTGTCTGCGCGGGTAGTTGAGCGCTCGCGCGCCGGGACTGCTGTCTTTCGTTCGGATCAGGCCGGGTAGGGAGCGGGGTCTGGTGCCGCACCTCGCGGCGCTGTCCGAACGAAAGCCCCTAACGGCCGCCGTAGGGACCCGATGCGCGCAGCCGGCGCCACACCGCCTTCGCCGCGTGGTGTCCGGACATGCCGTGCACCCCTGGGCCGGGCGGGGTGGCCGAGGAGCAGATGAAGACCGCGGGGTGCGCCGTCGCGTACGGCACCCGTGCGAGCTTGGGGCGGATCACCGTCTGCAGCCCGGCGAAGGCGCCGCAGGCGATGTCCCCGTCCACGTAGTTCGCGTTGCGCACGGCGAGCCGGGGCGGTCCCGCCACCGCGCGGGCGAGCACCAGATCGCGGAACCCCGGGGCGAAACGCTCCAGTTGGCGTTCGATGACCTCGGTGGCGTCGCCCTCCCAGCCGGCCGGTACGTGTCCGTACACCCAGAACACCTGCTTGCCCTCGGGTGCGCGGGACGGGTCGACGAGGCTCGGCTGGGCGGTGATCAGGAACGGCACACTGGGGTCGCGGCCGCTCACGGCGGCGCGCAGGGCGGAGTCGATCTCGCCGGCCGTGGGACCGATGTGCACCGTGCCGGCCCGGCGGGCCTCCTGCGCGGTCCAGGGGACGGGACCCGACAGGGCGTAGTCGATCTTGAAGCAGGAGGCGCCGTAGCGGTAGCCGCGGTAGGCGTTGCCCAGTCCCGCGATCCGGGCCAGCGCGGTCGGCGAGGTGTCGAAGATGTAGGCGCGGGCCGGCGGCAGTTCGTCCAGCCGCTTGACCTCCGTGCCGGTGGTGATGACACCGCCCAGTTCCCGCAGGTACGAGGCGAGGGCGTCGGAGATGGCCTGGGAGCCGCCGCGCGGCACCGGCCACCCCCGCTCGTGCGCGGCCAGCGCGAAGAGCAGGGCGATTCCGCCGGTCGCGAGCCCGCTGGTGGGGGCGATGGCGTGGGCGGCGAGTCCGGCGAAGAGACCGCGCGCCTTCTCACCGCGGAAGCGGCGGGACAGGAGCGTGGCGGGCTGGACGGCGTCGAGGCCGAAGCGCGCCCAGCGGTACGGGTCGCGCGGCAGTCCGTCCCACGGGGTGCGCAGGAAGTCCTGGGCGAGGGTGTCCCAGTGGCCGAGGAACGGCGCGACGAGCCTGCGGTAGGCCCCCGCGTCCCGCGGTCCGAGCGACATGGCGCTCTCCCCCACGGAGCCGGCCAGCACGGCGGCGGACCCGTCCGGGAACGGGTGGGCGAGGGCCAGCCGGGGCTGCAGCCACTCCAGGCCGTGCCGGGCGAGCGGCATGGCGTCGAAGGCCGGCGAACCGATGCCCAGCGGGTGGACCGCAGAGCAGGGATCGTGGTGGAAGCCGGGGAGCGTGAGCTCCTCCGTGCGGGCCCCGCCGCCGACGGTCCGCCCGGCTTCGAAGACCTCCACGGCGAAGCCACGGCGGGCCAGTTCGGCTGCGGCGGTCAGTCCGTTGGGGCCTGCCCCCACGACGACTGCATCGAGCATCGACGGCACCTTCGGACTCCTTTGTCAGCCGGCGGTCGGAGTACCCAGGATATTCGCAGGCGCCCACGCGCCGGGCGCGGGTAGGGTCCCCGTTCGATGAGTACTCCGAACCCCGCGCAACAGCCGGGCCCGGCCCCGCTCCCCGCCGCGCACCTGACGGCGAAGGAGAAGGCGCTGCGCCACCGGATCGACGCCATGGCCGAGCAGCTCACCGCCGTGCCCGGCATCCGGGCCGTGGCCCTGGGCGGCAGCCGGGCCCGGGGTACTCACCGCCCCGACTCCGACTGGGATCTGGGCCTCTACTACCGCGGCACCCCGGACCTGGCCGCGCTCACCGCGCTGGCCTGCGAGGCACAGGGGTCACCGGTGGAGGTGGCCGGGCCGGGCGGCTGGGGCCCGTGGGTCGACGGCGGGGCCTGGCTGCGGGTGGACGGCACTCCGGTGGACTGGATCCTGCGCGATCTGGACCGGGTCGGCGCGGTCTGGTCGGACTGCCGCCAGGGCCGCTACGAAGTGGGGATCCAGCCCGGCCACCCGCTCGGATTCTGGTCGCCCGTCTATCCGGGTGAGGTCGCTCTCGGACACGTGATCGCCGACCCGTCCGGGGAGTTGACCGCGCTTCAGCGGGAGACGCTCGACTATCCGGAGCCGCTGCGTAAGGCCCTTGTCGATGCGGCCTGGGAGGCGGACTTCTCGGTGGTGTCGGCCGCCAAGTCGGCTCCGGCAGGCGACCGGCTCCACGTCTCGCTCTGCCTGTCCCGGGCGTTCGGCGTCCTCACCCAGTCGCTGCACGCCCACCACCGCACCTGGTGTCTCAACGAAAAGGGCGCACTGGCGGCAGCCGCCGCCCTGCCGGACACCCCGGCGGATTTCGCGGAGCGGGTCGGCGAGGCACTGCGCGGCCTGGACATCGCCGCGGTGGAGGCGGCCGCGGGTGTCGTCGCCGACGTACGGGCGGTCCTGGACCGGGCGCGCAACTGAGGCCTCTCGTACGGATCATGCCGGGCTCGCGTGCCCCGGTGCCTGATCCGGCCGATCCGGGCGCAAGGCCTCAAGCCCCCTCCGGCCGATCAGGGCCGGGGGCATCGGCTTGGACCAGGGCTCGCGCCAGGGCAGCGCTCTCCGGAAGGGTGTCGAGCGAGAGGGGCTGCGTGGCCAGAGCACCCTCGTGCAGCACGAGGAGTTGCGTGGCGAGGGCGGCCGGGGACGAGCAGCCCGCTGCGGTGGCGAGTTCCGTGAACAGGTTCAGCAGCCAGAGCTTCTGGTCCGCGGCGATGCGGTGCGCGGGGTGCGAGGGGTCCGGGAGTTCGGCGAGTGCGTTGATGAAGGCGCAGCCACGGCTGTTGTTCGCGCTCCAGGTCCGCAGTGCCTCGAAAGGGGCGGTGACGGCCTCGGCGGGAGTGCCTGCGGCTGCGACGGCGGCCCGGACGACTGACCGCCAGCGCTGGTCGCGTTCCGTGAGGTAGGCCGCCACGAGGTGGTCCTTCGACCCGAACCGGTTGTACAGGGTCCGCTTCGTCACGCCCGAGTGCTCGGCGATCAGATCCACACCGACCGCTGTGATTCCGCGGTGGTAGAACAGCTCCTCGGCGGCCGCCAGGATGCGCCGGCCGGCCGGCGTCACAGCACGCGCTGCCTGCACCACGGGCCCCCTTCACTGATCGGTGTACGGTGGGAGGAGTTCACAGATCAGTATACCTGCGAGGAGGTTCAGGCGATGGGCGCGTCCCAGTTCATGCGAGCGGTGCGCATCACGAGGCACGGAGGACCGGAGGTTCTGGAGCTGACGGAGGTCGCCGTACCTGCCCCGCGGGCGGGAGAGGTGCTGGTCCAGGTCGGCGCGGTGGCGCTGAACAACACCGACCTGTGGACCCGGGAGGGCGCCTACGGCCGGCCGGGAGACCCGGAGGCGAGGTCGGGCTGGCGCGGCCCGATCGACTTCCCGCGCATCCAGGGCGCCGACGTGGCCGGCCGCGTCGTGGCCGTCGGGACCGGGGTGGCGGAGAGCCTCGTCGGACGCCGGGTGGTGGTCGACCCCGCGATCTACGACACCGAAGGGCCGGACGCCAACCCGGTGGGCCTGATGGGGAGCGAGCGGGACGGCGGGTACGCCGAGTACGTGACGGCGGCGGCAGAGCGCGTGCACGACGTGACGGACTCCCCGCTCACCGACGACCAGCTCGCGACGTTGCCGACCGCCTACGGCACGGCGCTGGGCATGATCGAGCGAGGCCGGCTGCGCAAGGGGGAAACCGTCCTGGTCTCGGGAGCCTCCGGCGGCGTCGGCATCGCACTGGTGCAGATCGCCCGTGCGCGCGGCGGGAGGGTGATCGCCCTCAGCAGCGGAGCCAAGATCGATGCGGTGCGAGAAGCGGGCGCGCACGAAGTCGTCGACCGCGCGGGAGACATCGCCGAGCAGATCCGCGCCGCCGCCCCGGAGGGCATCGACGTCGCGCTCGACGTCGTGGCGGGCGAGCTGGTGGGTGAGGGGCTGCCGCTGCTGCGCGAAGGGGGCCGGTGGGTCATCGCCGGCGCACTCGGCGGCTACGGCGTGACCTTCGACGTGCGCCGCCTCTACCTGCACAACGCCCAGGTCATCGGCTCCGCGATGCACACCCCCGCACACTTCGCCCTCCTCATGGACCTGGCTCGTCGCGCCGGGATCCGACCCGTCATCGCCGCATCCTTCCCACTGGACCAGGCTGCTCGGGCGCAGGAGGAACTCTCCCGCAGGGGCACGTGGGAAAGATCGTCATGCACCCCTGAGTGCCATCCGAAGGGTCACGACCCAGGCCGTCGCACGGGGAGCACGCCGGCCTCGCCCGGCCCGGAACGGCAGCCCCTAGGATTCGGCCATGATCGCCGAACTGCAGTGCGTGGTGCTCGACTGTCCCGATCCGGTACGTCTCGCCGAGTTCTACCGCGTACTGCTGGGCGGGCGCGTCAACCAGGCGGACCGCCGGTGGGCGCTCGACGAGGACTGGGCCACACTGCACACCGCCGCCGGGCTCGTGCTCGGTTTCCAGCGGGCGACGGAGTACCGGCCGCCGCGGTGGCCCGATCCGGAGCACCCCCAGCAGTTCCATCTGGACTTCGGTGTTCGGGACCTGGACGCGGCCGGGGCCGAGGCGGTCGCGGCCGGCGCGACGGTCCTCGACAGCGGCGCCGGCCCCGACCGCCCGTGGCGCATCTTCGCCGACCCGGCCGGTCACCCGTTCTGCCTGGTCAAGCACGGCGCCGGCGGGATGTGAGGAACCCTCAGTCCCGCTGAATGGCCGTGACGCAGCGGGCGAGCAGGCCCCGCAGGGCCTCCCGCTCCTGCGGGGTGAACTCCGCCGCGATGCGGCGTTCGATCCGTACCGCCCGCTCGTCGGCCAGCCGCAGCGTCTCGGCGCCCTCGTCGGTCAGGCGGGTCTCCAGCATCTTCTGGTGCCAGGGGTGCACGGTCCTGACGATCAGGCCGCGCTCCTCCAGGTGCTTGAGCACGGCCGCCATGGCCTGCGGGGTGACCAGGCAGACCCTGGCCAGCGCGGCGCCCGACATGCCGGGATGGTCGGCGAGGGCGAACAGCGCCGCGTACTGCGCCACCGTGAGGTCCGCACCCTTCAGGGCGGCGCTCTTGGCTGCCATGAGCGCTTGCTCTGCACGCTTGATGTCCGCGCCGAGGCGGTCGTCGGCGGTCATTCCCATGCCCGCGAGCGTACAGCCACGGACATCTGCCGAATCACGGACTCATGACAGGCATGGAAGTTGAATCAAGGTCTTGATATAACTCAAGGCATGGATACTCAAGGTGCTCACCACCACTCGCCTTCCCGTTTCGCCGGGACCGTTCTCGTCACCGGCGCCACCCAGGGCCTCGGTCTCCACCTGGCCCGCGACCTGGCCGGCCGCGGCGCGACACTGCTGCTGCACGGCCGGGACCAGGCACGGCTCGACAGGGCCGCCGAGGAGGTACGTGCCCTCTCGGCCGGTCGGGGCGCGGTACGCAGCTACCTCGCCGATCTGTCCGATCTGGACCAGGTCCGGTCCTTGGCGGCGGCCGTACGGGAGGCCGAGCCCCGGCTCGACGTCCTGGTCAACAACGCGGTGGCCGGCGGCGGCGCCGATCCGCTGCACCGAGAGGTGAGCGCGCAGGGCCACGAACTCCGGTTCGCGGTCAACTATCTGGCGCCCTGTCTGCTGATCAGCGAGCTGCTGCCGCTGCTGACCGCGTCGGCCCCGGCGCGCGTCGTCCAGGTGGCCTCGGTCGGGCAGTCGCCCGTCGACTTCGACGACGTCATGATGGAGCGCGGCTACGAGGGCCTGGAGGCGTACTGCCGGAGCAAGCTCGCGATGATCATGTCGACGTTCGACCTGGCCGCGCGGACGCCCGGCACCGGGGTCACGTTCAACGCCCTGCACCCGGCCCACCTGATGGACACCGAGGGGGTGCGGGCGTACGGGCTGACCCCGGCGGTCCCCGTCGAGGAGGGCGTGCGCCCGACGGTGCGGCTGATCACCGACCCGGCGCTGGCGGACGTCACCGGCCGCTACTTCGACCGCTTCACGGACGCGGCGGCCCACGAGCAGGCCTACGATCCGCAGGCCCGCCGGCGCCTCGCCGCGCTGACCCGCGAGCTCCTGGCCCGGTGAACCGGAGGGCCGACCGTGCCGCCGGGCTCAGGCTCCGGCGCGCAGCGCGGCCAGGACGCGTTCGGCGGTCCCGCGGTCGCGGGCGGCGGTGAAGGGCAGGTCGTTGCCACCGGTGATGCGGAACTGCGCGCCGGACAGCGTGGCCTGGGTGCCGCCCGCCTCGGTGACCAGGAGCAGGCCGGCCGCGTGGTCCCAGGCGAACTCCCAGTTGAAGGCGAGCGCGTCCAGGTCGCCACGGGCGACGGCGAGGTATTCGAGGCCGGCCGATCCGCAGGGACGGGCGTCGATGCCTTCGGTCCGCAGGCCGCGCAGGGCCCGCTTCTGCGCGTCGGTGGTGTAGTCGGGGTGCGACATCGCCACGCGCAGTACGGCGTCGGGTGCGGGCGAGCCCGACCGTATCGGAGCGCCGTCGAGCGTGGCCCCGCGGCCGCGGACGGCCACGGCCATCTGGTCCAGGGCTGCGGCGTACGTCCAGGACGCCAGGATCTCGCCGTGGTGCGCGAGCGCGACCAGGGTGCAGAAACCCGGTTCGCCGCGGACGAACTGGCGGGTGCCGTCGACCGGGTCGACGATCCAGACGGGGGCCTCGCCGCCCAGCGCCTCGTAGACCTTCGGATCGGCGTGGACCGCCTCCTCGCCGACGACGGCCGAGCCCGGCAGGAGCCGGCTCAGCGAGGCGGTGAGGTGTTCCTCGGCGAGCCGGTCCGCGGCGGTCACCAGGTCGTGCGGACCGTTCTTCTCGACGATCTCGTGTGCGGCGAGCTGCCGGTAGCGCGGCATGATCTCGGCGGCGGCCGCTGCGCGGACCGCCGCCTCGACCTCGGTCAGGTCCCCGGCAAGGAAGTCATCGATCATGCCCCCAGCTAAGCACGGGCCGCCGGAGGGCCGACGACCTGGTCATGACGGGGAGGTGGCCGCCCGGCGTCCGCCCGGCCGACAGCCCCGTCCTGGCCAGGAGGGGTTGCCCGTCAGCGTCCGACCGCGTACCCCTGCATGCCCCGCGGGTTCGCGGCCGCGGAGAGCACGCCGGTCTCCGGGTCGCGGGCCACCGCGCACATCCGGCCCTCCGACCACGGGTCGCCGACCGTGACGTCGTGGCCGCGGCGGCGCAGCTCGGCGACGACCTCGGGGTCCATGCCCTCCTCGACGGTGACGCTGCCGGGGCGCATCCCGCGCGGGAAGAAGGAGCCGGGGAAGCTGTCGTTGTGCCAGTTCGGGGCATCGATGGCGCCTTGGAGGTCGAGGCCGCCGCGGACCTCGGCGCGCAGGGCGACGGCGAGGAAGAAGTGCAGCTGCCACTGGTCCTGCTGGTCGCCGCCGGGCGTGCCGAACGCCATGACCGGGACGCCGTCGCGCAGGGCGAGCGACGGGGTGAGGGTGGTGCGGGGGCGCCGGCCGGGCGTGAGGGAGTTGGGCAGGCCCGTCTCCAGCCAGGCCATCTGCAGGCGGGTGCCGAGCGGGAAGCCGAGCTCGGGCACGACCGGGTTGGACTGGAGCCAGCCGCCGCTGGGCGTGGCGGAGACCATGTTCCCCCAGCGGTCGACGACGTCCACGTGGCAGGTGTCGCCGCGGGTGGCGCCGTTCCCGGCGACGGTCGGCTCGCCCGCGCGGTCCGCGGTGGCCGTCGGCTCTCCCGCGCCTTCCTTCGAGACCGTGGGCTCTCCGGCGCCGGCCGCAGGTATGCCCATGGCGTCGAAGCCGGACTCCCCCGAGGCGACGGCGTGGGCGTGCTCGCTGAGGACGGGGGTGCGGCCGTCGGGGCTGCCCGGCCGCAGCTCGTGCGAGGCCTGGGCGGTGACGAGGGCGCGGCGGGCGGCGTTGTACGGCTCGGAGAGCAGCGTGCCGAGCGGGACCTCGGCGGCGTCGCCGTACCAGGCCTCGCGGTCGGCCATGGCGAGTTTGCAGCCCTCGATGAGCAGGTGGACGTACTCGGCGGAGCCGTAGCGCGGCAGCTCGGCGGGGAGCAGGGCGAGCTGCTGGAGGAAGGCGGGGCCCTGGCTCCAGCCGCCGGCCTTGGCGAGCGTCCAGCCGTTCCAGTCGTAGGTGGCGGGGGCCTCGTAGGACGCGGACCAGCCGGCCAGGTCGGCGGCGGTGAGGGTGCCCGGGTGGCGTGCGCCGCTGGTGTCCATGGTGGGGACGGCGGCCTGGCGGACCAGGGCCTCGGCGATGAAGCCCTCGCGCCAGACGGCGCGGGCGGCCTCGATCTGCGCGGTGCGGTCGTCGCCGCCGGCCTGCTCGGCCTCGGCGATCAGACGGCGCCAGGTCGCGGCGAGTGCCGGGTTGCGGAACAGCTCGCCGGGCTTCGGCGAGTTGCCGCCCGGCAGGTAGACGTCGGCGGAGGACGGCCACTCGTTCTCGAAGAGCTCGCGGACGGTCTCGACGGTCTGGCCGACGCGGTCGACGGGCGCGTGTCCGTCCTCGGCGTAGCCGATCGCGTACCGCAGCACTTCGGCGACGGTCTTGGTCCCGTGGTCGCGCAGCAGCAGCATCCAGGCGTCGAAGGCGCCCGGTACGGCGGCGGCGAGCGGTCCGGTGCCGGGGACCAGGTCGAGGCCGAGGGAGCGGTAGTGGGCGACGGTCGCACCGGCCGGGGCGGGGCCCTGACCGCACAGCACCTGAACCTCGCCGTCCTTGGGCGCGAGGATCATCGGCACCTCGCCGGCCGGGCCGTTGAGGTGCGGCTCGACGACGTGCAGGACGAATCCGGCGGCGACGGCGGCGTCGTAGGCGTTGCCGCCGTCCTCCAGGACCGCCATCGCGGACTGCGAGGCGAGCCAGTGGGTGGAGGACACCATGCCGAAGGTGCCCTGGAGGGTGGGCCTGGTGGTGAACACGGGTGCGGCTCCTTGCTGCGACGTGCTGAGTTCAGTGGTGCGTTTGCGGATCGTACGTACGGGAGGCGGGCCCGTGCGAGGGGCCCGGTCTCCCGCACGGGAGGTCAGGCGGCCGCGTCCGGGGCGGTGCCGTCGTCGCCGACGAGGTGGCAGGAGACCTGCCGGCCGCCGGGCAGCTCGCGCAGGGCCGGCACCTCGGTGCGGCACCGCTCGGTGACGAGCGGGCAGCGGGTGTGGAAGCGGCAGCCGGACGGCGGGTCCAGCGGGCTGGGCAGCTCGCCGTGCAGCACGATGCGCTCGCGGGAGCGCTGCAGAGCCGGGTCGGGTACCGGCGCGGCGGAGAGCAGCGCCTGGGTGTACGGGTTTTTGGGAGCGGCGAACAGCTCGGCGGTGGGAGCCTGTTCGACGATCTGTCCGAGGTACATCACGGCGATCCGGTCGGCGAGGAACTCGACGGCGGCCAGGTCGTGGGTGATGAACAGGCAGCCGAAGCCGCGGTCGCGCTGGAGGTCGGCGAGCAGGTTGAGCACGGAGGCCTGCACGGAGACGTCGAGGGCCGAGGTCGGTTCGTCGGCGACGACGAGATCGGGGTCGCAGGACAGCGCGCGGGCGATGGAGATCCGCTGGCGCTGGCCGCCGGAGAGTTCGTGCGGGTGCCGGTCGGCGTGCTCGGGGCGCAGCCCGACCTGGGCGAGGAGCTGCTCGACGCGCTCGCGTACGGCGGGGCCGCGGGCCCGGCGGTGCAGCTTGACGGGTTCGGCGATGATCTGGCCGATCGTCATGCGCGGGTCGAGCGAGGACGACGGGTCCTGGAACACCAGGTGGAAGTCCTTGCGCAGTGGGCGCAGAGCGCGGCGGGAGAGGTGGGTGATGTCGGTGCCGTTGATGTGGACGGTGCCGCCGGTGGGTTCGTCGAGGCGGACGGCGCAGCGGCCGACGGTCGACTTGCCGCTGCCGGACTCGCCGACCAGGCCGACGACCTCGCCGTGGCCGATGGTGATCGAGACGCCGTCGACGGCACGGACGGTGCCGCCGCCCGATGCGGCGAAGTGCCGTTCCAGCGAGTCGATCCGCAGCACGGGCTGCTGCTGGTCCGCGGTGCCCCCGGCGCTGTCGCGCGGGGCGGGGACGGTCTGCGCTGCGGTCACTTTCCGGCCTCCTGGTCGGTTCGGGCGGGCCCGGCGACGGGAGCCGGGTCCGGGGTGGGGGCGGCGGGTTTCGCGGTGAGGACGTCGGACGCCTCGTCCGCCGCGTACGGGTGCCAGCACGCCGCGCGGTGGACGGCGTCCGCTCCCGTCCGCGGGTCGACGGACCTGAAGCCGGGCCTGGCGCCCGTACAGGTGTCGTCGGCGCGGCTGCACCGCGGCGCGAAGGTGCAGGCGTCGGGCTGGCTGTCGAGGCTCGGCACCAGGCCGGGGATCTCCGGCAGCCGCCGCTTGCCCTCGCCGCCGGGCCGCAGGACGGCGCCGAGCAGACCGCGGGTGTACGGGTGCCGGGCGGTGGCGAACAGGTCGTGGACGGGGGCCTGTTCGACGGAGCGTCCGGCGTACATGACCAGTACCCGGTCGGCCGCGTCGGCGACGACGCCGAGGTCGTGGGTGACCAGGACGATGGCGGTGCCGAGCCGTTCGCGCAGCGCCTGGAGGACTTCGAGGATTCCGGCCTGCACGGTCACGTCGAGTGCGGTGGTCGGCTCGTCGGCGATGAGGACGGACGGGTCGCAGGCGACGGCGATGGCGATCATCACGCGCTGGCGCATGCCGCCGGAGAGCTGGTGCGGGTACTCGGCGATGCGGCTGCGCGGGGCGGGGATGCCGACCAGGTCGAGGAGGTCCACGGACCGTTCCCTGGCCTCCTTCCTGCTCAGGCCCTGGTGCCTGCGGAGCACCTCGCCGATCTGCCGGCCGATGGTGAGCACCGGGTTCAGTGAGGTCATCGGCTCCTGGAAGATCATCGCGATGTCCTTGCCGCGGACCTTCTGGAGTTCCTTCTCGTGCGCGCCGACCAGTTCCCGGCCGCCGAGCCTGATGGAGCCGCCGATCCGCGCGGTGGGCGGGAGCAGCCCCATCACGGCCATCGAGGTGACGGACTTGCCGCACCCCGACTCCCCCACCACGGCGAGCACCTCGCCGGGATGGAGGTCGTAGGAGACACCGTCGACGGCGTGCACGGTGCGGGTGTCGGAGCGGAAGGACACCGACAGGTCGCGGACGCTCAGGACGGGCTCGCGCACCGGCTCCCGTACGGATTCGAGAACGGTCTCGGTCATCGGGTCCCTCCACGGGGGTCGAGGACGTCCCGCAGTCCGTCGCCGAGCAGGTTGAAGGCCAGGGTCGCCGCGACGATCGCGAGGCCGGGGAAGACGGCGAGCCAGGGCGCGGGTGCCAGGAAGGACTGGGCGCCGGAGAGCATCACGCCGAGGGAGGGGTCGGGCGGCTGGACGCCGAGGCCGAGGAAGCTGAGCAGCGCCTCGCCGATGATCGCGGCGGGGATGCCGACGGTCGCCTGGACGATCAGCGCGGAGGTGGCGTTGGGCAGGATGTGCCGGAAGAGCACGGTCCCGTCGCCGCCGCCGTTGGCGATGGCCGCCCCGACGTAGTCGACGTGCTTGAGGCGCAGGGTCTCGGCCCGGGTGATGCGGATGACCGCGGGGATCTGCGAGATACCGATGGCGATGGTGGCGTTGGTCAGCGAGGGGCCGAGGATCGCCGCCAGCCCCACGGCGAGCACCAGGAACGGGAACGCCAGCATGGTGTCGGTGAGCCGGGAGATGGCGCCGTCGGCGAACTTCCCGTAGTAGCCGCCCGCCAGTCCCAGCGGGACCCCGATCACGAAGGCCAGCACGACGGCGACGAGACCGACCTGCATGGAGGCGCGCGCCCCGTACACGATCCGGGAGAGCTGGTCGCGTCCGAGGTCGTCGGTGCCGAGCCAGTGCGATCCGCCGGGCGCGGCGAGCACGTTCCCGAAGTTTGGCGTGGCGGGATCGTACGGGGCGATCAGCGGGGCGAGGAGTGCGACCAGGATGAAGACGGCGGCGATGATGCCGCCGATGAGGGCGAGCCGGTTCCTGCGCAGGGCGCGCAGCCTGCCGCCGCCGGGCCGCCGCTTCGCGGCCTGCGGGGCAGTGAGCGCTGGGGTCGCTGTGGTCACCGGGCACCTCCGAGCCGGATGCGCGGGTCGATGACCGAATAGACCACGTCGACCAGCAGATTGATGAGGATGTACGCGGCGGAGGTGCAGAGCACCACGGCCTGCAGGGTCGCGTAGTCGCGGGTGAAGACGGCGTCGATGGTGAGCTTGCCGAAGCCGGGCAGCACGAAGATCTGCTCGGTGACGACCGCGCCGGAGATCAGGTGGCCGAGCTGGAGCCCCAGCACGGTCACCACCGTGACGAGGGAGGTGCGCAGTGCGTGCCCGCCGACGACGGACCGCTTGGACAGGCCCTTGGCACGGGCGGTGCGCACGTAGTCGGCGGAGAGCGAGTCGAGCATCGCGGCCCGGGTCTGGCGCATCACGACGGCGGCCAGCCCGGAGCCGAGCACGATGGCGGGCAGCACCATGCGGCGCAGGTTGTCCACCGGGTCGGTGCCGAAGGGCACGTATCCGGAGGCGGCGAACACCGGGATGGCGATGGCGAATCCGAGGACCAGCACGATGCCGAGCCAGAAGGTCGGGATGGAGAGCCCGATGAGCGCGATGCCGTTGGCGAGCCACTCCTCGGGCTTCCCGCGCCGCACGGCGGCGACGACGCCGGCGCCGATGCCCAGGACCACGGCCAGCAGCAGGGACAGCGCGGCCAGTTCCAGGGTGACGGGGAGGGCCTGACCGATCGCGTCGGCGACCGGGAGCCCGGTCCTGGAGGAGGTGCCGAGGTCGCCCGTGAGGGCGTGCCCGATGAACCGCCCGTACTGGACGACGATGCTGTCGTTCAGGCCGTACGCCTCCCGGATCGCGGCGAGCGCCTCGGGGCTGCGCTCCTCACCGGCCAGGGCGAGCGCCGGGTCGCCGGGCAGCGCCCGGATACCGGCGAAGACCACGATCGAGACCAGGAAGAGCGTGATGAGGGACTGGCGCAGGCGCGTCAGCAGGTATTTCGTCATCGGGTGTACCCCGCAGTCGTGACCCGGACCAGTCCGTCGCCGTAGACGCGGATGCCCGCGACGTCCTTGGAGGCGACGACGTAGTTCTTCTGCCGGTAGAGGTAGATCATCGTGTGGGCGTCCTGCACGCGCCGGGTGAGCTCGTCGTAGATCTCGGTGCGCCGGGCCGGGTCGGAGACCGTGCTGCCCTCGGCGATGAGCTTGTCGATCTTCGGGTCGCCGAGTCCGTAGGCGTTCATGGCCCCGGCGGTCTTCAGGAAGTTGGCGACGTTGCCGTCCGGGTCCAGCCGGCCCGACCAGCCGCTGGTGAAGACGTCGTAGTTGCCGGCGTCGGTCTCGGAGAGCATGGTGGCGTACTCGGTCGGCCGCAGCGAGAGGTCGAATCCGGCCTCCTTCACCATGGCCTGGAGGACCTGCCCGACCCGGCCCTGTTCGGGGGTGGTCGAGGTCTTCAGCTCGATCTTCAGCGGGGTCTTCACCCCGGCCTCCTTCAGCAGTCTCCTCGCCTTGGCGACATCACGCTTCGGGCAGTCCTGGGGTTTGATGCCGGGGGCGATGGCGGACTGCGGGGAGATCGGGCCGCAGGCCGGTTCGTACATGCCCTGGAAGACGACCTTGTTGAGGGTGTCGCGGTCGATGGCGAGCTCGAACGCCTCGCGGACCCGGACGTCCCGGGCGATCGGAGTGTCGAGCTTTCCGGGCTTCTGCCCGAGGCCCTTCACGTTGCCGACGTTCAGGCCGATGCCCTGGTAGCCGAGCGAGGGCGAGTTGAAGAGCTGCAGCTTCGGCTCGGTGAGGGCGCTCTGTACGTCGATGGGGCCCATCTGGTCGCCGATCTGGAGGTCGCCGGAGCGCAGGTTGGCGAGCCGGACGTTTCCGTCGGGTATGGGTTTGTAGACGACCCCGTCGAGGTGGACCTTGTCCGCGTCGTAGTAGTTCGGGTCCTTCTTCAGCACGATCCGGTCGCCGCCGACGCGCTCGACGAAGCGGAACGGGCCGACGCAGGAGGGGTGGTTGGTGAAGTTCTTCCCGTACTTCTTGAGCGCGGTCGGTGACATCACCATCCCGGCCCGGTCGGCGAGGACGCCGGTGAGCGGTACGTAGGGCTGCTTGAGCCTCATCCGGACCGTGTACGGGCCGGTGGCCTCGACGGTGGTGACCGGGGCGAGTTCGGTGCCGCGGGCGGATCCGGGGAGATCGCGGTGGCGCAGCAGTGAGGTGACGACGGCTGCGGCGCCGAGCCGGGTGCCGTCGCTGAACTTCAGGCCGTGCCGCACCTTCAGGGTGACGGTGCGGCCGTCGGCCGAGGTTTCGGGCAGTGCGGCAGCGAGCTGCGGCACGACGACACCGTCCTCGTCGATGTCGTAGAGCTTCTCGCACATGCCCGCGAAGACCGTGCGGCCCACGAGGGTCTGGGCGAGCGTCGGGTCGAGTTTGTCCGGGTCGGAGTTGAGAGCGACGGTGAGTGTCCCGCCGTCGCGTACGGACCGGTCGTCGGTCTTGCGTACACCGCCGACCTCGGTCGCCGAGGACTGCAACGACGCGCAGCCCGAGGTGAGGGACACCAGTACAACCGCCACCAGGGCAACCGCTTTTCGGCGCACGAGGGCCTACCTCCCGCCAGGGGGTGATCAAGGAATATCGCAGACCGTATTTCGCATACAGTCCGCAAGGCAAGAGGGGTGCCCACATAGCGGACGATTTTTACTGACGATCGGATAACGGCGGGTGCAGAAGGTGTGAAGACACCTGTCCGCACCCGCCGATATCAGCGCTGTGTGACGGGACGGGGACTCAGTGCGGCCGGTCCGTCGCCGGGTTCGCCCCGACGCCGCCCAGCCACTTCAGCCCGTCCACCACGAAGCGGTTCTGCGTGTCGCTGTCGAACGTCGAGGACAGGGTGGTCCCCGAGTCGTAGTCCATCGCGTTGTGACCGAAGTTCGCGTACAGCATCCGGTAGCTAGTGTTGGTCCACAGGACCGGGTAGTCGCCGCTGTACCAGGACTGGTCCGGATCCGTGCCCAGCGGGAAGCTCACCGGGTCCACGGAGGCCAGGACCTTGATGTCCGGGTTGTCGCGGAGGTCGTTCTCCCACGCGTACCACTCGCTGACCGACGAGGTGAAGGTGGCGGGCAGCCCGGTGGTCGAGGGGTGTGTCCGGTCCTCGGTGCGCAGCACCGCCGTGGTCGGCCCCCAGGTGTTCGACCTGAAGTTGCCGCTGCCGAGGAACTGGTCGTAGTACCAGGGCCAGTCCTGGGCCTCGGTGGTGAACGCGGAGACGTGGAAACCCATCCAGGCGCCGCCGGAGCGCATGTACCTCTCGAATCCGGTGCGCTGGGAGGCGGTCTGCGGGGCGTCGTCGAGGAACAGCACCACCTGGTACTGGTCCGGGGTGATGCTGCTCAGCCGCTCCCAGTCGTCGGTGGAGGTGTAGGAGAAGTTGTTGGCGGCCGCGGTGTCGGGGAACCAGCGGTTGGCTTCCTGGACGAAGCTGATGTGGGCCGCGTCCCAGGTGCCGTTGTAGAAGGCGATCACCTTGAAGTCGGGTGCCTGCGGGGCGTGCGGCGCGGCAAGCGCGGGGCCCGTGGTGAGCCCCAGCAGTAACGCCGGCAGCAGGAGCAGCCACCGGCACAGCCGGCCGAGTCCTCCTCGGGCTCCGGCTCCGGCGCTGATGGTGTTCATCCGAGAGCGTCCTTTCCGAACGGAGTGGGGGGCCGGGCCGGATCCGACGGGGGTCGGATCCGGCCCGGTGTGTCCTGGGGACGTCGCGCTGTTCAGGGCTGGCTGACGAGGTTCGCCACGTTCGACGCGGAGTTGGAGGGTCCTCCCCGTCCGTTGATGACGTGCCGGATCGTCCCGGTGCCGCCGAGTGAGACCGTCACCATGCTCTGGAACCGCACGTTCGGGTTGTCCGGTACCTCGAAGGCGTGCTCGGCGGTCACGGCCGGGTTCGAGCTGAAGAAGCAGTAGCTGCCCAGGCCGTACGCCTGATGGCTGGTGACCGAGTCCGCGACCTTGTAGGCGGCGTAGCCCTGGGTGGACCCGTTCATCCAGGACGCCTGGTCGGGCACGTCGTACGGCATCTCGTTCTGGTAGAAGTACGTGCGCCCGCCGTTGCCGTTCCAGATCGTCTGGTGCTTCTGGTAGTGCTCGACGAACAGCCCGTACATCGTCACGTCGTCGCCGTTGACGACGAGCCCGGTGTCGGCCCGGTTGCTGTTCCAGCCGATGCCGCTGCCGTGGTCGCCGCGCCAGATCCACATGTGGTCGCCGATGACGTGGTCGCTGTTGACCACCAGGCTCGTGGTGGCCCGTCCCACGGCGGCGCCGCCGACCCGGAAGAAGACGTCGTGCAGCGAGGTCGGGTCCGCCGCGTGCGAGGCCGAGGAGCCTGCCGGGCCGACCTCCATCAGGGTCGAGGAGTTCGTCGTACCTGCGTCGAAGAGGATGCCCGCGACCTTGACCCCGTCGACGTCCGCCACCGACATGGCGGTGACGCCGTTGTCGGGCACGAACGTGGCAAGGCCGAGGCCGAGGACGACGGTGTCGGGCCTGGTCACCTTCAGGGTCTGGTCGAGGTGGTAGACGCCCGGGGTCACCAGCAGGTTCTTCCCCTCGGCGAGCGCGGCGTTGATCTGAGCGGCCGTGGCTCCCGCCTTCACGACGAAGAACTTGTCCATGCCGATCGAGGTGCCGGGGGCGTTGCCGCCCGCCCAGGTGGTGCCCGAGGCGTTGCTGCGGACGGACGGCACGAACACCTGGTAGGCGCCGTTGCCGTCCACGTACAGGAACGGCTTCTCACGGACCACGGGGGCCTGGTTCACCGTGGTGTAGGGCGGGTTGGGGAAGCTGGTGGCCGGCACTCCCTGGCTGCCGACGAAGACCATGTTCCAGTTGGATCCGGTCCAGCTGCCGAGGGTCGAGTTCCGGGTGATCCACTGCTGCTGCGTACCGGACCTGACCTGTCCGTCGATCTTGGTGTCGGCCATGAAGCCGCCGCTCGCCCAGCCGCCGTCGTCCAGGGCCAGATTGCCCCGCACATGCATCCGCCGGTACGGGGCCGCCTGGGACACGGCCCAGCGGTCGGTGCCGCCGGCCGGGTTCACCGAGAGGTTCTCGGCGCCGCGCCAGAAGTTCTGGGTGGCGTTCTGCGGCGGGAACCAGTCCGCCTCGGCATGGACGGCGCCGTTGATCGTCACCGAGTCGGGTGACTGCCCGAGTCCGAGGACCTGGGTGTAGAACCCCACGTTGACGTCGTTGCTGTACGTGCCCGGCTTGAACATCACCGCGTACCGCTGGCTGCCGAACTGGTTGGTCTCCTGCTGCCGGAAGATCGAGTCGAGCCGGCTCTGGATGGTGGCCGAGGGCATCGAAGGGTCGAAGACCGCGACGTTGGGGCCGAGGTCGACGTCGCCCGGCGCGGTAGTCACCGGGGTGACCTGGAAGCGCTGGGCGGCGGAGTTGTTGCAGGTGTACTGGACGAGCTGGACGCTGTCGGCCGTGGAGGCGGCGGGCACGTCCAGGCACTTGCCGCTGTTGCGGTTGACGAAGTGGTAGGCGCCGCCGCCCTCGTCGACGGGCTGCCACTGCTGGTTGGTGCCGCCGCCGTACGCCCACAGGTGCACGGCGGCGCCGTCCGCGGTGGACACGTCGCTGACGTCCGCGACCTGGTTGGCGTCGTTGCGGTTGTTGATGCGTACGTAGCCGCCGCTGGTCGCGGTCAGGCTCCACTGCTGGGCGGTGGAGCTGTTGCACGTGTACTGCTGGACGGCGGTGCCGTTGACGGTCGCGGCGGAGCGCGCGTCCAGGCACTTGCCGCTGCCGCTGTTGACGACGGTGGCCCAGCCGGCCGGCAGCGCGGCGGCGGCCTCGGCGGGGCGCGCGGCGGCCGGGGCGGGGGTGGCGGCCAGGACCGACCCGGCCAGGGCGCCGGCCGCGAACACCGCGGTCAGCGCCCGCCGGCGGCGGGTCGGCGAGGAGCCGGACCGGCCCTCGATGGGTTGTCGTACGGGTCTGAGCACGGATTCTCCTGTGCGGGTGGACGGCTCGGTGGGGACGTGGGCGGACTCAGCCGGCGTACTGGGCGAACACCTTGGTGAAGTCCCAGGGCTGCTGGGAGACGCCCGAGCAGGTGTCGGCGCCGCCTCCTGAGCACGGCCGGTCGCGGTTGACCGACCAGAAGGTCAGCCGCGCCAGGTGGCGCTGCTGGGCGTACCCGAGGATGGTGCGGAAGTCGGCGACCGTGACGGTCTCGTTGTCGTCGGTGATGCCGTTCATCGAGGAGATGCCGGTGTGCCGGTACGCCTGGTCGTCCGTGTATCCGTAGGCACTCTTGACCGTGTTCTTCAGCCCTTCGGCCGCGCCGACGGTGAGGTTGCCCATGTTCTGGCCCGCCCCGCCGAAGTCGAACGGCATGATCGTCCAGCTGTCCACGGTCAGGCCCGAGGCGGACGCCTTGCGGATCATGCTGTCGTCGGGTCCGCTCTGTCCGGTGCCGAAGGTGACGTACACCTTGATGCCGGGGTTGGCCGCCTTCACCGTCTTGAGCGCGTCGACCGTGCGCTGCTGCACCGTGGCGCTGGCGTACGCGTCGGCCTCGATGTCGATGTCGATCGCCTTGAGGCCGTAGGCGTTGATCACCTTCTGGTACGCGGCGGCCAGCTCACCCGCACTGGAGCAGGAGCTCTCCAGCTTGTTGCCGCTCCAGCCGCCGAAGGACGGGATGACGTCGCCGCCGGCGCCCCGGACGGTGTTGATCGTCTGCTGGTCGACACCGCCGGTCAGCGGCCTGCCGCCGTCCCACTGCGGGTTGCAGTAGCCGTTGCTCAGGACGAAGGCGAGCGTGAACCACTTGACCCCGGTGGCGTTCATGACGGTGGTCGGGCTGGGCGGGCTGCCCCAGCCGTTGTAGAGGTACGGTGCGACCGCCATGGCCCCGGCGGGTGCCGGGTCTCCCCCGCCGCCGTCGACCGCGGGCGCGGTCCACTTCTGGTTGGCGGCCCCGGTGCAGGTCCATATCTGGAGCCGGGTGCCGTTGGCCGAGCTGTTCCCGGTGGCGTCCAGGCACTTGTCCGCCTGCGGGTTGACGATGTCGCGTGCGGCACTGACCGACCACCGCTGGGCCGCCGAGCCGTTGCAGTCCCACAGCTGGACGACGGACCCGTTGGCGGTGCCCGCCGAGGCGACGTCAAGACACTTGCCCAGCGCCTTGACCGTTCCGTCGCTGCCCAGGCTCCACTGCTGGGCGGTACTGCCGTTGCAGTCGTAGAGCTGGACGGGAGTGCCGTTGGCGGTGCCCCCCGCGGCGACGTCGACGCACTTGCCGCCGACCCCGGTGATCCGTCCGGTGGCCGCGGCCGCGCCCGCGGCGGGCGTACCGGTCAGCCCGGCGATGAGGGCCGCGGTGGCCACGACGCCCAGGGCGCCGCGCACTGCGTGGATGTGGCCGCCTGTCAGGTACCGGCGCATCAGCTGTTCACCGTCCACTTCTGGTTGGCGGCTCCGGAGCAGGTCCAGATCTGCAGCCGGGCTCCGTTGGCCGAGCTGTTCCCGGTGACGTCCAGGCACTTGTTCGCCTGCGGGTTGACGATGTCGCGGGCGCCGCTCACCGCCCAGCGCTGGGCCGCCGAACCGTTGCAGTCCCACAACTGGACGACCGTGCCGTCGGCCGTACCGCCTGACGCGACGTCAAGGCACTTGCCCAGCGCCCTGATCGTGCCGTCTGCGCCGACACTCCACTTCTGGGCGGTCGAACCGTTGCAGTCGTACAGCTGGACGGGCGTGCCGTTGGCGCTGTTCGCCGCGGCCACGTCGACGCACTTGCCGGCCAGGCCGGTGATGGTGCCGCCGGTGGGCGGTGGGCTGTCGCCGGTGGTGACGCGTACGTGGTCGACGACGAGTTGCTGGGGGAAGGTGGTGTTGCCGTCGGGGTCGCCGGGCCAGTAGCCGCCGACGGCGAGGTTGAGGATGAGGAAGAAGGGCTTGTTGAAGGCCCAGGTGTTGCCGCCGGTGTCGGCGGGGGTGCGGCGCTGGTAGACGTTGCCGTCGACGGACCAGGTGACGGAATTGGGCGCCCAGTCGATGGCGAAGGTGTGGAAGTCGTCGGCGAAGGCCTGGCCGCCGGGGAGGGTGTAGCCGGCGCCGATGCCCGCGGAGCCGGAGTAGCCGGGTCCGTGCAGGGTGCCGTGGACGGTGGAGGGTTCGAAGCCGACGTTCTCCATGATGTCGATCTCGCCGGAGTTGGGCCAGCCGACCTGTCCGATGTCGTCGCCGAGCATCCAGAAGGCGGGCCACATGCCCTGGCCGCGCGGGATCTTCATCCTGGCCTCGACGTGGCCGTAGGTCTGGGTGAACTTGCCGGAGGTGTTGAGGCGGGCCGAGGTGTACTGGCAGGTGCCGTACCAGCACTGGTAGTTGCCCGGGTTCTCCTTGCGCGCGGTGATGACCAGGTGTCCCTGGCCGTCCAGCGCGGCGTTCTTGTTCCCGGAGGTGTAGTACTGCCGCTCGTGGTTGTTGACGTTGTCGCCGGTCTCGGTCTGCCACTTGGCGCCGTTGACCGCCGATCCGGCAGCACCGTCGAACTCTTCGTCGAACGTCATGGTGGCCGAGGCCGCCGCGCTCGACAGGGCGGGTTGCGGTGCGGGGGCGCCGCCTCCCGCGAGAGCGGTCGTGACCAGTGCGAGGGTCACGACCGAGAGTACGGAACGCAGCAGGCGCCGCGGCAAACGTGGGGAGTCCATGACTCTCCCTTCCGGTTCATGAGGAGGAAGGAGAATCTGTCATGCATATGTCATGACAGACGCAGGGCGCGTTGGGGCATGCCGAAGCTGCGCCGACCGGGGCGGGGTGCCATGTGCGGAGCGGGACGAGGTGCAGGTGGGGGCGGGCACGTGCGGTGGGGGTGCGGCGTGCAAGGTACTTAATTCACTACGTGATTTAAGAAGTGAACCAATGCACTGTCAAGACCCTGGTCCATACCAGTGCAGGGACGCACTCCCACCCGCGCCCCGCGTGGGGCTACGCAACCCCGGCCGCCGGGGCCGCCGTTCGCGCGACAGGCGCCACGCGGACAAGAGTCAAAGACAGCACACCTGGTCCCGACGCACGCGAGGCACAGGAGTAAAAGTAAGGTTAGCCTTACCTAAATCGCATCCGCTTCGCAGGGAGTCCCCTTGAGCACCGACGCCGACACCACCCCGACCGGCCCGACCGCCGCGGAGCAGGTCCGCACCGTCCTGTCCCGCGCCACCTCGCTCTCCCTCACCACGGCCGGGCAGGACTACGACCTGATCGGTCTGCACTCCGTCAGCGAAAGGGGCAGGATCACCCTGCACCCCGGACCCGACAGCCCCTTGGCGCAACAGGCACTCGACGCCCGGCCGGGCGGTATCGCCGCCCTGCTGGAGTTCACCGACATCGCCCCCACACCGCTGCGCGACCGGGTCCGGGCCAGGGTGACGGTCTCCGGCGGGCTGGCGCCGACGGGCGACGGTGCGCTGCGGCTCGACACGGTACGGGTGGCCCTGCGGACACCGGCGGGTGCGACGCGCGTCGGGCTGGGCGAGATGGCCCTCGCCCAGCCCGACCCGATCGCCCTCGACGAGGCCGCCATGCTGACCCATCTCACCGATTCCCACCAGGAGTTGATGAACGAACTGCTCGGCCTCGCGGGCTCCCGGCTGCCGCGCGGCATGATCCGCTCGCTCCCCCTCGCCCTGGACCGCCACGGCATCACCCTGCGCTGCGAGTACGAAACCGGCCACTGCGACCTCCAGTTGCTCTTCCCGGCCCTCGCCCGCGATGCCACCGACGCCGGTGAGCAGATCCGGCGGCTCCTCCTCGCGCCCCGCGGCTGCGCGCACCACCCCTCCCCCTCCTGACACCAGAGGTATTAGGTTAGGCTTCGCTAAGTAGAGGTAATTCCTCGTGCCGCGGGCCGGATCACCGGATCATCAGGGACCCCACTTGAGGAGAGACGGAAGAACATGACCGTACGGGTCGCGACGGCCGCCGCCGGCGTCCATGAACAGCGCGCACGGCTCATGAGGGGGGCAAGGACGGGGAGTCACCCGATCGCGGCCCCGTCGAAGGAGCTGCGGGGCCGGGTCGTCGTCATCAAGTTCGGCGGCAACGCCATGGTGGACGACTCCCTTCAGGAGACCTTCGCACACGATGTCGTCGAGCTGTGGCACGCCGGCCTGTTCCCGGTGGTGGTGCACGGAGGCGGCCCGCAGATCAGCGCGATGCTCGACCGTCTGGGCCTGGAGGTCCGTTTCGAGGCCGGCCTGCGGGTGACCACGGCGGAGACACTGGACGTGGTCCGGATGGTGCTGACCGGGCGGGTGCAGCGCGAACTCGTCGGCGCCATCAACGCCCATGGCCCCTTCGCCGTGGGCCTGTCGGGCGAGGACGCCCACACCATGACCGCCGTGCGCCGCGCGGGCCGGGTGAACGGACTTCCGGTGGACATCGGACTGGTCGGCGACATCGTGAACGTGGCCCCGGACACCGTCCGCTCCCTGCTCGAACTGGGCCGGATCCCGGTCGTGTCCCCGCTCGCCCGCGGCACGGAGGGGCAGGTCTACAACGTCAACGCCGATCTCGCGGCCTCCGCCCTGGCGGTCGCCCTCGGGGCCGAGCGGCTGGTGATGCTCACCGATGTCGAGGGGCTGTACGCGGACTGGCCGCACAGTACCGAGGTCATCGAGCGCCTGACTGCGGCGGAGTTGGACGCCCTGCTTCCCGGGCTCGCGAGCGGGATGCTCCCGAAGATGGAGGGCTGCCTGCGGGCGGTGCGCGCCGGCGTGGGCCGGGCTCAGGTCCTGGACGGCCGGGTACCCCATGCCGTCCTGCACGGCGTCCTCGACGCAAAGAGCCCGGGAACCACCGTCGTCCCGGACGCCTGACGGAGCGTCGCGACATGCCCCGGCAGCCGGGGCGCGTCGCGGGCGTTCACAGTGCGCGGGCGAGAACGCGTGCGCCGCGCCGGGGGTCCAGCGTGCACACCCAGGCGCGGGGGGCCAGACCCGGGCGGGCCGGCACGAAGCCATGACGGAGGAAGAGGCGCCCACTGCCGGTGGTCGCGGTGAACAGGGCCCCCAGCGACTGCGCCCGCGCCGCGGCGAGCGCCGCACCCAGCAGCCGTGCGCCCAGGCCACTGCCCTGACGCTGCCTGGAGACGCAGAAGTTGTAGAGGACCCCCGCCGCCGCACCACCGTGTTCCGGCGCGGGGCGCTGCGGGTCAAGGTGTTCCGGGCCGGCGTGGACACGCAGCCCGAGGCAGCCCTGCAAGGTGCCGTCCGGCGTCTCGGCGACCAGGAAGTCGGCTGCCCGCGCGGCGTAGACGTGGACGGGCCGTTCGCGCAGGGCGCCCGACCGGACGAACGGCTCCGAGAGCCGGAGGAGCGCGGCGGCGTCCCCGGCTCGCGCCGGACGCACGCGGAATGCGGCGGGTCGGGCTGCGTCAGGGGTGTGCGTCGGCGCGACGGGGCGCGGCGTGGCCGTGATCAAGGCGTTCCTTCCTCGGGTTCCACCGTGCGCGAAGGGCGGCCGGATCGCCGCACACCCCGGTGAACCATGGAAGTTAGGTTAGCCTTACCTAGGCAGTTTGACCAAGTCAGCGCGCCTCGACCGGTGTCGGTTCGCCGAACACGTCCTGACCGGCCCCCGGCACGGGGGAACCGGCAGCAGGGGCGGCGCTGTCGCGGACCGCGAGGCCCTGGGGCACGTACCGCTGCGGCGCGACCGGCACCATCAGGGGCGTGCCGGTCTCCGGGTCGTCGATGATCCGGCAGGGCAGCCCGAAGACGTCCTCGACCAGTTCGGCGGTCATGACGGTGGTCGGGTCACCCTCGGCCGCGATCGTGCCGCCGGGGCGCATCACGATGAGGTGGGTGGCGTAGCGGCACGCCTGGTTGAGGTCGTGCAGCACCGCCACGACCGTGTGCCCCTTGCGGGCGTGCAGGTCGGCGCAGAGGTCGAGCACCTCGACCTGGTGGGCGATGTCGAGGAAGGTGGTGGGCTCGTCGAGGAGCAGGATGGAGGTCTGCTGCGCCAGCACCATGGAGAGCCAGACCCGCTGGCGCTGCCCGCCGGAGAGGTCGTCGACGGGGCGGTCGGCGAGTTCCAGCACGCCGGTCTGCCGCATCGCCTCCAGGACGGCCGCCTCGTCATCGGCGGACCACTGCTTCAGCATCCCCTGGTGCGGATAGCGGCCCCGGGCCACCAGGTCCCCGACGGTGATGCCGCCCGGCGCGTTCGAGGACTGCGGGAGCAGCCCCAGCCGGCGGGCGACCTCGCGCGAGCGGTACGTGGCGATGCCCGCACCGTCGAGGTAGACCTGTCCGGACCGGGGTTTGAGCATCCGCGCGAGCGCCTTGAGGAGGGTGGACTTCCCGCAGGCGTTCGGCCCGATGATCACGGTGAAGGAGTGGTCGGGGATCTCGACGCCGAGCGAGCTGACCACGGTGCGCTGCTCGTAGGACAGTGTCAGGTCCTCGGCACGCAGGCGCGGGCCCGTTGGCTGTGTCCCGTTCACGTGGGTCCCTTCGGTCGTCGTGGCGTTCGCGGTCGGGTCGGTCTTCGCCGGCTTACGGCTCGTGCGCGGCGTCCTTCGGCTCATGCGCGGCTCTTTCGCGACTCGGTGATCAGCAGCCAGATGAGGTACAGCCCGCCGATGGTGCCGGTCGCGGTGCCCACCGGGAGCAGCGCGGGCGAGAAGACACGCTGCGCCACCAGGTCGCTCGCCGCCAGCAGCAGGGCGCCCATGAGCGCGGCGGGGATCAGCGCGGGGCCCGACGCGCGGGTCAGCCGCCGGGCGAGCTGCGGCGCCGCCAGTGCGATGAACCAGATGGGTCCGGTGACCGCCGTGGCGAACGCGGCGAGCGCGACGCTGATGACGAGCAGCAGGGCCCGGGTGCGCGCCACGTCGACCCCGAGCGCCATGGCCGTGACGTCGCCCATCTCCATCATGGCGAGCCGGCGGGCGAGGAAGAAGGCGGGCGGGAGCAGGACGAGGACGGCGACGCCGATGGCGTTCGCCTGCTGCCAGCCGCGGTTGGTGAGGCTGCCGATCAGCCACGCCTGCGCCTCCAGCGCCTCCTGCCAGGTCGCCCGGGTGATCAGGTACGAGTTGACGGAGAGCAGCAGCGCACTGACCCCGATGCCGACGACCACGAACCGGAAGCCCTGCAGCCCTCTGCCCAGCATGAGGAGGTACATGGCGCCGGCGGTGGCGAGGCCGCCGGCCAGCGCGCCCAGCGCGATCTGGGTCATGCTGCCGTGCAGCACGATGATGACCAGGAGGGCCCCGACGGCCGATCCGTTGGTGAAGCCGATGATGTCCGGGCTGCCCAGGGAATTGCCGGTGAGGCTCTGCAGGATGGCCCCGCTGACCGCGAGGGCCGCCCCGACGCACATCGCGGTCAACAGGCGTGGCATGCGGAGGGTGTTGACGATGAAGTCGGCGCCGCCGGAGCCGCGGCCGGCCAGGGCCCGCAGTACCTCGCCGACGGAGAGTTCGAAGTCGCCGGTGGTGAGGGTGACGAGCGCGACCGCGACGAGGAGGACGGCCATCGCGGCCGTCACCGCGAGGACCCGCCCCTGGACCCGTACGGACAGTCCGCCCGTCCCGGTGCGCAGGACCAGCCCGCTGATGATCCGCGGCCCCCGGGCAGCCGCGCCGGCTCCGTCCGGGGACCTCCTGGCGGAGGAGGGGCCCTTCTCCCGTACGGCACTCACAGCATGACCAGCTTTCGACGGCGGCACAGGGCGATGAACAGCGGCGCCCCGAGGAACGCGGTGATGATCCCGACCTGGATCTCGCCGGGTGCGCCGAGCACCCGTCCGAGGACGTCCGAGCCGATCAGCAGGACCGGGGCGAGGAGCATCGAGTACGTCAGCACCCACCGCTGGTCGGGGCCGACGACGAAGCGGGCGACGTGGGGTACCGCGAGTCCGACGAAGCCGATCGGTCCGGCCGCCGCGGTGGCGGCGCCGCACAGCAGCATGACGGCGACGGCGCCCAGCGCCCGGGTGCGTCCGACGTTCAGACCGAGGGCGCGGCCGATCTGGTCGCCCATCGCCAGGGCGTTGAGCGAGGGGGCGAGACCGAGGGCGATCAGCAGGCCCACGGCGATGAACGGGAGGATGACGTAGATGACGTCGTAGTACCGGCCGGACAGCGATCCCACCGTCCAGAAGCGGTACTGGTCGAAGGCGCGCGGATTGAGCAGCAGCACCGCCGAGTTGAAGGCGTACAGCACCGCGGTCATCGCCGCGCCGGCCACCACCAGCCGGTCGGGCGTGGCCAGGGTGCGGCCCGATGAGCCCAGGAGGTAGACGGCGACCGAGGCGACGGCCGCGCCGAGGAAGGCGAACCACACATAGCCGAGGACGGAGCCCACACCGAGGAAGGCGATGGCCACGACGACGCCGGCGGAGGCGCCCAGGCTGATGCCGAGCAGCCCCGGGTCGGCGAGCGGGTTGCGGGTGAGGGCCTGCATGAGGGCGCCGGACAGGCCGAGCGCCATGCCCACGAGCAGCCCGAGGAGCGTCCTGGGGATGCGGTAGTCATGGATGATGATCGAGGTCTCGGACCCGTCGGGGTGCCAGAGGACGCTCCAGGTGGCGCTGAACGGGATGCCCCGGGTGCCCACCCACACGCTGAGCAGTCCGACCAGGACCAGGGCGCCCAGCGTCGCGAGCAGCCCGAGGCTCCGCAGGGTGTTGGCGGTCCGGCCCGTCCGCCCGACGACGGGTGCGATGACTTTTTCGTCGGGTGTTGTCCGGGTTTCGACCGACAACGACAATTCCCCCTGACGGCGGTTCAGGTGTACCGCGAGCGATGGGGCCCCACGACGTGGCGCGAAAGCCCGATTTTAACTTAGGTGAGGCTAACCGAACAGTACCGCTCGGTCAACGCGGGCCCCCCGTCCGCGAAATGACGCACACACCGCCGCGACCGGGGACGCCCCGACGGCGAAGACATGGAGGTCAGCCATTTAGAGTAGCCTTACCTAACTTTCCCAGACTCTTCGCGGAGGCCCGCATGCCAGGTGGAGGACCGACCGGGGGGCACGTCCTCCGCAGAGCGATCAGGGGGCAACGGCGACGCGTCGTCACCGCGTCCCTGCTCGGCACCGCGCACCAGGGGTGCGAGGCCATGGTGCCCGTCGTCATCGGCGCCGCCATCGACACGGCGGTGGCCACCGGCTCGTCCCACGCGCTGCTGCGCTGGCTCCTGGTCCTCGCCGGGCTGTTCCTGGTGCTGTCGAACTGCTACCGCACCAGCGCCAGGCTCGCCGAGGGCGCGGGTGAACAGGCCGCGCACCGGCTCCGGATGGAGCTCGGCGCCCGGGTGCTCGACCCGCGCGGCGGCGCCGACGCGAACCGGCTGCCGGGCGCGCTCACCAGCATCGCCACCAACGACGCCCGCCGGGTCGGCTCGGTGGCGACCGTCCTGGCGTACGGGGTCGCGGCGACCGCCGCCCTGGTGGTCAGCTCGGTGGCGCTGCTGAGGATCTCGGTGCCGCTCGGGCTGCTCGTCCTGCTGGGCATCCCCCCGCTCCTGTGGCTCGGACACCGCATCAGCCGGCCGCTCGAACGACGCAGCGAGACCGAACAGGAGCGGGCCGCGCACGCCTCGGGTGTCGCCGCCGACCTGGTCGCCGGACTGCGCGTCCTCAAGGGCATGGGCGCCGAGTCGGCCGCCGTGGCTCGCTACCGCACCACCAGCCAGGACTCGCTCGCCGCGGCGCTGCGGGCGGCCCGCAGCCGGGCCGGGCACGAGGGCGCCGTCCTCTCCTTGACGGGTGTCTTCATCGCGGTCATCGGCATCGTGGGCGCCTATCTCGCCATGCGCGGCAGCATCAGCATCGGCGACCTGGTGGCGGCGGTCGGGCTCGCGCAGTTCCTGCTCGGTCCCTTCCAGCTGCTCACCTATGTCAACGCCGAGTTCGCCCAGGGCCGCGCCTCCGCACGGCGGATCGCCGAGGTGCTCGCCGCGCCCGCGGCCGTCGAGGGCGGCGAGTCGGCGCCGGCCGACGCACCGGCCGGGGCCCTGCGGCTGCGCGGAGTGCGGCTCGGCTCGCTCCGGGGGGTTGATCTCGACATCCGGGCGGGCGAGCTGATCGGAGTGGTCACCGGGGACCCGGCCGCCGCCGGCGACCTGCTGCTCTGCCTGGCCAGGGAGACCGATCCGGCCGGGGGTCTGATCGAGCTCGACGGCGTACCGCTGACCGAGCTCGCCCCCGACGGGCTCCGCCGCGCCGTCCTGGTCGCCCACCACGACGCCGACCTGTTCGAGACCAGCCTGCTGGACAACGTGCGGGCAGGCGCCGCAGACGTGCCGGCCGCGGTCGACGAGGCACTCGCCGCGTCGGCGGCGGACGAGGTCGCCCGGCTGCTGCCCGACGGCGGGGACACCGTGCTCGCCGAACGCGGCCGGTCGCTGTCCGGCGGGCAGCGGCAGCGGGTCGCGCTGGCCCGGGCCCTCGCCGCCGACAGCGCCGTACTGGTGCTGCACGACCCGACCACCGCCGTGGACACCGTCACCGAGTCCCGGATCGCCGCCCGGCTGCGCGAGGTCCGCCGGGGCCGGACCACCGTGCTCATCACGACCAGCCCGGCCCTTCTCGCGGTGACCGACCGGGTCGTGGTCCTCGACGAGGGCACCGTGACCGCCTCCGGCCATCACGCCGAACTCGTCGCCGCCGACGAGCGGTACCGCGCGGCGGTGCTCGCATGACGACCACGTACGAAGAACACGCCGAGGAGACGGACACCCGTGCGCAAGAAGAGGGGGAAGCGGCCATGAGCACACCGGGCCCGGACCGTGCGCTGCTGCCGACGGCAAGCGGTGCGGAGAGCCTGGCGGCGCTGCGCACCATGCTGCGCGGCCACCGCCGGCTCACCGCGGCAGCCGCCACCGTCCTGGTCGCCGGGACCGGAATCGGCCTGCTGACCGCTCCACTGCTCGGTCACATCGTCGACCTGGTGGTGCAGGAGCGGGGGTCGCGGGCGCTGACGACACCGCTGGTGCTGCTCATCGTGGTGGCACTGGTGCGCGGCGCCGCCGCCGCGGTCGGCAGCACGCTCGTGGCCCGGCTCGGCGAGACCGTGCTCGCCGCCGTGCGGGAGCAGTTCATCGAGCGGGCGCTGCGGCTGCCGCTGGAGCGCGTCGAGGCGGCCGGCTCGGGCGACCTGGTCTCCCGGGTCACCAGCGACGTCTCCATGATCGCGAAGTCGGTGCGCCAGGCCCTGCCCGAGTTCACCCGTTCCGCACTCACCATCGTGCTGACCTTCGTCGGACTCGCCGTGCTGGACTGGCGGTTCCTGCTGGCGGCCCTGCTGGCGATGCCGGTGCAGGTGCTGTCCGTGCGCTGGTACCTGCGCCGCGCCGCCCCGGTGTACGCCGAGCATCGCGTCGCGACCGGCGCCCTCCAGCACCAGCTGCTCGACAGCGTCGGCGGGGTCCGTACCGTACGGGCCTTCCGGCTGAACCGGGCGCACACCGCCCTGCTGGAGCAGCGTTCGGCCTCGGCCCGCGACCTCGCGCTGGGCGGCATCCACATCGTCACCGGCTTCTTCTCGCGGCTGAACCTGGCCGAGTACATCGGCCTGGCCACCATGCTCGGCGCGGGTTTCCTGCTGGTCGACAACGGTTCGGTGAGCATCGGTACGGCCACCGCGGCCGCCCTGTACTTCCACAGCCTCTTCAACCCGGTCAACGCCACGCTGTTCCTCATCGACGACGCGCAGTCGGCGGGCGCCAGCTTCGCCCGGCTGGTCGGGGTGTCCAAGCTCCCGGCCGAGCCCACGGTGCGGGGCGGCGGCGCTCCGGCCGACGGTTCGGTGCGGGTGACCGCGCTCAGTTACGCCTACGCCGCCGGAGCTCCCGTGCTGCGGAAGGTCGATCTCTCGGTGCGCAGCGGGGAGCGGGTGGCGCTGGTCGGCGCGAGCGGCGCCGGCAAGACCACGCTGGCCAAGGTCATCGCGGGCGTCCACGAGCCGCACGGCGGGTCGATCTCGCTCGGCGGGGTCGACGTGGCCGAACTGGGCCCCGCCGGGGTACGGCGCGCGGTGACGCTGATCAGCCAGGAGGTGCACGTGTTCGCGGGCCCGCTGGCCGAGGACCTGCGCCTCGCCCGCCCGCAGGCCACCGACGAGGAGTTGCGCGCGGCCCTGTCCCGGGTCGGGGCCCTGGAGTGGGCCGAGGCGCTTCCCGACGGCCTGGGCACGGTGGTGGGCGAGGGCGGCCACCGTCTGACGGTGACGCAGGCGCAGCATCTCGCACTGGCCCGGCTGGTCCTCGCGGACCCGCCGATCGCCATCCTCGACGAGGCCACCGCCGACGCGGGCAGCGCCGGCGCTCGGGTCCTGGAGGAAGCGGCCCTGCGGGCGCTGGAGGGGCGTACGGGTCTGGTGGTCGCCCACCGGCTCCCCCAGGCGGCGACCGCCGACCGCGTCGTCGTCCTCGACGAGGGCCGGATCGTGGAGACCGGCAGCCACGACGAACTGGTCGCGGCGGGCGGCCGGTACGCGGAGCTCTGGGAGGCCTGGTCCGACAGCCGGCGGGAGCCGGTGGACGGTGTGCCGCAGCAGCAGGACACCGCCCCGGACCACGCGGGCGCCCCCACGCACTGATCGCGTCCGCGCCGGACAGTACGGACGCCGCGGCCCCCGGGTGAGAGGTTCTCACCCGGGGGCCGCGGCGTCTGTGGGTTCAGCCCTGCAGTGCGACGAGGCTCGCCGGGCGCAGGTCCGTCCAGTGGGCCTCCACATGGGCGAGGCACGCCTCACGGGTGTCGGCGCCGAAGACG
The DNA here is from genome assembly GCF_023701695.1 of Streptomyces sp. RKAG290. Lineage (GTDB taxonomy): Bacteria > Actinomycetota > Actinomycetes > Streptomycetales > Streptomycetaceae > Streptomyces. The sequence continues at coordinate 533,742 of NZ_JAJOZC010000001.1, forward strand.
GTCCGCCAGCCGGCCGGCACCTCGGCGAAGGAGGGCCACAGCGAGTGCTGGTTCTCGTCGTTTACCAGGACCAGGAAACTGCCCTGCGGGTCCTCGAACGGGTTGGTGCTCATGCGTGGTCACTCCTCTTTGACGGTGCGGTGAACAGCGCGGACAGCGGCTGTTCCGGATGAGCTGCCACGCTGTGCAGCAGCTCCAGGTATTCGTCGACCAGTTGCCCGGCCTTGGCGGTGCCCAGCAGGTCGGTGGCGTGGATCAGGCCGCAGTGCACCGGGCCGTCGCCACGCGGCTCGTAGAAGCTGAGGGTCAGCTCGGCCCGGGTGACGCCGGTCGGCACGGCGTCGAGCGAGCCGATGCCGCCCTCCAGCTGTTGCGCGTCGGCCTGTTCGTGGTGGATCACCATGACCTGCGGCCCCTGTGGCGGCAGGTTCGTGGCCCGCACGACGGCGTCGAACGGGACGTCCTGCCGGTCGAGCGCGCTCAGCGTGGTCTCCCGGACCCGGGTCAGCAGTTCCGCGAAGCTCGGGTCGCCCGCCGTGTCGGTGCGCAGCACCACCGTGTTGAAGAAGCAGCCGACCAGATCGGCGAGCTGGTCGTCGGTGCGTCCCGCCACCATGGTGCCGATCGGCAGGTCGGTACCCGCGCCATGGCCGGTGAGCAGCGCCGCGAGGGCTGAGTGGAGCACCATGAACATGCTGGTGCCGGTGGCTCGGGCCAGCCGGTCCACGGCGGCGTGCAGCTCCTCGTCGAGGACGAACCCGACATGGTCGCCGGGCCGTGTCGCCTGTTCCGGGTCGGCCGGGCGCGGGCCGTCGGCCGGGAGGGCCAGCTGCCCCGGCAGGTCGTCGAGCGTCCGGCGCCAGTAGGCGAGCTGCTGCCCGCCCCGGCTGTCCGGATCGTCGAGGTCGCCCAGGGCCTCGTGCGCCCAGTGCGCGTAGTCGCCGTAACCGACCGGCAGCGGCGCCCAGTCCGGGGCCAGGCCCTGTGCGCGGGCCGCGTGCGCCGTGGCGAGGTCGCGGAACAGCGGGACCACGGACCACTCGTCGACAGCCAGGTAGTGCATGGTCAGCAACAGTGCCTGGCTGCCGTCGGGGCCGGTGAGCAGATGCGCCCTCAGCGGCGCCTCAGCCACCGGATCCGCTGCCCGGCCCGCGAGTGCGGCAAGGCGGGCCTCCGGATCCGCACATGACTCCACGATCAGCGCCGGCGCCGCGGCAGGCCGCTGGTAAAGGGCGCCGTCCCGCTCGGTGAACGCCGTGCGCAGCGGCTCGTGACGGGCCACCACATCGGCGAGCGCGGCGGCGAGGACCCCCGCGTCGAGCCCGCCCGCGGAGCGCAGTGTCAGCGCGTGGTCGACGCCGGCGTTCCGGCGCCAGGACTGCCACTGCCACTGCTGGACGGGGGCGGCCGCCACGGGTTCGGCCGGCCGTTCGACGGGACGCAGTGCGGGGCGGGCGGCTGCCGCGCCCTCCAGGGCGCCGGCGATTCCGGCGACCGTGAGCGCGTCGAAGACGTCCCTGATGCTCAGCTCGACGCCGAACTCGGTGCGGATACGGCCCAGCAGCCGCATCGACGCCATGGAGTGGCCGCCGAGCGCGAAGAAGCTGTCGTGCACCCCGACCTCGTCCAGCTTCAGGATCTCGCAGAACAGTGCGGCGATCCGGGCCTGGGTCCGGGTCGCCGGCCGGGCGTCACCCGTCATGGCGGACCAGTCGGGCGCGGGGAGCGCGGCGCGGTCCAGCTTGCCGTTGGGCGTGAGCGGCAGCGGCCCGTCCAGCGGCACCACCAGGGCCGGAACCATGTACTCGGGGAGCAGCCCGGCCACATGGGCGCGCAGCTCCTGCGGGTCCGGTTCGCCGGACTCGGGCACGGCGTAGGCGACCAGCCGGACGATGTCGCCGTCCCGGTCGGGGACCACCGCGGCCTGGGCGACCGAGGGGTGTCCGGCGAGCGCCGCCTCGATCTCGCCCAGCTCGATGCGGAAGCCCCGCACCTTCACCTGGGTGTCGGCCCGGCCGAGGAAGTCGAGGTTGCCGTCCCGGCGCCAGCGGGCGCGGTCACCGGTGCGGTACATCCGGCTGCCCGGTGCGCCGAACGGGTCGGCGACGAACCGCTCCGAGGTGAGGGCCGCCTTGCCGAGGTAGCCGCGGGCCAGGCCGCGCCCGGCGACGTACAGCTCGCCCACCACGCCCGGCGGGACGGGCCGCAGGTGCTCGTCCAGGACGTAGGCAAGGGTGTTGGGGTCGGGCCGGCCGATGGGGACCCGGCCCGCCGGGCTGCCACCGTGGTCGCGGGCGGGCCACAGCGTCGAGTTGACCGTCGCCTCGGTGAGCCCGTAGGCGCAGATCAGGTGGGCCGTGGCGCCGAAGCGGTCGAACAGGTCCGGCGGCACGGTCTCGGTGCCCACCAGGACGGTCGAGCCCTCGGGCAGTTCGCAGCCCGGCGGCAGCGCCGACACCAGGGACGGCGGCAGGATCATGTGGGTGATCCGCTGGTCCGCGAGGAAGCCGGTCAGCGCCGGTCCCGCCACCCGTGCCTCGTCGGTGATGAGGACGAGGCGGCCGCCGTGGCACAGCGCCATGGCCAGCTCGAAGACGAAGACGTCGAAGCCGGTGGAGGCGAACTGGAGCACCCGGCTGTCGTGTTCAAGACCCATACGGTCGACCGCGGTCGCCACGAGGGAGGAGATGCCCTCGTGGGGTACGACCACCCCCTTGGGGCGGCCGGTCGAACCGGAGGTGTAGATCACGTACGCGGCCTGGTCCAGGCCCACGGGCCCGCCCGGCACCGGCGTGCGCGGCGCCGCGTCGATGGCCGCGGCGGTGTCCGGCGCGTCCAGCAGGACCACGGGGACGCCCGGCACGTCGGGGATCTTCCCGGCGACCGGCTCGGTGCCGACGACGAGGGCGGCTCCCGAGTCCTCGATCATGTAGCTGAGCCGGTCACCGGGGTGGACCATGTCGAGCGGCAGGAACGCGGCGCCCAGCTTCAGCACGGCGAGCACGGTGGCGATCATGTCCACGGACCGGGGCACGGCCACCCCGACCACGCTCTCGGCGCCCACTCCGCGCGAGGCGAGCAGCCCGGCGATCCGGTCGGCCCGGGCGTCGAGCTGGGCGTACGTCACCGAGCGGGAACGGTCCACCACGGCGACCGCGTCGGGCCGCTCGGCGAGCCGCCGGGCGAACAGCTCGGGCAGCGACTGCTCGTCGACCTGCCGGGCGGTGGAGTTGAACCCCTCCAGGACCGTACGCCGCTCCGCTCCGGACAGGATCTCGGCCCGGGACAGGGGCTGTCCGGGGGCGGCGACGAGGGCGGCGACCAGGGTGCGCAGCCGCTCGCCGAGCCGCTCGGCGGTCTCCTGGTCGAAGAGCTCGGTGGCGAACTCCAGCCGGCAGCCCAGCGAGCCGGGCCCGCCGTCCGGCGCGGTGTGCTCGGTGAAGCTGAACACCAGGTCGAACTTGGCGGAGCGGATCCGGAACGGCACGAATTCCAGTCGCAGACCGGGCAGTTGCAGTTCCTCGCCGGTGCGGGCGTGGTAGCCGACCATCACCTGGAAGAGCGGGTTGCGGGAGAGGGAGCGCGTCGGGTTGAGCGCCTCCACGACCGACTCGAAGGGCACGTCCGCGTGGGAGAACGCCGCCAGGTCGGTGTCGCGAACCCGGGCCAGCAGCTCGGTGAAGCTGGGGTCGCCGCTCACGTCGGCGCGCAGCACCAGGGTGTTGACGAAGAACCCGACCAGTTCGTCCAGCGCCTCGTCGCTCCGTCCCGCGATGGGGGAACCGAGCGGGATGTCCGTCCCCGCGCCCATCCGGTGGAGCAGGGCGGCCACGGCCGCGTGCACCACCATGAACATGCTGACGCCGGACTCCCGGGCGAGCTGCTTGAGCCCCTGGTGGACGGGTGCGTCGAAGGGGATGTCGAGTTCGGCGCCGGAGAAAGCGGGGCGGGCGGGCCTGGGCCGGTCGGTGGGCAGCTCCAGCTCCTCGGGCGCGCCGGCCAGGGCCGTACGCCAGTGGGCCAGCTGCCGTGCGGCCAGGCTGTTCTCGTCGGCGGGGTCGCCGAGCAGCCGGTTCTGCCACAGGGCGTAGTCGGCGTACTGGACGGGCAGCGGCTCCCAGTCGGGGGCCGTGCCGTCGAGTCGCGCCGCGTAGGCGGTGGCCAGGTCCCGCAGGAACGGCCGGTCCGACCACTCGTCGGTGGTGATGTGGTGCATCAGCAGCACGACGACGTGGTCCTCGGGCGCCAGTTCCACGACGGTGGCGCGCAGCAGCAGTTCGGCGGCGAGGCCGAAGGGGCGGCCCACGACCCTGTCGATGATGCCGGGCACCTCGTCCTCGGTGGCCCGCAGGCACTCCACCACGGGGTGCGCCTGCTCGGCGGGGAGCACCCGCTGGAGCACCTGGCCGTCCGGCGCGGTGAAGAAGACCGTACGCAGCGCCTCATGACGTCCTGTCACATCGGCGAGGGCGGCACGCCAGGCCGGCAGGTCCAGCGGGCCGCGCAACCGCATGGCCAGCGAGAAGTTGTACGCGGCCGAGGTGCACTCGATCTGCTGGATGACCCACAGCCGCTGCTGGGCGTGGGAGAGGGGCAGTTCCGCCGGCCGCTCCCCCGCGGTCAGGGCCGGGCGTGCGGCGCCGTCGGCACGGGCCGTGCGCGCCACGAGTTCGGCGACGGTCGGCGCCTCGAACAGGTCCCGGATGGCCAGCTCGGTGTCGAGGGCGGTGCGGGCCCTGCTGACCAGACGGGTGGCCAGCAGGGAGTGCCCGCCCAGGTCGAAGAAGTCGCTGTCGATCCCCACGCTGCCCGTGGGCAGTCCGAGCACCTCGGCGAACAGGGCGCAGAGCGTCTCCTCCCGCGGATTGCGGGGGGTGCGGCCGGTGCCCGTACCGGCGAAGTCGGGTGCGGGCAGGGCCCTGACGTCCAGTTTGCCGTTGACGGTCAGCGGCAGCGTGTCGAGGGTGACGAGCGCGGAGGGGACCATGTAGTCCGGCAGTGCGGCCTTCAGGTGGTCGCGCAGCCGCTGGGTCAGCGAGTCGTCGTGCCCGGCGCCCTCCTCCGGTACGACGTAGCCGACCAGGCGCTTGGTGCCCGCCCGCTCGGAGACGACGACCGCCGCGTGCGCGACCCCGGGGTGCGCGGACAGGGCCGTGGAGATCTCGCCGAGCTCGATGCGGTAACCGCGGATCTTCACCTGGTCGTCGGTGCGGCCGAGGAAGTCCAGCAGGCCGTCCGGGCGTTGGCGTACCAGGTCGCCGGTGCGGTACATGCGCTCGCCCGGTGCGCCGAACGGATCGGCGACGAACCGCTCGGAGGTCAGCGCGGACCGGTCGTGGTAGCCGCGGGCCAGGCCGGTCCCGGCGATGTACAGCTCGCCGGGGCAGCCCGGCGGGACGGGGCGCAGCATCGGGTCCAGCACGTGGGCGCGGGTGCCCCGGATCGGCACGCCGACCGTGGAGGTGGCGCTGTCGGCGGTGGAGCCGCCGAGCGTGTTGATCGTGTACTCGGTCGGCCCGTAGAGGTTGTAGCCGTAGGTGCCCTCGGTGCGGCGCAGCCGGGTCCACACCGTGTCGGGGACCGCCTCACCGCCGAGCAGGACCAGCGCGGGACGGTGCTTTCCGGCGGCTTCGTCCCGGTCGAGCAGGCCCTCCTCGATGAGCAGCTGGGCGTAGGTGGGTGTCACGTTGACCACGTCGATGCGATGGCTGTCGCAGTAGGCGACCAGCGCCTCGGCGTCGCGGCGCAGCTCCTCGTCGCAGACGTGGACCTCGTGCCCCTCGACGAGCCAGAGCAGTTCCTCCCAGGACATGTCGAAGGCGAACGACACGGTGTGCGCGATGCGCAGCCGCCGGCCGCCGGCCGAGGCGATGGCCGGGTCGAAGATCTCCTTCTGGTGGTTGAACTGCATGTTCGTCAGCCCGCGGTAGGGGGTGACGACGCCCTTGGGGCGGCCGGTCGAGCCAGAGGTGTAGATGACGTACGCGGGGTGCTCCAGCCGGCCCGGCAGCCCGTGCGCGAACGCGGGCCGCTCGGCGTCGCTGATCTCCTCGCCCGGGAGCGCGGCCAGCTCGGCGGCCACGGCCGCGTCGTCCAGCAGGAGTTCGGGGGCGACGGGACCCTCTTCGTCACGCAGGGACGGGGCGACGGCGGTGGTGGTCACCAGGCACAGCGGTCCGGTGTCCCGTGCCATCAGCCGCAGCCGGTCGGCGGGGTGGTCGAGGTCGAGCGGCAGATAGGCGGCGCCGGTCCGCAGTACGGCGAAGAGTGCGGCCACCATCTCGATGGAGCGCGGCAGCGCGAGCGCCACCACCTTCTCCGGACCGGCCCCGCGGGCGAGCAGCAGCCGGGCGAGCCGGTTGATCCGGGCGTCCAGCTCGGCGTAGGTGAGGGTCTGCCCGCCGAAGACGAGCGCCACGGCGTCCGGCGTACGGGCGACCTGGGCGGCGAGCAGGTCGGCGACCGTCTCGTCGGGCACCGGCTCGCGGCCGGTGCGCTGGGCCGCGGCCGTCGCGGTCCGCTCGGCCGGCAGCAGCAGGTCGACGCCGGCGGTCCTGGCCGGGGCGTCGCCGGCCAGGGCTTCGGTGAGCCGGCCGAGCACGGCGGTGAACCGGTCGAGGATCGTGGTCGCGGCCTCGGCGTCGAACAGGTCCGGCCTGGCCGCCAGGGTGACCCGCAGCCGGCTGCCGGGCGTGACGATGAGGGTGAGCGGGAAGTGCGTGCCGTCCACGTTGGACATGCCGGTGATGCCGTGCCGCTGCCGCAGCTCGGCGGCCCGGTCCTCGCCGTCGGCCGAGCGGAGCACGAACAGGGTGTCGAACAGCCGGCGGTGGCCCGTCTCCTGCTGGAGGGCGCCGAGTCCGACGTACTCGTACGGCATGACGGCGGCGCGCTCGGACTGCATCCGGCGCATCAGGTCGAGCAGCGGCTCGTCCGGGCTGAACGCGACGCGTGCCGGGATGGTGTTGAGGAACATCCCGATGATTCCGGCCGCGTTCGGGACGTCCGCGGGCCGTCCGGCGACCGCGGTGCCGAAGGCGACGTCGGCGCGGCCGGTCATCGCCGAGAGCACCAGCCCCCAGGCAGCGTTCAGCACGGTGTTCAGGGTGAGCCCGTGGCGGCGGGCGGTGGCGCGGAGCAGCTCGCCGGCCTCCGCCGTCAGCACGGTGTCGTGGTCCACCGGGATGACCGGCCCGGTGTCGCGTCCGGACGGGGCGAGCAGGGTCGGCTCGTCGAAGCCGGACAGCGAGCGGCGCCAGGCGGCGAGCGCGGCGCCGGTGTCCTGCTCGTCCAGCCAGGCCAGGTAGTCGCGGTACGAGCCGGGCACCGGCAGTCCGGTGCCGTCACCGGCACGCTCGTACAGCGTGAACAGTTCCTCCAGGAACAGCCATGCGGACCAGCCGTCCCACAGGATGAGGTGGTGGGTGACCACGAGCCGGTCCCGGCCGTCGCCGAGCCGGATGAGCAGCAGCCGGCACAGCGGGGGCGAGGACAGGTCGAAGCGCCGGCGCCGGTCGGCCGCCAGCAGTTCCCGGGTCCGGGTGACCTGCTGCGCGGCGGGCAGCCCGGAGAGGTCCTCCTCGACGAGCGGGATCTCGGCCCCGTCCACGATGAACTGGACCGGGCGGGGCAGTCCGTCGGCGGTGAACCCGGCGCGCAGGCCGGTGTTGCGGGCCAGCAGCGCCCGGCAGGCCGCACGCAGCCGGTCCGCGTCGACGCGGCGGTCGAAGTCCAGGGTCTCCTGGGAGAGGTAGACGTCGAGCGCTTCGCCCGCGTCGTAGGTGGCGTGGAAGTACATGCCCTCCTGGAGCGGCGAGAGCGGCCAGATGTCGGCGACCGGGTGTCCGGCGGTGGTGGCGACGCGGTCGGTCTCCTCCGGGGAGAGCACCAGCCCGCCCAGCGGGGCGGGCGCCACCGGCTCCGGCTCCGGCGGGGTGCCCGCGGCGGAGGTCAGCTGGTCCAGCAGGGCCCGCAGGGCGGGGTCGACGTCGGCGCCGGACCGCTCCTGCAGGGCGAGTACGGCCTGGAGGGCGGCAGCCGCCTGGCCGGCCTCGGCGGCGGGCACGGTCACGGCGTCGGCCGGGGCGACCGGTCCGGGGGCGGCGGGAACGGGGGCGGCCGGTGCCGGGGCCGTCTTCGCGGCGGCGGCGAGCGCGGCCGGGGTCCGGTGCTCGAACACCTCGCGGGGGCCGATGTCCAGCCCGTGCGCCCGGGCCCGGGTGGCGACCGTGATCGAGCTGAGGCTGTCGCCGCCGAGGACGAAGAAGTCGTCGTCGGCGCCGATCCCCGGTACGCCGAGCACCGCGGTGAAGATCTCGCACAGGGCGCTCTCGCGCTCGTCGCGGGGCGCTCGTCCACCGGTGCGGGGGGCGGGTCCGGCGGACGGCAGTGCGTTCTGGTCGAGCTTGCCGCTGGGGGTGAGCGGCAGTTCCGCCAGGGCCACCAGGGCGCCCGGCACCATGGGCGCGGGCAGCGTGCCGGTGAGCGCGGCGAGCAGGGCGTCGGTGTCCAGCAGGGTGCCGGGGGCGGGCACGGCGTAGCCGGCGAGTGCGCCGTCGCGCACGATCACGGCGGCACGGGCGACACCCGGCAGCGCGGCCAGGGCGGCCTCGATCTCGCCGAGTTCGATGCGGTTGCCCCGGATCTTGACCTGCCGGTCGGTGCGGCCGAGGTACTCGACGGCACCGTCGGCGCGACGCCGCACCAGGTCACCGGTGCGGTACATCCGCTCGCCCGGTCCGCCGAACGGATCGGCGACGAAGCGTTCGGCGGTGGTGCCGGACCGGTCGTGGTAGGCCCGGGCCAGCTGCACACCGGCGAGATAGAGCTCTCCCGGCACCCCGTCGGGTACCTGGCGCAGGAACGGGTCCAGGACGTGCAGCCGGGTGTTCCACACCGGGCGGCCGATGGGGACGGCGGGTCCGGCGTCACCGTCGTGGGCGAAGGAGGTCACGTCCACGGCGGCCTCGGTGGGCCCGTAGAGGTTGTGCAGCGGCACGGGGGCCCGGCCGGAACGGGACGTCAGCTCCGACCAGTTCCGGGCCTGGGCACCGGTGAGTGCCTCGCCGCTGCAGAACACCCGCCGCAGGCTCGCCGCCCAGTCGGGGTGTCCGGTGGCGCTCTCCAGGGTCTGGGTGAACGCGGCCAGCATGGACGGCACGAAGTGCAGTGTGGTGATCCGCCGGGTACGGATCAGCTCCGCCAGGTAGGCCGGGTCGCGGTGGCCCTCGGGGCGGGCGAGGACGACGGTCGCGCCCTCCACCAGGGCCCAGAAGAACTCCCACACCGAGACGTCGAAGGCGGCCGGGGTCTTCTGCAGGACCCGGTCGTCCGCGCCGAGTCCGTACTCCCCCTGCATCCAGGCGAGCCGGTTGACCACGGCCCGGTGGGTGACGGCGACGCCCTTGGGGCGGCCGGTGGAGCCGGAGGTGTAGATCAGGTAGGCCGGGTGGTCGGGGCCGGCGTGCCCTGCGGGCGCGTCGCGGACGTCCTCGCCCCGGACATCCTCGTCCCGGTCCAGGAGAAGCCGGTCGAGGCCCGGCACTGCGGGCAGCCGCCCGGCCGCGTCGGCGGTGGTCACGACCGTGCGCGCGCCGGAGTCACCGAGCACGAACGCGACCCGCTCGTCGGGGTAGTCGAGGTCGACGGGCAGGTAGGCGGCGCCCGTCCTGAGGACGCCGAGCAGCGCGACCATCAGTTCGGCCGACCGCGGCACCGCGACCGCGATGTACTGCTCGGGTCCCGCGCCGCGCGACCGCAGCCGCCCGGCCAGCGCCTCGGCCCGCCGGTCGAGCTCCGCGTAGCTCAGGGTGGTGTCCTCGAAGACGACGGCCGTCGCCCCGGGGGTGCGGGCCGCCTGCGCGGCGAAGAGGGAGTCGAGCGTGGCCTCGGGGACGGGGCGGGCGGTGGCGTTCAGCTCGTCGAGGTAGGCGTGCTCGCGTTCGGACAGCAGGCCTGTCCCGGCCACGGTGCGGTCCGGCTCGGCCACCAGGGTGCGCAGCAGTGCGGTGAACCGGTTGGCGAGGACGGCCACGGTCACCTGGTCGAAGCGGGCCGCGTCGTGCTTGAACCGCAGCAGCAGTCCGCCGTCGCCGGGCTCGACGACGAGCGCGAGGGGGTAGTGCACGGCGTCGATGACCTCGGTGCCGGTGATGCGCAGCGCATCCGGCTCCCCCGCGTCGGACAGGCCGGCGGCCGGGTGGTTCTCGAACACCACGAGTGTGTCGAAGAGTTCACCGCCGCCCGCGATCCGCTGGATGTCGGCCAGACCGAGGTGCTGGTGGTCCAGGAGCGCCGCGTGCTCGTCCTGGACGCGGCGCAGCAGTTCGGTCAGCGACTCCTCGGGACGCAGGCCGACCCTGGCGGGGACGGTGTTGATGAAGAGGCCCACCGCGGAGTCCAGGCCCGCGACCTCGGTGGTCCGGCCGGACACGGTGGTGCCGAAGACGATGTCGCTGCTGCCGGTGAGCGCGCCGAGCAGCAGGGCCCAGACACCGTGCACGACGGTGCTCAGGGTGAGGCCCTGGCTGCGGGCGTACGCGGTGAGCTCGGCGGTGAACTCCTCCGGCAGCCGGGTGTCGACCCGTTCCGGCCTGGCCGGGGCGTGCTCGTCGTCGGCCGCCGGGTGCAGGGCGGACAGCCGGGTCGGCCCCTCCAGCCCGGCCAGCGCCCGGCGCCATGCGTCGCGGGCGGTGTCCCGGTCCCGGGCGGCCAGCCACGCAAGGTACGGGTGGGGGGCGGCCGGTGCGGGAAGTTCCTCGCCCCGGTAGGCGGCGGTGAGCTCGCGCAGCAGCACGGAGACCGACCAGCCGTCGGCGACGATGTGGTGCAGGGTGAGCAGCAGCCGGTGCCGGTGGCCGTCCCGGACGAGGGTGGCGCGCAGCAGCGGCGGGCGGGTCAGGTCGAAGCGCTCGGCCCGGTCGGCGCGGAGCACGTCGTCGAGTGCGGTCTCGGCGGTGTCGGCCTCCCGCCAGGGCAGGGTGACCCCCTCGGCGAGGCGCTGGACGACCTCGCCGCCGGGGAGCTGGCGGAACGAGGCGCGCAGCAACGGGTGGCGGTCCAGCAGTAGTTGCAGGGTCCGTCGCAGCCGGTCCGGGTCGACGGACCCGTCCAGATCGAGGAGTTCCTGGACCACGTAGCCGTCAGCGGCGCGGGCGTCGAACTCGGCGTGGAAGAAGAAGCCCTCCTGGAGCGGGGACACGGGCAGCGCGTCCTCGTCCAGCTCGGCGGCCACCGCTGTGGCCGGGGCCGCCGTGGCGGTGGCGGTGCGGGCGAGCGCCGCCACGGTGCGGAGCCGGAAGACGTCGCGCGGGCTGATCGTGAGACCGGCCTCGCGGGCGCGGTTGACCAGCTGGATGGCGACGATGCTGTCGCCGCCCAGTTCGAAGAAGCTGCTCCGGACGCCCACGGCAGGCAGCCCGAGCAGCTCCGCGAACAGTGCGGCGAGAGCGGTCTCGGCCGGGCCCTCGGGCGCGTCGGTACCGCTGACCGCCGTCCAGCGGGGCTCGGGCAGGGCGCGGCTGTCCAGCTTGCCGTTGGGGGTCAGCGGAAGGGGGCCGTCCAGGACGACGACGGCGGTCGGCACCATGTGGTCCGGCAGCGCGGCCGCCACCTGGGCCCGTGCGGCGGCGACGGCCGCCTCGGTGGCGGCGGCGTCGCCCTCCCCGACCAGGTAGGCGACGAGGCGCTTGACGCCCCGGTGGTCGTCACGGACCAGGACGGCGGCCTGGGCGATCCCGGGGCCGGCCATGAAGGCGCTCTCGATCTCGCCGGGTTCGATCCGGTGGCCGCGGATCTTGATCTGGCCGTCGGCCCGGCCCAGGAACTCCAGATTGCCGTCGGCGCCCCAGCGGACCCGGTCGCCGGTGCGGTACATCCGGGTGCCCGGCTCGCCGTACGGGTCGGCGACGAACCGCTCCGACGTCAGTGCGGAGCGGCCCAGGTAGCCGCGCGCGAGGCCGCGCCCGGCAACGTACAGCTCGCCCTCGACGCCCACCGGGACCGGGCGCAGTGCCGCGTCCAGGACGTAGGTGCGGGTGTTGGGGTCGGGCCGGCCGATGGGCGTGGGGCCGGGACGGCCGGAACGGGCGAGCCACAGCGTGGAGTTGACGCTCGCCTCGGTCAGTCCGTACGCGACGACGACCTGGAGCCGTCCGGACCAGCGGGCGATCAGCTCGCTCGGTACCGCTTCGGTGCCGACGACGAGGACGGCGCCCTCGGGCAGCTCGCAGTCCTGCGGCAGCGCCGAGACGAGCGACGGCGGCAGGATCATGTGGGTGGCGCGGTGCTGTGCGATGTAGTCGGTGAGGGCGGGGCCGGCGACCCGCCGCTCGGCGGGGACGACGACGATCCGGCCGCCGACGCACAGCGACATGATCAGGTCCCAGACCGTCACGTCGAAGCCGACGGAGGCGAACTGCACCACCCGGCTGTCGGAGGTGACGCCGATCCGGTCGGTGGCCGTGGCCACGAGGCTGCCGACGCCGTCGTGCGTGACGATCACGCCCTTGGGGCGGCCGGTGGAGCCGGAGGTGTAGATGACGTACGCGGCCTGGTCGAGGACGACCGGCGTGCCCGGGTCGGTGTCGTCCAGGGCGGCGAGGGCGTCCGTGGTGGCCGGGTCGTCGAGCAGGAGGTGGCCGGCGTCCGTCGCCGGGAGGTGGCCGGCGAGTTCGCGCACGGTGAGGACGGTGGTGGCCCCGGCGTCGGACAGCATGTACGCGGTCCGGTCCTGGGGGTGGTCGGCGTCCAGCGGGAGGTAGGCGGCGCCGGCCTTCATCACCGCGAGCAGCGCCACCACGAGTTCCGGGGAGCGCGGCAGGGCCACGGCGACGACGTCCGCGGTCCGCACCCCGCGCAGGGTGAGGAGCCGGGCGAGCCGGTTGGCGGCGGCGTTGACTGCGGCGTAGCTGAGCTCGCGGTCCTCGCAGACGAGGGCGACGGCCTCGGGCGAGCGGCGCACCTGTGCTTCGAAGGCGGCGGGCCAGGAGAGTTCGGCGACTTCGCGCGGTGCCACGGCGAACTCGCCGAGCAGCCTGTCCCGTTCGGCGCCGGAGGTGAGCTCGATGTGGCCCACGGGCCGGTCGAGGTCCTCGGTGAGGGCGCTCAGCAGGGCGAGGAAGCGGTGTGCGTGGCCGCGCAGGGTCTCCTCGTCGCAGAGGTCCGCGTCCGCGTCGAGGTGGACGGTGATGCCGTGCCCGCCGTGGTTCTCGGCGAAGGCGAAGGCCAGGTCACTGACCGGGCCGAGCCACTCCGGGCGGAGTTCGGTCTCCAGCCCGGCGAAGTCCAGCCCTTCGCCCCTGGGCAGGATGTTGACGGTGGGGCCGACCAGCTCCGGTACGCCGTCGACCAGGCCGAGGTCCCTGGCCAGGTCCTCGGCGCGGTGGCGCCCGTGCGCGACCGCTTCGGAGACCGCCTGGCGCACCTCGGCGACGAGGGCCGCGCCCGTGGTGCCGGGGCGGACGGCCAGACGCAGCGGGACGATGTTGGAGACCATGCCGGGGACGGTGGCGGACACGGCGTCCTGGCGGGCCGGAACCGGCAGGCCGAGGACCAGGTCCTGCGCGCCCGTGACCCGGTGCAGGTAGGCGGCGACGGCGGCGACCAGCAGCCGGGAGGGCCGGACGCCGGCGCCCGCGGCGGCGGCGCGCAGCCGTTCGGCGTCCTGCGCGGGGAGTTCGACGGTGCGCCGCAGCCGCCGTGCCATCAGGGACGGGGCACGCTCGACGAGGCGTACCGGCTCGGGCCGCCCGGCCATGCGCTGCTGCCACCAGGCGCGGTCCGCCTCGTGCTGCGCGGAGGCGCGGTAGTCCCGGTCGGCGTCCACCAGCGCGGTGAGGGACCAGTCGGGGCGGGCGGGTGCCTGCTCGCCGAGGGTGTAGAGCTCGCCGGCCCGGCGGGTGAGGAGGGTGACGCCCATGCCGTCGAGGACGATGTGGTGGTAGCGCTGGTACCAGCGGACCCGGTCGTCCGCGAGCCGGAGCAGCGCCTGGCCGAAGAGCGGTCCCGCGTCGAGGGCGACGGGCCGTTCACGTTCGGCGGCCATCCACTCGGCGACGGCCTTCTCGGTGTCCGGGGCGTCGCGCAGATCGACGACGGGCACCTCTACGGAGACGGCCGTGGGGCTCTGGCGCGGGCCGCCCTCGCCCGGGGCGATGCTCACATGCAGGCAGTCGGCTTCCTCGACGGCCTGCCGGACGGCGGCGGTGAGGCGGTCGAGGTCGATGTCGCCGCGCAGGTCCAGGGCGAAGACGATGTGGTAGGCGGAGCTGTCGGGCTCGATCTGCTGGGCTAGCCAGATGCCGGACTGCCCGCCGGTCACGGGTGTCCCGACAGTGGGTGTCCGGTCCGGCGCGGCGTCAGACATCGTTCTTCATGGCCTTTCCCTGGTGGCGTACGGCAAGGAGGGGACGTCCCGTACGGACGGTGTGCCGGTCCGGCGCACCGTCGTACGGGCCGTCCCCGGTGGGTCCTGCTGCGGTGGGGGGCGGTGCGCTACTTGATGGCGGTCAGCAGCGGCACGACCTGGTCGATCGCGTAGGGGATCGACAGGACGGTGTTGAAGGAGAACGCGGCGCCGATGTCCGGGTCCTGGTAGGGCACGAACAGATCGCGCTTGTCCTTGTTGACCTTGAGGTTCTTGTAGAGCGGCTCGGCCTTGATCCGGTCGTTGGCATCCGTGCTCGAGGTCACCCAGACCAGCCGGTCGACGTCGAGCACGTTCAGCTTCTCGGCGCTGAGTTCGGCGGCGTTCCAGCCGGGCTTGGCCAGCCTGTCGATCTCGGGCTTCAGCTTGAAGCCGAGCTCGGAGAAGAAGATCGACTTGGGGTCGGTCTTCGTGAAGGCCGAGTACTTCCCCGCCTCGAAGCTGTCGGCCACGGCGAGGGTCTTCGTAGCGAACTCGGGGTGCTCGTCACGGACCTTCTTGAAGTCGGCGTCGATGCCGGTGATCAGCTTCTCGGTCTGCGCGTCCTTGCCGAGCGACTTGCCGATCTGCCGGGTCATCACCTGCCACGAGGCGCCGTAGTCGGGCAGTCCCTTGGGCTGGGCGACGACCCTGGTGAACTTGGAGAGCGTGTCGTACTGCTCCTTCTTCATCCCCGAGTACTGGGCGATGACCAGGTCCGGCTTGAGCGCGGCGATCTTCTCCATGTTGTACTCGTCGCGCTCACCGACGATGTCGGGCTTGTCGGATCCCCACTTGCCCTTGGTCCACGGCCACTTGCCGTACGGCTTCTCCTTGAACCAGTCCACCGAGCCGACGGGCTTGACGCCGAGGGCGAGGACCGCGTCCTGGTCCGAGAGGCCCAGGGTGACGACGCGCTTGGGCTCCGCGTCGATCGTGGTGCTGCCGTACTTGTGCTGGACCGTCACCGGGAAGGCGCCGGACTTCGCGCCCGTGTCGGCCGAGGCGCTGGAATCGGCCTTGTCGTTGCCGCCCCCACAGGCGGCCAGAGCGACGGCGGCGACGGCCGCGACAGCCACTCGGGGAGCAAATCTGGCGAACCGCGTCAGCGCGGGACGTGTACCAGTGGACACGGATGTTCCTTTCAAGGGGGTAACACTGTGCGTGCCGGGCCCGCCGCGTACAGCGGTACGGACGGCGGGCCGGGCGGTATGTGTTGTGGGGGGGGCGGCGTTCCCGGAAGGGGCTGGGGACGAGGGGCCGGGGTTCTTCGTTCGGATCAGGCCGGGGCACGCGAGCCCGGCATGATGCGCCCGCAAGCGCTAGGAGGCGGCGATGCCGTCGGCGACCGGCCGGCGCACGTCCGCGGCGTTCTTCAGGCCGCGCTCGACGATCGAGTCCAGGATCTCGCCGACCCTGATCGCGGTGTTGGAGAGCAGCGAGGAGGTGATTCCGTGGGTGTGCTCGGTGCCGCCCTGGAGGTAGATGCCGCAGCGCAGTTCGTCGTCGGTCTCGATGCGGTAGTCGCGCTCGACCCGGACGCGTCCCTGCTCGTCGCGGTGGCAGTGCCGCGCGACATCGCCGAGGAGGCCGAGGGGCTCCACGGGGCTGTACCCGGTGGCCAGGACCACGACATCGGCCTCCAGCGTGCTCTCCTCGCCGGTGACCAGGGAGGTGACGGTGGCGCGGACCTTGTCGTCGGCCTCCTCGACGCCGGTGAGCCGGGAGATGTTGATGAAGTGGAGCCGCTCGGTGCCGAGCACCTTCTCCTGGTACGCCTGGCGGTACAGGTCGTCGATCAGGTCGATGTCCACCACGGAGTAGTTCGTGTTGCCGTGGTAGCCCATCAGCTTGCGCTTGATGTCGTCCGGGGCGGTGAAGTACTCGTCGACCGCCTGCGGGTCGAAGATCCGGTTGGCGAAGCTGCTGTCGTCGGCGGGGCTGTAGCCGTAGCGGGAGAAGACCGCGCAGACCTCGGCCTGCGGGAAGCGGCGGTGGAGGTAGGCGACGTTCTCGGCGGCGCTCTGGCCGGCGCCGACCACGACGAAGCGGGTCGGGTCGGTGCCCTCCAGCGCGTCGACCTTGGCCAGCAGGTCGGAGTTGTGCCAGACGCGGTCCGTGCGCTCGACGCCCTCGGGCATCAGCGGGCGCAGCCCGGTGCCCACGACCAGGTTGCGGGCGCGGTGGACCACCGTCTCCGTGCCCGTGCGGGCCGTCACATCGACGTACTCCACCACTCCGTCGCGCACGACGGGCTCGACGGCGATGACCTCGTGGCCGTACGAGACCATGTCGTCGACCTTCGCCGCGGCCCACTCGAAGTAGTCGTGGAACTCCACGCGGAGCGGGAAGAGGTTCTTGTGGTTGACGAAGTCGATCAGCCGGCCCCGGCTCTGCAGATAGCGCAGGAAGGTGTATTCGCTGGACGGGTCCCGCAGCGTCACCAGATCCTTGAGGAACGACACCTGCATCGTCGCGTCGTCGATCAGCATGCCGCGGTGCCAGCCGAAGGCGGGCTGGCGCTCGAAGAAGTGCGCAGTCACCGCCTCCTCCCTGCCGACTCGCGCGTTGTGCTCACTGAGCGCGATCGCCATGGCCACATTGGACGGCCCGAAGCCGATGCCTATGAGGTCGTGGATCAGAGGTGCGTCGCCAGGATCAACCTGTGACATGTCACTCCCATCGTGCGGGGGCAGCCGCCTGTCGGCGTGGACGAAAAGATCAGGACGCGGGCGCACCGGAGCGGCAGGCCAGCTGAACTTAGGTAAAGCTAACCTGACTTCCGAGCCTCTGTCGACCAGACAAACCGGACGTTTTGTCATACGCCCCACCTAACGCACCTGAAATCGGGGCCCGTTGCATCATTAGGTAAGGCTTGCTTTACTTGGCGTCGTTCAGTCGCTCACCTTAGGAGGAACCCATGCGGGTCGCCATGTTCGGTTACCAGACCTGGGGGCACCGCACCCTGCAAGCCCTCCTGGACTCCGAACACGACGTGGTGACAGTCGTGACGCATCCGAAGAGCGAGCACGCGTACGAGAAGATCTGGAGCGACTCGGTCGCCGACCTGGCCGAGGAGCACGGCGTCCCCGTCATCATCCGCAACCGGCCCGACGACGAGGAGCTCTTCCGGCTCCTCGAGGAGGCCGCACCGGACATCATCGTCGCCAACAACTGGCGCACCTGGATCCCGCCGCGGATCTACAACCTGCCCCGGCACGGCACGCTGAACATCCACGACTCACTGCTGCCGAAGTACGCCGGCTTCTCGCCGCTGATCTGGGCGCTCATCAACGGTGAGACCGAAGTCGGCGTCACCGCCCACATGATGGACGAGGTGCTCGACGCCGGCGACATCGTGGACCAGCGCGCGGTGAAGGTCGAGCCGGGCGACACCTCGGTGGACCTGTTCCACAAGACCGTCGATCTGATCGCCCCGGTCACCGTCGGCGCGCTGGACCTGATCGCCTCCGGGCAGACCGAGTTCACCCGCCAGGACCGCTCGCAGGCGACGTTCTTCCACAAGCGCGCCGAAGAGGACATCCGCATCAACTGGGACTGGCCCGCCGACGCGCTGGAGCGCCTGGTGCGCGCCCAGACCTCGCCGTACCCGAACGCCTTCACCTTCCACCGGGGCAAGCGCCTGGAGGTCGTGTCCGCCGTCGTGTCCGAGGGCCGCTACGGCGGAACGCCCGGCCGCGTCTTCTACCGCGAGGGCGAGGGAGTGGTGATCGTCGCCGGCGCCGACGCGCGCACCGGCCTCAACCACGGCCTCGCCCTCACCCGGGTACGGACCGAGGACGGCCGGGAGCTGCCGGCGACCGAGTACTTCACCTCCATGGGCGGCTACCTCACCTCCCGCCCCTGAGCAACGGCACATCCCCGGCCGGCACAGCGGCCGGGGGTTCCGGCGTGCCACTGCGGGCCCCGGGGACACTGCGCACGGGATGATTCGGGCGGAGAAGCGCGTTATGCGTTCGTGCGTCCGGCTCATCGGCGAGCCGTACCCGATGTGGAGGCATGACTGTGCACGGTGAGTACAAGGTCCCCGGCGGCAAGCTCGTCGTCGTGGACCTGGACGTCGAGGGCGGCGTGCTGCGCAACGTACGGGTCGCCGGGGACTTCTTCCTGGAGCCGGACGAGGCGATCCTCGCGATCGACGCAGCACTGGAGGGTGCCCCGGCCGGCACCCCCGCCGCGGGCCTCACCGCCCGGATCGACGCGGCCCTCCCCGCGGCGACCGTGATGTTCGGCCTCACCTCCGAGGGCGTCGCCGTCGCGGTGCGCCGGGCGTTGGCGCACGCCACCGAGTGGGGCGACTACGACTGGCAGCTCATCCACGAGCAACCGCAGTCCCCCGCCCTGCACATGGCCCTCGACGAGGTCATCACCGCCGAGGTCGCGGCCGGGCGGCGGTCCCCGACGCTCCGCGTCTGGGAGTGGGCCTCGCCCGCCGTCATCATCGGCAGCTTCCAGTCGCTGCGCAACGAGGTCGACCCCGCGGGCGCCGCCCGGCACGGGGTGACGGTCGTCCGGCGGATCTCGGGCGGCGGGGCCATGTTCGTGGAGCCGGGCAACACCATCACGTACTCCCTCTCCGTCCCGGACTCCCTCGTCTCCGGCCTCTCCTTCGCCGACAGCTACGCCTACCTCGACGACTGGGTGCTCGGGGCCCTGGGCGACATGGGCATCAAGGCCTGGTACCAGCCGCTGAACGACATCGCGACCGACGTCGGGAAGATCGCCGGAGCGGCCCAGAAGCGCGTGGTGGGCCAGGGCGGCGGGCCCGGCGCCGTGCTGCACCACGTGACGATGTCCTACGACATCGACGCCGACAAGATGGTCGAAGTCCTGCGGATCGGCCGGGAGAAGCTGTCCGACAAGGGGACCGGGAGCGCCAGGAAGCGCGTCGACCCGCTCCGCCGGCAGACCGGGCTCCCCCGCCAGGCCGTCATCGCCCGCATGATCGAGTCGTTCCGCGACCGGCACGGGCTCACCGTCGGCAAGGTGACCCAGGACGAGCAGGACCGGGCCGAAGAACTCGTCCGCACGAAGTTCGGCACCGCCGAGTGGACCGCCCGGGTGCCGTAGGGCTCAGCCCGCCCGGTGCGCCGCCGCGCCGGCATCGTCCAGGCCGTGGGCGGCCTCCGTCAGGGCGTCGAGCAACGCGCGCACGGCGGGCGGGACTTCCATGGACTCGCGCACCGCGGCGCAGATCGACCTGACGGGTTCGGGAGCCCGGACCTCGCGGACGACGACGCCCGCGGGAACGGCGCGCAGCCCGAGCCGCGGAACCAGGGCCACGCCCAGGCCCGCGGCCACGAAGCCCAGCGCCGTGGCGTAGTCACCGCTCTCCACCACGAACCCGGGGTCGAACCCCGCCGCCGCGCACGCGTCGAGCACCAGCGCCTGGCAGGGGTCGGACGAGCGTTCGCTGCCCACCCAGGGCTCGTCGGCGAGATCGCCCAGGGCGAGCACCGGCCGGCCGGCGAGCGGATGGCCCGCGGGCAGCACCGCCCGGTAGGGGTCCTCCAGCAGGGGCAGCAGTCGCAGACCGGCCGGCGCCCCGTCCGGGGGCCGCACCACCACGGCGAGATCGGCCCGCCCCTGCCTGACCTCGAGCAGCGGGTCATCGGGATCGATCAGCCTGAGGTCGAACCGTACGCCGGGGTGACTTCCCCGCAGCCGGGCCAGCGCGGGGGCCATCAACGGGGCTCCCGCCGTGCCGAAGTAACGGACGGCCACCTGCCCGGTGCGGCCCTCCCGGAGGTCGGCCAGCGCCGTCTCCGCCTCTGCGACGGTCCCGGCGAGCGTGGCGGCGTAACCACTGAGCAGGCGTCCCGCCTCGGTGGGGCGGACGCCGCGGCCTGCCCGCTCCAGCAACGGCGTGGCGGCCTCCTTCTCCAGGGCCGACACCTGCTGGCTGATGGCGGACGGGGTGTAGCCGAGGTTCGCCGCCGCCGCGGTGACCGATCCACTGGTGACCACTGCGCGCAGCACCTGCATGCGCCTCATATCGAGCATGCAGCTGAAGTTAACAGTAGATACAGATCATTTCACTTGTGCTGTCGGTTCGGTGGGCGCACGGTGGTGGAGTCACGGCCGACCGGCCCAGGACGGTGCCGGGTGCCACCCGGGCCGACCGGCACCCCACCCTCCAGCACAGGAGACCCGATCATGCCGTCATCCCACCGGGACCGACCGGCCCCGCCCACCGTCACGCACGGCATGGCCGATGTGGAGCCGGGGCTGAGACTGCACTACGTGAGCGCCGGTCAGGGGGACCGCGTCATCGTGCTGCTGCACGGCTTCCCGCAGACCTGGTGGGAGTGGCACCGGGTGATCACGCCGCTGACCGAGGCCGGGTTCCGGGTGATCGCCCCCGACTACCGCGGTGCCGGTCACTCCTTCCGGCCGGCCGGCGGTTACGACAAGTGGACGGTGGCGCGGGACATCCACCGCCTGTTGCACGAGCATCTCGGTCTGCACCGGCCGGTGGTGATGGCCGGTCACGACATCGGCCTGATGGTCGCCTACGCGTACGCCCAGCAGTTCCGCGACGACGTCTCACATCTCGTGGCGGTGGACGCCCCGTTGCCGGGCACCGAGGTCTTCGACCGGCTGCGCAGCGATCCGCGCGTGTGGCACTTCGCCTTCCACGGGGCGCGGGACGTGGCGGAGATGCTGGTCGCGGGGCGCGAACGGCAGTACCTCCAGGCCTTCTTCGCCGTGCGCA
Source organism: Streptomyces sp. RKAG290 (assembly GCF_023701695.1). GTDB lineage: Bacteria > Actinomycetota > Actinomycetes > Streptomycetales > Streptomycetaceae > Streptomyces. The sequence goes on from NZ_JAJOZC010000001.1 coordinate 554,882, forward strand.
ACTCCGATCCGTCGGCGATCACGGACAGCGACTTCGAGACGTATGTGGCGGCCTACTCCGCGCCGGGCGCGATGCGGGCGGGCTTCGAGCTCTACCGGGCCTTCGATCAGGACGCGGCCGACAATCGTGCGGCGCTGGCGCGCAACGGCAGGCTGACCGTGCCGGTGCTGGCGGTCGGCGGAGCCATGAGCACCTCGGGAGCGCTCATCGGGGAGATGATGCGTGAGGTGGCCGACCGGGTGACCGGATGCGTCGTGCCGGGCACGGCGCACTGGGTCGCGGAGGAGAACCCGCAGGCATTCACCGCCGCTCTGCTGGAGTTCCTGGGGCACGGGGCGCCGGCGCCGGTCGGTGCTCCGGCGAGCGAGGGGTGACGAGCCCCGGCTCGTGGACGCTGCCGGACCGGGACCCTCACCGAGCTCCGTGCTCGGGCCGCAGGCCGGTGCGCGGGCGGCCGCTACGGTGCGAACGGGGGCGGTCGGTGCTCGTACCAGCGGCGGTCGGCCTCCAGCTGGGCGGCCAGCGAGATCAGCCGTTCCTCGCTGCGGGAGGGGCCCAGCAGCTGGGCCCCGACGGGGAGGCCGTCGCAGGTGAAGCCCGCCGGGACGTTGATCCCGGGCCAGCCCAGGACGTTCCAGGGCCAGGCGTACGGGCAGGCCTCGGCGATCGCCACGTCCGTGCGCCAGGCGCTCAGGCCGTCGAACCTGCCGATGCGGGGCGGCGGCAGGGCGGTGGTCGGGGTGAGCAGCACGTCGAATCCCGGGCCGCCCCGGCCGCGTGGCGGGTGGAACAGGGCGCCGATCCGGCGGTGCTGGCGCACCTCCCGCTCCCTGGCCGCCCGCACCACCCGGCCGCCCAGCCGGGTGCCGGTGCGCAGAACGCTGCGGGTGCGTGCGTCCAGCAGCGCGGGCTCGGGGTGCAGTGCGGCGAGCTCGGCGATTCCCGCGGTGGCGCGCGGGACGAAGCCGAGGCCGATCAGTCCGTAGCGGGGCCTGGCCTCCTCGACGTGGTGGCCGAGCCGGGCCAGGGCCTCGGCGAGTTCCGTGACGGCGCGTCGCACGTCGGGGTGGGGCGCGCTCCCCGTGAGGGTGAGCGGGGGCCGCCAGGCGAGCGCGATGCGCAGTCTGCCCGGGTCGCGGCGGGCGGCGGCGGAGGCCTGGACGGGCGGTGGGCGGTGCGGGTCGTCGGGGTGCGCGCCGGCGACGGCGTCCAGCAGCAGGGCGGCGTCCGCGACGGTCCTGGCCAGCGGGCCGTTGACGGTGAGGCCCTGGAAGGCGTCGCTGTGGGGGTGCACGGAGATCCGGCCGCGCTGCGGTTTGATGCCGACGAGGTGGGTCCAGGCCGCGGGGATGCGGACGGACCCGGCGCCGTCGGAGCCGAGGGCGGCGGGCACCAGGCCGGCGGCGACGGCGGCCGCCGACCCGCCGGACGAACCGCCCGGGGTGTGGTCCGTGTTCCACGGATTGCGGGTGGCGCCGAAGGCAGGCCCCTCGGTGAACGGCCACTGGCCCAGTTCGCAGGAGTTGGTCTTGCCGACGATCACGGCTCCGGCGGCGCGCAGCCGGCGCACCGCCTCGCTGTCCGCGGTCGCGAGGGGGCGCTCACCGGCGCAGCCGAAGTACGTCGGCATCCCGGCCACATCGGTGTCGTCCTTGACCGCGACGGGCACCCCGAGCAGCGGCAGCCGCTCCCCGGCGGCGAGCCGGCGGTCGGCCTCGGCGGCCTCGGCCAGCGCGGCCTCGGTGCGCAGGTGCCGGAAGGCGTTGAGGGTGCCCTGGCTCGCCTCGATCCGGGCGAGGGCGGCGGAGACCAGCTGGGTGGAACTTGCGTCCCCGGCGGCCAGCGCCCGGGCGCCGGCCGCCAGTCCGGCCGGGGCCTCGACGTCCGCTCCGGTGGAATCCACTGAGGACATGTGCTGACCGCCTCCCTCGTACCGTCAGGTGCCCGCACCTGTCCGCCCGAACGAACTTACTGGAGGGTAACGAGTCGGAGCGGTCCGCTCAACCGCGCGTCGGCGGTTCTACGGCTGGACGGTGATCTCGCCGATCCCGGTACCGAGGCCGGCGCAGTGCGCGGTCGACTGGCCGGACTGACCCGGGTTGAGCGTGACCTGTTCGCCGTCGACGTCCGGGGACCAGCCGCAGACCAGGTGTACCCAGAAGGTCTGCGTCGCGCCACCGTTGTTCCGGCACAGCGCGTAGCCGGTGTAGTCGTCGACGGCGTGCTTGCCCGTCTCGCAGGACAGCCCCGGCGGCGTCGCCGTCGGCGCGGCTGCCGAGGCCGCCGTGGCCAGAGGGGCGCAGACCCCGAGTGCCGCGGTCAGCCCCGCGGCCGCGGCGCCCCGCAGCACGGCGGCGGACAGACTTCCCATGGACTTCTTCATGTTTTCCTCTCGGTCGTGACGAACCCGGTGCCCTGGCACCGTGCCTCGCGTATCCCTAACCGAAAACATCGCAGGACGTCACGCTGAGTACCCACCCGAACGCCGTCACTCCGTCGGGCGGCCACCCCTGCCCCGGCGTACGCTCGAAAGATCGGACCGCAGACCTGAACAGCCCCGCCAGGACCTTTCGAGGAGGCGACGTGACCGGTCCACACCTCGGCACACGCCCGGCCGCATGGACTGCGGCGATCGTGCTCTCCGTCACCGGCAGCGGCGTCATCGGCAGCGGCGTGGCGCGGGCGGACGACATCGACCGCCTGACCGCCCAGCAGATCGCCGACCGCTCACGTGACGCACTGCTCGGCGCGCACTCCATGCACCTGCGCACGAACGGGGACCTGGGCAGGGGCAGTACGCCGATGTCCCTCGACCTCACCCTGGACCGGGACGGCAACTGCAACGGCTCGGTGGACCTCGGCAGGAGCCAGGGGTCCGTACAGATCATCAAGCGCGGCGACGACGTGTGGCTCAAACCGGACGCGGACTTCTGGAAGAACCAGGTCCCGGACGGCGGGTCGGCCTTCGCCGCGATCCTGGGCGACCGCTTCATGCGGGGCTCGGCCGACGACGCCCGGCTGCGCGCCCTGACGAAGGGCTGCGATCTCAACACCTTCCAGAAGCTGGTCAGCGACAACGCGGACAACGACACCGGCACGCTCAACAAGGCGGCGAAGACCTCGCTCGGCAAGGCGTCCGTCGTCCCGCTGACGAGGGTGCGGGACCGCACGACCGTTACCCTGTACGTGGCGGCCACCGGCAAGCCCTATCCGCTGCGGCTGACCGTCCGCGGTAACGGGGCGGACGCGGCCGCGGACTTCTCCGCCTTCGACAAGCCGGTGCCCACGACCACCCCCGCTCCGGACGACACGTTCGACATCAACGCGCTGCTGGGCCGTTCGACGAAGACGGCGTGAGGCCGGGCCGGCCGGTGAGCACCACGTACAGCACCAGCGACGAGGCCAGCCCGACCGCCCAGCCGTAGTCGGCGAGGGGTTTCAGGAACGGGATCAGCCCGTCGGCCGGGAACGGTCCCTTGCCGGGCTCCGAGTGCGATCCGCCGATCGCGAGGAGGCCGCCGACGGCGAAGGCGGTGACGGCCCGCCAGTTCCAGCCGTTCGTGTACCAGTAGCGGCCGCCGGGCCGGTAGAGATCGGCGAGGTCCAGCACGGTGCGCCGGACGATCCAGTAGTCGGCGATCAGGATGCCGGCGACCGTACCGAGCAGTCCGCCGACGAGACCGAGCCAGGTGAAGATGTACAGCTCGGGCGTCCCGGTCAGTTTCCACGGCATGATCAGCACGCCGACGACCCCCGTGACCAGTGCCCCGGTACGGAAGTTGACGAGCTTCGGCGCGAGGTTCGCCAGGTCGTACGCGGGTGACACCACGTTCGCCGCGATGTTCACCGAGACCGTGGCGACCAGCACCGTCACCAGGGCGTAGAGCAGCCCGAAGACGTTGTCGGTCCTGGCGACCAGCTGGACCGGGTCCCAGATCGCCTCGCCGTACACCGCCTGCGAGCCGGAGGTCACCAGCACCGAGAGCAGTGCGAACAGCGTCATGGTGGTGGGCAGCCCGAACGACTGGCCGCGGATCTGCGCGCGTTGGCCGGCCCCGAAGCGGGTGAAGTCGGGGATGTTCAGCGAGAGCGTCGCCCAGAACGCGATCATCCCCATCAGGGACGGGAAGAACACCGGCCAGAACTCCTTGCCCCAGCCGAGCTTCGACGGCTGGTCCAGCAGCGGACCGAATCCGCCCGCCTTGACGGCGACCCAGACCAGCAGCACCACCGCGCCGACGATGACGAAGGGCGCCGCCCAGTTCTCGAACCGGCGCAAGGTGTCCATGCCCCGGTAGATGATGGCGAGTTCGAGGGCCCAGAACGCGGCGAAACAGACCCAGAGCGTCCACGGCTGGCCGCCGATCTCGGATGCCTGCGCCCAGCCGCCGAAGATCTTCCCGAGCAGGGTGAAGATGCCGACGCCGCCGATCCAGGTCTGGATGCCGAACCAGGCACACGCCACCGCTGCCCGGATCAGCGCGGGCAGATTGGCGCCGCGCAGCCCGAACGAGGCGCGGGCCAGCACGGGGAACGGGATGCCGTACTTCGGTCCGGCGTGGCCGGTGAGCAGCATCGGCCCGAGCACGATCAGGTTGGCGAGCGCGATGGTGAGGACGGCCTGCTTCCAGTCCATGCCGAGGGCGACGAGGCCGGAGGCGAGCAGCCAGGACGGAATGTTGTGGGCCATGCCGACCCAGAGCGCGGCGAAGTTGTACGTCGTCCAGTTGCGCCGCTCCAGCGGGACGGGCAGCAGGTCCTCGTTGACGAACCGGCTGTCGGTGGGGACGGCGCCGGGGGCGAGCTCGACGCGGCCCGGGGCGTCGGCTATCCGATCCCGGGGTGGTGGCGGCGGGACGGTCGATGTCATGGCGGCTGGACCCTTCGCTCGGAGATGTGCCGTGCGGGCGGGGCGCGGGGTGCGTGCAACCGGGGGACGCGGTCAGTCGGAGAGGGCGGGGATGATCTCGGCGCCGTAGGCGTCGATGGTGGCCTCCCGGGCGTCGTGCATGTTGTAGACGGCGAACTGGTCGACGCCCAGGTCGCGCAGGGCCCGGAGCTTCTCGATGTGCGCCTCGACCGGCCCCAGCAGGCAGAACCGGTCGACGATCTCGTCCGGTACGAAGGTCGTGTCGGGGTTTCCGGCGCGGCCGTGGTGGCTGTAGTCGTAGCCCGCCCGGCCCGCGATGTACTCCGTCAGGGCCTCGGGCACGAGCCCGGAGTGCTCGCCGTACCGGGTGACCAGGTCGGCCACGTGGTTGCCGACCATGCCGCCGAACCAGCGGCACTGCTCGCGGGCGTGGTCGAGGTCGTCGCTCACGTAGGCGGGCGCGGCCACGCAGATCGTCACGGCGTCCGGGTCCCGGCCGGCCTCTGCCGCTGCGTCCCGTACCGCTTTGATCATCCATTCGGTGAGGAAGGGGTCGGCGAGCTGCAGGATGAAGCCGTCGGCCTTCTGCCCGGCCAGTGCGAGCGCCTTGGGGCCGTACGCGCCCATCCAGACGGGCAGCCGGCCGTCCTTGATCCAGGGGATCTGGATCCGCTGCCCGTCGACGCTGGTCTCGCGCCCCTCCGCGAGGTCGCGGATGGCGTCGATGGCCTCGCCGAGCCTGGCCAGGGTGTTGGGTTTGCGTCCGGCCACCCGCATCGCCGAGTCGCCGCGCCCGATGCCGCAGACCGTCCGGTTGCCGTACATCTCGTTGAGGGTGGCGAACGTCGAGGCGGTGACCTCCCAGGTGCGGGTGGACGGGTTGGTCACCATGGGGCCGACCACGAGGCGTTCGGTGTGTTCGAGGATGCGGCTGTAGATGACGAAGGGCTCCTGCCAGAGCACCGCCGAGTCGAATGTCCAGCCGTAGCGGAAGCCGTTGCGTTCGGCGCGGCGCATCAGGCCGACGACGGCCGAGGCGGGCGGGTCGGTCTGCAGGACGAGTCCGAAGTCCATGCCGGGTACTCCTAGTCCAGGTACTGACACGTGGCACGCGGGGTGTGCATGCCGTGGCCGGTCCGGGGCCTCCGGTGCCGCGCACCGGTGTGCCGTCGACGTCGCCCAGTGCGCATGGCACCCTCTCCCAGGCCCCGGTCCTCAGGTGCTCGAAGGCGCGCCGGCAAGGACTCTGCGGGCGCGCCCCCGAGTGACGTACTCGGCAGATCCTTCCACACAAGGCCGTGCCCGGCCTTGCGCGACGACGCCTCGCACGCGAGTCGCGGGGGGACACATCCTGGACTGCTTACGGGGTCTTGGGAAGGGGACCTCCGCAGATCCCCGGTGCGCGCCCCGCCGCGCTCAGAGCACCTGCGCCGCGAACAGCTCCATCGAGGCGGTGACGATGTCGGCCGGCAGCGCCCCGTACTCGAAGGCCGCGTTCACCTGGGTCACACCCGCCTCGGCGAGTGCCGTGAGCTGTTCCCGGATCTCGCCGGGCGACCCGGCGAGCAGCCGTTCGGCCGCCAGCGCCTCGTCGGCCGGATCGATGTGGCCGGGCAGCGGGGGCAGGCCGCCGTCCGGGACGGAGCCCTGCGCCAGTGCGCGGGAGGTCTGGATCTGCCGGGCGACCTCGCGCGCCGCCAGTCGACGGGCCTGCGGGTCGGTGCCGCAGTACACGAAGCGGTTGACCCCGTATTCGATGCCCTCCGTGCTCACGCCGTGCTCCGCGGCGAGGTCCTGGGCGGTCTGCCAGTTCTTGGCGAGTTCGGCCGGCGTGGCGAGGGCGAGACCCAGCAGGTTGAAGCCCCGTTGCACCGCGAACCGGGTGGACTCGGGGCTGACGGCCGCCAGCCAGACCGGTGGGCGGGGTGACTGCACCGGCCGGGGCAGCACCGTCACCGGTGCCTGGATCGCGTGGTACTTCCCCTCGAACCCGTCCACCGGGCCGTCGAGCAGCCGCACGAGCAGGTCGGTCGCCTCCTCGAACCGGGCGCGGCTCTCGTCGAGATCACGCCCGAAGCCGCGGAACTCGTGCGGCTGGTAGCCGCGGCCGATGCCCACGTCGAGCCGGCCGTCGGAGAGCGTGTCGAGCGTGCCGATGTCCGCGGCCAGCCGGACCGGGTCCCACAGGGGCAGGACCAGGATCCCGGTGCCGATCCGCAGGTCCGGAGCGAGCGCGGCGGCCCGGGTGAGCAGCAGGAGGGGCGACGCACTGAGGCTGTAGCCGGAGAAGTGGTGCTCGGTGATCCATATTCCGGAGAAGCCTTTGCCATTGGCCCATTCGACCTGCCGGAAGAACTCGCCGTACTTCTCCCGGGCCGCTCGCCCGTCGACCTCGGGTGAAATGCCGAGATACGTTATTCCGATCCGCACGGGAATCCCCTCTTGCCGTTGCACGGCAGTTGAGTGCGCACGACGGCGCCGGTCGACGGCCAGTGTCGACGGGTCTGCCAAGGCTCCGCCAAGGCCGTTCTTGCCGTTCGCTAAACCCGCTGCAACGCGCGTCTTCAGCCGCGGTAAATGCATCACGACTGCTCGTTGCACGGCCATTTGGCGATTGGCTACCTTCTTCGAAAACTCATTCTTCGCAGGATTCGTCCGTACGGGAACGACTCTCCCGTACGAAGATCACGGAGGCCCGCATTGTCAGCCGACCAGGTCGAGGCGCCGCCGTTCCCGCAGCGCCGCACGTGCCCTTACCAGCCGCCGGACTCGTACCGTGAGATCGCGGAACGCGGCCCGCTGAACGAGGTCACGCTGTGGAACGGCCGCAGGGTGTGGCTTTTCACCGGTTACGCGGAGAGCAGGGAGATCCTCTCGGATCCCCGGCTCTCGTCCGACCGCAGCTTTGACGCATACCCGACCATGGCTCCGCACCTGGGGGCCGAGGAGGCCCGGAAACTGGTGCTCGTCGGCGAGGATCCGCCCTCGCACGATCTGCACCGCCGGCTGCTCAATCCGGAGTTCGGCCTGAAGCACGCGCGCGCACTGCGTCCGCGCATCGAGTCCGACATCAACGGGCTGATCGACGCGATCGAGAAGAAGGGGCCGCCGTCCGACCTGGTGCCGGACTTCGCGGTGCCGATCCCCGGGCTCGCGATGTCGGCGCTTCTCGGAATTCCGTACGAGGACCACGACTTCTTCCAGGAAGCCACGGCCGGCGTCATGCAGGCGCGGGACGAGGACCAGACGAACGCGGCCGGCAAGGCGCTGTTCGGCTATCTCGACAAGCTGGTCACCGCACAGGAGAAGAATCCGGGCGACGAGCTGCTGGGCCGGCTGGCCCGCCGGGTGCTGGACGGCGAGGTCGGCCACGAGGAGCTGGTGCAGCTGTCCATGGTGCTGCTCATCGCGGGCCTGGAGACCACTTCGTCGATGATTCCGCTGAGCCTGGTGGCGCTGTTCGACCATCCGGACCAGCTGGAGGCGCTCCGCGAGGGCCGGGTGACGATCCAGTCCGCCGTGGAGGAACTGCTGCGGATCACCGCGGTCACCGACTTCGGCGGGGTGCGCTGGGTCACCGAGGACATCGACATAGCCGGGCGCCGGCTCAAGGCCGGCGACGGGATCGTCATCTCGTCCACGATGGCGAACCGGGACCCCGCCGTCCACGACGACCCGTACACCTTCGATCTCGCGCGCGGCAGCCGCCAGCACCTCACGTTCGGGTTCGGCATCCACCAGTGCCTGGGCCAGAGCCTGGCCCGCACCCAGCTGGAGGTGGCGTTCGAGACACTCCTGCGCCGGCTCCCGCAGCTGCGGCCGGCCGTGCCGACGACTGAACTGAAGATGCGTCAGAGCGGCACCATGCAGGGCCTCGTGACCCTTCCCGTCACCTGGTGACACCCGGCAGAGAGAGAAGGAACATCATGCGGATCGCCGCTGATCGGGACCTGTGCATCGGCGCGGGGCTCTGCGTGCTCAGCGCCGGCGAGGTCTTCGACCACGACGACGACGGGCTGACCGTCGTGCTGGCGGAGGTACCGGACGAGGCACAGTACGAGGCCGTGCGAGAGGCTGCCGCGCTGTGCCCGTCCGGGGCCCTCACACTGTCCGGCGAGGGCGCCGAAGAGCCGCAGGACCAGGCGTGAGAGGCGTGACGTCCAAGGCCTCGGCGAGCCTGCGGTAGGAGGCCCGGCGCTCCACGGGGTCGAAGGTGTTGGTCAGCGCCATGACCTCGTCGGCGCCGGAGGCCTCGATCAGCGAGGTGAGCCGGTCGCGGACCGCTTCCGGGCCGCCGATCACGTCGGAGCGCTGGTCGAGCGAGGCCTCGGCCGCGCGCTCCGCCTCGCTGAGGCGGTGGGCGAGCGCCGTCTCGACGGGCACCAGGCGCGGGTCGCGGCCGGTGCGGATCTGCAGCACCGCGAGCTTGCCGGGTGCGGCCAGGCGCGCGGCGTGCTCGTCGTCCTCACCGGCCCAGACCCGCAGGGCCAGCACGGTGTACGGCAGGTCCCCGTCCCGTGCCGGGGTGAACACCTCGCGGTAGCGCCGCAGCGCCGCGACGGCGGTCTCGGGGTTCACGTACGCGGCGAAGAAGGCGTACGGAAGCCCGGCGCGGGCGGTGCGTTCCGCGGAGGCGACGCTGGAACCGAGTACGTAGACCGGGGGCAGCGGGATCTCCGCGGGCACGGCGCGCAGCGCCGCGTAGGGGTGCTCCGCGGGCAGCGGGCGGACGCCGCCGTGGCCGAGGAGTTCGGCGAGCTGCTCGTCGAAGGTGTCCCGGCGTTCAGGGGTCCAGCCGAGGGCCCGCGCGGTCGTCTCGTCGCCCGTGCCCGAGGACCGGCCGACGCCGAGGTCGATCCGGCCCGGGTACAGCGCGTTGAGGGTGCGGAACTGCTCGGCCAGGTGGAGCGGGCGGTGGTTGGGCAGCATCATTCCGCCGGTGCCGAGCCGGAGCGTGCTGGTGAGGGCCGCGAGGTGGCCGATCAGGATCTCGGGGGCCGAGGTGCCCATCATGGCGGTGGAGTGGTGTTCGGCCACCCAGTGCCGCCGGTAGCCCAGTTGCTCTGCGTAGCGGGCGAGCTCGACGGTGTCGTGCAGTGCGTGCCCCGGTTCGCCGCCCGCCCGTACGGGTCCCTGGTCGAGCACGGATATCGCGGTCATGGTGTTGGGCTCCTCATTCTTCGTTCTTCTCAGCTGGTGCGTCGGCCGCGGTGCGGGTCAGCGCTTGAGGTGGGTCCGCAGGTGGCGCAGCGTGTGCTCCATGACGTCGGCGTAGCTGCGCGGGATCGGGTGTCCGCGGAACGGCGACGGGTGGATCTCCTTCGTCGCACCGATCTCGTGGAAGGCGCCGTAGACGGTGGAGGGCGGGCAGATCTCGTCCATCAGGCCGACGGTGACGAGCGTGTCGGCGGTGATGCGACGGGCGAGCAGTGCGGCGTCCACGTACCGCAGGGTGTCCCGCACCCGTTCCTCGGTGCGGGGGTGCGCGGCGATGTAGCGGGCGATCTCGGCGTACGGGGTGGCGGGCGACACGGTGATGGCGCGCTGGAAGTCGCAGAGGAAGGGCACGTCGGCCTGGCACACCTTGACCAGGTCGCCGCTCAGCGCGGCGGCGGCGAGGGCGAGCCCGCCGCCCTGGCTGGCCCCGCTGACGGCGATCAGCTCCGGGTCGACGCCCGGCAGCTCGGCCGCGGTGTCGACGGCCCGGACGGCGTCGACGTACACCCGGCTGTAGTAGTACGTGTCGGGGTCGAGGATGCCGCGCGTGATCAGCGACGGGTACTGCGGACCCGCGCCGGGGTCGGCGGTGTCCCGGGTGAGGGCGCCGCCCTGGCCCCGGGTGTCGACGACGAGCTGGGCGTATCCGGCGACGGGCACGGCCGTGTGCTCGACGGGGAGCCCCCGGTCGGCGCCGTAGCCGAGGAAGGTCACGACGACGGGCAGCGGTTCCCCTCCCCCGGCGTCCTCGGTGCCGACCGGGCGGAGGTACCAGGCGTGCACCCGCTCCCCGTCGTCGCCGGAGAACTCGACGTCGTAGACGGGGAGTTCTCCGTACAGCTCGTCCTGGTGGCGGACGACCGACGCGGGCTGTGCCCGGCGGCGGGCCCGCTCGATGCGGTCGGTCCACCAGGCGTCGAGCTCCGGCGGTTCGGGGGTGGTGACGCGGTACTCCCGCAACTGCTCTTCGTTCAGATCGAACCAGGTCATGCCTCAACCCTCTTCTGTTCCTCGTCGGTGGCGTCCGGGGCGTCCCCGCCCCCTGCTGCGGGTGCGACGGGGCCGGGCCGGGAGCCGGCGGCCTCGCGGGGGCGGCTCCAGCGGCGCATCACCGGCTGCTCGACGAAGGTGTACGAGAGCCAGGCGACGGCCGAGGCGGCGGCGAGCAGCAGCAGGGCGAGGCCGAGCGCGGCCGGCACGTCCCAGCTGCGGGTGGCACCCAGCTGGCGGTGGGCGAAGTCGATGACCAGGTAGTGGAACATGTACAGGGCGAAGGAGATCTCGCCCAGCCGCACCATGGTCCGGCCGCGCAGCGGGGATCCGGCCCCGCTGACGTCCGCGTTCGCCCCGGCGGCGACGAGCAGCGCGAGCGGCAGCGCCGTGGTCATCGTCAGTCCGTACAGGGTGGGCACCAGCGCGATCTGCGCGGCGAATCCCACGAGCGTGAGCAGCACGGCGCCGGGGAGCCGGAGCGGCAGCCGGCGGCCGGTCAGCACGATGCGGGCCATCAGGATGCCGAGGACGAAGTCGAGCGCCCGCACCGGCGGGAACGCGATCAGGAACCAGTTCTGATGCAGGGACATGTCCATGCCGGGGAGCGCCGGGCTGCCCGAGATCAGCAGGTCGGCGGCGAGCGGCAGCAGCATGATCACGCCCGCGACGCCGAGCGCCCAGGCCCAGAGCCGCTCCGGGGCGATGCGCCGGACCAGACCGTGCAGCAAGGGGAAGGCGAGATAGAACAGCAGCTCGCAACTGAGCGACCAGCTGGGGACGTTGAGCGAGCGCATCACCTCGACATCGGGCACCCAGGCATGGACGAGGAGGAAACTGGGCACGGTCTGCCCCGTGGTCACCGTGACACCTGCGGCGAGGGCGAGCAGCAGCGCGGCCAGCCAGCTCACCAGATGGGTGGGGTAGACCTTGGCGAGCCGGCGCCGCCAGAAGCGGGGGACCGTGTCGCCGGACCGGGCCGACCACGTCAGCACGAAACCGCTCAGCACGAAGAAGAACTCCACCCCGAGCCATCCGGACGCGAAGGCGTAACGGAACAGCGTGGCCCCGGTGTCCGGGTGGAAGAAGCCGGTGACGGTGATGTGGGTGACGAAGACCAGGAGCGCGGCAACGAACCGCATCCCGGTGAGCGAGGGCAGGCGGGCCGCCACGCCCCCCAAGGGTGAACTCGACATCGGAAAGGTCCCTTTCCAGAGGGCGCGCGGGCGCCTGAGGTAGGGACCGAGTGTGGGGCCGGGTGCCAAGGCCGTTCTTGTGCGGATCTAAAGAATGCACGGCACAACTTCCGTGCGCCCGTGCCGCCTTGACGTTTAGGGGTGATTCAGCACCTTCTCCGAGACTCGGGGGCGTGTGCCCTGCGGCGTTCCGCCGCGGGGCATCCCCCGACCGAGGAGCAGATGGATGACGACCACCAGTCCTTTGGCGGCTCTGCCGCTCGACCCCGCCCCCGACGGCGGGCCGTCGCCGGAGCTCGTCCGGCGGCTGCGCGCGGCGCTGCTCGACGAGGTACGGATGCCCAGTGGGCAGAACGCCGTCCTCGGTGTGGCGCATGCCGACGCCCGGCAGGTGCTCACCGATCCGCGGTTCAGCAGGGAGCTCTCCTACGAGGGGGCGCCCGGGTTCTTCCCCGGCGAGGATGCGACGACCGCCGATCCTGACTTCCTGGCCAACATGCCCGACCGCCGCCATGCGCTGGTGCGCAGGATCGTGGCGGGCGCCTTCTCCGCCCGCCGGGTGGCTTCGTGGCGTCCGGTGACGGAGCGGATCGCGGCCGAGCTGGTGCAGGAACTCAAGGAGTCCGGGGCGCCGCTGGACTTCGTGTCGCAGTTCGGCTTCCGGCTGCCGATCCGGGTGATCTGCGAGATCATCGGCATCACGGGCGAGGACCAGGAGCGCTTCCGGTCCTTCACCACGGCGGCCTTCGCGGCCGACGGGGCCGGCTTCCTCACGTACATCGAGGACCTGCTGAAGCGGCGGCGGGCGGAACCCGGCACGGACCTGATCGATGACCTCATCCAGGCCCGGGACGGCAAGGACCGGCTGACCGAGCCGGAACTGGTGCGTCTGGTACTGGCGTTGATCGTCGCCGGTCACGAGACGACCGCCGCGGCCCTGTCGCGGGGCACGCTGTCGCTGCTCGCCGAGCCTGAGCGCTACCGCAGGCTGGTCGAGGAGCCGGGGCGCATCCCCGCGGCCGTCGAGGAGATCCTGCGGCTCAACCCGCCGGTCGACACCTCTCTGCTGCGGGTCGCCACCGAGGACGTGGAGCTGGCCTCGGGGACGGTGGGCCGGGGCAGCGCGGTGCTGGCCAGTCTGACCGGGGCGAACGTCGATCCCGCGGTGTTCGAGGAGCCGCACTCCTTCTCGCTCGACCGTGAACCCTCCCTCGCACGGGAGCATCTGACGTTCGGTCATGGTGCTCACTTCTGCCTCGGTGCGGGCGTCGCCCGGCTGGAGCTGACCGTGGCGCTGGAGGTGCTCACGGCGAACCTGCCCGGTCTGCGGCTGGCCGTGGACCCGGAGAAGGTGCACACGGTGAGTGACCTGATGGTGCGTACCCTTCCGGAGCTTCCGGTCCGCTGGTAACGGGCGATCGCCTTACGGGCCGGAGGACGGCCGGGTGAGCCGGGGGCACGGCTCCTCACCCGGCCGTCCGGCTCCTATTCGGCGACCGGTGCGGCCGTGGGTTCGGCCGCTTCCTGGCCGGTGGCGACCTCACTCTCCGCCTTGCGGGTCCCGGGGCCGAACCAGAACGCCAGGGTGACCAGCAGACCGGCGCCGGCGATGCCCGCCGCCCAGGTGTAGAGCGTGGAGATGTTCTCGGCGATGTTCCCGTCGCCCGCGGTGAAGGGCTGCAGGAGCACGGCGAGACCGACCGTGCCGCCGACAGTGAGGGCGGCCTGGAGGATTCCGGCGGTGATGCCGGTGTCCTCGGGACTCGTGGTGGACAGGATGGTCATGTTGACCGGCACGATCGCCAGTCCGACACCGAGGCCGAGCAGCACGATCTGCGGCAGTACGTCGGTGGCGTAGCTGCTCTGCCCGTCGAGCCGGGTGAGCCAGAGCACCGCGCCGACCACCAGCACCAGGCCGAGGATGCCGCGCAGTTTGAGGCTGATGCCCGCCAGGTACTTGGTGAGCAGCTGCACGGTGAGCAGGATGCCGAGGCCGAAGGGGAGAATCGCGAATCCGGTCTTCAGGGCGCCGAATCCCAGGACGGCGTCCAGGTACTGGATCGTGTAGAAGAGGAAGCCGGTCAGCACGGCGGCCAGCAGTACGAGGCTGATGAATCCGCCGACCCGTTCCCGGCTGGCGAAGACGCGCAGCGGGAGCAGGGGTTCGGCCGACTTCGAGTCGACTGCGAGCAGTCCCGCGGTCAGCACCACGGCGGCACCGAGGGAGACCAGGGTCCAGGTGTCGGACCAGCCGGCTTCGGCGGCGCGGACCAGTCCGTAGACGAGTCCGACCAGTGCTCCGGTGACCAGGACCGAGCTGGGCACGCCGAGCGAGCGCCGGGTGGTGGGTGCGTCGCCTCGGCTGAGGACCTTGTTCGCGACGAGCAGGACGGCCGCCGCGATGGGGACGTTCACCAGGAGGGTCCAGCGCCAGTCGCCGGCCCAGGTGAGAATGCCGCCGAGGATCATTCCGGATGCCGCGCCGAGGCCGGTGACCGTGGAATACAGGCCGAACGCCTTCAGCTGGCGCTCGCCCTCGAATTCGATGGTGAGCAGCGCGAGACCGGTCGGCCCCGCGATGGCGGCCCCCGCTCCCTGCAGCACCCGGCCGCTCAGCAGGACGGGGAAGTTGGGTGCCAGGCCGGCGAGCAGCGAGGCCACCCCCACCAGGGCGATGCCGAAGAGGAAGACCCGGCGGTGACCGAGTACGTCGCCGAGCCGGCCGGCGAGCAGCAGGAGCCCGCCGAAGGCGAGGAAGAAGCCGTTCAGCACCCAGGAGGCGCCGGTGACCCCGATCCCCAGGTCGGCCTGGGCGCCGGGCAGTGCGACGTTCACGATCGTGCCGTCGAGCTGGAGCATGAACTCGGCGCCGACGACGGCGAGGAGCACCAGCCTCCAGGCGGCGGGGGACGCCTGGGGCGGGGCCTGTGCCTTGGACCCGGCTCCTGGACTGGTCTCGGTGGACATGGAGGTGCCTCCTTGGGGGACGGTCAACCTGAGGTCGCCTCAGGTTATGGAACAAGTTAAGCTGAGGCTGCCTCATGTAGTCAACCGCGGGAGGAACGGGCCATGGAGAAGACGCCCTATATCGCCCAGCGCCCCAAGCGCGCGGACGGCCGGCGCAACTACGACGCCATCCTGGGAGCGGCCCGGAAGGCCTTCGCCGCATCCGGCTCGGACGCGTCGCTGGAGGACATCGCGGGCCAGGCGGGGGTGGCCATCGGGACGCTCTACCGGCACTTCCCCACCCGCGCCTCGCTCGTCGAGGCCGCCACCCGGGACGGCCTGGACACCCTCGTCGCGGCGGCCAGGGAACGCGCCACCGACGGTGACCCACTCGACGCACTCGTCCACTGGATGACCAGCGCCGTGGCGCACATCAGCACCTTCCGCGGTCTCGTCGGCATCCTGACCGAGTCGATGTACGACGAGGGCACGCCCTCGCACGTGGCCTGTACGGCGATGCACGGCTGCGGGGCCGACCTGCTCGCCGCCGCCCAGGAGGCGGGCCGGGTGCGCGCCGACCTCACCCCCGACGAACTCTTCGACCTGCTCACCGCGGCGGGCTGGGTACGGGAGAACTCCGCGCCCGGCCGGGACGCGAGCACCCGCGTGCTGGAGCTGATGCTGGAAGGCGTGGTGGTGCGGGACCCGGGCCGCTGAGCCGGGCCTCCGGGCTCCACGCCCTCCGGTTTCAGGGTCGCTTTAGGCCCCGGTGGGACGATGCGGCCCACCCGTCCGTCTTGAGCCTGGAGGACCCCGTCGTGCCTGCGCACACCGATTCGCACGCCACCCGCGAACTGCACCTCAACGTGCATCCCGTGGCCGCGGGCCATCATCCCGGCGCCTGGCGGTGGCCGGGCGCCGACCCGGTCGCCTTCGCCCGGATCGAGGGCTATCTCGACGTCGCGAGGGTCGCCGAGCGCGGCCTTCTCGACGCCGTCTTCCTCGCCGACGTCCCCGGGCTGCACGCCGATCTCACCGAGTACCCGATCGTCAACGGCCTGGAGCCGACGCTCATCCTCACCGCGATGGCCGTCGTCACCGAGCGGATAGGCCTGATCGGCACGGCGTCGACGACGTTCAACGAGCCGTACAACATCGCCCGCCGGTTCCGCGCCCTGGACCTCATCAGCCACGGCCGGGCCGGCTGGAACGCCGTCACCACGTCGGGTCCCCGCATCTCCGGGAACTTCACCGCGAGTGAGCCGGGCCCGGCGGAGCGGTACACCCGGGCCGAGGAGTTCGTCTCCGTCGTGCTGAAGCTGTGGAACAGTTGGCAGCCCGACGCGCTGGTCGCCGACGTCGGTGCCGGCCACTACGCCGACATGGCGGGCATCCGGCCGGTCGGGCACCGGGGCGAGCACTACAGCGTCGCCGGACCGATCAATCTCCCGCCCTCGGAACAGGGCTACCCGGTGATCTACCACGCGGGTGTCTCCGACAGCGTCCGTACGCTGACGGCCCGCACCGCCGAGGCGATGTTCAGCGCCGTCGTCGACCCGGAGGCGGCGCTGGCCGACATCAGCGACATCCGCTCCCGCGCGGCCGGGTTCGGCAGGCCCGCCGGATCGGTGCTGTTCCTGCCCGGCCTCGTCACGACCGTCGGTGGGACGGAGGAGGAGGCGCTGCGGCGCCGGCAGGAACTCGACGAGCTGTCGGACAACGAGGGCGCACTGCACGCCGTCGCCGCGAAGCTCGGTCTGCACCCGGCCGACCTGGAACTGGACCGTCCGGTGCCGGCCGCGCTGCGCGGCGGGCTGGCCGACATCGGCGGCCACTCCCGCCCGGCGGCCCGTCTCGCCCTGGAGGGACTCACGGTCCGCGACATCATCCGGCGCGGCGGCACCAGCGGCCATGTCGTCGCGGCGGGCGCACCCGAACAGGTCGCGGACCTGATCCAGCGGTGGTACGAGTCCGGAGCGGTCGACGGCTTCACCCTGATGCCCGACGTCACGTTCGACGGACTGCCCGCCTTCGTCGACGAGGTGGTGCCGATCCTGCAGCGCCGTGGGGTGTTCCGCACCGAGTACCGCGGGAAGACGCTCCGGGAGCACCACGGGCTGCCGCTGCCCGCGATCGCGGCGCCGCAGCAGGCCGCCGAACGGGACCGGAACGTCTCGGTTCCGGTCCCGCCCGGGTTCGCCGCGGCGGTCAGCCGCTCAGCCTGACGCCTTCCAGGCGCGGTGAGTTGATGTACGGGGACAGCTCGGACAGCTTCTTGGACCTGCCGTACAGCCACGGCGAGGTGAAGAGCATGATGTTCGAGCCGTTCCGTACCGTCTGCGCGGTGACCTTGCGCAGGGCCTGCGGGTAGCCGGCGCTGTCGATCGGGTGCTTCCCGGCCTCCTTGAGCGCCGCGGTCAGGGCCGGCTGGTCGTACGTGCCGTACGGGGTGTTCGCGAACGACAGCAGCTGCGCGGGCGACTCACGGCCGAAGACACCGCTGGGGAAGAAGCCGACCTGGTGCTTGACGTACACTTTGTCGCTCACCTGCGCCACCGGGATCTGTTCCAGCGTGGTGGCGATGCCGACCTTCTTCAGCTGGTCCTGGAGGAGTTCGGCCTCGACCCGCCGGTCGATGCCGCCGGGGCTGGTGAACCAGGTGATCGGGAACGGCTTGCCGTCGTAGTCCGCCTGCTTCAGCAGGGACTTGGCCTTGGCCGGATCGTACGGGTAGAGATCCGCGCTCGCCGGGTCGTAGGCCACATAGCCTTCCGGGAAGGACTGCACCGCGGGTTCGCCGTGTCCCCCGTTGAGGATCCTGACCAGGGCCTTGCGGTCGATGGCGTGGTTGATCGCCCGCACGAACAGCGGGTTGTCGAACGGCTTGAGCTTCGCGTTGACCTCGACGCTGGAGACCTGGAAGCTCGGGAACTCGTCGACGTCGACGCCCGACTTCTTCAGCGCCGACACCTGGGTACCGGAGATGAAGCTGGCCAGCTGGGTCTCACCGCTGCGCAGCGAGGAGACGATGGCCTGCGGGTCGCCGAGGAACTTCAGGGTGACGTTGTCGATGTGGATGTCCTTGGCGTCCCAGTAGTCGGGGTTCTTCTTGAGGACGGCCTGCCCGTCCGGGGTGTAGCTGGTGAGGGTGTAGGGGCCGGAGCCGACCGGCTTGGTGGCGACCTTCTTCGCGTCGGCGCCGGCCGCTTCCGGGCTGACGACCATGCCGGTCTTGCCGCCGAGCACGAGCGGGAGCGCGTAGTCCTCGCGGTTGAGGTGGAGCACCAGGGTGGTGGGCGCCGGGGCGTCGATCGAAGCGATCGTGGTCAGCTGGCCGACGATCCCCGAGTCGGCCTGCTTCTTGCCGCGCTCCAGGCTCTTCTTCACGGCCGTCGCGTCGAGCGCGCTGCCGTCGGAGAACTTCAGGTTCTTGCGCAGCGTGAAGGTGAGGG
Source organism: Streptomyces sp. RKAG290 (assembly GCF_023701695.1). GTDB lineage: Bacteria > Actinomycetota > Actinomycetes > Streptomycetales > Streptomycetaceae > Streptomyces. Next base: position 573,553 of record NZ_JAJOZC010000001.1, read on the forward strand.
TCCGGCCGTCCTTGGAGTACGCCCAGGAGGTGGCGACGCCGGGCTGAGCCTCGCCCTTGCGGCCGAGCCGGGTGACGGAGTCGTACACCAGGCTGAGCGGGGTCACGTCGATCCCGGACTGCGAGGTGACCGGGTCCCAGGTCGAGGGGTTGGGCATGGACCAGTTGAGCGTGGCGTTCGGCGCGTCCCCGGCCGAGGTCGTGCCGCTGCCGCTGCACGCGGTGAGCAACCCGGCCATGGCCAGTACCGCGGCCGCCGTCCTCCGGCGCCCACGGGCCGGCCAGGCCGGGGATGTGCTGTGTACGTTCACTTGTTTCCTCTCGCGATACGGACTCGAAGCGTGCGGGGGGCGGCGTCGAGAAGGAGCTGGGTATAGGGGTGTTGGGGGTCGGTGAGGAGACGGTCCGTGGGACCTTCCTCGACGAACCGGCCCTCGTGCAGCACGGCGATGCGGTCGGCGATGCCGGCCATGCTCGGCAGGTCGTGCGAGATCACGACGATGGCGAGGCCGAGCTCGTCGCGGAGCCGGCCGAGCAGTCGCAGCACCTGTCCGCGCCCGGCCGCGTCGAGTGCGCTGACGGGTTCGTCGCACAGCAGCAGCCGGGGGTTGCCCACGAGGGCGCGGGCGATGGCGACGCGCTGGCGCTGACCGCCCGAGAGCTGCCCGGGGCGGCGGTCGGCGAGCCCGGGGTCGAGGCCGACGAGCACGAGCGCCTCGGCAGCGCGGGCCCGGCGGGCGGCGGCGTCGCCCTCCCGGTTGACGGCGGGCCCCTCGGCGACGCTCTCCCCGGCGGTCAGGTCCGGGTCGAGCGAGCGCAACGGGTCCTGGAAGACCAGTCGGACCGCGCCGCTGCGGCGCAGCGCCCGGCGGGCCCGGCCGCGCAGCCGGGTGATGTCGCGGCCGTCGAGGCTGATGGTCCCGGCGGCCGGGCTCACCAGCCCGACGACGGCCCGTGCCAGGGTCGTCTTGCCCGAGCCGCTCTCGCCGATCACGCCGGTGATGCTGCCCGCGCCGACGGTGAGGTCGGCCCCGTTCAGGACGGGGTGCGGGTCACCCTGCGGGTCGCGGTGGCTCACGCGCAGGCGGTCGATGCGGAGAACGGGCTGCGCCGCACCGGCGCCCTCGGGCCGGGTGTCAGGGGCGGGCATACCGCTCCTCCTCCTCGAGAAGCCCCGCGGCGGTGAGCAGCGTGCGGCTGTAGGGATGGGTGGGGCGCGTGACGAGTTCGGCGGCCGGCGCCGCCTCGACGATCTCGCCGTGCCGGAAGACCGCGATGTCGTCGCAGAGTTCGGCGACGACCTCCAGGTCGTGCGAGACGAAGAGCAGGGCGAGGCCGAGCCGTTCGCGCAGTTCGCCGAGGAGACCGAGCACGTCGCGCTGGGTGCGGACGTCGAGAGCGGTGGTCGGCTCGTCGGCGACGAGCAGATCGGGGCCGCAGCTCACCGCGAGGGCGAGCATGACGCGTTGCTGCATCCCGCCGGAGAGCCGGCCGGGGATCTGCCGTGCCACCCGGGCGGGTTCGCGCAGGCCGACCTCGGACAGCAGTTCCAGTGCGCGGGTGCGGGCGGCACGTCTGCTGTGCCCGCCCCTGACCCGCAGCACCTCGGCGAGCTGGGTCCCGACCGTGCGCGACGGGGTGAGGAAGGAGCCGGGGTCCTGGAAGACGGCCCCGATCCGTACGGCCCGCAGGGGCAGCCACCCGGCGTGGTCGAGCCCGGTCACCTCCTGTCCGTCGAAGCGGATGGAGCCGGCCGAGACCCGGCAGCCGTCCGGCAGTACGCCGAGCACGGCCCGGCAGGTGAGGGTCTTCCCGCTGCCGGACTCCCCCACCAGACCGAGTGTGCGGCCCCGTCGCAGGGTGAAGTCGACGCCGTGCACGACCTCGGTGACGCCGCCGGCCCCGGGCACGGTGAGACGGAGTCCGGACACTTCGAGCAGGGCGCCGGCCGGCGCGGTGGGTGCGGGGGTGCGGTCAGCCACGGTCGGCCGCCTCCAGAAGTCCGGGCACGGGTTCCTGCTGTCCGGCTCCCCGGCGGAGCGTGTCGGCGAGGGCGTTGCACGACCACACGGTCAGCACGATCAGCAGTCCGGGCCACAGCGGCCCCCAGGAGTCCTGCCACAGCTGTTTGACGTTGTCGGCGAGCATCCCTCCCCAGGTGGGGTCGGGCGGCTGGACACCGAGCCCGAGGAACCCGAGGCTCGACGTGGCGAGCACCGCGTAGCCCGCGCTCAGTGCGGTGGTCACGCCGAGCGTGGGCAGCGTCTTGCGCCAGATGTGCCGGCGGATCAGCCAGGTCCGGGAGGCGCCCAGCAGTTCGGCGGCCTCGACGTACTGGGCGTGGGCGAAACCCAGCGCCTCGGCGCGCACGACGCGGAAGAGCCGTGGCGCGAACAGTGCGCCGATGGCGAGCGCCGTGGTGGCGGGTCCGTTCCCGAAGATGCCCGCGACGGCGATGGCGATGATCACGCCGGGCAGGGTCAGCAGTGCGTCGACCGTCCGAAGGGCGACGAAGGAGCCGCGCCGGCCGAGCAGTACCGACGCGATCCCGGGAACGGCTCCGCCCACGACCTCGATCGCGACCATGGCGAGAGCGCTGAGGATGGTGGCCCTGGTGCCGACGAGCAGCCGGCTGAAGATGTCCCGGCCCAGTTCGTCCGTGCCGAAGAAGTGGTCGGCGCCGGGTCCGGTCATGATCGCGCCGGGGTCCTGGGCGAGCGGGTCGTAGGGGGCGAGCAGCCCGCCGAAGGCCGTCAGGACCGCTATGACGAGCAGGATCGCGGCGGCGGTCCGCACTGCGGGCGTGGGCAGAGCCGTACGCAGTTTCGAGGTCATCGTGGGCGGCTCATCTCTTCCGGTCATCTCGTACGTTCATCTCTTGCGGGTCTCCGGTCGCAGCCACCCGAGGAGCGCGTCGACCAGCAGGTTGGCCAGGAGCACCACCCCGACGGTGACCAGCAGCACGCCCTGGACCACGGCGGTGTCGTGCGAGGCCGCTCCGCCGAGCGCGTACTGGCCGAGGCCGGGCAGTCCGAACACGGCCTCCACGACGACCGCGCCGCCCAGCAGCTCCGGCACTTCGAGGCCGATCAGGGACAGGGCGGGGCCGACGGCGGTCCGCAGCACGTGGGCGAAGAGGATGCGCCGCCCGGTCAGTCCCCGCAGGGTCGCGCCGACGACGAACTTCTCGGCGAGCGCGGCGGCCAGGGAGGTGCGCAGCTGGCGTGCGAGCGCGGCCGCCACCACCAGGCTCAGCGAGATGCCCGGCAGCAGGACGTGGCTCAGCCAGTTGCCCAGGCCGGTGGCCGTCGTCGCGTACCCGGTGGCAGGCAGCCATTTGAGGTGGACTGCGAACAGCAGGGCGAGCCAGATCCCGAGCAGGAAGACCGGCACGGTCACGGCGATCGAACTGAGGAGGGTCACGACCCGGTCGACGGCTCCGCCCGGCCGGGTACCGGCGGCGATCCCCGCCGGGAACCCGATCAGTACGGCTGCCACCAGCGCGACCAGCGCGACCGACAGGTCCACGGGAAGCCGCTGGGCGATGCTGTCGGCCACCGGGATGTCGGTGAGGTAGGAGCTGCCCAGGTCCCCGGTCAGGGCGTGGCCGAGCCAGGAGAGGTACTGCTCGGCGAACGGCCGGTCCAGGCCCCACAGTTCGTGCAGCCTGGCCACGTCCGCGGCCGTGGCGTTCTCGCCGAGCCTGGCCGCGGCCGGGTCGACGGGCGACAGGTGGCCGAGCGCGAAGATGATCAGCGAGCTGAGCAGGGCCACGGGCACCACCACGAAGAACAGCAGGCCGCACACCCGGCGTACCGCGCGCCAGGACCGCCGCCGGCCCGGCCGGGCGGCCCCCAGCGGGGGCGGCGGCGCGGCCGGGGGAGGTTCGCCGTGCGGCAGGCTCCCGGGGCGCTCGGGTGCGGCCGGTGCCGGCTTCGCGGTGGGGGCAGGAGCCGTGGTCGGGGTGTCCATCACCGGTCGGTGAACTGCAGGCTGAACTCCGTCAGCCTGGTGCCGGCGACCTCGTCGGCGGGGAACGCCTTCTCGATGGCGGCCAGTTCGTCGGCGTCGAGTTCGAGGACGGCGGCCGCGAGGTTCTCCTCCAGGTGGCCGGTGCGACGTGTGCCGGGGATCGGCACGACGTCGGGGCCGCGGTGCTGGACCCAGGCGAGGGCGAGCTGGCCGACGGTGACGGAGCGGGCCTCGGCGAGCGGGACGAGCCGGTCGACGAGGGCGAGGTTGTGGGGCAGGTTGCGGGCGTCGAGCCTGGGCTGGGCGGCGTGCCGGAAGTCGCTGGGAGCGAAGGCGGACACGTCCCGGTAGCGGCCGGTCAGGAAGCCGCGGCCGAGCGGGGCGTTGGGCACGATGCCGATGCCGAGCTCACGGGCGGTGGGCGCGATCTCCGCCTCGATGCCGCGGGACCAGAGCGACCACTCGGTCTGCAGGGCCGTGATCGGGTGGACGGCGTGCGCCCGCCGGATCGTGCCGGCGGCCGCCTCGGAGAGTCCGATGTGCCGCACCTTGCCGGCCGCGACCAGCTCGCCGAGCGCGCCGACGGTCTCCTCGATCGGAACGGCAGGGTCCACCCGTGCCTGGAAGTACAGGTCGATGTGGTCGAGGCCGAGCCGCTGCAGGGAGGCGTCGGCGGCCTCCTTCACGTACGCCGCGTCGCCGCGCACGGCCTGCCCGATGCCGTTGCCGGAGCGTACGACGCCGAACTTGGTCGCGATGACGGCCTGTTCGCGGCGGTGTCCGGCGACGGCCTTGCCGATCAGTTCCTCGCTCGCGCCGTGACCGTACACATCGGCCGTGTCGATGAGCGTGACTCCCAGTTCGAGCGCCCGGTGGATGGTGGCGATCGATTCGGCGTCGTCGGTGGGCCCGTAGAACTCGCTGATACCCAGTCCGCCGAGTCCCTGGGCGGCGACTTCCAGGGTGCCGAGCCGGCGTGTGGGCAGGCCGTCGCTCATGGGAGGTCCCTTCATGCTGTACGTCGGGGTGGTGAGGCCCGACGCGGAACAGCCGGCGTCCGGGCACTGCGTGGCCCAGCATGTCGGGACGGGCTAAACCGCCTCTGAAGCTGTCAACTCCCGCTCCGTCAGCGTGCGGTGCAGGTGGGCGGCGAGCGCGGCCGGGGTGGGGTGGTCGAAGACGACGACGGGCGGGAGTTCCAGGAGGGTGTCCTCGCAGAGGCGGTTGCGGAGGTCGAGCAGGGCGAACGACGTCAGTCCGATGTCCTGGAACTGGTCGTCGTCGGTGAGCGCGTCGGGTCCGGTGTGCCCGAGTACGTCGGCGGCGTGGCTGCGGATCCGGTCCCGCAGGAGCCGTTCGTGCTCCCCTTCGGCGGCAGCGGCGAGCTGCACGGCGAATCCGGTTTCGTACGAGTCCTGTTGACGGCTGTCGCCCGGTTCCGGCCCCGGGCTCCCGGGCACGCCGGCTTCCTCGGTGCCGGGGATGTGCCCGGACCGGGAGCCGGAGGCGGCGCCTGCCGCGGGCGTGGTGAGCCAGTGGCGTTCGTGCTGGAACGGATAGGTGGGCAGGTCCGTGGGGGCCGTCCCGGGCGTACCGGCCGGCCGCTTGACGGCGTGGCCGTGCAGTTCGAGGGTGGCCAGGGCCAGCACGAGGGCCTCGGTCCTGCTCAGGCCGGCGCGCTGGGTGGGCAGCTGTACCGCCTCGGGGTGCGCCTGGGCGATCAGCGCGGTGAGGGTGGTGTCCGGCCCGATCTCCAGGTAGGTGGTGGTGCCGAGCTCCGCGAGGGCCCGTATGCCGTCGTGGAACCGGACGGCGCCGCGGGCGTGGTCGGCCCAGTGGTCCGGTGCGGTGAACTCGTCGGGCCGCGCGCGGGCCCCGGTGAGGTTGGAGACGAGGGGGATCTCCGGGGCCCGCACGTCGAGGCGGGCGCCGGCTGCCCGCAGCGCGCCGGCCACGGGGTCCATGTGCGGGGAGTGGAAGGCGTGACTCACCCGCAGCCTGCGGGTGCGGTGGCCGAGCGTGGCGCAGCGCTCCTCGACCGACCGGACGGCCTCGGTGTCACCCGAGACGACGGTGGAGCGCGGCCCGTTGACGGCGGCGACGGACAGCCGGTCCCGATGGGCGCGCAGCAGTGGCAGTACGTGCCGTTCCGAGGCCTGGACGGCGAGCATGGCGCCCTGTCCCGAGGGGAGTTGCTCCATCAGCACGGCGCGGGTCGCGACGAGGGAGGCGGCGTCCGGCAGGGTCAGGGCGCCCGCGGCATGGGCGGCGGCGAGTTCGCCGATGGAGTGGCCGATGACCGCGTCGGGGCGCAGCCCGTGGGCGGCCAGGAACCGGAGCAGGGCGACCTGGAAGGCGAACAGTGCCGGCTGGGTGTATCCGGTGCGGTCCAGGAGAGCCGCTTCGGGCGTGGCTTCGGGTGCGAACATGACCTCTTTGAGGGGCCGTTCGAGGTGGCCGGCCAGGTGCGGTGCGAGCTGCTCGACGACGTCGTCGAGCGCCTCGGCGAAGACGGGGTACGCCTCGTACAGTTCCCGTCCCATGCCGGGGCGTTGCGATCCCTGGCCCGAGAAGGCGAAGGCGAGGGGGCCGGCCGGGCGCGGGGTCCCGAGCACCAGTCCGGGCCAGGTCCTCCCCCCGGCGAGTGCGGCCAGTCCGTCGCGCAGCGCGTCCGTCCCGGTCGCGACGACTGCGGCCCGGCGTTCGAAGCGGGTGCGGCCGTGGACCAGCCAGTGGGCGATGTCCTCGGGGCGGGCGGCGGGCGTGGCGTCGAGGTGGGCGAGCAGCGCCCGGGCGTGGTCGCGCAGGGCGGGGTCGGTGCGGGCCGTGATGATCCAGGGGTGCGGGACGGGTGGCTGGGGGTGCGGCTCCGGCTGCGGCGGCCGGCCGGCGCCGGGCTCCGGGGCCCCGGCGGGCGCCGGTGCTTCCTCGATGATGACGTGGGCGTTGGTGCCGCTGATGCCGAAGGACGAGACGGCGGCCCGGCGCGGCCTGCCCGGGCTGCGGGGCCAGTCGGCGGGTTCGGTGAGCAGCCGGACGTCTCCGGAGTCCCAGTCGATGTGGGGCGAGGGCCGGTCGGCGTGGAGTGTGGCGGGCAGCGTCTCGTGCCGGAGCGCCTCCACGGTCTTGATGATGCCGGCGACCCCGGCGGCGGCCTGGGTGTGTCCGATGTTCGACTTCAGCGAGCCGATGAGGAGCGGTCGCCCCTCGGGGCGGCCCTGGCCGTACGTGGCGAGCAGGGCGTGCGCCTCGATGGGGTCGCCGAGCGTGGTGCCGGTGCCGTGCGCCTCGACGGCGTCGACCTCGTCGGGGGTGAGGCGGGCGTGGTCGAGGGCGCGCCGGATGACGCGTTCCTGCGCGGTGCCGTTGGGCGCGGTGAGGCCGTTGCTCGCGCCGTCCTGGTTGACGGCGCTGCCGCGTACCAGGGCGAGGACGGGGTGCCCGTTGCGCCGGGCGTCGGAGAGGCGTTCCACCAGGAGCATCCCGGCGCCCTCGGCGAGACCGGTGCCGTCGGCCGACTCGGCGAACGCCTTGCAGCGTCCGTCGGGCGCGAGGCCGCGCTGCCGGCTGAACTCGACGAAGACCCGGGTGCCCGCCAGCACGCAGACCCCGCCGACCAGGGCGAGTTCGCACTCCCCCGCACGCAGCGCCTGACCTGCGAGGTGCAGGGCGACGAGCGACGAGGAGCAGGCGGTGTCCACCGTGACGGCCGGCCCTTCCAGCCCCAGCGTGTAGGCGATCCGGCCGGAGGCCACGCTCGCGGCGTTGCCGGTCATGAAGTAGCCGTCGAGTTCGCCGGGGACCTCGTGGGGGCGGGGGGCGTAGTCCTGCGCGACCAGACCCACGAAGACCCCGGTGTCGGAGGAACGCAGCGACACCGGGTCGATGCCGGCCCGCTCGATGGCTTCCCAGCCGGTCTCCAGGAGCAGCCGCTGCTGCGGGTCCATCGTGAGAGCTTCGCGCGGCCCGATCCCGAAGAAGCCGGGATCGAAGTCGCCGGGCGCGTCGAGGAAGCCGCCGTGCCTGGTGTAGGTGGTGCCGGGCGTGGCCGGGTTCTCGTCGTAGAGACTCACCAGGTCCCAGCCGCGGTCGTCGGGGAACGCCGAGATCGCGTCCCGGCGCTCGGTGACCAGTCGCCAGAGACCGGCCGGTGAGTCCACGCCGCCGGGGAGCCGGCAGGCGCTGCCCACGATGGCGAGGGGTTCGTGGTCGCGGTCCTCGGCCTCCTGCAGCCGCTGGCGAGTGCGGCGCAGGTCTGTGGTGGCCCGCTTGAGGTAGTCGCGGAGCCGGTCCTCGTTGGTGGTTGACATGACTGGCGCTCCCGTGGGGCTGCTGGAGTGGGTCAGCGGGGTTCCGGCGTTTCCATCTCGCTGTCGAGCGCGGCGAAGAGTTCCTCGTCGCTGGCGTGGCTGAGGTCGTCGCCGTCCTCCGGTGCACTGCCGTACCCGGTGTCGGCGAGGACGTCGGGGGTGTGCGCGGTGGCGCCTTCCTCGTCGAGCCGGCGCAGCGCGGCGCGCAGCCTGCTGCGGACGACGGCATGCGTCTGCGTCCCCTGTGCCAGGCCGGGAACGAGGGCCTCGAACCGTGCCAGTTCGGCGAGCACGGGCTCCGGGGTGTCCTGTTCGGGGACCAGCCGGGCGGTGAGGTGCCGGGCGAGTGCTCCGGGGCTGGGGTGGTCGAAGACCGTGGTCGCGGTGAGCCGCAGGCCGGTGGCCGTCGCGAGCCGGTTGCGCAGTTCCAGGGCGGTGAGTGAGTCGAAGCCGATCTCCTTGAACGCCCGGTCCTGCGTACCGCCTCCTCCGCTGCCCTTGTCCGCGGCGGCCGCGTGGCCGAGCACCGCGGCCACGTGGGAGTGCACGAGCGCGAGCACCGCGTCCGTGCGCTCGGCGGCCGCCAGTCCGGCGAGCCGCTCGCGCAGCTCCCCGGTCCCGGCCGCCGGCGCCTGGGCTGCGGCGCGCCGCCCCGGGGCGCGTACCAGTGACCGGAGTACGGCCGGCACCGCGTCGGGCACCGTGCCGGGCGGGAGGTGGAAGCGGGCGGCGGCGACCGCCGGACGGGGCTCCGTGAGGGCGGCGTCCAGCAGGGCGAGCCCTTGTCCGGCCTCCATGGGGATGACGCCACCGCGGGACATGCGGGCCCGGTCGGTGCTGTCCAGGTGCCCGGTGAGGCCGCTGTCGCCCGCCCAGAGTCCCCAGGCGATGGAGGTTGCCGGCAGCCCGGCGGCGGCCCGCTGGACCGCGAGCGCGTCCAGGTAGGCGTTGGCGGCCGCGTAGTTGGCCTGTCCGGCGCCTCCCACGAGGCCGGACAGGGACGAGAAGAACACCAGGTCCGCCAGGTCGGCGTCGCGGGTCAGCTCGTGCAGATGGCGGGCGGCGCCGGCCTTCGGGGCCAGTACGGTGTCGAGCCGCTCGCCGTCCAGCGAGCCCAGGACCCCGTCGTCCAGGGTGCCTGCCGCGTGCAGCACCAGGGTCAGCGGGTGTGCGGCGGGGACGCGGGCGAGTACGGCGGCCAGTGCGTCGCGGTCGGACGCGTCGCAGGCCTCGAAGGTGACGTCGGCGCCCAGTGCGGCGAGCTGGTCCGCCAGTTCGCCGGCCCCGGGTGCGTCGGGTCCGCGGCGTCCGGTGAGGACCAGGTGACGTATGCCGTACCTGGTCACGAGGTGGCGCGCGGCGAGAGCGCCGAGTGTTCCGGTGCCGCCGGTGATCAGTGCGGTGCCTGCGGGGTCCGGGGCGTGCGGCAGCGTCAGGACGAGTTTGCCGGTGTGGCGTGCCTGGGCGAGATGGCGCAGCGCGGCGGACGCCTGGGCCACGGGACGCGCGGCGACCGGCAGCGGTGGCAGCACCCCCAGCGCCAGGAGCGGCAGCAGCTCGGCGAGGATCTCAGCGATCCGGTCGGGACCCGCGTCGAGGAGCTCGAACGCACGGTAGGAGACACCCCCGTGGTCCGCCGCCACCTGGTCCGGCTCCCGTATCTCGGCCTTGCCCATCTCGACGAACCGGCCGCCGGGCCTGAGCAGGCGCAGCGAGGCGTCGATGAACTCGCCGGTGAAGGAGTTCAGTACGACGTCGAGCCCGTCGCCGCGCCCGTCGTCCCTCGCCGCACGGCGGAAGGATTCCTCGAACTCCAGCGTGCGGGAGGACGCAATGCGGCCCTCGTCCAGCCCCAGCTCCCGCAGCACACCCCACTTCCCGGTGCTCGCGGTGCCGTACACCTCGGCGCCGAGGTGCCGGGCGAGGTGCACGGCGGCCTGCCCCACACCTCCCGCGGCGGAGTGCACGAGCAGCCGCTCCCCGGGCCGCAGCCCCGCCAGGTCCACCAGCGCGTACCAGGCGGTGAGGTACGCGGCGGGGACGGCCGCCGCCTGTGCGAACGTCCAGCCCTGCGGGATGCGCGTGACCAGTCGCCGGTCCGTGACCGCCACCGGCCCGATGCCGCCCGCGAACAGTCCGGTGACGCGGTGGCCCACGGCGAGGCCGGTCACCTCGGGCCCCACCTCGGTGACCACCCCTGCGGCCTCCGTGCCGAGGGGTGCGCTGCCGGGGTAGCTGCCGAGTGCGATCAGGACGTCCCGGAAGTTGAGCCCGGCGGCACGTACGGCGATCCGGATCTCGCCCGGTTCCAGCGCACGCGCCGCCTCGGGGGCCGGGGCGAGGGCGAGCGCGTCGAGGGTGCTGCCGACCGGCGTGAGCCGCCACGGGGTGGCGTCGTCCGCGGGCGGTGCCAGGTCGCCGGTGGGCCGGCTCGTGGCCAGTGCGGTGAGGCACGGGAGGTACGGGACGCCTGCGCGCACCGCGAGTTGTGGCTCGGCGAGGCCGAGGAGCGGCACGAGCGACGCGTGGTCGGCGTCGTGTGCCGTGAGGTCCTGGTCGGTGTCGATGAGGACGATGCGCCCCGGGTTCTCGGTCTGGGCACTGCGGACCAGTCCCCACACCGCGGTGGTCGCCGGGTCGGCGGGCGGGTCGTCCGGCCCGGTGCTCACGCCGTGCCGGCTGAGCACGACGAGGGTGCTGTCCTGTGTGCGGCCGTCCGCCAGCCAGAGCTGGAGTGCGGCCAGTACCTGCTGGGTCACCGGCCCCGGTAGCGCGTCGGGCCCGGTGTGGACGGGCAGGACCGTGACCGGCGCCGGCGTGCCGTCCGCCGGCGCCGCATCCGGACGTGCCGCGTCGAGTGCGGTCCAGCCGCTGGTGTCCGCCGCCGGATCGCTCTCCGGGACGGGCCTCGGGACCCATTCGACGGCGTACAGCCCGTCGGTGTGCTCCGCTTCCGCACGGCCCGCGGCCAGTCCCCCGGCCGGGATCTCCCGCAGGGTCAGCTCGTCGACGACGGCGACGGGCCCGCCCGCCGGATCGGCGGCCGCGACCGCGACGCCTCCTCCGGGCAGCCGGCGCAGCCGCACCCGCAGTGCTGTCGCACCGGCGGCGTGGAGTCCGATCCCGGTCCAGGAGAAGGGCAGTTCGGTCCGTCCCTCGCCACCGGGGGCGTCGAGCAGTCCGGCGGCGAGCGGGTGGACTGCCGCGTCGAGCAGCGCGGGGTGGATGCTGTGTCGCGGGACATCGCTGTGCAGCGCGCCCTCGTCGGGCAGGAGGACGTCCGCGAACACGTCGTCGCCGGCGCGCCAGGCGGCCCGTACGCCACGGAACGTGGGCCCGTACTCGTAGCCCCGGGCGGCGAGCTCCTCGTACAGTCCGTCGACGGGTACCGCTTCGGCGCCGGCCGGGGGCCAGACGGTGGGGAAGTCCGGCGGGAGCGTCGCGGCTCCGTCGGGTTCGCCGGTGAGGGTGACGGAGACGTGCCGTGTCCACTGGCCGGCCGCCCCTCCCGCCCTGCGGGCGTGCACGGCCAGCCGCGCACGCCCCGTCCCGGGCTCGGGTCGGACGGTCGCCTGGAGGTCGAACGGTTTCCCGTCCAGGATCAGGGGTGTCTCCAGCGTGAGTTCCTCGATGTACGGCGATCCGGTGCGCTCCCCCGCGAAGAGCGCCAGGTCGATGAACGCGGTGGCGGGGACGAGCACGGTGCCGCTGACGGAGTGGTCGGCGAGCCAGCCCGGGCCGCTCTCCGCCGTGAGCCGGCCGGTGAACAGCGTGGTGCCGTCGACGAGCGTGGTGCTCGCGCCGAGCAGGGGGTGTCCGGTGGCGTCGAGCCCGAGACCGCCCGGGTCGCCCGGATCGGATGCGGCGTCGAGCCAGTAGTGGCGGTGGTCGAAGGGGTAGGTGGGCAGTCCCTCGGGCCTGGCCTCAGGGGCCGGCACCTGCCAGTCGACTCGGTATCCCTGTACGTAGAGGGTCGACAGCGCGGTCTGCAACGGCTGGTGATCGAACCGGTCACGCCGCAGCGTCCCCGTCACCACCACCTCAGCCGCCCCGCGGGCTTCCAGCGTGTCCTGGATCCCGGCGGTCAGCACCGGATGCGGACTCGACTCGACGAACGCCCGGAACCCATCCGCATACAACACCTCCACCGCGTCCTGGAAACGCACCCGCCGCCGCAGATTCTCGAACCAGTACTCCGCCGTCAACTCACGCGTATCCGCCAGCAACCCACCCGTCAGCGTCGAATAGACGGGTACAGAGGACTCCAACGGAGTGATGTGACCCAGGAGTTCATTGAGTTCGTCACGCAGCGAGTCCACGTGGGGCGAGTGCGACGCGTAGTCGACAGGCACCCGACGTACCCGCACATCACTGCTCCGGTACTCCTCCACCAACTCATCAAGCGCCCCGGCATCCCCCGACACCACCGTCGACGCCGGACCATTGACCGCAGCAACACCCAACCGCCCCGCCCAAGGCGCAATCAACTCCTCCACCCGCTCGACAGGAAGCGCAACCGACGCCATCCCACCCGTCCCCGCAAGCGACACCAACGCACGACTACGCAACGCCACCACCGCCGCCGCATCCTCCAACGACAACGCACCCGCCACAAACGCCGCAGCAATCTCCCCCTGCGAATGCCCCACCACCGCATCCGGCACCACACCGAACGACCGCCACACCTGCGCCAACGACACCATCACCGAAAACAACACAGGCTGCACCACATCAACCCGCTCCAACGCCTCCGCATCCTCCAACACCTCAACCAACGACCACCCCACATACGGCCGCAACGCCTCCCCACACGCCAAGAACGCCTCCCGGAACACCACAGAATCAGCCAACAACGACCGACCCATCCCCACCCACTGAGACCCCTGACCAGGAAAAACAAACACCACCCGACCAGGCTCCCCCGCAACACCCGCCACCACCGACGCACTCGGCACACCCGACGCCAACGCACCCAGACCCTCAACCACCTCACCCCGACCCACACCCCACACCACACCCCGCCGCGACAACACCGCAGTGCGGTTCAGCAGCCAGGCGCTGGTGTCGGCCGTGGAGGTGCCGTCGGTGCCGAGGTAGGCGGCGAGGCGTTCCGCCTGCGCCCCAAGGGACGCCTCGGAGCGAGCCGAGAGCACCACGGGGGTGCCGATCCCGGTCGACGGAACCGGGCCGGCCGAGGTCTTCCCTACGGGCTCGGGCAGGCCGGCGGGGGTCGAGGGCGCGGCCGCCTCGATGATGACGTGCGCGTTGGTACCGCTCATACCGAACGCGGAGACTCCTGCCCTGCGAGGCCGGTCAGCCACCTCGGGCCAGTCGCGGCTCTCGGTGAGCAGCTCGACCGCGCCGTACTCCCAGTCCACCTGGGAGGTCGGCTCCTCGACGTGCAGAGTCGCCGGCAGCACACCGTGCCGCAACGCCTGAACCACCTTGATGATCCCCGCGACACCCGCCGCGGCCTGCGCATGGCCGATGTTGGACTTCACCGAGCCAAGCCACAACGGCTTCTCCCGCTCGCGCCCCTGGCCATAGGTGGCCAGCAGTGCCTGGGCCTCGATCGGGTCACCCAGCCGGGTCCCCGTCCCGTGCGCCTCCACCACATCCACATCCGCGGTCCCCAGCCCCGCATCCGCCAACGCCCCACGGATCACCCGCTCCTGCGACGGACCGTTCGGCGCGGTCAGGCCGTTGCTCGCGCCGTCCTGGTTGACGGCCGACCCACGGACGACGGCGAGCACCTGGTGCCCGTTGCGGCGGGCGTCCGAAAGCCGCTCCACGACGAGCAGCCCGACCCCTTCGGAGAAGCCCGTGCCGTCGGCGTCGGAGGAGAATGCGCGGCAGCGGCCGTCCGGGGAGAGCCCACGCTGTCTGCTGAACTCGATCAGCATGTCGGGGGTGGCCATCACGGTCGCACCGCCCACGAGCGCCAGCGAGCTCTCACCCTTGCGCAGCGACTGCGCGGCGAGGTGCAGCGCGACGAGCGAGGAGGAGCAGGCCGTGTCGACGGTCAGGGCCGGCCCGGTGAAACCGTACGTGTAGGAGAGCCGCCCGGAGGCGACACTGCCCGCGCTGCCGGTACCGAGGTAACCCTCCACGTCCTCGGACGGGCTGCCCAGCCGCGAACGGCCTCCGTATTCGGTGTAGATGAGTCCGGTGAACACACCGGTGTCCGAGCCGCGCACGGATTCCGGATCGATGCCCGCCGATTCGAGGGCCTCCCACGACGTCTCCAGGAGCAGACGTTGCTGGGGGTCCATCGCGGCGGCCTCACGGGGACTGATGCCGAAGAACTCCGCGTCGAACTGGGCCGCGTCGTAGAGGAATCCGCCGTGTCGGGTGGAGGTGGTGCCGGGCGCGGCGAGGTCGGGGTCGTACAGCGCGTCGACGTTCCACCCCCGGTCCTCGGGGAACCCCGATATGACGTCGCGCCCTTCGGAGACCAGTTGCCAGAGGTCGTCGGGTGAGGTCACCCCGCCCGGATAGCGGCAGGCCATTCCGACGATGGCGATCGGGTCGTCGTCAGCTGCGGCGGCGCGGGCCTGCGGGATGCGGGGCGTGGTCGACGCGGCGGCGTCACCGCCGAGCAGCTCGTCGTGGAGGTGAGCCGCGAGTTCGCCGGGGTTGGGGCGGTTGAAGACGAGGGTCGCCGGCAGCCGCAGACCGGTGGCTCTGGCCAGCCGGTTGCGGAGTTCGACCGCGAGTACGGAGTCGAAGCCGAGGTCCTTGAAGGCGCGGTCGGCGGCGGGGGCCTCGGTGGCCTCGTAGCCGAGGACGGTGGCGACCTCGCCTCGCACCAGTTCCAGGAGGTGGCGGCGGCGCTCGGTCTCCGGCAGGCGTGCCAGGCGGTCGCCGAGACTGCCGGGACTGTCGTCCTGGCCGGCGATCCTGCGGGCAGGACGAGGGGTGCGGGCGGGAGCCGGGACGGCGTTACCGGCGTCCGGGACGGCGGGCTCCGGTGCGGCGGGGCGGCGCAGTGTCACCGCGTCGACCCCGATGACCGTCTCGCCCGCCGGGTCGGTCGCGACCAGGGCGAGCGTGTCGTCCCCGGTCGGGGTGATCCTGACCCTGAGCGTGCGCGCGGCGGTGGCGCGCAGCGTGACGCCCGCCCATACGAACGGCGTCCGCACCCCGTCGGTGTCCACGTCGGCCGGGCTGTCCGGGGCGAGGGGCGGCAGTGTTCCCAGGGCCCAGGGCTGGAGGGCCGCGTCGAGCAGTGCGGGATGAAGACCGAAGTGGTCCGCGTCCTCGGCCGCCTCCTCGGGAAGTCCCACTTCGGCGTAGAAGACGTCGCCGTCCTGCCAGGCGGCCCGTACCCCTCGGAGCGACGGACCGTATCCGACCCCGACGGCGTCGAAGCGGTCGTACAGGTCGTGTACGGCCAGGGGTTCGGCGCCCTGCGGCGGCCAGGCCGAGGGCGGTCCGAACGGCTGCTCGGGTACGGCGTCGGCGGCGGCCTCCTCGCGTACGACGACACCGTCGGCGTACCGCTCCCAGCCTCCCGCCGTGTCCTCGGCGGCCTGACGCGCATAGACGGCGAAGGCCCGGCGGCCGTTGGCATCGGGTGGCCCGACGGCTGTCTGCAGGGAGATGTCGGCGTGTTCGTCATCGGGGATCAGGAGCGGACGGCTCAGGATGAGCTCCTCCACCCGGTCGAGGCCTGCCGCGTCGGCGGCGTGGAGTGCGAGCTCCACGAACGTGGTCGCGGGCACCAGTGAGACCTCGCCGAGGCTGTGCTGTCCGGCCCAGGGCTGCGAGGCGCGCGAGAGCCGGCCGCTGAGGACGAGGCCGCCGTCGTCGGCGCGTTCCACGGCGATGTCCGCCAGCGGGTGGTTCCCGGAGGCGTGGGCGGTGAGGGGGGTGGGGGCTTCGAGCCAGTAGTGGTGGTGGTCGAAGGGGTAGGTGGGCAGTCCCTCGGGCCTGGCCTCGGGGGCCGGTACCTGCCAGTCGACTCGGTATCCCTGTACGTAGAGGGTCGACAGCGCGGTCTGCAACGGCTGGTGATCGAACCGGTCACGCCGCAGCGTCCCCGTCACCACCACCTCAGCCGCCCCGCGGGCTTCCAGCGTGTCCTGGATCCCGGCGGTCAGCACCGGATGCGGACTCGACTCGACGAACGCCCGGAACCCATCCGCATACAACACCTCCACCGCGTCCTGGAAACGCACCCGCCGCCGCAGATTCTCGAACCAGTACTCCGCCGTCAACTCACGCGTATCCGCCAGCAACCCACCCGTCAGCGTCGAATAGACGGGTACAGAGGACTCCAACGGAGTGATGTGACCCAGGAGTTCATTGAGTTCGTCACGCAGCGAGTCCACGTGGGGCGAGTGCGACGCGTAGTCGACAGGCACCCGACGTACCCGCACATCACTGCTCCGGTACTCCTCCACCAACTCATCAAGCGCCCCGGCATCCCCCGACACCACCGTCGACGCCGGACCATTGACCGCAGCAACACCCAACCGCCCCGCCCAAGGCGCAATCAACTCCTCCACCCGCTCGACAGGAAGCGCAACCGACGCCATCCCACCCGTCCCCGCAAGCGACACCAACGCACGACTACGCAACGCCACCACCGCCGCCGCATCCTCCAACGACAACGCACCCGCCACAAACGCCGCAGCAATCTCCCCCTGCGAATGCCCCACCACCGCATCCGGCACCACACCGAACGACCGCCACACCTGCGCCAACGACACCATCACCGAAAACAACACAGGCTGCACCACATCAACCCGCTCCAACGCCTCCGCATCCTCCAACACCTCAACCAACGACCACCCCACATACGGCCGCAACGCCTCCCCACACGCCAAGAACGCCTCCCGGAACACCACAGAATCAGCCAACAACGACCGACCCATCCCCACCCACTGAGACCCCTGACCAGGAAAAACAAACACCACCCGACCAGGCTCCCCGCAACACCCGCCACCACCGACGCACTCGGCACACCCGACGCCAACGCACCCAGACCCTCAACCACCTCACCCCGACCCACACCCCACACCACACCCCGCCGCGACAACACCGCACGGTGCGAGGCGAGCCAGCCCGTGACGTCGGCGAGGGGCGCCTCGCGCGTCTGCAGGTAGCTGCCGAGCCGTTCGGCCTGTGCTGCGAGGGAGTCCTCGGAGCGAGCCGAGAGCAGCACGGGGGTGCCTATCCCGGTCGACGGAACCGGGTCGGCCGGGGCCTCGGAGACGGGCTCGGGCAGGTCGGCGGGGGATTCTTCCACGATGACGTGGGCGTTGGTTCCGCTGATGCCGAAGGAGGAAACCGCCGCCCGGCGGACACGTCCTTCCCGCGGCCAGTCGCGGTTCTCGGTGAGCAGCTCGACCGCGCCGTACTCCCAGTCCACCTGGGGTGTCGGCTCGTCGACGTGCAGGGTCGCCGGCAGCACACCGTGCCGCAGCGCCTGGACCACCTTGATGATCCCGGCGACGCCTGCGGCGGCCTGCGTGTGGCCGATGTTGGACTTCACCGAGCCAAGCCACAACGGCCGCTGCTGCTCCCGGCCCTGACCGTACGTCGACAGCAGTGCCTGGGCCTCGATCGGGTCACCCAGCCGGGTCCCCGTCCCGTGCGCCTCCACCACATCGACATCCGCGGTCCCCAGCCCCGCATCCGCCAACGCCCCGCGGATCACCCGCTCCTGCGACGGACCGTTCGGCGCGGTGAGCTGGCTGCTGGTGCCGTCCTGGTTGACGGCCGAGCCGCGCACGACGGCGAGCACCTGGTGCCCGTTGCGGCGGGCGTCCGAAAGCCGCTCCACGACGAGGAGTGCCGCGCCCTCGCTCCAGCCGGTGCCGTCCGCATCGGACGAGAAGGCCTTGCACCGCCCGTCCGGGGCCAGGCCCCGCTGGCGGCTGAACTCCACGAAGGTGTTGGGGGTGGCCATCACGGTCGCACCGCCGGCGAGCGCGAGGCTGCATTCGCCCTTGCGCAGCGACTGGGCGGCGAGATGCAGCGCGACGAGTGACGAGGAGCAGGCCGTGTCCAGGGTGACGGCCGGCCCGGTGAGGCCGTAAGTGTAGGAGAGCCGCCCGGATGCCACGCTGGGCGCGCTGCCGATCCCCAGATGGCCCTCGTGGGCGGGGGGTGTGGGGTGCGGGTGCTGGAGGCGGCTGGCGTAGTCGTTGTACATGATCCCGGTGAACACGGCGGTGTCCGAGCCGCGTACGGATTCCGGATCGATCCCCGCCGATTCGAACGCCTCCCAGGCGATCTCCAGCAGGAGCCGCTGCTGCGGGTCGATGGAGATCGCCTCGCGTGGGCTGATGCCGAAGAACTCGGGGTCGAAGTCACCCGCCTGGTGCAGGAATCCGCCCTGGCGCGAGGTGGCGGTGCCG
The DNA here is from genome assembly GCF_023701695.1 of Streptomyces sp. RKAG290. Taxonomy (GTDB): domain Bacteria; phylum Actinomycetota; class Actinomycetes; order Streptomycetales; family Streptomycetaceae; genus Streptomyces. The sequence continues at coordinate 592,201 of NZ_JAJOZC010000001.1, forward strand.
GTGTGCTCGGGGTCGGGGTCGTACAGTGCGTCGAGGTTCCAGCCGCGGCCGTCGGGAAAGTCCGAAATGGCGTCGCGTCCTTCGGAGACCAGTTGCCACAGATCGTCGGGTGAGGTCACACCGCCCGGATAGCGGCAGGCCATTCCGACGATGGCGATCGGTTCCGAATTCCGCGCCTCTGCCTCTTCGAGGCGGCTGCGGGTCTGCTGGAGGTTCTCCGTGACACGCTTGAGGTAGTCTCGGAGCTTTGCCTCGTTCGCTGCCATACGCCCTTCTCACCCACAGCCGACAGCCCGTTCTCCGGCTGCCGGGAAGCTTTCCCGCAGGCGGGATTCCCGCCTGCGGGCATTTCTGTCGTCAGAGTTTTTCCAGCGCAAAGCCTGATTTGATCCACTTACTGGATTCCACCGCGATGCCCACCAGGCGGTCGCCGGGAACCAGCCGGTTCAGCACTTGGTCGAGCTGGAAGAAGACCAGCGCGTTGCCGTTGTTCCCGGTCTCGCCCACGCAGTTGATCTCGCGGGCCCCGGTCACTCCCAGCCGACGGGTGATCTTGTCCGTCATGCGTACGGACAGCTGGGGCGGCAGGAGGTAGTCCAGGTCGTCCTGTTTCCAGTCGAGGCCGTCGAGGATCTCCCGCAGGATCTCCTCGGCCAGCACGGGTACGGACTCCTCGATGGCCTTGTAGTCCTCGTGCGCGGCGATGTCCGGGCCCGGTGGTCTGGCCGGACCGAACCATTCCAGGACCTGGCCGGGCGGCCGCCCCTTCCCCACGAGCTGAACGAAGGCGGAGCGGAAGGCGGTGTCCCCGGCCTCCGGGTCCGCGCTCAGTACGGCCGCACCGGCGCCGTCCCCGAAGAGCACGAAGTTCACGAGCTCGGCGGGCGGCACCTTCCTGAGGTCGGCGTCGAGCACGTAGTGCTTGACGATGACGTCCCCGCCGATGACGAGCGCGGTGCGGTGCCGGCCGGTGGACAGCAGTTGCCGGGCGAGGTCGAGTGCCTGCACCGCGCCCGAGCAACCGGACTGCAGCTGATAGGTGGTGATCCCGTCGATGCCGAGTTCGTCGGCGATGACATTGACGGTGGCCGGCATCAGGGCGTCGGGGGTGGCGGTGCCGAGCACGACCAGGTCGATGTCGCGCGGGTCGGTCCCGGATGCCGCCAGCGCCTTGCGGGCCGCCTCGACACCGAGGGCGGCGAGCGTGGCCCGCTGCTCCCCGGTGTCGAGGTCGACGGCCAGGTGGCGCTGACGGGTGCCGATGAAGGCGTCTATCCACTGCTGCCACAGCGCGTCCATGCGGAAGTGTCTGCCGAGAGCCACATTGTCGATCGGTGGTCCCGGCAGGGCCGTGCCGACGGACAGGAGTCGTATCTCAGCGGGGTTCGTCACAGGTCACCTCCGGTAGAGAACGATCTGGGACAGGTACGACTTGTGCGTCTCGACCGGCTTGAACTGCCGGAAGCCGACAGCTCCGCGGAACGGGCCGGCGATGCCCACGGCGGGGATCGTCGCCTGCTCCCCCTCGGTGAGCTTCACGTCGTCGACCAGGCCGCCCGTACGGATCACGGTGCCGTCGTTGAGGCGTATCTCCTCGGAGAAGTACGCGATGTGGTGACCGTCCTCGGGACGCTTGTAGAGCATCCGCCCCACGCCCTTCGTGGTACCGACGACGTTTCCGTCCGCGTCACGGAGTTCGTACTCGACGCGGGCGAAATCGTCCGGCGTGGGGTTCTTCCCCTCGAAATCCTCGTTGTTGGATTCGTACTTCAGCAGCGTTTCGTTGAGATCGGCCAGCCAGAGCACATTCGCCGGATCACCGACGGCGGGGTGTTCCTCTTCCGGAGCGAAAGGCGGGGCGGTCAGTTCGACGATCTGCTGAGCCTTGAATTCGCCGTCGTTGCCCGCGGGCGCTGCTACCGAATCAGTGGATGTCATGCGGTTACGGTATGGGCGCGCTCTAAAGCCTTCCTTGGTCCTTCCTTTCAGGTCACCAAGGACTTCGAGCCGGCGGGTGTCCTCGGTTCACTCCTGTGGCTGGGCCGCCACGATGCCCAGCAGCCCGGGAAACCGCTGCTCGATGTCGGCTCGGCGCAGACTGGCCATCCGGCTGTTGCCCCGGTCGACCTGGCGGATCAGCCCGGCCTCGCGCAGTGCACGGAAGTGGTGCGTGACGGTCGCCTTGGAGACCGGCAGGTCGAAGGAGCTGCAGGTCCGCGCCGCACCGTCGGGTTCGGCTGCCAGCTCACGCACCACGCGACGGCGCAGCGGATCCGCCAGCGCGGAGAGCACCGAGCCGAGCTCGATCTCCTCGACGTCCGGGTGGCCTTCACTGTCGGGCATGCGGAACACCTCCTTCAGGTATGGATTGCATCGTACCTAAAGGTTCGATAGCGTCCGGGAGGTACGAGATCCACCGTACCTATCGGGGAGAGAACCCTGCATGACTCAGCCTTTCGCACTCGTCGGCACCGCGCGGCCCAAGCCCGAACGGGCCGAGGAGCTGAAGCGGCTTCTGCTCTCGTTCGTCGAGCCGACCCGACTGGAGTCCGGCTGCCTGGAGTACCACTTCCACGAAGATCGCGACGAGCCCGGTGTCTTCGTCTTCTACGAGGCCTGGCGTTCCCGCGCCGACCTTGACGCCCACCTCGCCCTCCCCCACATGCACGACTTCTGGGAACACCGCATGGACTACCTGGAGACCGACCTCGACATTCGCTTCCTCACCATGCACAGCCCCTACCGGCCGGCCGACCGACCGGACCGGTAGCCCTCAGCCCTCAGCCCTCCAGATCGTCGATCAGCTTGAAGAGTTCGTCGTCGGTCGCCGAGTCCAGCCGGCCCTGCGGGGCGGTCTCGCTCTCGTCGGGGGCGAGTGCCGCCGTCGGCTCCTCCGGTGCCGTGGCCTGTGCGAGGTAGTCGGCGAGCGCGGTGACGGTCGGGTGGTCGAAGACGAGCGTGGTGGGCAGCCGGAGTCCGGTCGCCGTGCCCAGCCGGTTGCGCAGTTCCACGGCGCCGAGCGAGTCCATTCCCAGCTGGAGCAGCCCGCGGTCGACCGGCACGGAACGTGGTGACGCATGGCCCAGTACGTGGGCGACGTCCTGGCGCACGAGGGCGAGCAGTGCCTCGTGGCGTTCCTTGTCCGGGAGGTGGGCGAAGGAAGGCGCCGGCTCGGCTTCGGCGGGCGGGCCCGCCTGCCGGGCGATCGAGCGCAGGAGCGCATGCGGTGGATTGTGCGGGTCGTGCAGGGTGGTGGTGTCGATGCCGGTCGGTACGAGAACCGGCTCCCCACTCACCAACGCCGCATCGAACAACTCCAACGCCCGCTCATCACTCAACGGCGCAATACCCAAACGCGCAATCCGCGCCCGGTCCACCACCGACAAACCACCCCCCATCCCCTCCGCACCCGACCACAACCCCCACGCCAACGACAACCCAGCCAAACCCTCCGACCTACGCCGCACCACCAACGCATCCAAAAACGCATTCGCCGCCGCATAATTCGCCTGACCCGCCGTACCCAACGTCCCCGCCACCGACGAGAACAACACAAACGCATCCAACTCCACACCCAAACCCCGCGACACCTCATGCAAATACCAAGCCGCATCCACCTTCGGACGCAACACCCCAGCCAACCGCTCACCCGACAACGACTCCACCGTCCCGTCATCCAACACACCCGCCGCATGCACCACCGCACGCACCGGATACGCCGACAACAACCCCAACACCTCCTCCCGCACCGACAAATCCGCAGCCACCACCACCACCCGAGCACCCAACCCCGTCAACTCACCCACCAAATCAACAACCCCAGGCGCCTCCACCCCACGACGACTCACCAACAACAAATCCCGCACCCCAACCACACCCACCAAATGCCGCGCAACCACCCCACCCAACGCACCCGAAGCACCCGACAACAACACCAACCCACCACCCAAACCAGCAGGAACAGCAGAGGCAGCAGAGGCAGCAGGAACAGCCGGAACAACAGGCGCATCCAGGGAAGCCGGAACAGTAGGAACAGCCGGGGCATCCAGGGCAGCCGGAACAACAGGAACACCCGACAGGTCTGACTCACCCCCACCCGCCACCACCAACCGAGGCACGAACAACCGCCCACCCCGCACCACCACCTCAGGCTCACCCACAGGCAACACCTCAGGCACCACACCATCCGACTCCACCAACACCAACCGACCCGGATGCTCCGCCTGCGCCGAACGCACCAACCCACGCACCCCAGCACCCACCACACCAGGACCCGTCACCACCACCAACACACCCACACCAGAACCCACATGAGCCTGAACCACCGACAACGCACCAGCAGTCACCCCATGCACCGCACCCACCACATCCACATCACCATCCGAACCACGCAAATCCACCACCCCACCCGACACCACACCCAGCACAGCCGAACCCTCCACCGCCACGTGCTCGACCCGCCACAGGCCGTCGTCGAGGGTCGGGTCCGGGGCGAACTGAGCCGGCGGGGCGGCACGCAGGGTCAGCGCCTGCGCGGTGAGCACGGGTTGTCCGTCGCTGTCCGTGAGGGTGAGCGCGACCGTGGCTGTGCTGCCGGAGCCGCTCGGGTCGGCCGGGGTGAGGCGCACACGCAGTCCTTCGGTGAGGGGGCAGGTCGGTGCAGCCGAACGCCTTCCCAGACGAACGGCAGCATGAGCTCCTTGTCCGCGTGCAGGGCGAGTGGGTGCAGGGCGGCGTCGACGAGCGCCGGGTGGATCAGGTGGCCGCCGCTCGCGACCGGTTCGAGCGTGGCGCGCAGTGTGCCGTCCGCGGACCGGTGCACCGACCGCAAGGAGCGGAAGAGCCCCTCGTATCGCAGTCCGACCGCCGCGAGGCGCTCGTACACCTCAGCTGTCTCGACCGGTTCGGCCCGGCCGGTGTCGGGCTCCGCCGGGGTCTCCGGCGCCGTGTCCAACGCGAGCCGGCCCGTCGCGTGCAGGACCCAGGGGCTGTCCTTGTCACCGTCCTCCCTGTCGCTGTCCGCCGGGCGCGCGTAGATCTTCAGCGGTCGGCGGCCGTCCGCCTCTTCGGGGCCGACGACGGCCTGGAGGTCGGTCGGCGTCTCGGTGGAGAGGAGGAGCGGGGCTGCGAGGGTCAGTTCGGACACGACCGGCCGGCCCGTCTGCCGTCCTGCGCGCAGGGCGATTTCCAGCAGGCCGGTGCCCGGCAGGACCGGTGCGCCCAGGACCGTGTGTCCGGTGAGCCAGGAGTGGTCGGCGGCGGAGACCTGTCCGCTGAGTACGGTGCCCGCACCACCGGCGAGGTCGAGCGCCGCGCCCAGGAAGGGGTGACCGCCGCTGCCGGTGCCCGGTCGCGGCTTCGGGGCGTCGAGCCAGTAGCGCTGCCGCTGGAAGGGGTAGGTGGGCAGCTCCGCGGGCGGGCCGGAGTCCGGCGCCCCCGCCGTCTCGAACCAGCTCCTCCGGTCGGCCGGCGCGCCGGCCGAGTAGAGCTCCGTCGCCGCCGTCAGCACACCGGCCGCCTCCGGGCGGCCGCGCCGCAGGGCGGCGGCGCGTACGGATGCGGCACCGTCGGGGAGGATGTCGTGCACGAGCGCGGTGAGGACCGCGTCGGGCCCGATCTCCAGATAGCGGGTGACCCCCGCGGCGTCCAGGGCGCGCACCCCGTCGGCGAACCGCACGGCATGCCGCACGTGCCGGATCCAGTAGTCGGGCGAGGCGAGTTCGCCCGGCTCGGTGAGGGCCCCCGTGGTGTCGGAGACGATCTGGATCGTCGGCTCGTCGATGTGGAGTCCGGCCACGGTCTCCCGGAACGCGTCGAGCATCGGTTCCATGAGCGGCGAGTGGAAGGCGTGACTGACCCGCAGTCGCCGTGAGCGCACCCCTGCGTCGCTGAGCCGGGCGGCCACGGCGAGCACCGCGTCCTCGTCGCCCGAGAGCACAGTCGCTCGGGGCCCGTTGACGGCGGCGATGCCCACCTGTCCCGCCTCGTCTCCGAGGTGGTCCAGCACCTGCTGCTCCGGTGCCTGGAACGCGAGCATGATGCCGCCGGCGGGCAGTTCGTCCATCAGCCGGGCGCGGGTGGCCACCAGAGCGGCGGCATCGTCCAGCGGGAGAGCGCCGGCCGCGTGGGCGGCGGCGATGGCGCCGACGGAGTGGCCGAGCACCACGTCGGGGCGCAGCCCCCACTGCTCGTGGAGCCGGAAGAGGGCCGTCTCGAATGCGAAGAGGGCGGGTTGGGTCCAGATGGTGCGGGACAGCAGCTCCGCCTCGGGGGTGCCCTGCTCCGCGAACACGACGTCGCGCAGCGGCCGGGCGAGCTGGAGATGGCCGTCGAGCGCGGCGGCAGCCTCGTCGAAGGCGCGGGCGAAGGCCGGGAACGCGCGGTGCAGCTCGCGTCCGGTGCCCGGGCGCTGGCTGCCCTGCCCGGTGAACAGGAAGGCCGTGCGGCCTGGGGCTGCGACGGCGGACGGCGAGGTGCCTTCGGCCAGGGCCAGCAGCCCGTCGATGAGTTCCGCCCGGTCCGCGGCGACCACCGCGGCCCGGTGGTCGAAGACCGTGCGGGAGGTGGAGAGGGCATGGCCGAGCTGGTACGGGGTGAGGGCGGGCCGCGCCTCGGCGAGGGCACCCAGTTGACGCGCCTGGGCCTGCAGCGCCTCGGGGCTGCGGGCCGACAGGAGCACGGGGACGGGGCGCGGTGCCGCGGCGTTCTCGTCCGCGGTGGCACTCCGGTCCGCAGCCGCCCCCGTGTCCGGGGCCGTCACCTCGTCGTCGGCCGGAGCGCCGGCCTCCGCCTGCGTTTCGTGCTCGATGATGACGTGGGCGTTGGTGCCGCTGATACCGAAGGAAGAGACGGCGGCCCGGCGCGGCGCGCCGTCCCGGCCGGTCCATTCGCGGGCCTCGGCAAGCAGGGAGATGTTCCCCGCCTCCCAGTCCACCTGCCGCGTCGGCTCGTCCGCGTACAGGGAGCGAGGCAGTACGCCATGGTGCATGGCCTGCACCATTTTGATGATGCCGCCGACTCCGGCGGCCGCCTGGCTGTGCCCGATGTTCGACTTCAGCGAACCCAGCCACAACGGCTCACCGGAGCGGTCCTGCCCGTACGTCGCCAGCAGGGCCTGCGCCTCGATCGGATCACCCAGCCGCGTCCCCGTCCCATGCGCCTCCACCGCATCGACCTCATCCGCCCGCAACCCGGCAACCGAAAGCGCCTGCCGGATCACCCGCTCCTGCGACGGACCGTTCGGCGCCGTCAGACCATTACTCGCACCGTCCTGATTCACGGCGCTGCCCCGCACCACCGCCAACACCCGGTGCCCCAGCCGACGCGCATCCGAAAGCCGCTCCACCAGCAACAACCCCACGCCCTCGGCCCACCCCGTACCGTCCGCGGAATCGGAGAAGGGCTTGCAGCGGCCGTCGGGGGCCAGTCCTCGCTGCCGGCTGAACTCGACGAAGGTGGCCGGGCTCGCCATCACGGTGGCGCCACCCGCCAGGGCGAGCGTGCACTCGCCGCTGCGCAGAGCCTGCGCCGCCAGGTGCAGAGCCACGAGCGAGGACGAGCACGCGGTGTCCACCGTCACCGCCGGACCTTCCAGACCGAGCGTGTACGCCATCCGGCCCGAGGCGACACTCCCCGCGCTGCCGCTGACGAGATACCCCTCGTATCCGGCCGGTGCCTGCGGCGCCTGGTGGAGCCGGGCGCCGTAGTCGTTGTACATCACTCCGGCGAAGACGCCGGTGCGGGAACCTCGCAGGGTGGCCGGGTCGATCCCGGCGCGTTCCACCGCTTCCCAGGCGGTCTCCAGCAGGAGCCGCTGCTGCGGGTCCGTGGTCAGCGCTTCGCGCGGGCTCATGTCGAAGAACGACGGGTCGAAGTCCGCCGCATCGGGCAGGAATCCGCCGTGCCGGGCGTACGAGGTGCCCTGCCGGTCGGGGTCCGGGTCGTAGAGCGACTCCAGGTCCCAGCCCCGGTCCGTAGGGAACGGGCCGATCGCGTCCGTACCGGACTCCACCAGCCGCCACAACTCCTCCGGCGACGACACACCACCCGGATACCGGCACGCCATACCCACAATGGCGATCGGCTCGTCAGTGGTGGCGCGGTTCCCTTCGGTTCGGTCACCGCCCGGGTCCGATTCGGCGGGACGCTCCGGTGCGGAGCCGAGCAGGTCGTCGTGCAGCCGGTCGGCGAGCGCGGTGACGGTCGGGTGGTCGAAGACGAGCGTGGCAGGCAGCCGGAGCCCGGTCGCCGTGCCCAGCCGGTTGCGCAGCTCGACGGCGCTGAGCGAGTCGAGCCCGAGGTCCACGAAAGGCCGGCTGTCGGCGACGGCGCTTCCGTCGGCATGGCCCAGGACATGGGCGACCGCTTCGCGGACGAGGGTGAGGAGGGCGCCGCGGCGCTGGTCAGCGGAGAGTGGCGCGAGCGATTCCGCGAGCCCGCCCCCCGTGCGTGGCGCCTCCTGACCGTCCGATCCGCCGGCCACCTGCCTGCCCGCCACCTGCCGGGGCGGCCTGGGGGCCAGCCGGCGCAGCAGGGCGGGGAGTTCGACGGAATGGTCGTGCAGGGTGGTGGTGTCGATGCCGGTCGGTACGAGAACCGGCTCCCCACTCACCAACGCCGCATCGAACAACTCCAACGCCCGCTCATCACTCAACGGCGCAATACCCAAACGCGCAATCCGCGCCCGGTCCACCACCGACAAACCACCCCCCATCCCCTCCGCACCCGACCACAACCCCCACGCCAACGACAACCCAGCCAAACCCTCCGACCTACGCCGCACCACCAACGCATCCAAAAACGCATTCGCCGCCGCATAATTCGCCTGACCCGCCGTACCCAACGTCCCCGCCACCGACGAGAACAACACAAACGCATCCAACTCCACACCCAAACCCCGCGACACCTCATGCAAATACCAAGCCGCATCCACCTTCGGACGCAACACCCCAGCCAACCGCTCACCCGACAACGACTCCACCGTCCCGTCATCCAACACACCCGCCGCATGCACCACCGCACGCACCGGATACGCCGACAACAACCCCAACACCTCCTCCCGCACCGACAAATCCGCAGCCACCACCACCACCCGAGCACCCAACCCCGTCAACTCACCCACCAAATCAACAACCCCAGGCGCCTCCACCCCACGACGACTCACCAACAACAAATCCCGCACCCCAACCACACCCACCAAATGCCGCGCAACCACCCCACCCAACGCACCCGAAGCACCCGACAACAACACCAACCCACCACCCAAACCAGCAGGAACAGCAGAGGCAGAGGCATCCGGGGATGCCGGAACAGCAGAGGCATCCGGGGATGCCGGAACAGCAGAGGCAGCCGACGGAACCGGCTCACCCCCACCCGCCACCACCAACCGAGGCACGAACAACCGCCCACCCCGCACCACCACCTCAGGCTCACCCACAGGCAACACCTCAGGCACCACACCATCCGACTCCACCAACACCAACCGACCCGGATGCTCCGCCTGCGCCGAACGCACCAACCCACGCACCCCAGCACCCACCACACCAGGACCCGTCACCACCACCAACACACCCACACCAGAACCCACATGAGCCTGAACCACCGACAACGCACCAGCAGTCACCCCATGCACCGCACCCACCACATCCACATCACCATCCGAACCACGCAAATCCACCACCCCACCCGACACCACATCCAGCACAGCCGAACCCTCCACCGGGAAGAGGTCGACGCGGTAGAGCGGTGTGGTCCTGGCAGGTGCGGCGAGTTGTGCGGAGGTGGCGCGGCGGACCGTCACTTCCTCCGCCGTCAGCAGAGGCGCACCTTGACTGTCCGTCAGACTGAGTGCGTACGTACTCTCGCCGGCGCCCGGGTCAGTCGCACCCTCGCGCTGGTGGCGCCGGAGGCGTGAAGCCGGACACCTCGCCAGGAGTACGGCACGACGAGGGAATCCCCGTCGTCGGCGGCGGCGGCCAGCGCGAGCGGGTGCAGCGCCGCGTCCAGCAGGGCGGGGTGCAGCGCGAATGCCTCCTGATCGGTCCGGTCGCCGTCCAGGGAGATTTCCGCGTGGAGCGTCTTCCCGTCCTGGTGGACGGTACGCAGGCCCTGGAACGCGGGGCCGTAGTGGTAGCCGCGGGCGTCGAGTCGCGCGTACGCCTCCTGGCCGCGGGTCACCACGGCGTCGGCGGTCGGTTCGGTGTACGGAGCCGCGAGAGCCGGCTCATGGGAAGCCACGAGGGTGCCGTCGGCGTGACGGGTCCAGGGGAGCCCAGTGCGGCGTCCTGGGGGCGGGAGTGGACGGACAGGGAACGCCTGCCCTCCGCGTCCGGTCCGCCGATCTGCACCTGTAGCGCCACGCCTCCGGAGGCCGGGAGCGACAGCGGCGAGCCGATGAGCAGTTCCTCCACGGTGTCCGCGCCGAGCCGGGCACCTGCCAGCAGCGCCAGTTCGACGAGCGCGGCGGCGGGGAGGAGGAGGTGGCCGAGGATGTCGTGGTCGGCCAGCCAGGGTGGGTGGCCAGCGAAAGGCTGCTGGTGAACAACAGGCCCTTCTCGTCAGGGAGTTCCACGGCAGCGCCGAGCAGCGGGTGACCCGTGGTTTCGAGACCCAGCGCCTTGGCATCGGCTGCGGGCCGGGGCACGTCCAGCCAGTGGCGTCGGCGTTGGAAGGCGTACGTCGGCAGGTCGAGGTCCGGCCGCCCCGCACCGTCGCCGAGCAGCGGCGACCAGTCGACCTTCTCTCCCGCCACCTGCACCCGCGCCAGCGCCTCGACCAGCGCACCCGCCTCACCCCGGCCACGCCGCAACACCGGCACGGCAACCGCCTGCGGCACCACCTCACGCACCATCGCACTCAGCACACCCTCAGGACCCAACTCCACGAACCGCGACACACCACGCCCACGGAACTCCTCCACCACATCAAGGAACCGCACCGCCTCACGCACATGCCGCACCCAGTACTCCGGCGAACGCAACCGCTCCACCGAAACACGCCCACCACCATCGAACGCCACCAGCTCAACCCGCGGCTCACGAAACTCCACACCCGCCGCAACCAACGAGAACTCCGCCAGCACACCATCCATATGCGGCGAATGAAACGCATGACTCACCCGCAACCGCCGCACCCGACGCCCACGGTCACGCCACTGGTCGGCAAGCGCCTCGGCCGCGTCCGCGTCGCCGGAGACCACGACGGACCTGGGCCCGTTGACAGCGGCCACGGTGAGCCGCCCCGTCCACTGCCGCAGCTCTTCGAGGACCTCGTCCTCGGTGGCCTCGACGGCGACCATCGCACCACCCGCACGAGCCGCCTGCATCAACCGCCCACGCGCCGCAACCAACCGCGCCGCATCCGACAGACTCAGCACACCCGCCACATGAGCAGCCGCCAACTCACCCACCGAATGCCCCGCCACCGCCACCGGCACCACACCAAAACTCTCCACCAACCGGAACAACGCCACCTCAACCGCGAACAACCCCGGCTGAGCCCACCCCGTCCCGTCCAACAACCCACCCACCGCATCCCCCTCGGACGCGAACACCACCTCACCCAACGACCGCCCCAACAACGGCTCCAACTCCGCCGCCACCGCATCGAACGCAGCCGCGAACACCGGGAACGACGCATACAACTCACGCCCCATCCCCACCCGCTGACTCCCCTGACCCGTGAACAGGAACACCGAGCCCTGGTCGTCCGCGGGCGCCTCGCCGGTGGTCAGGGCGGACGCGTCCTCGCCGCGGGCCAGCGCGGCAAGTCCGCCCAGCAGCCCCTCCCTGTCCGTCGCCGTGATCACTGCACGCTGCGCAAGCGTCGCCCGGCTCGTCGTCAGGCCCTGGCCGAGCCGGCGTGCGGGCAGGCCGGGCCGCCGGCTCAGGTACGTCAGCAGGCGCGCCGCCTGTCCGCGCAGCCCCTCGGTGCTGTGGGCGGAGAGCGGCCACACGACGGGCAGCTCATCTGGTGCCGTGCCGACGGGGCCGTCCGTCTCCTCGGTCGCCTCCGCGGGTGCCTGCTCCAGGATGACGTGCGCGTTCGTCCCGCTGATCCCGAACGAGGACACACCCGCCCGGCGCGGCCGCCCCGTCTCCGGCCACTCCACCGCATCCGACAGCAACGACACCGCACCCGACGACCAGTCGACGAGCGGTGACGGCTCTTCGGCGTGCAGGGTGCGGGGCAGCGAGCCGTGGTGCATTGCCTGGATCATCTTGATGATGCCGCCGACTCCGGCGGCCGCCTGGCTGTGCCCGATGTTGGACTTCAGCGAACCCAGCCACAACGGCTCACCCGCACGGTCCTGCCCGTACGTCGCCAGCAGGGCCTGCGCCTCGATCGGATCACCCAGCCGCGTCCCCGTCCCGTGCGCCTCCACCGCATCGACCTCATCCGCCCGCAACCCGGCAACCGAAAGCGCCTGCCGGATCACCCGTTCCTGCGACGGACCGTTCGGCGCCGTCAGACCATTACTCGCACCGTCCTGGTTCACCGCACTGCCCCGCACCACGGCCAGCACCCGATGCCCCAGCCGACGGGCATCGGAAAGCCGCTCCACCAGCAGCAGACCGACCCCCTCACTCCACCCCGTACCGTCCGCGCCCGAGCCGAACGCACGGCACCGGCCGTCGGCCGACAGGCCGCGCTGCCGGCTGAACTCGACGAAGGTGTTGGGCCGCGCCATGACCGTGGCGCCACCCGCCAGGGCGAGCGTGCACTCGCCGCTGCGCAGAGCCTGCGCCGCCAGGTGCAGGGCCACCAGGGACGACGAGCACGCCGTGTCCACGGTCACCGCCGGGCCTTCGAGACCGAACGTGTACGCGATGCGTCCGGACACGACACTGCTGGTGCTGCCGGTGAGCAGGTATCCCTCGTAGCCGTCGGGGCCTGCGGGAACCGTGCGCCGTAGTCGTCGTACATCGCTCCGGCGAACACGCCCGTACGGGATCCGCGCAGGGTGGCCGGGTCCACCCCGGCGCGCTCGAACGCCTCCCACGCCGTCTCCAGCAGCAGCCGCTGCTGCGGATCCATCGCCGCGGCCTCCCGCGGACTCAGCCCGAAGAACTCCGCGTCGAAATCCGCCGCCTCGTACAGGAAGCCGCCCTCACGGGCGTACGAGGTGCCGTGGTGGTCGGGGTCCGGGTCGTACAGCGACTCCAGGTCCCAGCCCCGGTCCGCCGGGAACGGACCGATCGCGTCCGTACCGGACTCCACAAGCCGCCACAACTCCTCCGGCGACGACACACCACCCGGATACCGGCACGCCATACCCACGATGGCGATCGGCTCGTCGGCGGCCTGGATGCGGTCCGCGGTGCCGGACAGGACCGGGGCGGTCTCCTCGGCCCGGGTCGCCGGGCCGTCCAGCCGGGTCAGCAGCAGTGCGGCGAGTGCGCCCGGTGTGGGGTGGTCGAAGGCCACGGTGGCCGGGAGCCGGAGGCCGGTGGCCGTGGCCAGCCGGTTCCGGAGCTCCACTCCCGTCAGGGAGTCGAAGCCCAGGTCCTTGAAGGAGCGTTCGGCCGCGACGGTGTCGGACTTGGCGTATCCGAGGACCGCGCCGACGGTCGTCCGTACGAGTTCCAGAGCGGCGCGCTCCCGCTCCGTACCGCGGAGCGCGGCGACACGCGTCGCCCAGGAGGAGTCCGTGGCGGCGCCGGTCTGCGCCGGGGTCCCGGCGGAGCGGGGGCGCGGCGACCGCACCAGTTCCCGCAGCACCGGCAGGACGTCCCCGGATGCCGCCTGCGCGGCGAGCGCCTGCGGGTCGAGCCGGGTGGCGACGAGCAGCGCGTCCGGACCGGACAGGGCCTCGTCGAAGAGTTCGAGGGCACGTGCGGTGTCGAGCGGGGCGAGGCCGCTGCGGGCCCACCGGGCCCGTGACGCGGCGTCGAGGGTGCCTGCCATTCCCGAGTCGTCGGCCCAGAGTCCCCAGGCCAGCGAGGTGCCGGGCAGCCCGAGGGAGTGCCGGTGCTGGGCGAGTGCGTCGAGGGAGGCGTTGGCGGCGGCGTAGTTCGCCTGGCCGGGGTTGCCCACGATGCCCGAGACGGATCCGAAAACGACGAAGGCGTCCAGGTCGAGGCCCAGCTCCATGGTCAGCTCGTGAAGGTGGCGGGCCGCGTCCGCCTTGGGCCGGAGTACGGCGTCGAGCCGCTCGGGGGTCAGGTCGGTGACCAGACCGTCGTCGAGGATTCCGGCGAGATGGATCACGGCGCTCACGGGCCGCTCCGCGCCCGCGAGGACGGCGGCGAGCGCCTGGCGGTCCGCCACGTCGCAGGCGGCGAAGCGGGCGGTGGCGCCGAGGCCGGCCAGTTCGTCCGCGAGCTCCGCAGCCCCCGCCGCGTCCGCGCCCCGACGGCTGACGAGCAACAGGTCCGCCACGCCGTGCCGGCCTGCGAGGTGGCGGGCGACGAGCCGTCCGAGGGTGCCGGTGGCTCCGGTGAGGAGCACGGTTCCGGCGCCGCCGAGAAGACGGGCGGGCCGCGTGGCGGAGCCGGGCCGCTCGCGGTCGGGCCGCTCGACCCGGGGAGCCAGCAGGACACCGCTGCGTACTGCCAGTTGGGGTTCTCCGGACGCCAGGGCCGTGGCGTACGGGGGTTCGGCGGCGCCTTCCGCGGGGTCGAGGTCGAGGAGGACGAAGCGGCCGGGGTTCTCCGCCTGGGCCGTGCGGACCAGTCCCCAGACCGGCGCGGCGTCGAGGCCGGGGACCGGGTCGCCCGCGTCGACCGCGTGCGCGCCGCGGCTGGCGAGGACGAGCCGGGCCTCGCTGAAGCGTTCGTCGGCCAGCCAGGACTGGACGAGGGCCAGTGTCCGTGCCGCCAGCTCGCGGCCGGCTTCGGGACCGGCCGGCCGGTCCGCGGGCGTCAGCTCGACGACCAGCGCGTCGGGGACGGGCCCGGCTACGAGGCCGGCGGCGTGGTCCGCGGCATCGGCGTACGCCCACGTCGGCCCGGCCGCCGTGGGTCCGGCCGGTACCGGGTGCCAGCCGATCCGGTGCAGCGCGCCGGGACGTGCCCCTGCGGCCGCGGCCGCGATCCGGTCACCGTCCACCTGGCGCAGGCTCACCGCGTCCAGGGTGAGGACGGGCTCGCCGGAGGGGTCGAAGGCGTGCAGGGTCCATCCGTCGTCGCCCTTCGTCCACCGGATGCGGAGCGCGGTGGCTCCGGTGGCGTGGAGGCGCGCGCCCGCGAAGTCGAACGGCAGGGCGATCTGTCCCGTCTCGGCCTCGTCGGCCAGCCTGTGTACGAGAGGGTGCAGCGCGGCATCGAGCAGGGCGGGGTGGATCCCGAAGTGTGCTGCCTCCTCGTGGAGTTCGGCGGGCAGTACGAGTTCGGCGTGGAGGGTGGCGCCGTCCTCGTGCAGGCTCCGCACTCCGTGGAAGGCCGGTCCGTAGTGGTAGCCGTGTGCGGCCAGCCGTTCGTAGAGCGCGTCCACCGTCTTTTCGGTCGCCTGCGGGGACGGCGGGCCGGGCGGCGTGGCGAGGGCGGGGGCGGCGGTGTCATTGCCGGCCGCGAGGGTGCCGGTCGCGTGGCGGGTCCACGCCGCATCGGGTGCGGACTCCGGGGCGGTGTGCACGGAGAACGTACGGTGCCCCCGGTCGTCCGCCGCGCCGACGGTGACCTGGATGCGCAGTGCGTCGGCTTCCGGCAGGACGAGGGGGTTCTCCAGTGTCAGCCCGGCCACTTCGCCGCCGCCGGTCCGGTCCGCGGCGGCCACGGCGAGCTCCAGGAAGGCGGTGCCGGGCAGAAGGGGGTGGCCGAGGATGTCGTGGTCGGCCAGCCAGGGGTGGGTGGCCAGCGACAGCCGGCCGGTGAGCACCAGGCCTCCCTCGTCGGCGAGTTCGACCGCGGCGCCGAGCAGCGGGTGGTCGGCCCTGACCAGTCCGAGGCGGGTCGCCGAGGCTGTCGCGTCGGGAGTGGGCGTCCAGTGGCGTCGGCGCTGGAAGGCGTACGTCGGCAGGTCGAGGTCCGACCGACCCGCACCGTCGCCGAGCAGCGGCGACCAGTCGACCTTCTCTCCCGCCACCTGCACCCGCGCCAGCGCCTCGACCAGCGCACCCACCTCACCCCGGCCCCGCCGCAGCACCGGCACGGCAACCGCCTGCGGCACCACCTCACGCACCATCGCACTCAGCACACCCTCAGGACCCAACTCCACGAACCGCGACACACCACGCCCACGGAACTCCTCCACCACATCAAGGAACCGCACCGCCTCACGCACATGCCGCACCCAGTACTCCGGCGAACGCAACCGCTCCACCGAAACACGCCCACCACCATCGAACGCCACCAGCTCAACCCGCGGCTCACGAAACTCCACACCCGCCGCAACCAACGAGAACTCCGCCAGCACACCATCCATATGCGGCGAATGAAACGCATGACTCACCCGCAACCGCCGCACCCGACGCCCACGCCCGGCCAGCTCCGCCGACACGGCCAGCACGGCTTCCTCATCACCCGACACGACCACCGCCCGCGGCCCGTTGACCGCGGCGATGTCCACACCTTCGGTGAGGAGGGGGCTCACCTCGTCCTCGGTGGCCTCAACGGCGACCATCGCACCACCCGCACGAGCCGCCTGCATCAACCGCCCACGCGCCGCCACCAACCGCGCCGCATCCGACAGACTCAGCACACCCGCCACATGAGCAGCCGCCAACTCACCCACCGAATGCCCCGCCACCGCCACAGGCACCACACCAAAACTCTCCACCAACCGGAACAACGCCACCTCAACCGCGAACAACCCCGGCTGAGCCCACCCCGTCCCGTCCAACAACCCACCCAACGCATCCCCCTCGGACGCGAACACCACCTCACCCAACGACCGCCCCAACAACGGCTCCAACTCCGCCGCCACCGCATCAAACGCAGCCGCGAACACCGGGAACGACGCATACAACTCACGCCCCATCCCCACCCGCTGACTCCCCTGACCCGTGAACAGGAACACCGGGCCTCCGGGTTGCGTCCTGCCCACGGTCAGGCCGGGGGCGTCCTCGCCCCGGGCCAGGGCCCGCAGCCCGTCGAGGAGTTCCTGCCGGTGCGAGCCGGACACGACAGCGCGTTCCGGCAGGGCGGTGCGGGAGGCCGAGAGTGCGCGTCCGGTGTCCAGGAGCGACTGCTCGGGCCGCTCCTCGACGTATTGGAGGAGCCGGGACGCCTGTCCGCGCAGCCCTTCCGCTCCGCGTGCCGACAGCGGCCACACCACGGGTGTGCCGTCGAGTGGAGCCACGGCGTCGGGCAGTTCCCCCGTCGCCTCCGCGGGTGCCTGCTCCAGGATGACGTGCGCGTTCGTCCCGCTGATCCCGAACGAGGACACACCCGCCCGGCGCGGCCGCCCCGTCTCCGGCCACTCCACAGCATCCGACAGCAACGACACCGCACCCGACGACCAGTCGACGCGGGGGTGGGCTCGTCGATGTGGAGGGACTTCGCGAGGACACCCTCGCGCAGGGAATGCACCATTTTGATGATGCCGCCGACTCCGGCAGCTGCCTGGCTGTGACCGATGTTCGACTTCAGCGAACCCAGCCACAACGGCTCACCCGCACGGTCCTGCCCGTACGTCGCCAACAGGGCCTGCGCCTCGATCGGATCACCAAGCCGCGTCCCCGTCCCGTGCGCCTCCACCGCATCGACCTCGTCCGCCCGCAACCCGGCAACCGACAGCGCCTGCCGGATCACCCGCTCCTGCGACGGACCGTTCGGCGCCGTCAGACCATTACTCGCACCGTCCTGGTTCACCGCACTGCC
The DNA here is from genome assembly GCF_023701695.1 of Streptomyces sp. RKAG290. Classification (GTDB taxonomy): domain Bacteria; phylum Actinomycetota; class Actinomycetes; order Streptomycetales; family Streptomycetaceae; genus Streptomyces. The sequence continues at coordinate 609,960 of NZ_JAJOZC010000001.1, forward strand.
CCGCACCACGGCCAGCACCCGATGCCCCAGCCGACGGGCATCGGAAAGCCGCTCCACCAGCAGCAGACCGACCCCCTCACTCCACCCCGTACCGTCCGCGGAATCGGAGAAGGGCTTGCAGCGGCCGTCAGCGGACAGGCCGCGCTGCCGGCTGAACTCCAGGAACATCCCCGGGGTGGACATCACTGCCACGCCGCCGGCCAGCGCGAGTGTGCACTCCCCTGGCGCAGGGCCTGGACGGCCAGGTGCAGGGCCACCAGGGACGACGAGCACGCCGTGTCGACGGTCACCGCCGGGCCTTCGAGACCGAACGTGTACGCGATGCGTCCCGAGAGGATGCTGCTGGTGCTGCCGGTCAGGCGGTGGCCGTCGCCACCGCCGGACGACTCGTGCAGCCGGGGTCCGTAATCGAGGGCGGTACCGCCGACGAATACCCCGGTGCGAGTGCCGCGCAGGGCGCCGGTGTCCACCCCGGCGCGCTCGAACGCCTCCCACGCCGTCTCCAGCAGCAGCCGCTGCTGCGGATCCATCGCCGCGGCCTCCCGCGGACTCAGCCCGAAGAACTCCGCGTCGAAATCCGCCGCCTCGTACAGGAAGCCGCCCTCACGGGCGAACGGCGTGGGGTCATCGCCGCGTTTGGCGGGGAGGTCCCAGCCGCGGTCTGCCGGGAACGGACCGATCGCGTCCGTACCGGACTCCACCAGCCGCCACAACTCCTCCGGCGACGACACACCACCCGGATACCGGCACGCCATACCCACAATGGCGATCGGCTCGTCGGTGGCTGCGGCAGGCACCGGCGTCGCAACGGCCTCACGGGGCGTCGTTCCGCCGAGCCGCAAGCGCAGTTGGGTGACGACCGCTTCGGGGTGGGGTGGTCGTACACGAGGGTCTGGGGAAGGTCCAGTCCGGTGGCCGCCGCGAGCCGGTCACGCAGTTCGACCCCGGACAGCGAGTCGAAGCCGAGGTCCTTGAAAGGGCGGGTCTGGTCGACGGCGTCCGGCGTCACATGTCCCAGTACCAGGGCCACTTGGGTGCGTACCAGCTCGGCGGGGTCCGCGGCGAGCGGGGTGGCGGCGCGCTCGTCCGTGGGCTGCGGGGCGCTGCCGGCCGAATCGGCGGCAGGGGCGTCCTGGAGCTGCCCGGCCGCTGCCGGCTGCTCCGGGAGCCAGTGGCGTTCGCGCTGGAAGGGGTAGCCGGGCAGGTCGACGCGGTGTGCGTCGAGTCCGTGGAGCGGACCGGTCCAGTCGGTGTCGAGCCGGGCGAGTGCTCCGAGCACGGTGGCTGCTTCGGGACGCCCGCGGCGCATCGCGGGTGCCACGAGGAACGTGTCCGGCTGCGTGTCGGTCCCGGTGAGCGTCTCGCGTACCGAGGAGGTGAGGACGGCGTCCGGGCCCAGTTCCAGGTAGCGGCGGATCCCGGCGGCGGACAGGGAGCGGATGCCGTCCCCGAACCGGACGGCCTCGCGGACGTGCCGCACCCAGTAGTCGGGGGTGGTGAGTTCGCCGTCCGAGGCGAGGCGCCCGGTCACGTTGCTGATGACGGGCAGGAGGGCTGGGTGGTAGGCGATGTCCTGCGCGGTTTCGCGGAATGCGCCGAGCATCGCGTCCATGTGGGACGAGTGGAAGGCGTGGCTGACCCGGAGCGGGCGGGTGCGGCGGCCGTCCTGCTCCAGCCGGGCTGCTACGGCCCGTACCGCGTCGCCGTCGCCGGAGATGACCACTGACCGGGGGCCGTTGACCGCGGCGATGTCCACTCCGGGACCTACTTGTTCCAGCAGCGGCCGCAGCTCCTCCTCCGTGGCCTGGAGTGCGGCCATGGCGCCGTCGGCCGCGGGCAGGGCCTGCATGAGCCGGCCGCGTGCGGCGACCAGACGTGCGGCGTCGGGCAGCGTGAGGACTCCCGCCGCGTGTGCGGCGGTGAGTTCGCCTATGGAGTGCCCGGCGACGGCGTCGGGGCGCAGCCCCCAGGAGCGGACCAGCCGGTAGAGCGCCGTCTCGACGGCGAACAGTGCGGGCTGGGTCCAGGCCGTGGTGTCGAGGAGCGCTGCCTCGTCGCTGCCGTCCGTGGCGAAGGCGATGTCGCGCAACGGCCGGGGCAGCCATCGGTCCAGGGCCTCGGCGGACTCGTCGAAGGCGTCCGCGAACGCCGGGTAGGTGTCGTACAGTTCGCGGCCCGCCGAGGGCCGCTGGCTGCCCTGGCCGGAGAAGAGGACCGCCGTACGGGTGTCCTCGGGCGGCTCGGCCGCCTGCCAGGTGGGGCGTTCGCCGCGGGCGAGCGCGGCCAGTTCGGTGAGCAGTCCGTCCCGGTTGTCGGCGGTGAGGAGGGCGCGGTGGCGGAATGCCGTGCGGGTGGTGGCGAGCGTGTGGGCGAGGTCCGCCGGACGGATGGCGGGCCGCTCCACGAGGCGGCTGCGGAGCCGGGCGGCCTGGTCGCGCAGGGCGTTCTCGTTACGGGCGGTCACGAGGACGGGCACGCCGCGGGCGGCCTGCGGGGCGCGCTCCGGACCGGTTGCCGCGGATGCCTGCGGTGGGTTGCCGGCCGCGTCCTGGCTCCCGTCGGCGTCCTGCGGTGCGCCCTCTGCGGAGGTCGCCGTGGATGCCGGCGGCGGGGTGACGGCCGTGTCCTGGGCCTCGTCGGCCTGTGGCGGCGTGGCGACCGCGTCCTGGCTTCCGTCGGCCGTCTCCGGGGCTGCCGCGACCACCACGTGGCAGTTGGTTCCGCCCATGCCGAAGGAGCTCACCCCCGCCAGCAGGCGGTCGTCCGGGCCGCCCGGCCACGGGCCGTGCCCGGTGCGTACGCGCAGGCCGAGCGCGTCCAGCGGAATGCTCTCCGGAGCGCTGCGGTGCCCGGGGGTGCCGGGCAGTTCGCGGTGGTGCAGGCCGAGGAGCACCTTGACCAGGCCGGTGACGCCCGCGGCTGCCTCCAGGTGGCCCACGGCCGCCTTGGCCGAGCCGACCTCCAGCGCGGGGCCGCCGTCGCGGCGGCTCGCGCCGAAGACCGCCCCGAGGGCGGCGGCCTCGACGGGGTCGCCGACCTTGGTGCCGGTGCCGTGCAGCTCCACGTAGGAGATGTCCGCCGGGTCGGTGCCGGCGCGCCGGTGGGCGGCGCGCAACACCGCCTCCTGGCCGGCCCGGCCGGGCACGGTGAGTCCTTCGGTGGCGCCGTCGTTGCCGACGGCACTGCCGAGGACGACCCCGTAGACCGGGTCACCGTCCGCGAGGGCGGCGGCGAGCGGTTTGAGGACGACGACGGCGCCGCCCTCGCCCCGTCCGTAGCCGTTGGCCCGCTCGTCGAACGTGAAGGAGCGGCCGTCCGCGGAGAGGCCGCCGAACCGGGCGGCCGCGAGGGTGCTGTCGGGTGCGGCGATCAGGCTGACGCCACCGGCGAGCGCGATGTCGGACTCGCCCGTGCGCAGGCTCTCGCAGGCGAGGTGGACGGCGACGAGTGAGGACGACTGTCCGGTGTCCACGGTGAGGCTCGGTCCGCGCAGGCCCAGGACGTAGGAGAGCCGGTTGGCGATGATGCCGCGGCTCAGGCCGGTGAGCGTGTGGCGTCCGACGGCCTGGGCGCCCAGCCGGTGGGCGAGGGCCGCGTAGTCGTCGCCCATGGCGCCGAAGAAGACGCCCGTACGGCTGTCCCGGAGGGTGCCGGGCACGACCCGGGCGTTCTCCAGCGCCTCCCAGCCGAGCTCCAGGGCGAGGCGCTGCTGCGGGTCCATCGCGGCGGCCTCGCGCGGGGCGATGCCGAAGAACTCCGCGTCGAAGGTGTCCACGCGGTCCAGGAACGCACCCTGCCGGGGCACATCGGCCGTGCCGGCGTCCGGCCAGCGTCCGGCCGGCGCCGGGCCGAAGGCGTCTCGGCCCTCGCTGAGCAGACTCCAGAACGCCTCCGGACCGTCCGCCTGAGGGAGGCGGCAGGCGATCCCGATGACGGCGACGGCCTGGCGGTCGGCGGCTGATGTGCGCTCGGTGCGATGCGGGACGGTCATCTCGGCTGGGTGCTCCCTCGTCGTGGGTGCGGGACGTGGTGACACGCCCGCGTGGGGCCTCACGGCCCCACCCCATCGTCGGAAGCAGTGCTAAACCGGCCCTGAAAGGCGGCTGTTCACCCGGCCTGGCCGCCGGGCCGGCCGAGCCCCGTCTCCGCCACGAGGCGAGCGAGGGCGGCCCGTGAACCGACGCCCAGCTTGCGGTAGATGCGGCTCAGGTGGACGTCCACGGTGCGCGGGCTGAGCGTGAGTTCCGCGGCGATCTCGCGGGTCCGTTTTCCGGTGGCGGCGATCTCCGCGACCTGCCGCTCGCGTTCGGTGAGCGCGGCGGCGGGAGGTTCGGCCGGGCCGCGGACAGCGGGCGGGGCGGCCACGGCCCGGTTGCGCGGTGGCGATCCGGGAACCAGCCGGTGCACGAGCTCCGTGGCCTGGTCGCGCTGCCCGCGCACCCCGGTACGGGCGGTCAGGTCCTCCGTGAGGAGCAGGAGTTCGGCCGCGCGTCTGGCCCGGTCGGCGGGCTCGCTCCGGTACGGGGCCGAGGCTTCGTCCCTCGCTTCCACCGTGAGCAGCCGAATGCTCGTGTCGAGCCGGTCGGCAGCGGTGCCCAGGTCGCCCGCGCGGAGCGACTCGCGTGCCGCCGCCAGCAGGATGTCCAGGTCGCCGCTGGCGCTGCCCGGCACGGAGCGCTCGATGTGCAGGGCGAGCACGCCCGCGGGTGCGCCGCGGGCGACGAGCACGGCCAGGGCGCGCCGGTGTGCGCCGAGACGCCCGCAGGCGTCGGATTCCTCGTACACGACGCGCCGCAGCAGGGGGTGGCGGAAGTGGAATCCCCGTTGGGGGCGTCCCGGATCAGGTCGGGGCGGCGCAGCTGTTCGAGCACCCGGCAGACCGTCCGCTCCGGCAGTCCGGACGCGATGCTGACACCGCCCAGGTCGAAGGTGGTGCCGAGCATCACGGCCGCCAGGGCTACGGCGCGTTCCTCGGCGTCCAGCGATGCCAGCTCCCCGCGTATCCGTGCGGTGAACGCGACGGGCAGCGCCGATCCCTCCGTGAGCCAGCCGTCACCGCTGAAGCGGCCGACGTGCTCCGAACGCCAGCGGTCCAGGGTCAGCAGGTAGAGCGGCACGCCGTCGGACATGTGGTGCAGGATGCGCAGGGCGTCCGAGCCGGCCGGGTGCCCGGTGAGGCGGGCCGCCTGGGCGAGGTTCAGCGGGCCGAGCTCCACGCTCACGCTCGTACCGTAGTCGGCGCCTTCGGCGAGCAACGCCCGCAGGCCGGCCGGGGACTGGGCGGGGCGGTGTGCGATGACCAGGGCGATGGGCTGCTCGGTCGGCCAGCGCACGAGGTACTCCAGCAGCTCCAACGAGCCCTGGTCCGCGGCGTGTACGTCGTCGAGGACGATGACGAGGCCGCCTCTCGCGCCTGCCCAGTCGCTCAGCATTCCGGACATGGCGGAGAAGGTCTGGCAGCGTCCGTCCTCCAGCGAACTGGCGCCGCCGGTGGCGGGGAAGGGCCCGGTGGCGAGGTTGCGCATCAGCTGGGCGACGGGCTCGCGGTTCTCCTCGGCGGTGCGGTCGGCAAGCCGGCTGCGCAGCGCCTCGACGAACATCTGGCACCGGACGCCCGGTTCGCCGTCCACGCCGCCGCTGCTCCGTAGCACGGCCCAGCCGCGCTCCGCGGCGAGTTCGCAGAACGCGCCGAGGAGCCGGGTCTTGCCGGAACCCGGTTCACCGATCAGCTCCACGACGCTGCGCCGGCTCTCGACCGCTCCGAGCGCGGCCTCCAGGAACCTCTCCTCCTCCGGACGAAGCAGAGCGGCGATCGCGTCGGTGAGTGAGCCGCCGGTGGCGCGGGCCGCCACGGCAGGGTCCGCCGGGACGCTGAGGACTGTGCAGGGATCCGGTGCTGACGGTGACGCTATGACGACCACGGTCCGGACGTCCCTTCCGCTCGGCGGCTCACACACTTCCCTTCGCGTTGCGTCGTGACTGTAGTCCCGCATTTCGGTCATCCCCGAGTCTGAAATGAACACTTAATTTGCCATCGTGCGCGCAATGACACGTCAGAGGTAGGGGTGTGCCGGTGTTTCAGGTGCGCTTTAGCCGAGCGGTAGGGGCGGCAAGCACGCTGGCGTCCGCGGCCCAGGAGGACCGGCTGAGGAGAACCAGAGGGGTGTGCCATGGTCGGCGGAATCCGGATAGACGAGCCGGCGCGGGAGCGCCGCCACACCCTGTTCTTCCTTGAGGAGATCAAGGACTTCGCTCCCGTCTTCCTCGATACGGAGATCGACACCACGCGTGTCCAGGAGCACCGGGACGCCGCTCGCCGCGCCGGAGTGCGGTATTCCGTCGTCTCGTACGTCCTCGTCGCCGCGGCCCAGGTGCTCGCCACGCACCCCGAGGCCAACGCGGCCTTCCAGGGCGGGCGGCGGCCACGTGTCGCACGGTTCGAGGAGATCGCCGGGAAGGTGACGCTGGACAAGGAGATCGACGGCACCCGGCTGGTGCTCGCCACGGTGGTGCCCGAGCCGCACACCGGTGGCCTGGACGCGGTGCAGCGGATCCTCGACCGGATCAGGGACACCGATCCCGCGGACCTGCCGGAGCTGGCCCGGCTGCGGGAGCTGCACACGCTGCCGTGGCGGCGTGGGCGCGCCCTGTTCCGCAAGGCCGCCCGGGCACTGGAGCTGCGGCCGCGGATCACCGGCACGTTCGCCGTGACCTCGCTCGGCCACCGGGCGGTCGACGGATTCCACTCCGTCGGCGGCACCACGCTCACCCTCGGCGTGGGGCGAGTCACCGACCGGCCCGTGGTGCGCGACGGTTCGCTCGCCGTGGCGCCCGTGCTCCGACTGAGCCTGTCCTTCGACCACCGGGTGATCGACGGTGCCGAAGCGGCGGATGTGCTCACCGAAATCCGGCAGGTCCTCCAGGACTGGCCGGCCCACACCGAAGGAGAGGAGGACGGGGCGGCTCCCGGCCGTCCCGCGGCCGAGGCCGTCCCGGCACCCGAATGAACGACCTCGACGAGCTGAAGCAGTACGCCGTGGCGCAGGCCCACTCCCAGGGGGTGGCCAAGGACCGGTTGCGGCAGCTGCTGGACTCCATCCACTCCGACGAGGACGGCACGCCGGGTTCCTGGGCGCACGAGTGGAGCCAGGCCGCAGAGCAACTCGCCTCTGAGGGCAAGCTGTTGGAGGCTGTTCGCTTCCACACCCTGGCCCGGTTCCCGTTCCCCGACGGCGTCGCCCGCCGGCATGCCCAGGAGCGGGCCGCCGAGCTGTTCGCCCAGTGGGCGAGCGGCTTCCCGGCACTAGCCCGCCTGGACATTCCCACCCCGGAGGGCAACGTACGGGCCTGGTCCACCGGCCTGGACGCCCCGGAGCCCAAGCCTCTCCTGCTGCTCAGCGGCGGCATCATCAGCACCAAGGAACAGTGGGCGCCCGTGCTGCTGGAACTGGACACGTTCGGGCTGGCCGGCGTCGTCGTGGAGATGCCGGGCGTCAACGAGAACCCGCTGCGCTACGGTCCGGGCAGCCACGCACTGTTCTCGCACGTGCTCGACGCCGTCGAGGGCCGCGCCGACACCTCACGCACGTATGCCCTGGCGCTGAGCTTCAGTGGCCACCTCGCGCTGCGGGCCGCACTGACCGATCGGCGCATCCGGGGCGTGGTGGGTGCCGGGCTGCCGGTGCACGACTTCTTCACGGACGCCGACTGGCAGTCCCGGGTGCCGCGCGTGACCGTGGACACGCTCGCCCATCTCAGCCACACCGAGCCCGGCAAGGTCTTCGACGCACTGCGGGGCTGGGAGCTGACCGAGGCCGAACTGGGCTCCCTGGACATCCCCGTGGCCCATGTCACCAGCCTGCGGGACGAGATCATCCCGCCCGCGGACAGCGAACTGCTGCGCCGCACCGTCGCCTCGCTCACCGTCCGCGAACACGACGACGTGCACGGTTCCCCGGGCCACTTCCCGGAGACCCGGCTGTTCACGCTGCTGTCCGTGCTGCGGATGCGGGGCGGGGCGGATGCCACGGTGCGGGCACTGGAGGAGCAGCTCGCGGCCGCGGAACGGGCCGCGGCCTGAGGTCTTTCGTCCGGATCGGGCCGGCTCGCACACCTGGGCGCGCGAGCCCGGCCTGCCCCGGGCAGGAGGACCCGGCGGCCGTAAGGCTGTATGACTGTCCGGCCGCCTGACCGTATGGCTGCCTGTCTGGCTGCCCGGCTTCCTCAGCTGTCCTTCCAGTCGGCGCTAGGCATCAACTCACCTATTCCCTGCCATAGTTCGCGCTCCGACGCGGTCGGGAGAAGGTCGGGCCGCAGCCGCTCGGGATGCCCTGGGGGCGGGCCGCACCTCTCTCCCCGGGCAGCCGTTCCGTCCCGGTGTACGTGGTCCTCCCCGTCGCGGCCGGGCGCGTCGGGCAGCACTCCCGGCGCCACGCCGATGTAGGCGCCATAGGCCCAGGCAGCCGCGGCGAGCGCGCTCACGTCCGGTATCAACCGGGCGAACCACGCCCCTCCCCGCCGCCACCAGGTCTTCCGTCCCATCGACGTGCCCCTTTCCCACTCCACTCCCGATACCCGCGACCGCGGCTCGTCATCGTGCGGGCCCGGACTGAAGCAGGGCTGAAGTCTCAATAGGTGGTCTACGTAGTTTCTCTGATGTGCGGACGGCACCGTCTCGGCAAACCTGTGCCTGTCGAACAGACGAACAGGGGGCACAGCATGAGGTACGAGATTCTGGGGACACTGCGCATACGCGCGGCGAGAACCGACGTGGCGGTGAACGCCCGCAACATGGAGGTGGCGCTCGCGGCGCTGCTCATCCGCGCGGGTGAAGTCGTCTCCACCGCTCAGCTCGCCAACGAGATCTGGGGAGAACGCCCTCCCCGCCGGTACCTGGCCGCGATCCACGTCTACATCTCCCAGCTCCGCAAGCTGCTGACCGCCGGCGGTCCCGGGCCGAGCCCGATCGTCACCCGCTCACCCGGCTATCTGATCGGGCTCGGTGACGAGGGCCGGCTCGACGTCGACGAGTTCCAGCGGCTCATCCGGCGGGGCCGGGTGCTGGCCCGGGAGGACCGGCACCAGGAGGCGCTGGACATCTTCGAGACGGCGCTCGGCCTGTGGCGTGGTCCGGCGCTCGGGGATCTGCGCGCCGGACCGATCGTGGACACCTTCGTCACGTGGGCCGAGGAGGCCCGCCTGGAGTGCGCGGAGCTGCGCATCGACTCCGCCCTGTCGCTGGGGCGCCACCGCGAGCTGATCGGCCCGCTCCACACGCTCGTCGGCAGCCATCCGCTGCACGAGGCGTTCCACCGCCAGCTGATGATGGCGCTCTACCGGTCCGAGCGCCAGGCGGAGGCACTGCACGTCTACCGCTCCGCGCGACGCACCATCAACGAGGAACTGGGCATCGAGCCCTGCCGCTCGCTCCGCGACCTGCACCGGGCCATCCTCCAGGCCGACCGGCGGCTGGACGTCCCGAGCGCCGCGTGAGCGACACGGATTCCCGCTCCCGTTCCCGCACCGACGACTCCGAGGACTGACCATGCCTTCCCGTACGAACACGGCACGGCCCGCGCTCACCTCCGGCGACTGGATACGCGGCTACCGGCCGCGCCCGGACGCCGCGCTGCGGCTCGTCTGCTTTCCGCACGCGGGCGGATCCGCCACGGCCTACCACCCCTGGGCGTCCGCCTTCGGCCCCGACATCGACGTGCTGGCGGTGCAGTACCCGGGCCGTCAGGACCGGCACGCGGAACCCCTGGTCCACGATCTCCAGGAGCTCGCCGATCTCGCCCTGCCCGCTGTGCGTGACGCCGTCGAGGGCCGCCCGTTCGCCCTCTTCGGCCACAGCATGGGGGCGGCGCTCGCCTTCGAGGTCACCCGGCGCCTGGAGGCACGGGGCGACGGCCCCTCGCTGCTGGCCGTCTCGGGCCGCCGCGCCCCGTCCCTGCCCGCCACGTCCGGCGGCCCGGTGCACCACCTCGACGACGACGCCGTCGTGGCGCACCTCCAGGACCTCAGCGGCACCGACCCGAGGCTGCTGGAGGACCCGGACGTACGGGAGATGATCCTGCCGGTGGTCAGGGCGGACCTCCGCGCGGTGGAGACACACCGGAGTGCGCCCGGCACCACGGTCGACGCGCCGGTGCTGTCGCTCACCGGCGCCGACGACCCGTGGACCAGCGTGGCCGAGGCGCGCGGCTGGTCGGCGCACACCACCGGGGACTTCTCGCTGCGGGTGTTCCCCGGCGGCCACTTCTATCTGGCCGAGCACCAGGCCGAGGTGGTGGCCCACCTGAGCGAGGAGCTGGGCTCGCGGCTGAGCCCGCGGTCAGCACGCCTTTAGCTCCACGCAACAGACTGCCCCCACGCCCGCCGGCCGGCCGCACCCGCCCGGCCGGCGCATCGACCCGGCCGCCGACCAGGGCCGTCGGGCCGCGAGCACAGGAAGTGAGGAGACGTGTCCCCATCGGCCCCCGGCCCCGTCGACGAGCTCGCCGGACTGCACCACGGCGGCGAACTCGCCGCCGCATACCCGCGCGTGCACCGGCTGCTGGCCCACGCGGACGACGCCGCGCTGAACCGCGCGGGACAGCTGCTGGCCCGGCTCGACCCGGACGAGGTTCTGCGCCGTCATCCCACCACCCCGGCGCTCACCGTCGCGGTCACCGGGCACGGCACGCTCAATCCGCTCGTGCCCGCGCTCACCGCTCAACTGGCCAGGCACGGGCTGCTGATGCGGCCGCACCTGACCGACTTCGACGGTTACGTGTTCGCGCTGTCCGACCCGACGAGCCCCCTCTACGCCGCCGATCCCGACCTGGTGCTCTGCGTGCTGGACCCGGCCGTCGTCTTCGACGAACTGCCGCTGCCGTGGGGACCGGACGACGTGGAGCGGGTCTTCGCGGAGAAGCTCGCCCTACTGCGGGGGCTCGTCGCCCGGTTCGCCGCCACGGCGCGCGGCACACTCGTCCTCAACACCCTGCCGCTGCTGCGCAAATACCAGGCCCAGCTGGTCGATCACCGGTCGCGCAACCGGCTGGCGGCGGTGTGGCGCGAGGCCAACGCGGCGCTTCTGCGGCTGCCCGAGTCCCACCCCTGCCTCGTGGTGCTGGATCTCGACCCGCTGCTGGCCGAGGGCATCGCTGCCCAGGAACCCCGCTTCGCGGCCTACACCGGTGCCCAGCTCTCGTCCGACCTGCTCGCCGCGTACGCCAGGGAGGCCGGACATCTCGCCCGTCATCTCGCCGGCCGTACCCGCAAGGTGCTGGTCCTGGACCTCGACAACACCGTGTGGGGAGGAATCCTCGGCGAGGACGGACCCGATGGCATCGAGGTGGCCGGCGGTCGCCGGGGGGCGGCGTTCCGCGAGTTCCAGCGGACCGTCAAACAGCTCGCGTCGCAAGGGGTCCTGCTGGCCGCCGTCAGCAAGAACGACCCGGAGCCGGTCACGAAGGTGCTGCGTGAGCATCCCGAACAGACACTGCGCGAGGACGACTTCGTCCGGGTGACAGCGAACTGGCAGCCCAAGCACGACAACCTCACCGCGCTGGCCGCCGAACTCGGCCTGGGCACCGACAGTTTCGTCTTCGCCGACGACAGCGACTTCGAGCGGGGGCTGGTCCGCCACCAGCTGCCCGAAGTGGCCCTCGTCGACCTCGACGACGAGCCCGCGCTGCACACCGTCCGGCTGCTCCAGGACGGCTGGTTCGACATCACCGAAGCGACGACCGAGGACCGGGTCCGCGCGACCCGGTACCGGGAGGAGCTGGCCCGAAGCGACTTCCTTCAGGAGTTCACCTCCCTGGACGACTACCTCGACGAACTCGACGTCAAGGTGCAGGTCCAGCGTGCCGGTGCGGCCGACGTGAACCGGGTATCCCAACTGACGCTGCGCACCAATCAGTTCAATCTCACCACGCAGCGGCTGCAGACCGCCCAGGTCACGGCGCTGATCGAGGAACCGGGGGCGGAGGTGCTGACGGTCCGTGCCGCCGACAGGTTCGGCGACAACGGGCTGGTCGGCGCGGTGTTCCTGCGCCGCGAAGACAGCGGCACCGCGGGTCCCGGCGGCGGGGAGGTCCTGGCCATCGACAACTTCGTGCTCAGCTGCCGGGTCTTCTCCCGCGGCATAGAACAGGCCGTGCTGTCCACCGTCCTTCGGTACGCGGAGTCCGAGGACCTCCCGACAGTACGGGCCGCATACCTCCCCACCGCCAAGAACCATCACGTCCGCGACTTCTTCCCGCGCAACGGCTTCACGGCCACCGGCCCGGCCGGCGACGGCGGAGCCGCGTTCCGCTACTCCTTCGCCGACGACGGCAGCGCGCCGCAGGCGCCCCCGCACATCGGCCTCAGCACCGACCTGGTGCCGCCGTCGCCCGCACCGGGCGCGACATCCGTGAGAGGAAAGCTGTGACCACCATCGACGACCTGCTCGACCTGCTGCGCGACGAACTGGGCCTGCCGATCGGCCCGGGGGACGCGGCCCTGCGGCTCGAACAGATTCCGGGCTGGGACTCGGTCCATCTGCTCTGGCTGGTGACCACCCTGGAGCAGCGGACCGGGAACCGCCTCTCCCTGCCGGACTTCCTCGACGCCCCCACCCTGGGCGAGATCCACCGCCTCGCCACGACCGGCGCCCGACCGGCCGGGGCAGTCACGGAGACCGAACGTTAGAACCGTTTTAGCCACGGACGCCAGGCTGGTCCCGTGACGTCAACTCGTTTGGTCAAAACCGATACGGACGCCTTCCGCCGCACACTGGGCCGCTTCACCACCGGGGTGGTCGCGGTCACGGGGCTCACCGAGCTGAACGAGCCGACCGGCCTCGCCGTCAACTCGTTCACCTCGGTCTCCCTCCAGCCACCCCTGGTCTCGTTCTGCGCGGCCCGGACCAGTGTCACGTGGCCGCGGCTACGCGGAACGGGTCGGATCTGCATCAACATCCTGAGCGAGCACCAGCAGGACGTCTCACGACACCTCTCGGCCCGCGGGGGCGACAAGTTCCGCCACCTCTCCTGGTCCCCGTCCCCCTCCGCCCTGCCGGTGCTCGACGGTGCGCTCGCCTGGCTGGAGTGCTCGCTCACCGCGGAGCACGCAGCGGGCGACCACGACATCGTCGTGGCCCACGTCGACCATCTGGCATCCGACCTGACGACCGCCGGACCCCTGGTCTACTACCGCGGCAGCTACAGCGAACTCCGCACGTAAGGAGATCAGGTCGACTCGCGCACGACGAGTTCATTCGGCATGATCACCGGCCCGGTGGGGCCGCCGTCGACCAGGCCCAGGAGCAGGTGGACGGCGGCGGTCGCCTGGTCGGCCATCGGGCTGCGCACCGAGGAGAGCGCGGGACTGGTGTAGGACGCGGCTTCTATGTCGTCGAAACCGACGACCGCCACGTCTTCGGGGACACGCCGGCCCGCATGATGGAGGGTGCGCAGGGCTCCGATCGCCATCAGGTCGTTGGCTGCGAACACCGCATCGAGGTCGGGATCGTCCTCCAGGAGCTGCCGCATGGCCTCGGCGCCGGAGGCTCTGGTGAAGTCGCCCAGTGCCACGATGGAGCGGCGGCCGGTGTCACGCAGCGTCTGACGGTAGCCATCGAGACGCTCACGCGCTTCGTACAGTTCGAGCGGGCCGGTGATGGTGGCGATCCGGCGCCGGCCGCGCTCCAGGAGATGACGCACGGCCAGCGCCGCTCCGCCGGCGTTGTCCAGCGCCACGTACGGGACGTCCTGTGCGGAGGTGCGGTTGAAGGACACAACAGGCAGGCCCTGCCGGGCCAGTGCGGCCGGCAGCGGATCCGTCCCGTGCAAGGCGACCAGGAGCACGCCGTCCACGTGCCCGCCGGCGATGTACTGCACGACTCTGGTCCGGCTCCGGTCCGATTCCGCGAGCATGAGCACGAGTCGTTTACCCGCCGTCTCGAGCTCTCTGCTGACGGCGCGGACCACGGCGGAGAAGAGGGGGTCGTCGGAGACGACTCCTTGAGGCGGGTCGGATACCACCACGGCGAGGGTGTCTGTGCGGCGGGTGACGAGATTGCGTGCCGCGCCGTTGGGCACGTAGCCCAGTTCGTTCACGGCGCGCATGACGACGTCTCGGATCTGCGGGGCGACCGTCGTCTCGCCGTTGATGACCCGGGAGACGCTCGATTTGGACACGCCCGCTCGGGCGGCGACCACGTCGAGAGTGGGGCGTTTCATACCTGTCCGTCCCCTGTGCCGCCGCCCGGGTTCGTGCGCGGGGCGGGTTTTCTCATCGGGGCGACCTCCGGCTCAGCGTCATGGCGATGCGAGCAGCGTATCCGCAGGCCGGAGCGACATGAGCATGACCGGAGCCCCGTCTCCTTCAGCGCCACCCCCGTGGCTTTCGGTGCGCCGCTTAGGTCATGAGAGACCGCTCCCTGCATAAGTCGCAGGTGTTACATCGCTGTTTTTCCAAGGTGAAGGAGCCCTTGACAGCCTTCGTCGGCCCCTCCATCCTCCCTTTCAGGGAGCGCTCCCTGACTCCCCCACTTGAGGAGTCGCCCATGCAAGCGCCCCTGCGTCGCGTCAGCTTATTTGTGGCCCTCGCGGCCGCACTGCTCGCTTTCCTCGCTCTCCCTGCCCCTTCCGCGCAGGCGGCGGAGGTGCTGCTCTCTCAGGGAAAGCCCGCCACCTCCTCGAGTACCGAGGGAGACTTCAGCGCTCGTAGCGCCGTCGACGGCGATCCGGGGACGCGCTGGTCCAGCGCCTTCGCCCACCCGCAATGGATTCAGCGGCACGGCGTTCAGGATCGAGGTATCGAGCGACGCGGAGCGGTGTACGGGGCTTCCCGGTTGAGGACGACCCGGCTGATCCCGGCACTTGCCTCGAGGCCGATCGGTCCCGGCGGGAACCTGGCGGTCGGAGGGGACTGGCCGGGCCCGACGGACGCGGGCACCCCCTTCCCCGCCAAGCGGCTCGCCGACTACGTCCGGGTCTACCAGTAGCCTCCCGCCCCTCCGGCCGACCGGCATTCGCAAAGCTCCCTGGCCGCTCCGCCCGCCCTTCGGGGCGGGCGGGGACACCGGACTCACGCCGCCGGTACGCGCAACCGTCCGGCTCCTGCTCTCCCCTCGCTGTGCTCCGGCAAGAAGCCGGCCCTTCACCCCCTACGCTCGTGAGGAAGTCACATGCGCAGATATCCCGTCCCTCTGTACACACTGCTGGTGAACGCTCTGGTGGTCGTGCTGGCCGCTGCTCTGGGCCTGACCGTCTCGGCCCAGCAGGCGCAGGCCGCGTCGGTCACCGTCCAGGCCGAGTCCAACAGCGCCCAGTCGGGTGTCACGTTGGAGGGGACCGCGGACACCGGAGGCGGGCAGAACGCCGCGTTCCTCTCCGACGGCGACTGGATGCGGTTCGACAACGTCGACCTCGACGGGGCCGGCCGGCTGACGGTGTCGGCCCGGATCGCTTCCGCCGCCGGCACAGGCACGGTGGAGTTACGCACGGCCGACCTGACCGGACCGCTGCTCGCCGTCATACCGGTCTCCCAGACCGGCGGTTGGCAGAACTGGGCGACCCGGACCACCGAAGTCACCACCCACCCCACCGGTTCACAAACGGTGTTCGCCGTGCTGCGCAGCACGACACCCAACGACTTCGTCAACATCAACTGGTTCTCCTTCGTCGGCGCGGGGGATGCCGCAGCAGCTGGATGGGTTCCCATCGACCAGGCCAAGTGGAACGCTCAGCTGGCGGAGTTCCGTGCGATGACGCCGGCCGCGGTGCCCGCCGGTGTGGTCCGGGTTCCGGAGTTCAACGCAACCTGCACCTACAGTCACTCCAAGCCGGACGACCCCATCGTCCTGCCGGGCCTCCCCGGCGCGTCCCACATGCACAGCTTCTTCGGCAACAAGAGCACCGACGCGTTCTCCACGACCCAGTCACTGCTGGCCAGCACGCCGACCAGTTGCACCCCTGCCAACGACCTCTCGGCGTACTGGATCCCCACCCTCTACGAGCACAACACGGCCGTAGAACCCGAGGGCATGATCGTCTACTACGGTTCCCGGCTCCCCGACCCGTCAGTGACCGTGCCCTTCCCGCAGGGGTTCCGCATGATCGCTGGTAGCGCCAAGACGCAGACGCCCACTCCGGCGGGATCGCCCGGCCAGTTCTGGTGCGCCGGCGAGGGCGGCGAGATCGGCCGCAGCGCCGACGGCAACTGGCCGCTCTGCGCCCCGAAGGCCCACCTCACCCACCAGCTCGTCTTCCCCGACTGCTGGGACGGCAAGAATCTCGACAGTCCCGACCACAAGTCCCACGTGGCGTTCACCTACGACGGCAAATGCAGCGGCGCCTACCCCGTCGCCATCCCCAACCTCTCTTTCGTCACCAGTTACCCGACCAGCGGCAGCGCGGAAGGCTTCCAGCTGGCCTCGGGCATGGCATCGTCCATCCACGGTGATTTCTTCAACGCCTGGGACAACGCCGCGCTCGGACACCGCGTGAAGGACTGCATCAACCAGAAGGCCAAGTGCAGCTCCGCCGGCACGTTCTGACCCTGTGGTCGGTATGCGCCGTGGCCATGGCGCTGCTGGCTGTCGGCTGCTCCGCGCAGCCGACAGCCGGCTCGTCACCGCGACCGGCCTTCAACGCCACCGACACCGCTTGGATCCTGTTGATGATCCCCATGGCCGAGCGTGCGCAGCTCCTGACCGATCTGGCTCCTTCCCGCACGGCGGACCCGGGCCTGGCCGAGCTGGCGGCGAAGACCGGATCGGCACTGCGCGGAGACCTGCGCCGACTGCGCGCGGTGCTGCGTCTCTCAGGCGTCCCCGATACCCACCCCCACGAGGGGCACAACATGCCGGGCATGGTAAGCCTCGGCACCCTGGAGAAGGCGGCAGCCACGAACGGCCAGGCGTTCGACCGGATCCTCACCGACGCGCTGCGCGCCGGCTTCACGCAGTCCCGGTTGCTCTGCGCCGGCGAGCAGACCCAGGGCCAGGCCGACGAGGCGACGGACCTGGCCGCAGCCATCGCGAGGAGCACGGCCGAGCAGACCTCCCGGCTGGACCAGTTGCGAGCAGCACAGCCTGCACCGTCGGGCGACGAGACCACAGTGGCGCCCGGTCCGGGCCCGAGCGCGGCCAGGACCTCTGTCGCCTCGCGAACCCGCGGGGTGCAGAGGGCCGGGCCGCCCGCTCCGAAGATCCAGAATCGTGGCTGACGTGGTCCGGGTGGGCCCGGTGTGGATTCGCCTTGTATGCGGCCATCCGCGTGCGGCAGTCCGCGTTCGATGCCGGCAACGTGCCCCCCTGCGCTGATCCGGCCTGGGCCGGACGGAGGACCCTAGTTCGTGTACTGGCAGAGCCCCCGCGGCAGGTAGGCCCCGTGCCCCGCGTGGCCCACGTACGCACGGTTCTCGATCACCGGGACACCGCGGGACAGCACGGTCTCCACCCGACCCGTCACGTGCTTGCCCTCGTAGGCCGAGTAGTCGACGTTCATGTGATGCGTCTCGGCGGAGATGACCTGCTCGGCGTGCGGGTCGTAGATGACGATGTCGGCGTCGGCGCCCGGTGCGATCGTGCCCTTCTTCGGATACAGGCCGAACATCCGGGCCGGCGCGGCGCAGGCGATCTCGATCCAGCGTCGGCGGCTGATGTGTCCGTCGACGACGGCCTGGTGCAGCAGGTCCATCCGGTTCTCGACGCCCGGCATGCCGTTCGGGATCTTCGAGAAGTCGCCCCGGCCCATCTCCTTCTGGCCCTTGAAGCAGAACGGGCAGTGGTCCGTGGAGACGACCTGCAGGTCGTTCGTCCGCAGCCCGCGCCACAACGCCGCCTGGTGCTCCTTCGGGCGCAGCGGGGTGGAGCAGACGTACTTGGCGCCCTCGAACTCGGGCTCCGCCAGGTTGTCGGTCGACAGGAAGAGGTACTGCGGACAGGTCTCGCCGAATACGGGATGGCCCTCGTCCCGGGCTCGCGCGAGTTCGGCGACGGCCTCCTGCGCCGATACGTGCACCACGTAGAGCGGGGCCCCCGCGACCTGGCTCAGCTTGATCACCCGGTGCGTCGCCTCGGCTTCGAGCAGCGCCTTTCGTACTTCACCGTGGTAGCGCGGGTCCCGCTCACCGCGCTCCAGCGCCTGTTCCACGAGCACGTCGATGGCGAGCCCGTTCTCGGCGTGCGTCATCACCAGGCCGCCGTTCGAGGCGGCCCGCTGCATGGCGCGGAGGATCTGGCCGTCGTCGGAGAGGAACACCCCGGGGTACGCCGTGAAGAGCTTGAACGAGGTGACGCCCGCCGAGACGAGCCGGTCCATCTCCTTGAGCGAGGACGCGTTCACATCGGACATGATCATGTGGAACGCGTAGTCGATCGCGCACTTTCCGTCCGACTTCTCGTGCCAGGCGTCGAGGCCTTCGGCGAGCGAGCCGCCCTTGGACTGGATGGCGAAGTCGATGATGGTCGTGGTGCCACCCCAGGCCGCGGCCCGGGTGCCGGTCTCGAAGGTGTCGGAGGCGAACGTGCCGCCGAACGGCATCTCCATGTGGGTGTGCCCGTCGACGCCGCCCGGGATGACGTACTTACCGGTGGCGTCGATGGTCCGTTCGGCGGTCCAGCTCGCCGCGGCGTCGGTGCCGTGCGCGGCAAGCGCGGCGACACGGCCGTCCTCGACGAGTACGTCGGCGTGGATCTCGTCGGACGCGGTGACGACGAGGCCGCCGTGGATGACGGTGCGGCTCATGTACCCCTCCTCACTGTGGCGGAATGGGTCGACGCACGTGGGCAGGGTGCGTGACGAAGAACGTAGAAGTGGGTGACGCGGTGTGGCAACGCGCCGCGCCGGGGCGCGCCGCACGGTGGCGCAGCGCCCCGGCACGTGCTCACCCCAGCGTGCGCAGTGCGTCGGCGAGGATCGCCGCGCCCTCCTCCGCCTCCGGGATGGAGAGCGAGAGGGGCGGGGCGAGGCGCAGCACACTGGTGTTGTGGCCGCCGCCCTTGCCGATGAGCAGGCCGCCCTCGCGGGCCGCTTCCAGCACGGCTGCGGCCGCCGCGGGATCGGCCTCGTCCGTGCCCGGCTTCACCAGTTCGATGCCGATCATCAGGCCACGGCCGCGTACCTCCCGGACGTGCTCCGAGGCGGCGCCGATCGCGCGCAGCCGCTCGATGAGCAGGCCGCCGACCCGGCGGGCGTTGCCCTGGAGATCGTGTTCGAGGAGGTAGGAGAGGTTCGCGAGGCCGGCGGCCATGGTGACCGGGGAACCGCCGAACGTCGAAATGGAGTTGGCGTCCAGGCAGTTCATGACCTCGGCACGGGCGATGACGCCCCCGATCGACATGCCGTTGCCGATGCCCTTGGCGAAGGTGACGATGTCGGGCGGACCGCTCTGCCCGTGCGCCTGCCAGCCCCAGAAGTGCTCGCCGGAGCGCCCCCAGCCGGTCTGCACCTCGTCGGAGATCCACAGGATGCCGTGCCGGTTCAGGACTTCGCGGAACGCCGCGTACAGGCCGTCGGGCGGTGAGGTGAACCCGCCCACGCCCTGGATGGGTTCGGCGATCAGGGCTGCGGCATCCCTGGTGTGGCCGAGCAGGTCCTCCAGGTCCGCGACGCAGGCCGCGATGAACTCCCCGTCGCTCAGGTGCGCGTACGGTCCGCGGCTGCGGACGCCCCCGTGCACGTACAGCGTCTGGAGCGGCGACAGGCTGGTCGGTGACCAGGCGTTGTTTCCGGTGATGGAGACCGCGGAGAAGGACCGGCCGTGGTAGCTGTTGCGCATCGCGAGGATCTGGTTGGACCTGCGGTACGTGGTGGCGAGCAGCAGCGCTGTGTCGTTGGCCTCGGTGCCGGAGGTGGTGAAGAAGACCCGGGCCTCCGGGATGCCGGAGAGCGTGGCGACGCGCTCGGCGAGCTCGACCATCGGCCGGTTCAGGTAGAGCGTGGAGGAGTGGATGATCCGCGCGGCCTGCTCGCTGACCGCCTTGGTGACCTCGGGCAGCGCGTGGGCGGTCATGGTCGTGAGGATGCCGCCGAAGAAGTCGAGGTAGCGGTTGCCCTCCGCGTCCCAGACGTGGCGGCCCTCACCGTGGGTGATCTCCAGCGGGTTCCGGTAGTAGAGCGCCAGCCAGTCGGGGCTGACGGCGACATGGCGACGGTGCAGGCTGCTCACGGCTCGACCAGCCCCTCGTAGGCGTCGGGGCGGCGGTCCCGGTAGAACGCCCACTGCTGGCGGACCTCGTCGATGAGCCCGAAGTCCAGGTCGCGTACCAGGAGTTCCTCGGCCTTGTCGCTGGCCGGCTCACCGACGAACTGCCCGCGCGGGTCGACGAAGTAGCTGGTGCCGTAGAAGTCGTTGTCGCCGTACTCCTCCTGGCCGACGCGGTTGATCGCGGCGATGAAGTACTCGTTGGCGACGGCGGACGCGGGCTGTTCCAGCTGCCAGAGGTAGCCGGAGAGACCGCGCGAGGTGGCTGACGGGTTGTAGACCAACTGGGCTCCGTTGAGTCCGAGTTGACGCCAGCCCTCGGGGAAGTGCCGGTCGTAGCAGATGTAGACGCCGACCTTGCCGACCGCCGTGTCGAAGACCGGCCAGCCGACGTTTCCGGGCTTGAAGTAGTACTTCTCCCAGAACCCCTTGACCTGCGGGATGTGGTGCTTGCGGTACTTGCCGAGGTAGGACCCGTCGGCGTCGATCACGGCGGCGGTGTTGTAGTAGAAGCCGGACTGCTCGACCTCGAAGACCGGGACGACGATCACCATGCCGGTCTCGCGGGCCAGCTCCCGCATCCGCTGCACGGTCGGCCCGTCGGGCACGGGCTCGGCCCAGCGGTAGTGCTCGGGCTCCTGCACCTGGCAGAAGTAGGGGGCGTTGAACACCTCCTGGAAGCCGATGATCTTCGCCCCCTGCCGGGCGGCCTCGCGGGCATGCTCCTCGTGCTTGGCGATCATGGATTCCGTGTCGCCGGTCCAGGTCGCCTGGACGAGTGCGGCGCGTACGACTTGGGACATGAGCTGCTCCTTCGACGCGGCGTCAGAGAGCCTCTTCGCTTTTCTACGCCCGTAGACACGTGCGTAGAGGAGAACGTAAGCCCCGTCACACAGCGGGGCAAGACCATCGCCGTGAACCAGCGGAGTCGATCATGTTTCACACCCGTGCGGTCCATTCCCGGAAGCGAGGTGGACAAACACGGTCTGCACCCGGGTGCATCAGGATCTTTCGCTTGGATCAGGCCTGATCCAGACAAGAGGCCCTAAGCGATCCCCGCCACCCTGAGCGCGTGCACCACGTCCCGCTCCCGCGCCCCGGACACCCCACGGGCCGCCGCCAGCAATTGCGGTACGAGGTGGTGCGGATCGCTCTCGGCGATCTTGGCCGCGTCCTGCGGTGTCCGCACCCGGACGAAGGCACCGAGCAGCGCCTGCGCCTGCGGGCCGCGGCCGGCCCGGTCCAGCGCGACCACGGCGTCGGCGATCTCGGCGGCGGGCCGCACTACGCCCTGGCGCAGCAGCCGGTCGCAGTCCTCCGGCCGCCCCGCCTCGGCCAGTGCGGCCGCGGCCGCCGCGAGCACGGCCGGAGACAGCGAGGACACCTCCCACAGCAGGGTGGCCCAGTCCGCGCCGAGCCCCGCCCGATGGAGCTCGGCGGCGAGCACCGGCAGCCGGTCCGCGGGCAGGCCGGCCGCCTCGCAGAGCACACCGTGCGCCTCCCCGCTGCGCCCCTCCGCCCGCAGCCCGAGCAGGGTCGCCACGGTGTCGCGGGCGGCCTGCAGCGCGGCGGGATCCACGGCGGCCGGGGCGGGCACGGCAGGGGCGTCGCCCGCGCCCGGGGCGCCGCCGAACCGGGCGCCGCGCGGCACGGCGGCGGCCGCCGCCGGCGGCACGGGCAGGACGGATGCGGCGGACTCGGTGCTCTCCTCGTCCACGTCCAGACCGGCGAACCTGGCACCGCGCGGCTTCTTGCGCGCGGGGGCGGCGGGCGCGCGGGCGACCTCGACCCGCTCCGGTACGGCCTCGGGTTCCGGCGCCGCCCCGGGACCGGGTTCCGGCTCCGCGCGGAACCACCCCGCGGGCACCGCCACCGCCGCCAGCCGTCTGCGCAGCTCGGCACAGCGGGCCGTGGCGCGGGCGTGGTCGTCGCGGGCCCAGGCGACCGCCTCGGCGTCCACCACGCCCGCGTCACCGCCCGCGTGGGCCGTCCGCAGCCGCTGGGCGGCGTGGCTCTGCTCCCGCAGCATCAGCTCCAGCCGCTCCACGAGCTGCTCCCGCCCGCCGGGGCGGCGGTCGTGGGCTACGGCAGAGACGGCGTAGAGCTCGGCGGCGCGCACCGACTCGCGCTCCGCGAACACGGCCCCGCGCTCCGTCGTGAGGTCCACGAGGAGCGATTCCATCACGTCCCAGGGCGGGAGCTCGGCGCCCTCCAGACAGGCCCGCATCCCTGCCGGGTCGCGCCGGCAGAAGACGCCGTACCAGCCCCGCCCGGAATCGAGCAGCCCGGTCAGGTATCGCAGATAGCGCGCGAACTCGCCCATGGACACAGCATGCTGATGCACCGTCATCGTCGCCCTCGGCCGCCGTCGACTGGAACCTTCCAGTCCGCAGGCATTCGACCGCAGCCGTGTTACGGGACGGCTACGCGCTCTTTTCGGCCCGGGTCCGAGAGGCGCGCGGCTCCGCGCGCGAGCGCCCCCCACATGCCCGCATCCGGGCTCAGAAGGTGACGGCGATGCCCGTGTGCGGTCGCTTGCCGAGCCGGGCGATCATCGCCGGGTAGTCGAGCAGCCAGTACTTCCAGGTGTACTTGCGGGAGATCGCGCGGCGCACCGCAGCCGTCCCGTCGGCTTCGAGCAGCCGCCCGGTCCCTTCGGCGCTGGGGGCGCCCTCCGCGATCCGGCCGCGCACGTCACAGACGGTGACGCGGACGCGGCTGTCCTTGCGCAGCCGCTTGACCTTCCACGAGTCGGTCTTGGTCCAGATGAGCAGCTCGCCCCCGTCGGCCGCCGCCCACACCGGCGTGGCGACGGGCGTGCCGTCCTTCCGGTACGTGGTGAGGCTGACGTACTCGCTGCGCGCGAACTCCTGGAGGCTCATGGCCCAACCCTACGCATCCGCGGGGCGGGGCGGCGGGGCCCGGCGCCCTACCCGGCCAGCGGGACGACGTCGGGCTCCGGGACACAGCGCGGGAGCAGTTCGTCCATCGAGAGGCCGAGCGCCCCGGCCAGTGCCGCGACGGTGAAGAAGGCGGGCGTGGGAGCGCGGCCGGTCTCGATCTTGCGCAGCGTCTCGGCCGAGATCCCGGCGCACCGGGCGATGTCGACCATGCTGCGGGGACCGCGCGCCTCGCGGAGCAGCCGGCCGAGCCGTTCGCCGCGCAGGTGCTCTTCAGGGGTGAGGGGCGTTCGTACCATGCCGTCATTCTAATACCGTCCGAACCGGTATAGTAATTGGCATGGTGCAGCTCAAGACAGATACATCCATCGAAGCCATGCGTGAGGCCGGCCGGGTCGTGGCGCAGTTGCTGGCGGCCGTGCGGGAAGCGGCGGCGGTCGGCGTCTCGCTGCGCGAACTCGACGAGGTGGCCCGCGGGGTCCTGCGCGAGGCGGGCGCCGGATCGCCGTTCCTGAACTACCGCCCGCACTTCGCGCCCGTCCCGTTCCCCGGCGTGATCTGCGCATCGGTCAACGACGCGATCGTGCACGGCATCCCGACGGACCTGCGGCTGCGCGACGGCGACCTGGTGAGCATCGACGCGGGGGCGACGCTCGACGGCTGGGTCGGGGACTCGGCCATCAGCTTCACCGTCGGCCGCGCCCGGCCGGCGGACACCCGGCTGATCGAGACGGCGTTCGCGGCGCTGGACGCGGGCATCGGGGCCGCCGTCGTGGGCAACCGCATCGGCGACATCGCACACGCGATCGGCACCGTCTGCCGCACGGCCGGCTACGGCATCCCGGAGGGGTTCGGCGGGCACGGCGTGGGCCGGTCCATGCACGAGGACCCGGCCGTGCCCAATGAGGGACGGCCGGGCCGTGGGATGCCGCTGCGGCACGGCATGGTGCTGGCCATCGAGCCGATGCTGATCGGCAGCGGCCAGGACGCGTTCCACCCGGACCGGGACGGATGGACGCTGCGCACGTCCGACGGCAGCCGGGCCGCGCACGCCGAGCACACGGTGGCGATCACCGACGACGGACCGCGGATCCTGACCGCGGTGTGATAGCAGCGCCCTCGTCCGGACTCGTGCCGGACCCGGCCTGATCCGCACGAAAGACCCTAGTTGTTCTGAAGGAATTCCCTGGCGAGGGCGTCGCCGGCGGTCACGGCGGCGTCGTGGCTCTCGATCGGCGACACCGTCGAGTCCTTGAACAGGATGTACGTGACGCCGGACTCGGTGCCGCCGGTCTCCGGGTCGGGGTCGATGCCGAGGGCCTGGGCCGTGGCGTACGAGGCCTCACCGATGATCTGGTCGGGGCCGGTGTCGCCGACGACGGCGTACTGCACCTTGTCGCCGTAGACGACGGCGACGACGCCACCGCCCTTGATCCCGGCGCTGCCGTAGTTCCAGATGCTGCTGCTGCTCGGCACGACGACGTACGGCAGCTTCTCCGCGCTCAGCGGCTGGCCGCCGGAGGTGTGGAATGCGGTGTCGTCCTGGAACCACGGGTCGGTGTCCGCGTTGCAGGCCGTGGTCACCTGACCGTCGCAGTCGATGTCCATGTCGGCCTTCCAGAACACCGCGCCGTTCTTTCCGCAGACCGGAATCGAGGCCGAAGTCTCCTCGTCCGTACGGTACTTGCCGTTCGAGATCTGGGAACAGGAGGAGACCTTGGCCAGCAGGTCGGCCGCGCTCACGGAGCCTTCCCTGATGCCGGCCGACGACTGGTCCCCGGACGAGACGGTCCCGTCCGCCGTGGAACCGGCGCCGTCGGAGGGGCCGTCGGAGGGCCCGTCGTCGTCGGCGGCGGAGACCGGACGGGCATGGGCGACGGTGGCGAGGTGCACCGCACCCGGGGCCGCCGCGGCGGAGGGGGAGACGGGGCCGGCCGGTGCGGCCGGCGCCAGCGCCCCGGCCGCGAGCAGGGCCGCGCCGGAGGCCGTGGCGAGGGCAAGCGTTCGCATACGCACTGTGGGGGTGCCCTTCTGTTAGGAAAGTTTCCTTACCAACGTGGCCAAGATGCCCCCCTAGGCATGTTCGCGTCAAGAGTTCGGGGCCGGCCCCGCAGGTTTTCCCGCGGCCGGCCGGCCCCACCCGTGATGCTATTGACGACCCGTCAGGACCGGCCGCTCGGCCTCACCACCATCGCCGAGCCGCCGCCCCGCCGCTCCTTCTCGGCGGCAGCGAGCCACCGCCCGTCCGGCAGGCGCTGCACACCCGTCGCCGCTCCGATCTCGGGGTTCAGCTTGAAGGCATGCCCCAGGGCTTCGAGCCGGGCCCGCACGGGGCTGTTCCAGAGCGCGGGTTCCAGCTCCGTAGTCGGCGCGTTGCGCTGACTGGCGCGGGGCGCCGCGATGGCGTCCACCAGCGGGAGTGCCCGGTCGACCTTGCCGATCAGCGACTGCAGCACGGTCGTGATGATCGTGGCGCCGCCGGGCGATCCCAGGGCGAGCACCGGCTGCCCGTGCTTCAGCACGATGGTCGGCGAGATCGACGACCGCGGCCGCTTGCCCGGACCCGGCAGGTTCGGGTCGTGGACGGCCGGGTCCGCGGGCGCGAACGAGAAGTCGGTCAGCTCGTTGTTGAGCAGGAACCCGCGCCCGGGCACCGTGATGCCGCTGCCACCGGTCTGCTCGATGGTCAGGGTGTAGGCGACGACGTTGCCCCACTTGTCGGCGGTCGTCAGGTGTGTGGTGTTCTCCCCCTCGTACGTCGTCGGCGCGGCCGTGCCGCCGGCGGCGCACCTGGCCGGGTGGCGGGGGTCCCCCGGGGCGAGCGGGCTGGTCAGCACCGCGTCGTCCTTGATCAGGCACTCACGCGAGTCGGCGAACCGCTGGCTGAGCAGTCCCTTGGTCGGCACGTCCTCGAACGCCGGGTCGCCGACCCAGCGCCCGCGGTCCGCGAACGCGATCCGGCTGGCCTCGATGAAACGGTGCAGGTACTGCGTCTCGCTCGCCTTCGAAAGGTCCGTGGACTCAAGGATGTTGAGGGCCTCCCCCACCGTGGTACCACCCGAGGAGGACGGCGCCATGCCGTACACGTCGAGTCCCCGGTAGTCCACCTTCGTGGGCGCCTGCCGCAGTGCGCGGTAGGAGCGCAGGTCCTTCGTGGTGAGGTCGCCCGGCCGCACCACCCGGGACGAGCCGGCGTCCACCGGCGGATTGCGTACGGTCCGCACGACGTCCTGGGCCAGCTTGCCCCGGTATATCTCGTCGAGCCCCTTGCGGCCGACCTCGTCGTAGGTGCGCGCCAGGTCGGGGTTCTTGAACACCGAGCCGACCTGCGGCAGTTGCCCGCCCGGCAGGAAGAGCTTCCTGGTCGCGGGGAAGTCGGCGAACCTGGCCTGGTTGCCCTCCGTCTGGGAACGGAACGTGCTGTCGACGACGAAGCCGTCCCGGGCCAGACGTTCGGCCGGCTTCAGCACCTGCCGCAGCGACTTGCTGCCCCAGGTGTCGAGCGCGGTGTCCCAGGTGGCGGGGGTGCCCGGCGTGCCGACCCCGAGTCCACTGGTGACGGCGTCCTCGAAGGCCAGCGGCTTGCCGTTCTCCAGGAAGAGGGAGGAGTCGGCGCTGTGCGGCGCGGTCTCCCGGCCGTCGATGGTCTGCACGGTGCGGGTCCTGGCGTCGTAGTGGACGAAGTATCCACCACCCCCCAGTCCCGCCGAGTACGGCTCCGTCACCCCGAGCGCCGCCGCGGTCGCCACCGCCGCGTCCACCGCGTTGCCGCCGTTGCGGAGCACCTCGATACCGGCGGCGGTCGCGTCGGCGTCGACGCTGGAGACCGCACCCCCGTATCCCACCGCGACGGGGGATTTGGGCGGCGGCTCGGCCGGTGGCGCGGACGAGGACGGGGCGGCTGCCCCGACCGACACCACGGCGGCGAGAACCCCCAAGAACGACACATTCCGTGCAACGGAACGTCGCATGCGCACCTCCAGTGAAGGATTGTCCGCGCAGGGTAGCTCTGCCCCGGCCGCCCCGTCAGGACCGCCTCGAACTTGAGGCCGAATGCCCGCTAACATGCCCGCCCATGACTGACGACGTACGCAACATCGTGCTGGGCGTGATAGCCGCCGGCATCAGTGCCGCCCTCGGCTGGCTCGCGCGCACCTACCTCTGGCGCCGCAAGCTCCGCCGCAAGCAGGCGTTCTTCGGGCTGCCCGGGAACTCGGAGTGCCTGCTCGTCGTCAACCGCGACGCGGGCGGCGACGGGGCCGTCCACCGCCACGACGTGTTCGCCCTGCTCGAACTCTCCGCGCTGATCAAGGACTGCTCCGCGCATGCCCAGATCCTGTCCCACGACGTCGCCCAGCAGGGCTTCGGCGAACGGACCGAGTTCTGCGTGGGCGGACCGGTCTCCAACCGCCGGATGGCCGCGCATCTGCATTCGCTGCTGCCCGGCGTGAAGGTGAACACCGACGCCGAGCCCGGCCCGGACCGCAACGCCTTCCAGATCGGCTCGGAGCGCTACCGGGTGGAGAAGGGCACCGCCGAGTACGTACTGCTGGCACGACTGACGGCCGGTCAGGAGGCCCGCCCGGTCTTCCTGTTCTGCGGACAGCAGGCGATCACCAACCAGGCGGCGTCCCGGTATCTGGCCCGCAACCACGAGCGGCTGTCGCGCAAGCACGGCAACAATTCCTTCTGCC
This sequence comes from Streptomyces sp. RKAG290, assembly GCF_023701695.1. Taxonomy (GTDB): domain Bacteria; phylum Actinomycetota; class Actinomycetes; order Streptomycetales; family Streptomycetaceae; genus Streptomyces. The sequence continues at coordinate 637,741 of NZ_JAJOZC010000001.1, forward strand.
TGCTGCTGAAGGTGGTCAACTCCCAGGCGTACGGCCCGGACGTCGTGGAGCTGGTGGCGGATGTGACCCGTGCCGCGCAGGCGCCCGCACCCGCGCCGGCGCCGCGGACCTCGCACCGCGCCTCCGGCTGAGGGCTCGGGCCGAGTGCCGCGCGCGGCCTGCGGGTACCGGGCGCGGTCAGACGGAGCAGTGGGCCGGCCCGATGACACCGTCGGTCCCGGTCACCGTCACCGCCTCGCCCCGGTCGGCCGTACGGGCCTGCGCCGCGGTGCAGAACAGCTGCTGGCGTGCCGTCTCGGAGAGTCCGTTGACGGGGGCGTCCAGAGTCACCTGCACGCCCTGCGCGCTCAGCCGGACGCTCAGTTCCACGCGCCCGTGAGGAAGTTCGGAGCGCAGCCCCGCGTCCCGTTCCGCCTTGGAGGGGCCGGCGAAGAGCAGGGACAGCGCCTTGTCCGCGCCGGCGGAGGCCTCTCCCGAACCCGCACCGGCGGACCCGTCCAGCGGCTCGCCAGGCCGTACGACGGGCAGCAGCCGGGATGCGGAGGACGAGGAGACGAAGTACAGGAGCGTGCCCAGGGGGCGGGCCGGTACCACCTCCACGATCGCCGGTTCGCCGGCCTCGACGACGTCCGTCGCCCGTATCCCGCACCCGGCGCTCAGCAGCGCGACGGCCAGCGTCGCGCCGAGCGCGCGTCCGCCTCTCACCCTTCCGCCAGCGGCAGTTCGACGATGAGGACCGCGCCGCCCGAAGGGCCGTTCACGGCATGGACGCTGCCGCCGTGCAGCCGGACGTTCTCCTGGGTGATCGCGAGGCCCAGACCACTGCCGGCCGACCGGGTGCGCGCGGCGTCGGCCTTGTAGAACCGGTCGAAGATGTGCGGGAGCACCGCGGCGTCGATGCCGGGTCCGCTGTCGGCGATCTCCGTCACCAGCCGGCCCCTCCCCTCCCGCTGCTCGGTCCGCAGCCGTACGGTCACGGGCCCCGCCCCGTGCCGCAGGGCGTTGCCGACCAGGTTGGCGACGATCACGTCGAACCGGCGGGGGTCGAGCACCGCCCGTACACCGGTGGGCAGTTCGGTGTGGACACGGTCCTCCCAGTGCCGGCCCTGCAGCGTCTTGCGGATGGTCTCACCGACGTCGACCTCGTCCAGATGGAGATCTGCGGCCCCGGCGTCGAAGCGGGAGATCTCCATCAGGTCCTCCACCAGGGTGGCCAGCTTCACGGTCTCGGAGCTGATCAGCCGGACCGCCGCCGCGGTGTCGGGGCGCAGCTCGCCGGCGTCCTCGTCGAGCACCTCCGTGACGGCCAGCATCCCGGCGAGCGGGGTCCGCAGCTCGTGCGAGACGTCCGAGGCGAACCGTCTGGCCCGCGTCTCGGCCTGCCGGAGCTCCGCAACGGACTCCTGGAGCTTGGTCGAGGACTCGTTGAACGTCCAGGCAAGTTCGGCGATCTCGTCCGATCCGCGCACCTCGATCCGGGTGTCGAGCTCGCCCCGGCCGATACCCGCGGCGGCCCGGCGCAGATCACGCACCGGGCGCAGGACGCTGCGCGCGGCGAGCAGCGCGGGCACCAGGGCGATGAGCAGGGCGGGCAGGGCGCCGTCGCGGGCCGCGGTGACCATGGCCTCGACGTTGGCCTCCTCCGTGGCGAGGGGCATCACTGCGTACAGGACGAGTCCGGTGGGCTGGCGCCCGTCACCGCGGTCGAAAAGCGTCGGCATCCCGACGGTCAGCCAGGGCCTGCCGTCCTTCACGACCCGCTGGAACGAGCCGTGGCTGTTGTCCCGGGCGGCCGCGCGCAGCCCGGGCGTGATCACACCCGAGGACGGCCGGTCCGAGGAGGAGACCCGCAGGTTCCCGTACTCGGCGAAGACGGTCCACGTGTGCGACTTCCCCTCCCGCGCCAGGGAGAGGCACATGTCCCGCAGCCAGACCCGGTCCAGCGGAAGGCTGACGCCCTGTGCGCCGACCCGGTCGCGGAACTGGGCGACCGCGGTGTCCTGCGCCTGCTGGAGTATCGCCGAGCGGGCCTCGCGGTAGGTCAGGGTCGCGGTGGTGGCGGCGCTGACCGCGGCGACGAACAGGAACGCGGCGATCAGCCGGGTGCGCAGACCGAAACGGGCGGCGAACAGTTTCATCCGAGCGGTCCGAAGCGGTAGCCGAATCCACGGACGGTCTGGATGTAGCGGGGCTGCCGGCCGCGTCCTCGATCTTCTGCCGCAGCCTGCGCACGCACGCGTCGACCAGCCGCGCGTCGCCGTGGTAGCTGTGTTCCCAGACGTATTCGAGGAGCTGCTGGCGGCTGAAGACCTGCTCCGGCGAGGCCGACAGGTGCAGCAGCAGCTTCAGTTCGGACGGGGCGAGCAGCAGGCGCTCGCCCGCTTTGGCGACGGTGAGCCCGGCGCGGTCGACGGTCAGTGCGCCGTGCCGCTCGCTCCCGCCGCGCCCCGCCGGTTCGGCGAGCCGTCGCAGCACCGCGCGGATCCTTGCCTCTATCACCTCGGTGCGGGCGGGCTTGACGATGTAGTCGTCCGCGCCGGCCTCCAGGCCCACGACCACGTCGAAGTCGTCACCTCTGGCGGTGAGCATGATGATCGGCAGCTGGCTGGACTCGCGGATGCGGTGGCAGACCTGGACGCCGTTCATGCCGGGCAGCATCAGGTCCAGGAGGACCAGTTCGGGCCGGAAGTCCGCGAGGGCGGCGAGACCCGCCTCCCCCGTCCCGACGGTCCGCATCTCGTGTCCGCGCCTGCGCAGCCCCAGTTCCACCCCTTCCCGTACGGCGGGATCGTCTTCGATCAGGAGCACGCGAGGCATGGTGTCGGTATCCCAGCAGTCAAGGAGCGAGCGGATGGCGAGGAGGGGTGCGCGGGCCGGTGCCGCCTCAGGTGCGCCGCAGCCGGCCTTGGACGGCTGTCAGCGCCTTGCTGACCTCGGTCAGCCGCAGCGGGCGGGCCAGCAGCGCCACCACCAGGACGAGGACCACGACCCCGGCCCCCGCAGCGGCGAAGTCTCCGAGCCCGGCCCCGTCCGTGTCGGCGGTACGCGCCGCCACGTACGCAAGCAGTCCCGCCGGCACGCACGCGGCCACCAGCCGGGCGTGCGCGAGCACCGCGGGCGAGCGCATCGCTGAGGGCCGGTCCGCACCGCTTCCGGAGACTTTGCGGTGCAGTACGTGAGCGGTGACGGCGAAACCGGCGAACAGCGCAACGGAGTACGCCCCGGCCATCCCCGTCACCGCCCAGCGCGCGGGCAGCAGCAGATAGGCGGCCACCGAGAGCCCGGCGTTGAAGGCCGCGATGACCAGGTTCAGGAAGAACGGCGTACGGGTGTCGCCCATCGCGTAGAACCCGCGGGAGAGCACGTACTGCCCGGAGAACGCGATGAGTCCCGGTGCGAAGGCCGCCATCATGCCTGCCATCACGGTGATGTCCGCCGGGTGCGTCTGTCCGTATCCGAACACCGCACCCATCACCCATGGTGCCAGCGCCAGCAGGGCCGCGGCGGCCGGGACGACGACGGCGGCGGAGGTCCGCAGCGCGTACGAGAGGTCGCGCCGCACGCCCGCCAGGTCGCCGTCGGCCGCGGCCCGGCTCATCCGCGGCATCAGCGCGGTGACGAGGCTGACGGTCACGATGCCCTGCGGCACCACCCACAGCTGGTAGGCGTAGCTGTACGCGGTGTATCCCGCGCCGCCCGCCACGTGCTGCTCGGCGGCGTGCTGGCCCGTCGCGGTGGAGAGCCGGGTCACCACCCAGTAGGCGGCCTGGTTGGTCAGCACGAGCATGACGAGCCAGCCGGCCGCGCGCAGCGGCCTGGTGAGTCCGCTGCCGCGCCAGTCGAAGCGCGGCCGCCAGCGGAACCTCGCGGCGCGCAGGGCGGGCACCAGCGCCAGGGTCTGCACGGCGATCCCCGCCGTGGTCCCCCAGCCGAGCCACCCGGCCTGCGCGGAGGTCAGGCTGCCGTCCGAGCCTGCCGCGGTCCAGAGGTAGAGCCCGAACACCCCGATGATCACGACGTTGTTGAGGACCGGGGTCCACATCATCGCGCCGAACCTGTTGCGGGCGTTGAGCACCTGGCCGAGGAGGGTGAAGAGCCCGTAGAAGAGGATCTGCGGCAGGCAGTAGCGGGCCAGGGCGATGGTGAGTTCGGCCTGGTCACCGCGGTAGGTGGGGGCGTACACGGAGATGATGAGGGGTGCGCCGGCGACCGCGAGGGCGGTGAGGGCGAGCAGTCCCACCGTGCAGAGGGTGAGGAGCCGGTCGGTGTAGGCGGCCCCGCCGTCGGTGTGTTCCCTGGCGGCCCGGACCAGCTCGGGCACGAAGACCGCGTTGAGCGCGCCGCCGATGAGCAGCATGTAGAGGATGTTGGGCACGGTGTTGGCGACCGTGTAGCCGTCGGCTCTCAGGCCGGTGCCGAGTGCGGCCACGACGACCGCCGAGCGTATGAACCCGGTCGCCCGCGAGACGACGGAACCGGCGGCCATGACGGCGCCGCTGCGCAGCACCGAGCCGGATCGCTGCTGCTCGCGCTCCGGTGTGACGACCGTGCCGGCGGCCGGCTCCGCGGCCGTCATCGGCGTGCCAGGTAGGCCTGGAACGCCCGGTGCAGCGCTTTGTTGGCGGGGCCGCCCATCGATGTCTCCCACTCTCCGAGGGTCTCCACGACCTGTCCACCGGTGCCGAACTTCCAGCGCAGCAGCCCGTAGGGACGGTCGTCGGGGTCGAGCGTGGAGGATATCCCGCGCATGTCGTACACCTCGGCGCCCAGGGCGTGGGCGTCGAGCATCATCTGCCACTGCAGGGCGTTGCTGGGGCGGACCTCACGGCGGTGGTCGGCGGAGGCGCCGGTCTGGTACCAGACCCGGCGACCGGTGCTGATCACGGTGTGGGCGGCGAGGATCTCGCCCTGGTGAACGGCGAGGCAGAGTCTCATCCGGCCGGGCTGTTCGGCGTTGAGTGCGGCGTACTGCCGCTGGTAGTACCCGAGGGAGCGGCCCAGCCGGAAGCCGTCGCGCTCCTCCGTGATCCGCAGCAGCCGGTGGAACTCGGGCAGTTCGGCGGCGCCGCCCGTCACGATGCGCACCCCCGCCTTCCCGGCTCGGCGGACGTTTCGGCGCCATTCCTGGCTCAGCCCCGCCCACAGGTCGTCGGGGGTCCGTCCGCTCAGCGGCACCCGGAAGACGTACCGGGGCTGGGCGTCGGCGTCGTCCCCGTCCCCGCCGCAGCGCCGCCAGCCGCGGGCACGCAGCCGGTCGGCCACGGCCGCGCCGAGCGGGTCGACCTCGCTCGCCAGTACGTCCCCCACCGTGCGGCCGGGGCCGGTGGCGGCCTTGAGCCGGGCGGTGTCCCAGCGGCGGTAGGCCGGGGAGGGGCCGATGCGTACGGCGAACGCCCCGGCCCTGCGCAGATGCGTCAGGAGCGGTCGGAGCCACCGGTCGATTCCGGGGTCGGCCCAGTCGGCGACCGGCCCTTCCGGAAGGTAGGCGAAGTACTTGCGGGTGCCGGGCAATTGCCGGTAGAGCACCAGTGCGCTGCCGGCCAGTTCACCGCCTTCGCCGTGTCAGCCGATCATTTCCGAGGACCATTGGTCCTTCACCCCGGCCCAGGACGGGTACTGCAGAAAGCTCGCGTCCGCGTGCGTGGCCACGTGCGCGAGGTGCTCGGCCGCGGTGAGGCCGCGCATCGGTGTTCCCTGGTCACGGCTGCGGTCTCCGGTCGCGAGCAGCGCTGACATGTCCGTGGCCCTCCGTCGTGGGCCCCGCGGTCGGCTCGGCGGGGCTGCACAGGATGCTCACAGCGGACCATGACCGGTCCGCGCGCCGGATGTGACCGGACGATGACCGTTGCGCTGCGCTCCTTGTCACACAGGGAATTCCCGCTTCTCGGCCTCCCGCCGTACGCGGCGGTCGTCCCGGCCTCGGCAGGCGTGGGGTGGGTCAGTAGTACTGGACCAGGCAGAATTCGTGCTCTTCGGGGTCGGCCATCACGACGACCACGCCCTCGTCGAAGTCGTGCCGCTCGCCGGTGGGCCGGCCGCCGAGGGAGATGACCTGGGCCATGCCGTGGTCGATGTCGTCGACTGCGACGTCGAGGTGCAGGCGTACCTTGCCGTGGTCCGGATCGGTCACGGGCTGGAAGTTGAGCCGGGGCTGAGCGTCGCCGGGACGGCCGAGGTAGACCCAGCCGGGCCGGGACGGCATCGCCGGGCGGTCGAGCAGTGCGCTCCAGAAGCCCGCGACCCGTTGCACGTCGACGCAGTCGATGGTCACTCCGGTCCAGCGGTTCGTCACGTCGTCAGCGCTCCTGTGGTGTCTGCCGGAATGCCGACGGCCCCTGCCTCCTCGGCCCGGCAGCCCATCAAACCAGGGCGGCACTGCGCTGTGAACCGGATACCGCGCTCTCTGCCGCGCCCGCCTGCCCGCCGACGCGGTACGTCACGTCCCGGGCGTCCACCGCGTGTGGCGCGGGGCGGACGCCGGGCCGGCCGTTCCCCGTGGGCGCGGAGTGTTCCTCCGACGCCCACGACGTCCCGGCCGGTCACCGACGCGCCCAGATGGCCGACACCGTCGGCCGGTCGTACACCGAGCACAACCCGGCCGGCTCGCAGCTGACCTTCTCCTCACCCGGCACGGACCCGTCGTACGTCTCCGTGCCGTTGCGCGAGAAGTGATCACCGACTGCTGCCGGGCAGGCACCGCTCCCGGGGACCGCCTCGCGGCAGGTCCCGGCTACTGCCCTCCGGGCAGCAGCGTTCCTGGTTGGGCCGGTGTGACATCCACCGCCTCCGTCTTCGGATTGCGCCGCTGCCGCTTGGCCACCCAGGTGGCGAACCAGGAGAGCAGCATGCACATCCCGATGTAGATCGGCGAGATCACCATCACCACAGGGATGAAGGGAAGATCGTAGTCGAGGTTGGAGGCGATGAGCTTCCCGGCGTGGAGGAATTCCTCGTAGGTGATCAGATAGCCGAGCGAGGTGTCCTTCAGGGCCACCACCAGCTGGCTGATGATGGTGGGCAGCATCGCGCGTACCGCCTGCGGGGCCAGGACGAAGGTCGTGACCTGCGTCTTGCGCATGCCCAGGGCGAACGCGGCCTCGTGCTGGCCGCGTTCCACCGAGTTGATGCCGGTACGGAACACCTCGGCGAGCACCGAGCCGTTGTAGAGCGTCAGTCCGGTGACCAGTGCGGGCAGCGGCTGCACCTTCAGCGCGACGAAGATGAAGAAGATCATCACCAGTACGGGCATGGCGCGGAAGAACTCGACGAGGATCGTGGCCACCCAGCGCACCGGCCGGTGGTCGGAGAGCCGCCCGACGGCGAGGACCGCCCCGAGGGCCAGCGAGAGCACCGCTGCGTACGCGAACGCCTTGAGGGTGTTGCCGAGCCCGCGCAGCAGCAGTTCCTGGATGCCCTTGTACTCGAAGGGCGACCACTTGGCGCTGGTGAACTGGTCGGTGTCGAAGAGCAGGTAGATGATCCAGCCGATCAGGGCCAGGATCAGGATCGTCGAGACGATTCCGTAGCCGAGGTGCCGCTTGCGGGTCTGCGGTCCCGGGATGTCGTAGAGCGCGGTGGCGGAGGGAGCGGTGTGGGTGGTCATCGGGCGACTCCCCAGCGCTTTTCCAGCACGTTGAAGATCGCGCTGATGGTCAGAGTGATGATCAGGTACCCCACGGCGATCCAGACGAAGGTCCAGATGATGCTGTAGCCCAGTTCGTTGAGCGTCTTGTAGGTGCCGAGCAGCTCGGTGACGCTGAACGCCCCGGCGATCGCCGAGTTCTTGGCCAGCGCGATGAGCGTCGAGCCGATCGGCGGGATCACCGAGCGGAACGCCTGCGGCAGCACCACGTTGCCGAGCGTCTGCCCGAACGTCATGCCGAGGCTGCGGGCGGCCTCGCCCTGCCCCGTGGGGACGGTGTTGATGCCGGAGCGCAGCACCTCGCAGATGAACGCGGAGGTGTAGCAGCCGAGGGCGAGGACCGCGAAGACCTTGAACGGCAGCACCAGGCCGAAGCGTGGCAGGCCGAGCAGCACGGCGAAGAAGAGCAGGGTCAGCGGCGTGTTGCGCAGCACGGTGACCCAGACCGTGCCGAGCACCCGGAGCGAGCCGACGGGCGCCACCCGGAAGGAGGCCATCACGAATCCGAGGACCATCGCCAGGATCGAGGCGTAGACGGTGAGTTCGACGGTTCCGAGGAAGCCCTTGGCGTAGAGCGAGAAGTTCTCGGTGAGTACGTCCATGGTTCTGGTCGTCCTCTCAGGTCGCCGGGTAGCGGTCGATGGGCGGCGGCTTCGGCACGGGCGCCCCGGAGAGCCCGAGTGTGGCCTCGTAGGCCTTCTTCCAGTTGCCGTTCTTCTCGTTGGCCTCCAGCGCGTCGTTGAGCGCGAACCGCAGCGCGTTGTCGCTGCGCGGGACGCCGATGCCGTACGGCTCCTCGGAGAACGGCTTGCCGACGACCTTCATCTCGTCGGGCGCCTTGGCGGCGAAGCCCAGCAGGATCGCGTCGTCGGTGGTGACGACGTCGACCTGGTAGGTCAGCAGGTTGTCGACGCAGATCGAGTACGTGTCGTAGGCGACCAGGTCGGCCTTGGGGTAGTCGGCGGCGATCCGCTGGTACGGGGTCGAACCCGCCGCCGAGCAGACCGTCTTGCCCGCCAGGTCCTGCGGGCCGTGGATGTCGTTCTCGTCCGTGCGGACCAGCAGCCCCTGCCCGGCCATGTAGTAGGGGCCTGCGAAGCCGACGATCTTCTTGCGCATGTCGTTGATCGTGTAGGTGCCGACGTAGTAGTCGATCTGCCCGTTCTGCAGCGCCGTCTCGCGGTTGGCCGAGGCGATCGTCTTGAACCTGATCGTGTTCGGGGGGAAGCCGAGCGCGGCCGACATCATCCGGGCGATCTCGATGTCGAAGCCGGAGTAGACACCGGTTGCCGGGTCCTTCTCGCCCAGATAGGGCTGGTCCTCCTTGGCGCCCACCCGCAGGTACCCGCGCTTCTTCGCCTTCGTCCAGGTCTTGGACTCCGGCAGCCGGAAGCCGGTGTCGACCTTGTAGACCGGCAGCGCTCCGGGCTGCGGCCCCTTGACCGGCGGGCTGCCGTCCTTCCCGCAGCCGGCGGCGAGGACGGCGAGCAGGAGGCCGGCACAGGCGGCCAGTACTTTTCTCGTACGCAACACAGGGCCCCCCGTCAGTGCTTGAGGATCTTGGACAGGAAGTCCTTGGCGCGGTCGCTCTCCGGCGCGGTGAAGAAGTCCTCCGGGGTGCGGTCCTCGACGATGCAGCCGTCGCTCATGAACACGACCCGGTTGGCCGCGGAGCGGGCGAAGCCCATCTCGTGCGTGACGACGACCATGGTCATGCCCTCGCGGGCGAGCTGCTGCATCACTTCCAGCACCTCGTTGATCATCTCCGGGTCGAGCGCCGAGGTCGGCTCGTCGAAGAGGAGCGCCTTGGGGTCCATGGCGAGGGCGCGGGCGATGGCCACGCGCTGCTGCTGACCGCCGGAGAGCTGGGCGGGGAACTTGTCGGCCTGCGAGGCGAGCCCCACCCGGTCCAGGAGCTCCCGGGACCGCTTGTCGGCCTCGTCCTTCTTCCGTCTGCGGACCTTGAGCTGGGCGAGCGAGACATTGGCCAGCACGGTCTTGTGCGCGAACAGGTTGAACGACTGGAAGACCATGCCGACTTCGGCTCTGAGCTGCGCCAGCCCCTTGCCCTCCTCCGGCAGGGGTCTGCCGTCGAGGGTGATGTGGCCCGACTCGATCGTCTCAAGCCGGTTGATGGTCCGGCAGAGCGTCGATTTGCCCGAGCCGGAGGGGCCGATGACCACCACCACCTCCCCGCGGCCGACGGTGAGATTGATGTCCTGCAGTACGTGCAACTTTCCGTAGTACTTATTGACGTCCCGCAGCTCGATCAACGGATCGACGGCCATACGCTGCCCTACCCACTTATCGCTTGGTCGAGGTCAGCGCAAACTATCCATCCCGGAAAGGGACTTCACACCCGACACGCGTATATGGGGCATAAGGCGTTTTATCTCGCCGCGCCGCTCGGCGGGCGGGGACTGTCCGGATCCGGACGGCGCTCTCAGCCCTCGGCCGACTCCGAATACACCTGGGACAGCTCCGGGCTGCCGGACATCGCCCAGTCCAGCCCGGCCTCGACCACATCGATCTCGCGCCCGGAGGCGAGCCGCACCACGGGCTGGCCGCTCGGCCAGATGTGCCAGAGGGCGCCGGGGACGTTGCGCACCAGCACGGTGCCCAGGTAGAGCCCCGCGTCGTTGCCCAGCCAGGGCAGCTCCTCCGGGTCGTCGCGCCAGCGCGGCGGCAGCTGGTCCAGCGCCGCCAACGAGGCCGGGCTGTCGTCCAGTTCGAGCCCGCGCTCCCCTGCCCGGACACGGAGCAGGTCACACTCGGCGAGCAGTTGGGCCACGCCTTCCGGATCGGCGTCGACGGCGGCCGCGAGCCCCGCCTCCCGCGTTCCGTCGTGGCGCTTACGCCAGTTGTCCAAGAAAGGGATGTTCATACCACTCAGGGTCGCATCCCGGCCCGGATCCGCACCACAGGGCGCGCGGTCTGTCGTTCGAGTACTGAACACCAGATGTACCCCCCGTGTTCACCCGGACACACCCCGCACCTGGACCCGCTGACCGGCGCGGCCGCTTTCACCGGCCGGGAAAAGGGGTGGAGACCTCCCGGCACGCACTGATACCTTCGCGATCATGTGCAGCCCCGAGTCGGACAGAAGCTAGCCACCGGTCCCCCGGTGGCTTCTCGCGCACCGGCCGGGCCTCATCGGCTCCTGCCGCGCACGGCTGCCGCCCCCGGACCCATGGGGTGCGGGCTGCGCTTCGGCGTATGCACAAGGTGCAGATTCCCCGGCGTTCACGGCTCTGCCGACCTGCCGTGTCGCGGTCACGCTCCACGTGGCCGTTCCGACGCGTCGCCGCTCATGTCACGAGCGGGTGCGGCCCGCATCCCCCAAACCGGTTCTGTCCATCAGCCGTCAGCCGTCCATGGGGTTGTCTCATGCCATTTTCCGTCTACGCGCTCGGGCTCGCCGTCTTCGCCCAGGGCACTTCCGAGTTCATGTTGTCCGGCCTGCTCTCCGGCATCGCCGAGGACCTGCACGTCTCCATCCCCGCCGCCGCTCTGCTGACCTCGGCGTTCGCCGTCGGGATGGTGATCGGGGCACCGCTGATGGCGCTCCTGGGAAGGAACTGGCCGCGCCGCCGCGCGCTGTTGTTCTTCCTCTGCGTCTTCACCGCCGTCCATGTGGTCGGCGCGGTCACGTCCAGCTACGGTCTGCTGCTCGCGACGCGGGTCGTCGGCGCGCTGGCCGACGCCGGTTTCTGGGCGGTCGCCCTGGTCACCGCGGTCGCGCTGGCCGGCCCAGGCGCGCGGGCCCGCGCCACGTCCGTGGTGGTCGGTGGTGTCACCGTCGCCTGCGTGGCGGGGGTGCCGGCCGGGGCGTGGCTGGGCGGGGAGTGGGGGTGGCGGGCCGCGTTCTGGGCCGTCGCCCTCGTCTCGCTGCCGGCGATCGCCGTGATCGCGGCGACGATTCCGGGTGCCCGGCCCCCGGCCGCGCTGCCGAGCGCACGCGCCGAACTGCGGAGCCTGGCGGGGTCCGGGCTGCTGCTGACGCTGCTGACCAGCGCGCTCGTCCAGGGCGCGACCTTCTGCGCTTTCTCCTATCTGCAACCGATCGCCACCCAGGTCAGCGGGATCGGCTCCGCATGGGTGCCCGCCCTGCTGGCCATGTTCGGAGTGGGCTCGTTCATCGGGGTGGCCCTCTGCGGCCGGATCATCGACTCCCGGCCGGTCGCGCTGACCGCGGCCGGGCTGGTGGCGCTCGCCGTCGGGTGGGCCCTGTTCGCGTGGACGGCCGGGAGCCCGATGGCGGTGGTGGTGCTCGTCCTCGTCCAGGGGATGCTGGCCTTCGGCACCGGGACCGCGCTGATCTCGCACGTCTTCCGCCTCGCGGAGGGGGCGCCGACCATGTCCGGTTCGTTCGCCACCGCCGCGTTCAACGTGGGCGGCGCGCTCGGCCCCTGGCTCGGCGGTCTCGCGATCGGCGCGGGCCTCGGCTTCCGGTCGCCGCTGTGGGTGAGCACCCTGCTGATGGTCCTCGCGCTCGGCTCCGCCGCGGCCGCCCGGGCCTGCCGTCCGGCCGGGGCCCTAGGATCTTCCCCACACGCACACACCTACGCACAGGGGAGTTCAGGTGGCTGAGGACCGTGCCGGGGTGGTCGTCTACTGGCGGCCCGGCTGCCCGTACTGCATGAACCTCCGGCTGCAGCTGAGGTTCTCGAAGCTGGAGTACACCGAGGTCAACATCTGGCGGGACCCCGAGGCCGCCGCTTTCGTCCGCTCCGTGGCGGACGGGAACGAGACCGTGCCGACGGTCACCGTGGCCGGAAAGGCCATGGTGAACCCGTCCAGGCGTCAGGTGATGGACGCCGTGCGTGCTCAGGCACCCGGACCGGGCGCCTGAGCACGGGCCGTACTCAGAGGTCGAGGTCGACGACCACCGGGGCGTGGTCGGAGGCACCCTTGCCCTTGCGCTCCTCGCGGTCCACGTAGCTGTCCTTGACGGCGGCGGTGAACGCGGCGTTGCCGTAGACGAGGTCGATCCGCATGCCCTTGTTCTTCGGGAAGCGCAGTTCGCGGTAGTCCCAGAAGGTGTACGGACGGTCGTACTTCAGGGGGCGCGGCATGACGTCGGAGAGGCCCTCCTCGCGCAGCGCCGCCAGGGCGGCCCGCTCGGCGGGGGTGACGTGGGTGGCGCCTTCGAAGAGGGCCGGGTCCCAGACGTCCTCGTCGGTGGGGGCGACGTTGTAGTCGCCGATCACCGCGAACGGCCGCGGCCCGGCGGCGTCGGCCGCCACCGCCTTCTGCAGCGCCTCGAACCAGCGCAGCTTGTACCCGTAGTGCTCGTGCTCGACCTCGCGGCCGTTGGGTACGTACACCGACCAGAGGCGGACCGGGCCGCAGGTCGCGCTGATCGCACGGGGCTCCTGCACGGCGTCGTAGTCGGGGCCGTCCGGGAGCCCTGTGACGACGTCGGACAGGCCGGCCCGGGAGACGATCGCCACCCCGTTCCACCGGCCCGTGGCGTTGACCGCGGACTCGTATCCGAGCTCGCGGAGCGCCTCCGTGGGGAACTGCTCGGCCGTGCACTTGGTCTCCTGGATGCACAGCACGTCCGTGCCGGTGCTCTCCAGCCAGGCGAGCAGCCTCGGCAGGCGGGCGGTGATCGAATTGACGTTCCAGGTGGCGATGCGCATGTGTGTAAACCTAGCGGCTCCCACTGACAGCGGTCGGGCCGCCGCCCCTCACAGGCCCGTCGAGTCCCCCGGGGTCAGCCGCCCGTGGTCGGTGCCGCCGAGGCTGCCGATCTGGCTGTCGTAGATCGGGCGGGCGAGATCGGTGAGCAGCGCGTCGTGGATGTCGATGGCGCGGCGCGGCTTGACCTCGCGGACGTAGTCGATGACCTCGGAGATCTTGTTCCACGGGGCCATCACCGGGAGCATCAGGGTGTCGACCGGGCGGTCGGGGACGGTGAGGGCGTCGCCGGGGTGGAAGAGCGAGTCGTCCACCAGGAAGCCGATGTTGGTGACCCGCGGGATGTCCGGGTGGATCACGGCGTGGAGTTCGCCGTGCACCTGGACGTCGAAGCCGGCGGCCGAGAAGGTGTCGCCGTGGCCGACGGTGTGGACGCGCCCGGGGAACGCCGCGCCGAGCTTCGTCGCCACGCTGCGCAGCGTCCAGATCTCCGCGGCCGGGTTGGCCTCCAGACCGGCCCGCAGCCGCTCCTCGTTGAAGTGGTCGGGGTGCTCGTGCGTCACCAGGATCGCCTCGGCACCGACCGCGGAGTCCTGCTCCGAGAAGCCGCCCGGGTCGATGACGAGTAGGCGTCCGGCCTTTTCCAGGCGGATGCAGGAGTGGGACTTCTTCGTCAGCGTGAGCGCGAACGGCTCGGGGTTCACAGCGTTCATACGGCCCATCCTGCTACGCCCGCGGTGTCGTTTCGGCCTGAATCACCGACTGGGCGATCGTGAAGGCGGCGCCCGCGGCCGGGATCCCGCAGTACACGGCCGTCTGCAGCAGGACCTCACGGATCTCGGCCGGGGTGAGGCCGTTGCGCAGGGCCGCGCTGACGTGGGCTGCCAGGCCCTCCAGATGTCCGGAGGCGACAAGCGCGGTGAGCGTGACGCCGCTGCGCATGCGCCGGTCCAGCCCGTCCCGGTTCCACACCTCGCCCCAGGCGTAGCGGGTGACGAGCTCCTGGAAGTCGCCGGTGAAGTCGTCGGAGGCGGCCATGACGCCGTCCACATGGGCGTCCCCGAGCACCTCGCGGCGGATCTTCATGCCCGGCTGATACGGGTCGGGGCGGCCGCCCGGTTCCGCCACGGGCTGTGCGGTGGCCGCGGTGATCTCCGCGACGGGCAGCACGGGGGCGGAGAGCCGAGGGGTGAAGAAGGGCGCCGGAATGGCCGCCTGGGTGTCCTGCCAGGCCGTGGAGAAGTGCGTGAGCAGCAGGTCGGTGACGGCTCCGGGCTGCTCGACCGGGGCCAGGTGGGAGGCGCCGGGGACGAGGGCGAGCCGGGCGTCGGGGATGCCCGCCACCAGGGTGCGGGCATCCCCCGGGCCGGTGACCTGGTCCTCGGCCCCGACCAGGACGAGCGTGGGCACGCCGATGCGCCCCAGTTCCGTACGGATATCGAAGGCGGCGAGCGCCTCGCAGGCCGCGATGTAGCAGCCCGGGTCAGTGGTGCGGACCATCTGCACCGCCCATTCGACGATGGCGGACTGGGCCGCGGCGAACCCCTGGGTGAACCAGCGCTCCGGAGCGGTGCGGGCCATCGGCTCCAGCCCGTTGGTGCGGACGATCACCCCGCGCTGCCGGAATTCGTCGGCGCTGCCGAAGCGGGCCGAGGAGGCCACCAGGGCCAGGGACGCGACCCGCTGCGGGTGGCGCAGCGCGAGGTCGGCGCCGATCGCGCCACCGAGGGAACAGCCGGCGTAGCCGAAGCGCTGGACGCCGAGGCCGTCGAGGGTGGCGAGCAGCCGGTCGGCGAGTTCACCGACGGCGGTGGCGGGGCGGGCAGGGGCGCCGCCGTGGCCAGGGAGGTCGTAGCGGAAGACCCTCCAGTGCTGGATGAGGTCCGATATCTGCCGGTCCCACATGTGCCATGTGGTACCGAGCGAGGGACCCAAGATCAGGACAGGCGCGTCTTCTGGCCCGTCAAAGCGGTATTGGAGGGTCTGCTGCGTCGTCTCGCTCATCCGCCTCACGCTCTCATATCTCACCTCCAGTCCTACCGCCAGGGCCAGAAAGGACGACGCGGGCATGGACGCCATGTGGTCCGCCTCGACGGTGAAGGTCATCGGCGCCGGAATCGACGACCCGGACTTCGCCGACAAGCTGTCCCGGCTCATCGGCGACCACGACGTGGAAACCACCTCCACCTCACACTCCGAGTCGGGGAAGTCGACCTCCGTGTCCATGCGGCAGGAGCGGATCCTGCCCGCGGACGCGATCCGCGCTCTGGCAGAACCCTCCCCGCGCCCAGCCAGCCGCCCGAACACGGTGTCCAAGCCCCACAGCACGGCCCGGAGGAAGCCGTGACCACCTTCGCTCCGGACGACCTGGTCCTCGTCTCACCGCGGTACATGGCCGGGGGCGGAATGAACAAGATCAACGATGCGATCGGTCCGCTGGTCCACCTGTTCAACTGGTCCCACAAGCACGACCGGCACACCGGACGACTCGAAGTCGACAGCCCCTGCGGCAGCGTCTTCCTCGACTTCACCCCCGACCGCCAGGACGGTGTGTGGTGGACGATTGCGCATCACGAGCCCTACTGGAAAATCGAGTTCAGCCGCCAGACACCCATCGAAGCCATCGCCTCCGTCACCCAAGCCCTGCCGCAGCTGACCGGGGACCGCAGGCACGCCGAGCGCATTCCGCTCTCGACCGAGCCCCTCGCTCACCTTGCCGAAACCAACGGCTGGCACGTCACAGCAACAGCCGATGGCGTCACGTGACATCCCCCGACGAGCACTGCACCGTCGAGCACACCGCAGATCCCGTCCACCCCTGGCAGATCACACACTCGGTGTTTGACGGCTTCGACACGCGCTGGACGGCCACGTTCACGCCCGATGCGCCTAGAAGGCTGGTCGCACAGTTCTTCACGCACCTGACCAGCAGCATCCCCGCTGAGCGGGTCTACCGCGAAGTGCCGTTTCTCGTCCAGATCGACGACAGAGCCCTGATCACTCCAGTCAAGGGCGCCGCGGTGAATCCCCACGCCCACCACGCAGTCGCGCAGGCTGCGCGGGCACACGCAAACATGCACCCGCGTCGATGACCGCTGTCGCAACCAGTCCGGGGCGTCTGCTCACCCTTCGCAGGCGCGGCCTGCATCATGCCGCGACCCGCGACATCTAATCTGCAGGACCCGGCGACTCCGCATTGAGTGTCACCAGCCCTCGGTGCTGCATCGCTACTCGCAGCCTTGACACCGCCTGACCTGCCCAACGTGCGCCTGACGCCCTATCAGGAAGGGCGTCAAATGAGCGTCACTTCAGCGTCAAGACATCGCCCGCCACCGCGGTGGTGGCTCAATTGCTGCCCCGGCACATCGGCGGGGCAGCAATGAGGTCCGGAGAAGAGGCCGACCTACTGCTTGTCGGTAAACTGCGGGTCCTTCTTCTGGTTGTAAATCTCCTCGCCGGATGCGTTGTAGGCATGGACATAGGGGCTGGGGCTCGCGTCATGCGGGCCGGAGCCGTTGGTGCTGAGAGCCGCCGCGTAGACGAACGCGCCACCTGCCATGACCGCCGGGTACTGCTTCGGGTTGTCTCCGTAGCTGATGGTGATCTTGGCAATGTCGGATGCGTAGTGGCCGGCGCCCAGCATGAGGTGCTTCCCCTTGCCGGCGGGCTCGCCGATGGAGTCGAAGTACTCAATCATGTGACCGGTGCCCCACAGGCGATTGTTGATGAACGTGGGCGGGGAGTCCTGGCTGATGCCCTTGTCGCCCTTTGACTCGCATTGCACGTACTGATCGGCTGAGTCGACGGCGATGACCACGCCGTCCCAGTTCTGCGAGGCGATGGGTGCGCGGACCGCGACCACCGCGTGGAATCTCGATGCATCCGAGCCCAGGCAGGAAGTCAGGATCTTGGCGACGGTCCCGGCGTCGATCGGCATCGTCTTCCCGCTGATGATGGAGAATGCGTCCGCGGCGGCGGAACTCGCGCGAGCCGAGGACGACGCCGAGCCGGCTCCGGCCGAGGTGGACCCGGGCGTTGTGCTCGCACTCGGTGACGCGGCGTCGCTCGTCGGGTTCCCGGCGGGCTCGGCGAGAAGCGGTTTGGCATCCCCTATCCCGCTGAAGACGGCCACGGCCGCGACGCTCATCGCCGCAACCCCGGTGGCGACGCCTAGCGGCACCCCCCACCTGCGTCGCAGCGAAGCACGGTTGTCCTCTGGGCCTATCTTCATCAGGAGCTCCTCTCGGGTCCGCCGGTGGTTCGGCAGATCACGATCGGAAGGAGCCGCAGGAATACCCTGCATGTGATTCATCGTGCGACCTCTTCCGCGTTGATGGGGTTCTGTGAACTGAATGACGCCGGAGCCGCAGCTGTGCCAATGAGGTCCTCTCCCAGCCTCCGCCGCGCCCGGTGCAGTCTGGACTTCACGGTTCCGACCGCCACCCCTAGCGTTGCCGCAGCCGCCTGCTGATCCAGGCCCGACCACACGCAGAGCTCGACGACCTCGCGTTCATGGCGCGGCAGCCGAGCCAACGCCCGGTGGATTTCCGACATGCGACGCTCGTCGTCGACCAGGACAGCCACGCGGTCCGCGTGGTCGCCGACTGACTCCTCATGCGAGACGAGCCGGCGCAGCAATGCCTCGGCCCGCCTCAGCCGCCGCCTGGTGTTGGACAGCAGGCGGTCGGCGATGCCAAGCAGCCACGGCAAGGCCGATTCGCGCTCCAGCACCGTCTCCGATCGCCGACGCCAGGCGTGCAAGAACACGGTCGACGTGAGGTCTTCAGCTTCGGACCAGTCGGCCGTTCGCCGGAACAGGTGGTTGTAGACGGTCTTCCCATGACGGTCGAAGATCCGACCGAATGCCTCCCGATCGCCGTCGACGGCCCTCGCCCACAGCTCTCGGTCAGATATCCCTCCGACCAGTACGGCGGGACCAGCGTCGTTCAGTTCCATGCTCTGTATGTGTCCGGCAACCGGCCGAGGGTTCCCGCTGGGCTTGATCCGCTTTGACGGACATTTGAGATCGGGGAAACCTGCGCTGCGCACCTCAGCCGCAGGAGCGCCGCATCCGCCGTTCCCTTCACTCCCAAGACTCACCCCGGAGGCATCCATCCCCCTCTACGAACCCATTGCCCTGGACAACTCGGCGTCACCCTTGACCCCGATGACTTCATCCTCGCCGCCTGATGTCGCCCTCCCCCGAACCTGACGAAGACGACCTGCAGGCCCCTGCACCGCCGCAGCCCGTGTTCCACGTGGAGCGGCCGGGGCGCGGCCGAGGATGGCAGCGCCCCGCCGACGAGGAAGATCGGTGTGGCGATGGCCAGGAGCAGCGCGCCGTGGTCGACGCGGGGTCGTGTGGTCATCGGGGTTACTGCCTCGGTGTGTTCGTCGGTGCGGGAAGAGGGCAAGGCCAGACGGTGAGGAGGTTCCCGTCGTGTGTGACGGTCCGGCCCGGATGGGCGTCCTGGACGGCCTGCTTATCCCGTACGTCGAAGCTGCCGCGGAGGAGAACCGCCTCGGGCTGGTGGGAGACCCACGTTGCTCCGACAGGCCAGACGATGATCGTGGATTCGCAGCGGGTGACGTAGCGCCAGGGATAGCCCGCCCGGACGGTTTCCAGCGCTTCCTGGCCGAACTCGCCGTGGATGCGGACGAGAGTGTGGTGGCGGGTCACTGTTCCGGTGCCCGCAGGCCACGGCCGACCGTCAGTCCGATCATTCCGCTTCCCGGCTGGTCCGGACCCACGGGCAGTGAAATCACTTGCCAATACTTCCGTTGTGCGAATCTCGTCGAAAGATTGCGGCATCCCAAATCTCCATGTCAGCTCGCTTCAAGGGTACTTCAACAACCACCGGCTTCACTAAGGAGAAGTTATACCGTTGCTTCCGCAAAGTGCAAGATCGTGGTCCGCCTACGTCACAGAAGGCGCCGTGATCTCGACCTCCGCATTCATGCAGGCGCCGGCTGCCGAGGCAGGCCAGACGCCGGCGCTTCCGGAAATCGCCGACCCGCTGCGCAACCGCGGCAGCGGTGAGATGGAAGACATCGTGCAGGTGGGCACCATCGGTCTGATCAAGGCCATCGACCGCTTCGAGCTCTCCCGCGAAGTCGAGTTCACCTCCTTCGCGATCCCCTACATCAGCGGCGAGATCAAGCGCTTTTCCCGCGACACCACGTGGTCCGTCCACGTTCCCAGGCGCCTCCAGGAGCTGCGGGTCACCCTCGCCAAGGCGAAGCAGGACTTCGCGACCGCCCTGGGCCGGGAGGCCACGGTCGCCGAGCTGGCCGAACATCTGGGGATCAGCGAAGAGGACGTCAACGAGGGCCTCATCGCCGCCAACGGCTACACCGCGGACTCCCTCGACGTACCGGTCGACACGGCCGACAGCCGCACCGGGGCGGCGCCCCGAACCCACGCCTCACCGGCGGCTGCGTCCCCGGTATGGAACTCGTGGAGAACCTCCACTCGCTCGCCCCGCTGACGGGAACCCTGGACGATCGGGAACTCGCCATCGTGCAGATGCGCTTCGGGCAGGAGATGACACAGGCCCAGATCGGCGAACACCTCGGACTGTCCCAGATGCACGTCTCACGCCTGCTCAGCCGGATCCTCACCCGCCTCCGCGAGGGCATCCTCGCCGAGGACTGACCCACACCCGCGTCCGAGCCAGTCCGTGCCCCCGGCGCGGCAAACGGAAGGGCTGGACGGGGCGGTGATTGCCGCGGGATAGATTCAGCGGTCAGGCGCGGCAGAGCAGACGCGTGTCTCTCCCCACGCGCACGGTCGAGGTCCATGTGGAGGAGCGCGGGCGGCAGCGGTTCTCGCCCACCGGCCGCGAACCGAGGGCGGTAACAGCCTTGGGGTACACGGGAGTTCTCGACAGCCAACGGAGGGGACCCCGATAATGAGCCACCAAGGGACGGACGACCCGTCGGAACTCGGCGATCTCGAACCCGGCACCCGGCAGCGGGAGCAGTTGCGCAGCCGCATCCAGAACATCGCCCTCACCGCACTGGCCGTGGTGCTTCTCCTGTGGGGGATCTGGTCCGCTGTCGACCTGATCAGAGGCGAGTCCGGGTGGGCGTACTGCGCGGTGGCCTGGGTCCTGCTCGCCGTGGCCCTGTACGTACGTCTGCTCTCCGCCCGGCGTAGAAACCGGCTGGACGAGACTCCATAGGGGCGAGGTTCAGCACACTCCTCGCCGTGCACCTGTAGCGCCGGCGCACCGTACAAGTGGCCACGCTGGGAAGCCGTGGGCGGCTGTGCACGACAACGCGAAGATCCCGTCCGACCGGCGTCTCTACATGACCGCTACGGCCCGTGTCTGGGAGGCAAATGCGCTGGGCATGAGAGGGCTGTCGTGATCGCCGTCGTTGCCGCCGTGGCGCACGGGTGAACTACTGAATGATTCGTTGATGCTTTCGCGTCACTGACTCGGATCGCAGGAGAGCGAACACTATCGGCGACGCCCCTTTACGATCAGGGCGATGGCACCGCAAACCGCTCCAACAACGAAACAGAGGACAATTTGCGTGGTTGACATGCCCGTCCTTCCGAAGACTGGTGAGGCTCAACCGTGCCACGCGTTGGAGCGGCCGCCTCCTGACCGCATCTCACGCTATTGCCATGGTGCTGACCGCCACCGAAGCACTACTGCGCCCCTCCCCACCGTGGGGGCCCTCCCTCTGGCCCACCGCCTGGGCTACCACCGCAGTCCTCCTTTCAGGCTGGATCGGCCTGCGCCTCAAACAGAAGCACGTCCAACAGCAGATCAGCCGGGCCGACGACGCCGATCCCGATGCACCCGCGCCCGGCACCTCCAATGCCTACGGCCAAGCCGCCTGACCCGGCTGCTCACCGAACACCCTGCCGACGGGTCTCACGCACCGGCGTGGGGCGTGATGTTTGGACGCGGCCAGGCGGGTCAGGCGGTGGGTGTACCTGAAGTCGACCAGCAAGGTGTGAGTGACATGGCTGCCAGCGAGAAGACCCAGGCCAAGACCGAGCAGGCCAAGGGCAAGGTCGAGGAAGCCGCGGGACGCGCCGTGGGCAACGAGCGTCTCACCGCCGAGGGCCACGTCGACCAGGCCAAGGGCAACGCCCGCGAGGCCAAGGAAAAGATCAAGGACGGCCACAAGCACTGACCCACCCCACCGCGCACCCAGCGCCCCTGACCGCGCGGCGTGTATGGCCCGGCACACGTGCCGGGCCATACACATGTCCAGGGACACAACAGGGTCCGTGACAGCCGCCTGATCCGCTGCCACGGCAGAAGGCACCCATCGTCATCTGCATCGAGGTAATCGCCCTCTGACCAGTGACAAGTAGCTTGCCCGCCTGCTCTACACGGCCAGCCGGGCACCCAGACCGGCGGACTCAAGAGAGTTCTCCAGCCCCACGGTCCTGGGCCCCCGCCGGCGACTCCAGCTCAGCGGCTGTTCAGCCGTCTTGGCCCGCATGCGGCCGCACCTGGGCTCGCCGGGAAAGGCACCGCATTCCTCGAGGGAGCAGTTCAGTCGGTGAGCATGCCGGTACGGAGTTTGGCGAGGGTCTTGTTGAGGAGGCGGGAGACGTGCATCTGGGAGATGCCGAGTTCCTCCCCGATGCTGGACTGGGTCATCTCCTGGCCGAAGCGCATCCGGAGCAGGGTGCGCTCGCGGTCGTCCAACTGCTCGCGCAGCAGAGGGGCCAGGGTGTTGAGGTCCTCGAAGAGCTCCATGCCGGGGTCGCGGCCGCCGATCAGGTCCGCGTAGTTGCGGCTGTTCTGGTCCGCGCCTTCATCCGCGCCGTCCATCGGCATGTCCAGGGAGCCCGCGGTGTAGCCGTTGGAAGCAATCATGCCCTCGATGACGTCTTCCTCGCTGATCTCCATGTACTGGGCGAGCTCGGCGACACCGGCGTCCCGGCCGAGTTCGGTGGCCAGGTGCTCGCGCGCCTTGGCGAGGTTGACCCGCAGTTCCTGAAGGCGCCGCGGCACGTGCACGGACCAGCTGGTGTCGCGGAAGAACCGCTTGATCTCGCCCACGATGTAGGGGATCGCGAAGGAGGTGAACTCGACCTCGCGGGTCAGCTCGAAGCGGTCGATGGCCTTGATCAGGCCGATCGTTCCGACCTGGATGATGTCCTCCATGTCACCACCGCCGCGGTTCTTGTAGCGGCTCGCGGCGAACTGAACCAGCGACAGGTTCATCTCGATCAGGCTGTTGCGCACGTACTGGTACTCGTGGGTGCCTTCTTCGAGGTGCTGGAGCCGGTCGAAGAAGACCCGGCCCACGGCCCGCGCGTCCTTCGGCGCCACCTGGGAGGGGTCCCCCACCGCGGGCAGACCCAGAGCTGCGGCGATGTCGACAGCCGCTGAAGTAGAAGTCTTGACAGCCACGGGTCCTCCTCCAAGAGATTCCGGCTTCGCGCGTATGCCCCTCGCGGAACATCCCACACCCCACAGGAGGAAGTTTCTGAAATTCTTCTGTAGCAGGCTACGACGGGCGCGACCGATACACGGCTCGCTACGTCTGTGCACGGAGTCGACACCGGCTGGGAGGCATTGCCGGCCCGTCCGGTCGGGGCGGGCACTGACTTATGTCAAGGGGATCAGGGCGACGATGCGCTTGCCCCCGGGATGGACGGTGACGGACACCTGCTTGGCGAGCCGGCGCACCAGGGCCCAGCCGTAGCCACCGATGCGGCCGACAGCGGAAGTCTCGGCATCTTGGTCGATCGGCGGGTCCGGGCTTGCGTCGGCCACCGAGAGACGGAGTCCCTCGTCGGTGAGTTCGGCCGCGAATCCGGTGAGTCCGCCGCCGTGCCGGACGGCGTTGGTCACCAGTTCCGACGTGACCAACAACGCGTCGGCCACCACCACGTCGGCTGCCAGCCCCTCGCCGACCAGCCCGCAGAACTGTGACGTCAGAAGCCGCATGACGGCGTCGCGCGCCGCGGCCGCGTTCTCCGGAACAGGAGTGGTCACGGACTCATCCAGCCCACCGGCCGGATCAGCACCGTACTCAGCCATCTCTCGTTCCCCATGCATCGCTCTCATCGCGTGCCCGGGCAAACCACGCGTACACGCCGCTGCACTGGACGGGTGCAGCTCATTCGGTGATCGCGGCATCGACGTCGTCCGCGAAGCGGAAGGTGCCAAGGGTGCCGGTGACCTCGAACAGGCGGCGCACCCTCACGCTCAGCGGACCGGCCACCACCAGGGCCACCCCCGCCTTGTCGTGCTTGCGCTGGCCGTGCAACAAGGCATGCAAAGCGGCCGAGTCGGCGAAATCCACGCCGGACAGATCCACCACGGTCCGCCGTCCTCCGCCGTCGGCCACACCCGTCAGCGCCTCGGCCAGCTCGACGGAGCCCGCCCAGCCGTCCAGGCTGCCCCGGACCCTGACCAACACGACACCGTCGCCCACGACTTCCAGGACCGGACCCACTTCTTCTCCCGTCACAGGCCATATCTTCCTACAGCCCCGCTCATCCTCCACACCCGGTCTGTTCTGCCGGGCTTTCTCGGGGTCCCACCGTGCGAGGCGCGCGGGAACACGGTTCGGTACGGGGAGGGCATCAAGGTACGGGGGCGTCTTCTTGGCGTGGGAAACGGGATGTGAAACTGGTGGGTATGGATACCCGTCGCAGGAACAACGTTGTCGTCACTGGTTGTGCGGACGGGCCGGTGCTCCTGCTTGCGCACGGGTTCGGCTGCGATCAGAACATGTGGCGCCTGGTGGTCCCGGCACTGGCCGAACACTTCCGGGTGGTGCTCTTCGACTATGTCGGATCGGGACGTTCGGACCCGTCGGCCTGGAACGAGGAGCGCTACGGCTCGCTGGAGGGCTACGCCTCCGATGTGCTGGAGGTCTGCGAGGACCTGGACCTGCGGGATGTGGTCTTCGTGGGGCATTCGGTCAGCGCCATGGTCGGCGTGCTCGCGGCAACTCGGGCGCCGGAGCGCTTCTCCCGGCTGGTAATGATCGGGCCGTCGCCTCGCTACATCGACGACGAAGGGTACCGGGGCGGGTTCAGCGCGGAGGACATCGACGAGCTGCTGGAGTCCCTGGAGTCGAACTATCTGGGCTGGTCGGCATCGATGGCCCCGGTCATCATGGGCAACGCGGACCGGCCGGAACTCGGCCAGGAGCTGACCACCTCGTTCTGCGCGACCGATCCGGCAATGGCACGGATCTTCGCCCGCACAACGTTCCTGTCCGACAGCCGCGAAGACCTCAAGACGGTTACGGTGCCGACGCTCGTGCTGGAGTGCACCCAGGACGTGATCGCCCCCCGCGAGGTCGGCGCCTACGTCCGCGACGCAATCCCCGGCAGCCGGCTGGTGACGCTGGAGGCGACGGGGCACTGCCCACACCTGAGCGCTCCGGAGGCCACCGCCGGGGCGATCATCGACTTCGTCGGAACAGGCCGATGATGTGCCTCACAGACCAGGCATCCGAGCCGGGCGAAGAGCGGGACGTCGACGCCACGGATGCGGCGTTCACCTCGCTTCTCGAGGACAGTGCCGAAGAGCTCTACGAGCACGCTCCGTGCGGCTACCTGTCGACGCTGATGGACGGCACCATCGCGAAGATCAACACCACGCTGCTGGACTGGCTGGGCCTGGACCGGGCGCAGGTGGTGGGGCGGATGCCGTTCTCCGATCTGCTCACCGTGGGCGGCAAGCTGTATCACGAGACGCATTTCGCACCGCTGTTGCAGATGAAGGGCGAGGTCAGCGGGATCGCCCTGGACATCAAGGCTGCCGGGCAACGGATGCCGGTTCTTGTCACCTCGAAGGTGAAGGTGAGCGGAGACGGTGAGCCGCTCCTGATCCGTACCACCATTTTCGACGCCCGGGACCGCCGCGCCTATGAAGCCGAGCTGCTGCGCGGCCGTCAGGCGGCCGAGGAGGCACGCCGGCAAGCCGAAGCCGACCGTGGACGGCTCCAGGAAGCCCTCGCCGTCCTGCAGCAGAGCCTGCTGCCCGCCGAACTGCCCACCATCCCGGGACTGGAGGCAGGCTCCTACTACCACACCGCCTCCCCGGACCTGCTGGGCGGCGACTTCTACGACCTGTTCCCCCTTGATGCAGACCGGTGGGCCTTCTTCCTCGGCGACGTGTGCGGCAAGGGCCCCAAGGCCGCCGCCGTCACCTCGCTGACCCGCTACACCCTGCGCGCCGCCGCCCTGCACAACCCCGACCCGGTCACCGTGCTGACCACCCTGAACACGGTGCTCCACGAGCGGTACACAAGCGGCGACACCCGCTACTGCACCGCCATATTCGGTGTCCTGGAACCCGTCGAAGACCAAGTCGCCGTACATCTGGCTTCCGGCGGACACCCCTCGGCGCTGATCCAGCGCGCCGACGGCGTCGCCGAGTACCTCCTCACCCCAGGCGGGATGCTCATCGGCATCCTGCCCCAGGCGCAGTTCACCGACGCCCGCACCCAGCTGCTCCCCGGCGACACCCTGCTCCTCTACACCGACGGCCTCACCGAGGCCCGCATCGGACCCCAGCGCGAGCTGTACGGCGACGACGCCCTGCGTGCCTTCACCGCCGCACAGCCGCCGGCCGGCCCCCAGGCGCTGATCACCGCCCTGACCGAACTGATCGCCGGATTCGGCGGCGGTCTCGACGACGACACCGCGCTGCTCGCCCTCGGCGTACCGGCCACCCTTCCGGTCGCTGTTACCACCCCTGTGCGTGAAACCTGAGATGACCCCACTGACAATCACCTCCCGCGATGCTGCCACCGGTCCCGTACTGGAGATCGCCGGCGATCTCGACCACGAGACGGCACCCGAACTCCGCAAAGCTGTGGAGCAGCTCCCCCTGACCGCCGGACAACAGTTGGTCCTCGATCTGGCCCGCTTGGACTTCTGCGACTCCAGCGGCATCACCGCGCTGCTGGCGGCCCGCAACCTGGCGATCGAACAGGGCGGCGGCATAGCCCTGGCCGCAGTTCCCCCCAACACCATCCGCATCCTGGGCATCGTCGGCCTGAACCGGGTCTTCGCCATCCACCCGGACGTAACAGCAGCCACCGTCCACGGCACCGCCGCATGCTGACTCGGCTCAGGCGCTGATCCGCTTCGGGCAACGCAGCCCAGACGACCCGACGTCGGCCACGTTTCGGCACGTACGCAACTTCCTGCAGCGGAGCCAAGTACCCGGCAGAGAGTGTGAGAACGTCGCGGCCCGCCTCAGACAGCAGCAGCGTCGGACAAGGCCAAACGGACCGTGATCTGTTTGCCGATCTCCCGAGGCACGATCTGGATACTTCTGCACAGCGCGTTGACGATCTCCATGCCGTGCTGTCCGATCCTGGCCGGATCGGGTTCCCTCACGACCGGCAACACCGCAGAGGTATCCCACACGGTGATCTCCACCATCCGATCGACCAGTCGCCTCAGCCGCGGCCACACCGTCGACGCGCACATCGCGCAAGAAGTTACTCGCCAGGTTCCGGGCAGCAGCGATCGCACCAGGCTCCCTGGCGAACCTCTCACTGATACGCATTCACCGTCTCCCCCAGGCAGACATGGCCGCCGGCCTCTGCCCCCTCGCCGTACCCACCGGCACACAATGCCGCCAGCGCACGATATCCGCTGCGCCACGCCCTCTTCCCCGAGCCTTGCCCCACAGCCCCAGAGACGCCGATCGCCGGGGCACATTTGCGGCATATCGAACACGCATGTCACCGCGCTGTCCCCGTCGACCCGATCTTCGGCATACTGAGCGGCATGTCGACAAGCGACCACGCTCCCACACAGCTTCCGGTGGTCACCGCTGCAGGGGACCTCGACGCCTCCTGCCTCTCCCCACTGGAGACCGAACTCCAAAAAGTCACCGCGACGGCTCCCGGAGTGGTACTCGACGTCAGCGGCGTCACCTTCGGCGACTCCAGCTTCCTGAACCTGCTCCTGCGCACCCACCAGAGCACCGACCTGCGTATCGCCGGCGTACCCCCAGCGCTTAAACGTCTCTTCCACCTTGTCGGCGTCGACACCCTGCTGCACATCTTTCCCGCCGTGAACGACGCCCAGGCACAGCCGCTGGCAACCCGCCCCCATGAGCAATCGCCGGGCATCACTCTTCCGTAGAGTCGACCAATGCTCGCTGCCACTCGCACGGCGCCTGTTGACCAGCATCTGCCCCATCTCTTGGGCCGCTGGATCATCTACTACAACTCCCCCACGACACCGTCGGCCTTGACGACCCGGGACGCGCGCACTACCTCGGCTGACCGAAGAAGCTGGCATGCCCGCGGGCCTCAGCTGCCCCGGCTTCGTAGCCACGGAGAATGCGGCAGAGGTGTATGTCCGAGGCGGAAGGTCACTCGAACGCCGACGCGCCACAATCAAGTCGAGCGCCTGCGCCCGTTAGGGGAGCGGTGTGCCGCCGGTGGCGTTCATGATTTCGCCGGTGATGAAGGAGGCGTTCGCCGAGGCGAGGAAGACGTAGGCGGGGGCCATTTCTGCGGGTTGTGCGGGCCGGCCCAGCGGGCTCTGCTTCCCGAACTCGGTGGTATCGGGCAGCGGCGCGGGGATGAGCGGCGTCCAGACCGGGCCCGGGGCAACCGCGTTGACGCGGATGCCGTCGGAAGCCAGCAGCTGGGCCGGCCCCTGGGTGAAGGTGACGATCGCTCCCTTGGTCATCGCGTAGTCGAGCAGATGAGGGCTCGGCTTGTATGCCTGCGCCGAGCTGGTATTGATGATGGAGCCCCCTGCCGGGATGTGCGGCAGGGCGCACTTGCACAGCCAGAACATCCCGTACAGATTGGTGCGCATCACCCGGTCGAACTGCTCGGTGGAGATGGCGGAGATACTTGTCAGACAGCCGCGAGGGCTGGCGGTGCGACATCGGGCACCGCGCACATTTTCAGGGCGGATCGTGCACCTGAAGTGCGGACTGTTCAGGACCTCGCCGGAGGCGGCTTCCTCCCACTGACACCACCGCTCCGGTGCAAATGAGACCCGCCGCCGAACCCGCCCCCGAATCTCACATGCCTTCCTTCGTGAAGACGTGTGATCCCACGAGAGGGACTGGGCGAAAACAACATTGGGTGAATCGCCGGACAGCAGGCGGGCGGAACACGCTCAGCGTCTCTCGGGGACCAACCCTAGAACGCGAGTCGCCTAGGTAGCACGGATTCCCGGCATCTCACTCCAACCTGCACTTATCTGACCTGCGCTGCATCGTCGACTCCGCTGGCACGGCGTCGATACCGCCGTCGCCCGCAACCAGCTCGCGGACCTCTGTTCGTAGAGTCGCGTTCTGCGCCTCCAACGAGTTCGGCGGCTGCGCCGGTTCGTGTGCCCGGCGTCCCCGGGAACGACTCACTTTCACTTGCCCGGACCAACCTCCGCGGCGTCTCGGATTGATCCCCAGATCAACTGCGACCGACCTGATCGCCGCACCGGACCGCGACTCGTACAGCGCGACCGCGGCCGCCTTGAACTCCGGCGAGTGGTTCTTCACGACCACGAGATGTCCGTCCTCAGATCCCCAGGACCCAGTGCCTCGTGTGTCCAACATCAGGGGTAAAGGCCCCTTGTTTCTCATTCTGGTTGGGAAGTGGCCCCGGGGGGCTGCGCCGGGGGGTGGTCCTGAGGGGCACTTTCAGGGAGAAGGGGGCCTGGCGAGTGTGCGCGAGTGCCTGCCGGTGGCGCCTACCCGGTCCTGGAGCGGCCGCCCGCTCTGATGGTCACATGACCCTTGATCGGCCGATGTATCGCGTCAAGCGGAGGCTCCTTGGCGAGCCGCTCACCACAGATCGCGTCAGTGAGGAGAAACTGAGCAACCGGACAGCGCTCGGTGTGCTCGCGTCCGACTGCATCAGTTCATCGGCCTACGGCTCCGAGGAGATGCTCCGGGTCCTCGTGCCGGTTGTCGGAGCAGCCGCGTTCACGATCGTTATGCCGGTGACCGGTGCGATCCTGCTCGTGCTGCTGCTTCTTACGCTCTGCTACAGCGATGTCGTCACGATTTACACCCGGGCCGGTGGCTCCTATGTGGTGGCCCGGGAGAACTTCGGGCCGAACGTCGCACAGGTCGCCGCGGTGGCCCTGTTGGTCGACTACGTCGTTACCGTCGCTGTCCAGGTATCGGCCGGCACGAACGCACTGATCTCACTCGCCCATCTGGTCGGCGACGGCTGGACGGGGCTCGATCATCTCCAGTTGCCGGTCTCCCTGGTGATGATCGTGCTGCTGGGGTACGGGAATCTGCGCGGAGTCCGCGAGGCGGGCCGGATGTTCGCGCTGCCCGCCTTCCTTTTCATCGCCGCCATGGGCCTTGTCTTCATCGTCGCGGCGGTACGCGCATTGACGGGCGAACTGCCGCATGCCGACTTGAATGCTCCTGGAGTCGTGCCCCTGGGGACTCCTGGCAATGGATGGCTCTACGGTGCGTCGCTGTTCATCGTGCTGCGTTCCTTCGCCAACGGCGGCTCGTCCCTCACCGGACTCGAAGCGATCTCGAACGGCATCTCGGCCTTCCGCGAACCGCAAGGCCGAAACGCCCGGCACACCCTCATCACCATGAGCTGCGTGCTCGCCGTTCTCGTCCTGGGCGTCTCCACCCTCGCGCACTTCACCCACGCCGTCCCCTACACCGACGGAACCCCAACCGTCATCGCACAAGAAGCAAGGCTCGCCTTCGGAAACGCAACGATAGGGACGATCGGGCTGATCTTCGTCCAGCTCGCGACGGCACTCATCCTCTACACCGGTGCCAACACCCCCTTCACCGGGTTCCCGTTCCTGGCCAGCTTCGTCGCACAAGACCGGTTCCTGCCCAGGCTGCTCACCCGACGCGGGCACCGGCTGGCCTTCTCCAACGGCATCGTCACGCTCTCCGCACTCTCGCTGGCCCTGCTGCTCGTCACGGGTGCCAACGTGGACAAGCTGGTGGCCCTGTATGCGATCGGCGTGTTCACTGCCTTCACCATGGCCGGGGCCGGCCTCACCGCATACCACCTGCGCGGGCGTGAACCCCTGCGCCGGACGAAGATCACGGTCAACGCACTCGCAGCGATCGTCTCCGCCGCCGTCGTGCTGATTTTCGCCGTCACGAAATTCACCGAAGGCGCTTGGCTAGTCGTCGTCATCTTCCCACTTGGGGTCTGGGTACTGATCCGGATCAACCGCGAGTACCGGCGCGAGGCCGCCGCCCTGGAACGGCTGCCCTTGGGCACAGACCGGCCGCGTACCCGCCGTCACCAGGTCTTCGTCCTCGTCGAGACGCTGGACCTGGCCACGCTGAAAGCCCTGCGGTACGCCCACGAACTGCGGCCTGACACCGTCCGCGCAGTGCACTTCGCCATCGACTTGGCACACGCACGCCGACTCTCCGCCCTCTGGGAGACGGCATCCGCGACCTCGGTCGAGCTGGAACTGGTCGCCTGCCCCGACCGCCGACTGCGGCACGCGATGCGAGAACTGGCCGTCCGAACCACACAGGACGGGAACACGTCACTGACGGTGCTCGTGCCCCGGCGCATGTACGCCAACGCCCTCGGCAAACTCCTCCACCGAGGCACTGGCGAGAAGATGTCGAGGACGCTGGACCAACTGCCGCACGTTGCAGTCACGATTCTGCCGTTCAACGCATCGCACGCCATGCAGGCTCTGGAGTCGGATCGCTTGCCCGACATGGACTGACGCGGGGTGCTCCCACGCCCGCTCCGGCCCGCAGGAGGGCCTTTCAGATCGTTCGGTGGTGATGTCGCAATCCACGCCGGACCCAGAAGGCCCTCACTCGTTCATGACCCCAAGCCGTGGAATCCGCCACCGCCCTCCCGGGAGGTCGATGACGGTCGAGGCTGCGGCAGCGCAGACCGGTGAGCTCGCCCCAGCGCAGTCCGGCGGGGGCGAGCTGGAGTCAGCACCGGCCTTGATTTCAGGCCGAGTCCGGCGTGGACCGTGGCACGAGAAGTTCCTGCAGTGCGGGCCCGACTCGCTGGACGATTGATTCCGTGTCTTCGCCGGTGAGCAGGGGCACTTGTACCACCCGGCGTCCGACGAGGATGCCGATCAGCATGGATGCGGCCAGTGCCACCCGGACTGCGGTGTCGTGGTCGTCGTCGTGCAAGCGCCGGTGGGCGTCTTCCGTCAGGCGCGACTCGATGAATTCCCGGAGTTGCGCGGTTGCCTGCTCGTTCGCGATCGCTCCGCGGAGCATCGCGAGCAGGGCATCTGCATCCTTGGGCTCGCTCTCCCACACGCTCAGGTGGGCCCGGGCGACCCGTTCGCCCAGCGAGCGCTCGGGGCCCTCGAATGCGCCGGCGAGGCGGGCGAGCGCGTCGGGCGAGATGGACATCACCGCGGCGAAGAGCTCGTCCTTGGACCGGAAGTACCGCATCACCAGTGCGGCGTCGACGCCGGCGTCCGCAGCGATCTTGCGGATGGTCGTGGCGTTGAAGCCGTCTGCGGCGAAGCGGCCTCGCGCGGCGTCGAGGACCGCCTGTCGGGTGGTGTTCTGCCCTGGCCGGCGTCCGCGGGGTGGCCGGGGCGCCGACGTTGTGGGGGGTTCGGACATGTGATCACTCTAGCGGTCTCCGTCATATATCAACGCCGGTTGATTTAATTGGATCGCAGCTCTACGCTCGCCGGCGGTGGATCATCCGACCCGGCCGTCCGGAGTGAGCCGACTGCGCGTCGGTGAGAGGAGCTCAGTCGTGAGCGATGACGAGAAGGTCTTCGTCCCGTCGTACCCCTATGAGGCAGGGCCTGCCCGAGGCGTGCTGAGCCCCTTCGAACCCGGCACCCGGACGCTGCCCGCCGGCTTCCAGGTAGCACCGGGGTTCCTGCCGCTGCCGGTCGAGATCGTGCTTGAGAAGGACGTCGCGGTGATGCTGCGCGACGGCGTCACGATCTACACCGACGTCTTCCGCCCGGCGGGCAGCGAGCGGGTACCCGTCATCGTGGCGTGGAGCCCGTACGGCAAGAGCGGGGGCACCGCCCCGACCACCACCTCGCTCTTCGACATGATCGGCGTGAACAACAGCGCCCTGTCCGGTCTGGGCAAGTTCGAGGGACCGGACCCGGCGTTCTGGTGCGCGAACGGGTACGCGATCTGCAATCCCGACCCCCGGGGCGTGGCCAACTCCGTTGGTGACAGCTACCTGTGGGACCGGCAGGAGGGCCGTGACTGCCACGACCTCATCGAGTGGCTCGCCGACCAGGAGTGGTGCAACGGCAAGGTCGGCATGAGCGGCACGTCCTACCTCGCGGTGTCGCAGTGGTTCACCGCGGCGGAGCGGCCGCCGCACCTTGCCGCGATCAACCCATGGGAAGGAATCAGCGACGTCTACCGGGATCTCGTCCTGCGCGGCGGCATGCCCGACCTCGGCTTCACGAAGCAGCTGCAGCGCAACTTCGCCGGCGCCGGCCACCGAGAAGACGTCGCCGCCGAAGCCGAACAGCGCCCTCTCTTCAGCGCGCTGTGGGAGGAGAAGATCCCCCGCTTCGAGAAGATCACGGTCCCGGCGTACATCGTCGCGAGCTACTCCAACACCCTGCACACGCAAGGCACCTTCCGGGCCTGGCGGCGCATCGCCTCGCAGGAGAAGTGGCTGCGCATTCACAGCACCCAGGAGTGGCCGGACTACTACGACGAGGCCAACCGTGAGGACCTGTGCCGGTTCTTCGACCACTACCTCAAGGGCGAGGACAACGGGTGGGAGCAGACTCCCCGGGTGCGCTACGCCACGCTCGACCTCCATGGCACCGACCGGGTCGAACAGCCCGCAGACACGTTCCCGCCCGCCGGTGTGGAGAACACGAAATTCTACCTGGACGCCTCCTCACGCACGCTGCGGAGGGAAGCCCCGGGCTCCGCGGGCAGCGTGCGGTACCCGGCCCAGGCACTCCCGGGCTGTGTCTCCTTCCTCGCCGGGTTCGACGAGGAAACGGAACTCGTCGGTTACCCCAAAGCCCACCTGTGGGTGGAGGCAGAGGGCACGGACGACATGGACCTGTTCGTCCTCGTGCAGAAGCTCGACACCAACGGGACAGCGCTGCAGCAGTTCACCGTCCCCCACCGGAGCGCCTTCCTGCAGGACGTCACCGATCAGAGCGCCTCGGTGCTGCGCTACAAGGGCTCCAACGGGCGTCTGCGCGTGTCCACCCGCCACCTCGACGGCGACCTCAGCACCGACGAGATCCCCGCGCACACCTTCGACCGGGCCGAGAAGCTCGCAGCCGGCGACGTAGCGGAGATCCAGATCGATCTCTCCCCCGTCGGCCTGGTGCTCCACCCCGGCGAGCAGCTGCGCCTGGTGATCAGCGCACATAACCTCCTCGGCGCGATCATGCCCGGCGTCCCGTTCCACGAGCCGCAGAACACGGGAATCCACCTCGTGCACACCGGCGGGGCCCGCGCCTCCTACCTGCAGCTTCCGCTCAAGACCGCATGACAGTCCGCCGTTCCGGTCGCGGCACTGCCGGCCGGACCGGCGGTTTCCCATCCCGTCGCGAACGCCCGCGTGCAGCCTCTGCCCTCCGGCGCGCTCTGCGCGACCGGCTTCGCACCTGCGGCAACCGATGACTTGAAGGCAAGGAAGACAGAAAACGATGACTCTCACAGGCGTCATGGCCGGGCCGATCGCCGGCCTGAAGTACGAGACCCCCACCCGTCGCGGACTCACCAACGAACGCGGCGAGTTCCACTACGAGGAAGGCGAGCGAGTCGCGTTCCTTCTCGGTGGCACCGCGATCGGCAACGTCCCCGCAGCGCCCCGGCTGCATCTCGCACAGATAGTCGCCCGCGTCGACGGCGACCTCAGCAAGCTGAAGGACCCGGGCGTCACGAACATCGCCCGCCTGGTGTTCTCCCTCGGCCGCAACGGCATCCGCGACAACGGGACCGACATCGCACCCGAGGCCCACGACATCATCGGCGACCGGCCCATCGACTTCCGCCACGACGCCAACTTCGCCGGCGTCCACCAGGCCGACAAGATCCAGGGATTCACCGAGGACCCCGTCCTCGCGGGGCTTCTCGCCGACCTCGACCGGGCCGGCGTCTTCATCGACGCGACGCCGCGCCAGTTGTGCACTCCCGCGAACGCGCGGAACGAACTGCGCCGCAATGCGATGGGCATCCTCCGCTTCCGCGACGTGAAGATCCCTCTGCAGAACGGCTCGCACGTCTTCGCCGACGTCTTCCGTCCGGCAGAGCCCGGAAACCACCCGGTCATCGTGAGCTGCGGCCCGTACGGAAAAGCCTTCCACCACCACTCCGTCTGCAGTGACGCCGACCTGGAGCGGCACGAGCAGATGGAAGAGGACTACTTCCTCGGCAACGCGGAGGGCCAGCAGTTCGAGAACCACGAGACCGTCAACACCGCCACGTGGGTCCCCGACGGGTACGCCGTCGTCCGCGTCGACATGCCCGGCGCCGGCAGGAGCCCCGGTCAACTGGCCCCGTGGGGACTGGCCGGGGCCGAAGCGTTCCGCGACGCGATCGAGTGGGCCGGCGTCCAGCCCTGGTCGAACGGGGCCGTCGGCTTGTGGGGCATGTCCTATCTCGCCGTCAGCCAGCACGCCGCCGCGAGCCTGCAGCCCGCACACCTCAAGGCGATGATCGCGATCGGCACCGACGTCGACCTGTACGAGGAGGTCGCCTACAACGGCGGCATCTACAACGAGCACTTCTTCCCCAACTGGAAGCAGGCCGGGTTCGTGCCCGCGATCTGCGGCGAACCCGACATCGCCGACTTCACCCGCATCATGAAGGAGAGCCCCTTCAAGGACTCCGACCCCGACCTCATCTACGGGCCGCGCGCGGAGATGTTCATGAGCCCGGACATGAGCGAGGTCACCGTTCCCCTGTGGTCCGTAGCAGCCACCACCCACCTCGCCCACTTCCACCAGCTCGGCAGCAGCGAGGCATACCTCGCCACACCGACCCCGCACAAGAAGCTCGACTTCTGGGAGGACTGGTTCCAGAAGTCCTACGCAGCCGACACCGTCATCCGCCACAAAGCGTTCTTCGACCACTGGCTCAAGGGCATCGACAACGGAATCATGGACACCCCGCCGGTGCGCCTGGAGATCCGCACCGGCAACGGGTCCTCCTACATCCAGGAGGAGAACGAATGGCCGATCGCCAGGACGAACTACACCAAGTGGTACTTCGACGCGAGCCCGTCCGACTGGGCCGGAGACCCCGCGCGCACCGACTACCTGCGGCTCTCGTCGTCTGAACCGGGCTCTGAGCGGGAGGAAGGCTACTCGGCCGACGTCGAGTCGGCGGACCCCCGTGCGACCGGCCTCTCGTTCATCAGCGAGCCCGTGGCCGAGGACTCGGTCCTCGCCGGATACGGCAAAGCCGTGCTGTGGGTGTCCTCCACGAGCGAGGACATGGACATCTACGTCTCCGTGCGCGTCATCGACGAGCAGGACCGGGAAGTCGACTTCCTCGGTATCACCACGATGAACTACCCGGGCCGTATCGCCCCGATGACCAAGGGGTGGCTGAAGGTGTCGCACCGCAAGCTCGACACTGCACGCTCCACTCCGTACACGCCCAAGCACACCCACCTCACGGACGACCACGCACCTCTTCGCGACGGCGAGGTGGTCCCGGTCGAGATCGAACTCATCCCCAACACCGGACTGATCCGGACGGGCCAGCGCCTGCGCATCGACATCCAGCCGTACGACGGCGCCGCCCACGGCGTGCCCCACGCCTACGACGCCACCTACCACGCAGGCACCACCAACACCGTGCACACCGGACCGGACCGTATCGGCTACGTGCAGCTCCCGATCGTGCCGCGCCGCCCGGCGCCGTAGACGTCACGCAGCACCCGGGCCGGCCCCGGCAGCGCCTTCCGCTGCCGCGGTAGCAGCACGCACGACACGGCTTCGCCACCGTCCCGGCCCGTTGCGACGCGCCCGCGAAGATGCTCTCCAGCGGTCGCGCATTGACATCCAACTCAGTCGCCGCAGATCAGCGCGCCGCACCCGACCAACTTCACTGTCGAAGGGCATGGGGGAGCCATTGCGGAGCGTTACCGCGAATGTCCCGTCTCCAAGGATCTGGTCCCCGTCTCAAGTGATCTGGTCCGATTCGCTTGCGGTCTCAGATGGCCTGGTTCGCCGGGTGATTCATTGCGTAAAGCCAGCCTCACGGTCGGCGGCAATGACCTCGTGGTGGAACCGCTTGTGGACCCAGTGGCGTTCGCCGAGGAGGTTCATCTGGCCCCATCGACCGGAGACCGGACCGAGCTGAGTGCGGCGCGGCAACGTGGCCACCCGAGACTGCGGCTTGGCGCCACCCGAGAGTTTGCTGCTCTCCAGTGCATAGATGGCGTCCTTGGTGACTGCCACGCAGCGGTACTTGATCCAGAACATCGTCAGGCCCGTGAGATACGTGATGAGGAAGAAGATGAAGCTCGGCGCGGCCTGGCAGATGAACACCTGCCGGATCTCGCTTCCCTCAGGCAGGAAGGGCGCCGAACGCTCCACCAGGTCGCTTCGCGGGCTCACGTGAGTGCCAGGTTTATGAGTCACCAGCAACTCGTACCACGTCGTTGTCAGGCGCGACGGCCTCTCAAGATCTTGGGTGCCTACCAGGCGTGGTTGAACACCAAAAGCTGGACCTAGATCCGTCTCCGCCGGACCAGATCGACTGAGACGACGGCCAACATTCATGCCTGCGGGACCAGATCAACCGAGAAGTCCGACATCCTGGCGTCTCAACTCATCTGGTCGCCGCAGGTCAGCCTCCTGACCACGAACCAGATCATTTGCGACAGGACAGCGAAGTTCGACTGGGAGGTGACCGGTTCGCGTGAGACCGCGTGCACCGTGTCGTTCGAAGACCTGAATTGACGTTCCATCAGGTATCTGCCGGCCGCTGCTTCGGCGGGCTGTTCGCCGGGTTGCGGGCCTCGGGTGCCCGTTCCCAGGTCGAGGCGTACGGTGCGCGAGTGGATATTGTGACGATGATGCTGGTGATCGGTACGGCGCGGCCGCATGTGCCGGGTGAGCGCACGGGTGCCCGCGCCGAGGAGGAGACATCGTGAGCCGTCATCAGCCTGCGATCGCGCCCGGCGAGCCGGACGCTTCGGAGTCCGCGGGAAGCCATGGATCGGGTGCGCGCGACTCGGTGAAGCTCGCCGTCGTGGTCGGCGCTCTGGGTGTGGTGTTCGGCGACATCGGGACCAGCCCGATCTACACCCTGCAGACGGTGTTCAACCCCGACGATCCGCACCCCGTCCCGGTGAGCACGCAGAATGTGTACGGGGTGGTCTCGCTCATCTTCTGGTCGGTCATGATCATCGTGACCGTCACATATGTCCTGCTTGCCATGCGCGCCGACAATGACGGCGAGGGCGGCATCATGGCGCTCATCACGCTGCTGCGACGGTGGAGCGGGCAGCGGGGCCGGAAGGCCGCGGCGATGCTGGCGGGGCTCGGCATCTTCGGCGCCGCGCTCTTCTTCGGCGACAGCATGATCACCCCGGCGATCTCGGTGCTGTCCGCGGTCGAAGGGCTCAAGGTCGTCGAGCCGTCCATGGGCAGCCTGGTCGTACCGATCACCGCGGTGATCATCGTGGTGCTGTTCCTGGTGCAGCGGCGCGGGACCGAGGCGGTGGGCCGGGTGTTCGGGCCCGTGATGATCGCCTGGTTCACGGCCGTCGGCGCCTTCGGCGTGGTCGGGATCGTCGGACACCCGCAGATCCTCAAGGGCCTGTCGCCGACGTACGCGCTGGGCTTTCTGACCGGCCACTTCGGCATCGCCTTCTTCGCCCTCGCGGCGGTGGTGCTGGCGGTGACTGGTGCGGAGGCCCTCTATGCCGACATGGGGCACTTCGGCCGTCGCTCGATCACCCGCGGCTGGCTCTTCCTGGTGTTCCCCGCCTGCGTCCTCAGCTACTTCGGCCAGGGCGCGGAGATCCTGGCGGACCCTTCCAAGATCAGCAGCCCGTTCTTCCTGCTGCTGCCCGGCTGGGGCCGGCTGCCGATGGTGCTGCTCGCCACCGCCGCCACGGTGATCGCCTCGCAGGCCGTCATCACCGGCGCCTACTCGGTGGCCGCCCAGGCCGCCCAACTCGGCTATCTGCCGCGGCTGCGCATCACCCACACCTCGGAGTCCTCCCGGGGCCAGATCTACGTCCCGTGGATCAACTGGGTGCTGATGATCTCGGTCCTCACCCTGGTCTTCGCCTTCCGCAGCTCCGCGGCGCTCGCCTACGCGTTCGGCATGGCGGTGACAGGGACGATCACCATCACCACCCTGCTGTTCTTCTACATCGCCCGCTCGCAGTGGGGCACCCCGCGCTGGCTGGTCGGCATCGGCGCGGGCTTCCTGCTCCTGGTCGACCTGCTGTTCTTCGCCGCCAACATCACCAAACTGCTGCACGGCGCCTGGTTGCCGCTGCTCATCGGCCTGACGGCGTTCACAGTCATGACGACCTGGCACCGGGGCCGCGGACTCGTCACCGCGGAGCGCGAGCGGAAGGAAGGTCCGCTGCGCGACTTCGTCGACAGCCTGCAGCCCGGGAAGGCGCCCGCGGTTGCAGTTGTTCCCGGTACGGCGGTCTTCCTCAACCGTGGCAAGGAGACCGTGCCGCTGGCCATGAGGGCCAACGCCGAGTACAACCACGTGCGACACGAGCATGTGGTGATCCTCTCGATCGAGACCGCGCTGATGCCCCGTGTCCCGGACAGCGAGCGAGCCACGGTGGACAGCCTCGGCGACTCCGACGACGGCATCACCCATGTCAGCGCCCGCTACGGCTACATGGAGACACCCGACGTTCCCGCACTGCTGGCGACGCTCGACCCGACACAGACCGAGGGAGAGCTGCAACTAGACCAGGCGACGTACTTCCTGTCGAAGATCGAGCTGCAGCGGGGTCCGGCGTCGACGATGGCCCCTGGCGCAAGCGGTTGTTCGTGGCGACGTCCTACATCACGGCCGATGCCGCGGAGCACTTCGGGCTGCCCCGCGAGCGCACCGTGATCATGGGTTCGCAGATCGAGGTGTAACGGAGAGGGCTACATGCCCAGCTACGTCCACCCCTATCAGTACCCCTTGCCCGGGCATGCGATCGCCGCTGCACTCGACCCGAGCGAAGCCCGCGGCCAGGGACCATCCGCGCCGCGCCGCACGGCGCCGTCGACCAGGCATACATTGGGCCGCACTCTTCCTCCCCGCAGACCTTGAGAGTGCTTGGCGCGGTCGGGCTCAGGGCAGGTTCTGATCAGGCGCGTTCGCGGCGGACGAGCGCGGGAAGTCTTGCACAACTTGATCATCGGTACCTGATCAGAAACGTCCCGGACCCGGGTCAGCCCGAGACGCTCACCCGGCCGTTCTCAATGTGCCCCATCAGCCGGCGCAGGAAGGCGTCGTCCCCGTCGGCTGACGTCCAGGTCGTACCAGCCATGGGCGTCGGCCGCCGAGTGCACAACGGTGCGGCTGCGCCCCGGCTTGACCTTGACGGTCCTGGTCCAGACGTGCAGGTCCGCCTCGTCAACGTACCCCAGCGGCCGCACGGTGAAGGTGAGCGTCGTCCGGCCCGTGTTGCGTAGCGTGAGATGCGCGCGCGTGGTGCTTGATGCCGCGCTGACGGGGCATCTGGCTCAGCCGGGCCGTGGTGGGGCGGCGGTGCGTGGCGCCGGACCGCTACTTAGTGTAACCGGAAGTTGGCCTGCTAAACACGGTAAGTAAGAATGTGCGCTGGCCCCGTGTGCGTGTGCGACGTCAAGCCTGCGGACTGCGAGAGAGTCCATCGTCGCAGCAACGCCAGGCCAACCTGTGAGGGGACATCACAGACCTCAACAACTGCGCGACACCTCAGGCCTCCGACCAGTGTTCTGCTTGCCGGCCCCCAGTACGACTTCCCACTCGACAGGGTGACGAGGCTGCGGTTCTGCACTCGTCGGGGGTCCACTGCCGATACCAGAGCAGCATGATCACCAAGACGACGCGCGGCTTAGCGGCCGCCGCTCTCACCCTCCTGCCGCTGTTCGCCGCGACCCCTGCCCACGCGCAGGCGGACGTGCTCACCCTCGCGGACGGGATCCAGCGGCTGCCGCTGGCGGCTGAGTCCCG
The DNA here is from genome assembly GCF_023701695.1 of Streptomyces sp. RKAG290. Taxonomy (GTDB): domain Bacteria; phylum Actinomycetota; class Actinomycetes; order Streptomycetales; family Streptomycetaceae; genus Streptomyces. Next base: position 678,097 of record NZ_JAJOZC010000001.1, read on the forward strand.
CGACGGCTACGAGCGCACCAAGTTCAAGCACTGGGTGGATGCCGACAAGAATTCATGCAACACCCGGGCCGAGGTGCTGGAGGCCGAGTCACGCATTCCTGTCACCGTGGAGCAGGGCTGCAAGATCATTGCCGGTGAGTGGTACTCGTACTACGGTGCGGCGTGAAGTCGCTCCTCATCAGCGGACGGCCCTCAAGGACGGGGTCGTCTACGGCTAAGTGATCAGAATAGTCGGTCCCCTATGTCGGATGGGGTCTTGGTAACGAGTCCGTGCTAAGCCGACTGACGCAGAACGCCCAAGGGCTCGCGGGGCACCTGGAGCTGAAAAGCTCAGAATGGCTCTTCTTCCGTAGTTAGAAGAGTGCGATCACCATCGGTCCCGGGGTATAGGAGGCGCCCTCCTTCGGGCACATCTGATAGGAGCGGAGCACCACCCCACGAGGCGGTCCCAGCGCCCCGCTGGCGGACCAACCGGGCGGGTCTGGCGTGTCCGTTCATCCGGCGGTACGCGGCACCTATGCGAGGGGCGGGCCATTCGCAGCCAGGGCAGTACAGCCATGCGGCCAAGCTTTACCCGGGCGGGTCACGGTGAGTCAGGAGTCGGGGTGCGCGTCCGTCTGCAATATCCACGCACCCCCCGGGCAGCCTGCGGGAAGCGGCGGGAACCGGTGCCCTTTCACGTCCGTGCTCCAGTGGTGCCCGGCCCCGCAGTCACACGCATAGATCCCACTCTCGGGCACGATCTCGCCCGGGTGCCATGACGTCTGTTCCTCGCTCATGTTCCCTGTGTACGACGACCCGCCCCTCACCGCTACTCAGGTCTATGGGGAGGCACCACCCTGGCTGGACTTCACGTCGCGGGCACTTCCTCTGGTCCGCCCGATGATCCAAACACAAACCGCCTAGTCACCGTGGTCGTCCTGCAGCGTGCGGCGACGTTCCTGTTCGCGCTTGGGGTAGGCGGCTGCCCGGATCGCCTCGTCGCTCTCCAATCCCGATCCCAGTGCGCCGCCCACCGTGGCCACCGAAGCAACGAACCAGGACAGCGTCCAGTACTCCGTGGCGTGAAGCGGGTTTCGTGTCATGGAAGCGAACACCTGGTCGTTGAGGATGAACAGCGCCCACACCCAGTTGATGACCAGCAAACCGGCGTAACAGACGAGCACCCCGATACCCACGGTCACGACGGTCGAGGCGTTGTAGAGAGCCGCCCTCTTCCTCGCCTCCGGCGAGAACTTCGCTGTTCGATGCCACAGGTTCGCGTCCACGATCAGCCAGCCGATCATGAGCCCGACAGAACCGACCATGGCGATGACGAGGCGAGGCGTGCTCAGGGACGCGGCCAGACTCCAGACGGTGGAGTTCACGGTGGCGATGGCTCCTGTGGCGAGTGCGGCCGCCAGGGCCTTGGACAGTCCCGGCACCAGCCGCCACGGCCGGTTGGCGCGGACCATACCGACGAGCACTCTGAGGTAACCGCGCGGCCCGCTGGTGACGTAGCGCAGATCGGCAGTCTCCTCCTCATCGACCGGGCCCGGATGGATGGGTGCGAGACGACCGACGAAGGGCCCCAGCGGTGGCCGGCTTCGCGGAGCTCCCTCAGCCTCGGTGGCCTGCGAGCCTGCCAGGCTGAGCACGACTTCTTCCACGGCCCGCTGGGCTTTTCTCTGCAGCCGCCAGCCCCCCAGTGAGGGAAGGGACAGTAGCGCCACGCCGTGTTCGTGACTCACATCCACAACGAGCTTGCGTCTGTGTGAGTGCAGCGGAAGGTCTGTGAGGGCCACGAGGATGTCCCAGTTCTCCGTCCTTCCGCGCTCCGTGACCCGGCGCATCAAGGTGCGCGGGTCCTCGGTCCCTGCGGTGAAGGGCTCGCTGACCACCTCGACGTCGAACCGCCGCCCCCGGCCTGACTTGTCGGCGAGCCGATCAGGAAGCATCTGGGCCATGCGCTCCGCGATCTCCGTCGGCGCGTCCGGGTCCGCGAGGAGAACCACGACCGTAACGCCCTGCGACGACACCGGCATGGCAGGGCCCCTTCTCGTCGGCTCCCCCGCGATCGCAAGTGCCCACAGGATGCCCCCGGGGTGACATCACGCGCCACGCGACACGCTGCTCCCGTCGGCGGGCACAGGCGATACGGCCTGCTCTCACCACCAGGGGGTGATTTTCGCGTATGTCACCGCGAACACCCGCTCGCGCCTGCCCCGCATGCCGGCCACCGGCCAACCGTTCGGTGTGTCCAAGCGGGGAGGACTGATCGATCATGCTCACTGCACGTGAGGCAACGGCACACTCGAGTCAATGATCCGGACGCTCGTGTGAGCGGCCCTGTGGCGGAGCCTGTCGCGCGGTTCCCGGCGCGATCAGGTAATCAGGAACGGTGGACAAGGACGGGACCGACCCCTTCGTGCATGTCCGGGGCGCCAGTGAGAACAACCTGCGGAACATCGATGTCGACGTTCCGCGGGACGCGATGGTCGCCTTCACCGGCGTCTCCGGCTCCGGCAAGTCCTCGCTCGCGTTCGGCACTCTCTACGCGGAGGCCCAGCGGCGTTACTTCGAGTCCGTAGCACCGTACGCCCGAAGGCTGTTGCAACAGGTCGGCGCACCTCACGTGCAGGAAATCACCGGACTGCCACCGGCCGTGGCCCTGCAGCAGCGACGCGGGTCGCCCAGCTCGCGCTCGACGGTCGGCACCCTCACCACGCTGTCCAATCTGCTGCGCATCCTGTACTCCCGCGCCGGCACCTATCCGCCCCGGGCCGCACGGCTGGAAGCCGAGTCGTTCTCACCCAACACCGCGGCCGGCGCCTGCCCGCAGTGCCACGGACTGGGCGTCGTGCACGACGTCGCCGAGGACCTCCTCGTCCCGGACCCCTCGCTGAGCATCCGCGAGGGGGCGATCGCCGCCTGGCCGGGCGCCTGGCAGGGCGCCAACCTGCGCAGTGTCGTAAGTGGCCTGGGGATCGACATCGACCGACCGTGGCGCAGGCTCAGGAAGAAGGACCGGGACTGGCTGCTGTACACGGACGAGCAGCCCTCCGTGTACATCGAGCCGGAGGAGGACCGCGTCGACTACGGCTACCAGGGCAAGTTCTGGAGCGCCCGCAAGCACGTCATGCACGTCCTCGCCGACTCCAAGAGCGAGAAGATGCGCGAACGGGCGCTCCGGTTCGTCAGGAGTGTGCCCTGCCCGGAGTGCCACGGCAGCGGACTGCGGCCTGAGGCGCTCGCCGTGACCTTCGCCGGGCATTCCATCGCCGAGATCAACGCGATGCCGCTCACCGAGGTCGTGGCGCTGCTGCGGCCCGTCGCGGGGCGGTCCGAGGCCGACGCCACCACGGCGACCGCCCGATCCGGGGAGACGACCGAGGTCGCTGTCCGGATCTGCGGCGATCTCGTCGCGCGGGTCGATGTGCTGCTCGACCTGGGCCTGGGATATCTCAGCCTCGGGCGCCGCTCGACGACCCTGTCGCCCGGCGAGGCGCAGCGCCTGCGGATCGCCACCCAGCTGCGCTCAGGGCTGTTCGGCGTCGTCTATGTCCTCGACGAACCCTCCGCGGGCCTGCACCCGGCTGATGCGGAACCGCTCCTGGACGTGCTGGACCGGCTCAAGGCGGCGGGCAACTCGCTGTTCGTCGTGGAGCACGACATGGATGTCGTACGACGGGCGGACTGGGTGGTCGACATCGGCCCCGGCGCGGGCGAGGGCGGCGGGCGTGTGCTGTACAGCGGCCCGGTCGCCGGCCTTGAGCGGGTGGAGGAGTCGGCCACGAGCCAGTACCTGTTCGGGCGCGCCAAGCCGCTCGATCACCGCCCGCGCACACCGCAGGGCTGGCTGCACCTGAGCGGCGTCTCCCGCCACAATCTGCACGACGTGTCCGTCGACGTACCGCTCTGCGTACTGACGGCCGTGACGGGCGTGTCCGGTTCCGGGAAATCGACGCTGGTGACGCAGGTGCTCGCCGAGGTCGTCCGCGGCCACCTCGGACTCGTACCCGAGGAGCCCGACGAGGCGCAGCTGGAGGTCGACGTCAAGGACGCCTCGGGGGTCGAGTCGTTCGACCGGCTGGTGCGGGTCGACCAGCGACCCATCGGCCGAACTCCCCGGTCCAACCTGGCCACGTACACGGGGATGTTCGACGCGGTGCGCAAGTTGTACGCGGCGACGGACGAGGCCAGGGCGCGCGGCTACTCGGCCGGGCGGTTCTCCTTCAACGTGCCCGAAGGGCGGTGCGAGACGTGCCAGGGCGAAGGATTCGTCGCGGTGGAACTGCTCTTCCTGCCTGGTACCTACGCGCCGTGCCCGACCTGCCAGGGCGCCCGGTACAACGCCGAAACTCTGGAAGTCACCTACCGAGGCAAGAACATCGCTGACGTGCTGGGGCTGTCCGTCGATGCCGCCGCTGAGTTTCTGTCCGCTGTCCCGGCCGCCTCCCGCAGTCTGGAGACGTTGCGCGAGGTGGGACTGGGGTACCTGCGGCTGGGGCAGCCGGCGACGGAGCTCAGCGGTGGTGAGGCGCAACGCATCAAACTGGCCACTGAACTGCAGCGGGCTGGCCGCGGCCACGCGCTCTACCTGCTCGACGAGCCGACGGCGGGGCTGCACCCCTCGGACGTGGCGCTGCTGCTGCGACAGCTGCACCGGCTCGTCGACGCCGGTAACACGGTCGTCCTGGTCGAGCACGACCTGGACACGATCGTCACCGCCGACTGGGTCATCGACCTCGGGCCGGGCGGCGGGGACGCGGGCGGGCGGGTGGTCGCGTCGGGTCCGCCGGCCAAGGTGGCGAAGGTTCGCCGAAGCGCCACCGCGCCCTATCTCGCGGCCCGGCTCACGCGCACCTGACGACGGCGTGAGGGGCTGAGCACCGGTCGGCCGGGTTCGGGGCGCAGGGTGGCGCGCGTCGCCATGCTGCGCCCCAGCTTGTGGCGGAGAGTGTGGTCCTGCACCCAGAGTCCGTTCCCGCGTAGACCGGACCGGCGCGCCCCGGGAAGGCTATGCGGCAGATGCCCGCCCTGGGGATGCAGTTCGCCGACAGCACCACCCACCCGCGCCTGCAGGCGGCCGACTGGGCGGCAGGCGCCACCCGGCATTGGGCGCAGCAGCGGGCAGGAGCCGGCGGTGACCAGTTCTCGAAGGACCTGGAGGCAGTGGCTCGGCCGTGGCTGGTCGACGGGATCTGACCGCCCAGCGCGATCACCTGACCCTGCGCATCGCTCACTCACCCACAGCAATACCGCTCCCTCTCCGGTGGAATAGCTGTCGAATCCGCACTCCCAGACCGCCGACGGCAAGTCGCGTGTTCGATTCATGTTCGAGTACTGTGGAGATTCAGTCAGGTGGTTTGGGTAGTTCTGTGGCATATCGGTGGTGAGGCGTGGTGAGCGGTGGAGTGCATCTGCATGTCGCCAGCGGCTACTCGGCCCGCTACGGCGCCTCTCAACCGCATGACATGGTCGCCCGGGCTGCCGAGCGTGGTGTCGAGGCGCTCGCACTGACCGACCGGGACAACGTCACCGGTACGGTCCGCTTCGCGAAGGCCGCGGCAGCAGCCGGAGTCCGGCCGATCTTCGGAGTCGACGTCGCCGTCGCCCCCCTTTCCTGGCCGTCAGGAACTCGCTTCGAGGCGGTAGCTGCCTCGCCCACAACAGCTTCACCGCTGACACCCCCGTCCTCATGGCAGACGGCACCAGCAAACCGATCAAGGACGTCAAGACCGGCGACAAGGTCCAAGCCGCCGACCCGGAGACAGGGAGGCGGGAACCCGCACCGTCACCGCCCTGATTGAGGGCAACGGGGACAAGCAACTCGTCGACCTCACGATCGGCACCGGACGTACGAAGGGGGCGAAGGCTGGCACCCTCACCGCCACGGACGGCCACCCCTCCTGGGTCCCCCGCACTCCACCAATGGGTCGAGGCGGAGACCTAAAGGCAGGACAGTGGCTGCAGACGAGCGCCGGCACGTGGGTACAAGTCACGGCCGTCAAAAACAAGACCGGATCAACGGCGGTCTACAACCTCACTGTTGACGACCTCCACACGTGCTATGTGCTGGCCGAAGCGACTCCCGTCCTTGTTCACAACGCGGGCGGCCTGCCATGCGGCAGGCCGCGGAGATGGTCAGACGGTCTTCGCCGGTCACGGTGACTGGAGTGTCTGGAACGGGTGGACTCGAATTCCCGAAGGGACATCGCTTGCGCTGAGAACCCGCGCGCTTCGGACCAGTCGACGGCGAAGGTGAAGCTGGGCGAGAGGCGTGCCGACGCCACCGGCGTCACGCTGAGGCTCACCGGCGAGGCCGCCGCGGCGCTCAACTCCGCATTGCGGAGCCAGGTGTTCTCCTCCGGCCTGACCGTCGGCACCGCTGACACCCGGCCCCGCTTCTGAGCACGCCGGCAGCGGCAGAAGGCCCCGGGCCGGGTGAAGTCCCGGGGCAACTCGGGTCCGCCCGTCCTGGCGCGGACCTCGCCGCAGCCGACGCCGCCCGGAGCTCGACCGCTCAGGTCTTCAGGAATTGTGCGAGACCCGCGACGAGGCGCTCCACGTCCTCCAAGTCGTTGTAGGGCGACAGTCCCACGCGCAGACCGCCGGTGTCACCGAGGCCCAGGTGCCGGGAGGCTTCGAGCGCGTAGAAGGACCCCGCCGGGGCGTGGACGCCGAGCGTCCCGAGGAAGTGGTAGGCATCCGCGGCGCGACGGTCGCGGAAGGTCAGCAGGAGCGTGGGGGTCCTGTCCGCAGCCCGTGAGTACGCGGTCACTCCGTCGAGGGCGTACAAGCCGCTCTCCGCGGTTTCGCGGAGAGCGGTCTCGTGGGTCTCGATCGCCGCGTAGGCCGACCGCAGCAGCTCCCGCCTGCCGCCCTGCCGGTCGGGGGCGAGGTCCGCGATGAAGTTCACGGCCGCGGTGGTCCCGGCAAGCGTCTCGTACGGCAGCGTGCCGAGTTCGAAGCGCTCGGGGACGGCGTCACTGGACGGGGCCAGCTTGTCCGAGCGCAGGGTCGCGAGGAGCGCGGGGTCGGCCGCGAGCACGCCGTGGTGGGGGCCGAAGAATTTGTACGGGGAGCAGACCACGAAATCGGCGCCGCGGCAACGCGCGTCCATCGACGCGTGCGCGGCGAGATGGACAGCGTCGACGTGCAGGAGCGCACCGGCTTCGTGCACGAGCGACGCGATGGCCGGGAGGTCGGGCCGGGTCCCGATCAGGTTCGACGCGCCGGTCACGGCAACCAGACGGGTACGCGGGGAGAGCAGCGCACCGATGGCCTCCGGCGACAGCTCACCCGTGGCGGGGTCGAAATCCGCCCAGCGGACGACTGCGCCGGCCCGTTCGGCGGCCTGGATCCACGGCCGGATGTTGGCGTCGTGGTCGAGCCGGGAGACGATCACCTCGTCGCCGGCCGTCCACCCCGCGGCGAGGGCTCGGGAAAGGTCGTAGGTGAGCTGGGTGGCGCTGCGGCCGAAGACGACGCCGTCCGGATCGGCGCCCATCAGGTCGGCCATCGCGCACCGGAAGTCACCCACGATCCGCTCGGCGTTGATCTCGCCGGGAGCGACCGCCCCACGGATCGACAGGGGCGCTGCGAGGGCGCCCGCGATGGCTTCGATGACGGGCGCCGGAGTCTGGGTGCCGCCGGGGCCGTCGAAGTGCGCGATGCCGGACCCCAGGGCGGGGAACCGGGCGCGCAGAGCGCTGACGTCGTACATCACGGAGGTCCTCACGTCGCAATGCCGGGGCCGCTGCGGGCCCGGAGCGGGCCGGCCACGGGTCCGTTACCGCATCCGCAGCAGACAGGAGCGGCCCGGTGCGATCATCGCAGAGGGCTTCCGTACACGACAGACCGCCCACGGCGAGCTGCGTATTCGACCGGTCTCTTCGCTCTCACCAGCCGGCCGTGCCCGGTTCGCCCTTGAACGGGCCCTGGATCTCGGAGGTGATCCACCCTCCGTAGAAGTCACCTGCCTGAGGACTCACGGTCTCGCCGTCGACCGAGCAACGGTCGACTCGGGTGGGGTAGAAGGCGAAGTGCCCGGCCAGCTTCGCGTAGGCGTCCACCGGGTCGGGGTAGTTCCAGGCCGCCCTGGCCGAGACCTGGTCACCCGCTTTCAGGTTCCAGTACGCGGCTTCTCCCTTCCACTCGCACCAGCTGCGGTGCGCGTCCGCGAGCAGCCGGTTGAGGGCCACGTCGTCGGCCGGGATGTAGAACACCGGGGGATGGCTGGTCTCCAGCACCCGGACGGCGCGGCGCGAATCGGCGATCACCGTCCCCGCGAACTCGACCACCACGTGCCGGTCGTCCAGCAGTGCGACAGGAGGCCGCGGATAGTCCCACACCGATTCGGGCGTGCGCTCGGTGCGGCTGTCCGGTTCTCCGTTCGTCATGGTCAGCTCCTGTCGTCCGCGGTCAAGGTCGGTCAGCACCCGGACCGATTCGCGGCCCGGAGACAGAGTCTCGGGGCCGCCCGTCGTCCGCCAGCTGGACCGTCCGCGGCGGGCTCGAACGGGACGGGTAGTCCGCGGACGCCTCGCGGAAAGGGCGGCCGCGTCCCGCGACTTCGGTCTTCGCGGTTCGTTCCTACCCGTTTCGAGCGAGGGCGTCCCGGTAACCCCCGGGCTGTCACCCGCACCGCCCCTCCCAACGGAGCGAGGCTGCCTGCTGGTGCGGAGGGGTCGGGCAGGTCGGCTACCCGACCCCACCGCGAGGGGACGGCTGGATCCTGACCGCCAGGGGGGGCGGCCGGCCCTTGGCTGTCCCCGGTCAGTGATCAGCGACGGTGGTGGTGTCCGCGGTACTGACCCCAGGACTCGGTGTCGACGGTACGGCCCCGATTGTCGCGGAGGGTGGCGGTGTCGGAGTAGTCGTCCCAGACGTAGTCGCGTCGGTCCTGGTAAAGGTCGGTGCGGGTATCACGGCCGATGCCGGTGTGGACGCGGACGGTGGCACGCCCGGCGAGGCGGACATCGTCGAAACGGTAGCGGTTGCCGTCCGCGTCGCGCAGGGTCCAGCCGTCCAGGTTGACCGCGCGCCGGCTCTGGTTGGTGAGCTCGACCCACTCACCGTTCAGCGACCGGTTGGAGCCGTTGTCGCGGCCGGGGCTGTTGGCCTGGACATCGCTGATCACCACGCGGGGCTGGGGGCGGTGACGGTCGTGGTCCTGCGCGGAAGCCGGCAGAGCGACGGCCGAGACGAGAGCGCCGGCCGTCAGGACGGTCGCGGCGATACGGCGGGAGGCAGAAGAAGCGGACAAGTGATGTCTCCTCGAAAAAAAGTGCCCGCGCCGGTCGGTAGAGGCGGCTTGGGCGGTGCGGTTCCCCGACCCGTCCCGGGCCGAGAACCGGAACTCTGCTCCCACGGGACCGCGCCCGAGGGGCCCGACCGGACCAGTTACCAAGCACGGACATTTCCGCAACTCTCACCTGTAAGTTGCATACATCACAAACAGGCATGGTCCTGACATTCGCTGACCACTGCACCCACCCGTTCAACGATCAACAGCAAGCCCTTCCACCGGCCGGCGCACAACCCGGGCCCCACACCGGCGCACCACCCACACGGCGGATCCGATCGCCGTAACAGCCAATAACCCCAGCCGCTCGCACACCTGAACTGGAAGCACACACCCGTATGCCGGATGAAGGCAGAGAACGCCCACGTCGCGAGCCCCACCGGGCCTGCACCGAGGAACCTCTATCGGCCGTCCGGCCAGGAGATGGGCCATGCCGCGAAGCGTCGTATCCGGCATCGGAGACAACCAGAATGTCGCGGTCAGCCTGCTTCCAACGGCATGTCTCGAAGTGGTCCGTGGCCACCCGGCGGACCTGGGCGGCAGTGACCTCGGCGACATCGCCGTCCGGCCCCAGCCGCAGCGCGTTCAGGATCTGACACCGGGATGTCCGGCCCGACTCCTGCGCGGCGACGCGCGAGTGGGCCAGCCGGGCAACAACTGGTCTGAGGACCGACGCTGCGGCGTAGACATGACAGACAAAGTGGTCCGCGCTGAGCGGCTCGTCCGGTCAGTCCCTGGGCCCGAAGAGTGCCAGAAGCCGTGCGCGCTGGTGGGTGCCGAGGCCCTGGACGCGGCGGCTCTCGGAGACGCCTAGGTCGGCGAGGAGTTGGCTGGCGCGGACCGTGCCGATGCCGGGGAGCGATTCGAGGATGCGGCGCATCCGGAGCTTGCCGACCACGTCGTCATCCCGGGCGAGCAAGTCAGCAAGCTGCAGAGTTCCCGCCTTGAGCTGGGCCATCAGGTCGCCGCGCTCCTTGCGGACGGCCACCGCCTTCTGAAGTGCCTCGGTTCTCTGAGACGGGGTCAGTGCGGGCAGAGCCATTGGTGTCACTCTCCTGCTTCTCGTGACGAGCAAAACACTCATCACCCTCCCGCTTCCCGCTCTTCCTCGATCCATTCGGCGTTAGCCCGCCGTGCGGCGGCCAGTTCGGGGATCGTCTCGAAGCTCACCCTTCGAGCACAAACACAGGCCAGGCCCCCTGCAGCCCCACTAGAAATTACGCTGCGTTCGACGGACATGATCACGCGTCCCGTGCTCGGCGGCACAGCCCACCGGCGGCGAGCGGAGGTGAGCCGCCGCGAGCGAGGCGGCGCCCCCGTATCGTCGTGTGCTCTCCGCGCGAGCGTAGGTGAGCCGCTCCCGACTGGGCGGGGTCAACAGCCCTCCCAGCACCCACGCCGATATCGACCTCCGCCTCGGCACATACGAGGCGATGCAGTGCCGCGTTCGCCTGTCGGTTTCCGCCCCGGTTCAACCGGCGATGCTGCCTGCTGCCCGATGAGTACTCCACCGGACTCGCCCCGCACAGAGCGGCGAACGACGCCTCACCCCGTAGACGATCATCGTTGTCGCCTATAGCCGTCAGCAGGACAGCGGCACTGTGTGGTCCGATTCCAACCGCGCTGATGAGCCTGGGGTAATGACAGCTGATCAGAGTCGACAGGCGCTTCTCCAGCAGCCCCGCGTGAAGCCTGAGAGTCTCGTTACGCTCCGCCAGCAAGCGCAATGAAAAACGCGTCGCCCGCTCTACAGGATCGTCACCCCCGTCCCTCTGTGGCCCCCCGAAACCAGTCGATGCAACTAGCCAGCAGCGTTGCCATCGTCCGCCCCAGCGGCAGGGACATGGGCGCCTCGACCCCGTCAGGCCACATCGTTCACCCCGCAGAGAAGCGTGCCGCGACACGCCGTACCCCCGTCCGCACCTGCCGACGGGGGTACGCATCTCACACATCGCTCTCACCAACACCGCGGACGCTCCTGGATCAAAGCGGCTGGACCTGCACTTATGTGCCCTACACGGACCAGCCTGGACCGCACGAGACACGGACTACCACCTGTGCCAGGTGGTACCGAGGGAGGGGCCGATCACCAGTACAGGTGCGTCTTCTGGCCCGTCAAAGCGGTTTGCAGGGTTTCGACCTTCTTCTCACTCACCCGCTCACGCTCCCACATCTCACATTCTCTTCGTGAGCGCGGGCGGAGCCACTCGCCAGACCTCCCCACCTGTCGGCAGCCGCCCGTGGATCCACCACATCCGGCCTGTGATCGGCACTCGGTTGTCCAACAGGGCAGTGAGACAGTTCACGCGCGTACAGGCGGCAGTCGGATCGTGCGTGCGAACGCGCCGGAAGCGGGTGTTCCAGGACGTCATGCGGGGCCCAGCAGGACGGCGGTGTCGTCAGGCATCGGGGTGATCGCCCTTGTCTCGGTGACCGGGTCCAGTTGTCCGTTGGAGCGGATGACGAAGAGGACGTCGTGGTCCGGCGGGATCGGTACGGAGCCGGGCTGCAGCAGGAAGCGGGCGCCCCGTCCGTATCGCTCCGCGAGGAGATGGCGGACGAGTGGCCGGCCGAAGAGGATGTCCCCTCCGGTGTACGGGGCGACCACGCCGTGGCTCTGCAGCGGCGGCCCCACCCGGTAGACGGGTCCCTGCACGTTGTCCTTGATCACGACCGAGGCGAGTGCGTTGAAGTCGTCGTCGTCGGTGAGGAGAAGCACCGCCGAGACGCCCTCCAGGCGTGCGCGGGGGTTGGTTGCGGTCGCGAGCATCTCCCCGTGAGCGAGTTCGATGCCGGCTGAGGCGATCCGATCACGCTCCTCATCGAGCCCGGCCCACATCAGCACGTCCAGTCCCGCCGACTCCAGAGCCTCGCCCAGGCCGATCACCCACGGTTCTCCCCCGACCAGGAGCGGTCGCGTCCGCGATGTGCGGACGACGCCCAACTTCCGGGCCACGGGCGCGGCGGTCAGGGCGTACAGCAGGACCGTTCCGACGATCACCAGGAAGGTGATCGGGAGAATCTTGGCGGCACCGGGCAGCCCCTTCTGCACCAGCGTGGCGGCGAAGGCCGACGCGGTCGAGGCGGCGACGATGCCGCGCGGGGCCATCCATCCGAGGAAGCGCCACTCCCCACCGGTCAGAGTGGTTCCCCGGGAAGCGCAGAACGCCACAACTGGCCGCACCACGAAGACGAGGATCACGATCAGCACCAGCGACGGGATGAGGACGGGAACCACGGACGCGGGGGTGACGGCGGAGGAGATGGAGATGAAGAGCAGGCCGATGATCAGCTGGACGAGCGTTCCGAAGAACGGCCTGCGGGCAGGCATGTCCAGGCCGGGGAGGTTGGTGACGGCGAGTCCGGTGACGATAGCCGCGATGAGGCCCGTGTCGTCACGGGCGATGTCACAGCCGGCGGAGACGAGGATCACCGTCGCCAGCTGCGCCAGGGTGCCGAGCATCTCTCCGAGCCGCAGCTTGCGCAGCGTGAGCCAGAGGAGCGCGGTGCCCACGGCGCCGCCCGCGATGCCCACGCCCATGCTGATGAGGAACTGCCCGATCTGGTAGCCGCGGCCGATGTCGATCTGGTGCGACGTCGCCACGGCGTGGAAGACGACGGCCCCGAGGATGCCGCCGATCGGGTCGGTCAGGGTGCCTTCCCAGATCAGGATGCGCCGGACGTTCTCCGTCGGCCGGACGTACTCGAGTAGCGGACCCACGACGGTGGGGCCCGACACGACAAGGATGATCCCGATCATCGCGGCCACCCTGAGAGGGATGCCGAACAGCGCCGGTCCCATGCCCCCGACGGCGAAGAACGTGACCACGATGCCGATGACCAGCAGCCGTCCCACGATCTTGCGGGTCTCGCCGGTGAGGTTGCGCAGGTTCAGTCCCAGGCCGGCGTCGTAGAGGATCACCGCGACGGACAGCGAGACCAGCGAGGGGAAGTCCGGGCCCACGAGGCGTCCGGGATGGATGACATCGGTCAGGGCGCCTGCGGTGAAGCCGACCGGCAGCAGCAGGATCAGTGCGGGCACGTGCAGTCTGTTCGCCAGGATCTGCGAGCCCGTGGCGAGGGCGACGGTAAGGGCGATCCCCAGGAGGATGTCTTCGCCGGTCATGGCAGTCGTCCTCTTTCCCTATGTCTGCGGCCGGTGGGATTCAATCGTGTCCACGAACCCCGTGCCGCCTTCCGTAGCCGGACGCGGGTGTTCTCCACCTGATCGGCCCTGCGGCGGTCCGGACGTCAAGGGGACCGCAGGGCGGCGGCAAGGGCATCGACGACGGGGTCGTGGGGCGGGCCGCCACATCCACCTTCGGGGTTCGCCGTGTGGGCCGCGCGGGTGACGGGGGTTTCGAAGTGGGGCTGCACGGGCGCGCCGGTCCGCTGCCCGCGGAGCATGGTGCTTTCGTCGTGGTGCATGTGACGGACTGGACGCCGTCCCGGGCGGCCGGTCGGCAACAGCCCTTGTCCGGTGGGTCGCTCACGTTCCGTCGGGGGACGCGTCGGGTCCGCGAGGGGGCGAGCTGTCTGCAAACCTCAAGGAGGGATCGTGGTGGCGGGAAACGCCGAGGAGAGTCGCACGACGCCGAGCACGCAACTGCTCCGGGGGCAGAAGGCTCTCGTGACCGGTTCCAACTCCGGCATCGGCATGGCGACAGCCCTCGCCCTGGGCCGGGCCGGAGCGGACGTCGTGGTCAACTACGTGGTCGGCGCCGACGAGGCCGAGAAGGTCGTGGAGCAGATCCGGGGCTTCGGGGTCCGCTCCTACGCCCATGAGGCCGACGTGTCCGACGAGGACCAGGTGGTCGGCATGGTCGACCGGATGGTGCGGGAGTTCGGCACCATCGACATCATGGTGCCCAACGCCGGTCTCCAACGCGACGCGCCCCTGACGGAGATGTCCCTCGCCCAGTGGCAGAAGGTCATCGACGTCAACCTCACCGGGCAGTTCCTGTGTGCCCGGGAGGCCGCCAAGGAGTTCATGCGCCGCGGCGTCGTCGCGGACGTGTCCCGGTCGGCGGGGAAGATCGTCTGCATGAGCTCGGTCCACCAGATCGTCCCGTGGGCGGGCCATGTCAACTACGCCTCCTCCAAAGGCGGCGTCGGCATGATGATGCAGACTCTCGCCCAGGAGCTCGCGCCGCACCGTATCCGGGTGAACGCGGTCGCTCCCGGAGCGATCCGCACGCCCATCAACAAGTCCGCCTGGGACACGCCGGAGGCCGAGGCCGAGCTTCTCAAGCTGATCCCGTACCGACGCGTCGGAGATCCGGACGACATCGCGAACGCCGTCGTCGCGATGGCCTCCGACCTGCTCGACTACGTCGTCGGCACCACGCTCTACGTCGACGGCGGGATGACGCTCTTCCCCGGCTTCGCCACTGGCGGTTGAGGCCGGTGGAGGACCATGTCACGCCCCGACGGGTGGTGATCATCGGCGGGGGGTTCGCGGGGCTGTTCGCCGCCCGTGCCCTGCGACGTGCACCGGTAGCGGTCACGGTGGTCGACCGCCGGGCCCATCACCTGTTCCAGCCGCTGCTCTACCAGTGCGCGGCCGGGATCCTGTCCGAGGGACAGATCGCGCAACCGCTGCGCGCGGTCCTGCGCCGCCATCACAACGTGCGCTGTCTGCTCGCCGACGCCACCGATGTGGACGTCACGTCCCGGCTCGTCCATGCCGGACGGCCCGGGGGCGGCACCGTCGTGCTGCCCTACGACGACCTGATCGTCGCGGTCGGCATGCGCCAGTCCTACTTCGGGCATGACGAGTTCGCCGCCCACGCCCCGGGAATGAAGACGCTCGACGACGCGCTGGAGATCCGCCGCCGGCTCTACCGGGCATTCGAGATGGCAGAGACCGCCGCGGACGAGGAGGAACGGCGGCAGTGGCTGACCTTCGCGCTGGTCGGCGGCGGCCCGACCGGTGTGGAACTCGCCGGACAGATCCGGGAGATCGCCGGCCACACGCTCGACCGTGAGTTCCGGACCATCGATCCCGCCGAGGCCCGGGTTCTGCTCTTCGAAGGGTCGGGCGCGGTGCTGGGCACCTTCGGCCCCGCCCTGGCCGGCCGTGCCGCCCAAGCCCTGAGCGATCTCGGTGTGGAGCTCCACCTGGGCACGAGGGTCACCGACATCGACGCCGACGGCCTGACCGTCCGGGACGGGGAGGGCACGTCCACCCGTTTCGCGGCGCGCACCGTCCTGTGGACGGCGGGAGTCGAGGCACCCCCCGTCGCCCGCGCGCTGGCGCGGGCCGCCGGTGCCACCCAGGACCGGGCCGGCCGGCTGGCGGTCGAACCCGACCTGACCCTTGCCGGCCATCCGGAGATCCGCGTGGTGGGCGACGTGATGGGGCTGAACCACCTGCCGGGGCTGGCCGAGGTCGCCATGCAGACCGGTGCGTACGCGGGCAGGGCCGTGCGCCACGCCGTGGAGGGCCGGAAGAAGCCACTCAAACCCTTCCGGTACCTCGACCTGGGCAGCGCCGCCTACATCTGCCGCGGCCGGGCCGTGGTCAAGGCAGGTTCGCTGCACCTGTCGGGTGTGCCGGGCTGGCTGACGTGGCTCTTCATCCATGTCGCCTTTCTGACGGGATTCCGCAGCAGGTTCGGCGCGGTGCTCAGTTGGGCCGTCGTCTTCGCCTCCGGCGCGCGGCGCGAGCGCGCCTTCACTTTGCCTGACACCGCCATGCCGGCCGACCCGGCAGCGGGATCCGGAGCGGCCACACCTCTGCCCTGAGCCGGCCGTCGGCCCTGCTCACCCCAGCCACTCTCCTGTACCTCCAGTCCCCGCCACGGGCGGGGCAGAACAACGAGGCACCCATGCTCAGCACCGCAATTCATCTGGCGAGCAGTACCCCGCCGCAGCTTCTGCCGGCCCGCGAACTGATGGCCTTCACCCTGGCCTCCCACATCCTGCTGGTGCCGTTCGGAGTCGCCCTGCCTCTCATCACCGTGCTGATGCACTACCGGGGGCTGCGCCGCAACGACGCCGTGGCGCTGAAGCTCGCCCGTCGCTGGTCGGCGGTGATGGCGGTGCAGTTCGCCATCGGCATCATCACGGGCACCGTGCTGTCCTTGGAGTTCGGCCTGCTGTGGCCCGGGTTGATGGGGCGCTGGGGCGACGTGTTCGGGCTCGGTTTCGGCGTGGAGGCGTGGGCGTTCTTCCTGGAGGCCGTCCTGATCGCGATCTACCTGTACGGCTGGCGCCGGCTCAGGCCCTGGACGCACTTCTGGCTGGCCGTGCCGCTACCGCTGACCGCGCTGATGGGCTCGTTCGGCATCATCGCGGCGAACTCCTGGATGAACACCCCGCAGGGCTTCACCCTCGACGCCCAGGGCAAGCCGGTGGACGTCGATGTCCGGCAGGCGGTCTTCACCCCGATGTTCGGCCCGGAGTACTGGCACTTCGTGGTCGCGATGTTCATGACCGCCGGATTCGTGGTCGCGGGCGTGTACGCGGTCGGCTGGCTGCGCGGGCGCCGCGACCGCTACCACAAGCTCGGTTTCACGCTGCCGTTCACCGTTGCCACGATCCTCACCCCCGTACAGTTCTTCCTCGGTGACTCGGCCGCGCGGGCGGTCTTCCACAAGCAGCCGGTCAAGTTCGCCGCCATGGAGATCGTCTGGAAGACCGACACACATGTGCCGGAATACGTGTTCGGGCGACTGAACAGCGACGGCACCGTCGCCGGCGGAATCAAGATCCCCCAACTGGACTCGATCCTCGCCGGATTCAAGCCCAGTACGCAGGTGCCCGGCCTCACCTCGGTCCCGGCGGCCGACCGCCCCACGCCGACGCAGGCCACCATCGTGCACTTCGCCTTCGACATCATGGCCACCATCGGCAGTGTGCTGATCCTGCTCGCCCTGTGGTACGCGTGGATCTGGTGGCGGCACCGTGACCTGCCGCTCAACCGCTGGTTCTTCCGCTGCGCGGCGGTCGCCGGTGCGGCGTGCCTGATCACGGTGGAATGCGGATGGATCACCACCGAGGTCGGCCGCCAGCCGTGGATCGTCTACAACAGGATGCGGGTGTCGGAGGCCGTCACCCACACCCAGGCCGCAGGGATCTGGAGCATGCTCGGCATCGTCGTGGTCGTGTACGTGGCCGTGTTCGGGTCCTTCCTGGCGGTCGTGCTGAAAATGCGGACCCGCTGGCGTGTCGCCGACGAGGCAGCGGCCGGCGCGCGAGCCGCCGTGGATCCCGAAGTCGACACTCCGTACGGGCCCAGAGGCGGGTCCGATCCCGCACCCGTCGGCACCGCAACCGGCAGCGGGTCCGACCGTCCGGCAGGTGGTGCGTCATGATGGCCGACCTGATCGCCTGGGTGATGGTGCTCGCGATCGCCGCGTACGCCTCCGGCGGCGGTACCGACTACGGCGCGGGTTTCTGGGATCTGCTGGCGGGCGGTGCCCGGCGCGGCCGTCGGCCGCGCTGGCTGATCGACCACGCCATGGCGCCGGTCTGGGAGGTAAACAACGTCTGGCTGATCTTCGTTCTGATCATCATGTGGACCGGGTTCCCGACGATGTTCCAGGCCGTCTTCACCGCCCTGTGGCTGCCGCTGGCTCTCGCGGCCGTCGGCATGGTCCTGCGCGGGGCGGGGTTCGCGCTGCGCAAGCCGACCCGGCGGCTGGCCCAACGACGCATCTACGGCGGGGTGTTCGCGATCGCCTCGCTGGTCACGCCCTACTTCCTCGGGGCGGTGCTCGGCGGCGTCGCCTCGGGCCGCGTGAAGGTGGGCACGGCCGCCGACGCACGCGTGTGGACCGGTGCGACCTCGGTCATGGCAGGTCTGCTGGCCATCGCGGCCACCGCCTTCCTCGGCGCGGTGTTCCTCGGCGCGGACGCCCGGCGGTTCGACGCGGACGATCTCGTCGACTACTTCCGCCTGCGGGCGCTGCTCGCTTTCGGCGCTGTCGTGGTCCTCGCTGTCATCGCCCTTCCCGTCACCCACGACGACGCCCGCTACGTCTGGGAAGGCCTCACCCGGGGACTGGGCCTGCTGATGATGGTGCTGGCCGCGCTCTGCGCGGTGACGACGGTGCTGCTGGTGCTGTTCCGGTCCCACCGCTGGTCCCGTCACACCTCGGTGGCGAGCGTCGCGCTGGCGGTGGTGGCATGGGGTTTCGCGCAGCGGCCCTACCTGCTGCCGACCTCGCTGACGGTGTCGCAGGGAGCGGGCGCGGCGCACAGCCTGCGCTGGCTGGCGCTGGTCTCGCTCATCGCGGTCGTACTGGTGGGTCCCGCGCTGGTGCTGCTCTACCGGCTGGACACGAAGGGTGAGCTGGAACCGCTCACCGACGCCGACACACGGGCTGCGGGCCTGCCCGGGGACAACGTGTGACGTAGCCCGGCCGGGCCCGGTGGACCCGTCCGTCAGCGCAGTCGCTCGATCAGGTGGTCACCGACCCGCAGGGCGTTGGCGATGGCCGTCAGCGACGGGTTCACGGCGCCGATGCTCGGGAAGAACGACGTGTCCACGACGTAGAGGTTGTCGAGGTCGTGGGCCTTGCAGTTGACGTCCAGCGCCGAAGCGGCCGGGTCCGCGCCGAACCGGATGGTGCCGGCCTGGTGGGCAGTGGCCCCGATGGGCATCCCCTTGTGCAGGTAGATGCTGTGCGGCAGCAGATGGTGCTCGTGCATCCCCAGGTGCCCGAGCATTCCCTGCAGTTTGTGCTGGAGCCGCTTCAGGCCGGCGATGTTGTTCTTCTCGTCGAGAGCCAGATGGATGCCGCCGTCCTCGTCGAGGGTGACACGGCTCTCGGGCAGCGGCAGGTCCTCGCCGCACAGCCAGAAGTCCACGGCGTGATGCGCGAGCATCTCGAACGGCATGTCGGGTGTCACCTTGCCGGCCCAGCGCGGCGCCTCGCCATGGATCTGGTCGGCGTCGGACTTGCCGAGCATCTGGATCCCGCCGAGCGGGTAGTCCCAGTCGTCCGCGCCCAGGTACCAGTCGTGCAGGGCCAGGGTCTTCTGGAACTTGGTCGGGTTCGGCTCCTTCGACACCGCCATCAGCGCCGTGTTGTTGTGCCGCATGTAGTGCCGGCCCACCACGTCCGACCTGTTGGCCAGGCCGCCCGGATGCCGGTCGTTCGCCGAACGCAGCAGGAGCGCGGCTGAGTTGACCGCCCCGCAGGCGACCACCACGATGTCGGCACTGAACCGTTCGGTCGTCCCGTCCGCGAGTTCGGTCACCACGCCGGTGACGGTGCGGCCCGTCGCATCGGTCTCCAGGCGCCGCACGTCGGCTTTCGTCAGCATCGTGACGTTGTCGTGCGCGAGAGCGGGGTCGACGCAGATCACCTGGGCGTCGGATTTGGCGCCCAGCAGGCAGGGGAACCCGTCGACCCGCTCGCAGCGGATACAGGCGCTGGCGTGCGTGGCCCGGCCGTGCTCGTCCTGCGTGAGGTTCACCCCGATCGGGAGGTGGAAGGGGTGCAGTCCCCGCTTCTCCAGGTCGTCGTTGAGCTGCTGGATGCGGGGCTCGTGTTCCACCGGCGGGTGGGGGTACTGGCCACTGGCCGCGCCTTCGGTGGGGTCCTCGCCGTGCCGTCCGTGCACCAGGTAGAGCTGCTCGGCCTGGGTGTAGTACGGCTCCAGGTCCTCGTAGCGGATCGGCCAGGCCGGGGAGATCCCGCCGTGGTGGCGGAGTTCCCCGAAGTCCTCCGGGCGCAACCGGAACAGCGCGGCGCCGTAGAACTTGGTGTTGCCTCCGACGTAGTAGTTGGCCTCCGGGGTGAACGGCTCGCCGTGCTTGTCGTACCAGAGCTCCGGGGCCAGGTACTTGCCCTGGACGAACACCGCGGTGGACTCCCAGTTGTCCCGCTCCCGGGGCAGGTAGTCGCCGCGTTCCAGGATCAGGACGCGCTTGCCGCTGGGGGCCAGTCGGTGGGCGAGGGTGCCGCCGCCCGCTCCGGTGCCGATGACGATGACGTCGTAGTGCTGGTCGTCGGCCATAGCAGGGCCCCGTTCCTGGAGTCGTCGGCCGCCACGGTCCGGACGTGCGGGAGACCCGCGCTGGGGCTGCCCGGACGGTTGGCTGCCAGAAGGTGATATTGGTACTGAATCGGAAGCTATCGTGATAATTCGAGGGCGTCGCGCGGACGGCGGGGGGCAGGCCCGTCTTCACCTGATCGCCCGCCGGGCGGCCGTTGCCCCGTCGAGCCGCCGGACGGATCCACGGGCCGGGGATATACAGGGGCCGGCAGCGGCAGCCGAGACCCCGCGCGGTGCCCGCGTGGTGGTGACATCCGGCCCCTCACAGGACGGCGATGGGGTTGACCGGTGAGCCGGTGGCCGCAGGCAGCCGCAGCGGGGCGATCGCGCACAGGAACGACCAGCGGTCCTGCGCCGCACAGAGCGGGGCCAGGTCCTCGAACTGCAGGTAGTCCAGCAGATGAAGGCCCATGGCGTGGATGCCCAGCACGTGCACCGGAAAGCCCACGCCCTCGGTGGAGCTGGGAGCGGTGTCGTTGTTGCCGTCGCTGCCCAGTACGCAGACCCGGCGTTCCGCGAGGAACTCCAGAGCGGTGGGGTGGAGTCCGGCTCTCGCATCCGACGTCTTCCACGCCCCCAGCTCGGCTCGGCGCCGCCGGTGGCCCACCCGCACGAACAGCAGGTCGCCCTCGGTCACCCGAACGTGCTGGGCCTCCTCCGCCGCAACCAGGTCGCCGGCGGTGACGTGGTCCCCGGGCTCGAGCCAGGGCACGCCGCGCAGCCGGGGAATGTCCAGCAGCACACCACGTCCGACGATCCCGTCGCGGAGCGAGTCCACCGACAGTGCCGTCGCTCCGGCCGGCGTGACGCTGCTCGCCGCCACGCCGCCGTGCAGGGTGCCGTCGTAGATCACGTGACACAGGGCGTCGAGGTGGCTGTCGGTGTCCCCGTGCACGTTCATGGCGAAGCTGTCCCTGGCGAAGTGGAGGCCGCTCGCCGTGCCCTGCTCCCCCCAACTGCGCATCTCATGCCTGGCGGGCTCGGGACTGTCAGGGCCCGGCGACGTCTCCACCGGCGCGGCGAGCGTGACCGTGCGCCCGGTCCTCACCTCGCCCGCGGCTGCCCTCACCCGGCCGGGGGTGAGGGCAGCCAGTGCGCCGCGCTCACCGGCGGCCCAGGAGGTGACCGAGGCCAAGCTCCGGTACAGCGCGTCGAACTGCGCTGCCGTCAATCGTGCCGTGGCCGCCGGGCGACCGTGGGTGACCATGTGTCAGCGTCCGTGTTCTGCGTCGAGCGCCTCATCGAGGGTGCCGGCGGCCATGATGAGCGCCAGATGGGTGAACGCCTTTGGGAAGTTGCCCAGTTGTTCACCCGTCGGCCCGATCTCCTCCGCGAACAGACCGACGTGGTTGGCGTGGGTCTGCATCTTCTCGAAGGTGTACCGCGCCTGTTCCAGCCGTCCCGCGCGGGCCAGCGCATCGACGTAGAGGAAGGTGCACAGGCTGAAGGTGCCCTCGGAGCCTCGCAGACCGTCCGGCGACGCGGCCGGGTCGGTGAACACCGCGCCCGCGCTCTGTCCCGCCTCCAGACGGACGGTGCCGAACACGTCCCGGCCGTTCCCTTCGAGGGGGAAAGTCGCCTGCAGGTACGCGTCCGTACTCGGCGCCCGGAACCGGGCACCGCTGCCGTCCACGTCCAGGCGGTGCTCGGCCCTGCCGTAGTCGAAGCGCGGCCGGCACTCGAGCGTGAACTCGACGGTTCCCCGCACGGCGCGGACAAGGCGGACGAGCGTGTGGCGGTCGGTAGCCGTACGGGTCCGGTCCGGAGGCATGAAGTCGAGCACCTCGCCCACGCCGTCAGGCGACAGGAACCTGGTCATCAGGATGGCCGTGTCGGGGTAGTAGAGCTGCTTGCACGTCATGTCGGGGTTCTCGGGGGCGATGCGGAAGTGTCCACCGCCGTCGTGATCGAGCAGCGCGGCGAAGATGCTCGGCGAATCGAACCGCGGTGCGGCGAACCAGTCGACGACGCCGTGGGAGGAGACCAGAGCGGCGGTCTGCAGGTCGCCCACCAGGCCGTGCTCGGCGATCGGGGGGTATCGGTCCACTGGCTCCTCCGACCTCGCGACGCAAGCCCCCTGCCACTCCACTATCCGACGGACCCAGAAGCCCCGCTACTCACGGCCGGGACGGCTTCGAGGAGGCGCTCGAAGCGGCAGTCGCCTCGTTTCGTGGCCGAGTCACCACCACAGCCGGTGATGCCTGGCATTCGTTCAGGTGCCGGATCGTCCCCCGGTCGCCATGATCGGTCCTGAGGGCGCACATGCGTGACCGTTCGGGAGAGGCAGGAGTACGCACCGTGTGCCCTGAGCGTCCCCGGTATCCGTCGGATCCCGCGCCGGCGGCCACGGAGCCATGTGAATCGGTCAGGAGGGCCGCAATGTCCGAGGAACCAGGTCCCGTGCCGCGGCCGACGGTGCATGCCGTTCCCGAGGAGGGTCGGGCGGCGGGCGGGAAAGCTGCCCGTCACCGCGTTCCGCGCTCACGCCGCAGCACGCACAAGGAGTCGAAGGACCTGCCGAGCCCCCCGGCTGGTCCAGCGGTCCGATACGCGCGCCGGATCCCGGAGCGCGTGCCGGTCCGCCGTGGCCGAACGGGTGAGTCCTTGCTGCGGGCGCGGACCGTGAAGGCGGCGGCGTGACCGCCCCCGGGCGTCCGGCCGAGCCCGAAGGCAAGGACCCGGCAGCCGCTGCGGACCCGCTCACGGTCGTCCGCGGCCGCGGGTACGTGGTGCTGCTCCTGATCGCTGCGGCACTGGGTGTCCCGATCTCGGCGGCGGCCTTCGGCTTTCTCGCACTGGTCAACAAGCTCCAGTCGCTCACCTACACGGACCTGCCCAAGGCTCTGGGCTTCCACGACACGCCGAGCTGGTGGCCGGTGCCGCTCCTCGCCGTGGCCGGGCTACTCGTCGGCCCGATCATCCGGTATCTCCCCGGTGGCGGCGGACACGAACCGGCCCACGGGTTCGTTGCGTCCGGTCCCACCCCGACGGTCAATGTGCCCGGCGTGGCGCTTGCCGCGGTGGCCTCCCTGGGCCTTGGAGCGGTCATCGGGCCGGAGGCCCCGCTCATCGCCCTGGGCAGCGGACTGGCCGTGGCCGCCCTCCGGCTGGTGCGAAAACCGTTCCCGAAGCAGGCGACCGCCCTCGTGGGAGCCTCCGGGAGCTTCGCCGCGATCAGCACCCTGCTCGGCTCGCCGCTGCTCGGAGCGTTCCTGCTCATGGAGATGACCGGCGTGGCGGGGATGATGCTCGGTGTGGTCCTGGTGCCGGGACTGCTCGCCTCCGGCACCGGCGCGCTCATCTTCACGGGCCTGGGCTCCTGGACGGGGTTGGGCACCTACTCCCTGACCCTGCCGGACGTCCCCCACGCCTCCGCACCGGATGCTGCCGGGTTCGGCTGGGCGCTGCTGATCGGGGTGGCAGCCGCTCTGCTCGGCGTCGGGATCCGGTGGCTCGCCCTCCTGCTGCTGGGACTCGTCGCCCCGCGCCGGCTGCCGGCCACCGTGCTCGCCGGCGTCGTGGTCGGTCTGATCGCCTTCGGCTACGCCGAGTGGACCGGCCACGCGGCATCGGGAGTCCTGTACTCGGGGCAGAGCGCACTCGGCCCCCTCCTCGCCACCAGCGCGCAGTATTCGGCAGGCACCCTCGTGGTGCTCACCGTGTGCAAGGCGGTGGCGTATTGCGTGTCCATGTCTGCCTTCCGAGGCGGCCCGGTGTTCCCCGCCATGTTCGTCGGCGCCGCCGGTGGCATCGCGCTCTCCCATCTGCCCGGGCTCGGTGTGACCGCTGGGATCGCGATGGGCGTGGGCGCGATGACCGCCGCGATGCTCAAGTTCCCCATGGTCTCCGTGTTGCTGGCCACCCTGCTGCTGGGCAAGGAGGGGCTCACTGTCATGCCGCTGGTGATCGTGGCGGTCGTGGTCTCCTACGTCCTCACAATCAGGCTGACCCCACAACCGGCTGCCGCACCCGCCGCCGGGCAGGAGGCATCCCCATCGCCGAGCGGGTGAGCTGCCAGGGGTGGGGTCCGCAGGCAGTCCGCAGAACGCTCGGAAGGCCGACCTGGCGGGCACGGTGGTGTTCATGTCCCGGCCGGGCGAGGAGAGCCACGACGGCGCCCGGCTCATGATCGAGGAAGGGCTGCTGAAGGCCGCCCGCTCCCGCAGGACGCCGCGGGTTGGCCGAAATGGCGGCGCAAGTGGCTCGCGGCCGGCTGAGTCCACGGTCTGAGACTCTGCTCCCGCGGTCGCGACCCGGCCCGGCACCGTTCCGCACCGGATCCCTGACGGCAACGCGTGGGAAACACTCCGTCCCTACGGTCTCCTCCACACCGGTCATGGCTGCAAACGGCCGGTGCGCGTAAAGGCGCTCACCGGCCTCGGCGCTAACCAGCCGTCTTCCACCGAGCTTTCAGGGAGGAACGATGGCTGTGACCACGCATGCCGTCGCGCCCGCGCCGGGCCCGCACCCCGTCGATGTCCGGCCGCCACTGCGCCGTCTGGTGCCGTTGAGCCTGCAGCATCTGCTCGTCGCGTACGCAGGCATGGCGACGATGCCGTTGCTCGTGGGCACCGCGCTGGATCTGCCCGAGGACCGGATACGGCTGCTCATCAGCGCCAATCTGCTGGTGAGCGGGCTCGCCACGCTGTTGCAGTCGCTCGGTGTGATGCGGGTCGGGGCCCGGCTGCCGATCGTGATGGGGTCGACGTTCACCGCGATCACGCCGGCCGTGCTGATCGGCAAGGAGCACGGGCTCGCCGCTGTGTTCGGGGCGACGATCGTGTCAGGTCTGGTGACACTGGCCGTCGCACCGTGGTTCGGACGGTGGCTGCACCTGTTTCCGCCGTTGGTGACCGGGACCGTCATCGCCGTGATCGGCTTCTCGCTGGTGCCGTCGGCGGCCGGGCTCGTCACCGGGGGCCACGGCGCCTCGGGCGGGCGCGGGCTCGCCCTTGCGGCGGTGACCGTGGTTCTCGTGGTGCTGGTGGAGTGGCTCGCGCCGCCCGCCCTGGCCCGGTTCTCGGTGCTCGTCGCCCTGGCCGCGGGGACCGCGCTCGCCGTGCCGCTGGGGTTGTTCGACGGCTCGGGCGTCGCGGACGCACGCGTGGTGACGGCGCCGGATCCGACCGCCTTCGGAGCGCCCACGTTCGTGGTCCCGGCGATCGCCGCGATGCTCGTCGTCCAGCTCGTGAACATGGTCGAGTCCGTCGGTGACACGCTCGCCGTCGGGCAGATCGTCGAGCGCGGCGACGACGCGCCCACCGTCGTGCGGGCGCTGCGCGCGGACGGCGTGGCGACCGTGGTGTCGGGAGCGCTGGCCTCCTTCCCTGTCGTGACGTTCGGGCAGTCGGTGGGTCTGGTCAGCGTGACGCGGGTGCGCAGCCGGCACGTCGTGGCGCTGTCGGGCTCGTTCATGGTGGTGCTCGCGTTCGTGCCGGTACTCGGAGCGGCCGTCGCCGCCGTGCCCGGTCCGGTACTCGGCGGGGTCTCGCTCGTCATGTTCGGCATGGTCGGCGCGGTGGGTCTGCGCATCCTGGCGCGGGCGGACCTCACCGACTCCCGCAATCTGCTGACCGCGGCGCTCGCCTTCGGGCTCGGGATGATCCCGGTCGGCGCTCCGGACTTCTACGCACCGCTCCCCTCGTTCGCCCGCACGGTCCTGGACAGCGGCATCGCCGTCACCGGCATCGTCGCCTTTGCCCTGAACCTGTTGTTCCACCACACGCCCCGGCTCCGGAAGGACCACACCCGATGACGACGCCCGGCATCGACACGATCACCGACGTCACCGTCCTCAGCGCGGGCCGCTGGCAGGCCGGCACGGACGTCCACCTGGCCGACGGACGTATCAGCGCTCTCGTACCGGCAGGTGAACTCCCGCGCGGAGAGAGGGTTCTGGACGGCTGCGGCGGGCATCTCACCCCCGGCCTGGTGAACACCCACACGCACCTCTTCCAGGCGGGCCTGCGCGGCATCGGCGAGGGGCTGCCCCTGCTCGCGTGGCTCGGCGCCGTCGGCGAGGAGGCGGCGCTGCTCACCCCTGAGCGCGCCTATGCCACCGCGGCCGCCGCCGCTGCCGAGGCGCTGCGCAGCGGCACCACCACCCTCGTCGAGCACATGTGGCCGCACCCGTCGCCCGAGGTGCACGACGCGGTCCTGCGGGCGCTGCGCGACAGCGGCGTGCGGGCCGTGCTGTGCCGGGGCGTCGCGGACCGAGCGGACCGCAGTCGCAAGTGGGGCTTCGACCCTCGGCTGATGCAGCCGTTGAAGGAGGCGCTCGCGCACACGGACGAGCTGATCGCGGCGGCGCGCGACAGCCGGGTCGGGGTGGGCATCGCTGTCCCCAATCCGCGGTGTCTGACGCCCGAGGGGATGGCGGCCGTGCGCGCGTACGCCGACGAACGCGGCCTGCCCGTCTCGTTGCACCTCCTGGAGACGACGACGGACGACACCATGTGCCGTGAACACGCGGGAACCGGCGCCGTGGACCATCTGGAGCGGGCCGGGTTCCTGTGGGAGCGGCTGCTCGCCGTGCACTGCGTGGAGCTCGACGCGGCGGGGCGCGAGACACTCGCCCGGCACGGCGTCGGCATCTCGTACAACCCGCTCAGCAACATGCGCCTCGGCAGCGGGATCGCTCCGGTGCCGCAGATGCTGGCCGCCGGGCTGCGGGTCGGGCTCGGCGTCGACGGCGCGGCGAGCAACGACACCCAGGACATGCTGGAGGCCATGCGCATCGGCGCGTATCTGCAGCGGGCCGCGCACCGCAAGGCAGACCTTCTCGGGTTCCCGGAGATGTTCGCACTGGCCTCGAACGGCGCGAACCAGGTACTGGGCCTGGAGGAACGCCCGGGCGGCATACGCGCCGGCATGCAGGCCGACCTCGTCCTGCACCGCTTCGACAAGGACTACGCCTGCCTTCCCGTACGTGATCCGGGGGCCACGCTGCTGACGTGTGCGGGCAGCCGGACCGTGGCGGCGGTCATGGTCGACGGCGAGGTCCTGGTCCGGGACGGGGAGCACGTCCGGCTCCCGTCGAAGGAGCTGGCCGCCGGACTGAGCTTTACGGCCGCGTAACACCGTGGTCCCCGGCGGAAACACCCGCCGCGCAGGCTGAACGCATCGCGTGCGGGCCCCGGGTCACCGGGGTCCGCGCCAGCCCACGGCGCCGGACCCGAGAAGGGGTCCGCCGCGACCGTGCCCGCGGGCCTCTGAGTGTCCGCGGTGGGGAGTGCAGGGGCGGTGACTGCATCCCGGAAACCCACGATCGCTTCGAGGAGCGACAACCGCGATGACCGAGATGACTTACAGCATGGCCGAGTTGGCCAAGGAGACGCACATGGGCGGGGCCGGGACGGAGACCTCCCGCCGGGAGATCCGCAGGATCGACCTCAGCGACTTCGACGCCCGCAAGGCCGAGATCACCGAACAGCTGTGGGCTGCCGCCACCGACATCGGCTTCTTCCAGCTCGTGCACCACGGCATCGAACAGGACTCCGTGGACGAGGCGTTCGCCGATGCCGAGCGGTTCTTCGCGCTGCCGGAGGAGACCAAGGCCCGGCACGCCCTGAAGAAGGGACTCAACTCGGGCTGGGAGTCCATGACCCAGGTCCGTCCGTCGATCGGGACACCGGACCAGAAGGAGTCGTACCAGCTGACCCGGCCGCACATGGACGGGCTGTGGCCGGACGACGTGCTGCCCGGATTCCAGGAGCGCGCGCTCGCGTTCGAGGCGCGGTGCAGGGAACTGGCGATGCGCGTGCTGTCCTGCTTCGCCGACAAGCTGGGGCTGCCCGACGGGTTCTTCGCGCGCGCCCACGACCCGGCCAGTGAGCAGTACCAGTCGACGCTGCGCATGCTGCACTACTTCGCGGTGCCTGAGGGCACCGCGATCCCGGCGGACGTCTGGCGCGCGGGTGCGCACACGGACTTCGACTGTCTGACGCTGCTGTTCCAGCGCGACGGGCAGGGCGGGCTGCAGGTGTGCCCCGGCAAGGAGGCCGAGGCACAGGAGTGGACGCCGGTCGAACCGGCCGACACCGTGATCACCTGCAACATCGGGGACATGCTGATGCGGTGGAGCGACGACCGGCTGCCTTCCAACTTCCACCGGGTCAAGTCGCCTGGCCCCGGCGACGACCGGTCGGCCCGCCACAGCATCGCGTTCTTCGCGCAGGCCGACCGTGACGTGGTGATCGAGGGGCCCGCGGGCCGCTACCCGGCGATCACGGCCGCGGACTACATCCAGCAGCGCATCGCCGCCAACTTCGCACGCTAGAGGAGAAGGTGACGTGACGATGTCCACGAGGAGCACCGGTCCCGGACGGCTCGCGGTGCTCGGTCTGCAGCATGTGATCGTGATGTACACCGGGTGTGTGACGGTGCCGCTGGTGTTCGGCGCGGCGGCCGGCCTCGACGCCGCGACGGTCGCCGTGCTCGTCAACGCCGATCTGCTCGTCGCCGGCATCGTCACGATCATCCAGGGTGCCGGGGTCGGCCGGATCCTGGGTGTGCGGATGCCGGTGATGGCGGGGGCGGCGTTCACAGCGGTGACGCCGATGATCCTGATCGCCGGGGAGTACGGCCTGCAGGCGGTGTACGGGTCGATGCTGGCGGCGGGCGTCTTCGGCCTGTTGGCGGCCTACCCGTTCGCGAAGGCGGTGCGCTTCTTCCCACCGCTGGTGAGCGGTGTGGTGATCACGGTGGTGGGGCTCGCTCTGATCGGCGTCGGGGTGAACCTGGTCGTCGGCAGCGACCCGAAGGCCGCCGACCATGCCGCGCCCTCGCGGCTCGCACTCGCCGCCTTCGTCGTGATCGTGATCCTCCTCGTCGCCCGCTTCGGCCGTGGCTTCCTCGCGCGGACGGGCGTCCTGCTCGGCGTGGTGGCGGGGACGGCGGTCGCGGTGCCGTTCGGTCTGGTCGACGTCTCGGCCGCGCGGACGGCGGACTGGATCGGTGTCAGTGCCCCCTTCCACTTCGGGGCGCCGCAGTTCCCCGCGGTTGCGGTGCTCTCGATGTGCGTGGTGATGCTCGTGCTCTTCGCCGAGTCGACGGCGGATCTCCTCGCGGTCGCGGAGCTGACCGGCAGAAAGCTGACGACCGCGGACATGGCACGGGGCCTGGCGGCGGACGGCCTGTCCGGTGTCTTGGGCGGCGTCATGAACGCCTTCCTGGACACGGTGTTCGCGCAGAACGTCGGCCTGGTGACGATGACGAAGGTCCGCAGCCGGCATGTCGCGACCGTGGCCGGCTGCATGTTGCTGGTACTCGGGCTGATTCCCAAACTGGGCCTACTGGTCGCCGGGTTGCCGCAGCCGGTGATCGGTGCGGCGGGCCTGGTGATGTTCGCGACGGTCGCCACCGTCGGCATCGGCACGCTCCGCGCGGTGGACTTCGACGGCACGCACAACCTGCTGATCGTGGCCGTGTCGATCGGCGCCGGCATGGCCCCGGAGGTGGCCCCCGATCTGTACAGCAGGCTCCCGGAGGGGGTGGGGATCGTGCTGGGATCGCCGGTCACGAGCGCGACTGTGGTGGCGTTCGGGTTGAACCTGGCGTTCAACGGAAGGGGACCGAAACGCGTGCGGCGCGCGGAACCGGTCGACGTACCGGCCTGAAGCCGTCCGCGCACTGATGCCGGCACCATCTCGGGCTCCGGCGTGCCGGCAGAGCGGCGAATTCGGTGGCGAGGCCGAGGACGATCCGGCATTCCGCCGCGACCAGGTTGGCCAGTCCGGTCAGCGGGGGTGGAGAGTTCGCCCTGGTGGATTGTGCGGAGCCGACCCAGGAGATCCTCGACCGGGCCGCCACCTGTTGCCGACGAACCTCCGGCTCGGGGCACCAGGACGAGCGGGTACAGTGCGCGCGTCGTCAGTCCGGCTACTTGAGGAGGGGAAGCGTGACCGACACCAGCGAAGCCCGGTCCGCGGACGGTGCAGCGCATGCGACCGAGCAGAGTCGACTGCGCCGCCTGATGCGCTACATCCCTTTGATCGCCCCCGTCCTGCTGTGGACCGTGCCCTGCTGGGTGCTGCTGCACGCCGGCCAGGACTGGCCGCTCCCCGTGGCGCTGGGCGGCACCGCCCTGTTCGTCCTGGGGCTGATCGCCATGCCGCTCGCGATGATGCGCGGCCACGGCCGGCGGCAGCAGGACTGGGCGGCGATCGTCGGAGACACCCTCCTCGGGGCCAGCTGGGTGCTGTTCACCTGGTCCGTCCTGCTCGGCGTGCTGCTGCGCCTCGCCCTGGCCGTGGCCGGCGTAGGCGACGGGCAGTACCGGGCCCGGATCGTCACCTGGGTGGTCATCGGCGTAGCCGCCGTGCTGCTCGCCTGGGGGTACGCCGAGGCCCGCCGGGTGCCACGGGTGCGCCGGCTCGACGTCCAGCTCCCGCGCCTGGGCGCCGGGTTGGACGGCACCCGCGTCGTCCTCATCACCGACACCCACTACGGCCCGCTCGACCGCGCCCGCTGGTCGGCGCGGGTCTGCGAGAAGGTCAACGCCCTGGAGGCCGACCTGGTCTGCCACACCGGCGACATCGCGGACGGCACGGCCGAACGCCGCCGCGACCAGGCCGCCCCGCTCGGCACCGTGGAAGCCACCCGGGCCCGGGTCTACGTCACCGGTAACCACGAGTACTACAGCGAGGCCCAGGGCTGGGTCGACCTGATGGACGAGCTGGGCTGGGAGCCGCTGCGCAACCGTCATCTGCTGCTCGAACGCGGCGGCGACACCCTGGTGGTCGCCGGAGTGGACGACGTCACCGCCGAGTCCTCCGGTCTGGCCGGCCACCGCGCCCACCTAGAAGGAGCCCTGAGCGGCGCCGATCCAGACCTGCCCGTCCTGCTCCTGGCCCATCAGCCCAAGTTCGTCGACCGGGCCGCAGCGGGCGGCGTCGACCTCCAGCTCTCGGGCCACACCCACGGCGGCCAGATCTGGCCCTTCCACCACCTCGTCCGCATCGACCAGCCGGCCCTCGCCGGCCTCAGCCGCCACGGCGCCCGCACCCTGCTCTACACCAGCCGCGGCACCGGTTTCTGGGGCCCGCCGTTCCGCGTCTTCGCCCCCAGCGAGATCACCCTGCTGGTACTCCGCTCCCCGCAAGGGCCTGCCACCTCGTAGCGCGGAGGGGGCTCGTCGGTGCTTCATGGGCCGGCTCACCGGACAGCACCCGCCGGGCGGTGCCGGCGGGACGGGGATCCCATCGCGTCCGGAAGACCCCGTGCTGGCCAGGAGCCGTCCCTTCAGCACAGAAACCTCAAAGATCGGGCGAAGCGTGCGGTACGAAGGGTGCGCGAGCTGCGATCCGTTCGCGCACCGAGTCGGAGCCGAAGTGGTGGTCGATCCGGCGCGCGGCTTCGGCCCAGTCGGACATGGTCCGGACCGGATGGAGAGTCTCGACGACGAACGCCGACTGCGGCCGGTCACGGGCGCGGGACCACAGCGTCCGGGCAGGCTCGTCCAGGAGGCACCCGACCGTTCCTTCGTACATCGGCATGCCCCGTACCTGTCCGTCCGGCTCCACTTGCATGAGACCGGTCATCGCGTACCCCCTCGCGATCAGATCGGGGTGCATCTGGAGCGCGCGCCCGTCGAAGGTCTGAACGGATGTGGCCGGTGGCAGCAGGCCGGCGAGGCGGCGACTCAGTTTCGGACCAGCGAGCTCGTCCAGCTGTTGGTCGCCCAGGAGTTCGTGCTGTGCATAGCCTTTCCGGTTGGCCAGCCCACCCGGAACCGCGGCTCCGAAGGAAACGGACGCCAGATGCGGGAATCGACTCGCGACGTCCCTGCACAGTGGCTCCATGTCGCCGAAATTGCTACGCACAAGGGTGCAATCGATACCGAAAGGCACCGCCGTGTCCCCGCTTCGCCGGGCTGCCTCGTCGAGCACACCCAGGGCGTGTATCGCCCGGCCGAATGAACCGGCACGCCCGCGGATCCGGTCGTGTACCGCTGCCGTTGCTCCGTCGAGACTGAGATGCACGTGGGAGAAGGCACCCAGCACATCATCGAGGTTCCTCTCCGTGAGGAGCCATCCGCTGGTGAACAGGCCGACACCGATACCGGCCTTCCGGAACCTCTGTGCCAGCTTGTGAACATCCTTGACCAGGAGGGGTTCGCCTCCGCTGAACTGGACAGCGCGTGGGCCGAGAGAGATGAGGGCGTCAGCCACCTTCTCCATGTCCGCCATGGAGAGTTGGCGAGAGGGCCGCCTGCCTGACTCGGAGTAGCAGTGGGTGCATCGCAGCGGACACGCGTAGGTGAGGTCCCAGTTGACCTCCTGAGGGTTCTGCATTTTCGGCTCCAGGGCATGTGGGAGGGAGAGGGTAAGGCTGCGGTGGCTTTCTCAGCGCTCAACAAGGGCGGGCAGGTGACGCGGCTTCGCGTCCGGACCAGTGCCCTACGAGTTCGGTGTAGAGGGAAGAAGTGCACAGCAGCCCGTCGTGAGTGTCCACAAGGCAGCGAACACCGTCGAGCAGCACGATTCGGTCGGCGCGCAGTGCGGAACTGATGCGATGGGCCACGACGATCAGGGTGGTGTCGGAGCGCCGGGCGAAGGCTTCCTCCACGCGCTTTTCGGACTCCGTGTCGAGTGACGAGGTGGCTTCGTCCAGGAGGACCACCCGTGCCGGAGAGAGATGGACGCGCGCGAGGGCGATGAGTTGCCGCTCACCGGCGGACAGTTTCGAAGTGCTGTGTGCGAGGTCGGCATCCAGCCCGCCGGCCGCGCTGACGACATCGGTCAGCCCCAGAGACTCGATGCATTCCGAGAGGGTCTGTTCGCTCGCATCCGGCTGGAGGTACAGGAGGTTGTCCCGCAACGTGCCCGTCACGATGTATGCCTCCTGCGGGATGAGCGCGATCTCCCGCCGCAGGTGGTCCGGTGGAATTTCGTCGATCGGCACGTCGCCGTAGGAAACCGTGCCGGAGTCGGCTCGACGCAGGCCGCCGAGGAGATCGATCAATGTCGATTTGCCGATACCACTCGGCCCGACGACAGCGAGGTGCTCCCCGGGCAGGATGGTCAGGTCGAGGTCACGGACAACGGGTTCAGCCGCCGCACCGTAGGAGAAAGTGAGGCCACGCAGCTCGATCCAGGTGCCCGACGGTCTCTTCGACGGGTCGGATCCGATCGGGACGGCGCGCCCCTCATGATCATGCGAGATGACCTCCGACAGCCGCTGCATGACCACACCGAGCTGCAGTCCCCAGGCGCCCAGCAGACTCGTCGTTGCACGCAGGGCGGGCTCGATGCCCGCGGTGAGACATGCCGTGGCACCGACCAACTCCCCCATGGTCAGCCACCCGTGGTCAAGCATCCAGGGCGCCAGGCCCAGCAGAGCGACAAGAGGGGCATGGCAGCCGAGGGCGACCACGGCTATGCGGGTGGCTTCCGCTCGGGCCGCTGCATTCATCGCCGAGGCTTGGCGCTCGGCCACCAGCGCCACGTCCGACTCGGCGCGCTCATGGGCTCCGGCCGCGACTATGTCCCGTACGCCGGCCACGACGGTGCCCACCCGTTGCGCCACGGCTTCGTCGGCGAGTACAGCGTCGTAGCGTCGCTGCGCCATCGACCGCAGCGCCAGGCAGAACACTCCGACGGCTGCGAGCAGGGGTGGTCCGACCATGAGGCCGACGACCGGAGCGACGGTCATGGAGCCGAGGAACGCACCGGCCACGGCCAGCGCCAGGCGCAGGACCGAGCGCAGAAGCGCTGAGGTCAGCAGTCGGGCGGTGTCGACATGGCCCGTCAGCTGCGCCACGGCTGAAGCATCCAGTGCACGAGGGTCCGCCACCGCCCGTCGCAACGTGGCTGTCATGAGGCGCCTGGTCAGGTTGTCGCGCAGGGACTCGACGATGAGGGCGAGGGGGCCGAAGATCGCGCGCCCCGCTACAGCCTTGATCATCAGCGCGAGGCCGAGGACCGCGATCCACGCAAGGCCGGTCGCGGGTCTGTCAGCCAGGAATCCGTCGTCCAGGGCCCTGGCCATCACGAAGCCCGTCACCAACGCCGGCAGAGCTTCCAGCGCTGACCAGCCCAGAAGACGGCGCAATGGGCCCCGTTGGCGGGAGAGTTCTTCGAAGAGCAGTCTCCAGCCCTGCCCGCTCCGGTTCCGCTCACTCATGGCGTGTTTCCCGCGGTCCCGTCGAAGCGATCGGTCCATGTGCAGCGTCCTCGCCGTCGTCGGGGGCAGGCCCTCCGGCCAGAGCGGCCCGATAGGCGGGGATCTCCCAGAGCTCCGCGTGGGGTGCGACCGCCCGCACCTTGCCCGCTTCCAGCCAGACCACGAGGTCGGCGCGGGTCGCCGTCGAGGCCCGGTGAGTGACGATCAGCCGCGTACCTCCGAAGTTGAGTGCACGGCTCACCAGGAGTTCGGTGACCGTGTCGAGGTGGGAGGTTGCGTCGTCCAGGACGAGAACGCGCGCCGGACGTGCCGCGGCCCGTGCCAGGCCCATCCGCTGGCGCTCTCCGCCGGAGAGCTTCAGCCGTGTGAGGGGAGTGTTGTAGCTGTCGGGGAGCCGTTGGATGAAGTCGTGGGCGTGCGCCGCCCGCGCCGCCCGCTCGACGAGACCGTCGGGGGCCGTGAGCAGGCCATAGCGGATGTCGTCACTGATGGTGTGTCCCAGACTTGCAGGCTGCGCGAAGGCGTAGGTCACCGCCTGGCTCAGTGCGAGGCGGCCGAGCGTATGGACCGGCACGCCGTCGAGGCGGACTTCACCGGCATCGGGGTCGATCAAGCGTCCCACCACGGCTGCGAGTACTGACT
Source organism: Streptomyces sp. RKAG290 (assembly GCF_023701695.1). Classification (GTDB taxonomy): domain Bacteria; phylum Actinomycetota; class Actinomycetes; order Streptomycetales; family Streptomycetaceae; genus Streptomyces. The sequence continues at coordinate 713,162 of NZ_JAJOZC010000001.1, forward strand.
TCCCTGCCCCTGACCTACCGACGATCGCCACACTGCTGCCGGCTTCGACATCGAGATCAATCGCGTCGAGAATGAGCCGGTCCCCGTCCACGACGGTGAGCGCCCGGATCGACAGTGCGCCGAGGCCATCCGGGAGCGAGGCGCCGGCAACCGCTCCGCCGACGCCGGAAGCGGTTGTCATGATCTCGGTGACCCGCACAGCACTCGCGCGTACACGGGCCAGCCGTGCCAACGGGTCCAGGTTGTCGAGGAGCCCGATCCCGAGAGCGGTGTAACCGGCGACGGCCACGAGGCTCCCGGGAGTGATCCGCCCGAGGGCTACGCCGATTCCTGCGACGCCGAGTACCGCAAGTTCCGTGACGGGCATCAGCAGCGAGGTGCGCCATGTCGCCGCTCGCTGGACCTCCCACGTCGCTCTACCCAGGGCCGCCAGCTCCGGAAGCGGCGCGAGCACACGAGCGGTCTCCTTGGCGGTCGTGCCCATGGCGCCTATGCTTCGCGCACCGGCAATGGCATCGACGAGCCGTGCGGAAATGTCGCTCTGCACCTCCTGATAACGGGTCTGGTGCGCGCCGTACTTCTTCAGGAACCCACCGGATACGAGCGCCATGGGGGCGACGCCGACGACGAACGTGCACCCGATCGTCCAGTCGATGGACCACAGCGCGGCGACCCCACAGACCGGGATGACGAACCCGGCAACGATGCTCACCACCCCGTAGGACGCCTCCGCCGCCTCGGCGGCATTGCCCACCACACGGCTGATGACATCGCCGATCGGATAGCGTCGCTGCCCCCGCAGACCCAGTGCCAGGACCCGCCGCAACATGGCCATGCGCAACAGGAAGGCGGCCCGGGCACCCGCGGCCGCACCACCAAGGGTCAGAGCCGTGGACGCCGTCGCGGCCAGGACGAGAAGCGCTGCCGGGTAGAGCACGTCGGCGAAGCTCCGGTGCGCACCCGCAGCCGCGTCGATGGCCGCGGCGATGGTGCCCGGCAGAAACAGCGCTGTGACCGCCTGCGCAGTCGCTCCGAGGAGGAGCACGATCGACGAGCGCGGTGAGGCTGCCATGGTGCTCAGCAGAAGCCGGTCGGCCTGCTTCTGCAGTGTGGCAGGGGACGGCTGGACTCCATCCGTGGATTTCTGCGGGGCCGGGGCCCAGAGGGATTTCGCGCTGTTCAATTCTCCTCCTCGGGTTCCTTCGAGACCGCGCCTGTGGGGGGTTCGAGTCCGGCGACGAAGAAGGAGACCAGGTCCTCTTGGAGCTGGTGACCGTTGCTGCCCGACAGCACGTTGTGGCCTCCCCGGACTTCCCGGAGTGCGAAGTCCAGGTCTTCGCGCCACCCCAGTGCCAGGAGACGGCTGCGCAGTTCCTGCGATTGGTTCACGGGGACGACCTCGTCCTGGAGGCCGTGGCAGATGACCATCTGCGCCGTGATCTCATGCAGACACTCTTCCGCCGCGCGCGAGGTCCGGGCGCCGCGCCGTGCAGGCCCTGCGCCTTGTCGTTCGAGAAAGGAACGCACCGCAGGAGTAGCCACGTCATGCAGGCTGCGTGCGGACAGGAACGGGGAGATGAGGGCACATCTCGACCAGTACGCCGGAGCGTGACCGGCCGCCAGCAGCGCCAGGTAGGCTCCGTAGCTCTCTCCGTAGAGCATCACCGGGGGCAGCCCCCGGCGTTGCCCAGTGAGCGACCGGACGATGTGGAGGATGTCGTCCAGGTCGGGGCCTCCCCAAGCGCCACGGATGCCGGCCCGGTGGTCCGGACCGTAGCCGGTGCTCCCCCGCTGGTTGGGTGCCAGTACGGCGATACCCGCAGCGGCAAGGCGCTGGAAGAACGGGTTGAACTCCAACTTCCAGGAAGCCGCCGGTCCCCCGTGCAGCGCCACGACCAGCTGCGGTGCCCGGGCCCAGTCCTTCCCCCGTACACCACGGCCTCGACGTCGCCGGCAGCGCCGGCGAGCACTTCGGTGTGAGCGCCCTCCCAGTGGGCGTGAGCGCGCCGTGGGGGTGGTTTCGCCCCATCCGCGATACGTGTACTGACGGCCAGGCTCAATGGCGCGAACGGCTCGGTCGGGGTGCTCCCGACGAGCCGCAGGCTGTCGCCGACCCATCGTGCCGCAGACGTCAACACCCCCGCAGGGCAGTCGGGCTCGCTGAGCGCCTCCGTGCCCGTGCCCGTCACAGCGGTGATGAGCAAGTGACTTCCGGTGCCTCGGTCGGCGGTGAGCGCCAGATGTGTGCCGTCGGGTGAGAGCGCGAGCGGGATCTGGGCTGCGTGGGCCAGAGATTCGGGGAGTGTCAGTGGGGGAAGACGCCGTGCCCTGCCGCCCGAGATCATGCTGAGGTGTGTGTGCGCCCCGTCCTGTTCGGCCACGAGGACCGCGTCGGCTTCGGGCGCGGCCAACAGCAGATGGGTCGGCGTACTCCGCTCCACGTCGAACAGGCGTGAGACCCCTCCGGTGGCCATGTCCACGCGGACGGGCATGACCTGACCGTCTCGTACGAGAGTGAATCCCAGCGACCGGCCTTCCGGGTCCAGCCGGCAGCCTCGACGCAACGCCCCGTCGATGTCGTCTGCTGCGAGGACCTCACGCAGCGTCGGCGATCGGTCACTGAGACTCCACAGCGACGAACGGCCTTGATGGTCAGTCATCACCACGGCTGCCAGCCGGGACGGCCCCTCGCCGGGCACGAGACGCAGACCGGCGATCTCGGTCCGGGTGAGGACCACTTGGTCAGGCGGACGGTCCGCGTGTGCCGGGCCAAGGCCGGTGGAGTCGAGAAGGACGATCTCGTGTCGGCCCCGGTGGGGACGTGCGAGGAGGACTCGCCCGTCATCGAGAGGCAAAGCCTGCGTAGCCAGGGAATCACCGGAGCCGGTTAGCAACCGGGGCTCGTAGGAAGTGCCCGTCCAACGCCACGCCTCCACCCCCCAGGGGGCGTCCCCATCGTCGTAGGTGGCGCGGAGGCACACGGCATGGCGCCCCCGGTCGGAGAAGGCGAAGCTCTTGCGGTTCGGTGGGGGCGCCTGGGGCAGACGGTCATTCCGACGCCAGGCGACAGAGGCCGGGAAGGCCTGCCGAGGGTTCATAGCCGGCCCTCCGGCCGGGGGTTGAGCCCACTCTTCAAGGTCGTCCGATCGAGCGAGTCCTCTTCGGCCGGGAGGTCCGGCATCCACATGCGCGATCCGCCGTGTTCCAGCCGGAGCAGGAATCCGAGCACACCTGACAGGCCGGTCCCGTAATCCGCTGTCACGACGAGCGCACTCTCGTCGGTCACGAGCCCCAGCCCACCCCGCTGAACGCGGAAGGCGTACATCACCTCCGCCATCTGCTCGGCACGGTCGCGGTAGCAGGGGTCACCGGTGAGTTCGGCCATGTCGAGCAGGAATTCCCCGTCGCCCGCCAGTCCGTGACAGACCGCATTGCCGGAGTACCACCGCGCCCGGTGGACGGTCTCGGCGGCCCGCTTCGCGAGATCGAGAAATTCCGGGTCACCACTCGCACGCCACAGGCGCACGAGGAAGGTACCGACGCCGGATGCTCCGCTGCACCAGTGCTGCATGCGGTCGGAGCGGGCCCTGCGCGTCGCTTCACCGGTGGGCCAACAGGCTGCATTCCCCTTGATGTCGGCGACGCCTATGAGTGTCCGACCAGCCTCAAGTGCTGCGTCGAAGTACTCCTGCCGGCCTGTGGCTTGCGCAGAGGTGAGGAGGAAGGCACCCGCGCCTGCGACACCGTGCGCGAACCCGAAGTGCACCAGACCAGCGAGATCCGATCGGAACTCCGCCGGTACGGGCCACACGACGCGACCTTCTCGATGCCGGGCAGCCGTGAGGACGGAGTCGGCGCAGAGCAGCGCCCGTGTCCGCATGCCAGATCTGCCGGTGGTCTTCCACAACTGCCAATGAGCCATACCGGCTCCTGCGAGCCCATGGCACACGTCCGGATTGGCCCAGTCGAGCGTCACCGCTTCGGCCATCTGTACGGCCCGTTGGGCAAGGGCGTCGTTCCGAAGGAGCTGCGCGGCGTCATGAAGCGCCCACGCCGTTCCCGAACGTCCGAAGTGCAGGCCGGGCAGGGTGCTGCGCACCTCCGCGGCCCTGCGCAGGGTCCAGTCCGCGACTTGATGCACAGCGGAGATCAGCGCTGGATCCTGGGTGACTCGCGCCGCCCGCACCAGAACCCCCAGGACACCGGCAGATCCGTGCTGGACATTGCACGGGTCCGTTGTCGAGCCGAAGGCGCTGGAACCGTGGAGCCTTCCTTCATCGGGTCGGATGATGCTCATGACGTGTTCCAGCCCATCCGCCAGCAATGCCTTCGCATGCCCGGTCGGCTTGATCGGCTCCTGCACCGATGAAGCCGACCGGGTTCCGGTCGGTGAGGTGAGGCCTGCCAGGAACCGGCGGACCTGTTCCAAGGGCCATCGGTCCTCCGGCTTGTCTGCGGTGAGGCCCAGGATGGCCGGGGCGAGCGCGCGCAGGCTCGGCTGGCTCCCCTGCATCACTGCCACCAGTGCGGCCAGCCGCTCCTGTCCGGCGTGCGAGTTCGCAACCGGCCCGACGAGCAGTGGATCCCTGCCGGTGGCCAGGTAGAACAGCACCATGCCGAGGGAGTGGAGATCGGCCCGCCGGGAGGGAACGGGGCCGAAACGGGGGGCCTGGCTCTGCTCCGGAGCGCTGTAGGCAAGTGCCTGGATCCGGTGGGTCACCGTGCCCTCGGTCACCGCAGCTTCCAGATCGACGAGGCTGACCTGCCCTTCCGGCGACACCATGATGTTCTGGGGGGTGAAGTCACGCAGGACGAGATTGGGTATGCCGTGCGCAACGACGAGGAGGTCCGCAACCTTCGCCGCGAGCGGCACTGCCTCCGATACGGAGATGCCCGCTCCCGCTCCTGTGGTGCGGAGGTGTTCCTGGGCCCATTCGCGCAACGTCGTCCCCGGTGCGAGATCCTGCGCCAGGAACACGTTTCCCTGTTCCTCGACGACGGCCACCGCCTTGGGCGCGATCCCGAGCGGAGCCAGGAGTTCCAGGATGCGGGCCTCATGGCGCAGGTTGTCCCTGGCGTCCGTTCCGTCGAGGCGGGCGTCCACGTGAGGTCGGGCCTGCTTGAGGATCACGTCGGCGCTCGTGCGTGTGTCGACCGCACGGAACACCCCGCCCCTGTTCGCGTGCTTGATCGCCTTCACTACGCGAAAACGGTCGCCGACAAGCACGGTTTTGCCCGTCGCGGTACCGCGTTCCGGCAGCGGGGCTTCGAACGGCGCCGGCACTGCCCAGGCCGGCGGGCTGAACCAGGCGTTTCGCTCGTCCTTGCACAGCGTCCCGTCCGGTGCCTTCAGTAGCGACTCGAAGCATCCGTCGTTACTCAGGACAGGTTTGGCGGCGAACACCCCGTACCGGAAGTGCACAAGACTTCCCGGCCTGAACGGAAGGTCCGAAAGGATCCGTGGGCCGTGCAAGTCCTGCGTAGCCTCGTGCAGTTCCCGTGCGAGGTGGCGACACATCTCCTCGCTGACGGGGTATGCCGTCAGGAACTTCCCGCCGCCACCTCGCGCATAGTTGCGTTCCACCAGGGCGGTCACCTTGTCCAGGTCCCGTGCGAACTTGAACGCACAGCCCCGACGCAGAAGCACCTCAGCGCTTCGTACGAGTACAAAGGGGGCGGAGAGCGGAGTCGCGGACACGTGCAGCTTCCAGCCCTGGTCGGCATAAGGATATTTCGGAGGGCCGATCCGACACCAGAAGCCGTCCCGGCTCGAATCCCAATCAGACACGTGCCTCTCCAACGCAGCCTGCGCCAGATCTGCAAGAAGGTGGCTGTCGGTCGGCTCTCCGGAAGATTCCGGGCGGGGCGGGTGCATGCGGGTCCTCCTCCACACCCGGCCTCCCGAGTGTGTGTGTCCATCCAGACCTGTGTCGAGGAGGATGGTTCGTACTGAAGGGTGCTGTGGCGGACGCGGAGGCACGAAAAGTGAAGTGCACTCACGGACGGGGATCTCCGCCTGTGCTGACGAAGATCCCCGCTTCAGCCGATTGCCGTGGCGGAATTCAGACCGTCAGGCGCTACCCGGTTACGGGAAGGTGTTCTCACAGGTCTTGCTGCACGAGTCCGAGCAAGTGATCTCGCAAGGCCAAAGGCCTTCCGGCTCATCGGTCGGCAGCATGTCCAGCTCGTCAAGATTCACGATGTGTTACCCCTCTCGGTTTTCGAAGATACCCGCGCGAATAAATCAGGTGCCCGTCACTTCACAGGTGATCTTGCAAGTGATCTCGCAAGGCCAAAGGCCTTCCGGCTCCTCAGCCGAAAGCATGTCCAGCTCGATCATGTCGGTCGTCTCCACAACTCCCCCTCTCACGAACTTGTTTGCGGGAACTGACTGCATTTCACGCTACGAGCCGGATTGAGCGAAGAGTTAGGCAATCGTCGCTCAATTCGAGACGGTGGCACCGAGCAGAGCGGTTCACCTCCTGCCGGCCACCCTCACCACCCGGTGCGAGGCAGGGCATAACACGCTCAACAGCCGGCTGAGGAGTTGGCGACGCGCCTGACGGTGGGTCCGCCACCCGTCATGTGTTGCCGGCCCGGGAGGGTAGGCCAGTGGTATCCGCCCGGTGTCACGCAGATCGCCCCGTCCCGTGCCCACACCAGCACCCGGGGCACGCAGCGGCCTGCCCGGCCGGTCGCTTTCTCGTGGCCCTTGAGGTCAACTAGCAACCAGAACAGGCAGGTTGTGCCACCACATCGCCGAGGTAGCGCGACGATCAACGGGCGGCCGTGAGTCTGCCCGGAGGCCCCCACGTTCAGGGACGCTCACGAGGCAGGGGAATCAGTGCGCCTGCCTGGAGAGTTCGGCCGTCCCTGCCGCCGCGTCAGCCCTCGCGGGTTCCGCAGGCCGTGCTCGTGGGGTGCTGCGAGGGCGCTGAAAGAGCAGCGGAGCCGCCGGTCCGCTCAGGGGCGTGGTGCCGGCGTCATCCAGCAGCGGCGAGCTCGGCAGCAGCGTTCGCCAACAGCATGTCCAACACGGCCGGGTAGGCACTGGACGTCATGCGCGCCGCCAGCAGATCGGCCGTCGCCGCGATGTGCGGATAGCTCCCCTCCGGCAGGTTCGCGTACGTCGATCCCCACATGCTTTCGTCGGCTTCGCGCGATTCCGCCGCCAAAGCCAGGGCCCCGGCGTCCAGAGCCGCGAATGCCAGGCTCTGGTCGATGAAGGCGTGATAGATCCGCACCGCGTCCGGATCGGTGAATCCGGCCGTACGCAGGATCCCGAGGATGGCTTCGTCCGCCTCGATCTCTCGTGGCCGCCCCGTGACACGGCTGGCGGTGAGCACCGCAGCCTGGGGGTGTGCGAGGTATGCGCCATGGATGCGCAGTCCGAGTCCACGCAGGTCCCGTTGCCAGTCGCCGGTCGGCGCCCAGCCGGTCATGGCGCGACCGATCAGCTCCTCGCCGATGGCGAGGGTGAGGTCGTCCATCCCGGAGAAGTACCGGTACAAGGTGCTGGGGTCCGCCCCCAAGGCCGCGCCGAGCCGCCGTGCGGACAGCCCTGCGCTGCCGTGCTCGCGCAGCATCCGAAGGGCCGTCTCCACGATCAGCCGCTCCGACAGGACCATGCCCTGCCGGGTGGGCCGGCGCCGCCTGCGTGCCTCCTCGGGGATCACCTTCTTCGCCATCGTCGGCCGCCTCCGCTCTGCGGGCGAGCTCGCCCGATCCTTATGCCAACACCATTGACCTTAGCTGAGCGGCCCGGGTTTCATCCCTCTCCAGGGGGCGCAGGCCTCTCGTCCAAAGAAGGGTTCCTCTCATGCGTGTACTCCTTGTCGGCGCCGGTGGCGTCGGAACGGCCATCACCCGGATCGCGGCCCGCCGCGACTTCTTCGACCATATGGTCGTCGCCGACTACGACGTCTCCCGTGCCGAGGCCGCTGTGGCCGCGCTGGGTGACGCGGCCGACCGGTTCAGCGCCTGCCGCGTCGACGCCTCGGACAAGGCCGCCGTCACCGCGCTTCTCGCCGAGCGGCAGTGCGACGTGGTGGTGAACGCCACCGACCCGCGGTTCGTCATGCCGCTCTTCCGGGCTGCCCTGGCGGCCGGTACGCACTACCTGGACATGGCCATGTCCCTGTCGCACCCGCACCCCGACGACCCGTACCGGGAGTGCGGGGTCAAGCTCGGCGACGAGCAGTTCGAGCAGGCCCAGGAATGGGTGAAGTCCGGCCGGCTCGCGCTCGTCGGTATGGGCGTGGAGCCCGGGCTGTCGGACGTGTTCGCCCGCTACGCCGCCGAGGAGCTCTTCGACGAGATCGAGGAGATAGGAATCCGCGACGGCGCGAATCTGACCGTCGAGGGCTACGACTTCGCACCGTCCTTCAACATCTGGACCACCATCGAGGAGTGCCTCAACCCGCCGGTGGTCTACGAGGCGCAGCGTGGCTGGTTCACGACGGAGCCCTTCAGCGAGCCCGAAGTCTTCGACTTCCCCGAGGGCATCGGCCCGGTCGAGTGCGTCAACGTCGAGCACGAAGAGGTGCTGCTGATCCCCCGCTGGGTGGATACCCAACGCATCACCTTCAAGTACGGCCTGGGCGACGACTTCATCGGCAAGCTCAAGACCCTGCACGCCCTGGGCCTGGACTCGACAACCCCGGTCACGGTCCATAGCGATGCGGGCCCCGTGCGGGTCTCGCCCCGCGATGTGGTCGCCGCCTGCCTGCCGGACCCGGCCACACTGGGCGAGCGGATGTCCGGCAAGACCTGCGCGGGAACCTGGGTCAGGGGCATCAAGGACGGACAGCCGCGCGAGGTCTACCTCTACCACGTGGTCGACAACCAGTGGTCCATGCGTGAGTACGGCTCCCAGGCCGTGGTCTGGCAGACCGCGATCAACCCGGTCGTGGCCCTGGAACTGCTCGCCACCGGCGTCTGGTCCGAGACCGGAATCGTCGGCCCCGAGGGGCTCCCGCCCCGCCCCTTCCTCGACCTGCTCACCGCCTACGGCTCCCCGTGGGCCATGCGGGACGGGGGCTGACGCGCCGCGCGCGACCTGCGCATCGGCGAAGCGAGCCGCCGACGCATGCGCGCCGCCGACCGCAGGCCGCAGGCCGCGAAGGGGTGGCGACGCGTCGGTCGTGGCCGTGCAGGTCGTGGACGCCGCAAAGCCGGCGTAGCCCCCGTGAGCAGCACTCGACGCGTCAGGCGGCTGCCGAGAGGGCTCGGCAGCCGCCTGACGGCGTCATGGGAGTGGCTGTCCAGCAGTCGCGGGCAATCAGGCAGGGGTCTGAGACATCAGCCAGACCTCGCCGTTGGGGCCGTAGCGGTAGTGGCTGGCCGGGCGGCCATGACTGGTGCAGTTACCCCAGATCGGAACGAAGAGGGCGCATAGATCCCATTTGGCCGCAACGTCATACACGTTGAAGCCGACACCGAAGCCCGGGGTCACAGCACAACTCAGGTACTTGTATGTGGGGATCCACGAAGCCTCGTCACCCGAGCAGGTGGAGGTCGCATAGGTGATGGCTGTGCCGTTGCCGCACCAGTCCGCATGGCCGGTCCCGTACAGCTGGTCGGTGCCCGAGCTCCTGAAGTCGTGCGACCAACAACCCGAAGCTGCCTCCGGTGCGGCAGCGAAGTCGTTGCGAGCGGTGGGCGCCGCTCCCCCGCCATTGGATCTCACCGGCTTCGTGCTGCGGTAGCTGTCAAGGTCGACGTACTCGGTGAGACCTCGCGACTTGATTTCGGCCAGCGACAGAGCCCGTGCCGTGTCGACACCGACCGCCTCGTACGGCACTGCGGCCGTCGTGGCCTTGGCGGGAGCCGGATCGGGCGTCACGCCTGTCGCTGCCTGAGCAGGGTTGGCCAGCGCGACTGCCAGCAGTCCCGTACCGACGACCGCGCCGACCTGCGTGAGGCGACGCTGCAGAGTCTTGAACAAGTGAATCAACTCCGTGTTGAGTGGACCACCACGGTGGCCCGTCAACGCAGCGACAGGCATCGGTACTTGATGCTCATTGCTGCGCCGGGATGCCGCCATCAGTGCGGGTATCCGGGCAGGTATCGGGAAGGTAGCCCGCAGTGTTTCGCAATGCCAACCGCCACCCACTCTCGCAGCATCGCACGGCCGGCGAGTGAGCAATTAGTACTCAATTCGTTGGTCCAGCAGATGTATTGGCGAACAGCAGCTAACGCACCCAACCGCCGATGTCGATGCATTGTTCGTGTATCCGAGGAGACGCACGGTCCCACTCGCTATTGCTATGCCAATACCCCTTGCACTGTTGGCATGAGATCGTCATTCTGAGGGCGCACCGGCCCCCTCGAATCCTTAAAGGCTGGGCCGGATCTCATCGCACACCACACAGCACTTCGCTGTGCTCAAATGCCTCAGGAGTCCGCATGTCCCGCCCCAGTCACACAATGGCAGCGCTGTGCGTTGTCGCGGTTTCCGCCGTAACTTTAAGCGTCTTCCCTGCGTCGGCCTCTCCCTCGGCCGACCCTTCGAAGCCGGCTCCTGCTCGGACAGCAGCACCGAGCGACAGCGTCGGCGCGATCAAGGACCGGGCCGCACAGTCGATCGCCGCCGCTCTCAAAGGCACTGGATGGCGAGCCGGCCTGAGTACAGCAGCCCTCGCCGCACCCGAGGTAGGCCTGCGCGAACTACTGACCGCACCCACGCTGGGGTCTCCCGCTCTGAGGCAGGAGGTGAACAAGGCGGACCGCGACCTTGCTCGCGCCAAGGGGCTCAGTGGGCACACCACTGGGCTGCTTCAGATTCGCCTGGGTGACCCCTCGATGAGGGCAGCGCTCCGTGCGAGCGCACAGCCGTGGGTGGCAGCGGCCCCGGACGACGACACCGCGGGACAACTGGTTGCCTATGACCCGCAAGGCGGAGTCCATAAGCTCGATGCGGAGAAGGTCCCCACGCATCCCGTGTACGTCATTGACATCGACGGCGAACGCGCAGTCTCTGCCGGTATGCAGGTGCTGAGTGATGAGCTGTCTGCCCGCGGCGTGCTGACCACGTCGGCGAAGCCCACACGTACCGCCGCACCGGGGTTCTGGTCCAGTCGGATCAAGTCAGTCCGGCTGACGGACGACGAAGAGCCCTGGACCAAGGGCGACGCCGAGATCTACTCGCTGGTGGCGGGCTTCGGACAGGACGGCAAGGTCCGGGTCGACCCGGTCGACATGCCCTACCTCGACGAGGACGAGAAGACCTATTCGCCCAACCAGATCCTGGTCAACTGGTCCAACTACAAGTACGACCTCGCCGATGTCGTCATGATGGAGGAGGACGGCAGCACCAATTACAAGGCACTGGCGACTGCCATCGCCGACGCCCTGCTGACCATTGTCGACCTGGGTGCATTCGTGCCCATGGCCAACGCGGTCCTGGGGGCCATCCCCGATGACTGGTGGACCGATGGTCCCGACTACGTCGAGTCCTGGTACACCCTGGCACGGTCGGCAAGCGGACCTGCCAACGGTGCGCGGGGCAACGGGACAATGACCCTGGAACCCTACTGGGTCGCCGCATCTTAGAAGTCCCCCTCATGGACGACGACCATGTCGTTGGATGACGTGGCGGCGAGGCCGAGGAATACCTCGTGCATCTCGTCGCCTCGTCGACCTGCGGGCGGGGGCGGCCGTTCCGCCGTTCGGCTCATTCGGAGCCGGTACCTCGTGGCTGCTAATGAAGCAACCACTACTCAGGTTACGGGACTTCGGCCACCAGTAATGTTCGCGTCACGCCCTTGGAGCATTCGCTTTCCGGCCAGACCCTACTCCGCTTTGCGCAGACCTCCATGTGGAGACGCGCGCGGAGTGACGCCCGCCGCACCAGCAGTTGGGGCGAGGAGACCACACGACTCGATCGCGCCTGAATCGAGTCATGCGTGCTCGGGTGCGTTCGGCAGGAGCCGCCCGCAGATGGGCACCAATCAGTGTTCTGAAACAAGGAAAGGCACTTCGATGTTGCTCAGATTCAGCGCTCCCACCAGACACACCCTGCGTGCCGTTGCGGTCACTGGAGTACTCGCAGCGTCAGCAATGACCGTGTCGCCGGCTACCGCAGCGTCCGCAGACGGTTGCACGGCTGCTTCCGTGACAGAAAGCGACACCGCCTGGTCCTACAAGGCGTGTCAGATGTCCGACATCGACCAGCATCGAGCGGGACTTCCCGGTAACGGTCAGATGTATTGCATGCCCACCTCTGCGCTGAACACGATGTTCTGGCTCGATCGGCACGGTTACCCCAATCTTCTCGATGGCGACTACGACCCCACGTCGAGCTCTCCGGTCAACTATCAGGAAGTCACCGCAAAGCTGGGCCGCATGGGTGGTCTGGCCGAGACTGATGCGACGTCGGGCACCAACCGCGGCAACGCCGCAGACGGCATCAACGATCTCATCGAGCAGAAGGGCTACGAAGACCGTCTCGAAGCCGACTGGGAATCATTGGATGATGAGGACAACGTAAGCCACCGGATGGTCGAGCTCACCCGCAACGGCCGGGATCTCCTCATCGCCTCTATCGGATGGTATGACGCAGATGGCGACCGCACGGGCGGTCACGCCGTCACAGTCGTAGGGGTGTACGGCTCGGTCGGCAACCATCACACCATTCAGTTCCACGATCCGGCGGATGGCGGCGACCTGAACACTCAGTCCAAGACCGCAGTAACAGTGCGGTCACTGGGAAGCGACAATGGTGACGGGCCCCAGGTAGTCGGCTATGGCTCAGCCAAGACTGCGCGACTCGAGGGCGTCACGGTCGTGACGACAGCACCGTAAGCGTCAGTATCTTTTCCAGGTGCTTCCCGAACCTCGCGGTTCGGGAAGCACCTTTTGCAGGCCTGGCCGGCCTTGCTCGCGGACAATCGATCGCCGCCAGCGCGCCACGCCTTGCTTGACCACACGATTCGACGTACCTGACGTACGACGCGAGGCGAGAGTGCTGGTCGCAGTCCTCAGCCAGAAGGGCGGCCGTGAACAACCTTCTCCTGCAAGCCCACTGAGCAACACGACGAGGACCCCGGCCGTCCCCGGCCAAGGCCCTCGTCCTGCACACACTTCGTTCACGAAAAGCAGCACGTGCAGTCACCGAGCAAGCGGGACGTCTCCGCGACCGACAGCCACCGGCCCCCTCACGACTCGCGATGCTGTGAACACCACACCGCACCGCACCGCACCGGGGTCACCTCACCCTCGACGAGCCGTCACCGCCCACCCTCAGGGGCGCTGCTTGACCTTGTCCACGACGGCATAGCTGTCGAGGTAGGAGAGCTGGTCGTAGTTCTTCCCGCCGCCCGAATCGGAGGACCGGGTGTTCTTGAAACCGAGGAACTCGTGCGTGTCCTCGGCGAAGATGAGGACCGTGTCCCAGCCCGACTGCTGCCTCTTGTCCGTGTACGCGATGGCGACGCCGGCCCGCCCCTTGGCGTCCTTCACCCCGGAGGACGCAGTGACACCTGGGATCTTCGCAAGCGCCTCGAACGCGGCAGGTCGCAGACCCTCGGGCATCACGGGCACGCGGTAGAGCAGACTTGCCAGTGCGAAGTGGACATCCGGCCATTCGCTCTTCTTGATATCGGCGACCGACTTGTGCGTCCCGGCGCCGGGCGACATGACGGCGAGGATCAGCTCGTCCGGTTCCGTGGGCAGCTTCTTGAGCGAGCCCCAGTCAGCCGGCGGCCAGGTCTCTCCCTGCTGCCGGGCCGGCGCAGACCACCAGCCCTTGCCGAGTTCCATGACCCAGGACCTTTTGGACCCGTCCACCGACGTCCAGTTCTCGTCCACGTAGGACTTTCGCGAGCCGGTCTTCTGCTCCCTCTCCGAGATGATCTCCTTCGTGTAGATGAACTGATCGTCACGCGGGGCAACGGTCTTCTCCTGCCGGCGCTCGAGGACAGCTGCGGCATTGAGCACGGTCGCCACGCTGACCCTCTGCATCCGGGAGGAGTCAACGCTCGCAGATACTGCGGTGTGCGCGTCATTGTCATCGAGAACACTCACCGCGGTGGCGCCGACGGCAAAGGCAGCGGTGGCCACCAGCACCACGCGCAGCGCCGGCCTGCGACCGGCGCGGGCGCGGGTCGGGGAGTCGTCGGGCTGGGCCGACGCCCTGGCGTCCGGCTTCTTCATGAAGGTCATGTCGTTCCTCTCGGAAAGCTGTCGGATGGAAAATGCCCGAAGTCGGGCGGGGTCCCCGTTGATCGCTTCCACCAGCCGTTCCCGGCCGGAGAGAATCCGCGCCGGATCAGGGCGGGGAATTTCAGCACGCATCTGCCGGAGAAGTGCCATGTCATCCACGCGTGAACTCCTCATGTTCCGTGGTGGGATCAATGCCACCGAGTTCCTTCCGGGTCTTCTTGCGGGCGCGATTCAATCGGGAGCGGACCGTTCCGATCGGGATGCGCAAGGCCTGGGCGACTTCTTCGTAGGACAAGGACTCCCACGCGATCAGCAGCAGCACCTCCCGGTCGCCCTTGGAGAGGTGAGCGAGAGCGGCAGCGAGCTGACTCGTGACCGCAGCGGCCGCTACCCGGCTGTCCGCACCGTCGTGACAGTCCATAACCACCGCATCCACGGAGGTCTTGGCCAGCACCCGGTACTGCATAACCTCTGTTCGACGGTGGCCGGCGATCAGATTGGCGGCGATCCCGTACAGCCATGGGCGCACGCTCCCCCGAGCCGGATCGAATCGGTGTCGTCGGCCAAACGCGATCAGGAACGTCTCCGCGGTCACGTCATCTGCCAGCCAGTCCCCCAGGCGCCTGGCGGCGTACCGATGAATGTCCGGCGCATACCGGTCGTACAGCTCGGCAAATCGCTGCGGATCGCCGTGCGACTCCAGCACCAGGGCCGCATCCTCAGCCGGGTCCTGCCGACTCCCCGTCCGGGAAGGTGCTGTCACGTCGGTCTCCATTCATTCCATCTCACCTTTCCGGACGGATCTCACGGCCCGGTCAAAAGCTGTCCGCACGAGGAAGGATTCGAGTTCACACCCGCGCTCTCTCCTGAGTGGAGAAGTCGCCTTCGTAACTCGGCCCGAATCCGGGCTCAGCGGGCGCCGAGGGGAGAACATGCAGCTCAAAGGCTGTTCTCCGTCCTGGTACAGGACAATCCACGCATCAATCGTGGCTAAGTAAATGAGTAGCAATCGCTCAGCAGGACCGAGCTTGCCGAACCAGATCCGGCGGGTGTTTCTCGGCTCTTCACGTAATCCGCCCGAGGGTGGGGGCACCCTCTTACGGAGCCTTCGGAAGGAGTCTCGAATGCCGCGCCCGCGTCGGCTCTGCGGCGCACGGGGGCGTGCCGGCGCGAGAGCCGGCGGGGCGTTCTGGACTCTCCGGGTGTCGCACTGCGCATGCCGTCCGCATGTGGGAAGAGGGCCGACTTCTCGCGAAGCGCTGCAGGCGACGGGCCGGTGATGTCGGCGTCGGTCGGTGTCCTCAGCGCAACGCCGACGGGGTGCCGAACGAACCGGTGTTCGTCGGCACCCCGTCGGTGTGGTGCGAGAAGGGACGTCCGGTCAGCTCCCACCGGTGCATCCCGTGGGACCTGTGGATTCCGTCGCGTCAGCGTGCCGCTTCGACCCACCGTTCGGTGACGGCCGAGGCGGCGGCCATGATGCTGAGCTGGGGGTTCACCTGCGGGCAGCTCGGCAGGACGGAGCCGTCGGTGATCAGTACCCCACGAACTCCGCGCAGTCGGCCCTCGCCGTCGGCGGGGAACCGCTCCGGGTCGGCGCCCGCCGCGACCGTACCGGTGGGGTGGAAGGCCGACAGATGGAGCCGGCCCACAGTCGCTACCGCCAGAGCTTCGTCGAGTCCGGCGAGGTCGGACACACGGGGAGCGGTTCCGATCCCCGTCATCACCTCCTCGGCGCCGGCGGCGAAGAGGACCTGTCCCATCGCCCGGACAGCGGCCATCAGCCGTGCAGCGTCGCGGGGGTGTACGTCGTAGCGGATCATCGTACGGTCTCGGCCCAGAACCCGGCCCGAGGGCTTGTCGGCAATCATCGCGCCCAGGGTGGCGAGCCGTCCGGAGTCTTCCAGCTCCTCCCTCAGCTCCCGGCCCAGGCCCGGAAGGACGAAGCTGCTCATGCCGGGCGGGGTCGCGGTGGCCTCGATGAGGACACCCTCGCTGTGCAGTTCCTCGACACCGACGCTCTGCAGCACTCCCTCCCAGGCGGTGACCTGTTGTGGGAACCGGCCGGCGACGCTGGTCGCCGGATGGACGCTCAGGTTGCTGCCGGTACCCGGATGGGACCCCAGGCCGGAGCGGCGCAGCAGGGGCGGGGACTGGAGGGCTCCGGCCGCGACCACCACGAGGGCGCTGAGGATCTCGAGTTCGGTGCCGTCGGACCGGCGCACCCTGACACCGGCTGCTGCGGGGCCTCCGGGGCGGTCCTGGTCGATCAGGATCCGCCGCACCCGGCCACCGGTGACGATCCGTGCCCCCGCAGCACAGGCGTCGGGGAGCACGGAGAGCTGCACGCTCTGCTTGGCGCCGGTCGGGCAGCCCACAACACACTGGCAAGAGCCCTTGCAGCCCGGCGCGTTGCGGCGGAGCGGGCCGGCCTTCCAGCCGAGTTCCCGTGCGCCGGCCAGCGCGAGCAGGCCGTTGTTGCCGAGTACGTCCAGGGGCTGGGTCGCGACGCGCAGGGTACGTTCGGCCCCGTCGAGATGGGCTTCGAAGCCCTCCGCGAGAGAACAGCCGTACCGGTCACGCCACTTCTCGACCACCCGGTCAGGAGTGCGGTAGCACGTACCGGAGTTGACCACGGTGGTGCCACCAACGGCACGCCCCGTCGGCAGCAGCAGGGGGGACCGGCCGAGCGCGGCGGTGGCCCCGCCGTCGCGATAGAGAGCGCCGAAGCGGTCCAGTGGCGTTCGCCTGCCGAACGAGGCGGTGGTGTGGTGCTCGCCCTCCTCGACGACGACCGTCCGCAGCCCGGCCCGGGCCAGCGTTCGCGCCGCAACGGCCCCACCTGCGCCGGAGCCGATGACGACCACATCGGCGGTGGCACGGTCGGGCCATTCCGTGGCCGGTACGCAGTCGAGCGGCGGATCTTCGGGTACCGCGAGCGGCCCGGCCTGTGCTCCGGTTCCCCGCATCCGTTCGGTGCCGGCGGCGAGCAGGACGGGCACCTTGACGAGATCGAGGAGCGCCACGGCGGCCGGACGGGCGGCCAGGGCCCGCATCACGCCCTCTCGGCCGGAAGGGTCCAGCGCACCGAGCCTGCTGCCGGTACTGGCGAGGGCATAGGCCTCGACGGCGAAGGCCGCAGCCCGTAGGCCGGCCCGTGCGTGAGCGGGCATGGTCGACAGGACGGCGCCCAAGCGGTCCGGAACCCGGCCCGCCCAGCCCGTGTCCCGCTCATCAGTGGCCAGCAACGCGGCCACGAGTCCGGGGGCGGTCACCTTCCTCCCACCTCCGCGTGCGCTGTTCCGTTCAGGGTCCAGGATGCCTCGCTGCGCCAGTGGCCCACCAGCGTTCGACAACGACCTCGGCATCGGCGCGCTCGCTGTTGCGGCATACGTTCATGGTGCCGTCCGGGTCCTGATAGTCGAGGGTGAGGGTCCGGTCCGCGGGCTGAGTGACCCGCACCCGGATGCGCCGCAGGCCGGCCCGGCCGCTCACCGTCCAGTCCGGTGTCCCGATGGTGGCGCGGAACCGGCCGAAGCCCGCCAGGCCGAACGCCGAGCGTTCGGCGCGCCGGGGCCAGGTCCGGTCGCCACGGCGCAGCCGCAGAAACACCAGGGGCGGCAGGGAGCGCAGGAGCGGGCGAGTGGAGACCGCGGCGACTATCTCCAGTACCCCGGCGTCTTCGAGCTCGGCGTGGAGCCAGGCCCAGCGGCGGGCGTTCCCGCGTCCGTAGATTCGGGCGGAGGCGCCGGGTGCACCGGTGAGCCGGATGGTGCCGCCGGGGTGGGTGACGGTGCCGTCGTACGTGGCGCGCGCGGCCGGCAGCATGTGGGATGCGGGCAGCAGCGGTCGCCGCCACGACCACTTCGGGAACGTGAACAGTGGTCGGTCCGCGCCGTGTTCGGTGAGGTCCCAACTGAAGTTGCCGGCGCTGCCGACCAGGTGGCCGGCGCCAGCGGAGACGCCGCTTGAGGTGAAACCTTCGGTGGTGCTCCGCCATGGTTCGGGCCCGAACCTGGCGTGCAGGACGGGTCCTTCGGCGGGAAAGGCGGCTATCCAGCCGTGGGCTCGGGCGGCGGAGCCGTCGGCGGGTGAGACCAGCTCGTGGTGCAGCCACAGGCCGGTGCCGGTCGCAGGGTCGCTGAGCGTCGTGTACCAGACCTCGGTGCGGCCGGGTTCACCTGCCCAGCGGAGCGCGTGAGGGTCCGCCGGGTGGGATGGGGAGGTGTGCGGGAAACGGAAACTCCGCAGGAAGGGCAGCAGGCCGGTGGCGACCGGGAAGCGCAGAGTCCCGGTACCTGCCTGCGTGCCGTCGCTCTCGTGGAGCGTGAAGGGCAGGACCGTCATGGAACGCAGCGGCCGCAACGGGGTGATGGACTTCCAGCCGTCCAGGCTCAGCTTCCGCCCGTCGACGGTGAGAGCCAGCTGATAGCGGATGCGGCGACGCGCAAGGGGGGAGATCTCCATCTCGCCCTCCTCGACCGGGGCGTCCGCCCAGCCGCGGATCCTTACCCGTCCGGTGAGCCCGGCCCGTATCGTCGCGGCCGGTCGCAGGAGGGCGTCGGCCGTGGCCGTCAGATCCAGCCGCATCGGACGGTCGTGGTGCTCCCCGGCCAGACGGACGGTGCCGAGCATCGTCTCGGTGAACCGGGTACCGCGACCCCTCATCCGAGGCCGTCCAGCATGATCCGGGCGGTGGCGGTGAGGTAGTCCTCGGAAGCCGCACGCGCGGCGTCGCGGTCCCGGGTCCGCACGGCCTCCACCAGGGGCGCCAGCCGGGCGTGCGCCACGTCCGGATCGGTGAACGGCCCGGCCAGAGCCGCGCGGACCGGCAGGTAGGCGTTGAAGAGAGTGTTGGTGAGCAGCACATAGACCCGGTTGCCGGTTGCCCTGGCAAGCGCTCGGTGCACCTCGGCGTCGGCGAGCTGTACGGCGTCCGCGCCTTCCGCCTTACGTACGGAGTCGAGCAGGCCGGCCAACTTCTCGTGGTCCCGGCCGGTGGCCCGGACTGAGGCACGCTCGGCGATGAGGACTCCGACCCCCGCCGCACTTCGAAGATCTCCTCGATCCAGTCCGGGCTGTGCCGCACGAGCATGGGCAGCAGGTCCGCCCCTCCGAGCCGGGCATAGTCGCGGACGCGGGTTCCGACCCCGTGCCGGGTCTCCAGCAGGCCGACCTGCATGAGGCGACCGAAGGCGTGCTTGAGACTGGTCCGGGTGACTCCGTATCCGTCGGCCAGCTCCCGCTCGGGGGGCAGGTAACTGCCCACGGGGTGCTTGCCGGTGAGGATGTCCTCGCGGAGCCGGCTTTCGAGGACATCGACGATGGTCTCGCGAGGCAATGTCTCCACGGGCCCTCCCGGGCAGAGTTAGGTGGCTGAGTGGCTCAGCCACTCCACCACGCAGGGAAGTTGAACGTCAACAGGTGCACCCCTCGACCGAGGGCGCCCGCACCGATGCCCTCACTTCTTCCCGCATCGTCTGCGCGGGCGCACTCCGCCGCGGGCCGCCCTGTTCGACTGAGTACGGACCACTGATTCCCCTGCCGGCTTTCGGGCGGAAGATGTGCTCAGCAGTGCGCATGGAGGCGGCTCAACCGCAATGGCTGCCGTCAATCCTTTCATGGGCGCCACGCAACCCAGGCTCCCGACGGCACAGCATGACGGCGTCACGCACCGTGCGGAGACCACCCCTCGAATAGACAGTTCAAAATCCACTTCCGAAAGGTCGAGAATGAATCGACGCAAATTCCTGCGAAACGCCGCCGGTGCAGCATCGGGCGCTGCCCTTTTGGGCATCGGCGGCGAGGGAGCAGCACAGGCTCTCACATCGGGAGCAGCGGGCGATCCGCCCATCATCCGCTTGGATCCGAAGATCGGCGAATGGTCCATGGCAGGCGAGAGCGTCTTCGACAACCGCCGCTGGGGAAACCGCTGGCAGGGCATCACGGCCAGCAAGAGTCACTACTTCATGACGAACAATCAGTATGGAGGTCCCGACCCGAGCAATCCGCAGGATGAAGGTATCTGGCGGTTGGACCATACTTTTTCCAACTCTTACATGATGGCCGTCTCACAGTACCCCGGTGAGCATCTGGGCGACCTGACCTACGACCACAACGGGAACAGACTCTTCGTCCCATGGAGTCCAATTCCCGCATTTGGAAACTGTACGTCGGACCGGACGGATCAGTTGTGCACGGCGGATACGGCAAGCTCGGCGGGTCGGGTACCCAACCACAGGGAAGTTCGTTCGCCTGGTGCGCGTACGACCCGCGGGAGAACCTGCTCTACAGCTCCATATACGGCGACAACGGCACCGTCGGCGAGATCCACGCCTACGATCCTGCGCGGAATTTCGAGTGGGTGCGGACGGTGAAGCTGCCCTATCAGCTGCGAGAGATCAATGGTGGACACATCACCAAGAACGGAAATCTCTATCTGACAACCGACTGGTCCAAAGAGATCGTGAGCTACCAAATTCCCTCAGGGGGAAGGGTGATACAGCAGGCTACTGGGGCAGGTACCGGATCAATGCCTCAGATCTTGAGGTCGAGGGTATCGTCGTGGGCTCCCCACGAACTATGACTCGGGCCACGTCCAGGTCCACGTCGGATGCGTGGACGTCGATCCCCTCGATACCGACGATGTGTACATCAAGCACTTTTCGGTTCCCTTTCCGACGCTCCTGTAGGCATCAGCGGCGTTGGCACATCTCACTCGCCGCCGCCAGGGCCATCCACGGCATTCATTCCGATGTGGGTGGGTCGTGGGACATGTGGGTGTGGTTGCCGGCGCAGCACGGGCCCTGCCCGCGGTGCCGTCGCACATGCCGATGACGGCGCCGCGGTCACCCCCGCACGCGTAGCGCTGGCCGGTGGACCTGTCGGAGCGTTTCCACCCGCAGTCAGCAGATCTTGACCCCGGCCGGTGAGCGGGCAGCCCGCCGCGCCGAAACAGCGGACGGCAAAGCCGCGTTCGCTGCGCAGAATCACGGTTCGGGGAGAGCCGACGCAGAGGGGCGGGATCCGAACTGGTCCGGATCCCGCCACAGATTCGACCGGCCACAGATCGGTCCGCGCGAATCGCTCCACGGTGCCGCGGGGGATTTCGGCACCTACCGTCCTGGCAGAACCCGGGACGGATACCGAGAGAACAACCTCCTGGGTGAGGAGTCAGCCAGGAGACTGCTCACGGGAACTGCCCGCCGCGAGTATCCCTACTCGGGCACTTCGGTCCATGAGTGAGTCGTGCTCACTCGCTCTGCCGCCGGCTGTTCGACGTCACGAGCCCAGGACCGGGTAGTGGTCGGAGTAGCGGTTGTAAACCGTGTCGTCGAGCTCCCACCAAGGGGAGTACACGGCCTGCCCCGTGTTGGTCCACGTCGTCGGGCGTGCGTGGCGGCTGTCGTAGAGGACGTAGTCGAGCCACTCACGCGGCGCGTCGGGGTACCGCTCCGCCGTCAGCGGATTGGTCTTGGGGTCGCTGGTGTAAGGGTGACCGGCATACCCGGGCGCGGCAGCACTCAAAGTGCGGAGCAGTCCGGGGTACTCAGGGCCGTAACGGTTGATGTTCAGGTCGCCGGTGTAGATCACGGGCTCATTGAGCGGAATCTTCAGGCTGTCGACGAAGCCGTGCATCTCCTTGAGCTGCGCTGTGCGGGTCAATGCGCCCTCACCGTCGTCACATCCGTCGTCGTCCGCCTGCAGGTGAGTACCGAGTACGTGCACCGGCTTCCCGGCCACGTTGAGCTGGGCGTAGGCGAACCCCTTCTCGGCCCACGCGTCAGCACCGCAGGAGTCGTTGTAGATGTACTGCATCTTTCGGGTGATGGGCCAGCGGCTGGCGATGGCCACGCCACCGTCCTCGTAGGGGAGCGTCGAGTAGGCCCCGCGGGTCGCGTCCCAACCATCTCGCGACCGCCCGATGACGGGAGTCTTGTACGGGTAGCCCCGCAGACGGTTCATCAGTATGTCGGATGCGCTGTTGTCGAAGAGCTCCTGGAAGACCACCACATCGTTGCCGGAGACGTACGGAGCCGAGCTGATCAGCCCACCTCGCTCGTCCTGCGCCCAGCCGTCGGAGATGACGGATGGCAGGAGCATGGTGTTCGTGGTCAGTACTTTGAGGGCGGGAGCGCCAGGCGCGGGAGCGGCAGGTGCTGCCACTGCGACGGTGGATGGTATGGCTGAGAAAATAGCGGCCGTGAGTACGGCGGCTGCGCGGAGGTTCATGGACGTGGCTCCTCGACCTGGTGTGGGTGACTTCTCCATCCTGTTGGCCACTTCGGGAAAAATATTGAGCATGCTTCACTCGTTTACTGCCGTGGGTGCTCACGCCACTCCCCCTTGCGAGCGAGTCGTACTGCGGCAACAGCAACTATTGCTGCGAGGTGCGGCCCTGCTGTGCGGGCTGGCGCATGAAGGTCTGCAGGGCACGCAGGTCGCCCTCCGCCTGGACGACTGCCCGGACATCCAGCGCGGGGTCACCAGGGGCCACCGGCCGCGCACGCGGCGACCGCCTCCCGGAGAGACCCCAGGTCAGCGATGAGAGGAGTCTCCACCCATTCCGGCCCCGGCGGTATGGGACTTTTGCAACGGCGCCTCGATGGACGTTGAACAGACCGGTCGGACGGCCCGAAGACGGGTTCTCAGAGTGCAGCGAAGCCGGTCGTCCCGTGCTCCCCGTGGATCAGCGCGCGGGCTTCGGCAGCGGGCGTGGTGCGCCCGCCGGGGGCACCTGACAGCACTCGTCGGCCGACCGGTCGACTTCGCGCCCTCTCCCTGCGCGGCGAACCGGCCGGGACCGCGTGGACGGGAAGAGTGGGCAAGAAAACCGTCCCACCGGAGGTATCCGCTGTGAAGGCACGATCAGTATGGCTTGCGGTCAGTCTGGCCCTGGCCTTTACAGTCAGTGCGTGCGGCGACGACTCCTCGCCGGGTGATGAACAGAAGAAGCGGCTCACGAAGGTCAGCGAGGCCGTACTCGACAACGGGGTGCCAGGGGTGGTCGTTGTCACTGCGGAGGATGGCAAGCAGACCGCCACGGCGTGGGGCCAGGGCGATACCGCAAAGAAGGTGCCTCTCAGCGTGGACGACCGCTTCCGGATCGGCAGCGTGTCGAAGTCGTACGTGGCGGTCATCGTCCTTCAGCTCGTGGACGAGAAAAAGCTGGGCCTCGACGACAAGATCGAGAAGTGGCTGCCCGGCCTGGTTCCAACGGCGCCGACATCACGGTACGCCAGCTGCTGAACCATTCCAGCGGCATTCCGAACTATGAGGACAACCCGAAGTACCTGGCGCCCTATCTCGCCGGGGACCTCGCCCATGTCACCACCCCCAGCAACTCGTGAAACTGGGAACTGCGTTGAAGCCGCTGTTCCCGCCCGGGACTCGCGCGGCGTACTCCAACACCAACTACACGGTGGCGGGTCTCCTTGTCGAGAAGGTGACCGGAACATCGTTGGCCGTCCAACTGGACCGGCGGATCTTTGAGCCGCTCAAGCTGCGCACCAGCTATCTCCCCACAAAACCGGGGATTGAAGGCCCCACGCGCACGGCTACTACACCATCGAAAAGCCTCCGCCACCGACATCACAGGGTTCAGTCCCTCGATCGCATTCGCCGGTGGCGGCATCATCTCCACCGCAGGCGACGTCTCATCCTTCTACCGCGGCTTGTTCGGCGGCAAGCTGCTGCCTCCTGAGCTGCTCAAGCAGATGATGACCACCGTCACCGGCGTGGGGGGAGTGCAGTACGGGCTCGGGCTGGTTCGCCGGACGGTGCCGTGTGGGACCGCCTGGGGTCTGGACGGCAACTTCCCCGGCTATCTCGTGCAGTCCTACGCGAAGGCGGACGCGGAGCGGCAGGCGACGATCGCCCTCAACCTGGATCCCAACTCCATGAGCAAGAAGGCTATCGCCGCCACGACCGCACTGTTCGACGACGCCTTCTGCGGCTAAGGGCTGTCCCCCTGGGCCCTGGTGTACTGGCGCGCGGAGGCGGATGCGGTGCATGGCAGGGCAGAGAGAGCCGGCTCGTTCGAGGCACCCGGAGGGTGCCGCGCACGTACTCGCCGTCATCGAGACCTTCGATGCGCTACGGGTTCCGGGTTTCGGGTTCCGGGCCGAGTGTCACTCGGCGAGCCCTCCGCGCACGAGTCCGTCCGCTTCACGTAGGTGAAACCTAGGGGGGTTCCCTCCCAACCTAGGGGCCCTCCCCACGGTGTCGCCGAGGCGAGAACGCTGTAATTGTGGCGGGGGTCGTCCCGAGTGGATGGCCGCCACGCTTTTGTGCGGCATCTCAGCCCTTCGCATCTCTCCTTCCCGGATCGTCCCGAAGGACTGTCCGGGACGTCGCACGTGAGCCATGCGGGCCGGACTTCCCCGCGCGACTCACCCATGTAGCCAGCCGCGCCTGAATTTTCGCTTTACGCAGAGTGACTACTCATGCGAGAGAGGACCTCCATGAGTCGACGTGCCTGGGCACTGTTGCTCGTACTCTGCGGCAGCATCTTCCTGGAGGGCATCGACGTCGCCATGCTGTCGGTGGCCGTGCCGTCGATCAAGTCCGACCTCGAACTGCCGACCGGCACGGCGTCCTGGGTGATGACCGCGTACGTCCTGGGGTATGCCGGTTTCACGCTGCTCGGTGGACGTGCCGCGGATTTGCTCGGCAGGCGCCGCATGTTCCTGATCTGGCTGGGAGTCTTCCTCGGCTTCTCCATGCTGGGCGGATTCGCGACCAATGGCTGGACATTGATCGTCGCCCGCTTCGTGACGGGTGTGGCTGCGGCCTTCATGACGCCGGCCGCGATGTCGATCATCACCACCTCGTACAAAGAAGGTCCGCAGCGCAACAAGGCCTTGCTCGTCTTCGCCGGCACGGCAGCAGGCGGCTTCACGCTGGGCCTGGTGATCGGTGGGTTGCTGATGCAACTCGGTTGGCGGTGGGTCTTCTTCGCCCCGGTCCTGCTGGGCAGCCTCATCCTGCTCGCGGCGCTGCGCCTGCTGCCTGTCCAGGCCCGGCCGACGCGTCGGGACGGGTCCTTCGATCTGATGGGTGCGGCAACTGCCGCCGGGACGATGCTGCTTTTGGCGTACTCGATCGTGCGGCTGGAGCATGGCATCCACGGCTGGCAGGTCACGGTGGGCGCGGCGAGCGCCGGGCTGCTGCTCGCGGCCGGGTTCGTGATGGTCGAGCGCCACGCCACCGTGCCTCTCGTACGGCTCGGCATCCTGCGCAAGACCTCGACGGTCCGCGCCAACCTGAGTGCACTGCTCTTCGTCGGCGCCTTCTTCGGCTTCCAGTTCATGGTGACGCTCTACCTGCAGCAACTCCGCGGGTGGTCCTCGATGGAGACGGCGCTGGCCCTCATCGTGATGGGCGCGGACGCGGTCCTCGCCCCGACCCTCACCCCTCGCCTGGTCAGCAGGTTCGGCAACGCCCGGGTCATCTTCGGCGGCTTCCTGATCGCCATTCTGTCGTACGTCCTGTTCCTACCTGTGGGCCTCGACTGGCCTTACGCCGCGATGCTTCCCACGCTGTTCCTGTCCGGCACGGCATTCGCCTTTGTCTATGGGCCGCTCACGATCGCCGCAACTGAAGGTACGGAGGAATCGGAGCACGGGCTGGCCGGAGGCCTCTTTCAGACAGCGACCCAGTTCGGGGCGGCGACGGGCATCTCTGCGGTTACGGCGGTGTACGTCCTGGTCGAGGCGAACGGAGACGGCTCTCCGCAGGAGATTCTCAGCGCGTTCCGCACGGCACTGATCGTGCCGGCAGCCATGGTGGCGTTGGGCGCCATCCTCATGGCCTTCAGCTTGCGTGCCCCTCCTCCGCGCGCGGTGGGTACGGGTGACTGAGGTGGACCGGATTCGCTCTGGTCCCGTTCGCCGACAGTCGACCGACAGTGCCCACGAGGGCACTCTCCCCGGCCGGCAGCTGACGCCACCACTACCGATCCTCGTTGGCGTCTGTTGTCAACTCGACCCGCGCAAGGGGGCGTTCACGGATCGCGCGCTCTTCCAAAGCCGTGTAACCCAACTCAACCATGCCGAGGTGTCTCCACCGAAGGGGAGGCGAAACGACAAGGACAACAGCAGCGATCGGAGCTGTGTCCGTCGACGAGCGACCCGACTCGACTCGACCAGGTTCGCCACGGCCCATCGCAGAGTTAGGTAGACAACACTGATCCACCTCACCCCACTCCTACCTAATACTTCTCGAGATCTGGCGAGAAAGGCGCTCCACCACCGCGTCGCCCCGCTGAGATTCTGCGACATCACTCATGTTGCTACTCCAGCGTTCCAACGCGCTGGCCAACTCACTTGAACAAGGATGGGTGAAACAAATGACCGTCAGCCGCAGAGCTTTGATCAAGGGAGCCGGCATCGCCGCCGCACAAATCCCCCTGGCGTCCATAGCTCTCAGCTCCTCTCAGGCAGCTACGCCACGTTCCCCATCCAATCCCAGGATTTCCGAATGGGAGTACGTTCAGTCGGAGTCGATTCAGAGCGATTGGAGTCAGCAATTCCAGGGAATGTGTACCGACGGTCAATACTGGTACGCCGTTTCCAATAGCGCACGCACGCGACGCATCTATAAGCTCTCCCTCGACCTGACGCACACCTACGCCAGCCTTGAGGCGCCAGACAGTTTCGCACACGTGGGTTCACCAACAATCGATCGCACAAGCAATCGGATCTATATCCCGATCGAGAACGACGGCGCGGAGCCGACATACATCTGGCAGCTCAGCAAGGGCCTGAGCACGCTAGGAAAGCTCTCGATGTGGGGCAGGACGTCCGGGTCACGCTCTCCTCAGAAATGGAAGAACTCATGGCTCGGACATAACCCGTCGACGGGTTGCTCTACAGCTCCGCATACGGATATACCACGGATACGGACCCGGCTCTTCAGGTGAAAGTCATCAATGGATTCTCCCTGTTACCGGGTGCCTGAAGAAGCAAGTACAACTCCCGTCCCTGCTGCATCACGTTCAGTCCGGCACGTTCTCCCCCAACGGAAATCTGTACCTGTCAACAGATTACTCCTACAACGGCAGCAAACGTCTCTATTCCTATGACTTCTCAGCAGTGGAAGATGGCGACATGGCTCCGTACTGGGGAAACATCGCCATTCCAGACTCCGGCACAGGAGATGAACTCGAGGTGGAAAGTGTACAACTCGGCCACCTCTCATGGAGCGACTCACCGGATTCCTATATATCGGCAGGAGTCCTGAACATCGAAGCCGAAGACGACATCTATTTCCGCCATTTCTGGGTTCCCTCGCCGTCAGCTCTCTAACGAGCACGGAATGTTACGCAGCCTGGTAAGGGGTGGTTTGGGGGTGTTCCCTGACGAGGACAGCTGCGGCCTTCTGTAGAACGGGAGGTAGGAGATTCAGTGCAAGGCTGAGTCGCAAGCGGCACCGTCCAGGATGTGATCGCGATGACCGTCGTTCCCGCCCCACCGCAGCTGTGCAGCTGGTACCGCAGGAGAACACGAACACCGAGTACCCCTGCGAGGTCTGGGCACTGCCACACCATGCGCAGGCGGTCCCCACCTCGCGACGGATCACCGCACGTGCTCTGACCGTATGGGGAATAGCGGACGACACTGCGCACCAGGCTGTGCTGGTCGTGTCAGAACTCGTCGCAAACGCTGTCGCGCACGCGCTTCCGCCCATCGCCCTGCACTTGAATCCCCCGTCGGCCCGAGGTGTCATCCATGTCGAAGTGGACGACGGAGGGCCCGCATCCGTGGAGGCAACCAAGATCGCCGCAGGCACGGAGGACGAGCACGGACGCGGCTACCTGATCATTGATGCTCTCACCAGAGATCACGGCTGCCGTCCCTACGTCGATCACACCTCCAACTGGGCCGAGATAGAAACGTCGTGTACGTCGCTCTGTACAGTCCGGGAGGCGGGCTGACGCAATCTCCGCCCTGCGGGCAGAGCCCAGACGCCTCCCCCAGCGTCGTCGGTGCTTTGCCCGCGGACGAACCGACCACGGACGTCGACCCGTCCTCGGGAGCGAGTCCCTGCACCGGCCTGGCAACCGCTGGGGCTCAGACAGAACTCGCCGCTCCTCCGAAACACCTCGGCATTGACAGGCCGTCCACCCGCGCGCCGGGTACCGGTACGTCAATCTCTCCCCAGGACCGGATCGCGCCGACCGGCGGCCCAGTGGATCTCTGAACGTGTACGCACTCGAAGTTCAAGGATTCAATGTGTGCGAACGAACGGACACGGGTTCAAGGGCCTGCGTTCCGCAGCCGAGGACATGCCTCTTGCGCCCTTGAGTAAGCGGCAATGGCGCGAGGTCTCCAGGAGCGCGTAGCAACGTCTGCTGCTAAGGGCTGTCCCGTAATCCCTGGCGGGCGCACGACGACAGCTACTTCCCCAAGCTCTCGGCTGCGCTCGAGCAGGGGAGGCCCCACTCTCGCCGCGTTGTCGGAACGCCCGAATACATCCAGTATGCGGACGCCCCTCCGCCTTGCGATGCACCGCATCTGACGCCGCGCGCTGATCCACCAGGGATTACGGGACAGCCCTTAGGCGACATCAAGCACGGCCGGGCCCGCATCCTCCTACCGGTAGCTACCGAGGCGGCCGGCGCCGGCGTAGAAGTGGACGCGGTCCTCCGGTGCCCGCATCGGCAGCAGTTGGCGGCCTCAGTCTTCGGGACTTCAGGAATCAGCCGGCACAGTACGCGTCCTTCTTCGGGCGCGAGCCCTTCCTCAGGAAGGTGGTGACCTTGTGATCACCACAGGCATTCCCGTTGCTGAGGTAGACGCCGTGACCACCGCTGCCAACGGTGACCAGGCGGGCGCGCTTACCTAGAGCCTTCCGCATCTGCAAGGCACCGACGTATGGTGTCGAAGGGTCACGAAGGTTCTGGATCATAAGAATATTTGACGGGCCATCTGCTGTGGTCCGGGTAGGTTTCGCTTCGGGCGCATGCTTCCAGAAGGCGCATCCCAACGCATTGCGCGGCATCCCGGCGGGCGATGTCTTCGTCGATCTGCCCGTCAGGCGCCGGCCATGCCTTGAGACTCACCAGATGACGGTCGGCTTCTGCGAGCCCGCAGCTCGCCTTGGTGCTGCCGCCCACCCCTCGGGGATCAAGGCTCACGATGTCGTAGGCACCCGCCATCTCCTTGCGCAGAGCTGTCCCGACCTGGGACAACTGCTGCACCCCTGGGCCACCCGGGCCGCCGGGGATCAGCAGTAGCGACCCGCGGCGGGCCTGGGGACGGTCACTACGCAGCCGTGAGACGGCGAGGGAAACCCGCGGGCCATCCGGATGACGGTAGTCGAGCGGGAGGTCGAGCTTGGAGCACTCCTGCCCGGGCAGAGCATTCGGGTGGGAGCAGGACATCCACTTCGCCATGGGCGCTGCGGGGGCAACACCTGCGGTCTTCCTGACTGCCGGGGCGAAGTCCGCAGGCATGGCGGCGGCAAGTGCAGCAACAGAGAGCGTGGCCAGCCCCCCGAAGAACCCCGGGTTGCCTCCATGCCTACCTGCGTTGGCACAGCTCGAACACCTACCACCCCGATGCCCTCGCAGGCGGGCGTGGCGTTACCTGCCGGCAGGCAATGAGGTTCTTCAGCGGTGCCGCTCCAGGGTGAGTACGGCTTTGGCAATTGACGTCATGCGGTTTGGGCTGCAGCGGGCGTGACGGAAGATCCTCCAGGACTTGAGGCGGGCAACGCCGCGCTCGACCGGGGCGCGGGTTCGGGCCAACGCCCGGTTCGCGGTCTGCTGGGTGGGGGTGAGGCCGCAGTGCGGTCGGCGCTTGACGCCGGTCGTGACCCAGGGACCTCCTCCTTGGTAGGCGAGGTCGGCCAGGATGGGGATGCCCTGGCGTTCGCAGATACGGATGATCCGGTGGGTACGGGCGGCCGTCAGGTCATGGGCGCGGCCCCGGCAGTGCGGGGGAAAGCCACAGCAGCCGGCCGCCAGGATCGGTGACTACCTGCACGTTCACGCCGTGGCGGCGGTGCTTGGCCGAGTAGTCCTCCGAGCGCGCCCACTTCAGTTCTGCCTCGGTGGCATAGCTCAGGTCGAAGGTGATTTCACCGAAGACCTCGAAGCGTTCCTGAGGAGTCAGGGACACCCCGGTCTTCTGGACCTCTATCGCCCGTTCCGCCACCTCGGCCAGCCCGCTGCAGCCTGGCGATCTCCTCACTCAGCTGCCGCTGCCGGGCCCGGAGCCGTTCCAAGGGGTTTACCTGCGGATCCTTGAAGATCGCGGCGATCTCGTCGAGGGGGAAGCCGAGCTCACGGTAGAAGAGGATCTGCTGGAGACGGACCAGGTCAGCCTCACTGTAGAGCCGGTATCCGGCGTGGCTGCGGTCACTGGGCGAGAGTAGCCCCGCCTTGTCGTAATGATGCAGTGTCCGCACCGTCACCCCGGCGAAGGCCGAGACCTGCCCCACGGAGTAGCTCATCCACCTGCCCTTTCGTCGGTACACAGCCTCAAGCCTGACGTAAGGGGAGGGTCAACTCGCGCTCGCTGCGCCTCGGGGTTGAAGACGGGGAATGCTCACCGGTCCGCGAGCTACGGCCCATTGAGCTTTGAGGGTGGCCACCGCGCTGCGGCCTCACCCACCCAGCATGCCGTGAACTGGGCGCTGGCCATGACCCACGCCCCGGTCGAGCGCGGCGTTGCCCGCCTCAAGTCCTGGAGGATCTTCCGTCACGCCCGTTGCAGCCCGAACCGCACGACGTCAATTGCCAAAGCCGTGCTCACCCTGGAGCGGCACCGCTGAAGAACCTCAATGGGCCGTGGGAGACGGTGTATGGGCGTCTCGCCCGCTGGGAGGCGGACGGAGCGCGGGCCCGCCTGCTCGAGCAGGTCCAGGTCCGGGACCTCTCCGTCGGCGTGCTGAAGTGATCAACAAGGAGGGCGACAGGAAATGAGCCACATCACGGACCTCTGGACGGCGGGCAAGGCGCCGACCCGGAGCGGACTCTACAGAGCCGACGGTTCGGCGCGCACCATCGAGACCGACGGCCCGGCGCTGTCGCGATTCGCCCTCGGGCCACCGCTGGACCTGGACGCCCTGCTGGCGGAGAGCCCGCTGAGCGTGACCGAGATCGACATCCATCCACAATGCTTCGTCGCGCTCCCCGACCGGTCAGGCTTCATCTGCGGTGGAGACGGCGCACTCGGCTCGGATGGCTTCTTCGCCAGGTTGGACGCGGGCAGGAGTCCGGTATGGGTGGCCTCGATGTGCGACTCGAATCCGTTCGAGAAGGCGGAACTCGGGGATGGGTAGCCTGCTTCACCAACAATCTCGGGAACTCCGTTGTTGTGGATCTACTGAGTGCCGACTTCGACGTGCAGTGAGCAATGCCCTGGCCCCCTGCCGGCCAGGGCACAGGGGCCCGCCGGCCAGGACACCCGCAGTCCCCGACCGAGCAATGGTGGGCCACACCCCGCAGCTGGATTGCTCGCATGACCGGAACCGGCACGCTCGCCGAGCATGCCTCGCCTCTGGAATGTACACACTTCCATCTCCACCAGTGACCATTCCCCGATACCGAGACCGCCCATTGGATAATCCCATTTCCACTAGTGGCAACATGGGTTGATTCAGCGAATACGACCATTGGGCTCGCCGACTTTGGGTCCGCCTGCTGGAACTGCTGCCCGCGTGTGCCTGACTGAGAGTCAAGCGCAACAGGTCGAAGCACCCATGGACCGCCCGGTCAACACAAATCGCCATAGCGCAACCACGAAGAGTCACCATTTCGCGTCGCGGCTTGTGTGTGATCCCAGCATCCGGGAGCCTGGAGCTATGTGCGGCTGGGAGATCGTCGAGCGTGACACGGAGCTGGAATCTCTGGCACGGGCTTTCGATGCCGCCCGCGAGTCGGCGGGCAGCCTCTCCGTCATTGACGGTGCTGCCGGAATAGGTAAGTCGCGACTTCTGTCCGAACTGAGCACATTGCCGCAAACCGCCGAATTCAGCCTTCTCTACGCTCGCGGGTCGGAGCTGGAACAGGAACTCCCCTTTGGCGTCGTGCGACAGCTCATGGAGCCGGCGCTCCATAGCGAACGCCATGGTCGAACGGATGAGTGGCTCAGCGGTGCAGCAGCTCCTGCCCGCCACGTGCTGGGGCAGATCGGTTCCAGAATCGAGAACGAAGGCGAATCCGCCACGCTGAATGGGCTCGTTCGACTTGTCGCCAATATGTGCCGGTCCCATCCCCTCGCACTCATCATGGATGATATGCAGTGGGCTGATATTTCCTCCCTGCGTTTCGTCCTCAAGCTCCTGCCGGAACTGGAGGATCTCCCGCTCGCGTTGGTTGTGGCGAGGCGACCGAGCGAACCAATCTCGGAGACAAGGCTGCTGGACCTCGTGGACTCATCCGCCGCTCTACGGCTCTCACTTTCGCCGTTGTCACATGCGGCAACTCTCAATATCCTGAGAAGACAGCTAGGGAAATCGGATCCAGATTTTTTGCGTTCATGCTTCGAGGCAACCACAGGTAATCCTCTATATCTTCGCGAACTGATCAGAAGTATTACTTCCGAAAACATTGATCCGAGCTTCGCGAACTCCGCAAGAGTTTTCGGTATCGGGCCCAGATCCATCGTTCGATGGGTTGCACGCCGACTTTCCCACCTGCCCCTCGCAATAACCAAGTTCGCCCGAGCAGCCTCCATATTTTCAAGCCACGTGGACCTTGCAATAGTGGCAAGTCTGGCTGAGATCTCCCCGGCGGAAGCCCTGGAAGCAACAAGGACTCTCGTAGGGATGGAAATAATCCGTACGACCTCCGTACCGCTTCATGGAACCGGACATATCGAATTCGTCCACCCGCTGATCCGCGTCGCTGTGTATGAGAATCAGAGCTATGCCGAGCGAGCGGACGCGCACTCGCGTGCGGCGACCATACTGGCGCAATCTGGTGCGGACTCACAACAGATCGCCGCCCACCTTCTGTTGACTTCGGCCACCGGCGACCCGGTTCAAATGCAGCTGCTGCAGACCGCCGTCTCCGATGCGTTGGAACAAGGGGCCCCGGAAAGTGCCCTGAAGTATTTGCGCAGATGCCTCCTGGAGCCAGTGCGCAATGAAGGAGAGCGTCTGGAGCTCCTCGAAAGCCTGGGACATGTCGCCTTGAGAGTTGACCTGGAGGCCGCTGTAGCCTCCCTGCACCAAGCCTACGAATTGGCATCCGCCCCGGGCGATCAGAGCCGGATCGGATATTCTCTCGGTGTAGCACTTCTCTACAGCTCACGAAATCATGAAGCTCGAAAAATCCTGGAACGATCTCTGTCAAGAGTGCTCCCAGGCGAGAGCGAACTGCAGCAAAAGATACTTGCCTACCTCCTCAACATTGCTGCCGTCGAGCCGACCTGCCAGGACATCGTTGGGCAGTATGAACACTCTTGGAGCATCCCGCCGGATTCGAATATCGGAGGGAAGCTTCTCGATTGCATTATCTCTTTCCACGACATGGTGCGATGCAGAAGAGCCGGCATAGAACGTGCCATCAGAGGGATATCCGACGGAGTTCTCTCACGTTATGCCATCGGGGACAGCCCGCAGGTCTGCGGCTGGATAACGCTCCTCGCCGCCGATGCGGAGCAGACAGAAGATATTCTTGATACCTGCGTGGAGCAGGGAGAGAGACACGGAGCGCTGAGGGATTTGGGTCCCGCTTACATGTTCCGGGGAAGAAACAGATTTCAGCGAGGAGACTTGCGCGAAGCTGAAATAGATCTGCGAAAGTCTGTCCAGGCCATCGAAACAGCAGGGGCCACTATCGGCGTCCCCATAGCCGGGGCATATCTGGCAGATACTCTCATGGAGCAGGGCAGGCTGAAGGAAGCCTCTTCGGTTCTCGACTGGGCCGGTGTTCCGGCAACGACATCCGGTCCTGTGTACTGGTTGCTGGAGAGCAGGGCGCGCCTGCTACGGCTGAACGGAAACTATGAAGCGGCACTGCAAGCCGCAATCATTTGCGGTGACCGCGCCGCCCAGCATGACATTTCAAATCCGGCAGTTCTCGCCTGGCGCTCCGAGGCAGCTCTCTCCCTTTATTCACTGAGCCGCTCGAAGGAGGCACGTGTCTACGTGGACGAGGAAATCTTCTTTGCGCGCAAGTGGGCGGTCCCGCGACCTCTGGGTCGTGCATTGCGTGTAGGCGGTCTGGTCAGCGGGCCTCAGGGTTTGCACATGCTGGAAGAAGCCATGGAGATCCTCAAGGGGTCTCCTGCCCGGTTGGAATATGCAAAGGCACTGTCAGACCTGGGTTCGGCGCAACGGCGGTCAGGCCGGCGAGGGGCAGCCAAGGAGCATCTGCAAGCAGCTCTGGAGCTGGCTCGTCTGACAGGTGCCAAGCCTTTGGCCGATCAGATATCCATAGAGCTTTCCATTGCGGGCGTGCGCCCGCACAAGCGATACCACTCAGGCGTCGAAGCTCTCACACCCAGCGAACGGCGAATCGTTGAGCTCGCAGCAGAGGGAGCGACCAATCGTCAGATCGCCCAGGCCCTGTTCGTGTCGGCCAAGACAGTGGAAGTGCACCTGAGCAGCTCGTATCGAAAGCTCGGCGTCACTTCGCGTTCCGAGCTGGCACGGTGCCTTGCGTAAGACCAACGTGCCAATTCGAAGGCTTGACCGTGTCCGCGTCAGGAGTTCAGCGCTTCCCAGGCATGGAGCCCACCGATGGTCCCCGCCATCCGGTCCTTACCAACACCCTGGATGTAGAAGCTCAGTTACGGGACTGCCCAGCAGGTGAGTGACCACCGCGCAGGACCGCACGCCCCGGGAAGCCCGCCAGCGGCATCGTGGCCACAAACCGGGCCGTCGGCCAGTGTCCTGACCGCGAGTCCAGCGTACTGCCGGCTTTCGATCCGGAAGGACGGCCGCGATGCCGACAGTGCGTCCGCCCATCCGTGGGCGACGGGGTCACCGACCATGCCATCCGCCGGCATCGTCACCCGACCCCACGAACCTCTCCGCCGCCGCATCCGCTGAGGGCGACAAGACAGCAGCCGGTCTGCCTTCGTCGGACAACGGCAGCCCTCATCGCCCTCCCAGCGCATCAACCGCACTGTCAATGACTCTGAGCGCTGTTTTCGTGCTGGTGGATCGCGCTGCGCACCGCTCCGCAGAACTTCGTGAAATAGGCGCCGGACGCGTCGTAGGTGTCCCGGCGCTTCGCCGGGCTGGACGCATCGCCGAACATCGCACGGCGGAGTTCGGTGGTCATCTCCAGCTGGACGCCACGCCCGGTGGAGGTGCGGTTGACGACATTCGCTTTGTCGCCTCCGTCCAGCCCCGGTACCTTACTGCCGTCGAGGATCGCGATCTGCGCCGGAGTGAAGGCGGAGCGGATGGCCTGCTTCACCGCGGCCCCGAGCGTCGTGTCGAGGCCGCCGACCAAGACCGCCCGGTTCTTGCTCCTCACCAGATCGACCGGGCCGTCCGCCAACTGTTCGGCACGACAGCCGTGCAGGGAGAGGGCGAATGCGCTGCCCTTCACCAGAGCGAGCGCGAACGGGTCGTCGCAATGGGCCGAGGTCACGTGGAGGGCCGAGTTGCCAGAGCTTCGCAGGCCCTCGAACATCCAATATCCGTATGCTGCGCCGGAGAACAGCTGCCGGGCCGGCTGATCGGGCCTGCATCCCCCGATGCCGAGGCACAGTTCGGAGGTCCCCGCCTCGATACCGCCCCCATGAGGAGCAAGGATCGCCGTACGAACCGAACCCGCGGACCTGCGGTACCGCCGCGCCCAGTCGACCCCTTCGTTTTCCGCCAATTCACGATAGAGCTCTGTATTGGAGATGTACTTATCACCCGCCGTTCCCACGGCACTGGCGTCCGCAAGGGCCGTGTACGCGGGCACACCGACGGCGGCCGAGGCCAGCGCAGTCAGGACGGTTCTCCGCTTCATGCTTCCCATGGCTGAATCCTGCTGGTCCCCACCGCTCCGGCACCAGACCAGTTGCCGGATCTGAGTAGTGGAAATGAGTAGTGGGTTCCCTTGAACGAGGACCCGGCCCGGCGCGACCCCGGCGTAATGCATGCGCTCCCATCCCACTCGTGGAGCGCACTCCACCTCGCGTCCACTTCGTGGTGGCACCTTGCTGCGAGGAACCCACCTCACCCTGGTGGGGCATGAGGGTCCAGAGCCGAAGCCACATCGTGCCGATTGGTGACGTCGAGCTTTCTGTAGATGCTGGTGAGATGCACCTCGACCGTCTTGGGAGTGATGAAGAGTTTCTGAGCGATCGCGCGATTGGTCTGGTTGGCGACTACCAGGTGGGCGATGCGCTCTTCGCTGGGTGTGAGCGCTTCCACGCCCGTGAGCGCCGAGCGTCTCGGCTGGGCTCCGGCGGCTCGCAGCTCGGCCCTGGCACGGTCGGCCAAGGGAGCAGCGGCGCAGGCGTCGGCCAGGTCGAGTGCGGTGCGCAGGTGGCCACGGGCTTCCGCACGTTCGCCGGTGCGGCTCAGGAGTGTTCCGAGCTCAAGGAGGGTCTTGGCGTACTCGAGTCGGGCCGGCGAGGACTTCACGCAGGACGCGGCACGACGTAGAAGGCTGATTCCCTCTTCCTCGGCGACGAGCGGAGCGGTAGCGCGCAGTGCCTGCGCGAGCGTCTTGGGCGCGCCCCACTGCTGGGCGAGGAGGAGCTCCTCGCGAACCAACGTAAGAGCCTCTTCAGGGCGGCCCAATGCGTGCAGAGCGACCGCGCCCTCGCTCCGCCACGGCAGAAAAGCAGGATTGTTCCAGCCGTGCGCCGCACTCATGCTTCCACAACGTCGCATGGCCTCCCAACCTTCGTGGTACCGGCCTTGAAGAATAGCCAGTCGGGCTCGGCCGGCTTGCAACCAATAGAGTTGCCCCGTCTTAGGAAGACGTCCCGCGTGGTCGGCCCATTCCAGAGCCGCCTCGGCTTCGGAGAGCCGACCCTGCTCCATAAGCGTTTCCGCGAGAAATGCCGCCACGAAGGGGCGGACAACATCAATACGAGTAGCTTCAATGATTCGCATTGTCTGTCGTGCAACTGCTTCAGCCTCGGGAAGTGCCCCGCGGCGCAGCCACGCCAAGGATCGAAACACCATACTTACGCCGACCCCCGCGATGGAGCCGTCCCGCTGCGCTCTCTTCTGAGAGGCCTCGCACACAGCCAGTACCTCTTCCCGGTCGGCTGCAACGAGGACCCATACCGCATCGGGCACCATTTCACTCTCGTTGACGTGCTCGATCAGTTGGCCGTCACCAAGCGCGTGAAGAGCTCCACGGGTGGCCGTGGCAGCATCGATGGTG
The DNA here is from genome assembly GCF_023701695.1 of Streptomyces sp. RKAG290. Taxonomy (GTDB): domain Bacteria; phylum Actinomycetota; class Actinomycetes; order Streptomycetales; family Streptomycetaceae; genus Streptomyces. The sequence continues at coordinate 750,627 of NZ_JAJOZC010000001.1, forward strand.
CCCGCAATCGCATCGTGCCAGGTAATGAGAGAACCCAGCATCCGGCTTCCCAGATCGTCTGCCTCGGTCTGGTCCTTCAACTCGGCGCACATACGGTCGGCCACGCTGTTGAGCTCCGGTGTGCCGGCAGTAACGCTGATCAGCGATGCCTGCAAGCGCCGCCGCATGTCGGAATGATTCTCGTCCAGTTCAGTGATGGCCTGCTGATAGAGGGCCACCGAATCCCGTTGCCGACTCAGCATGAACAGGGAAGCTCCGAGCCTGCTGACGATGGCCGCGCGTTGCTCGGAATCCTCCGCCAGCTGCAGGGCACGCCCCAGATGCACCACCGCCCGATCCTGGTCGATCAGCTGAGCCGCCGTACCCGCCGCCATCAGTATGTCGACCTCCTCCTCCTTTGAGGTGAAGGGTTCTTGAAGGCGACGCCCGTAGTAGGCGAGGGCGCTCTCGGGCGCGGCTTTCGCCGAAGCCTCTCGCGCCGCCTTGTGCAATACCTCAGCCACCCACGGTTCTCCGGTCGGCAGCGTGCGGAGCAGTTGGGTGGCGACCCGCTCGGTCGACGCACCCGATTCGGAAAGCAGGGTGGCCGCCCGAGCGTGCCCGCACAGTCGGTCCGCTGGTTCCATGTCCTCATACACAGCGGCCAGAATGAGTGGGTGCACGAATTCCAGAGGTGTCTGCGGGCGCAGAACATCGATGGTCGCCAGGCGGCCCAGAAGGTCCATAGCACGGCTGGTGCTGATGCCCGCCACCGCGGAGACTTCGCGGAGTTCGGCGCCTTCCCCCAGGAGAGCAGCAGCTCGGGCGAAGCTCTGGCCCTCGGGCCCCACCGAGGACAACCGCACCGCGACCCGCCGGCCCACCGCACGAGAGGACAGCGCGGAAAGCCGTTCCGTCTGCGAGCCGACAGGCCGCAGTCCTTCGGCCGCCACCGCGCGAGCCAGCTCCCGGACCAGCAACGGATTTCCGCCGGTCAGCTGGTGGAACGCTGAGCGAAAAGCCTCGTCGGCATCCGGTCCCAGCTCTTCGCCCGCCAGCTTGGCCGACGCCTGTGGGCTCAGAGCTGTGAGACGCATCGTGCTAACCGCCTCATCGGCTTCGATGTGATCCAGCAATCGCTGCTGGGCACCCGAGTCGACGGGACGGGTACCGGCCACAACCAGCAGCGAAAGACCTTCCAGTCGCGGCAACAGATAGGCCAGACTGCGCAGGGATGCCTCGTCCGCCCACTGCATGTCGTCAACGACGAGCACTACCGTGCCTTCATCACACAGACTCACAAGGAGCCAGTACAGGCCGTGCAGAACGGTGAAATCCCCCATGGGAAGAGACGCCTCGGGCGAGTTCGGATCCACCACTGCCAACGCCTGCCGTGCGGGCCCAGCCAGCATTTCATGATCCACCCCGCCGAACCGCGCCAGAACTGGTTCGAAGAGCTGCCGGACCACACCGAACGCGTGGCCTTGTTCCAAATCCGTCGCCCGGGCAGCCAGTACCCGGCACTCTGCTCTCTCCGCCGATCGGCGCGCGGTATCCAGCAGCCGAGACTTGCCTACACCTGCCGGTCCTTTCACCATGACAAATCGGCCTTCACCCCGTAGCGCAGAGTCCAAAGCCTCAGTCAATTGCTGCTGTTCCCGGTCACGTTCCAACAACTGTGGTTCCACCCTCGCACCCTAACTTCCGCCCTCTGCTCTGTCGCTGAACAATCACATCGAGTGCGAACGTCACGCGGAGAGAGTAGATATCCCTTTGAGCCCCATCACGGCGGGGTTCCCTCCGGACTGATTCACGTACAGAATTCGACCCCGCCGATCTGCTGATAATATTTCATGCCCCATACGTCCATTTCGATACCTCAGGACATGGCACCCGCGCGCAGCGGTGCGGATTCGCATGCACCGAAATCATCGGCCTGAACGCCATTCCATGGACGACAGGTGCCCTTGGTGAGCGACCGACGACCGAGCGTAAGCACGTCGGCTGGCCCACGGAACCGGGTTATGTGCAGGATTATGCGCCAGGTCAATGTGCAGCGGCTGCCGACGGGGCGCAAGACAGTGCCGGCAGGCGCCGGCCAGTCCCTGTTAGGTATGAATCACTCATGCAATCTCGCGGAGCACACCGAGGATGGGTATGCCGAGCCGGCACTGGAGCCGGTCTGCTCAAGGAGGGCTCAGCACGTCCCAAGCGCCGGCAGCTTCCAGAGGCTTCTCCACTACGCGATCCGCCCCAATTCGATTTCACGAGAACCGACGGTTTCATGGCGCTGATGGATCTAGCAATTCGCCAAGCTCTGCGTTCTCACTGCCGACAGAGAGTGGGGGCCGTCCTCATAGCCGGAAATCGAATCCTGGCAGCCTCACCCAACCGGATTCGAAACGCTCCTGAAATAGATCACCACAATGCCTCTTTCCATGCCGAGGAAGCCACTCTGCGCCGCGCCGCCAGGACCTACGGATTGATCATGTACGTTGCGCGCATCAACAAGTCAGGCGCACCAATGCTTGCCGCGCCGTGTCCGCGCTGCAAGAACATGCTCACCAAGTCTGGCATTTCACGCGTCTACTTCACCGCCACCACCAGCGAAATAGAGGTTCTGGATATCGCGCTGCCCGGAGATCTTGACCGGCGTTCCGCAAGTACTGCAAGAATTCGTTCGATTCGGCGGCAACCCGGGGCGCGCCGTTGACGAGCCGGCAGCTCACCCGGGCCACAGCCGGCCCTGGCTCGTGCGCGACCATTGCGGCTGCCGCGCCACCCACTGGGAGTGGATCTTTGGGGGCTGCTAAGGGCCACCCCCCAATGCTGTCGAATTGAGTAAGAGGTGTCATGGGGCTGAGTAGTAGCCCAACGATTTGAGCTGGTGTGGCACGGTGGAGTGGTTGAGATGACCTCGCCGCAGGGTGCCGTGGCTGTCTGTATCAGGCCAAGTGGGCGAGTAGCTGTCGGCCCTCGGTGGTGAGAAGGAACTGATGAGCATCTCCTACGACCGGAACCGCCCCTTCGAAGATGTGCCCGAGGGGCCCATAGGACAGCAGGTCCTCCCTCATCCACCGCTCGTGGGGCGAGAAAAGATCTTGAGTGACGCCGAAGCGGTGTTGCGTACGACGCAGCACTGCGGGGTGGTACTTGCCGGGCCCGACGGCGTGGGCAAGTCCAGGCTGTTGCACGAGCTGGCGGCTGCGGCGCGGGGCCGGGGAATGCGCACGCTGATCATGCAGCCCTCGATTAGTGTGCAGTACTCCCCTTGCATACGGTGAGCACCGCCATGGCTGCCTCCGGGATGAGAGCCCCTCGAACCGTGTCCGAGGCTGCCGCGGAGCTGGGCAGAGCGCAGCAGACCGGTCCGTTCCTCTTGTGCGTGGACGATGCCCACCTTCTGGACGACGCCTCCGCCGCACTGTTGCTGCACCTTGCCCGCGAGCGCACATGTGCCATCGTGGTGGTCACGAGCGACAATGCCGCCGCCCCCTCCGAGGTGCTGTCCCTCTGGAAGGACGGGTGGCTCTGCCGCCTCAACGTCGACCCGCTCAACGAAGACCATGTTGCCCGGGTCTGCGGCGTCATGGTCACCGAGCCACTGGCACCGGTCACCGCAGCCCGGTTCGCCATGCTCGCCGGCGGCAATCTCATAGCCCTGCGTGAATTGCTCTCCTGTGCTCTGGAGGAGGGAATTCTCGTACATAACGCGGGGATGTGGATAGACAATGACGAGCCTCTGACGTCATCCCGACTGACGGACCTGTTGTCCCCGCGGTTGGCGGGGCTCCATGTCGATGAGCTGTCGGCATTCGAAGCGTTGAGCCTGTCCCGGAGCATGCCGCTGTCCCTGGCACGTCAACTTGCTCCCATGCCGATTTGGGAAGAACTGGAGAACCGAGAGCTGCTCACCGTCTTCGAGCAGACATCTGAGCTGTGGATCGGTCCTGCGGAACAGCTCACCTCACGTGTTGTCATCGCGCAACTGCCCCCACTCCGGCGGCGGCGGCTTCTGGGCCTGCTCATCGATCTGTTGCAGACGCATGCGGAAGCAGAAACGGTGGCGCACGTCCAGCTGGTCATGTGGCGACAGGAGTTGGGGGAGGTTCTGCCCGAGCGATCGCTGCTGGAGGCGGCCTGCTCAGCATGGTGGAATCATGATTGGCACGGCGCTGAAGTGCTCGCCCAACGGGCCTGGGACCAACATGGCACCGGTTCCGCAGGCATCCTCCTTGCCAAGATCTTGATGCATCAGGGCAACCGCCCAGCTGCCGAACGAATCCTGCGAGAGGTGACGACGGAAGCAGGCCCGCGAGAGAGGGCCGAAGCCGAGGAAGTCCTGGGAAGAGGACGCCTGGTGCACGACACGGAGCGAGCCCACGCCCAGCAGGGAGCGACGAGAGCCACAACGCACTGGAGAGCGCCGCTCCCCCACCCCCCATGCTTCAAACCCCCACCCCTGACTGCCTTTCCGTGGACGGAGCAGTTGCCGAAATGATGGGTGGGCGGCCTCAGGACTCCTGGCAGATCGCTCGGTCCGTACTGCAGAGCGAGGATCCGGAGCTGGTGGCGATGGCTGGGTCTGCAGCACTCGTTGCACTGCTCAGCATCGGGCGTCCGCTGGACTGCCTGGAGCTTGTTCCCCGGCTCGGTTGGGCCCGGTCCCACGTCCAGGAGTCGGATGTACTCCACTACGACGCGCTCAACCTCTCCGTGCTCACCGCGTACGCGCGTGGCATCAGCGGTGACATCCAGGAAGCGACTCACGAGTTGCGCGGGATGGTGCGCCAGGCTGCAGCGGCACGTAACACTCCCCTGGCCGACAGGGCAGGCGTCATGCTTGCCCGGCTACTCTTCGACCAGGGCGAAGTGTCCGAAGCACACCGGCTGTTCGTCGCCGCGAGTGAGAGCGACGGCATGCTGATCATGCGACAGTTGGCCTGTGCCGGGGCCCTGTTCAGCTCCTTGCATCTCGATGATGCCGAGCTGATCGAATCTGCGGCAGCCAGGCTGACGGAATGCCCGCAAGAAGGGCTCCACCGAGTGGAGATCGACCTGGCCTCCGCCATGCTCGAGGCCCATCGCGGTCGTGTCGGGACCGCGATGAAGGTCCTCAAGGAAGCAGCGAACAGGGCGAAACGAACCGGAGCCTATGCAGAGCTGGCAGACGTTGTTCACCTCATGACGCGCCTGGACAACGCAGACTGCGCCGTCGAATTCTGCGGCCCTTGGGTCGACGACGTTCAGGGGACGCTGGACCGGGCGCGCTTCGCGTTCGCCGGTGCGGTAGCGTCGGGCAACGCGGACCATGTTGCCCGGTGTGCCGAGGACTTCACTGCTGCCGGAGCCCCGCTGTACGCGGCAGAAGCGTGGGCAGTCGCCTCCAGAATGTTCCGCAAGGCAGGGGAGCCGCGCCGCGCCACCGCCACCGCACGCCGGTGTGCCGAGGCGCGCAAGACCTACGATGGCACGCCCACTCTGCTGCTTCAGATCATTGAGGACACCCTGCCTCTGAGTCGTAGGGAGCGAGAGATCGCCAGGCAGGTGGCGGGAGGGTTGTCGAACAAGGAAATAGCAGAGCGTCTGGTCATCTCGGTACGGACCGTCGACAATCACCTGTACCGGGTCTACCGGAAACTGGGGGTCAGGAACCGCCGAGCCCTGAAGGCCCTGGTCCAGCCGTAACGGCAGCGCGCACGAGCGGGGCGCCCAGGACCGTGGGGTGTGCTGGACCGCGAGACTGCCCGGTGGCTGCGGCGCACCGCCTCGCTGGTGACCGTCCCTGGCCGGACCAGGCACCGGCATCAGCCACGACGGCGTTTGGCGCGCCTGCTGTCGACGCGCGGGCGTGGACGAGACCCGGCCGGAATGCTCCGGTGGAGTTCCGTTTTTCGCCCGTTGTTCACGCCCCCGTACGCGCCGAGCCCGCCACGGGACGCATTCGGGCGCCGCCGTCGTGCGACCCCGCTGCTCTGACCGCGCGCCGCAGCCGTGAACAGGCTCAGGACCCTCCCAGCAGTCCTCCGAGCAGTCCGCCCAGCAGGTCACCGAGCGGCCCGCCGGAGGTGTCCGTGTCCCCGTTCTCATGGTCGTGCGCGTGGTCACCGCCGGTGGAAGGTGTCCCGGGGTGGTGCCCGGAGCGGGTGGGGTGGGCTTGCTCGTGGACTCCCCTCCCCCGGCGCCGGGCTGCTCGGTGCCGTCGGAACCGGGGGCGGGGGTCTGCACACCGGACGCGTTCGATCCGGGGTTCTTCACTCCCGAGCCCGTCGAACCGGATGTCTTCGTACCGGATGATTTCGTACCGGACGTCTTCGAACCGGAGGAAGGCACAGCGGGTCCCGAGTCGACTTCGGGCATGTTGGCCGGTCCGGCGGATGCTGCCGGCGGCCGAGGAACGGTGGGCCAGATCCCCGGGCCATGGACACCGGCCGCCCGCGCACGGGCCCCGGAGTCGGTGGCCGGTGCGGCTTCGCGTTCACCCTGGGCCTGGGGCGGCCGCTCACCGGTCGCGCGGTCCAGGCCCATCGCGCGGGGCAGCTGGAGGAAGGGCGCGCTGGAGTCGCCTCCGATCAGCGAGGCGACCACGGTCATGGCGTAGCAGGCACAGCAGGCAGCCGTCAGAGTGCCGGCACGACGCCAGGTACGGCTGCGCTTCCCGGTGGCGTCCACGAAGACCGGCCGGGCGGGCGGCATGGCGATTCGGGGGCCCGTCCCGTCGGGGAGGGCGCTCACATCGGACGGGCCGGCGTCCGGGGCGTGGTGCCCCTCAGGGCCGCTTTCGCGGCGAGGGTCCCCGCTCCGGTGGCCGTCTCCGTCGTCGTCTGCGGGTCTGCTGCCGTCCCGCAGGTCCCGTGCGTCGTCGACTGCCGCACTCGGTATGCCCATCTGCGTCTCCACCTGTCTCGGTCCGCCGGGCCGTTCGCCGGCATCGCTCATCCGCCACCGGGGGTCCGCGCACGCGCGCGCGGACCAGGCCCGGCAACGATGCCGGACCTGTCCCCTGAACTATTCGGATCCAAATGCCTTACGGATTGGTCTGGTTGACCGTCGGCCGAGTTCTATTGTCGCGGACGGGAGAGCCGCTGTCCGCCACACGGGCACCCGGCGGGCGCCTTTCAGCCGCCGCTTTATAGGGGGCGGCCACGGCGACGCGCCTCGGTCCGGATGGGGGTCCCCCTCCCGTGCCGCTGCTCCGGACTTCGTCCCGGTTGCTGCGTGCTCCGGGGATCGCGCGCGAGGCCGGGACCGATCCCCCGAGCCCCGGCCCCGACCTCGCGCGCGAGCGCTTCAGGCCGCCCGCGGGGGCCAGTTGACGATCCGCTTGGGGCGAGGCGGTGCGTATGTGCGCACCTTGGAGGTGGACAGGCCGAGACGGACGAGGGACTCGGCGATCGTCACCGCGGCGCTCACCCCGTCGACGCCCGGCACCCCGGTACGTGCGACCACGCGCTCGGCGACAGTGCGGCGTGGGCCGGCGGACAGTCGTCCGCCGGCCCACGCCGCGCTTGCACTTCTGCTGATTGACTGTCAGGACCGGTCCGGCTGCTTGACGGACGGCACCCGGTGTCCGGGGAGGCTTGCGGCGACGCTCGGGCCGATGGCATCGTCTGGGGCCACGGATACTCCCCATGGGGGCGGACGGCCGGCGCCGCAGCCTTCGGCTCCGACCTCGACGGCGGCCTGCCCTCGGCCGCTCACCGCTGCCCGCGTGGACCGCTCAGAGCCCGAGATCGCGGCTGTTGATGTCGGCCAGGGATTCGCGGCGTACCAGAAGCCGGGCACGTCCCTCGTGGACGGCTACCACGGGTGGACGGCCGACCGCGTTGTAACTCGATGCCATGGAGAGGTGATAGGCCCCCGCGACCGGGACGGCCACCAGGTCTCCGGGGCGGACGTCGCCCGGCATCTCCACATCGGGGGCGAGCACATCGCCCGCCTCGCAGTGCCGGCCTACGACGGTCGCCGTGCAGGGCCCGGCTGTCGAGCGCCTGCCGATGAGCCGGGGTGCGTAGCGGACTCCGTACAGCGCGGGCCGCGGGTTGTCGCTCATTCCGCCGTCGACGGCGACGAAGACCCTGTTTCCCGTCCTCTTGACCGCGAGCACCCGGTAGAGCGCCACGCCCGCCGGCCCGACCAGCGCGCGGCCCGGCTCGATGGTGAGCCGGGGCACGGGGAGGCCTGCCGCGGCGCAGCTCGTGGCCAGTTCGCGACGGATGCGGCTGCCGAAGGACGGTATGTCGAGCGCGCTCTCCCCCGGCCGGTAGGCGACCGCGTGGCCGCCGCCCAGGTCCAGTTCGGGGAGCACGACTCCGTGCTGCTGACGGATCTGGGCGAGCAGCCCCACCACCCGGCGCAGAGCTGTCAGGTAGGGCTTGACCGTGGTGATCTGCGAGCCGATGTGGCAATGCAGGCCGGTCAGTTCCAGTCCGGGCTGTGCGAGGATCCGTGCGACGGCGTGCTGGGCGCTGCCGTCGGTGAGGGAGAGCCCGAACTTCTGGTCGTCCGTGCCGGTGCGGACAGCGACGTGGCTGCCCGCGCTCACCCCCGGAACCACGCGCACCAGCACCTTCTGGCGGGCGCCGGCCGGAACGAGCGTGGCCAGCCGGGCGATCTCCCAGGCGCTGTCGATGACGATGCGTCCGACGCCCAGGCGCAGCGCCGCGCTCAGGTCGTCGGGGCTCTTGGCGTTGCCGTGCAGCACGATGCGCTCGGGCGGGAAGCCGGTGGTGACGGCGAGTTCCAGCTCGCCCGCGGAGCAGACGTCCAGGCCGAGGCCCTCCTCCTGTACCCAGTGCAGGAGGGCGCGGCAGAGGAAGGCCTTCGCCGCGTAGACGACGTCGGTGTCCGGGAAGGCGCGCGTGTACGTACGGCAGCGCTCCCGCACCTCTCCCTCGTCAAGGAGGTAGACCGGGGTGCCGAACCGCTCGGCCGTCTCGACGAGGGAGACGCCTGCGACCGAGACATCGCCGCGGGAGACGAGCCGGGCCGAAGCGGGCCAGACGGACAGCGCGGCAGCGTGCGCCGGCGGTAGCGCGGTTGCGGGCGGGGCGGCCGGCGTCGGGGCCGGCACGACAGGTACCGGCAGTGATGTGGTCATGGTGCTCCCTCAGCCGATCAGAAGGTCGATGCCGGGGACGACGGCTGCCGAACCGGTCGCACGGACTCCCCCGGCCGGTCGCGCGTTCCGGACCGGACGGCTCTCCCGCTGCGACGCCGGAGCCGGGCGGGGGGCGCGCTGCGCGGTGGGTGCGGCGCCGGGTCCGGGGGCGGCGAGCAGCGGGTCGACGACGAGGCCGAGTGCGCCCAGGGGTGCGACGAGGGCGCGCACCGCCGGCTCGGAGAGCCTGATCCAGGTCTGCCGCTGTCCCAGGGTGAGGGCCAGCCGTCGCTCGTCGGTGAAGGCGACTGCGGTGCGGGCTCCCAGGGGCGTACGGAAGAGGCGGACGCAGTGGCCGGCAGGCCCGGACCGGACCGGTACGAACAGTGCTCCGGTCCGGTTCCGTTCAAGGGGGTCGGGGTCCTCGGCACGCTGGTGGTCGTTCATGGCGCTCCTCGTGGAGGCGGTCGCGTCGCCCCGGACCACTGGCGGGCCGGGGCACTGTCATGACGCTATGCCCGCCGCCGCGGCGCCGGCCCGCCCGTTAGCGGCCTCTTGATCCCGCGCACCCGACCCTTGATGCCCGGTTGACGACGCGACGGCGCGCCGGCCATGTGCGGGTCAGCCGACGTGGATGCGCGGCCGTCGCGTCAGATCGGGTTCGGCGCGGCGCAGCACTTCGCGCGTCACGGGTGCGACCTCGCCGTGACCGAAGACGAGGAAGCGCAGCAGGTGCCCCACGGGGTTGCCCTCGGTCCAGTTGAAGTAGCCGTGGGGCACCTCCCCGGTCCGCTCGCGCAGCTCCATCAGCACGGCGGCGATCGTGTTGGGTACGACGGCGCCCTCCACCCGCAGCCGCCGGGCACCGTGCTTCTCGTCGCCGTGCACGTGCAGGTCGGCCCGGAAGTCGGAGGAGTTGCGGACGAACACCTCCAGGAACAGGACGGGACGGCCGCCAGGGATATGGGTCTGCTCGCGTTGGCTGTACTCCTTGGCCCGGTACTCGGCCGTGCTGTGCTCCTGCGGCTCGTTGGCGATGATCCGCAACGGCCCCGAGGCGGCGGCCTCGTCGATGATCTTCGAGGCCGACTCGTCGAACGTCACCGCCGTGGCACGGAGTTCGAACGCCCGGTGGATGCGGGACGCGAACGAGGTGAGCAGGATGGCGGTGATGAACAGTGCGGCGATCTTGATGCCGTCCGGGCGCTCGATGACGTTGGTGACCAGGGTGTACGCGAAGACCACGACGATGACGCCGAAGCCGACGGCCGCCTTCCGGTGACCGCGCGCACGGGCGGCGATGGTCGAGGCGAAGGACGCCGAGAGCATCAGGACCAGCACTCCGGTCGCGTACGCACCGCTCTGCGCGTCGACGTCCGCGTGGAACCAGAGGGTGATGCCGACCGCGATCGCCATGAAGACCAGCACCAGGGGCCGCACCGCACGCGTCCACTCCGGTGCCATCCCGTAGCGGGGCAGATAGCGCGGTACGAGGTTGAGGAGGCCGGCCATCGCCGAGGCGCCGGCGAACCACAGGATCGCGATCGTCGACACGTCGTACCCCGTCCCGAAGGCCTCACCCAGGTGCTCGTGCGCCAGGTAGGCCAGGGCGCGGCCGTTGGCCGGCCCGCCGGACTCGAAGTCGTCCTCGGGGATCAGGATGGTGGTGGCCAGGCTGGAGAGCAGCAGGAAGCAGCTCATGATCAGTGCCGCGGTGGTGAGGAGCCTGCGGGTGTCCCGGATCCGCCCGGCGGGCTTCTCGTACGTGTCCGTGGAGTCGCCCCGGATCTGCGGCATGACGGCCACGCCGGTCTCGAAACCGGACATGCCCAGGGCCAGCTTGGGGAAGACCAGCAGCGCCACCCCGATCATGGCGAGCGGTGAGGAGTGGGCAGCGGTCATCGCGTCCCACCAGTTCCCGATCACGACGGGCTCGGACAGGATCTGCCACGCCGAGGTCGCGAGGACGGCCAGATTGAGCGTGAGGTAGAGGCCGACGAGGACCACCGCGATGCCGATGGCCTCGCGGAAGCCCTTGAGGAAGACCGCGCCCAGGCCCCCGACCAGCACGAGGGTGATCCAGACGTTGCCGCCGTCCATCCAGTGCGGGGCGAAGGGGTTCTCGACCACGTGCGCGGAGGCGTCCGCGGCCGACAGGGTGATGGTGATGATGAAGTCGGTGGCCGCGAAACCCAGCAGCACCAGGACGAAGATCTTCCCGGCCCACCAGGGGAGCAGCCGCTCCAGCATCGCGATCGAGCCCTCACCGTGCGGGCTCTCCTTGGCCACTCGCCGGTACACCGGCAGCGCGCCGCCCAGGGTCAGCGCGATCAGCACCAGGGTGGCCAGGGGCGAGAGCAGCCCTGCGGCGAGTGCGGCGATGCCCGGCTGATAGCCGAGCGTGGAGAAGTAGTCGACGCCCGTCAGGCACATCACGCGCCACCAGGTATGGCCCTTGTGCTCGGTCGGCGGGGTGCCGTGCGGGCCGGGGTGGCGGGCCGACTGCTCGCTCAGCCCTTCCAGCAGCCAGGTCCGGGCGGCATGTCCTTCCCGCTCTCCGCTCATCTGCGCGTACTTCCCGTCCTGCTCGCCGAATCGGTGTGCAAGGAGCGAGTATGCAGGTCGGAGTCATCAGGATCACGGACGGTGACGGGGACCGTCAGCCCTGTGTCCTTCCGCTTCTCGCGCGGCGACCCGTGGTGCTGCCGGGTCCGGTCAGGGAGTGGCCGCGGAGACGACGTAGACGACGGGGGACATCGGGTCGCTCATGTCGACGGTGATGTCCTGGGTGGGGCGCGGGTCCTTGTTCGTGTGGGTGGTCCCCGCCCACACGACGCCGTCACCGAAGTACCAGCCCGCGATCTTGGTGTCGCGTGCGCCGACGGTGACCTTCCCCGCGGTCAGCGCGGCGCGGCCGGTGCCGACCTGGGTCAGGAAGCGGTCGAGGCCGTTGGACGTGGTGCGGAACTGCACGTACATCCGGCTGGCCTTCCAGTTGTTGGTCTCGTAGTACTCGACCTCCACCGCGTCGCGGGGGATCGGCACCTCGAAGATCCGGCGCAGCATCCGGGACGGCCAGCCCTCGCGGAGGCCCTGCGCGGCGGCCTCGGCCGCCTTGTCCTGGCCGGAGCGGCGGCTCTGTCCGGCGGAGATCAGCAGATATCCGGCCGGGACGCCGATGAGCAGCACGATGATGGTCGCCGTGATCAGGCGCCTGCGGATCGTTCTGCGCCTGTCCTGCGGCGGCCGCCCGCCGCCCTCGTCGGGCGGCGGGGACTGACGCGGCACGACGGGGTGCTCGGCTGCGTTCATGGGTGTGGTGATCCCTAGGAAGTACGGGTGTTGCGGGTGTTACGGATGGTGCTCGCGGCCTGGTCGTAGATCTGTGCGTACCGCTCGTACCGCTCGACGCGGCGCCGGTTGGTGCGGCGGAACCTGCGGGCCACCAGCCTGGCGAGGTCGGCGGCGCCGACCATACCCGCCTCCGGGCCGAGCTGCGCCTTCGCGATCCGGGCCTCGGGGCGGTAGCCGCGGCCGGTGAGGTGGCGTTTGAAGGCGTCCCTGGCCGGTCCGATCAGCAGGTCGTCGGCGGCGCTGACGCCCCCTCCGATGACGAAGCAGGAGGGGTCGAGCGCGGCGGCCAGATTGGCGATGCCGACGCCGAGCCACTGGCCGATGTCCTGGAGCAGCTCGATGCACATCGCATCGCCCTCGCGGGCCAGTTCGGTGATGAGCGGTCCGGTGATGTCGGGGATGTTGCCCTTGACCCGCTCGATGATTCCGTGGGCCACCGGGGAGTCCGCGGCGGCCAGCTCCCTGGCCTCCCGGACGAGTGCGTTCCCGGAGCTGTACTGCTCCCAGCAGCCACGGTTCCCGCAGGGGCAGCGGTGGCCGCCGGGCACCACCTGCATGTGGCCGAACTCACCGGCGACGCCGTACTTGCCGCGCTTGACCTGACCGTCCTCCAGGATCGCGCCGCCGATACCCGTACCGAGGGTGATCATGACGAGGTGGTCCTCGCCGCGCCCCGCTCCGAAGCGCCATTCCGCCCAGGCGGCGGTGTTGGCGTCGTTGTCGACCATGACGGGGACGACGAGCCGGGAGGCGATGGCGTCGCGCAGGGGTTCGTCGCGCCACGCGAGGTGCGGGGCGAACAGCACCTTGGAGCGGTCCGCGTCGACCCAGCCGGCCGCCCCGATACCCACCGCGTGCACGTCGTGACGGTCGGAGAGGTCCAGGACCAGTTCGACGATGGTGTCCTCGACGACCTTGGGGCTCTTGGACTTGTCCGGCGTCTCGGTGCGCAGGGTCTCCAGGATGTTGCCGTCGGCGTCGACGACCCCGGCCATCACCTTCGTCCCCCGATGTCGATGCCGACGGTGGGGACCCGCGGCGCGGTGAGGTGCGAGCGCCGCTCCCGGGTGCCGACGGTCCGCAGGACGGTGGCGCGGGCGGAGCCGCGGTGTGTGAAGTCGCGGTACGTGCTCATCGTCCCTGAGGGGTCGGGGTGGCCCGGGTCGAGGTGATCCAGGCGACGGACGGTGCCCGTCTGCCCCGATTCTGCCACTGCCGGTGGCCCGGGGCTGCCGGACGGGGTCGGCCGGGGCGGCGGAGCTACGGGGTGTCGCCCTTCACCGGCGGGATGCCCGGCAGGTCCGGGGCGGGGGCCCGCTCCAGCTCGTGGCTGAGCTCCTCCAGCTCGCTGCCGCCCGCCATCTGGCGGGTCAGCTCGTCCAGCGTGATGCTGTCCTTGGTGTGGCTGCCGGCCATCGCACCCCGCTTGAGCAGCACGAAGCGGTCACCGACCAGATACGCGTGGTGCGGGTTGTGCGTGATCAGCACCACGCCCAGACCGGCGTCCCGGGCGGCCGCGACGTACTTGAGGACGACCCCGGACTGCTTGACGCCGAGCGCCGCCGTCGGCTCGTCCAGGACCAGCACCTTGGCGCCGAAGTGCACCGCCCGTGCGATGGCGACGCACTGGCGTTCGCCGCCGGACAGGGTGCCGATGGGCTGGTCGACGTCGCGCAGGTCGATGCCCATCCGCAGCAGCTCGGAGCGGGTCGTCTCGCGCATCAGCCGGACGTCGAGGCGCTTGAAGGGGCCCGCGCCGGTCGTCGGCTCGGAGCCGAGGAAGAAGTTCCGCCAGACCGGCATCAGGGGGACGACGGCGAGGTCCTGGTAGACCGTGGCGATGCCCCGGTCCAGGGCGTCGCGGGGGTTGGCGAGCGTGGTCTCCTCGCCGTCCACGAGAAAGGTTCCGGCGTCGTGCTGGTGCAGCCCCGCGATGATCTTGATGAGGGTGGACTTGCCCGCGCCGTTGTCGCCGAGGACACAGGAGATCTCGCCGGCCCGGACCTCCAGCGAGACGTCCTGGAGCGCCTTGATGTTGCCGTAGAACTTGCTGACGTGGTCGAGCTCGATCAGCGCCCGCCGGTCGGTGTCCGCCGGCCCGTTCGGTGCCTGGGGGGCCGTCATTTCGTCGCCTCCGCGCGCTTGCGTACCCATGCGTTGAGCAGGGTGGCCAGGAGCAGCATGGCTCCGAGGAAGAATTTGAACCAGTCGGGGTCCCACTCCGCGTACACGATGCCCTTGCCGGTCATGCCGAAGATGAAGGCACCGACCGCCGAGCCGATCGCGGAGCCGTAGCCGCCGGTGATCAGGCAGCCGCCGATGACGGCGGCGATGATGTACGTGAGTTCGTTGCCGACACCCTCGCCGGACTGCACGACGTCGTAGCTGAACAGCAGGTGCTGCCCGGAGATCCAGGCGGCGAAGGCCACCCCGAGGTAGAGCCCGATCTTCGTACGGATCACCGGGACGCCGACCGCGCGGGCCGCGTCGGCTCCGCCGCCGACCGCGTAGATCCAGTTGCCGAAGCGGGTGCGGAGCAGGATCCAGGTGGCGATCGCGACGAGGACGGCCCACCACAGGATGGTCACCTTGAGCTCGACGCCGCCCACGGTCCACTCCGAGGCGAAGAGCTTGCGGGCCGAGGAGAAGCCCTCCATGTTCCCGATGGTCTTCGTCGAGACGGTCCCGCTGATCAGCTTGGTGAAGCCGAGGTTCAGCCCGGTCAGCATCAGGAACGTGCCGAGCGTGATGATGAAGCTCGGCAGTTTGGTGTGGGTCAGCATGAAGCCGTTGAAGGCCCCGATGGCCAGCGTGACCAGCAACGACACGAAGACGCCGACCCAGACGTTGGCGGTCATCTGGTAGCTGAACATCGACGAGATCAGCGCGGAGCTGGTGACCATCACGCCCGCGGAGAGGTCGAACTCGCCGCCGATCATCAGCAGGGCGACCGGTGCCGCCATGATCCCGATGGTGGAGGCCGCGTACAGGACCGTGCCGAAGCTGGTGGCGCGCAGGAAGCTGTCGGCGACGATCGCGAAGAAGAGGAAGACCGCCACCGCGCCGACGAGCGAACCCAGCTCGGGGCGGCCGAGCAGCTTGCGGAACGGTGAGGTGCGCAGCAGCCGCTCGTCCGCCCCGGCGGGGGCGGGCCGGCCGGGCGCGCTCAACGCGTTCCCCGGTCCGTGTACTGCGCCAGCTGCCCGGCGTCCTTCGAGGTGATGACCTGCGGGCCGGTGAGGACCGGAAGGCCGCCGCCGAGCACGTTGCGGTTGTAGCGGTAGAGCCAGAGCAGGTCGACGGCCTCGTAGCCCTGGAGGTAGGGCTGCTGGTCGACGGCGAAGCCGAGGGTCTTGGCCTTGAGCTCGGCGGCCACCTTGGCGTTCAGGTCGAAGGTGTCGACCTCGGCCTTGCTGCCCGCGGTCTCCTTCGCCTTGACGGCGGCGTCCGCGAACGGCGCGCCGAGGGTGACGACCGCGTCGATGTCCTTGTCGGCCTGGAGCTTCGCCTCGATGGAGGCCTGGACGTCGGGCATGTTGGTGCCCTCGACGTACAGGTTCTGCATCTCGCCGTCGAAGGTCTTCTTCGCTCCGGCGCAGCGCTGCTCGTGGCCCACGTTGCCCTGCTCGTGCAGGATGCAGAGGGCCTTCTTGCGGCCGCGCGTGTTGAGCTCGTCGCCGACGGCCTCGCCCGCGATGGACTCGTCCTGGCCGATGTGGGTGAGCGCGCCGAACTTCTTGGACTCCGCGGAACCCGAGTTCACCGTGATCACCGGGATGCCGGCCTTGGCGGCCTTGGCGACGACGGCCTTCATCGCGTCGGGCTTGGCGAGCGTGACGATCAGCCCGTCGACCTTCTTGTCGATGGCGGCCTGGACGAGCTGGGCCTGCTGCTGCGCCTCGTCGTTGTGCGAGTACAGGAAGTTGATGTTGTCCTTCTTGGCCGCCATGTCGGCGCCCTTCTGGACGATGTCCCAGAAGGTGTCGCCATCGCCCGAGTGGGTGACCATGGCGAAGGTCCAGCGGGGCGTGTTCACCGCGGACCGGCCCTCGGCGGCGGCCTGCTCCGCACGCTCCTCCGCCCGCTTGCCGCCGGTGCTGCTGCATCCCATGAGGGACGCCCCGAGCACCGCCGCTAGCACGGCGCCCATCGCACGTACCCCTGTCCGAACCCTTGCCACGACGCCGTGCCCTTCTTGTGCTGCTCGTTGTGCTGCTGGTGGAGCCGGGGCCCGTGCGGTCCCGGCCCGGCTGGGCAAGTATCCCCGAGCCCCCGCCGCCGTCGCCCGGCAGGGCGCCGCGCGTGTGGTCGGGGCCGGGGCGCGTACGGCGCCGGGGGCGGCCGTGCGCCGTCGCCGTCACCGTGCGGGAAGCCGGGAAGCCTCCGTCACCGTATTGAAGTCGCCGGGCGCTGTCACCGTGCGGGGGCACGGAAATCCGCGCTGTCCGAAATGGGCCCCCATTTGTCAGGACATATAGTTGACAGCGTTGCCGGTGCACGGCACGTTGGGTCCATGCGCATCGGACTCATCGGCACCGGCCGGATCGGTTCCTTCCACGCGGGCATGCTGTCCCGCCACCCCTCGGTGGACGCCCTGGTGGTGACGGACACCGACCCCGCCCGCGCCGCCGCTGTCGCGGGCCGGACCGGAGCGGTCGCCGTCGGCTCCGCCGCCGAGGTGTTCGAAGCGGGCCTGGACGCCGTGGTCATCGCCTCGGCCACCGCCGCGCACGCCGAGCTGATCGGCCGGGCCGCCCGCGCCGGGCTGCCCGCGTTCTGCGAGAAGCCCGTGGCGCTGGACCTGACGGGCACGCTGGCCGCCCTGCGCGAGGCCGAGCGGGCCGGGAGCGTGCTCCAGCTGGGCTTCATGCGCAGGTTCGACGCGGGGTACGCGGCGGCGCGGGCCGCGGTGCGGAGCGGGGCGCTCGGCCGGGTGCACACCGTCCGCACGGTGACCTCCGACCCGGAGCCGCCGCCCGCGGCCTACCTGCCGCTCTCCGGCGGGCTGTACCGGGACTGTCTGATCCACGACTTCGACATGGTGCGCTGGGTGACGGGCCGTGAGGTGGCCCAGGTGTACGCCGCCGGCTCGGACCGCGGGCCCGCGATGTTCCGCGAGTCCGGTGACGTGGACACCGCGGCGGCGCTGCTGACACTCGACGACGGCACCCTCGCCACGGCGACGGCGACCCGCTGCAACGGCGCCGGGTACGACGTGCGGATGGAGCTCGCGGGCGAGCTGGACCAGATCGCGGTCGGCCTCGACGAGCGCACGCCGCTCACCTCGGCCGAACCACAGGGCCCCGGCGCCCCGGCCAAGCCGTGGCCGGGCTTCCTGGAGCGCTTCGGCCCGGCGTACGAGGCCGAACTGGACGCCTTCGTGCGCCTGGTGCGTGGCGAGGCGGCCAACCCGTGCGACGGCCGGGAGGCCCTGCACGCCCTGCGGGTCGCCGAGGCGTGCGAGGTCTCACGGCGGGAACGCCGGCCCGTGGAGCTCACCGAGATCCCGGGGGCCTGAACCGGACCGCGCACGGAGGCCGTCGGTGCCTCACCACCTGACCGGCAGCGCCTCCGGCCCCCGGATGAGCATCCCCGTACGCCAGTCCAGCGTCTGCGGATCCGCGTCCAGCGCCAGCTCCGGGCAGCGCTCCAGCAGCGACCCGATGGCGACCGCGGCCTCGATCCGGGCCAGCGGCGCTCCCAGGCAGTAGTGGATTCCGTGGCCGAAGGCGACGTGCCCGCGGGCGTCCCGGGTGATGTCGAAACGGTCCGGGTCCGGGTAGCGGTCCGGGTCGCGGTTGGCATCGGCCATCGCGACCAGGACCAGCTCGCCGCCGCCCGGGATCACCGTGCCCGCGATGTCGAGCGGCTCGGTGGTGAAGCGGTACGTGGGTGTCTCGACGGGTCCCGCGTAGCGGAGCATCTCCTCCACCGCGCCGTCGATGAGGCCGGGGTCGGCGCGCAGGGCGCCGAGCTGTTGCGGGTGGGTGAGCAGGGCGAGCACCCCGTTGGCGATGAGGTTCACCGTCGTCTCGTGGCCCGCGACGAGCAACAGCCAGGCCATCCCCATCAGTTCCTCGCCGGAGAGCCGGTCACCCTCCTCGTCGGCCGTGTGGATCAGCGCGCTCATCAGGTCCTCGCCCGGCTGTTTCCGTTTGTCGCTGAGCAGCCCGGTCAGGAAGCCGGACATCTCGGCGGTCGCCGCCCGGCGTGCCCCGGCGTCGATGGAGGACACCACCGTGTTGGACCACGCCCGGAAGGCCTCGCGGTCCAGGAAGGGCACCCCGAGCAGTTCGCAGATGACGGACATCGGCAGCGGGAACGCCAGGGACTCGACGAGGTCGCTCGCGCGGCCGGGCCGCGCCAGCATCGTGTCGAGCAGCTCGTCCGTCATCTGCTGCACACGCGGGACGAGCTGCTGCATCCGGCGCGGGGTGAACTCCCGGGTCACCAGCTTGCGCAGGCGGGTGTGGACGGGCGCGTCCGTGCTGAGCATGGACGTCCCCGAGGCGACCTGGTGGACGCCGAGCGCGGGTGAGGCGTTGCGCCACTGCTTGGAGAGCCGCTGGTCGGCGAGCGCGGCCCGGCCCTCCTCGTACCCGACGACGAGCCAGGCGTCGGTACCCTCCGGGATGCGGACCCGGTGGACGGGGCCGCGGGCCCGCAGCTCCGCGTAGACGGGGTAGGGATCGCGGGTGAACCGCTCGCCGAGCGCTCCGAGGTCGACTATGGCTTCCGTGGTCAAGGCAGGCTCCTTCAGGATGATGTGGCGCTCAGCACGGTGCCCTGGGCGACCGCGCAGAGGTTCTCCGCGCCGCCCTCTCCCACGACGAACAGATCGCAGCGCACGACGGCCTGCCGGCGGCCGGTGTGGACGACCGCCGCCCGGGCGACGAGTGCGGTGCCGGTGGCGGGACGGAGGTACTGGATCGAGAAGCCGCCGGTGAGCACGGCCGGGCCGAGCGTCGTTCCGGCGGCGAAGGTGATCGCGTTGTCGGCGGCGTAGGCGAGTACGCCGCCGTGCAGGAAGCCGTTCTGCTGCTGGAGTTCCGCGCGCCCCTCGATCTCCAGGGTGGCCGCGCCGCCGCCGAACTCCGTGAGGTGCGCGCCGACGAGCCCGCTGAAGGGCTGGCTGTCGAGCACCTTCTGGGCCGTGCGCAGGTCGAGTCCGGTCATGGCGTTCCCTTCACTCCTCACCAGCGCACGGGGAGCGTGCGTGTTCCGCGGATCAGCATCCCCGGCAGCCAGTCGGGCTCCCCGGCGTCCGGATCGAGCTCCAGGCCCGGGCACCGCTCCAGGAGCGTCCGGATCGCGATGCGCCCCTCCATCCGGGCCAGCGGCGCACCCAGGCAGAAGTGCACTCCGTGCCCGAAGGCCAGGTGTCCCTGGGCGTCACGCCGGATGTCGAAGCTGTCGGGCTGCGGGAAGCGGGCGGGGTCACGGTCACCGCCTGCCAGGGCGACCAGGACCGGTTCACCGGCCGCGATGCGGGTGGAGCCGATCGTCACCGGCTCCCGGGTGAAGCGGAAGGTGGCGGTCTCCACCGGCCCCTCGTACCGGAGCATCTCCTCCACCGCGCCGTCGATCAGCCCGAAGTCTGCCCGCAAGACGGCAAGTTGAGCGGGATGCGCCAGGAGCGCCCGCACGCCGTTGGAGATCAGGTTGACCGTGGTCTCATGGCCGGCCACGAGCAGCAGGAAGGCCATGCCGACCAGTTCGTCGGGCGACAGCCCCTTATCGTCCTCGTACCGTGCGGCGATCAGTGCGCTCAGCAGGTCATCGCCGGGCGAGCGGCGTCTGTCCTCGATCAGTTCGGCGAGGTAGGCGCCCATGGCCCGGACCGCTTCGCCCTCCTCCTGCGCACCGGCCGGGGAGACCACGTCGTTCGACAGCCGGCGAAAGCCGTCCCGGTCCAGGTCCGGCACGCCGATGAGCTCACAGATGACGGTCATCGGCAGCGGGAAGGCGAGCGCGTCGACCAGGTCCGCCTGCCCTGCGGGCAGCATCGCGTCGAGCAGTCCGTCGGTGATCTGCTGCACGCGGGGCCGCAGCGCCTCGACCCGGCGCGGGGTGAACTCCCGGGCGACCAGCTTGCGCAGCCGGGTGTGGTCGGGTGCGTCCATCTCCAGCATGTTGGCGTTGATCGGGTCGCCCGTGCCCACCTGTCCCGGCAGCGTCCGCCAGTCCTTGCCGAACCGCTGGTCGGCCAGGACGGTGCGCCCCTCGTCGTACCCGACGACGAGCCACACCCGGTCGAAGTCGTCGGTGCGGACGGCGTGCACCGGACCCGCCGCGCGCAGCTTCGCGTAGTACGGATGCGGATTCGCGGTGAAGTCCGCGACTCCACGCAGGTCTACCTCGACTTCGGACAAGGGCCCACCCTCCCGGTCTGTTCGGGCCGGCCGCCAGGACCGGCCCGAACAGCGTATGCCGCCGGGCCCGGTCCGGACGAAGGGTTGCGCTCAGGCCGTGTCCCCGTCACCGTCGTCCAGCAGGCCCGCGTCGTGGACCAGCAGGGCGATCTGGACGCGGTTGTTGAACTCGAACTTGGCGAGAATGCGTGACACCTGCGTCTTCACGGTGGCGACGCTCAGATAGAGCGCCGCGGCGATCTCGGCGTTGGAGCGGCCGTGCCCGACGGCGATCGCCACCTCGCGCTCCCTGTCGGCGAGCAACGTGAGCCGTCGGCGCGCCCGTTGGGCGCGGTCCGCCTTCTCCTCCTGGCCGGGGCCTGCCGCGCGGGCCATCAACTGCCGGGTGACTGCGGGCGACAGGACCGGGTCACCGGCCGCCACCCGCCGCACGGAGTCGACGATCTGGGCGGGCGGGGTGTCCTTGAGCACGAAGCCGGCGGCGCCGGCCCGGATCGCGCGCAGCACCTGTTCGTCGGCGTGGAACGTGGTCAGGACGACGATCTCGGGCGCGTCCGGGCGGCTGCGCAGTGCCTCGGTGGCGGTCAGCCCGTCCATGACCGGCATCCGGATGTCCATCAGGACCACGTCCGGCCGGAGCCGGTCGACGAGTTCGGCCGCCTCGCTGCCGTCGGCCCCCTCCCCCACGATGTCGATGTCGGCGGCGCCGCCGAGCATGAGGGTGAGCCCGGCCCGTACGAGCGGGTCGTCGTCGACGATGAGCAGCCGGACGGGCCTGGCCGCCGGAGGCGTGGGAGTCGGGGTGGTCATGACGCCCACGGTAGCCAGGCCCGGACCGCGAATCCGCCGCCCGGTTCCGGTCCGTGGTCGAGGCGGCCCCCGGCGAGGGTCGCCCGTTCGGTCAGCCCGATGAGGCCCTGGCCGGATCCGGGCACCTGCTCGAAGGGCCGGTCTGGGGCCGGGTTGCGCACCTCGACGGTGATCCCCTGCCCCGGACCGCCGCCGACCGTGACGGCGACCTCGGCGCCGGGTGCGTGCTTGCGGGCGTTGGTCAGGCCCTCCTGGGCGATGCGGTAGACGGTGCGGCCGGTGGCGGCGGGCGCCGCGGCCGGGTCGGCGAGCCGGTTGTCCAGGGTGACCTTCATCCCGGCCAGCCGGGACTCGGCGATCAGCGAGTCCATGGTGGCGAGGGTGGGCTGCGGCCGGTCACCCTCGCTGTCGCGCGGGCTGCGCAGGACGCCGATGATCTCGCGGAGGTCCTGGAGCGCCTCGTGTGCGCTGTCCCGGATGACTCCTGCGGCGCGGGCCACCTCGGCCGGGGGTGCGTCGGGCCGGAATTCGAGGGCGCCGGCGTGGACGCTGAGCAGGGTCAGCCGGTGGGCGAGGACGTCGTGCATCTCGCGGGCGATGTCCTCGCGGGCCAGCCGCTGCGCCTGTTCGGCCCGGAGTCCGGCCTCGGTCTCGGCGCGCCTGGCACGCTCGCGCAGCGTGACGACGAGCTGGCGTCTGGAGCGTACGACCATGCCCCAGCTGAGCACCAGCAGGATCAGCAGCACACCGATGATCGTGGACGCGATGAACGAGGTGTTCGGGTCGGGGCGCAGATACGGCTGGAGCGGGGCGACGGCCAGGGCGCCCGCGCCGACGAACGCGACGGGGCGGAACGGCCGGTGCACGGCCACGCTGAACAGCGCCACCAGCAGCGCGCCGGCCGCGACGGGCTCCACCGTGGACAGCACCGTGAGAGCTACGGCGAGTCCGACCGGCCACCGCCGCCGGACCCACAGCGCGCAGCAGGCCGCGGCGCCGATCAGCGAGTCGACGAAGACCACGCCGTCGGGCGTGCTGTGGTCGGCGTCGATCGCGGCCACGGTCGCCATCCCGATCCCCGCCGCACAGAGGAACGCCGTGAGGTCGACGACCCAGTCGCGCACCGTACGGCGGGACCGGGCGCCCCGGTCGCCGGGCAGCTCGGGGTCGGCCATCGCCGAGGGAAGCAGCCAGGGGTACTCCGTACGCGTCATATCGACAAAGCTACGCAGCGGATGTGCGGCTTCCGGCGGATCGGGGCCGGGAGGCGACCAAAGTCGCGGAAGGGAAGACTTTCGGCCCAGCGGCGCAGACGACCGGCCGACGCGGCGCCGGCGCCCCGGCCGCCAGGCTCGCTCCCATGAAGAAACTCTGCGAGTCGGTCGGCTTCATCGTCCTCGTCCAGGGCGGCGCCGGGCTGCTCCACGAATGGTTCGACTGGTTCCGGTTCTTCAGCGTGGTGCGGCGCCTCACCTTCCTCGGCGAGTACACGCTCTTCGTCAACATCGTGCTGGTGGTGACGGGGATCGCCATCATGATCGCTTCGGACGCGGTCAAGGAGTAGCGGCGTCCGCGCTGCGGCGCCCCCAGGCCGTGCCGGCCAGCACCAGCAGCGCACCCGCGACCCCGGGAACGCCCAGCCGTTCGCCGCCGATCGCGATGCCGACGGCGGCGGCCCAGAGCGGTTCCGTACCGAGCAGCAGGCTGACCCGGGACGGCGAGGTGCGGCGCACGGACCACATCTGCACGAAGAACGCGAAGAGCGTGCAGAACACCGACAGGAAGAGCAGCCCGCTCCACTCCCGGACCCCGAAACCGGCCGCCACCGACCACGGCGACTCCCCGGTGCCGGGCATGGCGGCCAGCATCGCGAAGACGGCCACGGCGCTGCCGAGCTGGACGGTCGTCAGCGACAGCGAGTCCGCCGACCGGACGGACTTGATGCGCGCCATCAGCAGCACGTGGAGCGTACGGGCGAGGGCGGCGGCCAGCATCAGCAGGTCGCCGCCCGAGGGGCTGGTGAATCCGCCGCCCTGGGTCAGCAGCACGACACCGGCCACGGAGAGTCCGGCGGCGGCGAGGAAGGTACCGGTCGGCCGGACCCGTGTCACGGCGGCCTCGGCGAGCGGGGTGAAGATCATGGTGAGGCTGATGATGAGCCCGGCGTTGGTCGCCGAGGTGTGCACGACGCCGTACGTCTCCACCAGGAAGATCCCGCTGAGCACCAGGCCGAGCAGCCCCGCACCGCGCCACTGGGCCGCGCTCAGCGCCCTCAGCCGGCGTCGTCCGGCGATCACCAGGACCGGCAGCACGACGGCGAACCTGAGAACGAGGACGGCGATGACGGTCTGCGTCGTGGTGATGCCCTTGGCGGCCAGGTAGCTGGATCCCCAGACCACCGCGACGAGCAGCACGGGCAGATCGGTGAGCCATGCCCGGCGCGGCGGGGCGAGGGTGGGCACGGCGATCGAGGACACCCGGACTCCTGAGTTCTCCACAGACACGGTGTGGAGACCTCACTGGCTCGCACGCGGAACGATCACGGTACCGCCCGCCCTCCTAGAATGGGAGCCCAGGGACCGGCCCGACGGCCGCCCCGAACCTCACCGAGCACGGAGTCGTCAGATGGCGGGAGCACGCCAGGACGGAAGGGTTGAACGGGGCAACCGCACCCGGCAGCTGGTCCTCGCGCACGCCGCCGCGGTCGCGTCGGTGGAGGGCCTGGAAGGCCTTTCGCTCGGCCGGCTCGCCACCGAGCTCCGGCTGAGCAAGAGCGGCGTCTTCGCCCTCTTCGGCTCCAAGGAGGAGCTCCAGCTGGCCACCGTGCGCGCCGCCGTCGCGGTGTACGACGAGCACGTCGTGCAGCCGGTGCGGGCCGCGCCGGCCGGGCTGGGGCGGATCCGGCAGTTGTACGAGCGCTGGATCGCGTACTCGCAACAGCGGGTGTTCCCGGGCGGCTGCTTCTTCTACGCGGCCATCGCCGAGTTCGACGCGCGCGAGGGCGCGGTGCACGACGCGATCGTCGCCGCACAGGCCGGCTGGGTCGCCTTCGTGGAGCGGCGGATCGAGGAGGCGCGGGTGCTGGGCGAGATCCGGGCGGACTGCGACGTCCCCCAGCTCGCCTTCGAGATCATCGCGTTCCTGGAGCTGGCCAACGGCGACTCTGTCCTCCGCGACAGCTCCGAGAGCTATACGAGGGCGGCGCGCGCGATCCTGGGGCGGCTGCGGGCGGTGGCGGTGGATCCGTCGTCCCTGCCGCCCGAACCGTAGAAGGGCCGATCCGCAGAAGGCCGGGGGAAACGTCCCGGCAGGTGTGCGGTGCCCCTCCGGGTGAAACTAACAGCACGATCGTTCGTCCAGTTGTATCCTTGTAGGCAGTCATGGCCAGCATGCCGAGCAGAGGGAACCGGACATGGACATCGACATCGTGCGACTCGACCGCGCCGCCGTGCTGGAATCGGTACGCGTCGTGGAGAGCGCCGGCCGCGGCGACTGGGACCGGCCCACGCCCTGCTCGCGCTGGAATCTGCGCCGCCTCGTAGAGCACATGGGCGCCCAGCACCTCGGATTCGCCGCCGCCGCGCGGGGCGAGGGGGGCGATGCGGCCGTGTGGCAGACCCCTTCCTTCGACGGGGACGATCCGGCCGCCCGGTACCGCGAGACGGCCGACCTGGTGCTTGCGGCGTTCGCACAACCCGGCGTGCTCGACGCGCGGTTCACGCTTCCGGAGATCGACGCCGCCACGACGTTCGCCGCACCCACCGCGATCGGCTTCCACTTCATCGACTACGTCGTGCACTCCTGGGACGCGGCGGCCACGCTCGGGATGCGGACCGGGTTCCCGCCGGCCGTCGTCGAGGCCGCGCTGCCGATCGCGCTGCGGGTACCCGGCGGGCAGCGGCGCGAACGGCCGGACGCGGCCTTCGCGCCCGCCCTGGCCCCCGAGGACGGGGCGGGGACGGACACCTTCCGGATCGTCCTGACGACGCTCGGCCGCTCACCCGACTGGAGCCCTTCGCAGGGGAGTTGACCAGGCAGCCAGCCGGGCGAGCATCCCTGAGCCGTACCGGAGTGGGCGTCCGTTTCCCGCCGGTATCCGGTCCGGCGAAGGGCTTTTCTTGTTCTTGTCAGCCAACAGCCAGTACCACCGGCAAGGACAGGAAACCCCTGATGAACAGCACCAGCACCGTCAGCTCGAACCGGACCGCGCTCGTCACCGGCGGCAGCCGCGGCATCGGCGCCGCGACCGCCCTGCGGCTCGCCCGGGACGGGGCCGATGTGGCACTGACCTACGCCCGGGACGAGGACGCCGCACAGGAGGTCGTGCGGAAGATCGAGGCGTGCGGCCGCCGCGCCGTCGCCCTGCGCGCCGACTCGGCCGACCCGGAGGCCGTCCCGGCGGCGGTGCACCGGGTGGCGGAGACCTTCGGCCGTCTCGACGTCCTGGTGAACAACGCGGGCATCGGCGTCCTCGGCCCGATCGAAGGACTCACCACCGCCGATGTCGACCGGGTGCTCGCCGTCAACGTGCGGGCCGTCTTCCTGGCCTGCCGGGCGGCGGCCGGAGTGATGGAGCGCGGCGGCCGCATCATCTCGCTCGGTACGGCCCTGAGCCGGTTCGCGGGCGGCCCCGGCGGCACGCTCTACGCGATGAGCAAGTCGGCACTGTCCGGCCTCACCAAGCCGCTCGCCCGCGAGCTCGGCCCGCGGGGAATCACCGTCAATCTGGTCCAGCCGGGGCCGGTGGACACCGACCTCAATCCGGCGGACGGCCCGTTCGCCGCCGGACAGCGGGCCGGGACGGCACTGGACCGGTTCGGGACGACCGGTGAAGTGGCGTCCCTGATCGCCTACTTGGCCGGGGACGAGGCCGCGTACATCACCGGCACGGAGATCGTGGTGGACGGCGGTCACGCCGCCTGAGCCCGGTGGCAGGGTGGGGCCCCACCCTGCCACCGGTCCCCCGTCCGGACCACGGGACAGCCCATAGGCTGGCCGGGCAGCCATCCGGCGAGAAGGGAAGATCATGTCCGAGACCCCGGCGCACACCCTGAACGACGGCCGTACCGTCCCCGCAGTCGGGCTCGGCACCTGGCCGCTGGACGACGACGCGGCGGAGAAAGCCGTCGCCGGGGCCCTGGGGCTCGGCTACCGGCTCGTCGACACGGCGCTGAACTACGGCAACGAAACCGGCACCGGCCGCGGGATCGCCCGCAGCGGCGTCCCCCGTCAGGACGTCTTCGTCACCACCAAGGTGCCGGGCCGGCATCACGGCTACGAGAAGACACTGGCCTCGTTCGAGGAGTCCCGCCGCAACCTGGGCCTGACCTACGTGGACCTCTACCTCATCCACTGGCCGCTGCCGCGCGTCGATCTGTACGTGGACACCTGGAAGGCCATGATCCGGCTCCGCGAGGACGGGCTCGTCCGGTCGATCGGGGTCTCCAACTTCACCGCGGAGCACCTCGCCCGGCTGGAGCGGGAGACGGGGGTGCTGCCCGCCGTCAACCAGATCGAGATGCATCCGCGGCTGCCGCAGGAGGAGCTCCGGGCCGTGCACGCCGCCAAGGGCATCGTCACGGAGAGCTGGAGCCCGCTGGGCCGCGGCCATGACCTGCTGGCCGACCCCGGACCGGTCGCCGTCGCCCGGGCGCACGGCGTGACGCCCGGACAGGCGGTGCTGCGCTGGCACACCCAGCTGGGGGCCGTGCCGATCCCGAAGTCCGCCGACCCGGGGCGCCAGGGCGAGAACCTCGACCTGTTCGGCTTCGAGCTGACCGCGGACGAGCTGGCGCGCATCGCAGCCGGACCGCGGGAGCGGTTCGGCGGGGACCCCGAGGCGCACGAGGAGTTCTGAGCGGCGGGCCGCGGCGCGGTTGCGCCGCGGCCCCGTCTCAGCTCGTGCGCGGCTGCAGCTCCGCCATCCGCGACCAGCCCTCGCCCGGCACCTCGACGTTGATGATCTCGGGTGTCGACGCCACCAGGTCCGCCATCCGGTCCAGCGCCGCCGCGAAGTGCGCGGACTTCACATGCGCCGCACCCGCCTCGGCCGAGGCGAACGCCTCCAGCAGCACGAACTGGTCCGGGTTCTCCACGCTGTAGGACCAGTCGAAGAACAGGTTGCCCGGCTCCTGCCGGGTGGCGAGGGTGAAGTCCTCGACGGCCGGGAGCCAGTTGTCGCGCTCGGCGCTGCGGACGGTGAACCTGACGGCGATGAAGATCATGACGACTCCTGCTCGGGGCGTGCGGCAACCCGGGCAGGGTCCCGCAGCCGTACGGTATCGCCCGAATACGGGCAGCTGCCGGAGGGGCTCGGGTCAGCCGCCCAGCTCGACATGGCGGGCGGCCAGCCGCTTCGCGCCCTGCTCGGTCAGCGCGCCGAAGAGCCGCAGCCGCGAGATTCCGCCGTCCGGGAAGATGTCGATGCGCACCTCGCCGGCCCGCACGGCCTCCGGCAGCACGAAGCGGTGGTTGGTGTCGGGCTGCAGCCGGGTCCTGGGCAGTGCCTCGGCCCATTCGCCGCCCTCCCCGTCCCGGGCCGAAAGGCTCGCCCAGCCCGCGGAGTTGCCCTTCAGGTAGGCGGTGTCGATCTCGACCGCCCGGATCTCCGCCTGCTCGACCAGGCGGTAGCGGATCCAGTCGTTGCCCTTGTCGCGCCGGCGCCGGGTCTCCCAGCCGTCGTCCATCTTGTGGGACCGGCCGGGCTGGATGGTGTTGGTCGCCGGGGAGTAGAAGCGGTCGGAGGCGTCCTCCACCCGGCCGCCGTTCTCCAGCGCGACCAGATCGAAGGTGCCGAGCGCCGTCAGCCAGGCGGGGTCGGGGGCGACTTCGCCGTACACCCGGAGCCGGGCTATGCCGCCGTCGGGGTGCTGGCTGACCCGCAGGTGGGTGAAGCGCTGTCGCGTCCCGACGGCGAACCCGTTGGCCGCGTGGCCACCGACTGCCGTACGGGGTACGAGTGTTGTCCACTTCACGTCGGGGGCGCAGAGGTCCTCGGGTGACGGGGAGCCGGGCAGGGAGACCGCCTCGACGGAGACCGCCTGGGGGTAGTTGCCGCGGAAGTGGGCGGTGTCGACGACGATTCCGTGCACGACCCCGGGCGCACCGAGGCGGACCAGCGCCCAGTCGTGGTCCTCGTCCACGGGGTGGGGCTGGGTGGCGCTCACGCCACGGCGGCGGCGCGTCTCCCAGCCGTCCATGATCTTGCCCTTGTGGCCGAAGCGCTCGGGGTCGAAGTGGGCGGGCTCCGGCTTCAGCAGGTTCTCGCGCTCCGCGAAGAACTCGTCGTTGGCGGCGATCACCCCCGCGCCGAGACGCCGGTCGGCGAGGTCGACGAGGTGGGTGAAGGGGAAGTCCGCGGTGCGGTAGTCGGCGTACGGGTCGCCGCCGCCGTAGGGGCTCGCGTCGCCGGTGAAGTGCGCTGTCGCCGTCATGGTCAGCGGGTCCTTTCGAGGAGGCGGCCGGTGGGTTCGGCGAGGGTGCCGTCCGCCGCGATCCGCACGCCGCGCAGCCAGGTCGACCGGACGACCCCGTGCAGGGTCCGGCCGGCGTACGCGGTGACCTGGTTGCGGTGGAAGAGCTCGGCCGGGTCGACGGTGAAGGTCGCGTCGGGGGCCAGGACGGCGAAGTCGGCGTCGCGGCCGGCCTCGATCGCGCCCTTGTTGCGCAGTCCGGCCAGCTCGGCGGGGGCGGCCGACATCCAGCGGGCGACGTCGTCGAGCGAGTGGCCGCGCCTGCGGGCCTCGGTCCAGATGGCGGGCAGCCCCAGCTGGAGGGAGGAGATGCCGCCCCACGCGGAGGCGAAGTCCGGCGTCTTGAGGTCGGTGGTGCAGGGCGAGTGGTCGGAGACGATGCAGTCGATGGTGCCGTCGGCGAGACCCGCCCACAGCGCGTCCTGGTTGGCCGCCTCGCGGATGGGCGGGCAGCACTTGAACTCGGTGGCGCCGTCGGGGACTTCCTCGGCGGTGAGGGTGAGGAAGTGCGGGCAGGACTCGACCGTGACCCGGACGCCCTCGCGCTTGGCGGCGGCGATCAGCGGCAGCGCGTCGCTGGAGGACAGATGCAGTACGTGGACGCGGGCGTTCAGCCGCTTGGCGTGGGCGATCAGCCCCTCGATCGCGGTGTTCTCGGCGTCGCGCGGCCGGGAGGCGAGGAAGTCGGCGTAGGCGGGGCCGCTGCGCTGCGGCGCGGACTCCAGGTGGTGCGGGTCCTCGGCGTGCACGATCAGCAGGCCGCCGAAGCCGGCGATCTCCGTCATCGACCGGGCCAGCTGCTCCTGGTCCAGTTCGGGGAACTCCTCGACGCCGGAGGGCGACAGGAAGCACTTGAAGCCGAAGACGCCGGCCTCGTACAGCGGTAGCAGGTCCTTGACGTTCGAGGGGATCGCACCGCCCCAGAAGCCCGTGTCGATGTGCGCCTTGGGGGCGGCCACCTGCTGCTTGACGCGCAGGTTCTCGACGGTGGTGGTCGGCGGGAGCGAGTTGAGCGGCATGTCGAGCAGGGTGGTGATCCCGCCGGCCGCGGCGGCGCGGGTGGCGGTCCAGAACCCCTCCCACTCGGTGCGCCCGGGGTCGTTCACGTGGACATGGGTGTCCACGAGCCCCGGCAGCAGCACATCGTCGCCGAAGTCCTCGAGCCGGGCGCCCGGCGGCACCTCGGCGTCGTACGGCAGGACCGCTTCGATCTTCCCGGCGGCGACGGCGACCGTGGCGGGCCGCGTCCCCTCGGGAGTGACGACGCGCGTCGAGCGCAGTACCAGCTTCTCGTCCGTAGCGGACACCCGTGCTCCCCACATCATTAATTCAACGAACTGTTGAAGGAGTCTTCACTCGGGAAAGCGGCCCGTCAAGACCCCCATTCTCTGCGTCGGGCAACCGGCGGACCACTCGGACATCCACTGGAGGTTTCCACAAAGTAAAAGACTAATTTCACAGAGCGGAATGTAGAATAGGCCAGACACGGTGCGGCAGAACCACCGGGGGGTCTGCGGACACCCGGACAAACGGGCCCTGACCGGCCAGGACGCCGACCGTGGAACAGTGGGCCGATCGGGAAGCGCCCGGTAGGCTGCTGCCTTGCTCTTCCGCTTCGAAAGGACCGTTGACGTGCCGCCGTCCCACGCCAGCACTTCCGACTCCAAGCCCGCCGGACCCAGCGGCGGTGTGCAGTCCCTTGAGCGCGCCTTCGATCTGCTGGAGCGGATGGCCGATGCGGGGGGCGAGGTCGGTCTGAGTGAGCTCTCCGCGAGCAGCGGACTGCCGCTGCCCACCATTCACCGGCTGATGCGCACGCTTGTGGTCTGTGGATATGTCCGCCAGCAGCCCAACCGGCGCTATGCGCTCGGCCCGCGCCTGATCCGGCTCGGCGAGTCCGCGTCCCGGCTGCTCGGCACCTGGGCCCGCCCGTATCTCGCGCGGCTGGTCGAGGAGACCGGCGAGACCGCGAACATGGCGCTGCTCGACGGCGACGAGATCGTGTACGTGGCGCAGGTGCCGTCCAAGCACTCGATGCGCATGTTCACCGAGGTGGGCCGCCGGGTGCTGCCGCACTCCACCGGCGTCGGCAAGGCGCTGCTGGCCCACACCCCGCCGGACGAGGTACGGGCACTGCTCGCGCGCACCGGGATGCCGGCCGCCACCGAGAAGACGATCACCACGCCCGACGGCTTCCTGGACGCGCTGGAGCAGGTCCGCAGGGCGGGCTACGCGGTGGACGACAACGAGCAGGAGATAGGGGTCCGCTGCCTGGCGGTCTCGGTACCCGACTCCCCCACCTCTGCCGCGATCTCGATCTCCGGTCCGGCGGGCCGGGTGACCGAGGCGGCCACCGAGCGGATCGTGCCGATCCTGCAGCAGGCCGCCAAGGAACTGTCCGAGGCACTGGCCAGCAGCGTTTCGGCGGGCTGAGACGTGCCTGGCGCCGCACCGCCGATGCGGTGCGGCGCCAGGCACGTCGCGCAGGGGGCCGACCTGTTCGGTCAGCCGTGCGTCACTTCTCCCAGCCGACGGTCTCCGGAAGCGGGGTGTAGAAGATGGTCGCGCCGACGTTGGCGAGCCCCTTCTTCACTCCGTAGGTCGACGGGCCGCTGAAGAGCGGCAGGAAGGCGTACTGCTTGAGCGCCTTCTGCTCGACCTTGTTGACCGCCGCGGCCTGCTCGTCCAGGTCGGCGATCCCGGTCGTGGCGCGGATCTCCTTGTCCAGCTCCGGCGAGCCCGCGCCGGTGATGTTGGAGTCACGGTCCGAGCAGTAGAAGTCGCACAGGTAGCGGGCCCCGTACGGGTCCATGGAGCGGTTGCCCGACAGGAAGAGGTCGAATCTGCGGTCGCTGAGCACCTTCGAGAAGTCCGCGTCGTCACCCTTCTTGATGACGAGGTCGATACCGACGGGCTTCAGCATCGCGGCGAAGGCGCCGGCGGTGGCCTTCTCCAGCGGGTCGTCCCCCAGGAGCGTGTACCCGACTTCGAGCTTCTTGCCGTCCTTGACGCGGACCCCGTCCGAGCCGGGCTTCCAGCCTGCCGCGTCGAGGCTCTTGCCGGCCTCGTCCGGTGCGTACTTCAGTACGGCCGAGAGGTTGTCCTCGTAGCCCTTCTGAAAGCTGTACAGCACGGCCGAGCCGGGCAGCGGCTCCTTGTAGTCGAGCCCCTGGAACTGGATCTTCGCGATCTGCGCGCGGTCGACACTCTGCTCGATGGCCTTGCGGACGGCCTTGTCCGCGAGGACCGCGGACTTCGTGTTGAAGTAGAGCGAGTACTCGAACGGGCTGCCGCCGCTGCGGATCTCCGTGCCCTTGAGTCCCTTGATCTGCTTGAGGCTCTCCGCGTCGACGGCGGAGGTGTAGTCGAGCTGGCCGTTCTTGAAGGCGTTGACCGCCGCGGTCGGCTCCAGGTTGACGTAGACGCGCTTGTCGAGCTTGCCCTTCTTGCCCCACCACTTCGGGTTGCGGACGAAGGTGATGTTGCCCGAGTGCGTGTCCCACTTGCCGACGGTGTACGGGCCCGCGCCCCATTCCGGGTGGGCCTTCTTGACGTACGCCTTGTTGAAGTTGTCGACCGTGGCGGCCTTGGGATGCAGGAAGGTGGTGAACAGGGTCGACCAGGAGGCGTTGACACCCTTGAAGCTGATCACGGCCTGCTTGGCGTTCTTGCCCTGCTCGACGGAGGTGATCTGGTCGTAGCCGTCCGTGGACGAGGCCGCGAAGTCCTTGTCCGAGCCGTTGTTGGCCTTCCAGGTGGCCTTGATCGCCGTCCAGTCGACCGGCGTGCCGTCGTTGAACGTGGCCTTCGGGTTGATCGTCAGGGTGACCTTCTGGTTGCCGCCCTCGACGGCGACCTTCACGTCGCTGTAGTAGTCCGGGTTGTACTGCACCTCGCCGGTGGGCGAGTACGTGATCGCGGCGGCGTTGTACCAGCCCCAGACCCGGGACGCGGTCAATGTGGCATTGACGTTGAACGGGTTGCCCTGGTCGTCGAAGGTCCCGACCGTCGTGTACGTGCCGCCGTCCTTGATCTTCTCGTACGGCTGGGGGTTGTAGTCGACGGCAGCCGACGCGGCCTTGGGGGCGTCCTTCCCGTCCGGACCGTCCGTGTCCTTGCCGGAGGAGGACTGGCACGCGGTGGCCGCGACGGAGACGGCGGCGACGAGGGCGATCGGCAGGGCAAGTCTGGCGCGCATGGCGAAATGGTTCCTTCTGGTTCGGTGGAGTGGACAGGGAGCCCGGCGGCCGGCCGGCCTCAGACGGCGTGACAGGCGTACCGGTGGCCGGGATGCCCCGCCACCTGCGTCGGCGCGGGGCGTTCCGTGCGACAGCGCTGACGCACGTCCTCGCCGGCGAGGCGGTAGAGCGGACAGCGGTCGACGAAGACACAGCCCGCCGGGACCCGGTCGGCGCTCGGCTGCTCGCCCTCCAGCACGACGCGCTCACGGGTGCGTTCCAGCGGCGGGTCGGGCACCGGGATCGCCGACAGCAGCGCCCGGGTGTACGGATGCTTCGGATCGGAGAAGATCGTCTCGGTGTCCCCGGTCTCGACGATGTGCCCCAGGTACATCACCGCGATGCGGTCGGAGATGTACCGGACCACCGCCAGGTCGTGGGCGACCACGAGATAGGCGAGGCCGAGTTCGCGCTTGAGCCGCGCAAGGAGGTTGATCACCCCGGCCTGCACCGAGACGTCCAGGGCCGAGAGCGGCTCGTCCAGGACGAGCAGTTTCGGCTCGGTCGCCAGGGCCCGCGCGATGCCCACCCGTTGGCGCTGGCCGCCGGAGAGGGCGGCCGGGAAGCGGTCGCTCACCGCGGTGTCCAGCCCGACCAGCGCCAGCAGTTCGCCGATCCGGGAGCGGATCGACGCCCGGTCCCGCCCGATGGCCTGCAGGGGTTCGGCCAGCAGCTGGAAGACGGGCAGCCGCGGGTCCAGGGCGCCCAGCGGGTCCTGCATGACGATCTGTACGTCCCGCCTCAACTCCCTTACCCGAGCGGCGGAACCGGCCGCGCCGACATCGGTGCCGGCGATCTCGATCCGGCCGCCCTCGGGCTGCCTGAGCCGGAGGATCTCCAACAGGGTCGTGGTCTTGCCGCTGCCCGACTCGCCCACCAGCCCCAGGGTCTCCCCGGCGCGCAGCTCGAAGCTCACCCGGTTCACGGCGTGCAGCGTCCCGACCCGGCGCTTGAGAACGGCGCCCTTGGTGACCGGGAAGGTCTTGACGAGGCCCTCGACGCGGAGCACCACCTCACCCGCCGCCACGCGGTCGGGGCGGGTCTCCTGAGCGGCGCGTGCGGTGTCCCCCGCGGGATCCAGCGAGCCGTCGGCGATCTCTTCGGCGCGCAGGCAGGCCACGTCCCCGTGCCCGGTGACCTCGCGCAGTGCGGGTTCGTCGGTGCGGCACTCGTCGAGAGCGACCGCGCAGCGGCTCGCGAAGGGGCAGCCGGCCGGCAGGCCCACCAGGGCGGGCGGCTCCCCGCCGATCGGGAGGAGGGGCCGGTGCACCCCGCTGTCCACGGTCGGCACGGCGGCGAGGAGCCGCGCGGTGTACGGCATGACCGGCCGGCGGAACAGCTCGTCGACGCCGGCCCGTTCCACGAACCGGCCGGCGTACATGACGGCGATGTCGTCCGCGTGGCCTGCGACGACCCCGAGGTCGTGGGTGATGAGGACGAGGCCGGCGCCGGTCTCCTTCTGCGCCAGCCGCAGGACGTCGAGGATCTGGGCCTGCACGGTGACGTCGAGCGCGGTGGTGGGCTCGTCCGCGACGAGGACGGACGGCTTGTTGGCGATCGCCATGGCGATGACGACGCGCTGTCGCATGCCGCCGGAGAACTCGTGCGGGAAGGACCGGGCCCGGCCCCGTGGGTCGGGGATGCCGACGAGGTCGAGCAGCTCGACGGCCTGTTCCCAGGCTGCCCGCTTCGTCAGGTCCTGGTGGATCCGCAGGGTGTCGGAGAGCAGGCGGCCCACGGAGAAGATCGGCGTGAGGGCGGACAGCGGGTCCTGGAAGACCATGCCGATGGCGTTGCCCCGCACTTCGGACAGTGCCTTGTCGCCGAGGCCGATCAGGTCCCGGCCGCCGAGCAGCACCTGGCCGCTCAGGTCGGCGGAGGGCGGCAGCAGGCCCATGATGCCCATGGCGGTGGCCGACTTGCCCGAGCCGGACTCGCCGACGATGCCGAGGGTCCGGCCCGGAAGGAGGTCGAAGCCGACGCCGCGCACCGCCTCGACCGGGCCGGACTCGGAGGGGAAGGAGATCCGCAGGTCCCGCACGGAGAGCACGGGCTCGGTGGTGTCACCGGGCCGTGCGGCCTTGGAGAGTGCCGTCGCGGCTGTCATCGTCGGCCTCCTGCCGCGCCGGTCACGGATGTGGGGTCCAGGGCGTCGCGAAGTCCGTCACCGACGAAGGTCATCGACACGGTGAGCAGGACGACCAGACCTGCGGGGAAGGCGAAGAGCCAGGGAGCGCTCGTGACGGTGCTCGCACCGTCCGCGAGCATCGTGCCGAGGGAGACGTCCGGCGTCTGCACGCCGAATCCGAGGAAGGACAGGGCGGTCTCGCTGAGTACGGTCGCCACGACACCGAGCGTCAGGTTGACGATCAGCAGCGAGCCGAGGTTGGGGATGATGTGGCGCAGGATGATGCGCAGCGGGCTGACACCCATGAACTCCGCCGCCGTCACGTAGTCCCGTTCACGCAGTGAGGTCGAGACGGACCAGATGACCCGCGCGGTGGACATCCAGCCGAACACCGTCAGCACGACGATGAGGACCCGCCAGTCGCCGGCGAGGCGGTTGGAGACCAGGGCGAGGATGAGGAAGGAGGGGACGATCAGCAGGAAGTGGATGACGGCGAGCGTCGCCTTCTCGACCCGGCCGCCGAAGTACGCGGCGCTGGAGCCGATGACCGCGGCGACGACGACGGTCAGCACGGAGACGCTCACTGCGATCGCCAGGGAGCGCTGGAGGCCGTGCACCGCGCAGGCGTAGATGTCGTTGCCGCCCTGGTTGGTGCCGAACCAGTGGACGGCGCTCGGCGGCTGGGTGAGCGCGGCGAAGTCCGCGTCGGAGTACGCGTAGGACGTGAACAGACCGCCGAACGCGCTGAACAGCACCAGCAGTACGAAGATCACCACACCGACGACGGCGAGGCGGTTGCGCAGGAAGCGCCTCAGATAGAGCCGGCCGAGACCGAGGTCGCGCCCGTAGCTCTGCGGGGGGAGCGCCGCTTGTGGCACCTGGTCCGCGTTCGCACGGGCCGGGGCACCGGTGGTCACCTCTGTGGCCACGTCAGCTCACTCTCACTCTCGGGTCGAGGAAGACCGTGGCGATGTCCGCGAGGATCGCGCCGATCGCCGTGAGGGCGGCGGCGAAGGCGGCCGTCGCGACCGTGCCGTGCACGTCGTTCTTGCTGATGGTCTGGATGAAGTAGCGGCCCATGCCGTTCCAGCCGAAGATCGTCTCCGTGATGATCGCCCCGGTGAAGATGGCCGGGATGCTGAAGGCCACGGACGTCGCCGTCGGTATGAGCGCGGTCCGCAGGGCGTGTCTGCGGATCGCCTGGGCCCGGGTGAGCCCGGTGGCCTGGGCGGTGCGCACGAAGTCGGCGTTGATCATGTCCAGCAGGAGCGAACGCTGCGTGAGGTGATAGCCGACGTAGCCCATCAGGGTCAGGGTCAGGGTCGGCAGGATCAGGTGCAGGAAGCGGTCGCCGACCGTGGGGAGCAGCCCTTCCACGTTCGGCGAGTTCTCCCCGGCGACGTAGAGGAAATGCAGCCCGGCGTGCTGGTTCAGCCAGATGGCCACGAAGACCACCGCGAGCGCGGCGACGGACGTCGGAATGTTGAACACCGCGATGGAGACGGCCTGTGACACCCGGTCAGCCCAGCCGTACTGGCGGGACGCCGTGTAGACCCCGAGCGTGACGCCGATGACCACGGAGAGAATCGTCGCGATCACGACCAACTCCGCGCTGACGAGCGAGCGGTAGCCGATCTCCCCGTTGACGGAGACGCCGGTGGGGGACTTCCCCCAGTCGAAGTGGACGACCACCGAGGTGAGCCAGTCCCACCACCGCTGCACCACCGGCACCTGCGGGTCCAGGTTGTAGGGCGCGAGGGCCCGGCCGATCTGGGCGTCGCTCCGGACCGGCCGCAGCTCCTTGAAGTTCGACCGCGGGTCCAGGAACCAACTGGACAGGAAGTAGGTCGCGTTGGTCGCGACCACGATCATCAGCAGCCAGCCCGTCGCCTTGCGCGTCACATAGCGGACCACGCGCGGCGCCTCCCCACGGCACGCAAGAGGTGCGCCTCGCGGGCGCCGGATCTGGGGGACGTATGCATGCGCCGCGGAGCTTTCTGGGGGGACGGAACGTAAGCACAGACGTGCGAGCGTCAGTCTGGTCCGCACCCCGGCGCGGGCACCAGATCTTGGCCGGTCCTGCCACAACGCCGAAATACCGCCGTAGCAAACAGTCCTGACACATCAGGACTTGCACCTTGCCGGCCGTGCCGCCACGCAACGAGATCACATGCCGCTGAACCGGGGCTGAATTCCCCGGCGAAGGTTCCCGTGTGCGAGGAGGAGTCCGCCCGCGGTCCGGGGGCCTGCGCCTGCTCGCTCAGATCCGGGCCGGGGCGGTCAGCCGGTCCTTGCGGCTCAGATCGGGGCCGGGCCGTCAGCTTGCGCTCGCCGGCTCAGATCGGGGCCGTCAGCTTGCGCTCGCCCGCTCAGATCCGGGCCGGGGCGGTCAGCCGGCCGTCCTGCATCGTGACCGTCATGTCCGTCCGGTCCAGCTGGGTCCGGTCGTGGGTGACCAGGACGGTCGCCGTGGACCGCTGCCGGGTCAGCGTGACGAGGAGGTCCAGCACCGCCGCACCCCGTTCGTGGTCCAGGGCACTGGTCGGCTCGTCGACGAGCAGGACCGCCGGGTTGTTCATCAGGGCCCGCGCGATGTTGATCCGCTGGCGCTGGCCGCCCGAGAGCTGGTGCGGCCTGCGCTCGGCTTTGTCCGCGAGACCGACCGCTTCGAGCAGCTCCAGCGCCCTGTTCCGCGCGCCCCGGGTGTCGCCGCCCGACAGGTGCCTCATGACCTGGAGCTGTTCGACGGCGGTCAGGGAGGGCAGGAGGTTGGGCTGCTGGAAGACGATGCCGATCCGCTCGCGGCGCAGCGCCGCCTTGTCCGCGCGGCTGAGCCCCGCGGTCCGCGTACCGGCGATGACGACCGCGCCCTCGTCCGGGGTGACCAGCGTGGCGGCCACGGCCAGCAGGCTGGACTTCCCGGAGCCGGAGGGCCCGACGACGGCGGTGAGAGTTCCCGCGGGCACGTCGAGTGCGACCCGGTCCAGGGCGGTGAGCCGCCCGTCGCCGTCGGGGTAGGTGAGCGTGACGTCGGTGAGCGTGAGGGTCATCGGGCACTCCCGAGTGCGGTGAGCGGGTCGACGGCGGTGATCCGCCGGATGGACAGGGCCGCCCCGACGGCGCCGAGGGCGACCATGACGGCGGCCGGGACCAGGACGGTCGACACCTGGAGGACGAAGGGCACGGCCCCGCCGCTGACCAGCGCGCCGATGCCGGCGGCGAGCGCGGTGCCCGCACCCGTGCCGACGGCGAGCATCACCACGGCCTGCCCGAGTGCGTCCCGGAGCAGAGAGCGCGTGGAGGCACCGAGTGCCTTGAGGACGGCGACGTCGCCGCTGCGCTGGATCGTCCAGACGGTGAAGAAGGCGCCGATGACCAGGGCGGAGATGATGAAGAGGAAACCGCGCATCAGCTGGAGCGATCCGTTCTCCGCCCGGTAGGAGCCGATCGCGGTGAGCGAGCCGTCGAGCGTGCGCGTGCTGGTGCCGGCCGCCCGGTCACCGGCCGCCAGGTCGGCGCCTTCGGTGGTGGTCAGGGCGATGACGGTGGCGTGCGCGGCGGCGCCGTCGCCCCCGAACCGCTGCCAGTCCGACAGCGCGGTCCACACCACCGGCGTGTGGCTGTACGAGGCATCGCCCGCGACCGCCGTGACGGTGACCTCGCCACCGCCGAGCCGCAGCCGGTCACCCGGCCGGGCGGACAGTTCGTCGGCGGCCTGCCCGGAGAGCACCACCTTTCCCGGCCCCACCCGGGCACCGGAGGGCGCCAGGCCGCCGGCCGGCTCGACGCCGAACGCCGAGACGGCCGCCGTGCGCTCCCCCGCCATCGAGGCGGCGTTCAGTGTGCGGATGCCGAGCGGCTGCGCCCTGTCGACACCGGGCTGCCCGGCCCAGCTCCGCCAGGCGGTCTCGCCGACGGCCGAGTCACCGAAGGACAGCGGCCGGCCGTCGGGCGGGGCGGCGAACGCCAGGTGGTCGGCGTTCAGCCCCGTGACGGCCGAGGTGTTCTCCCGGGCCAGTCCGGCCGTGAGGCCGGACAGCAGACCCACGAGCAGCGTGATCAGCACCACGACCGAGCCCATGAGGGCGAACCGGCCCTTGGCGAACCGAAGGTCTCTCCATGCGACGAACATGGCTCCAGCCTCGGTCCGGGCGACCGGAGAAACATCGCCCGTCGGCCGGTCCCGACATCAACCTTTCGATTGACCGGCCCCGCGCACCCCGCGCCTACGCTGGACGAATCATGGAAACGCGTGTCCACCCCCCGGTCGCCGCCGCACTGCGGCTGTGTCTGCACGCCCTCCTGCTGGGGCTGCTGGCGCTGACCGCCGTCAAGGCGGTGAGCGGCGAAGGCCCGCACGCCGGGGCCGTCGTCGCGGTCTCCTGCGTGCTGGCGGCGGTGTACGGGGCGGGCGCCCTGGCCCCTGTCGTGCAGCCCCGGACCCTGGCGGGGGCGCTCTGGCTCGCCGCGCTGGGGGCGCTCTGGCTGGTGCTGCTGGCACTCTCGGCGGACGCGCTGTGGGTGGCCTTCCCGCTCTACTTCCTGCAACTGCACCTGCTGCCGACGCGCGGGAGCCTGCCTGCCGTCCTGGTGACCGCGGCCGCCGCCATCACCGGTTTCCTGCTGCACGGGCAGGCTGTCACACCCGGTGCCTTCATCGGCCCGCTGCTCGGCGCGGCGGTCGCCGTCGCGACAGTGCTGGGATACGACGCGCTGTTCCGGGAGAGCGAGCGGCGCCGCGCGCTCATCGAGGAACTCGTCTCGACCCGGGCCGAGCTGGCCTCGGCGGAACGCACCGCGGGGACACTCGCCGAACGCGAACGGCTGGCCCGCGAGATCCACGACACCCTTGCGCAGGGCCTGTCCAGCATTCAGCTGCTGCTGCGCGCAGCCGAACGCACCCTGCCCGCGGGCGCCCCCGCCACGCCCCATGTCCGCCGGGCCCGGGAGGCCGCCCAGGACAATCTCGCCGAGGCCCGCCGCTTCGTACGCGCCCTGACCCCGCCCGATCTCGCGACCGGGTCGCTGGCGGCCGCCCTGGAACGGCTCTCGGCCCGCACCACGGACTCCTCGCTGACGGTGCGGTTCGCCGTCAGCGGGGCCGCGGTGGAGCTGCCCACCCCTTACGAGGTGGCGCTGCTGCGCACCGCCCAGTCGGCGCTGGCCAACACCGTGCGGCACGCCGGGGCGCGGCGGGCGGAGATCACCCTGAGCTTCATGGACACCTCGGTGTCGCTGGACGTGGTCGACGACGGCCAGGGGTTCGCACCGGGCGGCAGGCCGGACGCGCCGGACACCACCCCGGGCCCCGGCGCCGACACCGGTGGCTTCGGTCTGCCCGCCATGCGGTCCCGGGCCCGCTCCCTGGGCGGCACCCTCAGCGTCGAGTCGGCGCCCGGCGAGGGCACCGCCCTCGCCCTCACACTGCCCCTGCCGATCGCTGTCGGCCGGACCGGACAGGACTGCGCATGACCCCTGCGATCAGGCTGCTGCTTGCCGACGACCACCCGGTGGTCCGGGCGGGGCTGCGGGCCGTCCTGGACACCGAGCCGGACTTCCGGGTGGTCGCCGAGGCCGCCACCGCCGAGCGGGCCGTCGCCCTGGCCGCGGCCGGCGGGTTCGACGTCGTACTGATGGACCTGCAGTTCGGCCCGGGTCTGCACGGCTCGGAGGCCACCGCCGCGATCACCGCGGCGCCGGACGCGCCCCGGGTCCTGATCCTGACCACGTACGACTCGGACGCCGACATCCTGGCGGCGGTCGAGGCGGGTGCCGCCGGATACCTGCTGAAAGACGCCCCGCCGGAGGAGCTGGCGGCCGCGGTACGCACGGCGGCGGCCGGCCGCTCCGCCCTCGCCCCGGCCGTCGCGCACCGGCTGATGGACCGCATGCGGACCCCCGCCGAGGCGCTGACCAAGCGCGAGCTGGAGGTCCTGCGACTGGTGGGCGAGGGGCTGTCCAACCTGCGGATCAGCAAGGAACTGTTCCTCAGCCAGGCGACGGTGAAGTCCCATCTGGTGCACATCTACGCCAAGCTGGGCGTCGACTCGCGTACGTCGGCGGTCGCGGCGGCGACGGCCCGCAGGCTCATCCGGCGATGAACCGCCGCCGCCCCCCGACGTCCTGCGCGCCCGTCCGCCGCTTGCCCGCCCCGCTCCGGCTGCTCAGCGCCGCGGCGGCTCACCGAAGAGATCCACGGCGACCCGGACGTCCCTGAGCGCCGCCGCCAGGGCGCTGACCGAACCGATCGCCCCCGCGATCAGCAGCAGCGACCGGCGGAGCCGGGGAATCTCGGGCACGCCGGTGATCGCCATCGCGTCCAGCGCCGCCAGCTCGTCCT
Source organism: Streptomyces sp. RKAG290 (assembly GCF_023701695.1). GTDB lineage: Bacteria > Actinomycetota > Actinomycetes > Streptomycetales > Streptomycetaceae > Streptomyces. Next base: position 792,420 of record NZ_JAJOZC010000001.1, read on the forward strand.
CGGCGATCGCACGGTCCGGGAACTCCGCGGGATGTCCGGCCAGCTCGCGGCGGAGCCGGGAGACGGCCGTACGCAACTCCGTCACCCTCGGATCCTCGCCACTGCTGGTCACCCGAGCCTGCCCCACGCTTTTCAACAAAGCACTCCCCCTCGCACGCCGTTGTGCCGGTGTTTCGACCAGTTCCCGGACCGTGGTCAAGTGTCCGGGGGTGCGGGCAAGTTAACGCCATGAGAGGTGTCGTGCGCCACTCCGAGGACGGAACTCGGTGTGTCCCGCACGGTGACAAGCGGTTACGGGCGGGTCCACCCGTGCGGGGGCCGCCCGTCTGAGGTATCCAGTCGGAATGACAAGCACACCGCTTTCCCCTTCCCCGTCCACCCCTGCGGTCGTCGCGGGGCTCCTTCTCGCCGCGGGCGGCGGACGCCGGCTCGGTGGCCGTCCGAAGGCGCTGCTGGAACACCGCGGCAGCCTCCTCGCCGACCATGCGGTACGCACCCTGCGGGACGGCGGCTGCGGCCCGGTCCATGTGGTGCTCGGCGCGGCGGCCGACGAGGTGCGGGCCAGGGCCGAGCTGTCCGGCTGCTCGGTGACCGTCAATCCCGAGTGGACCGAGGGCATGGGCTCTTCACTGCGGGCGGGGCTGGACGCCGTCGCCGCCTCGGGGGCGGACGCGGCGCTCGTCCTGCTGGTCGACCAGCCCGGCATCGGTGCGCGGGCGGTGGCCCGGGTGCGCGCGGCGTACCGCTCCCGGACGAGCCTCGCCGCGGCCTCGTACGAGGGGGAACGCGGCCATCCGGTGTTGTTCGGGGCGGATCTGTGGGCAGACATCGCGGCGGGGGCGGTGGGCGACCAGGGCGCTCGGGCCTACCTGCGGGCGCACCGCGATGCGATCACGCTCGTCGAGTGTTCCGATGTCGCTCAGGCGTACGACATCGACACGACGGAGGATCTGTCGCACCTTGAGTGAACGTACTGGCACTCTGCGCCAGCAACGAGCCTTTTCTGTCGACCCGGAGAATCTCGACATCAACAAACCATTGAACTTCCACCATGAGGAAACTACTATCCACTGGTCAGAAGCCCTCTGCACCCCAGACGGCGACCACGGCCGTATCCCGGAGCCATGGCACGCCGTGCCGTTCCAGGCGACCCGGCGGCCGTGAGACGCCGTCCGCACCGCCCGCTGAAGGAGTGACAGCTCATGTCCGCACCAGCGCCGTCCTCGCTGGCCATCGTCGATGCCGAGCCCCTGCCCCGGCAGGACGAGGTCCTCACACCCGCGGCCCTCGCGTTCGTGGCCGAGCTGCACCGCCGGTTCACGCCGCGCCGTGACGAGCTGCTCGCCCGCCGCGGCGAGCGCCGCACCGAGATCGCCCGCACCTCCACGCTGGACTTCCTGCCGGAGACGGCGGCGATCCGTGCGGACGACTCCTGGAAGGTCGCACCGGCCCCGGCCGCGCTGAACGACCGCCGGGTGGAGATCACCGGTCCGACCGACCGCAAGATGACCATCAACGCCCTGAACTCGGGCGCCAAGGTCTGGCTCGCCGACTTCGAGGACGCGTCCGCCCCCACGTGGGAGAACGTCGTCCTCGGCCAGCTCAACCTGATCGACGCCTACAACCGCGCGATCGACTTCACGGACCCGAAGTCCGGCAAGTCGTACGCCCTGAAGCCCGCCGCCGAGCTCGCCACCGTCGTCACCCGCCCCCGCGGCTGGCACCTGGACGAGCGCCACCTCCAGCTCGACGGCACCCCGGTGCCCGGCGCGCTGGTCGACTTCGGCCTCTACTTCTTCCACAACGCCCAGCGCCTCATCGACCTCGGCAAGGGTCCGTACTTCTACCTGCCGAAGACGGAGTCGCACCTGGAGGCCCGCCTCTGGAACGACATCTTCGTCTTCGCCCAGGACTACACCGGGATCCCGCAGGGCACGGTCCGCGCCACGGTCCTGATCGAGACGATCACCGCCGCGTACGAGATGGAGGAGATCCTCTACGAACTCCGCGACCACGCCTCCGGGCTGAACGCGGGCCGCTGGGACTACCTCTTCTCCATCGTCAAGAACTTCCGTGACGGCGGCGCCAAGTTCGTCCTCCCGGACCGCAACGCGGTGACGATGACCGCCCCGTTCATGCGGGCGTACACCGAACTCCTCGTCCGCACCTGCCACAAGCGCGGCGCCCACGCGATCGGCGGGATGGCGGCCTTCATCCCGTCCCGCCGTGACGCCGAGGTCAACAAGGTCGCCTTCGAGAAGGTCAAGGCCGACAAGGACCGCGAGGCCGGCGACGGCTTCGACGGCTCCTGGGTCGCCCACCCCGACCTGGTCCCGATCGCCATGGCCTCCTTCGACGCGGTCCTCGGCGAGAAGCCGAACCAGAAGGAGCGGCTGCGCGAGGACGTCTCGGTGGCCCCCGGCGACCTCATCGCCATCGACACCCTGCACGCCAAGCCCACCTACGACGGCCTGCGCAACGCCGTCGCGGTCGGCATCCGCTACATCGAGGCCTGGCTGCGCGGCATGGGCGCGGTCGCCATCTTCAACCTGATGGAGGACGCGGCCACCGCCGAGATCTCGCGCTCGCAGATCTGGCAGTGGATCAACGCGGACGTGGTCTTCGAGAACGGCGAGCACGCCACGGCGGACCTGGCCCGCAAGGTCGCGGCCGAGGAACTCGTCGCGATCCGCACCGAGGTCGGCGACGAGGCCTTCACCGCCGGCAAGTGGCAGCAGGCCCACGACCTGCTGCTCCAGGTCTCCCTGGACCAGGACTACGCGGACTTCCTGACGCTGCCCGCGTACGAGCAGCTGCGCTGACGCCCCTCGCTCACGCTTCCGCCCCGGTACCGCACAGCACCGGGGGCGGAGTCGTGTCGCGATCCACCCGAAGGCGGGAGGGCGTCGCTTCCGCCTGCGCGATCCAGCCCCAAGGACCGAGGGCGAAGCCGCCGCCGGGTTCAGCCGATGCGGATCATCGACGTGACCTCGTGGACGAGGGCCGAACTCATGGCAGGCCCATGGCAGGTCAGTTGGTGCGGTGGCGTGCGGTAGGACCGCACCTCGACGTCGAAGGCCGCCGGACGGGGCGGGTGGGCGATGACACGGATGCGCCAGTGGGTGCCGAGGCGGGAAGTCCCGGCGACCAGGTAGTCGTGCCGGCCGGCCGGGCCGAAGCGTGCGAGCACAGCGGCGACGGCCGCCTGCTGGGGCGGGGCGAGATCCGTGTACCCGCGCAGATGCTCCGCGTGGATGCGCCCGGCCAGATGCTGTTCGACCGCCACGACGGACGACCCGGCGTCGAGACCCCCGTAGTAGACGCCGTCGGGCGCGACGACGACGTTGGCGGCGAACCGGTCACCGCCCACGTGCGTGCATTCCCACACCAGGTCCGGCCAGCGCTCGCTCAGGACGCGTGCCACGGGACGTCCGCGCACGGAGCAGCAGGTGTCGTGCCGGCCGTGGCTGCAGACGAGGACGACGGGAGGCAGGCCGAGTTCTCCGGGGGCACCGAGCGCTCCGGCGACCTCCGCCAGGTCCTCGTCACGGCTCCACGTGCCCCATTGCTGGCGGTAGGCGCCGGAGCTCTCGTAGCGCAGTACGGCCCAGCGGTGCGGCCCCTCGTCCCGGCGGCGTCCGTACCGCCTGACCAGGAGCACCCGGGCCCGCACCGCCTGGGCGGCGGTGAACAGGAGTGCTTTGACGCCGGGCTGCAGATCGAGGCCGTCGAAGCCGTTGGCCGGCCATCCGCCCCGGTACTCGATGAGGATCCAGACCAGGCCGTACGGCGCCGTGCCGGCGATCGGGTCGCCGCGGTCCCGGGCGGCATCGGCGCAGAAGAAGCGTTCCGTCCCCGTCACTCGGTCACCGTGGCGGCGTCACGGTGCGGCGGGCACGACCACGCCCGCGTGCAGCAGTCTCCCGACCAGTCCGACGCCGAGGTCGCCGGCGGTGCGGACCTCACCGTCGAGCAGGCGGGTCAGGGACGGAAGGTCCTTCTCCGGGAAGTCGAGCCAACCCACCCGGGTGGTCAGACGGCTGCCCTCCAGGCGGGCTTCCAGCGACTCCCGGAGCCTGACCGGCATCGCGGGGCCGAGGCCGTCGACGGCCGCGAGCTGGGCGAGCGGCCCCAGCGGCGCCGGCCGCCCCTGACCGCGCCGCGCGCGGTGGAACAGCGCGGTGGTATCGGCCTTGGCGACTGCCGCGACGAGGTGTTCGCGCACCATGTCCATCTCGCCGGCCGGCCCGTCCACGCCCAGGGGCAGCGAGCCGCGCATGCGGGGGTCCTCGCGCAGCGCCGTCAGAGCGGCCTGGGCGAGTTGTTCCGCCAGTTCGTAGCGCGTCCAGCTGTGGATTCCGAGCGTCAGGTGGATCGAGACCTCGCCCTGCGCCTCGGCGGCGTGCAGCCATCCCCTCGGCAGGTAGAGGACGTCGCCCGGTTCGAGCACGGTATCGATGTGGGGCTCGCCCTTCGCGGCCTCGGCGACGGCGGAACGGTGATCGGTCCAGGGCTGGTCGCGCAGCGGGTCGGGGTGCACGGGCCGGTGGACGATCCAGCGCTTTGCGCCCTCGATCTGCAGGACGAAGACGTCGTGGACGTCGTAGTGGTCGTCGAAGCCGCGGCTCTGGGGCGGGGTCACGTAGGCGTTGGCCTGCACCGGATGTCCCAGCTCCGTGCTCAGTCCGGCGCTGAACTCCGCGACCGGGCCCCAGGTGCGCTGCAGGGCTTGCAGGACGAGCGTGGCGCCGTCGGCGAACTCGCGCCACAGAGCGGTGTCGTCGAGCTGGTCGGAGATGGTGGCGCCCACTCCCCCCGACGAGGTGAACGCCGACTCCGCAAGCGTGGAGCCGTTCTTCGCCGCCCGGAGGAAGGGCGTACGCAGTCCGCGACGCGAGACCAGTTCGTCGACGGCGTCGGCCGAGAAGAGGTCGGAGAAGTCACCGGCGCGACGCGTGAGCAGCGCGGTGTGCGCCCAGAAGTCACGGGCGAAATCCTCCCGGCGCAGGCCGGTCAGGCGCGTTTCCAGGACCCCGGGGCCCGCTGTCGCGGCACCGGGGTCCTGGAGCTCGGTACGGGACGCGCTCAAGAACCGTTGCCGGGCTTGTTCGCGCCACCGTCCGCGCCACCGTCGTGAACCCCCGGCGTACCCGCAGCACCACCGTCCGCGGGACCCTCGGCCCCTCCATCCGCACCACCGTCATGAACCCCCGGCGTACCCGCAGCACCACCGTCCGCGGGACCCTCGGCCCCACCGTCCGCACCACCGTCATGAACCCCCGGCGTACCCGCAGCACCACCGTCCGCGGGACCTTCCTGCTGGTTCGGGTCCTGCTCGGCATTGGTCATGGTTCCTCCCGTGCATCGAGTGGCTGGGGCCGGGATACCGTCCTGGGCCCGCGTGTCCGGCAGGTGATCGCTCTTGGACACCGCGGCCAGCGTACCGCTATGGGCGACAAGTATCGATTTGGGATTTATGTCCATAAGAGTCCTGGCCACCCGGGCGGGACAAGAGGTGCGCGCCGACGGGCACGCGGCGCCCCCGCTCATGTCCACACGGCCCCCAGCGCGACGAATCCGCAGATCAGCACGGCCAGGACGGCGAGCAGCGGCCAGATGAAGCGCAGGTACTTGTCGTATCCCACCTTGGCCAGCGCCACCCCGCCGATCGTGACCGCCGTGGTCGGCGCCCACAGGTTCGTCCAGCCGCTCGCCGCCTGCCAGGCCGTGACGACGACCGCGCGCGAGACGCCCGCGAAGTCGGCGAGCGGGGCCAGGATCGGCATCGCCAGGGTCGCGTGGCCGGAGGTGGACGGGATCAGGAACGCCAGCGGGAGGTTGACGACGAACACGACGACGGCGAAGACCCCGGACGAGGTGCCGGACACCAGGCCCTCGATGGAGTGCAGGACGGTGTCGGTGATCCGGGAGTTGTTCATGATGACCGTGACCCCGCGGGCCAGCACGATGACCAGGGCGGGCGAGATGAAGTCGGCGGCGCCCTGGACGATCGTCGCGCTGAGCCGTTGCTCGCCGAACCGGGCCACGATGCCGACGAGGACGGCCGCGACCAGGAAGAGCGCGGCCAGCTCCGGGAAGGACCAGCCCAGCTCGAAGCCGTACGGAGTGGCGTCGGCGTCCCCCGTCAGGGCGCTGGACCACGGCACCACCGAGAAGATCATGAACGCGAACGTCAGACCGACCAGGACCAGGACGGTGCGGTGGAGCGAGGTCAGCTCGGGGGTTCGTCCGTGTCGGCCGCCGCGTGTTCGCGGTCGCCGGGCAGGAAGCCGGAGAGGGAACGGCCCGGGTCCCGGCGGACGCGCTTGGCGTACCGGATGACGTAGGCGATCGTCACGGCCGTCAGGACGACCCACATCACCGCGCGCAGCACGATGCCGTCCCCGAGCGAGATGTCGGCGGCGGCGGAGGCGACTCCTGTGGCGAACGGGTTGACCGTGGAGCAGAGCACGCCGATGCCGGCGCCGAGGATGATCGTGCCGGTGGCGACCATGCGGTCGTAGCCGAGCGCGAGCATCAGCGGGACGATCAGCCCGTAGAAGCCGAGGGTCTCCTCGGCGAAGCCCTCGACCGTGCCGAGCAGCGAGAAGACCAGCATCACGCCTGCGATGAGCAGGGCGCCGCGGTCCCGCAGCCGGTGGGCGAGGCGGCCGATGCCCAGGTCGAGTGCCCCGGTGGCGAAGACGACCGTGATGAAGGCGCCGATGGCGATGACGAAGAGGAACACGCCGGCGCTGCCGTACAGCTCGCCGGTCATGTCCGGGCCGACCAGTCCGGTCCTGGTGTCCTGCACCCCGTAGAGGCCGTTGACCGGGGCGAGGAAGAGGTCGTTCAGCCGGCCGACGAAGCTCTGGCCGGAGGGGACGCGGTGGTACGTGCCCTGGATCGGCGCGCCGCTCCTGGTGCGGTCGTACGCGCCGGACGGGATCAGGAAGGCCAGGGCCCAGACGGCGAGCGTGACGACGACCAGCACAGTCAGGGCGCTGGGGAAGACGAACTTCCGCTTGGCGGGCGGCTTGTCGTGCGGTGCGGTCCCGGTGTCCAGCGTGCTCATGCGGTGCTCCCGGCGCGGTGCGTCGCCGCGTACTCCCGCAGGAACGCGGCCTCGGCGATGACGGCCGAGCGGAGCTCCGAGAAGAGCACCCGCTCGTTGGGGGCGTGCAGGTTGCACATGCTGTCCTGTGCGCCGAACAGCAGGATCTCGGCGCCGGGTACGGCCGCTGCCAGCCCGTTGACGAGCGGGATCGAGCCGCCACTGGCCACGAACGCGGGTTCCGCGCCCCAGCCCTCCCGCAGCGCGGTCAGCGCTGCCCGGTAGGCGGGGCCACCGGTCGCGGGCTCGAATCCGGGGCCGGTGTCGCCCGCGGTGACGGTGAGCGGGATTCCGAACGGGCGCAGTGACTCCAAGTGGGTGATCAGGAGCCCCTGGGCCTGCCGCGGGTCCTGTTCCGGGTGGAAGCGCAGGTTCAGCTTGGCCCGGGCGTAGGGGACGACGGCGGAGGCCGCGTGGTCGACGCCCGGGGCGTCGATGCCGACGACGGTGACGGCGGGTCCGCTCCACAGCCGCTCCCCCAGGCTGCCGGTGCCGATCAGCGGCACGCCCTCGCGGACCCCGGCGAGGGTACGGAATTCCTCCTCCGTGTACGTAGTGCCGCTCCACTCCTCGCGGCGCAGTCCCTCGACGGCGACATCGCCGTGCACGTCGTGCAGGGTGGCCAGCGCCCTGAGCAGGGCGAGCAGGGCGTCGGGGGCGGCGCCGCCGAACTCGCCGCTGTGGCGGGGCTCGTCCAGGGTCCGCACCTCGACCACGACCTCCGAGGCGCCCCGCAGCCCCGTGGTGAGAGTGGGGCTGCCGGGTCTCAGGTTCCCCATGTCGGCGATGACCATCGCATCGCAGGCGAAGCGGCCGGGATCGGTGGGCGGATAGTCGTCGAAGGCGCTGCCGTACTCCTCCTGCCCCTCCAGGACGATCTTGAGGCCGACCGGCGGCCGGCCCTCGTACGCCCGCAACACGCCGAGGTGCACGATCAGGTTGGCCTTGTCGTCGGCGATGCCCCTGGCGCGCAGCCCGCCCTCGACGGGGGTGGGTTCGAAGGGCGGCGAGAGCCACAGGTCCTCGTCGCCGGGTGGCTGCACGTCGTAGTGGCCGTAGAGCAGCACGGTCGGGGCCTCGGGCGCCGGCGGCGGGACATCGGCGACGATGACGGGTGCGGTGCCGGGCAGGTCGAGCCGGTCGATCCGCTCGACGCCCGCACCCCGCAGCAGCTCCACGAGAAGGTCGTGGGCCTGCCGCACGGGCTCGGCGGGATATCCGGGGAACGCGACGGACGGGATGGCCGTGAGCCGCTTCAGGTCAGCCGTCAGCCCGTCCATCAGTGTGTCGACGCGGGAGCCCAGATCCATCGCCCATCCCCGTTCCTCGTGGAGACCGTCGTTGAGGTTCTGGGACCAAAGGGATCACAGGGGCCGGGCCCCCGCACCTGAGGGCGCGTCAGCCGCCGAGGACCACCGTGCGCTGCGCGGAGAAGTCCCCCACTTCCCGTCCGGCAGCTTGGCGCGGATCTTCATCGAGTAGCGGGTGCCTCGCGGGTCGCTGACGGTCAGCCGGTAGCTCGCCCGCCCGGTGGGCGGCTTGCCTCCCCAGACGATCGTGGTGGTCAGCCGGCCGTCCAGGTAGAGCTGGTAGGCGGGAATCACCCCGCCGGTATCGGGCTGCTTCCAGTCGAGGTCCACGGCGTACTCCTTGCCCTGGGCCCTGCTCGTGACCCGCAGGTCCGTGGGGGCGGTAGCGGCGGGCGCACCGGGGGCGGAGGCGGTGGTGAGGTCGAGGGCGTTGCTGTCCTTCGAGGAGGTGTCGGCGGCGTCGCGGGCGCGGACGGTGAAGGTGTAGACGGTGCCGGGGCGCAGCCCCGTCAGCCGCGCGGTGGTCTGCGTGCCGGGCACGCTGTGGATGCGCGAGTCCTCCTGGTAGATGTCGTACGAGGTGACGCCGACGTCGTCCGTCGAGCCGCCCCAGGACAGGGTCGCCGCCCGGCCGCCGTCGGCCTTGCCGCGCAGCTTCACCGGCCGGGTGGGGGCCTCGTGGTCCGCCGGGGTCGGGGCGGGGTGGTGACGGCCGCGGCGGCGCTGGGCGCGGAGAGGTTCCCGGCCGCGTCGCGGGCCCGGACGGTGAAGGTGTAGGCGGTCGAGGCGGTCAGCCCGTCGACGTCGATCATCACCTTGGCGGCCGGGACGGACTTGACCTTCTTGCCCTTGCGGTAGATCTCGTAGGCGGTGACGGCCTTGTCGTCGGTCGCGGGCTGCCACATCACGTGCGCGGAGGTGGCGCTGCTCGCCTGCACCGTCACCCCCTGCGGCGTCGTGGGTCCGCGGGTGTCGGCCTCGGCCTGGGAGCCGCAGGCGGTGAGTGCGGCGACGAGCAGGGCGGCTGAGCAGGCCAACGCGGCAGGTGCGTGGGGGCGTTGCACGGTCTTGCCTTCCGTCCGGCAGCAATGGTCCAGACCTGTATCGCACGGTGCGGGGGTCGCCGACAAGAGGACGGAGCCGAACGTTCCGCAATGTGCCGGTGTGCACCGCGCCCCGACCGGGGCCGCCTGCCCCGGTCCCTGCTCCTGCCCCTGCCCCTGTCCCTTTCCCTGTCCCGCCAGGGCGGGCTGACGTACGGTCGGCTGATGCGGTGCGTACGAGGTGTGGTGCTCCCGGAGCGTGAGGAACGTTCGTTCTGGATCGACGGGGAAGTCCTGCGGGCCGGGGCGCCGCCGGGCGGTTTCGCGGGCCGGGACGCCGAGACCCTCGTCGACGGCGGCTGGCTGCTGCCCGGCCTGGTCGACGTGCATACGCATCCGGGGACCGAGAGCCCGGACAGCCCGTTCGACGAGGGGCTGTTGCGGCAGCACCTGGGCCGGCACCGGGACGCCGGGGTGCTCGCGGTGCGCACGCCGGGAACGGCCGCGCGGATGCCGGCGTGGGTGGACGAGGACCCCGAGCTGCCGCGGGTGACGTCGGCGGGGCGGTGGCTGGCCACACCCGGCCGGTTCTTCCCCGGGTTCGGGCGCGACGTCGGCGAGGACGAGCTCGTCCTCGCCGCGGTGGAGGAGGCGGCCGCCTCCTCCGGCTGGTGCAAGGTCGTCGGTGACTGGCGCGCGGACGAACCCGCGCTGCCGCTCGGGCTGCTCACCTCGGTGGTGGCGGCGGTTCACACGGCCGGCGGCAAGGTGGCGGTGCACTGCCAGACCGCCGAAGGCAGCCGCAACGCCGTGCTGGCGGGCGCCGACAGCCTGGAGCACGGGATGCACCTGGATCCGGCGCTGCTGGACCGGATGGCCGCTCAGGGCACGGCGTTCGTGCCGACGCTGGCCGTCTTCGGCCGGGGCGTGGACGCGATGCGGGCGCGGGAGCCCAGCATGCGCCGCGATCTGTGGCTGGCCGGCTGGGACACCATGTTCAGCAATGTGCGGGCCGCCCACGAGTCGGGCGTCACCGTGCTCGCCGGCACCGACTCGTTCCCGTGCGGCACCGTGGCGGACGAGGCCTCCTGGCTGGCCCGGGCCGGGCTGTCCGCCGAGGCGGCACTGGGTGCCGCGTCCTGGACGGCGCGGGCCTGGCTGGGGCTGCCCGGCCTCGTGGACGGGGCTCCGGCCGACCTCGTCGCGTACGACAGCGACCCGACCCTCGACCCTTCGGTGGCGGCCCACCCGAGCCGGATCGTCCTGCGGGGGCGCGTGGTGCGCTGAGGGTCCGCGGCCTCTCGCACGGATCATGCCGGGCTCGCGCGTCATGCCGGGCTCGCGTGCCCTGCCGCCTCGCGGGGCTGTCGCCGGTCGCCCGCCGGTCGCCGCACTCCGCGTCGCGGGAACGCGCGGCGCGCCCGACCGATGAGTCCGGGGCTCGCAGGCAGTCTGCACAGTATGGATACCGAGACGAGCACCGCTCCCCTGCAGGATCTGGAACCCGCGGCCAAGCAGATCGCCGGCTTGCTGGACGGCGTCGACGACACGTCCCTGTCCGCCCCGACCCCCTGTCCGGGCGTCACGGTGGGCGCCCTGCTCGCGCACCTCGGCGGACTCGCCGTGGCCTTCCGCGACGCCGCGCACAAGGAGATCGGGCCGACGACGGGCACGGCTCCCGAGGTGGCGGACATGGTGCTCGAAGCGGACTGGCGCAGCACCCTGCCCCGGTCGCTCGACGAGATGGTGGCTGCCTGGCGCTCCCCCGACGCCTGGCAGGGCATGACGCAGGCGGGCAGCGTGGACCTGCCAGGTGAGGTGGCGGGGATGGTCGCGCTGAACGAGCTGGTGCTGCACGGCTGGGACCTCGCGCGGTCGACCGGGCAGCCGTTCCGGGCCGAGGAGCCGCACCTGCACTCCACGCTGGCCCTGCTGGCCGACCTGGGCGACAACCCGCCGGCCACCTCGCCGTTCGGCCCGCCCGTCCCGGTGCCGGACCGGGCGCCGCTGCTGGACCGGGCGGTCGCCCGGAGCGGCCGGCGCCCCGACTGGCAGCCGGGCGACTGATCGGCCGAATCCCGCGGACAACGGCTCCGGCGGAGCCGGCCGGCCGGCCGACGGTCCGCGGGACCAGGTGGTGGTCCGCGGGATCAGCCGGCGGATCAGCTGGTGAAGAACTCCGTGATCTGCTGGGCGACCTGGTCGGCGTGGACCTGGTGCAGCCGGTGGCCGCCGCCGAGGGTGATCAGATGGCAGTCCGGGATCAGCGAGGCCATGTCCTGCAGCCGCCCCTGGGGCATCGTGCTGGCCGGACCGCCGGCGAGGATGAGCGTCGGAGCGACGATCTCGCCGAGCCCCTCCTCCCACGCCGGGTCGGGGTCGTCCACCTGGTTCCGTACGGCCGCGAGCACGGCCTCGTCGTAGTCCACCGGCCCGTCGGGCCGGACGTCGGGGCCGGCCGCACCGGGGAACGGCGGCGGGGTCTCCACCAGCACCAGCCGCTCCACCCGGTCCGCGTGCTGCTGGGCGAACAGGTGGGCGACGACGCCGCCCATGTCGTGGCCCACCAGGCCGACGCGGTCGAGCTCGCACTCGTCCAGGAAGCCGAAGAGGTCCTCGAGCATCAGCTCGAAGTCGTACTCGTCCGGCCAGTCGCTCTCCCCGTGGCCGCGCAGGTCGAGTGCGTACACCCGCCACTGCTCGCCGAGCAGACTCCCGGCCGCCTCCCAGCTGGCAGCGGAATCGGCGAGACCGTGCAGCAGCACGACGGGCGAGCCGAACGGGTCGCCCCAGGTCCGGTACGCCAGACGCACATCGCCGACATCCACAACAGACTGATCATCCATACCCCTGACGCTACAGCCGAATGAGCGAAGATCACTCCCGCGGCCTGGCAGGCTGGGGAGGTGAAGCTCACCAAGCGTTCCCTGACCGCGTCCGCCGCGGCCCTCCTCCTGGCGGTGGCCGTGCTGTCCGGCTGTTCGGGAGCGGGGCCGGACACCGCGTACGGCAAGGGATCGGCGGGTACGGGGCTGGCGGATCCGGCGAAGAAGGACATCGCCATGCAGCTGGTCTCCAGCGCGGAGAACTCGACCCTGGACTGGAAGTCCCAGTACAAGTACATCCAGGACATCGGCGACGGCCGCGGATACACCGGGGGCATCATCGGCTTCTGCTCCGGCACCGGCGACATGCGGGAGGTCGTCGAGCGGTACGCGAGGGCCCGCCCCGGCAATCCGCTGGAACGATTCCTGCCGGCGCTGCGTGCGGTGGAGGGCACCGACGCGCACACCGGCCTCGGCCGCCCGTTCGCCGGGGCGTGGGCGAAGGCGGCCGGTGACGCGGCCTTCCGTTCGGCGCAGGACGCCGAACGGGACGCCGCGTACTTCGGCCCCGCCGTCGGACAGGCCAGGAAGGACGGGCTCGGGGCGCTCGGCCAGTTCATCTACTACGACGCCTACGTCATGCACGGGGCGGGCGACACGGACGGCACGGTCGGCTTCCGCACGATGCGCCGCCAGGCGCTCGCCGAGGCCCACGCTCCCTCGCAGGGCGGCGACGAGGTCGACTATCTCGACGCCTTCCTGGACGCCCGGGTCGCGGCGATCCGGAAGGAGCCCTCGCACACCGACACCAGCCGCGTCGAGACGGCTCAGCGGGTGTTCCTGCGCGAGGGCAAGCTCGGTCTGGAGACGCCGCTGAGCTGGAAGGTGTACGGAGACAGCTACCGGATCGGGGGCGGTAGCCCCTCGGCCCACCCGTTGCGGCAGGGCCTCGGGACGGCCCCGCACCAGGCGCCCACGCGTCCGGTGCGGGGCCGTCCGCGTGTGCCGTGGCGCCGCCAACTCGCTTGCGTCGAAGGGGTGTACGACAGTCGTTCGACTCTGATAGGAAAGCTTCCTAACAGAGCAATCGGAACGACGAACTCCCTTGGAGGACTGGTGCACGCTCCCCACAAGCGCACCGCACGTCGCAACACCCGGGCCCTGCGCGTCGCGCTCGTCGCGCTCGGGCTGACGCTCACGGCGGTGCCCGCCACCGCCTTCGCCGGCACCGGCCACGCACCCTCGGCCGTTCACCACCAGGAGGCTGCCGCGACCGGGCTCGACGATCCGGCGAAGAAGGACATCGCGATGCAGCTGGTCTCCAGTGCGGAGAACTCCTCGCTCGACTGGAAGTCCCAGTACCGCTACATCGAGGACATCGGCGACGGCCGCGGCTACACGGCGGGCATCATCGGCTTCTGCTCCGGCACCGGCGACATGCTCGACCTGGTGGAGCTGTACACCCAGCGGGAGCCGGGCAACGCGCTCGCGGAGTACCTGCCGGCGCTGCGGGAGGTGGACGGCACCGACTCGCACGAGGGACTCGACCCGGGCTTCTCCGAGGCCTGGGAGACGGCGGCGGACGACCCGGCGTTCCAGCAGGCGCAGAACGACGAGCGCGACCGGGTGTACTTCGATCCGGCGGTCAGCCGCGGCAGGAGCGACGGACTCGGCACACTCGGCCAGTTCGCCTACTACGACGCCATCGTCATGCACGGCAACGGCGGCGACAGCACGAGCTTCGGCTCCATCCGCGAGCGCGCCCTCGCCCAGGCGAAGCCGCCGGCCCAGGGCGGCGACGAGGTCACCTACCTCAACGCCTTCCTGGACGCGCGGGTCTGGGCCATGAAGCAGGAGGAGGCCCACTCGGACACCAGCCGGGTGGACACCGCCCAGCGGGTCTTCCTGGAGAACGGCAATCTGAACCTGGATCCGCCGCTCGACTGGAAGGTGTACGGCGACAGCTTCCACATCGGCTGACGTCGCCGAAAGCGGCTGTGGCGCGCAGGGCCGCCCTCGCGGGCGAAGCCTTACGCGCCACAGTACGGTGACGGGCCGTCAGTGCGCCCCGACCGAAGCCGCCTTGACCGGATCGCTGGCCTCCGGCTCCACGTCAGGCTCGGTGTCCGGCTGCCGGCCCAGGTGGTTGAAGGCCAGGTTGAGGACGATCGCCACGACGCACCCGGTGGAGATCCCGGAGTCCAGGACGACGAGCAGGTCCTTGGGGAACGCGTGGTAGAACTCCGGCGCGGCGATCGGGATCAGGCCGATGCCGACGGCGGCGGCCACGATCAGCGCGTTCTCGCCCTTCTCCAGTGCCGCACTCGCCAGCGTCTGGATGCCGCTCGCGGCGACCGAACCGAAGAGCACGATGCCCGCGCCGCCGAGCACCGGCAGCGGTACCAGCGCGATGACGGAGGCGGCCACCGGGAACAGGCCGAGCAGGATGAGGATGCCGCCGCCCGCGGCGACCACGAAGCGGCTGCGGACCTTGGTCATCGCGACCAGACCGATGTTCTGGGCGAAGGCGCTGCACATGAAGCCGTTGAAGAGCGGGCTGATGGCGCTGCCCAGCGTGTCGGCGCGCAGACCGCCCTCGATGGTCCGCTCGTCGGCGGGACGGTCCACTATCTTGCCGAGCGCCAGCATGTCGGCGGTCGACTCGGTCATGCAGACCAGCATGACGATGCACATCGAGACGATCGCGGCGACCTCGAACTGCGGCGCCCCGAAGTGGAACGGGGTGGGGAAGCCGACCATGTCGGCGTCCTTGATGGCGCCGAAGTCGGTGATGCCGACCGGGATGGCGATCAGGGTGCCGATGACGAGTCCGAGCAGGATCGCGATCTGCTGGAGGAAGCCGCGCAGCAGCTTGCGCAGGGCGAGGACGATCACCAGGGTGACCGCGGCCATGATGATGTTGGTGGTCGAACCGTAGTCGTCGGCAGTGGCGTTGCCGCCCTGGGACCAGTTGAAGGCGACCGGGAGCAGCGAGACACCGATCAGGGTGATGACCGTGCCGGTGACGACGGGCGGGAAGAACCGCACCAGTTTGCAGAAATAGGGGGCGAGGACGAAGCCGAGAAGGCTCGCGACGATGATCGCGCCGAAGATGACGGCGATGCCGTCGTGTCCGCGGTCCTTGCCGATGGCCACCATCGGGGTCACTCCGGCGAACGAGACGCCGTTGACGAACGGCAGCCGAGCGCCTATTCGCCAGAACCCGAGGGTCTGGAGCAGGGTGGCTATCCCCGCGGTGAACAGGCTCGCCCCCATCAGGAAGGCGGTCTCCTTGGGCGTGAGGCCCACGGCGGGTCCCACGATCATGGGCGGGGCCACCACGCCCGCGTACATCGCGGCCACGTGCTGCAGGCCGCTGGTGAACATCTTCAGTGGGGGGAGGGTCTCGTCGACCGGGTGGGTCCGGTCTTCCGAGGCCGGATCCGGCTCGGTGCCGGGGTCGGGTGCTGCGACTGCGTCGTTGCGAAACCTGGGCGTAGCTGCCACGGCGGTTCCTCCGGTCGGGTGCACATCTGAGGCGACGTGGGTGTCAGGGAGGTGGTGCGTTGGTGCAGGTGGGGCAGGTTGTGCAGCTGGTGCGGGCAGCTTGGGTCCGCCGGTACGGGGAGGCACGTACGTATGGGTACGTGCCCCCCGCACCGGTTGCCGTGGGCCCCGCTCGGGTCCACGGCGGCCGGCCGAGGGCCGTCCCCCTCGGTCGGCCAGTAGGGGGGTGCCGGGCCGTCAGGCTCCGGCGGCGATCTGCGCGAGGCGGCGGGCCTCGTCGCGGGTGGCGCGGGCGATGGTGTCCTCGTCCACGGTGATCAGGTGGTTGGACTCGACGACCGGCTTGCCGTCGACGAGCGAGAGGGTGACCGGGGCCGCGGCGCCGAAGACCAGGGCGGTCACCGGGTCGGAGATGGAGGCGTGGGCGAGGGTGTCCAGCTTCCAGAGCACCAGGTCCGCGAGCTTGCCGGGCTCCAGCGAGCCGATCTGCTCGGCACGGCCGAGGACCTGCGCGCCCCCGTACGTGCCCAGGCGCAGGGCCTGACGGGCGTTCAGCGCGCGTTCCCGGTGCGGGCCGAGGCGGTTGATGAGGAGGGCGTTGCGCAGCTCGGTGTGGAGCTCACCGGACTCGTTGGACGCGGTGCCGTCGACGCCGAGGCCGACGGGGACGCCCGCGGCGAGCATGTCCGGGACCCGGGCGATGCCCGCGGCCAGCCGGGCGTTGGAGGACGGGCAGTGCGCGACACCGGTGCCGGTGCGGGCGAACGCGGCGATGTCGGAGTCGTTCATGTGGACGCAGTGCGCCATCCACACGTCCTCGCCGAGCCAGCCGGTCGACTCGAAGTAGTCGGTCGGCCCCATGCCGAACAGCTCGTGGCAGAACTTCTCCTCCTCCACGGTCTCCGAGCCGTGGGTGTGCAGCCGTACCCCGCGACGGCGCGCCAACTCGGCTCCCTGTCGCATCAGTTCGGTGGACACGGAGAAGGGGGAGCAGGGGGCGACGGCGATCTGGGTCATCGCGTCGAAGGAGGCGTCGTGGTGTGCGTCGATGGTCGCCTCGGTGCCGGCCAGTGCGCCTTCGAGGCTCTCCACGGCGAAGTCCGGCGGCAGTCCGCCGTCCTTCTCGCTGCGGTCCATGGAACCGCGGGCCAGCGTGAACCGTACGCCCATGTCGCGGGCCGCGCCGATGATGGCGCCGGACAGGTCGCCGGAGCCCCGCGGGTAGACGTAGTGGTGGTCCATGGCGGTGGTGACACCGCCGCGGGCCATCATGGCGAGCGAGCCCTGCGCGGCGACGCGGGCCATCGACTCGTCGATGCGCGCCCAGGTCGGGTACAGCGCGACCAGCCACTCGAACAGGCTGTGGTCGGTGGCCAGACCGCGGGTGATCCACTGGTAGAAGTGGTGGTGCGTGTTGACCAGGCCGGGCGTGACGAGATGCCCGGTGCCGTCGATCCGGCGTACGACGTTCTCCAGGCCCTCCGGTGCCCGGCCGGCGCCGACCGACTCGATGCGATTGCCCGCGACGACGACGTGGCCCGAGGCGTACTCGGTGTCGTCGGCGTCGACGGTCGCGATCGAGCAGTTCTCGATGACGATGCGTTCCACACCGTCGGGGGCTGCCGGTGCTGCCATGGTGCTTCCTTCTCTCATCAGCGTGTCGGGCACGGCAGGACCCTAGGAGGATTTGAGTGCCACGGCCGCAGGCCTGTGGGTGCCGAGATGGTGGAAGAAGAGGTTGAGCAGGACCGCGACGAGCGCGCCGGCGCTGATCCCGGAGCCCAGCACGGTCTGCGCCCAGGGCGGGAACTGCGCGTAGAAGCCGGGCGCGGCGAGCGGGATGATGCCGGCCCCGAGTGCCACGGCGACCAGGATGATGTTGGAGCTGTCGTCGAGTCCGGCCTCGGAGAGGGTGCGGATCCCGCTGACCGCGATCGAGCCGAACAGGACGATGCCTGCACCGCCGAGCACGGGCATCGGGACGAGCGAGACGACGGCGCCGAGCACCGGGAAGACACCGAGGACCAGCAGGGCGCCGCCGGCTGCCGCGACGACGTAGCGGCTGCGCACCTTCGTCAGCGAGACCACACCGACGTTCTGCGCGAAGGCGCTCGTCGGGAAGCCGCCGAAGACCGGGCCGAGGAGGGTGGCGATGCCGTCGGTGCGCAGTCCGCGGGTGATGGTCCGGCCGTCGGTTTCCCGGTCGCAGATCTCACCCAGCGCCAGCATCCCGGCGGACGACTCGGTCATCAGGACGAGCATCACGATGCAGAGCGAGAGGATCGCGGCGGGCTGGAACTCCGGTGCGCCGAAGGCGAAGGGGGCGGGCAGCGCGGCCAGCGGCGCGGACCTGAGCGCGGAGAAGTCGGCGAGCCCGAACGGAACGGCTGCCAGGGTGCCGATCACCAGCCCCATGAGCAGAGCTACTTGACGCAGGAAGCCGCGTCCGAACCGCTGGATCAGCAGGATGACGGCCAGGGTGAAGGCGGCCAGCGCGAGGTACTTCATCGCGCCGAAGTCGGTGGCGGTCTTGTCGCCGCCCTGCGCCCAGGAGACCGGGACCGGCATCAGCGTGACACCGATGAGGGTGATGACGACGCCGGTGACGAGCGGCGGGAAGAACCGCAGCAGTCTGCCGAAGAACGGGCCGACGAGCAGGCAGAACACACCTGCCACGAGCACCGCCCCGTAGATCGCGGGGAGTTGGTGGCCCGGGGCGCTGGTCTCGGCGATGGCGAGCATCGGAGCGATTCCGGCGGAGGAGGCGGCGTTGACGAAGGGCAGCCGGTTGCCGGCGAACCCTCCGATGCCGAGCGTCTGCAGGATGGTGGCGCAGCCGGCGATCAGGAGGCTCGCCGCGATCAGCCGGGTCATGCCCGCCTGGTCGAGGCCGACGGCCTGGCCGATGATGAGCGGAGGGGTGACGACGCCCGCGTACATGGCGGCGATGTGCTGCAGCGCGGCGGGCAGGAGCCGCGACGGGGAAAGCTTCTCGTCCACCGGATGGACCGAACCGTCCGGTGGGGTGGGACATGGACCTGTCGATTCTGCCGGCTCGAGTGCAGGCTTTGCCATGGGAGTTCCCTCCGGTCCGGCCGGCCCCCGTCCGCTGTGGACGGACGGGGACCGGCGCGGCGCCGCGTCAGAGGTTGGTCATGTCGACCGGGATCTGCGGCTCGATGCCGTCCCGCAGCACGGTGGCCTCGATGAGCCCGTACGGACGGTCGGCCGCGAAGTAGACCTCGTTGTCGTTCTTGAGACCGAACGGCTCCAGGTCCACCAGGAAGTGGTGGTTGTTCGGCAGCGAGAAGCGGATCTCGTCGATCTCGCTACGGCTGTTGATGACCCGCGAACCCATCTGGTACAGGGTCTGCTGAAGCGAGAGCGAGTACGTCTCGGCGAAGGCCTGCAGGATGTGCTTCTTGGCCTGCTCGTACGACTTCTCCCAGTTGGGCATCCGGTCGTCGTCGCTGGTCCAGTTGTAGCGCCAGGCGGCGGCGACGTCGGTGCACAGGATGCGGTCGTACGCCTCCTTGAGCGTCGTGTACTTGTCCTTGACGTAGCCCCAGAACTCCGAGTTGGTGGAGTTCATGACCGTGAGGTCCTTCAGGCCGGAGATGATCTCCCACTTCTCACCGTCGTAGGTGATCTGCGTGGTGCGCAGTTCCTGGCCCTTGCGGGCGAAGGAGTGGTTGACCTCGTCCGATCCGATGAACCTGGAGTTGTTGTCCGAGGTCGCGATGCGCTCCCAGGAGTACTCCTGGATGCGGATGCGGGCGACCTTGATCGGCTCCTGCGTCGTCACGAAGTGACGGGCGAGGTGGATGCCGAACTGCTCGGCGGACTCGATTCCGTACTCCTTGGCGAACGCGAACACCGTGTTCTTGGTGGTGTCCGTCGGCAGGACGTTCGCGTTGGAGCCGGAGTAGTGGACGTCGTCCATGTCGCCGGACAGGGCGACCGAGACGTTCAGGTCCTTGATGTGGTGCGTGTCGCCGTCCCGCGTGATCTTGACGACGCGGTTCTCTGCTTTGCCGTACTGGTTCTGGCCGAGAATCGTGGGCATGTGTCTGCTAGCTCCCTCGGTATACGGAGTAGCCGAACGGGTTGAGCAGCAGCGGTACGTGATAGTGCTCGCCCGGGGTGACGGCGAATGTGATCGTCACCTCGGGGAAAAACGCACCGCTGTCCCTTACGCGGGGGGCGTCCTGCTGCGCCTCGGCTTGCTTCTTGCTGGCGAAGTACGACTCGGTCTCGAAGTCGAGCCGTACGTGGGTGGTGCCTTCCGGCAGGGCCGGCAGGTCCTTGCAGCGCCCGTCCGCGTCGGTCGCCGATCCGCCGAGCGTCACCCACTGCGCGTCGCTGCCCGTGCGGGCGGCGAGCGAGATGGCGACGGCCGCGGCGGGGCGGCCGATGCTGGTGTCCAGGATGTGGGTGGACACCGATGCGGTGGCGAAGGTGCTCAAGACCTTCACTCTCCTTCTGTGACGAGACGGGTCAGCCTGATGCGGTTGATCTTGCCCAGTTCGGTGCGCACGTGTCCGCGCTCCTGCTCGGGCGAGTTCCCGGTCCGGGCCTTCACCGCGTCGCGCATCTGCTCACCGGTGGCACCGGTGGCGCAGATCAGGAAGACATGTCCGAACCGCTCCTGGTAGGCCAGGTTCAGTTCGAGCATCTCGGCCTTGAGCTCCTCGGTGGCACCGTCCATCCCCCGCTGTTCGCGGGAGGAGGTCGGGTCCCCGGGCTTCGGGCGGCCGATCGGCGGGTGACCGGCCATCGCTTCGGCCAGGTCCTCCGCGTCGAGAGCCGCGGTGGCGGCGTCGCTCGCGGCGAACAGGGCTTCTGCGGTGGCGTACGGGCGACGGGAGAGGATCGCTCTTCCCCAGGCCGCACTGGCACACACCTCGTGCAGTGCGGTGGCCGCCTCGCGGTCCGCCAGGGTGTTGAACCGGGCGAGGCCCGGTGTGGAGCTCGAAGTCACGGGAGCCTCCGTGGCTGTTTTTCGCTGTGCGTTGTTCGGGCTGCGGATAGCTAACGCCCTCCACAACACCACGTCAACACTTTGTTGAAATTACGTTCATGTAAAAGGCCGTCGCCCGACGATCCGGACGACGGCCTTCCCCGACGCTGCGCGGCGCGCACCCGTCCGCGGGCCCGGCTACTCGGCCTTGGGCCGTTGTCCCTGTTCAGGTAGTTGTAGACGGTGAACCGGCTGACTCCCAGGGCGCCGGCCACCGTCTCGACCCCGTGCCGCACCGAGAAGGCACCGCGTGCCTCCAGGGTCCGCACGACCTCCTGCTTGGTCCTGCGGTCCAGCTCGGCGAGCGGCATGCCGTGCCGGCGCTCCATCGCGGCCAGGATGTGATCCAGCGAGTCCGAGAGCTGCGGCAGCCGGACGGCTATGACGTCCTTCCCCTCCCACGCCAGCACCACGTCGTCCGGCTGCGCCTGGTCCGGTCCGAGCAACTCGGCGCCCATGGCGTCGACGAGCGGCTTGACCGCGGTGACGAGGGGTGGTCCGCGGGCTCGGTCACTTGGAGGCCTCCCCGATGACATTGACCTGCAGGGAGACGCGGGTGGCACCCGATGCCAGGGCCTTGCGCAACAGCGAGTCCACCGCGGTGAGCACCTCGTCGGCGCCGCCTTCGGCCGTGTTGCCGAAGGGGCCGACGTCCACGCCGTCCAGCTCGGCGGACTGGATGACCTCACGGGCCACGACCGCGTGGTCGGGTGCCTCGTCGAGATCGAAGGGCTCGGTGGTGAACTCCACTCTCAAGCGCACTGTTCCTCCATGATGCGTCGCACCGCGTCCAGGAGAAACCCGCGGCTCGGGCACGACCCTAACGGACGGGCACCGCACCGTCCGGGCCCCGCGCTACAGCGGCAGCACGCAGACCGCGGCCGGGGCCGCGAAGGGGGTCCCCACGGACTCCAGGGCACCGCTCTGCGCGTCGACCCGGAACACCGTGACCGTGCCGGACTTCTGGTTGGCGGCGAGGAGCAGCGCACCGTCCGGCGAGAAGGCGATGTGCCGGGGGAAGTCGCCGCCCACCGGCACCGTGTCCAGCAGCCGCAGCGTGGCCCGCCGTCCTCGACGGCGTACCGGGTGAGGCTGTTGTGCCCCCGGTTGGCCAGGTAGGCGAAGCGGCCGTCAGCGGTGACCAGCAGCTGGGCGGGGTAGCTGGTGCCGCTGCCCGTTCCGGTGGGCTGCGGGGAGCCGGGGGTCAGGACGCCGGTGGCGGGGTCGTAGCCGCAGACCACGACCGTGTTGTCGAGCTCGCACGCCAGGTAGGCGTGGCGGCCGCCCGGATGGAAGGTGAGGTGGCGCGGTCCGGCGCCGGGGCGCAGGGCGGCGTACGAGAGCTGCTCCAGGGTGCCGTGCTCCTCGTCCAGCCGGTAGGTGTACACCGTGTCGTTGCCGAGGTCGGCGGCCAGGAGGTGGCCGCCGTCGGGGGCGGTGATGATCTGGTGGGCGTGCGGCCCGTCCTGGCCAGGACCGGGAGCGGGGGTGGTGTGGGCGACCAGGTCGGTGCGCTCCCCCAGCGAGCCGTCGGCGGCGACGGGGTGCACGGCGATGCTGCCGGAGGTGTAGTTCGCACTGAACAGCCACTGCCCGCCCGGGTGGACCGAGAGGTGGCAGGGACCGGCGCCGCCGGTGCCCCGCGTCCCCAGCACCCGGAAGGTCCCGTCGGCGGCGAGCGCCACCGCGGTCACACCGCCCTGCTCCTGCTCGTCGACGGCGTAGAGCGTGCCGCCGGTGGGGTGCAGCGCGAGGTAGGAGGGGTTCTCCACCCCGGTGACGACGGTGCCGGCGGCGATCGTCCCGTCCTCCGGGTCGTACGAGGCCACGCCGATCCCGGTTCCTCCCGGGGTGGTCGAGGTGTAGGTGCCGAGGAAGAGCGAACCGGCCTTCACCGGCGCCCCGTGCGGGGTGAGCGGCGCCCGGCTCGGGTGAACGGCGCGGGGAAGCGTGGGGGCGGCGGCCAGGGCACCGCCCGCCAGGAGTGCTCCGAGAAGCGTGCGGCGGCTTGTGGGGGTGGTCATGCGAGGCACCTCGTGGGGTCGGCGGCGTCGAATGTGTCAGTCACAGTGGCCTTCCCCGGCGGCCGCCGCAAGAGTCGCACCGGTCATTGCGTCCGGTGCAACGGCGGTTCATCCGGCGGACTGGATGTCACCGCGGGTGGACGAGGTGATGGGATCCCGCTGCGCGAAGTCGCCCGGCGGGATTCCCGGGTGATGTCCGCCCGCCACCGGCGCCACGGCGGCAGTCGGCCCGAGGGCGAGCCGGGAGACGATCCGGTAGCGGTCGCCCCGGTACAGGGAGTGCACGTACTCCACGGGGCTGCCGGTGGTGTCGGAGGTCAGCCGCTCGAAGAGCAGCGCCGGAGAGAGCTCCGGCACGTCCAGCAGCCGGGCCTCGGCCCGGGTCACCACGGTCGGCTCGATCGCCTGAACCGCCTCGTGCACGTGCACGTCGTGGCGCTCGCGCAGGTGCTCGTACAGATCGCCGTTCTCCAGCTCCTGGGCCGAGAGCCCGGGGACGAGTCCGGCCCTGATGTGCAGGTGCTCGATCGCCATCGGGGCGCCGTCGACGAGCCGGAGGCGCGCGACGTACACGATCTCCGCCGCGGGCGACATGCGCAGCTTGCGGCCGACCCGGGCGCCGGCCTGCAGGGTGGTGAACTCCAGCAGCCGGCTCGACCAGGCCCCGGCCGCCTGCGGGACCGTCAGGGCGAGGTCGGCGGAGATCAGCTCCTGGGTGATCTTCGCGGGTGCGACGAACATGCCCCGGCCGTGCTCGCGCACCAGCAGCCCGGCGGCCACCAGCTCGTCGATCGCGGCGCGCAGGGTGGGCCGCGAGACGCCGAGCAGGGCGCAGAGGGAACGCTCCGAGGGAATCGCGTCGCCGGGCCTGCGTGACTCGATCAGCTCCAGTACGGCGTCGCGGGCCCGTTCCCGTTTGAGCACCGTCCCCGATGCGTCCGCGTGCATGCGCTGCCCCTCCTGACGTTTCACTGTTTACCAGTTGAGCGACCAGTGGCCTCAACTGCGTTACTGGTCAGACGAAGTGTAGCGGCATCCACGGGTATCAGGCGTGGTCGGATTTCTTCGAGATCACGAAAACCCAGTCACACCAAGGGGGTTGACGACCTCATTGGTCTATGCCACCTTCATCCACCATCAAGAGGTGAGCTGTCCAGTGGGCTTCACTGGTCAGGTGGTCAGGTCCTGTCTCTCAGAGGTGAACCGTGAAGTACCGCTTGCTTGCCGGTGGGTCCGCGCTCGTGATGGCCGCCGTACTGAGTGCCTGCAGCTCGTCCTCCGACTCCGCCGGTGCGTCCGGTGACGGGCGGACGGACATCGACGTGTGGCTGATGCGCGACAGCGTCTCGGCCGAGTTCCAGAAGGAGTTCGTCAAGGGGTTCGAGGCCCAGCACCCCGACATCGGGGTGCGGATCCAGATCCAGGAGTGGGACGGCATCGGGGAGAAGATCACCGCCGCACTGGCCAGCAACGACGCACCGGATGTGATCGAGAGCGGCAACACCCAGGTGGCCCAGTTCGCGCAGAGCGGCGGGCTGCTCGACCTGAGCGACAAGGTCGACGAGCTGAACGGCAAGGACTGGCTCAAGGGCCTCGCCGAGCCGGGAGCCTACGAGGGCAAGCAGTACGGCATCCCGTACTACGCCGCCAACCGCGTCGTCATCTACCGCACCGACCTGTTCGAGAAGGCCGGCGTCGACGCGTCCGCGGTCAGGACCCGCGAACAGTGGGTCGCGGCCACCACGAAGCTCAACAAGGGCGGCACCCAGGGGATCTACCTGCCGGGACAGATGTGGTACGCGCTGGCCGGCTTCGTCTGGGACGAGGGCGGCGACCTGGCCACCGAGTCCGGCGGGAAGTGGAAGGGCGCCCTGGACACCCCGGCGGCGCTGCGCGGGATGGAGTTCTACGGGAAGCTCCAGGCGCTCGGCAACGGCCCGAAGGACTCCGACGAGGACGATCCGCCGCAGGCCGATGTGATGGCCCAGGGGAAGGTGGCCCAGGTGATCGCGACCCCGGGCGGCGCCAACGTCGTCGTGGAGAAGAACCCGGACCTGAAGGGCAAGCTCGGCTTCTTCCCGATCCCGGGCAAGACCGCGGACACCCCGGGGGCGGTCTTCACCGGCGGCTCCGACCTGGTCATCCCCACGGCGTCCGGCAAGCAGGACGCCGCGCTGACCTTCGTCAAGGAGCTCACCGGTGACGCCTGGCAGAAGAAGCTGGCCGTGGCCATGAGCTACGTGCCGAACCGGACCACGCTCGCCTCGGCGGTGGCCGGCGATCCGGGCGCGGCGGCGATGGCGGCCGGTGCGGCGAACGGGCACGCGACGCCGAACACCCCCGGCTGGGCGGCCGTCGAGGCCGAGAACCCGATCAAGGACTACATGGCGGCGGTCCTGACCGGTGACGACCCGGCGAAGGAGGCCGGCAAGGCCTCGCAGGACATCACCCGGGCGATGAACACCGGATCCTGACCGCGCTCCCGCCCGGTTCGCAGAACCGCCGGCCGACGGAACCACCGGCCGACGGAGCTACCGGTCCGCAGAACCGCCGGTCGACCGAACCACCGGTCCACAGCACCCCCGCTCCACATCACCACCGGTCCACGGTGCCGGCGACTCGCAGGGCCACCGATCCGCAGCACCCACCGAGAGGAGACGTGCCGTGCCGGTCATCCGGGAACGGACCGCACCCCCCAGCCCCGTGCGCCGGCCACCCCGGACCGCCGTCACCGCCGGACGGCCGCGCCGCCGGCGGTCCGGGGAGCCGCGCGGCCTGTGGCCGTACGTCCTGATCGCACCGGCGGTCGGCGGGATGCTCTACCTGCTGCTCTACCCGCTCCTGCGGGCCGTGCTGATCTCGCTCCAGGACTTCCGGCTGCGCCAGCTGATCATGGGCGACGCCGAGTTCGTCGGGCTGCGGAACTACCGGACGCTGCTGTCCGACCCGCGGTTCTGGGAGGTGGTCCGGCGCACCTTCCTGTTCATGGCGGTCAACGTCGTCCTGATCATGGTGATCGCGACGCTGGTCGCGCTGATGACCGAGCGGCTCGGCAGGTTCGGGCGTACGACGGTGCTCAGTGCGCTCGTGCTCGCCTGGGCGATGCCGGTGGTCGCGGCCACCACGGTCTTCCAGTGGCTGTTCCACTCGGAGTTCGGCATCGTCAACCGGCTGCTGACCGAGGCCGGCTTCTCCTCGTTCGACCGCTATCCATGGTTCGCGCACGGCACCGCGGCCTTCTCGATCCTGGTCCTGCTGATCGTCTGGCAGTCGGTGCCGTTCGCGGCGATCACCGTGTACTCGGCGCTCACCACCGTCCCGGCCGAGCTGTACGAGTCGGCCCGGCTGGACGGTGCGTCCGGCTCCCGGATCTTCCGCTCGGTCACTTTCCCGATGCTCCGGCCGATCTTCCTGCTGGTCTTCTCCCTCGAAGTCATCTGGACGTTCAAGGCGTTCGTCCAGATCTGGGTGATGACCCGCGGCGGTCCGGGGGACGCCACCACGATCCTGCCCGTGTACGCCGTGCAGACCGCACTCGCCGGACAGCGCTACGACCTGGGCTCGGCCGCCTCGATGGTCACGGTGGTCCTGATGTCCGGGGTGCTCGTCCTCTACTTCCGCCAGATGTTCCGTCAGGAGGACGAATCCCGATGAGCCTGCTGCGCCCGCGGCTCCGGCGGATCCCGCTGAACGCCGCCGCCGTACTGACCGTCCTGGTCTGTCTGTTCCCCGTCTACTGGATGATCTCGACGGCGTTCAAACCGTCCCGTGACATCCAGTCCGCCGACCCGAAGCTCTTCCCCCGCACCTGGACGCTCGACCACTTCCGCACGGCCGTGCAGGCCGACGGGTTCGAGCTGTTCTGGCGCAACAGCCTCCTGGTGACGCTCAGCTCGATCCTGCTGGCCCTGCTGGTCGCCATCGGCTCGGCGTACGCCGTGGCCAGGATGCGGTGGAAGGGGCGGCGGCAGTTCATGCTCATGGTCTTCATCGCCCAGATGGCGCCCTGGGAGTCGTTGATCATCCCGTTCTACATCATCTCCCGCGACACGGACATGCTGGACCGGCTGCCGACGCTCACCCTCGTCTACTTCATGGTCACGCTGCCGTTCTCGATCGTGGTGCTGCGCGGCTTCATCGCCACCATTCCGCCAGAACTGGAGGAGGCCGCGCAGGTCGACGGGTGCACCCGGACCGGCGCCTTCCGACGGGTGGCGCTGCCGCTGCTCGCACCGGGGCTGATGGCGACCTCGCTGTTCGGCTTCATCACCGCGTGGAACGAGTTCGCGTACGCCAACTTCCTGATCATCAAGCACCAGGACAGCCGCACGCTGCCGGTCTGGCTGTCGTCCTTCCAGAACACCTTCGGCACCGACTGGGGCGCCACCATGGCCGCCTCGACCCTCTTCGCCCTGCCCGCGCTGGTGGTCTTCCTGGTGCTCCAGCGCCGTGTCACCTCCGGCTTCGCGGCCGGCGCCGTCAAGGGCTGACCGCCCGAGATCCGAAACCGGAGGCCACCCGTGCCCGCATCACGCCCCGAACTCTCGCTCGTCCCCCGCCCCGCAAGGTCTCGACCCGGCCCGGCCGCTTCACCCTCGACCAGCACACCGCCGTACGGGCCTACCCCGGGGCGGAGGGCGCCGCCGACCTGTTGCGCACCCTGCTCACGCCCGCCACCGGGCTGCCGCTCAGGCCCTGCGGCACCGGCCGGATCGTGCTGGCCCTCGACCCGCAGCTGGGCGGTCTCGGCGAGGAGGGCTACGGGCTCACCATCGGCCCGGACACCCTGTTGCTGCGTGCCGCGCGCCTCCCCGGCCTGCTCTGCGGCGTCCAGACGATCCGTCAGCTGCTGCCGGCCGAGGCCCTGTCGGGCACGGCGCGGCGGGACGCGCCGTGGACGCTGCCCTGCGTCGAGATCAGCGACGTCCCCGCGCACCCCTGGCGAGGCACCATGCTGGATGTCGCCCGGCACTTCCAGCCGGTCTCCTACCTGCGGCGTTACGTGGACCTGATGGCGCTGCACAAGCTCAACACCCTCCACCTGCACCTCACCGACGACCAGGGCTGGCGGATGCCGGTCGCCGCCTACCCGAGACTCACCGGGATCGGCGGCCACCGCACGCAGTCGATGTCCGGACCGCCGGGAAGCGGCCCGGAGACGTACGACGGGATTCCGCACTCGGGGGCGTACACCCGGCAGGAACTGCGGGACCTGGTCCGCCACGCGGCGGCGCGCGGGGTGCGGATCGTGCCCGAGGTCGAGATGCCCGGCCATGTGCGCGCGGCTCTCGCCGCCCATCCCGAGCTGGGCAACGATCCCTCCCGGCGGCTGGACGTGTGGACCCGCTGGGGCGTCTGCGACACGATCTTCGGCGTCCACGAGGGGGTCTTCGACTTCTGCCGGACGGTGCTGGAGGAGGTCATGGACGTCTTTCCGTCCCCCTACATCCACATCGGTGGCGAGGAGTGCCCGACCACCGAATGGGAGACCAGCCCCGCGGCGGTGGCCAAGGCCGCTGCCGAGGGACTGCCCGACGCGGCGGCGCTGCACGGCTGGTTCATGGGCCGGATCGGATCGTTCCTGGCGGAACAGGGCCGGCGACCCATCGGCTGGGCCGAGACCGGCTCCGAACTCCCCCTCGAATTCACGGTGATGACCTGGCGGGACCCGGTCCATGCGCGGGCAGCCGCCCGCCGCGGCCACCAGGTGGTCACCGCGCACCACCGGGCCACGTACCTCGACTACGCCCAGTCGGCGGACTCCGGCGAACCGCCCGCGCAGCCGGGCCCCCTGGTGGACCTGCGGGCGGTGCACGGTCACCGGCCGGTGCCGGACGACTGGGAGCCGGCCGAGGCGGACCGGATCCTGGGCACCCAGGCCCAGTTGTGGACCGAGTACGCGAGCACGCCGGAGCGGATCGAGTACCTGACCTACCCGCGGCTGTGCGCCCTCGCGGACCGCGCCTGGTCCGGCAGCCGGAGCGACTGGGGCGGGTTCCGCTCCCGCCTCGGCGGCCACACCGCACGGCTGGACGCCCTCGGCGTGCGCTACCGCCCCCTGACCCCGGAGCCGTTCACGACCGCCTCCACCGCAGGAACAGCGCCATCCCGCTAGCGAGACATCCCCCGGCACCACTCCCCCACGACCGTTCCGGAGAGGAACAGGTTCATGAAATCACTCGCGAAGAGCCGGATCCGTGCGGCGGCCGCTGCCGCCACCACCCTGGTACTCGGCTGCGCCGCGCTCGCCGCCGTACCGTCCACGGCGAGCGCCGCCGCCGGCACGCTCGCCGTGCAGTACCGCACGAGCGCGGCGGGGGCCACCGCCGACCAGAGCGAACCCTGGCTGAAGGTGCGCAACACCGGCGGCGAAGCCGTACGGCTCAGCGACGTCAAGATCCGCTACTACTTCAAGGGCGAGGCGGCGGGCGAGGCGTACCGGTTCGCCTGCTCCTGGGCGGTGAAGGGCTGCGCGAACATCACCGGGACCTTCGGCACGCTCGCCTCACCCACCGCAACCGCCGACCGGTATCTGGAGATCGGTTTCACCGCCGGGGCGGGATCGCTCGCCCCCGGCGCCGACACCGGTGACATGCAGTTGCGCTTCTACCGGTCGAACTGGCAGCCGCTGCTGCAGAGCGACGACTACTCCTTCGCGGCCGGGCGCAGCACGTACGGCGACTGGTCGAAGGTGACCGCGCAGCTCGGCGGCGCGACGGTCTGGGGAGAGGCCCCGCAGGGCAACGACCCGACCGATCCCACGGACCCGACGGACCCCACGGATCCGCCGGACGGGGCACCCACGCTGTTCGACGACTTCAACTACAGCGGTCACACCGACCCGCAGATCGCCGCCCACGGCTGGAACGTCCGCTCCAACTCCGGCGGTCCGGGCGTACCCGGCGCCACCTGGGCCCCGGAGAACGTCACCTTCGCCACCCAGAACGGCAATTCGGTGATGAACCTGGAGACGTCGACCGCGGGCAGCGGTGAGTCGACGAAGCAGACCGAGGTGCTGACCAAGTCGATGAAGTTCCGGAACGGGACCTACGCGGCGCGGGTGAAGTTCAGCGACGCGCCCGTCTCCGGTCCCGACGGCGACCATCTCGTGCAGACCTTCTTCACCATCAACGACCTCAAGGCGCCGATGGCGGACGACTACGCGGAGTACGACTTCGAGTACCTGCCGAACGGCGGCTGGGGCGAGAGCGGCAACATCCTCTACACGACCTCGTGGGAGACCTACCGGCCCGATCCCTGGGAGGCGGTCAACCAGCACAGCGAGGCCCGGCAGAGCTATGCCGGCTGGCACGACCTGGTCGTGACCATCGACGACAGCGCGATCACGTACTACATCGACGGCCAGGTGTTCGGCACGCACGGAGCGGCGTATCTGCCGGAGCGGACGATGTCGATCAACTTCAACCAGTGGCTGATCGATCTGGCAGGTCAGACGAGCACGACACCCCGCGCGTACGACCAGCAGGTGGACTACGTCCTGCACGTGAAGGACCAGGTCCTCACCCCCGCGCAGGTGACTGCCCGGGTGAGCGCCTACCGGGCGGCGGGGACGGCCTTCCAGGACACGGTGCCCGCCGGGTAGTGCCGTGAGGGACGGCGGGAGGCGGGGCGGAGCGGCCGCAAGGCGTCCGCCCCGCCTTCCGTGTGTCCGCGGGCGCTCCGGGCCGGTCGTGACCGCCCGTGACCGGCCGAATTCCGGGCACCCCCTTGACATCCCACCCACCCGCCGGGCAATCTTCCGTTAAGCAGAAACTAACTTCCGCAATACGGAAGGAGCGCCGAAACCCTCATGGGCTACCCGGACCAGCGCTTCGATGTAAACCTTTCGATCCTCTACACGGAACTCCCGCTCCTGGAGCGACCCGCGGCAGCAGCCGCGGCAGGCTTCACGGCGGTCGAGCTGTGGTGGCCTTGGGTCGAGACCCCCACCCCTGCGCAGGCAGAGCTCGACGCCCTCAAGAAGGCGCTCGACGACGCCGGCACCCAGCTGGTGGGGCTGAACTTCTACGCCGGACAGCTGCCCGGCCCGGACCGCGGGGCACTCTCCGTGCCCGGCACGGAGTCGGACCGCTTCCGCGCCAACATCGACGTGGCGGCCGACTTCGCCGCCTCGGTGGGCTGCAAGGCGCTCAACGCGCTCTACGGCAACCGCGTCGACGGCGTGGACCCCGCGGTGCAGGACGAGCTCGCCCTGGAGAACCTGGTCGTCGCCGCCCGCGCGGCCGACCGGGTCGGGGCGATCCTGCTGATCGAGACCCTGAACGCGCCGGAGTCGCCGCGCTACCCGCTGGTGAGCGCACCGGCCGGTATCGAGGTCGTCGACCGGATCAACGCGGCGACGGGACTCGGCAACGCGAAGTTCCTCCTCGACCTGTACCACCTGTCGATGAACGGCGAGGACCTCAGTCAGGTCATCGCCGCATACGCCGACAAGACAGGTCACGTCCAGATCGCGGACAACCCCGGACGCGGCGCACCCGGCACCGGCTCGCTCCCGCTGGAGCAGCTCCTCGACGAGCTGACCAAGGCCGGTTACGACGGCTGGGTCGGCCTGGAGTACAAGCCGGGCGACCGGCCGAGCGCCGAGTCCTTCGAGTGGCTTCCGGCCACCGCGCGGGCCGCCCGCTGAGGGCGGCGGACTCCCCCTCGTACACACGCTTATCGGAAGGCACCCTCATGAGCAACAACCTCCCCAAGGTTGCGTGGATCGGTCTCGGCATCATGGGCTCGCCCATGTCCGAGAACCTGATCAAGGCCGGTTACGACGTCACCGGCTACACCCTGGAGCAGGACAAGGTCGACCGGCTGGTCGCGGCCGGCGGCACCGGCGCGTCCTCGATCGCGGAGGCGGTGAAGGACGCCGACGTGATCGTGACGATGGTGCCCGCCTCCCCGCAGGTCGAGGCCATCGCGTACGGCTCCGAGGGCATCCTGGAGAACGCCAAGCGCGGCGCGCTGCTGGTCGACATGTCCTCGATCACCCCGCAGACCTCCGTCGACCTGGCCAAGAACGCCCAGGACAAGGGCATCCGGGTACTGGACGCCCCCGTGTCCGGCGGCGAGGCCGGCGCCATCGAGGCCGTGCTGTCCATCATGGTCGGCGGCGAGCAGGCCGACTTCGACGCCGCCAAGCCGGTGCTCGACGCACTGGGCAAGACCATCGTGCTCTGCGGTCCGCACGGCTCCGGCCAGACGGTGAAGGCCGCCAACCAGCTGATCGTCGCGGTCAACATCCAGGCCTGCGCCGAGGCCGTCGTCTTCCTGGAGAAGTCCGGGGTCGACCTCGCCGCCGCGCTCGACGTCCTCAACGGCGGACTGGCCGGCTCGACCGTGCTGACCCGCAAGAAGAACAACTTCCTGAACCGGGACTTCGCCCCGGGCTTCCGGATCGACCTGCACCACAAGGACATGGGCATCGTCACGGACGCCGCCCGCAATGTCGGTGCCGCGCTGCCCGTCGGCGGCGTGGTCGCCCAGCTCGTCGCCTCGCTGCGTGCGCAGGGTGACGGCGGCTTGGACCACTCGGCGCTGCTGCGCTCGGTCGAGCGCCTGTCCGGCCAGCCCGTCAAGGACTGATCCGATGCGGCCGGGCCCCACCGCGGGCCCGGCCGGCACCACCTCCGCCGGGTGCCCACACCCCGGCCCCACAGACTTCCGGACGGCGTCGGCGCTGACACCTGTCCTGTCGCGCCCAGGCGTCGACGCCGTCCGGAACACCTCTTCACCACGAATTTCAACAAACTGTTGACGTCGGGTTCGGGGCGTACTTACGCTCCTGGAGCCAAAGGGACGTGGCAGTTCAGCAGCTCCAGTACGGAAGGTCGCCCCGACACCATGACGCAGCGTGTGCTTACGACCGAGTCAGGCGCCCCGGTCGCCGACAACCAGAATTCCGCCACCGCCGGCGTCGGTGGCCCGATCCTCCTCCAGGACGGTCACCTCCTGGAGAAGCTCGCCCGTTTCAACCGGGAGCGCATCCCGGAGCGCGTGGTGCACGCCCGGGGCTCCGGCGCGCACGGCTACTTCGAGGTGACCGACGACGTCACGGGCTTCACCCGCGCCGACTTCCTCTCCGAGGTGGGCCGCCGCACCGAGACGTTCATCCGGTTCTCCACGGTCGCCGACTCGCTCGGCGGCGCGGACGCGGTACGTGACCCGCGCGGCTTCGCCCTCAAGTTCTACACGGACGAGGGCAACTACGACCTGGTCGGCAACAACACCCCGGTGTTCTTCATCAAGGACCCGATCAAGTTCCCCGACTTCATCCACTCGCAGAAGCGCGACCCGTTCACGGGCCGTCAGGAGCCGGACAACGTCTGGGACTTCTGGGCGCACGCCCCCGAGGCGACGCACCAGGTCACCTGGCTGATGGGCGACCGCGGCATCCCCGCCTCGTACCGCCACATGAACGGCTACGGCTCGCACACCTACCAGTGGACGAACGCCGCGGGCGAGGCCTTCTTCGTCAAGTACCACTTCAAGACGAACCAGGGCGTGCGCTCGCTCTCCGCCGACCAGGCCGCCGAGCTCGTCGGCAAGGACGCCAGCTCGCACCAGACGGACCTGCTGCAGTCGATCGAGCGCGGCATGAACCCGTCCTGGACGCTGCACGTGCAGGTCATGCCGGCCGCCGAGGCCGCGGACTACCGGTTCAACCCGTTCGACCTGACCAAGGTGTGGCCGCACAGCGACTACCCGCTGCAGCGGGTGGGCCGGCTCGTCCTGGACCGCAACCCGGACAACGTCTTCGCCGAGGTCGAGCAGGCCGCGTTCTCCCCGAACAACTTCGTGCCCGGCATCGGTCCGTCCCCGGACAAGATGCTGCAGGGCCGGCTGTTCGCCTACGCGGACGCGCACCGCTACCGGCTGGGCGTCAACCACACCCAGCTGCCGGTGAACGCGCCGCGCACGGCCGTCGTCGACAACTACGGCCGCGACGGTCTGCACGCCACGCGCTACGGTGCGCGGCACGACAAGAACTACGAGCCCAACTCGTACGCCGGTCCGTCCCAGACGGACGAGGCCTTCTCCGCACCGCTGCCCGTCCAGGGCTGGACCGGGACGCACGAGGCGCCCGCCCACACCAAGGACGACGACTTCTTCCAGGCGGGCGAGCTGTACCGGCTGATGTCGGACGAGGAGCAGGGCCGGCTGATCGCCAACATCGCAGGCGGCCTGTCGCAGGTCACCCGGGACGACGTGATCGAGAAGAACCTCGCCCACTTCCACGCCGCGGATGCCGAGTACGGCAAGCGCGTGGAGGAGGCCGTCCGCGCCCTGCGCGAGGACTGAGCCTCCCACCAAGCCCTGCTCGCACCGCCGTGCCCGCCCGGATGAGGGGTCGCACGGAGGCGCGGGCAGGACGAGGCCGCGGCGGTTGTGCGATGCCAGTGCGGTGGTGTGGGCGGGGTCCCGTCTCCTGACCTGAAGGAGCCGGGGCCGTCCGCCCCCTCGCGCGCCGCCGCGGCCCCTGTCATTCCCTGAACCAGGGCGTGGAGTACGGATACGTTCCCGTACCCCACGCCCTTTTTCGCGCGCCCGGACGCGGGGGTCCTCAATCGCCGGACGGGCTGGGTGGGGGGTTCCGGCGCGGCCCGCACGTTGATTCGGAGCCTCCGCCTCGACGGTTCCGTCCTCAATCGCCGGACGGGCTGGAGTGGCCGGTCGGCAAAATCCAGCCCGTCCGGCGATTGAGGACATCGGTTCAGCCCGTCGGCGTTTGAGAACGTCCGTTCAGCCCGTCCGGCGCTTGAGGACATCGGTTCAGCCCGTCCGGCGCTTGAGGACATCGGTTCAGCCCGTCCGGCGCTTGAGGACACGGCACGGGCCGTCCGGCGCTTGAGGGCACGGCACGGGCCACACGTCGCGCACGGCCTCGCGGCACACGACCGCGGCCCCCGCCCCCCGGTGAGCGGGGAACGGGGGCCGCAGGGCCTCGCTCGGGTCAGGCGGTCGTGAGGGGGCGGATCGCCGTCGGCGCGTGGCCCGGCTCCGACGCGATGTCCTCGAACTCGTTGACCGACGCGATGTCCGAACCGCTCATCGAGATGTTCGTGACGCGCTCCAGGATCGCCTCGACCACCACCGGCACCCGGAACTCCGCCGCCAGCTTCTTGGCCTCCTCGAAGGCCGGCAGCAGCTGGTCCGGCTCGGTGACCCGGATCGCCTTGCAGCCCAGGCCCTCGACGACCTTGACGTGGTCCACGCCGTAGACGCCGAGCTCCGGGGAGTTGATGTTCTCGAACTCCAGGTTGACCTGGAAGTCGATGTCGAAGTTGCGCTGCGCCTGGCGGATCAGCCCCAGGTAGGAGTTGTTCACCAGGACGTGCACGTACGGGATGCGGTGCTGCGCACCGACCGCGAGCTCCTCCAGCATGAACTGGAAGTCGTAGTCGCCGGAGAGCGCGACGACGGAGCCCTCGGGGTCGGCCGTGGCGACACCCAGCGCGGCCGGGATGGTCCAGCCGAGCGGGCCCGCCTGGCCGGCGTTGATCCAGTGCCGCGGGCGGTAGACGTGCAGCATCTGCGCGCCGGCGATCTGGGAGAGGCCGATCGTGGTGACGTACCGGGTCTCCGGACCGAAGGCCCGGTTCATCTCCTCGTACACGCGCTGCGGCTTCAGCGGCACGTTGTCGAAGTGCGTGCGCCGCTGCAGGGTCGCCTTGCGCTCCTGCGTGGAGGCCGCCCACTGTGCGCGGTCCTTCAGCTTGCCGGCCGCCTTCAGCTCGCGCGCCACCTCGACGAACAGCTCCAGCGCCGCCTTGGCGTCGGAGGCGATGCCGAGGTCGGGGGCGAAGATCTTGCCCAGCTGGGTGGGCTCGATGTCGACGTGGACGAACTTCCGGCCCTTGGTGTAGACGTCCAGCTTGCCGGTGTGCCGGTTGGCCCAGCGGTTGCCGATGCCGAGGACGAAGTCGGACTCCAGGAAGGTCGCGTTGCCGTAGCGGTGCGAGGTCTGGAGGCCCACCATGCCGGCGTTCAGCTCGTGGTCGTCGGCGAGGATGCCCCAGCCCATCAGGGTGGGGACGACCGGGACGCCGGTCAGCTCGGCGAACTCCACCAGGAGATCGGACGCGTCGGCGTTCAGGATGCCGCCGCCCGCGACGAGCAGCGGCCGCTCGGAGGCGTTCAGCATCTCGACGGCCCGCTCGATCTGCTTACGGGTCGCGGCGGGCTTGTGCACCGGCAGCGGCTCGTACAGGTCGGGGTCGAACTCGATCTCCGTGAGCTGCACGTCGATCGGCAGGTCGATGAGGACCGGGCCGGGACGGCCGGTGCGCATCAGGTGGAAGGCCTGCTGGAAGACGCCGGGGACCTGCGCGGCCTCCAGGACGGTGGTGGCCGCCTTGGTGACCGGCTTGGCGATCGACGCGATGTCGACGGCCTGGAAGTCCTCCTTGTGGAGGGCCGCGGTCGGCGCCTGGCCGGTGATGCACAGGATCGGGATGGAGTCGGCGGTGGCGGAGTAGAGGCCGGTGATCATGTCGGTGCCGGCCGGTCCCGACGTACCGATGCAGACGCCGATGTTCCCCGGGGTGGCCCGGGTGTACCCCTCCGCCATGTGGGAGGCGCCCTCGACGTGGCGGGCGAGCGTGTGATGAACCCCGCCGGCGGCCTTGAGTGCGGCGTAGAAGGGGTTGATCGCCGCGCCCGGCACGCCGAACGCGTTGCTGACACCTTCGCGCTTGAGGATCTCAACTGCCGCTCGGGCAGCGGTCATACGAGGCATTGAGTGCTCCTGCTCGGACCTGGGCGGAGTCGGGCTCTGTCGCGCCACCTGAGAGCACCAATTCCGTATTACGGAAGTTTGATTCTGCTATACGGAAGCAAATCTAAAGCGCGTCCGCACAGCCGTCAAGGGAGGGGGCCTGGGGCACCCCCGGGGCAGACGGAACGGACGCGCTCGTGCGAAGTGGGCCAACTCTCTCCCCAGGAGCTCGCTCTTGGTGGAGCATGGGGGTACGGAGCGCAGTCGGCCCGGATTCCGGGGCGCTCACGGTCCGTGGGGCGGAAGGGGCCGCCCGCGGTCCGCGGGCCGGAGGGAGAACATGGTGGAGTCAGTGCCGGTGCGGTGCCCTGCCTGCCGCCGCGATCACGCGTACCTCACGCCCGTCTATCCGTGCCCGTGCGGCACCCCGACCGCCCCGCCGCTGCTGCGCGGCGCCCCCGTCACGACGATCACCCACCGCACCTGGAACGACGACTGGGTGACGGTGCGCTGCCGCGGCTGCGGGCGGCACGACCAGTGGCCGCAGCCCGAGCTGTGCTGCCCGTGCGGGCCGTGCTGCGGATCCCGGTGCGTCCGGTGACGGCTTCCGGCCGCGCCCAGGGTCACGCGTCCCGGCCGTCACACATCCCGCTGCCGCGCACCGCCGCGGCCCCGAGACCGACGTTCCGGCCGCTGACCATCCGTACCGCACGCGACGCGGTCGGCGCCGCGGCCCTGTACCTGAAGTGGCTGGGGTACCGGGATGTGGTGCAGCCCGCCGAACGCCCCTCGTCCAGGATCGACCTGCGGGCGGCCGGGCTGATCGCCCAGGTCGACTCCACCACCCGGCCGACCGCCCTGCGCGAGGTCGAATGCCTGTGGCTCAACGCGCTGAACACCTCGGTGTCCGGGGTGCTCTTCTCGCTCGCCGGCTACGCGCCCGACGCCCGTGAGCGCGCGGACGGTCTCGGCATCCCGCTGTTCGTCATGGATCTCACCGGGACCCCGCAGCCGGTGAACAGCCCGGCGGACGAGCTGGTCAGCACCGGCGCCTGAGCTCCGTCCGGGCACCGCGGCGCCGGCACCGCTCGGCATGCTGAGGCATGCGCATCCGTCCCGCCCGCCGCTCGGATCTCCCGCTGCTTCGGGCCATCGAGCGCGCCGCAGACGAACCGTTCCCGGAACTCACCGACGGCTGCGGAAGATCCGGGCCGAGGAGGCGGAACACGGCCTGGACCGGTGGCCCAGGTCTGGATACGCCGCGACGTGCCGCACCTCACAGAAACCACCCGGCCACAGTGAGTGCTATCGGTCACGTTCGAGCCAGGGGCCACAGATGTTCGGTCTGTTGTCGGTGGCGGGCTCTACAGTGGGCGCATGGTCTTAACTCCACGGCTTTCTCCACCCACGGATCCGCCGCACCCCGCACCTCCGGCGCAGCCGGCCCACCCCGCCGCCGTCGAGGCGAACGAGGCGATCCGCGCGCTCGTGGAGGCACGGGCAGGCCAGGACTGGTCCCCCGTGGAGTCCGCGGCCTACGAGGTGCTCCTGATCGAATGGGCGGCAGCGACCAAGGACAGCGCCGCGGGCGAGATCATCGAAGCCGCCTGACAGCGCGCCGGCCCCGGGTCACCGGAGCCAGGCCGCCCGGCGCGGTCCATGATCTAGCATGACGGCATGACCTCGGCACCTGTTCCCGGGAGCCCGGCCGACTGCCCCGCGCAGCGCCGCTCCGGCGGAATCCGCAGAAGCGTCGGGATGAAGGACGTGGCGGCGCTCGCCGGAGTCTCCCCCAAGACCGTCTCCAATGTGATCAACGGGGTCGTGCCGGTCGCGACCGCCACCCGTGAGCGGGTCCGTGAGGCGATCCGGCTGCTCGACTACCGGCCCAACACCAGTGCCCGCAACCTGCGTCGTGGCCGTACGGGCATGGTCGGGCTGATCCTTCCCGAACTCGACGTCCCCTACTTCGCCGAGCTGGCCCGCTGCTTCCTGGAGGCCGCCGAGGGCCGCTTCACCCTGCTCATCGAGCAGACCCTCGGCGAACGCGCGCGCGAGGAGGCGGTGCTCGACGCGCTCGGCGCGCAGGTGGTCGACGGCATCGTGCTCAGTCCGCTGAATCTCCGGGCCTCGGAGCTCGCCGTCCGGCTGCGGGACATGCCGGTCGTCCTCATCGGGGAGCGCCCCAGCGAGGGCCTCACCGATCATGTGGCGGTCGACAACGTGCGGGCGGCGCGGGACGCCGTGGAGCATCTGCTCGGCCTCGGCCGTCGCCGCGTCGCGGCCATCGGCGCACAGCCCGACGCGGGGGTGGGCACACCGCTGCTGCGTCTCACGGGATACCGGGAGGCGCTGCGCGCCGCGGGGCTCCCCGAGCAGCCGGAGCTGGAGTGCGAGACCCCCGGTTACCACCGGCAGGACGGCGCGAGCGCCATGGCGGCGCTGCTGGACGGCGGCGAGCCGTTCGACGCGGTGTTCTGCTTCAACGACGCGCTCGCGCTGGGCGCCCAGCGGGTGCTTCACGAACGGGGAATCCGCGTCCCCGAGGACGTCGCGGTGGTCGGGTTCGACGATGTGGACGAGAGCCGGTTCAGCGTGCCGAGCCTGAGCAGCGTCAGCCCCGACAAGGACGCCATCGCCCGGGAGGCGCTGTCGCTCCTGCAGCGGCGCATCGAGGATCCCGCCGCCCCGGTCCGCGAGGCCGTCATCGGTCACCGGCTGCGGGTGCGCGAGAGCACATCTGGCCGCACGGTACGCGGGGGCCGCTGAGCCGGCCCCCGCGTACCGCCGGCGCGGACGCTGCGGCTACTGCCCGCCGAGCCCCGTGGTCGCCACCGACTTCACGATCTGCCGTTGGAAGACCATGAAGACCACGACCAGCGGGATCGCGGCGAGCAGCGAGGAGGCGGCCGACTGCGCGTACTGCAGTCCGTACGAGTCCTTCACCGTGGACAGCCCCACCGGCAGGGTCATCAGATCCGGGTCGCTGGTGCTGATGAAGGGCCAGAGGAAGTTGTTCCAGGTGGTGATGAAGACGAAGATCGCGACGGCGGCGAGGATCGGCCGGGACAGCGGCAGCACGATGGTCCAGAACACCCGGAAGCCACCCGCCCCGTCGATGCGCGCCGCCTCCTCCAGTTCACGGGGGATCCCGTCGAAGAACTTCTTGAGGACGTAGACCATGGCCGGCGCGACCACCTGGGCAGGATCATCGCGGCGTAGGTGTCGGCGAGGTGCGCGGCCACCATCTGCCGGAAGAGCGGCACGATCAGGATCTGCGGCGGCACCATGATCGAGGCCAGGGTAACGGCGAGCAGCACCTTGCGCCCTCGGAAGACGGTACGGGACAGGCCGTACGCCGCCAGGGCGGAGACGGTCACGGTGATCACCGTGACCGAGACGGTCACCAGCAGGCTGTTCAGCGCCCACAGGGGCAGGTTCCCCTGGTCGAGGATCTTCCGGTACGCGTCGAGGGTGAAGCCGTGGGCGGGTATCCATCCGGTTCCCGCCGAAGCCGCGTCCGCCTCGGACTTGAAGGACGTGACCACGGCCGAGGCCAGCGGCAGCAGCCACATCACCGCGGTCACCACCAGGGCCAGGACGGCCACGGCCTTCGCCACCGGGCCGCTGCCGAGCACCTGTTGCGGTTTCGTGGTGCGGCTGCCGGCCGGGCGGGGGTACGGCCGGGGCCGAGCTTCGGCGGGACGCGGCGTCGCGAGTGTGTCGGTGGTCATGATCACGCCTCCCTGCGCGAGAAGAGCCTGAGCTGTCCGATGGAGAGAACGATCAGGATCGCGAAGAACACGTACGAGATCGCGGAGGCGTAGCCGAGCCGGTAGCCGGTGAAGCCGGTGTCGTAGATGTACTCCAGGACCGGCCGGGTCGATCCGTTCGGTCCACCCCTGGTGAGCAGGTAGATCTGGTCGAAGACCTTGAGCGAGGCGAGGACCTGGAGCACCGCGATCAGGCCGGTCGTGCGCCGCAGTTGCGGCAGGGTGATCGACCACAGCCGCCGCCAGGCACCGGCTCCGTCGATGGCCGCCGCCTCGTGGAGGTGATCGGGCACGGCCTGGAGGGCGGCCAGGTACAGCAGGAAGTTGAAGCCCACGGTCCACCAGACGGTGACCAGGACCACCGCCCACATGGCGTACTTCTCCTCGACCAGCCAGCCGATGCCGTCCAGCCCGATGCCCCTGAGCATGGAGTTGAGCAGGCCGAGGTC
Source organism: Streptomyces sp. RKAG290 (assembly GCF_023701695.1). Classification (GTDB taxonomy): domain Bacteria; phylum Actinomycetota; class Actinomycetes; order Streptomycetales; family Streptomycetaceae; genus Streptomyces. The sequence goes on from NZ_JAJOZC010000001.1 coordinate 833,214, forward strand.
CGGCTGGAACAGCATCAGCCACACCTGCCACACGACAGCGACCGGAAGCAGGTACGGGGCGAAGAAGGCGAGCCGCCACAGCCATTGGCCCGGGAGGCCGGTGTGCACCAGCAGGGCCATGACCAGGGCGACGAGCACCAGCGGGACGGACGAGAGCAGGGTGAACACGGCCGTGTTGCCGAGGCTGGACCACATCTGGCTGTCCGCCAGCGCGTCCGCGTAATTGGCCATTCCGACGAAGGTGCCGCCGCCGTGCCCGGTGAGGCTGGAGTCCGTGAAGCTCATCCACAGGCCCCAGACCAGCGGGAGCACCAGGAAGAGAGCGAAGAGGACCAGGAACGGCAGGACGAAGAGGAACCCGGAGCGGCCGGTGCGCCGGCTGCCGGGGCTGCGCGCCGGACGCCGGACGGCCGAGGGAACTGTGCTCATGACAGATTTCCTTTCGTTCCCCGGTCAGGCCGGATTGGGCTGGGAGAGGAAGAACTCGATCTCGGACAGCATCTTCGTGACGGTCCGGTCGGCCGTCGCGGAGCCGGTCAGCGCGCTCTGCATGGCCTGGCACATCCGTGCCTGGAAGTCCGAACCGGCCCCGGTGAACCAGGCCGGCGGCTCCAGCGCGGGTGCCTCGGCGGCCGGGGCGTACGAGGACTGCGGGTCGAGGTCCGCGTACTGCCCGGACCTCACCACGGGGAGGTAGGCCGGGATGTGCCCGGCCCTGGCCCAGGTGAGGCTGCCCTTCAGCAGCTCGGCCGCCAGGCGGTGGGCGTTGCGGCGGCGCGCCGGGTCCGGGTCGTCCTGGTGCGGCAGGACGAACGTGTGGCTGTCGGCCTGGGTGGCGGGGCGGCCGAACAGGGTGGGGAACGGCGCGGCGCCCAGGTCAAGCGCGGACGCGCTGCGGAAGGCGGGCGTCTCCCACTCACCGGAGAAGATCATGGGTGAGCCGCCGGTCGTGAAGGCGGCGATGGCCGCGGGGTAGTCCATCGTGCGGCAGTCCGGCGCGGTGAGCTTCTTCATGAAATCCACCACCCGCACCATCGTGTCCCGGTCCACCTTCGGCTTGCGGCCGGTCAGCTCGAACTCCGCGCCCGTCTGGCTGTACAGCCCCCAGAACATGCGCCAGGACTGGGCCAGGTCGTTCGCATGGCCGAAGACAGGCCCCGCCTTCCTCGTGTCCCTGCGGAGCTTCTCGGCCGCTTCGAGGAAGTGGGCCGGGGAACCGAAATCGATCAGCTTGCCGTCGCTGTCCAGCAGCCCCGCCCGGTCCATCACCTTCCGGTCGTAGAAGACCACGAACGGGTGGGTGTCCAGCGGCACCGCGTACTGCTCGTCCTGGTAGCGCCCGAGGGCCAGCACCTTGGGGTTGATGTCGGGGGTCCGGACGCCGAACTCGGCCAGCAGGTCCATGTCCCAGGGGTCCAGGAGCCCGCCCGGCGCGTATCCCGCGAGCCGGGACAGGTGCAGGACCGCGATGTCGGGGGAGCGCCCTCCGGCGGAGGCCATCGCCAGCTTGGTGTAGTAGGCGGCGCCCCACTCCAGCACCGTGCTGCGAGGGTGCAACCCCGGCACGCGTTTCTCGGCCCCGGAGAGCATCTGCTTCATCAGGATGCCGTCGCCGCCGGAGAACAGGTTCCAGAACTCCACGTCGTCGCCCGAGGACACCGCACCGGCCACCGACCCGCAGGCGCTGAGCGCCGGGGCGAGAGCGGCCGCCGACGCGGCGAACAGGGAGCCGCGCAGCAGGCCGCGGCGGCTGAGCGGCGGGCGGCCGGTCATGCCGGCTCCCCGTCGTCCGGGACGGTGCCGGACTCGAAGGCGGCGAGCCGCTCCTGGGCGGCGCGCAGCCGGCCGGTGTCGAGCTTCTCGGAGCGGTCGAAGCGGTAGACGCCGTTCTGCTCCTGGAAGACGTCGGTGAGCTGGGTGTAGCAGTAGCCGAACATGTCCGGGTTGTCGAGGAGCACCCCCACCAGCCCGGCGAACCGTTCCTGGAAGTCCTCCTCGTCGCGCGGCCGTTGGCCGTATCCCCAGGAGCTGCGGCGGTTCTCACCGGCCGCGTGTGCCTCCTCGGGGTTCCACCAGATGCCGCCGAACTCGCTGACGAAGTAGGGCTGTCCCCGGTACGGCACCGACCAGCCGCCGCCGTGCGGCGCCTCCTGCCCGTTGACGAAGGGCTCGTCCTTGCCGAGCCCCGCCAGCTGGGCCCGGAAGGCGTCAGGCCGCTGCTCGTAGGAGTGGGAGTCGTAGACGTCGGTCTCGGGAACGCGGTGCGCGTAGCCGGAGGTGTCCAGGACCGGGCGGGAGGTGTCGGCCGCCTTGGTGGCCAGGAACATCGCCCGGGTGACGTCGTCCAGGACGGTCTGCCGGTCGTGCAGCAGCTGATGGGTCTCGTTCAGCGGGCACCAGCCGATGACCGACGGATGGGAGTAGTCGCGCTCCAGTGCCTCCAGCCACTGGGCGACGTACCCCGCGGTGGGCTGCTGGTTGTCGTAGCCGGTGCCTCCCGGGGTCTGGCATCCCCAGTCCCCGAACTCGCCCCAGACCAGGTAGCCGAGGCGGTCCGCGTGGTGGAGGAAGCGTTCCTCGAACACCTTCTGGTGCAGCCGCGCCCCGTTGAATCCGGCCGCGAGGGAGAGTTCGATGTCCCGGACCAGCGCCGCGTCGTCGGGCGCCGTCATCAGTCCGTCCGGGTACCAGCCCTGGTCCAGTACCAGCCGCTGGAAGACCGGGCTCCCGTTGAGCAGGATCCGCTTGCCGTCGATCGAGACGGACCGCAGTCCCGCGGTGCAGACCGCGCGGTCAACGGTCTCCCCGTCGGGCGCGACGATCTCCAGCAGCACCCGGTAGAGGTGCGGATCCTGCGGTGTCCAGGGCCTGTTGCGGTCCGGCGGCACGGGCAGGACCAGGCGCGGGGCGAGGTCGAGGTCGGCGCGGACGGAGGCCTGGGCCACGGTGCCCTCGTCGTCACTCAGCCGGGCGCGGACCCGGTGGCCGGGGCGGTTGGCGGAGAGCGGCAGTTCGAGGTGGAAGCAGCCGCCGGCGAGGTCGGGAGTGATCCGGGGGCGGCGCAGGTGGACGGGGGCGACGGGCTCCAGCCACACCGTCTGCCAGATGCCGGTGGTGCGGGTGTAGTGGCAGTCGCTGTTCGCGTACTCCGTGGCCTGCTTGCCACGGGCCTGCGGCCCCCGGGCGGTGTCCCGGGCCCGCACCACGATCACGGCGTCCTCGCCGGGCCGCGCCACGTCGCCGAGATCGGCGCTGAACGGGGTGAACCCGCCGCTGTGCCGGGCGACTTCGGTGCCGTTGACCCAGACGGTCGCGTCATGGTCGACGGCACCGAAGTGCAGCACCGGCCTGCGTCCCTCCCAGGAGGCGGGCACGGTGACGCTGCGGCGGTACCAGACGGCGTGCAGGAAGTCGGTGTCGCCGATGCCGGAGAGCTCCGACTCCGGGCAGAACGGCACCGTGATCCGGTCCGGGAACGGCTGCCGGACCAGGCCCCGTTCCAGTCCGCTGTCGCCGGGGTCACGGGCGAACTCCCAGGTGCCGTTGAGGTTCAGCCAGTCCTGCCGGGCGAAGGAGGGCCGGGGGTACTCGGGGCGGGGGACGGCCGGTTCGGCCGTGCGGGGGGACGGGTGGTCGTCACGCTGTCGTGGCATCGGGGCCCTCCTGGTGCTTGTGCGGAGAGACCACATGTCAGCACTCGATTACATCGATGTAAAGCCTTGGGACGAACTTTCGATCCGGCCGGGCAGATCACCCCGAGCGGATGAGGGGCAGCGGCAACAAGGGAATCAACTTTGTCTGCGCTAAGCGTTGACGTGGTGGCCGAGGATGCGTAGAAAGCTCTGTTACATCGATGTAATCGGCTGGATCGAGGGCGTCGGCCCCCATCGGCCCACGTCACGCTCCGAATCATGGGAGCGCTCCCGCATCCGGCTCGCCGTCTCCTCCACGAAGGGAATTCCCGTGCGCCACCCCCCACGCAGTACGGGGCGCCTGATCGTCGTCCCCCTCGCCGTGGCCCTGCTGGGAGCCACCGCCCTGCTGCCGTCCGCGCCGCCTGCCGCGGCGGCCGGTGGCGGGCCACTCACCGCCGAGGCCGAGAACGGAGTCCTGGACGGCGTGGCCGTCGGCTCCAGCCTGCCGGGACACTCCGGTTCCGGCTACGTCGAGGGCTTCGACGCCGCGACGGACAGCGTCCGGATACCACTGCCCGACACCCCTGCCGGTCTGTACGACCTGACGGTCCGCTACGCCTCCCCGAACGGCGACAAGCACACGACGGTGGACGTCAACGGGGCCGGTCCGGGCGATCTGGCGTTACCGGGCAGCTCCGGCTTCACCGACCTGCCGGCGGGCCGGGTCCTGCTCGACGACACCGGAAACGTCGTGACCGTGCACAGCAACTGGGGCTACTACGCCATCGACTCGGTCACCGTCACCCCCGCCGACGAGCGCCCTCCGCACCGGCTCGTCGGGGCCCCCGTCGATCCGGACGCCACGCCCGAGGCGCGGTCCCTGCTCTCCTACCTGGGCGACCACTACGGCACCGACACCCTCAGCGGCCAGCAGGACACCGCGAACATCGGGTGGCTGGAGCAGAACGTCGGAAAGGCCCCCGCGATCGCGGGCCTCGACCTGATGGACTACTCGCCGAGCAGGCAGGAGCACGGGGCCACCTCCCAGGAGGTGGAGCACGCCCTGGACTGGGACGCGCGCGGCGGCATCACCTCCTTCGTCTGGCACTGGAACGCCCCGTCCCACCTCGTCGACCAGCCCGGCAAGGAGTGGTGGCGCGGGTTCTACACCGACGCCACCACCTTCGACCTGGCCGCCGCCCTCGCCGATCCGCAGTCCGACGACTACCGGCTGCTGCTCAGGGACATCGACGCGATCTCGGCGCGGCTCGCCGTGCTGCAGGACGCCGGCGTGCCCGTCCTGTGGCGGCCGCTGCACGAGGCGGAGGGCGGCTGGTTCTGGTGGGGCGCCAAGGGACCGGGCCCGGCCAAGGAGCTGTACCGGCTGATGTATGACCGGATGGTCCGTCACAACGGGCTGCACCACCTGATCTGGGTGTGGAACTCCGTCGATCCCGCCTGGTACCCCGGCGACGACGTGGTGGACGTGGTGAGCGCCGACTCCTATCCCGCGGCGGGCGACCACGGGCCGGTCTCCGGGACCTACGACCGCCTGCTGTCGCTCACGGGCGACACCAAGCCGGCCGCGCTCGGCGAGGTCGGGGCCATCCCGGATCCCGCACTCATGCGGGCCTACCGCTCCGACTGGAGCTGGTTCGTCACCTGGGGCGGCGACTACCTGACGGACGGCGTCCACAACGCACCGGACTTCCTCAAGAAGGTCTACGACGACCCCCACGTCATCACCCTCGACACCGTGGGTGACTTCAAGCACCACAGCTGAGCACCGGACTCCCACCCCCCACACCACCTGGAGAACGCGATGCGTGTCTTACCCCTGCCCCGCTCCCTGCACATCCGGCGGCGCGCCGCCGCCGGGCTGTGCGTCTCGCTCGCCGCCGCCTGCGCGCTGACCCTCACCGGCGCGGTCTCCGCGCAGGCCGAGTCCAACGGCGGTCTGCGCATCATGCCGTTGGGCGACTCCATCACCGACGGCTTCAACGTGCCCGGCGGGTACCGCACGCCGTTGTGGCAGCACGCCGCGGCCGACGGGCGCGTCGACGACTTCGTCGGCTCCCAGTTCAACGGCCCCCGGAGCTGGGCGACCACGACCACGAGGGCCACTCGGGCTGGCGGATCGATGAGATCGACGCCCAGGTCACCGGCTGGGTGCGCGCCGCGCAGCCCCGCAGCGTGCTGCTCCACATCGGCACCAACGACGTGGTCCAGGACCGGGACATGCCCGGAGCACCGGCCCGGCTCTCCGCGCTGATCGACCACATCACGGCGGCCGCACCCGACGCGGACGTCTTCGTCAGCGACATCATCGTGCTCGCCGACCCCGTGCTGGAACAGCGTGCGCAGGCCTACAACGCGGCCGTGCCGGGGATAGTCGGCCAGTGGGCCGGACAGGGCCGGCACGTCCACTTCGTACCGATGCACGACGCGCTGTCCACGGCCGACCTGGCCGACGGGGTCCATCCCGACGCCGTCGGTTACGCGGCGATGGCGAACCGCTGGTACGCCGCCCTGACCGCGGGGCCCTGGATCTGACGACACCCGGGGCCGGCCGCCGGCCGGCCCCCGGCGCACCGCCAACCCCCTCCCCCACCCTGGAGGCACCTCGTGCACGCACCGCATCCCCCCACCCCGCCCCGTCCGCGCACCGCCCGCCGTCGGCTGCTGCTGCGACCGCTGTCGGCCGCGCTGCTCCTCCTGGGCGCGGCACTGTGCGTACCCGGTGGAGCGGCCGCCGCCCAGCCCGTGGCCGCCGCCGCGGGCGCGTTCACCAACCCGGTCCGTGAGGGCGCCGCCGATCCGTACCTCACCTGGTCGGACGGGCAGTACTACCTCACGTACACGCAGGGCGACCATGTGGGCATCGTCGCCTCACCCACTCTCGCCGGGCTGCACGACGCCCCGGAGCATGAGGTGTTCCGGGACGCGGCGCCGGACCGCTGCTGCAACGTCTGGGCGCCGGAGCTCCACAGGTCGGGGGGCCGCTGGTACCTGTACTACGGCGCCGACAACGGGGACATCGGACAGCACCGCATCCACGTCCTGGAGGGCGGGGCGAACCCGCTCGACCCGTACACCTACAAGGGCGAGCTGAATCCCGGTGACTACAACCCGGGCATCGACTCGGACGTGCTGGAGATCAACGGCGCCTCCTACCTCCTCTGGTCGGGCTGGGACCCGGACGGCCAGGACCTGTTCATCGCCAGGATGGCGAGTCCCTGGGAGCTGACGGGACCGCGCAGCAAGATCTCGGTGCCCACGCACGACTGGGAGGTCGTCGGCGGCGCCGTGAACGAGGGCCCCGCCGTCCTCCAGCACGACGGCCGCACCTTCGTGGCCTTCTCCGCGAGCCAGTGCCACACCCCGGACTACAAGCTGGGGCTGCTGACGCTGGCCGGAGGCGACCCGCTCGACCCGGCGGCCTGGTCCAAGTCGGAGCAGCCCGTCTTCACCAGGAACGACGCGGCCGGCGTGTTCGGGCCCGGCCACAACAGCTTCTTCACCTCGCCGGACGGCAGCGAGACGTACAACGCGTACCACGCCACCGCCGATCCGGCCGGAAGCTGCGGCGGCGACCGCTCGCTGCGCGTGCAGAAGGTGGACTGGCGGGCCGACGGCACACCGGACTTCGGTGTGCCGTCGGCCCCCGGCGCCGCGCTGCCCGCGCCTGCCGGGGAGTAGCGGGCGGGCCCGGTACTCGACGGGGGGGTGTCCGGCCGGTGGCCGCCGGGCACTCCTCAGGACGGGCGGAAGTTCTCCCGCAGTTCGATCTTCCGGACCTTGCCGCTGACCGTCATCGGGAAGGCGTCGAGAATCCGCAGCAGGCGCGGGACCTTGTAGTGCGACAGCTGCCCGCGGCAGAACTCCGTGATCTCCTCCAGCGCCGGCGGGTCCGCCGGGTCGGCGGGAATGACGCAGGCCAGGATCTCCTCGCCGTACCTCTCGTCCGGCACCCCCACCACCTGCACGTCCGCGATCTTGGGGTGGCCGTAGAGGAACTCCTCGATCTCGCGCGGGTAGACGTTCTCACCACCGCGGATGATCATGTCCTTGATCCGGCCGACGATCTGCACGTAGCCGTCCTCCCGCATCACCGCGAGGTCGCCGGTGTGCATCCAGCGGCCCGCGTCGATCACTTCGGCGGTCCGCTCGGGCTGTTCCCAGTAGCCGAGCATCACGCTGTAGCCGCGGGTGCAGAGCTCGCCCGACGCACCGCGCTCCAGCGTCACCCCGGTCGCCGGGTCGACGACCTTGACCTCGATGTGCGGCATCACCCGGCCGACGGTGCCGGTGCGCCGCTCCAGGTCGTCGTCCCGGCGGGTCTGGGTGGAGACCGGGGAGGTCTCCGTCATCCCGTAACAGATGGACACCTCGTCCATGTGCATCTCGGCGACCACCCGCTTCATCACCTCGACCGGGCAGGGCGATCCGGCCATGATGCCGGTGCGCAGGGAGGAGAGGTCGTACGAGGCGAAGCCGGGGAGGTTCAGCTCCGCGATGAACATGGTGGGGACCCCGTAGAGCGAGGTGCAGCGCTCCTGCTGGACGGCGGCCAGCACGGCAGCGGGTTCGAACGCGGGGGCCGGGATCACGATGCAGGCGCCGTGGGAGGTGATGCCGAGGTTGCCCATGACCATGCCGAAGCAGTGGTAGAAGGGGACCGGCAGACAGACCCGGTCCAGCTCGGTGTAGGCGACCAGCTCTCCCACGAAGTAGCCGTTGTTGAGGATGTTGTGGTGGGAGAGGGTGGCTCCCTTGGGAAAGCCCGTGGTGCCCGAGGTGTACTGGATGTTGATTGGGTCGTCGCAGGACAACTCCGCCTCGCGCACGGCGAGTTGTTCGGGGGTGACCGATCCGGCGACGGCGGTCAGCTCGTCCCAGGAAGGGGCGCCGATGTAGTGCACGGCGCGCAGTGCGGGGCAGTTGGCGCGGACCTCGTCGACCAGGGCCCGGTAGTCGCTGGTGCGGTGCGAGAGCGAGGAGACCAGCAGCGAGATCCCGGCCTGCTTCAGTACGTACTCCAGCTCGTGCGCCCGGTACGCGGGGTTGATGTTGACCATGACGGCGCCGATGCGGGCGGTGGCGTACTGGACGAGCACCCACTCGGGGCAGTTGACCGCCCAGATGCCGACCCGGTCACCCTTGGCCACCCCCGACGCCATCAGCGCACGGGCCAGCTCCTCGACGTCCGCCCCGAATTCGGCGTAAGTCCAGCGCCGCCCCGAGGCCACGTCGACCAGTGCCTCGCGGTCCGCGAACGCGTCGAGCGCCCGGTCGAGGTTGCGTCCGATGGTGTCGCCGAGCAGGGCCGTGGTGCCGGTGCCGTGGGCGTAGGAGAGCCCGGTCATGTCAGGTCCCCCTCGGCGTACTCGGTGCCCGCGCCCCGGGCCGTGGCCTCGCGCAGCTCGATCCGGCGGATCTTGCCGGAGACGGTCTTGGGCAGCTCGGCGAACTCCAGCCGCCGGATCCGCTTGTACGGGGCGAGGACGGCGCGGGAGTGGGCGAAGAGCGCCTTGGCCGTCTCGGGGCCGGGCTCCCAGCCCTCGGCGAGCACGACGTACGCCTTCGGCACGGCGAGCCGTACCGGGTCCGGGGCCGGCACGACCGCGGCCTCGGCGACGGCCTCGTGCTCCAGCAGGGCGCTCTCCAGCTCGAACGGCGAGATCTTGTAGTCGGAGGCCTTGAAGACGTCGTCGGCGCGGCCGATGTAGGTGATGTAGCCCTCCTCGTCGCGCGAGCCGATGTCCCCGGTGCGGTAGTAGCCGCCGGCCATGGCCTCGGCCGTACGGTCCGGGTCGCCGTGGTAGCCGGTCATCAGACCGACCGGGTGGGCCGACAGGTCGAGGGAGATCTCTCCCTCGACGGCGCCGGGCTCCCCGCTGACCGGGTCGAGCAGGACGACCTTGAAGCCGGGGCTGGGACGCCCCATGGAGCCGGGCTTCAGCACCTGGCCGGGGGTGTTGGCGACCTGGACGGCCGTCTCCGTCTGGCCGAAGCCGTCCCGGATGGTGACGCCCCAGGCGCGCCGGACCGTCTCGATGACCTCCGGGTTGAGCGGTTCGCCCGCCGCGACGACCTCGCGCGGCGGGGTCTTCAGCTGGGAGAGGTCGGCCTGGATGAGCATCCGCCAGACGGTGGGCGGCGCGCAGAAGCTGGTGATGGCGGAGCGGTCCATCTCGGCCATCAGCCGGGCCGCGTCGAAGCGGGTGTAGTTGAAGATGAAGACGGTCGCCTCGGCGCTCCACGGGGCGAAGAGGTTGGACCAGGCGTGCTTGGCCCAGCCGGGCGAGGAGATGTTGAGGTGGACGTCGCCTGGCTTCAGCCCGATCCAGTACATCGTCGACAAGTGGCCCACGGGGTAGGAGACATGGGTGTGCTCGACGAGTTTGGGACTGGCGGTCGTGCCCGAGGTGAAGTAGAGCATCAGAGGTTCGTCGGCGTCGGTCTCGCGGTCCGCCGTGAAGGTCTTCGGCTGCTCGTCCGCGCCGGTGTAGGAGAGCCAGCCGGCGGTGTCCGCCCCGACGCAGATCCGGGTGTAGCCGCCGGGCACCTCGTCGAACTTGGCGGTGTCGGCGTCCCGGACCAGCACATGGCGGACCCGGCCGCGCTCGACCCGGTCGCGCAGGTCGGCCGGGCCCAGCAGCGGGGTCGCCGGGATGACGACGGCGCGCAGCTTCATCGCGGCGAGGGCGGTCTCCCACAGCTCGGCCTGGTTGCCGAGCATGACGAGGATCCGGTCGCCCTCCCGTACGCCCTGCGCGCGCAGCCAGTTCGCGGCCTGGTTGGAGCGGGCCGACATCTCGGCGAAGGACATCTCTGTGCGTGCGCCGTCCTCCTCCACGATGTGCAGGGCGGTGCGGTCGTTGTCCTGCGCGATGACGTCGAACCAGTCCAGCGCCCAGTTGAAGTGGTCGCTGCGGGGCCAGCGGAAACCCTCGTAGGCCGCGCCGTAGTCCTCGCGGTGCCGCAGCAGAAAGTCCCGGGCGGCCCGGAACGTCTCCGTCGCACTGGTTGCCGACATGTGCCCTCCTCATTGCGGACCGGACCGGTCTCTTAACATGATGTAAACAGTGACCCAGGTCTCACCACCCCCGAACGGGGGTGCTGCGGGGAGGGCTGAACCCGCGGGGCCGGGCAGAGAGGCGTCATCGTGCCGGAATCCGTCGATGCGGTCGAGATGCAAGCCGCGCTGCTGCGGCTGCGCCGGACGAGCGGACTGCCCGTGGCGTTCGGAGGGCTGCTCTCCGACACCCGCCACGCCAGGATCGCCGAGCTGAACGGGGCGCACACCACGGCTCTGCGCGGGCTCGTGATCTCGGCGGGCAGCGGACTCGGCGGCAAGTCCATCGCACTGTCCCGGCCCTGCGCGGTGACCGACTACCACTCCTCGCGCCACATCAGCCACGAGTACGACACGGCCGTGGCCGCCGAGGGCCTGCGCTCGGTGGTCGCCGTTCCCGTCGTCGTCCGGCGCAAGGTGCGGGGCGTGCTGTACGGGGCGCTGCGCGAGCCCCTCACGCTCGGGGACCGCACCTTCGACGCGGCTGTCGCGGCGGCCCGCGACGTGGAGCAGGCGCTGGCCGTCCGGGACGAGGTGCAGCAGCTGCTCTCCGTGACCCGCGAGGAGGTGACCGACCCGCGGACCGCCCCCGGGGCCTGGGAGGACGTCCGCGAGGCGCACCGCGAACTGCGCGCCCTGGTGCCCAAGGTCCTCGACCCGGCGCTGCGCGACGAGCTGCTCACGGTGTGCGGGCGGCTCGCGTCCGCGGCGGGCACCCGGGTGCCCAGGGAGCGGGAGGTCCAGCTGGCGCCGCGCGAGGTCGACGTCCTCGCCTGTGTCGCGGCGGGCGCGACGAACGCGGTGGCGGCGGACCGGCTCGGGCTGCGGCCGGAGACGGTGAAGGGGTATCTGCGCGCGGCGATGCGCAAGCTCGGTGCGCACACCCGGCTGGAGGCGGTCGTCGCGGCCCGGCGGGCGGGGCTGCTGCCGTAGGGTCTTTCGATCCGAACGAGAGGCCCTGGTCAGGGCGGCGGCCGTCAGCCGAAGTCGAGGAACTCGGCGAAGCGGATGTCGTATCCGCTGCCGTCGGTGGTGGCCCGCGTCATCACCCGGAGCATGGCCACGGCCTCCTCGGTGACGGCGTCGCGCTCGGCCGCGCCGAGCCGGCGCAGCCCCTGCACGGTGACAACCGTCGGCGCGCCGCCCCGTCCCGCGTCCAGCCGCCAGAGCGCGGCGAGGAAGCCGTCGACCAGCACGCTCCCGTAGGTCTGGTTGCCCACGCCGTTGCGCCCCTTGAACCGTGGCGGGATGACGCGGGTGCGGTCCGCGTGGCCGAGCAGCACGTTGTCGAACTCCGGCAGGAGGCGCGGCGGGGCGGGGGTGTCCTCGTCGGGGCGCGGGGCGTCGGGCAGGTCGAAGAGCTCGACGCCGTTCTCGTCCCTGAAGGTGACCAGTTGCGGGCGGAGCCGTTCGAAGACCTCCCGCAGCCGGGTCAGGCCGGCCCACATCTGCATGTCCTTCACCGAAGCGGGCCCGAAGGCGCCGAGGTAGCGCAGCACGGTGGCGTCGGGCGCGGGCACCGGCCCGGAGGTCCGGCCGAGCCAGTGCTCGGCGGTGGTCAGTGCGACCTGGCCGCTCTTTCCCCACACCCCCGCGGGGTGACCTGGACCAGTGGCAGCACACAGCGGGCGGCCACGGTCAGCGCCTGCGGGTCCGCCTCCGGCCACTCGGTGAGCAGCGTCTCGCGGATCTCCTTCGGAGTGCGGGGCGCCTCCTCCAGGTACGCCCTGGCGAGGTCCCGCAGCCGGTCCAGGTCCACGCCCACGAGCCGCTTCCGGAACATCCTCAGCTCCCGGTCGCGGGCCGCCTGGACGAGGGGGCGCAGGCTGAGGGCGTCGTCCGCGGTGTGGGTGTGGATGGTGGAGCGCAGCGTGACGATGCGGACCACCTCGCGGGACTCCATCAGCGCGGCGAGCTCGGCCGGGTCGAACCCCTCCAGCCTGGCCAGGAGCTGGTAGTACGGCGGCTTGGTGTTCTGCGCCTGGAGTCCGACGAGGTGCGCCACCGCGTCCCTGGCGGACATCGCGCCGCGGCGCAGCAGCAGTTGGCGCTCCAGGGTCGCGCGCCCGAGGGCCCGCGGCGAGAGCACTGCGGGGACGGCAGCTGCGGAGGTCTTCTTCTTCACGGCCATGGTAGGCACGCTACGCGGCCATGCGGCCGGATCCTGTCCTGATTGCGCAGCCCCGCTCGCACCTGTCGTGGGCCGCCATGCCGCAGGGCGGCGGGACCCGGGTTCGGGCGGCCGCCGCCCGCATCATGGACCGGTGATCAGCGTCCTGTTCGCCGTCCTGACCGCCCTCAGCAACGGCGCCGCCTCCGTCCTGCAGCGCCGCGCCGCCCTCAACGTCCCCGACAGCGAAGCGATGCGGGTGTCGCTGATCGGCCATCTGCTGCGCCAGAAGGTGTGGCTCGCGGGGATCGCCCTGGTGGTCGTCGCGGCCGTCTGCCAGGCGGTGGCGCTGGCCACCGGGCCGATCGCGGTGGTCCAGCCGATCTTCGTGATCGAACTGCCCGCGACGCTGCTCATGGCGGGGTTCGTGATGCGGGTGCGGCTGCCCCGGGCGGTCTGGTTCTCGGTGGCCGCCGTGACGGCCGGGCTGGCCCTCGGCATGGCCTCGGCCGCACCGGGCGGCGGCACCGCGACGGTGCACGGGGCGGCCTGGATTCCGGCACTGCTCCTGACCGGCCTCTTCGAGGCGGCCCTGATCGCGGGGGCGCTCGCCACCCGCGGCAACCCCCGGGCCGCCCTGCTCGGCCTGGCCGCCGCCGCCGGGTACGCGCTCACCGCGGCGCTCATGAAGGACGCCATGGCGCGGCTCAGCGACGGTGACGGGGTGGTGGCGCTCCTCGGGTCCTGGCAGCTCTACGCCACCGCCACGGCGGGCGTCGGCGCGCTCTTCCTCCTCCAGAACGCCCTCCAGGCGGGCACGCTGGTGGCGGTCCAGCCGTGCCTGACCCTGGGCGACGCCATGATCAGCGTCCTGTACGGGGTGACCCTGTTCGGCGAGGAGCTGCGCACCGGCTGGTGGCTGGTCCCCGAACTGCTGGCGCTCGCCCTGATCGCCGCGGGCTGTGTCGAACTGGCGCGTTCACCGCTGGCCTCCGGCAACGCCACGGCCCCGTCCCGTGTGCGCCGGGTGAAGTGACCACTGGGCGTACAGGACGGGGCCGGGTCAAGGAACTCGCTTCCGGCTGCCGCCTACTTGCTCACGGCGAAACGCATCAGGGCCTGCTCGTCGCCCTGCTTGATCTTGCCGGTCTCGTTGATCACCTCGAGCTTCCAGCTCCCGCCGACGCGGAACGCCTTGGCCACGGCGCAGCCGTTGTCGTTGCTGAGCAGGCTCGGCCAGATGTCGGCGACCTGCTGGGTGGTGCCGCCCGTCGCGTCGTAGACCTTGAAGCTGATGTTGCGCGCGCTCTGGAAGGAGCTGTGCTTCTTGTACGCGGCGGCGATGAAGACGATGGAGGTGATGTTGGTCGGCACCCGGCCGAAGTCGACGGTCACGGTCTCGTCGTCGCCGTCACCACGCCCGGTCTGGTTGTCGCCGCTGTGCGCCAGCGAGCCGTTGCCCAGCGGGTCCAGGGAGTCCAGCCCGGCCAGTCGCACCGGCTCCGCGCCCTGCATCGCGATGGCGATGAGGTCGAGGTCGGTGCCCTTCTTCTGGCGGAGCTTCCCGATCAGGCCGCCACTGGCGCCGACAGTCGGATCCCAGGACACCCCGATGGACAGATGGGTCACCCCGTCCAGATCCGCCGGGCCGTCTTCCTTCTTCAACGTGATCATGCGTGATCCTCTTCGTGGCGAGATTCCTACAGCTTGAGTGTGCCTGGTGTCCTCCGCATCCAGCCCACCAGGGGCAAAATTTCGACCAAGTGTTTGACGCCTCAAGATGAATTGTCCTGCCCCGGCACGATGTCTCCGGACGTGTCCACGTGATACGGGTCCGGGCGGTCCACGACTCCCCGGGCGCACAGGCGCTCGATGTCGGCGGGGCCGCGGCCCAGGCCGGCGAGGATCTGCGCGGTGTGCCGGCCCGCCGCCGGGACCGGGTCCATGCGCGGGGTGACCCCGCCGAGGTCCACCGGCGGCAGGAGCGCCTGCACCGGGCCCGGGGCGCCGGGCACGGAGATATCGCGCCAGCGCTCGCGCTCCGCGAGTGCCGGATGCTCAAGGAACTCCGCGACGGAGTTCACGCCGGCGTGGGCGATGCCCGCCGCCTCCAGGAGCTCCATGCCCTCCTCGCTGCCGAGGCGGGCGAACCGTGCGGCGACGATCGCGTTGAGCTCCTCGCGGTGGGCGACCCGGTCCGGGCCGGTGGCGAACCGGGGCTCGTCGACGAGTTCCGGCCGGCCGAGGACGGTGGCGCACAGGGCGGCCCACTCCCGTTCGTTCTGGACGGAGAGCATCACGTCCTTGCCGTCCGCGGCGGTGAACGGGCCGTACGGGGCGATGGTGGCGTGCTGTGCGCCGACCCGCGGCGGCTGGGTGCCGCCGTAGCGCGTGTAGTACGCGGGCTGGCTCATCCACTCGGCGAGCGCGTCGAAGAGGGAGATCTCCACGGTGGGGGCCCGGCCGGTGGTGGCCCGGGTGAAGAGGGCGGACAGGATGCCGCTGTAGGCGTACATCCCGCCGGCGATGTCCGCGACGGAGATGCCCGAGCGGGCGGGTTCGTCGGGCGAGCCGGTGAGGGAGAGCAGCCCGGTCTGGCACTGGATCAGGAGGTCGTACGCCTTGCGTCCGGACCACGAACCGCTGGTGCCGTAGCCGCTGACCGTGCAGGGGATGAGGGAGGGGTGACGGGCCTGGAGCTCGGCCGCGCCCAGTCCCATCCGGTCGGCCGCGCCCGGGGCGAGGTTCTGCACGAACACATCGGCGCCGGCGAGGAGTTCGTCGAGGATCTCGCGCCCCTCGGGTGCTTTGAGATCCAGCGTCAGCGACTCCTTGGAGCGGTTGAGCCAGACGAAATAGCTCGCCTGGCCGTGCACGGTGGTGTCGTAGCGGCGGGCGAAGTCACCGCCGCCGGGACGCTCGACCTTGATGACGCGGGCGCCGAGGTCGGCCAGCTGACGGGTGGCGAAGGGCGCCGCGACAGCCTGTTCCAGGCTGACGACGGTGATGCCCGCGAGCGGAAGCGGAAACGGTGGGGTCATGGCCACATCCTCCCGGGGCGTTCCTGCCGGGAGGATGCCGGTTCACCCGCGGGCGCGGCGGCTCACGGGCCCTTCGACGGGCCGCGGGCTCACACGGTCGGTTCCCGCACCACCAGCGGGGTGCCGAGGAGCTGGTGCCCGCCGCTGGCGAGCATGCGTACCTCGCCCCGCTCGCTGATCTCCGCGCGGACGATCCCGGTCTCGTCCTCGTATACCGGGTATCCGCCGGCGCCGGACCTGGCCGTCCGCCGGACGGTCACCGTGTCGTCCTGCACCGCGGACGACTGAAACACCAGCTGGTAGCTCTCCGGGTATTCCATGACGCCTCTCCCTGCCGGTCTCCCTGCGTGTGCGCTCTGCTTTGGCCAGCACCTTCCATCGTCTCTCAGACCGGCCGCACCCGCCCGCCGGAGCCGCACGGCTGCAGGCCCGCCCTCCGGCCACCTATCCTGAAGGGGTACGGGAAGTTCGAAGGCACTTGGGCTGTTATGCCGCCTTCTCCCGCGTCGTACGGTAGGCATGACCGGGATCCCCGACATCGGGAAGGGACTCATCATGAAGGATGCCGACCGGGGCGACGACGTCTACCAGCCCCAGCAGCCGGAGGCCTCTGACCCCGCCGACCTGCTCGACGTGGAAGACACCCTGGACAACCGCCGCCTCACCGACGCCCTCGACGAGGGGTACTCCCCGCCCGAGCGGCCGTGGGCGGTGGAGGACCGGGGCACCACCGCGTCCGAGCAGCACAGCGGGGAGACGCTGGACAGCCGGCTGGCCCGGGAGCTGCCCGAGGCCGCCGACCCGGCCGGCGACGGCGTGGGCGACAAGTCCGACGGGGACGGCGAGCCCTGGGACGCCGAGGTCGGGACCGTGCGCGCCGGACGGCTCACCCGGGAGCTGGACCTGGACGAGCCGGACAGCATGGCGGGCGAGGACGTCGGCGTCGACGGAGCCGCGGCATCCGCCGAGGAAGCGGCCATGCACGTCATCGCGGACCCCCAGGCGTAGCCGTCAGCGTGGTCAGGGGACCCGCCGCGCGCCCCCGGCCGCCCCCGGCCCGTCCGCGCGGCACCACCGGACCTTGGGAGAGCGACATGCCGTACATCACCGTCGGCCGGGAGAACTCCGCCGACATCGAGCTGTACTACGAGGACCACGGGGCGGGCAGGCCCGTCGTCCTGATCCACGGGTTCCCGCTGAGCGGGGCGTCGTGGGAGAAGCAGCTCCCGGTCCTGCTCGGCGCCGGGTACCGCGTGATCACCTACGACCGGCGCGGCTTCGGCCGGTCGAGCAGGCCCACCACCGGATACGACTACGACACGTTCGCCGCGGACCTGAGCGCCGTACTGGAGACGCTCGACCTGGAGGACGTGGTGCTGACCGGGTTCTCCATGGGGACCGGGGAGGTCACCCGCTACCTCGGCAACCACGGCTCCCGGCGGGTCGGCCTGGCGGTGCTGGTGGCCCCCGTGCCGCCGTTCCTGCTGAAGGCGGACGACAACCCCGAAGGCGTCGACCAAAGCGTCTTCGACGGGATCATGAGCGCCATCGAGCGGGACCGGCCCGGCTATCTGACGGACTTCCTCGACGCCTTCAACAACACCGACAAGCTCGGCGGCACCAGGATCAGCGACCAGGCGCTGCGGCTCCAGTGGAACGTCGCGGCGGACGCCTCGGCCCACGCCACGCTGGCGTGCGTACCGACGTGGCTGACCGACTTCCGCGACGACCTGCCGAAGAACGACGTACCGACGCTGGTCGTGCAGGGCGACGAGGACCGCATCCTGCCCATCGACTCCACCGGGCGGCGGCTGCCGGACCTCATCCGCGACAGCCGTCTGGTGGAGATCCCGGGCGGTCCGCACAACATCAGCTGGACCCATGCCGAGGAGCTGAACACCGCGCTGCTCGGGTTCCTGGACGAGCACCGTCGCTGACCGGCCCTGATCCCCTTACCCCGGAGGTAATCGACGCCTCCGGGGTACGTCGGACATCGTGTTCCTCAGAAGGACAAGCGCACTCGGCCCCCGGCCGGGGCCGACGAGAGGACCGCACGATGACCGCATACGACGAGGCCGTCCAGCGCTACTTCGCCGCCTGGAACGCCAGCCCCGAGGAGCTGGACAAGGCCGTCGCCGCGGCGTTCACCGAGGACGCCGGCTACACCGACCCGCTGGCCGACGTACGGGGACACGAGGCGCTGGCGGCCGCCATCGGTGGCGCGCAGCAGCAGTTCCCCGGCTTCTCCTTCCAGCTGTCGGGCGCCGTCGACGGGCACCATGCCCTGGCCCGCTTCAGCTGGGAGCTGGTCGCCGCGGCCGACGGCTCGGCGCCCGTCGCCGGCTCGGACGTGATCACCCTCGCCGACGACGGACGGATCGGCTCGGTCAGCGGATTCCTGGACCGGGTCCCGACCGCCTGACCTACACGCCCGGCCGTGAACGGCGGCGCAGTGCCGGGTCGGTGAGCTCGGCCGGGTGGTAACCGGCGTCGCGGGAGGAGAGGTTGGTCCCCGGCGGCACGATCTTGTCGATCCGGTCCAGCACGTCCTGGCTCAGCCGTACCCGGTCCGCACCCAGCTGGCTCGTCAACTGCTCGAAGGTCCGCGGACCGATGATCGCGGAGGTGACGGCCGGGTGCTCCAGCACGAAGGCCAGGGCGAGCTGTACGAGGGTGAGCCCGGCCTCGTCGGCCAGCTGGGCGAGCGCCTCGGCGGCGTCGAGCTTGGCGGCGTTCTCCGTGGAGGCGATGTCGAACCGGTCGGCCTGCCGCTCTGCCCGGCTGGAGCCGGGCTGCTCGGCCCCCTTGCGGTAGCGGCCGGAGAGCCAGCCGCCGGCCAGCGGGCTCCAGGACAGCACCGCCAGACCGTACCGCCGGGCCGTCGGCAGCACCTCACGCTCGATGCCGCGGGCGAGCAGCGAGTACGGGGGCTGTTCGGCGACGACGCGTTCGCGGCCGCGGCGCTGTGCGGTCCACTGTCCCTCGACGATGGCGGACGGCTCGAAGGTGGACGTACCGATGTAGCGGATCTTGCCCTGGTGGACCAGGTCGGACAGGGCACCGAGGGTCTCGTCGAAGTCGGTGCCGGGCTCGGGGCGGTGCACCTGGTAGAGGTCGATCCAGTCGGTACCGAGCCGGCGCAGACTGTTCTCCACCTCCCGGATGATCCAACGGCGGCTGTTGCCCTGCTCGTTGGGGTCGCTGCCGAGGCTGCCGTGGAACTTGGTGGCGAGGACGACGTTGTCCCGGCGGCCGCCGGCCAGGGCCTTGCCGACGATGGTCTCGGACTCACCGGCGGAGTAGACGTCGGCGGTGTCGACGAAGTTGATGCCCGAGTCCAGGGCGTGGTGGATGATCCGGATGCTGTCGTCGTGGTCCGTGTTGCCCCGGGCACCGAACATCATGGTGCCCAGACACAGCGGGCTGACCTTCACACCCGTGCGGCCGAAATCGCGGTACTCCGTCATCCTGCGTTCTCCTTGACGAGTTCACTGACATTCAGGTGGTCGACCGGCACCGAGTGGCCGGTCTCCCGGAAGGCGTCCCACAGCCGTCGGTAGGGGCCGTGGGCGGCGAGCAGTTCGGTATGGGTGCCGGTCTCGACGACGGTCCCCGCGTCGAGCACCACCACCCGGTCGGCGCGGACCGCCGTGGTCAGCCGGTGGGCGACGACGACGGTGGTACGGCGGCGGGACAGCACCTCGGTGGCCGCGGCCACCCTGCGTTCGGTGGCGAGGTCCAGCGAGGCGGTGGCCTCGTCGAGCAACAGGACGTCCGGGTCGACGAGTTCGGCACGGGCCAGTGCGAGCAGCTGGCGTTGCCCGGCGGAGAGGTTACGGCCGCGCTCCCCCACCTGCTGGAGGTAGCCCAGCCGAAGCCCGGCGACCATCTCGTGGGCGCCGACGGCGCGGGCCGCCTGTTCCACTTCGGTGTCGGTGGCGTCGGGGCGCCCGTAGGCGATGGCGTCGCGGACGGTGCCGCTGAACAGGTGGGCCTCCTGCGGGACCACGCCGAGCCTGCGGCGGAATCCGGGCAGGTCGAGCTCGCGCAGATCGTGCCCGTCCACCCGGACGGTGCCGGCGGACGGGTCGTAGAACCGGGCGAGCAGCTTCACGACGGTCGACTTCCCCGCCCCGGTGGCACCGACCAGGGCGACGGTCTCCCCCGGTGCGATGCGCAGGGACACCCCGTGCAGGACCTGCCGGCCGCCGCCTCCCGCGTATCCGAAGGAGACCGAGTCGAACTCGACCTCGCCGCGCAGGGCGGGAACCGGCCGGGCGTCCTTCGCGGGCGGCGTGCCGGCGGGGGTGCGCATCAGGCCGCGGAGCCGGCCGAGGCCGACGACGGCCTGCTGGTAGCCGTCGAAGACCTGGGAGAGCTGCTGGATGGGTGAGAAGAACAGTTCGACGTAGAGCAGGAAGGCGATGAGTGTTCCCGCGCTCAGCTCCCCCGAGCGGACCTGACCGGCACCGACGGTGAGCACGGCCGCCGAGGAGAGCGTGCCGAGGAACTCGACGAACGGGAAGAACGTGCCCATGTAGCGCTGGGCCCGCAGCCTGGAGTCCCGGAAGGACCAGGCGAGTGCGGCGAAGTCGGCGGCGTTGCGGCTCTCGCGGCGGAAGGCCTGGGTGACCCGGATCGCGGTGACGTTCTCCTGCAGGCAGGCGTTGACGGCGCTGATCCGCTCCCGGGCCTCGCGGTAGGCGGGCACGGAGTAGTGGCGGAAGACCGCGGTGGCCACGATCAGCAGCGGCAGCGCGGCGAGCAGCACCAGGGCCAGTTCCGCGTCGATCACCAGCAGGCTGACCAGCACGCCGAGTACTGTCAGCAGGCTCACCACGGCGGTGATCAGGCCCGTCTGCAAGAAGTTCGACAGGGCGTCGACGTCGGTGGTCATCCTGGTCATGATCCGGCCGCCGAGCTCGCGCTCGTAGTAGTCGAGGCCGAGCCGCTGGAGCTGCGCGAAGGTTTTCACGCGCAGGGTGTAGAGGAGGCGTTCACCGGTGCGGCCGGTGGTGCGCACCTGGGCCACCCCGATCAGCCAGTTCGCGGCCACCACGACGGCGGCGGCCGCCGCGGCGGCCAGCAGGACGGCTCCGGCCCGGTGGGCCACTCCCTGGTCCACCCCCTGCCGGACCAGTACCGGCACGGTGATCTGGGCGGCGGCGTCGAGGGCGACGAGCAGCAGGCCCAGGAGCAGCGGCCGCCGGAAGGGCCGCAGCAGGGCGGCGAGGCCGAAGTCCGCCTCGGCGGCGACGGCCTGGCCGGTGGGGACCTCGGGGTCGGCGGCGGGCAGCGGGATCCTGGCCAGCGCGGCGATGAGTTCGGGACTGGGCGGTGCCGAGCCGAGCACTCCGCCGCCGGGGCCGGCCCGTCCGGGCCCGGCGGTCGCGGCGGCCTCGGCCAGTGCCTGGGCGGCCCGGACGGCGGTCCCCTCCGTGAGTTCTCCCCCGCTCCCCTCGGGGCGGCGCCACAGGTGCGCGGTGGTGCGCCCCGCTGCCCCACCGGGGTCGGGGAGGGGCGCGGCGCCTGGGGTTTCGTCCGTCGACAGAAGGCTGCGGAACAGCGCGGATCGCGCGCTGAGTTCGGCGGGCGTCCCGGTGTCCGTGATCCGTCCGCCGTCGAGGATGGCGACGCGGTCGGCGAGTTCCAGCGTCGAGCGGCGGTGCGCGACGATCAGGGTGGTGCGGCGGCGGTCGTCCTCCCGGAGCCGGTGGTGGATCTCGGCCTCCACCCGGGCGTCGATGGCCGACGTGGCGTCGTCCAGGACCAGCACGGCCGGGTCGCCGATCAGTGCGCGGGCCAGGGCCATGCGCTGGCGCTGGCCCCCGGAGAGGGTGAGGCCCTGCTCGCCGACCACGGTGTCGTACCCCTGCGGAAGCCGTTCGATGAACTCGTCCGCGCGGGCGATCCGGGCGGCCGCGCGGATCCGCTCGTCGGTGGCGTCCGGTACGCCGTAGGCGATGTTGGCGCGCACGGTGTCG
Source organism: Streptomyces sp. RKAG290 (assembly GCF_023701695.1). Classification (GTDB taxonomy): domain Bacteria; phylum Actinomycetota; class Actinomycetes; order Streptomycetales; family Streptomycetaceae; genus Streptomyces. The sequence goes on from NZ_JAJOZC010000001.1 coordinate 855,062, forward strand.
GAGAGCAGCAGGCTCTCCTCGAAGACGTAGCCGATCCGGGAGCGCAGGGAGGCGAGGGTGAGGTCGCGGACGTCGCTGCCGCCCACCCGCACCGATCCGGACGGCACGTCGTAGAACCTGGGCAGCAGGGCCGCAGCGGTGGACTTGCCCGAGCCGGCCGGGCCGATCAGGGCGAGGGTCTCGCCGGGGTGGATGTCCAGGGTGAAGTCGTCCAGGAGCGGTTCGCCGTCCCCGTAGCCGAAGGTGACGTTGCGCCAGGCGAGGGCCGGCGGCTCGTCCGGCAGTTCCCTGGCCCGGGGTGTGTCGGTGATCACCGGTGCCTCGTCGACGACCTCCAGGACCCGCTCCGCGCCGGCCCGGGCCTGCTGCCAGACGGTGAGCAGGGTCGCCACCTGGCGCACCGGGGTGACGAAGGAGCCGAGGTAGGTGGTGAAGGCGAGGAAGGTGCCCAGTGATATCCGGCCGTGCAGGGCCATCCAGCCGCCGAGTGCGAGCACGGCGACCTGGCCGAGTGCGGGGACCGCCTGGAGCGCCGGGTTGTAGCGGCTGGTGAAGCGGACGACCCGCAGCCGGGAGGCGAACAGGTGGCGGGCGCGCTGTTCGAGTCCGGCCAGCTCGCGCTGCTCCTGCCCGAAGCCCTTCACCACCCGGACGCCGGTGACGGTCGCCTCCACGGTGGAGGCGACCTCGGCGGCCTCCTGCTGGGCGTGCCAGTTGGCGGGGAAGAGGTCACGGCGGCTGCGCAGCGCGATCAGCCAGAGCAGCGGGCCGACGACCAGTGCCACGACGGTCAGCAGCGGTGACAGCACCGCCATGAAGACCAGCGAGAAGAGGAACATCAGCGCGTTGCCGGTGAGGTTGGGCAGGAACTGCAGGAGGGTCTGGATGAGGGTGATGTCGGAGATGGACCGGCTCACCACCTGTCCGGTGCGCAGGTCGTCCTGCTGGGCGCCGCCGAGCCGGAGCAGCGCGGCGAACGCGTCGTTGCGGAGGTCGTACTGCACCCCGAGGGAGAGCCGGCCTGAGCGGTAGCGGCGGGTGAAGCTCGCGCCGAAGCGGACGGCGCCGAGCGCGGCGAGCAGCACGGTCCAGGGGGCGAGTGAGGCGGTGGTGCCGGCCGCCACCCCGTCCACCACGTGCCGCAGCACGAGCGGCAGGGTGGCGGTGGCGACGGCGGCGACCACGGCGGCGCCGAAGGCCAGGAGCAGATCGGTGCGGTGCCGCAGGCAGTAGTCCAGCAGCCGCCGCGCCCATCCGGGCGGCGGCTGCGGGGGCGTACCGGTTTCCGGGTTCGGACAGTCCGTCACCGGGCCTCCGCCAGACCGATGCCGAAGTGGCCCTCGCTGCGGTCGACGGTCTCGAACAGCCGGTTGGCGGGCCGCGGCAGTCCGTAGTGCCCGCGCAGGGTGCTCGCGGTGTACTCGGTGCGGAACAGGCCGCGCTCCTGGAGGATCGGCACCACCCGGTCGACGAAGATCTCCAGGCCGGAGGGGAGGACGGCGGGCATGATGTTGAAGCCGTCGGCGGCCCCGCTGTCGTACCAGTGCTCGATGGTGTCGGCGACCTGCTCGGCGGTGCCGGCGAAGGTGCGGTGGCCGCGGCCGCCACCGAGCCGGGCGATGAGCTGGCGTACGGTCAGGCGTTCGCGCCTGGCGAGCTCCACGATGAGGGTGTAGCGGCTCTTGGCTCCCTCGATCTCGTCCTCGGTGGGGATGTCCTGGGGGAGCTCCGCGTCGAGGTCCAGGTCGTCGGGGGCGATCTTCAGCCGCTGGGCGAGCTGCCGCTTGGCGTACTCGGGGACGATGAGGTTCTCCAGCTCGGCGTCCAGCGCCAGGGCCTCGGCCTCGGTGTCGCCGATGACGGGCACGATGCCGGGGAGGATCTTGATGCCGTCTGGGTTGCGGCCGATGGCCTCGGCACGCTGCTTGACGTCCTTGTAGAAGGCGATGCCTTCCTCCAGGGTCTGCTGGGCGGTGAACACCGCCTCCGCGTACCGGGCCGCGAAGTCCTTGCCGTCCTCGCTCGACCCGGCCTGTACGAGCAGGGGATACCCCTGCGGCGGGCGTTGTACGTTCAGCGGTCCGTCGACGCGGAAGAACTCGCCGTTGTGCTCGATCCTGCGCACCCGCTCGGCCAGGGCGTGGACGCCGCGTTCCTTGTCGGCGATCACGGCGTCGTCCGCCCAGCTGTCCCAGAGCTTGGTCGACACCTCGACGAACTCACCGGCGCGCCGGTAGCGGTCGTGGTGCAGCGGGGTGTCGTCGAGGCCGAAGTTGCGGGCCGCGTCGGCGCCCGCGGTGGTGACGATGTTCCAGCCCGCCCGGCCGCCGGAGACGTGGTCCAGCGAGGCGAACCGGCGCGCCAGGTTGTACGGCTCGTTGTAGCTGGTCGACGCGGTGGCGATGAGGCCGATGCGGCTGGTGGCCCCGGCGAGCGCGGTCAGCAGGACGGTGGGCTCCAGCTTGGCGGCGGGGCGCCGGCCGGGGTCGCCCATCAGGACGGGGCTGTCGGCGAGGAACAGCGAGTCCAGCCTGCCGCGTTCGGCTATCCGGGCCAGGTTCTTGTAGTGCTCGATGTCGGAGTTGGCCTCGGCCGGGCTCTCGGGCAGCCGCCAGGAAGCCTCGTGGTGGCCGGTGGACATGAGGAACGCGTTGAGGTGCAGCTGCTTGCGGTCAGGCGTGCTGGACATGGGCTTCCTTCGCTTCGGAACGGGGCTGGGTCACGCCGAGGGCGTCGAGCAGCGTGTCGCGGTACTCCTGGAACCGGGTGTCGCGGCGGGAGCGCGGGGTGGGCAGGTCGACGATGAGGTCGACGGAGATCCGGCCGTCCTCCAGGACGAGCACCCGGTCGGCGAGTTCGATGGCCTCGTCGACGTCGTGGGTGACCAGCAGCACCGCGGGACGGTGGCGTTCGTAGAGCTCGCGCAGCAGGCCGTGCATCTTGATCCGGGTGAGGGCGTCCAGGGCGCCGAACGGCTCGTCCGCAAGCAGCAGTTCGGGTTCGCGGACCAGGGCGCGGGCCAGGGCGGCGCGCTGCTGTTCGCCGCCGGACAGCTCGTGCGGCCAGGACCGGTCGCGGCCGTCGAGACCGACCTCGGCCAGTGCGGTGAGGCCGCGTTCGCGGGCCCTGGGGCCGCGCAGGCCGAGGACGACGTTGTCGATGACCCGCAGCCAGGGCAGCAGCCGGGAGTCCTGGAAGGAGAGCGAGACCCGGTCGGGGACGGTGAGTTCGCCCGAGCCCTCGACGGTGTGATCGAGCCGGGCGACGGCCCGCAGCAGGGTGGACTTGCCGGAGCCGCTGCGGCCGAGCAGGGCGGTGAACTCCCCGGGAGCGATCGTGAGATCGAGCTCCTTGAGGATCTTCCGGTCACCGAACCTGCGCACCAGTTGCCTGGTGCGTACCGCGGGGTGTTCCGCGACGGCCGCCTTGCCGGCCCCGTCGCGGGTGTGGGTCAGCCCGCCAGAGTGCGTCGCCATGACAGGACCCTCCTCTCGACGGCGCGTACCGCCGCGTCCGATGCGAAGCCGAAGATCCCGTAGGCCACCAGGCCCACGATGATCACGTCGGACTGGGCGTACTGCTGGGCCTGGAACATCATGTAACCGATGCCGCTGGTGGCGTTGATCTGCTCCACGACGATGAGCCCGAGCCAGGACGCCGTGACACCGAGGCGCAGTCCGACGAAGAAGCCGGGCAGTGAGCCGGGGATGACGACCTTGCGGACGAACTGCTGTCGGCTCAGGTCCAGTCCCTCGGCCAGCTCGACGTAGCGGCTGTCGATGCCGGTGAGCGAGGAGTACGTGTTGATGTACATGTTCACCGCGACGCCGAGCGCGATCACGGTGACCTTCATCTGCTCGCCGATGCCGAGCCAGAGGATCAGCAGCGGGAGCATGGCGAGCGACGGGATGGCGCGCTTGATCTGGAGCGGGCCGTCCAGCAGGTACTCGCCGGTGCGGCTCAGTCCGGCGGCGACGGCGAGGACGACTCCGGCGCTCACTCCGAAGAACAGTCCCAGTCCGGCGCGCTGCAGCGAGATGAGGACGTTGTCCTGGAGGCGGCCGCTGGAGATGAGGTCCGACGCGGTGGAGATCACCGTGCCTGGCCCGGACAGGATGCGGGGGTCGAGGTAGCCGATGGCGGAGGCGAACCACCAGAGGGCGATGACCAGCACCGGGCCGATCAGCCGGCCGAAGGGAACGGCCCGGCCGGGGCCCAGCCGCCTGCGGGTGGTGCGGGGCGTGGCCGGCTTCGGCGCGGGTGCCCGCCCGTCGGGTGCCTTGCCGGCCCTCTCGGGCGCGGCGGTCGCGACCCGGCCGGCCGCGCGGGTGTTCGTCAGCAGTTCGGTCATGACGTCTCCCGATAACGGGCCGGTACGGCCTTGGCCGCCAGCCCCTCGAAGCGGCGGTCGAACAGCTCGGTGACGTCCTGTTTCGGCACGAAGCCGCCCGCGGCCATCAGGTCGGCGGTCTCCTGCTCCCACGCGATCGCCTTGTCCCAGCTCACCGGGAACTGCGGTTCGTGCAGGGAGGCGACGATGCGCTTGCCGTCCTCGCGTGAGACGCCCTGGTCCTTGACGTAGTACGTGTCGATCCACTCGTCGCCGTTCTCCCAGGCCCAGGTCAGACCGCGGGCCCACAGCGGGATGAAGCTGCGGACGGCGGCCGCCTTGGCCCGGTCGTTCAGCACCTCGTTGGGTGCCCAGAGGACCGTGAGCAGGTCCACGACGTCGGTCTTCACCCCGCGCGCCCCGTCCTTCCCGTACTGGGTGAGGTACTTGGTGAGGGTGGGCTCGCCGAGCGGGGCCACGTCGACCTGCTTGGACTGCAGGGCGGTGAGGAACTGGGTGCTGGGCAGCGCGACCAGTTCGACGTCCTTGTTGTCGATGCCCGCCTGCTTCAGTGCGCGCAGTACGACGACACCCTGTGCCTGGCCCTGCGAGAAGCCGATCTTCTTGCCGCGGAAGTCGTCCACGGCCTTGATGTCCGAGCCGGGCGCGGTCGCGAACACGTACGACGGGTTGTTGCGCACCTGCACGGCGACGATCTTCGCTCCGACACCGATGGCGTGGGCCTGGATCGGCGGAATTCCGGCGTTGACCGCGAGGTCGATGGAATGGGCCCGGAATCCCTGGATGATATCGGGACCTGCATTGAGGTTCGGCCATTGTGGAACGGAGAACGAGAGGTCCTTCTGCAATCCGGCGGGCTTGAGCTGGAGCCGTGTGGTGCGGACGGCTATGGAGAGTTTCGTGCCGGGCGGTGGAGCTCCCGAGGGGAGTTTCCCCGCGGGCTCCGCACTCGCCGCCGTTTCGGCCTGCGGCGAGCAGGCGGCAAGGCCCCCGATGATCGCTCCACCGGTGAGTGCGAGAAAGGACCTGCGACCGACGGTCCGGTATGTGTCGTGGCGTGCCATGGTGAATTCCCGATCAGTAGTCGTCGACGGCGCAGGTTTCAGAGGGAGTGGTAGGAGCCGTCGTGGAAGAGCAGCGGACTGCGCCCCTCGTCGAGCCATGCGTCCACCACCCGGGCTATGACGATGCGGTGGTCGCCGGCCGGGACCAGCTGCTCGGTCTCCAGCCGCAGCCAGCCGGCCACGCCTTCGAGCACCGGCTCCCCCTCCGGGAGGCGCCGCCAGCGGGTGGGAGCGGCGAACCGGTCGATGCCGCTGGTGGCGAAGGTGGTTGCCAGCGAGTGCTGTTCGGCGCCGAGGAAGTTCACGACGCTCGTGCGGGCCCGCTCGATGTGCGGCCACGACGAGGTGGTGGTGCCGATCCCGAACGACACGAGCGGCGGGTCCAGCGAGAGCGAACTGAGCGAGGTGGCGGTGAATCCGACGGGGCCGTGGCCCGCGTCGGCGGTGACGACCACGACTCCGGCGGGGTAGCGGCGGAAAGCCTGCTTGAAGCGGTCCGGGGCCACGCCCGTCGCGGCGGCCGCGGCAGGGGCCCGGTATGAGGACACGGTGACGGTCAACGTCTCTCCCGAGATGGAAAGCTGAAAAGGGGCAGGAAAATGCGGCAGGCGCACGGAAAATGGCAGGCCGGACAGGGCCATCGAATTCAGCAGGGCGAATTCGGCAGGACGCGCGTCGGCGCGAATCGTCCGCCGGAATTCAGCAGGTGATTACCGGAGGCCCGGACAGGGGCTACAACACAGGAGCCGGGCGGAGAGAGCCGACGGCGCGACCGGGCAGCACGAGCGCGTCACCGAGGAGGCGCTCCCTGAAATCCGCTGCTGGCTGGTCATGAATCCATCATCCCGTTCGGCTTCGCGCCCGGTCAACAATGCAACTGCCTGAATTAAGTCGGTTACGGGATCGGCCGAGGGTGAGGAGGCGTCAGGAGACCGCGGGCAGCGCCGGCCAGGGGCCGAGCGGGTCGGTGTACAGCGCGCCGAGCGCCACCGCTCCCCCGGCCGTGGCCAGGACGGAGCCGGTGAAGCTGGTCGGCACCACGGCCCGCTCCGGATCGTCACAGACCCAGGACCGCTCCGCCACCTCCGCCCGCAGGTCGGCCAGGCACTCCGGGATCCGGCCGGCCCCCGGCTCGACGACGACGAGCACCTCGGGGTCGAACATGTCGAGCAGGAGGGCCGCGGCCCGGCCCACCAGACGCGCCCGGCGCCGGAACAGCGCCACGGCCCGCGGATCACCGGCAAGGGCCCGCTCCAGCAGCTCCGGGAACGATCCGACGACCAGGCCCTTCTCGGCGGCGCGCCGCACCATGGCGCGCTCCGACACCTCCGACTGGAGGCAGCCGGTCCGGCCGCAGGAACAGGGTTCGGCACCGCCCGTCCCCCGGCGCCGAGGGGCAGATGCGCCACGCTGCCCGCTCCCGAGCGCGGGCCCCGGTGCATGGCCCCCTCGGTGGCGAAGGCCGCGTCCACGACCGCGCCGACGAACAACAGGACGGTACTGGTCCGGGTCGACTCCTCGCCGAACAGCTGCTCCGCCCGCGCCAACGCCCGGGAGTGGCTGTCCACGTGGACCGGCAGCCCGGTGGCCGCGGAGAGGATGTCGCGGACCGGGACGTCGCGCCAGCCGAGCTGCGGATGTTCCACGATCACCCCGGCCTCGGGGTCGACCCGGTGCCCGGTCGCGAAACCCAGGGCGAGCACGGTGCGCCCGCCGGCGTGCTCCGCGGTCAGCCGGGGCAGCCGGGCGGCGAGTTCGCCGAGCATCCGGCGTGGATCGGTGGTGCGGTGCGGCTGCCGGTCCTCGGCCACGATCCGGCCGCGCAGGTCCATCAGGGACACGGTGGAGTGGGCGACGGCGATGTGCACCCCGGCCACCAGGTATCGGCCGGTGTCGATCTCGACGGGGATGTGCGGCCGCCCGAGCCCCCTGGGGCCTACGGTCTCGGCGCTCTCCCGGACCAGCCCGCGGGCCAGCAGCTGACCGACGTGCCCGGTCACCGAGGCGGGCGAGAGGCCGGTCAGCCGGGCGACGGTGGAGCGGGCGACCGGTCCGTGGTCGAGGATCGCCCCGAACACCGACCCGGTGCCCGCAAGGCGGCGGGCGGGTGCGGTGGCGGGTATGTCGGAGCGGCGCAGCGGGGCGGGGCGACGGCCGGGCGCAGACAGACTCTTCACAGTGTCTTCCAGGTCCTCGATGGCAGCGGGTGACGCGGTGCGTGCTCCGGTACGTACGGAGCTCGTGGCAGTCCGCCGCCGGCCGGGGGCCGGGGAGGCGCTGCGTTCCGGTGGAGAGTCACCCTGCGGGGACCGGGGCGATGGTGCGGGGCGGGTGTGCCGTCCCTGCGCCGGGTCGCGCGGGCGTGGTGCTCTCAGGCCTGAGGACACACGGCGGAGCACACGCGCTTCAGGTCGATATGACCTCGCGTCGTCAGGTGTGCGGATCGCTGCATGTCGCGCAAGGTAGCCGGACCGGCTCAACCCGGTCAAACCCTTGCCGCATCATGGACACCCGCGCCCCGGCGGGATGTTGCCCGGGTGTTGCGGCGGCATGGCGGGCATCCGGCGCGGCTGTGAACGGCGTCGCCGCGCCCGGACGGTGCGGCCGCCCCGGCCCGGCGGCCGCCGCCGATTTCTGGAATTAACCTCTGATGCCTTGTCATGGCCGGTTCTACGCGCATAGCTTGTGCTCCCTCATCACACTCTGAGGGGCAGTCTCCGTGCGCATATCCACACCACGTTCCGTACTGCTGGCCGGCGCGGTCGCCGTGACCCTCTCGGCGACCGCGCTGCCCGCCGCATTCGCGGCCCCGTCCCCGACCGCCGTGATCTCCGAGGTGTACGGCGGCGGCGGGAACTCGGGCGCGAGCCTCACCCGCGACTTCGTCGAGCTGGCCAACGCGGGCTCGGCCCCGTACGACCTCTCCGGGTTCAGCGTCCAGTACCTGCCCGGTGCGCCGTCGGCAGGTTCGCTGTGGCAGGTGTCGGCGCTGACCGGTGCCGTCGCGCCGGGCGGCCGCTATCTGGTGGCCCAGGCCGCGGGCACCGGCGGCACCGTCGCCCTGCCCACCCCGGACGCCACCGGCACCGTCGCGATGTCCGCGGCCAGCGGCACCGTCGCGCTGGTCTCCGGCACCACCCCGCTGACGTGCAGGACGGCTGCCGACTGCGCCGCCGACACCCGCGTCGTCGACCTCGTGGGCTACGGCTCCGCGGTCGTCCGGGAGGGCGGCGGACCGGCGACGGGCGCCTCCGCGACCGCCTCCGTGGCGCGCGCGGCCTCGCTCGCCGACACCGACGACAACGCCGCCGACCTGTCCGCCGCAGCCCCCACCCCGGTGAACGCGGCCGGCGAGACGTCCGGCGGCGAGGACCCCGGCGACCCGGGCAACCCCACCGAGCCCGGCACCGTGCGGGTGCACGACGTCCAGGGCACCACCCGGGTCTCCCCGCTGGACGGCCAGGCCGTGACCGGGGTACCCGGCGTCGTCACCGCGGTGCGCACCACGGGCTCGCGCGGCTTCTGGATCCAGGACACCTCGCCGGACGCGGACCCCCGTACGTCCGAAGGCGTCCTCGTCTACACCGGCTCCGCCGCCCCGACGGTCGCGGTCGGCGACTCGGTGCTCGTGAGCGGCACGGTGGACGAGTACTACCCGTCGGCCACCACGCAGTCCGTCACCGAGATCACCGCCCCCAGGACCACGGTCCTCTCCAAGGGCAACGCGCTGCCGGCGCCGGCGGTGCTCGACGCGGCCTCGGTGCCCCGCGGGTACGTCCCCTCGGCGGGCGGCGGCTCGATCGACGCGCTGCCCCTCGAACCGGCCGCGTACGCGCTCGACCTCTACGAGTCGCTCGAAGGCACCCGGGTGCAGGCGTCCGACACCCGGGTCACGGGCGCGACCACCTCGTACGGCGAGGTCTGGGTGACCGTCGAGCCCCGGCAGAACCCGACCCGGCGCGGCGGCACGCTGTACTCCTCGTACACCGACCAGAACACCGGCCGGATCAAGGTGATGTCGCTCGACCCCGCGCGACCGCTCCCGGTGGCGAACGTCGGTGACGTGCTGTCCGGCACGACCACCGGCGTGCTGGACTACGACTCCTTCGGCGGCTACAGCCTCCAGGCCACCGCACTCGGCACCCGCACCGACCGGCACCTGAAGCGTGAGGTCACCAGGAAGCAGCGGGGCGGCGAACTCGCCGTCGCCACGTACAACGTGGAGAACCTGGACGCGCTCGACGCGCAGGACAAGTTCGACACGCTCGCCAAGGGCGTCGCGGTCAACCTGTCGGCCCCCGACATCGTGTCGCTGGAGGAGATCCAGGACGACAACGGCGCGGTCAACGACGGCACGGTCGGCTCCGAGGCCACCCTGAAGCGGTTCACCGACGCGATCGTCGCCGCGGGCGGCCCGCGGTACGCCTGGCGCTACATCGCCCCGCAGGACGGCAAGGACGGCGGCGAGCCCGGCGGCAACATCCGTAACGTCTTCCTCTTCAACCCTGCCCGGGTCTCCTTCGTGGACCGCGCGGGCGGCGACGCGACCACCGCGGTGAAGGCGGTGCGGACGAGGCACGGCGTCACCCTGTCGGCCTCGCCGGGCCGGATCAGCCCGGCGAACGAGGCCTGGTCCGACAGCCGCAAGCCGCTGGTCGGCGAGTTCCGGTTCCACGGCAAGCCGGTGTTCGTCGTCGGCAACCACTTCACCTCCAAGGGCGGCGACCAGCCGCTGCACGGCCGCTACCAGGAGCCGTCGCGCAGCTCGGAGACGAAGCGCGTCCAGCAGGCGGCGGAGGTCAACACCTTCGTCAAGTCACTGCTGGCGGTGGACAAGTCGGCGCAGGTCATCGCACTCGGCGACCTGAACGACTTCGCGTTCTCACCGACGATGTCCGCACTCACCGCCAGCAAGGTGCTCAAGCCGCTGATCACCACGCTGCCGGCGAACGAGCAGTACAGCTATGTCTACGAGGGCAACTCGCAGACGCTCGACCACATCCTGACGAGCCCCGGCATCCGGCGCCTCGACTACGACGTGGTGCACATCAACGCGGAGTTCGCAGACCAGGCCAGTGACCACGACCCGCAGATCGTGCGGGTGCGCACCGACGCCTCCGGCCACGGGCACCACGACCACCACTGATCCCGTTCGCGGGCGGGCGGGATCAGCCGCCCGTCCGCGGCAGGACCCGCGCCGCCGCACGCGGCCGCGGCAGCGTGGCAAGGGGCCACAGGGCGGGCGCCGCCTCCAGCGGGAGATCGCTGAAGAAGCGGGCGGCCAGGTCCGCCACGTCGTCCGGGCGCTCCAGGACGACCCAGTGGTCGGATTCGCTGATGGTCAGGAACCGGCTGCCCTCGATCGTCGCCGCGAAGGCGCGCTGGCGTTCCGGTGAGGTGACCGTGTCGTGCTCACCCGCGAACACCATCGCGGGCACACCGCTCAGCCCGCCGGAGAAGTCCGGGCAGTGGTCCAGGGCCCGGCGCAGCGACTGCGCGGCGTGCGGGGAATGGGTGAGCACGTGCAGGAACGACCGCCGGACATAGCGCCGGGCGAGTTCCCTGCGGTGCACGGTGCGGTCCGGGTCCAGGCACATCAGCGCCTCGGCGGTCAGGGTGGCGAGCCCCTCCAGGTCACCGGCCGCCAGCCGGTCGACCGCGCGGCCCCAGTGGCTGCGCTGGGACTCACTGATGTGGGCCGGTACACCGCCGAGGACCAGCCGGGCGATGCGGCCGGGGTTCTGCTGTGCGCAGCCGAACGCGATCGACGCACCGTAGGAGAAGCCGAAGAGGTTGACCCGGGGGACGCCGAGGTCGTCGATGATGGCGGTGACCGCCGCGTGCAGGATGTGGTCGCCGGTGCCCGGCGCCAGTGGGTCGGCGCCGCCCATGCCGGGCAGGTCGGCGGTGATGACCGGGGCCCGCGCCCCCAGGTGCTCGTCCATCTGCGGCCAGCCGTACATCCCCTGGAGCGCGCCGCCCAGCACGATGACGGGGTCGGTGCGGGGCGAGGGCTGCGGCAGGATCCGGTAGCTGTAGCGCAGCCCGTGCACCGACAGGTTCCGGATGATCTCGTCGGGCATGGTGATCGGTCCTTAGGTCCGCTGCGCCGTCAGGCCCTGGTGAGGACGAGTGCGGCGTTGTGCCCGCCGAAGCCGAGCGAGGTCTTGACGGCCGCGTCGAACGCTCCCGGCCGGGCCTCCTTGCTCACCACTTCGATCGGGATCTCCGGGTCGGGGGCGTCCAGATTGACGGTGGGCGGTACGAGTTGGTGCTGGAGGGCCAGCACGGTCAGCGCGGTCTCGATGCCGCCCGCGGCGCCGAGGGTGTGTCCGGTCATGGCCTTCGTCGAGGTGACGAGGGGGTGATCGCCGAGCACCCGGCGCAGCATCGCCGCCTCGATCAGGTCGTTCGACACGGTCGAGGTGCCGTGGGCGTTGACGTGCCCGATGTCCGCGGCGGCGACCCCGGCGTCCGCGAGGGCGGTGCGCAGGGCCCGTTCGATGCCGAGCCCCCCGGGGTCCGGTGCGACGGCGGAGTACGCGTCGCTGGACGCCCCGTATCCCGCGACGTGCGCGCGGACCGTGGCGCCCCGGGCACGCGCGTGTTCGGGGCGTTCCAGTACGAGGAGTCCGGCGCCCTCGCCGACGACGAACCCGTCGCGGTGGGTGTCGAAGGGGCGGCAGGCCGCCTCGGGGTCGTCCCGGCGGGTGGAGACCGCCTTCAGCTGGCAGGCGCTGGCGATCAGCAGGCGGGAGCAGACCGATTCGGCGCCGCCCGCGACGACGATGTCGCAGGCCCCGGTGCGCAGCATCTGGTGCGCGGTGCCGATGGCCACGGTCCCCGACGAGCAGGCGGTGGAGACGGCCTGGCTCGGGCCGTGCGCGCCGAGGTCCGTGGCGACGCTGCTGGCGGCGCCGTTGACGACGGTGAGCGGGGCGAGCTTGGGCGAGACCCGGCGGGCGCCGCGCTCGGTGAGGGCGGTGTGCTGCTCGTCGTAGAAGGGCAGTCCGCCGTGGGCGGAGCCGATGACGACGGCGACGCGGCCGCTGTCCCAGACCGAAGGGTCGAGCCCGGCGTCGGCGACGGCTTCGCGGGCGGCGATGACGGCGAGCTGCGAGAAGCGGTCCATGAGCCGCTGGGTCGCCACCCCGAGCACCGCCCTCGTGTCGAGGCCGGTGACTGTGTACATGAAGTCGCAGGGCAGGCCGTGCAGTTCGGGCCTGTGCAGCACGGAGGGCGCGTCGACGGCCTCGGACACCCCGCGCCAGGTGGCGGCGGTCCCGACCCCCGCCGCGGTGACGAGACCGATCCCGGTGACTGCGGCGGCGAAGGGCTCGGGCCGGTAAGGGGTCATACCGCCACCTTGCGGTGCACGGCGTCGACCAGTTGGCCGACGGTGTCGCGCGAGGTCAGCTGGACGTCGTCCAGGTCGACGCCCATCCGGTCCTCGATGAGGAGCCGCAGTTCCTCCAGGGCCAGCGAATCCAGCCTGAGTTGACGGAGCGACGCTTCGGGGCGGATGGCCACGGGATCGGTTCCGAAGTTCGCCACCAGCAAGGTGCTGATCTCGTCTGCCGTGCTCATGGGCACTCCTCCGCAGTCGTACGCGGTGACGCCTTGCCGCGTGGGGTGTGAGTGCCATCGGGGGACGCCGGCCGGTCCGGAGGGACCCTTTATACGCCTTGTCGGCGTCGCCTCCGGTCCCCGTTCCCCCGTGCGGTGGGGGGATGGGCAGGTGTACGAATCCGCTGGTGCACGTCTGGGGACGAATCGGCGGGCGCGCGGAGAGACCGCCCGTCGGCAGGCTCCGGCCGGCGGGCCGATCAACGGGCCTCCTCCCGGTGGGGCTTCGCCCGTACACTCCGCGATCATGAACATCGAATCGACACAGGCCACCGACGCCCGCGCCCTGTTCTCCACCATGTCCACGATGCGCGCCATGCGGCGCCTCAAGCCGGAACCCGTGCCGGACGAGACGCTGGAGCAGCTCATACAGGCCGCCGTCTGGGGTCCCAGCGGCGGCAACATGCAGTGTTACGAGTACGTCGTAGTGACCGACCGCGAGGTGATGGCCCGCCTCGCACCGCTGTGGAAGAGGTGTGTCGACGCGTATCTGGCGACGACCGGGAAGCACGCCCCGAAGGGGATGGACGACGCGGCGTACGGCCGGATGGTCGCCGCGATCGAGTACCAGCGCGACCACTTCGCCGAGACCCCCGCACTGATCGTGCCCTGCTACCGGTTCCCGGAGCCGCAGTTCGACGAGGAGGGGCTGCTCGCCTACGCGCAGGCGCTCGGCCCGGCGGGCGTCGAGCACATGACGGGCACCCAGACCCGCTTCCAGGCGCTCGCCGAGGGCTCCTGCGTCTATCCCGGCGTCCAGAACCTCCTGCTCGCCGCCCGGGCGCTGGGGCTCGCGGCGAACGTCACCATCTGGCACCTGATGCTGGAGCAGGAGTGGAAGGAGGCCCTCGGCATCCCCGAGGACATGCAGACCTTCGCCGCCGTTCCGGTCGGGTGGCCGCAGGGCAACTTCGGACCGGTCCGGCGCCGCCCGGTGGCGGACGTCATCCACCGCGACCGCTGGTAGGACGGCCGGCCCGCCCCGGCGGACAACCGGGGCGGGCCGGGCGCCGAGCGGTGCCCCACAGCCGGACCCGCCGTCGCCCCTCAACTCCATTGGAGTGAAACGAAGTTCGACACGCAGGTCAATGATTGTCATGCCCTGAACAGCTGGATACCCTGACCGGGCTTCGCGGCCCCTGCGCCCACCCCACCCGGGCCCGGGGGCCGTTCTTCTCCCCCACAGAGCAGGAGCAGGTATGCCCAGACGCGTCGCAGCCCACACAAAGGCCCGCGCATCCGTGCTGGCGGCCCTCACCGCCACCGTCCTGGCCACGACCGGCACCCCGGCCCTCGCCGCTCCGGACCCCGGCCGGCCGATGAACCGGGCGTTCGAGCGGGCGGCCGAACAGTTCGGCGTACCGCGTGATCTGCTCGCCGCCGTCGGCTACGGCGAGACCCGCCTCGACGACCACTCGGGCCGCCCCAGCCAGGCGAACGGCTACGGCGTGATGCACCTCGCCAGCAACCCCACGAACCGGACGCTGGAGCGCGCCGCCGCCCTCACCGGCGAACCCCTGGCCGACCTCCGCGCCGACACCGGCGCCAACATCCTGGGCGGCGCGGCGGTGCTGCGCGGCTACGCGGACAAGCTCGGCCTCGACGCCCGGGACCGCGACGACATCAACGCCTGGTACCCGGCCGTCGCCCGGTACAGCGGCAGCCAGGGGCCGGCCGCCGCCCTCTACGCCGACACGGTCTACACCTTCCTGGCGGACGGGCTCGACGTCGTCGCCCCGGACGGCGAGCGGGTCTCGGTGACGGGCCGTCCGGTCTCCCCGCACAAGGGATCGCTCGACACCGCGGAGCTGCGCACCCAGAGCCCCGACTACCCGTCCGCGCTCTGGGTCCCGGCCGACCCGAACAACTTCGCCACCGGCCGCTCGGCGGCCGTCGACAAGGTGATCATCCATGTCACGCAGGGCTCGTACGCGGGCTCGATCAGCTGGTTCCAGAACCCGACCGCCGAGGTGAGCGCGCACTACGTGGTGCGCTCCTCCGACGGCCAGATCACCCAGATGGTGCGCGACAGCGACACCGCGTACCACGCTCGGAGCGCCAACGCCTCGGCACTCGGCATCGAGCACGAGGGCTTCATCGACGACCCGACCTGGTTCACCGACGCGATGTACCGGTCGTCGGCGGCCCTGACCGCGCACCTGTGCGACCGGTACGGGATCCCGAAGGACCGGGCGCACATCATCGGGCACAGCGAGGCGCCGGGCAACGATCACACCGACCCCGGCCCGAACTGGGACTGGACCCGCTACATGCAGCTGGTGGGCGGGGCCACGGGGGGCGGCAGCACCCCGGACGGGCGCAGCTTCACCGCGTACGCCACCCAGCGGAGCGGCTCGACGGGCGCCCAGGTCACCGCGGTCCAGCAGCTGCTGAACGAGCAGGGCCAGGCGGCGGGCGCGGCCGACGGCGTCTTCGGCCCGGCCACGGAGGCCGCGGTGACGGCGTATCAGACGGCGCACGGGCTGGCCGCCGACGGCGTCGTGGGGCCCGGGACCTGGACCGCGCTGCTGTCGGCGGGTGCGACGGCGACCCTCCAGGAGGGCGCGTCGGGCGAGGGTGTCAAGCGGCTCCAGCGGGCGCTGACCGCGGCGCTCGGTTCGACGGTCGGCATCGACGGGAGCTTCGGCCCGGCGACGACGACGGCGGTGCGCAGCTACCAGACGAGCCGTGGCCTGACGGCGGACGGCATCGTGGGGACCGGCACCTGGACGGCGTTGCAGGCCGGCCGCTGACGGGCGCGCTCCCCGGGCGGGTGGTGCGCGGTGTGCACCACCCGCCCGTCGGAGGAAGGGCGGGCGGCGCCCCCGTGGACGCGGGGGCGCGACCCTGTGGTCACCGGAAGGCGGCGGCGTTGCGCTCCGCCCACGCGGCGAAGGTGCCCGGCGCCCGGCCCAGGAGCCGTTCGGTGTCGGGGCTCACCCGCCGTTCGCCCTCGGTCGGTTCACCCAGGATGGCCAGGGTGCCCTCGACCACGGGCAACGGCATGAACCGCGCCATCAGTTCGTGGGCCTGCGCACGGGTCTGTTCGGTGAACCGGACCGGTTCGCCGAGGGCGGCCCCGATCGCGGCCGCCCGCTCGCGCGGAGTGGTCCCCGCGGGACCGGTCAGGGTGTACGTGGCGCCCGGGTGCGGGTCACCGTGCAGCACGGCCGCGGCGGCCGCGGCGACGTCGTCCGGGTCGACGAAGGGCAGCGCCACGTCCGCGAACGGCGCCGCGGCCTCCCGTCGGGTGCGGATCGACTCGGCCCAGGCGAACGCGTTGGCAGCCATCCCGCCCGACCGCAGGACCGTCCAGTCGAGCCCGGACTCCCGCACGGCCTCCTCGAACCGGCCCGGGTGCCGGTAGGCCTCGGGGCGGGTCTCCACGCCCTGCGAGGACAGCAGCACCACCCTGCGCACACCGGCGGCCTTCGCCGCCGCCAGAATGCCGTCCGGGTCCTCGCCGGCCACCAGCAGGAACAGTGCGTCCGCCCCGGCGAACGCGGCGTGCAGACCCGCCGGCCGGGCCAGGTCCGCGGCCACCGCCCGCACCCCGGGCGGCACATCGGCATCGGTGATGTGCCGCGCCACCGCCGTCACCGGCACCTGCGCCCCGGTGAGAATCCGCACCAGCGTCCGCCCGACGTTCCCGGTCGCACCTGTCACCACGATCATGTCGATCTCCCCGCTCAGAAGTAAGTTAGTTGACTTACTAACTCCGTCGACCGAGAAGCTAGCACAGGCGGGCGGGCGGCTGTCTATAGTTAGTCGGGTGACTGACTCAATGGATTCCCGGCACCCTCGGGCCAAGGCGGCCGGCAAGCGGCAGCGGCTGACGGCCGCCACCGCAAGGGTCCTGCACGAGCAGGGCGTGGAGCGCACGACCATCGCCGACATCGCCCGCGCCGCCGACGTCCCGGCGGGCAACGTGTACTACTACTTCAAGACCAAGGACGAGCTGGTCCAGGCCGCCCTCGCGGAGCACGCGGGCCACCTGGGCGAACTCACCGGTCTGCTCGACCGACTCCCCGACCCGCGGGAACGCCTCAAGGCCCTCATCGGGGCGTGGGTCGGCCGGCGGGAGACCGCGGCCCGCTACGGCTGCCCGATGGGCACCCTGGCCGTCGAGCTCGACAAGCGCGCCGAGGGCGGCCTCGACGCCGAGGCGGGGCGGGTCATCCGCCTGCTGCTGGACTGGGTGGAGCAGCAGTACCGCGAGCTGGGCGCCGCCGACCCCGAGGGGCTCGCACTGGCGCTCGTCGGCGCCTACCAGGGCATGTCCCTGCTCTCCAGCGCCCTGCGCGATCCGGAGATCATGACGCGCGAGGGCGCCCGCCTGGTCCGGGAACTCGACAGCCTGGCCTGACGCCGGAAGAGGGGGTCAGGAGGCGCTGAGCGGGGTGCGCCGTGCGATGACCTTGCGGCGGGCGATGCGCCAGCCCCGCTCGCCGCGCACGACGGTGTCCTCGTACGTCACGCTGCCGCTCGTCCCGTCGGCGTTGATCCCGATGCCCTTGGACCGGGCCGACACCCGGCCGTCACCCAGGTCGGTGAGCACGATGTTCGTGACGTGATGACCGACCGGGTTGAGCGCGCCCATGGCGAGCGCGGCATCCCGGAAGGCGTCCACCCCCACCAGCGAGCCGTGGCCCAGGCTCGTGACGTCGTAGACCACGTCGTCGGTGAACAGCTCGTCCAGGCGGTGGAGTTCACCGTCGTCGACCAGATGGCCGTGCAGTGCGATCAGTTCCAGGACGGCCAGCCGGTCCTCGGTTCCCAGTGCCACGTGTTTCCTTTCGCCGGAGTCGGAGCGGGCCACGACACTACCGCCGCCCGGTCGGTTCACCGAAGCCGTTTCCGCGCGCTCGCGGCGCGGCGGGACGACCCGTCGTCCGACGCTTGACGTCGGCGGGCGGGCGCCGTAGTAGTCGGGGGAGAACGGATCTTGACCACCTCGCCACCGGGCCCCGTCGGGCGGTCCGGGGCCGTCCCCGAGGAGTTCAGCTGTGAGAGTCGGAGCGGCACGAGCCGCCGCGGTCCGCTGGGTGGCCGAACACGCCCCCTCCACCCCCGGCTACCGGGGGGCGTACTTCAGCGGCTCGACGGTGGGGCGGCCCGACGACGCCGAGCTGGCGCCCTCGTCCGACGTCGACGTCATGGTCGTCGTCGCAGAGGACGAACCGCCGGCCAAGCCAGGCAAAACTCTTTACGGGGGCGCCCTGTTGGAGATCACCTACGTACCGTGGGCGGAGCTCGACGCCCCGGACGAGGTGCTCTCCTCGTACCATCTGGCAGGCGGTTTCCGCAGCGACACGGTCATCGACGATCCCACCGGCCGGCTGCGCGCCCTGCACGAGGACATCTCGCGCCGGTTCACCGACCGGGCCTGGGTCCGTCGTCGCTGCCTGGACGCCCGGCGCCGCGTGGAGAACCGGCTCGCCGCGTCCGACGCGTCCGCGCCCTTCCACGAACAGGTGCCGGCCTGGATGTTCCCCACCGGGGTCACCACCCACGTCCTGCTGGTCGCCGCACTGCGCAACCCCACCGTCCGGCTGCGCTACCCGGCCGCGCGCGACGTCCTCACCGCGTACGGACAGCAGGAGCTCTACCCCGAACTGCTGGGACTTCTCGGCTGCGCCGAGGTCTCCGCCCGACAGGTGCGGCACCATGTGACCGAGCTGGCCCGGACGTTCGATGCCACGGTCCCGGTGGCCCGGACGCCGTTCTTCTTCAGCAGCGACCTCACCGGGGCGGCCCGCCCGATCGCCGTCGACGGCAGTATCGATCTCGTCGAGCGGGGCGACCACCGCGAGGCCGTCTTCTGGATCATCGCGACGCTCGCCCGCTGCCACACCGTGCTGGCCGTGGACGCCCCCGGCCTGCACGCCGAGCGGCTGCCCGCGTTCGAGGCGGCGGCCGCCGATCTCCTGGGCATCAGCGGCGCCGCGGACCTGCCGGCGCGGCGCGAGGAGGTCATCCGGTTCCTGCCCCGGCTGTGGGCGGTCACCGAGACCGTCCTGGCGGCCAATCCGGACATCACCGGATAGGCCTGCCCGTCCGGATCAGGCCGGGCTCGCGTGCCCTGGCGGCGCACCTCACGATATTCGCTGCCGCCGGCGGCAGCGGCTCTGCTATTTTTCCCGCATGACTCCTCCTCGTGCATAGGACCCGGCACTGACCGCACCCGCTCCACCGGGTGCGGCGCTCCGGTGTCCCCGCACGCCCGCAGCCCGGTGTTCCGGCGCTGCCCTCACGAGGAATGTCCTCATGTCCACACCTTCGTCCGCGCCTTCGCGCGCGCCCTCCTACGCCACCGTTCTCCGTACCCGCCACGCGTCCCGGACCTTCGGCGCCGCGCTGCTGGGGCGGCTGTCCTACGGGATGGTGTCGCTCTCCCTGCTGCTGGCCGTCAAGGACGCCACCGGCTCGTACGCCGTCGCCGGCGGTGTGATGGCCCTGTTCGGGGCCGCCAGCGTCTTCCTCTCCCCCGCCCGCGCCGCACTGATCGACCGGTACGGCCCGCGCCGGGCCCTGCCGCCGATGGCGGGTCTGTACGCGGCCCTGCTCACCGCACTGGCCGGCGCCACCTGGCGGCCCGGCGTCCCCGCGCTGGTGCTGGGGGCGCTGGCCGTGACGGCGGGCGCCTGCACCCCGCCGCTGGGGCCGGTCATGCGGACTCTGTGGAGCAGCCTCGTGCCCGACCGGGAGCTGCTCCAGCGCGCCTACAGCCTCGACGGCGTCGCCGAGGAACTGCTCTTCGTCAGCGGGCCGTTGCTGGTGGGCCTCGTGGTGAAGGCCGCCGAACCGGCGGCCGGGGTCCTGGCCAGTGCCGTGCTGGCCCTCGTGGGCACAGCGGCGATGGTGACGTCACCCGCCGTACCCCGTAAGCATCTTGCCGCCGCTCCGGCCGCGGAAGGCCGCCCCGCCGCGCCCCGGCTCCGGTTGCACGACATCGCCGCGCTGCGTCACGCGGTACTGGTGACCGCCGCGGTGGGCCTCTGCCTCGGAGGCCTCGACCTGCTGGTGGTCGCCTTCACCGAGCAGCGCCATCAGGCGGCGGCCGTGGCGTGGGTGCTCGCCGCGCTCTCGGCGGGGAGTGCGGTCGGGGGCCTGGCGTACGGCGCGGTCCGGTGGCGGTCATCGAGCCGGGTACGGCTGCCGGTGGCGGCGGGCGCGCTGGGTGCGGCGCTGCTGCTGGCCGGACTCTCGCCGCACCTGTACGTGCTGATCGCCGTGGTCGCGGTGGCCGGGATGTTCGTGGCCCCGGCCCTCACCACCGCGTATCTGATCGCGGACGAGTCGGTGGACGTCTCGCGGCGCACCCAGGCGGGCGCCTGGGTCAACACCGCCGTCAACGCGGGGTCTTCGGGCGGCACCGCGGTGGTCGGTCTGCTCGTCGGCCGGCTCCCGCTGCCCGTGTGCTTCGCCCTCGCGGCCGCACCCGCGCTGCTGTGCGCGGCGGCGGTGCTCCGGCGGCCTGCCGAGCTGCGTCCCAGAGTCCCGGACGCCGCGTAAGGGCTGCCGGGAGAGACCCCGGCGCCGAGCGGGTCCTGGTCCTGCGCAGGACCACGAAGAGGCGGCCGCGCACCCCGGGGGCCGGGGTGCGCGGCCGCCTCAAGAGGCAGTCTCAGCAGGTCACTTCAGGCCGAAGGCCCGGATGATCTCCTGGTCCACGCCGAGACCGCCGCCGGCCTCCGCATGCGCCTTGAGCGAGACCGCGGTGGCGCCCTTCTTCGGGGTCTTGAACCGGGCGGTCCAGGAACCGGCCGAGTCCTTCTTGAGCTGCACCGCGCTCCAGCTCTTCCCGTCGTCGTAACTGACGGACAGCGAGGCCTTCGACGCCTTCACGGCGCCGTCCAGCCACTCCTGCGTGGTCGACGAGAGACCGAGCTCGGTCCACTGCCCGGCCTTCACGTCACCGGCCAGGTCGGTGCTGACGTCGTAGTCCAGCTGGAGCAGCGGGATGTCGGCCTGCGTGGGACCGCTCGGGTCGAGCGCGCCGGAGACGAAGTCCCACTCGGTGTGCGTCCGGATCGAGGACTTCCAGGTCTCGGCGTCACGCGAGGCGTCGAGCACCAGCCGGTACGGGAGCTTCTCGGCGGAGAGGTCCCCGACGTAGCCCGCGCGGCCCGGCGACTCGTCGATCAGGGTGTCGCCCTGGTAGAAGGCGACGGTGCCGGTGTCGTACTCCTTGTCGGGCATGGAGCCGGAGTGGCCGGTGCCGGAGTCCGTCCACGGCGTCATGTTGAACTGGATGTCGTTGTACGAGGTGCGGAACGGACCCCAGAAGCCGGTGCCCAGGCGCGGGTGGGTGACCGGTGCGAACCACTCGTCCCGGTAGCTGCGGCCCGCCGTGTAGTCCGCCTCGGCGCCGCGTTCCTCCAGCGAGACGTCGCTGCCGTCGGCGTTGTAGACCGCGTGGTCCTCGTACCAGAACGAGGCGCCGGGCAGCGGGTTGACCCACTCGGTACGGGTGGCGGGGTACTTCTCGTACTCCGCGAAGCCGATGCCGAAGCCGTAGTCGGGGATGTCGTAGCGGTAGCCGCCGCCGACTACGTCACGGTTGCCGTGGAAGGTGTTCTCCACCTTCGCGAGCTGACGGGTGGCCGGGGCGAAGGCCAGCGAGCGGTCGGGGATCGTGCCGTCGTGGCGGTCGACCAGGTCGTACACGTAGCTCGCGAACCTCCGTTGGCCGACCGTCACCTTCCGGCCCCGCTGGGCGGCCTTGACGAGAGCGTCGCCTGCGAGGCGCCGGACGGAGGCGACCGGGACGGCCGCCGTGGCGCCGTCGCTGCCGGCGTAGGACTCCATCAGCACGCCGTCGCCCTCGTTGACGACGAAGAGCGCCTTGGCGCCCGCGGCGACCGCGGCCGCCATCCGGTCGGCGGGGGCCACCGCCGCGCTGCTGCGGATCACGACGGCCTTGCCCCTGGCGTCGATCTTCCGGTAGTCGGCGGAGGCGCCGTTGCCCGCGAAGACGGTGCCGAGTTGCTTCCTGCTGTCCTCGGCGACGGGCGAACCGCCCTGCACGGCCACCGGCACATCGCGGCCGTCGGCCGTCAGGTCGATCAGCTTCTCGCCCTGCCGCCAGCGGGTCAGGAAGGAGAAGCTGCCCTGGGTGACCTTCTTCGTCGGGCTCGCCCACAGCTGGTCGTACGTCAGCGGGATCTGGAAGGCGTCGCGCTGGACGGTGCCGTCCGGTGCGGTGCGCGCCATGTCGTAGCGCAGCTGACGGGTCTCGGTCTCCTTCGGCGTCCGCACGCTGACCTTGTGGGCCTTGGAGGCGTCGAGGGAGACGGTGGTCGGCTTGTCGAGGATGATCTCGGGGGCGGCCAGGAAGGCGAGGGCCTTCGAGTCCGCGGTGTCACCCTTGATGTCGGCGGCGGACCAGGCGGTGTAGTTGCCCGGCGGCAGTCGCAGCGTGGTCGTGCCCGGCACCGCGACGACGCCGAGGTTCGGGTCGCCGAGTGCGGCGAGGACGACCTGGCCGTCCATCGGCTTGCCCGCGCGGTCGCGCAGCTGGAGCGTCAGGTCGTAGAGCTCCTGCTCCTTGTTGAGCGCGAAGCCGGTGTGCGCGACGGTAGTGCCGGTGGCGTCCTTCGCGGTCACCTGTCCGGAGAAGGTGGTGTTGTTCTCGGCCTTCGACGGGTCGAGCGAGAGCACGGCATCGGCGGTCGAACCGGCCGGGACTGTCAGCTTCTTGACCGAGAGCGTGTAGGCGGCTTCGTCCGTGCCGGTCGCCAGGTCCAGCGTGACGTCCTTGTCACCGGTGTTGCGGTAGGTGATGGTGCGCTCGGCGACCGGGTCGGAGGCGGAGTGCGGCCAGTCGTACGACGCGACCGCGACGGAACCGGTGGCCTCGATCGTGGTGTCGATCGCCGCCTTCACGTCCAGCCGCCCGGAGCCCTGCTCGTACGGGGTGTAGTCGGGCAGCTCCTTCGACGAGGTCATCAGCGCGTCCTTGATGCGCTGGCCGGACCAGTCGGGGTGACGCTGCTTCATGATGGCCGCGGCGCCCGCGACATGCGGCGTCGCCATCGACGTGCCGGACATCGACTGGTACATGCCCTCGATGCCGGGAACCGACTGCGAGGCGGCCGCGTTGATGTCGACGCCCGGTGCGGAGAGGTCGGGCTTGAGGCCGTAGGACCTGGTGAGCGGGCCCATGGAGGAGAAGTCCGCGCGGTTGTCCTGCTTGTCGACGGCGGCGATGGTGAGCGCCTTGTCCGCCGAGCCGGGTGCGCCGATGGTGCCCGCGCCGTACGCGTTGCCCGCCGCGATCACGAACAGCGGGCCACCGTCGGCCGAGAGGGTGTCGACGGCCTGCGACATCGGGTCCGAGCCGTCGTCCGGGATGCTGGAGCCCAGGCTCATGGAGACGACGTCGGCGCCTTCCGCCTTGGCCCACTCCATCGCCTCGATGATGCCGGAGTCCGCGCCGGAGCCCTCGTCACTGAGCACCTTGCCGATGATCAGGTCCGCGGCGGGGCGACCCCCTTGTTGAGACCGTCCGACGCGGCGCCGGAACCGGCGATCGTGGAGGCGACGTGCGTGCCGTGGCCGTTCTTGTCGTCGACCTCCTGGCCGGGCACGAAGCTCCTGGACTCCAGGATGCGGTCCTTGACGTCCGGGTGCGTGGCGTCGATGCCGGTGTCCAGGACGGCGACCTTGGAGCCCTTGCCGTCGTAGCCCGCGGCCCACGCCTGCGGGGCGTTGATCTGCGGGACGGAGTCCTTCAGCGCGGCCTCGGCCCGGCCGTCGAGCCAGAGCTTGGAGATGCCGTTGTCCAGCGCACGCGCCTGGGACGTGGCCGCGATGTCGTTCCAGAAGGTGCGGGTGGTGTCCTTCTGCGCCTTCAGCGCCGCTCCGTGGATGCTCTCCAGCCGGCGGACCGCCTTGCTGCCGCGGGGCGCCGCGGGCAGCGAACGTGCCTTGCTCGCCGGGTAGGTGGCGATCAGCGGGATGCCGCCGGTCTTCTTGTCGTCGTAGCCCATCTTCGCGAGCGCGGTGACGTCGAAGAGCCGGCGGTCCAGCTTGCCGGCTGCGATCAGGCCGGCCGCCTCGTCGGGCAGGACGTAGATGTCGTCCCCCGCCTGCTGGACGTGCACCCCGCCGGCCGCGCCGTCGGGGCGGTCCACGGTGACGGTGTCCTGCTTGCCGGCGCCGTCGGTGTAGTGGACGACGTCGCCCGTGAGCAGCGTGATGTCGTAGCTCTGGGCCGGGGCGGCGTGGCGGTCGGTGGACGGGGTCCGCCCGGTGGCGGCGGACGCGGAGCCCGTGGCGGGGAGCAGTGCGCCGCTCACCAGGGCGACGGATGTCGCTATGAGGAGGGCTCTGCGCCCCGCGCGGGCGGGTCTCACCCGGCCGGAGGCGGTGGAGGGCGTGAATGTCATGCAGCTGATCTACCGGTAAATGGGCGGCTGCGGTGAGATTCACACCTGGCGTGAATATGCCGTGGCGGCAACCCGCCGGTCGGCGTGAGCGCACACGGGGGCTGATCAGGCCACGGAACCGATCCGCCCGGTGGGCGGCAGGGCGCCGCTGTGGTGGATCGGGGTGTGCGCACCGGTCAGCGGGACGCCGCTGCCGCCGCGCCGGTCCGCGACTATCTCCGCGACGATCGACAGGGCGGTCTCCTCGGGCGTACGGGCGCCGAGGTCGAGGCCGATGGGCGAGTGCAGCCTGGCCAGTTCCAGCTCGGTGACCCCGGCCTCGCGCAGCCGGTCGTTGCGCGCCAGGTGGGTGCGGCGCGAGCCCATCGCGCCGACGTACGCGACGGGAAGCCTCAACGCCGCCTCCAGCAGCGGGACATCGAACTTGGCGTCATGGGTGAGCACGCACAGGACGGTGCGGGCGTCGACGTCGGTGCCGGCCAGGTAGCGGTGCGGCCAGTCGACGACCAGTTCGTCGGCCTCCGGGAATCTGGCCTTCGTGGCGAAGACCGGGCGGGCGTCGCACACCGTGACGTGGTAGCCGATGAACTTCCCGGCCCGCACCAGCGCGGCGGCGAAGTCGATGGCCCCGAACACGATCATCCGGGGCGGCGGGACGCTGGACTCGACGAACAGGGTCAGCGGCTGCCCGCACCGCGAGCCCTCGGCGCCGATGGTGACGGGGCCGGTGCGGCCCGCGTCCAGCAGGGCGCGGGCCTCGGCCGCGGCGGTGCGGTCCAGTTCCGGGTGTCCGCCGAGCCCGCCCTCGTAACGGCCGTCGGGGTGGACCAGCAGGGGCCGGCCGAGGAGTTCGGCGGGCCCGTCGGTGATCCGGGCCACCGCCGCCGCCTCCCCCCGTGCGGCGGCGGCGAGCACGGCGGCGAACACCGGGCGGGCGGGATCGTGCGCCCGGACCGGTGTCACCAGGATGTCGATGACGCCGCCGCAGGTCAGACCGACCGCGAAGGCGTCTTCGTCGCTGTATCCGAACCGCTCCCGGACGGTCGTGCCGTCGTCGAGGGCCTGTCGGCACAGCTCGTACACCGCGCCCTCGACGCACCCGCCGGAGACCGAGCCGATCGCCGTGCCGTCACGGTCGACGGCCAGGGCGGCACCCGGCTGGCGGGGCGCACTGCCGCCGACGGCCACGACCGTGGCAACGGCGAATTCGCGTCCCTGCCCGGCCCACCGGTCGAGCTCCTCGGCGATGTCCAGCATCTCGGTCCCCTTGGCGGATGTGTGGCGGGGGCCTGTCGTCGGACACAGGTGCGGCGACAGGCCCCGGGGCGTCAGCTGACGCCCAGCCAGCTCTCGATCGGATGGAGCGCGAAGTAGACGATGAAGATCACCGTCAGACCCCACATGAAGGCCCCGATCTCGCGGGCCCGGCCCTGGGCGACCTTGATCGCGACCCAGGAGATGACACCTGCCGCCACACCGGTGGTGATGGTGTACGTGAACGGCATCAGGACCACGGTCAGGAAGACCGGGATGGCGACGGCACGGTCGCTCCAGTCCACGTGCCGGGCGTTCTGCATCATCATGGCGCCGATGACGACCAGGGCGGCGGACGCCACCTCGGCCGGCACGATCGCCGTGAGCGGGGTGAAGAAGAGACAGGCGGCGAAGAAGAGGCCGGTGACGACGGAGGCGAGCCCGGTCCTGGCGCCCTCCCCCACACCGGTCGCCGACTCGACGAAGACCGTCTGCCCGGAACCACCGGCGACACCGCCGATCGCACCGCCCGCGCCGTCGATGAACAGCGCCTTGGACAGACCCGGCATCCGGCCCTTGTCGTCGGCCAGTTCGGCCTCCGTACCGACACCGATGATGGTGGCCATCGCGTCGAAGAAGCCGGCCAGCACGAGGGTGAAGACGATGAAGCCGACGGTCATCGCCCCGACGTCGCCCCAGCCGCCGAACTCGACGTCGCCGAAGAGCGAGAAGTCGGGCGAGGAGACCGCGGAGCCCTGGAGCTCGGGCGGGCCGCTGCTCCAGATCTTCGGGTCGACGTCGGCGACCTTGTTGATCACGATGGCGACCACGGTGCCGACGACGATGCCGATCAGGATCGCGCCGGGGACGTTGCGGGCCTGCAGCATGAAGATCAGCAGCAGTGTCACCGCGAAGATGAGGACGGGCCAGCCGGCGAGTTCGCCGGTCGCGCCGAGACTCACCGGGGTGGCGACGCCCTTGCCCACGAAGCCGGCCTTGTAGAGGCCGATGAGGGCGATGAACAGACCGATGCCCATCGTGATGCCGTGCTTCAGTGCGAGCGGGATCGCGTTCATGATCATCTCGCGCAGGCCGGTGACCACCAGGAGGCAGATCACCAGGCCGTACATCACGCACATACCCATGGCCTGCGGCCAGGTCATGTGGGGGGCGACCTGTGAGGACAGGACGCCGGACACACTGAGCCCCGCGGCGAGCGCGAGGGGGACCTTGCCGACGAAGCCCATCAGCAGGGTGGTCGCGGCCGCGGCGAACGCGGTGGCCGTGATCAGCCCCGGCTGGCTGAGGATGTTCCCGTCCACGTCCTTGCCGCCGAGGATCAGCGGGTTGAGCAACAGGATGTACGCCATGGCCATGAAGGTCGTGACACCGCCGCGCACTTCGCGTGCGACGGTCGTTCCGCGCTCGGATATGTGGAAGTACCGGTCGAGCCAAGATCTGCCGGCGGGGACGCGCGAGCCGGGGCCCGCTTCCTCCGCGGCGCTCTGGGGTTCCACTGACTGCTGGGTCATGATGCCTGACTCCCAAGGTTCACAGGGGCACCCGCGATGGAGAATGGAGATGCGGGATTTGGGATGACTGCGCGGGCGGCACGACCCGGGGGACGGCCCAGGACGAACTGTTCATGCAGGGTGGATGTGCGGGTACTGCTTGTGGGGGTGCATCCGGTCAAGAGCCGCGAGCGGTGCGGAGCTTGGGTTCTCCGGGCGGTGTGGGCGGAGGAAGTGTGACGTTCCCTTGGAGGCGCACACCGCCCGGAGAGCTGTGGAGGAGCTCGGTCAAGTGCCGGTGATGTGCTCGGGTCGTACCGGCGTCCTGTTGAGCTCCAGTCCCGTCGCGTCCCGGATCGCCGCGAGGACGGCCGGGGTGGACGACAGGGTGGGGGCCTCACCGACGCCACGGAGCCCGTACGGGGCGTGGTCGTCGGCGAGTTCGAGCACATCGACCGGAATGGCCGGGGTGTCGAGGATGGTGGGGATCAGGTAGTCCGTGAAGGACGGGTTGCGCACCTTCGCGGTCTTCGGGTCGACGATGATCTCCTCCATGACGGCGACACCCAGGCCCTGGGTGGTGCCGCCCTGGATCTGGCCGATGACGGAGAGCGGGTTCAGCGCCTTGCCGACATCCTGGGCGCAGGCCAGTTCGATGACCTTGACCAGGCCGAGCTCGGTGTCGACCTCCACGACCGCGCGGTGTGCGGCGAAGGAGTACTGGACGTGGCCGTTGCCCTGTCCGGTGCGCAGGTCGAAGGCCTCGGTGGGGCGGTGGCGCCACTCCAGCTCGACGTCGACCACTTCTTCCTCCAGCACGTCGGCCAGATCGGCCAGCACCTCGCCGCCGTCGGTGACGACCTTGCCGCCCTCCAGGAGGAGTTCGGCGGTGGCCCAGGCGGGGTGGTACGTGCCGAACTTGCGGCGGCCGATCTCCAGGACCTTCTCGCGGACGGCCTCGCAGGAGTTCTTCACGGCGCCGCCGGTGACGTACGTCTGCCGGGAGGCGGAGGTCGAGCCGGCCGAGCCGACCCGGGTGTCGGCCGGGTGAATGGTGACCTGGGCGACACCGAGTTCGGTACGGGCGATCTGGGCGTGCACGGTGACGCCGCCCTGTCCGACCTCCGCCATGGCGGTGTGCACGGTCGCGACGGGTTCGCCGCCGATGACCTCCATGCGCACCCGTGCGGTGGAGTAGTCGTCGAAGCCCTCGGAGAAGCCGACGTTCTTCAGGCCGACCGCGTAGCCGACGCCGCGGACGACGCCTTCGCCGTGGGTGGTGTTGGACAGCCCACCGGGCAGCGCCCGTACGTCGGCGTGCTCGCCGGCGCTCTCCCACTGGCGCTCGGGCGGCAGCGGCCTGGCCTTGACCCGGCGCAGCAGTTCCGCGACCGGGGCGGGCGAGTCGACCGGCTGCCCGGTCGGCAGCAGGGTGCCCTGCTCCATGGCGTTGAGCTGTCTGAACTCGACCGGGTCCATGCCGAGTTCGGCGGCGACCTTGTCCATCTGCGCCTCGTAGGCGAAGCATGCCTGGACCGCGCCGAAGCCGCGCATCGCGCCGCACGGGGGGTTGTTGGTGTAGAGGGCGAGCGCCTCGATGTCGACGTCCTCGACGGCGTAGGGGCCGACCGAGAGCGAGGAGGCGTTGCCGACGACGGCCGGGGACGCGGAGGCGTATGCGCCGCCGTCCAGCACGATGCGGCACTTCATGTGCGTGAGCTTGCCGTCGCGGGTCGCGCCGTGCTCGTACCAGAGCTTGGCGGGGTGGCGGTGGACGTGTCCGAAGAAGGACTCGAAGCGGTTGTAGACCATCTTCACCGGCTTGCCGGTGCGCAGCGCCAGCAGGCAGGCGTGGATCTGCATCGACAGGTCCTCGCGGCCGCCGAAGGCCCCGCCGACGCCGGAGAGCGTCATGCGGATCCGGTCCTCGGGCAGGCCGAGGACGGGCGCGATCTGGCGGAGGTCGGAGTGCAGCCACTGGGTGGCGACGTACAGGTCGATGCCGCCGTCCTCGGCGGGCACGGCCATGCCGGACTCGGGGCCGAGGAAGGCCTGGTCCTGCATGCCGAAGACGTAACTGCCGCTGACCACGACATCGGCGCGCGCCTTCGCCGCGTCCGCGTCGCCGCGGACGATGGGCTGGCGGTGGACGATGTTGGGGTGCGGTACGTGCCCGACGTGGTGGTCGTCGCGGTCCTCGTGGACGAGGACCGCGTCGGGGGCGGTCGCGGAGGCCTCGTCGGTGATGACGGGGAGTTCGCGGTAGTCGATCCTGATCTTCGCGGCGGCGCGGCGGGCCGTCTCCGGGTGGTCGGCGGCGACGAGGGCCACCGGCTCGCCGTGGTGTCGGACCTTGCCGTGGGCGAGGACGGGGGTGTCCCGGATCTCCAGGCCGTAGTTCTTCACCGCGGTCGGCAGGTCGTCGTAGGTGAGCACGGCGTACACGCCGGGGGTGGCGAGCGCCTCGGAGGTGTCGATCGAGACGATCTCGGCGTGCGCGACGGTGGACCGCAGGGTGTGACCCCAGAGCATGTCCTCGTGCCACAGGTCCGAGGAGTAGGCGAACTCGCCGGTGACCTTCAGGATCCCGTCGGGGCGCAGCGTGGACTCGCCGACGCCGCCCTTGGTGCGGGTGCCCTGGCTGAGGTCCGCGGGGGAACCGTTGACGCCCATCGTCTACACCGTCCCTTGCGCCCGGGCGGCCGCGAGGCGGACCGCGTCGAGGATCTTCTCGTAGCCGGTGCAGCGGCAGAGGTTGCCGGAGAGCGCCTCGCGGATGTCCGCGTCGGACGGCTCCGGGGTGCGCTCCAGCAGCTCGTCGGCCGTGACCAGCAGGCCGGGGGTGCAGAAGCCGCACTGGACGGCGCCGGCATCGATGAAGGCCTGCTGGATCGGCGAGAGCTCACCGGTGTCCCGGGTGTCCTCGCCGGCCGGCTCGGCCTCCCACCGCCGGGCCCGGTCGAGCGCGGTGCCGCAGGCGCCGGAGGGGCAGCCGGCGCCTGGGTGGGCCTCGGTGCGGTGGGCGGCGAAGTCGGCGAGACCTTCGACGGTGACGACCTCGCGGCCCTCCACCTGGCCGGCGGCGACCAGGCAGGAGCAGACCGGAACCCCGTCGAGGCGGACCGTGCAGGAACCGCACTCGCCCTGCTCGCAGGCGTTCTTCGAACCGGGCAGACCCATCCGCTCACGCAGGACGTACAGGAGGGACTCGCCCTCCCAGACGTCGTCCGCCTCGTGCCTGCGGCCGTTGACCGTGAAATTGACGCGCATGGTCATGCAGCTCCTTCGGTGCTGCGGCCGTTGCCGCGGTACGACTCCCAGGTCCAGCCGAGCGTCCGGCGGGCCATGATCCCGACCGCGTGCCTGCGATAGCTCGCGGTGCCGCGCACGTCGTCGATCGGGTTGCAGGCGGCCGCGGCGAGCGTGGCGAACTGCTTGGCGACGGACGGCGTGATGACCGACCGGCTGTCCCAGAACCCGCCCTCCTCCAGTGCCGCGTTCAGAAAGATTTCGGCGTCCTTCGCCCGTACGGGTGTCGGAGCGGCGGATCCGATGCCGGTGCGGACCGTGCGGGTCGCGGGGTGCAGGGCCAGACCGAAGGCGCAGACGGCGATGACCATGGCGTTGCGGGTGCCGACCTTGGAGAACTGCTGCGGACCGTCGGCCTTCTCGATGTGCACGGCCCGGATCAGCTCGTCCGGTTCGAGGGCGTTGCGCTTGACGCCGGTGTAGAAGTCGTCGATGGGGATCAGCCGGGTGCCGCGCACGGACTGCGCCTCCACCTGCGCTCCCGCGGCGAGCAGCGCCGGATGGGCGTCACCGGCGGGCGACGCGGTGCCCAGGTTGCCGCCGACGCCGCCGCGGTTGCGGATCTGCGGGGAGGCGACGGTGTGCGAGGCGATCGCCAGACCGGGCAGCTCCGCTCGCAGGTGCTCCATGATGGCGCTGTACGGGACCGAGGCGCCGAGCCGTACGCTCTCCTGGCCCACCTCCCACTCGGACAGCTCACCGATGCGGTTCAGGTCCAGGAGGTACTCGGGCCGGCGGTGGTCGAAATTGATCTCGACCATCACGTCGGTACCGCCTGCGATGGGCACAGCCGTGGGGTGCTCGGCCTTGGCGGCGAGCGCCTCGTCCCAGCTGGCGGGGCGAAGGAAGTGCATGAGTGGCTCTCTTCCTCTCGAACGGGTCGTTCGCTGGGGCTGCGGACGACCGACCCCCGGCTGTGGTTGTTCATGTGTTGTTAACGCGGTGTGTGGCCCAGTACACAAGCCCTGCTCCACCTGGTGCAGTCACCGAAACCATGAAGGAGTTGGCTGGTCTTCGCCCATGTCTTGTAGATTCGAACGAATGACGGGTCTCTGCGACCCCACCGCAATACCCAGTTTTCACCCGCACCAACGAAAGAGATCGGCGGCGACGAGATGCGGCTGCGCGCACTGCTGGAAACCGACGCGCTGGGCCTGCGGCTGCTCGGCGGCGACGACGAGCTGGACCGGTCGGTCCGCGGCGTCATGACCACCGACCTGCGGGACCCCAGCCGCTACCTCACGGGCGGCGAGCTGGTCCTCACCGGCCTGGCCTGGCGCCGGGACGCAACGGACTCGGAGCCGTTTGTCCGGATCCTGTCGGCCGCCGGGGTCGCCGGCCTCGCGGCGGGCGAGGCGGAGCTCGGCGACATCCCGGCCGATCTGGTCGAGGCGTGCAGCCGGCACCGGCTGCCGCTCTTCGCCGTCCACGAGACCGTCGCCTTCGCGATGATCACCGAGTACGTGGTCCGCCAGGTGTCCGGTGAGCGCGCGGGCGACCTGGCCGCGGTGGTCGACCGGCACCGCAGGCTGATGACCTCGGGCCCGGCGGGCGGTGGCCCGGAAGTGGTGCTCGATCTGCTCGGCTCCGATCTCGACCTGCAGGCCTGGGTGCTCTCGCCCACCGGCCGGCAGATCGCGGGCGCCGGTGAGCCGCTGCCCGCGGCGACCGGCGCGGAGCTGGCCGGCCTCCATCTGGCCGCGGTCCGCTCCGGCCGGCGCGCCCCGCACCGGGTCGCGGTCGGCGGGGTGACGTACTCGCTCTTCCCGATCCGCAACAACGCCCGGGGTGCCGAACCGGCCTCCCGCGACGTGCGCGAATCGGTGCTCTCCGACTGGCTGCTCGCCGTCGAGGCCGACGCGGGCGACTGGCCCGCCGCCCGGCTCGACCTGCTCCAGGGCGTCACCCAGCTGATCGCCGTCGAACGGGACCGGCGCGACGCGGCCCGCACGGTACGCCGCAGGCTCGCCCAGGAGGTCCTGGAGCTGGTCCAGGCGGGCGCCGCGCCCGCCGAGATCGCGGCGAGGCTGCGGGTGGCCGCCCCGGTCCTGCTGCCCGGCCTCGGCACCGCGCCGCACTGGCAGGTGGTGGTGGCCCGGGTCGACTGGGACGCGGAGGGCACGCCCGGCGGCACCGGATCCGCCATCGCGGGCGGCCCGGTCGCCCAGGCCCTGCTGGAGGAGATCCTGGTCGACCCGGCCGTGACCGGCCCCGACTCCGCGGACCGGATCGCGGTCGCGCACACCGGCGACGAGGCCATCGCGCTGGTGCCGCTGCCCGCCGTCGGGGCCCCGCTGCCGGACCCGGACGACGACGCGGCGGTGGACGGCAAGGAGGCCGAGGAGGATCCCGCGCTGCATGCGGACGCCCTGCTGGCCGCGGTGCGCGCCCCGCTCTCCGCGGGCCTCGCCGACGACGGCCGCCTGACACTGGGTGTCAGCGCCTCCGTGCACTCGCCCGAGGGGCTGCGTGGCGCCCTGGAGGAGGCCCGGCACGCCCGCCGGGTGGCTGCGGCCCGTCCGGGGCGGGTCTGCGCGGCCGGCCACCACGAGCTGGCCTCGCACGTGCTGCTGCTGCCGTTCGTCCCGGACGACGTGCGCCGTGCGTTCACCGCACGGCTGCTCGACCCGCTGCGGGACTACGACCGGCGCCACCGCGCGGAGCTGATCCCGACCCTGGAATCGTTCCTGGACTGCGACGGTTCATGGACCCGCTGCGCGGCCCGGCTGCATCTGCACGTCAACACGTTGCGCTACCGGGTCGGGCGAATCGAGCAGTTGACGGGGCGTGATCTTTCGCGCCTGGAGGACAAGCTCGATTTCTTCCTCGCCCTGCGTATGAGCTGACTCCCGGGGGCCACCGCCGCCCCGGGCGCTCCGGCCGATTGTGAAAACTTTCACCTGACATTGCGTCGACCCCTTGGCCCGGCGTGCCATTCCGTGCTGTGATGCGGCCAGACTCGGAGCGTCCTGCAGTTCGGGGGTGGGTGGAGGAGCGGGGCCGGGTGCGCTGCGGATGCGCGCGCCCGGCCCCGCCGCCGCCCCTGACTGCCGGACGCTCTCACCAGCTCGATGGCGCGCTCGGGGAGGGCAATGTGGCGTCTACCGCCATGTCTGGTTCCGGAACGACAGCAGATGACGATCCGCCGCTCCAGACAGCGGTATGGCGGTTGCGCTCGCGCGCCTGTTGGACGGATGCGGCGGCGCTGCTCGAACACGACGCCGCCACCGATCCGGCCGCGGCGCTGCAGCGGACCGCCCTGCTGACCGAACGGTGCCTGTACACGGGGCAGGGCTGGACCGACGCCGAGGACGCGCTGCGCATCGCGGAGGCCATGGCCCACGACGACGCCGAGCGCGGGGCCGCCGCCTGCGAGCGCGGCTACCTGGCGTACGCCTCGACCCTGCTGGGAGTACGGGACCGGGCCGACGAGGCCCGGGTGGCGCTGAGCCGGGCCGCGGCGCTGCTCGCCCCGGCAGCACCGGGCCGCCCGCTGCTCGACTTCCGGCGGGGCCTGATCGCCCAGAACATCGCCGATTCGCCGCAGGCCGCCCGCGCCGCGTACCGCAGGGCCCATGCCGGTGCCACCGCTCAGGGCGACGCGCTGCTGCTCTCCTCCACCTGGCGCCACCTCGCCCTGATCGCCCTGCGCGAGGGGGAGCTGGCGGAGGCCAGGCACGGCTTCGCGGAGTCCCTGCGGATAAGGGAGGAGCTGGGCTATCTGGTCGGTACGGCCCCGGCGCTCATCGCCATGGCGGACGCCGAACCGGAGCCCGAGGTGGCCACCAGGCTGCGCGCCGAGGCGGGCAGGCTCTTCCGGCTGCTCGGGGGCGTGCCGACCTGGCTGGCCCCGCATCTCGACCCGCCGCAGCCGCAGACCGCCGAGGCGAACTGAGGGCCGCGTGGCCGCCCCCGGCGGCCGCGTGCGGTGCTCCTGAAGCCCGGGGCGCCTTCGTTCCGGCCGGGTGCGGTCCACGGCCGGACCGCCGGCCCGCGTCGCCGCGTGCCGGGGAGGTCCTGGGGGCGGGTGGCGCGGGCGGAAGTCAGCCCGCGGCGCCCGTGAAGTGTTCCCGCACGAGTGACTGCACGACCAGCACGTCCTGGGCGATCAGCGCGTCCAGCAGCGCGGTGTGCTCGGCGGCGTCCGCCAACAGGTCGGCGCGGCGGGTGACGGGGTTGGTCTGCAGCGGCCACTGGGAGCGGCGGTGCAGCTCGTCGGCCACCGCCACCAGCTGGGCGTTGCCGGAGAGTGCGAGCACCGCACCGTGGAAGGCCCGGTCGGCCTCTGCGTAACTCGCCCGGTCGCCGACGGCCGC
Source organism: Streptomyces sp. RKAG290 (assembly GCF_023701695.1). Classification (GTDB taxonomy): domain Bacteria; phylum Actinomycetota; class Actinomycetes; order Streptomycetales; family Streptomycetaceae; genus Streptomyces. The sequence continues at coordinate 889,886 of NZ_JAJOZC010000001.1, forward strand.
CGCGGCCACGGTGGCGTCCGCCAGCGGGCGCAGGGCGCACCAGCCGGCCGGCGGGACGGTGCGCGCGAGCCGCAGCATGACGGGGACCTCGATCAGCGCCCGCACCTCGGCCAGCTCGGCCAGCTCGCGCGGGCCGCGCTCGGCGACCCGGAAGCCGCGGTTCGGCACGACCTCGACGGCCCCCTCGCCGGCCAGCTGCTGCATCGCCTCACGCACGGGGGTCGCGGAGACCCCGAAGCGGGCGCCGAGCGCCGGGGCGGAGTAGACCTGCCCGGGAATCAGCTCACCGTCCACGAGGGCGGCGCGCAGGGCGTCCAGGATCTGGCCGCGCACGGAGTGCCGCTGCACCACGGCCCGGGGAGCGGGCGGCTCGCCGTGGGTGTGCTCGCCGCGGGCCTGTTCGGGCACCCGGACGGGCGAGTGGGCGGTCACGGAGGCGTCGGCCGCGTACGGCGGCCGCACCTCCTCACGCGCTCTGCCCTGCTCCATGGGTCCTCCTCGGCCTTCCGTGGGCCCGGCTCGCGCGTGCCGTGCCCCGTGTGCACGATAGGCGGCGCAGGCCGCAGTTCAAACATCGATCCGGTCGGGTAAGGTAAGGCTTACCTGCAAACGATCGCGATTCGGTGGTCCCCTGCATGACCCTCCCCACCCTGCTCCCCGCCGAGACGGCCTCGGCCGTGACGGACGCCTACGCGCGTCTGGCCGAGGTCTTCCCCGGGCTGCGCGCCGAAGTACTCACGGACGGCGAGACCGCCCCGGGCGGCGTCGGCTGGGTGGGTGCGCACGAGCTCGCGGCCGGCGGCGGCGCCCTGGACACCTTCCTCGCCTGGGACAACGCCCAGGTGCTTCGGGACTACGGGCAGCAGGCCCGGCCCGACGTGGTCGCCAGCTTCGGCCTCCACCGCTACGCCTGGCCGGCCTGCCTGTTGGTGACGGTGCCGTGGTTCCTGCACCGGCGGGTACCGCGGATCCCGGTTCAGGACGTCTCCTTCCAGCGGGCACTGGGCCATCTGACCCTCCGGGTGAGGGAGTTCGCCTGCCTGCCCGACGATCCCGCGGCCGCGCTGCCGGGCGCCAGGGTGGTGGCCGACGAGGCCGCACTGCGCGCCGAGGTGCTCGCGTCCGTGGCCGAGCACCTCGGACCGGTGCTCGACGGCTTCGGTCCGCGGATGCGGCGCGGCAAGCGGGCCCTGTGGGGCATGGCGACGGACGAGATCGTCGAGGGCCTCTGGTACATCGCCCACCTGCTGGGCGAGGAGCGGCGCGCGATGACCGAGCTGGAGGCCCTGCTGCCGGGCACCACGAAGCCGTACGTGGGCACGGCGGGCTTCCGGGAGCTGACCGGACCCGACGGCGAATCGCTGCCCACCCGGGACCGGGCGAGCTGCTGCCTGTTCTACACGCTGCGGCCCGAGGACACCTGCGTCACCTGCCCGCGTACCTGCGATGCCGACCGGCTGCGGAAGCTGACAGCCACCACCTGATCCACACCGCCCGCAAGGGTGACGTGATTCGAACACAACTGTCCTTCCACTGCTGGGCATTCGACCAGATCACGGTAATTCGACGGCTCTGCCACCCCATTGGCGTTCTCTTGCCCCGAAACCGCCTGGACGTGAGGGAATCTCCGCAACGATTGCGCCCGAAACGCCCTACGCGACGCAAGGGACCGCGCATGAGACTGACCGACATATCGCTTGACTGGCTGCTTCCGGGCGCCGTGCTGCTCGCGGGGGTCATGGCGGCGTGGGCAGTGGTCGCGCGCGGCAAGCGCGCCTCTGACACATCCGCATCCGCGGCCGACGACACCTGGGAACGCAGCGAGGACCGGCGCAGGCGCAAGGAAGCGCTCTACGCAACCGCTTCGTACGTTCTGCTGTTCTGCTGCGCGGCGGTCGCCGCCGCGCTCTCCTTCCACGGACTGGTCGGCTTCGGCCGGCAAAACCTCGGCCTCTCCGACGGCTGGGAGTACCTGGTCCCGTTCGGCCTCGACGGGGCAGCGATGTTCTGCTCCGTACTGGCCGTGCGTGAGGCCAGCCACGGCGACGCGGCACTGGGCTCGCGGCTGCTGGTGTGGACCTTCGCCGGTGCCGCCGCCTGGTTCAACTGGGTGCACGCACCGCGCGGTCTGGACCACGCGGGCGCTCCGCACTTCTTCGCGGGGATGTCGCTCTCGGCGGCGGTGCTCTTCGACCGGGCGCTGAAGCAGACCCGGGTGGCCGCGCTGCGCGAGCAGGGCCTGGTGCCCCGCCCGCTGCCGCAGATCCGCATCGTGCGGTGGCTGCGTGCCCCTCGGGAGACCTTCGGCGCCTGGTCGCTGATGCTGCTCGAAGGCGTACGCACGCTGGACGAAGCGGTGGACGAGGTGCGGGAGGACCGCAGGGAGAACGAGCAGAACCGTCTCCGCAGGAAGGACCAGGAAAAGCTGGACAGGGCGCAGATCAAGGCCCTGAACCGGCAGAACCGGGCCTGGGGACGCGTCGGCCGGGGCAGTGCCCAGGTGGACGTCCAGGCCATCTCCGCCGCGACGGGCTCCGCACAGTCCGTCGCGGAGCCCGCCATATCCGAGCCGGGTCAGCTGCCCCTGCGACCCCGGCCATCCCTGCAAGCCGTCAGCGGCTCGAACTCCAAGAGCAACTCGGAACTGAGCACGACTGATCCGAGAGCGGTCGACCTCACTGCCGAGGACGACACCCAGGCCCTGCCCCGGCTCGACTCGCTGGAGCAGAAGCTGAAGGACCTGGAGCAACAGTTCGGCTGACCCGTACGGGCCGGCCTGCAGGTCACATGGCAACCGATGGGCGGCCCTGACGATCCGACAGGATCGTCAGGGCCGCCCACCGTCCAGCTCGAACCAGACCATCTTGCCCAGCGCCTTCGGGCTCACGCCCCAGGCGTCCGCGAGACTCTCCACCAGGACCAGACCCCTGCCGTGCGTACCGTCGTCGGCGTTCGGTACGTGCGACACGGGCATCCCGGGGACAAAGTCCCGCACCTCCACCCGCAGTCTCTGCGGGGCCACACTCACGGCGACCACCGCGCCGTCATCCGTATGGACCAGCGCATTGGTCACCAGCTCGCTGAGCAGCAGCTCGGCCACCTGCGCGGGCTCCTCCTGCCACCGGTAACGCAGTAATTCCCGCACCGCGCCTCTCACTTCGGCAATGGCCGCCAGATCGGCGCGGCCCAGTCTGCGATGCAGCCGGCCCAGTTCCTGACGCTCCATCGTCTCCCCCGCCCACACAGTGAATCGCCCCCATCTCCTCGTACTTCCTTCACGCAATGCATGCCCCTACCCACGGGCTGTCACGCTTACCGATTCGTCACCGGCCGAGAAACACGGGGTCGGGGGCGGATCCGGCGCCGCCGGATGTCGTCCTACCGCTGTTCCGGTTAACTTCCGAAAAATTCACCTGAGTTGGCGTTGACGGGACCGCATCTACGCGCGTCATCATGGTGGGTATGCGAATCCCCCCACGGATCACCACGCTCGGCGGCGTCGCCGCCCTCCTGTCCGTCCTCTTCGTCGGCGGCCCCGTCACGGCGACCGCGAGCGCCGCCACCGCCTCGGTCGGCAGCATCTGCTACTCCGCCCTCCCCTCCCAGGCCCACGACACCCTCGACCTCATCGACGCGGGCGGCCCCTACCCGTACGACCAGGACGGCGTCGTCTTCCAGAACCGCGAAGGCGTCCTGCCCGGCCAGAGCACCGGCTACTACCACGAGTACACCGTGATCACCCCAGGCTCGCCGACCCGCGGCGCACGCCGGATCGTCACCGGCGAGGAGAGCCAGGAGGACTACTACACCGCCGACCACTACGCGACCTTCGACCTCGTCGACTTCGGCTGCTGAATCCATCCCGGCAAGGTCCGCGCCGCAGTCCCCCACCTGCGGCGCGGACCCGTCGGGCCGTCAGGCCCCGTACGTCCGGACGCGGATCCGCACCCGGACGCCCCGCCATCAGGCCGCCGCGCACCCGGATCGTAGAGTCGCAACGGTGAACAACGACGACACCCTTGACCTGCAGGGCAGCCCCGACCCCGCCCTGCCGATGCTGACCTCCGGCCAGGCGGCACACCTACGGGCACTCGCCGCCCCGTACGCCGAGGACGGTCACACCCACCCGCTGCACCACCTCGCGCAGACGTGCCGCCGGGCGCCGCAGGACAGTTGGCCCGGCCTGGTGGAGGCGCACTTCGCCCGTCTGCGGGAGGCGAGCCGGGGCGGCGAGGACGCCGCGGAACTCCTGCGCGGCGTGCACGCGAGGCTGCTGCCCACCGATTCGCTGACGCCGGAACTCGCCGCCGCACTGAGCTACGCCCGCGTGGTGGCCGAGGGCCTGGTCTTCGCGTACGCCCTCGACGGGCCCACCTCCGTAAGGATCCTCACCGATCCCGACGTGCGGCGCACCGAGCCGGACGCACTGGGACAGGCGGCGTACGCGAACCTGATGCGCGTGCCCGTGCAGCACGAGGAAGTGCCCGTCGAGGGCGGGGCGTTGCTGCACACCGTGTACGGCGACTCGCCGTTCGTCGCGAGCAAGGCACTGTTCCTGTCCGAACTGGCCCGGCAGCTCACCAGGGAGCCGCTGCCGGACGCCGGCGCCCTCGTCGTCGTGCCGACCCGGCATCTGCTGGCCTACCACCCGATCACCGACGGGTCCGTCGCCGATGCCGTCAACGCCCTTGCCGCGTACGCCTTCGGCGCCCACCAGGACGGGCCGGGGTCGCTGTCCCCGCGGGTCTACTGGTGGCACCGGGGCGGCCTGACATCGCTCACGGTCATCGACGAGGACACCCGGACCTTCTCCCTTCAGCCGCCGCCGGAACTGCTCGGCATCATGAAGGGCCTGGTCCGCCTCGGCCGCGCCGGACGGCTCGTCGGCCGCGTCGCGGACAAGGCTCCCGACATCGGCGAACTCACGCACGCCACGGCGGCGTCGATAGCCCGGCTCGCCGAGGAGCCGGCCGGACTCGGCGCCGCCTTCGCGTCGGCCCTCGCACTCGGCCACGCCCGCTGCGCCGTCGACCCCGACGTGGCGGACATCGACACCTGGGACGCGTGGGCCACCGCCGTACAGCTCGGCTCGGCGCTGTTCACCGGTGCGCGGCCGCAGGAGTGCCATCTGGGTGAGGACCTCGTACGGCAGTTGCCCGCCGTCCCCGCCGAACCCCCCGCTGACCCCCGCGCCTGGCTGGACGCCTTCTACCTCGCGGTCGCGTGCCGCCGGCAGGACCTGGTCGACCTGCTCTGCCAGGTGCCGCTGGAGGCGCTTCGCGGGGACGACTCCACCGACGCCTACGTCCTGCACTGGATCGACACGCTGCAGACCCACCGCTCCGGGCGCCCCATGGACGACGTCGTGGAGAAGCTGCTCGCCACCATGCGTACCTCCGCGCCGGAGGCCGTGACCCGCGCGCCGGCGGACTTCGTGAACCGGATCGACTACCAGCCGGTCGCACTCTTCCACCGCCTGATCACCGGCGAGCACGACGCCTTCGCCGAGGCTCTCGGCGAAGCCCTCAAGCTGCACGGCGAGTACTGGGGGGACTCGACGGCGCCGCGCGCCCGGGTGGCGCTCGGACCGCTGGCGATGGCGAGCCTGGCGTTCGATCGCGGATTCCCCCTCGCCCAGGACCAGCCGTACCTGCCGGCGTACCTGCTCAACCGCGCACGAATCGAGACGATGCCCGGCTGAGCGCCCGGGGGCCCGGCCGGGGTCCTGGCCGCGGTCCGGCCCGCCCGTCGCAGCGCCACCCGGGTCCTCATCGGCGGCCGGTGGGGGTGGAGCCGGACCGCCGGGGAAAGCAAGCCCTTGACCACGCGCAGGCGCCGACCCGAGGAGCAGGGATGCACGACGACAGCACACTGGTGGAGGGCCGGCTGGAGCGGGCCCTGCGCCAGTTCATCCGCCCCGCCGAGTACGCGGCGCGCACCCCGCTCACACTGTCGGTCTGGCACGCGCCGGGCGAACCGGTGCCGGTGGCGGAGGCACTCGCCGCACGGTACGAACCGTTCGAGCCCGGCACCGCGTGGGGCAGTCCGTGGTCCACCAGCTGGTTCCGGCTCGACGGAGCCGTGCCGCAGGAGTGGGCCGGCCGCCGGGTCGAGGTGGTGGTCGATCCGGGCTTCTCCGGCCAGGCGCCCGGCTTCCAGGCCGAGGGCATGCTGTACGACCCCGAGGGTGTGCCGCTCAAGGGCGTGCACCCGCGCAACCGCCATCTGACCGTCGGCGCACCCGCCGCCGGCGGCGAGCCGGTCTCCCTGCTCCTGGAGGCCGCGGCCAACCCGGCGGTGCTGGCACACGGCTTCGAGCCGACGCCGCTCGGGGACGTGCTCACGGCGGGCGACGATCCGCTCTACCGGTTCGCGTCCGCCGACCTCGCCGTGCTGGACGAGGAGGTCTGGCACCTGGTCCTGGACATCGAGGTGCTGTCCGAGCTGATGCGGGAGCTGCCCGCCGACCGGTCGCGGCGGCACGAGATCCTGCGGGCGCTGGAGCGGATGCTCGACGCCCTGGATCTGCACGACGTGGCCGGGACCGCGGCGGCCGGACGGGCCGAGCTGACCGAGGCCCTGTCCAGGCCGGCGTCGGCGAGTGCGCACCGGATCTCGGCCGCGGGGCACGCCCACATCGATTCGGCGTGGCTGTGGCCGCTGCGGGAGACGGTGCGCAAGGCCTCGCGCACCTTCGCCAACGTCACCGCGCTCGCCCGGGACTACCCGGAGCTGGTCTTCGCCTGCTCGCAGGCCCAGCAGTACGCCTGGGTCAAGGAGCACCAGCCGCACATCTGGGAGCGGATCGTGCGGGCGGTGGCGGACGGGCAGTGGGAGCCCGTCGGCTCGATGTGGGTGGAGTCCGACGCCAACATGCCCGGCGGTGAGGCGCTGGCCCGGCAGATCGTGCACGGGAAGCGGTTCTTCGAGCAGGAGCTGGGGGTGGAGACCGAGGAGATCTGGCTGCCGGACTCCTTCGGCTACACCGCCGCGTTCCCGCAGCTGGCCCGGCTGGCCGGCATCCGGTGGTTCCTGACCCAGAAGCTGTCGTGGAACCAGACGAACAAGATGCCGCACCACACCTTCTGGTGGGAGGGCATCGACGGCACCAGGGTCTTCACCCACTTCCCGCCCGTCGACACCTACAACGCCCACTTCCATGCCGCCGAACTCGCCCACGCGGAGCGGAACTTCAGGGACAAGGGCAGGGCCACCCGCTCGCTCGTGCCGTTCGGCTGGGGTGACGGGGGCGGTGGCCCGACCCGCGAGATGCTGGAGAAGGCCCGCAGGCTCGCCGACCTGGAGGGCTCGCCCCGGGTCGAGATCGAGAAGCCGTCGGCGTTCTTCACCGCGGCCGAGGAGGAGTACGGGGCTCAGGCGCCGGTCTGGTCGGGCGAGCTGTACCTGGAGCTGCACCGGGCGACGTACACCACCCAGGCGAAGACCAAGCAGGGCAACCGCCGCAGCGAACACCTGCTGCGTGAGGCGGAGTTGTGGGCGACCGCGGCGGCCCTGCGGGCGCCCGGGTACCGGTATCCGTACGAGGCGCTGGACCGGATCTGGAAGACGGTGCTGCTGCACCAGTTCCACGACATCCTGCCGGGCTCGTCGATCGCCTGGGTGCACCGCGAGGCCCGTGACACCTACGAGCGGGTGCGCGAGGAACTGGCGGACCTGGTGGCGGAGGCGGTGGCCGCACTCGGTACGGCACAAGGTCTGGTGGCGCTCAACTCCTCCCCGTACCTGCGGAGTCAGGTGATCGAGCTGGACGCCGAGGCGAGCGCGGTGCTGCCTTCCGGGGCGCATGTGCAGCCGCTCGGCGAGGGACGTACGGCGGTCCTCGCCGAGTCGCCGGGGCTGGGCTCGGGGCTGCTGGACGGCGCCGCGCTCCCGGAGCGGGGCGTCTCGGCCGTGGCCTCGGCGGACGGAGGGACCGTCCTCGACAACGGGCGGCTGCGCGTCGTCGTCGACCGGGACGGGCTGATCAGCTCCGTCCGCGACCTGACGGCGGACCGCGAGGTACTCGCCCCCGGCCACCGGGCCAACCTCCTCCAGTTGCACCCCGACCACCCGAACAACTGGGACGCCTGGGACATCGATCACCACTACCGCCGCTCGCGCACCGACCTCACCGACGCGGAACTGGTCGAGGTGGTGGAGGAGGGGCCGCTCCGTGCGGCCGTGCGCGTGGTGCGTGCGTTCGGCGCGTCCCGGATCGTCCAGGAGATCCGGCTGGCCGCGGGAAGCCGTCAGGTCGACGTGGAGACCGAGGTGGACTGGCAGGAGTCGGAGAAGGTCCTCAAGGCGGCTTTCCCGCTCGACGTGCACGCCGAACGGTCCACGGCCGAGATCCAGTTCGGCCACGTCCACCGCGCGACGCACGACAACACCGGCTGGGAGGCGGCCCGTTTCGAGATCTGCGCCCATCGCTGGCTACGGGTCGCCGAACCGGGATACGGGATCGCACTGCTCAACGACTCGACGTACGGGCACGAGGTGACCAGGACCCCGCACGGGACGGGCCTCGGCACCACCGTACGGCTGACTCTGCTGCGCGCCCCGCACAGCCCCGACCCGGAGACCGACCTCGGCACGCACCGGTTCCGGTACGCGCTGGCACCCGGCGCGGAGATCACCGACGCGGTACGGGAGGGTCTCGCACTCAATCTGCCGTTGCGCGCGGCGGTCGCCCCGGTGGTGCCGTCCCTGGTGGAGACCGGCCATCCGGCCGTCACCGTGGAGTCGGTGAAGCTCGCCGAGGACCGCAGCGGCGAGGTGATCGTCCGGCTGTACGAGTCGGCGGGCGGCCGGGCAGACGCGGCGCTCCGGGTCTCGTTCCCCGTCGTGGCGGCGCGGATCACCGACCTCCTGGAACGGCCGCTGCACGACGCGGCGACCGACGAGCACGGCCTCGTCCTGGCGCTGCGGCCGTTCCAGATCGTGACGCTGCGGCTGACCCCGGCGTGAGCGGACACCCCGCGCCGGGGCGCAAGCTCCGGCCGACGGCCTGGCCCACAACCCCTGGCGGGCGCACGAAGGGCTCGCCTGCCCCGGCACGGTGGAGCCGTGCCACGCATGCTCACGGCAATGTCAAAAGTGCAACAACTGCCGGAACCAGGCAGTGATCGCAGGCGCCGCCACGGGCGATGATTCCGGCACCGGGGGGATGCGCGCCACCACCGGTGCCCCGACCATCACTGCGTTCCGAAGGCAGGCCCACCGTATGAGACTGACCCGTGCCGCTCTGGCCGTCGCGGCCACCGCCCTGACGCCGGCCCTCCTGCTGGCCAACCCGGCCTTCGCCGCCCACGCCGGCCCCTCGTCCACCACCGCCACGTCGGCGACGGGCACGGCCGGCTCCGCCACGCCGGCCGGCGACTTGTCCGAGGACGACCTCCGCATCGCGATCCTTCGCATTCTGGCGGACGAGGACAGCGGCACGCGGGTCACCCGGGAGGCGAACGAGGCCCTCGACGGCACGGTGGAGGACATGCGCACCTTCCTGGAGACCGGCTACCGCCTCGCCCAGGCCGAGGACGACAGCGTCGCCGTCGCCCGCATCCTCGCCGACCCCGACAGCGGCAGACGCGTCACCCAGGAGGTCAACGACCTCCTCGACCACGGCACCCCCGAAGACCTGCGCACCTTCCTCGAAACCGGCTACCGCCTCGCCCAGGCCGAGGACGACAGCGTCGCCGTCGCCCGCATCCTCGCGGACCCTCACATCAGCAGCGCGCTCCGAGCGGCGGCCGAGGACGTCATCGACGGCACACCGGAGGAGCTGCGGTACTTCCTGGAGTACGGCAGGTACGAGGTCGACGCGTAGAGGTTCACCGGATCGGGCCGGGCCTCGCGGGCAGGGAGTCCGCGAGCCCCGGCGCGATCCGGGGGCAACGCCTCAGGGGCGGGGCACGTTACGCAGGTTGGAGCGGGCCATCTGGACCATCCGGCCCACTCCGCCGTCCAGCACGATCTTGCTGGCGGAGAGCGCGAAGCCGGTCACCATGTCCGCGCTGATCTTCGGCGGGATGGACAGCGCGTTGGGGTCGGTGACGACGTCGACGAGGGCCGGCCCCTTGTGCTTGAAGGCGTCCTTGAGGGCGCCTTCGAGCTCCTTGGGCTTCTCCACCCGCACCCCGTACGCGCCCGAGGCGCGCGCGATGGCGGCGAAGTCCGGGTTCTTGTTGGTCGTCCCGAACGAGGGCAGCCCCGCGACGAGCATCTCCAGTTCGACCATGCCGAGCGCGGAGTTGTTGAACAGCACGACCTTCACCGGCAGGTTGTACTGGACCAGCGTCAGGAAGTCCCCCATCAGCATGGTGAATCCGCCGTCCCCGGACATCGAGACGACCTGCCGGCTGCGGTCGGTGAACTGCGCGCCGATGGCCTGCGGCAGCGCGTTGGCCATCGAGCCGTGGCTGAACGAGCCGATCACCCGGCGCTTGCCGTTCGGCGTCAGGTAGCGGGCCGCCCATACGTTGCACATCCCGGTGTCGACCGTGAACACCGCATCGTCGTCAGCGAGTTCGTCCAGCACCGAGGCGACGTACTCGGGATGGATCGGGACGTGCTTCTCGACCTTGCGGGTGTACGCCTTGATCACGCCCTCCAGCGCGTCGGCGTGCTTCTTGAGCATCCGGTCGAGGAACTTGCGGTCGGTCTTCACCTTCACCCGCGGGGTGAGACAGCGGAGCGTCTCGCGGACATCGCCCCAGACCGCCAGATCGAGCTTGGAGCGGCGGCCGAGGCGCTCCGGGCGGACATCGACCTGGACGATCTTCACATCGGTGGGGAGGAAGGCGTTGTACGGGAAGTCCGTGCCGAGCAGGATCAGCAGATCGCACTCGTTGGTGGCCTCGTAGGCGGCGCCGTAGCCCAGCAGGCCACTCATGCCGACGTCGTACGGATTGTCGTACTGGATCCATTCCTTGCCGCGCAGTGCGTGCCCCACGGGTGCCTTCACCCGCTCGGCGAACTCCATGACCTCCGCGTGCGCGCCCGCGGTGCCGCTGCCGCAGAACAGGGTCACCCGTTTGGCCTCGTCGACCATCCGGCAGAGCTTGTCGATCTCGTCGTCGCCCGGCCGCACGGTGGGCCGCGAGGTGACCATGGCGTGCTCGACGGACTTGTCCGGGGCGGGCTGCGAGGCGATGTCACCGGGCATCGAGACGACGCTGACGCCGCCCCGGCCGATCGCGTGCTGGATGGCGGTCTGCAGGAGCCGCGGCATCTGCTGCGGGTTGGAGATCATCTCGTTGTAGTGGCTGCACTCCTGGAAGAGCAGCTCCGGATGGGTCTCCTGGAAGTAGCCGAGGCCGATCTCGCCGGACGGGATGTGCGAGGCGAGCGCGAGCACGGGGGCCATGGAGCGGTGGGCGTCGTAGAGGCCGTTGATGAGGTGCAGATTGCCGGGGCCGCACGACCCGGCGCAGGCCGCCAGCGTGCCGGTGATCTGGGCCTCCGCACCGGCGGCGAACGCGGCCGTCTCCTCGTGCCTGACCTGGATCCACTCGATGTCGGCGTTGCGGCGGATGGCGTCGACGACCGGATTGAGGCTGTCGCCGACGACGCCGTACAGGCGTTTGACGCCCGCCCGGGCGAGGATGTCGACGAACTGCTCCGACACGTTCTGCTTGGCCATGGGTGCGCACTCCCTCTGCCCGTGCTCCGTGCACGTTCCGCTGACGGCGGTCCGTCGTTCCGGGGCTCGCGAGCTCCGGAACGACGGGTATCCGGAATCCATCAACCCATGGCGGGCGCGGTTACGCCTCCCAGACGCCGACCGCCGTCCGGTCGTCGGCGTACCCCTTCACCCTGAGCTGGCTGTCCGCGAGGAACGCCCCCAGGCCCGGTGCCAGGTCTGGGGACCAGCGCTCGGCGAGCTCGTCGGCCAGTGCCGGCTCGCCCCGCAGCGGCTCGGCGAGGCCGGTGCTGCACAGCAGCAGGGTGTCGCCCGGCCGGGCGACCGACGCACGGAAGCGGAACGGCTCGGCGGGAGGCGGGACGGGTTTCTCGATGTACGGCGGCGGGGCCGTGGTGATCGCCAGGTCCATGGTCAGCCGGTCGCCGTCGGGCCCGCTCTCGGGTGACGCGGAGCCGTAACCGACCACGCCCTCTCCGGTGAGGTCGCCGGAGTGCGGGAGCGCCGGTTCGAGGTCCTGCCAGCTGCCGTCCCGCAGCCGGAAGAGCCCGCCGCCGCCGACCCCGAAGAAGACCCGGGTGCGGCAGTCGGGATCGGCGGGCAGCAGGAGGCAGCGCAGGCCGGACGTGTACTGGTCCGGTTCCAGTCCGAGTTCGGCGGCGCGGGCGCGCAGCCTGCCGTAACTGCGGTCGGCGAGCCGGTGCAGGCCGGACTTGAGGTCGCCTCGACGGCCCGCCCTTATGTCCTCGGAGAGCCGGGCATGGCTGCGCCCGACGGCTTCGGCGATCCAGCGGCACGCGTCGGCGGCAGCCGCGGGGTGCACGCCCTCGGTGGCGCGCGCCCCGCCGGCCACGGCGACCAGGACGACGGCGCTCTCGGCCGTGCCGAAGCGCACGGTGAGCAGCGCGTCGCGCCGGGGCTCGCCCCGGAACCGGGCGGAGTCGCCCCGCACGGACGCGGCTCGCAGGGTGTACGTCCCGTAGCCGGCGCCGTCGAGCACGGTGTCGGAGACGACGGCGTGGATCTCGCGCGGGTCGGCGGCGGGCAGCGCGGTGGGCTCGGCGTCGTACGTGGGCGGCCTGGCGCCGACGTGGGCGACGGCCGGGCGGGGCCCCGTCGGGGCGGGGGCCGGTGCGGCCGGGATCTGTGCGTCGGGCCGCTCGCCGGTGCTCTGCTCATCGGCCGTCCGCTCGACAGCCGGCCGCCTCGGCGGCGCGGGGACGGGCGGTGCGGAGGGCGGCGGCGCGGCGGGCGGCCGGGACACGGAGGACGGCGCCTCCGCGGCGGACGGCTCCTGCGCGTCCTGGCCCGGCGCCCTGCTTCGGGCGACGCGCGGATCGGCGGGCGGCGGCGGGAGTGGTGGAGCTGACGGGGCAGGGCCAGGGGCGGGGCGGGGGCGGACGCAGGGGCGGGCGGTGGGACCGGAGCTACCGCCGCCTCCGGGGCCGGGGCCGGTGCGGGCGGTGGGACCGGTGCGGGCGGCGGGGCCGCGAAGGTGCGGGGTCCTGGCGGGCCCGCCGGGGCCTCCCAGGGAGCGGGCGGCCCGGACGGGGCCTCCCAGGGAGCGCGTACGGGTTCCTGGGGCGGTGACGGCCATGAAGATGAAGGCGATGGCGGCGGTGGGGGAACTGACGGGGTGGGAACCGGCGGGGCCTGTGCCGACCGGCCGGACTCCGGCGGCGCCACCCGTGGCTCCGGCACCGACGCGGCGGCCTCGTAAGGCTCTCGGCCACCGGGCCCCACGGCACCCGACACCGAGTCGAAGCGGTCGTCGAGACTGTCGGCCGCCTGGCTCGCCCCGGTGTCCGGGACGGATTCGTCGTACAGCCTGCGCCACCAGTCGTCCTCGTGGGCGGCGGGCCTCTCCCCCTGCTGACTCATGCCCATATTGGTTACCGCGGGGGCCGCGCGAAAACGGGTCATCCGGAAAAAGTGACCTGGGGCCTCTCGTTCGGGTCAGGCCGGATCAGGGAGCGGGGTCTGCTGCTGTGCCTCGCAAGGCGGAGGAGGGAGTCGACGCGGAGCGTCGGCGACTGACGACGACGCCGCGAGGTGCGGCGCCGGCGCGCGCGAGCCCGGCATGATCCCAACGAGAGGCCCTGGGCCCGCCGGGAAAAAGGTCCGCCGGGCGGCCCCACCCCCCACGGGAAGGACGCCCGGCGGACCGGTCGGTGTGAGCGGCGTCAGCGCACTGCGTAGGCGTCGGTCACGGTCTGGACGACGGAGTTGCCGTTGGCGTCCGTCAGTTCGGTGCGCAGGGTGACCGGCTTTCCGGCCGCGTCCGCGTGGTTCACGGTCGCGGTCCAACGGCCGTCCTGCTGTGCGGTGGTGGCCGCGGTCCAGGTCTTGCCGCCGTCGTACGAGTACGAGACCTTGGCTGCCGTGAGCTTGCCCGGCGTGTAGCCGGCGTGGCCCGTGACGCTCAGCGCGATCCGCTGACCGTCCTTCGCCGCAAGGGTCTTCATGCCGTCCGACGGCAGATCGTAGCCTGGGAAGAGCAGCGGGATCCCCTGGGAGTACGCGCTCTCGTCCCGGTGCGAGCGGAACTTCCAGGTGGTCTCGGTGGCGGTGGACCGCTTCCACACGGCGGCGGGCTGCCCGGACTTCATGGTCTCCATGGTGAGTTCGTACGCGGCGTCCTCGGCCGGGACGGTGAACACCCCGGACGGCCAGCCGGATTCACCGAGCACCTCTCCCCCGCTGCTGAGCCGCATGTTGCCCATGTCCCCGAAGGACCCCTGCAGACCGCTGTGTTCGCTGTCGCTCCAGAAGCCGGGGGCGACGCCGATCAGGTTGTCCTGGCGTTCGGCGGCGAGCTGTTCCCTGCCCTGGTCGTCGCGGGGCGCGGACGGGACGAGGACGCCCCGGTACCAGTTCTCCGTGCGGTGCGCCCCCGCCTTGTAGGTGCGGAACCTGTCCATCATGAACTCGCCCCAGGGGAAGCTGGAGGAGATCGCGTGCTGCCAGGTGCTGTCACCCGCCGAGTAGTACTCGGTGCGCGTGCCGGGCGCGGCGACCGTGTCGAAGCCGCCGATGCCGAACGTGGTGCCGTAGGGGCGGGCGACCAGGAGCGTGTCCATGAAGTCGGCCTTGACGCCCATGGACTCGTAACGGGACGTGGTCGTGGCGAGTGCCTTGTCCCTGACCTTGTAGGTGCGGTCCGAGGTGACGGTGCCCGTCTCGGGGAACGCCAGGTTGTAGACGAACGGGCTGACCGCGGTGGCCTTCCAGCTCAGCTTCACCGGCCCGGTGGCGAGCGCCGCGGTCAGCGCGGCCGCCTCGTGGGCCTGGATCCCGAGGGAGGGCAGGGGGCCGAACCGTAGCCGACGGACGGCTGCCAGGGGCCGGCGGACGGGCGGTGCGCGATGATCGCCACGGCGCCCGCTGCCCGGGCGTCGCGTGCCTGGACTGCCATGGACGTGCCGTCCGCGATCCGGACCAGCGCGATCTTGCCCGCGACGTCTGCGGACTTCAGCTCCGCGGGGGTGCCTGCGCCGGCGTCGACGAGCCCGGCCTGCCCCGTCCCGTCGAGATTGACGGAACCGTTGGACGCGGCGACGGGGTGGAGGGTGGCGCCGCCGACGACCGCGAGCTTGTCGATCTGCGGGGCGTACGCGCGCCAGAAGCTGTCGAACTCGAAGTCGCCGTCCCGGGCCCTGCCCTGGATGTCGACCAGGTAGTCCTTGACGATGCTGCCGCCGGTGAGGGAGCCGGCGTGCAGCCAGACGTCGTCCCAGCTGCGGCCGAAGGCGAGGGTCGCGCTGCGGGTCTCGGTGGTCCGGTCCTCGGTCTTCAGCTTGATCCGGTGCGCCTTGCGGGCGTCCAGCACCAGGGTGGTGTCCTTGGTGACGTTCAGCTGCGGCCTGGCGAGGTAGCCGACGGACTTCGCCAGCTGTCCGGTGGCGTCCTCGGGGTCGGCCGAGGTGATGAAGCTGGAGACGAAGTAGGCGCCGGGGCGCACCTGGTACACCTGGTCGGCCGAGCCGTCGTTGAACCGGCGCTCGCCGCTCGCGGTGTCGGTGCCGATGACGTCGAGGGACGACGAGCCGTCAGCGGGCCTGCCGTTGGCGTCGATCAGCTTGACGCGCAGGGTGACGGTCTCGGCGCCGACGTACAGCGAGAACGGGGTGGAGACCTTGACCCCGCCGGGGCCGGTGGCCAGGACCCGGCCGGTGACGTCGCCGTACTGGCTGTCCTGGAGGTGCGCGGCCGGGTCGAGCTTCAGCGGGACCTCGACCGTCGCCCCTGCGGGCACGGTGACGCTCTTCGCGCCGAGTGCGGCGACGGATGACCCGACGGCCGAACCGTCGTTGCCCGTGACGCCCTGGAGCTTGAGCGACAGCTTCACCGGCTCGGTGCCGGTGTTGGTGTACGGGACCTGGACGGTGGTGCGGTCGGTCCTGTCCTGCGGCCAGTTGAAGGTGCCGCCCTGGACGGCGGGGGCGCCGGTGAGGGTCGTGTCGATGGCGGCCTTGACGTCGAGGCGGCCACCGCCGGTCTCGCGTACGTCACCGGGTATGTCGCTCTTCGCGGACGACACGAGCGCCGCCTTGACCTGCTGTGCGGTCCAGTCGGGGTGGCGTTCCTTGACGATGGCCGCGGCGCCTGCGACATGCGGGGTGGCCATCGACGTACCGGACATCGACCGGTAGGCGTAGACGCCGCGGCCGCCCGCGGCCGCGGCCGAGATGTCGACGCCCGGGGCGGCGATCTCGGGCTTGAGGGTGTGCGAGACGATCGCGGGCCCGCGGCTGGAGAACTGGGCGGTGGAGTCGTCCCGGTCGACCGCGCCGACGGTCAGCACGCTGGGCGCGCACCCGGGCGAGGAGACGGTGTTGAGTGTGGGACCCGAGTTGCCCGCCGCGATGACGAACAGGGTGTCCTTGCTCTTGCCGAACTCCTCGGCGGCCACGCTCATCGGGTCGGTGCAGTCGGTCGGCGTGGCGCTGCCCAGGCTCATGGAGACGACGTCGGCCTTCTGGTCGACGGCCCACTGCATGCCCGCGATGATCCAGGACGAGTCGCCGGAGCCGCTGTCGTTGAGCACCTTGCCGACGAGCAGGTCGGCGCCGGGGGCGACGCCCTTCTTCTTGCCGTCGCTCGCTGCTCCGGAGCCGCCGACGGTGGAGAGGGTGTGGGTGCCGTGGCCCTGGCGGTCGTCGGTGGTGTCGGAGTCGGTGAAGTTCTCCGACTCGGTGATCCGGCCCTTGAGGTCGGGGTGCTCGGCGTCGGCGCCGGTGTCCAGAACGGCGACCTTGGTGCCCTTGCCGTCGTAGCCGGCCGCCCAGGCGAGGTCGGCGCGGATCTGCTTGGTGGACCTGTCGAGGCTGGCCTCGACCTTGCGGTCCAGCCAGAGCTTCTTCATCCCGGCGGCGGCGCGCGAGCGGTTGCCGGTGACGTCCGCCCAGAAACCTGCGGCCTTGTCCTTGTCCGCCTTGAGTGCCACACCGTCGATGACCGGGAGCGCGAGTCCGCGCTCGGCGCCACGCGGGGTGGCGGGTGCGGAGCGGGCGGCATCCGCCGCGTAGGTGGCGATCAGCGGTACGGAGTCCGCGTGCGCGTCGTCGTACCCCTGGCGGATCAGTCCGGTGACGTTGAAGAGTTCCTCGTCGACCTTGCCCGCGGCCAGTGCCTCGACCGCGGTGTCCGGGTAGACGTAGAGGTCCTTGCCCGAGCGGCGGGTCTGCACGAGGGGGAGGGTGCCGTCCTCGCGGGGCAGTGCGGTGGCCGAGGCGTTCCCCGAACTGTCCTTGCTCACCAGCACCTTGTCGCCGGTGACCAGGGTCACGGTGACCGGCTTGCCGCCCTTGGCGGCCGCCGCCGCGCTGCCGGTCAGCGGTCTCTTCGTGCTCGTGTCGCCCTGTGGCGCTGCCACGGACGGCGCGATCACCGTGACGGCCAGGACCGCGGCGGTGGCCGCCCCCAGTGCCGTACGCGATATCGGACGCATCGCTCTCCCCAGGTAAAACCGGAACAGGCAGCACAAAGCACCGTGTTCCGGAGGTTGTTGGTGCTGCGGTGGCGCCACATTGGCAGAGCGGCGGGTGGTACAGGGATGATGTGCGCGGCGGGTTTACGCCGTGGCCGCTTTCCGCCACGGCCGGTCGCCCGACAAGCGCGACATCACGCGGAAGCACTGCGTCCGGGGAGGGGTCCGAGGATGCTGGGAGCCATAGGTCTCGACGAGCGGCAGGAGTCGGCCTACCGGGCGCTCGTGGCGCTGGGAGCTGCGGAGGTGTCCGATCTCGCGCACCGTCTCGCGCTTCCCGAGGCGGACACCGAACGGGCGCTGCGGCGGCTGGAGCAGCACGGCCTGGCCGCCCAGTCGTCGGCGCGTACGGGGCGGTGGGTGGCGGCGCCGCCCGGGGTCGCGCTGGGGGCACTGCTGACGCAGCAGCGCCATGAGCTGGAGCAGGCGGAGCTGGCGGCGGTGCTGCTGGCCGAGGAGTACCGGGCGGACGCCGCCGAGCCGGCCGTCCACGACCTGGTCGAGGTGGTCACCGGCGCGAGCGCGGTGGCCCACCGGTTCCATCAGCTGCAGCTGGGCGCGACCAGCGAGGTGTGCGCCCTGGTGACCGGGAAGCCGATCGCGGTCAGCGGTCTCGACAACCAGTCCGAGGAGCGGGCCGCCATCCGCGGGGTGTCGTTCCGGGTGGTGGTCGAGCGCGAGGTGCTCGCGCTGCCGTCCGGGATTCTGGAGCTGTCGGCGGCGCTGAGCCGTCACGAGCAGTGCCGGGTCGTGGACCGGGTGCCGACCAAACTGGTCGTCGCCGACGCCGCGCTGGCGATGGTGCCGCTCACCGGGCGCGGCGCGGAGCCCGCGGCCCTGGTCGTGCACGCGTCGGGGTTGCTGGAGTCGCTGATGGGCCTCTTCGAGGCGGTGTGGCGCGAGGCGATGCCGCTGCGGCTCGGCGAGAGCGGCCTGCCCCGGGAGGACGTGACCGGGCCCGATCCGACGGATCTGGAGATCCTCTCGCTGCTGCTGGCCGGGCTGACCGACGCCAGCGTGGCGAAGCAGCTGGAGCTCGGCCTGCGGACGGTGCAGCGCCGGGTCAAGGGCCTGATGGAGCTCACCGGGGTGTCGACCCGGCTGCAGCTGGGCTGGCACGCCTACGAACGGGGCTGGGTATCCCGCGAGCCGCGCGCCTGAACCCGGCCCCCGGCCCCGCAGTACGCCCCTGAGCTGCGCGGACGGCCCTTGCACGGGGCATCGACGACGGGCGGGACCGGCCGGGTTCCGGCAGGCTGGTCAGATGAGTGTGTGGCAGCTCGTCGCCGTGGGGCTGGTCATGCTGCTCGGCCTGATCGGGGTGCTGCTGCCCGGCGTGCCCGGCCAGGCGATCGTCTGGGCCGCGGTGCTGTGGTGGGCGTTGACGGACATGACTCCGGCCGCCTGGGCCGTACTGATCGGCGCCACGGCACTCCTGCTGCTGAACCAGGCGCTGAAGCCGCTCCTGCCGCCCCGCCGCCCACACGAGTCCGGGGCGCCACGCAGGACGCTGATGCTCGGCGGGATCGGCGGGATCGTCGGCTTCTTCGTCGTCCCGGTGGTCGGCGCGATCGCCGGGTACGTGGGCGTCATCTACGGCGCGGAGCGGCTGCGGCTGGGCAGCCGGGGGCGGGCTGGGCCTCGGTCCGCTCGGTGATGCGGGCCACCGGCTACTCCGTACTCGTCGAACTGTTCGCCTGCCTGCTGGTCACGGGAGCGTGGCTGGGCGCGGTGCTCTGGGGCTGACGTCAGGTAGGCGAAGCCCGATCACATGGACAGAAACACATCGGATCTCTCGCACCCTATTGACGCTCCGATGGCGCAAGTCTACCTTCCGTGAGGACATAGCTCGGATGAATTGCCGCGCCCGCATACGTACGAGTCGCCAGGAGACGCCTTGCCCACAGCACCGGATCCCGCCTCGGCCCCGCTCACCGGTCCCCCGTCGCCCGCGCCTTCCCGCAGACGGGTCCTCGCCACCGGAACCGCCCTCGGCGGAGCCTTGGTGGTGGGCGGCGCGGCGCTCCCCGCCGAGGCCGCCGCCCCGGTCACGCTGCGCGCCCCCGCGGACAGCTGGAACACCGTCCTCGACGACGCCGACCTGCACTGGCAGAAGATGCCGAGGACCTGGTACGAGGGCCCGTACCTGGGCAACGGCCGGCTCGGCTCCGGCATCTACGCGGAGCCGGGCGCCGAGACCACGGCGGTCCGGTTCAACGTCCAGCACTCCGAGGTGCAGGACCACCGCCCGGAGTACGGCTCGCTCTTCGGCCTCGCCCGGCTGCCGATCGGCCACTTCACCCTGGAACCGGCCGGCACGATCACGGGCGTCGACTGGCGGATGCGGCTGCGCACCGCCGAACTGCGGGGCACCGTCACCACCTCTGCGGGCACCCTCACGCTCCGCGCCTTCGTGCACTCCACCGGCGACGTACTGACCGTGGAGGTGACCCCGAGCGCCGGCGAGAAGGACTTCCGCTGGGTGTTCCACCCGGCGGAGGCGATCAGCCCCAGGGCTGCCTTCAAGCCGCTGCCCGACGGCTACACCGGCCACCCCCGGCCGTCGTGGAGGAGCACGGCGGGTCGACAGCCGCGGTGCAGTCGCTCCTCGGCGGCGGTCAGCACGTCACCGCCTGGCGCGACCGGACGCGCGGCGGCAGCCGCACCCTGTACGTGACCGTCGCGCACTCCCATCCGAAGAACACCGCCCGCGACCGGGCGCTGCGTGCGGTCACGGCCGCCTCGGCGCTCCCGTACAGCGCGCTGTCCGCCCCGCACCGCGCCTGGTGGGACCGCTTCTACCGCAAGAGCTTCCTGTCCCTGCCCGATGCCCGGCTGCAGCGGTTCTACTGGATCCAGCTCTACAAGACGGCCTCGGCCGCGCGCAGGGACGCGCCCGTGATGGCCACCTCGGGCCCCTGGCTGGAGCCCACGCCGTGGCCCAACACCTGGTGGAACCTCAACGTCCAGCTGGAGTACTGGCTGATCCACGGCTCCAACCACCTGGAGCTCGACGCCGTCACCCGGGCCCTCAGCGAGTTCCGCGACCAGCTCTCCCGTGAGGTCGCCGCCCCCTACCGGGCGGACTCGGCGGGCATCCCACGGACCACCGACCCGCAGCTGGTCAACGGCGCCGCGGTCGCCGACGGCGGTTACGGGGTCGGTATCCCCGGCCAGGACCCGCCCACCCCCGAGGTCGGCAACCTGACCTGGGCGCTGCACAACGTCTGGCTCTCCTACCGCCACACCATGGACCGGTCGATCCTGCGGGACACCCTCTTCCCGCTGCTGCGCAAGGCCGTCAACTACTACCTGCACTTCCTCACCCCGGGCGCGGACGGCAGGCTGCACCTGCCGGCGACCTTCTCCCCGGAGTACGGCGTCAACGCCCCCGACTGCAACTACGACCTGATGCTGCTGCGCTGGGGCTGCCGCACCCTGCTCGACTCGGCCCGTGAGCTGGGGGTCCGCGACCCGCTGACCGCCCGCTGGGAGGAGGTCCTGGCCAGGCTCACCCCGTACCCGGTCGACGAGAACGGCTACATGATCGGCGCCGGGGTGCCGTTCGCGATGTCCCACCGCCACTACTCGCACATGCTCGCCGTCTACCCGCTGTACGAGGTCAACGGCTCCACCGAAGCGGACCGCGCGCTGATCGAGAAGTCCCTCGCCCACTGGGTCGGCTTCGAGGGCGCCCTGCAGGGCTACACCTTCACCGGAGCCGCCTCGATGTCCGCGCTGCTCGGCAAGGGCGAGGACGCGCTGCGGTACCTGGGGCAGCTGATGAGCCGGTTCATCCAGGCCAACACGATGTACAAGGAGTCCGGCCCGGTCATCGAGACCCCGCTGTCGGCGGCCCAGTCGATGCACGACATGGTCTGCCAGTCCTGGGGCGACACGATCAGGGTCTTCCCCGCACTGCCCGCCGCCTGGCAGGACCTGACCGTCCACGACTTCCGCACCCAGGGCGCCTTCCTGCTCAGCGCGGTCCGGGAAGGGGGCCGGACCCGCTGGGTGCGCGTCACCAGTGAGGCGGGCGCGCCCTGCGTCGTGCGGCACGGCATCGGGGGCGACATCGAGGTACGCGACCGGCACGGACGCCCCCTGGACCACCAGGAGACGGCCGACGGGACGGTCCGCATCGCGCTCCGCAAGGGCGACTCGGCACTGATCACCGCGGCGGGCGACCGCCCGGACCTGACCATCCGCCCGGTCGCCGCGTCCGAACCCGCACCGAGCTGGGGCCTGCCTGCCTGACCCGTCAGACGCGCACCAGGCCGGTCAGCCCGGCATGGCGTACGCCGTAGGAGCGCCACGGCCGCCACCGGTACGCGCCGGGCGTCCCCGCCGGGTCGACATCGGGGTCACCCAGTGCGCGCATGCGGATCAGCGCCGCGGTTGCCGGGGTGATGCCCGGCAACCGCAGCAGCCCCTGTTCGGCCTCGTCGCGGTCGGCGCCCGCGTCGAGCCTGACCTCGCCGTCGGCGAGCGCCGCCGCGAGCGCGCGCAGCTGCGGGCCGGGGGCCGAACCGGCCAGCACGCCCGGTTCGGGGAACACATGGGTGAGCCCGCCGCACGGCACGTCCAGGCGCTTCCCGTACGCCTCCACGAGCTCCTCGGCCGCCGCAGGACCCACCAGGGTCCGTACGGCGAACTCCTCCGGGTCCGCGGCGCCCGGCGACCGCAGCCCCGGACGGGCGGCGACGTGCGGGGCGAGCAGCGGATCGGCCGCCAGCAGTTCGTCGACGGCGTACGGGTCGGCGTCCAGGTCGAAGAGGCGGCGCAGCCGCTGCACCGCGGTGGTCAGGTCCCGCAGATCCGTGAGGTGGATCCGGGCCTCCAGCCAGCTCCCGGCGGACCGCTCGTCCACCGCGGCGATCGCGGTGCCGTACGGGAGTCGCAGGGTGCGCCGGTAGGTGCGGGCGCCGGGCTCACCGCTGACCTCCTCGATGCGGGCGACGGTCTCGGCGGCGAGCAGGTCGAAGACCTCGCGGGCCGCGTACGGCCCCCGGTGCGCGAGCCGGAGCGGGATGCCGGTGGTGCGGGCCTCCCGGACCGCGGCGCCGAGTCCGGTGCCCGCCTCGGTCCGCAGCGCGCTCGGGGTCCGGGCGTAGATCTGGCGGATGGTGTCGTTGAACTGGCGCACGCTGGCGAACCCGGCGGCGAACGCGATCTCGGTGACGGGCAGCGCGGTGGTCTGCAGGAGCACCCGGGCGGTGTGCGCGCGCTGGGCCCGGGCGAGGGCGACGGGCCCGGCACCCAGCTCCGCGTTCAGCTGGCGCTGCACCTGCCGTGAGCTGTAACCGAGCCGGCCGGCGAGACCGGGGACGCCCTCCCGGTCCACCACACCGTCGCCGATCATGCGCATGGCGCGGCCGACCACGTCGGCCCTGACGTTCCAGTCCGCCGAGCCGGGGACGGCGTCCGGGCGGCAGCGCCTGCACGCCCGGAAGCCGTTGCCCTGGGCGGCGGCCGCGGTCGGGTAGAACCGGACGTTCTTCCGCTTGGGGTGACGGCGGGGCAGCTCGGCCGGCAGTAGATGCCGGTGGTCTCGACGGCGAAGAAGAACTCCCCGTCGAAACGCGCGTCGCGGCTGCTCACCGCCTCGTACCTGGTCTCTTCGTCCATCACACCGTCCAGTGTGCGGCATCGCGCACCGCCGCACTCGCGGTTTTCGGACGCCGACCAGGGGGGCCGCGGCTACCGCACCCGGCCGCGCTTGACCTCCATGGCGGCCCTGCCCTCGGCGCCCTTGCGCTTCCAGTCGCGCAGGATCTCGGACCTGACCCGGGCATCGGTCTTGGCGACGATGCGCTGGTTCTCGCGCAGCAGCTTGCGGTAGCTCTCGAAGCGCCGCTCGGGCAGCGATCCGTCCCCGATCGCCGCCAGGACCGCGCAGCCCGGCTCGGCCTCATGGGCGCAGTCGTGGAACCGGCACTGCCCGGCCAGCTCCTCGATCTCGGAGAAGACCTGGCCGACGCCGGTCTCCGCGTCCCACAGGCCGACCCCGCGCAGCCCCGGGGTGTCGATCAGGACCCCGCCGGAGGGCAGGACCAGGAGGTTGCGGGTCGTGGTGGTGTGCCGGCCCTTGCCGTCCATGTCACGGGTGGCCTGCACCTCCATCTCGTCGTATCCGAGCAGGGTGTTGGCGAGGGTGGACTTGCCCGCGCCGGAGGCACCCAGGAGCACGCTCGTACCCCCGGAGACGATCGCCGCGAACACGTCGACGCCCTCACCGGTGGTGGAGCTGACGGGCAGCACCTGCACCCCCGGGGCGAGGCGCTCGATGTCCTGGACGAGGTGGGACAGGGTGACGGCGTCCGGGACCAGGTCGGCCTTGGTCAGGACGACTACGGTCTCGGCGGCCCCGTCCCCGGCCGACGCGGTGTCGCGCAGCAGGGCGTCACCGCTGGAGCTGGACATGGCCAGGGCGAGGAAGCGTTCCACCCGCCCCAGATCGAGTTCCACCGCCAGCGAGACGCAGATGGCGATGTGGTCGACGTTGGTGGCGAGCACCTGGCCCTCGGACCGCTTGGACGAGGTCGAGCGGACGAAGGCCGTCCGCCGGGGCAGCAGCGCACGGACGAACTGCGGGTCGCCGTCGGGGTCGACGGCCGCCCAGTCACCGGTGCAGACGATGCGCATCGGGTCACGGGGTACGACGAAAGCGGTGTCGGCACGGACGGTGCCCTGCGGGGTGACGATGTCGCACTGCCCGCGGTCCACCCGCACCACACGTCCGGGCAGCAGCCCCTGTGCGGCGTACGGGGCGAACTCGGCCGCCCAGTCGTCGTTCCAGCCGTACGCGGACAGCGGGTGCGACAGGGAGGAGCCCTGAGAGGTGGCGGAGAGAGAGGAAGGAGAAGAGGAGGACGGGAAAGACAAGGGGAACCCTTCACAGGGTGGCCCCGGCAATGCGCGCGGCGGCGCAGAAGTCTCGAAGAAGGTCAGCCGGTGGCCACGGGGTGGGATTGATGTGCTTCGGCTCGTGGGCAGCGCCCACCGCAACGACAGTCATCAATGACCTCACCTCCTGGTTCACCACACGGTCCGGCATCAGCGGTCTCGTCCGCCGTCCGCAACACTGCACACGATAGCCCGCAGCGCTCAGGAGTCGTCAACCCATTTGTTTCGGCCGCCTGTCGGCCGTGCCGCAGGACAGAAGGGCGGGTGCGCCCGGCCGCCGATGTCGGCAACTCTCCCCCGATCGGGTGATACGCATGGAGATCGACCGGTCGCAGACGGTTAGGGTGCCGGACATGACCTCCCCCCAGACATCCACCGGCACCTTCACCCAGGCCCAGTTGGGCACTCTCACCCTGATCGGCTGGAGCGGCGAGCACCCCCAGGGCGGGCACGACGTCGCCTTCCTGCTCGTCTACTCGCTCGGCGACGGATCCGACGGCCCGGCGGCCGGTGAGGCCGCCATGCGCATCGCCCTGGAGCGCAGCGGGCTGCACATCGGCGGCGCCCCCGTGCGCGCCGACGAGACGCCGGGGCTCCCGGTGAAGCTCCTCGTCCAGGCGGGTCAGGCGGTCCTGACGCTGCCGCACTTCACCGCCCAGTACCCGGCACGGCCGGAGTGGCTGGCGGCCGCCCGCGAACAGGGCGAGGTGCAGGCGATGTTCGCCACCCGGCCGTGGCCGCAGGGGTCGCCGGGGCGCCCGGTGACCGAGGAGACGCTGCGGTCCTTCGCCGGTGACCTGGAGGTCATCGCGACCTCCGCCCACTGCGTGCTGCCGGTACGCAGCCTGGGCTGACCGCCCCCGGGTACGCGTGATGCCCACCGCCCCCCGTGGAGCGGTGGGCATCTGCGTACCCGAGTGCCTCGACGACGGACCGCGGGCGGCCCGGGGCTTCCCGGACCGCCCGCGGCACGTGTGTCCGGCGTCAGTTGTTGGCGACGCCGTTCCCGGAGAGGACCGGGATGCCGTCCACCAGGTGCGACAGGGGCTCGTCACCCTTGGCCTGCACGGAGTTGTCGGCGCACTGCTGGTTCTGCGGGTTGGACAGGACGTTGACGTCCTGGACCGCGATCGGGATGAGCCCGATCAGCGAACCGACGTTGGCCTTGACCGGCACACCGAGGCAGAGGTCGTTCAGCGTGCCCTGGATGAGCTGGGCCTGCGGGCTGCCGTCGCCCCGGGTCACGCTGTTGCCGTACGAGGACTCGGCACCGTTGCCGTTGACCGACGTCGTGCCCTGGTCATTACCGATCGCCATGGCCGAGGGGCCACCGCGGCGGACAGGCCGACCATGGACACGGCTACTGCCGCGCCGGCCATCATCTTCTTCATCAGACTCACCTTTCGAAGCGTTCCGTTCTGGAACGTACTGATCAACCGCTCAAAGCTCCGACAGTTGCGCAGTACCACTCAAATGGGTTGGATTCCGAGTAAGTTCGACACCGTCCCGTCAACCTCGGAAGGCCTCACCGGAGGTACGCGCCGCTGGCACGAGGCCGCCCGTGCGGGGCCGGACGGGTTCCGCGGGCTCAGGCGGCTCCGGGTCGCCCCGGGCCGCCCGCCACTCGGCGAGAAGCCGGTCGTAGATCGGTGTGACGCCTTCGGGGCTGTGGTGACGGTCCTGCGGGTACCTGCTGTCGTACTGGTCCATGGGAGGGCCATACCCGGTACGGCGGGCACGGCCCGACGGCACTGGGGCAACCGGCCCAACGGGCGCCCTTTCGAAGGAGCCGAGCCGCGCCGGCACACGACGTGGGGCCGACGCGTCCCGGGCGGCCGTTGATCGGCTGCCGCGTGGATGGGTCGGCCCCACGGGTCGGAGCAGGAACCGCTAGTTGTTCGCGGCGCCGTTGCCGGACAGGATCGGGATGTCGTCGAGGATGTGCGACAGCGCCTCGTCACCCTTGGCCTGGGTGGAGTTCTCGGTGCACTGCTGGTTCTGCGGCGACGACAGGACGTTGAGGTCCTGGACCGAGATCGGGATGAGGCCGATCAGCGAACCGGCGTTGACCTTGGCCGGCAGGGCGATGCAGGGCTTGTTGAGCGAACCCTGGATCAGCGCGAACTGCGGGCTCCAGTCACCGTGGGTGGCGGAGTTGCCGTAGGACTGCATGGCGCCGTTGCCGTTGACCGTGGTGGTGCCCTGGTCGTTGCCGATCGCCATGGCCTGCGGCGCGATCGCGGCGGAGGCGCCGACGACCGAAGCAGCGACAGCTGCCGAGGCCATAATCTTCTTGATCATGAAATAGCCCTTCTGGGGTTTTCTGTTGCCCGCCTGTCCTGAGCGCTTGGATCAACTCGCGGCGACGGGAATGGTTGTGGCGCTTCACTCGAACGGTGACTCCGCCATCCCTCCGCTCACGGGACACACGGCACCGGAGAACGCAGGAAGGCGTCGGAACGGGAACTGCCGACCGGGGCGGGTCAGCCGCCGATCGGGAGACCGCCCATGAGGGGGGCCGCGCTCTTGGCCGCACCGGTGGCCTGGTCGGCCACCTTGGTGACGGTGCCATCCTTCTGCAGCGTGTCGGCGGCGTCGTCGACCGTGTCGACGAGCGGGTCGACGGCCTGCGGGGCCGCCGCCACCACCTGGTTGACACCGCCGTCGAGGCTGAAGTTCGGAGCCGTGGCGGTGGTAACGGCGAAGGCGGGAGCAGCCGTTCCGAGAGCAACCACGGAGCCGGCAACGAACGCAGCAGTCTTCGCGTACTTCACTTTCAGGTTCCCTTCTGCGGCGGCAGCCGTCTCGGTCGCGTCCCCGCGCCGCACCAGCCTTCTTTAGCTGTGACTTCTGCCGCTTTCCCTCTGGCTAACGACCCGAATGCGGCCGGGCAACTGGAGCTTCCGGCTTTTCTCGTCACCGCTCGCCCGAACCACGCGATCTATTGCATGACTATTCACTGAATCGGGTACGAGTGCGAGACAGCGGGGCCTTGTCGGTGGTGCACTGTCGTTACTCCGTCCCGCGCGCCCGCCCGGATGTCCGCCCCCAGCCGCCGGCGCTCCGCGCCCCGGGCCGGCGAACAGGCCCCAGGTCTTTTCGCCGCATCCTGGCAGTACCGCGAACTCCCGGGACGGAGAACGCAGGAAAGAGGAAAGCCCCGGATCGCAACAGATGCGATCCGGGGCAGACCCGGTGCCGAGATCCTCGGCGGTACAGCGATCAGACGTTGGCGCAGGTGTTGCCGAAGGCCGGGTTCAGCAGGCCGATCACGTTGATGGTGTTGCCGCACACGTTGACCGGGATGTGGACCGGGACCTGGACGAGGTTGCCCGACAGGACACCCGGGGAGCCCACGGCCGCACCCTCGGCGCCGGAGTCGGCGAACGCCGGGGCGGCTGCACCCATCGCCATGAGGGCTCCGGCGGCAACGGCGGCAATCTTGGTGTACTTCACGTTCAACCCTTTCTTTGACGGAGTCCGGAGCGGACACGAGTTTCGTGCCGCACGAGCGCGGGTTCTCAACACTCGTAACTCCGCCGCTGTGATTCGTAACGATTTAAGTCGGTAAGCGAAACTCTTCGAGATGAAGATTCCCTGAAGTCCGCCCGAATGACGCAGTACCGGTCACGCGACGTCACCGTCGCGCCGCACCGCTCACGGGCCTGGACTCGGAGGGCAGCAGCAGGCCCGGGCCGCGCGCAGGAGGAACGCCGGCGGCCCGGGCCTGTGCACAGGTGGATCAGCTGTTGCCGGCGCCGTTGCCGGAGAGGACCGGGATGTCGTCCAGGATGTGCGACAGCGCCTCGTCGCCCTTGGCCTGGGTGGAGTTCTCGGTGCACTGCTGGTTCTGCGGCGAGGACAGGACGTTGACGTCCTGGACCGCGATCGGGATGAGACCGATCAGCGAACCGACGTTGGCCTTGAGCGGCAGACCGACGCAGGGCTTGTTCAGCGAGCCCTGGACCAGGCCGAACTGCGGGCTTCCGTCGCCGTGGGTCTCGGCGTTGCCGAACGACTGCGAAGCTCCGTTGCCGTTGACCGACGTGGTGCCGCCGTCGTCGCCGATGGCCATCGCCTGCGTGGCGCCGAGACCGAGGATGGAGGCGGCAACGGCACCCGTAGCCAGGACCTTCTTGATCACGATGAACCCTTCTCGTACTGGATGCCCCGTACCGGAGCACACTGCCCAACTCGCTGCGGGACGTTTGGTTATCTCCATTCACCCGAATGCCAGGAGTTCACGGATGCCCGTGCGAAGAAGGACCGGAATCCACAGCACTTTCGAGAAGCGCCCGGTGATTGAGTCCTCAACATTCCTTCACCCGGTTGACGGCGATCGCTGCCGAATGCACCGAATCCCCGAAGCGAACGTCCATTCGTAGTCCGTCCGGGTGGTCGCGCGATTTTCACAAGTTCCACGTTTCTCAGCCACCCGGGCGTCGTTATGGGTGTCGTCAAGCTCGCCCGACGGGACGCTCCCCAGCAGAACTGGCAGGCCCGACGGTTGCTGCGCCGGCTGACGAATGAACTGCGGGCAGTACGCCCGCGCGAAATGTCCTAAGGAAGGGCAATC
Organism: Streptomyces sp. RKAG290; assembly: GCF_023701695.1. GTDB lineage: Bacteria > Actinomycetota > Actinomycetes > Streptomycetales > Streptomycetaceae > Streptomyces. The sequence continues at coordinate 918,998 of NZ_JAJOZC010000001.1, forward strand.
AATGCGAAAAGCCTTGAGTAAAAGCGTGCTCGTCATGGCGGCCGCGTCAGGAATCCTGACCGCCTCCGGCGGGTACGCCTTCGCGGATGCCTCGGCCGACGGTGCCGCCATCGGCTCGCCCGGGGTTGGTTCGGGCAACGCCGTGCAGGTGCCGGTGCACGTCCCCGTCAACCTCTGCGGCAACACGGTCAACGTGATCGGCGCGCTGAACCCCGCCTTCGGCAACGAGTGCGAGAACGAGGACGGTGACGACGGCGACTGGAACGGCAACGGCGCCGGCGCGGACGCCCAGGGCGTCGCCGCCAACTCCCCCGGCGTGCTGTCGGGCAACCTGATCCAGGCTCCGATCGACATCCCGGTCAACGCCTGTGGCAACACGGTCAACGTGGTCGGCGCGCTCAACCCGGCCTTCGGCAACGAGTGCGAGAACGGCGAGGGCGGCAACGAGACCCCCAAGCCGCCGCACCACCACAAGCCGCCGACGCACCACAAGCCCCCGACCCACCACAAGCCCCCGAAGCCGCCGAAGCCGCCGACGGGTCATCACCACCACCACCACAACGGCGACTGCCCTCCCGGCCACCACCACAACCCGCCGACGCACCCGCCGCACCACAACCCGCCGACCCACCCCCGCACCACAACCCGCCCACCCACAACCCGCCCACCCACACGTGGCACCCGCACACCCCCCCGACCCACACCTGGCACCACACGAAGCACCACAAGCCGCCGCAGATGGCACACACCGGCACCAACGACAACCTGGGCATCGCCGGTGGCGCCAGCGCCGCGATGGTGCTCGGTGGCACTCTGCTGATGCGCCGCAGCCGCGGCTCGCAGAGCTGACGTACCCCACGCGCTGAAGACCCGGTCGGACATCCCAAGCTGTCCGACCGGGTCTTTTCGTCTGCCCGTCCGGGCCGGCCGTGACCGTTGAAGATGAATGGGTGCGACGCGCGGGGCCAAGCATCCGGGAGAAGGCGGTGGCGGACGTGGCAGGAGCGGTCTTACGCATCGGGGTGGTCGGCGGGAGTGTCGCCGGCTGCGCCATGGCCATCGCCGGGGCCAGGGCCGGGGCCGAGGTGACGGTCTACGAGCGCAGCGACGGGGCGCTGGAGGACCGGGGGTTCGGCATCGTCATCCCGCCGGCGCTGCACCAGGAGCTCGTCGCGGCCGGCTATCTGGAGCCCGGCATGCCGACGGCCCCGGTGCCTTCCCGCGTCTGGCTCACCCGGGAGCACGGGCGGCCGGCGGCCCGTGAACTGGCTCGCCAGGAGAGCGCGGTGACGCCCTGTCACTGGGGCCTGCTGTGGCGCACGCTGCGCGCGAACACCGGCGCCGTGCGGTACCACCGGGGGCGGCCCGTCACCGAGGTACTGCGCCGCAGCGCCGGCGGCGCGGTGATCCGTACCGCGGATGCGGAGGATGTGTACGACATCGTCGTCGGGGCGGACGGGCCGCGGTCCGTCACCCGGGAGGCCCTCGCTCCGGGGGTACGGCCCGCCCAGGCGGGATACGCGGTGTGGCGGGGCACCCTTCCGCTCGCCGCGCTCGCCGGTCATCCGCGCCCGCTGGAGCTGCTGCGCGGCGCGTGGATCACACTCGGATTCCGGGGCGGGCACGGGGTGTTCTACCTGATCCCCGGAGCCGCGCCGGGCTCCCGGCTGCTGGCCTACGCCGTCTACGGGCCGCCGCCCCCCGCCTCGTGGGCCGCCGGACGTGAGGCCTACGTACGGCACATCGCCGAGGAGCACTTCCCGGCGGACTGGGCCGACATCGTCGGCCGGGGCGAGCACACGTCCATGGCGTACCACCCGGTCACCGACTTCCACGCGCCACTGGCGGCGGATCCGCCGTTCCTGCTGGCGGGTGACGCGGCGAGCATCACCAGGCCGCACACCGCCAGTGGCGCGACCAAGGCGTTGCAGGACGCGCTCTGTCTGGAGCGAGTCCTGCGCGGGGCGTCCTCGCCCGCCGACGCACTGCGCAGGTACGCGGCCGAGCGGACGCCCGAAGGGGCCCGGCTGGTCGCACTCGGGCGGCGCCTCGGACACGCCATGGTCGAGCGGACGCCGGACTGGGCGGCGATGGGGGCGGCGGAGGTGGAGACGTGGTGCCGCGCCACGCTGGACGGTGCCGACAGCTATCTGTACGGGGCGGCGCAGGGGTTTCGTGCGCGACCCGCGGGCGGGCTCGAAGGGGCCGGGAGGGCCCCGACCGGTAAACCGGTGGACGGCGGCGCCGGGGCGGCCTAACTTCCCCGCCGTGGACCTTCCTCGTACTTTCACCATCCGCGAGAGCACCCATCGCATCCATAACCCGATCACCGAAGAGAACCTGGCCACCCTGGGCCGGGCCCTGCACCTGGCCCCGGGGACGCGGATTCTCGACCTCGCCTGCGGCAGCGGGGAGCTGCTCTGCACCTGGGCGCGCGAGCACGGCGTGACCGGGACCGGGGTCGACATCAGCACCGTCTTCCTCGGCAGGGCCCGGGACCGGGCCATCGAGCTGGCTGTGGCGGACCGGGTCGGCTTCGTGCACGGTGACGCGTCCGGCCATGTCGCGGACGAACCCGTCGACATCGCCGCCTGCGTCGGCGCCACCTGGATCGGCGGCGGTGTGGCCGGCACGGTCGCGCTGTTGCACCGCTCCGTCCGGCCGGGCGGCATGCTGCTGATCGGCGAGCCGTACTGGCGCCTGGAGCCGCCGGACCAGGCGACCGTCGAGGCGTGTCACGCCGACGCCCGCGACGACTTCTTCGCCCTGCCCGAGCTGCTCGAGCACTTCGGTGAACTGGGCTGGGACGTGGTGGAGATGGTGCTGGCCGACCAGCAGGGCTGGGACCGGTACGTCGCGGCGCAGTGGTTCAACATCCGGCGCCACCTCGACGCCTGTCCGGACGACGAACTGGCCGCGCAGCTGCGCGCCGAACTGGCCACCGGCCCCGCGCAGCACGTCCGGTACCAGCGTGAGTACCTCGGGTGGGGCGTCTTCGTCCTCATGCGGCGCTGACCCGTTCCGCGGTGGTCCGTGGGAGGGGTTCATGTGAGGGCGCGAGTGAGAACGGTCCGCGTACGGGTCACGGATAGAAGTGGGTCAGCGACTCGGCCACGCAGGCGGGCTTCCCCGAGCCCTCCAGCTCGAAGGTGAAGGCCCGGGACATCTGCACGCCACCCCTGGCGACCTGGGTGACGCCGGTGACCGCGGCGTGCAGCCGGACCCTGCTGCCGACCGGCACAGGCGCGGGGTAACGGACGCGGTTGACCCCGTAGTTGAGGGCGCGGCCCACTCCCCGTACCTGGAGCAGTTCACCGAACATCGGGATGCCCCAGCTCAGGACCATGTAGCCGTGCGCGATGGTGCGTCCGTACGGGCCGGACGCCGCGCGCTCGACATCGGTGTGGATCCACTGGTGGTCCCCGGAGACGGACGCGTACGCGTCGATGAGCTCCTGGGTGATCTCCTTCCAGTCCGAGTGCCCCAGGTCGTGCCCGCTCAGCGCGAGGATCTCCGGGATGCCGTTCACGGTCAGCGGCACGGGCCGGCCTCCGTTCCTGTCGTGGTGTGGGTGCGGCGGGGTCAGGCGGTGACGGGGACGGTCCTCGGCACGACGGGCCGCTCGCCGGACTGCTCGTCGTGGTTGGGGCGCTTGAGCAGCAGCAGCATGCAGCCCAGCGTCAGCACCACCTGGAAGACGGCATACGCGATGACCGCGGCGACCGAACCCGTCCGGTTCAGCAGGAACTGGCCGATGATCGGGGTCGTACCGCCCAGGAGCGTGCCGCAGAGCTGGTAGCAGAGCGAGATGCCGGTGTAGCGCAGATGGGCGGGGAAGCGGCTGGCGAGCATGCCGGCCAGGGCCGCGTAGTACAGGCAGTGCGGGATGGTGGCGACGGCGACACCGAGCATCGCGAGGCCGTAGTTCTCGGTGCGGATCAGCAGGAACATCACCGGCATCAGGACCAGTTCCGGCAGCAGCATCACGGTCACCGCCCGGGACCAGCTCTTCATCCGGGTGGCCAGGAGTGCGCCGAAGGGCTGCACGACGATCTGGGTGATGTTGGCGACCAGGATGATCGTCAGGAACGAGCTGCGGTCGAAGCTGAGCGAGGACGTGGCCCAGGAGAGCGCGAACGTCGACTTGAAGTACGTGGCCGAGAGGCCGATGGTGCAGGCGCCGATGCCGAGGACGATCAGCATCGGGTGGGTCCGCAGCACCTCGGTGACCGGGAGCTTGGCGACCTTCTTCTTGCTGATCAGGGCGGCCATCGCGGGCGACTCGGCGACCTTCAGCCGGACGAGGAGGCCGACGATGACGAGGGCGGCCGAGAAGAGGAACGGCAGGCGCCACCCCCAGGAGACGAACGCCGCGTCGGGCAGCCGGCTGATCGCGAGGAAGCTCAGGGTGGACAGGGTGTTGCCGACGGGCGAGCCCTGCTGGGCGAACGCCCCGTACAGCACCGACTTGCCCTTGGGGGCGTGCTCCGAGGCGATCAGGACCGAGCCGCCCCACTCACCGCCGAGGCCGATGCCCTGCACCATGCGGATCGCGACCAGCAGGATCGGTGCGGCGACCCCGATCGAGGCGTAGCTCGGCAGCAGGCCGATCGCCGTGGTGGAGAGGCCCATGATCAGAAGGGTGATGACCAGGGTCTTCTTGCGGCCGAGGCGGTCGCCGTAGTGGCCGAAGACGACGCCGCCGATGGGGCGGGCGAGGAAGCCGACCCAGAAGGTCGCGAACGCCACCAGGGTGCCGACGGGCCCTTCGAGTTCCGGGAAGAACACCTTGTCGAAGACGAGCGCGGCCGCTGTGCCGTAGATGTAGAAGTCGAACCACTCGATGGTCGAGCCGATGAAGGCTCCGAACCCGGCGCGGTTGGCGGCCTTGGTGCGCTCTCGTGCGGTGGCGGTGGTCGCACTCATGGGGGCTCCCGTGAACATCGTTGATCAAGAGGATGGCGAGCGACGAGGGTTCCGAGGGGCCTCGCCCGTGACGCCCCGGGCCGCGGGTGAAGAAGGGGGACGGCGGCGGCGGGGAGCCGATGGCGTTACGGTGCCAGCCGAGACCTTGAACGGTCCAATACCGAATTACTGGTGCAGTGAGATGCAGGGCGTCTCAATGATTCGCCGGGCAGCCCGGAGAACGCCCGCGGCGGCGCAGTCGGGTGGGCTGCGCCGCGGGGCGTTCGACTGTGTGGCGGCCGGGCTCAGACCGCGAGGCGCTCGAAGACCGCTGCGAGGCCCTGACCGCCGCCGATGCACATGGTCTCCAGGCCGTACCGCCCCTCGCGGCGGTGCAGTTCCCTGGTCAGCGTCGCGAGGATGCGGGCGCCGGTGGCGCCGACCGGATGGCCGAGGGAGACGCCGGAGCCGTTCACGTTGATCCGCTCCTCGTGGTCCCGCTCGCCGAGCCCCAGCTCCTGGGTGCAGGCGAGTACCTGGGCGGCGAAGGCCTCGTTGAGCTCGATCAGGTCGAGGTCGGCGAGCGTGAGCCCCGCGCGGGCCAGCGCCGTGCGGGTGGCGGGGACGGGGCCGATGCCCATGGTGGCGGCGGACACCCCGGCGCGGGCGAAGGAGACCAGCCGGACCAGCGGGGTGAGGCCGAGGCGTTCGGCGGTGTCCGCGCTGGTCACCAGGCAGGCGGCGGCGGCGTCGTTCTGGCCGCTGGCGTTGCCTGCGGTGACGGTGGCCTCCGGGTCGGACTTGCCCATGACGGGCCGGAGCGCGGCGAGTTGCTCGGCGGTGGTGTCGGGGCGGGGGTGCTCGTCGGCGGTGACCACCGTCTCGCCCTTGCGGGTGCGTACCGTGACGGGAACGGTCTCCGCCTCGTACCGCCCCTCGGCCGCGGCACGGGCTGCCCGCTGCTGCGAGCGCAGGGCCAGGGCGTCCTGGGCGGCGCGGCTGATGCCGTACTCGCGGCGCAGGTTCTCGGCGGTCTCGATCATGCCGCCGGGCACCGGGTGGTTGACGCCGCCCGCGGTGACCCGGCCCCGGGCGAGCGAGTCGTGCAGTTGCAGGCCGGGACCCTTGATGCCCCAGCGGCCGTCGTGCGTGTAGTAGGGGGCCGCGCTCATCACGTCGACGCCGCCGGCGATCACCACGTCGCTGAAGCCGGCCCTGATCTGCATGGCGGCATCGAGGACGGCCTGCAGTCCGGAGCCGCAGCGGCGGTCGATCTGGGCGCCGGTGACGGACACGGGGAGCCCGGCGTCCAGTGCGGCGACGCGGCCGATGGCGGGGGCGTCACAGGACGGGTAGGCGTGCCCCAGGATCACCTCGTCGACCCGGTCGGGGTCGACCCCGGTGCGGGCGACGACCTCGGCGATGACGCGCGCGGCGAGTGCGGCCGGGGTCTGCCCGGCGAAAGCACCGCCGAAGCGGCCGATGGGGGTGCGCAGCGGTTCGCAGATCACGACGTCGTTTCGGTCGGGCACGGCGGGGCCTTCCGGGGCGGGGACAGATGTCGGCAAGGGTGTGGGCCGACCCTCGCACCGTTGACTGAGTCGGTCCAATATCCAGTTCTCCCTGATTCGAGACGCTGGGCGTCTCAATGGGGGCGAGGGGTTACGAGGCAGGCGTCGGCAGGGCGTCCTGTGCCACGGCGAGCACCGCGCCCAGGGCGGCGGACGGATTGTCGGCCCGCCAGGCCAGGGCCGCCTGGCGCCGGATGGGCGGACCGGCGAGCGGGCGGTAGACGAGGCCGTTCTGCTGGATGTGCTGGACGGAGGTGACGGTGAGGGTCACCCCGACGCCCGCGGCGACCAGCGCCAGGATCGTGTACGAGTCCGGGGCCTCCTGCACCACGCGCGGGTTGAACCCGGCGGCCTCGCAGGCCCCGACCATCGCGTCCCGCACGGTGGAGCCGGTGTTGGCGGGGAACGAGACGAACGGTTCCTCGGCCAGGACCTCGATCGGGACGCTGTCGCGGGCGGCGAGCGGATGGTCGAAGGGCAGCGCGCACACCAGCTCCTCCTCGTCGATCACCCGGTACGTCACGCCAGGCTGGGTCACCGGCAGCCGCACGAACCCCAGGTCGAGCGAGCCGTCCGCGACGCGGGCGAGGGCGACGTTGGCGTAGGTCTGGCCGGTCATGACCAGTTCGATGCCGGGGTGGGCGGCGCGCACCGCGCGGGTCAGCAGGGGAAGCGTCTCGTGGCTGGAGGCGCCGGCGAAGCCGATGCTGACCCGCCCGTACTCGCCGCGGCCCGCCGCCTTCGCCGCCCGTACCGCGAGGTCGAGGTCGTCGAGGACGGTCCGCACCGGCTGGAGGAACGACTCCCCGGCGCTGGTGAGCCGCACCGACCGGGTGTTGCGCTCGAAGAGCTGGACGCCCAGCTCCTTCTCCAGCTGCCGGATCTGCTGGCTCAGCGGCGGCTGGGCCATCTGCAGCCGCTTGGCGGCCCGGCCGAAGTGCAGTTCCTCGGCCACGGCGACAAACGCGGACAGATGGCGCAGTTCCATGCCCACCCCTTCCTTCGACAGCAATTGATTAATCCGACGTCTCTATCCGACCTTAATTTGGTATTGGACAGCAATCAATGACCGCTGACACGGTAGGCCGACGCGCACGCACACGCAGAGGAGCACCGTGGCCACGACGGACCGGACAGACGGCACGCAGGCCGGCCGGAAGGACAAGACGATGTCGATGAAGGCGGCGGTCGCCGCCTTCGTCCACGACGGGGACACCGTCTGCCTCGAAGGCTTCACCCATCTCATCCCGACCGCCGCGGGTCACGAGATCATCCGCCAGGGCCGCCGGGACCTCACGGTCGTCCGGATGACCGCGGACATCGTGGTGGACCAGATGATCGCCGCGGGCTGCGTGACGCGCCTGGTCTCCTCGTTCGTCGGCAACTCCTCGGCCGGCTCGCTCGGCGAGCTCCGGCGCCGGGTGGAGAGCGCCGACCCCGAGCCCCTCGCCTTCGAGGAGTACAGCCACTACGGGATGATCTGCCGCTATCTCGCCGGCTCCCAGCGGCTGCCGTTCTATCCGCTGCGCTCCTACGGCGGCAGCGACCTGCCGTCCGTCAACAGCGATCTGCGCAAGGTCACTTCGCCCTACCCGGGCCCGGACGGCGAACCCGAGCAGATCTACGTCGTGCCGCCCGTCAACCCGGACGTGACGATCATCCACGCGCAGCGCGCCGACCGCAGTGGCAACACCCAGATGTGGGGGCTCACCGGCATCCAGGCCGAGGCGGTGTACGCGGCGAGGAAGGCGGTCGTCGTCGTGGAGGAGATCGTCGACGACGAGGTGATCCGCTCGGACCCGAACCGCACCCTGGTCCCCGCCCACGCGGTCGACGCGGTCGTCTGCTGCCCGCGCGGCGCGCATCCGTCCTTCGCGCAGGGGTACTACGACCGGGACAATGCCTTCTACCGGGCCTGGTCGCACATCAGCAAGGACCCGCGGCGGCTGCAGGACTGGCTGGACGAATGGGTGCACGGGACGGCGGACCACGCGGAGTACGTCGACAAGCTCGGCGAGGAGTTCTGGGCGGGGCTGGCGGTGGGCGAGGCGCTCAGCGAACCGGTGAACTACGGGCGCAGGCTGTGAGCGGTTCCGCAGGACTCACCGGCACAGGACCAGGACACACCGGCACAGCGACCGCCCGCACGGGACCGGGCGCCACGGACACGAGAAGGAACGGGTCATGACCACCACCGCACCGGTCGGGATCACCTCGTCCGAACTGCTCTCTGTCGTCGCCTCCCGCGAACTGGCGGCACGCCGCACGGTGTTCGCCGGGATCGGCCTGCCGACGCTCGCCACCGAACTGGCGCATCTGACCGTCGCACCGGACATCGAGGTGGTGTACGAGTCCGGGGTCTGCGGCGCCCACCCCTCGCAACTGCCGGAGACCATCGCCGACGCGGTCCTGATCACGGGGGCGGAGGCGGTGATCTCGATGCCCATGCTGTTCGGCTGTGTGCTGCAGGGCGGCCACATCGACGTGGGCTTCCTGGGCGCCGCGCAGATCGACCGCTGGGGCAGCCTCAACACCTCGGTGATCGGCGACTGGGACAGCCCGTCGGTCCGGCTGCCGGGCTCGGGGGGCGCCGTCGAGGTGATGGCCAACTCCCGGGAGGTGTTCGTCGTGATGCGCCGTCACAATCCGCGCTCCTTCACCGCGGAACTCGACTTCTGCACCACCCCGGGCCCCGACCGCGCGCTGGCCGAGGGCATCCGGCCGCTGGGCGCCGGAGTCACCCGGGTCATCACCGAACTGGGCATCCTGGCCCGCGAGGGCGTCGGCGAGGAGCTTCGGCTGGTCGCCGTCCACCCGGGCGTCACCGTCGAGCAGGTCCGGGCGGCGACCGGCTGGGACCTCCGGGTCGCCGACACGGTCGAGGAGGTCGCGCCCCCGACGGAGGAGGAACTGCGGCTGCTGCGCGAGGATGTCGACCCGGACCGCGTGTATCTCCGCTGAGCCGCAGACCCGCACGTCCGCCACCCCGAGAGGACCCCAACAGCCATGCGTATCAGGATCGTCGGCGCCGGAGCCATGGGCCGCGGCATCGCCCAGTGGGCGGCCGTCGCCGGACACACCGTCGAGCTGTGCGACGTACGGACGGAGGCGGTGACGGAGGCGACCGGTTTCGTGCGGTCCATGCTCGACCGGGCCGTGCAGAAGGGCCGGATGTCCGCGACGGACGCGGCCGCGGCCCTTGACCGGCTGGTCCCGCTGGACGACCCGTGGGCCGAGGGCCCGGACGTCGGGCTGGTGATCGAGGCCGTGCGGGAGGACCTGGCCACCAAGGCGGAGGTCTTCGGCCGGCTGGAGCAGGTGCTGCCCGCCTCGGCGGTGTTCGCGACCAACACCTCCTCGCTGTCGGTGACCCGGATCGCCGCCGCGCTGAAGGACCCGGCCCGGCTGGCCGGGCTGCACTTCTTCAACCCCGTCCCGCTGATGCGGATCGTCGAGGTCGTGCCGGGCGCGGCCACCCGCCCGGACATCCCGCCGCTGCTGACGGACCTCGTGGAGAGCTGCGGACACCGCGCCGTCACGGTCGCCGACACCCCCGGCTTCCTCATCAACCACGCCGGACGCGGACTGGTGACGGAGGCGCTCGCGCTGCTGGAGGAGACGGTCAGCGACCCGGCGGGCATCGACCGGATCGCGCGGGACGTGCTGGGCCTGCGGATGGGCCCCTTCGAGCTGATGGACCTCACCGGACTCGACGTGACCGCCGCGGTGATCGACTCGATCTGGGACGGCTTCCGTCACGAGGACCGGCTGCGCCCCTCCTACCTCACCCCGAACCGGGTGGCGGCCGGGCTGCACGGCCGCAAGACCGGACGCGGCTGGTTCGCGTACGGTCCCGAGGCGCCCGCCCCACAGGCGGAGGCGCCGATCGTGGGTGACGCGAACCGTCCGGTGCACGTGTTCGCCTGCGGCCCGGCCCCGGACGGGGACGCGGCCGCCCTGCGCGAGGCGCTGGCCGCCGCCGGAGCCACGGTCGAGTCCGGTCCGGAGCCGTCCGGCGAGGCCCTGGTGCTGGTCCCGGTCTGGGGCACCACGGTCGCCTCGGCGGTGGCCGCGCACCGGCTGCCCGCCGGGCGCACCTTCGGTGTGGACCCGCTGCCGGCGGCCGGACGCCGCCGGGTGCTGGCCGTGACCCCGGCCGCCGAGCCGGCGGCCGCGCGAGACGCCCGCGCGGTGCTGGCACGCGCGGCGGACGGCGGTGCGCCGTTCGCGGTGTCGGTGGTGAGGGACACGGCGGGCTCGGTCGCCCAGCGGCTGCTCGCCTCGGTCGTGTCGGTCTCGGCCTCGATCGCGGAACGCGCGCTGGCCACCCCCGCCGACATCGATCTGGCCGTCACGACCGGTCTCGGCTACCCGGTCGGCCCACTGGCCTGGGGCGACCGGATCGGCGCGGCCCGGATGCTGGAGCTGCACCGGGCGCTGCACGCGACGACCGGCGACCCGCGTCACCGCCCGACCCGCTGGGTCACCGAACGCGCCTCGCTCGGCCTGGCGCTGACGGACCCGGGCACTTCCCCGGCCGACTGCGTGACGGGTACGACGGCCTGAGGACGCGCGGCGGAGCCGACGGGCGGGGCGGGGACACGACCGATTCGTACAAGACCTCTCGGGGGCGCCCGCCCTACCGTCGGATCATGACTCCACGACTCGACGCGATCGGCATCACCACCGCGGATCTGGCCGCATCGCTCGCCTTCTACCGCCGGCTCGGCCTCGACATCCCCGCCGACGCGGAATCCGCACCCCATGTCGAAGTGACGCTCCCGGGCGGGCAGCGCCTGCTCTGGGACACCGAGGACGTCGTCCGCTCCTTCGACCCCGAGTGGTCGGGGCCGAAGGGCGGTGAGCGCCTCGGGCTCGCCTTCCTCTGCGACAGCCCGGCGGAGGTCGACGCGGTCCACGACGAGCTGACCGGCGCCGGATACCGGAGCCATCTGAAACCGTGGGACGCCGTGTGGGGGCAGCGCTACGCAGTGGTGCTCGACCCGGACGGCTGCGCGGTGTCGCTGTTCGCCGCCGCGGGCTGAGGGGGCTGCGCCCGGATCGGGCCCTGGCCCGACGAGCCCGGCATGATCCGGACGAGAATCCCTAAGGCGCGAAGTACTCGGTCAGGGTGGTGCCGGCCAGTTCACGCATCTCCCGCGCGAGATGCGCCTGGTCGGCACAGCCCGCCGCGAGCGCGGCCTCGGCGTACGGCGTTCCGGCACGTACGAGGGCCAGCGCCCGCTGCAGACGCAGGACCCTGGCGAGCGTCTTGGGCCCGTATCCGAAGGCCGCCAGCGACCGGCGGTGCAGCTGGCGTGCGCCGAGACCCACCGCGTGCGCCGTGTCCGCGACGGACCGGCCGCGGTCCAGCTGTCCGGCGACGAACCGCATCGCCGGGTCCGGCGGCGCGACAGCGGCCGCCCGGGCCAGGGCGATCTCCTCCAGGGCGCCAGCCGGGTCCTCGGCCTCGGCGACCCGCTCGGTGAGCTCCCGGACCTGATCGTCCGGCCACAGCCCGGCCAGCGCGACCCTGCGGTCGCGCATCTCGTGCGCCGGTACGCCGAGGAGGGCGGGCGCCGTGCCGGGGGCGAAGCGGATTCCCGCGCAGCTGCCGCCGTCGCTCGCGGAGGCGGGTTCCGTGCGGGTGTCCGGGCCCGCGACGAGCAGCCGGCCGCCGATCCAGAGCAGGTCCATGCAGCCGTCGGGCAGCACCGGATGGACCGCGCCCCGGGGCACGGTCAGGGTCCAGACCTTCGCGCCGTCCACCCGCGAGGCGCGCTCTTCGTACCTGTCGCCCATGCCACTAGTCTCGTCGACTGACGGAGTACGGGCCGAATCGGCATCCCGGGGGCGGTCATGGCGGCACTGATGGAGTTCACCACCGACAGCGGTGCGACGGTGGTGGTCGAGGTCGACCGGCACGCCCCGGGTGCGCAGCTGGTCGCGCGCGACGGCAATTCCCTGGCCCGGTCGGGGCGCACGTTCGACAGCGCGCTCCAGGGCATCCGGGCCGCGGCGGAATCGGCGCTCGCGGTGTTCCGGGACGGCACGCTGAAGCCGGACGGCGTGGAGATCGAGTTCGGTGTGAAGATCACCACCGAGGCCGGGGCCGTGATCGCGAAAAGCTCGGTGGAGGGCCATCTGACGGTCAAGCTGTCGTGGTCACCCGGTTCGACACCACAGCCGGTTCCGGCAACGTCGGCGCCCCAGGCCGTGCAGACCTCACCGGCCCCGCCGGCCCCGCCGGCACCGCCTGCCCCCGCCGTCGGCTGACCGCCGCGCGGCCGCGCTCACTCGTCGGGCTGGTGCGGTTTTTCCGGCTCCTTCTCGCGGCTCGGCTGCAGCCTGGACTTCACGTCGTCGGGCGGCAGGAACCGCGACCACCGCTCCGGGAACTCGGACGGCATGTAGGGGCTGTCCCCCTCGTCCCCGTAGTCCCCCTCGTCGTCCGCGCCGTCGTCCCAGCCCTCCGCCTGCGTCCGGGCCACGAACTCCGCCGCCTGGACGGCGCGCACCCGCTCGTTGGCCGCACGCGCCGCTGCCGTCGCCACCGAGGGCCACACCCGGTCGATGGCCGCGTTGACCGCGGCTCCCACCAGCACCGCGAACGCGGAGATGCCGATCCACAGCAGAACGGCGATCGGGGCGGCGAGCGAACCGTAGATGGTGGGTCCCTCGACCGTACTGGTGAGGTAGATCCGCAGCACGAAACTGCCGAGCACCCAGATCGCGAGCGCCATCAGGGCGCCCGGGGTGTCCTCGATCCAGGGCGAGCGGACGGGGACGGACACGTGGTAGAGCGTCGTCAGGAAGGAGATGGACAGCAGTATCACGAGCGGCCAGTACAGGACGCTTATGAGCTCGGTGCCCCAGGGGATGAACTCGACGACCCGGTCGGGGCCGACCACCAGCAGCGGCAGCACGACCGCGCCCAGCAGCAGCGCCACCACGTACAGCAGGAAGGCCAGCATCCGGGTCTTGACGATGCCGCGCTGGCCGTCGAGGCCGTACATCACGGTGATGGTGTCGATGAAGACGTTCACCGCGCGGGAACCCGACCAGAGCGCGATCGCGAAACCGATCGAGATGACATCCGGCCTGGCGCCGGTGGTGACGTCCGCCAGGAGGGGCTTGGCGAAGTCGTTGACGCCCCGCTGGGAGAGCACCGTCTGCGCGGCGCTGAGGATGTTGTTCTCGATGGAGGCGACCGTGGTGGTGCTGGTCCACTCGTCGACGTAACCGAGCAGGCCGATCAGGCCGAGCAGCAGCGGCGGCAGGGACAGCAGGGTGAAGAACGCCGCCTCGGCGGCGAGTCCCAGAATGCGGTACTCCATGCACGAGTTGACCGTGTCCTTGAGCAACTGCCAGACCAGCTGCCGCTTGGAGACGTTGCGGTAGAGGACGCGCGCCCGGTGGAGCCGGCCCGGTGGCCGCTCGGGTGTTTCATTTGCTGCCTGCACGTCCTTACCGTATCGGCATGGCAGCCACCACCCACACAGTGTCCAACCAGGCCCTCCCCTCCTCGGCTACGACGTCTTCAGCGCGGACCGGGCGCTCACCGAAGCCGTGGAGCGGCACCTCCCGTCGGAACTGCTCGACGAGGCGCGGGACGGGCTCGTCGAGCTCGGCAGGTCCGCCGGCTCCGCCCAGGCGCAGAAGTGGGGTGCGCAGGCGAACGAGAATCCGCCCAAGCTGCGCACCCACGACCGTTACGGACACCGCGTCGACGAGGTGGAGTTCCATCCGGCCTGGCACCGGCTGCTCGGCCACGCCGTGTCCGCGGGCCTGACCGACGCCTGGGACCGGCCGGGCGGTCATGTGCGGCGGGCGGCCGGCTTCCTGGTCTGGACGCAGGCCGAGGCGGGCCACGGCTGCCCGCTCTCGATGACTCACGCGGCAGTGCCCGCGCTGCGCACCGATCCGGCGGCGGCCGCCGGGTGGGAGCCGCTGCTGGCCTCGCACGTGTACGACGAGGGGCTGCGGCCGGCCACGGAGAAGGCCGGGGTGCTGCTCGGGATGGGCATGACGGAGAAGCAGGGCGGCACGGACGTGCGGTCCAACACGACGCGCGCCGAACCGCTGGCGGGCGAGGGCGAGTATCTGCTCACCGGGCACAAGTGGTTCTGCTCGGCGCCGATGTCCGACGGATTCCTGGTGCTGGCGCAGGCACCCGGCGGACTGACGTGCTTCCTGCTCCCCCGGGTGCTGCCGGACGGCACCCGCAACGCCTTCGCGATCCAGCGCCTCAAGGACAAGCTGGGCAACCGGTCCAACGCCTCGGCCGAGGTCGAGTTCGACGGTACGTGGGCACGCCGGGTCGGCGAGGAGGGGCGCGGGGTGCGCACGATCATCGAGATGGTGGCGGCGACCCGGCTGGACTGCGTGATCGGCTCGGCGGCGCTGATGCGGCAGGCGGTGGCGCAGGCGGTCCACCACGCCACCTACCGCAGCGCGTTCGGCGGGGTGCTGGTCGACAAGCCGCTGATGCGCAACGTGCTGGCCGACCTGGCGCTGGAGTCGGAGGCGGCCACGGTGCTGGCGATGCGGCTGGCGGCCGCGTACGACGCCGGGACCGCGAGTGAGGCGGCGTTCCTGCGGATCGCGGTGCCGGCGGCGAAGTACTGGGTGACCAAGCGGTGCACGCCGTTGGTGGGCGAGGCGCTCGAGTGCCTGGGCGGCAACGGCTACGTGGAGGAGTCGGGGATGCCCAGGCTGTTGCGCGAGGCGCCGCTCAACTCGATCTGGGAGGGATCGGGGAACGTCCAGGCGCTGGACGTGCTGCGGGCGCTGCAGCGGGAGCCGCTGGCGCTCAACGCGTTCCTCTCGGAGGTCGGGAAGGCGCGCGGCGCCGATCACCGGCTGGACCGGGCGATCAAGGACCTGCTGACCGAGCTGGCCGATCTGCAGGGGATCGAGGCGCGGGCCCGCCGGGTCGTGGAGCGGATGGCGCTGGTGCTGCAGGGCTCGCTGCTGGTGCGCTGGGCCACGCCGGAGGTCGCCGACGCCTTCTGCGCCTCACGTCTGGGCGGGGACTGGGGCTCGGCCTTCGGGACGCTGCCGCACAGCCTCGATCTGGCAGCGGTGGTGGAACGGGCGCGTCCGGTGGAGTGCTGACGCCGCCGGGGCCCGCCCACCGCGCGGGGCGCCGGGTAGCAACAGGGGGTGGTGCTGCGCCGACACGGCACCACCCCCCATGCTGTACACACCGGGTCCGCGGGCCGGGGCCCGCCGTCCGGTGTGCGCCACTCTCGTACGGGTCGGGGGGCCGTCGCCAGAGTTGCAGAGGGTTGCAACCATTGTGTGGAGTTGCGATATCAGGGTCCTTGCAACGGCAGGATGGGGGCCCCGTGGCCTTTTGACCGGGGTCCGGCACAGGCAAGAGGGGGAAACCGGCATGGAGACGAGTCCTGTCGACGTGATGCGGCTCGCCGGCCAGGAGGCCCGCCTGGCCGCCCGCCTGGTCCACCGGGCCCGTGAGGCGAGGATGGCGGGCGAGCGGATGCCCGCCGCGCCGCGGGCCGAGATCGGGGCCTCCTGGGACCGGGTGCTGCGCAGCGGGATCGATCCGGAGCAGACCACGCACAGCGTCCTGCTGGAGCTGGACGAGATCGAGCACCGGCGCCGGAGTTCCACGCTGGGTGAGGTGATGCCGCTGCTCGGCGACGGTCTGGCGGACATCGCCGACGCCTCGCAGCAGATCATGGTCGTCACCGACGTGGAGGGCCGGGTGCTGTGGCGCCAGGGCAACGCGGGAGTGCTGCGCCGGGCCGACGACATCTGCCTGGAGGAAGGCGCCGCCTGGTCGGAGGAGATCACGGGCACCAACGCGATCGGGACGGCACTCGCCTCGCGCGCCCCGGTGCAGGTCCATTCCGCGGAGCATTTCGTCCGCACGCTGCACGGCTGGACGTGCGCGGCGGCTCCGGTGCGCGACCCGCGGGACAACCGGCTGATGGGGATCGTCGACATCAGCGGTCCGGCGTCCACCTTCCATCCCATGACGCTGGCCCTGGTCGGTTCGGTGGCCCGGCTGGCCGAGAGCGAGATGAGGACCCGGCACCTGGAGGCGATCGACCGGCTGCGCTCGGTGGCGGCGCCGATGCTGTGCCGGCTGGGCGGGCGGGCGCTCGCCGTGGACAGCCACGGCTGGCTGGCGGCGGTCACCGGGATGCCGCCGGTGGACCGGCTGCCGCTGCCGAAGTCCCTGCAGCCGGGCCGGGTGTGGCTGCCCTCCCTCGGGATGTGCCGGGTGGAGCCGCTGCCGGGCGGCTGGCTGGTGCAGGTGGCGGACGGCGCGATGGACAGCCCGCCGCGCCGGGTCGTGCTCGACCTGAGCCGGCCGCGCAGCCTCGCGGTGAACGTGGTGAGCCCGGTGGGCACCTGGACGCAGCGGCTCTCGCCGCGCCACGCCGAGCTGCTGTACGCGCTCGCGCTGCACCGTGAGGGGCGTTCCGCGTCCGAGCTGGCGCAGGACATCTTCGGCGATCCGACCAGGACCGTGACGGTGCGGGCCGAGATCTCACGGCTGCGCCGCCATCTCGCGGAGGTGCTGGCGCACCGCCCGTACCGCTTCGGCGAGGGGGTCGAGGTGGAGGTGATCCATCCGGAGCACCCGGGCGATCTGCTGCCGCGCTCGAAGGCTCCGGTGGTGGTGGCGGCGCGCAGCACCACCGCCACCTGAGGGGGTTCTCGCAGGTCCGGGGCGTCCGCCCACCGGGACCGGCTTGGGCCGGGGCCGCGGGGCATGGTTCTCTGGCAGTCATGAGCAACCCCGCGCGAGCCGCCGACCCGACCTCCGAGGTGACCGTCTGGTCGCTGGAACAGACCTCACCCGATGATCTGCGGCCCTCGGCCGCACCGGAGGGTGACGTCCGGATCGTCCGGTCCGAGGTGCCGCTGCCCGAGTTCAGCCGCTTCCTCTACACAGCGGTCGGCGGTGACATCCGGTGGACGGACCGGCTCACGATGACGTACGCGCAGTGGCAGGAGGCGCTGGACCGTCCGGGTGCGGAGACCTGGGTGGCCTACGCCAACGGGACACCGGCCGGGTACATCGAGCTGGACCCGCAGGACGACGGCGCGGTCGAGATCATGTACTTCGGCCTCATACCGGCGTTCCGGGGGCGCCGGATCGGCGGCCATCTGCTCTCGTACGGGGCGGCCCGGGCCTGGGACCTGGCGCAGCGGTGGCCGGAGCGGCCCGCGACGAAGCGGGTGTGGCTGCACACGTGCTCCAAGGACGGCCCGCACGCCATGGACAACTACCTGCGCCGCGGCTTCCGGCTCTTCGACACCCGGACCGAGCTGGAGCCCGAGGTCGCCTCGCCGGGCCCCTGGCCCGATTCCGGCCGGACGCTGCTTCCGTAACGAGGCCACTGGTAAGAAATGCACGTGGTTGTCCGGTTTTCCGGACGGCCAGGCGCCCGCCACATCAGTGACGGGCGCCACAGCGTTTCACCTGTCGAGACAGTCTCGTCCACATCGTGGATCGTGGTGGACTGGCCCGAGATTCGCGTGACACGCTTCCGTCATGTCTGGAACTGGAATTGCCTTGGTGAGTCGACGCCACGTCGACCTCGGCCGCATGTCCAGCGCCATCTGTCCGGCAGGCTGAGAGTCACCAGCACCGCCGCGCCCCCTTTCTCTGCAAACCCTGCGCACCGCCGCGCCTCGACGCCAGTGTGCAGTTCAGAGCCGCCCTCCTGCAGTCCCGAAGGACGTACTGTCATGGCCGCTACCCCGGAACAGCCTGCGCCCGCCGCGCCCCGCCGCAAGGCAGGACGCCACCGCGGCGAGGGTCAGTGGGCCCTGGGGCACTACACCCCTCTCAACGGCAATGAGCAGTTCAAGAAGGACGACGACAGTCTCAACGTGCGGACACGCATTGAGACGATCTACTCCAAGCGCGGGTTCGACTCGATCGACCCCAACGACCTTCGCGGACGCATGCGCTGGTGGGGCCTGTACACCCAGCGCAAGCCCGGGATCGACGGCGGCAAGACCGCCGTGCTGGAGCCGGAGGAGCTGGACGACCGGTACTTCATGCTCCGGGTCCGCATCGACGGCGGCCGGCTGACGACGGCGCAGCTGCGGGCGATCGGTGAGGTCTCGCACGAGTACGCGCGGGGCACCGCCGACGTCACCGACCGGCAGAACATCCAGCTGCACTGGATCCGCATCGAGGACGTCCCGGCCATCTGGCAGAAGCTGGAGGCCGTCGGCCTGTCCACCACGGAGGCCTGCGGCGACTGCCCCCGAGTGATCATCGGTTCCCCGGTGGCGGGTATCGCCGCCGACGAGATCATCGACGGGACCCCGGCGGTCGACGAGATCCACGACCGGTACATCGGCAGCAAGGAGTTCTCCAACCTGCCGCGCAAGTTCAAGACCGCGATCTCCGGCTCGCCCGTGCAGGACGTGGTCCACGAGATCAACGACATCGCCTTCGTCGGCGTCGTCCACCCCGAGCACGGCCCCGGCTTCGACCTCTGGGTCGGCGGCGGGCTCTCCACCAACCCCCGGCTGGCCGAACGGCTCGGCGCCTGGGTGCCGTTGGACGAGGTCGCCGACGTCTGGGCCGGAGTCGTCGGGATCTTCCGGGACTACGGCTACCGGCGGCTGCGCACCCGCGCCCGGCTGAAGTTCCTGATGGCCGACTGGGGCCCCGCCAAGTTCCGCCAGGTGCTGGAGGACGAATACCTCAAGCGCCCGCTGCTGGACGGTCCCGCCCCCGCGGAGCCCAGCAGCCGGTGGCGCGACCACATCGGTGTCCACCAGCAGCAGGACGGCCGGTTCTACGTGGGCTTCGCGCCCCGGGTCGGCCGGGTCGACGGCGCCACCCTGGCGAAGATCGCCGATCTCGCCGAGGCACACGGCTCGGGCCGGGTGCGTACCACCGTCGAACAGAAGATGATCATCCTCGACGTGGAGCAGGACCAGGTCGAGTCGCTCTCCGCCGGCCTGGAGGAACTCGGCTTCCAGGTGAAGCCGTCCTCGTTCCGCCGCGGCACGATGGCCTGCACCGGCATCGAGTACTGCAAGCTGGCGATCGTCGAGACGAAGGCGCGCGGCGCCGCGCTCATCGACGAACTGGAGCGCCGCCTGCCGGAGTTCGACGAGCCGCTCACCATCAACATCAACGGCTGCCCCAACGCCTGCGCCCGCATCCAGACCGCGGACATCGGCCTCAAGGGCCAGCTCATGCTGGACGCCGAGGGCAACCAGGTGGAGGGCTACCAGGTGCACCTCGGCGGCGCGCTCGGCCTGGAGGCCGGCTTCGGCCGCAAGGTCCGTGGCCTGAAGGTCACTTCGGCCGAGCTGCCCGACTACGTCGAGCGGGTGCTGGGGAACTTCCAGAAGGAGCGCGAGGACGACGAGCGCTTCGCCACCTGGGCCGCACGGGCCAGTGCGGAGTCGCTGTCATGAGCGAGCGCGCGGCACCGTTCTACTGCCCCTACTGCGGTGACGAGGACCTGCGCCCCCACGAGACCGGGCACGGCGCCTGGGAATGCGCCTCCTGCAACCGGGCGTTCCAGCTGAAGTTCCTGGGTCTGCTGACCCGGGGGCTGCAGCGCAACGACGTGGAAGGGGACGGGATATGACGCACACCCTGCAGACCGAAGAGCTCACCGCGGAAGATCTCAAGGACCTGGCCGAGCGTGCGGGCCGGGAGCTGGAGGACGCCTCCGCCCTGGAGATCCTGCAGTGGGCCACCCGGACCTTCGGCGGGCGCTTCTGTGTCACCTCCTCGATGGAGGACGCGGTCGTCGCCCACCTGGCCTCCCGGGCCCTGCCCGGTGTGGACGCGGTCTTCCTCGACACCGGATACCACTTCCCCGAGACGATCGGCACCCGGGACGCGGTGGAGGCGGTGATGGACGTCAACGTCATCACCCTGACGCCGCGGCAGAGCGTGGCCGAGCAGGACGCCGAGTACGGGCCGAAGCTGCACGACCGCGACCCCGACCTCTGCTGCAAGCTGCGCAAGGTCAATCCGCTGGAGCAGGGCCTGACTTCGTACACGGCCTGGGCGACCGGCCTGCGTCGCGACGAGTCCCCCACCCGGGCGAGCACCCCGGTGGTCGGCTGGGACGAGAAGCGGCAGAAGGTCAAGGTCTCGCCGATCGCCCGCTGGACCCAGGAGGACGTCGACGCGTACGTCGCGGAGCACGGCGTGCTCACCAACCCGCTGCTGATGGACGGTTACGCCTCCGTGGGCTGTGCGCCCTGCACCCGCCGGGTGCTGGAGGGCGAGGACGCCCGGGCCGGCCGCTGGGCCGGGAGCGGCAAGACAGAGTGCGGGCTGCACGGCTGATGACGACTGATCAGGAGACTTCGATGAGCGTGACGGAGACGGGAGCCACGATCTGGCTGACCGGTCTGCCGAGCGCGGGCAAGACCACCATCGCGTACGAACTCGCCGGGCGGCTGCGCGGCGAGGGCCACCGGGTGGAGGTGCTCGACGGCGACGAGATCCGGGAGTTCCTCTCGGCGGGCCTCGGCTTCTCCCGCGAGGACCGGCACACCAACGTCCAGCGGATCGGCTTCGTCGCCGAACTCCTGGCGGCCAACGGCGTGAAGGTGCTCGTCCCGGTCATCGCGCCGTACGCGGACAGCCGGGACGCGGTCCGCAAGCGCCACCAGGCCGAGGGCACCGCGTACCTGGAGGTGCACGTCGCCACTCCGGTCGACGTGTGCTCGGTGCGCGACGTGAAGGGGCTCTACGCCAAGCAGGCGGCGGGCGAGATCAGCGGGCTGACCGGGGTGGACGACCCCTACGAGGCCCCCGAGTCGCCTGATCTGCGGATCGAGTCGCACCGGCAGACCGTGCAGGAGTCCGCGGCGGAGCTGTACGCGCTGCTGAGCGAGAGGGGTGCAGCGTGACCACTGTCGCGACTGTGTCGGAAGGCACCGCCAATCCGTACGCACTCAGCCACCTGGACTCCCTGGAGTCCGAGGCGGTGCACATCTTCCGCGAGGTGGCGGGGGAGTTCGAGCGGCCGGTGATCCTGTTCTCCGGCGGCAAGGACTCGATCCTGATGCTGCACCTGGCGCTCAAGGCGTTCGCGCCCGCGCCGGTGCCGTTCACCCTGCTGCACGTGGACACCGGGCACAACTTCCCCGAGGTCCTGGAGTACCGCGACCGCACGGTCGCCGAGCACGGGCTGCGCCTGCACGTCGCCTCCGTCCAGGAGTACATCGACGCCGGGAAGCTCCGCGAGCGCCCGGACGGCACCCGCAACCCGCTGCAGACCGTGCCGCTGACCGAGGCGATCCAGCAGCACCGCTTCGACGCGGTGTTCGGCGGCGGCCGCCGCGACGAGGAGAAGGCGCGCGCCAAGGAGCGGGTCTTCTCGCTGCGTGACGAGTTCTCCCAGTGGGACCCGCGCCGCCAGCGCCCCGAGCTCTGGCAGCTGTACAACGGCCGGCACGCCGCCGGTGAGCACGTCCGGGTGTTCCCGATCTCCAACTGGACCGAGCTCGATGTCTGGCAGTACATCGAGCGGGAAGGGATCGAGCTCCCGGAGATCTACTTCGCCCACGAGCGCGAGGTCTTCAACCGGGCCGGCATGTGGCTGACCGCGGGCGACTGGGGCGGCCCCAAGGAGCACGAGAAGACCGAGATCCGCCAGGTCCGCTACCGCACGGTCGGCGACATGTCCTGCACCGGCGCCGTCGACTCCGACGCCACCACCCTGGACGCCGTGATCACCGAGATCGCCGCCTCCCGGCTCACCGAGCGGGGTGCGACCCGCGCCGACGACAAGATGTCCGAGGCCGCGATGGAAGACCGCAAGCGCGAGGGGTACTTCTAAGATGACGACACCGACCCAGTTCGCCGAGCAGTTGTCGACCACCACCCTGCTGCGGTTCGCCACCGCGGGGTCCGTCGACGACGGCAAGTCCACCCTCGTGGGACGGCTTCTGCACGACTCCAAGTCGGTCCTCACCGACCAGCTGGAGGCCGTCGAGCACGCGTCCCGCAACCGCGGCCAGGAGGCGCCGGACCTGGCGCTGCTGACCGACGGGCTGCGGGCCGAGCGCGAGCAGGGCATCACCATCGATGTCGCCTACCGCTACTTCGCCACCACCCGGCGCCGGTTCATCCTCGCCGACACCCCGGGCCATGTGCAGTACACCCGCAACATGGTGACGGGCGCCTCCACGGCCGAGCTGGCCGTGGTCCTGGTCGACGCCCGCAACGGTGTCGTCGAGCAGACCCGCCGGCACGCCGCCGTCGCCGCCCTGCTCCGCGTCCCGCACGTGGTGCTGGCCGTCAACAAGATGGACCTGGTCGAGTACGCGGAGCCGGTGTTCGCCGCGATAGCCGAGGAGTTCACCGCCTACGCGGCCTCCCTCGGTGTCCCGGAGATCACCGCGATCCCGATCTCCGCCCTGGCCGGCGACAACGTCGTGGAACCGTCCGCCAACATGGACTGGTACGGCGGCCCGACGGTCCTGGAGCACCTGGAGACGGTCCCGGTCAGCCATGACCTCACCGCCTGCCACGCCCGCTTCCCCGTGCAGTACGTGATCCGCCCGCAGACGGCCGAGCACCCCGACTACCGCGGCTACGCCGGCCAGATCGCCGCCGGTGTGTTCCGGGTCGGCGAGCCCGTCACCGTACTGCCCTCGGGGCGTACGTCGACGATCGCCGGGATCGACCTGCTGGGCGACAGCGTGGACATCGCCTGGGCCCCCCAGTCGGTGACCGTCCGGCTGGCCGACGACATCGACGTCTCGCGCGGCGACCTCATCGCACCCGTGGACGACGCGCCGGCCGTCACCCAGGACGTCGAGGCGACCGTCTGCCACGTCGCGGACCAGCCGCTCACCGTGGGCCAGCGGGTACTGATCAAGCACACCACCCGTACGGTCAAGGCGATCGTCAAGGACATCCCGTCGCGGCTGACCCTGGACGACCTCTCCCAGCACCCGGCACCCGGGCAGCTCGTCGCCAACGACATCGGCCGGGTCGTGGTGCGTACCGCCGAGCCGCTCGCGCTCGACGCGTACTCCGACTCGCGCCGCACCGGTTCCTTCCTCCTGATCGACCCGGCGGACGGCACCACCCTCTCGGCCGGCATGGCGGGCGCCTCGTTCGCCGCCGTGACGCAGGCCGAGGCTCCGGCGGACGACGACGCGGAGTGGGACTTCTGATGAGTATCGACATCTTCTCGACCTTCGCGAAGGAGGGCGGCCGCGTCGGCAGCGGCGCCCTCGGCAGCGGCCAGGGCGGGGTTGCGCGATGTGCGCGATGACGTACGCGCACTGCCTGCGCGCCCGGCAGCACCAACAGCACCGCCTGCACCGCCAGTTCAGACGAAGACCTGCCGACCTCCCGGCCACCTCCCCGGACCACCGAGGGACGTGAGCACCGGGCCTCCGAGAGGAAATCCTCCCGTGCCTGCCCCCAGCACCACGCTTCGCCGCAGCCTCGCCGCTGCCGCCGCTCTGCCGCTGCTCGCCGTGGCGCTCACCGCCTGCGGCTACGGTTCCGACTCGAAGGACGACGACGCCAAGAAGGCGAACGTCTCCTCCGACGGCAAGAAGCTCTCCACGGACACCGTGAAGATCGGCTA
Organism: Streptomyces sp. RKAG290; assembly: GCF_023701695.1. GTDB lineage: Bacteria > Actinomycetota > Actinomycetes > Streptomycetales > Streptomycetaceae > Streptomyces. The sequence goes on from NZ_JAJOZC010000001.1 coordinate 943,059, forward strand.
CTTCCCGAACCTCACGCACGCCACCGCCCTGGTCGGCATCCAGGAAGGCATCATCGCCAAGGAGCTCGGCTCCACCGAGGTCAAGCCCTCGACGTTCAACGCGGGTCCGTCCGAGATCGAGGCGCTCAACGCCGGTTCGATCGACATCGGCTTCATCGGCCCCTCGCCCTCCATCAACGGCTTCACGAAGTCCAAGGGCAAGAGCCTTCGCATCATCGGCGGTTCGGCTTCCGGCGGTGTGAAGCTGGTCGTGAACCCCAAGAAGGTCAAGACCCTGGACGACCTCAAGGGCAAGAAGATCGCGACCCCGCAGCTCGGCAACACCCAGGACGTGGCGTTCCTCAACTGGATCTCCGAAAAGGGCTGGAAGGTCGACGCGCAGAGCGGCAAGGGCGACGTCTCCGTCGTCCGCACGGACAACAAGGTGACCCCGGACGCCTACAAGTCCGGTTCCATCGACGGCGCCTGGGTCCCGGAGCCGACCGCGTCCAAGCTGGTCGCGCAGGGCGCGAAGGTGCTCCTCGACGAGTCGAAGCTCTGGCCGGACAACAAGTTCGTGATCACGAACATCATCGTGTCGCAGAAGTTCCTCACCGAGCACCCCGACGTCGTCGAGGCGGTGCTGCGCGGGTCGGTCAACACCAACACGTGGATCAACGCCAACCCGGACAAGGCGAAGGCGTCCGCCAACACCGCGCTCAAGACGCTGTCCGGCAAGGAACTGCCGGCGGACGTCCTCGACCCGGCGTGGAAGTCGATCCAGTTCACCGATGACCCGCTGGCCGCCACGCTCGACACGGAGGCCAAGCACGCCGTGAAGGCCGGCCTGCTGGACGAGACGGATCTGACGGGCATCTACGACCTGAAGCCGCTGAACAAGATCCTCAAGGCCGCGGGCAAGCCCGAGGTCGCCGACGCCGGTCTCGGCGTCAAGTAACCACCCGACCGTTCCAGGATCTCCCAGGAGGTGACGACCATGGCGACGACCACGCTCACCAAGGCCGCGGACCGTACGGCGGTCGGGCAGGCCGCCCGGATCGACCACGTCTCGAAGTCCTTCGCCGGACCGGAGGGACAGCAGCTCGTCCTGGACGACATCACGCTCGATGTCGCTCCCGGCGAGTTCGTCACCCTCCTGGGAGCTTCCGGGTGCGGTAAATCGACGCTGCTCAATCTGGTGGCCGGGCTCGACCGTCCTTCCGCGGGGTCCATCGAGACCCCCGGCGGGCGGCCGGCCCTGATGTTCCAGGAGCACGCCCTCTTCCCGTGGCTGACCGCGGGCAAGAACATCGAACTGGCGCTGCGGCTGCGCGGCGTACCGAAGTCGGAGCGCCGCACCGAGGCGGAGCGGCTGCTCGAACTCGTCCGGCTGGGCGGGGCGTACGGCAAGCGGGTGCATGAACTCTCGGGCGGTATGCGCCAGCGTGTGGCGATGGCCCGCGCGCTCGCCCAGGACAGCCAACTGCTGCTGATGGACGAGCCGTTCGCCGCGCTCGACGCCATCACCCGGGATGTGCTGCACGACGAGCTGACCCGGATCTGGCGCGAGACGAACGTGTCCGTCCTCTTCGTCACGCACAACGTGCGGGAGGCGGTCCGGCTCGCCGAGCGGGTCGTCCTGCTCTCCTCGCGGCCGGGCCGCATCGCCCGGGAGTGGACGGTCGACATCGAGCAGCCGCGCCGCATCGAGGACACCGCGGTGGCGGAGCTGTCCGTCGAGATCACCGAACAACTGCGTGGGGAGATCCGCCGACATGGCCAGCACTGAGACGACCGTCAAGGACGGCGCGCCGAAGGACGCCGCCCGGGACATGGCCGGCCTCGAAGCGGGGCTCGACGCGCTCGACGCGGTGCGGGTGACCCGGACGCCGGTGCGCCAGGTGCTGGTGCAGAAGGTGCTGCCTCCGGTGGTGGCCGTCGCACTGGTGCTCATCGTCTGGCAGATCCTGATCTGGGCGAAGGTCACCGACGACTACAAACTGCCCTCGCCGTCCCAGGTCTGGGACGAGGTGTCCAACGCCTGGGCGCAGGGCACCCTGCTCGGCTACATCTGGACCAGCGTCTCGCGCGGTCTGCTCGGCTTCCTCCTCGCACTCGTCATCGGCACGCCGCTCGGGCTGCTGGTCTCGCGCGTGAAGGTGATCCGCGCGGCGATCGGCCCGGTGCTCTCCGGTCTCCAGTCGCTGCCGTCGGTGGCGTGGGTGCCGCCCGCGGTCATCTGGCTGGGGCTCGACGACAGGATGATGTACGCGGTGATCCTGCTGGGCGCCGTCCCGTCGATCGCCAACGGCCTGGTCGCCGGCGTCGACCAGATCCCGCCGCTGCACCTGCGGGCCGGCCAGACGCTGGGCGCCACCGGGCTGCGCGGCACCTGGCACATCGTGCTCCCCGCGTCGCTGCCGGGCTATCTGGCGGGGCTGAAGCAGGGCTGGGCGTTCTCCTGGCGCTCGCTGATGGCCGCCGAGATCATCGCCTCGTCGCCCGATCTCGGTGTGGGCCTCGGACAGTTGCTGGAGCAGGGCCGTGAGACCAGCAGCATGTCGATGGTCTTCCTCGCCATCTTCCTGATCCTGATCGTCGGTATCGCCATCGACCTGCTCATCTTCAGTCCGCTGGAGCGGTGGGTGCTGCGCAGCCGCGGTCTCCTCGTCAAGAGCTGAGCCTTGTCATGACTTCTCCGGTGCTCCTCGTCGTCGCCCACGGCAGCCGTGATCCGCGGCACGCCGCGACCGTGCACGCGCTCACCGCGCGGGTGCGGGCGCTGCGGCCCGGGCTGCGGGTGGAAACCGGGTTCCTGGACTTCAACGCACCGTCGGTGCCGCGGGTCCTGGAGCGGCTGGCCGCACAGGGCGCGGGTGACGTGGTGGCTCTTCCGCTGCTGCTCACCCGGGCCTTCCACGCCAAGTCCGACATCCCGGCGGTGCTGCGGGAGGCCCGTACCAGGCTTCCGCGGCTACGCGTGCGGCAGGCGGAGGTGCTCGGCCCCTCGCCGCTGCTGAACTCCGCGCTGGAGCGGCGGCTGCACGAGGCCGGGGTCCGCCCCGGCGACAGAGGCTCGACCGGGCTCGTCCTGGCCTCGGCGGGCTCCACAGACCCGGAGGCGATCGCAGTGATCGCTGAAATCGCGCGGGAGCTGCGGCACACCGGTTGGTGTTCCGTGCGGCCTGCGTTCGCCTCCGCATCCCTTCCCCGTACCGAGGACGCGGTACGGGCCCTGCGGGCCGAGGGCGTGGGCCGCGTGGCGGTCGCCCCCTACGTCATCGCGCCGGGCCGCCTCCCGGACCGCATCGCGGCGGGAGCGGCCGAGTCCGGCGCGGATGTCCTGGCCGGGGTGCTGGGCCCGTCGCCGGAGCTGGCGCGGCTGCTGCTGGACCGGTACGACGGGGCCCGGACGGCGGCCGCCCGGCCGGCGTCGCTCAGCGCGTAGGCCGGCGCCGGGCGCCCAGGCCGTGCTCAGCCCACGTCGAGGCCGCCCGTGCGGGTGCGCTTGAGCTCGAAGAAGTCCTGGTGGCCGGCGAGCACCCGGAAGCTGTCGAACAGCCGCGCCGCCTCCTCGCCGCGCGGCACCGCCCGCAGCACCGGCCCGAACCAGACGGTCCCGTCGACATGGATGGTGGGCGTGCCCACATACCCGTCCGCCTCCGGGTCCTTGCCCGCGTCATGGCTGCGCCGCAGCGCCTCGTCGTACGTCTGCGCGTGCGCGGCGGCGGCCAGCCCGGCCGGCAGACCGAGCTCGTCGAGCGACTGGGCGATCACCTCGTCGAAGTCCTCGTTCTTCTGCCGGTGGATCCGGGTGCCGAAGGCCGTGTAGAGGTCGCGCAGGACGCCGTCGCCGTGCTGTTCGGCCGCGGCGGCAGCGACGCGCACCGGTCCGATCGACTTGTCGACCAGGGTGCGGTACCACTCGGGCAGCTCGTTGCCGATGTTGTGCAGGTGGAGGCTCATCACGTGGAAGCGGAGTTCGATGTCGCGCTGCTGCTCCACCTCCAGCATCCAGCGGGAGGTGATCCAGGCGAACGGGCACGCCGGGTCGAAGAAGAAGTCGACGACGGTCCTGCCGGGTGCCGGGCTGCGGTGAGTGGTCATGACCTGAGCCTAGCCAGCCGGTGGCCCCATTCTGCGGGCCATTGGGCCGCCGCTGGACTGGGCCACTTCATCCGGCGGCCTCCTGCGGATCGCGTCCGCTCAGGGCCTGGGCCCGCGCGAAGCCGGCGGCCGGGCCGTCGGCGGTGACCTCGGCGGGAAAGCTCGGAAGTGCCCGGTCCTCCTGTTTCGCACGCCGGGACCGGCGGCCGCCCCGGTCTTGGGCAACGGAGACGGCGGCCGGAAGGTGTAGGGGGCACCCGGACTACTGTTCCCCTCATGCCTACCGCTCTCCCGTCGCCCGGCCACTCCTTCCTCCTCGGCGGCGAACTCCCCGTGCGCCGCCTCGGCTACGGCACCGCCCAGCTGACCGGCCCGGGGTACTGGGGCCCTCGCGGGGACCGGCAGGATGCGCTGGCCGTGCTCAGGGCAGCGGTCGAGCAGGGCGTCACCCTGATCGACACCGCCGACAACTACGGCCCGGATGTGGCCGAGGAACTGGTCGCCGAGGCGCTGCACCCGTATCGCGAGGATCTGGTGATCGCGACCAAGGGCGGCGTCGTGCGGACAGGTGACAGTGCCTGGCACATCGCGGGGCGGCCCGAGCAGCTGCGGGCGATGTGCGAGGCCAGCCTGCGCCGGCTGCGCACCGACCGGATCGACCTCTACCAGCTGCACCGGCTGGACCCGCAGGTGCCGATGGCCGAACAGCTGGGCACTCTGGATGCGCTGCGGCAGGAGGGTAAGATCCGGCATATCGGCCTGGACACCCTTACCGCCGAGCAGCTGGAGCAGGCGCTCTCCCTGACCGGGATCGCCTCGGTGCAGAATCGTTTCAACCTCCTCGACCGCTCGTCGGACGCGGTACTGAAGGTGTGCGAGACCCACGGCCTGGCCTTCCTGCCCTGGTTCCCGCTGGCCAACGGCGCGCTGACCAGGGAGGGCGCCGCCGCGCTCGCCCTGATCGCGGATCGCCACGGCGCCACCCGCGGGCAGATCGCCCTCGCCTGGCTGCTGCACCACTCCCCCGCACTGTGCCCGACTCCGGGCACCGGTTCGCCCGTCCATCTGACGGAGAACCTCCGGGCCCGGGAAATCCTGCTGTCCACCGAGGACATGAGCCGTCTGGACGCGCTCGCATCCGCATGAAGGAGCACCCGCACGTGACCACCACCGCCGCCCTCGCACCTCCTGTCCCCACCACCTCGGTGCCGGTGATCAGGGCCGACGGCGTCTGTCTCGTACGGGACGGGAAGGTCCTGCTCGACTCCGTCTCGCTGACGGTGCGCGGCGGGGAGCACTGGGCGCTGCTGGGTGCCAACGGGGCTGGCAAGAGCACCCTGCTGGGGCTGCTCGGCGCGAAGACGCATCCGACCCTGGGCTCGGTCGAGGTGCTGGGCCGCACCCTGGGGCGGGTCGATCTGCGGGAGCTGCGGACGCTGCTCGGGCATGTCGATCCGCGCCACCCGCTGCGCTCCCCGCTGACGGTGCACGACGTGGTGCTGACGGGTCTGACCAACTCGGTCGAGCCGGTGCCCCGCTGGTCGGCCCGCCCGGAACAGCGGGAGCGCGCCGAAGGACTGCTGGAGATGCTGGGCATGGGCGGCAAGGCGAAGTCCCGCTGGCCGGCGCTGTCGCAGGGTGAGCGGGGCCGTACGCTCATCGCCCGCGCCCTCATGCCGCAGCCCCGGCTGCTGCTGCTCGACGAGCCGGCCACCGGGCTGGACCTGGCTGCCCGGGAACAACTGCTGGACAGTCTGGACGCGCTGCGGGAGGAGAACCCGGAGCTGGCGACGGTGCTGGTCACGCACCATCTGGAAGAGCTGCCCGCCTCCACCACGCATGCGATGCTGCTGCGCGGCGGACGGTGTGTGGCCTCGGGGGCGGCGGACGAGGTGCTGACCACGAAGCAGGTCAGCGACTGCTTCGGCCATCCGGTGCGGATCGCCCGCACCGACGGCCGGTGGACGGCGCGGGCCCAGCGGGCCGTCCGTCGCTGACGGGGCCGCTCACTCGTCGGCTGCCGGTCCGGTGACGAAGGGCGTGGCCTGGTGGTAGTAGAGCAGCCACCCCGCCGCGGTGAGCCGCCACAGCGAACTGCGGTGGGCGCGCTTCCCCCTGGCCTCGGTGTCGAAGGTGACGTGGACGAGCTCGTCGGCGAGCTGGACCCCGCGCATCAGTGAGGCGGTGAGCGGACCCGGGCGCGGGGCCCTGCCCGAGATCAGCGAGGTGATGACCGTGTCGCGGTCCCAGTGCCGCCCGGCGGTGTCGACCTCATGGAAGTCGGGGTGCAGCACCTGGACGAGGAGTTCGGTGGAGGCCCGGACCAGCGGGTCGAGGAGGCGGAGTTCGCCCTCGACCGCCGCGGCCACGCCCGGCGACGGCTCGCTCACGCGTCGCCTCCGGTCATCTCCGCGAGTCTGGTGACGGTGTTCCAGTTGCGCGAGGTGGCGATGAGGCCCTTGTTGAGGGAGGGCCGGGAGAGCGCCGCGGCCAGCTTGGAGCGGCCCAGTCCGTCGGGTGCGTAGAGATAGAGGGCGCGCTCGCCGACCCGGAACTCCTCGGGGAGGAACGCCGCGGCGTCCAGCGGGGCGAAGCGTGCGGCGTCGACCGGCCGGTCGAAGTAGGTGACGTGCAGTTGCCTGGCTTCGAGCTCGGCGGCGGGGAAGGGGCAGGCGTCGGCCACGGCCGCGAGGTAGCTGCCGTCCCGGACCAGACACGGCACGTCGAAGCCGAACCGCTCCTCGATGGCCCGCTCGAGCTCTGTGGCGAGTGCGTTCTCGTCGTCCGCCGCACTGCTGAAGACCGCGTTGCCGCTCTGCAGGTGGGTGCGGACGTCGCCATGGCCCAGGCCGGTGAGCAGTGCGCGGAGGTCGGCCATCGGGATCTTCTTGTGGCCGCTCACGTTGATCCCGCGCAGCAGCGCCGCGTACATCGTCATGGGCACACCATAGGACGATCGCCCGGAGCCGTGCGGCCGCCGCGCCCCGTGGGGGAGGGCGCGGTGGCCGCCGGTCAGGGGGTGGAGCCGTTACTCGACGATCTTCAGCAGCTTGTTCGCCGTGCCTTCGGTGGCGTTGCTGATGGCGTCCGGGGTGGCTCCGTCGGTCAGCGCCGTGGAGACCTCCGCCGGGGTGGCGTCCGGGTGCCCGGCCAGGTAGACGGCGGCGGCACCGACGACGTGCGGGGTGGCCATGGACGTGCCGGAGATGGTGTTGGAGCCGTCGTCGCTGTCGTTCCAGGACGAGGTGATGTCCGAGCCCGGGGCGTAGATGTCCACGACCGAGCCGTAGTTGGAGAACGAGGACTGCTCGTCGTCCACCGTGGACGAGGCGACCGTGATCGCCTCCGGCACGCGGGACGGGGAGCCCTCGCCCGCGTCGCCCGACTCGTTCCCCGCGGCCACCGCGAAGGTGACACCGGAGGCGATGGCCTTCTTGACCGCGGCGTCGAGCGCTTCGTCCGCGCCGCCGCCGAGGCTCATGTTGGCGACGGAGGGGCCCTGGTGGTTCTCGGTGACCCAGTCGATGCCGGCGACCACCTGCTCGGTGGTGCCCGAGCCGGAGTCGTCCAGGACGCGGACGGCGACGACCTTGGCCTTCTTCGCGACGCCGTACGTCGCACCGGCGATGGTTCCCGCCACATGGGTCCCGTGGCCGTTGCCGTCGTCGGCGCTGTCGTCGTTGTCGATGGCGTCGAAGCCCGAACTGGCCCGGCCCTCGAACTCCTTGTGCGTGGTGCGGACGCCGGTGTCGATGACGTACGCGGTCACGCCCTCACCCGCACTGTCCGGGTAGGTGTACGCGTTGTCGCCCGCGGTCTCCGCCTGGTCGATGCGGTCCAGACCCCAGGAGGGCGGGCTGTCCTGCGTGGCGCTGATGTGGAACTTCTTGTTCTGGACGACCTTGGAGACGGACGGGTCGGCCGCGAGCCGCTTGGCCTCGGTCTGCGAAAGGCCGCTGGCGGAGAAGCCGTTGATGGCGGAGCTGTAGTTGCGCTTGAGCTTGCCGCCGTACTCCTTGGCGAGCTTCGCCTTGTCGGCCTTCTGGTCCAGCATGACTATGTAGCTGCCGGAGACGGCAGTCGCCGCCTCGGCGCCGTAGACCTTCCCCGTCGCGGGGGCGGGCGCCGCGCCGGCGAAGGGGCTGCCCAGCAGGGTGACTCCGGCTGCGGCGGCTACTGCGGTGATCCCGGCAGTGAGCTTGATCCGGCGTGCGCGCTTGTGAATTGCCATGAAGAGGGGTCTCCTCGTCATTCTTTGTGGGGGGATTGGCCCTCGGCCGGAAGATCTCCGGGGGTTGGCTCGAAACCCTCGCCCATTGACGCGCTCAGATCAAGACCTTCATGTGCCTGTGACTTACTCAACAAGGTTTCGTAATAAAAAACCGGCCAGCGGCACCCGAGTCGGGCGCACGGCCCCAACCGCCGTTACGTGTAAGGGGCCTCTGTCATCCGTCCCGGGACCCGACCGGTCCGCAAGGCGGAGACGAGAGCCCGCCCGCTCGGCACGGAGCAGGAGGAGAAGGCTTGATTCCGCCCCTACGTTCGAAGCAGAGACGCCGGCGGTGGGCCGGCGCCGCTCGGAGGGGGCAAGCCCGTCATGGGGAAAGTGGATTCGGTGCGCACGGGGACGCCGCGGGTGAGGGGCATCGCCGCCCGGGCGGGCGGCTGGAGCGCGCGGCACCGCTGGGCGGCGGTGACCGTATGGGTGCTCTTCGTCGTGCTGGCCATGGGGCTCGGCTCCGCGGCGGGGCGGGTCGACGTCAAGGAGAGCGACCAGATGTCCGGCGAGGTGGGCCGGGCCGTGCAGATCACCGAGGACGCGGGGCTGAAGGACCCGGCGGGCGAGAGCGTGCTCATCCGGTCCGACGGGACGGGCGCCACGTCGCTGAAGGCCACCTCACCGCAGTTCCGGTCCGCCGTCGCGGCCGTGATGAAGGCCGTCCAGGCCACCGGCGAAGTGACCGCGGTGACCTCCCCGTACACGACGAAGACCATTTCGGCGGACGGGCACAGCGCGCTGGTCCAGTTCGAGATGCGCGGCGACCCCGAGACGGCGAGCGAGCGCGTCGCACCCGTGCTGAAGGCCGTGGAGCGGGTCGACGGTGAGCAGCAGGGGCTGGCGATCGAGGAGATCGGCGGCGCCAGCATGGGCAAGACCTTCGACGACGCCTTCGGCAACGACTTCCGGCGGGCCGAACTCTCCGCCGTACCGGTCGCGTTCGGCATCCTGCTCATCGCGTTCGGGGCGCTGGTCGCCGCGCTGCTGCCGGTTGCCCTGGCGCTCACCGCCATCGTCGCGACCATGGGCCTGATGGGGGTGGTGAGCCATCTCCAGCCGATGAGCGAGACGGCGAACTCGGTGATGCTGCTGGTCGGTCTGGCCGTCGGAGTCGACTACTGCCTGTTCTACCTGCGCCGCGAGCGCGAGGAGCGGGCCAAGGGGCGCGATGCGCAGACCGCGCTGATGATCGCCGCGGCGACCAGTGGACGCGCGATCATCGTCTCCGGTGTCACGGTCTGTGTCGCGATGGCGGGCATGCTCTTCACCGGACTCGCCGAGTTCGAGGCGATGGGACTGGCCTCGCTCATGGTGGTCGCGGTCGCGATGGTCGGCTCGGTCACGGTGCTGCCCGCCCTGCTCTCACTGCTCGGTGAGCGGGTCGAGAAGGGCCGGGTGCCCTTCCTCCGCCGCCTCAAGCGGTCGCAGGACAACGCCGGCGGGGAGAGCCGGGTGTGGCGGGCCGTCCTCCGTTCGGTGCTGCGGCGCCCGTGGACCGCGCTGGTGCTCGCCGCCGGGGCGCTGGCCGCGATCGCCCTGCCCGCGCTCGGCATGCACACCCAAAACCTCACCCTGGACCAGGAGTTCGGCGACTCGCTGCCGATCGTGCAGACCTACCAGCGGCTCAACGAGGCCTTCCCCGGCGGCGCCGACCCGGCGCGGGTCGTGGTGCGGGCCGAAGACATCAGCGCCGCAGCGGTACGGCAGGCGCTTGCCGAGTTCCGACGGCAGGCCGTCTCCTCGGGCGCCTCGAAGGGCCCGGTCGACATGGTGACGCACGACGCGGAGAACATCGCCGTCATCGACGTCCCGCTGGTCGGCGGATCCGATCAGGACCGGGCCGTGAAGAGCCTGGACCTGCTGCGCGACACGGTGCGTCCGGCGACGCTCGGCAAGGTCGGGGGCATCGAGGCACCGATCACCGGTCAGGTCGCCGGATCGAAGGACTTCAACGACCAGATCGTCGGAGCGGTCGTGCCCGTCTTCGCCTTCGTGGTCGTCTTCGCCTTCCTGCTGATGCTGCTCTGCTTCCGGTCGCTGACGATCGCGATCACCTCCATCGTGCTCAACCTGCTGTCGGTGGGCGCCGCCTACGGCATCCTCACCGCGGTCTTCCAGCACGGTTGGGGGGCTTCACTGGTCGGCGCGGAGGGGGTCGGGGCGATCATCTCCTGGCTGCCGCTGTTCCTCTTCGTGATCCTCTTCGGGCTCTCGATGGACTACCACGTGTTCGTGGTCTCCCGGATCCGCGAGGCGCGGCTGCAGGGCCGGACGACCAGGGACGCCATCGCCCACGGCGTGGTGACGACGGCAGGTGTGGTGACCAGCGCCGCCGTCATCATGGTCGCCGTGTTCGCGATCTTCGGCACGCTGTCGATGCAGTCCATGAAGCAGATGGGTGTGGGCCTGGCGGCCGCCGTGCTGATCGACGCGACGATCATCAGGGGCATCCTGCTGCCGGCCGTCATGGCGCTGCTGGACGAGCGCAACTGGTACTTCCCCAAGTGGCTCCGGTGGCTGCCGGATCTGACCCACGACGAGTCGTTCGCCGACACCCCGCTCACGGCGGCGCCGAAGGACGCCACGGCCGCGGCGCGCGGGGACGAGGAGCCGGAGCGGGCCGGGGTCTGATCCGCAGCACGCCCCGGTCCTCTTCAGCGCTGGTAGCGCGCCAGGACCCGGTTGCCGTCCTCCACCAGGCGCTTGCGCAGTTCGGCCGCGCCGATCGCACCGCTGTAGTACTCCTGCAGCGCCGGGGTGGCGACCTTGTCCTTCCATTCGGGGTAGCCGCGCACGGACTGGGCCGGTGCGGAGCGCAGTGCGCCCGCGAGGGCGGCGCCGGTGGCCCAGCCCTTGTCCGCGGTGTGCAGCGCGGGATCCGCCAGGGCAGCCGTGCCGGTCGGCAGCATCCAGTCCCCCTTGGCCAGCCGCACCATGTTCCCGGGCCGCAGCATGAAGTCGATGAACGCCACGGCCTCCTTCTTGTGCGGGCTGTCCTCGGCGACGGACAGCGTCTGCGGGCTCACCCCTGGGCGAGGCCGGCGCTGCCGGCCGGGGCGGGCAGCACCGTCCACTCGAAACCCTTCGGGGCCTGCTCGACCACCTGCTGACGGTAGGAGAACCCCAGCGGCACCATGGCGTACTTGCCGCCGAAGAGACCGGGGAGCGTGTCGCCGCCGCCCATGCCGAGCGCCGTGCGCGCCGCGCTGTGATCAGTGTTGACCTGGTCGTGGATGGTGCCGGGCACGACCTGGTCGCCCTCGTCCATGGCGACGGTGACCTTTCCGTCGGCGCCGCGGTGGAACAGCTCGCCGCCGGCCGACAGGCCGAGGTTCAGGGTGACGGAGACCGGCTCCTTGAGCGGCCAGGCGACGCCGTAACGGCCCTTGCCCGTCAGCTCCTTGGTGATCTGCCGGAACTCCGCCCAGCTCCAGGGCTTCGCCGGGGTGGGGATGCGGACCCCGGAGGCCTTGAGGATCTTGGTGTTGGCGATCAGGACGCGCGGCTCCTGGAGGAAGGGCACTCCGTAGACGCCCTTGCCGAACGTGGCGCTCTGCCAGCTCCGCCGGGGGATGTCCGAGGTCAGGCGGTCCGGGAGCAGGATGCGCAGATCCGCGAGATAGCCGCCGTACGCGAAGTCCGCGAGGTCGTCGGACGCGTCGTGGATGACGTCCGGTGCCTCGTCCCCTTCGAACGAGGTGAGGAGTTGGTCGTGGACGCTGTCCCAGCTGCCCTGGACGTACTGCACCTGGACGTCGGGATGGCTCGCGTTCCACTCCTTCACCAGTTGCTTGTTGGCGTCGACGGACTCCTTCTGCCAGGCCAGCGACTGGAAGCGGAGCGTGATCCTCCCGTCCGTCCGGCCGTCGCCGCCCCCGCCGCACCCGGTGAGCAGCAGGGCCAGTGCGGTGGCGGCCGCGGCCGCCGTACGTACCACTGCGCGCATCAGCTCTTCACCGCCCCGGCCAGCATGCCGCCCGTGATCCGCCGCTGGATGACCGCGAAGAGGACGAGCGAGGGAAGGGTGGCGAGGAACGCGGCGGCGGCGAGCGGGCCGAGGTCGCTCGCACCCTCCGCGCCGAGGAAGTGGGTCAGTACGACCGGCAAGGTCTGCTTCTCCGGGGTCTTGAGCAGGACGAGCGCGAAGAAGAACTCGTTCCACGCGGTGATGAACGCGAAGAGTGCGGTGGCGACGATCCCGGGGGCCAGCAGCGGGGCGGTGACCGAGACGAGCGTCCGCAGCCGGCTCGCCCCGTCGACGGCGGCGGCCTCCTCCAGTTCGGGCGGGACGGCCCGTACGTATCCGACCAGCATCCACAGCGCGAACGGCAGCGACCAGACGACGTACACCATGATCAGCCCCCACAGGGTGTTGATCAGATGCAGATGCTTGAGGACCAGGAAGAGCGGAATGATCAGCAGGACGAACGGGAAAGCCTGGCTGACCACGACCCAGCCGGTGGCGGCGGCGGAGAGCCACGAGCGGTGGCGCGCCATCACATAGGCCATCGGGGTGGCGATGACGACGGCGATGACCCCGGCCGATACGGCGGCGATCAGCGAGTTGGCGGCGGCCCGGAGCAGCGGCTGTTCGTCGAAGGCCTGCCGGAAGTTGTCCAGCGTCGGATGCTCGGGGATCCAGGTGGGATGCAGGGACCCCAGCTCGGGCGCCGGCTTGAAGGCGGTGGAGATCAGCCACAGGAACGGGAACGCCAGGAAGACCAGATAGCACAGGAGCGCGACGTACTGTCCGGCGCGCGCGGATCTGCGGGTACGCAGACTCATCGGTCCTCCCCTCCCCTGAGCCGCCCGGCGAGGTACACGGCGAGGATCACGGAGATCACCGCGACCATCACACAGCCCATCGCGGCGGCGTAGCCGAACTGTCCGTACCGGAAGGCCTCTTCGTACGCGAAGAGCATCGGCAGCCGGGTGCGGCCGCCGGGACCGCCGTTGGTCAGCACGTAGACCAGGGCGAAGGAGTTGAAGTTCCAGATGAAGTTGAGCGCGGTGATGGAGAGGGCGACCGGCTTGAGCGCGGGCCAGGTGACGGTACGGAAGCGGCGCCAGGCGCCCGCGCCGTCCAGGGCGGCCGCCTCGTGGAGCTCGTGCGGGGTGTTCTGCAGACCGGCCAGCAGGGCGACCGTGGTCTGCGGCATGCCGGCCCAGACCCCGACCAGGATGACCGCGGGCAGCGCGGTGGCGAGGCCGGTCAGCCAGTCCCGGCCGTCACCGAGCCCCAGGTCGCGGATGGTCTCGTTGAGGATGCCGGCGTCCGGGTTGTAGACGAGCCGCCACATGATGCCGACGACCACCTCCGGCATCGCCCACGGGATGATCGCCAGCGCCCGCGCCAGCCAGCGCATCCGCAGGTTCTGGTTGAGCAGCAGGGCGAGGCCGAGGGCCAGCACGAACTGCGGGACGGTGACGCCGACCGCCCACACCAGACCGATCCGGAACGACTCCCAGAACAGGCCGTCGTGGAGCAGGTCCTGGAAGTTCAGCACCCCGACCCACTGGGTGGATCTCGTACGGCCCGACTGCGCGTCGGTGAACGCCAGCGCGATGCCGTAGAGCAGCGGGCCGACGCTCAGGACCAGGATCGGAATGAGGGCGGGCAGCACCAGGAACCACGTACCGGCATTCCTGTCGATCTGCCCGGACCCCTTGCCGCGCGGCCCGCCCGGCGGACCGTGCCGCCCGGACTGCACGGTTGCACTCGCCAATGTCATGAATGCGTCCCCCTTGCGCCATTCGACCGGCTTGATACCGTTCTGGCCGCTCAGGTGGCCTCCGTCATCGTGCTGACGGTCCGCCGGTTCGTCAAGCCAACCTGCACGGATGCGAAAATCGGACCATGAACGAGATGCGAGCGCGCGAGGTACTGACCGCTGCCGGCTTCTCCGGCGGGGCGGAACTCCTCGCGCTGGGCGAGAACGCGGTGTTCGTCGTGGGCGACCTGGTGGTCAAGGTCGGCCGGGACGCCACGCAGAGCCCGGAGCTGCGGGTCCGGGCCGAGCGCGAGGTCGCCGTCGCGCAGTGGCTGGCCGCGTCCGGCGTCCCCGCCGTACGGCCCGCGGAGCCCGAGGCGCGGCTGGTCGAGGGCCACCCGGTGACGCTGTGGCACCGGCTGCCCGACGCGGTGCGGCCCGCCGAGCCGCGGGATCTGGCGCCGCTGCTCACCGCCGTGCACGCACTGCCGGACCCGGAGGGACTCGCGCTCCCCCGCCGCGAGCTGCTGGGCGGGGTCGAGCGCTGGCTGCGCCTGGCGGGCGAGTCGATCGACCCGGCCGACGCCGCGTATCTGCGCGAGCGCCGCGACGGCTTCGCGACGGCGGCCGCCGCGCTGGTCCCGCACCTGACCCCGGGCCCCGTCCACGGCGACGCGCTCGCACGTAACGTCCATGTCGGTCCGGACGGGCCGGTCCTGGTGGACCTGGAGACCTTCTCCTCGGATCTGCGCGAGCACGACCTGGTGGTGCTCGCGCTGTCCAGGGACCGGTACGGGCTGCCTGCCGAGGCCTACTCCGCCTTCACCTCGGCGTACGGGTGGGACGTCCGGGAGTGGGAGGGCTGCGCGGTGTTGCGGGGGGCGCGGGAGACGGCGAGCTGTGCGTGGGTCGCACAGCACGCGCCGGCCAACCCGAAGGCGCTCGCGGAGTTCCGCCGTCGGGTGGCCTCGCTGCGGGACGGCGACGCGGGGGTGCGGTGGTACCCGTTCTGAGGGGCGGCTCACCGGGCGCCGGCTGACGGCGTGTCCTCGATCGCCGCACGGGCCGAAATCGGCTGTCCCCGGTCGCCGGACGTGCCCTAACGTGCGAGCTTCGTCCACCACGGGGAGCAACGTGCCGCAGTTCGTCCACCGGATCACCAAGTACGACCCTGCCGACCGCGACAAGCACGGCCGCTACATCGGCGACGAGGACACGAGCAGCGACCACGGGCCGGTCGAGTCCGCCTATCTGCAGGCGGTCGCCGCCTTCGCCGAGGAGGCCGGCGTCGACCGGCTGACGATACGCGAGCCGGAGATCACCGGGTACGTCAACTTCGGTCTGGAGCCGCCGGTCGAGGGCCCCGGCCTGGCCGGGCTCTTCCCGCCCGGCCTCGCCGGGTACCACGACGGAGCACAGGTGCCCCTCCCCGTCGGCCTGGAGCTCGTCCGGGCCATGCTCCGCGACAACGGTGCCTGGTGCCGGCTGGAAGTGGATGACGTGTTCACCGTGCACGTCGGGTACGACCAGTACGTCTACGTCGGCAGCGACACGCCCTGCGACGGCGCACAGGCCCGCACCCGCGCTCTTGGACTCTTCCCGGAACGGATGGACGCCTCCCCGTGGGCCTTCGACCCCGAAGACGCCGATGAGCCCGGCGAGCAGCGGCCCGCCGACGAGGAGTTCTGGGAAC
This sequence comes from Streptomyces sp. RKAG290, assembly GCF_023701695.1. Lineage (GTDB taxonomy): Bacteria > Actinomycetota > Actinomycetes > Streptomycetales > Streptomycetaceae > Streptomyces. The sequence goes on from NZ_JAJOZC010000001.1 coordinate 958,828, forward strand.
GGCTGCGCTGGTGCGTCATCACCCGGCAGGCGGCGCTGCTGCAGGAGGGTTACGTCGCCAACGCGTCCCGCTGGCACCGCCTCACCGTGGACGGCCTCGACGAGGTACGCGCCCGGCTCACCGCTCGTGCCCGGCTGACCGTCTGGCCGGATCTGTCCACCGACGTCGACGCGGTCCTCGCCGCGCTACCGGACGAGGGCCCGGTCGTGCTCGTCCGGGCGGACGGGCACGGGGTGGTGACGGGCATGATCGCCGACTACACCGACGACCGGGAACGGGCCGCGCTGGTGGCGGATGCCCGCACCGCGTCCGCCCTGTCCCTGCACCTGGACGAGGACCGCCCGCTGTTCGGGGCCGTCCTGCCCGACAGCGACGGAGTGCTGCGGGCCCGGTGGCGGACCGAACCGACCCAGGGCGACCGGGACTGGGCCTTCCTGAAGACTCTCCACCGCGGCCGGATCTGCACCGGCACGGTGACGGCGCTCCCCGATTTCGGCGTCACGTTCGTGGACATAGGCGGCTTCACCGCGATGATCAATATCCCCGAACTGTCGTGGCGCCACGTCGATCACCCCTCCGATGTCGTCGCCGTCGGCCAGCGGATCTCGGCACGGATCCTCGATGTCGACATGTCGCGCGAGCGCGTGTCGATGTCCCTCAAGGCCTTGCAGGAGGACCCGATGCCGGCGTTCGCGCAACAGGTCGGTCGGGTCGTGACGGGCGTCGTGACCAGGCTCGTGCCGTTCGGTGCCCTCGTCCGTGTCGAGGACAGACCGGACGGCCTCGAAGGCCTGGTGCATCTCGCCGGACCGGCTGACGGGGATACCGGCCGGCCCGAGGACGTGGTCCGGGTCGGAGACATCCTCACCGTGAAGGTGGTGGCGGTCGACCTGTCGCCACGTCGGATCTCCCTCTCCCGCGTGCAGGCACCCGCCGGGACGGGGCCGGCCTGAGCGGTCACCTCATCCGGGGGATGAGCGGCCAGGCCGGCTCGACGACCGCCGAGGGATCCGCGGTGCGCCGCAGATACGCCTGCAACGAGACCGACTGCTCGGCGGCCGCGCGCACCTGAAGGTCATGCAGGTCCGCCAGGGGCATCAGCCCGACGGGCTGGTGCTTCTCACCCATGCGCCGCACCACCCGGGCGGCAGCCACGGCGTCCGCCATCGCGTCGTGCGCGTCGTCCAGGGACACCCCGTAATGGGCGCACAGCGCGTGGAGCGCCCGCTTGCCCTTGCGGTACTTGTCGACGTGCTTGTCGAGCACCAGCGGATCGATGACGGGCGAAGGCGCGTCGCCCAGCCGCTCGCTGATCGACGCAACCGCGTGGCGCCGGCACTCACGGTCGAGCAGCGACAGGTCGTAGCGTGCGTTCATCACGACCAGCGGCGTCCCGGAACGCAGCCCGTCGGCGACGGCCCGCGTGATCTCCTCGACGGCGGAAGCAGCCGGCACGCCGTGCGCACGGGCACGCTCCGTCGAGATGCCGTGGATCGCCGACGCCTGTTCAGGTATCGCCACGCCGGGGTCGAGCAGCCAGGTCCGCTCCTGCGAGACCGTCCCGTCGGGGTCCAGCCGCACGACCGCCGCGGTGACGATGCGGTCCGTCTCGACGTCGGTGCCCGTGGTCTCCAGGTCGAAGGCCACCAACGGCCCGCTGATCCAGCCCATCACGCGACCCCCGCTCCGACGTGGCCCGCTGATCGCGGGCCCGTCGCCTCCAGGCCGAAGCCGACCAGCGCGTGCCGGTGCCAGCTCATCCCGTACCTCCTTCGTGGTGCTCCCCCAGGTGACGACCACCCTCGCACGGGCCACTGACAACGAGGCGGGAGCCCGGGCGGAGTCCGTCGGCGCCCCGTGGGGGGACAGCCCCTCAGGAGACCGGCCGGGAGTCCGTCCACACGGACTCGAACTCCTCGCGGTACGTCTCGAACAGCCCGTGCTCACTGTCCTGCCCGGCCCGGACCACCGCACGCCCGCCGCCCCGCAGCACCAGTACCGGCGCCTCCATGCCGCGGGCCCGCCGCAGATAGGTCTGGACGACCCCCACCGCGTCGGCCCCGTCGCCGTCCACCAGGTAGGCGGTGAAGCGCGGTGTCTCGTCGAAGACGTGGATCTCGAAGGCGCCCGGGTCACGGAGCTTGGAGCGGACCCGGCGCATGTGGAGGATGTTCATCTCCACCGACCGGCTCAGCTCACCCTTCTTGAGACCCAGCTCCCGCTCCCGGCGCTTGACCGCGCTGCTGGCCGGGTTGATGAAGAGCAGCCGGATCCGGCAGCCCGACTCCGCGAGCCGGATGAGTCTGCGGCCGGAGAAGTTCTGCACCAGGAGGTTGAGGCCGATGCCGATCGCGTCGAGGCGGCGCGAGCCGCCGAAGAGGTCCTCGGCCGGCAGCTGGCGCTGGAGCCGCACCCGGTCGGAGTGGACGGAGACCACGTCCGCGTACCGGTCGCCGACGAGTTCCTCGACGGCGTCGACCGGGAGCCGGTCGGCGGACGGGACCGCGGCGCCGCTGCCGAGGATCTCCAGCAGCCGCGCGGAGGCCCGCTCGGCCTGGGCCAGCACCGCCTCGTTGAGGGCCCGGTTGCGGGAGACCACGTTACGGGCGACCTCCAGCTCGTCCAGCGCGAGCTCCACGTCCCGGCGGTCGTCGAAGTAGGGCTCGAAGCAGGGCCAGTGCTGGACCATCAGCTCACGCAGCTGGGGCAGCGTGAGGAAGCTCAGGACGTTGTCGTCGGCCGGGTCGAGGAGATAGCCCTTGCGGCGGGAGACCTCGCGCACGGCGACGGCCCGCTGCACCCACTCCTGGCCGGCGGGACCCGCCGCGGCCACCACCCAGTCCTCACCGTGCACCGGTTCGTAGATCGGCCGGAGCACGGCGGCGACCACGGCGCGCAGCCGCTGCTCCACGAGATTCAGCCAGATGTAGGCGCGCCCTGCCCGCTGGGCACGGGTGCGCACCTCGCTCCAGGCATCCGCTCCCCAGTCCAGTTCCGCGCCGATCTCCAGGGGCTGAGCGAGCGTGACAGCCCCGGGCGGCACATCGGTGGAGTCCCCCTCGTGACCAGGGTCACCTGGGGGCAGCTCGAACCCTCCCGAGCTCACCCGCGCACCGCCTTCCACTCCCCCACCAACGATCAAGGAAGGGTACTCCGGGAGCGGGAGCCGGTGCAGCCGGATGCGTAGGCTCCTTTCCCAACTCCCCTATGGGAAAAGCCCGTTCCGTGCGGCGAGATCTGCCGTAGTGAGCGGATTCATAGTGATTAAACACCCCACGGCAAGCCGCATACCGGACAGTCGGCCGGGTAAGCCTGCCGAATTGCGGTTCCGGGCGACACGGAGAGGCCCGATGTTGACCGGACCGCGCGACCTCCTAGGTAAGGACGGCCCTTTCGGGGAAGATCTGCCAGAGGGAGCCCGCATTCCCCAGGCAACCGCATCAGAGTGGAAGAGTCGAATCTATGCAGGTCTGGCCGGGACAGGCGTACCCCCTCGGTGCCACGTACGACGGCGCCGGGACCAACTTCGCGGTCTTCTCCGAAGCCGCCCACCGAATCGAGTTGTGCTTACTGCACGACGACGGCTCCGAGACGGCTGTCGAGCTGAGGGAGACCGACGCGTTCGTCCGTCACGCGTACCTGCCCGGGGTGATGCCCGGACAGCGGTACGGATTCAGGGTGCACGGGCCGTACGAGCCGGAGCGCGGCGCCCGCTGCAACTCCGCCAAACTGCTCCTGGACCCCTACGCACGGGCGGTCGCCGGGCAGATCCAGTGGGGCGAGGCGGTGTACGGCTACCCGTTCGGGCGGCCCGACGCGCGCAACGACCTGGACTCGGCGCCGCACACCATGACGTCGGTCGTGGTCAACCCGTACTTCGACTGGGGCGACGACCGGCGGCCCCGTACGGACTACCACCGCACGGTGATCTACGAGGCCCATGTGAAGGGCCTGACGATGCTCCACCCGGGGCTGCCGAAGGAGCTGCGCGGTACGTACGCGGGGCTGGCCCATCCGGAGGTCATCGCGCATCTGACGGAGCTCGGGGTCACGGCGATCGAGTTGATGCCGGTGCACCAGTTCGTCCAGGACCACCGGCTGGCCGACGCGGGGCTCGCCAACTACTGGGGCTACAACACCATCGGCTTCTTCGCCCCGCACAACGCCTACGCCTCCTGGGGCGACCGGGGCGAGCAGGTGCTCGAGTTCAAGCAGGCCGTACGGGCGCTGCACCAGGCGGGCATCGAGGTGATCCTCGACGTCGTCTACAACCACACGGCGGAGGGCAACCACCTGGGTCCGACGCTCTCCTTCCGGGGCCTGGACAACGCCTCGTACTACCGGCTCGCCGACGACCAGCGCTATTACATGGACACGACGGGGACCGGGAACTCCCTGCTGATGCGCTCGCCGCACGTGCTCCAGCTGATCATGGACTCGCTGCGGTACTGGGTGACCGAGATGCACGTGGACGGCTTCCGCTTCGACCTGGCGGCCACGCTGGCCCGCCAGTTCCACGAGGTGGACCGGCTGTCGTCGTTCTTCGACCTGGTGCAGCAGGACCCGGTGGTCAGCCAGGTGAAGCTGATCGCCGAGCCGTGGGACGTCGGCGAGGGCGGCTACCAGGTGGGGAACTTCCCGCCGCTGTGGACCGAGTGGAACGGGAAGTACCGGGACACGGTGCGGGACCTCTGGCGCGGTGAGCCCCGGACCCTGGCCGAGTTCGCCGGGAGGCTGACCGGGTCATCCGACCTGTACCAGGACGACGGCCGGCGTCCGCTCGCCTCGATCAACTTCACCACCTGCCACGACGGTTTCACCCTGCACGACCTGGTCTCGTACAACGACAAGCACAACGACGCGAACGGCGAGGGCAACCGGGACGGCGAGAGCCACAACCGGTCCTGGAACTGCGGGGTGGAGGGCGAGACCGACCGGCCCGAGGTGCTGGAGCTGCGCGAGCGTCAGATGCGCAACTTCATCGCCACCCTGATGCTGTCGCAGGGTGTGCCGATGCTGAGCCACGGCGACGAGTTCGGCCGTACCCAGCTCGGCAACAACAACGGGTACTGCCAGGACAGCGAACTGTCGTGGGTGCACTGGCCGGATCCGGCCGAGAACGCCGAGGACGACGGCGAGGGGGCGGACCCGCAGGAGGGCGAAGCGCTCGGCAGCAGTCTGCTGGAGTTCACCCGGGCCATGGTCTGGCTGCGCCGCGACCATCCGGTCTTCCGGCGCCGCCGGTTCTTCCACGGGCGGCCGGTGGAGGGCACGCACGACGAGCTGTCGGACATCGCCTGGTTCACTCCCGAGGGCGAGGAGATGACCCAGCGGGACTGGCAGGCGGCGCACGCCAAGGCCCTGACGGTCTTCCTGAACGGGCACGCCATCTCGGAGCCGGGTCCGCGCGGCGAGCGGATCTCCGACGACTCGTTCCTGCTGATGTTCAATGCGAGCGCCGAGACGCTGGAGTTCGCCGTCCCGGTGAACCACGGGCGCCAGTGGCATGTGGTGGTCGACACGGCACGTCCGGCCGGGGTGCTGACCGGTGCGGGGCCGAAGGTGGCGGCGGGCGATCGGGTGACGCTGGTAGGACGGAGCATGGCGGTGCTGCAGCGGCCGGCGTAGGTCTTTCATCCGGATCGGGCCTGGTCGGGCCTGATCCGGCCCGGTCAGGGAGCGGGATCCGGTGCCGCCCGCGCGGAGCGCGTGGGCGACCGCTGAAACGCCGCGCGGTACGGCGCCGGGGCACGCGAGCCAGGCGTGATCCAACCGGGAGGCCGAAGGCGGACGGAAGGGGCGGGCCCGGCCGCCGGTCGGGGTCTTGTCCGTAACCGGGTGACACAGAAGGCCCGAATCTGGGTACGAACGCCTGCATGACGCCTACCGCCACGTACCGGCTTCAGCTCCAGCCGGACTTCCCGTTCTCGGCCGCCGAGGACGCCGTGCCGTACCTCGCCACGCTCGGCGTCTCCCATCTGCATCTGTCCCCGGTCCTCGAAGCCGTACCGGGTTCGGGGCACGGCTACGACGTCGTCGACCACAGCCGGGTGCGGGCCGAGCTGGGCGGCGAGGAGGGGCTGCGGCAGCTGGCGCGCACCGCGCGGGAGCACGGGCTCGGGCTGGTCCTGGACATCGTGCCGAACCACATGGCGGCCGACCCCCGCCACAATCACGCCCTGCGGGAGGTCCTGCGGGAGGGGCCCGGCTCCCCGTACGCCCGCTGGTTCGACATCGACTGGGCGGCGGGCGACGGCAGGATCCTGCTGCCCGTGCTCGGCGGCCGGCTCGGCGACGAGATGGACGGGTTCCGGATCGACGGGGACGTGCTGCGCCACGGCGAGCTGGAGTTCCCGCTCCGCGACGGCACCGCCGGCCTCGACCTGCCGGAGCTGCTGGACGCCCAGCACTACCGGCTCGGCTGGTGGCGGCTGGCCAGGACCGAGCTCAACTACCGCCGGTTCTTCACCATCTCGGAGCTGATCGGGGTGCGGGTGGAGGACCCCGAGGTCTTCGCCGCCACCCACGCCAAGATCCTCGAACTGGTCCGGGACGGAGTCGTCGAGGGCCTGCGGATCGACCACCCGGACGGACTCGCCGACCCGGCCGCCTACCTGGAGCGGCTCTCCGAAGCGAGCGGCGGTGCGTGGACGGTGGTGGAGAAGATCCTGACCGGGTCCGAGCCGCTGCCGGCCGGCTGGGCGGTGGCCGGGACGACCGGGTACGACGCGCTGCACCGGATCGACGGTCTCTTCGTCGACCCGGCGGGCGCCGCCGAACTGCTCGGCCGGTACCGGGAGTACGCCACCCCGGCCGGTGACCGTGGCGGTTACTGGACGTCGACCGTGCGCCGGGCCGCGTACCGCGTCGTCACGCATGAGCTGGCCGCCGAGACCGCCGTGCTGACCCGGCTGGCGTCACGCATCTGCGCCGAGGACCCCGCGCTGCGCGACCACGCCCCGTGGGCGCTGCACACCGCGGTGCGCGAACTGCTGGTCCGGGTGCCGGTCTACCGCCCGTACGTGACGGCCGGCGGCCCCTGGACCGAGGTCGCCGGGGCGGCGCTGGACGCGGTGGCGGTGAGCGATGCCAAGGCGGCTTTCGCGGTGCGGGAGGAGGCGTCGGCCGTGGACGTGGTGCGGGAGCTGGCGCTCGGGCGGCTCGGCGCGGGCGAGGACCGGGCGGCGTTCTGCGCCCGGTTCGCCCAGACGGCGTCCGCGCTGCGGGCCAAGTCCGTCGAGGACACCGCGTACTACCGGTACGTGCCGCTGATCTCGGCCAACGAGGTGGGCGGTGACCCCGGGCAGCCTGCGGTGGCACCTGAGGAGTTCCATGCCTTCTGCACCCGGCTCGCCCGGGACTGGCCCGCCACCGGCACGGCGCTGACCACGCACGACACCAAGCGCAGCGCGGATGTCCGTGCCGCCGTCGCGGTGCTCTCGGAGTGTCCGCAGCAGTGGTCCGCACTGGTCGGGGAGCTGGCCCGGACGGCCCCGGCGGCCGCCCCCGATCCGCAGCTGGCCTGGCAGGCGTGGGAGACCGCGTTCGGCTGCGTGGGGTTCCCCGACGGGGAGCAGGCCGCACGGCTGGAGCCCGCACTGCTCAAGGCGGTGCGCGAGTCCGGGCTGTTCACCAGCTGGACCGAGGCCGATCCGGTGTACGAGCGGGCGATGACGGAATTCGTCACCGCCGGCCCGGCCGCCGAGACCGGTCCGGTGCGGGCGCTGCTGCGGCGGTTCGCCGGGACGCTCGCCCCGCACGTACGGGCCAATGCGCTCGGCGCGGCGCTGGTGCACCTGACCATGCCGGGGGTGCCGGACCTCTACCAGGGCACCGAGCGCGAGTACCTGGCACTGGTCGACCCGGACAACCGGCGGCCCTTCCGCCGGCCTTCCGCCGACGCCTCCGGCACGCCCGCCGGCCCGTCCGCGGGCTCGCCCGCCGACTCGGCCGCCGACGGGAAGGGGGCGCTCACGGTTGCGGCGCTGCGGCTCCGGCGGGAGCGGCCCGGCGTGTTCGGCGAGTCGGGTACGTACACCCCGCTGACCGCCACCGGTCCGGCGGCCGGGCACTGTCTGGCCTTCTGCCGTTCGGGCGAGGTCGTCACCGCGGTGACCCGGCTGTCGCTGCGGCTGGCCGAGGCGGGCGGCTGGCGCGGGACGGAGCTGGCACTGCCGGACGACGGGGTGTGGCGGGATCTGCTGACGCCCGGCCGGGAGTTCACGGGCGGCACGGTGCCGGTGGCCGAGCTGTTCGCCGAGCGCCCGGTGGCGCTGCTCAGCCGGGCCGCACGAGAAGGGAGCGCGGACCGCGGGTGAGCAGGCCGGTGGCGGCCGGCCTGAACCCGTCCGCCCAGCGCAGCCGGGGCATCGCGTCGAGCAGTGCGCGCGTGCCCTGCTCGGCCTCCAGGCGTCCGAGCACCACGGCCGGGCAGCCCGCCGGGCCGGTGGTCGTGCGGTCCTGGTCGCGGCGGAAGGGGTCGAACAGGTCCGGTGCGCAGAACCGTTCCGGATCTCGGCCGGCCGCGCCGATCAGGCAGGCGACGGGCGTCCGTGCCGGCAGGGTGCCGCCGCTGAGGGTGACCTCGGCGACGGTGCGCCGCAGCACGACCTGGACGGGCGGGTCGCGGCGCAGCGACTCCGTCCAGGCCCGGCCGGCGAGTGCGGGTTCGATGCGCAGGGCCGCCATCAGGTCCGGCGCGTCCAGCAGGTTGGCGAGGAACGAGGCGAGCGCCGTCTCACGCAGCCCGGTCTGCCGGGTGCAGGGCCCTTCGCCGGAGAGTGGGTCGCCGCCGGTCCGGGGCGGGGCCCCGAAGGGCCCGGCACCCGCGGGCAGCCAGCGGCAGAACTCCTCGACGAGATCGGCCTGGCGGCGTCCGGCGATCCGCCGGGCCAGCACGTACGCGGTCCGCTCGACACGTTCGGCCTGGTGCCGGGGCACCGAGCCGGTCACCACGGTGTACCGGTCGCGCGGCAGGCAGCGGGGGCTGCCGTGGCAGAGGCCGAGAGGTGCCGGGCCGCCCCGGGGTGCCCCGTCGTGCGGGAAGCCGGTGAACCGGGGGTCGGTGAGGGCGGTGGCCACATCGTCGTACCGGCTGATCAGCCAGGCGCCCAGCGGAGCGTCGTAGCTGAGCGGGTACTCCTCGCGCAGCACCCGGTAGAGCCGGTACGGGTCGCGGGCCGCGCCGGGGGCGAGGAGGCTCGGGCCACCGCCTGGGCGGGCCGTGCGGCGGTACCGCGTGGACCGGACGGCGGTGCGGCCGTCGGGTGAGGGCGTCGGGGCGGGGATGTCCGCGGGTATGTCTCCTGGGGCGTCGGCCTGCATCCGTACCCCCGGGCGGTCGGTGCGCCGGTGCGCGGCGCGCTCCCCTCAGGGGATCACCCGTCCGGTCCCACCGCAGTCGGCGTGCGGCCGTCCGGGTGACGCGGCGCCCGGCGCCCGGGACGCGACGGCGAGGCTGCGCGGGGTGGCCTGGGGGACGATTGCGTGGCCACGCGGGCAGCCCGAGGGACGGCCGCGTTCTCAGCAGGGCGGCCTGAGGGACGGTTGCGTGACTACGCGGGCAGCCCGAGGAACGGCCGGGTACTCAGGCAGGGCGGTCTGAGGGCCGGCGGCGTGGCTACGCGGGCGGCCTGAGGGCCGGTGCGGAGAGCCGGAAGGTCATCCGGCCGAAGCTGACCTGGTCCCCCTCGCGCACGGATACCGTTCCGGTGACGCGCTGTCCGTTGACGCAGGTGCCGTTGGTCGAGCCGAGGTCGCGCAGCAGCCACCGGCCGCTGTGCACGGTGAGTTCGGCGTGCGTCCGGGACACGGTCTCGTGGCTCAGGCGCAGCCCGTTGCCCGGGTCCCGGCCGATGAGCAGCGGGTGCGGGCTCGGCGCCGGCAGCAGCAGCTTGGGCAGCCGCTCGGCCCGCCAGGCCCTGCGCACCCGCTCGGGGAATCCGGAGACCCCGGCCACGACCCGGAACAGCTGCCGCGACAGGCGGCCGCCGCTCTCCAGATCGGCGGTGAGCGCCTCCAGCTCCTCGGAGCGGCTCGCGGTCAGCGCCAGCTCCATGCGCCGCATGAAGGTGTCTTGGGAGAGCCTGCCCTGCGCCGCACCTTCTCTGAGCACGCCGAGAACACGGTCGCGCTGGGCGTCGGACAGCCGCGCGGGATACGTGTGGGGCTCGAAGGAGGACGTCACACCGCCAATTGTCGGGCCGACCGCCCCGGAGTGTCCAGAACAACCCCGCTTTCCGCCCTCCTGACCTGGGTGGGGCGGCAGCCGACTGCCCCGCGCAGGGCCCTCGGTGGGATATTCCAGGGCGCCGGCGAGGAGACGTTGCTAATGTCTGCGGCCCTGCTGCCCCGGAAATCAACGGGGCGAACGCACCTGCCACATGGTGTGGGACTGACGGAGCCGGCCCGGCCTCCGCCCGGGTGCGTACCGGGAGGAGTCGGGGCGGGCAGCGGGGCGTACGGATCAGTGCTCCCTCCCCGAGATCAGCGCTCTCCCACCGGATCGGTACTCTCCCGCCGGGATCAGCGCTCTGCCTCCGGGATCAGCGCTCTCCCGCCGGATCGGCGCTCTGCCGCTTCTGTTCGCCGATCATGTCGCGGTACCAGGCGTACGACTCCTTGGGGGTGCGGCGCAGCGTCTCGTAGTCGATGTGGACCAGGCCGAACCGCTTACTGACGCCCTCCGTCCACTCGATGTTGTCGGTGAGCGACCAGGTGAAGTAGCCGCGTACGTCGATCCCCGCGTCGACGGCCTGGCGCAGGGACTTCAGGTGTGCGTCGAGGAAGGCGATCCGGCGGGTGTCGGCGACGGGTTCGTCCACGGCACAGCCGTTCTCGGTGATGTAGAGCGGCGGGAGCCGGTCACCGTAGCGGTCGTGCAGCTGGACGAGCATCTCGCGCAGCCCGTCGGGGACGACGGGCCAGCCGAAGTCGGTCTTCTCGTATCCCTCGATCTCCCTTATTCCGAAGGGGAGACCGGCGGGCATGCCGAAGCCCGCGAAACTGTCGAGGGCCTCTGCCGTGGGCGCGCCGACGAGCGTGGGGTTGTAGTAGTTGACCCCGTACCAGTCGAGCGGGGCGGCGATGGTCCGCAGGTCGTCCTCGACCGGGCCCGGCATCAGTGCGGCGAAGTTCTCGTCGGGGTAGCGGCCGGTGAGGAGGGGATCGGCGAACAGCCGGTTGGTGAGTGTGTCGTACAGCTCGGCGCCGAAACGGTCCTCATCGGACTCCCCCGCGGTCCAGACCGGGGTGTGCGAGACGGCGATGCCGATGTTGCCGGCCCCCGCGGCGCGGAGCGCGCGTACGGCCAGGCCGTGGGCGAGCAGCTGGTGGTGGGCGGCGGGCAGCGCGTCGAAGAGGAGGGTGCGGCCGGGGGCGTGCTCGCCGAGTGCGTAGCCGAGCATGGTGACTTCGGCGGGTTCGTTGAGGGTGATCCACATGGGTACGCGGTCGGCGAGGCGTTCGGCGACGATGCCCGCGTACTCGGCGAAGCGGTAGGCCGTGTCCCGGTTGAGCCAGCCGCCGGCCTCGTCCAGCGGGAGCGGGGTGTCCCAGTGGTAGAGGGTGGGGGCCGGGGTGATGCCGCGGGCGCAGAGTTCGTCGACCAGACGGTCGTAGAAGTCGAGCCCCTGCGGGTTGACCGGGCCGCTGCCGCCGGGGACGACGCGCGGCCAGCTCACCGAGAACCGGAAGGCGTCGGCGCCCAGGCCGGCCAGCAGGGCGACGTCCTCGCGGTAGTGCCGGTGGAAGCCCGTGCCGCGCGTCGTGTCGGTGCCGTCCTTGATCCGTCCGGGCTGCGCGGCGAAGGCGTCCCAGCCGGAGGGTCCCTTGCCGTCGGCGTCGGCCGCACCCTCGGTCTGGAAGGCGGAGGCGGAGGCTCCCCAGAGGAAACCGGGCGGGAACGGCGGCACGGTCATCTCGGCCTCCACAGCCGTAAGAGGGAGTGCGTATGGCAGAACCTGGCAGGGCAATGATCAGAACCAGACCTTAATCGCCAGTAACGGGCTCGATCCAGTGCCGTAGGTCGGTGACCGCGACTTCCGCCGACCATGGTCCGGGACGAGGAGACGAGGAGCGTTGCATGCTGTTCGACGTATGGGCACCGGATGCGGAATCGGCCGGTCTGCGGCTGGCGGGTGAACTGCGGTCCATGGAGCGTGACCCCGTACGGCCGGGTTGGTGGACGGCCGATGCGCAGGCCGCCGACGGCGACCGCTACGGCTTCGTCCTGGACGGCGGCCCGGTGCTCCCCGACCCCCGCTCGCGGCGCCAGCCGGGCGGGCCGGACGGCGAGAGCGCCGTCGTCGACCACTCCGCGTACGCATGGCGCAACGAGTGGACCGGACGGGGGCTGCCGGGCGCGGTGCTGTACGAGCTGCACATCGGTACGTACACCGCCGAGGGCACCTTCGACGCGGCGGCCGCACGGCTCGGGCATCTCGCCGAACTGGGCATCACCCATGTCTCCCTGATGCCGGTCTGCCCGTTCCCCGGCGTCCACGGCTGGGGGTACGAGGGGGTGTCGCTGTGGGCGGTGCACGAGCCGTACGGCGGCCCGGAGGGGCTGAAGCGCTTTGTCGACACGGCGCACGGCCTCGGTCTCGCCGTCGTCCTGGACGTGGTCCACAACCACCTGGGCCCCTCCGGGAACTACCTCCCCGCCTTCGGCCCGTACTTCACCGAGACGCACCACACGCCATGGGGCGCGGCGGTCAATCTGGACGCCCCCGGCTCCGACGAGGTGCGCGCGTTCCTGCTGGGCAGCGCGCTCGCCTGGCTGCGCGACTACCGCCTGGACGGTCTGCGGCTCGACGCGGTCCACGCCCTGGCCGACACCCGGGCGCTGACCTTCCTGGAGGAACTCTCCGCGGCCACCGACACGCTCTCGGCCGAACTGGGCCGTCCGCTCTCGCTGATCGCGGAGTCCGACCTCTGCGATCCGCGGACCACGACACCCCGCGATTCGGGCGGCACCGGCCTGCACGCACAGTGGAACGACGACTTCCACCACTGCCTGCACACCGCCCTCACCGGCGAGGCCCAGGGCTACTACGCGGACTTCGCCGCCGCCCCGCTGGCCTCGCTCGCCAAGACGGTGACGCGTGCCTTCTTCCATGACGGCACGTACTCCGCCTTCCGCGGCCGCACGCACGGGCGCCCCGTCGACGTCACCCGCAGCGCCGCCCACCGCTTCGTCGGCTATGCGCAGACCCACGACCAGATCGGCAACCGGGCGCTCGGCGACCGGCTCGCCTCATCGCTCTCCCCCGGCCTGCTGGCGTGCGCGGCGGTGCTCGTGCTGACCGGGCCGTTCACGCCGATGCTGTTCATGGGCGAGGAGTGGGGGGCCCGTACGCCCTGGCAGTTCTTCACCGACCACACCGATCCGGAACTCGCCGACGCGGTACGCAGCGGCAGACGGCGGGAGTTCGGCGCGCACGGCTGGGCCGAGGAGGACATCCCCGACCCGCAGGACCCGGCCACCCGCGACCGCTCCTGCCTGGACTGGAGCGAACCGGAGCGTGAGCCGCACGCCCGGCTGCACGCCTGGTACCGGGAGCTGATCGCGCTGCGCCGTGCCATGCCCGACCTCAGCGACCCGGACCTGGCGACGGTGAAGCCCGCGTACGACGACGACGCGCGCTGGCTGGCCTTCCGCAGGGGCGATCTGCGGATCGCGGTCAACCTCGACGAGAAGCCGGCCACGATCCCGCTGGGCGGCGGCCGGCACCGGAGCGGCGGGGGCCGGGTACTGGCCGCCTGGCAGCCGGTCGACGCCCCCGGCGCGGACGGGCAGCTGCATCTTCCCGCGGAGTCGTGCGTCGTGCTGGCCGACGACTGACCCGCCGCCACCGGCGGCGGGTCCGGCCGGCGCTACTCGACGATCGCCAGCTCGCGGGCGGTCGCGTTCAGGCGCCGCCCGCCGTCCTCGGTGACGGTCACGATGTCCTCGATCCGGACACCGAACCGGCCCGGCAGATAGACCCCGGGCTCCACCGAGAAGCACATGCCGGGGACGAGCTGCTGCTCCTCGCCCTCGATCATGTACGGCGGCTCGTGGGTGGTGACGCCGATGCCGTGGCCGGTGCGGTGGATGAACCGTTCGCCGTAGCCGAACTCGGTGATGACGGCGCGGGCGGCCCGGTCGATCTCCTGGCAGGCGACACCGGGCCGGACCGCCTTGCAGCCGGCCTCCTGAGCCTCCCGCACGATGTCGTGGACCCGCTGCTCCTCGGCGGTGGGTTCGCCGACGTGGACCGTGCGGGAGGTGTCGGAGCCGTAGCCGAGCTTGAGGCCGCCGAAGTCGAGCACGACCATGTCGCCATGCTCGATGGTCCGGTCGCCCGCCTCGTGGTGCGGGTTGGCGCCGTTCGGTCCGGAGCCGACCACGGTGAAGTCGACCTGGGAGTGTCCGAACTCCGTGAGCAGCCGGGCCAGGTCGGCGGCCACGTCGGTCTCCTTGCGGCCGGCGAACCGGACCTTGAGGATCTGCTCGTACGTGGCGTCGGCGGCGGCCCCCGCCGCGGCGAGCCGCTCCAGCTCATGGGCGTCCTTCACGGCGCGCAGCATCGGCAGCGCCTCGGTGAGGGAGGCGTACGAGGTCCCGGGCAGCTGCTGCTGCAGGCCGAGCAGATGCATCGCCCAGGTGTTGTCGCTGATCCCGAACCGGCCCTTCGCGTCGAGCAGCGGCGCGGTGACGGCGTACGGGTCCTTGCCGTCCGTCCAGTCGCGCAGGGTCAGCGCGGGGGCGCCGACGGCCTTCTCCGCGTCCGGCGCCTCCAGCGTCGGTACGACCAGGACGGGGTCCTGGCCGGCGACGAGGACGAGGGCGGTGAGGCGCTCCGTGGCCGCTGGGGGCTGATATCCCGTCAGGTAGACCATGTCGGGTCCCGGCGCGACCAGCACGCCCGCGAGTCCGGCCGCGGCGGCGCTCTCGGCGGCGCGCATCATCCGGGCCCGGTAGTCGTCGGCGGTGAAGGGCACGGGCTGGTTCGGGCTGGGCATACGGGACCTCCTGGCGGCACGGAACGGCTCACTGCATCCTGCCCGCACGGGCGACCTTGTGCGAACAATCAAGGCCGCGCGCCGCCCCCGGTCCGTACCACGAGGTCGGCGCGGTCGCGGCCCAGGGCGACGAGGCGTGCGTTGGCCTCGTCGGATCCGGCGACCCAGCGCTCCGCGAAGTCCCGCGGCTTGCCGAACCGCACATGCCGCTCGACGAGCCGGCGGACGCGTACGTCCTGTTCGAGGTCCAGGAACCACGCCTCGTCGAGCAGCCCGCGCACCGACGCCCACGCGCCCTCGTCGTGCAGCAGGTAGTTGCCTTCGGTGACGACCAGCGGAACCTCCGGATACACCGCGACGGATCCGGCGACCGGCTGCTCCAGGGCCCGGTCGAACTCGGGGGCGTACACGATCGTCCCCGCTTCCGGCGCCCTGAGCCGCCGGAGCAGGGCGGCGTACCCGGCGGCGTCGAAGGTGTCGGGCGCGCCCTTGCGCGCGGCGCGGCCCAGCCGTTCCAACTCGCCCTGGGCAAGGTGGAAGCCGTCCATGGGCACCAGGACGGCGAGCGGACCGAGGGCGTCGACGAGCTGTCCGGCCAGGGTGGACTTCCCGGCACCGGGCGGCCCCGCGATTCCGAGGATGCGGCGCCCCCGGGCCAGGGCGAGCCGGCGGGCGCGGGCCGTCAGCCCGGTGAGGTCGCTGGTCTCCATGCCGGTATTGTCCCGCCAGGCGCGGCACTCCCGGGCCGCACCCCCGCCCGCCCCGAGCACCGAGGACCCCATGCCGCACATCGCCCTGGTCACCCTGGTCGTCCGCGACTACGACGAGGCACTTGCCTTCTACACCGACGCCCTCGGCTTCGAGCTGGTGGAGGACACCGACCGGGGCGGCGGGACACGCTGGGTGGTGGTGCGGCCGCGTGGCACGCAGGGAACGGGGATGCTCCTGGCCCGGGCCAAGGACGAGGAGCAGGGGGCGAGTGTCGGGGCGCAGACCGGCGGGCGGGTCGGCTTCTTCCTGCACACCGAGGACTTCGCGGGCGACCACGCGCGGATGGTGGCGGCCGGGGTGCGGTTCCTGGAGGAGCCGCGGCACGAGGTCTACGGCTCGGTCGCGGTCTTCGAGGACCTGTACGGCAACCGCTGGGACCTGCTCCAGCCGGCGTAGGCGCCGGGGCCGCTGCCGGCGCTCGGGGCGTCCCGTTTTTCGACGACAACCCTCGGACGCGAGGCACGAGCGCTGCCAGCTGCCCCGGAGGTGCTTTGCCCCTGGCCGAGGCCGATCCCGTCGTTCGGCTCTCGTGCCGCACGCTCCGGGGGCTCGGTCCGGCCCCACGCGCCCTCTCGTCACCGTCCGAGGCTTCCGTCCACGCCCTGATCAGCGGATGTTTTATGGGGCCCATCCGCGACCCGGCATTGTGGCAGTTCCCCCTACGCGCCACCCCACACGGCTTCAATCTCCTGGCAATGAACGACGATCGACGCGTCCGTCAGTGCAATTTCATGGAGACAGCCATCCTGCCGAGGAAGGATCTCGTCGAGCAGCACCGTATCGACCTGCATCCAGTCGATTGACTGGTCGTAGTCGATCGCGAAGTGCGAGACGCCGGAGTACCGAATCCGAAGACCGGATTCGTGCTTCCACTGGTTGGCAGCGAAGTCGATGGTCAGGAATCCGCGCTTGTCCGTCGGCACGGAGATCTCCGCCAGCTCGAGGTCCTTCACGCAACGGCTGCTGCGCATGCTGTAGTGCTCCGTGTCGGAGGCAAAGGCCCAGGCACCGGCCGGCAACGCGTCCCGCATCTTCGGAAGCTCGGCGAGATAGGCACTCGGGTCCAAGTCGAACCCGTGCATCTCAGGATCCCAGTCCGCTTTGACAAATTTCATTTACAACCTTCCGATGCGAGGCGGGGGCGCTGCCATTTGTCCCCGGAGATATCCTCGGTCCCCCTCGGACCGATTCGTCCGCCCCGCCGCATTATATCGACGGCTCTGCCCTTCAGGGCATTCTCAACGCTTGGCGGCACTTCGACATCTGCGCCTACTGTCTTGTGCTTGTTGAACCAGCCGTCACTGCCGAAAATGCCTACCTCGCGACCAGACTTGTCGTAGACGTGGATCTCGAAGTCCGTGCCCTTCGTCCCTTCCTTCCAGGTATCCAGTCGCCCTCGATAACCCTGGCTGAGGTCCAGCGGGTCCTTCGGCCCTCGTGCCGCAAGCCCCAGCGGGTCGGACCAGCCCAACGCGTTCACAGCGTAGGCGTGGTGGTTGGGCGCCGGTTCCAGTCCCAGCGAGTCCGGGGTGATGTACCGGGCGGTCTCCGGGTCGTAGTAGCGGAAGTAGTTGTAGTTCAGGCCGGTTTCAGGGTCGGCGTACTGGCCGGGAAAGCGGAGTGGGCAGTCCGCGGACGTGGTGTCCGTCGCAGTCGGCTGGCTCGTGCCCCACAGAGTGGTGCGGCGTTGCCAGGCGAGTTCCCCGTCGGGTGTGACCAGTTCGGCCGGTGTGCCGAGGCTGTCCGTGATGACGGCGTGAAAACGGGTGCTGAAGTCGGCGGCTGTGTCCTGGGCCAGTTTGGCCAGCAGTGACGCGCCTTGTTCCCGGGGCAGCGGCCTGTGGTCGGTCTGGGTGAGGGGCGGTGGGTGCCGGGGGCGTAGTCCCAGGTGGTGACCTGGCCGTCGGACGTCGTCTGTTCGGCCAGACGTACGTCGTCCCAGCTGAATTCCGTGCGGTCGGCGGTCGAGCCGTCTTCCGCCAGCCGGTGCTTGGATATTCGGCGGCCCAGCGGGTCGTACGCGTACCCCCAGCGGTCGCCGTCCGGTGTCACCGCCTCGGTCAGGCGGTCTTCCGCGTTCCAGGCGTAAGTCCACAGGAGCTGCTGCCCGTTGAGGAGCTTGCGGGTCTTGCGGATCAGGCGGCCCTGGGCGTCGTGTTCGTACGAGGTGCGGCCGGCGCTGCGGATGAGGGTTCCGGTGAAGTCGCGGTCGCCGGCGGACTCGTGGGCCGGGGCGGTGGCGTGAGTGAGGTTACCCGCCGTGTCGTAGGCGTACGTCTCGGTCCAGCCGTGGGCTCGGATGCCCGTGACGCGCCCGGTGCTGTCGAGGTCGAACCGGCGGGTGCCCGAGCTCAGTTCGCGGATCTCGGTGAGGTAGCCGTCCTCACGGTAGGCGTAGGTGCGGTGCTGAAGAAGACGGTCTGCCTCGTTCACGCCGCCCGAGAGGGTCTGCTCGGTGAGGTGGTGGGCGGCGTCCCAGTTCTGGGTGAGCATGATTCCGTCGCCAAGGCGGCGCTCGGTCTCGCGGCCCGCCGCGTCGTACGTGAACGTCAGCGAGCCGGCGTCGGTGCCCAGTCGAGCGGGGTGGCCTGCCGGATCGTAGGTCCAGTGCGAGTGCAGCCCGGACGGGGTGGTGCGCTCTATGACACGGCCGAGCGCGTCGTATGTGTAGGCGGTCGTGCGGCCGTTGACAATTTCCGCGAGCGTACGGCCCAGCGCATCCCGCTCGATGGCGACCTCTGCGTCCGCGTTGGCCGCGTGGACCAGATCGCCCGATCCACCGTAGGTGTACGTGGTGGCGTCGCCCGCGTCGGTGCGCTGTTCGGTGATGCGGCCGAGCGCGTCCCTGGTGAAGTGCAGCGTTTCGCCGGCGCCGTTCGTGCGGGATGTCAGGCCGCCCGACGCGTTGTGGGTGTAGGTCAGCGCCCGGCCGTTGAAGTCGGTCTCTGTGACCAGCCGCCCTGCCTCGTCGTAGGTGTACGACCAGGTCAGTCCCTGCGGGTTGGTGACTTCGGTAAGCCGGAGTTCGGTGTCGTAGGCGAAGGCGTACGCCGTGCCGTCCGGGGCTGTGCGGGTGGCGGGGACGTCGAAGTGCGTGGCGGTGTGATGGGTGAGGTTGCCCGCGGGGTCGGTGTGGGTGAGCGGATTACCCTCGCCGTCCCAGGTCCAGGATTCGCGTGTGCCGTCCGCGTACGCACGCCACGTCGGCTTGCCTTCGATGCTCCAGCCCATGCAGGTGGTCCGGCCGAGCTGGTCGATGATTTCGACGACGCGCCCGAAGGCGTCGCGACGCGCGACCGTGGTGTGTCCAAGCTCGTCGGTGACCTCGACGGGCAGCCCGGCCGCGTTGGAAGTGACCCTGCGGGTGTGGCCCAGGGCGTCGGTGACGGTGGACAGGTGGCCCGACTCGTCATAGGCGCAGTGCGTTTCGGCGCCGAGAGGGTCGACCGTGGTGATCAGGTTGCCCAGCTCGTCGTAGGTGTGCCGCCAGGTCGAACCGCCGGGTTCGACGACGGCGACCGGCTGGCCGAGCGCGTTGTACGTGGCCCGGGCGGCGGATTCGTCGGGCAGGGTCACCGCCGTGAGGTTGCCGGCCTCGTCGTACGTGTAACGCGTCGTACGGCCCAGCGGGTCGGTGACCGAGAGGCGCTTGTCGCCTCTTTCCGCCCACTGCGTGCGGGTGGTGTGGCCGAGGGGATCGGTCTCCTCGACGACCATGCCCGCGGAGTTGTACCGGTGCGTGGACCGCCGGCCGAGGGAGTCGGTGTACGTGGTGGTGCGCGCCTCGCCGTCGTAGGCGAGGGCCCCGGAGAGGAAACCGTCGCTTCCTTCGGTGCGCTCCACACGGCCGCGGGCGTCGTAGAAGTACGCGAAGGAGGTGCCGTTGCGGTCGGTCCAGGAGGTGACCCGTCCCTCGGCGTCGTACGTGAAAAGCAGTGGTTCCCCGCTGGAGTTGATGACCTCGGTGAGGTTTCCCGCCGCGTCGTATCCGTACCGCATGACGACCGTGCCGCTGCCCGCGGCGTCGGGCCGCACCGGCTCGTACCGCGAAGGCGCCCGGTCCAGCAGGCGCAGGGCGGTGATGCGCGGCCCTTCGGTGTCGACGGCGAGGTAGTAGCCGCCGGAGTGGCGAAGGGCGGTGGGGATGCCCTCGGCCGTGCGCTCGACGTCGATCTGGGCGCCGTTGCGGTCGTGCCAGCTTTCCAGGGGGAGGTGGAAGACACCGTGGGTGCCCGAGGGCAGGGGGGTGCTGAAGGTGCGGACGACTCCGGTGGCCGGGTCGGTGACGGTCATCACGCCGTCGGGCTTGCCGTCCCATTCGAGCGGCCAGCGGGCGCCCTTGACGGGCAGGACGGGCCCGCCCGGCTGCGGAACGGGGTAGACCAGACGCATCCCGTCGGAGGCGGCGAACACCACCCCCTCACCGTCGATCTGCAGGCACTCGTCCAGGGTGGAGACCCAGGTGGGACCGAAGCAGACTCCGCCACGGTACGAAGACAGATGGGTGCGCTCGAAGACCAGCGGGAGACCGGCCGGGAGGGTGAGGTCGGTCTGTGTCATCAGCATGGCGCCCGTCGCCACGTCGATCGGCTCTCCCACGCACGGAGTGCTCTTGCACGGCCGGGCCGCCGGCCCGATTTCCACCAGGTCGGGGCGGAGCGCCGGAGGCCGCAGCATCAGCGGCACGCCGTCCGTCCTGAAGAACAGGTTCCCCTCCACACCGGCTTTCGCCACACCGCCGGCGGCACCGAACACCCCGCCGTAGATCATGCCGTCCTTGGCCGCGGCATTGATCTCATCCAGGCTGAAACCCTTCTGCATGCCGGTGGCGATCTTCAGGGGCTGGGCGACCGCGAGGTCGATGGTCACCGACTCCATGCTCCCGAAGGCCGCCGCGACCAGTGCGCCGGCGGCGATCTCGGCGACGGTGGTGGAGACGGCGACGCCCACGGTGACGCCGAACTCGATCAGCGCCTCGGTCGCCAGAGCGGCGGCACCCGCAGCAATACCGGCAGTGAAGAAGGCCAGCGCGATGCCACCCACGATGACCGCGGCATCTATCCCTATCTGTGTCCACAGTCTGCTGATGGCGTCATCGATGGCCTCGGCGAACTTGTCCAGCGCCTTCGCCATTTCCCGCGACGAAGCCGACAGGTCGCTGAGCCAGCCCGCGTCGCCGCCCTTGGCGTAGCGTCCCCAGAACTTCTCGAACGCCTCGATCGCCTCACCGGTGTTGTTGCTGATCAGCGAGGAGGCCGCGTTGTTGACCGGCGTACGGACATCGTCGACCGAGTCCGCGAAGGCCCGCCACGCGTCGGCGGCGCTGCGCAACGTACCGGAGTTGGCATCCGGCCACCACAGGCCCACCTTGAGCAGAAGATCCTTGGCCTCGTCCTCGATGCTCACTTGGCACCCTCGTCGTGGCCATCGCCACCCGCCGACGGTGCCTTCTTGAACATTCCGCCGATCAGCTCGTCGTTGTCCACGTGCCCGTCCGCCATGTCGGCCATCGCTTCGTGAATGCTGACCAGCCCGAGGACGAGGGTGCCGGCGGCCCTCTCGATGGTCTTCTGCTGGGGACGGTAGGCGTCACCGAACTTCTTGCCCTGCTCGTCATCGCCCCACGGCGCACCCAGCCCGTCCAAGGTGGTGACGAGCGTCGTGAGCGCCGTGCTCAGATTCTTGCCCTGCGTGTGGAAGACCGGCGCCGTCGCCTTGATGTCCGCCGTCTTGATGTCCAGGACCTTGCCGCTGTCCTTGCCGTCACCCATGTGTGATGTCCCCCGATAACAACTGCGGCTCACAACCCTAGCCTTGGTGATCGTTCATGAGTTCTAGCGGGTTCGCTGCCGCGGTCCGCGGTCGTGGTGGAGCGGGGATTTTCCGCGCCGGGCCGGGTCGATGGCCCCGTCTGTCGCCACGCCGTCACGTTTGCTGCGGGTCCGCTCGCAGGAGCCGGCCCGCACCGCCGGTGAACTCGATGCCGTCCCCGCCACCCCCGCGGAGGCCGGAGCATGCCGTACGGCCGGGCGCGCCAGGCAGGCAGGCGGCGAACCGCGCCTCCATCCCTGCCATGCGTCCGCTGCCCGTCAGACGTGCCTTCGCCCCGCCACGCCCCCCGCCGCCCCTGCCAGCGCGTCCAGCACCGGCGCGATCAGCGGATGCGCCTCCGCTCCCCGGCGTACCGCCGCGAACACCCGGCGCGTCGGCGCGCTGCCCTGCACCGGGCGGACCACCACGCCCGTCAGCGCCATCCCGCGCAGAGCCGAGCGCGGCACCAGGGCCACCCCCGCACCCGCGCCCGCCAGGGCGACCACCGCGTGGAAGTCGTCCGACGAGTGTTCGAGACCGGGCTCGAAGCCGGCGTACTCGCAGGCCAGG
Organism: Streptomyces sp. RKAG290; assembly: GCF_023701695.1. Lineage (GTDB taxonomy): Bacteria > Actinomycetota > Actinomycetes > Streptomycetales > Streptomycetaceae > Streptomyces. The sequence goes on from NZ_JAJOZC010000001.1 coordinate 980,986, forward strand.
ACCACCACGTCATGGCACGGGTTGCCCGGGTAGGGGCCGATCCACGCGTCCTTCGCCAGGTCGGCGACCGCCACCTGCTCCTGGTCCGCCAGCCGGTGCCCGACCGGGAGCACCGCGTCGAACGGCTCCGAGTACAGCGGCACCCGGGTCAGCCGGCGGTCGTCCTCCCCGGGCGCGCCCCGGTACTCGACGGCGACGGCCACATCGACCTGCCGGTCCAGCACCATCGGGACGCTGGCGTCGCCCTCCGCGTCCTGCACCCGGACCCGGATGCCGGGGGCGCTGGTGCCCAGAGCGGCGATCGCGGGGGCGAGGACCAGGCCGATGCCGGTCGCGAACGCGGCGACCGTGACCGTCCCGGCGTCACCCGCGCCGTAGGCGGCCAGCTCGGCCTCCGCCCGCTCCAGCTGGGCCAGGACCGCGTTGGTGTGGGTCAGCAGGATCTCGCCGGCGGCGGTGAGCCTGGCGCCGCGCGCGTTGCGCTCGACCAGCCGGTGCCCGGTCTCCTGCTCCAGCGCGGCCAGCTGCTGGGAGACCGCGGACGGCGTCAGATACAGCGCGGCGGCCGCAGCGGTCACCGTGCGGTGGTCCGCCACCGCACGCAGAATACGCAGCCGCCGTGCATCGATCATGTGCCCTATTGTCCCAGGTCGCGGCGGGCGTCCGGGACGCCCGCCGCGACGGGGGCTACGCGCCGAGTGCCGCCCGCGCGTCGACGAACGCGTCGACCGCGCGGTTCACGTCCGCCGTGGAGTGCGCGGCGGACAGCTGAACGCGGATACGGGCCGCGCCCTGCGGGACGACCGGGTACGAGAACCCGATCACGTACACACCGCGCTCCAGGAGCAGCTCCGCCATCCGGCCTGCCTTCGCCGCGTCCCCGATCATCACGGGGGCGATGGCGTGGTCGCCGGGCAGGACGTCGAAGCCTTCCTCGGTCATCCGGGTACGGAAGAGCGCGGTGTTGGCATTGAGCTGGTCGCGCAGGTCACCGGCGGACTCCAGCAGGTCGATGACCTTCAGCGAGGCCGCCGCGATGACCGGGGCCAGCGAGTTGGAGAACAGGTACGGGCGCGAGCGCTGGCGCAGCAGCGCGACGATCTCGGCGCGGGCGGCCACGTAACCGCCGGACGCACCGCCGAGCGCCTTGCCGAGCGTGCCGGTGATGATGTCGACGCGGTCCATCACGTCATGGAGCTCGGGCGTTCCGCGCCCGCCAGGGCCGACGAAGCCCACCGCGTGCGAGTCGTCGACCATGACCATGGCGTCGTAGCGCTCGGCCAGGTCGCAGATCTCGCGCAGCGGTGCGACGTAGCCGTCCATGGAGAAGACGCCGTCGGTGACGACGAGGCGGCGGCGGGCGCCGGACGCCTCCTTGAGCTGCTGCTCCAGATCGGCCATGTCGCGGTTGGCGTAGCGGAAGCGCTTGGCCTTGCACAGGCGGATGCCGTCGATGATCGAGGCGTGGTTGAGGGCGTCGGAGATGACCGCGTCCTCCGGGCCGAGGACCGTCTCGAAGACTCCGCCGTTGGCGTCGAAGCAGGAGGAGTAGAGGATCGTGTCCTCCTGGCCCAGGAAGGAGGAGAGCCGCTGCTCCAGCTCCTTGTGGACCTCCTGGGTGCCGCAGATGAAGCGGACGGAGGCCATCCCGTAGCCCCAGCGGTCCAGTGCCTCGTGCGCGGCGGCGATCACGTCGGGGTGGTCGGCGAGGCCCAGGTAGTTGTTGGCGCAGAAGTTGAGCACCTCGCCGGGGCGGCCTCCCGCAGTGACGGCGACGGTCGCGGACTGCGGGGTGCCGATCACCCGCTCGGGCTTGTGCAGCCCGGCGGCCTCGATCTCCTCGAGGGTGGTGCGCATGTCGTCGCGAACGGAGTCGAACATGAAGGGTGTCTCCCAGCTGAGTACGGAAGCGGCCGGACGGAGGCGGTCAGGCGCGGACGGTCAGGCGCGGACGGTCAGGCAGCGGCGGTCGGACGCAGGCCGTCAGACGGTCCAGTCGAGGATGACCTTGCCGCCGAGTCCGCTTGCCGCGTCGTCGAAGGCGGCCTCGAAGTCGCGGTAGTCGTACCGGCCCGTGATCACGGGGGCGAGGTCGAGGCCACCCTCCAGCAGCACGGACATTGCGTACCAGGTCTCGTACATCTCGCGGCCGTAGATGCCCTTGACCGTGATCATGGAGGTGACGATCCGGGACCAGTCGACGGCGAAGTCCTCGGACGGCAGTCCGAGCATCGCGATCCGGCCGCCGTGCGTCATGTTCGCGATCATTTCGCGCATCGCCTCGGGGCGGCCGGACATCTCCAGGCCGATGTCGAAGCCCTCGCGCAGCCCCAGCTCCCGCTGCCCGTCCGCGATGGTCTGCTCGCCGACGTTGAGCGCGAGGCTGACGCCGACCTTGCGGGCCAGCTCCAGGCGGGCCTCACTGACGTCGGTGATGACGACGTTGCGGGCGCCGGCGTGTTTGGCGACGGCCGCGGACATGATGCCGATCGGGCCGGCGCCGGTGATGAGCACGTCCTCGCCGACCAGCGGGAAGGAGAGCGCGGTGTGCACGGCGTTGCCGAACGGGTCGAAGATCGCGGCGATGTCCAGGTCGACGGGGACCCGGTGCACCCACACGTTGGAGGCGGGCAGCGCGACGTACTCGGCGAACGCCCCGTCGCGGCCAACGCCGAGGCCCAGCGTGGAGCGGCAGAGGTGGCGGCGGCCGGCCAGACAGTTGCGGCACTTGCCGCACACCAGGTGGCCCTCGCCGCTGACCAGGTCGCCGACGGCGATGTCCACGACGTCGGCGCCGATCGCGGCGACCTCGCCGACGAACTCGTGGCCGAGGACGAGCGGCGTCTTCACGGCCTGCTGCGCCCAGCCGTCGTAGTTGCGGATGTGCAGGTCGGTACCGCAGATGCCGGTACGGAGCACCTTGATGAGCACGTCCGAGGGGCCGGTCTCCGGCTCAGGAACGTCCATCAGCCAGAGTCCCGGCTCGGCCTTCTGCTTCACGAGTGCCTTCACGGCTGCGGCTCCCTGTACCTGGTACGGCGTTGATCTCCCCGGGCCGGGGGCATGGGTGGGAAAGCCTGCGGCCCGGGGAAGAATGAGGGGACGGCGTGGCAGCGCGTTTCGACCGGCTGCCGCGCACCATCCTCCGCCGTCACGGAGAAATCTGCCGCACCGCGCGCCCCAGGTCCATCGAGGTTTTCTTAAGCACGGCCGCAGCTCCGCTTCACGCCCTCCGCCGCACGGACGGTGCCGGCAGCCCGCCGGCTGCCGGGTTCCGGCTGCCGTCCCGTGGCGCGCGGCCTGCTCCATCCGGCGGAGGCCTCGCCGCTGTGGGGTGACGTCGAGAAGGTGCGGCCGGTGAGCGGGGCCGGTGGGTCAGTGCTAAGACTCCGAATGGGGTCAAAACGTGTCCGCTGCAGGTCAGTCCGGATCACTGACGACTGGAAGGCGAGAATTCATGTGTACGCGAGCACTCTGGGCCGGTGCGGGCGGGTCAGTTCTTGCCGGGCGCAACATGGACTGGATGGAGGAGATGAGGACGAACCTCTGGGCCTTCCCGCGCGGCATGGCCCGCGATGACGGGCTCGGCGGGGCGCTGACCTGGACATCCACCTACGGGAGCCTGGTCGCCGGCGCACATGATCTGATGACCGTCGACGGGATCAACGAAGCCGGTCTTGGGGCACACCAGCTCTTTCTCCCCGAGTCCGACTACGGCGAGCGGGACGAGAGCCGCTCGGCGCTGAGTGTGGCGGTTTGGATGCAGTACGTCCTCGACAACTTCGCCACCGTCGCCGAGGCGGTGGAGTGGACCGAGAGCGCTCAGCTCCAAGTGGTGGCGCAGAGCGACCCGTCGAGCGGCAAGTCGGTCACCCTGCACATGGCGCTGGAGGACCGGTCAGGTGACTCGGCAATCGTGGAGTATCTGGACGGAACACCGCGGGTGCACCATGACCGGACCTACACGGTGGTGACCAACTCGCCTCCGTTCGACGAGCAGCTCGCCCGCCTGCGGACCATCGAGGGCCTGGGTGGCAGCGAGCCGCTGCCGGGCGGGACCGACCCCTCGGACCGTTTCGCACGCGCGGCGTACTACTTGACCAGGCTTCCGCAGCCCGGTGGCACCACCGAGGCGGTCGCCTCACTACTGAGCGTGATGCGCAACGCCGCCCAGCCGTTCCGCGTGGCCGACCCGGACAAGCCCTACGCCTCGCAGACCATCTGGCGCACGCTCGCGGACCTGAGCAACGGCATCTACGTCTATGAGTCGACGTCACGGCCCAACATCGTCTGGGCTCACATGTCCGGACTCGATCTCTCCGAAGGCGCACCTGCGCTGAAACTCGACCTGGCCAACGACACCGGCCTGGAAGGCGGACTTGTCGGAGACGTCACCGACCGCTTCACCGAGGCGCCGCCGATGCGCTTTCTGGCGGCACGGTAGGACCACGCGCAGAGATACCCGCCGCACCGCAGGCGGCCACCGAGCCGGCCCCGCTGCGGGTGCCGGTTCGGGGCAGGTGGCCCGGCCGGGCCGTCGTTCAGTCCCGCGGCCAGGGCCGGCCGTCGAGGCGTTCGATGTCGCGGTTGAGGCGGGCGAGGCCGTCCGCGAGCTGGGCGGCCTCCTCCGGGCTCCAGTCGGCGAGCACGAGCCCCAGGCCGTCGCGGTTCTCGGCGCGGTCCTTGTCCAGGCGGTGTGCACCCTCGTCCGTGATGACGAACTTCCGGGCGATCCCGCCGTCCGGATCGGGGATCCGCTCGACGACACCGGAGCGGAGCATCGCGGCGGTCTGCCGGTTGAGCGTGGAGGTGTCCAGGCCGAACGCGTCGTGCAACTGGCCGATGGACATGGGGCCCTGGGCCCGGATGCGGCTGAGGAGGATGTAGGCGCTCCGGTCGAGCCGGCCGCCTCCGCGCGAGGTGAGCAGGCTCATGTGCCGGCCGAGCAGCATGGTCTCGAACTCGATCCGGTCCACAGGCATGTCCACGCGACGCTTCTTTCCGTGCCGGGCTCGCCTCCTCACGGGACGGCGGCCGTTCTGTTCTGTACAGATATACCACAGATTGTATGCATGATGCATTTCATGTGTATGACACACCCCGCATGTAGAGTACATATCGAATGCATGGTGCATCCCGCCGTGGCCCGGCGGAGCGATCAGGAGTACCCGTGGAAAGAACCCAGCCCGCAGCCCGCCCAGGCGTCGTTGTCGGCATCCTCGCCTTCGCCGGCATCGTGGCCGCGCTCACGCAGACCCTGGTGGTGCCGCTGATCGGGGAACTCCCGAAGATGTTCGGCACCTCCCCGTCGAACGCCTCCTGGGTGATCACCGCCACCCTGCTGGCCGCCGCCGTCGCCACCCCGGTGGCCGGGCGTCTCGGGGACATGTTCGGCAAGCGCCGCATGCTGATGGCCTCGCTGGTCCCGCTCGTCCTGGGCTCGGTGATCTGCGCCCTGTCCTCCTCCGTGGTCCCGATGATCGCCGGACGCGGTCTGCAGGGGCTCGGCATGGGCGTGGTCCCCCTCGGCATCAGCCTGCTGCGGGATGTGATGCCGGCCGAGAAGCTCGGTTCCTCCATCGCGATCATGAGCGCCTCGATGGGCGTCGGAGGCGCCCTCGGGCTCCCGTTCGCCGCCGGCATCGCCGAGAACTCCAGCTGGCGGGTGCTGTTCTGGGTCATCGCCGCGCTCGCGCTGGGCGTCGGCGCGCTGATCTGGCTGCGGGTGCCCGCGGACCACTCCGCCGCCACCGCCTCCCGCAGCTTCGACTTCCTCGGCGCGATCGGCCTGGGCATCGGCCTGGTCTGTCTGCTGCTCGGTGTGTCGAAGGGCGCCGACTGGGGCTGGGGCAGCGGCACCACCCTCGGCCTGCTGATCGCCTCCGCCGTCGTCCTGCTGGTCTGGGGCCGGTGGGAGCTGCGCGTCAGTGACCCGCTGGTCGACCTGCGGGTCACCGCCCGCCCCCAGGTCCTCATGACGAACGCGGCCTCCGTCCTGGTCGGCTTCGCGATGTACGCCCAGTCCCTGGTCGTGCCTCAGCTGCTCCAGCTGCCGGTGGCCACCGGCTACGGCCTGGGCCAGTCGATGCTGGCCATGGGTCTGTGGATGGCGCCCGCCGGTCTGATGATGATGATCATGTCGCCGCTCGGCGCGAAGCTCTCGGCCGCCAAGGGCCCGAAGGTGACGCTGGCCGTCGGTGCGCTGATCATCTCGATCGGCTACGGCCTGGGGGTGCCGTTCGTCGACTCCGGCTCCACCTGGACGCTGCTGGTGGTCACGCTCGTCTGCAACACCGGTGTCGGCTTCGCGTACGGAGCCATGCCCGCGCTCATCATGTCGGCCGTGCCGCAGTCCGAGACCGCCTCCGCGAACAGCTTCAACTCGCTGATGCGGTCGATCGGCACCTCCGTCTCCGCCGCCGTCATCGCCGTCGTCATGGCGCAGATGACCACCGACTTCGGCGGCTACGCGCTGCCGTCGGAGAGCGGCTTCCGTGCTGCCATGCTGATCGGCTGCGGCGTCGGCCTCGCCGCTGCGATCCTCGCCGCCCTCATCCCCGTACGGGCATCGGCGAAGCCGGACCTGCTCGTCGCACGGCCCGCGGCGCCCGAGGTCACCGAGGCCAAGGCCTGACAAGGCCCGACAAGGTTTGAACGGCTCCGGCCACCCGATCAGGTTGTCCTGTCTCCCCCGGGACAGGACAACCTGCCGTTGCGCCGAACCGCCCTTGGCGCCGGCCGTAGACTCGCCGGATGGCGAAGTATTTCGACGTACACCCCGAAAATCCCCAGCGGCGCACCATCACCAACGTGGTCGACAGCATCCGTTCCGGATCGCTCGTCGCCTATCCGACGGACTCCTGTTACGCGCTGGGCTGTCAGCTCGGCAGCCGTGACGGCATCTCCCGCATCCGTACGATCCGCAACCTCGACGACCGCCATCACTTCACGCTCATGTGCCAGAACTTCGCCCAGCTCGGGCAGTTCGTGCAGATCGACAACGACGTGTTCCGCGCGATCAAGGCCGCGACGCCCGGCCAGTACACGTTCATCCTGCCGGCGACGAAGGAGGTGCCGCGTCAGCTGCTGCACCCGAAGAAGAAGACCGTCGGTGTCCGCATCCCCGACCACGCCGTCGTCCAGGCCCTGCTGTCCGAACTCGGCGAGCCGTTGCTCTCCAGCACCCTGCTCCTGCCCGACGAGGAGGAGCCGATGACCCAGGGCTGGGAGATCAAGGAACGCCTCGACCACGAGGTGGACGTCGTCGTCGACTCCGGCGACTGCGGTACGGAGCCGACCACCGTCCTCGACTTCTCCAGCGGCGAGCTGGAGATCGTACGACGGGGCGCCGGCGACACCGCCCGCTTCGAGTAACCGGGCGCGGGGCACGGCCGGGCTCCCCGGCCTACCCCCTCCCGCCCTCTCGTCTCCGTCAACCGTTCAGGGCCGTTCGTCCGCCTGCCACTTGTCGAACCCCCAGGCCGGATGGGCAGCGCTCAGGTAGGGCACATGCCCGTCCCAGTCCGCGGTGGTCAGGGCGGTCGCGGGCCTGACGGTGATGCCGCCTGCTGCATCCATGTCGAATCCCCAGGAGAAGCCGGCCAGCGGCAGTACGCGCCGCTCGGCGCCGTCCAGCGGGGTGTGCGCCAGGAAGCTGTGCGCGAGCCAGGCCATGGACCGGCGTTCGGCCCGCGACGGGGCGTCGAACAGGGTCGGCGCGAGGCCGAAGAAGGCGTACGGGGAAGGCGCGTCCTCGAACAGCACGAACGGGTCCATCTCGAAGTCGGCGCCGCCACTCGCGTTGTCCGTCGACCGGACGAACTGGACCCAGCCGAACATGGCCCGGTACCCCCTGCCGGGATACTCCACCGTGGTCGTGCAGCACGGAAACCCCTGCGTGGCCGGGTGCTTGCCGATCGTCAGCGGATCATCGACCTGTTCGAGTTCCACGGTCACGTGGCCGGTCTCACCGTCGTGGGCGAAGGGCAGGATCATGCCCCCACCCTCCTGGAGCGCGCCCCAGGCCACAAGGTCCGGAATCAGCCGCCGTGGTCCTCGGCCGGGTCCGGGCGCGCCGGACGTCCACGGAGCGCCCCTCGCGAGGGCGGGCAGCGGCTCGAAGTCCTGGGCCGTAGCGCGGTCCAGGACGGACCGCGCCCCTGGGCGCGGGGTCGCGGCGCACCCCACGGCCGCCCCGCGCCCCCGCGCGGGACACCGGCCGGGTCCTACCAGCAGGCCCGGTCCCTGATCCCGCCGAGCACGGTGTCGAGCATCCGGTCGAACTCCGCCAGGGATCCGAAGTCGGCCATGAGCGGGGCGATCGCGGCCATGGCCGGGTACGCGGTGGAGTCGAACGCGGGCACTGCGGCGGGCTCTTCGGGTCCGTCCCCGGTGCGTGCCAGCAGGTGTCCGTTGAGGAAGCTGAACAGCACCATGGGCGCGTCCGCGGCCGTCCGGTCGGGCAGGCCTGCCTCGCGCATCGCGGTGACCAGCCGCTCCAGGGCGGAGACGGCCACCGGCGAGGTCTGCGCGCGCGTCACCAGCAGCGGGAACACCCGCGGGTGCCGGTAGGCCATCTCGCGGTAGCCGTGCGCCGTCCGGCGGGCGATCTCCTCCCAGTCGCTGGACGTGTCCTCGTCCGCGGCGACCGCCATCTCGGTGAGCACCGCCTCGGACAGCGCGTCCAGCAGTGCGGCCTTGCCCTTGATGTGGTGGTAGATCGACATCGGGTCGACGCCGAGCTCCTGCGCGAGTCGCCGCACCCCGAAGCGCTCCAGACCGTCGCGGTCGACCATGGCGACAGCGGCGGCGGCGATGCGCTCGCGGCCGAGCCCAGCCGAGGTGCCCTGGTTGCGTCTGGCCATGTGCGACCCCCTTCCCTTGCCAAACCTACACCGTAGAAATTATCGTGCGGAACGCGAACCTACGACGTAGGTTTCGGACCATCGGGCCACAGGCCGCGCGGGCCTGCCAAGGAGGAGACATGGGCGAAGTCACCGAGGTGACACGGCCGCCGGAGCCGGACTGGGCGGCGGTGACGGCCGGGGAACTGGTCACCTACCGCGAAGCGGAGAACCGCTTCCGGGCATCCAGCGGAGCGCGGGCGATGCTGGGGCACCCGGATCCGGGTGCCGTGATCGAGTGGCAGGAGGTGCCGCTCGCCGGCCGCGGCCTCCCGGTCCGGGTGTACCGGCCGGTGCCCGGGCCCGGCGACACGAGTGCCGCCCGGACCCGGTTACCCCTCGTGCTGCATGTGCACGGCGGCAGCTTCGTGGGCACGGCGGTGCAGTGCGACTGGGGCAACAGCCACGTCGCCGCCCGGCTGCCCGCAGTCGTCGTCTCGGTCGAGCACCGCCTCCTCGACCCGGAAACCCCGCTCTCGGCGGCCCTCGCCGACGCCTGGGAAGTGCTCCAGTACCTGGTGCTGCACGCCTCCGAGTGGGGCATCGACCCGGCGCGGACCGCTGTGTTCGGCGAGAGCTGCGGCGCGCTGATCAGTGCCCTGGCAGCGATCCGGGCCCGGGAGACCGGCCTGCTGCTCAAGGCCCAGGTACTGGTCAACCCAGCAGTCGACATGACCGAGGCGATGTTCGACCACCCTCGTTCGACGAGTTCGGGTACAGCCCGACGCGCGCCGTGCCGCTGCTGCGCTTCTTCCGGCAACTCGCCGTTCCGCCGGGAACCGACGCCCGCGCGCTCTCGCCGCTCCATGCCGACAGCCTGGACGATCTGGCCCCGGCGCTCCTGGTGGTGCCGACCCACGATGCGCTGGCCGATCACGGCCGCCTCTACGCCGAGCGGCTGCGGGCGGCCGGGACCTCCGCGCGGCTCACCGAATACCCGGGAGCGAGGCACGCGTTCCTCACGCTGCCGGGCATCGAGCCGCAGGCCGAGGCCGCCCGGGAGGAAATCGTCGAGTTCCTCCGCGTCGCCCTCGGCGCGTGAGCGAAGGGAAAGCACTCACATGACGAAGACACCTCATGACCGGTGGGCCATCGCGGCGATGTGCGCCGGCCTCGGACTCACCGTCATCGCGATGGTCATCCCGTACGTCGACCGTGCCACCACCCAGCTGCTGGCCGACCACATCCGGGCCGGCTATCCCGCGTACACCCGGACGCGGGTCGACTCGGCCGTCAGCACCTACCTGGTCCTGCTGTCCGTCATCGGGGCGCTCGGCGTCGCCGCCTGGCTCTGGACGGCCTGGGCCGTCCACGCGGGCAAGCGGTGGGCCCGGCCGGCCGCGACCGCCATGTTCGTGCTCGGCGCGGGCGTGGCACTGACCGGGCTGCTCACCAGGGACAGTTCCGGTGACACCGGACTGCCGGCGTCACTGGGCTGGGCCGGGACGGCCCCCTGTCTGGCAGGCGGTCTGGCGGTCACAATGCTGTGGCGAAGGCCGCGACGGGCCTGACCGCCGCTCCGGAAGCGCACTCCGTCGGTTCGGGCCCGACGCCACGGACCTGGACGGTCCCGGCTCATGACAACCACTCACCATGGAGGTGGGCGCTTTGAAGCGCATCGGCATCATCGGCGTCGGCGAGATCGGCCGGGCCCTCGTGACGGGCCTGCGTGCCGGGGGCGGCAGGTCGCCGGAGGTGTTCCTCTCCCCCGGGGAGCCCGCACCGCCGCGGAGCTGGCCGGCCGCTACGAGGGCGTTCGGGTGTGCGCCGGCAATCAGGAGGTGGTGGACCGCTCCGAGTTGGTGATCGTCGCCGTACGCCGCCAGGACCGGCACGAGGCCCTCGCCGGTCTGAGGGTGGACAGCGACAAGGTGGTGGTCAACGTGATGGCCGGCGTCGGCAACGACGACCTGCGACAGACCCTCGCCACCGACGCCCCGCTGGTCCGCGCCATCCCCCTGCCGTCCGTACGCGAACGCCGCTCCGTCACGGTGGTCTGCCCCTCGCACCCGGAGGTGGACTCCCTCTTCGAACAGCTGGGTGGCGCGCTCCCCGTCGCGGACGAGGCGGCCTTCGACGTGTTCTCCGCGGTGACGGGCACGCTGACCGCCCACTACGCGTACCTCGACACGCTCACCTCGTGGGCCGCCGGCCACGGCATCGACCACGACGACGCCGACCGCTACGTCCGCGGCCTCTTCCAGGGCGTCGGCCGCGCCTTGGCTGACGGGAGCCGCTCCCTGCGGCAGCTGGCAGCCGACCACGAGACGCCGGGCGGAAACAACGAACGCATCCGCACCACCTGGTTCGGACCGGCCAACTCCGAAGCCCTGGGGAAGGCCCTCGACGGCCTTCTCGCCGATCTGAAGTAGCCCCCGGCAAAGGCCCGTCGCCACCCTTAGGACGCGTCGTACGCTCCAGCCGGCGCCCCGTGCCGGGGTTCTCTCCGCGAGGGTGCGCGGGTCCTTGATAGCGTCGCCCCAGCGACTGCGGAACACTCCCCGCCGGGGTCGTCGCTCTGCCGGGACGGCGCTGCCAGCACGGGACGGCGGGTGCGGTGGCACGGGGACGGTCATGGCAGGGACGAAGAGAGCCGACGCATGAGCCTCGCGCAGTTGCACTACACCTCCGCAACGGACGCGGACGGGTCCGGAGCCGGCGAGGAAGGTCCGATACCGGGCCGTTTCCACGCTGTTGACGCCGCGATACCCGCGGCCGTACTCGCCGAGGCCGGGCCGCTCCTGCAGTACGAGCCGCCGGCCGGCACCCCGCGGCTGGTCTCGGACGCCGCACTGCGCGCACTGCCCGAAGCACTGAGTTTCAGCGTGCTGTCCGACGGCAGCCATCTGCTGGCCCGGACCGTGGCGGTCCGTCCCGCGCAGCAGTCCGCCGTGGGCTTCCACGCGCACGCGGTCCATCTCCCCGCCGGCGCCCGGCTGCCGGGCGGGATGGCCCCGATCACCGCCTGCCGTGCGGCCCGCTGGGCCACCGCCGCGCCGGACCGTGCGCCGCTCGATCCGGTCAGTGCGCTTGCCCCCGCCACGGGTCACGCCCGCGAACGCGAGGGGCTCAACGACTTCGCCGTCTCCCGCGGCCCCTGGCTCGCGGGCGTGCTGGCAGATCTGCGCCGGCTGAGCGGACCGGCCGATCCCTCGCGGGTCGTGCTCGTCGAACGGCAGAGCGCGGACGTGGCCCGCTGGATCGCGCTGGCCGCGGCCACCCTGCCGCCGGAGAGCGCCGAGCGGCTGACCTTCACCACGTACGCCCGCCACCCGGAGCGCGCCCCGCAGCAGGTCGTCGGCGTGCTGCCGCAGGACGCGCACGAGCTGCCGGGCCCCGGGTTCCGTGTGCACGTCTGCACCGGTCCGCGCCCGGAAGGGACGGTGCAGGACGCCTGGGCCGAGACGGCGGCCCGGATCTGGCGGAGCCGCGCGCCGGAACTGTTCCGGGAGGCGGCCGAACTGCCCGGGGAGCCGTTCGCCGCCGGTCCGGTGGCGGTGACGGCCCTGTGCGCGGGTATCGCGCTGGGCCCGAACGAGCGTGCCGCCGCAGCAGGTTGGGCCGCCGAGCGGCCCTACGCACTGGACGCCAAGCGGACCGGGCAGCTGGTCGACGCCCTGACGGCGCCCGGCGTCGACGACCGCACCGGGCCCGAATTCGACGCCGCGGGGCGGCTGTTCGCCGCCCTCGACGGCCGCTCCCCCGCGACCACCACGGCTCCGCTGGCGGCGATGCTGGTCACGGAGGCAGTGCGCGGCGGCAACGGCTCCCTGGAACTTCCCGGCCGCACGGCCTTCAGCGGCCCGGAGGGCGCGGCGGTCGCCACCGTGCTCGGACCCGAGATCCTGACCGAGCTGAGCGGCTCGGCGGCCGGGCTGGACGTGGCCAGGACGGTGCAGCTGCTTCGCGTCGCCCGGCTGCTCGGTGTGGACTGCGCCGAGCTGCTGCCCGACGTCGTACGGCAGCTGGCGCCCGCCCTGCTCGAAGACGCGGACGAGACACCGGGCTGGGCGCCCGCGCTGCTGGAGCTGATGGACGAGCAGTTCGACGTCCGTACGGCGCTGCTCGGCGCCCTGGACCGGATCGCGCCGGAGAACCCGGCCGGTGCGGAGCGGCTGCTGGGCCGGGTGCCGCTGCCGTTCACCGGCACGCAGCTGCTGCCGCACCTGCGGATGTGCGCGGAGGCACCTGAGGCCAAGGCGGGCTTCGGCGCCGACCGGGTGGGCGCGGTGCACCGGGTGCTGCGGGCCGCCGGGATGTCGCCGTTCGCGGAGCCCCTGGTCCTGCGGACGGCCGTGGGCCTGGTGTGGGAGGAGGGTGCTCCGTCCGCGGGCGAGGCCCGGCTGCTGCTGGACGCCGCGACGTCGGACGCGCACCGGACGGCCGGCACCTGGTCGCATCTGGTCGCCGCGGCGCTGGGCGCCGCCGCCGACGACGAGGCGGCACCCGAGCTCGCCCATGACCTGCTGCGCGGCTTCCCGCAGGAGATCGGGGGCCGGACGCGCGGTGCGCTGCTGCTCCTGGAGTTCGCCCGCGAGGTCCGCTCGGGGTCGGCGGCGCCCGGCTGGGCGGAACGGGCCCGCGCGCTGCGCTCGGACGCCGAGCCGGTGGAGCCGGGGGTGCTCGACCACGCGTTCGGCGCCCTGGCCGGGCGGCTGCTCGCGCCGGACAGCCCGGAGGAGGAGCTGTACGCCCTCGTGCACAGCGGCGACGCGGATCTCATCGCCGCGTACGACCGGGCCGCCCGCGGGGCCGAAGTCCGGACCCGGCTGAAGGCCGAGCCCGAATACGCCGCCGGCTGCTTCACCGTGTGGACCGCCCACCCGCACGCCGGGGCGGAGTGGAGCGGGACCGCGGCCGCCCTGCTGGAGGAGGTGCTGCGCCCTGCGGTGCGGGCGCTCGGGCCCGAGCGGGTCGCGGCCGTGGAGGAGGCCGTGGGGCGTTCGGGCAGCAGCGGCCGGGCGGAGGCCTTCCGCGACTGGAACCGCCGGGGACAGGGCACTCTGGGCCGGCTGGGCAGGCGGCTCGCGGGCCGCGTCCGGCGCGGCTGACCCGGCACCCGGCCGTCCCGGGCCGGTCCCGCTCCGCGCCCGCGCGTGTCGCGGGGGCTGCGCGCCGCCGGGTACCTTGGTGCTTACCGATCTCGTGGGCCTCCTGGCGGGCTGCGTGAAACCCAGGAGGAACAGATGACGACGAACCGTGGGCGCAAGGACGTGATCCGGGACCGGATGGCCGCGACCGGTGAGTCGTACAACGTGGCCGCCCGCAACCTCAAGGCGATGAAGGACATGGGCGCCACGCGGGAGGCCGTCCTCACCCAGCGCTGGCGTCCGGCCGACTCCCTCGACGTGCCGTGCCCGTGCGGCGGTACCTGCGAGCCCGGCGAGACGTGCGAGCGCTGCCATGCCCGGCACCGGCACGTGGCCCGGTACCCGGGCAGCGCCACGGAGGTGGAGACCTGGGTCGACCGGTACGAGTGCACCGGCTGCCCGGCGTCGTACACGCTGATCGTCGAGCTGCCGGGCCGGCCCTGGGGTGTGGCGGAGACGGTGATCCAGGGCGGTTCGGCCGAGGAGGTCGTGCGGGCCCGGGTCTTCCCCGGTGTGGTGCACCCGCTGCTGAAGCCCGAGGCGCCGGAGACGCCGGAGGAGGACTGACGCGGGCGTCAGTCCTCCTCGTACCGGCTCAGGCCTCGGGCGTCAGCCGCAGCGAGATCGAGTTGATGCAGTACCGCTGGTCCGTCGGGGTGGGGTAGCCCTCGCCCTCGAACACGTGGCCCAGGTGCGAGCCGCAGCGGGCGCAGCGCACCTCGGTGCGGACCATGCCGTGGCTGCGGTCCTGGATCAGTTCGACCGCGTCGGAGTCCTTCGGGTCGAAGAAGGACGGCCAGCCGCAGTGCGACTCGAATTTGGTGTCGGAGCGGAACAGCTCCGCGTCACAGGCGCGGCAGGAGTAGACGCCCGTCGTCTTGGTGTCGGTGTATTCGCCGACGAAGGCGGGCTCGGTGCCGGCCTGGCGCAGCACCGCGTACTCGGCGGGGGACAGCTCCGCCCGCCACTCCTCGTCCGGCTTGTCGATGTCGTACGGCACGGTGGCTCCCTCAGCTCGACAGGTGTTCCAGGATCTGCGGGCCGAGGTCCGTGACGTCGCCCGCCCCCATGGTGAGAACGAGATCGCCGGGCTTCGCCATTCCCGCGATCACGCCGGGAACCGTCGTCTTGTCGTGGACGGCGGTGACGTCGGCGCCGGCCGTCTGCGCGGCGTCGATGATCAGGGTGCTGGTGATGCCGGGGATCGGGTCCTCGCGGCCGGGTAGATGTCCAGCACCACGGAGGCGTCGGCCAGCGCGAGGGCCTGGCCCATCTCGGTGCCGAGCTCCTGGGTGCGGGAGAAGAGGTGGGGCTGGAAGACGACCAGGAGGCGGGCGTCGGAGGCGGCGCCGCGCATCGCTTCGAGGTCTGCGGTCATCTCGGTGGGGTGGTGCGCGTAGCTGTCGATGACCTGGACGCCGGCTGCCTCGCCCTTGAGCTGGAGGCGGCGCTTGACTCCGGTGTACTTGCCGAGGGCCGAGGCGAGGTTGTGCGCCGGGATGCCGAGGGCGACGCCCGCGGCAAGGGCGGCGACCGCGTTCAGGGCGTAGTGGCGGCCGGGGACGGAGACGGTGAAGGTGAGGTACTTCCCGTTCAGGACGACCGTGACCTCGCTGGTCAGACCGCGCTGGGTGATCTTGTGGACGCGTACGTCCGCGGTCGCGGCCTCGCCGTAGGTGACGACCTTGAGCGCGGACTGGTCCCGCACCCGGCGGGTCAGCTCGACGGCGCCGGACTGGTCGGCGGAGACGACGAGGGTGCCGTCGGGGACGATCTTGCCGACGAAGGTCTCGAAGGAGTCGTAGATCTCGTCCATCGAGGCGTAGTTCGCATGGTGGTCCAGCTCGACGTTGAGGACGATCGCGACCTCGGGGTCGTACTTCTGGAAGCTCCGGTCGCTCTCGTCCGCCTCGGCGACGAAGATCGCGCCCTCGCCGTGCGTGGCGTTGGTGCCGGGGCCCGCGAGGTCGCCGCCGATCGCGTACGAGGGGTCGAGGCCCAGCTCGGTCAGGGCGACGGCCAGCATCGAGGTGGTGGTCGTCTTGCCGTGGGTGCCCGCGACGGCGATGGCCCGCAGCCCCTCCATCAGCGAGGCGAGTGCGTCGGAGCGGTGCACGACGGGGATCGAGAGCTCGCCGGCGCGCACCAGCTCCGGGTTGTCGCCGCGGATGGCGCTGGAGACGACCACGCACGTGGCGTCTTCCGCCAGGTGTCCGGCGGCGTGCCCGATGTGGACCGTCGCCCCCAGCGCGCGCAGCGCCTCGGCCGTGGCGGACTCCTTGGAGTCGCTGCCGGCGACCTTCGCGCCGCGCCGGGTGAGGATCTTCGCGATGCCCGACATTCCGGCGCCGCCGATGCCGATGAAGTGCGGCCGTTCCATGGCGGCAGGAATACCGGGTGCCATGCGTCTGTCTCCCAGGGTGGGTGCGGGTGGGGCCTCCCAGCCTATTCGCTGTGCGCGAAGAGCTTGAGCACCGGTACGCCGACCTTGTGCCGGGCGCGGGACGCCCAGTCGCGGTGGAAGAACTCCTCCACGTAGTGCGGCGCGGTCAGCACGATGACCTCGTCGGCCCCCGCGTCCTCGACCACGGACGTGAGCTTGTCCAGAGGGTGCGCCTCGATCACCTGTCCGACGGCTTCGGAGCCCGACTGCCGCAGGGCCTCCAGGGACACTTCGAGCGCGAGTTCGGCGGACTGTCTGGCGTTCTTGCCCTCCGGTTCCTCGCTCTCCCGGGCCGCTTCCTTCAGTTCGCCCATCGCCAGGTCGTCGATGGCCCGCAACAGCACATCCGCCTGGTCGCCACGCGGCTGCATGAGCACGACGAAGGAGACCTGCTCCTCCCCGTGCAGGGTGGTGACGAACTCGACGTCCTCGGAAGTGAGGGGCTTCTCGATCATCAAAACGCTGGTGAACACCACAGGCGCCCTTCTGCTTCAGTGACCGTCGCCGGTCGCTGCCGAAACCATCCTTCCCCGCGCTCGCACGGGGTCTGCGAGATCCATTCTGCCCACCGAACGCTAACCGGAACGGGATATTCCGCCGATTGTCAGATCCGACGGTATCGAGAGAAGAGGAACCCGGCCTCTTCCAGCAGCGATGCCAGGGCGAATCGTTCCGGCACGGCCACCGACGGGCCGCCGGCGATCCGCTGCGCGTCCCCGGCGGTCAGCATCGGCGCCACGGTCAGGCACAGCTCGTCCAGCACGCCCTCCGCCACGAACTGGCCGAGCAGCCGGGGCCCGCCCTCCGTGAGCATCCGCCTGAAACCGCGGTCGGCCAGCTCCCGCACCGCCCGGGCGGGATCCACCCGGGACCCCTCCCCCGCGATCACCACCTCGGCGCCCGCCTTCCGGGCCGCCGCGATCCGGTCCGGGGGCGCGCCCGCGCCGGTCAGCAAGAGGGTGGGGACCAGGGGTGACACGAAGAGCGGAAGCGAGAAGTCCAGGTCCAGGCTGCCGCTCACCACGGCGACGGCCGGCGCGGGTCCCTGTCCGGCCGCCGCCCGCCGGGCCGCGAAGGCCTCCCGGGCCCGGGCCGGCCGGTACCCCTCCAGGCGCACGGTCTCCGCGCCCGCCACGACCACATCGGCCAGGGCGCGCAGGGTGCCGAAGATCCGCATGTCGCTCTCGCAGGAGATCGGCTGCGAGCGGCCGTCGTGCTGGGCGGCCCCGTCGAGCGTCGACACCATGTTGGCGCGCAGCCAGGGGCCGTCCGTGTCGGGGTAGGCGTAGGCGTCGGCGAGGGTGTCCAGGCTCCACTCGCCTCCGTCGTCGGCCGCTGTCAGGTCGGTCACAGGGAACAGGCGTCGCATGTTCCGCAGTCTGGCACGGCCTAAGCTGGGGAGTTGTGTCGTCCTCCCACGCCGTGCCGGGGCAGAGCCCCATAGCCGAAACGGCCCCGCTGTCCCTGTGCGCCCTCGAGCCGCGCGTCCCTGCCGACCGGCTGGTCGCCGAGATGGTGCCGCCGCCGCGCTTCGACTCGGTGCGCTTCGATACGTACGTGCCCGACCCCGACCAGCCGAGCCAGACCGAGGCGGTCCAGGTCCTCGGCGACTTCGCGGCCGGGCTCGGCGGGGCGCACGCGACGGGCGCGGGCAAGCGCAAGTGGTTCGGCGGCAGGAAGACCGCGGCGCCCAGCGGCCCGCGCGGGGTGTACCTCGACGGCGGCTACGGCGTCGGCAAGACCCACCTGCTGGCCTCGCTCTGGCACGCCACGCCCGCCGCGCCCTCCCTGAAGGCCTTCGGCACCTTCGTCGAGCTGACCAACCTGGTGGGCGCGCTCGGCTTCCAGCAGACGGTGCAGACGCTGAGCGGGCACCGGCTGCTGTGCATCGACGAGTTCGAGCTCGACGACCCCGGTGACACGGTCCTGGTGTCCTCGCTGCTGAGCCGGCTCGTCGAGGCGGGGGTCGCGCTCGCCGCGACCTCCAACACGCTGCCGGGCAAGCTCGGCGAGGGCCGGTTCGCCGCGGCCGACTTCCTGCGGGAGATCCAGGGGCTGTCCGCGCACTTCCGCCCGCTACGCATCGACGGGGAGGACTACCGTCACCGCGGGCTGCCCGATGCCCCGCCCCCGTACTCCGAGGAGCAGGTCACCAGGGCGGCGTACTCCACCGAGGGCGCCAGCCTGGACGACTTCCCCTCGCTGCTCGACCACCTGGCCCGCGTCCACCCGAGCCGGTACGGCGCGCTGACGGACGACGTCCGGGCGGTGTGCCTGACCGAGGTGCAGCCGGTGGCCGACCAGTCGACCGCGCTGCGGCTCGTGGTGCTCGCGGACCGGCTGTACGACCGGGAGGTGCCGGTGCTCGCCTCCGGGCTGCCGTTCGACCGGCTGTTCAGTGAGGAAATGCTGAACGGCGGGTACCGGAAGAAGTACTTCCGGGCAATCTCCCGGCTGACGGCGCTGGCGCGCGACGCAAAGACACTGGTGGCGCAGTAGGTTCGGGGGCGTACCACCGGCGGGACACGACGAAGTGGCCCGCCGCTCCCGTACAACCGCGCATTCCGTTTGAAGGGATCCAGCATGGCTACCACGCGTCAGGCGCACACGGTCTGGGAAGGCAACCTGATCGAGGGCAAGGGCGTCGTCACCCTCGATTCCTCAGGGATCGGGGAGTACCCGGTCTCCTGGCCGTCCCGCGCGGAGAAGGCGAACGGCAAGACCAGCCCGGAGGAGCTCATCGCCGCGGCCCACTCCAGCTGCTTCTCGATGGCGCTCTCCAACGGTCTGGCCACGGCCGGCACCCCGCCCACCCGGCTGAACACCCAGGCCGAGGTCACCTTCCAGCCGGGCACCGGCATCACCGGGATCCACCTCACCGTCGAGGGCGAGGTGCCCGGTCTCGACGAGGCGGGCTTCGTCAAGGCGGCCGAGGACGCGAAGGCGAACTGCCCGGTCAGCCAGGCGCTGACGGGCACGACGATCACGCTCACCGCGTCGCTCGCCTGAGTTCCCCGGCGGCCGCCGAAGGCGGCCGGGACGCTAGACACGTATGAGGCCGGTGGCCCGCATGGTTCCCGCGCGCGGATACGCGTGGTACACACATGCGGGTCACTGTTCCTGTCCCCAACAGGAAGTTGCCTCATGTCATCCGCAGCAGCACGACAGCCCGCAACACGACGTCAGGTCCTGGCCGGTACCGGTGCGGCCGTGGCCACCGTCGCCTTCGCCGGGGCCTTCACCGAACTCTTCGCGGGTTCCGCGGCCGCCCACGGGCACGGCGGTTACGGCCCCTTGGTGCCCGACCCCGACGGACTGCTCGACCTGCCGAAGGGTTTCCGCTACCGGGTGCTGTCCCGGGAGGGCGACCCGCTCCGCTCAGGCGAGGGCCCCGTCCCCAGCCACTGCGACGGAATGGCCGCGTTCGCGGGCCGGCGCGGTCACGTCCGGCTGGTGCGCAACCACGAGAACCGCGTCGACGCGGCGATCGCCGTCCCGACCGTCGAGGGGATCACCTACGACCCGATGGGCAAGGGCGGTTGCACGGCCCTCGAACTCGACAGCGACAACCACGTCCTGGGCGAACGCGTCGCCATCGCCGGTACGGCGGTGAACTGCGCGGGCGGGCGCACTCCTTGGGACACCTGGCTGACCTGCGAGGAGACCGAGGACAAGGCCGGCACCAACGGCTACACCAAGGACCACGGCTACATCTTCGAGGTGGACGGCGCCGACCCGCGCCGCACCGGCGCCGTGCCGCTGACCGCGATGGGCCGCTTCCAGCACGAGGCCATCGCGATCGATCCGCACAACGGCGTCGTCTACGAGACCGAGGACGCGTTCGAGAAGCCGTTCGGACTCTTCTACCGCTTCCTGCCCGAAAAGCCGCTGGGCGGCACGGGCTCGCTCCGGGCCGGCGGGCAGCTGGAGGCCATGCGGGTGCCGGGCGTCCCCGACCTCTCCGCGGTCCAGGAGACCGGGACGACGTTCGAGGGCATCGAGTGGGTCCCCGTACCGGATCCGCTGGCCGCCGAGACCCCCATCCGCTTCCAGGACTTCGGGCCGAAGGGCATCACCCACGGCCAGAAGCTGGAGGGCTGCTACTGGGGCGGGTCGTCGGTCTACTTCGTCTCCAGCTTCGCCCACAGCGCCGAGGGATCGGCGGCGGACCACTTCGGACAGGTCTGGCGCTACGAGCCGAAGCGGCGCCGTCTCACCCTGGTCATCGTCTTCGGGCCGGGCACGGACATCCAGCTGCCGGGCGAGTCCCCGGACAACATCTGTCTGGCCTCCGACGGCGGCCTGATGGTGTGCGAGGACGGCGGCGGCGCCCAGCACGTGTTCGGTCTGACCAGGCGCGGTGAGGTGTACGCGATGGCGCGCGGCCGGCAGAACATCGGGACGCCCGAGGAGCCGGAGTGGGGCGAGTTCGCCGGGGTCACCTTCGCCCCGGACAACGGGACGATGTTCGTGAACTGCTACACGCCGGGGACGACGTTCGCGGTGACGGGACCCTGGCGCTGACCGGCTGACCGGCTGACCGGCTGAGCACGGAGGCAGGGGGTGGGGGACGGGCTTCGGCCGCCCCGCCCCTGCCTCCGTGGCGCCGGTGCGCGGCGGCCCTTCGGCCTCACGGCGGAGCACCTGCTCGACGACTGAGTGAATCCCGGGGCCGCTTCACGGCACAGGAGCGCCGCAGGCGGGTCCCTGTCGATCGATCAGTTACTTTCCGGAAGTGACCAACTCTGCACTTAAGTGGACGACGATGACCGTTCTGGGGGCGGTGCTCGGAGGCGGCCTCGTCGGCTGCGGAAGCGCCGGAGGCTCCCGCGGCGAGATCTCCGCAGCCGCGGGCCGTACCCCGGCCGCCGCGCACTCCCCGGCCCACGCCCCGTCAGCGGGTGCCCCGGCAGCGAGGAAGCCGCCCACCCTGGCGCCGGGCCCGGCCGGTCTCACCCCGGTCTTCAAGCGCGGTACGAAGAGTGCCGGCAAGGTCGTGGCGCTCACCTTCGACGCCGACATGACGGCCGACGAGGGGCCGCGCGCGGCGGAGGGCGAGCAGTTCGACAACCCGGAGCTGATCTCCCTGCTGCGCCGGCTGAAGGTCCCGGCCACGGTGTTCATGACCGGCCGGTGGGCCGAGCAGTATCCGGAGCAGGCCCGCTCCATCGGCACGGACCCGCTCTTCGAGATCGCCAACCACTCCTACAGCCACTACGCCTTCACGTCGCCCTGCTACGGGCTGCCGACCGTGGAGAAGGACGCGATGCGCGAAGAGGTGGAACGGGCCTTCGGTGCGATCCGCCGGACCGGCGCCCGCAACGTCGTGCCGTACTTCCGCTTCCCCGGCGGCTGCTACGACGACGCCTCGCTGCGCACGCTCGCCGCGGAGAAGGTCACGGCCGTGCAGTGGGACGTCGTCAGCGGTGACGCCTTCGCCACGGACGCGGACGCGGTGGCGGAGCAGGTGCTGGACGGGGTGCGGCCCGGTTCACTGGTCGTCATGCACTGCACCCGCAGCGCCGCACCGGTCACTGACCGGGCGGTCGGCCAGGTGGTCCCGGAACTGCGCAGGCGTGGCTACCGCTTCGTGAAGGTGTCCGAGCTGATGCGCGGCTGACCCGCCTCAGCCCGAGCACGCCGAGCGCTGGGCCTCCTGCCATTCGCAGACCGGGCAGAGCGTGATCCCCTTCACCGACTCGGGATACTCGGTCGGCTTCCGGCAGAGCACGCACTCCGCGTACGGCGGCCCGCCGGCCACCCCCGGGGAAGCGGCCGGCGCCTCGCAGTACGACTCTTCCGCGCGCCCCTGCATGCCCTCATTCATGTGTACGAGCCTACTCATCCGCGTACCGAAGTGAGCCTGCAGGCGAGCGCGCCCGCCGCGGCCGCCACGACGACTGCCAGGAACAGCGGGAGCAGCGGCACCCGGACCGTGCCGGTGAGCGAACCGGTGACCAGACCCGTCACCGCTTCGTTCGCGGGCGAACCGGTGGTGACCAGGGCGAGGAGCACGGCGAGCACGGTCGCCGCCATGGACCAGCCGCGCCGGTGCAGCAGCGGACGGGTGCACAGCGCGCCGGCCGCCGCGCCCAGCAGGACGCAGCAGGCGGTGGCGAGGAGGCCGGCGGCCCCGGCGGACGGGAGCGGGACCTTCACCCGGTGGTCGGTGGAGGCCGGTTCGCTGATCAGCAGCACGGTCGCGGTGGTGGCCGCGCCCAGCAGCCCGGCGCAGCCCAGTGCGGCGAGCAGCGACGCCAGATGGGCCCGCGGCTGTCCGCCGGCCGCCGCGGCGACGACGGTCCGGGCCGCGGGCGGTTCCTGGTTGACGCAGACGTGCACCAGCCAGGCGGTGACGGGCAGCAGGCCGGCAGCGGCGTAGCCGAGCGAGTCCAGCACGGGCTGTCCCGAGCGGACGCCGACGGCCAGGAAGGCCAGGTACAGGAACACCGGCGCGAGCCAGCGCTGGGAGCGGACCAGCAGGGCGGTCTGGTAGCGGAGCAGGGCGGTCATGGTGCCTCGTCGCGGTCGAGGGGGGCCGCTCCGGCCGTGCGGGCCGCGGAGTCGCCGGGCACGGTCGAGAGGTGCCGGATGTGCCAGGGCGGGCGGGCCGCGAGCAGGGCGCTCAGCAGCGCGTCGGAGTACGGGGCCGCGACGGTCAGCCGCAGCGCGCCGTCCTCGCCCGGGGTCTGTGCGGGGTCGCCCGGCAGGCCGGTGGGCGGCGGTGTGCCCGGCGGGCCCGCCACCTCGATCCGCACCCGGGGCCCGGCACCCGCCCCGGCCCGCGCGAGGGGGCCGGGACGAGCCCGTGGCCCTCGACGCGGAACGCGGCGTCGACCGCGCCGGCGAGCCGGCGCGGGTCGTGATCGACGAAGACGACGGTGGCGCCCGCGGCGACGCGCTCGGCGACGGCCCGGTCCAGTTCGTCACGGGCAGCGGTGTCCAGACCGGTCCAGGCCTCGTCCAGCACCAGCAGCTCCGGTTCGGCGAGCAGCGCCTGGGCGACGGCGACCTTCTGGCTGGTGCCCTTGGAGAGCTCCGGCAGCGGCGTCCGGGCGTGCCCGGCTGCGCCGAAGCGGGTCAGCCACGCCTCCGCGCGCCCGGCCGCTTCGGCCGTGCCCAGCCCGTGGATCCTGCCGAGGTGGACGAGATATCCGGCGGCGGTGAACGGCAGCTCCGCGGGGAACCGCTCGGGCACGTACGCCGTGCGCGGCCTGGCACCGGAGATCCGGCCCTCGGTGGGGGCGTCGATGCCGGCGAGGAGCCGCAACAGGGTGGACTTGCCCGTGCCGTTGGCCCCTTCGATCCGGACGAGGGCGCGCTCGGGCAGGCCGAGGTCGACCCCGCGCAGCACCCAGGGTCCGGCGAGGCCGTACCGCCGGCCCACGCCCTGCAGGCGGAGCGGTCCGGTTCTCAGTTGGCCGACGCCTTCTCGGTCTTGAGCTCGCTGGGACGTACGATCACGAACCCCTCGCCGTCCAGACGCAGCTGAACGGCCTCGCCCGAGCCACCGCGCAGCATCGAGCCGACGCTCTGGGAGCGGTGCAGCGAGGTGTTCAGGTGGGCGCTCCAGCCGACGACCGCGTCCGTGTCGACGCACACCGGCTGCTGAGGCGTGACGGGGATCACTATGGGGTGCCCCTCACACATCAGGCCGAGCTTGCCGTAGCCGCTGAAGACGCTGTTGAAGAGTCCGCCGCCGGTCATCCCGGCGCCCTTCACGGTCTTTATCTCGTAGGCGAGGGTGGCGTCGAAACAGAGGACGTTGCGGCCGTTGATGGTGAGGACGTCGCCCTGCTCCATCTCCACGATGAAGCAGTTGGCCGCCTCGTGCGCGAACCACGCCTCGCCCTGGCCCCGCACCGCCATCAGCGGCAGGCCCTCGCCGGTGACGGCGCGCTTGAGCATGCCGCCGAGCCCCTGGCCCTTGCGCTCGAACTGGAGATCACCACGGAAGGCGACCATCGATCCCTGGCGGGCGTGCATTTCGCCGCTGACCGCGTACTTGATGGATTTGGCGTTCTGCAAGGTCATTCCGGGGGCGGTGGCCTGCTGTGCCATGTGCTCGCTGGAGAAAAGATCGCTCTTCATGCGGTGCATCCTCACCCGGAGCGGTTCATTCCGCCAAGAACGTTCTTCCGGGCGGCTGGCAGACTGGTCGGGTGAGCAGCGACGACACCCCCGAAACCCCGTCCGAGCCCGCCGGTCTGCCGGCGGACAGCCCCTTCCGTAACGAGCGGACCGACCGGGACGAGGCGCAGCAGTACGTGCTCCCGCTGGTGGTGCACATCGAGAAGACGGCTCCCCCGGCCCGGACCGATGCGCTCCGCACAGCCGCCCGTGCGGTGCTGGTGATGCTCTCCGACGAGCGGTCGGCGGGCGAGGGCGAGTGGGCGCAGGTGATGCGGGACTGGCAGGACGCCCGGATCCGCAAGGTGGTGCGACGGGCGCGCGGCGCGGAGTGGCGCAAGGCATGCGCGCTGCCCGGCATCACGGTCACCGGCGAGAGCGCCGAGGTGCGGGTCTTCCCGCCGGTGCCGCTGGACGGCTGGCCGAAGGAGCTCGCGAAGCTCCAGGTCTCCGGGACGGACCTGGACGATCCCGAGCCGCCCGCCGCGCCCGACCTCGCCGGGCCGGTCCTCTGGCTGAACCCGGACCTCGACATGTCGGCCGGCAAGGAGATGGCACAGGCCGGGCACGGAGCCCAGCTCGCCTGGTGGGAGCTGTCGGAGACGGAGCGCAAGACGTGGCGCGAGGCGGGCTTCCCCCTCTCGGTCTCCACTCCGCAGGCGGGCCGCTGGCAGGAACTCACGGTGAGCGGACTGCCGGTGGTGCAGGATGCCGGATTCACCGAGATCGCCCCGGGGTCCTGCACGGTGGTCGCCGATCACCCGGCGCTGCGCCGCTGATCCGTCCGCGACCTTTCACAGATTTCTGCCCGATCCGTTGAATGGTCCGTTCCGTCGATACGTATCCCCTGACATCGCCGCACTGGCAATACTGCCCGGTAGGTTGAACGGCCGGTCAGTCCACGGCCGTTGCGACCGGCGGTTGATTGGACGCCGTCACGCCTCGGCCCGGGAGAGACCTCTGTGCGACGCATCAACGGAACGGCCCTCATCATCGCGGCACTCGTCGCCACGCTCGGCGCGCTCGCCTACCCGGTCTGGTCGTACGCCGACCGCTCCGGCACGGGTCAGGCCAATCTCGACGCGTCGACCACCGCCACCCAGTGGGGCCCGCTCTCCGCGACCGACCGGGACTTCCTGGTCAAGGTCCGCCTGGCGGGGCTCTGGGAGCTGCCCGCCGGGCAGCAGGCCATCCAACGGGCGCCGACCGCGGCGATCACGGCGGCCGGGGACCACCTGGTGGTCGGCCACACCGAACTGGACCGCCGGTCACGGGACGTGGCCGCCAAACTCGGCGTGGAGCTGCCCAACCAGCCGAACGAGCAGCAGCAGGGCTGGCTGCGCGAGCTGACCGCGGCGAGCGGCCAGGAGTACGAGCGGAAGTTCGCCAATCTGCTGCGGAACGCGCACGGCAAGGTCTTCGCGCTGATCGCCCTGGTCCGCCACACCACCCGCAACACGCTGATCCGACAGCTGGCGACTGACGCCAACCAGACCGTGCTCGACCACATCACCATGCTGGAGGGCACGGGCTTCGTCGACTTCGACGGGATCGCCCGCGAGGCGGCCGGGGCGGCGACGGCCAGCCCGACCGGGCCGCCGGCGGCTCCGAGCGGAGCGGTCCTGCCGCTGCCGGTTCCGGCATCCCCGACCGGGGACCAGTCGTTCACCTCGCGGCCCTCCATGGCACCGATGCCCTGAGCCACGACCCGGACCACGGAACAGGTTCCGGGCCGCGGCGGGCGGCCCGGAACCTCAAATCGAGCTCTGAACGTCCCCCTCTTCGGATTCGCCGCCGTGCGCCGGGGTCATTACCCCTGCACGGAGCGGAGTAGGGGGACACCATGAAGCTGGGAATCGGTATCGGCTGGCGGCCGGAGATCGCCGACGCGGTGGAGGCACTGCCGGGGATCGACTGGGTGGAAGCGGTCGCGGAGAACCTCTGCGCCGACCACCTGCCCGCCTCCCTGGCGCGGCTGAGGGAGCGCGGTGTCACGGTGGTGCCGCACGGGGTCTCGCTCGGTCTCGGCGGCGCCGACCGCCCCGACCCCGGCCGGCTCGCCGACCTCGCGGCACGCGCCGCGCTGCTGGGCACGCCGCTGGTGACCGAGCACATCGCGTTCGTACGGGCGGGCGGACCGCGCACCGCGTCGCCGGTGTTGGAAGCGGGGCACCTGCTCCCCGTGCCGCGCACCTGGGCCGCGCTGGACGTGCTGTGCGAGAACGTGCGGATCGCGCAGGACTCGCTGCCGGTGCCGCTGGCCCTGGAGAACATCGCGGCATTGATCTCCTGGCCTGACGAGGAGTTGACCGAGGGGCAGTTCCTGGCGGAGCTGGTCGAGCGCACTGGGGTGCGGCTGCTCATCGACGTGGCCAATCTGCACATCAACCACGTCAACCGGGGCGAGGACCCGGCCAGGGCGCTCGACGAGCTGCCGGTGGAGGCCATCGCGTACGTGCACGTGGCGGGCGGCATCGAGCGGGACGGCGTCTGGCACGACACGCACGCCCACCCGGTCACCGCACCCGTTCTCGGCATCCTCGCCGAACTGCGCTCCCGGGTCACGCCGCCCGGCGTCCTGCTGGAGCGCGACGACGACTTCCCGCCGGCCGCTGAGCTGGCGGGCGAACTGGACGCGATCCGCGCCACGCTGGACGCCGGCCGGGGCGAGGTACGGCCGGCGTCCAGCGTGGCCGCGCGCCCCGGCTCACCGGCCGCGACCGCCCGCGCGGACGGCGACGGGGGCCGCGCGCCTCACGGCGACACCGCCGCCGTAACCGAGCAGACGACCGAAGCCGTACGGGACGCCGAGGCCGCACCCGAGCAGACAACCGACGCCGTAGGTGAAGCCGCCGTACCCAACCGGATGACCGACGTCGCACGTGAAGCCGCCGTGCCCGGACGGGACGGGCAGGCGGACGCCGACGCCGCGCGGGACCGGGTCGCGGTCGCGCAGGCCTCGCTGCTCTCCGCCCTGGTCGCCGGCACCCCGGCCCCTGAGGGCTTCGACCACCGCAGGCTCGGCATCCAGAGCCGGGCGCTGGCCGCCAAGCGCGCCGATGTCGTCGCCAAGGTGGCGCCCGAGCTCCCGGAGATCCTGGGGCAGGCCTACCGGGGCGAGTTCCTCGCGTACGCCAGGACCCGGCCGATGGCCGCCGGATACCGGCGCGACGCACTGGACTTCGCCGAGCAACTGCTCATCGCCGGCCGCCCCGGGGAGGACGACGTCCGCCGGCGGCTGACCTACTGGTGGCAGGACCGTGCGGCTCCACGGCCGCCCCGCCGCGCCACCCGGCTGGCCCGGGCCGCCCGTTCCGTACTCGTGGGAAGGTGACCGCGATGAACACCTCGGCCCTGATCCTGACGCTCGCCGTGGCGGTCTCCTCGACGCTGCTGATCAGGGGGCTCGTCCGCGCCCGGCGCGGGCCCGGCGGCCCCGTCCACGACCTCTTCGAGGTGGCCTTCCTGAACGGCGGGCCCGGCCGGGTGGTGGACACCGCGCTCGCCGCGATGCAGGCGGACGGCCGGCTGGTCATCGGCGGGCCGGGCATCGTCGCGGTGCAACGGCCCATCGCCCACGACCCGGTGGAGCGGGCCGTGCTCCAGGAGCAGGCCGCGGCCCCGAGCGGGGCGCTGCACACGCTGCGGGCCGCGGCGATGCGCCATGCCGCGGTGCAGGAGGTCGGCGACGGGCTGGCGGCGCGCGGTCTGCTGGCCTCACCCGCGGCGACCCGGACGTGGCGCCGCTGGGGTTCGGTCCAGGGGCTGCTCTGCCTGCTCGGTTTCCCGGCCGCCTTCGTCCTCACCATCACGCAGCTCAACGCGGCGGACGGCTACCCGGAATCAACTTTCCCGTTCTTCCTCAAGGTGTTCCCGGCACTCGTCGCCGGGACCGTCATCGGCTTCGCCTGTGCGACCGCCACCCGGTCCCGGATCACCGCAGCGGGCCGCCGGGCCGCCGCGGAGTACCGCGCCGCCCAGGCCTACCGGACGGATCCGGCGCACCTGGTGGCGACGGCCGGGCCGCTGGCCCTGGCCGATCCCGTATTGCGGACGCACCTCATGACGGCGGCGCGCATGCGGTCCGCCGTGCCGTTCAGGCCGTCGCAGCACTCCTCCGACTCCACCGGGCTCCTGCTCGCGCCGGCGGTGTGGTGTGCCGGTGCGAGCCCCGGGAGCGGCGGGTGCGGCAGCTCCTCCGGAGGCACCGGCGGCGGTTCCGGATCGAGCTGCGGTTCCGGATCAAGCTGCGGCTCGGGATCGAGTTGCGGATCCGGATCGAGTTGCAGCTCGGGCTCCAGCTGCGGAGGCGGGGGCGGCGGGTCGAGCTGCGGGGGTGGCGGAGGCGGCGGGTCGAGCTGCGGCAGCAGCTCCTGAGCGGTCACCGGGCCGACGCCGTCACCCAGCCGTCACTGCGCCGTCACTGTCCGCATGATGAACAGCCCATGGCGCTCCGCACCGGTCTCGCATAGAAATCCGAGCATGCTCTGGGTTCTGTTTCTGCTGGTCGCATGGGGTGCGGCGGCCATTTCCTGTGTTCGGCTCTGCCTCGCGTCCGCTCACCTGGCCCAGCTGCCGGGCACCTCGTCCGAAGGCGCGCGACGCACCGCGGACGAGCATGAACTCACCTTGTACGAGACCGCGTTCCTGTCCGGCGGCCCGCACCGGGTCGCCGACCTGGCACTCGTCTCCATGCACCTGCGCCGACGGCTGCTGCTCGCCCACACCGGCTGGGCGACGGTCGTCGACCCGGACGGCCGCGACGAGGTGGAGCGCACGGTGATCCGCGCCATCGGGCCACAGGGCCAGTCACCGATACCGCCGGTGCGGTCGGCGGCCGCCGCCGCCGACGCCGTGCGCGTCCTCTCGGAGCGGCTCGTCACCGCGGGGCTCGCGCTGCCCGGCGGGGCGAGGACGGACCTCGCGACGGCGGTACGGGCGGTGCGTGGGGCGGCGCTGCTGGTGGTCGCGATGGGCGCGGCAGCACTGCTCACGCCCGGTCAGGAACAGCGTGCCGACAGCTCGGTGGGCTCCCGGCTCATCTGGTTCGGGCTGCCGCTCGTCCTGACGCTCGGCTGTCTGGCCATCGCCCGGCTGGAGGCGCACCCCTACAGCTCCTGGGCCTCCCCGGCCGGGCAGCGGCTGCTCGACGCGTGTGCGGTGCCGACGGGCGGCGCGGAGCGTGACGTGCTGGCGGCGGTCGCCGCGCAGGGGGTGCGCGCGGTGGACGACCCGGCGCTGCGGGCGGCTCTCACGGAACGTGGACCCGGCCCGATCCGGACGAGAGACCTGAGAACCCCCTGAAACGACGCCGGTGCGGCGCGCAGGACGCGCGCCGCACCAGGGGCCGAACCCGGTGTCGCTGGAACGGCGGGCGGCACACAGTGCCGCGATGTCCGCCGTCTGATCTTCCGGGTTGGGGTGATCGGAACCCGCTCGCTACGCGAGCCCCGCCACCAGGTCTGCGACCGACTTGCGCCGGCCGGTGAAGAAGGGGACCTCCTCGCGGACGTGCATCCGCGCCTCGGAGGCCCGCAGGTGACGCATGAGGTCGACGATGCGGTGCAGCTCGTCGGCCTCGAACGCCAGCACCCACTCGTAGTCGCCGAGGGAGAAGGAGGCGACGGTGTTGGCGCGCACGTCCGGGAAGCCACGGGCCATCTTGCCGTGGTCGGCGAGCATGCGGCGCCGGTCCTCGTCGGGCAGCAGGTACCAGTCGTAGGAGCGCACGAAGGGATACACGCTGATGTGGTCGCGCGGCGTCTCGTCGGCGAGGAACGCCGGGACGTGCGACTTGTTGAACTCGGCGGGACGGTGCAGCGCCATGTTCGACCAGACCGGGTCCAGGTTCTTGCCCAGCCGGGTGCGCCGGAAGAGGTTGTACGCCTCCTGGAGGGCCTCCGAGGTCTCGGCGTGCCACCAGACCATGACGTCGGCGTCGGCGCGCAGGCCGGACACGTCATAGGTACCGCGGACGGTGACGTCCTTGGCCGCGAGCTGGTCGAACAGCTCCTGGACCTCACCGGAGAAGGCCGCGCGGTCCGTGTCTGCGGGCAGCACGTCGCGGAGCTTGAAGACGGACCACAGCGTGTAGCGGACGACGTCGTTGAGGTCCTTCGCCTTCTTGCCGGCGTTGGGGCCCTTGCTTGATGTCACAGTCTCAGGAGCACTCATACGGCTATTGTCCCGCCTCGCTCCCTGTGCCCTGAACCAGGGTGGGAGTGGCGATGATCTCTCCCGCTTCCGCGCCGCTCTCCCCCATGACGTCGCGGGCGATCTCGTCTGCGGCACGGTGCGCGCTCGCGATGCAGGCCGGGATGCCGACCCCGTCGTAGACCGCGCCGCAGACGCGCAGCGCGGGCAGCTTGGCGACCTCGTCCCGGATCCGGGCGACCCGGCCGAGGTGGCCCACGGGGTACTGGGGCAGCCCGCCGATCCACCGGGTGACCTCGGTGGCCACGGGCCTGGCGGCCAGTCCGGTCGCCGCGGCGAGATCGCTCAGTGACACATCGACGAGCTCACCGTCCTCGCGGTGCAGATGGTCCTCGTCGCCGTACCGGCCGACCGAGGTCCGCAGGACGAACAGGTCGGGGGCGGCATCGGCGACCCACTGCCACTTGTGGGTGGAGAAGGTGGCGGCCTTGATGGTGTGGCCGTCGACCGGCGGCACCAGGAAGCCGGACCGCCCTTCCAGCGTTCCGGCGGCGGTGACGTCGGAGCGCCGGAACGCCATGGTGATCAGGGCCATCGACGCGTACTCGACGCCCGCCAGCTCCGCGGAGGCGGCCGGTGACTCGGCGGCGAGCAGGGTGGAGGCGGACCAGGCGGGGGCGGCGAGCACGATCCCGTCGGCGGTGATCACCCGGGTGTCGGTGCGGACGTCCCAGCCGGAGGCGGTACGGGTCAGTCCGAGCACCGGGGTCTCGGTGAGGATCTCGCCGCCTCCGGCGCGTACCGCGTCGGCGACCGCGTCCGGGAGGGTGCCGATGCCGCCGGCGATGCCCTGGAACACGGGTCCGTCCTGCTGCCGGGCCGCGGCCCGCTCCTGGATGCCGGAGACGCCGTCGAGCAGCGAGCCGCCCTGCCGGGCGACCTCGAAGAGCTGCGGCACGGCGGCGCGCATCGAGATCCGGTAGGCGTCGCCCGCGTACACCCCGCCGAGCAGGGGCTCCACCAGCCGGTCGACGACCTCGCGGCCCAGCCGGTCGGCCACGTACGCGCCGACCGCGACGTCGTCGCCGACGGTGGTCGGGGTGAGGTCGCGCTCCTGCGCGATCCGGGCGAGGCCCTCGGCCGAGAGCACCTCGCCGAGTACCGCCGGGTCGCCCGGTACGCCCATCACATGCCCCTTGGGCATGGGGCGCAGCGCGTCGCGCGTCCACAGGGACGCGGAGGCGGTGGCGGGCGGCTGGAGACGGTCACCGAGGCCGACGGCTCGCGCCAGGGCGACCGCTTCCGGGCGGCGGGCCAGCATCGACTCGGCGCCGAGGTCGACCTGGACGCCCGCGATCTCACCGGTTCTGAGCTTGCCGCCGAGCCGGTCGGTCGCCTCCAGGAGCGTGACCCGCAGCCCGGTGCCGAGGAGCCGGTGGGCGGCCGCGAGCCCCGCGATGCCGCCGCCGATGACGACGACGTGTCCTTCGGCCCTGTCCGCACGGTTTGTTGAACGCTGCATGCCCCCACTCTCTCAAACCTCTTCCGAGTCCTGAACGTGACCGCTTCGAAACCGGTACCGGCAAACCCGACCGGTCCCCCGTACGTCGAAGCTGTGTCATCAATCACCCGTCCTGGGGGGACAGTTATGCAGGCAGCAGTACCCACTCGTACCGGCAGACGTCCGGGCCGTCCGGCAGTCCGGCGCACCCACACCGCCCTCGCCGCCGGACTGCTCACCGCCGTACTGGCGTTGAGCGGCTGCGGCGCGTCGGCCGACGGGGACGCCGCGTCGTCCTCGGACAAAAAGGCGGCCGCCCCCGCCCAGCAGGACAAGGCCGCCGGGGAGGCCGCCGCGGACGGCAAGCAGCGTGCGGCGGGTTCGGGGGCGGCGAAGAAGCAGAATCCGCTGACCGTCGCCCATGTCATCCGTACCGCGTCGCTCTCCGTGGAGGTGAAGAGCGCGCCGAGGGCCTCCGCCGCCGCCCGTGCGACGGTGGAGGCGGCCGGGGGTCTGGTCGCGAGCGAGAACACCGAACAGGTCGACGACACGCACGACTCCTCGCACCTCGTGCTGCGCGTCCCGCAGGGCGAGTACGACAGCGTGCTGCGGGAGCTCTCGGGGGCGGGCAAGCTGCTCTCCCGCACGTCGGCCGCCAAGGACGTCACCGACCAGGTCGTCGACGTGGAGAGCAGGATCGCCACGCAGCGGGCGAGTGTGAAGCGGGTGCGGGGGCTCATGGACCAGGCCGACAAGCTCGCCGACGTGGTGACGCTGGAGGGCGAACTGAGCAGCCGTCAGGCCTCCCTCGAGTCGCTGCTCGCCCAGCAGGCCTCGCTGAAGGACCGCACCACACTGGCCACGATCACGCTCGACCTCTCGGAACCCGAGACGGAGGCCGCGGACGACAACGACGATCCCGGGTTCCTGGACGCCCTCGGCGGCGGCTGGCACGCGTTCGTGACGACGGTGCGGTGGTTCGCGATGGCGGTGGGCGCCGCAGCCCCGTTCCTGGCGGCGGCGGCCGTCCTGCTGGTCCTGTGGCGGCTGCTGCGGCGCCGCCGGAAGGCGGCGGCCGGCAAGTGAGCGCGGCCCGAGGGCGCCATGGCGTCCTCGGGCCCCGGGCGCCGTAGCGTGGGCCTTCGGACGGGGTATCGAAGGGACAGGCATGACGGCGGAACGACTGGTGGTCATCGGTGGGGATGCGGCGGGCATGTCGGCCGCATCCCAGGCGCGCCGGCTCAAGGGCCCGGACGAACTGAGCATCACCGCCTTCGAGCGGGGCCACTTCACCTCGTACTCCGCATGCGGCATCCCGTACTGGGTCAGCGGGGACGTCGGGCAGCGGGACGACCTGATCGCACGCCACCCGCAGGAGCACCGGGCCCGCGACATCGATCTGCGGATGCGCACCGAGGTCACGGAGATCGATGTCGCGGGGCAGCGGGTGCGCGGCCTGGACCGGGACTCCGGCGAGACGTCCTGGACCGGTTTCGACAAGCTGGTGATCGCGACAGGGGCCCGGCCCGTGCGGCCGGCGCTGCCCGGCATGGACGCGGCCGGGGTGCACGGTGTGCAGACCCTGGACGACGGGCAGGCGCTGCTGGACTCCCTGGACCGGGCGACGGGCAGGCGCGCGGTCGTGATCGGCGCCGGCTACATCGGGGTCGAGATGGCGGAGGCGATGCTGAAGCGCGGCTTCGAGGTGACCGTGCTCAACCGGGGCGAGCAGCCGATGGCGACGCTCGACCCCGACATGGGGCGCCTGGTCCACGACGCCATGGACGGGCTCGGCATCACCACCGTGAACCGGGCCGGGGTCACCGCGATCCGTACCGGGCCGGACGGCCGGGTCAGCGCCGTGGAGACGGCCGACGCGTCGTACCCGGCGGATGTGGTGGTGCTCGGTATCGGCGTCGAGCCGGAGACGGCGCTGGCCCGCGCCGTCGGCCTGCCGGTCGGTCCGCACGGCGGGCTGCTCACCGATCTGTCGATGCGGGTCGTCGGCCACGACAACATCTGGGCGGGCGGCGACTGCGTCGAGGTGCTCGACCTGGTGGCGGGCCGCACCCGCCACATCGCCCTGGGCACGCACGCCAACAAGCACGGCCAGGTCATCGGGTCGAATGTCGGCGGCGGTTACGGGACGTTCCCCGGGGTGGTCGGCACCGCGGTGAGCAAGGTCTGCGACCTGGAGATCGCCCGCACCGGGCTGCGCGAGAAGGACGCCCGTGCGGTGGGACTGCGGTTCGTCACGGCGACGATCGAGTCGACGGGCCGGGCCGGTTACTACCCGGGGGCACAGCCCATGACGGTGAAGATGCTGGCGGAGTACCGCACGGGGCGGCTGCTCGGCGTGCAGATCGTGGGACGGGACGGGGCGGCGAAGCGGGTGGACGTCGCGGCGGTGGCGCTCACCGCCGGGATGACCGTCGAGCAGATGACGGCCCTGGACCTGGGCTACGCCCCGCCGTTCTCCCCGGTGTGGGACCCGGTCCTGGTGGCGGCCCGCAAGACGGTGACGGCGCTGCGGAAGGCCGGCACCGCCTGAGAGGCTGCCGGGCGACGTCCGCCTGCTCGCGGGTCGCCCGGCAGCCTCTCAGAGGCCTCTCAGGCCCGTGGGGTCCGCATCAGCGGGCGGTGCTCGTGTGCACGTACTCGACGAGGCGGGTCAGGGCGTCCGGCTCCATCGACGGCATCACGCCGTGGCCCAGGTTGAAGATGTGGCCCTCCAGACCGGCGGCCGCGTCCAGGACCTCCTGGGTCTTGGCCTCCACCGCGGCCGTCGGGGCGAACAGCACGGCGGGGTCGAGGTTGCCCTGGAGCGCCTTGCCGGGGCCGACGCGGCGCGCGGCCTCGTCCATCGGGACCCGCCAGTCGACGCCGACGACGTCCGCGCCGGCCTCGCCCATCAGGCCGAGGAGTTCGCCGGTGCCGACGCCGAAGTGGATGCGGGGCACCCCGTAGGAGGCGACGGCGTCGAAGACCTTCGCCGACGCGGGCAGCACCGAGCGGCGGTAGTCGGCGGGGGCGAGCGCGCCCACCCAGGAGTCGAAGAGCTGCACGGCGGAGGCGCCGGCCTCGATCTGGACCTTGAGGAAGGCACCGGTGATCTCGGCGAGGCGGTCGAGCAGATCGGCCCAGAGCTCCGGGTCGCCGTACATCAGGGCCTTGGTGTGCTCGTGGTTGCGGGACGGGCCGCCCTCCACGAGGTAGCTCGCGAGGGTGAACGGTGCGCCCGCGAAGCCGATCAGCGGGGTGGACCCCAGCTCGGCGGTGAGCAGGCCGATGGCCTCGGTCACGTAGCGGACGTCGTCGGGCGTGAGGTCGCGCAGCCGGGCCAGGTCGGCGCGGGTACGGATCGGATCGGCGATCACCGGTCCGACGCCGGGCTTGATGTCGAGGTCGATGCCGATCGCCTTGAGGGGCACGACGATGTCGCTGAAGTAGATCGCGGCGTCGACCTTGTGGCGGCGGACGGGCTGCATGGTGATCTCGGCGACGAGCTCCGGCATCATGCAGGAGTCGAGCATCGGGATGCCCTCGCGCACCTTCAGGTACTCGGGCAGCGAGCGCCCCGCCTGGCGCATGAACCAGACCGGTGTGTGCGGCACGGGCTCGCGCCGGCACGCCTTCAGGAACACCGACTCGTGGGCGGCGGAGGTCTTCGTCTGGTGGCCCGGGGGGCGTTCGTTGGCACTCACACACAGAATCTTCGCACGCACACGGAAGGAGCCCGGCCCCGCACGGGTGTCCCTCCCTGCGCGAGGCTCCGGTTCCGCCTACTCTTCCCCGCATGGCTCCGGCTCAGGGACACTTCTCCGATCAATCCGATGGTGCTGACAGCACGGACAGTGCGGAGGGTGGTTCCGTCCCGCCCGCGTTCCGTTCGGCGGTGGACGCATTGCGCTCGGCGCGGCTACGGCCCGAACTGGAGGTGGAGCCGACGCGGCCGCCCAAGCGGCTGGCTCCGCACGCGTACGCGCTGGAGGCGGCCGTCGTGGACGGCGAGGACGATCTCGCCGACGGGCGGCT
Source organism: Streptomyces sp. RKAG290 (assembly GCF_023701695.1). GTDB lineage: Bacteria > Actinomycetota > Actinomycetes > Streptomycetales > Streptomycetaceae > Streptomyces. Next base: position 1,017,241 of record NZ_JAJOZC010000001.1, read on the forward strand.
CGTCCTGCTCCACGATCCGGACGGGCACGAGGCCTGGCAGGGCAGTTTCCGGCTGGTGACCCTCGTCCGCGCGGAGCTGGAGCCGGAGATGGCATCCGATCCGTTGCTGCCGGAGGTGTGCTGGTCATGGCTGACCGGCGCGCTGGACGCGCGCGGCCTCTCGTACGGGGAGGCGGGGGGCACGGTCACCCGGGCGAGTTCGCACTACTTCGGCGCGCTGGGGGAACGGCGCCCGGCGACGCAGATCGAGATCCGGGCGTCCTGGACGCCGCGCGAGGGACGTGGCGGGGTGCCGGACACGGCCGGGCACCTGGTGGCGTGGGGCGACCTGCTGTGCCAGATCGCCGGCCTGCCCCCTTCGAGCGCCGCCGACGCGACGGTGGTGACGCTGCCGCAGCGGCGCGGACCGCAGGTTTCGTAGCGGCGAATCCCGCGTCCCACGTTTTTGTGACACTGCGTCACAAACCTCGCACAGACACCGGCTCTCTTTTCGTACAATCGATAGCATGTCCTATTTGCCCGAATTGTTACTCACCAAATCGTGATCTTCCTCTAAAGGAGCAGGCGTCTGCTGCCGAAGAGGTCAATGACCCTTCAAGCACGGTTCGCCCCGGCTTCATCCCCGAGCCGGCCCGTCCCGCCACTCCCCAGGAGGCCTGGTGTCCGTTCTCCTCGAGCAGCCCGCAAGCCTGGTCGCCTACCGCCCGAACAAGCCGACGGCCATGGTCGTCGTGGCCGACCCGCGCGTCCGTTCCACCGTCACCCGCCATCTGTGGGCACTCGGAGTACGTGACGTCATCGAGGCGTCGTCCATCGCGGAGGCCCGTCCCCGCGTCGGCAACCCGCGCGACATCTGCGTAGCCGACGTCCACCTGCCCGACGGTTCCGGGCTGACCCTGCTGTCCGAAACCCGAGCCGCCGGCTGGCCGAACGGCCTCGCCCTCTCCGCCGCCGATGACATCGGCGCGGTGCGCAACGCCCTCGCGGGCGGCGTCAAGGGTTATGTCGTCACCGGCACCCGTACCAACATCGGCCACCCCACCCGTCCCGGCGTCGCTCCGATCGGCGCCAATGCCGCCCGTATGCACCGCCGGCCCCCCGGCACCCCGAGCCACCCGGGCGGCTACCGCGAACTGTCAGGCCGCGAGGTGGAGGTCCTGCGGCTCGTCGCCGAAGGGCAGTCCAACAAGGCCATCGGCGTCTCCATGGGGCTGTCCGCCCTGACCGTCAAGAGCCACCTCGCCCGAATCGCCCGCAAGCTCGGCACCGGAGACCGCGCAGGAATGGTCGCCGTGGCCCTGCGAACGGGCATCATCCACTGATTCGACACCCTCGCCGGTGTGCAGAAATGCAGAACCGGCTGGTTTACGTGCATCGGCGCCCGTCGACGGAACGTTCCGTCGACGGGCGCCGTACATACACAGATACCCTTGACACGTGACCGACGCCCAAGAGACCGCAGCAGACACTTCACTGCGAACCACCGGGGGCGCCCCCCCGGACGACGTCGCCCCGGCGCCGATCCCCTTGCTCGAACCTCGCGAGGGCATTCCACCGGTGGTGGCCTCCGACGATGCCCTGGCCGGGGTGATCGCCGCCTTCGCCGCGGGCTCCGGCCCGGTGGCCGTCGACGCCGAGCGCGCTTCGGGCTACCGCTACGGGCAGCGCGCATATCTCGTGCAGCTGCGCCGTGAGGGCGCGGGCAGCGCCCTCATCGACCCGGTCGGCTGTCCCGACCTGTCCGGGCTCGGCGAGGCGCTGCACGGCGCGGAGTGGATCCTGCATGCCGCGACCCAGGACCTGCCCTGTCTGCGCGAAATAGGAATGACCCCGACCGGGCTCTTCGACACCGAGCTGGCCGGGCGGCTGGCCGGCTTCCCGCGGGTCGGCCTCGGCGCCATGGTCGAGAGCGTGCTCGGGTACTCGCTGGAGAAGGGCCACTCCGCCGTCGACTGGTCCACCCGCCCGCTGCCCGACCCCTGGCTGCGCTACGCGGCGCTCGACGTCGAGCTGCTGATCGACCTGCGCAACGCCCTGGAGGAGGAGCTCGACCAGCAGGGCAAGCTGGAGTGGGCGCGGGAGGAGTTCGCCGCCATCGCCGCGGCGCCGCCCGCGCCCCCGCGCCAGGACCCGTGGCGCCGCACCTCCGGCATGCACAAGGTCCGCCGCCGCCGCCAGATGGCGGTGGTACGGGAGCTGTGGAACACCCGCGACCAGGTCGCCCGGCGCCGTGACATCTCGCCCGGCAAGGTGCTCGGGGACGCCGCGATCGTCGAGGCCGCCCTGGCCCTCCCGGTGAACATCCAGGCGCTCACCGCGCTGCCCGGCTTCGGCCACCGCATGGGCCGCCGGCAGCTGGAGCAGTGGCAGGCCGCCGTCGACCGGGCGAAGGAGCTGCCCGACGCGGAGCTCCCGCAGCCCGGCCAGCCGCTCACGGGCCCGCCGCCGCCGCGCGCCTGGGCGGACAAGGACCCGGCAGCGGCAGCACGCCTTTCGGCCGCCCGCTCCGCGGTGTCCGAGCTCGCCGAGCGGCTGCACATGCCGCAGGAGAACCTGATCACGCCGGACACGGTGCGCCGGGTGTGCTGGGAACCGCCGCACGATCCGACGCCGGACGCGGTGGAGAGCGCACTCGCCGGATACGGGGCACGGCACTGGCAGATCGGTCTGGTGGCCCCCCTGCTGGTCAAGGCGCTGACTCCGGAGGCCTGAGCGCGCCTGGGACAGGGTCGTATTCACGCCAGGTTGCGCGGCCCGCGGCTGCTCAGCCTGTGCTCCCTGGCTCGGACGGACCTCTTTTCGAGGCCGTCCGGGCCATTTTGCATGTGTGACCTTCGCCGCTCCCGACGCAAGGACTGGGCAGTCTGGTTACCCGCAAGTAGCATGTGGGTGGCGGCACGCTCCTGGGCGTGCCCCGCAGCAGTGCCATCCCGCACCCTGGAGGAGAGCCACCGTGCCTCGTACCATCCGGGACGTCGTCTTCGTCGACGGCGTCCGCACCCCGTTCGGCAAAGCGGGCCCGAAGGGCATCTACCACGAGACCCGCGCCGACGATCTCGTCGTGAAGGCCATCCGGGAGCTGCTGCGCCGCAACCCGGACCTGGACCCCGCCAAGATCGACGAGGTCGCCATCGCCGCGACCACGCAGATCGGCGACCAGGGCCTCACGCTCGGCCGCACCGCCGGAATCCTGGCCGGTCTGCCGCAGTCCGTCCCCGGTTACTCCATCGACCGCATGTGCGCGGGCGCCCTGACCGCCGTCACCGCGACGGCCGGCTCCATCGCCTTCGGCGCGTACGACGTCGTCGTCGCCGGTGGCGTCGAGCACATGGGCCGCCACCCGATGGGCGAGGGCGTGGACCCGAACCCGCGGTTCGTGTCGGAGAAGCTGGTCGACGAGTCCGCCCTGTTCATGGGCATGACCGCGGAGAACCTGCACGACCGGTACCCCACGATCACCAAGCAGCGCGCCGACGAGTACGCCGTGCGTTCGCAGGAGAAGGCCGCCAAGGCGTACGCCAACGGCAAGATCCAGCAGGACCTGGTGCCGGTCTCCGTGCGCCGCACCAACGCCGAAGCCGGTGAGACGGGCTGGGGCCTGGTCACCGCCGACGAGCCGATGCGTCCGGGCACCACGATGGAGTCCCTGGCCGGTCTGAAGACCCCCTTCCGCGCCCACGGCCGGGTGACGGCCGGTAACGCCGCAGGTCTCAACGACGGCGCCACCGCCTCGCTGCTCGCCGCCGAGGACGTGGCCCGCGAGCTGGGCCTCCCGGTGAAGATGCGCCTCGTCTCGTACGCCTTCGCGGGCGTCGAGCCGGAGGTCATGGGCTACGGCCCGATCCCGGCGACGGAGAAGGCTCTCTCGAAGGCGGGCCTGTCCATCTCGGACATCGGTCTCTTCGAGATCAACGAGGCCTTCGCCGTGCAGGTGCTCGCCTTCCTGGAGCACTACGGCATCGCCGACGACGACGCGCGCGTCAACCAGTACGGCGGCGCGATCGCCTACGGCCACCCGCTGGCCTCCTCCGGCGTCCGGCTGATGACTCAGCTGGCCCGCCAGTTCGAGGAGCACCCCGAGGTCCGCTACGGCCTGACCACCATGTGCGTCGGCTTCGGCATGGGCGCGACGGTCGTCTGGGAGAACCCGCACTTCAACACCGCCGGAGGCGACAAGTGAGCTCCACCACTGAGCTTCTGAAGGGTGCAGCGGAGCTGTTCCCCGGCGAGGTCGTCACGCAGGCGCACGTACGCCACCTCGACCTGCCGGGCGGTGCGGGCAACTTCGCTCTCATCACCCTGGACAACGGCCTGGACCACACCAAGCCGACCACCTTCGGACCGCAGTCGCTGGCGAACCTGAACGCCGCCATCGACCAGGTCGAGAAGGAGGCCGCCGAGGGCACGATCACCGGCATCGGCATCACCGGCAAGCCGTTCATCTTCGCGGTCGGCGCCGACCTCAAGGGCGTCGAGCTGCTCAAGGAGCACAAGGACGCGCTGGCCATCGGCAAGGGCGGCCACGACGTCTTCCGCCGGCTGTCCGGGCTCGCGGTCCCGACGTTCGCGTACTACAACGGCGCGGCCATGGGCGGCGGTGTCGAGGTCGGTCTGCACTGCTCGTACCGCACCGTCTCCAAGGCGCTGCCCGCGTTCTCGCTGCCCGAGGTCTTCCTCGGCCTGGTCCCCGGCTGGGGCGGCTGCGCACTGCTCCCCAACCTGATCGGCGCGGACCGCGCGGTCACGGTGATCATCGAGAACTCGCTCAACCAGAACCGCCAGCTCAAGGGCAAGCAGGTCTTCGAGCTCGGGATCGCCGACGCGCTCTTCGAGGGCGCGGACTTCCTGGAGCAGTCGCTGATCTGGACCGGGAACGTGCTGAACGGCACGGTCGCGGTGGAGCGCGCCGAGGTCGACCGCGGTGACGCCTGGGACCAGGCCGTCGCCCGCGGCAAGGCCATTGCCGACTCCAAGGTGCACGGCGCCGCCCCGGCCGCGTACCGCGCGCTGGACATCATCGCCGCGGCCAAGGACGGCGACCTGAGCGCCGGCTTCGACGCCGAGGACCAGGCCCTCGCGGACCTGATCATGGGCGGCGAGCTGCGCTCGGGCATCTACTCGTTCAACCTGGTCCAGAAGCGCGCCAAGCGCCCGGCCGGTGCCCCGGACAAGGCCCTGGCCCGTCCGGTCACCAAGGTCGGCGTGGTGGGCGCGGGCCTGATGGCCTCGCAGCTCGCCCTGCTCTTCCTGCGCCGCCTCGAGGTCCCGGTCGTACTGACCGACATCGACCAGGCACGCGTCGACAAGGGTGTGGGCTACGTCCACGCCGAGATCGAGAAGCTGCTCGGCAAGGGCCGCATCAACCAGGACAAGGCCAACCGCCTGAAGGCCCTGGTCTCCGGTGTGCTGGACAAGGCGGAGGGCTTCTCCGACGCCGACTTCATCATCGAGGCCGTCTTCGAGGAGATCGGCGTCAAGCAGCAGGTGTTCGCGGAGGTCGAGGCGGTCGCCCCGGCGCACGCGATCCTCGCTACCAACACCTCGTCCCTCTCGGTCACCGAGATGGCGTCGAAGCTGAAGAACCCCGAGCGGGTCGTCGGCTTCCACTTCTTCAACCCGGTCGCGATCCTCCCGCTCCTGGAGATCGTCCGCGGTGAGCAGACGGACGACGCCTCCCTCGCCACGGCGTTCGGTGTCGCCCGCAAGCTGAAGAAGACCGCGGTCCTGGTGAAGGACGCCCCGGCGTTCGTCGTCAACCGCATCCTCACCCGCTTCATGGGCGAGATCCAGAACGTCATCGACGAGGGCACCCCGGTCGAGGTCGCGGAGAAGGCCATCGAGCCGCTCGGCCTGCCGATGTCCCCGCTGGTGCTCCTGGAGCTGGTCGGCCCGGCGATCGGCCTGCACGTCTCCGAGACCCTGAACCGCGCCTTCCCGGAGCGCTTCACCGTCTCCGAGAACCTGGCGGCCGTCGTGAAGGCCGGCAAGCGCGGCTTCTACGTGTACGACTCCGGCAAGCCGGAGCTGGACCCGGAGGTCGCCGCACTCCTGAAGCAGGGCGACTTGGTCCTGTCCGAGGAGCAGGTCCGTGACCGCGTCCTGGACGCGGTGGCGCAGGAGATCGGCCTGATGCTGGACGAGGACGTCGTCGCCGAGGCCCAGGACATCGACCTCTGCCTGATCACCGGCGCGGGCTGGCCCTTCCACCTGGGCGGCATCACGCCGTACCTGGACCGCGAAGGCGTCTCCGAGCGGGTGAACGGGAAGAAGTTCCTGGCGCAGGGCGTGGCGAGCGTCCCGGCGTAACGTCGTTCACTGATACGCGCAAGGGCCGCACCGGGTGATCTGCCGGTGCGGCCCTTGCGCATGCTTCGGAGGCTCAGCGGCCTCGGAGCGGCTCAGCGGCCTCGGCGCGGGACGACCACGACAGCGTTGGAGACCTTGCGCTGCCGGGCGTCGTTGGTCCTCCCCGGGTCCGAGGTGCTGTTGCGGACCCGGTCCCGCACCACCATCGTGCTCGACCCGCCGCCGTCGAGGTTCATCGCGTCCTCGGCCCCCAGCGAGACCAGAATCCCCGCCGCCTCCGCGAGGCTCGCGCCCTCGCTGACGCCGGGGCGATCACCGTCGATCACGACGAGTAGCAGCGCTCCGTCCCGGCGAACCCCGGCGGCGGTACGGGGGGACCGCGTCCGAACCGCCGCCTTCGAGACCCCGTTCGTGGTGGCGTTGATCCACGTGCCCCCGGCGCGGACCAGTGCGGGCCCCGCTCCGAGGAACGAGGCGTGGGCGAGGTCCGCCCGCTGCCCTTCGGCGTCCGTCACGCGCGATGCCACGGTGAGGGTCCGGCCGGGCGCTCCGTGTTCGCGCAGCCATGCCGCACCGGTGCCCGTCGCCAAGAGTGCCCGTCCCCCGCGCGGCACCATGCCCCCGAGGGGCTCCGGACCCCGGTGACCCTGGCGCTCCACTGTCGGACTACTCGGCACAGGTCCGATCGAATTCGGCTCCTCGCCGACACCGCGTGTGGTTCTGCGGCCAGTCCCCCACCACCGGCGGCCGACTACTCGCCCGACGGCTCAGAGGACGCGCCACTCGTCCAGGCTCAGCCCCGGACCGCCGGTCTGACGTGCCACCCGCGGGGCCCCGTCCTCGCCGACCACCGCCATCACCACACGGCCCTGCACGTCGTGCGTCAGGACCGGTGTGTGCACGCAGGGCATGCCGGTGTCGGACCACCACACGCCGTTGGACTCGTTCTCCGTCATCCCCACGCCGACCGCCGCCGCGCCGTTCGCCCCTCGGTGAGCGAAGACGGTGCAGTCGAAACCGTCCAGGACCGTGCGGATCACGGCATGCGCTCCCTTGCCCGGAACACCGCCGAGGGGCATGGGTGTGCCGCCGGCCCGGTAGGCGACGACACCGCTACCAGGGTCCGTCCAGTAGTACGTGGCGCGGCCGGCCGACGTCTCGAGGACGGCCAGGGAGCCCGGCCTCACCACGACCGGCGAGCGCCGGACGTCGCCCCAGCCGCCACTTGGCTTCTCCTGCTCCCAGTGCAGCGTCTCCTTGTTCGTCGCCGCGAAGATCTCGAGGCAGCCGGTGCTGAGCGCCGCCACGGCGGGGACCTCCTTGATGCGCGTACAGCGCAGGTCCTCCCAGCCGCGCCATTTGCCGTCCTTCCGCTCGCGCCGCACCATCATGCCGCCGCGACCGTTACGGACGACGACGTTCACCTCGCCCGACTCGTTCACCACGACGACGGGGTCACCGAACCTGCTGCCCACGTCGGGTTCCTTGTGCGGGTTGCCCAGGGAGTTCCAGGCCGAGAGCGGACGCCCCGTCTGGTACTGGATCGCGTGCACGATGTCGACGGTGACGCCGTCCCCGTCGGCCGCGGGCCGTTCACGCCGGCCGGCGAAGTGGACGTACGCCTCGGCGTTCTGTGCCACAGACAGATACGTCAGCTCCGGGAGCGGGACCAGATCGGGGGCATCCCATTCCGGGCCGCCCGGGAGCGTCTCCGTCCAGCGGCGCAGGCCACCCCTGCCGGGGACATAGACGGTGATTCGGCCGTCCTTGCCGCGGGTGAGCCAGATGCCGCGTAGCGCTTGGGCCTCAGAGGCAACCTTCGAGGTCGCGCGGGCATCCTGTCCGACCATGATTCTGCGATTACCTTTCCAGAACTGACATCCGACAACTCGCGCAGCTTTTCGAATCCGTTACATCTTAAGCCCCTGTACGGAAGCGTATTCCGGGGCCGACCGGCCTACGATTCGCGGCCGGTCCCGGCTCCGGCCCATGCCCGAAGTGTCACAGTCCCGCCAGGCTTCATCCGTACACCAGATCGACTGTCTATAGTGCTCATCCCAGGACGACGCGGACCGGCTCCACCCCCCACCCGAGTCCCACCCCCATCACCTACGCCTTGACCGGGCCATAAGTCGTGAGGACTCACTCAGGATGAGCCAAGACGCGATCACCCCTGACCACCCCAGTTCCCCGGACAGCCCCGCCGCGGGCGCAAGCGCGTGCGGACACGGGGCCAGCGAATACGGCGGGCCGTGCTGCTGTCGGTCCTGGTACTCGTCATTGCCGCGGGCGGAACAGCCTACTGGCTCTACAGCCGGCTCGACGGGAACATCAAGGGCGTCGACATCAACAAGGCGCTCGGCGACGACCGTCCCGAGAAGCTCCCCACCAGTGGACAGAACATCCTCGTCATCGGCTCCGACTCCCGCGAAGGCGCGGAGAACAAGGAACTGGGTGGTGGCGGTAACGTCAGCGGAGCACGCTCCGACACCACGATGGTCGTGCACATACCCGAGGGCCGCAGCAAGGCCGTCGCGGTGTCCATACCGCGCGACACGCTGCTGACCCGGCCCGAGTGCACCACCAACAGCGGCGACAAGGTGGCCGCCCAGAACCGCGCCATGATCAACGGCGTCTACTCGCAGTTCGGACCCGCCTGTGTCGTCAAGACGGTGGAGAAGCTGTCCGGCATCCGGATCGACCACTACGTCGAGATCAACTTCGCCGGGTTCAAGGACCTCGTCGACGCCATCGGCGGCGTCACCGTCGACGTCCCCCAGGACATCCACGACAAGTCCTCCGGGCTCGACCTCACCGCCGGTCCCCACAAGCTCAACGGCACCGAGTCCCTCTCCTACGTACGCACCCGCCACGGCATCGGCGACGGCAGCGACCTCGGCCGCATCGGGCTCCAGCAGCAGTTCATGCTCGCTCTGCTCAGCGAGATCAAGTCGCAGAACCTGCTGGGCAGTCCGACCAGCGCGTTCAAGGTCGCCAACTCCGCCACCAAGTCCCTCACCACCGATGAGGGCCTCGCCTCGCTCAAGTCGCTGACGGAGTTCGCCCGCTCGATGAACGGCGTCGACCCGGGCTCGATGGAGACCATCATGCTCCCGGTGGCCTATGACAAGATCGACCCCGCCCGCGTCGTGTCGGCGCAGCCGCAGGCCAACACGCTCTGGAAGGCACTCCGCACGGACTCCACCATTCCGGAGTCCGCCAAGAAGTCCCCTGCCACCGGCGGCTGACCCGCACGTCCGCTCGCGGGCACAGCCTTCGAGCGACCCGCGATCACGGCTGCGGTCTGTGGTGTACGAGAAACCGGTATCCGGTCCGCGTAGGCCACGGCCCGCAGCCGTGATCGCCCTTCTCATTCGACGGTCTCATTCACCGACTACTGCGGCGGCGTTCCTGAACGCGACGTCGATTCCCTTCCGGACCCTCGCCATGCGCTTCGCCTTCGCCTTGATGTCCGCCCGCTGGTACGAGGACTCGACGGAGAACCAGACACCTACGACGTCGTATCGCTGCTTGCACTCGACCTCCGCGACCGCCGTGGCGATTTCGGGAACGGACGGCTCGTCGGTTCTCCAGCGTTGGTCATTGATCGCTTCCAGGGGTGTCGCATAGGAGAACTTCTTCTCCTTCATGCAGGTCGACCATTCAGCGAAGACCTTCTTGACCCGAGGGTCGGCCGCGGACTTCTCGAAGCTCTCGAAATTCACCGCAATGGCAGCCGCGTCATCCTGGATCAGGCCTCCGCCTGCAGTAAGTCTGCGGTCCGAATCGCCCGAACAGCCATCCTTCGGTATGCGAATCCCCCGGTAGCTCTCCTTGGTTCGGGGCGACGCCTTCCCCGAAGAATCGACACTGCCGCCCAGGACGCGCTTCATATCCTTCGACAGAGCTTTCTGGGCGTCCGCTTCTCTCGCTCCCATCCGTGGCTGATCCGGGTGGTATCCGTGCGCGGCGGCGGTCTTCGTATCGGTGGGGCCGTATCGGTTGCTTACCTGACCCGACATCTTCTTGTAGTCCGGGGTGTTCGGCGTGAAGTCGAATCCGAAGCGCTTCATGCACGTGCCGATCAATGCTGAACGAGCACGTTCGACCCGGTCGTTCTCGGTCGGGCTCAGCAAGTAGTCCTCCACCGGAAGTCTGCGGTGGGTGACGTCGCCATCGGCCGATGCGCCGGACGCCCGCGGGGATTCCGCGACGCGTACCGGAACCTCGTGCGCCGACTCTGCGCAGCCGGTGGTGAGCCCCACTACCAGCGCGCACACGAGCGCGGCGGACAGCCGGGCCGATCTGACCGGAACCATGTCCGTCTCCCTTCTCCGAACACAAAGGCAGCGATGCCTCCGCGCCTGTCGGCGCGGAGGCATCGCTGCCATGGGTACCCCGCCAGGGATTTCGGGACAGCCCTTAGTTGACCGGGCAGACGTTGAAGGTGTCGAAGCACTGCGAGGCGTTGTTGTTCTTCAGCGTCGCGTTCAGGTTCGCGCTGGTGTCCCGCTTGATGAGCTGGCTCGGACCACCGAAGTTCGAGTTGTAGTAGATTCTGACGTTGTAGTTGAAGTTGAGGTTCTTCACCGAGGCCGCGTTGTTCTTGACGGCGTATCCATTGCTGAAGGTTCCGCTGTAGTTGTGCACGGAGCTCGTGCTGCCTCTGCTGTCCCCGTACTTGGGTCCGGCGTAGTTGGAGTTGTAGTACAGGCAGGCGTCGACCGTGTCATCACAGGAGCCCTGCCCCGTAGCCGACGCCGGCGAGGCGCCGAGGACTGCACAGGCAATCGCTGCCACGGATATCGCCCCGGCGGTGAGCTTACGCTGGATGTTCATTCCTGCTCCTCAATCGCACTGCATGACGGCGCTCGTGGAGACCGTTTTGCGCGCGCCAAAGAGCGCACGCCCAGTCAAGGACTGCACCAGAAGGCTGATTTGCGGACCAGCGCCCGAAGCTCGGAAAGAGCCGAACGAAGAACAATGGCGAACCCTCCCCCAACGGGCCGCCTTTGGCGAGTGAACGTCTCCACGAGTCGAACGATATTGATCGTTGAAGAATATTATTGACCGGTGCAACCATGCCGTCAAGCATGATTCACTCTTCACAACCCCCTTGCCCCGGTGGCCTGTTGGCCGGCCCCGCGCCCACCGAATGCGGCGGCAGGACCGGCTCTGCCGGTTACTTCGTCGTGCGGTTCACCCGGCTGTGCTTGCGGCCGTAGGCGAAGTAGATGACCACGCCGATGACCATCCAGATGCCGAACCGCAGCCAGGTCTCCGCGGGCAGATTGAGCATCAGCCAGACCGAAGCGGCCACCGAGACGATCGGCAGCAGCGGGACCCACGGCGTGCGGAACGCCCGGTGCAGGTCGGGGCGGGTGCGGCGCAGGACGATGACGCCCAGGGCGACGACCACGAAGGCGAAGAGCGTGCCGATGTTCACCAGCGTCGCGAGCTCGTTGATGCTGGTGACGCCGGCGACGATCGCGATGATCACGCCGAGCAGGATGGTCGGGCGGTACGGGGTGTGGAACCGCGGGTGCGTCTTCGAGAAGAACCGCGGGAGCAGGCCGTCACGGCTCATCGCGAAGAACACCCGGGTCTGGCCGAGCAGCAGGATCATGCAGACCACGGTGAGCCCGACCGCGGCGCCGAAGCTGATGATCCCCGCGTAGAAGGGGTGCCCGACGGCCTTGAACGCGTCGGCGAGCGGGGCGCTCACGGACAGCTCGGTGTAGTGCTGCATGCCGGTGACCACGACCGATACGGCGACGTACAGCACCGTGCAGATCAGGAGCGAGGCCATGATGCCGCGCGGCATGTCGCGCTGCGGGAGCTTGGTCTCCTCGGCGGCCGTGGCCACGACGTCGAAGCCGATGAAGGCGAAGAAGACGACCGAGGCGGCGGTGAAGATGCCCATGACGCCGAAGTTGGTGGGGGCGTAGCCGAAGATCAGCTGGACGAGCGGGGCGTCCAGGCCGGAGCCGGAGGGCTGTGGCTGGGCCTCGGGGATGAAGGGCGAGTAGTTCGCGGTGTCGATGAAGAAGAGCCCCGCGATGATCACGATCAGCACCACGGCGACCTTGATGAAGACCACCACCGTCGTGACCCGTGCGGAGAGCTTCATGCCGAGCACCAGGATGACGGTCAGCACGAGGACCAGGGCGAAGGCCAGGATGTCGAAGCCGAATCCGTCCGCCACATCGGGTCCGGAGAGCACGTCCGGCAGGGCCCAGCCGGCGTTGTCCATCAGCGAGCGGACGTAGCCGGACCAGCCGACCGCCACCACCGCCGTGCCCAGCGCGAACTCCAGCACCAGGTCCCAGCCGATGATCCAGGCGATCAGTTCGCCGAGCGAGGCGTACGAGAACGTGTACGCCGAGCCGGCCACCGGGACGGTGGAGGCGAACTCCGCGTAACAGAGCGCGGCCAGCGCGCAGACGACGCCCGCGACCACGAAGGCGATCGCGGTGGCGGGCCCGGCGGTCTCCTTGGCCACCTTTCCGGTGAGCACGAAGATGCCGGTGCCGATGATGACACCCACGCCGAAGACCGTGAGGTCCATGGCGGAGAGGGACTTCTTGAGGCCGTGCTCCGGCTCCTCGGTGTCACGGATGGACTGTTCGACCGTCTTGGTCCTGAACAGCCCGTCCCGGCTGGGGGGCAGGTCCTGCTGCGTGCTCACCGGCGTACCTCCACGCACTCGTCGTGCACGCCATGATTCGGACCCTGCTCCCCGCAGCACGCGCCGCCGGGCGGGATTTCACGCGAATGGGCCGGTCGGACCACCCGTACAGGGTGGGCGACCGGCCCAATCGGCGTACCCTCGCGTCCCGTCGGTCCGACGGGACGGCTCCGGGATCAGTCAGTCCCTTGCGGGCTCGACCACGGAGCGGCTCTCCGCGTCCGTCTCGTAGCGGCCGTCGAGCTTGGCGACCAGACCGGTGACCTGGCGGGCGATGTCCGGTGCGGTCAGCCCGATCTCGGCCATCACCTCCTTGCGGGAGGCGTGGTCCAGGAAGACCGGCGGGATGCCGAAGTCGCGCAGCGGTACGTCGACGTCGGCGTCGCGCAGCGCCTGGGCGACCGCGGAGCCGACGCCGCCGGCCCGGCTGTTGTCCTCGACGGTGACGACGACGCGGTGCTGCGCGGCGAGCGGGGCCATGGCCTCGTCGACGGGCTTGACCCAGCGCGGGTCCACGACCGTGGTCGAGATGCCCTGCGCGTCGAGCAGGTCGGCGATCTCCAGGCACATCGGGGCGAGTGCGCCGATGGAGACGAGCAGGACGTCGGGCCGGGAGGTGCCGGGCTCGCGGAGCACGTCCATGCCGCCGACCGTGGCGACGGCCTTGACCGACGGGCCGACCGCGCCCTTGGAGAAGCGGACGACCGTCGGGGCGTCGTCGACCGCGACGGCCTCGCGCAGCTGGGCGCGGACCTGGTCGGCGTCGCGCGGGGCGGCGATCCGGAGCGTCGGTACGCACTGCAGGATCGACATGTCCCACATGCCGTTGTGCGAGGCGCCGTCCGTACCGGTGACCCCGGCCCGGTCCAGGACGAAGGTCACGCCGCACTTGTGCAGGGCGACGTCCATCAGGACCTGGTCGAAGGCGCGGTTGAGGAAGGTGGCGTACACCGCGAAGACGGGGTGCAGCCCGCCGGTGGCCAGCCCGGCCGCGGAGACCGCGGCGTGCTGTTCGGCGATACCCACGTCGTAGATCCGGTCCGGGAACGCCTTCTCGAACTTGGTCAGGCCGACCGGCTGGAGCATGGCCGCGGTGATCGCGACGATGTCCTTGCGCTCCTTGCCGAGCTTGACCATCTCCTCGCCGAAGACGGAGGTCCAGTCGAGGCCGGAGGTGGCGACGGGCAGCCCGGTGTCGGGGTGGATCTTGCCGACGGCGTGGAAGCGGTCGGCCTCGTCGAGCAGCGCCGGGGTGTAACCGCGGCCCTTCTCGGTGAGGCAGTGCACGATGACGGGGCCGCCGAAGCGCTTGGCGCGCTGGAGCGCGGACTCCAGTGCCTCCAGGTCGTGGCCGTCGATCGGGCCGACGTACTTCAGGCCGAGGTCCTCGAACATGCCCTGCGGGGCGATGAAGTCCTTCAGGCCCTTCTTGGCGCCGTGCAGCGTCTCGTACAACGGCCTGCCGACGACGGGGGTGCGCTCCAGGATGTCCTTGCCGCGGGCGAGGAAGCGCTCGTAGCCGTCGGTCGTCCGGAGCGTGGCGAGGTGGTTGGCCAGGCCGCCGATCGTCGGGGCGTAGGAGCGCTCGTTGTCGTTGACGACGATGACGAGCGGGCGGTCCTTGGCGGCTGCGATGTTGTTCAGCGCCTCCCAGGCCATGCCGCCGGTCAGCGCGCCGTCACCGATGACCGCGACGACGTGGTCGGGGCGGCCGAGCACCTCGTTGGCCTTGGCGAGGCCGTCGGCCCAGCCGAGCACCGTGGAGGCGTGCGAGTTCTCGATGATGTCGTGCTCGGACTCGGCACGTGAGGGGTAGCCGGAGAGGCCGCCCTTGCTCTTGAGCTTCGAGAAGTCCTGGCGGCCGGTGAGGAGCTTGTGCACATAGCTCTGATGGCCGGTGTCGAAGAGGACCTTGTCCTTCGGCGAGTCGAAGACCCGGTGCAGGGCGATGGTCAGCTCGACCACGCCCAGGTTGGGTCCGAGGTGTCCGCCGGTCTTGGAGACGGCGTCGACGAGGAAGGTCCGGATCTCTTCGGCGAGCTGCTCCAGCTGCTCGGGGGTGAGCCGGTCCAGGTCACGCGGTCCGCCGATGCGGGTCAGCAGATCCCATCCGTCGCCCACCACCGCCCGTGCATGACGCGCTTCGCGCGGCTGTGTCACCGTGCCTCCTTGCGATTGTGCTGGTCGAGCATGCCGATCCGCCGAGTCTAATGTTCCGCCAGGCGCCGCGGGCATCGGGCGGGGGTGTGCTGCCCCACTGCGCCCCCTTCCGCGCCGGTACGCGACAGTGCCCGGCGCCCTGTGAGGGGGCGCCGGGCACTGTCCGGCGTGGCGGTGTCTGCGGGCGCGGCCGGTACTGCGGCCGGCCGGCGTGACTAGGCGTGGCCGGTACTACGGCCTACGGCCGGCCGTAGTGACTAGGCGCGGCCGGCGGACTTCTGGGTCTTGCGGGAGACCGAGTCGATGATCACAGCGATGAGGAGTACTCCACCGGTGATCATGTACTGGATCGCGTTCGACGACAGGTTCATCTGGTTGAGGCCCTGGACGATCGACTGGATGACCAGGATGCCCAGCAGCGCGGACCAGACCTTGCCGCGTCCGCCGAACAGGGACGTACCGCCGATGACGGCTGCGGCGATGCACATCATGAGCTGGTTGCCGCCACCGAGCGAACGGTCGGCGCCGCCGGTCGCGGAGGCCAGGAAGAGACCGCCGACCGCACCGAGCGTGCCGGAGATCATGAACACCGAGATGCGGATCCAGGACACGTTGATACCGGCACGACGCGCTGCCTCGATGCCACCGCCGACCGCGAAGATCTGACGGCCGTAGGTGGTGCGGCGCAGAACGAAGTCGGTGATGACCAGGATCGCGAGGAAGATCACCAGGGAGAGCGGGAGGCCCTGCTCCTGGTTGAACGCGTACGCGGCGAGGAGGCACAGGACGGCGAGCAGCCCGGTGCGCAGGATGACCTCGCTCTGCGGGCGGTGTGGCAGCTCTGCGGCCTTGCGGCGGCGCGAGTCGCGCAGTTGCGCGAGGTAGAAGGCGACGATCACGAACACGGCGAGACCGTAGGCGGCGGCGACGTCGGCGAAGTAGTAGCTGGTCAGGTCGCGGACGAAGCTGCCGAGCGGGGTGGTGATGGTGGACTTGTCGCCCATCACCCAGGTCTGCAGACCGGCCCAGCCCAGGAAGCCTGCCAGCGTCACGACGAACGCGGGCACGCCGATCTTGGCGAAGACGATGCCGTGGAAGGCGCCGATGACCGTGCCGGACAGGATGCCGACCACGATGGCGAGGGAGTCGGGTATGTCCGTGCCGACCACGGCCCAGACCGCACCCGCGAGACCCGCGACGGAACCGACCGCGAGGTCGATCTCGCCGAGCAGCAGGACGAAGACGATGCCCACGGCCATGATGCCGGGGCCCGCCGCGTACAGCGTGATCTGGTCGAGGTTGTACGAGGTGAGGAAGTTGCCGGTCTCGAGCTGGAAGACGATCCCGATGATGATCAGGCCCACCACGACAGGCAGCGAGCCGATCTCGCCCGAGCGGACCTTGCGCTTGAACTCGGTCCAGTAGCCCTTGAAGCCCTGCTCACGGACGAGCAGGCGGGGGTCGACGACCCTGACTGCGCCGGCCGCTGCTGCGGGAGCCTCCGTGGCCTCTGCCTGGGCCGGGATCTCGGCCGAAGTCTTGCTGATCTTGCTCACTTGGATGCCTCCGCGCTGCGGGACTTGCGACGGGTCACGGCGTTGTCCGTGGCGCCCGTGATAGCGGCGATGATTTCTTCGTGGCTGGTCGTCGCCACAGGGAAGATGCCGTTGTTGTGGCCGAGTCGCAGCACGGCGACCTTGTCGGCGACAGCCTTCACGTCGGCCATGTTGTGGCTGATGAGGATGACGCCGAGGTTCTGCTCGCGCAGCCGCTCCACCAGGTCGAGGACCTGCGCGGTCTGCTCGACGCCGAGGGCTGCGGTGGGCTCGTCCAGGATCACGATCTTGGGGTTGCCGACCAGGGCACGGGCGATGGCCACGACCTGACGCTGGCCACCGGAGAGCGCGGCGACCGGGATACGGACGCTGGGGATGCGGATGGAGAGCGTGGACAGGAGGTCCTGAGCCCGCTTCTCCATGGCGACCTCGTCGAGGACGCCGCCCTTCTTGATCTCGCGACCGAGGAAGAGGTTGGCGACGACATCCAGGTTGTCGCAGAGCGCGAGGTCCTGGTAGACGGTGGCGACGCCGAGGTTCTGGGCGTCGTGCGGACGGTTGATGTCCACCTTCTCGCCCTCCCACTCGATGACGCCCTCATCGATGGGGTGCACGCCGGCGATCGTCTTGACCAGCGTGGACTTTCCTGCACCGTTGTCGCCGACCAGGGCGACCACTTCTCCGGCGTGGACTTCGAGATCGACACCGGAGAGGACCTGGACCGCTCCGAATCGCTTGAAGACCCCACGCAACGCCAGCACGGGCGTCTGTGACACGTGAACCATCTCCTTCGCCGCCTGACCGGCGGGGATGTGCCGCCTGACCGGCGGAGACGCCGCGCCACGAGGGGCAGCGTCGACGTACTGGAAGTACTGGGGGAAGAATGTCCGGCACCCGGGCGGCAGCGGGGTGTGGGCCGACCGGGGCCGGACAGTCATGGGGCGGGCGGACTCGGCCGTGCGGCGCGTTCACACCCGCGCGCGCCAGGGCCTGTCGGCCCTGGCGCGAGGAGGGACTACTTGATGCCCAGTGCGGTGCACTTGGAGGCGATGTCCTTGACGCAGATCGCGGAGGCCTTGTAGATGCCGTCCTTGACCACGGTGGACTCGATGTTGTCCTTGTTCACGACGGTCGGCTCGAGCAGCGTGGACGGAACGCCGTCCGTCTTGCCCTGGGCGCCGATGTCCTTGCCCTGGAGCAGGTTGACGGCGAACTGGGCGGCCGCCGGGGCGAGCTGCTTCGGCGACTTGTAGATCGTGAAGGTCTGCGTACCGGCGATGATCCGCTGGATACCGGGGAGCTCGGCGTCCTGGCCACCCACCGGGATGTCCTTGATACCGGCGTTGTCCAGGGACGTGATGATGCCGCCCGCCATGCCGTCGTTGGCGGAGTAGACGGCGTCGATCTTGCCCTTGCCGACCGAGGAGATCGCGGCGGTCATCTTCTCGCCGGCGATCTTCGGGTCCCACTCGCCGGACGCCTCGTAGGCAATCTTGATCTTGCCGTCGAGGGACGCGTGAGCGCCCTTCTTGAACAGGCCGGCGTTCGGGTCCTTCTCGTCACCGTTGATCATGACGAGGTTGGCGCCTGCCGCCTTCGAGCCGAGCGCGTCGAGGACGGCCTGGCCCTGGAGCTTGCCGATCTTCTCGTTGTCGTGGCTGACGTAGGCGTCGGCACCGACGATGGCGCGGTCGTACGCGACGACCTTGACGCCCTTCTTGTGTGCGTCGGCAACCCACGCGGCGGACTTCTCGGCGTCGACCGAGGAGATGGCGATGACCTTGATGCCGTCGGCTATCTGCTGCTCGAACTGCTGCTTCTGCTGGCCGACGTCACCGGCCGCGTTGTTGTAGACAACCTCGCAGTCCGCGCAGTCCTTCTTGACCGCTTCGATGAACAGCGGCTTGTCCAGCGTCTCGTAGCGAGCGGTCTTGTTCTCCGGGAGCAGCAGACCGATCTTGGTCTTGCTGCCCGAGTCCGCCGAGTCCTTCTTGTCGTCGCCGGCCTTGCCACAGGCTGCGAGGGAGACGGCCATGGAAACTGCGGCCGTGCCTATGACGATGCGTCGCGTCATTGCGTTCATTGCGGGTGTGCCTCCCTGACGAGGCCGCAGCGTTGCGGCCGAGGTGGCTGGAAGTCAACTCGGCCTCGACAGCGACGTCAAGGAGTAAATCCTTAACGAGATGACAACGGTGCCATTCGTTATCTAAGTGAAGGCAGGTGTCGCAGTGGGAAGCGTGCTCTCCAAAAGGGTCGAATCGCCCATTTCGCTCAGGACGAGGGCGAGTGCGCCCAACACCTCGGCCCGTCCGCCGAGGGCTCCGGGGAGCACCGAGAGCTGCCGTGCGGCGCTGGGGATGGAGTAGCGCGCCACCGAGTCGCGGATGGGCCCGAGGACCAGCTCGCCCGCCTCCGCGAGCGAACCGCCGAGCACCACCCGGCTGGGGTTGAGCAGGTTGCAGAGGTTGGCCACCCCGCTGCCCACGTGCCGCCCGACGTCCCCGATCACCCGGCGGCAGCCCGGGTCGCCCTCGCGGGCCAGCTGGACCACCCGCTCCATGGTCAGATCGGGGCCGTGGCTGGGCTGGAGCAGGGGCAGCACGTACCGCGCGGCGGTGAACGTCTCCAGGCATCCCCGGTTGCCGCAGCGGCAGACAGGGCCCGACTCGTCGAGGGTGATGTGGCCGATCTCGCCGGCCGTGCCGCCGGGGCCCCGGTAGATGTGCCCGTCGATGACCAGACCGGCACCGACACCGCTCGCGACCTTGATGTACGCCAGGTCCCTGACCCCGCGGCCGCTCCCCCAGACCAGCTCGCCCAGCGCCCCGAGGTTGGCGTCGTTGTCGACGTACACCGGCACCCCGAGGCGTCCGGCCAGCTCTTCCCTGGGGTTGATGCCCGTCCAGCCCGGCAGGATCGACGTGGAGCCCAGCGTGCCGGACTCGACGTCGATCGGGCCGGGTACACCGAGGCCGACCCCGATCACCTTGCCGGGACTGATCCCGGTCGTCTCGATCAGCCGGTTGACCAGCTGTTCCGCCCGTCCGAAGCCGTCGGCCGACGAGGCGTCCACGTCCAGCGGCTCGGACTCCTCGGCGAGCACCTGGTGGGCCAGGTTGCCGACCGCCACCCGCAAGTGCGTATGTCCGAAATCGACACCGATGACGATGCCCGCGTCCCCGCTGAGCGAGACGCTGCGGGCCCGGCGGCCGCCCGCCGAGGTGGGCGTCACCTCGACGGTGCCGCCCTCTTTCAGTTCGCGAACGATATTGGAGACGGTGGCCGCGGAGAGGCCCGTGCTCCTGGCGATCTCCGCCTGGGTGAGCGAACCCGCCATACGTACGGCGCGCACTACCCGCTCAAGGTTGGCGCGATGCAGAGATGTCTGCGACCCCGGAGTCTCCATCGACTCACTCACTCCTGCCATATTCTCCAACATGTGAACCCTAAGCTGAGCGTTTTGGGGTACTCCCCGTCAAGACCTTGAGCAGTCGAAGCCTCGGATGAGCACCGGACCCTCGCACGACGGCGGCTGCGAACTCCCCCTTACACAGACGAACCGCCCGCCGGCATGAGGGCCGGCGGGCGGTTCGGTTGCGTCTGCGGAGCTCGGGAGGGTTACTTCACCGCACCCGCGGTCAGACCCGCGACGACCTGGCGCTGGAAGATGATGTAGGCCGCGAGGACCGGGAGCATCGCCATCACCAGACCGGCGAAGAGCCCGGACCAGTCGCCCTTGTAGCCCTGCCCGTTGGCCAGTTCGACCAGGCCCTGGGAGAGCACCCGGTACTTCGGATCGGTGTTCAGCACGGTCGGCAGCAGGTACTGGTTCCACTGTCCGAGGAAGTTGAAGATACCGACGCTGATCAGGCCGGGCTTCGCCATGGGCAGCATCACCTGGAAGAACGTCCGGGTGTGCGAGGCCCCGTCCAGCATCGCCGCCTCCGCCACGGAGCTGGGCAGCGTCCGGAAGAAGGAGGTGAGGAAGAAGACGGTGAACGGCAGCGAGTACGCGATGTAGACCAGGATCAGCCCGTGCCGCGTGTTCAGCATCCCCATGTTGTTCATCACGAAGAACAGCGGGACCAGCGCCAGGATGATCGGGAAGCTCATCCCGCCGATGAACAGGTAGTAGATGAAGCGGTTGCCCGGGAAGTCGAACCTCGCCAGTACGTACGCCGCCATCGAGCCGAGCAGCAGCGTACCGATGAGCGAACCGCCCACCACGACGATTGTGTTGAAGAAGTAATCGCTCATATGCGCCTGACTCCAGGCGCGCGACCAGTTCTCGAAGTGAAGCTTGTCCGGCAGCGCCCACGGCGTCGACAGGATCGAGTCGTCGGTCTTGAACGAGGCCATGATCGCCCAGAGGAGCGGCATGACCACCAGGAACGCCCAGATGATCAGCACGCCGTGGGAGAAGACGTTGAGGACCTTGCCCTCGCTGCTCTTCTCCTTGCCGCCGGCCGGGGCGGGCGTCTTGGACACGGGGGCCGGTTCCGTCACCGTGACCACGGGTGGGGTTTCAGTGGCCTTCACGTGTGCTCACCTCGTACTGTCGAGCCGGCCGCCGGGACCGGGCTTCCTTGCCTGCTGGGGATCCGGGCAACGCGTCCCGGGAGGCTCAGCATCAGAACTCCAGCCGCTCGCGCCGGCCCAGTCGCATCACGATGGCGGCGAACGCCAGGGTGATGATGAGCAGTCCGACACCGATGGTCGTCGCATATCCGGCCTGACCGTCACGGAACGCCGTCTGGTAGACGTACAGCGGCAGGACCGAGGTCGAGTAGTCGGGGCCGCCGGGGCCGACGGTCATGACCTGTACGGCCGTGAACGCCTCGACCCCGAGCGCCAGGATGCCCATGTAGACCCACCCGGACTGCACGGTGTCCCAGAGCAGCGGCAGGGTGATCTTGAAGAACGTCGTGACGCGGCTTGCCCCGTCCAGGAGCGCCGCCTCGTAGAAGTCCTTCGGAATGGACGCCATTCCGGCGGAGAAGAGGACGACGAAGAAACCTACCGTCGACCAGACCAGCACCATCATGACGCAGATGAGCGCCAGACTCGGATCACCCAGCCAGTCGGGCTGGATGGAGTCGAGTCCGATTCCCTTCAGGCCCGAATTCAGCATTCCGCTGCGCGGGTTGAATGCGAACTGGAAGAGAAGCGCGACGATGACGATCGAGAGCACCTGCGGGAAGAAGTAGGCGATCTTGTAGAACGCCGAACCCCGCACACCGGAGACCGCGGCGTTCTTCCGCCGCCGGCCCCCGACATTGAGCATGAAGGCGAAGAAGAGCGCCAGGCCCAACGTCACCAGCGGCAGCAGCAGCACGAGCAGCACGCTGTGCTGCAGCGACTTCCAGAAGATGTCGTCCTTCAGCATCCTGGTGTAGTTGTCGAAGCCGACCATCTTGAAGTCCGAGCTCAGACCGGTCCAGTCCGTGAACGAGTAGTAGATGGCCTGGATGAACGGCCACATGACGAAGACCGCGTACAACGCCAGTGGGACTACCAGGAATCCCACAATGAACCGGTACTTGCCGTGCTGCATCGTTTACCGACCCCGATCTTTCCGCGGGTGCTGCCGCTGGTGACGGTTGCTCACTGGTGCTTGTAGTGCTTGATGGACTGGTCCTTGGCCGCGGCGTCCGCGTAGGCCTGGATCTTCTTGATGGCCTCGGCCGGGGTCAGCCGCCCTGCCATCATCTCGCCGATGCCCGCCGTGCCGATCTGCTCCTTCTGGAGCTTGCCGTACCAGTCCTGCAGACGGGGGTTCACCACGTTGTCGCCGGCCTTGGTGAGGGCGTCGACACCGGCCTGCAGAGCGGTGGAGAGGGTCAGGCCGTCGGTGCCGCCGTTGAAGGCGCTCAGGGACTTGACCTGCTTGGTGAAGTTCTTCGAGGACGCCTCGGAGAGCATGATACGCAGCTGCTCCATTCCGCCCTCCTTGTTCTTCGCCTTCGCGGGCACGATGAAGGGCTCGCCGCCGGCGGCCCAGATGGTGCCGAACGGCAGCTTGTCGGACGAGTCCAGGCTGGACGGCGCCCCGACCATCATCTTGAAGTCCTTGGGCGTGGTCGGCGCCGCCTCGTTCTCCACCCACGAGCCGTTCGGGATGAAGAGGGCCTTGCCCTTGGTCCACTCGGTCTGCGACTGGATGTGGGTCAGGCCCGGGGTGCCCTTGAGGATGTACCCCTTCTTGTACAGCTCGTAGTACGCCTCGAACGCCGCCTTGACGGCGGGGTCCTTCCAGGCGTTCGGCTCAAGGTTGTCGATCTTGTCGAGGACCTCGCGGCCACCGATCTTGCCGATGAAGGGGTAGAGCGAGAACGGCAGGTAGTACGGGTACTTGCCCGCGTACGTCCAGCCGGCGATGCCCTTCTTCTTCGCCTTCGCGCAGAGCGCGAGCATGTCGTCCCAGTTCTCGGGGTACTCGGCGTCGAGTCCCTCGAGCGCGGTCTGCGAGTACCAGACCCCGTAGACGGTGTAGGCGTAGTTCATGATCCAGACCGGATCACCGTCGAACTGGCCCATCTCCAGCACACCCGGGCGCAGGGTGTCGCGGACCTTCTTGGACGGGTCGTCGAAGGACGGGGCGTCCATCAGCGGGGTCAGGTCGGCCAGCTGCTTCTTGCCGACGAGGACGCCCATGTCCATCTGCTCGGCGCCCGAGTTGTCGATCAGGTCCGGCGGGGTGCCGCCGTTGAAGCGGGGCTGGAGCTGCGACTGGATCTTCTGCGTCGCGGTGTGCTTGACCTTCACCTTCGGGAAGGACGCGTTGTACTGCTTCTCGGCGTCGATCGCGTACTGCTGGCCGAAGCCGCCGTCGAAGATGACCACGTCGAGCGCGGCCGTCTCGTTGACGCCCAGCGGGTTCTTCGCGCTGGTCTTGCCCTTCTTGACCGAGTCGTCCGTGCCGCTGTCGCTACTCGCACAGGCCGACAGGAAGCTCATTGTCGGAACGGTGATCAGACCGAGTGCGGCAGACCGCTTGATCACGTCGCGACGGCCAAGGCCCTCATTCTTGCGGGCGGAGGTGGATGCCATGCTCAAGTCCTCGCCTTCTCCAGGACTCAGGCGGTGTGTATCGGTCGCCCATCGGTATTCGCCTCAGGCGAAGGGCCCCGCCACCGCGGTCAGTTGCGCTTGGGTGGTGCAGATTTCAGGCTAGCCATTGCAGTGGGGGCGTCAGGGACCGGACAGCCGACGCCGTTGCGGCGTCCAGTTGCCCTCCCCGTGTCCCCCTGCCGCACAGTCGTAAAACTCCTGTGCAGATGCCGACAGGTATAGTCCACTTGCCGCCAACTGAGCAAGATCGAATGCAGGTTTGAACGGCAGTCTTTCCCGAGTTGAGACCTCGCGGATACCTCGGCACCGCACGCCCTCCTCCGGATGTAACGATTCCCGCATTACGGTCGATTCGACTGCGTGTCTCCATCCAACACCCTTGACACCACCAGGCACTTCGCTCCCTACTGGTTCCTGCGCACCCCGCTGACAACGTTGTCCAAGCGCGCTTCCTCGGGAGGAATGGCTCGGCATGCAGCCCCGACACGGTTCTCGCAAGAGACAAAACGGTATGGCCGCCCTGATCGCGGCTTCACTGGTTCTGGTCGTGACAGCCCCCACCGCGTCCGCCGCTCAGTCGGCCGGGTCAGGAGAAAAGGGGCATAAGCCTGCGGGCGACCGGATATTCAGTTCATCCTTCGAGGCTGACGAGAAGCAGCCGGACTGGCGCAATACAGTCGAAGAGGGCCCGGACGGAAAGAAGCGGACATCGGGCGTCGATGGCGGCTTCTCCGACGGAATCCCGGGCAATGTCACCGACAAGGTGACAGACGTCCGCGCCAGTGACGAGAACACCGGTGGCGGTGAGGTGAAGGAAAACCTCATCGACGGCGAATCCCATACGAAGTGGCTTTCCTTCAAGCCCGCCGCCTGGGCCGAGTTCGATCTTGTCGAGCCCGTCAAGGTCGTCACCTACGCGCTGACGTCCGCCGACGACCACGACGAGCGGGACCCCAAGGACTGGACCCTGCAGGGCTCCGAGGACGGCAAGACCTGGACTGACCTCGACTCGCAGACCGGCCAGAGCTTCGGCGAGCGCTTCCAGACCAAGTCGTACGACTTCACGTCGGACAAGGCCTACCAGCACTTCCGGCTGAACATCACGAAGAACAACGGCGCCGCCGACGCGACCCAGCTCGCGGACGTCCAGTTCTCCGACGGCGACACCTCCACGCCGGCCCCCGACGACATGCGCAGCCAGATCGACAACGGCCCGTCCGGCTCCCCGACCGCCAAGGCCGGCGCGGGATTCACCGGAAAGAAGGCACTGCGGTACGCGGGCACGCACAAGGCGGACGGCCGGGCCTACTCGTACAACAAGGTCTTCGACGTCAACACCGCCGTCACCCGGGACACCGCGCTCTCCTACCTGGTCTACCCCCAGATGGCCCAGACGGATCTGGCCTACCCGGCCACGCACGTCTCCGTGGACCTGGCGTTCACGGACGGCACGTACCTGAGCGACCTGCACGCCACCGACTCCAACGGCGGTCTGCTGACCCCGCAGGGCCAGGCCGACGGCAAGCGTCTCTACGTCAACCAGTGGAACAAGGTCGACTCGCAGATCGGCACCGTCGCGGCGGGCAAGACCGTCGACCGGGTCCTCGTCGCGTACGACTCCCCCAAGGGCCCGTCGAAGTTCCGTGGCTGGCTCGACGACATCAAGATCGCTCCCAAGGCGCCCGAGAAGCGCAAGGCGCACCTCTCGGACTACGCCTCGACCATCCGCGGCACGAACTCAAGCGGCGACTTCTCCCGCGGGAACAACTTCCCCGCCACCGCGGTCCCCAACGGCTTCAACTTCTGGACCCCGGTCACCAACGCCGGCTCGACCAGCTGGCTGTACGACTACGCGCGCGGCAACAACAAGGACAACCTGCCCACCCTGCAGGCCTTCAGCGCGAGCCATGAGCCGAGCCCTTGGATGGGCGACCGGCAGACCTTCCAGATGATGCCGTCGGCGGTCTCCGGCACCCCGGACGCCTCCCGCGAGGCACGCGCGCTGCCGTTCAAGCACGAGAACGAGACGGCGCGGCCCCACTACTACGGGGTGACGTTCGAGAACGGCCTCAAGGCCGAGATGACGCCGACCGACCACGCGGCGCGGATGCGGTTCACCTACCCCGGTGACGACGCCAGCATGGTCTTCGACAACGTCTCCAACGACGGCGGGCTCACCCTCGACGCGAAGACCAGCTCCTTCACCGGGTTCTCCGACGTGAAGAGCGGCGGGTCGACGGGAGCCACCCGGCTCTTCGTGTACGGCGTCTTCGACTCCCCCGTCAAGAGCAGCGGCAAGCTCTCCGGCGGCGGTGGCGACGACGTGACCGGCTACCTCCGCTTCGACGCGGGCAAGGACCGTACCGTCAACCTGCGGCTGGCCACCTCGCTGATCAGCCTCGACCAGGCGAAGCAGAACCTGGCCGCCGAGATCCCCGCCTCGCGCTCCTTCGACCGGGTCGAGGACAAGGCGCAGGACGCCTGGGACGACCTGCTGGGCAAGGTCGAGGTCGAGGGCGCGTCCGCCGACCAGCTGACCACGCTGTACTCCAGCATGTACCGGCTCTACCTCTACCCCAACTCGGGCTTCGAGAAGGTCGGCGGCAAGGACAAGTACGCCTCCCCGTTCTCCCCGCAGGTCGGCTCGGACACCCCGACCCACACCGGCGCGAAGATCGTCGACGGGAAGGTGTACGTCAACAACGGCTTCTGGGACACCTACCGGACGACGTGGCCCGCGTACTCCTTCCTCACGCCGAAGAAGGCCGGCGAGATGGTGGACGGGTTCGTCCAGCAGTACAAGGACGGTGGCTGGATCTCGCGCTGGTCCTCCCCCGGCTACTCGGACCTGATGACCGGCACCTCGTCGGACGTCGCGTTCGCGGACGCGTACATCAAGGGCGTGGACTTCGACGCGGAGGCGGCCTACGACGCGGCCCTGAAGAACGCCACGGTCGTCCCGCCGTCCTCGGGAGTCGGCCGCAAGGGCATGGAGACCTCGCCCTTCGTCGGTTACGCGGACACCTCGACCCACGAGGGCCTGTCCTGGTCGCTTGAGGGCTACCTCAACGACTACGGCATCGCGCAGATGGGCCAGGCGCTCTACAAGAAGACGAAGAAGCAGCACTACAAGGACGAGTCCGAGTACTTCATGAACCGGGCCCGTAACTACGTCGACCTGTTCGACAGCAAGGCCGGCTTCTTCCAGGGCAAGGACCCCAAGGGCGACTGGCGGCTCCCGTCCGACAAGTACGACCCGCGGGTCTGGGGCTACGACTACACGGAGACCGACGGCTGGGGCTACGCGTTCACCGCCCCCCAGGACAGCAAGGGCCTCGCCAACCTGTACGGCGGCCGGG
The DNA here is from genome assembly GCF_023701695.1 of Streptomyces sp. RKAG290. Classification (GTDB taxonomy): domain Bacteria; phylum Actinomycetota; class Actinomycetes; order Streptomycetales; family Streptomycetaceae; genus Streptomyces. The sequence goes on from NZ_JAJOZC010000001.1 coordinate 1,044,381, forward strand.
ACGGTCTGGCCAAGAAGCTGGACACGTACTTCTCCACCCCCGAGACGGCGGGCCCCGAGTTCGTGGGCTCGTACGGCGGCGTCATCCACGAGATGACGGAGGCCCGTGACGTACGGATGGGGCAGTACGGCCACAGCAACCAGGTCGCGCACCACGTCACGTACATGTACGACGCGGCGTCGCAGCCCTGGAAGACGCAGGAGAAGGTCCGCGAGGTCCTCGGCCGCCTGTACACGGGCAGCGAGATCGGCCAGGGCTACCACGGCGACGAGGACAACGGCGAGCAGTCGGCCTGGTTCCTCTTCTCCTCGCTCGGCTTCTACCCGCTGGTCATGGGCAGTGGCGAGTACGCGATCGGCTCCCCGCTGTTCACCAAGACCACCGTGCACCTGGAGAACGGCCACGACCTGGTCGTCAGGGCGCCGAAGAACAGCACGAAGAACATCTACGTCCAGGGCCTGAAGGTCAACGGCAAGAAGTGGACCTCCACCTCGCTGCCGCACGACGTGCTCGCCAAGGGCGGGGTGCTGGACTTCGACATGGGTCCCAAGCCGTCGGCCTGGGGCACCGGCAAGGACGCCGCCCCGGTCTCCATCACCAAGGACGACAAGGTGCCGTCGCCGAAGAAGGACGTGCTGAAGGGCGAGGGTCCGCTGTTCGACGACACCTCGGCCACCTCGGCCACGGCCTCCACGGTGGAGCTGCCGGTCCCCTCGGCGACGAACGCGGTCCAGTACACGCTGACGTCGGGCGCGGCCGCCAAGGCCCGAGCGGCTGGGTGGTGCAGGGCTCGTCGGACGGCAAGACCTGGAAGGACCTCGACAAGCGGTCCGGCCAGTCGTTCGCCTGGGACAAGCAGACGAGGGCCTTCACGGTGAAGACCCCCGGTTCGTACGCGCACTACCGGCTGGTGCTCGACGCTGAGGCGACGCTCGCGGAGGTGGAGCTCATCTCCTGACCTCGGTTGCTCCACGGACGGCCGGCATCTCCCCACGAGATGCCGGCCGTCCGCGTTCTCCCCTGGCCGTGTCACACGTGGGAGTGGGCCCCGGGCCGTTCGGCAGTGGGGCGGGGCGAGTTGCCGCTACGTTCCGCTCATGCCTCTGCCGAAGGATCTGGACCCGTACACCGACTCTCGCGCCTTCTACGGCGCGGAGTTGCGCCGGCTGCGCGAGGCGGCCGGGATGTCGCAGGGCGAGCTCGGCGAGCGGGTCTTCTGCTCCGGCTCGTACATCGGCCAGTTCGAGGCGGCGACGCGCCGGCCGCAGTTGGAGATGTCCCGCGCGTTCGACCAACTGCTAGGCAGCGGAGCACATCTTGAGCGGCTGTGCAGACTGGCCGGACAGTCGCGGGTGGCGGAGTACTTCGCCGACGCGGCCGAGCTGGAAAGGCAGGCCAGGAGCATCAGTGAGTACGCCCCCGTGTTGATTCCCGGCCTGCTCCAAACACGTGGTTACGCAGCAGCGTTGACCCGTGCTTCTCAGCGATTCATCTCCGCCGAAGCCGTGGAACAACAGGTCAGCACCCGCATGGAGCGCTCAGAACTTCTGCGGGGCGACACGCCGCCCGCGTTCTGGGCAATCCTGCACGAGTCCGCCCTGCGGGTGCCGGTCGGTGGCCCCGAGGTCATGCGCGAACAGCTCAACCACCTTGCGGAGACGGCGGTTACGCATCGGCACATCATTCTCCAGGTCTTGCCGTTCTCCGCCGGGGTGCACCCGTTCCTCAACACGATGGTCTCGTTGATGGACTTTGCGGACGGCCCTCCGGTGGCCTACAGCGAGGGCGCGTACACCGGGCAGCTCATCGACGAACCGCAGCTGGTGGGCACTTACCAATCGGCATACGATCTGGCCAGGGCCGTCGCTCTGTCGCCGGAGGCGTCCCTGGCCCTGATCGAATCGGCGGCGAAGGACTATCTCACCCCATGAGCACCGCACGTGACCTGAGAACGGCCGCCTGGCGCAAGTCGTCGTACAGCAACGGTGACGGTGGCAGCTGCGTCGAGATCGCCGACAACCTCCCCGGCCTCGTCCCCGTACGCGACAGCAAGGCCGCCCCCGAGGGGCCGGCGCTCACCTTCGCGGCCGCGCACTGGGCGCCCTTCGTCGCGGCCCTCAGGGACGGCCGGCTCTGACGGGCAACTCCGCGCGGTCTCAGGTCCGTTCCGGCGTCTCCGGGACCGTGGTGGGGAACAGGCTCTCCGGCAGCGTCACGTTCAATGCCGTGATGACCGGCTGGCCGTGCTCGGTGCCGAGCCGGGAGACCGCCCCCGTGGCGAGCTGGAAGAGAGTGCCCTCGGCGGGGCTCAGGCCCAGGTAGCGGGCGGTCAGGACGCGCAGGAAGTGGGAGTGGGCGACGAGCGCGATGTCGCCGTCGCCGGCCCGGTCGGCCGCTTCCCGGACCTCGGCCAGCACCCGGTCCGCCCGTGCGCCCACGTCCTCGGGCGTCTCGCCCGGGTGCGCCTGGGGCCCGGCGATGACGCCGTCGGTCCAGAGGTTCCAGTCGGGACGGGTCCGGTGGATCTCCTCGGTGGTGATCCCCTCGTAGCCGCCGTAGTCCCACTCGCGCAGCTCGGGGTTGATCCGGGGCGCGGCGAGCCCGCCGAGTTCGGCGGTGCGCCGGGCCCGTACCGAAGGACTGACCACGGTGAGCGCGATGTCGCGGTCGGCGAGCAGGGGCGCCAGCGCGCGGGCCTGGCGTTCGCCGAGCGGCGTCAGTGGCAGGTCGGTGTGGCTCGTGTGCTGTCCGTTGCGGGACCACTCCGTCTCGCCGTGCCGGATCAGGATCAACTCGCCCATGGAGGCCATCCGCTCTCAGTGCCGTTACCGCTCACCGAAGCCGCCCCGGCAGGACCGGGCGGCTTCACGTGCTGTCGATGGTGCAAACCTGCTGGTCCACGATCGCATTCCGGCCGCGGGGACGGGGGCGGCGCGCCCGGGGAGGACCGGATGCGGCAAGCGTCTCTCGTTCGGATCCGGCCTGATCCGGACGAGAGGCCCTACTCCCCCTGCCGCCGGTCCGCGAGGATCTCCGCGATGACGTGCCGTGCGGTGTCCGCCATGAAGGCGTTGGTCTCCCGGTAGTGCGCCAGCTCGATGAGCGCCACCGAGAGCGCCCAGCCCGTGCCCCGTGCCCAGGCCGCGTCGTCCGCCCCGGCCGCGGTGCGGAAGGTGCCGCGCGCCTCGGCGGGCAGGACGTACCAGGCCACGATGAGGTCGACGGCAGGGTCACCGAGCCCGAGGCACCCGAAGTCGATGACGGCGGTGAGCCGGCCGTCGGCCGTCAGCACGTTGCCCGGTTGCAGGTCCGCGTGGATCCAAACCGGCGGCCCGGTCGGCGCGGGGGCGCGAAGGGCCGCCGCCCAGACCTCGGCCGCCGCCTCCGTGTCGATGTCCGCGCGCAGGTCCGCCAGCGCGGCGCGCGTCTCGGAGTCCCGGTCGGCCAGGGATTCGCTGCGGTAGGACGCAGGGCCGTCGGCGGGGTCGATCCCGTGGAGGGCGGTGACGAAGGCGGCCAGGTCCCGGGCGAGCAGGGTGGAGTCGGCGGTGTCGCCGACCACGGGGCAGGTGCCGTCGAGCCATCGGTAGACGGACCAGGACCAGGGGTAGCCCTCGGCGGGCCGGCCCGCCGCCAGCGGTACGGGAACGGCGGCCGGCAGGAGCGGTGCGAGGCGCGGCAGCCAGCGGTGTTCCGTCGCCGTGTCGTCGGCCGAGCCCGCGAGGCGCGGGAGCCGGACGACCTTGTCCTTGCCGAGCCGGTACATCACGTTGGAGGTTCCGGCGACGCCGACGCGTTCGACGGGGAGGCCGGCCCAGTGCGGGAACTGCGCGGCGATCAGGCGCAGTACCAGGGCGTCGTCGATCTCGGGCTCGTCGGCATGCATCCTGCCTGCGCTCATGGGTTCCGTCCTGGAGCAGGTGATTCCCGGTCGCCCGACATACGACCCCGGCGGGGACGCACCCGTCAACCGCATTCGATCTTCGAATCGCTCCGTAAACACCGACAGGGGGCTGTCGCCGCGGGCGCCGAGAGTGGGCAGGGCCGGGGCGAGCCCGGTGGGAGACGTAAGGAATGAACGACATGGCTCAGTTCAACGCAGTCGCCTGGTTCGAGATCGGCACCGACAACCCGGTGGAGGCGGAGCGGTTCTACGGTGACGTGTTCGGCTGGACGGTCGCGCACGACGACACGAAGAGCACGGACCAGGCGTATCAGATCCTGACCACAGGGGCCGGGGAGGGCATGCGCGGCGGGCTGTTCGCGACCCGGGGCGAGTTGCCGAACTACGCGGTCTTCACCGTGCTCGTCGAGGACGTCGAGGCGACGTGCCGCCAGGTGGAGGAGGCCGGCGGCACGGTGCAGCGTGCGCCGCAGGTCAACCCGGTCGGGGTGACGTTCGCGCACCTGCTCGATCCGGCCGGCAACCACTTCGCCGTGTTCAGGCCGCCGTTCGTCCAGGCCTGATCCGCCCTGCCGGCCGGGGCGGCCGTCAGCTCAGCGTGAGCTGGTGCACGACGCCGTACGGGATGTCGAGGTCCTCGCGCCGCAGTTCCCTCGGCCCGGGCACCTCGGCGGTGACGTGGACGGAGATGATCCGGTCGGTACGGAAGGCGCGCAGGGCGTCGCGCAGCCGGCACCAGGCCAGCAGGTACCAGTGGCCCGCGTTGCCGACGTAGCCCATCGGCTCGATGTCGCGTGTCGTGGCGGTGCCCTCCCGGTCGCCGTAACCGATGCGCAGGACGCGGCCGGTGGACAGCGCGTCCGCGGCCTCGCGCGGCACCGGCAGGGGCGCGTCCACCGGGCCGAGCAGGTGGATGCGCCCGGCCATGTCCTGCGCGGCGGCGGCGTCGTCGTGCTGCATGGCCGCGACCAGCTTGCGCAGCGCCGCACCGGCGGTCGCGCGGAACGGCGTCCCCTCCATCCGGTGCAGCGCCACCGCCATCGCGACCGCCTCGCCGGGGGTGAGGTTCACCGGCGGCAGCGTGCGGGTCCGGTCCAGGCAGTAGCCGCCCGTGCGGCCGGGCTCGGCCCAGATCGGCACGCCGGTCTGCTGCAGGGCGCTGATGTCGCGCTCGATGGTGCGAGAGCTGACCTCGAAGCGATCGGCGAGCCAGCGCGCGCTGCGCGGGCGAGGTGACACGGCCCGCAGTTCTTCGACGAGGGCGTAGAGGCGGTCGGTCCGGTTCACGTCCCGAACACTAGTGGTCAGCGCGGTGTAGGCGGTCTGTCGGGGCCGTCGGTGGTCCGTAGGCGAGGTGTCGGCCGCAGCGGCGACCTTGGGTACCGAGGTGCCCGCGGAGCAGCCGCGGTCACCTTCAACAGTCGGGGAGCCCCATCGCCATGTCGTCGTCCACCTCCTCCACCCTGCCCTGGGATGTCCGACACCTGCCGCGCGCCGACGGCCGCGTCTTCCTGGTCACCGGCGGCAATGCCGGCATCGGGTACTTCGTCGCCGAGCAGTTGTCCGCAACCGGAGCCACTGTCGTACTGGCCGCCCGGAACCCGACGAGGGGCGAAGCCGCCAGGGCCTCGATCCACTCGCGGGTGCCCGGCGCGCGGGTACGGGTCGTACGGCTGGACCTCGCCGACCTCGCGTCGCTCGGAGCGGCGGTGGATTCACTGGATGTGGAACGCCTCGACGCCGTGGTCCACAACGCCGGTGTCGCGCTCGACGACCCGCCGCGCGAGGAGACCGGGGCCGGTCATGAGCTCATGTTCGGCACGAACCATCTGGGGCACTTCGCGCTGACCCAGCGGCTGATGCCGCTGCTGTCGGCCGCACCGGCGGCCCGCGTCGTGACCGTGGGAAGCTTCGCGGCGAAGTCCGAGCGGCTCGATCTGGACGACCTGCAGTCCTGGCAGGACTACCGGGCCAAGCGCACGTACGGTCGCTCCAAACTGGCCCAGATGCACTTCGGCCTCGAACTCGACCGCCGGCTGCGCGCCGCCCGCAGCACGGTGGCGAGTGTGGTGGTCCATCCCGGCGGCGCGCTCGACCCGCTCACCCCGTCGCGGCCGCCGGTCCATGTGCGGACAGCGGGCGCCCGGCTCCGCGGGGCGCCGGCCGCCCTCCTGGTGCAGGGCAAGCACGCCGGCGCGTGGCCCGCGGTCAGGGCGGTGCTCGACCCGGCCGTGCGCGGAGGGGAGCTTTGGGGGCCGCGCGTCTTCGGTCTGCGTGGCCGGCCCCGGTGCGAGCCGGTGTGGAACCACCTCGCCGACACCGCGGTCGCGGCCCGGTTGTGGCACGCGAGCTGCGACCTGACCGGCGTCGACTTCGGCACCGTCCACGGATAGCCCCGCATGCAGGCCGCGGGCGAGGCGGACGCGAAACCGCCCGGGACTGGGGACCGCGTATGCGACCCTTCGGCAGGGTCGGCGGCCTGCACGCCGGGCCGCCCGCCGGATGCCTCCCGGCCGGGATCGGGCCCGGCCGGCGTCTCCTGTCGCGCCCGCGCCATCCGGCCTTCGGCCCCTCGGTTGCGGCACACCTCGCGCCGGAACCGAGGCGCCCGCCGCACCCTCACCCCTTGACGACCTCCAGCGACGTGTCTCCGACGACCACGACCTCGTACGGCCGGTCCGTGTCCGCCGTGACGCGGAGTGCGCCGCCCTCGCGGACCAGTTCGTACGTGGCGGCCGGGGCGCCCGTGAGGTCGGGGACGGTCACCGTGCGGGTGAAGTCGCCCAGGCCCTCGGGGGCGTGGACGCGCAGCTCCAGGTTCCGCGTCCAGTCACCGTCGGGGCGGGAGGTGTCCGCGCCCAGTGGCAGGACCGCGCCGGGCCGGACCAGGAGCGGGAGGCTGTCGAAGCCGTGGGTGCCGTGGTGCCAGGCGGGTCCGGTGACGGTCTCGCCGGTCAGCAGGGACGTCCAGGTGCCCTCGGGGACGTAGTACTCGACCTGTCCGTCCTCGCTGAACACCGGCGCCACCAGGAGGTCGGGGCCCAGGAGGTACTGGCGGTCCACCGTGCGGGTGGCCGGGTCGCCGGGGAACTCCAGCAGCATCGGGCGCATCAGCGGGACGCCGGTGCGGTGCGCCTCGACGGCCGCCCCGTAGAGGTACGGCATCAGCCGGTGCTTGAGCTCGGTGAACTGCCTGGCGACCGCGACCGCCTCGTCGCCGAACTCCCACGGCACCCGGTAGGACGAGGAGCCGTGCAGGCGGCTGTGCGAGGAGAGCAGGCCGAAGGCGAGCCAGCGCTTGAAGACGGCGGGGTCGGGGGTGCCCTCGAAGCCGCCGATGTCGTGGCTCCAGAAGCCGAAGCCGGACAGTGAGAGGGAGAGCCCGCCGCGCAGGGACTCCGCCATCGCGCCGAAGGAGGACCAGCAGTCGCCGCCCCAGTGGACGGGGAACTGCTGGCCGCCCGCGGTGGCGGAGCGGGCGAAGAGGACCGCCTCGCCCTGGCCGCGCTCCTTCTCCAGCAGCTCGAAGACGGCCTTGTTGTACAGGTGCGTGTAGTAGTTGTGCATGCGCTCCGGGTCGGAGCCGTCGTGCCAGACGACGTCGGTGGGGATGCGCTCGCCGAAGTCCGTCTTGAAGCCGTCGACGCCCTGGTCGAGCAGGGTCTTCAGCTTGCCCTGGAACCAGGCGGTGGCCTCGGGGTTGGTGAAGTCGACCAGCGCCATGCCGGCCTGCCACTTGTCCCACTGCCAGATGTCGCCCTCGGGGGTGCGGACGAAGTAGCCCCGGTCCGCGCCCTCCGCGTACAGGGCGCTCTTCTGCGCGATGTACGGGTTGATCCAGACGCAGATCCGCAGGCCCTTCTCCTTGAGCCGGGCGAGCATGCCGACCGGGTCGGGGAAGGTCTGCGGGTCCCATTCGAAGTCGCACCACTGGTACTCGCGCATCCAGAAGCAGTCGAAGTGGAAGACGGAGAGCGGGATGCCGCGCTCGGCCATGCCGTCGACGAACGAGGTGACGGTCGCCTCGTCGTAGGAGGTGGTGAAGGAGGTGGTCAGCCAGAGGCCGAACGACCAGGCCGGCGGCAGGGCCGGGCGGCCGGTGAGGGCGGTGTACCGGGTGAGGACCTCCTTGGGTGTGGGGCCCGCGACGACGAAGTACTCCAGCGTCTGGTCCTCGACGCTGAACTGCACCTGGCCGACGGCCTCGGAGCCGACCTCGAAGGAGACCTTGCCGGGGTGGTTGACGAAGACGCCGTAGCCGCGCGAGGAGAGGTAGAACGGGATGTTCTTGTAGGCCTGTTCGCTGCTGGTGCCGCCGTCCGCCTGCCACATGTCGACGACCTGGCCGTTCTTGACGTACGGCGTGAACCGCTCGCCGAGGCCGTGGATCGTCTCGCCGACGCCGAGGGCGAGCTGGGCGGACATGTGGTGGCTGCCGTCCCGCACCGTGGCGAAGGCAGTTCCCTTGGGTCCCGCCGCCGTGAGGAGACGGCCGTCCGCGTCCAGGAACTCCAGGCCGAAGCCGCCCTCGGTGGGCAGCCGCAGGGTGAGCGGGCCGCTGGTGAGTTCGGCGGCCGGGCCGTCCTCGCGGGTAGTGGCGGTGGCGTCCCCGGTGGCGCCGGGCAGGGCGAATTCCGGGCCGGGGCGGCGCCTGCCGGAGAGGTGGGTGACGCGGACACCGATGATCCCCTCGGCGGGGGCGTACGCCTCGACCGTGATGAGCGGCGCGTTGAGCGTGTCACCGCGCCGCGTCACGCGCTTGACGGCGGCGTACGCGGTGAGGCGGTCGGCGTCGAGCCGCAGGTCGCGGAGTTCGGTGGCGTACGAGGCGTTCACACCGTCTCGCATCTGCCAGAAGCCGTCGGTGAACTTCATGGGGGTCTTCCTTAGCCGCTACGGGGGTGTGTTCGGGGTCGTCAGGAATGTGTCGTCAGGAGCGCCGGCGCCGCCCGGTCGAGGACCGAGGTCACCCGGTTCCAGGTGGCCGTGTCCCGTGGTACGGCGGGCAGTTCGCGGCCCCGGCCGGTGCCCCACCGGGTGGCCAGGGCCACCGGGTCGCGGCCGGTCGCGGCGCCCGCGGCGAGGGCCGCCGCGCCCAGCGCGACCAGTTCGGCCGCGTCCGGGAGGATCACCGGGCGGCCGGACAGCCGTCGCACGGTCTCCACCCACATCGTGCCGCGCGCGCCCCCGCCGATCAGCCGCAGCGGCGCGCCGGGCGCGTCGAGCGGCAGTGCGTCCAGGGCGCGCAGTACCGCGACGACCGCGCCCTCGTAGGCGGCGCCGAGGATCTGCTGCCGGGTCGTGTCGTGCCGCAGCCCGTGCAGGAGTCCGGACGCACCGGGGAGGTCCGGGGTGCGTTCGCCGTCCAGGAAGGGCAGCAGCACGCTCTCGCCGCCGGGTACGGCGTCCTCCCGGTCCAGGCCGAGCAGTTCGGCGACCTTGTCCACGGCGAGGGTGCAGTTCAGGGTGCAGCCCAGCGGGAGGCGGGTGCCGTCGGCCGCGGCGAATCCGGCCAGCAGTGCGGAGTGCGGGCGGTTGCGGGTGGCGGCGAAGACGGTGCCCGAGGTGCCGAGGCTGACCACGGGGTGGTCCAGGAGTCCTTCGGCGCCGAGTCCGAGGCCGACCGCGGCGGCCATGTTGTCGCCGGTGCCCGCGGCGACGGGGATGCCGGCGGGCAGGCCGAGGGCGCGGGCGGCCCGCTCGGTGAGGCCGCCGGCGCGGGCGGCTCCGGTGGCGGCGACGGTGGACAGCAGCTCCGCGCGCATGCCGGTGAGGGCGAGCAGCTCGGGGTCGTAGTCCCGGGTGACGGGGTCGTACCAGCAGGTGCCGGACGCGTCGCCGGGGTCGGTGACGGCGGCGCCGCTGAGCCGTTCGGTGAGGAAGTCGTGCGGGAGGCGGACCGCGGCGGTCGCGGCGGCGGTGTCCGGTTCGTTCTCGCGCAGCCACATCCACTTGGCGGCGGTCATCGAGGCGACCGGCACCGAACCCGTCCGGTCCAGCCAGGCCTCCCGGCCGAGTGCGGCGGTGAGGGCGGCGGCCTGCGGGGCGGAGCGGGTGTCGTTCCACAGGAGGGCCGGGCGCAGCGGACCGCCTTCCGCGTCCAGTGTGACCAGGCCGTGCTGCTGGCCCGCCACGGCGATGCCGGTGACGGCGGCCGGGTCCAGACCGCAATCGGCGAGGGCCGCCGCGACCGCGGCGCACAGGGCCCGCCACCACTCCTCCGGGTCGCTCTCGCGCGCGCCGCCCTGTCCGGTCACGGTGTGCGGAGCGCGGCCCACGGCGAGCAGCCGGCCGGTCGCGACATCGACGACGACGGCCTTGGCGGACTGGGTGGAGCTGTCCACGCCGATGACGGCCGATGCCGGTGCGGCGGCCGGATTCCTGGCTGGGCGCGACGGCATGTCGTACCTCGTTCCTGTGAGTCCCGATTTTGATCGTACACAAAACAAATAATTTTTCGAAGCGCTTCGACGACCTCCGGACAGGCCTGCCGACCAGCCCCCGGGCGCGGTCGCAGCACCCTCGGACACCCCACAGGTTGCCCCTATGTGACCGGTGCGTCACGGAGAAGGTATGGAAACGGGCGCCGGGATGCCGTATTAGTACTGCCAGCAAACAAATCGGTCGGACGGCAGCGCAGCCGACCGACCCATGTCGACAAGAGGCAGCAGAATGTCGAATCGCTTCACCCCCACCCCCGCCGACCGGTTCACCTTCGGACTCTGGACCGTCGGCTGGCGAGGCAACGACCCCTTCGGCGACGCCACCCGCCCCGCCCTGGACCCGGTCGAGTCCGTCGAGCGCCTCGCGGAACTCGGCGCGCACGGTGTGACGTTCCACGACGACGACCTGATTCCGTTCGGGTCATCGGACAGTGAGCGCGCCGCGATCGTCGCGCGCTTCAAGGACGCCCTGGACCGGACCGGTCTCAAGGTCCCCATGGCCACCACCAACCTCTTCACGCACCCCGTCTTCAAGGACGGCGGCTTCACCTCCAACGACCGCGACGTCCGCCGCTTCGCCCTGCGCAAGGTCATCCGCAACATCGACCTCGCCGTCGAGCTCGGCGCCGAGACCTATGTCGCCTGGGGCGGGCGCGAGGGTGCGGAGTCCGGTGGCGCCAAGGACGTGCGGGTCGCGCTCGACCGGATGAAGGAAGCGTTCGACCTGCTCGGCGAGTACGTCGTCGACCAGGGCTACGACCTCCGGTTCGCCATCGAGCCCAAGCCGAACGAGCCGCGCGGCGACATCCTGCTGCCGACCGTGGGCCACGCCCTCGCGTTCATCGAGCGCCTGGAGCGCCCGCAGATGTACGGCGTGAACCCCGAGGTCGGTCACGAGCAGATGGCCGGACTGAACTTCCCGCACGGCATCGCGCAGGCCCTGTGGTCGGGCAAGCTCTTCCACATCGACCTCAACGGCCAGTCCGGCATCAAGTACGACCAGGACCTCCGCTTCGGCGCCGGTGACCTGCGCCAGGCCTTCTGGCTGGTCGACCTGCTGGAGAGCTCGGACTACACGGGCCCGCTGCACTTCGACTTCAAGCCGGTGCGCACCGACGGCATCGACGGGGTCTGGGAGTCCGCGAAGAACTGCATGCGCAACTACCTGATCCTCAAGGAGCGCGCGCTGGCGTTCCGCGCCGACCCGGCCGTCAAGGAGGCGCTGGCCGCCTCCCGGCTGGACGAGCTGGCGCAGCCCACCGCCGCCGACGGCGTCAAGGCCCTGCTCGCGGACCGTTCCGCGTACGAGGACTTCGACGTGGACGGCGCCGCTCAGCGCTCGATGGCGTTCGAGGCACTCGACCAGCTCGCCATGGAGCACCTGCTCGGCGTCGGCTGACACCCCGGGCCGTCCGGCGGAGCGCCGCCGGACAGCCCGCCTCCCCGGGCGCGGACCTGCCGGACCCGTGCCCGGGCGGACGGACTCATCCTGCCGGGACACAGTGGTCCCCGCGGGCCGGCACCCCTCTCACGCAAGGGCTCCATCGTGACAGCACCTTCTCCGGACGGCCTGCGCCAGCGGCGCCGTCGTCACCACCGGCGGGTCATCGTCCCGCTCACCGTCGTCTCCGCGCTGGCCGGCGGCGCCGCCCTGTCCGGCTGCGGACAGCAGCGGGACCCGGATGTGTACACCGTCATGAACTCGTCGACCGACGAGTCCTACCACCGCTGGGACGCCCAGACGCTGGCCCGGTGCAGCAAGCTGCTCGGGGTGCGGATCGAGCAGCAGAGCGTCCCGGCCGCCCAGGTGATGACGAAGGCCCTGCGGATGGCGTCCTCGAAGTCGCTGCCCGACGTCCTGCAGCTGGACGCGTCGGAGATGCCGACGTTCGCCGAGGCCGGCGGGCTCATCCCGCTGAAGGACCTCGGTCTGACGACGAAGGACATACCCGAGGGGATCGTCAACTTCGGCTCGTACGAGGGGACGTACTACGGGGCGGCGCGCACGGTGAACACCCTGGCGCTGTTCTACAACAAGGACACCCTCGACAAGGCCGGCCTCAAGGTGCCCACCACCTGGGACGAGATGCAGTCGACGGCGAAGAAGCTCACCCAGGGCAAGCGGTACGGCCTGGCGCTCAGCGCGGGCGGCGCGGAGGACGGCGTCTTCCAGTTCACCCCGTTCATGTGGTCCAACGGCGGCGACGAGACGAAGCTCGACAGCCCGCAGGTGGCCGGGGCGCTGGACTACTGGAAGGGCCTCCTCAAGAACGGCTCGCTGTCCAAGTCGACGGTCAACTGGACCCAGGCCGACGTGAACGACCAGTTCATGGCCGGCAACGCCGCCATGATGATCAACGGCCCCTGGCAGGTCGAGACCCTCAACGCCAGGAAGGGACTGCACTGGGGCATCGCCCAGATCCCGGTCCCGAAGGCCGGGGACGACTCGGTGGGTCCGCTGGGCGGTGGGATTCTGACCGTGCCCAACACCGGTGACAGCGCCCGGGAGAAGATGTCGGCGAAGATCATCGGCTGTATGTCGAGCCGGCAGGAGCAGATCACCTACGCGCTCAACAGCTGGATGGTCCCGGCCAACGAGAAGGCCGCTGCCGTGTGGCGCAAGAAGGTCCCGGAGCTGGCCGCCCTCTCCGAGCAGGTCGCCACCGCCCGCTCCCGTACCGCGAAGCTCGGCGCGGGCTGGTCGTCCGTCTCCCTCGCGCTGCAGAGCGCCTTCCAGTCCGCCCTCACCGGCGAGTCGAGCGAGGCCGCCCTCAAGCGCGCCCAGCAGCGCGCCACGGCCGGGAACTGAGGTACCTGAACCATGTCGACCACCACCACCTCCGCAGCCGCCGTTCCGGCGCCCGTGGCCACGAAGGCCGGGAAGCCGCCGAACCCGGCGCGCACCCGGCGCCGCAGGCGGCTGGCCCAGTGGGGCTTCATCGCCCCCGCCGTGATCTTCATGGCGCTCTTCTTCGGCTACCCGCTCGTCCGCAACGTCGTGATGAGCTTCCAGGACTACTCGCCGTCCACGTTCTTCACGGGCAGGTCCCCGTTCAACGGAACGGACAACTGGAGCAACGTCTTCAACGACGAGCTCTTCGGCAAGGCCCTGTGGCACACCGTCCTGTTCACCATCGGCTCCCTCGTCGGGCAGTTCTGCATCGGTCTGGGCCTCGCGGTGTTCTTCACCCGCCGCTTCCCGCTCAACGGGATTTTGCGGTCGCTGATCCTGCTGCCGTGGCTGGTCCCGATGGTCGTCTCCGGTGTCGTCTGGCGGCGCATCCTCGACCAGGACACCGGCGTCCTCAACTCCTTCCTGGGCACGATCGGCTTCAGCGGCCACACCCCCTGGCTGACCAGCACGAGCATGGCGCTGATCTCGGTGATCCTGGTGAACATCTGGATCGGCATCCCGTTCAACATGGTGATCCTCTACGGCGGTCTCCAGGAGGTCCCGAAGGAGCTGTACGAGGCCGCCTCGCTCGACGGCGCCTCCGCCTGGCGGACCTTCCGCTCGATCACCCTGCCGATGCTGCGCCCCGTCATCACCGTGGTGCTGGTGCTCGGCTTCATGTCCACGGTGAAGATCCTCGACCTGATCCTCGCGCTCACCGACGGCGGGCCGGCCGACTCCACGCAGACGCTCGGCACCCTCACGTACCAGAACTCCTTCGTCCAGCTGGACTTCGGGGCCGGTGCCGTGGTCGGCAACATCCTGATCCTGATCTCCGCCGTCTTCGCGGTGTTCTACCTGCGGGCCAACCGCAACGAGGGGAAGTGACCGGCATGGCGAGCACTGTGCGTACCCCCGCCGCCCCCACGCATCTCACGGGCAGGCCGAAGCGGCGCTGGGGCGCCATGGCCTTCGGCATCGTGGTGCTGTGCGTGATGCTGTTCCCGCTGTACTGGATGGTGAACACCGCCCTGCAGCCGGCGTCCGGGCTGCTGGAGGTCAGCCCCTTCCCGCACAGCCTGGACCTGTCGGGCTTCCGCTCGGCCCTCACCGACCAGGGCGGCAACCTGCTGACGTCGCTGGCCGTAGCGCTCGGCGCGGTGGTCATCTGTCTGGCCGTCTCGGCACCCGCCGCCTACGGGCTCGCCCAGTTCAAGCTGCGCGGGACCAGGACGATCGTGTTCGGCACCCTGATCACCCAGATGGTGCCGGGCATCGTCATCGCCAACGCCCTGTACAGCGCGTACGTGGACCTCGGCCTGGTCAACTCCTACGCCGGCCTGATGCTGGCCGACGCCTCGCTGGGCATCCCGTTCGCGATCGTGCTGATGCGTTCGTTCATGGTCGCCATCCCCCGTGAGGTCATCGAGGCGGCCGAGGTCGACGGGGCGGGACGCCTGCGCACCTTCGTGCAGGTCGTGCTGCCGATGAGCCGCAACTCCCTGATCACCGCGGGGCTGTTCTCGTTCCTGTACGCGTGGAGCGACTTCATGTTCGCGCTGACGCTGAACACCACGGACGACGTCAAGCCGATCACACTCGGCATCTACCAGTACATCGGCGCCCACGTCGGCGACTGGGGCTCGGTCATGGCCGCGTCCGTGCTGTCCGCCGTCCCCGCGGCGGTCCTGCTCGTGCTGTCGCAGAAGTACATCGCCGCCGGGATCACCGGCGGCTCGGTCAAGTAAGGATTTCCATGCCTGAGTTCCCCGTGTTCCCGCCCGGCTTCGTCTTCGGCGCGGCCACGGCCTCGTACCAGATCGAGGGCGCCGCGCGAGAGGACGACCGCGGTCCGTCGATCTGGGACACCTACAGCCACACCCCCGGGAAGACGGACGGCGGTGACACCGGAGACGTCGCCTGCGACCACTACCACCGCTACCCCGAGGACGTGGCGCTGCTGCGCGAGCTGGGTGTGGACTCGTACCGCTTCTCCGTCGCCTGGTCACGGATCCAGCCGGACGGCAGCGGCGCGGTCAACCCCAAGGGGCTGGACTTCTACTCCCGGCTCGTCGACTCGCTCCTCGAAGCGGGCATCGAACCGGCCGCCACCCTCTACCACTGGGACCTGCCCCAGGCGCTGGAGGACCGCGGCGGCTGGCGGGTCCGCGAGACCGCGGAGCGGTTCGGGGAGTACGCGGCGATCATGGCGGAGCACCTGGGCGACCGGGTGCCGCGCTGGATCACCCTCAACGAACCGTGGTGCAGCGCGTTCCTCGGCTACTCGGTCGGCCGGCACGCGCCCGGCGCGAAGGAGGGGCGGGGGGCGCTGGCCGCCGCGCACCACCTGCTCGTCGGCCACGGGCTGGCGATGAAGGCGCTGCGGGCGGCGGGGGTCCGCGAGGCGGGCATCACGCTCAACCTGGACCGCAACGTCCCGGCCACCGAGTCGGACGCCGACCTGGCCGCTGTCGTCCGCGCGGACACCCAGCACAACCTGGTGTGGACCGAGCCGATCCTCGCGGGCCGCTACCCGGCCACCGAGGAGGAGACCTGGGGCGAGCTGATCACCGCGCAGGACTTCCGGCGCGCGGGCGACCTGGAGCTGATCTCCCAGCCGATGGACTTCCTGGGCATCAACTACTACCGCCCCATCGTGGTCGCCGCTGCCCCGCACCGCGAGCCCGACCCGGCACTGCGGGTCGCCACCGACAACCGGTACAGCGAGGGCCAGTACCGGGACGTCCGCAGGACGGCGATGGGCTGGCCGGTCGTGCCCGAGTCCTTCACCGACCTGCTGACCGTGCTGAAGCAGACGTACGGGGACGCGCTGCCGCCGGTGCACATCACGGAGAACGGCTCGGCCGAGTTCGACACCGTCGACGCGGACGGCTCGGTCCACGACGCGGACCGGGTCGCGTATCTGCAGACCCATCTGACGGCGCTGCGGGCGGCGATGGACGCGGGCGTGGACGTCCGCGGCTACTACGTCTGGTCGCTGCTGGACAACTTCGAGTGGGCGCTCGGCTACGCGAAGCGGTTCGGGATCATCCGGGTCGACTACGACACGCAGGAGCGCACCCCGAAGGACAGCTACCGCTGGTACCAGGGGCTGATCGCGGCCCATCGGAAGTAGGGCCGCCCGTTCGGACCAGGCCGCCGGGCTCGCGCGCCCGGGTGCCGCACCCTGATCCGGCCTGATCCGGACGAAAGACCCCGGTCCCCTACCGCCCCCGTCCGCCGGACCACGACGGGGGCGGTTCTCCGGGTGGCCGGCGCTCAGCGCGCCGCGTACGCCGCCGGGTCCGCCAGGACCTCCCGCACCACCCGGGCCGCCGCACCCCGCGCCGCGTCCCCGGAGAGCGAGGAGGCGCGCAGCCGGCTGCCGTTGCCGTGCCACCGTCCCGAAACCACCCGGTCGGCCAGCTGCGCCTCCGCCGCGTCGGCGAGCCACGGCATCAGGTCGCGGTAGATGCCGCCCAGCACGACGGTGTCCAGATCGAACAGGTTGACCGCACCGGACAGCACCACGCCCATCCGCTCGCCCGCCGCCCGCAGCGCCTCCAGTGCCCTCGCGTCGCCCGCCCCGGCGCGCTTCTCCAGCTCGCCGAGCCCGCGCACACCCGCCGCCGGATCGATCCCGGCGGCCCGCAGCAGCGCTGCCTGACCCGCGTACTGCTCAAGACAGCCGCGCGCCCCGCACCGGCACAGCGGCCCGTCCGGGTCGACGAGCACATGCCCGACCTCGCCCGCGAAACCGTGGGCGCCGCGCAGCAGTTCGCCATGGAGCACCAGCGCGCCGCCGACGCCGATCTCGCCGGTCAGATAGAGGAAGCAGCTGCCGTCCCCGAGACCGCCGAACCAGAGCTCGGCCAGCGCCGCCAGATTGGCCTCGTTGTCCGAGCTGACCGCGAGGGCGCGCCCGGCCGGCCGCAGCGTGCTGAGCGCCTGGCCGAAGATCCCTTCGGCCGCTACCCGGTTCCAGCCCAGGTTGGGCGCCTGGCGGACCATGCCGCCGGAGACCAGTCCGGGCAGCGCCAGCTCGACGCCGACGGCCCGCAGCCCCTGTTCGCCGGTCGAGGTGATGACCCGGTTGGTGAGGCGGGCCGCGTGGGCGAGCACCTCGGCCGGCGGGGTGTCGCGGTTGTCGATGTGCTCGGTGACGCGGACCCGGTCGGTGCCGTTGAGCCCGACCGCGCACACCGAGACGTAGTCGATGTTGATCTCGACGCCCAGCCCGGCCGGGCCGGTGTCCGACACCTTCAGCACGGTGCCGGGGCGCCCGGCGGAACCGCTGAAGGTCTTGCCGGACTCGGTCAGCAGGTCCAGGGCCAGCAGCTCCTCGACGAGCGAGGAGACGGCGGCCCGGGTCAGCCCCACCCGGCCCGCCACCCGGGCGCGGGTCACCTCCCCCTCCTCCAGTACGGCGCGCAGCACGAGGCCGAGGTTGTGGCGGCGCACGGACTCGGTACCGGCCTTGGCGCCGGCGGGGGTGGCATGGATCTTCATCAGGCCTTCGAGCGTAGGGCCTCGCCAGCGCTTGCCGCACACGCATCGGGCGACGACCTGCGGGTTCCCTGCCGCACGGACGGTGCGCCAGGCCCGTTCCCCCGGTGATCACACGTCTGAAACACCACCGCAGCCCGCCCGACAGATCACCTTGTTACGTTGGCTGTACGTACGCGGCCGCCGTTGCCCGCTCCAGCCACCCCGGACCCTGTGGTCCGGCCGGTGAACGAGGAGGCCCAGCGGTGCACATCCCGGTACGTCGAGCTGTCGGTACGGCGAGGGGACGGCATCCCGCGCCCGTCTGGCTCACCCATGTGCTGAGCCAGCGCCGGGCGCCCGTACCCAGGACCGCGATGGTGCGCGGCGCGCTGAGCGCGGGCCCGCTGCTCGGGGCCGGGATCGCCACGGGGCATCCGGGGCCCGGTGTTCTCGCCGCGCTCGGGGCGATGCTCGCAGGAGTCAACGACCGGCCCGGGACCCGCCGCAAGGGTCTCGTCCACATCGGGCTGCCGGCCGCGGCCGGAGCGCTCGGGCTGCTCGTCGGCGCCCTGGTCGCGGACGGGACGGGCCGCTGGGCGGCGGTCCCGGTGCTCTTCCTGGTGGGCTGGGTCTCCGGGGCGCTGAGCGCGAGGGGCGCCGTGTGGTCGACCGGTGCCCTGCAGATGCTGGTCGCCACGACCATCGGCATGGGGATGCCGCTGGCGGCACCGGCCTGGCTGAAGGCTCTCTGCTTCCTGTCCGGAGCCGGCTGGCTGGTCCTGCTGCGACTGCTGCTGCGCACACCGCGCTCCCGGGACGCGACCCGGTGGGGCGGTGAACGCGAAGCCGTCGCCGCGGTGTTCGACGCGCTCGCGGACGCGCTGGGTGCGCTCGGCGGGCCGCGGGCCCCCGCTGCCCGGCGCAGGCTGGTCGCCGCGCAGCAGCAGGCCGACGAGGCGCTGCGGCTGATGCGGCTGCTGCCCTGGCCCGGCCGCCGGGGCGACGGGCCCGACCACCGTCTCGCCGAACGCTTCGGCGCGGCGGTCGCGCTGTGCGAGGCGAGCATCGCGCTGCTGTGGGAGGGCCGGGCCGTCCCGGACGAGGTGGCCGAAGGCCCCCGCCGGCTGGCCGCGGCCGTCCGGACCGGCGGGCCGGCGGGGGCCCTGCCGAGCCCCCGGCCGGACACCGTGGAGCGCCTCGCCTTCGACCGGGCGGTGCTGGCGGCCGCGGTGACCTTCGACCGGACGACGAATCGGCCGGCGCAGCCTCCGCGCCGGTCCGGGCGCCACCCCGGCACGGTCGGCGCGCACTCCGGGCCCCGCCCCGGTCTGGTCACACCGGCCGGGCGGGAGTACGGGCTGCGCGTGGCGCTGTGCGTGTCGGTCACCGCGGCCGTCGCGCTGCTGCTGCACGAGGACCACTGGTACTGGCTCCCGGCCACTGCCGCGTTCCTGGTGAAGCCCGACATGGGCCCGCTCTTCTCGCGGGTGGTGAACCGGTTCGCCGGGACCGTGGCCGGGGCCCTCGTCTTCGTCGCGCTGATGGCGGTGCTCGGCGGCCTCGGCCGTCCGCTCGTGGTGGCGGTGGTGGTCGTGGCCGGGGCCCTGCTCCCCCTCTCCACCCGGCACTTCGCGTTCCAGACCGCGGTGATCACCGTGCTCGTGCTGTCGTTCGTGCACACCGCGGGTGATACCGAGGCGGCCGCGTCCCGGCTGCTGGAGACGTTCCTCGCCTGCGCCCTCGTGCTGCTGGTGGGCCACCTTCCGCTGCTGGCCGACCCCCGGGTGCGGGTCGGCCACCGGTTCGCCGTCACCCTGCGCTGCACGGAGCTCTATCTGCGCCATGTGCTGGACGCGCCGGACCGGGCGGGGGCCGCGCACCGGGCCGAGGCCCTGGCCCTGCGCAGTGCCGCGTACCGGGCGCTCGCCGAGGCGCGGGCGGCGGCGGAGACCGCGGCGGCCGAGCTGCCGGGGCCGCTCAGCGGGCGGCCCCAGGACTGGTCGGCGGTGACGGTGTCGGCCGAACTGGTCGTCGATGCGGCGACCGCGTGCGCGTTGCGGGTCGAACACGGGGTGCCG
Source organism: Streptomyces sp. RKAG290 (assembly GCF_023701695.1). GTDB lineage: Bacteria > Actinomycetota > Actinomycetes > Streptomycetales > Streptomycetaceae > Streptomyces. The sequence continues at coordinate 1,064,187 of NZ_JAJOZC010000001.1, forward strand.
CGCCCCTCGTCCGCCGACGCGGAGCGCGTGACGACGGCGTTGTCGCTGCTGGCGGACGCCCTGGAGGACGGCCACCGCACCGCCCGGCCCGCGCCGGGCCCCGGTCCGCGCGACTGCCGTTCGCTGCGGGATGTGATGACCCAGTTGCACGGTATTCACCGGCTGACCACGGCCGGACTCCCCGGCCGCGCGACGGCCGGTTCGGCGCCCCTGTCCTGACCTTCCCGACCCCCGCAACACCCGCATAACCGGGCGAAGATGTCGCGGTGGCATCATTTCGCCAAACCCTTGGACACGTGAGGGACTCGTGAAAGGATCACCCCAATTCCGTGGCGTGTCCCCGTATCCCGCGGCGCGTCACGCCTCGTCCCACCACCCATGGAGAACACACGTGGCCAAGACTTCTGGCCGTCGGCCCGGACGGGCCGGCGCCCGCCTCGCCGCCGCCGCGATAACCGCGGCCCTCGTCGCCACCGGCAGCGCCGCCTTCGCGGCGGAGCCGGGCGATGCGCCCATGTTCGGCATCGCCGGTCTCGACAGCGCGGGCAACTCGTACTACTACACCCCGTCCGGCGACGGCGGCCTCGAGCAGCGTATCCAGCTCGACACCGGCTGGAAGGACGTCAAGTTCCTCGGCCGGGTGGACAACAACGCCGACAACGTCGCGGACGGCCGCTGGCAGCTCAACACCAAGGGCGACATCAACTACTACGCCAACGACAACTCCGCGGCGAAGAAGGTCGGCTACGGCTGGGGCTCCTACGACAAGCTGGTGTCCCCCGGCACCCTCGGCGGCGCCGAGGCCGGCGACCTGCTCGCCCGCGACACCAAGGGCGACCTGTACCTCTACCTGGGGTACGGCGACGGCACGCTCACCAAGCGCATCAAGGTCGGCTACGGCTGGGACACCTACTCCCAGATCGCCGGCAACGGCGACCTGAACGGCGACGGCAAGAACGACCTCGTCGCCCGCGACAAGTCCGGCGTCCTGTGGCTCTACAAGGGCACCGGCAACCAGAAGGCCCCGTACGCCGCGCGCACCAAGGTCGGCAGCGGCTGGAACACGTACAACACCGTGTTCGCCCCCGGTGACATCGACCTGGACGGCATCGCGGACCTGGTCGGCCGGAACGCCGCGGGCGAGCTCTACCTGTACCGGGGCACCGGCAACGCCGCCACCCCGTACAAGGTCAAGGCGCTCATCGGTACTTCGGGCTGGAACACCTACCGCCTGCTGTTCTGATCAAAAGTGAAGGTTTTGCGCCCGAAGTCGTGACACGATTCAGTTGAATCCGTGGCCCGCCGCCGTCAACTCGGCAGCGGGCCACGACCCATCACGATCCATGGAGCATTTCGTGGCCGAAACCTCTGGCCGTAAGCACAGACGCATAGCAGCACGTGCAGCAGCCGCGGCGCTCACCGCCGCCCTCGTCGCCACCGGCACCTCCGCCGTGGCCGCAGACGCCCCGCAGCCGTCGCTCGGCGCCGCAGCCGGGCAGCCGTCGGCAGCGGCCTCCGCCGCCGCCGCGGCCGTCACCCCGACGTTCGCCCTGTACGGCGTGAACTCCTCGGGTACCGCGTACTCCTACGCCCCGAACGGCGCGGGCGGTCTCAGCTCCCGCGACGTCTCCGGATCGGGCTGGGTCGGCGTCAGCGCCATGTCCCAGGTCGACAACCAGGGCGACGGCAAGAGCGACGGCCTCTGGTTCCGCGAGTCCAACGGGGACATGGGCTACCTGAAGTTCGATTCGTCGTCGGTCAAGATCGGCTACGGCTGGAACATCTACAACAAGATCGTCTCCACCGGCAACATCGGCGGCGCCGCCGCGGGCGATCTCCTCACCCGCACCACCAACGGCGACCTCTACGTCTACCTCGGCTACGGCACCGGCAAGCTGACGGGCCGTATCAAGGTCGGCTACGGCTGGGACATCTACAGCGAGATCGCCGGCAACGGCGACCTGAACGGCGACGGCAAGAACGACGTCGTCGCCCGCGACAAGTCCGGCGTCCTGTGGCTCTACAAGGGCACCGGCAACCAGAAGGCCCCGTTCTCCGCCCGCACCAAGGTCGGCAGCGGCTGGAACACGTACAACAAGCTGGTCTCCACCGGCGACCTCGACCTCGACGGCCGCACCGACCTGGTCGCCCGGAACTCCGCGGGCGAGCTCTACCTGTACAAGGGCACCGGCAACGCCGCCGCCCCGTACAAGGCCAAGGTGAGGATCGGCACGAGCGGATGGAACAGCTACAAGTTCCTCTTCTGAGGCACCTGGTAGTCCCGGCAGTTCCGTCCGGAGCATGAGAGAGGGCCGCACCCCCGTCGCCGGGGGTGCGGCCCTCTCGCCGTACTGCGGCTGATCCCTACTTGCGGATCAGGCTGCGGAGCACGTACTGCAGGATGCCGCCGTTGCGGTAGTAGTCCGCCTCACCGGGGGTGTCGATGCGGACGACGCCGTCGAACTCCACACCGGTGTCGGTGGTGACCTTGACGGTGCGCGGGGTGGTGCCGTTGTTCAGCTCGGTCACGCCGGTGAAGGAGAAGGTCTCCTCGCCGGTGAGGCCGAGGGACTCGGCGGTCGCGCCCTCCGGGAACTGGAGCGGGAGGACGCCCATGCCGATGAGGTTCGAGCGGTGGATGCGCTCGTAGGACTCGGCGATGACGGCCTTGACGCCCAGCAGCGCGGTGCCCTTGGCCGCCCAGTCACGGGACGAGCCGGAGCCGTACTCCTTGCCCGCCAGGATGACGAGCGGGGTGCCGGCGGCCTGGTAGTTCTGCGAGGCGTCGTAGATGAACGACACGGGAGCGTCGGCCTGCGTGAAGTCGCGGGTGTAGCCGCCCTCGGTGCCCGGCGCGATCTGGTTGCGCAGGCGGATGTTGGCGAACGTGCCGCGGATCATGACCTCGTGGTTGCCACGGCGCGAGCCGTAGGAGTTGAAGTCACGGCGCTCGATGCCGTGCTCCGTGAGGTACTTGCCGGCCGGGGTGTCGGCCTTGATCGCACCGGCCGGGGAGATGTGGTCGGTGGTGACCGAGTCGCCGAGCTTGGCCAGGACGCGGCCGCCGGTGATGTCCTCGACCGGGGTCGTCTCCATGGTCATGCCCTCGAAGTACGGGGGCTTGCGCACGTAGGTGGACTCGGAGTCCCACTCGAAGGTGTTGCCGGTGGGGATCGGCAGCGCCTGCCACTGGGCGTCGCCCGCGAAGACGTCCTGGTAGGACTTGTTGAACATGTCCTCGCCGATGGAGTTGGCGACGACGTCGTTGACCTCGGCCTCGGTCGGCCAGATGTCGGCGAGGAAGACCGGCTTGCCGTCCTGGTCGATGCCCAGGGCGTCCTTGGTGATGTCGACCTTCATCGAACCGGCGAGGGCGTACGCGACGACCAGCGGCGGGGACGCCAGGTAGTTCATCTTGACGTCGGGGTTGATCCGGCCCTCGAAGTTACGGTTGCCGGAGAGCACCGAGGTCACGGCCAGGTCGTGCTCGTTGACCGCCTTGGAGACCTCTTCCGGCAGCGGGCCGGAGTTGCCGATGCAGGTGGTGCAGCCGTAGCCGACGAGGTTGAAGCCGACCTTGTCGAGGTACGGGGTCAGGCCCGCCTTGTCGAAGTAGTCGGTGACGACCTTCGAGCCCGGGGCGAGGGTGGTCTTGACCCACGGCTTGCGGGTCAGGCCCTTCTCGACGGCCTTCTTCGCCACGAGCGCCGCGGCGACCATGACGTACGGGTTCGAGGTGTTGGTGCAGGAGGTGATCGCGGCGACGGTGACGGCGCCGTGGTCGATCTCGTACGTCGAGCCGTCGGGGGCCGTCACCGTGGTGGGGCGCGACGGAACGCCGTTGGCCGAGGCCGGGGCGTCGGAGGCCGGGAAGGACTCCTTGCCGGACTCCTCGTCCTCGGAGACGTAGTTGCGCACGTCCTGGGCGAACTGCGCCTTGGCGTTCGCGAGGATGATGCGGTCCTGCGGGCGCTTCGGGCCGGCGATGGAGGGGACGACCGTGGAGAGGTCGAGCTCCAGCTTCTCGGAGAAGTCCGGCTCGGCGGCCGGGTCGAGCCACAGGCCCTGCTCCTTGGCGTACGCCTCGACGAGCGCGACCTGCTGCTCGTCGCGGCCGGTCAGACGCAGGTACTTCAGCGTCTCGTCGTCGATCGGGAAGATCGCGGCGGTGGAGCCGAACTCCGGCGACATGTTGCCGATGGTGGCGCGGTTCGCGAGGGAGGTGGCGGCGACGCCCTCACCGTAGAACTCGACGAACTTGCCGACGACGCCGTGCTTGCGGAGCATCTCGGTGATGGTCAGCACGAGGTCGGTGGCGGTGGTGCCGGCCGGGAGCTCGCCGGTCAGCTTGAAGCCGACGACGCGCGGGATGAGCATGGAGACCGGCTGGCCGAGCATCGCGGCCTCGGCCTCGATGCCGCCGACGCCCCAGCCCAGCACGCCCAGGCCGTTGACCATGGTGGTGTGCGAGTCGGTGCCGACGAGGGTGTCGGGGTACGCCTGGCCGCCACGGACCATGACCGTACGGGCCAGGTGCTCGATGTTGACCTGGTGGACGATGCCGGTGCCCGGGGGGACGACCTTGAACTCGTCGAAGGCGGTCTGGCCCAGCGCAGGAACTGGTAGCGCTCCTTGTTGCGGCCGTACTCCAGCTCGACGTTCTGCGCGAACGCGTCGCTGGTGCCGAACTTGTCGGCGATGACGGAGTGGTCGATGACCAGCTCGGCCGGGGCGAGGGGGTTGATCTTCGCCGGGTCGCCGCCGAGCTCCTTGACGGCCTCACGCATGGTGGCGAGGTCCACGACACACGGCACACCGGTGAAGTCCTGCATGATCACGCGGGCCGGCGTGAACTGGATCTCCTGGCTGGGCTGGGCCTGGGAGTCCCAGCCGCCGAGCGCCCGGATGTGGTCGGCGGTGATGTTCGCGCCGTCCTCCGTGCGGAGCAGGTTCTCCAGCAGCACCTTCAGGCTGTAAGGGAGGCGCGCGGAGCCCTCGACCTTGTCCAGCTTGAAGATCTCGTACGACTCGTCGCCCACGCGCAGCGTGCTGCGGGCGTCGAAGCTGTTCGCCGACACGACAGTCTCCTTCATCAATGTGCGCGTAACTCCGCGCCGCGCTCACTTCGGCGGGCGCCGCGTGGTGCCGCCTTCGGCCACCCGACCATCCGCTAAGGTAAGGCTTAGTTAGGTAGCCCTTACCGCGCGGCGGCCCGCTGTGCGCCTTCGGCATATATCTCGATGTCGAGATAACTCTAGTACATCACCGGGGAAGGGTCATGTCAGGGCACGTCCTTGACCGCTGTCATCCAATCGAGGCGTGCGTGACGGCCCGGTTCGAGGACGTGGCTGCCGTACGGCCGATTCGCTGGTCGCGGGGTGAGCGTCACTTCTCCGGCTGATACTGGGCGGCAACGACCGGGCAGCACGTCGGTTTCGAATCATGGCTGGAGCGGGTCCGGCTTACACTGATCGGCGCGTTGTCCCACGCCATCCAAGGCGCCGCGATCGACGCGATCGCCCTGGACCACGCTGCGGAAACCATCGAAGGTCGTCGGGCAGCCTCCAGCCCAAGCTCGACCGGACGGCGTGACCGGAGACCACACGCCCATCCACTGCTCGGCGCCCCACTCCTCGAAACGTTGCACCTCGGTGAACCCCAGCTTCGCCGCGAGGCGCATCGAACGGTCGTTAACAGTCTGGGTGCAGAGCACCACCGGCTCGCCGGGAAGCGCGTCGGCGAACCAGCCGAGTGCCGCCGCGCACGCCTCGGCGGCATACCCGCATCCCCACGCCTGCGGCAGGAACATATAGCCGAGCTCAGCCTCCCCGGCGTCCGGACGGATGTGCCCCGGACGCTCCGCGTCGCGCCGATCGAGCGTGGTCGTGCCGATCATCGCTCCGTCGAGATCGACCACGAAAAGGCCAGGGCGCCGGCCGGGTATTTCAGGCACCGCGCGTTCGAGCTCGTCACGGGGTCGAGGGCCACCGAGGTAGGTGCGCACCTCTGGCGAGGCGAGCAATTCGATGAACGCCGCACGGTCCCGGGGATCCGACTCACGGAGCACGAGCCGTTCGGTCCTGATCGGGGCAGGTGGCCAGGCAACGGGTCCGAGCTCGGTCATGGCGGGCAACCTATCGCACGCCCGTGAGCGTGATCCTCAAGAGAAGGCACTGGCCGGAGATCTTGTCCGAGGCCCTGTCATCCAACATAGTCGCCGCAGGTCAGCGCCTATCTACGGACCAACTTCGCTGTCAAAGGACAGTCCTGAACCCTCGAAGCGCAGGTCGAGTGATTCTCAGTGAAGGCTGGTGACTGCCACATTCTCGGCGAAGGTCGAGTGATCAAGAGTTCTGCCTGCCGGGGGAGACGGTGGGAACCTGTCCTCGCGTACGACGATCCCGTGCCCAGCGCCTTCGACCTGGACTTCTTCGACTCAGGACAGGGTCGACGCATCGCGGTCGGCACCGGCGACGGGAAGACTCCCAGCCCCGCGATGCTCAACGCCCGGTCGGCCGGAACCAGAATGGCCGGGCTTCGTGGAAGCGGCCGACAGCCGCCGGGCGCTTCACCAGGGCACTACTCCGGCGTCCTCGAAGAACATGCCGGTCGGGCCGTCGTCGGGCAGGGTCGCGAGTCTGACGGCGATCGCCGCGCCCTGTTCGGGGGTACGCACGCCGTGGAAGCCGTTGAGGTCGGTCGCGACGTAGCCGGGGCAGCCGGCGTTGATCAAGATGTTCGTGCCGCTCAGCTCGCGGGCGTACTGGAGGGTGACGGCGTTCAGGAACGTCTTCGACGGCGCGTACGCCACGGACACCGGTCCGGTCGTCTGCTCAGCGGCGATTCCCGACTGCCGGGCGAGGGAGCCGACACTGCTGGACATGTTCACGATCCGAGGCGAGGCGGAGCGGCGCAGCAGAGGCATCAGCGCGTTGGTGACGCGGATGACGCCGATCACGTTGGTCTCCACGACTGTCCGGATGGTGGCGGGATCGATCCGGGTGGGCTCCTGCGGCATCTCGCCGGAGATGCCGGCGTTGTTGACGAGCACATCGAGGCGCCCCGCCCGTTCCTCGATCAGCCGCGCGGCGGCGGTCACGCTCGCGTCGTCGGTCACGTCGAGCGGTACGCCGAACGCGTCGACGCCGGCCGCGCGCAGTTGCTCCACCGCCGCCTCACGGCGCCGGTCGTCCCGGGCGCCGACGCCGACGCTCCAGCCGAGGGCGCCCAGGCCCACGGCGATCTCGTAGCCGATTCCCTTGTTCGCGCCGGTGACCAGCGCAATCGTTCGTTCGCTCATGGGGACCATGCTGCCCCCGGGCCCCGTCTGCGGTCCAAGACCGATCCGATGGTCAACGATACCGACAGGGTATTGATCCGGGGTAGCGTGGCTGCATGGAGACCCGGGAACTGCGCTACTTCGTCGCTGTCGCCGAAGAGCTGCACTTCGGGCGCGCCGCCCAGCGGCTCGGGATCGCGCAGCCGCCCCTGTCACGGGCGATACAGCAGCTCGAACGCCGGCTCGGGGCAGCGCTGCTGGACCGGACCAGCCGCACGGTCACGCTGACCGAGGCCGGCTCGGTGCTTTTGGCCGAGGGCCGGGCCGCCCTCGACGCGGTCGACGCCGCCGAGCGCCGGACCCGCCGCGCCGCCCGTTCCGTGACCGGCGGCCCCGGCCTGACCCTGGTCACGAAAGCCAGCGCGTCCCGCGAACTGCTGGCGAAACTGCTCGACGCGTATGCCGCCGAACCCGGCGCGGTCCCCGTCGACGTCATCCTGTGCGGCCCGGCCGAGCAGCAACGACTCCTGCGCGAGGGCCGGGCCGACGTGGCGCTGCTGCACCGGCCGTTCGACTCGACGGCCGGGTTCGACGCAGAAGAGCTCGGCACGGAGGGCCAGGTCGTGGTCCTGCCGGCCGGACATCCGCTCACCGCGCGGGCCCATGTGCGCATGGCCGACATCACCGGGCTGCCGGGCCTGCCCCTGCCACGCTGGCCCGACCCCGACGGCACCTACCCGCCCGGCCCCGGCCCGCAGGTCCGCGACCAGGCGCAGTTGCTGCAGCTCGTCGCACTCGGCCGTGCTTGCGCGGTCGCACCGGAGTCGTCCCGCGGCCAACTGCACAGTGACCTCGCGGCCGTGCCCGTACTGGACGCGCCGACAGTCACCACCGTGATCGCCTGGCCGCCGCACAGCCGGTCCAGAGCCGTCGCCGACCTCGTCCGAACTGCGACACGTCTGTAACCAGTGGTCCCCACCCGCCTGGCCAGGTTCCGCCTGTCGTGTCCCGGCTCATGAAAACCGACAGCGTCCCGGCTCATGAAAGCCGACCACTCACTCAGCCTTCGACGAGCAGGACCGCGTCAGCCTGCCAGTCGGGCGAGGGCCAGTGCGTGCGCCCGGTCGAGGGACTCGGCAGCCGCGCAGGGGACGTCCGGCTGCACACCGACGCCCTCCCAGTTCGCGCCGGAGACGGGGTTGACGGCTCGGCCGAACGGAACGGTGACCTCCAGGTGCGGGTGCACGGTCCAGCCCTTGCACGGGTGTGCGCCACCGCGAGTGCGCTCGCCGACGAGAACGGCCCGGCCGAGCTGCTGCAGGTCGTACGCCAGCTCCTCGGCGGCGGAGAAGCTGCTTTCGCTGGTCAACACGTACAACGGCTTGCTGCCACCGAAGCGCGCGCCGGGAACGTGCGGCAGGCTCCAGGACTGCTCGGTGCGCTCGCCGCCGCGCCAGTGCATGGTGTTGAGGTGCGTGCGCTCGTCCAACAGGTAACTGCAGACGAAGGCGACCGAGTCAGGGTCGCCGCCCCGGTTGGCGCGCAGGTCCACGATCAGCGCCTGGGCGCGGGAGGCCAGGGTGAGTGCGGCGCCCAGCGGTTCGGCGGCCCATTCCAGCGGAAACAGCATCGGCGCCAGCTCCAGCACGGCGATCCCTCCGTCGAGCAACTCCACCCGGGGCGCTCCGCCCAGCGAGGTGTCGAAGTCCCGGCGCATGGCGTCCAGGGTGGCCGCCCCTGCTCCGGGGACACCGGGTCGACGTGGTGCTTGAGTCTCAGGTGCCTGTCGTCGTTGACGGACTGCAGGTCCGCGGTGACCAGACGGGCGAGCTCCTCGGCGCCGTCGACGTCGTAGGCGCCCTCGGCGAGGCGGCGTCGTAGCAGGCCGGCGACCTGCTCGGCTATCTCGGGGAAAACGTAGTGCTCGGTCAGCAGCCGGACCGTCTCGTCGATGACCGGGGCGGGCTGAAGCTTCGGCGGAGTCGTCATGGCAGGGAGTAGAACACTGCCCTTGCGAAAGCGTCAATGAAATTAGACACTTTCGGTATGCATGATCAGCCTTCCCACTCGCCGCCCCCTGAGGACGTTCTGGAGATCGGCGCGCCTGAGCAATTCGCGGCGCTCGCCCACCCGTTGCGTCAGCGGCTGCTCTTCGCCCTGGGCCAACAGCCTGCCACCATCAGCCAACTCGCGGCGCGGCTCGACGCGAAGAAGGGCAACGTGGCCCACCACCTCAAAGTGCTCCGCGAAGCCGGGCTGGTCCACGTCGCCGAGACTCGCCAGGTCCGTGGCGGTACCGAGCAGTACTACCAGCGCACGGCCCGCCACATGGTCGTCGCCGAACCCCAAGCGGCGGGCACCGCCGCGATGTTCGCCGCTGTCGCCCAGGAGCTGGACCTCTCCCCCACCGAGACACACCTGACACTGCGCCACCTGCGTCTCAGCCCCGAGAAGGCGAAGGAACTCGGCGAGACCCTCGCCGGACTGGTCGACGACGCCGAGGAAGGCGCGGAGGACCAGCCCGTGCACGGCGTACTGGTGACGCTCTATCAGCAGAGCCGGCCGAATACCGGCACCACCGGTTCCGACTGACACGCGTGGAACTGCCACCGGTCGGCGAACACCGTCGCGGGCACGGCGGTCCCTACGGCGCCCCGCCCGCGGGACGCACCCGCAGGCTCTCACCTACGCCACCCCGCCCTCATGTCCTGAACAAAACACGGCAGTTCAGTGCAGTTCGGTACGGAGCGCCCCCGCTCCCCCGGCCGCCGAAGCACAGTGGGATCCAATCTTTTTCGCATCGACATTCGAGGGCCGGACGGGCAGTCAAGTCGGCGCGCGGGAATGCTTCGTGAGCCTTCGGCCGACCCCCCGAGCGGGCCCGAGGCGAGGCGTCGACCGCTGGTCAGGCCTGGTTTCACCGAGTCGCCCGAGGCAACTGCCCCCGGTCCGGGAGGGCTTGCCACTCGAGCCAGGGTGACCGAGTCTGATCACTTCTGCACTGTCGAGTGCGCACAACTTTCGGCAATGTACCCATCCGTAGCCACCTCCTACGGCATAGGATCATGCCGCGCCACAGGGGCCCCGGCCGCCCCATCTGCCCCATCCGCAACAGTGCGGATGATGTGCCGCCGTCCCCACAAACACCCCCCACACAAACCGTTAACAGGTATCTGCGTGCCACTGATACTCAGCAGCGGTTCCGGCGATGGAGCCGCGCCATGAAAATCAATCGTCGCCTCGTCCTGCTCGTCACCGCGCCGCTCACCGTGGCCGTCACCTTCTCGGTGCTGGCCCTCGCACCCGCAGCCAACCACGCGCTCCAGGCCAACCGGCTGGCCGCGATGGTCGACGCCGCCTCCAGCGCGGGTGAGTTGGCCCACCAGTTACAGCGTGAGCGTGCCGCAGCCACCGCGCTGGTCTCCGAACAGGGAGATGCGGACGCGTACCGCTCAAGTTCCGATTCGACCGATGAGAGCATCGCCGGATTCCAGGGCCGGACACGGCACCTGTCCGAGGTACCGGACAGCGCACAGGCCGCCTTGGACCGTATCACGCGCTTCATCGACGAGATGCCCGCCCTGCGCGCCCAGGTGCGGTCGGGCAGCAGCACCATCTCCGCGCTCGCCTTCGGCTACCGCATCGTGATCGCCGACCTCAACAGCTACCGCGACGGCATCGCGCAGGCGGACGGGGTCGACGCCGGCATCGCGGACCGGATCCGGGCCGCCGCCGCCCTGTCCGAGGCCGCGGAGCACACGGCCCAGCAGCAGGTCACCGTGATGAGGGCGCAGGCGGCGGGCGGCTTCACGACCGCTTCGCAGCGGACGTTCGACGCCGGCCGGCTGGGCTACACCGAGTCGATCGGTGTCCTGTTCGACCTCGGCCCCGGCCAGTGGCGGACCTGGCTGGAGCGCACTCTCTCCGGCACGAAGGCCCTGGAGGCCCGACGGCTCGAGGACGAGATCGGGCGTACGGGAACGGGCAGGGCCATCGACGTCGCCCCGAAGGAGTGGCAGAAGGCCTTCAACGACCGTCAGATGCTGCTGCGTTCGGTGGAGAAGCGGATCGACGAGTCCGTCTTCACCACGGTCTCCGACGCGCGCACCACGCTCATGTGGACGGCCGGGGCCGAGGTCGCCCTGGTGGTGCTGACCCTGGTCGGAGTCTTCTTCGTCGCCATCCGCCTGGGCCGCGTCATGATCCGGCGGCTGCGCGATCTGCGCAACGCCGCGCACGAGGTCGCACACACCGGGCTGCCCGCCGTGATGAGCGAGCTGTCCCAGCCCGGCGCGCTCAGTGGTGCGACGCCCGAAGAGGTGGCCCGGCGGACGGGCAACCCGGTCCGGACCACGGGCCAGGACGAGATCGGCGAGGTCGGTGAGGCATTCAACGCCGTCCACCACGAGGCCGTCCGCCTGGCGGCCCAACAGGCTTACATCCACGACCAGTTCGCCGAGACGCTGGTCGGCGTGGCGCGCAGGGGTGCGCAGTTGACGTCCGTCATGGTGTCCGAGCTGGACACCGTTCAGCGCGACGAGGCCGACCCGGTACGGATGAAGACCCTGTTCGCCCTCGACCACCTCGCCATCCGCATGGAGCGCAACACCAACAGCCTCCTCGTGCTGGGTGGTTACGGCCAGGCCCGGGTGCGCACGGCCGACGTCGGATGCTCCACCGTCATCGTTGCCGCCGCCCAGCAGATCGAGCGCTTCGACCGCGTGTCTCTCGGTGTCGTCGAATCGGGTATCGGCGTCGCCGCCCGTGCCGTGCACGACGTGGCACACATCCTGGCGGAACTCCTGGACAACGCGACCCGGTTCTCGCCTCCCGACAAACAGGTCGGCGTCGCCGTGTGGCGGCTGTGGGACCGGGCCGTCGTGCAGATCGTCGACGAGGGCGTGGGCATCACCGCGGAACGCCGCGCCGTCCACAACGCCGCGCTGCGTGAACCGCAGGCAGGCATCGGAGACGTACGGTCCATGGGTCTGCACGTGGTGGCACGGCTCGCCGCACGTCATGGCATCGTTGTCGAACTGCGCGACTCCTCCGGCCCCGGCACCATCGCCGAGGTCACCCTGCCCCCGAAGGTGCTGACCGCGGCCCCCGCCCAGGACATGCCACCCGCGCCGGACATGCGCGATCAGGCCCATGACTACGGCAGCCCTGGCGGCGGTGCGCACTACGAGGCTCCCCGTCCGGTCACACCGCCGGGACCGCCCGGCCGCGGGCGGCAGGACGGAGCGCGTTGGCGACCCGACCACACCGGCACCCCGATCGGTTCCGTGGCCGCCGCCCCGCGTGAACGGGAACACGGCACTCCGATCGGTTCCGTTGCCGCCGCCCCGCGCGAGTGGGAACAGGGGAGCTCACCCGCCCCGCGCGAGCGGGGACACGGCAGCTCGCCCGCCCCGCATCCCGTGCACGACGAGCCGGTTTCGCGCAGCGCCGCGGTCAGCTCCTCGGGACTGCCCCTGCGGCAGCGCGGCGCACCCCAGCAGTGGCCCACCCTGGGCAAGCGGGAGAGCACCGACCAGCGTGCCGGCACCGCCTCGCCGCGGCCGGCGCCCCGCCGCCGGGACTCCCGGCAGGTCTCCGACGTCCTGGCGGCCTACGCCCAGGGGATCAACAGGAGCACGAACCACCGGGGGCGCTCCGCCACCGACGACAACACCGAACGGACCAAGAAATGACCACTCCCACCGACCTGAGCTGGATCCTGAGCGGTTTCGCCGGGCGCATCCCGGAAGTCACCCAGGCGATAGCCGTGTCCGTGGACGGCCTCGCGCTGGCCTACACCGGCGTGGAGCGTGACGACGCCGAGCGGCTGGCCGCCATCGCCTCCGGCGTCGTCAACCTGCTCTCCGCGGCAGCCCAGTTGACCAACACCGATCCCGTCGAGCACAGCCTCACCGCGATGGAGGGCGGCTACATGTTCTCGATGGCGGTCTCCAGCGGTGCCTCCCTGCTGGTGACCACCACCAGGGACGCGGACATCGGCGAGGTCAGTTACATGATGTCGGAACTGATCAACCAGGTCGGCGACTCGCTGTCTCCCCAGGTCCGCGACGCGAGTATGCCGCCTTCCCGCTGATCGCCGCCGCACGGCACATCGATCCCGCTCCGAGCCCCCCACCCGCCACTCCCGATGAGAGTCCTCATGTTCTTCGACATATCCAGTCCGCGCCGCCGCAGATTCCGGCCGGCCGGCGCCGCCGCCCTCGCCCTCGGTCTCGCCGCGGTCACCGGATGCAGCAGCGACAGCGGTGCCGGCGACACGGTGAAGGTCGGCCTGGTGGCCTCCCTGTCCGGCACCTACGAGCCGGTCGGCACCGAGCTGCGCGCCGGCTTCGAGCTGTACCTGAGCACCCACGACAACAAGCTGGGCGGACGCAAGGTCGAGCTCGTCGTGGCGGACGAGGGCGACGGCCCGCCGACCGCCGTGCCCGCGGCGACCAAACTGGTCAAGAAGGACAAGGTCGACGTCCTGACCGGCCTCGTCAGCGGTGGCTCGGTCAACGCGGTGCTGCCCCTGGTCCAAAAGGCCAAGATCCCCTTCCTGGGGTCGAACGCCCGGCCGCCCGTCAAGGACCTCGAGTACGTGTGGACGACGAGCTTCCTGTCCGACGAGCCGGGCAAGGCCATCGCCCCCTACGTCAAGAAGCAGGTCGACGGACCGGTGTACGCGATCGGCCCGGACTACCAGGGCGGCTACGACGAACTGCGCGGCTTCACCGATGAGTTCAAGCGGGTCAAGGGGAAGCTCGCCAACCCCGGCGGCAAGACCACCTGGACGCCGTTCCCGAAGACCACCAACTTCATGCCGTACTTCGCCGAGATCGCGAAGACGGATGCCAAGGCGGTGTACTGCTTCTACGCCGGCAAGGCCGCGATCGACTTCGCCAAGCAGTACGCCCAGTCCGACATCGCTGATCTGCCGTTGTACACGGCCTTCGTGACCGAGGGCAGCGTGCTCCAGGCGCAGGGCGCCGCGGCGAAGAACATCTACTCGGTCCTGAACTACGCGGCCGACCTCGACAACGAGGCCAACCGCAAGTTCGCCGCCGACTGGACGGCCGAGCACGACACACAGCCCACCACGTACGCGATGGCGTCGTACGACGCCGCCGCCGTGCTGGACAAGGCGATCGCCACCGCCGTGAAGAACGGTGACGTGACGCCGAAGACCATCAACGAGGCCATCGCGGACCTGGGCCAGATCGACAGCCCGCGCGGCGCCTGGGAGTTCGGCGACAAGGCGCACTCGCCGGTGCAGACCTGGTACCTGCGACAGGTGCGCCCGGACGGCGCCCAGCTGGCCAACGTCATGGTCCAGGACCTGGCGACGCTCGGCAGCTGACATGGGACTCCTTGATGCCCACGTCGTCCCGGCGGTGGACGGCGTGGCCTACGGGCTGCTGCTGTTCGTGGTCGCCGCCGGTCTGAGCCTCGCCTTCGGCACCGCCGGCGTGCTGAACCTGTCGCACGGCACGCTGTACGCCATCGGCGCCTACACGGGGGCCGAACTGGGTGACGGCACCTGGGGCGGGTTCGCACTGGGGCTGGCCGCCGGAACCGCGGCCGCCTGTGCCGCCGGGGCGGGGCTGTCCGCCGCGACGGCACCCCTGGCCCGGCGTGGGCATCTCTCCCAGGCACTGCTGACGTTCGGGCTCGCCCTGGTCGGCGGTGACCTGCTCATCCAGCTCTTCGGGGCGGACGAGCTCCCGGTACGTGTCCCCGAGGCGCTCGACACCTCGGTGACACTGCTGGGCCACCGGTACCCCGCGTACCGGCTCGGCTTCATCGTGATGGCCGTGCTGCTCGCGGCATCGGGTACGTGGGTGCTGACCCGGACCCGCATGGGTACGGCGGTACGGGCCGCCGCCGACGATCCGGAGATGCTCGCGACCACCGGGTACAGCCCTCGTGCGGTACACACCGGCGTGCTCGCGGCAGCGGGGGCGCTGGCCGGTGCGGCGGGCGTACTCGGGGCACCGATCATCGGCCCCGGGCCCGGCACGTCCGAGAACGTCCTGATGCTGTCCCTCGTGGTGGTCGTGCTCGGCGGGCTGCGCTCGCTGTGGGCGACGCTCGCGGCGGCGGTCGCCGTGGGCGAGGTGCAGACGCTGGGCGTCTCGGCGGCGCCCGACCTGGCACCGTACCTCCTCTTCGCCGCGATGGCGGCGGTGTTGGCAGCCCGCTCCCGCTTCGCCGAGCCGGCAGGCGTGCAGGGTCAACAAGGGCCTTCACCGGACCCGGTCGCCCGGCTCCGCGGCCACCTCGTCGCGCGACTGCGGCTGCGGACCCGCGGGGCGACAGCAGCGGGGCGGCCCGCCACAGCACCGGGGCCGGGGCCGGACGCCGAGCCCGTGGGGGCTGTGGGCGCGGTCGGGGCATCGGGGGGACTCGACGATGCCAAGTCCGTTGCGGCGCAAAGTGGTTCGGCCGAAGCGGCGGTGCCGCCCGGCAAGGGCAGGAGCCCGCTCGCGGGGTTCGGGCGGCTTCCGCGCGGCAGCGCGTGGCGGCAGGCCTCCGGGCTGCTGGTGCTGCTCGCGGTGCTGGCCGCGCTGCCGGGGGTGCTCGACCCGTACAGCATCACGCTGGCCGGGTCCGCCCTGGCTCTGGGGCTGCTCGCGGTCAGTGTCACCGTCCTCACCGGCTACGCCGGACTGCCCACCCTCGGGCAGACCGCGCCGTTCGCCGTCGGCGCTTATGCCACCGCGAATCTCGCGGATGCCGGATGGACCATGGGTCCGGTCCAGCTCGTCCTCTCGGCGCTCGCGGCCGCGGCCTTCTCCGCGGTCACGGGTCCTGCCGTGATCCGGGCCCGGGGCACCACCGTGCTGATGATCACGCTCGCCGTCGGCGAGCTGACCGGCGCGGTCGTCAACCAGCTCAAGTCCGTCACCGGGGGCGCCGACGGTCTCGTCGGCTTCCCGGCCACGCAGGCGCTGTGGAGCGGGGAGGGGATGTCCGAGGAGAGCGAGCTCTACACCTACGCACTCGTCGTCACCGTCGTCGCCGTCGCCGTCACCCTGCTCGTGCTGCGCTCCCCGGCCGGGAAGCTGCTGACCGGCACCCGGGGCGCCGAGGCCCGGATGCGCGCCTCGGGGCACCCGGTGGGGCGGTACCTGCTGGTGGCGCACGTCTGCGCCGGTGCGCTGGCAGGCGTCGGCGGCTCGCTGATGGTCACCGTCCAGCAGTACCTCTCCCCGGCCGACGTCGGCTTCGAAATCGCCGCGTTCGCGCTGCTGGCCGTCGTCATCGGCGGCACGACGTCCGTGATCGGCGCGCTGCTGGGCGCCGGGCTCATCGTCATGACCCGGGACTGGGTGGCCGGTTCGTGGCCAGGTCACGGCCCGCTGCTGCTCGGCGCACTGTTCGTCGCCTCCGTCTACCTGCTGCCCCGCGGCCTGGCCGGCCTGCGCGGATCCGGTCGGACCGGGCCGCAGGCCGGCGGGCCGCCACCATCCGTATCCACTCCGACCCACGCCGGGAAGGTCTCCCCATGACGCCTGCCCCGACGGCCGCATCGGCGCCCCCGGTCCTCGACCTCAGCCGTCTCACCCGCAGGTACGGCAGCCTCACCGCCGTGGACGACGTCAGCCTGCGGCTGCCCCCGGGCGCCCGGCACGCCGTCATCGGCCCCAACGGCGCCGGCAAGACCACCCTGCTCAACCTCATCGCGGGCACCGACCGGCCCGACCACGGCACCATCGCCCTGGACGGCGGGGACATCACCCGTAAGGCCCCGGCCGGGCGGAGCCGCCTGGGCATCGCCCGCAGCTTCCAACAGCCTTCGGTCATCTCCGAGTTGACGGTGCTGGACAATGTCGTACTGGCCGGCTGGCCACACCACCCGAAGCGCCGCGGTGCCTGGCGCCGCCCCTCCCGCCACCGGCTGCACACCGAGTCCGCGGGCCGTCATCTGGAGACCGTCGGCCTCGCGGACCTCGCCCACCGGCCGGCCTCCGCGCTCTCCCACGGGCAGCGCCGCATGCTCGACCTCGCCGCCGCACTGGCCGGCAATCCGCGCCTGCTGCTTCTGGACGAGCCCGCGGCCGGGCTGACCGACGGTGACATCGGGCGGCTGCTCGGCATCCTCGGTGGTCTTCCGCAGAGCATGGCCGTCATCCTCGTCGAGCACCATGTCGAGGTCGTCGCGCAACTCGCGACGACGGTCACCGTGCTGGCCGCGGGACGGGTACTCCTCACCGGTCCGACCCAGGAGTGCTCACGCATCCGGAGGTCCGCGACGCCTACCACGGCGCCGCGGCGACGACGGACAGCACCGCGGCCGACGCCCCGGATGCCGGCATCACGAACGTCGCCGTGTCCGGTACCGGTTCTTCCGGGACCGGCCCGTCCGGCACCGAAGCGAGAGGATGACCGGACCCCGATGCTCGAACTGACCGGCCTGACCGCGGGCTACCACGGTGGCACCGTCCTGCACGGGCTCGACCTCTCGGTGCACGCCGGTACGGTCCACGCCGTCGTCGGCCACAACGGCGCCGGCAAGACCACTCTCGTGCACACCGTCGCCGGACTGATGCGTCCCGGCGCCGGCACCGTACGCCTCGACGGCCGCGACCTGACCGGGCAGCCGGCACACCGGATCGCCCGTGCCGGGATCGGCCTCGTGCCGCAGGGCCGCCGCGTGTTCGCCGGGCTGACCGTCGCCGAACACCTACGGCTGTCCTACCGTCCGCCGCGGCGCGGCGACACCACGCGCCCCAGCGTGTGGACCCCCGCGCGCGTCCTGGAGCTGCTGCCCCGGCTGGGCGAGCGCCGGAACAACCGGGGTTCGGCCCTGTCCGGCGGCGAACAGCAGATGCTGGCCCTGGCGCGGGCACTGCTCGGCTCGCCGAGCGTGCTGCTGCTCGACGAGCCGACCGAGGGCCTCGCCCCCGTACTGGTCCAGCAGGTCCACGAGCTGGTCAGCACGCTGGCGGGCGAGGGCATCGCCGTGCTGCTGGTGTCCCCCAGTGCGGTCCGGGCGGCCGAGTGCGCCCGTACGCTCACCGTCCTCACTTCGGGCCGGCTGACGCTGCGCCTGGACGGGGCGAGCGCGCGGGCCGATCCCACCGCGCTGAACGCCGCGCTCGAACTGTCACCGACGGCCGTGCGGGACGGGGGCGGGACGGACGCGAGGCGGTGACCGGAACAAGGTCACCGCCCTTGGCGCGTTCCGCGCTCAACCGGCCTTGATGCTGTGGCCCCCGAAGCCGCTCCGCCGGTCGGAGCCGCTGTTCTGGTCCTGCCACCACACGTCGAACTCCGGCTGGCCCATGGCGGACCAGTCAGGGGTGTTCTCGACCTGCGCGCTGCCCATCCTGCGGGCGAGCGCGACCATCGCCGCCCCGACCCCGCCGCGCCCGGCGTCGTAGGTCTCCAGGACCTCCTTCCAGCTGTCCCCCGCCACCCATGCGGCCTCCAGGGCGGTGGCGTCCTGGAGCGCCTTCACGCTCCCGCCGCCGATGTGCGGCCGGGCGACACTGGCGGCGTCACCGACGAGCAGCATCCGCCCCGAGGTGTAGCGCGGCACCTCCAGGTCGTAGATGGGCTGGATGAAGGTGGTCTCGGCGGGGGTGCGGAGCACTCTGGCCGCCCAGTACGGCGGGAAGTTGTCGGCGACCAGGGCGCGCAGGTGCGCGGTGAGCTCCGAGTTGAGCCGGCCGGGCGGCAGGGAGGTCGGGGTCCGCAGGTCGGGGTGGAGGCCGTCGGTCTGCGGAGGCGTGGTGTAGAGCACCCAGTTGAGCAGGTGCCCGCCGGCACCGTCCGGGATGCGGTAGATCATGCAGTGGCCGCCGGGGAAGACGATGTTGTGCGCGTCGTGTCCGTCCGAGGGGAGGTCCGCGACGTCCGACGACGTTCCGCGCCAGCCGATGTATCCGGCGTACGCCGCGTCCGCCCCGGGAAACATGGCTTCCCGGACGACGGAGCGGTATCCGTCCGCCCCGATCACGACGTCGAAGTGCTCCTGGTAACCGTCCGCGAGCCGGACCGTCGCACCGTCGGCGTCCGGCTCGACGCCGGTGACCACCGCACCGGACCGGTAGGAGACCCCCTCGGGCACCCGGCGGCGCAGCTCGCTCCACAAGGACCCCCAGCTGTAGGCACGGAAGGGGAACGGCTGCTCGCCGACGACCCGGCCGTGCTCCGCAGCGCCGTCCCGGGCACTCCACACCCGCCGGCTCAGCGGCGCCCAGGGCATCTCCGGGGCCACGTACCCGGCGTCCCTCAGCTCGTCGAACCGGTCGCTGTGCAGGGCGATTCCCACTCCCCTGTCACGGAGCCGGGCGTCGGCGCGTTCCAGGACGGTGATCTTCTCGGCTCCGCCGCGCGACGCGGCCAGGGCCGCGGCACACCCCGCTATGCTGCCGCCGACGACGGCGATGCTGCCTCCACGCATGACTGGCGCTCCTCTCACTCAGTTGTCCGGTCGCCGTTCCGGTTACCGCCGCGCCGGCATGACCGGTCACAACTCCGCGTGAATCGACGCTCGTTGTCCCGATCCGTGCGACCGGGACCCGGACGGCACCCTATCGAGGAGAAGGGTCCAGGCAGGCCGGCGCCGATGACGGTGGACTCGACTCCGCGGACGGGAAGAGACGGAGGAAGGCAGTGGGACAGGACATGGCCGAGCACGGTGCGGATCACGGGTATCTGCTCGACAACCAGCAGTCGGAGGCGGGCATCCGTTTCGGCGCGCTGGCCGAGCTGTTCGATCCGGTGACGTTCCGGCACATCGACCGGATCGGCATCACCGAGGGCATGCGGTGCTGGGAGGTCGGGGCCGGTGGCCCCTCCGTTCCTTCGGGTCTCGCCGAGCGCGTCGGAAGGGCGGGGCAGGTGGTGTGCACCGACATCGACGTGTCCTGGGCGAAGGACGCCGCCTCCGATGTCGTCGAGGTCCTGCGCCACGACGTCGCGGCCGATCCCCCGCCGCCGGGCGGGTTCGACCTGGTGCACGCCCGGCTGGTCCTGGTGCATGTCGTCGACCGCGCCGAGGCGCTGCGCCGCATGGTCCAGGCGCTGCGGCCCGGCGGTGTGCTGCTCCTGGAGGATGCGGATCCGGGGCTCCAGCCCCTGCTGTGTCCGGACGAGTCGGGCCCCGAGCAGCGGCTGGCCAACCGGCTGCGGTCCGGTTTCCGTGAGCTCATGGCGGCGCGCGGTGCCGATCTGTCGTACGGCCGGACGCTGCCCCGGCTGCTGCGCGGGGCCGGCCTGCGCGACGTCGGGGCGGACGCCTACTTCCCGATCACCTCACCGGCCTGCACGGTGCTCGAAGCGGCGACCGTCCGGCAGATCCGGGACCGGCTCGTGGCGGCGGGAATCGCGACCGACGAGGACATCGACCGCCACCTGTCGAACGTCGCCACCGGAGACCTCGATCTGGCGACGGCCCCGATGGTCTCCGCCTGGGGCCGCCGCCCGTAGCCGGGCCGGCGCGGCACCGGGGCGGCGGACCACGGGTGCGGCGAAAGAGGTGGCTCGACCGATCAGGATTCGAGAAGCGCTGACCACGCGGCCGCACCTAATCTGATCGCCATGGACATCACCATTCACACGAGCGTGCTCCCGCATGACGACCCGGACGCCTCCTTGGTCTTCTACCGCGACGCCCTCGGCTTCGAGGTCCGCAGCGACGTCGGTCAGGGCAGGATGCGCTGGATCACGGTCGGCCCCCCCGGCCAGCCCGGCACGTCCATCCTCCTGGCGCCGCCGGCCGCCGACCCCGGGGTCACCGAGGCGGAGCGCCGCACCATCGCCGAGATGATGGCCAAGGGCACCTACGGCTGGATCCTGCTGGCCACCCCGGACCTCGACGGCACCTTCGAGAAGGTGGAGGCCTCGGACGTCGAGGTCGTCCAGGAGCCGACAGAGCAGCCGTACGGCATCCGCGACTGCGCCTTCCGTGATCCTGCGGGCAACATGGTCCGCATCCAAGAGCTTCGCTGAGAAGGGGGTCGCTCATGTGCAAGCCCGCCTGGGGTCGCGCACGCGCCGCGGATCAGCGCCTGCGTGACCTGGCGCTGCTGCGCCGGGTCCGCGACCGGATGGACCGGGAGTACGCGCAGCCGCTGAACGTCGAAGCGCTCGCCCGCGGCGTGAACATGTCCGCCGGGCACCTCAGCCGCCAGTTCCGGCTGGCCTACGGCGAGTCGCCGTACACGTACCTGATGACGCGTCGCATCGAGCGCGCGAAGGCGCTGCTGCTCCGTGACGAGCTCAGTGTCACCGAGGTGTGCTTCACGGTCGGCTGCTCCTCGCTCGGTACCTTCAGCACCCGCTTCACCGAGCTGGTCGGCATGCCGCCCAGTGTCTACCGGAGCAATGCGAAGGGCGCCGCGGCGGGGATGCCGCCCTGCGTGGCGAAACAGGTGACGCGACCGATCAGGAGCCAGGGGGCGCCGGTCGCCGAGCCCCAGCCAGTCTGACGGCCGAGGGTGCCCGGGCGCCGCGCAGCACCGGCACCCGGGCCCGGGCCCGGACTCCCGGACTCCCGGACTCCCGGGCTCCTCAGGACGGTCAGGGCGGTCAGGGCTGTCAGCGATGGCCAGGTGGCCGGGCGTGCGGTCTGCCGAGCCGTGGCCCCGGCGTCACCACCCGGTCGAGCACCTACCCCGACGTCCGCCGGCGGACCAGCTCCTTGCTCTCCTCTGGCAGCGCGTCGGCGGCCAGCAGCCACGGCAGCAGTTCGGCGTCCAAGGTCATGGCCCGGAAGGCGAGCGCGACGGTCACGTCGTGATCGGGGCGGTACACGATCTCGACCGGGTCGTCGGTGCGGATGTCGCCGGGCTCGATCACGCGCAGATACGCACCGGGCAGTGCGGCCTGCGTGAACCGCTTGATCCAGCCGTCACGCCGCAGCCAGCCCTGGAACGTCGAGCACGGGACCCGCGGGCACGACACCTCCAGGACCACGTCCGGCCCGATCCGCCAACGCTCGCCGATCAGGGCGCCGTTGACGTCCGCTCCCAGCGTCGTGAGGTTCTCCCCGAACACCCCGTTCGCGAGCGGCCTGCCCAGCTCGGCCGCCCAGCCGTCGAGATCCTCGCGGGCATACGCGTAGACGGCCTGGTCGCCACCGCCGTGATGCTGCACGTCGTAGGCCCGGTCACCGGCCAGACCGACCGCGCCGGTGCCCTTGGGGCCGGGTGCGGCCACGGCGACCGGTCCATCGACGGGCTGCTTGTCGATGCCCGTCAGGCTCAGCCCCTTCCAGGGGTTGGGGCGAGGCCGGCCGATGTTGACGGAGAGCAGCTTCATGACGGGGACCCTACGATCCGCCGACCGCGCGGGCGACACGTTTTCCCGGGGCCTGACGGGGGTGACTGCCCGCAGCGCGCACCGGGCACCACGTGCCGATGGACGCGCTCCGCGTGCCGAACCGGTGCGGCGGACGGACCATGGAGTGGGCGACAGCGCCCGTGTTCGGCCGCGCCCCCGCGCTGCGGCTCTGCACCCAGCCGTCACCCGAACACCACACCCCCACACCAGCCTCATCTCATATCTGAGATAGCCTTTCGGCATGTCAGATGACTACCTCGTACGTATCGGCAAGCTCATCCGTGACGCCCGCCAGCACAGGGGCTGGACGCAGAGCCAGCTGGCCGAGGCGCTCGCCACCAGCCAGAGCGCCGTGAACCGCATCGAACGCGGCAACCAAAACATCAGCCTTGAGATGATCGCGCGTATCGGTGAAGCTCTCGACAGTGAGATCGTGTCGCTCGGATACGCCGGTCCCATGCACCTGCGGGTGGTCGGCGGACGGCGTCTCTCCGGAGCCATCGACGTCAAGACCAGCAAGAACGCGTGCGTGGCGCTGCTCTGCGCCTCGCTGCTCAACAAGGGCCGTACGGTGCTGCGCCGGGTGGCCCGTATCGAGGAGGTCTACCGCCTCCTGGAGGTGCTGAACTCCATCGGGGTGCGCGCCCGGTGGATCAACGACGGAACCGACCTGGAGATCGTGCCGCCCGCCCGGCTCGACATGGACGCCATCGACGCGGACGCCGCGCGCCGGACCCGTTCGATCATCATGTTCCTCGGGCCGCTGCTGCACCGGTTGGACCAGTTCAAGCTGCCGTACGCGGGCGGCTGCGACCTCGGCACCCGGACGATCGAGCCGCACATGATCGCGCTGCGCCGGTTCGGTCTGGAAATCGCCGCGACCGAGGGGATCTACCACGCCCGGGTCGACCACTCCGTCACGCCCGGCCGCCCCATCGTGCTGACCGAGCGCGGCGACACCGTGACCGAGAACGCCCTGCTGGCCGCGGCCCGGCACGACGGCACCACCGTCATCCGCAACGCCTCCTCCAACTACATGGTCCAGGACCTCTGCTTCTTCCTGGAAGCGCTGGGCGTACGGGTGGACGGCGTCGGCACCACCACGCTGACCGTGCACGGCGTGCCGAACATCGACGTGGATGTCGACTACTCCCCCTCCGAGGACCCGGTCGAGGCGATGAGCCTGCTCGCCGCCGCCGTCGTGACGGAGTCCGAGCTGACGATCCGCCGGGTGCCGATCGAGTTCCTGGAGATCGAGCTCGCGGTGCTGGAGGAGATGGGCGTCGACTGCGACCGCACGGCGGAGTACGCGGCGGACAACGGGCGCACCAGGCTGGTCGACCTGACGGTCCGGCCCTCCAAACTGGAGGCGCCGATCGACAAGATCCACCCGATGCCGTTCCCCGGCCTCAACATCGACAACGTGCCGTTCTTCGCGGCCATCGCCGCCTCGGCCCACGGCCAGACCCTCATCCACGACTGGGTCTACGACAACCGGGCCATCTACCTCACCGACCTCAACCGGCTCGGCGGCCGGCTCCAGCTCCTGGACCCGCACCGGGTGCTGGTCGAGGGCCCGACCCGGTGGCGCGCCGCCGAGATGATGTGCCCGCCGGCACTGCGGCCCGCCGTGGTGGTGCTGCTCGCGATGATGGCGGCCGAGGGCACCTCCGTACTGCGCAACGTGTATGTGATCAACCGCGGTTACGAGGAGCTGGCGGAGCGGCTGAACTCGGTGGGGGCGCAGATCGAGATCTTCCGGGACATTTGATACGAGGATGCCGCCACACCCGTCTGACCTGAGGCTTGGCGGGTCAGGGAGAGGTGCGGCGGCATCTCTGGAACCTCTCTGGGACTTTGGGCCCGCCGTGGCTGCGAGCCGCGCTCCACAGGTCCTGCCGACCGGCCACGGCTACGCGAAAATCGCGTCGATGGCCGCGCTGAGCAGTGGAACCCGGCGCCACCCCGAGACGACACTCGGGCCCTCCGCCTGCACAGCCCCAGCCCACGAAACGGAAACGGCCCACCGACTCCGTCGGCAGCCGGTCACGAAACTTCACTGAAAATGGCGGCACTCGGACCTGGCGGCCCCGCGCGGGCGAGAACAACCCATACAGCGTGGCAGCGGCGAACACCGACCGCGTCAAGTCCACGCCCATCAGACCTGGTTCCACCGAGCTGGCCCGAGCGACGCAGACAGCCCGCTATGCACGGAAGGACTGGACCGGAAACAACTACGCTGCCGGCAACTTCAACGACGGCAAAGGGCATGAGTTCCTGCTGGTCGGCTACAGCAAGAGCGTCCACTCCGAACGTTCCGTCGGCTACCCCCTGTTGAAGGCGAAACAGCAGGACGGACTCACGAGTCTGTATACCGAACGGGAGCCCTGCCAGAAGGCACCGTCGTACTGCGACCGCTGGACCGCCAAGTACTTCGGCAAGGACCTTCCCGTCAGCCACTCCCAGTCGTATGACCAATCGCTACCACGACAGCCCGGCGAGAACGACTACAAGTACGGCAGAAGAGTCGACGCTGAGCATCTCCAGTACCGTAAAGACCTTAAGAGTTGGTACAAGACTCACACCCCGCTCACGCCCTACCAGAGCTGAGCGAAACACGGCAGGATAAGATGATCTTCGAACTGTCTCGCGAGGAACTCATTCAGACCTTTGGTGAGGAGCGAGTACACCAAGCACCTTCAGAGACGGCACAGGCAGCCGGCTTCAGCGGCGAGACGCTCACTTTCCTCACCGACACAGGGCTGCCGGAAAACGAGTTCATCTCCTTTCCCGAACTTGACGGAGCTGACGGCGGGTTCCGCCCAGTCTCGGTCGAGGAACTCGGCAGCACCTGGAATCTTCCGGTCGCTGCTGCCCACTGGGTATTCCTCGGCAACTTTGAGATCAGCGCCATCGTGGCAGACACGCGAACTGGCGAGCTGTACCAGCTAGCCGAAGGCATCATGCGCCCCGTCCCGCTGCACCGCGACCTCTCCTCGCTGGTGCACACGATCAGGGAACTGTCGAAAATCGTCGGAAGCCTCCCGGAGGACTACGAGGACGACGAAGAGCTCATCGAGGCCCTGGGTGAGTCCCTGGACGCCCTCAAAAGCGAGATCGGTCGCAGAGATCCTCGCCCCTTCAGCAATGAGCACTGCGAGTGGGTCGAGATCGTCACTAACATCGGAGCCGGGATGTGGGGGCAGGGGCAGCAGGACTGACTCCGTCGCAGCGCCTATACGTGATGTCAGGAACGCCCGACGGACCTTGATCGAGCCGGAGATCATCACCCTGTGGTTCCGAGACCGGCTCGTCAGCAACCCGCTTCCGCCGCGCGGGAGGAAGCCGTCGGTACGCCCGCGTTTCCGCGACAGCTCGCTTTGACGGCGACCACCCGGTGTCAGCCCTTGTCTCGCCGGACCCCGTCCCCCTCCGCTCCGCCTTTCGCAGGCTCCCTCGACCGCACCCCGGGACGCACTGATCCGACTCCGGCGCGCAACGGCCTTCGAGCGGGCCGCCATCCGCACCGGGCGGGGGTCCCCGGGGTCCCGTGGCCGTCCGGTGCGTCCGGCTCGCCAGGGGCTGTCCCTCGATCCCTTAGGCCAATCAGGAGAAATCCCGTACCCGATCGGGTTGCGGCGTGAATTCCGATCACCATGCGTCGTCGGCGCCCCTGTTGACTGAGCGTCACCAAGC
The DNA here is from genome assembly GCF_023701695.1 of Streptomyces sp. RKAG290. Classification (GTDB taxonomy): domain Bacteria; phylum Actinomycetota; class Actinomycetes; order Streptomycetales; family Streptomycetaceae; genus Streptomyces. The sequence goes on from NZ_JAJOZC010000001.1 coordinate 1,090,456, forward strand.
TACGGTGCCCGCTTCAAGGGCGCCTTGCGCGACCGTGCCGCCCCTGCGAGCCGTTTCCGTGGCCTGCACCGGGCAAGAGAGGGGAACACCGCATGCGGGTGCTTCGGAATTTCGTATCGAGTGCGATTGCCTCGCTACTCCTGGTCGGGTTGGCGCCGACAGCCGCCCATGCCGACAGCAGCACCGCCCGTCCTGGCATCCAGTGCCCCACTGACGAGCGAGGGCGCGGAACGAACAAGGCGCCCGAACAGGCGCTGGAACGCTACTACCACGACGACTGGCGGCTGGGCCCCCGGGATCTCCCGAAGACCGGCCCCATCGGCAAGATGCTGCGGGGCTACAACCGCACGGGCCGCGTCTCGCAGTACTGGTTCCTCGGGTGCTACTGGCAGACCAACCCGGTGACGAACACCTCCGGTTGGTGGTATCCGGACAACGACGGCTTCGTCCTCGACCGCCAGGGGAAGCCGGAGAAGAAGTCGCTGAAGCTCCGGGTGGGACAGCTGGTCGACCTCTTCGGCAGCGGGTTCGGCAACTTCCTCGCACCTGCCGGGACGCCGTACGCCAAGCGCGCCATCCCGCCGAGCAACCTCGTCAAATACACCACGGCCTACCCGTCCAGCTACCACCTGTACCGGGTCCTCAAGGCGTTCACCGTGGAAGCCGGGCCCATTCGACCCTGGTTCGGCCAGCCCGGGCTGGGAATCCAGTACCGGACGGCCAAGTCCATTCCGGACCTGGTCGCCGCGGAGGAACTGAAGGCGCTGAACTGAGCGTGACCTATCGTTCCTGGGCAGGTTCCGGCGGGTCCGGGGCCTGCCCAGGGGCGTCCCGACGGAGTGGAGTCGCGGAATGAACAGGGCAGAACTCGTCGATCGGCTCCACCGCGAAGGCACCCCGGATGCCCTGTACGAGATCCCGGGCGTCCACGGCGTCCCCATGCAACTGGACGCCTCCTACGTACTGCGTCCGGAGGCGGACGAGTGGCTGGTCGTTCTGCGTCAGCGGGGCCAGGACAGCGTCATGGCGAGCTTCGGGACCGAGGCGGAGGCGTGCCGCTACCTGTACGACACGATCACCCGGGTTCCACCCCCTGTGCCCGGCGGGGCGGAGCGGATCGCCCGGCTCCTGGCGGACAGCGACGAGATCCAGCGCCAGGCCCAGGAGGACTACGACCGGGCGCCGTCCGGCAGCGATGACGGCCCCGTGCCGCGGGACCACAACGGGCCGCCTGACGCATAGGGCCGCTCCGGGCGCCGTCCCTGCGGAGGCTGCGCACCGACGCGCGGATGTGCCGGTCCCCCGGAGCCGCGGGTTCCGTGCGGACTCCTACCGAATTCACACCTTGCGCGTACCGCGGTCCCACCCCCGGCGCGCACGGTGGGCCCATGGGACGGCCACTGGACACCCGAGCACATGTCATGCGCCTGCTGCAGCGCACCGGTTTCGACGCGGGGCCGGACGCCGTCGACGCGGCCGAGAAGGCCGGGTTCGACGCCACGCTGGACCGCGTCCTGGCGTCCGGCGAGGACGCCGGCGCCGCTGCCACGCCCCTCCCCCGGCTGGACCCCCTCCCGCGACGCGGCAAGGGCGGCAAGCGGGACGGGAAGAAGACGGGCGGGGAGGGCGGCGGGAGCGGGAAGAGCGCTGAGCCGCAGGAGCCGGGCGCCGGGCAGGGGAAGGACAAGGGGGACGCGGCCGCCAAGAAGGCGTTCCGGTCCGCGGTGCGGGAGCAGCGGGGCGACATCGCCCTGTGGTGGCTGGACCGGATGGTCGCCGCCGAGCGCCCCTGGGCCGAGAAGCGCACCCTGCTGTGGCACAACCACTGGGCGACGTCCGTCCAGAAGGTGAAGTCCGGCTCCGCCATGCTCGTCCAGAACGAGACGCTGAGGCGCCTGGGCGGCGGCGACTTCCGGGCGCTGGCCCGCGCCATGGTGTGCGATCCGGCGCTGATGGTCTGGCTGGACGCGCCGGGGAGCACGGCCGAGGAACCCAACGAGAACCTGGGGCGCGAGCTCATGGAACTCTTCGTGCTAGGTGTCGGCCACTACACCGAGCGGGACGTACGGCAGGCGGCGGCCGCGCTCACCGGGTGGACCGTCGACCGTAAGGACCCGGACGGCTGGCAGGCCCGCTTCCGTCCGGACCGGCACGCGGTCGGCCGGCACACCGTCGTCGGTGCGACGGAGGACTTCACCGCGGCCTCGCTCATCGACCACCTCGTCGACGTCCCCGCGTCCGCGGGTTACCTCGCCACCCGGTTCTGGGGGCGCGTCGTCGCCTCCTCCGCGCCGTCGAAGGGGAGCCTGGCCCGCGCAACCGCCGCCTACGGGACGGGGCGGGACACGACGGCGATGTTCCGGGCCCTGCTGACGGACCCGGTGTTCGCCGATCCCGGCAGCGTCCTGGTCAAGCAGCCGGTGGAGTACGTCGTCGGCGCGATGCGCGCGTTCGGCGTCCGCCCCTCGAAGCTGAAGGCGCCGGCCCGCGCCAAGCTGCTCCGCACGCTCGAAGGCCTCGGCCAGACACCGTTCGCGCCACCGAGCGTGGGCGGGTGGCCGGGTGGCGCGGCGTGGCTGACCGGAGCAGCGGCGCAGGTGCGGATCGGCTTCGCGCAGGGTCTGGTGCGCGAAGCCGACCTGACGGAGGTCGAGCGTGCGGCGGCGAAGGAGCGGCCCGCGCTGCTGGCCCGCAGCCTCGGCGTCCGGAGCTGGGGCGCCGCGACCTCCGGGGTACTGACCGCTGCGGCGCGCGATCCGCACCGGGTCACTGCGATCGCCCTCACCGCCCCCGAGTACCTCGTCCTGGCCTGAAGGAGACAACCGTGGACACCTTGACCCGACGCAGGTTCCTCCTCTCCAGCGGAGTGGCCGGCGCTGCCGCACTCGTCGCCGGAGGCACCGCCTACGGCGTGCACGAGCTGCTCGCCTCCGGCGGCGCAGCCGACGCCGCCACCAGCCCCGTACTCGTCCTGGTCACGCTCTACGGCGGCAACGACGGCCTCAACACGGTGGTGCCCGCCGCCGACCGCGCGTACCAGGACGCCCGCTCGGAGCTCGCGTACAGCGAGGACGAGGTGTTGCCCCTCGGGGACGGGCTGGGCCTCAACCCGGGCATGAAGGGCTTCAAGAAGCTCTGGGACGACAAGAAGCTGGCCGTGGTGCGCGGGGTGTCCTACCCGCGTCCGGACCACAGCCACTTCCGGTCGATGTCCATCTGGCAGACCGGTTCGCCGAGCAGCCCGGTGCCCTCGGGCTGGCTGGGCCGCTGGCTGGACACGTTCGACACGGCGGATCCGCTGCGCGCGGTCTCCGTCGGAGCCACCCTGCCGCCGCTGCTCGCCGGTGAGAGGACGGCGGGGGCCGCGGTGCGGCTGGGCGGCGGGGGTCTGCCCGACGCATGGCTGCGTACCTGCACGGAGTTGTCGCGTACCTCCGAGGACGCGCACCCGCTGCTGGCGCGTGCCGCTGCCTCCCTGGGCGATGTCACCCGCATCGACGCGGCGTTCGCCGACCGGGGCGCAGGGTCCGACCGTCCGGGGGGAAAGGGTGCCAAGGGCAAGAAGGGCGACGGCCCGCAGCCGTCCGGGAGCCCCGTGCCGCACTCGTCGAGCGTGGCGGCCGAGGATCCAGGCGCGCCGAGGGAGGGCGACGAGGACCAGGACATGGGCGCGTCCGCGGGCGGCCAGGGCGAACTGGCCGGCCAGCTCGACGTCGTGGCGCGCGCGATCACCGCGGGCGCCACGACCCGCGCGTACAGCGTCAGCCTGGGGGGTTTCGACACGCATGCCAACGAGAAGGGCACCCAGTCGCGACTGCTCGGGCAGCTGGATCACGACCTCACCGCCTTCCTGGACCGGGTCCGCTCCGCCGGGGCCGGCCGGCCCGTGGTCGTCGCGGTCTACTCCGAGTTCGGACGCAGGCCGCGGGCGAACGGCAACCAGGGCACCGATCACGGCACATCGGGACCGGTGTTCGTACTCGGCGATCCGGTGCACGGCGGGTTCTACGGCGACCAGCCGAGTCTGACCCGGCTCACCGACGGCGACCTGGCCACGACGACGGACTTCCGCGACGTCTACGCGACGCTCCTGCACCGGGTCCTGGACAGCGACCCGGGCCGGATCCTCGACGGGCACGACAGGACGCTGGGTTTCCTCTGAGCACGGGTCAGTCCGGCGGCCCGGCCGGCAGCACGACCTGCACCGTGGTCCCTCCGCTGCCGGGCGGGCTCGTCACCTCGACCGTGCCACCGTGGGAGGCGGTGACCGCCGCGACGATCGCCAGCCCCAGTCCGCTTCCGCCGCCGCTGTGGGTCCCGGCGGCCCGGTAGAACCGGTCGAGCACCCGCGGGAGCACGTCGGCCGGGATGCCCGGACCGTCGTCGGTGACCGTGACGAGCGCCGAGCTCCGGGCCGAGGTCACTTCGACCCGGGCCGTCGTGCCGGCCGGGGTGTGCGCCCGGACATTGGCCAGCAGATTGTCGACAAGCCGACGCAGTTGGTCCCCGTCGCCGCTGACGACCGGCCCGGTGGCCGGCACCGACAGTTCCAGCGGGTGATCCGGCGCGACCACCCGGGCCGCATCGGCCGCCGCCCGGACGATCTCGGCCAGGTCGACCGGCGCCCGCCGGGGCCCCGGCGCCGAGTCCAGCCGGGCCAGCGTCAGCAGGTCGTCGACGAGACGCCGCATGCGCAGGGCCTCGTGGGTGATGCCCGCCATCACGCGCTCGCGCCGGCCGGCGTCCCCGAGCACGCCCTGATGGTGCAGGTCCGCATAGCCCAGGACCGCGGTCACGGGGGTCCGCAGTTCGTGCGAGGCGTCCGCGACGAAACGTCTCAGCCGGGCATGGGCGTCCTCCTGCCCGTCGAGCATGGTGTTGAGCGCGAGCCCGAGCCGTCCGACCTCGCTGTCCTCGTCGGCCGGCCCGACCCGGTGGTCGTGGTGGCCCGCCGCGATGGCGTCGGCGTCGCGCGCCATCGACTCCAGCGGCCGCAGCCCGCGCCGCAGGATCCACAGGCCGGCCGCCGCGAGCAGCACCAGGCCGGCAGCCGTTCCCGCCGTCTCCGCGAGGAGGAGCCGGCCCAGCGTGCCCTGGACCTGCTTCATCGGCACCGCGACGACCAGCGTCCCGCGGTGGTCGGGCAGGGCGTGGGTCAGCAGCCGGTAGTCCGGACCGTCGGGCGTGACAGCGGGCACGGTGACCGGTCCGTCGCCGGCCCGCCCGGGCTTGTCCGGTACCCGCGGCGGCGGGTCCGCGGGGTCGCGCAGTCCCGGCACCAGGTCCCGGTGGACACCGTCCGGCTGGATGATCTCCAGGTAGTACTCGGACGTGCCCAGCATGCGCGCGCTCGCGGCCAGCCCCCGGGCGGGCGGCAGTTCCTTGCGCACCTGCGTCATGACGCGCCGGTGCACCGCCTGAAGGGACGTGTCGGTCCGGTCGGTGAGGTAGCCGCGCATCGCGCCGTACAGCGCGGCGTCCAGGGCGGCCAGGACGACGGCGGTGACGACGACCAGCGTGCACAGCAGCCGGGCGCGCAACGAATGCGGAAGGAGGCGAGGGGCCCTCACCGCGCTTCCCGCACGGCGCGCAGCATGTAGCCGACACCGCGCCGGGTCTCGATCAGCGGCGGCCCGAGGGCGTCGAGCTTGCGGCGGAGGTAGGAGATGTAGGTCTTCAGGACACCCGGGTCCCCCTCGCCGTACTCCCAGACGTGGTCGAGCAACTGCTCGCGGGTCAGCACGCGGCCCGTGTTGAGCAGCAGGTGGTGCAGGAGCCGGTACTCGGTGGGCGACAGGTCTACGGGCCGCCCTGCCCGCCGCACCTCGTACGTCACGGTGTCCATCTCCAGGTCGGCGCAGCGCAGCAGCCCGTCGCCGCCGGGTGCGGTGGCGCGTTCGGTGCTGCGCCGCAGCACGGCCCGCACCCGGGCGGTCACCTCCGCCAGCCGGAACGGTTTGGTGATGTAGTCGTCCGCGCCCAGGTCGAGCCCGCCGACGACGTCCTGTCCGCTCTCCCGGGCGGTGAGGAAGACGACGGGCACGCGGGACCCGGCGGAACGGAGTCTGCGTACCACTTCGAAGCCGTCGAAGTCGGGCAGCATCACGTCCAGCAGGACCAGATGCGGGGAGTGTGCCCTGACCTCGGTGAGGGCGTCGCGCCCGCACGACGCCTCCTGGACCTCGTAGTCCAGAAACCGCAGTGACGTCGCCAGCACGTCGAGGATGGCGGGCTCGTCGTCCACGACGAGCACACGTATCCCTGTTCCCTCAGCCATCCCGCCATGGTGCCAGCGCCGCGGCGCACGCGGGGCATCGGTGTCCGCGGAGCGGGGTGTACGGGCGGGTGACGGAGGTGCGCGTACGGCAGGAGCTCCCAGCGCTGCCGCGACGCGCCGGGCGGGGCGGGAGACCACCGGGCGCCATAGTGTGAGGAACCGTCACGAAGGGGGCATGGGTGTGACCACTAGGTCAGCGAGAGCGGCACTTCTGCGCAGGTCGGTCCGGGTCGCGGTCGCGGCGGGGGCCGGCTTCTACCCCCTGCTGTACGTCGCCGACCGGCCGGTCATGGCTCTGTACGCGCTCTTCGCGCCGATCGCCGTCGGGCTGCTCTCCAGCATTCCCGGGTCCGGCCGCGGGCGGGCCTCCGTCATGCTGCGCGCACTGCCCCCGGCGCTCCTGCTGGCCACCCTGGGGACGCTGCTCGCGGTGGAGACGTGGGCAGCGGTCTGCGGCATGCTCGCCGTCGGATTCCTGCTGGCCTTCGCCGCCGTGGCCGGTCCGCGCGCGGCGGGATCGGCGCCGGGCCTCCAGCTCTTCTACATCCTGGCCTGCTTCCCGCCCTACGCCCCGCAGACCCTCGGAGCCAGGCTGACGGGGCTGACCGTGGGAACGCTGCTGCTCGTGGCGTGCGAGCTGCTGCTGCCCGATCCAGCCGTCCCGTCCTACCGCGAACGGCTGGCGGGCGCGCTCGGGACGGCGGCTCGCGCGGCCGCCACGGGCGAGGTGGCGCCGCGGGTGCTGCGCGGGGCCGGAGCGGGGCTGCGCCTGTCACGCATCCCGCCGTCGGAACGGCCGGCCGGTGCCGGCCGGACGGACCGTGCCCTGGAACAGGCCGGCCGCTCGGTGCGCCGGCTGCTGGACCAGCTGGCGACACTGGCCGGGACACCACCGGCAGCCGCCGACCCAGCGTCGGTGGTCCTGCTCGGCAGGGTCGCTGAACTGTGCACGGCCTGCGCCGGGTTCCTGCGCACCGGAAGCCGGCCGCCGGTGGCGGGTGTGCTGGAGCGGGCGATGCGGGGATTCCAGTCGGAGCGCGTCCGGCTCGCCCTCGGACCGCCCGGCCGGACGCCCCCGACCGCTGTGCTGCGCCGGCAGTCACATGTCCTGGCGCTGGCCGAGTCGGCGCGGATCGTGGAGGTCACCACCGACATCGCCGCGCACGGCCTGCCCGTCGGGGCCGCCGCCCCGCACGACCAGTTCTGGTACGCGGAGCTGCCCACGTGGAGGCTGTGGGCGCGACGCGTCCTCGGGAACGTGACGTTCCGTTCGGTGCTCTTCCAGAACGCGGTGCGAACCGCGCTCGGCCTCGCCGCCGCCCGGCTGGTGGCCGGCTCCCTCGACCTGGCCCACGGGTTCTGGGTACTGCTGGCCGTACTGACCCTCGGCCGTACGACCGTGGCCGCGACCTGGCAGGCGGTCCGCCGGGCGGTGGCCGGCAACGCGGTCGGGGCGCTGGTGGCGGGGGCGCTCGTGATCGGGGTCGGCCCGCACGACGACGTGTACGCCGCGCTGCTCGCCCCCGCGATGCTGGTGGGGTTCTTCGTGGGGCCGCTGCTGGGGACCGCCGCCACGCAGGGGCTGTTCACCCTGGTCGTGGCCACGGCGTTCGCCCAGATCGCGCCGGTCACCTGGCGGCTCTCGGAAGCGCGGATGATCGACGTCGTCACGGGCAGCGTGATCGGTTTGCTGTGCGGACTGCTGGCCTGGCCGGCCGGGGCGCGGCGGGAGGTCCGGCACGCCATGGCGGAGCTGCTGCGCACCTGCGGCGGGCTGGTCCGGCCGACCACCGAGGCGCTGCTGACCCCGTCGCGCGGCGCGCAGAAGCTGCCGCAGACCCTGCCGAGCGTGCACCGGCTGCGGCTGGCCGAGGCGGCGTACGCGCAGTACCGCAGTGAGTCCTCGGCCGCATCGGACGAAGCCGGTTCCGACTGGCACGCGGTGCTGATCGTCGCGAACGACATGCTCATGGGCGCGCACCGGCTGCCCCGCTTCGGGCTGCGTCCGAGCTCCGCGCCGACGGGCAAGCCCGCGGTCTGGGCCCGCGGCGCGGCGGCGGATCTGGAGGTGACGGCCGGCCGCATCGCCTCGATGCTCACCGGCGGCCTGCCGGCGGCCGCGCCGGCGACGGATCCGGCACCGCTGCCGACGGCGCCGGACGGCTACGAGCCGGCGTCCCTGTCGGTCGATCTGGAGGTGTGGCTGACGAGCCTGGGCCGCCATCTCGCCCGGATCGAGGCCTCGTTGACGAAGCCCCCGCCCGCGGAGCCTCCCGGGGCGCCCGCGCGCGGCGACGGGGGCCGCTGAAGATGCGTCTCGATGCGCTGCGGGTCCGGCTCCCGCCCGCCGTCATCCCTCGATCGCGTGGAATTCGCGGCGCAGCGGCACGAACCCGCGCTCCTCGCGGCGCGGGTGGACGCGGTTCGTGAGCAGGATCGCGTAGCGGCCGGCCACCGGGTCGAGCCACAGGCTCGTGCCGGTGAAGCCCGTGTGGCCGTAGGAGGCGGGTCCGAAGGTGTCCCCCACCGGCGAGCCGGCCGGGTCCTGCCCCTGCCAGGCCAGGGCGCGGCGCAGGTTGAGGTGGTCCGTGCGGGGGGCGGTCATCAGCGCGAGGGTGTCGGGCTCCAGCAGCGGCGGGCCGCCGCCGAGCAGGGACCGGGCGAGGAGTTCCAGGTCCGCGAGGGTGGAGAAGAGGCCCGCGTGCCCGGCGACGCCGCCGAGCACCACGGCGTTCTCGTCGTGCACCTCTCCGACGACGGTGCGGCCGCGCCAGGGGCAGACTTCGGTGGCCACCGCGCGTGCCGCCTCGGCGGGCCCCGGCCGGAAGCCGGTACCGGTCAGACCGAGGGGGGCGCGGACGAGGTCGGTCATCAGCTGGTCCAGGCCCTGGCCCGTGGCCTGTTCGGCGATGAGGCCGAGCAGTATGAAGCCCTGGGAGGAGTACGTGACGTGGGTGCCGGGCTCCGAGGTGGGCGGCAGCGTGCCGAGCGCCGCGAGGAGGGACTCGCGGCCGGGGTGCTCGCGGTACAGCGGGACGCCGCCGGGCAGTCCCGATGTGTGGTCGAGGAGTTGGGCGAGGGTGCGAGGGGCGTACGGGCTGTTCCGGTAGCGGGCGAGGTGGTGTCCCACGGAGTCGTCGAGGCCGAGGACGCCCTTCTCCACGAGGGCCATGACGACCAGTCCGACGAGGGGCTTGGTCACTGACGCGAGGTCCCACACGTCATCGCCGTCCAGGTCCGGTCCGCCGAGCATGCGGGTGCCGGTCCAGCCCCGGTCGTACGGGCCCGCCGCATCGCCGAGCGACCAGGCGGCACCCGAGTAGAGGCCGCGTGTCCGGCCGTCCTCCAGCAACGCGCGGCGGGCGGCCGCCTGCCGCGCGGAGCCGGTCATGCCGTGCCCGGCGTCGCGGGGGCCGCGGAACGTCCGGCCGCCGCCGACGGCCGACGCCGTCCTCCTGTCCTCGGCGCTCACCGCGACTCCCCGCGGCTGCGTCCGTACTTCCCGTACCGCTCGGCAGGCGCTCCGGGTCCACGACCAGTCCGAGCCGTGCGCCGGGCTGTGCGGCCAGGCTCGCCGACACCGCGGCCGCGGCGGAGCGCACCATCGGCCCGTACAGCTGTGCGGCGGCGTCGTCGAGGGTGAAGGCGAGGCCGGTCAGCACGAGGGCTCCTACCGGGTGGCCCGCCGCGTCGCGCACCGGGGCGGCGAGCGCGCGCCGGTCGAGCCAGGCGTCGGAGCCGTCGAAGGCGTAGCCGTCACGGGCCGCGGCGGTCCGGGCCGCGCGGGCCGCGTCGTCGGCCGGTGCGCCGTCGGGGCCGGTCGACAGCGCCTCGCTCTCCTGCGCCGGGAGGGCGGCCAGCAGGGCGAGGCCTGCCGCGCCCGCGGTCAGCGGTTCACGGAATCCGGGGCCCAGGTCGAGCCCGAGCCCCTGGGCGGGCGCGCGGACGTCCAGGTGAATGATGCTGCGGCCGTCGCGCACCGCGTACGAGGCGAACAGCCCGGTACGCGTGCGGAGTTCGTCGAGAACCGGGCCGACCCGGCGCATCACGGCGTCATCCGCGAGGACACTCGCGGCAAGTCCGAGGAGCCGCGGTCCCGGCCGGTAGCTGCCGCCCGTGGCCGGTTCGGCGTAACCGCTCGCGGCGAGGGCGCGCAGCAGGCGGTGCACCGTGGGTTTGGCGAGTCCGGTGTCACGGGCGAGGTCCGCGAGGCGGTGCGGCGCCCCCGGACCGGCGAGGGCCGCCAGCACCTCCATGGCCTTGTCCACCGGACCGGGTGCGGGCGGCGCGGTGTCCGCTCCCGGTCCTGCGGAGGCGGCGACGGAGGCCTGCTGTTGCGAACGACTGTTGACCGGTTTCCCCATGTGGCCTACCTTACCCGAACTGCATTCCATTCACCGGAACGAGCGTGTTGTCCAATGGAACGAATATGTGAAGGGGGAAGCGGCCCGCGCGTCGGCTGCTCCCGCCGTTCGGCGCTGCGCCTGAGTGGTCTCGCGGTGTCCGCCCTTGCAGTCCCCGGCCTCCTCACCGGGTGCGGCGCACCCTCGGCGGGCTCCGCCGGCAACGTGCTGCGGGTCTCCCAGACCGGGGACCCCAAGACGATGGACCCGCACAAGCAGGGCGACATGACGTCGATGAACGCCCTGATCAACATGTTCGACACGCTCACCACGCGGGGCCGCGACAACACCCTCGAACCGCGGATCGCCCTGTCCTGGAAGGCCGTCGAGCCGAAGGTGTGGCGGTTCGTGCTGCGGCGCGGCGTGACCTTCCACAACGGTGAGCCGTGCGATGCCGAGGCCGTGCGGTTCAGCATCGAGCGGCTGCTGGATCCCGCCACCAAGTCGCCCATCGTGGAGCTGCGTTACGTCGACTCCGTGCATGTGGTCGACCGGTACACGGTGGACGTGCACACCTCGGTGCACGACCCGATCCTGCCCGCGAAGCTGTCCCTGTTCGGCGGCGTCGTGGTACCGCCGCGCTATCTGGCCGAGGTCGGCGACGGGGGGTTCGCCGCGCACCCGGTCGGCACCGGGCCGTTCACGTTCCGGCACTGGCAGCGCGACCACGAACTGCGCCTAGCCGCCTACGACCACCACTGGCAGGGCCGCCCGCACGTCGACGAGCTGGTCTTCGTACCCGCCCCCAACTCCTCGTCCGCGCTGGCCGCCCTGCAGAGCGGCGGCGTTGACATCGTGGCGGGCATGACCCCGGACGCGGCCGAGCAGCTGGCCGGCTACCCGGGCGTGCGGATCGACCACCACACCGGCATCCGCACCTCCTACCTGTCCCTCGACACCCTGAGCGAGGGGCCGTTGCGCGACCGGCGCGTACGGCAGGCACTCAACCACGCCATCGACGTGCCACTGCTCATCAAGGCGGTGCTCGGCGGCAACGCCACCGAGGTCCCGGCGATGATCCCGCGCGGCGCGTTCGGTTTCGACGAGTCCGTGAAGCCGTATCAGCGTTCCCTCACCAAGGCCCGCGCGCTGCTCGCCGAGGCCGGTCACCCCGACGGCATCAGCACCTCGATCACCGCCTCCAACCTGGACGCGAACGTCGCCGAGGCCCTCTCGGGTCTGCTGGCCCGCGCCGGCATCCGCGCAGAGGTGAACCTGCTCGACCCGGGCACGTACTCGCAGCGCCTGACCTCCACCAACCACGGCGCGCTCGGCCCGATGTACCTGGCCGCGTCCACCGTCTGGACCATGGACGGCGAGAGCATGCTCCAGTCGAACGTCCGCAGCGACCGGCGGCAGAGCCGCTGGCACCACAAGCGCGCCGACCGGCTCGTGGACCGCGAGGAGCTGTCCGTCGATCCGGCCGTGCGCCGCCGCGCCTTCTCCGATCTCCAGCACCTGATCAAGGACGAGGCGCCGTTCGTGCCGCTGTACCAGATCGACAACATCTACGTGCACAACACCCGGCCGAGCTGGACGCCCGGCGCCGCCGGCGTGCTGGACATGGCGAGCGCGAAGGTGGCCGTGTGATGAGCGGGACCCTGACCTCACCCACCTCGGCTGCCGCACCCGTCGCCGGACCCAGCCGCGCCTGGGCCGTGTTGCGGCCCGCCGCCACCCGGCTGGGCACAGCCCTGCTGGTCCTGCTGTGCACCGCGACGGTCGTGTTCTTCCTGGTCCGCCTGTCCGGCGACCCGGTGAAGGTGATGCTGCCGCCGGACGCCACCGCCCACCAGGAGGGCGTGCTGCGGCACAGCCTGGGCCTGGACCGGCCGCTGCTCACGCAGTACCTGGACTACCTGTGGGGCCTGCCGCGTTTCGACTTCGGCGACTCCCTCTTCTACAACCAGCCGGTCCGCGCGGTCCTGGCCGACCGCATCCCGGCCACGCTGCTGCTCGCGGCGGGCGCCCTCGTGGTGACACTGGTGATCGCGCTGCCCGCCGGCACGATCGCGGCGATGCACCGCGGCAAGGCCGCCGACCGCGGCGTCATCACGGTCGTCCTGATCGGCCAGTCGACGCCCGCCTTCTGGGTGGGCATCCTGCTCATCCTCGTGTTCGCCGTCGGCCTGCACGCACTGCCCGCATCCGGGTACGGCACGTTCGCCCATCTCGTCCTGCCGTCGATCACGCTGGCCGTCTACTCGGTCGCCGTCGTCGCACGGCTGCTGCGCTCCTCGCTGATCGACGTGCTCGGCTCCGACCACATCCGCACGGCCCGCGCCCGCGGCCTGGGTCCGGTGCGCACCGTGCTGCGGCACGGCATGCGCAACGCGTCGCTGCCCGTGGTGACGGTCGTCGGCCTGGAGGTCGGCAGCCTGCTCGGCGGCGCGATCCTCACCGAGCAGGTCTTCTCCTGGCCGGGTGTCGGTCAGCTGACCGTGCAGGCCATCGCCAACCGCGACTTCCCCCTGGTACAGGGCACCGTGCTGCTGTTCGCCGTCACGTTCGTCGTGGTGAACCTGCTCGTGGACCTGTCCTACGGCCTCCTCGACCCGAGGGTGAGGAACTCCCGATGACCACCACCGTCCCCGCGACCACCGCCGCCGCGCACGCCCCCGCCGCCCCGACCCAGCCGTCCGTGCTGCGCTCGCTGCTGCGCAACCGTTTCGCCGCGCTCGCGTTCGCCTTCCTCGTACTGATCATCGTGTGCGCCCTGTGCGCACCGCTGATCGCACCGGCCGACCCGGCCGCCCAGGACCTCCTCGCCCGCCTCCGGCCCCCGCCTGGCAGTCCGGCGGCAGCACGGCCCATCTCCTGGGCACCGACCAGCTCGGCCGCGACCTGCTCTCGCGGATCGTCTACGGCACCCGGGTCTCGCTGCTCGTCGGTGCCGGCGCCGCCCTGCTCGCCGGTGTCATCGGCACGGTCGCGGGCCTCGCCTCCGGATACCTCGGCGGCTGGACCGACCGCGTCGTGATGCGCGTCGCCGACGTCCAACTCGCCTTTCCCGCCATCCTGCTGGCGCTCGCCGTCGTCGGCTTCGTCGGCTCGGGACTCGGCTACGTGATCCTCGTGATCGGCATCACCGGGTGGGTGTCGTACGCCCGCGTGGTGCGCTCCGAGGTGCTGTCGCTGCGTACCCGCGACTTCGTCACCGAGGCACGGGCGATCGGCGTCGGGGACATGGCGATCATGCGCCGCCACCTGCTGCCCAACGTCATGGCCCCGCTGGCCACCATCGGCACCCTGCACATCGCATCCGCCGTCGTCGCCGAGGCCTCGCTCAGCTATCTCGGCCTCGGCGTGCCGAAGGAGACGGTGACCTGGGGCGGCATGCTCTCCGACGGACAGCTCTACCTCGGCACGTCCTGGTGGATCGCGGTCTTCCCCGGCATCGCGCTCATGCTCACCTCGCTCTCCATCAACATCCTGGGCGACGCCCTGCGCGACGTCGCGGACCCGAAGGCGTACCGCCGATGACCGACTCCGCACAGACCACACCGTCCGCGCCCGTCCTCGAATTCCGGGACCTGCGCGTCGACTTCGCCCTCGCCTCCTCGACCGTGCACGCGGTACGCGGGGTGAACCTCTCGGTCGGCTCCGGCGAGACGCTCGCCGTCGTCGGCGAGTCCGGCAGCGGCAAGTCGGCCACCGCCCTGTCCGCGCTGCGCCTCAACCCCGAGCCTCCGTGCGTGTACGCGGGCGGCCACGTGCTGCTCGACGGCAAGGACGTGCTCGCCCTGCGCGAGAAGGAGCTGCGCAAGGTGCGCGGCGCTCAGATCTCCATGGTCTTCCAGGACCCGATGACCAGCCTCGACCCGTTGCAGCGGGTGGGCGAGCAGGTCGCCGAGGTGCTGCGGCTGCACGGCGACCACACCCGCGCCGAGGCCCGCCGGGCGGCGCTGACCGCCCTGGACGAGGTCGGCATCCCGGACCCCGAACGGCGCTACCGCCAGTACCCGCACGAGCTCTCCGGCGGTCTGCGCCAGCGCGTCATGATCGCCTCCGCGCTCGTGGCCCGGCCCCGCGTCCTCATCGCCGACGAACCCACCACCGCGCTCGACGTCACGGTGCAGCGGCAGATCCTGGAGCTGCTCGTGCGGCTCCAGCGACGCCACGGCATGGCCGTCCTGCTGATCACCCACGACCTGGGCGTCGTCGCCGAGACCGCCGACCGGGTCGTCGTCATGCGGCACGGCGAGGTCGTCGAGACCGGCGACGTGCAGCAGGTCTTCGCGCGCCCCGCCGCCGCGTACACCCGCGATCTGCTGGCCGCCACTCCCCGTCTGGAGCCCGTCGCATGACCACCACCCCGCTGCTGGAGATCGACGCCCTGCGCAAGGAGTTCCCGGGCCGCCCGCCGAGCGTCGCCGTCGACGACGTGTCCCTCACCGTCCGCGAGGGCGAGACCTTCGCCCTGGTCGGCGAGTCCGGCTGCGGCAAGACGACGCTGACCCGGCTGCTGCTCCGGCTGCTCGAACCCACCTCGGGCGGCGTGCGGTTCGACGGCACGGACCTGCTGGCCCTGAACGGCGCCGCGCTGCGGCCGCTGCGCCGGCAGATGCAGGTCGTCCTGCAGGACCCGTACTCCAGCATGAATCCGCGGCTGCGGATCGCCGACATCGTCGGGGAGCCGCTCGTCACCCACGAGGAGTGGGCGCGCGGGCGGCGCGGCCGGACGAAGGTGCGCGACCGGGTCGGGGAGCTCCTGGACTCCGTCGGCCTGGACGCGAGCATCCTGGACCGGTACCCGCACGAGTTCTCCGGCGGTCAGCGTCAGCGCATCTCCATCGCGCGGGCACTGGCCCTGGAGCCGCGCCTGGTCGTGCTCGACGAGCCGACGAGCGCGCTCGACGTGTCCGTGCAGGCCCGCGTGCTCGACCTGCTCGCCGAGCTCCAGGGACGGCTCGGGCTGACGTACTTCTTCATCTCCCACAACCTGGCGGTCGTCCGCCAGATCGCCGACCGGGTCGCCGTGATGCGGCAGGGCCGCATCGTCGAGTCCGGCACCGCCGACCAGGTGTTCACCGCCCCCGAGGACGCCTACACCCGGCGGCTCCTGGACGCCGTGCCGGTGCCCGACCCGGGCCGCCGCATCCTGGGCGACGTCCCGGCATGAGTGCTGTCCTACCGCCCCGACAGGACCAGGCCGGCCGCGCCGAGCAGCGCGCCGGTGTCCGCGGCCTCGCCGAGCACCACGGTGGGGGCCTCGCCGCCGCCGAGCACATCGGCGCGCAGCCGGGCCTCGACCAGGGCCCGGAACGGTTCGCCGCCGTCGAGTGCCTCGCCGTGCAGCACGAACAGGCCGCACGCGAAGAGCTGCTGGACGGTGGCGAGGCCGAGCACCAGGTTCTCCGCGTACCGCGCCACGAGATCGGCGGCGGCCGGTTCGGCGGACGCCACCAGGGCCGCGAGCGTGGCCGCCCCGGGGGCCAGGCCCTGCTCGGCGGCGCGCTCGCGCAGCCAGCGGGTGCTCGCCACGGTCTTCCAGCAGCCGCGCCCTCCGCAGGTACAGGGCTCACCGCTCGCGGTGACCGTCATGTGGGCGCCGCTGCGTCCGCCGACCGGAGCGAGCACCTCCCCTCGTAGAGGATGCCGACGCCGAGTACCTCACCGGTCGCGACGGAGGCGAACGAGCGGCGGCCGCGCCCCGCGCCGAACCAGCGGTCGCCGAGCACCTGCACGCGCGCCCGGTGCTCGATCCGCACCGGGGCGCCGGCCAGCCCGGCGAGCCGGTCGGCCACCGGGTAGCCGCGCAGCGCGGGGGCGTCGTTGGCCTCGATGATCCGGCCCGCCGCCGGATCCACCACACCGGCCGCGGCCACACCGACGCCGAGCAGGGGCTGACCGGCGAACACCGCCGCCGCCTCCCGCAGCGCAGCGTCGACGACGGCCGGGTCGGCGCTGCGCGCGTCGAAGCGGGCCTGGGCCCGCTCGCGTACGGCGCCGGCGCGGGTGAGCAGCGCGGCCCGCACCAGTCCTGGCAGCACCTCGACGGCGCCCAGCACACCGACGTCCCGCCCGGCCGGCTCGTCCGGCCGCGGATCGGGCACCAACCGCAAAGGATTACGTTCATGCGCCATGCGCCGACTCTGTCATGCCCCCGATCCGGGGAGACAGCGGTATGACCCAGCGGAACCTGACCGAGACCACCTGGCGCGAGACGCGCGCGGCGGCGACCGACGCGATCGCCGTCCTGCCGATCGGTTCGCAGGAGCAGCACGCCGAGCACCTGCCGATGGGCACGGACACGATGCTCGCCGACGCCGTGGTCTCCCGCGCCCTGGCGCTGCTCGACGCGCGGGCCGCCGCCGGTGTGGAGGTGCCTGATCTCGTGCGGCTGCCGACGCTGCCGTACGGACACAGCCCGCACCATCTGTTCGCGGCGGCGCTGACGCTGTCCGCGCCGGTGCTCGGCATGGTCCTGGACGAGCTCCTCGACTCGCTGGCCGGCTGCGGCTACCGGCGGGTGCTCGTCGTCAACGGGCACGGCGGCAACGACGAGATCATGCGGCTCGCGGTGAAGCGGTTCGCGCTGCGCGCCGAGGTGACCGCCGCGGCCTGTTCGTACTGGACACTCACCGACACGGGTGAGCCGGAGACCGACTCGCCCGACGAGACGCACGCCGAGCTGGTGCCCGGGCACGCCGGCTGGTTCGAGACGTCGCTGATGCTGGCCGCACGCCCGGACCTGGTGCGCCTGGACCGCGCCCGGCACGAACCGGTCGACCCGCCCGCGCTGTTCGACAGGCCGCCCTACCCCGGTCTGACCGTGGAGCGGCACGGCGAGTGGGAGCGGGTGGGAGGCGCCACCGACGACGCGGCCGGAGCCGACGCCGAGCACGGTGAGCGCCTGCTCGACCGGCGCGCCCGGGGCCTGGCCCGCGCGGTGCTCGCCTTCGACGCCGCGTCGCGTCCCACCGCGTGACCCTCCACCACCTCACACGTAAGGACCCGTTCATGAAGATCACCGAGGTCGACGTCCACGTCGTCAACCTGCCGCTGGTCAACCCCTTCACCAGCTCGTTCGAGACGAAGACCGGGGAGACGCGCACCGTGGTGCGCATCAGGACCGACTCCGGCGTGGAGGGCTGGGGCGAGACGATGTGGGGCCGTCCGGTCGCCGCGATCGTCAGCGACCTCGCCGAGGACCTGATCGGCACGAGCCCGTTCGCCCTGGAGTCCTTCCACCGCCGCCACCACATGGTGCCGTTCTTCTACGGGTACCTGGGCTACGCGGCCCTGGCGGCGATCGACGTGGCCTGCTGGGACGCCATGGGCAAGGCCACCGGCCAGTCGGTGACCGACCTGCTGGGCGGCCCGGTCCGCGACGAGGTGCCGCTGACCGCGCTGATCACCCGCGCCGACGCGCCGGGCGCCGACGCGGCCGGCCTGCCCGGTGCGCTGGCCGAGCACACCGAGCGGGTGGTGGCCGAGGGCGGCTTCACGGCCGTGAAGCTGAAGGGCACCAAGGACGTGCAGGGCGACGTCGCGATCATGCGGGCGCTGCGCGGCGCGCTGCCCGAGGTGAGTCTGCGCGTGGACCCGAACGCCGCCTGGTCGGTGCCGGACTCGGTGCGGGCCGGTATCGCACTGGAGGAGCTGGACCTGGAGTACCTGGAGGACCCGTGTGTCGGGATCGAGGGCATGAGCCAGGTCCGCCAGAAGGTGCGCATCCCGCTGTGCACCAACATGTGCGTGGTCCGCTTCGAGGACTTCGCTCCCGCGATGCGTCTGAACGCGGTCGACGTGATCCACGGTGACGTCTACAAGTGGGGCGGCATCGCGGCGACGAAGGCGCTGGCCGCGCACTGCGAGACGTTCGGCCTCGGCATGAACCTGCACAGCGGCGGCGAACTGGGCATCGCCACGGCCGCCCACCTCGCGGTGGTCGCCAGCACCCCGGTGCTGTCCCGTGCCATCGACTCCATGTACTACCTGCACGCGGACGACATCATCGAGCCGCTCACGCTGGCGGGCGGCAGCCTGCGGGTGCCGGACGGTCCGGGTCTCGGCGTCACCGTCGACGAGGACAAGCTGCTCCACTACGCCGGGGTCAACGCACGCGAGGGGGACCTGACCAAGTGACGGAGGACAGCGTCCGGCCCGAGCGCCGTGCGGTCACCACCGCCGGTGCCCCGGCCCCGATCGGCGGCTACAGCCAGGGCATCGCGGCGGGCCCCTACCTGTTCACGTCCGGCTTCGGCCCGCAGGACCCGGTCACCGGCGAGCTGGGCGAGACCGTGCAGGAGCAGACCCGTCAGGTGCTCGCGAACCTGAGCGCCCTTCTCGCGACGGACGGGCTCACGCTCGACGACGTGGTGAAAGCGACGGTCCATCTTCAGGACGTGCACCGAGACTTCGCCGGTTTCGACCAGGTCTACCGGGAGCACTTCACCGACCCGCGGCCGGTGCGCACCACGGTCGGTTCCGAGCTGATGGGCATTCTCGTGGAGATCGACGTCGTGGCGCTGCGGCGGAACACCTGATCACCCTGATCGCGTGAAAGCGGAGCGGGCCGTCACGGCCCGCTCCGCTGCCACGATCCCGCCCGGCGAGGAACCACCGCCGGCCTTGTCCCGGGCAGGCGGCGGCCCCGCCTCGCCGGCGGGAGGCTTACTCAGTGCCGGCTTGCACGCGTGGTCTTGCGCCAGCCGAAGGGCCCGGCAGGTTCATGGACGTCGTACGTCGGCCGGTGCTGCTGCGGGTCCGGCGCGGACCGTTCTTGCCGCCCGTCGTGACGGACCACGACTTGCGGTTGATGTTCAGGGTCACGCCCGGGAGGATGCGGAAGCTCTTGCGGAACGTGAGCGGCATGGCGCCTCCTTGGTGCGAGTCGTCGACTGCCTTGTGACGTCGACCAGTTGGCTTTCGTATTGCCCGAGAACCGACTTGCATGCGTGGTGCCTGGCGTGAAATGCGAAAGCACTCCGCGCGCTCCCGCGTCTCACTCCCCCCAATATGTGAGATGCCCGCCGACGGCCGTGAGGCGGACCGGCGCCTCGGCGATCTCGTCCGCGGGCGCCAGCACCGGATCGAGGCCGAGAGCGGTGAGATCCGCGCGCAGGCCGGGTGCGATGCGTCCGGCGTCCTCCCCGGCGGCGCGCGCCGCGTGCGAGGTGCAGCCTTCCAGGGCCATCAGCCCGGTGAGGCCCCGCCTCGACCCCGCGGCGCCTTCCGGTGCCTGCGCCATGGACAGGACACGGCGTACGTCGTAGTGCGCGATCGGCCAGTCCGAACCGAGCGCGAGCACCGCTCCGGCGTCCCGCAGGTCACGGATGCGCCAGGCGCGCGCCGCGCGGTCGGCGCCCAGCCGCCTGGACCACTCGTCCGCGTGGTCACCCCGCGTGTAGGCGGTGTGCGGCGGCTGCATCGACGCGGCCACTCCGAGCGCGGCGAAGCGCGGGATCGTGTCGTCGGGCACCGTCTCGATGTGCTCGATCCGGTGCCGGCCCGCGCCGCCCGCACCCAGGGACTCGACCGTGTCCAGGACGTGCCGTACGGCGGCGTCGCCGATCGCGTGGGTGGCTGTGCCGACACCGGCCGCGTGCAGGTGCCGCACGGCGTCCGCGTACGCCTGGGGGTCGGGCCAGAACGCGTCCGTGCCCTGGCCGTGGCAGTCGGCGTGCTCCAGCCATGCGGTGCCGCCCTCGACGGTGCCGTCCATGAAGAACTTGACCCCGCCGACCCGCCAGTGCCGTCCGGCCTCGCGCTGGAGGTGGGTCAGTTCGTCCAGCCCGTCCTTGCCGATGCCCGGCATGCACCAGGGGGCGAGGCGCAACCGCAGCGGCAGCACCGCCTCGTCCTCGACCGAGGCCAGGAGCTGCGGTACGTCGCCGTGGCCCATGTCCATGACGTGCGCGCCGGTCAGCCCGGTGGCCGCCATCCGCGACAGCAGGTCGAGCAGTCCGGTACGGCGTTCGGCGAACGAGGGCCTGGGCACGACCGCGAGCATCAGGTCCATCGCCGCGTGCTCGATCAGGTGCCCGGTGGGCCGCCCCTCCGCGTCGCAGACGATCTCCGCGCGCTGGCCGAAGACGCGCGGGCCGGTGATGCCGGCGGCGTCCAGGGCCGCCGTGCTGGCCAGGGCGGAGTGCCCGTCGTAGAGCCGCACGAAGGCGGGCGACCCGTCGAGCACGTCCTCGACGAGGGCGCGGTCGACCGGGCGGCCGCCGAACGCGTTGTGGTCGAGGCCCCAGGCGACGACCCAGCCGTCGACCCGGGCGGCGCCGCGCAGGGCCGCCCGGAGTCCGTCGAGATCGCGCACGCCCGACAGGTCGGTGCCGGTCGCCATCTCCAGGCCCCACACCGGGTGGCTGTGTGCGTCGACGAGGCCGGGCACGAGCGTGGCTCCGGCGAGATCGACGCGTTCCGTACCCTGACCGCTCCACTCGCGGACGACGTCCTCGGTTTCGCCGACGGCCGCGATCAGCCCGCCCCGGACGGCGACGGCCGTCGCCTCGGGGAGCGCGGGGTCGAGGGTGCGGACGTGGGCGCCGGTGAGCAGCAGGTCGGCTACGGGCATGGGGGGTGAACTCCGTTCGGGTGGGGCTGTGTTCCGGGAAGGGGAGCGAGGTCTCAGGCCGGTACGGCGCCGGTGCCCGCGTCTGCGTCTGCGTCTGCGTCTGCGTCAGTGGATCCGGCGGGTCCGGCGGGTTCGGCCGCGAACCGCTCGAACACCGCGGGCCTGGTGCGTCGCAGTCGCCACGCGAGGGCGAGGCCGAGGACGAAGACGGCAGGGGCGACGGCCGCGAGAACCGTGTTGACCAGTGAGGACGCCCCGGTGAACAGGTCGAGGTGGGTGCAGACGAGCACGATCGCCACGCCGAGAAGGACGGTCGCCACGACCGGGGCGACCACCGTGCGCAGCACACCCTCCTGGTGGGTGATGCGGCGGAAGTAGAACGGCACGGCGACGGCCGCGAGGAGTTGGAGCGCCATCAGGCCGATCATGCCGGGGGTGTTCACCCAGAGCAGCAGCTGCCCGTACGGGTCGGCGCCGGCGGCCCGGAAGGCGAGGACGACGACCGCGCCGAGCACGGTCTGCGCGATGCCGGCGACGTACGGGGAGCGGTGCCGGGCATGGACGGTGCCGAAGACCTTCGGCAGGACGCCCTCCTCGGCGAGAGCGAGCCCGTAGCGGTTGATCGCGTTGTGGAAGGCGAGGAGCGAGGCGAGGACGCTGGTCACGATGAGGATGTGCATCAGATCGGCCGCCCAGCCACCGACGAAGGTGGTGATGGCCGAGAAGAACAGCCCGGCCGGATCGCTACCCGCCGCGGCGACCACCCCGGCGTCGCCGAACGCCTGAATCACGGTCCAGACTACGAACGCGTAGAACAGCCCGAGGAAGGCGACCGCGATGTACGTGGCACGGCGCACGGTGCGGCCGGGGTCGCGGGCCTCACGGCGGTAGATGACGGTCGACTCGAAGCCGGTGAAAGCGGCGAACGCGAAGGCGAGCACGGCGGCGGTGCCGGGGACGAACACGTTGCCCGGCGCGAAGGACGCGGCGGACAGCCCGTGCGCACCGCCCTTGAGCAGTACCCCGCCCGCGAGCAGGACGAGGATGCCGGTCTCGGCGCAGAGCAGGACGCCGAGGAGCTTGGCCCCGAAGTCGATGGACCGGAACCCGCCGTACCAGATGAGCACGAGTCCGGCGAGGGACACCGGCAGCCAGGGGATGTCGACACCGGACAGGGCGTGCACGGTGTCCTGGGTGGACGAGCCGAGGAGCCCGTACACGCCGATCTCCATGCCGTTGTAGCCGACCATGGCGAGCAGCGCGGCGCCGATGCCCACGGAGCGGCCGAGGCCGCGGGTGATGTAGGCGTAGAAGGCGCCGGCGCTGCGTATGTGGCGGCTCATCGTGGTGAAACCGACGGCGAAGACGGCGAGCGTCAGCCCTGCGAGGAGATAGCCGACGGGCGCGCCTATGCCGCCCAGGGCGATGGCGATCGGGGCGACGCCCGCCATGACGGTGAGCGGGGCGGCGGCGGAGACGACGAAGAAGGCGATGTCCGCGGTGCCGAGAGTGCCGGTGCGCAGGGTGGGTGCGGCAGTGGCCGCACCGTGGTCCGTGTCCGGCTGTGTCTGTGGCTGCGGTGTGATTGCGGGCATGCGGGGGAAGCCCTTCTGGCGGCGGGGGACGGGGGTCCCGGAGGCATCGGTCCGTAGGCCGGCACCCGAAACCTAAAGGCTTTCGGTTTTGGCAATGTAACCTCCGCTGTGGGCATTCGGGAAGACCTCAGATTCGGGAGCGCACGATGGGACGGCCGAGCAAGCCGCTGCTGGACCGGGAGCGGATCACCACGACCGCGCTCGAACTCGTGGACGCGGAGGGCGACTTCAGCATTCCCAAGATCGCCAAGAGGCTCGGCGTCCAGACGGGGTCCGTGTATCACCATGTGGAGGGCCGGGACGGCATCGTGGAGCTGCTGCGCGAGCGGGTGGCGGTCGCGATCGACCCGGCCCCCCTGACGGCCGCCGCGCTGACCTGGGACCGGGCGATGGCGGACTGGGCCCGTTCCTACCGGGCGGCCTTCGCCGCCCACCCGAGGACGATCCCCCTGCTCACCATGTCACCCGTGCGGGCGCCGCGAGTCCTCGAACAGTACGAGCTGGCGGCCGGCCTCCTCCTGGACGCCGGCTTCCCACTGCCGGACGTGATGCCCGTGATCATCGGGCTGGAGAACGTCGTGCTCGGATCGGCCCTGGACATGGCGGCACCCGAGACGATGTGGGAGCTGACCGACGAAACGGCGACGCCACGCCTGGCCGCGGCCCTGGCGGCGATGGGCAAGGGGCGGGCCGACGCGGCGTTCGAGCTGGCCCTGACCGGCTTCCTCACCCACGCCCGTTCCGCGCTCCTGCCGTAGGGGCGCCGTGGGGCCGGCTCACGCAGCCGCGCTCCTTTCCACCCTTTCCGCCCCAGAGACTGCGGGTCCCGGGTGTCAGCCCTTGACCCTGTTGCGGATCAGCAGCGCTCCGCACAGCCCGCCGATCACGAACATGCCCAGCAGGGCCAGGTAGAGAGGCATGGTGACGACGGGGATCAGCAGTCTGATCCTGACCTGCCGGGTGTTCTCGACGATCAGGACGATCGCCAGAGCCACCAGTACGAGGGCGGTGATCCGGGCCGGGGTCATCGCCGGGCGCCGGCCTGACCCCCGCTTCGGGGCAGCGGAGTCACCGGACGGATTCGAGGCGTTCTTCGGGCTCATGCGGTCATCCTTGACCGTTCTTCGCGATCCATTAGCAGCGCCCTGAGCCGAATGGGCCCGCCCGCGCACGCCCGACGAAGCGGTACGGCGGCGAAACCGGTCGCCCAGCCCGACACCCGACCCACCACCGGCCCACCACCCGAGGGGACCGGCATCATTTCCTTGCCGCTTGTCAGAGCATGATGAGCAGACGCGTATTCGGCTTGAGTTTCCGGTTCACCGAACGGCTCTGCACATATACCTCCAGCTTGGGATTGTTCCCCGCCTTCACGGAGACGGTTCCGTGAATTCCCGTACCGAACAGAAGACTGCGCGCGGCGTCGCCCGCATATGCGCGGTCGGTGTCCTTCTCGACGACTATGACTTCCTTGTCGGGCTGCACCTGAACCCGGGTGCCCAATTGGTAATAACAGGCGCCGCGTTCGTACGTCACGCCCGGATGCGAATCGACGAAGGGGCGGATCTCGACATCCTTGTCGACCTTCAGCAGCCGGTACCTGTCGGCCGGGACCGGTTCGAGGTTGGCCCGCACCTCGTCGACCGATATGTCCTGGCCGACGGCGAACAGGTTCTTCGTGCCGCGCACGCCCTGTTCGCGGCCCCGGAGGAAGCTCGTGGCCGCGGCGCGCACCGTGCCTATCGCGTCCTCGACGCCCTTCTGGGAGTCCGCGTCCCAGATCGCGATGTTCCCGGCCGGGAAGCCGTAGTTCTGGGCGGTGCGCTTGGCCAGGGAGTTCGGCACGAGAATCGCGGAGGTCCAGTGCCCGGGCAGGCCGCCCATCTTCGCCGCGATCCTGTCCAGCCAGGGGCCGAGGACGGTCATGTCGCCGTCGTGCCGCCTGTCGCCGCCGGAGGCGTTCTCCTCACCGTCCGTCACCACGATCTGGAGGAAGCTGTGCTCGCCGTACGCCTCCCAGATGTGCCCCAGGTCGTCCAGCGACTTCAGCGAGGCCTCGATGAGCGCAGTGGCCCCGTTCTTGACCTTGTACAGGCCGCGCATCGACGGCAGGTGTTTCACGTCCATGTCCCAGACCAGGTTCTCCACTTTGTGGTCGAAGGCGTAGAGGCTGATCCGGGTTTCATGACCGAGGCTGTCCGACTCGGCCTTCAGGCCCGCCACGAATTCGTCCACGACGCGGATGAGCTGGCTCTGGTGCTGATGCATGGAACCCGAACAGTCCACTACCAGCGCGACGTGATTTACCTTGTGATCAATCCTGTTGGCGGACATGCAAGTGCTCCGTTTCCGAGGCTCCCCGAGTGATGTTTCCACTCTATGGGGAGGCGCTGACAACGGATCTTGACGGACGATCACCCGCCTTCGGACAGTGCGGCGCCCGGCCCACCCGGCCCGCCCGCCGGGTCCGTTCCCCCCGGCGGCCCGTCCTCCTCAGCTCTCCTCCGTCAGCTGCTCGTCCAACTCGTCGAAGAGCAGCTCGCCGTGGTCGATCTGGCCGGTCCGGTACGCCGAGCGCGCGACCAGGTGAGCGGCGACCGGGCCGGTCATCAGCTGGAAGAAGCCGATCAGTGCGAGCGTGGCGAGGTCCATGCCGCTGCGCAGCCGCAGCGCGACCCCGGCCAGCACGAGCAGCAAGCCCAGGGACTGCGGCTTGGTGGCGGCATGACTGCGGGACAGGACGTCAGGCAGCTTCAGCATGCCGATCACGCCCAGCAGGCAGATGGCAGCGCCGAAAAGAATCAGAACCGCGCCTGCCGTGTCGACGATCTGCAGCCAGGCGCTCACGGTGTTTCCCTGCCGGTCCTCTTGGTGCCGTCGGCGCGCGGGCGGCCCGGCGGCCGGTCGCGTACGGCGATGAACCGCGCGATCCCGACCGAACCGGTGAACCCGAGAAAGGCCAGCACCAGCATGACCGGGAAGTAGAACGGGTCACGCGCGAAGGCCGACTTGGCGCCGAGGCCGGCGATGATCAGCGCCGCACAGACGTCGAGCGAGAGCGCCCGGTCCAGCATGGAAGGGCCGCGCCAGATGCGGGTCAACAGGCCCGCCCCGGCGACGATGATCACCACGACGGCCGCGGTGAGCAACACCTGGTCGACGGTCTCCGGCACGCTCATGCGTCCTCCCCCTGGTCTTTTGGCTGCTCGCCGGTGTCTGGCGGCGTCGGTGGCGGACCGGCGACGCGGGCGATCTCGTCGCGGGTGCCGAAGGCCCGGACCGTCAGCTCCTCAAGGCGCCATACGGAGCGCCGGGCCGCGTCCAGTTCGGCCGGCCGGTCCGCGTCCAGGACGTGCAGGAAGACGGTGGCCGTGGCCCGGCGCACCTCGACGATCGATCCGCCGGGCACGTTGGACACCGCGACGGCGGTCGCCGCGAGCATCAGGTCCGAGCGGCAGCGCAGCGGCACGGCGATGACGGCGGCCCGGTACGGGCGGTCACCGAAGATCTGCCGGGTCACCCGCACGCCGGAGGTGTACATGTCGTAGAGCAGGAAGCCGGCCAACCGCAGGATGCCCCAGGGGTGCAGCCGGAGCCCGAGGTCGACCTGCGGCAGCGGGAACGCCAGACAGACGGCCACCGCGACCACCGCACCGGTCAGCACGTTGGCCCAGTTCAGGCTGGACCAGAGCAGTACCCAGATGACGGTGAGCCAGGCGATCAACGGCAGGTCGAGCACACGGCGTCTGCGGCCGCGGAACTCGCAGCTGAAGGGCGGCAGGTCCTTGTTCCGGTAGGAGAACGTGATCAGGCGCTTCACCGTCCGAGCACCGCCTCGACATAGGGGGTTCGTGCGATGAGTTCGGCGGCCGCACGGTCGGTGTACGAGGTCAGCGGGCCGGCGAACACGGTGTAGGCGAGCCCGAGCGCGACCGTCGCTGCGGTGGCCCAGGTCATCAGCCGCGGCAGTCTCGTCGTGGTGGTGACGGCGTGGCCGTGCAGGGTGGCCGCGACCGCGCGCCCGGCCGGCTGGTGGCGGAGGCGGACACCCTCGTCGCCGGTGCCGGGCATCCGGTCCGGGCCCTCGTCGACATCAGCGTCGTCGTCCTCGTCGTCGGACTCCAGGACCGTGCCGTCCAGCGCCTGTCCGGGGGTGCGGCCCGCCAGAACGCCAGGTTCCACACCTTGGCCATCACGTACAGGGTGAGGAGGCTGGTCGCCGTCGATCCGATGACGAGGATCCAGGCCCAGACCCCGCCGTCGGCGACACCGGCGCGCATGAGTCCGAGCTTGCCGATGAAGCCGGACAGCGGCGGGATCCCGGCCAGGTTCATCGCGGGTACGAAGAAGAGGACGGCCAGCAGCGGGGCGGCCTTGGCGATTCCGCCGAGCCGGGTGAGTTCGGTGGTGCCGCCGCGCCGTTCGATCAGCCCGGCCACCAGGAAGAGCGTGGTCTGGACGGTGATGTGGTGGACGACGTAGACGATCGCGCCGCCGTACGCCTCCTGGGTGGCGAGTCCGATGCCGAAGACCATGTACCCGATGTGGCTGATCAGGGTGAAGGAGAGCAGCCGCTTCAGGTCGGTCTGCGCGACGGCTCCCAGGATGCCGACGATCATCGAGGCGAGGGCCGCCGCCATCAGCAGATCGCCGAGCCGGTTGCCGGGGAAGAGCAGGGTCTCGGTGCGCAGCATGCAGTAGACGCCGACCTTGGTGAGCAGTCCGGCGAAGACCGCGGTGACCGGGGCGGGCGCGGTCGGGTAGGAGTCGGGGAGCCATGCGGCGAGCGGGAAGACGGCCGCCTTGACGGCGAAGACGGTCAGCAGCATGGCCTGGATCAAGGTCTGTACGCCCAGCGGGAGTTCGGCGAGCCGCCCGGCCAGCTGGGCGAAGTTGGCGGTGCCGGTGGCCGCGTACGTCATGGCGATGGCCGTGAGGAAGAGCATCGAGGAGAAGAGGGAGATGATCACGTAGGTGGAGCCGGCGCGGACCCGTGGGCCGGTGCCGCCGAGCGTCAGCAGGACGAAGCTGGCGACCAGCATGATCTCGAAGCCGACGTAGAGGTTGACGAGGTCACCGGCGAGAAAGGTGCAGGAGACCCCCGCGACCAGGATCAGGTAGGCGGGGTGGAAGACCGCCACGGGTGTCTCCTCGTCCCGGTCGGCCATGCCCTGGCCGAGCGAGTAGACGAGGACGCAGAGGGTGACGGCCGAGGAGACCGTGAGCATCAGCCCGGAGAGCCGGTCGGCGACCAGGGTGATGCCGAGCGGCGGGGCGAAGTCGCCGAGGTGGACGGTGAGCGGGCCGTCCGCGTCGGCGGCGACCATCAGGGTGGCCGAGAGCCCCAATACGGCGGTGAGCACGGCGACGCTGATGAAGCGCTGGAACTGTTTGAGCCGGGTGCCGAAGGCGAGGCTCAGACCGGTGGCGCAGAGCGGCAGCAGCACCGGCAGCGGGACGAGTGCGTTCACCCGGTGTCTCCTCGGTTCGCGTCGTCGGGGCCGGGGCCGGTTTCCGGGCCGGCGGCAGGGTCGGAAGTGGGGTCAGGGGCGGGGCGGGGTCGGGGACGGGGTTGCCGTCGTCCTCCGTCGCCTCGTAGTGCTCCGGGTCCGCGCCCAGCACGTCGTGCCACAGGTCACCGGTCGCGTCCCGGCCGCGAGCCTGCAGGGCCCGGTCGGCGCGGAGCCTGGCTCTCAGACGCCGCCGCTCCTTGCGGTAGCGGCGGCGCTCCTCATCCGTACGGTCGGACTCGGCCCGGTACTGCTCGCGCAGTTCGTCGCGCTTCTCCAGCACCTCGGCGCGCAGCACGATGCGCCGGTCCTCCAGGTCGTCGTGGACCTCGTCCGTGCCGGTCAGCTGGTGGCTGCGGTAGGCCATGGCCAGGAGGAACGCGGTGGTGGCGAGGGTGATGACGATGGCGGTGAGCGCGATGGCCTGGGGCAGCGGATCGGTGACCCCGCTCAACGCGACGCCGTAGAGCAGGGGTGCACGGCCGGCCGATCCGGTTGCGGACAGGACGAGCAGGTTGATGCCGTTGCCCACGATCACGGCGCCCAGCAGGATCCGGCTGAGGGCCGGGTGAGCATGAGGATGCCGCCGACCGCGCACAGGACGGCGGCGGTGACGAGGAGCGAGGCGCTGACGGTCATCCGGGAGCGCCTCCCGCCTCGGGTGCGGCCGAGGGCCCCGGCCGCGTCCCGGCCGCCTGTTCGGCCGCGGCGGCCCGCTCGATCTGCCGGTCGACCTTGGCGCCGAGGGCCCGCACGATGTCCAGCACCACGCCCAGGACCAGCAGGTAGACGCCGAAGTCGAAGACCACCGGCGTACCGAAGTGGTAGTCGCCGATCAGCGGCAGGTGCCCGTTGTGGGTCCAGGCGTGCAGGACCGTGCCTTCGGTGAGGCCCAGCAGGGCGACGCCGGTGGAGAGGAAGAGGCCGAGACCGGTGAAGAGCCCGGGCTGCAGCGGGGCGGCCTCGGCGAGTTCGAAGCGGCCGCCCGCCAGGTAGCGGGTGATCAGGGCGACGCCGGCGACCAGCCCGGCGACGAAGCCGCCGCCCGGCATGTTCTCGGCGCAGAACAGCAGGTACACCGAGAGCACCAGGATCGGGTGGAACAGCAGCCGGGCTACCACCTCGAACACGACGGAACGGTGCTCGGGCGCGAGCGTGGCGCCGGCCGCGAGCCAGCTGCGCTCCGGCGCCCCTTCGTCGCCCTGCGGCAGCCCCGTCAGCCGGCCCGTGGTCACCGACCAGGCGGTGTGCCCCTGCCTCTCCGGGGGCGCCGCGGCTCCCTCGGCCCGGCGGTGCAGATAGATCAGGCTCGTCACACCGATCGCCGCTGCGGCCAGCACGGCGGACTCCCCCATCGTGTCCCAGGCCCGCAGGTCGACCAGGATGGTGGCGACCACGTCCTTGAGGCCGTGGTGAGCGGCCTCCTCGACCATGGCGGCGCCCGCCGGCTTCGCGGTGCGCGCGGCCGCCGAGACCCACACCACCACGCTGAGGGTGGCCGCCGCGAGGAGTGCCACCGGGATGCGCACGGCACGCCGCCAGCTGCTGACCGACTCCTGGAAGTGCACGGGCATCCGCCGCAGTACCAGCACGAACACGATCATCGACACGGTCTCCACGCAGAACTGCGTGAGTGCCAGGTCCGGGGCGCCCTGGACGACGAAGAGCAGGGCGGTCCCGTATCCGGTGAGTCCGGCCAGCACCACCGCTTTCATGCGCCGGCTGACGGTGAGGCAGAGCAGCGCCGCGGCGCAGGTCAGCG
Organism: Streptomyces sp. RKAG290; assembly: GCF_023701695.1. Lineage (GTDB taxonomy): Bacteria > Actinomycetota > Actinomycetes > Streptomycetales > Streptomycetaceae > Streptomyces. The sequence goes on from NZ_JAJOZC010000001.1 coordinate 1,120,531, forward strand.
CGGCGACGGCGCCCTGCAGCGGTACGTCCCAGAGCCGGGGCGCGACGGCCCCGTTCCAGGGCCGGTCCACCCCGAGCACGGCCAGCTGGCCGGCCAGCATCACGAGCAGCGTGGTGGCGAGGTAGACGGAGAGCGAGCCGCGCTGGACGAAGCCGGTGATCTGGAGGGAGAGCCGTTCCAGGCCGAGCAGCAGATGGCCGAAGACGCTGTCGGCGGTCGGCCAGGCGATCCGCCGGGAGAGCCGGGAGACCGCGACGCGCCGGGCGAAGAGCACCGCGCCGCCCACCGTGGCGACGGCCGAGAGCAGCAGCGCGGTGCCGAATCCGTGCCAGAGCGCGAGATGGTACGGGTGCGCGGGGACCGGGAAGGTGTCGGCGTAGGCGCTCAGCAGCCCTTCGGTCCAGCCGACGCCCGGTCCGAGGACCAGCCCGCAGGCGGCGAGCAGCGCGGGCGGGGTGAGGAAGGCCCAGCCGACCCGGTGGACCGGGGTGTCGCTGATGCCGGGCTTGCGCAGGAAGGCGCCCCAGACGAACCGGACGGTGTACGCGAAGGTCAGCATCGACCCCGCCACCGTGATGCCCAGCGCCCAGCGGTCCGCGGTGTCGCCGTGCAGCAGGGCATCGAAGGCGGCCTCCTTCGCGGCGAAGCCGAGCAGCGGGGGCAGTGCGGCCATGGACGCGGCGGCGAGCACGGCGACGGCGCAGACGTGCGGCAGCGCCCGTCCGACGCCGGAGAGTCTGCGCAGGTCCCGGGTGCCTGCCGCGTGGTCGACGATGCCGGTGACCAGGAACAGCGGTGCCTTGAAGAGGGCGTGCGCGAGGATCATCGCGGCGGCCGCCAGCGCCGCGTCCCGGTTGCCGACGCCGGCGAGCAGGGTGAGGAAGCCGAGTTGGCTGACGGTGCCGTACGCGAGGACGAGTTTGAGGTCGTTGAGCCGCAGTGCCCGCCAGCCGCCGAGCAGCATCGTCGCGGTGCCGAGGACCATCACGACGGGGCGCCAGGCGGGCACGTCGGCGAAGCCGGGTGCGAGGCGGGCCACCAGGTAGACGCCGGCCTTGACCATGGCCGCGGCGTGCAGATAGGCGCTGACCGGGGTGGGTGCGGCCATCGCGTTCGGGAGCCAGAGGCTGAACGGCCAGATCGCCGACTTGGAGAGCGCCCCGCACAGGATCAGCACGACGGCCACCGATAGGGCGATGCCCGTACGGGGCGGGTCGGCGAGGATCGCGGAGATGCGGTAGGTACCCGCCGCCTGACCGATGATCAGGAAACCGACCAGCATGGCGAGACCGCCGAAGGTGGTGACGGTGAGCGCCTGGAGTGCGGAGCGGCGGCTGTGCCGGTGCTCGCTGTTGTGCCCGATCAGCAGGTAGGAGAAGACCGTGGTCAGCTCCCAGAACACGTAGAGCGAGATCAGGTCGTCGGCGAGCACGAGGGCGAGCATGGCCCCGGTGAAGGCGAGCAGGTTCCCGGCGAATCCGGCCAGTTGCGGGGTGTCGTCGGTGAAGTACGAGGCGCAGTAGAGCAGGACGAGCGTGCCGACACCGGCTGCGAGCAGCACCATGAGTTCGGCGAGCGCGTCGAGGCGCAGGCCGAGGGAGACGTCGTAGGCCGGGATCCAGTTCCACGACCAGGTGACCGAGGAGCCCGACGCCACGGTGTCCCACTGCGTGAGGGCCCAGCAGGTGGTGGCGGCCGGCGGCAGCGCGAGCACGAGGAAGGCGCGCGTGCCGAGCCGTTGCACCAGCGGCCGGGTGAACGCGGCCAGCAGGAAGTGGCAGACGATGAGCGCGGTCACAGGGCTCCGCGGGTCAGTCCGCGCCCGCCTCGGGAGGGCGCCCGGCGACTGGCCGAAACCGTATGCGGCGAAGCGGCGCGGGGTGATCCGGCACCGCCGCGCCGGGATGCGGCGCGGGACGGTGCGGCGCGGGGTCTTACTGCACGGACAGAAGGCACTAAATACAGATATATCCCCAGCCCGGCTTCACTCGTACGCCGCGCCGCACCCGCCTGGGCGCAGTCAGATCGGCCGCGGTGCCCTCACACGGAGGTGGCGAAGATGTGAGTGATCGGTGTTGCACATGTGAGCCCGCTTCCATTCAATTTTTGCAGTGTGACTAATATCTATGTGTCGAAGTTCTAAACGGATTTGACCAGTCGTGAGGCTGGCATCATCGTCAAGGAGCATGCCCTGCGCACGCGCGCGTCTCGGCGGAGCGACTCGACCACCATGTCGCTGCGGACGGCCCTGCTCGTACTGGCCATCGTCCCCGGTGTCGCACTGGCCGCCCTCTGGGCCGTCACCAGTGGTCAGACTCTGCTCGACTTCCAGACCCAGGCAGCCCAGGGCCAGTTGGCCCAGAAGGCCGGCCAGCCGTCCAACATCGTGTATTACAACCTGCAGGAGGAGCGTCGGCTGAGCGCCGAGGCGCTGGCCCGACACGGCGGTGCTACCGATGCGCTGCGCAAGCAGCGCAAGCTGACCGACGAAGCCATCACCAGCTTCCAGTCCCTGTCCGGCGACGCCTCCGACGACGCCCCCGGCGAGGTCCGGGACGCGGTCGGCCAGGCCCGTCAGGCGATCAGCCAACTGCCTGCCCAGCGCACCCTCGTGGACGAGGGCGACAACGACCAGCAGAAGACCGTGTACCGCTACTACACGGATCTCATCGCCGTCGACCTGCAGTTGTTCACCGCACTCAGCCATGTCGACAACGGCAGGATCACCACCCTCTCGCAGCCGCTGGTCGACCTGTTCTGGGGCAAGGAGATGATCTCGCGCTCGGACGCCCTGCTGGCCCGCGGCTGGGCCAAGGGGAAGCTGAGCACCGAGGACCTCCAGCAGCTCCGGCAGGCTGTTTCCGGCCAGTCGTTCCAGTACTCCAACAAGGTCGCCCCCTACCTGCCACCGGACGAGAAGGCCATGTGGGAGGAGATCGCCGGCAGTGCCGCCTGGAAAACCAAGACCCGGGTGGAGACGCAGGTGCTGCGGCCGGCCGACCCGGACAGCGCCGGATTCGTCACCCTCGGCGCCCAGGAGAAGACCTGGCGCGGTGCGATGGACCAGCTCACCCCCCAGCTGGTGAAGCTGATGGAGCACCGCACCGACCTGGTGGTCGAGGAGGGCAAGGGCAGCGTCGTCTCGCTGCTGATCAGGGTCGTTCTCACCACGGTGATCGGCCTGCTCGCGGTCGTCGCGGTCATCTGGATCACCTGGCGCCTGACCCGTGACCTGCGCCGCCGGATCGGCGGACTGCAGGAGCGGGCCGAGGAGCTGGAGAAGACACTGCCCGACGTGGTCGACCGGCTCGCCAAGGGCGAACGCATCGACGTCGAGGCGGAGGCCCGTGCCATCGCACCCGACAGCAAGGGCGGCAGGTCCGACGAGCTGAACCGGCTAGGCGACGCGCTCAACCTGGCCCGCACCAGCGCCCTGCAGGCGGCCGTCAGACAGGCCGACCAGCACCGGGGCTTCGAGCGGCTGCTGCAGCGCATCGCGCGCCGCACCCAGCAGCTGATCGGCCAGCAGCTGAAGAAGCTGGACGAGCTGGAGCGCAAGCACGAGGACCCCGAGGTGCTGGACGGCCTCTTCGACCTCGACCACCTCACCGCCCGGCTCCGGCGCTACGAGGAGAACCTGGTGATCCTCGCGGGCGGTTCGCCCCACCGGCGCTGGCGCAAGCCCGTTCCGCTGCTGGACGTGATGCGTTCCGCGCAGGGCGAGGTGCAGGACTACCGCCGGGTGGTGCTGGATCTCGACGGCGCGCCGTGGCTCACGGAGCGCGCCGTCGGACCGGTCTCCCACGTGCTGGCCGAGCTGATCGAGAACGCCCTCAGCTTCTCCAAGCCGCCCAGTCCGGTCGAGGTCAGGGCCGCCCGGGTGAGCCGGGGGCTGGCCATCGAGGTCGAGGACCGCGGGCTCGGCATGGACGAGCAGCAACTGGCCGATGCCAACGAGCTGATGAGCCGTCCGCCCCGGATGGACGTGCTGGCCCACGCCGACGACATCCGGCTCGGCCTGTACGTGATCGCCCGCCTGGCCGACCAGCACGGGCTGCGGGTGGAGTTCCGCCCCTCGGCCTTCGGCGGCACCCGGGTCGTCGTGCTCGTGCCCGACGCGCTCACGGTCTCCGGGCCGCACACCGGCCCGGTGGGCGTGCCCTCCCCCGCCGCCCTCGCGCCCCCGGTGCCCGCCGCGACCGGTGACGGCGGCGCGCTGCCCAGCCGCGGCCGCGGCCAGGCCCTCGCGGGGGTCACGGCACTGCACATGTCGGGCGCACCGTTCGAGGACGCAGGAGCCCCGTACACCGTGGCGGCCGAGCCCTTCCCCGACCGCGAGGGGCAGCCGCGACCCGGCCTCCCCCACCCGGAGGGACAGCCGCAGCCCGCGCCCGCCGACGACTCGTCCGGCGACCGCGAGCACCCGTACGCGGCGTACGTCGCCACCGCACCCGGTACGGCTCCGTACGGATCCGCCGGTCCGGTCTCCCCGTACGGCAGTGCCCACGAGGACCCGTACGCCGCGGCCGAACAGCCGTACATGAAGGCCGAGGGCCAGTACCCGGTGCCGCACCAGCCGTATCCGGCGCCCGAGGATCCGTACACGACTCCGCAACAGCCGTACGCGGCAACGTATCCGGCGGGCATCGACATGGACCCGGACGGTTTCCCGGTCCCGGGCCCCCGGCAGCCGGAACCGGTCGCCGGACCCCCCGCGCGGCTGCCGGTGGCCGAGCCCGATCATCCGGCTCCGCCGACGCGGGAGACCATCGCCGCGGGCGGCGGGCCCGGCCGGCGCGCGCTGCCCGCCTCCCCCGCCGCGGAGCCTCCGTTGCCGCGCCGGGTACGGCAGGCCAGCCTCGCGGACGAACTGCGGGTCGATCCGGCCGCCGCTCCTGCCGCACCGAAGCCACCGGGCTCGGACGAGAACCCGCTGCCCCGGCCGGCCCCCCGTCGGGCGGGAGCGGCGATCGGAGCCTTCCAGCGCCGGTCCCGCGCCGCCCGTGCGAGCGACGCGCCGCCGACGGAGACCGGCCCGCCCGCCACCCTTCCCACGAGAGAAGAACGGTCATGACACGCACAACCGCCACTCACCAGGATCTCGACTGGCTGCTCGACGGTCTGGTGGACTCGGTGGCCGAGACCCTGAATGCCGTGCTGCTCTCGGACGACGGCCTGGTGGTGAGCCATTCGCGCACCGTCGAGCGCTCCGACGCCGAGCGGCTGGCCGCCATCTGCACCGGCCAGCAGAGCCTGGCCCGCGGTGTCGGCCAGCTCTTCAACGGCGGCGGCGTGCACCAGGTGATCGTCGAGCTGTCGGACCTGTGGCTCTTCATCATCTCGGCCGCCCAGGGCACGCACCTGGCCGTCGTCGCCTCCCAGGAGGTGGATGCCGAGATCATGTCGCTGGCCATGCACAACCTCGTCCAGCAGGTCGGCCAGAAGCTCAGCACACCGGTGCGCAGCAGCTTCGACGCCTTCGGCGGCGGGGACGGGCCGCAGGCGTGACCCCGCACTGGGAGGACGAGGAGCCGGAGGAGGACGGAGCGGGCACCATGGTGCGCCCGTACACCATCACCCGTGGCCGGACCGCCCCCGAGCGGGACGACTTCACCCTCATCACCGTGCTGACCACCGCACACGATCCGCGGGACGAACACGGTGCGGCGGCCAGGCCAGGACGGCTCCAGCCGGAGCACCGGATGATCCTGGACCGCTGCCGCCGTCCCGCGGCGGTCGCCGAGGTCTCCGCGGACCTCAACCTCCCGGTCTCGGTGACCAAGATCCTGCTGGCGGACCTGGTCGCCCATGGCCTGCTGCTCGCCCGCGCGCCCCTCTCGGTGGCACGGGCGGCCGGTGGTGCGGACATGGGCACGCTGGCCGCTGTTCGCGACGGACTCCGGAGACTCTGAGCAAAAATGACAACCAGTCAGGCGGCCCCGGCCGCTGTCAAGATACTTATCGCCGGTGGCTTCGGTGTCGGCAAGACCACCCTGGTGGGCGCCGTCAGCGAGGTCGCGCCCCTGCGTACCGAGGAGTTCCTGACCAAGGCCAGCATCGGCGTCGACGACCTGGCCGGGGTCGGCCGGAAGGACACGACCACCGTGGCGCTGGACTTCGGCCGGATCACGGTCAGTCCCGAGCTGGTCGTCTACCTCTTCGGCACACCGGGCCAGGAGCGCTTCTGGTTCATGTGGAACGACCTGGTCAACGGCGCGCTCGGCGGTGTCGTGATCGCCGACACCCGTCGGCTGGAGACCAGTTTCGCCTCGATCGACTTCTTCGAGAGCCGGGACATCCCGTTCGTGGTGGCGATCAACTGTTTCCACGGCCACAACACCCGTACGACGGACGAGGTCAGGGCAGCTCTCGACCTCGATCCCCATGTCCCCCTGCTGGTCGGTGACGTGCGCGAGCGGCCGTTCGGCCGGGACGTGCTGCTGGCTCTGGTGGACCACCTGATGAGCCTGCCCGCAGTTGCCGGCTGACCCCTCCCCCTCCCGTCGTCTTCCCGCTGTTTCCCGCTCTGGAGAGATCCGATATGGCAACACCACTGCGCGTCCTGATTCACGGCGGCGGCATCGGCGGGCTGACGCTCGCCACCGCCCTGGCCCGGCGCGGTCACACCGTCGAGGTCGCCGAACTCCGCGACGAGCTCGACGCCCTGGGCGTCGGCATCATCCAGCCGTCCAACGCGCTGCACGTCATGCGGGAGATCGGGGTGCTCGACGACTGCCTCAAGGCGGGCTTCGAGTGGGAGATCCTGACCATCGCCGACCCGGCCGGCAACACCCTGGCGGAGATACCGCAGCCCCGGATGGGCGACGCGCCCTCCAACAACGGCATTCCCCGCCCGGCGCTGGCCCAGGTGCTCGGCGCCGCCGCCACGGCCGCCGGGGCCACCATCCGCTTCGGCGCCACCGTTGCCGGGCTCACGGACGACGGCGAGGGCGTGGACGTCACCCTGTCCGACGGCTCGTCCGGCCGCTGGGACCTGGTGGTCGGCTTCGACGGCATCGGCTCGCCCCTGCGCACCCGGCTCTACGGCGACCGCTACACCCCGCAGTACACCGGCTTCGCCAACTGGCGGGTCACCGTGCCCCGTCAGGCACAGGTCAAGGGCGTCGTCATGGGCACCGCGGGCCAGGCGGCCAAGGCACTGCTCACGCCGATCACGAACGAACTCATGTACCTGGGCGCGGTGTTCGCCGAGGAGGCGGACTTCCGTCCCGACCCGGAGAAGGCCCACGCGCAGCTGAAGGAGCGGCTGCCGATGTTCTCCGGCCCGGTCGCCGAGGCGCTCGCCGCGGTCACCGGACCGGAAGCGGTGGTGTACTCGCGGATCTCCCAGGTGACCGTCGAGGAGCCGTGGCACGTCGGCCGGGTGGTCCTGGCCGGTGACGCCGCGCACGCCAGCACCCCGCACATCGCGCAGGGTGCGGCGATGGCCGTGGAGGACGCGCTGGTGCTCGCCCAGTCGCTGGACGACGAGGCGGACGTCGCCGCCGCGCTCGACGCCTGGGAGGCGCGCCGCCGTCCCCGCGCCATGTGGGTGCAGGCGATGTCGCGTGCCGTGCTCAAGCAGGAGACGGGCGGGGAGACGACGCCCGAGGAGGACGAGCTGCTGAAGATCGGCATCCCGGGTGCGGCGCACTTCCTGGTGCGGCCCTACTGATCCGACGGCGGCCGGCGCCGCCCTGGACGCCTCGTACGGCCCCGGCTTCCGGGACCGTACGAGGCGTTGACCGTCTCCGCCCGGTCAGGGCAGGACCGCCACCCCGTCGATCTCGACGAGCGCCTGTTCGTCCCAGAGCCGCGCCGCTCCGATGACGGCCATGGCGGGGTAGTCGCGGCCCGCCAGTCGGCGCCAGATCCGTCCCAGTTCCGCGGCGTTGGCGCGGTAGTCGGCGACATCGGTGGCGTAGACCGTGACCCGGGCCAGGTCGGCCGGGGCGCCGCCGGCCGCACGCAGCGCGGTGAACAGGTTGGTCAGGGCGGTGGCGAACTGCTCGGGCAGGGTGGTTCCGATGATGTCGCCCTGCTGGTCGAGTGCGGTCTGCCCGGCCAGGAAGACCAGTTGGCTCCCGGTGGCCGTGACCGCGTGCGAGAAGCCGGCCGGCGGTGAGAGTTCGGCGGGGTTGATCCGGTGGATCGGGCTCATGCGGACGGCTCCCGGTTCGCGTACAGCTCCTTGGCGATGATGGTGCGCTGGACCTCGCTGGCGCCCTCGTAGATCCGCGGGGCCCGGACCTCACGGTAGAGGTGTTCGAGCAGATGGCCCCGGCGCAGGGCGCGGGCGCCGTGCAGTTGGACGGCCGTGTCCACGACGTACTGCGCGGTCTCCGTCGCGTACAGCTTCGCCATGGCGGCGCGCCGCGGTACGCCGGGCTCCCCCGCGTCGTACGCCGCGGCGGCCGCGTACACCAGCAGCCGGGCGGCCTCGGTGCGGGTGGCCATCTCGGCGACCTGGTGGGCGACGGCCTGGAGGTCTTTCAGCGCCCCGCCGAACGCGGTGCGCTCCGCGGTGTGGCCGACCGTGGCGTCGAGGGCGGCGCGGGCCATGCCGACCGCGAAGGCGCCGACGCTGGGCCGGAACAGGTTGAGGGTGTTCATGGCGACCCGGAAGCCCCGGTCCGGCTCGCCGAGCACGTCGTCGGGCGTGACCGGTACGCCGTCGAAGGCGAGGGTGCCGATGGGGTGCGGGGAGAGCATGTCGAGGGACGACCCGGTCAGCCCCGGCCGGTCGGCGGGGACCAGGAACGCGGTGACTCCGCGGGCTCCGGCGCCTTGCGTCGTGCGGGCGAAGACGGTGTAGAAGTCGGCCTCGGGGGCGTTGGAGATCCAGCACTTCTCGCCGGTCAGCCGCCAGCCGTCCGGCGCGTGGACGGCGTCGAGCGCGAGGGCCGCGGCATCCGACCCCGCCCCCGGCTCGCTGAGCGCGAAGGCGGCGACGGCACGGCCGGCCCGGACTTCGGGCAGCCAGCGCTCGCGGTGGGCCGGGGTGCCCGCCTGGACCACGGGGTACGTACCGAGCCCCTGGAGCGCCAGCGCGGTCTCGGCCTCCGTGCAGCCCCGGGCCAGGGATTCACGCAGCAGACAGAGGTCCAGGGCGCCGGAACCGAGCATCCGGTCCAGCAGGCCGAGCTCACCGAGTGCGGCGACCAGCGGGCGGTTGACGTGGCCCGGCTCGCCCTTCTCCGCGAGCGGGCGCAGCCGCTCCTCGGCAAGGGTGCGCAGTTCCTCGCACCAGGCGGTCTGTGCCGGATCGAGCGAGAATGCCGTCATACCGGCGCCTCTCTGGTCGGAGTCCCGTCGGTTGCCCTGCGTGTGCCGTGCCGTCGCGCCTTGCCTCATCGTCCCCGTTTTATCGCGGACCGTTGACTACCGTCACTCAAACGATACGCTCCAGAGGCGACAAGGGGGCGATCCTTCATGGACCCGAACACCTCAGCGCACATCGACAGCTTTGCCAGGGAACATCTGCCACCCGCGGACCAGTGGCCGGAACTGGTCTTCGACCTGCCCGAGCTGCACTACCCGGACCGGCTCAACTGCGCCGCCGAGCTGCTGGACCGTACGGCGGAGCGCTTCGGGCCCGACCGGCCCGCCTTCCGTACGCCCGACGGCACGGTGATCGGTTACGGGGAGCTGCGCGACCGGGTGGACCGGTTCGCCCATGTCCTCACCTCGGACCTGGGGGTCGTGCCCGGCAACCGCGTGCTGCTGCGCGGCCCCACCACGCCCGATCTCGCCGCCTGCTGGCTGGCGGTGCTGAAGGCCGGCGCGATCGCCGTCACCGTACTGGCCCAGCAGCGGGCCGCCGAACTCGCCACGATCTGCTCGATCGCCCGGATCAGCCACGCGCTGTGCGACGTCCGGTCGGTCGAGGACCTGGCGAAGGCGCAGGTACCGGGGCTGCGGATCACCGCGTACGGCGGCGACGCCCCGGACGACCTGCTGCGGCTGGCCGCTGCCAGACCGGGCCCGTACCGGGCCGTGGACACCGCCGCGGACGATGTCGCGCTGATCGCCTTCACCTCGGGCACCACCGGCCGCCCCAAGGGCTGCATGCACCTGCACCGCGATGTCCTGGCCATTGCCGACACCTTCTCGCGGCACATCCTGCGGCCGGAGCCCGACGACGTGTTCGCCGGCAGCCCGCCGCTCGGCTTCACCTTCGGACTCGGCGGGCTGGTGGTGTTCCCGCTGCGGGCCGGCGCCTCGGCGCTGCTGCTGGAACAGGCCGGTCCCAAGCAGCTGCTGCCGGCCCTCGCCGCGCACCGCGTCTCGGTGCTCTTCACCGCTCCCACCGCTTACCGCGTGATGCTCGACCGGCTCGACGAGTTCGACCTCTCCGCCCTGCGCCGCTGCGTGTCGGCGGGTGAGAACCTGCCGGTCGCGACCTGGCAGTCCTGGCACGAGCGGACCGGGCTTCGCATCATCAACGGCATCGGCGCCACCGAGCTGCTGCACATCTTCGTCTCCGCGGCCGACGGGGCGATCCGCCCCGGCACCACCGGCGTCCCGGTGCCCGGCTGGCAGGCGCGGGTGGTGGACCGGGACGGCGCACCCGTGCAGGACGGCGAGCCGGGTCTGCTCGCCGTCCGCGGCCCGGTCGGCTGCCGCTACCTCGCCGACGAACGACAGCGGGAGTACGTCCGGCACGGCTGGAACCTCACCGGCGACACGTACGTGCGCGACGCGGACGGCTACTTCCACTACGTGGCGCGCGCCGACGACATGATCATCTCCTCGGGCTACAACATCGCGGGCCCCGAGGTCGAGGACGCCCTGCTGCGCCACCCCGAGGTGGCGGAGGCCGCGGTGGTGGGCCGGGCGGACGAGCTGCGCGGCCGGATCGTGGCGGCCTACGTGGTGCTGCGGGAGGGCTCCACGCTCTCGGCCGACGCGCTGCGCACCTTCATGAGGACGGAGCTGGCCCCGCACAAGTGCCCCCGTCTCATCACGTTCCTGCCCGCACTCCCCCGGACGGCCACCGGCAAACTGCAGCGGTTCCGGCTCCGGGAGGACGAGGGCTGCGAAGACGGTGCCGCCGCCGTCCCGCCGGGCCGAGAATGATCACATGGCCGAACCGCACACACCCCGCTCGCTGATCGTCACCCTCTACGGTGCCTACGGCCGGACCCCCGGCGACGCCCCGCTCCCGGTGTCCGGGCTCATCCGGCTGCTGGGTGCCGTGGGCGTGGAGGCCCCTGCCGTCCGGTCCTCCGTCTCCCGGCTGAAGCGGCGCGGCCTGCTCGTAGCGGCCCGCACGGCGGACGGAGCGGCCGGGTACGCGCTCTCGGCCGACGCCCGCCAGCTGCTCGACGACGGTGACCGGCGGATCTACCGGCACCCGGCGCCCCGGCTCACCGACGGCTGGGTGCTCGCCGTGTTCTCCGTACCGGAGGCCGAACGCCACAAGCGGCACCTGCTGCGCTCGCGGCTGTCGCGGCTGGGCTTCGGCACGGCCGCGCCCGGTGTCTGGATCGCCCCGGCGGGGCTGTACGACGAGACCCGGCACACGCTGGAGCGGCTGGAGCTCGCCCCCTACGTCGACCTGTTCCGCGGCGACCACCTCGGCTTCGCCGCCACCGGGGAGTCGGTGGCGCGCTGGTGGGACCTCGCGGCCGTCGCCCGGCTGCACCACGACTTCCTGGAGCGCCACGAGCCGGTGCTGCGGGCCTGGGAGGCGCGGGGGGACGAGGCACCCGATCCGGAGCACGCCTACCGGGACTACCTGACCGCACTGGACTCCTGGCGCCAGGTGCCGTACGCGGACCCGGGACTGCCGCCGGAACTGCTGCCCGGGGGATGGCCCGGCGGCCGGTCGGCCGAGGTGTTCGGGCTGCTGCACGAGCGGCTGCGGGACGCGGGGGCGGAGTTCGCAGGCGGTTAATGCGCGTGCCCCGGAGGCGGTGCGCCCGGCAGAATGCGGGTGCATGACCTGGACCTTCACCGACGACGTCGACGCCTTCCTCGACGCGGCCGGCACCTCGCTCGCCGCCAGGCCGGCCGAGCACACCCTTGTGCTGACCGTCACCGCGACCCTGCGGCGGCACGGCCCGCACGCCTTCACCGAGCACGCCCCGGTACTGGGCTGGTGGCGCGGTGCCGACGGCAAGGTGGCGGGGACGCTCGTGCGGACACCGCCCCGGCCGGCGCTGCTCCACGGCATCGTGCCGGAAGCGGTCGCTCCGCTGATGGCCGCTCTCCCGCTCACCGGCATCAACGCGGACCGTCCCACGGCCGAGGCGGTGGCGGCCCACTGGCCGGGGTTCCGCGTCGACGAGGAGCAACGCCTCTACCGGCTGGGCGACTTGGTCCCGCCGTCGCCCGCCCCCGGCGGCCGGCCGCGGGCGGCGACGCCGGCGGACCGGGACCTGCTGCTGCGGTGGTATCCGCAGTTCACCGCCGACGTCGGCCTGCCCCCCGGCCACCCCGAGCGTGCGGTGGCCGAGCGCACCGCCGAGGGCCGGCTGACGCTCTGGGAGGACGGGGGCGTCCCCGTGTCGATGGCGGGCGTCTCGCCGCGGCTGGCCGGCGCGGTGCGGGTCGCTCCGGTCTACACCCCGCCGGAGCACCGCGGCCGGGGCTACGCGGCGGCGGTGACGGCGGCGGTGAGCCGCGCGGCCCGGGAGTCGGGCGCGGACGAGGTGCCGCTCTTCACCGACCTGGCGAACGCGACCAGCAACGGCGTCTACACCCGGATCGGCTACCGGGCGGTCACCGACCGGCTGCTGATCAGTGCGGCGGCCGCTGGTGGATGAGGCTCCCGGGCCGGTCTGGCTGGTCGCGGCGAACGTGGTGCGGTGGCGGCGGTACGGGGAACTCGGGCCGGAGCTGCGGCCCGGCACGAAGGCGTTCCGGGGCGGGGCGAAGGTCTACGTCGTCGGCACCTACCCCGGCATGGCGCACGAGCAGCTGACCGCGGTGGGCCACGGCCGGCACACCGGCCGTTGGATCACCATAGACACCGGGACCCGGCATCTGCACACCTTCCGGGCCCAGTTGGTGTACAGCCCGGCGGTGCTGAAGCGGTGCGGCGCCGAGCCGCGCACCCGTGGGGAGGCCGAGGAACTGGCCGCGCTGCTGGAGCGGCTCGCGCGCCACGGACGGCACCACCATCACGCCGCCCCGCACCCCGATCCCTGCCGCTGCCACGAGTGCCTGCCGCTCAGCCCAGGGTGAGCCGTGGTTTCGGCGCGTCCGTGCGGCCCGTCGGCGGGGTACGGCTGCCCGCGCGGTACGGCAGCGGCCAGGGTGCGCCAGGGCCGGCGTAGCCCTGTTCGGCTGCCGCGTGCAGGGTCCAGTGCGGGTCGTACAGATGCGGGCGGGCCAGGGCGCAGAGGTCGGAACGTCCGGCCAGCAGGAGGGAATTGACGTCATCCCAGGAGGAGATGGCACCGACCGCGATGACGGGCACGCACAGGGTGTTGCGGATCCGGTCGGCGTACGGGGTCTGGTAGGAGCGCCCGTACTCGGGCCGTTCCCCGGGGACGACCTGGCCGGTGGAGACGTCGATGGCGTCGGCGCCGTGCGCGACGAACGCGCGGGCGATCTCGATGGCGTCCTCGGCCGTCGTGCCGCCCTCGGCCCAGTCCGTGGCGGAGATCCGGACGGTCATCGGCCGGTCGTCCGGCCACCGGTCGCGGACCGCGTCGAAGACCTCCAGCGGGAAGCGGAGCCGGTTCGACAGCGATCCGCCGTACCCGTCGGTGCGCTGGTTGGTGAGCGGGGAGAGGAAGCCGGAGAGCAGATAGCCGTGGGCGCAGTGGAGTTCCAGGAGGTCGAACCCGCAGGCGTCGGCGCGCCCGGCGGCGTCCGCGAACTGCTCGCGCACGGCGTCGAGGCCGGCCCGGTCCAAGGCGTGCGGGACCTGGTTGACGCCTTGCTCGTACGGGATCGGGGAGGCTGCCACGAGTGGCCAGTTGCCCTCGTCGAGCGGCTGGTCGATGCCGTCCCACATCAGTCGGGTGGAGCCCTTGCGGCCGGAGTGGCCGAGCTGGATGCCGATGGCGGTGCCGGGCGATCCGGTGTGCACGAAGTCGGTGATCCGCCTCCAGGCCTCGGCCTGCGCCGAGGTGTAGAGACCGGTGCAGCCGGGGGTGATGCGGCCCTCGGGGCTCACGCAGACCATTTCCGTCATGACGAGCCCGGCGCCGCCGAGCGCCCTGGCCCCGAGGTGGACGAGGTGGAAGTCAGCGGGGACACCGTCGGTGGCCGAGTACATGTCCATCGGTGAGACGACGACGCGGTTGCGCAGCTCCAGTCCGCGCAGCCGCAGCGGGGTGAACATCGGCGGGGTGCCGGGCGGGCAGCCGAACTCCTCCTCCACGGCCGCGGCGAAAGCGGTGTCGCGCAGTCGCAGGTTGTCGTGGGTGACGCGGCGGCTGCGGGTGAGGAGGTTGAACGCGAACTGGCGGGGCGGCTGGTCGACGTACGTACCCAGCTCCTCGAACCAGCGCAGGCTGGCGGCGGCGGCCCGCTGGGTGGATTCGACGACGGGGCGGCGCTCGTGCTCGTACGCGGCGAGGGCGGCTGCCAGGTCCGGCTGCTCCTCGATGCAGGCGGCGAGCGCGAGGGCGTCCTCGACGGCGAGTTTGGTGCCGGAGCCGATGGAGAAGTGCGCGGTGTGGGCGGCGTCGCCGATGAGGACCGTGTTGCCGTGCGACCAGTGGGCGTTGACGACGGTACTGAAGGTGAGCCAGGAGGAGTTGTTGGAGCGCAGCGGCCGGTTGCCGAGCGCGCCGGCGAAGATCTTGGCGCAGTGCCGGGTCGACTCGTCCGCGTCGCAGGTGTCGAAGCCGGCCGCCCGCCAGACCTCTTCGCGCATCTCCACGATGACGGTCGAGGCGCCGGTCCCGTCCGGCGGCCCGAGTGGCCCCGCCGGGCGGGAGAACGGGTAGGCGTGCAGCTGCATCACGCCGTACGCGGTCTCGGCGGTCTCGAAGCGGAAGGCGTCCAGGGCGAAGTCGGCGGCGAGCCAGATGTAGCGGCAGCGGTGGGTGGTGAGGCGGGGTCCGAAGCTGTCCGCGTGGGCGGTGCGGGTGGGGCTGTGCACGCCGTCGGCGGCGATCACCAGGTCGTGGGAGGCGGCGAGTTCGGCGGCGGGCGGTGCCTCCTCACGGAAGCGGAGCCGTACCCCGAGCGAGGCGCAGCGCTCGTGCAGGATCTCCAGCAGCCGGCGGCGGCCGAGCGCCGCGAAGCCGTGGCCGCCGGAGGTCTGGGTGTGGCCGCGGTGGACGATGTCGATGTCGTCCCACCGGACGAACTCCTGCTGGAGTGCGCGGTGGACCGTGGGGTCGGCGTGCTCGATGCCGCCGAGGGTCTCGTCGGAGAGCACGACGCCGAAGCCGAAGGTGTCGTCGGGGGCGTTGCGCTCCCAGAGGGTGATCTCGCGCTCCGGCCCCAGCCGCTTGAGCAGCGCCGCGGCGTACAGCCCGCCGGGGCCGCCGCCGATGACCGCGATGCGGCGCAGGGCGGGCTTGGTGAGGCCGGGGTGCGGGTCCTCGGTGTGCGGGTTCCCGGGGGCCGTCATCGCGCTACCGGCCCTGCCACTTCGGCGGCCGCTTCTCGGTGAAGGCAGCGTGGAACTCGGCGTAGTCCTCGCCGTGCATCAGCAGGGCCTGCGTGGCGGCGTCGAGCTCCACGGCGGCGGCCAGCGGCATGTCGAGTTCGGCGGTGAGCAGCGCCTTGGTCTGGGCGAGGGCGAGCGCGGGGCCGTCGGCGAGGCGGCGGGCGAGCTCCGCGGCCCGCTCGTCGGCCCGGCCCTCGTCGGCCAGCTCGCTGATCAGCCCGATGCGCTCGGCCTCGGGCGCGCGGACGGGTTCGCCGAGCATCAGCAGCCGGGTGGCGTGCCCGAGACCCACCACCCGTGGCAGCAGGTAGGCGGCGCCCATGTCACCGCCGGAGAGTCCGACCCGGGTGAAGAGGAACGCGAACCGGGCCGACGGGTCGGCGACCCGGAAGTCCGCCGCCAGTGCGAGGACGGCGCCCGCTCCCGCGGCGACGCCGTGCACGGCGGCGACGACCGGGAAGGGGCATTCGCGCAGGGCCCGCACGACCTGGCCGGTCATCCGGTTGAAGTCCAGCAGCTGGGCGGTGTCCATCGCGAGGGTGGCGCCGATGATCTCGTCCACATCGCCGCCGGAGCAGAACCCGCGCCCCTCACCGGCCAGCACCAGGGCCCGCACGGAGCGCTCACGGGACAGCTCGGCCAGGAGGTCGCGCAGATCCGCGTAGGCGCCGAAGGTGAGCGCGTTGAGTTTCTCGGGGCGGGCGAGCGTGACGGTGGCGACACCGTCCTGCGTCGTGACCCGGAGGTGGCGCCAGTTCTCCGTACGTGGTGCGGAGCTGGGAAACGGACTCATGGAGGGTGATCCCCTTCAGCCGTCGGGCTGCTGCGTGCTCCGAATTTATCACTCGCGCGTGACTTCCGTCAGGAGAACGCGATAAGCGGAGCGTGAGGCCGTAGTGACGAACGTCCCCTTCGTGCCGGTCGACAGCCCCTTGCCCGTGTCGTGTGGCTTCGTATGGTTGAAGGCAAGAAGTAATGAACCCCGAACTTCTTGGCCTCTCGAACGGAAACCCACCGTGCCGCCCGATGTCCCCGCTCCCGCCTCCTGGCGAGTCGCACTGCCGCACTCGGCTGCGGCCGTGCCGATCGCCCGCGCCCTGATCCGTACGGCGCTGGCGGACATCGACGACGCCCCGGCCGACAGCGACACCGCCGAACTGCTCACCGCCGAGCTCGTGGCCAACGCGGTGGAGCACACTCCCGGTGACGAGCCCATCGAGCTGGTGGTGGAGCTGCTGCCGACCGGCTGCCAGGTCGAGGTGCACGACCGCGATCCCGCCCCGCCGGGCGATCTCTCCCGCCCCGGGCCGGGCAGCGAGCCGGACCCCTGGCAGGAGCACGGCCGCGGGCTGCTGCTGATCCGCACCCTCAGCTCGTCCTGCGGTCACCGCACGACGGAGCACGGCAAGGCGGTGTGGTTCACCCTGCCGTCGCCCGCGCCCCCGCGGACTGACCGGACGTCGGTCAGCCGGCGGTCGGGCCCGCCAGCCGCGACCGGCTGCGGCCGTAGCAGGCGTACACCACCGCGCCGACCGCCAGGAACACCGCGAACTGCACCCAGGTCGCCCAGCCGGTCCCGTACATGAGGTAGACGCAGAAGCCGACGCCGAGCAGCGGGCTGAACGGGTAGAGCGGAACCCGGAAGGAGCCCTTCACCTCGGGGTTGCGGCGGCGCAGCACGATCACGGCGATGTTGACCGCGACCATGGTGGCGAGTGTCCCGATGGTCGTCAGGTTGACCACCACGTCGAGCGACGAGAAGGCCGCGGGTACGGCGAAGACGGCGGCCACGATCCAGGTGTTGGCGACCGGCGTCGAGGTCCGCGGCGAGATCCGCTCGAAGACCCGCGGGATCAGGCCGTCGCGCGACATGGACATGAGAATGCGGGTCTGCCCGTACATCACCGCGAGGACGACCGAGGCGATGGCGACGACCGCCCCGAAGGCGATGATCCCGCCGCCGACCGTCGAGTCGGTGACCTGGTTGACGATCAGCGAGAGCGCGGCCGGCTTGTCGGAGACCGCGTCCGGGCCCAGGGCGCCGATGGCGGCGAGTGCCACCGCGCAGTAGAGCAGGGTGACCAGCCCGATGCAGATCATGATCGCCAGCGGGATGTTCCGCCGGGGGTTCTTGACCTCCTCGCCCGCGGTGGTGATGGCGTCGAACCCGATGTACGAGAAGAACGCCAGCGACGCCCCCGCGGTGACACCGCCCGCGCCGTGGGCCGCGAACGGGGTCAGGTTGCCGTGCTCGAAGGCGGTGAAGGCGATCACGCAGAACATGATCAGGATGGTGATCTTGAGGATGGCCATCGCGGCCGTGGCCCCCGCGCTCTCCCGGATGCCGCGCACCAGCAGGGTGGCGGCCATCATGACCACGATGACCGCGGGGAGGTTGATCACGCCGCCGTCACCGGGTCCCGAGGAGACCGCAGCGGGCAGCTGCCAGCCGAAGATGCTGTTGAGCAGCTCGTTGACGTACTGGCTCCAGCCCACCGCCACGGCGGACACCGACACGCCGTACTCCAGGAGCAGGCACCAGCCGACGAGGAAGGCGACGCGTTCGCCGAGAGTGGCGTAGGCGAAGGAGTACGAGCTGCCGGAGACCGGGACCGCGCTGCCCAGCTCGGCGAACGAGAAGGCGGTGAAGATGCAGGTGACCGCGGCCAGCACGAAGGAGAGCACGACAGCGGGTCCGGCCTCGGCGACGCTGTCCGAGAGGCCGACGAAGATGCCGGTGCCCACGACGGCGCCGACTCCGAAGCACACCAGCTGGAAGAGCCCCATGGTGCGCTTGAGGCCGTGCCCCTCCAGGTCGGCGCCCGACTCGGCGATCAGCTGGTGGGGGTCCTTGACGCGGTGCGGCGGGCCGGGCAGGCGCAGGGGGCTCACGGCGTTGATCTCATCTCTGGTGGCACGTGGGGGGACTGTGCACCCCGGAGGCGTGGGGGCCGGGGGCGCACACGAAAATGGGGTTCGAGCGTGCGAGCCCGAACCCCACCAACGAGGACCATAATAGGCACCCGTGCGCATGTTCACCCAATTGGGCGTATGAACATGTGGTACGACCGTGTCAGCGCCCGCCCAGCGTGGCCACCAGGACGGCCTTGATCGTGTGCATCCGGTTCTCCGCCTCGTCGAAGACGAGGGAGTGCTCGGACTCGAAGACCTCGTCGCTGACCTCCAGCTCGGTCAGACCGTGCCGGGCGTGGATCTCCCGCCCCACCTTGGTCCCGAGGTCGTGGTAGGCGGGCAGGCAGTGCAGGAACTTCACGTCGGCGTTCCCGCTGGCCCGCAGGACGTCCATGGTGACGGCGTACGGCGCGAGGAGGGGGATGCGCTCGTCCCAGACCTCCTTGGGCTCACCCATCGAGACCCAGACGTCGGTGGCGACGAAGTCGGCGCCGCGCACCCCCTCGGCGACGTCCTCGGTCAGCGTGACGGCCGCCCCGCTGACCTCGGCGAGCTTGTGGGCCTGCGCGACGACCTCGTCGGCGGGCCAGTAGACCTTCGGCGCGACGATCCGCACGTCCATGCCCAGCAGGGCTCCGGTGACCAGGTAGGAGTTGCCCATGTTGAACCGGGCGTCACCGAGGTAGGCGAAGGTGATCCGCTCCAGCGGCTTCTCGCTGTGCTCGGTCATCGTGAGGAAGTCGGCGAGCATCTGGGTGGGGTGCCAGTCGTCGGTGAGTCCGTTGAAGACCGGCACTCCGGCGTACGCCGCCAGCGCCTCGACGGACTCCTGACTGTCACCGCGGTACTCGATCCCGTCAAACATCCGGCCGAGGACCCGGGCGGTGTCCCGCACGGACTCCTTGTGCCCCATCTGGGACCCGGTGGGGTCGAGGTACGTCGTGGACGCACCCTGGTCGGCGGCGGCCACCTCGAAGGCGCACCGGGTCCGGGTCGAGGTCTTCTCGAAGATCAGTGCGATGTTCCGGCCACGCAGCCGCTGCACCTCGGCCCCCGCCTTCTTCGCCGCCTTGAGCTCGGCAGCCAGGTCGATCAGGCCGCGGAACTCCTCGGCCGTGAAGTCCAGCTCCTTGATGAAGTGGCGGCCTGCGAGGTCTATGGCCATGGTGACTGCTCCTGGGTCGGGCGGGGGGACGCATGCGGAAGTCCTGGAAGTCTATACGACGCTATGCATCGCTATACAGGGTGCTTCCCATAGTTCCGCCACTCCCCCGAGGGGGCGCGCCCCGTCCGGTCACACCGGGTCCCGGACCACCGGACAGCTCATGCAGCGGGGCCCGCCGCGCCCCCGGCCCAGTTCGCTGCCGCGGATCTCGATGACCTCGATGCCCTCTTTGCGCAGGTGGGTGTTGGTGGTGGCGTTGCGCTCGTAGGCCACCACGACTCCCGGTTCGACGGCCAGGACGTTGCAGCCGTCGTCCCACTGCTCGCGCTCGGCGGCGTGCACGTCCTGGGTGGCGGTGAGGACCCGGATCGAGTCCAGACCCAGCGCCTCCGCGATGGCCCGGTGCATGTGCTCCGGCGGATGGTCGGTGACCTTGAGGTCTCGCGGGCCGTCCCCGGGCTCGATGGTGTACGAGCGGAGCATGCCCAGGCCCGCGTACTTGGTGAAGGTGTCCCCGTCGACCATCGTCATCACCGTGTCTAGGTGCATGAACGCCCGGCTCTTGGGCATGTCGAGCGCCACGATCGTGTGCGCGGACCCGGCGTCGAAGAGTCCGCGGGCCAGCATCTCCACCGCCTGCGGGGTGGTGCGCTCGCTCATCCCGATGAGGACGGCGCCCCTGCCGATCACCAGGACGTCGCCGCCCTCGATGGTGGAGGGGTAGTCGTCCTGGCCCTCCGACCAGTGGTGGAAGACGCCCGCCTCGGGGCCGGTGAAGAGGGGGTGGTGCCGGTAGATCGCCTCGAAGTGAACGGTCTCGCGCTGCCGGGCCGGCCAGCGCATGGCGTTGATGGAGACCCCGTCGTAGATCCAGGCCGAGGTGTCGCGGGTGAAGAGGTGGTTGGGCAGCGGCCCGAGCAGGAAGTCGTCCAGGTCCATGACGTGGAAGCGGACCGAGGTCGGCTCGTTGTGCCGCTCCAGGAACTCCCGTTTGGTCATCCCGCCGACCAGCGCCTCGCAGAGTTCGGTGGTGGAGAGTTCCTCGAAGGCGGCCCGCAGATGCTCGGTGGCGAGCGGGCCGTACTCCTTCTCCTCGAAGACCCGGTCCAGCACGAGCCGCCGGGCCACCGGGATCTCCAGGGACTCGCGGAGCAGATCGCCGAAGAGGTGCACCTCCACACCGCGGTCGCGCAGCACGTCCGCGAAGCCGTCGTGCTCCTGGCGGGCCCGGCGCACCCAGAGCACGTCGTCGAAGAGCAACGCGTCCTTGTTGCTCGGGGTGAGGCGTTTCAGTTCCAGATCGGGGCGGTGCAGGATGACGCGGCGCAGCCGCCCGGCCTCGGAGTCGACATGGAATCCCATGCCCACATCCTCACCGCGTGGAGCACCGTTCACCCGGCGAATCGCCAGCCGGTTCTGCCGGCGGCCCGGGACCCGCCCCGGTCCCGGGCCGCCGAAGGCCCCTACAGCCGCGGGTCCACCGGCTCCGACTCCAGCGCCAGCACCGCGAACACCGCCTCGTGGACCCGCCACAGCGGCTCACCCTCGGCCAGCCGGTCCAGGGCTTCGAGGCCCAGCGCGTACTCGCGCAGGGCGAGCGAGCGCTTGTGGCCCAGGAACCGGCCGCGCAGCCTGTCCAGGTTCTCCGGACGGGTGTACTCGGGCCCGTAGATGATCCGCAGGTACTCCCGGCCGCGCACCTTGATGCCGGGCTGGACCAGCCTGCCCTTGCCGTCCCTGACCAGGGCGCCGAGCGGCTTGACGACCATGCCCTCGCCGCCGCGGCCGGTCATCTCCAGCCACCAGTCGACGCCGGAGCGGACCGAGGCCTCGTCGGCGGTGTCGACGACGAGCCGCCGGGTGACCTGGAGCAGCCCCGTGGGGTCGTGCTCCACCAGCCGGTCCAGCCAGGCCAGCTGCTCGTCATGGGGTACGGAGGCGAGCGAGCGGCCCTGCACGGCGAGGATCTGGAACGGTGCCAGGCGCACCCCGTCCAGCCCCTCGGTGCTCCAGCAGTAGCGGCGGTAGGCCTCGGTGAACGCCGCCGCGTCCTCGGCCCGGCCCTGCTGCCGGTCCGCGAGCGCGCCGACGTCGACGCCGCGCTCCGCTGCCGCCGCGAGAGCCTTGGTGGCCGCGGGCAGCACCGCGCCCGAGGCGGCGCCGACCGCCGCGTACTGCGAGCGGAGCAGTCCGGCCGCCTTGAGGGACCAGGGCATCAACTCGGCGTCGAGAAGCACCCAGTCGGTGTCCCATTCCTCCCACAGCCCGGCGGCGGTGACCGCCGCGCGCAGCCGGCCGAGGACGACCTCGGTGAGCGCGGCATCGTCCAGGAACGGGCGTCCCGTACGGGTGTGCAGGGCTCCCGTCGGGCCTCCGCCGCTCTCGGACGAGCCCCCCGTGCCGAAGCGTTCCCGTGCGGCTTCCGCGTCCCGGCAGACCAGGGCCACGGCCCGCGAGCCCATGTGCTTCTCCTCGCACACGACCTTGCCGACGCCGTCCGCCCGGTACTGCGCGAACGCCTCCGCCGGGTGCTCCAGGTACCCCTCCTCGTGCGAGGTGGCCGTCGGCGCCATGGTCGGCGGGAGGTAGGCGAGCAGCTGCGGGTCGATGGCGAACCGGCTCATGACCTCGAGCGCGGCCGCCGCGTTCTCCTCGCGCACTGCGACGCGGCCCATGTGCCGGGTCTCCACGATCCGGCGGCCCTGCACATCGGCGAGGTCCAGCGGACGGCCCTCACGGCCGCCCGGCGCCTCGGTGGTCAGCGGCTTCACCGGCTCGTACCAGACCTGCTCGGCCGGCACGTCGACGAGCTCGCGCTCCGGCCAGCGCAGCGCGGTCATCTTCCCGCCGAAGACCGCTCCGGTGTCCAGGCAGAGCGTGTTGTTGACCCAGGAGGTGGTGGGTACGGGGGTGTGGCCGTAGACGACGGCGGCACGGCCCCGGTAGTCCTCCGCCCACGGGTAGCGCACCGGAAGGCCGAACTCGTCGGTCTCCCCGGTGGTGTCGCCGTACAGCGCGTGCGAGCGGACCCGTCCGGAGGTGCGCCCGTGGTACTTCTCGGGCAGACCGGCGTGGCAGACGACCAGCCGGCCGCCGTCCAGCACGTAGTGGCTGACGAGCCCGTCGATGAACGCCTTGACCTGTTCCCGGAACTCCGGTCCCTCGGCGTCCTCGCGCTCCAGCTGCTCGATGGTCTCCGCGAGTCCGTGGGTCTGCTGGACCTTGCGGCCCTTGAGGTAGCGGCCGAGCTTGTTCTCGTGGTTGCCGGGAACACACAGTGCGTTGCCGTCCGACACCATGGACATGACGCGGCGCAGCACCCCGGGACTGTCCGGGCCGCGGTCGACGAGGTCGCCGACGAAGACCGCCGTGCGCCCTTCGGGGTGCGCCCCGTCCAGGTAGCCGAGCTTGCCGAGCAGGGTCTCCAGCTCGGAGCTGCAGCCGTGGATGTCGCCGATGATGTCGAAGGGACCGGTGAGGTGTCGGAGGTCGTTGTAGCGGCGCTCCCGCACCACTTCGGCGCGCTCGGCCTCCTCCTCGGTGCGCAGGATGTGGACCTTGCGGAAGCCCTCGCGCTCCAGGCCGCGCAGCGAACGGCGCAGCTCGCGGCGGTGGCGCTGGACGACGTGGCGGGGCATGTCGGCCCTGTCCGGGCGGGCCGCGTTGCGGGCGAGGCAGACCTCCTCGGGCAGGTCGAGGACGATGGCGATGGGCAGCACGTCGTGCTCACGTGCCAGCTGTACGAGCTGACGGCGGCTCTCGGGCTGGACGTTCGTCGCGTCGACGACGGTCAGCCGCCCGGCGGCCAGGCGCTTTCCCGCGATGTAGTGCAGGACGTCGAAGGCGTCCCGGCTGGCGCTCTGGTCGTTCTCGTCGTCGGCGACGAGGCCCCGGCAGAAGTCCGAGGAGACGATCTCGGTCGGCTTGAAGTGCCTGCGGGCGAAAGTGGACTTGCCCGATCCGCTCGCTCCGACGAGGACCACGAGGGAGAGGTCGGTCACCGGCAGGGTGCGCGTGGTGCTGTCACTGGTACTGCTCATGCGGCTTTCGCCTCCTTCTCGGTCTCGTCGGCTGCGGTCAGGGTGAACACGGCCAGCTGGGTGGGCGGCCCCACCTCCGGGTCGTCGGGGCCCACCGGCACGAACTCCACCCCGTACCCGTGCCGGCGGGCCACTTCGCCCGCCCAGTCCCGGAACTCGGCCCGGGTCCACTCGAAGCGGTGGTCGCCGTGCCGGGCGCGCCCTGCCGGGAGCGTCTCCCAGCGGACGTTGTACTCGACGTTCGGCGTGGTCACCAGCACCGTGCGGGGGCGGGCCGAACCGAACACCGCGTATTCGAGCGCGGGCAGCCGCGGCAGGTCGAGGTGCTCGATGACCTCGCTCAGCACTGCCGCGTCGTAGCCCTTGAGCCGTTTGTCGGTGTACGTGAGCGAGCCCTGCTGGAGCGTGACGCGGGCGGCCTGCCGCTCCCCCATCCGGTCCAGCTTCAGCCGGCGCGAGGCGATGGTGAGGGCACGCATCGAGACGTCGACTCCGACGATCTCGGTGAAGCGCACATCCTTCAGCAGCGCCTGCACCAACTGGCCCTGGCCGCAGCCGAGGTCGAGCACCCTGGCCGCCCCGGCACTGCCCAGCGCGGCCAGGATCGCGGTCCGCCGCTGTTCGGCGAGCGGCACCGGCCGTTCCTCGGTGTCGGTCGACTCGTCGACGGCGTTGTCGATGCTCTCGACGTCGAGGTCGTCGGACTCGGCGAGGCGCACCAGCTCCAGCCGCTCCATCGCCTGCCGGGTCAGGCTCCAGCGCCGGGACAGATAACGACTGGTGATCAGCTTCTGCTCGGGGTGTTCGGCCAGCCAGCCCTCGCCGGCCCGCAGCAGCTTGTCCACCTCGTCCGGCGCCACCCAGTAGTGCTTGGCGTCGTCGAGTACCGGCAGCAGGACGTACAGCTGGCGCAGCGCGTCCACCAGCCGCAACTCCCCTTCCAGCACGAGCGTCACGTACCGCGAGTCCCCCCACTCGGGGAACTGCTCGTCCAGGGGTACGGCCACCGCGTCCACCCGCGTCCAGCCGAGCGGCCCGAAGAGCTTGCGCACCAGCTCGGCACCACCCCGGGCCGGCAGCACGGGCACCTCGATCCGCAGCGGCAACGGAGCCTCGGCCCGCTCGGGCATCGCCTTGCAGGTGCCGCTCAGCGCGGACTTGAAGACGGTGCTCATCGCGACCGACAGCAGCGAGGAGGCGGCGTAGGGGCGGTCGTTGACGTATTGGGCCAGCGCCGCGTCCGGGGCGCCGCCCCGACCCTTGCCCTTGCCCCGCCGCACCAGGGCCACGGGATCGACCTCCAGCAGCAGCGCCGCCGTGCAACGCTCCGCGGACGCCTCTGGGTAGAAGACGTGGGCGGTGCCGTGGGAGGTGGAGAACGACTGCGCCTTCTCGGGATGCTTGTGCAGCAGGAAGCCGAGATCGGTGGCGGGTCGTTCCGGGGTGCCGGTTGTACTGATCGTCAGGAACACGCGTCCGAGTATGGCCCGGTTCACTCCCTCTCACCAGGCAATTTCACTCCGTCTCCGGCTCGCCCTCCCCTCCTTCCAGGCCGTGCGCCCCCGGCGGCCGGAGCAGTACGGCCAGTTCTGCGATGGTGGCCGGACCGACCCGGCAGCAGCCGCCGACCAGCCGCGCACCGTCGGCCTGCCAGCCCCGGACCCGGCCGGGCTCGAACGTGACGCCACCGGTCCAGCCCCGCCCTTCGGCATCCCAGCGTTCGCCGCTGTTCGGATAGACGACGACGGGCTTGCCGGTCACCTCCGCCGCCGTCCGGACCGCCCGGTCCGCGTCCGCCGGATCGCAGCAGTTCACCCCGACCGCCACCACGCCCTCGCGCCCCGCGGCAAGGCCGAACGCCTCCTCCAGCGGCTGTCCCGCCCGGGTCTGCGAGCCCGCCACGGTGTAGGAGAGCCAGACAGGCAGTCCGCATTCCTCCGCCACCCGCAGCAGCGCCTGCGCCTCATCGGTGTCCGGCACCGTCTCCAGCGCCAGCACATCGGGGCCGGCGGCGGCCAGCGCCTCGATCCTGGGGCGGTGGAAGCGCTCCAGCTCCCGGACCGAGAGCCCGTAGCGCCCCCGGTACTCGGCCCCGTCCGCGGTCACCGCCCCGTACGGGCCGACCGACGCCGCGACCCACACATCCCGCTGCACCGCACCGGCCGCCCGCCGGGCCAGCCCGACGCTGCGGGCGAACAGAGCGGCCGCCTCCGCCCGCCCGGTCCCGCGCCGCCCGAATCCCTCGAAGCTCGCCTGGTAGCTGGCGGTGATGAGCACCTGCGCACCCGCCCGCACATAGGCCGTGTGCGCCGCCTCGATCTGCCCGGGTCCGTCGGCGAGCAGCCGGGCGGACCACAGCGCGTCGGACAGATCGCAGCCCTGCGCCTCCAGTTGGTTGGAGAGGCCGCCGTCGAGCAGGACCGTACCGGCGGCGAGGGCTGCGGCGAGCGGGCGGGACGGCCTCCCGGCGGAGGACGGGACGGGCTCGTGGGCGGGTGGCACAGGCGCTCCTGATCTCAGGTGAGCTGGGACTGGACCTTCGACGAGATCAGTTCCAGGTGATCGAGGTCGTCGAGATCAAGCACCTGGAGGTAGATCCGCGATGCCCCGATGGCTTCGAACCGGCCGATCTTGTCGACCACTTCGGCGGGCGAGCCCGCCAGCCCGTTCGCCTTGAGCTCCGCGACGTCACGCCCGATGACGGCGGCACGGCGCGCCACCTCGGCGTCGTCCTTGCCGACGCAGACGATCAGGGCGTTGGAGTACACCAGGTCGTCCGGTGCCCGGCCCGCGGTCACGGCCGCTTCCCTGACCCGGCCGAACTGCTTCTCGCTGTCCTCCAGCGAGGCGAACGGGATGTTGAACTCGTCGGCGTACTGGGCGGCCAGTCGCGGCGTGCGCTTCGCGCCGTGCCCCCCGATCAGTACCGGCACCTTGGCCTGCGCCGGCTTGGGCAGCGCGGGCGAGTCGGTGAGCTGATAGTAGGTGCCGTCGTAACTGAACGTCTTGCCGACCTCGGTCGACCACAGCCCCGTGACGATCGCCAGCTGTTCCTCGAGCCGGGCGAGCCTGTCCTGGGGGAACGGGATGCCGTACGCCTTGTGCTCATCCTCGAACCAGCCTGCACCCAGGCCGAGTTCGACGCGGCCGCCGGACATCTGGTCGACCTGGGCCACCTGGATGGCCAGTACGCCGGGGAGCCGGAAGGTCCCCGCAGTCATCAGTGTGCCGAGGCGGATGCGCTTGGTCTCGCGCGCCAGCCCGGCCAGCGTGATCCATGCGTCCGTCGGGCCCGGGAGTCCGTCCCCCTGCCCCATCTGCAGATAGTGGTCGGAGCGGTAGAAGGCGTCAAAGCCCAGGTCCTCGGCCGCCTTGGCGACGCTGAGCAGCGTGTCGTAGCTCGCCCCTTGCTGGGGCTCGGTGAAGATTCGAAGATCCATGCATCCATCCTGCACCGTTCCCCGCCGGTGTGCATGGATGAGCCCGGACCCGCCGGCTCCTTCCTGCCATGTCCCCTGCCGGCAAGTCCCGAAGGGGGTTGGATGCGGCGCGTCGCCGTACTGCGGCGTGCCCCCGAGCTCTCGCCCCGCCGCCCGCCGCTGCGTCCGGGTCATCAGGGACGGCAGGTCATCCGGGTCGGTGGGTCATACGAGTTGGTGGGTCATCCTGGAGCGCGGTCATCCGGGATGGCGGGCTCTCACAGCCGGCCTGCGGCGGGACCCGGTCCATGGAGGACGCCGTGGGGGCCGTCCCGCTCCCTGCCGCGTTCCAGATCCTGCTGACGTTCGCGGTCCCGTTCGTCGAGCAGCCGGAGCATTCCGTGGACCCGGTCCGTCGACTCGTCGGCGGCGTCGATCGCCTCCATGCACTGCCAGTACAGGCTCTGCTCGTCGGTCTCGCACGCCACTCCGACCAGCGCTATCCCCACCTCCCCGAGGAGCGTGCCCAGACCGCTCAGTGCCGCGCGCGGATCGGCGACTTCGGAGAGCTGCGCCGCCCGGGCCACCCCGGCCCGCGCCGCCGGGTGGTCCAGCGCACCGTTACTTCTTCCGCCGATCTCGCTGAGCCCGCTCGCCTCGCCCCGTAACTCCTTGGGACCGCTCGCCGCCAGTCTGCTTCCGATCGCCTGCGCCAGCGCCTGAGCCTGCCAGGCCTCGGCGATGATGTCGGGCGTGCCCCTGCTCTGCGCCAGTGCCCGCCTGATGACTGCTACCAGCCGCTCCGCTTCCATGCGTTGCCCCCGTTCTGTACGAAAACCCGCTCACCTCTTTCATTACCCACAGTGAGGGTCGTGGTACCGAAACGCCAGAGGATTTCGGAAATCTGTGGACACCCCGTCGATTGTGCATAAGTTGATCACTCCGAAGAGTGACGATCAGGGGCATCGGTGCCCTTAGAAGCCGGGAAGCGCACCTCATTCCGCTCGATCTTGGCCGCCAGGGCAGTCAGCGGGTCGATGCCCAACACCTCGCAGAACTGCAGCAGATACGCGAGCACATCGGCGACCTCGTCCGACACCCGGTGCGCCGTACCGGGATCCTCCATCACCCGGGCCGACTGTTCGGGCGTCAGCCACTGGAAGATCTCCAGGAGTTCGGACGCCTCGACGCTCAGCGCCGCCGCCAGGTTCTTCGGGGTGTGGTACTGCTCCCAGTCGCGTGCGGCCGCGAAAGCCGCGAGCCGTCGCTGCAGTGTCTGTACGTCGAGTTCTGTCACGGCACAAGGTCTACCACCGCCGCTCCGGCCGTCCCGCGGGCCCGTGCGGCGCCTGCCTCCGTCACCGTGCCGAGCAGCCGGACATGACCTGCACCGGTCTCGGCGACCGCCGCGGCCAGCAGCTCGCGCGTCTGCCGGCAATCCAGGTCCCGGTCGAGTCCGTCGGCCAGCACCGTGCGGGTCCGCAGCGCCGAGGGCACCTCGGACGGGGCCTGTGACGGACCCACGCCGGGCCCTGCCAGAAGGGCCACGGCGAGTGCCAGGTAACGCAGTTCGCCGTCGCCGAGCCGTTCCAGCGCGGTGCCGCGTCCGTCGCCCCGGTCCACCACGGCACTGACGCGCCCGTCCGCGAGGCGCTCGACACCGATCCCGGTCACGGGCCGGGCGCAGCCCGCGTTCGCCAGCGCGACCAGCCGGGCGTGCCGTAGCCGGGACCGGGTCTGCGTACCGTGCAGCACCGACGCGAGGTTCCCGCAGTCGCGGCGCAGGAGGGAATCGCCCGGTGGCACGGGTGCCCGCATCCGATGAGACCGTGGTTCGCAGACGTGGACCGAACGCAGCGCGACCACCATCTGTTCGGCAGCGGCCAGCACCTGTAGCTGTCCGGCCCGCGACCCGCAGCGGCAGCAGCGCCGTACCCAGCCGGTCGTCCGGCAGCCGTTCGCGCGTCACCGGGACCTCGCCCGCGGTGTGCCAGGCCGCGTGGACCGCCGGGCGTCCCGGATCGCGCAGCGCGGTGCTGAGCAGGGTCTCCCCGGCCCTGGTCAGCCGCTCACCGACGATCCGGAGGGTGGGCTCGGCCTGGACGGCGAGGTCGAGTCGGACCGGTCCGGCCGGGCCGTCCGCCGTGCACCCGAGCCGGAATCCGCGCCGACCCTGCCGATCCGCCACGGCTCGTTCGGGCACGCACGCCGCCGGGTCCGGGAACACCTCGCCGAGCGTCGCGCCTGCCGCGAGTCCGGCCAGCGCCTCGTAGGCCCGCAGCACACTCGACCTGCCGCTGCCGGAGGGGCCGGCGAGAAGGGTGAGCGGGCCCACTGGCACGGCCGTGCCCCGGTGCCCCGCGAACGCGGAGAGCCGCAGCTCGGTCACGACGGGGCCGGCCGGCCGTCCCGCCCGCCGGGCGGTGCCGGTACGGTCCCGCAGCCCGGATCGACCGGAGGCGGACCCGGACCGGTCGGACCCGGACCGGTCGGACCCGGACACGCGGCCCGGCAGCCCCGCTCGTTCGGAGCCGGAGTCCGACACGCTGCCCGGCAGCGCATCTCGACGATCGTCTGACCCGGACACGCGACCCGGCAGCAGCCCGGCCCGAGCATCGCCGGGCTCGGACTCGGAATCGAAATCGGGCTCACGGGCCTCAGGGCAGGGTTCGGACATGCCCCGGACCGTACGCACGCGGCTCACTGGCGAACCGTTCCGCCGGATCGGCCGTCCTTCGATCGGGGTAAGCCGACGCCCGCCCGCATGGCGCACCCCCCACCGGGGTAGGCCGGGTGCGCGGACGTCGCGGGACCAGGCACGCAACCATCCGGACCGAATGCGGAACCGTCCCGGACCGAATGCGCAAACACCCTGGACCGAATGCGCAACCATCCGGACCAACTGCGCAAACACGCGGACCAAGTGCGCAAACACCCCGCACGGCGTGCCCAGACACCCCCGCACCGCGTGCGCCGGGACTCCCGCCGCACCCGTGCGATGCGGCTCGTGCGCCGCAACCCGTGCGCCGCAACCCGTGCGACGGGGCCCCTACGCCCCCGGCACGCCCGCCGCCGTCACGCCCTCGACCTCCATGCCGATGGGCGACAGCAGGAAGACGTTGCGGTCCACGCGGTGCATCCCGCTGCCCAGCCCGAAGACCACCCCGCTGGTGAAGTCCAGGATCCGCTTGGCCACATCGGGCTCGGCACTGGTCAGATCGAGCAGCACCGGAATCTGTCCGACCAGATACTCGGCGACCTCGCGCGCGTCCGCGAAGATCTGGACCCGCAGCACCACCATGCGCCGCTGTTCGGCGCTCTCCTGCTCCTCCGCGACCGTGCGGTGGTCCACCCGGGAGGGCCACTCGTTACGGCTGCGCAGCGGTACGACCTGGGCCAGTCCCTCCCACTGCTCGTCGGTGACGTCATACCTGTCGTACCTGCTCACCGGACCACCCCGTCTGTGCATCGGTTGGCGTTGCGCCGGCTGCGCTCTCTGTTCATCGGGCAATTCTCTCGCCCCTCACCCGTTCGGCCTACCAGCGACACGGCTCAGGAGCTGATCGACACCGTCGAAGTGCTGCCGGGCGCGGCCACGCGGGGCTCGTCCTGGTCCGCGGTCACTGTCGTGTCGAGCGGGGTGAAACGTACCGGGAGATGGGCCAGCGCGCGGTGGAACGGTCCGGGCCGCCACAGCAGCTCGCCCAGCGGAACAGCAAGTGCCGCGTCGCACAGCTGACTGGTGAGCTGCTCGATCGCGGTCATCGCGATGAGGAGCGCGGGCTGCTTCGCGGGACACCGGTGCGGACCCGCCGACCAGGCCAGGTGGGCGCTGGCTCCCGAGCGGACCCCGAGGTCCGAAGTGGCCGGTTCCGACTGGGTGTTGGCCGCTCCGTAGGAGACCAGGACCAGCTGTCCGGCGCGCAGCCGGACACCGTGGAACTCGGTGTCGTGGCGCGGGTAGTGGGCAGCCAGGTTGGCGATCGGGGGCTCCTGCCACAGGACCTCGTTGATCGCCTCGTGGGCGGTCATCGCCCCGCCGTGCAGCGAGCCCGCGTACCGCTCGTCGGTGAGCATGTGCAGGGTCGCGTTGCCGATCAGGTTGGTCGTGGGGTCGTGGCCCGCGCTCATCACCAGCGTGATCTGACGCACGGTCTCGTCGTTGTCGAGACCGGCCGGATGGGCGAGGAAGTACGAGGTGAGATCGCGTCGCGGCCGGGCGCGTCGGTCGGCGACGAGACGGGTGACGACGTCGACGAGGTCGGCGTACGCGGCGGCGGCGCCCTCCGCCGAGTTCATCATGCCGCCGATGCCGTCGACGATCCGTTCACCGTCCTCCGGGTCGACGCCGAACCAGGTGACGAAGACGTGCAGCGGCAGCCGCCGGGCGTACTGGGCGATGAGATCGGCGCTCCCCGTGGCGGCGAACTCGCCGATGAGCTGCTGCGCGACCCGGGCCACCTCCGAGCGCAGGATGTGCGGCTCGATCAGCGCCAGGCTGTCGTTGATGGCGTCGCGGTAGCGGGCGTGCTCGTCGCCGTCGCTGAACAGGGCGGTGGGGCGGTGGCCGAGCACCGGCAGCACCGGCGAGTCCGGCGCGATCGTCGCCTGCCAGGCGCGGGGGTCCTTGCTGAACGTGTGGGTGTCACGCAGCAGGTCGACGGCGGCCTGGTAGTCGGTGACGAGCATCGCCTCGACGTCGGGGGCGATCCGGACCGGCGCCAGGGGCCCGTGTTCACGCAGCCTGCGGTAGTGGCCGTGCGGATCGGCCGCGAAGTCCGGGCCGTACAGCGCAAGGGGCTGCGGCGGCTGTACGAACGGTGTCATGACGGTTCCTCGGGTTGCGGCAGTCGGGTCAGCACGTGTTCGGCCAGCGCGATCAGGGCGTCGATGCTGCCCCGTCGCTCCCTCGCGTCGCACTGGACCAGCGGGGTGCCGGGAGCGAGGTCGAGGTGTTTGCGCAGGACCTCGTCGCTGTGAGCGGGCGCGTCGGGGAAGCGGTTGACGGCGACGGCGTACGGGAGTCCCTGTTCCTCGACCATGTCCATGACCGCGAAGGAGTCGCCGAGCCGTCGGGTGTCCACCAGGATGAGCGCGCCCAGCGCGCCGCGCGCGATGTCCTCCCAGAGCGGCAGGAACCGCTCCTGGCCGGGCGTGCCGAACATGTAGAGCACCAGGTCGTCCGGGACGGTGAGACGTCCGAAGTCGACGGCGACCGTGGTCGTGGTCTTGTCGGGGAGCCCCGCGGTGTCGTCCAGCAGGGTGCTGGACTGGGTCATCGCCTCTTCGGTGTGCAGCGTGGCGATCTCGGAGAGCGTACGGATCAGGGTCGTCTTGCCCACGCCGAAGGGACCCGTGACGACGAGCTTCATCAGGGTCCGGGCGGCAGCCGGCAGATAGCCGACGCCGGTCCGGTCAGTGGAGGGAGCGGAGTCCAACGAGCAGCCTCTCGACGAGCGACCGGTCGATCTCCCCGGCACTGGGTATCGGCGGTCGGGTGAGCAGAAGACCGGCGGCCGCGAGATCCGTGGCCAGGAATACGGTGGCGCTGACCGGCAGGTCCAGGTGGGCCGCGCACTCGACGACGGTGAGCGCACCCGGGTCCAGCAACTCGCACAGTCTTCGCTGTTCCGAGCCGGTGTCCGGGGCAGGGCCGTATCGGTGCGCACGAGCACGGCGAGCCGGTCGAGCGCGGGGCCGGCGGGCCGGAGCCGGCCGCCGGTGACCAGGTAGGCGGGGATCAGACGGCGTCCCGGTCCGGAGGTCATGGCCGGACGGCGGAGTCCGGTTGGCGGGCGGGCGCGTGCATCGCCCTGGTCAGCGCGGTGACCTGCACCTGCATCTGGTAGGCGATGTCGCCGAGTTTGGCGCCGGGTTCGGCGAACAGGGCGAGCGTGGTGTTCTTCCCCGCCGGTACGACGATGGCGAAGCCGAGGTCCGACTCGACGACCGTCTGGGCCAGTTGCGGGGCCTCGACGTCGGTGAAGGCCGTGGTGAAGGCGCGGGCGGCGGCGTGCAGGGTGGCCGTCATCGCGGCGACCCGTTCGCCGGATGCCTGGTCCAGGCCGGGCGAGGCGCCCTCGACGAGGCCGTCACCGGTCGCGACCACGGCATGTTGGACACCGGGCAGTTCCAGCAGCGGGGTCAGCACCCATGCGAGGTCACCGGTGGTGGGGTGGGGGGCGCTCACTTCTCGTCGTCTCCTTGGTCGTCCTGGTCGCCCAGGTGGTCGTGGCTGTCCGAATCCGGTGCGGGAGCCCGCCCGGCGACACTCCTGCCGTTGAGGGTGCCCTGCTGGAGGGCCGCCCAGGAAGACTCGGCCTGCTCCGGTGTACGGGACATCCGTCCGGCGGCCGGTGCGGCGGGGGCCGTGGCGGCGACGGGGGACGGCCGGGGGGCGCGCCGGCGCCTGCTGGGCAGTCCCACCGGCGTCGCGGCGTCGCCACCCGATGAGCCGGTCTCCGGTACGTCGGTCTCCGGTCCGCCGGCCCCGGGTGGCTCGGCCGCCACGGGTGACTCGCTCTCCGATGCGTCCCGCGCGGGAGCAACAAGGCCGACGGAGGCAGCCGTTTCCGCGGAGGCAGCCGTTACTGCCGGGGCCGCCGTCTCCGCCTGGGCAGCCGTCTCCGCCGGGGCGGGCTGCGCCGAGACCGGGGTCGGTGCCAGGGCGGAGAGGCTCCGGTCGTCCTTGAGCACGGTCAGCAGGTGGGCGGGGACGCGCAGGATCGTCCGCATGCCGCCGAACGGCGAGGCCTCGATGTGGCAGTGGAAGCCGTACTGCACGACGAGCCGCCCGACGACCGCGAAGCCGGTCTGCGGCGGGTCACCCAGCTCGGTCAGGAGCACCTCGGAGGGGCCCGCCAGGAGCAGGCGGGCCCGGTCGAGCGTGTCCTCGTCCATGCCGATACCCGCGTCGTCGACCACCAGGAACGCGCCCCGGCCACCACTCTGCTGGAGCGTCACCGTCACCTCGGTGTCGGGGTGCGAGTACGCGGTGGCGTTGGCCAGCAGTTCGGCGAGTGCGATCGCGAGGGGTTCGGCGGCCCGGGCCGCGAGTGCGAGCCGCTCCTCGCGCAGGTGGTTGGCCACCTTGATCCGCTCGTAGCCGGCGACCCTGGACTGGGCGCCGAGCACGATCTCGACTAGCGGTGAGTTCTGCCGGGCCAGACCGGGCCAGGCGTCGCACAGCACGGCGGTGGACTGGGTGCGGCGCAGAGCCAGTTCGTTGCGGAAGTCCAGTTGCAGGATGCGCGGGTCGTCGTACTCGTGCTGGAGCTCGTGCAGCAGTTGCTAGGACTGGTTGAGCAGGGACTGGATCTTGGCCGACGTGCCGCGCATCGCGGCACGGGCCGCCGCGTCGACGCGCTGCCGTTCCTCCATGACAGCGGTCCGGGCGGCCTGCACGGCTTCGGTGAGCAGCCGGGCGGAGTCGCCGTCCACCTCGGCCGCCTCCCGCAGCCCGGGGACCTGTGCGCTGGGGTGCGAGAGGGCGAGCGCGGCGGCCGGGATCCGCTTGTGGGCCAGTTGCCGGATCTCGTCGACGAGGGCTGCGGTGCGCGCCTCGGCGGCCCTCGTCTGGTGTTCGGCCACCTCCGCGTGGGCCAGGGCCAGCTGTTCCGCGCGGGCGGCCGCGAACGAGCGCGTCGTCGCCACCACGGCGGCTATGACGGCGAGCAGCGTCACGATCCATGCCATGCCGTTACCGCGTTTCTGTCGTCGGGTCGGTCGTGCGGCCGGGGCGGCTGCGGAGGATCAGGCGGCTGCTCCGGCCGGTGCGGCCGCCCAGGAGCGGCCGGTCACTCCGTCCGGGCTGCCGTCTCACGGGCCTGCTCCACTTCTCGGGCCAGCACGGCCACGTCGGTCATCACCTGGAGCACCCCGGGGATTTCGGAGCCGTCGAGCTGCCGGTACTCGCTGCCGATGGTCACCAGCAGCCTCTCGGGGAGCCCGAGTTCGGGGTGGCGGCCCTCGCCGATCACCCGGCGGGCCGCCTCAGCGGCGGGCACTCCGGCGGTGTGGAAGGCGTGAGCGCGCTCCCGCACGTACTCGAGGTAGACGATGTGGTCGCGCACGCCCGCCCGGTCGAGGACCGGGCCGTGGCCCGGCACGACGGTCTCGGCGCCGGTGGCCAGCACCTGTTCACAGGCGGCGATCACATTGCTGAGGGGGCCGGCCCAGTGGATCGGGTGGTCGCCCGGCTGCTGCGGGGTCGAGGAGAAGATGATGTCGCCGCTGAACACGGCCTGCTGGGCGGGCAGGTGGACCATCAGGTCGCCCGTGGTGTGGGCGGAGGGCAGGGCCGTGATCTCGACGGGGTAATCGCCCAGGGTCAGTTCGAGCTCACCGGTGAAGTAGGTGGTCGGCCGGACCGGCTCGGTCTGCGACCAGTCGAACGGGCCGAAGTGGCGTCCGAGGTAGGCGCCGAGGGCGTCGGCCGGATCGCCGCCGTTGACCAGCGCGTGCTGCTGTTGGGGAGTGGGCTCGTAGTGGATGTGTTCCCGGGCCTCGCGGGTCACGATGATCTCCGCGTCCGGGAGCACACCCGCACCCCAGAAGTGGTCCCCGTTGGCATGCGTGACGATCACCCGGTCGATGGCGACGCCGTCGGGCAGCAGCTTCGTGCTCTCGGCCAGGAACTGTCCGGCCAGCACCGGGTCGTACGGGGTGTCGATCCAGAGCGCGCCACGGGGTGAGACGAGCAGGCCGCAGTTCGCCAGTCCCCAGCCCCGCTTCGGCGGGAGCCATGCGTAGAGCCCCCGGCCCAGGTCAACGACGTCTCCACCCGTGATCGGCATGGACGCGATTATGCCGACCGCATTCCGGTCGCGCGTTCGATGCCGGCCACAACCGGCTTCCGTTGGCGTGAAATCGACCCTCCCTCGTCACCGGGGCTTCCTGCCGGTGACGGTACGAGTACACCGGCCCCGCCCGCCTTACGGAATCATCCGGATAACCCGGTGAATACCGCCCGGACACTTCAAGACCCTTCGCCGTCGCCCAGCCGGCCGCCGTCAAACCGGAAGGGAGCGATTACCCACCGAGCATGGCTGAAAACCGACGCTACAAACCCCTCGGTGAAGCCGCTTGAGACGGCCGCCGAGGGGCTTGTGGCTCACGATGTCCCAGCTACTCCGTCCGGACCAGGCCGGATCAGCCCGGCTTCACCCAAACAAGAGGCCCTAGTAGGTCGCGGGCACGTTCCACTGCTGGTTGGCGCCGCCGTGGCAGTCCCACAGCTCCAGCGCGGTCCCGCTCGTGGTGTCGCTTCCCGGGACGTCGAGGCAGCGGCCGGACGCCTTATTGACGAGTGCGTGCGTGGCGCCGCTGTACGTCCACTGCCTGGCCGGGTCGGTGACCGCACCGCCCGCCCCCGTACCGGCACAGTCGCGGACCCGTACGGCGGCCCCGTTGCCGGTGCCGTCCGCGGTGAGGCAGTAGTCGGACGGCAGCCGCAGGGTGCCGTCGGCCGCGCGCACCCAGGCCTGGTTGTCACTGTCCGCGCAGGTGTAGAGGTCGGCCACGGCACCGTCCGAGACGCCTCCTGCGGCGTCCGCGCACTTTCCGCCCGGCCCGGTCACCGCGCCGCGCACGGAGTTGCCGATCGCGAGGTTCTGGACCGTGGAGCCGGCGGCGACGTCGGTCCGGGTCATGGGCGCGCAGGCGTTGCCGCTGTCGGACGTGGCCGAGACCGCGCCGGTGACCGTACCTCCGTTGCCGGTGGGTACCCCGAAGCGGGCATCGCTGAACGGCTGGTCGTAACAGGTGGCGCGGGGGTCGTTCCACTCGAAGTACTCGGTCCAGTCGACCATCCCGGACGGCGAGATGGCGGTGGCCGGGGTCTTGATGCTGCCGAGCTTGTACGAGGCGCCCGTGGCGGTGTCCGCGACGGTGGCGCCGAACCAGCCGTCGCCCTCGGCCGCGACCTGGAAGGTGTACCGGTGACCGGCGGTCCAGTCGAGGTTCATCCGGCAGCTCATGCCCTCACCCTCGCCGCCGAAGCCCTGGCACCAGCTGCCGGTGGAGCCGGCTCTGGCCTCGGAGACGTCCCAGACGGAGAAGAGGAGCACCCGGCTCGACCCTCCGTTGGACTGCATCCCGAGGTACGCGCCGTTGCCCTTGTCGAAGCCGAACTGATGGCTCCAGAAGGCGTTCGCACGGTACCCGGGGTCGTGCAGGACGGTGGTGGACCAGGTGACGTCGGTGAGCTTCGGCGCACCGGAGAAGGAGTAGTTGGTGTAGGTGCCGGGAGTCGTCCCGATGTCCGCGGCCTGGCTGGGGGCGGCTGTGCCGAGCAGGACCAGAGCGGCTGCTGCGGCGGTGGCGGTGACTGCGGCGAACAAGTGGCGCAGGGTCATGCGTTGCACCTGCTTCTGATGGGGGGATGGGGATCGTTGCCGTGCATGCACCGGCTCGGTGCATCTGTTGCGGTGAAACCCGCCGGACAGGGCCGAGGCCCTGTCCGGCCATTCCCGGTCAGATCCTCAGCTGCGAACCTGACCGCGTTCGAAGTACGCGACCAGCTCGGGGTCGAGAGCCGGCACGTCGTACGGTGCGCCGCCCTCGCGCAGGGAGCGGGTCGCCAGCACACCGGCGGCGACGCTCATCCGGGCGGCGACCGGCGAGGTGTCGGTGACACCCCCGTCGCGCACGAAGCGGCAGAACTCCGCCATGATCCGGGTGTCCCCGCCGCCGTGCGAGCCGCCGGCGTCCGGCACCCGGTAGGTGATGTCCGCGTCGGCGCGGTAGCCGCTGGGGCCGGTGTTCCAGACCTTGACCTCGTCACCGGGGCTGTCGCCGAAGTTCTCCAGCCGGCCCTCGGTGCCGATGACGGTGTAGTTGCGCCAGTAGTCCGGGGTGAAGTGGCACTGCTGGTAGGCGGCCACGACGCCGTTGTCGAGCTGCATGTTCATCACCGAGACGTCCTCGACGTCCACGATGTGGTGCAGGTCCTTGCGGGCCGTCGGCGGCCAGTCGAACTCGCGCAGCCAGTTGTCCGGACGCGGGGTGTCAGCCTCGCGCCGCGGCAGACCGCCGTAGACGAGCAGGTCGCCGAGCGCGTTGACGCGTCGGGTGTAGCCGCCGGCCAGCCAGTGCAGCACGTCGATGTCGTGCGCGGCCTTCTGGAGGAGCAGGCCGGTGGTGCGGGTCCGGTCGGCGTGCCAGTCCTTGAAGTAGTAGTCGCCGCCGTAGCCCACGAAGTGCCGTACCCAGACGGCCTTGGGCTCACCGATGTCGCCCCGGGCGATGATGTCGCGCATCAGCCGCACGACGCCCATGTGCCGCATGTTGTGGCCGACGTAGAGCCTGCTGCCGGTCTCGTACGCGGTGCGCAGAACGTTGTCGCAGCTCTCCACGGTGATACCGAGCGGCTTCTCGACGAAGACCGCCTTGCCGGCCCGCAGCGCATCGATGGCGATGGCCTCATGGGTGTCGTCCGGGGTGGCGACGATGATCGCGTCGAGGTCGTCCCGGTCGAGGAGCTGCTTGTAGTCCTCCACCGCGACGTCGGTGGCGAAGCGCTCGGCCTCGCGCCGGCGCACCTCGGGGTCGAGGTCGCACACGGCGGTGATCGCCGAACCCTGTCCGGGGTGGTGGGCGGACATCGCGATGGACCGGCGCAGGCCGAGTCCGATGACACCGAGTCGCAGGTCTGACACGGGAGTCCCTTCTCTGTCTGTCTGTACGGGTGGTGCGGGTGGTGCGGTCCGCCGTCCGGGCAGCCTGCCCGGACGGCGGACGCCGGGCTACTTGCCGGCGAGCGAGGCCTCGAATTCGGCACGCATCTTGTCGCCGCCGCCGGAGCGCCACTTCTGCAGCTGCTCCTTGTAGGCGGAGAGCGGCTTGCGGCCCGCGATGATGTCCAGCGTGCAGTCGCTCATCGCGGTGGTGAGGGAGGGGCTCTTGCTGGTGGACGTGTCGGAGAAGTGTCCGCTCGTCGGGTTCGTCTGGCTGATCTTGAGGAGCTCCTGCTGCCAGGCGTGGATGTTCCCGGCCAGCTCCGACTTGCCCGGCAGGTAGATGTACTCGGGACCCGCGGCGAGGAAGGCCAGCGGCAGGGCCGTGGTCACCGCCTCGGAGTTCCCCTTGGCCGTGAGCTTGACGTCACCCTTCGCTGTACGGGTGAAGTGCTTGCCCTCGATGCCGTTGTCGAGGAAGAGCCGCTCCTCGGTGCCGAAGGGCGCGGCCAGGTAGTCCATGACTCCCAGCAGCATCTTCACGCGCTTGGTGTCGGCCTTCTTGTTGATGGCGGTGTAGCCGACCGAGCCGTAGCCCATGCTGTACCTCGGACTGGCACCGGCCTTGGCGGCGAACGGCACGATGACGCCGAACGGGAAGTCGTACGTCTTCGCGTCCACCAGGAAGCCGGGGAAGGACTGCACATAGGCGCCGAGGGAACCCTGTGCCATCTTCTCCATGGTGGTGCTGAGGTTGGGGTCCGGCCAGAAGAGACCGGCCTTGGCCACCTTGACGCCGAAGGCCAGCGCCTCCTGGTACTCCTCCGTCTCGTACATGTGCGTCAGCTTGCCGTCCTCCAGCCGCCAGCCGCTGGGCGCGCCGAACCACTGGCCGAACATGCCGACGTGGTTCACGTACGCCGGCTCCAGGACGTACTTGTTGCGCTTGGGATCCGCGAGCTCCTTGCCCTTGGCGAGGAAGTCCTCGGCGCTGCTGAACTCGGCGCCGCCGACCGGCTTCCAGAAGTCCTCGTTGACGACGTAGACCTGCCCCATCGAGCCGTAGGCCACGGTGACGCCGCGGATCTTGCCGTTGACCACGGCGGTCTTCCAGGAGGTGGTCGGCAGGTTGGCGAGGTTCGGGTAGTCCTTGACCGCGTCGCCCGAGAGGTACGGGGTGAGGTCGTGGAACTTGGCGTCCAGCAGTTCGGGCACCCGCTGGATGCCCTGGTTCGGCGGGAACCAGACGAGGTCGGGTATGTCGCCGCCGGCCATCATGGCGTTGAACTTGGTGAGGTACGCGTCGACGCCCTGGTCCACGACGATCGTCATGTCGAACTTCGCCCCGAGGCGCCTGTTCAGCTCCTGCCAGTAGGCGTTCTTGGCCTGCGGCGGGGCGGGCGTGGTGAAGGTCTCGGTGAGGGCCGTGATGCGGCTGCCGTCACCGGGCACCTTGGCCACCGACTTGGTGAGGGCCTTGGGGTAGCGCAGATAGGTGGCGTCGAGGCCGGCGGCGTTGCCCGCCAGGTCCGCGGGTGCGGTCTGCGCGGCCACGTACGTCGGCAGCTTGAGCTTGGCCGACGCCTTGGCACCGCCCTTGCTGACCGAAGCGCCGCTGCCGCACGCGCTCAGGGTCGACAGACCGGCCACGGTCAGGCCGGCGATTCCCGCGGCGCCCATGAAACCGCGCCGGGACAAGTTGCTGGACATGGGGCTCCTTGAAGTGTGTGAGGTGCGTGGCAGCGATGGCGGGGCGGGCTGATCAGCCCTTGATCGCCCCGGTCAGGACGCCCTTGACGAAGAACCTCTGCAGGAAGGGGTAGACACAGAAGATGGGCACGATCGCGATGATCAGCACGGCCATCTGCAGGGAGGTGGCGGGCGGCACCGCGTGGACGCCCATGGCCGAGGCGTTGATGCTCTGCCCGTTGAGCACGTAGCTGCGCAGGATCACCTGGATGGGGAACTTGCTGGAGTCGTTGAGGTACAGCACCGCGTTGAAGAAGCTGTTCCAGTACCCGACCGCGTAGAACAGCCCGACCACCGCGAGGACCGCCTTGGACAGCGGGAGGACGATCCGGAAGAGGACCGTGATCTCACCGGCCCCGTCGATCCGCGCCGCGTCGTACAGCTCCTCGGGAATGCTCTGGAAGAAGGAGCGGACGACCACGATGTTGAACGCGTTGAGCAGCACCGGAAGGATCAGCGAGGCGTAGGTGTCCAGCATCTTGAACTGCTGGACCGCCAGGTACGTCGGGATGATGCCGGGGGCGAACAGGAAGGTGCCGAGCACCAGCAGCAGGATCGGCTTGCCGAGTACCGTGCCGGGACGCGAGGTGCCGTACGCGATCATCACCGTGCACGCCAGGCTGAGCGCGGTGCCGATCAGTGTGATGACGATGGACACCAGTGCGGCCCGGGTGACGATCCCGCCGGAGAGGATGACCCGGTACGCCTCCAGCGTCGGGTGGTGCGGCAGCAGTACGTAGCCGCCGTTGGCGTTCAGCTCCTCGCGGCCGGCCAGGCTGGTGCCGATGGCGAGGACGAACGGGTAGAGCACGATCACGGTGAGGACGACCAGCGCGGCTGCCTTGGCGCCCTGCCCGTACCAGTGCGGGCGTTCCATCCACGGCGGCCTGCCGTGGGAGACGCGGGGCCGTGTCCCGCCCGGGGGCCGAACCTGGCCGTGCGCAGCCGGGTCGCGACGGACTGCTGACTCATCGGTAGACTCCCTGCTCGCCGAAGCGGTGGGCCAGCTTGTTGGCGGCGAGGATGAGGGCGAATCCGATGACGCCCTTCATCAGACCGGCGGCGGTGCTCATGCCCCAGTCGCCGTCGACGACGCCGTGGAAGTAGACGTAGGTGTCCATGACTTCGGAGGCGTCCGGGCCGACGGCGTCCCGCTGCAGGATGATCTGCTCGAAGCCGACCGAGAGGATGTCGCCGAGCCGCAGGATCAGCAGCATCAGGATCACCGGCCGGATGCCCGGCAGGGTGATGTGCCAGATCCTGCGGAGCCAGCCGGCACCGTCCATCGCGGCGGACTCGTACAGGCCCATGTCGATCGAGGCGATCGACGCGAGGAAGATGATCGTGCCCCAGCCGCAGTCCTTCCAGATGGCCTGGGCGGTGATCAGCAGCTTGAAGGTCCCGGGGTCCGTCATCACGTTGCCGATGCTGACCCCGTGCTCCATCAGCAGCGTGGTGACCGAACCCGCCCCGCCGAGCACCTGCTTGAACATCGCGACGACGACGACCCAGGACAGGAAGTGCGGGAGGTAGACGACGGTCTGGATGAACCGCTTGATCTTCTCGCTGATGAGCGAGTTGAGGAGCAGGGCCAGGGCGATCGGTGCGGGGAAGTACAGCAGCAGCTGGATCGCGGTGATCTGGAGCGTGTTGGAGACGGCGCTCCAGAACTCCGGTTCGGCGAGCAGCGCGGTGAAGTTCGCGAGGCCGACGAACGGACTCTCCTTGAAGCCCAGGAACGGCTGGTAGTCCTGGAAGGCGATGACGTTGCCCGCGAGCGGCAAGTAGAAGAAGAGCGCGAAGTACAGCACACCCGGAAGACAGAGGAGCAGGAGCGCCTTGTCTCGTTTGAGACGGTATCGGAGCGGCTGCCGTATTCGGTTCTTCCTGCGCTTCTTCCCGGCGGGCCGGTCCGCGTCGTCCGGGTCGCGGGGCTGCGGCACGGACGGCCGCACTGCTGTGACCGGCGCATCTGCCATCGTCACAGGCACCTCCAGGGCTGATGGAGCGGGAGAGCGTCCCGCATACGTGGAGGTCGGCGCGCGCCCCGAGCGGAGCGCGGCCACTGCTCCTTCGCGGCGACAGGCACATAGTTCACGACGTGCACCGCGATGGCAAGAGTTGTTCATTTCACAGAGGTAACGAACATCTATTGGCAGTAGAAAGCCGCCGCGATCAGCATCGAGGAACGCCTCAAGGGTTTGAAAATATGCACAAAAGAGACACAACGTGACCGTGAAGGGACCACCGCAGCCACCGGCGCCCCGTCAGAACCGGCTCCTGACTGCCTGTTCGTGCTCGATCTTGCACGTAGCCGCACACATTCCGGCACGCCGGAACGACGGACGGCGCACGCACAACGGCGGGCCGTCACACCTGGGGTGTGACGACCCGCCGTTCGGACGGTGCGCCCGGGCGGACCGGGCGGCTCAGACGGCGATGACCGTGACGCCGGCCTCGGTGAAGCGGGCGGTCGCCTCGGACGTGATCCCCTTGTCGGTGACCAGGAAGTCGACCAGCCCGAGGTCGCAGACCCGGGCGAAGGCCCGCTTGCCGATCTTCGAGGAGTCGGCCGCCACCACCACCCGCTGGGCCTGCTGGGCGAGCAGCCGGTTGATGCTGGCTTCGCCCTCGTGGTGGACGTACGCGCCGCGTTCGGTGTCGATGGCGTTGACGC
Source organism: Streptomyces sp. RKAG290 (assembly GCF_023701695.1). Taxonomy (GTDB): domain Bacteria; phylum Actinomycetota; class Actinomycetes; order Streptomycetales; family Streptomycetaceae; genus Streptomyces. The sequence goes on from NZ_JAJOZC010000001.1 coordinate 1,163,749, forward strand.
CCAGCACCGCGACGTCCAGCGTTATCTCCCCCAGCACGCCACTGGCCAGCGGGCCCGTCAGCTCGTACGACTGCGGCCTCGCGACGCCGCCGGTCACCACGATCTTGATCTGCGGCCGGATCACCAGCTCGTTGGCGATGTTGAGCGCGTTGGTGACCACGGTCAGGGTCGGCTGGCCGGCCGCCCCGGACGCGCCCTCGCCCACCAGGTCCGAGCGCACGGCGAGCGAGCGGGCGACCTCCGTGATGGTGGTACCGCCGGTCAGCCCCACCACTTCGCCGACCGCGACCAGTTCGGCGACCGCGCGGCCGATGGCCTGCTTCTCCGGAGCGTTGCGTCCCGTCTTGTAGCGCAGCGCCAGCTCGTAGCTGACACCGTGCGCGACCGCGCCGCCCCGCGTGCGGGTGAGCAGTTGCTGCTCGGCGAGCTGGTCCAGATCGCGACGGATGGTGGCGGCCGAGACGTCCAGTGTTTTGGCAGCGTCCTCGACGTCCACCCGGCCGTGCTTACCGACCAGCTCCAGCAGTGCGTTCCACCGGGCATCCCTGGACAAGTGAACTCTCCTTACAGGTCCGGGCTGCGGGCACCCATCCCCTTGGGCGCGGTCACCGGACTCGCGCAAGCGTCGCACAAGGCTCGGGCGAGTCAAGCCTCCTGCAAGGAGAATGCTTGATAATGCTCGTACATCCTGTATAGCGTGCGTTAACGAGCATCCCATCACCAGTACGGAGTGCAAAAGTGTCATTTGTCGAGATCGAGACCGCCAGTCAGCCGGACTGCTGGCGCCGTGCCGCTGATCTGGCACAGAGCCAGGCGGCCGCACTGCCCGCGACCGGCGAGCGGATCGCCGTGGTCGGCTGCGGCACCTCGTTCTACATGGCTCAGGCATACGCCGCGCTCCGTGAGGGGTCCGGGCAGGGCGAGTCCGACGCCTTCGCCGCCTCGGAGTTCCCCGTCACCCGCCGCTACGACCGGGTCGTCGCCCTCACCCGCTCCGGCACCACGACCGAGGTGCTCGAACTCCTGGAGCGCCTGCGCGGCGTCACCCCGACGGTGGCCATCACCGCCGACCCCCGGACACCGGTGATGACGTCCGCCGACGCGGTCGTGGTCCTCGACTTCGCCGACGAACAGTCCGTCGTGCAGACCCGGTTCGCCACCACCCTGCTGACGCTGCTCCGCGCCCACCTCGGCCTGCACACCGACGACGTAGTCCGGGACGCGGAGGCCGCGCTGGCCGAGCCGCTCCCCCAAGGGCTCCTGGACTGCACCCAGTTCACCTTCCTCGGCCGCGGCTGGACGGCCGGTCTCGCCAACGAGGCCGCGCTGAAGATGAAGGAGGCCTCGCTGTCCTGGACGGAGGCCTACGCGGCGATGGAGTACCGCCACGGCCCCATCAGCATCGCCACCGAAGGCACCGCGACCTGGATGTTCGGCGCAGCGCCCGAGGGGCTGCGGGAGCAGGTCCTGGCGACCGGCGCCCGCTGGGTGGAGAGCGCCCTGGACCCGCTGGCCGAGCTGGTCCGCGTGCAGCGCCTGGCCATCGCCCGCGCCGCTGCCCGCGGCCTGGACCCGGACAGCCCCCGCCACCTGACCCGCTCCGTGGTCCTGGCCGACGCCTGAGCCCGTGACGGACACCGTCGAGCGCCGGCTGCACGCCGGGCCGTGCGCCGGCGCGGACGCCTGGACGGGCTTCCTCGCCGCGCCGGCGCATGGCAGCCCGGTCGGCGTGCTCGTGCTCGCCGGGTCCAGCGGGCGGATCGAGGACGAGCGGTGCCGGCTGCTGGCCCGGGAGGGCATGAGCGCCCTGTCGATCCGCTGGTTCGGCGGGCCGGACCAGCCACCGGGCATCTGTGAAGTCCCGCTGGAGACCTTCGTGTCCGCGCTCGAACGGCTCCGCGGCGACGGGGCCCGGCGCCTCGGTGTCCTCGGCTCCTCCAAGGGCGCCGAGGCCGCGCTGCACCTGTCCGTCGTGCAGCCCGGCATCGACGCCGTGGTGGCGCTCTCCCCCACCTCCCTGACCTGGGCGAACGTCGGCCCCGGCCGGGACGGGCTGACGCTGCCTCACCGGTCCTCCTGGACCTGGGAGGGGCAGCCGCTGCCGTTCGTCCCCTACGACGGCTCCTGGACGCCGTCCGAGCCGGTGGGCGCCCCCGTCTCGGTCCTCGGCTGGTACGAACAGAGCCTGAGGACCTTCGCCGGCCTTGTCCCGGCCGCTGCCGTCCAGGTGGAGCGGTCCGCCGCCGAACTCGTACTGGTCGCAGGCGGCGACGACCGGATGTGGCCGTCCCTGCCGTACGCCGAGGAGCTGGCCGCCCGGCGCCGGGCGGCCGGTCTCCCGGTGCGGCTGGTCACCCGCGCGGACGCCGGGCACCGCCCGCGGCTGCCCGGCGAGAGCCCCGCGCCCGCGTCCGGCACCTTCCTGTACGGAGGTTCGCCCGCGGCCGACGCGGCGCTCGGAGCGGCCGCGTGGCCGCACGTCCTCAACGCACTGCTCGGCGCGGGGACCGCCGCGTCAGCCGGTCAGGACTCCTCGAAGTAGGCGTCCAGGACCGCGTCGAAGCCTTCCGTCCACTCCTTGAGGCTGCTCCTGGCCGCCGCCTCGACCTCGGCGTTGAACCAACGCCTGGTCGACATGTGGACGGTGATGGTGAACCGGCGGCCGAACCGGGCCGGCTTCAGTTCGACCGCGGCGATCTCGTCCCAGCGGAAGTCGGCCTCCTGGTCGTCCAGGGTGAACCGGATGCCCGCGCGGTCCGCGGTGATCGAACCGCGGCGGTCACTCACCGCGAACGCGGGACCTTCCTCGCTCTCGTCGTTCTCGTCCTCCTCGTCGTCCGTCGCCTCGGCGACGGCCTCGCCGTCGGGCTCGGCATCCTCGGACACGGCCTCCGTGGCGGCATCGTCGGGTGCGGCGTCCTCGGGTGCGGGCCCCTCGGTCCGCTCCGGCTCCTCGTCCGCCTTCGGGGCGGCCAGAGGGGCCGTGAGACCAGGGATGTACGCCGGGTCTGTCCCTGCGGCGTACTCGGGCTGAGTGTTCGGATCTATGCGCTGCTCCACGGCGGGCAGTATGGCCGACGAACCTGTACGGGGCCAGTGAGCCGCTGTTCACCCGCTCCTGACGACTGCTGCGCGACAACGCGGCACGGGGCGGGGCGGCCGCCGGTCCGGCCCGACCCGCCCCCGTGCGAGCCGGTCAGCCCACGGAGCAGGCCTCCTCACCCAGGGCGAACCCGGCCGGTCTGCCGTTGCCGCCCGACAGGCTTGCGGTGAAGCCGAAGCCCGCCGAGGCACCGGGCGCCACCCTGCCGTTCCAGGAGACGTTGGCGGCCGTCGCCTTCGCACCGTCCTGTCCGGAGGTCGCGTTCCACATCTGGGTGACCTTCTGGCCGTCCGGGAAGGTCCAGCCGAGCCGCCAGCCGTCCAGGGCCGTGCTCCCGGTGTTGGTGAGGGTCACATCGGCCTGGAAGCCGCCTGCCCACTGGTTGGTGACCTTGTACGTCACCGAACAGGCCGCACCCGCCGGCGGGTCCCCCGGATCGGTCCCGGGGTCGGTGCCCGGGTCCGTGCCGCCGCTGTCGCCGTCCGAGGAATCCCCGTACATGATTCCGCGCCCGTTCGTCGAGACGTACACCCGCCCGTAGACCCGCGGGTCGCCGGTGATGGAGGCGCCGATCCAACCCCACTGGTGCGCGTCGTCGTTGATCCGGGTCCAGCCGGCGCCCGCGTCCGTGGACCGGAAGATGCCGCGCACCCCGCCGATCTTCGCGGTGACGAAGAGCGTCCGGTACGAGGCACCGGCGGCCGCCTTGCCGAAGCCGACCGAGTCCGCCTGTTCCACCCCGGGCAGCTTGGTGAACGTGGCCCCCGAGTCGGTGGAGTGCCACAGGCCGTAGGCCCCGGTCGCGCTGCCTCCGGCGAGCCAGACGTCGCCCTCGGTGCCGGGCACCGCCTTGAAGCGGACGTTGCCCTCCGTGGGCAGACCGCTCGACGCCTTGGCGGTGAAGCTGGCGCCACCGTCCGTGGAGAGGTAGAAGGTGCCGGCGAGGTATCCGTAGAACTTCTTCGGGTTCTTCCGGTCGGACTCGACCGCCGCTCCGGCGGGTATCCCGGTGGCCGCCGACCACGAACTCCCGTACCCGGTGGTGTGCTGCACGCCCGCGCCCTCCGGGCTCCACACGAAGCCGCTGCCGTCGGCCGCCGCCGCGACCGTGCCGCCGCCGGTCACCCCGGAGGGCTCGGTGCCCTGGAACCAGTTGGCCCCGTTGTCCGTGGAGAAGCCGATGTGCGGGGCGGCGTCCGCGCTGCCGACCCGTACGACCGTGCCGGGGCTCGCCTCCGCGAAGTCCAGGCTCGTCGTCGAGGTGAGGTTCGGCGAGGTGAACATCATGTCCGGGACCGCGTCCAGATCGGTGTGCCGGAAGCCTCCGATGTCACCGAGCGCGCTGAGCAGCGGTGCACCGGACGGCGGGCTCGCCAGGTCGTTGACGGCCGTCTCCTCAAGGCCCTTCACCATCGGGGTGATCCTGAACTGGCTGCCGGAGTCCCAGTTCTTGAGGTTCTCGGTGCCGTAGATCGTCGCGCCGGTCCCATACATCATCCGGCCCGAGTCGAACGGATCGATCTCCAGCGCCTCCGTCATCCAGCCCAGCTTGGGCGTGGTCTCGGGCGGCGATGGACTGGCTCCCCAGGTCAGCCAGGGCACGGACGAGACGTCCTGGGTGAAGCGGTTGGTGCGGTTCGGGTAACTGCTGTAGTCCCAGGCCTGGGTCCAGGTCGCCCCGCTGTCCGTGGAGCGGAAGATCTGGGTGTCCGGCCACCAGGAGCTGTACGCGGTGGCCATCAGCGTGCCGGGCTGCTGCCGGTCCACGGACAGTCCGCTGAATCCGTAGTAGGTATCGGCCTCGGCGACCGGACTGACGTCCTTCCACGCACCGGTCGCGGTGGTGTAGCGCCAGATCCGGCCCTTGCCGCCGTCGTACGGACCGCCGGTGTCACTGAGCGTCAGATACAGATAGCCGCCCGACGCGTCGAGCACCCCCTTGTGGGCCAGGTATCCGGTCGGCTGACCGGCGATCCGCGACCAGGTGGCACCGCCGTCGGTGGAGCGGTAGACGGTGTTCTCCTTGTCGGCGACCCCGACGTAGATGTCCTGGGTGGCGCTGCCCGCACTGCCGGTGCGCTCGTCGAAGGTCACCCAGGTGATGCCCTGGTTGTCGTTGCCGTAGCCACTGGTGTCGGTCGGGTCCTGGGAGTAGTTCCCCGGGTTCGGGAAGGCCGTCACCTGCGACCAGGTCACCCCCGAGTCGGTGGACCGCCACAGGCCCTTGCCGCTGGGCGCGCCCAGGTACAGCACGGAGTTCTTGTTCGGGTCGACCGCGAGGCGCTCGCCCATGCCGCGCCCCGGCATGTTGCCGCCGAGCTTGAAGGGGAGCGTGCTCGCCCGCCAGCTGGCGCCGCGGTCCGAGGAGCGCAGCACCGCGCCGTTGGTCGGGTCCCAGCTGTTGGTGTACGTGCCCACGGCCGCGTAGACGTTGTCCGGCTCGGCCGTGTCGGAGGCCAGGCTCACCACCCCGGACCAGCCCCAGCGGTCCCAGTCCACCCAGTCGAGGAGCGGCTTCCACTGCTTGCCGGACTGGTCCCACCGGTAGGCGCCGCCGATGTCGGTGCGCGCGTAGGCCAGGTTCTTCTCCGACCGGTTGAAGACGATGCCGGGGACGAAGCCGCCGCCGTCGATGCGCACGTTCTTCCAGGCATAGGTGTCCGCGGCCAGGGACACATCGGAGGCCTTGCCGGCCGGGACGGCATCGTCGGAGTGCGCCGACGCCGGCGGGCCGACAGCGAACAGCCCGGCGGTGAGAGTGAGTGCCGCTAACAGGGCAGCAAGGGGTCTGGCGCTTGAGCGCACGGAAACGTCCTCTCCGAACGAGACCGCCGACAGTGGCGGTATGGGGCGGGCACGGATGTGGGAGCGCTCCCATTCGCGTCCTGATGGTAGCGGCGGGAACCCGCCGGGAGAAGGTGGTGAGCAAGGTTCATCGGATGACTCACCGGCACACGGGGTGGCCTTCGCGGCAGCGCCGGAGCAGGCGTGCATCCGAGGCGGCGAGGAAGCAGCAGGCACCCCGGGCCACACCCTGCGGAAAACCGCAGTACGGCCGTGCGGAATGCCCCATCGGGCACGGCGGCAATCCGCATACCGTCGCGGTGCTCAGTCTGCTCTGCTTCGCCGCGGCCGGGGCGCAGTTGGGGTGACGGGGCGGTCCGCTCAGCTCAACTGCCGGGAGGCAGCCGGTGGACGCGGTGCAGCTCCAGCGAGGCGGGCGGCGGCAGGGGTTCGGCGCGATCGGCCCGGAAGGACTGGAGCAGGTAGCCGACCAGCCGCAGGGACGCGGCGGCCGAGACCTCCGCGGAGCCGTCGGCGACGCCGCTGTTCGCCAGGAGGAGCAGGGTGATGTCGCTCGGGTCGAAGTCGGCACGGAGCTGTCCGGCGTCCTGCGCGCGCCGGACCAGCCGGGCGATGCCCTCCTCGGCGCGGGTGCGTTCACCGTCGAAGTCGACGGCGTCGGGGAACCGGGAGAGGAACGCGGCGGTGAAGCCCCGGTCGGTGGCCTGCATCGCGCACACCTTCTCGAGCAGGATGCGGAACCCGTGCCAGGGGTCGGGGTCCGCCAGCGCCTCGTCGAGGGCGGCGACGCACCGGGCGAGCTGTTCGGCGAACGCCTCCGTGACGAGCGCGGCGCGGGTGGGGAAGCGCCGGTAGAGGGTGGCGACCCCGACGCCCGCCCGGCGCGCGATCGTGGTGACGGGCACGTCGATGCCCTGGGCGGCGTAGGCCTCGCGGGCCGCTTCCAGGATGCGATCGCGGTTGTGCCGGGCGTCGGCGCGCAGCCCGGCCGTCGGCGTTTCACCGGTCGGAGCGGGGCGGTTCCGAGAGGGCTGAGCAGGCATGTCTCTCACTTTACGGTAAGTGGATGGTGTCATCCACTTAGCTTGTTAGCGTGCGAGTCAGGCGGAATTCTTGTTCCGCTCACGGTTCGCACGACGGAGCGGGACACGGAAATGAACGAGATGCGCGCGGCCCTCTACGACCGGTACGGCCCGCCGGAGGTCCTGTACGTGGGCAAGGTGCCCGTGCCGGACATCAAGCCCGACGAGGTGCTCGTCCGCGTCCGCGCGGTCGGGGTCAACGGCGGCGAGCTGTACGGCCGGGCCGGGAAGGTGCGACTGGTGACAGGGCGCCGCTTCCCCCAGCGCACCGGGATCGACTTCGCCGGCGAGATCGCGGAGGTGGGCCCGTCGGTGACCGGGGTGCGGGCGGGCGAGCAGGTCTGGGGTGTACTGCCGCGCCGGCTGGGGAGCGCGGCGGAGTACGTCGCGGTGGCGCCGCGGCAGATCTCGCCCGCTCCCCGGAATCTGACGCCGGCGCAGGCCGTCTCACTGCTGGCGGGCGGCACGACGAGCCTCACCGCCCTCACCGCCAAGTCCGGCCTCAGGCCCGGCGAACGGCTCCTGGTGCGCGGCGGCAGCGGCGGGGTCGGCAGCGTCGCGGTCCAGGTCGGCAAGGTCCTCGGCGCCCACGTCACCGCTCTGGCGGGCGCGAAGAACCTCGACTTCGTCCGCGGACTGGGGGCGGACGAGGTCTTCGACTACCGGACGACCGGCCCTGCCGAACTCGGCACCTTCGACGTCGCCCTGGACACCGTGGGCACCCAGCACCCGTCCTACCGGCGGCTGTTGGCCCCGAAGGGAAGGATGGTGGCCGTGGCCTTCGACGTGGAGAACGTCCTGCCTTCGCTTCTCCGTCTCCTGGTCTCGACCGTCCACGGCTCGCGGCGGGTGCGCTTCTTCAGCGGCAACCCGCACACGGAACTGCTTACGCGGCTGGCCCGGCACGCCGAGGAGGGCGAGATCCGCCACGTCGTGGACACCGTCCGCCCCCTGGCCGACATCGCGTCCGCCCACCGGGACCTGGAGGCGGGCGGCGTGCGCGGCAAGCACGTCATCGAGATCGGGTGACCCGCCGACGGCACGCCTCGCCGTGGGGGCGGGAACCCCGCCCGGCCGGCCGGCGCGGTCGTTTTCGGCGGGGCCCACGTGGGGCGACGCGACCGTCGGGCGACGTGGCCGTGGGGCAGCAGCGCCGGGCGGCAGGTGACGGTCGAACGGCGTCAGTACCAGCCGGCCGAGCGGGCGGGTCGCACAGTTCGAGAACCACTTCGCCCGCCTCGGACGTCGTGCCGTCCACGGGCCGGACCCGGTCGCCGACGTTCACGAGGTGCGGCGCCGCGCCGACGATCCGGCACCGGTACACGAAGCCTTCGGGGAAGCGGACCAGGGACTCGTTGCGCATCACGCGCGAATATCGGTTCACGACGTGGGACCGCACGACGACGCCGTGCCCGTCGCTGTGCTCCGACTCCAGGTCGCTCGACGCGCAGACCGGACACAGCAGCTTGCGGAAGGAACTGGTGCCGCACCAGCGGCACACCTGGTAGGTCAGACCGTCCGCAGGGTGCGGATCCGCCGCACCGCGGTCCGTCGGCCCCACGTCGATTCCGGTACTGAACACGTCTCGGCCTCCCGCGCTCGACTCGGCGCGCCGCACCTCCGGCGACGGCACACCGGCACCGTATGGCACTTAGTGCCAGTAAGTAAAGGTACTGAGTGCCGATAGCTGAGGAAGCGTCGTCGGCCGACGGCTCACTGCTCCCGCAGAGCCGATTCGATGCCCTGCACCACGCGCCACATGGGGGCACCCTTCGGCGCGACCATCACGATCACTTCGTCCTGCGCCGCGGGCACGGCGGCCCGCTCCGCCGCCCGGCCCCACACCGCGCGGACCAGTTCGAGCGCCCGGTCAACCTCGGCCGCCGCGTCCCCCTCACCGCCCGAACGCAGCCAGGACCGCAGGCCGTTGTTGTGCGCCGCGACCACCGAGGCGGCGATCACCTCGGCGCGCAGCGCGGCGTCCGGGGTTCCCGCGCAACGCCGCTCCAGATAGCCGGCAAGGGTGCGCTCGTAGCGCCGTACGACGGAGAGTTCATAGGTGCGCAGGCCGGGGACCTCACGGGTGAGCCGGTAGCGCTGCACGGAGAACTCCGGATTCTCGGCGTACATCCGCAGCACCAGCCGCGCCCCGTCGCAGACGGTGTCCACCGGATCGCCGTCCCGGGCGGCCTCCAGGAACGCGGTCATGTCAGCCAGACACCGCTCGTGGTCGGGGAAGACCGCGTCCTCCTTCGACGGGAAGTAGCGGAAGAACGAACGCCGTCCCACGCCTGCCCTGGCGACGATGTCGTCCACGGTGGTCTGCTCGAATCCGCGCTCCGTGAAGAGCCCGAAGGCGGCCTCGGCGATCACGTCACGCATGGGCGGCTTCTTGGCTGATCCCCGGTCCTCGGTCATGGCGAAAACGTAGCACCAGAAGCGCGATATCGGCACCGGGTACCTTTACTCAGGGTACTGAGTGCCATATGGTCGAATCCACGAACCGCATCAGTGAGGAGAGCCGGCGTGAGCTTGAGGATCGTTGTCTGTGTGAAGTACGTGCCCGACGCGACCGGTGACCGGCATTTCGCCGATGACCTGACGCTGGATCGTGAGGATGTCGACGGTCTGCTGTCGGAGCTGGATGAGTACGCGGTCGAGCAGGCGTTGCAGATCGCGGACGGGGCGGACGAGGCGGAGATCACCGTGTTGACGGTGGGTCCGGAGGATGCCAAGGACGCGTTGCGCAAGGCGTTGTCGATGGGTGCGGACAAGGCTGTTCACGTCGAGGACGACGACCTGCACGGCACTGACGTCATCGGTACGTCCCTGGTCCTGGCCAAGGCTGTGGAGAAGACCGGTTACGACCTGGTCATCTGCGGCATGGCGTCGACGGACGGCACCATGGGCGTGCTCCCGGCGCTGCTCGCGGAGCGCCTGGGCGTCCCGCAGGTCACGCTGCTCTCCGAGGTGTCGGTCGAGGGCGGCACGGTCAAGGGCCGTCGTGACGGCGACACCGCGAGCGAGCAGCTCGAGGCGTCCTTGCCGGCCGTGGTCTCGGTGACCGACCAGTCGGGCGAGGCCCGTTATCCGTCGTTCAAGGGCATCATGGCGGCGAAGAAGAAGCCGGTGGAGTCCTTGGACCTGGGGGACCTGGAGATCGAGGCGGACGAGGTCGGCCTGGGCGGCTCCTGGAGCGCGGTGGACTCCGCGGCCGAGCGTCCCGCCCGCACGGCGGGCACGATCGTCAAGGACGAGGGCGAGGGCGGCAAGCAGCTGGCCGAGTTCCTTGCGGGCCAGAAGTTCATCTAGATCCAGGCTCGCGGGCCGGAAGTTCATCTGAGCCCCGCCCGCCCCTACATCGCCGACCCGCCTCTTTCGCACGCAGGAGATTGAAGTCCCATGGCTGAAGTTCTCGTCTATGTCGACCACGTGGACGGAGCCGTCCGCAAGCCCACCCTGGAGCTGCTGACGCTCGCCCGCCGTATCGGCGAGCCGGTCGCGCTCGCGCTGGGCAACGGCGCCGCCGACACCGCCGCCGTGCTTGCCGAGCACGGTGCGGTCAAGGTCCTGACCGCCGACGCGCCGGAGTTCGCCGACTACCTCGTCGTACCGAAGGTGGACGCGCTGCAGGCCGCCTACGACGCGGTGTCCCCGGCCGCGGTGCTGCTGCCCTCCTCGGCCGAGGCCAAGGAGATCGCGGCCCGCCTCGCGCTCCGGATCGGTTCCGGCATCATCACCGACGCCGTCGACCTGGAGGCCGGTGACTCGGGCCCGGTCGCCACGCAGTCGGCGTTCGCCGCCTCGTACACCACCAAGTCCCGTGTATCCAAGGGAACTCCGGTCATCACGGTCAAGCCGAACTCGGCCGCCGTCGAGGCCGCCCCTGCCGCGGGTGCCGTCGAGGCCCTCACGGTCGCCTTCTCCGCGACGGCCACCGGCACCAAGGTCCTCTCCCGCACCCCGCGCGAGTCGACCGGCCGTCCGGACCTGACCGAGGCCGCGATCGTCGTCTCCGGCGGCCGTGGCGTCAACGGCGCGGACAACTTCGCCATCATCGAGGCGCTCGCCGACTCGCTGGGTGCTGCTGTCGGCGCCTCGCGCGCCGCTGTCGACGCCGGCTGGTACCCGCACACCAACCAGGTCGGCCAGACCGGTAAGTCCGTCTCCCCGCAGCTGTACATCGCCTCGGGTATCTCGGGTGCGATCCAGCACCGGGCGGGTATGCAGACGTCCAAGACGATCGTCGCGATCAACAAGGACGCCGAGGCCCCGATCTTCGACCTCGTCGACTACGGCGTCGTCGGTGACCTCTTCAACGTCGTGCCCCAGCTCACCGACGAGGTCACCACCCGCAAGGGCTGACCCCGCACCCAGCACGGCACGACCCGCAGACCCGGGGCCGCACGGTGGACACACCGCGCGGCCCCGCAGCGTCTCCCCGCCGCGCCTTCGCCCCGTCACCCGTTCGGCCCCGCTCACCTAGTCGGGTGACGGGCCTGAACAAGGCTGAGGCTCAATCGAGGATGTTCGCAGCCTCTTCGGCCGGGTGGCCGGCTGTCGGCCGCCACGTACGGGAGGCGGTCGACATGACGTACACACCCAAGGGCGCGTCGCCCGCCACCGCCGCGGCGAACCGGGATGCCGTGGGCAGGTACGACCTGGCCGTGCGCGGGACGGCCGGTGAAGGCGTCCATCTCGGTGGTGGAGGCGCCGCATTCGGCGAGCCACCGGGTGAACCACGACCGGTAGGCGTCGATGCCCGGCAGTGCCCACAGGTGGCGAAAGGGACACGGCATGCCCGCGCGGGCCCACGCCCCGGCCTCGGGGCCGGGGCGTGGGCCCGCGCGGGCATGCCGGACACGGTCGGGGCGTTGCCCCGGCCGCGTCAGCCGTAGATCTGGAGAAAGCGCATGCCGGGGACCCTAAGGACTGTCCCGCCCGCACGCATTGCGCTTTCGGAGTTCTTGCGTGTGGTGCGTACGGGGTCAGCCCTGCGGGGCCGCCGCTTCGAGCTCGTCGACGCTGCCCGACATGAGCGTCCGTACGTGCTCGGTGAGGTGCTCCGCGGGCCAGTCCCACCAGGCCAGCGCGAGCAATCGGGCGACGTCCCGGTCGCTGTAGCGGGTGCGCAGGAGACGGGCCGGATTGCCGCCGACGATGCCGTAGTCGGGCACGTCCTTGGTGACCACGGAACCGCTGCCGATGATCGCGCCGTGGCCGATCCGCACCCCGGGCAGCACCGTCGCGCTGTGACCGAACCAGACGTCGTTGCCGACGACGGTGTCCCCGCGGTTGGGCAGGCCGGTGAGCAGGTCGAAGTGGTCGGCCCACGATCCGCCCATGGTCGGGAAGGGAAAGGTCGAGGGGCCGTCCATACGGTGGTTGGCGCCGTTCATGAGGAACCGCACCCCGGTGCCCAGAGCGCAGAACCTGCCGATGACCAGCTTCTCCGGACCGTAGTGGTAGAGCACGTTGCGCGTCTCGAACGCGGTGGCGTCGTCCGGGTCGTCGTAGTAGGAGTACTCCCCCACCTCGATCAGGGGTGACTTCACCAACGGTCTGAGTTGCGCGACTCGCGGCTGGCCGGGCATCGGATGGACCACCGTCGGGTCGGCAGGCACATGCATGGGGCGCGGATCCTCACAGCTTGCGGGACAGGGACAGGGGGCAGGACCGGTCCGGTCCGGGTTCCGGTCCCATGATCGCGACAACCGGGCGCCCGGGGAAGTGATTTGCGTGCGCGGCGCCCGGTGTCGGGCGCCGGACGTGCCGGTCAGCTCTGCTGCCCGGCCCACCCTGTCGGCGGCCTTCCGGGCCTGCGCGCCGGTGGGCCACGGGTGTCCTCTGCGCCGCGGCGGCCCCCGGTGCGGTGCACCTCGCCGGTCACCCCCACCCTCGACGCGCAACCCTGAGGTTGCTCCCGAGCCACCGATGTGCAACCCTTGAGTTGCACACAACGAGACCACTCAAGGAGTCATCCCATGAGCGAGGACCGGATCGAACGCGACACCCTGATCGAGGCACCGCTGGACCGGGTCTGGTCGCTGGTGGCCCAGCCCGGATTCTGGGTGGCCGACAAGGCGAGCCTGCCCGGCACAGTGGCCAAGGAAGGCGAGACGCTGGTGGCGAAGAACACCGAGCACGGCGACTTCCCGGTACGCGTGGAGAAGGTTCAGCCGCCGACCTACCTGTCGTACCGCTGGACCAGCGCGTTTCCCGGGGAGGAGCTGCGCGAGGACAACAGCACCCTGGTGGAGTTCACGCTGACCCAGGAGGGAGACCGGACCCGACTGCGCGTCGTCGAGAGCGGATTCGCGGCGCTGGCAGGTTCCGGGGAGCTGCGCAGCCAGAACTTCAAGGACCACAGCGAAGGCTGGCCGCTGGAGCTCGACGCCCTCAAGAAGCGCGCCGAACAGCCCTCCGCATGACGGAGGGCCAATCCGATGCCGCCGAGGTCGTCGACAGCGTCCTCGGCGCGCTCGCCGACCCGACCCGTCGCCGGCTGCTCGACCTGCTCGCCGCCCACGGCGAGGCCACCGCGACGACGCTCGCGGGACGGCTGCCCGTCTCACGGCAGGCGGTGGTCAAACACCTCGCCGTACTGGATGCCGCCGGGCTGGTCTCCGGGGGCCGGGTCGGGCGCGAGGTCCGCTACTCGGTACGGCCGGCGGCACTGAACGCCACGGCGCAGTGGATGGCGGGGCTCGCCGCCGACTGGGACCGGCGGCTGGCGCACATCAAACGCGTCGCCGAGGCGGCGGAGCGGGACGCCCGGTGAGAGCGCATCGACGCCGGCGGCCCCGGTCCGCCACGCGGTGACCCGGCCGCGACAGGACCGGTTGACCGCGTGGCACTCGGGCACCGAACAGCACCGCTCCCACCTGGCGCGCAGCTCGGTGGGAGCGGAGGTTCGAGCCGGCCGGGGCCGGCCGGGCACCGAACAGCACCGCTCCCACCTGGCGGGCGCGGCCCGGTGGGAGCGGAGGTACCGGGCCGGTCAGGGCTGGACGGGCATGGTCCAGCAGTTGGAGGTGGCCGCCCGGCCCGAGAGCCGGTCGGTCAGCCACGAGATGGCATCGCCCTGGTCGGTGATGAGCGGCACCACATGGTTGGTGAGGAGCTTGTCGCCGAGGTTGGGCAGGACGATGGCGTCGTAGGTGATGTTGGCGCCCTTGCGGCACCAGTCCACGGCCAGTTGGCGGGCCTGTCCGTGGGGCACGATGTCGTCCTGGACGCCGGTCGCCAGACGCACCGGACCGGCGGGCTTGAGATTGCCGATGCGCTGCTTGTCGAGCGCGGCCTGCGCACGCGGCTCGGCCGCGATGATGTCGCCGATGGACTTGCCGTCGTTGGTCCACTTGGTGCTCTTGGCGAAGCCGTAGCCGAGGATCGCGTCGCCGACGCACATGGTCGACGCGTCCTTCAGCGCCGCCTTGCCGACTCCGTTGATGTTGGCCTCGACGACGTTCCTCAGGTCGGGGTCGGCCTGGGCGAATCCGTTGATCGACCAGGCCAGCGCACCGGCGAGGGCGCTGCCGTCGATGCCCTTCATGACCGCGGTCAGGTCGGCGGGCGGAGCGCCGGCGTAGGTCCCGGCCAGCTGGACGTCCGGGGCGTAGGAGGGCTGCAGTTCGGCGGCCGCGGCACTGGCCCCGCCGCCCTGGCTGTAGCCGTACAGGCCGGTGCGGGAGCCGGGGGTGATGGACGCGCCGGGCACGGCGTGCGCGGCGCGGGCCGCGTCCAGCAGGGCGTGCCCCTCGTCGACACGGTTGACGTAGGTGTGCAGCCGGTCGGTCGCGCCGAGTCCGACGTAGTCGGTGACGACGACCGCGGTGCCGGCGCTGAGCAGGCGGTAGATCGCCAGGGCCTCGTAACCGACCGAGACCGTCTCGCCGTTCAGGGTCAGCGGGTACTGAAGTGCCATCGAGGGCGCGCACTGGTCGCCCTGCCCCATCGTGCCCGCGGCCACCGCCACCAACGGTCGCGGACCACCGCCCTTCCAGGCGGCCGACGGTTCGATGTAGGCACCGGTCACCGCGACGGGCTGCCCGTTCGAGTCGGTGGACCTGTACATCAGCCGGGTGGCCGTGCCCGGCATGGCCCGGCCGTCAAGACCCGGGATGCTCAGCCCCAGGGGCAACGCCTCCTGGCGGATCAACGCACCGTTCGCGGCAGGTAGTTCGGCCGGCGGCGTGTAGAAGGCGGGGATGGTCACACCCCGGGAGACCACGGGCTCCGCCCCGTCGGCGGCGGTGGCGGGTACGGCGTACCCGCCGACACAGGCCGCCGCCGTCACGGCGACGGCGAGCACTCGGACAGCGCCGGGACGTTGCCGGCGGGTGGGGGAAGTCCCCGAGTGCGTCGTACTGAAGGTGGAACGCGAACGGGTGCTCTTGCGGCTCACAGCTCACTCCTCGCTCTGCTCCGAATGCAGGTGAGCGCAAGCTAGCAGCGGCACTTACCGGAGGTAACCCGTGAATAAGTTACGCTGTGGTAACTATCCGGTCGGCCCAGGCCCGGGCCGCAGGGCGGCTTCATCCGGCCCCTCCCGACGGCCTCCCCGACCCCTCCCCCACGGCCGAACGGCGCACCCCTCGGCGGCCGGAGCGGAGCCCTCGCACCGGCCCGCACGGAGCTCCCGCGGCCGGCCGCTTCACCCGAGGGCAGCGGAGAGTGCGCCCCGGACCCTTGCCCCTCACCCCGGCGCGGGGTAAAAAGTGCCACGGTCGATTGAAACGTTTTTATCGAGGCCGAGGGGACAGCCCTGTGACACCGTTCAGGCGCCGAAGAGGCCGCCGGAGGCCGTACACCGCCCTGCTCTGCGCGGTCGTCGCGAGCACGCTCGGCGCCCCCGCCGGCGCCGCCGCGGCGCCCGTTCCGCCGCCGGGCCGCGAGCACAGCGCACTCGCGCCCACACACCTGCGTGCCGACGGGATCGACGGCACCGACAGCCGGTCCACGGGCGTACTCGTCGGCGAGCCCAGGCCCACACTCTCCTGGACCGTGAACGACTCGGCGCGCGCCGAAGCGCAGACCGGCTACCAGATACGCGTCGAACCCGCGCGGACCGGACACGGCGGCGAGCGGACCCCCGGCTGGGACTCGGGCCGGGTGGCCTCGGACAACTCCACCGACGTCGCGTACGCGGGACCCCCGCTCGAAGCCGACCACACCTACACCTGGTCGGTCCGGACCTGGAACAGGCAGGGAGAGCCGTCCCGTTGGTCGGCATCCGCCTCGTTCGACGTCGGGCTGCTCACGCCCTCGGACTGGTCGGCGTGGTGGCTGCAGGTCGACGACGGCGCGCTCATCCGTGCTGACATCGATGTCAAGAAGCCTGTCGCCCGGGCTCGGCTGTACTTCGCCGCGCAGGGAATCGTCGAACCGCACCTGAACGGCGAGCGGGTCGAGCCCGCCGAGGTCCTGGACTCGTCCGTCACCGACTACGACACGCGCGTGCTCTACCGCTCGCTCGACGTCACCGGGCAACTGCACAAGGGACGCAACGCGCTCGCGTTCATGGCGGGCAAGGGGCCGTTCAGCGGCCGGCCCACCTTCGTCGCTCAGCTCGAAGTCACCTACACCGACGGCTCCGTGGCGAAGTTCGGCACCGACACGTCCTGGACGACGGCGGCGGGCCCGGTGACCGGGGACGACTTCTACTACGGCGAGACCTACGACGCGCGAAAGGCGGTGCCCGGCTGGGACACGGCCGGCTTCGACGAGGACTCGTGGGGCGCCGCGCACGCGGTGGCACCGGCCTCGCACCCGTCGAGCCTGGCTCAGGGCAGGCCGGTCACCGCGCTGGACTCGACGGACAGCTCCGGCTGGTCACGCGCCGCGCTCACCGACGGCACGGACGGCTCCACCGACTCCTCGCAGGGCTACCACTCGAAGGCCGCCGCCACCGCCGACACCATCAAGTGGGTGCAGACCGACCTCGGCTCGGACCGGCACATACGACAGATCAGGCTCTTCCCCGCCCGGCCGACGAACGACCCGGCGGGTGACCTGGTGGGCGCCGGATTCCCGGTGCGCTACCGGGTCCAGGTCAGCGACGACCCGGCCTTCCCGGACGCCGCGACCACCACCGTCGCCGACCGCACCGGCACAGATCAAGGCGGTCGCGGCACCGCACCGGTGGAGCTGACGGCCGACACCACCGGCAGATACGTCCGGGTCACCGCCACCAAGCTGGCCTGCGCCGGCGAGAACTGCACGTTCCGTCTCGCCGAACTCGGCGTCTACGGGGCAAAGCCCGCTCTCACGTACGACGCGATCTCCCGGTTGGAGGCGGACACCACACCGCCGACCCGTGTGGTCAGGACACTCACCCCCGTCAAGGAGACCCGTCCCGCGGCAGGACAGCGGGTCCTCGACTTCGGCCAGAACTACAGCGGCTGGGTGACGATCCGGGCCACCGCGCCGGCCGGCAAGACCGTACACATCAAGAAGGGCGAGATCCTCGACGCGAGCGGACACGTGACGACCTCCAACATCAGCTTCTCCGCCGCCGATCCGCCCCGGCAGACGGACCACTACACCTTCAGCGGGTCCGGGACCGAGACGTACGCGCCGCACTTCTCCTACGCCGGCTTCCGGTACGCCGAGCTGACCGGACTGCCGGACGATGCCCGGGTGACCGTCACCGCGCAGGTGGTCCACAGCGACGTCGCGACGACGGGACGGTTCAGCACATCCGACGCGACACTCAACAAGATCCAGGGCGCGCTCACCCGGACCCAGCTCAACAACCTCCAGACGATGCCGCTGGACTGCCCGACCCGGGAGAAGCACGGCTGGCTCGGTGACGCCGGTGACACCGATCAGGAGGCGATGAGCAACTTCGACCTGCAGTCGTTCTACGCGAAGTGGCTCGGCGACGTCGTGACCAGCCAGAACGCGGACGGCAGCGTCCCGTCCGTGGCCCCGGCCAACGGCGGTCAGAACGACTGGAAGACCGATCCCGCCTGGGGCTCGGCGTTTCCGCAGATCATCTGGGACACCTACACCCGGTACGGCAGCACCGCCCCCATCACCACCGACTACGCGCGGGTGAAGGCCTGGGTGGACTACCTCGGCACCATCAGCGACGCCGACCACGTCATCGTCGACTCCCCCATCTCATGGGGTGACGACTGGCAGGCCACGGTCAGCACGCCCCACGCGTACTTCCAGACCGGGTCCTATTTCCTCGACGCCGGGCTGCTCGCCAAGATGGCGGCGGTCATGGGCAACTCCGCCGACGAGCAGCGCTACGGCGCCCTGGCCGACCGGATCGCCGAGGGGTTCACCAAGCGCTACTACGACGCGGACACGGGTGTGTACGGCACCGGCACGCAGCTGTCGTACGCGATGCCCCTGGCGCTCGGCCTCGTGCCGGCGGCCCGCGAGCAGGCCACCCTCGCCAAGCTGGTCCAGGACATCCACGCGCACGACGACCACGTCACCACCGGGTTCGTCGGCACGCAGTACGTGTTCGAGGCGCTGGGGAAGTACCACCGCAACGACGTGGCGCTCGCCGTGGCGACGCGCACCGACTACCCGAGCTTCGGCTACATGGTGAACCAGGGACCGGGCACCATCTGGGAGAAGTGGAACAACTCCGCTCAGCCGGACGGGACTTCGTCGAAGGACCACATCGGGCTCGCCGGCTCGATCGGCCAGTGGTTCTACCAGGAGCTCGCCGGCATCCAGCCGGGCAGCACCGGCTCCGGCTACCGCACCCTCACCCTCGCGCCCGACGTGGTCGGCGATCTGACCTCGGCCTCGGGGCGGCAGCGGACCGTGCGCGGCACGGTGGAGAGCTCCTGGCGACGTGACGGCAATACCCTGACGTACCACGCCGTGGTGCCGGTCGGCTCGACCGCGACCATCGAGCTGCCACTGCTCGGGGGCAAGGGGTCGGTGGTGCGCGAGAGCGGGCGTACGGTCTACGACTCCGGCCGGCCCGCCCCGGCCGACGACGGGCTGATTGTCAAAAAGGCCACCGACGACGCGCTCACGCTGACGGCCGGTTCCGGTGACTACACGTTCACCGTGCTCCCGCCGCGCACCCCGTTCACCCGCCTCGCGCTGACCGCGCGCAGCGTGGAGCCCATCGCCCCGGGCAAGAGCGGGGACATCGGCGCCGTGCTCCGGGAACGTTCGACCGGCGGCGGCTCCGCGACGGTCGGTGCGACACTGCCCGCCGGCTGGACGGCAACCGCGGCACCGGCCCGGATCCCGCTCACCCCCGCCACCTCGGACGTCCGCACCACCCTGCGGATCACCGTTCCGGACGACGCGGCCAGTGGGACCTATCCCGTGACGGTGAACGTGCGCGCCCCGGACGGCACACGGGAAGAGACGACCGTGTCGGTTCCCGTGGCCGGCGCTCTCCCGGCCGGCACCACCGCGGCGGCGTCGAGCGAGCACGCGTCCAACGTCGTCGACGGCGCGACACGCACCTACGTGGCCGCCAACGCCGTCGACGGGAATCCGGCGACGTTCTGGAACGACGACACGCAGGGGCAGTACCCCGACACGCTCACCGTCACCACACCGTCCCCGGTCACCCTGCACGGCATCGGCCTCACCTCGGTCTCCGACGGCGTGCCGACCGACTTCACCGTGCAGGCCTGGGACGGTTCGCAGTGGGTGACGGCGGCTACCGTGGCGCACAACTCCGTTGCCGAGCGGTGGATCCCGTTCGACTCCGCCGTGACGACCGCAAAGGTGCGGGTGGTCGTCACCGGCACCCAGGACGGATTCACCAGGATCGCCGGGATCAGCGGCTGACAGCTCGGGTGAGTACGCGGCGAAAGGCCCGGGCGGCGGTGCGGGCCGGTCCAGGTGCTCCCGGTGCTTCCCGTGCTTCCGGTGCTTCCGGTGCTTCCGGTGCTTCCCGTGCTTGCGCGCCGATCGCACAACTTCCCTATCCTTGGGGCGAGCTGATCATCCACTGCCTCACGCACCCTGGAGTTCGCCATGTCCCGGCCGGAGAACGACGCCACCTCGCTGCACATCGACACCAGCAAGCCTCATCCCGCCCGGATGTACGACTGGTTCCTCGGCGGCAAGGACAACTACCCGGTGGACGAGGCGCTGGGCCGGCAGATGCTTGCCGTCGAACCCGGTGTACCGGTGATGGCGAAGGTGAACCGGGCCTTCATGCACCGCGCGACCCGCTGGCTGACAGGCCAGGGAGTGCGGCAGTTCCTCGACATCGGGACCGGCATACCCACGGAGCCCAACCTCCACCAGGTGGCCCAGCGGGCCGCACCCGCCACCCGGGTCGTCTACTGCGACAACGACCCGATCGTCCTGGCCCACGCCGAAGCGCTGCTGAAGGGCACCCCGGAGGGCGTCATCGACTACGTGCAGGCCGATGCGCGGGACGTCGAAGCCATCCTCGAACAGGCAGGCAAGACACTGGACTTCAGCCGGCCGGTCGCACTCTCGCTGATCTCCCTGCTGCATTTCGTGAGCGACGAGGACGGCGCCTACGCGCTGGTGAGCAAGCTGACCGACGTACTGGCGCCGGGCAGCCATCTGGTGATCTCGCACCTGACCGCCGACTTCCATCCGGAGGAGGCCCGCCAGGTGGACGAGATGTACAAGGCCAACACGCTCACGCTGGCGCCGCGCAACCGCGAACAGTTCTCCGCCTTCTTCGACGGACTCGCCATCGTCGAACCGGGCATCGTGGCCGCCGAGGCCTGGCACCCCGAGCTCGGCGAACCGGTTCCCGGCCAGGACGACATCATCAGCGCGGGATACGTGGCTGTGGGCCGCAAGCCGTAGCCGGCGCCTGCGCGTGTCCACCGTGCGGTGCGACCTGCCGGGGGCGCGGCAACGCCGTGCGGTCGGGTGGCGTCCGTACTCGGGCCGTGGGTGCGGGCAGGCCGGCCTGGGGTTATGCCGATCCGCTCTGAGCTCCTCGAAAACAGGTCTTTCCCTTGCGGGGCGTGCCGCTCCTACGGTTCAGGGGTCGGGAAGATCCGGCTTCACGAGAGGAACGATGCAGCGATGACCACCACCGACCCCCGCACCGTCGTACTGCGCTACTTCGACGCCCTGGCCGCCGGCGACCAGGAGACGATACGGGAGAGCTGGAGCGAGGACGGCACCTGCTGGTACGGCGGCGACCTTCCGATCTCCGGCACCTGGCGTGGCCGTGACCAGGTGATCGACGGCTTCCTGGCTACCGCCTTCGCCCATCTCGACCCGGACCAGGAGATCGGCATCAAGGTCACGAACGTCTTCGGCGAGGGCGAACAGGTGCTCGTGGAATGGGACTCGTGGGCCACCGGCCGGACGGGCAGGCCCTACCGGGAGAAGAACATCGGCGTCTTCGTCGTACGGGACGGAAGGATCGCCGCGATGCGCGAGTACGCCGATACGCAGCACTGGGAACGCGCACTCGTCACCCCCACCTGAGCGGCGGCCCGCCGGCGCGCCCGGGCCGGCGCACCGCACCCCAGGGGCCGGTGCACCCGCACGTCATCCCGGC
Source organism: Streptomyces sp. RKAG290 (assembly GCF_023701695.1). GTDB lineage: Bacteria > Actinomycetota > Actinomycetes > Streptomycetales > Streptomycetaceae > Streptomyces. The sequence goes on from NZ_JAJOZC010000001.1 coordinate 1,185,236, forward strand.
GCCACCCGGGCCGGTTGCTCGCCCGGCACCTCGTTAGGGTTCGGCCGTATGACCGACCGCGTCCTGCGACTCCTGCGCACCCGCCCCGACCTGGCGGGACTGGCAGCCTTCCCGTTCAACTTCGATGTGGGACGGGCGTACCACGTCGAGGAGGTGCACCTGGCCTCCGGTGCCTCGCTGGAGCCGATCGCGGGCGACGACACCGGCGGCACGTACTTCCTCTGCGGGGGGACGGCCGTGCTCCACGCCTCCTCCGAGGGCGACGCCGTACTGCTCGCCGACAGTGTCGGGGAAGCGCTCGAGGTGCTCGTCCGGCTGCCCGAATGGTGCGAGGACCTCACCGCCGAGCTGGACGAGGAGGGTCTGCTCGCGCAAGTACGTGCCGCGGACGACGAGGCGCGGGAGGAGTTCGCCCCCGAACTGGACGCGCAGCGAGCGGCGTTGATCACCGGTCTTGGTCTGCCGGAGCGGCCGCTGACCGAGCTTCTCGCCCTGTCGCAGTCGGCTGCGGGCCGCACCGATCCGGACCACGTCCTGCTCAACTCCCACGAGCTCTGCGCCTACCGGCTCGACGAACCCTTCCGGCGGCCGCTGCGCGATGTCGTGCTCGGCCCGGGACGGGAGGCGCTGGATCGGTTGCGTTCCGGCGACCCCGCCGCGCGGGAGGCGGCGGCTGCGGATCCGGTGCTACGGGCGGGGGTGCTACGGGCGGCACAGTACGACCGCCGGGGTGACGACCTGCCGCTGCTGCGCTTCCTGCTGGAGCGGGAGGACGCGACGCGGACCGAGTGGTTCGAGGAGCGCCTGCTGGCCGCGGTGCTGGTGGCGTCGCACGGGCGGGACGCGGACGTGCCCCTGCTGCGGTCGGCCACGTCCGGCCAGGTCACCGACAGCGCAGGAGCCGTGAAGTGGGCCCGCGCCGAGGAGATGAAGCGGTACGGGCGCGAGGTGGCCGCCGCCGGCGAGTTCACCTGGATTGAGCTGGCACGCCGACAGGGCCGGATCGAGCACGCCCGGGTGGCCCTCATCCGCATGCTGGACGACACCGGCCCGGACGCCGACCGGCTCAGGGAACTGAGCCGCGCACTGGAGCGCATCGGCGACCACGCCCAGGCGGCCCGCGCCCAGTTCAACCTCCTCTCGCTTCAGGACACGGCATGGGACCGGGCCTCGGAGGCGTACGTCCTCGCCCGTCTGGAGCGCCGCAAGGGCGACCTCGCGGCAGCGGGGCGAGCGCTGGAGCGGGCCAGGGCCGCGGTCGGCGCCGGTGGCACCGCGGCGGAGGAAGCCGTGTCCCAGTGGCACCGCCGGGGACTCGGCCGGCTGATCACGGAGCAGCATCTGGAACTGACGCTCGCCGCGGCACAGACGGGTGACGCGGAACTCGCGCGGACGACGATGGCGCACTCCAGGCTCCTGCTGGGCGCGATCCGCAAGGAGTCGGCGAAGGCGCTCAGCGGGCTGTCCTCGCGGGCGAAGTGGGCGGTGTCCGGGCTCGCCCGCCGGGCGCCTGACACCCCCTGATTGCGCGGGTCGGGGGCGGCCGGCCCGGCCGGCGGAAGCCGCTGGTTGCCACGGGGTGATCGCATCGCCGCAGGAAGCCGGGCCCCTGCGCGGTGCGCGCGGGGCCCGGCTGTACCGGGCCGTTCCGTACGGAGCATCGGGCTCACCGGATGATCCGTACGGAGCACCATCAGCCGGCGTACGTCTCGTACTCCGCGATCCTCGGTGTACCGGTCGAGCCGGTGATCTCGAACGTGATCTTGCGCAGGGAGGTCCGGGGGAACGTGATGACTCCCGCCCCGCTGCCGGAGGTCAGGACGGCCCCGGTGTCGCCGTTGACGACCCGCCAGGATCCGATGCCGCCCGTGGCGCCGGCCGCTTCCCGGATGTTGATCCTGGACACCGCGGTGGCGGAGCCCCACTTGATCGAGAGGGACCCGGTCGCCCCGGCCGGTGACCAGTAGGTGCTCATGTCACCGTCCCGCACGTTGCCGAAGCTCGTCCCGGCGGCCTTGCCGGAGCCGTCGGAGCCGGCGCCGATGCTGAGGTTGGTCCCGCTGGGCTGCGTCGGGTCCGGTGTGGGATCGGTCGGGTCCGGCGTCGGGTCGGTCGGCGGGTCCGTCGGCGTCTGCGGCGTGCAGTTGCCGTCCGACACCTTCAGTCCCTTGCCGGCCCCTGCCGTCTGGGCCACGATGCCCGGTACGCAACTGGCGTCATCCAGGCTGTACGCGTAGGGAATGCTGACCGTGGTGTTCGACTGCGGGTTGGGACCCGCGGGGTTGTTCTCGCTGCCGGGGGCGGACCATGTCACGTTGTCGAACGTGTTGCCGCTGACCTGCCAGTAGCCTGCCGCATCGGTGTAGAAGGTGCCCAGGACGTCCTTGGAGTCCTTGAAGTAGTTGCTGTCCACCTTCGCGCGGGCCCCTGCCCGGGAGTTGATGCCGGACTCGTTGAGCTTCACGTAGTAGTTGTTGTAGATGTGGGCGATGCCGCCACGCAGCAGGGGGGTGCGGGAGTCGAGGTTCTCGTACAGGTTGTGGTGGAACGTGACGAAGCCGTTGGAGAGCTCGGTCTCACTGGAACCGATGAGCCCACCGCGTCCGGAGTTGCGCAGGGTGCTGTAGGACAGGGTGACGTACTGGGTGTTGTCCTTCATGTCGAAGAGGCCGTCGAACCCCTCCGACTCCCCTCCCGATGCCTCCAGGCTGGTGTGATCGACCCACACGTTGCGGACGTCGCTCTCCATGCCGATGGCGTCGCCGCCGTTGGACGTGGGCGAGCCGGACTTCTTGACGTTCCGGACGGTCACGTTCTGGATGATGATGTTGCTGGACTGACGTATGTGGATGCCCAGTTGGTCGAACACCGCTCCACTGCCGACGCCGACCAGCGTGACGTTGCTGATCTGCTTGAGCTCGATGACGCCGGCGGCTGTGTTGCAGCTGTCGCCCGACACCTTGGCGGTGTTGGCGTGGTTGATGGTCCCCTCGACCTCGATGACGATCGGGGTACTGCTGCTGGCCCGGCCGCAAAGGGCCGCATGGATCGCGGTCCCCGTGGTGGCCCGCACCGTCTGCCCGCCCGCACCACCGGTGGTCCCGCCGTTCTGGGTGGCGTACCCGGTGGCACCACCGGTCGCCGCCGATGCCTCGGGCATCGTCAGGACCGCGCCGGTCGCGGCCGCCAGGGCCATCGTGGCCAGTGCCGCACAGAGTCGCATCGCGACTGGTCGTCTCATCTGCCTTTGTCTCCCGATTCGTCTTGGAGCTCCGGGTGCTGCCGCTGCATAGTGCGGTGGTGCCAGTGGGCCGTCCGGGCTGCTGACCTGCCGCCAGCAAGCTCTTGTCGGCCCCGCCATGGACGTTCTGCTCGATGCGATCGGGCGTACGCCGTCCGCCCGATGCCGAGTCGACATGCTGGATGAAGCCCTGCGCCGAACCAATGGCGGCTCAGGCGCGAGGGCGCGCCGGGTGCCGCGACAGTCACTTCCGCCGGGGCGAGACCCCTCAATGGAGAAAGCGCTTTCTGGACGCAGACAATAGGGCGGCGGCGGCCGGGCTGACAAGGCTCGTGCAGCGTGCGAAATATGTCCGTCCGAGCGGCCTGCGACAGCGCCCCCGCGTTTTCGGAGCGTCGGTCCCGGCCAGCGCGCCGAGCCTGCCGGAGAAACCGACCCCCACCCATTAGGCACCCCGCTCCTGTTCGGGATCTTGGTCGGGGGCGCCACGCACGAGGGAAGCACCTCGCTGCCACGGCCGCCGGAGAGTGACCCCAACCCCGTTGCATTGCAACGGGGTTGGGTGTGCCGAGTGACCGTCGAGAAGTACCGGCGAACGCCGGAGGGGTGGGCCGGCGGCGCGACACCGGACGGAATTCGACAGCGATTCACGGCTGGACTCAATTCGAGCACCAGTGGAAACGCCCCTGCGGCAGCACTGTCACCAGGCTCCCGCCACAGCGACAAATATGCGCAGCTCAGGCCGCCTGGAACAGTGCCGATGACAGTTCACATACTTGGCGGCGGAAAGGAGTCAGGACCGACAGAGCCACCCCGTGTTGCGCGCATACACGGAAGGCCGTCGCCAGGGCCGATCGCGAATTCCCGGACCTTTGAGCTTCTGGGCTTCTGGACTTCTGGACTTCTGGACTGCATTCGAGCAAGTCCGAACCGGCTCGGTCGCAGAGTCTGCGGCATGGCGACGAAGTCCATCACACCGGCGTCGATCCCTACGAGCACAGGCGAAGTCCGCTCCCCCGCCCTCTACTTCGGCGTGAAGCCGCAGCCCGAGGTGGGGAGCAGGGCCGCCGACTTCCAGGCAGGAGTGCCCGCGATGTCACGCAGTCACACGGGCGGCTTCGGGTTCAGACCGACGAGGGCTCAGGCGAGCTTCTTCAGGAGTTCGACGGCGAGCAGGGCGGACGAGGCGGGGTTCTGGCCGGTGACGACATTGCGGTCGACCTGGACGTGCGGCGCCCACGGCTCGCCCACCTCGACCTTCAGACCGGCTTCGGTGAGCCGGTCCTGCAGCAGCCACCTCGCCGTCTCGACGTTGCCGGCCAACTGCTCCTCGGTGTTGCTGAATGCGGTGATCCGGTAGCCGGCGTAGGCGTTGGTGCCGTCCTCCTTGAGCGCGGCCAGCAGTGCGGCCGGGCCGTGGCACACCACGCCCACCGGCAGGCCGGACTCGACCGCCTGAGCGAGGATGCGACCGGAGTCGGCGTCGACCGCCAGGTCCTCCATCGGGCCCTGGCCGCCGGGAACGTACACCGCGTCGAAGTCCCCCGCCCGCACCTCGGAGAGAGCCAGCGGGTTGCGCAACTCCGCGGCACCTTCCACCACGGCCCGGACGGCGGCAGCGTTCTCCTCACCGCCGTTGGCCTGGGCACTGAGGCTGGCCCGGTCCGCCGGCGGCACCACGCCCCCCGGAGTGGCCACGGTGATCTCGTGGCCCGCGGCCTTGAACGCCCGGTAGGGGGTGACCGCCTCGTCGGCCCAGAAGCCGGTGCTCTTCTTGCTCCCGTCGGCCAGCGTCCGCTGGTCAGCGCCGGTCATCACAAAAAGGATCTTCGCCATGTGCTCTCCTGGAGGGGTTCCGGCCTGCACGGTCGCCTCCCGCGATGGGGGCCGTCGCCGGGCGGCGCCGCGGCGACAACCACGACGTTAGACCCGCATGCCATAGGAGACCCAATACGGCTGCCGATTCCCGCCATCGGAAAACCGATGTGCCCGGAGGCCATGTCGCCCGGCCTTGAAGAACGGTCGCCCGAGTCCTCGTACGACGTCGGCGGGCAGTTCCCGGCGCATGCCGGCCTGAACCCACTGCGCGGCAGCCTGCCCGTACGTACTGAGGCCCTGCGGGGGCACCGGCCGCCCGCAGGGTCTCAGTACGTACGGTCAGCCGGCCGACTCCGTACCGGCGGCCTTCTCGGGCGTGACGGGCTCGACACGTATGGAAGAGAAGGCGTCCCGGAAGAAGCGGTCGAGCTCGGCCGAGTCGCCGGGGCCGACGATGCCTGCCAGCGGGATGTCGGTGTCCGCGTAGCTGAGCACCGTCTTGATCGGCTCGTCCTCGGGACGCTGGCTCCACCGGTGGACGAGCGGGCTCTCGCGGAACGCCGCTTCGCCCTCGATCCGGCAGTACTCGGCGCCGAGCTTGTGGCTCGGCCAGACGAACCAGCCGTAGCGGGAGCCGTCGCCCTGGGGCCAGGACAGGTTCTCGGCGTCCGCACCACCGGTGACCAACTGCAGGTACCGGGAGGGCAGGTGCACTCCGGTGGCGAGCTCGAAGGTGTCCACCACGTCGGCGCCGCCGAAGCGGGCGCCGACCTCCAGGAACACCAGCCCGTCCGGGGTCTCGATGCCTTCGAGGTGGAAGAGGCTGGTGGTGATGGAGACGGCGGCAAGGCACTCCGCGGTCCAGCGGCTCAGCTCCGGGGTCAGCTCGATCTGCACCGAGCCGAGCGGCGATCCCTGCGCGTATCCCAGGCAGGTGCCGACGTAGCGGCTGGCCTGGATCGCCATGGGCTTGCCGTCGATCAGCATGCCGTCCACGTGGATGATGGGTCCGGTGACGAACTCCTCGACCTCGAAGCCCTCCTGCTCGGCGCCTTCGGGCACCCCGGCCTCGCGGACCGCCGCCAGGGCCGCGTCCGCCGTCGGGTAGGTGTGGACGTTCAGACTCGCCGCGCCGTCCAGCGGCTTGAGCACCGTCTCGCCCGACCAGGGCAGCCCGCCGGGTCCGGCTGCGAGCGCCTCGGTCAGGGACAGGAACCGGGGCACCCGCAGACCCGCCGCGGCGACCGCGGCCTTCATGACCACCTTGTCGCGCCAGGGCAGAATGTCCTCCTCCCGGTCGCCGGGCACGCCGAGGGCCGCCCGCACCCGGGCACCGGCGATCAGGTCGAACTCGGACAGCGCGAGCACCATGTCGAAGGCGGGGAGCCCAGTGACGGCGGCCAGCACCTCCTGGGTGAGGTCGCCGGTGTCGGGACGCTCGATGCGCGTGCAGCGAAGGTCGGACGGGAGGGTGGCCAGCCGGTCCGCAGGGCCGACGTAGGTGACGTCGTGTGCCGCGTGATCAATTCCGTTCGCGTGCCGGATCATTTTGTCCGTGACTCGGTGCAGGATCAGGATGCGCATGATAGTTCCTCAGACGGGCGAGAAGCGGTATGAGTAGGACGGCGACGCAGACGGAGCCGATGACGGAACCCAGAGCGATGCTCTGAGGGCTGAAGGACGTAGTGAAGAGGGTCACCAGGAGCCCGGCTATCGGCAGGGACAGCTGGTTCAGGAGAATGATGATGGCGATCGTTTTCGCGAAGTGCTCGCGCGGAATTCTCCTGACACGCTCCGTGCGGATCACGACATTGACGAATCCGACCATCCCGAGCAGGATCGCGTAGCTCACCGCGTACTGGGTGAAGGTGTTCGCCAGGCCGACTCCGATGCCGCCCAGGCAGATCAGGGAGTAGGACGTCATCAGGGCGGCGAACGGATTCAGCCGCTTCATCAGGCTCGGGACGGCGAAGAACGTCAGGATGCCGACGATGCCGGCTCCGGCACTCAACGCGGCGTAGTACTTGTCCGGTTGGTCGAAGACGCCCACGGTGGTGGCGGCGCTGGTGGCCATGCCGACACCGACCATGAGGTTGACCGTCATGGTCAGTCCGACCAGGCCCAGGATCGCGGGCAGCTTGAGCAGGGTCGTCACGCCCTCGCCTATGCCGGTGACCACCGAATGGACCGTGGTCCGTTCGGCCGTGTTCCCGGCGAGTGCCTCGGCCCGGAGCCAGCGGCGCAGGGACAGGGTGTTGAGCGTGGTCAGCCCGTACACCACACCGATCACCGCGAGCAGGCTGGTGGTCGGCATCGCGGCGGCGAGCAGCGCGGCGAGCACCGGGCCCACCACCTCGCTGGTCTGCTCCGTCCCCTGGATGATCGACTGCGCCCGGACCATCTGGTCCATGGGAACGAACCGCGGGAGCGTGGCCTCAAGGGCGACGTACGACTGCGCGCCGGCCACCGACATGCCGGCGGCCAGCACGCACAGGGTGAAGAACTTCCCTTCGGGCATCAGGAGCATCAGGGCGAACACGGTCAGCGCCAGCGCGGAGCGGAAGATGTCCGAGCCTGTGTACAGGATGTAGCTGCGTATTCGGTCCGCGAACACCCCGGCCACGGGCAGGAAGATCACGCGGGGAAGCCATTCGACAAGGAAGATCAGGCCGGTTTGCGACGCACTACCCGTCAATTTGAAGGCAAGCAGTGGAATGGCGAACAGGAGGAATTGGTCGCCGAGCGCGGCCAGTCCACGACCGGCCACGAAACGCGCCACCTGAGGGGCCGGCATATAGGAGTGTCCCGGCAGTCCCGCACCGACGCCGCCGAGTTCCCCGTCCCCGCCGGAGGTCTCGATCGCGCTCTCCCTCTCGTCGTGGCTCATGCTCCCCCATGCTTCATGTCACCAAGCTCGATGAACGGGCTATTGATTTTCATGATCGGCCGAAAAGACGAAGCCGTGACCATACCTGCGATACGGGACGGTGGCGACCGCGCCAAGGGTCAATTGCGGCTCGCTGTTCGGTGCGGGCCACGGCCGATGAGGGGCCGGCGGCGTGCCGGCGGGGGTTGCGGCTGAGCGGATCATGGCCGACCTCCCCGACCTGCTCATACGCGACCGGCCTCCACGCACCGCACCTCGCACCACCAAGTGCCCCCGCCCCAGCCAACGGAGTCGAAGGCCAACAGGCCCCGGCTGCCGCCTCGTTCACCCGTACCGTCGTGCTTCACAGACTCCCGCCCGAGGCCGTCCCACCCGCGCCCCTCGCTCGCAGGGTGGTGCCAGAATATACGGCCCGCCCCGATCCACCCCAGGCTTCCGCGCATCTGCACGCCTCGGGGCAAGCGTGGTCGCCAAGAGGAAGTTGCCAGGTGTCAACATCTGAACACCCCTTGCCTGGCGGGGAGTCGGGAGCTAACTTCCGAGATCGGATACTTCAGGTGCGGAGCCGGGGAGGCACGTTCCGCCGGGAAGTCTCATCTGGGCCACTTACATGGGGGTGTTGTGGGTCCGCGTACCGTTGCCAAACTTCTGGAGTTCGAGCAGAACGCCGTCCCTGCGGTGAACCGTCTCCGGCAGTTGCGGAGCGAGGCTCGCGGCGGCTCACCGGGCGGCTCCGACGAGGAGATACGTCTCGCTGTCGACGCCGTCTGCGCCGCCGTCGAGGGCCTGCAGGGCCTGATGACGGCACGTCAAATAGTCGCTACCTGCGCCGATCTGAGGACCTGGCAGGCAGCTGGCTGCGAGGGTGTGCCGCACTTCGACAGCACCCGGGACGCGGTGCCGGCACCCGAGGACGGCGAGGCCGCCGCCTTCGTGGGGCCAGTGACCCTTCCCAACAGCGACCGGCACGATGTCCACATCGAGGCGTTCTCGGTGATCCGCGAGGACCCGGACAGCACCCCGCTGCTCCAGGCCACCTACCCGCACCCCAAGGCCGTCTTCCAGTCGACCCGGCTGCTCTCCGCCTCCCGCGGTCTGCGGGAGGGCAACTGCGTGGTCTTCTTCCCCGAGAACATCCCGGCCGCCACGCGCTGCACGGACCAGAACTTCGCCTGGTTCTTCTTCAACCGGCACACCGAGATATACGCCCACACCCTGGCGATCACGGAGCGCCTGTGCGGGCCCGGTTCGCCCTTCGCGGGCGAGGACGAGCTCGTCTCCGCGGACGTCGGGGCGGAGGACACCTACCAGGCGCGCTGTGTCTGGGGTACATGCACGACTACTTCCACCACACCGGCCCGCGCCCCCTCGACCAGCACCTGGCGATCAAGACGACCTGGCGGCCGGGGCTCCTGGAGGAGCTCAAGGTCGACATGAAGTCGGCGATCGCCTGCTTCGAGGAGAAGGTGCCCTACGGCGAGATCGTGTTCGAGTACATCCTGCTGGAGCGGCTGTTGCGCTACCCGGCGCAGCCCGAGCCGCTGCGCAACTTCGACGCCGGCACCGGCTTCGCACTGGGCACCTGGCTCGCCTCGCAGGGGCTGTTCACCCGGGACGACCAGGGGCCCAGCGTCCTCGGAACGAAGGCCCGGATCGTCGAGTCGGTACGTGAACTCGTGCGTCTGATCGAGGAGATCGAGGCCACGGAGGACGACGCCGCCTACCGGTCCGGCGCCGTGGACTTCCTCTTCGGGACGCTGCTGCGCCGCCCGGAGGCCGAGCCCGACCGCTACGGCGGCCCCCTCGCGCCGCTCGACCTGTGGGGCTCCGAGGTCCATGTCTGAGCCGCGCAGCGCTGAGGAGATCGAAGCGATCCTCAAGGACCCGGGCTTCTGTCGCCACTCCACCGGGCGCACCGCCGTCGTCGACTGGGATGCCGAGGCAGGCTGGTCCGAGCCACGCGTCGAGCCCTGGTCCGATCTGGTGATGGACCCGGCCACGCTCGGACTCCATTACGGCCAGGCGGTGTTCGAGGGCCTGAAGGCATTCCGTTCCGCGGACGGATCGGTGCACCTGTTCCGGCCCGAGGACCATGGGCGGCGCCTGGCCAGGTCCGCCGCACGGCTCGCGATGGCCGAGATGCCCGCCCCGCTGTTCTCCCGGGCATGTGCCGCGCTGGTCGCGGCCGACGAGCGATGGGTGCCGGGCGGCTACGGGCAGAGCCTCTATCTGCGGCCGCTGCTCATCGCCACCGAGCCCGACCTGGGGCTCCGGCCGTCGAAGCGCTACCGGTGCGTGATCCTGGCCTACCCCGCGGACCCGTGTTTCGGGGCCGACTTCCGTCCGCTGTCGGTGACCACGTCGACCGAGACCGTGCGGGCGGTGCGCGGCGGCACCGGCGAGGCCAAGTGCGCCGGCAACTACGCCGCCGGCCTCCTCACCCGTACCGAGGCGCAGGCGGCCGGGTATGACGAGGTGCTGTGGCTCGACGGGCTGGAGCGGAGCCGGATCGAGGAGCTCAGCACCATGAACGTCTTCCTCGTCTGGCGTGACGGGGCGCAGACACGGGTGACGACCCCGCCCTGCGACGGAACCATCGTCCGTGGCCTGACCCGCGACTCGCTGCTGACCCTGGCCGTGGACCGGGGTATCGCGGTCGCGCAGGAGCACACCACGATCGACGCGGTGCGCTCCGGCCTCCGCTCCGGAGAGCTGGCAGAGGTGTTCGCCTGCGGCACGGCCGGTGTCGTGGTCCCGGTGGGCCGGCTCGGTATCGGCGGCGAGGACATGACCGTCGGCGACGGAGGGGAGGGCCCGATGACCGCGCTGCTGCGGAACAGCCTGCTCGACGTCCAGCACAGACGTACGCCCGACACGCATGGCTGGCTTCGGACCCTCACATGGGCCGATGAGAACGGGGGACGACGCATATGAACGACACCAGTACGGCCTTGAAGAGCGACCGGGAGCCCGCCCTGTCGAGGGTCACCGTGATCCACACCCTGGGCCCTTCGGGCACCAACCTGGAGAAGGCCGCCCACCATTGGCTCGCGGAGCGGGGCGTCGCCGGGAAGGTGGTGCTCCACACCGAGGTGGAGGACGGCCTCGACGCGATGGCCTTCGACGGCACCGAGGCCATCCTCGCCTGCGCCGTCTACCCCCGGCTGCACGACCTCGTCTTCAGGAACCTGCACCGCCTGGAGATGGCCGACAGCTTCATCATCGACACCCACGACATGGTCCTGGCCGGGCGTCAGGACCACGCCGCCATGGCCACGATCGTCAGCCACCCGGCCCCCAGCAGCCTGGTGGCCGAGCTCGGCGACGTCACGCTGACCAGCAGCAACTCGCGTGCCGCGGCACTGTGCGCCGCCGGGAAGTACGACGCCTGCGTGACGACCGGGCCCGCCGCCGCGACCGAGGGGCTGCGGCTGATCAAGAACTTCGGCCCGGTGCCGATGATCTTCACTCTGCACGTCGGCCGGACCCCCGGTGACGACACCCGCAGCGGCACAGGGATCGGAAGCGCATGTTGATCGTCGTCCAGCCCCTGTCCGCCGGCGTCCGGCTCACCGCCCGGATGGTGGCCGCCGGGGTCCCCTGCCTCGTACCGACCCAGTTCCCCGAGCTGCTGCCGCCCGAGGTGCACTCCGGCGCGACCGTCGTCGACTGGCACCCCGACGCGGGTGTGGCCGGGCTGCTCCGCCTGGTCGAGAAGGCCGTCGCGGAGACCGGGGCCGCGCCCACCGGCGTCGTCGCCGGCTTCGAGTACGCGGTGCCGGAGGCCGCCGAACTGGCCCGGAAGCTCGGGCTGCCCGCGCTCGGCGCGGGTGCGGCCGAGGCCGTGCGGCAGAAGGACGTCATGCGGCGGCGGTGCGAGGAGCGCGCGGTCGCCTTCCCACGCTCGGTCACGGTCGGCCCCGGCGACACGGGCCCCTGTCCGCTGCCGTTCCCGGTGGTGGTCAAGCCGGTCGACTGCGGCGGCAGCCTGCTGGTGAGCCTCTGCCACGACCAGGAGGAGTACGCGCGGGCCTGCGCGGCCGTGCACGACCCCGGCGAGGACGTGAAGTTCCACCCGAACCCGCGCCGGACCGCCCAGGTCGAGGAGTACGTGGAGGGCCCTGAGTTCTCCCTCGACGGCTGGGTCGACGCCGACGGCCCGCACCTCGCGAGCGTCACCACCAAGTTCCTCTCCGCCCCGCCGGACTTCTTCGAGATGGGCCACATCGCCACCGCGCCGGAGCGTTCGCCGCACGGCGAGGTCCTGGAGCGGTTCGCCCGCGAAGTCGTGGCCGCTTTCGACCTCACGGTGGGCCCGTTCCACATCGAGACCCGGATCGTCCGCGACCGCGGCCCCGTCCTGATCGAGGTGGGTGCCCGGCTCGCCGGCGACAACATCCCCGAACTGGTGCTCGCCGGGCCCGGCGTGGACCTGTGCGCCGCCACGGCCGACGCCGCGCGCGGGGTGCGGCACGACTCCGGCGCGCTGTCACCGGTGAGCGCGGGTCTCGCGTTCGTCACCACCGACCGGCCCGGCACCTTCGCCGGAACGCTCCCCGGTATCGACGCCTTCACGCAGGCGGCGGAGTTCCGCGGCCTCCTGCCGGAGGCGGAACCGGGGCGGAGCTCGACCCGGGCGACATTTTCAGCAACCGGGTCGCCCGTATCCACTTCGAGGGCGACCTTGACCGGGTCGAGGGCCTCGTCGCCTCGGTCCTCGCAGACGTGAGGGTCGACGTCGACGGCGTCGGCCACCAGGACAAGGAAGGTGCCCGCGCATGAGCAATGAACTGACCGTCACCCCCACGACCACCCCGCGCCCACGGCCCGAAGCGGACGGGGCGGCCGGGCCCGTGCTCACCGATCACGCGTTCTTCATGCGGACTGGCAAGCGGCGCGGCTGGCGGGGGCAGACTGTGGCGGACCGGGACAGCATCCCGGCGCTGCGGCCCACGGCCGCCGCCGTGCTCGCCGGCCAGACGGTCGTCGACGAGTTCGCCGCGTACCGGCTCGCGGACGGCACGGTCGCCGTGTTCCGCCCCGACAGCCACATCAAGCGGCTGAACAACGGTGCCCGCCGGCTCGCGATGCCGCAGGTCGACTTCGACCGGGTGTGGAGTTCGGTCCGGGCGCTGGTCGAGCTGGACGAGGGCTGGCTGCCGCAGGACGCGGGGGCTTCCATGCGGCTGCGGGCGGTGCTCGCAGCCGACGGCGCGGCGCTGGCCGCCGGGCCCGCGGACGACTGCCTCTTCTACGTGCTCGGGTCGGTGTCGGCCGTGACGGAGGCGAAGCCGCTGAAGGCCATGACCCTGGACGGGTACGTGCGGGCCTGGCCCGGCGGCACCGGTGACGTGAAAGCGGTGGGCGGAATCGCGGCGGGCGTGGTGCCCGGCGAGATCGCCGACAACTACGGCAACGACCACGTGCTGTGGCTCGACGGGCCACAGGGGCGCTTCGTGCAGCAGATCGGCGAGCTGAACGCGTTCTTCGTGATCGACGGCGTGCTGACCACACCCGCGCTCGACCGCACCGTGCTGCCCGGCATCACCCGCGACTCCGTCGTGAAGCTGGCCCGGGACGCGGGGACCCCCGTCGTCGAGCGGCCGGTGGAACTCGCCGAGGTCCTCAAGGGTGTTGCCGACGGCTCCGTCACCGAGGCCTTCGCCACCGGCACGGCCACCGGGGTGTCACCGGTGGTCTCCCTCGGCCACCAGGGCGAGGAGTACCGGCTCCGGTCGCAGGAGGCCGGACCGGTGACCGCCCGCTTCCGCGACCTGCTGGACGGCATCCACCGGGGCGAGTCCATCGACCGGTTCGGCTGGATGCGCCGGATCACCGAAGTGGCGCCCGTACACGCCTGAGGGAGGAGAGAACCATGGCGTATGTCGTCACCGACGAATGCGTAGGCTGCAAGTACACCGACTGTGTGGACGTCTGCCCCGTGAGCTGTTTCCACGAGGGTCCCGAGATGCTCTACATCGACCCCGAGGAATGCATCGACTGCAACGCGTGCGTTGCCGAGTGCCCGCCCGAGGCGATCTGGGCGGACATCGACCTGCCGGAGGACAAGCTCCAGTGGATCGAGATCAACGGCGAGATGAGCAACAAGTACCCGGTCATCTTCGAGAGCCGGGGCACCAAGGGCGAGCCCGTCGAGGCCCCCGCCGAGCCTTCCAGCCAGCCTTCCTGACCCAAAGAGCGGGAGCCTAGGTCATGACGACCCACGTCGAGAACCCCTTCATGCTGGGCCTCGACTCGAACTTCTATCTGAAGGACGAGTTCGAGAGCCCCGAGAAGCGCACCAACGTCACCTGGTTCTACCCGAAGATCTGCGCCTTCCAGGACGCCCTCGACTCCGAGGGCAAGAAGGCGGAGTACTTCTCGTTCCTGGACCGCCAGTCCCACCCGGAGCAGACCGACATCCTGCTCTACTTCCACATCCCGTTCTGCGAGGCCTTCTGCAATTTCTGCGCCTGCTTCAAGGAGTCGGCGGCGAAGTACCAGGGCGAGCGGCAGAAGCGGTTCGTCCAGGCGATGGTCAAGGAGATCCAGCGCAACGCCCGCTCGAAGTACTTCGAGGGGACGAAGGTCAAGTACGTCCAGTTCGGCGGCGGTACGCCGTCCGCCCTGGAGCAGGAGTCGATGGCCACCATCCTGGAGGCCGTCCACCGGGAGTTCGACCTGAGCGAGGTCGACGGCATATCCCTGGAGGGCAGCCCGCTGGGGCTCTCCAAGGACGGCTACATCGAGATGCTGAAGTCGCTCGGCATCACCCGCATCTCCTTCGGCGTACAGACCCTCGACGAGGACATCCGCCGCAAGCTCACCATCAAGGCCAGCGTCGAACAGGTCCACCAGACCGCCGAGAACATCCGCAAGGCCGGCATCCGCACCTTCGCCCTGGACCTCATGTACAACCTGCCGGGGCAGGACGACGAAGTCCTGGCCCGGGACCTGGAGGGCATCTGCGGCGAGCTGCGCCCCAGCTTCGTGCAGACGTACCGCTTCAACCAGTGGGAGGGCACCCGCCTCGACCAGCAGATCCGGGCCGGCAAGGTCGCCGAGGTGAAGCCGTCGGGCGCCATCGAGCGGGACCAGTACCGGCAGATCAAGGACGGTCTGGCCGCGTACGGCTACGACAAGCAGCTCCTGATCAACTTCTTCACCCACCTCGACGACGCGGGCGAGATCGGCCTCAACCACGCCTGCGGCGGCAACGGCTACCGCGCCAGCTACACCCTCGGCATCGGTCCGGCCGCCGAGAACTACATGGGCGAGCGCAGCTACCGCAACCACACCGACGTCGAGCGGTGGATGCGGGAGGTCGACGAAGGCATCATCCCGATCGAGCAGGGCCGCATCTGCTCCGAGGACGAGGTCGAGAACCGGGTCATGGTCTTCTTCCCGGTCTTCGGAAGTGTCCACAAGGCCGACGTCGCCAACTTTGAGAAGTACCGCCGCGAGGTGGACTGGCTGGTCGAAGGGGGCTACGCGATCGAGACCGACGAGGACCTGACCCTCACCGAGGTCGGCCGGGAGAACGCCGGCAACATCGCCTTCCTCTTCTACTCGGACGAGGAGAAGGCCCGCGCCCGGCGCACGATGTACCTGTCGCTGAAGAACAAGCGCAACCCCTTCCACCAGGACGCGCAGAACATCCCGCGCACCCCGCTCTTCCTCCAGACCCGCCCGAAGTCGGCGGAGGAGATCACCAAGGAGAGCACCTCCGCCAAGCCTGAGGGGAGCTGAACGGCCGGTGGATGCCCGTAAGACCCAGAAGGAGATCGAGGACGATCTCCGTGGGGTGATCGCCCATATCTTTCCGGGGCAGCTGGTCGAACTCGACTCCGACACACCGCTGTTCAACGGCGGCCTGTCGCTCAACTCGACCCAGATGATCGAACTGACCCTGGGTTTCGAGACGTTCTACGACATCGAGCTCGAACCCGAGCTGCTGACGACGGAGAACTTCGCGACCCTGGGTTCCCTCGCCGGTCTCCTGGAGGAACTCCTCGAAGATGAGGTGTCCCCTGTCTGAGATCCGTTCGGACGTGCGCGTGGTGCTGATCCACGGGAACGCCGGAGCGAGCGTCGAGGGCATCTGGTTCCCGTATCTCAAGCGGGAACTGGAGGCCCTCGGCGCCGAGGTGGTGGCCGAGACCTTCCCCGACCCCATCAAGGGCCGGATGCGGTACTGGCTGCCCTACCTCACCGACGTCATCCGCCCGGACGACAGGACAGTCATCGTCGGCCACTCGTCCGGCGCGCTGGCCGCCTTCCGGTACGCCGAGAAGGCGCCGCTCCTCGGCACCTTCGCCGTCGCCGGCCACCACCACGACTGCGGCTTCGAACTGGAGCGGCGCAGCGGCTTCTTCGACACCCCGTGGGACTGGGGCGCGATCCGCGCCAACCAGTCGTTCATCGAGCAGTTCCACTCGAAGGACGATCCCTGGGTGCCCTTCGATGTCGCCGAGGAACTGCACGAGCTGACCGGGAGCACCTTCAACGCCATGGACGGGATGGGCCACTTCGGCTCGTACGACCAGCAGATGGACACCTTCCCGGAGCTGCTGGAAACGATCCGCCGCCGCCTCGACGGGACCCGCCTGGAGGAACGATGAACGTCATGCTCGCCGACGAGCTGCTCGAGCGGCGGCGGGACAGCGCGGCCACGGCCGTCGTGGACCTGGAGAGCGGCGAGCAGGTCTCCTACCGGACCCTCGCCCGGCGCGTCCAGGCCCTGACCGACCTCCTCGCCGGGCTCGGCGTGGGCCGGGGCGGCACCGTCGCGATGGTGATGGACAAGTCCGCCGCCTCGGTGGCCGTCATGTGGGCCACGCTGCGGCTCGGCGCCCGCTACGTGCCGCTGGACGAGTCGCTGCCGGCGGCCCGGATCGCGCTGCTGCTCGGCACGTGCGCGCCCACGGCCACCCTGATCCAGCCCGCCTACCGGGAACTGCTCGACGGCGCGCCGGCCGGGACGGTGGTCACGGTGGGCGTGGACCCCGTCGCCGCCGGCACCGGCTGGGACCCCTCGGCCGAGGCCGAGCCGAGGCCGGCCGGTGTGGCGGGACGGAGCCCCGACGACCACGCGTACGTCGTCTTCACCTCCGGCTCGACCGGGTCGCCCAAGGGCGTCGTGATCAGCCACCGGTCGATGTGCGCCCTGCTGGCCGGGGTGCAGGAGACCGTCGGCTTCGAGGAAGGCATGCGCTTCCTCAATGTGGCGCCGCTCTTCTTCGACGCCTCCGTCGTGGATCTGTGGTCGACGTTCCTGGTCGGCGGCAGCGTCCATCTGCTGCCCAGGCTGCGCATGCCCACCCAGGTCACCCGGGCCGTCGAGGAGTGGCGGATCACCGACACGCTGCTCGTGCCGTCCGTGATCCGGATGCTGGTGAGCCGGTTCAGCGACGCCGGGCGGCGCGACCTCGGCTCGCTGCGGCGGCTGTGGTTCGGCGGCGAGTCGTGCCCGGTGTCGGTCCTGGAGGCGTTCTCCGCCCTCGTGCCGGGACTGCGGTACGTGCACGGGTACGGGCCCACCGAGACCACGCACAGCGCCACGCTCTTCCTCACCGACGCCCCGGGCAAGGACGGCGAGGAGTTCCTGCCCATCGGCCATCCACTGCCGGCCGTCGACGTGCTCGTCGTGGACGACGAGCTGCGGCCGGTGCGGGACGGCGAGACCGGCGAACTCCTCATCGGCGGACCGCAGGTGATGGTGGGCTACTGCGGCGAGCCGGAGCGCACCGCCCGGTCCGTCGTCGAGCTCCCGGCCGGCGCCGGGGGCCGGTACTACCGCTCCGGCGACTACGTGCGCCGGCGGCCCGAGGACGGCGCCCTGGTCTTCCTGGGGCGCCGCGACGACGCCCTGAAGATCAACGGCAACCTCGTCCACCTCTCCGAGGTGGAAGCGGCGACGCTGGCCGTGGGCGGGGGGACGGACTGCTGCGCGGTCCCGGTGGCCCACCCGCTGACCGGCCGCGCGATCATGCTCTTCGTCCTGGGCCGGCCGGACGGCGACACGGGCCTGCGCGAGGAGGAGCTGCGCCGCGAGCTCGCGCTGCGGCTGCCCGACTACATGCTGCCGGCCCGCATCGAGTTCCTGGCCGACGGGGACGTGAGCCTGACGCCGTCCGGCAAGCTCGACCGCGACCGGCTGCGCGCGAGGGCGGACGCGACCGGAAAGGGAGCGGAGTCCCGTTGACCGACGTGGAGTTGGCCCGCTTCGAGCGGTGCGGCGTGCTGACGGTCGTGCCCCGTTCGGCCACCGGTCTCGCGCTCGGCGACGACCCCGCGCTGCTCCTGCGCCACCGCGCTCAGGAGTTCCTTCCGGCGCCCGGCACCGTGGACCGGCTGGCGGACGCGTACGCCCGCGAGGGGCTCGACGTCGAGGCCCGGACGGAGGTGGGCATCACTGTCTCCGGCGCCCCCGCCCTGCTCGCGGAGGTCTTCGGCCACCCGGTGCGGCCGGTGCGGAACAAGTACATCCGGGAGACGGTCCGCCACGAGTTCGCCGCCGCCGGCCCGCTCCGCTCCCGGCTCCACACCGAGCTGGTCGCGGAGGTACGGGTCCCCCGGGCGGGCTTCGAGCTGGGCGTCGACGCCACCCCGCCTCTCCCCCGCGATGCCCGGTATCTGCGGCTGCCCGAGGACGCGGTGCGCCTCGCGGGCGCCGGCCGGTCGCACGCGGCCGGTGTCCGGGGCGACGGGGTCCGTGTCGTGATGGTGGACACCGGCCTGTACGACCATCCGCACCACCGCGCCCACGGCTACCGCACGACGGTCGTCCCCGCGCTGTCCGCCCTCGATCCCGCCGTGGACGAACGCGGCCACGGCACCGCCATGTCGGCGCTGCTGCTCGCGGTCGCACCGAGGGCCGACCTCACCATGGTCAAGATGGCCTGCGAAAGCTTCTCCTTCCCGGTGGCCGCCTTCCAGCGGGCGGTGGAGCTGGCCCCGGACGTCATCTCGTGCAGCTGGGGCACCTTGCGCGCGGAGCCGCACCTCCATCTGGAGGTCGCGAACGCGGTGCGGCGCGGGATCACGGTCCTGTTCGCCGCCGGCAACGGTTCCACGGACCGGCGTACCGCCATGTTCCAGTCGGTGGCGACCCCGGACGCGATCACGGTCGGCGGGGTCCACGTGGGGCCGGACGGGCACAGACAGGCCGCCGACCTGGCTTCCAGCTACCGCTCGGACGTCTTCCCCGGCCGCCGGGTCCCCGACCTGTCCGGGCCCTGCGGCACGCTGCCGCACGGCGACTACGTGGTGTTCCCCACCCAGCCCGGGTGCATGTTCGACCGCCGCAACAGCGCGTACGACGGCACCGCCCCGACGACGGGTGGCTGGTGTCCAGCGGAACATCGGGAGCGACGGCGTATGCGGCCGGAGTGGTGGCGCTCGCGGTGCAGCAGGGCATCGGCAAGGGCCGCGCGCTGACCGCCGCGGACCTGGCGGACGCCTGTCTGCCGGTGACGCAGGGGCGGACGCTGACCGGCGACGACTGCGGCGGGACCTGCCCGAACGAGGCGGTGGGCCACGGCCTGCTCACCGCCTCGCTGCGCGCGGCTCCCGCGCTCAGATGAGGCGTCGCATCCAGCCGAAGTGGTCCTCGACGCGCCCGAACTGAATGTCGACGAGGCTGCGGCGCAGCTTCATGGTGACCGAGTCCTCGGCGCCCGTGTCCGGTGCGGTCACCTCGCCGTCCTCCCAGACGAGCCGGCCGACGGGAGTGACGACGGCGCCGGTGCCGCAGGCGAACACCTCACGGATCTCGCCGGTGCGGGCGCCCTCCTGCCATTCGCGGATGTCAACGGGCCGCTCCTCGACGTCGAGGCCGAGATCCTTGGCGAGGGTGAGGACGGAGGCGCGGGTGACGCCCTCCAGGATGGTGCCGAGCTCCGGCGTGATGAGCCGGCCGTCGCGGGTGACGAAGTACAGGTTCATACCGCCGAGTTCCTCGACGTACCGCCCCTCGGTGGCGTCCAGGAAGCAGACCTGGTCGCAACCGTGCTCCTCGGCCTCCAGCATGGGCGCGAGGCTGGCGGCGTAGTTGCCGCCGCACTTCGCCGCACCGGTGCCGCCGCGCCCGGCCCGGGTGTACTGGCTGGAGAGCCAGATGGAGACGGGCTTCACGCCGCCGGAGAAGTACGGGCCGACCGGCGAGGCGATGACCATGTACGTGACCTCGGCCGCGGGCCGCACACCGAGGAACGACTCGGAGGCGAACATGAACGGCCGCAGGTAGAGGCTCTGTTCGCCCTGGTCGGGCACCCAGTCACGGTCGGCGCGCACCAGTTCGGTGACGGAGTCGAGGAAGACCTCGACGGGCAGCTCGGGCAGGGCCAGCCGGCGGGCCGAGCGGTTGAAGCGCTCGGCATTGGCCTCGGGCCGGAAGGTCCACACCGAGCCGTCCGCATGGCGGTAGGCCTTCATGCCCTCGAAGATCTCCTGCGCATAGTGCAGGACGGCGGCGGCCGGGTGCATCGGGATGGGGGCGAACGGCACGACGGCGGCGTCCCGCCAGCCGCCGTCCTTCGTCCACATGACACGGACCATGTGGTCGGTGAAGTACTGCCCGAACTTGGGGTCTTCCAGGATCTCGGCGCGACGGGCGCGACTCACCGGGCTGGGATTGGCCTCGACCGTGAACCGCACACTCATCGCAGGGACCCTCTCGGTTCCGTGGTGCATTGTTGGGTAGCGGCAGGCACCATATCCTGCGGCCGAGCGGGCAGCAAGGAGAAGGGATACCGGCGTGGCGCCTCACACGACATGGACAGAACGCCTGGTCGGCAGGCGGGTCCTGTGCATCGGAACGGACCTGGCGGACGTGGCGGAGATGCGGAATGTACTCGCCCGTCAGCCGTCCTTCAGGGCCAAGGTGTTCACCGAGGCGGAGTGCGCCTACTGCGACATCATGAAGGACCCGGCCGAGCGGTACGCGGTCCGGTTCGCCGCCAAGGAAGCGGTGTTGAAGGCACTGGGCACGGGCCTCGCCGGTGCACCGCTCACCGATATCGAGGTCCGGCGGGCCCCCGAGGGAAAGCCCTCCCT
This sequence comes from Streptomyces sp. RKAG290, assembly GCF_023701695.1. Lineage (GTDB taxonomy): Bacteria > Actinomycetota > Actinomycetes > Streptomycetales > Streptomycetaceae > Streptomyces. The sequence goes on from NZ_JAJOZC010000001.1 coordinate 1,206,238, forward strand.
CCAACTCGCGGGCAAGGCGGCGGCATTGGCGGAAGCGGCGGGCGTCCGTACCTGGCTGGTCAGCCTCACGCATACGGCGACGCAGGCGCACGCGATGGTGGCGGGGGTGGGGGCGAGGGGTGAGGGGGTGAGCGCGGGGCCGGTAGCCCTGGGCGTAGTAGTGGTTGGCGGGCGCGAATTCGGTCAGGGCCAGGCACGCGGGGCGCGTGTGGCGCAGCGGCTTGCCTTGGTTCTTACGGGCGTTGGCGGGTTACTCGACTGGGTTCGCCCCCGGCCCGGCTCGCCGCTCACAGATGCGGGTCGATGCAGTCCAGCAGTTGGGGTGGGAGAAGGGGCCTTGACCCCTGATGTTGGACACACGAGGCACTGGATCCTGAGGATCTGGGGACGGACATCTCGTGGCCATGAAGAACTACCCGCCGGAGTTCAAGGCGGACGCGGTCGCGCTGTATGAGTCGCGTCCCGAAGCGACGATCAGGTCGGTCGCAGCCGATTCGGGGATACACAACACCGCTCGAATCCCGGCCGCCGAAACCCGACTCTCGAATCCCGCAGCTCAAGCGTCGGCCCGGGCCCCTCCGCGATCCCCCGAACGAATGACACGGGGGCTCCACGGCGCTCGGATTCCGGGACTCAAGACTCGAGCGCCGAAGCGACGACCGACAGACCCCGACGGGGCAGACCCAGCAGGCGACACCCTCTCGCACACACCTGCCGCCCGCCTCAGGACTGACGACGCCTCACGATGCGCCAGTCACGGCCCGGCCGGGGAATCTTCACCTGTTCCTCCGCCAGGAAGGCCTCGTCCTGTACGACCTCACCCGGGATGACCTGAGTGGCGGGCTGGGCGAGATCCAGACCGGAGAGGTGGGTCTTCAGCCGCCTCGCCATCGGGCGGAAGGTCGCGAAGGTGAGCGTGCCGGACACGGCGGCCCCGACGACGGGGATGGCCTTGGAGACGGATTTCGCGAAGGTCTGCTTCGTCATCTCGACGCCGAGGTATGCGGCGACCTTCTTCACGACCGGATAGACGACACCCTGGGTCAGTGCCCTCTGCGGCAGCTTCTTGATGACCTGCTCGGACATCGCCTTTGCCACCTTCCCCACGGCGGCGTTCGCGGAATGGGTCCCGAACATCACTCCGAAGAAGAGGGTGAGAACTCCCTTGGTGGCATCGTCGAGTTCGTCGCCGCCATCCTCGGAGAACAGATTGGGCCAGCTGTAGAGGTAGGCGAGCTTCTGCGAGATGCGCAGCATGTGGCCGATGTACTGGGCCAGATCGGCCGGCACGGTCGCGGGGAGTGCCAGGGCCCCAGGGAATCCGGCCGCTGCGGAGAGGGCGCTCACCTTGGCAGTCTCGTAGCGGATGGACTCGTTGGCCACTCTGTCCAGCACCTCAAGGGGGATTCCGGCCGCCGCGGGGCTCTCCGCTGTCGCCATGCGGACTTCGTACTCCGAGCAGTGGCGGGCCAGCGCCGTCCGGAGGTAGGCCTCCCTGTCGACGCGCACGCCCGGAAGCCTTGCTGCACCGAGCAGGAGAGCGGAGAAGCGCGACTCCGGGTTCTCCATCAATTTTCGTGTAGCCATGCCGAGAACGTACTCCAGACAGGTGGCACGTATCCCTCGAATCGGTCACTCAAAGGACGGTGTTGCGCCGCGGACCGGCCCGGGATCAGTCTATGCAAACCGTCGCCTTCCCCGAGGTCGTCCCGTCGGGCTTGTCCCGCTCCACCACGTCCACGTAGGGCGCGATGCGCACAGAAGTGCCTGCGAAGCGGGGGCAAGGCGCAGCGGGTCGTCCGTCACCGTCGCGTGCCAGCCGTCGTCAAAGGTCAGTCTCATGGTCAATGCCGCCCTATTTGATCTGCTTCGCCGGGGCCTTCCGCAACGGACCCCTCGGCCTGACCGCCCAGACCACCGCGGGCCAGGACACCGGTTTCATCGGCGACCCCAAGGGCACGCTGGACTCCATGACATCCGGGGGGAAGTCCTACTACTACCTCGCCGACGCCCACGGCTCGGTCATCGCCAGCGTGAACGAAGCGGGCACCAAAGCCAACACCTACGACTACAACCCCCGCGGCGAAACCCGCGCTACCACCAAGGAAACCGCCCCTCAGCCCTACCGCTACGCCGGCGCCTGCCAAGACCCCACCCAGCTCTACAAAATGGGCGCCCGCAACTACGACACCAACCTCGGCCGCTTCACCGCGACCGACCCTTCCGGCCAGGACACCAACCCCTACCTCTACGTCACAGGCGAACCCTTAAACCGGATCGATCCCGATGGGTTGTTCGGCTTCAATAGCTTCATCGAGGGAGTCGGACACGCCATGGCCGCTACAGCCGCGGCCTACGGTTTCGGTGCGGGCTTCGCGACCTGCGTCCCGTCCAGAGGGGTTGGGTGTGTTGCCGGCGTCGCCTCTGGCGGTGCGGCCCTCGTAGAGGAAACCAACGCGCACAAGAGTCTCACGACGGATTTCAACGAATGAGCCCGGCCTCCAGAACGCAAATCGCCATTTCCGGGGCTGCCCTTGCCCTGGTTGTCGCGGTGGTTGTCATCGCTCTAGTGATCGACGCCGATGTAGTTAACGCCGTGAGAGTAGCGGGATCCATTCTCATAGGCGTGGCAGCCCTGCTCGCCATCATCAAGTTGATGAGACGGATGAAACGCAGTCAGCAGTAAGACGACACCCTCTGTGGCCCCAACGCCCAGGCGTTGGGGCCACAGACGCTCCCGCTCTCACCACCGCAGCACCTGCGGCGTCAGTAGCCTCCCGAGATAGGTGACAGCCAACTCACAATGGAGCGCGAACATTATCCGAGCGGCGATGACACAGGATCCAGCGGGACCAGGTCGGCATCGGCTGCCTAACGCCACCCTCCGGACCGCGGCACTTCACCGCGACCTGGCCGCTCTTTCCGACAGGCCTCACCCGCCGCGCCGCCACCCGCGCGAACGACCGCTTGACGCTCCTTCAGAAGGTGCGTCAACCGTGCGCCAGCAGGGCCTCACTAGCGTCGAACATGCGTCAAGATACCGCCCGTAACGCCCACAGCGCCGATAATGCACACTCGGCGAAACCGCAGGTCAGGCACCCTTTACGGCAGGTTCAAGGATCGCCCAGCACTCGACATCCTTGGTCATCGCAAAAGATGTAAATCAAAGAACATATGAAAGGAAACCGCAGGTCAGCGGCACATCAGGAGCAGGTCGACCTCATGGTCAACGTGCGTTGCGGGCGCTGCATGCGATCTCTTGACGCACGTTCTCACCCAGGAGGTCGCCGTCTGGCATTAGAAATGCCATAATCCTGTCATGGCTGACGACGACAGCGAATTCTTCCCCGGCGATGGCCCCAGCAGCGGCATCTCCGTCTCCCTCACCGCGGGCACCTTGCAGGCCATTCGCGAGCGGGTAGGCAAGCGCGGCGTGTCCGCATATCTGGAAAAGGCCGCCCAACGCCAGATCGAGCGCGACAACCTGGACGAGCTGATCACCGACTTCGAGACTGTCAACGGCCCCGCCGACCCGGAGGCCGTGGCCGCCAAGCGGGCCCGGCTTACCGGTACCCCCTCCTCCGAGGCCGGTGCGGCCGCGTGAGCGGCGCTCTCCTCCTGGACAGCGAGGGCCTGGCCAAGGCCGTCCAGCGTGACCGCGAGGTCCAGGAGTGGCTCACCGCAGCCCGCGACGCCGACCTGCCCGTCCTCACCTCCGCCGCAGTGCTGGTCGAAGTGATCCACCCGAAGATCAACGACGCTGCGCTGAAATGGACGCTGTCCCGGCTCCGGGTCGAGCCCGTCACTCAGGCCATCGCCCAGTCGGCGGCGACGCTACTGCGCGCAGCCGGACTCCACGGCCACAAATACGCCGTCGACGCCATGCTCTGCGCCACCGCCCTGGCCCAGCCCGGGCACGTCACGATCCTGACCTCAGATGTCGAAGAAATCGTCATGCTCACCGCCGCTCACGCACGGATCACGACTGAGAAGGTCTGACGCAGCCCGAGCCCAAGCCAATCCCTACCCGCACCACAAGCCACTTGTAAGGGAAGGGTCTGCCGCACGATTGGGTGACACCTGAACTGGCTTGCCCTGTGGGGCGGGTGGGAAGGATGTCGCTGGGCCCCTCATCCGGAAGAGTTCCGCCAGGATGTTGTGCGGGTCGCGCGGAACCGCGGCCCGGGCGTGACGGTCGAGCAGGTGGCCGCCGACTTCACCGAGCTTGATCCGCTCGGACTGGTCCGTCGACCCGTACTGCCCCGCATACGTCGTGCCCGCCACGGTGACCGAGGTCATCCGGGCGTAGTCCGACCACTTCTCCCCCGTCCTGGTGCCCTCGGGGCTGGAAGCGCCGGCGGTCTCATTGCCGATCTTGTCGTAGGACCAGTTCGACGCCGAACCGTTCTTCGAGGTGGTCTGCTGCGCGTCATTGACCGAGTACGTGGTGCCGCCGGGGCAGCCAGAAGCAACGCCGGAGACGGCGTCCGTGCTGGTGCGGATCTTGCCGCCGTCTTTCTTGGCGTCATCCTTGCCTACGTAGGCGTAGTCGCAGGCGAGGTCGACCAGGGTGCCCTTGGGTGAAGTGGCCTTGATCTTCTCCGGGCGGCCCGACTTGTCCGGGGTGACCGCCTGGACGACGGGTCGACGGGCCAACGGCGTCGCTTTCAGCCGAGGCTGACGCTCCATACGTCTCCATGCCCCAGCGATTCGTCGCGCTCCTCATGGTCATTGCTGACCAGGACGGATACCTTCGTTGCAGATGCGCGGTACTCCAGAAAATCACCTTGATCGATAACTTGAAGGGCGGGAGGATTCGGCAGCCTGGAAAACTCGTCGCACAATTCACCCCATGTAAGGTATTGGGGAAACTCGTCGCGCATGGCAGCATGCCACCGATTGACCATATCGCTGCGGGCCGCCAGCCTGTGCAGCTCGATGGCACCCCCGGATACGCACCAGTCCTGACCGGAATTCAGATAAAATTCGATGAAACCATAGTCACGTCTCATTGAATCACCGTCCTCGTCGACAATATCCACGAAATCACAGTTAATTTTCTGCTGAAGATTCGTGAGTGTAGAGCCGATGCCAATCCCGTACAGTCGCCCAGATGCGATGAATGAGGCGATCAGTTTAACCGCGCTCACGGATATCCCTCCAATTTTTCGATGAGTGCTTTCATTTCATCCGCCCGGTTCTTTTTATTTCCCCAGTTGTGATCAAGCATATGCTCCCGGGCGGACCTGGCCTTGATGAGTAGATCGGTGCGAAGCTTGGGATCGGTGTTCACGGCGTCCACGGCTGCCTGGACGCTCTTGTCCGAGGCCCAGCCGTGTTCGAGCCTGATCGGTGCACCCGCAATGTTGCCGTTATCATCCACGAACACGTGCACTTCATCCTCAAGACCCGGCTTTTTCTTCAGTGGGATGTGAATGTGGGCGCCTTTGGTGGCCCAATCGGCTGCCACGGGAGATACGCGTATCCTGCAGGGCTTCAGCCCCAACGGGTCGGCCCATGTATGCGGGTTCTCCACATACGTCAGGCCTTGGGGGCAGGGGCGAGGCCCAGGGGATCAGCGGTCAAATAACGGGCCGTTTCGGGGTCCGGCATTTCTGGACCGTGTGCTACCGCGAGCCACGCAGCGTCGGAGGCCACCAACGCGAACGGAGCTTCGAGAAAGTGGCAGGCAGACGCAGTCTCACAACTGCAACGAGACAAGTACGAGGGTTTCCTCCTTGACCCCCGCCGCGGGCAGATCGCATTGAGCGATTACGCCGAGCAGTGGTTGGAGCGCCAGGCCTTCAGCGACTCCACCTACCGCAACTACGAGGGCTTTCTGCGCATCCATCTGCTCCCGCAGCTCGAAGACCGGCCTCTGGGCGGGATTGAGCCTCTTTCAAGGCGCCGCCAGAGCCGACGTGCGCGTCGGCCAAGACGTCGATGATGCCGTGGGTGCGGGCTGCCTTGATGTCGTGCACGGCGCCGGGCAGCGCGGCCGAGGCCCACAGCAGGCGGCCGAACGGGTCGGTGATGACCCGCACGTTCATGCCGTGCTTCTTCTGCTTCCCGGAGTAGTAGGGCCGGTCGGAAGCGATCCGATGGATCGGCAGCAGTGTTCCGTCCAGGATCACGAATGCCTTGCCTGAAGCGGCCTTCACTGCGGCGCGCAGGTTTGGCGCGAGCGCGGCCAGCAAGTCGACCGCCTCCGCCACGTACCGATATACGGTGGTGGTGCCGACGCCGAACCCGACGGCGAGCTGGGCGTAGGTGTGGCCACACCGCAGATGTGCCAAGGCCAGCAGGGCCTGACGACCCGCGCTCAGACGACGCCAGCGGGTACCGCTTTGGCGACGCTGGGCGCTCAGACGATTGGACAGGAAGCGCAAGGCGGAACTGGACACGTCGATCCCGGACGGGTAAACAAGCACGCGAAGCCTCTGGTGGAGACGGTTCTCTTGGTCGAGAACTCATCTACCAGGGGCTTCACCACGCTGTCAGCTCAACTGGGCATCTTGGCCGCCGGCTGGAAGACTTCGACGTACCGAGTCGCAAGTGCTGCGCCGAGTCAGGCGTCGTTCATCAGAGCACTCAGCTCGGCGTCAGTGGTCTCGGCCCTGAGCCGAACATCGAAGTTGTAGCCCTCGTCGCAGAAGATCAGATCGAGGTCCGCCGGAGCGAGCTTGCGGAAGGCGACTGCCAACCACGCAGCGTCCTCGTGCCAGACGTCCAGGTACAGGCAGGCCCCATCCTGATGCAGATATGCCTCGCCCGGACCGCTCTTCGTCTCGAAGTGCCAGCTGCTGCTTCGCACCTCACTTCGGTGCGTCGAGTCCACCTCAACATCTGGCCACCGAGCCCGGATCGCCGCAGTCAGCGCCTCGCGGTCGACCCGCCATCCGCCCGCCTCACCGTCAACCAGTACCAAGAACTGCGCCATCGCAGGTGTCTATCACCCGGCTCCGACACTCGGCCCGGCATCGTCAGACTGAGGTTGGAAAAGGCTCAAGGAGCCATCCTCGGCTGCAACCCCGATGATCACCCTGCGACCGCCTACCTGACGACCTGTCAATAATTGCGTCAAACGAGCGTCACCATTCGTGACAGAACATCATTTCAGCAAGGCGATATCGCATGTAACGACCACACCGCCAAAAGGAGCGTCTTTCGAACTAGCAGGTTAGGGCCCCTCTGCGGGCCGATCAAGGCCCGCAGACGGGCTCCACGTGGTGCGCACTTCGGAAAACAGGTCGGCATAGTCCAACAGGAAGGCACAAGAAAGGGTAAAGCCGCAGGTCAAAACACCTTTGTGCTCGGCTCCAGAATCGCCACGCATTCAACGTGCGAGGTCATCGAAAACACGTCATGGGAGGCGAGTGCCGACATACGCACAGGTCAGTGCCGGTTTCCGCCACCTTGATCAGCCTGGCGAACACCCAGAGCATCAAACGAGCGTCACGACCATACCCATCAGCGTTTCCTATCGGGCCAACAGGGCGGACAGCCTCCTCGTCGGCCTCCGCCGCGCCTGCCTGCAGACCCTCCTCCGGCACCGACTCGTACACGAAGCGTGCAACCGACGCTGGGCCCGAAACCGCGTCCCACGCATCGCCGTAAGCGTCACCCCTCGCGCACTCGCAGACGTGCAGGCCCGGCCTGCACGAGGAGCCAGACGTGGCGGGATCCGACCGCACAAGATCGGGAATCACTGTCCGGCTTCCTCATCGCGAAGTCCGGGTCCGTCATGCCGACTTCCTCCGGCTGGATTCGGTGATGCAGAGTGGAGCAGACGAATCGGGAGAGTGGGCACGATCAGCGGATTTCACGTGCGACTCACGAGAAGAGGGATGTTTCAGTGATGGACACTTCTGGAAATACTTGCACTCTGAGCTCTCCTGAGGTGTCTCCAGTTTCGAATTTTACGACAAGTCGTGTCTCACCGTCTCCCTCCTGGACGCGGAGTAGAATCGCCCCTTCTCTAAACATATTCAACAGGACCTTGCCGGATGGCGTGCACCAGCGCACAGTTACCGACTGCCCAACCGCGTCGTACGAAAATGTCAAATCTTCACCAGTGACATCGACGAGGTTGACGGTCCTCTGAGTCTCACCAGTGATGTCTGGTTCGACTCCCAGTGCGTTGACGATCTCCTGTGGATCAGGTGTGACGAATTCAGATGGCAAGGAATTTCCTCCTGGACGTCTCGTGCGATAACCCGCTCGAACTGTAAGCAGCCGGCAGATACCTCAACTGCGGAATATTACCGTCGATAGCCTGTATCCGCCGTCGGGCATGACCTGCCAGGTACTCTCCACGCCGAGCATTCCATGCGGGCCATATAGTACGGATTTCGTTTTCCCGAAATTACCCCATTCGTTGGTGAAATGTTCCGAGAATCCATTACCGGTTGCCTCCTTCAAGTGTTCGGTCAAGAATTGGCGAGAGGCCGGAGTATCATGAAATCCTATACTCTTGAGCTGGTTGGCATTTTGTATAGCCCTCGGCGTGTTGTGAGGATCTGGCTTCACGTCCTTATTGAACAGGTAATCCAACTTTCTCGGGTTGATTTCGGGACAGGGGGAAAGCCCAAAAGGATCTGCTCCCGTGTGAGGATTTGCGACGTAGGCATCCGAGTTGGGTGAAGGCGCGATACCCAGGGGGTCGACAGAGACGTATCGGGCGGTTTCCGGATCGTAGTGGCGATGAAAGTTGTAATGCAGGCCGGTTTCCGGATCGAAGTACTGGCCGGGGAAGCGAAGCGGTGTGTAGGCGATGCTGGTGGTGGACCAGGTGGTGGTGCCCCACAAGGTACTGCGGGTATACCAGGCCAGACTGCCCGATTCGTCGATGAGTTCGGTCGGTGTTCCGATGAGATCGGTGACTACGGCAAAGAATCGCTCGTCGACGGTGTCCTGCGGGGCACTGGCCGAGAGGATGCGCTCCATCTGGGTGACAGGGCGGAGCCCGTCGTGGTCCCAAGTGAGGGCAACCGGGTTGGCCAGACCTTCGGCGGTGGTTATCTGTTCGCACAGAGTGGTTCCGTCCCAGGTAAATGAGACTTCCTCACCCACTGCGTCGCTTTGGGCTTGCAAGCGTTGCTTGGCTATGCGGCGACCGAGAGGGTCGTAGAGATAGCGCCAGCGTGCCCCGTCGGGAGTGGTGACCGAGGTGAGCCGGTCCTCGGAGTCCCAGGTGTAGCGCCAGGTTTCCGGTGCGCGGGAGAGGCGGGTCTTCTGACGGAGGACGATGCGGCCCTGGGCGTCGTGCTCGTAGCGGACGCGGCCAGCGCGGGTGAGCCGTGTGCCTGTGTAGGTACGTTCGCCCGTGGCCTCGTGACCAGGGTGACCTGCAGGCCACGCTGCCTGTGTCTGGTTGCCCGCCTGGTCATAAGCGTAGATTTCGCTCCAGTGCGTGCCGTCGACCACCGTCACCCGGCCCACGGCGTCAAGCTCGAATTGGCGGGGTCCGGAAACGCTGTCCTGGATGCCGATGAGGTTTCCGTCTGCGCGGTAGGTGTAGGCGCGGTGCTTCAGGCTTCGTCTCCGGGCCCATACATGCTCGCTGATGAGGCGGCCCGCCGTGTCGAATTCACGGGTGAGGCTGATCGACTGCCCGATGTGCCGGGCGCTCTCCTGTCCGACGGCGTTCCGTGTGAACCCAACGGTTCGGCCGGAACTGCTGAGGCTGCTGCATCGCCCGGCGGCATCGTAATCCGAGGTGCTCGTCACGCCGGATGGGGTTGTTCGGGAGATCCGTCGCCCCAACGTGTCGTAGCCATAAGTCAGTGTGCGTCCGTTTACGGTCTCGCACCTGAGCCTCCCGTGCCGATCGTGCAAGCGGGTGAGAGTCGCTTCAGGGCTGACGGCACAGGCTAGTTGGTCGAAGATGTCGTATTCAAAGGTGGTGACCGCGCCGTCCGCATACTTGCGTAGCAGCTGCCCGATTTCGTTGCGCTCGTAACGGATGCTCTGGCCGAGCCCGTTGGTGCGAGTGGTCAGGCGTCCGGCCTCGTCGTGACCATATGCAAGTGTGCGACCGTCGAAGTCGGTCTCCGCTGCGAGACGACCGTTGGGATCGTAGGTGTAACTCCATTTCAAGCCGTGCGGGTTGCCTACCTCAGCCAGCCGAAGATTGGTGTCATAGGTGAACTCGTAGCGAGCCCCGTCCGGGCCCGTTCGGGCTGCAAGGAGGTCGAAGTCGGTGAACTCGAAACGGCTGACCGTGCCCATGGCATTGGTATGGGACAGGCAATTACCTTCGCCGTCATGCGTCCAAGATTCCTCGCTGCCGTCATGCTCGGTACGCCGAGCCAGCCGGCCTTCAACTGTCCATTGGTATCGGCTGGTTGCTCCGAGGGCGTCGGTGACAGCAACTGGTCGGCCGAAGGCGTCGTGTTCGTAGCGAGTCGTCGCGCCCAGCGGGTCGGTAATCTGGGTGGGCAGACCGGCACTGTCGTATCGTGCCTCGGAGCGATGCCCGAGGGCATCCGTCACAGTTATGACGTTCCCGGCCTCGTCGTGCGAATAGGTCGTTGTCGCGCCGGAGGCGTCAGTGACCAACGTTCGGTTGCCGCGCTCGTCGTAGCTCTGTCGGGTGACCGTTCCGTCTGTGCCCTTCACGCGCACCGGTAAGCCGAGGGTGTTGTAGTCGGCGGTCAGTTCCCGCCCGTCCGGTCGGACCACCGAGGTGAGGTGGCCGTGTTCGTCATAGGTGGAACGGCTGACGTAACCGAGTGGGTTCGTCACCGCGAGCAGCCGGTGGAATCGGTCGTACTCGAAGCGGGTGGCTGCTCCCAAGGCATCGATCTCAGCGGCGACCTGGGAGCGGCCGTTGATCACGTACCGCTTGGTGTGGCCGAGCCCGTCGGTCATGGACGTCATGCGCTGGCCGGTGATGGGGTCGGTGTCGTCCCAGGTGAAGTGGGCTTCGAGGTGTCCGTTGGTGCCGGCCTGGTACACGCAGCGGTCGTGTTCGTCGTAGACGTATTCGTATCGGCTGCCGTTGGTGTCGGTCCACGCGGTGATGCGGCCGTGTTCGTCGCAGTCGAAGCGCAGGGGCTTGCCTGAGGAGTTGGTGGTCTCGGTGAGGTGGCCGTCGGTGTAGCCGTAGCGGAGGATCTCCTGGTCGGTGCCGTCGGGGGCGGCGCCTGCCAGGTGCAGGGCGGTGACTCTGCCTTGGTGCGTGGTGAGCTTCAGGTGGTAGCCGCCGTGGTGCACGATCGATGTCGGAGCACCGTTTTCGTCGTACTCGAAGGCGATCCAGCGGCCGTTGCGGTCGTCGATCTGGGACAGGAGCGCCAGCTCCCCGGTGGAATAGTCGACGAAGTGCCGGACCTGGCCGGTTTCCGGGTCGGTGACGGTGTACCCGTCGCTCACCCGGTCCAGGGGCCAGCGCCGGCCGTGCGTCGGCATGACCGGGACGCCGGGCGCGGGATGGGGATAGGCCAGCAGGCTGCCCTCTGCGCAGCTGAACACCACGCCTTCCGCATCGATCTCCAGGCGCTGGTCGACGGTGCTCGACCAGCCGGACCCGAACCAGTTACCGGCCCGGTAGGAGGAGTCGAAGACCCGCTCGAAGGCAAGGGGCAGCGAACCGGGCAGCGCGATGTCCGTCTGCTGGAGCAGCATGCGGCCGGTCGCGACGTCGATGGGGTCGCCGGCGCATTTGACCTCGTTGCACTTCTTGGCGTTGGAGTCGGGGTTCTTCTCGTGGCCGTGCCTGCTTTTCCCTTTGGGGCGTTCGAGGAGGTCCTTCATGCCGGCCCGTAGGCCGCTCTTGAGGAAGCCGCCGCCCTTGGTGCCGAAGAGTTCGGGGACGAGTCGGCCGAGGAATTCGGAGGGGTCGCCCTTGGCCGCGGACCAGGCGTTCTGCAGTGCCCGGTCGGGGTTGGCGGCGGTGGATGCGAGGCCGGCGAGCGTCATGTTGACGCCCTTGTAGTACTCGGCCGGGTGGGTCAGGTTGTACGGGTCCTGCGGGTTGACCGACCGGACGAAGTTCACCAGTCCCGCGGTGCCCTTGATCACTCCGCCGCCGAAGTGGGCCAGCTCGATTCCCTGGCCGACCTCGTAGTCGATGAGCTCCTGCTTGGCACGGGCCAGACCGGTGGGCTCCTTGGGAGCGTGCGCCATCGCGGCGGTGATGGCCGTCTTGGCTACTTCGGCGGCCTCGTTCCGCGCCCGCCGCGCGTCTTGAAGGATCTCCTGGGCGCGCCGGCGTTTGGCTATGCCCGGATCGGTGAACTGTCCCGGATGCGGGAGGGGATGATCGGTGTTGCGGACCGCGTTGTACGCCTCCGCCTTCTCCTTGAACGCGGCAGCCGCGGTCTCGTAGTCCTGCTTGCTCTCCTTGTAGAGGGCTATCGCCTCAGCAGCCTTGGCCTGTGCGCTCGTGACCGTCCCGGCGTACGTCTCCAGTGCCGCGGCCGCGTCCTCGCACGCATCGGCTGCCCGCAGCCAGTCCGTGGGCAGCGTCTCGAACTTCGCCCGGAAGGCATCGGCGGCAGCCCCCTTCCAGTGACCGGAGTCGAGCCGCTTCATCCCGCCGCCGACGAGGTCGAACGCCCGGTAGAAGTCACGGAGGTTCGTCACCGCCGCACTGATCTTCTCCGGCCGTCCATGGATCAGCTCGTCCGCTTCCTCACTCTGACCGAGCTGCTGCTCCCCGATCTCCGCCCCGAGCGAGGAGGCGGTCTCATCACCCCAGTCCTCGACCGCGTCCGCCCACTGATCCGCGCCGACCTTCTCCAGGCCCGAGCCGACAATGTCGGTGCCCTCGTCGATGACCTCACCGGCGAACTCCTTGCCCTTGTCGACCAGCTTTCCCGCACCGTCGTACAGGTCTCCGCCGAGCTTCCCCCAGTCCATCAGCGGTTCTCTCCCCACCGCGGCTTCTCGGCCTGATCGATCGTCTCCTGCGACGGATCAAGCCGCTCCCTCAGCTTCCCGTCCGCCGCCTCCCGCACATCCGGGTCCACCATTCCGGAGCGTTCCATCGAGTCGAGCAGGGAATCCTGCACGTCGTAGGTCGTGTCCTTCCAGGTCTGCTTCACCTCTTCGTGCGCCTGTCGCATCGACTCCTCGCTCCAGTCCGGGTTGTCATACGAGGTCTGGGTGCTGACCGTGTCCCAGCTCATCTCCTTGACCTCGTCCTCGGACAGGTGCGGATTCCCGTTCAGGGAGTTCACGCCGATCTTGACCGAGTCCTTCACGTACTGCTCCTGCTCGGCGAAGCCCCCCGCCGACAACCCCACTCCCAGCGCAAAACCGTTGCCCCTCTGCGTGAGAGCCCGCACACCCCACTCCCACCGATCGCAGAATGTCCCGAACTCCGACGTCAGCCCGCCATGCCCCAACTCCAGCCCCGACAGAGCCAGATCCGAGAACCCCCGGCCCATCGACGCCTCCCCGGTCATCCCGAGATCCTTCAACTCCGCATGCGCCAGATCGATCCCCTTCGCGATCTCCGCCAACGCCTCCGGCGGCACCCGGAGCTCCGCCCCTCGCCACTCACCGCAGCCCCCCAAGATCCACAGCAACCGCATCCGGCACAATCCCCGCCACCGGCGGAAACAACATCCCGCCGTCCGCACTGCCCGCGTCCAACGCCACCCCCGCAGGCCCCGGCAACATCGGCACCATCACATCCAGCAACCGGGCACCCAAAACCGCCCGGAACACCCACTCACGCCCGGCTTCCCCACGGGCTTCCGCGAACCGGGCCAACGCAGCCTCGTCCGAGAACGCACAGATCCAACGGACCCCGTTCTGCTCCGCCGACCACAGATCCCCGGCCTCGTCCAGCGGCACCAGCACCGCCGTACGCCGAAACTCACCCAGCAACACAGCAAACTCATGCCGAGCCGCCGCTGTTTGATCTCCCTCCAGCGTCACGGCTGGGCCCAGTTCCAGGGCCACACGCGGTATTGGCCGCACCTCGGGAGCAGGCCAGTCAGCCAAGTCGGCAATCTTCGGACGCTGGACAGGCGGTTCTGCTACGTCATCCCCGTTATCGAACATCTACCGAATGCTGTCACGGCACGCTTCACCGGAGCAACGAGCAAAACTGGCCAGCCAGTCATGGCCCGCACCCGGCCCAGCTCCACGCTCGCCGGGATTAACCCATCCGACGCGAACGGCCACGAACCCGCGACGCCCACGCCCCGGCCGTCCGACTCGAAGCACATCAAGGGCACCGGGAACCGAGCTGCCCGTCATGGTCCGAGATTCCGAAATAGCCTCGCGATCGCCCCGGTGACCAGAGCCATGCAGCTGGGCCCGAGCCTCAGAGCAAGCGTCATCCGAGCGTCAAGAATTTTCGAACGAGGCCATGAAATCGCCGCAGCCGTGGTCGTTTCGCCATGAAATCTCAGGTCAAGCCCCCGCCGGGAGCCGATCTGTCCGCTCGACCCGCTGCACAGCCGGAAACAGGTCGAGCGACTCATCCACCCACAAAACCCCAGGTCAGTCGTCCTTCTTCACCGGCTCCAGAATCGCCACGCACTCCACGTGATGCGTCATCGGGAACAGGTCGAACGCCCGCAGCGTCCGGACCTTGTAGCCGCCCTCGGCGAAGTACGCCAGGTCCCGGGCCAGTGCCGCCGGGTCGCAGGCCACGTACGCGATGCGGCGGGCGCCGAGGGCGGCGAGGCGCTTTACCGTCTGCTTGCCGGCTCCCGCGCGGGGCGGGTCCAGGACGATCAGGTCGGCCTCGGTGATGCCGGTGCGGGGCAGGATCTGATCGACCTTGCCGTGCTCGATGCGGACCCGCTCCAGGTCCTTGAGGTTGTGGCGGGCGTCCTCGACCGCGCGCTTGCCGGACTCGATGCCGAGCACCGCGCCCTTGTCGCCGAGGCGCTCGGCCAGGGAGCCGGCGAAGAGGCCGACGCCGCAGTACAGGTCGAGGGCCATTTCGCCCTTGCGCGGCATCAGGCCCTGCATGACGGCCTTGACCAGGGTGTAGGCGGCCTGCGGGTGGACCTGCCAGAAGCCGCCGGAGCCGACGCGGTAGGTGCGCTCGTCGGCGCGCTCGCGGACGAAGCCGCGGCCGTGGACGCGGTGCACGCCGCCGTCGTGCTCGTCGACGCGCAGCACCGAGACGGGCTTGTCCAGCTCGACCAGCGGGAGGCGGCCGCCCGAGCGGGGGGTGAGGATGACCTGGCGGTCGCTGGAGCCGGTGGCGGCGATGGCCTCCACCGTGGCCATCTGGGGCCAGTCCTGCTTCTCGATGCCGAGCTCGGAGACGCCGGGGGCGGCGATCAGGCACTGGTCGATGATCTCGATGTCGTGCGAGCGGTGCTTGCGCAGGCCGACCCGGCCGTCCTCGTCGATGGCGTACTGGACGCGGGTGCGCCAGGCGGGGACCTCGCCCGGCGGCAGCTTGTCGCCCTCGGCCGGCATGACGGTGCCGTCCCAGCCCGCCTCCTCGGGGGTCAGGCCCGCGAGGTGCTGGAGCTGTTCGGTGATCACTTCGCCCTTGAGCCGTCGCTGGGCGCCGGGCTTGGCGTGCTGCCAGTCGCAGCCGCCGCACTTGCCGGGGCCCGCGAACGGGCACGGGGCCTTCACGCGGTCCTTGGACTCCTCGATGATCCGTACCGCGTCGGCGCGCAGGAAGCGGGAGTCGGCGGCGCCGTCGGTGACCCGGGCGACGACCTTCTCGCCGGGGAGCGTGTGGCGCACGAACAGGACCTGGCCCTCGGAGGTCCGGGCGATGCAGTGGCCGCCGTGCGCGACCGGGCCGACCTCGACCTCGTACTCCTGCCCCACGAGCGATTCCGCTGCCTGCGCCGCCTCGGGCCGCGCCTGAGCCACCTGCTCGTCCTCGGCCTGCGTCTCCCCGGTCTGCGGCGAAGTGGATTCGTTCTGCATGTGGGGGTGGCTCCAGAGATCAAGGGAAACGGGGGAACGAGCGCAAAGAGAAAGCGGCCGGACAACAACCTACGAGTCTACGTGGGTGTCGTCCGGCCGCTTACCACGCCGCCTGCCGCGAGTGGCGGCTGCCGCGCGTCAGCCCTTGTGCGTGGGCTCCTTGTGCTTGCGTTCCACCGGGCCTCGTCGCACCGAGCCGGGTGCGGTCCAGTTCGCGCGCCTCCTGGCGCGCTTCTTGGCCGCCTCGGAGGACTCCAGCTGGTAGGGGACGGAGGTGACCATCACGCCGGGCGTGAAGAGCAGCCGGCCCTTGAGGCGCAGGGCGCTCTGGTTGTGCAGCAGGTGCTCGTACCAGTGCCCGACGACGTACTCGGGGATGTAGACGCTCACGACGTCGCGCGGGCTCTCCCGGCGCAGGCCCTTGACGTACTCGATGACCGGGCGGGTCACTTCGCGGTAGGGCGAGTCGAGGATCTTCAGCGGTACGTTGATGCCGCGCCGCTCCCAGTCCTCCTTCAGCGCCTTCGTCTCGGCCGCGTCGACGCTGATGGTGAGCGCCTCCAGGTGGTCCGTGCGGATCAGCTTCGCGTAGGCGAGCGCCCGCAGGGTGGGGCGGTGGAGCTTGGAGACCAGGACGATCGAGTGGACCCGGGAGGGCCGGACGCTCTCGTCGGAGGGGGTCTCGTCCGCGGCGATCTCCTCGGCGACCCGGTCGTAGTGCTTACGGATCGCGGTCATCGTGCCGTAGAAGATCACCATGCCGAGCAGCGCGACCCAGGCGCCGTGGGTGAACTTGGTGGCGAGTACGACGACGAGC
Organism: Streptomyces sp. RKAG290; assembly: GCF_023701695.1. Lineage (GTDB taxonomy): Bacteria > Actinomycetota > Actinomycetes > Streptomycetales > Streptomycetaceae > Streptomyces. The sequence continues at coordinate 1,222,919 of NZ_JAJOZC010000001.1, forward strand.
ACCAGGCCGGTGAAGAAGGCGCCGAAGGTGTTGATCGCGCGGGAGCGGATCATGTGGCGGCGCTTGAGCGGGTCCTTCTCGGCCCGCAGGTGCCGGTTCCAGTGCCGGACCATGCCGGTCTGGCTGAGCGTGAAGGAGACGAACACGCCGACGATGTAGAGCTGGATCAGCCGGGTCGAGTCGGCCCCGTAGATGACGACCAGCAGGATCGCGGCGCCCGCCAGCAGCACGATGCCGTTGGAGAAGGCGAGCCGGTCGCCGCGGGTGTGCAGCTGACGGGGCAGGTAGCGGTCCTGGGCGAGGATCGAGCCGAGCAGCGGGAAGCCGTTGTAGGCGGTGTTCGCGGCCAGGAACAGGACGAGCGCGGTGGCCGCGGCGAGGACGACGAAGAAGAACGTGCCGTCGCCGAAGACGGCGGCTGCGACCTGGGAGATCACCGGGTCCTGCACGAAGCTCGATCCGACCGGGGAACCGTTGTTGATCAGGTCCTTCGCCGGGTTCTCGGCCATCTTCACGTCGGTGGCCATGGCCAGCCCGATGATGCCGCAGAACATGGTGACGGCCAGCAGGCCCATCGCCGCGAGGGTGGTGGCGGCGTTCTTGCTCTTGGGCTTGCGGAAGGCGGGGACGCCGTTGCTGATCGCCTCGACGCCGGTGAGGGCCGCACAGCCGGAGGAGAACGCCCGCAGCAGCAGGAAGACCAGGGCGAAGCCCGCCAGGCCCTGGTGCTCCGGCTTGATGGTGTAGTCCGCGGTCGGGGCGTGCATGGTGTCGCCGAGGACCAGTCCGCGGAAGGCACCCCAGATGATCATGATGAAGACGCCGGCCACGAAGAGGTAGGTGGGGATGGCGAAGAGCTTCCCCGACTCCTTCACGCCGCGCAGGTTCATCAGTGTCAGCAGCACGATGGCCGCGACGGCGCAGGCCGTCTTGTGCTCGACGACGAACGGGATCGCGGAGCCGAGGTTCTCCACACCGGAGGCGATCGACACGGCGACGGTCAGGACGTAGTCGACCAGCAGGGCGCTGGCCACCGTCAGTCCGGCCTTCGGGCCGAGGTTGGTGGTCGCGACCTCGTAGTCGCCGCCTCCGCTCGGGTACGCGTGCACGTTCTGCCGGTACGAGGCGACGACGGTGAACATCAGGACCACGACGGCGACCGCGATCCACGGGCTGAAGTGGTAGGCCGACACGCCCGCGATGGACAGCACCAGGAGGACTTCTCCGGGTGCGTACGCCACCGAGGACAGCGGGTCGGATGCGAAGACGGGCAGGGCGATCCGCTTGGGGAGGAGCGTCTCCCCCAGCTTGTCGCTGCGCAGGGCCCGTCCGATCAGGATCCGTTTGGGCACGTCGGTCAGTTTGGACACGCTGAGGATCGTAAGGGTTCCGTATGGGGCCCGCCCACGCACCACCCCCATGGCCCCGAATCTCCTGCACTCGGCCGGGAACGCCACGGAATCCTTAACGAAATCCTTGCACCCGGGCCCCCTGGATCGCCCCTGAACACCTCGGCGGGCCGCCCCTTTGCCTCGTCGGCCCCGGGTTGAGCACACTCGAATGAGGCAACGTACCCGGCGCCGCATAAGCTCATCCTGGGCAACGGGACGAACCGTTGCCCCATTGTTTGCCCGGCCAGCCGAGGAAAGAGTGTGAGCAGGGTGTTTTCGCAGGTCAGCCGGACGACCAGGACTGCGAGGTAGGCGCAAGGTGCACATCGTCATCATGGGCTGCGGGCGAGTAGGAGCCGCTCTCGCGCAGACCCTGGAGCAGCAGGGGCACACGGTCGCCGTCATCGACCAGGACCCCACGGCATTCCGGCGCCTCGGCTCCGGGTTCGGCGGCCGTCGCGTCACCGGCGTCGGTTTCGACCAGGACACCCTCCGTGAGGCGGGGATCGAGGAGGCCGGTGCGTTCGCCGCGGTGAGCAGCGGCGACAACTCGAACATCATCGCGGCCCGGGTGGCGCGCGAGATGTTCGGCATCGAGAACGTCGCGGCCAGGATCTACGACCCGCGGCGTGCCGAGGTCTACCAGCGCCTCGGCATCCCCACGGTCGCCACCGTGCGCTGGACCGCGGACCAGATGCTGCGCCGGCTGCTGCCCTCGGGCGCCGAGCCGCTGTGGCGGGATCCGAGCGGCGGTGTGCAGCTCGCCGAGGTGCACACCACGCCGTCCTGGATCGGCCACAAGATCAGCACGCTGCAGGAGGAGACGGGCGTCCGCGTGGCGTTCATCACCCGGCTGGGCGAAGCCGTACTGCCGTCGTCGCAGACGGTGCTCCAGGAGGGCGACCTGGTCCACGTGATGATGCGTACGGACGAGATCGCGAAGGTCGAGGCGGCCTTCGCCGAGGGCCCTGAGGAGGGCGGTCACTGATGCGTGTCGCGATTGCCGGGGCCGGTGCGGTGGGCCGTTCCATCGCGGGCGAGCTGCTGGAGAACGGGCACGAGGTGCTGCTCATCGACAAGGCGCCGACCGCGATCTCGGTGGAGCGGGTGCCGATGGCCGAGTGGCTGCTGGCGGACGCCTGTGAGATCACCTCGCTGGACGAGGCTGCGTTGCAGCGCTGCAACGTCGTGATCGCCGCGACCGGCGACGACAAGGTGAACCTGGTCGTCTCGCTGCTCGCCAAGACGGAGTACGGCGTGCCGCGGGTCGTCGCCCGGGTGAACAACCCGAAGAACGAGTGGCTGTTCAACGAGTCCTGGGGCGTGGACGTGGCGGTCTCCACGCCGCGTCTGATGTCGGCCCTGGTCGAGGAGGCGGTGAGCGTCGGTGATCTGGTCCGGCTGCTGCGCTTCAGCCACGGCGACGCGAACCTGGTCGAGCTGACGCTGCCCCCGGAGTCGGCGCTGGCCGGCACCCGGGTCGGCGAGGTGGCGTGGCCCGAGGACACCTCGCTGGTCACGATCATCCGCGGACAGCGGGTTCTGACGCCGAGCGCGGAGGAGAGCCTGGAGGCGGGTGACGAGTTGCTGTTCGTCGCTGCTCAGGCGCGCGAGGAGCAGTTGGAAGACCTGCTGTCGGTGCGCCGGGGCGACCCGGAGAGCTGAGCGAGGCGAAGGGGCCCGGTACCGCCGATGGCGGTACCGGGCCCCTTCGTGTGTCCGGCCGTGCTGCTCAGAACTCCTGGCTGCGGGCCGCTTCGGCGGCCGCAGCCTTCCGGTCCTTCTCGGCCTGCTCCTCGGCCTCCATCTCGGCGAAGACGTCGATGGGCGGCGGTGCCTTGGCGAGGAAGACCCAGGTGAGGTAGACCGCCAGCAGGAACGGCGGGATCTTCAGGGCGACCAGGACCCAGCCGAACTGGGTGGTGTCGCCCCACCAGTAGAGCGGGAAGAGGATCGCGCACTTGGCGAGCAGGATCAGGCCCCAGGCGTAGCTGGCCTTGGCGTAGGCCTTCTTGCGACCCGGGTTCCTGGTGCGCCAGGAGAGGTTCTCCTTGAACACCGGGCCCAGGATCAGGCCGATCAGCGGCAGCCCGGCGACGGTGGTGACCAGGTAGGCGAGGGCCAGGCCGAGCGTGTAGATCATGCCCGGCAGGTAGAAGTCCTTGGCGTTGCCGGTCATCTTCGCGAAGACGACGCCGAAGGCCACACCGAAGACACCGCTGAAGGCGTGCTTGACGGTGTCCCTGCGGATCAGCCGGACGGCCACGAGCACCAGCGACACCGCCACGGCCGCGATGGCCGAGTACGTCAGGTTCTTGTCGATGGTGAAGATCGTGACGAAGAGCAGTCCGGGCAGGACTGTCTCCACCATGCCCCGGATGCCGCCGAAGGCCTCGAAGAGCGCGGCCTCGGTGACCGCCTTCGCGTCGGCCTCCTGCTGGTCGGTGCGGGTGGTGGGGTCCGTGTCGGACGTCGGCTTGTCAAGAGACGTCACCGGCTACTCCTTGCCGAGCGGTCGGAGTTCGTATTTGGGGTTGAACAGCACCCGGCGCCCGTGACTCATGGCGATCCGGCCCGAGGCGATGAGCTTGCGGCCCGGTTCGATGCCCACGATGGAGCGGCGGCCGAGCCAGACCACGTCCAGCGGGGCGGTGCCGTCGAAGAGCTCCGCCTCCAGGGCGGGCACTCCGGCGCGCGGTCGCAGGGTGACCGTCCGCAAGGTACCAGTGACCTTCACGATCTGGCGGTCACTGCACTCGGAGATCCGGGTGCAGCCCGATGCCTGCGAGTCCTCCGCGAGCTCCTCGCACTCCAGGTCCTCCTGGGAAGTGGACAGCCGGTCGAGCATGCGCCGGAAGCGCCCGGACGGCCGCTCGGCCTTCCCGGCCTTCTCGAATCGAGGAACAGCACTCATACCCGAAGGGTACCGGTCGCCGGGACTGCCGACCGTGGCCGCCGTCTCACTCGAACGGGTTACGCGGGCGGCCGGGGCGCGGCCCGTCAGGACCGCTCGAAGCGGTACCCCATCCCCGGCTCGGTGACGAAGTGCCGGGGGTGCGAGGGGTCGGCCTCCAGCTTGCGCCTCAGCTGGGCCATGTAGACCCGCAGATAGTTCGTCTCGGTGCCGTAGGACGGCCCCCAGACCTCCTGGAGGAGCTGCTTCTGGCTGACCAGCCGGCCGCTGTTGCGGACCAGTACCTCCAGCAGATGCCACTCGGTGGGGGTGAGCCGTACGTCCCGTCCCTCGCGGTGGACCTTCTTGGCGGCCAGGTCGACGGTGAAGCCCTCGGTCTCCACGATGACGACCTCGTCGCCGCCGTCCTGGCCGACCGGCTCGGCGCGGCGCACTGAGGCGCGCAGCCGGGCCAGCAGCTCGTCCATGCCGAACGGCTTGGTGACGTAGTCGTCCGCCCCGGCGTCCAGCGCCTCGACCTTCTCGTCGGAGGTGTGGCGGGCGGAGAGCACCAGGATCGGCACCCGGGTCCAGCCGCGCAGCCCCCTGATCACCTCGACGCCGTCCATGTCGGGCAGTCCGAGGTCCAGGACGACGACGTCGGGGTGGCGCGCGGCGGCGAGCTGCAGGGCGGTCGCCCCGTCGGGCGCGGCGTCCACCTCGTACTTGCGCGCCTTCAGGTTGATCACGAGGGCGCGTACGATCTGCGGCTCGTCGTCGACCACAAGCACCCGGGTCATCGCGTTCCTGCCTTTCTGCTGTACGTCGGTCCGCGGAGCTCTCCGCGGATCATGAGGTGACCCGCGCGGGCAGGCCGGGGCTGACCGGGACGTGTCCCGAGGCCGCCTTGAGGGTCAGGACCATGGTGAGTCCGCCGCCGGGGGTGTCCTCGGCGTCCAGCGTGCCGCCCATGGACTCCACGAAGCCACGGGCCACGGCGAGGCCCAGGCCGACCCCGGCGCCGCGCGGGGCGTCACCGTAGCGCTGGAAGGGCTCGAAGATGCGTTCCTTGCCGTCGTCGGGGACGCCGCGGCCCCGGTCGGCCACCCGCAGCTCGACGCGGGCGCCGAGCGAGCTCGCGGCCACCGTGACGCGGTCGCCGTCGGGGCTGTACTTGACGGCGTTCTCGACGATGTTGGCGACCGCGCGCTCCAGCAGGCCGGGGTCGACGGCGACCATCGGCAGGGTCTCGGGGATGTCCAGGTCGACGCTGTCCTCCGGCACGCCGCCCAGAGCCATGGGCACGACCTCGTCGAGGTCGATCTCGCGGATCAGCGGGGTGACGGTGCCGGTCTGCAGCCGGGACATGTCGAGGAGGTTGCCCACCAGGTGGTCGAGGCGGTCGGCGCCGTTCTCGATGCCTTCCAGGAGTTCGGCCTCGTCGTCGTCGGACCAGGCGACGTCGTCGGAGCGCAGGGAGCTGACCGCGGCCTTGATGGCGGCCAGCGGGGTCCGCAGGTCGTGGCTGACGGCGGCCAGCAGCGCGGTCCTGATCCGGTTGCCCTCGGCGAGCCTGCGGGCCTCCTCGGCCTCGCCGACGAGGCGCTGGCGGTCCAGCACGACGGCGGCCTGGGCGGCGAAGGCGCCGAGGACCCGGCGGTCCTCGGCGGGCAGTACCCGGCCGGAGAGCGCGAGGGCCATGTGGTCGCCGACGGGCATGTCCACATCGGCGTCCTCGGGCCGGGTGACCGGCGCCGGCCCGACGCTCCCGGCGCAGGTCCACGGCTCGACGTCGCTCTGCCGCTCCAGCAGCGCGACGGATTCCATGCCGAAGGTCTCGCGGACCCGGTCCAGGAGTGCGGCCAGGGTGGTCTCGCCGCGCAGCACGCTGCCGGCCAGGAACGACAGGATCTCGGACTCGGCGCGCAGCCTGGCGGCCTGGTGGGTGCGTCGGGCCGCCAGGTCGACGACGGAGGCCACCGCGACCGCGACCGCGAAGAAGATCACGATGGCGACGAAGTTCTCCGGGTCCTGCACGGTCAGGGTGTGGGTGGGCGGGGTGAACCAGTAGTTCAGCAGCAGCGAGCCCGCGGCAGCCGAGGCGAGGGCGGGCAGCAGCCCGCCGAGCAGGGCCGCGGCGACGGTCATGAAGAGGAACAGCAGGACGTCGTTGGCGAGCCCCGGACCGTTCTCCAGGCTGGTGAGGAGCAGCGAGAGGAGGGCGGGTCCGCCCACGCCGACGAGCCAGCCCCAGATGATGCGGGCCCGGCCGAGGCGGGCGCCGCGTGCGATGGGCAGTCCGCGGCCCTTGGCGACCTCGTCGTGGGTGACGATGTGGACGTCGAGGTCGGTGCCGGACTCGCGGGCGACGGTGGCGCCGACGCCGGGTCCGTAGATGTACTGCCAGGCCTTGCGGCGGCTGGAGCCGAGGACGATCTGGGTGGCGTTGACGCCCCGGGCGAATTCGAGGAGTGCCGAGGGTATGTCGTCGCCGATGACGTGGTGGAAGGTGCCGCCGAGGTCCTCGACGAGGGTCCGCTGGACGGTCAGCTCCTTGGGCGAGGCCGAGGTGAGGCCGTCACTGCGGGCGATGTAGACGGCGAGGATCTCGCTGCCGGAGCCCTTGGCCGCCATCCGGGAGGCGCGGCGGATGAGGGTGCGCCCCTCGGGGCCGCCGGTGAGCCCGACGACGATGCGTTCGCGGGCCTGCCAGGTGGTGCGGATGTTGTGCTCGCCGCGGTACTGCTGGAGGTACTCGTCGACCCGGTCGGCGACCCAGAGCAGGGCCAGCTCGCGCAGGGCGGTGAGGTTGCCGGGGCGGAAGTAGTTGGACAGTGAGGCGTCGATCCGGTCGGGCTTGTAGATGTTGCCGTGCGCCATCCGGCGGCGCAGCGCCTGGGGCGACATGTCGACCAGTTCGAGCTGGTCGGCGCGGCGGACCACCTCGTCGGGCACGGTCTCGCGCTGGCGTACCCCGGTTATCGACTCGACGACGTCACCGAGCGACTCCAGGTGCTGGATGTTGACGGTGGACACCACGTCGATCCCGGCCTGGAGGAGCTCCTCGACGTCCTGCCAGCGCTTGGCGTTGCGGGAGCCCGGCACATTGGTGTGCGCCAGTTCGTCCACCAGGGCGACGGCCGGGGCGCGCTCCAGGACCGCGTCCACGTTCATCTCGGTGAAGACGGCGGAGCGGTACTCGATCTCGCGGCGCCGGATCTGTTCGAGGCCGTGCAGCATGACCTCGGTGCGCGGGCGGTCGTGGTGTTCGACGAAGCCGACGACGCAGTCGGTGCCCCGTTCCACCCGCCGGTGGGCCTCGGAGAGCATCGCGTACGTCTTGCCGACGCCGGGTGCCGCACCGAGGTAGATCCGAAGTTTGCCGCGCGCCATGGCCCCATTGTCTTCCAGGAATCCGGCTACGGCCGATGCGGCAGCCACTGTCGAAGCTACCTCGCGGATTTCCGGCATATCGGACGGGGGGTGCGGGAGCGGACCGTATTGACGTAATTCTGATGCCCCGGCCGGACCGGCCGGCCGGGGCCGCCACACCCCGTGTGCGCTGCGAGGACTCCGCCACGCCTGCGCGCGCTCGTCGCGCCGGTGCCTCGGTCATGCCGCTCCCCCGTACGTCCACGGCCCCGTCGGCCGCCCGTACGAGCGCCGGGTTCGGGGACGGGCGAAGCCCGGGGCCGGCCGTGGTGGCCGGTCCCGGGCGTGGCGTGCGGTCAGTGCGCCGCGGTGTCGCTCACCAGCTGGCGCAGCGCGATGTTGAGCTTCAGGACGTTGACCCGCGGCTCGCCGGCGAAGCCGAGGATCCGGCCGTCGGTGTGCTGCCCGACGAGCTTGTCGACCTGGGCGGCGTCGAGGTGGTTGCGTGCGGCGACGCGGTTCACCTGGAGTTGTGCGTAGGCCGGGGAGATGTCCGGGTCGAGTCCGGAGCCGGAGGAGGTGACGGCGTCGGCCGGCACCTGTGCGGGGCTGACGGGGTGGCCGGGGACGGAGTTGTCCTTGACCACGGCGGCCTTGGCGGCGGTGACCCAGTCGATGAGCTCCTTGTTGTCGCCGGAGCGGTTGGTGGCTCCGGAGAGGATCAGCTTGTACTCGGTGTTGACGCTGTTGGTGCCGAGGCCGTTGGAGGGGCGGGGCTGGAACCACTTGAGGTCCGGGTCCGGGGTCTCCTGGCCCTTCCTGAGGGGGAGGTCGTAGCGCTGGCCGATGAGTTCGGAGCCGACGACCTTGCCGTTCGCCGTGATCTCGGATCCGTTGGCGCGGCCGGGCATGAGCCCTTGGGCGACGCCGGTGACGGCGAGCGGGTAGATGACGCCGCAGACCAGGGTGAGGACGAGCAGGGCGCGCAGTCCGGCCCAGAGCAGCCGGGCGGAGTTTCCTACGGAGGTGTTCATGGCAGGTCAGCCGATTCCGGGGATGAGGGAGATGATCAGGTCGATGATCTTGATGCCGATGAACGGGGCGATCAGGCCGCCGAGTCCGTAGATCCCGAGGTTGCGCCGGAGCATCGAGTCGGCGCCGCTGGGCCGGTAGCGGACGCCCTTCAGGGCGAGCGGCACCAGCGCCACGATGATCAGCGCGTTGAAGACGACGGCGGACAGGATCGCGGACCGGGGCGAGGACAGGTCCATGATGTTGAGCTTGTCCAGGCCCGGGTAGACCACGGCGAACATCGCGGGGATGATCGCGAAGTACTTCGCGACGTCGTTGGCGATGGAGAACGTGGTGAGTGCGCCGCGGGTGATCAGGAGCTGTTTGCCGATCTCGACGATCTCGATCAGCTTGGTCGGGTTGGAGTCCAGGTCCACCATGTTCCCGGCCTCCTTGGCGGCCGAGGTTCCGGTGTTCATGGCCACGCCGACGTCCGCCTGGGCGAGTGCCGGGGCGTCGTTGGTGCCGTCGCCGGTCATCGCGACGAGCTTGCCGCCGGCCTGTTCCCGCTTGATGAGGGCCATCTTGTCCTCGGGGGTGGCCTCGGCGAGGAAGTCGTCGACGCCGGCCTCCTCGGCGATCGCCTTCGCGGTCAGCGGGTTGTCACCGGTGATCATGACCGTCCGGATGCCCATCCGGCGCAGTTCGTCGAACCGCTCGCGCATGCCCTCCTTGACGACGTCCTTGAGGTGGATGACGCCCAGCACCCGGGCGCCGTCCCCGTCCTCCAGAGCCACCAGCAGCGGCGTGCCGCCGGCCTGCGCGATGCGGTCGGTGAGGGCGCCCGCGTCACCCGGGACGGCGCCGCCGCGTTCCTTCACCCAGGCGATGACCGATCCGCTCGCGCCCTTGCGGACCTTGCGCATGCCGACGTCCACCCCGGACATCCGGGTCTGGGCGGTGAAGGCCACCCAGTCGGCGCCGGACAGCTCACCCTGGTGGCGCTCGCGCAGGCCGTACTTCTCCTTGGCCAGGACGACCACGGACCGGCCCTCGGGGGTCTCGTCGGCCAGCGAGGAGAGCTGGGCGGCGTCGGCGAGTTCGGCCTCGGTCGTGCCCGCGACCGGGAGGAACTCGGCCGCCTGGCGGTTGCCGAGGGTGATGGTGCCGGTCTTGTCGAGCAGCAGGGTCGACACGTCGCCCGCCGCCTCGACGGCCCGTCCGGACATGGCGAGCACGTTGCGCTGCACGAGCCGGTCCATGCCGGCGATGCCGATCGCGGAGAGCAGCGCGCCGATGGTGGTCGGGATCAGGCAGACCAGCAGCGCGGCCAGCACGATCATGGACTGCTCACTGCCCGCGTAGATCGCGAAGGGCTGCAGGGTGACCACGGCCAGCAGGAAGACGACGGTCAGCGAGGCGAGCAGGATGTTCAGCGCGATCTCGTTGGGAGTCTTCTGCCGGGACGCGCCCTCGACCAGGGCGATCATCCGGTCGATGAACGTCTCCCCCGGTTTGGTGGTGATCTTGACGACGATGCGGTCGGAGAGCACCTTCGTGCCGCCGGTGACCGCGCTGCGGTCGCCGCCGGACTCCCGGATGACCGGGGCCGATTCGCCGGTGATCGCGGACTCGTCGACGCTGGCCACCCCCTCGACGACGTCTCCGTCGCCCGGAATGATGTCGCCGGCCTCGCACACCACGAGGTCGCCGATGCGCAGCTCGGTGCCGGGCACCCGCTCCTCGGTCCGGCCGGTCAGCCGGCGGGCGACGGTGTCGGTCTTGGCCCGGCGCAGGGTGTCGGCCTGTGCCTTGCCCCGGCCCTCGGCGACCGCCTCCGCCAGGTTGGCGAAGACGGTCGTGAGCCACAGCCAGACCGTGATCGCCCAGCCGAACCAGTCGGTCGGGTCCAGGGCGGCCAGCACGGTGGTGAGCACCGAACCGACCAGCACCACGAACATCACCGGGGACTTGACCATCACCCGGGGATCCAGCTTGCGTATCGCGTCGGGGACCGCCGCGAGGAGCATCCCGGGGTCGAACAGTCCGGCGCCGACGCGCCCTTCGGGGACCGGCCCGGACGGTGCGTCCTGATGGGGCGCGCGGGCGGGTGTGACTGTGGACATCGCGTCCTCTTGCTTCGTACGGATGGTCATGACGCCAGCCCCTCGGCCAGCGGCCCCAGGGCGAGGGCCGGGAAGTAGGTCAGACCGGCGATGATCATGGTGGTGGCGACCAGCAGTCCGCTGAAGAGCGGCTTGTGGGTGCCGAGGGTGCCGACGGTCGTCGGTACGGCCCGCTGCTCGGCGAGCGAGCCCGCCAGGGCCAGCACGAAGACCATGGGAAGGAACCGGCCCAGCAGCATCGCGAGTCCGATGGTGGTGTTGAACCACTGGGTGTCCGCGTTGAGCCCGGCGAAGGCCGAACCGTTGTTGTTGGCGCCCGAGGTGTAGGCGTACAGGATCTCGGAGAAGCCGTGCGCCCCGGAGTTGGTCATCGAGTTGCCCGGGGTGGGCAGGGCCATCGCGACCGCGGTGAAGCAGAGCACCAGGGCCGGGGTGATCAGGATGTAGCAGGCGGCGAGCTTGATCTCCCGGGTGCCGATCTTCTTGCCGAGGTACTCCGGTGTGCGGCCGACCATGAGACCGGCGATGAACACCGCGATGACCGCCATGATCAGCATTCCGTAGAGCCCCGATCCCGTACCACCGGGAGCGATCTCGCCGAGCTGCATGCCGAGCATCGTGATGCCACCGCCGAGGCCGGTGAACGAGGAGTGGAAGGAGTTCACCGCTCCGGTCGAGGTGAGCGTGGTGGCCACCGCGAAGAGGGACGAGCCGCCGACCCCGAACCGCGTCTCCTTGCCCTCCGTCGCCCCGCCGGCGATGTCGAACGCGGGGCCGTGGTGGGCGAATTCGGTCCACATCATCAACGCGGTGAAACCGAGCCAGATCACGCCCATCGTCGCGAGGATCGCGTAGCCCTGCTTCAGGGAGCCGACCATGCGGCCGAAGGTGCGGGTCAGGGCGAACGGGATGACGAGGATCAGGAAGATCTCGAAGAGGTTGGAGAGCCCGTTGGGATTCTCGAAGGGGTGGGCGGAGTTGGCGTTGAAGTAGCCGCCGCCGTTGGTGCCCAGCTCCTTGATGACCTCCTGGGAGGCGACCGCACCGCCGTTCCACTGCTGCGAGCCGCCCATGAACTGGCCGACGGAGTGGATGCCGGCGAAGTTCTGGATCGCACCGGTCGCGACCAGTACGAGGGCCCCGATCACCGAGATCGGAATCAGGATCCGTACGGTGCCGCGCACCAGGTCGGACCAGAAGTTGCCCAGCTCACCGGTGCGGGACCTGGCGAAGCCGCGCACCAGGGCCACCGCGACGGCGATGCCGACGGCGGCCGAGACGAAGTTCTGGACCGCGAGGCCACCGGTCTGCACGACGTGGCCCATGGCCTGCTCGCCGTAGTACGACTGCCAGTTGGTGTTGGCGACGAACGACGCAGCCGTGTTGAACGCCTGGTCGGGGTCGATCGAGGAGAAGCCGAGCGAACCGGGCAGCGAACCCTGGAGCCGCTGCAGCAGGTACAGGAAGAGAACGCTCACGGCGGAGAAGGCCAGGACACCGCGCAGATAGGCGGGCCAGCGCATCTGTGTGTTCGGATCGGCGCCGATGGCCTTGTACATCCACTTCTCCACCCGCAGATGCTTCGGGGAGGAGTAGACGCCGGCCATGTAGTCACCGAGCGGGCGGTACGCCAGGCCCAGCGCCACGACGAGCGCGAGCACCTGGAGCACACCTGCGAGGACGGGGCTCATATCGGGCTCAGAACCTCTCCGGGTACAGAAGGGCGAGGACGAGATAGCCCAGCAGGGCGACGGCCACGACGAGGCCGACCACGTTTTCAGCGGTCACAGCTTCGCCACCCCCTTGGCGATGAGTGCCACCAGCGCGAAGACCGCGATCGTGATGACGACGAAGGCCATGTCGGCCATCGGGTGCTCCTGGATGAGGTGCGGATTACTCGGACCTCTTGAGCAAACCCCTCGCAGACGCCGCTGTGACCTGCGTTGATGGCTTCCTTACGGGGAGGGGCGCGGCCTTGACGGCGCCTGTACGTGCCCCATACGCGCCCCATACGGGCCGCCGCACTCCCCCCGGGCCGGAGCGGCAGCCCGCGGACATGCAGAAGCCGGTGGGCCGTACCCCCGCGAAGGGGTACGGCCCACCGGCCGGTGCGTGCGGGTGCGGGTCAGCGCACCTCGGTGATCTCGGGGCCGCGCTGGAGGCCGGCCATGCCACCGGAGAACTTCGAGCCCTCCTGCTCCTCCTGCTGAACACCCTCGGGGACCATCTGGGCGTCGTTGGGGAGCTTCAGGACGATCGGGTCGCGCGGGGCCATCGGGCCCTCGCCGCGGACCACCACGGTGTCCCGGAAGACCGTCTCCAGCAGCCCGGCGGCCTCCGGCTGCACGGCACCCTGGCCGGAGATCACGCCGCGAAGGAACCAGCGCGGGCCGTCGATGCCCACGAAGCGGACCATCTGCACGCCGTTCGCCCCGTCGGGAAGCTGTACGGGGACCTGCGCGCGCAGCTCCCAGCCCAGCGGGCCCTCGACCTCGTCGATGATGCCGCCCTGCTGGGTGATGCCGGAGGCGATCTCCTCGCGGACCTCGCCCCAGATGCCCTCTTTCTTGGGGGCGGCGAAGGCCTGCAGCTGGATCGCGCTGTCGCGCAGCACGACGGTCGCGGCGACGATCGCGTCACCGGCGACCTCGACGCGCAGCTCCATGCCCTCGACTCCGGGCACGAAGATGCCGCCCAGGTCCACCCGGCCCTCGTCGGGCCGGGAGACCTCGTCGATGTCCCACGGCCCGTCCGGCCGCGGTGCCGGCGGAAGGTTCATCCGACGCGATCCGCCCGCGGCGTCATCGAGCTCGTCGACGACCTGCTCGGCCTCGCGCGCTTCGTCCGCCGCGTCCTCGGCGGAACCACTGTTCTTGCGACGTCCGAACACGTCACTGTCCTTCCCGGTCGGATTCGACCGAAGCGTAGCTGTTCCCGTCCTGGGGAACCCCGCCCCGGACGCCATCAACATCAACGGCGGCATGACCGCCGGTGGACCCGAAGCCCCCTTCGGCCCGCGCCGAACCGGGAAGCTCCGACACTTCGTGGAAGCGCACCTTCTCGACCTGCTGCACGACCAGTTGGGCAATCCGGTCGAACCGCTCGAACCGCACGGACTCGCGCGGGTCGAGATTGATGACGATTACCTTGATCTCTCCACGGTACCCGGCATCAACCGTCCCCGGGGCATTCACGAGGGCGACTCCGCAGCGGGCGGCCAGGCCGGATCGCGGGTGCACGAACGCGGCGTACCCGTCGGGCAGGGCGATCGAAACCCCCGTGGGCAGCACGGCCCGTTCCCCCGGCGCCAGTTCGGCCGCCTCGGTGGTCACCAGATCGGCTCCGGCATCGCCCGGGTGCCCGTACGCCGGGATCGGCACGTCCGGGTCGGTCCTGCGGATGAGCACGTCCACGGGATGGCGCATCAGGGGTTCACCTCGAAGGCGCGGGCCCGCTTGACCTGGTCGGGATCGGCCATCGCCGCCTGGATCTCCTCGGGGCGGCCGTTGTCGATGAAGTGGTCGACCTTGACCTCGATGAACAGGGCCTCGGCCCGGACCGCCACGGGCCCGTCCGGGCCGCCGATCCGGCCGGTGGCCCTGGAGTAGATCTTCCGGCCGTGCACGGCGGTGATCTCGGCGTCGAGGAAGAGCACGGTGCCGACCGGGACGGGGCGGACGAAGTCGGTCTCCAGCCGTCCGGTCACCGCGATCACCCGCAGCAGCCAGTTCAGCGAGCCGAGCGTCTCGTCGAGCGCGGTGGCCAGCACCCCGCCGTGCGCCAGGCCCGGGGCGCCCTGGTGGGCGGCCTGCACGGTGAACTCGGCGGTCACCCCGACGCCCTCGCCGGCCCGCGCCTGGAGATGCAGCCCGTGCGGCTGTCCCCCGCCGCAGCCGAAGCAGTGTTCGTAGTGCGCGCCGAGGAGCTCACCGGGGGACGGCGCTTCGGGATGCCGGACCGGTTTCACCGCGTCGGCCGGGGGCTTCAGAGCCGCAGATGTTCCACTCACAGCCGCAGACCTTACCCGCGCGGGTACCCGCAGGTCGCGCCGTGCCAAGCTTGGGCGCATGCAGCCTTCCACCCCGCCATTCGACGAACGACTCACCGCACCCCGTTCGTGGTGGTTGATCGCCTTCCTGTTCGGCATCGCGTGCGCGCTGATGCTGCTGCCACTGGGCAGCCTGCCGCTGCTCGGCGGCCTGGTGGGCGGCACGGCCGCGGCCGCCGTGGTGGTGAGCTCGTACGGCTCCGTCCGGATCCGGGTGGTGGCCGGCGCTCTCGTGGCGGGCGACGCCCGGATCCCGGTCTCGGCACTCGGCGAGGCCGAGGTGCTGGACGCCGAGGAGGCGCGCGCGTGGCGTTCGTACAAGGCGGACACCCGGGCCTTCATGCTGCTGCGCAGCTACATCCCGACGGCGGTGCGGGTGAAGGTGACGGATCCGCAGGACCCGACTCCGTACGTCTATCTGTCGACGCGTGAGCCGCAGGCACTGGTGGCGGCGCTGAAGGCCGCAGTCCCGGCCTAAGGGCCTCTCACCGGCGCCGTCGGCCCCGGGGGAGCCCCTCGGGGCTCCGGGCCGGCCAGGAGGGCCTGAGGGCGCCCGGTGGGGCACCTGCGCGCCCGGCGTGACCCGGACGAGAGGTCCTGGGGTCTTCCGTTCGGATCAGGCCGGATCAGGCCCTCGGGTCGTGGGGAAAGGGCTCGTAAGGGAGCTCCGGCCGTTCCAGCGGAGGCAGCTCCGGCAGCCGGTCCCAGGGGATCTGGCGTTTCCGCAGGTCCTTCCTGATCCGTTCGGCCAGCCGTTTGGTGTCACGGCGGTTCATCATCGCGCCGACCGCGGCGCCGATCATGAACGGAATCAGATTCGGCAGGTCGCGCACCGTGCGCTTCATGATCTGCTGGCGCAGCTCGCGCTTCATCTGGCCGCCGAGCGCGGCGTTGACCGTCGTGGGGTGGGTGACGTCGATGCCGCGTTCCTCGGTCCAGGACGTGAGGTAGGCGGTGGAGCGCTGGCCGATGCCGCCCGGCGGGCGCAGTCCGTACACCTCGTGCAGCTCGGCGACGAGCTTCATCTCGATCGCGGCCACACCGGTGATCTCCGCGGCGATCTCGGCGAGCATGGCGGGTGGTACGGGCATCATGGCCGCCGCGCCGATTCCGGCGCCGACGGTGGCGGTGGCCCTGCTCGCACCGGCGATGAGCCGGTCGGCGATCTCTTCGGGCCCGAGGCCCGGAAAGTGCTTGCGCAGCGTGGCGAGGTCGCGCACAGGGACGCGGGGAGCGATATCGATGATCAGGTCGGCGATATGACCGATCGCGGCCTTGGCGCTCTCCCCGCCCTTGCGTACGCCCCGTTTCACTGATTTCAGACGGCCTGCCCCGGTCACGGGCTCCGTCCTGTCGACCTGTTCGACCCTGTCGGCCGTGTCGACTTCCGCAGCCGCTTCGGCTGCTTCGAGCGAGGCCGGCAGGCCCCGCCCGTCATCCTGTCCGTCCGGCGAAGGTGGCAGGGCGGACAGCTCGGCAGGCGCTGCTACGCCTTCTGCCGGGCCTGTACCGCCCTGATGCGCCTCCGGCGACTTCTTGCGCCGGGGGCGCCGCTTCCGGAACGGTGTGTCCCCTGCCACGGCCGACCGGACCTCAGTCGCAGTCGCGGCAGATCGGCTGGCCGTTCTTCTCGCGGGCCAGCTGACTGCGGTGGTGCACGAGGAAGCAGCTCATGCAGGTGAATTCGTCGGCCTGCTTGGGCAGGACCCTTACGGCCAGTTCTTCGTTGGACAGGTCTGCGCCGGGCAGCTCCAGTCCTTCGGCCGCGTCGAACTCGTCGACGTCGACGGCGGAAGCCGTCTTGTCGCTCCGACGAGCCTTGAGCTCTTCAAGGCTGTCCTGATCGACGTCGTCGTCGGTCTTGCGTGGGGTGTCGTAATCCGTTGCCATGTCGCTCTCCCCCTCTGGGTGTCTGCGGTGTCTCAGCGCACGTAACGCGTGAGAGGCCGGACTTGTGCCCGACCCGAGGCGGAGATTTTGCCTCACATCAAGGTCTGTTACTCAATCGACACCCAAAAGGACCGCTCGAGAGTGATCGGCTTGGGTGGCGATGGGGACCGTACACGGTCCCGATGGTGCCCTTCGCAGGCACCACCCCGTGTACTTCCCGTGATAATGGCCCCCGAAAACCCCGACTTTTGCCGGTTTTCCGGTGGGAGCCCTGATCACGGAGCGTGGACGGCCTTAAATTCGCTCCTGTGATCGATCACACACGGATCCGCCGGGACAGGGTCCCGAAAATTCCGCTAAAAGCGAACAAAATAATCCGCGTGCAAATCGCTTCGCCCGGCCTGTCAGACAGGCAGTGAGACGCGCATCACAAGACCACCGCCCTCGCGGGGCTCCGCGATGATACGGCCTCCGTGAGCGCGCGCGACGGACCGCGCGATCGACAGGCCGAGCCCCACCCCCTTGTCGCTGCCTGTCCGCTCCGTACGCAGCCGTCTGAAGGGCTCGAAGAGGTTGTCGATCTCGTAGGCAGGCACCACGGGACCTGTGTTCGAGACGACGAGCAGGGCCTGGCCGGGCAGCAGCTCGGTGCTGACCTCGACCCAGCCGCTGTCCGGGACGTTGTAGCGGACCGCGTTCTGTACGAGGTTCAGCGCGATGCGCTCCAGGAGCACGCCGTTGCCCTGGACCACTGCCGGGGCCAGCTCGCCGCGCATCTCCACGCCCTTGGTCTCGGCCTCGCCGCGCGCCTGGTCGAGGGCGCGCGAGGCCACCTCGGCCAGGTCCACGGGTTTGCGTTCGACGATCTGGTTGTCGCTGCGGGCGAGCAGCAGGAGTCCCTCGACCAGCTGCTCGCTGCGTTCGTTGGTGGCCAGCAGCGTCTTGCCGAGCTGCTGGAGCTCCGGCGGTGCCTGCGGATCGGAGAGGTGGACCTCCAGCAGCGTGCGGTTGATCGCGAGCGGGGTGCGCAGCTCGTGCGACGCGTTCCCCACGAACCGCTGCTGCGCGGTGAAGGCCCGCTCCAGCCGTTCGAGCATGTCGTCGAAGGTGTCGGCGAGCTCCTTGAGCTCGTCGTCCGGGCCGTCCAGCTCGATGCGCCGGGACAGGTCCGTGCCGGCCACCCGGCGGGCGATGCGGGTGATCCGGCCGAGCGGCGACAGCACCCGGCCCGCCATCGCGTAGCCGAAGGCGAAGGCGATGACGCTGAGGCCCACCAGGGCCAGCAACGACCGGTTGAGGAGCGTGTCGAGCGCCTGCTGCCGCTGGTGGTTGACGCAGGAGTTCATCGCGGCGTTGACGGCGCTCGGTGATCGCCCCTCCCCCAGCAGGTTGCACACGTCGCTGGACACATGGCCGTCGACGATCTTGAAAGGCAGCTCGCTGCCCACGTGCAGGGCCTGCGCGGCCAGCATGTAGATGATCGACAGCAGCAGGATGCCCGCGATCAGGAACATGCCGCCGTACAGCAGGGTGAGGCGTATCCGGATGGTCGGGCGCAGCCAGGGGTACGGGGGCTCCTGCTGTTTGGGCTCCCAGGTGGGTTTGGGGGGCGCCGTCGCGGGCGGCGGGACGGTGGGCACCGGCGTCAGATCCGGTAGCCGGAGCCGGGTACGGTGACGATCACCGGCGGCTCGCCGAGCTTGCGCCGCAGCGTCATGACGGTCACCCGGACGACGTTGGTGAACGGGTCCGTGTTCTCGTCCCAGGCCTTCTCCAGGAGCTGCTCGGCCGAGACCACGGCGCCCTCGCTCCGCATCAGGACCTCCAGCACCGCGAACTCCTTGGGTGCCAGCTGGACCTCCTGCTCGCCCCGGAAGACCTCGCGGCGGTTGGGGTCGAGCTTGATCCCCGCACGCTCCAGGACCGGCGGCAGAGCGACCGTCGTACGCCGCCCGAGGGCCCGCACCCGCGCGGTCAGCTCGCTGAAGGCGAAGGGCTTGGGCAGATAGTCGTCGGCGCCCAGCTCCAGGCCCTCCACGCGGTCGCTGACGTCCCCGGAGGCGGTGAGCATGAGCACCCGGGTCGGCATGCCCAGCTCGACGATCCGGCGGCAGACGTCGTCACCGTGCACCAGGGGGAGGTCCCGGTCCAGCACCACGACGTCGTAGTCGTTGACCTCGATGCGCTCCAGGGCCGCCGCACCGTCGTACACGACATCGACGGCCATGGCTTCCCGGCGCAATCCGGTGGCCACCGCATCGGCGAGCAGCTGCTCGTCCTCCACGACGAGTACGCGCACGGCGCTTCCTTCCCTAGACCTTCACAACAGGACTTCACCACGTTCGAAACAGACCGGTGGCCCTGGGGCCCGGCCGCACCTCGGCACGGTCTGTGCGGCACCATCCTGCCCGTAACGCGTATAAACCGGCGGTAAGACGGCGCGGCCCGACCTGCGGCTTCGCGGAATTCGGCGGTTCTCCGGGCCAGTTGAGGTTTCTCTGAGGGTCGGGCTGGGGAGGACGAATTCACACCCGCGATCACGGCTCGTACGTGGCATGCCACAGGCCCCTCCGTCCCCGGAGGCTGCGTGATCACCCGCCCTACCGCCTCGGCGGAGGGAAACCCGGGCACACCCCCGTGCCACCGACCCACGATGAGGGGGCGCCTCATGGACGCTTTCACCGCAGGTCTGCTGCAACGCATCAAGACCACCGAGTCCGACCTCACGAAGGCCCGCGAGACGGGCGACGACTTCCTCGCGGACGTCGAGCAGAGCGAGCTGGAGGATCTGCACCGCCTCGCTGCCGAGCACGGTGTCCGCATCGGCGCCACAAGCGTCTGAGCAGTCACCGGAAGGCCCCGCAGGTGCCGTCTCGGCACCTGCGGGGCCTTCCGCGTTGCGGGGGCGCTCACGGCCCGCACAGCGGCTCAGTCGTGCCAGGCGCCCAGTTCCTCCAGCACGGCCTGCAGCGGTTCGAACACGCCCGGTGCCGCGGCCACCGCCAGGCCGCCGTCGGCGGGCTGCCCGGGACGTCCGCCGGTGAGCGCGCCCGCCTCCCGGGCGATGAGGTCGCCGGCCGCCAGGTCCCACGGGTGGAGGCCGCGCTCGTAGTAGCCGTCGAGGCGGCCCGCGGCGACGTCGCAGAGGTCGATCGCGGCGGAGCCGCCGCGCCGGATGTCCCGCAGCCGCGGGATCAGCACCCGCGCCACGTCGGCCTGGTGCGCGCGGACGTCGGCGACGTAGTTGAAGCCGGTCGCCACGAGCGCCTGGTCGAGCGGCGGGGCGGGCCGGCAGCGCAGGGTGGCACCCTCCCCGTACACGCCGCCCTTTGCGTACGCACCGCCGCCGAGTACCGCGTGATACGTCTCCCGGCGCATCGGGACCTCGACCACGCCCACGACCCGCTCGCCGTCCCGTTCGGCGGCGACGGAGACGGCCCAGGTGGGCAGCCCGTACAGATAGTTCACGGTGCCGTCGAGCGGGTCGATCACCCAGCGGATGCCGCTGCTGCCCTCGGAGCTGGCGCCCTCCTCCCCCAGGAATCCGTCCTCGGGACGGCGTTCGGCCAGGAAGCCGGTGATCAGTTGCTCGGCGGCGATGTCCATCTCGGTGACGACGTCCACCGGGCTGGACTTGGTCGCGGCCACCTCCAGGTCGGCGGGGCGGCCGTCGCGCAGCAGCGCACCGGCGCGGTGGGCGACGTCCAGGGCGAGGTCGAGCAGTTCGGACAGCAGGGGGTCGGTCACAGCGCTCCCAAGGGGTGTGAGGGGGGGTACGGGCCGGGACTCGGGCCGGCCGGGTGAGGGCGCCCTACGCGTACGGGCTGTCGGCACCCGCGGCGGCAGGCTTGGGTGCCCGGGCCGGGCAGCAGCCCACCGGGCAGAGGTCGTGGCTCGCCCCGAGCGCCCCGAGCGCGCAGCGCTCCCGGGAGCGGCCCTGTTCGGCGGCGGCGCGCTCCAGCAGCAGGTCGCGCACGGCGGCGGCGAACCGCGGGTCGGCGCCGACGGTCGCGGACCGGCGTACCGGCAGGCCGAGCTCGGCGGCCTTCGCGGTGGCCTCGGTGTCGAGGTCGTAGAGGACCTCCATGTGGTCCGAGACGAAGCCGATGGGTGCCATCACCACGGCGGGGACGCCGTCGCCGTGGAGCGACTCCAGGTGCTCGCAGATGTCGGGTTCCAGCCAGGGAATGTGCGGGGCGCCGCTGCGCGACTGGTAGACGAGCCGCCAGGGGTACTCGACGCCGGTCCGCTCGCGGACGGCCTCGACGATCAGCCGGGCCACGTCGAGATGCTCGGCGACGTAGGCGCCGCCGTCGCCGTGTGCCTCCGCCGGGCCGGAGGCGTCGGCCGCCGAGGTGGGGATGGAGTGCGTGGTGAAGGCGAGGTGCGCCCCGGTCCGTACGTCCTCGGGGAGGTCTGCCAGGGAGGCGAGGACCCCGTCCACCATCGGCTCGACGAAGCCGGGGTGGTTGAAGTAGTGCCGCAGCTTGTCGACGCGCGGCACCGGAAGACCCTCGGTCTCCAGGACGGCCAGTGACTCGGCGAGGTTCTCGCGGTACTGCCTGCAGCCGGAGTACGAGGCGTAGGCGCTGGTCGCCAGGACGGCGATGCGGCGGTGACCGTCCGAGGCCATCTCGCGCAGGGTGTCGGTCAGGTAGGGCGCCCAGTTCCGGTTGCCCCAGTACACCGGCAGATCCAGTCCGTGATCCGCGAAGTCCTTGCGCAGTGCGTCGAGCAGGGCCCTGTTCTGGCCGTTGATCGGACTGACACCGCCGAACAGGAAGTAGTGCTTGCCGACCTCCTTGAGCCGCTCCTCCGGGATACCCCGGCCACGGGTCACGTTCACCAGGAACGGGACCACGTCGTCCGGGCCTTCGGGGCCTCCGAAGGAGAGCAGCAACAGGGCGTCGTAAGGAGCGGGATCGCGCAGATCGGACATGGCACCGATCCTGCCACCCGCCCCCCGCACCGCTCCCACCGACATCCGCCCCGTGCCCGCGCCGGTCTCCCGCTGCCGGGCACCCCGCTCCGCCCGTAAGCTGTATCGGCCGTGTTCACCCCTGACACCGCGTCTGACCACGCCGTACCGGAGTTCTCCTTGCCCAGTCCCTACCGCGCGATCTTCGCCGCCCCCGGCACCAAGGGGTTCTCCTCGGCCGGATTCCTCGGCCGGATGCCGCTGTCCATGATGGGCATCGGCGTGGTGACCATGGTTTCGCAGCTGACCGGCCGTTACGGGCTGGCGGGGGCGCTCTCCGCGACGCTGGCGATGTCGGCCGCCGTGGTGGGGCCGCAGGTGTCCAGGCTGGTCGACCGGCACGGACAGCGCCGGGTGCTGCGCCCGGTGACGCTCGTGGCCCTGGCGGCTGTGGCCGGACTGCTGGTCTGTGCGCAGCAGCGGCTGCCGGACTGGACCCTGTTCGTGTTCGCGGCGGGCGCCGGCTGCGTCCCCAGCGTCGGGTCGATGGTCCGGGCCCGCTGGGCGGAGATCTACCGGGGCTCGGCGCGGCAGCTGCACACCGCGTACTCGTGGGAGTCGATCGTCGACGAGGTGTGCTTCATCTTCGGCCCGATCATCTCGATCGGGCTCTCCACCGCCTGGTTCCCGGAGGCGGGCCCGCTGCTCGCCGCCGGCTTCCTGCTGGTCGGCGTCCTCTGGCTGACCGCGCAGCGGGCCACCGAACCGGTGCCGCATCCGCATGCCCGGCACACCAGGGGTTCGGCGCTGGCCTCACGCGGCCTCCAGGTGCTCGTGGTGACGTTCGTGGCCACCGGTGCGATCTTCGGGGCGGTCGACGTGGTGACGGTGGCCTTCGCCGAGGAGCAGGGCCACAAGGCCGCCGCGAGCCTCGTGCTCGCCGTGTACGCGCTCGGTTCCTGTCTCGCCGGGGCGGTATTCGGCCTGCTGCACCTGAAGGGCAGGCCGTCCACCCGGTGGCTGGTGGGAGTGTGTGCGATGGCCGTGAGTATGATCCCCCTCCAACTGGCCGGGAGCCTGCCGTTCCTGGCCGTGGCGCTCTTTGTCGCGGGCCTCGCCATCGCACCGACGATGGTCACCACCATGGCTCTCGTCGAACAGCACGTACCGCGCACCAGACTGACCGAGGGCATGACCTGGACCAGCACCGGGCTCGCCGTGGGTGTGGCGCTCGGCTCCTCGGCCGCCGGCTGGGTGGTCGACGCGTCCGGGGCGGAGGCGGGGTACGCGGTGCCCGCCGTGGCGGGAGCGCTCGCGGCCGTGGTGGCGTTCCTGGGGTACCGCCGGCTCAGTGGGCCGGTTCCTACGGAAGGGCGCGGGGAAGATGACCGACACCTACGCACGGACGACGACGAACGCGTGGCGTAACTGGGCGGGGAACGTCACCGCCCGACCGGTGCGGACCGTGTCCCCCGCCTCCGTGGACGAGCTGGCCGAGGCGCTGCGCAGGGCGTCCGAGGACGGCCTGAAGGTGAAGCCGGTGGGCACCGGCCACTCCTTCACCGCGACCGCGGCCACCGACGGGCTGCTGATCCGCCCCGACCTGCTCACCGGCATCCGGGACATCGACCGGGCCGCGATGACGGTGACCGTCGAGGCCGGCACCCCGCTGAAGCGGCTCAACACCGCGCTGGCCCGCGAGGGCCTCTCGCTCACCAACATGGGCGACATCATGGAGCAGACGGTCGCCGGGGCCACCTCCACCGGCACGCACGGCACCGGCCGCGACTCGGCCTCCATATCCGCCCAGATCCGCGCCCTGGAGCTGGTCACGGCGGACGGCACCGTGCTGACCTGTTCGGCGACCGAGAACCCCGAGGTCTTCGCCGTCGCCCGGATCGGGCTCGGCGCCCTGGGCGTCATCACCGCGATCACCTTCGCCGTGGAGCCGGTCTTCCTGCTGACCGCCCGTGAGGAGCCGATGACCTTCGACAAGGTCACGGCCGACTTCGATCAGCTGGTGACGGAGAACGAGCACTTCGAGTTCTACTGGTTCCCGCACACCGGCAACTGCAACACCAAGCGGAACAACCGCAGCGCGGGCCCCGCCGCTCCGCCCGGCAAGGTCAGCAGCTGGATCGAGGACGAGCTCCTCTCCAACGCCGTCTTCCAGGCGGCCTGCACGGTCGGCCGGGCGGTCCCCGCCACGATCCCCTCGATCGCCAAGCTCTCCAGCCGCGCGCTGTCGGCCCGTACGTACACCGACATCCCCTACAAGGTGTTCACCAGCCCGCGCCGGGTGCGGTTCGTGGAGATGGAGTACGCCCTGCCACGCGAGGCCGCCGTGGAGGCGCTGCGCGAGGTCAGGGCGATGGTCGAGCGCTCACCGCTGCGGATCAGCTTCCCGGTGGAGGTGCGCACCGCCCCCGCGGACGACATCGCGCTCTCCACGGCCTCGGGCCGGGAGAGCGCGTACATCGCCGTCCACCTGTACCGGGGCACGCCCTACCAGGCGTACTTCACGGCGGTGGAACGGATCATGACCGCCCACGGCGGGCGCCCGCACTGGGGCAAGGTCAACACCCGTGATGCCGCGTACCTGGCGGGGGTGTACCCGCGGTTCGGCGAGTTCACCGCGGTCCGGGACCGGCTGGACCCGGACCGCCTCTTCGCCAACGACTACCTGCGCCGGGTCCTGGGCGACTGACCACCGTGTCCGCTCACTCCCCGGCGTCCTGGCCGGCGGCGCCGTCCTGCTGCGCCGGGGCGCTGCCCGTCGGGTCGGGGGCGGTGCTGCTGCCGCCGTCGGTTGCCGACGGACTGGGCGCGGGAGCCGGAGCGGTCTCCTCGCCTGCCGAGTCCGACGGGGTGGGGGTGGGCGTCGGGTCCGCCGCGGGGTCGTCGCCCCCGTCCGGTTCCTGGCTGGGGCTCTGCCCGTCTTCCGGGTCGGTGCCGGGCGCCGTGCCGTTGTCCTGGCCCGGGCTCGGGTGGTCCCGTCCCGGGTCGGTGCTGACCGACGGCGCCGGGCCGGCCGGAGCCGAGCCGTGCTCGCCGCGCACGACGGAGCCCACGGTCGTGCCCTGACCGCCGCTCAGGTCGTTGCCCGAGACCAGTTCGAACGTGGTGATCCCCGCCATCGAGACGACGAACACCACGGCCGCCCCGATCGCCGAGCGCTTCCAGCCGCGGACCCGGGTGCCGTGCGTGCTCGCCTGCGAGAACTCCTCGTCCCCGGTCCGCGGGTCCGCCGTGAGCAGCCTGGTCCCGTCGAGCGCCTCGATCAGCTGAGTCCGGTCGGCGCCGGCGGCCGCCTTGCGCAGGACGGTGGTGGCGTCCGCGCCCCGGCGTCCGGCCGCGGGACCCACCTGGCGCAGGACGGTCGTGGCGTCCGCGTCCTTCCGTCCGGCCGCGGGGTCCACCTGCCGCAGGACGGTGGTGGCGTCCACCGCGCGCAGCATCGCCGTCGCGTCGGCGGCGCCTGCCGCCTCCCGCACGGCGACTTCGGTCTCGGGGGTCCCCCATGTCTCGTCCGCGTCCCCGGCGTCACGCGTCTGGCGCGTGTGCACGGTCACCTCGCGGTCCGGGTGCTTCACCAGGACCGTGACCTCGCGGATCTGTTCGCCCGTGCGCCGGAAGAAGTGCTGGAAGACCGAGCCACCACAGGTGGCCACGATGCTCATCACCCCGGCGCCGAGAATCGTTCCGTAGACGCCCAGTTGCGAGGCCGCCACCGCCGCCGCGACCGCTGCCACGGCACTGCCCGCCACCTGGGGCAGGCTCAGATCTATCCGCCTCTCTCTGGGTTCTATGTCACTTTCCGGCTTCTGCACCATTTCCAGCCCTTGATTGACATCTCTCCCACCATGCAACAAGAAGGGACCTTTGAGCGAAGCCGATAGTTCCGTTCACGGGGATTCTGTGAAGGAGGACACGCGCGGAGGGCGTTCCGCGTCCGGCGGGGCGGTTCAACTCCCGTGCCTCACGAGAACTTCGGCGGCGCGGCGGTCCACCCACATGGCCCGAATGGAGTACTGTGGCGAGCCCTGGGGCCGGACTCCGCATGGATGTCCGGAACCTTCGGGAGGGGGCCGAAGGAGGCACTCGATCCGGCGGCGCCACGGCATCGCACGGCGGCTGGCTACGCGGAGTGACCAACGGTCACTTTGCGTCGCGTAAGAGGTCACCGTGTCATACCGGCGATCAAGGGCTCACGCCCGACACGCCGGGCAACACGGCAATGTTGTGGCAGGCTGCAGCCGGGCAGGCCACACTCGACTAGCGGAAGCAGCGACGCACGTGACGTCGGCAGGCACCACCCGGGAGGTCCCCATGCCCGAACTGCGTGTCGTGGCCGTCTCCAACGACGGCACACGACTGGTGCTCAAGGCTGCGGACAGCACGGAGTACACGCTTCCGATCGACGAGCGGCTGCGAGCCGCCGTGCGCAACGACCGCGCGCGGCTCGGCCAGATCGAGATCGAGGTGGAGAGCCACCTCCGCCCCCGCGACATCCAGGCCCGGATACGAGCCGGCGCCTCGGCGGAGGAAGTCGCTCAGTTCGCCGGAATTCCGGTCGACCGTGTCCGCCGCTTCGAGGGCCCCGTGCTCGCGGAGCGCGCCTTCATGGCCGAGCGGGCCCGGAAGACTCCCGTGCGCCGTCCCGGTGAGAACACCGGCCCCCAGCTCGGCGAGGCCGTGCAGGAACGACTCCTGCTGCGCGGCGCCGACAAGGAAACCGTCCAGTGGGACTCCTGGCGCCGCGACGACGGCACCTGGGAAGTCCTCCTGGTGTACCGGGTCGCCGGTGAGCCGCACTCGGCGAGCTGGACCTACGACGCCCCTCGCCGGCTGGTCCAGGCCGTCGACGACGAGGCGCGCTCGCTGATCGGCGAGACCGACGACGTCGCCGCGCCCGAGCCCAGCTTCCCGTTCGTGCCGCGGATCGCCCGGCTGCCGCGCGACCGGCCGCTGGACCGCGCCCTCGACCGTCAGATGGAGCGCCCCGCACCGCCTCCGCCGCCGGAGCCGGAGGAGCGCATCGGCGGGGTCACCGCGAGCGAACGCGATTCGCTCACCAGCTTGCTGGAGGCCGTGCCCAGCTTCCGCGGCGACATGGTCGTACCGGAGCGGCCCGCACCGCCGGAGCCCCCGGCGCTCGAACCGGCCGTGCAGGAGCCGGAGGCCGAGGAGCCGCCCGCCCCGGCGGCCTCGGCGGGTGCCGGTGCCGCTTACGCGGATGTCCTGATGCCGCGCGCGGTCGCCGGTCACCGCGACCGGCTGACCGGGACGACGGACCGCCAGGCCGAGGCGGACGGCGTCCGGCCCGGCCGGCGGGCCGCGGTGCCGAGCTGGGACGAGATCGTCTTCGGCACGCGCCGCAAGAAGCAGGACTGAGCCGGGTGACCGCAGCGTGACGAGGGCCCGTACGCGGTTGCGTACGGGCCCTCGTTCGTGGTCGGGACGGAACGCGCCGCCCCGGTCACCGCTACTGGGGGTCCGGGCCCGTGGCGACCGGACGGGACTCGTCGCCCGACCACTGCGACCAGGACCCCGCGTAGAGAGCGGCCCGGTGGCCGGCGATCTCCAGCGCCAGCACCTGATGGGCGCCGGAGACGCCCGAGCCGCAGTAGACACCGACCTCCGCACTGTCCCCGGTGGCACCGAGGCCGGCGAAGCGGGACGCCAGCGCGTCGGCGGGCAGGAAGCGCCCGTCCGCGCCGACGTTCTCCCCGTGGGGGCCGAGACCGCGCCGGGAATGTGCCCGCCCACCCGGTCGATCGGCTCCACGTCGCCCCGGTAGCGCTCGGCGGCCCGCGCGTCGAGCAGCAGGCCCGAGCGGGCCAGGGCCGCCGCGCCGTCGGCGTCCAGCAGGGGCAGCGCACCCGGCGCCGGGGTGAAGTCGCCCTCGGCGGGGACCGGGGTCTCCTTCGACAGCTCGCCCGTCCAGGCCGCGA
The DNA here is from genome assembly GCF_023701695.1 of Streptomyces sp. RKAG290. Taxonomy (GTDB): domain Bacteria; phylum Actinomycetota; class Actinomycetes; order Streptomycetales; family Streptomycetaceae; genus Streptomyces. Next base: position 1,250,522 of record NZ_JAJOZC010000001.1, read on the forward strand.
GACCGCCGTCCAGCACCCGGACGTCCTCATGCCCCGTCCAGCGCAGCAGCCACCAGGCGCGGGCGGCCGCCCAGCCCTGGCCGCCGTCGTACACGATGACCGAACTGTCCCGGCCGACCCCGGCCCGCCGCATCACCGCACCGAAGACCGCCGGGTCGGGCAGCGGATGCCGGCCGCCGTCGCCCGCCGGCCCGGCGAGCTCCGTGTCCAGATCGACGAACACCGCCCCGGGGATGTGCCCGGCCTCGTAGTCGGGCAGGCCGTGCGGGCCGCCCAGTTGCCAACGTACGTCCAGGAGGACAGGCGGGCGCGGCCCCGCCGACTCGCTCACATATTCGGATGCGGAGATGATGGGCTTCATGGGAGCCATACTCGCGCAGTCAGCTGCCCACCCGTAACGACGACGAAACGGTCGTACCGCAACAAAAGGGACCGGCTCTGTCGAGATCACGGAAAATGCGGCGCGGCCGGAGCGCATCATGCGCCGGGTGGTGCAAGCATCTGCACGGGGCGTACACATCCCGTACCGCACAACGGCGCGCCGGCCCCTTCCCCCCGTACGGCCACCACGATGGTCCGAGGAGAGAGTGACGATGACCGAGGCTGCCGCTCGGCGTACACCCGGAACACCTTGCTGGGTGAGCCTGATCGTGCACGGCCTGCACACGACCCAGAACTTCTACGCCGAGCTGTTCGGCTGGGAGTTCGCCCCGGGCCCGGAGCAGCTGGGCCCCTACGTCCGGGCCCTGCTCGACGGGAAGGAGGTCGCCGGCATCGGACAGCTGCCTCCCGACCGGCACCTCCCGATCGCCTGGACGACGTATCTGGCTACCGATGACGCCGATCTCACCGCGGAGACGATCCGTGCCTGCGGCGGAACCGTGGGCGTCGGACCGCTCGACGCGGGCGAGGCGGGGCGGCTGGCCATCGCCTCCGACCCCGGCGGGGCCGTCTTCGGTATCTGGCAGGCCGCCCGGCACGTCGGCACCACGCTGGCGGGAGCACCCGGCACTCCGGTCTGGAACGAACTGATGACCCGGGAGACGTCGACGGTCGCCAAGTTCTACCAGGCGGTCTTCGGCTACGAGACCGAGGCCGTCGTCTCGGCGGACTTCGACTACCAGACCCTGCACCTCGACGGCAGCCCGGTGGCCTCGCTGCACGGCGTCGGCCACGCCCTGCCAAGGGACCGCGGCCCGCACTGGATGACGTACTTCGCGGTCGACGACACGGACGAGGCGGCGCAGCACGTGGTGGAGCTCGGCGGACACATCCTGCAGCCCCCAGGGAGGGGTCCAGCGGCAGGGTGGCGACGGTCGCCGACCCCGAGGGCGCGGCGTTCACCATCGTGCGGTCGGCCAAGCGCTGACGCACACCTGGGGCGGCCGGGTTCACCGGCCGCCCCAGGTGTGCGCTTTCGAGTGAACTTCCGGCATCTTCCGGCCCGGCACGGCCCGGTGGGCAAGACTCCACGCTCACGCTCGATCGGGCCGACCGCAGCCACCGGGAGATCGCCGTGCACATCCTGCTCCTCACGAGCGCCTTCAACAGCCTCACCCAGCGCGTGCAGGCAGAGCTCAAGGACCACGGGCACACCGTGGCCGTGAAGCTGATGCACGAGGCCGGGCCGGCCAGGGAGGCCGTACGCCGGGAGAACCCGGACCTGGTTGTGGCGCCGTACCTCAGGACCGCGATTCCCCAGGACGTCTGGTCGGCGCACACCTGTCTCATCGTCCATCCCGGGCCGGTCGGCGACCGCGGGCCCTCCTCGCTCGACTGGGCCGTCCACGAGGGCGCGCAGGTCTGGGGTGTCACCGTCCTGCAGGCGAACGCGGAGATGGACGCGGGCGACGTGTGGGCGTCCGTGGCCTGTCCGCTGCCGCCGGTGGCGAAGAGCGATCTGTACCGCAACGAGATCGCGGACGCCGCCGTGGCGGCCGTGCTGCTGGCCGTCGGACGCTTCGCGTCGGGGACGTACACCCCGGTCCCGCAGGACTCCGGCCCCGGCGAGGGCTGCCGCCCCTACTTCGGCCAGTCGCTGCGACGGATCAACTGGCAGTCGGACTCCACCGCGACGGTGGTCCGCAAGCTCAGGGCGGCGGACTCCCAGCCCGGGGTGCTCGACGACCTGCTGGGCGGTGAGTGGTTCCTGCACGGCGGGCACCCCGAGTCCCGGCTGCGCGGACGGCCGGGGGACGTGGTGGCCACCCGCGACGGCGCGATCTGCCGGGCGACCACCGACGGCGCGGTGTGGATCCCCGAACTGCGGCCCAGGCGGAAGCCGGGCGGTCCGGCCACGTTCAAGCTTCCCGCCGCCTCGGCGCTCGCCGGGCGGCTGCCCGCCGTGCCCGCGCGGCCGGCCCCGCTGCACCTGACCGGACCGGCGGACACGTGGTCCGAGATCAGCTATCGCGAGGAGGCCGGGACCGGATTCCTGTCGTTCTCGTTCCGCGGCGGCGCGATGAGCACGCAGGGGTGCGAACGCCTGCTGAGCGCCTACCGGTTCGCCTGTTCCAGGCCCACCTCGGTGCTGGTCATCGGCGGCGGCCGGGACTTCTTCTCCAACGGCATCCACCTCAACGTGATCGAGGCGGCGGCCGATCCCGGCGCCGAGTCCTGGGCCAACATCAACGCCATGGACGACCTGGTGGAAGCGGTACTGACCACCACGGACCGGCTGGTCGTCTCCGCCCTGGCCGGCAATGCCGCGGCGGGCGGGGTGATGCTGGCGCTGGCCGCCGACGAGGTGTGGTGCAGGGCCGGGGCGGTACTCAACCCGCACTACCGCCTGATGGGGCTGTACGGCTCGGAGTACTGGACGTACACACTGCCGCGGCGGGTGGGCGCGGCAACGGCCGACCGGCTCATGCGGGAGGCCCTGCCGGTCAGTTCCGCGGCGGCTCTGCGCATCGGACTGATCGACCGGGTGATCGAGTGCGGCCCCCAGTCGTTCGCCTCCGAGGCCGGCGCGCTGGCCTCCCGCCTGGCCGCGCTGCCCGCGACGCAGTCCCGCATCCACGCCAAGAAGGCGGCGCTGGACCGGGTGGACCTGGCCGCCCACCGCGAGGCCGAACTCGTCCGCATGCAGCAAATCTTCGCGGATCCGCATCATCCGTACCACGGGATGCGCCGGGCGTTCGTACGCAAGGAGCGCCCCGCACCCGGCGCGGCCGCACGCGCCGAGGGGTGACCGCGAGCCCCCGGCGGCGAGGCCGCTACGGCTGCTGCGCGAGCCAGTCGTACCAGGGGGCCAGCCCTTCGCCGGTGGTGGCGGACAGCGTCAGCACACGCACTTCCGGATTCACCGAACGCGCGTACGCGGTGCACTGTTCGACGTCGAAGTCGACGTAGGGCAGCAGATCGACCTTGTTGATCAGGATCAGGTCGGCGGCGGCGAACATGTACGGGTACTTCAGCGGTTTGTCCGTGCCCTCGGTCACCGAGATGATCACGACCTTGCTGCGCTCCCCCAGGTCGAACAGGGCGGGGCACACCAGGTTGCCGACGTTCTCGACCATCAGCAGCGAGCCCTCGGCGGGCGACAGCGCCGTGAGGGCGTCCCGCATCATCTCCGCGTCCAGGTGACAGCCGGCGCCGGTGTTCACCTGCACCACGGCACAGCCCGTACGCCTGATCCGGTCGGCGTCGAGCCTGGTCTCCTGGTCGCCCTCGATGACGGCCACCGGGCGGCGGCCGGCGAGGTCGGTGATGGTGCGTTCGAGCAGGGTGGTCTTCCCCGCGCCGGGTGAGCTCATCACGTTCACGGCCACGACGCCCCGGCCGGTCATCCACTCCCTGTTGCGGTCCGCGAGGAGGTCGTTCTTCGCGAGTACCTTCTGCTCCAGGGTGACGGTCTCACCGCCCTCTTCCCGCTCGGGGTGGTCGTGCGGGTGCGGATGCGGATGTCCGTGCGGCGGGGCATCATCCTCCCGCAGCATCACGATTCTGGTGCCGCCGGACTCCTCGGCACAGCCGCAGGTACCACACATGGCTCAGCCCACTCTCATGGAGACGATCTGCAGTTCCTGTCCCGAGGTGATCTCCACATCCGCGCTGCCGCAGGGACACAGCAGGATCAGGTCGGTCAGGGTGAATTCGATGGCGCAGGTGCGGCAGCGGCCGGCACCCGGCGGCTGGTCGATCTCCAACTGCGCCCCCTCCGCGGCCGTCCCCTCCGTGACCAGCCCGAAGCAGAACCGCATCGAGTCGGGCACCACGGCGGTGAGCACGCCGACGCGGACGTGCACCGAACGGACCGGACGCCCCGCGGCGCGTTCGCAGACGGATTCGACGACGCTCTGTGTGATTGCCAGCTCGTGCACCGGTGCCTCGTTCTCCCGCGGGTGGCTCCGACCGTAGGGCGCCGACAGGTCCGTACCGTGTCGCGACCGGACCGGCATCCCGGTCGGATCACCCGACCGGTCCATTGTGTGCGGTCATCCGGATTCCGAATACCAGAGGCAGGGCGATGAATTCTCCGTGTTGCCGGTGCGCCCGATTCAGGGCCTGATGGTACCAATGTGCGCGAACCCATCCGTGGGGCCGACGGCCGGCAGGCCGTCATCCTGAAAGGCGGCACTGCCATGCCGACAGAGGAAGCGGTAAAGGCCGAGGACACACTGATCCATGTTCTGTGGATCAACGCGGGCCTCAGCTGTGACGGCGATTCCGTTTCGCTGACTGCTGCCACGCAGCCGAGCATCGAGGAGATCGCACTCGGCGCCCTGCCCGGCCTTCCCCGGGTGGCCGTCCACTGGCCGCTCATCGATTTCGAATGCGGCCCCAACGGGGGTGCCGACGACTTCCTCGAATGGTTCTTCAAGGCCGATCGCGGAGAGCTGGAGCCGTTCGTCCTGGTGGTCGAGGGATCCATTCCGAACGAGCAGTTGCACGACGAGGGCTACTGGTGCGGGTTCGGCAACGATCCCGCCACCGGACAGCCGATGACCACCAGCGAGTGGCTCGACCGGCTGGCTCCGAAGGCCACCGCGGTGGTCGCGGTGGGAACCTGCGCGACGTACGGCGGCATCCACGCCATGGCGGGCAACCCGACCGGCGCGATGGGGGTTCCCGACTACCTGGGCTGGGACTGGAAGTCCAAGGCCGGGATCCCGATCGTGTGCGTCCCCGGGTGCCCGATCCAGCCGGACAACCTGTCGGAGACGCTCACCTACCTGCTCTACATGGCCACCGACCAGGCGCCGATGATCCCGCTGGACGACGCGCTGCGGCCGACATGGCTGTTCGGGTCGACGGTCCACGAGGGCTGCGACCGGGCCGGCTACTACGAGCAGGCCGACTTCGCGACGGAGTACGGCTCCCCGAAGTGCATCGTCAAGCTGGGCTGCTGGGGCCCCACGGTCAAGTGCAACGTGCCCAAGCGCGGCTGGATGAACGGCATCGGCGGCTGCCCCAATGTCGGTGGGATCTGCATCGGCTGCACCATGCCGGGATTCCCGGACAAGTTCATGCCGTTCATGGACGAGCCCCCCGGCGGGAAGCTCTCGACGAACGCGGTCGGACCGTACGGGTCGACGATGCGGCGCCTGCGCCACCTCACCACTCACACGCTCGACCGCGAACCGAAATGGCGTAAGCCCGGCAAGGAACTCACGACCGGCGCCACACGCACCTGGTAGACGACCGCGTAGTCACCGCAACAAACAGAAAGATGAGGCGGCATAAATGACCGCGACGCAACACAAGGGTGCCGGAGGAGGCCGGGGCAAGGACGACCTGGTCGAAATGGCGTGGGACCCCATTACCCGGATCGTCGGCAGCCTCGGCATCTACACGAAGATCGACTTCAAGCAGAAGGTGGTGGCCGAGTGCCACAGCACCAGCTCCATCTTCCGCGGCTATTCGGTCTTCATGAAGGGCAAGGACCCGCGGGACGCGCATTTCATCACGAGTCGCATCTGCGGAATCTGTGGCGACAACCACGCCACGTGTTCCTGTTACGCGCAGAACATGGCGTACGGGGTGAAGCCGCCGCACCTCGGTGAATGGATCGTGAATCTCGGCGAGGCCGCGGAGTACATGTTCGACCACAACATCTTCCAGGAGAACCTGGTCGGGGTCGACTACTGCGAGAAGATGGTCGCGGAGACCAATCCCGGCGTCCTGGAGCAGGCCAACCGCACGCAGTCCCCGCACGCCGACGCCCACGGGTACAAGACCATCGGCGACATCATGCGGTCCCTGAACCCGTTCACCGGCGAGTTCTACCGCGAGGCGCTCCAGGTCAGCCGGATGACCCGGGAGATGTTCTGCCTGATGGAGGGGCGGCACGTCCACCCCTCCACGCTCTATCCGGGCGGCGTCGGAACCGTGGCGACCATCCAGCTGATGACGGACTACATCACCCGGCTGCAGCGCTACGTCGAGTTCATGAAGAAGGTCGTGCCGATGCACGACGACCTCTTCGACTTCTTCTACGAGGCCCTGCCGGGATACGAGCAGGTCGGCAACCGGCGCATCCTGCTGGGCTGCTGGGGCTCCTTCCAGGACCCGGAGCACTGCAACTTCGAGTACAAGGACATGACCGACTGGGGCCGGAAGATGTACGTCACCCCCGGCGTGGTCGTGGACGGGAAACTGGTCACCACCGACCTGGTGAAGATCAACCTCGGCATCCGGATCCTGCTCGGCTCGTCGTACTACAACGACTGGGACGAGCAGGAGACCTTCGTGACCCACGACCCGCTCGGCAACCCGGTCGACCGCCGGCACCCGTGGAACCAGCACACCAACCCGCAGCCGCAGAAGCGGGACCTGGGCGACAAGTACAGCTGGGTCATGTCGCCGCGCTGGTTCGACGGCAAGGACTACCTGGCCCTGGACACCGGCGGCGGGCCGCTCGCGCGGCTGTGGACCACCGCGCTGGCCGGCCTGGTAGACATCGGCTACATCCAGGCGACCGGCCACAGCGTCAAGATCAATCTCCCGAAGACCGCCCTCAAGGGCCCGGTGGAGCTGGAGTGGCACGTCCCGAAGTGGAGCAACACCATCGAGCGCAACCGGGCGCGCAGCTACTTCCAGGCCTACGCGGCCGCCTGCGCCCTTCACTTCGCGGAGAAGGCGCTCGTGGAGATCCGGTCCGGGAACACCAAGACCTGGGAGAAGTTCGAGGTGCCGGAGGAGGGTGTGGGCTGCGGGTTCACCGAGGCGGTGCGGGGTGTCCTGTCGCACCACATGGTGATCCGGGACGGCAAGATCGCCAACTACCACCCGTACCCGCCGACCCCGTGGAACGCCAGCCCCCGTGACACGTACGGCACGCCGGGCCCCTACGAGGACGCCGTGCAGGGCCAGCCGATCTTCGAGGAGAACGACCGGGAGAACTTCAAGGGCATCGACATCATGCGCACGGTGCGCAGCTTCGACCCCTGTCTGCCCTGCGGAGTGCACATGTATCTCGGCGAGGGCAAGAAGCTGGAGCTCCTGCACTCCCCCACCCAGTCCGCGGGCAGTCAGTGATGGCGCAGGAGGAACCACCGGCGGTGCCCGACTGGCGTACCACCGGTGAACGCATCGACACCCTGATCGCCGCCAGCGGCTCGGGCGGCGCGGTCGCGCGCGAGCGCAGCGAGGAACTGGTCCGGCTCGTCGTCGACTTCTACGGCGCCGGACTGGAACGGCTGCTCGGCCTCGTGCACGAGCAGGGACGGCTGGACGACGGCGTGCTGGCCGCGCTGGCCGCCGACGACCTGGTGGCCACCGTCCTGCTGGTGCACGGGCTGCACCCGTACGGCGTGGAGACCCGGGTCGAGCAGGCGCTGGAGAGCGTCCGGCCGTATCTGGGCTCGCACGGCGGTGATGTGGAGCTGCTCGCGGTCACCGACGACGGCACGGTGCGGCTGCGGCTGCTGGGCAGCTGCGACGGCTGCCCGTCCTCCTCGGTCACGCTCAAGCTCGCCGTGCAGGGTGCGGTGGAGGCGGCGGCTCCGGAGATCACCTCGATCGAGGTCGAGACGGCGGCCGACGAGGACGCCGGGGCGGCGGGACCGCTGGTGCCGGTGGACTCGCTGTTCGCCCGGCTGCACACGGATGCCGGAGCGGCCGAGGGCGACAGCGCGTCGTGGGAGGTCGTCCCGGAGCTGTCCGGGCTGGAGTCCGGTGCCGTCGCACGGGTCGATGTCGGCAGGATGCCGGTGGTGGCCTGCCGGGTCGGAGGGACCTCTTCGCCTTCGAGGACCGGTGCGCGCGCTGCGAGCGGCCGTTCGAGGGTGCCACGCTGGCGCGGCGACTGGGCGGCGGATCAGGTGACGCGATCCTGCGGTGCGCCGGCTGCCGTGCGCACTACGACGTGCGGCGGGCCGGCGTCTGCCTGGACGGGGACGGCCTGCACCTGGCGCCGCTTCCGCTGCTCTCGGACGGTGCGTCCGTCTCCGTGTCCGTCCCCGTGGCGGTGACGCCGTGATCGCGGCCGGCCGGACCGCCTCCCCGGCGGCCTCGCTGCTGCGCCTCACGCGCAACCGGCCGCAGCCGGCCGCCGGGGAGCGCTGCGAGATGTGCGCGGAGCCGATCGGCGAGAGCCATTCCCACGTGGTGAACCTCGACACCCGCGCCCTGATGTGCGGTTGCCGGGCCTGCTACCTGCTGTTCACCGACGAGCAGGCGCAGCTGCGCTACCGGGCGGTCCCCGAGCGGTATCTGCACTTCGCCGGGCTCACCGTGGACGGGCGCGCCTGGGACGAGCTGCAGATTCCCGTCGGGCTCGCCTTCCTGTTCCGCAACTCCGTCCAGGACCGCACGGTCGCCTTCTACCCGGGCCCCGCCGGAGCCACCGAGTCGGAGCTGCCGCTGGACGCCTGGGCGGCCGTCGTGGAGTCGAGCCCGGAGCTTGCGGTGCTGCGCCCGGACGTCGAGGCACTGCTGATCCGGCGCACCGCCGAGGGCGGTGGATCGTGCCACCTCGTTCCGATCGATGCCTGTTACGAGCTGGTGGGCAGGCTGCGGACGCTGTGGCGCGGCTTCGACGGCGGCACCGAGGCACATGCCGCGATGGACGCCTTCTTCGCGCAGGTGGCGGACCGCAGCAGGCCCGCTGCCGGGGCGGGGGCGTCGTGAACGACTTCGCCTTCTCCGTGCTCGACATCTTCGCCGAGCCGTACGCGGCGGTGCCGCAGCTGACGGCCCGGCTGCGGATCGAGGAGCTGACCGGCAGGCGCATCCACGCTGTCGCGCTGCACTGCCAGGTCCGCATCGAGCCGCAGCGACGGCATTACGACGACGCCGAACAGAGCGGTCTGCAGGCTCTGTTCGGGGGGCGGGACCGCTGGAACGACACCTTGAAGCCGTTCCAGTGGATGAGCTGCGACACGACGGTGCAGGGCTTCAGCGGCGCCACCGAGGTCGATCTCGCCCTGCCCTGCACCTACGACTTCGATGTGATCGGTTCGCGCTATCTGCACGCCCTGGGAGCGGGATCGGTGCCCCTCGCCCTGATGTTCTCCGGCACGGTCTTCACCCGCGGCAGCAAGGGCTTCGGGGTGGAGCAGGTGCCGTGGGACTGCGAGGCCCGGTACCCGATGCCGGTCGAGGTGTGGCGGAGCATGGTGGCGTCGCACTTCCCGAACACCGGCTGGATCAGGCTGGACCACGACGTGCTGGCGCGGTTCGCGGACTTCCGGGCCCGGCGCGGGCTGATCAGCTGGGACGAGACCGTGCAGGCCCTGCTGGCCGAGAACGACGAGGTGGTCCTGTGAGCCTTGACCAGGTGCGCGTCGTCGCGGACGCGGTGCTGTACGAGGGGTACCTCCTCTACCCGTACCGCGCGAGCTCGCACAAGAACCAGTCGCGTTGGCAGTTCGGGGTCCTCGGTCCGCCACGCGCGACGGCGGCGAGTTTCGGCGAGGAGCCGGAGATGGAGGCGCAGTGTCTGCTGGCTCCGGGCGAGGGCCCGGCGGCGGTCACCCTCCATCTGCGCTTCCTTCAGCTGCAGGTCCGTGAGGTGCAGCGCCGGGAGGCGGACGGCAGCCATGTGCCGGTCGAGAAGCTCACCGTCGACGGGGTCGCGGTGATGACCTGGGACGAGGCGGTCGAGCAGGAGATCGTCCTCGTGGCGGAGCCGTTGGCCGAGCCGGCGGACGGCGTCCATCAGGTCCCGGGCGGTGAGGAGTCGGAGCCGCTCAGCGATGCGAGCGGCACGGTCGTGGGGCGGATCGTACGGCGCCGGCTGCCGCTGGCGGTCCGGATCCGGACCGGGAGCACGGTCGACGACGGCTTCGTGCGCCTGACGGTTTCGGTGCGCAACGAGCATCCGGAACCGGTCGCCACCAAGGACGCCGCGATCCGCGCCTCGCTGATCGGCGCGCATCTGCTGCTCCGGGCGCACGACGCCGAGTTCGTCTCGCTGCTCGAACCGCCCGCCGGGGCCTCGGCCGCCGCCGGTCGCTGCCGGCAGCGCAGGTGCTGGCCCGTGCTGGCCGGCCCGAAGGGGTCGACGGACACGGTGCTCGGTGCGCCCATCATCCTGTACGACTACCCGGAGGTGGCCGAGCAGAGCGCCGGGCCCTGTTCGACTCGACCGAGATCGACGAGATCCTGACCCTCCGGGTGATGACCATGACCCAGGAGGAGAAGGCGGAGGCACGGGCCACCGATCCGCGGGCCCGGGAGATCATCGACCGGTGCGACGGCATGTCGCCGGCCGATCTGCAGCAGCTGCACGGCCTGCTGCGCGATCCGCACGCGCCGGCACCGGCCGCCCCGGCGGGTCCCGTCGCCCCGGCGCCCGATGTCCGGGACGCGGAGCCGGCCCCCTTCGACACCGGGGGCGTGCCCTGGTGGGACCCGGCGGCCGACGCGTCGGTACGGCCGGGGAGCGATGCGGTGACGATCGACGGGGTCCGGGTGGCCAAGGACAGCCTGGTCCGTGTCCATCCCTCGCGGCGTGCCGACGCGCAGGACCTGTTCTTCGCCGGCCAGGTGGCCAGGGTGACCGCGGTCCTGGCGGATGTGGACGGCGGTACGCACGTCGCCCTGGTCCTCGTCGACGACCCGGCTTCGGACCTGCACGACTGGTACGGCCGCTACTTCTACTTCGCGCCCGACGAGCTGACACCGCTGAGCGCCGAGGAGACGGCGCAGTACCGAGAGGAGAACCGATCGTGAAGAGCCTGGGCATGATCACCGCCGGTGTGGCGGCGGCTGTGGCGCTGGTCGCCGTGGGCGTGGGGATCAGGTCGATCCCCGACATCCGCCGCTACCTGAGAATCCGCTCGATGTGAGTTCCGATGTGTGAATCCCGATGTGAGTGAGGAAGTGCACCCATGGCGGACACGCCGAAGAAGGACAGCGCGGTCGAGGAAGAGCCGCAGGAGGTGCGGGGCCCCATGGGCTCGCGCGACACCGGCTCGGACAAGCCGGAGGGCGGCCCGGCCGACCGGCCGTCGGGCACCTCGGACGAACGCTCCGACACCTCCGTGCAGCCGAAGAAGGCCGAGGACCCCGACTCGCCCTACCTGCAGTCCGGCGGCGGCTGAGACGGCGGGGAGCGCCGTCGCGTCCGACCAATTCACCGAGCGGGAGCCGAGGATGACGAAGGAACCGGACACGCCCGGACGGGTGCTGGTGGCGGGCATCGGGAATCTGTTCCTCGGCGACGACGGCTTCGGCCCGGAGGTCGTCCGACGGCTGGCCGGTTCCGGCGGGATGCCCCCGCAGGTCCGGCTGGTCGACTACGGCATCCGCGGCATGCACCTCGCGTACGACCTGCTCGACGGGTACGACGCGCTGGTGCTGGTCGACGCGTACCCGGGCGGCGGCCCGCCCGGGGAGCTGACGGTGCTCCGTATCGGCGTGGCGGACCTCGGTACGGGTGAATTCGACGCCCATGGAATGAATCCGGTCGCTGTCCTTGCAAACCTGGACCAATTGGGCGGTACTCTTCCGCTCACCTACCTCGTGGGCTGCACCCCCGCCGGCGTCGAGGAGGGCATCGGGCTCAGTGAAGCCGTCGACAACGCGGTGCCCGAGGCGATCCGGACAGTGCACACCTTGGTCCGGCAGCTCGTGTCAGCCGTACCGACCGCGTCCGTGAAGAGCGCCGAACCCCGGAGATCCTGATCATGTGCCTTGGCATTCCTGGTCGCGTCGTGGAGATCGTGGACGGGTATGCGGGGCAGCTGGCACTCGTGGACGTGGAGGGCGCGCAGCGGCGCGTCAACATCGGCATGCTCGACGAGCCACCCCGTAGCGACGACTGGGTCCTTCTCCACATGGGCTTCGCCGTCGAGCTCATCGACCGGGCGAAGGCCCAGGAAGCCATGGCGGGCCTGGAGATGATGGGCCGCGGCCGGGAAGAGCGGATCCGGCGCAGGTTCGAGGTGCGCGGCGTCGTGCAGGGCGTGGGCTTCCGGCCGTTCGTCTACGTCACCGCCTCCGAGCTCATGCTCACCGGCACGGTGACGAACACCGGTGACGGTGTGCTCGCCGAGGTCGAGGGAGGCGCCGACGCCGTGGCGGAGTTCGGCCGCCGGCTGCGCGACGACGCACCGCCCCTCGCGGTCGTCGAGGACGTCCGTACGAGCGAGCTGGCGACCCGCGGCGGTACCGGCTTCACCATCGAGAAGTCCAGCGCGGGTGAGGGCGCCAGGACGCTCGTCTCGCCCGACATCGCCACCTGCCAGGACTGCCTGGACGAGATGGGCGACGCCTCGAACCGGCGCTACCGCCACCCCTTCATCACCTGTACGCACTGCGGCCCCCGGTTCACCATCGTCACCGCAGTGCCGTACGACCGGGCCGCCACCACGATGGCGGCCTTCGACATGTGCGCGAACTGCCGGGCGGAGTACGAGGATCCGCGCGACCGCCGCTTCCACGCCCAGCCGATCGCCTGCCGCGACTGCGGCCCCCGGCTCGAACTGGTCGGCAAGGAGGCCGCGGCCCGGGTCCACGACGAGGACGCGCTGCGGGCCGCACGGGAACTCGTCGCCGGTGGCGGGATCATCGCCGTGAAGGGGCTCGGCGGCTACCACCTGGTGTGCGACGCCCGCAACGACCGGGCCGTGGCCGAGCTGCGCCGGCGCAAGCAGCGTGGCGGCAAGCCCTTCGCGGTGATGGTCGCGGGGCTCGACGCCGCCCGGGAGCTGGTGACCATGACCGGTGACGAGGAGGAGCTCCTGACCGGCAGCCGCCGGCCGATCGTGCTCCTGCCCCGGCGCCGGGACGACCGGGCGCCGGCGGGCGTGTCCGACATGGTGGCGCCGGGCAGCGCCGACCTCGGCCTGCTGCTTCCGTACACCCCGTTGCACGTGCTGCTCCTGGGGACCGGGGACGACCGGCCGGGTCCGGACGCGCTGGTGATGACGTCCGCCAACCTGTCGGGCGAGCCGATCGTCACCGACGACGAGGCGGCGCTGACCGTACTGGCCCCGCTGGTCGACGCGTGGCTGCGGCACGACCGGCGCATCCATGTGCCGTGCGACGACTCCGTCAGCCGGTACGTGGCCGGTGCCGAACTTCCGCTCCGCAGGTCACGCGGGTACGCCCCACTGCCGCTCGCCCTGCCGTTCGACGTCCCCGCGACGCTCGCGGTGGGCGCCGACCTGAAGAACACCTTCGCGCTGGCCGAGGGCCGCTACGCCTGGCTCAGCCAGCACGTCGGCGACATGGACGACCTGGCCACGGTCGAGGCGCTGACCCGGACCGAGAAGCACCTGGAAGACCTCACCGGTGTGCGGCCCACCCGGCTGGTGGCCGACCGGCACCCCGGCTACCGCTCCGCCGAGTGGGCCCGCGCCCACGCGGCCGGGCGGCCGGTCCGTACCGTGCAGCACCACCACGCGCACATCGCCTCCGTGATGGCGGAGCACGGCCTGGGCGCCGACGAGAGCGTCATCGGCATCGCCTTCGACGGGACCGGTCACGGCGACGACGGGGCGGCCTGGGGCGGTGAGGTCCTGGTGGCGGGCTACAAGTCGTTCCGCAGGGCCGCCCACCTGGGCTACGTGCCACTGGCCGGGGGCGACGCGAGTGTGCTGCGGCCGTACCGGATGGCGCTCGCGCACCTGCACGCGGCGGGTATCGCCTGGGGTGAGGACTCACCGGCGGTCCGCGCGTGCCCGTCCGCGGAACGCGACGTGCTGGCGCATCAGTTCACCACCGGTTTCGGATGCGTGCCCACGTCGAGCATGGGCCGGCTCTTCGACGCGGTCGCCTCACTGGCCGGTGTCCGGCACGAGGTGGCGTACGAGGCGGAGGCGGCCGTGGAACTGGAGGGGCTGGCGCGGACGGCCCGAGCCGACAGCGACACCCCGCAGGTCAGCTACTGCTTCGCCGTCAGGCCGGCCACGGGAGAGGAACCCGCCGTCGCCGATCCGGGCCCGGTCGTGCGGGCCGTGGTGTCCGACGTACGGGCCGGTGTGCCCGCCGAGCTGATCGCCGCGCGCTTCCACGCGTCCGTAGCGGCGCTGATCGCCGACCTCGCGGAGAGCTGCCGCACCCGCACCGGGCTCGGCACCGTGGCCCTGGGCGGCGGCGTCTTCCAGAACGCCGTGCTGCTCGAAGCGGCCCAACGCGTCCTGACGGCTCGCGGCTTCACCGTCCTGCGGCCCCGGCTGCTGCCGCCGAACGACGGCGGGATCGCCCTCGGCCAGCTCCTGATCGCCGCATCGGGCTGAACCGGCCCCGCCTCCTGCGCACTCCAAGGGATCCACAGAGAAGAGGGACCATGTGTCTGGCTGTTCCGGGGCGTGTCCTCAGTACCGCCGAAGTCGACGGCACCGTGATGGCCGAGGTCGACTTCGGCGGGGTGCGCAAGGAGGTCTGCCTCCAGTACATCCCCGACGTGACGGTCGGTGAATACGTCATCGTGCACGTCGGTTTCGCCATCCAGCGCCTGGACGAACGGTCGGCCCAGGACACCCTTGCCAACTTCGAGCGGCTCGGCATCCTCGCCGAGGAGTTCGGCGACGGCCTCGAACTCGCGGCCCAGCAGGGCCAGTCCCCCGAAGGAGCCGGCCGGTGAAGTACCTCGACGAGTTCAGCGACCCCGATCTCGCGAAGAAGCTGCTCGACCAGATCCATGCGGCCACCACGCGGGAGTGGGCGATGATGGAGGTCTGCGGGGCCAGACCCATTCGATCATCCGGCACGGCATCGACCAACTGCTTCCGGACGGCGTGGAGATGATCCACGGCCCGGGATGCCCCGTCTGCGTCACCCCGCTGGAGATCATCGACCGGGCGCTGGCGATCGCCGCCCGCCCCGGCGTCATCTTCTGCTCGTTCGGCGACATGCTGCGGGTACCCGGAAGCAGCCAGGACCTGTTCTCGGTCAGGAGCGCGGGTGGTGACGTGCGCGTGGTGTACTCGCCCCTCGACGCGCTGAAGCTGGCACGCGAGAACCCGGACCGTGAGGTCGTCTTCTTCGGGATCGGGTTCGAGACCACCGCGCCCGCGAACGCGATGGCGGTGTACCAGGCAAAGCGGCTCGGGGTGCGCAACTTCAGCCTGCTGGTGTCGCACGTGCTGGTGCCGCCGGCCATGGCCGCGATCATGGAGTCCTCGACCTGCCGGGTGCAGGCGTTCCTCGCCGCGGGCCACGTGTGCAGTGTGATGGGGACGTCGGAGTACCCGCCACTGGCACAGAAGTACAAGGTGCCGATCGTGGTCACCGGCTTCGAGCCGCTGGACATCCTCGAAGGCATCCGCCGGACCGTCCTCCAACTGGAGTCGGGGCGGCACGAGGTGGAGAACGCCTACCCCCGCGCCGTTCGCGAGGAGGGCAACGCACCCGCCATGGAGATGCTCGGAGATGTCTTCGAGGTGACGGACCGGACCTGGCGCGGCATCGGGGCGATCCCCCGCAGCGGCTGGCGGCTCTCCGCGAGATACCGGGCGTTCGACGCGGAGGAGCGGTTCGACGTGACGGACATCCACACCGAGGAGTCCTCGCTCTGCCGGTCGGGCGAAGTCCTCCAGGGCCTGATCAAGCCGCACGCGTGCGAGGCGTTCGGCAAGGAATGCACGCCCAGGAACCCGCTGGGCGCGACCATGGTGTCGTCCGAGGGCGCCTGCGCCGCGTACTACACCCACCGCCGACTGGAACTGGTCGATGCGAAGTGACTGACGTGATGCAGGAAGTGCCCGACCTCGACTTCGAGGGGTGGGTCTGCCCCGTACCGCTGCGGGACATCCCGTGTGTCGTGATGGGCCACGGGGCGGCGGCGCGATGTCCGCCGAACTGATCGAGCATCTGTTCCTGCCGGCTTACGGTGCGGCGGCCGCCTCCGACCTCGGCGACTCGGCCGTCCTGACGGTCGGCTCCGGTACCCGCCTCGCCTTCTCCACGGACTCGTTCGTGGTGAAGCCGATGTTCTTCCCCGGCGGATCGATCGGTGAGCTGGCAGTGAACGGGACGGTCAACGACCTGGCGATGTCGGGTGCGACACCCCTGTTCCTGTCGACCGCCTTCATCCTCGCCGAGGGCACCGAGCTGAGCACCATCGGCCGGATCGCCCAGGCCATGGGCCGGGCCGCCGGAACCGCCGGCGTCCGGCTGGTCACCGGGGACACCAAGGTCGTGGAGCGCGCCAGTGGCGACGGCGTCTACATCAACACCTCCGGCATCGGGGTGATCCCTTCCGGTGTCGACATCCACGCACGCCGGGCGCGCCCCGGGGACGCCGTGATCGTCAGCGGTGACATCGGCGTGCACGGGGTGGCCGTTATGAGCTGCCGGGAGGGCCTGGAGTTCGGTACGACGGTCGAGAGCGACACCGCTCCGCTGCACGGCCTCGTCGCCGCGATGACCGCCACCGGCGCCGACCTCCATGTGCTCCGGGACCCCACCCGCGGCGGTGTCTCGGCGTCGCTGAACGAGATCGCCCGCGCCTCGGACGTGGGCATCGAACTGGTCGAGCGGCTGCTGCCGGTGCCCGCCACCGTGCGGGACGCGTGCAGTCTGCTCGGGCTCGACCCGCTCCAGGTGGCCAACGAGGGCAAGCTGATCGCGATCGTCCCGGAGGAGGAGGCGGACCAGGTACTGGCCGCGATGCACGCCCATCCGCTGGGCCGGTCCGCGTGCCGGATCGGCAGCTGCGTACCGGATCATGCCGGGATGGTGGTCGCACGCACGGGCCTGGGCGGGAGCCGCGTGATCGGGCTCCCGATCGGCGAACAGCTGCCGAGGATCTGCTGAGTGAGCGCCGAGGGCGCGCTGCTGTTCGCGCGATACGCCTACCCGCCCAACGAGCTCGGCTACTGCGGTCCCGCCGACGCGGCCGCTCTCCTGCGTCGTGACGCGACCGCCGACATCGAGCGGCGGGCCAGGCAGTTCGAGGGGGCCTGGTGCTATCTGGAGTACCTGGCGGAGACGGCCGGCATCCCGGACCCGCTCGACGCGCGGGTGGTGGAGGCCTACTGGATCGGCAACGAGCTGCTGGACCTGGTCGATCCCGGCGCCCTGCTGGAGCGCATGACGGACCGGTTCCGGGGCCAGCTGGGCGGCACCTGGCGCGAGGCCTCGCGGCGGGCACAGGCCCACCACAGCTTCCAGGTGTTCGAGGTGTACCCATGGGCGCCGATGCTGCGGACGGGCGGCAATCCGACCGCCCTGTCCGTGCTGGACCAGTGCCGCATCCGTACGGGGGTGGTCATCGCGGCCGACAGTGAGGTGGCGACCGTACGGTCGCGCCCGCTCGGCTGGGACGGGGCGGGGCTGGTCACCGGCGAGTGGCGGGAGGAGACCGTGCGCTGCTCGGCCGGCGGGAGGACGCTGATCGACGGCCTCACCCCCGGCGACCGGGTGGCGCTGCACTGGGACTGGGTGTGCGACGTGCTCACGGACGAGCAGGCCCGGCGCATCGAGTCCCTCGAGACTCTCCGGCACACCGAACTGGGCCTGCTCGCCCGGTGACTCACGGGGTGTCGGTGCCCTCCACGACCAGGACGATCTTGCCCGTGGTCCGGTCGGTCTCGCCGAGGGCGTGGGCCTTGGCAGCTTCGGCGAGCGGGAACGTGGCCTCGACGTGGGCCCGGAGCGAGCCCGCTTCCACGAGCTCGGCGACCGCACTCATGCCGGCGTGGTCGGCCTCCACCAGGAGGGTCTCGACGCGGACGCCCCGGGACGCCGCCTTCGCCGCTTCGCCCGGGTCGGTTCCCGGCAGGAGCGATACGAGGGTGCCGCCGGTGCGCAGCACGTCGAGGGAGCGGGTGCGGGTGTCGCCTGAGAGGGGTCCAGGACCATGTCGATGTCCTTGACGGCCTCGGCGAAGTCGGTGGTGCGGTAGTCGATGACCTCGTCGGCGCCGAGTGAGCGGACGAAGTCGTGCTTGGCCGCACTGGCGGTGCCGATGACGTACGCGCCGCGGGACTTGGCGATCTGGACGGCGAGGTGGCCGACTCCGCCGGCGGCGGCGTGGATGAGGACGCGCTGTCCGGCACGGACGTCGGCGGTGTCGACGATCGCCTGGTACGCGGTGAGGGCGGCCAGCGGCAGCGCCCCGGCCTGGATGTGGTCGATGCCGGCGGGCTTGTGGGCGAAGGCGCGGGCCGGGGCGGCCACGAACTCGGCGTGGGAGCCGACCCCGTACGGGTAGGGGAGCATCCCGAAGACCTCGTCGCCCGGCTTGAAGATCGTGACGCCGTATCCGACGGCCTCCACGACCCCGGAGACGTCCCAGCCCAGTACCAGCGGGAGGCGGTCCACGAAGAGCCCGTTGGCCCGGTGCTTCCAGTCGGTGGGGTTGACGCCGGCCGCGTGGACGCGGACCAGGATCTGGCTCAGGCCGGGTGCCGGCCTCGGCAGCCGGACCTCCTTGAGGACCTCGGGGCCTCCGTGTGTGTCCTGCCTGACGGCGCGCATGGTGTCAGGGGCTTCGGGGTCGGTGTTGTTCGCTGTGCTCTGGCTCATGCACCAAGCCTCGCCGAGCCGGCCGTCCCGTACCATGGCATGATTGCCATCTTTCGACAGGATTCTGCCATGGCTCGTGTTCACCGTGTCGTCGTGCTCGCCCTGGACGGCGTGTACCCCTTCGAGCTGGGCATCCCGAGCCGGGTCTTCGACGCGGCGGAGGGCCGGTACGAGGTCGTGACCTGCACCGTCGACGGGGCCCCGGTGCGTACCAACTCCGATTTCTCGGTCACCGTCGAGCGGGGGGCGGAGGCCCTGGCCACGGCCGACACCGTGGTGATCCCGCCCTTCGACACCTCGCTCGTCACCCAGGAGGTACCGGCCTCGGTCACGGCGGCCCTCAAGTCCGTGCCGACGGGCGCGCGCATCGTGTCGATCTGCACGGGCGCCTTCGTCCTCGCCGCCGCCGGACTGCTGGACGGCCGGCCGGCCACCACGCACTGGGCACTCGCCCGCGCCTTCCGGGAGCGGTTCCCGCACATCGCACTCGATCCGGACGTCCTCTTCGTCGACGACGGCGACGTGCTGACGTCGGCGGGCGCGGCCTCGGGCGTCGATGTCTGCCTGCACCTCGTGCGCAAGGACCACGGCAGCGACGTCGCCAACCGGGTCGCACGCGCCTGCGTCGTGCCGCCGTGGCGGGACGGCGGGCAGGCCCAGTACATCGACCATCCGGTCCCCGAGAACGCCTCGAACGGCACGGCCGGCACCCGCCAGTGGGCACTGGAGCACCTGCACGAGCCCCTGAGCCTGACCGAGCTCGCCGACCACGCGCGGATGAGCCTGCGGACCTTCGCCCGCCGCTTCGGCGAGGAGGTCGGCATGAGCCCCGGCCGGTGGCTGATCCACCAGCGGGTCACGCGCGCCCGCCAGCTGCTCGAATCCACCGATCTCCCGGTGGACGACATCGCCGCCCGGGTCGGCTTCGGCACGGGCACCTCGCTGCGCCAGCACCTGCACGCGGTCATAGGCGTCTCGCCGCTCGCCTACCGGCGCACCTTCCGCGGGGTACCGGCCCAGATCCACTGACACGTCGGCACCACGGCCCCACCTGGAGAGGCCGGCACCACGTCGCCCCCGTCTCTAGCTGGTCACACAGGGTGGGTCGTACGGCAGCTTGAAGAGGTACCGGCTCCATTGCTGCCTGCTCAGGGCGCCTGAGCTCGCGGCGCAGATACGGCTGATGGCGGACTCGACCCTCAGGTCCCAGAGCGTGGCCACGCCGTCGTCGGTGGTGGCGGCCAGGGTGCGACCGTCCGGGCTGAACGCCAGGACAGCGACGAATCCGGTCTCCACGGTCAACGGCCGGCCGATGGGGGTGGGACGGTCGGGATCGGTGACGTTCCACAGGTTGATGGTGCCGCTGTCGGTGTGGCCGGCCGCGGCGAGGGTGTGCCCGTCCGGGCTGAACGCCACCGACCACAGACTGCCGCCGGGCACGGTCAGGGGGCTGCCCCTGCGCGTGAGGTGGTGGGGATCGCCGGTATTCCACAGGGTGACGGTGCCGCGGCTGTTCCCGGTGGCGAGCGTGCGGCCGTCCGGGCTGAACGCCACCCAGGTGCGGGTGTCGGTCGGCTGGTCGATCGGCTCCCCGATACGGACCCCGGGGGCCGTCGTACTCCACAGTCCGACCTCGCCGTTGCTGCTGTCGCCGCCGGCCGCCAGCATCGTGCCGTCGGGGCTGAGCGCCAAGGATGCGACGGACTTCGTGTGTGAGTTGGAGACGCCGGGCTGGGTGACGGGGTGTGCGGGGTCGCTGATGTCCCAGACGACGATGCTGCCGACCGCGTTGTCACCGGCCGCGGCCAGGGTGTTGCCGTCGGGGCTGAACACCAGGGAGAAGATGAACCCGTTCGCCCCGGTGAGGGTCTCAGGGAGGGGAACAGGATGGCTGGGGTCGGCGGTGTTCCACAACGTGACGTTGCCATCACTGTCGCCGGCGGCAAGCGTGCGCCCGTCCGGGCTGAACGCCACGGCGTCGACCGCGTCCTTGGGGCCGGTGAGCGGATCACCGTGGGGAGCGGGGTTGTCGGGGTCGGCGGTGTTCCACAGTGAGACGGTCATGTTCTGGTTCCCTGCGGCCAGCGTGCGCCCGTCGGGGCTGAACGCCACGGATGCCACATTGCCGCCGGCGCCGATGATCCGGGTCGGCGGCAGATTCCACAGATCGACGTTGCCGTCACTGTTCCCGGCGGCGAGGGTGCGGCTGTCTGGGCTGAACACCACATCGGTGACCGTGTCGCCGGGACCGGTAAGCGGCCGGCCCAGAGGGCCGATGGCCCCGGGGTGCGTGACGTTCCACAAACGGATGGTGTGGTCGGCGCTGCCGGCCGCCAGGGTGTGACCGTCGGGGCTGAACGCCACCGACATGACGGGCTCGGCCGGACCCGTCAGCGGCTTGCCCAGGGGGGTGGGGTGGCCGGAGTCAGCGACCTTCCACAGGTGGACGTTGCCCTCTTTGGTTCCGGCGGCCAGGGTCCGGCCGTCCGGGCTGAACGCCAGGGAATGGACGGGGTGCCCGGCCTTCAGGGGACGGCCGCGGACGTGGTGGGCCGGGTCGGTGGTGTTCCACAGGGTGATGGTGCCGGCGCCGTCCTCGCATGCGGCGGCCAGGGTGTGCCCCCTGGGGCTGAACGCGATGCGGCGGGAGAAGACGTCGGGGCAGTCGAGGTTCAGGGGCGCTTTCGCGGGGCTGACGTCGTCGGGGTGGGTGACGTTCCACAGGCTGACGAGTCCGGCGTGCCATCCGGCGGCCAGGGTACGGCCGTCGGGACTGAACGCCAGCGATTCGATCGAGGTCATGGCGTCCATGCCCTGAATGGCGGGACTCTCCGGCCTGCCGAGCAGGACGGGGTGGCTGGGGCTGGTCAGACTCCACAGGTCGACGAATCCGCCGGAACCGGCGTCGCCGTTGTGGATGGTGTGGCCGCCGACGGCCAGGACCTGGCCGTCCGGGCTGAACGCGAGCGACAGGATCGAATTGACGGAACGGTCCACTGGCACGGGTCGGCCCAGTACCACCGGCCGGCCGGGATCGGAGACGTCCCACAGCCGGACGAGGTTCTGGTCGACGTTGCCGGCCGCCAGCATGTGCCCGTCGGGGCTGTAGGCCACGGTGTACACGGCGCCGCGCGGGCCTGGAAGCCGGGTGGCCAGCGGGGTGTTCTGGGTCGTGATGAGCCGGGACGCCGCGTCGGGGGTCGGGTCCATCCGGTAGGAGGTCAGCGCGAGTTGGGCGGACAGCGAGGGATCGGTCGGGCCCAGTTGCACGGATGCGGACGTGACGGCGGCGTTGATGGCCTGGTCGCGGGAGTGCAGGGCCTGGGTGGCGGCGTCCCGGGCGTTGGCCTCCTGCCGGAAGGCGAACACCGCGGCCAGCGAGGCGACCACGGCCAGGGCGGTGATGGTGGCGACCGCGGCGCGCCGGAGCCGTTGCCCGCGCCGCTGGTGGTGCCGGGAGGCTGCCAGAAACACCCGGGCGGCGCCGCTGACTTCCGGCCCGTGCGTCTCGGCCCAGGCGAGCGCGGCCTCCAGGCGGTTGCCGCGATACAGCGCGGCTGCCTCCCGGCCGGCCTGTTCCCAGAGCGTGGCCGCGTCTTCCAGATCCTGTCGTACGAGGTTCCCGCTGCGGTCGTGCTCGATCCAGTTCCGCAGCCGGGGCCAGGCGCGGATCAGTACCTCATGGGTCATCACCACCGTGTCCTGGTCCTGGGTCAGCAGCCGGCCACGGGTGAAGTCGTCCAGGACTCTGACGGCCGCATCCCGGTCCGGCGCGTGACGCAGCAACTCGTCGTACCGGACGCGCCGCCGGCTGTCGTCGGCGTCCCGTCCCACGATGACGAGCCGCAGGAACACCCACCGTGCGGCATCCTGGCAGGGCGGCGGCAGCGTGTCGTACAGCCTGTTCGCCGTGGTGGCGATGGCACCCTGGATGCCGCCGGTGACGCGGTACCCGTCCACGGTGAGCGTGTGGCCGTGGCGCTGCTGCCAGGTGGCCCGCAGCGCGTGTGCGAGCAGCGGCAGCCGGCCCGTGGTGCTCGTACCGACCGGCCCCCCGACCGTGCCCAGCTCCGTCAGCAGCACCTCGACCAGGCCGTCTTCCACGTCGAGGCCCACGCTGCCGGCCGGGCGGCGGATCGCGTCCTTGAGTTCGCCCTCCGTCATCGGCTCCAGCAGGACCGGCCCGGCTCGGAGCGCCGCCCGGAGCTGCGGATGGGCCGTGCACGAGGCATAGAAGTCCGCGCGCACGCCCAGCACCACGACCGCCCCGCCCGTGGGCCGGGCCAGCCGGTCGAGCACGTCGATGAACCACTGCCGTTCGGTCTCGTCGCCGCAGGCCGTGAAGACCTCCTCGAACTGGTCGACCACGACGACCAGGCCCGTGGAGCGGGTCTCCCCGGCGGGCGCCGGATCGCCGGCTCCGGTGATCTCGCGCAGCTCGGCAAGGCACCGTGCGGGATCGGCCCGCCACGCAGGCGCCGTGCGCCGGGCGGTCTCGGCGTCGAGCCCGGCTGCGGCCGCCAGTGCCAGGGCCGGGGATGCCGTCGGGGTCAGCAGCAGCCGCGGCCAGGTGCTCGAGCCCGCCACCGGAAGCCGGCCGTCGTCCAGGGCCGGCAGTACCCCGGCCGCGAGCAGGGACGACTTCCCGGCCCCCGAGGGGCCGATCAGCACGAGCGGGCCGCCCTCACGCTTCCGTGCGTCCATCCGCTCACACACGAGGTGAACCATGCGCTCACGGCCGTAGAACCACTGCTTGTACTCGTCGTCGAACGGGACCAAGCCCGGGTACGGGCACGGCACTTCGCCGGCGCCGGGGCCGGCCACGGTTCGGCGCCCCTCGTCACCGAGGCGAACGTGGAGGTCGCGGCCGGCCATGAAGGCGCTGCCGCCGCCGGTGACGCGGGCCTCCAGCCGTTTCGGCTGCCAGAGGGGCGGCTCCTCGGGGGGCGAGGTATCGGTGCTGCGCTCGGTCACGCCTGTCCGCCCCTGGTGACGGTCATGTCCCGGCCGGCCAGGAACGCGTCGCCGTCGGAAACATGCGCCTCCAGGGTCATCGAGCCCGTGATCTGCTGTTCCGGGGCTCCGGCAGTGCGCGGTTCGCCGCGGAGCAGCGCGCGCAGCTCGTCGACGGCGTCCGGCCGCGTGGCCATCAGCCGGATGATGCGGGCCTGCCACTCGGCGACCAGCAGTCGCTGGAGCTCCTCGCCGCCGCCCGTCTGCCGCGCCTGCAGCAACTCGCCGCGTGCATCGGTGAGTTCCTCCTCGACGCGCTCCGGGTGCGCGGACCGCCACAGCGCCAGGACCGAGGACTTGACCGCGCCCCAGCCGTCCGTCGCCAGCAGATCAATCAGGCGGGCCGCGGCCGCCGATGCCAGACCGGCGAGTTCCACACTCGTCTCCATGTCTTCTCCTTGTCTCCTACCGCCCGTGGGCCGCGATCGCGGTCATGGTCAGGTGGGAGGCGATGAACACGTGGTCGCCGCCCACCGTCCACATGAACCCCACGTCCGGCTGCCCGGGGTCCTTGTATCTCCACCGGGCCCTGCCGGTGGCCGCGTCGATGGCCCACAGCGTCTTGGCGCTGTCGGTGGCGAAGACGGTGTCGGCCGAGCACTGCGCGCTCCTGCCGGAAATCCTGGAGGCGGCGTTGAACAGGTTGGAAGTGCCCATATCGCTGGCCCCGTCGAGCGTCGCGACCCACTGGAGCGTGCCGTCGGCCGTGGCCAGGGCTGCAAGGTCGCTGCCGACCCCTACATAGACAGTCGCGCCGTCCGGGCTGGAGAACGGGGCGCCGATCTTGACCTGGTCCCCGTTCTTCGCGTCGAAGCGCTGATGCCACTTCTCGCTGCCGGTGGCCGCGTCGACGGCGAACAGCGTGTTGCCGCTGCCGCCGGCGAACAGGAACAGTCCGGCGGCGTAGCACGTCAGCGGCCAGCCGGTGGAGAAGTAGTACGAGCCGTGCGCGACGGATACCTTCCAGCCGCGGGCACCCTTCCTGCCGGCGTCGATCATCTGGACGCGGCCGGGTCTCTTACCCGGAACGGCCGAGGTGGCCAGCAGATGAGAACCGGAGGGCGGCACGAGCACGTTGTTGATGTCCGTGCCCTCGACCTGCCACAGTCTCTTGCCGGTCGAGGCGTTGAACGCACGGATGTAGCCGGTGGTCGGTGATTCGGCCGAGAACTTCCGGTCCAACTGAAGCACTTGCCCGCATACGTAGACGGTGTTCCCCGCGACTGCCACATAGTTGCTCGGGTACATCGCCACATGCTTGCCGCCGCCGGGATCGATGTCGGCAAGGTCGGTCGCCCACTTCGCCTTCCCGCCGGCTGCGTCGAACGCCGCCAGGACGCCTGACTGACTCGGTGTGTCGCAGAGCAGGTAGAACACTCCGTCCGCGTACGCCGTCGGGTGCGTGAGGCTGCTCGTGCCGAAGTCCCTGGTCGTGTTCAGCTGGGGGAACACGGGTTTTCCGGTCGCGGCGTCCAGGAAGGACGTGGCCGTGCCCGTGACCACCATGACCACCTTGTCGGACGCTTCCAGGCAGGTGGGGGCGTGCTTTCCGACGCCCGACCATGCCTTGACGGCGTCGGGCCCGGCCAGCACGGTCGGTTCCGGTTCGCCCGTCAAGGACGGCGACGCGGAGTGGGCGGACGAGGATCGCCCGCCTGACGGAGAGGCCGGCGGCGCGGCGGACCCGGGTCCGCCGGCCCGGCCGTCATGTGCCGGTGACGAGTCGCCGGAGACGGCGAGTGCCGCCGACAGTGACCGCCGACCACGGCCGCGCCCCCGGCCAGAGCGATGATCAGCTTCCGGCGGCTCACACCCGGGCCGGCAGCGATCTCCGGCGGCGGAGGAAGCGGGCCCCGGCCGCCACCCCCGGCGGATGCCGATCCCACGGCCGCGGTCGCGGCGGCCATGTCGGCGGTCACTGTCGGCGGCAGCCAACTGCCTTCCAGGGAAGGCATGTTCTGATGCTTCAGGTAGGCGACGAGTTGGTCCGCGGTGGGCCGGTCCGGCGGTTGCGGGTACAGGCAGCCGCCGATCACGTCGCGCAGCGACACGGGGAGGGCGCCCGTGTCCGGCTCGCCTCCGGAAGCCGCGAACAGCACGGTCGACCCGAGGTCGAACATGTCGTCCGTCGGTGAGGGTGCCGGACTCCCGGTGGCTGCCGCCATCGCCAGGACGGTGATGCGGGGGCCGTCCATGGTCAGCAGCACCGAGTCCGGGCTCACCTCGCCGTGGACGGTTCCGGCCGCGTGGAGTACGGCCAGCGCCCGGCCGAGGCCGTCGGCCAGCACTCGAAGAGCCGGTTCCGACAGCGGGCCGTGCCGGTCCACCACCTGCCGGAGCGGCAGTCCGGCGGTGAACCGGGTCGCCAGCCAGGGAACCGGCGCGTCGGCGTCGGCGTCCACCACCGGTGTGAGGAAGGCACCGGACAGTGTCCGTGCCGCTTCGACGGCAGCTCGGAACCTGTCCCGGAACCCCGGGTCCGCGGCGAGTACGGGCCCTGCGACCGTGACCGTGACGAGGAGCCCCTCGTCCGTGCGGGCCGCGAAGACCTCGCTCCCGCCGACCCTGCTCGGTCTTCCGAGCAGCGCGTACGGCCCGATCCGATGAGCGCCCTCTGCTCCGGGATGATCCATCGTCCGCCCCTCACGCCAGCCTGATCGTCTGATCACGGGCCGCCTGGTAGGCGCTGCCGCCGCCGGACACATGGGCCGTCATGGTCATGGACGGTTCCGGATCGCCGGCCGGCGCTGTGCCGTGCCCGGGTTCGGCGGCGGGGCCGGTACCGGTATCGGGCAGGAGAGCGGTCAGCGCGTCGCCCAAGTGCGCCAGCCCGTCCGACAGATGGGTCTCCGGAACGCGGAGAAACTGCAGTCCCGCCAGCTCCGCGATCTCGGCCGGCAGCGCCGAGGCTTCGGGCAGCGGCGTCGCGTCGCCCAGAAGGACCGGGACGACGCGGTTTCCCGCCCGCAGGGCTGTCGCGATCTCCAGGCGGACCCAGTCGTGATCCCGGTCCAGGAGCCGCACACCGTCCTCGCCCCGCGCGTCGAGCCACCCCGGCCCGATCAGTACGCACATGAGCTCGCACTCGGCGGCCTGCCGCCGCAGGATCTCGGCGAAATCGGCCCCCGGCGGTATCGACCGGCCCGACTTGAAGATCTCGTCGGCACCTAAGCGGTCGGACAGCGCGCGGTAGACGCGGTCTCGCATCCACCGGGAGTCCGGTTTGCGAAAGCTGAGGAAGATACGCGGCACAATTGCCCCCTCTCTGGCGAGCGTTGACGTCAGGGATCGTGCTCACCCTAGGGGCGGCTTACGCGCTCGGCGGCTATTCGCCGGGGATTGAATAGCGGCCGCAAGGCTCCGTACGCTGGCGGGTATGGATCCGGCGGACAGCGGGGCAGGAACGGTCTCGGCATCGGCCGGCACGCGTCTGCCGCCGGGCGATTTCGGCGTCGTCCTGGCCACACTCCGGGCGCGTCGGGGGTGGAGCGTGCGCGAGTTCGCCCGGCGTGCGAACGTGTCCGAAGGACAGGTCTGCAATCTGGAGAGCGGGTTGCGCAACCCGACGCCCGCTGTGGCGGCGGCTTGCGACGCGGCCTTCGGCGCCGGCGGGGAACTCGTCGAGCTGGCCGGGGCCGGCCGCCGCGGCGCCCGGTCCGAGGCTGTCGTCGAGGCCGGCCCCGTGGTCGCCGGATACGAGCGGGTCCTGTGGGAGCTGAAGAACATCGGCAGATCCACCGGACCGAGGTTCGTCACCGCTTCGATGAAGTCGATCACGCGGATCCTGACGGACGCCGGTCCGCACGCGGTCGGCGAGCAGCGGGCCGAGATCTGGCTGCTGGCCTCACGGTTCGCCGAATACACCGGGTGGATGGCACAAGAGGCGGCCGATCCCGCGGAGGCGTTGCGCTGGACGAATCTCGCCGTCCGCTGGGGCGCACTCGGCGGGGACGAAACGGTGGCCGCGTATGCCCTGGTCCGCAAGGCGTTCATCGCCCAGCACCGCGGTGACACCTGTGCGGCGATCGGACTGGCCGAGCAGGCGGCCGGGCACCCGGCGGCCAACCCGGTGATCCGCGCGCACGCCGCGCGACGCGCGGCCCAGGGGCATGCGCGCCGAGGTGATGCGGGGGCCTGCCGGGAGGCGCTGGAGCGGTTCGGGAGCCACGCCGCCGAGGTGGTCACCGACGACCGGACCCCTCACTGGGGCCCGCGCATCGAGAACGGCAACCCTCGGCTCATCGAGGCGTCCTGCATGCTCAGCCTCCGTCGCTTCGAGCCGGCCGCCGACCTGTTCGCCGCAGAGCACCGGCGCCGGTCGGCCGTCCCGGCGGACAGCAACTCCCAGACCCGCTTCGCGGTTAGGCAGGCGACGGCCCTGGCCGGTGTCGGCCGCCTCGACGACGCCTGTCAGATCGTCGAGGTCACGCTGCCCGTGATCCGGCGCATCGACTCGGCCACCGTCCGCGCGGAGCTGGGCCGTTTCGTGGAACAAGCCCGATGCCGGAGAGCAAGCCCGGGCCAGCTCGCCCTCATCGACGCATCGGCCGCCCTGGCGATCGGCTGACAGCCGCAAGGGAGCTGACAGCACGGACAGGTCCGGGCGCTGCGTCTCGGATCATGTGGCGCCGGACCGGCAGCTGTAAAGGGCCGCGTAGTCACCATGGCCGGCGTCGACGGCGCGGCACGCAGGTTCGTTCGGGGCTCAGGAGGAGGCGAACGGCAGGACGTCCGGCGAGAGCGCGCCGGCATGCGCGGCGGCGCTCGTCATGCGGCGGCGGTGATGACG
The DNA here is from genome assembly GCF_023701695.1 of Streptomyces sp. RKAG290. Classification (GTDB taxonomy): domain Bacteria; phylum Actinomycetota; class Actinomycetes; order Streptomycetales; family Streptomycetaceae; genus Streptomyces. The sequence goes on from NZ_JAJOZC010000001.1 coordinate 1,279,188, forward strand.
TCGGCACAACACCTCGTAGCCGACTTGCGCGGTGGGCCGGCTCACGTCTCCGACGACCACCTGCTCACCCTCCATGACCATCTCGCCGCCCACCGTGCGGGCGTTGTGCGTGGCACGCGCCCCGCACCAGCACATCGCCTCGACCTGGAGGGTCTCGATCCGGTCCGCCAGCTCGATCAGCCGCTGCGAGCCCGGGAAGAGCCTGGTCCGGAAGTCGGTCGTGATACCGAAGGCGAAGACATCGAGGCCCAGGTCGTCCACGACCCGCGCCAACTGATCGATCTGCTCAGGCGCCAGGAACTGCGCCTCATCCACGATCAGGTAGTCGACCCTGTCACCCTGCGACATCCGGCCCACGACATAGGCGTACAGATCCATCCCCGGCGCCGCCTCGACAGCGTCCGTCACCAGACCGAGCCGGGACGACAGTTTCCCCTCCCCCGCCCGGTCATCGCGGGTGAAGACCACGCCCTGCAGACCCCTTGCCGACCGGTTGTAGATGCGCTGTAGGGCGAGTGTGCTCTTTCCGCAGTCCATCGTTCCGGAGAAGAACACAAGCTCGGGCATGAGGGGTCGAGCACCTTTCGGGACGGGCGGGGAGCGCGGTGCAGCAGAGGCTACGAGCGTACTTCGAGGAGGGGGACCAGCTGTTCGACGGGGGTCATCGAGCCGTGCATGCCGACCATCGCCGACTCGTTGGGCTCGTTGACGGAGGCGGTGATCACCACGTCGTCGTGGGCCGCCGCGACCACATCGCCGATCCTGCCGAGGACACGTTCGTCGATCCGGGGGCCGAACCAGCCCGCCTCGACGGCTTCCTCCCGGCTCGCCACCCAGAACTGCTCGCCGAGCACCTCGCGCCAGACGGTCAGCACATCGGCCTCGGCGCCCGGGACGGCGTACACGTGGCGGGCGCGGCCCTCGCCGCCGAGCAGCGCGACGCCCGCGCGCAGCTCCCAGTCCTCGTCGAAGTCGATCCTGGACTGTTCGTCGAACGGGATGTCGATCATGCCGTGGTCGGCGGTGATGTAGAGCGCCGAGCGCGGCGGGAGCTGCTCGGCCAGGCGCCTGGCCAGCCCGTCCACGTACATGAGCTGTCCGCGCCAGGCGTCGGAGTCGACGCCGAAGCGGTGCCCCTTGCCGTCGACCTCGCTGTAGTACGTGTAGACGAGTGAGCGGTCGCCCGCGGCCAGCCGCTCGGCCGCGACGTCCATCCGCTCCTCGCCGGTGAGCCGGCCGAGGAACGAACCGCCGCTGAGCGCGACCTTGGTGAGCGGGGTCTGCTCGAACGTGGGGGCGGAGACCTGGGCGGTACGCACTCCGGCCGCGTCGGCGAGCTTGAAGACGGTGGGGTACGGCTGCCAGACCTTGGGGGTGGTCCAGGGCTGCCAGCGGAGCTGGTTCATCAGCGCGCCGGTCTCCGGGTTGCGCACCGTGTATCCGGGCAGACCGTGCTCACCCGGGGGCCGCCCGGTGCCGACCGAGGCCAGCGAGGTGGCGGTGGTGGCCGGGAAGCCCGCCGTGATCGGGCGGCCCGTGCCGCCGCGCGAGGTGGGGAGCAGGGAGTGCAGGAAGGGGGCCTCGTCCGGATGGGCCCTGATCTGCTCCCAGCCGAGCCCGTCGATCAGGAAGACGCAGTTCCGGTCGGCGGGGGTGAGCTCGGGAATCGACGCCGTGAAGCCGGGGACTCCCTGCCCCGCGACGAGCGTGGGCAGCAGGTCGGCGAGCGAGCCGCTGCCGTACTCGGGCACCGGTGCGGTGTCGACGGGCAGCAGCACAGGGTCCTGCCAGGCCGGCTGGACCATCAGCGGCCGGCCGCCGGGGTCGCGGCCGTGGCCTCGGAGAGCGCCTGGGCGAAGGCGAGGGTCTGGCGCACGGTGTCGGGGCCGTCGCCTGCCTCGCTGACCCGCAGGCTCAGGTCGTCGGCGGTGGAACTGCCGGTGTAGCCGTGGTCGGCCTCGCAGTTGGCGTCGCCGCAGGCGGCGGGCTCCAGGTCGATCCGGGAGACCGCGCCCCAGCCGATGGTCAGGACGACCTCGCGGGGCAGCGTGCCCGGGACGTACTTCTCCGGGTTGGCCACGACCCGGCTGACCACGACCGAGGAGATCCGGTCGAGCTTGACCGACTCGGTGGAGGTGGTGGCGTACGGCGTCGGGGAGCTCGTGTCGGCGTTCTGCTCGTCGGTGTGGCTGACGATGAAACGGTTGTCCGTGAGCACCAGGACCGTGACGTGCCGGCGCACCTCGTTGGAGTCGAAGGTGGTCTCCTGGTGAACCAGGTACGAAGCGACCGGCTCACCGCCGACGGCGGCCTCCACCGCCTCGGCCACGAGGGCCGGGTAGTAGCCGCTGCGCTCGATCGCCGCGCGCAGCCCCTGGGTCGTCGTACCGGTCTTTGCCATACGGACCATCCTACGGGGGGCTGATGGCTGCCGGGGACGTCGTGCCCGCCCCGTGCCGGGCGGTGTCCGGGGGCGGCGCGGGCGCGGGCGGGTCAGTAGTTGGAGAGCCGGCGCGGGCCGATGTCGCTACGGGCCGGGGGCGGCGAGAGCCGGACGCTCGCCCCGAGCACGGTCAGACCCTGGGTCGCGACCACGACGGGCTCCAGGGCGATGGAGACCACCTCGGGGTGGTCGTCGACCAGCCGGGAGACCCGCAGCAGCAGTTCCTCCAGCGCCGCGGTGTCCACAGGCGCCGAGCCCCGCCAGCCGAAGAGGACCGGGGCGGCCCGGATGGAGCGGATCAGTTCGGCGGCGTCGCGGTCGGTGGCCGGCACCAGGCGGTGGGCGGTGTCGCCGAGCAGCTCCGAGGGCGCGCCCGCCAGGCCGAAGGAGAGGACGGCGCCCGCGGCCGGGTCGATGGTGGCCCGTACGACGGTGTCTACACCGCGCGGGGCCATGGACTGCACGACGGGCCGGAGCTCGGCGGGCTTGCCGAGGAGGCTGGTCAGTTCGCCGTACGCGTGGCGCAGTGCGGACTCGGTGGCGAGGTCCAGCCGGACACCGCCCAGGTCGGCACGGTGGCGCAGATGGGGTGCGGTGGTCTTCAGCGCCACCGGGTAGCCGAGCTGCGCCGCGGCCGCGGCGGCCGCCTCCGGGTCGGGGGCGGGCAGCGTCGGCCGGACGGTGATGCCGTAGCGGGCCAGCAGGGAGCGGGCCTCGTCGTGGTCCAGGGGCCGGCCGCGGGGGTCGGGGTCCTTGCCGAGCAGTTCCTCGATCAGGGCGGCCGCCCCCGGCTCGTCGATGGTGTCGTCGAGGAACTCGGGCACCTTGCCGGGCACCGCGGCCTGGCGTCGCCACTGGGCGTACTTCACGGCTTCGGCGAGCGCCCGGACCGCGCGTTCGGCGGCCGGGTAGGCGGGGATCCGGCCGATGACGCGCGTGCCCTCGGGGCCGGCCACCACTCCCCCTGGGGGCGTCGCCGGAGCCGGAGTCGCGGCGCCGGGCGCCGGGCCGGTGGCCGGCGGGGCGGCCGGCGCCGGGCCCGAGGGTGCTGGGGCGGTGGCGCCCGCGGGGCGCCCCCCTGCCGTGCCGTCGGATGCCGTGCCGCCGGGCGAGGCCGGGGCGGGGCGCTGCTGGGCCACCGTGCTGGTGGCGGCGGCCAGCGCCTCCGCCAGGCCGCCGATCTCCACATGGACCACGGCCACCGGCTTGGCCGGCCCCGCCGCGGCTGCCGCGTGCAGGGCGGTGGCCAGGACCTCGCCGTCGCCCGACTCCGCCTCGCCGTTCTCGCCCACCCACGGGATCGCCGTGACGACGACCGCGTCGCAGCCCTCGTCGGCCAGCGCCTCGGCCAGCGCGTCCCGGAAGTCCTGCGGGGTGGCGGCGGTGGTGAGGTCGCGGGGCGGGCGGGGCCGTAGTCCCTCGGCCAGGCAGGCGTCGTACGTGAGCAGGCCGAGGGACTCGGAGTTGCCGAGGATCGCGACGCGTCCGCCCGCCGGGAGCGGCTGGTCGGCGAGCAGCAGGCCCGCGTCGACCATCTCCGTCACCGTGTCGACGCGGATCACGCCGGCCTGGCGCATCAGGGCGGAGACGGTGGCGTCCGGGATGCGGCTGATGGGGACGGCGTGGCCGGGCGGGGTGGAGCCGCTGTGCCTGGCCCCCTTCACCACGACGACCGGTTTCACGGCCGCGGTACGGCGGGCGAGGCGGGTGAACTTGCGGGGGTTGCCGAGCGATTCGAGGTACAGCAGGGCGACGTCGGTGTCCGGATCCTCGTACCAGTACTGGAGGAAGTCGTTGCCGGAGATGTCGGCGCGGTTGCCGGCCGAGATGAAGGTGGAGAGGCCCGCGCCGCGCCGGTAGAGCCCGGAGAGCAGCGCGATGCCGATCGCGCCGGACTGGGTGAACAGGCCGATGCGCCCGGAGGCGGGCCGTTCCGGGGCGAGCGAGGCGTTCAGCCGGACCGCTTCGGAGTTGTTGATGATGCCGAAGGCGTTCGGGCCGATGATCCGCATGCCGTACGAGCGGGCCTGGCGCACCAGTTCGCGCTGCCGTTCGCGGCCCTCGGCGCCCCACTCGGCGTATCCCGCGGAGAGCACGACCAGTCCCTGGACGCCGTGTTCCCCGCAGTCGGCGACGGCCTCCGGCACCCGGTCGGCGGGTACGGCGACGACGGCGAGGTCGACGGGTTCGCCGATCTCGCCGAGGGAGCGGTGGGCGGGCACCCCGTCGATGGTGGCCTGTTCGGCCGCGAAGGCGCTGTTCACGGCGTAGGTCCGACCGGTGAAGCCCGCGCCCAGGAGGTTGCGCAGCACGGTGCGGCCGACCCCGCCGGGGTTACGGCCGGCGCCGATGACGGCGACGGAGCCCGGGGCGAGCAGCCGCTGCACGGACCGCGCCTCGGCGCGCTGCTCCCGGGCGCGCTGGACGGCCAGCGATTCGGCGGTCGGTTCGAGGTCCAGGGTGAGGTGGACGGAGCCGTCCTCGAAGCTGCGCTGCTGGGTGTAGCCGGCGTCCCGGAACACCTTGATCATCTTGTTGTTGGCGGGCAGCACCTCCGCGGCGAAGCGCCGGATGCCGCGCTCGCGGGCGACGGCGGCGATGTGTTCGAGCAGGGCCGAGGCCACCCCGCGGCCCTGGTGTGCGTCCTGGACGAGGAAGGCGACCTCGGCCTCGTCCGCCGGGGCCGAGGCGGGCCGCCCCTGGGCGTTGATCCGGTCGTAGCGGACGGTGGCGATGAACTCGCCGCCCACCGTGACGGCGAGTCCCACCCGGTCGACGTAGTCGTGATGGGTGAAGCGGTGGACGTCCTTGGCGGAGAGCCGCGGGTAGGGGGCGAAGAAGCGGTAGTACTTCGACTCGTCGGAGACCTGCTCGTAGAAGCTGACCAGCCGCTCGGCATCGTCCGTGGTGATCGGCCTGATCCGCGCGGTGCCGCCGTCGCGGAGCACCACGTCCGCCTCCCAGTGGTCGGGGTAGGCGTGATGCGGACTCTGCTCCGGAGAGGGCTGCATGGGCAAAGCCTACGGCTCGGTCAGCGGTCGCGTGGGTGCCGGGACCGGGGCAGTCTGGGGTTGCCGATCGACGGTACGGCGCGCCCTGCGGACGGGCCGCGGGTCGGCCGGAGCACCACGCACTGCATGAGAGACTGGTCTAGACAACCATTGATTCGTGAAGGGCAGAACCATGGCTGAGCGCCGCGTCAACGTCGGTTGGGCCGAGGGCCTGCACGCCCGCCCCGCATCCATCTTCGTCCGTGCCGCCACGGCCTCCGGTGTCCCCGTGACCATCGCCAAGGCCGACGGCAACCCGGTCAACGCCGCCTCCATGCTCGCCGTGCTCGGGCTCGGCGCGCAGGGCGGCGAGGAGATCGTCCTCGCATCCGAGGCCGAGAACGCCGACGCCGCCCTGGACCGCCTGTCCAAGCTGGTCGCCGAGGGGCTCGACGAGCTTCCGGAGACCGTCTGATCCCGGCCGGTCACGACCGCGGGAATTCCCGCACATGAGCCGCGGCACCCCTGACCCGGGAGCCGCGGCTTTTTCGTGCGCGCAAGAAGCCGGCCCGGCAGTGCATCCCGCCGGGTGGAATTCAGGGCAGCAGAAAGAAAGCCCCACCCAATAGCTGCTCTTTGTATACGGCGTAATTGTTAATGCCGGCCGCTCGGGGTGTTTACGGCATGTTGCGAAGTCCTCACCCGGCCGGCCCGGGGTGCGGCGACGGCACCCGGCCGGTCGGCGCGGCGCAGCCGGTGCACGGCCACGGCCCGCTCGGCGTGCTGGGCCGCCAGCGCCCTGGCCCGTTCCGCGTCACCGCGCGCCACGGCGTCCACGATGGCCCCGTGCTCGGCCAGGAGTCGGCCGGGCGGACCGGCTGGTCGACCGCGTACATCCAGGCGATCTTGTGCCGGAGCTGGGTGAGCAGAGCGATCAGGCCGGGACTGCCGGAGGCCTGGGCGAGCGTCTCGTGGAACCAGCCGCCCAAGGAGCGCAGATCCTCGCCCTCGCCCCGGCGGGCCCGCTCCTGACCCAGCCTGACCAGACCGCGCAACACCTTGAGGTGGGCGTCGGTGCGGCGCTGGGCGGCGCGGGCGGCGCCGAGCGGTTCCAGCAGCATCCGGACCTCCAGGAGGTCGGCGGCCTCCTGCTCGGTGGGCTCGGCGACACAGGCTCCGGCATGCCTGCGGGTGACCACGAAACCCTCGGACTCCAGAGTGCGCAGCGCCTCCCGCACCGGGACTCGGGAGACCCCGTAGCGGCGCGCGAGCACCTCCTCGGTGAGTCGGCTGCCGCGCTCGAAGACACCGGAGACGATGTCGTCACGGATTGCCGTGCATACCGAATGCGCCGGAATGCGCATGTCCGAACCTCCGCCTTAATCCCCGCGAAACGCGGCCGATCGACGCCTGTCCCGTGACTCTATTGCAATGCGGTCGCATTTCCGATGCCGGGTGTAAATTCATGAATATCTTTTGGTCACCGAGGCGTTCGGCAACGGGTGCCGCGCGGTTCTGCCGGGAGGACCCGGCGGCCGGGTACGACGAAGGCCCCGGCGGGTTGCCGGGGCCTTCGTCGAGGGTTCTTCGCGTGGGTCAGACGGTGACGCCGTGGGAGCGCAGGTAGGCGACCGGGTCCATGTCGGAGCCGTACGACGGCGTGGTCCGGGCCTCGAAGTGGAGGTGCGGCCCGGTGGAGTTGCCGGTGGAGCCGGAGAGGCCGATCTGCTGCCCCTGGCCGATGCTCTGGCCGACGGAGACCCCGATCGAGGAGAGGTGGCCGTACTGGGTGTACGTGCCGTCCGTCATCCGGAGCACGATGTTGTTGCCGTACGCACCGCCCCAGCCCGCCTCGACGACCGTACCGGCGCCGACGGCGACGACGGTGCTGCCGGAGGCTGCGTGGAAGTCGATGCCGGAGTGGCTGCCGGAGGACCAGAGCGAGCCGCTGGACTTGTAACCGGTGGTCACGTACGAGCCGGCGACGGGGAGCTGGAAGGAGCTCAGCCGGGTGCGCTCGGCGGACCGGGCGGCACGCGCCTTGGCCTCGCGGGCCGCCTTGGCCCGGGCAGCCGCCTTCGCCTCGGCCTTGGCCTTCTTGGCCGCGGCCTTCTTCTTGGCCTCGGCCTTCGCCTTCGCGGCGGCGTCGGCCTGGTGCTGCTGCGCGTCGGCCTGCGCGGCGATCCGGTCGGCGAGGGTGTCCTCGATGGTGATGACCTGGGAGAGGCCGGTCGCACCGGCGGAGGGGGTCTCGGTGTCCGCGGCGAGGGCCGGAGAGGCCAGGGAGCCGATGACGCCGGTGGTGGCCAGGGTCGCGATGCCGACGGCCTTCGCGCCGCAGCGCGTCAGACGGCTCGGGGCACGGTGCTTCCCGGTGGCACGGGTGAACGCCATGAAGTGGCTGGTCCTTTCCTTCCTTCTCGCCTACCGGGTTAGCTGACGGGTTCGGAGCAGGAAGGTCTCCTACGGATCCCCGGCCTCGCGGAGGCAGGCATCCGATTCACCCCAGGGACTGCGTGGGTCCCCGGCTCCCCGGGCTCGCGCCTGACGGGGACTCGGCGATGGCTGCCCGGTACGTCGCGGTTGCGGCATACGAGTGACGGACAGCGGAGCCGACCGTAAGCGGGTGCACTTCCCCGCACCAAACGGACAGCCGGTTTTGTAGCGCATCCCACAGGGCAGACAGGCAACCTCTCCCACAAATCAGACAAAAGGGAAGGCCCTGGCGGCAGATGGCCCGCCAGGGCCTTCCCTTTGCCCCGTTATCGGGGGAAGAGGCCGGTCAGCCGGTGACGACCGAGACCTCTCCGATGCCGAGCGCCCTGACGGGCACCTCGATCTGCGAGGCGTCCCCGACGAGGACCGTGACCAGCCGGTCCCCCGGGAAGGCGTTGACGACGGCCGCCGTCGCCTCGACGGTGCCGGTGTCCGCGAGGCGGGCGTACAGCTGCGCCTGGTAGTCGTCCGGGAGGTGCTGCTCGACCTGGTCGGCGAGGGTGCTCGCGACGGAGGCGGCGGTCTCGAACTTGAGCGGCGCGACGCCCACGAGGTTCTGCACGGCCGTCTCGCGCTCGGCGTCCGTCAGGCCGTCGGCGGCCAGCGTCCGCAGCACCGTCCACAGGTCCTGAAGCGCGGGGCCGGTGGACTCCGTGTCCACCGAGCCGCTGATGGCGAGCATCGCGGCGCCGGTGGCACCCGAGGCGGAGTCCCGGGCCGAGGAGCGCAGCACCTGGGCGAAGGCACGTACGCCGTAGGTGTAGCCCTTCTCCTCGCGCAGCACCCGGTCGAGCCGGGAGGTGAGCGTGCCGCCCAGGCAGTACGTGCCGAGCACCTGGGCCGGCCAGACACTGTCGTGCCGGTCGGCGCCGATCCGGCCGATCAGCAGCTGCGTCTGGACCGCGCCGGGGCGGTCCACGATCACCACGCGGCCGGTGTCGTCGGCGGTGATCGGCGGGACGGGACGGGGCTCGGCGGTGTTACCCGACCAGTCGCCGACGGTGTCGGCGAGCAGCGCGTCCAGGTCGATGCCGGTGAGGTCGCCGACGACCACGGCGGTCGCGGTGGCCGGCCGGACGTGGGCGTCGTAGAAGGCGCGCACGGCCGCGGAGTCGATCCGCTCCACGGTCTCCTCGGTGCCCAGGCGCGGGCGCGACATGCGGGCCGTGGCCGGGAAGAGCTCCTTCGAGAGCTGCTTGGCGGCGCGCCTGGCCGGGTTCGCCTGCTCGTGCGGGATCTCGTCCAGCCGGTTGCTCACCAGCCGCTCGATCTCGCTGTCGGCGAAGGCCGGTGCCCGCAGGGCCTCGGCGACCAGACCGAGCGCCTTGGCCAGCCGGGAGGCCGGAACCTCCAGGGAGACCCGGACGCCGGGGTGGTCGGCGTGGGCGTCCAGGGTGGCGCCGCACCGCTCGAGTTCGGCGGCGAACTCCTCGGCACTGTGCTTGTCGGTGCCCTCGGACAGGGCCCGCGACATGATCGTGGCCACGCCGTCCAGGCCCTCGGGCTCGGCGTCCAGCGGGGCTTCCAGGAAGATCTCGACCGCGACGACCTGCTGGCCGGGGCGGTGGCAGCGCAGCACCGTGAGGCCGTTGGGCAGCGAGCCGCGCTCGGGCGCGGGGAAGGCCCAGGGCCTGGCCGCGCCGGGGGTGGGCTGCGGGTGGTAGTCCATCGAAACTCCAGTCGCGGCAGCGTCGGTCACTTGTCCGCTCCTTCGTGCGCGTCGGTGTCGTCGGCAGCGCCGTCGTCCGCCCCTTCGGCGGGTTCCGCCGGTTCGACCGGCTCGTAGACCAGCACCGCCCGGTTGTCGGGCCGCAGCTGGGCCTTGGCGGCCGTCCGGACCTCAGCCGCGGTGACGTCGAGCACCCGGTGCACGGCGGTCAGGGCGAGCTGCGGGTCGCCGAACAGCACGGCGAACCGGCACAGTTCGTCGGCGCGGCCCGCGACCGTGCCGAGACGGTCCAGCCATTCGCGCTCCAACTGGGCCTGGGCGCGTTCCATTTCCTCGGGCGTGGGGCCCTCCTCGGCGAACCGGGCGAGCTCCTCGTCGACCGCGGCCTCGATCTGCGCCACCTCGACGCCGCCGGACGTCTTGACGTCCAGCCAGCCGAGCGAGGGCGCGCCGGCCAGCCGCAGCAGCCCGAATCCGGCCGCGACGGCCGTCCGGTCGCGGCGGACCAGGCGGTTGTGCAGCCGGGAGGACTCGCCGCCGCCCAGCACGGTCAGCGCGAGATCCGCGGCGTCGCACTCACGGGTGCCGTCGTGCGGCAGCCGGTAGGCGGCCATCAGCGCACGCGCCGGAACCTCCTCGCGGACCTCCTCGCGCAGCTGGCCGCCGATGACCTCGGGCAGCGCGCCGTCGCGCGGCGGCTGCTTGCCGTCGTGCGAGGGATGGTGCCGAAGTACTTCTCGATCCAGGCCAGCGTCTGCTCGGGGTCGATGTCGCCGACGACCGACAGCACCGCGTTGTTGGGCGCGTAGTACGTACGGAAGAAGGTCCGGGCGTCCTCGAGGGTCGCGGCGTCCAGGTCGGCCATCGAGCCGATCGGGGTGTGGTGGTAGGGGTGGCCCTCCGGGTAGGCGAGGGCGGTCAGCTTCTCGAACGCGGTGCCGTACGGGACGTTGTCGTAGCGCTGGCGGCGCTCGTTCTTGACGACGTCGCGCTGGTTGTCCATGGACTCCTCGTCGAGCGCGGCGAGCAGTGAGCCCATCCGGTCGGCTTCGAGCCACAGGGCCAGCTCCAGCTGGTGCGTGGGCATCGTCTCGAAGTAGTTGGTCCGCTCGAAGCTGGTCGTCCCGTTGAGCGAACCGCCTGCCCCCTGGACCAGCTCGAAGTGTCCGTTCCCCTTGACCTGGCCCGATCCCTGGAACATCAGGTGCTCGAAGAGGTGAGCCAGACCGGTGCGCCCCTTGACCTCGTGGCGCGAGCCGACGTCGTACCAGAGGCACACCGCGGCGACCGGGGTCAGATGGTCCTCGGAGAGCACCACGCGCAGGCCGTTGGCCAGACGGTGCTCGGTCGCTGTCAAGCCGCCGGAGCCGGCCTGGGCTGTGGCCGTGTGACCCATGGGCATGTACGTCCCTTCGATCGCGATACTGGATTTGCTGCGAGACCTGCCACTGTAAGCAAGCGCACCGACACCTGGCGAAGTTCCCGTGCCGCACAAGTCAGCGGAAATGACCGCTCCGACCCCCTCGGGACGGGTGGAGAACCCCGTTTGGGACGGGTCGAGGTCGGCGTTGTCAGTGCGGCGGTCCACAATGGTCCGCGTCAGAACCTGAGGTTGCCCGAACAGAATCCGTGAAGGAGTCGCAGCAGCGATGGCCCGCCGCAGCACGAAGACCCCGCCGCCGGACGACTTCGAGGAGAAGATCCTCGACATCGACGTCGTCGACGAAATGCAGGGCTCCTTCCTTGAGTACGCGTACTCGGTGATCTACTCACGGGCCCTGCCGGACGCCCGTGACGGCTTGAAGCCGGTGCACCGCCGCATCGTTTACCAGATGAACGAGATGGGCCTGCGCCCGGAGCGCGGCTATGTGAAGTGCGCCCGCGTGGTCGGCGAGGTCATGGGTAAGCTGCATCCGCACGGAGACGCGTCGATCTACGACGCGCTGGTGCGGATGGCACAGCCGTTCTCCATGCGGCTCCCCCTCGTCGACGGGCACGGAAACTTCGGCTCGCTCGGAAACGACGACCCGCCGGCCGCCATGCGGTACACCGAGTGCCGGATGGCCGACGCGACGTCGTTGATGACGGAGTCGATCGACGAGGACACCGTCGCCTTCCAGTCGAACTACGACGGCCAGGAGCAGGAGCCGGTCGTCCTACCGGCCGCCTATCCGAACCTCCTGGTCAACGGCACGACCGGGATCGCCGTCGGCATGGCGACCAACATGCCGCCGCACAACCTGGGCGAGGTCATCGCCGCCGCCCGTCACCTGATCAAGCATCCGGGCGCGGACCTGGAGACCCTGATGCGGTTCGTCCCCGGTCCCGACCTGCCGACCGGCGGCCGGATCGTGGGTCTCGCCGGCATCAAGGACGCCTATGCGGCCGGCCGCGGCTCGTTCAAGATCCGTGCCACCGTCGCCGTGGAGAACGTCACGGCGCGCCGCAAGGGCCTGGTCGTCACCGAACTGCCGTTCAGCGTCGGCCCGGAGAAGGTGATCGCCAAGATCAAGGACCTGGTCTCGGCGAAGAAGCTCCAGGGCATCGCGGACGTCAAGGACCTCACCGACCGCTCGCACGGGCTGCGCCTGGTCATCGAGATCAAGAACGGCTTCGTACCGGAGGCCGTGCTGGAGCAGCTCTACAAGCTGACGCCGATGGAGGAGTCCTTCGGCATCAACAACGTGGCACTGGTCGACGGACAGCCGCTCACGCTGGGCCTCAAGGAGCTCCTGGAGGTCTATCTCGACCACCGATTCGACGTGGTGCGCCGGCGCAGCGAGTTCCGCCGCACCAAGCGCCGCAACCGGCTGCACCTGGTCGAGGGGCTCCTCGTCGCGCTGATCGACATCGACGAGGTCATCCGCCTCATCCGGTCGAGCGACAACTCGGCGCAGGCGAAGGACCGGCTCATCGAGCACTTCTCGCTGAGCGAGACGCAGACGCAGTACATCCTCGACACCCCGCTGCGCCGGCTCACCCGGTTCGACCGGATCGAGCTGGAGAGCGAGCGGGACCGGCTCAACGCCGAGATCGACGAGCTGACCGCGATCCTGGAGTCGGACACGGAGCTGCGCAAGCTCGTCTCCACGGAACTGGCGGCGGTCGCCAAGAAGTTCGGCACCGACCGTCGTACGGTGCTGCTGGAGTCGGCCGGTTCTCAGGTCGCCGCGGTACCGCTGGAGGTCGCGGACGACCCGTGCCGGGTGCTGCTGTCCTCGACCGGTCTGCTGGCCCGCACGGCCAACGGCGATCCGCTCGTCTTCGCCCCGGACGCCAAGCGGGTCAAGCACGACGTGATCGTGTCGGCGGTGCCGGCCACGGCGCGTGGTGACATCGGCGTGGTGACTTCGACGGGCCGGCTGATGCGGCTCGCGGTCATCGATCTGCCACAGCTGCCGGACACCCACGCGGCGCCCAACCTCTCGGGCGGGGCGATGGTCGCCGAGTTCCTCACGCTGGAGGCGGACGAGGAGGTCATCTGCCTCACCACGCTCGACGAGGGCTCGCCGGGGCTGGCGATCGGCACCCTGCAGGGCGTGGTGAAGCGCGTGGTGCCCGACTACCCGGCCAACAAGGACGAGCTGGAGGTCATCACCCTCAGGGACGGTGACCGGATCGTCGGTGCGGCGGAACTGCGTACCGGCGAGGAGGACCTGGTCTTCATCACCTCGGACGCGCAGCTGCTGCGCTACCCGGCGGCGCAGGTGCGCCCGCAGGGCCGTCCGGCCGGTGGCATGGCGGGCGTCAAGCTCGCGGAGGGCGTGGAGGTGCTGTCGTTCGCCCCGGTGGATCCGGCGGTGGACGCCATGGTCTTCACGGTCGCCGGTTCGCACGGCACGCTGGACGACTCCGTGCTGACGTCCAAGTTCACCCCGTTCGACCAGTACCCGCGCAAGGGCCGGGCGACGGGCGGGGTGCGCTGCCAGCGGTTCCTGAAGGGTGAGGACGTCCTGGTGTTCGCCTGGGCGGGCCCGACACCCGCCCGCGCCGCACAGAAGAACGGCGCTCCGGCCACCCTGCCCGAGCCCGATCCGCGGCGCGACGGTTCGGGGACGCCGCTGGAGAGCCCGGTCGCGGTGATCGCCGGCCCCGTGTAGCGGCCGGCCCGGCTCGCGGCGGCTACGCGGCGTCGTCGCCGGGCTGCTGCACGTACCGCAGGACGCCCCACATGGATCGCTCGTGTGCGGCGTCCTGCGCTGTGTCGCCCGGCAGCGGCTCGCTGCAGCACTCCTCCAACCGCTTGTGCAGCGCGGTCGCGTCGATACCCGAGCCGATCAGCACGAGACGGGTCAGCCGTGGTTCGCCACGCGTCCAGGGCTGCGGGGCGAACCGCAGGAACCTGCCGACGGCGTGCACCGGATAGGTGTTGGCCGGGTCGGCCGCGCCGAAGTCGACATGGCCCTTGATCCGGTAGAGGCCCTCGGGGCGGGAGTCGAGGAACTCCATCAGCCTGCGGGGGTCCATGGGCACGTCGGAGGTGAAGTCGACGCTCTCGTACGCCGTGTGCAGATGGTCCCCGTGCCGCTCCCCGGAGGCCGCCGCCCGCTCCTCCAGATACAGGTCCTCGAAGGTGAGCTGGCGCGCCTTCTCCTCGCCGTCGGGCCGCAGGGCCGGATCGAAGAGCAGCTCGGGGTCGATGCGTCCGTACGTGGCGGGGACGACGGCCGCCCCGCTGCCGGTCGCCGCGACGGCTTCCCTGATGCGCAGCCGCTCCTGCTCACCGGCCCGGTCCGTCTTGTTCAGCACGACGAGGTCGGCGACGGCCAGATGACGGTCGATCTCCGGGTGGCGTGCGCGGGTGGCGGCGAACTCGGCGGCATCGACCACCTCGACCAGTCCGCCGTACACGATGTGCGGGTTGTCGCTGGCCAGCAGCATCCGCACGAGTTCCTGGGGCTCGGCGAGCCCGCTCGCCTCGATGACGATCACATCGAGGCGGGCGGCGGGCCTGGTCAGGGTCTCCAGGTAGGTGTCGAGCTCGCTCGCGTCGACCGCACAGCACAGACAGCCGCCGCCGAGCGAGACCGTCGAGCCGACCTGTCCCGCGACGGTCATCGCGTCGATCTCGATGGATCCGAAATCGTTGACGATCACGCCGATCCGGTTTCCCGCGCGATGCCGCAGCAGGTGGTTGAGCAGTGTCGTCTTGCCGGATCCCAGGAATCCTGCGAGGACGATGACCGGGATCTGCCGGCTGCGGGGCGGGGACGACGCGTTCAACGGGGGCCTTTCCGGGGGACCTCAGGCTGCCGGGACCGGCTGCGGGGGCGGCGGACCGATGTAGCGGGCCGCCGGGCGGATGATCTTGGAGTCCTCCGCCTGCTCCAGGATATTGGCGCTCCAGCCGACCACCCGCGCTGCGCAGAACGTCGGCGTGAACATCTCACGCGGCAGCCCGCACAGCTCCATGACCACTCCGGCGTAGAACTCCACGTTGGTGTGCAGTTCCCGCCCGGGCTTCAGCTCCGCGAGAATCGCCTCGACCTGCCGTTCCACCTCCACGGCGAAGTCGACGAGCGGGCCCCCGAAGCTCTGCGCGATGCCACGCAGCATCCGTGAGCGCGGGTCCTCGGTGCGGTAGACCGGGTGCCCGAAGCCCATGATCCGGTCGCCTGCGAGCACCCGCTCGCGGATCCAGCCGTCGATGCGGTCGGGGGTCCCGATGGCGTCCAGGGTGTCGAGGGCCCGGCTCGGCGCACCGCCGTGCAGGGGTCCGGAGAGCGCGCCGACAGCGGCCACCAGGCATGCGGCGATGTCCGCGCCGGTGGAGGCGACGACCCGGCCGGTGAAGGTGGAGGCGTTGAAGCCGTGGTCGACGGTGGAGATCAGGTACTGCTCGACGGCCCTGACCCGGGCTGCGTCCGGCACCGAACCGGTGAGCATGTACAGGTAGTTGGCCGCGTACGGCAGGTCGTCGCGGGGCTCCACCGGTTCGAGGCCCTGACCGAGCCGGTACAGGGCGGTGAGCACGGTGGGTACCGCGGCGCAGGCGGTCAGGGCGTCAGCGCGGCGCCGCTCCGCAGGGATGTCGTACACCGGCCGGAAGCCCGCCGACGCGCCGAGCAGGGAGAGCGCCGTGCGCAGCCCCGCGAGGGGACCGGAGACGGCGCCCGCGCGAGCTATGGCGGGCAGGGCGTCACGCACCTCGGCGGGCAGCCGGCGCAGTGCGGCGGTGCGGGCGGCGAAGTCGGCACGGGCGGCCGCGCCGGGCAGCTCGCCCTCGGTCATCAGGTACCAGACGTCCTCGAAGCTGCGGGTCCCGGCCAGTTCGATCGCCGAGTACTGGCGGTAGTGGTAGAAGCCTTCGCGGCCTCGGACATCGCCGAGGGCGGTGTCGGTGACGACGACGCCCGCGAGGCCTCGGGGGACGTCGAGCGGGGTTCCGCCGGTCATGGTCGTCATTGCTTCCTCCACGGACATTCCGGTGACCTCTGGGTTCCGGTGACTCTTGACATTGATTCGACTGTCCATGCTTGACTAGAGATCTGTCAATATTGATTGAATCAATATGGATACGGTGGGCAGCATGACGGATCAAGCAGGCGACGAGGGTGGCGGTTCGAAGTCCGCGCCGCAGCGGCTCACCACCCGGGAGACGGCCGAGCGCCTGGGAGTGAAACCCGAGACGGTGTATGCGTACGTGAGCCGTGGGCAGCTGAGCAGCAACCGCGCGCCCGGCGGACGCGGCAGCACGTTCGACGCGACGGAGGTCGATGCCCTGGCGCGGCGCACGGGACGCAGGGAGCCCTGCTCCCCCGCCGGTGAGCCGGCCGTCCGGACCGGCATCACCCTCATCGAGAGCGACCGCTACTACTTCCGGGGCGTGGATGCCGCGGAGCTGGCCCTGCGGTACGCGTACGAGGAGGTCGCCGAGTGGCTCTGGACGGGTGAGCTGCGGCCTGGCATGCGTTTCGCGGCGCCAGCCGAGGCGCTGGCCGCGGCCCGCCGGACGGTCGGCGCGCTGCCGGCGCACGCCGGTTCGACGGACCGGCTGCGGGTGGCTGTGGTCGCCGCGGCCGCGGCGGATCCGCTGCGTTTCGACCTGTCGCGCGAGGCGGTGCTGGGCGGCGCCCGGAGCCTGATCCCGACCCTGGTCGCGGCCCTGCCGACGGCGGGCGGGGACGGGGGTGCGGAGGCGTCCGCCGGGGCTCTCGCCCCGGATGCCGCGGACGGGGCGTCCGGCGTCGGGCTGGCACGTCAGCTGTGGCCGAAGCTCACCGCTCAGCCGGCCGACGAGGCGTCACTCGGCGTGCTGGACACCGCACTGGGGCTGCTGATCGACCATGACCTGGCCGCGTCCACCCTGGCGGCCCGGGTCGCGGCATCCGCCCGCGCCCATCCGTACGCGGTGGTCTCGGCGGGGCTCGGAGTCCTGGAGGGGCCACTGCACGGGGCGGCCAGCGGACTGGCGCACCGGATGCTGGCGGAGGTGCTGGAAAGGGGCGGAGCGGCCCCGGTGGTCGCGGACCACCTCCGCGCCGGGCGCCAGGTACCGGGGCTGGGCCATCGGCTGTACACCGGCGAGGACCCGCGGGCCGCAGGGCTGTTCGCCCTGCTCGCGGAGATCCCCGGGGCGGCGCCGGCGCTGGCCGCGGCCCGTGACGTGGTGAGCACGACCGCGCGGCACGCCCCGCTGCACGCCAACGTCGATCTGGCGCTCGCCGTGCTCTCGGTCTCCTCGGGCATGGATGCGGAGGCGGGCGAGACCGTGTTCGCGGTCTCACGCACCGCGGGCTGGATCGCGCATGCCCTGGAGGAGTACGGGGAACGCCCGCTGCGGATGCGTCCCCTCGGCCGGTACACCGGGCCGCGGCCGCCTCAGCCGCTGCCCGGCGCGACGGATTCACCGCCGCAATAGACGGTTCGTGAGGCGCAAATAACCGACCCTCAGCGGGAAGCGCTGCGCGGCGGCTGGGCCGTGGAGCCGCGCACCACGAGCTCGGGCTCGAAGAGCAGCTCGTCGGACGGCACGGTACGGCCTCCGATCTGCACGGAGAGCAGCTCGACCGCGGCGCGGCCCATGGCCTCGATCGGCTGGCGGACGGTGGTCAGCGGCGGCTCGGTGCAGTTCATGAACGCCGAGTCGTCGTACCCGACGACGGAGACGTCGGCAGGCACCGAGAGGCCGCGGCGGCGGGCCGCGCGGACCGCCCCGAGCGCGAGCGGGTCGCTGGCGCAGATGAAGCCGGTGACGCCCTGGTCCAGCAGCCGCATCGCGGCGGCCTGCCCGCCCTCGAGCGAGAACATCGCCCTGGCGACCCACTCGTCCGGGATGGTCGTACCCGACTCCTCGGCGAGCACCCTGGCCGCGGCCAGCTTGCGCTGCGAAGGCATGTGGTCCGAGGGGCCGAGCACCAGACCGATCCGCTCGTGGCCCAGCGAGACCAGGTGGCGCCACGCCTGCTCGACGGCCACGGAGTCGTCGCAGGAGACGCAGGGGAAGCCGAGATGGGCTATGGCGGCGTTGATCAGGACGACGGGGATCTTACGGTCGGCCAGCACCTTGTAGTGATCGTGCGGGGCGTCGGCCTGGGCGTAGAGGCCGCCGGCGAAGACCACGCCCGAGACCTGCTGCTGCAGGAGCAGCTCGACGTAGTCCGCCTCGGAGACGCCGCCCTTGGTCTGGGTGCACAGGACGGGCGTCAGGCCCTGCTGGGCGAGCGCACCGCCGACCACCTCGGCGAAGGCGGGGAAGATCGGGTTCTGCAGCTCGGGCAGGACCAGCCCGACCAGCCGGGCCCGCTCGCCGCGCAGCTGGGTCGGCCGTTCGTATCCGAGTACGTCCAGTGCGGACAGGACGGCCTGCCGCGTGGCGTCGGAGACTCCTGGCTTGCCGTTGAGCACCCGGCTGACCGTGGCCTCGCTGACTCCCACCTTCTGTGCCACCTGAGCAAGTCGTCGCGTCATGTGCGCAAGATTAGCGCAAGAAGCGCAAGCGGATTGCGTGGAGCTGGAAACGAGACGAATTTCGGAAAGCACCGGAATGCCCTCTACCGTCTCTACGATGAGCGCCCCACCGCCCACCGCCAGGAAGCCGCGTCGGCTCGGCTGGCCCCAGCGGGTCTTCTCGCAGGTACTGCTGATGCAGCTGGCCATCGCCACCGGCGTCACCGTACTAGCCACCGGCCTCTTTCTGGCACCCCTCAGCGCACAACTCGACGACCAGGCGATGCGCCGGGCGCTCGCGATCGCGCAGAGCACGGCCGCCCAGCCGCAGGTCGCCGAATCGCTCCTCAGCACCGACCCGGCCCCCCTCGGGCCGGTCCAGTCGGCTGCGGAGCGCATCAGGCGTGCCACGGGCGCCGAGTACGTCGTCGTGATGGACCGGCACGGGGTGCGGTGGTCGCACCCGGACCGCAGCCGGATCGGCAAGGTCGTCTCCACCGACCCCGGAGCGGCGCTGGCGGGCGGGAACGTCATGGAGATCGACAGCGGCACGCTCGGACGCTCGGCCCGGGGCAAGGTGCCGCTGCGCGACGCCTCGGGGCGGATCGCGGGCGCCGTCTCGGTCGGAATCGCGTACGACAGTGTCCGCGCCCGGCTCCTCGCGGCCGTTCCCGGGCTGTTCGCCTACGCGGGAGGAGCACTGGCCGTGGGGGCGCTGGCCGCGTATCTGATCTCCCGGCGCCTGCAGCGGCAGACCCATGACCTGGGATTCTCCGACATCACCGCACTGCTGACGGAGCGCGAGGCGATGTTGCACAGCATCCGGGAGGGCGTCGTCGCGCTCGACCGGACCGGCCGCATCCGCCTGCTGAACGACGAGGCGCAGCGGCTCCTCGGGCTCGGACCCGAGGTGTCGGGCAGAGAGCTGACCGATGTGCTCGGCGCGGGACGGACCGCCGATGTGCTGACCGGGGAGGTGGCGGGCGAGGACCTGCTGGCGGTGCGCGGCAACCGGGTGCTGCTGGCCAACCGGATGCCTACGGCCGACGGAGGCGCCGTCGTCACCCTCCGCGACCGCACGGAGCTCGAACATCTCGGCCGCGAGCTCGACTCCACCCGAGGACTGATCGACGCCCTGCGCGCCCAGGACCACGAGCACGCCAACCGGCTGCACACCCTCCTCGGCCTGCTGGAGCTGGAGCTGCACGAGGACGCGCGGGAGTTCGTCACCGAGGTCGTCGGCGTCCACCGCGCCACCGCCGAACAGGTCACCGAGAAGGTACGTGACCCGCTGCTGGCCGCATTGCTGGTCGGCAAGGCGACAGTGGCCGCGGAGCGCGGCGTCGCACTGCGCATGGCTCCCGGCACGCTGCTGCCCGACCGGCTGGTGGACCCGCGCGGACTCGTCACGATCGTGGGCAACCTGGTCGACAACGCGCTGGACGCGGCGGCCGGATCGGAGGACGCCCTGATCGAGGTGGAGCTGCTCGCGGAGGCCCGTACGGTGGTGCTGCGGGTCCGGGACAGCGGTCCCGGTGTCCCTCCCGGACAGCGTGAACCGATCTTCACCGAGGGCTGGTCGACCAAGGAACTGCCTGCGCACGGCAAGCGGGGCCTGGGGCTCGCGCTGGTGCGGCGGCTTGCCGAGCGGCAGGGCGGCAGCGCGGTGGTGGGCGCGGCGGACGAGGGCGGCGCCGAGTTCACCGTGGTACTGCCGGAGGCCATGACCGAAGCGGAATCCGACAAGGCGGGAGTGGCTCAGTGATCGAGGTACTGATCGTCGACGACGACGTCCGCGTGGCGCGGATCAACGCCGCCTACGTGTCGAAGGTGGCCGGATTCCGGGTGGCCGCCCAGGCACACAGCGCCGCCGACGCCCTGGCCGCGGTCGAGGAACGCCCCGTGGACCTGATCCTGCTGGACCACTACATGCCGGACCGCACCGGTCTGGCCGTGGTGCGCGAGCTGCGCGCGCTCGGCCACCGTACCGACGTGATCATGGTGACGGCCGCGCGTGACGTCGCCACGGTCCAGGAGGCCATGCGCCAGGGCGCCCTGCAGTACCTGGTGAAGCCGTTCACCTACGCGGGGCTGCGCACCAAGCTGGAGGCCTACGCCGCCTTGCGGCACACCCTGGAGAGCGGCGGCGAGGCCGAGCAGGGTGAGGTTGACCGGCTCTTCGGCGCCCTGTGGACAGCGGGCGAGCCCGACCTGCCCAAGGGCCATTCGACGACCACGGCGGAACTGGTCCGAAAGGCGCTGCGCAGCGCCGACGGCCCGCTCTCCGCGCAGGAGGTCGCGGAGAGCGCCGGAATGAGCCGGCAGACCGCCCAGCGCTACCTGAAGCTGCTGGAACGGTCCGGGCGGGTGCGTCTGACCTTGCGGTACGGCGAGACGGGACGCCCCGAACACCGCTACGCCTGGGGCGCCGCCGACGGCCCCCGCAGCTGAGCGACGGGCCTGACCAGCTCGCCACGGGCGGCGCCGGCCTGAACCTGGGCATGAGCTGTGTCCAGCGGTCGGTGGGACGGCCGGCACCGGTCGGTGGGCGGGAATCCCGCGCCACGCGCGAGCGGAGGCCAGGACCGGCCAGTGAGCGGGTGAGCCGGAACCCACCGGGGCGGCTCCGGCCAGCCCGCCCCAGGGCCCCTCACACGGCGCCGGCTCCGGTCAGCGCACGTACCTCGGTCTCCGCGTGCTTCGCGGCGTCCGGCGGTTCGGCCGAGGTGACCGTGCCGATCCAGCCGGCCAGGAATCCCAGCGGGATGGAGACCAGGCCGGGTTCTCCAGGGGGAAGAGCTGGAAGTCGACGCCGGGGAAGAGCGAGGTGGCGCTGCCGGAGACCACCGGCGAGAAGACGACGAGCAGCACGGCCGGGATCAGGCCTCCGTAGACGGACCAGACCGCCCCGCGCGTGGTGAAGTTCCGCCAGAACAGCGAGAAGAGCAGCACCGGCAGGTTCGCCGACGCGGCGACTGCGAAGGCCAGACCCACCAGGAACGCCACATTCAGATCCTGGGCGAGCAGACCCAGCCCGATGGCGGCCACCCCGATCCCCGCAGCGGCGACCCGGGCCACGGCGACCTCGCTGTGCTGCTTGGAACCCGGACGCCGGAGCGAGGCGTAGAGGTCGTGGGCCACGGACGCGGACGAAGCGAGGGTGATCCCGGCAACGACGGCGAGGATGGTCGCGAAGGCCACGGCGGCGACCACGGCGAACAGAATCGTTCCCCCGGTGGATCCCTCGCCGCCGCCCAGCTCCAGCGCCAGCAGCGGAACGGCGGTGTTCCCGGCGGGATTCGACTCCCGGACGTCCGCCGAGCCGACCAGTGCCGCGGCCCCGAATCCGAGCACGATCGTCATCAGGTAGAAGCTGCCGATCAGCCCGATGGACCAGACGACCGACCGGCGTGCCGCCCGGGCGGTCGGCACGGTGTAGAAGCGCGACAGGATGTGCGGCAGCCCGGCCGTGCCGAGCACCAGGGCCAGCCCCAGACTGATGAAGTCGACGCGAGCCGTCCAGCTCCCGCCGTAGCGGAGACCGGGCGAGAGGAACTTCTTGCCGTACCCGCTGCGGTCCGCGGCGGAGTTGAGCAGCTCGTTGACGTTGCCGTGGAAGTGGACGAGGACGAGCACGGTGAGGACGATCGTGCCCGCCATCAGCAGGACGGCCTTGACGATCTGGATCCAGGTCGTCGCGCGCATGCCACCGAGCGACACATAGATCACCATGAGCGCCCCGACGCCCACGACGGTCCAGGACCGGGCGGCGCCGCTCGTCCCGCCCAGGAGCAGGGCCACCAGGCTGCCCGCACCGACCATCTGCGCCACCAGGTAGAGCACGGACACGGTGACGGAGGACGTGCCCGCCGCGATCCGGACCGGACGCTCCGCCATGCGTGCCGCCACCACGTCGGCGAGGGTGAACCGGCCGCAGTTGCGGACGAGTTCGGCGACGAGCAGCAGAACGACCAGCCAGGCGACCAGGAAGCCGACCGAGTAGAGCATGCCGTCGTACCCGAAGAGCGCGATCAGGCCCGAGATGCCGAGGAAGGACGCGGCCGACATGTAGTCGCCCGCGATGGCGAAGCCGTTCTCCATGGGGGAGAACAGCCGGCCGCCGGCGTAGAACTCCTCTGCCGAACCGTGCCGGTTGCGGCTCACCCAGGTGGTGATGCCGAGTGTCACGGCGATGAAGGCGCTGAACAGCAGGAGCGCCAGGGTCTGGTGATTGCCGCTCAACGCCCGATCCCCCGCGTCATCTCCTGTGTCTCCCAGCGCAGGTCGAGAGCTGCCCGGTCTCTGCGCAGCCGTGCGTGGCGCGCGTACGCCCCGGTGAGCAGGAACGTCGTGAGGAACTGACCGAGTCCCGCGACCATCGCGACGTTGACCGCCCCGGCCACCGGCCTCGCCATCAGGCCGGGCGCGGTGACCGCCGTGACGACATAGGCGAGGTACCAGACGAAGAAGGCGAGGATGGCGGGGACGATGAAGCGCCGGTACCGGCGGCGCACTTCCTGGAAGGCCTCGCTGCGCTGCACCTCCAGATAGATGTCCGCCGCGCTGTGGCCGCGCTGTGGAGCGACGGAATCGGGAGTCACGGCAGGCGCAAAGCTTCCCGTGCCGTCCAGTTCCCCCCACCCGGAGGCCAGCGCGTCGTACCACGGGTCTTCGAGTCGCATCGCTGCGGCCTCGCGCCCTGCTTCCTTCTCCACCGAACAACTCCCCTTGTCCACGGACCGTTTCGGCCGCGTACCCAAGAATGGGCAGATCGGGAAGATCCCGGGCACTTCAATCAGGAGACTTCACCTCTTCAGGTGAAGGATGTTCGGGGTGGCTGTGCGAGCCCTCGAACGTACGCATAGCGGACCGCCTGGGCCCGGTCGCGGAGCCCAGCCTTGGCGAACAGGTTGTTGATGTGGCTCTTCACCGTGGCCTGCGAGATGTGCAGGCTGCGCGCGATCTCCGCGTTGGACATCCCCTCGGCGATCAGGACGAGCACCTCCACCTCGCGGGGAGTCATCCCGTCGGGCTGGTCCGGCTCACCGGTCCTGTCGGCCGGCAACGGGGCCGTGTTGACCTGTTCCAGCAGTCGGCGCTGCACGGTGGGCGAGAGCCCGGCCTCACCCGAGAGCACGGCCTCGATGGCCCGCACGATCTCCTCGCCCCCGGCGTCCTTGGTGAGATAGCCGCGAGCCCCCGCCCGGAGCGCGGGGAAGAGCGAATCGTCCTCCGCGAAGGTCGTCAGCACCACGACCTGGGTGCCTGGGAAATCCCTGCGGATACGGCGCGTTGCCTCCACACCGTCGCAGCGCGGCATCCGCAGATCCATCAGGACCACGTCCGGGGAGAGTTCGGCCACGAGAGCCACGGCCTCCTCGCCGTCCTTGGCCGATCCGATCACTTCGATGCCGGGCAACAGGCCCAGCAGCATGACGATTCCCTCACGCACCACCGACTGGTCGTCGGCCACCACCACCCGCGCGCTCACGCGGGCACCCGCAGACTCACCACGAACCCCTCCTCGCCAGGGCCGGCCTCCAGCGTGCCGCCCAGCAGTTCGGCGCGCTCCCTCATCCCCAGCAGACCGTATCCGGAGCCACTGACAGCGAGCTCGCCCTCAGGACTCCCCCCACCCGAATCGCTTACCTCCAGGGCGATCCCGTCCGGCAGGTACTCCAGCCGGATCAGGACCCGGGCCCCCGGCGCGTGCTTGCGCACATTGGTCAGCGCCTCCTGCGCGACCCGGCGGACGGTCTGCGACGCCTCCGCGGTCAGCGTCCGCTGTTCACCCTCCACCCGGACCTCGGCCGGCTCGGCCGCCACCAGCTGCCGCAGGAAGTCCTCCACCGGCGACACTTCGCCGCGCAGGGCGGAGAGCGCCTGGCGGGTCTCCGCAAGGCCCTCACGGGCCATGGAGCGGGCCGCCACCACCCGGTGCAGGACCTGGTCCCGGAACTCCCCCACAGGCTCTCTCTCGATCAGCAGCCTCGCCGCCTCCAGATGCACCAACTGCGCGGAAAGGCTGTGGGCGAGCACGTCGTGGATCTCGCGGGCGATCCTGGACCGCTCGTCCAGAGCAGCCGTTTCGGCCTCCGCCACCCGGGCCGCCCGCTCCTGCGTCAGCAGCCGCTGCGCACTGCCGCGGGCCTCCGCGTCCAGGCGGAGCACGTAACCCGCGAGACAGAGCCCCGCGGTGGTGACGGCCGTGGTCAGCCAGTCATCGGTGTTCACGACGGCGTAGGCGCTGAGTGCCACCGCCGTGGCCGGGACCCCCGCCGAGAGCGGCAGTCGCTCCAGCGCGGTGACTGCGCAGCCGCACCAGAGCACCGCCGCGGGCACGCCGGCCCCGGCCTGCTGCGCCGCGAAGGCAGCCAGCATCAGGACCGCGAGCAGCCCGAGGGACGGCCACAGACGGTTCTCCAGGCTGGCCCGGAAGAAGGCCACCGCGAGCACCGCACAGCCGAGTACCCCGATCAGGCCCGCCATGATCTCCCAGGGCCCGAACCGCCCGCCCGTGAAGGTCCCCCAGAGCATGAGGGTGAGCAGCCCGGCCCGTACGGACCATGCGATGAGGGTCCGCGAGCGGTTGCGGGTGTCCCGCGAGAGGGCCTCCCGCGAGGGCCAGCTCGTCCAGGAAGCGGGTGTCACACACGGTCCTTCCATGCCGGCGCCGACGGCGTGCGGTCAGCAGAGCCACCGTACGACGGCGGTATCTCCGCGGCACGACGGGCCAGCACCCCGCTGCGCACCAGGAGCGTCACGGCCAGAGCCATCATCAGGGCGGGGCTGCCCTGATGTACGCCCAGCGCCGCGGCCACCCCGTAGAGAGCCGCCCGCAGCGCCAGTCCCCCGGTCCAGACGTAGACGGTGGCCTTGGTCCCCTTGCTCCAGACGGAGCCGTCCTCCGCGCGCCAGAGCCGGGCCGTCCACCCCCAGGCGGCCCCCGTGACCAGCCCTACGACCAGTTCGGCGCCCAGGACGACGACGGAGAGTGTCTCGTGATGGTGGTCCACGAGTCCGGGCTCGCGCAGTGACATGACGAGCAGGACGCCCGGCAGCACCCACCAGCGCCGGTCGCCGGAGATCCGGCTCGCCGAGATCTGGCGGACCACCACAAGAGCGATGACCCCGAGGATCACCAGGACATTGACCGGCCCGGACATGGACGCCTCCGATTCGCGGGAAGTTCTACGACTCCGACGCTACGGAAAAGTCCAGGTCAGGGGATCGGCTCAGGGGTTGAACATGGGTGGAGCCGTCGTCTCCACCCAGGGGTGGAGACGACGGCTCCGGACGGGCCGCGGACTCAGACGTCGATGCGCGAGCGGTCCAGGGTGGCTGCCGAGCTGGTGATGAATTCCTTGCGGGGCGCCACCTCGTTGCCCATCAGCAGATCGAAGACCTGCTCGGACGACTCCAGATCGCCGATGTTGATCCGGCGCAGGGTGCGGAAGCGCGGGTCCATCGTCGTCTCCGCCAGCTGGTCGGCGTCCATCTCGCCGAGGCCCTTGTAGCGCTGGATCGAGTCCTTGTACCGGACGTTCTTGCGCTGGAGTTCCAGCAGCCGCTGGCGCAGCTCGTTGTCCGAGTACGTGTAGATGTACTTGTCCTGGCCCTTCTTCGGCTGGACGAGCTCGATCCGGTGCAGCGGGGGCACGGCCGCGAAGACCCGCCCCGCCTCGACCATGGGCCGCATGTACCGCTGGAAGAGCGTCAGCAGCAGGATGCGGATGTGCGCGCCGTCGACGTCGGCGTCCACCAGCAGAACGATCTTGCCGTAGCGGGCTGCGTCGATGTCGAAGGTCCGACCGGACCCCGCCCCTATGACCTGGATGATGGCGCCGCACTCGGCGTTCTTCAGCATGTCGGAGACAGAGGCCTTCTGAACGTTGAGGATCTTGCCGCGGATCGGCAGCAGCGCCTGGAACTCGCTGTTCCGGGCCAGCTTGGCGGTGCCGAGCGCGGAGTCGCCCTCCACGATGAACAGCTCGCTGCGCTCCACGTCGTCGCTGCGGCAGTCGGCGAGCTTCGCCGGCAGCGAGGAGGACTCCAGAGCCGTCTTGCGGCGCTGCGCGTCCTTGTGCTGGCGGGCCGCGATCCGGGTACGGGCGGCTGCCACCGCCTTCTCCAGGACCGCTCTGGCCTGGGCCTTCCCGTCCCGCTTCGTGGAGGTCAGGACCGCCTTGAGTTCCTTGGCCACGACGCCGGCGACGATCCGGTTGGCCGCCGAGGTGCCGAGCACCTCCTTGGTCTGTCCCTCGAACTGCGGCTCCGCCAGCCGTACGGTGACGACCGCGGTGAGGCCCTCCAGCGCATCGTCCTTGACGATGTCGTCCTCGGCCACGCGCAGCAGCTTCGCCGAGCGGAGCACCTCGTTGACCGTCTTGGTCACGGAGCGTTCGAAGCCGGACACATGCGTGCCGCCCTTGGGGGTGGCGATGATGTTGACGAACGACTTCAGGTTGGTGTCGTACCCGGTGCCCCAGCGCATGGCGATGTCGACGACCAGCTCGCGGGTGACCTCGGTCGCGGTCATGTGCCCGCGGTCGTCCAGGACGGGCACGGTCTCCTTGAAGGTGCCCTGCCCGGTCAGCCGCATGACGTCGCAGACAGCCTTGTCCTGGGCGAGGTACTCGCAGAACTCGCTGATCCCGCCGTCGAAGCGGAAGGTCTCCTCGGTCTTGCCCTCGCCGTCCAGGCCGCGCTCGTCGCGCACGACGATCGTGAGGCCGGGGACGAGGAAGGCCGTCTGGCGGGCCCGCTGGTGGAGCGTCTCCAGATTGAGCTTGGCGTCCTTGAGGAAGATCTGCCGGTCTGCCCAGTACCGCGTCCTCGTACCGGTACGCGCCTTCGGGACCCGTTTGCCCTTGAGCAGCCCGTTGGCCGGGTCGAAGGGGCTGTCCGGCCCCTGCTCGGTGAACATGCCCGGGACCCCGCGCCGGAAGCTGATCGAGTGGGTCGCGCTGTTGCGGTCGACCTCCACGTCGAGCCGGGCGGAGAGGGCGTTGACGACGGAGGCACCCACACCGTGCAGACCGCCGGAGGCGGAGTACGAGCCACCGCCGAACTTGCCGCCGGCGTGCAGCTTGGTCATCACGACCTCGATGCCGGACAGGCCGGTCTTGGGTTCCACGTCGACGGGGATGCCGCGGCCGTTGTCCCGGACCTCGACGGAGGCGTCGTCGTGGAGGATGACCTCGATGTGATCGCAGTAGCCGCCGAGAGCTTCATCGACGGAATTGTCGATGATCTCCCAGAGGCAGTGCATGAGGCCGCGGCTGTCGGTGGACCCGATGTACATCCCGGGGCGCTTGCGAACCGCTTCGAGCCCCTCGAGTACGAGCAGGTGCCGCGCGGTGTAGTTGGAACCGTCTCGGTCTGCTCCGGTCAGCAGCGCAGTGGACGGCACGGACGTATCGGCGGTCACGCGGTTCGCTCCTCGCTGAATTTCATTTGGGGCCCAGTGGGTAACGGGCTCGGCTTCGGTCGCCGCTGAGAGGGTACCGAGGCCTGGTAGAGCGGATGTAACGCCACCCTCGGAGAACCCTCACACTAGTCCAGCCTCGCATACACGTTCGATCCCTCGTTGGAGTGACGTGCACATCACGTTCCCTTCCAGGCATGAACCATTTAGGCTCCGGGCACGTCCTCATGAACAAGTCGGCAAGCCCGCCGACCGGACTGACCGAACAAGACAAGCAACGCGAAACCGTAGCGCCCCGCAATACGGCACATTCGCCGCGAACCGGCAACAGACAGCCATCTCGAGAAGAAGTTTCGAAGAAAAGCCACGAGCGGGAACGTTTTCGGCCTGGTTGGATGTTGACCCTGGTACGACAGCTCGTCGAGCTAGAGAAGAGGCGACGTGACTACTGTTCTGACCCCCGCGAGCCCGCTGACCGCAGCAGACCGCTGTGACCGTTGCGGCGCCCAGGCCTACCTGCGCGTCGTCCTGATCAGTGGCGGTGAACTGCTCTTCTGCGCCCACCACGGTCGCAAGTTCGAGCCGGAACTCAAGAAGATCGCCGCGGAAATACAGGATGAGACGGACCGACTGACGGCCGTGCAGGCCCAAGCCGCCGAAGAGGAACAACACTGACACCTCACATCCACGACGAGCCAGGGGCCGGTCCTGGACCGACCGACGGGCGGCTCCCTCCGTAAAGAGGGAGCCGCCCGTTCTCGTACCTGCGCCCGTCAGTGGTCAGGCGGCGTCCGCCATCCACCCGATGGCGGCTGAGATCCGCGTATAGACCCCGGGGCTCCCCGCGCGGCCGCAACCGCTGCCCCAGGACACCAGCCCGACAAGGCGCCCAGCGGCCACCAGCGGCCCTCCGCTGTCTCCCTGGCATGCGTCGTACCCGCCCTGCGGTTCGCCCGCGCAGAGCATCGCAGAGGCTTCGTACGTGCCGTTCCTGCCGCCCGGGTAGGCCTGCTCGCACGAGCTGTCCGACAGGACGGTCACGTTCGCGGACCGGAGTGACGTTGCGTAGTCGCCGTTGCCCGTCGTGTCCCCCCACCCGTAGACGACCGCGGCAGTGCCTGACCGGTACCCGGCGTCACCGGCCTCGGCCAGCGGAATCACGCTCTGCTCAGGCAGCGCTTCGGCCAGGGTGAGCACGGCGACATCGCCGCTGTTGGTGGTGGCGTCGAACCCGGGGTTGACCCACGTCGAGCTGACCGCGCTCTCCTTGCCGCCGGAACCGCTCAGCTCGTCCCGGCCGGAGATGACCTTCAGATCGCTCACCTGGTCGACATCGACACCGAGCGCCTCCTGGCTGAGGCAGTGCGCGGCCGTCAGCACCTTTTTCGGTCCCACCACCACCGCCCCGCAGAACTGACCGGCGCGGCTACCTCCGAAACGGTCACGGCTGGAGAGCGCCACCACCCACGGGCTGTCCTTGACGTGAGCGGGCTGACCGCCGATCACGATGCTGTCCGCGACTGCCGGAGCGGGGGATGCGAGCGGTATCACGGCCGCGGCGGCGGTGAGGGCGAGTGCCCCCGTCATGGCGCGGACGACGGTACGGGACATACGTACTCCTGACTCTGTGATGGGCTTTGCCTACCCAGAGTCATTCGGCCGACGCCGATCCGCACCCGCACATACGCCGAGGACCCGGCATCCCCCATGGGATCCGGGCCCTCGGTCCGTGCTGTCCTGTGATCTAGTCGAGGTAGTCGCGCAGCACCTGCGAACGCGACGGGTGACGCAGCTTCGACATGGTCTTGGACTCGATCTGACGGATGCGCTCACGCGTCACGCCGTAGACCTTGCCGATCTCGTCCAGCGTCTTCGGCTGTCCGTCGGTGAGGCCGAAGCGCATGGAGACCACACCGGCCTCACGCTCGGAGAGGGTGTCGAGCACCGAGTGCAGCTGCTCCTGGAGGAGCGTGAAGCTGACCGCGTCGGCCGGCACGACCGCCTCGGAGTCCTCGATCAGGTCACCGAACTCGCTGTCCCCGTCCTCACCCAGCGGGGTGTGGAGGGAAATCGGCTCGCGACCGTACTTCTGGACCTCGATGACCTTCTCGGGGGTCATGTCGAGTTCCTTGGCCAGCTCCTCCGGGGTGGGCTCGCGGCCCAGGTCCTGGAGCATCTGACGCTGCACTCGCGCGAGCTTGTTGATGACCTCGACCATGTGCACCGGGATACGGATGGTGCGGGCCTGGTCGGCCATGGCGCGGGTGATCGCCTGACGGATCCACCAGGTGGCGTACGTGGAGAACTTGTAGCCCTTGGTGTAGTCGAACTTCTCGACCGCGCGGATCAGACCGAGGTTGCCCTCCTGGATCAGGTCCAGGAAGAGCATGCCGCGGCCGGTGTACCGCTTGGCCAGCGAGACCACGAGACGGAGGTTGGCCTCCAGCAGGTGGTTCTTGGCGCGACGGCCGTCCTCGGCGATGATCTCCAGCTCGCGCTTGAGCTTCGGAGCGAGCTTGTCGGCGTTCGCCAGCTTGTCCTCGGCGAAGAGACCCGCCTCGATGCGCTTGGCGAGCTCGACCTCCTGCTCGGCGTTGAGGAGCGGGACCTTACCGATCTGCTTCAGGTAGTCCTTGACCGGGTCGGCCGTGGCGCCGGCGACGGCGACCTGCTGCGCAGGTGCGTCGTCCTCGTCGTCGTCGGAGAGGACGAAGCCCTTGTTCTCGCCCTCGCCCTCCTCTTCGTCACCCTTGCCGGCCTTGACTTCCTCGACTGCGTCGTCGCCGTCGAGGGCTTCGTCGTCCTGCTTGCCGGCCTTCTTCGCCGCAGTCTTCTTCGCCGCCGTCTTCTTCACGGCGGTCTTCTTGGCAGCCGTCTTCTTGGCTGCCGCCTTCTTCGCAGGGGCGGTCGCGGCGGCGTCATCGGCCACCCCGTCCGCGGTCTCGGCCGACGGGGCGGCGGTGGCCGCGACGGTCCGCGTCACGGTCGTCTTGGCCGCGACAGTCTTGGTGGCGGTGCGCTTGACCGGGCTCTTCGCTGCGACGCTCTTGCGGGCGCGCTTGGACGGCTCCGCGGCACTGACCATCAGCGTCACACCCTCTTCCTCGAGGATCTGGTTGAGGCTGCGCAGAACGTTCTTCCACTGGGTTGGCGGAATCTGGTCAGCCTCGAAGGCCCGACGCACGTCATCGCCGGCGATCTGCCCATCAGCCTTTCCCCGCTCGATGAGCGCCATCACAGATTCGGACTCGGCGATCTCCGGCGGGAGCGTACGGGATGTGCTGGCCGACACGAACAACCTCTCGGAACGATGGAAACGGCTTCCGGCCCGGCCCCGGAGAGGGCTGGACCGACGACCGTCGGGCTGGGAATGTACCGACGGCGCGGGCTACACCTCAGAACTCCACAGCGCACTGAATGGCTGCTGTATTCCTTCCGCGGCGGTCACCTCTTAAGTCATCGCGCTGTTTCGAGGAGTGTTACGCCCAATCCGCGTGGCCCGAGTCACACCTCATATGCGACGAACGCGACCAGGGGCAACATCCCCCCACAATTGTGCCGCCGGACCGTGGGGGTCCGGCGACACATGGCTCATACACCCTGACCGTGCTGCGCTCAGTGCTCGCGCGGCGCCGGCACCACTCGCTCCACCTCGGGGTGGACCACGAGCAGTTGACGCATGGCCGCTTCGGCACCCGCGGAGTCGCCGGACGCGAGGGCGTCGACGATGCGCGCGTGGTGGCCGAGCGATGCCTCATTGGGGCGGTCACAACCGGTAACCGGCCCGCCGGAGACCTGCAGGGCGGCGGAAACGATGCCGGAGAGGTGCTCCAGCATGCGGTTGCCGGCGGCCTGGATCAACAGGGCGTGGAACTCCACGTCGGCCCGGGCACACGTGATCACGTCACCCTGTCCGAGCGCGTGCCCCATGATCTCGACCATGTCGGTAAGGCGCTGCTGAAGATCCTCACGGCCATGGCCTGCGGCCAGCCGGGCGGCGAGCGGCTCGATCGTCCACCGGAGCTCACCCAGCTCGCGGCGCTGATCGTCACGCTGCGGACCGAAGGCACGCCATTCGATGATGTCGGGATCGAGCAGGTTCCAGTCGCTGACGGGCCGGACCCTGGTGCCCACATTGGGCCTGGCACTGACCAGCCCCTTCGCCTCCAGCACACGCAGCGACTCCCGCACAACCGTGCGGGAGACCTCGAATCGCTGGCCGATCTCCTCCGGCACCAGGGGCCGGTCCGCACCCAGGTCCCCGGAAACGATCATCTGTCCCAGCTGCTGAACAAGTTGGCCGTGCAGGCCGCGGCCACGGCTGGCCGATCCCCGCCGGCCCACCCGGCCGAGCTCGTTGTCGGGACCGCTCCAGGAACGACTGGCGGCACGCTCGCCGGCCGGCGCCTCCGCGTAGCTGTAGCGGTCGAGTTCGCCCGGGCCGGCGAGGCCGGAGTCGGCGGAGCGGGCGGCGGTCATCATGGTGTGCGCAAGGGTACTCACGCATCCTTTGTCGGCGCGGCTCAGCCGCCCCTTGAGGTCTTTGGTGAAAAGCACACGAAAGGGTGATCGGCACCCGCCTCTCAATTGACGCCTTATCGGTATAAATAGGGCATTTCCAACGGAGTTATGAGACTCAAGGGGGTCCGACACCCTTGAGCGATCACCAACGCACCCTGCCGCGAAGGCTGGTGAACAGATACGCACAGATGAGGACCGACAACGACAAGGTCAGTGCGGTCCCCACGGGATGCGCCACGACCCGCATCGCGGCCAGCACCCACCGGTCCGTCTCATGCGGCCACTGCAGCCACGCCAGATCCCGCAGCCGGCCCGGAAGACCGGTCATCGAACGGGCGGTCGGCGCCTTCGGCATCCTCTGGACGAGCGGAACCATCAGCACCGGCACGGCGAGTACCGCGGCGACACCCGCCGCGGTCACCCGGAAGACCCCGGCGGCCAGCAGCCCGGCCCAGGCACAGCCGACGGTCAGGCCCGACCAACTCACGGCCAGCGAAAACACGTTCGGCGGAATCCGGGTCAAGTCAGCGCCGTAGAAAAGGCGGAGTGACGCCGCGGAGGCCAGTACGACAAGCAGTGCGAGCAGCAGCGCCACGCCCGCGGACACGGCCAGTTTGGCCACCAGGAGACCGAGGCGGCGGGGGACGGTGCCGCGGCCCGCCGCGAGCGCCGGGTAGCGGAATTCGTCACCGAAGGAAAGCGCGCCGAGCAGCCCGGCGCCGAGTGCCGCGGGCGGCAGCGGGAGCAGGGAGGGCCAGGCGGCGAGCACGTTCGGCAGCGGCGTACGCCCGTTGCGGGCGAGCAGGACCGAGATCCCGGCCGAGGCGACCAGGGCGATGACCATGATCAAGGTCGTGGTCCTGGTCCCGAAGAGACGGCGCAGTTCGTAACGCACCGGCCGCAGCGGGCCGCGGGCCGGACGCCGCCTGATCGGCGGCGGAAGGTCCGGCCCGGTCGGACCGGTGGCCGGACGCCGTGCGGGCCCACTCCCGTCACCGGCGGCCTCGGACGTGACGCCTCCGGGAGTCTCGTCTCCGGGAACGCCGGGTTCAGAAATGCCGTGGCCGGGGACGCCATGGCCGGCGAACGGGCCTGCGTCGCCGATCTCGTCGGCGAGCTGATGGACGGGAAGTCCGTGACGGAACGCCGCGTCGCCGATCTCCGCACAACTGCTGCCGTACACGGAGAGACGGCTCCTGCTCGCCTCGGTGACGACCTCCACGGAGCGCCGGGCCGCTCGCGCCTCACGGCTGACGACAGCGGCGAGGCGGGCGGCGTGCGGGGAACGCACCGCGACACGGGGGCGCAGTCGGGTCCGGGAGAAGTCGGCGACGCCCTGGTCCGCGACCACTCGTCCCCTGTCGATGGTCACCACATGGCCCGCCGACCGTGCGGCCTCCTTGGGATCGCCGGTGGTGAACAGGACGGTGCCGCCCCGGGCGGCGTGCGACTCCAGCACCCCGTGCAGCCAGCCGGCCTCCCGGGTGGTGAGGCCTTCCGCGGGTTCGTCGAGGATGAGTGTGTGCGGATCACCGAGCATCGCGGACGCGAGGGCCAGCCTGCGGTCCATACCGAGGGAGAGCGTGCCGATGCGCTGGTCCCCGAGCCCGGCGAGGCCGACGGTTTCGAGCAGTTCGTCGGCCCGGGACGCCGGTACCCCTGCCGCGGCGCAGAGCATGCGCAGCTGCCCGCGGGCGGTACGGACCGGATGGCCCGGCACGTCACCGAGCAGGACCCCCACCTCGCGCGCGGGCTGCGCCACGCGGTGCAGCGGTCTGCCTCGGAAGTAGGTGATCCCCCGGCCCGGCTCGAGTTCGAGCATCAGCCGCAGGGCTTCGGTCTTGCCGGAGCCCGGTGCGCCCAGAAGAGCGGTGACGCAGCCGGAACCGGCTTCGAACGTGAGGTCGTCCACGGCGGGCGGAAGACCGCGGTGGCGGGCGCTGGTGAGTCCGATGGCCTGGAGCATCGCTTCTCTCGCAGGAGGTGAGACCGCTCGACAGCAGCGGGTACCGCAGCAAGATAACCCGACATATCCGACTTTTTGCGGAGCGTCGAATCTACGGCGCTCCGGCCGGCCCCGCACCTGGTCCCGCAATGGCCCCTGCAACCGGTATCGATGCCCGCCCGGGCATCGCGCTATCGCTGAAGCAGGATCAGACCTCGGGCCGCAGCATCGGCGGATTGAGCACGGTGGCCGAGCCCGACCGGAAGAGCTGCGCGGGACGGCCGCCCTGCCTGGTGGTCGTGCCGCCGGCGGGTACCAGGAAGCCGGGGGTGCCCGTCACCTTGCGGTGGAAGTTCCTCGGGTCGAGCACTACGCCCCAGACCGCCTCGTACACCCTGCGCAGCTCCCCGACCGTGAACGCGGGCGGGCAGAACGCGGTGGCCAGCGAGGAGTATTCGATCTTGGAGCGCGCCCGTTCCACTCCGTCGGCGAGGATCTGCGCGTGATCGAAGGCCAACGGCGCCCGGTGTTCACCGTCCCGGCCGTAGCCGCCCTCCGGACCGAGCAGGTCACCGACGGGCGCCCAGCGCGCGCTGTTCGCGTCCCCGCCCGCCCGAGGTGCAGGCAGGTCAGGAGCCAGCGCCAGGTGGGCGACGCTGACGACGCGCATCCGGGGATCACGCCCCGGGTCCCCGTAGGTGGCGAGCTGCTCCAGGTGGGCGCCGTTCCCGGCGGCCGGGGCCGAAGGGTCGTGCGCGGAGAGCCCCGTCTCCTCGACGAGCTCACGCGCCGCGGCGGCGCCGAGGTCCTCGTCGGCCTTGACGAAGCCGCCGGGCAGTGCCCACCTGCCCTGGAAGGGCGACTCGCCCCGGCGCACCACCAGGGCGCAGAGCGCGTGACGGCGCACCGTGAGCACGACCAGGTCGACGGTGACAGCGAAGGGCGGGAAGGTCGACGGGTCGTAGGGCGGCATGTCGTGATCATAGTCGTCTGCCTGACGATAAACACTCCCTTCGTCGCGCTCTTCGTCCGTCACCGCACCGGCCGGGACTCGCCTCCGCCGCGCCACGACCCGCCCTCGAGTGCGCGGTCACCGACACCCCTCCTGCACCGCCACCCCGCGTCCGCTGACCGCCGCCCCGTCCGGTCGCGTCCCCGCCCGCCCCGCACAACGGCCAGGCTGCCGGCGACCGCCCGAGGCGGCCCGGCCCCGGCCACCTGCCCGACCACCGCGGTTCGCAGCCGTGCGCCCGGCCTGTACGTACTGCCATCACGTGCCTGGAGGCCGTCGCGGTCGCAGTCGCAGTCGCGGTCGCAGTCGCAGTCGCAGTCGCAGTCGAGGACCCCGTACCGCACAGACCTCACCGACCGGTCCTGGACCCGCGGCGCCCCTGGGCCCGCGACTGTCCGGCCCTTCGTCGACCGGTTGCCGTTCCGGGCCTGACCGAGCCCTGCGGCGTCCTGCGCCGCCCGACTGCCTGCGCCCGTGCGGAACGGGCCCCCGCGACCCGTTCCGCACGGTGACCGCGCCGTACCGTCCGCGTGCCGCGCTCACCGCGCAGGCAGCGTCGCAGCGTCTCCGGATCGAGGCCCTGATTGCATGCCTCGTGCAGGAGCTGGGCGAAGGTGTACGCGGGGTCCAGTCGCAGGGCGAGGCCCAGCGCGACCCGCGCAGCCGGTTCGTCGCCGGTGGACCACGCGACCCAGCCGGCCAGCGTGAGCGGGGCCGCCGCGTGTTCCTCGTAGGGCGGGACACAGCGGCGGGCCAGCGCCCGCCACAGCCGCAGTGCGGACTGCGCCTCGGGTCCTTCCATCCATTCCGCGGCCCGGTCCCGGGTCTCCCGGTCCTGGAGACCGAGAATCACCGCGGCCGCCTCCTCGTCGCTGATCAGCCGGTCGTCGTTGAGGTCGGCCAGCGAGGGCACGGCCGCCGGCGCCTGCCCGAGGCGCTTCATGAGCCGCCGGGCGAGCTTCAGGGTCGAGCCGCCGACCTCCCTGCGGCTCTCCTCCTCCAGGAGCTTCGGCACCAGCGCGGCACCTGCCGAGTCGAGGGCCTGCTGCTGTTCCTTACCCGTCGTGGTCGTCAGGGGCGCCAGCCTCGCCTCCATCTCACGCAGCGATCCCCGTACCTGGATGCCGGCGTAGGTCGCTGCCGCCGCCATCACCGAGGTGCCGGGCATGGCCAGCGGATTACCTTCGGCCGGGCAGCAGCGGGCATCGGGGCAGCAGTAGGACCAGTAGCGGTTGTCGGAGATGCAGAGCGCTTCGAGCACCGGTACGTCCAGGTCACCGCAGGCGGTCCGCAGGCGCTGGGCGAAGGGCCGCAGGCGCTCCATGGTCCCGTTGCCGGTCTCGCCGTCGGCCGGGTCCTGGCAGAGGAAGATGACGATCGCGTCCGGCCGGCCGCCGCGCCGTTCGCTCCCCTTGATCAGGCACTCGGCGAGCTGCTCGGCGACCGACGGCCATTCCTGCGCGGACTGTGGAATGCCGAGCCTGAGCCGCCCGCCGAAGCGGCCACGGCCGCCGTGCAGGGCCACCATGACCACGCTGTCGTTCGGATGGAATCCCATGAGGTACGGGAGGGCGTCAGCCAGCTCGGCCGGGCCTCGCAGGGTGATCTGCTGCTCGTCGGACGGTCCGGTGGATTCGTGGTGCTTGTTCATGGCATGACCGTCTCGTGCCCGGCGAGAATCCGCGACCCCCTGTGGATAACTTATCCACAGGCGCCGCGCGGCCGTTCGTGGTTTGTCGTACCCATCGGGTTGCATGGGGTCATGACCAACGCAGACCGCGCAGAGCTCAGGGCTTCGGCCGATTCCGTACTGGCCCGACTCGTCGGGGACGCCTCCGGCACCGCCCGGCTGCGTGAGGACCAGTGGCGGGCCATCGAGGCGCTGGTCGCCGACAAGCGCAGGGCACTGGTCGTCCAGCGGACCGGCTGGGGCAAGTCCGCCGTGTATTTCGTCGCCACCTCGCTGCTGCGCGCGCAGGGCAGTGGGCCGACCGTGATCGTCTCGCCGCTGCTGGCACTGATGCGCAACCAGGTCGCGGCCGCGGCCCGGGCCGGGATCAGCGCCCGCACGATCAATTCGTCCAACACCGAGGAGTGGGACACCGTCCAGGCCGAGGTGGCCGCCGGAGAGGTGGATGTGCTGCTGGTCAGCCCCGAGCGCCTCAACAATCCCGACTTCCGGGACCAGGTCCTGCCCAGGCTCGCCGCCGCGACCGGGCTGCTCGTGGTCGACGAGGCGCACTGCATCTCCGACTGGGGCCATGACTTCCGGCCCGACTACCGGCGCCTTCGGACCATGCTTGCCGATCTGCCCTCAGGCGTGCCGGTGCTCGCGACCACCGCCACGGCGAACGCCCGCGTGACCGCGGACGTCGCGGAGCAACTGGGCACCGGCGCGGGTACGGACGCGCTGGTGCTGCGCGGCCCGCTGGACCGGGAGAGCCTGAGCCTCAGCGTGCTGCAACTGCCCAACGCCGCGCACCGGCTGGCATGGCTCGGTGATCACCTCAAGGATCTGCCCGGCTCGGGAATCATCTACACCCTGACGGTCGCGGCGGCCGAGGAAATCACCGCCTATCTCCGTCAGTGCGGACACACCGTCGCGTCGTACACCGGCCGCACCGAGAACGCCGACCGGCAACAGGCGGAGGACGATCTGCTGGCCAACCGGGTCAAGGCCCTGGTGGCGACCTCCGCGCTCGGCATGGGATTCGACAAACCCGACCTCGGCTTCGTCGTGCACCTGGGGTCGCCCTCCTCCCCCATCGCCTACTACCAGCAGGTGGGACGCGCGGGTCGCGGTGTCGAGCACGCGGAGGTGCTGCTGCTGCCGGGCAAGGAGGACGAGGCTATCTGGCAGTACTTCGCCTCGGTCGCCTTCCCCCCGGAGGAGCAGGTCCGCCGCACCATCGACGCGCTCGCACAGGCGGGGCGCCCGCTCTCGCTGCCTGCCCTGGAACCGCTGGTCGACCTGCGGCGCACTCGCCTGGAGACCATGCTCAAGGTCCTCGACGTCGACGGGGCGGTCCGGCGGGTGAAGGGCGGCTGGATCGCCACGGGAGAGCCGTGGGTCTACGATTCCGAGCGCTACGCCTGGGTCGCCCGCCAACGGGCCGCCGAGCAGCAGGCGATGCGCGACTACGCCACCACGAGCGGCTGCCGGATGGAGTTCCTGCGCCGCCAGCTGGACGACGAGGAAGCGACCCCTTGCGGGCGCTGCGACAACTGCGCCGGCGCCCGGTTCGACGAAGCGGTCTCCACGGCCGCGCTGGACACCGCTCGGGGCGAGCTCGGCAGGCCCGGCGTCGAGGTGGAACCCCGCAAGATGTGGCCGACCGGACTTGCCGCGGTGGGCGTCGACCTCAAGGGCCGTATCCCCGCGGGGGAACTGTCCGGCACCGGACGCGCGCTGGGAAGGCTGTCCGACATCGGCTGGGGCAACAGGCTGCGCCCCATGCTGGCCGCACAGGCCCCGGACGGACCGGTACCCGACGATGTGACCGACGCGGTGGTGACGGTCCTGGCCGACTGGGCCAAGGGGCCCGGCGGCTGGGCGCCGGGGGCCGTGGATGCCGTGCCCAGGCCGGTCGGTGTCGTCACCGTCGCCTCGCACAGCAGGCCCCAGCTCGTCCACTCCCTCGGCAGCCGTATCGCCGAGGTCGGGCGGATGCCCCTCCTGGGCAGCGTCGGGCATGCTCCGGGTGCCGACGGGGTCCGGATCTCGCAGACCAACAGCGCCCAGCGGGTCCGGGCGCTGCACGAGATGCTCGTCGTGGGGCCCGAGTTGACGGAGGCCCTGGCTCAGGCGCACGGCCCGGTACTGCTCGTGGATGATCTCTCGGACACCGGCTGGACCCTCGCCGTGGCGGCCAGGCTGCTGCGACGGGCCGGAGCGGAGGGAGTGTTTCCGCTGGTCCTCGCTGTTCAGGCGTGACGGATGGCGTCATCCGGGGTCCGACTGGGCAGGGATATCCGTGTCATTCCGGCTGATTACCGTCAGCTGCGCCAATTGCTCGTTGCCGCCCGCCGATACGCCAGGAAGAATTGAACTCGCTCCCCGCACGGTCCCTTTCGCGGCCCGGAAGGGCTGTGCCGCGGTGCGCCCTCACCCGACCCTGCCCGCATCGTGGGCGCGTATGCGAAGGGAGGACCGTGACCTTCGGATTCGCACCGTCCGCAGCCACATCGATGTCGCCAGCCACCGACTCCGCCAACCGCCTTGCCCGGATGCTCGAACCGGCCGAGTGGGCCGCGGCGGGCATACCGCTGCTGCGCAGTCCGCGCGAGGTCGTCAGCGGCCTGCACACCAGGCACCGGCCGACTCCGGCGACCGCCGTCGTCGCCGTGCTCGATCACGAGGAACGCCTGACGGCCAGCGCCTCCTTCGCCCGTCGCTCGGTGACGGCGGACGGCTGGGAATTCCGTAACTCACTGCTGGCGCACCTGCGCCGGGTCATCCCGCACGATCTCCGCCGCCGCACACCCGTCCGCACCGCGGTACTTCTCTACTGCCGTGAGGGCGACGAGCGCTGGACGGAGGAGGACGG
The DNA here is from genome assembly GCF_023701695.1 of Streptomyces sp. RKAG290. Classification (GTDB taxonomy): domain Bacteria; phylum Actinomycetota; class Actinomycetes; order Streptomycetales; family Streptomycetaceae; genus Streptomyces. The sequence continues at coordinate 1,319,127 of NZ_JAJOZC010000001.1, forward strand.
GGCGTGGATGTGGGGGCTCCGGGACGCCTGCACCCTGCACGGCCTGCGGTGCGGCGCGTACATCACGCTGACCCGAGGCGGCTGGCAGGTGCTGGGTGAGGGCCGCGGCGGCCGCCGGCCCAACTCCACGTCGCAGCCGGCCGCCCTCGCCGACACCGCGCTCGACCATGATCCGGCCCCGCTGCGTTCCGGCGGCGGTGCGGCGCAGGCTCTGCACCGCAGCGCGGCGCGCTGAAACCGGACGGACACGGCCACCCTCGCGGGCAGGCCCGGCCGCCCTTGCGGGCAGGCCCGGTCGTGGGCCCGGCCGCCCTTGCGGGCAGCCGGGTCACCACAGGCCTGCGTGCGGTGCGGTCAGACTCCCGCGCCGAGAACCGCGTTGACGGGCTGCGGGTCACCGCAGACGATCAGCAGGGCTCCGGCGCGCTGCTGCGCGGCGGACAGGGCGCGCGTGGCGGCGCCGTCGACGACTCCGTTCACCGCGACGATCACCACCGGCCGGGGCTTCAGCCGGTCCGCGGCTGCGGCGCCGGCGAAGAACACGTCGTCGCCGGCCTCGTGTTGGGCCCAGTAGGCGGCCTCACCGAAGGACAGCTCGTGCGTCGCCCACGGATGCTGCTCGCCCGTGGTGAGCACCAGGATGTCGCCGGGTGCCCGGCCGGAATCGAGCAGCAGGTCGACCGCCTCGTCGGCGGCGGCGAGCGCGCCGTCGGGCGAGGCAGGGATCAGCTGGAGCTGCTGCGCGGAACGATTCTCCGGCGGTGCGGCCTGGGGCCGGCCGGAGGTGGGGTGCGGGCGCGGCGCCGGGGGCGCGGGCCTCGCCGGGCCGGGACCCGGGCGACCGGGGCGCGGCGTGGCCGCTGAACGCGGACCGGGTACAGGACGAGGGGTCGACGCGGTGCGGCCGGTGGCCGACGTGACGCGGGGACCCTGGGCGCTCTCGTGAATCTGAGGCTCCTCGGGGGACATGGGTGATTGTCTATCAAACGCCGATGCAGAAGGCATCAGCGGGTGGGTACATATGTGCGATCAAAAGTCGAAGCCGAGCTGGCCCCCGCTTTCCAGTGCGGCCGCCTCGGCGGAGAAGCGGACCTTCTTGAGGTGCTGCCACCTGGGCAGCCCGTCGAGGTAGGACCACGAGAGGCGGTGGTGGGCCGTGGGCCCCCGTTCCTCGAGCGCGGCCCTGTGCACGGGTGACGGATAACCGGCGTTGGCACCGAACGCGAAGTCCCCGTACTCGCCGGATTCCGCGCCGAGTTCGGCCATCATCGCGTCCCTGCGGACCTTGGCGATCACTGAGGCGGCCGCAACCGCGATGCAGGACTGGTCGCCCTTGATGACGGTACGTACCTGCCAGGGCCGGCCCAGGTAGTCGTGCTTGCCGTCCAGGATCACCACGTCGGGCCGCACCGGCAGCGCCTCCAGGGCACGAACGGCTGCGAGCCGGAGCGCGGCTGTCATCCCGAGCTCGTCGATCTCCTGCGGCGAGGCGTCGCCGAGACCGTAGGCGGTGACCCAGCGCTCCAGCAGCGGCGCCAGTTCCGCGCGGCGCTTGGGGCTGATCAGCTTGGAGTCGGTGAGTCCTGCGGGCGGGTTACGGAGACCGGTGACGGCGGCGCACACGGTGACCGGTCCCGCCCACGCTCCGCGTCCGACCTCGTCGACACCTGCGACGGTCTTGGCACCGGTGGTGGCGCGCAGTGAGCGCTCGACGGTGTGCGTGGGTGGTTCGTACGGCATGGCGCCAGCAAGCGTACGCCGATGAGGACGCCGGCAACACCCCGGGTCGGATGTCAGCCGGCGCCGCCTCAAACCGCGCCCCGGACGACTCACGACACCGCCGCCAGGAGAGGCCTGCAGGGGCGCCCTCCCGGGACTGGCCGACCGACCCCGGAGCGTTGCGAGCGCTGCCGGGGTCGCCAATGTGTGACGCCGAGCGTACGGGGAGTAGCTGCGCCTCACCTGCGGCTGTGGGGAGTTGGCGGTGGCAGGGCCTGAAGATGAGGCCCACGGCATGGAGCCTGTCCGACCCTGATCGCCCGCCACGGCGCCCGCCCCGCTGGGGCGCAACGGCCTGGGGCCCGTCCGGCCCTGATCCGGCGGACGGGCCCCAGGGACCGCCCCTGAAGGGACGGCGGCAGCCGCAGGCCGCCGGATCGGCCCACACGGCTCGGGACCGGTCCGGTACGGGCCGAACGGATCCTGTACGGGGCCTGCCGGATCAGTCCTGTAAGGGGCCTGCCGGATCAGTACGGATTCCGTACAGGCCGCACGGATCAGTACGGGTCGTACGGGTCGTACGTGTCGCCCCCGTCGCCGTCCCGTTCGCTCCCCCCGCCCTCGGATCCCAGCCCCTGGCAGTTCCGCACCCGAACACCGGGATCCCAGTCGCCGAGGATGTCCCTGGCCCGCGCCTCACCCCAACTCGTCGCGTACCAAGGGGTGTGCGAGCTTCGCAGCGTCCGCTGGATCTCATCGAGAGCACAGGAACGCAGCGGCTCCGGCAAGGTGTCCAGCGCCGGCACCGCATCGGCCGAGAGGCCACGGAGGTAGTCGATGTCGATCGAGTGATCACTGCGATAGCGCTGGACGTTCTGTTCCGCGATCAGACCGTCCGGCGAGATCAGCCCGAAGGCCAGCACACCGACGGCAGCACTCGCCGCAACGGCACGGGGAAGCATCCTGGCGCCGAGCACCCCGGCCGCCATGATCAACACCAGGACCACGCCCAGCCACAGCTCCATCGCCGCCACCGAGATCCGCAGCCGGGTCAGACCGTACGCATCGACGTACAGATCCATGCGCCGCAGCGCGGAGGCGACGACGACGAGAGTGAGCAGGCACAGCGTGCCGAGAACACCTCGCACGAGCGTGCGGTCACGCGCTCCGCCGCGAGGAGCCCAGCGCAGCGCGAGCGCGATGACCAGCAGCGTGAGCAGAGTGGCCCAGAGCAGCTGCCAGAAGCCCTCGCGGGCGTACTGGGCGTAGCTGAGATCGGTCTCGGCCATCACCCTGTCGTATCCACCGAGCAGCACGGTGAGCTGAATGGCGAGGAAGACGGCGAAGAGCAGGTTCAGGAAGATCAGCGGCAGCGCCCACTCCAGCCGCCCGCGGGGCCTGCCCGGACGTACGGTCACGTCGTCCCAGCGCACCGGCGCCGCGGCGGTGTACGCGGCCGCGAGCGCACCGACGAGGCCGATCGCGGCGAGGAACAGCCGCCATGGGCCCTCGCCCAGCGACACATCGGGGATCAGACTGCCGAGCACATCGGCAAAGGCGGCGTCGGCACTCGCGAAGAGTGCTCCGAACACGATGAGCAGCACGACCGCCACGGCGGTGGTCCGCAGCACGACGCCCCACCGGCCGCGGGAGCCCGCCATCCGGTCCCGGACACCGTGGGCGGCCCAGCCGAGCGAGCGGGCGACGGACGTGAACAGCCCTGCCGAGCCGAGGAACATCCCGAGCCAGTTCCGGCTGCCGTGCAGCGCGAGCGAGCCCAGCGCCACCGCGGACACGACGGCGAGGAAGGTCGGCCAGCCGGCGTCCCGGAGTGCCGGGATGCCGAGGAGGGCCAGACCACCGGCCGCCCAGACGGCTGTCCACGGGCGCAGTCGGCGACCGGCCGCCCGGGCGGCGAAGTACGCCGCGAGTGCCGCGGGAACCGCCACGACGAGCAGGTTCGGGCCGATCCCGTCACCGAGCAGGAGGGCGCTGAGCACCGCGGTCGCCAGCACGGACCAGAGAGTGGCACCGTCGATGGTCCCCGGTTCGGCAGGACGGAGCCGTGAGAGTACCGGCGGTGTCTGCTTGGTGTGGCCCCATGGGGCGGGTGGCTGCTGCGGCCGCACCTGCTGCGCGTAGAGCGGCATCTTCGGAGGCTCCGGCAGTGCGTCGCGCCTCCCCGGTGCCGTCTGCTCCGGCGGCGCGTCGCGCTTCGCCGGGTCCGTCTGCTCCGGCGGTGCGGCGCGCTTCCCCGGCTCGGGCCGTGCGTCACCCTCCCCCGCTTCCCCCGGCTCGGGCGATGCGTCGCGCTCTCCCGGTGCCGTCGGCTCCGGCGCGGTGGTCCGCGCGGGCACCTGCATCGGCTCGGGCGCCTTGCCCCGGTCGGGCATCTGCGCGGTTCCGGACGGCGCGGGCTGCGGTGACGTCGGGAGCGGCTCGGACGCCTGAGGCGCCCCGCCCGTCGACGGATCGGGTGTGCCCGGTTGCGGTGATGTTCCGGCCGGCCCGGTCGTCCCCGGCGGATCCGCCGCCCCGGACGGGCTCTCGGGCCGGGGTGCTTCTGAGCTGTGATCTGACATGGGACCCCTCCCCACCGAGGTCCGCTCACGCGAGCCCTGGGCAGCGCGCGGCCCCCCGGCGTCTCATTCGGTGCGCACCCGTCGTAATGATCACCGAGGGCGGCGTGGCCGAAAGAGTAACCCCGCGTTACGGCCGTCGGCCGAAGGGGGAAGCGCTGTGGCAGTACCGTGACAGTTCGGTGCCGCGCGCCGCTCCTACCGCGTCAGCCAGCCGGGCAGGGCCTCGGTCTGCGCCGTCCAGTCCGCCGGCGGCGCACCCGCCGCGCCTGCCGCGACCACCCCGCCGACGATCGCGCAGGTCGTGTCGACGTCTCCGCCCGCCTGTGCCGTGACCCAGAAGGCCTGCTCGAAATCGCCGAGGCTGCGCGCCGCGGACCACAGGGCGAACGGGACGGTGTCGTGCGCGCTGGTACGGCGGCCGTTGCCGAGGACCGCGGCGACCGTGCCGGCGTCCTGGTAGTCGAGCATGTCGCGGGCCCTGCGCAGCCCGGCGCCGACCGCGCTGCGCGGCACGAGCGCGATGACGCCGTCCAGGAGCTCCGTCGGCTTCGGGGGGCCGGAGGGCGAGGCCGCGAGCGAGGCCGCTGCCGCCACGGCCATCGCGCCCACGACGGCTTCCCGGTGCTGGTGGGTGGTGTACGAGGAGATCTCGGCCTGGTGCGTGGCCTGCTCGGGGTCGTCCGCGTACCAGGCACCGAGCGGTGCGATGCGCATCGACGAGCCGTTGCCCCACGAGCCCTGGCCCTTGAACAGTGCGGATGCCAGCTCCCGCCAGTCCCCGCCCTCCCGGACCAGCCTGAGCAGGCGGTTCACGGCCGGGCCGTATCCCCGGTCGAAGTCGTGGTGCACCGCGAAGGAGCCGGCGAGCGCGTCCTGGTCGATGCGGCCGTGCTCGCGGAGCACGGCCAGGACCGAACAGGCCATTTCGGTGTCGTCGGTCCACTGCCAGGGCCCTGGGGGCAGGCCCCGGTCCTTCAGGAGCGGATAGTTGGCGGGCACAAAGAACTGGGAACCCAGGGCGTCTCCCACGGAGAGGCCGCGCAGGCTGGCAAGGGCGCGTTCGAAGCGCTGGTCGGAAGCCGTTTCGGTCATCGCTTCCACTCTATCCGGTGATGCCGTACGGCTCAGGTGTGCGCCAGCGCTCGAAGGGCCGGTCAAGGGTGTAGCGCCCGTCCTTGCCGAGCACCAGCGTCCGGGACTCCCCGTTGCCGGGATTCGACAGCGATTCGAATTCCGCCACGGACCAGTGGAACCAGCGCATGCAGAACAGCCGCATGGTCAGTCCGTGGGTGACCAGCAGGACGTTCGGCGGGTGGTCCGGGGCCTCGAAGCTCCGGTACAGGCTTTCCAGGAACGATCCGACCCGGTCGTACACGTCCGCACCGGACTCGCCCTGCGCGAAGCGGTAGAAGAAGTGCCCGTAAGCGTCCCGGTACGCCTTCTGCAGCCTGACGTCGTCCCTTTCCTGCCAGTTCCCCCAGTCCTGCTCGCGCAGCCGCGGCTCCTCCCGCACCCGCACGCAGTCGAGGTCCAGACCGAAGGAGCTGAACGTCTCGTGCGTACGGCGATAGGGCGAGACGTACACGCTGACCTGCTCCCCGTCGAAGAGCTCACGCAGCCGCACCCCGGCCTCGCGGGCCTGCCGCAGGCCTGTGGGGGTGAGCCTCAGCGCGTGGTCGGGCTCGCGCTCGTACACCGTGTCATCGGCATTGCCCTCGGACTCGCCGTGCCGGACGAGGACAATGCGTTGCGGTCGTGCCATGTAACGACCCTAGATCGAGTCGCTCCGGTTCGAGCAATTGTCCGGAACCCGGGCAGGCGCATGTCGCGGGTGCAACGCGGCGCAGTCCCCGCTGCTCACACCGTCCACGACGGTTCGAGCTGCACGACGTCGCCGGTGAGCGCCGCCACGTCGTCCTCGGTCTGCGCCCGCTGCGAGAGCCGTTCGACGCTGCCCGCCCGGTACTTGCCGTGTTCGGCGCTCGACTGCCACATCGAGAAGACCAGGAACTCATGGCCCGGCGCCTCTGCGAACACCCCGCGCAGCATCCCGGGTGATCCGGCCATCGCCGGGTTCCACACCCTCTGCTGCATCAGCGCGAAGTGTTCGACCCGGTCCTCGTGCACCGTGCTGTGGGCCACCCTGAGCACGTCCGCGTCGGTGAACCGGGGCTCGAAGCCGGTCTTCACATCGAAGCGGTAGTCGAACAGCTTGACCTGGATGTCGTTGCACGTACCGGACTGCGCGGCGGCAAGCGCGTCGTGCCCGCGTGCCATGAACGAGTCGTAGAAGACCCGGTTCTCCCAGAACGCGAAGACATGGGCCACCTCAGGCCGGCCACGGCTCCAGCCACCGCCCTGCCCCCGGAAGCCCGGCTCACCCAGCAGCCCCGCCCACTTCCGCTGCCCATGCTCAAAACCTCGACGGTCCACCACATTGCAGCGAATCCACTTGACCAGCACCGCTCCATCGTACGGGTGCCGGACGTGGCGCGGGTCACGCTCCGGTGGAGTGGACCGAACCGGGGCCCCGCCCTGTCGCAGAATGATCAACATGACATCGCTGTACGCCAATCCGCTGTTCGACCGCCTCGAATCCGCGGAGCGGATCCTCATCTCCGGTGCGGGCGGCGGCTTCGACATCTACGCCGGTCTCCCCCTCGCGCTGGCCCTCCTGCACCGGAACAAGCAGGTGCAGCTCGCCAACCTGTCGTTCAGCGCCCTCGAGGGGCTCCCCCTCGATTCCTGGCTCGCGCCCGACCTCGCCGTCATCACGCCCGAAACGTCCCTCCACCAGTCGTACTTCCCGGAGCGGACCCTCGCCCAGTGGCTCGCCCTGCACGGCTACCCGAGCACCGTCCACGCCCTGGCCCGGACGGGCGTACAGCCCCTGCGGGCCGCCTACCGTGCGCTGATCGAGCGGTACGACATCGACGCGGTCGTTCTCGTCGACGGCGGCACCGACATCCTGATGCGCGGCGACGAGTCCGGCCTCGGCACTCCGGAGGAGGACCTGACCAGCGTCGCGGCGCTCGCCGCGCTCGACGTACCGGAGCGTCTGGTGGTCTCCATCGGCTTCGGCGTCGACGCGTACCACGGTGTCAGTCACGGACTCGTACTGGAGAACATCGCCGCGCTCGACCGCGACGGCGCCTACCTCGGGGCGTTCTCCGTGTCGCGCGAGGCGCGCGAGGGCGCGCTCTTCCTCGACGCCGTGGCGCACGCGCAGGAGAACACCCCCGACCATCCGAGCATCGTCAACGGGTCAATCGCCGCGGCGGTCCGGGGAGAGTTCGGGGATGTCCGGTTCACCTCGCGGACCCGCGACAGCGAACTCTTCATCAACCCCCTGATGTCGCTGTACTTCGCCTTCGAGCTGGAGGGGCTGGCCCGTAACTGCCTCTACCTCGACCGCATCGAGCACACCCACCTCATACGTCAGGTCAGCAGCGCGATCGAGGCCTTCCGGGACGAGATCCGGCAGCGCCCGCCGCGGCGGATACCGCATTGAGACACCTCCGGGCCCTATTGAGACACCCCCGGGCGCTCGCGTGGCCCGATTCCGCCACCCGCGGCCAAGCCGGTTGGTTCCACGGACAGTTACGGACATGATCGGGTGATAGAACCGGAGCGGCGGCTCCGCGCGAAGGAGGGAAGTCCGATGAGTACTCCCAACAAGGACATCGAGAAGGTCGAGGTCCGGCTCAAGTGGGACCCCAGTTCTCAGGGCGAGCCCCCCAACGACCTCGACATCATCGCGGCGACCTATCCGGCCGATGAGCCGTACGGCGACCCCGCGTATCTCGTGCACTTCGACAGCCGCGCTCCCGACGGCACGATCACCCTCAACCGCGACAGCCGGACCGGCCAGGGCCTGGGCTACGACGAGGTGATGACACTGGAGCTGGACCGGATCTCGGAGTCGTACAGCCGGGTCGTGGTCGGTGTGGCCATTCAGCAGCGCGACGGCCACAAGACCTTCGCCGCGATAGAGAACACCGGGGTGCAGGTCCGCGAGGGGTACCTCAACCTGGCCGAGAGCGACTTCTCGGCCGTCGGCGCCGCGACGGCTGCCGTCGTCGCCGAGTTCGTCCGGGACGCGTCGGGCGTCTGGCGCTTCCACGACGCGGTACGGGGCTTCGACGGCGACGCCGACTCGTTCGCCGCGACGATGGGGAGCCGCCCGTCCGGAAGGTGAGGCTCCGGACACGCGAGAGGGGCGTCAGCGCGAGGCTGACGCCCCTCTCAACAGGGACTACTTGCCGGATGAGCGTTCACCGGGTGTTGCGCCCGGATTCCGCCCGGTGTCAGCTGCAGCCGCTGGTCGAGCCGCAGCCCTCGCAGATGTAGCAGGATCCGGCGCGCTGCATCTTCGTACCGCAGGAGAAGCAGAGCGGGGCGTCCGCGCTGATGCCCAGCTGCATCTCGACGAGCTCCGCCGAGGTGTGCGCCGTCTTCGGGGCCGGGGTACCGGCCTCCTCCTGCACGGGGGCGACCGCCTTCAGCGGCTCCGGCCGCACGGGGGCGGACTGGGCCAGGCTGTCGATGTCCAGCTCGTCGTCCTCCAGCGAGGCCTCGTACGAACCGGTGTCGAGGTGGCGCTGACGCTCCTCGGCCGAGTGGATGCCGAGTGCCGAGCGGGTCTCGAACGGCAGGAAGTCGAGCGCCAGGCGACGGAAGATGTAGTCGACGATCGACTGCGCCATCCGCACGTCCGGGTCGTCCGTCATACCGGCCGGCTCGAAGCGCATGTTGGTGAACTTGGAGACGTACGTCTCCAGCGGCACGCCGTACTGCAGACCGACCGAGACGGCGATGGAGAAGGCGTCCATCATGCCCGCGAGGGTGGAACCCTGCTTGGACATCTTCAGGAAGACCTCGCCGAGACCGTCGTCCGGGTAGGAGTTGGCCGTCATGTAACCCTCGGCACCGCCCACCGTGAAGGAGGTCGTGATGCCGGGGCGGCCCTTGGGCAGACGCTTGCGGACCGGGCGGTACTCGATGACCTTCTCGACCGCGGTACGGATGGTGTCCTCGGCCTTGGCGGTGACCGCCGTCTTCTCCTTCTCCTTGGTCTTCGCGGAGAGGGGCTGGCCGACCTTGCAGTTGTCGCGGTAGATCGCGAGCGCCTTGACGCCCAGCTTCCATGCCTCGAAGTAGACCTCTTCGACGTCCTCGACGGTGGCCGTCTCCGGCAGGTTCACCGTCTTGGAGAGCGCGCCGGAGATCCACGGCTGGATGGCCGCCATCATGCGGACGTGGCCCATCGCGGAGATGGAACGCTCACCCATCGCGCAGTCGAAGACCTCGTAGTGCTCGGGCTTCAGACCGGGGGCGTCGATCACGTTGCCGTTCTCGGCGATGTGGGCGACGACCGCCTCGATCTGCTCCTCCTGGTAGCCCATGCGGCGCAGGGCCTGCGGAACGGTGCCGTTGACGATCTGCATCGAGCCGCCGCCGACCAGCTTCTTGAACTTGACCAGGGCGAGGTCGGGCTCCAGGCCGGTCGTGTCGCAGGACATCGCCAGACCGATGGTGCCGGTCGGTGCGATGACCGAGGCCTGCGCGTTACGGAAACCGTTCTTCGCGCCCAGGCGGATGACGTCCTGCCAGGCCTCCGTGGCGGCGGCCCAGATCTGGTTGTCGAGGTCGTCCCCGTGCACGGCCACCGCGTTGGCGTCGGAGTGCTGCTTCATGACGCGCTGGTGCGGCTCGGCGTTGCGGGCGTACCCGTCGTACGGACCGACGACCGCCGCGAGCTCCGCCGAGCGACGGTAGGAGGTGCCGGTCATCAGCGAGGTGATGGCGCCGGCGAGCGCGCGGCCGCCGTCGCTGTCGTACGCGTGACCGGTCGCCATCAGCAGGGCGCCGAGGTTGGCGTAGCCGATGCCCAGCTGGCGGAAGGCGCGGGTGTTCTCACCGATCTTCTCGGTGGGGAAGTCCGCGAAGCAGATGGAGATGTCCATCGCGGTGATGACCAGCTCGACGACCTTGGCGAAGCGCTCGGACTCGAAGGACTGGTTGCCCAGGCCGTCGTCCTTGAGGAACTTCATCAGGTTCAGCGAGGCGAGGTTGCACGAGGTGTTGTCCAGGTGCATGTACTCGCTGCACGGGTTCGAGCCGTTGATCCGGCCGGACTCCGGGCAGGTGTGCCAGGCGTTGATGGTGTCGTCGTACTGGATGCCCGGGTCGGCGCAGGCCCAGGCGGCCTCGGCCATCTTGCGGAAGAGGGACTTGGCCTCGACCTCTTCGATGACGTCGCCGGTCATCCGGGCGCGCAGCCCGAACTTCCCGCCGGACTCGACGGCCTTCATGAACTCGTCGTTCACGCGGACCGAGTTGTTGGCGTTCTGGTACTGGACGGACGTGATGTCGTCGCCGCCCAGGTCCATGTCGAAGCCCGCGTCCCGCAGGGCGCGGATCTTCTCCTCCTCCTTCACCTTGGTCTCGATGAAGTTCTCGATGTCGGGGTGGTCGACGTCGAGAATGACCATCTTGGCCGCACGGCGGGTGGCGCCACCGGACTTGATCGTTCCGGCGGACGCGTCGGCGCCACGCATGAAGGAGACCGGGCCGGAGGCGTTTCCACCGGAGGAGAGCAGCTCCTTGGAGGAGCGGATACGGGAGAGGTTCAGGCCGGCGCCCGAGCCGCCCTTGAAGATCATCCCCTCTTCCTTGTACCAGTCGAGGATCGACTCCATGGAGTCGTCGACGGCCAGGATGAAGCAGGCCGAGACCTGCTGCGGCTGGGGCGTGCCGACGTTGAACCAGACCGGCGAGTTGAAGCTGAAGATCTGGTGCAGGAGGGCGTACGCCAGCTCGTGCTCGAAGATCTCCGCATCCGCGGGGGACGTGAAGTAGTCGAAGTCCTCCCCGGCCTTCCGGTACGTCTTCACGATCCGGTCGATGAGCTGTCGCAGACCGGTCTCCCGCTGCGGGGTGCCTACGGCACCGCGGAAGTACTTGCTGGTGACGATGTTGACCGCGTTCACCGACCAGAAGTCGGGGAACTCGACGCCACGCTGCTCGAAGTTGATCGAGCCGTCGCGCCAGTTGGTCATGACGACGTCACGGCGCTCCCACGCCACCTCGTCGTACGGATGCACGCCTGGGGTGGTGTGGATGCGCTCGATACGCAGGCCCTGCTTGGTCGCAGTCGACTTGGTTCCCTTGCTGCGGGAACCTCGTGCCGGGCCGCTCGCCGTCTCTGTCATGCCGCCTCCCATATGTGGGCAAAAACGCCCTGAAGTGCCGAGAACTTCCCCGGCACAGTCTGTGTCTGGTACTTCGGACGCCGCGCAGGGCATCCGGAGCAGGTCTTTGTGCCGCCCGGTCGCCGGTCCACGGACCAGTGGCGAGCGGCCGGCGCCGCTCAGTCGGCGGCGACGGCGGGAACGGGGACCTCCAGGGTCTCGCCGGTCCCGCATTCCTGTACTGGAGGCTGCCGCTCGCGGAGTTCCACGATGGCGGCCTCGAAATCTTCGAGGCTGTTGAACGCCCGGTACACGGACGCGAACCGCAGGTAAGCGACCTGGTCGAGTTCCTGCAGGGGGCCGAGAATGGCCAGACCCACGTCGTGAGTGGTCAGCTCGGCGCTTCCGGTGGCACGCACCGCCTCCTCGACCCGCTGGCCGAGCTTGGCGAGGGCGTCCTCGGTGACCGGCCGTCCCTGGCACGCCTTGCGCACGCCGGAGATGACCTTGGTGCGGCTGAAGGGCTCGGTGACGCCGCTGCGCTTCACGACCATGAGCGAGCAGGTCTCCACCGTCGTGAAACGGCGGGAGCAGTCGGGGCACTGGCGACGCCGGCGGATCGACGTTCCGTCGTCGGTGGTGCGACTGTCGACGACCCTGCTGTCGGGGTGCCTGCAGAAGGGGCAGTGCATGGCTCCCAACCCTCCCTCACAGCGCGACTGAATGGCCTCATCAGGCCCGGTGAGGGGCCGTCGAAGCAGTCTCAAGCATAGGCGATGACCGCACCCCCGAAGGACGGGGACCACAACTTCTGGGCGGCTGGAACAATCCAACCACTAGATCTTGGGTTTGGTCGGGCATTTGGCCCTGGCGCGTGTCGCGCACCACGGGCGGCCGGAAGGCAGCGTACGACCGAGCAAGAGGGTACGGGAAGCGCGGGGCGCCACCGATTGCGGGTCGGCGGTCGCGGGAGTGTGGACGAGGCCGGTGCGACGACCCCGCGCGTCGGCCCCGCGGGCGCGAACGCTACCGTAATGGTCCGAATCGCCGTTCGCCCCAAGGGCGGGCGGCACGCCTCCCGGCTTCGCTCATACACCCAGTAGTGAACACTCAGCAGACTTTTATTCGTTTTTCACTCGAACGTGTGTTTGGCGCAACCTTTCGAAAGCTACTACCGTTGTGCAGCTAGGGAGACCATTCGAGAGGGGCCGACGTGACCACCACCGCAGACAGTGCCATCATCACTGCCCAGGACCGCTCCCAGAGCCGACTCGAGCCGGTGCATGCCATGAATGACTCAGTCACGAACACGGAGGGGCCGGAGCCCGCGCGCCCAGCGCGCTCGCTGCCCGGACGACCTCCTGGAATCCGGGCGGACAGCTCGGGGCTCACGGACCGGCAGCGGCGAGTGATCGAGGTCATCCGGGACTCCGTGCAACGGCGGGGATACCCCCCGTCGATGCGGGAGATCGGTCAGGCGGTGGGCCTTTCCAGTACGTCCTCCGTCGCACATCAGCTGATGGCCCTGGAGCGCAAGGGTTTCCTGCGCCGCGACCCCCACCGCCCCCGGGCGTACGAGGTGCGCGGTTCGGACCAGCCCAGCACGCAGCCCACGGACACCACGGGGAAGCCTGCGGCGTCGTATGTACCGCTGGTCGGCCGGATCGCGGCCGGTGGTCCGATCCTCGCCGAGGAATCGGTCGAGGACGTCTTTCCGCTGCCCCGCCAGTTGGTCGGTGACGGAGAGCTCTTCGTGCTGAAGGTCGTCGGTGACTCGATGATCGAGGCGGCCATCTGTGACGGCGACTGGGTCACCGTACGACGCCAGCCCGTGGCGGAGAACGGCGACATCGTGGCCGCGATGCTGGAGGGCGAGGCCACGGTCAAGCGCTTCAAGCGGGAGGACGGTCACGTGTGGCTGCTCCCCCACAACTCCGCGTACCAGCCGATCCCCGGCGACGAGGCGACGATCCTCGGCAAGGTCGTGGCGGTGCTGCGGCGGGTGTGAAATCCGCCTGCTTCGACGGGGCCCCGGGATCAGCTGTACCGATCCCGGGGCCCCGTCGTGTGGCCCTGCCCCGTACGGAACTACTTCTCCTCGGCCTTCGCGGCCGCATCGATCGCCGCGAGCGAGCGCCGGGCCTGACTGCCGTCGGTCGTGTACCAGAAGTCGGGGAGCGAGGCCCGCAGATAGCTGCCGTACCGGGCGTTCGCGAGGCGGGGGTCGAGCACCGCGACGACCCCCTTGTCCCCCGTGGCCCGGACGAGCCGGCCGGCACCCTGCGCCATCAGGAGCGCGGCGTGCGTGGCCGCGACTGCCATGAAGCCGTTGCCCCCCGCTTCTTCGACGGCCTTCTGGCGCGCGCTCATCAGCGGGTCGTCGGGCCTGGGGAACGGAATCCGGTCCATGACCACCAGCTGGCAGCTCGCCCCGGGGACGTCGACACCCTGCCAGAGCGAGAGCGTGCCGAAGAGACAGGTCTCCGGTGAGGCCGCGAAATTCTTGATCAGCTCCCCCAGGGTCTCCTCACCCTGGAGCAGGATCGGCCTGTCCAGCCGGCCCCGCAGCTCCTCGGCGGCAGCCTGTGCCGCCCGCATGGAGGAGAAGAGCCCGAGGGTACGCCCGCCGGCGGCCTCCACCAGCTCGGAGAGCTCGTCCATCATGTCCGTGCGCGAGCCCTCCCGGCCCGGTGTCGCCAGGTGCCGGGCGACGTACAGGATGCCCTGCTTCGGGTAGTCGAAGGGCGAGCCGACGTCGAGCCCCTTCCACTGCGGGACGTCGTCGCCGGCAGTGCCTTCGGGTGCGAGCCCGAGCGAAGCGCCGACTCCGTTGAAGTCTCCGCCGAGCTTCAGCGTGGCCGAGGTGAGGACGACGGAGCGGTCGGCGAAGAGCTTCTCCCGGAGCAGTCCAGACACGGAGAGCGGGGCGACCCGCACGGAGGCGCCGAAGCGGTCGTGGCGTTCGTACCAGACGACGTCGTACTCGGACCCCTGCGTGATGCGTTCGGCGACGCCATGGATCGACTCCACCGCGGCCAGTGCCTGCTTCCGGACGGCGTCCTCGTCCTGGACGGACTTGTCCCGGGTGGAACCGAGCGCGGAGATCACCGTACGCGCGGCATCCCGCAGCGCCATCAGCGCGTATCCCAGGTCCTCCGGCACCTCCTCCAGGCGGCCGGGCAGCGCAAGCTCCATGACCCGCTCGAAACCCTCCGACGCACTCTGCAAGGCGTCGGCGGCCTTCTCGTTGACCAGCTTCGCCGCACGCCGCACGGCCCGGTTGACCTGGCCGGGGGTGAGCTCGCCCGTGGCCACGCCGGTGACCCTGGAGACCAGCTCATGGGCCTCGTCGACGACCAGCACCTCGTGCTGCGGGAGCACGGGGGCTCCCTCGATGGCGTCGATCGCGAGAAGCGCGTGGTTGGTGACCACGACATCGGCGAGCTTCGCCCGCTCACGGGCCTGCTCGGCGAAGCACTCCGCCCCGTACGCGCACTTGCTGGCGCCCAGGCACTCGCGCGAGGACACGGAGATCTGGGCCCAGGCCCGGTCGGAGACGCCGGGAGTGAGGTCGTCCCGGTCGCCGGTCTCGGTCTCGTCCGACCAGTCCCGCATCCGCAGGAGGTCCTGGCCGAGCTTGCTCGACGGGGCCGCGGCCTCGAACTGGTCGAAGAGCCCGTCTTCCTCCTCCTGCGGCACCCCTTCATGGAGGCGGTGAAGGCAGAGGTAGTTCGACCGGCCCTTGAGCATCGCGAACTGGGGGCGGCGCCGCAGCAGCGGATGCAGGGCGTCGACCGTACGCGGAAGGTCCCGCTCCACCAGCTGGCGCTGCAGGGCCAGCGTGGCCGTGGCCACCACGACACGCTCGCCGTGTGCCAGGGCCGGCACCAGATAGCCGAGCGACTTGCCCGTTCCGGTGCCGGCCTGGACGAGCAGGTGGGAATGGTCGTCCACGGCCTCGGCGACCGCGTCGGCCATGGCGGCCTGGCCGGGCCGCTCCGTACCGCCGACGGCGGTCACGGCGGCGTGCAGGAGCTCGGGGAGGGATGGCTTCGTCATAGCGCGACCAGCCTAATGGGCGTCACTGACAACGGCGATCACTCCCGGCCTCACGCGGAGGGGTGGAGCGGGTTGGGCACCGTGCCGTGGACCGCCGCGTGCGGGCGCTCGGGTCGGTCACGGTAGCCGTCCAGGTGCAGGCGGTTGCGGTTGAGACAGAGGCGTTCGATGCGCGGCTTCAGCATGTCGAACATCTCGAACCTGTCCTTCAGCTCCGGGAAGCGGGCGTGGTGGCGCAGGATCTCCGCCCGGACGAGTGACCAGAATTCGGCCTCCGGGACACCCAGCTGCTCCTCGCAGAGCGGGGACAGAAAGCGGAAGACTCCGGTGAACAGTCCGGAGTGGATGAACTGGGTGAGGAAGGCGGGCTCCTCGGTGAGCAGGATGCGGCGTACGTCCTGCGGCATGGTGTCGTGCTCCGGCAGCGGCCGGGCGCTGATGTTCACGTCGTCCACGAAGTCCTTGATCGCCAGGCGGACGGGAACGTCCTGATCGTCGAAGACGACGATGGCGTTCTCGCCGTGCGGCGAGAACACGGTGCCGTAGCGGTAGAGGAAGTGCAGCAGCGGCGGGAGCAGTGCGGCGAAGAGACGGGTGAGCCACACGGCGGGGGGCAGCCCCGACCGGCTCACCAGCTCGGCGGTGAAGGCACGGCCCTGGGGATCGGTGAGCAGCAGTGAGGCGAGGGTCCGGGCACGCTCACCGGGTGCGAGCCGCGGCAGGAGCGGCTCGCGCCAGATCGCGCCGAGGATCTCCTTGAACTGGTACGGCGTCTCGGGGAGGTGGTCGTACAGCGGGTGCTCGACCGTGACCGAGGCCACCTCTCCGAGCAGGATGACGCCACAGGTGTCCCGCAGGAAGGGATCGCTGTCGCGCAGCCCCTGGACCCAGCCGGTGACGGCGGGCGCGGCGAGCGTGCGTTCCGTCGGGAGACCGCGCCAGACCAGTGTGTTGAGGATCGACAGGGGCAGTTTGACGGTGTGCCGGTCGGGCCGCTCAAGGTTGGCGAAGGTACGGATGGACTGCTGCGGCAGTCGCAGGTCCGGGTCGGCGTGCAGCGGAACGATCTCACCCGCGGCGATGGCCGGGGCGAACAGGGGAACGATCCATTCATCCCACTGCCAGGGGTGGACGGGCAGACAGAAGTAGCTGTCGGGGTCGAGACCGCGGGCGCGAAGGGCAGCGGCGAAGGACTCGCGGACGGCGGGGTCGAGCTCCTGGGCATAGAGCTGATCGGCCGTGGCGAGCGAGCTCACGCCCCGGTAGGCGGCGAGTTGGGAGGAGACCGCGATCCACGGCAGCCTGACCGGCCTGCGGGCTTCGGGGGTGAAGCGGGACGCGTCGGTGGCGGAGAAGCCGAGCCGCCCTTTGTTGGCGACGATCCAGGGGTGGCCGGTCTGGTGTCCTTCGAGTTCCGCGTAGCCGAGGTCGGCCAGCTCGGTGACGGTGAGCGCGCTGTGGTCGAGGCGGGCGTCGGCGGTGAGCGTGGTGGTGAGTTCGCGGACGAGGTGGCCGAGGGTGGCGCCGTCGATCCCGAGAAGGCGGCGGGCTCGGGCGAGGAACAGCAGCGGATCTCCGAAGGGGGTGCCTGCGGGGACCGGGTCCGGGGACGGCTCGGCGCGAACGGCGCGGTCGGCGAATGGTTCCGCTCCGGCGGTGGGTGCGGGTGCTTCGGCCTGGGACGCCGCGGGCGCTTCGGACTGGGTCGCCGGGGGTGCGTCCGCCTCGGTCTCCGCGGTGCTCGCCTCGCGGATCGAGTCGGGGGCGACGCGCCAACTGCCGTACACCCCGCGCCCTGCCCTGAAGATCAGGCTTCCGCCGTCGTCCAGTACGAGGGTGTACGTATCGGCCTCGGCAGCTCGCGGTACCGGCTGGATGACTTCCTCGTAGGCGAATTCGCCGAGCATCTTCGCAAGCATCCGAGCGGCGGCTCGGTCCCACACCGCCCGGTTCAGTTCTGGAGTGCTGAGCAGCTCGGGCGACTCCGCTGAATCATGGCTCACAGGATATTGGGGCACGGGGACTCCTCGGGATGGAACCGATGGGGTTCGAGCGGTGTAGGCAATGCAGCAGATCGTTCACAGCTGGGCACGGTGGGCTCGGTCGCGGATCATCAGCGCGGCCTGCTTGTCCGGGAGTTCGACCTCCGCGGACAAGCGGAATCCGGCGCTCAGGAAAGCGGAGACGGAGGGGGTGTTGCACAGGTGCGGTTCAGCGACGACGCGGGTGCAGAGGGGGCGGTTGTCGAGTACGAGGTCGGAGACGGCCCGGAGCAGACCGGTGCCGACTCCGTGGCCGCGGTTGTTCACCTCACCGATGAGGAGGTGGATTCCGGTGTCGTGCGGGCGGGAGGGATAGTGGCGGGCCAGCGGATCGAGGTCGGCGCGGTAGATCTCCCAGTAGCTCATGGGGACTCCTGACAGCACCCCCAGACAGGGGACGCTGCGTCCGTCGCCGTCGAGCTGAGGGATCAGATGCTCCGCTGTGACGGTGTCGTCCCCGGCGAGTTCCCAGAACGCGGCGACGGCAGGGTCGTTCATCCAGCGGCTGATCACCGCGAGATCGCGCTCCAGCCGCACGGGCACGAGCTGGAACACTCCGGCCGGTGTGGTGACAGGCTTCCATTCGGCCGGCCGGTCGAGCAGTTCGGAGGCTGCCGTGCCACCCCCGGCTTCGGGTGTGTCCTCCTCCAGAAGGGCGAGGAGTTCATCGGTGAGCCGAAGATCCAGTGTGTCCTCGGCGCCCGTACCGGCCTGGGGAGCAGGGCCGGTTGCGGGGTCGGTGTGTGCATCGGCGGGAGGCACGGTGACGCTCTCCTCTCTCAGCAATTCGGACGACGGGGTTTCTCCGGGCACACCACTTCAGGCACACCGCTTCAGGCACACGACGAGGGCTGCCTCACACGCACAGGGGGTTGGCGATGGAGACGTAGACGGACTGGGTGTCGACGGGGCCGACGAGTTCGTCGAGGCCGTGCAGCCGGGTCAGCATGTTGGCCTTGCAGCGCAGGTGCGGGGTCTCCAGCAGATGTGCGGGCAGCGGGGATCCCAGCCCGGTGACCGAGCCCAGGAAGCGGCGGAATGCGGCAAGGAGCACCTGTTCGTCGGCGAGCTGCTGGGCACCGAACGCTCCGATCAGTCCGAACACGTTGTTGATGCCGAGGTAGTACGCGAAGCGCTCGTCGGTGACGGCATCGGAGACGAAGGTGTCGCTGACCGATCCGATGCCGGGGAGCCTGCCCGCCAGTGCCTCGCGGTGGGACTCCCGGAAGTAGTAGCCCTGATTGTCGCGGTAGCGGCCGCCGACAGGCCATCCCTCCGCGTCGAGCATCACCAGCGTGTTCTGTTGATGTGCTTCGAGAGCGACCCCGGCGTGTGCGTCGAGCCAGAGCACCGGGTGGACGACGCGGTCGAGGTAGCGCAGGAACCACTCGGCGGCCACGGCGGTCGTGGTCCGGCCGGTGCGGGCGGCCAGGCGGCAGACGATGTCTGCCAGCCGCGAGTGCATGCCTGCCTGGTCCGGCCAGGGGCGCGGGGCGGTGAGCCCGGCGATGCAGACCGCGTCGTCGTGCCGGCCGAACGGGTTGTGGCGCAGCATGACGTCGAAGCCTGGGATGGGCTCGCCGTCCTGGGTGTCCACCGCGAGCCAGGCGGGGTCCCGGACGATGTCGAAACCGGGATGGGTCACGTGCAGGTGCGTGGCGAGTCCGCTGCGCAGCAGCCGGTGTACCTCCACCCCCCGGTGGAGTTCCTTACGGAGGTTCTCACGACGGGAGTTGGTGATGCGCAGGCCGAGGGAGAGCTTCAGCATGGTGTCGACGCCGGGCCGCTGCACGGTGCGCACCGACGAGGTGGGGTGCCAGCGGGCGCCGTAAGGTCCCAGGTCGTGCAGGAGTCCGGCATCGAGCAGCGCGGCCACTTCGGGCCGGTTGCGGAGCTCCCTGGCCTGCCAAGGGTGGAGTGGGATCGGCGCGGTGTGCTCGGGCAGACGCAGACCCTCGGCGTGGCGGGCGACGAGATCCGGCGCGGCCACCGGCCGGCCCTGATCCGTCCATGCGGAGTCGGCTGCCAGGACGGACCGGTCGACGGCCATCCAGTGGAGCGGGAAGGAGCCGTGCAACTCAGGTGAGTACAGCCGGGATTCGGAGTCGGAGAGGCCTTCGCGGCTCTTGGGAGAAGGGTGGAGCGGATGTCCGAGGAGAAGTGACTGTTCCGCGGTGAGGAAGAGATCCGCCTCGGCGTGCGGGGCGGGCCGGCGGCGTTGCCCGTCGATGAATCCGGCAGTTCGCCGTACCGAGTCGGCCACCCGGGCCACCATGTCCGCGCCCTCGTTGTGGTCGGCCTCGCGGCCCAGCAGGACGGCGACGGTGACGGCGTCGGCGGGGGCGCCTCGTCGGGTGCCTGTTCCAGGACGGGCGCTCCGAAGCGGTGCCAGCCCGTGGCGGACCAGTGGCGGACCGGGACGAGCAGAGCGGTGCCGCTCGCGGGGAGCGGGATGCGGAGGTTCTCCCCCTCCGGGCGGGGCAGGCCGCATTCGCGGACCCAGCAGCGCAGCAGGTTCTCGATGCCGGCGGCGTCCGCGGCACGGAGGGGGTCCGGGTGATCCAGGGGGTCGGCGGCCGGTGCCGGGCAGGCGGGCGTGGCGCTGGGCGCGTGCCAATGGCCGTGCGGCACCTCCTTCTGGCGCGGCACGGTCGTCGGCTCGACAGCGAGGTGGCCGGATGTCCCGGCCTCACCTCGGTGGTGGCCGGAGGGAGGGCCGTCGGCCTCGGGCGCGGGGTGGAGTTCACGGCGGTCTTTCCTGTGAGGGTGTCCGGGATCAGCGGATCGACCCGGTCGCGGTCCGTCGGTGCGGTGAGCGCTCCGCGGCTGCCATGGCATCGGCGAGGCGGTCGACGACCGCTGTTGCCTGTTCGTCGGTGAGCGTGAGGGGTGGTAGCAGGCGTACGACCGTGGAGTGGCGGCCGCCGAGTTCGACGATGAGGCCGCGGCGCAGGCACTCCTGCTGGACGGCAACGGCGAGAACCGGGTCCGGTGGTGCCTCGCGCCCCGCGCCCACCGGGGCGGCCTCGGGGTCGACGAGTTCCACGCCGATCATCAGGCCCCGGCCGCGGACGTCCCCGATGCATGGGTGGTCCCCCGCGAGCGCCCGCAGGCTGGCCAGCATCCGGGCGCCGAGGATCCCGGCCCGCTCGTCGAGCCGGTTCTCCCGGACGTGGGCGAGGGTGGCCGTGCCTGCCGCCATCGCGAGCTGGTTGCCGCGGAAGGTGCCGGCGTGGGCCCCGGGTTGCCAGGTGTCGAGTGCGGAGCGGTAGACGATCACGGCGAGCGGGAGGGAGCCGCCGATGGCCTTGGAGAGGACCATCACGTCGGGAACGATCCCGCTGTGCTCGACCGCCCAGAAGGCACCGGTCCGGCCGACGCCGGTCTGGACCTCGTCGGCGATCAGGGGGATGGACCGGGACGCGGTGATCTCCCGCATCCGGCGCATCCAGTCGTCGGGGGCCGGGTTGACCCCTCCCTCGCCCTGTACCGGTTCGAGGATCATTCCGGCCGGTGCGCGTGTCCCGCTCTTGGGATCGTCCAGGACGCTCTCGGTCCACCGTGCGGAGATCTCGGCACCGCGCTCGCCGCCGATCCCGAAGGGGCAGCGGTAGTCCTGCGGGAAGGGGAGTCGGGTCACCCTTACGTCCTCGGCGCCGCCCGATGCCGCGAGGGCGCCTTCCGTCATGCCGTGGTAGGCGCCGGTGAAGGCGAGCAGGCCGCTGCGTCCGGTGGCGGCCCGGACCAGTTTGAACGCCGCCTCGACCGCGTCCGTACCTGCCGGTCCGCAGAACTGGATCCGGGCGTCGTCGGCGAACTCCCGCGGCAGCGTGGCGAACAGCTCCGTGGTGAAGGCGTCCTTGACCGGCGTGGCCAGGTCGAGCACGTGCAGTGGGGCACCCGAGTCGAGGACCTTCTTGATCGCTTCGAGGACGACCGGGTGGTTGTGCCCGAGAGCCAGCGTTCCGGCTCCGGACAGGCAGTCGAGATAGCGCCGCCCGTCCGCGCCCTCGATGGTCAGCCCCCGGGCCCGTACCGGCACGATCGGCAGCGACCGGGCATAGGTGCGGGCGGCCGATTCGCGCATCGCCTGACGTCGCAGGATGCCTTCGTGCGCTTCGGGTGGTGCCGCCGGAGCTGGTTCGGTCACGGCCACGGCTTTTGATCCTCCTGCTGTAACGGTTGCGTTGCACGTCAGCACGATTCCGCAGGGACGCACTGCGGGGGTGAACGCTGTCTCTGTGTCCCCCGTACGTACCAACGACGCCGGACGCAGAGGATCACGGGTAAATCTGAAGATCCTTGCGGAGCGGAACCATGCCCCTGCCGCGCACCGTCCACACCGGCACCGGCATAGTGGGGGACCGCGCCGGGCCTCCGGGACAACTTCCCGGCGGTCGCGGCACCTCCGGAGCGGTCCCGGTACGCCCTCGGGAACACCGGCCGGTGCGCCGCGCAGAAGTGCAGATGTTCAGAAGTGCAGTACAGAGCAGTGCAGAAGTGCAGTACAGAAGCGTTGAGTTACGAAGTCCCAGGGGGATCACCACAGATGCGACTCATTCGACCAGCGTTCACCGCACGCCGCAGGGGGAGCGCTCGCCGCTCCCCTCCCCCGTGCTCGCCACCGCGGCGGTCGCCGCCGTTCTCGCGCTCGGCGCCACTGCCTGCGGGCCGAGCGACGACGGTGCGAGCGCCGAGCCGAGCAGCAGTTCCACGGGCCAGACGTCGGACAACAAGATCACCGTTCCGGATGACCTGAAGGACCGGCTCAAGGAACACGGGATCGACCTCGGCCAGTGGAAGAGCGGCGAGTGGAAGAACTGGGACAGGGACAAGTGGCTGCGTGAGGCAAAGGACTTCATCAACCCGGTCATCGCAGGCCTCTGGGACCCGGACCGGATGCGGGACGCGGACAAGCCGCCCGAGAAGCCCGTCGACAACGACATCTCGGGCGACGAGGGCGTGACCGACCCGACCCCGGCGCCGGTCCAGGCCGTCGGCGTGCGGACGCCGTTCCACGAAAACGCCGCGGAGTCCGGGAAGCTGTTCTTCGACGGCCCCGAGGGCTCCATGGTCTGTTCGGCGACCGTGGTGAAGGACCCGGCACACCCCGGCAAGTCCAACATGGTGTGGACCGCCGGTCACTGTGTCCACGCGGGCAAGAAGGGCGGCTGGTACCGCAACATCGCCTTCGTCCCGTCGTACAACGACAGCGGTCTGTCGACGGACGAGCTCCGCAACGACCCGCCCAAGGAGAAGGTCGCCCCCTACGGCGTGTGGTGGGGCGCATGGGCACAGACCTCCGAGCAGTGGATCGACCAGGGCGCCTCGGTCGGTGGCCTCGGCGCTCCGTACGACTTCGCGGTGCTGCACGTCACGCCGGAGAAGGGCTCGACCGGAAAGTCCCTTGAGGAGACGGTCGGTTCGGCGCTGCCGGTCGAGTTCAACGCCCCGGCCGTGCCCAAGATCGCCGACATGACGGCGACCGGCTTCCCGGCCGCACCGCCGTACGACGGCCAGAAGCTGTTCCAGTGCAAGGACAAGCCGGGCCGGCTCTCGCTCACCAAGGCAGACCCGACGATGTACCGCATCGGCTGCTCCATGACCGGCGGTTCCTCCGGTGGCGGCTGGGTCGCGGCGGGCCAGGACGGCAAGCCCGCGCTGGTCTCGAACACCTCCATCGGCCCGGTGACGGCCGGCTGGCTGGCCGGACCGCGCCTCGGCAAGGAAGCCAAGGGCGTGTACGACTCGGTCAGCAAGAAGTACGCAGGTCAGTAGGGGCGGATCGGCACCCGCCGACGCGCGGGTGCCGACGGGCCAGGGGCAGCTGTGCTGCCGACCGGTCAGGTACGGGGGCCGACCGGTCCGGGGGCTTCGGTGGGCTCAGCGTTCGCCGAAGCCCCCGGCCCGTCCGGACGTCACTCCTGGCCGCGCCATGACCCGCTCCTGGACCGCGGTCCGTAACCCACGGCCGTACGCCGCCCGTTGACAGGAACCCGGTTCCGGTCGTCATAGGGTGGTCCAGCATCATCACCGGCAGCCGTTCCGACCGGCATGCCACATGACACGCTCATGCCATATTTTTTTGAGATTTCAGGGGGAATCTTTTCCATGCGATCCATACGTCCGCTGATAGCCGCCACCGGCCTCGCCGCCGCGCTGGCGCTGACAGCCACGGCCTGCGGTCCGAGTGAGGACCAGGGGGCCGACAAGCCCGCCGCCACCGAAACCGCCAACGGCGGCGGCGCCAAGGGCGGCATGCCCGCCGACCTTGCCGACACGCTGAAGAAGCACGGCGTCGACCCGGACAAGTGGAAGGGGGGCGAGTGGAAGAACTGGGACAAGGACAAGTGGCTGCGTGAGGCCAAGGACTTCGTCAACCCGGTCATCGCCGGGCTGTGGAAGCCCGACCGGATGAAGTCCGCCAAGGACCCGGCCAAGACCATGTCCGCCGGAGACTTCTCCGGCGACCAGGGCGTCACCGACCCCGAGCCGAAGCCGGTCACGGCCGAGCGCGAGAAGACGCCGTACCACGACTACGCGGCCCCGGTCGGCAAGGTGTTCTTCGACTCCCCCGAGGGCCACATGGTCTGCTCGGGCACGGTCGTCAAGGACCCGAAGAACCCGGGCAAGTCCAACCTGGTGTGGACCGCCGGTCACTGTGTCCACGCCGGTTCCAAGGGCGGCTGGTACCGCAACATCGTCTTCGTGCCCGCGTACAACGACAAGGGCAAGGACGCCGCAGCCCTGGAGAACGCACAGGCCCAGGAGATCGCCCCGTACGGCGCCTACTGGGCCGACTGGGCCTCCACGTCCGGCGAGTGGCTGGCCAACGGCGGACCCACCGGCGGCGAAGGCGCCCCGTACGACTACGCGGTCCTGCACGTGAAGCCGGAGAACGGCACGAAGTCCCTCGAGGAGACCGTGGGCAACGCCCTGGCGGTCAACTTCGACGCCCCCGAGGCCAAGCAGATCAGCGCGATGGGCGCCTGGGGCTACCCGGCCGCACCGCCGTACGACGGCCTGATCATGCACAAGTGCGTCGACCGTCCCGGCCGGCTCTCCATCAGCCCCAGCACTCCCACCATGTACCGCATCGGCTGCACCATGACCGGCGGTTCGTCCGGCGGCGGCTGGTTCAGCGAGGGCGACGACGGCAAGCTGGCGCTGGTCTCCAACACCTCGATCGGCCCGGTGACCTCGGGCTGGCTGGCCGGACCCCACCTGGGTGAGGGCGCCGAGCAGATCTTCACGATGATGAGCGACAAGTACGGCAGTCAGTGACAGCCGCACACCACTGACGACCGACGGCCCGCCCCCTGAGGGGGGCGGGCCGTCGGTCCGTGTGGTGCTGGGCCGGGGTCAGTGCACCGCCGGGACGAACGGGGCGAGGTCCGAAGCGAGTTCCTCGTGCACCCGCGCCTTGAGCAGGGTGCCCTCCGACGTGTGCTCCTCGGAGATCACCTCACCCTCGGCGTGCACCCGGGAGACGAGTCCGCCCTGGGTGTAGGGCACGAGCGCCTCGATCTCGACCGACGGCCGCGGCAGCTCGCTGTCGATGAGTGCGAGCAGCTCATCGATACCGGCGCCGGTCCTGGCCGACACCGCGATCGCGTGCTTCTCGATGCGCAGCAGCCGCTGCAGCACCAGCGGATCCGCAGCGTCCGCCTTGTTGATCACCACGATTTCGGGCACGTCCAGCGCACCCACCTCACGGATCACCTCGCGTACGGCGGCGAGCTGCTCCTCCGGCACCGGGTGCGAGCCGTCCACCACATGCAGGATCAGGTCGGATTCCCCGACCTCCTCCATGGTGGAGCGGAACGCCTCGACGAGGTGGTGCGGCAGGTGCCGTACGAACCCGACGGTGTCGGCGAGCGTGTAGATCCGGCCGCTCGGCGTCTCAGCCCGGCGCACGGTCGGGTCCAGGGTGGCGAACAGCGAGTTCTCCACCAGCACACCCGCACCGGTCAGCCGGTTGAGCAGCGAGGACTTCCCGGCGTTGGTGTAGCCCGCGATGGCGACCGAGGGGACCTTGTTGCGCTTGCGCTCCTGGCGCTTGATCTCGCGGCCGGTCTTCATCTCCGCGATCTCCCGGCGCATCTTCGCCATCTTCTCGCGGATCCGGCGCCGGTCCGTCTCGATCTTGGTCTCACCGGGACCACGGGTTGCCATGCCGCCACCGCCGCTGGAACCGCCGCCGCCCATCTGACGGGACAGCGACTGACCCCAGCCGCGCAGGCGCGGCAGCATGTACTGCATCTGTGCCAGCGACACCTGCGCCTTGCCCTCGCGGGACTTGGCGTGCTGGGCGAAGATGTCGAGGATCAGGGCGGTCCTGTCGACCACCTTGACCTTGACGACGTCTTCCAGGTGGATCAGCTGGCCGGGGCTGAGCTCACCGTCGCAGACAACGGTGTCGGCCCCGGTTTCGAGAACGATGTCGCGCAGCTCCAGAGCCTTGCCGGAACCGATGTAGGTGGCCGGGTCGGGCTTGTCGCGGCGCTGGAAGACGGCGTCGAGCACCTGGGCTCCGGCCGTTTCCGCGAGCGCTGCCAGTTCGGCGAGGGAGATCTCCGCGTCATGCACGGTCCCCGAGGTCCAGACACCGACCAGCACCACGCGCTCCAGGCGCAGCTGTCGGTATTCGACCTCGGTGACGTCCTCGAGCTCGGTGGAGAGGCCCGCCACACGCCGCAGTGCGGCACGCTCGGAGCGGTCGAGCTGTTCGCCGTCCCGCTCTCCGTCGATCTCGTGGCTCCAGGCGACGTCCTCTTCCATCAGGGCGTCGGCCCGAAGGCTCTCGGTGAGGCTCTCGGTGACATTCTCCGTGGCGCTCTGCGCGTCCTGCGCGTCCTGGGGAAGGGAAGAAGAGGAGGTCATTGGATCCTTACGTCGATAGAAGTCGGTTACAACAGTCACAACGCGTGACCTCCCCGGATGATTCCCACAGGGCGAACAGTCCGGTCCGGCCGCCGCGGCGACCCGTCGATAGTGGCATGGCTCGCCCGGCCCGTCACGCGGGTTTCCCGCTGTCCGCAGGGGTCGCGCTGTCTGCCGGGGCCGCGCTGCGCCAGTCCGGGTGGCCCGGCATGGGCGGCGTGCTCGCCCCGTACAGCCAGCCGTCGAAGAACGTGGTCAGGTCGCGTCCCGCCGCCTGGGACGCCAGGCGGACGAAGTCCGACGTGGCCGCGACGGAGTCGCGGTGCTTCCTCACCCAGCGCCTCTCCAGCAGGTCGAACGCGTCGTGGCCGATCTCCTGGCGCAGGGCGTACAGGACCAGCGCGCTGCCGTCGTAGACCACCGGCCGGAACAGGCTGATCTTCTCGCCCGGGGCCGGCGGCGCCGGGCGCGCGGGCGGCCCGCCGTCGGCGCGCCAGCTGTCCGACCTGGTGTACGCGTCGCGCATCCGGCGCTCGAGCGGCCGGTCGCCGTGTTCCTCGGCGTAGCGCGCCTCGTACCAACTGGCGTGTCCCTCGTTGAGCCACACGTCCGACCAGGTCCGCGGGGAGACGCTGTCGCCGAACCACTGGTGCGCCAGCTCGTGGACCATCACCGAGTCGACGTACCACTCGGGGAAGCCGCCGTCGGTGAACAGGCGGCGCTCGAAGAGGGACAGTGTCTGGGTCTCCAGCTCGAAGCCGGTGTCGGTGTCGGCGACCAGCACGCCGTAGTTCTCGAAGGGGTAGCGGCCGACCTGCTTCTCCATCCATGCCAGCTGACCTGGCGTCTTCTTCAGCCAGCGCTCCAGCCGCTCCCGGTCCGCCGCCGGCACGACATCGCGGACGGGCAGTCCGTGCGGCCCGGTCCGCTGCACGACCGCGGACCTGCCGATGCTGACCTGGGCCAGTTCGGTGGCCATCGGGTGTTCGGTGCGGTAGGTCCAGGTGGTCCGGTCACCATGCCGGCTCCGCCCGGTGCGCACGCCGTTGGCCACCACCGTCAGCTCCTGGGGGGCGGTGACCCGGAAGGTGAAGTACGCCTTGTCGGCGGGGTGGTCGTTACCGGGGAAGACCCGGTGTCCGGCGTCGGCCTGGTTGGCCATGACGAGTCCGTCCGCGGTCTGCACCCAGCCGCCGCTGTTCCGCTCGCCCCGGGGATCGCTGGTGTGCCGGACGGTGATGCGCAGCGGCACCCCGGCCGGGAGCCGGCCCGGCGTCTCCACGATCAGGTCCTCGTCCTCGACGGCGAAGTCGGCGCGCAGGCCGTTGACTTGGACGGAGCGCACGGTGCCCCGGGTGAAGTCGAGGTTGATCCGGTCCAGCGGCTCGGTCGTCCGCGCTTCGATCGTGGTGACGGCCTCCAGCGGCTCGCTGTTGCGGCCCGGGTAGTCGAGGCCGATGTCGTACGCGAGTACGTCGTATCCGGGGTTGCCGAGATGCGGGAAGAGCGGGTCACCGATGCCGAGCGGCACCGGTGCGGGCAGGGTGGCGGCGACGAGGGAGGCCGATGCGGTGGCCAGCAGAGCGGCCCGCAGACGGCGGGAGAGGAACGGCATGGACTACGGCTACCAGCGCCGCCCCCGCCGTTCCGGGACGGCGCGCGCCGCGCCACTCGAACGAGATCCGTGGTGGCGGATTGCGCGGGCCGGGCCGCCGGGCCGGCCGGTTATCAGAGAGCGGCGGCCGGCTGCTGGGCGCGGCTCACGTCGTACACCCCTGGTACGTCACGCATCACGCGCATCAGCGAGGGCAGCCCGGCGGCGTCGGGGAGTTGCAGGGTGTACGTGTGCCGCACGCGCTGTTCGCTGGGGGTTCGACGGTGGCGGAGATGATCGCCGCGTCCGCCCCGGCGATGGCTTCGGTGAGGTCCGCGAGCAGCCTGGGCCGTCCGAAGGACTCCGCGACCAGCGTCACCCGGCATTCGGCCGCGTCACCCCAGCTCACCACGACCGGTTCGCGGCCGACGGCCTCCATGCGGGCTGCCGCGGGACACTCCAGCCGGTGCACGGTGACGGCGCCGCCGCGCACGGTGAATCCGGTGACGTCGTCGGGGGGCACGGGGGTGCAGCAGCCCGCGAGCCGCACGGTGGCGTCCGACCGTTCGACCACGGCGCTCGCGTTGCGGCCGCCGGGGCCCGCGGAGCCGGGCGGCGCGGGCTGGGCGGGCTGCGGTCCGGGCCTGCGGTCAGTGGGACCGCTGCCTGGGGCGGCTTCCGCGTCCTGCGGATGGGCGTCGAGCCAGCCGGTGATGGCGATGCGGGCGGTGGGCGTCCTGGCGTGGTCGAGCCAGTCGGGCGAGGGCCCGGACGCGGCGTCCTCGGCGAGGAGCAGCTGTACGGTGTCGCCGTCGCCGAGCACGGTGCTGAGCGTGGCGAGCCGGCCGTTCACCCGTGCCCCGATACAGCGGTGCGCCGCGTCCCCGTACTGCGCGTAGGCGGCGTCGACGCAGCTGGCGCCCACGGGCAGGCCGAGCGTGCCGCCGTCGGTACGGAAGACGGTGATCTCGCGGTCCTGGGCGAGGTCCGCGCGCAGTGTCGTCCAGAAGGTGTCGGGGTCGGGCGCGGACTGCTGCCACTGGAGGAGCCGGGACAGCCAGCCGGGCCGGGTGGGGTCGGCGCGTTCGCCGTCCGCGGGTTCGGCGGTCTGCGCACCGCTGTCGGCGGCGTACGGATTGCCGAGCGCGATGACGCCCGCCTCGGCGACCTTGTGCATCCGGTGGGTGCGGATGAGGACTTCGGCGACCTGGCCGTGCGGTCCCACCACCGCGGTGTGCAGCGACTGGTACAGGTTGAACTTGGGGGCCGCGATGAAGTCCTTGAACTCGGAGATCACCGGGGTGAAGCAGGTGTGGAGTTCACCGAGTACGGCGTAGCAGTCGGCATCCTCGCCCACGAGGACCAGCAGCCGTCCGAAGTCGGTGCCGCGGAGTTCGCCGCGTTTGATCCGGACCCGGTGCAGGGAGACGAAGTGGCGTGGTCTGACGAGGACTTCGGAGGGGATGCCGGCCTCACGCAGTACCGATGCGACGTTCTCGGCGATGACGGTGAGCGGGTCCGCCGTGGCGGTGACGGCGGGGATCACGGCGCGGGTGTCCGCGTACTCCTCGGGGTGGAGGATGGCGAAGACGAGATCCTCCAGCTCCGTCTTGAGCGCCTGCACGCCGAGCCGTTCCGCGAGCGGGATCAGCACGTCGCGGGTGACCTTGGCGATCCTGGCCTGCTTCTCGGGGCGCATCACACCGAGCGTGCGCATGTTGTGCAGCCGGTCGGCGAGCTTGATCGACATCACCCGGACGTCGTCCCCGGTGGCGACGAGCATCTTGCGGAAGGTCTCCGGCTCGGCCGCGGCGCCGTAGTCGACCTTCTCCAGTTTGGTGACGCCGTCGACCAGATAGCAGACCTCGTCGCCGAACTGCTCCCGCACCTGGTCGAGGGTCACCTCGGTGTCCTCGACCGTGTCATGGAGCAGGGACGCCGTCAGGGTGGTGGTCTCGGCGCCGAGCTCGGCGAGGATCAGGGTGACGGCGAGCGGGTGCGTGATGTACGGCTCGCCGCTCTTGCGCATCTGTCCGCGGTGCGAGGTCTCCGCGAGGACGTAGGCCCGGCGCAGGACGGACAGGTCGGCGTCGGGGTGGTGGGCCCGGTGTGCCTCGGCGACGTGGCCGATGGCGTCGGGCAGCCGGTCCCGGGAGACCGGGCCCAGCAGGGCGACCCGTCCCAGCCTGCGGAGGTCGATCCGGGGACGGCCCCGCCTGCGGATGGGAGCACCTGGGTTGGTGGCCTCTGCGCTCATGGGGCACCTCCGGCAACGTCGACCGGCGGTGGGGAGGTGCGGTCGCGCCTCCGGGCCGGTGCTTGATGCTACCGACCCCACCACGTGGCGGAGTCCGGCTCTCGCCCAGCGTGAAACGGATCACCCATTCGAGCGAAGCTCTATCCGTTCAGCGTTTCGAGCCAGGCCGGATCGATCTTGCCTTCGGCGACGATCACGGCCGCTCCGGTCATCTCGATCTCGCCGTCCGGGTGCTCGGTGATCACCAGGGTGCCGCCCGGAAGGTCGACGGTGTACGTGACCGGCGCACCGGTCTGCGCGGGGTCCGCCGCGTCCCGGCGGGCGGCCGCGACGGCCACGGCGCAGGCGCCGGTGCCGCAGGACCTGGTCTCGCCGGAGCCGCGTTCGTGGACCCGCATGGCAACGTGGCGGGGCCCGCGGTCCACGACGAACTCGATGTTGACCCCGTCGGGGTAGACCCCGGCCGGGCCGTAGGACGGCTCGGTGAAGAGGTCACCGGCGTGCGCCAGGTCGTCGACGAACGCGACCGCGTGCGGGTTGCCCATGCTGACGTTACGGGCGTCCCAGCTGCGGTCGCCGACGCTCACGGTGACGCCCGACCCGGACAGCAGCGCACGGCCCATGGAGACGGTGATATCGCCGTTCTTGGCGAGGTGCGCCTTCTTCACGCCGCCGCGGGTGGCGACCGCGAGGTCACCCTCCTCCACGGCGCCGGAGTGCTGCAGGTAGCGGGCGAAGACCCGCACGCCGTTGCCGCACATCTCGGCGATCGAGCCGTCGGCGTTGCGGTAGTCCATGAACCACTCGGCCTCCGCCGCCATGGCCTTCGCCTCGGGGTGCGCGGCGGACCGCACGACGTGCAGCAGGCCGTCGCCGCCGATACCGGCCCGGCGGTCGCACAGCTTGGCGACGACGGACGCGGGCAGGTCGACGGCGTTGTCCGGGTCGGGAACGATCACGAAGTCGTTCTCGGTGCCGTGGCCCTTGAGGAAGGCGATCTGCGAGGTGGTCACAGGACAACTGTACGAGGCCCCGCCGACAGCGCGGAAACCCGGCTCGCGACCGGACAGCGTGGACACGGCGGCCCGATCCCGGCTCCTCGGCCCCACCGCCCCACGGGGTGCGGAGGCGGCCGGGAGGGCCCGGCCGTAGCTCGCCGGTCCGTCAGCGCAGCCGCGCCACGCGCCAGACGGCCAGCGCGACGAGTGCCGCGCACACCGCGACGTACAGCACGATCACGCGCCAGTCGGGGCGCTCCCCGGAGCCACGGGACGGCAGCCCGGGCCAGGTGTGGCCGACACGGCGGGCGGCCATCATGGCCCAGCCGGCGGCGCAGCAACTGATCAGCAGGCCCAGCATGGCGACGACCGCGCCGCCGTCGCCGAACTCGAAGGCGAGCGGGAAGGCGAACATCAACGATCCCATCGCGGCGAGCGTGACGATCGGAGCGAGCTGCCAGATGCGCAGCCGCCGGACGGGACGCAGCTCGACCTCGACCTCAGGGGTCACGTCGAGCTCATCGGGCCCGTCGGGGCTCAAGCGTCCTGCCTCGTGCTGCGTGTCCGGTGCGTCTTGTTCTGTGTCGCGAGGGCCGGCCTCCATCGCCACGCGCCCTCCCAACTCGGACTTCACTGGTCGATCGATGCTCGATGATGGCACGCCCCAGGTCGCCGAATTGACGGGCGGAGCTTCCCGATGCCATCACGTGATCAGGCTGTTATCGCCCCGCTTCAGGGTTTATGCAGGTCAGACGCCTGCTGCTGGTCGGCGAGTCGGCAAGAGGTGAGCAATAGCCACAGGTCAGCGCCCGATTGACCGGCTGTGACCGGCCCGAAAAAGGAACCACCGCTCCTAGCCCAGGACGCCGCCCGTGCGGCCACTCCCAGGCGCATCGCCGAAGATCGCCGAACCGCAGGAAGCCTTCGGCGAGATGACCTTCGAGGGGTACCCGGAAGCTCGGTTCGCCCGCGAGCACGGTCCCACCGGCAGCACGAAAACGGCGACGGAGTCCCGAATGCGCGCCCCGCCCCCAGGTGATCGGTTTGCGGACGATGCACGCCTTCGCCGGCTCGTGGCACGTGACGGCGTTTCGCCGGTCCCTTACTCGACATCTCGACACCTGACGTACGGATGCCGCCGCACCCTTGTCGCCTCGTCAGATCGTCAACGCCCCGAACTCCTGAAGTGGGGTGCGGGCAAAAATCCTGTCACCTCACACGTGCCGCCCTCACACGCCGTCATCCGCCACGGTCTCCAACTGGTTCGAAGGATCGAGCGCACCTGCCACATGGCCTCCCGCAGACCCTCCATTACATTTCCACACCGCAGTCTCACGAAAATATTCCACGTGCAGACCGAGGGAGTGAAGGTCGCAGACGGGCCAGACCGTCATGTAGTAATCCATAACAAATTCCTGCACCCCTTCCGCCACGACACCAAGGACTTCCACCCAATCCGGTGTCGAGACCTCTGCGGACTTGAAGCGAACCACACCGACCGGCCCGAAATCCGGATCGCGAAAATAGTTGACGTAGTTGAACTCCTCCCGACAACCACTTTTCCTGCCTGGTCGAGTACGGACTTCTGGATCACCTCGAAGGCCGATCTCGCCATGGAGAAGGTTCGCGTGGTCCAGAGTTCACAGAATTCCTCTCCGGAAATTTCTCCGAATTCATCATGCACGTCCGACATCCACGCCAGCACCCCCTCCGGCACGGACTCCCCCTGCCACCAGACCGATTGCAGCATCCTGCCCCGCCAGTCCAAAAAATCCGACACCGTCGCCAGCCTTCCGATTGGATCGCCCTACTGAAAGTTCGCCCCACAAAATAGTATATCGCCGGAAGGATCCCTTCCGGCGATATACTATTTCACGCACTCACCTGCACGGACCCAGAGATCCTCAGGTAAACAAGGCCCAAACGCTCAGCCTAGGGTTTCGCACGCAAATATTCTGGACAGTGACGGTGCCAGACCATTCAACATTGTCCGTCCAGTCGAACCATCTCGTGAACCCGAGGACACTGTACTTTCCTCGCTCGGACTCCGATCTGCCTCTCCCGTTCGGAACTCCCCAGGAGCCGTGAAAGAAGTAATCCCCTGCCTCCGCGTGACCATAGTTCTGATTCGAGAAGAGCCGCCTCCCCGGAATGGTGATGCTGAACACAAGCTTCACGGAGCCGTACTTCTTCCATATGCTCTTCAGCTTCAGGCGCCAGGCGAGACTGCACTTGGAATGTCCGGTGCAGGAGCGCCTGAGATACAGCGTGTAGTTCTTTGTCGCCTTTTGCTGATCGCGGTAGTTCAGTCGGCTCCCGCTGGTGTCCAGCTGCGTGACCGGATCGGATGGGTAGACGTACGCGTTGGCGTTGCCGCCATAGACCGGGTCTGCCTGGAGGAAGCGGCCGGTGGACGGGTCGTAGACGCGGACACCCATCAGGGTGTATCCGGCCAGGCCGTCGGTGGCGCGTTGGTAGGAGCCCAGGGATCCGTACTCCGCCGAGGCAGCGGTGGCGTCCAGCGGGGCGCCGTACTCGTCGTAACGCTGGACTTCCGCGGTAGCGGTCTCCAGATCCAGCTGGACGGAGATGTCTCCGTGCAGGTTGGACAGTTGGAGAACTGCGTCGCCGGTGGCGCTGGTGGTGGCGGCCAGGCCTCCGAAGAGGTCGGAGACGTTGCGCTTGACCGTGGAAGCGGAGCCTGCGGCCTCGGTGGTCACCGCCCACGAAGTCGTGTCGCAGCCACAGCTGTAGTGGTTCACCGTGGTGCTCGTGGCCGACCAGGTGGCACCGCTGTCACTGGTGGTCTCGGTGGTAGAGGACGCCAGGCGCCCGACGGCGTCCAGGCCCAAGGTCTTACGGCTGGTGCCGAGGGTCTCCGAGGCGACCAGGTCGTTGGTGTAGTAGGTGAGGCTGGTGCCCGCGCTGGTGGTGGTGCGGCCGAAGGCATCGTAGGCGTAGCCAGAGTTCACCAGGCGGTCGACCGTGTCGTAGGTGTACGACGAGGTGGCCGTGGTGGTGTCGGCGGTGCTGCTGTCGCAGTCGTCCGAACTCGTGGTCAGAGCCTTTCGGTTGCTGTTCGCGTCGAAGGTGTAGGCGCGAGTGGTGCAGCCGTTGGCCGTGGTGTCTGCGGCCTGCGTGAGTCGGCCCCTGCCGTCGTAGGTGTAGTCGGCCTGGGTGGTGGACCCGTCGGTTTGGGTGTGGCTCACCTGCTTGTCGTGGATCGTGAAGGACGCGGCGTCGGACAGCACGACGACGCCCGCGGAGTTCCGGTACGTCACGGAGGTCTGGTTGCCCACCGTGTCGAAGGTTGTGGCCAGGGTGTAGCCGCCGGGCAGGGACTCGCCGGTGAGAGCGCCGTCGGCGTCGTAGGCGGTGGCGGTGGATGTCCCGGCGACGGAGTCGGTGACGGACAGGACCCGGCCGGTCGCGCCGTCGTAGGCGTAGGTGGAGGTGGAGGGCACCGAGTCGGACACCTTCACCACGCGGTCGAGGACGTCGTACGCCGAGGTGGTGGTGCTGCCCGTGCCGTCGTTGTACGACGTCTGACGGCCGAGGCCGTCATAGCCGAATGTGACGGTCTGGCCATTCGACGTCTGGGCAGCGAGCTGTCCGCTGGTCCCGTCGTAGGTGTACGTGATGGGCGGAGTGGCTTTGCCGGTGGTGCTGTTGACCGCCGTCTTCGTCGTGCGTCCGACGGTGTCGACCGTGTTGACGGCCGTGCGGGTCGCGCCGTTGGCGGTTTCCGTCTGGGTGGCTATCTGGCCCCAGCGATCGTAGGTGTACACCGTGGTGACGGACTCGGCGGGGTTGTTCCCGCCGCCGGTGACGGCGGCCGCGGGCGTGATCCTGCACAGCATCCCGTCCCACTCGACGGAGGCACAGGCGCCCGTGGCGGCCGCGTCGTAATACGTGTACCGCAGCGTGCCCGCGTCCGAGCCGGAGGAGCCGGCCGTCCGGGTACTGGCGACCTGGCCCGCGTTGTCGTAGACCGTCACCACGGAGCTGGACTCGGCGCCCCCGGTGGACAGTTCCTGTCCGGTGGACCAGTCGTAGGTCGTGGTGCTCGTGTCCGTGTCGGCGTCACTGGCGTAGCCCGCGATTGCGGCGCCGGAGGCCGTGGAGGTGACTAGGCCGGAGACCTCCGCATCGCTGGGCCGGTTCTCGTCGTAGGCGTACGAGGTGTGGGCGCGAGCGGGGATCACGGCGCCGGCGGCCAGGGTGGACTCGGCGGTGGCGCCCTTGAGTTCCTTCGTAAGGGTGATCTCGTGCAGTGGGCCGTACTCGTCGGTGAGGAACTCGCCGTCGGACGAGTACTCGGAGACCGTGCTGAGGAGCTGGGCGCGCTCGGCCGTCGACAGGTCGGTGAGTCCCAGCGTCGCCAGCTCGACGGAGCTGCTGCCGCTCAGTGCCAGCTCACGGTTGGCGGCGGTGAGTTCGGCGACGATGTTGCCGGTCTCGCCGTATTCCGTCGCGGTGATCGAGCCACCGGGGCTCGCGCTGTTGACCTCCTGGCCGTTGCCGTTGATGTAGGTGATGGCGGCCCGGCCGTACGCGGACGAGGTCAGATCTCCGCCCGTGTTCGAAGCGGGGACGGTCCCGGCCGGGAAGACGGACGTGGCGTCCGTCGGCGCCTCGTCCTGCGCCCAGGCAGCGACCGTGGCCGCGTCCATCTGGTGCGGGGCGGTCGGACCGGAGAGCGGGACGTCGTAGACGACGGTGGTGACCGCCGAGCCGGACGTGGTGCTGTCGGAGCCTTGTGCGAGGGCTGCCCGGGTGGCCTTCAGCAGCATGCCCGCGCCCGCGGTCAGTGCGGAGCCGGCCTTGCCATAGGTGAAGGTCCAGGGCAGCTGGCCCGGCTGGCCGAGGGTGGCCACGCGACCGTCGGTGTCGTAGGTGTACTCCGTCTTCAGCGCGGGGCTGACGCGCGGGTCCCACACCTGCCGCAGCTGGCCGGAGGCGTTGTAGGCGTACGAGGCGATCGTCTCGGCGGTCGAGGCGGAGGCGGCGGGCGTGGTGGCCCACAGCTTGACCGACGTGACCTGGCCCGCGTAGTTGCCGAGCGTGCTGGCAGTGGCGGTGGTGGCCGTGGCGTAGACGTACTCCAGGACGCGGCAGCCCTTGGTGGCCGGGGTGGCCTGGCAGGTGGCGGCCGGGACCGCGCCGGTCGGGGAGACCACGTACTTCGGGCGGCCCAGTGTCTTGCCGCCGACCGTGACGGTTTCCGAGGCGACGGTGACGTTGGTGTCATCGACCGCCGTCGCCGAGGAGGCGAGCGTCCAGGTGGCCGTGTTGGTGGCCGCCTTGGTGAACACGGTGACGTCAGCGGCGTCGCTCTTCAGTGTGAAGGTCGTGCCGGTGAGCGAGCCCGTCAGGGACAGGGACTTCGCACCGGTCTCCGGCTCCCAGCCGCCACCGGTGGTCGCGGTGAAGGCGACAGAGCTGCCGTCCGCGCTCAGCAGTTCCACCGATGCGTCGGAGGTCTTGCGCAGTTGCGTGTAGTCGCTGCCGGCCGCATCGACGGAGGAGGTCCACGCGGATCCGAAGATCTGTGCCTGGCCCTCGGTATTGGTGCTGTTGGCCCGCGAGGAGTACGTACGTCCCACGCCCGCTCCGAAGGCGGAGGCATCGGTGGCCGACAGCGTGTAGTCGCCGGTGAGCTGGTTGACCTGGCCCGGTCCCACCTGGGCGGAGGGCGCGATACCCGCGTCGCGGTCGAGAGTGACGCCGACAGTCTGCGAGTACCCGGTGGTGGCGCCGTTGGTGAAGGCGGCCCGCAGTTGGATGACGCCGTCCTCGGAGAGGCTGGAGATGGTGTTCCACACGACCTTGGTGGCGGCGCCGCTGTTGACGGCAACCGGCCAGGCGGAGACGGTGGTGCCGGCGGCGGTCACGTCGCCGACCGGCACGGTGTGCCAGGAATCGGTCTCACCACGCCGGTACTGCCAGGTCACACCCGTGTAGGAGGTGAGGCCCTTGGCGGACAGGTTCAGCCGGCGCGCCGTGGTGTCACCGTCGGCCGGGGAGAGGACCGCGGCCCCGTCGGCGCCGACACCGAAGCTGTAGGCGGTGGTCGCGGTGGAGAGGTTGCCGCCGGAGTCGATGGTGCGCGCGTACAGCGTGTGCCAGCCGTTGGCGGGGTTGATGCTGACGGTCTGCGCGTCGCCGCCGGAGCCGTCGCCGGTGTCCAGCTTTTTGGTGGGCATGGACGCGTCGTCCAGGCCCCACTGAAATCCGGCTCCGTCCGTGGAGGCGGTGTCGAGGGTGCAGTTCACGGCGGCGCTCGCCTTGGCGGTCCAGCCGTTCTGCGTGTACGTGTCGCAGGCGACGGTCGGCGCGGTCGGCTTGGCGGTGTTCAGCACGAACGTGGTGTAGCCCGACCACGCCCCGAAGTCCGTACCGTCGTAGGCCCGCACCCGGTACCGAAGATGACCTCCGGACGGAAACGCCGAGGCCGACGGAACAGCCAGCGTCGAGGTGCTGCCCGAGGCCACCGTCTTGCCGTACGCGGTGTACGCGTACGTCGTGTCCGCATAGGCCGGGTCAGCGGTGATCTCGTACTGTGCCTGGGCGTTGGCGCCGTCGGCGTCCGTCACCTTCGACGACAGAGTCGGCGTCAACGACGTCACATACCGCTTGTCGTTGTAGGAGTTGACTTGCGACGGGGCGATGGCCGTCGAACTGGGCACCGAAGGATACGAGTTGTATGTCACGGTCAGGTGGGGCTCGGTGGAGCCGTCGCCGGAGACGTAGTTGGCCGAGCGGTAGCGCCGCCAGGTCGTGGAGTCGGTCTCCGAGGCGCCCGCGATCCGCAGACCCTGGTTGGTGACGCCGTCCGCCCACGCCTGCACGATGGCGTCGATGTCGAAGTTGACCGTCCCGGCCGGGCAGGAGCTGCTGTAGCCAAGCGCGGCCTTGTTGATGACGGCGCCGGTGGTGGTAGTGGCGGGCTGGACGGCCCAGGTGATGTCGGCCGACGTCCAGGTCCCGGTGATCCGCCGCACTTCCGTGCCCGCACCGGTGGTGTCACAGGTCGAGGAGTAGTACGAGTACAGGGCGAGGTTCGTGTCGGTGATGTGCTTGCCCTTGAACGGGGCGACATCGAACTTGATGTAGGACCTGGCCTTCGTGGCCCCGCGTCGTACGAACCCGACTTCAGCTCCTCCGAGGAGACCTGCGAGTCGGTGTAGTTGGTGGCGACCCAGGTGTCCGTGGTCGCGGCGAGGGTGGTGGTCGGATCGACGGTGACGGGGTACGTCAGCTCGCTCTTCGTGAGGTAGTCGGCGCCCGGGGTGACGACGAGGGTCTGTGCCCGTCCCGGCCGTCTCGACCTCCGTACCGACCCTGGCCTGATGCTCCGGCTCTCCGGACATATGGTCCTTGGAGGAGTCCCACATCATCGGCGCGGGCGCCTCGGCGACCAGCTTCCCTGCCGTGTCCTTCAACAGCAGGTGACCGGATTCGGCCACCGACAGCACAAGTCCCTGAGCCGCATGGGGATCCGGTACTTCACCGGGCCGTCGGGCGCCTTGTCCAGGACCACCTTCTGGCTGAATCCTTGCGACAGCGCGGTGACTTTCAGGGTCTCGCCGTCACCGAGAGCGTAGGAGGCGGTGTCGTCCGTCACCGAGGGTGTCGGAAGGTTCGACTCCCAGCCCATCCCGAACGACCGCGCGCCCTTGGTCACCGACGCCAGCGCCGTGTCCCCGCCGTCGGAGACCGCGATGTCCGCCGCCGCCACCTCCGGCTTCAGAGCACTGCCGCCGTCGGACAACGACGTGTCGATGTTCCGCCAGACCCCATCCACCCGCTGCCGGACCGGCGCCACGTACGTCGACGTCTGCAACTGCCCGTTCGGCAGCGCATACGTCGTCGAGTCGGCCGAACGCTCCGACAACACCTCGATCTTCCGGCCCTACAACCGAGCCGTCAGCAATGCCGCGGCAGTCGAATCCGCCGACGACGCGGCTGGCTTGGCGGCCGACGACGTCACCTTGACGGTGGCGGAGTCCGTGGCCGCGAAGGTCTGCCCGGCCCCCAGCGACACCAATGCCGTCTCCGCCGCGAGAACAGCGGCAACCGCCAGCGCGGTTCGCCTCAGCGAACCATCAAGCGGCTGTCTCCCGCGTCCCCTCGAATGCGGGATCCCTCTCCCCAAAAGCCTCAAACCACACCCCTGCAATCAGACCGTCACGTCAAGTGACGTCACGGCTTCGAAATTACACAGGGGAAAATATATGAATCGTATTTGGCCAAATTTTGAGCGTTACCGCAAAGTGACCTGAACACGCGGCAGTCCGTCTTGACGTCCAATGTCCCACCTCCTCCTGCCGGGCGTCCGGACGACGGCCTGGCCGCTTCACCCGACGGCGTATGCGCTGAGATCGGACAGAACGGGTGCCGCGCAGACGCCCACACCCCGGCTTTGGCGCGAGAGGTTGTGATGAGGTTGTGATGAAGTGGTGCTGAGAAGTCGTGTCTAAATCGGCGTGAACGATTGATTCTTACTGGTCAGGCATTGTTTTGGGTGGGGTGAGCGAGGGGCGTGACGTTCCCGGACGCGTCATCCTCTCCTGTACCTGCTGGGCTGTGCCGACTCGACGGTTCTCCCCTGGTCCGTCGGGATGAATTGCCCAGCCTGCCAGGCCGGTTGTGCTGTCTGCCCGGCCGGTGCTGCGGCTAACATGAATGCCCTCTACAACACCGTCAAAACTGACCAGTTCGTCAAGGAGCGGGACCGCAGTGGTCGGCCGGTGCCCGGCGGGGCCGCCGCTGGGCTCAGCCCGTACGAGTACGCCCACTGCAACATGGAAGGGCGCTACGCCTTCGAGAAATCCGGGCCGCCCGCCGACTATCCCCGAGCTACTGACGCCCTGAAGGGTGCTCCGCCCCAGGACGACGGAGCCAGCCTCCTGTGGTGGTTGGCGCCACCAGCGAGAGACCACAGTCGTGAACCACAGTTCCAGACGGGCCGATACGTCAACTCTGTTTGACGTCGGCGTCAAATCCGCTGAGCACCGACGCAGGCCGCCGCCATGCACCCCTTCTGACCAGCGCAGGAACGCTCTATCACACGGTTCATGTCCTTTCGTTGAGCGAGCACACCCGAGCGGTGGCCTCGCGTTGACCGGTGTCCCAACTCCTAATCTCACGTTCGCCTCAGGGGCCGTCGTCCCTCGATGTTTCATCCGGTATTGCCTTTTCGTCCCGTGATGTCAGGTCGCGCGAGGAGACGGTCATCTCGTTGGTGCGGCTGCCGGCGAGGTGGACCACGGCGTCGGAGCGGGCCGACAGGGCTGGTAGTCGCCAGGCGCAGCGGATGGGATGAAAACGCAGCTCACGTGCGTCGGTCCTTCAAGACAGACAGACCAGGTCTGCAGACGGCGCGCAACATAGCGCGGGATCGCCGGTTAGCCAAACCGGCGATCCCGCGCATCATCAGTAGTCCACCACCACGCCTTGCCAAGAGCCGCTCGCCCGGATCAGATACAGCGTCCACACCTCATTGCTCGGCGTACAGAGCGCCAACTCCACTTACAACACACTCCGGCACCCCGCCACTGCCAACTGAGATTGATGACCACCCGTCAGCAAAGTCAGCAAGAGGTCAGCGCCGGACAGCGATGCGTCGTCCCTGATTGTCGGATTCTGGTGCGAACTCGCAACCCAACAACTCGCTCTGACCTGCCTCGATTTAGCCAGTAAAAGTCCCCGCTACGCCATCAATTCCTGTCATGCGATCAGGCTGTAACCGCTCGTTCGACCAACGCCAGCGCCTGGCCCGGGAGTTCTTCGCGGTGCTCCGCGGCGCCGTTCAGCCACTGGACGCGCGGGTCGCGGCGGAACCAGGAGTCCTGGCGGCGCGCGAACCGTTTGGTGGCGCGCACGGTCTCGGTGCGCGCCTCGTCCTCGGTGCACTCCCCGGCCAGTGCGGCGAGCACCTGCTGGTAGCCGAGCGCCCGGGAGGCCGTGCGGCCGTCCCGCAGCCCCTGTGCCTCCAGGGCGCGCACCTCGTCGACCAGTCCCGCGTCCCACATCCGGTCGACCCGCAGGGCGATGCGCTCGTCGAGTTCCGGCCGGGCCACGTCGACGCCGATCTGGACGGCGTCGTAGACCGCATCGTTACCGGGGAGGTTGGCGGTAAAGGGCTTGCCTGTGATCTCGATGACCTCCAGGGCGCGGACGATGCGCCGCCCGTTGCTGGACAGGATGGCGCGGCCCGCCTCCGGGTCGGCCGCGGCGAGCCGCTCGTGCAGCGCTCCGGAACCGCGCTCGGCCAGCTCCGCCTCCAGTGCGGCCCGGACGGCGGGGTCCGTACCGGGGAACTCCAGGGCGTCGATCGCGCCCTTCACGTAGAGGCCGGAGCCGCCCACCAGGACGGGGGTGCGGCCCTCGGCGAGCAGCCGGTCGATCTCGGCGCGGGCCAGCCGCTGGTACTCCGCGACGCTGGCGGTCTCGGTGACGTCCCAGATGTCCAGCAGACGGTGCGGGACGGATTCGCGCTCCGCGAGTGTCAGCTTCGCGGTACCGATATCCATCCCCCGGTAGAGCTGCATGGAGTCGGCGTTGACCACTTCGCCCCCGAGCTGCTGGGCGAGGAACACCCCCAGGTCGGACTTTCCGGCTGCGGTGGGACCGACGACGGCGATGACCCGCGGTGCGGGAGCTGGACTTCTCACTGCCACAGTCTCTCGCAATCCTGGGGGCCCGTTCCCGAATGGCGGACGTGGCGGCCCGAGGGGTGGCGTGTTCGGCTGCTCACTCAAGTAAACTTGCGAGTAAATATGGGTGTTTTCTCCTGGTTCTGCCGTTTGTCCTCCACGACCGCCGATGCCGCGGCCGGGAGAGTGCGCGACCGCGCGGCGGGTAACCGGGCCGGAGAGAGCACCCGCACGCAGTCCCCCAGCAGAGAAGGTGTCCGATGGGCTTCATGGACAATTTGAAGGCGAAGCTGAGCCCGGCCAAGGACAAGGTCAGTGACCTCGCGCAGCAGCACGGGGGAAGATCGACCAGGGGCTCGACAAGGCCGCGCGCACGGTGGACGAGAAGACCAAGGGCAAGTACAGCGACAAGATCGTGACCGGCACCCAGAAGGCCAAGGACGCGGTGGAGCGCCTGTCCCACAAGGACGGCGGCAGCACGCCGCCCGCTCCGGGCAGTACGCCTCCGGGTCCGGGCAGCACCCCGCCGCCGCCCGGTTTCTGACCCAGGTCCGACAGGACACCGTGACGGCCGTGGAGCGGCATCGCTCCACGGCCGTCGTGCGTCCTCATGGGGCCACCCGGTTCGGCGGACCGGCCGCGCCGGCGGTCACGGGGGCCACCCGGTTGAGCGACCGCGGTCACGGGCCCACCCGTGACCGGCTGCCCGGCCGCGCCGCAGTCGCTCAGGACCAGGCGGCGACCATGTAGCCCACGCCGTAGGGCGCGTCGTCGTACAGCAGCCGGCCGTCGAGGCCGGCGCCCTCCGCCGCCCCCGCGAGCACCTGCCAGGGCGCGCGGCCGGCGGCCTTGAGCTCGTACGCCAGTGCCTCGTCCAGCGCGATCAGCCCAGCGGTGTCGGCAGCACCCAGGGCCCGCGAGGCCGTCACGTCGAAATCGGCGGCGCGCTCGTCCAGGTAGCCCGGGGCCTTGAGGGTCCGGCAGGCGCTCCCGTCGCCCATCACCAGCAGCGCCACCCGGTCCGCCCTGGCGGCCAGTGCCCGTCCGGCGTCCGTGCAGCGGCCGGTCTCCAGCGGCTCCCCCACGCCCAGCGCCTCGACGGGGGCGGCAGCCCACCCGGTACGGGCCAGCAGCCAGGCGCCGACGGCGAGCGACGGGGGAAGGGGGCGGTCGGCCACCGCGCCGAGGTCACGGCCGAGCCGTACCTCCAGGCCGACGCCGAACTCCTCGAAGGTGCCGGTGGCGCCCTCGGGGTGCGGGCCGCGGCCGGCGAGGCCGGCCGGACCGATCACGATCAGCAGATCGGGCCGGGCAGCCGCCAGCACGCCCAGAGCATCGGTGCACGCGGTCCTCGCGGCGTCCAGCTCGGGCGCGGCACCGGCGGCGACGTCGGGGACCAGCAGGGGCGGGCAGGGGCATACGGCGGCGGCGACAAGCATGGAGGGCAGCGTACTGGCTGGGGGTGACACGTCCCTCGGCGCGGACGCGTCGGCACAGTCCCCTCTCGTGCCGCCCGACCGGGGACCGGAACGGCCGTCAGCCGCAGCCGGAACCCCGCACCGAGTCCCCCGGCAGCCGCAACCGCAACCCGGCACCCCGACGCACCCCGTCAGCCGCAGCCCAGTACCGAGGCAGCCGTCAGCCGCACCCGGGGCCCGGCTCCGAGGCAGCCGTCAGTCGCAGCCGCAGCCCGGGGCCGAGGTGGCCGGCAGCGGCGCCGGGGCGCCGATCCCGGGCAGGCCCAGCATGACGCCGGCGGGCTTGGCGGCCGCGGCGGCGGTGCGCTTCTCCCAGGCGTCCCCCGAGCGGGTCCGGCGTACCCCGAGGGGGCGCCTTCGGCGAGCAGGTGGTGCGGGGCGGCGTAGCTGATCTCGACGGTCACCACGTCGCCGGGGCGTACGTCCTGGTCCGGCTTGGTGAAGTGGACCAGGCGGTTGTCGGGGGCGCGGCCGGACAGCCGGTGGGTCGCGCCGTCCTTGCGGCCCTCA
Organism: Streptomyces sp. RKAG290; assembly: GCF_023701695.1. GTDB lineage: Bacteria > Actinomycetota > Actinomycetes > Streptomycetales > Streptomycetaceae > Streptomyces. Next base: position 1,363,103 of record NZ_JAJOZC010000001.1, read on the forward strand.
CCCTCCGCGACCATGACGTCCAGCGTGCGGCCCACCTGCTTCTTGTTCTCCGACCAGGAGATCTCCTCCTGGAGGACGGACAGGCGCATGTACCGCTCCTGGACGACCTCCTTGGGGATCTGCCCGTCCATGTCGGCGGCCGGCGTTCCGGGGCGCTTGGAGTACTGGAAGGTGAAGGCGTTGGCGAAGCGTGCCTCACGGACCGCGTGCATGGTCTGCTCGAAGTCCTCCTCGGTCTCGCCGGGGAAGCCGACGATGATGTCGGTGGAGATCGCGGCGTCCGGCATGGCGGCCCGCACCTTCTCGATGATGCCGAGGAAGCGTTCCTGCCGGTACGAGCGCCGCATCGCCTTGAGGACGGTGTCCGAGCCGGACTGCATCGGCATGTGCAGCTGCGGCATCACGTTCGGCGTCTCGGCCATCGCGGCGATCACGTCGTCCGTGAAGTCACGCGGGTGCGGCGAGGTGAAGCGGACGCGCTCCAGGCCCTCGATCCGCCCGCAGGCGCGCAGCAGCTTGGAGAAGGCCTCGCGGTCGCCGATGTCGGAGCCGTACGCGTTCACGTTCTGGCCGAGCAGGGTGATCTCGGAGACCCCTTCGGCGACCAGGGCCTCGATCTCGGCCAGGATGTCGCCGGTCCGGCGGTCCTTCTCCTTGCCGCGCAGGGCCGGAACGATGCAGAAGGTGCAGGTGTTGTTGCAGCCGACCGAGATGGACACCCAGGCGGCGTACGCGGACTCGCGACGGGTGGGGAGCGTCGAGGGGAACGCCTCCAGGGATTCGGCGATCTCGATCTGCGCCTCCTCCTGGATGCGGGCGCGCTCCAGCAGCACGGGCAGCTTGCCGATGTTGTGCGTACCGAAGACCACGTCCACCCAGGGAGCCCGCTCGACGATCGTGTCGCGGTCCTTCTGTGCGAGACAGCCGCCGACCGCGATCTGCATGCCCGGGCGCTTCGTCTTCATGGGGGCGAGGCGGCCGAGGTTGCCGTAGAGCTTGTTGTCGGCGTTCTCACGTACGGCGCAGGTGTTGAAGACGACGACATCGGCGTCACCGTCGGAGCCCTCGGGCGCCCGTACGTAGCCGGCGCCCTCCAGCAGCCCCGACAGCCGCTCGGAGTCGTGGACGTTCATCTGGCACCCGTAGGTGCGCACCTCATAGCTTTTTCTGACGTCCACTGCTTCGCTCCGGTTGCCGCTGCTCATGCGACAAGGGTAGGCGCTGGCCGGGCGCCTCCCGCCGCGGGCGGCTTCCGGGCGGCTTCCCGGCCCCTGCGAAGGCAGGGGATCCGGCGGCGCCCCTGGCCATCGCCGGGAACGACCTGGCAGGATCGCCGCCATGCTCCCGGCAGCAATGTCCCGAATCGGCCGGCGTCGCTCCCTGCGGGTGGGCGCCGCCCTCGTCGTCGTGCTCGGGCTGCTGCTCTGGTGGCTGCTCCCGCTCGGGGACCCGGCGCCGAGCGGAACGCTGAGCTTCAGCACCGGTGTGCGCAGCGGGGTCTACCAGCGCTACGGCGAGCGGCTGAAGGGCGCACTCGCCAAGGACCTGCCCGATGTGTCGATACAGCTCCAGACCAGCGAGGGCTCGCAGCAGAACATCGCGCGGGTGGCGACGGGAAAGGCCGACTTCACCATCGCCACCACCGACGCCGTCGCCACCTACCTGCGGGACGACAAGCCGGGTGCCGAGCGGCTGCGGGGCTGCGTCCGGCTGTACGACGACTACGTGCAGCTGGTGGTCGACCGTGATTCGGACATCCGCAAGGTCGCGGATCTGCGGGGCAAGAAGGTCGCGGTCGGGCAGCCGGGGTCAGGGGTGCGGCTGGTCGCCGACCGGCTGATGAAGGCCGCCGGACTGGATCCCGTCGATGACGTGACGGCGATACCTGTCGGCATCGACACCATGCCGAAACTGCTGGAGAGCGGCCGGCTCGATGCGTTCTTCTGGTCCGGCGGGCTGCCGACCACCGCGGTGCAGGACCTCTCGGCCCGGTTCGCGATCCGGCTGGTCCCGCTGGAGGACCCGCTGATCAAGGAGCTCCAGGCGGCGGGCGGATCCACCCGCTACTACCGCTCGGCCGTGATGCCCGCCGACGCCTACGGAAGCGCCCAGCAGGGGCAGGCCGTGCCCACCGTGGCGGTCGCCAATGTGCTGGTGACCACGGACCGTACGGACGCGGCGATGACCGAGGCGTTCACCCGGACCGTGATCGACAGCCGGGACCGCATCGGGCGCGAGGTGCACGCCGCGCAGCTGGTCGACCTGCGGACCGCCATCTACACCGATCCGCTGCCGCTGCACGAAGGAGCCAAGCGCTACTACCGCTCGGTCAAGCCCTGAGGCTCGTAGCCGCAGGCACGGGACCCAGCGGGACCTTCGGCGCACGGCCTGCGCCCCGGCCGCCCTGCGTTTCCCGGCTCACACCGTGACCGCCAACCGGCTGCGGGGCTGTGCGCAGCCGCCCCACGGCGGCCACTGCCTGCAGCCGTCGCCCGGTCACGCGTGCGGTCCGTTGCGCGGCACCGACACCGTCACCCGCAGCCCGTGCGGCTCGTGACGCGCGCAGTCGAGGGAGCCGCCGCCGGCGGCCAGCAGCGCCTTGGAGATGGAGAGGCCGAGACCGGATCCCCGTACGTTCTGGTGCTGGGCGCTGCGCCAGAAGCGGTCACCGACGCGGTCCAGTTCCTGCTCGGTCAGGCCGGGCCCGCGGTCCGCGACGACGACCGTGACGTACTCGCTGCCGGAGGCGACCGTGACCCGGACCTCCTCGTCCTCGGGGGTGAACTTGAGGGCGTTGTCGATGATGGCGTCGAGCGCGCTGGACAGGGCGATGGGGTCCGCCCAGGCCGTGACGGCCGGGGCGCCGTCCGCCCGCAGCCGTACGCCCTTCTCCTCGGCCACCGGCCGCCAGGAGGCGACACGTTCGGCGGTGAGGGCGCCGATGTCGGTGAGCTGCAGATCGGCCCCGGCGTGCTCGGCCAGCGCCAGGTCGAGCAGGTCGTCAAGCACCTGGCCGAGGCGCTTGCCCTCCGTGCGCACGGAGGCGATCTCCTCGTTGCCCTCGGGGAGTTCGAGCGCGAGGAGCTCGATCCGCAGCAGAAGGGCGGCCAGAGGGTTGCGCAACTGGTGCGAGGCGTCCGCGACGAAGGCGCGCTGCTGCTCCAGCACGTCCTCGACGTTGTCGGCCATCTCGTTGAACGAACGGGCCAGCCGCCTGAGTTCCGGCGGTCCGCCGGACGCCGCCACCCGGGACCGCATCCGGCCGCTGGCGATGTCGTGCGCGGCCGCGTCGAGGGTCTCCACGGGCAGCAGGACCCACCCGGTGAGCCGGATCGCCGCGCCGACGGCCACCAGCATCGCGACCACCTCACCCGCAGCGATCACCAGCCAGCCGCGGAGCGTGTCGCCACGCATCTGCGCGGTGGGCGAGTCGAGGACGACGACGGCGATCACGTCGCCGTCCCGCACGACGGGTGAGGCGACGACCACCCGGCCGTCCTGCCAGGGCCAGACCTGCGGCGGGTCGTGGCTGCGGCGGCCGAGCAGGGCCTCCTTGAACGCCTCGCGGCCCTCGCCCTCGGCCGGCAGCCCCCAGTTCGCCGGGGCCTTCGCCATGGCCGAGTCGTCGCGGTAGAAGACGCCCGCCCGGATGCCGTACACGGAGTCGTACGTCTCCAGTTCGGTCCGCAGCGTGCGCAGCCGTTCGTCGTAGCCGCTGGAGCGCTCGGTGATGAACTGGGCGAGCGCGGCGAAGCGTGCCGTGTCGTCGATGCGGTCGATCACGACGCGCTGCTGCTGCGCCGCGGCCACACTGACGGCCAGTGGGAAGCCCAGGGCGAGCAGGACGCTCGCCATGAGAACGATGAGCAGCGGAAGCAGCCTGGTACGCACCTGGGACGCAGACCTCTACGCGGACGGGGCGACGAGGCGGTAGCCGACCCCGCGCACGGTCTCGATGAGCGCGGGCAGCCGGAGCTTGGAACGGAGCGAGGCGACGTGCACCTCCAGGGTGCGCCCCGTCCCCTCCCAGCTCGTGCGCCACACCTCGCTGATGATCTGCTCCCGGCGGAACACCACGCCGGGCCGCTGGGCGAGCAGCGCGAGCAGGTCGAACTCCTTGCGGGTGAGCTGGACTTCGCTCCCGTCGACACTGACGCGGCGGGTCGGCAGCTCGATGTTGACGTGCCCCAGGCGCAGTGCGGCGACGGGCGTGGGCCCGGTCTCCTCACCGGCCGACTTGCGCCGGCTGACCGCGTGGATACGGGCGAGGAGCTCGCCGGTGTCGTACGGCTTGGTCACGTAGTCGTCCGCACCGAGGTTCAGCCCGTGGATCCGCGAGCGGACATCGGCCCGCGCGGTCACCATGATCACCGGTACGGAGCTGCGCTTGCGGATCTTCCCGCACACCTCGTAGCCGTCCTGGTCGGGCAGCCCGAGGTCGAGCAGCACGACCCCGAAGGGCTCCGTCTCCGTGGGGAGGAGTGCCTGCAGGGCCTCCTCGCCGCTGCGGGCGTGCACCACCTGGAAGCCGTGCCGGGCGAGGATGGCGGACAGGGCGGCGGCGACGTGGTTGTCGTCCTCGACGAGCAGCAGTCTCATGGCCCCCCTCTCCTGAGGTGCGGTGTCGGTACGGTCGCGTACGCCCCTGGTCACTTCCCCGTACCGAGGCGTTTCACGTCAAGGTGTACCAAGGCATCCACTCCGATGACCGGTGGGCCAGTCAAGGCCCCTTCCGTTGCATCGAGGTTTCCGTTATGCACCCGGTACGCCCGGGCCACCTCACGGGACGTCCCGTTCACGCGGAGTGTCCGGTTGCAGCCGGATCGTTATGCTCAATTTCCGCTCAGATGTAATGACGCTGGTCGCACCGCGTCATTAAGGTCCTTCCAACCGAGGAGGACGGAGCAAAAAGCCGATGAGCGGAGTTTCAGTGACCAAGGGCGCCGAGGACGCTGCACCCGCGGCCGGCGACGACCTGGTCGTGCTGAGCAACGTCAACAAGCACTTCGGCGCGCTGCATGTGCTCCAGGACATCGACCTGACGATCGCCCGTGGCGAGGTCGTGGTCGTCATCGGGCCCTCCGGGTCCGGGAAGTCCACGCTGTGCCGCACGATCAACCGCTTGGAGACGATCGACTCTGGCGCGATCTCGATCGACGGGAAGCCCCTGCCCCAGGAGGGCAAGGAGCTGGCGCGGCTGCGTGCCGATGTCGGCATGGTCTTCCAGTCGTTCAATCTCTTCGCCCACAAGACGGTGCTCGAGAACGTGATGCTCGGCCAGCTCAAGGTCCGCAAGGCGGACAAGAAGGCTGCCGAGGACAAGGCGCGCGCGCTGCTCGACCGGGTGGGCGTGGCGACCCAGGCCGACAAGTACCCGTCCCAGCTCTCCGGTGGTCAGCAGCAGCGTGTGGCGATCGCACGGGCGTTGGCGATGGACCCGAAGGTCATGCTCTTCGACGAGCCGACCTCCGCGCTGGACCCGGAGATGATCAACGAGGTGCTGGAGGTCATGCAGCAGCTCGCCCGCGACGGCATGACCATGGTCGTCGTCACCCATGAGATGGGTTTCGCCCGTTCCGCGGCGAACCGGGTTGTCTTCATGGCGGACGGGAAGATCGTCGAAGAGGCCGTGCCCGACCAGTTCTTCAGCAACCCGCGCAGTGACCGGGCCAAGGACTTCCTGTCGAAGATCCTTCACCACTGATGGAGCCTTCAGCGCCGGTCCCCGGGCCGGCTGATCACTCACATCGCGTCAACTCTAGGGAATACCACCATGCAGCTTCGTAAGGTCACCGCCGCCTCGGCCGCCGTGCTCGCCCTCGCCCTGACCGCCACCGCCTGTGGTTCCGACGACAAGGACGACGCGTCCGGTTCGGGCGGCGGCAAGAAGATCTCGATCGGCATCAAGATCGACCAGCCCGGTATCGGGCTGAAGACGCCGGACGGCAAGTTCACCGGCTTCGACGTCGATGTCGCCACGTACGTCGCCAAGGAACTGGGCTACGACGCCAAGAACATCGAGTTCAAGGAGACCAAGAGCGCCGACCGCGAGACGGCTATCTCGCGCGGTGACGTGAAGTTCATCGCCGCCTCCTACTCGATCAACGACGAGCGGCTGGCGAAGGTCGACTTCGCGGGTCCGTACCTCCTCGCCCACCAGGACATCCTGGTCCGCGCGGATGACCCCTCGATCAAGTCGCCCAAGGACCTGAACAACAAGAAGCTCTGCTCGGTCACCGGCTCGACCTCGGCGAAGAACGTCAAGGACACGCTGGCCCCGAAGGCCCAGCTCCAGGAGTACGGCGGCTACTCGGAGTGCCTGACCGGCCTGGAGAACAAGGCCGTTGACGCGCTGACCACCGACGACAGCATCCTGGCCGGCTACGCCTCGCAGGACGTCAACAAGGGCAAGTTCAAGCTGGCCGGCTTCAAGATGACCAACGAGAACTACGGCATCGGCCTGAAGAAGGGCGACGCCGACCTCAAGAAGAAGATCAACGCCGCGCTCACCAAGATGGTCTCGGACGGTTCGTGGGACAAGGCCGTGAAGGCCAACTTCGGCCCGGCCGGCTACAAGAACGAGCCCGCCCCGAAGATCGGCAACGTCGTCAAGTGAAGCAGGGCTGACCGGGCGCGCCGCCACTGACGGCGGCGCGCCGTGCCCTCCTACACGCGGAAGCGCGGGAGATCGTGTTCGACTTTCTTGATGGTTACGACCTGCTTGGGGCGTTCTGGGTAACGGTGCAGCTCACCGTCTACTCCGCCCTCGGCTCCCTCATATGGGGAACGCTGCTGGCCGGCATGAAGGTCAGCCCGGTCCCCCTGATGCGCGGTTTCGCGACCGGCTACGTGAACGTGGTCAGGAACATCCCCCTGACCGTGATCATTGTGTTCTCCTCGCTGGGGCTGTCCTCGACGCTCAGCATCAACCTCGGCGCGACCGACGTCGCGGACATCAATTTCCGGCTCTCGGTGCTCTCGTTGATCGCCTACACCGCCGCCTTCGTGTGTGAGGCCCTGCGGTCCGGCATCAATACGGTGCCGGTCGGCCAGGCCGAGGCGGCACGAGCCCTCGGCCTGAGCTTCACCCAGGTGCTGCGGCTGATAGTTCTCCCGCAGGCCTTCCGCTCGGTCGTCAATCCGCTCTCCAACGTGCTGATCGCGCTGACCAAGAACACCACGGTCGCCTCGGCGATCGGGGTTGCGGAAGCCGCGGCTCTGATGAAGACCATGACCGAGGCCGAGGCTCAACTGATCCCGATCGTGGCGGTGTTCGCGTTCGGCTTCATCGTCCTGACCCTCCCGACCGGCCTCATTCTCGGCTGGGTGAGCAAGAAGGTGGCGGTGAAGCGATGACCTCCGTCCTCTACGACGCCCAGGGGCCGAACGCCAAGCGGCGCAACATTCTGTACACCGCCCTGTTCGTGATCGTCGCCGCGGCCGTGGTGTGGTGGGTCTACGACGGCCTCGCCTCCAAGAACCAGCTCGACTGGATCAAGTGGAAGCCCTTCTTCACCAGCTCCCAGCCGTGGGCGACGTTCATCTGGCCGGGGCTCCAGAACACGCTCAAGGCGGCGTTCTTCGCCCTGATCATCGCGCTGCCGCTGGGCGCGCTGTTCGGGATCGGCCGACTCTCGGACCACCGGTGGACGCGGATGCCGGCCGGCGTGGTCGTCGAGTTCTTCCGCGCCATCCCGGTGCTGATCCTGATGATCGCCGCGAACGCGGTGTACTCCGAGTACACGAACATCAGCTCCGACACCCGGCCGCTGTACGCCGTGGTCACCGGGCTGGTGCTGTACAACGCCTCGGTGCTCGCCGAGATCGTGCGCGCCGGCATCCTGTCGCTCCCGCAGGGGCAGACCGACGCGGCCAAGGCGATCGGCATGCGCAAGGGTCAGACCATGTTGTTCGTGCTGCTGCCGCAGGCGGTGACCGCCATGCTGCCCGCGATCGTCAGCCAGATCGTGGTGATCGTGAAGGACACCGCACTCGGCGGCTGGGTGCTCACCTTCCCCGAACTGCTGGCATCGGTCCGGCCGATGAGTGCGAACTACGGTGCGAACACCATCGCGTGCTTCACCATCGTCGCCGTGATCTACCTCGCGGTGAACTTCTCCCTCACCTCGTTCGCGAGCTGGCTGGAGCAGCGGCTCCGGCGCGCGAAGAAGAGCACCGGCGCGGTGGTCGGCACGGGACCCGGCGGCGAGCTGGAGACGATCGGTGCACCGTCGCTCCACACCGATGACGGACGCGCCGTCTGACGGCTCGTCGACAGACACCCGCGAGGGGCGGTGGCGCACTTGCCACCGCCCCTCGCCGCGTTCCGGTGTCACTTGACGCAAGCACCGGCAGTAGGTTGCATACGTTCTGTGATCGCGCACCGAGCCTCCGCCGCCGCATCCCCCTCGCCGCCGTCCTCGACCTGCCCGGCCCTCCCGGCCGCAGGGCTCCCCTCGCGCGCCTTCTCGCGTTCGACCGCACGCGATCTGGGGGCCACGCCGTGGACCCGGTGATCATCGTCGGTGCCGGGCCCGTCGGCCTGGTGCTGTCGCTCGCCCTCGCGGCACAGGGGGTGCCCTCGGTGCTGCTCGACGAGGACCCGGGCAAGGACGAGACCCGACCTGCCCGCACGGTCGTGCTGCGCGAGGACACCGCCGCCCTGGTGGAGCGGCTCGGCTGCAAGACGCTCGCGGACGAGGGCCTTCGCTGGGCCGGCTGGCGGTCCATGCGGCGCAGGCAGCTGGTACGTCGTCTGCCGCTCGGCGAAGGTGCGCCAGGGGATGATCCGCAGGCCGCCGCCCCCGTTCATGTGCCGCAGCACGCACTGGTGCGTGGCCTGCGGGACGCGGTGGCCGCGCAGGAGCTGGTCCGGACGGCGCGGCTCAGCCGGATCGACACGCTGGAGCAGGATCCGGCCGGGGTCACCGTGCACACCAGGGAGCCCGGTTCGACGTGGTGGCGCGGGAGTTATCTGGTCGGCTGCGACGGGGCCCGGTCCACCGTGCGCAAGCTCCTCGACATCCGCTTCCCCGGCCGCACGGCGGTGGAGCGGCATGCCGTCGCCGCGCTGCGCACCGAGCTGCCCTGGCCCGACGAGGCGGTCCTGCACCGGCTGCCGCCGTGGCGCACCGGCGGCGCCGAGGTGACGGCACGGCCACTGCCGGACGGTGTCTGGCGGCTGGACTGGCTGCTGCCGCCGCGCGGCGAGCTCGTCACCCCCGACGTGCTGGTCGCCAGGGTCCGGGACACCCTGGCGGGCTGGTGCGGTGAGACCCCGCCGTACGAGCTGCTGGACACGGGCGTCTACACGCTGCATCACCGGCTTGCCAGGCGGTGGCGGGTGAAGCGGGCGTTCCTGGCCGGGGACGCCGCCCATCTGCTGGGGGCGCTCGGCACCCAGGGGCTGGACGAGGGGCTCCGGGACGCCGAGAACCTGGCCTGGAAGCTGGCGCTGGCCTGGCATCACGGCGCCAGTGACCTGCTGCTGGACAGCTACCAGGCCGAGCGTCGGGCCGCGGTCGCCTCGCGGCTGCGCGCCGCCGACCAGTCGCTGCCGATACTGCGGGGCGGCGGCGGGCTGCGGACCCTGGTGCCGGGGAGCGCACGCGGGCACGATTCGCTGCTCTCCGACGCACATCTGGGATGCGGACCGCTCGGTGCGCCCCCTTCGTACTCCCACTCCCCCCTCGCACCACCACGCGCCGAGGCGCACACGACGGTGGGTACGGCCCCCGGTGCGCCGGTGGCCGATGTGCGGGTGACGGCGCCGGACGGCACGCCTGTGCGGCTGCGGGAGCGGCTGGGGCAGGGGCAGCTGCTGGTGGTCCTGGTGGCACCGGGTACCGGCGTGTGGGACCGGCGCCACTGGATGCGCGCTGGAGTCATGCCGCGGCTCGTGGAGGCGGTGGACGCCATGCCGGTGAAGGGCGAGCTGCTGGTGGCCGAGAGCTATCCGGGGGCGTCCGCGCACACCGTTCTGCTGGTCAGGCCGGACGGTCACCTCGTGGAGTCGTTCGGCGGGGTACGGCCCGCGGAGCTCCTCGCGGCGGCGGAAGCGGCGCGCGGAGGTGCGGCCCGTACTTCCGAACGCTCCGATCACACCGCAGACATCAATTGACCCGCGCAGGCGCGCATGGTCTACTCCCGAATGTGACTGACACCGATGTGCGCCTGTGGCGGAGGGTCCATATGGACCTGCTCCGCTATGCGGGCTGCGTGTGTCGTCCGTCCTGCTGAATCGCCTCTCCAGCTCCGCCGTGCGCCATGACGTACGGCAGGGCATCCACGCGAACTCTCAGGACGGTCACCGTGTCTGCCTCTTCTTCCCCCCTTTCCGTACGCACCTCCACCTCCTCCGGTCCGAGCGCTGCGGAACTGCTCGACTACGTCCGTGGCATCGCCACTGACAGCGACCTCATCGCCTCGCTCCCCCTCGATCCCGAGGGCCGCACCTGGATCCGCCTCGACGGGCCCGGCGGCAGTGAGGCCTGGCTGATCGGCTGGCCGCCCGGCACCGGCACCGGCTGGCACGACCACGCCGACTCCATCGGCGCCTTCCTGACCGCGAGCGGCACGCTGAAGGAACACTCACTCGCGGCACGGCTGCCCACCGACGGCTGGAAGACCCTGGAACTGGCCGAGGACATCGACCGGTCAAGGGAGTTGACGGCCGGTCAGGGGCGAGCGTTCAGCCGGCACCACGTGCACGAGGTGCTGAACGAGTCCACCTCGGAACACGCCGTCTCCGTCCACGCGTACTACCCGCCGCTGCCGAAGATCCGGCGCTACAGCCGCACGGGCGCGGTGCTGCGCCTGGAGCAGACCGAGAGCCCGGAGGACTGGCAGTGAGCGACGGACAGCACGACGGTACGGGGCAGGTCGGGATCGACGAGCTGCTGGAGCGGGTCCGGTCCGGATACGAACGGCTCGGCCCCGACGAGGCGAAGGCGGCTGCCGCCGAGGGGGCGCTGCTCGTGGACATCCGCTACGCGGAACTGCGCGCACGGGACGGGCTGATCCCGGGGGCGCTGGTGGTCGAGCGCAATGAGCTGGAGTGGCGGCTGGACCCGCAGGGAAGCCATCGGGCGGCGGAGGCGGTGAGCCACGCTCTTCAGGTGGTGGTCATCTGCAACGAGGGCTACGCGTCGAGCCTCGCCGTCGAGTCCCTGCACCGCCTCGGTCTGCACCGGGCAACCGACCTCGTCGGCGGCTTCCAGGCCTGGCGCGCGGCGGGGCTCCCCGTTGACGTGTGACCGGGAGACCTGGCCTGCAGTACGTCTCCCCATCGAGGGGTGACGGGGAGACCTGGCGCGCGACTGGACTCCGCACCACACGTCGACCCGGATCCCCGGCGGGGCCCCTGTCGTCGCGTGACCGGGAGCCCCGCCGGGGAGCCGGCCCCGGTCACTGAGTCGATGTGGCCGCTTCCACCGGGCGGATCTTCAGCGCCAGTCTGCCCGGCAGCGCCGTGGCGGTCAGGGCGAGCAGGGCGGCGGCGCCCACCACGCTCGCGTACACCAGCGGCAGGACGGCGGGCGCCGCGCCGCCCGTCAGGCCGATGCTGAAGGCGGTCAGTACGGCGAGTGCGACGCCGGTGCCGAGTACGGCGGCGATGAGCAGGACCGACAGGGTCTCGATACGGAGCATCCGCAGCACCTGGCGGCGCGTTGCTCCGGCCAGCCGGAGCAACGCGAACTCCTTGAACCGCTCGGACACCGACATCGCGAGCGTGTTGACGACCGCGATGGCGGTGAAGGCCAGCACGAGGCCCATGGCGAGGTAGTTGATTTCGGCGTTCTCCTGCTGCCGGTCCGCCTGGAGCCGGTCGGCAGCCGACGGGGCCATGACCGCGATACCGGGAAACTCCTGCACCGCGGCGGTCAGTTCACGGCGGGTGGCGTCTCCGGCGACCAGGACCGTGGAGGCCAGCGGGTTGTCCATGTGGCGGGCGACCAGGTCGTGCGGCAGCGTCAGGTCGCCGAAGCCCAGGCCCCGGTGGTAGACGGCGGCGACCGTGAGGGTGGCCGGGGTTCCGTCGCCGAGGTGCAGCTTCAGCTCGCTTCCCGGGCGGAGGCCGAGCCGGTCGGCGGCGAGTTCACTGACCGCGGCGGTGTGCGGGTCCGCGGTGAACGCGGCGATCGAGCCGCTCGTCACCTCCGGGTCCCAGGTGCGGGCGAGGCCGGCCCCGGTGACCCCCTGGGCCGGGTACTTGTCGAGCCCGACCCGGACCGTGGTCCGGACGACCTCCGTGGCAGCGGTGACACCGGGCGTGGCGCGGACCGCGTCGGCGGCGTCGGACGGCACGCCGGGCCCCTGGGCTCCCAGCACCCAGGTGGCTCTGGTGCCCTCCCGGGCCTGGGCCAGGGCGGCGTTCCCGAGAGTCGGCTGGATGAAGAGCACCGTGCAGGTCATGCCGATGAGCAGGGTGAGCGGGGTGACGACGGAGGCCATCCGGGTGGAGTTCCCGCGAATGTTCGCGGTGGCCAGCTTCCCGACGGGCCCGGCCGCCCGGAACACCCCGGAGAGCAGGGCGGCGGCCGCCCTGACGAGGAACGGGCCCAGCAGCGACACCGCCGTGGCCAGCACCACTACGGCGAGGAAGGTGACGGGCGTCGAGGCGGCCTCGGTGTGCAGGACACCCAGCACCGCGACCAGCACGCCGCCGCCGACGAGCAGGACCAGGCCGGCGAAGGTCCGGCCGCGGGCGGGGCGGGCGCGCTCGACCGCGGCTTCGGCCATGGCCTCGGCCGGGCGGAGCCGGGCGATGCGGCGGCCCGAGATCCGGGCGGCGGCCCAGGCACCGATGAGGGTGACGGCCAGGGCGACACCGGCCGGGAGAATGCCTGCCGTCCGCTCCAGAGTTGCCGGGACCGCTCCGGAATCGATGAACCGCCCGTGCAGCCAGCCGGCCAGCGGCAATCCGGCCAGGGCACCCAGCACCCCGGCAACGGCACCGATCACCAGGGCCTCGCGGCCGAGCAGTTGGCGGATCTGCCGTGAGGTGGCGGCGATGGTGCGGAGCAGGGCCAGCTCACGATGGCGTTGCTGGACGGAGAGCGCGAAGGTGCCGACGACAACGAGGACCGCGACCAGGAGAGAGGTGCCGCCCATGGCCCCGCCCATGGAGATGAGCTTGACCCGGGCGCCTGCGGCGTCCAGGAACTCGACCGGTCCGCGGTCGTCACCCGTGGCGACCTGCGCGGTCGTCCCCTTGAGTGCGTGTGCGACCTGCTGCTTCAGCCGCCCGGTGTCCGTGCCGGATGCGGGAAGCACGCCGAACGCGGCGACCTGGCCGGGTCGGGCGGCGAGCCGTCCGGCCTCGGCGCGTGAGAAGAACAGCGTGGTCTGCTGCCGGAGTTCACCGCTTCCTTCCGGGGCGGCGATGCCGCTGACGCGGTACGTGCGCGGAGCCCGGGTGGACTGCACGGTGAGCCGGTCACCTGTCGCGAGGCCTGCCCGCTCGGCGAGGCCCCGGTCGATCACCACGTCGTCGGCGGCGGCCGGGGCGCGGCCCGCGGTGAGGGCGAAGGGGGTGAGCGGGGCGGAGTCCCAGGAGTGGCCGTAGGACGGCAGCCCCGCCGTTGCGTCGGCGGGTGCGAGACCCAACGGCTGCGCGAGGAAGGTCAGTTCGGGGACCACCGCACGAACGCCCGCCACGCGTCGGAGCCGGTCGGCGGTCGTGGCGGGGAGCCAGGCCCGTTCGGCGACGGGCTTCGCCTTGTGCTTGACCTTGGTCTTTCCGTTGCCCTTGTGCTTGATGGTGGTCCGGTGGACGTTCTGGTCGGCGGACACGACGAGCGGGGTCGCGGCGTAGCGCTCGGTGGCGATGCGGCCGCGCAGCCCGGTCTCCAGCAGGGTGCCGCAGGCGGTGACGAGGGCGGCGGCACACATGAGGGCCAGCAGTGCTCCGAGAAATCCGCCTTTGCGGTGCCTGAGGGTCCGCAGCGCGTAGCGCAGCATCATGACGCGTCCGTCTCTGTTGTGTCGTGGTCCGCGGGGCCGTTGCCTGAGCTGCTGCCGCCATGGTGCGTGGCGGCCTCGTGCGGGACAGGGAAGGCCAGCAGGCGGGTGTGGACCGTGCGGCGCCGGCAGGGGTCTCGGCGTCGGGGCGCTTGTAGCGGTTCACGAGGGCGATGTACTCCTCGAAGAACAACCGGAGTTCGGGGAGGGTGAGCCGGAGGGAGCCGCGTGAGTACGCGTACGCGTCGGCCCACTCGTCCACGCCCCGGCCGTCCGCCGCCGCACCGCTCCGGCGCTGGAGCTCCTCGACGAGGGCTAGGGCCTCTCGTTTGGATCAGGCCGGATCAGGGAGCGGGGTCCGGTGCCGTGCCTCGCAAGGCGGAGGAAGGAGCCCACGGCGAGCGTCGGCGACCGACGACAACGCCGCGAGGTGCGGCGCCGGGGCACGCGAGCCCGGCATGAACTAAACGAGAGGCCCTAGGTCGGCGGCGTACGCGTGGCGGTTCAGCTCATCCATGACGAGCCGCATCTCGGGAGTCCGGTGGGACGGCGGTGGGAATCGGGGGTCGCCGGGAACCGCCCGCCACCACCGTGCCCTGCGGGCACCGGGTTCCTGCGGCGCGGTGTCGGCCACGAAGCCGTACCGGGCAAGCTCGCGCAGGTGGTAGCTGGTGGCCCCGGTGTTCAGGCCCAGCGCGCGGGCAAGGATCGCGGGCGTCGCGGGGCCGTGCAGGGTGAGGTGCTGAAGGATCTGCTGGCGCCGCGGCTGGGCAAGTGCCTTGAGGGCGGCCAGCTCCGTGATCTCGGTACCACCGGGCTTCTCTGGCATGCGTCACACACTGCTCTGTGCACAGGTGTCTGTGCACTGGAGCATTCCGGCGTCTTCGTACGGGGGCTGTCCCCCGTTACGCGCGCGCTCCCGGCCCGGGATCCCCCCTACGCCGCGCACTCCCCGGCTCCGAGTCCCCGTCCGCCGCGCGCTCGCCGGCCCGGAATCCGCTCCCAGGCCCGGAATCCGTCGTGACACACCCGTATGGCCTCGCTCCGGTGGAGCGAACCCCGGGCGGGACGGACATTCGGCTCAACGACAAGGACCGCTATGCCGGGAGCCCGCACCGATGCCGACCACCGCACTCACCCCTGACGAGCTCGACGTCCAGGCCGCCCGTCTGCATGACACGGATGCGTGGCGGCAGATCGTCACGGGCTGGGACCTGACGACGCCGGAACCCGTACGTCCCGTGCCCCCGGACCGCACATCACAGGCGGCGCAGGGGGACCCGGCCGACTGGCGCGGGCTGCTGTCCGTCCCGGTCGGCCAGCTGATCGCCGACACCGTCCGCGCCCTGCCCGCCGCACCCCGCGCGAGCGCCCGCTCCCCGGGCGCCTCGGTGCGCTGCTGCCCGACCGGCTCCACTCCTGGCGGCGCATCGGACAGCCCGAGGTGCGGCCCTCCACGCATCTCGCCCATGCCCGGCAGATCCTGACCGAGTGGGGCTGGCAGAACACCCCGTACCGGCTCCGCAACGCGAGGGGCGCCCGTTGCGTCTGCGGCGCACTCCTCACGGCGCACCGCCTGGGCTACGGCTCGCTGGACACCGTCGACCGGGCGGGCGCCTGGCTGATCGCCGAACTCCGGTCCCAGGGCTGGACCGGGCTGATCGGGCCGTGGAACAGGTATCCGGGGCGCACCGCCGCGGATGCTGTGGCTCTGATCGACGCCACCATCACCCGCGCCGCCCGCGCCGGGCAGTGAGCCCGGAAAGCTCCTGACAACGCCGCGGCCCGGGTACGTCATGCCCTGTGCCTCCCCCGAGGGACACAGGTGGTCGGATCCGCAGCGCGGGTCCGCATGCCGGCCCGGTCGGAAAAGCCTGGTCAGAAGGGATCGTCCAGCCCTTCCGTGTCCTCGCCCTCTTCCTCCAGCGCCCGGCGCACCACACGCAGGGCCATTCCTTCGCCGTATCCCTTGCGGGCGAGCATCCCGGCAAGCCTGCGCAGGCGTTTGTCGCGCTCCAGCCCCGGGTGGAGCGGAGTTTGCGTGCGACGAGCTCGCGCGCCGTCTCCTCCTCCTGATCCGGGTCGAGCTGGCCGACGGCTTCGTCGATCACCGCCGCGTCCACCCCCTTGGTCCGCAGCTCACGGACGAGCGCCCGGCGGGCGAGCCCGCGGCCGTGGTGCCGGGATTCCACCCAGGCATCGGCGAACGCGGCATCGTCGATCAGTCCGACGTCCTCGAAGCGCGACAGCACTTGTTCGGCAACCTCGTCGGGGATCTCCCGTTTCCGCAGGGCGTCCGCAAGTTGTTTGCGGGTGCGTGCGGTCCCGGTGAGCAGTCGCAGGCAGATGTTGCGCGCCTGCTCGACCGGGTCTCGCGGCTCCCCCTTCTCGGCCCTCGACGAGGCAGGGGAGCCGCTGCTCCTGGAACGGGAGCGGGAACGGCGCCCGCTCCCCTCTCCGAACCCGGCGCCCGAACCCGCACCTCTGCCGAAGCCGGACCCGGTCGCCGGCTCGTGGGAGAGGTCGGATTCGGTATCGGATCCGGTGGTGTGTCCGGCGGCGGATTCGGGGCCGGGACCCGCGCCGGATTCGGCGGCGCTGCCCGGCCACTCCGTACGACGCGTCACGGTCTAGCTCTTGGCCGCCGCCGTCTTGGCCGGCTTGGCCTTGCCGGCCGCAGCGGGCACCGCCTTCGCCGCACCGTCGGCCGGAGCCGCGGCGGCTCCCGCCGCGTCCGCTCCGGGCTCTGCGGGCAGCGCCTCGGGGCGCACACCGACACCCAGCTTCTCCAGGATCTTCTTCTCGATCTCATTGGCGAGATCGGGGTTGTCCTTGAGGAAGTTGCGGGCGTTCTCCTTGCCCTGGCCGAGCTGGTCGCCCTCGTACGTGTACCAGGCGCCGGCCTTGCGCACGAAGCCGTTGTCCACGCCCATGTCGATCAGGCCACCCTCGCGGCTGATCCCGTGGCCGTAGAGGATGTCGAACTCGGCCTGCTTGAAGGGCGGCGCGACCTTGTTCTTGACGACCTTGACGCGGGTGCGGTTACCGACGGCGTCGGTGCCGTCCTTGAGCGTCTCGATCCGCCGGATGTCGAGGCGCACGGAGGCATAGAACTTGAGCGCACGGCCACCGGTGGTGGTCTCCGGCGAGCCGAACATCACGCCGATCTTCTCGCGGAGCTGGTTGATGAAGATCGCGGTGGTCTTGGACTGGTTGAGCGCGCTGGTGATCTTCCGGAGCGCCTGGCTCATCAGGCGGGCCTGCAGACCCACGTGCGAGTCACCCATCTCGCCCTCGATCTCCGCACGGGGCACCAGGGCCGCGACGGAGTCGATGACGATCAGGTCGAGGGCGCCCGAGCGGATCAGCATGTCCACGATCTCGAGGGCCTGCTCACCGTTGTCCGGCTGGGACAGGATGAGGTTGTCGATGTCGACACCGAGCTTTTTCGCGTACTCGGGGTCGAGGGCGTGCTCGGCGTCGATGAACGCCACCGTGCCGCCGAGCTTCTGCGCGTTCGCCACGGCGTGCAGCGTCAGCGTCGTCTTGCCGGAGGACTCCGGTCCGTACACCTCCACCACTCGGCCGCGCGGCAGACCGCCGACGCCGAGCGCGACGTCGAGCGCCGTCGATCCGGTGGGGATCACTTCGATGGGCTCGTTCGGCCGCTCGCCGAGGCGCATCACCGCGCCCTTGCCGAATTGCCGTTCAATCTGTGCGAGTGCGGCGTCCAACGCCTTCTCGCGGTCGTTACCTGCCATGGGTTCCACCCGATTTGCTTGAGTCGATCGCTTCACGTCAAAGACGCTAACCCCTGCCACTGACAATGGGCCTCGACGTCCTCCCGGCCTGTGGACAACTCCACGGTCGAGCCCGGCAAAACCCGGCCGGAATCCCATGAGAACGGATGTTCGATTTTGGTGTCAAGCGCACCACGCCACACCGACTCGCCCCAGGATAGCGCTTAACATCGGCTCTTAAGTGAGTCAAGGGCGCATGTGCGGCATCATGCTAGATTCCGGCTGCATGGGGACAAAAACGGCCGGAAGAGTCGCCCTGGTCGCCGGGGGCACCCGCGGCGCCGGCCGCGGCATCGCCGTTCAACTGGGTGCCGTCGGCGCGACCGTCTACGTCACCGGGCGGACCAGCGGATCCGTGCGCTCGGAAATGGACCGCCCCGAGACCATCGAGGAGACCGCGGCCCTCGTGGACGAGGCCGGCGGTCACGGCATCCCGGTCCGGGTGGACCACCTCGTGCCGGCGGAGGTCGAGGCGCTCGTGGCCCGTATCCGCAGGGAGCAGGGCCGGCTGCACCTGCTCGTCAACGACATCTGGGGAGCCCGCATCGAGTGGGACAGGCCGGTCTGGGAGTCCTCGCTGGACACGGGCCTGCACACGCTGCGGCTGGCGGTGGACACGCACGCCATCACCAGCCATTACGCGCTGCCGCTCCTCATCGAGGAACCCGGGGGCCTGGTGGTCGAGGTGACCGACGGGACGGATGAGTACAACGCCGCCCACTACCGGGTCTCCTTCTTCTACGACCTGGCCAAGGCGGCGGTGAACCGGATGGCGTTCGCGCTGGCGCACGAGCTGGAGCCGCACGGGGCGACCGCGGTCTCGCTCACGCCCGGCTGGCTGCGCTCCGAAGCGATGCTGGAGGCCCATGGCGTCACCGAGGCGAACTGGCGCGAGGCGATCGCGCACGCCCCGCACTTCGCCATCTCCGAGAGCCCGGCCTTCGTCGGCCGTGCGGTGGCCGCGCTGGCGCAGGACCCCCGGGTGTCGCGCTGGAACGGGCGTTCGCTGTCCAGCGGTCAGCTGGCGAAGGTGTACGGCTTCACCGATCTCGACGGCAGCAGCCCCGATGCCTGGAGGTATGTCACCGAGGTCCAGGACCCGGGCCTGCCGGCCGACGTGACGGGCTACCGCTGACGCCGGCGCCCCGGCCGTGGCTCCGCACCCTCAGGAGCGCGGCTGTGGGTCCTGCGGCTCCTCGTCCGTCCCCTGACCCTCGTCGTCACCCTCCGGGGTGTGCCAGAGCCGGCGCAGCCGCACCGACAGCGGCTCGCCGCGCCGCTGGTGGTGGTGCCCGTGCACCCGCGGGTCGTCCGTGACGGCGTATCGCTTCACATAGGCGAGGAGGAAGGCCTGCAGCGTGGCCACGGCCGGGATGGCGATCAGTGCGCCGACGGCGCCCATCAGCGCCGTACCCGCGATCACCGAGCCGAAGGCGACCGCCGGGTGGATGTCCACGGTCTTGGAGGTGAGCTTGGGCTGCAGCACGTAGTTCTCGAACTGCTGGTACACCACGACGAATCCGAGGACCCACAGGGCGTACCAGGGGTTGACGGTGAAGGCGATCAGCATCGGCAGCGCGCCCGCCAGGTACGTGCCGATGGTCGGGATGAACTGCGAGACGAGACCGACCCAGACAGCGAGCGCCGGCGCGTACGGCACCCCGAGGGCTGCCAGCAGGATGTAGTGCGCCACTCCGGAGATGAGCGCCATCAGTCCGCGCGAGTACAGATATCCGCCGGTCTTGGCGACCGCGATCTCCCAGGCCCGCAGCACCTCGGCCTGGCGGGCGGGCGGGAGGACGGAGCACAGTCCGCGGCGCAGCCGGGGCCCGTCGGCCGCGAAGTAGAACGAGAACAGGAAGATCGTCAGCAGCCGGAACAGGCCGCCGAGAACCGTGGTCGACACGTCGAGCACACCGGTCGCGCTGTTCTGGACGTACTTCTGCAACCAGTCGGAGTGCAGCAGGCTGTCCTGCACCTCGACCCGGGAGAGTTCCGTGTGGAAGGTCTGGTTGACCCACTTGATCACCGAGTCGAGGTACTGCGGGAAGTCCTCGACCATGTCGACGATCTGCCCCGCGAGCATCGAGCCGAGCAGCACGACGAAGCCCGCGCCGGCGACCAGTACGCCGAGGAAGACCAGGAACGTCGCGAGGCCCCGGCGCATGCCGGCAGCCGACATACGGCTCACCGCGGGCTCTATGGCGAGCGCCAGGAAGAAGGCGATCAGCACGTTGATCAGCAGCCCGATGAGCTGGTCGAACGCCCAGCTGCCGAGCCGGAAGCAGGCGTAGAGCGCCAGGGCGAGCACCATGGCGCGCGGCAGCCAGCCGGGCATGCGGACCGGGCCGGTGCCGGACGGCGGGGCGGGTGGCACGGCCGGCGGGACGGGCGGGGTGCGGGGCGGCTGGGTCTGAGCGGACTCGTCTGTCGGTGCCACGGGGCCAGTCTCGCCTACGCCTGTGACAACCCGGCGCGCGCCCCGGGTAAGGGACCGCCGAATCAGCGCGTCGAGCCGGGCCTCAGCGCTTGTCCGCGGGGATGCCCACCGCCGTGCAGACTCCGCGCCAGACGTCCTTGGTCTCCCAGCCTGCGGCCAGCGCCTCGTGCACCGTGCGCCCGCCGAGCTCGGCCATCACGTGGTCGCGCGCGAAGGAGTCGGCGTAGCCGGCGCCGAAATGGTCCGCCATCCGTTCCCAGAAAATCGTCAACCGCATGCCTTCAGTATCCCGCTCCTGAGAGTGCAGCCGGGCCGCCTGCCCTTCCCCGGAGCGCTCACCGGCCTACGGTCGGTCCATGGCTGGAACCGGAGAAAACACCCTCAATCGTGCCGAGCAGTTCATCTGGCTCACCGCCCGCGTCTTAGAACAGCGGCGGTTCGCACATCACTTTATGAAAGGAAGTGCGGACGCCGTGGAAACGGCACTCGCCGCGTATCTCAATGAGGACGGCGGGTACGGGCACGCGCTCGAACCCGATCTGCGCGGCCCCGTCAGCCAGCCGCTGCACACGGCCCACGCCCTGAGCGTCCTCGACTCCATCGGCCGGTGCAGCGGTCTCCGGGTGGAGCGGATCTGCCGGTTCCTCACCGATGTGTCCACCAAAGAGGGCGCGCTGCCCGCCCTCCTTCCGACGCAACGCGGCTACCCGGCCGCGCCGTTCATCCCGATCGTCGACGATCCGCCGGCCGAGCTGCTGGCGACCGGACCCGTCGTCGGGCTGC
The DNA here is from genome assembly GCF_023701695.1 of Streptomyces sp. RKAG290. Lineage (GTDB taxonomy): Bacteria > Actinomycetota > Actinomycetes > Streptomycetales > Streptomycetaceae > Streptomyces. The sequence goes on from NZ_JAJOZC010000001.1 coordinate 1,384,088, forward strand.
TGCACCGCAACGCCGTGTGGCACGCCTGGCTGTTCCGGGCCACCGACTTCTGCTGGGCGGCCGTCGACGGACTGCGGACCTCGCACCCGTACGAGATCGAGGCCGCCGTCGCCTTTCTCGACGGTGCGCCGGACCGGCCGCGGGCCGAGGCCGCCGCCGACCGGCTGGGGCGCCTGATGCGCGATCAGCGGCTCGCCGTACTGGATCCGGAGCAGCGTGCGCAGTACCCGGTGGCGGCCGGTTACGCGCCGGGTGAGCAGCACTTCCCGTACGACTACGCCCGTGGTCCCGAGTCGCTGGCGCGCCGGTGGTTCACCGACGCCGAGATGGATCTCGCGCTGGACCACCTGGCTGCCGGGCAGGAGACGGACGGCGGCTGGCCGGTGACCTGGCGGCAGTGGGCTCCGGGGACGGCGCTGGAGGGGCGTCCCCTGGTCACGCTCAGGGCGCTGCAGACGCTGCGGGCACACGGGCGCCTCGACTGATTGGCACCCTCAGCCGCTGCCGTGGGCCCCGTGCTCGTGGCCGGTGTCGTGCAGCAGCAGGGCCGCGATGGCGAGCGCGGTGCCGCGCGGCGATGCCAGATCGAGCCCGGTCAGCTCGGCGAGCCGGGCGAGCCGGTTGTCGACGGTGTTGGGATGGAGCCCCAGCAGCGCCGCGGTGAGGCGCCGGTCCTGCTGCTGCGCCAGGTGGGTCCGCAGGGTCCGCAGGAGCTCGGGCCGGGCGGCGACCGGGTCGAGCAGCGCCGCGATCCGCCGGCTGCTGGGGCCGGGGCGCGACAGATGGAATTCCAGGAGTACGTCGTCGAGGCCGTGCACGGCGGGCGGCAGCCCGCAGACGCGTGCGATCCGCAGGATTTCCGTGGCGGTGCGGGAGGCCTCGGGCACCGCCTCGGGCGTCGCGGCCGCGACCGCGGCGATCCGCACCTCGGCCCGCAGGCGCGGGACAGACGCGGGGCGAGGTCGTCCGGTGGTTCGCAGTCCCCCGGTACGACGGCCCGTCCGGCGTCCGCGTCGAACAGGAAGAGCAGTTCCGTACCGAAGGTGTGATCCAGCACCGTCTGGATCCGCCGCATCCGGCGCCGCACGGTCACCGGACTGCCGCCGTCGGGCCCGCCGGGTCCGGCATCCGGCCCGTCGGCCGGCTCCAGGACGACGGCGAGCACCAGCGCGGGCCCGTCCAGGCCGAGTTCCTCCAGCAGGGCGTTCCCGGGCTCCAACGCCCCGTCGAGGAAGCCGCGCACCAGGGAGCGGCGGCGCTCGCGCTGTTCCGCCTCCAGCGCGGAACGCTCGTCCATGTAGGTCTCGGCCACGGTGCCGAGGAGGGAATGGTGAGACTGGAGCAGCAGGTCGACGAGCTCGATCAGCGCGCCCTCCTCGCCGGGTTCCGAGGCCTCACGGAGTGCCTGCCACAGGACGTACACGCCGAGTGCGTGGGTGCGCAGCAGCAGATGCAGCGGCATCCCCTCCTCGGCGCGCTGGGCGGCCCGCTCGCGGAACAGCCGCAGCCCGCCCGGGCCGGGGTGCGGTTCGCTGGCCCGGCGCAGGAAGAGGCGCACCCCGTGCCGGGCGGTGGCGGCGATCTCCAGGTCCTTCACGTCGTCGGGGAGCTCCGCGTACCCCGGTAGCTGCTCGAAGGAGTCACGGGCCATGTGCCGGGCCAGCTCGTTGACCCTGGGCTCGCATCGCAGGGCGAGTGCCCTGGCCGCGTCGGACAGTGGCATGGCTGTTCTCCCGCGTTCCGAAGGTCCTTGTGACACGTCACAGTAAGCAACTTCCGACGGTGTGACGAGGACGGGTGTCGGAGGTCACCGCAGGGGCCGAGACTCGGGTTTCCGGCGATCCGCCGCACAGCACCGAAGGAGCCGCAGGTATGACCGAGCACAAGCCGACGGACTATCTCAGCTATATCGACCGGGTGTGGCAGGGCGAGGACACACTGCTGGCGCATCTGTCCGGGGCGTACTCGGGCGCCGAGCTGGTGCCGGTACGCGACCGGGTCGGCTTCCTGCCCGCCTTCGCCAACGTGGCGGTCTTCGACACGGGGGACGGGCTGGTCCTGGTGGACTCCGGTGACATCCGCACCGCCCGCCCGCTGCACGAGGCGGTCCGGGCCTTCAGCGGGCAGCCGGTCAGCACGGTCGTCTACACCCACGGCCATGTCGACCATGTCTTCGGTGTCGCGCCGTTCGACGCGCAGGCGGACAGCGAGGGCAGGGAGCGGCCCGAGGTCATCGCGCACGAGGCCGTCACCGCCCGGTTCGACCGCTACGTCAGCACGGCCGGCTACAACTCCTGGATCAACCGGAAGCAGTTCGGCGTACCGTCGCTCAACTGGCCGTCCACCTACCGCTACCCCGACACCACCTACCGGGAGCGGATGACCGTCCGGCGCGGAGACCTGACCTTCGAGCTGGTGCACGCCAAGGGGGAGACGGACGACAGCACCTATGTGTGGATCCCCGAGCTCAAGACCCTGTGCACGGGTGACCTGTTCATCTGGAACACGCCGAACGCGGGCAACCCCCAGAAGGTGCAGCGGTATCCGGAGGAATGGGCGCGCGCGCTGCGCGCCATGCAGGAGCTGGGCGCCGAACTGCTCCTTCCCGGACACGGGGTGCCGATCGTCGGCAGGGACCGCGTCCACCGGGCTCTCGACGACACCGCGCGTCTCCTGGAGTCGCTCTGTGAGCAGACCAGGGCCCTGATGAACGCCGGCCACCGGCTCGACGCCGTGCTGCACGGTGTGCGGGTGCCGCAGGAACTGCTGGAGAAGCCCTACCTGCATCCCGCCTACGACGAGCCGGAGTTCGTCGTGCGGAACCTGTGGCGGCTGTGGGGCGGCTGGTACGACCAGAACCCGGCCCACCTCAAGCCGGCCCCGGACGCGGCGGTCGCCGCCGAGTACGCCGCCGCGGCGGGCGGTGCGTCCGTGCTGGCGCTGCGGGCGGTGGAGCTGCTGGCCGACGGTGAGCTGCGGCTCGCCTCACATCTGGCGGAGACCGCCGCGCTGGCGGCTCCGGCCGACGTGGAGGTGGCCCGGATCCGGGCCCGGGTGTACGCCAGGCGGGCGACGGCCGAGACCTCGACCATGGCCCGCGGGGTGTTCAACTGGGCGGCTGCCGAATCGGCTGCGGTGGCCGAGGGCACCGACGTGGAGACGGAGCTGACGCGCTCCCCGGAGGGCCGCAGGCGCGCGGCCGGAATGATCAGCGTCGGTGTCGCGGACGACGACGCGTGCGGTTGCGGCGGGGAGGACGGGTGAGCGCCACCGCCGGAGCGGCGGCGCTGCCCGCCGAGGCAGCGGGGGCAGAGCTGCGGCGGGGTGCCTGGGGCACCACCTGGCTGCTGCTCACCTTCATGCTGGTGAACTTCGCGGACAAGACCGTCATGGGACTGGCCGCCGACCCGATCCGCGACGAACTGGGACTGACCCGGGGTGAATTCGGCACGGCGCAGTCCGCGTTCTTCGCCCTGTTCAGCCTGGCCGCCCTCGGGGTGTCGTTCCTGACCCGCCGGGTCCGTACGACGGTGCTGCTGCTCGGGATGGCCCTGCTGTGGTCGGTGGCGCAGCTGCCGATGCTGCTCGGGGCCGCCGGCTTCGGCACGCTCGTGGTGACGCGGGTGCTGCTGGGCGCCGCGGAGGGGCCGTCCGCACCCGTGGCGGTGCACCATCTGCACGGCTGGTTCGGGCAGCGGGAGCGGACCCTGCCGACCGCTGTGCTGATGGTCGGCGCGGCGGGCGGGGTGGCGGTGTCCGCTCCGCTGCTCACCGTGGTGATCGGCGCGTGGGGATGGCGGTGGGCCTTCGGCATCGTCGGGCTCGTCGGCCTCGTCTGGGCGGTGTGCTGGTACGTGCGGGGCGAGGAGGGACCGCTCGCGCCGCCGCTCGGCAGGCGGTCCCCGTCATCCGCGGCCGGCGACGGGGGCGGCGCGTCCGTGCCCTACCGTCGGCTGCTGCTCTCCGGCACCTGGCTGACGGCCGCCTTCGGCGCTTTCGCCGCCTACTGGCTGCTCTCCGCCGGGCTGACCTGGGCACCGGACTATCTTCACGAGGTCTCGGGGCTGAGCCTGCAGCAGTCGGGTGCGGTGGTGACGGCGACCGCCGTGGGCAACGCGGTGGTACTGCTGAGCCATGGGCTGCTCGCCAGGCGCGCCTCCAGGAAGGGCAGGGCGCCCAGGCTGCCGGTGGGGCTCGGCGGCGGTCTTGTGATGTGCCTGGCCGCCGTCTCGATCGCCGCGTTCGCCGAAGTGGACGCGGTGGGCGTGAAGATCGCGCTGATGGTCGGACCGATGGCGCTGACGAATGTGATCCTTACGGTGTCGCAGACGGCCGTCGCACGAATCACCCCCGCCGGCCAGCGCGGGGTGGCGCTGGGCGCCCTGGCGTTCGTCTACGCCCTGGCCGGCGTCCTCTCGCCGCTGGTCACCGGCCGGATGGTGGACGGGGCCTCCTCGGTCCCCGCCGGTTACCGCAGCGCGTATCTGCTGATGGCCGCGCTGGTCGCGGTCGCCGGGGTGCTCGCCGTCTGTTTCCTGCGGCCGGAGAGCGACGCGGCGCGGCTGGACGTGCCGGAGACGCCGGGCGCCGGGCCGCCGGTGCACTGACCGGTATCCGCCGCGGTGCCCTCGGTAAGGGGCTCGGTCCACTGGACCGAGCCCCTTACCCACGTGTTCCGATCAGCCGTGATGTCTCTCGTCCGGATCCGGCCTGATCCAAGCGAGAGGCACTAGCCGAGGGCGCGCACTCCGGCGGTGACTGCCACGGCCACGCCCACCACCACGAGGAAGGGCGCGCGCAGGACGAGGGCGAGGGCCGCGGCGGCGAGGCCGGCGCCCCTGGCGTCCAGGACCAGTTGCTGCCCGTCGCCGAAGGTCTGCTGCGCGGTCAGGGCGGCCAGAAGGGCCACTGGCAGGAGCGCGGCCAGGCGCTGCACGACGGGGCGCTCCAGGGCGCCGGCGGGCACCAGGAGACCGAGGAGCTTGGCGAGGTAGCAGCCCGCGGTGGTCAGTGCGATGGCGATCCAGACGTTCATCGGCCGTCCTTCGACGTGGTCGTGCTCGAGTTCTTCGCTTCCGGTGCGCCCGGCCCCTTGCCACGTCCCCTCATGAAGAGGACGACGGGCGCCGCGAGGGCGGCCACCAGGACGGGAACCCCCGCCGGCAGTACCGGCAGCAGGCCGAGGACGAGCAGCACCGCGAGCGCGCCGGTGACGCGCTCCGTCGTGGTCTTGAGCATCGGCGCGAGCAGGGCGAGGAAGACGGCGGGACTGGCCGCGTCCAGCCCCCAGGCGTCGGTGTCGCCGAGCGCCTCGGCGCCCAGGGCTCCGACCAGGGTGGTGAGGTTCCACAGCACGTAGAGCGTGAGCCCGGTGACGGTGAAGCCGATCCGGGCGGCCCGCCGGGTGGGCTGGGGCAGCGTCACGGCCGTCGTCTCGTCGATGACCCATTGCGCGGCGAAGGGGCGCACCGCGCGCGGGAGGGCGAGCAGCTGGGACAGCCGCAGGCCGTAGAACGAGTTGCGTACGCCGAGGAAGAAGGCGCCGGCGGCCGCGGTGTACGGATTGCCGCCTGCGGCGAGGGCGCCGACGAGGGCGAACTGGGAGGCGCCGGTGAAGACGAGAAGGCTGAGCGCGCAGGTCTGCAGCAGGCTCAGCCCGGAGCCGGCCGAGGTGACGCCGAAGGCGAAGCCGGAGAGTCCGACGGCTATGCCGACACCGAGCGCGTCACGCACGACGGCCGCGTCCGGCTTGGCCTCGGCGGTGATCATGCTGCCGTCGGCCTGACCGGCCGGTTCGCCGGCTCTCTGAAGGGGTGCTGTCTGTTCTGCCACGCCCGGAACGCTACCCGGGCGGTTCGGGGCCGGTCTTGTACGTTCTTGCACGTTCGCGCTGGTAGGCGCCCGGGGGCACACCGACGATCCGGGTGAAGTGACGGTTGAGATGGGGCTGGTCGGTGAAGCCGACCTCGGCCGCGGCCACCGCGGGGGCCGTGCCCGCGTCGAGCATCCGGCGCGCACGCCGGACCCGGGCGTCGGTCAGCCAGGTGTGCGGGGGCATTCCGTACTGCTTCTTGAAGGCCCTCAGCAGGGCGAACGGGCTCGTGCCGAGCTCGGTGGCCAGCGCCTCCAGCGTGGGCGGCCCGGCCATCCTGCTCTCCAGCACGGCACGGGCCCGCACGGCGCCCCGCGCGCCCGCCGCCCGGGGTCCGGGCGTGGGAAGTATGCTGCCGTGCCGGGTGAGCAGGCGCGTGACCATGACGCGCAGCACAGTGTCCGCGGCGAGCGCGTTGCCCTCCTCGGCCGCGCGGTGGACCTCCCTGATCAGCCCGGCCGCGTACGGATCGACCACGCTGGTCTCCGTGAAGCCGACCGTGCCGCGCAGGCCGGTCGTATCGGCCGCGATGGCGTTGATCACCTGTGCGGACGGGTAGAGCGTGGCGTACACCCACCCTCGGGGGCGCCGGCGCGAGCGGTGTGCGGGACCTCCGGGTTGATCATGACGACGGTGCCGGGACCTGCGTGGACGGTTCCGCCGGGCAGCCCCACGTCCTCGATGCCGTGGCTGATGGTGCCGAACACATAGCCCTCGTGGCTGTGGCGCGGGAAGGTGTGGCGGACGTAGCGGGCCCGCAGCAGATCGAGGTCGGGCAGTTCCGCGTACTGCCAGTACCTCGCCCACTCCGCCGGTCCCGCCATATCCGAATTCTCGCAGCTTCCGGCGGAGATCACCGATCGTGGTCGCGCCGCCGGCTCGCGGGGTTCGAGCAAGGGGATCGGCGTCGGGGCGACGTCGTCCGCCGGAGGCAGCGGCCGGAGCGTGATCGCCGGCGCCGCTCGTCGGGCGGCGTCACGACAGCTCTCGCTGCGCCGCCCCTGCTCCCACCGTCCTCACGGCCGTTGTCAGTGGCGGGGTGCACGATGGGGACATGACCGGCTCCGCACTCGATTCCTTCTCCCCCGCGACCCGCAGTTGGTTCACGGGGGCCTTCAGCGCGCCGACGGCCGCGCAGGAGGGCGCCTGGCGGGCGATCGGGGCCGGGTCGGACGTCCTGGTCGTCGCACCGACCGGATCGGGCAAGACCCTGGCCGCCTTCCTCGCCGCCCTGGACCAGCTGACCGCGGTCCCGCCGCCCGCCGAGCCGAAGAAGCGCTGCCGGGTGCTCTACGTGTCACCGCTCAAGGCCCTCGCGGTCGACGTCGAACGCAATCTCCGCTCCCCGCTGACCGGCATCCGCCAGGAGTCGGTGCGCCTCGGGCTGCCCGAACCCGAGGTACGGGTGGGAATCCGCTCGGGCGACACGCCGCCAGCCGAGCGCCGCTCCATGGCGACCCGGCCCCCGGACATCCTGATCACCACCCCCGAGTCCCTGTTCCTGATGCTGACCTCCTCGGCCCGGGAGGCACTGGCGGGAATCGAGACGGTGATCCTGGACGAGGTGCACGCCGTCGCGGGCACCAAGCGGGGCGCCCACCTCGCTCTCTCCCTGGAGCGTCTCGACGAGCTGCTGGCGCGCCCGGCCCGCCGCATCGGCCTGTCCGCCACGGTCCGCCCGGTCGACGAAGTGGCACGGTTCCTCTCCCCGCAGCGCAGGGTGGAGATCGTCCAGCCGACGTCCACCAAGCAGTTCGATCTGTCGGTGGTCGTGCCGGTCGAGGACCTCGGTGAGCTCGGCGGCTCCCCCGCCGCCGACACGGACTCCGCGGGCCAGGCCGACAAGCCGTCGATCTGGCCGCACGTGGAGGAGCGGATCGCCGATCTCGTCCAGGCGCACCGCTCCACCATCGTCTTCGCCAACTCCCGCCGCCTCGCGGAGCGGCTCTGCAACCGCCTCAACGAGATCGCGTACGAGCGGGCCACCGGCGAGACCATGCCGGAGGCCCACTCACCGGCCGAGATCATGGCCGAGTCGGGCGCCGCGAAGGGTGCGCCCGCCCTGCTCGCGCGGGCGCACCACGGATCGGTCTCCAAGGAGCAGCGCGCCCAGGTCGAGGAGGACCTCAAGGCGGGCCGGCTGCCCGCGGTGGTCGCCACCTCCAGCCTGGAGCTGGGCATCGACATGGGCGCCGTCGACCTGGTGATCCAGGTCGAGTCACCGCCGTCGGTCGCCTCCGGGCTGCAGCGGGTCGGCCGGGCCGGACACCAGGTGGGCGCGGTGTCCACCGGCGTCGTCTTCCCGAAGTACCGCGGCGACCTGGTGCAGGCCGCGGTGGTCACCGAGCGGATGCGCGAGGGCTCCATCGAGGCGCTCCGCATCCCGTCCAATCCACTGGACGTGCTGGCCCAGCAGTTGGTCGCGATGGTCGCGCTGGACAGCTGGCAGGTGGACGACCTGCTGGCCGTGACCCGCCGGGCAGCCCCTTTCGCCTCGCTGCCGGAGTCGGCGTTCACCGCCGTGCTCGACATGCTGGCCGGCCGCTATCCGTCCGACGCCTTCGCCGAGCTGCGCCCCCGCGTGGTCTGGGACCGCGTCGCCGGCACGGTCACGGGACGACCCGGCGCCCAGCGGCTCGCCGTCACGTCCGGCGGCACCATCCCCGACCGCGGACTCTTCGGGGTCTTCCTCGCGGGCGCCGACCCCAAGAAGGGCGGCGGCCGGGTCGGTGAGCTGGACGAGGAGATGGTGTACGAGTCCAGGGTGGGCGATGTCTTCACGCTGGGCACCACGTCCTGGCGGATCGAGGACATCACCCGCGACCGGGTCCTGGTGTCACCGGCGCCCGGCGTTCCGGGCCGGCTGCCGTTCTGGAAGGGCGACCAGCTCGGACGTCCGCTGGAGCTGGGCCGTGCGCTGGGCGCGTTCCTCCGCGAGCTCGGCGGGCTGTCCCCGCAGGACGCGCGGCAACGCCTGCTGGCCGCGGGCCTCGACACGTGGGCCGTGGACAACGTGCTGTCCTACATCGACGAACAGCGCCGGGCCTGTGGCCATGTACCGGACGACCGGACCATCCTCGTCGAGCGGTTCCGTGACGAGCTGGGCGACTGGCGCGTCGTCGTGCATTCCCCGTTCGGCGCCCAGGTGCACGCTCCGTGGGCGCTCGCCCTCAGCGCCCGTCTCGCGGAGCGGTACGGCATGGACGCCCAGGTCATGCATGCCGACGACGGCATCGTGCTCAGGCTGCCGGACGCCGACATGATGGGCCTGGACCTCCTCGACTTCGACCCGGTGGACCCGGCTCGGGGCGCCGACCCGGACGGCGGGACACCGGCCCCGCTGTCGAACGCCGCGCACGACAGCGATCAGCCTCCGGTCGGTGCCGCCGACGTGGCCTTCGACCAGGGCGAGATCGCTCAGATCGTCACCGACCAGGTCGGTGGTTCCGCCCTGTTCGCCTCCCGGTTCCGCGAGTGCGCGGCCCGGGCGCTGCTGCTGCCCCGGCGCAGTCCCGGCAAGCGCACACCACTCTGGCAGCAGCGGCAGCGGGCCGCCCAGCTCCTCCAGGTCGCCTCCGAGTTCGGCTCCTTCCCCATCGTTCTCGAGGCGGTCCGTGAATGCCTCCAGGACGTCTTCGACGTCCCCGGGCTCACGGAGGTGATGGGCGACCTGGAAGCACGCCGGATCCGCCTGGTCGAGGTGACGACCCAGGAACCCTCGCCGTTCGCACGCTCGCTCCTGTTCGGCTACGTCGCACAGTTCCTGTACGAGGGCGACTCGCCCCTCGCCGAGCGGCGGGCCGCCGCACTGTCCCTGGACTCCCATCTCCTGGCCGAGCTGCTGGGCCAGGCGGAGCTGCGCGAACTGCTCGACGCCGATGTCCTGACCGAGCTGGAGCAGGAGCTCCAGTGGCTGGCCGAGGACCGCCGCATCAAGGACGTCGAAGGCGTCGCCGATCTGCTGCGGGTCCTCGGCCCGCTCACCGACACCGAGCTGGCCGAACGCGGGGCCGAACCGCCGTGGGCGCAGGAGCTGGCGTCGGCCCGCCGGGCCATCCGGGTCCGGATCGGCGGCGACGAGCACTGGGCGGCGATCGAGGACGCGGGCCGGCTGCGCGACGCCCTCGGCACAGCGCTCCCGGTCGGCGTCCCGGAGGCGTTCACTGAACCGGTCAAGGACCCGCTCGGCGACCTCCTGGCCCGCTACGCCCGTACGCACGGACCGTTCACCTCCACCGGGGCGGCAGCCCGCTTCGGTCTCGGCACCGCCGTCACCGACGGTGCGCTGCAACGGCTGGCCGCCTCCGGCCGGATCGTCCAGGGAGAGTTCCATCCGGCCGGCATCGGCCAGGAGTGGTGCGACGCCACCGTCCTGCGGCGGCTGCGACGCCGCTCGCTCGCCGCGCTCCGTCATGAGCTGGAGCCGGTGCCGCCTGCCGCTCTGGCAGGTTTCCTCCCCCAGTGGCAGCATCTCGGCAACAACAGCCTGCGCGGAATCGACGGACTGGCCCGCGCCATCGAGCAGTTGCAGGGCGCCCCGGTCCCCGCGTCCGCTCTGGAGAAGCTGGTCCTGCCCAGCCGGGTCACCGGCTACTCCCCCGCGCTCCTCGACGAACTGACCACTACCGGCGAGGTCGTCTGGGCCGGTGCGGGCGCCCTCCCCGGCAAGGACGGCTGGCTCTCCCTCTACCTGGCCGACAGCGCGCCCCTGCTCCTGGCACCCCCACGCCCGCTCGAACTCAGTGCGCTGCACGAATCCGTACTCACCGCCCTGACCGGCGGATACGGGCTCTTCTTCCGCCAGATCGCCGATCAGGTCCGGGCCACCACCCACCCGGACTGCACCGATCCCCAGCTGGCGGACGCCGTCTGGGACCTGACCTGGTCGGGCCGGCTCACCAACGACACGCTCGCCCCGCTGCGTTCGCTCCTCGGCTCCGGACGCACGGCCGGAGCAACGGCGCACCGCGCCAAGCGGAATGTCCCGCGTGGCCGTTACGGCTCGCTGACAGCCGCGGCCCGTCCCGCCTCGCGCACCGGCCCGCCCACGGTGTCGGGCCGCTGGTCCCTGCTGCCTGCCATCGAACCGGACCCCACGCACCGGGCCCACGCCCTGGCCCGCACCCTGCTGGACCGGCACGGCGTGGTGACCCGCGGCGCGGTCCAGGCCGAGGGCGTGGAAGGCGGCTTCTCCGCCGCGTACCGCGTGCTGTCCGTCTTCGAGGACAACGGGCAGGCGCGCCGCGGCTATGTCGTCGAGGGGCTGGGGGCCGCGCAGTTCGCCATGGACGGCGCCGTGGACCGGCTGCGTGCCGCCTCCACCGCCCGCGACCGTACGGAACCGGGCGCGACTCCTCGCGTCCTGGTGCTCGCCGCGGCCGACCCGGCCAATGCCTATGGCGCGGCCCTGCCCTGGCCCGAGCCGCCGGACGGGGCCGGGCACAAGCCGGGCCGCAAGGCGGGCTCCCTCGTGGTCCTGGTCGACGGCGAACTGACGCTGTACATGGAACGCGGCGGCAAGACACTGCTGGCGTGGACGACCGATCCGGACGACCCCGCACTCCGGGCGGCGGCAGGAGCCCTGGCCGCCGCGGCCCGCGCCGGAGCCCTCGGCACGGTCACCGTGGAGCGCACCAACGGCGCCTCGGCCCTGACCTCGCCGCTGGGCCGCACCCTGGAATCTGCCGGATTCCTCGCCACCCCGAGAGGCCTCCGCCTCCGCGCCTGACCCCCACACACCCCCGCTGGAATCGGGTCGGGTTCCTCGCCACCCCAAGAGCACTCCGCCTCCCGCCCCAGCCCCGCACACCCGCGCCGGAAGCGACCGGCTTCCTCGCCACCTCAAGAGCGCGCCGCCTCCGCAGAGCCCTCCGCCTCCGCGCCTGCCCCGCGCACCCGGGCGGCCACAATCCCCCACCGGCAGCCCGCAGCCCGCAGGCATCTGCCCCAGATCCTCCCGCCTGCCCGCGCCGCACGATGCGAGCGCCCCACCGGCACCGCACGCTCCCCGCCCGGCCACCCGGACCACGCATCATGGAGGTATGCCCGAAGGAGACACCGTCCTGCAGACCGCCAGGCGTCTGCACCGCGCGCTCGCCGGCCAGGTCCTCACCAGGTCCGACCTGCGCGTCCCCCGCTTCGCCACCGCCGACCTGACCGGCCGGGCCGTCCTCGACGTCGTCTCACGCGGCAAACACCTGCTGACCCGGTTCGAGGGCGGTCTCACCCTCCACAGCCATCTGCGGATGGACGGTGCCTGGCGGATCTACGCCCAGGGCGAGCGCTGGCGCGGCGGCCCCACGCACCAGATCCGCGCCATCCTGGCCAACACCGCGCACACCGCCGTCGGCTACCGCCTCCCCGTCCTCGAACTCCTGCGCACCGAGGACGAGGAGAAGGCCGTGGGCCACCTCGGCCCCGACCTCCTGGGGCCGGACTGGGACGCCTCCACGGCGCTGCGCAATCTCCTCACCGACCCCGCCCGGCCCCTCGGTGAGGCCCTCCTGGACCAGCGCAACCTGGCCGGCATCGGCAACATCTACAAGACCGAGCTCTGTTTCCTGGCCCGCGCCACCCCCTGGCTCCCCATCGGCGAACTCCCCACGGCCACGGCTGCCCTACTGGTAACCACGGCCAAACAACTCCTCGAAGCCAACCGCGACCGCCCGGAGCGCATCACCACCACCGGCGCCCGCCCGCGCACCGCCACCGGCCGGCCGTACCGCCCCGCCCGCCCGAGCGAGAATCTCTGGGTCTACGGCAGAAACCGCCGTCCCTGCCTTCGCTGCGGAACGCCGATCCGGGCGGGCGAGCAGGACGCCCGCCCCGCCTACTGGTGTCCGCGCTGCCAATCGGGCCCCACACCCTAGTTGACGCACCGTCAGATCCAGTCGTACGGTCCGGTCATGTCCCTCGCCGCGTACGACCTCACCGGCCGCTCCGCCTTCGTCACCGGCGCAGCCGGCGGCATCGGCCGCGCGGGCGCCGTTCTCCTCGCGGAGGCCGGCGCCACCGTCCACTGCGCGGATCTCGACGAGAAGGGCCTCCTGGAGACCCGGGAGCTGATCACCGCGGCGGGTGGCGAAGCCCACACGCTTCCGCTGGATGTCACCGACCGCAACCAGGTCCGGGCCGCCGTCGCGGCCGCCGGAGAACTGGACGTACTGGCCGCCGTCGCCGGGATCATGCATACGAGCAGCGTCATGGAGACCGCGGACGAGGATCTCGACCGGGTGCTCTCGGTCAATTTCAAGGGCGTGCTGTACGCCTGCCAGGAAGTGGCCCGCTCCATGGTCGCCCGCGGGGCCCCTGGGTCGCTGATCACCATGGCCTCGGGCGCTGTCGACGCCGCGAGCCCGGGCCTGCTCTGCTACAGCGCGGCCAAGGCGGCGGTGGTCCAGCTGACCAGGACGATGGCGGCCGAGCTCGGGCCGCAGGCCATTCGGGTCAACGCCGTCGCCCCCGGCTGGATCCGCACTCCCATGACCGCCCGCCACGACGCGGAGCAGCAGCACCGGACGGAGGCCACGATGGCGCGGATATCGCCGCTCGGCAGGGTCGGCGAGCCCGATGACGTGGCCCACACGCTGCTCTTTCTGGCCTCCGACGCCTCGGCCTTCATGACGGGTCAGATCCTCCGCCCGAACGGCGGCGTCGCCATGCCCTGGTAGCACGCCAGGTCCGGCCCGCTTCGCGTATCGCCTCGGCGCACCGCCGCAGCAGACCCGTGCCCGCGTCGAATATCCCGATCGGCCGGGCGGTCGCGGCCACATGCACAGGCAGGAGGCTCAGCCCCCAGCCACCCGCCGCCACCGCTCCCTCGACAAGTCCCGCGTGCGCCGGCTCCAGCACCAGCCGGAGCACGGCCCACCACCACACACCGCCGAGAACGAGCGCCGGCACCCATCGTCGTACCATGGCTGCCTCCTCCGGCCGAACCTAGCCCGGCCAGATCACCCGGCGGGAGAGCGCACCGGTGCAGAACCGGCGCGCACGGCGCAGTCGCACACCCTGGCAGTCTCACCCGCTGCCATCGCGGCCGCATCCAGAGCGGAGCCCCCACCGCTTCCGGTGGGGGCTCACAGTCCGACGTCAGTCCTTGTCGTCGGGGGTCAGGGAGTCCTTGACGCCCTCGGCGCGGTCCTTGGCCCCGCCCATGGCTCCCTTGGTCTTGCCCTTCGCCTGGTCGGCCTTGCCCTCGGCCTCCATGCGTCGGTTGCCGGTCATCTTGCCCATGGCTTCCTTGGCCTTGCCGGCCATCTTGTCCTTCGCGCTCTCGTCAGTCATTGCGACTCCTCGAATGGAGCGAACCGACATCTGCCCGAACCTGAGCAGGTCGGATGGTACGGAGCCCGGTCCGGCGGTCCGGAGCCAGGCCGGGCGAGCGGGGGTGCCGCTCAGGCGCTCTCGGCCTGGAACATCCACGCGTGCTTCTCGAGATCAGCGGTCAGCGTGATCAGGATGTCCTGGCTGACCGGATCAGGATCACCGGTCACCTCGATCCGCTCACGCATCCGGCCGATCACCACACCCAGGGCGTCGACCAGGGTGCGTACCGCGTCCACGTCCTTGATCCAGCCTTCGGGCACGGCGTCGATGGCCGTGGTCCTGGCGATCGTTCCCGACCGTCCGTCCGGGTTGACTCCCAGGGCGGAGGCGCGTTCGGCGACCGTGTCGGAGTGCAGCCGGGCGGTGTCGACGACCTCGTCGAGCTGGAGGTGCACGGACCTGAAGCGCGGCCCCACCACATTCCAGTGGACCTGCTTCGCCACCAGAGAGAGATCGACGAGGTCCACCAGTGCGCCCTGGAGCGCACCACCGACGGACTTGAGGTCGGCCTCGGTCAGCGGGCTCTTCACCACAGACATGCACGTCTCCGATCTGTATCCGTTCCGTTCAGCACCACCACGATGGCACAAACGAAGCAAAAGGGTCATCCGGGGAAGATTCTGGCGAGATCGTTCCCTGGCCTCACATACAGCGCCTGCCCGCCAGGGCTCACCTGACACATGCAGAAGCCCCGGCCGCCCCCTGAGGGGAGGACCGGGGCTCCGGCTTCAGACCGAACCGAGCGGGTCAGGCGGCGACGACATCCACCGCTTCCGCAGGCGCCTTGATGGTCACCCGTCCCGTCGGCACACCCGCCACCGAAGAAACAGAGACGGAATTGAGCCTTGGGCGCACCGGTACAGGGACCGGATCGGTGGCTGCTGCCGACTCGGCCAGTTCGGCCAGCGACAGATCATCGCTCACTTCACGCATGAGCTCGGACATCCGTACGTCAAGCGCGTCGCAAATGGCGGAGAGCAGTTCGGAGGATGCCTCCTTCTGCCCCCGCTCCACCTCGGAGAGATAGCCGAGCGAAACTCGGGCGGACGAGGAGACTTCGCGCAGAGTACGGCCTTGGCGCTGGCGCTGCCGACGCAGCACGTCACCAAGCAGGCGACGGAGCAGAATCATCGGTGGCTCCCTCCTCGGACCGCGTAGCCGCATCCTTCACGCCCCACCGTACCGCCTAGCGCTGCGGCCGTGCGGGGAGCGATGTCGTGTTCACTCAGGGCTGCAAACATCAATTCCCCCCGTTCTGTTCCGTATCCTGTGCGCTCGCGTTCCCGCCGAGTTCGCCGGAGAGCAGATCGAGCACGCTGCGTACGCTCTCTTTACGGATGTCCGCCCGGCAACCGTTCAACCGCAGCGCGGCCACTTTCCCCGCACCCCGCGGCCCTCGGACCGCGACGAACACCGTTCCGACGGGCTGTCCGTCCTGCGGCTCGGGTCCCGCGACGCCGGTCGTCGCCAGTCCCCAGTCGGCTCCCAGGACTTTGCGCACGCCTTCCGCCATCTGGGACGCGACCTCGGGATCCACGGCGCCGCGCTCCGCCAGGAGGGCCGCGTCCACGCCCAGGACTTCACTCTTGAGGGGGGTCGCGTAGGCGGTCACGGACCCGCGGAACGAGTGCGAGGCACCGGGTACGGACGTCAACTCCGCCGCGACCAGGCCGCCGGTCAGCGACTCGGCGACGGCGAGGGTCTCACCCCGCCCGACGAGCAGCCGCAGCACCTCGGCCGCGGCTGTCACCTCTCGGCCTCCGCCGCACCGCGGGCCCCTGAGGCCCCGGAGACCCGTGAGGCGCCCCCGGCGACCCCGGGAGCCTCCGCGGCCGCCGGGGCGGCCTCCTGGGCCGCTGCCGCCCGCTCCGCGGCGAGCCCCTGGCGTCGCAGCACGACGGCCTGACGCACGTAGTCCAGACCGGTGACGACCGTCAGTACGACGGCCACCGCCATCACCCAGAAGCGCAGCGTGGCCAGCGGACCGGTCAGCGCCAGGACGTACATCCCGACCGCGGTCCCCTGCGCCAGCGTCTTCATCTTCCCGCCGCGGCTGGCCGGAATGACCCCGTGCCGGATTACCCAGAACCGCAGCAGGGTGATGCCGAGCTCACGGAAGAGGATCACGCCCGTGACCCACCAGGGCAGATCACCGAGGTACGACAGGCAGATCAGCGCCGCACCCATGATCGCCTTGTCGGCGATCGGGTCGGCGATCTTCCCGAAGTCGGTGACCAGGTTGTACGTGCGCGCCAGATGCCCGTCGAACAGGTCGGTGATCATCGCGACGGCGAAGGCCGCCCAGGCGACCGAACGCCACGCGGGGTCGTATCCGCCGTTGTGCAGCAGCAGCACGACGAAGCCGGGGACCAGCACCAGCCGCGCCATGGTGAGGAGGTTGGCGATGTTCCACAGACTGGCCTGATTGACGGCCGCAGTGCCCAGCTTCCCGCCGCGGACCGGCGTCGCGCCGGAACCACCTGTCGCGGATGCGGGCGCTCCGGTCATCTGGCTACCTCCGCGAACTCACGGCATTCGGCCACCAGGTCCACGCCCTCGGTGCCGACAACCTCTGCCTCGACCATACGGCCCAGGACGAGTCCCTCGCGTGCGGTGAAGAGCACCTGGCCGTCCGTTTCGGGAGCCTGGTGCGCGGCGCGGCCCACGGCGCGCGACTCGTCCTCGGTCGCCTCCACCGACTCGACCAGCACCTGGAGCTTCTCCCCGACGCGCTCCTCGGCCCGCTGGGAGGTCAGCTCCTCGGCCAGCTGGGAGATGTGCGCGAGGCGCTCCGCGATGACGTCGGCGTCCAGCTTGTTCTCGTAGCCGACCGCCTCGGTGCCGTCCTCGTCGGAGTAGCCGAAGACGCCGATGGCGTCGAGGCGTGCACCCGTGAGGAACCGTTCCAGCTCCGCCAGGTCTGCCTCGGTCTCACCGGGGAAGCCCACGATGAAGTTGGACCGGGCACCGGCCTGCGGTGCCTTGCTCCGGATGGTGTTCAGGAGCTCCAGGAAGCTGTCCGTGTCGCCGAACCGGCGCATCGCCCGCAGCACGCCGGGGGCCGAGTGCTGGAAGGACAGGTCGAAGTAGGGCGCGACCTTCGGCGTCGAGGTCAGCACGTCGATCAGACCGGGCCGCATCTCGGCGGGCTGCAGATAGCTGACCCGGATGCGCTCGATCCCCTCGACGTCCGCGAGCTCCGGCAGGAGCGTCTCGAGCAGACGGATGTCACCGAGGTCCTTGCCGTACGAGGTGTTGTTCTCGGAGACCAGCATGACCTCCTTCACCCCCTGCTCGGCCAGCCACCTGGTCTCTCCCAGGACGTCCGAGGGCCGCCGCGAGATGAACGAGCCGCGGAAGGACGGGATGGCGCAGAAGGAGCAGCGGCGGTCGCAGCCGGAGGCCAGCTTCACCGAGGCGACGGGGCTGGTGCCGAGCCGGCGGCGCAGCGGCGCCCGCGGGCCGGAGACCGGCGCGACGCCCTCGGGGAGGTCCGCCGGGGCCGGCGTGGCCTCCTGGGCGTGTCCGGGCAAGGCCACGGCGGCGTCCTGCCGATCGGCCGGGCTGATCGGCAGCAGCTTGCGGCGGTCGCGCGGGGTGTGGGAGGCGTGGATGCCGCCGTTGAGGATGGTCTGGAGGCGGTCCGAGATGTCTGCGTAGTCGTCGAATCCGAGGACTCCGTCCGCCTCCGGCAGGGCCTCGGCGAGGTCCTTGCCGTAGCGCTCGGCCATGCAGCCGACGGCGACCACGGCCTGGGTCCGGCCGTGGTCCTTCAGATCATTGGCTTCGAGCAGGGCATCGACGGAGTCCTTCTTGGCGGCCTCGACGAATCCACAGGTGTTGACCACGGCGACATCGGCATCGGAGGCATCCTCGACGAGCTCCCAGCCGTCCGCTGCCAAGCGGCCTGCGAGCTCCTCCGAGTCCACCTCGTTACGGGCGCAGCCAAGAGTGACAAGGGCGACGGTACGGCGTTCGGGCATGGGCTCAAGACTACTTTGTCCCGGCGCTGGCCCCGCCGTGCAGGTTCGACAGTCACAGGGAGTGACAAAACGGCGAGCGCCCGGCGCGATGGCCGGGCGCTCGCCGCAGTGTGCGAACCGCTGGAACTCTGGTCAGCCGACCTCGGGGTCACCCTTGGTGTACGAGAGCCGCTCGACCTGACCGGGCTGGAACTTGTCCTCGACCTTCTTGCCGTTGACGAAGAGCTCGATCGATCCGGCGTCACCGAGGACGAGATCGACCCGCTCCTTGTCCTGGAAGGTCTTCGACTGGCCCTGCTGGAGCAGCCCGTCGAAGAGCAGCCGGCCGTTGTGGTCCTTGGCGGAGATCCAGCTCTTGCCCTGACTCGCGCTGAGCTTGACCGTCACCTTGTCCTGCGGCGCCGCGGCAATGGCGCTGTCGGAGGGGGCCGGCTTGGGATCGGCGGGCTTGCTGGTCGCCGGCTTGGGGCTGGTCTTGTCGGACGTCGGGCCTTCGGCGACCTGACCGGCCGTCGGGGAGTCGTCGCCGCCCTTGAAGAACGTGAAGCCGACGAACCCGACCACGGCGACGATGGCCGCGACCATGGCCGCGGTCCAGTTGGGCCGCCGGGGTTCGGAACGGATCCGCTCGGCTTCGAACAGCGGCGCCGCCGGTGTGGGCGCGGGACGGCCGCCGTGCTCGGCGTCGTACTGCGAAACCAGCGGTTCCGGATCGGTGGCGACGGCACGTGCGAGCGTGCGGATATGACCGCGCGCATACACGTCGCCGCCGCAGCGGGAGAAGTCGTCCTCCTCGATCGCGTGCACGATGGGGATGCGCACCCGGGTGGACGTGCTGATCTCTTCGACCGTGAGACCTGCGGCGATGCGAGCCTGCTGGAGCACTCGACCGATCGAAGGGCGGTCGTCTTCGGGGGAGTTGCCGATGGACACGGGGGCGCCTTTCGAGCGTGAGCCACCTGCTGGATGTTCAGTCTAGGGGGGTACGAAAGGGAGGGGCAACCGGGAGGGAGGACTTTGTACGCCATCAGATTCGAACAGAGTCTTATTCGCCGGACCGCTCCAGGGAAGGACATCCAGCTTTCCCTCCCTTCAACTTGACGTACGGCCCGGCGAAACGGTTGCCCGCAAAACCCTTACGAACCGGTTTCCCCACGAATCAGCGCCAACACCCCGTCGAGTTCGTCCGGCTTCACCATGACGTCGCGCGCCTTGGACCCCTCGCTGGGTCCGACGATGTTCCGGGACTCCATGAGGTCCATCAGCCGGCCGGCCTTGGCGAAGCCCACCCGCAGCTTGCGCTGGAGCATCGAGGTGGAGCCGAACTGGGTGGAGACGACCAGCTCGGCGGCCTGGCAGAGCAGGTCCAGGTCGTCGCCGATGTCCTCGTCGATCTCCTTCTTCTGCTTCGTACCGACCACCACGTCCTCGCGGAACACGGGTGCCATCTGGTCCTTGCAGTGCTGGACCACGGCCGCGACCTCGGCCTCGGTGACGAAGGCGCCCTGCATACGGGTCGGCTTGTTCGCCCCCATCGGCAGGAACAGCCCGTCACCCTTTCCGATGAGCTTCTCGGCTCCGGGCTGGTCGAGGATGACCCGGCTGTCGGCGAGCGACGAGGTCGCGAACGCGAGCCGCGAGGGCACGTTCGCCTTGATCAGACCGGTGACGACGTCGACCGAGGGGCGCTGGGTGGCGAGAACCAGATGGATTCCGGCGGCGCGGGCCAGTTGGGTGATGCGGACGATCGAGTCCTCGACATCGCGCGGAGCGACCATCATGAGGTCGGCCAGCTCGTCGACGATCACCAGCAGGTACGGGTACGGCGAGAGCTCGCGCTCGCTCCCCTCGGGCGTCTTGAGCTTGCCCGTGCGCACGGCGTGGTTGAAGTCGTCGATGTGCCGGTAGCCGAACGCGGCGAGGTCGTCGTAGCGAAGATCCATCTCGCGCACGACCCACTGAAGGGCTTCGGCGGCCTTCTTGGGGTTGGTGATGATCGGCGTGATCAGGTGCGGAATGCCCTCGTACGCGGTCAGCTCGACGCGCTTGGGGTCGACCAGCACCATCCGCACGTCCTCCGGCGTCGCCCGCACCATCACCGAGGTGATCAGGCAGTTGATGCAGGAGGACTTTCCGGAGCCGGTCGCACCGGCGACCAGGACGTGCGGCATCTTCGCGAGGTTGGCCATCTCGTAGCCGCCCTCGACGTTCTTGCCGAGTGCGACCAGCATGGGGTGGTCGTCCTCCGCCGCGTCCGCGAGCCGCAGGACGTCTCCGAGGTTGACCATCTCCCGGTCGGTGTTGGGGATCTCGATGCCGACCGCGGACTTCCCCGGGATCGGGGAGATGATCCGGACGTCGGGGCTGGCGACGGCGTAGGCGATGTTCTTGGCGAGCGCCGTGATCCGCTCGACCTTCACGGCCGGGCCGAGCTCGACCTCGTACCTCGTCACCGTGGGGCCCCGGGTGAAGCCGGTGACCGCGGCGTCGACCTTGAACTCGGTGAAGACGTTGGTCAGCGACGCGACGATGGCGTCATTGGCCGCGCTGCGGGTCTTGCCCGGGCCGCCGCGCTCCAGCAGGTCGAGCGAGGGCAGCGAGTAGGTGATGTCGCCGGACAGCTGGAGCTGCTCGGCGCGGGCCGGCAGCGGCTGCGACTGCGACCGCTCGGGCACCGGCTTGGTCAGATCGGGTACGCCTCCGGAGCCCGACGTGCTCTTCTCGGGCTTACCGGCCGGCTGCGCCTCCCTGGCACCCGGCACCGGGGTGCCGGTCCGCTCGCGCTCCACCGAGACGCCCTGGGTCAGGTCGGCGACGACCGGCGAGGGCGGCATCCCGTTGAGTACGGCCCCGTCGAGGGCGGCGGCCGCGGCGGCCGCGACGTCCACCGCGTCCATGGTGCGGTTCATCGCCGGCTGCGCGGAGGACCGGCGCGGCCTGCGGCGCTTGGCCAGGGCCTCGGCCTCCACGCGATCCGCGTCGTACACCTCGTCCGTCTCGGAGCCGCGGGCCGCGGAGCGCCGCGAGCGGGCGGGCAGCGACTCGCGCCACTGCTCGTCGTACCGCTCGTCATCGCGCTCGGCCTCCGCCTCGGGGTCGTAGACCGGCTCGAGGACGCCCAGCTTCACGCCGAGCAGCCGCAGCCGCTGCGGGATGGCGTTCACCGGGGTCGCCGTGACGACCAGCAGCCCGAACACCGTGAGCAGCAGGAGCAGCGGTACGGCGAGCACCTCGCCCATGGTGAAGATCAGTGGCTTGGAGGCGGCCCAGCCGATGAGCCCGCCCGCGTCCTGCATGGCCTCGGTGCCGTCCTCGCGCCCCGGCGACCCGCACGCGATGTGCACCTGGCCGAGCACCCCGATGACCAGGGCGGAAAGCCCGATGACGATCCGGCCGTTGGCCTCGGGCTTCTCGGGATAGAGGATCAGGCGCACGGCGATCGCGCCCAGCAGTATCGGCACCAGGAGGTCGAGCCGGCCGAAGGCACCGGTGACGAGCATCTCCACGAGATCGCCGACGGGACCGCGCAGATTCGACCAGGTTCCCGCCGCGACGATCAGCGCGAGGCCGAGCAGGAGCAGCGCGACACCGTCCTTGCGGTGCGCCGGGTCGAGGCCCTTGGCACCACGCCCTATGCCGCGGAACATCGCGCCGACCGCGTGCGCGGCACCCAGCCAGACGGCCCGCACCAGGCGGTACACACCGCCGGTGGGCGACGGCGCCGGTCGGGGCGCGGCCGTCTTCCTGGCCATCGCCTTCTTGGCGGGGCCCTCTTCGGGGGCGCGGTCTTCTTCGCAGCGGACTGCTTCGCGGGCGCGGCTTTCTTCGCCGGACCCGGGCCACGGCCGACGCGCTTCGCGGTGCCCGCCGTGCCCTGGGAACCCTTGCCGGACGTACGTGAGGCCATGGGCCGAGGTTACCGGTGTCTGCGGCGGTGAACACGTGCGCGGGCCCGTTCACCCGACCGTGTCGCCCTGCCGTAGCCGCAAACTGACGCGCCCTCACCCGCCGCCCACCGCGGCGGAACCGCCGAACAGCCGAAGCCGCCGACCAGTTGCCGCCGCGCGGACGTGAAGACGCCTGACGGGAAAGGGCGGTACGGACCTGCGCCCAGGTCGCTACGAGGGAAGCGCGGCCGGTCCGCTGCCGGTGCCGGGCTCAAGAGCGTCCAGCGCCCTGCGCAACCCGGTCAGCTTCCGCTCCAGATGGGCTGCGGTGGCCACCGCGGCGGCGTCCGCCGACTCGTCGTCGAGCTGCTTGGACAGCGCCTCGGCCTGCTCCTCGACGGCTGCGAGCCGCGCGGAGAGTTCGGCCAGCAGACCGGCGGGCTCCTTCTCGTGGTTCACGCCGGCGGGCACGCCGCCCTCGAGCTGGAGCCGCAGCAGTGCAGCCTGCTCCCGCAGCTGGCAGTTCTTCATGTACAGCTCGACGAAGACCGAGACCTTCGCCCGCAGGACCCACGGGTCGAACGGCTTCGAGATGTAGTCCACCGCGCCTGCCGCATAACCCCGGAAGGTGTGATGCGGACCGTGATTGATCGCGGTGAGGAAGATGATCGGGATGTCCCGGGTCCTCTCCCGTCGCTTGATGTGCGCGGCGGTTTCGAAACCGTCCATGCCCGGCATCTGAACGTCCAGCAGAATGACCGCAAAGTCGTCCGTGAGCAGCGCTTTGAGCGCTTCCTCCCCTGACGATGCCCGTACCAGTGTCTGATCGAGCGCAGAGAGGATGGCCTCCAGCGCCAGCAGATTCTCCGGCCGGTCATCGACCAGGAGGATCTTGGCCTTCGGCACCATGGCCCGTCCTCCTCGCCCCGGAATTGCACCGGGCGCCGCCCCAGGGGACGACTCCCTTACGCCGTCCGTCCTTGTGCCGGTCATGGTAACCGCACCCCGCCCGTCACCACACCCTGTCACTGCGATGTCACTGTGCACATAGCAGAAACGCGGTGGGAGACCAGAAGGTTCCCCGGAAACCGCGTCCCCACACCACATCGGACAGAGTCGGTCAACAAATCATCGCTGATTCGCTCAACCAACATCACTCTCCGCGCATCCATCCCTCCATAACGGAAAGCAGATGATCAGGGTCGACCGGCTTGGTGACATAGTCGGAGGCGCCGGACTCGATCGCCTTCTCCCGGTCGCCCTTCATCGCCTTGGCCGTCAGCGCGACGATCGGCAACCCGGCGAACTGCGGCATCCTGCGGATCGCCGAGGTCGTCGCATAGCCGTCCATCTCCGGCATCATGATGTCCATCAGTACGACCGTCACATCGTCGTGCTGCTCCAGGACTTCGATCCCCTCGCGCCCGTTCTCCGCGTACAGGACCGACAGCCCGTGCTGCTCCAGCACACTGGTGAGCGCGAAGACGTTGCGGATGTCGTCGTCGACGATCAGCACCTTCTCGCCGCTGAACCGGTACGTCCTGCGGGCCTCGGGCTCCTCCTGGACGCTTGGCGTCCACTGCTCCTGCGGAGCGGCCTGGGGTGCCGGAGCGGCCGGGCGGGCCGGCAGCGCGGGCTGCTGGCCCGAATTGCCCAGCGCCTTGCGCCTGCGCCGGAACAGCCCTGCGGTGCCGCCCTGGTCGCTCCCGCCGCCCGTCTGGCCCCCGGGCCGTCCGAAGTCCTGGAAGCCCTGCCCACCGCCCTGTCCGGCCTCGTGAAGGCGGCCGCTCTCGATGGCCGCACCGTGCGCCTCGATGGGTCCGGGGCCGAGCTGCGGGTAACCCTGCGGCGGCAGTTCACTCGGGTGCAGCGGCAGGTACAGCGTGAACGTCGAACCACGGCCGGGCTCGCTCGCCGCGTGGATCTCGCCGCCCAGCAGCCGGGCGATCTCCCGGCTGATGGAGAGCCCCAGGCCCGTACCGCCGTACTTGCGGCTGGTCGTGCCGTCCGCCTGCTTGAAGGCCTCGAAGATCACCAGCATCTTGCTGGACGCGATCCCGATGCCGGTGTCCGTCACCGAGAACGCGATCAGATCGGCGTCGGCGTCACGCAGCGAACCGGCCTCGAGCAACTGCTCGCGGATGGCGTTCGGCACCTCGGAACCCGCGTGCCGGATCACCAGCTCGACAGCGCCGCCGTCGGTGAACTTCACCGCGTTGGACAGCAGATTGCGCAGCACCTGGAGCAGCCGCTGTTCGTCGGTGTGCAGCGTGGCCGGCAGTTCCGGCGACACCCGTACGGAGAAGTCCAGTCCCTTTTCCGCGGTGAGCGGGCGGAACGTCGCCTCCACGTAGTCGACCAGCTGGACCAGCGCGATCCTGGTCGGGCTGACGTCCATCTTGCCCGCCTCGACCTTGGACAGGTCCAGGATGTCGTTGATCAGCTGCAGCAGGTCCGAACCCGCACCGTGGATCGTCTCGGCGAATTCGACCTGCTTCGGCGACAGATTGCCCTCGGCGTTGTCCGCCAGCAATTTGGCCAGAATCAGCAGTGAGTTGAGCGGCGTACGCAGCTCGTGCGACATGTTGGCCAGGAACTCCGACTTGTAGCGCATCGAGACCGCAAGCTGTTCGGCGCGCTCCTCCAGGACCTGCCGCGCCTCTTCGATCTCGGTGTTCTTGACCTCGATGTCGCGGTTCTGCTGGGCCAGCAGTTCGGCCTTCTCCTCCAGTTCCGCGTTGGACGCCTGGAGGGCCTTCTGCCGGTTCTCCAACTCCTGCGACCGGTCACGCAATTGCTCCGTCAGCTCCTGCGACTGCTCCAGCAGCTTCTCGGTCGTCGTGTTGACGCTGATGGTGTTGACGCTCGTGGCGATCATCTCGGCGAGCTGGTTGAGGAAGTCCCGCTGGATATGGGTGAACGGCTGGAACGAGGCGAGTTCGATCACTCCGAGCACCTTGCCCTCGAAGAGCACCGGCAGCACGATCACGTGCGCCGGAGGCGCCTCGCCGAGGCCGGAGGAGATCTTCAGATAACCCGGCGGGACGTTGTCCACCTGGATCGTCCGCTTCTCCTCCGCCGCTGTGCCGATGAGCGTCTCACCGGGCCGGAAGGACGTCGGCATCGAGCCCGCGGAGTAGCCGTAGCTGCCCCGCATCCGAAGCTCGTACGCGCCCTCCCTGTCGCCTTCCGCGCCCAGCGCGTCGATGTCGCCGGTCGCCATGGCCAGGAAGAACGCGCCGTGCTGCGCGGAGACGACCGGGGTCAGCTCACTCATGATCAGCGAGGCGACATCGTCCAGATCGCGCCGCCCCTGCATCAGGCCGGAGATCCGGGCGAGGTTGCCCTTGAGCCAGTCCTGCTCCTTGTTGGTCGCCGTCGTGTCACGCAGGTTGGCGATCATCGTGTTGATGTTGTCCTGCAGCGCCTGGATCTCGCCGGCGGCGTCCACATCGATCTTGAGGTTGAGGTCGCCGCGGGTCACCGCGGTGGCGACGGCCGCGATGGCGCGCACCTGGCGGGTGAGGTTTCCGGCCATCTCGTTCACCGACTCGGTGAGGTCGCGCCAGGTGCCGTCGACGTCCCGGACCCGTGCCTGGCCGCCCAGCTGCCCCTCGGTACCCACCTCGCGGGCCACCCGGGTCACCTGCTCCGCGAACGAGGACAGCTGGTCGACCATCGTGTTGATGGTGTTCTTCAGCTCCTGGATCTCCCCGCGGGCGTCGATGTCGATCTTCTTGGTGAGATCGCCCTTGGCGATGGCCGTGGTGACCGTCGCGATCTGGCGCACCTGGCCCGTCAGGTTGGACGCCATCGAGTTCACCGACTCGGTGAGGTCCTTCCACGTGCCGGCGACGCCGGGGACCCGCGCCTGGCCGCCCAGCTCGCCCTCGGTACCCACCTCGCGGGCGACCCGCGTCACCTCGTCGGCGAACGAGGACAGCGTCGTCACCATCGTGTTGACGGTGTCGGCGAGCTCGGCGACCTCGCCGCGTGCCTCGACGGTCACCTTCTTCGTCAGGTCACCGTTGGCGACCGCGGACGAGACCCGCGAGATGTTCCGCACCTGGCTGGTCAGGTTGTTGGCCATCAGGTTGACGTTGTCGCTGAGGTCCTTCCAGATGCCCGTGGCGCCGCGCACCCGCGCCTGACCGCCCAGGATGCCCTCGGTACCCACCTCGCGGGCGACTCGCGTCACCTCGTCGGCGAAGTTGAGCAGCTGGTCGACCATCGTGTTGACCGTCGTCACCAGTTCGAGGATCTCGCCCTTGGCGTCGACGGTGATCTTCTTGGAGAGGTCGCCCTTGGCGACCGCGGTGGTGACCTCGGCGATGTTGCGGACCTGAAGGGTCAGGTTGTTCGCCATGCCGTTGACGGACTGGGTGAGGTCCTTCCATGTACCGGACACTCCCTGCACCTCGGCCTGACCGCCGAGGATGCCCTCCGTACCCACCTCGCGGGCGACCCTGGTCACCTGCTCCGCGAAGTTCGAGAGCTGGTCGACCATCGTGTTGAGGGTGTTCTTGAGCTCCAGGATCTCGCCGCGCGCGTCCACGTCGATCTTCTGCGACAGGTCACCCCGTGCCACCGCGGTGGCGACCTGCGCGATGTTACGGACCTGGGCGGTGAGGTTCCCCGCCATGCCGTTCACCGAGTCGGTCAGATCGCGCCACACACCGGCCACACCGGGCACCTGCGCCTGACCGCCCAGGCGGCCGTCCGTGCCCACCTCGCGGGCGACCCTGGTCACCTGCTCCGCGAAGGCGGAGAGCTGGTCGACCATCGTGTTGATGGTGTTCTTCAGCTCCAGGATCTCGCCGCGCGCGTCCACGTCGATCTTCTGCGACAGGTCACCCCGTGCCACCGCCGTGGTCACCTGCGCGATCTGGCGCACCTGGGAGGTCAGGTTCCCCGCCATGAAGTTGACGGAGTCGGTGAGCTCCTTCCACGTACCGGAGACACCGTCGACCCGCGCCTGACCGCCGAGGCGGCCCTCCGTGCCCACGTCCCGCGCCATCCGGGTCACCTGGTCGGCGAAGGACGACAGCTGCGCCACCATCGTGTTGACGGTGTTCTTCAGCTCCAGCATCTCGCCCGCGACATCGACGGTGACCTTCTGCGACAGGTCGCCGTTGGCGACCGCCGTCGTCACCTGCGCGATGTCCCGCACCTGACCCGTCAGGTTCCGGAACGCCGTGTTCACGGAGTCCGTGAGGTCCTTCCAGGTACCGGCCGCTCCGGGCACCTCGGCCTGGCCGCCCAGCCGGCCCTCGACGCCGACCTCCCGGGCCACCCGGGTCACTTCCGAACCGAAGGACTGCAGCTGGTCCACCATCGTGTTGACGGTGTTCTTCAGCTCCAGCATCTCGCCGGCCACGTCGACGGTGACCTTCTGCGTCATGTCACCGCTGGCGACCGCCGTCGTCACCTGCGCGATGTCCCGCACCTGGGTGGTCAGGTTGCGGAAGACGGTGTTCACCGAGTCGGTGAGGTCCTTCCAGGTGCCCGCGGCGCCGGGCACCTGTGCCTGGCCGCCGAGCAGGCCCTCGCCACCGACCTCGCTGGCCACCCGCGTCACCTCGTCGGCGAAGGTGCGCAGCGTCTCGGTCATCTGGTTGATGGTCTCGGCCAGCTGCGCGACCTCGCCGCGCGCGCTCACCCGGACCTTCTGCGACAGGTCACCGTTGGCGACCGCCGTCGTCACCTCCGCGATGCCCCGCACCTGGGAGGTGAGGTTCCCGGCCATCGTGTTGACGGAGTCGGTGAGGTCCTTCCACACCCCGGCCACACCCGGCACCGTGGCCTGCCCGCCCAGCTCGCCCTCCGTGCCCACCTCACGGGCGACCCGGGTCACCTCGGAGGAGAACGACGACAGCTGGTCGACCATCGTGTTGACGGTGTTCTTCAGCTGAAGCATCTCGCCGGCCACATGGACGGTGACCTTCCGCGACAGGTCGCCCTTGGCCACCGCGGTCGTCACCAGGGCGATGTCGCGCACCTGCGCAGTCAGCCGGTACGCCATGGTGTTGACGGAGTCCGTGAGGTCCTTCCACGACCCGGACATGCCGCGCACCTGGGCCTGGCCGCCCAGCTTGCCCTCGGTGCCGACCTCGACGGCGACCCGCGTCACCTGCTCGGTGAACGCCGACAGCTGGTCGACGAGGTTGTTGACCGTACGCGCGACCTTCAGGAACTCACCGCGCAGCGGGCGTACCGTCTCGTCCGTGGTGTGCGACCGGAGCTCCATGCGCTGCTCGAGATCACCCTCGGCCACCGCCGACAGCACCCGGCCGACCTCGGAGACCGGTCGCGCGAGGTCGTCGACCAGCTCGTTGGAGGCGTCGATGGCGGCGGCCCAGGAGCCTTCACAGGCCCCCGTCTCCAGCCGCTCGGTGAGCTTGCCCTCGCGTCCGACGACGCGCCGCACACGCGCGAGCTCTCCCGTGAGGTGCACGTTGCGGTCGGCGACCTCGTTGAAGACGGCTGCGATCTCCGCCATCTGACCGTCGCCGGAGACGGTCAGGCGCCTGCGGAAATTACCGTCACGCATGGCCACCAGACCGGCCAGCAGTCTGTTGAGCGCTGCGGCGTCGACTTCGATGGTTCCGTTGCGCTGCTTCTTCACGGACTGTCCGCCTTTAGTGCGCGTTCCTGTTCCCCGCGCCGCCACGCCAGACTCCACCGTGTCCCCTCCCGCAGGGTTGACCGTATCGCTCGGGTCGTCACTGGGAGCTTGCCCAGATCCTCATTGGCTGACCGCCACAGACCACCGTTGACGGGTGACCATGCGGACGTCAAATCGTTGAAACGTACCAGGCCGGAACCGGTCGGGGTAGAACGATCAATGGTTGTTCCACATCACTTCGTTGGGAAGCCCGAACTTGTCCGGCCACGAGTCCGTTCCTGTCCGCCCCTGCCCGAAGTCGGCCCTCCGGTACCCGGTAGGGGGACAGAGCGTCTAGCCTGGCAAGCAAAATCGAAGCAGGCGAGAACGGGCACAGGACTCGGGGAAGCGACGAAACACCATATGGGGAGTGCTGTGATCACGGCGCGCGCGGCTGCCACCTTCGACCCGGTCGGGCGCTCCGTCGCGACCGCCCGCGCTTTTGTCCGCGACACCCTCCAGGGGTGGGGATACACCGACGTCGTGGACGATGCGGTCGTCCTCACCAGCGAGCTCGTCACCAATGCGGTGGTCCACGCGGGCACCGCCGCGGACGTGCTGTGCCTCCGTACGGAGGAGGGCGTCCGGGTAGAGGTATCCGACCACTATCCGGAACGGGAGATCCCGCTCCAGACCACCGGTCTGGACTTCGGCAGCCCGGACCGGGAGGGCGGCCGCGGCCTGCTGCTCTGCGCCGCGCTGGCCTCACGCTGGGGCGTCGAATACTCCCCCACGCACAAGCACGTCTGGTTCCAGCTCGATCTCCCCGACCGCCCGGTGGGCATCCGTTCCGCGGGCCCTCTCCTCCCCGTCGACCTGCTCCCGGTCACCGACGAGCGGGTCAGGGTCGCCGTCGTCCAGATCGACAGCCTGGGCGCCATCGCCGCTTGGAACGACGACGCCACGTACCTGTTCGGGCACACGGCGGAGCAGGTCACCGGCAAACAGCTCACCGACTTCACCGCCTGGCCGCAGACTCCCGGCACCAACACCGGCATCGCCGACGCGCTCCGTCTCTCCCGCTGGGAGGGCAGCTACGGCATCCGGGGGGCAGATGGCCGCACCCTCGCGGTCTACGGCTCCCACCTGCGCGTACGGGACACCCACGGCGAACCCTCGACGGTCTGTCTGCTGGTCCGCGACTACGAACGGGCCGTACTCCAGTCACCGGCCCGCACTCCGGTCTCCGACACGAACAACGAGAGCCGCAAGACGGACCCCTTCGAGGTCTTCATCGGCTCCCCCGCCCCCGACGACCTCGACGGCCTGCTCCAGCGGACCGTCGAGCGGGCACGCGACATGCTCGACGCGGACGCGGCGTTCCTGCTGCTGGCCACGGACGACGAGACCGAGCTGGAGGTACGGGCCACGACCGGCCTGCCCTCCGCGCGCCAGCGCTTCGCCCGTGTCCCCGTCGAGGCCGGCACCGGACGGTACGGCTCCGCCCGCATGCCCGCCGTCCACGAGGACCTCGACGCCGTCCCGGGTGCGGTGCCCCTGCTGGGCAACACCGGCATGCGGTCGGTGGTCACGGTCCCGCTCAAGGTCGAGGGCCGCCTCACCGGCTCCCTGGGTGTCGCGGCCGAGGCCGCCGGGCGGTACTCCAACGAGGAGGCCCTGCGCCTCCAGTTCGCCGCCGACCGCATCGCCCTGGCCGTGGAGTCCGCCCGCCTGGGCGAACTGGAACGGCTGCGCCGCGGCTCCCTCTCCTTCCTCGTCGAAGCCTCCGACCTCCTCGCCGGGACGCTCGACCGGGACCAGACCCTGGCCCTGATGGCTCAGATGACGGTCCCCACCCTGGCCACCTGGTGCGCCGTCTACACGATCGCCGACCAGTCCTCGGACCCGTACCTCTCCTACGTGCTGCACGAGGACGAGGAACGCATCGACGGCCTCAAGGCCCTTCTCTCCAAGATCTCCCCGCCCGACCCGGTGCCGGCTCCCGGTGCCCGTATCTGGGCGGCCCCGTCCGAGGCCGCGCACGAGGCGGCCCTGCGCACCTCGATGCGCAGCATCGGCCTCAGTGACCCCGGAGGGCTCGGCCCGGGTATCCGCACGACCCTCGCCACCGCGGCCGCGGTCGGCGGGGAGACGGTGGTCCTCCCGCTCGTCGCCCGTAACCGTGTCATCGGCATGCTCACGCTCGGCAAACCGTCCGACGACCATTTCCGCCAGGAGATCCTGGAACTGGCCGAGGACCTCTCCCGCCGGGCCGCGCTGGCCCTCGACAACGCCCGCCTCTACTCGGAACGCATGGCGATCAGCCAGTCCCTGCAGCGCAGCCTGCTGCCGCCGGGGCTGCCGGACGTGCCCAATGTCGAGATCGAGGTCATCTACCGGGCAGCCGGTGAGGGCAACGAGGTGGGCGGCGACTTCTACGACGTCTTCCCGATCCGCGACGGTGCCTACGGCTTCGCCATCGGCGACGTCTGCGGTACGGGCCCGGAGGCCGCAGCCGTGACGGGCCTTGCCCGTCACGCCCTGCGCCTGCTCGCCCGCGAGGGCTTCGGCGGCCCCGCGGTCCTGGAGCGGCTGAACGCCGCCATCCTCGACGAGGGCGCCCGCAGCCGCTTCCTGACGCTGCTGTACGGGGAGCTGTGGCCCCAGGAGGACGGCAGCGCGCTGCTGAAGGTGGTCTGCGCGGGCCACCCGCTCCCGCTCCGGCTGCGCCAGGACGGCTCGGTCGAGGCCGCTGCCGAACCGCAGCCGCTGCTGGGTGTCATCGAGGACCTGGAACTGTACGAGCAGACGGTGACGCTCGATCCCGGCGACGTGCTGCTATGCGTGACCGACGGAGTCACCGAACGCCGCGAGGGCACCCGCATGCTCGGCGACGACGGCCTGGCGGACGTGCTGGCCACCTGCACGGGCCTTACGGCGGGCGCGGTGGCGGCACGCATCCTGCGGGCGGTCGAGCGGTTCGCCGCCGAACCGGCCTCGGACGACATGGCCATTCTCGCGATGCGCGTCCCCGAGCCGCCCGCTTAGCCGGCAAAGGTCCGGATACGCGAAAGGCCCCCGCCGAGTGGCGGGGGCCTTTCTTTCTGTCCGAGCCCCAATGCGGAATCGAACCGCAGACCTTCTCCTTACCATGGAGACGCTCTACCGACTGAGCTATTGGGGCCTTGCTGCCCTGCGGCAACGAGCTAAAGCATACCCTGATCGAGGGGGTGCGCAAAACCGTCTGTCGCACCGTCACCGCCCCACAGCCGTAGGGCGTTCCGACCGGACTCGGCCCCACCGGGGTGCGCCTTCTTCCCGGCACTTCCCGACAGCGAGTGGCCGGCGCGTTCTGGTCCGGAACGCAGAAAAGCCCCGTGCCACAAGGGCACGGGGCTTAACTATTTTAAAAGGAGTTCGGCGGCGTCCTACTCTCCCACAGGGTCCCCCTGCAGTACCATCGGCGCTGAAAGGCTTAGCTTCCGGGTTCGGAATGTAACCGGGCGTTTCCCTAACGCAATGACCACCGAAACACTATGAAATTAACCAACACCGGAACAAAACACGGCCGTTCGTTATTTCAGAACTAACACAGTGGACGCGAGCAACTGAGGACAAGCCCTCGGCCTATTAGTACCAGTCAGCTCCACCCGTTACCGGGCTTCCACATCTGGCCTATCAACCCAGTCGTCTACTGGGAGCCTTAACCCCTCAAGAGGGTGGGAATACTCATCTCGAAGCAGGCTTCCCGCTTAGATGCTTTCAGCGGTTATCCTTTCCGAACGTAGCCAACCAGCCATGCCCTTGGCAGGACAACTGGCACACCAGAGGTTCGTCCGTCCCGGTCCTCTCGTACTAGGGACAGCCCTTCTCAATATTCCTACGCGCACAGCGGATAGGGACCGAACTGTCTCACGACGTTCTAAACCCAGCTCGCGTACCGCTTTAATGGGCGAACAGCCCAACCCTTGGGACCGACTCCAGCCCCAGGATGCGACGAGCCGACATCGAGGTGCCAAACCATCCCGTCGATATGGACTCTTGGGGAAGATCAGCCTGTTATCCCCGGGGTACCTTTTATCCGTTGAGCGACAGCGCTTCCACAAGCCACTGCCGGATCACTAGTCCCGACTTTCGTCCCTGCTCGACCCGTCGGTCTCACAGTCAAGCTCCCTTGTGCACTTACACTCAACACCTGATTGCCAACCAGGCTGAGGGAACCTTTGGGCGCCTCCGTTACTCTTTAGGAGGCAACCGCCCCAGTTAAACTACCCATCAGACACTGTCCCTGATCCGGATCACGGACCCAGGTTAGACATCCAGCACGACCAGAGTGGTATTTCAACGACGACTCCACAACCACTGGCGTGGCCGCTTCAAAGTCTCCCACCTATCCTACACAAGCCGAACCGAACACCAATATCAAACTATAGTAAAGGTCCCGGGGTCTTTCCGTCCTGCTGCGCGAAACGAGCATCTTTACTCGTAGTGCAATTTCACCGGGCCTATGGTTGAGACAGTCGAGAAGTCGTTACGCCATTCGTGCAGGTCGGAACTTACCCGACAAGGAATTTCGCTACCTTAGGATGGTTATAGTTACCACCGCCGTTTACTGGCGCTTAAGTTCTCAGCTTCGCCGACCCGAAAGTCAGCTAACCGGTCCCCTTAACGTTCCAGCACCGGGCAGGCGTCAGTCCGTATACATCGCCTTACGGCTTCGCACGGACCTGTGTTTTTAGTAAACAGTCGCTTCTCGCTGGTCTCTGCGGCCACCCCCAGCTCATGGAGTAAATCCAATCACCAGTGATGGCCCCCCTTCTCCCGAAGTTACGGGGGCATTTTGCCGAGTTCCTTAACCATAGTTCACCCGAACGCCTCGGTATTCTCTACCTGACCACCTGAGTCGGTTTAGGGTACGGGCCGCCATGAAACTCGCTAGAGGCTTTTCTCGACAGCATAGGATCATCCACTTCACCACAATCGGCTCGGCATCAGGTCTCAGCCTTAATGTGTGACGGATTTACCTACCACACGGCCTACACCCTTACCCCGGGACTACCACCGCCCGGGCTGGACTACCTTCCTGCGTCACCCCATCGCTTACCTAGTACAAGTCTGGTTCGTCGGCTCCACCACTACCCTCAACTCCGAAGAGATCGGGCCGGCTTCACGGACTTAGCATCGCCTGATTCAGTATTGGGCGTTTCAAAGCGGGTACCGGAATATCAACCGGTTGTCCATCGACTACGCCTGTCGGCCTCGCCTTAGGTCCCGACTTACCCTGGGCAGATCAGCTTGACCCAGGAACCCTTAGTCAATCGGCGCACACGTTTCTCACGTGTGTATCGCTACTCATGCCTGCATTCTCACTCGTGAACCGTCCACAACTCGCTTCCGCGGCTGCTTCACTCGGCACACGACGCTCCCCTACCCATCCATACTCCCGTTGGGGATATGTGTATGAATGACACGACTTCGGCGGTACGCTTGAGCCCCGCTACATTGTCGGCGCGGAATCACTTGACCAGTGAGCTATTACGCACTCTTTCAAGGGTGGCTGCTTCTAAGCCAACCTCCTGGTTGTCTCTGCGACTCCACATCCTTTCCCACTTAGCGTACGCTTAGGGGCCTTAGTCGATGCTCTGGGCTGTTTCCCTCTCGACCATGGAGCTTATCCCCCACAGTCTCACTGCCGTGCTCTCACTTACCGGCATTCGGAGTTTGGCTAAGGTCAGTAACCCGGTAGGGCCCATCGCCTATCCAGTGCTCTACCTCCGGCAAGAAACACACGACGCTGCACCTAAATGCATTTCGGGGAGAACCAGCTATCACGGAGTTTGATTGGCCTTTCACCCCTAACCACAGGTCATCCCCCAGGTTTTCAACCCTGGTGGGTTCGGTCCTCCACGAAGTCTTACCTCCGCTTCAACCTGCCCATGGCTAGATCACTCCGCTTCGGGTCTTGAGCGCGCTACTAAATCGCCCTATTCGGACTCGCTTTCGCTACGGCTTCCCCACACGGGTTAACCTCGCAACACACCGCAAACTCGCAGGCTCATTCTTCAAAAGGCACGCAGTCACGACTGCATGTGCAAGCACATACAGCGACGCTCCCACGGCTTGTAGGCACACGGTTTCAGGTACTATTTCACTCCGCTCCCGCGGTACTTTTCACCATTCCCTCACGGTACTATCCGCTATCGGTCACCAGGGAATATTTAGGCTTAACGGGTGGTCCCGCCAGATTCACACGGGATTTCTCGGGCCCCGTGCTACTTGGGTGTCTCTTAAACGAGCCGTTAATGTTTCAGCTACGGGGGTCTTACCCTCTACGCCGGACCTTTCGCATGTCCTTCGCCTACATCAACGGTTTCTGACTCGTCTCACAGCCGGCAGACCGTGAAAAAGAGATCCCACAACCCCGCATGCGCAACCCCTGCCGGGTATCACACGCATACGGTTTGGCCTGATCCAGTTTCGCTCGCCACTACTCCCGGAATCACGGTTGTTTTCTCTTCCTGAGGGTACTGAGATGTTTCACTTCCCCTCGTTCCCTCCACACTGCCTATGTGTTCAGCAGCGGGTGACAGCCCATGACGACTGCCGGGTTTCCCCATTCGGACACCCCCGGATCAAAGCTTGGTTGACAGCTCCCCGGGGCCTATCGTGGCCTCCCACGTCCTTCATCGGTTCCTGGTGCCAAGGCATCCACCGTGCGCCCTTAAAAACTTGGCCACAGATGCTCGCGTCCACTGTGCAGTTCTCAAACAACGACCAGCCACCCATCACCCCACCCTTACCGGGCGAGTTCACTGGGGCCGGCAACCGAAGGACGACCATGACGGCCGTACCTTCAGATACCCAACAGCGTGCCCAGCACCTCGAATCCACTCGGTTCGTTTTCCACGCTCCGAAGAGCAGTACTTACGACCCGGTTGAACCCCAGGTACTGAATAGTCAACGTTCCACCCATGAGCAACCAGCACCGAACATTCGCCGGTGTACTGGCCTCTGACCCGGCGAACCGAGTAAGAAGTGCTCCTTAGAAAGGAGGTGATCCAGCCGCACCTTCCGGTACGGCTACCTTGTTACGACTTCGTCCCAATCGCCAGTCCCACCTTCGACAGCTCCCTCCCACAAGGGGTTGGGCCACCGGCTTCGGGTGTTACCGACTTTCGTGACGTGACGGGCGGTGTGTACAAGGCCCGGGAACGTATTCACCGCAGCAATGCTGATCTGCGATTACTAGCAACTCCGACTTCATGGGGTCGAGTTGCAGACCCCAATCCGAACTGAGACCGGCTTTTTGAGATTCGCTCCGCCTCGCGGCATCGCAGCTCATTGTACCGGCCATTGTAGCACGTGTGCAGCCCAAGACATAAGGGGCATGATGACTTGACGTCGTCCCCACCTTCCTCCGAGTTGACCCCGGCAGTCTCCTGTGAGTCCCCATCACCCCGAAGGGCATGCTGGCAACACAGAACAAGGGTTGCGCTCGTTGCGGGACTTAACCCAACATCTCACGACACGAGCTGACGACAGCCATGCACCACCTGTACACCGACCACAAGGGGGCACCATCTCTGATGCTTTCCGGTGTATGTCAAGCCTTGGTAAGGTTCTTCGCGTTGCGTCGAATTAAGCCACATGCTCCGCTGCTTGTGCGGGCCCCCGTCAATTCCTTTGAGTTTTAGCCTTGCGGCCGTACTCCCCAGGCGGGGAACTTAATGCGTTAGCTGCGGCACCGACGACGTGGAATGTCGCCAACACCTAGTTCCCAACGTTTACGGCGTGGACTACCAGGGTATCTAATCCTGTTCGCTCCCCACGCTTTCGCTCCTCAGCGTCAGTAATGGCCCAGAGATCCGCCTTCGCCACCGGTGTTCCTCCTGATATCTGCGCATTTCACCGCTACACCAGGAATTCCGATCTCCCCTACCACACTCTAGCCTGCCCGTATCGACTGCAGACCCGGGGTTAAGCCCCGGGCTTTCACAACCGACGCAACAAGCCGCCTACGAGCTCTTTACGCCCAATAATTCCGGACAACGCTTGCGCCCTACGTATTACCGCGGCTGCTGGCACGTAGTTAGCCGGCGCTTCTTCTGCAGGTACCGTCACTTTCGCTTCTTCCCTGCTGAAAGAGGTTTACAACCCGAAGGCCGTCATCCCTCACGCGGCGTCGCTGCATCAGGCTTTCGCCCATTGTGCAATATTCCCCACTGCTGCCTCCCGTAGGAGTCTGGGCCGTGTCTCAGTCCCAGTGTGGCCGGTCGCCCTCTCAGGCCGGCTACCCGTCGTCGCCTTGGTAGGCCATTACCCCACCAACTAGCTGATAGGCCGCGGGCTCATCCTTCACCGCCGGAGCTTTTAACCTTCCCCCATGAGAGGGAAAGTATTATCCGGTATTAGACCCCGTTTCCAGGGCTTGTCCCAGAGTGAAGGGCAGATTGCCCACGTGTTACTCACCCGTTCGCCACTAATCCACCCCGAAGGGCTTCATCGTTCGACTTGCATGTGTTAAGCACGCCGCCAGCGTTCGTCCTGAGCCAGGATCAAACTCTCCGTGAATGTTTTCCCGTAATCGGGATCACACACACGAGAGCGGAACGATCAAGTCGGAATAAGACCGACCGTCCACTGTGTCCTCGCTATGTGCATTGCCTGCCAGGTCAGTGACCTCACAGGACTTTCAAAGGAACCTCGAACCTGCCGAAGCAGGTCGGGGTATCAACATATCTGGCGTTGACTTTTGGCACGCTGTTGAGTTCTCAAGGAACGGACGCTTCCTTTGTACTCACCGCAGAACATTTTCTGCGACTTTCCTCCGGGCGCTTCCCTTCGGTCTTGCGTTTCCGACTCTATCAGACTCTTTCGTGTCCGATTCCCGGTCGAAACGGGCCTCGCATTTTCGCTTTCCAGTTCTTCGCTTTCGCGTTTCCCTTTCCGGCGGTTCCAACCTTACCAGACTCAATTTCGTTCCGTTTCCGGTTCGAATTTGATTTCCGGTGGCCGTTGAAGTGGCCTTGCCTTTCGGCGGATCCGACTTTATCAGAAGATCTGAGTCGGAATTTCCCTCCTCTGCAAGAGGCTCGCGGCGCACGAGTGCGCGCGGTGCTTCCCGGTGAGGTGGAGACGTAAACGTACTGGAGCGGAGCTCCCCGATGCAAATCGGGGGCCCCGCTCCGGAGTTCGCGCCTGTCGGGGTCAGACCTCGACGACGACGGGAAGGATCATCGGACGCCGGCGGTAGGTGTCGGAGACCCACTTGCCCACCGTGCGGCGGACCAGCTGCTGGAGCTGGTGCGGCTCCATCACGCCGTCCTGAGCGGACTTGTTGAGTGCCTCTTCGACCTTCGGAACGACCGCGCTGAATGCCGAGTCGTCGATGCCGGAGCCCCGGGCCTGGATGTGGGGGCCGCCCACGATCTTGCCGGAGGAGCTGTCGACCACGATGAAGACGGAGATGATGCCCTCGTCGCCCAGGATGCGGCGGTCCTTGAGGGAGGTCTCGGTGACGTCGCCGACCGAGAGGCCGTCCACGTACACATAGCCCGCCTGGACCTTGCCGACGATCTTGGCCTTGCCGTCGATCAGGTCGACGACCACGCCGTCCTCGGCGATGACGATGTGGTCCTTCGGTACGCCGGTGAGGGCGCCCAGTTCGGCATTGGCCCGGAGGTGGCGCCATTCGCCGTGGACCGGCATCAGGTTCTTCGGCTTGCAGATGTTGTAGAAGTACAGCAGCTCGCCGGCCGAGGCGTGGCCCGAGACGTGGACCTTGGCGTTGCCCTTGTGGATGACGTTGGCACCCCAGCGGGTCAGGCCGTTGATCACGCGGTAGACCGCGTTCTCGTTGCCGGGGATCAGCGACGACGCCAGGATGACCGTGTCACCCTGGACGATGCGGATCTGGTGGTCGCGGTTGGCCATCCGGGACAGGGCCGCCATCGGCTCGCCCTGGGAGCCCGTGCAGACCAGCACGACCTCGTCGTCCGGCAGGTCGTCGAGCGTCTTGACGTCGACGACCAGGCCCGCGGGACCTTCAGGTAACCCAGGTCACGGGCGATGCCCATGTTCCGGACCATCGACCGCCCGACGAAGGCGACCCTGCGGCCGTACTCGTGAGCGGCGTCGAGGATCTGCTGGATGCGGTGCACGTGGCTGGCGAAGCTCGCCACGATGATCCGCTTCTGGGCATTCGCGAAGACCGTGCGCAGGACGTTCGAGATGTCCCGCTCGGGCGGCACGAAGCCGGGGACCTCGGCGTTCGTCGAGTCCGAGAGAAGAAGGTCGATGCCCTCTTCGCTCAGCCGCGCGAAGGCGTGCAGGTCGGTGAGGCGGCCGTCCAGCGGGAGCTGGTCCATCTTGAAGTCGCCGGTGGCGACGGCCATGCCCGCAGGCGTGCGGATGGCGACCGCGAGAGCGTCCGGGATCGAGTGGTTGACCGCGATGAACTCGCAGTCGAAGAGACCGATGCGCTCGCGCTGGCCCTCCGTGACCTCAAGGGTGTACGGACGGATGCGGTGCTCCTGCAGCTTCGCCTCGATGAGCGCGAGGGTCAGCTTGGAGCCGATCAGCGGGATGTCCGGCTTCAGGCGCAGCAGATACGGGACACCACCGATGTGGTCCTCGTGTCCGTGCGTGAGGACGATGCCCTCGACGTCGTCGAGACGGTCCCGGATGGTCGTGAAGTCCGGAAGGATCAGATCGATCCCGGGCTGCTCCTCCTCGGGGAAGAGGACGCCGCAGTCGACGATGAGCAGGCGGCCGCCGTACTCGAATACCGTCATGTTGCGGCCGATTTCGCCGAGGCCGCCGAGCGGGGTGACCCGCAGGCCGCCCTTCGGGAGCTTCGGCGGGGTGCCGAGTTCAGGATGCGGATGACTCAAAAGACTCTCCTTACCACACGCGCCACGTACCGCTTGGGCACGTGGCGCGCATGTCATTCGTGCACTTGCTGTTGTCTTGGGTGTTGCTCTGTTGCGAGTGTTCTCTCGCGTATTCAGTTGTGAAGTCTGTGGTTAAAGCTGTACCCCACCGGCAGCGAGATCGATCTTGAGCTGCGCCGTTTCGTGGGCGGAGAGTTCCACCAGAGGAAGGCGCAGCGGGCCGGCGGGCAGGCCCTGGAGCGTCAGTGCGGCCTTGGTCGTGATCACGCCCTGGGTGCGGAACATGCCGGTGAAGACGGGCAGCAGCTTCTGGTGGATCTCGGTGGCCTTCTGGACGTCGCCGCCGAGGAAGGCCTCGACGAGAGCCCGCAGGTCGGGGGTGACGACGTGGCCGACGACGGAGACGAGACCCACCGCACCGACCGAGAGGAGCGGGAGGTTGAGCATGTCGTCGCCGGAGTACCAGGCGAGTCCGGACTGGGCGATGGCCCAGCTGGCTCGGCCGAGGTCGCCCTTGGCGTCCTTGTTGGCCACGATGCGCGGGTGCTCGGCGAGCCTTACCAGTGTCTCTGTGTCGATCGGCACACCGCTGCGGCCGGGAATGTCGTAAAGCATGACCGGCAGGCCGGTGGTGTCCGCGATCGCCGTGAAGTGCCGCAGGAGGCCTTCCTGCGGCGGCTTGTTGTAGTACGGCGTCACAGCGAGGAGGCCATGGGCCCGGTGCGCTCGGCCGTCCGGGCGAGTTCGACGCTGTGGCGGGTGTCGTTGGTCCCGATGCCGGCGACGACGTGCGCCCGGTCTCCCACTGCTTCCAGCACAGCCCTTACGAGCTGGTCTTTCTCCGCGTCGCTGGTGGTCGGGGACTCGCCGGTGGTGCCGTTGATGATCAGGCCGTCGTTGCCTGCATCCACGAGATGGTTGGCGAGCCGCTGGGCGCCATCGAGGTCGAGTGCACCGTCCGCCGTGAAGGGCGTGACCATAGCGGTGAGGACCCGCCCGAAGGGGGTCTGCGGAGTGGAGATCGGAGCCATGGGTAACACGCTACTCGTTGCTCGGCGCCCGGTGTCCCCTCGGGGGACAGACGATAGGAGCCCGGCACTGCCTGCTCGGGGGTTCAAGCAGTGCCGGGTCCGTTTGATCAGCCTAGATGAACTTCACGAAACGCCGCAATACGGACACCGCCTACGGGGCGACGCGTCCGTTTTTGTTGAAGGCTGCATGGGTGAGCGGCATGAGCCCCGCCCAGTGCGCCTCCATCTGCTCACCGACCATTTCGATCTCCCGCTGCGGGAAGGACGGAACCTTCGCCAGCTCGTGCTGGGTGCGCAGGCCGAGGAAGTGCATCAGCGAGCGGGCGTTGCACGTGGCGTACATCGAGGAGAACAGGCCGACCGGGAGGACCGCACGGGCCACCTCGCGGGCCACACCGGCGGCCAGCATCTCCTGGTAGGCGTCGTACGCCTGGCGGTACGAGTCCTCCATGACGCGGCCGGTGAGCTCCTGCTGGGCCTCGGTGCCCTCGACGAACTCGTACTTGCCGGGACGGCCCTGCTGGACGAGCTTGCGGGACTCCCCCGGGACGTAGAAGACCGGTTCCAGCTCCCTGTAGCGGCCCGATTCCTCGT
Source organism: Streptomyces sp. RKAG290 (assembly GCF_023701695.1). GTDB lineage: Bacteria > Actinomycetota > Actinomycetes > Streptomycetales > Streptomycetaceae > Streptomyces. Next base: position 1,425,279 of record NZ_JAJOZC010000001.1, read on the forward strand.
TGTAGGACCAGCCGACGCGGTGCCGCATGAACTCGCGGAACACGAAGATCGGGGCGCTGATGAAGAAGGTCATCGAGTTGTGCTCGAACGGGCTTCCGTGCCGGTCCCGCATCAGGTAGTTGATGAGCCCCTTGGAGCGCTCAGGATCCTTGGTGACTTCCTCAAGAGACTGTTCACCGGCCGTGGACACGCGGGCGGCGAACAGCACGTCGGAGTCGCCTGCGGCATGTTTCACCAGGTCAACGGTGACGTCGCTGCGGAAACTGGGCTTTGCGGGCGCGGGGGTCTCGGTCACCGGCGGGGGTCCTTCCAATGGCGTCGCTCGGGCGGCGCCCACTCTACGGGCCGCGACTGACAACGCGGTCCGCACCGCCCGTTCGAGGATTTCTTCGACCAATTCGGCGATTCGGGGCACCGATCGGGCTTCCCGTGCGTCTGACTCATTAGCACCACCCGAAACAGAGTTCAAGGAGAGTTTCCTCATGTTCCGCCGGCGTGAATCCGTCCCGTTCTCGTTCGTCGCCGAGGCCGACCGATTCCGCAGTAACGTCACACCGCCACCCCGCGAGCGCAGGACCGTCTCCGAGCTGGCGGGCCGCTCCCTGGTCGGGCTGGCCGTGGTCGCCGGTCTCGTCGGATCGCTGTTGCTCGGCCTTCCCGCACTGGGACCCGCGCACGCGCCGTCCCACAGCCAGCAGACCGAGGCCGCACCGGGCCACTGACTCGTACGGGCCCCCTGGGGTGGTCCGGCCGGTCATCTCCTCGGTAGCCTCACCGGGCACAGCAATCGAGCGTGCTTGTGAGTGAGGATCAGTCGTGCCCCTGCCCTTCCTGACGGCCGACCGCGCATTTGACGCGAGCGCTGAGGATGTCGCGCTGCCGTTCGACGACCACGACAGCTGGCGGCGTCCCTACCGTCCCGGCCCGTGGCGGGTCGCGGCCGCGGCCACCCTGCTGCTGCTTGCCTCGTTCATCCTGTTCGCCGGGATGATCACCGCGTTCGCCGGGGCACTGCCCGGGGCGGGCGCATGTCTCGCGCTCGCCCTCGCGGTGATCCTCTGCGCCCTGCGGATGCTGCGGATCGGCGCCTGGGTGAGCCGGCACGGCGTACGCCGCGTCGGGTTCTTCCGGACGACGACCGTGCCGTGGAACCGCGCCACCGCGGTCCGTACGGTGCAGCAGCCGGTGAAGTGGCTCGGGTTCCCGCGGACGGTGCAGGGGCAGGCCCTGATCGTCGTACGCAAGGGTGGCCACGCGGTGCCGCCGCTGCTCACGGACTCCAACGCGGATTTTCTTACGCGGGGGGAGGCGTTCGATCGGGCCGCCGACACGATCGAGGCGTGGGGGGATGAGTACAGGCGCCCCTAGCCTGTGCCGGAGCCGCGTCCGGCGGCCGGGTGTCCTCGAACGCCGGACGGGCTCGAAAGACTGTCCTCAAGCGCCGGACTGGCTTGAGGTGCCGGGTGCGCTTGATGTGTCCGGCAGGTCCGGGGCGGGAGCCGGGCGGTTGTGGAGTGCGATGGCTCGTTGCATGGCCTTGCGGGCCCTGGGGGTGTCGCGGGCGTCCTGGTAGGCGACGGCCAGCCGGAACCAGCAGCGCCAGTCGTCCGGCGCGTCCTCCGTCTCCTCCTGCCGGCGTGCGAACACCGCGTCGGCGGAGTCCCGGTCGATCCGGCCGCTCGGGGTGCGGACCAGCTCGTCGACCGGCAGCCCGCCCTCGGCGTCGAGTTCCGCGGCCAGGGCGTTGGCCCGCCGCACGAACTGGGTGTTCTTCCAGAGGAACCAGATGCCGATCAACGGCAGGATGAGCACGGCGACCCCGAAGGTCACCGTGAGCAGCGTGCCGTGCCGGATGAGCAGGAAGCCACGGCTGCCGACCAGGCCGAAGTAGAAGACCAGGACGGCGGCCGTGACAACGTAAGTGATCTTTGCGCGCATGACGGTGGGCTCAGTCAGTTCAGGTCGAGGAAGTTTTCCAGGCCGAACGTGAGGCCCGGAGTGGTCACCACGCGGCGTGCACCGAGCAGGATGCCCGGCATGAAGCTGCTGTGGTGCAGGGAGTCGTGCCGGATGGTGAGGGTCTCGCCCTCTCCCCCGAGCAGCACCTCCTGGTGGGCCAGGAGGCCGCGGAGCCGGACCGAATGGACCGGGATCCCGTCGACGTCCGCGCCGCGCGCCCCGTCCAGCCCGGTCGTGGTGGCGTCCGGCTGCGGTGCGCTGCCGGCCTCGCGGCGGGCCTCGGCGATGAGCTGGGCGGTGCGTGAGGCGGTGCCGGAGGGGGCGTCGGCCTTGTTGGGGTGGTGCAGCTCGATGACCTCGACCGACTCGAAGTAGCGGGCGGCCTGCTGGGCGAACCTCATCGTGAGGACTGCGCCGATGGAGAAGTTCGGTGCGATGAGCACACCGGTCTCCGGTGAGCCGGAGAGCCAGGTGTTCAGCTGCGCGAGCCGTTCGTCGTTCCAGCCGGTGGTGCCGACCACGGCGTGGATGCCGTGCCGGATGCAGAAGTCGAGGTTCTCCATCACCGACGCGGGGGTGGTGAGCTCGACGACGACCTGGGCGCCGGTCTCCGCGAGGGTCTCCAGCTTGTCGCCGCGGCCCAGTGCGGCCACCAGCTCCATGTCGTCGGCGGCCTCGACGGCTCGTACGGCTTCGGAGCCGATACGGCCCCTGGCGCCGAGAACGGCCACGCGCAGCTTGCTCATGCTTGCTTCTTTCGGGTGACGTGGTGACTGAGTGGCTAGGCGACCGATTCGTGGAGGCGGTCGGCCTGCTTGTCCTTGAGCGGCCCGATGACCGAGAGCGAGGGACGGTGTCCGAGGACCTCGCCCGCCACCGCCCGGACGTCGTCCGGGGTGACCTGCGCGATGCGGGCCAGCATGTCGTCGACCGACATCTGCTCGCCCCAGCACAGTTCGCTCTTGCCGATGCGGTTCATCAGGGCACCGGTGTCCTCCAGGCCGAGGACCGTGGACCCGGAGAGCTGCCCGATGGCGCGGCCGATCTCCTCGTCGTCCAGCCCGTCCGACGCGACGCGGTCGAGCTCGTCGCGGCAGATCTTGAGGACGTCGTGGACCTGACTGGGCCGGCAGCCCGCGTACACCCCGAAGAGCCCGCAGTCCGCGAAGCCTGAGGTGTACGAGTACACGCTGTAGGCGAGGCCGCGCTTCTCCCGTACCTCCTGGAAGAGGCGGGAGCTCATACCGCCGCCGAGGGCGGTGTTGAGTACGCCCAGTGCCCAGCGGCGCTCGTCGGTGCGGGCCAGTCCCGGCATGCCGAGGACGACGTGTGCCTGCTCCGTCTTGCGGTTCTGCAGCTCGACCCGGCCCGCGGTGCGCAGCGTGCGGGAGCCCTCGCGCGGCGCCGTGGGAACGGCGTCGGTGCGGGACAGGGCGCCGGCCCGCTCGAACGCCCGGCGGACCTGGCGGACGACCGTGGCGTGGTCGACGTTGCCGGCCGCCGCGACGACGAGGTGCGTGGGGTCGTAGTGCTTCTTGTAGAAGCGGGCGATCTGGCCGCGGTTCAGGGCGTTGATCGTGTCGACCGTGCCGAGGACCGGGCGGCCCAGGGGGGTGTCGCCGAGCATGGTGTGCGCGAACAGGTCGTGCACGCAGTCGCCCGGGTCGTCCTCCGTCATCGCGATCTCTTCGAGGATCACGCCGCGTTCGGCGTCGACGTCCTCGGGGGCGATCAGCGAGCCGGTCAGCATGTCGCAGACGACGTCGATGGCCAGCGGCAGGTCCGTGTCGAGGACCCGCGCGTAGTAGCAGGTGTACTCCTTCGCCGTGAAGGCGTTCATCTCGCCGCCGACCGCGTCGATCGCGGAGGAGATGTCGAGGGCACTGCGCTTGGCCGTGCCCTTGAAGAGGAGGTGTTCGAGGTAGTGCGTCGCGCCGTTCAGGGCGGGTGTCTCGTCGCGTGATCCGACGTTGGCCCAGATCCCGAAGGTGGCGGAGCGGACGGAGGGCAGGGTCTCGGTGACGATCCGCAGGCCGCCGGGAAGTACCGTGCGGCGGACGGTGCCGATGCCGTTGCTGCCCTTGAGAAGCGTTTGGGTACGGGCGACGGCCCGCGCCTCCGAGGAGGTGCGGGCCGTCGTCACGGAACTACGGGACGTCACTTGGCGGCGTCGTCCTTCTTCTCGTCCTCTTCACCCTCGACGACCGGGATCAGCGAGAGCTTGCCGCGGGAGTCGATCTCGGCGATCTCGACCTGGACCTTGGAACCGACCGCGAGCACGTCCTCGACGTTCTCCACGCGCTTGCCACCGGCGAGCTTGCGGATCTGCGAGATGTGCAGCAGGCCGTCCTTGCCCGGCATGAGCGACACGAACGCACCGAAGGTGGTGGTCTTGACGACCGTACCCAGGTAGCGCTCGCCGACCTCCGGCATGGTCGGGTTGGCGATCGCGTTGATCGTGGCGCGCGCGGCCTCGGCCTGCGAGCCCTGCTGGGCACCGATGTAGATGGTGCCGTCGTCCTCGATCGTGATGTCGGCGCCGGTGTCCTCCTGGATCTGGTTGATCATCTTGCCCTTGGGGCCGATGACCTCACCGATCTTGTCCACCGGGATCTTGACGGTGATGATCCGCGGGGCGTTCGGGGACATCTCGTCCGGGACGTCGATGGCCTCGTTCATCACGTCGAGGATGTGGAGGCGGGCGTCACGGGCCTGCTTCAGCGCGGCGGCCAGGACCGAGGCGGGGATGCCGTCGAGCTTGGTGTCGAGCTGGAGCGCGGTCACGAACTGCTTCGTACCGGCGACCTTGAAGTCCATGTCACCGAACGCGTCCTCGGCACCGAGGATGTCGGTGAGGGCGACGTAGTGGGTCTTGCCGTCGATCTCCTCGGAGATCAGACCCATGGCGATACCGGCGACGGCGGCCTTGAGGGGCACACCGGCGTTCAGCAGCGACATGGTGGAGGCGCAGACCGAGCCCATGGACGTCGAGCCGTTGGAGCCCAGCGCCTCGGAGACCTGGCGGATCGCGTAGGGGAAGTCCTCGCGCGACGGCAGCACCGGCACGATGGCGCGCTCGGCGAGCGCACCGTGGCCGATCTCGCGGCGCTTGGGCGAGCCCACGCGGCCGGTCTCGCCGACGGAGTACGGCGGGAAGTTGTAGTTGTGCATGTAGCGCTTGCGGGTCACCGGGGAGAGGGTGTCCAGCTGCTGCTCCATACGGAGCATGTTGAGGGTGGTGACGCCCAGGATCTGGGTCTCGCCACGCTCGAAGAGCGCCGAGCCGTGCACGCGCGGGATGGCCTCGACCTCGGCGGCGAGCGTACGGATGTCCGTGACGCCGCGGCCGTCGATGCGGACCTTGTCCTTGATGACGCGCTCGCGGACCAGCTTCTTGGTCAGCGCGCGGTAGGCACCGGAGATCTCCTTCTCGCGGCCCTCGAAGGCCGGGAGCAGCTTCTCGCCGGCGATCTCCTTGATGCGGTCCAGCTCCGCCTCGCGCTCCTGCTTGCCGGCGATGGTGAGCGCCTTGGCGAGCTCGGTGCTGACGGCGCCGGTGAGCGCCTTCAGGACGTCGTCCTGGTAGTCGAGGAAGACCGGGAATTCGCCAGTGGGCTTGGCAGCCTTGGCGGCGAGGTCCGACTGGGCCTTGCAGAGCGACTTGATGAAGGGCTTCGCCGCTTCGAGACCGGCGGCGACGACCTCTTCGGTCGGGGCCTCGGCGCCGTCCTGGACGAGCTGGATGGTCTTCTCGGTGGCCTCGGCCTCGACCATCATGATCGCGACGTCGCCGTCCTCGAGGACGCGACCGGCGACGACCATGTCGAAGACGGCGTCCTCGAGCTCGGTGTGCGTCGGGAAGGCGACCCACTGGCCCTTGATCAGGGCGACGCGGGTGGCGCCGATCGGGCCGGAGAAGGGCAGGCCCGCCAGGATCGTGGAAGCGGAGGCGGCGTTGATCGCGACCACGTCGTACAGGTGGTCGGGGTTGAGCGCCATGATCGTCTCGACGATCTGGATCTCGTTGCGCAGGCCCTTCTTGAAGGAGGGGCGCAGCGGCCGGTCGATCAGGCGGCAGGTGAGGATCGCGTCCTCGGAGGGGCGGCCCTCCCGGCGGAAGAACGAGCCGGGGATCTTGCCGGCGGCGTACTGCCGCTCCTCGACGTCCACCGTGAGGGGGAAGAAGTCGAGCTGGTCCTTGGGCCGCTTGGAAGCGGTGGTGGCCGACAGCACCATGGTGTCGTCGTCCAGGTACGCGACGGCGGAGCCGGCGGCCTGCTTGGCCAGGCGGCCCGTCTCGAAGCGGATGGTGCGGGTGCCGAAGGTTCCGTTGTCGATAACGGCCTCGGCGTAGTGGGTCTCGTTCTCCACTAGTGATTTCTCCATACTCGTCGTCTTTCGTCCTGTCGCCCGTGTGGCGCAGGACGGTGCGGAGAGGCGCACCTTGTGTGCGGGGCCGGTCTTCGATCGAAGCTCCCGGGCGTTGTCCCGGGGGCCACTACCGAGGACCGGCGGCGGCCGTCGGGCGCCTCTCCTCGTCTGGTGTTGTACGTCCAGGTTACTGAGGTTGACCCCGGTACCGCACGTACGGCAAAGGGAGCGGCCCCCTGGAAGTGGGCACCGCTCCCTTTCGCAACGTCTTTACTTGGCGCCGCCGGCCGCGCCACGGCGGATGCCGAGGCGGTCGACGAGCGCACGGAAGCGCTGGATGTCCTTCTTGGCCAGGTACTGCAGGAGGCGGCGACGCTGGCCGACCAGGATCAGCAGACCACGACGGGAGTGGTGGTCGTGCTTGTGCGTCTTGAGGTGCTCCGTCAGGTCCGAGATCCGGCGGGAGAGCATGGCAACCTGAACCTCGGGGGAACCGGTGTCGCCCTCCTTCTGCGCGAACTCGGTCATGATCTGCTTCTTCGTAGCGGCGTCGAGCGGCACGCGGTACTCCTCTAGGTGTTCGATGCGCCCACGAGTGCCCCTGGTCTTGATCTCAGGGGAGCTTGAGTGACTCGGGAGCGAAGGTCCGATGAGCGCAGCTCCCAGGATGAACCGGGAACGCGTACACAAACGGCCACAGCCAGACTACCAGCCGTTCGGAGCGCCCCTGACGGGCCTCAGCCCGTGAGGGCCCTGGCCCTGGCGAAGACGTCGAGGGCGGCCATGCAGAGCGGCACCAGGGAGAGCAGGATGGCGCTCTCCGTCAGGTCCAGGAGCCGGCCCCAGAACGGGGACAGGCCCTTGCGCGGTACGACCAGGGCGACCGCGGTGAGCAGGGCGGCGCCGGCGGCGACGGCGACGCAGAGCCAGGTCGTCCGGAGGTCGAGGGAGCCGTGGTCGCCGTACCGGGCCAGGTCGTCCAGGAGGCCGGCGGGCGGGTTCAGCGCGAGGCCGGTGATCAGCAGGCCGAGGGCGCCGATGCCCGCCGACAGCACGCAGGCGACCTGCGCGGTGTAGCGGAAGAGCCGGGCGCGCAGCAGCATCGCGAGTCCGGTGGCCAGTGCGAGCAGCTGGCCCCAGAGGCTGTCGGAGAAGCCGAGTACGGCGGCGGCCGCGACGACGAGGGCCGCGCACCCGCCGACCAGGCCCAGCAGCATCTCGTGACCGCGGCGGGCCACGTCCGCGATGTGTGCGGCGTCGACGGGCAGGCCCGGGACGGCCGGGTGGGCGTCCGGCTCCGCGGCGTGGTCGTCGTAGCCGTCCGGGGCGGTGCGCGGCGCGGCGTATCCGATGGGCAGCCGGGCGAAGCGGGCCGAGAGGCCGGGCAGGAAGGCGACGAGTCCGATGCCGGCCGGGGCGCAGATGGCGGCGGCCCCGGTGGCGGAGGCTTCGGTGAGGATCGCCGCGAAGGCGGCCAGGGTGCCGGCGGTGGCGAGGAGGGCCGCCGCGACGAAGGGGGCGTCGCCGCTCGGGGTGAGTGCGGCCAGGACGACGGAGGCGGTCAGCACGGCGGCGCAGCCGAGCAGGAACTGCAGCCTGCCGGGACCCTGGCCGGCGTCCGGTCCGACGATGCCGGACCCGGCGAGGAGCATGAGCGGAAGTGCGCCGAGGCCCAGTGCGACGGCGCAGGCGCCGTCCGCGTAGATGCGGGCGCGCACCCCGGCGAAGGCGGTGAGCAGCAGTCCCGCCGAGCCCGCGGCGATGCCGGGCAGGCCGTGCATGTCGTGCCGGACCGGATCGGCGGACCACAGCACGAGGCCCATCAGGAGGAGCAGGGTGACAGCCGCTGCCAGACCGGCGCCGCGCAGCAGGTCCTCGCTCCAGAGGTGGCGGTCGCGTCCGACGGCCGAGGCGATGGCGTCGGAGACGTCGTCGAAGACGGCGGGCGGCAGGGACTGGGCGAAGGGGCGCAGGAGGAGTATCTCGCCTTCGTGGACCTGCTGGGCGGCGAGGGTCCGGGCGCCGTCGAGGACGGTGCCGTCGCGGCGTACGAGGTGGTGGCCGGTGGGAGTGGCGACGGCCTGGGTCCGGCCGGAGAGGCGCAGGACCTCCGGGTAGATGTCGGCGACCGCGATGTCCTGGGGCAGTGCGACGTCGATCCGGCTGTCGGGCGCCACGACGGTGACACGGCAGAAGCCGGTCGCAGCGGTCGTACTCACGTGTCGGTCCCCCTGATTCGCGGTTGCGCACCCTGCGCAACCGCGAACCTACCGGGAGTGAGGAACAGCCCTCTCGGCACGTAGGATCGCCGTCGCGCGGAGGCCAGTCCGCGAGCAGAGGCAGCCACGGGGGCGCCGGTGCGGATCCACCCGGCCCTTCGCCCGTCCGCACCGAGGGATTGATGTTCCGGTGAGCCAGATCGTCGTGAAGCGACCACCGCGGTCCCTGCCGCCGGAAGTTCCCTCGGACGGGTTGACTTTGGCGCCCCCTCCCGAGCTGCCGCGCGGGCAGCAGGAGGGTGTGCTGATGCAGATCCTGCCGGTGCTCGGCATGGGCTCGTCGGTGGTCTTCTTCTTCGCTCCGCAGGCCCCCGCGTTCATGCGGGTCATGGGTGTGCTGATGCTGGTGTCGACCGCCGCCATGACATTTGCGCAGCTGGTGCGTCACCGTCGGGGCACGCAGGGGCAGTTGGCGGATGTGCGGCGTGACTACCTCAAGTACCTGGCGCGGACGCGGCGTACGGTGCGCCGGACCGCGCGCGCCCAGCGCGATACGCAGTTGTATCTGCAGCCCGCCCCGGACCAGCTGTGGTCGATGGCCGCCGAGAGCGGCCGGGTGTGGCAACGGCGGTTGGGTGACGAGGACTTCGGCCAGGTGCGGCTCGGTCTCGGTGTGCAGCTGCTGTCGACTCCGCTGTCGGCGCCCGAGACGGCTCCGGTGGAGGAGCTGGAGCCGATGTGCGCGGGTGCGATGCAGCGGTTCCTGGCGGTGCACGGCTCGTTGGACGGACTGCCGATGGCCGTCTCGATGCGGGCCTTCTACCACGTGACGGTGGCCGGCCCGCCGGAGTCGGCGCAGTCCACGGCGCGCGCGATGGTGGCCCAGCTGGTGACGATGCACTCGCCCGAGGATCTGGTGGTCGCGGTCGCGGCGGGGCCCGGTGCGGTGGCGCGCTGGGAGTGGACGAAGTGGCTGCCGCACGTCCAGGTGCCCGGTCAGTTCGACGGGGCCGGCGCGAAGCGGCTGTTCGGTGGCGGTCTGGATGAGCTGGAGCCGTTGCTGGCGCACCGGCTGGCGGGGCGGCCCCGGTTCGGCCGGGAGAACCGCCCGCTGCTGGACCAGCCGCACGTCGTGGTGATCCTGGACGGCGCGCGGGTGCCGCCGGACTCGCTGTTCGCGGCGGCCGAGGGGCTGCAGGGCGTGACGGTCGTGGAGGTGGTGCAGGGCGAGCCCGGCGAGCCGCGCGGCGGTCTGTCGGTGCTGGCGCGGCCGGGGCTGCTGCGTCTGGAGTCCGGGGCGGGTCTCGCGTACGAGGGGGTGCCGGACGGCATCTCGCTGCCCGCGGCCGAGGCGCTGGCCCGGCAGCTGGCGCCGCTCAGGCTGGGCGGGGGCGCGGACGACGAACCGCTGCTGGCCGAACTGGACTTCACCGATCTGCTGGGTCTGGGCGATGCGGAGGGCGTCGATGTGGCGCGCACCTGGCGGCCGCGGTCGGCCGCCGAGCGGCTGCGGGTGCCGATCGGGGTCGGTGAGGACGGTCTGCCGGTGATGCTGGACCTGAAGGAGGCGGCGCAGGAGGGCATGGGGCCGCACGGCCTGTGTGTCGGTGCGACCGGTTCGGGCAAGTCGGAGCTGCTGCGGACGCTGGTGCTGGGGCTGGCGGTCACGCACCCCTCCGAGACGCTGAACTTCGTGCTCGCGGACTTCAAGGGCGGTGCGACGTTCGCGGGCATGGCTCAGCTGCCGCACGTGGCGGCGGTGATCACCAACCTGGCCGACGACCTGACCCTGGTCGACCGGATGGGTGACGCGATCCGCGGTGAGCTGCAGCGCCGCCAGGAGCTGCTGCGGGCGGCGGGCAACTACGCCGGCATCCACGAGTACGAGAAGGCGCGGGCGGCCGGTGCGGCGCTGGAGCCGCTGGCCTCGCTGGTCCTGGTCATCGACGAGTTCTCCGAACTGCTCACCGCCAAGCCCGACTTCATCGACATGTTCATCCAGATCGGCCGGATCGGCCGTTCGCTCGGCGTGCATCTGCTGCTGGCCTCGCAGCGGCTGGAGGAGGGGAAGCTGCGCGGGCTGGAGACGTACCTCTCGTACCGGATCGGGCTGCGGACCTTCTCGGCCGCCGAGTCGCGTACGGCGCTGGGTGTGCCGGACGCCTACCACCTGCCGTCCGTGCCCGGTTCCGGCTACCTCAAGTCCGGCACGGACGAGATGACCCGGTTCAAGGCGGCGTACGTGTCGGGGGCGTACCGCACCGGCGGTCCCGCGCTGCCGGTGGGGCAGCTGCCGGCCGAGCGGCGGGCGGCGTTGTTCAGTGCGCTGCCGGTGCCGGTCGAGTACCCGGCGCCGGACCCGGCCGAGCCGGTTGCCGTGCCGCCGGGCGCCCGGGACGACGCGCTCGCGGACACCGTCCTGGATGTGATCGTGCGCCGGCTGGAGGGGCAGGGGGTGCCGGCTCATCAGGTGTGGCTGCCGCCGCTGGACCGGGCGCCGACGCTGGATCAGCTGCTGCCGGGTCTCGCGGTGAGCGCGGATCGCGGTTTCACCGCTACGGAGTACAGCCGGCCCGGTGGGCTGACCGTCCCGGTCGGTCTGGTCGACAAGCCGTTCGAGCAGCGGCGCGAGGTGCTGTACCGGGACTTCTCCGGCGCGGCGGGGCACATGATGGTGGTCGGCGGTCCGCAGTCCGGCAAGTCGACGGTGCTGCGGACGCTGATCTCGTCGTTCGCGCTCACCCACACCCCGCGGGAGGTGCAGTTCTACGGGCTCGACTTCGGCGGTGGCTCACTCGCCTCGCTGGCGGATCTGCCGCATGTGGGGGCATCGCCGCCCGGCTGGACCCGGAGCGGGTGCGGCGTACGGTCGCCGAGGTGGCGGGGGTGCTGGGCCGGCGGGAGGAGTTCTTCCGCTCCCACTCGATCGACTCCGTCGCCACCTACCGGCGCAGGCGCGCCCTCGGTGAACTGCCCGGCGAGCCGTGGGGTGATGTGTTCCTGGTCATCGACGGCTGGGGCGGGTTCCGGGCCGAGTACGAGATGCTGGAGCAGGTCGTCACCGACATCGCCGCGCGCGGACTCGGCTACGGCGTGCATGTCGTCGTCTCGGCCGCCCGCTACATGGAGGTGCGTGCGGCGCTGAAGGACCAGATCCTCGGGCGGCTCGAACTGCGGCTCGGCGACGCGATGGATTCCGAGTTCGACCGCAAGGTCGCCGCCAACGTGCCGGCCGGGGTGCCGGGCCGTGGTCAGGTGGCGGAGAAACTGCACTTCATGGGCGCGCTGCCGCGCATCGACTCCGTCGCCGACGTGGCGGACCTCTCCGACGGAACGGCCGCGTTCGTCGCGGCGGTGCGGGCGGCCTGGACGGGTGCACCGGCACCGGCCGTACGGCTGCTGCCGCGCAGGCTGCCCGCGGAACAGCTGCCGAAGGGGTTCGAGTTCCCGCACCGGGGCGTCGCGATCGGCATCGACGAGACGGATCTGGAGCCGGTGTTCGTCGACTTCGACACCGATCCCTTCTTCCTGGTGTTCGGTGAGAGCGAGTCGGGGAAGAGCAATCTGCTGCGGCTGATCGCGAAGCAGATCGCGGAGCGCTACTCCCCCGACGAGGCGAAGTTCGTCGTCGGCGACTACCGGCGGTCGCTGCTGGGCGCGCTGCCGGAGAGCCATCTGCTGGAGTACGCGCCGATGGCGAGCTCGATGCGGATGCACATGGAGGCGCTGGCCGGTGTGTTCGCGCGCCGGCAGCCGCCGGCCGACGTCACCCCGCAGCAGCTGCACGACCGCAGCTGGTGGACGGGGCCGCAGATCTTCGTGGTCGTGGACGACTACGACCTGGTGGCGACGGGCGCGGGCAATCCGCTGGCCCCGCTGGCGGAGTACCTGCCGTTCGCCAGGGACACCGGGGTGCGGTTCGTCATCGCGCGCGGTTCGGCGGGGGCGTCGCGCGCGATGTACGAGACGTTCATGCAGCGGATCAAGGAGCTGGGGGCGCAGGGTGTGGTGCTGTCCGGCGATCCGGCCGAGGGCGATCTGATCGGGCCGGTGCGCGGGCATCCGATGCCGCCGGGCGGGGGTACTTCGCGAGCCGCCGACGGGGGAATCCCCTCGTGCAGACCGGCCGGCTGCCGCAGCGGCGCTGACGCGGCTCGCCACTCCCGCAGCCGGGGCGGCGGGTGTGGCGAGCACAGATTCGTGCCGTCCGCTGGCGAATGGCTGACCAGGTCCCTCGCCGGCGCGGTGCCTGTACGGTGCCGTGCAGAGCCACGTACGGAGAGGAACCTTTGACGATGGGCACGCAGGCGGAGAAGGACGAGCTGTACGCACTCGACATCTCGGGGGTGGAATGGCTGAGTGCGCCCGGGACCGAGGAGGCCGAGGAGCGCGTCGAGATCGCGCATCTGCCGGACGGGGCCGTGGCGATGAGGTCGTCGCTGGATCCGGGGACGGTGCTGCGGTACACCGAGGCCGAGTGGCGTGCGTTCGTACTCGGCGCCCGGGACGGCGAGTTCGACCTGACGTAACGGGTGACGGGGCGGTACGCGCGGAGGGCACGTTCGGGTGAACGTGCCCTCTGTCGTGTCCGGCTGTCAGTACGCCTCGGTGAACAGGCGCGAGGACTTGATGTCCGTGGAACGGTAGTGGTCCTTGCCGGACTCGACGATCTTCGCGACCTGCTCCAGGCGGCTCTTCATGTCCTCGGCCCGGCCCCGGTACTTGTGCTGGAGCGTGACGTACTCCCGGTGGGCCTCGCCGTCCCAGGTGTCGGTGACGACCTTGAGTGCGGTGTCCATCTCCTCGAGGTCGCGGCAGATGTTCTGCGACACCACGCGGATGCGGTTCGCCATCTCCTGGACGCTCTCGTACCTGACCTTGGTGTGCGGGTCGTGACCCATCCGGCTTCTCCTCTTGCTCGCTGTGGCGGAAAGTGTGCGGCGGCGCGGCTCAGACGCCGTTCAGCCCGGAGGTGTTGCCGGCCGTGGCCGGCTCCTTCACGGCGTTGAAGGCCGCGCGGACCTCCTCGTCGTTGGCGTTGCTGAGGTTCCTGGTGCTGCCCACGGCGTGGTGCAGCACGTTCAGGAGGCGGCGGATCCCGTCGTGGTCCTCGTTGATCACGAGCTGTGCGGAGGTGAACCCCGAGGCGCCGACACCGGTCCACCCCGCTCCGGCCGTCGCGAGGATGTCCGCCAGTTCCCTGGACTGCCTGGACACTGCCTCGGCAGTGTTGATGATCTTGTTCTTCGCCTGGACGATCGGTTCGTCGGCAAGTGCGAAACCGCCTGCGGGGTTGGTCATCCGGAGGTCCTGTCTCTCGGTTCACGGACCTGCCCGCCGAACGCGGCCAGGTATCCGGTACGTGAAGTCCCTTATTACCCTAGCCATTTCACCATCTCTCCCCAACTGCGGCTTTTGCACGAAAAGCTGCGCTCAGCGCCTCACCGCGTGCGCGGAGCGCGCCGCCGGCGGACGTCGCGCAGGACGGTCGCGGTGCCGGCGACCACGCCGACGAGCACGGCGGCCGCGGCAAGCGCGTAGGTCGCGTACCGCTTGTCGCGTTCCTGCGGGGACCCCGGCATCTCCAGCTTCGCCGGCCGGGGTGCCTGGGCCCCGGCGGGCGGCGGGTCCGGGTGGGGCGCGTCCTGCGGTTCGTCGTCGCCGGACAGCGCACGCACCGGGTCGACCACGCCCCAGCCGACGAAGTCGTCGTGGCCGTTGACCGAGCGTTCGGCGGTCTGCTCGATCCGGGCGACGATCTGCGCCGCCGTCCAGTGCGGGTACTTGGCGCGCAGCAGCGCGGCGACCCCCGTCACGTAGGGCGCGGAGAAGCTGGTGCCGTTGTCGGTGCACTGGCCGTTGCCGGGGACGGTGGAGACGATGTCGACGCCCGGTGCGGCCACCCCGACGAACTCCCCGGCCTGCGAGAAGGGGGCGCGTTCGTTGTTGCGGTCGGACGCGGCGACGGCGAGGACACCGTCGAACGCGGCGGGGTAGGTGCGCCTGCGCCGGCCGTCCAGGCCGTCGTTGCCCGCGGAGGCCACCACCACGATGTCCCTGGCGACGGCCCTGGCCACCGCCCGGCCCAGCACGGAGTCGTCCGCCAGCGGCCTGGTGGTGTCCTGGGAGATGTTGATGACGTCGGCGCCCTTGGCGATCGCGTGGCCGATCGCGGCGGCCATCGTGGTGTCCTTGCCGCTGTTCCGCTCGTCGTTCTGGCGGATCGGGATGACGGTGGCCGCGGGGGCCAGGCCGACGAATCCGGTGCCCCTGCGCGGGCGGGCGGCGATGATGCCCGCCACCTTGGTGCCGTGGCCGACCTCGTCGACGGTGCCGTCACTCCCCCCGCCCGGCAGGTAGTCGGCGCCCGCGGAGGCGTCGACGGCCGAGGTGAGCTGCGGGTTGGTGTCGTCCACCCCGGTGTCGATGACGGCGACGCGGACGCCCTTGCCCCTGGTGTCCTGCCACAGCTCGTCCAGCAGCACGCGCTGCAGCGACCAGGGACGGCCCTCGAACTGCTTCTTCATCGGGAAGGTGCATACGCCGCCGCCGTCTATGCCGAGGTCGCCCCGGCCCGGCACGGCGTACGCGGCCTGTGGCCCCGCGAGCGCGGCCAGAGCGGCCGCGGCGGCCACCGCCGGCAGGACCGTCCTGCGGTACGGCATCGTCCTGATCCCCCGTGCTCCTGTGTCGCTGATCCGTTGCCGCACGCCCGGGCCCCTTCAGGAACCCTGGGGCCGGCGGGCGCTGTTGGTGTCGAGCCGGGGGCCCTTGGACAGGAAGTCCGACCACTCGATCGGCACGAGGGCGGGCGTCACCTTCCCGTATCCGAGCCGGATCTGCGCCTGGCTCGGTTCGGGGCGCCCGTCCGGCCCGTCCGCCGTGGAGCCCGCGCCGATGCCGGAGCGGTCCGCGTCACTGTCGCCGTTCGCCTGAACCGCGTACCGCAGTCCGGTGTCCGTCACCAGGAAGAGTGATCCGTCCGGGCTGGTCTGCCGGCCCCGGACCTGGGTGTAGAGCAGCCCGCTGCCCGGGGTGACGTACGTGCTCGTGCCGCCGGCTCCGACGGGGGCGGGGTACGCGGGGCCCGCCCAGGTGCTCAGTGTCGTACGGCCCCTGCCGTCCGCGCCGCGCAGCACGTTGCAAACGGTGTCCCGGCCGGAGCCGCCGGCCTCGGTGGCGTTGACCCGGTCGGCCCGGTGCGCGGGCCAGTGCGCGGCCTGGCCGGTGAAGGGCGCGGGGTCGGGCACGAAGTCCTGGAGGCCCACGGCGCGCGCTTGGCCTTTCAGGTCGAGGCCGGCCGTCTGCGGGGAGTTGATCAGCAGCCAGGCGGTGAACTCGGAGACCGGCCGGACCGTGCCGTCGAGGACGACGAAGTACGCGGTGCCCTCGCCGTTGCGGGTCCGCAGCACCATGCCGATCCGGTTCTCCTGCGCGGAGAGCCGCCCTTCGGCGTGCGCCGGCGCGCCGGGTTCGCCGGGGATCCAGGGGAAGGCGATCGGGCTGCCGTCGTGCAGGGTGGCCAGCCAGTCGCCGGTGACGGGCTGCGGCTGTGCGCTGCCGACGAGGGCGCTGGTCAGGTGGCCCAGATCGGCAGCGGTCTCGTCGATGCGGTACTTGGTGCCGCGGGCGTCGACGAGGTAGCGGGTGCGGTCCTGACCACGCACGTAGAGCATCTGACCGCCGGTGAGCCTGTTCGGGCCCTCCGTCAGCGCGTTGTCCCGTGCGGCGAGCACGAAGGCGGCCTTCTGCACGGTGTTGCCCTTGCCGCCCGGCTGCACGCACACGGCCCACCGCTTGGCGGTGCCCGCGTCCTCGGCCTCGGGCAGCCGGTCGGGGGCGTACGGAATGCCGAGGACCGGGCCGCGCGGCGGCTTCCCCGCGTCCAGGATGTCGTCCGCGACCTGCACGACGTCGTCGTTCTGCGGCGTGAGCAGCAGCCTGGCCGACGCGAGGTTGAGCACGGGGTGCAACAGGTTCCTGCCGTCCCGGCCGCTGCCGGTGGTGAGCACCACGTAGCGGGTGGTCGACTTCTTGCCGACGATCACGTGGGCGGCGGGGCGGTCCCAGTCCTTGGGGGCGGTCGGCCTGAACATGCCGACGGCGCCGAACCCCGCGAGGATCAGTGCGCCGGCGACGATGCTCGGCAGGACGGCGCGCAGCGGGCGGGGGGCGCCCTCGTCGGAACCGTGGGGCGAGGACCGGAGAAATGCCGCCACCGTGCACCTCTTCGCAAATGTGTACGCGTTGAGCTCGTCCCGCCGCGATGTCATGAGTCCGTCCGTCTCCCGTGCTCTCCCCGCGCGGCACCACGAGTGACCGCATCCGACGCCCCGCACCGGGTCCTTGCCGCCGGACCCGGGGTGCCGGACCGGCCCCTAACTATGCCTGCCGGCCGTGGGGGCCGCGGGCCGGGTAGGGTGATCCAGCCGCCGCAGCCCTCGGCGGAAGAGGCGTGGCACGGGCCGAGTTGGGCCCGGATGAACGGGGAGAATGCCGCGATGATGGCTTCCGTGACGCGGACACCTCCGGCCGGAAACGTACCGCCCCCGGGATCCCCCCGGGCCGGTGCAGCCGTCGCCGGGCACGGCGGTCCGCCCCGTGCCGCCGGCCCGCGCAGGCCGGGTGGCGCGCGAGTGGCACGGTTCGGACCGTTTCGATTGCAACAACTCGTGCTGTTCGAGATCGCCGCCGCCCTGCTGCTCAGCGCCTGGGTCGTCGATCCCCTGCTGCTGGCCCCCGCCGGTGCGGTGGCCGCGGCGCTGGTGCTGCTCGCCGTGGTGCGCCGGCAGCGCCGTTCGCTTCCCGAGTGGCTGGGTACCGCCTTCGCGCTGCGGGCCCGTAACCGCGGCGCCGCGTCGACGGTGCCGCCCGCGGGCACCGAGCCGGGCCTCGCACCCGCGGTCGAGTGCGAACCGGCCCTGCGCACGCACTCGTTCAGCGACCGCGACCGGCGGCCGGTCGGCATGATCGGCGACGGTACGTATCTGACGGCCGTCCTGCGCATCGAGTCGGACGCCTCGGCGCTGCGGCCCGACCGCTCCGCGCGGCCGCTGCCGCTGATGCTGGTCAAGGACGCCCTCGACGTCGACGGCATCCGGCTCGAATCGGCGCAGATCGTGCAGCACACCCAGCCAGCCCCCGCCCCGCATCTGCCGGAGCAGTCCCTCGCGGCACGCAACTACGCGCCCCTGCAGGCGCGGACGGGCTCCCCGGCGGTCCGCATCACGTGGATCGCACTGAAGCTGGACCCCGAGCTCTGCCCGGAGGCCGTACGCGCGCGCGGCGGCGGGCTCATCGGTACGCAGAAGTGTCTGGTGCGCACGGCCGACCAGCTGGCCGGGAGACTGACCGGGGCGGGGTTTCGCGCGACGGTGCTGACGGAGCCGGAGATCCACTCGGCGATCGCCACGTCGGCCTGTGCCGCCCCGTCGGCCATGGCGAGGGCAGGCCGGTCCGTTACGCCCGTCCGCCGCACCCGCGAGACGTCGCGCACCTGGTGGTGCGACGACCGGCGGCACACCACCTACTGGGTGCGCCGCTGGCCGCAGTTCGGCGGTGGCGGTGCGCCGATGCCGCAGCTCGTCGCGCTGCTCACCTCGGTCCCGGCGCTGGCCACGACGTTCAGCCTCACGCTGGGCCACGGCGCCCGGCAGGAGGTCTCGGTCGCCGGACACATCCGGATCACCGGCCGCAGCGACGAGGAACTACTGTCCGCCAGACACGAGTTGGAGCGGACGGCCCGCGGGGTGAAGACCTCGTTGGTGCGGCTGGACCGCGAGCAGCTGCCCGGGGTGCTCGCCACGCTGCCACTCGGGGGTACCCGCTGATGTCCGTACGCGCGCGTGGCCGAGGGCGGCTGGGATTCGGGCTGCTCGGCCCGCGCCGGACCTGGCACTCCGTCCGGCCCGAGCAGCTGGCGTCACTTGCCGTGCCGGTCGGCGACGACGGCGTGGTGATCGGCGTGGACGGTGACGGCCGCCCTGCCGTGATCGGCATCAACCGGCCCACGCCGTACGACGTCACCCTGATCGGCGGGCTGTGGACGGCTCAGGTGCTCGCGCTGCGGGCGGCGGCGACCGGCGCCCGGATCGTGGTCGAGACCGGGCGGGCGCACGCCTGGACGAAGCTGGCGCAGGCCGCGGGCGCCGGGCAGCCGTGCGTCTCGCTGCACGACGTGGGGCGGGTGCCGGCGCAGGGCCCTTCGGCCGGCTCGCCGGTGGTCGTGGTGCGGGACTGCGGCATGAGGCCACCGCGCGGGCGGGTGGCGTCCGGGCCGTGGCAGTCGGTGGTGACGCTGCTGCCGTATCTGAGCCCGGTGGCACCCGGGTTGCTGGAGAAATCATCACTGGTCGGCATCCAACGGGTATCTCCCGACGAAGCGGCACAGATCGGGCAGCTCATGCACCTGCCGGCCGATGCGGCGCGGACGCTGTCCACCCTCACGGACGGTGTCACCCTCTGGTGCACGCGGCGGGACCGGCGGTTCGTGATGACCAGCGCGACCGACGCGGAATCGGGACTGCTGGGGAGCGCACGGCGGATGGACTGACGGCGCGGGGGACGTGTGCGAAATGTTCAGGTTTCCCTGCGTAGATGTACGCGTTTGACCGCTTTACCCTTCACTCCCTGCCGTACTCAGTCCACTTGGGGGCAGTACGTGACGTACGGGACAGTGCCCGCGGTGCCGTACGGCCTGCCGTACCGAGCCCGATGGCGATTAGGGTGGGTCCGGGCGCGGCAGAAGACCTGCGGGCAGGCAACGCGCGTCCCAGGGGGAGAGCCGGGCGGTTCGCACTACGGGAACGGTCGCCCCCACCCACCACGGCACAAGGGTGCTCGACCACACCAGGAGGCAAAGTGAACGGCGATCGGGACGAGATGCGCGGTGGCTGGAACGAGCCCGTCGACGAGTCGTCCGACGCGGAGCCCGCCGAGATGACGGGTGAGTTCACCATCGACTACACCCCGCCCGCCTGGTACACGCAGAATGCGCCGGGCGACTCCTCGGGCGGCGCCGGAACGCACCTGGCCCCGCCCCCACCGCCCAGCGGCGCACCGGTGTCCGTACCCGGGCTGCCGGCCGGTGGCGGTTTCGAACCCAGCTGGGCACCGGAGCCGCCCGCCCCGGCTCCGAATCCCCCGGTGCCGCCCGTTCACACCGCTTCGGGCAGCTCCTCCTCCCCGGCAGCCGACGCGTCGGACCCGTCGGGTGCGCCGGATCCGTTCGGCAGCGGCGACGTGGAGAGCGGCGCGACGATGCGGTTCTCGTCCGCCGCGCTGAAGCGGGAGATCGCCGAGCGGGAGGCCGCCGCCAGGGCCGCGAGCGCTCCGGACCCGGCATCGGGCGCCGGTTCCGCCGGAGGTGCCGCCGCAGACTCGGTCGCGGAGGCGGCTGACGCCGGCGCGGGAGCGAAGACGGACAGGGACGCGGCCACGGACCCGGCGCAGGACGGCCCCGGGGATTCCCCAGTGGCCCATGGGCCCGGCTCGGTCCCGGCTCCGTCCGACGCTGTGTCGGCAGACGCGGTCCCCGCCGACCCGGTTTCCGCGGATGCGGCGCCGTCCGATGCCGCATCCGCGGAATCGGGCGAGGCCGACGGCGCTGCCGCCGCCGACGGCTCCCCGGTCGACAAGGCGGTGTCCGACGCGCCGACCGGTGCCGGCTCCGGCAGCACCCCGCAGGCCGACGAGCCAGCCGACTCCGTGCCCTCGGACGCCGTCGCGGACGGGGCTCCCCTCGACGCACCGTCCGGCAACGCACCGCGCGACGCGGCGCCGGCGCCCTGGACGCCCGCGCCGCCGCAGGGCGGACTGCCGCCGCTGCCGCCCGCCTTCCAGCCCGCGGCGCCGCAGCCCGCCGCGCCGCAGCCGGCATCGCAGTGGGCCGGGCGGCCCCCGGCGAACGAGACGCCGGGCGGCTACGGCTTCCCGCAGACCCCGCCGGCCCCGACGCCGCAGAGCCCGCAGCCCCCCGCGTTCCCGCAGCCTCCGGCGGCGCAGCAGCCCCAGCCGGGAGCCCCCGCGCCGCAGGCCGGTTACGGCTTCCCGCAGCCTCCCGCGCTCCCGCAGCAGGCCCAGCCGGTGGCCCCCGCGCCCCAGGCGGGCTACGGCTTCCCGCAGCCCCCGGCACCGCACCAGCCCCAGCCCGGAGCCCCCGCGCCGCAGGCCGGTTACGGCTTCCCGCAGCCCCCGGCACCGCAGCAGGCCCTGCCGGGAGCCCCGGTGCCGCACCAGCCCCAGCCCGGAGCCCCGCTGCCGCAGCCCGCGCCGCAGGCACCCCAGCCGCAGCAGGCATCGCCGGCGCCGCAGTGGCCCGGGCAGCAGCAGAGCGCCGCGCTGCCGCCGGCCGCGCCGCAGCCCCCGCAGGGCGGTTACGGGTTCCCGCAGGGCGCCCAGCCGCCGGCCCAGGGCACGCCCAACCTGCCCGCGCAGGTCTCCCCGCAGCAGCAGCCGCAGCAGCAACTGCCGCCGCAGGCACCGCCCGTCGACCCGCGTGCCGGCGCCGCCTGGCCCACGCCGGTCACCCACGACCAGCGCGAGCGTTCGGTGCCGGGTGCCCCGCTCGGTTACACGGCCGCCGTGGAGCTCTCCTCCGACCGGCTGGTCCGGGGCAAGCAGAAGGCGAAGAGCAGCCGCACCCCGTCCGCCGCCTCCCGCTTCAAGCTGGGCGGCAAGAAGGACGAGATCGAGCGGCAGCGCAAGCTCGAACTGATCCGCACCCCGGTGCTCTCCTGCTACCGGATCGCGGTGATCAGCCTCAAGGGCGGCGTGGGCAAGACCACGACGACCACCGCGCTCGGCTCCACCCTGGCCACCGAACGGCAGGACAAGATCCTCGCCATCGACGCCAACCCGGACGCCGGCACACTCGGCCGCCGGGTCCGGCGGGAGACCGGGGCGACCATCCGCGACCTGGTCCACGCGATCCCGCACCTCAACTCGTACATGGACATCCGGCGGTTCACCTCGCAGGCGCCCTCCGGTCTGGAGATCATCGCCAACGACGTGGACCCGGCCGTCTCGACCACGTTCAACGACGAGGACTACCGGCGCGCGATCGAGGTGCTGGGCAAGCAGTACCCGATCATCCTCACCGACTCCGGCACCGGTCTCCTCTACAGCGCGATGCGCGGCGTGCTGGACCTCGCCGACCAGCTGATCATCATCTCGACGCCTTCGGTCGACGGCGCGTCAAGTGCCTCCACCACGCTGGACTGGCTGTCCGCGCACGGATACGCGGACCTGGTGCAGCGGTCCCTCACGGTCATCTCCGGAGTCCGCGAGACCGGAAAGATGATCAAGGTCGACGACATCGTGCAGCACTTCGAGACGCGCTGCCGCGGCGTGGTCGTCGTGCCGTTCGACGAGCACCTGTCGGCGGGCGCCGAGGTCGACCTCGACATGATGCGTCCGAAGACCCGGGAGGCGTACTTCCACCTCTCCGCCCTCGTCGCCGAGGACTTCGCGCGCGCCCAGCAGCAGCAGGGGCTGTGGACGTCGGACGGCAGCAACCAGCCGCCGCAGTACGCCCCGCCGATGCCCGGGCAGCAGCAGGCACCCGGCCACCACATGCCCGGACAGCAGCCCTACGCACCCCAGCAGCCCCACCAGCCGGGTCAGCCGTATCCGCCCCAGCAGCCCCAGCACCCGGGGCAGCCGTACCCGCCCCAGCAGCCCCAACAGCCCTACGGGGGCCAGCAGCAGCCCTACCCCCCGCAGCCGGGCCCCGGTGCCGGGCAGAGCTGGCAGCAGTCGCCGCCCTCGCAGGCCCGGTCGGCCGGTCCGCAGCCGCCGCAGCAGCAGGGCGGACAGCCTGGTCAGCCGGTTCCGCCGCACCAGTCCACCCCTCCCGAACTGCAGGGTCCCGTCCCGCCTGCCGGGTGGCAGCAGCAGCCTCCGCAGCCGCCGCCAGCGCCTCAGCAGTAAGGCGTCAGAGGTCTGAACCAATGAGGGTCCGCATCGCTCCCGCGATGCGGACCCTCTGCGCATTCCCGCAGACCACACGCGGTTTCGGTGACCGTTGACGTGGCTCGACCACCGCTGATAAACCTTCGCTTCACCAGCTGGCGAACCACAGATCAACCCGCCTTCTCCGTGCGAGTCATGACGCGAGGTCCCTGACCATGGTCGAAAGAGTTCCACCGCCCTCTGCCCAGCCACGCTCACGTATGCGAATCCTCCTGGCCTCCGGTGCCGCTGCCCTTGCACTCGCAGCCGCGTCGGTCGTGCCGGGCGTACCCTTCGGGGCGGCCGCGCCCCAGCAGGCGCAGGCGGCCGACAGCGGCAAGTCGACACTGACCGTCGCGGTCGCGCAGAGCGTCGACTCACTGAGCCCGTTCCTCGCCCAGAAGCTGCTGAGCACCAGCGTCTCCCGGCTCATGTACGACTTCCTGACGAACTACGACCCCAAGGACAACCACGCCGTCCCGGGCCTGGCCACCAAGTGGGAGCCGTCGGCGGACAAGCTGACGTGGACGTACACCATTCGGTCCAACTCCAAGTGGTCGGACGGGCAGCAGGCCACCGCCGAGGACGCGGCCTGGACGTTCAACAAGATCATGACGGACGAGGGCGCCGCCCAGTCCAACGGCAGCTTCGTCACCAACTTCAAGAAGGTGACGGCTCCCAGCCCCACGAAGCTGGTGATCGAGCTCAAGGAGCCGCAGGCCACCATGGCCGCGCTCGACGTCCCGATCGTGCCCAAGCACGTCTGGGAGAAGGTCGGGGACTTCTCGAAGTTCAACAACGACACGAAGTTCCCGATCGTGGGCAACGGGCCCTTCATCCTGACCGACTACAAGGTCGACCAGTATGTGAAGCTCAAGGCCAACAAGGACTTCTGGCGCGGTTCGCCCAAGTTCGACGAGGTGGTCTTCAAGACCTACAAGGACCAGGACGCCGCGGTCGCCGCGCTCCGCAAGGGTGAGGTCTCCTTCGTCGCCGGCTCGCCCGCACTGACCCCCGCCCAGGCCGCGTCGCTCAAGGGCGACGAGAACATCAAGGTCAACGAGGGCCCGGGCCGCCGCTTCTTCGCGCTGGCCACCAACCCCGGTGCGCAGACCAAGGACGGCAAGAAGTTCGGCAACGGCAACAAGGCCCTGCTCGACCAGAAGGTCCGTCAGGCGCTGTTCCTGTCCATCGACCGCAAGACGATCATCGACAAGGTCTTCCAGGGCCACGCCGTCGAGGGCAAGGGCTACATCCCGCCGCGCTTCTCGGCGTACTACTGGCAGCCGTCCGCGAGCCAGACCCTGGGCTACGACCCGGCCAAGGCGGCCCAGCTGCTGGACCAGGCGGGCTACAAGCTCAAGGGCGACCAGCGCGTAGGCAAGGACGGCAAGCCGCTCGACCTGCGCATCCTGTGCCACGCCACGGACCCGAACGACAAGGCGATCGGCAAGTACCTCAAGGAGTGGTGGGGCAAGCTCGGCATCGGCCTCAAGGTCGACTGCCTCGACGACGTCTCCGTCCCCTGGTACGCCGGTGAGTACGACCTCGCCTTCGACGGCTGGTCGGTCAACCCGGACCCGGACTTCGTCCTCGGCATCC
The DNA here is from genome assembly GCF_023701695.1 of Streptomyces sp. RKAG290. GTDB lineage: Bacteria > Actinomycetota > Actinomycetes > Streptomycetales > Streptomycetaceae > Streptomyces. Next base: position 1,449,380 of record NZ_JAJOZC010000001.1, read on the forward strand.
ACACCTGCGCGGCCCTGCCGACCAAGGCCAAGGCGAGCGCGGCCACGGACAACTTCATCTGCGACAAGAAGTACGACGGCCTCTACAAGAAGCAGCTCGCCGAGTACGACACGGCCAAGCGCGCGGACATCGTCAAGCAGATGCAGTCCTGGATGTATGACTCCGGGTACATGAACATCATCGCGTACCCGAACGCGGTCGAGGCCTACCGCACCGACCAGATCAAGTCGATCACGACCATGCCCGAGGCGGCCGGCAACATCTACGGCCAGGACGGGTACTGGAGCTGGTGGTCCGCCGTACCGGCGGGCAGCGGCAGCGACGCGGACAGCGACAGTGGTTCCAGCTCCACCGGGATCATCATCGGCATCGTGGCCGTCGTCGTGGTGCTGGCAGTCGGCGGGTTCCTCATCACGAGGCGCCGCCGCACCACCGCGGACGACCGCGAGTAGTTCCGCGGACCGCGGGTAATTTCCGCGGACGGGATGAGAGAGAGCGGCGGCGGGGCCCCGAGCAGTCGGGCCCCGCCGGCCGGTCCCTCTAAGTGCAGCACGAGTAACGAGAGTTCCCCATGACAGCTGACAGCACTCCGGCGCTCGTGAAACAGGCGGATGCGGCCACGGACGGTCCGGCTCCCGCCGGCCCTTCGGCCGCCCGCGGCCCACGGGCGCGCAACACCAAGGCCTATCTCACGTACGTGGCCGCCAAGATCGCCGGCGCGGCCATCTCGCTGTTCGCCGTTCTGGTCACCAGCTTCTTCCTCTTCCGGCTCATTCCCAGCGACCCGGTGAAGCAGATGACGGGCGGCCGCCGCGTCTCCGCCGAGCAGCTCGAATCGCTGCGACACCAGTTCGGCCTCGACCAGCCGATGTGGCAGCAGTTCACCACGTACGTGGGGGACGCGCTCACCGGCGACTTCGGCATCTCGTACCAGTTCCACGCCCCGGTGATGGACAAGATCACCGAGGCGCTCCCGGCGACGCTGCTGCTCACCGGCACGGCGTACGTCCTCTACAGCGCGCTCGGCATCTGGCTGGGCACCCGCACCGCCTGGCGCAACGGATCCACGAGCGACCGGTTCAACACCGCGCTCGCGCTCACGCTGTACTCGGTGCCGTCGTTCTGGCTCGGTCTGCTCCTGATCATCGTCTTCTCGGTCGGCATCGGCCCGATCCCGGGCATGTTCCCGACGGGCGGCCTGGAGTCGGGCAACGAGACCGGCTTCGCGTACGTCCTCGACGTCGCGCACCACATGGTGCTTCCGGTGATCACGCTGGTCGCGGTCGGCTACGCGCAGACCCTCCTGGTCATGCGCTCCTCGCTCCTCGACGAGATGGGCAGCGACTATCTGACGACGGCCCGCGCGAAGGGGCTGCGCGACGACGCGGTACGCCGCAAGCACGCCGTCCCGAACGCGATGCTGCCGACCTTCACGCTGATGTTCGTCAACCTGGGACACGTGGTCGCGGGACAGATCCTGGTCGAGACCGTGTTCTCCTGGCCGGGTCTGGGCGGCCTCTTCTACCAGGGACTCAGCGTCCCCGACCTGCCGCTCGTCCAAGGGCTGTTCTTCGTCTTCGCCACCGCGGTGATCCTGGCGAACACCCTGGCCGACGTGCTGTATCCGCTGCTCGATCCCCGGGTGGGCCGATGACGACCGAATCCATGCCCGCCTCCACTCCCGAGGCCGAAGCACCCGCGCCCGAAGGGCCCAAAACCGCAGCGGGCAAGAGCCCGCGCGCGCTGGCACGGGCCCGCAAGCGCCGCTCCCTGGCCCGCTTCTGGCGCGAGTACCGCCGCCACCGGGGCGGCCTGTGGGGCCTTGCGGGGCTCATCCTGATCGGACTGATCGCACTGTTCGCGCCCGCGCTCGTCGGCGCCGACTCGCAGAGCGTCACCGCCGCGCCGGGTGGCGCGCTGGAGGCACCGAGCGGTGAGTTCCCGCTCGGCACCGACCAGTTCGGCCGGAGCGTGCTGGCCCTGCTGGTGTGGGGGGCACGCGTGTCGCTGACGGTGGGACTGCTCGCGGCGTTCCTGTGCGTGGCCATCGGCACCGTCGTCGGCATCCTCGCGGGGCACTTCCGCGGCTGGTACTCCACGGTCCTGATGCGGGTCACCGACTGGTTCCTGGTGATGCCGACCCTGGTCCTGGCGATCGCGCTGGCCACCGTGATGGACCGCTCCCTGTGGACGGTCATCATCGCGATCGGCGTCACCACCTGGCCGACCACGGCCCGCCTGGTGCGGGCGCAGACGCTCGCGGTGGAGTCGCGCCCCTACATCGAGCGCGCCCGGGCACTGGGCGGCGGACACGGGCACATCATGACCCGGCACGTCCTGCCGAACGTGATGCCGCTGGTGCTCGCCCAGACCACGCTGGTGATCTCCGGCGCGATCCTGACCGAGGCCACCCTGGCCTTCCTCGGCCTCGGCGACCCGACCATCACCTCCTGGGGGGGCATGCTCCAGGACGCGCGCGAGGCCGGTGCGGTCAGCGCGGGTGACTGGTGGTACCTGGCACCGCCCGGTATCGCCATCGCACTGGTGGCCCTGGCGTTCACGCTGTGCGGCCGCGCCATCGAGTCCGTCCTCAATCCCAAGCTGGGGGTGGCCCGTTGAGCACGACGAGCATCCGAAAGACGCCTCTTCTCCAGGTGCGCGACCTGACGGTCACGTACGCCGGCGGGGCCCAGGCGGTCCGTGGGGTGGATCTGGAGGTCGACGCGGGCCAGAAGCTCGGCATCGCCGGGGAGTCGGGCTGCGGGAAGTCGACGCTGGCGCTCGCGCTGTTGCGTCTGCTGCCCGCGGGCACCAAGGTCTCCGGGGAGATCCTGCTGAACGGCGAGGACGTCCTCGCCATGAAGTGGGGCCAGGTCAGGGCCGTGCGCTGGGCCGGCGCCTCGATCGTCTTCCAGGGCGCGATGCACTCGCTCAACGCCGTGCACCGCATCGGGGACCAGATCGCCGAGCCCATCGTGCTGCACCGCAGGACGACCCAGGCCGCCGCGCGCAAGCGCGCCGGTGAGCTGCTGGAGCAGGTGGGACTGCCCGCCGCCCGGGCGGACGCCTATCCGCACGAGCTCTCCGGCGGGCAGCGCCAGCGCGTGATGATCGCGATGGCGCTGGCCTGCGATCCGGGGCTGATCATCGCCGACGAGCCGACCACGGCCCTCGACGTGATGATCCAGGCCCAGATCCTGCGCCTGATCGAGCAGCTGGTCTCCGAGCAGGACCTCGGACTGATCATGATCAGCCATGACCTCGCGGTGCTGTCGGACACCTGCGACCGGCTCGCGGTGATGTACGCGGGACGGGTCGTGGAGCAGGGTCCCGCGTCCGAGGTCTACGAGAGTGCACGTCACCCGTACAGCAAGGCCCTGTCCGGCGCCTTCCCGCGCATCGGGGACCCGGCCTCCCGGTTCGCTCCCCGGGGGCTGCCGGGCGATCCGCCCGACCCGTCGGCGTTGCCGGCCGGCTGCACCTTCCACCCGCGCTGCGCGGTGGCTCTGGACTCCTGCACCACGCAGGACCAGGCGCTGCGCGACGCGGGTCCCGGGCGGCAGGCCGCCTGTGTGCTGGTGGGTCCGGAGGGGACCGCGGTCCCGGTCCTGCCGGGTGCCGAGGAAGCAAGGAGCACATCATGACCACCACCACGGACCTGCTCAGCGCGCAGGGACTGCAGGTCACGTTCCCCGGCAGGCACGGGGCCGAGCCGGCGCGTGCCGTCGACGGCGTCGACCTGGACATCAGGCCGGGCGAGATCGTCGCCCTGGTCGGCGAGTCCGGCTGCGGCAAGACGACGCTGGCCCGTTCGCTGCTCGGCCTGGTCCCGCCGACCTCCGGGCAGGTCACCTTCGGCGGCAAGCCGCTCGACTACGGGAGCCGTGCGCTGAAGGCGTACCGCAAGCGGGTCCAGCTGGTGCTCCAGGACCCCAGCGGCTCGCTGAACCCGCGGCACACGGTGTACGACGCGGTGGCCGAGGGCCTGCGGATCCACCGGTACGGCGGCGACGAGCGGGAGGCGGTCACCAACGCCCTGTCCCGGGCGGGGCTGCGGCCCCCGGAGCGGTTCTTCCTGCGCTACCCGCACGAGCTGTCGGGCGGCCAGCGTCAGCGGGTCGTGATCGCGGGCGCCCTGGTCCTGGAACCGGAACTCATCGTGGCCGACGAGCCGGTGGCCTCACTGGACGCGTCGGTGCGCGGCGAGATCCTGGCGCTGCTGCTGCGGCTGCGGGACGAGTTGGGCCTGTCCGCGCTGGTGGTGACGCACGACCTCGGTCTGGCGTGGAACATCGCGGACCGGGTGGCGGTGATGTATCTCGGCCGGATCGTGGAGACCGGCGACGTGGAGCAGATCCTCACGGCTCCGCAGCACCCCTACACGCAGGCGCTGTTGTCGGTTCTGCCGGAGGCGGAGGGCGATCCGGTGGTGCTGACCGGTGAGCCGCCGGACCCGTCCAAGGTGCCGTCCGGCTGCCGCTTCCACGTCCGCTGCCAGGTCCTGGCCTCGGGCGAGGCGGAGCGTGCGGGGGTGGCGGACGCCTGCCGTACGAAGGATCTGCCGGTGCTGGCGGGCGGCGGCGAGACCCAGGTGGCGTGCCACTGGGCCGCTGCCGCGGTGACCGCGCGTTCCTAGCGCGGTGACGTAGTGGCTGGGGTGCTGGGCAGGTCCGGGGTTCCGGGCCTGCCCAGCACCGTGCTGGGGCGCGCGCTACTGCTGGTGGTGGTGGATCGTCCCCGACAGCTCGCCGAGCGGCCGCCCCGTGCCGCCCCACCGGTGCTGGATGATCTCCGCGGCGATCGAGACGGCCGTCTCCTCCGGGGTCCGGGCGCCGAGGTCGAGCCCGACGGGTGAGGCGAGCCGCGCCAGGTCGGAGTCGTCCACCCCTTCCTCCCGCAGCCGTGCGATCCGGTCGAGATGGGTGCGTCTGCTCCCCATCACGCCGATGTACGCGGCCGGGGTCGCCAACGCGGCGACCAGCAGCGGGACATCGAACTTCGGGTCGTGCGTCAGGACGCAGAGCACCGTGCGCCCGTCGATCTCCGTGTCCGACAGATAGGTGTGCGGCCAGGCGCAGACGACCTCGTCGGCGGTGGGGAACCGTTCGCGGGTCGCGAAGGCCGGACGGGCGTCGCACACGGTGACCCGGTAGCCGAGGAAGGACCCGATGCGCGCGGTCGCGGCCGCGTGGTCGATGGCGCCGAAGACGAGCATGCGGGGCGGCGGGGCGTACGTCTGGATGAAGACGGACACGTCCTGCATCCGGCGCTCCCCGCGCACCCCGTACCACTGCCGGCCGGTCGCGCCCTGGGCGAGCAGGCCGCGGGCGTCGTCGGTGACGGCGGCGTCGAGTCCCTCGTTGCCGAGCGAGCCCTGTGCGCCGTCGGCCCGGACCACCAGCCGGGCACCGGCCGCCGCGGCGTCCGGAAGTACGGTGGCCACGGCGACGGGCTCGCCGCGCGTGATCGAGTCGGTGACCGGGCCGAGCCATGCGCGGTCGGCCGCGGCGGCGAACGGCACGACGAGCACATCGATCGTGCCGCCGCAGGTCAGCCCGACGCCGAACGCCTCGTCGTCGCTGATCCCGTACGACTGCAGCTGCGGGCTCCCGGACGCGAGCACCTCGCCCGCCACCTCGTAGACCGCACCTTCGACGCAGCCCCCGGACACGCTTCCCGCGACCGCCCCGTCGGCGGTCACGGCCATCGCGGCGCCGGGTGCCCGCGGAGCGCTGCCCCGGACGGAGACCACGGTAGCCAGGGCGAACGGCGTACCGGCCTCACGCCAGGCCCGCAGCTCGGAGAGCAGTTCACGCACGGTACGGGCCTCCTCCGGCCCGGCTCACCCGGCCAGGCAGGCCCCACCATAAGTGAGCCCAGGGGCCGAAACGCTGAGCGCTGCGGCCTGTGCGCGAGGTCCCGCCGCATGGACGCACGGCGCCACGGCCCGGCGGCTCAGCCCCGGTCGTACGCCGAGATCAGCTCGCTGCACCGCTTCACATCGGCGGCCATCGCCACCAGCAGGTCGTCGATCGAGTCGAACTTCAGCATCCCGCGTACGTAGGCGAGGAAGTCCACCGCGACGTGCAGGCCGTACAGATCGAGGCCGACCCGGTCGATGGCGTACGCCTCCACCGTCCGCTCGGTGCCGTCGAACTGCGGGTTCGTGCCGACCGAGATCGCGGCGGGCATCGCCTCGCCGTCGACGTGCAGCCAGCCCGCGTAGACGCCGTCGGCCGGAATCGCGGTGTGCGGCAGCGTCTCGACGTTGGCGGTGGGGAAGCCGAGCTCGCGGCCGCGCTGCGCACCGCGGACGACGATGCCCTCGACACGGTGCGGGCGGCCCAGGATCTCGGCGGCGCCGGCCATGTCACCCTCGGCGACGAGGCGCCGGGTGAGGGTGGAGGAGAACGGCTCGCCGCCGCCCGCCTCACCACGCACCCGCAGGTCGATGACCTCGACGCGGTAGTCGTAGGTGGCGCCGCACTCGGTGAGCAGCTGCACGTTCCCCGCGGCCTTGTGGCCGAAGCGGAAGTTGGGGCCCTCGATGACCAGCTGCGCGTGCAGCTTGTCCACGAGCACCTTCACGATGAAGTCGGCCGGGGCGAGCTTCGAGAACTCGGTGGTGAACGGCAGGATCAGCACCGCGTCCACGCCGAGTTCCGCCATCAGCTCGGCACGGCGGTGGTGCGGGGCGAGCAGCGGCGGGTGGCTGCCGGGCCGGACGACCTCGCTGGGGTGCGGGTCGAAGGTGACCACGACCGACGGCACCCCCAGCTCGCGGGCCCGCTCGACGGCCCGGCCGATGATCAGCTGGTGTCCGCGGTGCACCCCGTCGTAGGAGCCGATGGTGACGACGCTGCGTCCCCAGTCCTGGGGGATGTCCTCCAAGCCACGCCAGCGCTGCACTCTGACCGCTCCTCGCCCGAACCTGTGTACGTGGGTTTGTCTCTTACGCAGGTCTAAGACTGCCATGCTCACGCCCTGCGGCCTGCATCGGCATGGGCATCGGGGTCCCGAGGGCCCCCACCGTCCGCCGTGCGCTCGGGCCGACGACCGCCGCCCACTCCTGCGGGGCGTCCGCCAGCCACCCGGTGACCAGGTCGGCGAATCCGGGCACGTCACGGGCGAGTTCGACCAGCCGGCGGTCGAACCGGCCGGCTCCTTCGGGGGTGCGGACGAGCAGCATCCCGGTGCGGTGGACCAGGGCCCGGGTGCGGGCCCCGGAGCGCCCCGCACAGCCGGTGGCGGCTGCCCGCAGCAGCGCGTCCAGCACGAGGGGGTCCCGGTGCGCGCCACCCTGCTCGAACTCCAGCAGCACCTCCAGCAGTTCGTCCCGCAGCGGCTGTGAGGCCGGGCTGCCGGGCGAGGCCAGCACCCCGGCGAGCGCACCCCGGACCGGAGCGGCCACGGGACGGTCCCGGAGCAGCCCGGTCAGCAGGGGGAGCAGCAGCGCACGGGCGGCGGGCCCGTGCTCCAGCCTGCGGTCGAGGTACGCGGCGGTGTGCACCGTGTCCTCGGGGTGGCTGTCGGTGTACGCCCGTACGAGACCGGCGGCGTGCAGGGCCAGCGCGGGGGCGTCGATCCCGGCGAGGGCGCGCAGCACCTCGCCCGCCCCGTCGCCGGGCCGCGCGAGGCGGTCGCGGTATGCGGCCAGTACCGGCCCCGGATGGGTGGGCAGGGCTACGGCGAGGGCGGCCGGGGACAACCGTGGCCCGTCGGCGGCGAAGGCTTTCAGCGCCAGGGGCAGACAGCGCTCGCGGGACCGTGGATCGGCCACCAGGCGGGCGAGTGCCGCGCCGTGCAGGTCGGTGTCCTCGGGGCGGGCCAGCAGGGCGAGGGCGGCGCGGCGCAGCAGGGCACGGTCGGCGTCGCGAGTGAGGTGCGGTGCGACGGCCGCGCCGTACGCGGCGGCCGCGATCCGCCGGGGGCGGCGGTCCTCGCGCGCCCACCGTTCGACGGCCCGGCACAGCGCGGAGGGTTCGTCCTCGGCCAGCGCGGCGAGCAGTTCCTCGGCGCGGGGGTGGTCGGTCGAGACGAGCGCGTCGGTCAGGTCGTCCACGGCGAGGTCGCGGCGGGCGTACAGGAGGGCCTGCGCGGCCGCCGCCACGGTCGGCCGGATTCCCGCTCCCTCCTCGGCGGCGAGCGGGCGCTCGTCGGTGAACCAGGCGCACAGGAGCGGCTGGAGGATGCGCGGCCGGTCGGCGAGCCGCTGGGCCACGGCGTCCAGGAAGCGTCCGTCATCGGCGTCGTCCTCGCCGCGCGGTGGTCCGTCGGCGGGGACGAGCCGCCGCAGCAGATCCATCCGGTCCGCCTCGGGCAGGCTCAGCCGCCGCCAGAACCACGGCCCGAACTCGGCGTACGCCCCCCGCGGGCCGGAGCCGCCGGCCTCGGCGGAACTGCGGACGATGCGCCCGGCGAGCAGCCGGAGCACGCCGAGGTGCGGGCGGGCGTCGGGCACCCGCAGCAGCGTCTCGGAGAGCAGATGGACAGCCCACCAGCGGGCATCCAGCGGCGGGCAGCCGTCGCCGGCGGGCGGCGGTGCGGCGGGGGCGCCGCCGGAGCCGGGGCCGGTCGCGGCCTCCGGCCCTGCCGTGGCCGCAGGGCCGGCTTGGGGCGCGGTCCGTCCTGGGCTGCGCACCGCCGCGTCGTCCCGTCCCGCCGTCAGCCGGTCCAGCGCCTCGATCAGGTCGGCCAGCCGGTGGGCCAGCGCGGCGGGGCCCTGCCGGCGGCCCAGGACCAGGAGCGCCTGGATCACCGGGCCGATCCGGTGGCGGGGCACGGGCAGGGCGCGCGGCTCCGCGTCCTCGGCTCCCGGGGCGGAAGGGGACGCGGTCTCGTGCCCGGCGGCCGCATCCGGCCGGCGGGGGTGCGGCACCCGCCCGTCGCCCTCCGCCACGGCGGCCGGGGCGTGCCAACGGTGCACCAGTGCCCGCAGCGCCGCGTCCAGGTCCAGATGCGCGCCCTGGACCCAGTCCCCCAGCTCCTCGTGCGCGAAGCGGTAGCCCGCTCCCGCCGGGACCAGCAGCCCCTCGGTGAGCACCGCCGACGCCCAGCCCGTGCGCCAGGGGAAGATCTCCTCGAACGCGGCCCGGTCCAGCTCGCCCTGTCCCGGTCCCAGACAGCGCCGGGCCGCCTCATGGACCTGGCCCGCCACCTGTGCCGCCAGCCGCCGCACCGCCGTGCCCCGGGGCGCCGGACGGTACTGGGCGGCGATCCGGACCGCGATGCGCAGGCACATCAGGTCCAGGTGCGCGCCGAAGACCTCCTCCGTGCCGGGGCGCCCGTATGTGTCCGGTGGCAGCGCCTGGCGTACCTCCGCGAGCAGCCGCAGGGTGAGCGGGTGCCGGTCGTGGCCGGGGGCGAGCGCGTCGGGCGGGAGGGCGTAGCCCTCCCGGGCCCGGTCGGCCTGCCCCGCGGTGAGGTCGTCGATGCGCAGGGCGGACGGCAGCCGCCGGGCGGGCCTGGCCGGGCGGTGCAGCGCTCCCGGCGGGCAGAGCGCACCGGCGGTCTCCCAGTGTTCGGGGCGGCAGGCGACGACGAGCCGTGCCCCGTTCTCCCGCAGCCAGCCGACCGTGCCGGCGCTCCACCGGGCCAGCCGGTGGGCCAGGACGGGCGGCATCTCCTCCGGCCCGTCCAGCAGGACGAGCAGCGGGCTGCCGGCGTCCGCGGCCAGCCGCGCCACCCGCTCGGCGGTGACGGCCGTCATGTCGCCGCACGCCCCCGCGGCGGTGACGATGCGCCCGGCCTGCCGGAGCGTGCGGGCCATCGCGTCGGCGAGGGAGGTGTCGTCGGCCAGCAGGTCGGCGCCGCGCACCCACAGGGTGAGCGCGGGCACCGGGCCGCGGGCCCGGCGCGCGGCGAGCGCGGCGAGTTCGGTGGTGCGGCCGGTGCCCGGCTCGCCGACGAGGCCGAGCACCACCGCGGGCTCCCCGGTGGCCGCGGCCGTCCGGCCGGCCGCGGCGAAGGCGCTGAACTCCGCGGTGGCCTCCGGCCGCTCCACCGGGTCGGGCCACGCGCTCGGGCCGGCCGCCGAGCCGACGGACATGGCGGTGAGCTGGAGCGCGCCGGCCGGGTTCAGATCGCGGCCGTAGCCGGGGACGCTCATCGCGTTGCGCCGCAGCAGGGCGCCCAGCGGTCCTTGGTCCCCCGTCCCGGCCAGCGGCACCGCGCACGCGGCAGCGGCATGTCCGGCCCGCAGGGAGGGGCCCAGCACCGCGATGACCGCGCCGCTGTCCGGGTCGAGGACCGGCCCGCCCACGGCCGCGCCGCCGAGCCTGAGCGCATCGCTGCCGTCCGTGCCGAGTGCCAGTTCCAGCGCCCGGCCGATCGTGTGGGTGCGGCCGCGGGAGGTGTACGTCACCGGGACAGGACCCAGCACCCGCGCCTCGCGCCAGCCGTGCGCCGCGATCGTCACGTACGTACCGGGGTCGAGCCGCTCCCGCCGGACGATCGGCAGCGGCTGCACGCCCAGCGCGTCCGGCCCGTTGGTGGGGACGAGCGCGAGGTCGAGCTCGGGCAGGGCGGTGATGTCATCGGCCTCGACGCGGCAGCTGCGGCCGTCCGTGCCGTGCAGGACGAGGTGGGCGACACCGTCGACCGCCTCATGACTGGTCACCACAGTGCCCCGGTCGTCCGCGACGAACCCGGTCCCCCGCGGCCGGCCGGCCGGATCGCACAGTCGTACCAGCGTCGCCCGGTCCCCGCATCCCATGATCCGACGTTAGGTCGGCGGTGATCGGCGAAGTGCTCTCAGAGCGAAAGCGCCCCCGTATGCACCCCTGATTCACTCCGAGCGCCTGCCCATTGGGGTGAATCAGAGGCGTTCGGTGGACAGGAAAGGGTGGGGGGTCGTGGAGCGGGCGCAGGGGGGCCTGCCCGCTCCACGACGCAGGTCCGTGGGGCGTTGCTCAGCCGAAGACGGCGAGGCTCTTGGCCTTGCCCTTCTGCTCCTCGACGAGGACCAGGAACCGGCCGTCGGGGTCGAAGACCGCGACCGGCCCGGGCGGGTAGGCGGGCATGTCCAGCCGCACCCCGTTCAGCAGCAGCTTGGCCCGCCGCTCGTCGACGTCCCAGCGCGGGAACGCCGAAGCGGCGGCGTCGGCCATCGGCATCACGGCCAGCTCTTCCTGATGCTGGTCCAGCGTCCTCGCCCCGTCGATGCCGTACGGACCGACGCGGGTGCGCCGCAGGGCGGTCAGGTGACCGCCCACACCGAGCCCGGCGCCGAGGTCACGGGCGATGGCCCGGATGTACGTACCGGAGGAGCAGACCACCGAGACGACCAGGTCGACCACCGGGGTGCCGTCCTCGGCGACTGCCTCGCGGACGTCGTAGACGCGGAAGGACGAGATGGTCACCGGACGGGCCGGGATCTCGAACTCCTCGCCCCCGCGCACCCGCGCGTAGGACCGCTTGCCGTCGATCTTGATGGCGCTGACCTTGGACGGCACCTGCATGATGGCGCCGGTCAGTGCGGCGACACCGGCGTCGATGCCCTCGCGGGTCACACCGGAGGCGTCGGTGGACGAGGTGATCTCGCCCTCCGCGTCGTCCGTGACGGTGTCCTGGCCGAGCCGGATGGTACCGAGGTACTCCTTCTCGGTCAGCGCGAGATGGCCGAGGAGCTTGGTGGCCTTCTCGACGCCGAGCACGAGCACGCCCGTCGCCATCGGGTCCAGCGTGCCGGCATGGCCGACGCGGCGGGTCCGGGCGATGCCGCGCATCTTGGCGACGACGTCGTGCGAGGTGAAGCCGGACGGCTTGTCGACGATGACCAGGCCGCTCTCCCGTGGCCCGGCGCCACCCCTGCCCGGGGTCGCTGCGCTCCCGCGCCCTTCCCCGGGCGTCCTGTTCTGCGATGTCATTCGGAGGCGGTGTCCTCGTCGTTCTCGTCCTCCGGCTTGCGGTACGGGTCCGCGTCGCCCGCGTACGTGGCGCCCGATGACGCCTCGCGCACCTTGGCGTCGGAGGCACGTGCCCGGTCGAGCAGCTCCTCGATCGCCTTGGCGTTCTCGGGCAGCGCGTCCGCGATGAAGGCGAGCGTGGGGGTGAACTTCGTCCCCGCCGCCGCGCCGACCGCCGAGCGCAGGATGCCCTTGGCGCTCTCCAGGCCGGCTGCCGCGCTCGCCCGCTCCTCGTCGTCCCCGTAGACCGTGTAGAAGACCGTGGCCTCCCGCAGGTCGCCGGTGACCCTGGTGTCCGTGATGGTCACGTGCGTACCCAGGCGCGGGTCCTTGATTCCACGCTGCAGTTTCTCGGCGACCACCTCCTGGATGAGGTCCGCCAGCTTCTTAGCCCGCGCGTTGTCGGCCACTGGTCCGTCTCCTTCTCGCCTTGCTCAATCGTCTTCGTCGCTGTGCAGCCGCCGCCGTACGGACAGCAGCTCCACTTCCGGCCGGCCGGCGATCAACCGCTCGCACCGGTCCAGCACGTCCGTGAGATGCCCGGTGTCCCCGGAGACCACGGCGAGGCCGATCTCGGCCCTGCGATGGAGGTCCTGGTCGCCCGTCTCCGCCACGCTCACCGCGTACTTGCGCTGGAGCTCGGCAACGATCGGACGGACCACGGAGCGCTTCTCCTTCAGCGACCGTACGTCGCCGAGAAGCAGATCGAAGGACAGTGTCCCCACATACATGTATGTCCGGATGTCCCGCCGGTTCGGGTTCGTGCCCTGCCGGTGATTGGCAGGGACACAAGAACCGTACACGGAACGGCCGGGGCCGATCGACGGAAATACCACCCGTCGACCGGCCCCGACTGTTGAGGTACGGGTCAGCCTCGCGGCTTCTCGCGCATCTCGTACGTCGCGATGACGTCGTCGATCTTGATGTCGTTGAAGTTTCCGAGGTTGATACCGCCCTCGTAGCCTTCGCGGATCTCGGTGACGTCGTCCTTGAAGCGGCGCAGACCGGAGATGTTGAGGCTCTCCGCGATGACCTTGCCATCACGCAGCAGGCGCGCCTTGGTGTTGCGCTTGACCTCGCCGGACCTGACCAGCACACCGGCGATGTTGCCCAGCTTGGACGAGCGGAAGATCTCGCGGATCTCCGCCGTACCGAGCTCGACCTCTTCGTACTCCGGCTTGAGCATGCCCTTGAGAGCCGCTTCGATCTCTTCGATCGCCTGGTAGATGACCGAGTAGTACCGGACGTCCACACCTTCGCGGTCGGCCATCTGCGCGGCACGCCCTGCGGCGCGCACGTTGAAGCCGATCACGATGGCGTCGGAGCCGGTCGCCAGGTTGATGTCCGACTCGGTGACCGCACCCACACCGCGGTGCAGGACCCGGATGTCGACCTCTTCACCGACGTCGAGCTGGAGCAGCGAGGCCTCGAGAGCCTCCACCGAACCGGACGCGTCGCCCTTGATGATGAGGTTGAGCTCCTGGACCAGACCGGCCTTGAGCGCCTCGTCCAGGTTCTCCAGGGAGAACCGGACACCCTTGCGGGCGAAGTTGGCGTTGCGCTCACGAGCGGCACGCTTCTCGGCGATCTGACGGGCCGTACGGTCCTCGTCGACGACCAGGAAGTTGTCGCCGGCACCCGGGACGTTGGTGAGACCCAGCACGAGGACGGGGGTCGAGGGACCCGCTTCCTCGACGTTCTCGCCCTTGTCGTCGAGCATCGCGCGGACTCGGCCGTACGCGTCGCCGACAACCACCGTGTCGCCGATGCGCAGCGTGCCGCGCTGGACCAGGACGGTCGAGACGGCACCGCGGCCACGGTCGAGGTGGGACTCGATCGCAATACCCTGAGCGTCCTGCTCCGGGTTGGCCCGCAGGTCCAGCGAGGCGTCGGCGGTGAGGACGACGGCCTCCAGAAGAGCCTCGATGTTGAGGCCCTGCTTGGCGGAGATGTCGACGAACATCGTGTCGCCGCCGTACTCCTCGGCCACCAGACCGAACTCGGTGAGCTGACCGCGCACCTTGACCGGGTCGGCACCCTCGACGTCGATCTTGTTGACCGCGACCACGATCGGCACGTCAGCCGCCTTGGCGTGGTTCAGCGCCTCGATCGTCTGCGGCATCACACCGTCGTTCGCCGCGACCACGAGGATCGCGATGTCGGTCGACTTCGCACCACGTGCACGCATGGCGGTGAACGCCTCGTGACCCGGGGTGTCGATGAAGGTGATCCTGCGGTCCTCGCCGTTGACCTCGGCGCCGACCTGGTACGCACCGATGTGCTGCGTGATACCGCCGGCCTCGCCCGCAACGACGTTCGTCTTGCGGATCGCGTCCAGCAGCCGGGTCTTACCGTGGTCGACGTGACCCATGACGGTCACGACCGGCGGACGGGAGACCAGGGCCTCTTCGCCGCCCTCGTCCTCGCCGAACTCGATGTCGAAGGACTCGAGCAGCTCGCGGTCCTCCTCCTCGGGGCTGACGATCTCCAGGACGAAGTTCATCTCGTCCGCGAGCATCTTCAGCGTCTCGTCGGGGACGGACTGCGTGGCAGTGACCATCTCGCCGAGGTTCATCATCACGCCGACGAGCGACGCCGGGTTGGCGTTGATCTTCTCGGCGAAGTCGGTGAGCGAAGCACCGCGCGACAGCCGGACAGCCTGTCCGTTGCCACGGGGCAGCATGACGCCGCCCACCGACGGGGCCTGCATCGACTCGTATTCCTGGCGCCTCTGCCGCTTCGACTTGCGGCCACGACGCGCGGGACCGCCGGGACGGCCGAAGGCGCCCTGCGTGCCACCACGGGCACCGGGGCCACCGGGACGTCCACCGAAGCCGGGACGACCGCCGAAGCCGCCGCCACCACCCGGACGACCGGGAGCGCCACCGCCGCCACCGGGACGACCGGCGAAACCGCCGCCACCGCCACCGGGACCGGCCGGACGGCCTGCGAAACCGCCGCCACCGGGACGGCCTGCGCCGCCACCGCCGCCGCCGGGACGACCGCCGCCGCCACCGGGACCACGGCCACCGCCGGGGCCACCACCGGGACGCGGGCCGGCAGCGGGACGCTGCGGCATCATGCCCGGGTTCGGACGGTTACCACCGCCGGCGCCGGGGGCGCCGCCGGGACGAGGAGCCTGCGGGCGCGGCATGCCGCCCGGAGACGGACGTGCGCCGCCCTGGCCCTGCGGGCGCGGGGCGCCGCCGGGGCCGCCCTGCGGACGCGGGGCGCCGGGGCGCTCCGAGCCGCCACCGGGGCGCGGGGCGCCGCCGGGACGGGGCGACTGCGGACGGGCCATGCCCGTCGAGCCACCGGAGGTGAACGGGTTGTTGCCCGGACGGGGACCCGCCGGACGTGCGCCGGGGCGCGGGGCGCCCTGGCCTGCGGGACGCGCCGGACGGTCGCCGCCACGGGCACCGTCGCGCTCGCCACCGCGGCCGCCGTCACGCTGGGCGCCTTCGCGGCCGCCGTCACGCTGGCCGCCGGCCGGAGCCGGACGGGCCGGGCTGCTGGCGGGACGCGGTCCCGGGGTGGCACCCGCGGGACGCGGGGCCTGCTGCTGCTGCGGCGCGGCCGGCTGTGCCGGGGCCGGAGCCGAGAACTCGGCTGCGGGCACCGGGGTCACCGGGGCGGGCTTCGCGGGGGCCGGCTTGGGGCCCGGACGCGGGCCCGCGGACGGCGCGGAAGCCGCAGCGGGGGTGCTGGTCTCCGGGGCCTCGGCAGCGGCCGGCTTGGCAGCCGGTACGCCGGGCTTCGGGGCAGCGGGACGTGCCGCAGCCGCCGGGGAGGGCGCTGCGGGCTTCACGGGGGCGGCCTTGCGGGGCGCGCCAGGCTTTGCAGCGGACTTGCCGGCGTTGCCACCGGGACCCTGCAGTGCGTCAGTCAACTTGCGTACAACCGGCGCCTCGATCGTCGAGGACGCCGAACGTACGAATTCACCAAGTTCTTGGAGCTTGGCCATGACGACCTTGCTCTCAACACCGAACTCCTTGGCGAGTTCGTATACCCGGACCTTAGCCACTTCGCTCCTTTTAGGTCCGGGTTACCGCCGGACCGTCGCTACTTCATGGGCGTACTCATCGCGTACTCATCGAGTGCTCATCGCAATCTCGACCTACTTCCAACTCGCGAGGTACCTGACCGCACGGGGACCCGTGCCGTTCGTTTTCCTACGGTGTCACCCGCTCGACGAACCGCTGCACCGCAGCGGGGTCGAACGGCCCCTTGGCCTTGAAGGCCCGGGGGAATGCCCGGCGGCGAACCGCCAGGTCGAGACAGACAGATGCGGGGTGTACATATGCACCCCGGCCGGGCAGCGTACCGCGAGGATCAGGGACGCATGCGTCCCCTTCCGCCACGATGCGCAGCAGCTCGCTCTTGGCCGCTCGCTCCCGGCATCCCACACAGGTTCGTTCAGGGCAAGCGCGGGCGTGCGTCCGGCCAGACACGTTTAAGTCTACCTCCCCGTATCGACCTCACCCGTTTGGGGTAACAATCGAACGGATGTTGTCGTGATCTCAGCGGCATGCCGACGAGATCTCTGCCATTCCAGCCTGCCGGACCGGGCCGCCACGCGCTCGGATCTGCGCCGCGGCCCGTCGCGGATTCAGCCCCGCTCGGAACGCTCCCGGGCCCGCTCGGCCCGCTCGCGGTCGGCGACGTCGCGCTCGGCGTCGGTCTCGGTGTCGGGCCGGATGTCGATGCGCCAGCCGGTGAGACGGGCGGCGAGACGGGCGTTCTGCCCCTCCTTGCCGATCGCCAGCGACAGCTGGTAGTCGGGCACGGTGACCCGCGCGGAGCGCGCCCCGAGGTCCACGACCTCGACCTCGCTCACCCGCGCCGGCGACAGCGCGTTGGCGACCATCTCGGCCGGGTCGTCCGACCAGTCGACGATGTCGATCTTCTCGCCGAGCAGCTCCGCCATGACATTGCGCACACGGCCGCCCATCGGGCCGATGCAGGCGCCCTTGGCGTTGAGGCCGGAACGGGTGGAGCGGACCGCGATCTTGGTGCGGTGGCCGGCCTCACGGGCGATCGCGCAGATCTCGACGGAACCGTCGGCGATCTCCGGGACCTCCAGCGCGAAGAGCTTCTTCACCAGGTTGGGGTGGGTCCGCGACAGCGTCACCGACGGACCGCGCACACCCTTGGCCACCCGTACGACGTACGTACGCAGCCGCAGGCCGTGGGTGTAGTCCTCGCCGGGCACCTGCTCCTGCACCGGCAGGATGGCCTCCAGCTTGCCGATGTCGACCAGGACGTTCTTCGGGTCCTTGCCCTGCTGGACGACGCCGGTGACGACATCGCCCTCGTGGCCCGCGTACTCGCCGAACGTCCGGTCGTCCTCGGCGTCGCGCAGCCGCTGCAGGATGACCTGCTTGGCGGTGGTCGCGGCGATCCGGCCGAAGCCTGACGGGGTGTCGTCGAACTCCTTGGGCTCCTGGCCCTCCTCGAGGTCGGCCGGGTCCTCCTTCGCCCACACCGTCACGTGGCCACGCTCGTCCAGCTCCACGCGCGCCCGGCGGTGGCTGCCGTCGGTGCGGTGGTACGCGATGAGGAGGGCCGACTCGATCGCCTCGACGAGCACGTCGAACGGGATCTCCTTGTCCTGCGCCAAGCCCTTCAGAAGCTTCACATCGATGTCCACGGCTACGCCTCCTCTTCCTTCTTGTCCTTGCGGTTGAATTCCAGCTCGACGCGCGCCTTGGTGATCTCGTCGAAGGCGATCCGGCGGGACGTGGGCTTGCGGCCCTTGACGCCCGGCACCTCGAGATCGAGGCCCTCGTCGTCGACCGCGAGGATGCGGGCCACCAGCTCGCCGCCCTCGCGCAGCTGGAGTCTGGCCAGACGGCCGGTGGCGCGTACGTAGTGGCGGTGTTCCGTCAGCGGGCGGTCGGCACCGGGCGAGCTGACCTCCAGGACGTACTCGTCCTCGCCCATCACGTCGCTCTCGTCGAGCTTCGCGGAGATCGCCCGGCTCAGTTCCGCACAGGTGTCGAGCTCCACGCCCTCTTCGGAGTCCACGATGATCCGCAGCACCCGGCGACGGCCGGCCCGGGACACTTCGATCTCTTCCAGATCCAGCTGCTCGGCGCTGACGAGCGGTTCGACCAGCCCGCGCAGCCTGTCGCTCTGGGTGGTGCTCATCCGGGTGACTCCTCGGCCGCGTGTGCTGTTGTGGGGATCGTCGCGTGTCAGGTCAAAGGGTATCCGGTCCCAAGGGGTGTTGCCGTCCGCCGGCCCCGTGGGCACGGGGGTACGCTCGCCATCGGTGATCACTTCCGGACACATCCGGTCAAGACAGGTCCAGGCCCGAAGGAGAACAAGTGCGGCGCACGGGGACGACGCGCAGGGGTGCGCTCACCGCTACCGGAGCGATCGCCCTGGGGGCGGCAGTGGCCGGCTGCACCAGCGGCGCCGACGACCAGGCCGGAAGCCGGAAGGGTTCCCCGCGGACCGCGGCAGACCGGGCGTCGGCGGACCTGACGGACAAGTCACTCCGGACGAGTGCCCTGCACACGAGCGGAGCGCTGCTCGCGCAGTACGAACACGTGCTCCGGGCCTACCCGTCGACCGCGGCCGGCCTCAGCCCGCTGCGCGACGCGGTCCGCGCCCGCACGAAGGCCCTCTCGCCGGGAACGGGCGAGCACCTCGGCCTCGTCCGGTCGAGGGCCGACGGCCCCGCAGCAGCCGTCAGGGAACTGGCCGCCTCGGAGCGCAGCGCCGCGGACGCCCACACCGCGGCACTGCTCAAGGCGCCCCCGGAGCTCGCCCGGCTGCTCGCCTCGCTCGCCGCGGCCGCTTCGGCCCACGCCTATCTGCTGACCGAACTGGCCAAGGAGACAACGGCATGAGCGACGGGACACTCGACGCGGCGCAGGCGGCGCTGGCCGCGGAACACGCGGCGGTGTACGGGTACGGGGTGGCGGGCGGCCGGGTGGCCGCGGGCCGCCGGGCCGAGGCCACCGCCGCCCACCACGCCCACCGGGCCCGCCGCGACACGCTGGTGCGGACGGTGCGCGACCTGGGCGGTGAGCCGGTGGCGGCGGAGCCCGCGTACGCTCTGCCGTTCGCGGTGCCGGGCCCGGCCGCTGCGGTGCGGCTCGCCGCCGTGCTGGAGGACCGGGTCGCGGATGTCTACTCCGACCTCGTACGGGCCGCCGAAGGGCCGTTGCGGCGAGCGGCCGCGGACGCCCTGCGGGAGGCCGCGGTGCGTGCGGTCCGCTGGCGTGGCAGCGGCGTACCCTTTCCCGGGCTCGCCGAGCGGGCCGCCGACGGATCGCTCAAGGACGGTGCCGGTGAGGCGGACGGGACGACGGGGGCCGACGCGAAGGTCGGGTCCGATGCGAAGGCCGGGACCGGCGCGACGCACTGAAGAAGGCTCTGAAAGGGAACACGGCACGTATGGGTTTTGAACCGCCGCAGCGTCTGGTGCGAGCGCTCGGCGAGTCGTACGGGGATACGGCCGCCGGTGACTGGCTCGCACGGCTTCCCGCACTGGCCGGGGAAGCGCTGGCCCGGACCGGGCAGGACATGTCCGTGGAACGGGTCGCCGCCCCGGGCGGGCGCAGCAGCCTGGTCCTCCTGGTACGGGGCGGTGACGGCACCCCGGCGGCACTGAAGATCGCGCCGTCCGGAGCGGCGCCCGAGCTCGAAAGGGCGGCGCTGGCGCACTGGAACGGCTGGGGCGCGGTGCAGCTGACCGCTCCCGGCGCCGATGCGCCCCCCGTCCCGGACGCCGGTGGGGCGCTGCTGCTGGAGCGGCTGCATCCCGAGGTGTCGCTGCGTTCGCTGCCCGAGGCGAAGGCGCTGCTGGAGGCGGCGGGCACGGTGCGGCGGCTGTGGGTCGATCCGCCCGCCGGGCACGCCTTCGAGACGGTCGCCGAGCGGACCGCGCTCCGGCTCGGACCCATGCGGGCTGCCGCCGAGGCGGATCCGGCCCTGGAACCCCTGGTCTCGGCGGCGCTGGCCGCTCGCGCGGAGCTGGTCGGCGGCCCCTCCCCCGAAGTCCTGCTGCTGCACGGCAACTTCCGGCAGAGCAAGGTGCTCGCGGGCGAGCGCGCGCCCTGGCTGACGGTCGGGCCCGAGCCGCTGGTCGGCGAGCGGGCCTACGACCTGGCGCGGCTGGTGCGGGACCGGGTGGAGGATCTGATCGCCTCGCCCGGTGGTGCGATGACGGCCAGGCGCAGGGTCAAGAAGCTCGCGGACGCACTGGATGTGGACCGTGAGCGGCTGCACGGCTGGACACTGTTCCGTGCGGTGGAGTCGGGCACCCGGGCGGTGGCGGCCGGCCGCGGCCAGGAGGGCGAAGTGACGCTGGAGTTCGCGAGCTGGCTGTAGGACCCCCGGATATGGCGAAGGGCCCCGCACGGTCGCGTGCGGGGCCCTTCGCCGTACTCCCGGGAGGTCAGCCGCGGTCGGCGAGGCGGGCGATCGCCTCGTCGACGGTGAGCTCCTCGCGCTCGCCCGTGCGGCGGTCCTTGAGCTCCAGGACGCCCTCGGCCGAGCGGCGGCCGGCGACCAGGATCTTCGGCACGCCGATGAGCTCGGAGTCGGTGAACTTGACGCCGGGCGAGACGCCCGGGCGGTCGTCGACCAGGACCCGCAGGCCCGCGGCGCTCAGCTTCTCGGAGACGTCGAGGGCCAGCTCGGTCTGGAGCGCCTTGCCCGCGGCGACGACGTGCACGTCGGCCGGGGCGATCTCGCGGGGCCAGCACAGGCCCTTGTCGTCGGCGGTCTGCTCGGCGAGGGCGGCCACCGCGCGGGAGACGCCGATGCCGTAGGAGCCCATCGTGACGCGGACGGGCTTGCCCTGCTGGCCGAGGACGTCGAGCGAGAAGATGTCGGCGTACTTGCGGCCGAGCTGGAAGATGTGACCGATCTCGATGGCGCGGTCCACCTGGAGGCCGGTGCCGCAGTTGGGGCACGGGTCGCCGGCCTCGACCACGACGACGTCGAGGTAGTCGTCGACCTCGAAGTCGCGGCCCGCGACGACGTTCCTCGCGTGCTTGCCCTCCTTGTTGGCACCCGTGATCCAGGAGGTTCCGGGGGCCACGCGCGGGTCGGCGATGTAGCGGACCTTCTCCAGCCCCTGCGGGCCGACGTAGCCGCGCACCAGGTCGGGGCGGCCCACGAAGTCCTCGGCGGTGACGAGCTCGACGACGGCGGGGGTGAGGTGCTCCCCGAGCTTGCCGAGGTCGACCTCGCGGTCGCCGGGCACGCCCACGGCCACGATCTCGCCGTCGACCTTGACCAGGAGGTTCTTCAGGGTGGCGGAGGCCTGGACGCCGAGGTGGGCGGCCAGGGTCTCGATGGTCGGGGTGTCGGGGTGTCCAGCTCCTCGGCCGGGCCCACCGCGGAACCGTCGGCGGGCGAAGCCTTGTACGTCACGGCCTCGGTGTTGGCGGCGTAGTCGCAGCCGGGGCAGTCGACGAAGGTGTCCTCGCCGGCCGGGGCGGGGGCGAGGAACTCCTCGGACGCCGAGCCGCCCATGGCGCCGGAGACTGCGGAGACGATGCGGTGGTCGAGGCCGAGCCGCTCGAAGATCCGGATGTAGGCGGCGCGGTGCAGCTGGTACGCCTCGGCGAGACCCTCGTCGGTGGTGTCGAAGGAGTACGAGTCCTTCATCTGGAACTCGCGGCCGCGCAGCACACCGGCGCGGGGCCTGGCCTCGTCGCGGTACTTGGTCTGGATCTGGTACAGGATCACGGGCAGGTCCTTGTAGGACGAGCACATGTCCTTGACGACCTGGGTGAAGATCTCCTCGTGGGTGGGGCCCAGGAGGTAGTCGGCGCCCTTGCGGTCCTGGAGCCGGAACAGCAGGTCGCCGTACTCGTCGTACCGGCCGCTCGCCTCGTAGGCCTCCTTGGGCAGCAGCGCGGGGAGCAGGACCTCCTGGCCGCCGATGGCGTCCATCTCCTCGCGGACGACGCGGGTGATGTTCTCCAGGACCTTCTTGCCGAGGGGCAGCCAGGACCAGATGCCGGCGGCCGTGCGACGTACGTAACCGGCCCGGACGAGGAGCTTGTGGTTGAGCGTCTCGGCGTCCGCCGGGTCGTCGCGCAGTGTCTTGATCATCAATCGGGACATGCGCTGGACCTGGGCCATGATGAACTCCTGCTCGGAAGGGTGATGTGCAGGAGGTTAGCCGGGCGGCGGGGGCGGGCGGAAATCGATTGGGCCTCAGGGGCGCGCGCGGCGGCGCAGCGGAAGCGGTGCTCCCATGACCGCGTACGGCTTGGGAGCGCTGGGGAAGAGCACCTGCCGGGCCAGGTCCTGGTAGCCGAGCGAGCGGTACAGGCCGCGTGCCGGGCTCTCCGTGTCGATCGCGGACAGGATGGACCGGGGCTGGTCTACGGCGTCGGTGATGGTGGTGATCAGGGTGCGTCCGAGGCCGCGGTTCTGGAACTCCGGGTGGACGTGCAGTTCGGTGATCACGAAGGAGTCGTCGAGCCAGTGTGCGGAGCCGGTGGCGCGCAGGTAGGGCTCGACGACGGTGGACCACCAGTGGCCGCGTTCGTTCGGCATGCCGTAGACGAAGCCGACGAGCGTGCCCGCCTGCGTCGTGGCGCCGAGCGCGCGGGCGTGGGGGTGGTCGAGGTGTCTGAGGACGATGTGGCGGCGTACTTCGATCTCGTCGGGCCCGAGTCCGAAGGCGACGGCCTGTACGGCGAGCGCCTCGTCCACGCGTGCGGCGAGATCGATCGGCCCGATCTGGACGCGGGGAGTGTGGGGGCCGCCCCCGGAAACTGCTGCCATGGACAGACCCTACTGTCCATGGCGGGGTGCGGGGTACGGGTCGTGGCGGTCCGCCCGGGGCGGGGGCTGCCGGGTCAGAACAGCACGCTCATGAACGTGCCGACCTCGCGGAAGCCGATCCGGCTGTACGACTTGCGCGCGGGGGTGTTGTAGTCGTTGACGTACAGGCTGACGATGGGCGCGACATCGGCCAGTGCCAGGCGCACGACGGCCGCCATCCCGGTCTCGGAGTATCCGCGGCCGCGGAATTCCGGGGCGACCCAGACTCCCTGGATCTGGCAGGCCTGCGAGGTGGTGGCGCCGATCTCGGCCTTGAAGACGACCTTGCCGTCCTCGATCCGGGCGAAGGAGCGGCCGGCGCCGATGAGCTCGGCGACGCGGGCCTGGTAGAGGAGCCCGCCGTCGCCCGCGAGCGGGGAGACGCCGACCTCCTCGGTGAACATGGCCACGCAGGCCGGCATGAGGACGTCCATCTCCTCCTTGCGGACGCGGCGCACCAGCGGGTCGGGCGGGACGTCGGCGGACGGGCTCTCGGTGACCATCAGCGGCTGGTTGGCCCGGACTTCGCGGGCGGGGCCCCAGCCCGGTTCGAGCAGCCGCCACAGCTGTGTGGTCGGCTCGGCGGGGCCGACGATCGAGGAGCAGCGGCGGCCGGCCCTGCGGGCCCGGTCGGCGAAGGCCCTGACGGCCTCGGGGGTGGCGCAGATGGGCACGAGGTTGGCCCCGGAGTAGCAGAGGGAGCGCAGGCGGCCGTCGGCGTACCAGCCCCACATCTCGCCGCCGAGGCGCCAGGGGTCGAGGCCTGCGATCTGGACCCGGGAGGTCACGAAGGCGTTCGCTACGGGTTCGCTCTCCAGCACCGCCAGCGCGGCGCCGAGGTCGCTGGGTTCGAGGACCCGGGTGGTGGTCTGCGTCAACACGAGGGGGCCTCACCATGCGGTCTGCTGATTTCCGCACTGTACCCAAAGAGGCCCGTAGGCGCCGCTCGTGGCCGTGAACAGCTGCCGCGGGACAGCGTGACCTCGCTCACGAGCGGCGCCCCGCGGAGCTAGGGGCTTTCGTTTGGATCAGGCCGGACCCCGCGAGCCCGGCATGATCCAAACGAAAGGCCCTAGGTGCTCCGTCGGGGCGCGGTCGTGGATGTCATGGGTTCAGCTGATGGAGACCTCGGGCTCGCCGGAGGCGATGCCGTCCTTCTCCATCTGTTCGGCGATCTTGAGGGCTTCCTCGATGAGGGTCTCGACGATCTTCGACTCGGGCACGGTCTTGATGATCTCGCCCTTGACGAAGATCTGGCCCTTGCCGTTACCGGAGGCCACACCCAGATCGGCTTCGCGTGCCTCGCCGGGGCCGTTGACGACACAGCCCATCACTGCGACCCGCAGCGGGACCTCCATGCCCTCAAGACCGGCACTGACCTGGTCCGCGAGCTTGTAGACGTCCACCTGCGCGCGACCGCACGACGGGCAGGAGACGATCTCCAGCCGACGCTGCTTCAGGTTCAGCGACTCCAGGATCTGCAGCCCGACCTTGACCTCCTCGACCGGCGGCGCCGACAGCGAGACCCGGATCGTGTCACCGATGCCCTCGCTGAGCAGGGCGCCGAAGGCGACGGCGGACTTGATCGTGCCCTGGAACGCCGGACCGGCCTCCGTCACACCCAGGTGCAGGGGGTAGTCGGACTGTGCGGCGAGCTGCCGGTAGGCGTTCACCATCACGACCGGGTCGTTGTGCTTCACCGAGATCTTGATGTCCCGGAACCCGTGCTCCTCGAAGAGCGAGGCCTCCCACAGCGCCGACTCCACCAGCGCCTCGGGAGTCGCCTTGCCGTACTTCTTCAGCAGCCGCGCGTCCAGCGAACCGGCGTTGACGCCGATCCGGATCGGCGTACCGGCGGCGTTGGCCGCCCGCGCGATCTCCTTGACCTTGTCGTCGAACTGCTTGATGTTGCCCGGGTTCACCCGCACCGCGGCGCAGCCCGCGTCGATCGCCGCGAACACGTACTTCGGCTGGAAGTGGATGTCCGCGATCACCGGGATCTGCGACTTCGAGGCGATGGTCGCCAGCGCGTCGGCGTCGTCCTGCGTCGGACACGCCACCCGGACGATCTGGCAGCCCGACGCCGTCAGCTCCGCGATCTGCTGGAGCGTCGCACCGATGTCCGACGTACGTGTCGTCGTCATCGACTGCACCGAAACCGGCGCGTCCCCGCCGACCGCCACCGACCCGACCTGGATCTTGCGGCTGACCCGCCGTACGGCGAGCTGGGTCGGAACGGTAGGCATTCCGAGAGAAATCGCAGTCATGCGCTGAGCATCCCCAAGGTGTGGATCAAGGTCCCGAGATCGGCGGGCTCCGACCTTCGAGGTTACGGCACCGAGGACAACCTGAGGCACACCCCGTCCGGCGTCCACTCGAATTGTGGACGACCGGACGCACCGTGCGCATCCGCAGTCACTCGGGGTACATCCGGTACCCGGCGGCCACCGGTCAGGAGATCTTGACCGGGTTCACGACGTCGGCCACCAGGACGAGCAGGGTGAAGCAGATGAACACCCCGGCGACCACATAGGCGACGGGCATCAGCTTGGCGACGTCGAAGGGGCCGGGGTCGGGGCGCTTGAAGAGGCGCGCCGCGTTCCGTCGGATCGCCTCCCACAGCGCTCCCGCGATGTGGCCGCCGTCCAGCGGCAGCAGCGGGAGCATGTTGAAGAGGAACAGCGAGAGGTTGAAGCCGGCCAGCAGGAACAGCATCATCGCGATCTGGTTCTGCGCCGGAACGTCCAGCGTCATCACCTCACCGCCGATCCTGGCCGCACCCACCACGCCCACCGGGGAGTCGGCTGCGCGCTCGCCGTCCCCGAAGGCCGCGTCCCAGAGCGCCGGGATCTTGGACGGCAGGTCGATGATCGAGTCGACGCCGTTCTCGATCATGTCGCCCATGCGGACGACCGAGTCGCCGAAGGAGAGCGGGACGATCTTCGTCTGCGCCGCGAAACCGAGGTAGCCGGCGGAGACGAACTGTCCGGGGACCACCTCGCCGTCGGAGTCCTTCTTCGCCACCGCGTTCTTCTTGAGCACGGCGTGCAGGGTCTTCTCCTGGCCGTCGCGCTGGACCGTGATGGTGGCGGGGCCGATCGTGTCGCGGATGCGCTCGGAGAGCGTGGACCACTCGTCGATCTTCTGGCCGTTGAAGGCGACGATCTTGTCGCCCTCCCGGAGTCCGGCCGCCTGCGCGGGCGAGACCGCGTCGGACTTCTTGCAGGTCTCACGCTTCTCGCTCTGCGCGATCACGCACTTCTGGACGCCGGCGACCTCGGTCGTCTGGGTCTGGAACCCGAAGGTCATGGCCACGCCGAGGAAGATGGCGACGGCCAGGACCAGGTTCATGAACGGTCCGGCGAACATGACGATCATGCGCTTCCACGGCTTGCGCGTGTAGAAGAGACGCTTCTCGTCGCCCGGTTCCAGTTCCTCGAACGCGGCCGACCTGGCGTCCTCGATCATGCCGCGCCACGGCGATGTGGACCGGGCCTCCAGCCGCCCGTCGGGGCCGGGCGGGAACATCCCGATCATGCGGATGTAGCCGCCGGCCGGGATCGCCTTGATCCCGTACTCCGTGTCGCCCTTCTTCCGCGACCAGACCGTCGGCCCGAAGCCGACCATGTACTGGGGGACGCGGATTCCGAAGAGCTTCGCGGTCGACAGATGTCCCAGCTCGTGCCAGGCGATGGAGAACAGCAGGCCGATGGCGAAGACGGCGATGCCCAGAATGGTCAACAGGACCGTCGTCATACTCATGCGCGTGCCTCCGCTGTGGCCTTGGCCGAGAGTTCCTGAGCCCGGGTCCGTGCCCAGGCCTCCGCTTCAAGGACGTCCGTGACCGTGAGCGAAGTTCCCGTCGGAGGCGTTCCGTGTTCGGCCACCACCGCCGTGACGGTGTCCATGATGCCGTTGAAAGCCAGCCGGCCGGCAAGGAACGCGTCCACGCACTCCTCGTTCGCGGCGTTGAACACCGCCGGTGCGGTGCCGCCCAGGGTGCCCACGTGCCGGGCGAGCCCGACGGACGGGAAGGCCTCGGTGTCGAGCGGGAAGAACTCCCAGGACGAGGCCTTCGACCAGTCGAAGGCGGGTGCCGCGTCAGGGACGCGCTGCGGCCAGCCGAGGCCGATGGCGATGGGTCCGCCCATGTCGGGCGGGGTGGCCTGGGCGAGGGTCGACCCGTCGGTGAACTCCACCATGGAGTGGACGTAGGACTGGGGGTGGACCACGACCTCGATCCGGTCGAAGGGGATGTCGTAGAGGAGATGCGCCTCGATGACCTCAAGGCCCTTGTTGACCAGGGTCGCCGAGTTGACCGTGATGACCGGGCCCATGGCCCAGGTCGGGTGCGCGAGCGCCTGTTCCCTGGTGACGTCCGCGAGCTCGCTCCTGGTGCGTCCCCGGAACGGGCCGCCGGACGCGGTGACGACGAGCTTGCGCACATCGGCGCGCTTGCCGGCCGCCAGCGCCTGGAAGAGAGCGGCGTGCTCGGAGTCGACCGGGATGATCTGGCCGGGCGCGGCCAGCGCCTTGACCAGCGGACCGCCGACGATCAGCGACTCCTTGTTGGCGAGCGCCAGCGTGCGGCCCGCCCGGAGCGCGGCGAGGGTGGGGGCGAGCCCGATCGAGCCGGTGATCCCGTTCAGCACGGTGTGGCAGTCGCTGCCGGCCAGCTGTGTGGCGGCGTCGGGCCCGGCCAGGATCTCGGGGAGGCGCTCCCCCGCTCCGTACTCCTGCCGCAGCGCCTCGCGCAGGGCGGGCACCGCCTCGGGAGCGGCGACCGCGACGGTGTGCACCCGCAGTTGGCGGGCCTGCTCGGCGAGGAGGGCGGTCCGGCTGCCCGCCGCGGAGAGCGCGGTGACGCGGAAGCGGTCGGGGTTGCGCAGCACCAGGTCGATGGCCTGGGTGCCGATGGACCCGGTGGAGCCGAGGATGACGAGATCCCGGCGGCCTTCCACGGCGTCGAAGACGAGGTGCGGGTCGGCGAGGGGGGCAGGGCTGTCGCTCATGCCCCCCATTGTTGCCGCATCCGCCGTGTCCGTGGACAGTGCGCCCCTCGCGCCGGGTCGTGACCGCTCGCGCGCCGCGCCCTCGGCGTGCACCCGAGAGCCTCTCAGCCCTTGGCCGCGCGGAACTTCGCCCACTGGGCGGCCATGACCTCCGGCGGCACCTGGCCGATGTCCTTGGCGGAGCTGATCTCCGCGCGGAAGGCGAGTGTGGTGGAGCCGGAGCGGACGACGGTGAGGTACTCGTACAGCTTCTCCTTCCCCTTCACGTCGAGGATGGTGAAGCGGTACGCCTTCGACTCGTCGGCCTGGGCCGCGAAGGCGGGCGCCTTGGCGGGCTCGACCTTCAGGTACTTCGCACGTGCGACGGCCCGCTGCTCGGTGAAGCCTCCGGCGCAGTCCTTGCCGGCCTTGGCGAGTGCCTTCATGACGGTGACCGCTCCGCCGTTCCCGTAACTGCGCAGTGTGACGTCCACGCCGACCCCGAGCATCTCGGCCGGGATGTCCACCTTGCGCTGCACCTGGGCGGTGGGGTCGGGGTCGCTGACCTCGGCGGCGAGGCTGACGAGCGGCTGGCAAGCGGCCGGGTCCGCGGAGTAGGCGTCGCCGAGGGGGGCGCCCAGCGCGTACTCGGACGCCGTGTACGTGCCGACGGACTCGCCGTCGGTGAAGGAGGCGGCCTTCAGCTTCGCCTCGTCGAGCGAGCGGGGACCGGAGGGCTCGGCCGAGGCCTTGCCGTCCTTGTCCGCACCGGCCGAGCCGCCGGAGCCGTCCTCGTCACCGCCACAGGCCGATACGCCCAGAGCCATCGCGGCCGCGATCCCGACGACCGTCATCCGGCGCCACCGGCTCCGCAGGTTCCTCGCCCCGTACATGCCTGTCCCCATTCCCGATTCCCTGCTTTTGGTGTTGCCGCGTCGCGCTTTCGGCCGACGCTCGATTGTGCTGCATGCCCTCGGTATGGGACACCGGCGGGCCGGTCGGTTCAGAAATGCGTGACCACGCCGAACTCCCTGCGCAGCTGGGCCATGTCGTGCAGGTCGGCCGGGCCGGGGTCGTACCCCTGGTGGAACTCGACCTGCCGGCGCGCCGAGATGCAGCGCACCGGCGTTCCGCCGACGGTGCCGGTGACGAAGCACTCCGCCGGGTACCGGAACGGCTTCCCGGGGTCGGGTGACGCCTGGGCCGCCGATCCGTCGGCGGCGAACCGCAAGGGGTGCAGGTCGATTTCGAGCCCGGACGGGTGGCTGAGGACGAACCGTACGGGGCGCCGGTCGAGCGTCTGCGCGTAGCCGGCCGCCGTCAGCGCCGCGACGAGGGCGGCTTCCTGTTCGCAGCGGTGCAGCAGGTCGAGGTCCTGGTGGCTGCGGGTCTCCCGGCCGAGCAGGGCGTCGATGCCCCAGCCACCGGCGATCACCACCTCCGCACCGGCCTCGTGCGCCACTGAGAGAACGGCCAGCACGTCGGAGGCGGACATCATGCCGCGGAGCCTAAGGGCTGCCGTCGTGCGCCCGCCACGGATTACAGGACAGCCCTCAGCCTTTCCGCGCCCACGGAACCCCTATCCGTTCATGAGCGCGGCGAACCCGGCGAAGGCCTCGTGGAACGCGGGGAACGTCTTGCGTACGCAGCCGGGGTCGTCGTACGTGATGCCGGGCGTGCGCAGAGCGGTGACGGCGAACGACATGACGATGCGGTGGTCGCCGTGGGTGGCGATCTCCGCGGGCCGCGGGGCGCCCGGCCGGATCTCGATCCAGTCCGGACCGGTATCGACCGTGATGCCCATCCGCCGCAGGTTCTGGGCGCACGCCTCCAGCCGGTCGCACTCCTTCACGCGGGTGTTGCCGACGTCCTCGATGCGGACCGGCCCCGAGGCGAACGGGGCCAGTGCCGCCAGGGTCGGCATGGTGTCGGAGATGTCGCGCATGTTGACGGTGAGGCCGTGGAGCTCGCCGGTGGAGCGGACGGTGGTGGCCCCGTCCGTCGCATGGACCTCGGCGCCCATGCGGCGCAGTACGTCGACGAACCCGAGGTCGCCCTGGAGGGCGCCCTTGCCGAGTCCGGGGACGGTGACTTCCCGGCCGGTGAGCGCCGCGGCGGCGAAGAAGTAGCTGGCGGTGGAGGCGTCCGGCTCGATGGCGTACGTGGTGGCCAGGTAGCCGCCGGGCGGCACCGTGAAGACGTTGTCGCCGGGCCCGCCGCGGGTGACCTCCACGCCGAAGCTGCGCATCATCGCGAGGGTGATCTCGATGTAGGGCGCCGACACCAGATCGGTGACGGTGATCCGGAGTCCCTGCGCCGTCAGCGGTCCGAGCATCAGCAGCGCGGTGAGGTACTGGCTGGACTCCCCCGCGTCCAGCGTCAGTTCGCCGCCCTCGATGCCCGCCGCGCTGATCCGCAGCGGGTGGTGGCCCTCGGCCTCCTCGTGGCGGAGGTCGACTCCGAGCGTGCGCAGGGCCTCGGTGAGCGGGGCGAGGGGGCGCCGGCGCATCTGCGCGGAGGCGTCGAAGCGGTAGGTGCCCCGGGCGCCGGCCGCGGCGAGCGTCGGCAGGAAACGGGCGGTGGTCGCTCCGTCGCGGCAGTAGATGTCGGCGTCGGTGGCGGCGGGCCCGGCGGGGCGCCCGGTGATGTGCCAGCGGTCCGCCTCCCGCAGCACCTCGTAGCCGAGTCCGGTGAGTCCTGCGGCGAAGCCTTCGGTGTCGTCCGAGCTCAGGGGACGGACGAGTGTGCTGCTGCCGTTCGCGGCGGCGGCCAGGAAGAGGGCGCGCGCGGTGACGGACTTGGAACCGGGGACATGGATGACGGTCACGGGCCCCCATCCTGCCGCGCCGCCCATGCGTGCGCGGGGCACGTCCAGCGAGTGGACGTGCCCCGCGGGGTGCGGTGTCAGGCGCTCAGCGGATCGGCCGGTGGACGTTCTCCCGGGTGGAGGGGCCGGGGGTGGCGTCGGCGATCCACGGGCCCTCGCCGCTCGGGTCGACGATGCCCTCCTCCAGCCAGGTGTACGTACCCGCCAGGACACCGTCGACGACGCGCCGGTCGAGGTCGTCGGTGTTGGACCACAGCCGGGTGAAGAGCTCCTCGACCCGGACGCGGGACTGGTGGCAGAAGGCGTCGGCGAGCTGATAGGCCTCGCGGCCGTGCTCGCCGCCGCCGCGCAGGAGTTCGGCCCGGACGCAGGCGGCGCTCATGGCGAACAGTTCCGCGCCGATGTCGACGATCCGGCCGAGGAAGCCCTGCTTGGTCTCCATCCGGCCCTGCCAGCGCGACATGGCGTAGAAGGTGGAGCGCGCCAGCTTGCGGGAGGAGCGCTCGACGTAGCGCAGGTGGGCGGACAGGTCGGGATGGCCCGCGGGGTGGAACTCCCCGTAGGTACGCGGGAGCTGTCCGGGTCCGGCGACGAGCTTGGGCAGCCAGCGGGCGTAGAAGCCGGCCGCGTTCGCGCCCGCCTTCGCCTTGGCGGAGAGCGGCTTGTCGGGGTCGATGATGTCCCCGGCGACCTTCAGGTGGGCGTCCACCGCCTCGCGGGCGATCAGCAGATGCATGATCTCCGTCGAGCCCTCGAAGATCCGGTTGATGCGCATGTCCCGGAGCATCTGCTCGGCGGGGACGGCCCGTTCGCCGCGGGCGGCGAGGGAGTCCGCGGTCTCGAAGCCGCGGCCGCCACGGATCTGGACGAGCTCGTCGGCCATCAGGCAGCCCATCTCGGAGCCGTACAGCTTGGCGAGCGCGGCTTCGATCCGGATGTCGTTGCGGTCCTCGTCTGCCATCTGCGAGGAGAGGTCGACGACCGCTTCGAGGGCGAAGGTGGTCGCGGCGATGAAGGAGATCTTCGCGCCGACGGCCTCGTGCCGGGCGACCGGCCTGCCCCACTGCTCGCGGACCGCCGACCATTCGCGGGCGATCTTCAGACACCATTTCCCGGAGCCGACGCACATGGCGGGCAGCGAGAGCCGGCCGGTGTTCAGGGTGGTGAGCGCGATCTTGAGCCCTGCGCCCTCCGGCCCGATGCGGTTCGCCGCGGGGACCCGCACCTGGTGGAAGCGGGTGACGCCGTTCTCCAGGCCGCGCAGGCCCATGAAGGCGTTCCGGTTCTCCACCGTGATGCCCGGGGCGTCGGCCTCGACCACGAAGGCCGTGATGCCGCCCTTGTGCCCCTCCGACTCCGGGACGCGCGCCATGACGACGAGCAGGTCGGCGACCACTCCGTTGGTCGTCCACAGCTTCACCCCGTCGAGGACGTACTCGTCGCCGTCCGGGACGGCCGAGGTGGCG
Organism: Streptomyces sp. RKAG290; assembly: GCF_023701695.1. Classification (GTDB taxonomy): domain Bacteria; phylum Actinomycetota; class Actinomycetes; order Streptomycetales; family Streptomycetaceae; genus Streptomyces. The sequence continues at coordinate 1,481,370 of NZ_JAJOZC010000001.1, forward strand.
AGCCGGGCCGGGTCGGACCCGACGTCCGGTTCGGTGAGGAGGAACGCCGAGATGTCGGTACGGGCCAGCCGGGGCAGGAAGGCGTCCTTCTGCTCCTGGCTGCCGAAGATCTTCAGCGGCTGGGGCACACCGATGGACTGGTGGCGGAGAGGAGGGCGCCGATCGCCGGGCTGGCCGAGCCGACCAGGGCCAGCGCCCTGTTGTAGTACACCTGGGTCAGGCCGAGGCCGCCGTACTTCACGTCGATCTTCATGCCCAGCGCGCCGAGCTCCTTGAGACCGTTGACCACCTCGTCGGGGATCCTGGCCTCCCGCTCGATCTGGGCGCCGTCGATCCGGGTCTGGCAGAACTCGCGCAGCCGGGAGAGGAACTCCTCGCCGCGCCGGACGTCCTCGCCGGCGGGCAGCGGATGCGGGTGGATCAGGTCCAGGCGGAAGCGGCCGAGGAAGAGTTCCTTGGCGAAACTGGGCTTGCGCCAGTCCCGCTCCCGCGCGTCCTCGGCCACTTGGCGCGCTTCGCGCTCGGAGACCTTGGGCGTGTGCTGTGGTGCGGACGGTCGTTGTGCGGATGGTGCGGACATGAGGAGCTCACCTCGCCGCGGCGTCGGGTGGTGGGTGGATGGGCCGGCAGGTCCGCAGGCGGTCCGGGGGCGGTCCGCCGTTACGTACCTATCGGTTCTACTCGTCCGTATGTACCCGATTCCTGCCGCCCCCACCAGCCTTCGGGCGCCGATCGGGTCGGCCACCACTCCAGTGCCCGCCCCCGCGTGCGGCATGCGGAAACGGCCGGAGCCCCCGCACGTCGGGTCCCTGTCCGAGCCCCTGAGCTGCGGCATTCACCCGGCCCGTGGATACCCGGGCCCCAGCGGCCGCCCCTCGTCGTCACCCGAAGGCCGGCCAACACGCCCTAGGTGTATTGACCCGGAGCGTTGTTCACTCGGCTGATCGGGGGCTGGCCTCCGAGTGCGGTGTGGCAGCGGTGGTGGTTGTAGGTGTGGAGGAAGTCTGCCAGGGCTTGGGTTCGTTCGGTGTTGGTGGTGTACGGCCGTAGGTAGGCCCACTCGTCCAGCAGGGTGCGGTTGAAGCGCTCGACTTTGCCGTTGGTCTGCGGTCGGTAGGGCCTGATCTTCTTGTGGGTGATGCCAGCCGCGGCCAGGGTCTGGGTGAAGAGCCTGGATTTGTAGCAGGAGCCGTTGTCGGTCAGGACGCGTTCGACGGTGATGCCGTGGGCGGTGAAGAACGCTTGGGCCCGTTGCCAGAATCCGGCTGCGGTTTCCTGCCTTTCGTTGGTGAGGACTTCGCTGTAGGCGAGGCGGGAGTGGTCGTCGACGGCGGAGTGGATGTAGCTGTAGCCGATCACTGGTTTGCAGCTCTTGCGCTGGTCGGTGGTGGCCTGGCGGTTGTGGTCGCCGGCTGTGCGGCCGACGGTGCGCCAGCCGCCGCCGTCGGGAATGTTGCCGAGTTTCTTGATGTCGACGTGGACCAGCTCGCCGGGGCGGTCGCGCTCGTAGCGGCGGATCGGCTCTCCGGTCGGCCGGTCCAGCCAGGCCAGCCGGTTCAGGCCGTGGCGAGTAAGGATCCGGTGGACTGTGGAGGCGGGCAGCCCCAGAATCGGGCCGATGCGGGCCGGGCCGAGTTTGCGGGCCTGCCGCAGATCACAGACGGCGGCTTCCGTGTCGGAGGCCGTGCGGTGCGGCGTCGAGTGCGGACGGCTGGAGCGGTCGTGCAGGCCGGCCTCGCCCTCGACCCGCCACCTGCGGACCCATTTATGGGCGGTGGGCCGCGATATGCCCATCTCCGCGGCGATGTGGGCGACCGGACGGCCCGCAAGGACTCGTTCGACCAGGATCCGCCTGCCGTGAACGGTCAGCCGGGCATTACGGTGGGACACGAAGACCTCCGTGTGGTGCAGTCCTAGACAGCTCCACCACATCGGAGGTCTTCGTCATGTTCAAGACCTGCCGAGTGTCAACAACGCTCGTGATCAATACACCTAGGCGGGGCGGGTGTGTACGCCGAGGCCGCCGGAGACGAGCAGGTTGTCGCCCGTGATGTAGCCGGCGCCGTCGGACGCGAGGAAGGCGACCGCCTCTGCGACGTCGAGGGCGGCTCCGGCTCGGCCCAGGGGACGTCCGCGCCCCAGGCGGCGATCGTGTCCGGGGAGATACCCAACTTGGCGTAGGCGGGGGTGTCGATCAGGCCGGGGCTCACCGCGTTGACACGGATGCGGCGTGGAGCGAGTTCGATCGCCAGCGCACGCACGAGGGGCAGCAGAGCGCCCTTGGCGGCAGTCATGGCGGCTCCCAGCCCCTCGGCGGCGCCGACCGTGAACACCACGGACGCGCCCTCGTTCAGCAGGGGGAGCGATTTTTGCAGGGTGAAGAAACTGCCCTTGACGTTGATGTCGAAGAGGGCGTCGAAAACGCTCTCGTCGGTGGACTCGATCGGGCCGGGACGAGAGATGCCCGCGTTCAGGTGGAGCAGATCGAGCGACCCCAGGTGCTCGCGGGCCTGCTCCACGGCCCGTTCGATGTCGGGGAGTGAGGCGGCGTCGGCGCGGATGGCGATGACGTCCGGATGAAGGCCGGTGTCACCGACACCGTCGAGTCCGGTGACCATGACGCGGTAGCCGCGCGAGTGGAGCAGTTCCGCAGTGGCCTTGCCGATGCCGCTGGTTCCGCCGGTGATGAGTGCTGTTTTCGCTGTCACGGCCGCTCTCCTCGCTGATGACCCCGTCTCATGGCAGCGTACGCCTGACTGGCAGTGACTGCCAAGCGTTCAGCAAATGCCAGGTTGGCAGGCCGCGCTAAGCTGGTGGTATGACGCAGGGAACAAAAGGCAAGGGGGCGGCCGCGCCCACGCTGTGGGACCGGACGCGGCAGTTGGCCGCCCAGGAGATCCTGCGAACGGCGTTGCGCCTGTTCAGCCAGCAGGGGTATGAGGCCACGACCATCGCGCAGATCGCCCGCGAGGCGGGCGTCTCCCAGCGCACCCTCTTCCGCTACTTCGGCACCAAGGAAGACCTCGTCGGCGGTAGCCAGGACGAGTTCGTGGCACTCATGACGGAGACCGTCCGCGAACAGCCCGAGGAGGCCGACGTCTGGGAGGCGTTGCGCACCGCCTTCAAGGCCGCGCTCTCCGTTCACACAAGTCCCGAGGACGCGTGGGAGCGCTTTCGCCTGGTGCACCACACCGATTCGCTGCGCGCGGCCCACCTGGGCAAGCGCGTGCGCTGCCAGGAGGAACTACTGCCGCTGCTTGAAGCCAGGCCGGGCCCTTCGGGGGCGGGCAGGGCGCAGGTTCGCGCCATCATCGCGACCTCGTTCGCGTGCTTCGACGCCGCCGCTGCCACCTGGGTCGAGAGCAACGGGCAGGGCGACATCCTGGACCTGTACGACCAGGGCCTGGCGGCGGTGCGCGGCTAGAACTCTCTCGGATCGTCCGGCTGAAACAGACGATCCGAACGAAACGGCCGGAGCCCCCGCACAGTGGGCTCCGGCCGTTCGTCTGTCACCTGTCTCCTGCCCGCCCGTCGCCGTGCTGTCCGGGCGGCGGGCAGGGGCCAGGGGCTACAGGGCGAGGCCGGTGAGAACCAGGACGCGCTCGTAGGTGTAGTCGTCCATCGCGTACCGGACACCTTCCCGGCCGACGCCGGACTCCTTGGTGCCGCCGTACGGCATCTGGTCCGCGCGATACGACGGGACGTCGCCGATGATCACGCCGCCGACCTCGAGCGCGCGGTGGGCGCGGAACGCGGTCTGCAGGTCGTGGGTGAACACACCCGCCTGGAGGCCGTACTTGGAGGAGTTGACGGAGGCGAACGCCGCCGTCTCGCCGTCCACCTTCTCCACCGAGAGCACCGGTCCGAAGACCTCCTCGCAGGAGAGGCTGACGCCGTCGGGGAGCTCGGCGAGCACGGTCGGCGCGTACGTCGCCCCGTCGCGCTTGCCACCGGTGAGCAGCTGGGCGCCGGCCTGCACGGCCTCGTCGACCCAGGACTCGACGCGCACGGCCGCGTCCTCGTTGACCAGCGGGCCGACGTCGGTGGCGGCGTCGGACGGGTCGCCGGTGACCTGGGCCTCGACGGCCGCGACGATCTTCGGCAGGAGCCGGTCGTAGACCGCGGTGTCCGCGATGACGCGCTGCACCGAGATGCAGGACTGGCCGCCCTGGTAGTTGGAGAAGGTCGCGATGCGGGTCGCGGCCCAGTCCAGGTCCGCCTCGGAGGCGTAGTCGCCGAGGACGACCGCGGCGCCGTTGCCGCCGAGCTCCAGGGTGCAGTGCTTGCGCGGCACCGAGTCCATGATCGCGTAGCCGACCGGGGCGGACCCGGTGAAGGAGATCACGGGCAGGCGCTCGTCCTGGACCAGGGCGGGCATCCGGTCGTTGGGGACCGTCAGCACGGACCAGGAGCCGGCCGGCAGGTCGGTCTCGGCCAGCAGCTCGCCCAGGATCAGCGAGGAGATCGGGGTGGCCGGGGCGGGCTTCAGGATGATCGGGGCGCCGACGGCGATGGCCGGGGCGACCTTGTGGGCGCTCAGGTTCAGCGGGAAGTTGAACGGTGCGATGCCGAGGACCGTGCCGCGCGGGAAGCGCCGGGTGAGGCCGAGGCGGCCGGTGCCGCCGGCGTCGGTGTCCAGGCGCTGGGCGTCGCCGCCGTTGAAGCGGCGGGCCTCCTCGGAGGCGAACCGGAACACGGAGACGGCGCGGCCGACCTCGCCGCGCGCCCACTTGATGGGCTTGCCGTTCTCGGCGGAGATCAGCTGGGCGATCTCCTCGGTGCGCTCCACCAGGCGCCGGGCGACGTGGTCGAGCGCGGCGGCGCGGACGTGGGCCGGGGTCGCGGCGAACTCGTCACGCACGGCGTGTGCGGCGGCGACCGCCTCCTCGACCTGGGCCTCGGTCGGCACGCTGACGGTGCCGACGAGCCGGCCGTCCCAGGAGTTGGTGACGTCGAAGCTTTCCTCGCCGGTGGCCTCGCGGCCGGCCAGCCAGAAGGCGTGGGTGGAGGTCATGGAGGTTCCGGCCCTTCGATGTCGTGGGGTGTTCCGTCCCCACCGTAGGGCCGCGGCTCGCGCCTGGCGTTTGTCCGGCGTGGAGCAGAGGCGCCCCGGGGTGCGCCGGTTTGTCGGATGAATCGGGCGGCGGGGCGGACCGCCGGGTCTCCGCGCTACGGGGCGGTCGGGGGGCTCGTGACCTTGAGGGCCAGCCAGAGTTCCATCCGGGTGTCCGGGTCGTCGAGCGAGCGGCCGAGGATCTCCTCCACCCGTCGCATCCGGTAGCGCAGGGTGTGCCGGTGCACTCCCAGGTCCGCGGCGGCCGCGTCCCACTGGCCGTGGTGCGAGAGCCAGGCCCGCAGGGAGGCCACCAGGTCGCCGCGTCCCTTGGCATCGTGCTCGTACAGGGCGCGGAGGATGGCGTCCGCGAAGGCCCGTACCGCGTCGTCCGCGAGCAGGGGCAGCACCGAGCCGGACGCCAGTTCCTCGTGCTCGACCAGGGCCCTGCCCCGTCGGCGGGCCACCGACAGGGCCTGCTCGGCCTGCTTGTACGCGCCCGCGACGGCGATCGGTCCCGCGGGGGCGGAGAGGCCCACCACCACGCCGGTGTCCTCCACCGGCGGCTCGTGCGCGGGCCGCTCCTCCTGGGCCTCCGCGTAGACCGTGCAGGCGGCGACCGAAGCTCCGCCGTCGGCGGCCAGCACGACGAGGCGTTCACCCTCGGGCACCATCAGTACGGTCTCGCCGGAGCGGGAGGCCGCCGTCTCCATCGCCTCGGCCAGCTGCGCCGTGCCGGCCGGTTCGGAGGCTTCGGCGATGAGCAGCCGGAAGGGCGCGTCGAGCAGCCCGCCGTAGAGGTCTCCGGCCACGGCACGTGCGTGGTCGGGCTGGCCGGCGAGCAGCATGCGCAGCACTGCCGCGCCGAGCCGCTGCTCGGCGCCCTGGAGCGAGCGGGAGCGGGCCGTGGTGAGGGTGAGCAGGGCGACCGCCGAGTGCACCGCGTAGCGCTCCGCCGTGCCGAGTGCCGCACCGGTGCCGACGGCGAGTGCGCCGCGGGCCCGGCGGCCGGTGCCCAGGGACTGGAGCTCAACCCGGTCGTCGGTGTCGCCGACGACCACACTGGCGGGGGCCGGCCGGTCCCGCAGGCGTTCCACGTCGGGGGTGAGCCGGGCCGCGCGGCGGGCCGCCCAGTCGGGGGCGGCGGCCACGACGGCCCCGGAGGTGTCGTACAGCGCGGCCCAGCCGTCGACGTGCGCGGCGAGCCGGACGAGGAGTTCGCCGGGTCCGTCGCCGGAGAGCGCGGCCTTGGTGAGTTCGCGCTGCGCCTCGAAACCGGCGGTGACTGCCCGGTACTGGTCGGCCGCGATCTCGGACGAGACCGCCTTGGCGATGGCGAGGAACGGGGTGCGGCGGGGCACTTCGAGGAGCGGCAGCCCCGCTTCCTCGGCGGCCTCGACCAGCGCCTGCGGTACGTCGTCGTAGTTGACGCCGATGGCGAAGCCCACCCCGACGACCCCGGAGCCCGCCAGCCGTCGTACGTACCGCTGCATGGCCTGCGGGTCCGCGGCGTCGAGGTTGGTCGCGGTGACCAGCAGCAGTTCACCGCCCTCCATGTACGGGACGGGGTCGGCGAGCTCGCTGGCGTGCGCCCAGCGCACGGGTGTATCGAGCCGGTCCGCCCCCGCACGGACCGTGAGTTTGAGCGCCGAGTGCTGGACGAGCGAGGCGAGGGTGGGGGGCATGGGACGGGAGACCTTTGGGAGAGGGCATCGATTTTGCCGTCCCGTATGAACGGCTGTCTTCGATTCTGCCAGGGCGGCAGGGTTCCCGTAACCGCTCTCACCCCTGCCGCACCATTACTCCCACGTAACCCGTCAGCCTCCCAGGTTCACCAGGAGCGGGGGCGCGTGTTCGCCGTCGACCGTGGTCAGGGAGAGGACCGCGTGCCCTGCCGGCAGCTCGTAGGCCAGTCCGGAGGCGGACCAGCGTTCCCGCTCGACCTGCCGCACGGTCACCGCGTCCGTGGTCACGGCCTTGCCGGTGGCGAGCTTGCGCAGGGCGTGCAGGGCACGGGTGAGCGGCTGATCGGCGAAGACGCCGTGCTGGGCGACCTCCCGGACCTCCACCCATTCCTTGCCCCACGCCTCGGCGAAGCGCTTGCCGTCCCAGGTGGTGAGGCCGGGGAAGGCCATGGTGCAGCCGGCGGCGCCGAGCAGAGCGGTGTGCAGCCCCTCGGGCACGTCGTCCAGGGTGCGCAGGGCGAGGACCGCCCCCGCGTTGACGGAGCGCAGCCGCCGGATGCCCCGCACGGTTTCGGCAGTGACGGTGTGGGTCGCGTCGTCCAGGACCAGGCAGACGAAGAGCGAGTGGTCGGAGCGGGCAGCGGCGATCGCGTTGAACTGGGCGAGGACCAGGCGTGCCAGCACGTGGGACGCCTCGGCGTGCGCCCGCTCCGGCAGATCGATGCGCACGCGCAGCGGGTGCTGCTCCAGGGAGCGCAGCGAGAACGGCCGCGCCCCGTCACCGGTGGCGAAGAACCCGGCGAAGGCGGGCCGGTCGAGCACCGCGATCCGGTCGGCGAGCACGGCCGCCGGATCGCCCGCGCCGCCGGCCTGCCGGGCTCGGGCGTCCAGCTCGCGCAGCATCGTGCGGTCGCCGGCCGCCTCCAGTGCCTGGCGCAGACCGCTCAGCGCCGCGACGGAGCCTTCGAGGAGTTCACGGAGTTCGGGTACGCCGGGGAACCTGCCGTGGGCGGTGCGGTAGGGGCCGAGCAGCTGGCCGAGGACGGTCCCCGCCCGCCTGCTGTCCACGCCCGGGATGTCGCCGACCAGTCCCTCCGCGAGGGTGGCCGCGGCCTCGTCGGGGTCGGTCGTGCCGCCGTACAGGTCGAAGTCGTGCACGGATGCGGGGTCACCGATCCTGACGACGACGTCGTAGGCGTCGTCCGGTCCCAGCTGCGCACCGGCCCCGCCGACGGCGAGCACCGCTGCCTGGCCGGTGAGCGCCCTGATGGCGAGGGCTTCGACGACCGGCAGGACCACCGCGGCGGTCTTCCCGCAGCCGGGCGGCCCCACCGCCAGGAGCGAGGTCCCCAGGGACGCGGGCTCCAGCGCCATGCCCGAACCGCGGCGCGGATAGGGGTTGCGCGGGTCGTCCGCGCAGCCGCCGATCCGGACCTGGCCGACGAGCGGGTCGTGCGGGGCGGTGCGAAGCGGCAGGTCCCGGTGGCCCGAGGGGTGCAGGAAGGCTCCCGCACCCTTGCGCAGCACGGTCTCGGTGAAGGATTCGAGGCGGTCGGGGCGGGTCCGGGCGACCGCCCAGGCGTGGCGCAGCCGTACACAGTCAACGTCGTTCATCCGGCCGGCGCGCACGGCCGCCGTCAACGCTTCGGCGGCGTCCACGCGGCCGGCGGCCCGCAGCTCGGGCCAGTCCGCCGGAGCCGGTACGGGGGCGGTCCCGGGCGGTGCCGGGGCGGCCCGGGGCCGCGGCGGGGCCTGACTGCCGCGCCGCAGGAGGGGACGCAGCTCCTTCGACCACGCGCCGGCCCGGGCGAAGGGCCACATGATCGCCGCGGCGGCCAGGGCGTAGAGGAGCCAGGAGATCAGCACGGCCGCGTACCTGTTGCCGCCGCCCTGCATCACGCCCTGGGGGATGAGGGGGTACAGCAGGCCGACCAGCGGTACGCGTTCGGTGAAGTAGAGCCACAGGCCGAGCACGGCCGCCGCCACCGTGGCCACCGCTCTGGCCCGGTCCAGCCGCTCACCCGCGTAGTAACGGAAGAGCCCCGCCCAGTTGCCGACCCGGGCGGCCCAGAAGCCGAGGAGGAGCACCAGCGCCTGGAAGTAGAGCGTGGTGGAGGTCCTGACGAGTTCGGGCGCGTCCTCCCGGAGGCCGCCGAACACCCACCACTCGGGCCCGGTGATGATCTCGATCGGTTTGTACACGTAGGGGACGCTTCGCTGGGCGAGCAGCAGCCACAGCAGCAGCCACAGCAGCAGGGTGGCCGCCGGGCCGACCAGGGAGGGCCGGGACAGCCGCTCGGCGGGCCGCGGCACATAGGCGTAGCGCCATACGCCCGGATCGCTCTCGGGGCGCGGCGCGTTCAGCCAGTCGGCCGTCGGGGGCCGCGTAGGGGTGTTCCGGTACCGGCCGGGCGGGGGCGGGGCCGCGGGCGGCGTCATGGAGGACGGCTCCGCCGCGGGCGACGGGACGGCCGGCGGGAACGCGGGCGGGGCGAATGGCGGCGGGCCGGGCGGGGCCGTCGGCGGTGGCCCGGCCGGGCGCGGCACGGAGCTCCCGTGGCGGCCGGGCCGCCCGTCGGGCGGCTGCGCACCCCGTGTGCCCCGGGCGCCGTGCGTGCCTTCGTTGTCCATGAACCGTTGCCCCCTGACCAGCCAGTGCGACCGCTGCACGGCCAATCTAGTGCGCGGACACGGTGAGTTCAGCAAGGCGCCCGGATAGTGACGGGCCGGGGGCCGCGGCGGCCCCCGCGGGGTCCCGCGCGCGTCTTCTGTCCGTCACGGACAAGGACACGCCCCGCACCACTCCCGATCGGAGCATGCCCGCACCCGGTCCCCGCCCCTAGCCTGCAGAAAGAGAAGCGTCCGAAACACCCCCAGGAGCCCCGCATGACCGCAATTCCGCAGGAGCGCCGCGTCGTCACTGCCATTCCCGGCCCGAAGTCGGTGGAGCTGCAGGCCCGCCGCCTCGCGACGGTCGCCGCAGGTGTGGGCTCCACCCTGCCGGTGTTCACCGCCCGCGCCGGCGGCGGGATCATCGAGGACGTGGACGGCAACCGTCTGATCGACTTCGGTTCCGGCATCGCCGTGACCTCGGTCGGCGCCTCCGCCGAGGCCGTCGTGCGCCGCGCGTCCGCGCAGCTCGCCGACTTCACCCACACCTGTTTCATGGTCACTCCGTACGAGGGGTACGTCGAGGTCTGTGAGCAGCTGGCCGAGCTCACGCCGGGCGACCACGCCAAGAAGTCCGCGCTGTTCAACTCGGGCGCCGAGGCCGTCGAGAACGCGGTGAAGATCGCCCGTGCGTACACCAAGCGCACCGCCGTCGTCGTCTTCGACCACGGCTACCACGGCCGGACCAACCTCACGATGGCGCTGACGGCGAAGAACATGCCGTACAAGCAGGGCTTCGGCCCGTTCGCCCCCGAGGTCTACCGGGTGCCGGTGGCGTACGGCTACCGCTGGCCGACGGGTGCCGAGAACGCCGGTGCGGAGGCGTCCGCCCAGGCCATCGACGAGATCACCAAGCAGATCGGCGCCGACAACGTCGCCGCGATCATCATCGAGCCGGTCCTCGGCGAGGGTGGGTTCATCGAGCCGGCCAAGGGCTTCCTCCCGGCGATCGCGCAGTTCGCCAAGGACAACGGCATCGTCTTCGTCGCCGACGAGATCCAGTCCGGCTTCTGCCGTACCGGCCAGTGGTTCGCCTGCGAGGACGAGGGCATCGTCCCGGACCTGATCACCACCGCCAAGGGCATCGCGGGCGGCCTCCCGCTCTCCGCGGTGACCGGCCGCGCCGAGATCATGGACGCCGCGCACGCGGGCGGCCTCGGCGGCACCTACGGCGGCAACCCGGTCGCCTGCGCCGGCGCCCTCGGCTCCATCGAGACGATGCGCGAGCTGGACCTGAACGGGAAGGCGAAGCGCATCGAGGAGGTCATGAAGGGCCGGCTCGCCGAGATGCAGGCGAAGCTGCCCAATGGCGACCTGATCGGTGACATCCGCGGCCGCGGCGCGATGATCGCGATCGAGCTGGTGAAGTCCGGCACGAAGGACCCGAACCCGGAGGCGGCGGCGCAGCTCGCGAAGGCCTGCCACGCCGAGGGTGTCCTCGTCCTCACCTGTGGCACGTACGGCAACGTCCTGCGCTTCCTGCCGCCGCTGGTGATCGGCGAGGACCTGCTGGGCGAGGGCCTCGATGTCCTCGAGCAGGCTTTCGGCCGGATCTGATTCCTGTGCGATCCCCGGAGCCGGCGCTCGGCGTTTTCTCCGGGGATGCCCGGGGCCCGGGTGAGGGCCTGTGAAGAACGTGTGCGGGGGCGATGGCGGCTTACGGTTGTGCCTGTCGGTTCCCCCACTGCCTGACGTACGGTTTCCGCAGATGAGAGAAACACCCCGCCCGCAGGAAACTGCGGGCGATACCGGGTCGGAGCTTCCCCAGCGCCGTCCTGGTTGTGCCTTCGCGCACACCACTGGGGCCTCCGGCTCCGGAACTCCTCACCGATCGGATGGCCGTCCGTCCCACACCCCCCGGGACGTGCGGCAAACCGGTCCGACCGTCCGCCCCGGAACAACCCCCCCTGTTCCGGGGCGGACGGCTCTTCTCGTTTCCGTGGTGCCGGGCCTGCTGGCCCTCTTCGCGCTCACCACCTGGCAGATCGCGGCCGACGGCCCGCTGCGCGCTCTCGACGAACGCATCGGCCGGGCCGTCGTCGGCCACGGCCCCGCCCGGCTCACCGAGTTCCTCGCCGACCTCGGCAACATGCAGGTCGCGCTGCCGGTGCTGGGCTGCGCGGTCCTCTGGTCGCTGGTGCGCGGTGCGCGCCGCGCACCGCTCGGCGCGGTCCTGACGATGGCCGCCGTGCCCCTGCTCGTCGTCCCGCTGAAGGACTGGATCAGCCGGCCGGGACCGCTCACCGACGCCACCGGCTACTACCCGTCGGGCCATGCGGCGACCGCCGCCGTGGCGTACGGAGCGGCGGCGCTGCTCCTCGCGCCGCACATGAGGCGCGGATGGCCGATGCCCGTCGCCGCCGTCCTGCTGACGGTGGCGACGGGCATCGGCCTGGTGCTGCGCGGCTATCACTGGCCGCTGGACGTGCTGGGCAGCTGGCTCCTGTGCGGGCTGCTGCTCCTCGTGCAGGGTGTCAGCTGCCGAAGTAGGCGTCGAAGTTCTTCGAAAACTCCCAGTTGTTGAAGCGGTCCCAGTTGATGGACCACGTCATCAGTCCGCGCAGTCCGGACCAGGTGCCGTGCGTGGCGTAGGAGCCGCAGTCGGTCTTCTTGGTCAGGCAGTTCAGCGCCTTGGTGACCTCGGCGGGCGAGGTGTGGCCGTTGCCCGCCTGGGTGGAGGCCGGCAGGCCGATGGAGACCTGGTCGGGACGGAGACCGGGGAAGGTCCTGGTCTGGTCGCCCGCCACCGGGAAGCCGGTCAGCAGCATGTCGGTCATCGCGATGTGGAAGTCGGCGCCGCCCATCGAGTGGTACTGGTTGTCCAGACCCATGATGGAGCCCGAGTTGTAGTCCTGGACGTGCAGCAGGGTGAGGTCGTCGCGCAGGGCGTGGATCACCGGGAGGTAGGCGCCGGCGCGCGGGTCCTGGCCGCCCCACGGGCCCGAGCCGTAGTACTGGTAGCCGAGCTGCACGAAGAAGGTCTCGGGGGCCATGGTGAGGACGAACTTGTCGCCGTACTTGGCCTTGAGGGTCTTGACCGCGGAGATCAGGTTGACGATGACCGGCGTGGTGGGGCTGCGGAAGTCGGTGTCCCCGGTGTTCAGCGAGAGGGAGTGGCCCTCGAAGTCGATGTCCAGGCCGTCCAGGCCGTACTCGTCGATGATCTTGCTGACCGAGGAGACGAAGGTGTCACGGGCGGCGGTGGTGGCGAGCTGGACCTGTCCGTTCTGGCCCCCGATGGAGATCAGCACCTTCTTGCCCGCGGCCTGCTTGGCCTTGATGGCCGCCTTGAACTCGGCCGCGGACTCGACGTTCGGGCACTCCGCCACCGGGCAGAGCGAGAAGCGGATGTCGCCCGAGGTGACGGAGGTCGGCTCACCGAAGGCGAGGTCGATGACGTCCCAGGAGTCGGGTACGTCCGCCATCCTGGTGTAGCCGGAGCCGTTGGCGAAGCTGGAGTGCAGGTAGCCGACGAGGGCGTGGGCCGGCAGGGCGCCGCCACCCCCGGTGCTGCCCGTCTTGGTGGTGACGGAGAGCGCGGCGGACTTCGCGGACTCGCCGGCGGAGTTGGTGGCGCTGACCTGGAAGCTGTACGCGGTCGCGGCGGTCAGGCCCGTCACGGTCGCGGAGGTGCCGGTGGCCGACAGGACCTTGGTGCCGCCACGGTAGACGTTGTAGCCGGTGGCGCCCGCGGAGCCGGTCCAGGACAGCGGGACCGAGGAGGACGTGGGGGTGCCGGCGGTGAGGCCCGCGGGGCGGCCGGGATCGTGACCGGGGCGCCGCCGGGGCCGATGAGCGTGAGGTCGTCGGCGTAGTAGGCCGGGGTGCCGTACCAGCCGTGTGTGTACACGTTGACCGAGGTGGTCGACGGGCCCGTCTTGAACGTGGTGGTGAGCTTCTGCCAGGCCGGGGCGGACTGCGTCCAGGTGGAGACGTCGGTGGTGCCGGTGCCGTCCGCGCCGAGGTAGACGTAGCTGCCCTGCACCCAGGCGCTCAGCGTGTACGTGGAGTCGGGCTTGACGGTCACGGCCTGGGAGCACTTGGCGTTGTCGCTGCCGGCCGGGGTCGCCTTGAGTGCCGAGGTGCCGCCGTGCACGGGCGTACTGACAGCGGCGCCGCTGCCGCCCGTACAGCTCCAGCCGTCCAGGCCGGCCTCGAAGGTGCCGTTGCGTGCCAGATCGGCGTCGGCCGCGGCGGCGGCCGGGGCCGAGGCCGCCAGGCCGCCTGCGGCCAGCAGGGCCGCCGAGAAGGCGGCCAGAAGTCCGGTCATGCGGGCGGGGGGTCCCGTGCGTTCCACAACGGCCTCCGTGCAGGGGGTAATTGGGTGTGGCGCCACAACCTGGTCCAGACCAATCGGGTTGTCAAGACCTCTGGCACCGCCGCCCCTATTCCCGCTCCCCCGCCGCGGCCTCGTGCATCGCGAGTTCCAGCAGCGTGGCGTCGGTGAGCGTGCCCGATCCGTCCGGCGGGATCAGCCAGCGCACCCCGCCGGCGGCGCGGCCCGGATACGGCACGACGATCCAGGTCCCCTGCCCCGCACCGCGTACCCCCGTCCCGATCCAGCGGGTGACGGTGCCCGGCGGCACGAAGAAGCCCATCCGGGCGTCGCCGAAGTCCGAGAGGACCGGCCCCGGCCGGTCGATGAGACGGGTGAGCACATCGAGCGTCGGATAGCCCAGCTCCCCGGGAAGAATCAGCACGTCCCAGCGCCGGCCGGCGGGCAGGAGCGCGATCCCCTGCGGATTGCGCTCCCACTCCCACCGGCAGGCATCGGGGTCCGGCGCCACCGACGCCAGCCACTCGACTGCTGCCCTGACCTCCGAGCCAGTCATGGCCGGCCTCCATTCCGTGTCGCACCGGCAGGGAGTTGCCGGTGCGTTCACGGGAGAGAGCGGGGTGGGGCCGCTCCATTACGCGGGTTCGGCGGTCGATCGCCGGTGAGCTGGGTCACACCCCCGGCCGGCCGCGGCTCAGCTGTCGAAGCCGAGCCCCACCCGGTCCATCGTCCGCAGCCACAGATTGCGGTGGCCGCCGTTGTCGTCGGCCCGGGCCAGGGACCGCTTCGTCAGCTCGATCCCGGCCCAGGCGAGCGGCTCGGGCGGGAACGGCATCGGCTTGCTGCGCACCATCTCCAGCGCGGTCCGCTCCGTCCGCTCGCCCGCGAGCAGATCGAGCATCACATCGGCGCCGAACCGGGTGGCCCCGACCCCGAGTCCGGTGTATCCGGCGGCATAGGCGACCCGGCCCTGATGGGCCGTACCGAAGAATGCGGAGAACCGGGAACAGGTGTCGATCGCGCCGCCCCAGGCATGACTGAAACGCACTCCGGCCAATTGCGGGAAACAGTCGAAGAACTGCCCGGCGAGCTTCAGGAAAGTCTCCGGCCGCTGGTCGAGATCGGCGCTGAGCCGGCCGCCGTACGGATAGATCGCGTCATATCCGCCCCACAGGATCCGGTTGTCCGCGGAAAGCCGGAAGTAGTGGAACTGATTGGCGCTGTCCCCCAGTCCCTGCCGGTTCTTCCACCCGATGGCGGCGAGCTGGTCGGCGGTCAGCGGCTGCGTCATCAGCGCGTAGTCGTAGACCGGCACGGTGTACGGACGCACCCGCTTCACGAGCGAGGGGAAGATGTTCGTGCCGAGGGCGACCCGGCGGGCCAGCACCTTTCCGTACGGGGTGCGGACCGCCATTCCGGTTCCGGTTCTGGCCAGTTCCAGCCCCCGGGTGTGCTCGTAGATCCGGACGCCCAGGTCGAGACAGGCCTGCTTCAGGCCCCAGGCCAGCTTGGCGGGGTGCAGCATCGCTACGCCGCGCCGGTCCCAGAGGCCACCCAGGAATGTCGGTGAGTCGACTTCGGCGCGCAGCGCGTCACGGTCCAGGAACTCGACCCCGCCGAAGCCGAGGCGGTCGGCTTCCTGGTGCCATTCCCGCAGCTCTTCGAGCTGGTGGGGCTGGGTGGCGACATCGATCTCGCCGGTGCGCTCGAACTCGCAGTCGATGCCGTAGCGGGCGACCGCCGCCTCGATGGCGTCGAGGTTGCGCGCGCCCAGCTCCTCCAGTTCCCGGATCT
Source organism: Streptomyces sp. RKAG290 (assembly GCF_023701695.1). Lineage (GTDB taxonomy): Bacteria > Actinomycetota > Actinomycetes > Streptomycetales > Streptomycetaceae > Streptomyces. The sequence continues at coordinate 1,496,848 of NZ_JAJOZC010000001.1, forward strand.
CCTCGGGCCAGCGCTCCAGCCCGTTGGGCAGGCCGTGGGTGAGGGAGGCGGCACAGAACCCGCCGTTGCGGCCGGAGGCGGCCCAGCCCGTCTCGTGTCCCTCGATGAGGACGACGTCGCGTTCCGGTTCACGCTCCTTTGCGAGCAGCGCGGTCCACAGTCCGCTGTAGCCGGCGCCGATGACGAGCAGATCGCAGTGCTCGTCGCCGGTGAGCGCGGGAAGCGCTTCGGGCCGGCCCGGGTCGTCCAGCCAGAACGAGACCGGCTTCGCGTCGGCGAGTGATTGGGCAGCGGTGCGCATGGCAGCTGGGGCCATGGTTTCCAACTCCTTCGGGACTTTCAGGGTCGTGCGCTGTTCTTCCGCCGGTTCGCGATCAGCTGGCCGGCGAGAACCACCAGTACCGCAATGATGAACATCGCCGTACCGATGACGTTGATCTGCACGGGCGTGCCGCGTTGTGCCGAACCCCAGACGAACATCGGGAAGGTCACGGTCGAGCCCGCGTTGAAATTGGTGATGATGAAATCGTCGAAGGAGAGCGCGAAGGCGAGCAGTGCTCCCGCGGCGATTCCCGGGGCGGCGATCGGCAGGGTCACCCGCAGGAAGGCCTGCACCGGTCCTGCGTACAGATCGCGGGCCGCCTCCTCCAGCCTGGGGTCCATCGACATGACCCGCGCCTTGACCGCCGTCACGACGAAGCTGAGGCAGAACATGATGTGCGCGATGAGGATCGTCCAGAAGCCCAGCTGCGCGCCCATGTTGAGGAACAGCGTGAGCAGCGACGCGGCCATGACGACCTCGGGCATCGCCATCGGCAGGAAGATCAGCGAGTTGATCGCGCCGCGCGCCCGGAAGCGGTAGCGGACCAGGGCGAACGCGATCATCGTGCCGAGCGCGGTCGCGCCGACCGTGGCCCAGACGGCGATCTGGAGGGAGAGCGAGAGCGAGCCGCACATGTCGGCGACGCCGCAGGGGTCCTTCCAGGCGTCCAGCGAGAAGCGCTGCCAGGAGTAGTTGAAGCGGCCGTTGGGCTTGTTGAAGGAGAACACCATCACGACGATGTTCGGCAGGATCATGTAGGCGAGGGTCAGCAGACCCGCGATGACGATCAGATGGCGTCGCAGCCAGCGCAGTACGGGCATCAGACCAGGTCCTCCGTCCCGGAGCGGCGGATGTAGAGGGTGACCGCGATCAGGACGACCGCCATCAGGATGAAGGAGAGCGCGGCCGCCGTCGGATAGTCCAGGACGCGCAGGAACTGCGTCTGGATGACGCTGCCGACCATCTTGGTGTCGGTGGAGCCCAGCAGTTCGGCGTTGACGTAGTCACCGCTGGCCGGGATGAAGGTCAGCAGGGTGCCGGAGACCACTCCCGGCATGGAGAGCGGGAACGTCACCTTCCGGAAGGTGGTGGCGGGGGTGGCGTACAGGTCGCCGGCCGCCTCGTGCAGCCTGCCGTCGATCCGCTCCAGCGAGGTGTAGAGCGGCAGGATCATGAACGGCAGGAAGTTGTACGTGAGACCGCAGACCACCGCCATCGGCGTGGCCAGCACCCGGTTGGACTCGGTCCAGCCGAGCCAGCTGGTGACGTCCAGGACGTGCAGCGTGTTCAGTACGTCCACGACCGCCCCGCCGTCCGCGAGGATCGTCTTCCAGGCGAGCGTACGGATCAGGAAGCTGGTGAAGAACGGGGCGATGACCAGTACCAGGACCAGGTTGCGCCAGCGGCCCGCCTTGAACGCGATGAGGTAGGCGAGCGGGTAGCCGAGCAGCAGGCACAGGATCGTGGCGGTGCCGGCGTACAGCAGGGACCGGATGAACTGCGGGTAGTAGTCGGTCAGCGCGTCCCAGTAGGTCTGGAAGTGCCAGGTGACCTCGAAGCCCTTCTCCAGGGATCCGGTCTGCACGGACGTCGATGCCTGGTAGACCAGCGGCAGGGCGAAGAAGACGACGAGCCACAGGATGCCGGGCAGCAGCAGCCAGTAGGGGACGAGGCGCTTGCGGGTGGAGGGCTTGCGCACCTGCGGCTCGGCGGCGGGAGCGGGGGTGCCTCCTGGGTGACGGTCACGTCGCGTCCTCCACGGTCTCCACACCGGCGTCGATGTCCTGGGCGGCGTCCAGGCCGAAGGTGTGCGCCGGGTTCCAGTGCAGGACGACCTCGGCGCCGGAGGTGAGCCCCGCGCGCCGCTCGACGTTCTGCTCGTACACATGGAGGGCCTTGCCGGCCGGGCTCTCCACCACGTACTGCGTGGAGACGCCGATGAAGCTGGAGTCGACGATCCGTCCGGTGACCCGGTTGCGGCCCTGCTCTATGGAGTCCGCGTCGTCGCGGTGCGTGAGGGATATCTTCTCGGGGCGGATGCCGAGGAGCAGCTTGCCGCCGCTCGCGGTGGGGGCCGGACAGCGGTCGGTGGGCAGCCGCAGCTTCCCGCCGCCCGCGGCCACGACGATGTCCGTGCCGGTGGAGACGACCTCGCCCTCGATGAGGTTCGAGGTGCCGAGGAAGTTGGCGACGAAGGTCGTGCGCGGGTTCTCGTAGAGGTCGGCGGGGTCGCCGAGCTGTTCGACCCGGCCGGCGTTCATCACCGCGACGGTGTCGGCCATGGTCATGGCCTCCTCCTGGTCGTGGGTGACGTGGATGAACGTGATGCCGACCTCGGTCTGGATGCGCTTGAGTTCGAGCTGCATCTGGCGGCGCAGCTTGAGGTCGAGCGCGCCGAGCGGTTCGTCGAGCAGCAGCACCTGCGGGTGGTTGATCAGGGCGCGGGCGACGGCGACGCGCTGTTGCTGGCCGCCGGAGAGCTGGTGCGGTTTGCGCCGGGCGAAGTCGCCGAGCTGGACGAGCTCCAGCATGTCGTCGACCTGCTTCTTGACCGACTTGATGCCGCGCCGGCGCAGGCCGAAGGCGACGTTCTCCGTGATGTCGAGGTGCGGGAAGAGCGCGTAGCTCTGGAAGACCGTGTTGACGGGGCGCTTGTACGGCGGGAGGCCGGTGATGTCCCGGCCGCCGAGCGAGACGGTGCCGGTGGTGGCCTCCTCCAGGCCCGCGATCATTCGCAGGGTGGTGGTCTTGCCGCAGCCGGACGCGCCGAGCAGCGCGAAGAAGGAGCCCTGCGGAACGGTCAGATCGAGCGGTTGGACGGCGGCGAAGGAGCCGTACGTCTTGCTGATCCCGGTGAGGCGGACGTCGCCGCCTGTCTGCTGCTGTGTCATGGATCGCAGTCCCAGTGGTGTCAGAGGGAGATCAGGGAAGGGAGGGCGGCGGTCAGGCGCCGATGAGCTTGGCGAACTTCTCCTCGTACGCCGTCTCTTCCTTGGAGGTCAGGGAACGGAAGGCGTGCGACTTCGCGGCCATCGCCTTGTCCGGGAGGATCAGCGTGTTGGCGGCCATGGCCTTGTCGATCCGGGCCAGTTCGTCGCGGACGCCGTCGACCGGGCAGACGTAGTTGATGTACGCGGCGAGCCGGGCGGCCACCGGGGGCTCGTAGTAGTAGTCCATGAGCTTCTCGGCGTTCGTCTTGTGCCGCGCCTTGGCCGGGACCAGCATGTTGTCGCTGGAGGTGACGTATCCGGCGGCCGGGATGGCGTACTTGATGTCCGGGTTCCCGGCCTGGAGCTGGATGATGTCGCCGGCCCAGGCGACGCAGGCGGCGATGTCGCCCTTGTCGAGGTCCGCGGTGTAGTCGTTGCCGGTGAAGCGGCGTATCTGCTTCCTGTCGACGCCCTTCTGGATCCGGGCTATCGCGGCGTCGTAGTCGTCGTCGGTGAACGTGCCGGGGTCCTTGCCCATGTCGAGCAGGGTCATCCCCACCGAGTCGCGCATCTCCGAGAGGAAGCCGACCCGGCCCTTGAGTTCGGGGTCGTCCAGCAGCTGGCTGACGGAGTCGACCTTGCGGCCTCCCGTCGCCTTGGCGTTGTACGCGATGACCGTGGGGATGCCGGTCCAGGGATACGAGTAGGCACGGCCCGGGTCCCAGTCGGGGGTGCGGAACTGGGACGAGAGGTTGGCGAAGGCGTGCGGCAGGTTCGCCGGGTCGAGCTTCTGGGCCCAGCCGAGCCGGATGACGCGGGCGGCCAGCCAGTCGGTGACGATGATCAGGTCGCGGCCGGTGTCCTGGCCGGCCGCGAGCTGCGGTTTGATCTTGCCGAAGAACTCGACGTTGTCGTTGATGTCCTCGGTGTACTTGACCTTGATCCCGGTGCGTTCGGTGAACGCGTCCAGGGTGGGCCGGTGCTTCTCGTCCTCGCTGACGTCCATGTACTCGGTCCAGTTGGAGAAGTTGATCTGCTTCTCCTGGGCCGAGTGGTCGTCCGAGGCGGCCGCCGCGTCCCCTCCCGCTTGGCGGGAGGGATTCCGCACGCGCTCAGGGTTCCCAGTGCGAGCGCGCCGGCGCCGGAGGCGCGCAGCAGCGATCGGCGGGTGAGGGCTCCCCTGCCACTGGTCAGACTGCGACGCATCGCGGCCAGCTGGGCCGCGGAGAGACGCTCGGGCTCGTACTGCTCCATGCGCGTTGCCCTTTCGGGTGGGTCGGCGGCCGGACCGGCCGGGTTATCGGTCCCCGAAGACGGTGCGGTGCCAGTCCTTGCGGGCGACCGCGGTGTTGTCGTACATGACGTGCTTGACCTGCGTGTATTCCTCGAAGGAGTACGAGGACATGTCCTTGCCGAAGCCGCTGGCCTTGTATCCGCCGTGCGGCATCTCGCTGAGGATCGGGATGTGGTCGTTCACCCAGACGCAGCCCGCCTGGATCTCGCGGGTGGCGCGGCCCGCCCGGTACACGTCGCGGCTCCAGGCGGAGGCGGCGAGTCCGTAGGGGGTGTCGTTGGCCAGCGCGATGCCTTCGTCGTCGGTGTCGAAGGGCAGCACGACCAGGACGGGGCCGAAGATCTCGGACTGGACGATCTCGCTGTCCTGGGCCGCTCCGGTGACCAGGGTCGGCCGGTAGTAGGCGCCGTCGGCCAGCTCGCCGCCCGGGGCCTCGCCGCCGGTGACGACGGTGGCGTAGGCGCGGGCACGCTCGACGAAGGCGGCGACCCGGTCGCGCTGGGCGTGGCTGATCAGCGGGCCGAGGTCCGTCCCCGGGGCGAACGGGTCGCCGAGCCGGACCGTCTCCATCAGCTCGGCGACGCCCTGCACGAAGGCGTCGTAGAGCGGGCGCTGGACGTAGGCCCGGGTGGCTGCCGTGCAGTCCTGGCCGGTGTTGATGAGGGCTCCGGCGACCGCTCCGTTGACCGCCGCCTCCAGGTCCGCGTCGTCGAAGACCAGGAAGGGGGCCTTGCCGCCGAGTTCGAGGTGGAGGCGCTTGACGGTGGAGGTGGCGATCTCGGCGACCCGCTTGCCGACGGCGGTGGAGCCGGTGAAGGAGGTCATCACGACGTCGGGGTGGCCGACGAGGTGCTCGCCCGCGTCCTTGCCGGCGCCGGTGACGATGTTGATCACGCCGTCCGGGATACCCGCCTCGGTGGCCGCCTGCGCGAACATCAACGAGGTCAGGGGGGTGATCTCGGCGGGCTTCAGCACGATGGTGTTGCCCGCCGCGATGGCCGGGAGCACCTTCCAGGCAGCCATCTGGAGCGGGTAGTTCCAGGGGGCGATGGAGCCGATGACGCCGATCGCCTCACGCCGTACGTACGAGGTGTGGTCGCCGTCGTACTCGGCGGCCGAGCTGCCCTCCAGGTGGCGGGCGGCACCGGCGAAGAACGAGGTGTTGTCGACCGTGCCGGGCACGTCGAACTCGGTGGAGAGCTTGACCGGCTTGCCGCACTGCAGGGACTCCGCGTACGCGAAGTCGTCCGCCTGCTCGGCGAGGACCGCGGCGAAGCGGTGCATCGCCTCGGAGCGCTCGGCCGGGGTGGCCCCCGACCAGCCGGGGAAGGCCGCGCGGGCGGCGGCGACGGCCGCGTCCACGTCGGCGGTGCCCGCCAGCTCGTATGTATAGACGCTTCGGCCCGTGGCCGGGTTCACCACGTCGTGGCTGCGTCCCGATGTGCCGGGCCGCAGTCTTCCGCCGATGTACTGCGCGCCGTCCGCGAAGCGGTCCTGTACCTGGAAGCTGTTGCCCATCACGCTCTCCTCCGCCGCTTCCCCGGAGAGCGGGGGCGGCGTAGCTTCTGCTCGATTTGAGTGCCGATCCTGACAGAGGGGACTGAGCCCAACAAGTGATTCCGTTGTTGCCTTTTGGTTACGCAACGGAATCTGTCGACCATGTGTCGCGTCGGTGCGGAATTCCCCGTACGTAGTGTCAGTGGCGGATGCCAGACTCGCGTGTCATGAAACGCATGGGGGATGTCCGGGATGCCGACGAACTGGTGGCGCGTGCCGCTCGCGGCGAGAAGGTGAAGTACCTGAGGTTCTGGGGGCACCGGCCGCGCCCGGACGGTGCGATCGGTGCGAGCTGCCTCAGCCAGTGGTGGCCGTCGCCGTTCACGGTCGACGGCGTGACGTACGCGTCGGCCGAGCACTGGATGATGGCCGGCAAGGCGCGGCTGTTCGGTGACGCGGAGGCGGCGGCCCGGGCGGTGGCGGCGAGGAGCCCGGCCGAGGCGAAGAAGGTGGGCCGCCTGGTCCGCGACTTCGACGATGCGCTCTGGCAGCGCGAGCGGTACGGGCTCGTGGTGAGGGGCAGCGTCCATAAGTTCGGCCAGGATCCGGCGCTGCGGGAGTTCCTGCTGGGCACGGGCGAGCGGGTGCTGGTGGAGGCGAGCCCGATGGACCGGATCTGGGGCATCGGGCTGGCGGCGGACGATCCGCGTGCGGAGGATCCGGCGTCCTGGCGGGGCCTGAATCTGCTCGGTTTCGCGCTGATGGACGCGCGGGACGAGCTGCGCGGCAGGACGAGCGGGACATGAGAAGGGCCGCGGGGCGGTGGGAGGAGATCCCACCGCCCCGCGGCCCGTCCGTCTGCTGCTCCGGCCCGCGGGAGCGGTGCTACCGCCCCACGCCGACGACCATGGAGACCGCCGTCGGCTGGTACTCGTAGTCGCTGTCGTCGTCGAACCTGTCGTTGGTGACGGCCCAGATGAAGAATCCCAGGAAGGCCGCACTGACGACGATGCCGATCGAGCCGAGGATGATGCCCGCCAGGGCCACCCCGCCGTTGTCCGCCTCGCCCCGGCTGACCCGGCCCCGGCCTATGAGACCGAAGATCAGCGCGAGGACGCCGAGGATGATGCCGAGGCCGTACATGCAAAAGCCCGCCACCGCGATGATGCCGAGCACCATGGAGGCGATCCCCAGCCCGTTCGCCGGCTGGGGTCCGCCCCAGCCGTTCTGGCCGTAGCCCGGGTATCCCGGGTAGCCGCCGTACTGCGGGGGCTGCGGCGCCGGGTAGCCGTAGTGCCCGCCCGGCTGCGGGGGCTGACCGGCCGGGTAGCCGTACTGCCCCACGGGCGGCGGGACCGGCTGCCCCGGACCGTTCGGGCCGACCGGCGGTGGCGGCAGGGTGCCGGGGCCGTACCAGCCGCCGGGGCCGGACGGCTGCCCCGCGTCCGGTGCGTCACCGAAACCGACCGTGGGCGCGGGGCCCGGTGCGGCGTTCGGCATCGAGGTGACGGTCTGCTGGTCGTGCACGGGCGGCGGGCGGGTGTCCTCGGTGTTCTTCTCCAGCGGCACCCTGTTGTCCGGCGGAGCCCACGGATCGCGCTGCGCGGCCCCGTCCGCAGGCTGCTCTGTGTTGTCTGACATGGGCCTCCCCCATCGTGATGACCGTCACGCTACGGCCCGCTCCCGTCCTACGATGACTTCCGTCCACTGCCCGGTTCCCACGCGGATCCGGGCACCGCGTCACTCCACGCCCCCGGAGGATCCGATGACCGATCTGCACCCCTTCATCGCGGGGCTGCCCAAGGCCGAGCTCCATGTGCACCACGTCGGGTCGGCCTCGCCCCGCATCGTCGCCGAGCTGGCCGCGCACCATCCCGACTCCAAGGTCCCCACCGCCCCCGAGGCGCTGGCCGACTACTTCTCCTTCACCGACTTCGGCCACTTCATCGAGGTCTACCTCTCGGTCGTGGACCTGATCCGCACCCCGGAGGACGTCCGGCTGCTGACCTTCGAGGTCGCCCGCGACATGGCCCGGCAGAACATCCGTTACGCGGAACTGACCGTCACCCCGTTCTCCTCGACCCGCCGCGGCATCCCGGAGCAGGGCTTCATGGAGGCCATCGAGGACGCCCGCAAGGCGGCCGAGTCCGAGCTCGGAGTGGTGCTGCGCTGGTGCTTCGACATCCCGGGCGAGGCCGGACTTGAGGCAGCCGAGGAGACCACCCGGCTCGCCGTCGACCTGCGGCCCGAGGGGCTCGTCTCGTTCGGCCTCGGCGGCCCGGAGATCGGCGTGGACCGCCCGCAGTTCAAGCCGTACTTCGACCGGGCCATCGCCGAGGGCCTGCACTCCGTGCCGCACGCCGGGGAGACCACGGGACCGCAGACGGTCTGGGACGCCCTGACCGCCCTGCGCGCCGAGCGCATCGGCCACGGCACCAGCTCCGTGCGCGACCCGAAGCTGCTGGAGCACCTCGCCGAGCACCGGATCGCGCTGGAGGTCTGCCCCACCTCGAACATCGCGACCCGCGCGGTGGCGGACATCGAGCAGCACCCGGTCAGGGAGATGGTGGAGGCCGGCGTGCTCGTCACGATCAACAGCGACGACCCGCCCATGTTCGGCACCGACCTCAACAACGAGTACGCGGTGGCGGCCCGCCTCCTGGGCCTCGACGAGCGGGGTCTGGCCGCGCTCGCGAAGAACGCCGTCGAGGCTTCCTTCCTCGACCCGGCCGGCAAGCGCACGCTGTCCACCGAGATCGACACGTACACGACGAGCTGGCTGGGGCGCACCGGCCGGTGACCCCGGACGGTGACAATGGCCCCATGGCCACCCCTGTCACCGCCGTCGCCCATCGCGGAGATCCGTACCGTGTCCGCGAGAACACCATCCCCTCGATCCGCTCCGCCCTCGAACGGGGGCGGACGCGGTCGAGATCGACGTCCGGGTCACCCGCGACGGCGTGCCGGTCCTGCTGCACGACGCCACCCTGGACCGGCTCTGGGGCCATGACCTGCGGCTGGACCGGCTCACCCACCAGGAGGTGACCGAGCTGACGGCGGGCGGCGTGCCGACCCTGCGCGCCGCGCTGCTCGCCGTGGGGGCGCACCGCGTCATGATCGATCTGCCCGGCTCCACCGACGAGTCGGTGCGCAGGACCGTCGGGGTGGTGCGGGAGTGCGGCGCCGGTGCGCGCGCCTACTACTGCGCGGGGCCCGAGGCCATGCTGCGGGTGCGGTCGGCCGATCCGTCCGCCGAGATCGCGATGACCTGGACGACGCTCGTGCCGCCGCGGGCGGCGCTGCTGGCAGCCGTGCGGCCACGCTGGCTGAACTACCGCTTCGGCCTGGTGAGCCGGGAGCTGACGGACCGCAACCACCGGGACGGACTGCTGGTCTCGGCCTGGACCGCGGACACCGGACGCACGATGCGCCGGCTGATCCGGCAGGGCGTGGACTCCATCACCACCAACCGGATCGATGTGCTGCACACCCTGATCCTCAACTCCGCAGACACACAGGCCTCTTGATCGGTCCGGCATCATGGACGCACCTCATCGTCCCGATGCCAGGCCCGGCACCAGAGGAGCAGACGTGACCGTCCCCCGCAGTAACTCCCTCCCCGCCCGCGTCCGTTCCGACATCGCGCACAACGCCAGGGTCTGGAACTACTGGCTCGGCGGCAAGGACCACTTCCCGGTGGACCGGACGGTCGGCGACCAGGTCACCGGCGTGTATCCGAGCATCGGCGAAGTGGCGCGGGCGGACCGGGCGTTCCTGGGGCGCGCCGTCCGCTATCTGGCCGGGGACGCGGGCATCGGCCAGTTCCTGGACATCGGCACCGGGCTGCCGACCGCGGACAACACCCATGAGGTCGCCCAGCACACCGCGCCGGACGCCCGCATCGTGTACGTCGACAACGACCCGATCGTCCTGGCGCACGCCCGCTCGCTGCTGACCAGCTCACCGGAGGGCGCGACGGAGTACATCGACGCGGACGCCCGCAATCCCGGGCAGATCCTGCGGGCCGCCGGCAGCACCCTCGATCTGGAGCGGCCGGTCGCGGTCATGCTCCTGGGCATCCTGAACTTCGTCCTGGACACGGAGGAGGCGCTGCGCATCGTCCGGCAGCTGATGGACGCGGTGCCGTCCGGCAGCTACCTGGTCCTCACCCACCCCACCCTGGAGCTGGGCGGCGAGGGCAACGAGGCGGCCATGCGGTTCTGGAACGAGAACGCCACACCCCCGATCACCGCCCGCAGCCGCTTCGAGTTCGCGGCGTTCCTGAGCGGGCTCGACCTCGTCGAACCGGGCATCGTCTCGTGTGCGCACTGGCGCCCCGCGCCTGGCTCCGCGGCGGCCGGGGTCGCCCAGTTCGGCGCCGTGGCGCGCAAGCGCTGACGGCGCCCCGATGCGCATACGCACCCTCACGGCGCGAGCGCGGCGGGCCGGCCCCCGCACCGTCGACCTCCTCATCACGCTGCTGGTCCAGGCCGCCATGACCATGCCGTTCGTCGTCCCGCGCGCCCCGGAACTGCCGGACGCGACGTGGACGGCCTACGGGCTGACCACCCTGACGGTGCTGCCGCTGGCCGCCCGCCGCCGGGCACCGGTCGCGGTCCTCATCGCCGTGCTCGTGGCCGGCGCCCTGTACAAGTTCGCGGTCGACGGCCCGGGCCAGCCGCTCCCCTACACCGGCCTCCTGGCGATCTACACGGTGGCCGAGCTCTCCTCGCCGCCGAAGCGGTTCGGGATCGCGGGGCTCACGGCCCTGGCGGTGCTGGTCTCCGTCGGACTGGACAGCGACGCCCTCAGGGAACTGCTCTTCTCCCTGTTCGTGTTCGCCGCGGCCTACGCCTTCGGCCGGCTCGCCGTGACGCGCAAGGCCTATCTGCGGGCGGTGGAGGACCGGGCGCTGTTCGGCGGGCGGGTGGTGCGCGGGCCGCTGCTGGAGGAGATGTTCACGCTGCCGGGTTCCTCGGTGCGCGAGTACGGCACGGGCAAGCCCGCCGCGTACGGCGCGGGACTCTCCGTGATGACGCTGGGCGGCCGTGAGGTCTGGGGCAAGACGGGCGGCCGCTGGGGCTACAACACGGTCATCGCGGCCACCCGCGGACTTTCCCGGACCCTCGTCTACAGCGTCGACGCGACGGACGCGAAGGGGGAGGGCATGAACGCCACAGCGATGAAGATCGTGGTGGCGGCCTTCGGCGCCCCTTCCGCCGGGTGAGTCAGCCCGCCGGAGCCGCCACGGGCCCGGACACCGGCTGGGGCGTCCGCTCCATGGCTTCCAGCCGCTTGATCATCCGGTGCACCACCAGCAGCGGGATCACGCCGATGACACCGAACGACATGTCGATGACCGACCACCAGATGGGGATGTCACGGATCGGTCCGCAGATCAGCGCGAGCGGGATGATCCCGGCGCAGGCGATCATGCCGAACTCGATGACCCAGATGTTGCGGACCGGATCGCGGTAGGGGCCGTAGAAGGCGACCGCGATGACCAGATGCGCGAAGGCCAGCCAGTCCGTGCCGTACAGGACGAAGGGGTACGAGGCGTCGGCCTCGTCCAGTCCGGTGCGGACCCGGGTGATCCACTCCAGCAGGGCCGGGAAGTGCTCGGGGACGGGTGAGGCCGAGGAGCTCAGCAGATCCTCGGTCCAGCGCAGTTCGTGGACGAGCGGGAAGGCGGTCAGCCCGCTCAGCACCAGACAGACGATGAAGACGACCAACCACACGCGTATACGCCTCTGCAGGGCGCGTCGCTCGCTCATGTCTGCAGCGTACGCCCGGTTTTAACGGCTCTTTACACCGCCCCGGAGGCGGGCCCTGCCGGTCGATTCCGCTGCCGCACGTGGAGTGTCCGGGCCGCCCTGGCGGGGGCTCGCGCGGTGCCGCCGGGCCGCCCGGATCCGTGTCCCGGATCCGGGCGGCCCGGCGATGAGACGGGGCAGAAGGCCCCACCCGGCAGGTCGCTACCGTCTAGTTGCCGCTGCCCGGCTCGGGCCAGGCAGAGCAGTCGTCCCAGGTGCTGTCCCAGCCGGAGTTGCCGCCGCCGTCGGTGAGCGTGAAGGTGCCCGAGCCCGCGGGGTAGGGGCAGTTGTAGACGCCTGCCGCACCGACCTGCGTGGCGGTGACGTTCGACATCGTCACCGCACCCGGCGTCTCGGCCTGGACGACGACCGTGCCGACCCCGTCGACGGCCGACCCGTCGACGGTGATGTTCCTGACCGCGTTGCCGGTACCGCCGCCCGAGACGAACTCGTAGGCGCTGTACGGGCTGTCCTCGATGGTGGTGTCGGTGATGCGCACGTTCGCCTCGATGGCACTGTCGTACGCGTCCACGCGCAGCGCACCCATCGGGTGGCCCCAGTTGGGGTTGACGGCCCCGGTGCGCACGAGGGTGTTCCCGGAGACCGTGATGGTGCCGGCGAGGGGGAAGAACGGGTCGGCGAACTTCTGGTTGGAGAGGGCGATGCCGCTGCCGAGGGCATTGGTGTCGCTGATCAGGTTGTCCTTGACGGTGATGTCGCTGCCGCCGTAGATGGCTATGCCGTTCGCCAGGTTGGGCTGGGAGATGGTGTTGTTCGCGAACGTGGAGTCGCTGTCGGCGGCGTTCAGCGACCACATGGCGAGTGAGTCGTCGCCCTGGTTGCGCAGGAAGTTGTTGCGCACCTGCACGCCGTGGGCGTTGCCGTTGAGGTTCAGGCCGTCCGCGGTGGTGTCGAGGATCCGGTTGTTCTCGACGACCAGGTTGTCGTTGTTGCCGGTCAGCCAGAGGCCGACCTTGAGGTGCTGCACCCACATGCCGCTGACCCGGGAGTCCGGGCCGAGGGAGCCGTTGACGAAGTTGTCCGGACTGCTGTCGACCCGTTCGGTGACCTCGCCGATGACCGCGAAGTCCTTGATGGTCACCTTGCCGGCGGAGCCGGTCTGGTTGATGAACCGTGAGGAGTGCACGACCGAGTGCCAGCTGCCGGCGCCCTGGATCGTCACGTTCTCGACACCGCTGAGCTCGGATCCGAGCTTGAAGTCGCCCGCCGGGATCCATACGGTGCCGCCGCCGGCCTTGGCCTCGGTGATCGCGTCGCGGAAGGCCTGCGTGGAGTCCTGCTGTCCGGTGGCGTCGGCGCCCTTGTCCACGACGGAGATCGCACCCGCCGGCGCGGCGGCGGGCTCCTCGACCTGCTCGAAGTCGGCGACGTCGACGGTTACCTCGGTAGAGACGGCCACCAGCTTCACCTTGTCGCCCGCCTGCAGGCTGCGGCCGAGGAGGAGGCGTGCGTTGTCGAAGAGGTGATGGGTCTTGGCGCCGACGATCCAGGGGGTGTCGACGTAGCTGTACTTGGAGGTGACGGCCAGGGACTCGTCGAGCTCGGTGCCGTTGACGTAGACGGCGAGTGAACCGCTCTGCCCGTCGGGCACGTTGTAGGCGACGTTCAGCGCGTTGGCCGCCCGGTCGAGGGTGAACTCCACGCTCTGCCCGCCGGCCAGGCGCACCGCCTGCCGGCCCGATGCCTCGGAGGCAAGCGCGCCCTGGGTGTGATCGGGGCCGATCTTCTGGCCGGTGGTGGCGGCGGACTCCGCCTCGGCGGAGCTGACGGGAAGGGTGGCGCCTGCCGCGGCCGCCACCCTCGGCTCGGGGGCCCGCTGGGCGGCGGATGCCTGGCCGGTGACGCCGACGACCGTGCCCACGAGGGCGACCGCGACGGCAAGGACGTACGAACTGCGCGTGGGGGATGGCATGCGCATGACACTCCGATTCATTTGTGACCGCGCTTCCTGGTGGGGGAGATGGGGGGAGAGGGAAGCGCCTGACACTCAAGCATCACGAACACATGAGCACAAGATGTCGCTCGGATATTGAAAATTTTTGACAGCAAGGTGAAACAACCGACTGGTGCGTAGGTGCAGGTGAGCGGCGGCGCCGGAAAGAGCCGCGCCGCACCACGACGAAACGGCACCACGCGCATTCCGCGTGGTGCCGTTCTTCCGCTTCCGTACCCGCCGGAAGCCCTCGTCACAGGTGTCCGGGACCGGAGCTCACAGCCCGACGATGGAGTTCCACTTCTTGGCGAACTCGGTCCGCTCCTCGGAGGTGATGTCGCGGGCGATGGCGAGCCGCTTGCGCATCGCGTCGTCGGGGAAGATCAACGGGTCCTCGGCGAGCGCGGCGGTCTCCTCGTCCTTGGCGGAGGCCAGTACCTCCCGGGCGGCCGGGACCGGGCAGACGTAGTTGACCCACGTCGCGAGCTCGGCGGCGACCTCGGGCTCGTAGTAGTAGTCGACGAGCCTCTCCGCATTGCGCTTGTGGCCGGCGAGGTTGGGGATCATGAGGGATTCCGCCCACAGTTCGGCCCCCTCCTCGGGCACCACGAACTCGATCTCGGGGTTGTCCGCCTGGAGCTGGATGACATCGCCCGAGTAGGCCTGGCAGGCGAGCACATCGCCGGTGGAGAGGTCCTTGATGTAGTCGTTGCCGGTGAAGCGGCGGATGTGCTTCGTCCGCACCAGCTTCTCCACCTGGTCGCACATGTCGTAGAAGTCGTCCCGCTGCCACCGGGTGATGTCGACTCCGTTGCCCTGCATCAGCAGGGCGAAGGACTCGTCGAGTCCGGACAGCAGCGTCACCTTGCCGCGCAGGTCGTGCGCCCACAGGTCGCTCATGTGCCGGATCTCCCGGCCCAATTTCTTGCGGTTGTAGGCGATGCCGGTGATCCCGGACTGCCAGGGCACGCTGTGCGTCCGGCCCCTGTCGAAGGCGGGCGAGCGCAGCTGCGGATCGAGGTACTTCGTCACGTTGGGCTGCTCGGCCCGGTCCATCTCCTGGACCCAGCCGAGCCGGACGAACCGCGCGGCCATCCAGTCGCTCATGACGATCAGGTCCCGGCCGGTCCGCTGGTGGTTCATCAGCGCGGGACTGATCTTCCCGAAGAACTCGTCGTTGTCGTTGATCTCCTCGGTGTACGTGACCGAGATCCCGGTGCGCTTGCTGAACGCGTCCAGGGTGGGCCGCCTCGACTCGTCCTCGTCGTCGGTGTCGATGTAGAGCGGCCAGTTGGCGAAGTGCAGGGTGTGGTCACTGGCGGAGGAGTCGCGTCCGGCCCGGTCGCCGGGCTTCACGTACGCGGCAGGCACACCGCAGCCGGCCAGCGTGACGCCGGCCGCCCCCGCCCCGAAGGCGCGGAGCAGGGACCGGCGGGACATGGGGTTCTTCGGGATTGCTCGCACCTGCGCAGGATGCCGGTCGGCGGGTGCGGCGGGCAATGGACCATCCGTCCAGCGGTGGCCGCCCCCCGCGCACACCCTGTCGATGCCGGGCGGGACCGGGAGCACGGATGCGGCCCCGGGCGAGTGCCCGGGGCCGCGTTCCGTACGGTTCGTCGCGGTGGTCAGCCGTCGAGCGAGGTCATGACGTGCTTGATGCGGGTGTAGTCCTCGAAGCCGTAGGCGGAGAGGTCCTTGCCGTAGCCGGACTTCTTGAATCCGCCGTGCGGCATCTCGGCGACGAGCGGAATGTGGGTGTTGATCCACACGCAGCCGAAGTCGAGGTTCTTGGACATCCGCATGGCGCGGGAGTGGTCCTTGGTCCACACCGAGGAGGCCAGGGCGTACTCGACGCCGTTCGCCCACTCCAGCGCCTGGGCCTCGTCCGTGAACGACTGCACGGTGATGACCGGGCCGAAGACCTCGTGCTGGATGATCTCGTCGTCCTGCTTGAGGCCGGAGACGACGGTCGGGGCGTAGAAGTAGCCCTTGTCGCCGACCCGGTGGCCGCCCGCCTCGACCTTGGCGTGGGCGGGGAGCCGCTCGATGAAGCCGGTCACCTGCTTCAGCTGGTTGGCGTTGTTGAGCGGGCCGTAGAGCACGTCCTCGTCGTCCGGCTGCCCGGTCTTCGTGTCGGCGGCGGCCTTGGCGAGCGCGGTGACGAACTCGTCGTGGATGGACTCGTGGACCAGCACGCGGGTCGCGGCCGTGCAGTCCTGCCCGGCGTTGAAGTAGCCGGCGACGGAGATGTCCTCGACGGCCTTGGCGATGTCGGTGTCCTCGAAGACGACGACGGGCGCCTTGCCGCCGAGCTCCAGGTGGACCCGCTTGACGTCCTTCGCGGCGGACTCGGCGACCTGCATGCCGGCCCGTACCGAACCGGTGATGGAGGCCATCGCCGGGGTCGGGTGCTCCACCATCGCGCGGCCGGTGTCACGGTCGCCGCAGATGACGTTGAAGACGCCCTTGGGCAGGATCTGCCCGATGATCTCGGCGATCAGCACGGTGGACGCGGGGGTGGTGTCGGACGGCTTGATGACGACGGTGTTGCCCGCGGCGAGCGCCGGGGCGAACTTCCAGACGGCCATCATCATCGGGTAGTTCCACGGCGCGACCTGCGCGCAGACCCCGACCGGCTCGCGACGGACGATGGAGGTCAGCCCCTCCATGTACTCGCCGGCCGAGCGCCCTTCCAGCAGCCGTGCGGCGCCCGCGAAGAAGCGGATCTGGTCCACCATCGGCGGGAGTTCCTCGGTGCGGGTGAGCCCGACCGGCTTGCCGGTGTTCTCGGACTCGGCCGCGATGAGGTCCTCGGCGCGCTCCTCGAAGGCGTCCGCGATCTTCAGCAGGGCGCGCTGGCGCTCGGCGGGCGTGGCGTCGCGCCAGGCGGGGAATGCGGCGGCGGCGGCGTCCATGGCGGCATCGACATCGGCCGCGCCGGAGAGCGGTGAGGTCGCGTAGACCTCTTCCGTCACCGGGTTGACCACGTCGATGGTCCGCCCGTCGGCGGCGTCACGGAACTCTCCGTTGATGTAGTTGCGCAGACGGCGCACCTCGGTGGTCACAGCCGGCCCTCCTGCTCTGAAGTCCAATGGGTGAGACATCCAGCGTAGTCGCTCGGGTAACGCTTTCGACATACCCAACCACCGATTACTTCGGATTCAGTGAGATCTGAGCCTCTCAACAACGAATTTCATCGATTGAGGGTTGCGAGACGGGCGAGTCCCGGTGCAGAGTGGGTCCGTGGCCAGTCGCAGCGCAGACTCCAGGACCGGGAGCGGATCGTCCCCAGCGGTCGATGCCGTGTCCCTCGCAATCATCGAGCAGCTCCAGGAGGACGGGCGTCGTCCGTACGCCGCGATCGGCAAGGCCGTCGGCCTCTCCGAAGCGGCCGTGCGACAGCGCGTCCAGAAGCTGCTCGACCAGGGCGTGATGCAGATCGTCGCCGTCACCGACCCGCTCACCGTGGGATTCCGGCGGCAGGCGATGGTCGGGATCAACGTCGAGGGTGACCTCGATCCCGTCGCGGAGGCCCTGTCGGCCATGGCCGAGTGCGAGTACGTGGTGATGACCGCGGGCTCCTTCGACCTGATGGTGGAGATCGTCTGCGAGGACGACGACCACCTGTTGGAGACGATCAACAAACGCATCCGGGCCATTCCCGGTGTGCGCTCCACCGAGAGCTTCGTCTACCTCAAGCTCAAGAAGCAGACCTATATGTGGGGAACCCGATAGCCGTGAGCAAGGACCTCAGCCGGACCGCGTACGACCACCTGTGGATGCACTTCACCCGCATGTCGGACTACGAGAACGCGCCCGTTCCCACCATCGTGCGTGGCGAGGGCACCTACATCTTCGACGACCAGGGCAAGCGCTACCTCGACGGCCTGTCCGGCCTGTTCGTGGTCAACGCCGGCCACGGCCGCCACGAGCTCGCCGAGGCCGCGTACAAGCAGGCCCAGGAGCTGGCCTTCTTCCCGGTGTGGTCCTACGCCCACCCCAAGGCGGTCGAGCTGGCCGAGCGCCTCGCCGACTACGCCCCGGGCGACCTCAACAAGGTCTTCTTCACCACCGGTGGCGGCGAGGCCGTGGAAACCGCCTGGAAGCTGGCGAAGCAGTACTTCAAGCTCAAGGGCAAGCCCACCAAGTACAAGGTCATCTCGCGTGCGGTCGCCTATCACGGCACCCCGCAGGGCGCCCTGTCCATCACCGGCCTGCCGGCCCTCAAGGCCCCCTTCGAGCCGCTGGTCCCCGGCGCGCACAAGGTGCCGAACACCAACATCTACCGCGCCCCGCTCTTCGGCGACGACCCGGAGGCCTTCGGCCGCTGGGCCGCCGACCAGATCGAGCAGGAGATCCTCTTCGAGGGCGAGGACACCGTCGCGGCCGTCTTCCTGGAGCCCGTGCAGAACGCGGGCGGCTGTTTCCCGCCCCCGCCCGGCTACTTCCAGCGCGTCCGCGAGATCTGCGACAAGTACGACGTGCTGCTCGTCTCCGACGAGGTCATCTGCGCCTTCGGCCGGCTCGGCACGATGTTCGCCTGCGACAAGTTCGGCTACGTGCCGGACATGATCACCTGCGCCAAGGGCATGACCTCGGGCTACTCGCCGATCGGTGCCTGCATCATCTCGGACCGGCTCGCCGAGCCGTTCTACGAGGGTGACAACACCTTCCTGCACGGCTACACCTTCGGCGGCCACCCGGTCTCCGCCGCCGTCGGCCTCGCCAACCTCGACATCTTCGAGCGCGAGGGTCTCAACCAGCACGTCCTCGACAACGAGAACGCGTTCTACACCACGCTGCAGAAGCTGCACGACCTGCCGATCGTCGGCGACGTCCGCGGCAACGGCTTCTTCTACGGCATCGAGCTGGTGAAGGACAAGGCCACCAAGGAGACGTTCACCGACGAGGAGACCGAGCGCGTCCTGTACGGCTTCCTCTCCAAGGCGCTGTACGACAACGGCCTGTACTGCCGCGCCGACGACCGTGGCGACCCGGTCGTCCAGCTCGCCCCGCCGCTGGTCTCCGACCAGTCCACGTTCGACGAGATCGAGGGCATCCTGCGGTCCGTTCTCACGGAGGCGTGGACGAAGCTCTGACCGAGAGGTCGACCGCCTGCTCGACCGAGCTCGGTTTGACCACCGCTTGACCGTCCCCCGACGGCCCTCCAGCGGTCATTTCATACGGTCCACGCGGCCCGGATGCGCCCATTCGAGTGGGAAGAAGCGCACCCGGGCCGCGTGCTGTGCGCACACCGCGGTCCGAATCCTTACGGTGCCGAGTGACCGATCGGCCCCCTCTTCGTTCCCCCGTACGGGGGAACGGGATATCTGATCTGAACCGAGGTGTACGCCATGGTGGCCCCGCCGGACAACGACGTGATCTGGGCGCGTTCCCTGCACCACTCCCACAACGGCTCACCCGCGCTCGGCGGGGTGTCCCTGGGGATCCGCGACGGCGAGATCCTCGCCGTGACCGGCCCGCGCGGCAGCGGCAAGACGACCCTGCTGCACTGCCTCTCCGGCCAGCTGGTGCCCGAGCAGGGAGAGGTGTGGTTCAACAGCGTCCCCGTCCACACCATGGGCCCCCGGCTCCGCGAGCGGCTGCGCCGCGACAAGTTCGGCTGGATCGCCCCGGAACCCCAGCTCGTCCCGGAGCTGAACACCTGGGAGAACACCGCCCTTCCGCTGCTGCTGCGCGGCGCCTCGCACCGGGAGGCCAAGAAGGCCGCCATGGAGTGGCTGGAGCGCCTCGACATCGGCATGTGCGCCCGCAAGCGCCCGCACACCCTGCAGCAGAGCCAGCGGCAGCGGATCTCGGTGGCCCGCGCGCTGGCCGCCGCCCCCGCGGTGATCTTCGCGGACGAGCCGACCGCGACCCTGCACCGCACCGACCGCACCCACGTGCTGCGCACCCTGACGAGTGCGGCCCGCTCGCACGGCATCACGGTGGTCCTCGCCACGCACGACGCGGAGATCGCCGCACTCGCCGACCGTGCGGTGCCGCTGCTGGACGGGCGCCGGGTCGCCACGCTCGCCCTGCCCGCCGGCTCCGACACGGAGGGCCGCGCGGCGTGCTCGCTCTCCGTCTAGCCCGCGGTTCCCATCCACTGGTCCTGGTGCGCCGGCTGCTGGTCGCGGCCGCCTCCGCCGGGGTCGGCTTCCTGCTGCTGTGCACCCTGGGCTACGCCTCCGGGCACCCGGCGCACTCCACCGGCTCCGTGCTGCGCCTGCTGTGGTGCTTCGTGCCGCTGGCCGCCGCCGTGCAGTTCGCGGTCGCGGTGGCCCGCACGGACCCGAGCACCCGCCCGCGCTCCGGACTGTCCGCCGTCGGCCTCGGGCCGGTCCGGCTCAGTGTGCTCGCCGCCGTCTCCACCGCCCTGTCGTGCACCCTCGGCTCGATGGTGGCCCTGCTCTTCTTCCTCCACCTGCGCGGCGACCTGTCCGGGCTGCCGTTCGACGGCGCGGCCGCCGGGCTGCTCGACGCGCAGGCGCCGCTGCCGCTGGCCGCCGTCCTCGTCCTCCTCACCCTGGTGCCCGCGGCCGCGGCGACGGCGAGCGCGCTGGCGCTGCGCACCAGGCCGTTGCGGGCGGCGGGCGTCCAGGACGGTGCGCAGGACCTGGTGCCGGAGGAGCAGGTCCCGGTGCCGGCCGAGCCGCCCACGGGGCTGCCGTGGGGCGTGGCCCTGACCGCCGCGGGACTCGCGGTCGAGGCGTACGCCAGCCGCGAGTCGGCCGGCAGCCCGTTCCCGCTCCCCGGAAAGCTCGACTCCACGCCGGCCTGGGTCCTGGTGGGATGGACCCTGACGGCGATCGGTCTCGCCATGGCGGGACCCGGGCTGGCCCACCTCAGCGGGCGGCTGCTGCAGGCCGCACGCCCCGGAGCCGTACGCCTGCTGGCGGGCCGGGTGCTGATGGACGAGGCGCGCCGGATCGGCCGGCCGCTGGGTGTCGTCTGTGCGGTGCTCTCGGCGGTCATCGCCGCGTTCGCCCTGTACGGGACGGGCCCGCGGCCCTTCGGACCGCTCACCGCGCTCGGCGCCGTGCTCGTCATCGGCTGTACGACGGCCTCGCTGCTGACCTCGGCGCTGGAGGCGAGGCAGGCGCGCGCCGAAACGGCACAGGCCCTGCTGCGGCTCGGCGCCCCGGCCTCGGCGCTGCGGGCCGCGACGGCGCTGCGCGCGGCCGCGCTGCTGCTCGTCTTCGCCCCGTTGACCTGGGTGATCGCCGAGCTGGCCGCTCTCCCGCTGACCGGGTAGCCGGGTGCGGGCGGCCGGTCCGTAGCATGTGGGCGTGAAGAACCCGGACGAGATCACCCCCGCACCCGGCGTCGAGATCGAGTCGCTCGCCGCATTCGACGAGGCGGTCGCCGCCGGTTCGCTGGCCGGACACCGTGTCCAGTCCGTCGATCTGACGGACCGCAGTGCCGCCCTGCTGGCCGCCGACACGTCGGGCGCCGTCTTCCTGGGCTGCCCGATGGAGCCCGGCGCGGAGGCGAAGGTACGGGCCGGCGGCGCGTTCGTCTTCCCGCCGGTGCCCGGGCTCCCCTTCGACCCGTACCGCGGTCTGCTCTACACCGCCGACGCGCTCTACGACGGGCTGACGGAGGGCGGTTACGAGGCGACGCCGGACGCCCGCGCCTACCGCTGGTTCCAGGGGACGCGGTCCAACGGCGACGTCTTCGCGTCGATGCTGCGCTCGCTCCACGACGACGCGGTCTCCGACGCGCTGGAGGAACTCCTCGTCGGGGCACGGGTGGTCGGTGTGATGGGCGGCCACGCGACGGCCCGCGGCAGCGCCTCGTACACGGCCGCGGCGCGCCTGGGCCGGACGCTGGCCCGTAGCGGGCTGACGGTCGCCACCGGAGGCGGTCCGGGTGCGATGGAGGCGGCGAACCTCGGGGCCTACGCGGCTCCGCACCCCGACGCGATGCTGGACGAGGCCTGCGAAATCCTGGCCGGGGCACCCTCGTTCACCCCGTCCGTGACCGACTGGGCGCGGGCCGCGTTCGCCGTGCGGGAGCGCTGGCCCAAGGGCGGCGGCTCGGTGTCCATCCCCACCTGGTTCTACGGTCACGAGCCGCCGAACCCGTTCTCCGACCACATCGCGAAGTACTTCGCCAACGCCCTGCGCGAGGACGGCCTGCTCGCCCGGTCGAACGCGGGCGTCATATTCCTGCCGGGCGCGGCCGGCACCGTCCAGGAGATCTTCGACAGCACCACCCCGAACTACTACGGCTCACGCGGTGAGCCGACCCCGATGGTGCTGGTCGGCCGTGACCACTGGACGCGGAAGCTGCCCGCCTGGCCGCTGCTGAGCGCACTGGCCGCGGACCGGCCGATGGAGTCCCGTATCGGACTCGTCGACACGGTGGAGGAAGCGTCCGAGGAGCTCGCCCGGCTGTCGGCGAAGTAGCGCGTCCGGTCCGGCCCGCTGCCCGTCAGAACACGGCGGGCAGCACGACGCTCTCCGCCGCGTCGAAGGTGACGCCGACCCGCGCGCCCTCCTCGGGGGTGCCGCGCAGCGGGCACTCGGCGTCCAGGGCCGGTCCGTCGTCGGGGTTCAGCGTCACGGCCACGTGGTTGCCGCGGAAGGTGCGGGCGCCCACGGTGCAGGGCAGGCCGTCCTCCGGGGCGCCGATCCGGACGCCGGCCGGACGCACCAGCAGGTCGCACGCCCCCTGCGGCGATCCGGCGGGCACCGGCACCTTGCCCCAGTCCGTGTCCGCGGCCTCCCCCGTGACCGTCGCCTCCACCACGTTGTCGAAGCCGAGGAAGCGGGCGACGAAAGCGGAGGCGGGACGCTGCCAGACGTCGAGCGGGGTGCCCACCTGGGCGATGCGGCCGTCGCGCATCACGACGACGCGGTCGGCCAGCGCGAACGCCTCGCCCTGGTCGTGGGTGACGGCGAGCACGGTCGTGCCCAACCGGCCGAAGAGCGCGCGCAGTTCGACGACGAGGCGTTCGCGCAGGCTGCGGTCCAGCTGACCGAGCGGTTCGTCCAGCATCAGCAGTTTGGGCCGGGGGGCGAGTGCGCGCGCGAGGGCGACGCGCTGCTGTTCGCCGCCCGAGAGCGAGGCCACCGCGCGGCGCCCGGCGCCGGGGAGTCCGACCAGGTCGAGGAGTTCGGCGACCCTGCGGTCCTGTTCGGCGCGGGTCACGCCGTGCATCCGCAGCCCGAAGGCGACGTTGGCGCCGACGTCCCGGTGCGGGAACAGCTGGTGGTCCTGGAACATCAGGCCGAGTCCGCGCCGGTGCACCGGCACCCCGTCCTGGTCGGCGCCGTCGAGCAGCACCCGTCCGGCGTCAAGTTGCTGGAGTCCGGCGATCACCCGCAGCAGCGTGGACTTCCCGCTGCCGCTCGGCCCCAGCACACAGACGATCTCGTGCTCGGCGACCTCCAGGTCCACCGCGTCCAGCGCCGCCCGCGCACCGAACCGCACGGTGGCCGATTCGAGTGTCAGCATCTCTAGAACTCCCCGGATCGGTCGGTACGGATACGTTCGAGCAGCAGCAGCGAGACCGCGCAGACGAGCATCAGGATGGTGCTGAGGGCCATCGCCTGGCCGTAGTTGAGCTCCCCGGACCGCCCCAGCAGCCGGGCGACGGCGACCGGGAGCGTCGGGTTGTCGGGCCGTGCGATGAACACGGTGGCGCCGAACTCGCCTAGCGACACGGCGAACGCGAAGCCTGCCGCGACCAGCAGCGCCCGGCGCACCAGGGGCAGGTCCACCTCGCGCCAGGCCCGCAGGGGCGAGGCGCCGAGCACGGCGGCCGCCTCCCGCAACCGCCCGTCCACCGCACGCAGGACCGGCAGCATGGTCCGTACGACGAAGGGCACCCCGACCAGCGCCTGGGCGAGCGGCACCAGGATCCAGGAGGTCCGCAGGTCGAGCGGCGGTTCGTCGAGGGTGATCAGGAAGCCGAAGCCGACGGTGACGGCGGAGACCCCGAGGGGCAGCATCAGAAGGGCGTCGAAGCCCCTGACCAGCCGGCCGGCCCGCCTGGTCAGGGCCGCGGCGGCCAGCCCTCCGACGACCAGTGCGATGGCGGTCGCGGCCAGGGCGTACTGCAGCGAGTTCCAGATCGCTTCGATGGGCGCGACCAGGAACGTGCCGCTGTTCGCGTCCGCCGAGGCGAGCGCCCGGTAGTAGGCGAAGCCGTGGCCGCCCGACACGTCGAGCGACCGTTCCACCAGCACGGCGAGCGGCAGCAGGATGAGCACCAGCACGGTCAGCAGCACGCCGCCGAGCAGCGACCACTGGCCCGCGCCGCGCGGCCTGCGGGTGGTCTGCGCCGGGTCGACCAGCTTCAGTGCGGTCTCCCTGCGCCGTACGGTCCAGGCGTGCAGGGCGAGGATGGCGCCGACCGCGACGAACTGCACCAGGGTCAGTACGGCGGCCGTGGGCAGGTCCAGCAGCTGGGCGGTCTGCCGGTAGATCTCCACCTCCAGCGTGGAGTATCCGGGGCCGCCGAGGATCTGGACGACGCCGAAAGAGGTGAAGGTGAAGAGGAAGACCATCAGTGCCGCCGCGGCCACGGAGGGGGCGAGCGCCGGCAGGGTGACGCGCCGCCAGGCGGCGAACCGGCCTGCCCCGAGGACCCTCGCGGCCTCCTCCTGCCGTGGATCGAGCTGCGACCAGAGTCCGCCGACGGTGCGTACGACGACCGCGTAGTTGAAGAAGACGTGTGCCAGCAGGATCGCCCACACCGTGGTGTCGAGCCGCACGCCCCAGAGGTCGTCGAGGAAGCCGCCGCGGCCCAGCATCGCGAGGAACGCGGTGCCGACGACGACGGTCGGCAGCACGAACGGCACGGTGACGATCGCCCGCAGCAGTTGTTTGCCCGGGAAGTCGAAGCGGGCGAACACGTAGGCGCCCGGCAGCGCGATCAGCAGGGTCAGCGCCGTCGAGGCGAGCGCCTGCCACAGGGTGAAGCGGAGCACGTCCAGGATGTCCGGCCGGGTCAGCACCTCGCTGAACCGGCCGAACTGCCAGACACCGTCGGCCTTGAGCCCACGTCCGACGATCGCGACGACGGGATAGGCGAAGAACAGCGCGAAGAAGGCGACGGGCACGGCCATCAGGCCGAGCCGCACCGCGCTCGCGCGCCGCGACCGGGCGCGCGCGGCCCTCCCGCGCGCGCCCGGTCCGCGTACGGGAGTCCTGTCTACTTCACTACGAGCGAGGACCATGACTGGACCCACTGCTCACGGTTCTTGGCGATCGTGCCCGGGGCGACGGTCGTCGGCCTGTCGATGCTCGCGCCGAACTCGGTGAAGAGTTCCGGCACCTTCGCCCCCTTGGTGACCGGGCTGACGAACATGTTGAGCGGCATGTCCTCCTGGAACTTCTTGCTGATCAGGAAGTCCAGCAGGGCCTTGCCGCCGGCCTCGTTCTTCGCGCCGTCGAGCAGTCCCGCGAACTCGATCTGCCGGAAGCATGTCCCGGTGGCGACCCCGGTCGGGGCCGTCTTGGGCTGCGGGTCCGCGTACAGCACCTCGACGGGCGGGCTGGAGGCGTAGCTCACCACGAGCGGCCGGTCGGCCTTGGCCTTCTTGCCGCCCGCGGAGCCGGAGAACTCCTCGTTGTACGCCTGCTCCCAGCCGTCGACGACCTTCACGCCGTTGCTCTTCAGCTTCTTCCAGTAGTCCTGGTAGCCGTCCTCGCCGTAGGTGGCGACGCTGCCGAGGAGGAAGCCGAGGCCGGGCGAGGAGGTCGCGGCGTTCTCGGTGACGAGGAGGTTCTTGTACGCGGGCTTCGCCAGGTCCGCGAAGGACTTCGGCGGCGCCAGCTTCTTGTCGGCGAAGTACTTCTTGTCGTAGTTGACGCAGATGTCGCCGGTATCGACGGGGGTGACCCGGTGCTTGCCGGCGTCCAACTGGACGTCGCTCGCGACCTGGTCGATGCCCTTGGCCTCGTACGGCGTGAACAGGCCGTTGTCGAGGGCGCGGGAGAGCAGGGTGTTGTCGACGCCGAAGAAGACGTCGCCGCGCGGCGAGCCCTTGGTCAGGATCTCCTGGTTCAGGGCGGCGCCCGCGTCCCCGCTCTTCAGCACCTTGACGGTGTAGCCGGTCTGCCGGGTGAAGTCCTTCAGCACGCCCTTGGAGACGTTGAAGGAGTCGTGGCTGACGAGGGTGACGGTCTTGGAGCCCGGGCTCTTGGTGCCCGCGTCGCCGGAGGACGCGTCGTCGGAGCTTCCGCATCCGGCGAGCGCCGTGGCGCCGAGCGCGGCGGCGACGGCCGTCACCGCGATCTTCTTGGTGGTACTCATGTGATTCCTCCTGGGGGTGACCAGGAAGAGACGCGGCCCTGCCCGCACCGGTGGAACCGGAAGCGGGCAGGGCGCAACAGCTTGAGTAAGGTCCGAACTTCCTACCCGGAATGACCCGGGCGAGGTTCAGAGGGTCTGCGGCCAACCTGTCCTTGGTGCCGCACTCTCAGCGCTGTGGCGCTCCCCTGTCGGAATATTAAATTGATTTCGGCCCCAGGCTACACGGCCGTTTCCGGCCTCAGCGCTCGGACGCCGCCAGCTGCCCGCAGGCCCCGTCGATCTCCTGGCCCCGGGTGTCGCGGACGGTCACCGGCACCCCGTGGGCGGCGATCGCCTCGACGAACGCCTTCTCGTCCTCGGGCCGCGAGGCGGTCCACTTCGAGCCGGGTGTCGGGTTCAGCGGGATCAGGTTGACGTGCACGCGCTTGCCCTTGAGGAGCCGGCCCAGCCGGTCACCCCGCCAGGCCTGGTCGTTGATGTCGCGGATCAGCGCGTACTCGATGGAGATGCGGCGGCCGGACTTCTCCGCGTACTCCCACGCGGCGTCCAGGACCTCGCGCACCTTCCACCGGGTGTTCACGGGGACGAGCGTGTCACGCAACTCGTCGTCCGGTGCGTGCAGCGAGACCGCGAGACGGCACTTGAAGCCCTCGTCGGCGAACCGCAGCATCGCCGGCACGAGGCCGACGGTCGAGACGGTGATCCCGCGCTGCGACAGCCCCAGCCCGTCGGGCTCGGGGTCGGTCAGCCGGCGGATCGACCCGACCACCCGGTTGTAGTTGGCGAGCGGCTCGCCCATGCCCATGAAGACGATGTTGGAGAGCCTGGCCGGACCCCCCGGCACCTCGCCGTCGCGCAGCGCCCGCATGCCGTCCACGATCTGGTGGACGATCTCCGCGGTGGAGAGGTTGCGGTCGAGACCGGCCTGCCCGGTGGCGCAGAAGGGGCAGTTCATCCCGCAGCCGGCCTGCGAGGAGATGCACATCGTGACGCGCTCCGGGTAGCGCATCAGGACGGACTCGACGAGCGTCCCGTCGTGCAGCTTCCACAGCGTCTTGCGGGTGGTGTCGTCGTCGCAGCTGATGTGCCGGACCACGGACATCAGGTCGGGGAACAGCGCCTCGGCGAGCTTCTCCCGCGACGCGGCCGGGATGTTGGTCCACTCCGACGGGTCGTGCGCGTAGCGCGCGAAGTAGTGCTGCGAGAGCTGCTGGGCGCGGAACGGCTTCTCGCCGGTCGCGGCGACGGCTTCCTTGCGCTCGGCGGGCGTGAGGTCGGCGAGGTGCCGCGGGGGCTTCTTGGCTCCGCGGGGCGCGACGAAAGTGAGTTCTCCGGGCTTAGGCATGGTTCCTCCAGTGTCGCAGACACGCCGGAGTCCTCACGGTCATCGCCGGTGAGGGCGGGCGCAGCGCGGTCCTGCCTCCCCTCACCGGACCGCCATCGCCCGACGTGGGCGGCCCTGCGACGGCCCGGGGAAGGCCCGGCCGTGCTCACGGCAGTGACCGATCGCACCCCGGCCGGCCGGTTCCCGTGCACCCTGAGCGCAGGCTGGGGAACGCGTAGTCACCGCCACGCCGATGGACCGGACCGGGCGGGGTACCCGGAAGACGAGAGGGACATCCCGCCGAGTTCGCAGGAGGTGCGTGCCGTGCACGCCGTGAAGCACTGGTTCAATCACAGCCTGGTGGCGCAGGCACTGGTGGTCTTCGTGCTGGGCATCGGCTTCGGCGCCCTGTTCCGCCGGGATGATCAGCCGGGCTTATGGGTGGTCCAGAGCCTGCTCTACACCGCGGTGATCATCGGGTTTCTGGCCCTTCAGCGCCGCAGGACCAGCCGCGCGACGGGCGCCGCCCCCGGCGCGGTGGTCGACCTCAACCGCAAGATCCGACGACGTGAGGTGCCGCAGGATCCCGAGGAGCGGGTGATCATGCGGCGGCTCGTCGACGACCAGCTGGGAAAGATCGAGCGCGGACGCCGGTGGCTGCCGTACTGGCTGGCCGTCATGGGCTTGACCGCGGTCGGCATGCTCGTCCTCGGGGCGACCAGCGGATCCCTGGTCTTTCCCCTGATCTACACGGTCGGTGTGGTCGCGTTCTGCGTCTGGATCCTGTGGATGCACCGCCGGGCGGTCGAGCTCCATCACCACATGCGCTCGGCCCTGCAGGACCCGAGCTGACGGGTGCGGTCGCCTCGCCTCCTGCGGGCGGGGGTCCGGTCGTAGCCGCGTTGCGCCCCTCCCTCGTAGAGGCGAGGCCCGATACAGACGAGGGGTCCGCCGTCCTGTGGACGGCGGACCCCTCGTCTGTCGGTATGCGGGAGTCGCTCAGCCGGAACCGACGAAGAGCACCAGCAGCAGCCAGACCACCGGCGCGGTCGGCAGCAGCGAGTCCAGCCGGTCCATGATCCCGCCGTGTCCGGGGAGCAGGGTGCCCATGTCCTTGATCCCGAGGTCCCGCTTGATCATGGACTCGCCGAGGTCACCGAGGGTGGCGCTGGCAGCGACCGCGAGGCCGAGCAGCAGGCCCTGCCACCAGGAGCCGTCGTCGATCAGGAACTCCATGCACAGGGCGCCGGCCACCATCGCGAAGGCCACGGCTCCGAAGAGACCCTCACGGGTCTTGCCGGGGCTGATCCGCGGCGCCAGCTTGTGCTTGCCGAACCGCCAGCCGACGGCGTACGCGCCGGTGTCACTGACCACGGTCAGCAGCAGGAAGGTCAGCACCCGCTGCGGCCCGTCGTCGGCCGTCAGGAGCATGGCGACGAACGTGGCCAGGAACGGTACGTAGAACGCGGCGAAGACCCCGGCCGTGACGTCCTTGAGGTAGCCCTCCGGCGGCTCGGTCATCCGCCAGACGAGCACCGCGAGAGCGGTCAAGGCCATCGCGGCCCAGGCACCCTCGGCGCCTCGCGCGTAGCCCGCCACGACCATGGCCGCGCCACCGACCGCGAGAGGAACGAGGGGCGCCTTGATGCCCTTGCGCTCCTCCAGCCGGGAGGTGAGCTCCCAGAGGCCGACGACGACGGCGACCACGATCACACCGACGAAGACGGCCTTCACGATGAAGAGCGAGGCGACGACGACGGCACCGAGGCCCACGCCGACCCCTATGGCGGCTCCGAGATCACGGCCCGCACGCTTCTTCTGCGGGGGTGGCGGCGCGGTGGACATGGGCTCCTGCGGCTTCTCGTCGCGGAACAGGGGGCCGCCGCTCAGGCGTGCGGCCCCCTGGTCCCGGTCATCACGGTCGTCAGCGTCTCTACCTGCGTCGGGAACGTCCGGCACGATGGGCATGGGCCGAGTCTGCTGGGCGTCATGCACATCGTATGCAGGACCCGCCGGAGCCGTCCGCATCTCGGGCGCAGCACGGTGTCCGGCGCCCTGCGGGGCGCCCCAGGGAGAGTCGTTCATCAGACTTCGAGCAGCTCGGCTTCCTTGTGCTTCAGCAGCTCGTCCACCTGCGCGACGTACTTCGCGGTGGTGTCGTCGAGCTCCTTCTCGGCGCGACGCACCTCGTCCTCGCCGGACTCCTTGTCCTTGACCAGCTTGTCGAGCGTCTCCTTGGCCTTGCGGCGGACGGCCCGGATCGAGATCTTGGAGTCCTCGGCCTTCGTCTTCGCGACCTTGATGTAGTCGCGACGACGCTCTTCGGTGAGGTCGGGGAAGTTCACCCGGATGATATTGCCGTCATTGCTCGGGTTGACGCCGAGGTCCGAGTCGCGGATTGCCTGCTCGATGTTGCGCAGCGCGCTCTTGTCGAACGGCGTCACGACAGCCATGCGGGGCTCGGGCACCGAGAACGAGGCCAGCTGGTTGATCGGGGTCAGCGCACCGTAGTAGTCGGCGACGATCTTGTTGAACATCGCCGGGTGCGCACGGCCGGTACGGATCGCGGCGAAGTCCTCTTTCGCGACCACGACGGCCTTCTCCATCTTCTCCTCGGCCTCGAGGAGGGTTTCTTCGATCACCACGTGCTCCTGCGTGTCTTGAGTGGGCCCGGCGTGCTCGGGCCCGGCGGGTCCTGCGTCGCGTCCTCACCTGCACGGTGTCCGACCGGCAGGCCGTTGTCCATCATTCGGGGCCGTCCCGTGGGCCCCGGGAGCTCGCCGGGTCCCCCCGGTTCGCTCCCCCGGTACTCAGGCCCGGGTGCCCTGGTCACTCACGAGCGAGCCGATCTTCTCACCCTTGACGGCACGGGCGATATTGCCCGCCGCGGTCAGTTCGAAGACGAGGATCGGCAGCTGGTTGTCGCGGCAGAGCGTGATGGCGGTGGCGTCGGCGACCTTGAGGTCTCGGGCGAGCACCTCGCTGTACTCCAGCGCGTCGAACTTCACCGCTCCGGGGTTGGTCTTCGGGTCGGAGTCGTAGACCCCGTCCACGCCGTTCTTGCCCATCAGCAGAGCCTCGGCGTCGATCTCCAGGGCGCGCTGGGCCGCAGTGGTGTCGGTGGAGAAGTACGGCATGCCCATGCCGGCGCCGAAGATGACGACGCGGCCCTTCTCCAGGTGCCTCACGGCGCGCAGCGGGATGTACGGCTCCGCGACCTGACCCATGGTGATGGCGGTCTGGACACGGGAGTCGATGCCTTCCTTCTCCAGGAAGTCCTGGAGTGCCAGGCAGTTCATGACCGTGCCGAGCATGCCCATGTAGTCGGACCGGGCCCGGTCCATGCCGCGCTGCTGGAGCTCGGCGCCGCGGAAGAAGTTGCCGCCGCCGATGACGATCGCGATTTCCGCGCCGTCCCGGACGACCGCCGCGATCTCGCGAGCGATGGCGTGCACGACGTCGGGGTCGACACCGAGACCCCCGCCGCCGGCGAACGCCTCACCGGACAGCTTCAGCATGAAGCGTCCGGACACCTTGCCGTCGTCGCGCCTGTGGTCACCTGTTGCGGCGTCCGCGCCCTTGTTCATGGAGATTCTCCTCGTGCACATACGAAGAAGGCCATTGCCGGTGGGTCCGATGTCCCTCAGCGGCAATGGCCTCCTCGTCAGATCTGCGGTCGTACGGCGGTGTGCGGCCGTCGACTGCACCAGACCCTATCGGGGTCCACCGTTTTTCGCGGACGGACTCAGATGCCGACCTTGATACGCGAGAAGCGCTTCAGGGTGACACCGGCCTCGTCCAGGACCTTCTGGACGGACTTCTTGTTGTCCTTGGCGAACGCCTGCTCCAGGACGACGACGTCCTTGAAGAAGCCGTTGACCCGACCCTCGACGATCTTCGGAAGGGCGGCCTCGGGCTTGCCCTCCTCGCGAGAGGTGGCCTCGGCGACACGACGCTCGTTCTCGACCGTCTCGGCCGGGACCTCGTCGCGGTTGAGGTACTTCGGGGCGAAGGCGGCGATGTGCTGCGCGACGTCCTTGGCAACCGCTGCGGCGGCCTCGTCCGAGGCGCTGCCCTTGTCGAGCTCGACGAGGACGCCGACCTGCGGCGGGAGGTCGGGCATCGTGCGGTGCATGTACGCAGCCACGTAACCGCCGGTGAACTGCGCGAAGCGGTCCAGGACGATCTTCTCGCCGAGATTGGCGTTGGCCTCGTCGACGTACGCCTGAACCGTCTTGCCGGCCTCGATCTCGGAGGCGAGCAGCGTGGCCAGGTCGGCCGGGGAGGTGGCGGCGACGTGCGCGGCCAGCGCGTTGGCGACGGCCTGGAACTTGTCACCCTTGGCGACGAAGTCCGTCTCGCACTTCAGCTCGAGCAGGACGCCGGAAGTCTTGTCCTCGGAGATGAGGGAGACGACGGCGCCGTTCTCGGCAGAACGGCCCTCGCGCTTGGCGACGCCCTTCTGGCCCTTGATACGAAGCGCCTCGACGGCGCCGTCGACGCTGCCGTCGGCCTCGTCGAGCGCCTTCTTGCAGTCCATCATGCCGGCGCCGGTGAGCTCACGGAGCTTCTTGACGTCAGCGGCGGTGTAGTTCGCCATGAGTCTGTATTTCTCTCTCGAAGTCTGAAAGATCTACGGGTGAACGGCGGGGGCGGTGCCTGTGGCACCGGCCCCCGCCGTCGTCAGCCGTGACGGGTGTCAGGCCTGCTCGCCGTCCGCGGCCGGAGCCTCGGCGGCGGGGGCCTCGGCGGGGGCCTCGGCAACGGGGGCCTCGGCGGGAGCCTCGGCAGCAGCGTCGGCCTCGACCTCGGCCGGCGTCTCGGCGGCGTCCGCGACCTTCTCGGTCTCGGCGGAGGTCTGCACCTCGGCGTCGGCCTTCTTGTCGCCCTCGAGCAGGTCACGCTCCCACTCGGCGAGCGGCTCGCCGGCGGCCTTCTCGCCCGGCTTCGAGTCGCCGGTCGCAGCGCCGGAACGGGCGATGAGGCCCTCGGCGACGGCGTCGGCGATCACGCGGGTGAGCAGGGTGACGGAGCGGATCGCGTCGTCGTTGCCCGGAATCTTGTAGTCGACCTCGTCGGGGTCGCAGTTGGTGTCCAGGATCGCGACGACCGGGATGTGGAGCTTGCGCGCCTCACCGACGGCGATGTGCTCCTTCTTGGTGTCGACGATCCAGACGGCGCTCGGCACCTTCTGCATCTCGCGGATACCACCGAGGGTCTTCTCCAGCTTGGCCTTCTCACGCGAGAGGACCAGGAGCTCCTTCTTGGTGAGGCCGGAAGCGGCCACGTCCTCGAAGTCGATGACCTCAAGCTCCTTCAGACGCTGAAGGCGCTTGTAGACGGTGGAGAAGTTGGTGAGCATGCCACCGAGCCAACGCTGGTTGACGTACGGCATGCCGACGCGCGTCGCCTGCTCGGCGATGGCCTCCTGCGCCTGCTTCTTCGTACCCACGAACATGATGGAGCCGCCGTGGGCGACGGTCTCCTTGACGAACTCGTAGGCGCGGTCGATGTACGACAGCGACTGGAGCAGGTCGATGATGTAGATGCCGTTGCGCTCCGTGAAGATGAAGCGCTTCATCTTCGGGTTCCAACGACGGGTCTGGTGACCGAAGTGGACGCCGCTTTCCAGCAGCTCCCGCATCGTGACGACGGCCATGGCCGTACTCCTTGAGGTGCTCGGTTATCGCGACCGCAGGTTTGCAGCCGCGCCTGACGCCCCGACGCGCCGTGCCACGAGGGACCGAGGGGCGCGGCCACCTCCAGAGAGAGATGGCGGGGCGTGCGAAGTCGACCCGGTGACCCGGATCGCCACAAGAAGTGTACGGGACCCGTCGAGTGCCGGGTGACGGAGCTGTCCACAACCAGCCGGTAGTCCACAGATCCGGTCCATGATCCCCGCGAACCGGTCTGCCGGGGGACGGTGTCGCCATGCGAAACACATCTGCCCGGGCCGCCCGCCGGGCCCGGAACGGCGGCCGCGACGTATGGGGCGGCAGGCCCGGACGCCTGGTGCGGGCAGCGTCTGCGGCGGCAGCGGCGGTACTGCTCGCGATGGGGTACTGCGGGGCGCCCGCCCCGGCCGCGGCCGGGGAGCACCCGCCCGCGGGTGGGACGGCACGCTTGCCGGTGGGTGCGGCTGACCCTCCTGTGCCGGTGCGTCCGGCGGACTCTCCTGTGCCGGTGCGTCCGGCGGATCCTGGCCGGGGCTGGCCACTGGAGGGCCGGCCCGTGGTCGTACGGGGTGGGAGCCGCCCGCCACCGACTACGGGCGGGGACACCGTGGGGTGGACCTCGCCGCCGGGCCCGGTACGTCGGTGCTCGCGGCCGCCTCCGGCCGGGTCTCGTTCGCGGGCGGAGTCGGGGGGCGCGGGGTGCTGGCGATCGAGCTCTCGGAAACGGGCGATCCGCCGCTGCGGACCACGTACGAGCCGGTGCGGTCCCTGGTGGCGAAGGGAGACGAGGTCACCGCGGGCCAAGTGGTGGCGGTCATGGAGGCGGGGCCATCCCATTGCGCTTCGGGCTGTCTGCACTGGGGCCTGCGCCGCGCGGCCGCGTACCTGGACCCGCTGTCGCTGCTGCCGCCCTCACTGCTGCGGCGCGGGCCGTCCCGGCTGCTGCCGGTATCCGGCGTGCCCGAGCCCGGGAGCGCAGGTACCCCGCCGCCCAGCGGGGACTCGGAGACGTCCGGCCTGGCCGAGCCGACGACCCCAGGGGCGCTGCCGCCCAGCGGGGACCGTGCCTCCGGGGCGGTGACGACGGATGGCCGATCCGGTGCCCCCGCGGTACTGATGGGCGCCGCGGTGATGCGTCGGCGTCAGCCCTGTGGGGCGTCCGGGGCGCCACGCACACCGCGAAGGATCATGGCCACGGCGGTGTCCGCGATCACGTCCGGCTCCTCCGCCACACTCAGCTCGATACGTCGCACGGCGGCGTCCACGGAGCCCTGCAACAGCATGGCCGCCAGACGGGGCTGCTCGTGGCCGAGGTCGCCGAGCGCCTGGACGATCATGGCGATCAGTCCGCCGTGCGCGGCGCGGATCTTCTCCCGCGCGCCCGCGTCCAGTTCGCTCGCCGAGATCGCGACGACGGCCCGGTGGCGCCGGTCCCCCACCAGATCGAGCTGCCGCCGTACGTATGCCTCGATCTTCTCCTCGGGCGTTCCCGCCCGCTCCATCGCGTTCTCCACCTCGGCTGCCCAGACGGGGAAGTCGACGGTGCAGAGCTCCTCGACGACGGCGGCACGGGAACGGAAGTACTCGTAGACGGAGGACCGGGCGAGGCCGGTGCGTTCGGCGAGGGCGGGGAAGGTCAGCGCCTCCGTGCCCCCTCGGACAGCAGGGAACGCGCCGCGTCCAGGAGGGCGCCGCGCTGCATGGTCCGGTGCTCGGCCACGGAGGCCGCTCGAATCCTGGGCACGCGTCCACTCTACGGCGGCCGGTGCCCTGGAGGGGGAGGGCGGCCCGGATCGGTGGCCGGAGCGGGCTCTGCGGGGGACGGTCCGAGGAGGCCTGAGAGCGATTCGGGGACCGGTCCGGGGAGCGGCCGAGGGCGATCCCGGGATGCTCCGGGACGGGTTTCAGCGTCCGGCGTCGGCCAGTTTCGCGCGCAACTGGAGCACCGACTTGGTGTGGATCTGGCTGACCCGGCTCTCGGTGACCCCGAGGACGTTCCCGATTTCGGCGAGGGTGAGGCCCTCGTAGTAGTACAGGGTGACGACCGTCTTCTCCCGGTCCGGGAGGGTATTGATCGCACGGGCAAGCAGCCGTCTGAGCTCACGGCCCTCGGCCACCTCCACCGGATTGTCGGCGGCGGTGTCCTCCAGCGTGTCCATCAGGCTCAGCCGGTCGCCGCCCTCGCCACCCACGTGGAGCAGCTCCTCCAGCGCGACCACGTTCGCGAGCGACAACTGGCTGAAAACCGCATGCAGTTCTTCGAGCGTGATGCCCATCTCCGCGGCGACCTCCGCCTCCGACGGAGTGCGCCGCAGTCGCGCCTCCAGCGTGGCGTAGGCGCGTTCCACGGCCCGCGCCTTCTGGCGCACGGAACGCGGGATCCAGTCCAGCGCCCGGAGTTCGTCGATCATCGCGCCCCGGATGCGGGTGATCGCGTACGTCTCGAACTTGATCGCGCGCTCGATGTCGAACTTCTCGATCGCGTCGATCAGTCCGAACACCCCCGAGGAAACGAAGTCGGCCTGCTCGACGTTGGACGGCAGGCCCACGCTCACCCGGCCGGCAACGTACTTCACCAGAGGCGAGTAGTGCAGGATCAGCTGCTCCCGCAGCCGCTCGTCGCCCGTCGTCTTGTACGAGCGCCACAACTCGTCGAGCGAGGAGGGGGCGGGAGGGCGCACAGTGCCACGCGCAGCCGGTGGTACTGCCGCGCGGTCAGACCCGGAGGTGTGCTGGGGCATGTGGTGCCTTGAGCCGTTCTGCTGTGAAGTGCTGGGGGACTTGCGTCTGGGGCGGAATCCTTGTGAGCGTAGCGTGACTGAGTTGTTGCAGTGCGCGCAGGATAAGGGATCGATGCTGCGCGGTTCCGGGCGAGCGGACACGACACGGGACGCGGCGCGGGACACGACCGCACACCCGGACGAGGACATGACTGGCGTCCGGGGCCGGCGCCTCATGCGCCGGCCCCGGAGGCGCTGCCGAACGGTCCGCCGGGGTCATCGGCATCACCTTTTCACCCGAATGCTCCAGGTCAAGGACCGCCTCGCCGCGCGCCGTCATTGCAAGTCGGCCGCCGCGTCAACCGCCATCCCTCGCCATGACGTTCGACGAACCCCAGTGAGTGCAGTTCGTACAGCTTGCCGAGTGCCTCGTCGGCGCTCGTTCCCGCGGCGCGCGCCACCTCGCGTCCGTCGGCGGCGCCGCGGGCCGGCAGCGCGTCCAGGACCCGGGTGCAGACGGCGTCCAGAAGGTCCCGCGGAAGCACCGGCCCGTGCCGGGGCGGGGCGAGTTCCCCCATGTCACCGACCAGTTCGGCGACTTCCGCGGCATCCGTCACCAGCACGCCCTCGCCCCGCAGGAGTTCATGAACGCCTGCTGACAGACCACTGGTGGCAGGCCCCGGAACGCCCATGGTGAAGCGGCCGAGCCGCTGGGCGCAGCGGGCCGTGACCAGTGAACCGCTGCGGTACTCGGCCTCGACCACGACGGTTCCGCGCGTCAACGCGGCGATCACCCTGTTCCGGAGGATGAATCTGCTGCGGGTGGGGTGAGCGGACGGCGGCAGTTCACCGATGACGAGACCCTGTTCGGCCATGCGCCCGATCAGCTCGGCATGTCCTCGGGGGTAGGCGACGTCCACGCCGCAGGCCAGGACCGCCATGGTCGCCCCACCTGCGGCGAGGGCGCCCCGGTGGGCGGCCCCGTCGACGCCGAAGGCCGCACCCGAGACGACCACCCACCCCCGCTCCGCGAGCCCCGCCCCGAGAGCCGTCGCCATGTGCGCCCCGTACGGCGTGCAGGCGCGGGCACCGACCACCGCGACCGAACGCAGCGCCCAGAGCCGCAGATCGGCCTTCCCCCGCACCCATAGCCCGGTCGGCCTGGTGTCACCCAGGTCGTCCAGCTGACTCGGCCACTCCCGGTCGCCGGGGCAGACGAACCGCCCGCCCGCTGCGGCGACCGCGGCCAGATCCCGTTCGGGCTCGACCGTCTCGGCCCGCAGCCGATATCCGGCGAGACGCTTCGGAGTCATGCCGCGCAACTGCTCGGCCGACCCGTCCCGGGCCGTGATCCGCCGCATCAATTCCACACCGCCGCACTCGCGCAGCCAGCGGCCACCCCGTTCGTCCCCCGGCTCCATGACCCGGGTCAGCGCGGCCCGCGCCAGCCGCTCCCGATCCCCCACCGTCCCGGAAGCCCCCGGCAGGCGTTCCTGGCCGCCCTCCGAGCCCGGCGCAAACGGCAGCATCCCGGAATCCTGAGCCTGTCCCTCCCCGTCACTCACCGTCCCAGAAGTCCGAGCCACCCCCTCGGTGTCGCCCACCGGCCCAGAATCCTGAGCTCGCCTCTCCTCGTGACCCACCGTCCCGGAGGCCCGTGTCAGCCCCTCCCCGTCACCCACCGCCCCAGAACCCCACACCCGCCCCTCCCCATCGCCCGTCCCCGGCCATGTGACCCCCCGCTCCACGTTCGCTTCCCGTGCCTCGGCCGCCACCCCCGACGCACCGCCCGTCGGCCGGCCGACGCCGTCGTCGTCGTCGCCGGGTGCCCGGCCGCTCCCCTCCGCCCCGCCCTGCACGGTCATGACGCCCCCGCCCCCATCGCCGCCCCACGCGGAATCCCGGTCCGCAGCTCCAGGGCCACCGCGATGTCCGAGGCGTCCGGGCGGTCGGCGCCCCGTAGATCCGCGACCGTCCACGCCACCCGCAGCACCCGGTCGAGGCCGCGCGCGGTGAGCAGGCCTCGTTCCATGTCCCGCTCGGCCGCCATCAGCGCGCCCGGTGCCGCCACCAGCCGGGTCCGCAACTCGTGCCCCGGCACCTCGCTGTTGGTGGTCCAGGGGGTGCCGGCCAGCCGCTCCGCCGCCCGTACCCGGGCCGCCCGCACCCGGGCGGCGACTGTCGCGGTCGTCTCGCCCCGGTCGCCCCGCCCCATCAGATCCGCGCGCTTGACGGGTTCGACGACCACTCGCAGGTCCACCCGGTCGAGCAGCGGCCCCGAGAGCCGGGCCTGGTAGCGCCGGACCGAGGAGGGAGGGCATTCGCAGCCCGCCCCGCTGAGGGTGTGCCGCCCGCACGGGCAGGGGTTGGCGGCCAGCACCATCAGGAACCTGGCCGGCAACCGCACCACCCCGGCGCTGCGCGCCACCACCACATGCCCCGACTCCAGCGGCTGGCGCAGCGCGTCCAGGGCCCGTACCGAGAATTCCGGCGCCTCGTCCAGAAAGAGAATGCCGCGGTGAGCCAGCGAAACGGCGCCGGGCCGTGGCAGCCCGTTGCCACCGCCGACCAGCGACTGCATGGTCGCCGAGTGGTGCGGCGCGCAGTACGGGGCGCGGGAGACGAGGGGTTCGCCCGGCGGCAGGATGCCGGCCACCGAGTGCACCGCGGTCACCTCAAGGGATTCCTGCCGGTTCAGGGGCGGCAGGATCGCGGGGAGGCGTTCGGCGAGCATGGTCTTGCCCGCACCCGGAGGTCCGGAGAGCAGGAGGTGGTGGCCGCCCGCCGCGGCGACTTCCAGCGCCATGCGCGGCCGCTCCTGACCCGCGACGTCCGCCAGGTCCGGCCGGTGCCCCTCGCCCGGTGCCGAACCCCTGGCGATGCCGGTGCCCATTCCGGCACCGGGCACCATGAGCCCGGCCAGCATGGTGTCGGGACGCCCCTGGTCGTGGGCCTCCGGTTCCTCGGGCACCGGCTCGTCGCAGAGCACGGCGATCAGCTGACGCAGGCTCCGCACCCCGAGCACGGAGATGCCGGGCACAAGGGCCGCCTCCCCCGCGGTCTGTTCGGGGACGACCACCTGCCGGTATCCGGCCTCGGCCGCGGCCAGGACCGCGGGAAGCACACCGCGCACCGGCCGCACCCGCCCGTCGAGCCCCAGCTCCCCGATCATCACCACATCGGCGATCGACGCGGGTTCGATCCGCTCGGCCGCGCCGAGCACCGCACAAGCCACCGCGAGATCGAAGCCGGAGCCACTCTTGGGCACGGAGGCCGGGGACAGACCTACCGTGAGCTTCTTCTGCGGCCATTCCGCCCCGGAGTTGACGACGGCGGCCCTGACCCGGTCCCGGCTCTCCACCAGGCTCTTGTCCGGCAGCCCCACCAGGGTGAACGCCGCCACGCCGGGCTCGAGGTCCGCCTGGACCTCCACCACCACGCCCTCGACACCGACCAGTGCCACCGAGCAGGCACGCGCGAAACCCATCAGGCCACCCCCCGCGCATGCTCGGCGACCGGCGCCCCTCGTCCGGGCAGCAGCACGCCCACCAGGTCGATCCGCACCCCGCCGGGCGGCGGACCGCCGTGCCGGTCGAGCCAGATCTCGGCCAGCCGCCGCAAGCGGTCCGCCTTGGCCGGTGTGACCGCGGCCATCGGGTGCTCGAAGGCACCCGCCCTGCGCGTCTTCACCTCACAGATGACGAGCGCGTCGCCGTCCAGCGCGACGATGTCGATCTCGCCTGCGCGACAGCGCCAGTTCCGCTCCAGTACGGACATGCCGGCGTCCGTCAGCAGCCGCGCCGCCAGATCCTCGCCGAACCGCCCGAGTGCCCCCGTGCGTTCATATCGGCACCACCTCCGGCACCGACTCTGACGCGTCCGCCCGCCTTCAGTGGATCTTGGTGGACAAGTCAGCGGATGTGGATAACTCAGCCACCCGGAAGTTCGAGATCGCTCTTGTTCAGCTCCTCGATGTTGACGTCCTTGAACGTCAGCACCCGGACCTGCTTGACGAACCGTGCGGGCCGGTACATGTCCCAGACCCAGGCATCCGCCATGGACACCTCGAAGAACACCTCACCCTGGACCGAGTGCACCTGCATCTCGTAGTCGTTGGTGAGGTAGAAGCGCCGTTCGGTCTCGATCACATATTTGAACAGACCGACGACATCGCGGTACTCCCGGTAGAGCTTCAGCTCCATCTCGGTCTCGTACTTCTCGAGGTCCTCGGCGCTCATTGGCATGTTCCCCTTCAGCCGTGCGTTCCCCCATTGTGCGCCAGGCCCCGGCGCCCCGGACGCTCAGGCGGATTCGGGGGCCAGAACCAACGGCGTACGCGGAGGACCCTCGTCGAGCAGCGTGCGCAGCAGCCCGGCGAGTCTGGTCGGGTACACCGTCTCACGCGCCACCGACAGTTCGGCGGAGGTCCACCACCTCAGACCCGCGACACTGCGCCGTTCCAGTACCGTCTGCCCACTCGTGTCCGTAACGGTCTGGGTCGTGCGGGCGAGGAAGTACCACTCGTCCTGATCCCAGCGCCGGCCGTCGAACGGGAACGAACACCTCCGCGTCCAGAGCAGCGGACCCAGCTCCACGTCCGTGATCCCGGTCTCCTCGGCAAGCTCGCGCAGCGCCGCCTGCTCCCGGGTCTCGCCGCCCTCCAGGCCGCCGCCCGGAGTGAACCACCAGGTGCTCGCCGGGTCCTCCGGTTCGAACCCGTGCATCAGCAGAATGCGGTCGTCCGGATCGAGGAGGACCAGGCGGGCGACCTTTCGGGCCTCAGCGGACACCCGCAGGCACCTTCCCCTGCTTGTTCCGCTTCGACCGGCCGGACCGGGCGGCGACCGGGCCGTACCCGGCACCGACGAGAATGAGCACCACTCCCCCGACCACGGCCCCGAGCTGAAGCTTGAGCGGTCCCGCCGACGACACCCCGCCGGGCAGCGCGGCAAAGGCGCGGGGCCGTCCGATCATGCTCCCCAGCGGCCAGGCGACGGCGTCCACCCGGGCCGTCACGGCGCTGCGGGGCACCGAGCCCTGTCCTCGGTCCTCCAGATGGACCCGGGAGTCCAGCGAGACCCGGCGGTCGTCACCCAGGAGGAAGAGCTGGCCCTGGGGCACCTTGGCCGTGAAGTCGTTCGACGAGGCGAGGCCCGCCGTCTGCAGATACGGTTCCTCGATGGGTATGCCGTTGACCGTGAGGCGGCCGTCCTTCTCGCAGCAGGCGATCTTGTCGCCGCCGATTCCGACGACGCGCTTCACCATCGGCATATCGCCCCAGGCCGGGTCCGTGAACACCACCACGTCGCCCCGGCGCACCTCGGCGCCGTCCACCCGCTGCGCGAGCACCCGGTCGCCGGCGTTCACCGTCGGTGTCATCGACTCGGTCGGCACCGTGTAGGGCCGGTACACCACAGCTGCCCAGGCGAAGCCGCCGAGGAAGAGCACACAGCCGACGGCCACCGCCAGTCCCGACAGCATGCTGCCGAGCCGGCCGCGGCCGTCTTCCGTACGTCCTGTTCCACTCATCCCAGCGTCCCCCATCGGAGATCGACAATCGCTGATCCGAGTCGGCACCCTACCCGGCGGTACGCCCGCTGGTCAGCCTCCGCCGGCGCCAGATCGCGATCGGCAGGACGCCGGCGATGCCGAGGGCACCCGGTGCCACCGCCGCCGCGGCGCTCAGGCCGGGCTGGTCGAAGGTGTCCGGGACCGGCAGCGTGGCCCATCGGCCGACCGGCCAGGCCACCACCACGGCCCGCCCGACGACCTCGCCGACCGGCACGAAGCCCTTGTTCGCGTCGTTGGTGTGATAGCGCGAGTCCGAGGAGTCCTGCCGGTGGTCGCCCATCACCCAGATCTTGCCGTCGGGCACCTTGAAGGGCCCGAAGGGCATGTCGTCGCACGGCGTGCCACCTGGGAAGATGTACGGCTCGTCGAGCGCCTTCCCGTTGACCTCGACCGGCCCGCCCTTCTTGCACTGCACGGTGTCACCGCCGACCGCGATGGTCCGCTTGATCAGGTCCTTCTCCTGCGCCGACGGCATCAGCCCGATGAAGCTCAGGAAGCTCTGCACCGCATTCGGCTCAGGAGTCGGTTCCCCGTCCAGCCAGCCGCTCGGGTCGTGGAAGACCACCACCTCACCGCGGGCCGGCTCCGAGCCGAACCACGGGGTCAGCTTGTCGACCAGCACCCGGTCGCCCTGCTGCAGCGTGTTCTGCATCGAGTCCGAGGGAATCGAGAACGCCTGCACCAGGAACGTCTTGATCAGCAGCGCGAGAACAAGCGCGATGCCGATCAGCAGCGGCAGCTCCTTCCAGAAGGGGCGGGGCTTCTTCGCGGCCTTGCGACGACTCCGGTCCACGGGGTGCGCGCCTGCCGGCTCGTCCGGGTCCCCGGTCTCGCCGACAGGGTCGGAGGCGGACCCGGCGGGCGGCTCGGGCCTCGTCGTGGACTGCCCGTGCCCGGATCGTGCTCCGTCTGCCACGTCGCTCACATTCATTCCTCACTCTGCGCCAACGCCTGCCCACCAGGCCGTGCGATCAGCGGCCCGTTGCCCCGTACAACGAACGGGGGTTCCCCGGGCAGCCGCCGCACCGGGCCGGTGGAGGCGGAGAGCCGGGCCCGGTCTTCCTACTGCTGCCGCTGGAGCCCGGCCCTGCTGCGCCTGCGCCAGAGCACGAGCGGCACGGCTCCCGCGACACCGAGCGCGCCGGGCGCCATCGCCGCCGCGGCGTTCAGACCCGGCTGGTCGAACGTCTTCGGGATCGGCAGTGTCGCCCATCGGTTGACCGGCCACGCGACCACGACGGCCCGGCCGACGACCTCGTCCGTGGAGACCGTGCCACCGCCCGGCAGTTGCTGGTGGTAGCGGGAGTCGAGGGAGTTCTGACGATGGTCACCCATCACCCAGATACGCCCCTTGGGAACCTTGATCGGGCCGAACGGCTCGTCGTCGCAAGGGGTGTTCCCCTCGAAGATGAAGGACTTGTCGTCCAGCGCCTTGCCGTTGACCGTGACCGGACCGTTCTTCTTGCACTCCACCGTGTCACCGCCGATCGCGATGACCCGCTTGATCAGGTCCTTCTCCTCGGCGGACGGCATCAGCCCGATGAAGCTCAGGAACTTCTGCACCACGTTCGGGTCGGGTGCCGGGGCGTTCTCCAGCCAGCCGCCCGGGTCGTGGAAGACCACTACCTCACCGCGCTCCGGCTCCGAGCCGAACCACGGGGTCAGCTTGTCGACCAGCACCCGGTCGCCCCGCTGGAGGGTGTTCTGCATCGAGTCCGAGGGAATCGAGAACGCCTGCACCAGGAACGTCTTGATCAGCAGCGCGAGAATCAGCGCAATGCCGATGAGGAGGGGCAGTTCCTTCCAGAAGGAGCGGGGCTTCTTCGGGGCCGTACTGCCACTGCCCGGGGAAACGCCGTCACTCTCCGCCCGGTCCGCCGTCGTCCCGGCCGACTCGGCATTCTCCGGATTGTCCGGCCGGTCCTCGGGTTCGTCGTGCCCGGATCGTGCGCCCACCGCCAAATCCCCCACATCTGCTCCTTATTCCGTGCCACCGCCTGCGCCCTAGCCGGTGCAGGCCCACCACACCCATAACGAGCGGGAGTTCCGCAGGGGTCGGGAGCCGCATCATTGCGTTGGGATCCTGGGACACACTATTCGACGGTGCGGGGGCAGCCGCCGTCCCGGCGCGCGCGTCCGGGACCGAGGAGAACGCCGAACGTTCCTCCAGCTTCCGCCAGTGTCCGAGGGGCCAGCCGATCACCACGGCCCGTCCCACTACGGCGTCCTCGGAAACCGTGCCGTCGGCCGTCTTGTCCAGATGGAAACGCGAATCGGCGGAATTGGAGCGATGGTCGCCCATGACGAAGATTCGCCCCACCGGAACCTTTACCTCGAATTTGATCGTGGAGGGGGGATTGCCGGGAAACAGATAGGGCTCGTCGACAGCCTGTCCGTTGACCATGAGACGGCCGTCCTTGTCGCAGCACTTCACCGTGTCGCCCCCGACCGCGACCACCCGCTTGATCAGGTCCTGTTCGTCGTCGGAAGGCAGCAGGCCGATGAAGGTCAGCACCTCCTTCACCTGCTTGATGACGACAGGTGACTCCGTCGCCGTCACCGGATTCGGCGGCGGCCAGTCCGAGGGGTTCTTGAACACGACGACGTCGCCGCGCTGGGGCCGGGACCCGAACCAGGGCGTCAGCTTGTCCACCAGGACCCGGTCGCCGATCCGGATGGTCTGTTCCATCGACCCCGACGGAATCACGAAGGCCTGCACCAGGAACGTCTTGAGGACCAGCGCGATCAGCAGCGCGACGGTGATGAGGAGGGGAATCTCCTTAACGGCCGACCGGCGCCGCTTCCGCTTCACCTTGCGGGCCAGCTTGCGCCGCTCCGCCCGGGTGGGCAGCGAACGGGCAACCGTGGGCCTGGTGCCGGTGGGGAGCGGTATCCCGGGATCCGCAGCGTCGTGCGGCCGCCCGTGGTTACCCATGCGTCGCCCCCGGCGTCCGGACGCCGTCGAAGGCCGCGGTGTCCGGCAGGGATCCCAGCCGGCCCAGCGGCCAGCCGAGCCAGTCGGCCCTGCCGATCACCTCGTCGACCGGCACCATGCCGCCTCCCGGTTCGCCCAGGTGGTCACGGGAGTCCCTGGAGCGGCTGCGGTGATCGCCCATCATCCAGAGCGTGCCGTCGGGCACCACGATGTCGAACGGGGCCCGGGACGGCTCGTCGCCCGCGAACAGATAGCGCTCGTCCACCGGCAGGCCGTTCACCTCGACCCTCCCCCGCTTGTCGCAGCAGACCACCCGATCGCCCCCCACACCCACCACCCGCTTCACGAAGTCGGTCTCGGCGGGCTCCGCGAGCCCCAGGGAAGCCGCCGCCCCGTGCAGCAGCCCGGTGACGGGATTCTCCTGCGGCGCCTCC
The DNA here is from genome assembly GCF_023701695.1 of Streptomyces sp. RKAG290. GTDB lineage: Bacteria > Actinomycetota > Actinomycetes > Streptomycetales > Streptomycetaceae > Streptomyces. The sequence goes on from NZ_JAJOZC010000001.1 coordinate 1,541,588, forward strand.
TGCATGAAGGAGCCGGTGCCGTCGAAGACCACCACGTCGCCACGCCGGGGTACGGAGCCGAAACGGTACGCCAGTTTGTTGACCAGCACCCGGTCCCCGACCTGCAGCGTGGGCTGCATCGAGCGGCTGGGGATCAGGAAGGGCTGCACCACGAAGGAGCTGAGGAGCAGCACGAAGACCGCGCAGAGGGCACCGAGGGAGAGGGCGCGCCGCCACGACATCGAGGCGGCGATCCGGCGCGGGATACGCGAAGAGCGCGACCCCTCCTCCGACCCTGTTGCGGGTGCGGAGGAACGGTCGCGCTCCTTGGGCCTTGCTTCCGTGTCCATCGGGGCCAAAGCTTATCCGGCCGTGCCGTGGACCTGGGAGTCAGCTCAGCGGTCGCGCTTCTCCTTGATCTTCGCGGCCTTGCCGCGCAGCTCACGGAGGAAGTACAGCTTGGCGCGACGGACGTCACCGCGGGTGACGAGCTCGATCTTCTCGAAGATCGGGCTGTGCACCGGGAAGGTGCGCTCGACGCCGACGCTGAAGGAGACCTTGCGGACCGTGAAGGTCTCGCTGATGCCCGCGCCCTGGCGGCGGATGACGATGCCCTTGAACTGCTGGATACGGGAGCGGTTGCCCTCGATCACGCGCACGTGGACGTTGACGGTGTCGCCGGGGCGGAACGCCGGGACGTCGGTACGCAGCGAGGCGGCGTTGACGCCATCGAGCAGGGAAGTCATGTTGTCTGCTTTCTTCGCCGATGCCACAGGTCATCGACGGGAGAGTGATGAATCAGGGGTGCTGATCGCGTCGGGCGGGCGTCGTTCCCCCTGTGGCAGGGGCGCGCGTCGGACGTACAGCAGCGGCCTATTCTTCCACGGCCTGGGGCCTGCGCCAAAATCGGCCGCCGGGCTCCGGTGACCAGCCCAGGATGGAGAGCATCTCGCGGTCCTTCTTGTCGAAGCCCGCTGCCTCGCAACGCTCGATCAGGTCGGGCCGGTTGAGCGCGGTACGACGGAAGGCCTCGTCCCGGCGCCAGCGCGCGATCCGGCCGTGGTGGCCGCTGAGCAGCACGTCCGGGATACCCCTGCCGCGCCACTCGGGCGGCTTGGTGTAGACGGGCCCTTCCAGCAGATCGGCCATCGCGCCGGGAGCGAAGGAGTCGTCCCGGTGCGATTCGGCGTTGCCGAGCACTCCCGGCAGCAGCCGGGCCACCGCCTCGGTGATCACCAGTACCGCGGCTTCCCCGCCGGCCAGCACGTAGTCGCCGATGGACACCTCGACGACCGGCATCCGGGTGGCGTACTCCTCGGTCACCCGCCGGTCGATGCCCTCGTAGCGGGCCGGGGCGAAGATCAGCCAGGGCCGCCCGGACAGCTCGACGGCGAGTTCCTGGGTGAACGGCCGGCCGCTCGGCGTGGGCACCACGAGCACCGGGGAGTGCGCACCGGCCTCGTAACCGCAGGCCAGGGTCTCGTCCAGGGCGTCGCCCCACGGCTCGGTCTTCATGACCATGCCGGGGCCGCCGCCGTAGGGAGTGTCGTCGACCGTGTTGTGGCGGTCGTACGTCCACTCCCGCAGATCGTGCACCTGCACGTCGAGGCGGCCGCGGGCGCGGGCCTTGCCGACGAGTGAGACGTTCAGCGGTTCCAGGTACTCGGGGAAGATCGTGACGACATCGAGGCGCATCAGTCGTCTTTCCCGGACTCGTCCTGACCAGCCTCGGCGGGACCGGACCCGGCCTCGGCGGCTGCCGCATCCTCGTCGCGCGAGGAGACCACGACGGCCTGGCTGTCGTCGATCAGACCGGGCGGCGGAGTGATCACCGCGCGCTGCTCCTCCAGGTCGATCTCCGAGACGATCTCCTCGACGAACGGGATCATCACCTCGGTGCCGTCGGGACGCTCCACGATGAAGAGGTCCTGCGAGGGCAGGTGCGTGACCTCGGTGATCCGGCCGATCTCGGTACCGTCGGCGAGCACCACGTCCAGATCCATCAGCTGATGGTCGTAGAACTCCTCGGGGTCCTCCGGGAGCTCCGCCGGGTCGACGTCGGCGATCAGCAGCGTGTTGCGCAGCGCCTCGGCGGCCGTACGGTCGCGCACTCCCTCGAAACGCAGCAGCAGCCGGCCGCTGTGCACCCGGCCGGTCTCGATCGTCAGCGGACCCGTCGAGGCCGGCTCGGTGGCCAGTACGGCACCGGGCCCGAGCCGGAGCTCCGGCTCGTCCGTGCGCACCTCGACGGTGACCTCGCCCTTGATGCCGTGGGCGCGACCGATCCGCGCGACTACCAACTGCACCTTGTGTTCTCTCCTGTCGTACGACGACGGGCCGGGGCGGGCGCATGGCCCTCCCCGGCCCGTGCCGGTGTTCAACTCTGTCAGCGAACCTGATCCACATCGACGAGGTCGACGCGGATACCACGGCCGCCGATGGCGCCGACGACGGTACGCAGCGCGCGTGCGGTGCGGCCGTTACGGCCGATCACCTTGCCGAGGTCATCGGGATGGACCCGAACCTCGAGCACACGGCCACGCCGCAGGTCGCGCGAGGCGACCTGCACGTCCTCGGGGTTGTCGACGATGCCTTTCACGAGGTGCTCGAGAGCCTCCTCGAGCATGCTCAGGCCTCGGTCGACTCGGCGGGCGCAGCTGCGTCAGCAGCGTCGTCCGCCTTCTTGTCGGCCTTCTTCGCCTTCTGCGTGATGGCCTCGCCCTTGGACTCCTCGCCGGAGTCCTTGGTCAGGGCCTCGAAGAGGGCGCGCTTGTCAGCCTTGGGCTCAGGCTGCAGCAGCGGCGCGGGGGCCGGGAGGCCCTTGTGGGCCTGCCAGTCACCGGTCAGCTTGAGGATCGCGAGAACCGGCTCGGTCGGCTGGGCGCCGACGGACAGCCAGTACTGCGCGCGCTCTGCGTTGACCTCGATGCGCGAGGGGTTCTGCACCGGGTGGTACAGGCCGATCTCCTCGATGGCCCGGCCATCACGGCGGGTACGGGAGTCGGCGACGACGATGCGGTAGTGAGGCGAACGGATCTTGCCCAGACGCTTCAGCTTGATCTTGACTGCCACGGAAGTGGTGTCTCCTGGTCTATGACGTGGTTGGGCACAACAAGATGCCACGTGGGGTTGCGGTACTCGGAGTGCCCGATGGACGCGTCAGCCGGAGGAGAGAGGGGTCCTGTGCGACTGTCGAGTACAGCTAGCCATTGTGCCACACCACATCGGCTCACCCCACCGCGACCACTGCCTCCGGAATCCGGAACGGCTTGCCGCAGCCGCCGCAGACGATCGGGGCCTGTGCGAGGACCGAGGGGACGACGCGCACATTGCGACCGCAGTCACAGACGGCCTTGACCCGCACGCCCCCTCCGGAGGAGCCGTGCCGGGCGGCGGGACCGCGGAAGGAGCGCTTGGTGTCGGCGGCGGTGGCGACGGTGTGCGCCTTCAGGGCGCGCTGCAGCCGTTCCATCGTCGGCCGGTACCGGCGTTTGGCCTCGGGGTTGAGCGTGACCAGCGAGAAGCCACTGCTGGGGTGGGGCTCCTCGGCATGGTCGAGGCCCAGCTCCTCGGCGATCGCCAGGAATCGACGGTTGTGGTAGCGGCCGGCGCGAGAGGTGTCGCGGACACCTCGGGCGGCGGCGATGCCATGGACTGCCTCATGGAGCAGTCGCTCGAAGGAGAGCTCGGCGCCACAGGCGGACGAGGACTCTCCGATCAGGGACTCGGGCGCGGCAAGATCGGGCAGCTCGGGGTGGTACCGCTGAATGTCGGCCCACGCCTGTGCCAGCTCTGCGGCAAGTACAGGTGGTGTCGTGCTCACGTCGTGACAACGAGCGCGAGTGCCCCGGTGTTCCGATTCCGGGCCATCCCAAATAATTTGCACGTACCAGTCAGTTGCCGTTCATGCGTCCTGACGAGGACGGGTGCGCTGATCTGCGGAGAAGTCTCACAGCTCACACCAAGGTGGTACGTAGTGACGTGTACGCCCGAGCGCGTAGACGGTGCGTACGCCCCCGGAACCCGCACTGCGGGGCGCCCGGAACATCGACGGGCGCGGCCCTCGGAAGCCGACATTACCCCTCGACGTGCCCGGCCCCGCATGTCGGGTGAGACTGGGACCGGAAAGCGGGACCGCGGGCCTCCGGGCATCCATGTCCCTCGGGTGTCACCGGCGACATGTTCCGGCCACGGGGCGCATCACCGGGCCGCACCGAGGGCAACCATTGCCCGTAGACCCCTGGACGCGGCGGCGGATGCGCAGTTCTCTGGCATACGGGGGAAGCGCGGGCGCACAGACACGGGGAGACGTCCACTCAGGCACGACCGATCGGCACGACCGGAATCCCGGCGGATTGGGGCGCATTCCATGACACCAACGCTTGTCCGGCACCACAGGTACGCGGAGTCCTCCGCCTCGGTGGACACCGGTTCGCGGGCCCGTGACTGGGCGGAGATCCAGGAGCGGATGCTCGCGCCGCTGTACGAGGCGGTGTACCGGCGCCTGGAAGTGGGGGCCGGCACCCGGATGCTCTCGCTCGGCTGCGGCTCCGGCCTCGCACTGCTGATCGCGGCCGGCCGCGGAGCACGCGTCACCGGTATCGACCCCGACGTCGAACGTCTCGCGCTCGCGCGGGCCCGGCTGCTGCCGGACCGGGAGGGCGACGCCGGGTCCCCGGACGCCGGGCCGCAGCTCCTGGAAGGCGTCCCTGCCACGCCGGCCGGCTCCGGGCCCTACGACCTGATCACCGCGTTCACCCCGATCGGCTGCTCGGCGGACGACGGTGAGGAGCTGGTGGCCACCCTCGCCTCCGCGGTGCCGCTGGCGAGCCGGGGCAGCACGGTCGTACTGACCGGCTGGGGCCCGCCCGAGCGGTGCGCGACGGCGGCGGTGCTGCGGGTGGCCACCCGGCTCGCGGACGGCGCGGACGGCTGGCTCGGCGCACAGCGCGACGATCTGGAGAACGTGGCGTTCCGGGCCGGGCTGAAGCCCGACGGATCGGGGCGGGTGGCGTGCCCGTTCGGCTACGCGGACATGGACAGCGCGGTCCGGGGCCTGCTGTCGACGCGGCTGTTCGACGCCGCGGTACGGGCGACGGACCGTTCGCAGGTGGAGAAGGAGGTGGCGGAGGCCCTGCATCCGCACCGGCGCCGGGACGGCACGGTCTGGATGCCCAACGTGTTCCGCTACCTCGTCTGCACGACGTAGCGCGCTGAGGGCCCGGGTCCGGCCGGCGGCCACCGCCGGCCGGGCTCTCCTACGTGACCGTCCGGCTGACACCCGCGGCCAGGTAGGCGGCCGCCTCGTCCAGCGTCTCGTTCTCCAGCAGCGCTCCGGCCAGCGAGTCCAGCCTTGCCCGGTTGTCGCGCAGCAGCCGGCACGCCTCCTCGTAGCACTCGTCGACGATGCGCCGCATCTCACCGTCCACGGCGTCCAGCGTCGAGGGCGCGGCCGAGAGTCCGTACGCCTGCTGGGCATCGCTCGGGATCGCCGTGAGCCGGCCGACCTTGTGGCTCATGCCCCAGCGGCCCACCATGCCGCGGGCCAGGTTGGTGACCTGCTCCAGGTCGCTCTCCGCGCCCGTGGTGATGACCCCGAACACCACCTGCTCGGCGGCCATGCCACCCAGTGCGCCGATGATCCGGCCGCGCAGGTACTTCTCGGTGTACGCGTACTTGTCGGCGTCCGGCGTGGAGAGCGTGACGCCGAGCGCGCGGCCGCGCGGCACGATGGTGACCTTGCGGACCGGGTCGGAACCCGGCTGCAGCATGCCCAGCAGAGCGTGGCCGCTCTCGTGGTACGCGGTCCTGCGGCGGTCCTCATCCGACATGACGAGCGCGCGTTCCGCGCCGAGCTGGACCTTCTCCAGGGCGTCCGAGAGATCGGCCCCGCTCACCTGCGACTGCCCCCGCTTCACGGCGAGCAGCGCGGCCTCGTTGGCGAGGTTGGCCAGGTCGGCGCCGGTCATCCCGGGGGTCGTACGGGCCACCTGACCCAGATCCACGTCGCCGGCCATCGGGATCTGCCGGGTGTGGATCTCCAGGATCGCCTCCCGGCCACCCTTGTCCGGCGGGCTGACCTGGACGATCCGGTCGAAGCGGCCGGGCCGGGTGAGTGCCGGGTCGAGGACGTCGGCACGGTTGGTGGCGGCGAGCACGACCACGCCCTCGGAACCGGAGAAGCCGTCCATCTCGGTGAGGATCTGGTTGAGCGTCTGCTCGCGCTCGTCGTGGCCGCCCATGCCGGAGCCGCCGCCGCGGACGCGTCCGATGGTGTCGATCTCGTCGATGAAGACGATGGCGGGGGCGACCTTGCGCGCCTCGGCGAAGAGTTCCCTCACCCGGCCCGCTCCCACGCCCACGATCATCTCGATGAACTCGGAGGCCGAGGCCGAGAAGAACGGCACTCCCGCCTCCCCCGCGACAGCCCGCGCCAGCAGCGTCTTGCCGGTGCCGGGAGGGCCGGCGAGGAGCACCCCGCCGGGCATCCGGGCACCCATCCGCCGGTAGGCGTCCGGATTCTTCAGGAAGTCCACGACGTCGTTGAGCTCGCCCTCGACCTCGTCGATGCCGGCGACGTCCTTGAAGGTGGTGCGCCGGCCACCCTCCAGCTCGACCGGCTTGGGCGGTGGCTTCCGGCCGAAGGCGCCCATCCCGCCGCCCATGCCGCCCCGCGACATCCGCCGGGCGATGAACACCCAGAGCAGGACGAGCAGCAGCATGGGTGCCAGCGAGATCAGCAGGTTGGCGAGGAAGCTGCGCTCCTTGACGACCGGTTCCGCGGTGACCGTGACGTCGTCCTTGACGAGTTCGGCCCAGAGGTTGTCGTCGGCGAAGGCGGGCCGCTGAGTGACGAACTTCGTGTACTTGTCGTCACCGCCCGGGACCTTCGCCTCCTTCTTGAGCTGGCCCTGGATGGCATCGCCCTTGGAGTAGATCTTGGAGACGTTGCCCGAGGTGACCTGCTTGCTGAACTCGGTGTACGCGATCGTCGGCTCTTCGTCGCCGTTGAAGAAGGAGAGCACCAGATTGGCGATCAGATAGACGATCAGTGCCGTCAGCAGCAGTCCGCCCCAGCCGCCCGGCATCTTCCGGCCCGGTGGCGGCGGCGGTGGGGCGCCTTCGGAGCGCCAGGGCTGGTCGGGGCGGTCGCGGGGAGGTACCGGACTGGTCACGCGCGCTCCTCTGCCGACAGCCGTTGAGCCGACATTAAGTGAGAAATGCGGGCGAAGCTCTCGGAGCGGTGGCCCGATGGGCCCATGGAGGGACGCGGCCTCCCCCGCACACGCCCGAGGGGGCGCCCGCCGTGAAGCGGGCGCCCCCTCGGGGACGTAACTCGCGCTGCTCAGCCCATGAACTTCTTGAACTCGTCCGGCAGCTCGAAGTTCTGGTCCTCCTGGCCGGCCGGCAGACCGAGCGCGCCACCCTGCGCCGCCTGCTCGCGGCGGGCCGCCTCGGCCTGCTCCTCGGCCTTGCGCTTCATCGGGTTACCGCTCTTGCGCTTGCCCTTGGCCTGCTTGACCTGCTTCTTCTGCCGACCGGGGCCGCCACCCATGCCCGGCATCCCGGGCATTCCCGGCATGCCGCCGCCCTGCGCCATCTTCGACATCATCTTGCGTGCGTCGAAGAAGCGCTCGACCAGGTTCTTCACGGCGCTGACCTCGACACCGGAACCCTTGGCGATACGGGCCCGACGCGAGCCGTTGATGATCGTCGGCTCGGCGCGCTCCTTCGGGGTCATCGACTTGATGATCGCGGCGGTACGGTCCACGTCGCGCTCGTCGATGTTGCTGATCTGGTCCTTGATCTGCCCCATGCCCGGCAGCATCCCGAGCAGCTTGGAGATGGAGCCCATCTTGCGGACCTGCTCCATCTGGGACAGGAAGTCGTCGAGCGTGAAGTCCTTGCCCTTGCTGGACGCCAGCTTGGAGGCCATCTTGGCGGCCTCGTCCTGGCTGAAGGTCTTCTCCGCCTGCTCGATCAGGGTGAGCAGGTCACCCATGTCGAGAATCCGGGACGCCATGCGGTCCGGGTGGAAGGCGTCGAAGTCCTCGAGCTTCTCGCCGTTCGACGCGAAGATGATCTGCTTGCCCGTGACGTGGGCGATCGACAGGGCCGCACCACCGCGGGCGTCACCGTCGAGCTTGGAGAGCACCACACCGTCGAAGCCGACGCCGTCGCGGAAGGCCTCGGCGGTGTTGACCGCGTCCTGGCCGATCATCGCGTCCACGACGAAGAGGATCTCGTCGGGGCTGACGGCGTCGCGGATGTCCGCGGCCTGCTGCATCAGCTCCTGGTCGATACCGAGGCGGCCGGCCGTGTCGACGACGACCACGTCGTACTGCTTGGCCCTGGCGTGCTCGATCGAGTCCTTGGCGACCTTGACCGGGTCACCGACGCCGTTGCCGGGCTCCGGCGCGTACACCGCGACGCCGGCGCGGTCGGCGACGACGCTCAGCTGGTTGACGGCGTTCGGGCGCTGGAGGTCACAGGCGACGAGAAGCGGGGAGTGGCCCTGGGCCTTGAGCCAGAGGCCGAGCTTTCCGGCGAGGGTCGTCTTACCGGCACCCTGGAGACCGGCGAGCATGATCACGGTGGGCGGGTTCTTGGCGAACCGCAGCCGCCGGGTCTCGCCACCGAGGATGGAGACGAGCTCCTCGTTGACGATCTTGATCATCTGCTGCGCCGGGTTCAGCGCCTGGGAGACCTCGACGCCGCGCGCCCGCTCCTTGACGTTGGCGATGAAGGACCGGACGACGGGCAGCGCGACATCGGCTTCGAGGAGGGCGATACGGATCTCGCGAGCCGTGGCATCGATGTCCGCCTCGGACAAGCGGCCCTTGCCCCTGAGGTTCTTGAAAGTCGCGGCAAGGCGGTCGGAGAGAGTATCGAACACGGCGCTCGTCGGTCCTCAGGGTCGGGGGCGGGGGCAGGTAGTCGTCCCCAGGGTATCCGGACGCCGGGGAACGCAAAGCCCTCGCCCGGTTCTCGTGACGGACGAGGGCAACCTCACGTCTCTGTGACGCTCAGCCGAGCGCCTTCTCGACCTCCCGGGCGAGCTCCCCGGCCCGGGCCGCGGACAGCGGATCGCCGTCCGTGTCCGTGACGTAGAAGGCGTCCACCGCGTTGGCCCCCAGCGTCGACACGTGTGCGCTGCGGACCCGGACGGCGCTCTGTTCGAGCGCCCGGCCGATCCGGTGCAGCAGCCCGGGGGCGTCCTGGGCGCGCACCTCGATCACCGTGGCCAGCTGCGAGCCGGCCGCCGCGACCGTGACCCTCGGCGGCGGCGCCTTCACCCCGCGGCGTCGCGGGTACGCCGCCTCGCGCTCGGCCAGCCTGGCCCGGATGTCCAGCGAGCCGTCCAGCGCGCGTACGAGATCGGCGCGCAGCCGGGCGGCCTGCGGCAGGGACCCGTACTCGGCCGCGACCCGCCAGCTGAGCAGCAGCAGGTCCGCGGAGTCGCCCATCTCGGTGGGCAGCTCGACGGCCCGCAGGTCCGCGGCGCGGACGGTGAGGCGGTGCAGGGCGAGGACGCCGGCCGCGGCGGGAAGGACCCCGGGCCGGTCCGGGAGGGCGATGAGGAGTTCGACGCCGACGGGTTCGGGTGCGCCGTCCTCGTCCGGGGTCTCGGTCTGGGCGTGCAGGGAGAGGACCGGTTCCCCGGTGCGCAGCGCCTCCACGGCCAGGCGCTCCTGTTCGGCGCTGGGCGCCGCTTCCTCGGGCTCCTCGGGTGCCTCGCCGGCGAGGACCGCGGCGACGCGCCTGACCAGGTCGGTGACGAGGGAGGCGCGCCAGGTGGACCATGCGGCGGGCCCGGTGGCGAGCGCGTCGGCCTCGGTGAGTGCGTGCAGGAGTTCCAGCGTGGAGGCGGTGCCGACCGCGTCGGCGACGGAGCGGACGGTCGCCGGGTCGTCGAGGTCGCGGCGGGTGGCGGTCTCGATGAGCATCAGGTGGTGGCGCACGAGGGTGGCGATGACGCCCACGTCGTGCTGGTCGAAGCCGATCCGGGCGGCCATGTCGCGGGCGATGACCTCGCCGGCGACGGAGTGGTCACCGGGCCAGCCCTTGCCGATGTCGTGCAGCAGCGCGGCGACGAGCAGCAGGTCGGGCCGGCCGACCCGGCGGGTGAGGGAGGAGGCGCGGACGGCCGTCTCGACGAGGTGGCGGTCCACCGTCCAGGTGTGGACGGGGTTGCGCTGCGGCCGGCAGTGGACCCGTTCCCAGTCGGGGAGGAGCCGGGTGATCAGCCCTCGGCCTCCAGGGCCTCCCACACGGGGACGGTGGCCTCGCCCGCGCCGAGGAGGGTGACGAGTTCCTCCCGGGCCTCGGCCGGCCAGGGCACCGGCAGCGGCTTGGCCGCGGTGGCGAGGTGGCGTACGACGTGGCGGGAGAGCGGGAGTTCGGACTGGGCGGCCGCGGCGGCGGCACGCAGGACGAGCACCGGGTCCCGCTCCGGCCGGGCGGTGCGGGCGAGGACGACTTCGCCGTCGGCCTCGACGACGCCGTCGGCGAGCGGGCTGCGGTCGGTGGCCGGGGCACGGCCGCCGCCCAGCATGGCGCGCAGCCGGGGCCGGACCGAGCGGGCCCGGAGCACCCGGTTGACCTCGCGCCAGGTGACGTCGGTGGCGTACGAGACGGTGCGGGCGGCCTCGTACACCTGGCGCAGCAGTGCGTCGGCGTCCAGGAGTCCGAGTGCGCCGGCGACCTGGTCCTGTTCCTGGAGGGCGAGGCGGTCGGTGGCGCGGCCGGTGGTGAGGTGGAGGGCGTCGCGGGTGTCGAGCAGGACGCGGCGGGCTTCGGCGAGCCCCTCCCGGGGTGCGTCGGCGACCCAGGACGCGGCCACGGCGCGCAGGGCGGTGGCGTCGCGCAGCCCGCCGCGGGCCTCCTTGAGGTCGGGTTCCAGGAGGAACTGGAGCTCGCCCTGCCGTTCGGCCCGTTCGCGGCACAGCTCGTCGAGCGCGGGCAGGCGCTTGGGGGCCTGGTTGCGCCAGTCGGCGAGGATCGCGGTGCGCAGGGAGGCGACGAGGCCGAGGTTCCCGGCGACCGGCCGGGCGTCGAGCAGCCCGAGCTGGACCTTGAGGTCCTCGCCGGCCGTCTTGCGGGCTTCGGCGGGAGTGCGTACCGAGTGGTCGAGGGCGAGCCCGAGGTCCCAGACGGGGTACCAGACGCGGTCGGCGAGGGCGGCCACGGCAGCCGCGTCGGCGGTGCCGTCGTGCAGGAGCACGAGGTCGAGGTCGCTGCGCGGGGAGAGTTCGCCGCGGCCGTAGCCGCCGACGGCGACGAGTGCGGCGCCGCGGACACCCGCGTGTTCGGCCGCGGCGGTGAAGAGGGCGGTCAGCCACTCGTCGGTGAGCGAGGCGAGGGCCGCACGGCGCGGCGGCCCGGACTGCGCCTTCTCCTGGAGAAGGCGCAGCCGGGCCGCCGCATAGCCGCTGGGTCCCGAGTCCTCGGATCCGGTGGTCACTTCGGTACTCGTCACCCAGCTGCCTTTCCGTTTACGGAACCGTCGGTCAGAGTGCGTCCGGGCCGCGTTCACCGGTGCGGACCCGGATCGCGGTCTCCACCGGCACGCTCCACACCTTGCCGTCACCGATCTTGCCGGTCCGGGCGGCCTTGACCACCACGTCGATGAGCTGTTCGGAGTCCTCGTCCTCGACGAGCACCTCGATGCGGATCTTCGGGACGAGGTCGACGGTGTACTCGGCGCCCCGGTAGACCTCGGTGTGGCCGCGCTGACGCCCGTAGCCGCTGGCTTCCGTGACCGTGAGGCCCTGGACGCCGAAGGCCTGGAGGGCCTCCTTGATCTCGTCAAGCCGGTGGGGCTTCACGACTGCGGTGATGAGCTTCATGCGTCCACCTTCTTGTTCGTCGGGGTTCCCGTGGTGCCGGGGGCGGGCGGCGTGGGCCGTGTGGACAGGCCACCGCCCGCACCGCTGAAGTCGTACGCGGTCTCGGCGTGCTCGACCTGGTCGATGCCGGAGACCTCGTCGTCCTCGGTGACCCGCATCCCGATCGTCTTGTCGAGCAGGAAGGCGAGGATCGCGGAGACGACCAGAGAGTACGCGAGGACGGCGAAGACACCGACGGCCTGCTTGCCGAGCTGGTCGAGTCCGCCGCCGTAGAAGAGGCCCTTGGCGTCGGACTGGACTCCGCCGGTGGCGAAGAGTCCGATGAGCAGGGAGCCCGCCACACCGCCGACGAGGTGGACACCGACGACGTCCAGGGAGTCGTCGTAGCCGAACCGGTACTTCAGGCCGACCGCCATGGCGCACAGCACACCGGCGATGGCACCGACCGCGATGGCGCCCAGGGGGCTGATCGCGCCGCCGGACGGGGTGATGGCGACGAGGCCCGCGACCGCGCCGGAAGCCGCGCCGAGGGTGGTGAAGGAGCCGTGGCGGAGCTTCTCGTAGCCGAGCCAGGCGAGCATCGCGGCCGCCGTGGCGACCTGCGTGTTGACGAACATGACCGCGCCGACGCCGTCGTCGTTGCCGAGCCAGGAGCCCGCGTTGAAGCCGAACCAGCCGAACCAGAGGAGACCGGCGCCGAGCATGACGAGCGGCAGGCTGTGCGGCCGCATCGGGTCCTTCTTGAAGCCGACCCGCTTGCCGATGACGAGGATCACGCCGAGCGCCGCCGCACCGGCGTTGATGTGCACGGCCGTACCGCCGGCGAAGTCGATGACGCCGAGCTCGAAGAGCCAGCCGCCCGCGCCCCAGACCCAGTGGGCGACGGGGAAGTAGACGACGGTGACCCAGAGGGTGATGAAGAGCGCCCAGGAGGTGAACTTGACCCGGTCGGCGAGCGCACCGCTGATCAGGGCCGGCGTGATGATGGCGAACATCAGCTGGAAGACGGCGAAGACGTAGACCGGGATGGTGTAGCCGTCCCAGAGCTCTGTGACGCCGATCCCGCTGAAGCCGGCGAAGTCCGAGGTCCAGCCGATGAAGGACCCCACGTCGTTACCGAAGGCAAGGCTGAATCCGTACAGCACCCACAGGATCGTGACGATCCCGAGGCTGATGAAACTCATCATCAGCATGTTGAGGGTGCTCTTGACGCGGACCATGCCTCCGTAGAAGAAGGCCAGGGCCGGAGTCATGATCATCACCAGGGCCGAGCAGATGAGCATGAACCCGGTATTGGCGGCAGACAGCGTCGGGGCGTCTGCTGCAAGCGTCGTGATGCCTGGGGGCATCGGCGTCTCCTCGTCGTCGGTGCGGCCGCGTGCGGGCGATGGGGGCACAACCACGTGCGGGACCACTGGGGAAAAGGTGCGGGCCGGTTATGCGCCATGAGATTCGCCCAGTGCCGTTTCCGCCGATGCCGCACGATGTTTCGCCGCAGTGACGAAGGGGAGCGACGTGTTACGTCCCATGAACCGCCCGTGCCGCATCCGCGCTCGGGCCTACTCTGCGGCCGGAGCCGCATACGGTGCGGTTACGACGCTCCGGTACGGGCACGACCACACGAACCGGCCACGGCGACCACCCGCTGACCTGGCAATCGGGGGAGCCGAAGTCGGTCCTTGCGGGGTGGCCGTCGTGGCCGGGGCCTGGGTGCCGCTCAGACCGCTTCGGCGGTCTCGGGCAGTTGTTCGGTGAGGAGATCGGTGAGCCGGGCGACCTCGGGAATGTCCCCGAAGTCCCTGGCCGCGGTGTCGACCGTCTTGCGCAGCCGGGTGTTGACGCGCTCGGAGCGGACCTTCTTGGCGACGCGCAGCGCCTTCTCGGCCAGCACGGTGGACTGCTCGGGCTCGCGCTTGAGGAGGTGGACGGTGGCGAGGCCGATCAGGTTGAGGGCGTACGACCGCTGGTGCTCGTCGTCCTCGCCGAAGAGCTGGACCGCCTTGTCCATGACGGGTTCGGCGAGCGAGGCGTACGTGGGGCTGCGGCCGGCCACATAGGCCAGGTCACGGTAGGAGTGGGAGTTCTCGCCGTTGAGCTCGGCCTCGGAGAAGAAGCGGATCCAGTCGGGCTCGGGCTCGCCGTCGATACCGGCGTCCAGGAAGGTGTCCTCGGCCATGCGGACGGCTCGTTTGCACTTGCTCGGCTGGCCCATGTTGGCGTAGGCGCGGGCCTCCATCGCATACAGCATGGCCTGGGTCCGGGCGGTGGCGCACTCCCGGCTGCCGTACTGCGCGAGGTGGATCAGTTCGAGGGCATCCTCGGGGCGGCCGAGGTGGATCATCTGCCGGCTCATGCTGGACAGCACGTACGAGCCCAGCGGCTTGTCGCCGGCCTCCTTGGAGGCGTGCAGCGCGAGGACGAAGTACTTCTGGGCGGTGGGCTGAAGGCCTACGTCGTAGCTCATCCAGCCTGCCAGCTCGGCCAGTTCGGCAGCGCAGCGGAACAGCCGCTTGGCGGTGGCGGCCGGCTGCGGTTCCTGCAGCAGGTCGGTGACCTCGTGGAGCTGGCCGACGACGGCCTTGCGGCGCAGTCCCCCGCCGCACTGCGCGTCCCACTGACGGAACATCGCGGTGGTGGATTCCAGCAGGTCGAGCTCGGGGCCGGAGAGCCGGGAGGGGCGGCGGTCGGCGGCGGCCGACTCCGGCTCCGCGGCTCCGGCGGACACGACGGGCACCAGCCAGCGCTGCATGGGCTCGATGAGGGCGGGGCCGGCGGCGAGGGCGAGCGAGCTGCCGAGGAACCCGCGGCGGGCGAGCATCAGGTCGCTGCGGGAGAACTCGCTGAGCAGGGCGACGGTCTGCGGTCCGGCCCAGGGCAGATCGACGCCGGCCACCGACGGTGCCTGGTGCGCGGCGCGCAGCCCCAGGTCCTCCACGGCGACGACGGTGCCGAAGCGCTCCGAGAAGAGTTCGGACAGGATGCGCGGGATCGGTTCGCGCGGCTGCTCACCGTCGAGCCAGCGCCGCACCCGGGAGGTGTCGGTGCTGATGTGGTGGGCGCCCATCTGCCGTGCCCTGCGGTTCACCTGCCGTGCCAGCTCGCCTTTCGACCAGCCGCTGCGCATGAACCATGATCCCAATTGCCCGTTCGGGCGCTTACCGGCATTCGCCTCGCCCGCGCCGCTGCCACTCACTGGAACGCCCCCATCCCGCCGAATACTGTCGCCGCGAACCACTATCAGAATGCCGTGAACAGATGCTGCCCGTACGAAGGTTGGACACCATCGAACAGAAAATCGGGTTGCCTCCGGCATACCCATGGGCGCACATACTTCCACGCTTCGTGTACCGACGGTAATCCTACGATCACCCCCTCGGGAGGGTGATTGGAGAAACGCCACCATTCGCCACCCCTTCGGATGAACGCCACCGCGGCCGGGCGCGATTCACTTGACAGACAGCGATCAGCGGTGGGCGCACAGGCGCATCCAGGGGCGCGCAGACGGCGTCCGACTCCCCGGGGCGCGCCCCGCACCCACCGGGGCCACTGGAAAGCGGAGGGTCACGATTGAACTCCGGTACGTAACCACCGGCGAGTTGGACCCGTTGGAGGGGGCATGGGCTTCACGATCGGCGGCATCCGCGAAAAGCGATCCGGCTCACGGCGCCGCGGCCGTGCGGCCGAGGGCACCGCGGTGGCCGAGTACACGGGACTGTGGGGCTGGGCCGTCACGCCCGGCGCACGGGCCTCGGACGGCAACTGCTCGTGCGGGGACGCCGGTTGCGTCTCTCCCGGCGCACATCCACTGGACTTCGCGGACGAGGTTCCCGCCGGGGCGACACTCCACACCGCCGCGCGGGCGTGGGCCGAGGTGCCGGGCGCCTCGATGCTGCTGCCGGTAGGCCGCAGCTTCGATGTGCTCGATGTCGCCGAACTGCCCGGACGCCGGGCACTGGTGCGGATGGAGCGGATGGGCCTGCCACTGGGGCCGGTGGCGGTGACCCCGGCCGGCCGGGCGCAGTTCTTCGTCGCACCGGGCGCCGCCGCCGGGCTCCCCCAACTGCTGTACCGGATGGGCTGGGACGACGCGGACCTGGATCTGCGGGCTCTCGGCCCGGGCACCCACATCACCGCACCACCGTCGGACCAGGGCGGCCTCGGCCCGGTCCGCTGGCTCCGGCCGCCGGCCCTGGACACCGCGGCGGCGCCACCGGAGGCGCGGCTGCTGCTGGGCACACTGGCGTACATCTGCCACCGGGCGCCCTGCGGCTGAGCCGCCTGGGCTGCGCGACTGAAGCTGTGCGGCGGGACCTGACAGCGAAGAACCCGGCCGCAGGTGTCACGCGGCCGGGCTCTTCGCTGTCTGCGGGACTTCAGTCCCCGATCAGGGCGTCCACGAACGCCTCCGGTTCGAAGGGAGCCAGATCGTCCGGCCCCTCGCCGAGTCCGATCAGCTTCACCGGCACGCCCAGTTCACGCTGGACGGCGATGACGATGCCGCCCTTGGCGGTGCCGTCGAGCTTGGTGAGGACGATGCCGGTGATGTCGACGACCTCGGCGAACACCCGCGCCTGGACCAGGCCGTTCTGACCGGTGGTGGCGTCGAGGACGAGCAGGATCTCGTCGAGCGGGCCGTGCTTCTCGACCACCCGCTTGACCTTGCCGAGCTCGTCCATCAGGCCGGTCTTGGTGTGCAGCCGGCCCGCCGTGTCGATGAGCACGACGTCGGCGCCCTCGGCGATGCCTTCCTTCACCGCGTCGAAGGCGATCGACGCGGGGTCGCCGCCCTCGGGCCCGCGCACGGTGCGGGCGCCGACGCGCTCGCCCCAGGTCTGGAGCTGGTCGGCGGCGGCGGCCCGGAAGGTGTCGGCCGCGCCGAGCACGACGCTGCGGCCGTCGGCCACGAGCACCCGGGCAAGTTTGCCGGTGGTGGTGGTCTTGCCGGTGCCGTTGACACCGACGACCATCACGACGCCGGGGGTGTCGACGCCGCTCTCCGTCTTGACGGCGCGGTCGAAGTCGGTGCCCAGCAGGGTGAGGAGCTCCTCCCGCAGCAGCGAGCGCAGCTCGTCGGGCGTACGGGTGCCGAGGACACGGACGCGCTCACGGAGCCGCGCCACCAGTTCCTGGGTGGGTGCGACGCCCACGTCGGCGGTGAGGAGGGTGTCCTCGATCTCCTCCCAGGTGTCCTCGTCGAGGTTGTCCCGGGACAGGAGCGTGAGCAGCCCCTTGCCCAGGGAGTTCTGCGAGCGGGCGAGCCGGGCCCGCAGCCGTACGAGACGGCCGGCGGTGGGCTCGGGGACGTCGAGCGCGGGGGCTTCGGGTGCGACGGTCTCCGGAGCCTGTCCGGGGGCGGCCTCGGCAGGCGGAAGCCCGACGTCCTCGATGGTGCGGCGCGAATCGTCGCGCGGCGTCTCGGCCTCCTCGCCGACATGGGGCTCGGCGGGAGGAGTGATGGTCGGCGTGCTCGACGGTGCCGGGGGCAGCTGCTTCTTCTTGCGGCTGCTGACCACGAGCCCGCTGATCACGCCGACCGCGACCAGGGCGATGACTACAGCAAGGATGACGAATTCCATAACCCACCCAGTATCGGTCACGTGCGGGGACAAACGGGGAATGCGCGAGCCCGTAGGGGGACGAGTGCCCGCGATCGCCCCGCGGGAACGGGGGCGGGCGGGCGGCGCCCCCGTGAATCCACCGAGGCGTTACGCCCGGTATGACGGTAAAGGTACGATCTTGGCCGTGGAGACCCGTGGCCTGGACCCCGTGCCCGACAGCGAGCGCACCGGCCGGGTCCGGAGCCTCTTCCCCACCTGGATCGCGGCCAACATGACCGTGCTCCTGCTCACCATGGGCGCGGGGCTCATCGTCTTCAACGCGCTGAACTTCTGGCAGGTGCTGGTCGTCGCGGTGGCCACGCCCGTCGTCTCGTTCGGAATGGTCGGGCTGATCTCGATCGCGGGCAGACGCGGTGGCGCGCCCGGCATGGCGCTCTCCCGGGCCGTCTTCGGGCAGCGCGGCAACCTCGCGCCCGGTGCGCTGATCTGGGTCGCCCGCTGGGGCTGGGAGACGGCCAACGCGGTCACCGGCGCCTACGCCGTGCTGGCCGTGCTCGATCTGCTCTTCGACATCCGGACCACCTCGACCCTGATCATGGTGACCCTGCAGGCTTTCGTGGCGGCCAGCTTCCTGCTGTCGGGGCTCGGCGTGCGGGCACTGCGGGTGTGCTGCACCTGGTCCGCCTGCCTCTTCGGCGGGTTCAGCGTCCTCGTGCTGGTGCGTCTGGCCGCCGCGACGCCGTGGCGGGCCGTCCTGGACCTGCCCGCCGGACCTACGTCGATGATGATCGCGGGCATCGGCACGCTGGCGGCCGGCGGCCTCAGCTGGGCCCCCTCGGGCCCGGACTTCACCCGCTACCTGCCGCGCACCGCGTCCGGGCGGGCGATGGTCGCGGCGACCGTGGGCGGCGCGGGAATCGTGTTTCTGCCGATGGTGCTGATGGGTGCGGTGATGGCGGTCGGTACGCCGGGACTGGCCGTCACCGACGATCCGGTCTCGTTCATCGGCGTCCTGCTGCCCGGCTGGATCTCGGTGCCGTATCTGATCGTCGCCGTCCTCGGGATGGTCCTGATCAACGCGATGTCGATGTACTCGGCGGGATTCACCGCGCAGACCCTGGGATTCAGGGTCCCGCGGGCCTGGGCGGTCGGGATCAATGCGGCGATCAGTCTGCTCCTGGGGTCGCTGCTGATGATGGTGGCGAGCAGTTTCATCGATTCGTTCGTCTCCTTCCTCAACCTGCTCGCGGTGACGTTCTCGGCCTGGATCGGTGTCTTCGGCGTGGACCAGTTACGGGGGCGCACCTACGATCCGGTGGCACTCATGGACACCACCCCCACCAGCGCCTACTGGTACGCGGGTGGGTTCGCGTGGCCGGCGGTGGCGGCCTGGGCCGCGGGACTGGCGGTGGGGCTGCTCTTCACCGGCGTGGAGTGGTTCACCGGTCCGCTCGCCACCACCTGGATCGGGCGGAGCGGCCTCGGCTGGGCCGTCACGATCGTCGTCTCGGGCGGCCTGTACGCGGCACTGCCGCGTCCCGGGGCGCGACGGGGTGCCGCACCCCTACACTTCTGACGCTTCGTCAGCTACTGTCCGGGCCGCCCAGCCCAGCCCTCCCGGCGAAGGGGACAGTGTCATGGCCTTCACAGTCGTCCGGTTCAACCTCGTCGATCCCGACGCCACGCCCGGATCCCTCTCGGCCCGCTACCGCGCGGCGCTGGACATGACCGCGTACGCCGACGAGCACGGCGTCGACACCGTGCAGACCGAGGAGCACCACGGCGCCGCCAACTCCTGGCTGCCCTCGCCCTTCGTCTTCGCCGGCGCCGTCTTCGGCGCCACCCGGCGGATCGCGGTCACGGTCTCCGCGGTCATCGGTCCGCTGCACGACCCGCTGCGGCTGGCCGAGGACATCGCGGTGCTCGACCTGCTGAGCGCCGGCCGGCTGGTCACGGTCGCCGGGATCGGCTACCGGCCGCAGGAGTACGAGCGGGCGGGCGTCGAATGGGGCAGGCGCGGCCGCCTCCAGGACGAACTGCTGGAGACGCTGCTGCGGGCGTGGACCGGCGAGCCGTTCGAGTTCCGCGGCCGTACGGTCACGGTCACCCCTCGTCCGTACACCCGTCCGCACCCGCTGCTGCTGGTGGGCGGCAGCTCCCGGGCAGCGGCACGGCGGGCGGCCCGGCTGGGGCTGCCGCTGTTCCCGAGCGCGCATCTGCCGGAGCTGGAGGCGTACTACCACGAGCAGCGCGCGGAGCACGGAACGGAGGGATTCTGCATGATGCCCGCGGCCGAGACACCGCTGCTGCACGTCTCCGAGGACCCGGACCGGACGTGGGCCGAGTACGGGGAGCACTTCCTGCACGAGGCGCGCACGTACGCCTCCTGGCAGTCCAAGGACATCCGCTCGGCCGTGCGCTCGGCGGCGACGACGGTGGCGGAGCTCCGCGACGAGGGCGTCTACCGGATCGTCACGCCGAAGGCGTGTGCGGAGTTGGGCCGGGAGCTGGACAGCCTGGTGCTGCATCCGCTGTGCGGCGGGATGCCGGTCGAGGAGGGGTGGCGCAGCCTGCGTCTGTTCTGCGAGGCGACCGGGGCCTGAACGGCGTACGGCCCCGGCTCGCGGGCGCGAGCCGGGGCCGTACGTTAACGAGGAGCGGGGCAGCGGGGATCAGCCCATCTCCTCCAGCGCCTTGCCCTTGGTCTCCTTCACGAACTTGATGACGAAGGGGATCGAGAGCGTGGCGAAGCATGCGTAGATGATGTACGTGCCCGACAGGTTCCAGTCGGCGAGGCTCGGGAAGCTCGCGGTGATCGCCCAGTTGGCGATCCACTGGGCCGAGGCGGCGACGCCGAGCGCGGCGGCGCGGATCCGGTTCGGGAACATCTCGCCGAGGAAGACCCAGACCACGACACCCCACGACAGGGCGAAGAAGAGCACGAAGACGTGGGCGGCGATCAGGGCCACCATGCCCTGGGTGTCGGGGAGTTTGCCGTCGACCAGGTCGGCGGAGAAGGCCCACGCCTCGAAGGCGAGGGCGACGGCCATGCCGCAGGAGCCGACGAGGGCCAGCGGCCGGCGGCCCACCCGGTCCACCAGCACCATCGCGATCACCGTACCGATGATGTTGACGATGGAAGTGGTGAAGGAGTAGAAGAACGAGCTGCTCGGGTCGATGCCGACGGACTGCCAGAGCGTCGCCGAGTAGTAGAACGCCACGTTGATGCCGACGAGCTGCTGGAACACCGACAGGCCGATACCGACCCAGACGATGGGCAGGAAGCCGAAGCGGCTGCCCAGCAGGTCCTTGAAGGTCGACTTGTGCTCGCGGTGCATCGCGGTCTCGATCTCGGTCACCCGGGCGTCGAGGTCGACGTCCTTGCCCTCGACCTCGGACAGGATCTTGCGTGCCCGTTCCTTCTTGCCGACCGAGATCAGAAAGCGCGGCGACTCGGGGATCGCGAAGGACAGCAGGCCGTACAGGACCGCGGGCACGACCATCACACCGAGCATCCACTGCCAGGCTTCGAGGCCGCCGATCTTGCCGCGCTGGTCACCGTCGGCGATCTGCAGGATGCCGTAGTTGACCAGCTGGGAGATGGCGATGCCGATGACGATCGCCGCCTGCTGGAAGGAGCCGAGCCGGCCGCGGTAGGCGGGCGGCGAGACCTCCGCGATGTACGCCGGGCCGATCACCGAGGCCATACCGATGGCGAAGCCGCCGATGATGCGCCACATCGCCAGGTCCCAGAGCGCGAACGGGAGCGCGGAACCGACGGCACTGATGGTGAAGAGGACCGAGGCGATCTGCATGCAGCGGATACGGCCGATGCGGTCCGCGATACGGCCCGCGGTGGCCGCGCCGATCGCACAGCCGATCAACGCGATGGCGATGACCTGGGCGAGCGTGCCGGAGCCGATGTCGTACCGGCTGCGGATCGCTTCGACCGCTCCGTTGATCACGGAACTGTCGTATCCGAAGAGGAAGCCACCCATCGCAGCGGCTGCCGTAATGAAGATGACATGGCCGAGGTGGTCCGGGTGGGCCGTTCGGGCTCCGGACTCTGGTCCCTGCGATGTGCTGGTCACGTGAACTCCTGGTGCCTGGCCGCAACGCAGGCGTGGGGGGTGAGCTGTTCCCAGTGGCGCATAAGTTCAGCTCTGCCACCACTTGAAGGTAAAAACGACGTTACAGAGACTATGCGTTCAAGTTTTGAAGTCAAGAGTGGGGTCACGGCAGACTTCTACCCAGGAGCACCCAAAAGGTACGTTGAATTCTTGAAGGTTGGGTAAAGGCTCAGCGGAGACGTTGACTGATGACCTTGGAGACCCCGTCGCCCTGCATCGAGACTCCGTAGAGCGCGTCGGCGACCTCCATCGTCCGCTTCTGGTGAGTGATCACGATCAGCTGGGAGCTCTCCTGGAGCTCCTCCATGATCCGGATCAGCCGCTGCAGGTTGGTGTCGTCGAGCGCGGCCTCGACCTCGTCCATCACATAGAACGGGCTCGGCCTGGCCTTGAAGATCGCGACCAGCAACGCCACTGCCGTCAGCGAGCGTTCGCCGCCGGACAGCAGGGACAGCCGCTTGACCTTCTTGCCGGGCGGCCGGGCCTCGACGTCCACGCCGGTCGCGAGCATGTTGTCCGGATCGGTCAGGATGAGCCGCCCCTCACCGCCCGGGAAGAGGCGCGAGAAGACGCCCTCGAACTCGCGGGCCGTGTCCCGGTAGGCCTCGGTGAAGACCTGCTCGACGCGCTCGTCGACCTCCTTGATGACCTGCATCAGGTCGGCCCGGGTCTTCTTCAGGTCCTCCAGCTGCTCGGAGAGGAATTTGTGCCGCTCCTCCAGCGCCGAGAACTCCTCGAGGGCCAGCGGATTCACCTTCCCGAGTTGCTGGTACGCCCGTTCGGCCGACTTCAGCCGCTTCTCCTGCTCGGCCCTGACGAACGGCTTCGGCTGGTTGCGCGGGTGCTCCGGATCCTCCGGCAGCTCCTCGCCCTCGGCGGCCGGGGACGGCGGCACGAGCTGGTCGGGCCCGTACTCCGCGGCCAGGCCGGCCGGCTCCACGCCCAGCTCCTCCAGCGCCTTCGCCTCAAGCTGTTCTATCCGCAGCCGCTTCTCGGCGCCGAGCACCTCTCCCCGGTGGACCGAGTCCGTCAGCTTGTCGAGCTCGCCCTTGAGTTCGCGGCCCTGCTGCCGCTCGGCCGCCAGCTCCCGCTCCCGCTCGGCCTTCGATGCCTCGGCGGCCACCCGTTCCTGTTCCGCCCGCAGGACGGACACCTCGACGTGGGCGAGCAGCTGACGGGCGCCGGATGCCACGGCGGAGGCCACCTCGGCCTCGTGCCGCAGCCGGGCCCTGCGCTGCTCGACGCGGGCACGGGCCTCCCGTTCGGCGCGGGCACCGCGGTCGAGCGAGTCGGCGCGTCCGGCCAGCGCCTTGACCCGTTCCTCATGGGTACGGACCTGGAGGCGGGCCTCCATCTCGGTCTGGCGGGCGTTGGCGCCGTCGGCGGCGAGCCGGTCGCGCACGGCGGTGTCCGGTTCCTCGTCCGCACCGTCCCCGGACGCCTCCTCGGCGACGAGCAGCCGCTCGGCCAGCTCCTCCGCCTCCTGCGTCGCCCGCTCCAGCGCCTCCTGGGCGCGAGTGGCGGAGGCGGCCATCCGCTCGGCCTCACCCACCGCGCCGCGCGCCTGACCCGCCAGCCGCCCGAGCTGCTGGGCCACGCCGGACTTCTCCCGCTCGGCGGCCCGGCGCCGCTCCCCCAGCTCCTCGACGAGCGCCGCGGCGGTCCCGCGGCGCTGCGTCTCGATCCGCTGGACCTCTGCCAGCTCCGTGCACCGCACCGCCAGTTCGGCCAGCTCGGCAGCCGCCTCGTCGACGGACGCCTGGACCTCGAGGAGGGTGGGCGCCCCCGCCGAACCGCCGTGCGCGAAGTGCGCCGACAGGACGTCCCCCTCGCCGGTCACCGCCGTCAGCTCCGGGTGGGCGGCAACCAGGTCCTCGGCATCCTCCAGCGTCCCGACGACCACCATGTCCCGTACCAGCCTGCGCACCGCGGCCATCAGTTCGACGGGGCCGCCGACGAGGTCGGCGACGGCCGGGGCGCCGCGGCCGTCCCACACCGGAACGGCCAGGTGTCCGGCCCCGTCCGCCCCGGCTCCGGCCCCGGCCGGCCCCTGCGGCACGAAGGCGGCCACCGCGGCCTGCGGCACGGCGGCCTGGTGTGCGGGTTCGATGCCCTGCCCGGGTTCGGTGCGCTGCGGCATCGCGGCCTGCTGCACGAGGCCCGCGCCTGGTGGTCCCGCGGCCCGCTGCCCGGATTCCGTGCCCGGTGGTACCGCGGCTTGCCGCACGGGTTCGGTGCCGTTCGGCATCACGGCCCGCTGCACGAGGTCCGTGCCCTGCCCGGGTACGTGGGCCTCCCCGCCGCGGACCGCGGAGTGCGGCTCGGACCCCTGACCCGGGACGTGGCCCGCCGCGTGAGCCCCGCCGGGCACCCCACGGTCCTCAACCCCGCCCGCGCCTGCGCCTGTACCTGCACCCGCGCCCGTGAGCAGCAGCGCGGCCCGTCCCGCGTCCAGTTTGCGCAGCAGCCGGATCGCCTCCGCAGCCGTGGCCGGGTCCGTCACCGCCACCGCGTCCGCCGCCGCGCCCAGTGCGGCGGCCACCGCGACCTCGTGCCCCGGGGCCACCGTGAGCAGTTCCGCCGCCGGCCCGAGCAGGCCCGCCAGCCGGTCCCGGGCACCGAGCAGCACCCCGGTGCCGTCCTTGCGGCGCAGCCCGAGGGCCAGCGCGTCATGGCGGGCCGAGACCGCCGCGCGCTTGCGTTCGGCGGTGGTGACGGCCTCCCGCGCCGCGGACAGCGCGCCCTCCGCCTCCTTCAGCTCGCGCCTGGCCGCCTCGTGCCGCTCGCCGAGCTCGGTGTCGCCGGCGTCCAGGCCGTCGACCTCGGCCTTGAGCTGCTCGTACTCCTCCTGGGCCACGACCGCCCGCTCCTGCGCCTCGTCGCGCGATGCGGCCAGCCGGTCGATCTCGGACTGCGCCGAACCGGCCCGGCTGCGGGCGGCGTTGACCTGGCCGGTCAGCCGGGCGAGCCCCTCGCGGCGGTCGGCGAGGGCGCGGGCCGCGTCCTTGAGCCTGCGTTCCTCGGCCGCCAACTCCCGTTCCAGATCGGCCCGGTGCGAGGCGGTGTCCTCCAGCGCGTGTTCCGCGGCCTCCAGCGCCGCGGTCAGCTCCGCCTCCTGCTCGCGGATCCGGGCCGCCTCGCGCTCCATGTCCTGCGGGTCGCGGCCACGCTGCTCCTCGACCGGCGGGGCGGTGGCGCTCTTCACCCGGGCGTCGGCCAGTGAGATCGTGCCGCGCACCCGCTCGGCCAGCTGGGACAGCTCGTACCAGGTCTGCTGGGCACGCTGGAGCCGCGGTGTCAGCCGCCGCACCTCGTCCTCGAGCTCGGCCTCGCGTGCCAGTGCAGCCTTGAGCTCGGCCTCGGCGCTCTCGCGGCGCTGCTTCAGCGCCGCCTCGTCGGCGATCTCGCCGCGCAGCGCGGTGTGCAGCCGCACCAGGTCGTCGGCGAGCAGCCGCAGCCGGGCGTCGCGCAGGTCGGCCTGGATGACCGCGGCCCGGCGGGCGACCGCGGCCTGCCGGCCGAGCGGCTTCAACTGCCGGCGCAACTCGTCGGTGAGGTCCTGGACGCGGGCCAGGTTCGCCCCCATCGCGTCCAGCTTCCGCAGCGCCTTCTCCTTGCGCTTGCGGTGCTTCAGTACGCCGGCGGCCTCCTCGATGAACGCGCGGCGCCCCATCGGATCGGCGTGGAGCACGGAGTCCAGCTGGCCCTGGCCGACGATGACATGCATCTCCCGGCCGATGCCGGAGTCCGAGAGGAGTTCCTGGATGTCCAGCAGCCGGCAGGTGTCGCCGTTGATCTGGTATTCGCTGCCGCCGTTGCGGAACATGATCCGGGTGATCGTCACCTCGGCGTATTCGATGGGCAGTGCGCCGTCGGAGTTGTCGATGGTCAGCGACACCTCCGCCCGTCCGAGCGGAGGCCGCCCGGTGGTGCCGGCGAAGATGACGTCCTCCATCTTGCCGCCGCGCAGGGATTTGGCGCCCTGTTCTCCCATGACCCAGGAGAGCGCGTCCACCACATTGGACTTGCCCGATCCATTGGGACCGACCACACACGTGATCCCGGGTTCGAACCGCAGGGTGGTGGCGGAGGCGAACGATTTGAAACCACGCAGGGTCAGGGCCTTGAGGTGCACGCCGCCGGACTCTACCTTTCGCTCTCGGTTTCGCTGATGAAGGTGCAGGGCACATCAGACGGTAAGGGAAGGGGTGTACGTCCGGGGCGGGACGGGCGGAGTCCGGAGGGGAAAAGAAAGAAGGGACGCCGAAGCGTCCCCTGCAAATCTTGTGAAATGCTCTGTCGACGGATCGGCGTCTCATGGAGACGCGCGTTCCGGATCAGTGACAAGGCAGATGAAGACGCAGATCAAGAGCAATTGATCTTCAATGATCCGGTGACGATCCGGCGAGAATCCGTGCGGCTGACGCATGCAGCCCGACCGGCCCTGGGGCCCTCGGTCAGGTCAGCGCCGGCTCCGCCTGAGGTACGTCGATGTCGATGCTGTCGAGCAGCGACTCTTGGTGCTGAGCGGCGGCGTTGAGCGCGTCGTTCTCGTCCTGAATCCGTACGATCTCGGATTCAAGATCCTGGACGCGCTGCTGAAGCCGTCGCATCTCGGCGAGGAGTCGCGGGTCGGAACCGCCGACGTAACCGAGAAGCGCCTTTGCCATGAGGATGGTCCTCCACACTGAGTGACCGACCGATGCGGTGTGGGTCGTGAGGGAATCGCACCCGCGGTGCTCGGCAGTGCTCTGTGTTCACTGCTGTTCTGCTGCCAAACAGCTCTGCCGAACAGCTAAGGTGCGCGGGGTTTTCAGCGTCTCACCAAAAAGTTTGACGGTCAACACGATCACACCCCGTAAAGGCGGGCGTCCCGGGGGCGCGCGGCTCGACGATCACGCGGCGCGACTCTCCTGCGGGGCCCTCAGGGGCGTGGAGATCATCCTTACCGCCGCAGCCTGGCACGCCAACCGAATCTTGGCAACCACCGGGTCATTCCGCAGGTCATTTCATGTGTACGCGCCGCGCCACCCCCCGCCGTCACGCCCTGACGCACTTCGAACACGGCCCGAACACAAGGCATGTTCCGACCCCGTTCGGGACCTTGATCAGCGGATCGCGAATCCCTCATATCCGCCGCGCGGCGTGTCCCAGATCTCAGTGACGCCGTCAACGCGGCCGGGTGTGTCGTCCGAGCGCAGCCAATCCAGTAGACGGTGGCAATTCTCACGCCGCCCCTCGGCGACAACCTGCACCCGGCCGTCATCGAGATTGAGGGCGAATCCGGCGAGGCCGCCGATCTCCAGAGCGTTTGCCCTGGTGAACCAGCGAAACCCTACTTGCTGTACTCGGCCGCGTACCCAGGCGGTGAGTCGCACATCTTCGTTCATGCCCGAACGCTAACCGTCCAATTGCTCTCGGAGCACTTCTCGCCGAGAGGCCATGGCGTACAGTCCCCTCGCAAAAGCTTCACTCGATCGGGTGAGCCATGGTGGCGCCGAAAACGGCGTCCGAGTCGTCAGAAGGGCACAGCAGATGGGACGCCATCGACGCTCCGCCGCAGCTCCCGCCGCTGAAGAACACGCGGAGGGGCCGCAGGCCGGAGTCATGGAGCGCGCCGCAAGAAGCGGTCCGGCATGCCGCTTCGCACCGGACTTCTCGGCGTCTCCGCGGCCGTGGCCGTCGGGGCCGTCGCCGTGGCCTCCGGCCTGCTGCCCGGTGGCGACAACTACGTGGGCGGTGGTTCGGCCGCCGACCAGGTGCGCTCCGAGGCGGCCCCGGACCTGCTGACGCAGGGCGGCTCCACGACCGAGCCGGCCGACCGCGGATCCGCTTCCGCCTCGGCCAGCCGCGGCACCGAGCGGGGCGTCGGGCCCACCAAGTCGAGCTCCCCCAAGGCCGGCAAGCCGTCCTCGTCCCCTTCCAAGACGGCCACGGCGACGAAGGAGGCGAAGAAGAGGGAGCAGGCCACGCACGCTCCCTCCTCGAAGTCCCCCGCCGCGTCGAAGAGCTCGGCCCCGTCCGCCCCCGCGAGCTCGAAGGCAGCGGCGCCGAAGGCGTCGACCTCCGCTCCGGCCCCCGGACCACGGCGCCGGCCACCACCGACAGCTCGGCCCAGGCCGCCGTGCTCTCCCTGGTGAACCAGGAGCGCGCCAAGGTCGGCTGCAGCGCGGTGACGGCCAGCAGCTCACTGGCCTCGCTCGCCCAGAACTTCAGCGACGACATGGCGGCCCGCGGTTTCTTCGACCACACCGACCCCGACGGCCAGACCCCCTGGGACCGTGCCGCCAAGGCAGGCGTGGACGGGCTCGGCGGTGAGAACATCGCCCGCGGTCAGGCCGACGCACAGGCTGTGATGGACGCCTGGATGAACAGCGACGGTCACCGCGCGAACATTCTCAACTGCGACTACAAGACGCTCGGCGTCGGTGTCCACTTCGGCTCCGGCGGTCCCTGGTGGACCCAGGACTTCGGCTTCTGAGCCGTACCCGCCCCGCACCACCACTCGCTCCGACCTCGTACGCCCCACCCGCTCACCCACGGACCGCGCAAACCCGTGGAGAGCGCTGTGCGGGCGTACGCTGGTTTCCATGGACGAGAACGGCTGCGACGAGCACCGCGGCGACGGCGGGACGAACTGCGGCCCGGACGACGTACTGCCCTTCGACGTGTTCTCCAAGCAGTGCCCCTCGCGCGGCACGCTGGAACATGTCACCGGTCGCTGGGGCAGCCTGACGCTCGGCGCCCTGTCCGAGGGCAGCCTCCGCTTCAACGCCCTGCGCCGCCGGGTCGACGGGGTGAGCGAGAAGATGCTCTCCCAGACGCTGCACGCGCTGGAGCGTGACGGGCTGGTCCACCGCGAGGCGCAGCCCACCAACCCGCCCCGCGTCGACTACGAGCTCACGCCGCTGGGACGGCAGGTCGCCGAACGGCTGCTCGGGCTGATCCAGCTCGTCGAGGGCCGGATGGCCGAGGTCCTGGCGGCTCGTGGGCAGTACGACCAGGCCCACGCGGAGAAGTAGCGGAAGAGGCGCGCCCCCGGCCCCGCCTCAGGCGGTGTTGCGCGGCGGGCGCTGGCAGCGCGGGCAGAAGTAGCTGGACCTGTTCATCCAGGCGCGGCGCCGCATCGGCGTACCGCAGCGGTGGCAGGGCTCGTCCTCTCGCCCGTAGGCGTCGAGCGAGCGGTCGAAGTAGCCCGACTCGCCGTTCACGTTGACGTAGAGGCTGTCGAAACTCGTGCCGCCCTGTTCCAGCGCCGCGTTCATCACGTCGCGGACGTGGCCGAGCAGCTCGGCCGACTTGGGGCGGGTCAGGGTCGCGGTCGGCCGGTCGTAGTGCAGCTGGGCACGCCAGAGCGCCTCGTCCGCGTAGATGTTGCCGACGCCGCTGATCAGCGACTGGTCGAGCAGGGCGCGCTTGACCGTGGTGCGGCGCAGTCGCAGTGCGGTGTGGAACGCCGCGTCGTCGAAGGCCGGGTCCAGCGGGTCGCGGGCGATGTGCGCGATGGTGCCGGGCAGTCCGTCCGTGCTGCCGACAGCGCATTCGTGGACCGAGAGCCCGCCGAAGGTGCGCTGGTCGACGAAGCGCAGTTCGGTGCCGACGGAGTCGTCGAACCGGATCCTGACCCGGAGATGCTTCTCGTCGGGTGCGTCCGCGGGCTGCACCAGCAGCTGACCGCTCATCCCGAGATGTCCGAGCAGCGAGCTGGTCGTCTCGTCCAGCGGCACCCAGAGGTACTTGCCGCGGCGCATCGCCGGTCCGAGGCGGACACCGCCGAGCCGGGCCGCGAAGTCCACACCCCCGGCGAGGTGCCGGCGCACCGCCCGCGGATGCAGGACCTCGACCTCGCCGATCGTGCGCCCGGTCACCCAGCGCTCAAGACCGCGTCGCACGACTTCGACCTCGGGCAGCTCGGGCACGGTGTCGCTCCTGGCAGATCGGTGGGGGATCCGGACGGGTCCCGGCGTGGTTGAGGACAGAGAGAACCCCCGGTGCACAGGGCACCGAGGGGTTCTCGGGTCAGGCCGGAGCGACGTCCGTGGACGGCGGCGGGTCGGCAGGGGTGTCGGCGACCCCTCCGTCGGCGGCGGCCTTGGCCACAGCCTCCCGCGCCTCCGCGGCGGCGCTGATCTCACGCCAGGCGGATTCTGCCGCCTGTTGCTCCGCTTCCTTCTTGCTACGGCCGGTGCCGGTGCCGTACGAGACACCACCGACGCGAGCAGCAGCAGTAAAGGTCTTCTCGTGGTCCGGGCCGGTCTCCGTGACGAGGTACTCGGGGACTCCGAGGCTCTCGCTCGCGGTGAGCTCCTGGAGACTGGTCTTCCAGTCCAGGCCGGCGCCGAGGTTCGAGGACCTGTCGATCAGCGGGTCGAAGAGCCGGTGGACCAGCTCCGAGGCCGCGCTGAGGCCCTGATCGAGGTAGACCGCACCGAGCACCGCTTCAAGGGTGTCGGCGAGGATGGACGCCTTGTCCCGGCCACCCGTGCCCTCTTCACCGCGGCCGAGCCGGATGAAGGAGCCGAGTTCGAGGCCGCGGCCCACTTCCGCAAGCGCACGAGAGTTGACCACCGCGGCCCGCAGTTTGGCCAGCTGGCCTTCAGGCAGGTCGGGGTGGGTGCGGTACAGCGTGTCCGTGACCACCAGACCGAGCACCGAATCCCCGAGGAATTCGAGCCGCTCGTTGGTGGGCAGACCGCCGTTCTCGTACGCGTACGAACGATGGGTCAGCGCACGCACCAGAAGGGCGGACTCGAGGTGATACCCGAGCCGCCCTTCCAGAAGCGTGTGGGACGAGGCTGTGTT
This sequence comes from Streptomyces sp. RKAG290, assembly GCF_023701695.1. Classification (GTDB taxonomy): domain Bacteria; phylum Actinomycetota; class Actinomycetes; order Streptomycetales; family Streptomycetaceae; genus Streptomyces. The sequence continues at coordinate 1,571,906 of NZ_JAJOZC010000001.1, forward strand.
GACGTTGTCTGCCTGCTTCTTGGCGTGGGACAACTCAGACATCGGGCCTCTCACCAGCCGCTCAGACCTCGAGGACCTGGCGCTTGTTGTACGTGCCGCAGCTGGGGCACGCGATGTGCTGCAGCTTCGGCTCCTGGCAACGCTCGCACGAAACCAGGGTGGGGACCGCAGCCTTCCACTGCGACCGGCGGTGGCGCGTGTTGCTGCGCGACATCTTCCGCTTCGGAACAGCCACGGCTACTTCTCCTGCTTCTCGTCGACGCCAGGTTCGGCGCCGCCCATGTTGTCCTTCTCGCCGTCCTGAACGGTCTCGGCGAGTCCTTGCAATGCCGCCCAACGGATGTCGAGGGCTTCGTGGTGGTGGCCGGGGTTCTCGTCCAGCCTGACTCCGCATTCGGAGCACAGACCGGCACAGGTCTCCTGGCACACCGGCTGCATCGGCAGTGCGAGCACCACCGCATCACGCAGCACAGACTCGAGGTCGAACAGGCCGTCCTCGAGGAAGAACCTGTCCTCGTCGTCCTCGGCGTCGTCGACCGGGTCCGCCGTCTTGCTGCGGTTCCGGTCATCGGCGTCAGGGTACGAGAACATTTCCTGGAAGTCCGCCTCGACCTCAAAGCTCAGCGGCTCCAGACACCTTACGCACTCCCCCTCGGCCGATGCACGGGCGGTGCCTGTGACGAGCACACCTTCCATGACCGATTCGAGGCGGACATCCAGCTCCACGGGTGCGCCTTCCGGCACACCGATGACCCCGTCGATACCGAGATCCTTGGGGGCGTCCACCGAGCGGGTCAGCCGCTTGAGGGCACCGGGACGCCGACCCAGCTCGTGCGTATCGAACACGAGAGGGTTTCGGTGGTCGAGGTGGCCGTTCAGGGCTTCTCCTGCTTTCGAATCATGCGCATCACGCGTGGTGGGGAGGGGCTGACCGGCTCCGGAGTCGAAGCGGGCAGCCGGGACCGCGGACATACGCGCGACCGAAGAACCAGGATACTTGACGCACCGCTCAGCTCCCAATCCGGTCCTGATCCGGCCTCGGCACTGCCCCCGGCACGGCCCGCACCCGGTCCCGGAAGAGCTCCCCGGACCGCCTCCGCGCCGGTCAGCGCTCCTGTTCGTACCGGCGGAGCTGGTCCAGGTCGATCATCCCCGTGTCGAACAGGCTGGTCTCGTCCAGGGCGCCCTCGCCGTGCTGCTGGAGCGGCTGCTGCCGGTCGTCCTGTCCGGGCTGCGGCTGCTGCTGCCAGGCGTCGTAGCCCTGCTGCACGGGCAGTGCGCCGTGGTTCTGGTCGTAGCCCTGCTGCTGGTAGCCCGCGTAGGGGTCGGGCTGCTGCTGGTAGCCGTACACGTCCTGCTGCGGCTGGTCCTGGTACGCGTACGTCTGCGCGTACTGCGGGTCCGGCTGCGCGGGGAAGTGCGGATCGGCCTGCGAGGGAAGCTGCTGGGGCACCTGCGGCGGCTGCGGGGTGGCGAGCTCGGCCAGTCCCGCCCAGTGGTCCTCGTCGCTGGTGCGGCCCTGGCTGCCCGCGGCGTCCTGGGCCGCCATGTGCGCGCCGAGGTCGTCGGTGGCGACCCGGCCGTGCAGTTTCTGCCGGCCCCGGCCCACCGCCTCCAGGGTCTTGGCGAGCACCGCCTCGAAGGCGCCGAGCTTGGTGTCCACGTACTCGTCGGCCCGGCGCTGGAGCGTGGCCGGGTCGGCGCTGCGCTCCGGGGCCTCCGCGAAGTCGGGGTCCTCGTAGCCCTGCTCGTCGAAGCCCTGGCCGCGGCCGAGGAGCTTCTCGCGGCCCCGGTCGACGGAGCCGATGGTCTTGGTGAGGACGACCTCGAAGTTGGCGAGCTTGCTGTCGACGTACTCGTCGGCCTCGGCGCGGATCTCGTCGGCATCCTTGCGGGCCTCACCGAGGATCCGGTCCGCCTCGGCCTGGGACTGCCGGGCGATCTCGGTGCCGGAGATGAGCGAGCCGCGCTCGGCGTGGGCGGTCTCGATGATCCGCCCCGCCTCCTGACGGGCCTGCTCGACCAGCTGCTCTCGGCCGCCGATGAGCTCCTCGGCATGCGCGAGGGAGCCGGGCAGGGCCTGGCGCACCTCTTCGAGCATCGAGAGCAGTTCGGCGCGGTTGACCACGCAGGACGCCGACATGGGCATCGACCGGGCGCTCCCGACCGCTTCGACGATCTCGTCGAGCTTCTTCTGCACGTCCACCGTGTGCTCGCCACTCTCTACTGCCGATTGGAGACGGACGGGACGACTGTACGGCCAGTCGGCGCCCGCCCGACACCTGGTGACGGACTGTCAGTGCCTCAACGCTGAGCGAGGCGTTCCGTCAGTGCCTCGTGGACCAGCGGCGGCAGCAGGTGCGAGACGTCGCCGCCCCAGGTCGCCACCTCCTTGACCAGGGAGGACGACAGGAAACTGTAGGTCGGATTGGTGGGCACGAAGAGCGTTTCGACGCCGGAGAGCCCGTTGTTCATCTGGGCCATCTGCAGTTCGTAGTCGAAGTCACTGACCGCCCGCAGACCCTTCACGATCGCCGGGATGTCGCGCTGCTTGCAGAAGTCGACGAGCAGCCCGTGGAAGGCCTCGACCTGGACGTTGCCGAAGTCCGCGGTGACCTGGCGGATCATCTCGATCCGCTCGTCGACCGTGAACAGGCCCTTCTTGGACTGGTTGATCATCACCGCGACATGTACGACGTCGTACAGCTTCGAGGCACGGCCGATGATGTCGAGATGTCCATTGGTGATGGGGTCGAACGACCCCGGGCAGACGGCGCGGCGCAACTTGATTCCCTCGCTCTCCGGTCCGGTCATCGTGCGTCTTCGCACGTAGCGGCGGCGCGACCGTACCAAAGCGTTCCCTCGCCGTAGCGACGGGCCCGCAATGGCTCGAATCCCTTGGGCCAGCTGAATTCTCCGCCTCTGGTGCTGCGCTCCACGGTGACGAGCGCATCGCCGGAGAGCCACCCCTGAGCACGGAGTGTGAGCAGTATCTCGCCAAGATCGTCGTCGGTGACGGCGTACGGCGGGTCCAGGAACACCACGTCGTACGGTTCCTCGGGCGCCGGTCCTGTCACGATCTGTTCGGCTTTGCCGGTACGGACCTCGGCGCCGGGCAGCCCGAGGGTACGGACGTTGTCCCGGACGGTGCGGACGGCCTTGGCGTCGGCCTCGACGAGCAGCGCGTGGACCGCGCCGCGGGAGAGCGCTTCGAGGCCGACGGCGCCCGAGCCCGCGTACAGATCGGCGATCCGGATGCCGTCCAGGGTGCCGAGGAGCGCCTGCCAGGTGGAGAACAGCCCCTCGCGTGCGCGGTCGGAGGTGGGGCGGGTGCCGGTACCGGGCGGGACGGCCAGGCGGCGTCCGCCGGCCGAGCCGGCGATCACGCGGGTCATGGGTGTCTGATCCTCGGGTCGGGGCGGCGCGCAGGGTGCTGCGGGCGCCGTACCTCCCACGATATGGCGTCGCGGCTGCCTGGGCGCCCCCGGTGGTCCGGCCCGCACCGGCACTCCTGCGTCACCCCTTGTCGAGGTACTCCTCACGGTCCTTGTCGAGCAGCGCGTCCAGGACGAGGCGCAGCTCGGGCAGGTGCTCCAGGTCCGGATCCGCGGCGACGACCTTGACGGCCTCCTCGCGGGCGGCCGCGATGACCTCCTCGTCGTCGATGACGCTGAGGACGCGGAGCGAGGAGCGGACCCCGGACTGCGCCTGGCCGAGTACGTCGCCCTCGCGGCGCTCCTCGAGGTCGATCCGGGACAGCTCGAAGCCGTCGAGGGTGGCGGCGACGGCGGAGAGCCGGGCGCGGGCGGGGCTCGCCTCATGGGCCTCGCTGACCAGCAGGCAGAGTCCTGGGGCTGACCCCCGGCCGACCCGGCCGCGCAGCTGGTGCAGCTGAGAGACGCCGAACCGGTCGGCGTCCATGATCACCATCGCGGTGGCGTTGGGGACGTTGACCCCGACCTCGATGACGGTGGTGGCGACGAGGACGTCGACCTCGCCCGCGGCGAACCGGCGCATGACGTCGTCCTTGTCGTCGGGGTGCATCCTGCCGTGCAGCACCTCGACGCGCAGACCGGCCAGTGGTCCCTTGGCGAGCTGTTCGGCGATCTCCAGGACGGCGAGCGGCGGACGCTTGTCCCCCTCCTCCTCGGCGGCCTTCTTCCCCTTCTTCTTGGCCGCCTCGTCCTCGTCGTCGCCGATCCGGGGGCAGACCACATACGCCTGGTGCCCGTTCTCCACTTCCTCGCGGACCCGTTCCCAGGCGCGGCTGAGGAAGTGCGGTTTGTCCTTGGCGGGGACCACATGGCTGGCGATCGGTGAACGGCCGGCCGGCAGCTGGTCCAGGACGGAGGTCTCCAGGTCCCCGAAGACGGTCATGGCGACCGTCCTGGGAATGGGGGTGGCGGTCATCACGAGCAGATGCGGTGGCTGCTTCCCCTTGGAACGCAGGGCGTCGCGCTGCTCCACCCCGAAGCGGTGCTGCTCGTCGACGACGACCATCCCCAGCTCGTGGAACTGCACCTTGTCCTCGATCAGCGCGTGGGTGCCGATCACGATCCCGGCCTCGCCGGTGACCAGGTCCAGGAGCGCCTGGCGGCGGGCCGGCATGCCCATGGAGCCGGTCAGCACGACCACCTTCGTGCCCTGCCCGGCCCCGCCGGGCGCCGGTCCGCCGCCCGCGCCCCCCGCATCGGGAGGCGCTTCGCGCCACAGCCCCCAGTTCCCGGCCAGCTCCCCCATCATCTCGGTGATGGACCGGTGGTGCTGCTGGGCGAGGACCTCGGTCGGCGCGAGCATGGCGGCCTGCCCGCCCGCGTCCACGACGGCGAGCATGGCCCGCAGCGCGACCAGGGTCTTTCCGCTGCCCACCTCGCCCTGCAGCAGCCGGTGCATCGGGTGCTCGGTCGCCAGGTCGTCGAAGATCTCCTTGGAGACCTTGAGCTGGCCGTCGGTCAGGGTGAAGGGCAGCTTGGCGTCGAAGGCGTCGAGCATCCCGCCGGGGACGGGCCGGCGGGCGACGGCGGGCAGCTGGGTGTCCGCGTACCTGCGGCGGGCCAGCGCGACCTGGAGGACGAAGGCCTCGTCCCACTTCAGCCGGTCCCTGGCAGCCGCGACGTCGGCCTTGGTCTGCGGGCGGTGGATCTTCAGCAGCGCCTCGGGCAGGGCGGTGAAGCCGCGGCCCTCACGCAGCGCGGGCGGCAGCGGGTCGACGGCCTCCTGGGCGCTCGGCAGCACCGCGTCGACGGCCTTGGCGATCCGCCAGGAGTCGAGCTGCTTGCAGGCGGGGTAGATCGGGAGCAGCTTGCCGGCGAAGGCGTCCACGGCCTCGGTCGCCTCGGCCCCGTCGGCGGACTCGGCGTCCAGGAGCTGGTACGTGGGGTGGGCGAGCTGCATCTTCCGGTTGAACACGGAGACCTTGCCGGCGAACATGGCGCGCCGGCCCGGCAGCAGTTCCTTGTGCGGCTTGTGGACGCCGTGGCCGAAGAAGACCAGCTGGAGCCGGCCGTGGCCGTCGGTGAGCGTCACTTCGAGGCGTTTGCCCCTGCCGTTGTTGAACGCCATGACGCGGGCGTCGGCGACCTGGGCGACGACCGTCACGTGCTCGTCGAGCGGGAGGTCGGTCAGTGCCGTGAGCCGGCCGCGCTCCTCGTACCGCCGCGGGTAGTGGTGCAGCAGATCGCCGACCGTGTGCAGGTCGAGGTGCTCGGCCATCACCTTCGCGGTGGCGCCACCGAGGAGCTTCTTGAGGGGTTCGTCGAACGCAGACACGCGGTCCATTGCACACCACGCCACTGACAGTTGTCCGCCGGGCGCCACCGCGCCGCGGTAAGTACCGGTCACGATCGCGGCGGAGAGTCCGCGTCGGGCGCTACTCCACCCCGATCAGCAGCGGAGCGCACTGGTGGCCGCCGCTGTACACCACCGTGTCCACCGCCAGGTAGCCCTCCCGGACGTGTTCCTCCAGGGCGCCGGACAGCTCTTCGGGGACGTCCTCGCCCAGGACCAGGGTGACCAGTTCGCCGCCGGCCGCCAGCATCCGGTCCAGCACCTTGCGGGCGGTGGCGGGGACGCTCTCGCCGATGACGGCCACGTCGCCGTCGATCAGCCCGAGGATGTCGCCGGCCTGGCAGATGCCGGCCATGGTCCAGGACTGCCGCTCGGCGACGGCCAGTTCGGCGTACCGGGTGGCGCCGGCCGCCGCGGTCATCGCGACCACGTCCTCGTCGAAGCTGCGGTCCGGTTCGTGGACGGCCAGGGCGGCGATGCCCTGGACCGCGGCCCTGGTCGGGATCAGGGCGACCCGGATGCCCTCCGCCCTGGCCTGCTCGGCGGCGGCCGCGGCCGTGTGCCGCAGGTCCCCGTCGTTGGGCAGGAGCACCACCTCGCGGGCGTGGGCGCGGCGGATCGCGTCGACCAGTTCGCCGCTGGCGGGCGGTTCGCCGGGGCGCGCGAGCACGGTCGTCGCGCCGGCCTCCGCGCACACGCCGCCGAGCCCGTCGCCGGGGACCACCACGACGACGGCGCGCTGGGCGGGCTCCGGGCGGGCGTGCACCCGGTCCGCGGCGAAGTGGGTGATCCGGATGCGGTACGGCCGCCCGGCCTCGACCCCGGCCTCCACCGCCGCACCCGCGTCGTCCACGTGCACGTGGACGTTCCAGAGCCCGTCGCCGCCCACCACCACGAGGGAGTCGCCCAGCGAGTCGAGCCGGGTGCGCAGCCGGGCCACGGCCTCGTCCCGGGCCTCCAGCAGGTAGATGACCTCGAAGGCGGGGCCGCCCTCCGGGTCGTCGGCCGCGGGGCAGTCCCCGTCGGCGGCCGCGAGCGGAACGGGCGAGGCGGGTGCCTCGTACACCCGGTCGGGGACCCGGCCCGAGACCGCCTCGACCAGCGCCCCGAGCACCGCCACCAGTCCCCGCCCCCCTGCGTCCACGACGCCGGCCCGGCCGAGGACGGCGAGCTGTCCGGGAGTCGCCTCCAGGGCGGTACGCGCCCCTTCGTACGCCGCCCGCGCCACCGTGGCCGCCCCCGCGCCGGCGGCCGCGCGCCCCGCGGCTTCGGCTGCCGCGGTGGCCACGGTCAGGACCGTGCCCTCGACGGGGTGGGCGACTGCTTCGCGCGCCGCGGCCGCGGCCCGGGTCAGCGCGAGGCGCAGCCGGTCCGTACCGGCTCCCTCGGCCAGCACTTGGGCCATGCCGCGCAGCAGCTGCGCCAGGATGGTGCCGGAGTTCCCGCGGGCGCCGATCAGCGCCCCGTGCGCCATGGCGCGCACCGCGTCCGCGGTGGAGGGCACCGAGGTGCCGGTCTCATGGGCGGCGAACACCGCCTCGACGGCCGCTGCCGCGGATTCCACGGTCAGATAGAGGTTGGTGCCGGTGTCCCCGTCGGCGACCGGATACACGTTGATCGCGTCGATCGCCTCGCGCTCCCGGCCGAGTGCGTCCAGCGTCAGTGAGCACCAGGTACGCACCGCGACGGCGTCCAGGTCGTCGGCGATCTGCGGCACCTGACGGTCCTCCTCGGAGCGGGGTTGGGAGGGTGGGCTGCACCGCAGGGTAGTCCTGGACGGCGCCCCTGACCGGTTCAGGGGCGGGGCGGGCACCTGTGGAACCCATGGTAGTTTCGTATCTCCGACGCAGCCGTTGTATGCTGCTTCGGTTGCCCGATGAGAGTCGGGCCATTCCCCCGGTACCGCCACTTCAGTCAATGAATCCGGCGTGCCGGAATTCACTGTAAGTGCACCTGAAGTCTTTGGAGTGACCCGTGGCTGCCAACTGCGACGTTTGCGGCAAGGGGCCGAGCTTCGGCAACAGCATTTCGCACTCGCACCGCCGTACGTCCCGTCGCTGGAATCCCAACATCCAGCGCGTGCGTGCCGTGGTCGGGCGGACGCCGAAGCGGCTCAACGTCTGCACCTCGTGCATCAAGGCCGGCAAGGTCGCGCGCTGACGTTCCCGTCGTAGCGCAGCCTTACCGGTTGCCCAAAAAGCCGGTCCACCTCGGTGGACCGGCTTTTTGCTGTGCTCCGGCGGGGGCGGGGCTCAGCGGGCGTCCCGCAGCTGCCATCCGTGGTCGACCGGGCCGATGCCCGTGCCCAGCGGGAAGCCGGCCGCGATCGCGCCGGTGACGTAGGACTTCGCGGCCCGTACCGCTGTGGGCACGTCCTGTCCCCGGGCCAGTCCGCAGGCGATCGCGGAGGCGAGGGTGCAGCCGGTGCCGTGCGTGTGCCGGTTGTCGTGGCGGGGGGCGCGCAGCCAGTGCTCCTCGGCGCCGTCCGTGAGCAGGTCCACGGGTTCGCCCGGCAGGTGCCCGCCCTTGATGACGACCCAGCGGGGCCCGTACCCGAGGATCTCGGCTGCCGCCCGGCGCATGCCGGCCTCGTCGGTGACCGTGATGCCCGTGAGCTGCGCCACTTCGTCGAGGTTCGGGGTCGCCACGGTCGCGACGGGCAGCAGCTTCGTGCGCACGGAGTCCAGCGCCTCGGCGGCGAGCAGCGGGTCACCGTGCTTGGAGACGCCCACCGGGTCGACGACGGCCGGGGCGTCGGTCGCGGCGAGCAGCGCGGCGACGGTCTCGACGAGCACGGCGGACGACAGCATGCCGGTCTTGACCGCGCTGACGCCGATGTCGTCCACGACGCTGCGGTACTGGGCGCGCACCGCCTCCTCGGGCAGTTCCCAGGCGCCCTGCACGCCGAGTGAGTTCTGGGCGGTGACGGCGGTCAGGACGCTCATGCCGTGCACACCGAGTGCCAGCATCGTCTTGAGGTCGGCCTGGATGCCCGCCCCGCCGCCGGAGTCGGATCCGGCGACGGTGAGGACACGGGGAGGCACGGCGGTGGGTATGGGCATGCGCCGCAATCTACTGGGCGTCCTCGATGTCCCCGAAATGGTCCCAGCCGCTCTTGCTGGTCCAGGGCGCGCCGTCGACCGTCACCTGGGGCAGCGCGGAGGGTTGAGGACCTCGCCGATCACCTTCCAGCGGGCCGGCAGCTTCACGTCCGGCGGGAACGTCGCGACGATCGCGTGGTCCTCTCCCCCGGTGAGCACCCACTGGAGGGGGTCCACGCCGACGGCCTGCCCGATGTCGGACATCTGGGACGGGATGTCGATGCGCCCGGACTGCAGGTCGATCCGGACCTTGCTCGCCTCGGCGATGTGCCCGAGGTCGGCGACGAGCCCGTCGCTGACGTCGGTCATGGCGGTGGCGCCGAGCCCGGCGGCTGCGGGGCCGGCGTGGTACGGCGGTTCGGGGCGCCGGTGGGCCTCCACGAAGGCGCGGGGCGAGCGGAAGCCGCGGGACAGCACGGCGTACCCGGCGGCGGACCAGCCGAGCCAGCCGGTGACGGCGACGACGTCGCCGGGCTGGGCGCCTGACCTGGTGACGGGTTCGTGGTTGCGCAGATCGCCGAGTGCGGTGATCGCGACGGTGATGGTGTCGCCGCGGACCACATCGCCGCCGACCACGGCCGCCCCCGCGACCTGGCACTCGTCACGGATGCCGTCCATGAGCTCCCCGGCCCAGGTCACCGGGAGTTCGGCGGGGACGACGAGACCGAGGAGCAGCGCGGTGGGCACGGCTCCCATGGCGGCGATGTCGGCGAGGTTCTGTGCGGCGGCCTTGCGTCCGACGTCGTACGCCGTCGACCAGTCACGCCGGAAGTGGCGCCCCTCCAGCAGGATGTCGGTGCTGGCCACGACCCTGCGGTCGGGGGCGGTCACGACCGCCGCGTCGTCCCCCGGCCCCAGCCGTACCGCCGGAGTGGTGGTGAGCCGGGACGTCAGTTCCCTGATGAGCCCGAACTCCCCCAACTCGCCCACGGTTCCCTTCACCGAGTCTCACCCCTCATCTATCGCGCCGGACGGGCGTCCGGCCTGCTTCAGCGGCCTGACGCCCGGACCGTGGACCGGCCCCCGGGGGCGGTCCGTCCTGGTGGTCACGTGCATGCCTGTCCCCCGTCTGCACCGCTGAGCTTGCGGTCGCGGGCCGTCACTGCTGTCGGTACTGTCAAGAGATACGTCAACTTGTGTGTTCTGTACGCCACGCTGTGGGCGTGATCCGGCCCGCAGGTCTCCCCGCGGCCCGCGGCAACGCGATACCGTGGCGTCCCTTTCCCCACATGATCCTCGTGGCCGCCCTGGAGGTTCCGTGGTACAGGCGTACATCCTTATTCAGACCGAGGTGGGCAAGGCGTCGACCGTCGCCGAGACCATCGCAAAGATCCCGGGAGTGATCCAGGCAGAGGACGTCACAGGTCCCTACGACGTGATCGTGCGTGCTCAGGCCGACACGGTCGATGAACTCGGACGCATGGTGGTGGCCAAGGTTCAGCAGGTGGACGGCATCACCCGAACCCTGACCTGCCCGGTCGTTCACCTGTAACCCCGTCTACGCTGGGCCGGTGACGACTTCCTGCCGCCGGCTCCTCCGTCCCGTGTTCCTCGGTCCGTCCGCTGCCCTGGTGCTCATGGCCGCGGCGGGCTGCTCCTCGACGGACGCCACGGCATCGGTCACGGTTCCCACCCCGTCCTCGGAAGCCGCAGCCTACTGCCGTGCGTTGCACAAGGAGCTGCCGAATGCCGTCGCCGGTCAGAAGCGCAGTGATCCCGGGCCCGGCTCGGACCTGACCGCCGGGTGGGGGGACGGGGCGATCGTACTGCGCTGCGGTGTCCCGCGCCCCGCGAAGATGGACGACGCCCAGTCGAAGGCGATCAGCGCGAGCGGCGTCAAGTGGATGCTGGAGCAGCGGGAGGGCGAGGGGCCGCGCTTCACGACCACCTTCCGCAAGGCGTACGTCGAGGTGACGTTCTCGGCGGCGTACGCGCATGACGTGAGCCCGCTGGCGGCCTTCGCCCGGCGGTCAGGAAGACGATTCCCAGCAGCCTGTAGGGCGTGTGCTCCCGTGCGGAGCACACGCCCCGGCCTTCGGTCCGGGTCAGCGCAGGCCGGTCGGCCGGTTCAACGCCGCCTGGATGAGCCGGTCCACCAGCTGCGGGTAGTTGACGCCGCTCTCCTGCCACATCCGCGGGAACATGGAGATCGGGGTGAAGCCCGGCAGGGTGTTGATCTCGTTGATGACGAAGCCGCCGTCCTCGGTGAGGAAGAAGTCGGCGCGCACCAGCCCCTCGCAGGAGGCCGCCTCGAAGGCGTCGACCGCGAGCCGCTGGACCTCGGCGGTCTGCTCGTCGGTGAGCGGGGCGGGCACGATCCCGGACGCCGCGTCGATGTACTTGGCCTCGAAGTCGTAGAAGTCGTGCGAGGTGACCGGCGGGATCTCGGCCGGCGCGCTGGCGCGCGGTCCGTCCTCGAACTCCAGCACCCCGCACTCGATCTCGCGGCCCCGCAGCAGCGACTCGACCAGGAACTTGGGGTCGTGGCGGCGGGCCTCCTCGATCGCCTCGTCGAGGCCGGAGACGTCGTCGACCTTGGTGATGCCGATCGACGAGCCGGCCCGGGCGGGCTTGATGAAGAGGGGCCAGCCGTGCTCGCCGGCGAAGGCGACGATGCGTTTGCGGGCGGCCTGGGGTCGTTGTCCCACTCACGGGGGCGCACCACCACGTACGGCCCGACGGGCAGTCCGAAGGAGGTGAAGACCCGCTTCATGTACTCCTTGTCCTGGCCGACCGCCGAGGCGAGGACGCCGGCGCCGACGTACGGGACTCCGGAGAGCTCCAGGAGGCCCTGGAGCGTGCCGTCCTCACCGTAGGGGCCGTGCAGGACGGGGAAGACGACGTCGACCTCGCCGAGCGCCTTGGGGACCGAGCCCGGTTCGCTGTAGACCACTTCACGGCTGCCCGGGTCGACGGAGAGCACAACGGCGCCCTCGTCGGACTCGGCCAGCTGGGACACGTCCGGCATCTTCCGGTCCGTGATGGCCATGCGGTCGGGTTCGTCGGCGGTGAGCGCCCAGCGGCCGTCCGTCGTGATGCCGATCGGCAGGACGTCGTACTTGGTCCGGTCGATGGCGTTCAGGACGGCACCGGCCGTGACGACCGAAATTCCGTGTTCGGAGCTGCGGCCGCCGAACACGACGGCCACACGCGGCTTGCGGAGCTGCTGCTCCGTGCTCTGGGGGAGGTTCTCGCTGCTCATATCGCGATGAGCGTACCTGCTGGTACGGGTCGCGTCAGCGTGGCCGGGGCCGCCCGGGCCCGGTCCGGGGGCCGAACGGGGTCAGTGCCGCTCTGCCTTGGCGCTGCGCGACATCAGTTCCTTGAGCGCGACCATCGGCGGCTTGCCCTCGTGGACGATGCCGACGACCGTCTCGGTGAGGGGCATGTCGACCCCGTGCCGGCGGGCCAGGTCGAGCACCGATTCGCAGGACTTGACGCCCTCGGCGGTCTGCTTGGTGACCGCGATGGTCTCCTCCAGCGTCATGCCCCGGCCGAGGTTGGTGCCGAAGGTGTGGTTGCGCGAGAGCGGCGACGAGCAGGTCGCCACCAGGTCGCCGAGTCCGGCCAGTCCGGAGAAGGTCAGCGGGTCGGCGCCCATGGCCAGGCCCAGCCGGGTGGTCTCGGCGAGGCCGCGGGTGATGAGCGAGCCCTTGGCGTTGTCGCCGAGTCCCATGCCGTCGGCGATGCCGACGGCCAGCCCGATGACGTTCTTGACGGCGCCGCCGAGTTCACAGCCGACCACGTCGGTGTTGGTGTACGGGCGGAAGTACGGGGTGTGGCAGGCGGCCTGGAGGCGGCGGGCGACGGACTCGTCCTGGCAGGCGACGACGGCCGCGGCGGGGCGGCGTTCGGCGATCTCCTTGGCGAGGTTGGGTCCGGTGATGACGGCGATGCGGTCGGCGGGGACCTCGGTGACGTCCTCGATGACCTCGCTCATCCGCTTGGCGGTGCCCAGTTCGACGCCCTTCATCAGGGAGACCAGCACCGTCTGCGGCTCCAGGTGCGGGGCCCAGTCGGCCAGGTTGGCGCGCAGCGTCTGGGAGGGCACGACGAGAACGGCGAAGTCGGCGCCGCGCAGCGCCTCGGCGGCGTCGGTCGTGGCCCGGATGGACGCGGGGAGCTCGATGCCCGGCAGGTAGTCGGGGTTGGTACGGGTCGTGTTGATGGCCTGTGCGACCTCGGCGCGGCGTCCCCAGAGGGTGACCTCGCAGCCCGCGTCGGCGAGGACCATGCCGAAGGCCGTACCCCATGAGCCGGTTCCGAAGACGGCTGCTTTTACGGGGTGCGTCACTTGGGTCCCTCTCCTTCGGCCTTGCGCCGCTGTTCGGCACGGGCCCTGCGGTGGTCGTAGAGCTGGGCGGGGGGCTGCTGCCCGCGTACGTCCGCCAGCTGTTCGGTGATGGCGAGCATGATGGCCTCGGTCGCCTCGCGCAGGACCTCGGGCGTCGGCTCCTTGTCGTAGAACCGGGAGAGGTCGACGGGCGGACCTGCCTGGACCTGCAGGGTCTTGCGGGGGAAGAGGCGCAGCTTGTTGTCCGTGGCGTAGGGCGGCATCGCCAGGTTGGCGCCCCACTGGGCGACGGGAATGACCGGGGCCCTGGTCATCAACGCGACGCGGGCCGCGCCGGTCTTGCCGCCCATCGGCCACATCTCGGGGTCACGGGTGAGGGTGCCCTCCGGATAGAAGGCCACGCATTCGCCGCGCTCGATGGCGTCGACGGCGGCCCGGAAGGCGTCCAGCGCGTTGGTGGTCTCGCGGTACACGGGAATCTGGCCGGTGCCACGCAGCATCATTCCGACAAAGGGGGTCTTGAAGAGGCCCGCCTTCGCAAGGAGCCGCGGCACCCGTCCGGTGTTGTACTGGAAGTGCCCGTACGAAAGAGGGTCAAGATACGAGTTGTGATTGACCGCCGTGATAAAACCGCCGTCGGCCGGAATGTGTTCCATTCCCCGCCAGTCGCGCTTGAACAGAACCACAAGCGGCGGTTTTGCGATGACCGCTGCCAAGCGGTACCAGAAGCCGATTCTGCGGCGGGACACCCGGACACCTTCCTTTATGGACCTGACGTGGGAGCTGTGCATCCTGACTACCGACGGTCAAGTCTCGCCCCAGGCCCCTGCTCTGTCGAGAACACCGTACGCCTCGGCTTCGAGGCCGACCCTCCGGGTTGTCACACCGGCAGGCGAGAATAGGCGGCCATGCGCATCGAGGGGGAGACCGCCACGAACACCGACCCGACCGGCCGCTGGTCCCTGGTCGTCCCGTTGAAGCCCCTGGCGCGGGCCAAGAGCAGGCTGGTGCCCGCGTCGGGCGCCCTGTTGCGGCCGCGGCTGGCCCTGGCGTTCGCCCAGGACACCGTGTACGCCGCGCTGGCCTGCCGGGCGGTGGCCGATGTGGTGGTCGTCACGGACGACACGGCGGCCGGTTCCGCGCTGTCGGCGCTCGGGGCCCGCGTCGTGGCCGACTTCCCGGCCGCCGGGCTCAACGCCGCCCTCGCACACGGTGAGCGTGCGGTCCGGGCGATCCGTCCCGGGGCGGCCGTCGCCGCGCTCAACGCCGATCTACCCGCACTGCGCCCGGCGGAATTGGTCCGGGTGCTCGATTCCTGTGCCGCTTTTCCCCGCGCATTTGTGACCGACGCGGCGGGAATCGGAACGACATTGCTGTCGGCTGGGCCAGGAGTGGAATTGCGGCCCGCTTTCGGGGGCCGGTCGCGGGCCCGCCACCTCGCGTCCGGCGCCGTGGAAATCGCACTGCCCGGCATCGATTCGGTCCGCCAGGACGTGGACACCGGCGACGATCTGCGGGCCGCGCTGGCCCTGGGCGTGGGGCCGTACACGGCGGGGCGCTGGGCCGCCGGGGTCCCCGCGATGGACCGATAGGCTGCCGTTCATGCAGGCGACCTCGTACACGTACGACCCCGAGACCCGCACCGGCAGCGTGCTGCTCGACGACGGCACCCCGGTGGACTTCGACGCCCCGGCCTTCGACGCCGGCGGCCTGCGGCTGCTGCGTCCGGGGCAGCGGGTGCGGATCGAAGGGGACGGCGAGGGTGCCGGGCTGCGGATCACCCTGGTGACGCTGCAGACCTTCTGAGCGCCGCGGCAGCCCCTGAACAGCCCGCGGGCCGGGCCCCTGAGGGGAGCCCGGCCCGGCGCGTGTGAGGAAGCCCTGTGCTGCTCGGTCTCACTTCTTGCGTGCAGTGGCCTTCTTGGCCGTGGTCTTGCGCGCCGTGGTCTTCTTCGCGGGCGCCTTCTTCGCCGTGGTCTTCTTGGCGGGCGCGGTCTTGCTGGCGACGGCCTTCTTGGCGGTCGTCGTCTTCTTCGCCGCCGCGGGGGTCGCCTTCTTGGCGGTGGCCGTGGTCTTCTTCGCCGCCGCGGACGTCTTCTTCGCGGGGGTCGCCTTCTTGGCGGTGGCCGTGGTCTTCTTCGCCGCTGCCACGGTCTTCTTGGCGATGGCCTTCTTCGCCACGGCCTTCTTGGCGGTGGCCTTCTTGGCGGCCGCCTTGGCCGTCGTACGGGTGGAAGATCCGCCCGAGAGGCTGCCCTTGGGCGCCTTCTTCACGGCCACGTCGTTCTTGGGGAGCTTCTTCGAGCCGCTCACCAGGTCCTTGAAGCCCTGTCCCGCACGGAAACGGGGCACGGAGGTCTTCTTGACCCGTACGCGCTCACCCGTCTGCGGGTTGCGGGCGTAGCGGGCGGGGCGGTCGACCTTCTCGAACGAGCCGAAGCCGGTGACCGAAACGCGGTCACCTGCGACAACTGCACGAACGACCGCGTCGAGCACCGCGTCGACGGCGTCCGCGGCCTGCTGGCGGCCGCCGACCTTGTCGGCAATCGCTTCTACGAGCTGTGCCTTGTTCACGTCTTCCCCTTCGGAGACATAGCCAGAACGAAACTGTTCAAGCTTTTTCGCACGTTAGGCAGATATATACCGCAAATCAAACACGAAACGGGCTAATCACCCTAGTGCCGCAACGAAGTCGACCGCTGCGCTGTTCCGCAGAGTCAGTCACCTTCGGGGAATCGGCCCTCATCGAGGTCCTTCATCAACCGGTCCAGACGCCTTGCTGCATCTGGGAGATCGTGCTTCGCCGCTGCCGTGACGACCAGCAGCTTCCGGTTCAGCGCCATCCGTACGCCCTCCGGGACTTGCAGTGCACGCACTCGTGAGTGCGCTTCCTTCAATCGGTCGGCGACTTGGCCGTAAAGCTTGAGTTGGCTGTCGCGTTCCATGCACCGATTGTGCCATCTGGGGCGAGTTGTCGCCCGACGGGGTCTCAACAAGCGACTGCGCCCCCTACCAGAAGGCAGGGGGCGCAGTACTGGAAAAGCGCTGCTCAGGCGTTAATTGTACGTGGCTTGTGGGCCGGCCTGGTCGCCTCGTAAGAAGCGATGTCCGCTTCGTTCTGCAGGGTGAGGCTGATGTCATCCAGCCCGTTCAGCAGCCGCCAGCGGGCGTTCTCGTCGAGTTCGAAGTCGGCGGTGATGCCCTCGGCGAGGACCTGCCGCTTCTCCAGGTCGACGGTGATCTCGGCCGTCGGGTCGGCCTCGGTCAGCTCCCACAGGGCGTCGATGACCGGCTGGTCGAGGACCACGGTCAACAGCCCGTTCTTCAGCGAGTTACCGCGGAAGATGTCGGCGAACCTGGCCGAGATCACGGCCTTGAAGCCGTAGTTCTGCAGGGCCCAGACGGCGTGCTCGCGGGACGATCCGGTGCCGAAGTCGGGGCCGGCCACCAGTACCGAGGCGCCCTTGCGCTCGGGGCGGTTGAGGACGAAGTTCTCGTCCTTGCGCCAGGCCTCGAAGAGCCCGTCCTCGAAGCCGTCCCGGGTGACCTTCTTCAGCCAGTGGGCGGGGATGATCTGGTCGGTGTCGACGTTGCTGCGGCGCAGCGGGACGGCCCGGCCGGTGTGTGCGGTGAAAGCTTCCATGATTCTCAGACTCCGGCGGGCGTGCGGTCGTCGGACAGGTCGGCCGGCGAGGCCAGATGGCCCAGCACGGCGGTGGCGGCGGCGACCTGCGGGGAGACCAGGTGGGTACGGCCGCCCTTGCCCTGCCGGCCCTCGAAGTTACGGTTCGAGGTGGAGGCGGAGCGCTCGCCGGGGGCCAGCTGGTCGGGGTTCATACCGAGGCACATCGAGCAACCCGCGTGCCGCCATTCGGCTCCCGCGGTGGTGAAGACCTTGTCCAGGCCCTCCGCGACTGCCTGCAGGGCGACCCGGACCGAGCCCGGGACGACCAGCATCCGCACACCGTCGGCGACTTTGCGGCCGTCCAGGATCTCGGCGGCGTTGCGCAGGTCCTCGATGCGGCCGTTGGTGCAGGAACCTACGAAGACGGTGTCGACATTGATCTCGCGCAGCGGCTGTCCGGCGGTCAACCCCATGTACTCCAGGGCCTTTTCGGCGGCGAAGCGCTCCGAGGCGTCCTCGTACGAAGCGGGGTCGGGGACGTTGGCCGACAGCGGCGCGCCCTGGCCGGGGTTGGTGCCCCAGGTGACGAACGGCGCCAGTTCGGCGGCCTCGATGACCACCTCGGCGTCGAAGACGGCGTCGTCGTCGGTGCGCAGCGTCTTCCAGTACGCCACCGCGGCGTCCCAGTCCTCGCCCTGCGGGGCGTGGTCGCGGCCCTGCAGGTAGTCGAAGGTCGTCGCGTCGGGGGCGATCATGCCTGCCCGCGCGCCGGCCTCGATCGACATGTTGCAGATGGTCATCCGGGCTTCCATCGACAGCTTCTCGATGGCGGAGCCGCGGTATTCGAGGATGTAGCCCTGGCCGCCACCGGTACCGATGCGCGCGATGATCGCGAGGATCAGGTCCTTGGCGGTGACGCTGTCGGGCAGTTCGCCGTCGACGGTGATCGCCATCGTCTTCGGACGGGCCAGCGGCAGCGTCTGGGTCGCCAGGACGTGCTCGACCTGGCTGGTGCCGATACCGAAGGCCAGCGCGCCGAACGCGCCGTGCGTGGAGGTGTGGGAGTCGCCACAGACGACCGTGGTGCCGGGCTGGGTCAGACCCAGCTGGGGGCCGACCACGTGCACGACGCCCTGCTCGACGTCGCCCAGCGGGTGCAGCCGGACACCGAAGTCCGCGCAGTTCTTGCGCAGGGTCTCCAGCTGTGCGCGGGAGACCGGGTCGGCGATCGGCTTGTCGATGTCGAGGGTCGGGGTGTTGTGGTCCTCGGTGGCGATGGTGAGGTCGAGGCGCCGCACCGGGCGTCCGGCCTGCCGCAGACCGTCGAAGGCCTGCGGGCTGGTCACCTCGTGCAGCAGGTGCAGATCGATGAAGAGGAGGTCGGGCTCACCTTCGGCGCGCCGGACGACATGGTCGTCCCAAACCTTCTCCGCGAGTGTCCTACCCATCGCTTTCCCTCCGGCCGGCGTCGTCGCCGGCCCAACTAGAGATTCGGTGCGCCCCCGTCCGGACCCCCGTATGGGGCGGTGGCTACGGGCCGTTGTGGGGCCGCCCGTACAGGTTCGCAACTTCCCTGGAAAATTGAACTTGCGTTTCACAGAGTGAGACGCGAGTATCGTCGTATGGACAACTCTAGCGGCGTCGGCGTTCTCGACAAGGCAGCTCTGGTATTGAGCGCCCTGGAGTCCGGTCCGGCCACCCTCGCCGGGCTGGTCGCGGCGACCGGGCTCGCACGACCCACGGCCCATCGACTGGCCGTGGCACTGGAACACCACCGCATGGTGGCGAGGGACATGCAGGGCCGTTTCATTCTCGGCCCCCGGCTGTCGGAACTCGCGGCTGCTGCCGGTGAGGACCGGCTCCTGGCCACGGCGGGACCGGTACTCACCCACCTGCGCGACATCACCGGCGAGAGCGCCCAGCTCTATCGCCGGCAGGGCGACATGCGGATCTGCGTGGCGGCGGCGGAGCGGCTGTCCGGACTGCGGGACACCGTGCCGGTCGGCTCCACGCTCACCATGAAGGCGGGCTCGTCCGCCCAGATCCTGATGGCCTGGGAGGAGCCGGAGCGCCTGCACCGCGGCCTCCAGGGCGCCCGCTTCACGGCGACGGCGCTCTCCGGCGTACGGCGCCGGGGCTGGGCCCAGTCGATCGGCGAACGGGAACCGGGCGTGGCCTCGGTCTCGGCGCCGGTCCGCGGCCCCTCGAACCGGGTGGTCGCGGCGGTCTCGGTCTCCGGACCGATCGAGCGCCTGACCCGTCACCCGGGCCGGATGCACGCGCAGGCCATCATCGACTCGGCCGCCCGGCTGAGCGAGGCGCTGCGCCGCACTGGCTGACCCGGCCGCCCCACCCTTCTCCACAACCGGCCGCCCCAGCGTCGTGGCGGCCCCTTCAGCGCCTCACTTCAGCACCTCACCTCGCCGGCGAACGGTGCGCGCGACGGCCCGGCGTCACCGGCCACCCTCATCTGGATCGGCTGTTCCTTCGAGGGCGACCACCTGCCGCAACACGCACAGGGCATTCATCAAGTGGCAGTCAGCCGCGTGAACATGACGGGGGCTCAGCACCCGCACGCACAAGCAGAAGGCCCCTCACCGAAGTGAAGGGCCTCTCTCTGACGCTCTGTTGTACCCCCGACCGGATTCGAACCGGCGCTACTGCCGTGAGAGGGCAGCGTGCTAGGCCGCTACACAACGGGGGCTTGGGTACTGCGACTTGCTGTCTTGCGCTGGGCTACCAGGACTCGAACCTAGAATGACGGTACCAGAAACCGTAGTGTTGCCAATTACACCATAGCCCATGGTGTTACAAGTACCCCCGACCGGATTCGAACCGGCGCTACTGCCGTGAGAGGGCAGCGTGCTAGGCCGCTACACAACGGGGGCCCTAGCGATCCTGCATCGAGAGCGTGGGTGCGACCCAGGTGTTCTCGCGGGAAGGATCTGTACCCCCGACCGGATTCGAACCGGCGCTACTGCCGTGAGAGGGCAGCGTGCTAGGCCGCTACACAACGGGGGCTTGTTCTTGCTACTTACTACTTGCTGTCTTGCGCTGGGCTACCAGGACTCGAACCTAGAATGACGGTACCAGAAACCGTAGTGTTGCCAATTACACCATAGCCCACTGAAACGCAACCCCTGGAAGGGTTTCATCTCTGTCTGCGTTTCCCGGCCGGTTCTTTCGGCCCGTTCGGGCGACGCAGGAAGAACATTACCTGAAGGTGTCCGGCGCTCCAAAACGGGTATCGCCCGCCAACAGCCCGGGAAGCTGGTCGAGGGCCGTGATCCGGACGAGTTCGGGATGTCCGCCCCGGCCGCCGCGGTCCAGCCAGACCCCCGTCAGACCGGCGGCCGTCGCACCGCGGGCGTCGATGTCGGGTTCGTCGCCGACGTAGACGACCTCCGCAGGCGGCAGGGCCAGGGCCTCGCAGGCGGCGAGGAAGGCTCCGGCGGCGGGCTTGGCGACGCCCAGCTCGGCCGCGCAGAGCAGCGACTCGAACCGGTCGCGCACGCCGAGCACCGTCAGCTTGCGGTGCTGCTGTTCCAGGGACGAGTTCGACAGCACCGCGAGCCGGTACGTCCCCGCCAGGGCGTCGAGTACGGGCACGGTGTCCGGGAAGAGGGTCCAGGCCGCTTCGTAGTGGGCGATGTGCCGGTCGAACCAGGCATCGGCCTCGGCGTCGTCCAGCCGGCGCCCGAGGAAGTCCCTGGCCCGGTCCCGGCGCTGCCCCTGCCAGTCGGTCTCCCCCGCGGCGAACCGTGCCCAGTGGTGCCGGGTGAGCCGCTGCCAGGCCTCACCGGCCTCCTCGGCCGTGCGGTACCCGCTGGGCAGGCCCTCCGCCGCGAGGTGCCCGCTCATTCCGGTGGCGGAGGCCGTCGTGTAATCGAAGAGCGTGTCGTCCACGTCCCACAGGACGGCTCTGATCGGCATGATCCGACTCTACCCGCGGCCCGCCGCACGCGAAGGGGCCCGGCGGCCGCGGTGTGCGGTTGCCGGGCCCCTTCGCAGGTGCGCCCGCCTACACGGCCAGCTTCGCCAGCGCGGCGTCCACCCGGGCGAGGGTCTTCTCGCGGCCCAGGATCTCCAGGGACTCGAACAGCGGCAGACCGATCGTGCGGCCGGTGACGGCGACCCGGACCGGGGCCTGGGCCTTGCCGAGCTTCAGGCCGTGCTCCTCACCGGCGGTGAGGACGGCCTGCTTCAGGGCGTCCGCGTTCCACTCCGCCTCGGTCAGCTTGGCGCGTGCCGTCACGAGCAGGGCGTAGGAGCCCTCCTTCATCGCCTTGGCCCAGGACGCCTCGTCGGTCGCCGGCTCGTCGAGGAAGAGGAAGTCGACGTTGGCCGTGATCTCCGAGAGGACCGTGACGCGGGTCTGGGCGTGCGGGGCGATCGCCGCGAACAGGTCCGCGTCGAAGGCCTCCGGGGCCCAGGGGGCGAACGGGGCGCGCAGCCAGGGGCCGCACGCCTCGGTGAAGGTCTTCACATCGAGCCGGCGCACGTGCTCGGCGTTGACGTGCTCGCACTTCTTGAGGTCGAAGCGGGCCGGGTTGGCGTTGACGTCCTTGATGTCGAACGCGGCGACCATCTCGTCGATGTCGAAGATGTCCCGGTCCTCGGCGATCGACCAGCCGAGCAGGGAGAGGTAGTTGAGCAGCCCCTCCGGCAGGAAGCCGCGCTCGCGGTAGAGGTTGAGCGAGGCCTGCGGGTCGCGCTTGGAGAGCTTCTTGTTGCCCTCGCCCATGACGTACGGCAGGTGGCCGAACTCCGGGGTCCGCTTGGCCACACCGAGCTCGATGAGCGCCCGGTACAGCGCGATCTGGCGCGGGGTGGAGGAGAGCAGGTCCTCGCCGCGCAGGACGTGGGTGATCTCCATCAGCGCGTCGTCGACCGGGTTGACCAGCGTGTAGAGCGGGGCGCCGTTGGCGCGGACGATGCCGTAGTCCGGCACGTTCTCCGGCTGGACGGTGATGTCGCCGCGGACCAGGTCGGTGAAGGTGATGGCCTCGTCGGGCATCCGGAAGCGGACGATGGAGGTGCGTCCCTCGGCCTCGTACGCGGCGGTCTGCTCGGCGCTCAGGTCGCGGCAGTGGCCGTCGTACCCGGACGCCTTGCCGGCGGCGCGGGCGGCGTCGCGGCGGGCGTCGAGCTCCTCGGTGGTGCAGTAGCAGTGGTACGCGTGGCCGGCGGCGAGGAGCTTCTCGGCGACGTCCTTGTAGATGTCCATGCGCTGCGACTGGCGGTACGGGGCGTGCGGGCCGCCGATCTCGGGGCCCTCGTCCCAGTCGAGACCGAGCCAGCGCATCGAGTCCAGCAGCTGGGTGTACGACTCCTCGGAGTCGCGCGCCGCGTCGGTGTCCTCGATGCGGAAGACCAGGGTGCCCTGGTGGTGCCGGGCGAAGGCCCAGTTGAAGAGGGCCGTCCGGACCAGGCCCACGTGGGGGTTGCCGGTCGGGGAGGGGCAGAAACGTACCCGGACGTCTGAGTTAGCCACGCTTGATCACCTTGTTGGTGAGAGTGCCGATGCCTTCGATGGTGACGGCGACCTCGTCGCCGACGTGCAGGGGTCCGACCCCTGCGGGAGTGCCCGTGAGGATCACATCGCCCGGGAGCAGCGTCATGGCCTCCGTGATGTGGACCACCAGGTCCTCGATGGAGCGGATCATCTCGCTCGTCCGGCCGAGCTGGCGTTGCTCGCCGTTGACCGTGGCCTGGATGGTGAGGTCGGCGGGGTCGAGGTCGGTCTCCACCCAGGGGCCGAGCGGGCAGGAGGTGTCGAAGCCCTTGGCCCTGGCCCACTGCTTCTCGCGCTTCTGGGTGTCGCGGGCGGTGACGTCGTTGGCGCAGGTGTAGCCGAAGATGACGTCCTTGACCCGCTCGCGCGGCACCTCGCGGCACATCCGGCCGATGACCACGGCCAGCTCGGCCTCGTGGTGCAGGTCCTCGGAGAAGGAGGGGTACTCGATGGCGTCGCCGGAGCCGATCACCGAGGTGGTGGGCTTGAAGAAGGCGACGGGGACGTCGGGGACCTCGTTGCCGAGTTCCGCGGCGTGCTCCGCGTAGTTGCGGCCGATGGCCACGACCTTGTTGGGGAGCACGGGCGGCAGCAGCCGGACCTTGCTCAGCGGGACCTTGGTCCCGGAGAGCTCGAAGTCGGCGTACGGGATGCCCTTGATGATGTCGAGGACGAGACCGTCGGGGCCGTCGCCCTCGACGGCGCCGAAGGCGACATTGCCGTCGATGGAGAACCTGGCGATGCGCACGGGAAGCTGTCGCCCTCACTTGCTGGCTGACTGAAGACTGACGCTCCAGGCTAACGCGGGTGAGGGGCCGTGCCGTGCGGGATTACTCCGCGGCGACGGCGACGGCCGCGGGGGCGACCATCAGGATCGTGCGACGGGGGTTGGCCGTCTGCGTCGGCAGGTCGGCGGCGTGCTCCGGCCGCTCCGGCGTCTGCAGCGCTTCGGCGTCGTCGAGGTGCGCCAGCGTCGTGCGCCGGGGGTTGGCAATGTTGCGGAACATCATCGTCGTCTTCATCTGCCGTTCGGACCCTGTCGGTAGGGGCGCCGCCCGAGGGGCGCCGGTTGACGGTTCTGCCATCCCTGTAAAGCGTCAGGCTAAACATCCGATTCCCTCCGGGAGCCCGGAAGAGACGGCGATCATCATGTGAGTTTGCTCACCCAGGGGCTGACATTTACCCCAATCCGGGCGCCCAACCGGGGTCAGGGAAACGGACATTGCACCACTGAATGAGTCATTCCGCTGCTGATCATGGCGACTGGGACACCCCCACCCCCACCTGATTCACCCGCAATAGTCCGGTATGACAGTGAACTGCCTCCACGGCTTGTCACGCCACCATCACAACGAGTCACGCAGGTCACAGCCCGGTACCTGGCCCTTGTTGGAGATCCTGCACTGTGCTGGAATTCCACGCACCGCCGCAGGTTTCAGGCCGGCGCGCAGGGGCGCAACGCAGCGCCGAGTGGCGGCGGGAAGGGGAAGGACGCCGGTCACTCAAGACCACCATGGGGCAGCACAACGCCCCACGACGCCGACACCGTTCCGCCCGTCCATGACGGAGGAACGCCTGGTCCAGAGGTTGCGACGCTAGTGCAGGGACGTTTCAAGAGGGATGGCAGCGCTGCGGCCGAACAGGAGCCGCGCGGCGGGACCGACCGCGGCTCCTCGCCCCAGCACGCCCAGAACCCCGGACCGGCCGCGGCCGGTGACAACAGCGAGCGCGCCAAGCGCTCCGGCGCGTCGGCGAAGGGCGGCTCCGATCCGATCACCTCGGTCAAGCCGCAGGGCCCGGTCAACACGGGGTCGCGAGTAGCTCTCCGCAACTGGCGCATCAGCACGCGTCTGGTCTCCCTGCTCGCCCTCCCCGTGGTCGCGGCGACCACGCTGGGTGGTCTGCGTATCAACGACTCCATGAACGACATCCAGCAGCTGGAGCACATGCAGCTGCTGACCAAGATGACCAAGCAGGCGACCTCGCTGGCCCAGGCGCTCCAGGAGGAGCGCGACCGGTCGGCAGGACCGCTGGCCAACGGCGTGCCGGCCGACGACTTCAAGGTCACCGAGCCGCGCAAGAAGACCGACCGGGCGAAGAAGGCGTTCTTCGCCGCGACGAACGACATCGGCGACACCGAGGGCGACGAGACGCTGGAGAGCATCCACTCCAGCGTCCAGCAGATCGCCGCGCAGCTGGGCAGCATCCGCGACATCCGTAAGCAGGCGTACGCCAAGGACAGTCCGAGCCTCCAGACCGTCGACGCCTACAGCCAGCTGATCACCTCGCTGCTCAGCCTCTCCCAGGACATGGCGCAGGCGACCAGCAGCCCGGAGATGATCAAGCGGACCCGCGCCCTGGCGGCCTTCTCCTCCGCCAAGGAGTACGCGTCGGTCCAGCGCGCGATCATCGCGGCCGCGCTGCCGGGAGGCAACGACCAGCACGCCGACCTCGACCAGAACGACCGGCAGTTCGGCCTGGCCGCGCTGCGCAAGGAAAACCTGGCCCGCAGCTCGTTCGAGTCGATCTACACCAGCACCGGGCAGAACGCCGCCGAGCTGACCGCCACCCTGGACAACGGCCACCCGGACATCAAGGCGGCCGACAGCTACGCCCGGAAGGTGCTCGACACCCCGACCGGCATGGACGGGTCCGCCCGGCGTTCGTACATGGACTGGTACGACCAGGACTCCAACAAGATCAACGCCATGAAGCTGGTCGAGGAGACCCTCCTCAGCGACATGGAGGGCAAGGCGCGCGAGCTGCGCGACGAGTCCCAGCGCGAAGCGATCATCAGCGGTGCGCTCATCCTGCTGGTGCTCGGTGTCTCGCTGGTCGGCGCCTTCGTCGTCGCCCGGTCCATGATCCGCTCGCTGCGGCGGCTGCAGGACACCGCGACGCGCGTCGCCCAGGACCGGCTGCCGGAGCTCGTCAAGCAGCTCTCCGAGGCGGACCCGCAGGACGTCGACACCTCGGTCGAGTCGGTCGGTGTGCACTCCCGGGACGAGATCGGCAAGGTGGCCGCGGCCTTCGACGACGTGCACCGTGAGGCCGTCCGTCTCGCCGCCGAGCAGGCCCTTCTCCGGGGCAACGTCAACGCGATGTTCACCAACCTCTCGCGCCGTTCGCAGGGCCTCATCCAGCGTCAGCTCTCGCTCATCTCCGAGCTGGAGTCGCGCGAGGCCGACCCGGACCAGCTGTCCTCGCTCTTCAAGCTCGACCACCTCGCGACCCGTATGCGCCGTAACGGTGAGAACCTCCTCGTCCTCGCGGGCGAGGAGCCGGGCCGCCGGTGGACCCGTCCGGTGCCGCTGGTCGACGTGCTCCGCGCCGCCGCCTCCGAGGTGGAGCAGTACGAGCGCATCGAACTGGCCGCGGTGCCCGCCACCGAGGTCGCAGGCCGGGTCGTCAACGACCTCGTGCACCTCCTCGCCGAGCTGCTGGAGAACGCCACGTCGTTCTCCTCGCCGCAGACGAAGGTCCGGGTCACCGGTCACGCGCTGCCCGACGGCCGGGTGCTCGTCGAGATCCACGACACGGGCATCGGCCTCTCCCCCGAGGACCTCGCGGCGATCAACGAGCGGCTCGCCTCGCCGCCCACCGTGGACGTCTCGGTCTCGCGCCGCATGGGTCTGTTCGTGGTCGGCCGGCTGTCCCTGCGTCACGGCATCCGTATCCAGCTGCGGCCCTCCGACTCCGGTGGTACGACCGCGCTGGTCATGCTCCCCGTCGATGTCGCGCACGGCGGCAAGCAGCCCGTTCCGAAGCAGGCGCAGGGCCAGCAGCCCGCTCCCGGTGGTCTGCTCGCCGGTGGCAGCGCGCCCGCCGGTGGTGGACTGCTCGCCGGTGGCGGCGGTCCCCGCCCCGGTCTCGACAGCGCTCAGTCGGCTTCGGGTGGCCGGCTCCCGGCCGGTCCGGGTGCCAACCGCGGCCAGGTCGGTGCGGGCTCGGGCCCGCGGGCCGCGCTGCCCGCCCGGGACGCCGCCTCCGCCCGGCCCCAGAACCAGCAGGGCCAGCCCGGTCAGCAGGGCCGTCAGGGTCAGCCCGGTCAGCAGAACTCCGGCTTCCAGAGCGCCGGGTTCTCCGGCAACGGTCCGCAGGGCCGGCAGCCGCAGGACCCCTCGCGCCAGGAGCCGCCGCGTCAGGGCGGCGGGCTCTCCGGTGCCTTCGGCGGCGGTGCCCGGCTGGGCGCCCGCGGCCAGGGCGACGGTGCCGGCCGTACCGACTCGGGCCAGCCCGGTCTGTTCGGTCAGCGGCCGCCGGAGCAGAACGGCCAGGGTGCGCCGAACGGCCCGGGGCGACAGGCTCCGCAGCCGCAGCAGGCCCGGCAGAACCCCGGCCAGGGCGGCTTCCAGCAGCCCGGCGGTCCGGGCGACAACGGCCGTCAGCTGCCCCCGGTCGGCGGTCCGCGTGCGGAACTGCCCGGTGGCAGCCCGCAGCCGCAGCGCCCGCAGGCCACCAGCTGGGGCAGCGAGCAGCCGTCCGTGCCCCAGCGCTCCCCGCTCGACGCCCCCCGCGGTCACGAGGAGCCCGAGTCCAACCAGTTCCAGCGCCCGCTGAACCCGCCGCCGCTCACGCCGCGTCCGCCGATGGACGACCGGCAGGGGCCCGGCTCCACCGCCGAGTTCTCCCGCCCGGACTTCTCGGCGGGTCCGCCGGCCCCGCAGCACGGGCCGGGTCAGCAGCAGGCGCAGGACCCGGCGGGCACCGCGCAGTTCGCCCGCCCGGACTTCGGCCGTCCGCAGCCCTCGCAGGGCCAGGACCAGGGTCTGCCCGCTCCGCGTCAGCGCGACCGCGACAACGGGGACTTCGGTGCCCCGCGGCCGCCCGTCGCGCCGGCTCCGGACCCGCAGTACCGGCCGGCCCTGCCGCAGCAGCCCGAGGCGCTTCCGCCGGCCTCCGGGCCCGGCGACGGCCGTACGCCGCTGTACGACACGCTGGAGACCAACTGGTTCCACGGTCCGCAGCAGAGCGGTCAGCAGCCGCCCGCCGCGCCGCAGGCACCGGCCTTCCCCCAGCAGTCCGCAGGCGAGCGTCCCGTGCCCCCGGCACCGCAGCGCGGTGCCGGCGACAACAACGGCGTCACGAGCTCCTGGCGCGCCTCGCCGAACGACGAACTCGTCCGGCAGGCGGAGCGGGTGAAGAAGCCCGCGGCAGGCGGAATCACCACTTCCGGTCTGCCCCGCCGGGTGCCGCGTGCCAATCTGGTGCCGGGTACCGCCCAGCAGCAGAACCATCAGTCCGGTCCCCAGGTCTCGCGTGCGCCCGATGATGTGCGCGGGCGGCTGACCAATCTCCGCCGGGGCATCCAGCAGGGGCGTCAGGCCAACAACGGCCCGTCGACCGGCAGTTTCCCACTCGGCCCCACTCACCAGCAGGAGCGTTAGTTGAGCCCGATGAGTCAGGCCGCGCAGAATCTGAACTGGTTGATCACCAACTTCGTGGACAACACCCCTGGGGTGTCGCACACGGTGGTGGTCTCCGCAGACGGCCTGCTGCTGGCGATGTCCGAAGGTTTCCCGCGTGACCGCGCCGACCAGCTGGCGGCTGTCGCCTCCGGTCTGACCTCGCTGACCGCGGGTGCCTCCCGGATCTTCGAAGGCGGCGCCGTCAGCCAGACCGTGGTGGAGATGGAACGCGGGTTCCTCTTCCTGATGTCCGTATCGGACGGCTCCTCGCTGGCCGTGCTGGCCCACCCGGACGCCGATATCGGTCTGGTCGGGTACGAAATGGCTCTGCTGGTGGACCGGGCGGGCACTGTCCTCACCCCGGACCTCCGTGCGGAGCTCCAGGGCAGCCTGCTCCACTAGGCGGCCGCCGGTGACACAGACGATTACCCCAGGTACCGCACACACCCCTCGCCCGTCCGGCCGCTTACAGCCCCCCACCGGCCCCTTCAGACGGCAAGCCGACACCCTGCTGTCACGCCCGGAGGATTCATGACCCCGCCACCCGCCTCACCCGATCCGTACGGCGCGCTGAACCACGCGTCGTACGAAGGTGAAGGCGACCAGCCGCTGGTTCGTCCGTACGCCATGACCGGCGGCCGGACCCGACCGCGCTACCAACTAGCGATAGAGGCGCTGGTCAGCACCACGGCCGACCCGGCGCACCTGGGGACACTGCTCCCCGAGCACCAGCGGATCTGCCACCTGTGCCGTGAGGTCAAGTCGGTGGCCGAGGTGTCGGCCCTGCTGTCGATGCCGCTCGGTGTGGCCCGGATTCTCGTCGCGGACCTGGCGGAAGCCGGCATGGTGGCAATCCACCAGCCGGGCAACGGAGAGGCCGGCGGCGCGCCGGATGTGACACTGCTCGAAAGGGTGCTCAGTGGACTTCGCAAGCTCTAGTGGCGGTGCCGCCCGTGCCACCACCTCGGCGAAGATCGTGGTGGCAGGCGGGTTCGGCGTGGGTAAGACCACGTTTGTCGGTGCCGTTTCGGAGATCAATCCGCTGCGCACCGAAGCCGTGATGACGTCCGCGTCCGCGGGCATCGACGACCTGACACACACCGGCGGCAAGACCACCACCACGGTGGCCATGGACTTCGGCCGCATCACCCTGGACCAGGACCTGATCCTGTACCTCTTCGGTACACCCGGCCAGGACCGCTTCTGGTTCATGTGGGACGACCTCGTACGCGGCGCCATCGGCGCCGTCGTACTCGTGGACACCCGCCGCCTCGCCGACTGCTTCCCCGCCGTCGACTACTTCGAGAACAGCGGACTCCCCTTCGTCATCGCCCTCAACGGCTTCGACGGCCACCAGCCCTACACCCCCGACGAAGTCCGCGAAGCCCTCCAGATCGGACCCGACACCCCGATCATCACCACGGACGCGCGGCACCGCGGCGACGCCAAGAGCGGTCTGATCACGCTGGTGGAGCACGCACTGATGGCGCGGCTCAAGTAGGCGCAAGTCGGTATTGCCGTACGGCAATTCGCGTAGTCACACGGGGGTGGACTGTGTCGTTTGACACGATCCGCCCCCGTGTTCATAACGTTTCGAAAGAGAATTACCTCACGGTCAATACCCGATGCGCACGACTGGTACCACTGTGCTCACATGAGCCCCGCCATTTGACGGGGCTCGTTCTTTATGCCCGTTTTATCTGCGGCCTGGACCACTCGGAATGGCTGATTCCGAGTGTTTGGAAGGCGACCGTTCCCCGTGCTGCAATTCGACGAACTCCCCAGTAGTAAGTACGGCCCTGAACAAACACGGCACAACGTAGGTGCCGACGCCGAGAGGTTGTTGGTCGAGTGAGGCGTAACAACGAGGGCTCCACGGCGCTGCCGGAGCGGGGCAACTTCACCCCGCCGCGCGCCGCGGCGTCGTCCGCCGACGTGTCCGAAGGGATACCCGCAGGTGGCAGCACCAGCCGGATGTCCCCGCGCAACTGGCGGGTGCCCACCCGGCTGAACGCGATCCTTCTCATCCCGGTACTGGTCGGCCTGGTCATGGGCGGTTTCCAGGTGAAGGGGTCGATCGACACCTGGCAGGAGGCCCAGGACGCCGAGAAGACCGCGCTGATCGTGCGCGCCGCGGCCGAGTACGGCCAGGCGCTGCTCAACGAGCGGGACCTCTCGGCGCAGTCCCTGCTCTCGAACAAGCGCGACGCGGCCGTCGTGACCCAGGTCCGGGCCACCACCGACTCGGCCGCGCGCAAGTTCGACGCGGCCGTGCAGGGCATGCCGTCCAAGCAGGGCCTGGAGCGTCGTCTCAAGCTGTTCAAGCTGGAGGAGCCCAAGCTTCCCGAGCTTCGCAAGGCCGCCTACGCCGAGGCCATGGACCCGGTGAAGACGGAAGAGGGCTACGTCCAGGTCCAGCACTCCCTCATGGAGTTCTGCAACGAGCTGGGCCTGGGCACCGGCAACATCACCAGCTACGGCCGTACGGTCTACGCGATCGAGCTCGCCAAGGCTGCAGAATCGCTTCAGCGCTCCATCGGCATGCACCTGCTGGTGCGTCCCAGCCAGGAGAGCGGCAAGTTCAACGACCAGGTCAAGGCGTTCGGCTCGTACAACTACCTGGAGCAGATCGCCCTCGGCGAGTTCGTCTCCGGTGGTACGGAGAAGGACGCGGCCCGGCTGAAGACGGTCATGGCGGGCAAGGCCGCCGCGGGCGCTGCCAAGCTCAAGTCGGCCAAGGAGCAGGCCGACGCGGCCGGCGTGCCGTTCGTGGCGCCGCCCACCATCGACGGCTCGGTCTTCGACGGCATGGCCCAGCAGCTCGGCCTGGGCAGGAGCCCCGCTCAGCTGAGGGCGAAGGGGATCACCCCGGAGACCTGGATGGCCGCGTCCACGGCGAAGTTCGACGGCTACACCACGGTCGAGGACGAGCTCGTCGACAAGGCGGTGACCGAGGCCGCGGACATCTCGTCCAGCGCCAGGACCGACGCCATCGTCAACGCCGCGATCGTGCTCGTCGCCCTGCTGGCAGCCTTCGTGCTGGCGGGTCTCATGGCCCGGCAGATGAGCCGCTCGATGCGCCAGCTGCGCAACGCCGCCTTCGGTATCGCCGAGCAGCGGCTGCCCTCGCTGGTCGACCAGCTGTCCCGGACCGACCCGGGCCGGGTCGACACCCGCGTCCAGCCGATCCCGATCAACAGCCAGGACGAGATCGGCGAGGTCGCCCGCGCCTTCGACCAGGTGCACCGCGAGGCGGTCCGGCTCGCGGCCGAGCAGGCCATGCTGCGGGGCAACGTCAACGCGATCTTCACCAACCTCTCGCGCCGCAACCAGTCGCTCATCGAGGGCCAGCTGACCCTCATCACCGACCTGGAGAACAACGAGGCCGACCCGGACCAGCTGGAGAGCCTCTTCAAGCTGGACCACCTGGCGACCCGTATGCGCCGCAACGGCGAGAACCTCCTGGTCCTCGCAGGCGAGGAGCCCGGCCGCCGCTGGAACCAGCCCGTGCCGCTGGTGGACGTCCTGCGGGCCGCCTCGTCCGAGGTGGAGTCCTACGAGCGCATCGAGCTCTCCGGGGTCCCGGAGACGGAGATCCACGGCCAGTCCGTCACCGACCTCGTGCACCTGCTGGCCGAGCTGCTGGAGAACGCCACCACGTTCTCCTCGCCGCAGACCAAGGTGCGGGTCACCGCGACCCGGCTGCCCGACAGCCGCGTGATGATCGAGATCCACGACAAGGGCATCGGCCTCACCGCCGAGGACTTCGCCGACATCAACCACAAGCTGGCCAACCCGCCGACGGTGGACGCCGCCGTCTCGCAGCGCATGGGCCTCTTCGTGGTCGGCCGGCTCGCCGACCGGCACGGCATCCGGGTCCAGCTGCGCCCCTCGGGCGAGCAGGCCGGCACCACCTCGCTGGTCATGCTGCCGGACGCGATCACCCACGGTGGCGGCGGCGAGAACGCCCCCGCCCAGGACGACTTCACCGTCTCCTCGATCATTCCGCAGCAGCAGCAGTCCTTCGACGCACTCCCGCAGCACCCCCAGATGCGCACGGCGGCGGAGCTCGGCTTCGACGACTCGCGCTACGAGGAGCCGTCGGCGGACCCCGCGCAGCTCGACCCGGTGGGCCGCTCGCTCATGCGGGAGGAGCGCCGCGCGGCGCTGGAGGCGCAGACCGGCAACGAGCGCCCGCCGTTCCCGCAGCAGCAGGAGCAGTACGCCGGGGAGTCGTACAGCGAGGACCCCTACGCCGCGAACCAGTACGCCCGGGAACCGCAGCAGGAGCAGTACGAGCAGCCCGCGTACGACGGCGGCTACGACCCGTTCCGCGGCGACGCAGGCTATGCCGGACAGCAGTCGGACTTCAGCGGGCAGGGCGGCTATCCGGAGGCGGCATATGCGGCCCCCGAGACGCCTCAGCAGGCATATGACGGGCAGTACGCCACCCAGCCCCAGCAGGAAGAGTGGGCAGATCAGGGCGGGTACCAGGGTGGGTACGAGCCCGCGGCGCAGGCCGAACCGGAATCTGCCGCGAGCGCTCCCGCCGAGTCCCGGGAACGCGTAGGCTTCGACCGTTCGGGACCCGTTCCGAACGCCGGCCACGACATCACCGAGGCCGGTCTGCCGCGCCGGGGCGGCCAGCAGCACTGGCAGCCCACCGGCCGTGGCAGCGACCGGCCCGTCGCCGCGCAGGGGCAGCCGCAGCAGCAGGAACCGCCGCAGCAGCCGTCGCCCGCGCAGCAGGACGGGGACGGTCCCGAAGACTGGCGCTCGGCGAACGACGAGCGCTGGGAGCGGGCCGAGAAGCTCCGGGAGCCGAAGGCGGGCGGGGTCACCCCGTCCGGTCTTCCCCGGCGCGTGCCCAAGGCCAATCTCGTCGAGGGCACGGCCGAACAGACCCAGCAGGGCGGCCCCCAGGTCTCCCGCGCCCCGGAGGACGTGCGTGGCAGGTTGAGCAACCTGCGGCGGGGCGTTCTGCGGGGACGTAACGCGGGTTCGGACAGCAGTAATACCTACAACCAGGAGCGTTAGTGTGAGCCCGATGAGCCAGGCGGCGCAGAATCTGAACTGGTTGATCACCAACTTCGTGGACAACACCCCTGGGGTGTCGCACACGGTGGTGGTCTCCGCCGACGGACTCCTGCTGGCGATGTCCGAGGGATTTCCGCGTGACCGCGCCGACCAGCTGGCGGCTGTCGCCTCCGGTCTGACCTCGCTGACCGCGGGTGCCTCGCGGATCTTCGAGGGCGGCGCCGTGAATCAGACAGTTGTGGAGATGGAGCGGGGATTCCTCTTCATCATGTCCGTCTCCGATGGATCTTCGTTGGCCGTTCTTGCACACCCGGACGCCGATATCGGTCTGGTTGGGTACGAAATGGCACTTCTGGTCGATCGTGCCGGCAGCGTCCTTACTCCGGACCTGCGCGCCGAACTTCAGGGAAGTCTTCTTAACTAGTAGACAGACAGTGCGTTTCGCCTCACCGCGCCATAAGGTGCGGTGGCGCGGATCCACTGAGACCGGGACCGGCAGGCGGAGGAGGAATCGTGGGTACACCCCCAGGCGGGCACCAGTTCAACAGTGGCCAGCAGGTACCGGGTGAGCACAGGGACGACGGCTTCAACTTCCCCTCCACACCAGGCAGACAGGGCAGGCAGCAGCCCTACCGGCAGCCGCAGCCGCCGAGGCGCGCCCAGGGCGCGGACGACTGGCCGCAGCACACCCAGGGCTCGGAGTGGCCGCAGCAGCCGCAGCAGCCCCAACAGCCGCAGCGCCCGCACCGGTACGACTCCCCGCAGCCGCCCCGCATTCAGCCGGTGCAGCCGCGACGGGCTCCCGAGCCGGCCGCGCCGGCCGCGCACAATCCGCTGGTTCGTCCGTACGCCATGACCGGTGGCCGGACCCGACCGCGCTACCAACTCGCCATTGAGGCGTTGGTCAGTACTACGGCCGATCCGTCCCGGCTGCAAGGGCAGTTGCCCGAGCACCAGCGGATCTGCCGGCTGTGCATCGAGATCAAGTCGGTGGCCGAGATCTCGGCCCTGCTCTCGATCCCCCTCGGCGTTGCCCGGATCCTCGTAGCCGACCTGGCAGAGGCCGGACTCGTCGCTATCCACCAGCCCGGCGGCGAAGAGTCCGCCGGCGGCCAGCCAGATGTGACACTGCTCGAAAGGGTGCTCAGTGGACTTCGCAAGCTCTAGCGGCGGAGCGGCCCGCTCCACTACCTCGGCGAAGATCGTGGTGGCAGGGGGCTTCGGCGTGGGTAAGACCACGTTTGTCGGTGCCGTTTCGGAGATCAATCCGCTGCGCACCGAAGCCGTGATGACGTCCGCGTCCGCGGGCATCGACGACCTGACACACACCGGGGACAAGACCACCACCACGGTGGCCATGGACTTCGGCCGCATCACCCTGGACCAGGACCTGATCCTGTACCTCTTCGGTACACCCGGCCAGGACCGCTTCTGGTTCATGTGGGACGACCTCGTACGCGGCGCCATCGGCGCCGTCGTGCTCGTGGACACCCGCCGCCTCGCCGACTGCTTCCCCGCCGTCGACTACTTCGAGAACAGCGGACTCCCCTTCGTCATCGCCCTCAACGGCTTCGACGGACACCAGCCCTACACCCCCGACGAAGTCCGCGAAGCCCTCCAGATCGGACCGGACACCCCGATCCTGACCACGGACGCGCGGCACCGGGCGGATGCGAAGAGCGCGCTGATCACCTTGGTGGAGCACGCGCTGATGGCCCGCCTGCGGTAGGCCCCTCCCGGGCCCGGACATACGTGAGGCCCCGCGCTCCCTTGGTCGGGAGTGCGGGGCCTTTCGCGTGGTGCGCCCGGCCTTCGGCCGTGCTTTGTGC
Source organism: Streptomyces sp. RKAG290 (assembly GCF_023701695.1). GTDB lineage: Bacteria > Actinomycetota > Actinomycetes > Streptomycetales > Streptomycetaceae > Streptomyces. Next base: position 1,606,502 of record NZ_JAJOZC010000001.1, read on the forward strand.
TCAATCGCCGGACGGGCTCAATCCGAAGGTCAGCCCTGCCAGCTGTGGGGGGCGCGGAAGCCCGGGGTGCGCTCCAGGCGGCGCCAGCCGGCCGTGTTGCGGCCTCGGTGGGCGGGGGCCTCGGCGGGCTGGGAGGCGGCGCGGGCGAGCAGGACCGCAGTTATGGCGGCCAGCTCCTCGGGGTCGGCAAGACCCTTCTCGACACGCAGCACGGACTCGGCGGCAGTGGTCATGGATGTCTCTCCGTCTTCTCGGCAGGTCTTCGCGGGGCCTTGCAGGGTTGCTGCGGGGGGCTGCGGACTACTGCGGGGGGTTGCCGTGCTTGCGGGACGGCAGGTCGGCGTGCTTGGAGCGGAGCATCGCCAGCGAGGCGATCAGGACCTCGCGGGTCTCGGCAGGGTCGATGACGTCGTCGACCAGGCCGCGCTCGGCGGCGTAGTACGGATGCATCAGTTCGGCCTTGTACTCCTTGACCATGCGCGACCGCATGGCCTCGGGGTCCTCGGCGTCGGCGATCTGCCGACGGAAGATGACGTTGGCCGCACCTTCGGCGCCCATCACCGCGATCTCGTTGGTGGGCCAGGCGTAGGTGAGGTCCGCACCGATGGACTGGCTGTCCATGACGATGTACGCGCCGCCGTAGGCCTTGCGGAGGATCAGCGAGATCCTCGGCACCGTGGCGTTGCAGTAGGCGTAGAGCAGCTTCGCCCCGTGCCGGATGATCCCACCGTGCTCCTGATCGACGCCGGGCAGGAAGCCGGGTACGTCCAAAAGGGTGACGATGGGGATGTTGAATGCATCACACATCTGGACGAACCGAGCGGCCTTCTCGCTCGCCTCGATGTCCAGGACACCGGCCAGGGCCTGCGGCTGGTTGGCCACGATGCCGACGACCTGGCCGTCCAGGCGGGCCAGGGCGCAGATGATGTTGCGGGCCCAGCGCTCGTGGATCTCCAGGTAGTCGCCGTCGTCGACGAGCTCCTCGATGACCTTGTGCATGTCGTACGGGCGGTTGCCGTCGGCGGGCACCAGGTCCAGCAGGACGTCGCCGCGCCGGTCGGCCGGGTCGTCGCTCTCGGTCGAGGGCGGGTTCTCGCGGTTGTTGGAGGGCAGCATCCCGATCAGGTAGCGGACCTCGGCGATGCAGGTCTCCTCGTCGTCGTACGCGAAGTGCGCGACGCCCGAGGTCTCGGCGTGCACATCGGCGCCGCCGAGGCCGTTCTGGGTGATCTCCTCGCCGGTGACCGCCTTGACGACGTCCGGTCCGGTGATGAACATCTGCGAGGTCTCGCGGACCATGAAGACGAAGTCGGTGAGGGCCGGGCTGTAGGCCGCGCCGCCCGCGCACGGGCCGAGCATCACGCTGATCTGCGGGATGACACCGGAGGCGCGGGTGTTGCGCTGGAAGATCCCGCCGTATCCGGCGAGCGCCGAGACGCCTTCCTGGATACGGGCGCCGGCGCCGTCGTTCAGCGAGACCAGCGGGGCACCGGCCGAGATGGCCATGTCCATGATCTTGTGGATCTTGGTGGCGTGGGCCTCGCCCAGGGCGCCGCCGAAGATCCGGAAGTCGTGCGCGTAGACGAAGACCGTCCGGCCCTCGACCGTGCCCCAGCCGGTGATGACACCGTCGGTGTACGGCTTCTTCGCCTCCAGGCCGAAGCCGGTCGCCCGGTGCCGGCGCAGCTGCTCGACCTCCTTGAACGAGCCCGGGTCCACGAGCAGCTCGATGCGCTCACGCGCCGTCAGCTTGCCCTTGGCGTGCTGCGCCTCGGTCGCGCGGTCACTCGGTCCGCGCCGGGCCTGCTCGCGCAGCGCCAGCAGTTCGGCCACACGGCCACGGGTGTCGCTCTGCTCGCCCGGGGTTTCGTCCACAACGGTCATGTATCGACCCTACGAACTCCACCAAGAAAATCCTGCCGTCGACTCCGCACAGTCTCCTGGCCGGTTTCCTGGTGGAGCCTGACAGAAGGCGTCGGCCATGCAGGCGAAGTGCCAGCCGGGACCCACTTCTGTTTGTAGGGGTTCCACAAGGGCTCACTGTGGCCTGCTGCACACCTGGGTCAGCCGGGGAGTGTCCCGGGGCTGTGCGTCCTGGACCTTCTGGATGTCGGCCAGCCGGCCCCGCACCGAGGAGTCGGGGTGCGCGACCGTCATCAGTACCGCTTCGTAGAAGGCGTCGCGCACCGCGGCCGGCATGACGTCGGACGCGTCCAGGCAGAGCGGCACCCGCTGGTCGGCGAAGCGGCTGCTGATCTGCTTGTCGACCGCACCCTTCTTGGCCGGGACGGCCGCGTTCGGTGAGAACACCCCGCCCTTGCGCCCCCAGTCCTCCTGCGCTTCCCGGGAGGCGAGCCGCCTGATCATGTCACGCGCCGGGCCGCTGGTGCCGAACAGCGCGGCGAAGTCGGCCGACACCTCGTGGGCCTTCACCGTGTAGGGACCGCCGGGCAGCAGGCGCGCCGAGTCCATGAAGACGGCCTGTTCCTTGCGGTCCCCGTAGAAGGCGCGGGCGAAGGAGCCCTGGTGCTCCAGGTCGCAGCCGCCGCCGAAGAGCAGCCCGTGCCCCCCGACCCGGCCCCGGTGGTCGGCCAGCAGCGCGTCGCGGGCCGCGGTCCGGTCCTGTGCGAGCAGTCCGGCCCAGGTGGTCCAGGCGGCGGCCACCCGGTCGTCGGTCCACTTCAGGTCGCCGGTCGCCCAGCGCGAGTAGAGCACCGGGCCCGCACGCTGCAGGATCAGGTCCTCGATCCAGTCACTGCCGGGCCAGCCCGACGCGCCGTCGTCGCCCATGCCCATGCACCACGATTCCAGTGGCGCGGGTTTGGAGCGCCGGGCGGCGCCCTTGCGGTACCAGACGATCGACTTGAGATCGGCCTTGAGCGGGACCCAGAGGTGTTCCGCTATGCCCTTCGCCTCGGGCTGCCAGGGTTTCCCGTACTCCTTGGGCTCGTAGAGACCCTCCAGCGAACGCAGCCGGCCGTCATGGGCGTACTCGACCAGCTCGCCGACGCCCGGCAGGATCGCGATGTCGGGCGGGTTGCCTGCCTGGACCTCGGCAAGCAGCACCTCGCGGGTGGCGGCGGTGCCCTGGTAGGTGTACGGGATCCCGAAGCCGTCCAGCACCTCCTTGAACTGCCGCTCCTGGTCGTCGGTCCACGGGCCGAGGATCGTCACCTTCGGCTCCTCGTCACTGCCGCCGGGGCCGAGAGCCCGCAGCCACCGGCTGCCAGGAACAGGGCCAGGACGAACAGGACAGCGCGGGTACGCAGGGTCATCCGGCCCTCCAGTAGTCGGCGTTGAGCCGTCGGCAGATACCGACCGCCGGCAGCAGGACGATCAGCGCGCCGCCGCCCAGCGCCCCGTAGTAGGTCCAGCTCTGCCAGGTCCGGGCGGCCAGCGGGCCGCGCAGGGCCGTGGAGTCGTCGATGACGTCCTGCTGGGCGTCGACCAGGCCGTCCTCGCGGTCGTGGGCCCGTGCCTCGATCCCGCGTAGCTGGGCGCGGGCGGTGTCCAGCCGCTCCTGGGTGGCTGTGGTCGCCCACAGCGGGAGGACCGCCAGGGCGACGGCGGCCAGGAGTGACAGCAGCAGCCAAGGGTCGTGGCTGCGGCCGCAGCGGCCGCGCAGCACCCACAGAGCGGAGAGCACGGTCAGCGCCATCACGAGCAGGCCCAGTTCGGCGACCGCCCAGCCGGCCCGCTGGAGCGCGCCCATCGAGCTGACCCTGCCGACCCGTTGCATCTGGTGTTCCTGCAGGACGTCCAGGCGCGGCACCACTCCGGTGCCCTCCCGGGTGAGGATGCGTTCGGCCTCCTCGAACTTCTCCTTCTGCATCCACTCGTCATTCACGTACTTGACCGAACCGGGCGTCATCGAGCTGCTGTACGAGGTCAGCAGGCCGTTGACCGTGGTGAGCGCGCCCCGGCCGCGCTCCCCGTCGATCTGTACGTCGGAGAGCCGGGACAGGCCCTGGCCGGCGGCGGACAGCTGGTTCTCGTACCCCGCGCCGGCGCCCATCACGCCGTCGATGTCGTGGTAAACCGAGGCCTTCGCCTCCTGGTGGGCGCGCAGCAGCGCCAGCTGGGTGGTGGCGACCCCCTGGACGGCCGGTGCGCCGCGGGTGCGCATCGCCCCCGCGGAGTTCTGCACCTCTCGGTAGGACACGAGCAGCACGGTCATCGAGACGAGTGCGGTCACCACCAGGACGGCCAGGTGCAGTTCGAGCAGCCGCCTGGTGCGGGAGCCGCTGAGCCGCCGGGTCCGGAAGCCGTGCGTCCATCGGGTCAGCCAGGGAGTCACAGCCGCCTCCCGCAGGCGATGCAGTACTGGGCGTGGGGTCCGGCCAGGTGACGACAGCCCGCGTCCGGGCAGGTCACCGGCTTCCCGGCGGTGCGTTCCGGCAGTTCCAGCAGGTGGCCCGACGCGATGTGCAGACGGCCCCGGCGCACGCTGCCCCGGTCGACGGTCGGGCCGACCCGGACCAGCCCCTGGGGGCCGTCGAGGATCTCGGCCACCTCGCGGACGTCCGCGAGGACCCAGGTGGCACCGATCTCGGTGGCCAGCCTCACCGCGAGGCCGAACTGCTGCTCGGCCTCGGCCCGGCTCATCGGGTCCAGGGCGGCGTATCCGCGGTTGAGGGCGGTCCGCATCTGTGTGGCCACGTTCATCGCCTGGAGGGTGCCGCCTCCGCCGCCGCCGGTCGCTCCCGCACCCACCGCGACCCCGGGCGGCAGCCAGCGGACCAGGAGCGGGGCGGTGGCGTCCGCGACGGACACGGTGGCCAGTTGCAGCAGCACCCCCAGCGGGTCGGTGCTCGCGTCGACGTGCAGCGTGAGGAGGTAGTCCCGGGTGCCCGGCCCCCACTGGTGGGTGGGGAAGTCGACCCGGCGCGGCTCCCCCGGCCCGTGCACCGGTTCGAGCACCTGCTGGCGGGGGGCCGTCTCGGTCAGGGTCACGTCGCGCACCGCCGGACGCACGGTGACCGAGACGGGCAGTTCGGGGCTGCGCACCCGCCGGACGCGGCGCACGGACTCCGCGACGGCGGGGCCGAACCGGTCGGGGACATGATCGGCGGTGCCGTGCAGCGCCTCGACTACGGCGAGCAGCGGAGCGGGGTCCCAGTCGCTGCCGACCGCGAGCACATCAGCGGTGAACCTCCCCTCACAGGTGGCAAGTTCGCGCCGCAGGGCACCGTCCTCCCGATGGGCGTCGTCGGCCGCGTCGCGGCTGCTGCCGTCGGTGATCAGCAGCAGGTGCCGTACCGGCAGCGGGCGCTCGGCGAACAGTTCACGGGCGGCCGTGAGCCAGGCCGGGTACCCGGGAGGCGGCCGGTCACCGGCGGCCGGGGCGATCCGGCCCACGCTGAACGCGGCGCGGCGCTTCTCCGCCGTGCCGGCCAGCGCCCACCGGCCGCGCAACGGGTAGCAGCCGGTCGGTGTCCCGCCCTCGTCGGCGCCGCCCAGGACCGTGAACGAGAGACCGTCGGGCAGGGCGCGCAGCGCGGCGGCCAGCGACGCGGCCGCCTCCTCGCGGCGCTCCGGGGCGACGTCCAGCGCGATGACGACGGCCAGTTCGACGGCGGGCACTTCGTCGCACGGCCCCACGCCGACCGCCTTGACCCGCAGGTGGGCGTCGATCCGTGCGTCGTAGTGCGGCTGCTGGTCGCGCCGGACGTCCACGGTCACCTTCAGGCCGACGGGCAGCCTCGGCGCGGGCGGCGGGTCGGTAGCGCCCATGGGGCGGCCTCCAGCGGTTGGCGGGTACGGGACCGGACAGGGGTCACGAGCGGGTCTGCGGGCGGACCGCGTGGGAGAGGTCGATCAGCCGCTCGTACTCGGCGGGTGCCTGCCGCTGCCGGGCCAGCCAGCGGTAGCACTGCTCCAGCTCAAGACGCACCTCCCGCTCCCCGGGCACGGGCGGGGGCGGCAGCCCGGTCCGCAGCCACCCGCCGGGCGGCCGCGGTCCGTTGTGCGCCGCGCGCACGGCATCGAGCTTCCACTCCTGCAGCTCGGTCCGCAGCAGCCAGGCCGGCTCGTCGCCCGCGACCACCGGGGCGGGCGGGCCCAGCGCGGCGAGGCAGGCGTCGATCTCCGCCTCGTCGGGCAGCGGCCGCTCCCCCGCCGCGAGCCGCGCCGCGCGGATGCGGAACGCGGCGATCCGGGCGACGGTGTGGTCCCGCGACTCGTCGGGCACCAGGTCCAGGACCTCGATCGCCGCAGCCCGGTCCCGCGTGCCAGGGCCAGCCTGGCCAGACCCAGTGCGGCGCCGACGTGCGAGGGGTTGCGGGCGTGCACGGCCCGGAAGAGTTCGTACGCCGGGGGCCCCGCCGCGGCCGGCCGGTCCGCACCGAGCTGTTCCGCGCTGTACGCCAGCGCCAGCTTGGCCGCGTACTCGCCGGGCAGCGCCCGGTGCACGGCGGAGAAGTGCTCGGTGGCCGCTTCGAGCATCGGCTCCCGGTCGTGCAGCACATCGGCGCTGCGCAGCGCGACGAGCCCCCAGTGCCAGCTGAGCCGCCACTGCCGGACCGGCCCCGGGCCCGGTATGGCGGCCGCCGCCGCCACCTGTGCCCGCGCAGCCGCCAGTGCCTCGTCGCCCTCCTGGCCGAGCAGCAGCCTGGTGTTGTGCAGGCAGATCTCCACCGACCGCTCTCCGTCGGCCGGCTGGGCGAGCGGCTGCCCGGGGTCGTAGCTGCTGACTCCGAACCGGGCCGCCTGCGGGTCCCCCGGGTAGGGGCGCGGCACCGGCAGCCTGCGGGCGATCTCGGTCGGGGTGGGCAGCCCGGAGTCGAGGGCGGGTGCCTCGGGCGTCTCCCGGCGGCCGTACAGCGGGCGGCTCAGCCAGTGCGCGTAGTCGGGCACCGAACCCAGCCGCGCGCCCAGCAGTTCGGTGGACGGGGTGAAGTACGCCGACGGTTCGGGCTGGTCCCGCTTGCCGCGCAGCGCCCGGATCTCGCGCAGCACTCCGCGCAGTTGCCCGGCCATGTCGTCGGCGGAACCGAACCTGCGCTCCGGATCGTGTGCCGTGGCCCGCTCCACCACCAGCCGGAACGAGCTGGTGCCGAGGCCCGGCACGTCGTCACCGACCGCCCAGCCGGCCAGTTCGGCCAGGGTGACTCCGACGGTGTGCAGGTCGTGCGCGACGGTCAGCGGTCTGCCGCCGTCCATCTCGGGCGCGGCGAACCACGGCGTGATCACCGGCGGCGGATCGGTGGCACCGGCCTTGCGGACGCCGCCGAGGTCGATGACCTTGATGCCGTCGCCGTGATGGATGACGTTGGACGGCTTCATGTCGCCGTACAGGAAGTCCATGCCGTGCAGATGGGCGAGGGCCTCCAGGATCTGGCAGCCGTAGGTGATGACGTGTTCGATGTCGAGGACGAAGTTGCCCTGCCGGGTCGATTCGACGACGGCGGACAGCGTCCGGTCGCCGACGTCCTCCATCACGATGTAGCCGCCGGACACGGTGCCGTCCGCGTTGCGGGTGCTGACGAAGTCGCGGATCTGCACGATGCGTTCGTGCCGGATGGCGACGAGGCTGCGGCGCTCCTCCCCGGCCTGGGCGGCGCCGCGTTCCGCGTACCGGTTGAGGAGGCCCTTGACCGCGACGAGGTCCTCCAGGTGGGTGTCCTCCGCCAGGTAGACCCAGCCCTGGCCGCCGTGGGCGATGGGGCCGCGGATGCGGTACTGGTCCTGGAGCGGCGGCCCGTCCCTGGTCAGGTCGGGGCGGTAGGAGTACGGGGCTCCGCACCGGGGGCAGTGTCCCTCGTCCGGTGGCGGGGCCGCGGTGTACGGCGGGACGAACGGGGTGCCGCAGGCCTTGACGGAGCAGGTCATCACGATGCGCACCGGCTTCTCCGCGGCGCTGAGGCGCTCGGCCGGGGTGCCCGGGTCGAGCACCGGCAGCTCCAGCAGTCCGGCGGGGCCCTGCTGCTCGGGGGCCGTGGGCAGTGGCGGCAGGCCGGGGGCGGCCTCGTCGCGGCCACAGGTGTCGCAGTAGCCGGTCGGCCCGACGGCGCCGCCGCAGGCGGATCCGGTGAAACGGCGGTGCGGGCACGGAATCCTCATGGGCGCTCCGCCGGGCCCCGGCCGGTGCGCTGCGCCGGCAGGTCCGCAGGCCCGGGTCCGTGCTGCCGGTCGAGGTCGGCCCGTAACTCACGTAACAGCCGCTTCAGTGCCGCGAGTTGTTCCTGCGGGTCGGCCAGGGCACGCAGCGTCCGCAGCTGGCGGTGGCGGGCGGCCGCGTCGACGGTGGGCCGTGGCACCAGCGAGGCCGAGTCCACCATGTCCCGCAGACCGGCCCATTCCTGCTCGATGCGCTCGACGCGGCGCACCAGGAGCGCGGCCCGCTCGTCGAGAGCCGGCACCAGCAGGTGCTGCGCCACCTCGCTCAGCCCTTCTCCGTCGCCGCTGCGGAAGATGACGAGCAGCCGGAACCCGAGGGTCCTCACCCGCGTCAGCAGCGGCACCAGACGGCGCGGGTCCGGGTCCTCGTCGAGGCCGATCACGGCGAGCACGGGCCCCGATCCGGCCGGCTGCCCCGCACCCGAGCGGTCGGGCGCCGAGCCGCCCTCCAGCAGCCAGTCGTAGTACGTGTTCAGCTGGTACTGCGGCGGCCGCAGCTGCGCCACCAGGGTCTCGACGAGCTCCTCGGGCCGGGTGCGCCCGCCCCGGTAGACGAGGTGGGCCCGGTGCAACTGGTGCTGCAGGGCGCGGTCGCGGCCCCCGCCGTGGGGGACGACGCCGAAGCGCACGGCGGGCTGGTCGCCGCCCGCGAACCAGGTCCGCAGCCGCCGGGCCAGTCCGTCGTCCCAGCCGTCGGGGCCGCTCAGTTCGGCGACCAGCGGGACGAGTTCGGCAATCCGGTCGACGGGGATCATGTACGAGAACGACAGGTCGTTCTCGGTGGGCAGCGCCAGCTCCAGGTCACCGCGCCAGCTGACGACCAGGCCGACGACCCGCTCGGTCCGCGCCGCCTCGTCCCGGGTCTGCACGGCGGCGCCGCTGAACCCGGGTCGCACCACCTCGGCGTTGGAGCCGGCGTCGAGCTGCACCCAGGCACCGTGCAGCCCGCTGATCCGGCCGGTCAGCCACATCCCGTCGTCGAAGCTCTGCGAGTACCCGCCGATCCACACCTCGCGGCCGCGCTCCAGGCCCCGGCCCAGCGGTGCGGGCGCCGCCTGCGGGCGGGGGCTCTCCAGCGCGAGCACGGCGATGTCCTCGCGGTCGGGCCCCTCCAGGCCGGGCAGCCAGCCGCCCCGCGCGACCCGGGCGGCCACCGGCGGGATGCCGGGGCTCTCCGCGAACTCCACCCACATCCGGGCGTCCGGCTCCCCGACGACGTGCGCGCAGGTCAGCATCCGGTCCTGGGTGAGCAGCACGCCGGCTCCGCACACCGGGCCGTCCGCACCGCCGCGGCGCAACCGGAGCCGCCAGTCCGCTCTCAACTCCCCCATGAGGACCGAGACTACGCGTGCAACGGCCGGCCTTCCCAGACTCCCGCCCAGGGCCTCTCGTCCGGATCGGGCCGGGCTCGCGGTCAGCGGACGTCGCAGCGGAGCGTGGTCCCCGCCGTCCCCGGGTCCACGCCCAGCACCAGCCGCCGGCCGGTGGCGCGGATCTCGATGCCCGGGTCCGCCGAGACGACCTCGCGCACCGGCCGGTCCCAGACCACCTCGAACGGGGTGCCGCTCCGGTCGGGCCCGCTGACGCGGACCGCCGTCGTGTGCCGGGACTCCCGGACGAGCACCGAGGCCGGCCCCGTGGACGAGAGCCGTCCGGCCGCGCCCGGCTGCCAGAAGTTGGCGGCGGTCAGCCCGAGCGAGCGCACCGCCACCGCCTGCGCGGCGGCCGTGTTGGCGAGGACCGTGAGCCAGTGCCCGTCGGCCGCACGGGCGGCGACGGTGCGCCGGGAGGCGCCCGGCATCAGCAGATAGAGGTACGTGGCGTCGGCCGGGTCGGTGCCGTGGTCGAGCCAGAGGGTCTGCCAGTGCCGGGTCCGCGGCTCGGTGGAGCTGGTGGTGTTGATGTCGGACCAGGCGCCGGTCCTGGCCTCGCGCAGGGTGTGCAGCGCGGCGCCGCCGGGCAGCACCCAGCCGCCGTGCCCGTCCAGATGGGCCCAGCGGGGGCGTTCGCGGTCGTCGACGGTGAGGCGCTGCTGCCCGTCCGGGCCGAGGTTGCGGTTGTCGATCACCGTCTCTACGGGCACGCCGTCGGCGGCGCTGATGCCGGCGCCGAGGCAGATGACCGTGTCCGCTGCGCAGAACCAGGACTTACGGGCCTCCAGGGTGGAGTCGAGGCCCTTCACGTGCTGGCCGACGGCGGCGAACTCGCCGTCGTGCGCCCCGCCCACCCACTGCACGGCGGGCCGTGGTTCGCCCCACTCGCCGCCCGCCCGGTCGGCGAGCCGCTTGGTGGAGACCGTGGTGCCGGGCAGCCGGTACCAGTCGACGGTGGGCCAGAACCAGTCGGTGTACTGGTCGCCGCCGTCGCGGCCCTGCCACCAGTAGAGCATTCCGGCCCCGGTGTGCCAGCCCCGCGGGTTCTCGCCGTTGCCGCACTCGTAGGAGCTGATCCGCTCCGAGGACATCGCGAGGTTCGCGACCCAGCCGGGGCGGCGGTGCACGGCCCGGTCCATGGCGGCGAACAGGGTGTGGCCGACCGGCTCCGGCGCGGCGGCGACCGGGGCGGCCGCGGCCGCCTGCAGCCGGGCCAGGTCGGCGACGCCGAACTGCGGGGCGGTGAGGATCGCGCTGGTGGTGTCCCGCTCGATCCAGCCCTTCACCATGCCGTTCCAGCGGTCGCGCTCGGCGGCGGACGCGCCGCCCGCGAGCAGCGCGACAGCGGCGATCAGTCCCTGGCCGTGGAAGTGGTCGCTGCGCATGACCTGGAGTTCGTCGCTCTTGAGGAGGCCGCGGCTGATGGCCCGGCCGTTGACGCTGTCCATCATCAGACCGTCGTGGATGAGCGGTGCGTAGGCGTGTTCGACGCTGTCGAGGATGACTTGCCGGCTGGGGTCGGTGACCGCCCAGGTGGAGCCGGCCAGCAGGGCGAAGAGCCGGCCCAGGCCGTCGAGCATGACCTGGCCGTACGTACCCGAGTAGGCGATCCAGGTGTGCTGGACGAACGAGCCGTCGGCGTAGAGCCCGTCGCCCTTCGTCACGTACGGGAAGACGGGCGAGAGGGCGTCGCGGGCGAGCGCGATCCTGGCGGCGTCGCGGCCCAGCACCCCGCGCAGGGCGACGGAGCGGCACAGGTCGACGCGGTTGGCGCCGGTCGAGGTGCCGCTGTAGTCGGTGAGCATCGTGTCGGGGATGAAGTGGTCGACGGCGGCGCAGGCGGCCTGGACGCGCTCCTCACCGAGGTGGGGGCGCAGCACCGCGACGATGTCCATGAGCAGGCGCGGGCTGCCGATCTGCCACTCCCACCAGTTCCCGTAGCGGGCGGTCGAAGGGTTGTAGACGGCCTGGGAGAGGTGGTCGAGGCCGCGGAGGATGTCGGCGAGCAGCCCGGCGTCCCCGGTGTGGCCGGTGCCCTGCTGCGCGTACGCCTGGGTCATCGTCCACAGCCGGGAGTAGCTCCAGGTGATGCCGGCCGGCGGGTCGAAGGTGTGCCCGGCCCAGAGGGAGTCGGCGGCCGGGGCCATCGTCGCGCGGAACCCGGCGGCGAGTTCGCCGGTCCCGGCGAGCCGGGAGGCGTAGGGCTCGGTGGCGGGGTCGTACCCGGTGCCGAGGGAGAGGTCGTTCCAGCGCAGCCGGAGCGTCTCGAACTCGTCCTGCGCCGCGTGCGCCGCCGGGGCGAGTGCCAGGCCCAGTGCGGTGGCGCTGCCGGTGGCGAGGAATGTGCGGCGGGACCAGGCGGGCAGGAGTGCCACGGGTGTACCTCCGGTGGGCAAGTGGTTTAGACCGGACGGGGGTTGGTCTAGCACGCGCTTACTACGACAGGGAAGGGGGCGGACCGATGACGGCCCGCCCCCTTCCCCGACGGGGCGGTTCAGCTTCCGCAGTGGAAGCGGGCGCTGCCCCAGTCGGCGTGGTCGTTGCCGTTGCCGTCGCCGCCGTCACCGGCGGTCAGTTCGACGTACTTCGCGCCGGTGACGTCCGCCGTCAGCGACCAGGCGGGGTCGGCGGCCTTGAGGACCGGCGACTTCACCTTCTCCGTGCCGTCGGCCGTCACGGAGAACTGCACGCTGCCGGCGCTCTTCTGCACGTCGTCCACGCCCACCTCGGCGGTGAACGAGGTGCACTTGCCGCCCAGGTAGTACCGGACCTTCGCGGGGGCGTGGCTGCCGAGGCCCTTGGTGTAGACCGTGGAGCCGATGGTCAGCGGGCTGCCGTCGCCGGTGCCGGTCTCGCCGTTGGAGAGGTCGCGCTCGACCGGTCCCCAGCCGTTCTCGGAGGACGTCCAGTCCAGGTCACTGGCCCAGCTGTCCGTGGTGGGCGGCGGGGGCAGGGTGCGTACGGAGGCCTTGGCCGCGAGGGTGCGCAGGGCGCCGCCCACGGTGTAGGCGGCCTCGGAGGCCAGCTGGTACGTCCCGTACTCGGCGTCCACCGGCGGGGTGACCTGCCAGCTCCCGGTGACCTTCGCACCGGGCGCGACCGGGTCGAAGGTGACGGCGCCCGCGGGCTCGGCCTGCCAGCCCTCGGGGACGGTGAGCTTCACCGAGACGCCGGTGACCTCGGTGGCCTCGTAGTTGGTGAAGCTCGCCTTCACGGTGTTCGCGACGCCGGGTTCCAGCGTCTGGGCGGCCGGCTGGACGGTGAGCGTGCCGCAGGCGGCCTGCTCACCGGCGGGGGCCGCACCGAGGTCGGTCACGGTGAAGCCGTCGAGGACGAAGTCGGCTCCCTCGGGGGCGTCCTCGCGCTTGCGCAGCCCGGTCCAGGTGTCGCCGCAGCCCGCCGTGACGGTCTCGGTGAAGTGGCCGGTGGTGTGCTGGGCACCGACTGCGGTGGCCCTGGTCTGCACGGAGTCGGGCTTGCCGTCCGCGGTGATCCGGTCGTAGCCGTCGACCCACTCGTAGGCGCCGGCGTGGCTGGACTGGTAGTCGTACTCGACCTTGTAGCGGTGGCCGTCGGCCATCGGCACGGTCCAGGGGGCGGTCCGGTAGACGACTCCGGCGTTCTCCTCGTGGGACTTGAGGGACTCCTTGCCGCCGAGCACGTCGTCGACGAGCTTCCCGTTCCAGCCGGCCTGGGTGTACGGGGCGTGCAGCTGGGAGATGCTGGTGCGGGGGTCGGTGGAGCCGCCCGCATCGCCCTTGAGGAAGGGACCCCAGCCCTGGTCGACGTCCTCGAAGTCCTCGTGGGCGACGGTGTTCTTCCTGATCGCCGGAGCGTTGGCGACGAGGCGTACGTCGTCGGCGCGGACGGTCGCCGCGCTGCCCTCGGCGGCTTCGATGCGCAGGGTGGTGTGCCCGTCGGCGGGAGCGGTGAAGTTCACCTTCGCCCGCTGGAAGTACGTACCGTGCCAGTCGGACGCGGCGACCTGGTCCTCGGCGGTGGAGCGGTCCACGGCCACGGACTGTCCGCCGGCCGACAGGGTGGTGTGGCGCGTCCTGCCCGGCTGCACCTCGATGAGTGCGGAGGCGGTGTAGCGGGTGCCGGGCTTCAGCCCGCCGATGCGCTGGGAGAGCGCCGCCGTGCCACTGCCGGACAGCTTCGCGCTGTTGCGGCCCTGGCTGTCGGTGTCCCGGGCGGCGGTGCCGGTCCTCGACCAGTCGGACAGCTTGCTGTCGTTGAAGCCGGGGTCGTCGACGAGGGTGCCCTCACCCCACTTGGCGTCGGCGGCCTTCGGGGCCTTGTCCGGGTAGAGGACGTACGGCTGTCCGGCCTCGGCCGTCAGCGTGATCCTCCCGTCCACGGGACGGACGGTGCCGGTCCTGACCCGGCCGTTGTCGGTGAGCTCGTAGACGGTGTACGTGCCCGTGGAGGGCACCGCCCAGCTGCTCGTGCCGCCGGACTTGCTGTAGTGGTACAGCTTCTTGCCGCCGTCCCACGGCAGCAGGTAGTCGGTGCCGCTGAGCACCTTGCGGCCGTGGTCGTAGAAGGTCCGCCTGCCGTCCTCGACGGTGCCGCTCACGCCGCCGGTGAACGTGATGTCGTTGCCGTCCCAGCGGGTGATCTTCTGCTGCTGGAGGTACTTGGCGGGCAGGTTGCGCTGCCAGATGTTGTCGTAGAAGGCGTTCCAGTCGGTCTCGCCGGTCCAGCCCTCGAACTCGTCGATGGCACTCTGGCCGAGCACCGGGTCGTTGTTCCAGACATCCTTCTCGTCGTTGCGGATGAACCGGATGATCTGCGAGTTGAGGCCCTTGTTGGTGGCGCCGCCGTAGTCGAGGTCGTTGGCCCAGTGCGACCAGAGCGAGCCGCGTTCGAACTTGTCGGCCCATTCGCTGGCGACGTTCCAGCCCTGCTTCTGGAGGGACTGGAGGGTCTTGTCGGCGATCCAGCCGTGCGTGTAGTAGACGTCGATGTAGAGCATGCTGAGATTGCTGTTCGTCTCGTTGCGCAGCTGCTGGAAGCGCTTGGCCAGGTCGCCGCTGTTGATGTCGCGGCGCTGGTCGATGTAGTAGCTCTGGTTGAGCCAGTTCCAGCCGGGCTTCGTCTTGTCGACGAGGTTCTCGTCGAAGGCCCTGGCCTCCGGGTACGCCTCGGTGGCGTTGACGTGGACGCCGAAGGTCGCGCCCCACTTCTTGCCGTCCTTGAGGAGCTCGTTGAGGTCCTTCAGTCCGCCGGCGCGCTTGTTGTAGTTGCCGCCGTAGTCGGGGTGGGCGGAGTCGTGGCCCTCGGAGGCGTAGCCCTTGAGCAGCGCCAGCTGCCCGAGGCCGTCCGTGGCGAGGGAGATCCGCTTGACGTCGTCCAGGGTGCGCAGGAAGGGGTGGGTGGCCTGGCTGGCGAAGTTGAACGGGATGTGGGTGACGACCCGGTCCGCGGTGTCCTTGCTGCCCGGCGCGACCACACCGATGGAGCGGAAGGCAACGGCGCCGTCCTGCCAGTCGACGGCCTTGTCGCCGTTGGCGTCGGGGGTGACGACGACCTTCGCCCAGGGGAGGTTGTCGCCGCTCTCCGGCTCGGGCGCGCCCTCGCCACGGTAGGTCCACTGGCCGGACCAGACGCCGACCCGGGTGGAGCCGTCGTCGTCCTTGCGGGCCTGGTGCCAGAAGCGGGCGTCGTCACCGCCGGTGGCGCCGGCGGGCTTGTCGTACGAGGAGTTGGACTCGACGGCGGCCGCCAGCGATCCGGTGTTGAGGAACGCGTACGTGGCACCGACCGGCGCGGCGTCGGCCCGGGTGCCGTCGGTGACCTTCGCGAAGACGTCCGCGGTCCTGGTCGAGTCGGGGTCGAGCCGGGTGAAGGCGGTCGCGGCACCGGTGTCCGTGCTCGCGACGGAGACCAGGTCGTGGCCGGGGATGTCGATGGTGCCGACCCGGAACGCCGTGGTGTCGCGGACGGCGGTCACCTTGAAGGTGGTGGCGCGTCCGGCGACCGAGAGCGTGGCGTCGATCTCGACGCCGGGCAGATCGGTGAAGGTGAGCGTGTAGCGGGCGGAGGACTTGGTGATCCTGGGCGCGCCCTTGAGCCGCACGGGGTGTGCGGTGCCGTTGAGGGTGACGGCGGTGACCGGCCGGGTGCTGCCGGACAGCTGCTTCCCGGAGGCCCGGTCGGTGTACGTGAGGACGCGCGGGAAGTCGTCGGCGACGGCGACGGCGAGCTGCGCGGACCCGATGACGGCGCCTGCCGGGACGGCCGATTCGGCCGCGGCGGGTGCGGGGGCGGCGGCTGAGGCGGGGAGCGCGGTCCCCACCAGAGCCAGGACGGCAGCTGAGGCGGCGGCAGCAGCGCCCGCTGTAGTGAATCTTGGCGACATGTGCCCTGCGTAGTCGTCATGTCCGGACACCGTCAACGACGTACGGCCGCGAGGGCCCTCCAGTCCAACAACCGCCGTGCGTAAGTCCAAGTAGGCGCACGTGGGGGGCGTGCGAGCCAGCGGGGAATCCGCGTTCAGGTCTTGATCACGGTGTCCGGATCGCGAGTGGACGGACACGCCAAGTAGCCGTTTCAGGCGTCGAGTTGTGAAGACCCGGAATTTTTGAGAGCGCTCTCAGTCACAAGTCTTGACGCCTGCCGCGGCCCTCGCGAGAGTGGTGCGCACCGCGGAGGCGCTCGCTCCACCTCCCCGCACCATCCTGCCGCCCGCGGGTCCGGATATCCCCCACCCACACCCCCACTTCCCCACCCCCACGCCTCAGGAGTCCCTCGTGATATCGCGCAGACTGTTCCTGACGGGCGGCGCCGCCGCCACCGCGACCGCACTCACCTACCCCCTGTGGGGAAGCGCGCTGAGCCCGAGCGCGTCGGCGGCCGCCGCGACCTGCGAACTGGCCCTGGAGAACAAGTCCCTGCCCGGACGGGTGAACGCGTACGTCACCGGCCACGAGCAGGGCACCGACCGCTGGGTGCTGCTGCGGGCGGACGGCAGCGTCTACCGCCCCGACTCCCCTGCCGCGCCGCAGACCCCGCTGCCGGTCGACTGCGCGATCCCGCTGAACGCGGCGGGCGGCGCCCCCGTCGTGGTGACACTGCCTCAGATGTACGGCGCCCGGGTCTACTTCGTGCGCGACGACACGCTGGACTTCTACCTCAACCCGGGCCCTCCCTGGTCGAGCCGGCCTTCGCCACGTCCACGGACTCGAACTACGGGCGCACCTGGTCGTTCTGCGAGTTCACCTTCAACCCGCAGCAGCTGTACGCGAACATCAGCTACGTCGACCTGGTGACCGCGCTGCCGATCGGCCTCACCCTGGAAGGCGACAGCACGCACAAGGTGGCCCCGCTCCCGGACGGCGCCGTACAGAAGATCGCCGACGGCCTCACCGCCCAGGCCGCCGCGGACGGGCAGCCGTGGGACAAGCTGGTGACGCGCGGCTCGGACGGCAGCGTGCTGCGGGTCATCTCGCCGCAGAACCTGATGGCACCGTTCTTCGACCGCCCCGACGAGATGCCGTTCCGCGATCTGTTCACCGCGCAGATCGACGAGGTCTGGGAGAAGTACCGCTCCACCGACCTGCGGATCGACCTGCAGGGCGGGCGCGGCGTGTTCACCGGGCGGGTCAGCGGCGACACCCTGACCTTCAACGGCGGGCACACCTTCGTCAAGCCCGTCTCCAAGGACATCTTCACCTGCAACCACGGGCCGTTCACCAACAACCCGGCGGACTCCGACGACAAGAAGGGCCTGCTGGCCCGGCTCGCGGCCGGCTTCAACCGCTCGATCATGCTCAGCCACCCCGACCAGCCGAACGGCACCACGGTGGCCGACTACTACCAGGGCGCGGTGACCAACCACTGGTCGCGGATCGTCCACGCCAACAGCCCCATCGGCTACGCCTTCCCGTACGACGACGTGCGTCCCGACGGAGAGCCGGACGTCTCGGGCGCCGCCAACGACGGCAACCCGCGGCGCTTCACGGTGAGCGTCGGCTCCTGACCCGCCCCACCGAAGCCGCGGGTGCCCCCGTCCGGGCGGGACGGGGGCACCCGCATGCGGCCCCGCGCTCAGGCCGCCAGCCCGTTGATGCGGTACTGCATCACCTGGTAGTTCTGGTCGTCGAACCACTGGCTCACGGCGATGTGGAAGTCACCGAAGGTCGATCCCGGGACAATGAAGCCGCCGTACGGGCTGGCGACCGCGGTGCCGGTCTCCAGACCGGGCACGGTGGGCACGATCATGGTCTGCTCCGGCGTCGTGAAGAGGTTCGCGGTCGGAACCGGGAAGATCTGCGCGCGGATGTCGAGCGGAGCCATGTTGAGCCAGGTGAATGCGTATTTACCGTCCATGGCCCGGAAACAGATCTCGCCCCAGCGGCGCGGCCCGGTGACGGAGGTCGGCTGGTTTCCCCAGGCCCAGGCCCCGCCGGCATATCCCCACGGTTCGTACGCCGCGGGATTTCCCAGGTCGTCCTGCGGAACGCGGTGCAGCAGCAGATCGGATGTCACGTCGCGGTTGAAGGCCGTCGACAGGACATAGCAGTATCCGTCGTCCGCGACCGCGTAGGTCTTCTGCTGGAACTGCCCGTTGCACTGGTCCCGGGCCATTGGCAGAGGTATTGCCAGCTCTCCCCGTTGTCGTCGGAGCGCCAGAAGTCCGAGTGATGGGTCCGGTAGATCACTCCGCGCATCAGGTGCATGTACATCGTGGAGCCGATGGTGAACACGTCGGAGGGAATGGCGGTGGTGCCGCCGTCATGACCTTCGGGGACCAGCCCGGCGGCGTGCGCGCCGCCGACGCTGCCGTCGATGACGAGCGAGCCCGGCGAGGCGTTCGAGGCGCGCAGTGCGACCGGGGCGCGCCAGTCGGGTCCGCCGACGCCGCCGCCGTCGAAGGTGTCGCCGCACACCAGGAGCATCGAGCCGTCGGGGCACCGCGCCGGTATGCCCAGGTCGGTCCAGGGTGCGGCGAAGCGTCCGGTCTCGGCGGGGCCGGTGAGGTTGCGTACCTTCCCACCGGTGACGAGCGGCGCGGCGCGCTCCCCGGCCACGGCGGCGCGGCTCCCGGCCGCGAGACCCGCGACGGTGAGCGCGGCGCCGGCGCCGGAGCGCAGCAGCGCGCGGCGGCTCGGGCGGGCGTGGCCCTCGGCGTCCCGGTCGGGGACGGGTCGGTTCGATCCGTACATGGCAGCTCCTGTGGGGAGGGGTGCGCTGCGGACAGGGCGGGGCAATCGCCCTGCGGAGGATAGGACGGGGGTGCGTCATCACAACAGAGGCCCACATCAAGCACTTACGACAACGGGCAACAAATGGGAATTGCTTCATTGGTCGAACCGGTGACGACGCATACTTCACACTGCGGATTCCGTTCCTCTTCCCATTCCCGGCCGACTCCCCCACCTGGGGCGACAGCCGAATTCCGGCAATGCGTCAACTCCCCTGTCAGACAGAGCCCTTGACGCCGAATTCGGGTCCGCGACACCGTGCCGTCATGCGACAGAAGAGAATGGCTCAGCTGATAGCCGCCGCCGCGGCCACCGCCGGGATACTCCTTTCCGTTCCGGCGACCGCCCAGGCGGCACCCACCCCCCACGGCCTGCGTTCCTTCCAGGCGGCTCACGGGCTGCGGCCCACCGGCTCGGTCGACGCGGCCACCGCACGGTCACTGCAGGCGGCTCCGGACAGCGAACTGCGCGCGGTCTTCACGGTCGCCGCCGACCTCGGGCCCGCCGAACTCGCCAACGCCCGTACCGTCATCGGCGTCGGGAAGGGCGCCGGGATTCCCGAGCAGGGGCAGGTCATCGCCCTGATGACGGCCATGCAGGAGTCCAAGTTCGTCAACTACACGACGCCGGTCGACCATGACTCGCTCGGGATCTTCCAGCAGCGGCCGAGCACCGGCTGGGGCACCCCGGAACAGATCACGGACGTCGCCACGTCCTCCAAGTCCTTCTACGGGGTGGCCCCGTTCGGCAGCAACCCGGGACTGATCCAGATAGCGAACTGGCAGACCAGGCCGCCGGGTGAGGTGTGCCAGGCGGTTCAGGTGTCCGCCTATCCCGACCGGTACGCGCAGTGGGAGCAGTTCGCCCGCGACCTGCTGGCCCAGGAGGGCCCCACCGTCGACCCGATCTACTGAGACCCGCCCGCCCCCACATGCTCTGCCGCTACCCCCACACACAGGCACCCCCGTCCTTGCGGACGGGGGTGCCGTGGTGTGCGGGACCCGGGGTGTCAGCAGCCGCCGCAGTTGTAGTAGGTCACGTCCCAGTGGCTGCCCTCGTCCGCGTAGACGTTGCCGGAGCCGGACTTGTACTGGGGCGCGCCGTCGCCGCGCAGGCCGAGGTAACTGAACGTGCCGTGGATGTAGTTGGTGAGACAGGTGGTCTTTCCGAAGTCGAGCTTGTAGCCGTTCCAGTGCGAGTAGGTGCCGCTGGCGTGCCCGGTCTCGGTACCGCCGGTGATGTTGAGCGCGCAGCCCGTCGCGCTCTTGAGGGTCTGGGCTCCCTGAGCGGTCGGCAGGTTGAGCTGGTCGAAGGACGTGCAGGTGGAGACGTTGCGGTTGGAGCAGCCGCCGGAGGACGACCAGGTGACTCCGGACGAGCTGAATCTTGCGGTCGCCTGGCTGTGGGTGAGCTTGCTGACGGCGTAGGCGTCCGTCGATCCGGTGACGACACCGATTCCGGGGGCGAACAGGACGCCGAGAACGAGGGCGAGGGCGGTCAGGACGGGGCGAAGCGTCATACGGGACACCATGGGGGGACTCCTCCTGTGCATGACAACGATGGCAGGGAGATAGTGCCTGAGTTCTACGCGCGTCCGCCAGAGGGCGTGGGGTGTCGGTCGAGTGAATCCGTGGCGCCGCACGTAACAGTCCTGGCGCAGGATGTTGAACTTTGAACTAGATGGGTCTAGAGTGAATCTCGTTGAAGGTTAAACAACAACTACTTCGAGCCCCGCTCGATCACGTCCCCGAGGAGGAGCCATGGCTCTGTTCAACCGCAAGAACAACGACGCCCCGACAGCCACCGTCGCCGTCGACCCGGCGCTGGCCGCACTCACCGGCGACTACGCGATCGACCCGGCCCACAGCAGCATCGGCTTCACCGTGCGGCACGCCATGGTCACCAACGTGCGCGGCTCCTTCGGCGAGCACGAGGGCAGCCTGAAGCTGGACGGCAGCAACCCGGCCGGCTCCTCGGCCTCCATCGACGTCAAGATCGCCAGCGTGGACACGGGCATTGCGGACCGCGACGGCCACCTGGTCAGCGGCGACTTCTTCGACGCCGAGAAGTTCCCCCTCATGACGTTCCGCTCGACCGCGGCCGAGCAGCTCGGCGGCGACAAGTACCGCATCACCGGCGACCTCACCATCAAGGACGTCACCCGCCCGCTCGCCATCGACCTGGAGTTCAACGGCTCCGCGACCGACGTGTACGGCAACGAGCGCGTCGGCTTCGAGGGCAGCACGGACATCCTGCGCTCCGACTGGGGCCTGACCTGGAACGCGGCGCTGGAGACCGGCGGCGTGATGGTCAGCGACAAGGTGAAGCTGAACTTCGACATCTCCGCGATCAAGGCCGCCCCGCAGGCCGCCTGAGACTCCCGCACACTTCGACGCCGAGCGCCCGCCGCCCCCCTCCCGGGGAGTCGGCGGGCGCTCGGCGTGCCACGCCCCGCAGCCCCACCCTTGCAGCACTGCTCAGAAATGTAGTACTTCTTATACATGAGCGAGCAGGTGCACAACAGGTTGGCGATGGTGCGCGCGGAACGCAAGGTGTCGCGGCAGGCGCTGGCCGAGGCGGTCGGCGCCCACTACCAGACCATCGGCTACATCGAGCGCGGGCAGTACAACCCCAGCCTCGATCTGGCCCTGCGCGTCGCCGAGTTCTTCGATCTGCCGGTGGAGGCACTCTTCTCCCTCCGGCCGTTCCGCCCGCTCACGGACGAGGTCTACGGGAGGAAGCAATGACCACCACAGGGGCGACCCGGCACACGCGCCACGACCGGCGCATGTTCGCCGTCATGAACGACCGCGGGGCGCAGGCCCTGTACGCGACGGCCGCACGCCGCCGCACGGCCGTCGCGGCGCATGTGCTGCTCACGGCGGCCGGCGTGGCCGCCGGCATCGGCACCCGCACGAGCGAGGGGCAATGGCCCGCCTTCGCCCTGCTCGCCCTGGCTCTGCCCTGGTGCCTGGCCACCGGCGTGATCAACGGCGCCACCCGCGGACTGCTCGAACTGCGCACGCACGTCCTGGACGAGCGCCAGCTCGCCGAGCGGGACCGGGTCCGGGCCCGGGCGCACCGCCTGACCACGTACCTGCTGGCGGGCGCCGTCGTCGGCGTCGCCGCGGGCGACTGGACCGGCCAGGTGCGTGCGGGGACGCTGCTCGTTCCCGTCCTGGCCGCGTTGTTCGTCATGCACTGGCTGATGCCGTTGTGGGTGGCCGGACTGGCGGCCCGGGACGAACCGGCAGGGGAAGCCTGGCACGAGCCGGAGGCGTGGTAGCCGAGCGGCTCCCCATGCCGGGCGCCGTCAGCGGCGGCGGACCTTCAGGGTGTTGTCCGTACGGGTGGTGGGGTTGCCGTCCGGGTCGTTCTGCACGCGCTCGTGCTCCTCGCTGAGCAGCACGTCCCACTCCCCCTGCGGGAGTGCGAGGGACGCCAGCACCTCGTCGGGGGTGGGGAGCTCCACGTCCGCGTGGTCGTGCTCCCAGGCCGGGAAGCCGGCGTGCCCGACGACCAGGAGCACCCCGCCGGGTGCGACGGCCGCGGCGGCCCGCCGCAGGATCCGCTCGCGCGGCAGGTCACCCATCGAGTGCAGGAACTGGGCGGACACCAGGTCGTACTCCCCTTCGGGGAAGGAGGCGCCGAGGTCGTGGAACTGCCAGTCGATCCGGTCGGCCACCCCCGCCTCGGCCGCGTGTCCGGCCGCCCGGCCGAGTGCGACGCGCGAGATGTCGGTGGCGGTGACCTGCCACCCCCAGCGGGCGAGCCAGACCGCGTCGGCGCCCTCGCCGCACCCGAGGTCGAGGGCGCGTCCCGGCTTCAGGCCCTCCACTTCACGGACGAGCGCGGTGTTCGGGTTGCCGCTCCAGATCCGGTCGCTCCCGCGGTAGCGCTCGTCCCAGAGTTCCGCGTCGGAGGCGGTGCTGTCGGTGGTCATCGTGTCTCCTGCAGTCCGTGCCGGCGGTGTCCGAGTGTCTTCTCGCAGACCTGGCGCTCGGCCTCCGCCGAGAAGGGTGCGCGGCGGGCCTCGACCGCGCGGCGGGTGTCGTCGGTGACGAGGTCGGCGTTGATGACGGAGGCCGCCTTCAGCCCCGCACCGGCGGCGCCCACGACCTGCTCCATGAGGTTGGCGACGTTACCGGCGACCCACACGCCGGGCACCTCGGTGGCACCGGCGGGATCGGCCGCGACGTACGTACCGATGGTGTGGCCGCCGGCCTCCATCGCGGTGGCGTGCAGCCCCAGGCCGTCCAGGACGCCGGAGCGCGCGGTGAAACGCGGCTGCACGACCACGGCCCGCGCGGGACGACCCGCCCGCCGGCCAGCCGCACCCCGGTGAGCCGGTCCCCGTTCACCTCCAGCCCGGTCACCTCGCCGTCCACCACGGCGATGCCGCGCGCGGCCAGTTGCTCGTACTCCTCGTCGCCCGGCTCGGGCGCGTGGTGCAGGAAGAGAGTGACGTCGTCGCTCCACTGCCGCCAGAGCAGCGCCTGATGAACGGCCATCGGGCTCAGGGCCACGACGCCGATCGGCCTGTCCCTGACCTCCCAGCCGTGGCAGTACGGGCAGTGCAGCACGTCGAGGCCCCAGCGTTCGGCCAGCCCGGGGATCGGCGGCAGCTCGTCCACGAGCCCGGTGGTGACGAGAAGGCGCCGCGCCGTGACCGCGGTTCCGTCCGCCCGTACGACCCGGAACCCGGCCCCGCCCGGCAGCTTCTGCGCCGCCACGGCCTCGCCCTCGACGATCTCGGCCCCGTATCGCGTCGCCTCCTGCCCGCCGATGGCCAGGAGCTCGGCGGGCGGGGTGCCCTCGCGGCCCAGGTAGTTGTGCACGTGGCCCGCGGGTGCGTTGCGCGGGCTGCCCGCGTCGATCACCAGCACGGAACGCCGGGCCCTGGACAGGGCCAGCGCCCCGCTCAGGCCGGCGGCCCCGCCGCCGATCACCACCACGTCGTACGTCTGCGTCTTGTCGCTCATGCGAAACACCTCCATCTGAGGGAGATGGTGCGCGCCCGGGGTCCTGCACGGCAAACATCCTTGCCGAAGCAGCAAAGAACCGTCGCCGGGCGGTGCCGGGTACCCGTTCCCACCGTCCTGCGCGCACCTGGTCCGTACGACTCGGCCCGGCACTACGGCGACGTGTGGCCGAGCGGCGGATCCGCCGGGCCGGGGCCCCGCCGGCGCGGGCCCCACGACCCGTCCAACTCGTGGCGGAACAAACGGAGGTAGTGAGCCTGCCACCGTCCCGGGGTGGCCAGTCGCGCACTCGATCGGGTGGACGTTCCAGGTCATGGAGGTGGTGCGGGCGATAAACACCCTCCCGAACGCGATCATTCGGCCGTGATCTCAACAATCCGGACGCAACACCGTCCCAAGTCCCTGCTCCTGGCCGGGGTCGGCGCGCTCACCGCGCTGACTCTGCTTCCGGCCTTCCCGGCCGCGGCCGCGCCCGGGAACGACGCGTCGCCGCGGACCGCCGGTCACGGCTCACCCCGGGCAGTGACCGCCGCCGAGCTCGGGACCGCCGCGTACCTCAGATCCCTGCGGGACAGGCCGGCGAGGCTGCAGGCGTTCTTCAAGGCCCTGCCCAAGGGGGCCGACCTCCACAACCACCTGTCCGGCGCGGCCACGACCGAGTTCCTGATCAAGCTCGCGGCCGAGAAGGGCCTGTGCATCGACGCGACGACGACCGCGGTGGCCCCGCCGTGCGGGCCGGGCACGAGGCCCGCCTCCGACGCGCGGACGGACACCGCCTTCCGGCAGCAGATCGTCAGGGCCTGGTCGATGCAGGACTTCCCGGCCGACCAGTCCGGGCACGACCACTTCTTCGACACGTTCAACAAGTTCGGCATGGCCACCTGGGACCGCGGCAAGCTGCTCGCCAACGTGGCCAACACGGTGATCGAGCAGAACCAGTTCTATCTGGAGACCATGGTCACCCCCGCGTCGGACAGCGCCAAGAAGCTGGCCGACGAGGTGGGTTACGACGCCGACCTGGCCGCCTTCCACCGCAAGCTACTGGCCGGCGGGCAGCTCGACCGGGTCGTGGACGAGGCGGTCCAGGAGGCCGACGACGCCGACGCCCAGTTCCGCCAGGCCGCGCACTGCGACACCTCCCGCCCCGACCCGGGCTGCCGGCTGCCCGTCCGGTGGATCTCCCAGGTCTCCCGGGGCAGCACCCCGGCGCGCGTGTTCACGCAGATCGCGGTGGGGATGCGGCTGGCGGAGCGCGACCGGAGGTTCGTCGCGGTCAACCTCGTGCAGCCCGAGGACTGGGACACCTCGCTGGCCAACTACAGCCTCCAGATGCGGATGCTGAAGTACCTGCGCGGCCAGTACCCGGGCTCCCATCTCACCCTGCACGCCGGTGAGCTGGCCCCGGTCTGGTCAAGCCCGAGGACCTGACCTTCCACATCCGCGAGGCAGTGCTCGTGGCCGGAGCCGACCGCATCGGGCACGGTGTGGACCTGGTCCACGAGGACGACTGGCGGCAGCTCGCCCGGACGATGGCCCGGCGCAAGGTCGCCGTCGAGGTGCCGTTCTCCAGCAACAAGCAGATCCTCGGCATCGCGGGCGACGAGCACCCGTTCAACGCCTACCGCCGCTACGGAGTGCCGGTGGTCCTGTCCACCGACGACCCGGGCGTCTCGCGGATCGACATCAGCCACGAGTACGAGTACGCCGCGAAGACCTACGGTCTCGGCTACACGGAGCTGAAGGACCTGGCCCGCGCCTCGCTGGAGTACGCGTTCCGCAGCGGCCGCAGCCTGTGGGCCACCGGGTCCGCCCCGCCGGGTACTACCTGGTCGCGGCCTGCCGCGGCGACCGGCCGGGCATCGGCCACCCGAGCCCGCGGTGCGCCCGCTACCTCGCCGCCAGCCCGAAGGCGGCCACGCAGTGGCGCCAGGAGTCGGCCTTCGCCGCCTTCGAGCGCGGCCACCATGGCCGGGGCTGACCCGACCGGCACGTACGCGGGCGGGCGCGGGGGTCGGTCCCCGCGCCCGCCCGCCTTTGCGTACCGCCGCTACGCCTTCGCCACCGGACGGTAGGTGCACACCTGCACGCCCGTGCCGCTGGTGACGGCCGAGACCAGTTCGAGGGTGCGCAGACCGCCGTCCTCGGGGAAGATCGACTTCCCGCCGCCGAGTAGCACCGGCATGATCACGAGCCGCAGTTCGTCGACGAGTCCTTCCGCCAGCAGACCCCGTACGAGCGTGGGGCTGCCCATGACCAGCAGGTCACCGCCGTCCTTGTCGCGCAGTTCCTGGATGCGGGCGGTGGACTTCTCCCCCGGGATGCGCTCGCTGTTGTGCCACGTCAGCTCGTCGTCGCCCAGCGTGTCGCTCACGACGTACTTGTCGATCGCGTTCATCCGGTCGGCGAACGGGTCGCCGGCCCGCTCGGGCCATGCCGCGGCCATCGACTGCCAGGTGCGGCGGCCGAACAGCAGGGCTCCGGCCCCGCTCAGCGAGTCGTCGAAGGCGCCGCCCACCACCTCCGGGTCGAAGAAGGGGTGCGACCAGCCGCCGTGGGCGAAGCCGCCGTCGGTGTCCTCCTGCGCGCCGCCCGGCGCCTGCACGACGCCGTCCAGGCTGATGAACTCGCTGATGACGATGCGCATGTGGCTCACTCCTCGGGCTACGGATCAGGCGTACGGGAGGGGAGACTGTCACGCCGCCCGAAAATAATCGCGGTCTGTTCGCGGTGATCGGGCGGGTGCTACTTGCCGAAGTGCGTACGGTCACCGGCACGCTCGCGCTCTAGAACCCGCCGCCGCCGAAGTCCCCGCCGCCGCCCCGAATCCGCCGCCGTCGCCGAATCCGCCACCGTCGCCGAAGCCTCCGCCGCCGAAGCCCGAGGAATCGAAGTCGGAACCGGAGAAGTCGCCGCCCCGAAGTCACCGCCCGAGCCGAAGTCGCCGCCGCCGTACTCCGCCGCGTACGCCGGGGTGGAGAGCATCGAGCCGAGCATGGTGCCGACCAGCAGGCCGGGGAGCAGCCCGCCGCCGAAGTAGCCGCCCGCCCACGGGCCGTAGGCCGGTCCCGCCTCCCAGTAGGGGCGGCGGCGGCCGTCGCCCATGTCGACGGTGCGGCTCATCGGGTCCTCGCCGTCGCGCAGCCGGATCTCGTCGGCGCCGCAGACCGGGACCTCGCGGGCGGTGCCGCCCGACGGGGACCAGCGGGCGTCGGCCACCGAGGGGCCGTGGCGGGGGTCGAAGAAGCAGGGCGGGCGGCGGGCGGGCAGTTCGCCGCCGCTGCGCCGGGCCGCCAGGACGGCGAGTGAGTAGCGGCCGTCCTCCAGGGCCTGGGTCACCGCGCGCACGTCGGAGGGGTGCCGGGCGTGCTCCATACGGGATTTCGCGCTCTCGTAGGAGTCGAGGGCGCGTTCGTAGTCCGCGCGCATCGTGTCGTCGGCGCCCGCCTCCGCGGGGTGGAAGTCGAGGTGTTCCAGTGCCTCTCCGTACGCCGTGATGTCCTCGTCCACGACGACCCGGAGCTTGTCGAGCGAGGCCTGCTCCTCGGCCTCCTTGCGCTTGCGGTTCCGGCGCACGACCGTGTAGGCGCCCGCGCCGCCGACGACCACCACCGCGCCGATCGCGATCAGTCCGGCGGTGGGCGAGCCGTTGCCGGACGAGGAGCCTCCGCCCCAGGACTCCGGGGCATGGCCCTGGCCTGTTCGAGGGCCCGGTCGGTGAAGGCGTTCAGCTGGGCCGAGGCGTCGGGGGCCGCGCCGGGTGCCTTCACGGCGGCGGTGAGGTTGCGCACCGCCTGCTCGGACATCACCTGCGGATCGGCGCCGGCGTTGAAGCCGTCCCCGAGGCGTACGGCGTAGACGCCGGTGATTCCGGTGTCGGTGCGCAGCGTGCGGAGCACGCTCTGCGCGGGGAAGGCCGGACTCTGCGGCAGCACCGCCACGAACACCGGCTTGTCGGCGTCCTTGATCTTCTTCGCCAGGGCGTCGGCCTGGCTCCGGGAGAGCTGTCCCGCGGCGGCCGGATCGACGTAGACCGGGTTCTTGCGCAGCGCCTGGGCGACGTCGTCGACGGTCGACGCGGCCGTCGCGGCATGCGCGGGCGGCACCAGGGCCAGGGCCGCCGACATGATCAGCAGCAGTCCGGCCAGCAGCGCCGGGAGCAGGAAGGTCGGGAACGGTCTGTTCCGCATACCTCGAACGTAACCCAGATGGCCCCCACGTGCGTCCGGGAGCGGGGGTGGAAGGCCGCCGCGCGGGAGGGGACCGGAAGCCGCTGGACGCGAAAGGTGGAGCAGCGAACGCACGGGGTCACTCCACGGCCCGCCCCCTCTAGTTCACGGCCGCCGGCCCGCGGTAACCCGGCGGCACTGCCCAGGTACCCGGCGGGGCGGCCCCGCCGGGTACCTGGTGCCGAGCGGCGAGATCGCTCACCGCCCCGCCGTGCGTCAGCCGGCCCGGTAGGCCGTCCTCAGCTTCGCGACCGCGCCGGTCAGGTCACCGGTCAGCAGCAGGTGATCGGCCTCGGCGAACGGCTTGGAGACCGCTTCGCCGAGCTTCCCGCCGGTCTTCTGCTGGACCAGCAGCCGGGCCTGGCCGACGATGGTCCGGCCCACGTCCGTCCTGCCGAGTCCGGTCCTCTCCGCGACCTGGGCGGCCAGGGCGAGGGCGGCGAGGGTGAGCTCACCGCCGGCCGGGGGCTTTCGCAGCGTGGTCAGGCCCCAGCCGTACGGGAACTGCGGGTCGTACGCCGCGTCGCCGACGTTGATCGGCAGCTGCGCTTCGGACTTCGGCCAGGTGACCGGCAGCTGGCCGGTGAAGGCGCGCTTGCCGTAGAGCACGTCCGCCACGCCGTCGCCCTCGCTGCCCGGCAGCCAGGAGGCCACAAGGGCGTCGATGTCGCCGAGCCGGTCACCGATGAGCTGCGGGCGGCCCGAGACGATCAGGACGGCGCACTTCATCGCGGCGCAGACCTTGTCCACCGCGGCCTTGTCGGCGGCGGAGAGTTCCAGGTCGTGGCCGTTGCCGACATCGCCGACGCCCTCCGCGTACGGGGTCTCGCCGACGACCACGACACCCACGTCGTAGCCGTCCGTGGCGGCCGAGGCGTCCTTGGAGTACGTGAGCGACGCGGCGTCCTTCTTCATGGCCGACAGGATCGTGGTGCCCGGGGTGATGTCGCCGGACGAGCCCTGCCAGCTGACGGTCCAGCCGCCGGCCTGGTTGCCGATGTCGTCGGCGTTGGACCCGGCGACGTACACCTTCTGCGAGGGCTTGAGCGGCAGCACGCCGCCGTCGTTCTTCAGCAGCACCTGGGACTCGGCGGCGGCCTCACGGGCCACGGCGCGGTGTTCGGCGGAGCCGACCTTGTCGAGGTTTCCGGTGTCGGCGTACGGCTTCTCGAACAGGCCGAGCCGGAACTTCTGGGTCAGGATGCGGGAGACCGCGTCGTCGATCCGGGCCTGGCCGATCCGGCCGGCGGTGACCTCGTCCTGGAGCGTCCTGGTGAAGTCCTTGTACGCCGTCGGGACCATGATCATGTCGAGTCCGGCGTTGACCGAGGTGCGGACGTCGCTCGCGTAGTCGCCGGGGATCTGGTCGATCGCCTGCCAGTCGCTGATGACGAAGCCCTCGAAGCCCATCCGGTCCTTCAGCACGCCGTTGATCATCTCGGCGTCGGCGTGCATCTTCACCGGGCCCTTGTCGTCACCGAGGATGTCGAGCGAGGAGTACGACGGCATGACCGTGCCGATGCCGCGCTTGACCGCTTCCTCGAACGGGGCGAGATGAACTGCTTCGAGCTCCTGCCGGGTGACCTTGGTGACGCCCTGGTCGATGGGGTACGAACCGGTGGTGGAGGAGCCGTACTCCGTACCGCCGTCGCCGACGTAGTGCTTGGCGGTGGCCAGCACCTTGTCGTTGCGGTCCAGGTCCTTGCCGGACGCGGCGCCCTGCATGCCCTGGATCACCGTCTCCAGGGACTCCACGAGTGCCGGGTCCTCACCGTACGACTCGTAGGCGCGGCCCCAGCGGTCGTCGCGCGAGACGCAGAGGCAGGGGGCGAAGTCCCACGGGATGCCGGTGGCGCGCACCTCGCTCGCGGTGACGGCACCGGTCCTCCCGGCGAGTTCCGGGTCACGGGTGGCACCGAGGCCGACGTTGTGCGGCATGATCGTCGAGCCGATGACGTTGTTGTGGCCGTGCACCGCGTCCACGCCGTAGATCAGCGGGATCTGGAAGCGCGTCGCCTGGGCGCGCAGCTGGTAGGAGTCGACCATCTTCGCCCAGGCCGCGGCCGTGTTGGGCGTCGGCACGGAACCGCCGCCGGAGAGCAGCGAGCCGAGGTCGTACGCGGCGATGTCCCCCTGCGAGCTGAGCGCGTTGCGCTCGGCCTGGGTCATCTGGCCGGCCTTCTCGGCGGGCGACATCCGGGAGAGCAGGTCGGCGACCCGCTGCTTCACCGGCAGCTTCGGGTTCTGGTAGGGCAGCCCGTGGGCGTCGATGACGACCTGCGGGTTCTCCTTCGGCGGCTTGGCGCCGGTGACGGTGAGTTCGAGCGGGACCGTCTTCGCGGACGCGGCTCCGGCGACCTTCTTCGTGGTGACGGACACCCGGTGCGAGGTGCCGGACGCGGTGCCTGCCGGGAAGGTGTACGTGCCGCTGACCGGCGTGTAGTCGGTGCCGGACCCCGCACTGCCGCCCTTGGTCTCGTACCCGACGGTGACGGGCTCCTCCAGCGGTACGGAGCCGGTGGTCGCGACGGAGAGGTCGATGTCCGCCGTGCCGCCCTGCTTGACCGGGTGCACGGCCGCGTCGGTGACGACGCTCGCCTTGAGGGCGGCGTCCGCCTTCCCGTACAGCTCCACACCGTCCATGGCGAACGAGCCGGGGGCGCCGGTCGGCAGGGTGAGGGCGTAGCCCCACATCTGGTCCAGGCCCAGGACCTGGTCGATGCCGCCGACGGGCTGGTAGTCACCGCGGTAGGTGAAGTCGGCGAAGGGGATCTCGACCTGGTGCCAGCCCTCCCAGTCGTCGGTGAAGGAGGTGGTCCACAGCTCGGAGGCCTCGCCGTTGGCGCCGCCGTCCTTGATCTCGAAGCTGATCTTCTTGCCCGAACCGGGCGGCAGGGGGGCGGTGTTCTGCCCGTACCACCAGAAGCGGATGCCCTTGTGGGCGGACCAGTCGTGGGCCGGCTGGTCGGCGGCGTAGTCGTGGCTGAGTCCGCCGTAGCCGCTGATGTCGTAGGTGCCTTCGAGGACCTTGGCACCCTCGGGGGCGTCGGCGCGCTCCTTCAGCGCCAGGGCCGGCGGGTCGTCCGCGTCACCGCCCCAGGTGAAGATGCCCTCGGCGGGCTGGGCCGCGAACGGGACCTCGCCCTCGAACCGGTCGACGGCCACGGGTGCCGGATCGTCGGCCGCGGCGGGCGCGGCCGCACTGGGCACAGCGCCGGCGAGCAGGCCGGCGAGGACGGTGGCGGCGGCGAGTGCGGCCGTCGCGGGTCTCGCCCGGTGACGGGTGCGTGGTGGCATGGGTGCGGCTCCTTCGTACGGTGCCGCGCGCGGCACAGCGGGTGCGGGTGCGGGTGCTGTGCCGCGCGCGGGGTGCGGGTGTGACCGGGGTGGCGCTGCCGGGCGCCGTTGCTCGTGCTGCTTCTTCTACTTCTTCTGCTCGACCCGGACCCAGTCGATCTCGGCCTTGACGCCGCCCTGGGCGATGCGGTCGACGCTGGACTGCGGCAGGCCCCAGTAGGGCTGGGTGACCTTGTTCCAGCCGGCCGGATAGGCGCCGCCGAGGGCCAGGTTGAGGATCACGTACTGGTTGTGGTCGTAGACCCACTGGCCGCGGGTGGACTCCAGCTTCTGGCGGGAGGTGCGCTGCACGACCCGGTCGTCGACGGTGAACGTCATGCCTTCGGGCGTCCACTCGACGCCGTAGGTGTGCCACTCGTCGGCGCGGCCGCCGTTCGGGTAGGTCTGCTGCTTCCCGATGTTGCCGTCGGCGGAGTAACCGGGGCCGTGGAGTGCGGAGCTGGTCCAGTCGCCGTAGCCGATGTTCTCCATGATGTCCGTCTCGCCGGAGCCGGGCCAGGAGACGGTCGGGTCGTCGACGTTGCTGCCGAGCATCCAGAAGGCGGGCCAGAAGCCGTCGCCGACGGGCAGCTTCATGCGGGCACTGACCTTGCCGTAGGTGAAGTCGAACTTGGTGTTGGTGTCGACCCGGCCGGAGGTGAAGTCGAAGGTGCCGTTGGGCGTGGGGGTGCAGCCCTTGCAGTACTTCGACGCCAGGACGAGTGCGCCGTTCTCGGTGCGGATGTTGTCCGGTGAGTCGACGTAGGCCTGCGACTCGCCGTTGACGGGTCCCATCTCGGTGCCGGTGCGCACGGTCCGCCACTTGGAGCGGTCCAGGCCCGAGCCGGTGAAGTCGTCGAAGAACGTGGTGCTGTAGGCGCCGCCGGGGTCCTTCGGCAGGGCCGGGTAGGCGGCCCCCGCACTGCCTCCGGTGCCCCAGACCTGGAACTCGTAGAGGGAGTAGCCGAACTGGGCGGTGGCGGGCGCCGGGTTGTAGAAGGAGCGGCGCTCGACGCCGAGCATCCGGACGTAGCGGCCGGTCGCCGGGGTGGGCAGGGTGACGGTGTCGTGCCGGCCGGCTGCCTCGCCCGGCGACTTCACGTCGGCGCGGCGGGCGGCGACCTCGGACGCGGAGGGCTGGTAGACCGTGCGCCAGGTGCGGTTGTCGTCGGAGACCTGGACGCGGTAGTCGACGCCGTAGGCCGCCTCCCAGTAGAGGTCGACGGTGTCGATGGTGGAGGTGGCCCCGAGGTCCACGCCCACCCAGCGGTCGGCGTTCCAGTCGCTGGACCAGCGGGACTGGCCACCCTTGAGATCGGCCGGCCAGCCGCCGTCGGTGACGAAGGCGGGTGAACTGCCCGCGTCCTGGTAGAGGTTGCCGTACGCGGGGTGGTTCAGGGCGAGGTTGGCGCGGGTGGTGGAGGCGGGGGCGGGCGCCCCGCCGTAGACCTTGAAGGAGTAGAGGGAGTACCCCAGGCGGTGGCGCGCTGGACGCCGCGCATCCGGACGTAGCGGCCGGTGACCTCCTGCGGGTAGGTGTGGGCGGTGACCGAACCGCCGGTGCCGTCGTCCTCCGTGTAGAAGGGGGTCCAGTCGGTGCCGTTCCGGGAGACCTCCAGGACGTACTTCTTCCCGTAGGCGGCCTCCCAGTCCAGGGTGACCTGGCTGATCCGGATGACGGAGCCGAGGTCGACCCCGATCCAGGCGTCGTCGGCGAAGTTGCTGGACCAGCGGGTGGTGCCGTTGCCGTCGGCGGCGGCCCCCGGTCCGGAGGCGCCGTTCTCGCTGCCGGACGCGGTGACGGCGCCGGGGTCGGCGGTGTAGGCGGCGGCCGCCCGGTCGGTGTCCCAGGCGGCGGCCTGCGCCGCCGGCCGCGGTGCGGGGGCGGGGCGGCGAAGGCCATCGGTGCGGCGAGGGCTAACAGTGCGGTGGTGGTGGCTGCCAGAGTCGTACGAGAGGGCACGGTGGGGCTCCCGTTCGTGTCCAGAGTGCGCGGCTGCGCGCGGCGCGCCTACGCGTTGCGGGTGAGGTGGATGGTGTCGCGGTACCACTTGGCGCTGTCCTTGAGCGTCCGCACCTGCGTGTCGTAGTCGACGCGGACGATGCCGAACCGCTTGTCGTAGCCGTAGGACCACTCGAAGTTGTCCATCAGCGACCAGGCGAAATAGCCCCGGACGTCGGCCCCCTGGGTGCGGGCGGCGGCGACGGCGGCGAGGTGGTCGGCGAGATAGGTGGTGCGGTCGGCGTCGTGGATCTCGCCGTCGGCCGAGACGGTGTCGTCGAAGGCGGCGCCGTTCTCGGTGATGACCGTCGGGAGGCGGTAGTCCTTCTCCAGACGGACCAGCAGGTCGGTGAGGGCGGTGGGGGTGATCTCCCAGTCCATCGCGGTGCGGGGCAGGTCGCGCTCGACGACCCGGGTGACGGGCAGGCCTTCGGCGTCCGTCGTCGCGCCTTCCTCGGTGACGCCGGAGAAGAGCGAGCCGCGGTAGAAGTTGACACCGAGGACGTCCAGCGGGGTGGCGATGGCCGCCAGGTCGCCGTCCTGGACGGGGAGTTCGATGCCCTGCGCGGCGAGGTCGGCGACGATGTCCTCGGGGTAGGAGCCCTTGACGACCGGGTCGAGGTAGAGGCGGCAGCCGAGCCCGTCGGCGCGGCGGCAGGCCTCGGCGTCCTCGTGGCTGGCGGTCTCGGGGGTGGCGGTGCCCAGGTTCAGGGTGATGCCGAGTTCGAGGTCGTTGCCGCGGGCGGCGGCCTGCTCGCGCAGGTACCGGGAGGCGAGTCCGTGGCCCAGCAGCAGGTGGTGGACGGCGTGGATCGCCTCGCCGAAGTTCTGCCGGCCGGGGGCCTGGTTGCCGTAGGCGTAGCCCAGCATCGCCGAGCACCACGGCTCGTTCAGCGTGGTCCAGTGCTTCACCCGGTCGCCGAGGGCGTCGTAGGCCAGGGCCGCGTACTCGGCGAACCGGTAGGCGGTGTCACGGGCCGGCCAGCCGCCCGCGTCCTCCAGCTCCTGCGGCAGGTCCCAGTGGTAGAGGGTGACCCACGGGGTGACGCCCTTGCTCTCCAGCTCGTCGACCAGGCGCTTGTAGAAGTCCAGGCCCTTCGCGTTGGCCGGGCCGCGGCCGCCCGGCTGGATGCGCGGCCAGGCCAGCGAGAAGCGGTAGGTGTCGACGCCCAGGTCGGCGATCAGCTGCACGTCCTCGGGCATCCGGTGGTAGTGGTCACAGGCCACGTCGCCGTTCTCGCCACGCACGACCATGCCCGGCACCCTGCAGTACGTGTCCCAGATCGAGGGGGTCCTGCCGTCCTCGGCCGCCGCTCCCTCGATCTGGTAGGCGGCTGTGGCGACGCCCCAGCGGAAGTCGGCGGGCAGACCGGGTACGGCCTGGGCGGCGATCTCGCGGGCGTAGGCCTGGGGGGTGACGAGGTTCATGGTTCTCCTGTGGTGTGCGTGACGAGGTGCGCTACGACCGGGCGGCGGGGGCCGGGGCCTCCTGATGGAGCCAGCAGGCCACCGAGCGGGAGCCGTCCCCGTCCGGCGGGGCGAGCACCGGGACGTGGGTGTCGCAGGCGCCGACCTTCTTGGCGCAGCGCGGGTGGAAGGCGCAGCCGGCGGGCATCGCGGACAGGTGCGGGGGCGAGCCCGGGATGCCGCTGAGTTCGCGGCGGGGGCCGTGCAGCGCGGGGAAGGAGTGCAGCAGTCCGTCGCTGTAGGGGTGGCGGGGGTCCCGGTAGATGTCGGACGCCCCGGCCTCCTCGACGATCCGGCCGCCGTACATGATCGCGATCCGGCCGGAGAACTCGATCAGCAGTGAGATGTCGTGCGTGATGAAGACGACCGAGAAGCCGAGCTCCTCGCGGAGCTTGATCAGCTGGCGCAGGATCTGGCGCTGCATGACGACGTCCAGGGCCGTCGTGGGCTCGTCCATGATGACGATCTCGGGTTCCAGCGCGAGTGCCATCGCGATCATCACGCGCTGGCGCATGCCGCCGGAGAGCTGGTGCGGGTAGGCGCCGAGCCGGTCGGCGGAGATCCCGACGAGCTTCAGCAGCTCCTCGGCACGCGCGGTGCGTTCGGCGCGCCGCATCTCCGGGCGGTGGGCCTGGAGCACGTCGGTGAGCTGGCTGTGGACCGTGTGCACCGGGTTGAGGGAGTTCATCGCGCCCTGGAAGACGATCGACAGCTCCTGCCAGCGGAAGGCCCGCAGTTCGGGCGCCGACAGGGTCATCAGGTCGAGCGCCTCGCCGTCGCGCTGGTGGTAGTGGACCTCGCCGCCGGTGATCACACCGGGCGGGGAGAGCAGCCGGGTG
Source organism: Streptomyces sp. RKAG290 (assembly GCF_023701695.1). Lineage (GTDB taxonomy): Bacteria > Actinomycetota > Actinomycetes > Streptomycetales > Streptomycetaceae > Streptomyces. Next base: position 1,642,054 of record NZ_JAJOZC010000001.1, read on the forward strand.
ACGGCGTACGCCAGGGTCGACTTGCCGGACCCCGACTCGCCCGCGAGACCGAGGACTTCGCCTCGGTGCAGGGTGAGGTCGATGTCGCGCAGCGCGTGCACGGCGTCGTCCCCGGTGCCGTAGTCCACGTTGAGACCGCTGATGGTGAGGACGGGCTCGCTCATGAGCGGGTCTCCTTGTCGTGCCTGCCGCGCGGCGCGGCCTTGTGCGTACCGCGTGCCACGGGGGTGAAGCCGACCCGCATCCGGACCTTCCGGGAGCCACCGGTCTCGGTGCGCAGGCGCGGGTTGACGAATTCGTCGATGCCGAAGTTGATGAGGGCGAGCGACATGCCGAGCAGCGCGATGCAGAGCCCGGCGGGGACGAACCACCACCACGCGCCCTGGGCCAGTGCCTGGTTGGACTGGGCCCAGAACAGGACGGTCCCCCAGTTCCAGTTGGAGATGTCGGCGACGCCGATGAAGGCGAGGGTGATCTCGGAGAGGATCGCGAAGATGACCGTGCCGACGAAGCCGGAGGCGATGACGGCGGTCAGGTTCGGGAGCACCTCGAAGAAGATGATCCGCCAGGTCGACTCACCGGTGGCGCGGGCCGCCTCGACGTAGTCCCGGCGACGCAGCGAGAGCGTCTGGGCGCGCAGCACCCGGGCTCCCCAGGCCCACGAGGTGAGGGCGATGACGGTCGCGATCAGCAGGTCGCCCGCGTCGGAGACGAAGCTGGCGATGATGATGATCAGCGGCAGTCCCGGTATGACCAGGAAGACGTTGGAGAGCAGCGAGAGCACCTCGTCGGCGGTGCCGCCGAGGAAGCCGGCGCTGACGCCGATCAGCACGGACAGGATCGTGGCGAGGATGCCCGCGATGAAGCCGACGACGAGTACGCCGCGGGTACCGACGAGGATCTGCGACAGCACGTCCTGACCGGTCTGGGTGGTGCCGAACCAGTGGGCTCCGGAAGGCGGCTGGAGCAGTTCCTTGCCCATCGTGTCCGGGTCGTACGGGGCGATCCACGGGCCGATGACGGCGATCAGCACGAAGAAGAGCAGGATGCCGAGTCCGATGACGGTCTTGCGGCCACGCAGGAAGCGGAACCTGCGCTTGCTCGCGGCCGGGGTCTCGGTCGCGTCGAGTACGGCGACCTCGGTGGCGGTGATGGCCATGGGTCCTAGGCCTCCCTTCGGGTACGGGGGTCGAGGACCATGTAGAGGACGTCGGCGAGGAGGTTCGCCGCGAGGACGGAGAGCGTGATGATCAGGAAGACGCCCTGCATCAGGGGGTAGTCCTTGGCGCCGACGCCCTGGAAGAGCTGGTAGCCGATGCCCGGGTAGGAGAAGACCATCTCCACCAGCAGCGTGCCGCCGACGATGAAGCCGAGCGAGAGGGCGAAGCCGGAGATGTTGGGCAGGATCGCGTTGCGGGCGGCGTACCCGAACATCACCCGGCGCTCGGAGAGCCCCTTGGCCTGGGCGACCATGACGTAGTCCTCGGAGGAGACCGTCACCATCATGTTGCGCATGCCGAGGATCCAGCCGGCCACCGCGCTGAGCACGATGGTGAGGCCGGGCAGTGCCCCGTGGTAGAGCGCGCTGGAGATGAACGGCCAGTCGAAGGCCGGCACGAGCGAGTTGTCGTAACCGCCGGCGGCCGGGAAGAGCGGCCACTTCACGGCGAACAGCGAGATGGCGATCAGTCCGAGCCAGAAGTACGGGATGGCCGAGATGAAGGTGGTGACGGGCAGCAGGCTGTCCATCCAGGAGCCGCGCCGCCAGCCGGTGAAGACCCCGATCCCGGTGCCGAGCACGAAGCTGATCAGCGTGGTGATGCCGACGAGCGCGAGCGTCCACGGCAGCGACTGGGCGATCACCTCGCTCACCGGCGTCGGAAAGAAGGTGAAGGACAGGCCGAGGTCGCCGTCGAGCAGATGACCCCAGTAGTCGGTGTACTGCTGCCACAGCGACTGGTGCTTGTCCAGGCCGAAGAGGGCCTTGAGCGACGCGATGGCGCTGGTGTCCAGCTGTCCCTGGAAGCGGGCGATGAGTGCCTGTACCGGGTCGCCCGGCATCAGCCGCGGGATGAGGAAGTTGATGGTGATGGCGGCCCAGGCCGTGACCAGGTAGAAGGCGAGCCTCTGGAGCAGGTACTTCACTTCGCGGCCTCCTTCTCGTGGTCCTGTGCGTGGCCGGCGCCGTCGGCGTACAGCCAGCAGGCCGCCCACTGGCCGTCGGCCAGGTCGAAGCGGGGCGGCAGTTCGGTGCGGCAGCGTTCCATCGCCTTGGGGCAGCGAGGGTGGAAGCGGCAGCCGGCCGGCGGCGCGATGAGCGACGGGGGCTCGCCGCTGCCGGTCTCCTCCTGCTCCTCTTCGGCGACCACCCGGTCCGGGTCGGGCGCCGAGGCGATCAGCAGCTGGGTGTAGGGATGCGCGGGGCGCTGGGTGACGGTCTCGCTGTCCCCGCCCTCCACGATCCGGCCCGCGTACATCACCAGTGTGGAGTCCGCGAAGTAGCGGGCGGAGGCGATGTCGTGGGTGATGTAGAGGATCGCGAGGTGCAGCCGGTCCTTGAGGTCCTTGAGCAGGTTGAGCACCCCGAGCCGGATCGAGACGTCCAGCATCGAGACGGGTTCGTCGGCGAGGAGGACCTGGGGGTCGGCGCCGAGCGCGCGGGCGATGGCCACGCGCTGGCGCTGACCGCCCGACAGCTCGTGCGGGAACTTGTCCAGGTACTGATGAGGAGGAGTCAGCTGGACGCGGTTCAGCAGAGCGGTCAGGTTCTTCTCCAGTTCCGCCTCGCCGTTCCCCGCCCGGCCGTGGATCTTCAGTGCCCGGGAGAGGTGGTAGCGCACGGTGTGCACCGGGTTCAGCGAGGCGAACGGGTCCTGGAAGATGAGCTGGACCCGGCGTACGTAACTGCGGAAGGACCGGCCACGTCCGGCCTTCACCGGCTGGCCGCCCAGGTGGATCTCGCCCTCGGTGAGCGGATACAGCTGGGCGAGCAGTCTGGCGACGGTGGACTTTCCGGAGCCCGACTCCCCCACCAGTGCCGTGACGGTGCCGCGCCGCAGTTTCAGCGAGACGTCATCGACGGCGTGGACGGTACGGCGCTTGCCCGCGAGGAGATCGCGGCCGGTGCGCCGTACGGCGAAGTGCTTGGTGACTCCGCGTGCTTCGAGCACGACGTGGTTCTTTTCGAGCTGTTCAGACATGGCCGGTACCTGGAATCCCTGGGTCCTACTTCGACGGCTTGAGCTTCAGCACGACTTCCAGCGACGAGGGCTGGGTGTGCTGCGGGTCGGCGTACGGGTCGGCCTCGGTGGGCCAGCCCACCCAGTTCTTGGTGGAGTACTCGGCCCCGATGGGCGCGGCGGCGGTCGGGATCATCGGCGCCTGCTCGACCATGATCTTCTGCAGGGTGTTCATCGCGGTGATCCGGGTGCTGTCGGTCGTCGCGTTGGCGAAGTCCTTCAGCGCCTCGGTCGCCTCGGCGTTCTTGAAGCGGCCGAAGTTGCCGAGCTGGGAGGCCTTGCCGATGGGCTGGAGCAGGGCGCCGTCCATGATGTTCTGGTACATGTCGTACGGGGTGGCGCCGCTGTTGGTCCAGTGCAGGGTGGCGTCGAAGTTGCCGTTGGCCACGTCCGCGCCCCACGCCTCGGCGGTCTGCGTCTTGACCTTGGCCTCGATGCCGAGCTTCTTGATGTTGTCCTTGATGATCGCGAGGCCGGTGATGTAGTCGTTCCAGCCGGCCGGGTCGGTGAAGGTCAGCTTCACCGCCTTGCCGCTCGGGTCCTTCAGCACCCCGCCGCTGAGCGTGAAGCCGGCCTTGTCGAGGATCTGCTTGGCACCCTCGACATCGGGCTTCGTGGTGGCGCTCTTGTACTCGGGGCCAGGAAGGACTTGCCGGCGGGCAGCGGGATGCCTGTCGGGTTGGTGATCTCCGGGTAGAGGGTCGCCTCGGCCTGGGTGTAGATCGCGTTGCGGTCGACGACCATCGCCATGGCCTTGCGCAGCGCCGGGTTGTCGAAGGGCTTGCGGGCGGTGTTGAACCACAGTCCGTGGATGCCGAGCCCGGACGGGAACCAGAGCTTGTGGTTCTTGGGGTCCTTGGCGATGTAGAGCTGCTTGTAGTTCGGCATGAAGACGAACGACCACTCGAGCTTGCCGCTGGCCAGCGCGGTGGTCGCGGCGCTGTTGTCGTTGTACGTGCTGTAGCGCAGCTCCTTGACCTTCGTCGCGCCCTTCCAGTAGGTGGGCGTGGCGGTCAGGGTGGTGGTCTGCGGGGTGAACGTCTTGAGCTTGTACGGGCCCGAGCCGACGGGGGTGCGGTTCGGCCAGGTCTCCGGGTTCTTGACGCCTTCCCAGATGTGCTTGGGCACGATGAACTGCTGGATGATCTTGTTCTGGTTGACGTACTGCGAGTCGTCGAAGGTCAGCACGACCTGCTTGCCCTGGACCTCGATCCCGCTGTACGCGATGCCGTTGCCGTTGAGCGCCGGGTGCTTCTTCAGCAGGTTGAAGGTGAACGCGACGTCCTCGGCGGTCAGCGGCTTGCCGTCGGCCCACTTGGCCTTGGGGTCGAGGGTGAAGGTGACCTTGGTGAAGTTGAGGTCCCACTTCCACGCGGTCGCCAGCCACGGGTCGGCCTTGTCCGCGGGCCGGATCTGGCTCGTCATCGCCAGCGGCTCGTAGATCATGTAGCGGTAGCCGAGGGTGGCGCCCGCCGAGGTGTTGAGGAACGGGTTGCTGTTGTTCGTCTGCGGCCCGTCCGGCTTGCCCAGCGTCAGGATGCCCGACGCGGCGTTGCCGCCCTTGTTGGCGTTCGAGTTGGCTGACGAGCATCCGGCGGCGAGCGCGACCACCGCGGTGGCGAGCGCGACCGCTCTGAGCGTGTGGTGACGGCGTGCGGACATGGCGACTCCAGGAGGGACTGGCGGGTCTGGGAGATCCGGAAACGGGCAGCGCTCGGCGCGCCGGGTACGGGCGGTGCGGGTGGTACTGGTGCGTGCAGCTGGCTGCTGCAGGGGGTACGGGAGCGGTTGGCCGGACGGACCGGCCCGGCCCGCTAGGGCGCCGAGTGGCGCACGACCAGTTCGGTGGGCAGCACGACGGGTGCGTCGGGCACGGCCGTGCCACCGAGGTGGGAGAGCAGCATCCGTGCGGCCGTCTCACCCATCTGCCGGGTGGGCTGGCGCACGGTGGTGAGCGGCGGTTCGGTGTGCTCGGCCATCGGGATGTCGTCGAAGCCGACCACCGCGATGTCGCCGGGCACGGTTCGTCCCGCGGCGCGCAGGGCCCGCAGCACGCCTGCCGCGGTGATGTCGTTGTGCGCGAAGACCGAGTCGAACTCCGCGCCGGAAGCGAGGAGTTCTTCCACGGCCAGTCGGCCGCTGGCCTCGGTGAAGTCTCCGCGGACGACCAGGTCGGTGGGCAGGACCGAGACGAATCCCGCCAGCCTGTCGCGTACGCAGCCGAAGTCCTGGGGGCCGGTGATGACCAGCGGCCTGGTGCGGCCGGCTGCCCGCAGATGGCGGGCGGCCGACGCGCCTCCTTCGTGGTTGGTGGTCACGACGGAGGGGAACTCGGGGTGGTGGCCGCGATCGTCGATCAGCACGATCGGCAGGCCGGCGCGGTGCAGTGCGGTGAGGTGGTCGAGGGTGTTCTCGGGTTCGACCACGACCAGCCCGTCGAAGGCACGCGCCGACACCTGGCTGGTGAAGCGCTCCACGGACTCGGCCCCGCGGTTGCACGTGAAGAGCAGCAGCCCGTAGTCGGCGGCCTCGACGGTGTCGACGACGCCCTGAAGCACCTCGCCCATCCACGGCCAGGTCAGCGAGGGCACCAGCATGCCGACCGTGCGGCTGCTGCCACGGGCCAGGCCGACGGCGCCCGAGCTGGGCACATAACCGAGCTGTGCGATCACTTCACGAACACGGGCGGCGGTGGAACCGTCCACTTCACCCTTGGTGTTGAGGACCCGGGACACGGTCGTCTTGCTGACGCCGGCCTCGCGGGCGACATCAGCGATGGTGACTCGCATCGGGGGGCCTCCAGGACACAACAGGACAGAGAGAGCAGCCGGTCGTGGAACCGGTACCGCAACCGGTTCCGGAACCGGTACCGGCGTTGGTGGCGTGAGTTAACCCCGCTGGAACAGAGGCGTCAATACTTCACACCGAGATTGGTCCGGACCCATCCGGCGAGCAGCCGAGAAGGGTTGTGCGTTCAACTCCTGAACGCGCTCCCTCTTGACGTGAGCACGTAATAGCAGTTCACTCACGCCCCATTCGACGGCAAGTTCCCCACACTCCCGCCGAGGAAGGCCTCAGCCATGATCCGAACAGGAAGAGCCGTACGGGTGCTGCTCGCGGCAGCGCTCACGACCGCGGGCCTCACCGGCCTCTCGTCACCCGCCGCCCAGGCCGCGGGCGAAACGGTCGACATCGCCCTGACCACCACCGATGACTCCGGCGGCCGTCATGTCACCCGGGGCCTGGAGGCCCAGACCCCCATCGCCTTCGGGGACGGCAACGGCGGCGGGGGCACGAACATCACGGTCGACGAGAACACCCGCTACCAGACCTTCACCGGCGGCGGTGCCTCGTTCACCGACACGGCCGCGTATCTGATGAAGAGCAGCGGCGCGCTGAGCCAGGCGACGCGTGACGCCACCATGAAGAAGCTGTTCTCCCCCACGGACGGCATCGGGCTCTCTTTCGTACGCAATCCGATGGGCGGTTCCGACCTGGCCCGGACCGGCTACACCTACGACGACGTGCCGGCCGGGCAGACCGACCCGACGCTCGCGCAGTTCTCGATCGCACACGATCTGCAGGACGTGCTCCCGCTCACCAAGCAGGCCAAGGAGCTCAACCCGGCGCTGACGACGGTGGCGTCCCCGTGGACCGCCCCGGCGTGGATGAAGGACAGCGGGCAGCTGAACGGCGGCTGGCTGAAGGCCGAGGACTACGGCACGTACGCCGACTACTTCGTGAAGTACCTCCAGGCCTACCGGGACCAGGGCGTCCCGGTCGACTACGTCACCGCGCAGAACGAGCCGACCTGCTGCTCCGGCTACCCCTCGATGAGCTGGAACGGCTCCGGGCTCGCCTACTTCACCAAGAGCGAGCTGCTGCCCAAGCTGCAGTCCGCCGGCCTGGCCACCAAGGTGCTGGCGCACGACTGGAACTGGGACACCTACGACGAGTACGCCGCGGCCACCGTGGACGACCCGGAGGTGCGCAACCACCCCAACTTCGGCGGGATCGCCTGGCACGGATACGGCGGTGACCTCGCGAAACAGACGGCGGTGCACGACAAGTACCCGTCGGTGGACGCCTTCCAGACCGAGCATTCGGGCGGCACCTGGATCGCCGACCAGCAGCGCGAGGACATGCTGAACATCATCGACTACACCCGCAACTGGGCGAAGTCGGTGACCAAGTGGTCCCTCGCGGTGGACCAGAACCGCGGTCCGCACAACGGCGGCTGCGGCACCTGCGACGGGCTGATCACCGTGCACGACGGGGACGGCAGCAGCGGCCGGGTCGACTACAACGTCGAGTACTACACGATGGGCCACTTGACCAAGTTCGTCCGCCCCGGCGCCTCCCGGATCGCCTCGACCGCCAGCTCCACCGTGCCCAACGTCGCCTGGCGCAACCCGGACGGCTCGAAGGCGCTCATCGCGTACAACGGCGGCGGCTCGGCTCAGCAGGTCACCGTCAACTGGGGCAGCCGGAAGTTCAGCTACTCTCTGCCCGCCCGCACGTCGGCCACCTTCACCTGGTAGGACGGCCCCCGCTCGGCGAGGCATCGGCTGTACATCTGCAACGGTTCCCGGCCGCCGGGACAGCGAGTTCGTCCCGGCGGCCGGGAGCACCCGGCCGGGTCACTCCGTCGGCTGGATTCCCGCCCGCAGCAGTCCGAAGGTGTACGCGTCCTCCAGTGCCTGCCAGGAAGCCGCGATGATGTTCTCGGCGACGCCCACGGTCGACCAGTCGGCGTCGCCGTCACCGGTGGTGATCAGGACCCGGGTGGTGGAATCGGTACCGGTGCGGCCCTCCAGGATGCGCACCTTGTAGTCCACCAGCTCCAGCTTGGCGAGCTGGGGGTAGATCCGCTCCAGGGCGACCCGCAGCGCCCGGTCCAGGGCGTTGACCGGGCCGTTGCCCTCGGCGGTGGCGACGATGCGCTCGCCCTTGGCCCAGAGCTTCACGGTCGCCTCGTTGGCGTGCGTGCCGTCGGGGCGGTCCTCGACGATGACCCGCCAGGACTCGGTGCGGAAGTACCGGCGTACCCGGCCCTCGACCTCGGCCCGCAGCAGCAGTTCGAAGGAGGCGTCGGCCGCCTCGTAGGTGTAGCCCTTGAGCTCGCGCTCCTTGACCCGTTCGACGACGCGTCCGACGAGCTCGCGGTCTCCCCCGAGGTCGACGCCGAGCTCCTGGCTCTTGAGCTCGATGGAGGCGCGGCCCGCCATGTCCGAGACGAGCATCCGCATGGTGTTGCCGACCAGCGCGGGGTCGATGTGCTGGTAGAGGTCCGGGTCGACCTTGATCGCGGAGGCGTGCAGCCCGGCCTTGTGCGCGAACGCCGAGACGCCGACGTAGGGCTGGTGGGTGGACGGGGTGAGGTTGACGACCTCGGCGATGGCGTGCGAGATGCGCGTCATGTCGGCGAGCGCGCCCTCGGGCAGCACGGTCTTGCCGTACTTGAGCTCCAGCGCGGCGACGACGGGGAAGAGGTTGGCGTTGCCGACCCGCTCGCCGTATCCGTTGGCGGTGCACTGGACGTGGGTGGCGCCCGCGTCCACCGCGGCCAGCGTGTTGGCGACGGCGCAGCCGGTGTCGTCCTGGGCGTGGATGCCCAGCCGGGCGCCGGTGTCGGCGAGGACGGTGGAGACGACGGCCTGGACCTGGGCCGGGAGCATCCCGCCGTTGGTGTCGCAGAGGATGACGACGTCCGCGCCGGCCTCGGAGGCGGCCCGGACGACGGCCTTGGCGTACGCGGCGTTGGCGCGGTAGCCGTCGAAGAAGTGCTCGCAGTCGACGAAGACCCGGCGGCCCTGCTCGCGGAGGAAGGAGACGGTGTCGCGGACCATCTCCAGGTTCTCCTCCAGCGTGGTGCGCAGGGCGAGTTCCACATGACGGTCGTGGGACTTGGCGACCAGGGTGATCACCGGGGCACCCGACTCCAGCAACGCCTTGACCTGGGGGTCCTCGGACGCCTTGCCACCCGCGCGGCGGGTCGCGCCGAAGGCGACCAGCTCGGCGTTCGCGAACTCGATCTCCTGCTGCGCACGCGCGAAGAACTCGGTGTCGCGGGGGTTGGCGCCCGGCCAGCCGCCCTCGATGAAGCCGACGCCGAAGTTGTCCAGGTGCCGGGCGATGGTGAGCTTGTCGGCGACCGTCAGGTTGATGCCTTCACGCTGCGCACCGTCGCGCAGGGTGGTGTCGAAGACATGGAAACTGTCGTCGGTGGGCTTGGCCTTGGTGGTCATGCTGGTCTGACTCCTGTCGGATGAGTGGATCCGGACGATCTGGCTCCACTTGCCCCCATCATCCCGCGCGCCTCGCCCCGGCCGAGGTGAGGGCCGGAAAACAAAAAACCCCTCGCGGGTGCGAGAGGTCTGCGCGCGGGTCTGGGGCACGATGGCCGTGCCGTACGTGGTGGTACGGAACGGTCACTGCGGACCGGCGCGCCTGTTGCCGATAATCATGACGAACGAGGACACGGAAGCAGTCTGGCACAGGACCGCCTCCGTGCCCTGCCCCGTCTCAGGATGCGGGCGTCACGCCGGTCGCTCCGGCCTGCTGCGGCTGTTCCCTGGGCGGTCCGGCGACGGCGACCCGGTTCAGGTCGATGTCACGGGTCTCGCGCATCGTCAGGTAGACGATCAGCGAGACCGCGGCGCAGCCCGCCACGTACCAGTAGAAGCCGGACTCGGCGCCGGCGTCCTTGAACCAGAGCGCCACGTACTCGGCGGTGCCGCCGAACAGCGCGTTGGCGACGGCGTACGAGAGACCGACGCCCAGGGCGCGGATGCCGGTCGGGAAGAGCTCGGCCTTCACGCAGGCGTTGATGGAGGTGTAGCCGGTGACCACGACCAGGGCGAGGAGCGCGAGGCCGAGGGCGGGCCAGAAGGTGTCGGCGTGCTTGAGCATCGTCATGATCGGCACGGTCAGGAAGGTCGACCCGACGGCGAAGGTGATCAGCAGGGGGCGGCGGCCGATCCGGTCGGACAGCATGCCGGCCAGCGGCTGGATGCACATGAAGACGAACAGGGCGCAGAAGCTGACGAGCGAGGCGGTGGACTTCTCCATGCCGGCGCTCTTGGAGAGGAACTTGGTGAGGTAGGTCGTGTACGTGTAGTAGGCGACGGTCCCGCCCATGGTCAGCGCCATCACCAGGAACGCCTCGCGCCGGTGCTGCCACAGCACCTTCAGCGTGCCGCGGTCCTGCTGCTCGGCGGCGCCGGAGTCGGCGTACACCTCGGTCTCCAGCATGGAGCGGCGCAGGTAGAAGACGATGGCGGCGCCGAGCGCGCCGACGACGAACGGAATGCGCCAGCCCCAGCTGTGCAGCGCCGCGTCGGACATGTTGCGCTGCAGGACGATCTGGAGGCCGAGGCCGACGAGCTGACCCGCGGTCATGGACACGTACTGGAAGCTGGAGGCGAAGCCGCGCTTCTCGGGCACCGAGGCCTCGGTGAGGTAGGTGGCGCTGGCCGCGTACTCCCCGCCGACGGAGAGCCCCTGGAGCAGCCGGGCCAGCATCAGTACGGCGACGCCCCCGTACCCGGCGACGTCGTAGGTCGGCGCGATCGCGATGAGGATCGCGGAGGCCGACATGAGGGTGACGGTGAGGGTGAGCGCGGCCTTGCGGCCCTTGCGGTCACCGATCCGGCCGAGCAGCCAGCCGCCGACCGGCCGCATGAAGAACCCGACGGCGAAGATGCCCATCGTGTTCATGAGATTGGCGGTCTCGTTGCCCTCGGGGAAGAACGAGTCCGCGAAGTAGACCGCGAAGGTCGCGTACACGAACCAGTCGAACCACTCGACCATGTTGCCGGCCGAACCGACCCAGATTTTCTTCCACTGCTCTCGTCCCATGGTTGGTCACCGTGCCCCAACCGCCGGAAAACTAACAAGGGTGCAGGGCGCAACGATCGCGCGTACTTACGTGCGTTTCGTTCACCGGAGCAGCGAGTCCCGCAGGAACTCCCGCACGTGGGACAGGACCTGTTCGCGGCCGGTACCCGGTATGCCGACGGCGACGTGGACGCTGAAGCCGTCCAGGAGGGCACGCAGCCGGGCGGCGAAGCGGTCCGGGTCGACGGCACGGAACTCGCCGCGCGAGATGCCCTCGGCCAGCAGCGCCACCAGGTCCCGGTGCCAGGCCCCCTCGATGGTGGCCTGCCGCCCGCGCGCGTCGGCGTCGGCGTTCTGCGAGCGGTTCCAGACCTCCAGCCAGAGCGTCCAGTGGGGGTCGCGCGGCCCTTCGGGCACGTACAGCCGCACATACGCGTCGAGCCGCTCGGCGGCGGGCGCCTGCCGGGAGAGCAGGGCGCTGCGCTCGGCACCGAGCCGGCCCTCGCTCCACTCCAGGGTCTGCAGCAGGAGCTCGTCCTTGGTCCGGAAGTAGTACAGCAGGTGCCCGCTGCTCATCCCGACCTCCCGCCCGAGCCCGGCCATGGTCAGCGCGTCGAGCCCGTGCTCGGCGATGGTGGCCATGGCGGCGCCGAGCAGGGTCTCGCGGGGCGGGGCGGTGTTGCGCCGCCGGGCGGGGGGCGGGGTCATGCCGCGGCCGGTGCGCTGAGCATCTGGTTCACCCGTATGTTCTACCGGACCGGCCGGTCAGCCACGTACCGCGGGCTGCTGCTGGGTGATGCAGTGGATGCCGCCGCCGCCCGCGAAGATCGTGCGGGCGTCGACGAGGGTGACGGTGCGCCCGGGGTACAGCCGGCGGAAGATGCCCGCCGCGATCTCGTCCCGCGGGTCGTTGAAGCCGCACAGCACGACACCGCCGTTGCAGACGTAGTGGTTGATGTAGGAGTAGTCGACCCAGTGGCCCTCCTCGTCCTGCACCGCGGCCGGGGCCGGGACCTCGACGACCTGGAGGGTGCGGCCCTGCGCGTCGGTGCCGGCGCGGAGCAGCTCCACGTTCTCCTTGCAGACCTCGTGGTCGGGGTGGGACGGGTCGGGCTGGGTGTGCACCACGACGACGCCGGGTCCGGCGAACGCGGCGACGATGTCGACGTGGCCGAGGGTGCCGAAGCCGTGCGGCGGGTAGTCGCCGGTCAGACCGCGCTTCAGCCAGATCGCCTTGGTGGTGCCGAGCTTGGCGTGGATCTCGGCCTCGACGAGCTCCTTGGTCCAGCCGGGGTTGCGCTCGGGGCCGAGCTGCACGGTCTCGGTGAGCAGCACGGTGCCCTCGCCGTCGACGTGGATGCCGCCGCCCTCGTTGACCAGGGGCGAGCTGTGCACCGGGACCCCGGCGAGGTCCGCGACATGCCGGGCGATCTTCGCGTCGTGCTCCCAGGTGGCCCAGTCCTGCGCGCCCCAGCCGTTGAAGACCCAGTCCACCGCGGCCAGCCGGCTGCCGTCGGTGACGAAGGTCGGCCCGATGTCGCGCATCCAGGCGTCGTCCAGATCGCGCTCGACCAGCTCGATGTCCGGGCCCAGGCAGGCGCGGGCGTCCCGCGACTGGCCGGTCGGGACGACCATGGTCACCGGCTCGAAGCGGCGTACGGCCCGGGCCACGGCGGCCCACGCCTCGCGGGACTCGGCGAGGTCGTCACCGGTGAACGTGGCGTTGGGGCCGGGCCAGGCCATCCAGGTGCGCTCGTGCGGGGCCCACTCGGCCGGCATACGGAAGGTCATGTCGTCGGACTCCTGAAGGCTGTGTCTGGGGAAGTGCTGTGTCGTGAAGTGCCGCGGCGTGAGCGCCGGGTCGTGAAGCGCCGTGCGGTCACAGGAAGTAGAGGCGGTTGAGTGAGATCGAGTCGGCGGGTTCGGACCGCACCGGGGCCCCGTCCAGCGTCACCAGTCCGCTGTCGCCGTTCACCCCCACGTTCCCGATCCTGGAGTTGAACCGGAGGTCCGCCGGGCCGATGGAGCGGGTACCCCGGACGGCGACCCTGCGCCGTCGCGTCGGCATCAGGTCGGAGCCGAGGTCGGCCGCGGCCTTCGCCACGAAGGCCACCGAGATGTCGGCCGGGGTCGCGCCGTGCCCGCCGAACAGCGGTCCCAGGACCAGCGGTTCGCAGGTGTCGGTCGCCGCGTTGGGGTCGCCCGTCACTCCCCAGGCGGGGAAGCCCGACTTCAGGACCAGCTGCGGCTTCGCGCCGAAGAACTGCGGCTTCCAGAGCACGATGTCGGCGAGCTTGCCCACCTCGATCGAGCCGACCTCGTCCGCGAGGCCGTGCGCGATGGCCGGATTGATCGTCAGCTTCGCCACGTAACGCAGCACCCGGGCGTTGTCGTCGTGCGGGCCGTCGCCCTCCATCGGGCCCAGCTCGGCCTTCATCTTGCCCGCCATGGCGAAGGTGCGGCGTACGGTCTCGCCCGCCCGCCCCATCCCCTGCGCGTCCGACGAGGTGATGCCGATCGCGCCGAGGTCGTGCAGCACGTCCTCGGCGCCCATCGTCCCGGCCCTGATCCGGTCGCGCGCCATGGCGGCGTCCCCGGGCAGGTCGGTCTTGAGGTCGTGGACGGAGACGATCATCCCGTAGTGCTCGGCGACCGCGTCCCGGCCGAACGGCAGCGTCGGGTTGGTGGACGAGCCGATGACGTTCGGCACGCCCGCCATCTTCAGCACGTTCGGTACGTGCCCGCCGCCGCAGCCCTCGATGTGGAAGGCGTGGATCGTCCGGCCGTCCAGGACGCGCAGGGTGTCCTCGACGGACAGGCACTCGTTCAGGCCGTCGCTGTGCAGGGCGACCTGCACGTCGTACTCCTCCGCGACCCGCAGGGCGGTGTCCAGGGCGCGGGTGTGCGCGCCCATGTCCTCGTGCACCTTGAAGCCGGACGCGCCGCCCTCGGCGAGCGCCTCCACCAGCGGCGCGTCGTCGGAGGACGAACCACGGGCCAGGAAGCCGATGTTGACCGGCCAGGCGTCGAAGGCGCTGAAGGCGTGGCGCAGCGCCCACGGCGAGTTGACGCCGACGCCCCAGACCGGGCCGAACTCCTGGCCGATGACCGTGGTGACGCCGGAGGCGAGCGACGCCTCCATGATGCGCGGCGAGAGCAGATGGACGTGGGTGTCGACGGCGCCGGCCGTGGCGATCATGCCCTCGCCGGAGACGATGCTGGTGCCCGTGCCGACGACGACGTCCACGCCGTCGAGCGTGTCCGGGTTGCCGGCCCGTCCGATCGAGCAGATCCGGCCTTCGCGGATGCCGATGGAGACCTTCCGGATGCCCTGGGCCGCGTCGATGACCAGCACGTTGCTGATGACGACGTCGCAGGTGTCGCGGACGGCCGCGGCCTTGAGGTGCAGGCCGTCGCGAGCCGTCTTGCCGAAGCCGGCCAGGAACTCGTCGCCCTGCTGCTGCGCGTCCGACTCGACGCGCACCACCAGGCCGGAGTCACCGAGCACGACCCGGTCCCCGGCGCGCGGTCCGTGTGTCGACGCGTATGCGTACGGATCCATCAGGCTTCGCCCTCCGCTCCCAGATAACCGCAGGCCACCGCGCGTCGCAGGGCCTCCTCCTTCGCCCCCGGCGCGTCCAGCGGGCCGTCGACCAGACCGGCGAAGCCGATCGCGATGCGGGCGCCGCCGATCGGGAGCAGACCGACCTCGGCCTCGCCGCCCGGGTCGAACCTGACCGAGGACCCGGCCGGGACGCACAGCCGCATGCCGTATGCCGCCGCCCGGTCGAAGTCGAGCCGCGGATTGGCCTCGAAGAAGTGGAAGTGCGAGGTGACGCTGACCGGGACGGTCGCGGTGTTGCGCACGGTCAGCCGCAGCGCAGGCTCCGGTTCGGCGTGCGGCGGGGCCGGCAGCACCGCGCCGGGGGCGCTGTCGCCCAGCCGGATCCCGGTGCCGGCGCCGATGGGATCGGAGACCACGGCCAGCCGCGATCCGTCGTCGAAGACGGCTTCCACATGGACCTCGGTGACCACGTCCGCCACGCCGGGCAGCACGTCGTCGGGTCCCAGCACGCTGCGTGCCGCGGCGATCGCCTCGGCGAGCCGTCGCCCGTCGCGGGCCGCCTCGCAGACGGTGTCCGCGACGAGTGCGGTCGCCTCGGGGACGTTGAGCCGCAGGCCACGCGCCCGGCGCGCCCGCGCCAGTTCGGCGGCTCCGAAGAGCAGCAGCCGGTCCCGCTCGGTCGGGGTCAGTCGCACGTCACCACACCTCCTGTTTGAACAACACTCTAACCATGACTTCCCAGGATCAGGAATAGCTAGACCATTGACGGGTCAGGTTGGATTGCGTCACATTGAGCAGCACTCAAACAGTCGAATGTCAGGGGCGGCCTCATGCCGATCGAACAGCACGGAGTCGACACCATCCCGGAGGCGGAGCGCACCAGCACCCCACGCGACCTCGTCTCGATCCTGCTCGGATCGAATCTCTGCCTGGGCGTGATCGTCTTCGGCTGGCTCCCGGTCTCCTTCGGCCTGGGCCTGTGGCCCGCGGTGACCTCGGTCGTCGTCGGCACCGTCGTCGGTGTCGCGGTCACCGCTCCGCTCGCCCTGGTGTCGCTGCGCACGGCGACGAACCTGTCGACCTCCAGCGGCGCGGCCTTCGGCGTACGCGGCCGGCTGGTCGGTTCCGTCGTCGGACTGCTGCTCGCGCTGGGCTACACGGCTCTCACGCTGTGGATCGGCGGGGACGTGATGGTCGGCACCCTGGCCCGCATCGCCGGACTGCCGACCGGCGGCCTCTCGCACACCCTGGTCTACGCGCTGCTGGCGGGCTGCACCGTCGTCGGCGCGGTGTACGGGTACCGGCTGCTGCTGCGCCTGAGCAAGATCCTCGCGGTCGGCATGACCGTACTGCTGCTGATCGGCCTGATCGCCTACGCCCCGGACCTCACCACCGCCGCCCCGCCGGACACCCCGTACCTGCTCGGCTCCTTCTGGCCCACCTGGGCGCTGTCCGCCGTCGCCGCCGGGCTGAGCGGCCCGATCGCCTTCATCACGCTGCTCGGCGACTACACCCGGTACATCTCACCGGCCCGGCACCAGCCGCGCCGCGTGCTGCGCGCCACCTGTGCCGGCCTGGTCGTCGGCCTGCTGGTCCCGCAGCTCTTCGGCACGTACACCGCGCTGGCGGCCCGCGCCTCGCTCGACTACGCGGGCCCGCTGGTCGCCGCCTCGCCCGTCTGGTACCTGGTGCCGCTGCTCCTCGCGGCCACCGCGGGCTCCGTGGGCAACGCCGGTCTGATGCTCTACTCGATGGGTCTCGACCTGGACGCGATCCTGCCCCGCGCCACCCGGGCGCGGGCGACACTGGTCGTCGCCGCCGTGGCCACCGCGTTCGTGTTCCTCGGCCACTTCGTCTGGAACGCGCAGTCGGCGATGACGTCGTTCGTACTGCTGCTCACCGCGATCGGCACCCCGTGGGCGGTGATCACGATGATCTCCCACCTGCGCTGCCGGGGTACGTACGACGCGGAGGCCCTGCAGGTCTACAACCGCGGCACCCGGGGCGGCGTCTACTGGTTCCGGGCCGGCTGGCAGCCGCACGCCACCTTCGGCTGGGCGCTGGGGGCCGCGGTGGGACTGTGCGGCGTCTCCACCCCGCTCTACGAGGGGCCGCTGCTCACGCTGACCGGCGGGGTGGACTGCAGCTTCGTGCTGTCGGGCCTGGTGGGCGGGGTGACGTACGCCGTCCTGACCAGGCGCGGCAGCCGGCCCGCGACCGAGCGGGCTGCCGCCGCCGACCTCGTGACCGCCGTGCCGCCCTCCGGGGCGGGCCAGGGCTGAAAACACCTCTCCCGGTGGACGGCCCCGCCGTCCACCGGGAGAGAAGCGCACCACACCCCCGGTCCGATCCGGCCGGGCACGGCCTGATCCGGGGTAAGGCCCTCAGCCGATCGGGTGCATCCAGCCGTGGACGTCCTCGGCGGTGCCGCGCTGGATGTCCAGCAGGCGCTCGCGCAGCTTGAGGGTGACCGGGCCCGGCGTGCCGTCGCCCTGGACCCACTCGCCGCTCGCGCTCTTCACGGTGCCGACGGGGGTGATCACGGCGGCGGTGCCGCAGGCGAAGACCTCGGTGAGGTCGCCGGCCGCGGTGTCGTCGCGCCACTGGTCGATGGAGACCCGGCTCTCCTCGGACTCGTGACCGAGGTCCTGGGCCAGCCTGAGCAGCGAGTCACGGGTGATGCCGGCGAGCAGCGACCCGGTCAGCTTCGGGGTGACGATCCTGTTCCCGTACACGAAGTACAGGTTCATGCCGCCCAGCTCCTCGACCCACTTGTGCTCGACGGCGTCGAGGTAGGCGACCTGGTCGCAGCCCTTCGCGGCGGCCTCGGCCTGGGCGAGGAGGGACGCGGCGTAGTTGCCGCCGGTCTTGGCGTCACCCATGCCACCGGGGACCGCGCGCACCCGGTCCTCGGAGAGCCAGATGGAGACCGGCTTCACACCGCCCGTGAAGTACGCGCCGGCCGGCGAGGCGATCACCAGGAAGAGGTACTCGTTGGCCGGCCGCACGCCGAGACCGACCTCGGTCGCGATCATGAACGGGCGCAGGTAGAGCGACTCCTCGCCGCCGTGCTCCGGCACCCAGGCCGCGTCCTGCTGGACTAGCGCGTCGCAGGCCTCGACGAACGTCTCGACGGGCAGCTCCGGCATGGCGAGCCGGTGCGCGGACCGCCGGAAGCGCTCGGCGTTGGCCTCGGGGCGGAAGGTGGCGACCGAGCCGTCGGGCTGGCGGTAGGCCTTGAGCCCCTCGAAGATCTCCTGGCCGTAATGCAGCGTCATGTTGGCGGGGTCGATCGACAGCGGCGCGTACGGGACGAGCTGGGCGTCGTGCCAGCCGCGGCCTTCGGTCCACTTGATCGTCACCATGTGATCGGTGAAGTGGCGGCCGAATCCGGGCTTGACCAGGATCGCCTCGCGCTCCGCGTCGGACAGCGGGTTCGAGGTGGGCTTGAGCTCGATCGTGGGCGTCGTCATGAGTCCTGTCCTTCACCGGTTCTGTGTGTGTAGGACCGCGCCCACGCCCACTCCTGTCGGACAGGTGCTAGGACGTCCGAGCTTCGCTGCAAGCCGCGGCCCGTTCGATTATCTCTCGCGGGGGGCCGTGCACGAAATGGCGTGAATGCGGTCCAGGGTTCGATGGTCACACCCGGGGCCGCACAGCAGAAGCCGCCGGGTGCGTGTGCGACCCGGCGGCTTCTTGGTGGAGTCGTCGGATCAGCCCGCTACGCGTACCGCGAGCGCGTCGCCGATCTCGTCGGTGCTGCGAGCCGTGCCGTCGCGCTCCGCGAGGTCCGCGGAGACGGCGTCCTCGATGCGCAGGGCCTCGGCCTCGTGGCCGAGGTGGCGCAGCAGGAGGGCCACGGAGAGGATCGTGGCGGTCGGGTCGGCCTTGCCCTGGCCCGCGATGTCGGGGGCCGAGCCGTGGACCGGCTCGAACATCGACGGGAAGGCGCCCGTCGGGTTGATGTTGCCGGAGGCGGCCAGGCCGATGCCGCCGGATACGGCCGCGGCGAGGTCGGTCAGGATGTCACCGAAGAGGTTGTCGGTGACGATGACGTCGAAGCGCTCCGGCTGGGTGACGAAGAAGATCGTCGCCGCGTCGACGTGCAGGTAGTCGGTGGTGACCTGGGGGTACTCGGCCGCCACCTTGTCGAAGGTGTTCTTCCACAGGTGGCCCGCGTACACGAGGACGTTGTTCTTGTGGACCAGCGTCAGCTTCTTGCGCGGACGGGCGGCGGCCCGCTCGAAGGCGTCCCGGACCACGCGCTCGACACCGAAGGCGGTGTTGAGGCTGACCTCGGTGGCGACCTCGTGCTCGGTACCGGTGCGCAGCGAACCGCCGTTGCCGGTGTACGGGCCCTCGGTGCCCTCGCGGACGACGACGAAGTCGATGTCCGGACGGCCGGCCAGCGGGGTCTCGGTGTTCGGGAACAGCTTCGACGGCCGCAGGTTGATGAAGTGGTCGAAGGCGAAGCGCAGCTTCAGCAGCAGCCCGCGCTCCAGGACACCGGACGGCACGGAGGGGTCACCGATCGCGCCGAGCAGGATGGCGTCGTGGCCCTTGAGGGCTTCCAGCTCCGCGTCCGGGAGGGTCTCACCGGTGCGGTGCCATCGCTGGGCGCCGAGGTCGTACTCCTTGGTCTCCAGCTTCACATCCTGCGGGAGAACAGCGTTGAGGACCTTGAGGCCCTGGGCCACGACCTCCCGGCCGATACCGTCACCGGGGATCACTGCGAGATCGATGCTGCGAGACATGTCCGGCACCCTACTGGGGCGTCCCACCCCATGACATCCGGCGTCCACCATACGGACACATGGGCAGCTGTACGTGTACCGTTCACCCATTCGACGGGATGCCGTCAGGGAACGGGTGGAGGTTGTCGCCCATGGACATCCCCCGCTTCGGCATCCCCGAGAAAATCGCCGACCGCATGAGCATGGCCGAACAGCACGACTACCTGCGCACCCGACTGACCCGCCGCGGTGTGCTGCGTACGGGCGTGGCGACCGCCGCCGTCGCCGGTGCCGGGCTCGGCACCTCGCTGACCGCCTCCCCCGCATACGCCGCGCCGACGGTGGTGACCTCTCACAGCACCACCCGGGTGGACGGTGCGCTGGTCGCCCCGTTCGGCCGGCACCTGGCCTACGGCGCCGACCCGAAGACGCAGATGACGGTCTCCTGGCAGGTCCCCTTCGCCGTCCGCCGGCCGTACATCCGGATCGGCCTCAAGCCGTGGGCGCTGAGCCGGAAGATCGACGCCGAGGTGCGCCACCTCACCACCCCGCTGCTGAACGACGGCAAGATCGCGGCGGCCGAGCAGTTCTACGTGCACGCGGGCCTGGAGCGGCTGAAGCCCGGCACGACGTACTACTACGGCGTCGGCCACGACGGCTTCGACCCGGCCGACACCCGCAACCTGGGCACACTCGGCACCTTCACGACCGCCCCCGCGCGCGCCGGCACCTTCACCTTCACCGCCTTCGGCGACCAGGGCGTCAGCTACCACGCGCTCGGCAACGACCAGCTGATCCTGGGCCAGAACCCCGCCTTCCACCTGCACGCGGGCGACATCTGCTACGCCGACCCGTCGGGCTCCGGCCAGAGCAGCGACACCTACGACGCCCGCACCTGGGACCAGTTCCTGGCGCAGACGGAGACCGTCTCGAAGACCGTGCCGTGGATGGTGACCACCGGCAACCACGACATGGAGGCCTGGTACTCGCCGGACGGCTACGGCGGCCAGAACGCCCGCTGGACACTGCCGGACAACGGCCCGGACCCGGTGAACCAGCCGGGCGCGTACTCCTTCGTGCACGGCAACGTGGGCGTGATCGCGCTCGACGCCAATGACGTCTCGTACGAGATCCCCGCCAACTTCGGCATCAGCGGCGGCAAGCAGACGCGCTGGCTGGACCGGCGGCTGGGCGAGCTGCGGGCCCGCCACGACATCGACTTCCTGGTGGTCTTCTTCCACCACTGCGCCTTCTCCACGACCAACGCGCACGCCTCGGACGGCGGGGTCCGCGACGCCTGGGTGCCGCTCTTCGAGAAGCACGAGGTGGACCTGGTCATCAACGGCCACAACCACGTCTACGAGCGCACCGACGCGATCCTGAAGAACGCGGTCCGGCGCGCGGTGCCGATCGGCGAGCGCACCGACCCCACCAGGGACGGGATCGTCTACGTCACGGCGGGCGGCGCGGGCAAGGCGCTGTACGACTTCCCGGCGCCCGACAGCTACGAGGGGCACGTCGCGGACCGGGAGAGCGTGAACACCTATCACGTGGTCAAGGGCGGTGGAAAAGCAGCCGAGACCGTCGAGTGGTCACGGGTGCGCTACACCGGCTTCTCGTTCCTCGCGGTGGAGGTGGAGGCCGGGCGGCACGCCCGGATGAAGGTCACCGCGCTCGCCGAGTCCGGCGAGCGCATCGACCACTTCGAGATCAGCCGGGGCTGACCTCGAAGTCACGGCTGCGGCACGGCCCGGTTCAGTGACCGGTGGAGCCGCCGTTGTCCCTGCGGTCGAGGGCTCGCTGCAGGGCGGCGGCGGCGTTCTGGCGCTCCGACTCGGTCGGGCGGTGGCTGTGACGGACGCGGCGGACAGTGGTCTCGGCCATGGTGGATCGACTCCTTGAGATCGCGAGGATTTCGAGATCGAACAATCGTGAAAATGATTTCGAGATCAGGGATTTCGAGGCGCCGGAAGGGGCGGGGAGCGGGCGCCGCAGGGGTTGCCTGCATCAGGGCGCGCACTCACGACCGCCAGTCGCTGGTTCAGCGAGACGTTCGGCTTCTACAAAGCTAGGGCAGCCGGGCCGGTCTGTCTCCACAATTACTCGGACTTCCTACTATCTGAGACGGAGGTTTGCGCGTGGTGCGCCCCCGCCCACGCTCAGCTGCCGGCCGGGCACCCGTACGGCGTGCGATCGTGCCTGGTCAGGGCGGTGACAGGGCTCACAGGCCGGGTCGGCCGCTCCGGCCGGGGACCGGTGAGCGCGACCGCGTCCGCTACTCCTTCGGGAATCGTGTCGAGCCGGCGTGCCCGCGACGAGCTGGGCTACCGCCCCCTGTACCCGTCGGTGTGGACGGCCCGGGACGCCGGAGCGCTGTAGGGGCGAATCGAGCCCGCCCGGCGATCGAGGACAGGGGAGCCGTGCGGGCGAGCCGGTCACCCACACGTACTCACCCCGCATTTGAGTACGCGCCCCATGTCGAAGAAACGTGCGGCGCACGACAGTTGCACCCATGAACGGCCTCTACGCTCTCAAGCCCTGGTACGCGAACCGGCTCGCCGGTGTCCGCGCCTCGCTGGTCCGCCGTGGGGTGTCGCCCGACACCCTCACCGCGGCCGGCGTGGTCACGGCGGCCGGCGCCGCCGCCGCACTGGCCTGGCTGCCCGCCGGCCCCGCCGCCCTGCCGGTCGCCGCCCTGCTCGCGGCCCGGCTCGCCTTCGCCAACCTGGACGGGGCGCTGGCCCGCGACACCGGCCGGACGACCCGCCGCGGCGCGGTGCTGAACGAACTCGGCGACCGGGTCGCGGACCTGGTCGTGCTGGCCGGGTTCCTGGCGCTCGCCCCGCCGTGGCTGGTGGCGGTGGCCGCACTCGCGGCGACGCTGCCCTCCTGGGTGTCGCTGGCCGGGGCGGCGGCCGGGGCTCCCCGGCGCAACGGCGGCCCGGTCGGCAAGACCGAGCGCTGTCTGCTGGTCGTGGGCGCCGCGGCGAGCGGATGGGCCGTACCCGTACTGATCGTGATCGCCGCCGGTTCGCTGCTCACCGCCGCGCTCCGGCTGGCCGGCCTGTGGCGGGAGCTGGCATGAGCGCCGTACTGATCGCAGAGGAGGCGGCGGCGCGCGCCGTGCCGCTGGTCGCGGGCGTGCTGGGCGCGGGCGGGGTCGCGGTCGCCGTCCTGCCCTCCAGGGTCCGGATGCGGGCCGAGCTGCGCAGGCGGTGGCGGACCTGGGCCCTGGTCGCTCCGGTCTTCCTCGGCGCGTACCTGCTGGGCGGCGGTGGCACGTACGCGCTGGCCGCGGGGCTCGGAGTGATCGCCGCGAGCGAGTTCGTCACCATGGCGGGGCTGCGGCGCGGTGACCACGTGGTGCTGGCGGTGGCCGCGGTCCTGCTCCCGGCGCTGGCCTGGCTGGCACCGCACCTCCTGGACCTACGGGCCGCGGCGCTCGTGCTGGTGGCGGCCGCGGTCCCCTCCGTACTGGCCGGGGACGACCGGACGGGTTTCACCCGCACCGCCCGTACCGCCTTCGGGCTGCTGTGGATCCCGGTCGCGCTGACCGGTCTGGTGACGCTCGGCGAGACGGGGGTCGCGGTGGGCCTCGCGGTGGCGCTCGGCGATGTCGGCGCCTGGTGCGGCGGTACGGCGCTTGGCCGGCGCGGTCCGCTCGCGCGCCCGCTGTCGCCGCTCTCCCCCAACAAGACCTGGGCGGGCGTGCTGGGCGCGGCTGTCGCGACCGCCGTACTCCTGCTCGTACTCGGCGAGTTCAGCCTTCCGCTGTGGGGGGCCGTGATCGGCGGCTGCGTCCTCGGCGACCTGATCGAATCGATGGTCAAGCGCGAGTCCGGGGTGAAGGACGCGGGCAGCTGGCTGCCCGGCTTCGGCGGCCTGCTCGACCGGATCGACTCCCTGCTGGTGGCCCTTCTCCTGGCGATGGTGATGACGTGATGACGACTCTCCTGCGCACGCCCGGCCGGGCCGTGCTCCCGGTCCGCTCCCGGTTCGCCGCCACGCTCCGGCGCGGTCTGTGGTGGGGCGTGCTCAGCCTGACCGGCGGGGTCGAGCGGCGCGGCCGGCTGCCGCGCGGCGGCTGCGTCGTGGTCGCCAACCACTCCTCGCACGCCGACACGGCAGCCCTTCTCGCGGCGCTTGACGCCCGGCACACCCCGGCGATCGGGGCGGCGGCGGACTACTGGTTCGCCTCCCCGTGGCGGCGCCGGATCTGCCGCAGGCTGGCGGCCGGGTTCCCGGTGCGGCGGGGCGGCGGCGGGATGGACGACCTGCTCTCCATGGCCGGTGAGCTGCGAGCCGGCCGGGCGGTCGTGCTGTTCCCCGAGGGCACCCGGGCCGAGGACGGCGCGCTGGGTTCCTTCCACCGGGGTGCACTGGTCCTGGCCGAGCAGGCGGGGGTGCCGGTGGTGCCGGTCGGGATCGCCGGTACGGACCGGCTGCTGCCCAAGCACGGACGGCTGCGCTCGTCGCTGGTGCGGGTGTCGATCGGTGAGCCGCTGCCTGGCAAGGCGTCCCCGGAGCAGGCCCGCGACGCGGTGCTCTCGCTGCATGCGCGTACGGCCGCCGAACCGCTGAGGGACTCCGCGGCGCGCCGCCGGATCGCCTCGGTCGTCACCTCGCGGTGGGGGGTGCCGCTCGCGTTCTGCTGGGCGTTCGCCGAGGCGCTGAGCTGGCCGCTGATGCCGGAACTGCTGCTGGGCGCGGTGTGCGTGGCGGTGCCGCGGGCGGCGCTGAAGATGTCGGCCGGCGCGCTCGCCGGCAGTGTGGCCGGTGGCCTGCTCGCGCTCCAGCTCGCCTCGGCCGGGGTCCAGTTGCCCGCGCCGCTGACGACGGACCGGATGCGCGCGGAGGTCCGACGCGGGCTGGCGCTGGAGGGTGCCTCGGCGGTGCGCCACCAGCCGTGGAACGGCATCCCGTTCAAGGTGTACGGCGCCGGGGCGGGCCACGCCGGGGTCCCCGCCGCCGACTGGCTCGTGGCATCGGCGACGGCCCGCGGTTCGCGCACGCTCACGGTGGGTCTGGGCTTTGCCGCGTTCGGGCTGCTGATGCGCCGCCACCGCCGCCACTACGGCCGCTACCTGGCCCTGCTGGGCGGCGGGTTCGCCGTGGGGCTCTCGCTGATCGTGCACGGCTGGAGCTGAGCGGGGCCGGCCGGCCGCCGGGCGCAATGGAAACCGCCCCCCGGCCGGCAGGGGAACCGGACGGGGGGCGGAATTCGGGGGCGGGCGCCGGGAGGGCGGCGCCCCGGGGCGGTCAGCCCTGGTGGGGGTAGGTGTAGTCGGTCGGCGGGACCAGCGTCTCCTTGATGGCCCGGGTAAGGGTCCAGCGCTGGAGGTTCTGCGGGGCGCCCGCCTTGTCGTTCGTACCCGAGGCACGGCCGCCGCCGAAGGGCTGCTGGCCGACGACGGCACCGGTCGACTTGTCGTTGATGTAGAAGTTGCCCGCGGCGTACCGCAGCTTCTCCATCGTGTACGCGGCCGCGGCGCGGTCGTTGGCGATGACGGCACCGGTCAGGGCGTAGTCGGACACCGACTCCATCTGCTCCAGCATCGCGTCGTACGTGTCGTCCTCGTAGACGTGGACGGCGAGGATCGGGCCGAAGTACTCGGTCGTGAAGACCTCGTTCTCGGGGTCGCTGCACTCGATGACGGTCGGGCGGACGAAGTAGCCCACCGAGTCGTCGTACGTGCCACCGGCGACGATCGTGCACGCCGGGTCGGCCGCGGCACGGTCGATCGCGGCCTTGTTCTTCGCGAAGGCGCGGTCGTCGATGACGGCACCCATGAAGTGCGACAGGTCGGTGACGT
Source organism: Streptomyces sp. RKAG290 (assembly GCF_023701695.1). Classification (GTDB taxonomy): domain Bacteria; phylum Actinomycetota; class Actinomycetes; order Streptomycetales; family Streptomycetaceae; genus Streptomyces. Next base: position 1,667,243 of record NZ_JAJOZC010000001.1, read on the forward strand.
CGCCCATGGTGATGGAGTCGACCTCGGCGGCGAACTTCTCCTTGAAACCGGAGTTCCAGATGGAGGCCGGGACGTACGCACGCGAGGACGCCGAGCACTTCTGGCCCTGGAACTCGAAGGAGCCACGGGTCAGCGCGGTCTTCAGGATCGCGTGGTCGGCCGACGGGTGCGCGACGACGAAGTCCTTGCCGCCGGTCTCGCCGACGAGGCGCGGGTAGGTGCGGTACTTGGCGATGTTGGTGCCGACCGTCTTCCACAGGTGCTGGAAGGTGGGGGTCGAGCCGGTGAAGTGGATACCGGCCAGGTCGCGGTGGTTCAGGGCCACCTCGGAGACGGCGATGCCGTCGCCGGTCACCAGGTTGATGACGCCCTTGGGGAGGCCGGCCTCCTCCAGGAGCTGCATGAGCAGCACGGCGGCGTGGGTCTGCGTCGGGGAGGGCTTCCACACCACGACGTTGCCCATGAGCGCGGGGGCGGTGGGCAGGTTGCCCGCGATGGCCGTGAAGTTGAACGGCGTGATCGCGTAGACGAAGCCCTCCAGCGGGCGGTGGTCCATGCGGTTCCACACGCCCGGGGAGTTGGCCGGGGGCTGCTCGGCCAGGATCTGGCGCGCGTAGTGCACGTTGAAGCGCCAGAAGTCCACGAGCTCGCAGGGGGTGTCGATCTCGGCCTGCTGGGCGGTCTTGCCCTGGCCGAGCATCGTGGAGGCGGCCAGCGTCTCGCGCCAGGGGCCGGAGAGCAGCTCGGCGGCGCGCAGGATGATGGCCGCGCGGTCGTCGAAGGCCATCGCGCGCCAGGCGGGAGCGGCGGCGAGGGCGGCGTTGACCGCGTCCTTGGCGTCCTGCTCGGTGGCGCCGGCGTACGTACCGATGACGGCCTTGTGGTTGTGGGGCTGCACGACGTCGAAACGCTCGCCGCCACCCATCCGCTTTTCGCCGCCGATGGTCATCGGCAGGTCGATCGGGTTCTGGCTGAGCTCCTTGAGCTTCGTCTCCAGACGGGCGCGCTCCGGGGAGCCCGGGGCGTAGGAGTGCACCGGCTCGTTGACCGGCGCGGGGACCTGGGTGACAGCGTCCATGGGTTCCGTTGCTCCTTAGGTAGAGAGGTGGAGGGGGCTCAGCCCTTGGTGAGGATGGAGCGGGCGAAGAACAGCAGGTTGGCCGGCTTCTCCGCGAGGCGGCGCATGAAGTAGCCGTACCAGTCGGTGCCGTACGCGGTGTAGACGCGCATCCGGTGGCCCTCGGCCGCGAGCCGGACGTGCTCGTCGCTGCGGATGCCGTACAGCATCTGGAACTCGTACTCGTCGAGCTTGCGGCCCGCCTTGCGGGCCATCTCCTGGGCGATGGCGATCAGGCGCGGGTCGTGGGACCCGATCATCGGATAGCCCGCGCCCTCCATCAGCGTCCGCAGGATGCGGACATACGCCTTGTCGGTCTCGGCCTTGTCCTGGTACGCCACGGAGGCGGGCTCCTTGTAGGCGCCCTTCACGATGCGGACGCGGCTGCCGGCGGCGGCAAGGCGGCGGGCGTCGTCCTCGGTGCGGAACAGGTAGGCCTGGATGACGCATCCGGTCTGCGGGTGGTCCTTCCGCAGCTCCTCGTGGATGGCGAACATCGAGTCGAGGGTGGTGTGGTCCTCGGCGTCCAGGGTGACCGTGGTGCCGATCGCGGCGGCGGCCTCGACGACCGGGCGGACGTTGGCGAGGGCCAGCTCGTGGCCGTTCTCCAGTGCCTGGCCGAACATCGAGAGCTTCACGGACATCTCGGCCCTGGTGCCCAGGCCGAGGTCCTTGAGGCGGCCGACGAGCTCCAGGTAGGCGTCGCGGGCGGCGGCGGCCTGCTCGGGCGTGGTGATGTCCTCACCGACCACGTCCATGGTGACTTCGAGGCCCCGGCCGGCGGCGTCCTCGATGATCGGGACGACCTGCTCGACCGTCTCACCGGCGATGAACCGGCCGACGACCTGCTTGGTGCCCGGGGCTGCCGAGATGAAGCGGCGCATCTTGTCGCTGCGGGACGCGGCGAGAATCACGGGACCCAGCACGGGGCACCTCCACGGAAAGTACGAACGAAGGCCGTACCGCCACGGATGGAACACAAGGACCGGAAGCGGTACAGCACGGAGAACCACCGTGAAATCTAAGGATCCCCCGATCCTGTGCCATCGACAGCTGTCACGCATCCGTGCCCTGGATCTCAGACATATGTCTGAAGGGGTGCGAGAATGACCGGGTGAAGGGCGATTACCAGGAGCTGGTCGACGAGATCTCCGGGCTGCTCGGCGTTCCCGCGACGCTGGAGAACCGGGATTTCGGCCTGGTCGCCTTCGGCGCGCACGACAGCGACGACGACACCGCGATGGACCCGGTCCGCACCCGTTCGATCCTGACCCGCCGCTCGACCCCCGCGGTCCGCGCGTGGTTCGAGAACTTCGGCATCGCCCGCGCCACCGGCCCCGTCCGCATCCCGGCCGCCCCGGAGGCCGGCGTCAACCGGGACCGCATCTGTCTGCCCGTACGCCATCGGGGTGTCGTGCTCGGTTACGTGTGGCTGCTGGACGCCGCGGCCGGGCCGACGGACGAGCAGCTGGACGCGGCGATGGAGGTGGCGGCGCGGATCGGGGCGCTGCTCTCCGACGAGGCACGGGCGGGCACGGACCTGTCCCGGGAGTTCGGCGCGGTCCTCACGGCCGGGCGCGGCTGGCAGCGCGACATGGCGGTGGCCGCGCTCAGCGAGGCGCTCGGACCGGATGCGGAGGGGCTGCACACCGTGGTGTGCGTGACCCCGTGGCCGGACGATCCGCCCTCGGTGAGCACGGTGCCTTCGGCGGCGGCCCTGTCGCCCGCCCCTTCCGGAGACGGGGCGGGCCCTCCCGCACTGGCCGCGCTGGTCCGGCTCCGGTCCCCCGACGTCCTGGACCCGGCGCTCACCGCCGCCGACCGGCTGCGCACCAGCGCGGGGCCCGCTGCCGCCGCCGGCATCGCGGTGCCGCGCCGGGGCCTGGCGGAGCTGGGCGACGCCTGGCACGAGGCGTCCGCCGCCTGCCGGGCGGCAGCGGCGGAGTCCCGGTTCGGCCCGGTCGCCCGGTGGTCGGCCATCGGCCCGTACCGCCTGCTGACCGCGCTCACCCCCGGCACACCGCCCGACCACACCGTCCGCCCCCTGCTCACCCCGCCGCACCGGGACCTGGCCCGTACCGCGGAGACGTTCCTCGACTGCGCGGGCCAGGCGTCGCGGACCGCCGCCGAACTGGGCATCCACCGCCAGACGCTCTACTACCGACTCTCCCGGGTCCAGCAGCTCACCGGCCTTGACCTGAACGACGGGGAGGACCGGCTGCTGCTGCACATGGCCCTGAAGGCGTCCCGGCTCTGAGGGCCACCGGTCACTACGCCGCCCGCTCGTCCGTGCCGGGCACCTTGGCGGTGGACAGGGCGATGCGGTTCCAGGTGTTGATGGTGAAGATCAGGGCCAGCAGTCCGGCGAGTTCGGCCTCGTCGAACACGGCCGCCGCGCGGGCGTAGACGTCGTCGGGGACGCCGCCGCGGGAGACCAGCGTGACGGCCTCGGTGAGCGCCAGCGCGGCCCGCTCCTGGGCGGTGAAGAAGTTCGCGGCCTCCTGCCAGACGGCCACCATGTGCAGCCGCTCCTCGCTCTCTCCGGCCTTGCGGGCGTCGGTGGTGTGCATGTGCAGGCAGTACGCGCAGCCGTTCAGCTGCGAGGAGCGGATCTGCACCAGCTCCACCAGCGCGGGATCCAGGCCCTGGCGGGCGGCGGCGTCGAAGCCGATGAGGGCCTTGAACGCCTTCGGCGCGGCCTTGGCGAAGTTGATGCGGGGGGTGCGGGCTGCTGCTTCGTGGTTCGTCATGTCCTCTACGCTAGAAGCCCGAAAGACCTCACGTAGGGTGCATTTCCTTGTCTGATTCATGGGTCAATTCGGCGGAGCGGATCGGCAGTGACCTCCTCCTGGACCTGGCGGGTCCTGGCAGTCGCCGGGCCGTGCTCATCCGCGCGCTGCGCGACGCCGTGCGCGAGGGACGGCTGGCTCCCGGCACCCGGCTGCCGCCCTACCGGTCGCTCGCCGCCGACCTTGGCCTGGCCCGCAACACCGTCGCCGACGCCTACGCCGAACTGGTCGCCGAGGGCTGGCTGACCGCCCGCCAGGGGTCCGGGACCCGCGTCGCCCCGCGCACCGCGCCCCTGACACCCGTCCGCGTGCCGAAGAAGGCGCCGGAGGGCCCGGCGACGCCCGCCCACGACCTGCACCAGGGCAAGCCGGATGCGGGTTCGTTCCCCCGCGCCGCCTGGCTCGCCAGCTCCCGGCGCGCCCTGAACGCCGCGCCGAACGACGCGTTCGGGCCGGGTGACCCGCAGGGGCGGATCGAGCTGCGGCGCGCCCTGACGGACTATCTGGCGCGCTCCCGCGGCGTGCGCACCACACCCGGACACATCGTGATCTGTTCCGGTTTCGCCCACGCCCTGCGGCTGCTGTTCGCAGGCGGTGTGCTGCGCGGCCCGCTGGCCGTGGAGTCGTACGGGCTCGGCTTCCACCGGTCGATCCTGGAAGCCGCCGCGGTGCGCACGGTCCCGCTGGCGCTCGACGGGGACGGCGCGCGCGTCGACGAGCTGGCCGGACTGCCGGGGGTGCGGAGCGTGCTGCTCACCCCGGCCCACCAGTTCCCCACCGGTGGCCCGCTGCACCCGGAGCGGCGTTCGGCCGTCGTCGACTGGGCGCGCGGCCGGGGCGGGCTGGTCCTGGAGGACGACTACGACGGGGAGTTCAGGTACGACCGGGAGCCGGTGGGTGCCGTGCAGGGACTCGACCCCGACCGGGTCCTCTACTTCGGTTCGGTCAGCAAGAGCCTCTCGCCGGCCCTCCGGCTGGGCTGGATGGTGCTGCCCGAGCACCTCGTCGGCCCGGCGCTGAGGGCGAAGGGCGAACGTGAGGCCTGGGCGAGCGTCCCCGATCAGCTGACGCTCGCCGATCTCATCGAATCGGGCGACTACGACCGCCATGTCCGCCGGATGCGCCAGCGCTACCGCGGGCGGCGCGACCAGCTGGTCGCGGCACTCGCCACGCACGCCCCGCACGTCACGCCCACCGGCATCGCCGCCGGACTGCACGCCGTCCTGCGGCTGCCGCCCGGCACGGAACAGTCGACGGTCAAGGCCGCCGCCTGGCAGGGGCTCGGCCTGGACGGGCTCGCCGACTTCCGCCATCCGGCCGCCACGATGCCGGCCACGGACGGTCTGGTCGTGGGCTACGCCTCCCCGCCGGACCGCGCCTTCACCGAGGCACTGGCGGCACTCTGCCGGGCGCTGCCACCGGGCTGACACCAGGCGGGGAGCGCGTGATCCGGGCCGCTGGCGCTCACCGCGCCGGCCGGCCCTTCGGCTGCGGGCAGACGTTCCCGCACGGTCCCTGAGCTCGCCCCACGACGTCCCTCAACTTCCGCCTTCCAGAACGCAGTTGCCGGTCGCGCTCAGGAGGGGTCCTGGCGGGACGGGTTCCGCCCCTCCAGTACGACTTTGAGCCCGTCCGTCAGGTCCTGGGCCGACGGTGCGGAGTCGCTGTCCATCATCCACTGGACCATCACACCGGCGAGCAGCGCCTGGCAGAAGATCCCTGCCACCCGCGCCCGCTCGGGGTCGGCCTCCGGGTCGATGCCCAGCATGTTCTCCGCGAGCCCGTCCCGGCCCTCGCGCTGCGGGCCGGCCAGTGCCTTCTGCAGTTCGGGGTCGGTGTCGATCCTGGAGATGACCTCCATCTGGAGCTGCCAGACGGCACGGGTCTTCTCGTAGCTGCCGATCACTCGCTCCCAGGTCTCGTGGAACTGGTCGAGCGGAGCCTGGGGGGTGTCCTCTGCGGCGGCGGCCTCTTCGACCTCCCCGGCCTCCTCCGTCAGCATGTCACCCCACTCCTCCGTCACCTTGATGAAGGCGAGGTTGAGCAGGGCTTCCTTGGAACGGTAGTGATAGCCGATGGAGGCGAGGTTGGTACCGGACGCGGCCACGATGTCGCGCGCTGTCGTCCGGGCGTACCCCTTTTCCAGCAGGCAGCGCTTGGCGCCTTCGAGCAGATCCTCACGATGTCCCATCACAACAGCGTACCCGGCATGCAGACGTTCGTGTAAGACGCACGTCTAGATGCCGGGCACGGTGGAGCTGCGAAGGAAATCAGTCGGTCAGGTTCACCGAACGGGCCGAAGCCGCGCCGATCTCGGCCGAGATCTCGGACAGCACCGACGCCGGGACGTCGTCGTCGACGGTGAGGACGACCAGCGCCTCGCCGCCCACATCGGCCCGCGAGACCTGCATGCCCGCGATGTTCAGCCCGGCCTCGCCGAGGATCTTGCCGACCGCGCCGACGACACCGGGGCGGTCGTCGTAGCGCAGCACGACCATGTGGTCGGCGAGCGCCAGGTCCACATCGTGCTCGCCGATCGCGACGATCTTCTGGAGGTGCTTGGGACCGGCCAGCGTGCCGGAGACCGAGACGTCCTCGCCGCTGGCGAGCGTGCCGCGGACGGTGACCACGTTGCGGTGGTCGGGCGACTCGGAGCTGGTGGTGAGGCGGACCTCGACACCGCGCTCCTGCGCGAACAGCGGGGCGTTCACGTACGACACGGTCTCGTCGACCACGTCCTCGAAGACGCCCTTGAGCGCGGAGAGTTCGAGCACCTTGACGTCGTGCTGGGTGATCTCGCCGTACACCTCGACATCGAGGCGGGCCGCGACCTCGCCCGCGAGGGCGGTGAAGATCCGGCCGAGCTTCTCGGCGAGCGGCAGACCGGGACGGACGTCCTCGGCGATGACGCCGCCCTGGACGTTGACCGCGTCCGGCACCAGCTCACCGGCGAGCGCGAGGCGCACCGACTTGGCGACCGCGATGCCCGCCTTCTCCTGGGCCTCGTCGGTGGAGGCGCCGAGGTGCGGGGTGCAGACGACCTGGTCGAACTGGAACAGCGGGGAGTCCGTGCAGGGCTCCTTGGTGTACACGTCCAGACCGGCGCCGGCGACGCGGCCCTCCTTGAGGGCGGAGGCGAGCGCCTCCTCGTCGACGATGCCACCGCGCGCGGCGTTGACGATGCGCACCGAGGGCTTGACCTTGTGCAGCGCCTCGTCGCCGATCAGGCCGAGGGTCTCCGGGGTCTTGGGGAGGTGCACGGTGATGAAGTCGGAGACCTCGAGCAGCTCGTCCAGCGAGAGGAGCTTGACGCCCATCTGCGCGGCACGCGCGGGCTGTACGTAGGGGTCGAACGCGACGATCTTCATGCCGAAGGCCGACATGCGCTGCGCGACCAGGACGCCGATGCGGCCGAGGCCGACGACGCCGAGAGTCTTCTCGCTCAGCTCGACGCCCGTGTACTTGGAGCGCTTCCACTCGCCGTTCTTGAGGGCGGTGTTGGCCTGCGGGATGTTGCGCGCGGTGGCGACCAGCAGACCGCAGGCCAGCTCGGCCGCGGTGACGATGTTGGAGGTCGGTGCGTTCACGACCATCACGCCGGCCTTGGTGGCCGAGGAGACATCGACGTTGTCCAGTCCGACGCCCGCGCGGGCGACGACCTTCAGCTTCTTCGCGGCGGCCAGCGCCTCGGCGTCGACCTTGGTGGCGGAGCGCACCAGGATGGCGTCGACATCGGCGATCGCGGGGAGAAGCTCGGCGCGGTCCGCGCCGTTGCAGTGCCGGATCTCAAAATCCGGGCCCAGGGCGTCCACCGTGGCGGGCGACAGCTCTTCAGCGATGAGTACGACAGGTTTCGAGCTCACGTGAGTCCTCACAGGTCCAGTGCGGACGGCCGTCCCGACGGCCGCAGGCGGTGGAGGGGCTTGCCGCGTGGAAGACGCACGACACTGTGGGCCTGACGCGTGTATGTGTCTTGAAGTGTAGTCATGCGCGACGGCGCATACTGCGCCCCGTTGGAAGGATCACCCACATGAGGCTGGACGACTTGTACACACGTACGACGCCGCCTCTTCCAGCGGTGAAGCAGGGCTGACGCCTCAGGGGCGGGTCCGGGGACCCGCCCCTGGGGCATCGGTGTTACGCGTCGTCGTCGTTGACCCAGCTCATGAGCTTGCGGAGCTCACGGCCGGTGGTCTCCAGCAGGTGGTCGCTGTCGGCCTTCTTGTACTCGTTGTACTTGGGCAGACCGTTGTGGTACTCCGCCATCCAGGCGTTGGCGAAGGTGCCGTCCTGGATCTCGGTGAGGACCTTCTTCATCTCGGCCTTGGTCGCGTCCGTGATGATCCGCGGGCCGGTGACGTAGTCGCCCCACTCGGCGGTCTCCGAGATCGACCAGCGCATCTTCTCCAGGCCGCCCTCGTACATCAGGTCGACGATGAGCTTCAGCTCGTGGAGGCACTCGAAGTACGCGATCTCCGGCTGGTAGCCGGCCTCGGTCAGCGTCTCGAACCCGGCCTTCACCAGCGCGGCGGTACCACCGCAGAGGACGGCCTGCTCACCGAACAGGTCGGTCTCGGTCTCCTCGGTGAACGTCGTCTTGATGACGCCGGCGCGGGTGCCGCCGATGCCCTTGGCGTACGACAGGGCGAGCTCCAGGCCCTTGCCCGTGGCGTCCTGCTCGACGGCCACGATGCACGGAACGCCGCGGCCCTCCTCGTACTGGCGGCGGACCAGGTGACCCGGGCCCTTCGGGGCGACCATGCAGACGTCGACGCCCGCCGGCGGCTTGATGAAGCCGAAGCGGATGTTCAGACCGTGACCGAAGAACAGCGCGTCGCCGTCCTTCAGGTTGTCCTTGACGGACTCCTCGTAGACCTGGGCCTGGATCGGGTCCGGGACCAGGATCATGATGACGTCGGCCTCGGCGGAGGCCTCGGCCGGAGTCACCACGCGCAGGCCCTGCTCCTCGGCCTTGGCCCTGGACTTCGAGCCCTCGTGCAGACCGACACGGACGTCGACACCCGAGTCGCGCAGCGACAGCGCGTGGGCATGGCCCTGGCTGCCGTAACCAAGGACCGCGACCTTGCGGCCCTGGATGATGGACAGGTCGGCATCGTCGTCGTAGAACAGCTCGGCCACTGGTTCTTCTCCTTGGTGTGCAGGTGTTGCGTCCCACCGTACGGCGGGGTGCGTCAGATAAGTTTTCGGGTCTCGCCATACGAGCGGCGCGGCGGACCCGGCAGGACTACGCCGAGCGGTCGAGGGCGCGCAGGGACCGGTCGGTGATCGAGCGCGCGCCACGTCCTATGGCGATGGTGCCGGACTGGACGAGCTCCTTGATGCCGTACTGCTCCAGCATCTTGAGCATCGCCTCCAGCTTGTCGGCTCCGCCGGTCGCCTCGATCGTGACGGCCTCCGGGGAGACGTCCACGGTCTTGGCGCGGAACAGCTGGACGATCTCGACGATCTGGGAACGGGTCTCGCTGTCGGCGCGGACCTTCACCAGGACGAGCTCACGCTGGATCGCAGCGGCCGGCTCGAGTTCGACGATCTTCAGGACGTTGACCAGCTTGTTGAGCTGCTTGGTCACCTGCTCCAAGGGCAGGCCCTCGACATTCACCACGATCGTGATGCGGGAGATGTCGGGATGTTCGGTGGTACCGACCGCGAGCGAGTCGATGTTGAAGCCGCGGCGGGAGAACAGAGCGGTGATCCGGGCAAGGACACCGGGCTTGTTCTCGACCAGGACGGAGAGCGTGTGCTTGGTGGACATGGAGTCGGTCTCTCTCTGTCTCTCAGTCGTCTTCGTTGTCGCCGAAGTCGGGGCGGACACCGCGGGCTGCCAGGACCTCGTCGTTGGAGGTGCCGGCGGCGACCATCGGCCACACCATGGCGTCCTCGTGGACGATGAAGTCGATGACGACCGGGCGGTCGTTGATCGCGTTGGCCTCGGCGATGGCCTTGTCCAGGTCGGCCGGGTCCTCGCAGCGGATCGCGTAGCAGCCCATGGCCTCGGACAGCTTGACGAAGTCGGGGACCCGGGTGCCCTTCGCCGGGATGCCGTCGGTGTCGGCGCCGGAGTGCAGCACGGTGTTGGAGTACCGCTGGTTGTAGAAGAGGGTCTGCCACTGGCGGACCATCCCGAGCGCGCCGTTGTTGATGATCGCGACCTTGATCGGGATGTTGTTGAGCGCGCAGGTGGTGAGCTCCTGATTGGTCATCTGGAAGCAGCCGTCACCGTCGATCGCCCAGACCGCACGGTCGGGCATGCCCGCCTTGGCGCCCATCGCGGCCGGCACCGCGTACCCCATCGTCCCGGCACCGCCGGAGTTCAGCCAGGTGGAGGGCTGCTCGTAGTTGATGAAGTGCGAGGCCCACATCTGGTGCTGCCCGACGCCCGCCGCGAAGATGGTGCCCTCGGGGGCGAGTTCGCCGATCCGCTGGATGACCTGCTGCGGCGAGAGGCTGCCGTCCTCCGGCAGGTCGTAGCCGACGGGGTAGGTCTCGCGCCAGCGGTTGAGGTCCTTCCACCATGCGCTGTAGTCGCCGGTGTGGCCCTCGGTGTGCTCCGCCTGGACCGCCTGGACGAGGTCGGCGATGACCTCGCGGGCGTCCCCGACGATCGGCACGTCGGCCGCACGGTTCTTGCCGATCTCGGCCGGGTCGATGTCCGCGTGCACGATCTTGGCGTACGGGGCGAAGCTGTCCAGCTTGCCGGTGACCCGGTCGTCGAACCGCGCCCCCAGGGCGACGATCAGGTCGGCCTTCTGCAGCGCGGTGACGGCGGTGACCGAACCGTGCATGCCGGGCATCCCCACGTGCAGCGGGTGGCTGTCGGGGAAGGAGCCCAGCGCCATCAGCGTCGTGGTGACGGGCGCCTGGGTGAGCTCGGCCAGCACCTTCAGCTCGGCGGTGGCTCCGGCCTTCATGACGCCGCCGCCCACGTACAGCACCGGGCGCTTGGCCTGGGCGATGAGCTTGGCGGCCTCACGGATCTGCTTGGCGTGCGGCTTGGTGACCGGACGGTAGCCGGGCAGGTCCATGGCCGGGGGCCAGCTGAAGGTGGTCTTCGACTGGAGGGCATCCTTGGCGATGTCGACGAGCACGGGGCCGGGACGGCCGGTGGAGGCGATGTGGAAGGCCTCCGCGATCGTGTGCGCGATGTCCTCGGCGCGGGTGACCAGGAAGTTGTGCTTGGTGATCGGCATGGTGATGCCGCAGATGTCGGCTTCCTGGAAGGCATCCGTACCGATGGCGGCCGAGGCGACCTGGCCGGTGATCGCGACCATCGGCACGGAGTCCATGGCCGCGTCGGCGATCGGGGTGACCAGGTTGGTGGCGCCGGGACCCGAGGTGACCATGCAGACGCCGACCTTGCCGGTGGCCTGCGCGTAACCGGTGGCCGCGTGACCCGCACCCTGCTCGTGGCGGACGAGGATGTGGCGGACCCGGGTGGAGTCCATCAGCGGGTCGTACGCCGGCAGGATGCAGCCGCCGGGGAGACCGAATACCGTGTCGGCCCCGACTTCCTCAAGAGAGCGGATGAGGGACTGCGCGCCCGTGAGGTGCTCAACGGTGGCGGACGACGATCCGCCGTTACGGGCCCGCGGCTGGGGATGGTGGGCCCCGGTGGCCTGCTCGGTCATCGGCATTCTCTTCTCGAAGCTGAGGGTTTTTGCGATGTGTTTTGCGACGGTTTGCGTGGTGTCGGTGCAACAAAAAACCCCTCGTGCCGTGAGGCAAGCGAGGGGAGCGCGCCGGTGCGGTCTGCAGAGTGTCAAGGAGGAACTCTGCTTCAGCCGACGCGCTTTCCAAGTACGAGAATTCGGGTGCGCATGGCATTGACCCTCTCTCCGACGCACTCGACGTGTCAAGTGGGTGGGACGGCCGTCTCACCATGTGAGCCGGTGAGGAGCGGGATCGAGCCGCCTGCCAGGACCGGCTGAGCGGCCGGGCTGCCGGGCACCGGGAACTCACCGCGGACCAGCGCACGGCGCAGCCGGTACTCGTCCAGCGGCCCGGAGAAGGCCATGCCCTGGCCGTGCGTGCAGCCCATGGCACGCAGGGCGAGGACCTGTTCCGGTACGTCGACGCCGTCGGCCACGGACTGCATGCCGAGGTCGCAGGCGATGCGCAGCAGCCCGCTGGTGATCTTGTGCAGCCGGGCGGACTCGACGACTCCCTCCACCAGACCGCGGTCCAGTTTCAGTACGTCGATGGGGAGCCGGCGCAGGGCGTTGATCGCGGCGTAACCGCTGCCGAAGCCGTCGAGCGCGATCCGCACGCCCAGCCGGCGCAGGGCGACCAGGCGCTGTTCGAGTTCGTCGAAGGGGACCCTCGGGTCGCTGTCGGCGACCTCGATCATCAGCGCCCCCGACGGCAGCCCGTAGCGGGTGAGCAGCGCCTCGACGGAACCGAACGGCATCCCCTTGTCGAGCAGCCTGCGGGCGGGGAGCCGGACGGCGACGGAGACCTGATGTCCGGCCCTGGCCCGGTCGGCGGCCTGCTCGACGGCCTCCTCCAGCAGCCAGCGGCCGAGCTCGGCGGTGCGGTCGCTGTCCTCGGCGACGCGGAGGAACTCGGCGGGGGTGAACAGGATCCCCTGGGCGGACCGCCAGCGGGCCTGCGCGGCGACGGCGGCGACCGTGCCGCTGGTCAGATGCACCACGGGCTGATGGAGCAGCGCGAACTCACCGTCGCGCAGTGCGGTGCGCAGCCGGGCCGCCAGCTCGGAGCGGCGCACCACCTCGGCCTGCATCTGCGGGGCGTAGAGCTCGACGCGGTCCTTGCCGCCCGCCTTGGCGCGGTACATGGCGAGATCCGCGTTGCGCATGAGGTCGTTGGGGGTGATGCCGGGCTCGGCGAAGGCGACACCGATGGAGGCGGTGACCCTGACCTCGCCGACTCCGATGCGGTAGGGCTGGGAGAGCGTGAGCCGCAGCCGTTCGGCGATCTCGTGGACCTGGTACTCGCGGGCGGTCTGCTCGCGGCTGCCGTCTCCGACGATGAGGGCGGCGAACTCGTCCCCGCCGAGGCGCGCGGCGGTGTCCCCCACCCGTACGGAGTCCTGGAGGCGGCGTGCGGCCTGGATGAGGAGCTCGTCGCCCGCCTGGTGGCCGAGCCGGTCGTTGGCCGCCTTGAAGCCGTCCAGGTCGATGAAGAGCACGGCGGTGCCGGCGTCACCGGACCTGCGGCCGCCCAGGGTCCGGCGGACCCGGTCGGTGAAGAGCGCGCGGTTGGGCAGGTCGGTGAGCGGGTCATGCTCGGCGTTGTGCTGCAACTGGGCCTGCAGTCGCACCCGTTCGGTGACGTCGCGGCTGTTGAGGATCAGTCCGCCCTGGTGGCGGTTGACCGTGGACTCGACGTTCAGCCAGTCGCCGGAGCCCGATCTGAAGCGGCACTCGATGCGGGTGGTGGGCTCCTCGCCGGGCGGGGCGGCGAGGAACCGTCGCACCTCGTGCACCACCCGGCCCAGATCATCGGGATGGATGATCGAGGCGAGCTCGGCACCGATGAGGTCGTCCGCCTCGCGCCCGTAGACGCCGGAGGCGGCGGGGCTGACGTAGCGGAGTATGCCGGTGGGGGCGGCGATCATGATGACATCGCTGGAGCCCTGCACCAGGGAGCGGAAGTGGTTCTCCTTCTGGGCCAGCTCCTGGGTGAGGGCGATGTTGTCGACGAGCATGATGCCCTGCCGGACGACCAGCGCGAGCACCACCGTGCACCCCGTGAAGACCACGACGCGGTCCACCCTGCGGCCCTCGATGACGTTGTAGAGGATGCCCAGGGTGCAGACGGCGGCGGCGAGGTACGGCGTCAGCGCGGCCAGCGAGCCGGCGATGGGGCGGCTGGTGGTGCGCGGCGCCGGCCGCTGTTGGACAGCGTTGTCCTCTTCCCGGCCGACACCCCACGGGGCATACGCCAGGAGCAGCGAACCGGCGAACCAGCCCGCGTCGAGCAATTGGCCGGAATGGTAGGTCTGGCGCAGCAGCGGCGAGGTGAAGAGGGCATCGCACAGGACCGTCAGGGCGAGCGCGGCGATGGCGGTGTTCACCGCGGCGCGGTTGACGCTGGAGCGCCGGAAGTGCAGTGCGAGGACCATGGAGACCAGCACGATGTCGAGCAGCGGGTAGGCCAGCGAGAGCGCCGCCCGGGCCACGCTGGCGCCCTCGACGTCCGCGAGGTGTGCGGTGTGGGCGAGGGCGAGGCTCCAGGAGAGCGTGAGGAGCGAACCGCCGATCAGCCAGGAGTCGAGCACCAGGCATACCCAGCCGGCCCGGGTGACGGGGCGCTTGGCGAGAACCAGCAGCCCGACGATGGCGGGCGGCGCGAAGCAGAGGTAGAAGAGATCGGCGAGGGACGGGCTGGGCACCGGGAGCCCGCGCACGAACTCGTACCAGCCCCAGACCGCGTTGCCCCCGGCGGCCATCAGGGAGGAGAGCGAGAACAGCAGCCAGGCGGGCCGGAACCTGTTGTCGGCGGCGCCCGCGAAGAGGAAGCAGGAGACGGCGGCGACCAGGGCGGCGACACTGAGGCCGAAGTCCCCCATGAACAGGGCCAGTCGCGGCGAACCCCAGCCCACGGCCGCACCCACCGCGTACCCGGCGCAGACGAGGCCGAGGAGGACCTGCGGGAGCAGCGCGGGCGCCCGCGCGACAGCCGGCTGCCGGGCCAGGAGCGCTCCGCGGCTGCTCGCCGGCGCGCTCACCGGGGTGTCCCCGAGGTGGCCCGCCGGATGCGGCGCCGGCGCACCGGACGCATCAGCGGCCGCCTTCGGCAGCCCCGCAGTGTCGGATCGTTCGCCCATCGGCCGTACATCGCCCGTCGCCCCCTCGCGTGTGGCTTCCTCCCCGGCGCCGTCCCTTCCACGGCGCAGCCTCCCTTTCGGGACGATACACCAGACTCGTCACGCAGGGACATAGTTCCTCTACTCTCCGTGACGAGCTGGGGAGTTGCAGGCACCGAGCACGGCGGAGCGTGCTCGCAGCGCGTTCAGCCGATGGTGCGCACGACGTTGTGCACCGGCTCTCCCGCGGCGAAACGGCTGAGCTGTCCCGACAGCAGACGCTTGGCGCGAGGCAGGAACGCCGAGGTGCTGCCGCCCACGTGCGGCGTGATCAGGACATTCGGAGCATGCCAGAGGGGATGGCCGGAAGGGAGCGGTTCCGGGTCGGTGACGTCGAGAGCGGCGAGCAGTCGGCCGGACTCGAGTTCGGACAACAGGGACTTGGTGTCGACGACGCCGCCGCGGGCGACGTTCACCAGCAGTGCCCCGTCGGGCATGGCCGCGAGGAAGTCCGCGTCCACCAGCCCTTGTGTGGACGGGTTCAGCGGGGTGGACAGAATCACGATGTCGGCTCGGGGCAGCAGCGTGGGCAGGTCGTCGAGCGTGTGTACGGGGCCGCGCGCGGTTGTCCGCGCAGAGCGTGCGACGCGCGCCACCCGCGCACACTCGAAGGGCGCGAGCCGGTCCTCGATGGCGGAACCGATCGATCCGTACCCCACGATCAGCACGGACTTGTCGGCGAGCGCCGGGTAGAACCCGGACCGCCACTCCTCCTTGTCCTGGCCGTGCACGAACCCGGGGAAACCGCGCAGGGAGGCGAGGATCAGCGCGAGGGTGAGTTCGGCCGTGGAGGCCTCGTGGACCCCCTTGGCGTTGCACAGCCGGACACCGGCGGGCAGCAGGCCGAGCCCCGGCTCGACATGGTCGATGCCCGCGGAGAGCGTCTGCACGACCTGCACCGAACTCATCCCGGCGAGCGGCCGGACCGCGACCTCGGGGCCCTTCATGTACGGAACGACGTAGAAGGCGCAGTGGGCGGGGTCGGCCGGGTAGTCCTGCCCGCCGTCCCAGAAACGGTAGTTGAGACCCTCGGGGAGTCCTTCGATCCCGTCGGCCGGAATCGGCAGCCAGACGTCGGGGGCGGGGGCGGTGTTCGTGGTGGAAGTCATGGTCAGGAGGCTATGCGAAGGCCCGCGGGGAGCAGAGGTTAGTTTTGTGGGTGCGGAGTGGTCCCGTGCCGGCGGGACCGAGGGAGGGTTCGGGGAGTTGGAGCGCAGGAGTCTCGGTGCGGCGGCGCTCGCCGTGGGCGCCGTCGGTCTCGGCTGCATGCCGATGAGCTGGGCGTACAGCGCCTCGCAGCAGCGCGGTGACCATGCCCTGCGCGCGGTGCACGCGGCGCTCGACGCCGGCGTCGAGCTGCTCGACACGGCCGACATGTACGGCCCGTTCACCAATGAACTGCTGGTGGGCCGGGCGCTGAAGGGACGCCGTGCGGATGCCTTCATCTCCACCAAGTGCGGGCTGCTGGTGGGCGATCAGCACGTCGTGGCCAACGGCCGGCCCGGCTATGTGCGGCGGGCCTGTGACGCCTCGCTGCGACGGCTGCAGACCGATGTGATCGATCTGTACCAACTGCACCGGCCCGACCCCGAGGTGCCCGTCGAGGAGACCTGGGGCGCGATGGCCGGGCTGGTGGCCGCGGGAAAGGTACGGGCTCTGGGGCTGTGCGCGATCGGGGCGCGGGCTTCGCGCCGGCCGGGTGCCCGGATGCATGACGGAACGATCCGGCAGCTGGAACGGGTACAGCAGGTGTTCCCGGTGAGCGCGGTGCAGGCGGAACTCTCGGTGTGGTCCCCGCAGGCGCTGGAATCGCTGCTTCCGTGGTGTTCGGCGCGGGGGGTGGGGTTCCTGGCGGCGATGCCGCTGGGCAACGGCTACCTGACGGGGACGCTCACACCGGGGCAGGGGTTCGAACCGGACGACCTGCGGGCCAGGCATCCGCGGTTCACCGCCGAGATGATGGCGGCGAACCAGCCGGTGGTGGTGGGGCTGCGGCGGGTCGCGGAGCGGCACGGTGCGACGCCCGCGCAGGTGGCGCTGGCCTGGGCGCTGCGGCAGGGGCCGCAGGTGGTCCCGGTGCCGGGAACCAAGCAGGAGCGCTGGGCGGTGGAGAACGCGGGGGCGGCCGGGCTGACGCTGACGGCGCTGGACCTCGCGGAGCTCGACCGGCTGCCGCCGGCGCGGGAGTCGTGGGACTGACCGCCGGGGCGCGCGGTGCCGGGGCGCCGGTCCGCTGCCGTCCGATCGCCGTGCCGTCGGACGCCGGACGCTGATTCCTGATCGCCGGTCGCTGATCGCTGATCGCTGATCGCTGATCGAGAAAGTCGGCCGTCATCGGGAACCTCGGGCGGGGCTGCGGTGTAAGAACAGGTAGACAGGCGGCCGTCGAAGGGATCGGTGCGGTGTTCGGATCTGTGCAGGAGCCGGTGGGGCGTCACACGACGCCTCCGCGGAGTCGCGGTACGTGGCGGCCTACGGGCGCGGGAGCGCGGCGCGGAGCGGTGGCGTTGCTGGCGATCGGCGCGCTGACGCTCGCCGCGGGGTGCTCCTCGCACGAGGGGGCTCAGAGCACGGCCGGCCAGGGGGCGGGTTCTCCTTCCGGGACCCCGTCGGGCAAGTCGAGTCCGGCGGGTTCGCCCTCGCCCTCCGCCTCGCGGCCCACGGTCGCTCCACCGCCCGCGAAGGGCTCGGCGAAGGTGGTGTCGACGCTCACGGAGGGGCTGGACTCACCGTGGGGCCTCGCGGCGCTGCCGGGCGGTGACCTGCTGGTGTCCTCGCGTGACAAGGGGACGATCACCAGGATCGACGCGAAGAGCGGGAAGAAGACGCTGCTGGGCACCGTGCCCGGGGTGGCTCCCGCCGGGGAGGGCGGGCTGCTGGGGATCGCGGTCTCCCCCACCTTCGGCACGGATCACCTGGTCTACGCGTACTTCACCACCGCTTCGGACAACCGCATCGCCCGCATGCTCTACGACGAGGACGGGAAGACCGCCGGTCAGCTGCTCGGCGCCCCCGACACGATCCTGCGGGGCATCCCGAAGGGCTCCATCCACAACGGCGGGCGGCTCGCCTTCGGCCCGGACCACATGCTGTACGCGGGGACGGGCGAGACCGGGGACGACGGCTTCGCGCAGGACAAGAAGTCGCTGGCCGGCAAGATCCTGCGGATGACGCCGGACGGGGAGCCGCTGCACGGCAACCCGCAGGCCGACTCCGTGGTGTATTCGTACGGTCACCGCAATGTGCAGGGGCTGGCCTGGGACAGCCGGAAGCAGCTGTGGGCTTCCGAATTCGGCCAGGACACCTGGGACGAGCTGAACCGGATCGTGCCGGGCGGAAACTACGGCTGGCCGGATGCCGAGGGCAAGGCCGGCGAGGCCGGGTTCCGTGATCCCGTGGCACAGTGGAAGACGTCCGAGGCGTCCCCGAGCGGCATCGCCTTCGCCAAGGGTTCGATCTGGATGGCCGGTCTGCGGGGTGAGCGGCTCTGGCGCATTCCCCTGTCCGGTACGGACGACAAGGAACCCCTGGCGGCTCCGCAGTCGTTCCTGAAGGGGAAGTACGGCCGTCTGCGCACCGTGCTCGCTGCGGGCGGCAACAAGCTCTGGCTCGTCACGAGCGAGACGGACACCCGCGGCACCCCGAAGCCCGGAGACGACAAGATCCTGCTGGTCGAGGTGCGGTAGCGGCCACAGCAGGCGGAAGGGTGCGCGGCCCGTGTTCAACTTCTTCGAGGAACTCTTCGCACCGGGCCGCAAGCACGCTGCCGAGGAGCAGCGGCGGCTGGAGCTGACCCGGGTGGATCTCGGCGTCGGTGACCCGGCTCGCGGCCCGATAGACCTCACCTCGGGCAAGGTGGTGGTCCGCCGGCCGGACGCCGGGGAGAGCGAGCCGGCCGAAAGCGGCCCGGCCGCCCCCGAGGACCCGGATTCCGGCGACCCGGCCGAAAGCAGCCCGGCGGAAGACCGCCCGGCCGAAGACGGCCCGGCCGGAAGCGGCCGCTAGGAGCTCGTCGGCGTGCGGTAGAGGCGCAGCCGGTGGGCGAGCGCGGCTGCCTCGCCCCGGCTGGCCACTCCGAGCTTGGCCAGGATGTTGGAGACGTGCACGCTCGCGGTCTTGGGCGAGATGTAGAGCTCCTCGGCGATCCTGCGGTTGGTGTGGCCTGCGGCGACGAGCCGGTGCACGTCCTGTTCGCGCCGGGTCAGCCCGAAGGACTCCACAGCGGCGGCAGCCGCGGCCCTGAGCTGCTCCTCGGCGTGGGCGCGGCCGGCCAGCTCATCGGTGGCGGCGTCGCCGTCCGGGACCGTGACGGCGACCGGGATCTCGTCGCCGGAACCGGAACCGGAAGCCGAACCGGCGCCCCGGGGCGCGTCGGCGGCGGTGAGCGTGATGCGGGCCCGGCCGGCCAGCAGCTCGATGGTCTCGATCAGCGGACGGGCCCCGAGGCGCCGGGCGGTGCTGTGTGCCTCGCGCAGCAGGGTGGTGGCCGTGGGCCCGTCGCCGGAGGCCACCAGCAGGGCCTCCGCCCAGCGGTGGTGGATCTGCGCCAGTTCGTAGGGGCGGTGCAGCGGGATGAAGGCCTGGGCGGCACGGGACCAGTGCTCAGGGGTGTCGAGGCCTTCGGCCCGGGCCAGTTCGGCGTCGACGAGCAGACCGTAGGCCGCCCATACCGGGACGAGCATCGGCAGTCGCTTGAGATGGCTCCGGACGAGGGCGAGGATCGCCGGCCGGCCCGGTTCGGTGGCGGGCAGACCGCGGGCGTCGGCCTCGGCCGACGCGACGATGTGCAGAAGGGGCAGCGCGTAGCGCTGCGTACCCGTCGGGAAACCCTGCTCCGCCTGGGCCTCGAAGGCGGCCCGGGCCTCCAGGAGCCGGCCCTGCTGCACGGCGAGGGTGATGGCGTGGCGGACGGGATTGATGAGGTGCTGGGGCTGCGGGTCGTTGGACCCGAAATGCCGATTCACCAGCGCCAGTTGTCGTCCGGCCTCGTCGAAGTCGCCCCGGGCCAGCGAAATTTCGGTGAGGCGGGCGGCAACCAGCCCCTGTGCCTTACGGGACTGGGCCTTGCGGCCGGCGGCCTCGGTGGTCGCCAGGGCCTCGTTCCAGCGGCCGAGGGAGAACAGGGACATCGCCTGGTTGGTGCGGACCCAGGCCTCCGTGTCGGCGACGCCGTGGCTGTGGCAGACCTCGATCCCGTGGTCGGCGGCGGCCACCGCCTCCAGGGAACGGCCCATGTTCTCCAGGGCGGAGGGGAGATTGATGCTGGCGCGGCCCATGATGCCGACGAGGCACAGCTCGTCGGCCCGGTCCCGGACGGCGTACATCTCCGTGATGCCCGCGTCGGCGCCTCCGGCGTCGGCGGTGAGCCAGCCGCGGGTGAGCCGGGCATGCAGTTCGATGTACTCGTCGCCGACCAACTGGGCGTACTCGACGGCGCGGTCGGCCGCGGCGAGCGTTTCGGCGCCGGGCCGGTGCACGGCGCCCCAGCCGGCCACGTTGGTCAGGACGTCCGCGTGGACGACCGACGGGGGCAGACCGCGGACCAGGTCCTCGGCAGTGGCCAGTTCGTCCCAGCCGTCACCGCGGGTGAGGTCCTGGATCAGCCGGGAGCGCTGGATCCAGAACCAGGCGGCGCGCAGGGGGTCGTCTTCGCCGTCCAGGAGGCGAAGGGCCTTCTTGCAGATGGCGAGGGCCCGTTCGCGTTCGCCGCCGAAGCGGGCGGCGACGGTGGCTTCGGCCATCAGGTCGAGATAGCTCAGCGGGGCGGCGTTGTCGCGGCCGCAGGCCGGGTAGACCTCGGCGTAGTCGATGGGGCGCAGCGTGCTGCGTACCGCTTCGGGGGCATCGTCCCACAGCTCCATCGCCCGTTCCAGCAGCCGTAGCTGCTCGGCGAAGGCGTTGCGGTGGCGCGCTTCGACGGCGGCCTTCAGCACGGCGGGCAGGGCCTTGGCGGCATCGTGTGCGCCGTACCAGTAGCTGGCCAGGCGCGTGGCCCGTTCCCCGTCGCGGACGAGGGTGGGGTCGGCCTCCAGGGCCTGGGCGTAGCGTCGGTTGAGCCGGGAGCGTTCGCCCGGCAGCAGGTCGTCGCTGACGGCCTCGCGGACCAGGGAGTGCCGGAAGCGGTAGCCGTTGCCCTCCGGAGTGCTGAGCAGCAGGTTGGCGCCGACGGCTCCCCGCAGCGCCTCGATGAGGTCGTCCTCGGTGAGGCCGGCGACGGCGGCCAGCAGCTCGTACTCGACGGCCGAACCGCCCTCGGCGACTATCCGGGCGACCCGCTGGGCGTCGTCGGAGAGCGTTTCGAGTCTGACGAGGAGGAGGTCGCGCAGCGAGTCGGGGAGTCCGGCCCTGTCGCCGCACTCGAGACTGCAGGCGAGTTCCTCGACGAAGAAGGCGTTGCCGTCGGAGCGCTCGAATATCTCGTCCACCAGAGCGGGTTCGGGGGTGTCCGCGAGGATGCCGGTGAGCTGGCGGCGGACCTCGGCCCGGTTGAAGCGGGCCAGTTCGATACGGCGGACGGTACGGACCCGGTCCAGCTCGGCGAGCAGGGGGCGCAGCGGGTGGCGGCGGTGGATGTCATCGGCCCGGTAGGTGCCGATCACGACGAGGCGGCCGCTGCGCAGCGTACGGAACAGGTAGGCGAGGAGGTGCCGGGTGGATGAATCCGCCCAGTGCAGGTCCTCCAGGACGAGCACCACGGCACGGTCCGCCGAGATGCGTTCCAGCAGTCTGGCGGTGAGTTCGAAGAGGCGGGCGGTGCCGTGCTCGTCGGCCGCGTCCCGGCCCACCTCGCCGAGTTCGGGAAGCAGCCGGGCCAGTTCGCCCTCCTGCCCCGCGCAGGCGGCGGCCATCTCCTCGGGGAGGATGCGGTGCAGCGCGCGCAGGGCGGTGGAGAAGGGGGCGTACGGGAGGCCGTCGGCGCCTATCTCGACGCAGCCGCCGACGGCGACGACGGCCTCGCGGCGGACCGCCACCGCGAGGAACTCCTCGACCAGACGGGTCTTGCCGACGCCCGCCTCGCCACCGATGAGCAGCGCCTGCGGCTCTCCGCCGGAGCCGCCGGCCGGGCCGGCGGCCTTGACGGTGGCGCGGGCGAGCGCATCGGTGAGCGAGGTGAGTTCACCTGCGCGGCCGACGAACACGGGACTCACTGACCTGGTCTCCACGTCGCCGAGCATCGCACACGGGTCCGACAGTGCGGCTCCGGGAATCTGAACCGACATCGCCTTCCACCCTCAGGCGGCGTGCGCGAAGCGCTCCCGGTCCCTGTCCGCGCTCACCGTCCTCTCAGCTTCCTTGCGTGCCGAGCCGCGGTTGGCCCGGCGGTTGCGGCGGACCTCACGGATGAGCCGCTCGTTGTCGGCGCGGCGGATCAGTTCGGCCTGCATGATCTTGTGGAGTTCCAGCTCGTACATGCGATTCCCCTGGTGACGAGGGCCCGTTGGGCCTCGGTGGCGGCAGTTCTTCTGCCGTGCCACCACTCTCGTCCCCCAGGGGTGCCGCCGCATCGGGCGAGTTCCGCATCTGTGGCGGGCCGGGGCCTTAGGTATCCGCTCAGGCCACCGCAGTAAGGCCGCGAACACCCCTGCGGATGCCTTAGGTCCTGCCTGAACGCACCCTAGGGAAGGGGAAGTCCCGGCCCGCCAGGGATTGCGGGACAGCAGAAAGGCGGCCCGGGAGCCGGGCCGCCTCCGCAGTGTCCCCGTTCCCGTGGGGCGGGTCTCAGCTGCCCGCTGCCGGCGCCGCCGGCGCCGTGGGCAGCGCGACGATGAGGTCGAAGTACATGCAGACCGCGATCAGCACGCCGAGCACACCGAGCACGATTCCCGCGGTCGCCACCGCGCGGACCCAGCCGGCCTGCGGGTGCGCGGACGGCCTGCCGAACGCGGGCCGGACCAGGACGAAGACGCCGACCAGCAGTGCGACCAGTCCGAAGAGGCCGTTCACCAGCGCGGTGGCGTGCCACGCGTCACCGTAGATCTCGGATATCTGCTGCGCCGCCGAGCCACCGGACGCCGTCTTCATCTGGCCGAGCAGGGTCTCGCGCTCGGCGGCCACCCGGCTGGTCCAGCCTCCGCTGAGGGTGACGACGCCGAGACCGGCGGATACGACGGCCGCGGCGGCGACGCCGAGGCCGGAGGACTCCTTGCCGGGCTCCTCGAACTCCGCGTCGAGGTCCTGACCGCCGTCCAGGTCCAGGTCGGCGTCCGCCGCACGGTCCGCAGCCGCTCCGGACTCCGTGGCCGCCTCGTCGCGGTGCTCCGCCGAGTCCTTCGTCCCGGCGGTGTCGGTGACGGCCTTCTTCGCCGTCGTCTTCTCGCCGTCGCCCTCGGCGACGGGAGCTGTGGGAGTAGTGGGAGTGGTGGGGTTCATTTCCCGCACGCTAGGTGCCGCGGATGAGAACCTTCTTAACGTACGGCCACGCCCTGCTCCCCGGCCCCGCCTCAGCCACGCGGGGCCCGGCGTTCCGGGGCCGGACAGGACCGGATTTCCGAGTCGTGTCTCACACCGCGAGGCGGGAGAACCCGCCGGTCCGACCGGCTTGCGCGCCGGCCGGGTCACCGGGCCGGGCCCCTGGCCCACCGGCGCCGACCCGCCGACCGGCAGCCGCCTCACGGTCCCGGGCCCCGCGTCGAAGGTCCGGGCGAGACCCCGCCGCCCCGCGCACACCTCACCTACCGCGGTTCCCAGCCGCTCAGTGGACGCGCTGCGCGGCCACGACTGCCTCGTCGTCCTCGCTCGCGCCCGCCCTCGGGATCTTCGCGCGCACCCGGCAGTCGGGCGGCTCGATGCTGAGGCGCGGCAGCCGGCGGTCCAGCCAGCCCGGCAGCCACCAGTTGGCGCCGCCCAGCAGATGCATCAGGGCGGGGACCAGCAGGGTGCGCAGGACGAACGCGTCCAGTGCCACGGCAGCGGCGAGCGCGATGCCGAACATCGCGATGACCCGGTCGCCGCTGAGCACGAACGCGAGGAAGACCGAAATCATGATCACGGCGGCCGAGTTGATCACCCGGCCGGTCTCGGTGAGGCCGACCCGGACCGCCCGCCGGTTGTCGCCCGTCTCCAGCCACTCCTCGTACATCCGGCCGACCAGGAACACCTGGTAGTCCATGGAGAGGCCGAAGAGCACGGACACCATGATCACGGGCAGGAAGGGTTCGATGGGGCCCGCGCTGCCCAGGCCCAGCAGTTCGCTTCCCCATCCCCACTGGAAGATCGCGACGACGACGCCGAACGAGGAGGCGACCGCCGCCACGTTCATCGCCGCCGCCTTCAGCGGGATGCCGACCGACCGGAAGGCCATCAGCAGGAGCAGGCAGCCGAGCCCTATGACGACGCCGATGAAGAGCGGGAGTTTGCCGATGATGATCCGGGCGAAGTCGTCGTAGCTGGCGGTCACACCGCCCACATGGGCCTGGAGCGAGGTGTTGTCGGCCGCCTGCGGCAGTACGTCCGTGCGCAGCCGGTCGACGAGCGCGCTGGTCTGCCGGGACTGCGGCGCCGAGTCCGGGACGACGGTGACGAACGCGGTGTCGCCGCTGGAGTTGTAGGTGACCGGATAGGCCCACGCGACGCCGTCGGTGGCGCGCAGCGTCGCGGGCAGCGCGTCCATCGCGAGCCGGTCGTCGGCGCCGTCGAGCTGGGCGGCGACGGTCAGCGGTCCGTTGACGCCGGGACCGAAGCCGTCGGCCAGCAGGTCGTACGCCTGCCGGGTGGTGGAGGACTTCGCGTTGTTCCCCTGGTCGGAGCTGCCCAGGTGGAGCGCGAAGGTGGGGAGCGCGAGGACCAGCATCACCACCGCCGCGATCCCGCCGAGCAGCTTGGGGTGCCGCTCGACGAAGGCGGACCAGCGTGCGGCGAAACCGGTGGGCGGGTCCGACTGCGGGCCGTGCGCCGCGAGCCGGGCGCGCTCGCGCCTGCTGAGCGCGCGCAGGCCGATCAGGGAGAGCAGGGCCGGCAGCAGGGTCACGGAGGCTGCCACGGTCAGGACCACGGTGAGCGAGGCGGCGACGGCCACGCCGTTGAGGAAGTTGAGCCGCAGGATCAGCATGCCGAGCAGCGCGATGCAGACGGTGGCGCCGGCGAACACGACGGCCCGCCCGGTCGTGGCGACCGCGTGCTGCGCCGCCTCCGTGACGGTCAGGCCGCGCCGCAGCCCCTTGCGGTGCCGGGTCACGATGAAGAGCGCGTAGTCGATGCCGACGCCGAGCCCCACCAGCATGCCCAGCATGGGTGCGAAGTCGGCGACCGTCATCAGGTGTCCGAGCAGCACGATCCCCGCGTACGCCGTGCCGACCGAGACGAGCGCGGTGGCGATGGGCAGCATGCTGGCGGCGAGCGAGCCGAAGGCGAGGAAGAGCACGAGGGCGGCGACGACGACGCCGATGGCCTCGCTGAGGTGGGCTCCGGGCGCCTCGGTGAGGGCGACGGCGGAGCCGCCCAGCTCGACCTGGAGGTGCTCGCCCGAGGCGGCCTTCGCGGTGTCGACGACGGCCTGGGCCTGCCGTACCGGTACGTCGTCGGCCTGCCGGTCGAAGGTGACCGTGGCGTAGGCGGTGTGCGCGTCCGCGCTGATCTGCCCGGCGCCGGCCGCCGTGTAGGGCCCGCTGACGTCTCCGACACCCGGCAGCCGCTCGACCGCGCGCAGGGTCCTGTCCATCCGCTGCTCGACGTCGGCTGCCCGCACCGTGGAGTCGTCGGTGTGCCAGACGATGGTGTCGGTGTCACCGCCGAGATTCGTGAAGCCGCTCTTCAGCAGGGCGGCGGCACGGCCGGATTCGGTGCCGGGGGCCTCGTAGTCGTTGGTGTAGGAGGTGCCCGCGAACCCTGCGGCGGCGGCCGTGCCACCCAGGGCGAGCAGCCAGATGAGGACGGCGAGGAGGCGGTGCGCGATGCACCAGCGGGCGATGGCAGCCAAGGGACGTTCTCCCTGCGGGTTCGTGGTCTCTCCGTGGGCTCGACAGAACCGTCCACAAGAGAACGCATGACCTTGAGAATCGTCACTCTGACAGCCAACTGTGATCCTTTGCCCGTTTCGTGGCCTTCCTCACAGCACCTGGATCCGCATATGGGCGACATCGGCACGGCGGGGAGGCGGGTGGCGGACCAGCGGGCGGCGGCGGTCTGCTTCACTCCCGGCTGTGCCGCCCCGGAGGTTTCGAGGGCGAGCGGGCCGCACCCCTCACACCCCGATCACCCGCAGCGCCCCCCACAGCGCGACCGTCGACACCGCCAGGGTCGCCGGTACGGTCAGCAGCCCGAGCCTGGTGAACCGGCCGAGCTCGGGCGACTCGCCGTGCGTGTGCAGGATCCGGCGCCACAGCAGGGTGGCGAGCGAACCGACGTACGTGAGGTTCGGCCCGAGGTTCACCCCGATCAGCGCGGCCAGCAGCGGCCCCGGACCCGCCGCCGCGACGACCGGGAGCAGCGCGAGGATCGCGGGCAGGTTGTTGATCAGGTTGGCGAGCACGGCCGCCACCGCGGCGACCGCCAGCAGCGCGGCCAGCGAGGAGCCGTCCGGCAGGAGGCGGCCGATGCCGGCGCCCAGACCGTGGTCGACGACGGCCTTGACGACGACGCCGAGGGCCAGCACGAACAGGCAGAACGGCAGGTTGGCGGAGTGCACCACGCCCTTCACGGTGGTGTCCCGCTTCACCAGCGCCCGGACGGCCAGCACGACGGCGCCCGCCAGCGCCGCCCACAGCGGCTCCGCGCCCGCGAACGAGGTCACGACGAAACCGAGCAGGGTCAGCACGAGGACGACCAGCGTGAAGACGGGGAACCCCGGCCGGTCCTCCCCCGGCTTCGGCGGGTGCGCCCCCGCCGCCAGGTCGGCCGCGAAGAACCGGCGGAAGACGACGTACTCGACGGCGATCGCCGCCAGCCACGGCAGCGTCATCAGGGCGGCGAAGCGGGTGAAGGAGAGACCGCTGGCCGTGAACGCCAGCAGGTTGGTCAGGTTCGATACGGGGAGCAGGAGCGAGGCCGAGTTGGCGAGGTGCGCGCAGGCGTAGACGTACGGGCGGGGGCGGGCCCCGACGCGTGCCGCGGTCGCGAGGACGACGGGCGTC
Organism: Streptomyces sp. RKAG290; assembly: GCF_023701695.1. Lineage (GTDB taxonomy): Bacteria > Actinomycetota > Actinomycetes > Streptomycetales > Streptomycetaceae > Streptomyces. The sequence continues at coordinate 1,694,063 of NZ_JAJOZC010000001.1, forward strand.
AGCAGGACCACGGTGGCGTCCAGGCTGAGCACCGCCGTGATCACGGAGGCGACGACGAAGACCCCGCCGAGCAGCGGGCCGGTCCGCCCGCCGCAGGCACGGGCGACCAGGTCCCCGGTGGCGGTGAAGAGCCCCTCGTCCGCGCAGAGCTGCGCCAGCACCAGGATCGCGGCCAGGAAACCGACCACCGGCAGCAGGTCGCCCACCTGCGACCTGGCCTCGGGCCAGGACACCGCACCCACCGCGACCAGCAGCACCGCCGCGGGCACGGCCACGGTCGCCTCCGGCAGCCCCCGGGGGCGTACGACGGCGAACGCCAGCACCCCCAGCAGGAGAGCGACGGAGACGATTTCGGCGGTGACGGTGTTCAGCGGGCTCTCCGGAGCGGTGAAAGGGGCGGTGCACCCGGTGGATCCGGGTGCACCGCCCCTTCGAGGACGTACGGGACGGGGCTCAGCCCTCGACGCCGAGCTTCTCCAGGATCAGCTCGCGCACCCGGGCGGCGTCCGCCTGACCGCGGGTCGCCTTCATGACGGCACCGACGAGCGCGCCCGCGGCGGCGACCTTGCCGCCGCGGATCTTGTCCGCGATGGCGGCGTTGCCCGCGATGGCCTCGTCGACGGCCGTGGACAGCGCGCCCTCGTCGGAGACGACCTTCAGGCCGCGCTTCTCGACGACGGTGTCCGGGTCGCCCTCGCCCGCGAGCACGCCTTCCAGGACCTGGCGGGCCAGCTTGTCGTTGAGGTCCCCCGAGGCGACGAGCTCGGCCACCCTGGCGACCTGCACCGGAGTGACGGGGAGCTCGTCCAGACCGCGGCCGGTCTCGTTGGCGTTACGGGCCAGCTCGCCCATCCACCACTTGCGGGCCTGGTCCGAGGGTGCGCCCGCATCCGTCGTGGCCACGATCAGGTCGACCGCACCCGCGTTGAGGATGGACTGCATGTCGTGCTCGGACACGCCCCACTGTTCCTTGAGCCGGGCGCGGCGCAGCCGCGGCAGCTCGGGAAGGCCGCCGCGCAGCTCCTCGACCCAGGCACGGGCCGGGGCGACCGGTACGAGGTCGGGCTCCGGGAAGTAGCGGTAGTCCTCGGCGTTGTCCTTGATGCGGCCGGCCGTGGTGGAGCCGTCCTCCTCGTGGAAGTGCCGGGTCTCCTGCACGATCGTGCCGCCGGAGTTCAGCACCGCGGCGTGGCGCTGGATCTCGAAGCGGGCGGCCCGCTCGACGGAACGCAGGGAGTTCACGTTCTTCGTCTCGGAACGGGTGCCGAACGCCTCGCGGCCGTGCGGCCGCAGCGACAGGTTCACGTCGCAGCGCATCTGCCCCATTTCCATCCGGGCTTCCGAGACACCGAGCGCCTTGATGAGCTCGCGCAGCTCGGCGACGTACGCCTTGGCGACCTCGGGGGCCCGGGCGCCCGCTCCCTCGATCGGCTTGGTGACGATCTCGATGAGCGGGATGCCCGCACGGTTGTAGTCGAGCAGGGAGTGGGACGCGCCGTGGATGCGGCCGGTGGCACCGCCGACGTGCGTCGACTTGCCGGTGTCCTCCTCCATGTGGGCGCGCTCGATCTGCACCCGGAAGATCTCGCCGTCCTCCAGCTGGACGTCCAGATAGCCGTTGAAGGCGATCGGCTCGTCGTACTGGGAGGTCTGGAAGTTCTTCGGCATGTCCGGATAGAAGTAGTTCTTCCGGGCGAAGCGGCACCACTCGGCGATCTCGCAGTTCAGCGCGAGACCGATCTTGATGGCGGACTCGACGCCGATCTCGTTGACCACCGGCAGCGCGCCCGGCAGTCCGAGGCAGACCGGGCAGGTCTGGGAGTTCGCGTCCTGCTTCAGCTCGGTGGAGCAGCCGCAGAACATCTTGGTCTTGGTGCCGAGCTCGACATGGACTTCGAGGCCCATGACGGGGTCGTACGTCGCGAGGGCGCCCTCGTACGACTCCAGGTCAATGACAGTCACGGTGAAACTTTCCCTCTCAGCCCAGCAGGACGTCGTCGTCGCCGAGACGCTTCAGTTCGCGATAGAGGATCGCGAGGCCGGTGACGATGGCGGCGGCGGAGACAGCCGCGTCGACGAGCCGCAGCATGTCGTTGTCGTTGCGCGCGAGCTTCGCCTGCTTGACGACGCTGAGCGCACCGAACGCGGTGCTGCCGAGCGCGACGTACACGCCGGTCTTGGACTTCTTGAAGTTCTTGGCCTTCTTTGCCATGGCACTCATAGCGACGGAGCCTCCTCGAGCAGCGGGTGTCCCCACTTTTCCACGAAAGCGGCCTCGACGGCGGCTCCGACCTTGTACAGCCGGTCGTCCTTCATGGCGGGGGCGATGATCTGCAGCCCGACCGGCAGGCCGTCCTCGGGCGCCAGGCCGCAGGGCAGCGACATCGCGGCGTTGCCGGCCAGGTTGGTCGGAATGGTGCACAGGTCCGCGAGATACATCGCCATCGGGTCGTCGGCACGCTCGCCGATCGGGAAGGCGGTGGTGGGCGTCGTCGGGGAGACGATGACGTCCACCTGCTCGAAGGCCTTCTCGAAGTCCCGCGTGATGAGGGTGCGGACCTTCTGCGCCGAACCGTAGTACGCGTCGTAGTAGCCGGAGCTCAGCGCGTACGTGCCGAGAATGATGCGGCGCTTGACCTCGTCGCCGAAGCCGGCCTCACGGGTGAGCGCGGTGACTTCCTCGGCGGACTTCGTGCCGTCGTCGCCGACCCGCAGGCCGTAGCGCATGGCGTCGAAGCGGGCGAGGTTCGAGGAGCACTCGGACGGCGCAATGAGGTAGTACGCGGAGAGGCCGAGGTCGAAGGACGGGCAGTCCAGCTCGACGATCGTGGCGCCGAGGGACTTCAGCAGCTCGACCGACTCGTTGAAGCGCTGGACGACACCGGCCTGGTAGCCCTCGCCCGAGAACTGCTTGACGACTCCGACGCGCATGCCCTGTACGGAGCCGTTGCGCGCGGCCTCGACGACCGGCGGGACCGGGGCGTCGATGGAGGTCGAGTCGAGCGGGTCGTGCCCGGCGATGGCCTCGTGCAGCAGGGCCGCGTCCAGGACCGTACGGGCGCAGGGGCCGCCCTGGTCGAGGGAGGAGGAGAAGGCGACCATGCCGTACCGGGAGACGCCGCCGTAGGTGGGCTTGACGCCGACGGTGCCGGTGACGGCCGCGGGCTGGCGGATCGAGCCGCCGGTGTCCGTGCCGATGGCGAGCGGAGCCTCGAACGAGGCGAGCGCGGCCGAGGAGCCGCCGCCGGAGCCGCCCGGGATGCGGGTGAGGTCCCACGGGTTGCCGGTCGGGCCGTAGGCGCTGTTCTCGGTGGAGGACCCCATGGCGAACTCGTCCATGTTGGTCTTGCCGAGGATGACGACGTCGGCGGCCTTCAGCCGCTTGGTGACGGTCGCGTCGTACGGCGGGATCCAGCCGTCGAGGATCTTCGAACCGACGGTGGTCGGCATGTCCTGCGTGGTGAAGATGTCCTTGAGCGCGAGCGGGACGCCGGCCAGCGGGCCGAGCTTCTCGCCCGCGGCCTTCTTGGCGTCGACGGCGCGGGCCTGCGCGAGCGCGCCCTCGCGGTCGATGTGCAGGAAGGCGTGGACCTTCTCGTCGATGGCGTCGATCCGGGCCAGGTGGGCCTCGGTGACCTCGACGGCCGTGAGCTCACCGGATGCGATCTTCGCGGCGATCTCGGCGGCGGTGAACTTGATGATGGTGCTGATGTCCGTCATGGCTTTTTAGTCCTCCCCCAGGATCTGCGGCACCTTGAAACGCTGCTGCTCCTGGGCCGGGGCGCCGGAGAGCGCCTGCGCGGGGGTGAGCGAGGGACGGACCTCGTCCGCCCGCATGACGTTGGTCAGCGGCAGCGGATGGGAGGTCGGCGGTACGTCTTGGTCGGCGACCTCGGAGACGCGGGCGACCGCGCCGATGATGTCGTCGAGCTGGCCGGCGAAGTGATCGAGCTCTTCGCCCTTCAGCTCCAGACGCGCCAGCCGGGCGAGGTGGGCGACCTCCTCGCGCGTGATGCCAGGCATGCAGCGATCCTCAGGGGTTGGTGTGTCTTCTGGCTGGGGCCGACGGCCGGTGGAAACGTGCCGCCGGCCCCCAATCCTATGGTGTCGCCCGCACCGGCCACGGCCACCCGTGGAACACCGCACCCGGCCCGCCCCTGCGACAACCCGCCGGCCGGTGACCGGCCCCGTCGAGGGGCCTCTCCCCAGGCCCGTCCGACCATGGGGAGATTGCGGACAAAGCACCCACCGGGCGCCCCCGGTGACCTCACCGCAGCCGCCACCGCGTCCTACGTCGTCGCCGGCCGCGAGTCCGCCGTCCGCCCGGACGGCCGCTGCTCCAGCTCGGGCGTCGCCGCGGCCACGCTCGCCGCAGCCACGCTCGCCGCCGCCGCCGCGGCTGCCGCGGCGGCCGCCGCCAGCTCCGCCGGCCGCCGCCATCCGTGCTCGCCCCGCGCCCGCAGCCACGCGGTCGCCTCCTGCGGCGGCATCGCGGCCGCCACCAGCCACCCCTGGACGGCGTCGCAGCGCAGATCCCGCAGCCGCTCCCAGGTCTCGTCGTCCTCGACGCCCTCGGCGACGACCAGCAGACCGAGCGAGTGGGCGAGGTCGATCGTGCAGCGGACGATCTCCGCGTCCTCGTGGTCGATGGCCAGCCGGGCCACGAACGACCGGTCGATCTTGAGCTCGCTGACCGGGAGCCGGCGCAGATGGACGAGCGAGGAGTACCCCGTGCCGAAGTCGTCCAGCGACATCTTCACGCCGTGCCCGGTCAGCCCGGCCAGGGTGTCCGCGGCCCGCTGCGGGTCCTCCAGCAGCACGTGTTCCGTTATCTCCAGCTGCAGGGCACCGGCCGGAACGCCGTGCCGGGCCAGCCGGGCCGCGACGCCGCCGGCGAATCCCGGGGTGTGCACATCGCGCGGGGAGACGTTGACCGCGACGGGCACGAACAGCCCCTGCGCCCGCCACCGGGCGACCTGCGCCAGCGCCGTCTCCAGTACGTACTCGGTGAGGTGCGGCATCAGCCCGGACGACTCGGCGATGGCGATGAACTCGTCCGGAGGAACCCGCCCGCGCTCCGGGTGCACCCAGCGCACCAGCGCCTCCAGCCCGGCCACCTGGCCGTCGAAGCGGACCTTGGGCTGGTAGTGGAGCTCCACCTCGCCGGCGTCCAGAGCCCGCCGCAGATCACCGAGGAGGCCGAGCCTGTCCGGGGTGTTGCTGTCACGCTTCGACTCGTACACCTCGACACCCGTACGGTCGCGCTTGGCCTGGTACATCGCCACGTCCGCGCGCCGCAGCAGCCCCTCCGCGTCCAGCGCGTGGTCGGGGTAGACGGCGACGCCCGCGCTGGCCTCCAGCACCAGCGTGAGCCCGTCGAGATCCAGCGGCGAGGAGAGTTCCGCGACCAGGTGCCGGGCGACCCGCTGGGCGCTGGTGGTGGAGTCCGCGGTCGGCAGCAGGACGGCGAACTCGTCGCCGCCGAGCCTGGCCACCTCCGCCCCGCGCGGCAGGGCGAGACGGAGCCGTTCCGCTATCTGCAGCAGCAGCCGGTCCCCCGCCAGGTGGCCGAGGGTGTCGTTGACCGCCCGGAAGCGGTCGAGGTCGATGAGGACCAGGCCGGCCCGGGTGCCGAGGCTCTCGGCCTCCTCCAGGGCCGTCCAGGTGCGTTCCAGCAGCCACTGCCGGTTCGGCAGCCCGGTCAGCGGGTCCCGCAGCTGCTCCTCCGCCCTGGCACGGGCGATCCAGAGCGTGGAGTCCAGCGCGATCAGCGGCACCGCGAAGAGCGGCAGCAGTACCGGCAAGGCCATCGCGACCACGCAGATCAGCGGCGCGATACCGAGCAGGGCGACCGCGACGAGGCCCTGCCGCAGCAGAGCGGTACGGGCCACGGTCGGCAGCCCGCCGCCCTGGGGGGACCGGGCGTACCACAGCAGGACCCGGGTGACGAGCAGGTAGGTGGAGGCCGCGAGGAGTACTTCCGGGACGGCGTCGATGCCCCAGTCGAGTGGCTGCCAGGGCGACTCGACGGTCTGCACCTCGCCGAAGGCGGCCAGCACCAGCGCCGCCGCGCCCACCCCCAGGATGTCCACCGCGCCGTGCAGCAGCCCCTGCCACCAGCGGTGTCTGCGGGCCACCCCGACGAGCACGACCACGACCAGGCTGACCAGGCCGGCCGGCACCCAGCCGTAGAGCAGCAGCACGGCCAGCGTGAGAGCGGCCCCGGAGCCGGTCCCGCCCCACCAGCGGTCGCGGCCGAGCGCCACCAGGTGGCCGACGACGATGCCGGTGAGCACGGCGAGCGACCAGCCGGCCGGCCCGTCCGGGAAGAGTGCGTGCCCGCCGCTCACCGTCCGGTAGAACCCGGTCGCGAGCTGGACGGTGGCGAGGGCCACGACGACGGCACCCACTTTGGGCGTGAGTGCGACGAAACCTTGCAGCCGCGACACCGGCGCGGCGTTCTCGGTCGGTTTCATTCCGTCCCTCTCACAGCCGGCGGTGCCGATGTCACCTGATGGTTCCGTTCCGTGCCACCACGCCCCCGGAACCCACCCGGTGGCGGGGCACCGCAGGCGCATCTCTCAACAGTAGGCCGCCAAAGGCCCCAGGGGCAGCGGTCTACAGCTCTTGCCCGAATGCGAACCGACCGTCCGTCAGCCTCTGCTATGCGCCGACCGGGTGAATCCGGCCACGCACGGACGCCCTTCGCGCCACCGGCCCGGCTGCCGTCCGCGGCCCCGCCCCGCTCCCGGCCCTACTCCTCGGCCGCCTGCACCGCCGCCTCGCGCGCGGCTTCGGGACCCTCTTCGAGCAGCACGGCGAACCCTTCCTCGTTCAGCACGGGCACCTTCAGCTGCATCGCCTTGTCGTACTTCGTCCCGGGGTTGTCGCCGACCACGACGAAGGACGTCTTCTTCGAAACGGAGCCGGTCACCTTCGCTCCACGGCTCTGCAGGGCCTCTTTCGCGCCATCTCTGGTGTGACCGGTCAGCGTGCCGGTGACGACGACTGTCAGCCCTTCGAGCGGCCTCGGCCCCTCGTCCTCGCCCGACCCCTCGTCAGCCATCCGGACCCCGGCCTCCCGCCACTTGCGCAGGATCTCCCGGTGCCACTCCTCGGCGAACCACTGTTTGACCGATGCCGCGATGATCGGGCCGACCCCGTCGGCGTCGGACAACTCCTGCTCGGTGGCCTCGTCGATCCGTTCGACGGACCGGAACTGGCGGGCCAGCTCCTGCGCCGCGACCGGTCCGACATGGCGGATCGAGAGCCCGGTGAGGATCCGGGCCAGCGGTGCTTCCTTCGCCGCGGCGATGGCGTCCAGCATGCCCAGGGCGTTCTTCTTGGGCTCGCCCTGCTGGTTGGCGAAGACCAGCGCGGTCTTCTCCTCACCGGTCTTCGGGTCCCGCTTGGGCAGTCCGCTGTCCATGTCGCGGACATAGGCCCGGATGGGCAGCAGCTGCTCGACGGTCAGCCCGAACAGGTCCCCCTCGTCGCGCAGCGGTGGATCGGCGGGCTCCAGCGGCCTGGTCAGGGCGGCTGCCGCGACATAGCCGAAGTGGTCGATGTCCAGGCACTTGCGGCCCGCCAGATAGGAGACCCGCTCGCGCAGCTGCGCCGGACAGGAGCGCGCGTTCGGGCAGCGGACGTCGATGTCGGCCTCCTTCATCGGCCGCAGCTCCGTCCCGCACTCGGGGCACTCGGTGGGCATGACGAACGCCCGCTCGGTGCCGTCCCTGAGGTCGGCGACCGGCCCGAGGATCTCCGGAATCACGTCGCCGGCCTTGCGGAGCACCACCGTGTCACCGATCAGGACACCCTTCGCCCGGACCACGTTCTGGTTGTGCAGGGTGGCGAACTCGACCTCGGAGCCCGCCACTTCGACCGGCTCGACCTGCGCGTACGGGGTGACCCGGCCGGTGCGGCCGACGCCGACCCGGATGTTGACCAGCTTGGTGTTGACCTCCTCCGGCGCGTACTTCCAGGCGATCGCCCAGCGGGGTGCGCGGGAGGTGGAGCCGAGCCGGCCCTGCAGCGGGATCTCGTCGAGCTTGATGACGACGCCGTCGATCTCGTGCTCGACGGAGTGCCGGTGCTCGCCGAAGTGGGCGATGAACTCCCGTACGCCTTCGAGGGAGTCCACCACCTTGTTGTACTTGGCGGTGGGCAGGCCCCATTCGTGCAGCAGCTCGTAGGCGTGCGAGAGGCAGTCGATGTCGAAGCCCTCGCGGGCCCCGATGCCGTGCACCACCATGTGCAGCGGCCGGGTGGCCGTGACCTTGGGGTCCTTCTGGCGCAGTGAACCGGCCGCCGCGTTGCGCGGGTTGGCGAAGGGCTTGTCCTGCGCTTCCACCAGCCGGGCGTTCAGCTCCTCGAAGCCCTCCATCGGGAAGAAGACCTCGCCGCGGATCTCGACGAGCGCCGGGATCCGGTCGCCCTTGAGCCGGTGCGGGATCTCCGCGATCGTACGGACGTTGGGCGTGATGTCCTCGCCGGTCCGGCCGTCGCCGCGGGTCGCGGCCCGGGTCAGCAGGCCGTTCTCGTAGGTGAGGTTGACCGCGAGGCCGTCGATCTTGAGCTCGCACAGGAAGTGGTAGCCGGTGGCGCCGACGTCCCGGGCGACCCGCTCGCCCCAGGCGGCCAGCTCCTCGTCGTCGAAGGCGTTGTCCAGGGACAGCATGCGCTCGCGGTGCTCTACGGAGGTGAACTCCGTCCGGTAGGGCCCCGCGACCTTCTGCGAGGGCGAGTCGGGCGTCCGCAGCTGCGGATACGTGTCCTCCAGGGCCTCCAGCTCGCGCATCAGCCGGTCGAACTCCGCGTCGCTGACGACCGGCTGGTCGTTCACGTAATAACGGAAGCGGTGCTCCTCGAGCTGCTCGGCGAGGAGCGCGTGCCGCTCCTGTGCCTCCGCTGGCACTGCCGTCTGCTGTTCGCCGGCCATCGTCCCGTCCTCCCGTTACCCAGTGCCCCGTTACTCAGGGTTGTCTGCGAGCGATCTCGCGGCCCGGGCGCAGTGGGCGAGCACGGCACGGGCGTACGCGGGCGACGCACCCGCGAGACCGCACGAGGGAGTGATCACCACGGACTCCGTGAGAGTCCCCGGATTCAGCCCCAGCCTGCGCCACAGCGTCCTGACACCCATGACGCTACCGCCCGGGTCCGACAATCCGCCCGAGGCCGGGTCGGTGCCGGGCACCACCCCGAGGAACAGCTGGGTACCGCCTTCGACGGCTTCCCCGATCGCCTCCTCCTCACGCTCGGTGAGCAGGGAGAAGTCGAACGAGATACCGCCCGCCCCGGTCCGGCGCAGCAGCGCGAACGGCACCTCGGGCGCGCAGGTGTGGACGACCGTGGCGCCCTCGCCCGCCGCGCCCAGCACGTCACGCAGGGTGGATTCGACGACCTGGCGGTCCACGGCCCGGTAGGTGCGGTAGCCGCTCGCCGTGCTGACCCGGCCGAGCAGGACCCCGGTCAGGGACGGCTCGTCGAGCTGGAGGATCACCTGGGCGCCGGGCATCCGGCGCCGTACCTCGGCGAGATGGTTGCGCAGCCCCTCCGCCAGCGAGCCCGCCAGGTCGCGGCAGGCGCCCGGGTCACCGAGCACGGCCTCGCCGCCCCGGCGCTCCAGCGCGGCGGCCAGCGTCCAGGGCCCGACGGCCTGCACCTTGAGCGGCCCCTCGTAGCCCTGGGTGAACTCCTCCAGGGCGTCGAGGTCCTCGCCGAGCCAGGACCGGGCCCGGCGGGTGTCGCGCCCCGGCCGGTCGCTGATCCGCCAGCCGCTCGGCTCGACGTGCCCGTACATCTCGACGAGCAGCCCGATGGTCCGCCCGATCATGTCCGCACCCGGTCCGCGTGCGGGCAGTTCCGCCAGGTAGGGCACACCCTGCCCGTCCCCGAAGGAGCCGGTGACGGTCTTCGCCGCCTCCCTGGCGTCGCCTCCTGGCATGGAACCGATTCCGGTGGCCGGGCACCCGCTGAACTTGCTCTTCTCGCTCACGCGGGAAGCCTACGGCCGTTCCCCGGCCGTGCCGTCAGCGGCCGGGGCGCACCGTGAGGTCGTTGACCTCGGCGTCGCGCGGCAGGTCGAGCGCCATCAGGATCGTGGTGGCGACGGACTCCGGGTCGATCCAGCGCGAGGCGTCGTACTCCTTGCCCTCCTGCTGGTGGACCTTGGCCTGCATGGGACTGGCGGTGCGCCCGGGGTAGACGGAGGTCACCCGGACCCCGTTCCCGTGCTCCTCGTGGCGCAGCGAGTCGGCCAGCGCCTTCAGTCCGTGCTTGCTCGCCGCGTACGCGCTCCATTCGGCGTGCGCGGCGAGCCCGGCGCCGGAGTTGACGAAGAGGACGTGGCCCTGGGCGACACGGACCTGGGGCAGGAAGAGCCTGGTCAGCTCGGCCGGGGCCACGAGGTTGGCGTTGAGCTGGACGTGCCACGCCTTGGGTGTGAGGTCGCCGACCCGGCCGAGCTCGACGACCCCCGCGATGTGCAGCAGCGAGTCGAGCCGCTCCGGCATCGGCTGCTGGGCGAAGGCCCAGGAGAGCCGGTCCGGGTTGGAGAGGTCGCCGACGACCGTGCGGGCGCCGGGGTACAGGGCGGCGAGTTCCTTGGCACGGCCGGCGTCGCGGGCCAGGAGCAGGAGATCGTCCCCGCGCTCCAGGAGACGGCGGGCGACAGCTGCGCCGATGCCGGAACCGGCGCCGGTGATGAGGTGAGTGGGCATGCCCCCATCGTCGCACCCGTATCCATCACTGCAGGCCGGACCACTCCTCCAGGTAGGCCAGGGCGCCCACCCCGTCCTTCGCGAAGAACACCAGCTCGGTCAGCGGGAGGGGCAGGAAGCCCTCGTCCTCCATGCGCTGGAACTGCTGGCGCAGACCGTCGTAGAAGCCCGCCGTGTTGAGCAGCACGACCGGCTTGGTGTGCTTGCCGTGCTTCTTGAGCTCCAGGATCTCGGTGGCCTCGTCGAGGGTGCCGGTGCCGCCGACCATGATCACGATGGCGTCCGACTTCTCCAGGAGCAGCGCCTTGCGCTCGGCGAGGTCGCGTGCGATCACCATCTCGTCGGCGTCGGTGCGCGCCTTCGCGGCCAGGAAGTCCACCGACACCCCGACCAGCCTCCCGCCCGCTTCCTGCACCCCGTCCGCGACGACCTTCATCAGCCCGCTCTCGGAGCCGCCCCAGACCAGGGTGTGTCCACCGCGGCCGAGCAGTTCGGCGAATTCGCGGGCGGGCCCGGTGTAGCGGTCGTCGAGGTCGGCGGCGGAGAGGAAAACGCAGATCTTCATGGGGCAACGGTAGAGCCCGTCACCGGCGGCCCGGAATCCGGGGAAGAAACCCGCGGGCCGTGCGGCTGAGTAATACATGACTGCCACCCGAGGACACCGCATCACCGTCGAGCCCGGCACCGAGCATGTGCGCGTGGTCCGTGACGGCGTGCTGCTCGCCGAGAGCCGGCACCCGCTCGTACTGCGTGAGACGGGCTGTCCGGTCCGCTACTACCTGCCGCCCGAGGACGTCCGCACCGAGCTGCTGTCGGCGTCGGACACCAGCACCCACTGCCCGTTCAAGGGGGACGCCTCCTACTGGTCGCTGCCGGACGCGGCCGATCTGGTGTGGGCGTATCCGGACCCCAAGCCGGAAGTCGCGGAGATCAAGGACCACTTCTGCTTCTACGACGCCGAGGCGGTCGCGTCCTGATCCTTGACTGATCGTCAAGAACCGCTCTGAGCTGCGGAGAAGAGAAACCTCAAAAATTCTTCGCGCCCGGCGATGAGTTTCCGAACGCCCCGCAGTCCACCTACACATGGACAAGACTCTCTCCCGCGACGGCACCCTGATCGCGTACCGGCGCAGGGGTGAAGGACCGTCGGTGATCCTGGTGGGCGGGGCGCTCGGCACCGCTGCGACCGAGGCTCCGCTGGCGCGCCTGCTCGCGCCGCGCTTCCACGTCGTCACGTACGACAGGCGGGGCCGGGGCTCCAGCGGTGACAGCTCGCCCTACGCCGTGGAGCGCGAGATCGAGGACCTGAACGCGATCGTCGCGGCGGTCGGCGGCCGCCCCTCGGTGTTCGGTGTCGGGGCCGGCGGTGCGCTGGCCCTGGAGGCACAGGCCGCAGGGCTCCCGGTCGACCGGATCGCGGTGTACCAGCCGCCGTACACGCCCGGCACCTCCGGACTGCTGTTCAAGGCCGGCTGCACGGCCCGGCTGCACCGGCTGCTGTCCGCCGGCGACCGGGACGGGGCCGTGGAGCTGTTCCTGTCCGTGACGGGCGTCGCGGCCGACATGATCGCCAGGATGCGCAGTGCCCCGCTGTGGCGGAGCCTGGTGTCCGTGGCACACACACTGGCCTACGACGACGCGGTGCTGGGCAACGGCGCAATCCCGGCCGAGCGGCTCGCCTCCGTCACGGCGCGGACCATGGTGGTCTGCGGCGGCTTCAGCCCGGCCGGCGCCCGGTCGGCGACCCGGCAGCTGGCGGACGCGCTGCCCAGGGGCCGCCACCGCACCCTGACGGGCCAGACCCGGGAGCTGGCGCCCCAGGTGATCGCGCCGGTGCTGGCGGAGTTCTTCACCCGCGACGTGTACGTACGCCAGGCGTCCTGAAGCCCCGCCGTGCGGGGCCGGGGGCAAGCCCGGGGGGTTGCCCCGCTGTGCGGGGCCGGGGGCAGACCCGGGGGGTGGGAGCACTCCGCGCGGCCACGCCCGTACAGGGGTCGGGCGTGGCCGCGCGGACGGGCGCGTCAGCCGGCCGCGGCCGTCTCGCGGCGCACCGTCGTCGCGATCGTCGCGGACCCGACCACGCGGGTGCCGTCGTACAGCACGACCGCCTGGCCGGGGGCCACGCCCCGTACCGGCTCGGTGAACGAGACCGTGAGCGTCCCGTCCACCAGTTCGGCGCTCACCTCGGTCTCGCCGCCGTGGGCGCGCAACTGGGCGGTGTACGTGCCGGGGCCGGACGGCGGTGTGCCGCACCAGCGGGGCCTGATCGCGGTCAGGGCGGTCACGTCGAGGGCCTCGACGGGGCCGACCGTGACGGTGTTGTTCACCGGGGAGATGTCCAGGACGTAGCGCGGCTTGCCGTCGGCTGCGGGGTGGCCGATCCGCAGGCCCTTGCGCTGGCCGATGGTGAAGCCGAAGGCGCCCTCGTGGGTGCCGAGCTTCGTGCCGGACTCGTCGAGGATGTCGCCCTCCGCCGTGCCGCCGAGGCGGTCCGCCAGGAAGCCCTGGGTGTCGCCGTCGGCGATGAAGCAGATGTCGTGGCTGTCGGGCTTCTTGGCGACGGCGAGCCCCCTGCGCTCGGCCTCGGCCCGGATCTCGTCCTTCGTGGTAAGGGTGTCGCCGAGCGGGAACATCGCGTGCGCGAGCTGGCGCTCGTCCAGCACGCCCAGCACGTAGCTCTGGTCCTTGGCCATGTCACTGGCGCGGTGCAGCTCACGGCTGCCGTCCTCGCCGAGCACCACGGTGGCGTAGTGGCCGGTGCAGACCGCGTCGAAGCCCAGCGCGAGGGCCTTGTCGAGCAGTGCCGCGAACTTGATCTTCTCGTTGCAGCGCAGGCACGGGTTGGGGGTGCGCCCCGCCTCGTACTCGGCGACGAAGTCCTCCACGACGTCCTCGCGGAAGCGTTCCGCCAGGTCCCAGACGTAGAAGGGGATGCCGATGACGTCCGCCGCGCGGCGGGCGTCACGGGAGTCCTCGATCGTGCAACAGCCGCGGGCCCCGGTACGGAAGGACTGCGGGTTCGCGGAGAGGGCGAGGTGCACACCGGTCACGTCATGACCTGCCTCGGCGGCGCGGGCGGCGGCGACGGCGGAGTCGACGCCGCCCGACATGGCGGCGAGGACGCGGAGGGGGCGCTGGGAAGTCTGAGTCATAGCTCCACCAGGGTACGGGGCACCGGGAACCGAACGCTCCCGGATATGCGTTGTCGCTCACATGGGGACCAACGGGACGCCGGGCACCGAGGGGCCCTCGGGCGAGGGCACCGGCATCAGCCGGCGCTCGGTGCTGATCGGCGGCGCCGTCACGGCGGTGGGGACGGCGGCGCTGGCGCGGGACGCCCTGAAGCGGGCCTGGTGGCGGCTGCCGGGCGTGGAGAAGCCCCGCAGGCCCGGTGAGGTGGACTTCGCGCGGGCCGAGTGGGCGGCCGCGTCACCGGCGAACTGGCGGCGGGCCGACCGCCCCGACGACTACGGCATCGACCGGGTCGTCATCCATGTCACCCAGGGCAGCTTCCGCAGCGCGGTCAGGGTCTTCCAGGACCCGGGACACGGGGCGGCGGCGCACTACGTGGTGCGCAAGGACGGGCATGTGGCCCAGATGATCCGCGAGCTGGACGTGGCGTTCCACGCGGGAAACCGCTCGTACAACGAACGCAGCGTCGGCATCGAGCACGAGGGGTTCGTGGACCGGCCGCAGGACTTCACGGCCGCGATGTACCGGGCGTCCGCGCGGCTGACCGCGACGATATGCGGGCGGTACGGCATACCCGTGGACCGCGAGCACATCATCGGGCACGTGGAGGTGCCGGGAACCGACCACACGGACCCGGGGAAGCACTGGGACTGGGACCGCTATCTGAAGCTGGTCCGGGCGGCGGCGACCGCCTGAGGCCGCAGGCCAGCGGTCCGGCCCGCAATCGGTCCGGCCCGCAATCGGCCGGGCCCGCCGCCCCTGACCTCAGGCAGGCCGCCGCCCTGTCACCGCCGGCCGGGCCGACCACCCTGACCGCCGGCCGGGGCCGACCGCTCCGTGCCCCTCAGCCGGGCCCATGACCCCGGACCGTCAGCTGAGCCCCGCCGTCCGGGCCCGTTCCACTGCCGGGCCGATCACCCGCGCGACGTCCTCGATGTCCTGCTCGGTCGTGGTGTGGCCGAGCGAGAAGCGCAGGGTGCCACGGGCCAGGTCGGGATCGGTGCCGGTGGCGAGCAGCACATGGCTGGGCTGGGCGATCCCGGCCGTACAGGCGGAGCCGGTGGAGCACTCGATGCCCTGGGCGTCCAGCAGCAGCAGGAGGGAGTCGCCCTCGCAGCCGGGGAAGGTGAAGTGCGCGTTGGCCGGCAGGCGCCCGCCGGGGGCCGGGTCGCCGCCCAGGACGGCGTCCGGGACCTGCGCCATGACCGCCGCGACAAGCTGGTCGCGCAGGCCGCCGATCTCCTGGGCGAACTCCGGCCGCCGCTCGGCAGCGAGCCGTCCCGCCACGGCGAACGCGGCGACGCCGGGCACATCGAGGGTGCCGGAGCGCACATGACGCTCCTGACCGCCGCCGTGCAGCACCGGAACGGGGGTGTAGTCGCGGCCGAGCAGCAGCGCGCCGACGCCGAACGGGCCGCCGATCTTGTGTGCGCTGACGGTCATCGCGGCCAGCCCCGAGCGGGCGAAGTCGACCTCCAGCTGCCCGAAGGCCTGCACCGCGTCGGCATGCATGGGCACGTCGAACTCGCGGGCGACGGCTGCCAGTTCATGGACCGGCATGAGGGTGCCGATCTCGTTGTTGGCCCACATCACGGTGATCAGCGCGACGTCGTCGGGGTCGCGGACCAGCGCCTCGCGCAGCACGTCCGGGTGGACCCGGCCGTACCGGTCGACGGGGAGGTACTCGACGGTCGCGCCCTCGTGCTCGGCGAGCCAGTCCACGGCGTCCAGCACCGCGTGGTGCTCGACCGGACTGGCCAGCACCCGGGTGCGGCGGGGGTCGGCGTCGCGGCGGGCCCAGTACAGGCCCTTCACCGCGAGGTTGTCCGACTCGGTACCGCCTGAGGTGAGGACCACCTCGCTGGGGCGCGCGCCGAGGGCATCGGCGAGGGTCTCTCTGGACTCCTCGACGGTACGGCGGGCCCGGCGCCCGGCGGCGTGCAGTGAGGACGCGTTGCCGGTGACAGCGAGCTGGGCGGTCATCGCCGCGATCGCTTCCGGAAGCATCGGTGTGGTCGCGGCGTGGTCGAGGTAAGCCATGGTGGGCTCGATTCTACGAGCCTGCGGCGGGGCGTACGGCGGGCGCATGGTGTCCCGGTGCCCGCGCACCGCGGAAGGTGCCTGTCACCCGCCCCGTTCCGGAGCCCGATCCGGTGGGGTGAGCGTCGTCGATCGCGCTCGGTCAGCCGCCGAAGTTCCAGGCGACGGCGCCGTTCCCGGTGACGAGGAAGGCCAGGATCACCAGGTCGGCGATGCCGAGTGCGAGCCCCAGCAGCGCCCGGCCGCGGCGTGCGGTGGAGCGGGCCAGCGCGACGATCGCCATGACGATGGCGGCCGGGCCCAGCAGGACGTTCATCACCAGCAGACCGACGAGTCCGAGAATGAAGGAGGCGACGGCGAGACCGTCCGCGTCACGGGTGGACCTGAGGGCGCGCATCGCGCGGCCGGCTGCGGGACGCCCAGCGGGGTCCCGCGGCGCACCGGTGGGGGCGCCGGGCGCGGTCGTGTCCGTGGTTTCGGAGCGGCGGGTGAGTGCGGTGAGTGTCATGGTGCGGACTCCTTCGGAGGTGGATGCGGTTTCGCGGACCGGACGGTGGTGGTGGCCGTCAAGGGGGAGGACTGCGGCCGTCAGTGCGACCGGCGCTGTGAGCCCATGCGCTCGCGCACGGCGAAGACCAGCAGCCAGCAGCCGATCAGCGCGCCGAGGACGAGGGCCACTGGAAGGGGGATCTGGACCACCGCTCCCAGCATGATTCCCAGCAGGAGCAGGGCGACGACGAGGACGATCATGGTCAGCCTTTCCACAATTGAGAGCACGAGTGTTCACTGACTTGTCAGTCTAGACCCGCACACCCCTTCCCCGCTCCAGAGAACAGTTGTTTACTGAATGGCATGAGTCACATCGTCGGCATCCGCCAGACCCAGAAGCTGAAGACGCGTCAGGCACTGCTGGACGCGGCCCTCGGACTGCTGGAGCACCAGAGCCTGAGCAGCCTGGGCCTGCGTGAGGTGACCAGGGCCGCGGGCGTGACGCCCACGGCCTTCTACCGGCACTTCGACGGCATCGCCGCGCTCGGGGTGGCGCTCGTCGAGCAGACGCTGGACAGCCTGCACGGGATGATCGGCGCGATCCTCGCCGAGACCGGCGACAGCGAGGTCCGGCTGGACCGCAGCGTCGGCCTGATAACGCGCCATGTCCGCGAGCAGCCCGCCCACTTCCGGTTCATCGCCCGCGAGCAGCACGGCGGGGTCGGCGCGGTACGCGAGGCCATCGCCGCCCAGCTCCAGCGGTTCGCCGAGGAGGTGGCGGCCGCGCTCGCGGGTGAACCGGAGTCGCGGGGCTGGAGCGAGGAGGACCTGCTCATGCTGGGCGGCCTCTACGTCGACCACATGGTGATCACCGCCTCGGCGATGCTGGACGCGGGCCCGGACGGCGACCGGTCGGTGGCCAGGACCGCCCGTCGCCGGCTTCGGCTGGTCACGCTCGGCCGGCTGCACTGGCTGGACGGCCCGGCGCCCTCCTGATCCGCTTCGGGACAGCCCTGGGGTCTTTCGGAGCCGCCGCGGAGCGTCGGCGACTGACGCCCCGCTCCCTGCCCCGGCCTGATCCCGACGAAAGACCCTAGGCTCCGGTTCATGAACGACGACGCATGGGTCCTGGACCGCACGTTCCCCAGCTCCGCCGGCGAGGTCCGCTGGGCGGCACTGGGCCGGGCCGGGGCGCCGCCCGTCGTCCTGGTGCACGGGACGCCCTTCTCCTCGTACGTCTGGCGCGCCGTGGCCCGCGCACTGGCCCAGGACCACCAGGTGTTCGTCTGGGACCTGCCCGGCTACGGCGTCTCCGCGCAGTTCGAGGGCCAGGACGTCTCGCTCGGCTCCCAGGCCCGGGTGCTCACCGAGCTCCTCGGCCACTGGCAGCTGCCCGCACCCGCCGTGGTCGCCCATGACTTCGGCGGCTGCGTGGCCCTGCGCGCCCACCTCCTGCACGGCGCCCGCTACCGCCGGCTGGCACTGGTGGACCCGGTGGCGCTGGCCCCGTGGGGCTCACCCACCTACCGGCTGCTCGGCGGACACCCGGAGGTCTTCGGGCAGTTGACGCCCCGACTGCACCGGGCGCTGGTCCGGGAGTACGTGAGCTCCGCCAGCCACCCCGGCCTCCACCAGGCGGTCCTGGACCGGCTCGTGGCGCCCTGGTGCACCGAGGCCGGACAGCCCGCCTTCTACCGGCAGATCAGCCAGAACGACCAACGGTTCACCGACGAGATCCAGCACCGGTACGGGGAGATCGACCTGCCGGTGCTGATCTGCTGGGGCACCGAGGACACCTGGATACCGGTTGCCCGCGGGCACGAACTGGCCTCCCTCGTCCCGGGTTGCGAGCTGCGGCTGATCGAGGGTGCCGGACATCTCGTACAGGAGGACGCCCCGGCCGAGCTGACCGCCGCGCTCACCCGCTTCCTGCGGACTCCCCCGGCCCCCGCTCCCCGTACAGCGCCATGACAGCGGTGGCGTGCGCGGCGAGCACGGCGCGTGCCTCCGGCGGCGCGAGGACCTCGGCGTTCGGGCCGAAGGAGAGCAGGGAGCGCGCCCATTGCACGGAGTCCACGGCGAGTTCGGCCCGCAGCCACTCGCCGTCACCTGCCTCCGGGTGAGGCTCGCCCGTGAGCACCGCGGCGTTCAGCCGCAGGAACAGATCCAGCCGGGAACGGTGCACCCGCACCCGCAGGGTCACCTCCCCCTGCCGTTCCTCGACCTGGCGGCGCAGCTCCTCCCACACCTGCGCCAGCTCCGTCCCGGGCCTGCGCACCACCGCGTCCTCGGTGAGCACGGCCCGCCGCACCCGGTCCGCGCGGAAGAGCCGTGGCTCCCCGTCGCGGTCGGCGACCAGGTACCAGACGCCCGCCTTGACCACGAGGCCGTACGGATCGACGGTGTAGGCGCGCGCGGTCCGCGTACCGCTGTGCCGGTAGTGCAGCCGCAGCCGCCGGTCGGCGAACACGGCGTCGTGCAGTTCGGCGATGTCGACGGCGGCCCGCGGACCGCTCAGCCAGCGCTCCGGGTCCACGAGGATCCGGCGGCTGGTCAGCTCGGCGGCGGGCCGGTGCGGGGCGGGCAGCGCCGCCATCACCTTGCGCAGCGCGGAGCCGATCGCCGCATCCAGCCCGAGCGCGGCGTGCGTGCCGTCCGCGGCCAGCACGAACAGGGCGCGGGCCTCGTCGGCGGTCAGCCCGGTCACATCGGTGCGGAACCCCGGCAGCAGCGCGATGCCGCCGTTCCTGCCGCGCTCCGCGTAGACGGGGACGCCGGAGGCCGAGAGCGCCTCGACGTCCCGGTAGATGGTGCGTACGGAGACGTCCAGGCGCTCGGCGAGCTCGGGCGCGGGGACCGGCCCGCGGGTCTGGAGCAGCAGCAGGATCGAGAGGAGCCGGTCGGATTTCACCGCACCAGCATCCCCCGGTTCCGCCCGGCGCGGGGCGTCAGCTGCGCGGCGCCCGGGCCAGCTGGCGGGACTGGGCGACCAGCCGGTCCGCGCTGTCCCAGACGTCCGCGTCCTCCTCCAGGAAGCCGCCCGCGAGGTTGCGGGTGGTGATGGAGACGCGGAGCGGGCCCGGGGCCGGGCGGCAGCGGATGTGGGTGGTGAGCTCGATGGTGGGGACCCAGCCCTTGAGGCCCAGCTCGAAGGAGGTCGGCGGCAGCGCGTCGACGGTGAGCAGCAGCGAGAGCGGGTCGGCGTCGCGGCCGTCCGCGAGTCCGAACCAGCCACGCATCTCGCCCTTGCCGGACGGCTGCCCGACGGCCCAGCCGATCGTCGCCGGGTCGAGCTTGATGTCGAGCCGCTCGGTGATGGCGGAGCTGCCGGGGATCGGGGCCGGGCCGTCGCTCGGCCCCAGGCAGTCCTCGCGGGCCGGGATGGCGGGCGGCTTCGCCGACGTGCGGATGTCGTCGCTCAGGGCGTCCAGGTCGCCGTAGGTGGCGAGGACCCGGATGCGCTCGACCTCGCTGCCGTCCTCGGCGTACTGGAAGAGGGAGGCCTCACCGGTGGAGAGGGTGCGGCCGGTCCGCACGACCTGGGTCCGGATCACCGCGGGCCCCGGGACGGACGCGGTCAGGTAGTGCGCGGAGACCGAGAAGGGGTCGTGGTGCGGCAGCGCCTCGCCCAGCGCACGGCCGAGCATCGCGAGCAGGTAGCCGCCGTTGACGGCGTGGATGATCGTCCAGCCGGCGGAGAGCTCGGCGTCGTAGACGCCTTCTTCCCGAAGGGTGACGGCGGTGTCCCGGTCGAACTCGCTGTCGCCGATGGATGCCTGCGCGGTCTGTGCCGCCTGCGTTGCTGCCTGTGCCATGGAACGCACCGTACACCGATCGTATTACTGAGCGGTAGCTTTTTCTGGTCGGTGAGATGACGAACCCGGCATGATCCGAACGAGAATTCCGGGCGGGGTCAGCCCTCCTCCGCCGTCGCCGAGCGCCGGTTGTAGGCCCGTGGGGCCCGCCAGTGGAAGCGCAGCGCCAGCAGCCGCAGGACGAACGCCGTGATCACCGCGGAGCCGCTGGTGAAGGCGTTGAGCGCGTCGAAGCGGATGCAGAGCACGATCATGGCGGCCCCCACGATCGCGGGCACCGCGTACAGGTCGCGGTCCCAGCGCAGCAGCGAGGGGACCTCGTTGGCCAGCACGTCCCGCAGCACGCCCCCGCCGACCGCGGTGGTCAGGCCGAGCGCGGCCGACGCGGTCAGGCCGAGCCCGTAGTCGTACGCCTTGACCGTCCCCGTGACGCAGAAGAGACCGAGCCCGGCCGCGTCGAAGACGTTGACGCCGACCTGGATCCGCTCGACGTGCGGGTGCAGGAAGAAGACCAGTCCTGCGGCGAGCAGCGGGGTGGTGAAGTACCCGAGGTCCGTGAAGGCGGCCGGCGGCACGGCCCCGATGATCACGTCACGGAACAGCCCCCCGCCCAGCGCGGTCACCTCGGCGAGTACCGCGATGCCGAAGACATCGAAGTTCTTGCGTACGGCGAGCAGAGCGCCGGAGATCGCGAAGACGAAGATTCCGACGATGTCGAGCGCATGCTGGACGGAGGGCGTGAACAGTTCGTTGAGCACCGGGCAATTGTGCCGGTACCGGGCCTGTCCGGCGGACAGGCCCTACACCTCGGGGCTGTCCTCCGCGGGCTGGGAGGGTGTGGCGGCGTCGCCCTTGGCGAGCTTGCCGGAGGCCGGCGCCTCGGACGGGGCCGGTCCGGTGGCTTCCGGCTCGACGACCGGGGCCGCGTCCGGCTTCGCCTTCGTGACGAGCTCGACCGCTTCCCTGGCGGCGGCCAGCACCTGCTGACCGGGCACCTGGTCGGGCGCGTTCTCCGGGTGGTGGCAGGCGACCTGGTGGCCGGTCTTCAGGGCGAGCAGCGGCGGCTCCTGCGTCTTGCAGACCTCCGTCGCCTTCCAGCACCGGGTGTGGAACCGGCAGCCGCTGGGCGGCGAGATCGGCGAGGGCACATCGCCCTTGAGCAGGATGCGCTCGCTCTTCAGGCCGCGCCGCCGCGGGTCCGGCACCGGCACCGCGGACATCAGGGCCTTGGTGTACGGGTGCATCGGCGCCGAGTACAGCGACTTGCGGTCCGTCAGCTCGACGATCTTGCCCAGGTACATCACCGCGATGCGGTCCGACACGTGCCGGATGACCGAGAGGTCGTGCGCGATGATCACGTACGTGAGCCCGAGCTCGTCCTGGAGGTCGTCGAGCAGGTTGACCACCTGCGCCTGGATCGACACGTCCAGCGCGGAGACCGGCTCGTCGGCGACGACCAGCTTCGGGCGCAGGGCGAGTGCCCTGGCGATGCCGATGCGCTGGCGCTGACCGCCGGAGAACTCGTGCGGGTAGCGGTTGTAGTGCTCGGGGCTGAGTCCGACCAGCTGCAGCAGCTCCTGCACGTGGCTCTTCAGGCCGCCCTCGGGCTCGACGCCCTGGAGCCTGAACGGCGCGCTGACGATCGTGCCGATCGTGTGCCGCGGGTTCAGCGACGAGTACGGGTCCTGGAAGATCATCTGCACGTCACGGCGCATCGGCCGCATCTTCCCATGGACAGATGCGTGATGTCGCGGCCCTCGAACTCGACCTTGCCGCCGGTCGGTTCGATCAGCCGGGTGATCAGCCGGCCCATCGTCGACTTGCCGCAGCCGGACTCGCCGACGACGCCCAGGGTCTCCCCCGGGTAGACCTCGAAGTCGATGCCGTCGACGGCCTTGACCGCGGCGGTCTGCCGGCCGAACAGGCCCTTGCGGATCGGGAAGTGCTTGACCAGGCCCTCGACCCTGAGCAGCGGCTCGCGCGAGGAGGAGGCCTGCTCCGGGATCTTCACGTCCTTCTCCAGCACCGGGGGATCCTTCTTCTCGCTCACGTCGCTCACATCACTCGCCTCGCTCACAGCTTCGGCGCAATCTCTTCGGTCCAGATCCGGGTCCGCTCCTCCGGTGCCATGTGGCACGCGGAGTAGTGCCCGTCGCCGACCAGCTTCAGTTCGGGACGCGTCGTGCGGGTGAGGTCGTCCTTGGGGATGTCCGCGTACGGGCAGCGCGGGTTGAAGGCGCAGCCGCTCGGGACGTTGATCAGCGACGGCGGCTGGCCCTTGACGGGGATCAGCCGGTCGGTCTCCTCGCGGTCGATGCGCGGCATCGAGGTGAGCAGCCCCCAGGTGTACGGGTGCTGGGCCTCGTAGAAGACCTTCTCCGCCGAACCGCGCTCGATGCACCGGCCGCCGTACATGACCAGCAGCTCGTCGGCCATCTCGGCGACGACTCCCAGGTCGTGGGTGATCATGATGACGGCGGAGCCGAACTCCTTCTGCAGGTCCCGGATCAGGTCCAGGATCTGCGCCTGGACGGTGACGTCCAGGGCGGTGGTCGGCTCGTCGGCGATGAGCAGCTCCGGGTTGTTCACCAGGGCCATCGCGATCATTGCCCGCTGGCGCATGCCGCCGGAGAACTCGTGCGGATGGGAGTCGACCCGCTTGTGCGGCTCGGGGATGCCGACCCGGTCGAGCATCTCGATCGCACGGGTGCGGGCGATCTTCTTGCTGACCTTGTTGTGGACCCGGTAGGCCTCCACGATCTGCCCGCCGACCGTGAAGTACGGGTGCATCGCGGAGAGCGGGTCCTGGAAGATCATCGCCATCTTGTGGCCGCGCAGCTCACGCACGCGGGCGTCGGAGGCGCCGATCAGCTCCTCGCCGTCCAGCCAGACCTCGCCGGAGATACGGGCGTTGGGGGCCGTGCGGTGCAGGCCCATGACGCCGAGCGAGGTGACGGACTTCCCGGAGCCGGACTCGCCCACGATGCCGAGGGTCTGTCCGGGCTTCACGTCGAAGCTGACCCCGTCGACCGACTTGACCAGCCCGTCGTCGGTCTTGAAGTGGATGCGCAGGTCCCGTACGGAGAGGAAGGCCTCGTCGCTGCCGGCCCGCGCGGCGGTGGCGGGATCGCCGGCCACCGCGGTCTGTGCCTTGGAAACGTCGGTCACGAGTACCTCACCCTGGGGTCGATGGCGGCGTACACCAGGTCCACCAGCAGATTGCAGACGACGATGAAGAAGGCCGCGATGAGCGTCACGCCCATCACGATGGGCAGATCGCTCTCCTGCACGCTCTTGATGGCGTACTGGCCGAGGCCGGGGAAGGAGAACACGGTCTCGGTGATCACGGCGCCGCCGACCAGCAGGCCGAAGTCCATGCCGAAGATGGTGACGATGGGGGTCAGCGCGGCCCGCAGACCGTGCTTACCGATGACGCTGCTCTCCCTGAGGCCCTTGGCGCGGGCCGTACGGATGTAGTCCTCTCCCATCGTCTCCAGCATCCCGGCCCTGGTGATGCGGGCGTAGAGCGCGGAGTAGAGGAAGGCCAGCGAACACCACGGGATCAGCAGGTTCCACGCCCAGTCCAGCGGACTGTCCGTGAACGCCACATAGTTGACGCCTTCCCAGACCGGCCACTGCACCGTGAACACACCCAGTGCGAGCATGCCGGTGAAGAAGATCGGCAGGGAGACACCGGCGAGCGCGATGGCCATGAAGAAGCGGTCGAGGAACGAACCCCGCTTGAGCGCGGAGACGACGCCGATCGCCACACCGCTGATCAGCCAGATCACCGCGGCGCCGATCGCCAGGGAGAACGTGACCGGAATGCGGGCGGTCAGCTCGGGCCACACCTCGACGTGCCGCTTGAACGAGTAGCCGAAGCACGGCACACCGCAGTGCGTGACCTCGGGGCCGAACTGGAAGTCGGCGCCGACGAAGAGCTGCTTGAGGAAGTGCCAGTACTGGATGTAGAGCGGCTGGTCGAGGCCGAGATTCTGCTTGACCGCGAGAATGGACTGCGGATTGGCGTCCTTGCCCACGTACTGGGCGGCCAGTTGGTCCATCGTCTGCCCGGCGATCCGGGGAACGAGGAAGAAGATCGCGAAGGTGACTGCGCTGACGATCAACAGCAGCAGTATCGCGCCGAAGACGCGTCGAATGATGTACGCAGCCACAGCTATCCGGCGCCGGTATCTGTCTGCCGGGGGTGACCCGTGCGAGCTGACACCGTGCCTTCACCTGCCTTTCAGGATTTTTCCGGGGGCCGGGGATCCGCTCCCCGGGCCGCGTGTGCGGCCCGGGGAGCGGGGCCGTTCCTACTTGGCGGTACCCATCAGCACGTAGTCGTACATGCCGAGGTAGGCCTGGGTGACCGTGACGTTCGTCGCGGACTTCGGCCGGAGCAGCAGGTTCTTGCGGTAGATCAGCGGCACTGCGGTCGCGCCTTCGGCCACGGCCTTGTCGACGTCGCCCCACGCCTTCTCACGGGCGGCGGTGTCGGTGTTGGCGATGCCCTCGTTGAGCATCTTGTTGATCTTCGGGTCGTCCAGTTCCTGGACGTTGTTGCCACCGGACGGCTTGATGGAGGCGCCGTTGATGATCTGGTCCAGGAAGCCGAAGCCGGTCGGCCAGTCGGAACCCCAGGCGCTCATGATCATGCCGAGCTTGTTGGCGTGCACGTAGCTCGGGTTGCCCGCGAAGTTCGCGAAGTACTTACCGGTCGGGAAGGTCTTGATCTCGGCGTTGACGCCGATCTTCTTGAGCGAGGCCTGCACCGCGGTGACCATGGACATCTCGGCGGGACGGTCGGAACGGGCCGAGATCTTGGTGTCGAAGCCGTTCGGCTTGCCGCACTGCTTCAGCTCGGCCTTGGCCTTGGCCTCGTCGCCCTTGTGGCCGGCGGACTCGTACATGTCGAACTTGGTGTAACCGTTGACCGTGGGCGGCAGCAGGGTCGTCGCGACGTCACCCTTGGGGTCGCCACCCTGGGCGGCCTGGACCGACGCCTTGTCGATGCCCCACTGCACGGCCTTGCGGCAGTGGATGTTGTCGAACGGCTTCACGTGGACGTTCAGACCGATGTACGAGGTGGCGCCCGCGTACGAGTTGTCCGTCTGCGACTTCAGGTCGGCCTTGGTGAGGACCTTCGGCTGGGTCGCCGGGGCGACACCGGTACCGGCGGCGTCAGCGGCGATGTTGTCGGCGAGCAGATTGCTGTCGACCGTCTCCTGCTTGACCTTGAACCGGATCGTGATCTTGTCCGGCAGGGCCGGGCGCAGCGGGTCGGTCTTCCGGTCCCAGTTCGGGTTACGCACGAGGGTCGCGCTGCGGCCCTCCTCGTAGGACGCGAACTTGTACGGGCCCGAGGACACGATGTGCTTCACGTAGTCGGCGCCGGTGTCCTTCGCGGCCGGCACGGGGGCCGTCTGCGTGAAGGTCGCCAGGTAGTCGAAGTCCGCGAAGGCGTCCTTCAGCTTGAAGACGATCGTGGTGTCGT
The DNA here is from genome assembly GCF_023701695.1 of Streptomyces sp. RKAG290. Classification (GTDB taxonomy): domain Bacteria; phylum Actinomycetota; class Actinomycetes; order Streptomycetales; family Streptomycetaceae; genus Streptomyces. The sequence continues at coordinate 1,719,817 of NZ_JAJOZC010000001.1, forward strand.
CCGGCGTCTCGATGGAGGCGATACCGTCCGGGTTCTTGTCCTTGTACGGACCCTTGTACTTGTCGCCGCCGATGAGGTGGGACTTGAAGTACGTCGGGCCGTTGGACATGGCCTCCGGCGCGAAGTTGGAGCGCTCGACGGCGTACTTGACGTCCTTCGAGGTGATCGCGGAGCCGTCCTCGTACTTGAGCCCCTTCTTGAGCTTGTACGTCCAGGTCTTGGCGTCCGCGCTCGCCTTGCCGAGGCCCTCGGCGAGGTCCGGGACGACCTCCAGGCCGTCCTTGCCGGCGGCCGGCTTGAACGACGTCAGCGAACGGCCGTACAGGCGGGAGAAGTTCTGCACCCAGCCGTAGTAGGTGTTGCCGGGGTCGAGCGAGTCGGGCTCGTCGGACAGCTCGAGCTTGAGGGTCCCGCCCTTCTTGTCCGACTTGTTGACGACGGAGGTCAGCGCGGCGTCGGTGGCACTGGAGCCACCCTTGCCGCCGTTGCCGTCACCGTTGTCGTCCTTGGAGCCGTTGCACGCGGAGGCGCCCAGCATCAGGGCCACAGCCGTGGCAACCACCGCTGTCGTTTTTCTGGTCTTCACCTGAGGAAATTCCCCTCAATCGATGGTTGCCGTGGCATGTCGCACGTCGTTGTGACGAGCGCCCGGGCACTACTTGCTACGGGGATCGAGAGCATCACGCAGCCCGTCTCCCAGCAGGTTGAACGCCAGGACCGTGACGAAGATGGCCACGCCCGGCACGATCATGTACATCGGGTCGTTCTCGTAGAAGTCGATCGCGTTGGTGAGCATCCCGCCCCAGGAGGCCTGCGGCGGGGCGATACCGACCCCGAGGTAGCTGAGACCCGCCTCGAAGAGGATGTTCGAGGGGATCAGCAGCGTGGAGTAGACCAGAACGGGCGCCACCAGGTTCGGCAGCAGTTCCCGGAAGAGGATGAAGGGACCGCGGGCGCCCAGCGACCGGGCCGCCTCGACGAATTCGCGGTTGCGCAGGCTCATGGTCTGGGCACGGACGATACGTCCCATGTACGGCCAGCTGAAGAAACCGATCACGAAGATCAGTACGGCGATCCGCAGCGGCAGCCCCGTCAGGCCGAACGCGCCGTCCTGCAGCGCCGCCGAGATCGAGATCGCGAACAGGAGCAGCGGGAAGGCCAGGAAGGTGTCCATCATGCGGCTGATGATCGTGTCGACCCAGCCGCCGTAGAACCCCGAGATCACACCGAAGAAGACGCCGATCACCACGGAGAGCAGGGTGGCGCCGACGGCGACGACGAGGGAGACCCAGGACCCCTCGATGATCCGGGTCATGATGTCGCGGCCGTACTGCGGTTCGACACCGAGCGGATGACTCCAGCTCATGCCGCCCCAGTCGCCCTTGGGGGCGAGCAGCGCGGGGTCGATGAGGTCCTGGTGGAACTCGTTGGGGTCCAGGCCGAAGAACGCCTGGATCGGCTTGGAGAGCACGGCGAGCAGGATCAGCAGGATGACAACGATGCCGCCGGCCACTGCCACCTTGTCGCGCTTGAAGCGCGTCCAGGCGATCCGTCCGAGTGAACGGCCCTCGATCTGGCTCTGCTTGACTCCCGTGAGTACTGCCTCCGGCTGAGCCTCGGCAGCCGATCCGGTGGTCTCGATCGGTGCGGTCACAGTGCCTTTGACCCTTCCCGCCGGCGGTGGCCGGCCCGTACTCGCCGCGGTAACGGCCTGGCGCGTTTCAGCCGCGCACGTTCGTGCGACTGGTGTCTTCGATGCGAAAAATGCGATTGCGGAACGTCCGTCGGTGCAACCTCGTACAAAGGGCCGACGATCCCCACTAGCCGGGAGTCTTCAACGCGATTGCGATCACCCGCCAGACCTGGCGGGGAATGTTTGCTCAAACGTGATGCGGTCAGTGAGCTTCCGTTATCCGGACAGGAAGATCGAGTGAGCGGACTACTCGGCCACTAATCCACCAGAACGGACATGCCACCCAACAGGCCGTATTGGGTGGCTATTTGGGTGGCCTCAGCGGTCATCTTGTCCGCAGGGAGCCCCTTTGTCCGCTCCTTCGGGCGGGCCCGGCGGGCCTAGTAGGCGTGCGGCGCCGCGCCAGGGGGCTGCGGGTAGCCGTAACTCGGAGCGACGGCGGGACTCCGGCCGGCCGGGGCGTGCGACTCGCGGTCGTAGAAGGGACGGGAGTTGCCCCGCAGCCACATCGCGACCGGGTCGTACTCGTCGGACATGGCGACGGTGGAGACCGGCAGCCCCTCCGGGACCGCGCTGACCGACTGCTGCATCATCGCGCGCACCGCGTCGACGGACGGCTGGCTCGTGTCGTACAGATCGAGGCCGATGGCGAGGTACGGGACGCCGAGCGCGGGCTGTACCCAGGCGCGGCGCAGCGAGCGGACCGCCGGGGTGTGGTGGGCGTTCCGGGTCAGCTGGGCGTAGAACTGCGGGGTCTCGACGGCGGGGTCGCTGATCCGCAGCGGGCCGGCGGGCATCCGGTCTAGGCCGGTGGCGATCCGGCGCAGGTCGAGCCACGGGATGCCGACGCCGCCGCCGGGTGCGTGCGGGTTGAGCCAGATGCCCCAGCGGTCGGGAAACAGGGCGCGGGCGATGTCGCGGCCGCCCACCACCTCGTGGGCCCGGTTCCAGCCACTGGCGGAGAGTTCCTGGGCGGAGGTGACACAGGGGGCGTAGCCGAGGCCGTCGATCTCCATGTTGCCGTACTGGGCGTCGGGCGAGCCGGCCCGGCCGTGCCAGAGCAGCATCCAGATCCGGTCACCTGCCAGGGCCTGGAGCAGTGCCTCGTACGCGTCGTAGCGCCCGGGCGTCACTTGGCGCAGCATGTGCTCGACCTGCCCGGCCGCCGCGGTGCCTGACGCACTCACCCTGGTCCCGCCCCTCTTCGATCCACTGTGTCGGCCTGCCGCTCCCGGGGCACTCGGGTACGGCGCGGTGCCGAGACACCAGCCATCAAACCAGCTTATGCGGCGGTCCTGACACCGACTTGACGCCATGGACCGCCGTTGTCACCTCGCGGCGCACGGGCCCCGTCACTCGCCGGCGCGCTGATAGAACGGCCGGACCCTCGCGCGCATCCAGTCGGCGACCGGGTCCTGCGCCACGTCGAGCAGCACCAGGTTGACCGGCCACGGCACCTCCACGCGGCCCAGCGCCCGGCCCAGGGCGTCCATGGGGGCATTGCGCCCGGCGCCGTCCCAGGTCCAGAACTCGATGCCGACGAAGAGCACCGGGTCGCCGCCCTCGATGCTGGCCAGGGCCCGGCGGGCGCTGCGCACGACGCCGCTGTCCTCGAACTCGCCGGCCGCGGCGGAGAGGAAGTCGACGGGCTCCTCCTTCCAGTCCGGCTCGTACAGCCGGACCCGGCCGCCGCTGGCCGGTCCGTCCAGCACGGTGCGTCCGGCCCGGCAGAGCTCGGCCACGGCGGGCGGCGGCACCGGCACGCCGACGGCGCCGCCCGGGTTCACCGCGATGCCGAGCTGCGGGGGCAGTCCGCGGGCGAACTCGCGGGCGGGCGCCACCGTGAAGGACATGTGGGCGCCGACGCAGCTGAGGAACTGCTGCTCGGAGCTGAACACGGGGACGTACGGTGCGCCCTCGATGTCCAGGGTCGGCAGGTCCAGGTCGGTGGCGTCCGGCCCGCCGCCGTTGGGCAGGGGCACCCAGAGGTGGCTGCGGCCGAGCACCTCGATGAGCCGGCCGCCCGCTTCCGGGGTGCCGAGCGAGGCGCCCAGCACTTCTTCGAGCTCGTTGGCCGGCCATCCGCCCTGCGGATGGGTGTGGCCCTGTGCCGGAATGTCCACTGCTTCCCTCTCTCGCCCCATGCCCTGAGCAAGAGATTAACGCCGTGCCCCTGCTGTCCAGCCATCGGACAGCTGTCGCTCAGCCCTCACTCTGTGCGTCTGCGAATGTGATCCGCTTCAGCAGCGCCGCGGCCTCACGGTCCAGCAGCACCGCCGAGGCGCAGCCGAGCGGCAGCGTGCCGGTCTCGGTGTTCCGCAGCAGCTGCCGGACCGCCCTGCGGTGCCGGGCGAACGCGTATCCGGAGACGCCGCGCCCCCGCTCGCGCTGGCCCGCCCTGGCCGCCTGCGGGGTGACGTCGAGCAGGACGAGGTGCAGGATGCGGCCGCGCCGCCGGGCGTCGCGCGCCAGCCAGCCGCGCACCCAGGACTGGGTGCCGCAGTCATGGACGACGACGGACTCACCGGAGCGCAGCACCCGCCACAGCCCCCAGTAGTGGGCGACGCGGACGAGCGGGCGGTAGAGGGCGTACGGGACGGGGCGGGGCAGCAGTCCGGCCCAGCGGTCCCTGGTGTCCTGGGAGTCGATGGAGTGCGCGGACACGGCCCGCCTGATCAGGGTGGACTTGCCGCTGCCCGGCAGTCCGGAGACCACCACCACGTCACCCGCCGTGAAGTGCAGACTCCGCGGGCTGCATCCGGCCCGGTCCCGCAGGTCCCGCACGACGGGTGCGTGCGGGCCGAGCATCTCCCGGACCGGTGCACCCGGCTGTGCGGGAAGCGCGCCGTGCGCGACCCCCGCTGTCGTCGCGTACCGCTGCAACGTCATCGCCTCCCCTGCCGACTGACTCACACCTGCCCCTGAAGTGTAAAGAAAAGGTAATGCGATACAACGGTCCGACCCGCCGGATTCGGTGGGGTACCGGCGTCCCACTGTCCCGCAATGCGTGCGATGATGACCCGGCCAACTGCATATAGGCCGCTTGAATCCGCGCGGGAGAGTTCCGGCCACTGGGCCGGGCGCCGAAGGAGCAAGATCCTCCCTTGAATCTCTCAGGCCCCGTACCGCGTGGATGAGGCAGATCTGAAAAGCGAGTCGCTCTGCGGCTCCACCCAAGGTGCAAGCCGAACCCCTGCGGGGCCTCTCGGCGAACCTCTCAGGTTCCGATGACAGATGGGGAGGGATCGTCCTCGTCGTCATGCCCTGGGAGCCTTATCCATGAGCACCGCCCCCGCCTCACCGCCCTCGACGCGCTGCACCGTTCGCTGGGTGCGACCATGACCGACTTCGCGGGCTGGGACATGCCGCTGCGGTACGCCAGTGAGCGCGACGAGCACAACGCCGTGCGCACGAAGGCCGGCCTCTTCGACCTCTCCCACATGGGCGAGATCACCGTCACCGGCCCGCAGGCCGTGGACCTGCTGAACTTCGCACTGGTCGGCAACATCGGCACCGTCTCCGCGGGGCGGGCCCGCTACACGATGATCTGCGCCGAGGACGGCGGCATCATGGACGACCTGATCGTGTACCGGCTCGGAGAGACCGAGTACATGGTGGTCGCCAACGCGGGCAACGCCCAGATCGTGCTGGACGCGCTGACCGCCCGCGCCGGGGGCTTCGACGCCGAGGTGCGTGACGACCGGGACGCGTACGCGCTGCTCGCGGTGCAGGGCCCCGAGTCCCCCGCCATCCTGGCGGCCGTCACCGACGCCGACCTGGACGGGCTGAAGTACTACGCCGGCCTGCCGGGCACGGTCGCCGGGGTCCCCGCGCTGATCGCCCGCACCGGCTACACCGGCGAGGACGGCTTCGAGCTGTTCGTCGCGCCCGGGCACGCCGAGCAGCTGTGGCGGGCGCTCACCGAGGCGGGCGCCTCCCGCGGCCTCATCCCCTGCGGGCTCTCCTGCCGCGACACGCTGCGCCTGGAGGCGGGTATGCCGCTGTACGGGCACGAGCTCACCACCGGGCTGACCCCGTTCGACGCCGGTCTCGGCCGGGTCGTGAAGTTCGAGAAGGAGGGCGACTTCGTCGGGCGCAAGGCCCTGGAGGCCGCCGCGGAGCGGGCCGAGACCGCCCCGCCCCGCAAGCTCGTCGGGCTGGTCGCCGAGGGCCGCCGGGTCCCGCGGGCGGGCTTCCCGGTCACCGCGGCCGGCCAGGTCATCGGCGAGGTCACCTCGGGCGCCCCGTCGCCCACGCTCGGCAAGCCGATCGCCATGGCGTACGTCGACGCCGCGCACGCCACGCCCGGCACCGAGGGCGTCGCCGTGGACATCCGGGGCAGCCACGAGCCGTACGAGGTCGTGGCGCTGCCGTTCTACAAGCGCCGGAAGTAGACCACAGGCGGAGCACGGCACCGCGTACGTGACGCAGTCCTGTCTCACACCGTAAGACCATCGTTCATCAGCACTCCCCCGCGTACAGGAGAATTCAGGTCATGAGCAACCCCCAGCAGCTGCGGTACAGCAAGGAGCACGAGTGGCTGTCGGCCGTCGAGGACGGTGTGGCCACGATCGGCATCACGGAGTACGCGGCCAACGCGCTCGGTGACGTCGTCTACGCCCAGCTCCCCGAGGTCGGTGACACGGTGACCGCGGGCGAGACCTGCGGTGAGCTGGAGTCGACCAAGTCCGTGAGCGACCTGTACTCGCCGGTGACCGGCGAGGTCACGGCCGCGAACGCGGACGTCGTGGAAGACCCCTCGCTGGTGAACTCCGCACCGTTCGAAGGCGGCTGGCTGTTCAAGGTACGCATCGCGGAGGAGCCGAAGGATCTGCTCTCCGCCGACGAGTACACCGAGTTCTCCGGCAACTGAGACCCCAAGGGACCACCTGATGTCGCTTCTCAACTCCTCCCTCCACGAGCTGGACCCGGACGTCGCCGCCGCTGTCGACGCCGAGCTCCACCGCCAGCAGTCCACCCTCGAAATGATCGCCTCGGAGAACTTCGCTCCGGTCGCGGTCATGGAGGCCCAGGGCTCCGTCCTGACCAACAAGTACGCCGAGGGCTACCCCGGCCGCCGCTACTACGGCGGCTGTGAGCACGTCGACGTGGTCGAGCAGATCGCGATCGACCGCATCAAGGCGCTCTTCGGCGCCGAGGCCGCGAACGTGCAGCCGCACTCCGGTGCGCAGGCCAACGCCGCCGCGATGTTCGCGCTGCTGAAGCCGGGCGACACGATCATGGGCCTGAACCTGGCGCACGGCGGTCACCTGACCCACGGTATGAAGATCAACTTCTCCGGCAAGCTCTACAACGTGGTCCCGTACCACGTGGACGACACCGGTGTCGTGGACATGGCCGAGGTCGAGCGTCTCGCCAAGGAGTCCAAGCCGCAGCTGATCGTGGCCGGCTGGTCCGCGTACCCCCGCCAGCTGGACTTCGCCGCCTTCCGCCGCATCGCGGACGAGGTCGGCGCGTACCTGATGGTCGACATGGCGCACTTCGCCGGTCTGGTCGCCGCGGGCCTGCACCCCAACCCGGTGCCGCACGCCCACGTCGTCACGACCACCACGCACAAGACCCTCGGCGGTCCGCGCGGTGGTGTGATCCTCTCCACCCAGGAGCTCGCCAAGAAGATCAACTCGGCGGTCTTCCCGGGTCAGCAGGGCGGCCCGCTGGAGCACGTGATCGCGGCCAAGGCGGTCTCGTTCAAGGTGGCGGCGACGGAGGAGTTCAAGGAGCGCCAGCAGCGCACCCTGGACGGCGCCCGCATCCTCGCCGAGCGTCTGGTGCAGCCGGACGTCACCGAGGCCGGCGTCTCGGTCCTGTCCGGCGGCACGGACGTGCACCTGGTCCTGGTGGACCTGCGCAACTCCGAGCTGGACGGCCAGCAGGCCGAGGACCGGCTCCACGAGCTGGGCATCACGGTCAACCGGAACGCCATCCCGAACGACCCGCGGCCGCCGATGGTCACCTCGGGTCTGCGGATCGGCACGCCGGCCCTGGCCACCCGCGGATTCCAGACGGAGGACTTCACCGAGGTCGCGGAGATCATCGCGTCCGCCCTGAAGCCGTCCTACGACGCGGACGACCTGAAGGCCCGCGTCGTCGCGCTGGCCGAGAAGTTCCCGCTGTACTCCGGTCTCAAGTAGTCCGACCGGCGCGTTTGCGTATCGGGGAGGGGCACCGCGCACACTGAACAGTGAGCGCGGTGCCCCATCCCTTGTCCCCCGCTCTTCGGGCCCACCCCGCCCGTACCGCAGCACCCGGCAGACAACGGCGTCTACCAACCCTTAGGAGTCACCCGTGGCCATCTCGGTCTTCGACCTGTTCTCGATCGGCATCGGCCCGTCCAGCTCCCATACGGTCGGCCCCATGCGCGCCGCCCGTATGTTCGCGCGCCGGCTGAAGAACGAGGGCCTGCTCGCCCACACCGCCTCGATACGCGCCGAGCTCTTCGGCTCGCTCGGCGCCACCGGCCACGGCCACGGCACCCCCAAGGCCGTCCTGCTCGGCCTGGAGGGCGAGTCCCCCCGTACCGTCGACGTCGAGACGGCGGACGACCGGGTCGCCGCGATCCGCGCCACCGGCCGGATCAACCTCCTGGGCATGCACGAGATCCCCTTCGACGCCGACAAGCAACTGGTCCTGCACCGCCGCAAGAGGCTGCCGTACCACGCCAACGGCATGACCGTCTTCGCGTACGACCACGAGGGCGCGCCCCTCCTGGAGAAGACGTACTACTCGGTCGGCGGCGGCTTCGTCGTGGACGAGGACGCGGTGGGCGAGGACCGGATCGTCCCCGACGACACGGCACTCAAGCACCCCTTCCGCACCGGCGACGAGCTGCTGCGGCTCGCCCGGGACACCGGCCTGTCGATCTCCTCCCTGATGCTGGAGAACGAGCGGGCCTGGCGCACCGAGGACGAGATCCGCTCCGGCCTGCTGGACATCTGGCGCGCCATGCAGGCGTGCGTGTCGCGCGGCATGTCCCGCGAGGGCATCCTGCCCGGCGGCCTCAAGGTCCGCCGCCGCGCCGCGAACACCGCCCGCCAGCTGCGCGCCGAGGGCGATCCGCAGACCCACGCGATGGAGTGGATCACCCTCTACGCCATGGCGGTCAACGAGGAGAACGCCGCGGGCGGCCGCGTCGTCACCGCCCCGACCAACGGCGCCGCGGGCATCATCCCGGCCGTGCTGCACTACTACATGAACTTCGCGGCCGGCGGCGCGACCGAGGCGGAGAAGGACGACAGCATCGTCCGCTTCCTGCTGGCGGCCGGGGCCATCGGCATGCTGTTCAAGGAGAACGCCTCCATCTCCGGCGCCGAGGTCGGCTGCCAGGGCGAGGTCGGCTCCGCCTGCTCCATGGCCGCGGGCGCGCTGGCCGAGGTGCTGGGCGGCACCCCCGAGCAGGTCGAGAACGCCGCCGAGATCGGCATGGAACACAACCTGGGCCTGACCTGCGACCCGGTCGGCGGTCTCGTCCAGATCCCGTGCATCGAGCGCAACGGCATGGCGGCGGTCAAGGCCGTCACGGCGGCGAAGATGGCGCTGCGCGGCGACGGCAGCCACAAGGTCTCCCTCGACAAGGTCATCAAGACCATGAAGGAGACGGGCGCCGACATGAGCGTGAAGTACAAGGAGACGGCCCGGGGCGGGCTGGCGGTGAACATCATCGAGTGCTGACGCCGTAGGCCCTGACCAGCGCGTTTCCATCTTTCAGCGCGGTCAGGGCCTTCCCTGCCGGCACGGCGGAAAGTCCCTGGAATCTCCCCCGGGACAGACGTGAAAGGTCCCGAACAGTCCCTGGCGGGTCCCCCGCTGATGGGCGCATGACCTGCAGGTTCGCGAGACCCGCGCAGCGATGATGCCCTCGGGCACAGCGGATCGAACAGTCACCCCATCCAATAACAAGAGTCTTGTTAAACTGGGCCCATGGCTACCTCCCCGGCGCCCGGCGAAGGACCCGTCCGGCCCGTATCGGTCTCGCTCCACGAAGGCACCATCGCTGCCCTCAAGGCACGTACGGGCAGGCGAGGCATGTCTGCCTACGTCGAGTCCCTCATCCAGCGCCAACTGGAGCGGGACCGACTGCGCGAACTCATCGAGGACGCGGAAGCCGCGCATGGCCCGGTCGACCAGTCGGCCGTCGACGCCAAACGTGCGATCCTCCGCGGCGAGACGGCCGGCTCGGCGGACGCCGCGTGAGCGGCACGCTCGTCCTGGACTGCGAAGGCCTGTCCAAACTTGTACGGCGCACACCTGAGATCACCGAGTGGCTGACGGCAGCCGACGCCGAAGACATCCGCGTCGTCACCAGCTCCGTCACCCTCGTCGAAGCACGCGACCCCAAGGTCAGCCAAGCCCGCTTCGACTACGCCGTCTCCCGCGTGAACATCATCCCGCCCAACGAAGCCATCGCCCGCCATGCGAGCAGGCTCCTGGCCGCGGCCGGACTGCACGGCCACAAGTACGCCCTCGACGCCATCGTGGCCGCCACCGCGCTCACCTCGCCGACCCCAGTGACCGTCCTGACATCGGACCCCGAAGACCTGCTGATGCTCTACGGCCCCCGCGTCCGCATCATCAAGGTCTGACCGCGAGGGCGCGCCTCGATCCACCCCCTTGCGCGGATCAGAGCGCTCGTGCGAAGTACTGAGGAGACGGCCCGGGGCGGGCCGGCGGTGAACATCATCGAGTGCTGACGCCGTAGGCCCTGACCAGCGCGGTCGTGACGTTCTGCGCGGTCAGGGCCTTTCCTGTCCACGCGGCGGAAGGCCACTGGAACTTCCCGGATATCGGCCCGCCTGTTTGCCGAACCGGCAAGCGGACTCGCGGCGGATCCGGTGGGCGCTGCATGATCGGGGCCGAAGCCGGAACTGCGCGGCAGGCCGGCGCCGACCGACAGCGGTGGAGGAAACATGTCGCAGCCCGACCGGACCCCGGACGCCACAGACCGGCCGGCCCCCTCGCCGGCCGTCACACACCGCACGGTCCCCTCACCGGCCGGCCGGATCCACCTGGTGGAGCAGGGCACCGGCCCACTGGTGCTGCTGGTGCACGGCTTCCCGGAGTCCTGGTACTCCTGGCGCCACCAGTTGCCGGCGCTGGCGGCTGCCGGATACCGGGCGGCCGCCATCGACGTCCGCGGTTACGGCCGTTCCTCCCGGCCCGTGGACGTCGCCGCGTACCGGATGCTCGAACTGGTCGAGGACAACGCCGCCGTGGTGCACGCGCTCGGGGAGCGGAACGCGGTGATCGTCGGCCACGACTGGGGGGCGACGATCGCGGCGAACTCCGCACTGGTCAGGCCCGATGTCTTCCGCGCGGTCGGGCTGCTGAGCGTGCCGTACGCCCCGCGCGGCGGTCCGCGACCCAGCGAGATCTTCGCGCGGCTGGGCGGGGACGAGGAGTTCTACGTCTCCCGGTTCCAGGAGCCCGGCCGGGCCGAGGCGGAGATCGAGCCGGACGTGCGCGGCTGGCTCGCGGGCTTCTACGCGGCGTTCTCCGCCGACACCATGCCCGCGCCCGACGCCCCGGACCCGCACTTCGCCGCCCGTGGCGGAACGCTGCGAGAGCGGTTCCCCGAGCGGCGTCCGGGCTGGCTCGGCCCACGCGAACTCGACTTCTACGCCGGGGAGTTCGAGCGGACCGGGATGAGCGGCGCCCTCAACCGCTACCGCAACATGGACCGGGACTGGGCGGATCTGACCGACTTCGACGGCGCGCCGATCACCCAGCCTTCGCTCTTCCTCGGCGGATCGCTGGACGCCTCGACCACGTGGCTGGCCGATGCCGTCGCGGCGTACCCCACCACGCTGCCCGGTCTGGTCTCCTCGCAGATCCTGGACGGCTGCGGCCACTGGATCCAGCAGGAGCGCCCCGCGGAGGTCAGCCGGATCCTGACGGACTGGCTCGCCTCACTGTCCGCCTGAACTCGCCCCGCGGAAAGCCGAATCGGCCATCCGTACGCCAGCTGTCCTACGCCCCGATCAACACAGGAGTGCACCAACTGCTCATAACTGAGCAGGTGTTCATGGCGATCACGCATTTTCGGTCACAAGCCGCTTCCCTCGCCCGCATACTGGGAGTTCACTGGTTGTGACAAGTGGTGACGCGGTCGCCGTGCACGTCAGGCGGTCCGCTGCCATGGGGTGCCCGGGACCCGGCTCCGACGCCCGGGCCCCGGCGGAGGAAAGAGGACAGCGATGACAGCCGCCCCTCCCGTGACGCATCCCAGACGGGATCCGGCCGTCCGGTCCCGCCATGCCGTCCGAAGAGAGCCGGGCCCGCCGCGTACCGGCCGGCCGCCCCGCCGGCCCTGATCCGCTCCTGCGACGACCGCCGCCGCAGCCGGTTCGAGGTCTCACCGCACATGGTCGTGCCGGCGCGGCCGGCTGTCCCCGATGGCGCGGCCCCGCCGAGGCGCCGATCGGCGAAGCCGCGTTCACCGCTCACCGCACCGGCACCTGCGTGCGCGACTCGTTTCGCGCATCCCCTTCCCTGTTCGTATCGTCTCGACGAGGTGCACCATGAGCAAGATCGCGCTTCCAGAATTCCACATGCCGTTCGAGAGTGCTGGATGTAATCCGGGAATTGAGAAGACCAGGCAGGCCGCCTGGGAATGGGCCGAGTCCAGTGATCTCGTCCTGTCACCGGTGGCTCAGAAGAAGATGATCCGAACCCGCCCCGAGCTCTGGATCTCACTGATATTCCCCAGGGCCTCGCAGAAACATCTCGACCTGTTCTGCCAGTGGCTGTTCTGGGCCTTCCTCGTCGACGACGAATTCGACGACGGCCCGGCCGGCCGCGACCCGCGGCTGTGCGAAACGGCGATCGCACACCTGGTGGACGTGCTCGACGGCGCCCGGGCGCCCGTCGGCCCCATGGAGCACGCACTGGACGAACTACTGGTCCGGACCTGCACGGACAGGTCCGCGCGCTGGGTCCGGCAGTTCCGCCGGGACACGGCGGCCTGGCTGTGGACGTACTACGCCGAGGCTGTCGACCGGGCCGCCGGCCACGTGCCGAGCACCGCCGATTTCGTCAAGCACCGCCGCGATTCGGTGGCCATGCAGCCGTTCCTCGATCTGCACGAGATCACCGCCGGAATCGACCTGCCGGAATCCGCCCGGAGCCTTCCCGCCTATATCGCACTGCGCAATGCGGTGGCCGACCACTCGGGGCTCTGCAACGACATCTGTTCCTTCGAGAAGGAGGCCCTGCTCGGTTATGAACACAACACCGTGCGGCTGATCCAGCGGGACCGCGGAGGCACGCTCCAGGAAGCGGTGGACGAGGCCGGAATCCTGTTGGCCCGCATCGCCGACCGCGTGCAGCGGGCCGAGAAGGAACTCGTCGAGGAGCTGGAGGCAGCCGGGATCGAGGGGCTCCCCCGAGTCGCTCTGGAGCGGTGCGTCCAGGACTACCGGGGGCTCGTCCGCGGGGACTTCGACTACCACGCGCGGGCCGAGCGCTACACCCGGCCCGACCTCGTGGAGATCGACGAACAGGACTCCATGTCGCGGAACTTCGCCGCCTGACCGGCAGCCCGGCACGGCCCGAATGGACACCGTCGGCGGCGCACGGGCCGGGCAAGGCAGCGAATGACGCCGGAATGCGGGCCCACGGCGTCGATTTCCGGACATTCGTCACCGCACCTCAGTGGGTATCCGGCCGCCCCGTCGGCGGCCGGAAACCCGCGTTACCTGAAGTGGCGCTCCCCCGCACCGCAGACGGGAGGTCCGGCGTCCCACGAATGGTCGGCCGCTCCCGGCCGTGATCTGCTGGTGCACACGCCCGACGACCGCGGAAGGGCCGGAACCTCTCATGACAGCCGCACCTCCCCCGATATCCGCAGCCGGATCCCCCGCGAACCGGACCGCGCCGCTCGCCGGCACGGCTCACGGCACCGTCCGCGGCAGCCACGAACAGGGCGTCGCCGTCTTCCGCGGCATCCCGTACGCCGCCGCACCGGTGGGCGCCCGCCGGTTCCGGGCGCCGGAGCCGCCGGAGCCCTGGGCGGGGGTACGGGAGGCGGTGGCCTACGGTCCGACGGCACCCAAGCGGCCCTACGCCCCGCCGCTGGACCGGCTGCTGCCGGACCCCGACGTGCCCGGCGAGAACTGCCTCAACCTCAATGTGTGGACACCGTCGCCCGCCCGGACCGGGCTGCCCGTCCTCGTCTGGATCCACGGCGGCTCGCTGCTGCACGGCTCCTCCGCGGTGCCGCTGTACGACGGGACGGCCTTCGCGCGGGACCGCGTGGTGCTCGTGTCGGTGAACTACCGGCTCGGCATCGAGGGGTTCGGGGTGTTCCCGGACGCGCCGGCCAACCGGGGGCTGCTCGACCAGCTCGCGGCGCTCGGCTGGGTGCGGGACAACATCGCGGCGTTCGGCGGCGATCCGGACCGGGTGACGGTGTGCGGCGAGTCGGCGGGCGCGATCAGCATCGGCGCGCTGCTCGCCGCACCGCGGGCCCGGGGCCTGTTCCGGCGCGCGGTGCTGCAGAGCGGGGTCCCGGCCGCGCTGTCCGTGGCGGCGGGGCGCCGCACGACCGAGCTGATCGCGAAGCGGCTCGGGGTGGCGGCGACGGCCCGCGCCCTGGCCGCCGTGGACCCGGCCGCACTGCTCACCGCACAGAGCGAAGTGACCGCAGGCGGTTCCCCGTTGACCGGCGGGAACTCCTTCCAGATCGTGGTGGACGGCGACCTGCTGCCGCGTGATCCGGCCGAGGCGCTGCTGGCCGGCGCCGCGGCCGGTGTCGATCTGCTGGTGGGTTCGAACACCGAGGAGTACCGGCTCTGGTTCGTGCCCAGCGGGCTCACCGAACGGCTCTCCCGCACGAAGCTCCGGCTGGCCCTGCTGAAGTTCAAGGTGCCCCGCGCCACGGCCCGTACGTACCGCGCGAACCGCCCGGGGGCCACCCCCGGCGAGCTGCTCGGCGCGCTCGCCACCGACCTGCTGCTGCGCGTGCCGCTGAACCGGCTGGCCGATGCCCGCGCCGGTGCCGCCGGCAGCACCCACTTCTACGAGTTCGGCTGGCAGTCCCCCGTACTGCGGCTCGGCGCCTGTCACGGGCTGGAGATCGGCTTCGTCTTCGACAACCTGGACCGGCCGGACGCGGTGGCACTCGCGGGCGAGGCCGCCCCGCAGGAGCTGGCCGACGCGATGCACGCGGCATGGGTGCGGTTCGCCGGGACCGGCGACCCGGGCTGGCCCGCGTGGGACGAGTCGCGCCCGGTGATGCGCTTCGGTCCCGGCGCGCCCGCGACGGTGCGTGCCCCGCGCGACGACGAGCTGCGCGGCTGGGCGCCGTACCGCGAACATCGCTGAGCTGGGCGGCGGCCGGGCAGCGGGGCCGATGCGGTACGGGCAGGGCGCAGCGGCCGGGTGACGCGCGGGCGGCGCGGGTGGGCGCGGCCGCGTGCGGGATCACCGCTCGCCCTCCGGCCGGTCCTGCACACGCAGACGGCCTCCCAATGTGCATGCCAATGCCGGACGTTCACCCGGACGGGGCATTAGGGAAGGCGCGAACGTTTCTGCAGCACCGCTCGGCGGGACCCTCGGGTTAGGTTCACCGACTGTCACCTCACTGACGGCCACCCAGGCGCGGGTGCCTCCGTGCATCCGGCGCTGCGAGGAGAGGCACCATGACCGAGAGGCTGTCCCCCACGGCGTCCCCCGCGCTGGTCCCGCTGCCCGAACCGTGCGGCCGGGTGTACCGCAGGGACGGCCGTACGGTGGTGGCGCTGCGCGACGAGATCGACATCGCGACCGCGACCCTCATCGCGCCTGCTCTGGACGTCGCGACGTCGGACGGTTCACCGCATGTGGTGGTCGACCTGACCGAGGTGAGCTTCCTCGACTGCTCGGGGCTGACGCTGCTGCACCGGGCCCGGCGGCGCGCCCTGGACCGGGACGGGCGGTTCTGGCTCGTCTGCGACTGCCCGAGGATCCTGCGCCTGCTGCGGGCCGGCCGGCTGCACGACCTGTTCCGCCCGGTGGCGACGCCGGACGAGGCCTTCCGCGCAGAGGGGCCCCAGGACCCGTCCGGCTCGGGAGCGGGGGCGTGCCATCGGCCCCCGGACCCCTCCGGTTCCTGAGCGGGGGCGGGTCCTCGGCCCCCGGCCCGCCGGCCGGGGGTCCCGGACGTCAGCCCTTGTTCTGCGCGGCCCAGAACTCGTCGAACGTGAGGAGACCGTCCGCGTTCGCGTCGTGGGAGTTGATCACGGCCTGCGCGATCGGCTCGCTGACGTAGGGGTCACCCAGCTGAGCCATGACGCTCTTGTACTCGGCAGCCGAGATCAGCCCGTCGCCGTCCAGGTCGAACCGCTCGAATGCCTTGCGCGCCGACTCGATGTCCGCCACTGTTCCGCCCCTTCGTATACCTATCTGACGAAGCCAGATTAACGGGCGTGACGGATGGCCTCGGCGGCGGCCGGTAGTCGATCATGGGTGGGCCCGTCCGCCGCCCGGCGGCCGGTGATCCACGACTGGGAGCAGCTCGCGATGACCGAGGCACTGGCAGCGATCCTGGCAGCCGCGGCGCACGGACGGTTCCCGCCGCCGGACGGGTCCACGACGGTGGTGGGACAGCCGAACGCGCGGGATGCCGGGGTGCTGGCGTTCACCGCGCACTCGGTGGTGTTCACGGACGAGGACCCGCGGTGGGTACGGTCCGTCCTGGCCGCCACTCCCGGCGACGCGCTCGCCGCGACGATGAACCCGCACTTCCTGGGCGCGCTGCTGGCCCGCACCGGCCGGCACATGAACACGATCGACCTGCTCACGGTCGCGTCCGCGCTGCCGGGCGCGCCCGGACTTGAGCTGCGCGAGATCCGGGACCCCGGTCACCCTCGGGTGGTGCGGGCGATGAGGTTCCGCGACGAGGTACGGGTCTGGGGCACCGCCGGCGGGGTGCTGATCCTCGGCCGCGGGGTCGCGGGGCGCTGGGAGACCGCGATCGAGGTGGCCGAGGAGGCACGCGGACAGCGGCTCGGCGAACGGCTGGCACGGGCGGCCCGGCACCTGGTGCCGGACACGGTGGTGTGGGCGCAGCAGTCGCCGGGGAACGCCCGCAGCGTGCGGACGTTCCAGGCGGCGGGCTACCGGCCGGTGGGCTCGGAGGCCCTGCTGATCGAGGGGTGAGCCGCCGGCCGTCGCGGCGGGGACCTCCTGCTCAGCGGAAGACGCCGGTGTGGCCCAGCGAGTAGCGTCCAGGCTGCGGATAGACGGCGAGGCCGTGCGGCCCGTTGCCCACCGGGATCCGGGCGAGCTGCTTGCCCGTGGAGGTGTCGATGGCGTACACCTCGGCGTTGTAACGCCCGGACAGCCACAGGACCTTGCCGTCCGCCGAGACCCCGCCCATGTCGGGGCTGCCGCCGTTCGGCAGGTGCCACTTCTTCGCCAGCTTGTTCCGCGCGAAGTCGAAGACGGAGACGGAGCCCTCACCGCGGTTGGAGATGTACATCTCCTTGGCGTCGCGGCTGACGTAGAGGCCGTGGCAGCCCTTGCCGGTGGGCAGCAGCTTCGGGGTGGTGAACTTCTTTCCGTCCAGCACCCATACGCCGTTCGCCACCATGTCCGCGATGTAGAACGTGCCGCCGTCGGGCGACAGCTTCACGTCCTGCGGCATGGCTCCCTCGAAGGGCAGCTTCTGCTGTGCCACGACCTTCATCTTCGCGGTGTCGACCTTGAGGAGGTCGCCGGAGAACTCGCAGGAGACGATGAAGTACCGGCCGTCAGCCGAGAAGTCGGCGTGGTTCACGCCCGCGCAGCCGACCGGGACGGACTTGGCCGTCTTCATGGTGTGCGCGTCACGGAAGACCAGTTCGCGGTCCATCGAGGCCATCACGACGGCGTACTTGCCGTTCGGTGTGAAGTAGAGGTTGTACGGATCGGAGACGCCGACCGTCTTCCCCGCCTTCCCGGTCGCCGGGTCGATCGCGGTGAGGCTGTCGCCGACGTCGTTGTTGACCCAGAGGGTCTTCAGGTCCCAGGACGGGACGACGTGCTGCGGCTGCCGCCCGACCGGGATGGTCTCGATGACCTTGTACGTGGCGGGGTCGATGACCGACACCGTGTCGGAGTTGGTGTTGGGCACGTACACCCGGGACGGGAAGCCCTTCACGGCCGGTGACAGCTTTCCGGCACCGTCGGCCGCGTACACGTTCGCGGGATCGAGCACCGGCGGCATCCCGGCCAGTCCGGGCGGCGCGGGCGGGGTGACGTGCTTGGGTCGGGCCGGTGGCGCGGCGGCCTCGGTCGCGGCGTCGGACCCGTCCCTGGTGGCGGGGGTGGCGCAGCCGGTGAGCACGGCGAGCAGGACGCCCCCGAGCAGGGCCGCGGTGCGCGTGGTGGAGGGAAGCATCAGGTCAACAGCTCCGTGGTCGTCACCGCACGCAGTCCGCGGCGGTCGAGTTCGGTGAGAAGGAGGGGCAGCGCGGCGACCGTGTCCGCGTAACCGAAGTGCATGCTCACCACCGATCCGTTACGGACCTCCCCGGCCACCTTGCGGGTGACGGCCGTGGCTCCGGGCGAGGTGAAGTCGAGGGAGTCCACGTCGTAGGAGAGGACGTGCGGGTAGCCCGCCCGGACGGCGAGCCGCTGGACGAGTGGGGTGGCGTACTGGGTACGGGAGGGGCGGAACCAGGTGCCGATGGAGCCGGTGAGCCGGCGCAGCCGCTGGGCGCAGCCGGTGATCTCCGCGTAGGCCTGCGCCTCGCCCATCGAGGAGATGTCGATGTGGCGCTGGGTGTGATTGCCGAGGTCGTGGCCGCCGTCGAGGATCCGGCGGGCCATCCCGGGGTGCTCGTCGAGCCAGCTGCCCACGGCGAGGACGGTGACCCTGGCCCCGGCCCGTTCGGCCTCGGCCAGCACGGACCGGGCGACGGCGGGGTCGCCCTGGCCGTGGAAGGTGAGGGCGACGCGCGCCCGGTCGCGGGGGCCGTGGTCGATCTGTCCGGGCAGGCCGGGGAAGCGGTGCGGGGCGGGCGCGACGGCGGTGGCGGCCGGCTTGGTCGGTGCCGGGTGGGTGAGGGTCTTCGCCGATGTCCCGGCGGGGTCCCGGTCCCCGCAACCGGCGGCGAGGGCCGCGGTGAGGGCAGCCCCGGCTCCTGCGCGCAGGGCGCTGCGGCGGTGCACCGGTGGGTCGGAGGCGTTCATGTGCAGAACAGTAGGGGCGAAATGTCAGGAAAATAACAATTGACCCCAGGCGCGACTTTCACAGGTCACACGGATGCGCATCACCCACTCTTGCGGCGATCGATGAATCACCCGAGGAAGTTCGTTGATGCTCATGGATTTCCAGGCGAGTGACCCAGCCCACCTATGATTCATCGAAGAAACGTACAGGTATTACACGGATTGGGCGTTTTGTGGCTTTGGCGATGGAGTCGTCCGTCTGCCATAGTCGGGGACACGACCCCCATCGACCCGGGCCAGGTCGTCACAAGCGGCCGTGAACACACCCCCCACTTTCACGGCCCCCACCCAGCAGCCCCCGCAGTGCCGCACCACGGCAGACCGGGGGCTTCTGTGGATCCGGGCCCCTGAGGGGCGGCCGTTCAGCGGTCGGAGATCCGCATCTCGAACCAGGTGGTCTTGCCGCGCGGCAGCAGATCGACGCCCCACCGGTCGGAGAGCTTGTCGACGAGGAAGAGACCCCGCCCGCTGATGTCCATCGCCTGGACGGGCATGAGACACGGCAGTCCGCGCGAGGGGTCGCGCACCTCGATCCTGATCCAGCCGCGCCTGCGTAACATCCGCAGGCCGAAGACCCTGGCGCCGGTGTGCCGTACCGCGTTGCCGACGAGTTCCGACACGAGCAGCACGGCATGTTCGGCGGTCTGCGGGGAGAGTGCCCACTGGCGCAGCACCACGCACGAGGTGAGCCGCCGCGCGGTGGCCGCGGACTCCGGACGGGAGGGCAGCCGGACCTCGTCCTCCGTCGGGTTTCCGAACAACTCCAGCGCCTTGAACGCCTGTTCGTCCTCGACGGCCGGCATCCTACGTTCCGCTGTCGCGCTGCTGCGCTGTCGCGGCTGCTCCACACCCTCCAGGCCCGCCATGGACACCATCATGGCCGCAAGGCGAGCGCTCCGGGGCCGTTCCGGTGGAATCCCTGACCCGGAATCAGCAGTTCCGCAGATGCCTGCTGGCATATGCCGTTGGCAGAATGCGGCCGCGCACACCCCTTCGGACCTGCGCGAACACCCGCCCTGGGCGGGTTTGCCCGGGCCGGTGCGGTGCTGGGCCTTAAGGTTGCCTTAAGGCCCAGCTAATCCGCCCGCACGGATGAACGCGCCCCGCTCTGTTCCCAACTGGCGTTCGGTCAGAGGAATTTGGCCTTGCCGGGCCCTTCTTCCACAAAGCTGCGCATACCGCGCTCCCGGTCCTCCGTGGCGAAGAGCCCGGCGAACCAGGTCCGCTCGATCGTGAGGCCGGTGTCGATGTCCGTCTCCAGTCCGGCGTCGACCGCTTCCTTGGCGGCCCGCAGGGCGAGGGCCGGGCCCTTCGCCAGCTTGGCCGCCCAGGCGTGCGCGTGCTCGTACACCTCGGCGGCGGGCACCACACGGTCCACCAGGCCCATGATGAGGGCCTCGTCGGCCTTCACGTGGCGGCCCGTGAAGATCAGGTCCTTGGCCTTGGCGGGGCCGACCAGGCGGGCGAGCCGCTGGGTGCCGCCCGCGCCCGGGATCAGCCCGAGCATGATCTCCGGCTGCCCCAGCTTGGCGTTGTCGCCGGCGATCCGGAAGTCCGCACAGAGGGCCAGCTCGCAGCCGCCGCCGAGCGCGTAGCCGGTGACGGCCGCGACGACGGGCTTGGGAATCCTGGCCACCGCGGTGAAGGAGTCCTGCAGGGCCTTGGACCGTACGACCATGGCCGGGTGGTCCATCGCCTGCATCTCCTTGATGTCCGCGCCCGCCGCGAACACCTTCTCGCCGCCGTAGAGCACCACGGCGCGCACGTCGTCGCGCACGGAGGCCTCTTCGGCGAGCTCGCGCAGCCGGTCCTGGGTGGCGACGTCCAGGGCGTTCATGGGCGGCCGGTCCAGCCGGATCGTGCCGACGCCGCCGCTTACTTCGAGGGTTACGGTCATGGGAGGCAGGTTAACCGGCGCTAACGCGGGGCCGGACAGGCCCGGGGCCGGTGCCGTTCGTCACAGCCGAGGGTGACGGGGCCCGCGGCGGCCGCCGGACGGCGCGAGTGCCCGCACGCATCGTGTCGCGCGTCGGCCTGCCGGACCGGCAGAGGAGGCCGCATGGCCCGGGTTCGGTACCCGGGCCATGGCGCAGGGCGGCGCTACCTGCTCAGCCCTCGACCCATCCGTGATTCTTGGCGAACTGCAGCAGCCCTTGGCGTACCTGAAGGATGTGCGTCGCGGTGAGGGCCGGCGCAGATTCCAGCAGGACTTCCGTGACGTCGCGCACGAACTCGTCCGAGTTGAGCACATCGCACAACACGTCGTCGCCGTCCACGACCTGCCTGCTCGGGGACTCGGTGCGCCCCGGGAACACGGCGGCCGGACCCTCCGTCGCCCCGCTGCCGGGGGCGAGTCGCACCGAGGACGCCTTCAGACCCCGGTCACCCTGCTCGATCTCGAACTCCACCATCAGACCGGGCCTGAGGGCGGCCTCGGGAATCCGAAGGTCGTTCACGTGCAGGAAGACGTCCTCGCCGCCATGGTCGGGGGTGATGAACCCGTAACCCTTCGCGCTGTCGAACCGCACCACTCGACCGACGACCATGTGAACCACCCTCTCAACGAGTCCCGGACCCGTGCCCGGGACATACCCCTGCGCCGCGGCAGGCGGCCCGGACTTCGTACACCCACTCCGGACACGCCTCGCGACCACCTGACCACCACCGGCCCAGCCGTCATCGCCACAGGCGTGACACCTGGGCCTGCGCACCGGTGGCTCGGCATGTCGGCAGCACTCTATGCAACCCGCGCGGCGCAGGCCCGCTGTCCCACGAACCGCTCGGCCACCGGCCCCGAGGAGCTGCCCACCGCCGGGGCCGGACACCCCGGCTTCTCCCGCCTCTCCGCGTCGGGAGTCAGCGGGGGTCCACCTCCTGGAGGAACGACCGCATGACCTCACGGAAGCGGTCCGGTTCCTCCAGGTGCGGCAGGTGGCTGGACTCCTCGAAGATCTCCCAGCGTGCTCCGGGAATCAGGTCCTGGAACGGCTGCACCGTCGCGGGGGTGGCTTCGTCATGGCGCCCGGAGATCAGCAGGGTGGGCACGTCGACGTCGGGGCAGAGGTCGGTGACCGACCAGTCCCGCAGGGTGCCGTTCACATGGAACTCGCTCGGGCCGTTCATCGCGTAGTAGACCGTGGGGTCGTTGTACACCTCGTAGAACGACGCCAAGTAGTCGCGGGGCCAGGGCGTGAGGCGGCAGACGTGGCGCTCGTAGAAGGTGCGCATGGCCGCGTGGTACTCGTCCGTCTCGGTGGTCCCCGCTGCCTCGTGCCGGAGCAGTGTGTCGTTGACGCCCGGCGGCAGTCCGTCCCGGAGGATCTTGGCCTCCTGGAGCCAGAGCGGGTAGGAGGCGGGCGAGTTGGCGATGACGAGGCCGCGCAGGCCAGCCGGGCGTGCCGCGGCGTGGTGGGTGATGAGCATGCCGCCCCAGGACTGGCCGAACAGCACGTAGTTGTCCGCGATCCCGAGACCCGTGAGCAGGTTGTCGAGTTCGGCGGCGAACAGGTCCACCGTCCAGAAGTCCGCTCCCCGGTCGGGCAGATGGGTCGAACCGCCGTTCCCGATCTGGTCGTAGTGCACGACGGACCAGCCGTCCTCGGCCAGGTCGGAGAGGTTCTGCAGGTAGTCGTGGGTGGATCCCGGACCGCCGTGCACGACGACGAGAGTGGGCCGGTCGGAGCGGAGGTCGCCCGTCACCCGGTACCACGTCTCGTGCTCGCCGAACGGCAGGGTCCCCTTCGCGCTGGGTGCCACGGTCACGTCTCTTCGCCTCGCTTCGCGTCGCTCACGCTGTTTTCGGATGGGAGCTGTGGGTCTTGCGCTCTGTCGCCGCGGCCCGTCCCGGCGATCGGGTCCGGCCCCTGTGGTGCTGCGGCTCGGCCGGCCCGTCGGGGCCGGACGCCTTCGGTCATTCGGTCGCTACGGCGTCGGCCGCCGTCTCGTTCGAGGCCAGCCACTCGTCGATGACGTGCGCGGTCTCCTCGGCACGGTCCTCGACGAGGGTGAAGTGGTTGGCGCGCACGGTCCGCAGGCTGTGGGTGGGCTCCCAGGGCTCTGCACGGCCACTGACCAGGTCGGGGGACGCGTCGTCCCCGTCCGGCACGAACGACTGGGTGCACTGGACGAAGAGCACGGGGGCCTCGACCGGGGTGAGGGGGAGCTGCGGGACCAGTTCGACCCAGCGGCCCATCGCGGAGAGCCTGCTGCTGTCGAACCGGCCGAACACCGCTTCCTTGTCGAACATGCCGAGTGCGAGGCCGTCGAGGGGGACGCCGTCACTCCCGCCGTCGTGGACCTTGAACGTGTCCAGCAGGATGACGCCCGCCGGGCGCACCCCGCACTCCCGTTCCAGGTATCCGGCGGTGGCGTAGGCGAGGGTGCCTCCGGACGAGTACCCGAGCAGGAAGAACGGTTTCCCGTCCGCCGTGTCCAGCACGCTCTTGGCGAGTGCCTGGACGGCCGCGGTGGACGAGGTGGGCAGGCTCTCGCCCGCGTGGAATCCGGGGACGGGCAGCGCGGAGATCTTGTGCCTGCCTCCGAAGTGGGACACCAGACGCGCGTGCTGGTGGACACCGCCCGTGGCCATCGGTGTGCTGAGGCAGATGAGATGCGGCCCCTCGGCGGCGTCCGCGAGACGGACCGCCGCGGGCAGCCGGTCGATCTCGTCCACCGAGCCGAAGCCGGGCCGGACGTCGGCGGCCGCCTGGAGGAGCGCGAACCCCTTGTCCGCGCGGCCCGAGACGACGGCGGAATGGAACAGGTCGCGGAGCGTCTCGGGCTCCCGGCCGGCCGAGGCTCCCCCGGCCCCGCCGGGTACGCCTCCGCTCTCCGTCCCGCGGGGCCCCTCGGGCGCCGCCGCTGCGGAGGACCTCGCCGCGTCGGCGTCGTCGGCCGGGACGGGGCCTGCCGCCAGGAGTTCCGTATGAAGCAGCCGGGCGAGCTCCGCCGGGCTCTTGCTGTCGAAGACCACCATCGGAGGAAGGCGCAGTCCGGTGTCCTTCATCAGCGTGTTACGGAGTTCCATCGCGCTCAGCGAGTCGAATCCGGTCTCCAGGAAGTCCCGTTCCGCGTCGAGGGCGTCCGCGCTGCTGTGGCCGAGAAGCGCGGCCGCGCGCTCCATGACGAGCGTCCTGAGGAGTGCCTCCTGCCCGGCCTGATCGGCCTGCGCGAATCGCTGCCGCAGAGACGTCGCATCCGTCCTGCTCCCGGCACTGCGCCGCCTGGTGGCGGTGGGGGCGAGGTCGCGCAGGAGTGCGGGGATGGTGTCGGTACGGGTACGGAGTGCGGCCACATCGATCGGCAACGGGACCAGAGCGGCCCGGCCGGAAGCCAGCCCCGCATCGAACAACGCCAGACCCTGCGCCGGCTCCAACGCCGGCAAACCCTGACGCCTCATCCGCTCAAGATCAGCCTCACCCAACCACTCCCCCATCCCCGCACCAGCCCACAACCCGTAGGCGAGAGACGTGGCCGGCAGACCTTCCGACCGGCGCTGCACGGCCAGCGCGTCCAGGAACACATTCGCCGCCGCATAATTCGCCTGCCCCGCCGCCAGGACCGAACCACCCGCCGACGAGAACAACACGAAGAACGCCAACTCACGCCCACGCGTCAACTCATGCAAATACCACGCACCATCCGCCTTCGCACCCAACACCCGATCCAACCGGGCCCCATCCATCGACCCCACCAAACCGTTGTCCCCGGCGCCAGCCGCATGCACCACACCCACCAGATCCGCACCCACACCCTCCACCAGACCGGCCACCGCGTCACGGTCGGACATGTCACACGCCACCACCGACGCCTCGGCGCCCAACTCCGCCAGTTCAGTGAGTAGTTCATCAACGCCGGGGGCTCCCAGGCCGCGACGGCCCGCCAGCACCAGACGCCGCACCCCATGCGTCTCCACCAGATGCCGGGCCACCAGGCCACCCAAACCGCCCGTACCACCCGTCACCAATACGACACCCTCGCCCACACCAGCCGGCAGCGCCTGCGCCTTCGTGTCACCCGCGGGCACCTCCACGAGACGCGGAACCAGCACTTCACCTCCACGCACCGCGACCTCAGGCTCACCCGAAGCCAGCACCACACCCGCAACATCCCCGAACACACCACCCGCAGGATCCACATCCACCAGCACGAACCGCCCCGGATTCTCCGCCTGAGCCGCCCGCACCAAACCCCACACCGGCGCCACACACACATCCACACCCGTGTCCGTGCCCACCGACACACCACCCCGGGTCACCACCACGAGTGGGCCGTCCCCAGCCTTCTCATCAGCCAGCCACCCCTGCACCGCCTCAAGCACCCCACCCAACACCGACCGCACACCCACCACCGGATCCACACCCACCACCGGCACCTCAAACACCACCGGCTCCACCACACCAGCACCCTCAACCGCCCCAACCCCGGCCGCCACCAAAGGCCGCCACACCACCTCATGCAACCCACCACCCCACCCGACCCAGCCAACTGCTCCACCGACACCGGACGCAGTGTCAGTCCGTCAACCGACAGGACCGGTGCTCCGGCGGCGTCAGCCATCGCCAGGGACACGGTGTCGACGCCGGACCCTGTGAGGCGTACGCGCAGCGCGGTCGGACCGGACGCGAAGAGGCGGACGCCCTCCCAGAAGAAGGGAAGCGCGGGACGGTCGTCACCCGCCGAACCGGATTCGAGCTCGGCCGCTCGGAGTCCGAGGGCATGCATGGTGGAGTCGAGAAGCGCGGGGTGCAGCCCGAACCGCTTGGCATCCGCGTGTGCGGAGTCGTCAAGTTCGACCTCGGCGAAGATGTCCTCTCCGACGGTCCAGGCCGCCTTGAGCCCCTGGAACACCGGCCCGTAACCGTAGCCACGCTCGAACAGGAGGTCGTACATGTCGGCGACCTCCACCCGGGTCGCGCCGGGCGGGGGCCATTCGGTGAGGTCGAACGCCGGCACCGACCCGCCCGAACCACCACCCAGCACACCATCCGCATGCAACATCCACCCCGCACCCGCCCCAGCACTCTCCCGACGCGAATGCACCCGCACCGAACGACCACCCACCTCATCCGGACCACCCACCACCACCTGCAACGCCACCCCACCACGCTCCGGAAGCACCAACGGCGCCCGCAACGTCAACTCCTCCACCACCCCACAACCCACCTCATCCCCAGCCCGCACCACCAACTCCACAAAAGCCGCACCCGGCAACAACACCGACCCCAACACCACATGATCCGCCAACCACCCCATCCCCTCCACCGACAACCGACCCGTCAACACCACACCACCCGAATCCGGCAACGCCACCGCAGCCCCCAACACCGGATGATCAACCACCACCTGACCCAAACCACCCGCATCACCACCACCCACACACTCCAACCAAAAACGCTCACGCTGAAACGCATACGTCGGCAGATCAACGCGACGCGCACCCGAACCCTCGAAGAACCGGGCCCATTCCACCGGAACACCGCCCACGTGCAACTGACCCAGCGCCGTCACGGCCGTGGCCACCTCGGGACGGCCCTTGCGCACCAACGGCACGAAGAGAGCTGACTCCGAGCGTGCGGACTGCTGCGCCATTCCGCTCAGGACACCATCGGGGCCGAGCTCGACGTAGGAGGTGACGCCCTGGTCCTCCAGGAAGCGGACCGCGTCCGCGAACCGCACCGCTTCCCGGACATGCCGCACCCAGTACGACGGCGTCGCGACCTCCTGCGACACCTCACCCGTCACGTTCGACACCACCGGAATCGACGGGGCACCGAACGACAAGCCGGCCACCACCGCCCCGAACTCCGCCAACATCGGTTCCATCAAAGGCGAATGGAAGGCGTGCGACACCCGCAGCGTGCTCGTCCGACGGCCTTGGTCCACGAACGTCGCAACCAGCTCGGCAACCGCCCGCTCCGTACCCGAGACAACCACCGCACGCGGACCGTTCACAGCAGCCACGGCGACGCCGTCATTCAGCAGCGGAAGCACCTCGGCCTCCGTCGCCTCGACCGCCACCATCGAGCCACCAGCCGGCAACGCCTGCATCAACCGACCACGCGCCACGACCAGTTCAGCGGCGTCCGCCAGGGGCAGCACGCCTGCCACGTGCGCGGCCGCGATCTCACCGACCGAGTGACCCACCAGGAAGTCCGGACGCACGCCCCACGACTCCGCCAGCCGGAACAACGCCGTCTCCACCGCGAACAACCCCGCCTGAGCGAACATCGTCCCGTTCAACAGGTCAGCGTCCTCGCCCCAGACCACGGCACGCAGTGAACGCCCCAACCGGGCGTCCAGCTCGCCGACCACCGCATCGAACGCCTCCGCGAACACCGGAAACGCCTCGTACAACTCCCGGCCCATCCCCAACCGCTGCGCACCCTGCCCCGTGAACAGGAACGCCATGGCACCCGTCGGCCGCACGGAGCCCCGCACCACCGACGGCGACGGCTCGCCATCGACCAGCGCGGTCAGGCCCCGTATCAGCTCCTCACGATCCGCCGCCGCGACCACCGCACGATGCTCCAGCACCGCACGCGACACCAACGACGAGAAACCCAGATCCAGCAGCGAAGAGGAAGCCCCTATCTGCTCCAGCAACTTCCCGGCCTGCGCCGACAGCCCGGCCTCACTCCGCGCGGACAACACCACCGGAACCACCGGCAGCTCAGCGACGGTCACCGCCTCCGGCTCCTCCAGCACCGGAGCCTGCTCCACGATCACATGCACGTTCGTCCCACTCAGCCCGAACGACGACACACCCACACGCCTCGGCCGATCCCGCTCCGGCCACACCCGCGACTCCGTCAACAACTCCACCGCACCCGCAGCCCAATCCACCTGCGGCGTCGGCACATCCACATGCAACGTCCTCGGCAACACACCATGCCGAATCGCCTGCACCGCCTTGATCACACCACCCACACCCGCAGCAGCCTGCGCATGCCCCAGGTTCGACTTCAACGACCCCAGCCACAACGGATCACCCTCAGGGCGCCCCTGCCCATACGTCGCCAGCAACGCCTGCGCCTCGATCGGGTCACCCAACCGGGTCCCCGTCCCATGCGCCTCCACCAGATCCACATCGGCGGACGACAGCCCGGCACTCTCCAACGCCGCACGGATCACCCGCTGCTGCGACGGACCATTCGGCGCCGTCATGCCATTACTCGCCCCGTCCTGGTTGACGGCGCTGCCCCGCACCACGGCCAGGACTTCGTGCCCGAGCCGCCGGGCGTCCGACAGCCGCTCGACCAGCAGCACACCGACACCCTCGGACCACGCGGCACCGTCCGCGGCACCCGCGAACGACTTGCACCGGCCGTCCTTCGCCAACCCGCGCTGACGGCTGAACTCCACGAACATGTCCGGGGTGGACATCACGGCCACACCGCCTGCCAGCGCCATCGAGCACTCGCCCGAACGCAGCGCCTGAGCCGCCAGATGCAGCGCCACCAGTGACGACGAGCACGCCGTATCGACCGTCAGAGAAGGCCCTTCAAGGCCCAGCGTGTAGGAGATGCGACCGGACACCAGGCTGCCGCCCATGGTCGCGGCGGCCTCCGTTCCCTGGCCGTAGTCGTGGTACATGAGGCCCGCGAAGACGCCGGTCCGGGTGCCCTTCAGGGAGCGGGGATCGATCGCCGCGCGTTCCAGGACCTCCCATGACGCCTCCAGCAGCAGCCGCTGCTGCGGGTCCATGATCAGGGCCTCGTTCGGGCTGATACCGAAGAACGCCGGGTCGAAGTCGCCGGCCTCGTAGAGGAAGCCTCCCTCGTTCGCGTAGGTCTTGCCCGGCACACCCGGCTCGGGGTCGTACACACCCTCGACGTCCCAGCCCCGGTCGCGCGGGAAGCCCGAAACCGCGTCGCGGCCTTCGGCGACCAGGTCCCACAGGTCGTCGGGCGAGGTCACTCCGCCCGGGTAGCGGCACGCCATGCCCACGATGACGATCGGCTCGTCGTCCAGTTCGCGGGCGGCGGGACTGCTGCTCGGCTGCTCGGCCTCCCGCGCCCCGCTTCCGTCGAGCTCGCCGTCGATGTACCCCGCCACGGCCCGTGAGGTCGGGTAGTCGAAGACCAGCGTCGCGGGGAGCCGGAGCGCGGTCGTCAGGTTCAGTTCGTTACGGAGTTCCACCGCGCTGAGCGAGTCGAAGCCGAGCTCCTGGAAGGGCCGATCCGCCTCGATGGCATGGGCCGACGCATGGCCCAGCACCTTGGCCACGCGGCCGCGGACCATGTCGAGCAGCTTGCGGGACCGCTCGTCGTCCGCGAGCCCCGCCAGACTGCGCAGCAGCTCCTGCCCGTCACCGGCTCCGGCCACCGCACGCACAGCGGGTCGCCTGCTGGTGGGGGCGAGGTCGCGCAGGAGTGCGGGGATGGTGTCGGTACGGGTACGGAGTGCGGCCACATCGATCGGCAACGGGACCAGAGCGGCCCGGCCGGAAGCCAGCCCCGCATCGAACAACGCCAGACCCTGCGCCGGCTCCAACGCCGGCAAACCCTGACGCCTCATCCGCTCAAGATCAGCCTCACCCAACCACTCCCCCATCCCCGCACCAGCCCACAACCCGTACGCCAGAGACGTGGCCGGCAGACCTTCCGCGCGGCGCTGCACGGCCAGCGCGTCCAGGAACACATTCGCCGCCGCATAATTCGCCTGCCCCGCCGCCAGGACCGAACCACCCGCCGACGAGAACAACACGAAGAACGCCAACTCACGCCCACGCGTCAACTCATGCAAATACCACGCACCATCCGCCTTCGCACCCAACACCCGATCCAACCGGGCCCCATCCATCGACCCCACCAGACCGTTGTCACCCGCGCCCGCCGCATGCACCACACCCACCAGATCCGCACCCACACCCTCGACCAGACCGGCCACCGCGTCACGGTCGGACATGTCACACGCCACCACCGACACCTCGGCACCCAACTCAGCGAGCTCGGCCAGCAGTTCCTCGACCCCGGGAGCCTCCAGGCCGCGACGGCCCGCCAGCACCAGACGCCGCACCCCATGCGTCTCCACCAGATGCCGGGCCACCAGACCACCCAGACCACCGGTACCACCCGTCACCAGCACCACACCGTCACCCACAACGGCCGGCAGCGCCTGCGCCTTCGTGTCACCAGCGGGCACCTCCACCAGACGCGGAACCAGCACCTCACCCCCACGCACCGCAACCTCAGGCTCACCCGAAGCCAGCACCACACCCGCAACATCCCGAACACACCACCCGCAGGATCCACATCCACCAGCACGAACCGCCCCGGATTCTCCGCCTGAGCCGCCCGCACCAAACCCCACACCGGCGCCACACACACATCCACACCCGTGTCCGTGCCCACCGACACACCACCCCGGGTCACCACCACCAACGGACCGTCCCCAGCCCTCTCATCAGCCAGCCACCCCTGCACCACCTCAAGCACCCCACCCAACACCGACCGCACACCCACCACCGGATCCACACCCACCACCGGCACCTCAAACACCACCGGCACCTCAAACACCACCGGCTCCACCACACCGGCACCCTCACCAACCCCAACCCCGGCCGCCGCCAAAGGCCGCCACACCACCTCATGCAACCCACCACCCCCACCCGACCCAGCCAACTGCTCCACCGACACCGGACGGGAGACCAACGCCCCGACGCTGAGAACCGGCCGGCCTGCCCCGTCGGCCACCAGGACCGACACGCTGTCCTGCCCGGCCGGCGCGATCCGTACGCGAAGAGCCGATGCCCCCGCCGCGTGAAGAGCCACGTTGGTCCAGGCAAAAGGCAGCACGGTCGACTCGTCGGTACCCGAACCGTCATCGATGAGCGCCACGTGCATGGCGGCGTCGAGCAGAGCGGGGTGCAAGCCGAAGCGACGGGCGTCGTCGTGCGCCGAGTCCGGCAGTGCGACCTCCGCGTACAGCTCCTCGCCTGAGGTCCAGGCGGCCTTGAGCCCCTGGAACACCGGCCCGTAGCCGTAGCCGCGCTCAGAGAGGAGGCCGTAGGCGCCCTCGACGCTGATCGCCGTAGCGCTCTTCGGCGGCCACTCGGACAGGTCCGCGACCGGCGTCTCCGCGCCCGTGGCGAGGATGCCTTCCGCGTGACGGGTCCACGGTCCGTACCCGGCGCCGCCGCCGTCGCCTCGTGAGTACACGCCGACCGAACGTCGCCCCGTCGGATCGGCTGCGCCGATCGCCACCTGAATCGCGACGCCGCCCTGCTCGGGAATCACGAGTGGCGCCTGCAACGTCAGCTCTTCCAGGAGGTCGCATCCGACCTCGTCGCCTGCTCTGACCGCCAGCTCGACGAAGGCTGTGCCGGGCAGCAGCACGCTCCCCAGCACGCCGTGATCGGCGATCCAGGCCTGGGTGGCAAGAGAGAGCCTTCCGGTGAGCACCATCTCGTCGGCTTCCGCCAGAGCGATGGAGGCACCGAGGAGCGGGTGATCAGTGATGCCCAGGCCGAGCGAGCCGGCGTCGAGTCCGCCGAGTTCCGCTTCCATCCAGTACCGCTCGCGCTGGAAGGCGTACGTCGGCAGCTCGACGCGGCGCGCACCAGAGCCCTCGAAGAACCTGGCCCAGTCCACCGCGACGCCGCCCACGTGCAACTGACCCAGCGCCGTGACGGCCGTGGCCACCTCGGGACGCCCCTTACGCACCAACGGCACGAAGACCGTCGCCGACTCCGGGTCCACCGACTGCTGCGCCATCCCGCTCAGCACACCGTCCGGACCCACCTCCACGAACGACGTCACACCCCGCGACACCACGAACGAGACCGCGTCCGCGAACCGCACCGCTTCCCGCACATGCCGCACCCAGTACTCCGGCGTGCCCCAACCCTCCGACAGGTCCCGGACACACCCGACACCACTGGGATCGACGGGGCACCGAACTCCAGCCCGGCCACCACCGCCCCGAACTCCGCCAACATCGGCTCCATCAAAGGCGAATGGAAGGCGTGCGACACCCGCAGCGTGCTCGTCCGACGGCCTTGGTCCTCGAACGTCGCAACCAGCTCGCGAACCGCGGACTCCTTGCCCGAGACGACCACGGAACGCGGACCGTTGAGCGCCGCAATGCCCACCTCGCCACTCAGCAGCGGAAGCACCTCAGCCTCCGTCGCCTCCACCGCCACCATCGATCCACCGACGGGAAGCGCCTGCATCAACCGGCCACGCGCCACGACCAGTTCAGCAGCATCCGCCAGAGAAAGCACGCCTGCCACGTGCGCGGCCGCGATCTCGCCGACCGAGTGACCCACCAGGAAGTCCGGACGCATGCCCCACGACTCCGCCAGCCGGAACAACGCCGTCTCCACCGCGAACAACCCCGCCTGAGCGAACATCGTCCCGTTCAACAGACCGGCGTCCTCACCCCAGACCACGTCACGCAACGAACGCCCCAACCGGGCATCCAACTCCACGAGCACCGCATCGAACGCCGCCGCGAACACCGGAAACGCCTCATACAGCTCACGGCCCATGCCGAGTCGCTGCGCACCCTGACCCGTGAACAGGAACGCGACCTTGCCCGTCGGCCGCACCGACCCGCGCACCACCGACGCCGCGACACCACCCTCCGCCAGCGCCGTCAGACCCCGCACCAACTCCTCACGGTCCGCCGCCGCGACCACCGCACGATGCTCCAGCGCCGCACGCGACACCACCGACGAAAAACCCACATCCAGCAGAGAGGGAGAGTTGGACTCTCCCAGCCGGGCCAGCAACTTCCCGGCCTGCGCCGACAGCCCCGCCTCGCTCCGCGCCGACAGCACCACCGGAACCACCGGCAGCTCAGCGACGGCGTCCACCTCCGGCTCCTCCACCACCGGAGCCTGCTCCACGATCACATGCGCGTTCGTCCCGCTCAGCCCGAACGAGGACACACCCACCCGACGCGGCCGATCCCGCTCCGGCCACGCACGCGACTCCGTCAACAACTCCACCGCACCCGCAGCCCAATCCACCTGCGGCGTCGGCACATCCACATGCAACGTCCTCGGCAACACACCATGCCGAATCGCCTGCACCGCCTTGATCACACCACCCACACCCGCAGCAGCCTGGGCGTGACCCAGGTTCGACTTCAACGAGCCCAGCCACAAGGGATCGTTCTCCGCCCGGCCCTGCCCATACGTCGCCAGCAGCGCCTGCGCCTCGATCGGGTCACCCAACCGCGTCCCCGTCCCATGCGCCTCCACCAGATCCACCTGATCCGACGAAATCTGCGCATCAGCCAACGCCGCACGAATCACCCGCTGCTGCGACGGACCATTCGGAGCCGTCAGCCCATTACTCGCCCCGTCCTGATTCACCGCGCTGCCCCGCAGCACGGCCAGCACCGGGTGGCCGTTGCTGCGAGCGTCGGAGAGCTTCTCCAGGAGCAGGACGCCGGCCCCCTCCGACCAGCTCGTGCCGTCGGTGGACCCAGCGAAGGACTTGCAGCGGCCGTCCTTGGACAGGCCGCCTTGCCGGCTGAACTCGACGAAGACCTCAGGCGTCGACATGACCGCCACGCCGCCTGCCAGCGCCATCGAGCACTCGCCGGAACGCAGCGCCTGAGCCGCCAGGTGCAATGCGACCAGCGACGACGAGCACGCCGTGTCCAGCGTCATCGACGGCCCCTCGAAGCCGAAGACGTACGAGACACGGCCCGACGCGATGGAACCCGTAGCGCTGTTGTGGACGTAGTCGTGGTACATCATCCCCGCGAAGACGCCGGTCTTGCTGCCCTTCAATGTGGCGGGGTCGATTCCGGCCCGCTCGAACGCCTCCCACGAGCATTCCAGCAGCAGCCGCTGCTGCGGGTCCATGATCAGGGCCTCGTTCGGACTGATGCCGAACGGAACCGGGTCGAACGTGTCCGCGGAGTGGAGGAATCCGCCCTTGTTGACGTAACTGGTGTTCTGTCGTTCGCCGTCCGGATCATAAAGAGAACCGAGGTTCCAGCCGCGGTTCTCCGGGAACTCGGAAATGGCGTCCATGCCGTCGTCCACCAGCTGCCACAGAGCCTCCGGTGATTCGACACCGCCGGGAAAACGGCAGCTCATCGCGACGATGGCGATGGGTTCGCGGGCCGCGGACGACAGTTTCCTGTTGTGGGCCCGCAGACGGTCGTTCTCCTTGAGCGACGCCCGCAGCGCGGCGACCAGTTTCTCGTCAGAATTACTCATCGGGGCACTCACATTCCCTGCGTCGCGTCGTCAAGGCCGGAACCGTCGAGCGCCATGCTGATCAGGCTCTCGGCATCCATCGAGTCGATGGATTCGGGCGAAGGATCATCCATGCCCACTGTCGGATTGACCGGCTCGTCATGAGCGCCGGCGAGTTCGAAGAGGACTTCCATCAGTCCCGCGTCCCTGAGCCGGCTCAGCGGAATTCCCTGCAGAATGCGTCGGACCCGCTCCTCCCCCACCGCCTCTTCGTCCGTGGGGGAATCGGGACGCAGTTCGTCCGCGAGGTACTGGGCGAGCGCGCGCGAGTTCGGATAGTCGAAGACCAGCGTGGCCGGTGGGCGCAGCCCTGTGGCCTGGGCCAGGCCGTTACGGAACTCCACCGCCGCCAGCGAGTCGAACCCGAGCTCCTTGAACGCCCGGTCCGGCTCGATGGCCGAGGGGCCCGCGTACCCGAGAATGGCGGCCGCGTGGGCGCGTACGAGGTCGAGCACCTGTTCCGCGCGCTCGTTGTCGGTCAGGGCGGTCATCCGCCGGCGGAACGCCGCAGCGCCGGATGCCGACGCGTCGGTGGTTCTGTGGGCACCCTGCCGTACCAGTCCTCGGAAGAGGTCGGGCAGGTCGTCCGGCTCCGGGGCCCCCGGTCCGGTGAGATCGACGCGCATGGTGACGAGTGCGGCCCTGCCGGAGGTCTCGGCCGCGTCGAAGAGGGCGGTCCCTTCCTCGCCCGACAGGGTGTCGATGCCGGTCCGGAGCATCCGCTGGGCGTCGGCGCTCTGCAGGCTGTCCGCCATGCCGCCGTCCGCCCAGGGCCCCCAGGCGAGGGACTGGGCGGGGAGCCCTTCTGCTCTGCGGTACGCGGCCAGCGCGTCCAAGAACGCGTTCGCCGCGGCGTAGTTGCCCTGACCCGGGTTGCCGAGGACTCCGGCAGCCGAGGAGAAGAGGACGAAGGCCGCGAGGTCCATGCCCCGCGTCAGCTCGTGCAGGTTCAAGGCCGCGTCCACCTTCGGACGCAGCACCGCCCCACCCGCTCCGGCGTCAGCGAACCGATCACCCCGTCGTCCAGCACACCCGCCAGGTGCACCACACCCACCAACGGCCGATCCGCCGGAATAGCCCCCAGCACACCCGCCAACGCCTCCCGGTCAGCCGCATCACACGCCTCGACCACCACCTCGGCACCCCGACCGGCCAACTCCTCGACCAGCTCCGCCACGCCCTCGGCCCCGGCACCGCGCCGGCTCGTCAGCACCAGCCGCCGCACCCCGCGCTCCGCCACCAGGTGACGTGCGAACACCCGGCCCAGCGTCCCCGTACCGCCCGTAAGCAACACCGTCCCGGCTGAACCGAACTGCACGCCTCCCGTGTCCTCCGCAGACGGCAGGGCACGTTCCAGCCGCCCCACATGCGCACGGCTCCCTCGCACCACCACCTGGGACTCGCTCAGCGCCACCACCCGTGCCACGCCGGCCAGACCACTCACGTCGTCCGGCTCGCCGTCCAGCAGCACCACACGTCCCGGGTTCTCCGACTGAGCCGACCGCACCAACCCCCACACAGCCGCACCCGCCACGTCCGCCAGACCTTCGCCCGGCAGCGCCACGGCACCTACCGTCCGCACCACCAACCGCGCCTCACCAAAACGCTCATCGCTCAACCACTCCTGCACCACCGCCAACGCCTCGCACACCGCATCCCGCACCACACCCGCGGATCCAACCCCCACCTCACCGGCGCCGCCGCGGGTCGAATCGAACACCACCACATCCGGCACCACGACACTCGACGAGCCCGCCACCTCGCTCCAACGACCCACCGAGAGAACCTCGACGGCTCCCGTGTCCGGCAGCGCCACCTCGGGCCACTCCACCCCGAACAGCGACCCCCGGACGCCCGACTCCGCCACCGCACGCCGCTGCCCCTCCACCGCACGCAACGCCAGCGAACCCACCGACGCCACCACACCACCACCCGCATCGGCCAACACCACCGACACCCGGCCCTCACCCACCACCGACACCCGAACCCGCACCACCGACGCACCCACCACACCCAACGACACACCCGACCACGCAAACGGCAACGCAGCCCCCTCACCCACCGCACCCGACAACGCCACCCCATGCAACGCCGCATCGAACAGCGCGGGATGCAGTGCGTAGGTTCCCGGCTCGATGCCTTCGGGGAGACCGACCTCGGCGAAGACGTGCTCGTCGGTCCGCCAGGCTTCACTCAGCCCGCGGAAGGACGGACCGTAGCGCAGCCCCGCTTCCGCCATGCCGTCGTAGAAGTCGTCCAGCTCCACCGGTTCCGCGCCCGCCGGCGGCCACTGCCCCGCGCTCCACGCCACGTCCTCGACGCCTACGGCATCGGCCACGACGGCGAGCGAACCGGTGGCGTGCCGCACCCACGGCAGGTCCGTCGCCTCGCCGCGCGAGTGAATGGTGACCGCTCGCCGGCCGGACTCATCGGGCGAGCCGACGACGACCTGGAGGGCGACGCCGCCATGGTCCGGAAGAACCAGCGGTGTTTCGAGGGTCAGCTCTTCCAGAGTGGTGCAGCCGACCTCGTGTGCCGCTCTCAGCGCAAGTTCCACGAAACCGGTGCCGGGAAAGAGCGTGGTGTCACCGACTGCGTGATCCGCGAGCCAGAGCTGCGATTCGGTGGACAGGCGACCGGTCAGCACCACGCTGTCCGATTCGGGCGACGACACCACCGCGCTCAGAAGGGGGTGGCCGGCAGATTCCTGTCCGATGGACTCGAGGTCCGTACCGCGCTGCTCGCCGACGATCCAGTAGTTCTGGTGCTGGAAGGCGTACGTCGGCAGATCGACGCGACGCGCACCCGAACCCTCGAAGAACCGGGCCCACTCCACCGGAACACCGCCCACGTGCAACTGACCCAGCGCCGTGACGGCCGTTGACACCTCGGGGCGGCCCTTACGCACCAACGGCACGAACAGCGACGTCGATTCCGGGTCCACCGACTGCTGCGCCATCCCGCTCAGCACACCGTCCGGACCCACCTCCACGAACGACGTCACACCCCGCGACACGACAAACGACACCGCGTCCGCGAACCGCACCGCTTCACGGACATGCCGCACCCAGTACTCCGGCGTGCCCCAACCCTCCGACAGGTCCCCGGACACACCCGACACGACAGGAATCGACGGGGCACCGAACTCCAGCCCGGCCACCACCGCCCCGAACTCCGCCAACATCGGCTCCATCAAAGGCGAATGGAAGGCGTGCGACACCCGCAGCGCGCTCGTCCGACGCCCCTGACCGGCGAACTTCTCCACCAGATCAGCAACCGCCGCCTCCGCGCCCGAGACGACCACGGAACGCGGACCGTTGAGCGCCGCAATGCCCACCTCACCGCTCAGCAGCGGAAGCACCTCAGCCTCCGTCGCCTCCACCGCCACCATCGAGCCGCCGGCGGGAAGCGCCTGCATCAACCGGCCACGCGCCACCACCAGCTCAGCCGCATCCGCCAGCGACACCGCACCCGCCACATGCGCGGCTGCGATCTCACCCACGGAATGACCCACCAGGAAATCCGGACGCACACCCCACGACTCCGCCAGCCGGAACAACGCCGTCTCCACCGCGAACAACCCCGCCTGAGCGAACATCGTCCCGTTCAACAGGTCAGCGTCCTCGCCCCAGACCACGTCACGCAGCGAACGCCCCAACCGGGCGTCCAGCTCGCCGACCACCGCATCGAACGCCTCCGCGAACACCGGAAACGCCTCGTACAACTCCCGGCCCATCCCGAGCCGCTGCGCACCCTGCCCTGTGAACAGGAACGCGACCTTGCCCGCCGGCCGCACGGAGCCCCGCACCACCGACGGCGACGGCTCGCCATCGACCAGCGCGGTCAGGCCCCGCACCAACTCCTCACGGCCCGAAGCCGCCACCACCGCACGGTGCTCCAGCACCGCACGCGACACCACCGACGAGAAACCCAGATCCAGCAGCGAAGAGGAAGCCCGTATCTGCTCCAGCAACTTCCCGGCCTGACCAGACAGGCCCGCCTCGCTCCGCGCCGACAGCACGACCGGCACCACCGGCAGCTCAGCGACGGTCCCCGTCTCCGGCTCCGCCACCACCGGAGCCTGCTCCACGATCACATGCGCGTTCGTGCCACTCAGCCCGAACGACGACACACCCGCACGCCTCGGCCGATCCCGCTCCGGCCAATCCCGCGACTCCGTCAACAACTCCACCGCACCCGCAGCCCAGTCCACCTGCGGCGTCGGCACATCCACATGCAACGTCCTCGGCAACACACCATGCCGAATCGCCTGCACCGCCTTGATCACACCACCCACACCCGCAGCAGCCTGCGCATGCCCAAGATTCGACTTCAACGACCCAAGCCACAGCGGATCACCCTCCGGGCGCCCCTGCCCATACGTCGCCAGCAGCGCCTGCGCCTCGATCGGGTCACCCAACCGGGTCCCCGTCCCATGCGCCTCCACCAGATCCACCTGATCCGACGAAATCTGCGCATCAGCCAACGCCGCACGAATCACCCGCTGCTGCGAGGGACCATTCGGAGCCGTCAGCCCATTACTCGCCCCGTCCTGATTCACCGCGCTGCCCCGCACCACGGCCAGGACGTCGTGTCCGAGCCGCCGGGCGTCCGACAGTCGCTCGACCAGCAGCACGCCGACACCCTCGGACCAGGCGGCACCGTCCGCGGCACCCGCGAACGACTTGCACCGGCCGTCCTTCGCCAACCCGCGCTGACGGCTGAACTCCACGAAGACCTCGGGCTCCGACATGACGGCGACGCCGCCCGCCAGCGCGAGGGAGCACTCCCCCGAACGCAGCGCCTGGATCGCGAGGTGCAGGGCCACCAGCGACGACGAGCACGCGGTGTCCACCGTCATCGACGGGCCTTCGAGGCCGAGTACGTAGGAGATCCGGCCGGAGGCGATACCGCCCGTGCTCGCGTTGTGTGCGTAGTCGTGGTACATCATTCCGGCGAAGACGCCGGTCCGGCTCTCCTTGAGGGAGAGCGGGTCGATGCCGGCCCGTTCGAACGCCTCCCAGGACGTCTCCAGCAGCAGCCGCTGCTGCGGGTCCATGATCAGGGCCTCGTTCGGGCTGATGCCGAAGAACGCCGGGTCGAATCCAGGGGCGTCGTCCAGGAACCCGCCGCGGGCGACGTAGCTGGTGTCCGGCCGTATGCCTTCCGGGTCGTAGATCTTCCGCAGGTCCCAGCCCCGGTCGGTCGGGAAGTCGGAGATGAGGTCGGCGCCCTCGGTCACGGCCTGCCAGAGGTCTTCGGGTGAGCCGACGTTGCCCGGGTAGCGGCACGCCATGCCCACGATCACGATCGGGTCGTCGGCGTGAGCGGCGAGGCCAGGACTCACCGCGGCGACGGGGGCCGTCGCGGGAGCGTCGGAACCGGCCACCTCGCTCAGCAGGTGGCGGGCCAGGGCCACCGGGGTGGGGTAGTCGAAGACGACCGTGGCGGGGAGACGGAGCCCAGCGGCCTCGGCCAGCGCGTTACGGAACTCCACCGCCCGCAGGGAGTCGAAGCCGAGGTCCTTGAACGCCTTCTCCGGCTCGATGGCCTGGAGTGAGCTGTAGCCGAGGACGGAGGCGACCTGTTCGAGGACGACCTCCAGCACGGCGGCTTCCCGCTCGGGCTCGGCGAGGCGCGCGAGCCGCTGCTGAAGGCCGTTCGCCTCGACGTGCCCCGTGGCCCTGCGCCGGGTGACGACCGGGACCAGGGTGCGGAAGAGTTCGCGGCTGCTGTCGCCCTGGGCCCGTACGGCGGCGAGGTCGAGGTGCACCGGGACGATCACCGGTGCGGTCATCCGTAGCGCGGCGTCGAACAGCGCCACACCGCTCTCCGAGGAGATCGGGAAGACGCCGCCGACGGAGGAGATACGGGAGCGTTCCGCGCCGGACAGTTTGCCGGTCATCCCGCTGGCCTCGTCCCAGAAGCCCCAGGCGAGGGAGTGGGCGGGTAGTCCTTCTGCTCTGCGGTACGTGGCCAGCGCGTCCAGGAACGCGTTCGCCGCGGCGTAGTTGCCCTGGCCCGCGTTGCCGAAGGTGCCGGCCACCGAGGAGAAGAGGACGAAGGCCGCGAGGTCCATGCCCCGCGTCAGCTCGTGCAGGTTCAGCGCCGCGTCCACCTTCGGATGCAGCACCGCCTCCACCCGCTCCGGCGTCAGCGAACCGATCACCCCGTCATCCAGCACACCAGCCAGATGCACCACCCCCACCAACGGCCGATCCGCCGGAATCGCCCCCAACAGGCTTTCCAGGGAAGCCCGGTCGGCGGCATCGCACGCCTCCACCACGACCTCGGCGCCCCAGCCCGCGAGCTCCTCCACCAGCTCCGCCACGCCCTCGGCCGCGCCACCGCGCCGACTCGTCAGCACCAGCCGCCGGACCCCGCGCTCCACCACCAGGTGACGTGCGAACACCCGGCCCAGCGTCCCCGTACCGCCCGTAAGCAGCACCGTCCCGGCTGAACCGAACTCCACGCCCTCGTTCTCGTCCTCATCGGCCGGCTGCGCCGCGCGCACCAGCCGGCCCACGTGGGCGCGGCCCTCGCGCACCACCACCTGCGATTCGCCCAGGGCCACCACCCGTACCGCTTCGTCGGCGGTGGTACCCGAGGCGCTGTCCAGCAGGACCAGGCGTCCCGGGTTCTCCGACTGAGCGGACCGCACCAATCCCCACACCGCAGCACCCGCCACGTCCGCCAGACCTTCGCCCGGCAGCGCCACGGCACCTACCGTCCGCACCACCAACCGCGCCTCACCAAAACGCTCATCGCTCAACCACTCCTGCACCACCGCCAACGCCTCGCACACCGCATCCCGCACACCACCCGCCGAACCAACCCCCACCTCAACAGCGCCGCCGCGGGTCGAATCGAACACCACCACATCCGGCACCACGACACTCGACGAGTCCGACGAGCCCGCCACCTCGCTCCAACGCCCCACCGAGAGAACCTCGACGGCTCCCGTATCCGGCAGCGCCACCTCGGGCCACTCCACCCCGAACAACGATCCCCGGACGCCCGACTCCGCCACCGCACGCCGCTGCCCGTCCACCGCACGCAACGCCAGCGAACCCACCGACGCCACCACACCACCACCCGCATCGGCCAACACCACCGACACCCGGCCCTCACCCACCACCGACACCCGAACCCGCACCACCGACGCACCCACCACACCCAACGACACACCCGACCACGCAAACGGCAACGCAGCCCCTCACCCACCGCACCCGACAACGCCACCCCATGCAACGCCGCATCGAGAAGGGCAGGGTGGAGCTGGAAGTCGGTCGCCGGGGTTCCTGCGTGCAGGGCGACCTCCGCGTAGAGGTCGCCGTCCGAGCGCCAGGCCGCGTTCAGTCCGCGGAAGGCGGGCCCGTACCGCAGGCCCTCCTCGGCCATGCCGTCGTAGAACCCGTCCAGGTCGACCGGCTCCGCACCGGCGGGCGGCCACTGGCCCGAGGCCCAGTCGGCGCTCTCGGAGCCGTTCGCCCCCGAGGCCGCGGGCGCAGGCGCGAGGATGCCGGTCGCGTGGCGGGTCCACGGTTGGTCGCCGTCCTCCGGGCGGGCGTGCACGGTCACCTGGCGGCGGCCGTCGTCACCTGCCGTGCCGACCGTGACGCGTACCGCCGCGCCGCCCCGTTCGGGGACGATCAGCGGGGTCTCCAGCGTCAGTTCGTCGATGACCGGGCAGCCGACCTGGTCACCGGCGTAGATCGCGAGCTCCACATGTCCGGTGCCGGGGAAGAACGCGTCATCGCCCACGCGGTGGTCGCCGAGCCACGGGTGCGCGCCGAGGGACAGGCGGCCCGTCAGGCTGAGCGCGTCCGTGTCCGGGGCCGAGACCCGGGCGCCGAGCAGCGGGTGGCCGGCCGGTTCGAGACCTGCGGTCAGCACGTCGCCGGCGCCGGCGGGCGCGGTGACCCAGTAGCGCTCGCGCTGGAAGGCGTACGTCGGCAGCTCCACGCGGGTGGTGGGCGCGGCGTCGTGGAACAGGCTCCAGTCGACCGGGGCGCCGTGCACGTAGGCCTCGGCCAGTGACAGGGCGAAGCGGTCCGGCCCGCCGCTGTGCCGGCGCAGCGAGCCGACGGCGGTGGCGGTGGCCGAGGTGGCGGCGACGGTCTCGCCGAGGGCGATGAAGAGGCCCGGGTGGGGGCTGGCCTCCACGAAGAGGGTGAACCCGTCGTCGAGCATGGCGCGGGTGGTGTCCTCGAAGCGCACGGTGCGGCGCAGGTTCTCGTACCAGTAGCCGGCGTCGAGTGCGGTGGTGTCGAGGGGGCCGCCGGTGACCGTGGAGTAGAAGGTCGTGGTGGAGGGGCGCGGTGTCACCTCGGCTATCTCGGCCAGGAGGCGGTCGCGGATCTCCTCGACGAACACCGAGTGCGAGGCGTAGTCCACCGGTATCCGGCGGGCCTGCACGCCCTGGGCATCCAGGTGGGCGTACAGCTCGTCGAGGGCTTCCGTCTCGCCGCACACGACGGTGGAGGCGGGGCTGTTGACCACGGCGATCTGGAGCCGGTCGCCCCAGCCGCTCAGCACCGACTCGGCCTCAGCGGAGGGCAGTGCGACCGACATCATGCCGCCGCGCCCCGCGAGGTCCTGGCGGATGATCCTGCTGCGGAGCGCGACGACGCGCGCGCCGTCCTCCAGTGAGAGGGCCCCGGCGACGCAGGCGGCCGCGATCTCTCCCTGGGAGTGGCCGACGACGGCGGCGGGCTCCACACCGCACGCACGCCAGAGGCCCGCGAGGGAGACCATGACGGCCCACAGGACGGGCTGGACGACATCGACCTCGTCGAAGGTGGGTGCTCCCGGGCGCTGGTGGACGACGTCGAGGAGGTCCCAGTCGGTGAAGGGGGCCAGCGCGTCGGCGCACTCGCGCATCCGGTCGGCGAACACCGGGGAGGACGCGAGGAGTTCGACGGCCATGCCGACCCACTGGGAGCCCTGGCCGGGGAAGACGAAGGCGACCTGGGCGGGGCCGGTGGCGGTGCCCCGGATCACGTGCGGTGCCTTGGTGCCGTCCGCGAGTGCGTCCAGGCCGGTGAGCAAGGGGGTGGGCTCGCTCCCGTCCGTGCCGGAGAGTGCTCCGGTGTCCAGGACGACGGCACGGTGCTCGAACGCGGTGCGGGTGGCGATCAGGGCGTGGCCGATGTCCTCGGGCCTGGCTGCGGCGCCGGCTCCGTCACGTACGAAGGAGGCCAGCCGGTCCGCCTGGGCGCGCAGAGAGGCGGCGCTGCGTCCGGAGACGAGGTACGGGGTGACGGGCGCGGTGAAGGGGACCGTCCGGCTGTCCGTGGCCGGCTGTCCCTCGACCGGTTGCGCGGTGTTCCCTTCGCTCGTCGCGGTGGTCGCACCCGGCCCGTTGTCGGTGCCCGTCGCGGCGGGTTCCGGCGCCGGTGCCTCCTGGAGGATCACGTGGGCGTTGGTGCCGCTGAGCCCGAACGCGGAGATGCCGGCCGTGCGCGGGTGGCCGTGCTGCGTCCAGGGTTCGGCTTCGGTGAGCAGGCTGACGTGGCCGGAGGTCCAGTCGACGTGGGTGGAGGGTTGGTCGACGTGCAGGGTCCTGGGCAGCACGCCGTTGCGCAGGGCCATCACCATCTTGATGACGCCGCCGACGCCCGCCGCCGCCTGGGCGTGGCCGATGTTGGCCTTGAGTGAGCCGAGCCGCAGCGGCTGTTCGGCGGTGCGGTCCTGGCCGTACGTGGCGAGCAGGGCCTGCGCCTCGATGGGGTCGCCGAGTGTGGTGCCGGTGCCGTGCGCCTCGACGACGTCGACGTGGGCGCCGGGCACGCGTGCGTTGGCGAGCGCCTGGCGGATGACGCGTTGCTGGGACGGGCCGCTGGGGGCGGTGAGGCCGTTGGAGGCCCCGTCGGAGTTGATGGCCGATCCCCGGACGACGGCGAGCACGGGGTGACCGTTGCGGCGGGCGTCGGAGAGGCGCTCCAGCAGGACGATGCCCGCGCCCTCCGACCAGCCGGTGCCGTCGGCGGTGTCGGAGAACGCCTTGCACCGCCCGTCGGGCGCGAGGCCGCGCTGCTTGCTGAAGGCGACGAAGGGCGCGGGCGTCGACATGACCATGACGCCACCGGCCAGTGCGAGGCTGCATTCGTCCTGGCGCAGGGCCTGTGCGGCGAGGTGCAGGGCGACGAGCGACGACGAGCAGGCGGTGTCGACGGTGAAGGAGGGGCCTTCGAGGCCGAGGGTGTAGGAGATGCGGCCGGAGATGACGGAGGCGGCCCGCGCGGTGGCCATGTAGGCCTCGACGGCCTCGGGTACGCCTTCGGGGAAGTCTCCGTAGTCCTGGATGCCGGATCCCATGTAGACGCCGACGCGGCCGCCGCGCAGGGTCTCCGGATCGATTCCGGCGCGTTCGAAGGCTTCCCAGGCGACTTCGAGGGTGAGGCGCTGCTGCGGGTCGGTGGCCTCCGCCTCCATGGGGCCGATGCCGAAGAACCCGGCGTCGAAGTCGCCCGCGCCCTGGAGGAATCCGCCCTGGTGCACGTAACTGGTGCCCGGCTGGGAGGCGTCCTCGCCCATGAGCTGGTCGAGGTCCCAGCCCCGGTCGTCCGGCATGCCCGACACGGCGTCGCGGCCCTCGGCGACCAGCTGCCACAGTTCCTCGGGGGTGCTCACCCCGCCGGGGAAGCGGCAGCCCATGGCCACGACGGCGATGGGTTCCTGCGCGGCGGCCTGGGCGTCCTGGAGGCGGCGCCGGGTGCGGTGCAGGTCTGCGGTCACCTTTTTGAGGTAGTCGAGGATCTTCTCGTCGTTGGCCATATCGGTCTCACCGAGTCCTTTAGGTCAGATGCCGGCAGCGTGCCCGTGTCAGGCGAGGCCGAGTTCCTGGTCGATGAAGGCGAGGACGTCGTCGGCGG
This sequence comes from Streptomyces sp. RKAG290, assembly GCF_023701695.1. Lineage (GTDB taxonomy): Bacteria > Actinomycetota > Actinomycetes > Streptomycetales > Streptomycetaceae > Streptomyces. Next base: position 1,764,815 of record NZ_JAJOZC010000001.1, read on the forward strand.
AGGCCTCGTCGAGCGAGTCCCGCACGGCGGCCACCCCCGTTTCGCCGCTCTGGAGGGTGGTCAGGGTGTCGAGGAGGGTCTGCAGCCGTGAGGTGATGCGGCTGCTGCGGATCTCCTCGATGTCCAGCGCCCCGATCAGTTCCTCGAACCGGTCGACCTCGGCGAGGACCGGCGTCGCGGTGTCGTCGCTGTCGGGGAAGAGCCGGGTGTGCAGGTGGTCCGCGAGCGCGGTGGGGTGGCGTAGTCGAAGACCAGCGTCGCGGGCAGCTTGGTGCCGGTGGCGGCGGTCAGGGCCTGGCGGAGTTCCACGGCGGCGACGGAGTCGAAGCCGAGGTCCTCGAAGGCGCGTTGCGGGTCGAGTTGGGAGGGCGCGTCGTAGCCGAGCAGGGTCGCGACGCGGGTGCGTACGAGGTCGAGCAGCGCCCGGCCGCGCTCGGCGGCGGAGAGGCCGGCGAGCCGTGCCATCAGACCGTCGGCGTCGGAGGTCGCGGAGTCCGGTTCGGCGGCGAGGATCTCGCGCACGTCGTCGAGTGCGTCGAGCAGTGGACGGGGGCGGGCGAGCGTGTACGTGGGGGCGAAGCGGGACCAGTCGAACTCGGCGACGACGAGATGGCTCTCGTCGTGCTCCAGGGCCTGCTTCAGTGCGCCGATGGCGAGGTGGGGGTCCATGGCGGGTGCGCCGATGCGTTCCATCACGGCGCTGAGTTCGGCGTCGACCATGCCGCCCTGCCAGGAACTCCAGGCCACGGAGGTGGCGGTGAGTCCGCGGGCGCGGCGGCGGTGTGCGAGGGCGTCGAGGTGGGCGTTGGCGGCGGCGTAGGCGGCCTGTCCGGCGCTGCCCCAGACGGCGGCGCCGGAGGAGAAGAGGACGAAGGCGTCGAGGGGGCGGTCACCGAGGAGGTCGTCGAGGTGGTGGGCACCGGTGACCTTGGCGTGGCCGACGGCTGCGAACTCGTCCTCGGTCAGTTCGGTGAGCGGTGCCATGCGCTGCATGGCACCGGCGGCGTGCACGACGGTGGTCAGGGGCAGTTCCTCAGGTACGGCGTCGAGGACCCGGGCGAGTGCGGCGCGGTCGGTGACGTCGCAGGCGGCGAGGGTCACCCGGGTGCCGGCCGCCTCCAGTTCGCCGGCGAGTTCGCGGGCTCCGGCGGCCGCGTCGCCGTGCCGGCTGAGGAGGAGCAGGTGCGGGATGCCGTCGGCGGCGAGCATGCGGGCGACGTGTGCGCCGAGGCCGCCGGTGCCGCCGGTGATCAGCGCGGTGCCGTGCGAGGGGCGGGCCCGGAGCGGGGTGCGGTCGCCGAGGGGGGCGCGGACCAGGCGGCGGGCGAGGATGTGGTCGGCGCGCAGGGCCACCGCGTCCTCGCCGGTGGCGCCCGAGAGCACGTCGCAGAGTCGGTGCAGGTCGGCGGCGCCCGGTTCGGCGGGGAGGTCGACGGTGCCGCCCCAGGTGTCGGGGTGGTCGAGGGCGAGGCCGCCGCCGAGCCCCCAGAGCTGGCTCTGTGCCGGTGCGGTCAGCTCGGTGGAACGGGAGGTGGCGACGGCTGACTGCGTGACGCACCAGAGACGGGGGGCGTCCGGGGTGTCGGCGAGCGCCTGCACGAGAGTGACGGTGGCCGTGAGGCCCCTGGTGAGGTGGGGGTGAGCAGGTACGGGGCGCTCGTCGAGGGCGAGCAGCGAGACGACCCCGGCGGCGGGCTGTGCGGCGAGCCGGGCGGCGAGGTCGGCGCGGCTCTGTCCGGGGACGGCCTCGATGACGTACGGGGAGGCGCCGCGTTCGATGAGTGCGGCCAGGATCGCGGTGACCGTGGGGTGTCGGCCTGTCCTTCGGGGACGGCGACGAGCCAGGGGGCGTCGAGCGCGGTGGCGGCGGCGGCCGGCGTGGTGACGGGCTGCCAGACGACGCGGTAGCGGAGGTTGTCGAGGGCGGCCCTCTCCTGGTGGAGCCGGCGCCAGCGTGCCATCGCGGGCAGGACCTCGCCCAGTGCGGTCTCGGTGACCGAGAGCCGGTCGGCGAGGGCGGCGACGTCCTGCCGGTCGACGGCCTCCCAGAAGGCGGCTCCGGCCGGGTCGGCGGCGCTGTCTGCGGTGTGCTGGGCCTCGGGGCGCTCCAGCCAGTGGCTGCGGCGCTGGAAGGGGTAGGTGGGGAGAGGGACGCGCTGGGCGCCCCGGCCCGCGAAGAGGCCGTTCCAGTCGACGGCACTGCCGTGCGCGTGGGCGTGGGCAACGGCGGTGACCAGGGTGCGTTCCTCGCCGCGGGCCCGGCGCATGACGGGGACGCACAGGGTCTCGTCGACGGGTGTCAGGCAGTCGGCCGCCATGGGGGTGAGCGCGGCGTCCGGGCCGATCTCGATGAGAACACGGACCCCTTCGGCGTGCAGGGTGCGTACGCCGTCGCGGAAGCGGACCGCTTCGCGGACGTGGCGGACCCAGTAGTCGGCCGAGGTCAGTTCGTCGGGTCCGGCGAGCCGGCCCGTCAGGTGGGAGACGACGGGCAGCCGGGGTGCGTGATACGTCAGCCGGGCGGCCACGTCCCGGAATTCGTCGAGCATGGGTTCCATGAGCGGCGAGTGGAAGGCGTGCGACACGTTCAGCCGCTTCGTCCGGCGCCCCAGCGCGGCGAAGTGCTCCGCGACCGCGAGCGTCTGCGCCTCCGCCCCCGACACCACCACGGCCGACGGGCCGTTCACCGCGGCCAGCCCCACCTCACCGCCCAGCAGCGGGAGCACTTCCGCCTCCGACGCGGCCACCGCCACCATCGCCCCGCCCGAGGGCAGCGCCTGCATCAACCGACCGCGTGCCACCACCAGTTCAGCCGCGTCCGCCAATGACAGCACGCCCACCACATGCGCGGCCGTGATCTCACCGATCGAGTGTCCCGCCACCACATCGGCGCGCACACCCCACGACTCCACCAGCCGGAACAACGCCGTCTCCACCGCGAACAACCCCGCCTGAGCGAACATCGTCCCGTTCAGCAGACCGGCGTCCTCGCCCCAGACCACGTCACGGAGCGAACGCCCCAACCGGGCGTCCAGCTCGGCGACCACCGCGTCGAACGCCGCCGCGAACACCGGAAACGCCTCATACAGCTCCCGGCCCATCCCGAGCCGCTGCGCACCCTGACCCGTGAACAGAAAGGCCGTCAGACCCTCCGCGGCAGGACCCGCCGACGTGACCACATCGGCACTCTCCCGGCCCGCCACCAGGTCGGACAACGCGCGCAGCGCCGCCTCACGGTCCGCGGGGAGCACCACCGCGCGGTGGTCCAGCACGGCCCGCGTCGTCGCCAGCGAGTAGCCGACATCCGCCAGCGACTCGTCCGGGTGGGACTCCACATGGGCGAGGACGCGAGCCGCCTGCGCGGTGAGGGCGTCGGGGGTCTTGGCGGAGAGCGGCAGCGGGATCAGCGAGGACGTCACGGTGGGCGGGGCCTCCGGTTCGCCCTCCTCGGCCGCGGGCGCCTGCTCGATGATGACGTGGGCGTTGGTGCCGCTGAGCCCGAAGGCGGAGACGGCGGCGCGGCGGGGGCGTCCGCGGTCCGGCCAGGCGATGGCGTCGGTGAGCAGGGAGATGTTGCCGGTGGACCAGTCGACCTTCGGCGTCGGGCCGTCCACGTGGAGGGTGCGGGGCAGGATGCCGTGCCGCATGGCCTGCACCATCTTGATGATTCCGCCGACACCGGCGGCGGCCTGGGCGTGCCCGATGTTCGACTTGACCGAGCCGAGCCACAGCGGCTGGTCGGCGGGGCGGCCCTGGCCGTACGTGGCCAGCAGGGCCTGCGCCTCGATCGGGTCGCCGAGTGTGGTGCCGGTGCCGTGCGCCTCCACCGCGTCGACCTGGTCGGCGGTGAGCTGGGCGGCTGCGAGGGCCTGGTGGATGAGGCGTTGCTGTGCGGGGCCGTTGGGCGCGGTGAGGCCGTTGCTGGCTCCGTCGGAGTTGACGGCGCTGCCCCGGACCACGGCGAGCACGCGGTGTCCGTTGCGCCGGGCTTCGCTGAGCCGTTCGACGACGAGCATGCCGACGCCTTCGCCCCAGCCGGTGCCGTCGGCGGCCGCCGCGAAGGACTTGCACCGGCCGTCGGGGGCAAGGCCGCGTTCCTGGCTGAAGCCGACGAAGGAGGTGGGTGTGGCCATCACGGTGACGCCGCCGACCAGGGCCAGGTCGCACTCGCCGGTGCGTAGCGACTTGACCGCCCAGTCGAGGGCGACGAGGGAGGACGAGCAGGCGGTGTCGACGGTGACGGCCGGCCCCTGGAGCCCGAGGGTGTAGGAGACCCGGCCGGAGGCGACGCTGGCCAGGCCGCCGGTGCCGCCGTCGGTGGCGTAGTCGTGGTAGACGACGCCGGCGAACACCCCGGTGAGGGAGCCCTTCAGGGAGAGCGGGTCCACTCCGGCGTGCTCCAGCGCCTCCCATGACGTCTCCAGCAGCAGGCGCTGCTGGGGGTCGGTCTCCCGGGCGTCCTTGGGGCTCATCTTGAAGAAGTCGGCGTCGAACCGGTCGGCCTCGTGGAGGAAGCCGCCCTCGCGGGCGTACGTCCGTCCGGGCGTGGCGGGTTCGGGGTCGTACAGCCCGTCCACGTCCCAGCCCCGGTTGACCGGAAAGGCCGTGATGCCGTCGCGGCCCTCGGCCACGAGTTCCCACAGCTGGTCGGGCGAGGTCACGCCGCCCGGGTAGCGGCAGCTCATGCCGACGATCGCGATCGGCTCGTGCTCCTTGGCCTCGGCTTCCCGCAGACGGCGCTTCACCTGCCGCAGGTCGGCCGTGGCCCGCTGGAGGTAGTCGCGAAGCTTGTCCTGGGTTGCCATCTGTACCTCAACCAATCTCGGTGCGGGTGTCAGCCGTGCCGGGCGGAGCCGGTGCTGTGAAGGCCGGTGTGCGCGAAGGGGCAGAACGTGCGTGGTGGGGCCGGTGGACCTGCCGGGCGGGGCTCCGGCGTGCTGGCGGTGGGGGCGCTAGAGGAGGCCGATCTCCTGGTCCAGTACGTCGAACAGCTCGTCGTCGGTGACCGAGTCGAGGGCGTCGTCCTCGTGCGCGGTGCTGCTGAAGTCGTCGCCGTGGGTGTCCTGCCAGCGGCGCAGCAGCGCTTCCAGGCGGGAGGTGATGCGCGGGCGGTCCCCGGCATCGGGATGAGCGGCGGTGAGGGTCGCGTCGAGCTGGTCGAGCATCCCCAACAGGGCGCTGGTGTCGTCCTGTTCATCGGATCCGTCGCCGATCAGTCCGGCGAGGTGTGCCGCGGTGGCACGGGAGTCCGGGTGGTCGAAGACGAGGCTGGCGGGGAGGCTGAGGCCGGTGGCACTGCCGAGCCTGCGGCGCAGTTCGACGGCGGCCAGTGAGTCGAAGCCGAGGTCCTGGAAGGCCCGGTCGGGGCCGACCGCCTCGGGGGTGGGGTGGCCCAGCAGGGTGGCGACGTGTGAGCGGACCAGTTCGAGCAGGATGCGGACCCGTTCGTCCTCGCCCCGCCCGGCGAGGCGTCGGTGCAGGTCGGCGGCGGCGGAGAGGCCGGTGCCCGGACGGGTTCCGGGGCGGCCGGGCGTGCGCGCCAGTGTGTCGAGTACGGGGGCAGGTGGCCGGCCAGGGAGCGCAGGACGCCCTGGTCGGGGTGGAGGGCGAGCAGGGAGGCGGCCGGGGTGCGCAGCGCGTCGTCGAGGAGCGCTGTGGTGCGCGCGGCGGTCAGCGGCAGGAGTCCGGTACCGGCCTCGCCCGTGGGGCCGGTGCCGGCCGCCCCCGGAGTGAGTGCGACGGCTGTGGCGGGGAGGCCCAGGGTGTGCCGGTGCCGGGCGAGGGCGTCCAGGAAGGTGTGCGTGGCGGCGGTGTGGGCGGCGCCGGCTCCGTGGACGAGGCCGTCGGTCGAGGTAAGCAGGACGAAGGCCGCCAGGTCGAGGCCGGCGGTGAGTTCGTGGAGGTTCCAGGCGGCGTCGGCGTTCCTGCGCAGGCCTTCGTCGAGGAGGTGCGGGGTGCGTGCGCCGATCGGTGCGCTCTCCCCGACGGGGCCCGTGTGGACGACCGCGCAGAGCGGCCGGCTGTCGGGGAGGCCGGCCAGCAGGGCGGCGAGCGCGTCGCGGTCGGCGGGGTCGCAGTCGCTGACGACCAGTTCGGCGTCGGTGCCCTCCGTGAGCGCGTCCGTCGCCGCCGAGGCGGTGGCTCCGCCGGCGACGAGGACGCGGGCGGCGCCGTGTGCGGTGACGAGGTGGCGGGCCAGTGCGGCGCCGGTCGGCGAGAGCCCACCGGTCAGGAGCACGGTGCCCCCGGGCGTGAGCGTGGTCGCGTTGCCGCCCGGTTGGGCCGGGACCAGCTTCGGCAGGAGAACGGTGCCGCCCCGGACGGCGAGTTCGTCGGCGCCGGTGGCGAGCGCGTCCGGCAGTGCGGTCGCCGAGGCGTCCAGCCCGTCCACGTCGGCGAGGACGAACCGCCCGGGGTGCTCGCTCTGCGCCGCCCGCACGAGACCCCATACGGCTGTGTGCCGGATGTCCGGTGTCCCGTCCCCCGCCTCGACGGCGTGGCGGGTGACGACGACCAGTCTGGTCGCTCCTGCCTCCGGTGCGTGGCGCTCCGGTGCGTGGCGCAGGAACTCCCGCAGGTGCTCCAGGATCTCGCCGCTGTGGGTACGCACGGCCTGCGGCACGTCGCCGGTGGAGTCGGGCAGGGGAAGCAGTACGAAGTCGGGGGCGGCCCCGGCCGAGGGGTCGCGCGGGTCGTAGACGGGGAAGGGGAGGCCGGTACGCGGGTCTTCCAGGGGGCCGGCGGCGGCAAGCACGGCCGTCGTGGATCCGAGGCGGGTGATGTCGACGGGCGCGGGCGCCCACTCCAGCCGGTACAGCGCGCCCGCGGGTGCGCCGGTGGCCAGTTCGGCCGGGGCGACGGGCAGCCACGCGATGTCGGTCGCCGTCAGCACGGGCCGCCCCTGGCCGTCCGCGAGGTCGAACGACGCATGGTCCTGGCCGGTCGCCCCGACCCGGATCCGCAGCTCGGTGGCGCCGGTGCGGTGCACCTGCACACCGGTCCAGGTCGCGGGGCTCAGCGGCGCGTCACCGGCCGGTTCCGTGCCGTCCGGCAGGGCCCCGAAGCGGGCGAGCTGGACGGCGGCGTCGAGCAGGGCCGGGTGCAGCGCCCACTGCTCGCCGCCGGTGCTGTCGTCGAGTACGGCCTCGGCGAAGAGTTCGTCCCCGCGCCGCCAGGCGGCGTGGAGGGTACGGAAGGCCGGGCCGTGGCCGTGGCCGAGGGTGAACAGCCGGTCGTAGAGGGCGCCCGGGTCCACCGGCGTGGCGCCGGGCGGCGGCCAGGCGGTCGCTCCCTGCGCCGGGTCGGCGGCGGGCGGGGCGAGGACGCCCCGGGCGTGCCGCACCCATGACGCGTCGTCGTCTCCCGGCCGCGCGCCCTGTGACCTGGAGTGGATGTCGACCGTACGGCGGCCGTCGTCCGTCTCCGGGCCGACGGTGACGCGCAGCTCGGCGCCGGGGCCCGCCGGGAGCGGCAGCTGCGCCGTCACGGTCAGCTCGTCCAGGCGGGGGCAGCCCGTCTCCCTCCCGGCGTTCAGGGCGAGGTCCGTGAAGGCGGCGGCGGGCAGGACGGGGGTCCCCATCAGGTCGTGGTCGTCGAGCCAGGGCAGTTCGGCACGGTCCAGCCGGCCGGTCAGGACGGCTCCGCCGTCGGGGAGCGCGACGACCGCGCCGAGCAGCGGGTGTCGCGTCGCGCCGATTCCGGCGGCGGTGAGGTCGGCCCCGCCCCGCTCGGGCAGTGCCCAGAACGGCTCACGCCGGAACGCGTACGTCGGCAGGTCGATGCGGCTCGCCCCGCTGCCGGCGAAGAACTCCGCCCAGGCGACCGGGACATGGCGGCTGTGGACGAGAGCGAGGGCCCGCACGAGCTCCGCCGGCTCGTCGCGGTCGCGGCGGGAGAGCGGCACGAACGCGGCGCCGGTCGACTCGGGCAGGCAGGCGGGCCCGAGGGCGGACAGCGCCGCGTCCGGACCGATCTCCAGGTACGTGGTGACGCCCGCCTCGTCCAGGGTGCGTACGGCGTCGGCGAACCGTACGGCTTCACGCACGTGCCTGACCCAGTGGGCGGGGTCTGCGAGGTCGGCGGCCGTGACGACGCGTCCGGTCAGGGTCGAGACGAGCGGCACGGACGGCTCGCTCGCCGTCAGCCCGGCGGCGGCGCGCGCGAAGTCGGCCAGCATGGGCTCCATCAGCGGCGAGTGGAAGGCGTGCGACACCCGCAGCGGCTTGGCCGAGCGGCCCAGCATCGCGAAGTGGTCCGTCACGGCTCGCACGGCGGCGACGGTGCCCGACACGACCACGGATTGGGGTCCGTTGACGGCGGCGACGGTCACCTCGTCGGTGAGCAGGGGCGCCACCTGGTCCTCGCTCGCCCGCAGGGCGGCCATGGCCCCGCCCTCCGGCAGCGCCTGCATCAGCCGGCCGCGTGCGGCGACCAGACGTGCGGCGTCCGTCAGCGACAGGGCCCCGCAGACATGGGCGGCGGCCAGTTCGCCGATGGAGTGTCCGGCGAGGAAGTCGGGGCGGACGCCCCAGGACTCCAGCAGCCGGAACTGGGCCACCTCGAAGGCGAAGAGTGCCGCCTGCGTGTACGCGGTGCGGTTCAGGGCGGCCTCGTCCTCGCGGACGACGGCGGCGAGCGGCCGGTCGAGGTGGGCGTCGAGCGCGCCCACCGCCTCGTCGAAGGCCTGCGCGAACACGGGGTAGGTCCGGTGGAGCCCCCCGCCCATGCCGAGGCGCTGGGCGCCCTGGCCGGAGAAGAGGAAGGCGGTCGGTCCGCCGCCGGGCCGTCCGGTGTCCTGCGCGGCCACGAGTGCGGCCGGGGAGCCGCCGTCCGCGAGCACGGCCAGGTCACGCAGGGCCTGTGCCCGGTCGGTGACCAGGAGCGCCGCGCGCTGGTCCAGGGGGGTGCGGGTGGTGGCCAGGGAGTGGGCGACGTCGAGTGTGCCCGCGCCGGGCCGGGACTCCAGGTGCGCCAGGAGCCGCCCGGCCTGACGGGCTATGCCCTCGGGGTCGCGCGCCGACAGGAGCCACGGCACGGGGGCGCTGTGCTCGGCGGTGGGCGCGGTGCCCGCCGCCGCGCCGGGGGCCGGCTCTCCGCCGGTGTCCGCCGCCACGCCGGGGCCGGCCGCGGGCGCCTCGATGATCACGTGGGCGTTGGTGCCGCTGATACCGAACGACGACACTCCGGCACGGCGCGGCCGGTCCACCTCGGGCCACGGGGTCGGCGCCGTCAGCAGGGTGACGTCACCGGTCTCCCAGTCGACCCGGGGCGAGGGCTCGTCCAGGTGGAGGGAGGCCGGCAGGACGCCGTGCCGCATCGCCTCGACCATCTTGATCACCCCTGCGATGCCGGCGGCGGCCTGGGCGTGACCGATGTTCGACTTGATCGAGCCGAGGTACAGCGGCCTGCCCTCGACACGGTCCTGGCCGTAGGTGGCGAGCAAGGCCTGCGCCTCGATGGGATCGCCCAGGGTGGTTCCGGTGCCGTGGGCCTCTACGGCGTCCACGTCGGCGGCGCCCAGTCCCGCGTTCGCGAGTGCCTGCCGGATGACGCGCTGCTGGGACGGCCCGTTGGGGGCCATGAGCCCGTTGCTGGCACCGTCCTGGTTGACGGCGCTGCCGCGCAGGACCGCCAGGACCGGATGGCCGTTGCGGCGGGCGTCGGAGAGCCGCTCGATCACGAGCATGCCCGCACCCTCGGACCATGCGGCGCCGTCCGCGGCCGACGAGAACGAGCGGCACCGGCCGTCCCGGGACAGTCCGCGCTGCCGGGCGAACTCGACGAACGTCTCCGGGGTCGACATCACGGTCACGCCGCCGACCAGGGCCATCCCGCACTCGCCGGACCGCACAGCCTGCGCGGCGAGGTGCAGGGCGACCAGGGACGACGAGCACGCGGTGTCGACGGCCAGCGAGGGGCCCTCAAGACCGAAGGTGTACGAGACGCGGCCGGGGCCGAGCGATCCGGCGGCGCTGTTGCCCGCGTAGTCGTGGTACATCGTGCCGGTGAAGACGCCGGTCGCGGTGCCCTTGAGTGACGTCGGATCGATCGTCGCCCGCTCCATCGCCTCCCACGCCACCTCCAGCAGCAGCCGGTGCTGGGGGTCGGTGGTCAGCGCGTCGTTCGGGCTGATTCCGAAGAAGCCGGGATCGAAGTCGGCGGCGTCGTGCAGGAATCCACCGTGCCGTACGTAGCAGGTGCCGGGCCGGGTGGACTCCGGGTCGTAGAGCCCCTCCAGATCCCAGCCCCGGTTGCGGGGAAACTCGGTGATGGCGTCGACACCGTCGTCGACGAGCTGCCACAGGTCCTCGGGCGAGCGGACTCCGCCCGGATAGCGGCAGGCCATGGAGACGATGACCACGGGGTCGCCGTCGGCGGACGGCGTGGTGGCCGTGGCGGCGGCGACGGCGCTGTCGCCCGAGAGCAGGGTGTCCAGATGCCCGGCGACCGCGCGGGCGTTGGGGTGGTCGAAGACCAGCGTGGCGGGCAGCCGCAACCCGGTCGCGGAGGCGAGCAGGTTGCGCAGTTCCATCGCGGTCAGCGAATCGAACCCGATCTCGGTGAAGGCCCGGTCGGGCTCCACGTCGGCCGCGGAACCGTGGCCGAGCACGGACGCCACCTGGGCCCGTACGAGGTCGAGCAGGGCCCGCAGCCGCTCCTTCGGCGCCAGGGCGGCGAGGCCGGACCGGGGCTGCCGAGCGGTGGGAGCGGAGGCGGCGCGCGCCTTGCGGCGGACCAGACCGGACATGATCGGCGACGGCGGCTCCGCCGACCGCAGGGTCTTCAGGTCGAGGCGGACCGGCAGGAGCACCGCATCTGCCGACTGCCCGGCCTCGTCCAGCAGTGCCAGTGCGTGGGCCGGCACGAGCGGTTCCACACCGGAGCGGCTCATGCGCCGCAGATCGGTGTCGTCGAGCGCGCTCGCCATGCCGTCGCCGTCGGCCCACAGACCCCACGCGAGCGACTGGCCCGGGAGGCCGAGCCCCTGCCGCAGGACGGCGAGGGCGTCCAGGAACGCGTTGCCGGCTGCGTAGTTGGCCTGGCCGGGATTGCCGAGGACGCCTGCGACGGACGAGAAGAGGACGAAGCTGGAGAGGTCCAGATGTGCCGTCAGTTCGTGCAGGTTCCATGCCGCGTCGATCTTCGGCCGCAGTACCCCGGCCAGCCGGGCGGGAGTGAGCGAGCCGAGGGTGGCGTCGTCCAGCACCCCGGCGCAGTGGACGACCGCGGTCGGCGGGTGCGCGGTCAGCAGGGCCCGCACGGCCTCCCGGTCGGCGAGGTCGCACGCGGCGACGGTCACCTCGGCGCCCAGGCCGGACAGTTCGGCGCGCAGCTCGGCCGCTCCCGGTGCGTCGAGTCCTCGGCGGCCGGTGAGCACCAGCCGCCGGACGCCGTGCCCGGTGACGAGATGACGTGCGACGAGGGCGCCGAGGGTGCCCGTACCGCCCGTGACCAGCACGGTCGTGTCGTCGCCTGCGAACGGGGAGCGGGGCGGGGCATCGGACGGGCGCGGTTCGTTCGCGTCGTTCGCGCGGTGCACTCCGGCGGTGGCGTCCGTGGCCCGGGGCCGCCGGTCCGCCGTGTCCGGTGCGGGCAGGACGCGGGCCAGCCGGGGCACCCACACGCCGCTGTCGCGGACCACCGTCTCGGGTTCGCCGGCAGCGGCCGACGCGGCGACATAAAGACGGGTGTCGGTGTCGGTGTCGGTGTCGGTGTCGGTGTCGGTGTCGGTGAGGAGAATACGTCCGGGGTTCTCCGTCTGAGCGGACCGCACAAGACCTGCGACGGCCGCGGCTGCCGGATGCCTGAGCGTCTCGCCCGGCAGGGCGACCGCGCCCCGGGTGACCACGAGCAGTCTGCTGGACGCGAACCGCTCGTCCGTCAGCCACTCCTGTACGACAGCGAGGGCGCGGGCGGTCAGTTCGTGGGCCCCGGACACCACGTCGGCGACGGGTGGCGGGCACTCCCAGACGAGGACGGCGGCCTCGGGCACGGAGCCGTTGTTCCGGTTGTCCCAGTTCACGGCGGCAACTTCGGGCGCGGCCGGAACGGGAGCCGGCGTGAGCGGCATCCATCGCACGGAGTACAGGGAACCGCGCTGTGCCGTGCCGGCCGTGGCCGCGACGGCCACCGGCCGAGTGACGAGGGCGCCCACGGAGAACACCGGGCGTCCTTCCGTGTCGGCTCCGTCCACGGTGATGCTGTCGGGTCCCGCCGGTGCGATTCTCACCCGGAGTCGGGCGGCGCCCGTGGCGTGGAGGCGGACGCCCTTCCATGCGAAGGGGAGCCGCGCCGTTCCCTCCCCGACGGGCGTCGCGTCGGGTCCGTCGAGAAGTGAGGCGTGCAGCGCGGCGTCGAGCAGCGCGGGGTGCAGGCCGTAGTGCTCGGCATCGGTGGCCGCCACCTCCGGCAGGGCCACCTCGGCGAATATCTCGCCGTCGCGCCGCCAGGCCGCGCGGAGCCCCTGGAATGCGGGGCCGTATCCGTACCCCTCTCCTGCCAACTGTCCGTACACATCGTCGAGTTCGATGGGCGACGCGCCTCGCGGGGGCCAGTGGGTGGCGTCGAGGACGGGGGCCGGCGAGTCCGGGAGCAGCACACCGTCGGCGTGCAGGGTCCACGGCGCGTCGCTCGCCTCGTCGTCCTCGTCCCGCGCGTGCACGGTGACGCTCCTGGCACCGGTGCCGTCGTCGGCCCCGACCACGATCCTGAGCTGGACGCCGCCGTGGGGCGGCAGCACCAGGGGGGCCTGGAGGGTCAGCTCGTCGAGCACGTCACATCCGACCCGCGCGCCGGCGCAGAGTGCCAGCTCCACCAGGCCCGTGCCGGGGAACAGTACGGAGCTGCCCATGCGGTGGTCGGCAAGCCACGGCTGACTTTCGAGGGACAGCCGGCCCGTCAGCACGGGCCCGTCCGAGCCGGGAAGAGCGACGGCGGCACCGAGGAGCGGGTGACCGGTGATGCCCAGGCCGAGCGAACCGGCGTCGAGTCCGCCGAGTTCCGCCTCCATCCAGTACCGCTCGCGCTGGAAGGCGTACGTCGGCAGCTCGACGCGGCGCGCACCCGAACCCTCGAAGAACCGGGCCCACTCCACCGGAACACCGCCCACGTGCAACTGACCCAGCGCTGTGACGGCCGTGGTCACCTCGGGGCGGCCCTTGCGCACCAACGGCACGAAGAGAGCTGACTCCGAGCGTGCGGACTGCTGCGCCATTCCGCTCAGGACGCCATCGGGGCCGAGCTCGACGTAGGAGGTGACGCCCTGGTCCTCCAGGAAGCGGACCGCGTCCGCGAACCGCACCGCTTCACGGACATGCCGCACCCAGTACTCCGGCGTGCCCCAACCCTCCGACAGGTCCCCGGACACACCCGACACGACGGGAATCGACGGAGCGCCGAACTCCAGCCCGGCCACGACCGCCCCGAACTCCGCCAACATCGGTTCCATCAACGGCGAATGGAAGGCGTGCGACACCCGCAGCGTGCTCGTCCGACGGCCCTGACCGGCGAACTTCTCCACCAGATCAGCAACCGCCGCCTCCGCGCCCGAAACAACGACAGAACGCGGACCGTTGAGCGCCGCGATGCCCACCTCGCGACTCAGCAGCGGAAGCACCTCGGCCTCCGTCGCCTCCACCGCCACCATCGAGCCGCCGGCGGGAAGCGCCTGCATCAACCGGCCCCGCGCCACCACCAGCTCAGCCGCATCTGCCAGAGACACCGCACCCGCCACATGCGCGGCCGCGATCTCACCGACCGAGTGACCCACCAGGAAGTCGGGACGCATGCCCCACGACTCCACCAGCCGGAACAACGCCGTCTCCACCGCGAACAACCCCGCCTGAGCGAACATCGTCCCGTTCAACAGGCCGGCGTCCTCACCCCACACCACGTCACGCAACGAACGCCCCAACCGGGCATCCAGCTCGGCGACCACCGCGTCGAACGCCTCCGCGAACACCGGGAACGCCTCATGCAGCTCCCGGCCCATGCCGAGCCGCTGCGCACCCTGCCCCGTGAACAGGAACGCGACCTTGCCCGCCGACCGCACCGATCCACGCACCACCGAAGCCGCGACACCGCCCTCCGCCAGCGCCGTCAGACCCCGCACCAACTCCTCACGACCCGACGCCGCCACCACCGCACGGTGCTCCAGCACCGCACGCGACACCACCGATGAAAAGCCCACATCCAGCAGCGAAGAAGCAGAGGACCCCAACCGGGCCAGCAACCGCGACGCCTGACCCGACAGCCCGGCCTCGCTCCGCGCCGACAACATCACCGGAACCACCGGCAGCTCAGCGACGGTCACCGCCTCCGGCTCCTCCACCACCGGAGCCTGCTCCACGATCACATGCGCGTTCGTACCACTCAGCCCGAACGACGACACACCCGCACGCCTCGGCCGATCCCGCTCCGGCCACACCCGCGACTCCGTCAACAACTCCACCGCACCCGCAGCCCAATCCACCTGCGGCGTCGGCACATCCACATGCAACGTCCTCGGCAACACACCATGCCGAATCGCCTGCACCGCCTTGATCACACCACCCACACCCGCAGCTGCCTGGGTGTGACCCAGGTTCGACTTCAACGAGCCCAGCCACAAGGGATCGTTGTCCGCCCGGCCCTGCCCATACGTGGCCAGCAGCGCCTGCGCCTCGATCGGGTCACCCAGCCGGGTCCCCGTCCCGTGCGCCTCCACCAGATCCACATCGGCGGCGGACAGCCCGGCGCTCTCCAGCGCCGCACGGATCACCCGCTGCTGCGACGGACCGTTCGGAGCCGTCATGCTGCTGGAGGCACCGTCCTGGTTGATCGCGCTGCCGCGGATCACCGCAAGCACCGGGTGACCGTTCCGCTGGGCGTCCGACAGGCGCTCCAGCATGAGCACGCCGACGCCCTCCGAGCAGCCGGTCCCATCGGCGTCGGCGGCGAAGGACTTGCAGCGGCCGTCCTTCGCCATGCCCCGCTGGTGGCTGAAGTACAGGAACATGTCCGGCGTCGTCATCACCGTCACGCCGCCGACCAGCGCCATCGAGCACTCGTCGGAGCGCAGTGCCTGGGCACCGAGGTGCATGGCCACGAGTGACGACGAGCACGCGGTGTCCACCGTGACCGACGGGCCTTCGAGGCCGAGGGTGTAGGAGACACGGCCCGAGACCAGGCTGCCGCCGGTCGTGGCGGCTGCCTCGGTGCCCAGTGCGTAGTCGTGGTACATCAGGCCGGCGAAGACGCCGGTCCGGCTGCCCTTCAGGGAGAGGGGATCGATCCCCGCACTCTCCACGGCCTCCCAGGACGCCTCCAGCAACAACCGCTGCTGCGGATCCATCCCCAACGCCTCACGCGGCGAGATCCCGAACAACCCGGCATCGAAATCAGCCGCGTCATAAAGGAAACCACCCTCACGCGTCACCGTCCGATTCGGCTTCCCCGGCTCCGGATCATAGAGCCCCTCCACATCCCACCCACGGTCCACCGGGAACCCCGAAACACCATCCCGGCCCTCCACCACCAAATCCCACAACTCATCCGGAGAACCCACCCCACCCGGATAACGACACGCCATCCCCACGATCGCGATCGGCTCACCGCTGCTCTTGCGTTCGGCGGCAGCGAGCCTTTTGCGCGTGTCACGCAAGTCGGCTGTCGCCCGGCGCAGATACTCGAGAAGTTTTTCCTCGTTACTCACCGAGCATGCCCTCCTGTGTCATGACGTTCAGCGGACCGCGGACCAGAGCAGACGGCGGAATGAAGAAAGAAGAGTGGGACGGCTCGAAAATTACGTGTCGGCGGACGTGTTGCCCACCCCTTAGTCGTGCCCGGGGTCCCCACAATCGGGCCCCTGCCCCGACCGGGCCACCCCAGAGCCGAGCTGGGTCCCCGGCCCTGGCGCGGTGGGTGGTGCGGGGCGGACCGGGGTGCGGCCAGGCCGTCCGACCTGCGCGGAAGGGTGCGTGCCTGATCGGTGCGCGCTGCGCCCACGGTTGATGGGCCTCTCGGTGCGGTGCCTTCATAGGGGCGGGTAGGGGTACTGGTTCGGGCCCGCCGGGGCTAGCGTCGGGGCCCGGTACCCCGTACTGCCGGGCACGTGGGCTGCCGGCTGTTTCCCGTCTCCGTTCCGGCCCGTCCATTTGTTTCCGCACTGCCACCCCTCGGGCGGGCAGCGCGGTCTTCCGTCGCTGTCCGCAGGCGGTTCGGTTTCTGCGGCACCGATGCGGTCCGGCGAGCCCGGAACACCCATCCACCCCTTCGCGCCTGAACCGGAGTCATCATGTGGGATGAACAGTTCGACATTCTCCTTCGGAAGCAGTTGTCATTCCTTCCCCCGGACGAGCCGATCACCGGGGACATGAAGCTGCGCGATTTCGGTCTCGACTCACTCGGGATGATCGAGCTGCTCGCGGGCCTCGAATCCACGTATGACGTGCACTTCCGTGACGAGGCTCTCTCGCTGGAGATATTCGAGAGCCCGGAAATTCTCTGGAACTCGCTGCAACGTCTGCGCTGAGGGCCGGACATGCATAGCGTCCCGGCGCTGCGTCTGCATGAGGGCGACCGGGCCCGGCTGGAGGCGCTGACCCGCATGTCGACCGCGCCGGCCGGGCTCGTACGGCGGGCGCGGATCGTACTGCTCGCCGCAGGGGGCGCCTCGAACACGGAGGTCGCCGCCCTGCTGCGGGTGTCCCGTCCGACCGTTCTCAAGTGGCGTTCACGGTATGAGGAGTCGGGCATCGCGGCCCTGGGTGACCTTCCCCGGCCGGGCCGCCCGGCGACGGTGGACGAGGTGGCGGTGCTCGTCGCCACGCTCTGCGAAGGCGGGATGCCGCCGTCCCGGTTGCGGGCGCCGTTCTGGTCGTCGCGGCTGCTCGCCGGTGAGCTGGGGATCGCCCACTCCACGGTCTCGCGGGTGTGGCGCAGGTGGGGGGTGCAGCCGCATCGGCCCGAGTCCTTCCAGCTGCCCGCCGTGCCGCCCCTGCCGCCCGGCGCCCATCGCGGTGTCGTCGGTGTCTGTCGCGCGGCACCGTGGAACGCCGTGGTCCTGCGGGCGGACGGCCGGACCGGACAGCGGCCCGAGGAACGGCTCCGCCCCCTGCTCCTCGACCGCGCCGGGGCCGACAGGCCCTGCACGGCTGCCGCCTTCCTGAATCTCCTGGACGCGGTTGCTCAGGCCCATCCCTACCCACGGCTGCACGTACTCCTGGAGGGGACGGGAGCGGCGCGGTCCCGCGACGTACGCGAGTGGCTCGCGAGGAATCCCCGGGTCACCCTGCACCACGCCCCGGCCGGCCGCTCCTGGGCCGAGCTCACCGAGGTCCTCCTGCGCATCGCGGGCCCGTCGCCGCGCACCGGTGCGGCCGGGCCCGAGCCGTCGTCCGAACCTTCGCGCGCCCTTGTCGGAGCCCGGTCGACGCGCCCCCTCACGGAGCTGCGCCGCGGCACCCCCTACGAGCCGTTCGGCGCCCTGGTGTCCGACGGGGGCCTCGCGGGCATCGCGCACCGCTCCACCTCATCCATCCATCGCCACCAGGGGAACACCTATGGACCAGACGTCGGCCCACGCGCTCTATGACCGTTTCCTGCGCGGACTCGCGCGGTCCCCGCAGGGGGTGGCGATCCGCGTCGGCGATGCCGCGCTGACGTACCAGGAGCTGTACGACCGGGCGCTGACCTGGGCGGGGTCCTTGCTGGCCGCGCTCCCGGAGCGTCCGTCCGCGGTGGGTGTGCTGGCGGGCAAGGGGCTCGACGCCTACACGGGCATCCTGGCCTGCCTGTTCACCGGGGTACCGATGGTCCCGTTGCAGCCGTCCTTCCCGGTGCTCCGCACCCTCCAGATGCTGGAGGCGGCGGGGGTGGAGGCGCTGATCGTGGACGCCGAGGCGGCCGCGGTGCTGGAGAAGCTGCGCGCGGAGGGGCTCGGGCTGCCCGCCCTGCTGGACGGGGACGCGTACGGCACCGAAGGGGTGATCGCGCCCGATCCTGCGTCACGCCTGAGGCACCCCCGCCCGGTCGCGCCCGACGACACCGCCTACGTGCTCTTCACCTCCGGTTCCACGGGCCGGCCGAAGGGCGTGCCGGTCACGCACGCCAACGGCGCCCACTACTTCGGTCTCCTCGACGCGCGGTACGACTTCGGTCCGCACGACGTGTTCTCCCAGACCTTCGACCTGAACTTCGACTGCGCGATGTTCGACCTGTTCTGCGCCTGGGGCGCCGGCGCACCGCTGGTGGCCGTTCCGGCGGGCGCCTACCGCGACCTCCCCGGCTTCGTCGCCGCACAGGGCATCACCGTCTGGTTCTCCACCCCCAGTGTCATCAGCCTGATCCGGCGCACCGGTCAACTCGCGGAAGGCGTCTTGCCGTCGCTGCGCTGGAGCTTCTTCGCGGGCGAGGCGGTGACCTGCCAGGACGTGACGGACTGGCAGCGCGCGGCGACGGGGTCGGCCATCGAGAACCTCTACGGCCCCACCGAACTGACCATCACCATCACCCGGCACCGCTGGTCGGAGACGTCGCCGCGGATCGCGGTCGCGGGTGTCGTCCCGATCGGGCCGGTACACGAGGGGCACGAGTGGATGCTCCTGGGCGACGACGGCGAACCGGACTCCGCGGAGGGCGAGTTGTGCGTCGCGGGACCGCAGCTGACCGCCGGCTATCTGGATCCGGCCGATGACGCGGGCCGGTTCCTCGACCGGGAAGGAGCGCGCTACTACCGGACGGGCGACCGGGTCCGGCTGGGCGACGGCGGGCAGCTGCTGTATCTCGGCCGGCTGGACCAGCAGGTCCAGGTGCGGGGTCTGCGGATCGAGCTGGCCGAGATCGACGAGGCGTTGCGCCGGTGCCCAGGGGTGGAGGACGGCGTCGCGGTGCCGGTGCCCTCCGAGCAGGGCCTCACCCTGGCCGCCTTCCACACCGGAGAGCGGGTGCCGCCCGTCGTCCTGGCGCGGGAGCTGAGCCGCACGCTTCCCCGGGCCGTCCTCCCCGGGCATTTCTTCCACATAGCGGAGTTCCCGCTCAACGCCAACCGGAAGATCGACCGCCGCGAGCTACTGCGCCGAGCCCAGGAACTGCTCGGCGGAACACCCTGAAACCGAGGCGGGGCAAGGCTTCGGAGCCCTCGCCCGCCACCGATGAGTACGCGACACGCCAACGCGTACCTGATACGCTCTGCGTGTTACGTACTCACCGTCATGACGCAGGAAGGCATGGGACGTTTGCCATGACAGAGAACAAGCCCCAAGCGGGGCTCAAGGAATGGCTCGGCCTCGTAGTGATCGTCCTGGTCACCCTGCTGATCGCCATTGACATCTCGGTACTCGGCTTCGCGATCACACCCATCAGCGAGTCACTGAAGCCGAGCGCCACCCAACTGCTGTGGATCATGGACATCTACAGCTTCGTGCTGGCCGGCGCCCTGATCACCATGGGGTGGGTGGGTGACCGCTTCGGGCGGCGGAAGCTGCTGATCATCGGCGCCCTGGTCTTCGGCGTCGCCTCCGCGCTCGCCGCGACGGCGGACAGTCCCGAGATGCTCATCGGCTCGCGCGCCCTGCTGGGGCTCGGCGCCGCGACGCTGACGCCGACCTCGCTCGCCCTGATCCGCAACATGTTCCACGACTCCAAGCAGCGCAAGTCGGCCATCGCCGCCTGGAGCGGCACCCTCGCCACCGGCGCTGCCCTCGGCCCGGTCGTGGGCGGCCTGCTGCTGAACAACTTCTGGTGGGGCTCGGTCTTCATGATCAACACCCCGGTGATGGTGCTGGTGCTGATCCTGGCGCCGATCCTGCTGCCGGAGCGGCGCGACCCCTCGCGCGGCAAGCTGGACGTGCTCGGAGCGGTCCTGTCGATGGCGGGCATCATGCCGTTCATCTACGGCCTCAAGGAGCTGGCCGTCGACGGCTGGTCCCGCAACGCCGCGATCTGGGCCGCGGTCGGTCTCGTGCTGCTCATCGCCTTCGTGCAGCGTCAGCGCACGACGCCGCACCCGCTCATCGACATCTCACTGTTCCGCTACGGCGGCTTCACCGGGGCGATCCTGACCAACCTGATGGTGATGTTCTCGTTCATGGGCGTCAGCATCCTCACCAACCAGTTCCTCCAGATGGTGCTGGGCATGTCGCCCTTCCGGGCGGCCCTCTGGTCCATGGCGGTGATGCCGGCGATCGGGGTGGCGGTCGCCCTCGTCTCGACCCTGTCCCGCAAGGTCAAGCCCGTCTACCTGGTCGCCAGCGGCATGCTGGTGATGGCCATCGGCTTCGGCGTGCTCAGCCGCCTCACGGTGGACTCGAACGTCGCCGTCCTGCTGGTGGGCGTGGGACTGATGGCGGCCGGCATGACGGCCTCCAAGACGCTCACGGCGGAGATCGTCGTCACCTCGGCACCGAAGGAACATGCCGGTTCGTCCACAGCCACGTCGGAGACGTTCACCGAGTTCGGCAGCGCGTTCGGCTTCGCGGTCATCGGGAGCATCGGTTCCGCCATCTACCGGCATGACATGGACGCCGTGAACCCGGCCGGTCTCGGCGGCGAGGCGCTGGGCGCGGTCCGCAACACCATCGGCGGTGCCGCCACGGTCGCCGCCCAGCAGCCGGCCTCGATCGGCGCCGAACTGCTCTCCACCAGCCGCGAGGCCTTCACCCACGGTCTCCAGGTGGCCGCGCTCTCGGGTGCCGTCGCCATGGTCGTGATGGCACTGATCGTCGCCGCGCTGCTGCGCAAGGTACCGATCGAGACGGGCGAGCCGATCGACCCGTACGACCTCGACGCACCGGCGACCGTCCCCGCTCCGGGACGCATGCAGCCCGCGGGCTGAGCGCCACGCACATGGGAAAAGGGGCTGGTGCTCCACCCGGTCGGGTGGAGCACCAGCCCCTTTCTCGTCCGTCAGGTGAGCGGCTTCTCGCCGTTGCGGATGCGGACCAGCACCTCGACCCCGTCCAGGACCCGCTGAAGGCCGAAGGTGAAGTCGTCTTCGGGCTCGTCGAACGCGCCGGCCTCCAGCAGCTCGGCGAGGGCGGGGAACGACGCGGAGTCTGCGTACTTCGCCAGCGCGCGACCGTAGTTGGCCATCAGGTCGGCCTCGCTGATGCCCTGGGTGACGACGCCGAGCGACATCTGCACGTTGTTGCGCACATAGCCGATCATCAGCATCATCACGGAGAGCTTCTCGTCGGGCCTCAGGGCCGTGCCGCCCAGGGTGCGCAGGCCGCACTCCAGCCAGCTGAGCTGTCCGGGCTCCAGGGGCGGTCCGCTGACCGAGATCTGAAGCATCCAGGGGTGCCGGTGGAAGACCTCCAGGAAGGCGCGGGCCCACTGCTCCAGCCCGTCCCGCCAGTCCCCCTCGGCCGTGTCGATGCGCGGCGGAGTGCCGTAAGCCATGTCCAGCATCAGCTGTCGCAGCTCGTCCTTGCTCGACACGTGGCGGTACAGCGACATGGTGCCGAAGTCGAGACTCTTGGCCACACGGGACATCGACAGCCCCGCGAGGCCGTCGGCGTCCGCCGACTCGATCGCGGCCGTCACGATGCGCTCGACGCTCAGGCCGGTACGCGCGGTGCGCTGCTCCCGGTTCCGCAGTTCCCAGAGCACCTCGATGCTGTTCGGCAGGCCGATGCCTTCCGTGCTCGTTCCTTCACCAGTAGTCATCTCGTGCCCTGCCTTCATCGGAAGCCTTCCCATGCGTATCACGCACGCATAGAGCATTGCATACGCCTCGGGTCCGCGGTACGCGCGGAGCAGGTGCTGTAGCCGAGGTGGGGAGACGGTACGACACCGCTCCCGGTGAGGACCGGAGGAGGGCGGGACTCGGTTGCCCGCGCCCTGGTTCGGACGTCAGACACCTGCCGCCGCGGCGGCCAGCTCCGCCGACGGCCGGCCGAGCAGGAGCCGGCACTGCCGCAGCCCGCGCGCGCTGTTCCAGCCCAGCCCACCGACGAGAATCCCGTCGCGATGGTACGCGGCGACGAACTCCCGGCCCGCGGTGGATCCGCTGACGATCTCCGTCCGTGCGTCCGGAGGGCACCAGCCGACGGTCTGGATCTTCTGCCCGAACTGGTGGGTCCAGCCGAAGGGCACGGGTGCGTACGGCTGCCCGCCCGCATCACCGGCCAGCAGGTTGGCGGCGACCGCCATGGCCTGCTGGGCGGCGTTGGTCCGCTGTTCGAGCCTGACCCGGGCCCCGGCCACCATCGGATGCGGCCAGTTGGCGACGTCTCCCGCGGCCCACACCCCGGGGGCGGCCCGGCAGAAGGCGTCGCACAGGACCCCGTCGCCCAGGGGCAGTCCGGAGCCGGCGAGCCAGTCCACGGCGGGCACCGAGCCGATGGCGACGACGACCAGATCGGCATCGACGGTGCTGCCGTCCGCCAGCAGGACCCCGCGAACGCCGACGCCGTCCCGGGCCATCCCCACGACATCGGCGCCGAGGACGAGCCGCACGCCGTGGTCACGGTGCAGGTCGGCCACGAGCCCGCCGATCTCCACCCCGACCTGGCGCTCCAGGGGCTGGGCGTTCGTGTCGATCAGCGTCACGTCGAGCCCGGCCCCGCGCGCCGTGGCGGCGATCTCCGCACCGAGGAAACCGGCCCCGATCACCGCGACCTTGGGACGCTTGGCAAGCGCCTCGCGCAGACGGATCGCGTCGTCCAGCGAACGCAGGACGTGGACGCCGCGGAGGCCGTCCCCGAACGGCAGGGCGCGCGGCCGGAGTCCGGTCGCGATGATCGCCGCGTCATAGGGCAGTTCCTCGCCGGTGGAGAGGGTGATGGACCGGGCGGCCTGGTCCAGGCCGGTGGCCCGGCAGCCGAGGCGCAGGTCGACGTCGACGGCGGCCATCACCTCCTGCTTGCGCAACCAGGTGCTCGGGGGTTCCCAGCCCTCTGTCAGCAGTTCCTTGGAGAGGGGCGGCCGGTCGTAGGGCGGGTGGGGCTCGTCGCCGACGAGCGTCAGCCCGCCCGCGTAGCCCTTGGCGCGCAGCGTCTCCACCGCCGTCAGTCCTGCGGCCGCCGCGCCCACGACGACTATCCGGTTCAGCACACTCGTTCCTCGTCTCCGGTCGGTGCTCACTCGAACTCCTTGTGCCAGGCCCGGCAAGGCCGGCCGGGCCCGGGCACTACGCTTCGCCGTCGAGAATGTCGAACAGCTCGTCCGCGGTGGCCGCGCTGAGGTCATCCGCGGGGGTGTCCTCGCCGAAGAGGGTCTGCCGCAGGTGCGTGGCAAGCTCGGCGGCCGAGGGGTAGTCGAAGATCAGGGTGGGCGCCAGCCGGCAGCCGGTCACCTCGCCCAGCCGGTTCCTGAGCTCCAGGGCCGTCAGCGAGTCGAATCCGATGTCGAGGAATCCGCGCTCGGCCGGGACCGCTTCGGCACCGGAGTGCCCCAGAACGGCAGCGGCGTGACCGCGTACCAGGTCCAGCAGGGCCCGTTCGCGGTCGTCGGCGCTCAGCTCGGTGAGGCGGGCGACCAGCGCGGCGGGATCGGCGCCCTTCGTGCGGCTGCGGACCACGGGACCCGTCTCGGTGAGGACCAGGTCCCGCAGCAGGGAGTGCAGCACGCCGGGGTGTGCCTTCAAGGTCGGCACGTCGATCGCGAGCGGTACCAGCGCCGGCCGGCCGGAGCGCAGGCCGGCGTCGAAGAGCCGGAGCGCGTCGGCAGGGGCGAGTGCCGGCAGGCCGCGTGCGGCCATGAGACGGGCGTCGTCGTCGATGGCCTCGGTCAGGCCGGTGGCTACGTCCCACAGCCCGTAGGCGAGAGACGTGGCCGGCAGGCCCTCCGCGCGGCGCTGCACGGCCAGCGCGTCCAGGAACACATTCGCCGCCGCATAATTCGCCTGCCCCGCCGCCAGGACCGAACCACCCGCCGACGAGAACAACACGAAGAACGCCAACTCACGCCCACGCGTCAGCTCATGCAAATACCACGCACCATCCGCCTTCGCACCCAACACCCGATCCAACCGGGCCCCATCCATCGACCCCACCAAACCGTTGTCCCCGGCGCCAGCCGCATGCACCACACCCACCAGATCCGCACCCACACCCTCCACCAGACCGGCCACCGCGACACGGTCCGACATGTCACACGCCACCACCGACACCTCGGCACCCAACTCAGCGAGCTCGGCCAGCAGTTCCTCGACCCCGGGAGCCTCCAGGCCGCGACGGCCCGCCAGCACCAGACGCCGCACCCCATGCGTCTCCACGAGATGCCGGGCCACCAGGCCACCCAGGCCGCCGGTACCACCCGTCACCAGCACCACACCGTCACCCACACCAGCCGACAGCGCCTGCGCCTTCGTGTCACCGGCAGGCACCTCCACCAGACGCGGAACCAGCACCTCACCCCCACGCACCGCAACCTCAGGCTCACCCGAAGCCAGCACCACACCCGCAACATCCCCGAACACCCCACCCGCAGGATCCACATCCACCAGCACGAACCGCCCCGGATTCTCCGCCTGAGCCGCCCGCACCAAACCCCACACCGGCGCCACACACACATCCACACCCGTGTCCGTGCCCACCGACACACCACCCCGGGTCACCACCACGAGTGGGCCGTCCCCAGCCCTCTCATCAGCCAGCCACCCCTGCACCACCTCAAGCACCCCACCCAACACCGACCGCACACCCACCACCGGATCCACACCCACCACCGGCACCTCAAACACCACCGGCTCCACCACACCGGCACCCTCACCAACCCCAACCCCGGCCGCCAAAGGCCGCCACACCACCTCATGCAACCCACCACCCCCACCCGACCCAGCCAACTGCTCCACCGACACCGGACGGAACATGAGTCCGCCGACCGTGGCCACAGGGGCGCCGTCCTGGTTCGCCAGGCTCAGCGAGCGACTGCTGACGCCCTGCGGCGACAGTCTTACGCGCAGCGCGCGGGCGCCGGCGGCGTGCAGGGACACGTTCGTCCAGGAGAAGGGAAGCTCGGTCGGCTCGTCACCCGTGACGTCCTCACCGACCCCCAGGGCGTGCATGGTCGCGTCGAGCAGGGCGGGGTGGAGACCGAATCGTTCGGCGTCCCCGTGTGCCTGCTCGGGCAGTTCGACCTCTGCGAAGACATCGTCCCCGCGGCGCCACACGGCTTTGAGCCCCCGGAATACGGGACCGTAGACGTAGCCCTGCTCGTGGAGAAGCTCGTAGGCATCGTCCGTCCGTACGGCGGTCGCGCCGGGCGGGGGCCATTCGGTGAGGTCGAACGCCGCCACCACCTCACCCGAACCACCACCCAGCACACCATCCGCATGCAACACCCACCCCGCACCCGCCCCAGCACTCTCCCGACGCGAATGCACCCGCACCGAACGACCACCCACCTCATCCGGACCACCCACCACCACCTGCAACGCCACCCCACCACGCTCCGGAAGCACCAACGGCGCCCGCAACGTCAACTCCTCCACCACCCCACAACCCACCTCATCCCCAGCCCGCACCACCAACTCCACAAAAGCCGCACCCGGCAACAACACCGACCCCAACACCACATGATCCGCCAACCACCCCATCCCCTCCACCGACAACCGACCCGTCAACACCACACCACCCGAATCCGGCAACGCCACCGCAGCCCCCAACACCGGATGATCAACCACCACCTGACCCAAACCACCCGCATCACCACCACCCACACACTCCAACCAAAAACGCTCACGCTGAAACGCATACGTCGGCAGATCAACGCGACGCGCACCCGAACCCTCGAAGAACCGGGCCCACTCCACCGGAACACCGCCCACATGCAACTGACCCAGCGCCGTCACGGCCGTAGCCACCTCCGGACGCCCCTTACGCACCAACGGCACGAACACCGTCGCCGACTCCGGGTCCACCGACTGCTGCGCCATCCCGCTCAGCACACCGTCCGGACCCACCTCCACGAACGACGTCACACCCCGCGACACCACGAACGACACCGCATCCGCGAACCGCACCGCTTCCCGCACATGCCGCACCCAGTACTCCGGCGTGCCCCAACCCTCCGACAGGTCCCCGGACACACCCGACACGACAGGAATCGACGGGGCACCGAACGACAGCCCAGCCACCACCGCCCCGAACTCCGCCAACATCGGCTCCATCAAAGGCGAATGGAACGCATGCGACACCCGCAACACACTCGTCCGACGCCCCTGACCGGCGAACTTCTCCACCAGATCAGCAACCGCCGCCTCCGCGCCCGAAACAACGACAGAACGCGGACCATTGACCGCCGCGATGCCCACCTCACCACTCAGCAACGGAAGCACCTCAGCCTCCGACGCCTCCACCGCCACCATCGACCCACCAGCCGGCAACGCCTGCATCAACCGACCACGCGCCACCACCAACTCAGCAGCATCCGCCAGAGACACCGCACCCGCCACATGCGCGGCCGCGATCTCACCCACGGAATGACCCACCAGGAAATCCGGACGCACACCCCACGACTCCACCAGCCGGAACAACGCCGTCTCCACCGCGAACAACCCCGCCTGAGCGAACATCGTCCCGTTCAACAGGTCGACATCCTCACCCCACACCACGTCACGCAACGAACGCCCCAACCGGGCATCCAACTCCACCAGCACCGCGTCGAACGCCTCCGCGAACACCGGAAACGCCTCATACAGCTCCCGGCCCATCCCCAACCGCTGCGCACCCTGCCCCGTGAACAGGAACGCCGTAGCACCAGTCGGCCGCACGGAGCCCCGCACCACCGACGGCGACGGCTCGCCATCGACCAGCGCGGTCAGGCCCCGCACCAACTCCTCACGGTCCGACACGACCACCACCGCACGATGGTCCAGCCCGGCACGCGACACCACCGACGAGAAACCCACATCCAGCACGGAAGGAGAGGAGGACTCCCCCAGCCGGGCCAGCAGCTTCCCGGCCTGTGCCGACAGCCCGGCATCGCTCCGCGCGGACAACACCACCGGAACCACCGGCAGCTCAGCGGCGGTCACCGTCGCCGGCTCCTCCAGCACCGGAGCCTGCTCCACAATCACATGCGCGTTCGTCCCACTCAGCCCGAACGACGACACACCCGCACGCCTCGGCCGATCCCGCTCCGGCCAATCCCGCGACTCCGTCAGCAGCTCCACCGCACCCGCGTCCCAGTCCACGTGCGGCGAACGCGTCTGTGAGTGGAGGGACTTCGGCAGCACGCCATGCCGGATCGCCTGTACCGCCTTGATCACACCACCCACACCCGCAGCGGCCTGGGTGTGCCCAAGATTCGACTTCAACGAGCCCAGCCACAGCGGATCGTTGTCCGCCCGGCCCTGGCCATACGTGGCCAGCAGCGCCTGCGCCTCGATCGGGTCACCCAGCCGGGTCCCCGTCCCGTGCGCCTCCACCAGGTCCACATCGGCGGCGGACAGCCCGGCGCTCTCCAGCGCCGCACGGATCACCCGCTGCTGCGACGGACCGTTGGGGGTGGTCATCCCGCTGGAGGCGCCGTCCTGGTTGATCGCGCTGCCGCGGATCACCGCGAGCACCGGGTGACCGTTCCGCTGGGCGTCCGACAGGCGCTCCAGCATGAGCACGCCGACACCCTCCGAGCAGCCGGTCCCATCGGCATCCGCCGCGAAGGACTTGCAGCGGCCGTCCTTCGCCATGCCCCGCTGGTGGCTGAAGTACAGGAACATGTCCGGCGTCGTCATCACCGTCACGCCGCCGACCAGCGCCATCGAGCAGTCGCCCCGGCGCAGGGCCTGTCCCGCCCAGTGGAGGGCGACGAGCGAGGACGAGCATGCGGTGTCGATGGTGACGGCGGGGCCTTCGAGGCCGAGGGTGAATGCCACGCGACCGGTGACGAGGCTGCCGTCGCTCGTGCCCGGCCCGTAGTCGTGGTACATGACGCCGGCGAAGACGCCGGTCCGGCTGCCTTTCAGGGAGTGGGGATCGATCCCCGCACTCTCCACGGCCTCCCAGGACGCCTCCAGCAACAACCGCTGCTGCGGATCCATCCCCAACGCCTCACGCGGCGAGATCCCGAACAACCCGGCATCGAAATCAGCCGCGTCATAAAGGAAACCACCCTCACGCGTCACCGTACGATTCGGCTTCCCCGGCTCCGGATCATAGAGCCCCTCCACATCCCACCCACGGTCCACCGGGAACCCCGAAACACCGTCCCGGCCCTCCACCACCAAATCCCACAACTCATCCGGAGAACCCACCCCACCCGGATAACGGCACGCCATCCCCACGATCGCGATCGGCTCGGTGGCGTCCTCGGTGAGGCGGTCGTTGGCCGAGCGGAGGCGTTCGTTCTCGACCATGGTCGCGCGGAGGGCGGCGACCAACTGCTCTACAGATGTTTCCATGATGTCCTCAGCCCTCGCTCGGGTTCCGGGTCGGGTCGGCGGACGCGAGCGCGGCGCGCACCAGGTCGTCGACGTCCATGGTCCTGATCGCTTCGCCGGCCTGCGCGGTCTCGCCCTGTGGGGCACCGGTGCGGGATTCGGTGGCGGACGCGGGTGCCGCGGGCCGGTCGGCGAGTTCCAGCAGTGCGTCCAGCAGGCCGGACTCCCGGAGCGCGTCGACCGGGATGTCCGCGAGGGACTGCCGGATGGCGGCGTCGGTCCGCGCGGTTCCCGGGCCGTTCTGTGCGGCTGCGGTGCCGGCAGCCGCGTCCGGCGTGTTCTCCTCGATGCCTGCCGGGAGTTCCTCCAGGAGGAAGTCGGCCAGCACCATGGGGCTGGGGTAGTCGAACATGAGGGTGGCCGGGAGCCGGAGGCCGGTGGCCTTCTGGAGCCGGTTCCGGAGGTCGATCGCGGCGAGCGAGTCGAGGCCGAGCTCGGTGAAGCCCTTCGAGACATCGACAGTGGCCGGGACGCTGTGGCTGACCGCGGCGACCTGTTCCCGCACGACGTCCAGGACAGTGCGCTTGCGTTCGGCCGCCTTCATGCCGGACAGCCTTTGTTCCAGGGTGAGTTCGGTGGCGGCTGCGGCCACCGTGGTGACGGCGGGCGCCCGCACCTCCTTGCGTGCGGCGGGCCGTTCCGGCGCGCCGAGCACCTCCTTCAGCAGGTGCGAAGGTTCGGCCGTGGCGTGGCGATCGCGCTCCACCCGGATCGGTACGAGCACGGGCTGGTCGAGTTCGAGGGCCTCGTCGAGGAGGGCGAGGCCCTCGGCGGTCGGCAGGGCCGGCATGCCCATGGCGCGCATGCGCCGCAGGTCGGCGTGGGTGACTCCGCCCCCCAGGCCGGTCTTGGTCTCCCAGAGGCCGAACGCCAGTGACGTGGCGGGGAGTCCGGCGCTTCGGCGGTGGGCGGAGAGCGCGTCCAGGAAGCGGTTGGCGGCGGCGTAGTTGCCCTGGCCCACACCGACGACCAGTCCGGCGCAGGAGGAGAAGAGGATGAACGCCTTCAGGTCCAGGCCGCGTGTCGCCTCGTGCAGGTTCCATGCCGCGTCCACCTTGGGGCGCATCACCGTGTCGACCTGCGCGGGGGTGAGGGCGGCGAGCAGTGCGTTGTCCATGACCGCGGCCGCGTGGACCACCGCCGTGAGCGGGTGTGCGGCCGGTATCGCCGCGAGCAGCCCGTCGACAGCCGCGCGGTCGGACGTGTCGCAGGCCGCGAGGGTGACGCGTGCTCCGAGTCCGTTCAGCGCGTCGCGCAGTTCCGTGGCACCGGGCGCGTCCTGGCCACGTCGTCCCGCGAGCAGGAGATGACGTACGCCGTGCGTTTCCACCAGGTGGCGGGCGACGACGGCGCCGAGGCCGCTGGTTCCTCCGGTGATCAGTACGGTCCCCTCGGCGTCCCAGGGCAGGGGCGCGGTGGGTGCCGACGCTGCCACCCGGGCCAGCCGGGGCACCCGCACCTCGGCGCCGCGGAGGATCGCTTCGGGTTCGCCGGACGCGGCCACGGCGGGCAGCGACTCGCGGGCCGCGGCCGTGCCGTCGGAGTCGACGAGGACGAACCGGCCGGGGTATTCCTCCTGGGCGGAGCGCAGCAGCCCCCATACCGGTGCCTGCACGAGGTCCACGCCGGCGGGCTCGCTCTCCTTGAGCGGAAGGGCGTTGCGGGTGACCACCATGAGGCGGGAGTGGGCGTACCGCTCGTCCGCGAGCCAGGACTGCAGCGTGGTGAGGATCCCGCCGGTCACCGAGCGGACGGCCGCCGGGATGTCGTCGTGGTCCGTGGCGGTCGGCACGGGCAGGAGGACGACGTCGGGGACCGGAGCGCCGCCGGTCAGCGCGGCGCCCAGGGCGAGGAGGTCCGGGTAGGCGGCGCCGGGTCCGGCGGCGGAAGCGCCGTCGGGGGCGGTGCCGAGCACCGCCCAGCGGTCCGTGGCGGCGGAGACGGCCGCGCCGAGTGGCAGTTGCTGGGTGACCAGCTGGAACACGGTCTCGTGCTCGCCGCCTCCTGCGGCGGCCGCCGCGTTGACCTTGGCCGCGGTGACGGGGCGCACCACGAGGGAGTCGATGGTGGCGACCGGGGTGCCGCCGGGGTCGGTGAGTTCGAGGCGTACCGCGTCCGAGCCCTGTGACCGGTGGGATTCGACGGCGGTGATGCGCACCCGCAGCCGGGACGAACCGGCGGCGTGCAGGGTGACGCCGGACCACGCGAACGGCAGCTGGGTGCCGCCGACGTCCTGGGGCCGGCGGCCGTCCATGAAGTCGGTCGCGCTCAGTGCCGCGTCGAGGATGGAGGGGTGGAGACGGAAGTCCTTGCCGACGTCCAGGGAGTCCTCCGGCAGGGACACCTCCGCGAACGTCTCCCGGCCCCGCGACCAGATGCCGCGCAGGCCCCGGAACATGGGGCCGTAGCCGTAGCCCTGGCCGGTGAGGTAGTCGTACACACCGGAGATGTCGACCTCGGTCGCACCCGTGGGCGGCCAGTCGGCCGGGGCGGGGGCGAATGCGTCGGGCGGCGGCGCCTGTCCCGTTCCCGGGGCGAGTACGCCGCTGGCGTGCTTGCTCCAGGGTGCGCCGGCGGGGGCGTCGTCGGCGCGCGAGTAGACGGCGAGTGAGCAGCGCCCGCCCGCGTCGGGTGCGTCGACGACGACCTGGACGGCGAGTCCGCCGTGCGGCGGGAGCGGCATCAGCGCCTCGATGGTGAGCTCCTCCACCACCTCGCAGCCCACTTCCTCACCTGCCCGGATGGCCAGTTCGATGTAGCCGGTGCCGGGCAGCAGCACGGTCCCCAGGACGTCGTGGTCGGCGAGCCAGGGGTGGGTGCGGACGGAGAGGCGTCCGGTGAGCACCACGCCGCCGGCCTCCGGGGAGGCGACCACGGCGCTGAGCAGCGGGTGCGCGGCGGCGGTCTGGCCGAGTCCGGTGACATCGCCACCGACGGGGTCGGGGGCGTCGAGCCAGTACGTGGTGCGGTCGAAGGCGTACGTGGGCAGCTCCACCTTGCGGCCGCCGCGGCCGTCGAGGACTTCGGCCCAGCGGACGCCGGGGCCGCCGGCGACGTGCAGTCGGGCAAGGGCGGCGAGCAGGGTGGAGACCTCGGGCCGGCCCTTGCGCAGGACGGGCACGGTGAGGGGGTCGGGCGAGTGGTGCGGGGCGGCCTCGGTGAGTGCGGTGAGCACCGCGTCGGGACCGAGTTCCACGAAGCGGGTGACGCCCTTGCCCGAGAGGTGGGCGACGCCGTCGGCGAACCGTACGGCTTCGCGGACGTGGCGTACCCAGTACTCGGGCGAGGTCAGCTGCTCGGCGGTCGCTTCCGCGCCGGTCACGTGGGACATGACGCGCATCGAGGGAGCGGTGTACGAGAGCGTCTCCGCGACCTTTCGGAACGCGTCGAGCATGGGTTCCATGAGGGGTGAGTGGAAGGCGTGCGACACGTTCAGCCGCTTCGTGCGACGCCCCAATCCGGCGAAGTGCTCCGCCACGGCGAGCGTCGGCGCCTGCGCACCCGACAGCACCACGGCCGAGGGACCGTTGACCGCCGCGAGCCCCACCCCCTCACCCAGCAGCGGAAGCACCTCGTCCTCCGACGCGGCCACCGCCACCATCACTCCGCCCACCGGCAGTGCCTGCATCAACCGCCCGCGTGCGACGACCAGTTCGGCCGCGTCCGCCGGCGAGAGCACCCCCGCCACATGGGCCGCCGTGATCTCTCCGATCGAGTGACCCGCCAGGAAGTCCGCACGCACCCCCCAGGACGCCACCAGCCGGAACAACGCCGTCTCCACCGCGAACAGCGCGGCCTGGGCGAACATCGTCCCGTTGAGCAGTTCGGCGTCCTCGCCCCACATCACCTCACGCAGCGAACGTCCCAGCCGGGCGTCCAGCTCGGCGACCACCGCGTCGAACGCCTCGGCGAACACCGGGAACACCTCGTACAGCTCGCGGCCCATCCCGAGCCGCTGCGCACCCTGCCCCGTGAACAGGAACGCGGTCAGACCCTCCGGGGAGGTACCCGCCGACACGACGGCATCCGCACTCTCCCGGCCCGCCGCCAGATCGGTCAGCGCGCGCACCGCACCCGCACGGTCCGCGGACACCACCACGGCACGGTGGTCCAGCACCGCACGCGTCGTCGCCAGCGAATAGCCCACGTCCGCCAACGACTCACCCGGGTGGGACTCCACGTGAGCGAGCAGACGTCCCGCCTGCGCAGCCAGCGCATCGGTGGTCCTGGCAGACAGGGGCAGCGGCAGGACGGGCAGTGGTCCGGCGGGAGCGGCGGAGCCGTGCGGGCCGTGCGGCGCGGAGGTCGCGGTGTCGTCCTGGGGTGCTTCCTCGATGATGACGTGGGCGTTCGTGCCGCTGAGCCCGAAGGAGGAGACTCCCGCGCGCCGGGGCCGGTCGTGCGCCTCCCAGCTGACCGGTTCGGTCAGCAGTCGTACGCCGCCGGCCTCCCAGTCCACCTCGGGTGACGGCTCGTCGACGTGCAGGGTGCGGGGCAGCAGCCCGTTGCGCAGGGCCATCACCATCTTGATCACTCCGCTGACACCCGCGGCGGCCTGGGCGTGCCCGATGTTCGACTTGACCGAGCCGAGCCACAGCGGGCGGTCGGCGGGGCGGTCCTGGCCGTACGTGGCCAGCAGGGCCTGCGCCTCGATCGGGTCGCCCAGCCGGGTGCCGGTGCCGTGCCCCTCCACCGCGTCCACATCGGCCGGGACCAGGCCGGCGGCCGACAGTGCCTTTCGGATGACGCGCTGCTGGGAGGGGCCGTTGGGGGCGGTCAGTCCGTTGGAGGCGCCGTCCTGGTTGATGGCGCTGCCCCGGACCACCGCGAGGACGGGGTGTCCGTTGCGACGGGCGTCGGAGAGGCGCTCCACCAGCAGGAGGCCGACTCCCTCGGCCCAGCTCGTGCCGTCGGCGGCGCCCGCGAACGCCTTGGACCGCCCGTCGGCGGCGAGACCGCGCTGCCGGCTGAAGTCGATGAAGATCTCCGGGGTCGGCATGACGGTGACACCACCCGCCAGGGCCAGGTCGATCTCTCCGGTGCGCAGCGCCTGGCAGGCCATGTGGAGGCTGACGAGGGAGGAGGAGCAGGCGGTGTCCACCGTGACGGCGGGCCCTTCGAGGCCCAGCGCGTAGGCGACGCGGCCGGAGGCGATGCTGCCCGCGCTGCCGTTGCCGAGGTAGCCGGCCAGGTCGTCGGGGACGTCCGTGACCCGGCTGCCGTACTCGTGGTACATCACTCCGGCGTAGACACCGGTCTGGCTGCCGCGCAGCGTGTCCGGGTCGATTCCGGCGCGCTCGAACGTCTCCCACGCGGACTGCAGCAGCAGGCGTTGCTGCGGGTCCATCGCGAGGGCCTCCCGCGGCATGATGCCGAAGAACGCGGGGTCGAACTCGGCCGCGTCGTAGAGGAATCCGCCTTCGCGCACGTAGGTGCGGCCGGGGAGCCCCGGCTCCGGGTCGTAGAGGGCGTCGGCGTCCCAGCCCCGGTCGGCGGGGAAGTCGCCGATGGCGTCGACGCCGTCCGCGACGAGGTCCCACAGGTCCTCGGGCGACCGGACGCCTCCGGGGAAGCGGCAGCTGATGGCCACCACCGCGATCGGGTCGTCGTCGACGGCCGCGAGCGGGGTGGCGGTGGGAGCGGTGCGGGTCATGCCGGTGAGCAGGGTGTCGAGGTACCCGGCCACGGCACGGGAGTTGGGGTAGTCGAAGACCAGTGTCGCGGGCAGTCGGAGCCCGGTGGAGCCGACCAGCAGGTTGCGCAGTTCCACGGCGGCGAGGGAGTCGAATCCCTGGTCGCGGAAGGCCGAGTCGGGGCCGACGGCCTCGGAGGACGGCTGGCCGAGCACGGAGGCGACCTGGGTGCGGACCGTGTCCAGCAGGATGCGGGCCCGCTCGTCGGGGGTCGCGCCGGCCAGGCGGCGTTCCAGTGCGGAGCCGGTGGCGGCCGCGCTGACGGTGCGGCGCGCGGGAGCACGGACCCGGCCGCGCAGGAGTGCGGGCACGTCGTCGCTGCGGGCGGCGAGCGCTGCCGCGTCGATGGTGAGGGGGACGACGGCGGCTTCCTCGGCGACGAGGGCGGCGTCGAAGAGCTCCAGGCCCCGGTGGGCGGGGATAGCCGGCAGGCCGAGCCGCCGCATCCGGTCCAGGTCGGCTTCGGTGAGGTCGCCGCCGAGCCCGGTACTGACGTCCCACATGCCGAAGGCGATGGATGTCGCGGGCAGTCCGGCCGCCGCGCGGTGGGTGGCGAGAGCGTCCAGGAAGACGTTGGCCGCCGCGTAGTCGGCCTGTCCGGCCGCGAGGACGAGGCCGCCCGCCGAGGAGAACATGACGAACGCGGTGAGGTCGGTGTCCCTGGTCAGTTCGTGCAGGTTCCAGGCGCCCTCGGCCTTGGGGCGCAGGACGGCGTCGAACCGTTCGGGTGTGAGGCTGCCGACCAGTCCGCCGTCGGCGACGGCCGCCGCGTGCACGACGGCGCGCAGCGGGTGCCCGGCGTCGATCCCGGCGAGCAGGGAGGCCAGTCCGGCACGGTCGGCGACGTCGCACGCGGCTATCGCGACCTCGGCACCGAGACCCGTCAGTTCCGCGGCGAGGTCCTTCGCGCCGGGGGCGTCGATGCCGCGCCGGCCGGCCAGCAGGAGATGCCGTACGCCGTGCTCGGTGACGAGGTGACGTGCGGTGAGTGCCCCGAGGCCGCTGGTGCCTCCGGTGATCAGCACCGTGCCGGTGGTGTCCCAGGGGGCGGACGGTGCAGGCTCGGGCGCGGTGACCGGGCCCAGCCGTGGCACCCACAAGGCGCCGTCACGCAGCGCGGCCTCGGGTTCGCCGGCCGCGACGGCAGCGGACAGGGCTGCATCGCCCGCGTCGGATTCGCTGTCTGTGTCGATCAGTTGGAACCGGCCCGGGTTCTCGGCCTGCGCGGCACGCACCAGACCCCATACGGGTGCCTGGACCGGGTCCACGTCGTCGCCGGGCCGCACGGGCACGGCGCGCCGGGTGACCACGACGAGGGTACGGGCGGCCGCCTCGGGGTCGGCGAGCCGGTCGCGCACCTCGCCGAGGACGTGGTGGGCGAGGGCGCGCACGGCGGCCGGGACGTCCTGGCCCTCGGGTGACGCCGGGCAGTGCAGGACGGTGAAGGCGGGAGTGGCGTCGGCCGTCGCGGTGGCCGGCTCCGTCCGCTGCCAGACGATGCGGTGGAGGGAGGGGGACGGTGTGCCCGAGGCCGCCGCGATCTGCTCCGGCGAGACCGGGCGGGAGACGAGCGACTCCACCGTGGCCACCGGGGCGCCGCTCTCGTCGGCGACCATGATGGCGGACACCTCGTCGCCGCGGATCCGCTGGATGTGGACGCGCAGCGACGGGGTTCCGGCGGCGTGCAGGGTGACGCCGTTCCACGAGAAGGGCAGCAGGGTGGCCGCGTCGGCGGCCGGGTCCGTCAGCAGGTCGGCGTGCATGGCCGCGTCGAGGAGTGCGGGGTGCAGCCCGAAGGCGGCCGCCTCGTCGCGGGCGGGGCCGTCGAGGGCGACCTCGGCGAACACGTCGTCGCCGCGCCGCCAGGCCGCGCGCAGGCCCTGGAAGGCGGGGCCGTAGGCGTAGGCGCGCTCACGCAGCCGCTCGTAGGCGGACTCCGTGTCGACCGGGGTGGCGCCTGGCGGCGGCCACTGGGTCAGGTCGAAGGCGGGTGCGGGTGCTTCGCGGGTCAGGGTGCCGTGGGCGTGCCTGGTCCATGCGGCGTCGGGGTCCGTGGAGCCGCGCGAGTGGATGCTGACCGCGCAGGCGCCGGAGGGGTCCGGTGCGCCGACGACGACGCGCAGGGCGACACCTCCCCGGGCCGGCAGTGTCAGCGGCGCTTCGAGGAGCAGTTCCTCGATCCGGCCGCAGCCGACGTGGTCGCCCGCCCGGATCGCCAGCTCGACGAAGCCGGTGCCCGGCAGCAGCACGCTGCCCAGTACCCCGTGGTCCGCGAGCCAGGGCTGGGTACCGGTGGCGAGACGCCCGGTGAGGACCACCCCGCCGTCGTCCGGCGTCGCCACGGCGGCGCTCAGCAGGGGGTGGGTGACCGCTTCGAGACCGACCGCGTCCAGGTCGCCGGGGGCGGTGGCCAGGTCGAGCCAGTAGCGCTGGTGCTGGAAGGCGTAGGTGGGCAGGTCCGGGCCCTGTCCGATGCCGTGGAGGCCGAAGAGGGCGTCCCATGCGACGGTGACGCCGCGCGCGTGGGCACGGCCGACGGCGGCCAGGAGTTCGCGGGCCTCGGGCCGGTTCCGTCGCAGCGAGGGGACGAACGCCGCCCCGTCCGCGTCCTGGACACAGTCCTGGCCCATGCCGCTGAGCACGGCGTCGGGGCCTATCTCGATGTACGAGGTGACACCACGGTCCTCCAGGAACCTGACCACGTCCGAGAAGCGCACCGCTTCACGGACGTGCCGCACCCAGTACGACGCCGAACCCCAGTTCTCCGCCAGGTCCCCGGACACACCCGACACCACCGGGATCGACGGGGCGCCGAACGACAGCCCGGCCACCACCGCCCCGAACTCCGCCAGCATCGGCTCCATCAACGGCGAATGGAAGGCGTGCGACACCCGCAGCGTGCTCGTCCGACGGCCCTGCGCCTCGAACGTCGCAACCAGCTCGGCGACCGCCGCTTCCGTACCCGAGACGACGACGGACCGCGGACCGTTCACGGCGGCGACCGCGACCCCGTCGTTCAGCAGCGGAAGCACCTCGGCCTCCGAGGCCTCCACCGCCACCATCGACCCTCCGGCGGGCAGTGCCTGCATCAACCGGCCACGCGCCACGACCAGTTCGGCCGCGTCCGCCAGCGACAGCACCCCCGTCACATGGGCGGCCGCTATCTCACCCACGGAGTGCCCCGCCAGGAAGTCCGGACGCACGCCCCAGGACTCCACCAGCCGGAACAACGCCGTCTCCACCGCGAACAGCGCGGCCTGGGCGAACATCGTGCCGTTCAGCAGGCCGGCGTCCTCACCCCAGACCACGTCACGCAACGAACGCCCCAACCGGGCGTCCAGCTCCACCAGCACCGCGTCGAAAGCGTCCGCGAACACCGGATATGTCTCGTGCAGCTCCCGGCCCATCCCGAGCCGCTGCGCACCCTGCCCCGTGAACAGGAACGCGACCTTGCCCTCGCCGGCCGTGTCCCGCACCGGCCCGGCGCCGGAGGCCAACGCCTCCAGCGCGGCGGCGAGTTCCGTGCGGTCGGCGCCGAGCGCGACGGCGCGGTGGTCCAGAGCGGCGCGGGTCGTCGCCAGGGCGTGGCCCGTCGCGGCGAGTGCGTCGTCGGGGACGGTCGCGAGGTGACTGACCAGACGCGTCGCCTGGGCACTCAACGCGTCCGGGGTCTTCGCCGAGAGCGGCCAGGCGACCAGGCCGGACGTCGGCCCGGCGGGCTCGGGCGCGTCCTGGGGAGCGGCGGCGGGAGGCTCTTCGATGATCACGTGCGCGTTGGTGCCGCTGATACCGAACGACGACACCCCGGCACGACGCGGACGGCCGTGCGCGGGCCAGGCGGTGGGCCCGGTCAGCAGTGCGACGGCGCCGGAGTCCCAGTCCACCTGGGGTGACGGCTCGTCGGCGTGCAGGGTCGCGGGCAGGGTGCCGTGGCGCATCGCCTGCACCATCTTGATGATGCCCGCCACCCCGGCCGCCGCCTGGGTGTGGCCCATGTTGGACTTGATGGATCCGAGCAGCAGCGGGCTGTTGTCGGCCGGGCGCTCCTGCCCGTAGGTGTCCAGCAGCGCCTGGGCCTCGATCGGGTCGCCCAGGACGGTACCGGTGCCGTGGCCCTCGACGGCGTCGACGTCGGCGGGGGTGAGGCCGGCGACGCTGAGCGCGCGTCGGATGACGCGCTGCTGGGACGGGCCGTTGGGCGCCGTGAGCCCGTTGGAGGCGCCGTCGGAGTTGACGGCCGAGCCGCGGACGATGCCGAGTACGCGGTGGCCGTTGCGCTCGGCGTCGGAGAGCCGCTCCAGCAGGAGCATGCCGACGCCCTCGCCCCAGCCGGTGCCGTCGGCACCGCTGCCGAACGACTTGCACCGCCCGTCGGTGGCCAGGCCGCGCTGCCGGCTCATGTCGACGAACGTGTCGGGGGTGGACATGACGGTGACGCCGCCCGCCAGCGCGAGGGCGCAGTCGCCCCGGCGCAGCGCCTGGGCGGCCCAGTGCAGGGCGACCAGGGAGGACGAGCACGCGGTGTCGACGGTGACGGCGGGGCCTTCGATGCCGAGGGTGTACGCGACCCGCCCGGACACCACGCTGGCGAGGCTTCCGTTGCCGTGGTAGCCCGCCACGTGCTCGGGCAGCGGGCCGAGCCGCAGTCCCCAGTCGTGGTACATCACACCGGCGAACACACCGGTGTCGCTGCCGCGCAGGGTGTGCGGGTCGATGCCCGCGCGTTCGACGGTCTCCCAGGCGATCTCCAGCAGCAGCCGCTGCTGCGGATCCATGGCCTGGGCCTCGCGGGGGCTGATGCCGAAGAACTCGGCGTCGAAGTCGGCCGCCTGGTAGAGGAATCCGCCCTGGTCGGTGAGGCTCTTGCCCGGTGCGCCGGGCTCGGCGTCGTGGATGTCGGTGGCCCAGCCGCGGTCGGTGGGGAACGCCGAGACGACGTCGCGTCCCTCCTCGACGAGCTGCCACAGCTCCTCGGGCGACGTCACCCCGCCCGGGTAGCGGCAGGCCATGGAGACGATGGCGATGGGGTCGTCGTCGGTCGCGGCGGCGGCAGCCGGCGCGCGCCGCCCGGCTTGCTGTTCCGCGTCGCCGCCGAGCCGGGAGGCCAGGTGGTCGGCGAGGGCGCCGGGCGAGGGGTAGTCGAAGACGAGTGTGGCCGCCAGTGGCAGTCCGGTGGCCGATCCGAGCCGGTTGCGGAGTTCGACGGCCGCGAGGGAGTCGAACCCCATCTCGTTGAACGCCCGTGTGATGACGACGCGTTCGGGGCCCTCGTGGCCGAGGACGGCGGCCACCTGGGTACGGACCAGGTCCAGGAGGGCCTCGCCGCGCTCCGAGCGGGTCAGCCCGCTCAGGCTGCGCGCGAGGGACTGCTCGACGCTGACCCCGCCGCCGCCCACGGCACGGCGCGGGGGACGGACCAGGGCCCGCAGGAGGGCCGGGACGTCGCCGGCGCGGGCGTTGAGCGTGCGCAGGTTCAGCCGTACGGGCACGACGGCCGGGTGGGCCCCGGTGGTGATCGCACGGTCCAGGAGCGCGAGGTTCTCCGCGACGGACAGGGGCTGGAGGCCGAGGCGTTCGATGCGCCGCAGCGCCGCCTCGTCGAGGGTGCCGCCCATGCCGCCGGTGCCGGTCCACAGCCCCCAGGCGAGTGAGGTCGCGGGGAGACCGAGGGCGGCTCGGTGGGTGGCCAGGGCGTCGAGGAAGACGTTGGCTGCGGCGTAGTTGCCCTGTCCCGCGCCGTCCAGGAGGGTGGCGGTGGAGGAGAAGAGGACGAACGCCGACAGGTCGCTGTCCCGGGTGAGCTCGTGCAGGTTCCAGGCCCCGTCCGCCTTGGGCCGCAGGACGGTGTCCAGCCGGGCGTCGTCCAGGGAGTCGACGAGTGCGTCGTCGAGTACCCCCGCCGCGTGCACCACCGCGCTCAGCGGCAACCGCTCGGGTACGGCGGCCAGGACCTGGGCCAGCGCGTCGCGGTCGGCGGCGTCGCAGGCGGCGACCGTGACCTCTGCGCCGAGTGCGGTCAGCTCGGCGCGCAGCTCCTCGGCGCCGGGGGCGTCCGCGCCCCGGCGGCCGGTGAGCAGCAGGCCGCGTACGCCGTGTGCGGTGACCAGGTGCCGGGCGAGCGTGGCGCCGACGCCGCCGGTGCCGCCCGTGATCAGGACGGTGCCTTCGGTGCGCCAGGGGGTGGCTCCGGTGTCCGGTGCCTGCGTGGTGCGGGTCAGCCGGGGAGCGTGCAACTGGCCGTCGCGCAGCGCGATTTCGGGTTCGTCCGACTCGGCCACCAGGCGCAGCAGTTCATCGGCGGGCAGGGAGCCGTCGGTGTCCAAGAGGCGGAAGCGGCCCGGGTGTTCGGCCTGGGCGGAGCGCACCAGGCCCCAGACGGGTGCCTGGGCCAGTGCGGCCTGCTCCCCCGGGGCGGCGGCGACCGCGCCCTGGGTGAGGACGGTGAGCCGCGCGGTGGCGGACCGCTCGTCGGCGAGCCGGTCCTGTACGGCCGTGAGCGTGGCGCCGAGGACGGTGCGGACGTCGGCGGCGATGTCGGGGCCGGTCGGTGCGGCGCAGACGTGGACGGCGTCGTCCGGGTCCGACGGGGAGGCGGCGGGGGCCGGCAGCGGGGTCCACCGCACGTGGTGGAGTGCGTCGGGGTGGGCCGTGGCTGCCAGCCCGCCGGCCGCGAGGGGGCGGACGAGGAAGGAGTCGACGGAGGCCACCGGGGCGCCCGTGGCATCGGCCAGTTCGAGGGCGACCTCGTCGGTGCCGGTGGCGGTGACGCGTACCCGCAAGGTGGTCGCGCCTGCGGCGTGCAGGGTGACGCCGGTCCAGGCGAAGGGCAGCAGGACGCGGTCCTGCGGGCTGTCCGTGCCGGCCGCCGTGGCGAAGTCGGTGGCGTGCAGCACGGCATCGAGCAGCGCGGGGTGGAGTCCGTAGGCGGAGGCCGGATCGCCGGCCGTTTCGGGCAGCCGCACCTCGGCGAACACCTCACCCTCCGCGCCCTTCCAGACCGCCCGCAGGCCGTGGAAGGCGGGGCCGTATCCGTAGCCCTGCGTGGCGAGGTCGCCGTAGAGGCCGGTGATGTCGACGGGCTCGGCAAGGGGTGGCGGCCAGGCGCCCGCCGCGAAGTCCGTGGTCCGGGGCGCGGACAGGTCCCTGGGGGCCAGGAGGCCGGTGGCGTGGCGGATCCAGGGGGCGTCGGCGGGTGCGTCCTCGTCGCGTGAGTAGAAGGCGACGGCGCGCCGGCCGTTGGTGTCGGGGGCGTCGACGACGATCTGGAGGGCGACGCCGCCGGTGGTGGGCAGGGTCAGCGGGGCCGCCATGACCAGT
Source organism: Streptomyces sp. RKAG290 (assembly GCF_023701695.1). Taxonomy (GTDB): domain Bacteria; phylum Actinomycetota; class Actinomycetes; order Streptomycetales; family Streptomycetaceae; genus Streptomyces. The sequence goes on from NZ_JAJOZC010000001.1 coordinate 1,806,188, forward strand.
TCGTCGAGGCGCTCGCAGCCGGTCTGTTCACCGGCCCGGACCGCGAGGTCGACGAACGCGGTGCCGGGCAGCAGGACATGGCCGGCGATCACGTGGTCGGCGAGCCAGGGGTGCGAGCGCAGCGAGACCCGTCCGGTGAGGACGGCGCCGCCGGTGTCGGCGAGGCCCACCACCGCGCCCAGCAGCGGGTGGTCGGCGGCCATCTGGCCGAGCGCCGTGGCGTCCTGGGCGGCGGCGGGGGCGCTGAGCCAGAACCGCTCGCGCTGGAAGGCGTAGGTGGGCAGTTCGACGCGGTGCGCTCCGGCGCCGGCGAAGAAGGCGTGCCAGTCGACGGGGGTGCCTCGCGTGTGGGCGACGGCCAGGGCGCTGAGCAGCTGGTACGGCTCGTCGTGCCCGCGCCGCAGGACCGGGCTGAACACCGCCGCCGGGCCGGAGCTCTCGCGCCCCATGGCGCAGAGCACCGCGTCGGGTCCGAGTTCCAGGAAGGTGGCGACGCCACGGTCCGTGAGGGAGGTGACGGCGTCGTGGAAGCGTACGGGCTCGCAGATGTGCCGCACCCAGTACTCGGGGTCGGTGAGTTCCTCGGCGGTCGCGAGCTCCCCGGTGAGGGCCGAGACGACGGGGAGCTCGGGCGCGGCGTAGCTGAGGATCCGGGCGATCTGCCGGAAGTCGTCGAGCATGGGTGCCATCAGCGGCGAGTGGAACGCGTGGCTGACCCGGAGCCGCTTGGTCCGGTGGCCGTCGGCCTCCAGCCGGGCGGCGAGGGCGGTGACCGTCTCCTCGTCCCCGGACAGCACGACGGAGCGGGGGCCGTTGACGGCGGCGATGCTCACCGTGTCCCGGCAGTGCGCGAGGAGCGGCTGCACCGTCTCCTCGGCCGCCTCCACGGCGATCATGGCGCCGCCTTCGGGCAGTGCCTGCATCAGGCGGCCGCGCGCGGCGACGAGGGTGGCGGCGTCGTCGAGTGAGAGCACACCGGCGACGTGGGCGGCGGTCAGCTCGCCGATGGAGTGCCCGGCCACGTAGTCCGGACGCACGCCCCAGGACTCCAGGAGCCGGAACAGGGCGACCTCGACGGCGAAGAGGGCCGGCTGCGCGTACCCGGTGCCGTCCAGCAGGGCCGCCTCGGGGCTGCCCTCGTCGGCGAACAGGACGTCCCACAGGGAGCGGTCGAGCTGGAGGTCCAGGTAGCCGATGGCGTTGTCGAGGGCCTTGGCGTAGACCGGGTAGGCCTCGTACAGCCGCCGTCCCATGGCGAGGCGCTGGCTGCCCTGGCCGGTGAAGAGGAAGGCGGTGCCGCCGCCGGTGACCGAGGTGAACACGCCGGGGGCGTCGCGGCCGTCCGCCACGGCCCGCAGCCCGTCGAGGAGGCCCGCGCGGTCGCCGGCGAGCACGACGGCCCGGTGGGACAGCGCGGAGCGGGTGGTCGCCAATGAGTGGGCGAGGTCGAGGGGGCGGGCGTCGGGGGTGTTCTCGACGTGTGCCAGCAGGCGTCGCGCCTGGTCGCGCAGGGCGGCCTCGCTCCTGGCGGAGAGCGTCGCCGGCAGTGGCCGTCCGTCTTCGGCCGGGGCGCCGTCGCCCTCGGCCGCGGCGCTGCCGGCGGTCTCGGCCGGCGGCTCCTCGACGACGATGTGGGCGTTGGTGCCACTGACACCGAAGGAGGACACGGCGGCCCTGCGGGGGCGCTCGCCCGGGGCCCACGGCACGGCTTCGGTGAGCAGGCGGGCCTCCCCCGCCGACCAGTCGACGTTGGGCGACGGGGCGTCCACGTGCAGCGTCGCGGGCAGCACGCCGTGCCGCATCGCCATGATCATCTTGATGACGCCGGCCGAGCCGGCGGCCGCCTGGGTGTGCCCGATGTTGGACTTCACCGACCCGAGCCAGACCGGGCCCTCGGTGCGCTCCTGCCCGTAGGTGGCGATCAGCGCCTGGGCCTCGATGGGGTCGCCGAGCGTGGTGCCGGTGCCGTGTGCCTCGACGGCGTCGACCTCGCCGGCGGTGAGTCCGGCGTCCGCGAGTGCCTGTCGGATGACCTGGCGCTGGGCCCGGCCGCTCGGCGCGGTCAGGCCGTTCGAGGCGCCGTCCTGGTTGATGGCCGTACCGCGCACGACGGCAAGGACCGGGTGGTTGTTGGCCCGTGCGTCGGAGAGGCGCTCCAGGACGAATATCCCGGCGCCCTCGGCGAACGCGGTGCCGTCGGCGGCGGCGGCGAACGCCTTCACCGTGCCGTCGGCCGCGAGTCCGCGTTGCCGGCTGAACGCGGTGAACACGCCGGGGCTGCCCATCACGGCGACCCCGCCCGCCAGCGCCAGGGTGCACTCGCCGCGCCGGAGTGACTGCACGGCGAGGTGGAGGCCGACCAGTGAGCCCGAGCATGCGGTGTCCACCGTCAGCGCGGGGCCTTCCAGGCCGAGCGTGTAGGCGACCCGGCCGGAGACCACGCTGGGAGCGTTGCCGCTGAGCAGGTATCCGTCCAGGCCGTCCGGCGCCTCGTGCAGGCGCATCGCGTACTCCTGCGGCTCGGCGGCGACGAAGACGCCGGTCCGGCTGGAGCGCAGCGTCCGCGCGTCGATCCCGGCCCGCTCCACCGCCTCCCACACCGTCTCCAGCACGAGGCGCTGCTGCGGGTCCATCGCGAGGGCTTCACGGGGGCTGATGGAGAAGAAGTCCGCGTCGAACTCGGCCGCACCGGAGAGGAATCCGCCGTGCCGGGCGTAGGTGGTGCCAGGGGTGGTGGGGTCGTCGTCGAAGAGCCGGTCGAGGTCCCAGCCACGGTCGGTGGGGAACTCGTCGCGGATGTGGGTGCCGTCGGCGACCAGTTGCCACAGGTCCTCGGGGGACGACACGTCGCCGGGGTAGCGGCAGCCGATGCCGACGACGGCGATCGGGTCGTCGGTGGCGATGCCCGGTGCGACGACGGGGTCGGGCAGGTCGGGCAGGCCGAGGGCCCCGGTGCGCAGATGGGCGGCGAGGGCGGCCGGTGAGGGGTGGTCGAAGGCGACGGTAGGGGGCAGCGGGAGGCCGGTGGCCGCGGTCAGCCGGGCGTGCAGGGCCACCAGCGCCACGGAGTCGAGCCCCAGCTCCCGGAAGGCCCGTGCCGGGTCCACGGTCTGCCCGGCGTCCGGCCGGGTCTGGCGCAGTACGGCAGCGGTGCTCTCCCGGACCAGGTCCAGCAGCACCCGGTTCTGCTCCGAGGTGGGGAGGGATTCCAGCTCACGCACGAGCGCGGTCTGCCGCACCGTGTCCCCGTCCGGCACACCGTCCGTGCCAGAGACGAGGTTTTCCGACTCAGTCATCTGCACTCCACACAATTGTCGCCCGTGACCGGACGGAAACCACCAGGGAACCGCACCACTGCGGGTCACGCTATGAAGGCGAAAGGGCGGCACACAGCCCCTAGAGCCCCCCTAAGACCTAAAACCTTTTCCGCGATTCGCCGCCGGGCAGGGACCGGAGTCCGGCCGGCGCGATATCCGCACCGTCGCGGTGCCGGGCGTCGCCGGATTCCATCGCCGCGCGGTCGAACGCCCTTTGTACGTAGGAGAGATCGGTGATCAGTCCCGCCGAGGTGACCTCCCGGGCCCGGCCCCGGCCGACGAGCCCGGCCAGCGGCAGCCGCCCCGTCCCGGCCCACCGCAGCCGCCCGTCGCCGTCGATGTAGCTGCGGGCCCGGCCGTGGTTGTCCGGGTGCAGGCAGTAGGGGATGTCCAGAGCGCCCTGCCTGAAGGCGAGGGTGAGGGCGTGCCCGATGTCCGGGGAGAGTGCGAGTACGCCCTCGACCAGGGCTCTGGCCTCGGCGTACGTCTGGGAGTCGGCCTCCGTGGGGGCCTGGCCGCCCGTCGGGGCCGTCCTGGCCGTCCGGGCCGCGGACTCCAGCGCGGCGATGTTCTCCGCCACGGTCGGTATCCGGCGGGACTCCGCCACGGTCTTCACGATGAGCCGCTCCGAGCCGGAGTCGACGGCGAGGCGCGTCGCCTGGTCGAGCAGCAGATAGGCGCCGTCGTCCGTGGTCGGGTACACGCCCATGTAGGCGTAGATGACCACGTGCCAGTTGGACGTCGGAAGCAGTTCGGCACAGAGCCGCCTCAGCGCCGCGACCGCTTCCCGGTCCTGTTCCGGGTGGGTCTGCTGGGCATAACTGAGCGACACACTGCGTATTCCGTGCTGGCAGAAGAAAAGGGCTTCGAGCACACTGATCGCCACCAGCTGGCTCGGTGGGCACAATTGCCCGAGCATGCAGCCGCCGAAAGTCTCCAGATGCGGTTCCACACCCGATTCCCGCAGCTGTGCGAAATCCTCGGTGCAGCGGACCCAGTTCCGTACGGACTCGTCCAGCGGAGTGCGTCCGTACGGAAGGCAGTAGGAGACGGGGCCGCCCTCGGTGGCGTTGATCAGGGTCCTGCGCAGCGCGGCGAAGATGTCCCCGGGGACGGCCGATCCGTGCCGGACCTGGACCGGGAAGGTCTCGTCCCTGATGCCGGCGAGGACCTGCCCGGTCACGGCCGGGTCGTAGCTGACGATGGGGTAACCGTTGAGATCGGCCCCGGCGCGCAACGCCGCGTCGACGGAGTCGAGTTCGCCGACCCTCGTGTAGCTGTCGAGGGTGAGGGTGCCGACGGTCGCGGCGTCGGCGGCGCGGGTGGCGGCCAGTCCCGCGCGCATGGTGGCGGGGTCGCTGAACCCCATACGGGGCTGCACCACCAGGTCTCCGGCACGGCTCCTCGCCCGGACGAAGGCGCCGAAGTCCACCGGGCGCGCCTCGGCCCTCCGGCGGGGCGGGCGCGCGCCCGGTCTCACGCCACGACCTCGGTGCGCTCCAGGGCGCGGGTGACGCGGGGCAGTGTGCCGACGAACCGGCTGAACTCCCCGGTGGCGGTGGAGGCGTCGTCGAAGACGGCGTCGAACCCGGCGGAGATCAGCTCACCGATCGCCGCGTCGCTCTGCTGCCCGGCCACACCGAGCTTGCCCCCGATGACCACCGGCACCGAGGCCAGCTCACCGCACGCGCGCAGCGCGTCGATGACGCGCAGGCCGTCCTGGTGTCCGTGCCCGTTGACACTGCTGATCACCACCAGGTCGGGGACGTTCTCCCGGCAGGCGTCGACGAGGACCTGGTCCGGGACGCACGGCCCCAGGTTCATCACCTCGTACCCCAGCTCCTCGACGAGCAGTTGCAGGAAGACGAGGTTCCAGGTGTGCGAGTCGGAGGCCACGGTCGTGACGACGACCGTGCCGCGCCGGGCGCCCGCCGGACTCGCGGTGCCCGGGGCGACGTGTGTGAGGCCGGCGCTCATTCGGTCTCCTCCGCAGCGGTGTCCGCGGCCGGTCCTTCCACGGCCGCGTAGGTGCGGCTGTGTTCGATCCGGGAGACGGACAGCACGGTGTCACCCCGTACGACCACCTCGGTGGGGGCCGGGCGGCCCAGGAACATCAGCAGGCTGGCGGTCGGCCCGTACGCACCGGCGTTGGGAATCGTCACCAGGTCCCCGGGGGCCAGGGCGGGCAGCTCGATCTCGCGGCCGAGGATGTCCCCGGGCGTGCACAGCGGGCCGACCAGGCTGGCCGACTCGACGCATTCCCCCGATTCGGTCCCGACGGCGACGGGCATCAGGCGGCCCAGGCCGGACATTCCGCCGAAGGTGTTGATGCCGGCGTCCAGAACGACGAACTTGCGGCCGCGGCTGACCTTGACGTTGCTGACGGAGGCGACCAGTGTGCCGCTCGCCCCGACGAGGTAGCGGCCCGACTCGCAGGCGATCTCGGGACCCTCGGTCCGCCACTTCGGGAAGTGGGTGTCCAGCGCGGCCGCGAGCTCGCCGCGCAGCTTGGGGTACGTGCCCCGGCTGCCGGGCACGGCGTAGGGCACGGTGAAGCCGCCGCCGATGTCGAGGAAGCGCAGGGGGAGGTCCAGTTCGCTCTGGAGGCGGGCAGCCAGCTCGATGGTGTGCTGGAACTCGCCGACGAGGCTGGCCTCGTCCCTGGCATTGCTCAGCGGGAAGAAGTGCATGCCGGTGATGCGGACCCCCGCGATCGTGCGCAGCTCGGGGACGACGTCGGCGAGGGTCTCGCTGTCGAACCCGAACTGCGAGGGGGTGCCGGTCATCCGGATGCTGCTGGTGGCGCTGGCCGTCGCGCTGTTGACGCGCAGCAGGCAGTCGGCGCGCACCCCGTTCGCCAGCGCGGCGTCGGCCACGTGGCGGACGTCGGTGACCGAGTCGGTGGAGAAGCAGCGGACGCCCAGCCGGATCGCCTCGTCCAGCTCGCCCGGGGTCTTGCCGGGGCCGGTGTAGAGGCAGTCCTCGCCGCTGAAACCGGCGGCGAGGGCGGACTCCAGCTCGCCGGTGGAACTGATCTCGGGCCGGCAGTGGCGGCCCTCCCCCTCGCGCAGGGCCCGGACCAGATCCGGGTGGGGGTTGGCCTTGAGGGCGTAGAAGAGGGTGAACTCCTCGGGCAGCGATTCGAACAGCTGCCGCCGGGCCGCATCGGTCTCGTCGAGGTCGTACACGTACAGCGGTGTGCCGAAGCGTTCGGCCAGTGCCTGGTAGCGGCTCATCGCCCTTCCCCGTCGATCATCTCGGTCAGTACCTGCCGGGCGTTCTTCCCGTGCAGGCTCAGCGGCAGTTCGTCCAGGACGCGGCACAGTGCGGGCACCTTCGCCCGCTCCAGGCGCTCGGCCAGTTCCTTCAGGACGGTGTGCGGGGGCAGGTCGGTCTCGGCGAAGATGACCAGGTCGCGGGTGTCGGTGGGCGGCAGCGCGGTGGCGGTGCGCACACCGGGGATGTCCATGGCGGCGGCCTCGATCTCGACCGTGCTCATCCGGATGCCCTTGCGCTTGAACATGTCGTCGCGGCGGCCCTCGAAGTAGAGGTAGCCGTCCTCGTCGAGCCGGCCGTAGTCGCCGGTGTGCAGCCGCAGCGCCCCGGTCTCGGGGTCGGGGCGGAAGGTGCGGGCCGAGAGTTCGGGGCGGCGCCAGTAGCCGGGCATGACGTGCGGGCCCACGGCGACGATCTCACCGGTCTCACCGGCCGGCAGGGACCTGCCCTCGGCGTCGAGGATGAGGACGGTGGTGCCGGGCAGGGGCAGGCCGACCGACTGCGGCCGCTCGTACTCCTGGTCCGGCGGCATGATGGTGACGCGCTTGCATTCGGTCTGCCCGAACTGGCGCACCACCCGCACACCGGGGAAGGCCTCCCGCAGGGCGGTGACCGCGTGGTCGGGCAGCGCGGCGCCCGTGTTGGTGAACATGCGCACCGGGGCCGGGGCCTCGTCGTCCCGCCGGGCCCGGGTACCGATCATCGCGGCCAGCGACGGCACGATGGGCACCACGGTGGCGCCGGTCTCGCGCATCCGCCGCAGCAGTACGAGGTCGGACTCACCGCCGTCCAGGACCAGTTGGGATCGTCCCAGGCAGGCGAGCAGCACCTTGTACAGGCCGTAGTCCCAGGAGATCGGGAAGCGGCAGAAGACGACGTCGTCCGGGCGGTAGCCCAGCACGGCCTGGATGGCGCGGGAGGCGAAGGTGACCTGCGCGTGCGGGCACACGACCGCCTTGGGTGCCGCGGTACTTCCGGAGGTGTAGACGAGGAACGCGGTTTCCCCGGTGCCGATGTCGAGGGCCGGGGGCGCCGGGCGTCCGGCGGCCTCTTCGACGCGGGGCCAGATCGCCGCGAGGTCGTGCGCGGTGAGGCCGGCGGCCCGGCCGAGCACCTCGGTGGTGGGGCCGTCGCCGATGATCAGGGAGGGTTCGGCGTCTGCGATGACGGAGCGGAGGTGGTACTCCTTCATCGCCGGGTTGAGCGGCACCAGGATCACACCGAGGCGCGAGGCCCCGTAGACCATGGCCACCAGCTCGCGCCGGCTGGGAAGCTGGACGAGCAGCCGGTCACCGCGGGCCGCGCCCTGCTCGTCGAGCCAGGCCGCGAAGCCGTGGCTGAGTTCTGACATCCGCCGGTACGTCACCTCGCCGGCGGAGTCGCGCAGGCACTGCCCGTCCGGGGTGTCCGCGGTCGCCTCGTCGAGCAGGGAATGGACCGTCCCGCCGTTCCCGAGCGCCGTCGGCGCGTAAGTGGTGTTCGGATTCTCCACGGTTCCAACGTCGCTTTCGGGTGTGGGTGGCGAGCCGGCCGGCGTCGTGCCGCGACGCGGGGGCGGGCTCTTGGGGAGTGGGGAGGTCCGGCGCGGCCGGGGCACGAAACCTGAGGGGGTGGGTTCCGTGCCCCGGCCTCCGGGGGGCATTGCCCCGGTCCGGGACGTGTGCGCTGCCTTCAGGACACGTCCTGGCCGGCGACGCTCAGCGCCCCGACCGGGCAGACGTTGACGGACTCCAGGACTTCGTCGCGGAGCTTCTCGTCCGGCGTCTCGATCAGCAGCACGACCTTGCCGTCCTCGTCGTTCTGGTCGAAGACGGCGGGCGAGGTGATCACACAGGAACCGGCCGCGACACAACGTTCTTTGTCGACGATCACACGCATGGGAAACTCCTTTACCAGGTCACCGGAAGCTCGTGGACGCCGTCGATGAGGGCGTTGGCCTTGAAGGGCAGTTCGTCCAGGGGCGCGTCGAGACGCAGCCCCGGGATGCGCCGCAGCAGGGTCGTGAAGACGACCTCCAGCTGCATGCGGACGAGCATCTGGCCTGCGCACTGGTGGCGTCCGAAGCCGAACGCGACGTTGTGGCGCGCCTCGCGACGGGTCAGGTCCAGGGTGTTGGGGTCCTTGAAGACCGCCGGGTCGTGGTTGGAGGCGGAGAGCGAGCAGATGACGCCCTCGCCCTTGCGGATCAGCTGGCCGCCGATCTCGGCGTCCGCCAGTGCGACCCGGACGGTGCCGTGGTCGGAGATGCTGGAGTAACGCGACAGCTCGTCGACGGCCTGGCCCGAGAGTTCGGGGTGGGCGCGGAGCCAGTCGGCCTGTTCGGGGTGCTGGAGGAGGACGAGGGTGCCGATGGTGATGCCGTTGACGGTGCTCTCGTGGCCGGCGGCGATCATGGCCCGTACCAGGGCGATGATGTCGGACGGCTCCAGCTCGTTCTTCTCTCCGTTGCGCTGGAGGAGGCTGCTGATCAGGTCGTCGCCGGGGTTCTTCTGCCGCTCGGCGACGAGCTGGTAGAGCAGCATCTCGACCTCGGCGTTGGCCGAGGCGTGCTCCTCGGCGCTGCCCTGGGTAACGAGGAGGGTGACCCAGCGGTGGAACAGGTCGCGGGACTCGTGCGGAACGCCGGTCATCTCGCACATGCCGATGGACGGCACGGGCATCGACAGCATGGTGACCAGGTCCACCGGGCCGCCCTGGGCGAGCATCGCGTCGATGCAGTCGTCGACGATCTCCTGGGTGCGCGGCCGCAGCGCCTCGACGCGCTTCACGCTGAGCTCCGGCATCAGCATCATGCGGTGCGCGGTGTGCTCCGGCGGGTCCATGTGCAGGAGGGCGGGCTTGACCTTGCCGAGCAGTTCCATGGGGAAGTGGAACTGGAGCGGGTAGCCGGGGTCGGCCATGTTGGCGCTGAACCGGGGGTCGACCAGCATCTGCCGGACGTCCTCGTACCGGGTGAGGAGCCAGGCCTCACGGCCGTTGAACTTGAGCTTGACCCGGGAGACCGGCTCGGTCTCGCGCAGCACCGCGTACTCCGGTGCGGGGTCGAGGGGGCAGCCGGTGCGCTCCAGTGGGAAGGGGCGGGGCTGGGCGTGCGGGCATGTGTCGACGAGATCGGACATGGTTCCTTCTCCAGAGGTCTCTGCGCTCGGGGGGTGCGGGGCGGCGCTCTCAGCCACGGGCCTTCTCGAGGGAGGCGCGCACGGCTGCGGCGGTGCGGGCGATGTTCTCGCTGAGCGGCAGGGCGCGCAGGTCGGCGGAGAGGACCTCCACCGACGGGGTCAGGTCGACGCCCTTGGCGTCCAGTGTGTGCAGCAGCCCGGTGATGTCGCAGTCGCCTTCGCCGGGGAGCAGACGGCCGCTGAGGACTTCGTTCATGACGTCGGGCGACGGGGTGCTCGGGGCGTCCGCGAACTCCACGGCCGCGATCTGCGCGCCCGTGAGCTGGTCGAGCGAGCCGACGCCCGTCGGGTCGCGGAAGAGGTGCCACATGTCGATGAGCAGCCCGGCGTTGGGGCGGTCGGCGGCGACGATGATGTCGGAGGCGACCTGGTAGGTGAAGCCGGGCATCACGGCCATGGCTTCGAGGGAGATGTCCAGCCCGCGCGCGGCGGCACGGTCGCACATCGCGCCGAAGCGCTCGGCCAGCACCTCGGTGGGGGGCATCTCCACACCCGGCGGGTAGACGGCACAGGACTTGACGGAGGGAATGCCGGCCAGCTCGGCCAGTTCGAAGAGGCGTGTCTCCGATTCCAGGGCGGGGCCGCTCTCCTCCGGTCCGGCGTTCCAGCCGAAGTGGACCTCCAGCTCGTGCAGCCGGATCCCGTACTCGGAGAGCAGGCCGCGCAGCTTGTCCGCCGAGTGGTCGGCGAGGAACGTCTCCAGCTCCTCGACGCTCATGCCCATCGAGACGCAGTTGTTCTCGGCCAGCGCCGCGAGCCGCTCCTCCAGCGTGTACCGCACCGGCTCCTGCCAGACCGACCCGGTCAGCTGCAGATAGGCGAATCCCAGGTCGGTCCTGGTCAGAAGGGTCATGGTGTACCTCTCGCTCGGAAGTCCGCGGCCGGTCCTGGTGCCCGGTGGCAGGGACACGGCGCCGGCCTGGGCGCGTCCCACCGGAGGTGCGTTGGGTCGGGGCGATCGGGCCGCGCTCAGGCGGCGAGGCTCCGGCGGACGGGCTGGAGCGCCGTCCGCGGGTCCACGGCGACGACGTCGAAGTTCCTGGTGGTGACGGGGACCCGGCCGAAGAGGCTGTCCGGACCGGCGACGTAGAGCCTGCCGACGCCGTGACTGCGCAGGGCTTCGACGACGACGGGCCAGCGGACCGGGCGGACGAAGCCGTCCAGCAGCATCGTGCGGACCTGGTCGCCGGTGGTCAGCAGGGAGCCGTCCTGGTCGGCGATCACCGGGATCCGGGGGTCGTGGAAGGTCAGCGGGGCGAACAGTTCCTGCTCGGCCCGCTCACGCAGCGGGGCGAAGACGCTCGCGTGCATGGGAGGGCGCATCGTGTACAGCGGCAGGCCCCCGACCGAACGCAGCCGCTTGCCGAGCCAGTCCAGCACGGTCGCGCGCAGCGACACCATGTGGAAGTCCTCGTCGACCTGGCAGGAGATCTCGTACCACTCGCCGCGCTCGTCGAGTTCGGCGAGCACCCGGTCCAGTTCGGGGCGCGGTACGCGGGTGAAGGAGTGGGTGACGACGTCGTGGTGGTTCTCGGCGAACCAGGACTCCAGGAGCCTGGCCCAGCCGGCGGTCAGGCGGACCGCGTCGGCGAAGTCCAGGACGCCGGTGTGGGCGGCCGCGGTCTTCCCGCCGAAGCTGGGCCCCACGCAGAGCCCGGGTTCCGGGTCGAACCGGTCCTGCGCCCACGCGGCGAGCGCCAGGCAGTTGACGAGGAACGCGACCTGCGCGTACTCGCTGTAGTCCCCGTCGGCCTCGCGGTAGCGGTCGACGAGGGAGTAGCCGAGCGCATCGTCGGCCTCGGCGACCAGCCGCCGGGCAACCGGGTTGACCAGCATGAACTTGGCCGAGTCCTGGAAGCGCGTGGGGCTCATGCCGGGGAAGACCAGCGCACCGCCGGCGCGGAAGTCGTCTCTCATGGTGTTCCTGCCCTTCAGCACGTCGTCCCGGCGTGATCGAGCCCGTCGGGCGCTTCGTTTCCGAACCGGTCGGGACCCAGGCTGAGGTCTGCCCGCCGCCGCCAAAACCCCTAAGGTTGCGGGTCCCAATTCCGTTGACGCCGCTGGGTCGTGGAGGGATGGCGCCCTGAGCTCCGGTCGGCGTAAAGGGACTTCGCTTCCACCTGTCGCTCCCCCGTAGAGCCCCTAAGGGTCATGCGCCCCGGGTGGCCGGGCGGGTCGGCGGGAACGGGCGGCCGACGAAGTGTCTAGGGGGGTGCCGGGCAACTTAGGGGAGGGCACGGGGGTCGCGCCGGGTCTTCAATGAGTGACTGTTATCCGGATTCCGGCGCCGACGGTGGAAGCCGCCGCGCACCGTCGAGCCATGGATGGGTGGGACCATGACAGCGATTCAGGACGCCCCGTCGAACAGCGTGGGCGAGAGCTCCGCGGCACCCCGGCCGGATCTGCGCTCGCTCGTGGCCCAGGCGGCGGAGCTGAAGAGCGCGGCACGCGAGGGAATGGGCCCGCGCTCCACCGAACAGCAGCACGCGCGGGGGAAGCTGACCGCGCCGGAGCGCCTGGAACTGCTGTTCGACGCGGGCACGTTCCAGGAGGTGGAGCCGCTGCGGCGGCACCGTTCCACCGGCTTCGGCCTGGAGCACCGGCGGCCGAGCGGCGACGGGGTGATCACCGGTTGGGGCCAGGTCCACGGCCGTACCGTGTTCGCGTACGCGCATGACTTCAGGGTCTTCGGCGGCTCGCTGGGCGAGGCCCACGCGCAGAAGATCCACAAGGTGATGGATCTGGCGCTCTCGTCCGGCGCGCCGTTGGTGGGGCTGAGCGACGGCGCCGGGGCACGGATCCAGGAGGGTGTGACGGCACTCGCCGGGTACGGCGGGATCTTCCGTCGCAATGTGCGGGCGTCCGGGGTGATTCCCCAGATCAGTGTGATTCTCGGGCCGTGCGCGGGCGGTGCCACCTACTCGCCGGCGCTGACCGACTTCGTCTTCATGGTGCGGGACATCTCGCAGATGTACATCACCGGCCCGGATGTGGTCCAAGCCGTCACCAACGAGCGGGTGACGCACGAACAGCTCGGCGGAGCGGAGGTGCACGCGACGGTCTCCGGTGCGGCCGGCTTCGTGTACGACGACGAGGCGGAGTGCCTGGAGGAGGTCAGGCACCTGCTTTCGCTGCTGCCGGCCAACAACCGCGAACTACCGCCCGAGGCACCGACCGACGACCCCGCGGACCGGCGGTGCGAGAGCCTGCTCAGCCTGGTGCCGCACCACGCCAACCAGTCGTACGACATGCGCGCGGTGATCCGGGAGATCGTCGACGACGAGGACTTCTTCGAGGTCCACGCGCGGTGGGCCACCAACATCATCTGCGCGCTCGCCCGGCTGGACGGTCACACCGTCGGCATCGTGGCGAACCAGCCCGCCTCGCAGGCCGGGGTGCTGGACATCCACGCCTCGGAGAAGGCGGCGCGGTTCGTCCAGACCTGCGACGCGTTCAGCATCCCCCTGGTCACACTGGTGGACGTGCCGGGCTTCCTGCCTGGCACCGACCAGGAGCACCGGGGCATCATCCGGCACGGCGCCAAGCTGCTCTACGCCTACTGCGACGCGACCGTCCCCCGCGTCCAGGTCATCCTGCGCAAGGCGTACGGCGGCGCGTACATCGTGATGGACTCGCGCTCCATCGGGGCCGACCTGTCCTTCGCGTGGCCCACCAACGAGATCGCCGTGATGGGCGCGGAGGGCGCGGCGAACATCGTCTTCCGCCGGGAGATCGCGGCCGCGCCCGATCCCGCGGCGGCCCGCGAGCAGCGGATCAAGGAGTACCAGCAGGAGCTGATGCACCCTTACTACGCGGCGGAGCGCGGCCTGGTCGACGACGTGATCGATCCGGCCGAGACCCGTGCGGTGCTGGCGCGCTCCCTGGCGATGCTGCGGACCAAGGACGCGCCGGTCCCGGCCCGCAAGCACGGCAACCCCCCGACCTGAGCTGTGAGGAGCGAAGGACCATGACCTCTCCCCCGCACGCCCCGGCGGCCCGGCCCACCGGCCCGGACCGCTCCGGACCGGCGCTGCGTTTCCTCGGCGGCGTGCCGTCCAGCGAGGAGATCGCCGCGGTGACCGCGGCGCTGCTGAGCCTGCGCCGCGCCCCGGCTGCCGGGCCGGACAACCGCCTTGCCACCGCGCCCCGGTGGAGCACGGCGCCTCGCCACCGCCCACCCGGAAGCTGGGCGGCGCGATGAGGCACCCGGGCGACGTGACGGCCGGGCGGGTGCCGCCCGCAGGCCGCGTCGAGGGCGTCGGCGCCGCGGCAGACCTGGACCGACAGCGACAGAAGGATGTAGAGCACTGATGACGGACGACTCCCGGGAGACCGGACCCTGGATCCGGCGTTTCCATCCGGCACCCGAGGCACGCGCCCGCCTGGTCTGCTTCCCGCACGCGGGCGGATCGGCCACCTACTACTTCCCGGTGTCGCGTGCGCTGTCCCCGGCGATCGACGTTCTCGCGATCCAGTATCCGGGCCGCCAGGACCGCAGGAACGAACCCTGTGTCGAGGACATCGAGCAGCTGGCCGATCTCGTCGTCGAGGAGCTGCGGCCCTGGGGGGACGTGCCCCTGACCCTGTTCGGCCACAGCATGGGAGCCACTCTCGCCTTCGAGGTGGCCCGCAGGCTGGAGGCGTCGGGAACACCGCCGCGCACGCTCTTCGCCTCCGGCCGCCGGGCGCCGTCCCGGGTACGTGAGGAGACCGTGCACCTGGCGGACGACGACCGCCTCATCGCCGACATCGCCCAGCTGAGCGGGACGGATTCCGCGGTGCTGGGCGACCCCGAGATCCTGCGCATGATCCTCCCGGCGATCCGCAGCGACTACAAGGCCGCGGAGACCTACCGCTTCCGGCCCGGGCCGCCGCTCGGCCTGGACGTCGTGACGCTGGTCGGTGACGACGACCAGCAGGTGACCGTCGAGGAGGCCGCGTCGTGGCGTACGCACACCACGGCGTCCTTCGAGCTGAAGGTGTTCCCCGGGGGCCACTTCTACCTGGACTCCCAGGTGGCTCCGGTCCTCGACCTGATCCGCTCCCGCATGAGTGCGGCGACGGTGGGATCGTGAACGGGCCGGGCGCGCGGGCCGGGCGGCCCGCGTGCCCGGCCACCCACGGGTGAGGGCGCCGGGACCGGCGTCCGTCCCGGGAAGTCCGCTGCCGCATGCCCCGGAGTCATCTCCGGGGCATGCGTGCTTCATGTCCACGGGCAATGCAATCCGGACAGAGTTGCGCTTCCCTCACCAGAATCTAGACGACCGTACTAGACTAACGTCTATCGCGGCATCGGGCAGCCTGCCCTCATGAGCCGATGTGCGAGGCAGTCCCGGTCGGCGCCCTGACGCACCGACCCGACAGACATCCCATCCCCCGCCCCGCGTACACGGTCACGCCTCCTTCTCACGGTTGGCCGTCACCGACCGGCTAGTCGACTACGGAGGCCAGAGTGCCGGTACGACCAGAACACGGCGTCACCTCACGCGTCACCGAGGACGGGTACCTCGAATTCCTCACCTCGGCGGACGGCGCCAGCTACCGGTGCAGCCCCGTCGCCGCAGCCATGTGGATCGCGCTGCGCCAGCACAACGGCCAACTCGGCCCGGCGGCCGAGATGCTGGCCGAGCTGTGGTGTACGGACCCGGAGAACACCCGCACCGACATGGACATCTGGGTCAGCGAACTGCGGGACGCCGGACTCATCCGCGACGAGCCCTGAGCGGGCGGCGCGCGGCAGCGGCCCGTTCCCGGGCAGCCGATCGCCCGTCGAACCCTGCCGCACCCCGGACCGTCGCGCCGCCGTCGCCTTCAGGCGGCCGGGCCCGAGCCGGCGACCGCACCCTGGTGCAGCACCAGGATGGACCGCATCGCCTCGGCCAGGTCACGGCCGGAGGGCGCGGTCTCCGGCGAGAACAGCCAGAGTGACATCACCCCGTTGAGCAACGCGGCGTAGAACCGGCCGAGGGTGTCCGCCATCTGCTCGTCGACCTCACTCTCGTCCACGCCGTGGAAGAGCGCCACCAACGCCGACCAGCCGAACGGCTGCGCCCGGGAGAGCCCCTCGCGCATCTGGGGCAGATCCTCCGCATGCACGGCGACCTCCACGCTCAGCGCCCACAGCGGTTTGCGCTCCGGGAAGATCTCGACGATGCGGTTCCAGACCATCTCGAAGCGCTCGATCGTCGACGTCGCGGATTCGAGGTCGGCCCCGATCGCGGTGCCCGGCCCGAACTCGTCCGCCCACTCCTGCATCGCCTGGACGTAGGCCTGCACCAGCAGGGCGTCCTTGGAACCGTAGTGGTAACCGATGGACGCCAGAGCGGTTCCGGACGCCGCCACGATGTCCCGCGCGCTGGTACGGGCGAAACCCTTCTCAAGGAGACAGCGCTTCGCGCCTTCCAGAAGATCTTCACGGTGACCCACAGCACCACCCTTGCCTAGAAGTCGTCGGGGCATCTTAGACCGCCCGAACTCCCCTGGAACTGACATGCGTTGACTCGTGACCGCCGATCACACGCCGCCTCGCCGAGCGTGCAGCTTGTGGCCACTAGAGGATGAGTCGAGCGTGCGCCACACTCATGAGCGTGTAGCGTACGCACACGCGTTCCATATACGCCGCACGTGTTCCAACGGGGCTTTCCCCTCTGACGGGGGAGCCGGTCCACAGCTTGGGTACGGGGGACAGAGTGGAATTTGCCGAAAGAGAGCCGGAGCTCCGGGCACTGCGCACCGCGCTCGGCGAGTGCAGGAGTGGCGCGGCCCGCATCGTCCTCATCGAGGGCGCCGCCGGATGCGGCAAGAGTGAACTCATCGACACGCTCGCCGAATGGACCGGCGAGGGCGACGACTTGGAGCTGCGGGCGTTCGGTTCACCGACCGAGCGGGAACTGCCGCTCGGCCTGATGCGGCAGCTGACCGGGGACGCACCGGCCGGCGCGCTCCCCGAGGTCTCCACCGCCCCTGACGGCCAGCCGCAGGTCAGCGCGATGCGGGAGTTCCAGGCGGCGCTGGAGCGGCTGAGCGCCGACACTCCGCTCGTCATCACGGTCGACGACGTGCACCACGCGGACAGCGCGTCACTGCGCTACCTCCAGCACATCGTCCGGCACGGCCGCTCCACCAGGATGCTGCTGGTACTCACGACCCCCCTCCACCAGGACGGCCAGGACGCCTCCTTCGGTACGGAGCTGCTGCGCAGCCGCAACGTGCGGCGCCTGCGGCTGCGCCGGCTCAGCCCCGAGGGTTGCGTGCGGGTCGCGGCCGGCTTCCAGGGCCCCACACCGCGCGAGGCGCTCTCGGGTGAGCTGCACGCGATCAGCGGGGGCAACCCGCTGCTGCTGCGCGCGCTCCTGGAGGAGTACCGCTCCGCTCCGGCCGGCACCGACACCTTCCGCCCCGAGCAGGGCGGGCTGTTCGGGCAAGCGGTCCTGACCTGCCTGCGGCACAGCGGACCGCACATGCTGGATCTCGGGGCGGCACTCGCCGTACTGGGCGAGGCGTACACGCCGGAACGGGCCGGCCGGCTCCTGGGCGTCCCGGCGTTCGCCGCCGCGCAGTCGGTCGCCTCGCTGTCGGCCTCCGGAATTCTCGACGGTCACCGCTTCCCGCACCCGCACACAAAGACGGCGGTCCTGGACCAGGTGCCCGCCGACGTGCTGGCCGGCCTGCACCTGCGTACCGCCGAACTCCTCCACCCGGAAGGCCGGTCCGTCACCCAGGTCGCCGGGCACCTCCTCGCCGCCGCCCAACTGGGTGGATCGCTGACCGGCATCCCCTGGGCCGTGGACGTGCTGCGGGAGGCCACCGAGGATCTGCTCACGCACGGCGACCCCGCCCGCGCCACGGAGACGCTCGAACTCGCCCACGAGCTGAGCCGGGACGAGCAGCAGCGCGCCGACATCAAGACGCGGCTCGCGGCCGTCACCTGGCGGGTCAATCCCGGGCGGGCGGAGAAGCACCTGTCCGCCCCGCTCGCGGTGCTGCGCTCCGGCCGCCTGGCCGCCGAGCGCCTGGCCCCCCTGGCCGAACTCCTCACCTCCCAGGGCCGGATCGCCGAGGCCGCCGAGGTGATGTCCATGATCCTCACGGAGACCGCGGCGAGCGACTCCGGCGGCCAGGAGGGGACCGCGAACGGGTCCCGTCCGGCCGGGGCACCGGGCACGCCCGGGGTCCGGACCGAGCATCCGCGCGGACCCGGCGGGGGAAGACCCGCGGCCGAACCCGAGGACAGCGCGGAGACCAACGCCGCCGAGCGCCTCCTGCGTACGACCGTCCTCACCGACGGGACGCTGGAACCCGTCATGCGCGCTCTGCGCTCCCTCACCTACTTCGGTCACCCCGAGCGGGCCGCCGTCTGCTGCCGTGAGCTGATCACCGAGGCCGAGCGGCAGAAGGCCCCCGCGTGGCAGGCCCTGTTCTCCTCGGTACTCGCGGCGGTGCTGCTCCGCATGAGTGATCTGCACGCCGCCGAGGAGTACGCGCGCCGGTCGCTGGACTGTCTGCCCGAGCAGAGCAGCAG
The DNA here is from genome assembly GCF_023701695.1 of Streptomyces sp. RKAG290. Taxonomy (GTDB): domain Bacteria; phylum Actinomycetota; class Actinomycetes; order Streptomycetales; family Streptomycetaceae; genus Streptomyces. The sequence continues at coordinate 1,824,481 of NZ_JAJOZC010000001.1, forward strand.
CGCGTTCATCGGGAGCCCGGTCGCCATTCTGATCCGGGCGCGCACCCTGATGGGTGACCATGCCTCCGTCGCCCGCCAGCTCCACCAGCCCGTCGCGGAAACACTGTTCAAGAGCACCCACGGCCTCGCCTACCTGCGTGCCCGCGGGCTCTACCTCACGGCGACACATCAACTCCACGCCGCACTGGGTGACTTCATGGAGGCGGGGCGGCTGGCCAAGAGCTGGGGTGTGGACCGTCCGGCCATGCTGCCCTGGCGTACGGACGCGGCCGACGTACTGTTCCGGCTCGGTGAGACGCAGCGGGCCAAGGCGCTCGTGGAGCAGCAGTTCGCCGACCCGGACGCCCGTCGGCCGTGGGTGCGTGGCATCAGCCTGCGTCTACGCGCGGTGACCTCGGATCCGCGTCAGCAGCTGGCCCTGCTCAACCAGTCGGTCGACGAACTGAGCCGCTCCGGCGACCGGGTGGAGCTGGCCCGCTCGCTGGCCGCGCTGGGCCGCGCGCTGCGGGCGGTCGCCGAGCCGGCCCGGGCGGACGCGGTGATCCGCAGGGCCTGGAACCTGGCCAGGGAGTGCGGGGCCGAGCCGCTGTGCGAGGAGATCTCCCCGGAACTCGGCCCGGAGGACCGGATGCGCCGGGGCGGTTCCCCGGATGAGTACCGCTCCGATCTCGACACGAAGCTGAGCGACTCCGAGCGCCGGGTGGCCACCCTCGCGGCGAGCGGTTACACCAACCGCGAGGTCTCCCTGAAGCTGCACATCACCGTCAGCACCGTCGAGCAGCACCTCACTCGCGTCTACCGCAAGCTCAACATCACGCGCCGGCAGGATCTGCCGGTGGACCTGCACCTCGCGGTCTCCACAGCCGAACGTGTCTGACCAGGGCTTTCCGGGCGCCGTGTGAAACCCGGCATCGGCCCCGGCCGGCCGCGGACCTCACACCGCCCCGCCATGACGCACCCTTGGCGAGACCCGGCACCCGGAGGCGGCCCGCCGCGAAGCGTGCGCCACCCGACGGCGGGACGGAAGCCGGGGCACCCACTCCCCACGGCGCACCACCGCTCCCCTGCACCACGTCGGAAGGACTGACCTCCGTGACCCATGGAAAGCTGCGCGCGCTCGGCGAGCGGTACGTCGCCGATGGAAAGATCCGGCGCATCACGCCGTCACCCCGGCGGCACGCGGCATGATCGAAACCCTGCTCCCGCCGGGGGTCGCCACCGTCAGCGCCTTCGGCGACCTGTCGCCCGGCGAGGACCGCGGGCTCTTCCCGGCAGAGGCGGCGGTGGTCGCCCGGTCGGTGGCGCGCCGGCGCGCCGAGTTCACCACCGTACGGCTGTGCGCCCGGCGGGCCATGGACCAACTCGGTCTGGAACCGGTTCCCCTGCTGAACGGGAAGCGGGGTGCGATCCGCTGGCCGGACGGCGTGAGCGGCAGCATGACCCACTGCCTGGGTTTCCGCGCGGCGGCGGTCGCCCGCACCGAGGTCGCCGTGTCGCTGGGCATCGACGCGGAACCGAATCTGCCGTTGCCGGACGGCGTCCTGGAGACGGTCTCGCTGCCGCGGGAGAGAGCCGGGCTCACCGAACTGTCCTGGCGGCGCCCGGACGTGCACGGGGACCGGTTGCTCTTCAGCGCCAAGGAGTCGGTGTTCAAGACCTGGTATCCGCTGACCGGGCTGGAGCTCGACTTCATGGAGGCGGAGCTCGCCTTCGACTCGGCGGGTACGTTCTCGGCGCGGCTGCTGGTACCCGGGCCCGAAGTGGCCGGGCGGCGTCACAGCACGTTCGCCGGGCGCTGGGCGGTGGGGCGCGGCTTCGTCCTGACCGCGATCGCACTGCGGGGATGAACTGAACGACCGGTCCACGCGGTGAAAACCGGGCGAATCTTCAACTAACCCCTTCGCTTCACAGGGCCGTCCACATACGTGGAACGGCCCGAACTGGAGTAAAGGGGAAGTAAATGAAACGCATTAATTGAGTAAATACTCTTCTATGAGCAACCCTCTCGGTTACGCTCGTGACCGACCAAGCCCCACTCCGATTTGCTTTACCAGCAATTCAACGCGTGGTGAGTTCTTACTGATTCAGCGCCACCCATACGACTTCTCGGGCACTTCTGTGTCTTTTTTCGTCGACCGCTCCAAAGGTTTAGGCTCTTCCTTCTCCACCGCACGGCCGTACCCTCGGATAACTCGTGAGCGAATTCATGCTTTATTTCTCTTCACGAAATCCAGATACCTTAGAGTTGACGCCCAATGATCTGCGGGTACAAGGGGGAACAGCGCATGCCGGCAGCCAGAGGGTCCCACTCGGTGGGGGAATGCACACCGCTCGATCACGGCGGGTCGACGCATCGGTTCACCGAGGAGAGCCGGTTCGAGCGCGAGGACGTCGCCGCACTCATCGCCCAGGTGGGCGCGGAGGAGACCGGGGCGATGCTGGCCAGGGTCCTCGGAGCGCAGCTGCGCCGACGTCGCGCGGAGGGCGCCCGCGGGGAGGACCGGCCGGATCCGGCGGGTTCGCCCTCCTCCGTCACTCCTCCCCCGGCGGACGGCCCCGGGGACGACACGTCGGCGCTGCACGCGCTGATCACCGGCATGAGCACGCGCTGCCAGGAGGAACTCCTCCTGGTCCTGCCCAGTGGCGCCCGCCCCTGCCGGGCCTTTCCGGCGGCCCGGACCATCGCCCTGGACCTGCTCGACCGCGGGGTGCGGGCGCGGCTGATCTACCAGCACGCCATCCGCGGCGACCTGGTCACCCGAGCCCTGGTACGTGAACTGACCCAGCACGGGGCCGAGGTCAGGACCAGCGCGGAACTGATCGATCCGCTTTTCGCCTTCGACCGGCAGGCACTCGTCCTGCCCCGCTCCCCCGATGCGCACCGGGAGGCCGGCGTGGCGACGGCGGTCGCGGTGCGGGACCCGGCCGTGGTCGCGTTCGGCTGCGCCGCTTTCGAGAACCTGTGGAACACCGCGAGCCCGTTCAATCCCGACGCAAAGAACACCTCGCACACAACGGATGACTTGAAGAAGTCGATAGTGCGCCTTTTAGCGAGGGGCCACAAGGACGAGATGGTGGCTCGCCGGCTCGGCATATCGGTCCGTACGTGCCGTCGCCATATCGCTGAAATAATGGACGAACAGGGAGCCCTCAGCCGCTTTCAGGCGGGCGTTCGCCTGACCCGTGCGGGGCTGGTCGACGAACCCTTTCCGTCGCATCTGACAGCCGACCCGGAATGAAGCCCTAGCCGCCGGATAAACCCCGGCCCGCAGAGGGATCTGCGCACTCGACATACGCGGCCGGAACATCATCCACGTAACGAAACGGACTGTCGCGCACGTACCGAATAGGTGCCGAAATGCGGCTCCACGGCACCCTGCGTTTCTCCCACATGACAACGTCGGCCTCCCGGGCCGTCCAAGGGCTGGGAAGCCGACGTCTCACGGGCCCGTCGCCAACGGAGTCCGTCCGTCGGCGGCGGGCCCGTCCGCGGTCGGTGGAGCAGGACCTACTTGGTCCACTCCGACCAGTTCATGTTCCAGCCGTTGAGGCCGTTGTCCGGCGGGATCGTGCTGTCGTGGGAGTTCTTCACGACCACCACGTCGCCGATGAGCGAATGGTCGAAGAACCAGGCCGCCGGGGTGCCCGGGTCACCGCCGCCGCGAGCGTCCAGCATGCCGACGCAGCCGTGGCTGGTGTTGGTCGAGCCGAAGACACCCGGACCGCCCCAGTAGTTGCCGTGGATGAAGGTGCCCGACGTGGACAGGCGCATCGCGTGCGGCACGTCCTTGATGTCGTACTCACCGCCGAAGCCGACGGTGTCCCCGTTCATCCGCGTCACCCGGAGCTTCTCGCTGATGACCATCTGGCCGTTGTACGTGGTGGTGGCCGGGGCCCCCGCGGAGATCGCGATGTCCTTGATCTGCTTGCCGTCACGGACGACCTTCATCCGGTGCGAGCTCGCGTCCACGGTGCTGACCTGCCGGCGGCCGACGGTGAACGACACCGTCCTGACCTGCTTGCCGTAGACCCCCGGACGCCCCTCGACACCGTCGAGGTTGAGCTTCACGGTCACCTTGGTCCCCGCGGCCCAGTAGTCCTCGGGCCGGAAGTCCAGACGGTCGTTGCCGAACCAGTGGCCCTCGACCTGGACGGCCGGCTCGGCCGTCACCTTGATGGCCTTCTCGACGGCCTCCGGGTCGGTGATGCCGCGGGTGAAGTGGATCGAGACCGGCATGCCGACGCCGACCGTGGAACCGTCCTCCGGGGTGTACTGCCCGATGAAGGTGTTCTGCGGGACCAGCGTGGTGAAGGTGGTGTCCTTCGCCGACTCACGGCCCTTATCGTCCTTCGCCACCGCGTGGACCTTGTACTTGGTCGCCGAGGCCAGGTGCTGGTCAGGCTCCCAGCTCGTGCCGTCCGCGCCGATCTTCCCCTCGACCTCGGCCCCCTTGGGGTCGGAGACCTTGACCGTCGCCAGCTTCCCCTGCTCGGCCGAGATCTTCAGCGCGCCGCTGGTGGCGACGGAGTCGGCACCGTCCTTCGGCGCGACAGTCACCACGGCCTGCGAGGCGCTGGTGTCGTCGGTCTTCGCCGTGTCCTTGCTGCCCTTGCTCCCGCCGTCGGTGTCCCCGCCGCCGCATGCCGTCACCAGCAACAGCAGCGCGCCCAGTACCAGAGCCAGCAGTCCGGTGGCCCCGCGCCCACGCCGCCTGCTGTCCGCCCCTGCCGGTGCCCCCGATATCGGCTGCCCGTTCAATGTGGTCGTCTCCCCTCGCAGGGCCTGGCCCCGCCAAGACCCTGGGAACCCGCAGGCTCCCGCCCCCGCGCGCTACACATGCGCGCTCAGCGAAAGATAATCACACCGACTGCGGGCATCTCTCCCCGGGAATGTCACCGTTCAGTCCCAACTGATGCCCGGACTTCGCCTGGTCACGGGCGGTAGCGGCGGGGTGGGGCCGGGACGGCGGACGGCGCGGCCGCGGTGGCCGCGCCGTCCGGGGCTCGTGGCGGGCCGCCTCGCCGTCAGCGCAGGGCGGAGCCCGCCTTCCACTGGGCCCAGTTGAGATTCCAGCCGCTCAGCCCGTTGTCCGGGGCGACCTTCTTGTCCTTGGAGTTGACGACCTCGACGACGTCCCCGATGAGCGTGCGGTCGAAGAACCAGCCGGCCGGGGTGGACCCGCTGCCGCCCTGCTCGTCACGGAGCCCGATGCAGCCGTGGCTGACGTTGGTCGAACCGAAGACGTCGTCGTCCGACCAGTAGTTGCCGTGCAGGAAGGTCCCCGACTCGGTGAGCCGGATGGCGTGCGGGACGTCCTTGATGTCGTACTCGCCGCCGTAGCCGACGGTCCGCCCGTCCATCCGGGTCACCTCGTGCATCTCGCTGACCACCATCTTGCCGTTGTACGTGGTCGTCGTCGGGGAACCGGCGGTGACGGGGACGGTGGAGACGAGCTGCCCGTCCTGGCGCACCTGCATCGTGTGCGCGGCCGAGTCCACCAGGGACACCTGCTCCCGGCCCACCGTGAACCGGACCGTCTTGTGCTGGGTGCCGTACACCTTCGGCGCCCCCTCCACATCGCGCAGCTTCACCTCGACGGTGACCCGGGTGCCCGGCTGCCAGTAGGCGGCCGGGCGGAAGTCCAGCCGGTCGTCGCCGAACCAGTGCCCGGCCACCTCGACCGCCGGATCGCTGGTCACCCGGATGGCCCGCTGCACCGCCGCCCGGCGGGTGACCGGGCGGTTGAACTCGAAGGACACGATCATGCCGGTGCCCACCGTGGACCGGTTCTCCGGTTTGAAGTACCCGATGAAGCGGTGTTCGGGCACCGCCGTGGTGAAGGTGGTGTGGCGGGCCGAACGGTGCCCCGCACCGTCCACCGCCACCGCGTCGACGCTGTACTTGGCGGCGAGCCCGAGGCGGCCCGCCGCCCCCTGCGGGGTCCAGGAACGGCCGTCCTTCGCGATCAGGCCCCGCACCTCCTGTGCCTGCGCGTCCTCGATCCGGACCACCCTGACGCTCTCCAGCCTTCCGTCGGGGACCTTCACCTCGACCCGGCTGTCCGGTCCGACGTCCTCGGCCCTGTCCTGCGGCGTGATCCGGATCGCCTCCTGCGGCGACCGCGGCTTCCCGCCGATGATCGAATCCGTGCCTGAACAGCCGGTCAGAACAGCCAGTGCGGCCAGTACGGCGAGCAGTCCGGACCGTGACAGCACGGTGGCCGCATGCGCCCCTGCCTTCTTCGCTACGTGGTTCACATACCGCCCAACGACGGGGGCGGGCCGGGGGAAACGTGAGTGCGGGCCCCGTCGTGGGCAGAACAGAGGGGACGACCACACTCGGGGAGCCACGGCCGGGACGCCGCGTGCTCCCTTTCGGTGCCGGTCCCCCACGAGCCGCGGGAGGCGAGCAGGTGTCGAGCGCAGCCGAGCAGGAGGCAGTACCGAAGACAGTGCAGGGATCGGCCGGACATGCGGTGGAGCGGATCCCCGTCACCGGATCCGGGCAGTCCGTCGAGCAGGGACAGCGGCCGCCGGCCGTGTGGCCGGGTACGCCCATGCCGCTCGGAGCCCGTTACCGGGTGGGGCCCGACGGGGTGGCGGGCACCAACTTCGCGCTCTGGGCCGGCGGGGCGGAGGCCGTCGAGCTCTGCCTCTTCGACGAGGACGGCAGCGGGCGGGAGGCGGAGACCCGCCTCCCGCTGACCGAGCTGACCCACGAGATCTGGCACGGCTTCGTGCCCGGGGTACGGCCGGGGACGCGGTACGGCTACCGGGTGCACGGCCGCTGGGACCCGTGGACGGGCGCCCGCTGGAACGCGGCGAAGCTGCTCCTCGATCCGTACGCACGTGCCGTGGACGGCTCCTTCACCCTTCCGGCCGAGGTGTACGGCCATGTGAGGGACTGGCCGCAGCAGCAGGTCGCCGACACCGTCCGCGACGAGCGGGACTCCGCTCCGTACGTCCCCAAGGGGTGGTCGTCCACGACGACGACGACTGGGCCGAGGACCGCCGGCCCAAGACCCCCTGGGCCGACTCCGTCATCTACGAACTGCACGTCCGCGGCTTCACCAAGCGCCACCCCGGCATCCCCGAGGAGCTGCGGGGCACGTACGCCGGTCTCGCGCACCCCGCGGCCATCGACCATCTCAAGCGCCTCGGGGTGACGGCCGTGGAGCTGCTGCCGGTGCATCAGTTCGCCCACGAGGACCATCTGCTGAGGCGCGGGCTGCACAACTACTGGGGCTACAACTCGATCGGCTACTTCGCCCCGCACGCCGCGTACTCCGCGAGCGGCACCGCGGGCCAGCAGGTCGGCGAGTTCAAGCGGATGGTCCGCGCCCTGCACGACGCGGGCATCGAGGTGATCCTCGACGTGGTCTACAACCACACGGCGGAGGCGAGCGAGCTCGGCCCGATGCTGTCGTTGCGCGGCATCGACAACCGCGGCTACTACCGGCTCCAGTCCGACGCCCGCAGATACGCGGACTACACCGGGTGCGGCAACACCCTGCACGTGGTGCAGCCGAACGTCCTGCGGCTGATCACCGACTCGCTGCGGTACTGGGTGACCGAGATGGGCGTCGACGGGTTCCGCTTCGACCTGGCGGCGGCGCTCGCCCGCTCGATGCACGACGTCGACATGCTGTCCCCGTTCCTCGCGGTGATCGCCCAGGACCCGGTGCTGCGCCGGGTGAAGCTGATCGCCGAGCCGTGGGACGTCGGCAACGGCGGCTATCAGGTCGGGGCCTTCCCGCCGCTGTGGACCGAGTGGAACGACCGCTACCGCGACGCCGTACGGGACTTCTGGCGCGGCGCGCTGCCCGACGTGCGCGACCTCGGATACCGGCTCACCGGATCGAGCGATCTGTACGCGTGGGGCGGCCGCCGCCCGTACGCCTCGGTCAACTTCATCACCGCGCACGACGGCTTCACCCTGCGGGACCTGGTGAGTTACGAGCAGAAGCACAACGAGGCCAACGGCGAGGGCAACCGGGACGGCACCTCGGACAACCGGGCCTGGAACTGCGGCGCCGAGGGCGAGAGCGACGACGCCGGGGTCAACGCGCTGCGCCGCCGCCAGCTGCGCAACCTCCTCACCACCCTGCTGCTGTCGACCGGCGTGCCGATGCTGGTCGCGGGCGACGAGATGGGCCGCACCCAGGGCGGCAACAACAACGCCTACTGCCAGGACAACGAGGTCAGCTGGGTCGACTGGACGCTGCTGGAGCAGCCGCAGTGGCGGGGGCTGACCGAGCTGACGGCCCGCGTGCTGGCGCTGCGCCACACCCATCCGGTGCTGCGCAGGCGGGCGTTCTTCTCCGGCCGGGCGCAGGCCCCGGACGGGCTGCGGGACCTGGCGTGGTTCACCTCGCAGGGGGCCGAGATGACGGAGGAGGACTGGTACGCCCCGGCCTCGACGGTCGGACTCTACCTCTCCGGGCGCGACATCCCGGGCCGGGACGCCCGGGGCGAACCGGTGACCGACGACAGCTTCCTCGCGGTCCTGCACGCCGGTGGCCGGCCGGCCGGCTTCCGGCTGCCCGGGCCGCCGTGGGCGGACGCGTACGAGCTGGTCCTGGACACCTCACGGGAGGACCAGTCCGCCGCACCGGGCACGGTCCACCGGGGCGACACGGGCCTCACGGTGCCGGCGAGGTCGCTGCTGCTGCTGCGGGTCCGGGAGTGAACCGCGGGGCGGTCAGCCGAGGATGCCGCGGTCGTACGCCACGGCGACGGCGGCCGCGCGGTCCTTGGCGCCCAGCTTGGCGAAGATGTGGGTGAGGTGCGTCTTCACCGTGGCCTCGCTGATGAAGAGGTTGGCGGCGATCTCCCGGTTCGAGGTCCCCTTGGCGACGAGTCCGAGCACCTCGCGCTCGCGCGTGGACAGCGTCTCGCTGCCGGGCGGGACGGGTGTGCGCACCCGCGAGACGAGCCGCGAGGCGACGGCGGGTGACAGCACGGTGCGGCCGTCGGCGGCGGCGCGCACCGCGTTGAACAGCTCCTCGCGCGGCGCGTCCTTGAGCAGGTACCCGGTCGCACCGGCCTCGATCGCGGGCAGCGTGTCGGAGTCGGTGTCGTAGGTGGTGAGGACCAGGACCCTGGACCGGGCGCCGCGCCGGGTCAGTTCGGTGATCGCCGCCACTCCGCCGCCGCCCGGCATGCGCAGGTCCATCAGGACGACGTCGGGATCGAGCCGGAGGGCCATCTCGGCGCCCTCGACGCCGTCGGCCGCCTCGCCGAGCACCCGGAACTCGGCCGCCGAGTCGAACATGCCACGCAGCCCGTTCCGTACGACGGGGTGGTCGTCCACGACGATCAGCGTGATGACGCGTGCGGGTTCCTGGGCCATAGCGGCCCACCGTACTGTGCCGGTGCGGGTCCGGGCGGCCGCGCCCTGTCAGTCGTGACGGACCAGCGGGACCCGGGCGCTGACCGCCGTGCCGAGGCCGGGTCCGGTCTCCACCTCGACGGTGCCGGCGATGCGTTCGGCGCGTGCCCGCATCCCGCCGAGGCCGAAGCCGCCGGCGCCCCCGTGGGGCGGCAGCGCGTCGGGGTCGAAGCCGCGGCCGTCGTCCCGCACGTCCAGCGTGATCTCGTCGCCCATGTAGGACAGGGTGATGCCGGTCCGGGACGCACCGGCATGGCGGCCGGCGTTGGCGAGCGCCTCCTCGGCGATCCGGAGGAGGGTGGCACCGACCTCGTCGTGCAGCGGCTCGACCGTGCCGGTGACGGTGAACTCGGCGCGCACGCCGGTCCGCTCCGACCAGGTGGTGACCGTCTTCCCGAGTGCGCCGGGCAGGTCGTCGTGCTCCAGTGCGGCGGGCACCAGGTTGTGCACCGAGCGGCGGGCCTCGCCCAGACTGTGCCGGGCGAGGGCGGCGGCCCGCACGAGGTGTTCCCTGGCGAGGCCGGGGTCGGTGTCCGCGGTCGAGGCCACGGCCTGGAGCTGGGCGATGATGCCGGTCAGGCCCTGCGCGATGGTGTCGTGGATCTCGGCGGCCAGCCGGCTCCGCTCGTCGGCCACCCCGGCCTCCCGTGCCTGGACGAGGAGTTGGGCGTGCAGACCGGCGTTCTCCGCCATGGCCCGTTCGAGACGGGCGTTGGCGGACTCCAGCTCGGCGATGGTGTCGACCTGGGTACGGGACTGCTCGGCCTCCCGGTTGCCGATCTGGGCGAAGACCATGGTGAGGGTCCCGTGCAGGGCGAGAAGGATGACGAAGGCGATCCAGTTCATGAGGGTGACGGGCGGCATCCCGCTGCCGGACTGCGAGCCCGCCAGGATGACCGCGGTGGCCAGCAGCCCGGGCCGCACGCCCCGTTGCGGAAGCAGCCGGGCGGAGTCGAAGTAGCCGAGCGTCGCGAAGACGGCGTAGAAGGGGTTGCACCAGGTCAGCCCGAAGGCGAGGAGCGTGCGGGCGACGAAGTAGCACTGCGCCGCCCGCGATGCCGCTCCCGCCGTCGCCGCGACCCGCCCCCACCAGAGCTGGAGGGCGAGGGCCAGCGGCACCATCACCATGGCGGCGTACACGTCCGACCGGGACATGATGAGGTCGCCGGTCACCGCCGAGACCGCCGTGGCCAGGCCGAGCAGCCCGTACGGTCCGTACCGGAAGAACAGTTCCCACCACTGCTCGGCCGTCGTCACACCGGCCGCGCCCTGCCTCTCCCCCGCACTCATGGGTGAAGTCTCCCCCGGATCGGCTACTCCCACCGGAACGTCCGGATCGCCACCCCCGCCGCCAGGACGGTCCACAGCGCCATCACACCCAGATACGCCCAGCTGGGCCAGGATCCGGACGCCGCCCGGTCCAGCGCCTGGGAGGCCGCGCCGAACGGGGTGACCTGGACGATGCGCCGGAGTGTGTCGGGCATGGTCTGGACCGGCACCCATACCCCGGCGGTGAACATCATCACGAGGTAGACCACCGAGCCGACCGCGGCCGACACCTTGGTCGTCCGCGAGACCGCGCAGACCAGCGCGCCCAGCGCCAGGACACTGGCGACGGCCAGCAGCAGCGCCAGCAGATAGCCGAACGGCTGCCCCGGCAGCGGCACGTCGAAGGCGATCCGGCCGGCCGCCATGACCAGCAGCGCGGAGCCGGCGGCCGCGGTACCGTGCAGCGCTATCTGGGCGCTGAGCAGGGCGGAGGGCCGTACCGGCGTGGTGGACATGCGGCGCAGGATGCCGCGCTCGCGGTAGCCGGTGAGTACGGGCGGCATGGCCTGCAGACCGGCCATGATCATGGCGAGCAGTACCGAGACGGGCACGTACAGGTCGATGACGCGCCGGCCGCCGAGCGCGTCGTCGGGGTGCCGGAAGGACGGGATCAGCCCGAGGATCGTCATCAGTGCGGTCGGGAAGACCAGGATCCAGAACAGGCTGCCGGGTTCGCGGAGGAAGAGCCTGGTCTCGGACCTGAGGACCGCGAGCCAGGCGCCCGCGGGCGCGGTCCGGGACTCGTGGCCGGTCAGGGTGTTCGCTGTGGCCATCTCAGGCTGCCCGTTCTGTGAGTGCGCGCGGGTCGGTGGGGTCGGTGTGCTCTGTGAGGTCGAGGAAGGCGTCGTCCAGGGTGGCTTCGGCGACGCGCAGCTGGTGCGCGGTGATGCGCAGCCGGGCCAGCAGCGAGATCACGGCGTTGACGGTCTCGTCGGTGCCGTTGATGACGATCCGCCCGTTGCGGCTCTCGCACGAGGCGGCGCCGGGCAGCCGCGTCAGGTCGGCGTCGGCGAGCGGCTGCGAGGGCGTGAACGAGATGACCGTGGAACTCCCGGCCTTGGCGATCAGCCCGGACGGGGTGTCGAGGGCGACGACCCTGCCCTTGTCGATCACGGCGACCCGGTCGCAGAGGCGTTGGGCCTCCTCCATGAAGTGGGTGACCAGCAGGACCGTGACCCCGCTGTCCCGTACCTCCTCGATCAGCTGCCAGGTGTCGCGCCGCGCACGCGGATCCAGTCCGGTGGTCAACTCGTCGAGGACCACGACCCGGGGGTTGCCGACGAGGGCGAGCGCGATGGACAGCCGTTGCTTCTGTCCGCCGGAGAGCTGCGCGAACCGGGTGCCGAGCACGGCGCGCAGCCCGAGCCGCTCCACCTGCGACCGCCAGTCGGCGGGGTCCGGGTAGAACGCGCTGTACAGCTCCAGCGCCTCGCCCACCGTGATTTTGGGCTGCAGTTCGCTCTCCTGGAGCTGGGCGCCCAGCAGCAGGGTCACCCGGTCGTGGTCGGCGACGGGATCGAGCCCGGCGACCCGGACCGTGCCGGCGTCGGGGACCCGGAGCCCCTCGACGCATTCGACGGTGGTGGTCTTGCCCGCACCGTTGGGACCGAGAATCCCGAAGATCTCCCCCTCGTCGACGGCGAAGCTGACGCCGTCGACCGCGGGGCGTCCGGCGTAGGACTTGTGCACCCCGTTCACTTCGATGATTGCCATGTCTGCGAGCATCCCGGCGGACGGCCGCCCGCGGCATCCGCCATCGCGCTCGAACCCGCATCAGCCGATCGGTTGATGCCGCGCTACGACCCTCGCCCGGCCGGGCCCGTCGGGGGCCGCCGTCGGTGGCGGCGGACGCTGTCCCCCGCGTGGCTTTGCGTCAAGCCTCGGTCGGGAGACGGAAAAGCAGATGAGCGATGTCAGTGGTGAAACGTAGGCTCGCCCCTGATGCCCGAAGAACATGCAGAGCCCAAGGACCGGTCCGCCGCGCGCTCCCTGGTACGGCTGTGGCCGTATGTGAAGCCGGTACGGACGCGGCTGTCCGGCGCGGCCCTGATCGCGGTCGTCGCCTCGTGCCTCGGCCTGGTGATCCCGCTCGTGCTGAAGTGGATCGTCGACGGCCCGGTCGCCCACCACGACCCGGGCGGTGTCTGGCTCGGGGCGCTGTACCTCCTGCTGCTCGGGATCGCCGAGGCGGTCCTGTTCGGGATGCGGCGGTGGCTGGTGGCGCGTCCGCTGGCCGGGGTCGAGGCGTCGATGCGGGCCGATCTCTACCGGCATCTGCAGCGCCTGCCGGTGGCCTTCCACGACCGCTGGTCGTCGGGCCAGCTGCTGTCGCGCGGGACCACGGACCTGATGCTGCTGCGGATGTTCCTGGCCTTCCCCCTGACCTTCCTGCTGGTCAACTCCACCACGATCCTGATCGGTTTCGTGATCCTGCTGGCCCAGGAGTGGACGCTCGGCCTGGTGCTGCTCGCCCCGGTCGTGCCGCTGATGATCGTCTGCTCGGTCTTCGAGACGAAGTACGCGGTGGTGGCGCGCAGGGCCCAGGACCAGGTCGGCGATCTGACGACGGTGGTCGAGGAGAGCGTGCTCGGCATCCGCATCGTCAAGGGCTTCGGCCGGCACCGCAGCCAGGCCCTGGCCTTCCGGGCCCTCTCGCAGCAGCTGCGCACCACGGAGCTCGGCAAGGCGCGGCTGCTCGCGGGCATCTGGGCCCTCATCACGACGATCCCCGAACTCGCCATCGGGGCGGCGCTGGTGCTCGGCACGATCGAGGTCGCGGACGGCGGTCTGTCCGCGGGCACGCTGGTCGCCTTCCTCTCCACCGCGCTGGCGCTGCGGTGGCCGGTCGAGTCGATCGGCTTCCTGCTGGCGATGAGTCAGGAGTCGGCGACGGCGACCGAGCGGTTCTTCGAGGTGATGGATGTCGCCGAGGAGCAGGAGACGGCCGGCGAAGCCACCTCCGGAGTCTCTCCCGGCGGGTCCGGCGGCATGGTCTTCGAGGGGGTGGTGTTCCGCTATCCCGACGCGGACGCGGACTCCGCGCCCGTGCTGGCCCGGATCGATCTGCGGATCCGTCCCGGCGAGACGATGGCCCTGGTCGGGGCGACGGGCTCCGGCAAGACCACGCTCACCGCGCTCGTTCCCCGGCTGCACGACGCCACTTCGGGGCGGATCACCCTGGACGGCGAGGACATCACCGCCATGCCGCGCGAACGGCTGCGGGAGCTGGTGTCCGTGGCGTTCGAGGAGCCGACGCTCTTCTCCGCGAGCGTCGGGGAGAACGTGCTGATGGGCGCGGAAGGCGCCGGCGAGGAGGAGTTGCGGCGGGCGCTCTCGGTCGCGCAGGCCGATTTCGTCCACGATCTGCCGCACGGGATCGACACCCAGGTCGGCGAGCAGGGGCTGAGCCTCTCCGGCGGTCAGCGCCAACGCCTCGCGCTGGCCCGCGCCGTCGTCGGCCGGCCGCGCTTCCTGGTGCTCGACGACCCGCTCTCCGCGCTGGACGTGCACACGGAGACGCTGGTCGAGGCCGCGCTGCGACGCGTGCTGCAGGAGACCACCGCGGTGGTGGTCGCCCACCGGCCGTCCACCGTGATGCTCGCGGACCGGGTGGCTCTCCTGTCGGAGGGCCGGATCAGCGCGGTCGGCACCCATCAGGAACTGCTGCGCGGCAACGCCGAGTACGCCTGGCTGATGTCCGGTGCCGGGAGCCCGCCGGGCGAGGACCCGGTTGTCGTGCACCCATCCGGCACCACGGCCGATGACCTTCCGGGCACGCACGCCCCAGCCGAGGAGAGCAGCACCCGATGACCAGCACCACGACCGGGCGTCCCACGGAGCCGGGCGGCGACGACAGGGACGAACACGGGACCCCGGCAGCGCCGGAAGCCGAAGCGCCCGTGAGGCGGGCCGGGGACCCGTTCGACCGCGACGACCTGCCCACCCCCGCGGTGCCACGCGCGAGCTGCTCGTCTCGCTGCTGCGCCCGCTGCGCGCCCGGGTCGTGCTGGCCGCGCTGTTCCTGCTGGTCCAGCAAGTCGCGGTACAGGCCGGCCCGCTGCTCGTCGCGTACGCCATCGACAGCGGGGTGCCCGCGTTCCGGGACGAGGACTACGGACCACTGATCGCCGTGGCCGTCGGCTACGCCCTCTGTTCGGTGGGCGCGGGGGTCATGCAGTACGCCTTCATCCGGGCGTCCGCGCAGGTCAACCAGGACGTCCTGCTCGATCTGCGCGGCCGGATCTTCCGTCATGCGCAGGCCCTGAGCGTGGACTTCCACGAGCGGTACACCTCGGGCCGGCTGATCTCCCGCTCCACCACCGATGTCGAGTCGCTCAGGGAGCTGCTCAGCGAGGGGCTGCAGGAGCTGATCGGTGTCATTCTCTCCTTCGTCTCCATCTCCCTGATGCTGCTCTGGCTGGACTTCGCGACGGGCGCCGTCGCCGTGCTCTCCTTCGTCCCGCTGTATCTGCTGGTCCGTCTCTACCAGCGCCGGGCCGCAGTGATCTTCGCCTCCCGGTCGACGGCGATCGCCGCCGTCATCGTCAAGTTCGCGGAGACGATGAACGGCATCCGTCCCGTGCAGGCCTTCCGCCGGGAGCCGGTCAACGACGCGGCCTTCCGGACGCTGAACCACGAGCACCGGCGCACCAACGGCAACGCGATGCTGGAGAACGCGCGCTATGTCGTCGGGTCCCGGCTGGTCGCCAACACCGCGGTGGCCGGAATCGTGCTGTGGGGTGCCTACCGCGTCGCGTCCGGCACTCTCGCCCTGGGCGTGCTGGCCGCGGTGGTGCTGTACCTGCGGCGGCTCTACGACCCCATCGACCGGCTCAGCATGTTCCTCAACTCCTACCAGTCGGCGGCGGCCTCACTGGAGAAGATCGCGGGTCTGCTGGCACAGACCCCCACGGTGCCGGAGGCCCTGGAGCCGCAGGAGCTGCCGGCACTCTCGGGCGGACACCCGGGCCGCGAGGTGGTCTTCGACTCGGTGAGCTTCGCGTACCGCACGGGCGGCGAGGTGCTGCCGCCTTTCGATCTGACCGTCCCGGCGGGGCAGACGGTCGCCGTGGTCGGTTCGACGGGCGCGGGGAAGTCGACGCTCGCCAAGCTGCTGGCCCGCTTCTACGACCCGACGGACGGCCGGGTGCTGCTGGACGGCACCGATCTGCGGGATCTGGCCACCCCCGAACTGCGGCGCGGGGTGGTGATGGTGACCCAGGAGGCCTTCCTGTTCTCCGGGACCGTCGCCGAGAACATCGCGATCGGCAGCCCGGACGCGACGCGCGCGCAGATCGAGCAGGCGGCCAGGGAGATCGGTGCGCACGACTTCATCACCGGTCTGCCCGACGGGTACGACACGGACGTGCGCAAGAGGGGCGGCCGGATCTCGGCCGGCCAGCGCCAGCTGGTCGCGTTCGCCCGCGCCCTGCTGGCCGACCCGGCGGTGCTGATCCTCGACGAGGCGACCAGCTCCCTCGACATTCCGGGTGAGCGTGCGGTGCAGCGGGCGATGGACACCGTGCTGCACGGCCGCACCGCGGTGGTGATCGCCCACCGGCTGTCGACCGTGGAGATCGCGGACCGGGTTCTGGTGATGGAACACGGCCGCATCGTGGAGGACGGCGCCCCGGCCGAACTCATCGGCGGCACCGGCCGGTTCGCCGGCCTCCACCGCGCCTGGCGGGAGAGCCTGGCCTGACAGCACTGCCGCGCGTCATCGGCCTGCTGCGTCCACGAGTCGAGTCCCTGCTCCCGGCAGACCGGGCGTGAGCGGATCCGCCGCGCGGGCCGGGACCGCGCGGATCGAGCCACAGTGCGCAGCCATCTCGACAGGTGGGAACTCCCAGGTTCTTCACACTCTTTTCGAACGCGACAACTTCGGTCCCGACCTCCACACCCTCTTCGAATTCCGGCCCCGAAGGACCCTGGACGGCATCGAAGTGATGATCGGCGAAACGTCCGCTTAACGAACATGACCTTTCAGGCAACGGACGAATTCCGGCCATCTTGTTGACGCGGTCCTGACACAGACCGCTTTCTGCTGACACTCTTCCCCCGTTCTGCGCACTGCCTGCTCTGCCCGGACGGCTCACCCTGCCGCCGGTACCCCCCTTGCAGAAGGAGTCCGCGTGAGATCCACGCTCAGCCGTCGTGCCACCGCGACCGGCGCTCTTATAGCCGCAGCAGCTCTCCTGGCCGGAGTCCAGACCGGCACAGCGACAGCCACACCGGCCGGCGCGACCAGCGCCGCCGTCTCCACCAAGGCCGACCCCGGAGCGCTGCCCAAGCAGCTCTCCCCCTCGCAGCGTGCCGAGCTGATCCGCGAGGCCACCGCGAGCCGGGCGGCCACCGCCAAGGACCTCGGTCTCGGCTCGCAGGAGAAGCTCGTCGTCCGGGACGTCATCCAGGACAACGACGGCACCACGCACACGCGTTACGAGCGCACCTTCAGCGGACTTCCGGTCCTCGGCGGCGACCTGGTCGTCCAGCAGTCGAAGGCCGGCACGACCGAGAGCGTCACCAAGGCCTCCAAGGCCACCGCCGCCCAGCTGGGGCCGTGGACACGGCCGCGGACGTCGCTCCGGCGGCGGCCGAGAAGCAGGCGATCGGTGCGGCCAAGGCGGACGGCTCGAACCGGACGGTGGCCGACAAGGCGCCGCGCAAGGTCGTCTGGATGGCGACGGGCAAGCCGCAGCTCGCCTACGAGACCGTGGTCGGAGGGCTGCAGGAGGACGGCACGCCCAACGCACTCCACGTCGTCACGGACGCCACCACCGGCGCGAAGCTCTACGAGTGGCAGGCCATCGAGACCGGCACCGGCAACACCGAGTACAGCGGGCAGGTCACCCTCGGGACCGCCCCGTCGTACACGCTGACCGACACCGGCCGCGGCAGCCACAAGACGTACAACCTGAACCACGGCACGTCCGGCAAGGGCACCCTCTTCTCCGGCTCGGACGACGTCTGGGGCGACGGCACCGCCCAGAACGCCGAGACCGCCGCGGCCGACGCGCACTACGGTGCGGCCGAGACCTGGGACTACTACAAGAACGTCCAGGGCCGCACGGGTATCCGCGGTGACGGCGTCGGCGCGTACTCCCGCGTCCACTACGGCAACAACTACGTCAACGCCTTCTGGGACGACAGCTGCTTCTGCATGACGTACGGCGACGGCAGCGGCAACGCCTCACCGCTGACCGCGCTGGACGTCGCGGCGCACGAGATGACGCACGGCGTCACCTCCAACACCGCCGGCCTGGTCTACAGCGGTGAGTCCGGTGGCCTCAACGAGGCGACCAGCGACATCTTCGCCACCGCCGTGGAGTTCTACTCCAACAACGCCACCGACAAGGGCGACTACCTCATCGGTGAGAAGATCGACATCAACGGCGACGGCACCCCGCTGCGCTACCAGGACAAGCCGAGCAGGGACGGCGCGTCCAAGGACGCCTGGTACTCGGGCATCGGGAACGTCGACGTCCACTACTCCTCGGGCCCGGCCAACCACTTCTTCTACCTCCTCTCGGAGGGCAGCGGCGCCAAGACCATCAACGGCGTCTCGTACAACTCCCCGACCTCCGACGGCCTGCCCGTGACCGGCATCGGCCGCGACAAGGCCGCGCTGATCTGGTTCAAGGCGCTCACCACCAAGTTCAGCTCCACCACCAACTACGCGTCGGCCCGTACCGGCACGCTGGCGGCGGCCGGTGAGCTGTACGGCACGACCAGCGCCGAGTACACGGCCGTGGCCAACGCGTGGGCCGGCATCAACGTCGGTACCCGCCCCGGCGGCACCGACCCGGGCGGCACGGTCTTCGAGAACACCACCCCCGTGACCATCCCGGACGCCGGCGCGGCCATCACCAGCTCGGTCAACGTCACCGGCCGCACCGGCAACGCGCCCAGCACGCTCAAGGTCGGCGTGGACATCACCCACACCTACCGCGGTGACCTGGTCATCGACCTCGTCGCCCCGGACGGTTCGGCCTACCGGCTGAAGAACTCCTCCTCCAGCGACTCGGCGGACAACGTCCAGACCACGTACACGGTCAACGCCTCCTCGGAGGCGGCGAACGGTACCTGGAAGCTGAAGGTCCAGGACGTCTACGCCAGCGACACCGGCAAGATCAACAGCTTCAAGCTGACCTTCTGAACCGGCCCCACCGCATGACCCGCGACTGACACCGCGTCCCGCCCGGGAGGAGCTCGCTCCTCCCGGGCGGCTGTGTGCTCAGCTCGGGTTGTCCGCGTGGGTCAGCGTCTCCCAGGCGACGAACAGGTTGTCGGTCCCGGCGGGCCTGCGCTGTTCCGTGAGTGCCTGGGTGTTGGTCATCGCGATGCCCATCCGGTTGTGCAGCGCGTTGAACCCGACCTCGGTGACCGGGCCGAGGTTGTCCTTGAGCGATCCGCCGCACAGCGACGAGGGAACGGCCGTCCCCAGCTGGTACTTGGCGTGCAGACCGAGTGCCTGGCGCAGCCGCTCGGCGATCTCCGGGTAGAGGTCCTGCCCCTGGATCCGGCTGGTCTCGGCGATGTGCGAGATGGCGGAGAGGCCGTAGCCGGTGTGCGTGAGGTCGCGGCAGGTCTCCTGCGAGAGGCCGTCCATGAAGGTCGACTGCCCCTGCCAGTAGTTGATGATCTTGTCACGGGTGTCCAGGCCGCTGCCGGGCGCGGTCTTCGGCAGCGCACCGTCCGAGGTCAGGTAGATGTACGCGGGAACACGTCCGCGGAACTTGCTGACCGCCTTGTCGTACGAGGTCCGGTCCTCCAGGAACACCGAGATGCCGATCGCGGCCTCGGTCATGCTCAGTTCCCAGTTCCCGTTGCTGTTCGAACCGTTGATGACCTTGGGCAGGTAGACGTCGCGCAGCATGGTGGAGAACCGGCCCGCGTTCGGCCAGCCGCTGTACGTGTACTTGATGATCTCGGCGGCCCGCGGCCAGGAGGAGCCGGCCCAGCCGGTCTGCAGGGGGGCGTTGCTGTTGGTGTGGTCCTTGATCACGGCCGACCAGGCGTCCATGATGCCGATGGCCTTCGTGGCGTACCGGCTGTCCTGGGTGAGATACCAGGCCAGCGAGAGGGTGTAGGCGGCTATCGCGTCCTCGCGCTCGTCGGTGCACCCGTAGTTGGGGTTCGAGTACGAGCCGCACTCCACGACCGCGCGGGGTTTGGCGGTCCGGGTGAGCGAGGCGTACTTGCTGGCCATCATCTGGTCGAACGCGCTCTTCCAGGGCTGTGCGCCGGCCTGCACCTTGGCGCGCACGAAGTCGAGCTGGGGGCGGCTGACCAGTACGCCGGGGTGGGTGAAGGCCGCGGGAGCGGCGGCCCGTGCGGCCGGGGCGGCGGCGCCCGGGTCCGGGGCGGCTCTGCCCGCCGAGGCCGGGGCCATGGAGAGGCCGGTGATCAGTGCCGCGAGTGCGGTGGCGAGGCCGAGGCCACGCCCGATGGTTCCGGGGCGCATGTGGGGTGCCTTCCGGTGCGGAGGAGGTCCGGCAACTCGACTCGGAACCAACGGAGTTCACAGACATGAACCTTGAGTCGAGTTGTGAACGCTGCGATGAGTGAGGAACCTAAAGACATTGCATGGGCACGTCAAGGACTTGCGTTCAGAAAGCGAAGGGCCCGGCACCGTAACGGTGCCGGGCCCACAGCGGGCGGGCGTCCTCAGCGCATCAGCACACCCGCGCCTTCGCCCGTCGCCTCCGTCGGCTGTGCGACCAGACCGAGTTCGGCGCCGGTCACCAGCAGCCGATGGGCGGGCAGCACCCGCACGGTGTACCCGTAGGGGCCCGTGCGGTCGAGGGCGAGCGGGCCGTCGTACAGCCAGCGGCCCTCCAGGTCCTGGCCCCCGCCCGGCTTCAGCGGGAAGACCTGGGCATCGGTGATGGCGTCTGCGGAGTCGACCCGCCCGGCCACCGCCTGCACCTCCACGTCCTCCGGATCCAGCGCCCCGAGGGTGATCCGGACCCGCAGGGCCAGCGTCGACCCCAGCTCCGCCGAACCGCCCGCGGTGGTGGACGTCACCGCCTCGACATGGTCGACGGCCACCCGCGGCCAGGCCGCCCGGACCCTGGCCTTCCAGTCGGCGAGCTCCCGTGCGGCGGTGGCGTCCAGGGAGCGCTGGGCGAGGGCCGCGGGGGCGTACAGCCGCTCCACGTACTCCCGGACCATGCGTCCCGCGAGAACCTTGGGGCCAAGGGTGCCCAGCGTGCGGCGGACCATCTCGATCCAGCGCTCCGGGAGCCCCTCACCCCCGCGGTCGTAGAAGCGGGGCGCGACCCGGTCCTCGATCAGCTCGTAGAGCGCGTTGGCCTCCAGGTCGTCGCGCCGGTCCTCGTCCAGGGCGGAACCGTCCGCCGTCGGGATCGCCCAGCCGAAGTCCGGCTCGAACCACTCGTCCCACCACCCGTCGAGAACCGACAGATTGAGACAGCCGTTGAGCGCCGCCTTCATGCCGCTCGTACCGCACGCCTCCAGGGGGCGCAGCGGATTGTTCAGCCAGACATCGCAGCCCGGGTAGAGCTTCTGGGCCATCGCCATCCCGTAGTCGGGCAGGAAGACGATGCGATGCCGCACCCGGGGGTCGTCGGCGAACCGGACCAGCTCCTGGACCAGCCGCTTCCCGCTGTCGTCGGCCGGATGCGCCTTGCCCGCCACGACGATCTGGATCGGGCGTTCCGGGTGGAGCAGCAGCGCCCGCAGCCGGTCGCGGTCGCGCAGCATCAGCGTCAGCCGCTTGTACGAGGGCACCCGGCGGGCGAAGCCGATGGTCAGCACGTCGGGGTCCAGCACGCCGTCGATCCAGCCGAGTTCGGCCGGCTCCGCGCCCCGGGTCCGCCATGAGGCGTGCAGCCGTTGCCGCACCTCGGTCACCAGCTGTTCGCGCAGGGTGCGCCGCACCTGCCAGAGCTGCGCGTCGGGGATGCCGGCGGCGGAGTCCCACCGGCCCGGCGTGCCCCCGGACGCGGCCCGCAGCCGGTAGATCTCGGGCGCGACCCAGGTGGGTGCGTGGACCCCGTTGGTCACGGAGGTGATCGGCACCTCCGGGGCGTCGAAGCCCGGCCAGAGGCCGGCGAACATCTCCCGGCTGACCGCCCCGTGCAGGGTGGAGACGCCGTTGGCCCGCTGGGCGAGCCTGAGCCCCATCACGGCCATGTTGAAGACGCCCGGATCGCCGCCGTCGTACGTCTCCGTGCCCAGTTGCAGGATGCGTTCGGCGGCGACGCCCGGCAGCTCACCGTCGTCTCCGAAGTGACGGACGATGAGTTCACGGTCGAACCGGTCGATCCCGGCCGGCACGGGTGTGTGGGTGGTGAAGACGGTGCCCGCCCGTACGGACTCCACCGCGGAGGCGAAGTCCAGGCCGCTACCGGAGAGCTCGCGAATGCGTTCGAGGCCCAGGAACCCGGCGTGGCCCTCGTTGGTGTGGAACACCTCGGGTGCCGGATGGCCGGTGAGCCGGCAGTAGGTCCGTAGGGCGCGCACGCCGCCGATGCCCAGCAGCATCTCCTGCAGCAGCCGGTGCTCGCTGCCGCCGCCGTACAGCCGGTCGGTGACCTCGCGTTCGCCGGGTGCGTTCTCCTCCACGTCGGAGTCGAGCAGGAGGAGCGGCACCCGGCCCACCTGGGCCTGCCAGATGTGGGCGTGCAGGGACCGGCCGCCAGGGAGCGCCAGGACGACCTGGCTGGGCGTCCCGTCGGCTTCCCGCATCAGGGTGAGCGGCAGTTCGTTGGGGTCGAGGACGGGATAGTGCTCCTGCTGCCAGCCGTCCCGGGAGAGACTCTGGCGGAAGTAGCCGTGGCGGTAGAGCAGGCCGACGCCGACGAGGGGAACGCCCAGGTCGCTGGCGGCCTTGAGATGGTCTCCGGCGAGGATGCCGAGCCCGCCGGAGTACTGGGGCAGGGCAGCGGTCACCCCGAATTCGGGCGAGAAGTAGGCGATGGCGGCAGGGAGCTCGGCGCCCTGCGTGAGTTGTTCCTGGTACCACCTGGGGCCCTCCAGGTACTCCTGGAGATCGGCGGACACCTCGGTCAGGCGGCCCAGGAAGTCTTCGTCCCGGGCCAGCTCGGCCAGGCGTCCGGCGGACACGGCGCCGAGCAGGCGCACGGGGTCGCCGTCCGCCGTCCGGCCGGCGACCGGGTCGACGGCCTGGAAGAGCTCACGGGTCTCGGTGTGCCAGGACCACCGCAGGTTGCGGGCGAGGTCGCTGAGCGGTTGAAGGGGGTCGGGGAGGACGGGACGCACGGTGAATCGACGAATGGCCTTCACGCATTCCACCTTTACAGGGGACGTACGAATCCGAGGGGACGCACCACGGTGTGCGCCGCTCCGTCACCCTCGACGGTAGCGGTGTGCGGCACTCGGCAACCACGGCGCACGGCCTTCGCCCGTCGTGCGACCCCGGGCGGACCGACCGCCCCTTGCGCTCCGCCCTCCTGGGCACCGCCCTTCACTTCAGGCACTCCCGGCACATCCGTCACAGGCGTTATGGCCGATTCCCTCCCCTCGTGCGGTCTTGTGGGCCTTCGCCCCACAAGGAAGGCTTCCCTGTGGCGCCGCTGCACCCCGCGTGCGCCGGCCTTCCGCAACCCCGCGCGTGCGCGGCGGAGCCCGGCGCATTCAGACCGTCACAGATACGCCCGAGTAGTTAACACACCACCGGATTGGCCCACCGAGATCCATGGGAAGGCTTCTCCGGTACCCGGTACGAATGCATTCCGACGACCGCTGAAGGCGATCCACCTCCGGCCCCCGGGCGATTCACCCGTCGGCCACCGGCCGTCCACTCGCGGTTCGTATGCAATGCGTACGGACCTCGTACGCATTCGGTCCACACCCGTGCACCACACCCGCGCCCCATCCATTCGAGTGCCATTCGAGTGAACGCGGACAGGAGCGGCCATGCCCACACCCCACCAGTCGTCAACGGAGCAGCTAGAAAGGACAGAACCCCACCATCGCGGCGCGCGCGTTCAGCCCTCCGCGGCCGCCACGCGCCCTGTTGAGTCCGAGCTCCAGTCCCCAGGTGATTCCATGATCGGTCGCATTCCCGTCCTCGACGTCCGCCCGCTCGTCGATTGCGGAAGAAGGCCCGCCAAGGCTGTTTCCGGTGAAACCTTCCAGGTCACCGCAACCGTCTTCCGCGAGGGCCATGACGCGGTCGCGGCCAACGCCGTTCTGCGGGACCCGAGCGGTCGTCCCGGTCCCTGGACGCCGATGCGCGAACTCGCTCCGGGCACCGACCGCTGGGGCGCCGATGTGACCCCGGACGCCGAGGGCCGCTGGACGTACACGGTCGAGGCGTGGAGCGATCCGGTCGCCACCTGGCGGCACACCGCCCAGATCAAGATCCCGGCGGGGATCGACACCGCGCTGGTCCTGGCGGAGGGCGCCGCGCTCTACGAGCGGGCCGCCGAGGGCGTGCCCAAGCGGAACGGCCGTGAGGCGGTGCTGTCCGCCGTCGACGCGCTGCGCGACGAGTCCCGCCCGGCCGCCGCCAGGCTGGCCGCGGCACTGACCCCCGAGGCGGACGAGGCGCTGTCCCGGCACCCGCTGCGTGAGCTGGTCACCGCCTCGCGCCCGCTCCCGCTCGTGGTCGAGCGCCGACGCGCCCTGTTCGGTTCCTGGTACGAGCTGTTCCCCCGTTCCGAGGGCGCGCGGACCGAGCCGGCCGTACCGGCGAAGCCGGCGGGCAAGGGCCGCACCGCCAAGGCGAAGGCCGCCGCGGCGCAGCCGCCCCGGATCATCAGCGGCACCTTCCGCACGGCCGCCGAGCGCCTGCCGGCCGTCGCCGCGATGGGGTTCGACGTGGTCTATCTCCCGCCGATCCACCCCATCGGGACCACCCACCGCAAGGGGCGCAACAACTCCCTCTCCCCCGCCGCGCACGACGTGGGGGTGCCCTGGGCGATCGGCTCGGCCGAGGGCGGCCACGACGCCGTCCATCCCGATCTCGGCACCCTCGACGACTTCGACCACTTCGTCGAGACGGCCCGCACCCTGCGCATGGAGGTCGCACTGGATTTCGCCCTCCAGTGCTCCCCCGACCACCCCTGGGTCAAGGAGCACCCGGAGTGGTTCCACCACCGCCCGGACGGCTCCATCGCGTACGCGGAGAATCCCCCGAAGAAGTACCAGGACATCTATCCGATCGCCTTCGACAAGGATCTGCGCGGCCTCGTCACGGAGACCGTCCGCATCCTCCGGTTCTGGATGGATCACGGAGTACGGATCTTCCGCGTCGACAATCCGCACACCAAGCCGGTGATCTTCTGGGAGAAGGTGATCGCCGAAATCAACCGCACCGATCCCGATGTGATCTTCCTGGCCGAGGCATTCACCCGCCCCGCGATGATGCACGCGCTGGCCACCATCGGATTCCAGCAGTCGTACACCTACTTCACCTGGCGTAACAGCCGGCAGGAAATCACGGAGTACGTCACCGAGCTCTCCGGTGAGACGGCCGCCAGCATGCGGCCCAACTTCTTCGTGAACACCCCCGACATCCTCCCCGGATACCTCCAGGAGGGCGGCAGGCCCGCCTTCGAGGCGCGGGCGGTGCTCGCGGCCACGCTCTCCCCCACCTGGGGGTGTACGCGGGGTACGAGCTCTGCGAGAACACCCCGACGCGCAGCGGCAGTGAGGAGTACCTCGACTCGGAGAAGTACGAGATCCGGCCCAGGGACTGGGAAGCCGCGGAGCGTGAGGGCCGGTCGCTGGCCCCGCTCATCACCTCGCTGAACCGGATCAGGCGCCGCCACCCGGCGCTGCAGCAGCTGCGTGACGTGCATTTCCACTCGGCCGACAACGACGCGCTGATCGTCTACAGCAAGCGCTCCGGTTCGAACACTGTTCTGGTGGTCGTCAACCTCGACCCGCACCACACCCAGGAGGCCACCGTCTCGTTGGACATGCCGCAACTCGGCCTCGACCGGCACGAGAGCGTGCCGGTGCGCGACGAGCTCACCGGCCATTCCTATCACTGGGGCAGGACCTTCTATGTGCGTCTGGAGCCGGGCGTCACGCCCGCGCACATCGCCGTCCTGCGACCGTCCCCGCCGACCGGAGGGTCACCCACGCAATGATCGTCAATGAGCCCGTCCACGACACCTTCGAGGACACCCCGGCCAAGGACCGCGATCCCGACTGGTTCAAGCGTGCCGTCTTCTACGAAGTCCTCGTCCGTTCCTTCCAGGACTCCAACGGCGACGGCATCGGTGACCTGAAGGGGATCACCGCCAAGCTGGACTACCTGCAGTGGCTGGGCGTCGACTGCCTCTGGCTGCCGCCGTTCTTCAAGTCGCCGCTGCGCGACGGTGGTTACGACGTATCCGACTACACCGCCGTGCTCCCGGAGTTCGGCGACCTCGCCGACTTCGTCGAGTTCGTCGATGCCGCGCACCAGCGCGGGATGCGCGTGATCATCGACTTCGTCATGAACCACACCAGCGATCAGCACGACTGGTTCCAGCAGTCCCGCACCGACCCCGACGGTCCGTACGGCGACTACTACGTCTGGGCCGACGACGACAAGCAGTTCCAGGACGCCCGGATCATCTTCGTCGACACCGAGACGTCCAACTGGACCTTCGACCCGGTGCGCAAGCAGTACTACTGGCACCGGTTCTTCTCGCACCAGCCCGATCTCAACTACGAGAACCCGGCGGTGCAGGAGGAGATCATCTCCGCGCTGCGCTTCTGGCTCGACCTCGGCATCGACGGCTTCCGGGTCGACGCCGTGCCCTACCTCTACCAGCGCGAGGGCACCAACTGCGAGAACCTCCCGGAGACCCACGGTTTCCTCAAGCGCGTCCGCAAGGAGATCGACGCCAACTACCCGGACACCGTGCTGCTCGCCGAGGCCAACCAGTGGCCGGAGGACGTCGTCGACTACTTCGGCGAGTTCCAGGCCGGCGGCGACGAGTGCCACATGGCGTTCCACTTCCCCGTGATGCCACGGATCTTCATGGCCGTACGGCGCGAGAGCCGCTACCCGGTCTCGGAAATCCTGGCCAAGACCCCGGCCATCCCTTCGGGCTGCCAGTGGGGCATCTTCCTGCGCAACCACGACGAGCTGACGCTCGAAATGGTCACGGACGAAGAGCGCGACTACATGTACGCGGAGTACGCCAAGGATCCGCGGATGCGGGCCAACATCGGCATCCGGCGGCGCCTGGCGCCCCTGCTGGACAACGACCGAAACCAGATCGAGCTGTTCACCGCGCTGCTGCTCTCGCTGCCCGGCTCCCCGATCCTCTACTACGGGGACGAGATCGGGATGGGCGACAACATCTGGCTGGGCGACCGGGACGCCGTGCGCACCCCGATGCAGTGGACGCCCGACCGGAACGCGGGGTTCTCCTCCAGCGACCCGGGGCGGCTCTTCCTCCCCACGATCATGGACCCGGTCTACGGCTACCAGGTCACCAACGTCGAGGCGGCGATGGCCTCACCGTCGTCGCTGCTGCACTGGACGCGCCGGATGATCGAGATCCGCAAGCAGAACCCGGCGTTCGGCCTCGGCTCGTACAGCGAACTGCCTTCCTCCAACCCGGCGGTGCTCGCCTTCACCCGTGAGCACGGGGACGACCTCGTGCTGTGCGTGCACAACTTCTCGCGGTTCGCCCAGCCGACCGAACTCGACCTGAGGTCCTTCAACGGGCGCCATCCGGTGGAGCTGATCGGCGGG
The DNA here is from genome assembly GCF_023701695.1 of Streptomyces sp. RKAG290. Lineage (GTDB taxonomy): Bacteria > Actinomycetota > Actinomycetes > Streptomycetales > Streptomycetaceae > Streptomyces. Next base: position 1,851,891 of record NZ_JAJOZC010000001.1, read on the forward strand.
GTGCGCTTCCCCGCCATCGGTCAGTGGCCCTACCTGCTGACTCTCGCCGGTCACGGGTTCTACTGGTTCCGACTGCGGAAGGACGCGCCACCGAGCTGACCGGGTGTCAGCACGCAAGCTGCCGGAGAGGCTCAGGTGCGGGGCGGTTTCCCCCGCCTCGCACGGGGCACTCTCCCCCCATATCGAACGCTTCAGCACCCTCCTGGCGTTTCGATCCCTCCGAGTCGAGTCCGTACGGATCATCCTGACCCGACACGTCCCGCACAGCCGGACAGCCAAAGCCGCAATCCGGGACACTCTTCGCATCCTGTGGTGTGCCCGGGGAAAGGACGCGATGCCATGTCGGAGGCTGCATCCGCTCAGGTCACCCTGGCGAACAGCACAGCCCTGCTCCCGTCTCTCGGACCGCTGCTGCATGAATGGCTCCCCCGGCAGCGGTGGTTCGCCGGCAAGGGACGGCTGATCACCGCCTTCTCCCTCGTGTCGGCGACCGAGATACTGCCGGTGGACAGTCCCGCCGGCGCCACCGCCGACACCGGCCCCGGACTCCTGCATCTGCTGGTCCGGGTCCATCAGCCCACCATGCCCGCCCAGCCCCCAGTCGACTGCTACCAGTTGCTGCTCGGCGTACGCTCCGCCCTGCCCCCGCGGCTCGCGCCCGCCCTCATCGGGCATGTGACGGACGGCCCGCTGGCCGGCCGCACCGTGTACGACGGGCTGCACGACCCACGCCTCGCCGCGCTGCTGCTGGAGCGGCTGCGCACCCCGGGGAGCCTCGGCGCCCTGCGGTTCGACCGGGGCCGGGACCCGATCCCCGACGGCCTCGCCCCCGGGTGCTGGACACCGAGCAGTCCAACTCCTCGCTCGTCTACGGCGACGCCTACATCCTCAAGATCTTCCGCCGGGTCTTCCCGGGCACCAACCCCGATCTGGAACTGCCGCTCGCACTCTCCCGCGAGGGGTGCGGGCGGGTCCCCGCCCCCGTCGCCTGGTTCGAGTCGACCGCACCGGAACACCTCACGCTCGGGGTGCTGCAGCCGTTCCTGCGCGGCGCGCAGGACGGCTGGCAGCTCGCCCTGGGCGCACTCGCGGCGGGCCAGGACTTCCGGGGTGAGGCCCGCGCGCTGGGGCGGGCCACCGCCGAGGTGCACACCGCACTCGCCGCGGCCCTGCCCACGCCGGTACTGCGGCGCGCCCAGACCGACCAGCTGGCCGCGGCCATGGTGCAGCGGCTGGAGGCGGCCGCCCACGCCGTGCCGGCGCTGGTGCCGTACGTCCCCGCGTTGCGTACCGCCTTCGACGCCGTGGCCGCGCTCGGCCACCGGGGTCCCAGCTGGGCGGCCCAGCGGGTGCACGGCGACCTCCATCTCGGCCAGACCCTGCGCGGGGCCGACGGCTTCTGGTCGCTGATCGACTTCGAAGGCGAGCCGGCCCGCCCGCTCCCGGAGCGCCGCAGCCCGCAGCCACCGGTGCGCGACATCGCCGGGATGCTCCGCTCCTTCGACTACGCGGCCCGCTCGCACCGGCCCTGGAACGCCGAGTGGGCCTCGCGCTGCCGGGCCGCCTACTGCGACGGATACGCGGAGGCCGCAGGCGTCGACCCCCGCAGCGAACCGGAGCTGCTGCGTGCCCACGAGACCGACAAGGCGGTGTACGAGGTGCTGTACGAGGCACGGCACCGGCCCGACTGGCTTCCGGTCCCGATGGCCGCGATCCACCGCCTGGCCTCCGTCGCGGACTGACACCCGCCGCTGCCGGCGGCCCCGCCCGACGAGGGCCCCGGCAGCCCGGCGTCCCACCGCACGCCCCCCCTTCGCCCCGCCCCACCCCGCCAACACCTCCCGAGGAGGCTGTCCCTGTGACCGCCCGCAAGCCGTCCCGCAACGCGCCCGATCCCACTCCGCCCACCACAGACGTCCCGCTCTCCGCGGCGCCCGCAGAACTCGCGGACGCCCTTGCCGGACCGGCAACCGGGACCATCGCACCGACGGACGCGAGCACCACGCTCCCCGCCGCCGACGACGCGGCAGCCACCCCCGCGCCGGCCAAGCGGACCAAGCGGGCAGCCGTGCCGCCGCGTCCCCGCCGGGCCGGCGGCCAGGGGGTCCGCCCCGCCCGCGCCCTCGACGACGGGGACCGGGCCCGGCTCCTGGCGGGTGAGCACCACGCCCCGCACGACCTGCTCGGCGCGCACCAGATCCGCGGCGGGATCACCTTCCGGGTGCTGCGCCCCTTCGCCCGCTCCGTCACCGTGCTGGCCAAGGGGCTGCGGGCCGAGCTGCACGACGACGGCGACGGGCTCTTCTCCGGGCTCCTGCCGATGCCCGCGGTCCCCGAGTACCGGCTCCTGGTCGCCTACGAGGACAACGAGATCGAGATCCATGATCCGTACCGTTTCCTGCCCGCGCTCGGCGACCTCGACCTGCATCTGATCGGCGAGGGCCGGCACGAAGAACTGTGGACCGCACTGGGCGCCCAGCCGATGGAGCATCAGGGCGTCACCGGCACCCGGTTCACCGTGTGGGCCCCCAACGCCCGCGGGGTGCGCGTCACCGGCGACTTCAACTACTGGGACGGCACCGGCTTCCCGATGCGTTCGCTCGGCTCCACCGGGGTGTGGGAGCTGTTCCTCCCCGCGATCGGGGAGGGGGCGCTGTACAAGTTCGACATCTGCCGCCCGGACGGCTCGCACACCCTGCGCGCCGACCCGATGGCCCGGCACGCCGAGGTGCCGCCCTCCAACGCCTCGGTCGTGACGGCCGCGCACCATGTCTGGCAGGACCAGGAGTGGATGGCCCGTCGCGGGGACGTCCCCGTGCACGAGGCGCCGCTCTCCGTCTACGAGGTCCATCTGCCGTCCTGGCGCCCCGGCCTCACCTATCGCCAGCTCGCCGATCAACTCCCCGCCTACGTACGTGATCTGGGGTTCACGCATGTGGAGCTGATGCCGGTCTCCGAGCACCCCTTCGGCGGCTCCTGGGGCTATCAGGTCACCGGCTTCTTCGCCCCGACCTCCCGGATGGGCGCACCGGACGACTTCCGCTTCCTCGTCGACGCGCTGCACCGGGCCGGTATCGGCGTCATCGTCGACTGGGTGCCCGCCCACTTCCCGCGGGACGAGTGGGCGCTCGCCGAGTTCGACGGCCGGGCGCTGTACGAGCACTCCGACCCGCAGCGGGCCGCGCATCCCGACTGGGGCACGCTCGAATTCGACTTCGGCCGCACCGAGGTGCGCAACTTCCTCGTCGCCAACGCCACTTACTGGTGCGAGGAGTTCCACATCGACGGGCTGCGGGTGGACGCCGTGGCCTCGATGCTCTACCTCGACTACTCACGCGAGGACGGGGAGTGGACTCCCAACGAGCACGGCGGCCGGGAGAACCTGGACGCCGTGACCTTCCTCCAGGAGATGAACGCCACGGTCTACCGGCGCAACCCCGGAGTCGTCACCATCGCCGAGGAGTCCACCGCCTGGGACGGCGTCACCCGCGCCACCCACCATGTCGGCCCCGGCGGTTTCGGCGGTCTCGGCTTCGGGCTGAAGTGGAACATGGGCTGGATGCACGACTCCCTGGAGTACGTGTCGAAGGAGCCGGTGCACCGCAAGTACCACCACAGCGAGATGACCTTCTCGATGGTGTACGCGTACAGCGAGAACTACGTGCTGCCGATCTCGCACGACGAGGTCGTGCACGGCAAGCGGTCGCTGGTCAGCAAGATGCCGGGAGACTGGTGGCAGCAGCGCGCCAATCACCGCGCCTACCTCGGCTTCATGTGGGCCCACCCCGGCAAGCAGCTCCTCTTCATGGGGCAGGAGTTCGCGCAGGGGGCGGAGTGGTCGGAGGGCCACGGCCCGGACTGGTGGCTGCTCGACCCCTCGTACGCGGCGGAGAGCGACCACCGCGGCGTACGGACCCTGGTGAGCGATCTGAACGCGGTGTACGGGGCGACGCCCGCGCTCTGGCAGCGCGACACCGTTCCGGAGGGGTTCGACTGGGTGGAGGGGGACGCCGCCGAGGACAACGTCTTCGCCTTCCTGCGGTACGACGCGCAGGGCGCACCGCTGCTGTCCGTCTGCAACTTCTCGCCGGTGGTCCGGCACGAGTACCGGATCGGCGTCCCGGACGTCCAGGGTGAGCCCGCCGTCTGGGCCGAGGTGCTCAACACGGACGCGGCGCGTTACGGCGGCAGCGACGTGGTCAACCCCGAGCCGCTGAAGCCGGATGCGGTGGCCTCGCACGGCCGGCCGGGCAGTGTGCTGCTGACACTGCCGCCGCTGGCGACGGTGTGGCTCAAGCCGGTGTGAGCACGGCGTGCGGCCCCGCGGGTGTGAGCACACCCGCGGGGCGCGCGCTCAGGCGGCCTCGAACACGTCCGCCAGCTCCTGGAGCAGCCGGCGCTTCGGCCGGGCGCCCACCATCGACTTCACCGGCTCGCCGGACCGGAACACCATCAGGGTCGGCATCGAGAGCACCCCGTACCGGGCGGTGACCGCCGGGTTGTGGTCGACGTCGATCTGGACGATCTTGATGCGCTCGCTCTCCTCGGCCGCGACCGCGCCCAGCACGGGGGCCAGCTGACGGCACGGTCCGCACCAGTCGGCGGTGAATTCGACGAGGACGGGCAGCCCGGCCCCGAGTACCTCCGCGTCGAAGGTCTCGTCGGTGACCTCGGCGACGCCCGTTACGTGGATCATCTGTCATCCTCCCAGTTCACAACGTGGTTCCGGTCCTCCGGGCAGCTCGGAGGACGCCTCCAGCTCGGCGCGGGCCAGCTGGGCGCCCACCTCCGAACGGACGCTCTGCAGCTGCCCGATGAGCGAGTCGAGCTCGCCGAGCTTGCGCCGGTAGACGGCGAGCGAGGCGGGGCAGGAGTCACCGGCCGGATGACCGGCCCGCAGACACTCGACGAAGGGCCGGGTCTCCTCCAGGTCGAACCCGAAGTCCTGCAGGGTCCGGATCTGCTGGAGCAGCCGCAGATCCCCCTCGTCGTACGTGCGGTACCCGTTCTCCGCCCGCCGCGTGGGCAGCAGCCCGCGCGACTCGTAGTAGCGCAGGGTCCGCGTCGTCGTTCCGGCCCGCTCGGCCAGCTCCCCGATTCGCATGTGAGGACCGTAAGCCTTGACGCCGACGTCAAGGCAAGGGCGGACGGCAGGGCGACGGCGGACGGACACAGCGGACGGACACACACGGCTGCGGCCGGTACGGGAGGTCCCGTACCGGCCGCAGCCGTCTCACGTCACGCCTTGGCGAGCGAGGGCTGCTCCCCTTCGCCGTCCCTGGCCTCGGGGACGTGCGGTTGGGCGGGCCCCTCGTCCGCGATCATCGTCTCGTCGAACGGGAGCGCCCCGGACAGGACCTGGTCCACCCGGGCCCGGTCGATCTCCTTGGTCCAGGTGCCGACGAGCACCGTGGCCACCGCGTTGCCCGCGAAGTTGGTGAGGGCGCGGGCCTCGCTCATGAAGCGGTCGATGCCGACGATCAGGCCGACCCCGTCCACCAGCTCGGGGCGGTGTGACTGGAGGCCGCCGGCGAGGGTGGCCAGACCGGCGCCGGTGACGCCCGCGGCACCCTTCGAGGCGATCACCATGAAGACCAGGAGCGAGATCTGCTCGCCGATGCTCAGCGGGTCACCGGTCGCGTTGGCGATGAAGAGCGAGGCCATCGTGAGGTAGATCGCGGTGCCGTCGAGGTTGAAGGAGTATCCGGTCGGCACCGTGATGCCGACGACCGGCTTGCTGACGCCCATGTGCTCCATCTTCGCGATCAGCCGCGGCAGGGCCGACTCGGACGAGGAGGTGGAGAGGATCAGCAGGAACTCCCGGCCCAGGTACTTCAGCAGGGCGAAGATGTTGACCCCGGCCACCAGGCGCAGGATCGTGCCCAGGATCAGGAAGACGAAGAGCGCGCAGGTGATGTAGAAGCCGATCATGATGACCGCGAGGGACTTCAGCGCGTCCACGCCGGTCTCGCCGACCACCGCCGCCATCGCGCCGAACGCGCCGACCGGGGCCAGCCACATGATCATGGCGAGGATGCGGAAGACGAGGCGCTGGATGTGGCCGATGCCGCGCAGCACCGGTTCGCCGGCCGGGCCCAGGGCCTGCAGCGCGAAGCCCGCGAGCAGCGCGATGAGGAGGGTCTGCAGGACCTCGCCCTCGGTGAAGGCCGACACCATGGTGGTGGGGATGATGCCGAGCAGGAAGTCCGCGGTGGACTCACTGCCGCCCGCCTGCGCCTCACCCGCGGCGCGGGTCGCCTCGGTGAGGTGGAGGCCGGAGCCGGGCTCCAGGATGTTGCCGACGACCAGGCCGATGGCGAGCGCGACCGTCGACATCACCAGGAAGTAGCCGAGGGCCAGTCCGCCGACCGCGCCGACCTTGGCGGCCTTGCGGACCGAGCCGACGCCCAGCACGATCGTGCAGAAGATGATGGGCGAGATCATCATCTTGATCAGGTTGACGAAGCCGGTACCGACCGGCTTGAGCTCCACGGCGGCGTCCGGGGCGACGAGGCCCACCAGGATGCCGAGGCCCACCGCCACGATCACGGCGAGATACAGGTACTTCGTGCGGTCCCGCTCGGCGGCCACTGCCACGGGGTTCTCCTCGGCTCGTCCTTGTCCCTCCCCCGTCCCTGGGGGCCCCGGCGACTATTCCGCGCCCTGTGACCCCGGTCACCCTTACGTGCATTTCGTTCATATGTTTTCGGCCAGGCAGACTGTCGCCATGCGCTTCCCCCGTCCCCGTGCCCGCCCGCGCAGCCTGGCCGGGCAGCTCTTCGCGATGCAGGTGGTGCTGGTGGCGGCCGTGGTCGCGGGGTGCGCCTTCTTCGCGTACGTCTCCGGCAGCGGACAGGCCGAGGAGACGGCGAGCAGGCAGGCCCGGGCTGCGGCGCTGGCGGTGGCCGACTCGCCGTCCGTACGGGAGGCGATCCGCGCCCCGGACCCGTCGGCCGTCCTGCAGCCGTACGCGGAGCAGGTCCGCAAGGACACCGGGATCGCGTTCGTCACCATCATGGATCCGCACCGGGTCCGCTGGACGCACCCGGACGCCGACCGGATCGGCGAGACCTTCCTCGGGCACACCGCGCAGGCGCTGCGCGGCGAGACGTTCTCGGAGACGTACACCGGGACGCTGGGACCCTCGATCCGGGTCGTCACGCCGATCCGGGACGGCGGCAGGATCGTCGGCCTGGTCAGCGCGGGCATCACGGTCGAGCGGGTCTCCACGCAGGTGCGGGCGCAGCTGCGCGCGCTGGGGCTCGCGGCGGGGGCGGCGCTGGCGCTCGGCGGCATCGGCACGTACGTGGTCAACGCCCGGCTGCGGCGGCACACCCACGGGATGAACGCCGCCGAGCTGAGCCGGCTGCACGACTACCACGAGGCCACGCTGCACGCGGTGCGTGAGGGGCTGCTGATGCTCGACGGACAGCGCAGGATCGCCCTGATCAACGACGCGGGCCGGGAGCTGCTCGGGCTGGCACCGGGTACGGTCGGGCGCCGGGTGACCGAACTGGAGCTGCCCGCGCCGCTGACCGGGGCGCTGCTGGCCTCCGAGGAGCGGGTCGACGAGGTGCATCTGACGGCGGACCGGGTGATCGTGGTCAACACCCGGCCGGTGGTCGGCGGGGAGCGGCGCGGCACCGTGGTCACGCTGCGCGACCACACGGAACTCCAGGCGCTGTCAGGTGAGTTGGACTCGGAGCGGGGCTTCACGCAGGCCCTGCGCTCGCAGGCCCACGAGGCGGCGAACCGGCTGCACACGGTGGTGTCGCTGATCGAGCTGGACCGGGCCGAGGAGGCGGTCGGCTTCGCCACGGCAGAGCTGGAGCTGGCCCAGGCGCTGACCGACCGCGTCGTCGGCGCGGTCGCCGAACCGGTGCTGGCGGCGCTGCTGCTCGGCAAGGCGGCCCAGGCGAACGAGCGAGGGGTGGAGCTGGTGCTGGCGGACGACAGCCTGATCGACGACGGTTCCCTGCCCGCGACGCTGCCGCAGCGCGACCTGGTGACCATCCTGGGCAATCTGATCGACAACGCCGTGGACGCGGCCTCGGAGGCGGTGACGGGCACGCCGGGCGCGGCCGCCGCGGACGGTCCGCTGCCCGCGCAGCGTACGCACTCGCCGACGCGCCCCGCACGGGCCCGTGTCACCGTGACCGCGCTCGCCGGGGACGGTGAGCTGCTGCTGCGGGTCGCCGACAACGGGGCGGGCGTCGAACCGGCCGATGCCGCGGAGGTGTTCCGGCGCGGCTGGTCCACGCACGGCGCCGGCCGCGGGCTCGGCCTGGCGCTCGTCCGGCAGGCCGCCCACCGCAACGGCGGGGCGGTGGCGCTGGCGCACGGGCCGGACGGCGGCGCGGAGTTCACCGTACGGCTGCCGCTGACCGGCGCCGCAGGGAAGGGAAGGACCCCATGAGCCCCGCGATCCAGGTGCTGGTCGTCGAGGACGACCCCGTCGCCGCCGACGCCCATCGGCTGTACGTGGACCGCGTCCCGGGATTCACGGTGGCCGCGGTCGCGCGTTCCCGTGCCGAGGCGGTACGGGCGCTGGACCGTACGCCGGTGGATCTGCTGCTCCTGGACCTGTACCTGCCCGACGGGCACGGGCTGCAGCTGCTGCGCTCGCTGCGGGCCGCCGGGCACGCGGCCGATGTGATCGCGGTGACCTCGGCCCGCGATCTGGCCGTGGTCCGGGAGGGGGTGTCGCTGGGCGTCGTCCAGTACGTGCTGAAGCCGTTCACCTTCGCCACCCTGCGCGACCGGCTCGTCCGCTACGCCGAGTTCCGTGCGGCGGCCGGTGAGGCGAGCGGCCAGGACGAGGTGGACCGCGCGCTCGCCACCCTGCGGGCCCCGAACCCCGCGCGGCTGCCCAAGGGACTGAGCGGTCCGACGCTGGAAGCGGTGACCCGGGTGCTGCGCGCGGCGCCGGACGGTGTGACGGCCGCCGCGGCGGGTGTGGAACTCGGGATCTCCCGCATCACCGCACGCCGCTACCTGGAGCATCTGGTGACCGCGGGCCGTGCGCTGCGCAGTCCGCAGTACGGACAGATCGGCCGTCCGGAGCTGCACTACCGGTGGGTGGCACAGGAGCGCTGACCGGGTCACGGGCCGCTCCGCGCCCCGGCCGGCGCGGTCCCGCGGCAGGACTTTCGCTCTAGGAGCTTCCTACGAGCCGTTATCTCGGTCGAACACACCGTAGTCAGACCGCCTCCGGCCTCTTACGGTGGGGCCGTGCACCCCACCCCGCCTTTCAACGCCCCCGCCGCGCGCAGACTGCGCGAGGCCCTGGGGATGGCCCCCGGCCACGTCGCCTACGGCCTCGGCGCCCAGTACGGCCTCCGGATCAGCGCCGAGACCGTCGCCGCGTGGGAGCGTGGGATGCAGATGCCCAGCGAGTACGAGCTCACCGCGCTGGCCGGGGTGCTGTGGTGCGCGCCCGGCGAACTGCTGACCGCCGCCCGGACCCTGCGCGAGCACCGGGTCGCCCGGGAGCTGGCCGCGGACGAGCTGGCGGGGATGGTCGGGCTGGCCACGCAGGCGTATCTGCGGATGGAGGAGTCGGGGCGGTGGCGCGGCAACGAGCGCCAGTCCGCGGCCCTCAGCGAGGCCCTGGGCCTGACGCCCGCCGAATTCGTGACGGCGACCGGCCGGACCGAGGAGCTGGCGGAGCTGCTGCGCAACGCGGTCACCTCCCGCTGGCAGGCCTACGTGCGGCCGGTCGCGAAGCTGGTGCCGGCCGACCGGCAGGTGATCCAGGCCGTACTGGAGCGGCTGCACTCCGACTACCAGGCGCTGATGGTGTCGACGCTGAGCTGGAGCAGTACGGGCACGGAGCGGGCCGGATCGACGGGGGACGCGGGGCGGGCGTTCCTCGCACAGGTCGTGGAGCGGTTCTGGCTGACGGCCGACGACTGAGGCCTGGGGGCCTTTCGCTCGGACCGGGCGCGAGCCCGGCCTGATCAGGTCGGGAGCCCGGCCTGATCCGGGCGCGAGCCCCGGGGGCGGCCCGCGAACGGCGAAGCGGGCCGTGACCACCCACGGGGGCGGTCACGGCCCGCTCGTCGTTCGCGGGGTGCCGGCAGGGTCCGTGCCGCTGACCGGCCCCTGTCGTCGGCCGGTCCGCCGCTGACCGGTCAGAAGACCGACTCGGCCTCGTGCATCCGGTCCAGCGGGACCCTCTTCAGCTGTGTCACCGCGTCGGCGAGCGGCACCATCTCGATGTCGTTGCCGCGCAGGGCCGTCATCCGGCCGAAGTCACCGCGGTGCGCCGCCTCCACCGCGTGCCAGCCGAAGCGGGTGGCGAGCACCCGGTCGTACGCGGTCGGCGTGCCGCCGCGCTGCACGTGCCCGAGAATGACCGGCCGGGCCTCCTTGCCGAGCCGGGTCTCCAGCTCGACGGCGAGGCGGTTGCCGATGCCCTGGAAGCGCTCGTGGCCGAACTGGTCGATCGCGCCCTTGGCGTACGGCATGGAGCCCTCGGCCGGGTGCGCGCCCTCGGCGACGCAGATGACCGCGAACTTCTTGCCGCGGGCGAAGCGCTCCTCGACCATCTTGACCAGGTCCTCGACCTGGAACTGCCGCTCGGGCAGGCAGATGCCGTGCGCGCCGCCGGCCATGCCGGACTCCAGCGCGATCCAGCCCGCGTGGCGGCCCATCACCTCGACGACCATGACGCGCTGGTGGGACTCGGCGGTCGTCTTCAGCCGGTCTATGGCCTCGGTGGCGACGCCCACCGCGGTGTCGAAGCCGAAGGTGCGGTCGGTGGCCGAGATGTCGTTGTCGATGGTCTTGGGGACGCCGACTACGGGCATCCCGGCGTCCGAGAGCATCCGGGCGGCGGTGAGGGTGCCCTCGCCGCCGATCGGGATGAGCGCGTCCATGCCGTAACGGCGGCTCAGCTCGGCGCAGTTCTCGGCGGCCTCGCGCAGCCGGTCGCGCTCCAGCCGGGCGGAGCCGAGGATGGTGCCGCCGCGGGCGAGGATGCCGCTGACCGCGTTGAGGTCGAGGGGGCGGAAGTGACCGTCGAGCAGGCCCTTGAACCCGTCCTCGAATCCGATGACTTCATCGCCGTGACCCACCACGGCACGGTGCACGACCGAGCGGATCACTGCGTTCAGGCCTGGGCAGTCGCCGCCTGCGGTGAGAACTCCGATGCGCATCGTGCTGTATCTCCTGCTCGCTAGGGCCTGTCCGCCGGCAACTCCAGGATCCCCCGTACCGTGAGCCACGGCGATTGTCCCATGCCAGGTCCGTACCTCGCGCTTCCGGCCGCTCAGTGAGCGGGCGGGGCGCGGCGGCCACGGTGCTGACGGCTGCGATCAGGGGCATTCGTCCGGCGGGCGGCTCCTCGGCCCCCGCAGGTATCGTCAAACAGGCGATACCACCCAAACCTGCCAGGCAAGGACGGGAGAGCACGCGTGGCGCGCAGCGTGTACGTGACCGGGATCGACCGGGGAGACGGCCGCCAGGTCGTCGATCTGGGAGTCATGGACCTCCTGACGCGGCAGGTGGACCGGGTCGGGGTGTTCCGGCCCCTGGTCCATAACGGTCCCGACCGGCTGTTCGAGCTGCTGCGGGCCCGCTACCGGCTCTCCCAGGACCCGGGCACGGTCTACGGTCTCGACTACCACGAGGCCTCGGCGATCCAGGCGGACCAGGGTACCGACGAACTGGTCTCCCGGCTCGTCGAGCGCTTCCACCGGGTCGCCCAGCAGTACGAGGTGGTCCTGGTGCTCGGCACCGACTTCGCGGCCACCCAGCTCCCCGACGAGCTGGCCCTCAACGCCCGCTTCGCCAACGAGTTCGGCGCGTCGGTGATCGCGGTGGTCGGCGGCAAGGACCAGAACGCGGAGTCCGTGAAGGCCGAGACGCGCAATGCCTACCGTGCGTACGCCGGTCTGGGCTGCGACGTCCTCGCGATGGTCGTGAACCGGGTGGCCTCCGCGGACCGCGAGGTCATCGCGGAGCGGCTCGCGGCCACCCTGCCGGTGCCCTGCTCGGTCCTGCCCGACGACCCGGCCCTCTCGGCACCGACCGTCGCCCAGATCACCGCGGCGCTGGACGGCACGGTGCTGCTCGGCGACGAGGCCGGGCTTGCCAGGGACGCGCTGGACTTCGTGTTCGGCGGCGCGATGCTGCCGAACCTGCTGAACGCGCTGACGCCGGGGTGCCTGGTGGTGACGCCCGGGGACCGGGCCGATCTGGTGGTCGGCTCGCTGGCCGCGCACAGCGCCGGGACGCCGCCGATCGCCGGTCTGCTGCTGACGCTGAACGAGCGGCCGGGCGAGGAGATCCTCAAGCTGGCCGCACGGCTCGCACCGGGCACCCCCGTGGTCTCGGTGGCCGGCGGCTCCTTCCCCACGGCCGGGGAGCTCTTCGCCCTGGAGGGCAAGCTGAACGCGGCGACGCCGCGCAAGGCCGAGACCGCGCTGGGACTCTTCGAGCGCCACGTCGACACCGGCGCCCTCCTCGACCGGGTCTCGGTCGCCCGCAGCGGCCGGGTCACGCCGATGATGTTCGAGCACGAGCTGCTGGAGCAGGCCCGCGCGGACCGCCGCCGGGTGGTGCTGCCGGAGGGCACCGAGGAACGGGTGCTGCGCGCCGCGGACGTGCTGCTGCGGCGCGACGTCTGCGACATCACGCTGCTCGGCGACCCCGACGTCGTCCGCAAGAAGGCCGCCGACCTCGGCATCGATCTGGCCGGCACCCAGCTCATCGACCCGCAGACCTCCGAGCTGCGCCAGTCCTTCGCCGAACGGTACGCAAAGCTGCGCGCGCACCGGGGGGTGACGGTCGAGCTGGCGCACGACGTCGTCTCGGACGTCAACTACTTCGGCACCCTGATGGTGCAGGAGGGGCTCGCGGACGGCATGGTCTCCGGGGCCGTGCACTCCACCGCGGCCACGATCCGCCCGGCCTTCGAGATCATCAAGACCAAGCCGGACGCCTCGATCGTCTCGTCGGTCTTCTTCATGTGCCTCGCCGACAAGGTCCTGGTGTACGGCGACTGCGCGGTCAACCCGGACCCGGACGCGGAGCAGCTCGCGGACATCGCCGTCCAGTCCGCCGTCACCGCCGCCCGCTTCGGCGTGGAGCCGCGGATCGCGATGCTCTCGTACTCGACCGGGACCTCGGGCACCGGCGCGGACGTCGACAAGGTCCGCGAGGCGACGGACCGGGTGCGCGAGAGCCGCCCGGACCTGATGATCGAGGGTCCGATCCAGTACGACGCCGCGGTGGAGCCGAGCGTCGCCGCGACGAAGCTCCCCGGGTCCGAGGTGGCGGGCCAGGCGACGGTCCTGATCTTCCCGGACCTGAACACCGGCAACAACACCTACAAGGCCGTGCAGCGGTCCGCGGGAGCGGTGGCCGTCGGCCCGGTGCTCCAGGGGCTGCGCAAGCCCGTCAACGACCTGTCCCGGGGCGCTCTCGTCCAGGACATCGTCAACACCGTGGCCATTACGGCGATCCAGGCACAGGGCGAGGAGTGACCCGCATGACCAGCCCCACCGACCCGGGAAACCGGGCAGACGAGACCACCGCGGCCGCCGGCGGGTCCGCCGCCCCGGGGGCCAGCCGGGTGCTCGTCCTCAACTCTGGCTCCTCGTCCGTGAAGTACCAGCTCCTCGACATGCGCGACCGCTCCCGGCTCGCGTCGGGACTCGTCGAGCGGATCGGCGAGGAGACCTCCCGGCTCGTGCACACCCCGCTGACCGGCGGCGGTGGCGAGAGCCGGGAGCGGACCGGCCGGATCGCCGACCACGCGGCCGCCCTGAAGGCCGCCGCCGAGGAGCTGTCCGCCGACGGCCTCGGCCTGGACTCCCCCGAACTGGCCGCGATCGGCCACCGGGTGGTGCACGGCGGCCTGCGGTTCAGCGAGCCGACCGTGATCACCGACGAGGTGCTGACGGAGATCGAGCGCCTGGTCCCGGTGGCGCCGCTGCACAACCCGGCGAACATCACCGGCATCCGCACCGCCCAGGCGCTGCGCCCCGACCTGCCGCAGGTGGCGGTCTTCGACACCGCGTTCCACACGACGATGCCGGAGCACGCCTCCCGCTACGCCATCGACGTGGAGACGGCCGACGCGCACCGGATCCGGCGTTACGGCTTCCACGGCACCTCGCACGCGTACGTCTCCCGCAGAACGGCCCAGCTGCTGGGCAGGGCCCCCGAGGACGTCAACGTCATCGTGCTGCACCTGGGCAACGGCGCCTCGGCATCGGCGGTGGCCGGCGGGCGGTGCGTGGAGACATCGATGGGACTGACCCCCTTGGAGGGGCTGGTCATGGGTACGCGCTCGGGAGACATCGATCCGGCCGTCACCTTCCACCTCAAGCGGGTGGCGGGAATGTCGGCGGACGAGATCGATGTCCTGCTCAACAAGAAGAGCGGTCTGGTGGGCCTCTGCGGCGACAACGACATGCGGGAGATCCGGCGCCGGGTCGAGGCGGGCGACGAGCGTGCCGCGCTCGCCTTCGAGATCTACGTGCACCGGCTGAAGAAGTACATCGGCGCCTATTCGGCCGTCCTCGGCCGGGTGGACGCCGTGGTGTTCACGGCGGGGGTCGGCGAGAACTCGGCGCCGGTACGGGAGGCTGCGATCGCCGGTCTGGAGGAGCTCGGCCTGGTGGTGGACGCGGATCTCAACGCCGTACGGTCCGGCGAACCGCGGCTGATCTCGCCGGATTACGCACGGGTCGCGGTCGCCGTGGTGCCGACGGACGAGGAGCTGGAGATCGCGAACCAGACCTTCGCCCTGGTCGACAACTGAGCACCCCCGCGCCCTTTTGTATCTTCCACCAGACGGAATATTCCGCAGCGAAACAAACCGATAGGATCCGCCTCATGCGCCGTTCCAAAATCGTCTGCACCCTCGGTCCCGCCGTCGACTCCCATGAGCAGCTCGTCGCTCTGATCGAGGCCGGCATGAGCGTGGCCCGATTCAACTTCAGCCACGGCACCCACGCGGAGCACCAGGGTCGTTACGACCGGGTCCGCAAGGCCGCCGCCGAGACCGGCCGGGCGGTCGGCGTACTCGCCGACCTCCAGGGCCCGAAGATCCGCCTCGCGAAGTTCGCCGAGGGCCCTGTCGAACTGGTCCGCGGGGACGAGTTCGTGATCACCTCCGAGGACGTCCCAGGGGACAAGTCGATCTGCGGCACGACCTACAAGGGCCTGCCCGGCGACGTCGCCAAGGGCGACCCGATCCTGATCAACGACGGCAACGTCGAGCTCAAGGTCGTCTCCGTCGACGGCCCCCGGGTCCACACCATCGTCATCGAGGGCGGGGTGATCTCCGACCACAAGGGGATCAACCTCCCGGGCGCGGCGGTCAACGTCCCGGCCCTGTCCGAGAAGGACATCGACGACCTCCGCTTCGCCCTGAAGATGGGCTGCGACCTGGTCGCGCTCTCCTTCGTGCGGGACGCCGGTGACGTCAAGGACGTCCACAAGGTGATGGACGAGGAGGGCCGCCGGGTCCCCGTCATCGCCAAGGTCGAGAAGCCGCAGGCCGTCGAGAACATGGAGGGCGTCGTCGCGGCGTTCGACGGTGTGATGGTCGCCCGTGGTGACCTCGCCGTCGAGTACCCGCTGGAGAAGGTCCCGATGGTGCAGAAGCGCCTGGTGGAGCTCTGCCGCCGGAACGCCAAGCCGGTGATCGTGGCGACCCAGATGATGGAGTCGATGATCACCAACTCCCGTCCGACCCGCGCCGAGGCGTCCGACGTCGCCAACGCGATCCTGGACGGCGCGGACGCGGTCATGCTCTCCGCGGAGTCCTCCGTGGGCGCGTACCCGATCGAGACGGTCAAGACGATGTCGAAGATCGTCGTCGCCGCCGAGGAGGAGCTGCTCTCCAAGGGCCTCCAGCCGCTGGTCCCGGGCAAGAAGCCCCGCACCCAGGGTGGTTCGGTGGCCCGCGCGGCCTGCGAGATCGCGGACTTCCTGAACGGTGAGGCGCTGGTCGCCTTCACCAAGTCCGGCGACACCGCCCGCCGGCTGTCCCGCTACCGCGCGGCCCAGCCCATCCTGGCCTTCACCACGGACGAGGCCACCCGCAGCCAGCTGGCCCTCAGCTGGGGCGTCGAGGCCCACGTGGTCCCGCACGTGGACAACACCGACGCGATGGTGGAGCTGGTCGACGCGGAGCTGCTGAAGCTCGGCCGCTACAACAAGGGCGACGTCATGGTCATCACGGCCGGCTCGCCTCCCGGCGTCCCGGGCACGACCAACATGGTGCGCGTGCACCACGTCGGCGGCGAGGGGCGCGACTGACCCCGGCCCGCACATGACTGTGGCCCGCACCCCCGTTGTCTGGGGGTGCGGGCCACAGTCATGTGCGGCTCCCGAACGGGTCCGGTTGCGTCAGCTGTCGCCCTCGGTGAAGTAGTTGTTCAGTCCGGGCACCTTGAGCGTCCCGCCGAACTGGCCTGCCTGCGTCACCTTCACGTTGGTGAAGAAGGCGAACGGCACGTTGATCGGCGGCGGGGTCTGGGGGCTGAACGTGATCGGGATGAGGCCGAAGAGGTTGCCCTTCAGCTCCTCCGTGTACATCGTCACCGTGCCGTTGCGGATGGTGGACGTGGAGCCCTTGTCCGACGTCACGTGACCGGTGCGGCCCAGCGGGCCGACCGTCTTCTGGTGGAGGTCCTTGATGTCGACGGACGAAGCGGTGAACTTCAGCACCTTCTTCGTGGTGCCGTCGCCCTTCTCCACCTCGACGATGCCCTTGTAGTCGAGTCCGCTCAGGGTGAGCAGCGAACTCTCCAGGATCCACGGGTCGTTCGGGAGGCGGGGGATGCCCTGCTCCAGATCGGCCGCGGCCAGCGCCTTCGGGTCGGCGGTCGGGCACGGGAAGGAGGGCTTGGCGCCGTCCGGGATGTCCTCGTCCTTCTTCGGGTCGAGTCCCTTGACGTCCTTGCTGAGCTCCTCGACCGGCTTGCCGGCCTTCTTCGCCGCGTCACGGATGGCGTCGGTGGTCTTGTCGACCGTGTCCTTCGCGGCGTCCGTGGCCTTCTTGACGGGCTTGTCTGCCGTCTTGTCGGTCGCCTCGGCCGAGGCCGAGGGCTTCGGGGACGCGGTGGTGGCGCTCGGGGACGGGCTGGCCGTCTCCTTGTCCGGTCCGTCGAAGAGGTCCTTGAGGGCGTCGCCGACTCCCAGCGGGTCGAGCGGGTTCTTCGACTTGGTGGGTTCGGGCGTCGCACTCGGCGTCGCGGCCGGGGCGTCGGTGCTCTTCTTGGCCGGGTCGGCCGCGGAGTCACCGGTGGAGGTGGAGGACGCCGACGGCTTCGGGGTGGCCCCGTCGCTCTTGTCCGGCGTGGCCTTGTCGCTCGCGGTGGCGGACGGGGACGGCGTCTTCGTCGCCGACGCAGACGGCTCCGCCGACTCGCCCGGCTCGTCGGAGCGGGTCACGCAGGGGCCGGCCGCGAAGGGGATGTCCGTGCTGTCGTCGGCCATCGCCAGCTTGGGGGTGAGCCCCATGCCCACGAAGACCGCGGTCGGCATCGCCGCGAGTGCGAACGCCTTCTTGCCCGCGGGCATGTGCAGCTTCGTCAGCAGCGACTTGCGGGGGGCCGCGTGACGCGGCCCTCTTCGCTCCTCAAGTCCGCCCTCGCCCAGGGCGTCCACCTGATTGTCGTCACCCCGCACGATGCCTCCCGCCGTCGACCTCAACTGTCGTGTCGTACTTCGCCGGCTGCTGCGGAACGGCCCCGTACAGGGCGCCCCCGGGGTGTGCGGCGGTCTGCTCGTCCGGGGCGTACGCCTGGCCCAGCAGGACCTCTTCTTCGGCGGGAGCTTCCTCGGCGGGCGCGGACCCGTCCGCGTTCGGCGGGGCAGGCGCCCACGAGATGGAGAGCGCTCCGCCGATCAGCGAGAACAAGAAGCCGATCAGAAAGCCGCCGATGTTGGCGACGGGGATCGATATCAGCGCGAGCAGGATCGCCGCGACGCCCGCGAACACCTTGACTATGTGGTGGAACCACATGGTCAGACCGAGCGTGATGAGCAGGATTCCGATGATGAGGGATCCCGCGCCGGCGGTGGTGGACATCGCCAGCGTCATGTTGCCGAGGTGCATGTTCGCGTACGGGAAGTACGCGATGGGTACACCGCCGAGAATGGTGAACAGACCCGCCCAGAACGGCCGGTTACCCCGCCAGGTGCGGAAGCGTCGCCGGAAGACGCGGAGGTTGTGCTCGTTCTGCCCTGTGGATTCGGGGCTCATGGAAAACAGCTCCCTGGAACCGGTACTGCTGTGAGAAGAAGTGAAGGGTGGGCGGCCAGAGGCGCGTCGCGCATGCCCCCGGCCACCCGGGCGAGTGCTTAGTAGCACTCCTTGACGCCCTTGTGGAGCGACAGCTTCAGGTCAGGAAGCTTGAACGTTCCCGCTGTGGTCGCCCACGCCTGCTGCTTGACCTTCGACAGCTTGGCGACCTCGGCCCGCTGCGAGAACCCGTAGGGGTTGGCCTGGGTTCCGGGCTGGATGCCCGGGTTCTTCAGCGCACCGGCGGCGACGCCGATGTCGATGTTCGTGAACTCGGCGTCCGCGCCCAGCGAAGAGACATCGAGGTACAGGTCCTTGGCGTAGACCTTGTCCTTGCCGGTGCCCGCGTGGAGCTCCAGCGTCACACTGCCGAGACCGAACGGCAGGTCAGGGGTGACCACCGACTGGCACATGTTGGTGATCGTGGCCTCGCTGAACCCGGACACGGCGACCGGAGCGGCCATGTCCTTGCCCTTGAGGTCCTTGCCCGTCGCCACACTGCCGTACTGGACGAAGTCCTGGCCGACCAGCTCATCCGCGCTGACCTTGAACTCCTGGCCGGACACGCTGAACGATGCGGCGAGCGCGCCCTGTGCAAGGCCGACACCCACCGCGGCGGTGGCTATGACGCTCGGCACCATGACGACAGCGAAACGCTTCCATCTCGTGCCACCGCGAACCTGGGAACTCATACTTTTCCTCCTTCTCGGACGTACATCTCCGGCCTGGCATCCTGCCCGACCTGGGATGGGAGAAGTGCTACGTCCTCGGAAAGGAGAGCGCCCGCAAACGGAGGCGTGAACCGCGACCGAATCACCGGCGATCACCCCCGAGCGACAACCACTGGCCACGCGTTCGCGCAACCTCTTCGGACAGGCCCTGCAGGTGAGCAGGAACCCCCCTGTCCGGAGTCGGCGCCACTGCCGCCGACCCACCCGGTGGGGACCCAACGGAGCCGCCGCACCGACTGGCAGCCGGACTGGCGTTATTGGACCGAGCGTGGCCGATCGTGGTCCATTCGCGGCCGTGACACAAGGGGGTTCGTTACTCGCTGGTAACGGCCCGATAACCCACCCACGACGGGGTGGTACCGACCGGCCACACAGGGTTGCGCCGGGCCCACAGACGAACTGCAGCATTGACGCCCGAAGTCGGACAGATCCTGCGGCGCGATTTACTCGGAGTAACAGCCCGCGCTTTTATCAAGATTTGGTAAAGCGTGGGTAAGTCTTATCGTCCGGTCGCGAAAACGGCCGCGACTCCGGGTGGGAGCCGCGGCCGTGTTGTCAGATCAGAACAAGACGCGCGCGAGGGCGGTGCGTGCGGCGCCGACGCGTGGATCGTCGGGGCCGATCACCTCGAAGAGCTCCAGCAACCGCACCCGGACGTGGTCCCGGTCGTCGCCGAATGTCCGCCGGACCGTCTCGACGAGACGCCCGAACGCGTCCTCGACATGACCGCCCACCAGATCCAGGTCGGCCGCGGCGAGCTGGGCCGGCACATCGGCCGGATTCTCGGCGGCGTCCTTACGGACCTGCTGCGGGTCCGTCTTCTGGACCCGGGCCAGGAGTTCCGCCTGGGCGAGACCGAGCTTGGCCTCGCTGTTGGCCGGCTCGTCGGACAGCACGTTCTTGTACGCCTGGACGGCGCCGGCGAAGTCATTGGCGTCCAGCGCCTGCGCGGCCGCCTCCAGGAGGGCGTCGTACGGGCCTGCGGGCACCGCTGCGGGCTCCTGCGCGGCCGCGTCCGCAGCCGCGGCCTCCTGGTCGACCACGATGCCGGTGAGCCCGAACCGCTCCTCGCCGACCTGGATCAGCTGGTCCAGGGTCTCGCGGATCTGGGATTCGGGGGCCGCGCCCTGGAAGAGCGGGAGCGCCTGACCGGCGACCACGGCGAAGACCGCCGGAATCCCCTGGATCCCGAACTGCTGCATCAGCATCTGGTTGGCGTCGACGTCGACCTTGGCCAGCACGAAGCGGCCGTTGTACGCGTGGGCCAGTCGCTCCAGGAGCGGGCCCAGCTGCTTGCAGGGCTCGCACCACTCGGCCCAGAAGTCGATGACGACCGGGACTTCGGCGGAGCGCTGGAGGACGTCGCTCTCGAAGCCCGCCTCATCGACGTCGAACACGAGGGAGGAAGGGGGTACGGCGGCGGGACCACCCTGCCGGGCGGTCTCGGCACGGGCCTGCTCCGCCTTCACCTTGGCCTCACCGGCCGCCTTCACCGCGGCGAGGTCGACGACGCCGCTCATGGACATGTTCCTAGGCTGCATACGTACATCCTCCCCCCTTGGCACACCGATCCGGAAAGCGATACGTGAACCGCACCCGTCCGCGACCCCCGCCGGTGTGCGAGGTGTACGGACAGACGCGGCCCGAGGGCCCCTGAAAGACCCGGTTCGGCACCCGGTCCCCACCCGGTGCCTGTGGCTGTCGATCGTTCGTGGCGCGTGCGACGGCCGAGCCGTCGGTTCTTACGCTACGACCCGTAGCGTAACTGGCGCGTACCCCTGGTGCGCAAGAGTGTCCGGTGATCTGTCTCACGGCGAACGGGACCGGCCGGTTCTATCTACTGGCGGGTATGGTCACGGGATGCTGAGCCACAGCCACCCCAAACCCTCACGAACGGGACGTCCGCGCAATGCCGCGGCCGACGAGGCGATCCTTGAGGCGACCAGAGCCTCGCTGGTCGATCTCGGCTGGTCGAAGCTGACGATGGGTGATGTGGCGACGCGTGCCGGGGTGGCCAAGACGACGCTGTACCGGCGCTGGGCGGGCAAGAACGAGCTCGTCGTGGATGCCGTCGCGGTTCTCTTCGACGAGCTGGAGCTGCCGGACCTGGGCAGCCTGTCCGCCGATGTGCAGGCGGTGGTACTCCAGTTCGCGGCACTGCTGGAGCGGCCGGAGACCCAGACCGCGCTGATGGCGGTGGTCGCCGAGTCGACACGCGACGAGGCGCTGCGGACGCGGATCCGCGACTCGATCGTGAACCGGCAGAAGCGGCTGGTGCTCCAGGGGCGTCAGCGGGCGCAGGAGCGCGGCGAGCTGCCCGTCGAACGGGACGAGGCCACCGCCGCCCTGACGGCCGATCTGATCTTCGACGTGATCGCCGGCGCGGTGGTGCACCGGGCACTGGTGAGCGCCGAGCCCGTCGATGCCGACTGGGCCCGGCGCTTCACGCTGCTGCTCCTCGCGGGACTGGGCGCGGCCGCGGCGGGATAGCGGTCCGCGCTACCGCTGCCAGGCACAACTGCCCAGCGTGGCACTGCCCGCCGCGACCAGCCGGTCCGCCCGCTCCGGCGCCATCAGGCTCGTGCGGTCGCGGTGGCAGACGACGGTGCGGTCGCCCTGCCCGGCCAGGTCCACCAGGATCTGGTCCCAGTGGCGGTACTGGACGTCATGGCCGGAGTCGGCGTATGTGCGCACCACCGGAGTGACCGGCAGCGCCTTGCGCCAGGTGGAGAGGGTGGCCGGCGGGACGGTGGTGTCCTTGTCGCCGCCGTACAGGTAGACGGGCGCCTTCAGCTTCGACAGGTCGGGCCCCGGGCGTTCGCAGTAGAGCCGCTGCTCGTGCACCTGCGGGGCCGGGTCGGACTTCTGGCCGCGCTGGTTGTACGTGCGGGCGCCTTCCTCGTACGCGGTGTCGGCGAAGCCCGGGATGGACTTGACGGCGCTGTCGTCGGGGAACGCCCACCAGGAGCGCGGGTCGGCGATCGAGTCCTTGACCGCGTCGGCGAGCGCGTCGTCGCTCAGGCCGCAGTAGGCGGCCTTCTCACCGTACGGCGGGAGGGCGGCGGCCAGATGGAGGGCCTTGATGCGGCCGGGGGCGCGGGCGGCGAGCTCGGCGGCGTACGGTCCGCCGCCGGAGATCGCGATCACCGAGACCTTGTTGACGCCGATCCGGTCCAGGACTTCGAGGGCGTCCTTCGCGAAGTCGGCCTTGCCCAGGGACGGGTCGTACTCGGTGTCCCCGAAGCCGTTGCGTTCCACGGATATCAGCCGGAGGCCGAACGACTCCCGGGTGGAGCGGAAGAAGTCGGTCATGTGCGCGGCCCGCGCGCTGGTGCCGGTGCCGCCGATGAAGAGGACCGGCGTACCGCCCCGGCGCCCCTCGTCGATGTAGTGCGCGGTCCGGCCGGTGGAGAGCTCCGCCGCCTTCACGTCCGGCCCGAGCGAGTCGAAGGTGTCCTGCACCCTCGGTTTCGGCGCCGGTGCGGCGCTGACCGCCGTGGAACCGCTGACCAGCAGCGTTCCGAGCACGGCGAGCGCGGCGCCCGCGGCCGCGGCGATTCTCCCGGACAGTCTCAAGTTGTTCCTCCAGGGGGTACGGGTATCGCGGCTGCGCCTACCCGAGCCCCTGGAGGTGACACCTGTAACTGCCAACTACCTGTCAGAAGCCGGGCGGCTCCGTGTAGGTGCCCCACTCCTCGCGCAGCACCCCGCAGATCTCGCCCAGGGTCGCCTCGGCGCGTACGGCGTCGAGCATCGGGGCGATCATGTTGGAGCCGTCCCGGGCGGCGGCCAGCATCGCGTCCAGCGCCGCGCCCACCCGGGCGTCGTCGCGGCCGTCCTTGCGGCCGGCGAGCTCCTGGACCTGGTCGCGCTCGACCTCGTGGCTGACCCGCAGGATCTCCAGGTCGCCGGTGACCGAGCCGTGGTGGACGTTGACGCCGACGACCCGCTTGTCGCCCTTCTCCAGCGACTGCTGGTAGCGGAAGGCCGATTCGGCGATCTCGCCGGTGAACCAGCCGTCCTCGATGCCGCGCAGGATGCCGGAGGTCATCGGCCCGATGGGGTGCTGCCCGTCCGGGTGGGCCCGGGTACCGCGCTCCCTGATCTGCTCGAAGATCTTCTCGGCGTCCGCCTCGATCCGGTCGGTGAGCTGCTCCACGTACCAGGAACCGCCCAGCGGGTCGGCCACGTTGGCGACGCCGGTCTCCTCCATCAGCACCTGCTGGGTGCGCAGCGCGATCTCGGCGGCCTGCTCGGAGGGGAGCGCGAGGGTCTCGTCGAGGGCGTTGGTGTGCAGGGAGTTGGTGCCGCCGAGGACGGCGGAGAGCGCCTCGACCGCGGTCCGTACGACGTTGTTGTACGGCTGCTGGGCGGTGAGCGAGACGCCGGCGGTCTGGGTGTGGAAGCGGAGCCACTGCGCCTTGTCCGTCTTCGCGCCGTACGTCTCCTTCATCCAGCGGGCCCAGATCCGGCGGGCGGCGCGGAACTTGGCGATCTCCTCGAAGAAGTCGAGGTGCGCGTCGAAGAAGAAGGACAGGCCGGGTGCGAAGGTGTCGACCTCCAGCCCGCGGGAGAGGCCGAGCTCCACGTAGCCGAAGCCGTCCGCGAGCGTGTACGCCAGCTCCTGCGCGGCCGTGGCTCCGGCCTCGCGGATGTGGTACCCGGAGACGGAGAGCGGCTTGTAGGCGGGGATGTCGCGGGCGCAGTGCTCCATCAGGTCGCCGATGAGACGCAGATGGGGCTCGGGCTGGAAGAGCCACTCCTTCTGCGCGATGTACTCCTTGAAGATGTCCGTCTGGAGCGTGCCGTTGAGCACGGCCGGGTCGACGCCCTGGCGCTCGGCGGCGACGAGGTACATGCAGAAGACGGGCACGGCGGGGCCGCTGATCGTCATCGACGTCGTGACGTCACCGAGCGGGATGTCCTTGAAGAGGACCTCCATGTCGGCGGCGGAGTCGATGGCCACACCGCAGTGGCCGACCTCGCCCAGCGCGCGGGGGTCGTCGGAGTCGCGGCCCATCAGGGTCGGCATGTCGAAGGCGACACTGAGTCCGCCGCCACCGGCGGCCAGGATCATCTTGTAGCGCTCGTTGGTCTGCTCGGCGTTGCCGAAGCCGGCGAACTGGCGGATCGTCCAGGTGCGGCCGCGGTAGCCGGTCGGGTAGAGCCCGCGGGTGAAGGGGTACTCGCCGGGCCAGCCGATCCGCTCGAACCCCTCGTACGCGTCCCCGGGCCGGGGGCCGTACGCGGGCTCGACCGGGTCCCCGGAGAGCGTGGTGAAGTCCGCGTCACGCTTGCGGGCCTTGTCGTAACGGGCCTGCCAGCGTTGGCGGCCTTCCTCGATCGCGTCAGCGTCCATGGTACGAATTTACTAGGACGTCCTAGTAAATGTCGATGGCAAACCGCCCGGCGCTTCGCACGGGGCGGTTCGGGAGGCGTACGGGAGGTGCGCCAGGGATGTTCGTGAGGTGCGGCTCAGGCCTTCGCGGGCACCGGGGCGGCGTCCGTGAGCAGCGGCTCGACCTCGCGGACGACCTTGCGCTCGACGAAGAACGCGGCCGTCGGGATCGTGCCGGCGATCAGCACCCAGAGCAGCTTGCCCATCGGCCACTTCGCCTTGGAACCGAGGTCGAAGGCGAAGATCAGGTAGATGATGTAGAGCACGCCGTGGATCTGCGAGACGACGAGCGTCAGGCTCTCACCGGTTTCGAAGCCGTATTTGAAGATCATGCAGGTGCAGAGCACCAGCAACATGACGGCGGTGACGTAAGCCATCACCCGGTACCGGGTCAGCACGCTGCGTTTCATGCCGTCGAGCCTAACCGGACACCCTGGGCGATCTTGCAGCGGGATGGGCCCGCAGGCCCGCCTCTCAGATCTCCTCGAAGTCCTGGGCCGCGATCCGCAGCGGGCGCATCAGCGCGAAGATCTCGCCGCACTCCTCGGCGTCGTACACCCCGAGTCCGAACTCCATCGCGACCAGGTCCCGGGTGGCGGCCTCGACGACCTCACGCCCCTTGTCCGTGATGGAGGCGAGCGTCCCGCGGCCGTCGTTCGGGTTGGGGCGCTTGTCGACCAGGCCGGAGCGCACCAGCCGGTCCACGGTGTTCGTGACGGACGTGGGGTGGACCATCAGCCGCTCACCGATCTTGGACATCGGCAGCTCGCCGGCCTTGGAGAAGGTGAGCAGCACCAGGGCCTCGTACCGCGCGAAGGTCAGTCCGTACGGTTTGACGACCGCGTCGACCTCGGCGAGCAGGATCTGCTGCGCACGCATGATCGAGGTGATCGCCCCCATGGAGGGGACCGGACCCCAGCGCTGCTGCCAGAGCTCGTCGGCGCGCGCGATGGGGTCGAAGGGGAGACTGAGCGGCTTCGGCACGGCATCGACCTTACCCACTGGTCATATGTTGATCCTCCCCGTCTCGAACTTCGGTCCGAACAGGGTGCGCGGGTGCGGGTCCGCGGCGCCGCCGATGCCGCGCCGCAACGACCGGAGCCCCCGGCCGGCGAGGCAGGGGGCTCCGGGTGCGGGGTCCGTGGTCAGTCCGCGAGGTGCCGCTCGACCGTCGCGACCTTGGAGGTCAGGCCGTCGGTGACCCCCGGGCGGATGTCCGCCTTCAGGACGAGGGAGACCCGTCCGGCGCGGGCCTCGACGGCCGCGACGGCACGCTTGACGACGTCCATGACCTCGTCCCACTCCCCTTCGACGGAGGTGAACATGGCGTCCGTGCGGTTGGGCAGACCGGACTCGCGGACGACTCGGACGGCGTCGGCGACGTACTCGCCGACGTCCTCGCCGACACCGAGCGGGCTGACGGAGAAGGCGACGATCATGCGCTGACCGTGCCTTCGCGGCGGGCGCGGGCGGCGATGACGCCGTCGGCCTCGTAGCGCTTCAGCACCTTGTCGCCGTACAGCCCGCCGAACGGCAGCAGCGCAAGCAGGAAGAAGAACGCGACGCGCTTGAGCGGCCACTTCGTCTTGGCCCAGACGTCCAGCAGCAGCACGGCGTAGATCACGAAGAGCACGCCGTGCAGGATGCCGAGCGGCATCATCAGGAAGTCGATGTCCGAGACCCGGCTCAGGATCGATCCGAAGATGATCAGCGCCGGGAAGGAGAGCGCCTCGGGAATCGAGATGAGGCGCAGCCGGTGCAGGGCGGTAGCGGTCTTGATGTCCACGGGGGCACCTTCGGTGGGAGGACGGTGACGGCTTGTGAACGCAGGCACAAGCGCGACCATTGTGGCACCGGACCCGGCCGGACAGTGATGCGGGGGGGCCGTTTCGCGCGCTTCGGGCACTCCTTGTCCCCAATAGTCTTACGGGCACGATTCCCGGCGGCTACCGTCGCACCGTGGCAATGTTCCGACTCCAAGGCAGCAAGACGCTCGCCGTCGACCTGGCCGGCGACGCCGTCAAGGCGAAGAACGGCTCGATGGTCGCCTACGACGGCCGGATGGCGTTCAAGAAGATGACCGGTGGCGGTGAGGGCCTGCGCGGCATGGTCACCCGCCGGCTGACCGGCGAGCAGATGGCCGTGATGGAGGTGACCGGGCAGGGCACCTGCTATTTCGCCGACCGCGCGAGCGAGATCAATCTCGTCTCGCTGCGGGGCGAGAAGCTGTACGTCGAGGCGAGCAATCTGCTGTGCACCGACGCCGGGCTGCGCACCGGCACCACCTTCACCGGGCTGCGCGGCGGCGCGACGGGCAACGGCCTGTTCACCACGACCGTCGAGGGAACCGGCCAGGCGGCGATCATGTCGGACGGTTCGGCCGTGGTGCTGCGGGTCTCCGCCCAGTACCCGCTCTTCGTCGACCCGGGCGCCTACATCGCCCACCAGGGCAACCTCCAGCAGCACTTCCAGTCCGGGGTGAACTTCCGGACGCTGATGGGCGAGGGGTCGGGCGAGTCCTTCCAGATCCGCTTCGAGGGCGAGGGCCTCGTCTACGTCCAGCCCAGCGAGCGGAACACGATCGGGGGCAACGTCTGATGCCGTTCCGTGAGATCAACTCGAAGATGGTCGAGGCGACGGTGCTCCCCGGCCAGAAGATGTTCAGTCAGCGCGGCGCGATGCTGGCCTACCGCGGCGAGGTGTCGTTCACCCCGAACATCCAGGGCGGCCAGGGCGGGGTGATGTCGATGATCGGCCGCCGGATGGCGAACGAGGCGACCCCGCTGATGACGGTCGAGGGAAGCGGCACGGTGATGTTCGGTCACGGCGGTCACCACATCCAGGTGATCAATCTGGCCGGGGACACCCTCTACGTGGAGGCCGACCGGCTGCTCGCCTTCGACGGGGCGCTCCAGCAGGGCACGATGTTCATGGGCTCGCAGGGCGGGGTGATGGGCATGGTGCGCGGCCAGGTGACCGGGCAGGGCCTGTTCACCACGACGCTCAAGGGGCACGGCGCGGTGGCGGTGATGGCGCACGGCGGGGTGATCGAGCTGCCGATCACGCCGGGCCGCGAGGTGCACGTGGACCCGCAGGCGTACGTCGCCCACCACGGCGACGTGCGCAACAAGCTGTCCACCGCGCTCGGCTGGCGCGAGATGGTGGGGCGCGGCTCCGGCGAGGGGTTCCAGCTGGAGCTCAGCGGCAACGGTGCGGTGTACGTCCAGGCCTCGGAGGAGAAGCTGTGAGCACGCCTGTCGTCTTCGACCCGATGACGCTGCCGACGGACGACAACGTCAACGCGTACACCTTCTGCGTGGAGCTCAAGGGGAGCCAGTGGTTCCTGCAGAAGGGCAAGATGATCGCCTACTACGGGCGGATCGAGTTCAACGGCATCGGGCACGGCCGCTTCGAGGGCCTGATCCGTACGAGCTTCCACTCGCCGCTGCACGCGAGCGACTGGGTGGTGGCCGAGGGCAGCGGGAAGATGCTGCTCGCCGACCGGGCCTTCGACGTGAACTCCTACGACCTGGACAACGGGAATCTGACCATCCGGTCCGGCAACCTGCTCGCCTACCAGCCGACGCTGGCGCTGAAGCAGTCGATCGTGCCGGGGTTCCTGACGCTGATCGGCACGGGGAAGTTCGTCGCCGCGTCCAACGGCCCGGTGGTCTTCATGGAGCCCCCGCTGCGGGTCGACCCGCAAGCGCTGGTGGGCTGGGCGGACTGCCCCTCGCCGTGCCACCACTACGACCACGGCTACATGAGGGGCGTGATGGGCGGGCTGCGCGCGTTCACCGGGATCGGGGGCGCCTCGGGCGAGGAGCACCAGTTCGAGTTCGTGGGCGCGGGTACGGTGCTGCTCCAGTCCACCGAGGTCCTGATGGCCGAGCAGCCGACGGGTGCGGTGCCGCAGCAGCCGGGGGTCCCGGGCGGTGGCGGTCAACCCGGGTCCGCCCCCCGTGCGCCCGGCCAGCTGGGGGACCTCCAGCGGCGCTTCGGGTTGTGAACGGTAGTCTGCGGAGTGTGACGTCGAACGTCTGCACCCAGTTCTGTGAGCGCGTGCCGGGCGTCACACCAACTAACTTCGTCCGGATTTCAACTTCTTAGGTAGAATCCATATATGGAGACCGAGACGGCCACCCGCTGGCTGAGCGACGCGGAGCAGTGCGCCTGGCGCACCCACCTGGACGTCAGCAGGCTGCTGATGCACCAGCTGGAGAGGGACCTCCAACCGTTCGGCCTGACCAACAACGACTACGAGATTCTCGTCAACCTCTCGGAGTCGGACGACCAGCGCCTGCGGATGAGTGACCTCGCCAGTGCGACTCTGCAGTCCAAGAGCAGGCTCTCGCACCAGATCACCCGCATGGAGAGCGCGGGCCTGGTCCGCCGGGAGAACTGCG
Source organism: Streptomyces sp. RKAG290 (assembly GCF_023701695.1). Taxonomy (GTDB): domain Bacteria; phylum Actinomycetota; class Actinomycetes; order Streptomycetales; family Streptomycetaceae; genus Streptomyces. The sequence goes on from NZ_JAJOZC010000001.1 coordinate 1,880,694, forward strand.
AGTCCGACCGGCGCGGCCTGTACGCGGTCCTCACCGACCAGGGCGCCGAGACGATGCGCAGGGTGGCGCCGCACCATGTCGCATCGGTCCGCAAGCACTTCATGGACCTGCTGCCGCCGGAGGCGCTGGAGCAGCTCCACGCGGCGCTGGCCCCGGTCGCCGGCCATCTGCGCGGGCGACGCGCCTGAGCTCCTGGGGCTCACGTTCGGGTCATGCCGGGCTCGCGTGCCCTGGTGGTCGGGGGCGACGCCGCCCCCGACCACTGTTCCGGCCGTTTCCGGGCCATCTGCCGACACACTCCGAGCCGTCCCGCGGTCCGGCTCAGCGGGCGCCCGGCAGCCACAGCTCGAACCGCGCGCCCTGCCCCACCGTGCCCGCCACGGTCAGCCGGCCCCCGTGCCGGCCGGCCACGTCCCGCGCAATGGCGAGGCCCAGACCGGCCCCGCCCTCGTCCCGGGTGCGGGCGTCGTCGAGGCGCACGAAGCGTTCGAAGATCCGCTCGCGCTCCGTCTCCGGAACGCCGCCGCCGTCGTCGGTGACCGCCACGACCACGCCACGGCCTTCCCCGCGCACCGAGACGGCCACCGAGCTTCGGGCGTGCCGCTCGGCGTTGTCCAGCAGATTCCCGATCACCCGGGCCAGCTGGCCGCGTGAACCGGTCACCTCGAAACCACCTGGCTCCGGCACGGAGACCGCCACCGGGATCCGGTCGCCGGTGCGCTGCGAGACCTCCTCGTGGACCAGCGCCCCCAGGTCCAGGCCGGCCCTTCCCGGCTTCTCCCCCGCGTCCAGCCGGGCCAGCAGCAGCAGATCGGCGGCCAGCGCCTGGAGCCGTACGGTGTCGGCGACCGCGCCCGTCACGTCCAGCAGCTCCGGGTGCGCGGCCCCCACCTCCAGCTGGGTGCGCAGTGAGGCGATCGGGCTGCGCAGTTCGTGCGAGGCGTCCGCGACGAAGCGCCGCTGCCGGTCGACCGAGGCCTCCAGGGCGGTGAGCGTCTCGTTGGTCGTACGGGCCAGCCGGGCGACCTCGTCACGCGAACCGGGCTCCGGCACCCGCCTGCTCAGGTCCTCCGACGCGGTGATGGCCGCCATCTCGCGCCGGATGCCCTCGACCGGGCGGAGCGCCCGCCGGGTCACCAGCCAGGTCACCCCGGCGACGACGAGCAGCACGACGGGCAGCCCGGCCAGCATCGCGCCGCGCACACTCGCGACGGCACGCTGCTCCGCGGCGAGCGGGGCACCCGCGTGGACGGTCAGGGTCAGCCCGGCGGAGTTCGTCGCCTCGACGGACGCGAACCGGTAGTCGGCGCGGTCGCCGTCGACCGTGGCGGAGCCATTGGTGAAGTCCGGTTCGTCGGTGGAGACCTCGCCGCGGCCGGGGTCCCTCACGTCGTCGTCTTCGTCGTCGCGGTCCTCTCCCCCGTGGCGGTCGCCGTCATCCGATGCCGAGGGGAGTGTTGACGGCCGCGGGGTGACGCGGCCCGTGCCCGTCCCGGAGATCGCCTCCAGGTCCTTGGAGACCGCCACCACCCGCCCGTCCTCGTCGGTCACCTGGACCGGGTGGTCCTCCTCGTCGCTCATCTCCAGCTTGTCGTACGGCACGTCGAGGGCCAGTTGTCCTGCGGTCTCCCGGGCCGCCACCTCGGCCTGGAGTCCCGCCTGGTCGGTGAGGTTGGCGCGCAGGACCAGGAGGACCGCGAGCCCGGCGGCGACGAGCGCGAGGGCGACCACCACGGTGGCGCCGAGCGCGGCTCTGGCCCGTACCGATCTCACAGCGCCTCCAGCCGGTAGCCGGCGCCGCGCACCGTACGGATGGCGGCCGCGCCGAGCTTGCGGCGCAGCGCGCTCACGTACACCTCGACGATGTTCGGGTCGCCGTCGTAGGCGAAGTCCCAGACGTGTTCCAGGATCTGCGCCTTGCTCACCACCTGGCCGGCCCGCAGCGCGAGCTGTTCGAGCACCGCGAACTCCTTCGTGGTGAGCACGATCTCGGCCTCACCGAGATGGACGCGGCGCGCCGAGGTGTCCATGCGCAGGGCGCCGACGGTGACCACCGGCGAGGCGGAACCGCTGCGGCGGCGCAGCAGCGCGCGGACCCGGGCGACCAGCACCACGTAACTGAACGGCTTGGTCAGATAGTCGTCGGCCCCGGTGTCGAGCCCCTCCGCCTCGTCGTACTCCCCGTCCTTCGCCGTCAGCATCAGGATGGGCACCTCGTGCCCGGCGGCGCGCAGGGCGGCGCAGACCCGGTAGCCGTTCATCCCGGGCAGCATGATGTCGAGGACGACGAGGTCGTACGCCCCCTCGGAGGCCCGGTGCAGCCCTTCGAGCCCGTCGTGCACGACGTCCACGGCGAATCCTTCGGCGGTGAGCCCCCGGGCCAGGGAGATCGCCAGCCGCTTCTCGTCCTCCACGATCAACAGGCGCATACGCACAGCCTCGCAAACCGAAGCTGAAGAAGGCTTCAGGTGGCTTCAGGCTGCGTTCAGCATCGCCCCGGCAGTGTGGATCCCGTCGCAACCGGAACCCGATCGAGGAGGAACCCTCATGAAGCGAAAGATCGTCATCGCGGCCGTCACCGCAGCCGTACTCGTCGGCGGCACAGCCGCCACGGCAGTCGCCTTCGCGGACGACGACAGCTCCGGCAGCACCGCCACCGCCTCCAGCTCCCCCACCGCCTCCAGCTCCCCCACCACCTCCGGCAACAGCACGGCGAGCAGCACCACCGCCCGCGTCACGGTCGGCGACGCGGTGAAGGCCGCCGCCCGGTCCGTCCCGGGCACGGTGACCGAGGCCGAGCTCGACGACGAGGACGGCGGGCTCGTCTGGGAGCTCGACGTGTACGGCTCCGACAAGGCCTGGCACGACGTGACGGTGGACCCGGGCAACGGCAAGGTGCTCGGCAAGCACGTCGACAACGACGACGACCGCGACCGGCACGCCCCCCGGAAGGCCTCCGTCACGCTCGACGAGGCAGCCGCCGCCGCGCTGCGCTCCACCCCGGGCACGGTCACCTCGATCGAGCTGGACGACCACGACGGCCGGAGCGGCGGCGCGGTGCGCTGGGAGGTCGACGTCCGGGGCAAGGACGGCAAGGAGCACGAGCTGAACGTCGACGCGAAGACGGCCGGGGTCACGGTGGACCGGTCGGACGACGGGCACGGGGACGACGACGGGGATGACGGGGACGACGGCTGAGCGGGCTCTCCGGCCGGGGCTCAGGGGGCATAGGCCGACAGGACCGTACCGTCTTCGAAGCTCAGGATCAGCGCGTCCCCCTGGGCGATGAGCGAGACGGAGGCCGGGTCGAGAGAGTCTCCGGGCTCAGCGGGCCAGCCGTTGAGCGCAGCACCCGTGGGCCTCGGCTCGCCCTCGGTGGCCATGGGGATGGCACCCGGCCCGTACCCCTCCACCACGATGGCGTTGTCTCCGACGATGGAGGGCACACCTGAGGTCTCCAAGCCCTCGCCGCACTCGCAGGTCGCCCAGCGCATTTGTCCGTCGTACAGGCCCAGCGTGAACACCTGTGTCTTGCTGCTCACCACGACCAAGCCGTCCCGCGAAACTGCGGGGCGGTAGGCGATGTTCACGCCGGGGGCGGCAATGCGGCGCTTCTGCGGGTCCGTCACGTTCACGATCGTCAGGCCGTCCGAGCCCGAGCAGAGAAGCTGCTGCCCCTTCAGGACCGGCGTCCGGCAGGTGACGTCACCTGCCGGGATACCGGCCAACCGTGAGCCGTCCGTACTCTTCAGGACGGTGACACCCTCGCCGACCGCAACGAGACGGCCGTCGTCCAGGACCAGTTCGGCTTCGTCAGCCCGCTCCTGCCAAGCTTCGTCCCACGCTTGTAGGTGCTTGCCGGTGAGCTCCTGGGCGATCAGTCGGCCGGCCCCGGTGCCCGTGTGCTTGGTGGCGTAGTAGAGGACGTCGCCGGACTGTACCGAGTCGGCCACCCGGACGCCGTCCGGCAGAGGGGCCCGCCACTTCTCAGCGCCGTCGGACAGGTCACGGGCCACCAGGGCACCGCCCTCGAAGGCGTAGACGGTGGTGCCGACGACGGCTCCCACCGACGGCGAGGCCGCGCCGGCCCGGCCCATCGAGGTACGCCAGCGCTGCTTGCCGGTTGCCGCGTCCAGGACGGTGATGCGCTGCGGGCCGCCGCACACGAGGGACACACCCGCGAGCACGCACTCCACGCGGCCGTCCGCGATCTTGGTGTGCCAGGCCCTCCAGCCCGCCGGCTTGGTGGAGACGTCAGCGGCAGCTGCACCGAAATCACCGGTGCGGCCTGGATCCGCACCGGGTGCAACGACGGCTCCGGACTCCGTCCGCACCGCTTCCGAGGCGGACGCCGTCGGCTTTTTGGCGCCTCCGCCCGCATCGTCGCCGCCACCGTTGTCCGCCGTGAAGAGCCCCGGCAACAGCGTCGAGCCAAGAATCACGCACACCACAGTGGCCGCCGCCAATCCGATCCACCTTCCCTTGCCGCTCTTCCTCCCTACCGGGACGGTCACTGGTACGACGGGTGAAGGACCGAGGCCTTGGCCGCCGAGTACCGGGGCGTGGAAGGGGAGCGGTGGCACGACTGCCGACGGTGCGGCCGCCTCCGCGGATCGAGCGGCGGCAGCGTGGGCGGCAAGCTGCGCCCGTATCGCGTCCGTCCAGGGGAAGGAGGCGCGGGCGGGGGTCACACGTTCCGGCAGCAGCAGATCCGCTAGTTGCAGAGGCGTCGGCCTGGCCGCCGCGTCACCGCGCAGACACTTCTCGATCACCGTCCGCAGCTGCGCCGGTACGCCGGACAGTTCGGCCTCACCCCGGGAGATGCGGAAGATGACGGCCGCCATGTCGGAATCGTCGAACGGACCACGCCCCGTCGCCGCGAACGCCAGCACCGCACCGAGGCAGAACACGTCGGACGCCGGCACGAGCGACCGCGAGCCGTTGACATGCTCGGGTGAGATGTAGCCAGGGCTGCCGACCACCACACCGGTCCTGGTCAGCTGGGTGGCATCGAAGGCCTGCGCGATCCCGAAGTCGATCACCTTGGGCCCATCCGGCCCGAGGAGCACGTTGCCGGGCTTGAGGTCACGGTGCAGGACGCGCACGGCATGCATGTCGGCGAGCGCATGGGAGAGACCTGCGCCCATGGCCCTGACCACCGGCTCAGGCAGAGGTCCGCTACCCGCCAGCGCCTCGGCAAGCGAGGGTCCCGGCACATATTCGGTCGCTAGCCAGGGCAGCCGGCCACCCGGGTCACCGTCCACAAGGCCCGCGGTGTGCGGGCTGCGGACGGCCGCGGCGGCGTCGATCTCACGGCGGAAGCGGACCCGAAAACCGTCGTCGAGGTCCAGATCGGCCCGAACGGTCTTCAGCGCGACCAGCTCGCCGGATGTGCCTGCCGCTCCGGCGGGCCTGGCCAGATATACCTCACCCATCCCGCCCGCGCCCAGCAGGCCTAAGAGCTGGTACGGGCCGATCAGCCGGGCCCGTCCGGCCGGAAGCAGCTCGATCACTGCACGATCCCCCTAGTCCTTTGGCGATTTATCCGGGCAGGGGCACGGAGACCGTAGTGCCGTCGTCGTAGACAACCTGTACGACACCGCCCACCGGCAACACCTCGGGATCGAGCAGTTCGCTCTCCAGGTCGACGCCATCGGTGACGGAGTCGTACGTCGGTGTCCTGCTCGGCCCCGGGGCGCCCGGAAGCCGGGTCCGTATCAGCGGGCCCGGGGTGCCATCGCGGCGGATCGGGACCGTGTACAGCGTCGTGCTGTCTGCCCAGACGACCGTGTCTGCGACGATCATGGGGTCGGAGACCGGGTTGCTCATCCCCGATGCGCGCTTCCCGTCGAGCGGGAACCGCGCCAGCGCCTTGCCGTTGCCCCGTCCCACAATGACGATCTCGTCGGGCACGCTCGGCACGAACTCGTCGCCCCTTCGCAACACAATCACCTGATCGTCGAGCGCCGTCAGCGACGCCCCGCCCACCAGCCCTGAGTCCACCGGCGCCCGCCCCTGTGCCTTGAGATCTCCCGTCGTGAATCGCAACACCGCGACATCGTCGCCGTAGCCGGAGGGGTCGTCGTTCGCAGAGCTCGTCTCGCAGAACGCGAACCCTCCCCGTACCCGAAGGTCCCCACACCCCGAGTTCGTACCCTCGTCACCCCCCTGCACTGCCTCGCCGCCTGCGGTGCCCAGCACCGTTCCGTCCTTTGGCCGGAACGCCATCGGGGCCTCCTCGCCAATCGCGTACAGCACCTTGCCGTCGGTGGCGACCGGCCAGAAATTGCCCTTCTGTGCGTTGGAGATGTCCTCCGACGCCAGTGGCCTCCGCCACTTCTCGGCGCCTGTCCTCAGGTCATATCCGGCGAGCCCCGCGCCCTGAGGTACCGATGTCGTGGCGGCGAAGACCAGACCACCGACGACGACCGGTGCGCTCTCCAAGTTGTGAGCGCCCCCGGACCGGGTCTCCCAGCGGACCTTCCCTGTCCGCGCGTCCAGGGAATGCAGCCGATCGCCCGCCGCGAGCAGCACGGAATCCCCGTACACGGTGGGCCGGGTGGCACCGGCGGGCATGAAGAACTGCCCACGAGGCCCCCAGCCCGCCCCGCGTGGGCCCAGGTTCTGCCCGGTGTCGAAGGTCCACATCCGGTGGCCGTCCGCCGCCGACAGCGCCTCGTACGTACCGTCGGTCAACCGGCAGACCACCACTTGACGCCCCCCGGAACAGCCCAGCGGGTCCGCGGAGAACTTCCCCTTCCACGACTTCGTCCACCCCGACGGCCGGACGTCACGGCCGTAGGGAACGGTGCCCGAAGCGTCCGGCCCGCCCTTCTCACCCACACCCGCCACGATGGTGGGAGCCCCGGGTGAACCCGCCTCGTTTGGGCCGCTCCCGTCGTTGCGCCAGGCCAGGTACCCGCCGGTCGCGGCTCCGAGCAGGACCAGCGCGACGAGGGCCGCGGCCAGAGTGCGCCGCCGGACGCGCCGCCCGGGTTCCGTGATCCCCGGCCCCTGCGTGGGCGCCACGTGCAGTCCCGGCGCGAAGTCCGTCCCCTGCGTAGGAAGTTGATGGGGCCCGCCCCTGCTCCCCGTGGCCGCCTCGGTCGGCGTGTAGCCCGGCAGCAGCGGCCCGTCCAGCGCGACGACCCGGGCCAGCTCCCGCCCGTACTCCGCGATCTGCTCGCCCACCGGCGCGGGCCACCCGGCGGCGGCTCCCGGTTCGAGCCGCCGGGCCAGCTCCGCGGCCGTGGGGCGGGCGGCGGGGTCGGCGGTCAGGCAGGCCTCCAGGACCGCGCGCAGTTCCTCGGGCACGTCCTCCAGGTCGGCCTCGACGTACTTGACCCGGTACAGGACGGCCGCGACCGGGCCGTCCCCGAACGGGTCGCGGCCGGTGGCGGCGAAGCAGAGCACGGAGGCGAGGCAGAAGACGTCGGACGCGGGTACGACGCGTCCGCTGCCCGCCACGTGTTCCGGCGACATGAAGGCGGGGCTGCCGACCATTCGGCCGGTGGTGGTGAGCGGGGTGGCGCCGGCGTCCCGCGCGATCCCGAAGTCGATGAGACGCGGGCCGTCGGCCGCGAGCATCACATTGCCCGGCTTCACGTCACGGTGGACGATCCCCGCCGCGTGGACGGCCGCCAGGGCGTGGGCGAGTCCGGCGCCCAGCAGCCGGACCTCGGCCTCGTCGAGCGCACCGGCTCCGCGGACCGCGGCGGACAGGGTCGGCCCGGCCACGTACGCGGTGGCGAGCCAGGGCACCTCGCTCTCGGCGTCCCCGTCGAGCAGCGGCGCGACGTGGGGGCCGGTGACGGACCTGGCCATGGTGATCTCGCGACGGAAGCGGCTGCGGAAGCCGGCGTCCTGCGCCACGTCGCGGCGGACCGTCTTGACCGCGACGGGATCGGACCCGTCGCCCCGCTCCCCCAGGAAGACCTCCCCCATACCGCCCGCGCCCAGCCGGGCCCGTATCGCGTACGGGCCGATCTGTCTGGGCGAGTCCTCCCGCAGCGGACCCAGCATGTGGCACTTCCCCCCTGGCACGCACGAGCACGTGACCGGCGGCAATCCTGACACGGGCGTCGCGGTGACGGCAGGGCCGCATAGGACGAACGGCGCACTCCCGCACTACACCTGACGTGTTTTCAGCCACGCAGCGGGGGCGAACGCGGAGCGCGAACGGCGCACCTCGGGACCACAGGTGACGTGAACTCGGCCGTGGACAACGGAGGTGCGCCGCAATTTCGGCAGGGGTGGTGCCGGGACCGGCCACCCTCCAGTCCGGTGCGGCCCGCACGCCGCGCCGGACTGGAGGGGGAGGTTCCGTCCGGATCAGGCCGGACCGAGGAAGGGACCGGGGCATGATCCGCACGAGGGGCCCAAGGGGAACGCTCAGGCCTCTCCGGTGAGCCCTGCCACCAGTTCGTCCGCCGCCGTGTACGGGTCGAGCCGGCCGGCCACGATGCGTTCGGCGAGCGCGCCGAGGCGGCGGTCGCCGTGCAGGTCGCCGATGCGTTCGCGGAGCCGGGTGACCGCGATCGTCTCGACCTCGTGGGCGGCACGGGAGGCCCGCCGCTCGGCCAGGACGCCGTGCTCCTCCATCCACGCCCGGTGCTTCTCCAGCGCCTCGACCACCTCGTCGATGCCCTCACCGCGGGCGGCGACCGTCTTCACGATCGGCGGCCGCCAGGCACCGGGCCCCCGGGACTCCCCGAGGCCCAGCATGTGGTTGAGCTCCCGGGCGGTGGCGTCTGCGCCGTCCCGGTCGGCCTTGTTGACGACGTACACGTCGCCGATCTCCAGGATGCCGGCCTTGGCCGCCTGGATGCCGTCACCCATGCCGGGGGCGAGGAGGACGACGGAGGTGTCGGCCTGGGAGGCGATCTCCACCTCCGACTGGCCCACGCCCACGGTCTCCACCAGGATCACGTCGCAGCCCGCCGCGTCCAGCACCCGGATCGCCTGCGGTGCCGACCAGGCGAGGCCGCCCAGGTGCCCGCGGGTGGCCATGGAGCGGATGTAGACGCCCGGGTCGGAGGCGTGGTCCGACATCCGGACCCGGTCCCCGAGGAGCGCGCCGCCGGAGAACGGCGACGACGGGTCGACCGCGAGCACGGCGACCCGCTTGCCCTGCCGCCGGTAAGCGGAGACGAGCGCCGATGTCGATGTCGACTTGCCGACACCCGGGGATCCGGTCAGACCGACGACGTAGGCGTTGCCCGCCAGCGGCGCCAGGGCCGCCATCACCTCGCGCAGCTGCGGCGACGCCCCCTCCACCAGGGAGATGAGCCGGGCCACGGCCCGCGGCCTGCCCTCGCGGGCCTGCTCCACCAGGGTGGGGACGTCCACCATCACCGCTCCGTCTCCTCGTTGCCTGTTCTGCGTACTACGTACTACTTGCCCGGAACGCGGAGGATCAGTGCATCGCCCTGACCGCCGCCGCCGCACAGCGCCGCCGCACCGGTGCCGCCGCCGCGCCGCTTCAGCTCCAGGGCGAGGTGCAGCACCACACGGGCGCCGGACATCCCGATCGGGTGGCCGAGCGCGATGGCGCCGCCGTTGACGTTGACCTTGTCCGAGGTGACGCCGAGGTCCTTCATCGACTGGACGGCGACGGCCGCGAACGCCTCGTTGATCTCGATGAGGTCGAGGTCCTCGACGCCGAGCCCCTCCTTCTTCAGGGCGTGCCGGATGGCGTTGGACGGCTGGGACTGGAGCGAGTTGTCCGGGCCCGCCACGTTGCCGTGGGCGCCGATCTCGGCGATCCAGTCCAGGCCGAGCGCCTGCGCCTTGGCCTTGCTCATGACGACGACCGCGGCGGCGCCGTCGGAGATCTGCGAGGAGGTGCCCGCGGTGATCGTGCCGTCCTTGGCGAAGGCGGGGCGCAGCTTGCCGAGCGACTCCGCGGTCGTCTCGGCGCGGATGCCCTCGTCCTTGGAGAAGAGGACCGGGTCGCCCTTGCGCTGCGGGATCTCGACCGGGGTGATCTCGGCCTCGAAGAGGCCGTTCTTCTGGGCGGCGGCGGCGCGCTGGTGGGACAGGGCGCCGATCTCGTCCTGGGCCGCACGGTCCAGTCCGAGCCGGGTGTTGTGCTTCTCGGTGGACTCGCCCATCGGGATGTTCTCGTAGGCGTCGGTCAGACCGTCGTACGCCATGGAGTCGAGCATCTCGATCGCGCCGTACTTGTGGCCCTCGCGCGACTTGGGGAGGAGGTGCGGGGCGTTCGTCATGGACTCCTGGCCGCCGGCCACGACGATGTCGAACTCACCGGCGCGGATCAGCTGGTCGGCCAGCGCGATGGCGTCGAGTCCGGAGAGGCACACCTTGTTGACGGTGAGCGCGGGGACGTTCAGCGGGATGCCGGCCTTGACCGCGGCCTGCCGTGCCGGGATCTGCCCTGCCCCGGCCTGCAGCACCTGGCCCATGATCACGTACTCGACCTGGTCGCCGCCGATGCCGGCCCGTTCCAGCGCCGCCTTGATGGCGAAGCCGCCGAGATCGGCCCCGGAGAAGCTCTTCAGTGAGCCGAGGAGGCGGCCCATGGGCGTACGGGCGCCCGCGACGATCACGGAAGTGGTACCGGTCGTTCCTGACATGAGGCACAGCCCCTTGGAATAGGAGTGAACGAGGGTTTACCTGAATGTACTGAGCGGTACGGCGCCCGTCATCCGGCAGCGGGTGTGATCGCGCGCACGTTGCGTAACCATCCCCGGAGCGCTGCACTGTTCCCATGCTGACGCGAATCGACCACATCGGGATCGCCTGTTTCGACCTTGACGCCACTGTCGAGTTCTACCGCTCGACCTACGGGTTCGAGGTGTTCCACTCCGAGATCAACGAGGAGCAGGGCGTACGGGAGGCCATGCTCAAGATCAATGAGACGTCGGACGGCGGCGCCTCCTACCTCCAACTGCTGGAACCGACCCGCGAGGACTCCGCCGTGGGCAAATGGCTGGCCAAGAATGGCGAGGGTGTGCACCACATCGCCTTCGGTACGGCGGACGTGGACGCGGACGCCGCGGACATCCGTGAAAAGGGTGTCAGGGTGCTGTACGACGAGCCCAGGACGGGGTCGATGGGGTCCCGGATCACCTTCCTCCACCCCAAGGACTGCCACGGCGTCCTCACCGAACTGGTCACGTCCCGGACGGAGCACTGACCCGAGGGATACCCGGCCCGGTAGAGTGGGCTGTTCCGGGCCGGGGCCGGGTCGGGGCCGCGACGCGTCCTCAGCCGTTGATCTGTCACCATTCCCCGGGGGGACCGTTCGCCGGCGAACGGTACTCGTTTGGAGTTATCGACCAGGGTTGGGGTCTCCCCTGCTCAGTGGGCATCCCCTGCTCGAACGAAGTTGAGAGCTTGGGGAAAGAGTTGAGAGCTCGGGGAAGGATGGGACCGCGCAGTGCGGGGCTACGAACGCCAGGAGAGCCACCGAGCTGAAGACGACCATCTCTCGCGGTTCGAAGCCGAGATGGACCGGCTGAAGACCGACCGGGAGAAGGCCGTCCAGCACGCCGAGGACCTCGGTTACCAGGTCGAGGTCTTGCGTGCCAAGCTGCACGAGGCCCGCCGCAGTCTGGCGACCCGTCCCGCCTACGACAGCGCGGACATCGGCTACCAGGCGGAGCAGCTGCTCCGTAATGCCCAGGTCCAGGCCGACCAGCTGCGCAACGACGCCGAGCGCGAGCTGCGCGAGGCCCGTGCGCAGACGCAGCGGATCCTGCAGGAGCACGCGGAGCACCAGGCGCGGCTGCAGGCCGAGCTGCACAGCGAGGCCGTGCAGCGGCGCCAGCGGCTCGACCAGGAGCTGGCGGAGCGCCGCCAGACCGTCGAGTCCCATGTCAACGAGAACGTCGCGTGGGCCGAGCAGTTGCGGGCCAGGACCGAGTCCCAGGCCCGCCGGCTGCTGGAGGAGTCCCGGGCGGAGGCCGAGCAGGCGCTCGCCGCCGCCAGGAGCGAGGCCGGCCGGCTGGCGGACGAGACCCGGCAGCGGCTCGGTTCCGAGGCGGAGTCCGCCCGGTCCGAGGCCGAGTCGATCCTGCTGCGGGCCCGCAGGGACGCCGAGCGACTGCTGAACGCCGCCTCCAGCCAGGCGCAGGAGGCCACCAGTCACGCCGAGCAGCTGCGTACGTCGACGACGGCCGAGACCGAGCAGACCCGGCAGCAGACCACCGAGCTGAACCGCGCCGCCGAGCAGCGCATGCAGGAGGCCGAGACGCAGCTGCGCGAGGCCCGGGTGGAGGCCGAGAAGGTCCTGTCCGAGGCGAAGGAGTCGGCGGTCAAGCGGCTGGCCGGCGCCGAGTCGCAGAACGAGCAGCGCACCCGTACGGCCAAGTCGGAGATCGCCCGGCTGGTCGGCGAGGCCACCAAGGACGCCGAGTCGCTCAAGGCGGAGGCCGAGCAGGCGCTGGCCGATGCCCGTGCCGAGGCGGAACGGCTCCGGTCCGAGGCGGCCGACAGCGCCCGCACCGCCGCCGCGGAGGACGCGGCGGCCCAGCTCGCCAAGGCCGCCCGCGCCGCCGAGGAGGTCCTGACCAAGGCGTCCGACGACGCCAGGTCGACCACCCGGGCGGCGGGCGAGGAGGCCGACCGGATCCGCCGCGAGGCGGAGGCCGAGGCGGACCGGCTGCGCGGCGAGGCCGCCGAGCAGGCCGACCAGCTCAAGGGCGCGGCCAAGGACGACACCAAGGAGTACCGGGCCAAGACGGTCGAGCTGCAGGAGGAGGCGCGCAGGCTGCGCGGCGAGGCCGAGCAGCTGCGTTCCGAAGCGGTCGCCGAGGGCGAGCGGATCCGGGGCGAGGCCCGTCGGGAGGCCGTCCAGCAGATCGAGGAGGGCGCGAAGACCGCCGAGGAGCTGCTCTCCAAGGCGCGGACGGACGCGGACGAGCTGCGCGGCGCCGCGGGCACCGAGAGCGAGCGCATCCGTACCGAGGCCACCGAGCGGGCCGGGGCGCTGCGCAAGCAGGCCGAGGAGGCCCTGGAGCGGGCCCGCGCCGAGGCCGACCGGCTGCGCACCGAGTCCGAGGAGCAGGCGGAGTCGACGACGTCCGCGGCCGAGCAGGCGGCGGCGGAGCTGCGCGAGGAGACCGAGCGCGCGGTCGCCGCCCGGCAGGCGGAGGCGGCCGACGAGCTGACCCGGCTGCACACCGAGGCCGAGACCAAGGTCAGCACCGCCGAGCAGACGCTGGGCGAGGCGCGCACCGACGCGGAGCGGCTGCGGCGCGAGACGAACGAGGAGACCGAGCGGCTGCGCGCCGAGGCCGCCGAGCGGCTGCGCTCGCTCCAGGAGCAGGCCGAGACCGAGGCCGAGCGGCTGCGCGACGAGGCCGCGGCCGACGCTTCGCGCTCCCGCGCGGAGGGCGAGACCGTCGCCGTACGGCTGCGCAGCGAGGCCGCGGCCGAGGCGGAGCGGCTGAAGTCCGAGGCGCAGGAGAGTGCCGACCGGGTGCGCTCGGAGGCCGCGGCCGCTGCGGAGCGGGTGGGCACGGAGGCCGCCGAGGCGCTGGCCGCCGCCCAGGAGGAGGCGAACCGGCGCCGCCGCGAGGCCGAGGAGACCCTCGACGCGGCACGTGCCGAGGCGAACCAGGAGCGCGAGCGGGCCCGCGAGCAGAGCGAGGACCTTCTCGCCTCCGCCCGCAAGCGGGTCGAGGAGGCGCAGGCCGAGGCCCAGCGCCTGGTCGAGGAGGCGGACAGCCGGGCGACCGAGATGGTCTCCGCGGCCGAGCAGACCGCCCAGCAGGTACGGGATTCGGTCAACGGGCTGCAGGAACAGGCCGAGGCGGAGATCGCCGGGCTGCGCTCCACCGCCGAGCACGTCGCGGAGCGGACGAAGTCCGAGGCGCAGGAGGAGGCGGACCGGGTCCGCTCCGACGCCTACGCCGAGCGGGAGCGGGCCGGCGAGGACGCTGCCCGGATCCGCCGGGTCGCGCAGGAGGAGACCGAGGCCGCGGAGGCGATGGCCGAGCGGACGGTCTCCGAGGCGATCACGGAGTCGGAGCGGCTGCGCGCCGAGACGGCGGAGTACAGCCAGCGGATGCGCACCGAGGCGTCCGACGCGCTGGCCTCGGCCGAGCAGGACGCGGCCCGCAGCCGCGCGGAGGCCCGCGAGGACGCCAACCGGATGCGGTCGGAGGCGGCGGTCCAGGCCGACCGCCTGATGTCCGAGGCGACCGGCGAGAGCGAGCGCATCCGTACGGAGGCGGCTCAGCTGGCGGCCCGGGTCGGCGACGAGGCGGCGGGCGAGGCGGAGCGGATGCGGGCGGAGGCCGCGGCCACCGTCGGTTCCGCGCAGGAGCACGCGGCCCGCACCCGCGAGGAGGCGGAGCGGCTGCGCGGCGACGCCGAGGCCGCGGCCGAGCAGATGCGGTCCGAGGCCCGACAGGAGGCGGACCGGCTGCTCGACGAGGCGCGCGAGTCCGCGTCGAAGCGCCGGGCCGACGCCGCGGAGCAGGCCGACCAGCTGATGAACAAGGCCCAGGAGGAGGCGCTGCGCGCCGCCACCGAGGCCGAGGGGCAGGCCGACACGATGGTCGGAGCGGCCCGCAACGAGGCCGTCCGGATCACCTCCGAAGCGACCGTCGAGGGCAACTCCCTGGTCGAGCGGGCCCGGACGGACGCGGACGAGCTGCTGGTCGGCGCGCGCCGTGACGCCACCGCGATCCGGGAGCGGGCCGAGGAGCTCAGGACTCGCCTGGAGGGTGAGATCGAGGAGCTGCACGACCGTGCCCGGCGGGAGACCTCCGAGCAGATGAAGACGGCCGGCGAGCGCGTCGACAACCTGATGAAGGCGGCGACCGAGCAGCGCGAGGAAGCCGCGGCGAAGGCCAAGGAACTGCTGGCGGACGCCAATTCGGAGGCGAGCAAGGTCCGGATCGCCGCCGTGAAGCGGGCCGAGTCGCTGCTGAAGGAGGCCGAGCAGAAGAAGGCCAGCCTGGTGCGCGAGGCCGAGAAGCTGCGGTCCGACGCCGAGGCCGAGGCCAAGCGGACGGTGGACGAGGGAAGGCGCGAACTCGATGTACTGGTGCGCCGGCGCGCTGACATCAACACGGAGATCTCCCGTGTCCAGGACGTTCTGGAGGCGTTGGAGTCTTTCGAGACCCCCGCGGCGGGCGGTAAGGGCGCCGACGGCGTCAAGGCCGGGGCCGCGGCGGGCACTCGTTCGAGTGGCAAGCCGTCCGATGGGTAGTCGGTCGGCCCTCTCCCGTGGTTCGGCAAGGACGTTCAGCCCTCCGAGTGGCAAGGGTTGCGGGGGTTAGCCACTCAAAAGGGGTGTCATTCTCCAGATCAAACGGGCATCTGCTCGATGACACGCCGTCCGGGCCCCTAGGATTCCCCCTATCACCTCACCGGTCTTACTTCGACAGGAACCCCATGAGTGACCCTTCCTCCCCCTTCGGCTTCGAGCTCGTGCGGCGTGGTTACGACCGCGGTCAGGTGGATGACCGCATTACCAAGCTCGTCGCCGACCGTGATAGTGCTCTCGCCCGCATCACGTCTCTGGAAAAGCGCATCGAGGAACTCCACCTCGAAACGCAGAACGCCCAGGCCCAGGTGAACGACGCCGAGCCGTCGTACGCCGGCCTCGGCGCGCGCGTGGAGAAGATCCTCCGCCTTGCCGAGGAGGAGGCGAAGGACCTGCGCGAGGAGGCCCGTCGCGCCGCCGAGCAGCACCGCGAGCTCGCCGAGTCCGCCGCCCAGCAGGTGCGCAACGACGCCGAGACCTTCGCCGCCGAGCGCAAGTCCAAGGCCGAGGACGACGGTGTCCGCATCGTCGAGAAGGCCCAGGGCGAGGCGACCACCCTGCGCACGGACGCGCAGAAGGACGCCGCGCAGAAGCGCGAGGAGGCCGACGCCCTCTTCGAGGAGACCCGCGCCAAGGCCGCCCAGGCCGCCGCGGACTTCGAGACCAACCTGGCCAAGCGCCGTGACCAGTCGGAGCGCGACCTCGCGGCCCGTCAGGCCAAGGCCGAGAAGCGTCTGGCCGAGATCGAGCACCGCGCGGAGCAGCTCCGCCTGGAGGCCGAGAAGCTCCGCACGGACGCCGAGCGCCGGGCCCGTCAGACGGTGGAGACCGCGCAGCGCCAGTCCGAGGACATCGTGGCCGACGCCAACGCGAAGGCCGACCGGATCCGCAGCGAGTCGGAGCGCGAGCTGGCGGCGCTCACCAACCGCCGCGACTCGATCAACGCGCAGCTGACCAACGTCCGCGAGATGCTGGCGACGCTGACCGGTGCCGCTGTGGCGGCCGCAGGCACCCCCGCCGAGGAGGAGCCTGTCACCCGCGGCGTTCCGGCCCAGCAGACCCGCTGACGCCCGCACAACAACGCACGCACGGCCGGTCGTCCCTGACGCACCGGTCGGTCCGGCTCCGACGCGCCCGGTTCCGCCTTTGTGGTGGCGCCGGGCGCGCGGCCGTTCTAGCGTGAACGCATGATCGAGCTCGATGGCCTCACCAAGCGTTTCGGCAGCAAGGTTGCCGTCGACCAGTTGTCGTGCCGGATCAAGCCGGGGATGGTGACGGGTTTTCTGGGACCCAACGGGGCGGGCAAGTCCACCACGATGCGGATGATGCTCGATCTCGACAACCCCACCAGCGGATCGGTACGCATCGACGGCAAGCACTACCGCGAGCTGGAAGAACCCCTGAAGTACATCGGCGCGCTGCTCGACGCCAAGTCGATGCACGGCGGCCGCAGCGCGTACAACAACCTGCTCTGTCTGGCGCAGAGCAATCGGATCCCGCGCAGCCGGGTGGCGGAGGTCCTCGACACCGTCGGCCTGACCGCGGTGGCGAAGAAGAAGTCCAAGGGTTTCTCGCTCGGCATGGGCCAGCGGCTCGGAATCGCCTCGGCGCTGCTCGGCGACCCCGAGATCCTGATGTTCGACGAACCCGTCAACGGTCTGGACCCCGAGGGAATTCACTGGATCCGAAACCTGATGAAGGCGCTGGCCTCGGAAGGCCGGACGATCTTCGTCTCCTCGCACCTGATGAGTGAAATGGCGCTGACCGCTGATCATCTGATCGTGATCGGCCAGGGAAAACTGCTGGCCGACACCTCGATGGCCGACTTCATCCACCAGAATTCGCGCAGTTATGTACGGCTGCGCTCGCCGCAGCAGGAGCGGCTGCGCGACGCGCTGCACGCGGAGGGAGTCGTGGCGGTCGAGTCGGGGAACGGCACGCTGGAGGTCGACGGCGCCACCACCGAGGCGATGGGCGAGCTCGCCGCCCGGCACACGATCGTGCTGCACGAGCTGAGCTCCCAGCGGGCCTCGCTGGAGGAGGCGTTCATGCAGATGACGGCGGACTCGGTCGAGTACCACGCGCACTCGGAACGGGGCGCCGCGCCGCCCCCGGTGGGACCGCACTGGGGCGATCAGTGGAACCAGCCGCCCGGGGGCGACCCGGGAACTCCCGGCGGGTCCGGCGGGTCCGGCACCGGCAAGGGGGCGTGACGACGATGGCATCAGTACCCGCGGTCCTGACCTCGGAATGGACCAAGATCCGTACGGTCTCCTCGACCACCTGGACGCTGATCTGCGCGTTCGTCGTCACCGTGGCGATGGGCGCCGCGCTCTGCGCGGTGATGAACTCCCAGTTCGACAGCCTCTCCGATGCGGAACGGGCCACCTTCGACCCCACCTTCATCAGCTTCTCGGGGATGATTCTCGGCCAGCTGGCGATGGTCGTCTTCGGTGTCCTGGTGGTCGGTACGGAGTACAGCTCCGGCATGATCCGCACCTCGCTGGCGGCGGTGCCGCAGCGCGCCACCTTCCTCTTCAGCAAGATGCTGGTGGCCGGCGTGCTGGCCCTGGTGGTCGGTCTGATCACCAGTTTCGTCACCTTCTTCCTCGGCCAGGCCCTGCTCGGTGACCACAGGACCGACATCGGCGCGGACAACGTGCTGCGGGCGGTGTTCGGCGGCGGCATCTACATGGGGCTGATCGCGATCTTCTCCATGGCGGTCGCGACGATGCTGCGCAGTTCCATGCTGTCGCTCGGCATCCTGATGCCGTTCTTCTTCCTGGTCTCCCAGATCCTGTCGGCCGTACCGGGCGCCAAGAGCGTCGCCCAGTACTTCCCCGACCAGGCCGGATCCAAGATCATGCAGGTGGTGCCCGACGCGATGAACAGCGATCCGGCACCGTACGGACCATGGGCCGGGCTGCTGATCATGGTCGCCTGGGTGGCGGCCGCGGTGATCGGCGGCTTCCTCGTACTCAAGAAGCGGGACGCCTGACCGGGGCGGCCGTGGACCCCCGGTCCACGGCCGCCGTACGGGACGCGCCGCGCAACGGCTTGGCCGGAACCGTCAAGGCCTGGTTATCCTCCTAACTCTTACGGGGGCGTGCGGCCGGACGGCCTGTGCCCCGACGACAGATAAGTCGATGGGGCTGGAGCATGATCGAGGCAGTCGGCCTGACCAAGCGCTATGGCGCGAAGACGGCCGTGTACAACCTTTCCTTCCAGGTGCGGCCGGGCACCGTCACCGGATTCCTCGGTCCCAACGGGTCGGGCAAGTCGACGACCATGCGCATGATCCTCGGTCTGGACCGGCCGACCTCCGGCCATGTGACGATCGGCGGCCACGCCTACCGCAGCCTGCCCAACGCACCGCGTCAGGTGGGTGCGCTGCTGGACGCCAAGGCGGTGCACGGCGGCCGCAGCGCCCGCAACCATCTGCTCTCGCTGGCCCAGCTCGCCGGCATCCCCGCGGCCCGGGTCGACGAGGTGCTCGGTGTCGTCGGTCTGCAGGACGTGGCGCGGAAGCGGTCCAAGGGCTTCTCGCTCGGCATGGGACAGCGGCTCGGCATCGCGGCCGCCCTGCTGGGCGATCCGCAGGTGCTGCTCTTCGACGAGCCGGTCAACGGCCTCGACCCGGAGGGCATCCTCTGGGTCCGCAACCTGATGAAGATGCTGGCGTCCGAGGGCCGCACCGTCTTCGTCTCCAGCCACCTCATGAGCGAGATGGCGCTCACCGCCGACCATCTGATCGTGATCGGCCGCGGCCAGCTGATGGCCGACATGAGCATCACGGACTTCATCTCGGCCAACTCGGCCGACTTCGCCCGGGTCCGGGTCCAGGACAACGGCGCCGAGCAGCGGGAGAAGCTGACCGCCACGCTCACCGAGGCGGGTGGGCGGGTGATGTCGGAGCCGGACGGAGCCCTGCGGATCACCGGCCTCGCGCTGCCGCGGATCAGCGATCTGGCCCACGGGTCGGACGTCCGGCTGTGGGAGCTCTCGCCGCACCAGGCCTCGCTGGAGGAGGCGTACATGCGGATGACGCAGGGCGCCGTCGACTACCGCTCGACGGCGGACCAGAAGGCGGGGCTGGTGCAGCCGCTGCCGGGCAACGGATACGGGCAGCCGCACCCGGGGTACGCCCCGCCGCAGCAGACCGTGCCGGAGGTCCCGCAGCAGGGCTGGTACGCCCCGCCGCCGCCCGGACAGAACCCGTACGCGGCAGCCCCCGCGCCCGGCCAGGCACCGGCAGTCGCCCCGGGCGGCCCGGCGCCGGTCCCGGCAGCAGCGCCCGCCCCTGCGGCGCCCGTCCCGGCAGCGCCCGCTGCCGCCTCCCCCGCCCCGGCGGCGCCCGCAGCGGCTCCCGCCGATCTGACCGCGCGCGACACCAGCGAGGACCCCCGATGACAACGCCGTCCACGCCGCCGACGCCGTACCAGCAGCAGGCGTACGAGCAGCCGGCCGCACCGCAGCACCCGCAGGCTTACCAGCAGCAGGGCGCGCAGGGCGCCTTCTACACCTCGCCGATCCCGGTGCGGCGCGCCACCCTCGGCGACGCGATCGCCTCCGAGTGGACCAAGATCCGTTCCGTGCGCTCCACGATGTGGACGCTCGGCGTCATGATCGTGCTGCTGCTCGGCATCGGCCTGCTCTCGGCGCTCGCCGTCGATCTGTCCGACTCCGACCTGGGCTCCACCCCGGTGCTCAGCCTCGGCTTCTTCGGCGTGCTGCTCGGTTCGATCTGTGTGATCACGCTCGGCGTGATGACGATCGCCTCGGAGTACGGCACCGGCATGATCCGTACGACGCTGACCGCCTGCCCCAGCCATGCCCGGGTGCTCAGCGCGAAGGCCATCGTCTTCTTCCTGCTCACCTTCGTCCTCACGACCGTGATGACCTCGATCGTCGGCGTGCTGCAGACGGCCATCCTGGACGCCGATACGCCCAGCGGCGAGGACTGGCTGCGCAGCACGGTCGGTGTGGGCCTCTACATCGCGACGCTGGGGCTGCTCTCGCTGGCGGTCGGCACGCTGATCCGGCACTCGGCCGGTGCGATCACCGTCATGATCGGCGTGGTGCTGCTGCCGCTCGTGCTGGCCATCTTCATGTTCGCCGAGTCGCTCTCGAAGGTCCAGCAGTGGCTGCTGGAGTACTCGATCCCCAACCAGCTCAGCAATTTCTACGACGCCTCGGTCACCGCGTCGGGGCCGTCCGGCTGGGAGCCGCTGTGGATCATGCTCGCCGTGACCGCCGTGGCCCTGGGCGGCGCCTACCTGGCCATGAGCCGGCGCGACGTCTGACCGGCCGCCGCCGGCCGGCGCAGCCGGGCGCTCAGTACCTCGGCGCGTTCCTGGACCGCTGCACCCGTGTGGTGCGGCGGTCCTTCGCGTTCCAGCAGGCCTTGTGCCAGTGCCTGCGGTCGTCGATCCCGCCGTACTGCGACCAGGCCACCAGGTGCGGGACGCCGGACGGGATCTCCTGGTCGCAGCCGGGGCACCGGTAGCGCTTGCCCGCCGCGCTCGCACCGCTCACCGGGCGGACGGACCACTCCTCGTCCTGCCACTCCTCGGAGCGCCCTCCACCGCCGTACCGGTCCCCCGCCGTGCGTGCGCTGTCGGTGGGACTCTCGCCGCCTCGGGGGCGGTTGCGGCGCGGGGACACGTGACACCTCACGGGGCAGGGCTGGGCAGTTCCCGTCCAGCGTAGGGCCATTCGGCCGGGGTACACGTCCCGCACCGCTCGCCGCGGGGCCCGGGACGGGACGGGTTACCGGAAAATCGCAACAACTTCCCCGCGGACCGTGCCTTTGGCACGTGTCAGACGTTGTTGCCAGTAGGGGAGAGCCGCGTCGGCCGCAAGGAGGCAATAGGCGATGCGCGTGGGAACGTTCGTACTGGCAGCCCAGTTTCCGGGGCAGGGGCCGGGTGAAGCGCTGCATCGCGCCATCCGGTCCGCCGAGGTCGCGGAGGAATCCGGACTCGACTCGGTCTGGCTGGCCGAACATCATTTCGTGCCGTACGGGGTCTGCCCGTCCGCCGTGACACTGGCCGCGCTGCTGCTCGGCCGCACCCGCAGAATCCGGGTCGGCACGGCGGTGAGCGTGCTGCCGACCCAGCATCCGGTCGCACTCGGCGAGCAGGCGGCCCTGCTCCACCTCACCAGCGGGGGCCGGTTCACTCTCGGCGTCGGCCGGGGCGGCCCCTGGATCGACCTGGAGGTGTTCGGCGGCGGCCTGGAGGCGTACGAGAAGGGCTTCCCCGAGTCCCTGGGGCTCCTGCTCGACTGGCTGCGCGAACCACGGGTGGCGGGCCGCGGGGAGCGCTACGGCTTCCGCGAGGTGGCGGTGGTCCCCCGGGCCGACGAACTCTTCGACGGGGAGGACGGCGAGAACCCCGGCGGTCCGGAGGTGATCGTCGCCTGCACCTCGCCGAAGAGCGTGAGACTCGCCGCCGAGAACGGCCTGCCGATGCTGCTCGGGATGCACTGCGGCGACGAGGAGAAGGCCGAGATGGTGGCTCTGTGGCGGTCCAGCGCGCTCGCCGCCGGCCGGTCGCCGGAGAGCGTGCGGCAGGCCGGGCACGTCTCCGCGGGGGTGGCCCAGATCGCGGACCGTACCGAGGACGCCACCGAGACCCTCGTGAAGGCGATGCCCGGCTGGCTGCGGCAGGGGCTCGGCGCCCATGTGACGGTCGACGGCCGGCACCGGGTGATGCGCGACCCGGTCGGCTACACGGAGCTGCTGTGCGGCCTTCACCCGGTGGGCCCGCCCCGGCTCGCGGCCGACCGGCTCGCGGCCACGGCGGAGCGCACGGGCATCACCCGCTTCGCGCTCCTGGTCGAGGGTTCAGGAGATCTCATGGCCACGGAGGAGAACGTAGCGCGCCTGGGCACCGAGGTGCTGCCGCTCCTGAAATGACCGCCCGCAGCCGGTATTCCGGTGTACGAACGGGAGCTGCCGCCCCGGACCAGTCGCACCTCCCGCGGCCCGGAGCGGCAGCAGAGGCGTTCAGCAGTCCCGTAGTTCGGGCGACTGGTTGAGCAACTGGCCCCTCACCGAGGTGAATCGGGCCAGCCGGTCGTCGACCGAGGCGTCCAGCGGGAACACCGCGACGCGGTGGCAGTTCTGGAATGCGAGACGCACCCCGAAGTGCCGCTGCAGCGCGCCGCGTATCGCATCACTCGCGAGCGCACGCAGCAGCTGACCACGTGCCTGCTCGTTCGGCGGCGGCGTCTGGTTGTCGGCGAACTCGCCACCGTCGACCTTCAGCTGTGCCACCAACGAGCTGATCATCTCCCATGCGAAGGGCAGGGAGGTCCGGACGCAGTCGACGAAGTCGGCTTCGTCGACCTCGCCTCGCTCGGCCTGTTCCAACAGCGCCGGTGAGACGTCGAGCGACATGGGTTCTCCTCTCGCGACCCCGGCGGAGCGCCGGAGCCTTACGGGCAGGGAAGGAGGACGGCGACGCAGCGTGCACAGACGGCGACCTCCTGCATCCACGGTAAGGGTGCAGTCCGGGCCGCACCAGGAGATTGGGAACACAACCGGCCAATAACGAAGGGGTTCAAAGACGGACAAGCCAGATTCGGTCAGGTCGAGGCGGGGATGGAGTGACGGGTGGGTGAATCGCGTCGACCGCCTGTCGTCGAGTAGCGTTGCCGACCATGCGTCTCGTCATCGCCCGCTGCTCCGTGGACTACGCGGGCCGGCTCACGGCCCACCTGCCCTCCGCTCCCCGTCTGATCCTGGTGAAGGCGGACGGGAGCGTGTCGATTCACGCCGACGACAGGGCGTACAAACCGCTCAACTGGATGTCGCCCCCTGCACCTTGAAGGAGGGCTCCGGCGACACCGAGGGCGTCTGGACCGTCGTGAACAAGGCGGGCGAAAAACTGATCATCACGATGGAAGAAATCCTCCACGACTCGTCCCATGAACTGGGCGTGGACCCCGGCCTGATCAAGGACGGCGTGGAAGCGCATCTGCAGGAGCTGCTCGCCGACAGGATCGAGACGCTCGGCGAGGGCTACACCCTGATCCGCCGCGAGTACTTCACCGCCATCGGCCCGGTCGACATCCTGTGCCGCGACGCCGACGGGCAGACCGTGGCGGTCGAACTCAAGCGGCGCGGCGACATCGACGGCGTGGAACAGCTGACCCGCTACCTGGAGCTGCTCAACCGCGATCCCCATCTCGCCCCGGTGAAGGGCATCTTCGCGGCCCAGGAGATCAAGCCCCAGGCCCGCGTGCTGGCGACGGACCGCGGTATCGGCTGCGTGGTGCTCGACTACAACGCGATGCGCGGCATCGAGGACGACAAGCTCAGGCTGTTCTGACCCCGGGCGCCCTCCGGCGCTTGATCACCCTCCGGCACCCCGAGCCCGTCCGGCGCCCACGAGCCCGTCCGTCCGGGCACCCCGGGCCCCCTCCGGCACCACCAAGCCCGTCCGGCGTTTGAGGACGGACCCCTCACCCCGGAGGCCGGGACCCCACCGGACGAGCGGCACCCACCGACCCCGTCCGGCACCAAAAGCCCGTCCGGGCGCAACGGCTCAGGCCGCCGACGGGCTCCCCGTCGCCCCGCTCGCCGAGTCCGACATGTCGGGCGCACTCGGCTCCTCCGGCTCCGGGTCGGAAGGAGAGGGCGACGGACTCGTGTCCGACGGGCTCGGCGAGGGACTGCTCGGCGGCGGATCCGACTTCGTCGGCTTGGGCGGCTTGGACGTGGAGTGCGACGGACTCGGCTTGCCGCTCGACGGCTTCCCCGAGGACGAAGGGGTGTCCTGCGGCTCCGTGGTCCCGGACGACGCGGTCCCGCTCCCGGCCGGCGCGGACTCGCCGCCCGTCGGCCCCGGCGTGGACGACCCGGAGTGCGATGCGTGGGCGGACGGGGTCGTGGACTTCGCCGGCTCCTCGGCAGGAAGCCCGGTGTCGCTGTCGTCGCCCTCGCTCACCGACTGCTCGGCCGGGGCGCCGGGGTCACCCTGCGCATCACTGTTCGACGTCAGCCCGAGCGTCACCACCGTGCCGAGCACCCCGGCCAGCAGCACACCCGCACCCGCCGCGACCAGATTGCGCCGCGCTCCGCCGAGGACCGCGAAGCGCCCGCCGGCCGCTCCCCCGGCGCCCCGCGGAGGGGTCTGCCGGGACACGACGGCGGTGTCGTCCGCGTACGGCCGCGGCATGGAGACCGGTATGCCGGCCGGCAGGCCACCGGGCGCCGATGTCTCGAAGGGGTTCGCCGGTATCTCCTCGGCCGCCGGAGCGCGGCCTGCCGCCACCCCGCCCGAGCGGTCCTCGACCAGGGCGAGCGCCCGCCGCCCGACCACCGCGCCCGGCTTGTCGGCCAGCGCGCCACGCATGCTGATGGATGTCTCCAGCTCGGCCCTGGCCCGGTCCGGGTTGCCGGTGCAGAGCGCGAGTACGCCCAACTCGTGGTGGAAGTAAGCCTCTTCGGCGACCTCTCCGGCGATCCGGCCCGCCTCCTGGCCGATCCGCAGGGACTTCTCCCAGGCGCTCCAGTGCAGCCCGGCCGCGAAAGCGGGCGAGGCGCTGCGGGCCAGCAGTACGGCGACGCTGGTCTGGCCGGCCCCGTCACCCGGCACCAGCTGCGCCATCGCCGCGACGATCGCGTCGGCCTCGGCGACCGCCCGTGCGGGGGTGACCGAGGGGTGGCCTGCCCACCAGGCGTAGTGCTGGGCCACCGTGCGGGCCCGGGTCGTGGCGTCGTCGCCGTATCCGGCGGCCTCCAGCTGGGCGAGCACGCCGGCGGCCAGCCGGTAGCGGGGCCCGGCCGGGGAGAGCAGTCCGCAGCCGGCCAGTTCGCCGAGCGCGGCGTCGGCGTGGGTGTCCCCCACGAGCGCCGGCAGATGCGCCTGGTGCGGCACCTCGCCACCGAGGGCGACGGCGAAGCGCAGGGTTTCGCGCGCGGCGGAGCTCAGCCGTGAGGCGAGCAGCGCGGCGGGTGCGGCGCCCTCGCCGAGGCTGGGCAGCGGCAGGTCGGCGTTCTCGGCCGGCAGCGGCGCCTCGGCGGGCCGGCTGTCGAGGTAGCCGTACTCGTCGTACGCGGTGGGATCGGTGCGCTGCATGTCGCGCTGACGCAGCAGGGCGCCCGCCTGGACGAAGCGCAGCGGCAGGCCCTCGGACTCGAACCAGAGGTCTCCGGCCCAGTTGGCCTCCTCCTCGGTGAGCTTCCGTTCGACGACCCGCTCCAGCAGGTCGACCGAGGCGGCGCGGTCCAGCCCGGCGAGCAGGACCTCTTCGAGGTGGGAGCCGGCGCCGGCCGCGGCGACGTCGGGCGTCGCGGCGAGCAGGAAGGCGCATTCGGGTGTCGCGGCGAGCAGCTCGTCCAGCGCGGCGCCGCCGAACTCCAGGTCGTCGAGGACGACGACGGCGCCGGTGCCCCGCAGCTTCTCCAGCAGCAGGGTCCGGTCCGGGCGGTGCAGCGGCGCGTCATGGACCGCGTCGAAGAGTCCGTACAGCAGGTCGGTGACGGTCCGCTTGTGGCCGTTGAGCCGTACGACTCCGTCCGGTGCGAGCCCCGCACAGTCGGCGGCGACGGCGTCCAGGAGTGCGGTGCGGCCGGAGCCGGCCGAGCCGCTGAGCCGTACCGAGCGGCCGCGGCCCAGCAGGCGCACCAGCCGTTCGCGTTCGTCCTCGCGTTCCAGGAGCGGCAGCCGGAGGGCGGGCGGGCCGGGCGGCACGGGGGGTGCGGCGGCGCGTTCGCGGTCGGCGCGCTCGGTGGCGGTGCGCCGGACGGGTTCGGCGGGCTGCTCGCCGGGCGGGCACGGTTCGACCTCGCTGCCGTCCACCGGGTTGACCGTGAGCAGGAGGTCGCCGGATATGAGCGGGACGATGCGTGCCTGCTGCGGTGTTTGCTGACCGAAATCGGGCGTCAGCGGATCACGCGAGGGGCGGCGCCGGCCGGCGTCGTCCGCGGAGCCGTTCATGTCGTGGCCGTACTCTTCCGGCCCCCGGTTTGTCGGGTCCATCGCCAAAGCCCCCAAGACGCGTCGAGCACGGTTGCCCCACCCGGCCTCGCACGTCCAGCTGTCGCTTCCGGTCCGGTGTCCGCCAGGTGGGCCCGTCAATCGGCAGACGGCCGAACCCTAAACCTTCGCACAGTATCTACGAACATCCGGGGTGCCGCGCCGCCCGACAGATCACGGTCTCGTGAGGATTGTGTGGCTTCGGCCACGGAGCGCGGACGGGTGCCGACTGCCGGTCACCTTCAGACGCGCGGCAGCGAGTCCGCGGCGATTCCGCCCTCGATCGCCAGGATGCGGTGCAGTCTGGTGGCTACCAGAAGGCGTTGCATCTGCGGCGGTACGCCGCGCAGCACCAGCCGTCGGCCGGCCCGCCCGGCCCGTCTGTGCGCGCCCATGATGACGCCGAGTCCGGTGGCGTCCCATGAATCCAGCTCGGTCAGGTCCAGCACCAGATCGCCGACTCCGTCGTCGAGCGCCGAGTGCAGGACCGTACGGGCGTCCGCCGCGCTTCGGACGTCGAGGCGGCCCCCGACGACCAGCTCGGCGTGGTCGCCCCTGATATGCATATGCGCTCCCCTGGAATACTCCGTGGCAGGTCCGTCTGTCTGAAACTGTCTCTGCCCCAACTGACTGCGGCAGCGACAGGGAAGTTGCCGTCTGTAAGCGAACCGATACCGAATTCACTCCGTGGAGTGACTTCGGTCCGCCGTGATTGCGCTGCGGCTCCACTGATCCCGGGAGGTGGCCTCCCGGGCCCCGGGGCCTGATTGACGGCAGATCAGGCGTCCGGCGACCGAGAACGATCAGTAGGTGTAGAAGCCCTGCCCGCTCTTGCGGCCGATGTCACCTGCATCGACCATCCGGCGCATCAGCTCCGGGGCGGCGAACTTCTCGTCCTGCGACTCGGTGTAGATGTTGCCGGTGGCGTGCAGCAGGATGTCGACGCCGGTCAGGTCCGCGGTCGCGAGCGGCCCCATGGCGTGACCGAACCCCAGCTTGCAGGCGATGTCGATGTCCTCGGCCGAGGCGACGCCCGACTCGTAGAGCTTGGCCGCCTCGACGACCAGCGCCGAGATCAGCCGGGTGGTGACGAAGCCGGCCACGTCGCGGTTGACCACGATGCAGGTCTTGCCGACCGACTCGGCGAACTCCCGGGCCGCAGCGAGGGTTTCGTCGCTGGTCTTGTAGCCGCGTACGAGCTCGCAGAGCTGCATCATCGGAACCGGCGAGAAGAAGTGCACACCGACGACGCGCTCCGGGCGCTCCGTCACGGCCGCGATCTTGGTGATCGGGATGGCGGAGGTGTTGGAGGCGAGCACCGCGTCGTCCCGGACGATCTTGTCGAGGGCCCGGAAGATCTCGTGCTTCACCTCCAGCTTCTCGAAGACGGCCTCGACGACGACGTCCGCGTCGGCGACCGCGTCGAGGTCCGTGGTGGTGGTGATGCGGGCGAGGGCGGACTCGGCGTCGGACGCCCCGAGCTTGCCCTTGGAGACAAACCTTTCGTACGAGGCCTTGATGCCGTCACGGCCACGGGTCAGGGCCGCGTCGGTGACATCACGCAGCACGACGTCCCAGCCCGCCTGGGCGGAGACCTGCGCGATACCGGACCCCATGAGTCCGGCTCCGATGACGGCGAGCTTCCTGGCCACGTTGGCACCCCTATGCTTTCTCGACGGTTCTCGTCCATGCTCTCCGGCGGAGGTTAGTCCCCGTGAGGGGCGCTGGGGCGGCGAAGAGATGCGCGTCACGTCTCAAATGACGGACATCACACCGGGATGCGTCATTCGGCGGCGCGCCGGGCGTAGTTGAGCACCTTTTCGCCCAGCAGGTCCTCGATGTCGTCCAGCAGAACCAGGGCGTCCCGGGACACCTCGGCGGCCCTGCGCCCCGCGACCATCTCGCGCCCGATGTACGCCATCAGGGTGCTGTGCACCCAGGAGAGCTGACCGGCCACCAGGGCCGGGGTCCGCTCATCGGGCCCGGTTCCGGACACCTCCTGGAGTGTCGCCTCCAGGTGGGCGAGGGCTTCCTGCTGTACGTGCCAGAGGCGGGCCTTGAGGCTGTCGGCGCCCTCGATGACCCGCATGAACCGCTCGTACCCCTCCATCAGCCCGACCGTGGGCGACACGCTTTCCACCTGGATGCGCAGTTCGCGCAGGACCGCATCGGCCGCGGACTCGCCCCGGTCCCGGCCGCGGACGTACCGCGAGAGGCGGTCGACGATGCCGCGGCTGCGGTCCAGGAAGAGGTCCTCCTTGGCCGGGAAGTAGTTGTAGACCGTGTTCACCGAGACGTCCGCGGCCTCGGCGATCTCGGCGATCGTGACCGCGTCGAAGCCCCGCTCCAGGAACAGCCCGGTGGCCACGTCCGAGAGGTGCTGCCTGGTCTGGCGCTTCTTGCGCTCCCTGAGTCCCTCAGCCATGACCCCATCGTAGAGCTCCTCTGGGGTCCATGAATCTTTGGTGTCATCGAATCTTTGGTGTCATTGCAATTTTGCACTGTCTCTGTTTTTGTGGTCGCCATGCCAATCATCAGCACGGCCGGGCTCGCCCGGACCTTCGACACCAAGGCCGGTCCTGTGGAGGCCGTCCGCTCCGTCGACCTGACGGTCGCGGCCGGCGAGATCGTCGGCCTCCTCGGCCCCAACGGGGCGGGCAAGACCACCACCCTGCGCATGCTCACCACCCTCCTCGCCCCTACCGGCGGCGCGGCCACCGTCGCCGGCTGCGACCTGATCGCGGATCCGGCGGGCGTCCGGGAGAAGTGCGGCTACGTCGCACAGTCGGGTGGCGTGGACCCCCACATCTCTGTGCGGGAGGAGCTGGTCACCCAGGGCCGGATGTACCGGCTCGGCAAGGCGGCGGCAGTCGCCCGGGCCCGGGAACTGGCAGGGGAGCTGGGGCTCCTCGAACTGCTCGACCGGAAGACGGCCGCGCTCTCCGGGGGCCAGCGGCGCCGGCTCGACATCGCGATGGGGCTCACCCACCGCCCGCCCCTGCTCTTCCTCGACGAGCCGACCACCGGACTCGACCCGGCCAGCCGCGCCGACCTCTGGGACCTGGTGCGCCGGCTGCGCGACGAGTCCGGCACGACCGTGGTGCTCACCACCCACTACCTCGACGAGGCGGACGCCCTCGCCGACCGGCTGGTCGTGGTCGACGGCGGCCTGGTGGTGGCGGAGGGCACCCCGGCCGGACTGAAGACCCGGTACGCGAGCTCACCCGCCGCCTCGCTCCAGGAGACCTTCCTCGCGATCACCGGCCGCACCCCCGCCCCGGCCGACGCCGCTCCCGTCACCGTTTAGGAATCGAGTCCGATGCTTCTCCACGACACCGCGATCGTCTTCGGGCGGTACGCCCGGCAGACCCTGCGCTCGAAATTCCAGATCCTCTTCGGCGTGCTCATGCCGCTGCTCTACCTCCTCCTCTTCGGCCCGCTGCTCACCGGGCTGCCGCTCGGCACGTCCGGTGACTCCTGGCAGATCCTGGTCCCCGGTCTGCTGCTCCAGCTCGGACTCTTCGGCGCCTCGTTCGCCGGCTTCGCCCTCATCATCGACAAGTCGACCGGCGTCGTGGAACGGATGCGGGTGACCCCGGTCAGCAGGCTGGCGCTGCTGCTGGGGCGGGTGCTGCGGGACACCCTGCTGTTCATGTTCCAGGCGGTACTGCTGGTACTCGCCGCCCTGCTCATGGGGTTGCGCGCGCCGCTCCCCGGGGTGCTGATCGGCTTCGCGTTCGTCGGTCTGCTGACGGTCTCCCTGGCCTCGCTGTCCTACGCGCTGGCCATGAAGGTGGGTACGCCGCAGGAGTTCGGCCCGGTGGTCAACTCGCTCACCATGCCGGCCATGCTGCTCTCCGGCCTGATGCTGCCGATGACGCTCGGCCCGCGGTGGCTGGACGTGCTGTCGCACCTCACGCCGTTCCGTTATCTCGTGGACGCGGTGCGGGACGCGTACGTGGGCTCGTACGCCACCGCGCACATGCTGTACGGAG
Organism: Streptomyces sp. RKAG290; assembly: GCF_023701695.1. GTDB lineage: Bacteria > Actinomycetota > Actinomycetes > Streptomycetales > Streptomycetaceae > Streptomyces. The sequence continues at coordinate 1,910,918 of NZ_JAJOZC010000001.1, forward strand.
TCCTGGTCGCCCTGGGATTCGCGGCACTCGCCGTGACAGTGGGCACACGTGTGTTCCGCAGGGCGGGGGCGTAACTGAGGGCTGTCCCGCACTCCCTGGTGGATCAGCGCGCGGCGTCAGATGCGGTGCATCGCAAGGCGGAGGGACGTCCGCATACTGGAAGCATTCGGGCGTTCCGACAATGCGGCGAGGTGCCGCGGCTGTCGTCGCGCGCCCGCCAGGGAGTGCGGGACAGCCCTTAGGCTGGCCGCATGGTCAACCTGACACGTATCTACACCCGCACCGGCGACCGGGGCACCACCGCCCTCGGCGACATGAGCCGGACCGCCAAGACCGATCTGCGGATCTCCGCGTACGCCGACGCCAACGAGGCCAACGCGGTCATCGGTACGGCCATCGCGCTCGGGCAGCTGACCGACGACGTCGTGAAGGTCCTCGTCCGCGTGCAGAACGACCTGTTCGACGTGGGCGCGGACCTCTCGACGCCGGTCGTCGAGGAACCGAAGTACCCGCCGCTGAGGGTCGAGCAGTCCTACGTCGACAAGCTGGAGGCGGACTGCGACCACTTCCTGGAGCAGACGGAGAAGCTGCGCAGCTTCATCCTGCCGGGCGGCACACCGGGCGCGGCGCTGCTGCACCAGGCGTGCACGGTGGTCCGGCGTGCGGAGCGGTCCACGTGGGCGGCCCTCGAAGTGCACGGCGAGGCGATGAACGCGCTCACGGCGACCTACCTCAACCGGCTCTCCGACCTGCTGTTCATCCTGGCGCGGGTGGCGAACAAGGAGGTCGGCGACGTCCTGTGGGTGCCGGGCGGCGAACGCTGAGCGAGGTCCTCGATCGCCGGGAAGCCGGGCCCGCGTCATGGAGCCCCTCCGGCGATCGAGGACGAGGCGTCAGCCGGGCGCCCCCGGCACCCGCTTCGGCCGCCCCCGGGGATCCCGCTTCGGGAACACCGTGTAGCTCCCCGCGATCACCAGGTTGATCCCGATCACGAAGAGCATCGTCCGCTGCCACGACCGCAGCGACACCACGTCCCCGTCGCCCCCCACGTACCAGACCGCCCCCTGCAGCAGTGCCAGCGCCGTCACCGCGGCCACCGTCCACCGCCCGGCCACCCGCCACTCGTGCGCCGCGCGCGCCATGCCGTACTTCGGCGGCTTCACCGGCGGTGGTCCGCCTGCGAACCGGTGCGCGACCCGGGCGTCGACCCACCGGATCGTGGAGTGCCCGAGTCCCACCGTGAAGCCGATGTACACGGCGGCGAGGCCGTGCTTCCAGTCCGGATCGCCGCCGTTCTTCAGGTCGACGGCGGTCACCACCAGCAGCACGACCTCCAGCAGCGGCTCGCACAGCAGCACGGCCGCGCCGAGTCCCGGCATCTTCGCCAGGTAGCGCAGCGCGAGTCCTGCGGCCAGCAGCACCCAGAAGGCGATCTCGCAGGCGACGATCAGTGTGACGATCACGGTCCGGCTCCCTTCGCTCCCCTCCAGCCTCCCCGCCGCAGTCCGCCCGGACGTCGCCCGGAGTGACGAACCACCGCTGCATCCTTCGATGTACTCACGGCTCACTCCCGGTACGGACGTCCCCGCGCGGCCCGCCGTGTTGGATGGGAGGGTGTTCTCCCCTCCCCGTCCCCACCGCGACGACATCCTCATCTCGGTCATCGGGCTGCTCGGCGGAGTGGTGCTGTGGCTGCTCGGTCTGAACATGCAGACCGGCCGCCTCCTCGACGCGCCCTGGATCGCGCTGGTCCCGCTGGTCGTGATGTCGGTGCTGGAGCTGCTGCGCAGGAGCGCACCGCAGACCGCGCTGGTCATCGGCACCCTCGCACTGCTGGTGGACCAGTTCACGGTCGGCAACCTGGCGACCGTGCTGATGTTCACCGACGTCATGTACGCCGCCGTGCTGTACGGCACCCCGGCGGCGGCCCGCCGGATCCCGGTGACCACGTTCCTGATCACGGTCGCGGTCACGATCGGCTTCCTGGGCTGGTTCCGCAGTGCCGAGGCGCTGCTCATCGGCATCGTCACCGGCCTGGTCTCGTTCGTGCCCGCCCTCACCGGGGTCAGCGTGCGCAACCACCGGGACGCCGCCGAGACCGCTCGGCTGCGCGCCGACCAGACGGCCCTGCTGGCCGAGATGGACCGCGCGCAGGCCGTGACCGCCGAACGGGCCCGGATGGCGCGCGAACTGCACGACATGGTGGCCAACCACCTCTCCGCGATCGCCATCCACTCCACCGCGGCGCTCTCCATCGACGACCCGGCGACCTCCCGGAACGCCCTCGGGGTCATCCGGGAGAACAGCGTCGACGGTCTGGCCGAAATGCGCCGTCTGATCGGGCTGTTGCGCGCCGGTGGAGCCGATCAGGAACCCAGCACCTCACCGACTCTCGGCTCGCTGGACGCCCTGATCGAGCAGCATCGTACGAACGCCGCGTCCAGCGGGCTGACGTGCACGCTGGTGGACTCCCGCGCCGAGCCGGGACCGCTGCCGGCGCCGGTCGAGCTGGCCGCTTACCGGATCGTCCAGGAATCCCTCACCAACGCGCTCAAGCATGCGGCCCCGGACCGGTCGAGGTCGGGCTGGGGCAGGCGGAAGGGCGGCTGACGGTGCAGGTGACCAGTGTTCTCGGTGACCGGCCAGGACCGCGGGCGCCCGGTTCGGGGGCCGGTCTGGTCGGTATGCAGGAACGGGTGGCGCTGCTCGGCGGGGAGATCGAGGCGGGGCCGGTGGCCACCGGGAACGGCACCAAGATCTGGCGTGTACGGGCTGAACTGCCCGTCGGGGAAGGAAGGGTGAAGGCATGACGATCCGTGTTCTGGTCGCCGAGGACCAGTCGGCCGTACGTGCGGGGCTGGTGCTGATCCTGGGCAGCGCAGCGGACATCGAGGTCGTCGGGGAGGCCGGGGACGGCGAGGAAGCCGTGCGCCTGGCCCGCGGACTGCGCCCGGATCTGGTCCTGATGGACATCCAGATGCCCAGGCTTGACGGGGTGTCGGCGACGAAGCAGGTGGTCGCGGAGCGGCTGGCGGACGTACTGGTGCTGACGACCTTCGATCTGGACGAGTACGTCTTCGGCGCCCTGCGGGCCGGGGCGTCGGGCTTCCTGCTCAAGGACACCGAGGCGCACAGCCTGCTCGAAGCGGTACGCACGGTGGCGCGCGGCGAGGGACTGATCGCCCCGGCGGTCACGCGCCGGCTGATCGCGGAGTTCGCCGGGGCCGGGCGCGTACCGGCGACGGCCGCCGCGGACCGTGCGGTGCTGGACTCGCTCACCCGGCGCGAGCGCGAGGTGCTCGGCTGCCTCGGCGAGGGCCTGTCGAACGCCGAGATCGCGGTGCGGCTGTCCATGGCGGAGGCGACGGTGAAGACGCACGTCAGCAGGTTGCTGGGGAAGCTGGAGCTCCGCAGCCGGGTCCAGGCGGCGGTGCTGGCGCAGGAGTTGGGCGTCTGAGGTTTAACCGCACCCGCTTCCGTTCTTTGGTCTGGACCTCTTGACGATTGGTCCAGACCTTCCTAATCTCACCGGACACACTGCGGTGAGGGCGCCCCCACGGGGCGCGCTCAGGGCGGCGCAGGGTCAGCAGTCCACGGACCACCCCCGTTTGTCCGGACCTCACCCGAGGAGCACCGTTGAGCACTGAGACCCCCGCCGGACCCGATTCAGATTCGGGGCCGGGAAAGCCACCAGATCAAGAGCCGTCGCGGGCCTCACCGCACTGCTCCTGCCACTCGCCGCGATGGTCAGCCTGGCATCCCCGGCCGAAGCGGCCACCTCGGCAACCGCCACGTACACCAAGAAGTCCGACTGGGGCAGCGGCTTCGAGGGCCAGTGGACGGTGAAGAACACCGGCACCACCGCCCTCAGCTCCTGGACCATCGAGTGGGACTTCCCCACCGGCACCGCGGTGGGCTCGGCCTGGGACGCCACCGTCACCGGTTCGGGCACCCACTGGACCGCCAAGAACCTCGGCTGGAACGGCTCGGTCGCACCGGGCGCCAGCGTCTCCTTCGGCTTCAACGGCACCGGCGCCGGCTCCCCCGCCGGCTGCAAGCTGAACGGCGCCTCCTGTGACGGCGGCAGCGTCCCCGGTGACAACGCCCCCTCGGCCCCCGGCACCCCCACGGCGAGCGCCGTCACCGACACCTCCGCGAAGCTCAGCTGGAGCGCCGCCACCGACGACAAGGGCATCAAGAACTACGACGTCCTGCGGGACGGCGCGGTCGTCGCCACGGTCGCCGGCACCACGTACACCAACACCGGACTCACCGCCGGCACCGACTACTCGTACACCGTGCGGGCCCGGGACACCGCCGACCAGACCGGTCCGGCCAGCGGTGCGGTCAAGGTGCACACCACCGGTGGCGGCGGCACCGACCCCGGCACCGGCTCCAAGGTCAACCTCGGCTACTTCGCCGAGTGGGGCGTCTACGGCCGGAACTACCACGTGAAGAACCTGGACACCTCCGGTTCGGCCGCGAAGATCACGCACATCAACTACGCCTTCGGCAACGTGACCGGCGGCAAGTGCGCGATCGGTGACTCCTACGCCGACTACGACAAGGCGTACACCGCCGACCAGTCCGTCGACGGCGTCGCCGACACCTGGGACCAGCCGCTGCGCGGCAGCTTCAACCAGCTGCGCAAGCTCAAGGCGAAGTACCCGAACCTCAAGGTCCTCTGGTCGTTCGGCGGCTGGACCTGGTCCGGCGGCTTCGGCCAGGCGGCGCAGAACCCGGCAGCCTTCGCCCAGTCCTGCTACGACCTGGTGGAGGACCCCCGCTGGGCCGATGTCTTCGACGGCATCGACATCGACTGGGAGTACCCCAACGCCTGCGGTCTGACCTGTGACACCAGCGGCCCGGCCGCGCTGAAGTCGATCACGTCCGCACTGCGCACCAAGTTCGGCAGCAGCAACCTGGTGACCGCGGCCATCACGGCCGACGGCTCCGCGGGCGGCAAGATCGACGCCGCCGACTACGCGGGCGCCGCGCAGTCGCTGAACTGGTACAACGTGATGACGTACGACTTCTTCGGTGCCTGGGACGCGAAGGGCCCGACGGCCCCGCACTCCCCGCTCACCCCGTACACCGGCATCCCGAAGGCCGGCTTCACCGGCGCCGAGGCGATCGCCAAGCTGAAGGCACAGGGCGTCCCCGCCTCGAAGCTGCTGCTCGGCATCGGCTTCTACGGCCGCGGCTGGACCGGCGTCACCCAGGACGCGCCCGGCGGCACCGCCACCGGCGCAGCCCCGGGCACGTACGAAGCGGGCATCGAGGACTACAAGGTCCTCAAGAACAGCTGCCCCGCCACCGGCACGATCGCGGGCACGGCCTACGCGCACTGCGGCACCAACTGGTGGAGCTACGACACCCCGGCCACCATCTCGTCCAAGATGACCTGGGCGAAGAACCAGGGCCTGGGCGGCGCGTTCTTCTGGGAGTTCAGCGGGGACACCAGCAACGGTGAACTCGTGAGCGCGATGAACAGCGGCCTCAAGTAGTCCCCACCGCACCGCACACCGCGTAACCCCCGAAAAGCACCGGGGAGACAGGTCCGCCCCCTGTCTCCCCGGTTTTCGTCTGTCGGCGCCGCGGCCCTCAGGCCACGTTGACTCGCTGGCCGGGCGGTGCCGCTTCCAGCCAGGCGAGGAATCCGGTGAGGGCGTCCTCGCTCATCGCCAGTTCGAGGCGGGTCTCCCGGTGCAGGCAGCCGAGCACGATGGCGTCGGAGAGCAACGCGAGTTCCTCCTCGCCCTCGGGCAGCCGGCGGGCGACCACCTCGATGGCGGACCGCTCCAGCACCCGGCGCGGGCGGGGCGAGTAGCTGAAGACCCGGAACCAGTCGACCTTGTCGCCGTGGTAGCGGGCGACCCCGTACACCCAGCCCTTGCCCGAGAGGTCCGGCTCCTCGGGCACGTTCCAGCGCAGGCTGCAGTCGAAGGTCCCGCCCGAGCGCTGAATCAGCCGCCGGCGCAGACCGAAGACGAAGAGACCAACCGCGACCAGTGCGACGACCAGCCCGCCCACCCACAGCGCGAGGAACATCTTCACCGACCTCCTCGCGTCGTCGAGTAAACGGATACCGCCAGAACTTCACCTGCATCTGCATCGCCTCAGCCGCGACACGGGCCGGAGAGGTCTCCGGCACGGGCCGCGGCTGAGGGTAAAGCCATGTCGTGCGGTGGCTAGTGCACCGCCACCGCACGCAGTCGCACATCGGCGCGACGCTCGGCGGCGCCGTCCGTGTCCGACTTCGCACGGTCCAGCGCACGCTCCGCGCGCTCGACATCGATCTCGTCCGCCAGCTCGGCAATCTCCGCCAGCAGCGAGAGCTTGTCGTCGGCGAACGAGATGAAACCGCCGTGCACCGCGGCGACGACAGTGCCGCCGTCGCTCGTACGGATCGTCACCGGGCCCGATTCCAGCACACCCAGAAGCGGCTGGTGACCGGGCATGACGCCGATGTCGCCGGACGTGGTGCGCGCGACGACCAGGGTGGCCTCGCCGGACCAGACACTACGGTCCGCGGCGACCAGCTCGACGTGCAGCTCAGCAGCCAAGGGTGGCTCCTCGGGTCACCACCCGGCGGTCATGCCGGGTGTTGGGTCAATTCTACGGGGCGTGGTGAGGGGGACGGGACGCACCCGCCCCCTCGGTGAGCCGGAGGCTCAGGAGACGCCGAGCTCCTTGGCGTTGGCCTTGAGGTCCTCAATGCCACCGCACATGAAGAACGCCTGCTCGGGGAAGTGGTCGTACTCACCGTCGGCGATCGAGTTGAACGCGGCGATCGACTCGTCGAGCGGAACGTCCGAACCGTCCACGCCGGTGAACTGCTTGGCGACGTGGGTGTTCTGCGACAGGAAGCGCTCGATGCGACGGGCGCGGAAGACGGTGAGCTTGTCCTCCTCGCCGAGCTCGTCCATTCCGAGAATGGCGATGATGTCCTGGAGGTCCTTGTACTTCTGAAGGATTCCCTTGACCCGCATGGCGGTGTCGTAGTGGTCCTTCGCGATGTAGCGCGGGTCCAGGATCCGGGACGTGGAGTCCAGCGGGTCCACGGCCGGGTAGATGCCCTTCTCGGAGATCGGACGGGAGAGAACCGTCGTCGCGTCGAGGTGGGCGAAGGTGGTGGCCGGAGCCGGGTCGGTCAGGTCGTCCGCGGGGACGTAGATCGCCTGCATCGAGGTGATCGAGTGACCACGGGTCGACGTGATGCGCTCCTGGAGGAGACCCATCTCGTCGGCCAGGTTCGGCTGGTAACCCACCGCGGACGGCATACGGCCGAGCAGGGTGGACACCTCGGAGCCGGCCTGGGTGTACCGGAAGATGTTGTCGATGAAGAAGAGTACGTCCTGCTTCATGACATCGCGGAAGTACTCCGCCATCGTCAGACCGGCGAGCGCGACGCGCAGACGCGTGCCCGGCGGCTCGTCCATCTGACCGAAGACAAGCGCCGTCTTGTCGATGACGCCGGACTCGGCCATCTCCTCGATGAGGTCGTTGCCCTCACGGGTACGCTCACCGACGCCCGCGAACACCGACACACCGTCGTGGTTGTTGGCGACGCGGTAGATCATTTCCTGGATCAGCACGGTCTTGCCGACACCGGCACCACCGAACAGACCGATCTTTCCACCCTTGACGTACGGGGTGAGAAGGTCGATGACCTTGACGCCGGTCTCGAACATCTCGGTCTTGGACTCGAGCTGGTCGAAGCTGGGCGCCTTGCGGTGGATCGGCCAGCGCTCGGTGACCTCGGACTCGGCCTCGGGCTTGTTCAGGATCTCACCAAGGGTGTTGAACACCTTGCCCTTGGTCATCTCGCCGACCGGCACCGTGATGCCGGAACCCGTGTTGGTCACCGGGGCCTGGCGGACCAGACCGTCGGTGGGCTGCATCGAGATGGCGCGGATCACGCCGTCGCCGAGGTGCTGTGCGACCTCGAGCGTCAGCTTCTTGATCTTGCCGTCCTCGGCCGGGTCGGCCACCTCGACGGTCAGCGCGTTGTAGATCTCCGGCATCGCGTCGACGGGGAACTCCACGTCGACGACCGGGCCGATGACCCGGGCGACGCGGCCCGTGGCAACGGCCGTCTCAACTGTGGTCGTCATTACTTGTCACTCCCCGCGGTCGCGTCGGCCAGCGCACTGGCACCACCGACGATCTCGCTGATTTCCTGGGTGATTTCGGCCTGGCGGGCCGCGTTGGCAAGCCGGGAGAGGCTCTTGACGAGCTCACCGGCGTTGTCGGTTGCCGACTTCATCGCGCGGCGGCGGGCGGCGTGCTCGGAAGCAGCGGCCTGCAGCAGTGCGTTGTAGATCCGGCTCTCGACGTACCGCGGAAGCAGGGCGTCCAGGACGTCCTCCGCCGACGGCTCGAAGTCGAACAGCGGCAGGATCTCTCCCTGGCCGTCCTCGTCCTTCGTGATGTCGAGGCTGAGCGGCAGCATCCGGTTGTCCACCGGGTTCTGCGTCATCATCGAGACGAACTCGGTGAAGACGATGTGCAGCTCGTCCACGCCGCCCTCGGCGGTCTCCTGGGTGACCGCCTCGATCATCGGGGCGGCGGCCCGCTTCGCATCCGCGTACGTCGGGCTGTCGGTGAAGCCCGTCCACGACTCCGCGATCTTGCGCTCGCGGAAGTTGTAGTAGGCGACACCCTTGCGGCCGATCACATACGTGACGACCTCCTTGCCCTCACCCTGCAGCCGCTCGGTCAGCTGCTCCGCGGCCTTGATGGCGTTGGAGGAGTAACCGCCGGCCAGACCGCGGTCGCTCGTGACGAGCAGGATCGCGGCCCGTGCCGGAGTCTCGGCCTCGGTGGTCAGCGGGTGCTTGGTGGTGGAGCCGGTCGCCACCGCGGTGACCGCACGGTTCAGCTCGGTGGCGTACGGCATCGAGGCCGCCACCTTGCGCTGCGCCTTGACGATGCGCGAGGCGGCGATCATCTCCATCGCCTTGGTGATCTTCTTCGTGGCGGTGACGGAGCGGATGCGGCGCTTGTAAACGCGAAGCTGAGCGCCCATCTATCAGCCCTCGCCCAGAAGCTTGCCGTCCGAGGTCTCGAACTGCTGCTTGAAGGTGGCGATCGCGTCGGCGATCGACTGCAGCGTGTCGTCGGACATCTTGCCGCCCTCGACGATGCTGGTGAGGAGCTCCTTGCGCTCGCGGCGCAGGTACTCCAGCAGCTCGCTCTCGAAGCGACGGATGTCCTCGACCGGGACGTCGTCCATCTTGCCCGTGGTGCCGGCCCAGACCGAGACGACCTGCTCCTCGACCGGGATCGGCGCGTACTGCGGCTGCTTCAGCAGCTCGACCATGCGCTTACCGCGCTCCAGCGAGGCCTTCGAGGCCGCGTCCAGGTCGGAACCGAAGGCGGCGAACGCCTCCAGCTCGCGGTACTGGGCGAGGTCCACGCGAAGCCGGCCGGAGACCTGCTTCATGGCCTTGTGCTGGGCGGAGCCACCGACTCGCGAGACCGAGATACCGACGTTCAGGGCCGGACGCTGGCCGGCGTTGAACAGGTCGGACTCCAGGAAGCACTGGCCGTCGGTGATGGAGATGACGTTGGTCGGAATGAACGCCGACACGTCGTTCGCCTTGGTCTCGACGATCGGGAGGCCCGTCATCGAACCGGCACCCATGTCGTCGGAGAGCTTGGCGCAGCGCTCCAGCAGACGCGAGTGGAGGTAGAAGACGTCGCCCGGGTAGGCCTCACGGCCCGGCGGACGGCGCAGCAGAAGCGACACGGCGCGGTAGGCGTCGGCCTGCTTCGAGAGGTCATCGAAGATGATCAGGACGTGCTTGCCGGCGTACATCCAGTGCTGGCCGATGGCCGAACCGGTGTACGGCGCCAGGTACTTGAAGCCGGCCGGGTCGGACGCCGGGGCGGCGACGATGGTCGTGTACTCCAGCGCACCGGCCTCTTCGAGCGCACCACGCACGGAGGCGATGGTGGAGCCCTTCTGACCGATGGCGACGTAGATGCAGCGCACCTGCTTGTTCACGTCGCCCGAGCGCCAGTTGTCGCGCTGGTTGATGATCGTGTCGACGGCCAGCGCGGTCTTACCCGTCTGACGGTCGCCGATGATCAGCTGACGCTGGCCCCGGCCGATCGGCACCATGGCGTCGACGGCCTTGTAGCCGGTCTGCATCGGCTCGTGCACCGACTTACGGACCATGACGCCAGGGGCCTGCAGCTCGAGGGCGCGGCGGCCGTCGGTCGCGATCTCGCCGAGACCGTCGATCGGGTTGCCGAGCGGGTCGACGACGCGGCCGAGGTAACCCTCGCCGACGCCGACGGAGAGCACCTCACCGGTGCGCTGCACCGGCTGGCCCTCCTCGATTCCGCTGAACTCGCCGAGGACGATCGCACCGATCTCGCGCTCCTCGAGGTTGAGGGCGAGACCGAGGGTGCCGTCCTCGAACTTCAGCAGCTCGTTCGCCATGGCGGAGGGCAGGCCCTCCACCTTCGCGATGCCGTCGCCGGCAACGCTGACCGTACCGACCTCCTCGCGCGAGGCCGCGTCCGGCTTGTACGACTGGACAAAGTTCTCCAGCGCGTCCCGGATCTCCTCCGGCCGGATCGTGAGCTCCGCCATCTGGGTTCCCTGCTCTCCTTGTTGGGCCCGAAGTTTCTTAAGGGGGTCTGGGGGCCGACCCCCAGGAATCTTCTGCAATTTCTGCACGGCCCAACCGGGCCGCTGGTCTTGCTCGTTCAGTTGACTGGCACAGCTTGCCGACGCGTCGCGTCGGTCAGCCGGCCATCCGTCGGGTCGCCTCGTCGAGACGCTCCGCGATGGTGCCGTTGATGACCTCGTCACCGACCCGCACCGTGACTCCGCCGAGGACCTCGGGGTCCACATCGAGATTCAGGTGCATCGTGCGGCCGTAGATCTTCGCCAGGGCGGCGCCGAGGCGCTGCTTCTGCCGGTCGTTCAGCGGCACTGCCGAGGTGACGATCGCGACCGTGCGGTCACGGCGCTCCGCGGCGAGCTTGGAGAGGGATTCGAGTCCCTCTTCCAGGCTACGTCCCCGGGGCTGGGTGACAAGCCGCACGATGACGCGCTCGGTCGCGGTCCGCGCCTTGCCGCCGAGCAGGCTGTGCAACAGCTCGCCCTTGGCGGCGGGGGTCGCGGTCCGGCTGGTGAGCGCGGCGCGCAGCTCCGGGTCGGAGGCGACGATCCGGCCGAACCGGAAGACCTCGTCCTCGACGTCGTCGAGCTCGCCGCCGCGCTGGGCGGCGGTGAGGTCTGCGGTGTTCGCCAGTTCCTCGACCGAGTCGACCAGGTCACGCGACTGCGACCAGCGCGAGCGGACCATGCCGGAGACCAGATCGACGGCTTCGCCGCCCACCTGGCCGCGCAGCAGGCGCCCGGCCAGCTCGGCCCTGGCCTCGCCGGCCTGCGCCGGGTCGGTCAGGACCCGGCGCAGCGACACCTCGCGGTGCAGCAGCGCGGTGACGCCGGCCAGGTCCTCGGCGAGCTTCGCCGCATCGACCGACGTGCTGTCGGTCAGTGCGTCGAGACGCTCGCGTGCGGCAGCCAGTGCCTCGCGGCTCGCGCCGTTCATCGGACGGCCTCGGCCTTCGCCTCGAGGTCGTCGAGGAAGCGGTCGACGGTGCCGCTCTGCCGGGCGTGGTCCTCGAGGGACTCGCCGACGAGCTTGCCGGCCAGGTCGGTGGCGAGCTTGCCCACGTCCTGGCGCAGCGCGGACGCCGCGGCCTTGCGGTCGGCCTCGATCTGGGCGTGGCCGGCAGCGACGATCTCCTCGCGCTGCCGCTGGCCTTCCGCCCGCATCTCCTGCAGGATCACGGCGCCCTGCTCCTGCGCCTCCTGGCGCATACGAGCGGCTTCGTGGCGGGCCTCGGCGAGCTGAGCCTTGTACTGCTCAAGAACGCTCTGGGCCTCGGTCTGGGCCGCATCGGCCTTTTCGATACCGCCTTCGATGGCCTCGCGACGCTCGTCCAGAACCTTGTTGATGTTCGGGAGGAGCTTCTTGGCGAGGAAGCCGAAGACGATGAGGAAGGCGATGAGGCCGATGACGAGCTCGGGGATCGGGGGGACGAGAGGGTTTTCCATCTCAGCCGCGACCGTAAGCATCTGGCTCACGTCATTGCCTTTCGTCTAGTGGGCTGGTCGTGGATCCGAAGATCACTGGCCGTAGACGAACGGCATGACCAGACCGATGAGGGCGAGCGCCTCACAGAAGGCGAAGCCGAGGATCTGGTTGGCGCGGATGAGACCGGCAGCCTCGGGCTGACGGGCAAGAGCCTGGGTGCCGTTACCGAAGATGATGCCGACGCCGACGCCGGGGCCGATCGCGGCGAGGCCGTAACCGATGGAGCCGAGGGAGCCGGTGACGGCAGCAAGGGTCTGGGACATGCCAGTTCTTCCTTCTCTTTCACGGACCGGTGGGGGTTGGCCACCGGACGACTGAGGGACGAGCGCGGGATGCTCAGTGGTGCTTGGCGAGCGCGCCCTGGATGAAGGTGCAGGTCAGGAGCACGAAGACGTACGCCTGCAGCGCTTGGATGAAGAGCTCGAACGCGGTCATCACGATGACCATCACGAAGGAGACGCCCGCGTAGGCGAATCCGATGCCGTTGAGCAGGTACCAGCTGGCGATCGTGAAGAGCAGCAGCAGCGTGTGGCCCGCGAACATGTTCGCGAACAGTCGCACCGCGTGGGTGAACGGCCGGACCAGCAGGTTCGAGAAGAACTCGATCAGCATCGCCAGCGGAAGCACCGGCCCGAGCGACTTGTCGTAGCCGGTGATGTTCTTGAAGCCACCGACGAACCCGTGCCGCTTGAAGGTCAGGCTGACCCAGAGCACGTAGACGATCAGGGCCAGAACGATCGGGTACGCGATGATCGACGTCACGGGGAACTGGGCGACCGGAATGATCGACCAGAGGTTCATCATCCAGACGAAGAAGAACAGCGAGACGACGAGCGGAACGTACTTCTCGCCCTCGCGCTTGCCGATCGTCTCGTAGACGATGCCGCGGCGGACGAAGTCGTACCCCATCTCGGCGACCGACTGCAGCTTGCCGGGGACCATCTTGGGCTTGCGGAACGCAACCCAGAAGAAACCGACGATGATGATCGAGCCGAGCAGGGCCAGCAGCATCGGCTTGTTGAAGTACAGGTTGCTGTCCGCGTCGCCCCAGAGGGGCTCGAACAGGAACGAGTGCAGGCCGGGTGCCGGGAAGCCACAACCATCGAAGATGTGGCAATCGGTCTCGAAGGCGAGCACCTGTGTCGGGTCAGCACTCACCGCGGGCTCCTTCAGCGTGGCGCATAGGTACGGCAACCTCGTTGTGTCGGCGCGGCGCGCAGCCGCGGTTCGGCACTGGACTGGTGTGACGGATGTGTGAGCGGCAGTCAGGCAATGAGCCTCGCGATCGAGCAGGCGTCAGCTCACATGCCCGCGCCCGCAGTGCCGCAGTTGGAACCGGACGATAGCAGGGTCCTGAGCTTGCACTTATCCCGCCCCTACCGTTCACGACCGGGACCCAGTGTTCTTGGGCTTTTCGCCCTTGTCGGACTCAGGTTCGACGTAAAGGATCTTGGCCTTCATGTGCGCACGCGCCTGTGCGCCGATCCACACGAGGGTCGTCACGACCAGTGTGAGCGCAAAGGCTTTCGGGTTGAACAGCGAGGTGTTCTTGAATGCGGCGACAAAGATGAAGAGCAGGAGCAGCTGAGCCGTGTACAGCATCAGCCCCATCGCCTGGAATAGGTGGGGCAGAGACTTGGCGGTCCGCTGCAGGACCATCAGCCCGATCCCCATGAAGAGGATGACCACGACCGTCGCAACGATCGCGCCCAGGGCTCCCTTGCCACCGGCGACGCCACCGCTGATCGCGGCGGCAACAGCGCCGGCGACAGCGGTGGGTACGGCGGTCTGGAGGAGAGTCCGGACGTCGTTGGACGGCATGGCGGCAGCTCCGCTTGCTGGGGGTCGGCAGTGTGTCGTCATGGACGAGCGTAGGCCCGGTCCGAGTCGATGCCTCGGGGCCAATGGACCGTGCTACTCAGGTCCTTCGGCTCTGTCACCGGGTTAGTGAACGGTATCACAAACTATTTGATGAGGTCTTTACTCAGAAAGTGTGGTTGCTGTCACACGTGAGTGTGAACCTGCGCGCGTGAGCACTGGATTCGGCGAATTATCCTGTATTGGGCGGATTGAGCCCCTCACGAACTCGACGTCTGCCGCACCGCGTTCGGGCTCAGCCGATTCGTCAACACCATGCAGCAGCGTGCGCCCCTCACGAGCTATACGTTCACTCGGCCCCGGGTGGGCCGGCCGCAAGAATAACGAGAAGCGCCCCCGGGCGGACACCAAGTGCCATACCCAGGGGCGCTGCCAGCTCAGAGATCGGTCACGGCCGGCCCACTCAGCAGGTGACGACCTTGTCGTAATCCACCCAGGGCTGCATGGAGGAGAGCAGATCCGTCTTGCCCTTCTTCACCGCGTGGCAGCTCGAGTCGTAGCCGTACTTGAAGATGCCCCTGAGGTGCTTGGTGCCACTGCAGTTGTTCTTGACCTTGAACGCCTTGTACCCCTCGCCCTGATGGGTCTTGGTGACCTTGACGCAGCTCGGCGCCGCGGCCGTCACACCGACTCGCTGCACCGACGCGGTCGCCGTCGACGGAGCCGCAACGGCCTCGGCTCCCATGAGGCCCAGCGAGCCCCCAAGCGCCACCGTCGCAATCGCTATGGCACGGAACTTCATCATCCTGCTACCTCCATCACGAGTGAGCAGGGATGGTCCGCCATGGTCAGTGGCGGACCGGATCCCCTTGTCGGAAGCATTTCTAACATGGGGGGAACGAAAAAAGTAGCTATAGCAAAGGTTCAGCAAGTGGCCCGTTGGCTGAAACCCGGCTTGTTCTGGCGGGCCATCCGTGAGGGTCTTTCTTTGCGTACGTGAAGATCGCTGGTGAGCAGGATCCGGAATCACGCCGACCGCCGACGCGGGGACCACGTGCATGCGATTCGGTCATTCGGAGGCGGTTAGCCGGCACGACTCGGCGGCGGGAACCCGGGCGGGGCCTCAGCGCCGCGTGGAACCCGCCTTGCGCCCGTCCGCGAAACGCGAACGAGGGCCGATCGCGGTCGCCCCGTTGACGCCCGAGACTCCTGCGGCGACCGGGGCCGGTGCGGTGGGCTCGTCCTCACGCCTCATCTGGCTGTCCGGGGAGCCCTGTTGGTCCTCCGTGGCCGGAGCCGCCTCGTCGGCCTCCCCGCCCCGGCGTCGCCGGCGGCGGTAGCGGGGCGGCACGAAGTGTTCCGCCCACAGCGGGGCGCGCGGGGTGAAGCGGGGCATCAGCAGCAGGATCAGACCGAGCGCGCTCAGGCCCACGATCACCAGGACGATCCACAGGGACGCCGAGTGCACGGAGTAGCCGACCGCGCCGAAGGCGATCAGGGCCGACCAGAAGTACATGATCAGCACCGACCTGCTGTGCGAGTGGCCGATCTCCAGCAGCCGGTGGTGCAGGTGGCCGCGGTCCGCCGCGAACGGCGACTGGCCGTTCCAGGTGCGCCGCACGATCGCCAGCACCAGGTCGGCCGCCGGGATCGCGATGATGGTCAGCGGCAGCAGCAGCGGGATGAAGACCGGCAGCATCGCGTGGGTCGCCTGCCGCTCGCTGCCCTCGAAGAAGATCTTCATGGTGTCCGGGTCGACCTGGCCCGTCACCGAGATCGCACCGGCAGCCAGGACGAGGCCGATCAGCATCGAGCCGGAGTCGCCCATGAAGATCCGGGCGGGGTGCATGTTGTGCGGCAGGAAGCCGAGGCACATGCCCATCAGGATCGCCGTGAAGAGCGTCGCGGGCGCGGCTGCCTCGATCATGTGCCCGTACCAGAGCCGGTAGGTGTAGAGGAAGAACGCGGCGGACGCGATGAGGACCATGCCGGCCGCCAGGCCGTCCAGCCCGTCGACGAAGTTGACCGCGTTGATGGTGATGACCACCAGGGCGACCGTGAGCAGCGTGCCCTGCCACTGGGTGAGGGCCACCGTGCCGACACCGGGGATGGGCAGCCACAGGATCGTCAGACCCTGGATGACCATGACCGCCGCGGCGATCATCTGCCCGCCGAGCTTGATCAGGGCGTCGATCTCGAACTTGTCGTCCAGGACGCCGATCAGCCAGATCAGTGCCGCTCCGGACAGCAGCGCGCGGGGTTCGCTGGAGAGCTCGAAGACGCCTTCGAGGTTCGCCAGGTGATCGGCGACGATCAGCCCCGCGCACAGCCCGCCGAACATGGCGATACCGCCGAGCCTCGGGGTCGGTTCCCGGTGGACGTCACGCGCACGGATCGCGGGCATCGCCCCGACCGCGATGGCGAACTTACGCACCGGGCCGGTGAGCAGGTAGGTCACGGCGGCCGTGACACAGAGTGTCAGCAAGTAATCACGCACGGGCTGCCCCACAAATATCGCCGGCCATCTCAGCCCACACCTTAGCCCGAGCGGCGGGCTGGCTACGTCGGCCTCATGGTTGAGGACACAGAGGCACCGGTGATGGTTGCACGGCCTGCCGCCAGTCAGGACATGGAGGCCGAGTCACCCGGGGTACGGCGGAAACTTCGCCGCCAGTTCCCGCACCTCCGACAGGACGTCGCCCTCCTCGCGCACCGCCGCACCGAACAGCGCCGCGAGCCGCGCCATGCCGCTGTCGCCCATGCCCTGGGTGGTGACGGCAGCGGTGCCGAGCCTGATTCCCCGGGCGTCCGAGTACGGAAGCGCGCAGGTGTCCAGCACCAGGCCCGCGGCGGCCAGCCGGGCGCGTGCGGTGTGACCGTCGACACCGAGCGGGGCCGGGTCGGCGACGATCAGGTGGGTGTCCGTGCCGCCGGTGGTGACGTCGAAGCCCTCTGCCTCCAGGCCGGCGGCCAGCACCCTGGCGTGGGACACCACGCGATGGGCGTACGCGGAGAACGCCGGCGTGGCCGCCTCACCGAACGCGACGGCCTTCGCGGCGACCGTGTGCATCTGGGCACCGCCCTGGGTGAAGGGGAAGACCGCCCGGTCGATCCGCTCCGCCAGCTCCGCGCCGCACAGGATCATGCCGCCGCGCGGCCCGCGCAGCACCTTGTGCGTGGTCGCGCAGACCACGTCCGCGTACGGGACAGGACTCGGCGCCGCTCCCCCGGCGATCAGCCCCATCGGATGCGCCGCGTCGGCGATCAGATACGCGCCGACCTCGTCGGCGATCTCGCGGAACACCTCGTAGTCGGGGTGGCGGGGGTAGGAGATGGAGCCGCTGACGATCGCCTTCGGGCGGTGCGAGCGGGCCAGGGTGCGTACCTGGTGGTAGTCGATCAGTCCGCTCTCGGAGTCCACGCCGTAGCCGATGAACTCGAACCAGCGGCCGGAGAAGTTGGCGGGCGAACCGTGGGTGAGGTGTCCGCCGTACGGGAGTCCCATCGCGAGCACGGTGTCGCCGGGCCGCAGCAGCGCCGCGTAGGCCGCGAGCACGGCCGAGGAGCCGGAGTGCGACTGGACGTTGGCGTGCTCGGCGCCGAAGAGTGAGGTGGCCCGCCGGACGGCGATCCGTTCGGCGGCGTCGGCCTGCTCGCAGCCGCCGTGGTGGCGGGCGCCGGGATAGCCCTCGGCGTACTTGTTGGCGAGCGGTGAGCCGAGTGCGGCGAGGACCGCGGGCGAGGTGAAGTTCTCGGCGGCGGTCAGCTGCAGCGTGCCGGACTGCCTGCGCAACTCCGCCAGCAGCACGTCGGCGATCTCCGGGTCCTCCCGGAGCAGGGCGCCGAAGTCCTGCGGCAGGGCGGTGGCGGCTGGGGGTGCGGCAGGAGTGGTGACCGGCATCGAGGGCTCCGGGCCTGGGGAGGAGTGCGCTGACGTCAGCTCCAATGTAGGCCCGCGACGGGCGCGCTGCCCGCTGTCACGCGCTGCGGTGCACCCGACCGGCCCGAAGGGCCCGGTCCCCTTCCCTGCGGCCCGCGGGCCGCGCGCCGGTCAGCGCGGAGTCGACACGCCGGTCAGCGCGGTGACGACCGGCTCCAGGGCCTGGTTGATCTCGTCCCCGATGGACCGGAAGAACGTGATCGGGGCGCCGTACGGGTCGTAGACCTCGTCGGCCTCGGCGGTGGGGGCCAACAGCCAGCCGCGCAGCGCGGCGGCCGCGCGGACCAGCGCGCGGGCACGTTCGACGACGCCCTCGTCACTCGCGTCGGGCAGCGTCTGTGGGTCTATCGCCCGGACCAGCCGGGTGAACTCCTTGAGCGTGAAGGTCCGCAGGCCCGCCGAGTGACCCATCGAGATCACCTGGGCCCGGTGGTCGCGGGTCGCGGTGAGCACCAGGTCGGCACGGATCACGTGCTCGTCCAGCAGTTCCCGGCCGACGAATCCGGTGGCGTCGGCGCCGAAGTCGGCGAGGACCACCTCGGCGTTGGCCTCCATCGGGGCGCCTTCGTGCCCCCAGGTGCCGGCGCTCTCCACGATCAGTCCGCCCTGGAGCGGGTCGCCCAGGCGGTCCACGAGGGCATGGCGGGTCAGCCGCTCGGTGATCGGCGAGCGGCAGACGTTGCCGGTGCTGACGTGGAGGATGCGGAAAGTGTCGGTCTGCCCCGCTATGCCACGCCCCTCAGGGGCGGTCAATTGGCCACCTCGAGGTCGGGTACCACCTTGCGCAGCTCCTCGGCGGAGAGCGCACCGGTGCGCAGCAGGACCGGCACCTTGCCGGTGACGTCGACGATGGAGGACGGGACGATGCCCGGCGTCGGACCGCCGTCGAGGTAGACGGAGACGGAGTCCCCGAGCATCTCCTGGGCGGCGTCGCAGTCCTCGGGCGAGGGGTGTCCGGTGAGGTTGGCGCTGGAGACGGCCATCGGGCCGACCTCGGTGAGCAGCTCGATGGCGACCGGGTGCAGCGGCATGCGGATGGCGACGGTGCCGCGGGTGTCGCCGAGGTCCCACTGCAGCGACGGCTGGTGCTTGGCGACGATCGTGAGGGCGCCGGGCCAGAAGGCGTCGACGAGCTCCCAGGCCTGCTCGGAGAAGTCGGTGACCAGGCCGTGCAGGGTGTTCGGGGAACCGATCAGCACAGGGGTGGGCATGTTGCGGCCCCGGCCCTTGGCGTCCAGCAGGTCGGCGACGCCCTCGGTACTGAAGGCGTCCGCACCGATCCCGTACACCGTGTCGGTGGGCAGCACGACCAGTTCGCCGCGGCGGACGGCGGACGCGGCCTCGCGCAGACCCGTCGTACGGTCGGTCGCGTCGTTGCAGTCGTATCGCCGTGCCATCAGCCGGCCTCCTCAAGCATGTTCGGGTAGGGCTGGAACGGGTCGTGCGGGTGGTGGTGTCCGACGGTCACGGCATCGCCTTGCGGGCCGTCGCGAACCGGGGACGCCTGTTCAGGTCGGGGTGGTCGGCCGCGTCGGCCCAGCCCCGCTCCTCGGTGAAGATCCACGGCACCTGGCCGCCCTGCGTGTCGGCGTGCTCGATGACGACGAGGCCGCCGGGGCGCAGCAGACGGTGGGCGGTGCGCTCGATGCCGCGGATGGTGTCGAGGCCGTCCTCACCGGAGAAGAGAGCCATCTGGGGGTCGTGATCGCGGGCCTCCGGAGCCACGTACTCCCATTCGGTGAGCGGGATGTACGGCGGGTTGGAGATGACCAGGTCGACCTGTCCGTCGAGCTCGGGAAGGGCCGTCAGGGCGTCTCCGCGGTGCACGGTGACCCTGGAGTCCTCGGCGTTCTTCCTGGTCCACTTGAGGGCGTCCTCGGACAGCTCCACGGCGTGCACGCGCGAGCGCGGCACCTCCTGGGCCATGGCCAGCGCGATGGCGCCCGATCCGGTGCAGAGGTCGACGATCAGCGGCTCGACGACGTCCATCGCGCGGACGGCGTCTATCGCCCAGCCGACGACCGATTCCGTCTCCGGGCGGGGCACGAAGACGCCCGGGCCCACCTGGAGTTCCAGGTAGCGGAAGAAGGCGCGTCCGGTGATGTGCTGGAGCGGTTCGCGGGCCTCGCGCCGGGCGATGGTCTCCCAGTAGCGGGCGTCGAAGTCGGTGTCCGGCACGTTGTGCAGCTCGCCCCGCTTGACGCCGTGCACGAACGCGGCGAGTTCCTCCGCGTCGAATCGCGGCGAAGGCACACCGGCGTCGGCCAGCCGCTGGGTGGCCTGGGCCACCTCGGCGAGCAGCAGGTTCATCGCGGTTCTCCGTACGGGTTCACGAGCGGTGCGGGGCGGTGGGACTTATGCGGCAGCGAGCTTGGCGGCGGAGTCGGCGTCGACGCATGCCTGGATCACGGCGTCCAGGTCGCCGTCGAGCACCTGGTCCAAGTTGTACGCCTTGAAGCCGACGCGGTGGTCCGAGATCCGGTTTTCCGGGAAGTTGTACGTACGGATCTTCTCGGAACGGTCGACCGTACGCACCTGGCTGCGCCGTACGTCCGAGGCTTCCTGCTCGGCGGCCTCCTGCGCGGCGGCCAGCAGCCTCGAACGCAGGATGCGCATGGCCTGCTCCTTGTTCTGGAGCTGGCTCTTCTCGTTCTGGCAGGAGGCGACGACACCGGTCGGCAGGTGCGTGATGCGGACCGCGGAGTCCGTGGTGTTGACGGACTGGCCGCCGGGGCCGGAGGAGCGGTAGACGTCGATGCGCAGATCGTTGGCGTGGATCTCGACGTCGACCTCCTCGGCCTCGGGCGTGACGAGCACGCCGGCGGCGGAGGTGTGGATGCGGCCCTGGGACTCGGTGGAGGGCACGCGCTGCACACGGTGCACGCCGCCCTCGTACTTCATCCGGGCCCAGACGCCCTGGCCGGGTTCGGTGGCTCCGTTGCCGCCCTTGGTCTTCACGGCGACCTGGACGTCCTTGTAGCCGCCGAGCTCGGACTCGGTGGAGTCGATGATCTCGGTCTTCCAGCCGACGCGCTCGGCGTAGCGCAGGTACATGCGCAGCAGGTCCCCGGCGAACAGGGCGGACTCGTCGCCGCCGGCGCCCGCCTTGATCTCCAGGAGCACGTCCTTGTCGTCACTGGGGTCACGGGGAACGAGCAGGAGGCGGAGCTTCTCGGTGAGCTCCTCGCGCTCCTTCTCCAGTTCCTTGACCTCGGCGGCGAAGTCGGGGTCGTCGGCGGCGAACTCGCGGGCCGTCCCGATGTCGTCGCCGGTCTGCTTCCAGGAGCGGTACGTGGCGACGATCGGGGTCAGCTCGGCGTAGCGCTTGTTGAGCTTGCGCGCGTTGGCCTGGTCGGCGTGGACCGACGGGTCCGCGAGCTTCGTCTCGAGATCGGCCTGTTCGCCGATCAGTTCCTCGACCGCCTCGAACATCTTCGGGCTCCTGGTTCCTTGCTGAACGTGCCTGCCGGCCGGCGGGTTGCCTGCCGGGCGGGATACGGGGGCGCCGCGTCCCGGCCGGAAAAAACGCCGGCCCCGGCGCCCCCGGAAGAGGGCGCCGGGAACCGGCGCAGTTGGCTCGCTACTTGCTGGCGGAGCCGGCAGCCTTGCCGAAGCGGGCCTCGAAGCGGGCCACACGGCCACCGGTGTCGAGGATCTTCTGCTTGCCCGTGTAGAACGGGTGGCACTCGGAGCAGACGTCCGCACGGATGGCGCCGCTGTCCAGGGTGGACCGGGTGGTGAACGACGCGCCACAGGTGCAGCTGACCTGAGTCTCGACGTACTGGGGGTGGATTTCGCGCTTCAAGGGATTCTCCTAGTTTCGGGAGGGCGCCGGGTCGTACGCGCGGATTGCGTGTCCGTGAACCGGGGCCGACGTACCAGTCTGCCAGGACCGGCCGTATCTCCCAAAACCGGGGTGGAGCCGCGACTATTCCCGGATACTCCCGGTCACCGGACGATGTCGCCCGCGTCACCCTTGTCGCCGGCCGACTTCTCGGTGGCGGAGGCGGGGATCGGCAGGTCGTGCCGGAGCGCCGTCCACACCTGCTTGCCGGCCTTCTCCTGCGGGATGACGCGGTTCGGGTCGGCCGGGTCGTACTCGACCGGCAGGGTCACCATGTGGACGTCCTTCGAGCCGAGCCCCTTGAGTCCGTCGGCGAAGCCCGCGAGCTTCTTGACCGAACCCAGGTCGGAGTCGGTCGTGACGGCCTTGGTCGCCGTGTCCGCGATGCCGTAGAGCTTCGTGCCGTTGAGCACGCCGACACTCTTCGCCTGCTGCATGAGCGCCTTGATGAAGGCCTGCTGGAGCTGGATGCGGCCGAGGTCGCTGCCGTCGCCGACGCTCTTGCGGGTACGCACCAGGCCGAGCGACTCCTCGCCGTTCAGGGTGTGGGTGCCCGGCTTCAGGTCCAGATGGCTCCTGGAGTCGTTGATCGCCTGCTTGGTGGTGATCTCCACCCCGCCGAGCTTGTCGATCAGCTTCTTGAAGCCGGTGAAGTCGACTTCGAGGTAGTGGTCCATCCGGATCCCGGACATGGACTCGACGGTCTTGACCGCACAGGCCGGTCCGCCGACCTCGTACGCCGTGTTGAACATCGCGCGCTGTTCGCCGCCGACCTCTTCACCGCTGGAGTCGCTCTTGCAGGCGGGCCGGGTGACGAGGGTGTCGCGCGGGATGGAGACGACGCTGGCCGTCTTGTGCCCCTTGTTGACGTGCAGGACCATCGCGGTGTCCGAGCGGGCGCCTCCCTGGTCGACGCCGTACTTCGCGTTCGCGCCGGAGCGGGAGTCGGAGCCGAGGACGAGGATGTCCTCCGAGCCGTTGTCGACGTTCTGGGGGCGGTTCTTGCCCAGGGCGTTGTTGATGTCGACGGCCTTGAGATTGCCGTCGAGCTGGAAGTAGGCGTATCCGAGCCCCGCTCCGCCCACGACGACCACGCCGGCCAGGCTCCAGGCGGCTATGACGGTCGCCCTGCGGCGGCGGGACGGCTTCCTCCGGCGTTTGCCGGTGGCCCGTATTCGGTTGTTGCTCCCGCTCTGCTCAGTCATCCGTCTCCTCGTTCCCTCGGCTGCTCCCGGCTACCCCCTGCTGTGGTGTGCGGGTCTGTGTGCCGCTTTGTCGTCCTTCGGTACGACGCGGCGGCGACAAGAAGGGTTGCACAGGGAGCTGTCCCCGCCGGGTGGGCGTGAGGGGTGCCTGCGAAGCACGGGAACAGCTGGTGATCCGGCGTTCACCTGCGGTTTCTTGCCCGGTACAGGCAATACCGGCCCGCGCCGGCGCGGACGGGCGTGTGGTGAAGGTCTCGGGTCGGCAACGGCCGGGGCGGATCGCGTCACACCGGGGGACGACACAGGGCCGCCCCCGGCACCGAAGTGGCGGAGGCGGCCCTGTGCTGCGGGCGAGGGGCTACGACTAGTCGTTGTTGCCCGGGGCCGGCGTCGTCTTCTGGATCTGGAGCAGGAACTCCGCGTTGGACTGGGTCTTCTTCATCCGGTCCAGGAGAAGCTCGATCGCCTGCTGCTGGTCCAGCGCGTGGAGCACCCGGCGCAGCTTCCAGACAATCGCCAACTCGTCGCTGCCGAGCAGGATTTCTTCCTTACGGGTGCTGGACGCGTCGACGTCCACCGCGGGGAAGATGCGCTTGTCGGAGAGCTTACGGTCGAGCTTGAGCTCCATGTTGCCGGTGCCCTTGAACTCCTCGAAGATCACCTCGTCCATGCGCGAGCCGGTCTCGACGAGCGCCGTGGCCAGGATGGTCAGCGAGCCGCCGTCCTCGATGTTGCGCGCGGCACCGAAGAAGCGCTTCGGCGGGTACAGCGCGGTCGAGTCGACACCACCGGACAGGATGCGTCCGGAGGCGGGGGCCGCGAGGTTGTACGCGCGGCCCAGGCGGGTGATCGAGTCCAGCAGGACGACCACGTCGTGGCCCAGCTCCACGAGACGCTTGGCGCGCTCGATGGCCAGTTCGGCGACGGTGGTGTGGTCCTCGGCGGGACGGTCGAAGGTCGAGGAGATGACCTCGCCCTTCACCGACCGCTGCATGTCGGTGACCTCTTCCGGACGCTCGTCGACCAGGACGACCATCAGGTGGCACTCGGGGCTGTTGACCGTGATGGCGTTGGCGATCGCCTGCAGGATCATGGTCTTACCGGTCTTCGGCGGGGCCACGATCAGGCCTCGCTGGCCCTTGCCGATGGGGGCGACCAGGTCGACGATCCGCGTCGTCAGGATGTTGGAGTCGGTCTCCAGACGGAGCCGGTCCTGCGGGTAGAGCGGCGTCAGCTTCTGGAACTCCGGCCGGGCGCGGCCGGTTTCGGGCGCCATGCCGTTGACCGTGTCGAGGCGGACCAGCGCGTTGAACTTCTCGCGGCGCTCGCCGTCCTTGGGCTGGCGCACCGCACCGGTGACGTGGTCACCCTTGCGCAGGCCGTTCTTGCGGACCTGGGCGAGCGAGACGTACACGTCGTTCGGGCCCGGCAGGTAGCCGGAGGTCCGGATGAACGCGTAGTTGTCGAGGATGTCCAGGATGCCGGCGACGGGGATCAGGACGTCGTCGTCGGTGACCGGCGGTGCGTCGCTCGCGAAGTCGTCGCGGCCACGACGGCCACGGCGGTCGCGGTAGCGGCCGCGCCGGCCGCGCCGGCCGCCCTCGTCGTCGAAGCCGTCGTCCTGCGGCCCGCCGCCACCCTGCTGGCCCTGGTTCTGGCCCTGGCCCTGGTTCTGACCCTGGCCCTGGCCCTGCCCCTGCCCCTGGCGCTGCTGGCGCTGGCCGCCCTGGCCGCCGCCCTGCTCGTCGCCGCCCTTGCCGCGGCGGTCGCGCTGGCGCTCGCGGCGGTCGCCGCGGTCACCGCGGTCGCCACGCTCGCCGCGCTGACCGCGGTCCTGGCGGTCGCCCCGGCGGCCCTCGGCGTTGTCCGCGGCGGCTTCGGCCTTGGCCTCGGAGCGGTCCTCGGCGGGTGCCTCGTGCTTCGGCTCGTCCTGCGCCCGGTCCTTGGACGGCGCCTTGGCGTCGGCCTTGGTGTCCGGGCTGCCCGCCTGAGCGGTCGCGCGGCGCCGGCGGCGCTCGCCCGCGGGCTGCTCGTCGTTGGCCGGCTGACCGGGGATGTCGATCTGCTGCTGGGCCGCGGCCTTGTCGGCGGGCGCGGCGGCCGGGGTCTCGTCCCCGGCGCCCGTGCGCGCCTTGGAGGTGGCCCGGCGCTTCGGCTTGCTCTCGGCCTCGGCGGGGGCCGCGGCAGCGGCCTTGGCCTTGGGCGCGGAGGAGCCGGCCTGGGCCTCCTTGATGACCTCGATCAGCTGGCTCTTGCGCATCCGCGCAGTGCCCTTGATCCCGAGGCCGGACGCGACCTGCTGCAGCTCGGCCAGGACCATGCCGTCAAGGCCGGTGCCGGAGCGGCGGCGCCGTGCGGTGGTGCCAGTGGCAGCACCTTCGGCAGGCGCGGCGCTGTCGACGCTCTTGTCGGCAGTCACGCCCATCAGATCGGTGGTGTCGCTCACGAAGGGTCCTTCCCTGGAGCGGACGTCGGCCTTCTGGCTCGGCGACCGGTTGTGCTGTCCGACTGCGGTCTTTGGTTGTGCGGACCGTGCCGGGGCGGTGGTCCGCCGGAGAGGTACGGCGGAGAGATGAACGTGTGCATGGGCCCGGCGCGAGCATCCCCCTGCTCGGCCCACTCCTGGACGAGCGAGAGGGTGTCGTGCCGGTTCCGGAGCGTGCTCGAAACTGCTCAGGCAGGCTGCTCAGGCAGTTGGGGAGGCTCCCGGAAGAAAAGGTGGTCCCGGAAAGGGACACGAAGCAACGCGCCTCATAGACGTCGATTGCAGACTTGAGGTTAACACTACCGGCTCCAACAAACATTCCCCCTCTCACTCACCGGCAATCACTTCTCGGCTACGGGGCGAGCGGCAGCACGCTCGCACCCGGGACGTCGAGAGTGAGCCGGTTGGCCGCCCATCCCTCGCCCGCCAGCCGTGCGACCTTGTCGGCCGCACCGTCCCCGGCCAGCGCCAGCACGGTCGGCCCGGCACCGGAGATGACTGCGGGGACGCCGTCGGCGCGCAGTCGGTTCACGAGTTCCACGCTCTGCGGCATCGCCGGGGAGCGGTATTCCTGGTGCAGCCGGTCCTCGGTGGCCGTGAGCAGCAGCTCGGGGCGCCTGGTCAGAGCCTCGACGAGGAGGGCGGCACGGCCCGCGTTGAAGGCGGCGTCGACGTGCGGAACGGTACGGGGCAGCAGGCCGCGGGCGGTCTCGGTGAGAACCGGCTTGCCGGGGACGAAAACCACCGGAACGATGGAATCAGCGGGATCCATCCTGATGGCGCGCGCCGATCCGCCGTCCATCCAGGCCAGCGTGAACCCGCCGAGCAGACAGGCGGCGACGTTGTCCGGGTGGCCCTCGATCTCGGTGGCGAGTTCCAGCAGGGCCGCGTCGTCGAGCCGGGCGTCTCCGCCGGTCGTCACGGCGCGGGCGGCGACGATGCCGGCGCAGATCGCGGCGGAGGACGAGCCGAGGCCGCGGCCGTGCGGGATGCGGTTGGCGCAGACGATCTCCAGGCCGCGGGGCTGTCCGCCGAGCAGGTCGAAGGCCGTGCGCAGGGACCGTACGAGCAGGTGGCTCTCGTCGCGGGGCAGCGTGTCCGCGCCCTCACCGGCGATGTCGATGTGCAGCCCGGCGTCGGCGACGCGGACGACGACGTCGTCGTACAGGCCCAGCGACAGGCCGAGGGCGTCGAAGCCGGGGCCCAGGTTGGCGCTGGTTGCCGGCACGCGCACCCGGACGGCGGCGGCTCGGAAGGCGGGACCGGCCATCGCTCTGACGACTCTCCTTGTGAGGCGGCGGGGAATTCGAGGAGCCGCGAGATATTTGGGGTCTCTTTGCGGCTCTTCGGGCTCTTCGGGTTTTTCGGGGCCTACGGGTTCTCGGGGATTCCTCGGGGCGATTGCGGCGGCGGGTATTGCGCGGGCCCGGGAATGCACCGACGGCCGCAACGTCCCGGACACCCCGGCGTGCGCGGCGGGGTGGGTTGGGTACAGCTTATCGAAGGAAGGTTCTGTGGCGACACAGGGCGCACAGGAGGCGCACGATGCGTGTCGCACGCCGCCGGTGCGCTCTCCGCCTCGGAAAAGGGCGATTGGCCCTTCTTCCTGACGAATCCACCGCGGCGGTCGCGACACCCGGGCCCGATGTGCGCATCAGGTCCGGAGCGGCGTCGCGACCGCCGCGGGGTGTGTCCTACGCGAGGCCCAGCTTCTGGGCGGCGGTGACCGCGTCGACCGGGACCGTGACCGGCTGCGGGGCACCCGCGACGGCCCAGTCCGGGTCCTTGAGGCCGTTGCCGGTGACCGTGCAGACGATCCGCTGGCCCGGGTCGACCTTGCCCTCTTCGGCGGCCTTGAGCAGGCCCGCGACGGAGGCGGCCGACGCGGGCTCCACGAAGACACCCTCCTGGGATGCCAACAGCCGGTAGGCGGACAGGATCTGCCGGTCCGTCACCTCGTCGATGAAGCCGCCCGACTCGTCCCGTGCGGCGAGCGCGTACTGCCACGAAGCGGGGTTGCCGATCCGGATGGCGGTGGCGATGGTCGACGGGTCCTTGACGATCTCGCCACGCACGATGGGCGCGGAACCGGAGGCCTGGAAGCCCCACATCCGCGGGGTGTGCCCGGCGATCGCGTCCTTGGCGTACTCCGTGTACCCCTTCCAGTACGCGGTGATGTTGCCCGCGTTGCCGACCGGGAGTACGTGGATGTCGGGGGCGTCGCCGAGCGCGTCGACAATCTCGAACGCGGCGGTCTTCTGGCCCTCGATGCGGACCGGGTTGACCGAATTGACCAGCGCCACGGGGTAGTTGTCCGAGAGCGAGCGGGCCAGTGTCAGGCAGTCGTCGAAGTTGCCGTCGACCTGGAGGATCTTCGCGCCGTGCACGAGCGCCTGGCCCATCTTGCCGAGCGCGATCTTGCCCTGCGGCACGAGGACGGCGCAGACCATTCCGGCCCGCACCGCGTACGCGGCGGCGGAGGCGGAGGTGTTGCCGGTGGAGGCGCAGATGACGGCCTGCGCGCCCTCCTCCTTGGCCCGGGTGATCGCCATCGTCATTCCGCGGTCCTTGAAGGATCCGGTGGGGTTGGCGCCCTCGACCTTGAGGTGCACCTCGCAGCCCGTGCGCTCGGAGAGGACCTGAGCGGGGACGAGCGGCGTGCCGCCCTCACGGAGCGTGACGACAGGCGTCGTGCTCGTGACCGGAAGACGGTCCCGGTACTCCTCGATGATGCCGCGCCACTGGTGGGTGCCCTTGGTGGTCATGGGTCCTTACTCCCCTTCAACACGCATGATGCTGGCGACACCACGTACGGTGTCGAGCTTGCGCAGCGCCTCGACGGTCCTGGAAAGGGCGGCGTCGGGCGCGCGGTGGGTGACGACGACGAGCGAAGCCTCGCCGCTCTTGTCCTGTCGGCCTTTCTGACGGACCGTATCGATGGATACGCCCTGTTCGGCGAAGACCGTCGCGACCTGGGCGAGTACGCCAGGCTTGTCGGCCACGTCGAGACTGATGTGGTACCGCGTGACGACGTCGCCCATGGGGCTCACCGGCAGACGCGTGTACGCGGACTCGCCGGGCCCGGGGGCCTCGTTGAGCCGGTTGCGGCAGACCGCGACGAGGTCGCCGAGGACCGCGGAGGCGGTCGGTGCGCCGCCGGCGCCGGGGCCGTAGAACATCAGCTGCCCGGCGGCCTCGGCCTCGACGAACACCGCGTTGTACGCCTCGCGGACGGAGGCCAGCGGGTGGCTGAGCGGGATCATCGCGGGGTGCACGCGGGCCGTGACCGACTGCCCGTCGGCGGCGCGCTCGCAGATGGCGAGGAGCTTGACCGTGCAGCCCATCCGGCGGGCGGAGGCGATGTCGGCGGCGGTGACCTCGGTGATGCCCTCGCGGTGCACGTCGCCGATCCTCACCCGGGTGTGGAAGGCGATTCCGGCGAGGATCGCGGCCTTGGCGGCCGCGTCGAAGCCCTCGACGTCGGCGGTCGGGTCGGCCTCGGCGTACCCGAGCGCGGTGGCCTCGTCCAGCGCCTCGGAGTATCCGGCGCCGCTGGTGTCCATCTTGTCGAGGATGAAGTTCGTGGTGCCGTTGACGATGCCCAGGACCCGGTTGACCTTGTCCCCCGCGAGGGACTCGCGCAGCGGCCGGACGAGCGGGATGGCGCCGGCCACGGCGGCCTCGTAGTAGAGGTCACGGCCGTGCTTCTCGGCGTCGGCGTGCAGCGCCGCGCCGTCCTCGGCGAGCAGCGCCTTGTTGGCGGAGACGACGCTCGCGCCGTGCTCGAAGGCGGTCCTGATGAGCGTGCGGGCGGGCTCGATGCCACCGATGACCTCGATGACGACGTCGATGTCGCCCCGTTTGACCAGGGCGGTCGCGTCGGTGGTGATCAGTGCGGGGTCGATGCCCTCGCGCACCTTGGAGGGCCGGCGCACGGCGACACCGGCGAGCTCCACCGGCGCGCCGATGCGCGCGGCGAGGTCGTCGGCGTGCGTCGTCATGATGCGCGCCACCTCTGAGCCGACCACTCCACAGCCCAGCAGCGCCACCTTCAGCGGACGCGTACGCATCATCCGACCTCGTTTCCTTTACATCTGATGTATGGACCAGTCTCACTCACCGGACGGGTGTTCCTGCCACCCGTCCGGATCCTGAGATGTTTACGGGGGACCGGGAGTGCCCCCCGGGAAATACGGCATCAGCCGACGTCGAGACGCAGGAGATCTTCCTCCGTCTCACGCCGGACGATGACCCGCGCCTCGCCGTCACGCACGGCGACGACGGGCGGGCGCAGGGCGTGGTTGTAGTTGCTCGCCATGGAGCGGCAGTACGCGCCGGTGGCGGGGACCGCGATCAGGTCGCCGGGGGCCAGGTCGGAAGGCAGAAAGGCATCCTTGACCACGATGTCGCCGCTCTCGCAGTGCTTGCCGACCACCCGGACGAGCATCGGCTCGGCGTCGGAGGTGCGCGAGACGAGCGCGACGCTGTACTCGGCGTCGTACAGCGCGGTGCGGATGTTGTCGGACATGCCGCCGTCGACGCTGACGTAGGTGCGCAGCCCCTCCAGGGGCTTGATCGTGCCGACCTCGTAGAGCGTGAAGGCGGTCGGTCCGACGATGGCGCGGCCCGGCTCGACGGAGATCCGGGGGGTGGCGAGGCCGGCGGACTCGCACTCGCGGGTCACGATGTCGCCGAGCGCCTTGGCGATCTCGTGCGGCTCGCGCGGGTCGTCCTCGGAGGTGTACGCGATGCCGAGGCCGCCGCCGAGGTCGATCTCGGGCAGCTCGACGCCGTGCTCGTCGCGTACCTCGGCGAGCAGCTGCACCACGCGCCGGGCGGAGACCTCGAAGCCGGCCATGTCGAAGATCTGCGAGCCGATGTGCGAGTGGATGCCGATGAGTTCGAGGCCGTCGAGGGTGAGTGCCCGCCGAACCGCCTCCGCGGCCAGTCCGCCGGCCAGCGCGATGCCGAACTTCTGGTCCTCGTGCGCGGTGGCGATGAACTCGTGGGTGTGCGCCTCGACGCCGACGGTCACCCGGATCTGTACAGGCTGGCGCCGGCCGAGCCGCTGCGCGATGTGCGAGACCCGGACGATCTCCTGGAAGGAGTCGAGCACGATCCGTCCGACACCGGCCGAGACGGCCCGCTCGATCTCCTCGACCGTCTTGTTGTTGCCGTGGAAGGCGATGCGCTCGGCGGGCATCCCCGCGTCCAGGGCGGTGGTCAGCTCGCCGCCGGAGCAGACGTCGAGGTTGAGCCCCTCCTCCTTCAGCCAGCGCACGACCGCGCGGGAGAGGAAGGCCTTGCCGGCGTAGAAGACGTCCGCGCCCGGCCCGAACGCATCGGACCAGGCGCGGCAGCGGGCCCGGAAGTCGGCTTCGTCGAGGAAGTAGGCCGGGGTGCCGAACTCCTCGGCCAGCCGGGCGACTTCGATCCCGCCGACGGTCAGTGCACCGTGCTCGTCCCGGGTGACGGTACGGGCCCAGACCTTCTCGTCGAGGATGTTGAGGTCCTCTGCCGGGGCGCTGTAGTGACCCTCCGACATGACGTCGGCGTGGCGGGGTCCGGCGGGGTGTGCGGATCGGCTCATCGTGTTGCTCTGCTCTCTCGGTCTCTCAGAGGTGTGGGGGCGCTTCGATGCCGAGCAGGGACAGGCCGCCTGCGAGCACCGTCCCGGCGGCTTCGGCAAGGGCGAGCCGGGTGCGGTGGGCGGCCGAGGGTTTCTCGTCCCCGACGGGGAGCGGCGACGCCGCGTCGTGGAAGTCGAAGAACGCCTGTGCGAGGGCTTCGAGGTGGCGGGCGACCCGGTCGGGCGCGCGGCGGCGCGCGGCGGCGGCGAGGACGGCGGGGTGGTCGGCGAGGAGCGCGAGCAGCGTGAGCGCCGTGGCCTCCTCGACGGGCTCGACCTCCTCGTCCCGGGCGACGGTGATCCCGAGCAGCGCCGCGCCGCGGCCGAGCGCGCGGGTGCGGGAGTGGGCGTAGCGGACCAGGAACAGCGGATTGGCCTCGCCCTGGACGAGGAGCTCGTCCCCGAGGGGGGCGCGGTCGTGTCCGGCGGGCCGGAGCAGCCCCCAGCGGGTGGCGTCGGGTCCGAGCCGGCCGAGCAGCTGGGCGGCGGTGGCGCCGGCCGGGACCGGCCGTATCTCCGTCAGGGGCACGGGGGGCCGCCCGTGGGCATCGACGGTGACTCCCAGCCGTGCCCAGTCCGGGTCGGGCTCCTCGTCGCAGCTGACGCGCACGAGCGCGCCCTGCGCACGGACGAGCCGGCCCACCGCGTGGGCGGTGACCGCGGCCCGGACCTCGCGGGCGTGGCTGAACTGCAGCAGGTCCCCGGCGCGTGCGTCGCCGTGTCCGTACCGCGGTCCCTGTTGCCGCACCCGGTGCAGGAGCGCGCGCTGCGCGGCGGCGTCGAAGGAGGCGTCGAGTGTGAAGTTCAGGAATCCGGGTCCGGTGATCTCGACCCGTCCGATCCCGGGCGCCCCGGCCATCCGCTCGCGCAGGATCTCGGCCACCCGCCGTGCGGGCAGCGCGGCGGGTCCGGCCAGCTGGAGGGCGACGGCGCAGGCGTAGTCGCCGCGGCCGCCGGGCCGGGTCCTCTCCACTCGCACGCGCGCGGGCACGGGCGCGCGCAAGGCGTCCTCGTCGACCGCACGGCGCACGGCGTGCAGCACGGTCGTGGAGAGATCGACGGGGGTCACGGCACCAGCGTATGGGAGGGAGGGGGGCGTTTCGCGAACCGGTTTCGCCATCCGGTCAGCCGGCGGCGCTCTCCGCCCGCCCGGCACCGCGTCCGCCGTCCAGCACCGGCGGCCGCCCGCACTCCATCAACTGCCGCACGACGCGCACCAGCTCGCTCGGCTCGAAGGGCTTGGCGAGGAAGGCGTCGACCCCTGCCGCGACACCGTTGTCCACCTCGTACGGCGTGCAGGCGCTGATGACCGCCACGGGCAGATGGCGGGTCCGTGGGTCGGCGCGCAGCCTGGTGGCTGTCTGCAGGCCGTCCAGTCGGGGCATCACGACATCGAGCGTGATCACGTCGGGACTGAAGCGATGCACGAGATCCAGACACTCGACACCATCGGCCGCGGTCACGACCTCGAACCCCTCAAGCTCGAGATT
Organism: Streptomyces sp. RKAG290; assembly: GCF_023701695.1. Classification (GTDB taxonomy): domain Bacteria; phylum Actinomycetota; class Actinomycetes; order Streptomycetales; family Streptomycetaceae; genus Streptomyces. The sequence goes on from NZ_JAJOZC010000001.1 coordinate 1,943,454, forward strand.
GACCCTGATCAACTGCCGGATGACCTTGTTGTCGTCGACAACAAGCACGCGGCCGAGCGCCCCTGACACACTTCGAGAGTAGGCGGGCGGAGTGTCTGCGTCCGGGTTTTGCCCACTTCCGTCCCCGGAGGGATGGCGGTACAGGTTGGCCGGATGTGCGTGCGACCGGCCCGGCAGGGCCTGTGCCACCCCGGCGGCGGCGCGGAAATACCTGTTCACAGCCACCCCGGTGAAGCTGGTAGTGTTTCACCCGTCGCAGAACAACACAGCGATACGCCCCCGTAGCTCAGGGGATAGAGCATCGGCCTCCGGAGCCGGGTGCGCAGGTTCGAATCCTGCCGGGGGCACCTTGCAAAAGGTGCCGAATAGGCCCTCTGATCAGGCATTGCGCCAGGTCGGAGGGCCTCTTTCATGTGCGGGCGCGGGTCCGCGGCGGGACGCGCCCAAGGCCGCCGGCCGCCGGCCGCCGGGGCGGCGGCGCACCCTCCCGCAGCCGGTGCCCGTGCGGCGTCGCAGTCGGCCGGGGTCCGCGGGCGCGCTCAGACCAGCGCGCCCGAGTACTCCTCCGCGAGGAAGCGGATGGTCTGGTCGACGAAGACCCGCATCTCCCTGGAGAGGTTCTTGCCGCGTCGCCAGGCGATCTGGGTGTGCACCTCGAACGGGATGCTCCAGGGGAGGCTGACCAGCGTGCCGGCCTCCAGGGCGTCCGCCACGGTGGCGGTCGGCAGCAGGCTGATGCCCAGGCCCGCGGCGACGCCGCGCTTGATGGACTCGATCGTGCCGAACTCCAGGAAGGGCAGCGGTTCCCCGGTGCCGTCGTTGAGTTCCGCCTCGAACAACTCCCGGTAGGCGCAACCCGCTTCGGCGGAGACGACCTGGGTCTGGCGGAGAGCGTCGGTGGTGACCTTCTCGACCCGGGTCAGCGGGTGGCCGGGGGCCGAGATCACCGTGAGCGGTTCCGAACCGAGCACCTCGGTCTGCACGCCGGCGTGCTGGGTCTCGGCCTCCATCAGGAAGCCCATGTCGAACATGCCCTGGCGCAGCGCGTGGCAGGTCTCGGCGCACAGGCTGGGGCGCAGCACTATCTGCAGAGCCGGATATCGGTGATGGAAGAACTCCAGCAGCGGGGGCATCCGGTAGGAGGTGATGCTCTCCATCGAGCCGATCGTGAGGGCGCCGGAGGGCTCCTGCGACGCCCTCGTCGCGCCGCGCGCCTCGCCCGCAAGGGTGACCATCTGTTCCGCGTACGGCAGGAGCCGCTGGCCGGCCTCGGTGAGCTGGATCCGGCCCCCGAGGCGGTCGAAGAGATCCACCCCGAGGGACAGTTCCAGGGACTTGATCTGGGCGGTGACACTGGACTGCGCGTACTTCAGTTCGGATGCGGCCCGAGTGAAGCTGAGCAGCGTCGCGACCTTGTGGAACGTGACCAGCTGGCGGATGTCCATAGCCCCTCCTGGGTTCGGCTGACGCCGTACTCAATACTCCTTTCCCAGGAAATCAAGCCGGGCCGGGCAAGGCCAGAACATGGGGGTGTCTGATCCAGGACACCGGCCGTCATCATTCGGACACGTCGATGCCGGCGAATACCGGGAGTTCTGCTTGGTCGTCGGGAATCAGTCCCTGACGACCGATCAGTAATCCGGCCTGGAACCGACTGGTCGCGCCGATTTCCTCCATGATTGCAGAAATGTGACGACGGCAGGTCCTGGTCGCCATACCGAGACGTCTGGCGATCACCTCGTCCTTCACACCCATGGCCATCAGCCGAAGAATTGACATTCGAAGATCCTCGGCGACCTGTTGGTATTCAATGGTCCGCCCCACGTCGAACGGCTGGCTTCCCTGCCATACGGACTCGAATGAGCGGCAGAGGTACGCGACGAGCGTGGGGTCCGAGACAATGGCCGCACCGGGCGGTTCTTTTCCGGTGCGTTCCTTGGGTATGAACGCCAGTTTTCGGTCGTAGATGATGAGGCGTTCGGCGAGTTCCTCGGCGGTGCGGACCTCCGCGCCCTCCTCGCAGATCTGCCGCACGTAGGTACGCGTGGCGAGGCTGGAGCGGGCGGTGTGCTGGTAGAGCGTGCGGATGCGGATGCCGCGCCGCCGCATCTCCAGGGTCTGCATCAGGTCCTGTTCCAGCATCTCGGCGCTGCGGCCGCCGCCCGGCTGAAGGCTGATCCGCTCCTCGGTGCACCGGCGGCGGGCCAGGTCGATCTCACGGCGCACCTCTTCGAAGTCGTCCAGCACCCGGATCGGCGGCAGATCGTCGGTGGCCGACCGTTCGTGGGAGCGGTAGACCTCCGCCAGGACCCTCAACTGCCGGTGGATGCCGGCGATCTGCTGGCGCCGCTGCGCGATCGACACCTCCAGCGGCGTGACCAGTTCGGCCTCGGCCACGTCGGGGTTGAGCGGCACCATGGTGGGGCCGGACCCCACCGGGCCGAGCAGCCGCAGCTCATGCAGGGTTTCCCGGGCCTGCGCGATCAGCTCGACGCCGACACCCAGCCCGGCCGCGATCTCCTCGTCGTCGAAGACCCCCTTGCGCAAGGCCCACGCGTAGGCGTCCACGGCCACGCCGTCCAGCAGCAAACGCTCCCCCATTGCCCCTCCCCCACCGCATCGGCACTTCTGCCTGTCCACTTGCTGCCGGTCCATCCTAGGACAGTTCCTGCCACTCGAAGTGGATCTCCATAAATGGCACGGTTCTCTTGCGGCCAGAAAATACATCAGCCAACCAGCCCAGGGGGATACGCAATGATGAACACCCGTCATTCAGTTGTCCGGAGCATCCCGGTGATCGCACTGGCCTTCGGAGTTCTCTACTCCGCCACGCCCTCGACACCGACCGCTTCCAGCCACGAAACCGCACAAATAAACACGGTGGCCGATGACAAATGGGACAACATACCGACGGACCATATTTCATCGTTCAACAGAGAAATCTCTTGAGCTCAATCGCGTATACCCCGGAAGGGCACACCATGACAGCGACTCGCCCCACGGACCCGACCCGCTGCCCGGCAGAGGGCTTCGACACCCTGCACTGGCCGTGAAACAGCGGAACCATTGTCTCCGCTCTCCTCGTCAGTAGTGAACTCGCCGGTCCGCGGGGGTCACCCGGTAGCGGATGTTCCACAGGCTCCGGCGCACGTAGGCGCGTTGCAGCCAGCGATCCCGGCCGTCGTGCCGGGCCACGAACTCCGATCGTGCGTGCACTCCCTTGCGGTTGTTGATCAGAAGCGCCTGCCCCGGCTCCAGGCACACCGTGTGCGCCACCGCCCGGCACGCGTCCTGCAACTGCCCGAAGGCCGTCACGGCCCCCCTCGTCAGGGGATGCACGCCATTGGCCGAAATCGTGATCTCCGGATACTCCGCCGCCCCGCTGATGATCGGCACGGGATCGGACAGCACCTGTCCACCGCCCGCGGCACTTCGGGTGTAGCTGCCCGGCGCGTCGAGCCGGAACAGCGGACTGCGCAGCACCTCCAGCGCCTGCTCCGTCAGCTGCCCGCAGATGTCGCGGGCGTCCGCGTAATGCGTGGCGGCCGCTCCCGAGCGGTCGCCACGCAGGCAGTTGAGCACCAGGAAGTCCGGGTTGGCGATGTCGTAGCGCCCGGTCGAGTCGTAGGTGATGTCGCTGTGGAAGTTGAGGAAGACCGCCGAACCCTGGTTGGTCTGGGTCCTCTCGCCCCCGCGCACCGGGACGACGTCGTGGACGATCCGGCCGTCCTTCTCGGTGAGGACGCCGATGGGCTCACCGATCAGGCCGGCCAGTCCCAGCAGGACGCCCTCGGCGACGAAACCCCGCTTGCCACGGCCGGGACCGCCGTCCGCCGGGGTGGGCGGCAGGGTCTCGTCGACCGGGAGATTGTGTACGAAGACGCCGCCCGGCGTGTCGATGTGCCGGCCGAAGTCCAGTACCTGCTGCAGCAGTTCCAGCGGAAGGGCCGCGAAGACCCGGTGGTAGCGGGTCATGGCCCGGTCGATGTCCGCCACCGGGTCCGGCAGCAGGGCCAGTTCGGCGCCGATCGCGTCGCGCACCGCGTCAGGGAGCACCAGCTCCCCGAAAGTGGGCGCCGTACGCCGGTCCGCTGCCTGGAGGATTTCAGTACTCACTCGTTCACACTCCTGCGAGACGGGACTGGGGACCATGGCCGGCGAACGGGAAGTCCATCCGGTCATGGAGTCGTTGCGCGAGATGCAGTGCGTCCTCCCCGCTCTCGGCGATGTGTGCGGTGACCTTGCTGCCGTGCACCTCGGCGACCGGGACTCCCAGGTACCGCCCCGGCTCGATGCCGTGCGCGCGCTGCACGGTGTCCACGTCGACGTAGCCGCCGACCACCGCGACCCACGGCCCGCCCGTCTGGCGCACCGTCTCGATCCCCGCCTGGTGGAAGGCGTGGTGCGCGGCGTCGGCCCGGGCGTCGTCGGCGTAACCCAGCACCGAGGAGCGCTGGTTGAAGATCACCGCAGACATCTGGTCGCCGCCGGTGCCGATCCTGGTGCCCACGGTGTACGGGGACCGGTTGTAGCGCAGCACGATCTCGATGCGGTGGCGCAGGGCGAGTTGCACGGCGCGGCGGTGCAGCACCTTCGCCCCGTGCAGGGACATCAGGGCGGCCATGTTGTACGAGACGTGCGGCAGCAGCCGGGCCCCGGTGACCAGGTGCGGATCGGACGTGTAGATGCCGTCGACGTCCGAGTGGATCTCGCAGGTGTCGCTGCGGACCGCCGCGGCGACCGCGAGCGCGGACAGGTCCGAGCTGTTCTTGCCGAGCCAGGTCGGCCGCCCCTGGCCGTCCGCCGCCTGGCCGCCCGGCACCACCACGACCTCGTGCTGCTCCAGCGCCCTGCGCAACGGGCCGGGGTCCGTGCCGGTCACCCGGGCCCAGAGGAAGGAGGAGTTGGTGGTCAGCCCGATCTGGTGGCCGGCCAGCACCGTCGCGCTGCGGCCGGCGCGGTGCAGGGCGGTGGCCAGCAGATGGGCGCTGACCAGGTCGCCGGTGGTGAGCAGGCCGGCCGCGGTGGCGTCCTGGGGGTGCGGGTTGACCTCGTGCAGGCGCTCGCGCAACCCCTCCGTCTCCCCCCGCATCGCGCTGACCACGACCACCAGCGGGCGGCCCTCGGCCCGGATCCGGGTGTCGAGCCCGGCCGCCAGGTCCTGGTAGGCGGCGTGGGAACGGAAGGTGGAACCGCCGAACTTCAGCACGGCGGGGCGGTTGCTCGCGCTCGTCCGGGCCCTCATCGGGTGCCTCCGGCCAGGAAGCCGCGATCCAGCACGTACTCGGCGATCTGCATGGCGTTCAGGGCGGCGCCCACCCGGAGGTTGTCCGACACCAGCCACATCCAGAAGCCCCGTGGATTGTGCGGGGCCACCCGCACCCGGCCGACGTGCACGTGATCGGGATGCCCCGCGGTGAGCGGGGTGGGGAAGGCAGCCCGGTCCTCCGCGTCGTGCACGGTGACCTCGGGCAGTGCGCTCAGCAGCGTGATCAGGTCGTCGCGGGCCACCGGGGAACCCGCCTCGACCCAGACCGACTCGGCATGGCAGTTGACCACCGGGACGCGCACGCAGGTGGCGGTGAGGTCCAGGTGCGGAAGCCCGAGGATCTTGCGGGATTCCTGGAGCATCTTCTGCTCCTCCAGGGTGAACCCGCTGTCCAGCAGCCTGTCGATGAAGGGGACGACGTTGAAGGCGAGCGCCGGCTTGAAGCGCTCCGCGGGAAGGTCGGCGTCCGGGTCGCGCAGTGCGACCTCGCTGCCTTCGAGCAGCTCCTCGATGCCGTGGTGGCCCTCGCCCGAGGCGGCCTGGTAGGTGCTCGTCACCACCTGCCGGATGCCCCAGCGCCGCTCGATCGTCTGCAGCACCCGTGTCAGGGGAATGGTCGAGCAGTTGGGGTTCGCGATCACGCCGCTGACCGGACGGGTCTCCAGCACATGGCCGTTGACCTGCGGCACGACGAGCGGTGTCTTGGGGTCCATCCGGAAGGCGTTGGTGTTGTCGATCACCACCGCTCCCTGTGCGGCCGCGGTCCCCGCCCACTCCTCGCTCACCGAGGTACCGGCCGAGAAGAAGGCGATGTCGGCGCGGCCGAAGTCGAACTCCTCCAGCGCCTGGACCGGGTAGGAGCGGCCGTCGACGGCGAGCCGCCGGCCGGCGCTGCGCGTCGAGGCGACGAGGTGGATCTCGCGGTAGGCCAGTGCCCGTTCCTCGATCAGTTCGATGAGGGTGCTGCCCACGGCTCCCGTCGCACCGACGACGGCGATGCGAGGGGCGGTGGGGTCGGTGACGAGAGTCATCAGGGTTCTCCGATCCGGAGGGGCACGGTTGCGGGTGCGTGGGCCGGTCCTGCGGGTTCGTGGCCCGGCAGGCCGGGGCGGGGGTGCCCGCCGTCGGGTCCGCGGGGTGGTCTCCACCGGCGTCGCGGCGGGCGCGGGCCGGGGCCGCGGGCCGTCATCGCCGCACCTCTTGGCCGGCCGGGGCGGGAGCCGGGGCCGGGGTGTGCCGCTCCGGCGCGGGCCGCCGGCCCCCGGGCAGCAGCCGCAGACCGAGGTTGACCCCGAGCCCGGCTGCGACGATCAACGGCACCCCGAGCATCTGCAGCGGCCCGATGCGGTGCCCGTACACGGCGAAGTCGACGAGGATCGCGACGGCCGGGTAGACGAACGAGAGCACGGCGATCCGGTCGGTGGTCAGCTTCTGGTACGAGGAGTACAGGAGGATGTACATCACGCAGGTGTGGATCACCCCGAGGCCCACCAGCCAGCCCCAGCGGGCGTCGAGCCCCGCGGTGTCACCGAGCCGGGTGAAGGGCAGCAGCAGGACGATGCCCACCAGCACCTGGATCAGCGCGGTGAGTTCGGGGCGGATCGTCAGGTACTTGGCGATGACCGTGGCGAACGCGTAGAGGAGCGCGGCCAGCAGCGCCTGGCCGACGCCCAGCAGGTATCCGCTCCCGCCGGTCAGGTCGGCCGTCGAGACGTCCGCCACCAGCAGCACTCCGACGAAGGCCACCACGATCCAGCCGACGCGGTACCGGTCGAGCCCGGTCCGGAAGAACGGCACGCCCAGCAGCACCACGTAGAAGGGCTGGGTGTGGTAGACGACGGTGGCGACGGAGATCGACGTCCGGCCGTACGCGCTGAACAGCAGCACCCAGTTGAAGACGATGAACACCCCGCCCAGCGCGGCGAGCGCGAGCGTGCGCCGGGTCAGCCCCGTGTTCCTGAGGTAGCCACGGAACAGGCAGTACCCGGTCAGCGCCAGCGCACCGAAGACGCAGCGGAAGAACACCACGTTGAACGAGGAGGCCCCGACTCCAGGACGAAGACTCCCAGCGTTCCGGAGAGCCCCATGGCGGCGACGAGCTCAAGGGCGCCCCTGCGCGTGCGGGTTGTGGACATGGTGTCGGTGGTCATGCGCCTCGTGGCTCCTTCCTCTGTGGACGGTGGTTCAGTTCAGGGGAACGGCGTAGTGGAGCCCGCCTCGTGTCCAGAGTTCGTTGGGGCCGCGGGGCACGTCGAGCCCGGACGCCGCGCCCAGATTGCGTTCGTAGACGTCCGCGTAGGTGCCGACGGCGGCCAGCACCCGGGCCGCCCAGCCCTCGTCGACCCCGGCCGCCGGGCCGTGCGGCCCCGCCAGGTCGGCGGCGGCGCCGCGGTCCGCGCCCGACGCCTCCGCGTGTTCGGCGCAGATCAGCAGCTGGAGCACCCAGCGGACCAGCCGGAACCACTGCGGATCGCTCTCCCGGACGGCGGCGGCCATGGGCTCGCGCGAGATCGCGGCGGGCAGGATGCGGTGGGCCGCCGGGTGGGGCAGACCGGCCCGGATCCCGGCGAGCGCGGTGCGGTCCAGCACGTACGCGGCGCAGTCGCCGGCGGCGTACGCGGCCACGGCACCGGCGGGGTCCGGAAAGCCGACCGGTTCGACTGTCAGGCCGCGGGCGCCGTACCAGGCCTCCAGGTTGACCGGGGTGGTGCAGCCGGTGTGGACGGCGAGGCGCCGCCCCGCCAGGTCCGCGGGGTCCTCGATGCCGTCCGCGGTGCGGACGAGGAAGCCCTCGCCGTCGTAGCAGGTGATCCCGGCGAAGAGCACGGGGTGGGCGGCCTCGCGGCCCATGGTCCAGGTCAGGTTGCACACCGTCAGGTCGGTCTCGTCGGCGGCGAGTACGGCCAGTCTTGCGGTGGCGGGCACCGGTTGCCAGTCGACCGCCTCCGGGTCGGCGAGCACCGCCGCGGCCACCGCGCGGGCGATGTCGGCGTCCAGCCCGCTCCAGCGGCCGTCGGTCCCGCGCAGCGACAGTCCCCGGATGCCCTGCGACACCGCGACGCGCACGGCCCCCTGGCCCGCACGGCTTCCAGGGTGGCCCCGGCCCGGGCGGTCATGAGGCACCGGCCAGCAGCGAACCCGTCCGCTCCTCGCGGTCGAAGCGTCGCTCGTTGTGCGACAGCATCCGGGTCAGGGACCGGGCGTCGACTTCGGCGGCGGGCCACGCCGGGTCACCGGCGTCCGCGGTCCGCACGGGCATGGCGCCCGCCCGGGACCAGCTCAGCATGGCGTGCCGGTCGATGGTGCCGCGGGAGCGGTTGGCGTTGTCCGGGTGCAGGCAGTACGGGAGGTCGAGCCGGCCCTGCGCGAAGGCGGCGACGAGCGAGGATCCGACCGTGTCGCCGAGCTCCAGGGCCGCGTCGACGAGGGTGCGGGCTTCCTCGTACAGACCGGTCTCGGTGGGCCGGACCCCGTCGGGGGCGTCAGCGGCGGCCTCCGCCACCGTGTGGGAGAACTCCAGGGCCGCCACGTTCTCCTCGATCGTGGGGATGCGGTGCGCCTCGGCCGGGGTCTTGACGACGAGCCGCTGGGCGCCGCCGTGCACGGCGAGCCGGACACTGCTCTCCAGCAGCCGGTAACTGCCGATCGGCGTACGCGGGAAGACTCCCATGTAGGTGTAGAGGACGATGTGCCGGTCGGTGCCCGCGAGCCGTTCTGCCGCGAGCCGCTGCAGGGCCGCCAGCGCCTCCAGGTCCTGGCCCTGGTGGACCTGCTGGGCGTAGCTGAGCGAGATGCCGGTCAGGCCGTGCTCCCGGAAGAACATGCCCTCCAGCACACTCAGCGCCACCAGCAGCGAGGGCGGGCACAGCTGCCCCAGCATGCAGCCGCCGAAGGTCTCCAGGTGCATCGGCACCGGCTGTGCGGCCAGGAGTTCCACCGCGGTCCCCCACTCCCGGACGGCCTCGGCGAGCGGGGTGCGGCTGTAGGGCAGGCAGTAGGAGACCGGCCCGCCCTCGGTGGCGTCCACCCCGGCCTCCGCCAGGAAGCGGAAGATCCGCAGCGGTCGCGCGGTGCCGTGCCGGACCTGGACCGGGAAGTCCTGCGAAGCGGTCTCCCCCAGCAACGCCCGCACGGCGATGGACCCGTGGGCCAGCAGCGGGAAGCCGTTCAGGTCGCGAGGGCGCTCGCGCAGGGTGCGGCGGGCCGCGGCGAAGTCGTGGCAGCGGGTGTAGCTGTCCAGCGTGACGGTGCCCGCGGTGGTGGCGCGCGCCTCGCGCACGGCGGCAAGACCGGCCCGCATCCGGTCGAGTTCGCCGAAGCCCATGCGCGGCTGCACGACCAGTCGGCCGGCTGCTGCGCTGCGGCGCACGAAGGCGGAGAAGCGGTCGGTGCGCCGGCCCTCGTTCACGCGGCCTCCTCGCCCGCGGCACCGGCCCCGGGCACGACCGAGCGGGTGTCGAGGCCGTGCACGAAGGCCTCGAAGCGTTCGAGGGTGCCGGCCTCGCCGTCGTCGAAGACGGCGTCGTAGCCGGCGGCGGTGAGGCGGTCGCCGAAGCGAACGTTGTCACGGCCGTGGATGCCGAGCTTGCCGCCGATGACCGCCGGCAGTCCTCCCAGCCCGGGTACGGCGCGCAGGGCCCTGATCAGCCGCATGCCGTCCAGCTGCCCGTGCCCGTTGACGGAGCTGATGACGAGCAGGTCGGGCCGCTGGGTGCGGCAGGCGTCGATGATCAGCGCGTCGGGCGCCAGACTGCCCAGGTTCGCCACCTCGTGCCCTCGGCCCTCCAGGAGGAGCTGCAGGAAGACGAGGTTCCACGTGTGCGCGTCGGAGGATACGCCAGAAACGATGATGCGTTTCCCGCGGACAGCGGCGATTCCATTCATGGATTTCCTCGGCAGAAATGTGGTGTGGGCTGTGGAAATCATCCGTGTCGCATCACCGAGTGGTCCAGTCCGAAGGGTTGGAGATAGCCGAACGCGGCAATCGGGATTGTCTATCCCGTACTGTCCGGATCGTCGCCGGACCCGAACAGGTCCAGCCGGGCGGCGGCCATGCCCAACTGGAAGCGGGTCTCGACGTCGAGCTTCTCGCACATCCCGGCGAGATAGCGGCGGAGCGTCCGCGTGGAGATGCCCAGGCGCCGCGACATGAATTCATCGGACCGGGCACGCTCCAGATGGCGCAGGATGGCCAGCTCGATGTCCTCGAACACGTCGGCGCCGTAGCCCGCCCCGCCGACCGGCTTCGCATGGTCCCAGATGTGCTCGAATATCAATTCCAGGAAGGCCACCATGGCCGGATCCCGGAACAGTGCGCCGCCGCCCTTTCCCGTCGGCACGAGGGCGTAGGTGCTGTCGAGCAGGATCATCCGTCCCGGGATGACCACAGCCGTACGCACCTGGGCGCCCAGATCGCCCAGGTGTGTCACGTGTGCCAGCGCCTCCCGCTGGCGGCGCGCGGTGTGCGGCACCACGGTCCGGTAGCGGACACCGCGGTCGAGCAGGTCGCGGTCGAGGTCGAGCGCGGCCCGCAGGGTCTGCGCGTTGCCCAGGGTCGGGTGTGCGGTGAGCACACTGTGCTGGACGCGCAGCGACAGGTCGGCCAGCCGCTCACGCACGGCCTCCCCGTCGCTGAGCAGCTCCGTGGTGGTGCCGGCCAGCCGCCGCCGCTGGTGCTCCTCGTACAGGGGCCGAGCGGGCGCAGGTCACGCTGGGTGGTGTCGATGCGCCGCATCAGCCGGTGCACCTCGACCTGCAGGGTCGCGGTGAGTTCGGCCGCCGCCAGGCTCGGCGAGACGGCCTCGTACCGCCACGGCCCGTCCTCCTGGAGCAGACGGTGTGCCATCAGCCGCCGGACGGACTCGTCGAACAGCTCCGTTCCCGGGCCGAGTCGGCCCGTCTGCTCCAGGGCGTCGGCCGGCGCCTCCAGCAGACGGCGGTACACGTCGATGTCCTGCGGTCTGAGTTCGTCTTCCGACACGTCTGGTCCCCCGTGTTCGTGCTCGGCTCACAGTGCGAAGCACCGCTCCAGGAAGTCGGTCGACACGTCGCCCCGGATGAACTCGGGGTGCGCGAGGATCTCCTGGTGCATCGGGATCGTGGTGTGCATGCCGGGGCCGGCGACCTCGAACTCGGACAGCGCCCGCTGGGTGCGCTCGATGCAGCTGCCCCGGTCCGGCCCCCAGACGATGAGCTTGCCGATCATCGAGTCGTAGTACGGGCTGACCCTGGCGCCGGGCACGTAGTCCGTGTCGACGCGGACCCAGGGGCCGCCGGGGACGCGGTAGGTCTCCAGCGTTCCGGGGGTGGGGGCGAAGGCACGGGCCGGGTCCTCGGCGTTGATGCGGCACTCGATGGCGTGCCCGCGGATCTCGATGTCCTCCTGCTTGACGGAGAGCGGGCTGCCGGACGCCACCCGCAGCTGCTCGCTCACCAGGTCGACCCCGGTGACGAGCTCGGTGACCGGGTGCTCCACCTGGATGCGGGCGTTCATCTCCATGAACCAGAACGCGTCCTCGTCCGCGTCCGGCCCGGTCTCCAGGAGGAACTCGACGGTTCCCGCCCCGCGGTAGCCCACCGCGCGGGACCCGGCGAGCGCCGCTTCGCCGAGCCGGGCGCGCAGCTCGGGCGAGACGGCGGCGGACGGCGACTCCTCGATGAGCTTCTGGTGGCGCCGTTGCACGGAGCAGTCGCGTTCGCCGAGGTGGACGGCGCCGTCGAAGTCGTCGCAGACCACCTGGATCTCGATGTGCCGGGTCTTCTCCAGGTAGCGCTCCATGTAGACGGCGCTGTTGCGGAAGACGGCCTGGGCGCTCGCCCGGGTGGAGACGTAGGCGTCGCGCAGGTCCTGCGGACGGCGCACGACGGTGATGCCGCGGCCGCCCCCGCCTGCCGCGGCCTTGATGATCACCGGGTAGCCGATCTCCGCGGCCACGGCCTCGGCGGCCTCCACCGAGTCGACCGGTTCGACGGTGCCGGGCAGCAGCGGAAGGCCGGCCTCCGTCATCAGCCGGCGGGCGGTGGCCTTGTCGCCGACGTTCTCCATCACCTCCGGGGGCGGGCCGATGAAGGTGATGCCGTCGTCGGCGCATATCTCGGCGAAGTACGGGTCCTCGGAGAGGAATCCGTAGCCGGGGTGGATGGCCTGGGCCCCGGTCCTGACGGCGGCGCCGATGATGTTGGGGATGTGCAGATAGCTGCGGGCGGGCGCGCCGGGGCCGATGTGCACGGCCTCGTCCGCGGCCTTGACGAACTGGGCGTCGGCGTCGGGGGTGGAGTACACCGCCACCGTGCGCACTCCCAGGTCGCGGCAGGTGCGGATGATCCGCAGCGCGATCTCGCCGCGGTTGGCGATGAGTACCTTGTCGAACACGTCTCGGTCCTCCTGTGTGGGTCCGTGTCTCGGACGCTCAGTCGACGGGAACGAGATCGAAGAGCGGCTGGGCGTACTCGACGACCTCACCGTCCTGGGCGTGGATCGCGTGGACCCGGCCCTTGACCTCGGCGGTGATGGAGTTGAGCAGCTTCATCGCCTCGATGATGGCCAGTTGCCGGCCGGGCTCGACGATGTCGCCGACCTTCACGAACGCCTCCGAGCCGGGCGAGGACGCCTGGTAGAAGGTGCCGACCAGCGGGGCGGTGACCGTCACCAGGCCGGCGGGCGGTGCGTCCTGCGCGGGTGCTTCGGGGGCGGCCGGGGCCACGGCGGCGGGTGCGGCCACGGCCGGTGCGGCCGCCACGAGCGGAACGGCGACGGGTGCGGCGGCCGGGGCGTTGTCCCACTCGACGTCCACGCTGATCCCGCCGGCCCGCAGGGTGATCCTCCGCAGCGTGCCGGGCAGTTCGTCGGCGAGCAGGCGGGTCTGGGCCCGCAGCTCCTCGACGGACATGGCCTCGGCGGCGGGCTTCGTCTCAGTGCTCATCACTCTTCTCCCAGTCGACTGTCGGCTGCCGTTCGGGATCTCCGAAGCGGTCGAACCTGTCCCGGCGGATCTCGACGAGGCGGTCGCCCGCCAGTTCGAGCAGCGGGGCCATGGTCCGCACGAGGGCTGTTCTCACGTTGAGTGCCGTGGGGTACGGAGCGGTGTGCGCCCCGTCCACGGGCTCCGGCACGATGGCGTCCACCACGCCGAGGCGCAGCAGGTCGGACGCGGTCAGCCGGAGGGCGTCCGCGGCCCGGCCGGCCTGTTCGGCGGTGCCGAAGAGGATGGTCGAGCAGCCCTCGGGGCTGATCACCGAGTAGTAGGCGTTCTGGAGCATCAGCACCGAGTTGGCGACGCCGAGTGCGAGCGCGCCGCCGCTGCCGCCCTCGCCCGTGACGATGGAGACCACCGGCACCCGCACCCGGGAGAGTTCCAGGATGCATTCGGCGATGGCCAGGCTCTGGCCGCGTTCCTCCGCGCCGATGCCTGGGAAGGCGCCCGGGGTGTCGATGAACGCCACGATGGGCAGGCCGAACCGGTCCGCCATCCGCATCAGGCGGAGCGCCTTGCGGTACCCCTCCGGGTTGGGCATGCCGAAGTTGCTGCGGACCAGTTCGGCGGTGTCGTGGCCCTTCTGATGACCGAGCACCACCACGCTCTGGCCGCCGATCCGGGCGATGCCGCCGGTCAGCGCGCGGTCGTCGGCGAAGGCCCGGTCGCCGTGCAGGCTGACGAAGTCGTCGAAGACGTAGCCGATGTACTCCTGGACGGTGGGCCGCTGGATGTTACGGGCCAGCGCCACGGTCTCGCGGGTGCTGCGCACCGCCGGGAACGGCTCGGTGAGCGGGGCCGATCCGGTCCCCTCGGGCAGTTCGGGTACGGAGGGGCCGAGCAGGGTCAGCAGCCGGGCCAGGTACTCGCGCTGGTTCTCGCGGGGCACGACCGCGTCGATCATGCCGTGCTCCAGCAGGAACTCGGCGCTCTGGAAGCCGGCCGGCAGCTCCTCCCGGATGGTGTTGCGGATGACCTGCGGTCCGGCGAAGCCGATCAGGCTGCCGGGCTCGGCCAGGATGACGTCGCCCAGCATCGCGAAGGACGCGCTGGCGCCGCCGAAGGTGGGGTCGGTGTTGAGGTTGATCACCGGCAGCGCCGCCTCGCGCAGCGCGGCGATCCACTGCGAGGTCTTGGCCATCTGCATCAGGGACAGCGCGCCCTCCTGCATGCGGGCGCCGCCGGAGGCGGCGATCAGCAGCAGCGGGAGCCGTTCGCCCAGCGCGTGGCGGGCCGCGGCGGCGATGCCCTCGCCGACCACCGATCCCATGCTGCCGCCCATGAAGGTGAAGTCGAGGACGGCGACCACCAGGGGGCAGCCCTCGATCGTCATCCGGCCGCACAGGAGCGCGTCGTTGCGTCCGGTCCTGGCCTGCGCGTCGCGGAGCCGGTCCGGGTAGGGCTTGCTGTCGGTGAAGCCGAGCAGGTCACGCGGCCGGTAGTCGTCGGGCAGCGGCTCGAAGCTGCCGGGATCGGCGAGCTGGTCGATCCGCACCTGTGCGGGGATCCGGAAGTGGAACTGGCACTCCGGGCACACCTTGCGGTTGCGGTCCAGCCGCTTGCCGTAGACGAACGCTCCGCACGCCCCGCACTTGCGCCACTGGACGTCCTGCCCGGCCCGCACCGGTCCTTGTTGTTGCGCCATGGGTTCTCCCCCTATTCGTGGTCCGCGACGGGCGCGGCCGTCCGCTGCGGCCTGCCTGCGGTGGCCTTGGCCATGCCGAAGGGCGGCATGTTGCGATAGACGGTGTGCATCCGGGCGGGGTCGACGACATACGCCTCGTGGTAGATGCCGACCGCGCCGTTGTTGCCGATGGTCCGGTTGAAGCGGGCCCAGGCGGGGCGGTGGGAGGCGTCCATGGTGCGGGAGTACGCCATCAGCTCGTCCATGCTGCGCCAGTACTGGAGCACGATCACGGTGCGGTTGATCCAGGTGCGGGAGCCCAGGAAGCCGTGCTCCTTGTTCTTGTTGAGCTCCATGAGCATCGGGAACATGGCGATGAACGACGGCAGCCAGCGGTGCACCTTCCAGAAGCTGTTGATCCTCATGCCGATGAGGAACACAACCGCTCCCTCGGGCGGATCCGCCACCTGGGGCACCGTCTCGACCTTGTTGGCCACGGGGTCTCCTCTCTCAGAACGGGTAGCTGCGGGCCGGGCTGCTGACGGTGAGGGTGTGCCATCGGGTGAAGGCGTCCAGTGCGGCACGGCCGCCGAATCCGGAGCCGTTGCCGGACGCGCCGACGCCGCCGAAGGGCAGCCTGGGGTCGTGGTTGACGGGCTGGTCGCCGACGTGGACGACCCCGCAGCGCAGCAGCCGGGCCAAGTCCCGGCCGCGGCCGGCGTCGGAGGTGTAGACGGCGGCGGTCAGTCCGTAGTCGGACTCGTTGGCCAGTGCGACGGCCTCGTCGTCGTCGGCGAACGCGGTGACCGTCGCGACCGGTCCGAAGACCTCCCGGCGGAAGATGTCCATCTGCGGGGTGACGTCGGCCAGCACGGTGGGCGGGTAGTACGCGCCCCGGGCCCGGCCGCCGGTGACGAGCCGGGCGCCCTGGGCGACGGCGTCCTCCACGGCGGCGGCGATCTTGACGAGCTGCGAACGGTTGATGACCGGCCCGATCTGGGCGTCCTCGCGGAACGGGTCGCCGATCCGCAGCGCGGCGGCGTGCCGGGCCAGGGTCTCGGTGTACTCCTGGACCCGGTCCCGGTGCACGAGGTGGCGGCGCGCCGCCATGCAGATCTGGCCC
The DNA here is from genome assembly GCF_023701695.1 of Streptomyces sp. RKAG290. Taxonomy (GTDB): domain Bacteria; phylum Actinomycetota; class Actinomycetes; order Streptomycetales; family Streptomycetaceae; genus Streptomyces. The sequence continues at coordinate 1,959,443 of NZ_JAJOZC010000001.1, forward strand.
TGGTGGAGGAAGGAGCCCCAGGAGCCGGCGGACGCGGCCTGTTCGACATCGGCGTCGGCCAGCACCACGAAGGCGTTGTGCCCGCCGAGTTCGAGGACCACGCGCTTGAGCAGCCGCCCCGCGGACGCCCCGATCTCCCGGCCCACCTCGGTGGATCCGGTGAACGACACCATCGCCACGTCCGGCGCCTCGACGAGCGCCCGGCCCGCCTCGGCGTCCCCGTAGACCACTTCCAGGACGCCCTGCGGGAGGCCGGCGGCGGCCAGCACCTCGGCGATGACCCGGCCGCCGGAGAGCGGGGTGTGCGGGTCGGGCTTGAGCAGCACGGCGTTGCCGAGGCCCAGCGCCGGAGCGACCGAACGCATCGCGAGCAGCAGCGGGAAGTTCCAGGGGACGATCACACCGACGACGCCCAGCGGCACCCGGCGCACCTCGTCCTGGCGGCCGGGATCGGAGCCGGGGCCGTGCGGGGTCTCGGGGGCCGTGGCGAGTTCGGCGCCGTGCCGGAGTTCGGCGATGCCCGCGCCCACCTCGTAGAAGGCCTTGCCCGGGATGGAGCCGCCCTCGCGGACCAGCAGCTCCTGGATCTCCGCCGCGCGTTCCTGCATCAGGTCGGCGGCCCGGACGAGGACTGCCGCCCTTTCGGCGGCGGGCACCTGGGCCCAGGCGGTCGCGGCGCCGGCGGCGCGGCGGGCCGCCGAAGCCACCGCGCCCGCTGCGAAGAGCGGGACCGTGCCCAGCTCCTCGCCCGTGGTGATCTCCCGGCTGGTCAGCAGCGCGGCTTCGGTGACTGTGCTCACCTGCGTACCTCTGTTTCGTCGTCGGCGGCGGATTCGGTGCGGTCGGCCGCCGCGGTGGGGGCGGCGGCCCTGGTCAGAACGGCGTATGCGGTGACCCGGCCCTGGCCGGTGGTGACGGACACGTGCACGTCGCCGTGCAGCACCGTGTCGGCGAAGCGGGCCACCTCGCCCTTGAAGAGCAGCGTGTAGGGCCCTCTTCCGGTCCCCGCACATCGATGTCGGACCAGTGGCAGCCGACCCTCGGCGGCGCTGCGAGCGCCCGCAGCGCGGCCTGGCGCAGCGTCCACCCGACGGCCGAGGTGCGCCCGGCGGGCAGCCGCAGCGCCTCGGTGCCGTGCCAGGCCACCAGCCGCTGGAAGGAGTCGACACTCATGTCGTAGCTGCCCACCCGGACCACGGTCCGCTCCCCGTCAGGCATGGACCGGCCGTCCCTTGCCGAGCATGTGCTCGACCATCGCGACCAGATTCCCGACGGTCAGCCGGTCGAGCATCCGGTCGAGGGTGAGACGGCCCGCCCAGATCTCCGGGTCGATCTGCGGCATGACGGTCCGCAGCCTTTCCAGGCCGCGCCCGCTGATGACTCCGTTCTCGTCACAGAACTCATCGTCGGGCACCTCCCCCTGCAGATAACGTCCGCACCGCTCGACGGTGAGTATGAGTGGCACACAGCATTCGATACGGAAGAAGACATCCAGCAGGTCCAGTGAATCCAGGCCGAGATCGGACGAGAACGAGAGATCCTCGGTGTATTTCTCCGGGGCAAGTCCCATCGCCTCTACGATGACGGACCGCACCACTCCTTCGACGTCGTATTCAGACATTGCGTCACTCCTGTCCGGCTGCGGCTTCGGGGCCTTCGCCAACCAGATCCGCCGGCCGCCCCGGAACGGACACCTCGGCGTCCGTCCGATCCGCCGGGCAGCGGACACAGGCACGGCCCTGCGGCTGCCACTCGCCGTCCTCGGTGTCGCTCAGCGCGCGACGCAGCCTGCGCAGGCAGCGGGTGCGTATCGGGCCGACCGACCCGACGGTCATGGACAGCGTGGAGGAGATCTCCTCGTACGAGGCCGGCGGGTCCTCCAGTGCCAGCCGCAGGACGCCGCGGCACTGCTCGGACAGCGTGCCGATGGCCTGCAGGACCTCCTCCTTGCGGTACGCCCGCAACGTGATCTGCTCGGGGCTCTCGTGATGCCCCGACAGCCCTTCGAGAGTTTCGCTGTCGCCCACCATCACCAGGCGCTTGCCCCGGGTGACGACCTTGATCGATTCGCGTCTGGCGACAGTCGCGAGCCAGTCGCCGACCCGTTCCGGATCACGAATGCGGCTCACGTTCTGCACCAGCCGGAACCAGGTGAGCTGGCGCACGTCCTCGGCGTCCACGTCATTCATCCGGTAACCACGGATAACGGACCAGATGAGCCTGCCGAACCGGTCGACCATCTCGTCCCATGCGGCTTGTTCGCCGCGTTCACACCCCGCCAGAATCTCCGCATTCCCCTTACGGGCCATTTGGGATTCCTCCGTGTGGAATTGATCTGTCTTTCGACGGATATGCATTCCATGCAACCGTTTCCCGGCTGCCTGGGGCAAGCTCTGCGGGTGTCAGATAGCGGACTGGCCGGAGGTGGACATCGAGGCCGGCGGCCCCGGCGCGGGCGTACGGCTTCACGACGGCGTCCCTTCCGGCAGGAGTTCGGCCATGGCGGAGCGCAGCCGCACCGGCAGCGGGCCCGCGTCGTCCTCGCTGGCGCGGATGGCCACGCCGAGCGCGAAGCGGTCCCACACCTGGAGCACGTGGACCTGCCACAGGGGCGCTCGGGTTCGGGGATCTCGTCGTCGACGACGGCCAGTCCGCCGTCGCGCAGCCGGTGCACGGAGAAGGCGTCGAAGCCGCGGCACATGCCCATGCCCGTGGCCTTGGTGTAGGCCTCCTTGGCCACCCAGGAGTCGGCGAAGGCGTGCCCGCGCTGGTCGTCCCGGTTGCGGCGCAGCACCTCGTTCTCCAGCGGGGTGAAGACCTTGGGCGCGAACTGCATGGCCTCGGGCCGGGCCGGGGTGGCCTCCGCGTCCACGCCGGCGATCCTGCCGCGTACGACGATGGCGGCGATCAGCCCGTTGGTGTGGGTGATGTTGAAGTCGAGTCCCCAGCTGGCGCCTTCGACCTGCGGACGTCCGTACTTGCCGGTACGGAACCGCCAGGAGTCGGGCGGCTCGGCGGTGTAGAGCGACAGGACCTGCCGGGACAGCAGCCTGGCGCCGAGGAAGCGGAGCCGGGCCGCGGGGAACAGCAGCCGGTCGTGCCTGGCCCGTTCCTCGTCGGTGAGCAGTTCCAGCCCGCCCGTCGCGGCGGCGAACCGCTCCACGTCCTCCTCCGCGAGCAGCCATACGTCGGCGCTGTCGGCGAGCGGATCGGGGTGCTGAACCTCGGGGTCCATGGGTGCTGTCTCCATCGTGGGTTCACCCGTTCACGGGAAAGGCGCGGAAGGAGAAGAGCCGGCCCTCGCGGTGCGCGTGCAGCATCGCGTCGGCGACCTCGGCGATCTCCTCGGGACCCGCGGCCCGCTTGGTGGGCCGGAACTGCTTGAGCAGCCGTTCCAGGCAGACCAGCAGCACCGCCGGGGAGCGCAGCGCCGGAGCGATGCTGTCCCGTCCGTTGAGGTAGAGGTGGACGACTGCTGCCGCGGCGGAGACCGTCGTGTACTGCTTGGCCAGGTCGTAGAGCTCGGCGGACTGCCCGGTGGCCTTGCCGAGTTCGGCACTGAGCTTGCGGTGTTCCGCGGCGAGCCGGTCCAGTTCGCCGACGATCTCCCCGGCCACGTCGGCTGCGCCGGCGAGCCGTGCCGCGTCCGGTCCGGTGGCGGCGGCCGCCGCCCGGCGCAGTTCGGCGACCGCGGGGCGCAGCGCCACCACCGAGTCGTCCACGCCCCGGCTGAACAGCTGCTGCTCGTTCGGCAGGTACGGCTCCATGGGGTGGGCCGGGTCGAAGACGGGCGCGGTGCGGGCGACGGCCCCGGCCACCACCTCGGGGACCTGCTCGACGGCGTTGGCGAGCAGCCGTTCCAGTTGCAGGGCGATGTTCTTCAGGTTCACCACGGTGTTGCCGTCGGCGAAGTCGGAGATCACGAAGTCCCGCATGACCTTCTGGAAGATGCCGTGCCTGGGGTGGGACCGCAGGTAGTGGCGGGCCCCCAGGACGACGGCGAGCCGGCCGATCGACTGGGAGAGGAAGGTGGGGATGAAGTACTTCACCACGGACGACCAGATGCTGGCCTGGTCCGGACTCAGCTGGAGGCTCCGCACGGCGCCGAGGGTCAGCGCGTCGGCGATCAGCAGGTCCGCGTAGCTCTCCACGAGCTGGCGCTGCGAGTACGGGATCTCGGAGACCGGGCCGCCGAAGATCTGCCGCTCCACGGCGAAGTCCAGGGTGGTGCGAAGCGCCGTGTCGACACAGCTCATCGCGATGCCGGAGATGGCGATGCGGACCAGCTGCCCGCTCTTCAGGGCGATTTCGAGGCCCTTGCCGCTGCCCCCGATGAGAGCGGAGTCCGGCACGAAGCAGTCGCGCAGCCGGACACCGCTCATGTCCAGGCCCCGCAGACCGTGCAGCGGCTCGTCCGGGAGGTGCTCGCACTGGCCGGCCGGGAGGCCCGCCTTCTCCACCGCGAAGATGGAGTACCCCCGGGCCCGCCCTTCTGCGAGGTGCGGGCGAAGACCATCACGGCGTCGGCGACGGTGGCGTTGCCGATGGTCCACTTCTCGCCGTTGAGCAGCCAGCCGCCCTCGGTGCGCCGGGCGGTGGTCTCGTTGGCGAGGATGTCGCTGCCGTGGTTCCGCTCGGAGAGGCCCCAGGCGAGCTTTCCGCCGCCCCTGATGACATCGGCGAAGTGCTGCCGCTGCCACTGGGTGCCGCCGATCCACACCGGCATGTAGCTGATGCTGGCCAGGGTCATGGCGGTGGCCGAGGTCGGATCGCGCCGGGCGACGAGCCGGTAGAGGTTGAAGCCGTCCTCGACGTTGACCGCCTTGCCTCCGTGGGCGGCGGGCACCATCCAGTCGTACAGGCCCCAGGAGGCGACCAGGTCGACGAACTCGTGGGGGTACTCCTGGCGTTCGTCGAGTTCCAGGACGCGGCTGAACGGCATGGGTCCGGCAGGGTCGTGCGGATCGCCGAGGTGGCGTTCCAGGTCGGCCATCTGCGCGTGGAGATCGGTCATGTCCTGTCATCCTCCGGAAGGCGCGGTTCCCCGGACGGGGGCTGTCGCACAGCTGGACCGGCAGCGCGGTGAAGAGCCGCCGCTCGGCGTCGAGTGCGGTGACCAGGCGTCCGATGGGGGCGATGTCGCGGCCTGCCCGGCGGGGGTCACGCCCGTCGGCCAGGGAACGGGTCAGCGTCAGTACGGGGTTGAGCCAGGCGGTGCCGCCCCGGTCCGGGTCGCCGTAGAGCCCGGGACGGTCGCGGTGGAACCACCACGCCAGGGCTGCCGTGCCGCCCGCGTACAGCAGGCAGAGACGGTCGGCGAGGTCGAGCGTCTCCGGGGACGCCTTGGGCGAGCGCGCCCGGTCGTGCTGTGCGTCGACGGCCGTGCTGAGCGTCGCCTCCAGGTCGGCCCGCAGACCGGTCACCGAGTCGGCCGCCGGGGCGTCGCCCCGTCGGCGCAGTTCCGCGGCGATCTCCTCGGCGTACTCGGCGAAGCCCAGCAGGATGTCGTCCTTGGGCCGTACGCCGAGGTCGAGCGCGGCCGGGTCGAGCGTCGGCAGGCAGGAGTCGTCGCCGAGGGCGAAGGCCGCGGCGAGCCGGAGCCCGCGCTCCACCGACGCGCGCTCGCGGGGCTCGGAGGGCGTCGCGGTGGCGTACGCGGCCGCGTAGGACGGCAGGTGCATCGCGATGGCGCGGAGGTTCCCGAGCAGGCTGGTGTCGATGACCTCGACCATGCCGTTGTCACGCACGGCCTTGTCGAGCACCGCCAGCGGGCCGTCCCGCAGGACGGCCCGCGCCCCGGCCAGGGCGCGGGAGCGGGTGGCGCAGGCCCCGGTGAGACGGGTCGCGACGTGCTTGACGACGGAGGAGGCCAGTGCGAACGCGCCGGGCGCGACATGGATGGCGCGGGCGGCGACCAGTGCGGTGAGGTCCGCCGTGCACAGTTCGGCCGCGGCCAGGGCCAGTTCGCGTGAGCCGTACGGGGTGTCGGCGACCGGCACCCCACCGGTGCGGTGCGTGCGGGCGAAGCGCAGGGCGGTGCGCAGCGCCGTGTCCGCGGTGGCGAGGCAGCCCGCGGTGCTCATCAGCCGGACCACCTGCTGGGCCCGCATCGCCCCGGCGAGCCCGCTGCCGACCGCCCCGACGACGGCGCTCGCAGGCACCGGGACGCCGGTGAACTCCAGGTCGGCGAAGTCCATTCCGTGCATGCCGGTCGTCCGGCGGGGCGGCAGCCGTCGCACGCCGCTGTGTGCCAGCTCCTCGGGTCCGAGCAGTACGGCGGTGAACGCCGCCGGCCCGCGCTCGGCCGTACGGGCCACGACGACCGCCGCGTCCGCGGTGGAGCCGCGGCCCACCAGCCACTTGGTCCCGTTGAGCATGTGGTCCTCGTCCAGCCGGCAGGTGTTGGCCAGCACATCGCTGCCCGCCCGCTCCTCCGAGAGCCCGAACGCGATGGTGCGTCCCTCGCGCACCCAGGCGGCGATGGCCCGGTGCTGTTCTGCCGTGCCCGCGGCCAGCACCGTCATGACGGCGGAGATGCTGAACATCGTGGCCGGCATGACGTTGACGTCGCGGCGCGCGGCGACCCGGACCAGGATCTGGGTGCCCTCCAGCGAATGGAGCGTGCCGCCGAGGGACTTCAGCAGGTACCCGAGGTGGAGACCGGCCGCGCGCAGCCGGGCCTCGGGCGCCGCCGGGTACTCCTCGGCGGCGTCCCGTGCGACGCCGGCGGCGAAGCCGTACGGGTTGTCCGTCCGCCAGGGGTCCTCCAGGGCGGCGTCCAGGCGCTCGGCACGCGGGTAGGGGCCTGCCACCCCCGTGCCGCCGCCGGCCAGGGCCGTCAGACGGTGCGGGGGCGCGGCGACGACGTCGGCCGGCAGTGACGAGGTGGTCATGGCCGGGCTCCGGCCACCGGGCCGACGGCCGCCGCGTCCTCGGGGGACGGCCGGGTGCCGAGGCCCGTCGGGAAGGTGACGCCCGCACCGCGCAGGACGGCGAGCCGCTGGTGGAAGGCGGCCCCCGTCATGATCTGCCGTGCCACGTCCGCGACGCGGCGGTGCTCGGGCGCCGCCAGGTACGTGCCGCGGACCCACGCGTTGAAGCTGCCCATCGCCGGGCCGCACCAGATCTGGTAGTCGACGGCGCGGTCGGCCTCGCCGGTCTTCGCCCAGCGCGACGCCATCCCGAGGTACCAGCGGAAGATCAGCGCGGCCCGCCGCTTGGGGTGATCGGCGGCGCGGGCGAGCTGGTCGGGGTCGCGGCGCCGGAAGTACTCGACGGTCTCGTCCCAGACGCTGTCCAGGGGGCGGCGGAAGATCTGCTTCTCGACGCGTTCGCGCACCGCCGGCGGGATCTCCTCGATGCCGTCGTAGGTGCGGTAGAGCTCGTACAGCTGCTTGGCCCGCATCGGGAAGAACGTGCCGTGCTTGAGCACCTGGAGCTCGACACCCATCTCGAACATGTCGGCTGCGGGGGCCATCTCGAAGTCGGCGATGCCCGCCTGCGCCAGCATCTGCTTGACCCGCGGCGAGGTACCCGCCTCCAGGCAGGACTGGTTGACCGATCCGGTGACGATGTAGTCCGCGCCCATCGCGAAGGCACCCGCCGCCGCCTCGGGTGAGCCGATGCCGCCCGCGGCGCCGACCCGGACGCGCTGCGGGTAGCCGCGCTCCTGCATGATCGCGTCGCGCTGGCGCATGATGACGGGGAGCAGCGCGGGCAGCGGACGGCGGTCGGTGTGTCCGCCCGAGTCGGCCTCGACGGTGATGTCGTCGGCCACCGGCACGAGCGCGGCGAGCCGGGCCTGCTCCTCGGTGATGGCGCCCTCCTCGACCAGGGCGCGCACCATCGCCTGGGGCGCGGGCCGCATGAAGAGCTCGGCGAGCTCGGGCCGCGACACCTTGGCGATGACCTTGTTCTCGGCGACGACCCCGTGCGGGCCGCCGGCGCGGAGACCGGCGAGCCGGTAGCGGACGATGTGCGGGGTGAGCGTGAGGAAGGCGGAGGCCTCCACACAGGGCACCCGGTACTTCAGGAAGAGGTCGACGGCCGTGCGCTCCAGGCGTTCCTCGCTGGGGCTGTGGATGAGGTTGCAGGCGTACGGAAGCCCGGGGATCTCGTCCCGGAAGCGGATCAGTGCCTTCTCGATCGCCTCCGGGAGGAGCCCGGCCGCGCCGTACGAGCCGAGCAGTCCGGCCTGCGCCATCGCGATGACCATGTCGGCCGAGGCGATGCCGTTGGCCATGGCCCCGCTCATGTAGGCCTGGCGCAGACCGTGGGCGGCCAGGAAGGCGGCGCTGCCGAGCCGTTCGGGTCCGAGCGGCGGCGCGGTGGCGATGATCTCGTGCTCGCCGCCGGCCACGACGGCGCCGCCGGTCACCGCGCCCAGCCCGTAGGGCCCGCGCACGATGTAGACGGGTTCCCCGAGCCGCATCAGGGCTTCGTGCACCCCGGTGTCGCCGACCGCGGGCGCCGCGGTCCCGGTCCACCTGGGCCGTTGGTGGTCGCTGGTCATGCTGGGTCTCCTGTCGGGTCGGACGAGGCCTCGGGCCCGGTCGTGGTGGATCTCGATTCCTCGGGCGGGAGCTCAGCGCCTGTCGGGTGACCTCCGGTCGGAGGTCACCCGACAGGCTCGGGTCCCGTCGTGGTGGATCTCGATGCCTCGGGCGGGAACTCAGGCCCCGTCGTGGTGGATCTCGATGCCGATGCCGCCCAGCTGATAGATCCGCAGGGTGGACTTCCAGACGCTCGCGTCGCCGAGCAGCACGATCCGGCCCGGGGTGCGGCGCACCTCCTTGACGTGCACGTCGAACTCCATGTCCGGGTCGTCCCGCAGGATCTGGCCGCGGTAGGACCAGGTCGTCTCCGCGCCGGAGAGCATCGCGAAGCGCGGATTGACGAGCCCGTCGGTGAGCCCCGTCTCGACGGCGTACAGCTGGAGTCCCTGCAGCAGGGCCTCCACGCCGAGGGAGCCGGGCATCACCGGGTCCCGGTGGAAGTGGCAGGAGAAGTACCACTCGTCGGGCTCGATCGACCGGTGTCCTCGCAGATAGCCCTGTCCGTGCTTGCCGCCGCCGGGCAGGATGTCGATCCACTCGGCCAGGTCGAGATGGCCGCCGGCCAGCCGGGGGCCGCCGCGTGCGGACTCGGCGGCCCGGTGGTCGGCGAGCTCGACCCGGCGTACCCCGGCGGGGCGGGACGCCTGCTGGTCGAGCCACGGCAGGACGTGCTTGCCCTTGTCCAGGCCGACCTGGTTCTCCAGGGCCTTGGCGTTGAAGTAGCCGAAGAGCGACTCGCCGGTGTAGAACACCTCTCCGTCCGCGGAGAGTTCGTAGCTGTAGTTCTGCAGGATCGACCCGGGCATCTGGTCGCTGGAGAGCAGGGTCGAGCGGTGCTGGATGGTCTTGCCGCGCAGGTCGATGTCCTTGACGAGGGTGGCGCGGCCGTCGAGGTTGCGGATGCTGAACTGCTCGTCGGGGAACGGGAGGGTGGCGCCCAGGTAGTAGCCGAGCAGGATGGCCGCCTGGAGGCTGGACTCCATGTAGACGCAGTTGGGCATGGAGGGCGAGCCGTTGTCGCGGTAGTACCAGGCGTCCTGCGGGGAGTCGTACTCGGTGACCATGACGGCCCCGCGCTTGAGCACCCCGCGGGTGCCTTCGAGCTCCATCATCCGGTCGACGAAGAGGAAGTCGCCGTTGGGGATGTACGGGGCCCGGCTGTCCGCGTAGACCTCGAACTCCGGTCCCATGGCGGTGGCCAGGTCGCCCTTGGCCGCGTGCGCCATGTGGAACTCGCTGAGCAGGGCGCGCCGACCGGTGGCGGGGCTCAGCCGGCCGAGGAAGTCCGGCACCTTGCCGCCGGCCTCCGGGCGGTAGGGGGTGCCCGGCTTCTCCACCAGCCGGATGCCGAGACCGGTGACGCTGATCGACGGCTTGCCGTCCCGCAGCACGATCACGTCCGCGGTGATCGCGGGGCGGGGCAGCAGGGTCAGTTCGGTGATGTCGATCCGGTACTCGATGCGCTCGGTGTCCGGGGTGATCTGGCCGCGGACCTTCACCTCGGTCTTCAGCCCGGGGACGGGCTGGAAGCGGGCGTCGGGCAGGCAGAGGTGCAGGCCGAGGGAGAACGCGTACGTCTCCAGCAGCTGCACGGCCCCTTCGGCCACCAGCGAGCCGGCGAGGACCGGGTCGTCCGGGAAGTGGCAGGTGAAGTACCAGCCGTCCGGCACGAGATGCTTGACGGCCTCGATCCGCCCGAGGCCGTGCCGGCCGCCCTTGCGGTCGAGCAGGGTCACCTCGTCGGCCATCCGCAGCTGCTCGGAGGGCAGCCTGAGCGAGCTGTTGGTCCCCTCGGGCTTGCGGTGGCCGGCCCCGAAGACCTCGTCGATCCGTCCGTCCGCGAGCAGCGCGAGGTCCGTGGCGGTGAGCGAGGTACGGGACGTGGGGGCTACGGGCTTGAAGGAACTGGACCCGGAGAAGGCGGCGTTCTTCGCGGGCGGCACGGCCTTGCCCTGGATGATGCCGAGGGAGCTCTCCAGCTCCTCGTCGGTGAAGAACCCCGCGCAGGCGTTGTTCAGCTTCAGGATCAGCTTGCCGTCGGCGTAGCAGTCGTAGTGGAAGAAGAACAGCATCGTGTCGCCCTGCCGGACGAACTGGTCGATCCAGATGTCGTAGCGCAGGGTCTGGCCGACCTGGGGGAGGTCGCCGACGAAGCTGAGGCTGCTGTCCAGGAGGCGGTAGACCCGGTCACCGCGGTTGGTGAAGTCCGCTCCGAGGTAGCTGATCAGGAGCAGGTCGCACTGCCCGGCCTCGATGGTGACCGCGGGCGGCACCTGTCCGTCCACGGCGTACCAGGCGTCGACCGGCACGTCGTACTCGGTGCGGATGAACGAGGGCTTGAACTCGCCGGGTTCGGCCTCCAGCGCGGTGACCCGCGTCGCGAAGTGGTACGGGGGCGCGGGCAGCCGCACCCGGCGGCGGAACTCGTCGACCTCGGCGTACCGGTCTCCGAAGACGTTGCCGATCTTGCCGGTGGCGAACTCCAGCAGGTCGTGCTCGTCCCAGATGACTCCGTCGGGCTTGGGCGGCCGGGGCGCGGGGGCCGCGGCGGGGGCGGCCGGCGCGGCGGGGGCGGCGGCGGCCAGCAGTGCGGCGAGCTGCTCACGCAGGGCCTGCTGGGCGTCGAGCACCTCACGGTGCGCCTCCAGCATCTCGCTGCGCAGTCCGCGCACCAGGGTGAGGGTGCTCTCCTCGGCGGTCCGGGCGGGGCGGGCGGGCAGCGGCGTTCCGAAGATGGCCGGGCGCGGTGGCTCCTGCGACGGGGCGGCCGGCGGCGCGGTCGCGGCGGCGGCCGGGATCATCGTGACGGGCTCCCGCTCCAGCTCGATTGCTGAGGCGGACGGTGGGGCGGCGGGGCGGATCGACATCGCGGAGTCCCATTCCGTGGCGGTTTCGGCGCCCCCTGCAGTTGCGGGGGCGGGAGTGGCGGGAGCCAGGGGCAGCCCGGATCCGGCCGGTGCGGCGGCGATCGGCACGGCTGCCGTCGGCGTGACCGCGACCGGTGCGGCGGCGATCGGCGCAGTTGCCTTCGAGGTGGCTGCGGCGGCCGTGTGCGCGGCCGGCACGGTCACGGGAACCGTGTGCGCGGGAGCCGGCGCCGCGACCGGGACCGCTGCCGGAGCCACCCTGGCGACCGGCACGGCTACGGGGGCCGTGGTCGCGGGAATCGGCGCGGCTACGGGAGCCACGGTGGCGGGCTGCACGGCGGTGGCCGGCACGGCGGTGACTGTCGTCCGGGCGGCCGTGTCGAGCGCACCGGCCGCGTCGGCCGCAACGGACAGCAGAGCGGCGAGTGGGGCCGCCGCGCCCTCGGCGACCAGCGGCGGGACCGGAGCCCCGCCCACGGTGAAGGTGCGCAGCCCCAGCGTGCCGCGCGTCCCCGAGGGGCGGCGGGCGGCGCGAACGGGGCGAGGTCGACCGCGATGCCGTGGGAAGCCAGCCGGGCCACCAGCCGGGCCACGTCCGTCGCGCCCCGTGCGCCCCGCCGGTCGACGGAGACCGCGAGATGGGGCTCGTCGCCGAGCGTCTCGTGGATCCAGCGGGCACACGTACTGCTCGGGCCGACCTCGATGAAGCAGCGGAAGCCGTCGTCGTAGGCGCGGCGCACCAGCTTCGGGAAGTCCACCGTCTCGCGCAGCGTCACCGCGATGTTGCCGGCGACGGAGTCCGCGTCGAAGTCGGTGACCGGCGCGTAGTGCCTGCTGCTGTAGAGCACCAGGTCCCCGACGTCGCCCGTCGGATAGCGGTTGAGGTCGGCGAGGTCGGTCAGCACGCCGTCGACCACGGGGCAGTGCATGACGTGGTTGGCCGGGGAGCGGGCGCTGCGGCAGGCCAGCTCGGCGATGACCTCCTTGCACTGGCCCGGGTCACCGGCGACGACCACCTCCAGCGGGGTGTTGACGTGCGTGATGAAGACCCGCTCGAAGCGCTGGACGACTGCCCGTACGTCCGCCGCCGGGGCGAGGAGCACGTGGGTGGACCAGACCTCGCTGTCCGGCACGTCGTCGCCGAGTCCCCACAGGTCGCGCACGGTCCGCTTGGGCCCGCGCAGCATGTCGTCGAAAAGGGGCGAGGCGCTGATCTTCTCGTCGCCGCGCGCGCTCTTGATCCAGCCGCCGGTGGCGAAGAGCATGCTGCTCTCGCCGAGGCTGTAGCCGAACGCCCCGTCCACCGGAATACCGAGGACCTCGCGCACCAGGTCCGTCGAGAGCAGTGCGTAGCTCGTGCCGGCCGCCAGCATCAGCGGGATGTCCTCGACGAGCGCGCCCTCCTTCCGCATCAGGTCGCGGCGTCCCATCGGGGCGAGCGAGCGCGGGTACAAGGAGGCGCTGCGCAGCAGTTCGGCCGGGAACTCGGCCTGCGCCTCGAAGCGCGGCAGCAGCCCGGGGAACGACCGGAAGAGTGAATGACCCAGCCCCAGGTAGGAGTTGAACGCCCCGGGGAAGACCAGCGCCACCTTCCCTTCCGCACCCAGCGGCCGGGCGGTGAAGTAGCTGCCGGACGGGGAGAGCCATTCACCGCCGGACTCCCACACTCCGGGCAGGTCCTTGAGGGCCTGGTCGATCTGCCGGGCCAGCCCGTCGGTGTCGTCCGCGACGAGCACCGCCTTCAGGGGCGCGGGCCGGTCCTCGGCGAGGGCCGCCCAGTCGCCGTCCAGGGCCGCGCGCAGCTCACCGAGCCGCCGCAGCAGCCCGTTGATGTCGTCGGCGCCGACCGGCACGACCAGTCCGCCACCGGACCTGGCCCAGTCGGTCTCGGCGACCTCGCCGCGCACCTGGCCGCCGGTGAGCACGACATGCGCGTGGCTGCCGGACGTACCGGTGACGCTGACGGAGGCGGCCCGTCGTCCCTCGCGGCGGGCCCGCAGCCAGGGACGGGAGTCGGCGGCGAGGAAGAAGGCGGAGCCTTCGAGGCGGGCGGTATCCGCGCCGCCCGGTGCCACCGGGAAGTAGCCGTGGTGCAGGCAGAGTGCGGCGCGGATGACGGAGGCGAGCGCGGAGGCGCAGCCGCTGTCGCCGACGGAGCCGTGGACCGCGGACAGCGCGGTGCGCAGTTCCCCGCCGGAGCGTTCGGCGGTCCAGGTGCGGGCCAGGCCGTCGAGGGCGGCGGGGTCCGCGGCCCCGGTCTCCACGAGTTCGACCTCGCCGGGGGTGAGCCCGGCGGCGGCGAGCGCGTCCTCGGCCGCCCCGGCGACGAGCTCCGGGTCCACGCCGGGAGCGACACCTGCGGAGTGACGGACGGCGAGGGCCGCCACCGTGGCGTACACGGTCCGTTCCTGCGATACCGACTCGGGCCGGGTCACGACGACCGCTCCGGCGCCCTCCCCGAGGATGCGGAGTCCGCCGCTGATGGTGCCGGGTTCCAGCAGTTCGCGGGCGAGGGTGCTCTCCGGTCCGGCGGCGAGGTCGACGGCTCCGACCAGGACCGCCTCGACCGTGGGGTCCATCAGCAGGAGCCGGGCGACGTCGAGGGCGTCGATGCCGACCGCGCTGTCCGAGGAGAGGGTGAAGGAGGGGCCGTTGAGGTTCCACAGCGAGGAGACCCGGCTGGCCATGATGTTGCCGATGTAGCTGAGGACTTCGTTGGGTTCGATGGAGTCGTGGATGCCGTTGCGCGCGGCCCGGGTGAGCGCGGCCAGCTGCTCGGGCGTGGGCCGCACACCCGCGCTCGCGCACCACTCGGTGAGCTTGCGGCCCAGTTCGTACCGGGAGCCGTGGCCGTGCGCGCTGGGTTCCATCTCCATGCCGAGGACCACCCCGACCCGGCGCGGGCCGCCTCGGGCGCCGGCACCCGGGCGGGGCCGTTCGTACCCGGCGTCGCGCAGCGCCTCCTCTGCGACCCGCATCATCAGCAGGTGCTGCTGGTTGAAGTGGTCCAGGTCCTTGGGCGGTATGCGGTACGAGGTCGCGTCGACCTCGAACTCCTCGATGTACGCGGCGCGGGGCACCGCGTCCTTGGCGAGACCGGCCCGGTCGAGCGGTCCACCGGCGACGGTCTCGAAACCGCGCCACCGCTGCTCGGGCAGCTCGCGTACGGCGTCGAGCCCTTCGTATCCGGCGCGTTCGAAGGCGTCCAGGGTGGTGAAGGAGCCGAAGTGGGCTCCCATGCCGATGACGGCGAGTGCCGGCGGGCCGGCCAGGGGCGGCGGGTCCGCGGGGGCCGGGGCGGTGGCGGGTGCTGCCGTGCCGTCGGCGGAGTCGGTGGGCGCGTCCGCGTCGTCGTGGGCGGAGAGCACCACGTGGGCGTTCGTCCCGCCGAAGCCGAAGGCGGACACGCCCGCGCGGCGCGGGTTTCCGGCCTCCGGTTCGGGCCAGGGCCGCAGCTCCCGTACGACACGGTCGGCGACCGTGCCGGGCAGCGGCTCCTCGACGCCGATGGTCGGCGGGATGGTGCCGTGCGAGAGCGCCAGGACCACCTTGATGAGGCTGCTCATGCCGGCCACCGTCAGCAGGTGCCCGAGGTTGGCCTTCACCGACCCCAGCAGCGGCCCGCGCCCGAAGAACTCCTCCACACTGCCGAGTTCGGTGCTGTCGCCGAGCGGGGTGCCGGTGGCGTGGCACTCCAGGTACTGGATGGCGGACGGGGCGACGCCCGCCTCGCGGTAGGCAAGTTCGTACGCGGCGTGCTGGCCGGCGGCGTTCGGCGCCAGCATGTGCTTGCCGGGGCCGTCGTTGGTCAGCGCCACCGCGTCGATGACGGCGTACACCCGGTCGCCGTCGCGCTCGGCGTCGGCCAGGCGCTTCACCGCGATCATCGCGGCGCCCTGGCCGGTCACGATGCCCCGGGAACGGGCGTCGAAGGGCTGGCTGAAACCGTCCTGCGGGTAGGCCCGCAGATCGGAGAAGGAGAGGTGGACGACGGTGGGGTCGGGGGCGCAGACGCCGCCCGCGAGCATCACGTCGGCACGGCCGGTCTCCAGGTGGAGGCAGGCCAGCTTGAGCGCGTACAGGGCGGACGAGCAGGCCGCGTCCAGGGTGAGCCGTGGCCCCTCCAGGCCGAGCGCCGCCGCCACCACCTGGGCGGGCATGCCGCTGCCCACAGGTTGTGGGCGGCAGCCACGCCGTCGGCCGGGCCGTCACCCAGACCGGCGGCGCTGTCGCCGCCGGTCGGCGGGGTGGTGGCGGCGCCCGCCGGGAAGCCCGCGTCCGCGAGCCCCTCGGCCACCGCCGTGTCCCACAGCTCTCCTACGAGCCGGCCAGAGGCCGGGGTGGGGAACGGATAGTTCCCGAACACCACCCCGGTCCTCCGCCTGCTCCGACCGTCCGCGGCCACGGGGGAATAGCCGGCGTCGGTCAGTGCGTCCCTGGCCACTCCGAGCGCCCAGTGGAACGAGCGGTCGAGACCGGCCAGGTAGTCCGGTGGGAGAAGGTACTCATTCGGTTCGCCCGGGCCCCCGGGGCCACCGCCCGGAGCGCCGTCGCCCCGGGCGGCGTCGTCGCCGCTCCCGGCGGTCCCCGCGGACGGGGAGCTCGCATCGTGCTCGTCGAGGAAACCGCCCCGAAGGCAGTAGATGCGGTGCCTGTCCTCGGGATCGGTCTCCCTGGCCTGCGGGGAGTGCCCGAAGATCCGGCTGTCTCCGTCGGTGCGTGAGTCCACGCCGCCGATCAGGTTCCGCCAGTAGTCGTCGGGGGTCCCGGCGCCGGGGAAGAGGCAGGCCAGGCCGACGATCGCGTACTTGCCCATGAGGGGTCAGCCTCCGATTGTCCGAATGAGTCCGGTCGGGAGCCCGGTGAGGGGCCGTGGGAGAGGGAGCACCGGGCGGGTGTCAGACCGAGACGGTGCCGGCAGCGACCTGCACGGGCTGCCCGAACTTGCCCTCCAGCTGCGGGTCCTCGACCACGGACACCCCGTCCATGACCTGGAGCACACGGCCTTCGCGGTCGAGTGCCGTGACCGAGCAGGTGATGCCCGTCCCGACCTCCTCGATGTTCGCCACGGAGATCAGGAACTCCTGGTCGCCGGGGATCTGGGCGAAGTACCGGGTGCGCGCGATCTCCATCGGCAGGCAGGCCCGGCCGCGGTGCTGCCGGACCCAGACCAGTGCGGCCTGGAGCAGCAGATCGGCCAGTACCGGGCTGTGCAGCGCTCCGTGGTACGCGCCGCGGGCCGGCCGCCCGTCGGTGAGCCGGGCGCTCAGCAGCAGGCCCTGCGCGTCCGATGACAGGACGCGGCGGATGCCGCGCAGGCTGGGACCGTGGAAGAGCGTGCCATTGCGGTACAGCGGCCCGGCGTCCGTGCCGCTCGCCCCGCGGGCGATCCCGGCCAGGTCCGTACGGTCCGCGAGGCCCGCTCCGGCATCGCTCGTGACCAGGTTGCCGCCGTACGCGGGCCGGCTCTGCCCGGCTCCGTCCACGGCGGACGCCAGCACGTCCACGGTGTCCGGCCTGGAGTCCCGGCCGGGCTCCAGGAACAGCCGCAGCCGCGAGGGGGCTTCGCCCTCTCCGTCCAGGACCACGCCCTTGAAGACCCGGAAGCCGCTCACCTCGGTGACCGTCTTGCCGGTTGCCGTCTCGGCCGCGCCGATCAGTGCTCCGAGCGCCGCGGTGGCGGGCAGTACCTTCTTGCCGTCGATCGTGTGATCGGCCAGCAGGGCGTCGGAGGCCAGCTCCGCCAGGTCGCGGTCCGCCAGCAGCGAGACCGGGGTGCCCGGTCCTGCGGCGGGCGGGGTGGACAGCGGCGTCAGCGGACCGGCGACGATGACCGTGTCGTGGCCGCGGGCCGCCGTGAACTGTTCGGCGAAGATCCCGGCCCCGGTCCGTACCGGCACCAGCTCCACGCCGCGCGAGGCGAACATCTTGCGCAGGTCGTCGGTGACCATTCCACCGTCCCAGGCGCCCCAGTTGACCGAGGTCACCCGGGCCGACGGAAGCTCACGCTTCAGCCGCACCGCGAGCCGGTTGAGCGCCTCGTTGGCGACCGCGTAGTCCGACTGGCCCCGGTTGCCGAAGAACCCGGCGACGGAGGAGAAGAACACCAGGTGCCGCAGGTTCGCGGTGCCACGCAGCGCGTCCAGCACATGGCCGAGGCCGAGGATCTTCGTGCCCAGAACCCGGTGGACCTCCTCCGCGGTCTTCTCCGCGATCAGCCGGTCGGCCAGCACACCGGCGCCGTGCACCACACCCGTGACGCGAGCGGCGTACGGTGCCAGCGCGGCCCGCACAGCGGCCGCGTCGGTGATGTCGACGACGACGTACTCCACGGTGGCGCCGCTCGCCCGCAGCCTTCGCAGGTTCTCGTTGATCTCCCGGCTGCCGGCCACCTTCCGGTAGACCGCCTCGACCCCGCGCGGGGTCGGCTTCTCGCCGGTGGCGGCGATCCGCTTGGCGATCGTGCCCTTGAGACCGGCGCCGTCCAGACCGGCCGCCCACTCGGGCTCCGGCTCCACCTGACTCCGGCCGAGGAGCACCAGCCCCGCCGGCCGTGCGTCGACCAGTGCCTGGAGGCAGTCCGCGGTGATGCCGCGGGCCCCTCCGGTGACCACGAGCAGGTCACCGGCCTCGATCTCGGGTACGGCGGCCAGGTGCCCGGCGGGGGCGTCGGCCGAGGGAACGACCGTGCGCCGTCCGTGGGCGTCGTGGGCGACGTCCGCGAGGTCCGTGGCCAGGTCGCCTATCTCGCCCAGGAAGCGGTCGGCGACCGTCCCGTCGTCCAGACCAGGTGCGAAGTCGACGGTACGGGTGAAGAGTTCGGGAACCTCGATCCCCAGCGTCTTCACCAGCCCGGCGACCCCGCCCAGCAGCGGCGAACCGGACTCGCTCCCGCGGTAGCCGTTCGCGCCGTCGAGCTGTGTCAGGGCCACGAAGCCGGCCCTGTTCCCGGCCGCGGCTGCCGCCTTCAGCGCGGGCTGTGTCTGCTTCGCCACGAGCACGGTGTGTGCCAGCCGCTGTGCCGCGTCGGCCCACTCCTGTCCGGTGGCCGCCACCAGCTGCACGACCAGGTCGATGCGTCCGGTGGTCACCGCACGGGCCAGCTCCGCCGCGTCCCACGTCCGCAGCTGCTGCACCGAGTCGACGCCCTCCGTGGTCGCCACCTCGCCGGGCAGCGCCACGACCTCGATCCGCCAGCCGTCGGCGCGCAGCGCACTGATCACGGGTCTGGCCAGCTTCGAACCGTCATCCACGACGAGCGCGGTCCGGCTGGCCGCGTACGCCTCCACGACCCGGTAGGGCGCGGGCAGTTCCCGTACGGAGGCGAACGTCCGCCCGACACCGGGGGCGCTCGGGTAGTTCACGACCAGGGGCGCCTGGGAGGCGACCGGGGCGGGGGCGACTGCTGCGGGGGCGGCGGCTGCCGGCGCGGCGGCGGAGCTCAGGAAGCCCGCGACGTCGTCCAGCGTCCGCAGCTCACCCAGACGCTCCGGATCAACATCACCCGACACCGGGAACCGCTCCTGCAACGCACCCAGAATCTGAACCCGCTTGATCGAGTCAATCCCCAGATCCGCCTCAAGATCCATACCCGGCTCCAGCATCTCCGCCGGATAACCCGTCTTCTCCGCCACCACCGCAAGCAGGGCCTCCAGGACCCCGCTGTCGACAGCCGCAACAGCGACCGGGGCAGAGGCGACTTCTTCGACGGCTACCGGAGCAGCGGCTACGGGGGCGGCGACTGCTGCGGGGGCGGCGGCTGCCGGCGCGGCGGCGGAGCTCAGGAAGCCCGCCACATCGTCCAGCGTCCGCAGCTCACCCAGACGCTCCGGATCAACATCACCCGACACCGGGAACCGCTCCTGCAACGCACCCAGAATCTGAACCCGCTTGATCGAATCAATCCCCAGATCCGCCTCAAGATCCATACCCGGCTCCAGCATCTCCGCCGGATAACCCGTCTTCTCCGCCACCACCGCAAGCAGCGCGTCCAAGACCCCGCTGTCGACAGCCGCAACAGCGACCGGGGCAGGGGCAGGAGCAGCGACCGGGGCGGGCGCTTCGACCACTACCGGAGCAGCGGCTACGGGGGCGGCGACTGCTGCGGGGGCGGCGGCTGCCGGCGCGGCGGCGGAGCTCAGGAAGCCCGCCACGTCATCCAGCGTCCGCAACTCACCCAGACGCTCCGGATCAACATCACCCGACACCGGGAACCGCTCCTGCAACGCACCCAAAATCTGAACCCGCTTGATCGAATCAATCCCCAGATCCGCCTCAAGATCCATACCCGGCTCCAGCATCTCCGCCGGATAACCCGTCTTCTCCGCCACCACCGCAAGCAGCGCCTCCAGGACCCCGCTGTCGACAGCCGCAACAGCGACCGGGGCAGGGGCGGGGGTGGGGGTAGGAGCAGGGGCAACAGCAGGAACAGGAGCAGCGACAGGTGCCGCAGCCACCACAGGAACAGACGCGGCCGGCGCGGCGGCGGAGCTCAGGAAGCCCGCCACATCGTCCAGCGTCCGCAGCTCACCCAGACGCTCCGGATCAACATCACCCGACACCGGGAACCGCTCCTGCAACGCACCCAGAATCTGAACCCGCTTGATCGAATCAATCCCCAGATCCGCCTCAAGATCCATACCCGGCTCCAGCATCTCCGCCGGATAACCCGTCTTCTCCGCCACCACCGCAAGCAGCGCCTCCAACACCCCACTGTCGACAGCCGCAACAGCAACCGGGGCGGGGGTAGGAGCAGCGACCGGGGCGGCCTCTTCGACCACTACCGGAGCAGCGGCTACGGGGGCAGGGGCGGCGGCGGAGCTCAGGAAGCCCGCCACGTCATCCAGCGTCCGCAGCTCACCCAGACGCTCCGGATCAACATCACCCGACACCGGGAACCGCTCCTGCAACGCACCCAGAATCTGAACCCGCTTGATCGAATCGATCCCCAGATCCGCCTCAAGATCCATACCCGGCTCCAGCATCTCCGCCGGATAACCCGTCTTCTCCGCCACCACACCCAACAGGGCCTCCAACACCCCACTGTCAACGACCACGGCAGCAGGCACGGGAGCAGGGGCAGGAACGGGAGCAGGGGCCGGAGCAGGCACCTCCGCAACCACCGGAACAGAGACGGCCGGAGCCACCGGAACGGCGGCAACCGGAGCAACCGGAGCCACTGCCACCGGCGCGACCGGAGCGGCCTCCACCGGGGCCGCCGCCGGAATCGGCGTCGCGTCGGCAGGGGCCTCGTCGGCGCCCCGCAGGGCGTCTATCAGCAGTCGGGTGGCGCGCTCGTGGCTGGACGCGATGGACGTGCCGTGTTCCTGGATCAGGCGCAGGGCGGCGTCCGTGTCGGGGTGGGAACCGGCGCGGACGGAGTCCTCCAGGGACTGGACCGCCTGCCGGATCGTCGTGACGTGCGAGTCGAGGATCTCGGCCTGGAGGCCGAGCCCCTCCCGCACGACGTCGCTCAGCTCGTCGCCCGCACCCGTCGCCGCCGGCGCCGGGGTGGCTGCCGGGGCCGGGGCCGCCTGCGTCACCGTCGGCTCGGCGAGGGCCTCCTCGTACGCCGAACGCCGCGCGTCCGTGACGTAGTTGATGCCGCGCAGCGGGATCGTCAGGCCCTTGCGGACCGGCACGACAAGCTCGGGCTCCGTGTGGTTGTCGATGCCGGTGACCGGCAGGCCGAGCACCGCGAGCTCGACGACCGCCCGCTTGAGTGCCACCTCGCTGTCCTTGGAGGGGCCGCCGTCGACCGCGATCGACACGACGTCCTCACGTCCGTCCAGGATGCGGCCGATGAGGTCCGACAGCACCCGCTTGGGGCCGAACTCGACGAAGACGCGGTAGCCGTCGGCGTACATCTGCTCGATGCGCGCGGCGAAGTCGACGGGCTTCAGGAGCTGGTCGACGAGGGTGCGGCCGTTGGCGGCCGGGTCGCTGCCGTATGTCGCGCCCGCGGTGTTGGCGTACACGGGGACACTCGGCGCTCCGAGCCCGACGCGGTCGACCGCCTCGCGGAAGGCGTCCGCGGCGTGGGCCACGAAGCGCGTGTGGAAGGCGGCGGAGACCGGGAGCCGCTTGGCGTGGATCCCACGGCCCGCGGCGTCGGCCACGAGGCGGTCGATCTCGGCGGTGGGGCCGCCGACCACGATCTGGCCGGGGGCGTTGATGTTGCAGACGCTCACGTCGCGGTAGGCGGCGACGAGCTCCTGGACCACGGCCTGTTCGGCGCGGACCGCGGCCATCGCGCCGGGGTCGAACCCGGTGCTGCCGGCCGGCGGGGCCATGGCGAGGCCGCGCGCCCGGGACAGCTCGGCGAACCGGTCGTCGTCCAGCGCGCCCGCGGCCCAGAGGGCGGTGAGTTCACCGAAGGAGTGGCCGACCGTGCCGTCGGGGCTGAAGCCGAGCTCCTTGAACCAGGCGAACTGACCCGCCGACAGCGCGCCGATCGCGGGCTGGGCGAACTCCGTGCGCCGCAGCCGCTCGTCCTGCTCCTTGCGGGCCTCGTCGGTGAAGGCGGGCGGCGGGAAGACGACCCGGCCGAGGGTCTCGGCGCCGCTGGTGAGCTGGTTGGCCCTGTCGTACGCGGCGAGTACCGACGGGAGCGCCAGGGCGGCGCGGCGGCCCATGCCCACGTACTGGCTGCCCTGACCGGCGAAGACGGCAGCCGTCTTCGCGCCCGGGGGGAGCGCGGCGCGGCGGTAGGTGATGCCCTTGGGGTGCTGCCAGGACGCGGCGTCGGGCTTGGCGCGCAGCAGCCCCACGGCCACGGCCCGCAGCTCCTCGAACTCCGCCTCGGTGCGGGCCACGATGCCGATGCGCGCGTCGCCCGCCGGGACCCAGCCGACCGGGTCGGCGGCCGCGCCGCGCTCCAGGGAGCGGGCGAGGGCCTCGGGGTCGGCGGCGTGCCAGATGCCGGTCCGGGCGACGGGGCCGAGCACCTTGGGGGCCTCGGGGCCGTCGTGCTCCTCCAGCACCATGTGGAAGTTGGTGCCGCCGAAGCCGAAGGAGGAGACAGCGGCGCGGCGCCGGTCACGGGCCGGGTCCAGGACCCAGGGGCGTGCCTCGGAGCTCACGTAGAAGGGGGTGCTCGCCGGGTCGACGGCCTCGCTGGGCTTGTCGACGTTGATGGTGGGCGGCAGGACCTTCTGGTGCAGGGCGAGGGAGAGCTTGATGAGGCCGGCCGCGCCGGCGGCCGCCTTGGTGTGGCCGATCTGCGACTTCACGCTGCCGACGGCCGCGTAGCCCAGGTCGGCGGGGGCGTCCTCGGCCTGGTCCCCGGTGACGAAGGAGCCCAGTGCGGACAGCTCGGTGTGGTCGCCGACGGCGGTGCCGGTGCCGTGGGCCTCGAAGAGCTCGATGGCGCCGACCGGCAGGGCCGCGTCCTCGTAGGCGCGGCGCAGCGCGAGCTGCTGGCCCTCGGCGCGCGGGGCGTAGATGCTCTTGAAGCGGCCGTCGCTCGAGGTGCCGATGCCGCGCAGCACGGAGTAGATGCGGTCGCCGTCGCGCTCCGCGTCGGCGAGCCGCTTGAGGGCGAGCATGCCGATGCCCTCGCCGATCAGCGTGCCGTCGGCGGAGGCGTCGAAGGGCCGGATGACCTGGCTCTTCGAGAACGCCGGGGTCTTGCTGAAGCACATGTACATCAGGATCGTGTTCTCGGCGTCGCACCCGCCGGTGAGCATCAGGTCGGCGCGGCCCTCGATGAGCTCGCTGACGGCGAGCTTGGTCGCGGCCAGCGAGCTGGCGCACGCGGCGTCGACGGTGCAGTTGGTGCCGCCGAGGTCGAAGCGGTTGGCGATGCGTCCGGCGACGACGTTGCCGAGCATGCCGGGGAAGGAGTTCTCCTCCCAGGGGATGTACGCCTTCTTGAAGCGGCGCGCGATCTCCTCCGCGTCGGCGTCGCTCAGGCCGACGCTGCGCACGACCTCCTTGAGGACAGGGGTCTGCAGGCGCGCGGAGAGCGGCTGGGTGAGGGAGTTGGCCCCGGTGACACCGAGGATGACCCCGGTGCGCGAGGGGTCGTACCAGCCCGATCCCTCGGTTCCGGCGTCGCGCAGCACATCACGGGCGACGGTAAGGGAGAGCAGCTGGAGGATGTCCGTGACCTCCAGGGTGTTCGGCGGCAGGCCGAACTCCATGGGGTTGAACGGGGTCTCCGGCAGGAAGCCACCGCGCCGGGCGTAGGTCTTGTCCTCGGCGGTGGGGTCCGGATCGTAGTAGTCGTCGGTGTTCCAGTGGCTGGACGGTACGTCCTCGATGCAGTCGTTCCCGTCCACGATGTTGCGCCAGAACTCACGCACGTTGCGGGACTTGGGGAACAGGCCGGCCAGCCCGACGATGGCGATGGGGGTTTCGGCCAGACGTGAGTAGTGCACGACGGTCCTCTCGGTCAGATGCGCCGGGTGGCGGGGCAGCGCTGGTGCGGTGGTCGGTCAGGCGACGGCGGGATCGGCCGGCCGCCCGGAGAGCACGGCGGCGGTGCGCGGGTCCTGGAGCATCGTGTAGTGATCGCCGGCAACCGCCAGCTGTCGTACGGGGCGGTCGCTGAGCTGGCTCCAGCCGAGGTCGCCGCTGTGCGGGAGCAGCGACCGCTCGGGCTTGACGAGGGTGATCTCCCGGTCCAGCGGAGCCGGTTCGTACGGTGCGGTGCAGCGGTTGTTCCGGGTCAGGCCACCGTGGTAGGCGGTGTACAGCTTCCGCAGGCCGGCCAGCTCGGTGTCGGGCGGCAGCAGGCCCTGTGCGGTGGCCGCGGCCAGCACGGCGGGCAGCCCGTCCTCGGCTGCCGCGACGGGAGGCAGGCTCACGCTGAACGGGCGGTCCCGCTTGGCGCCGAGGTACATCGCGAACCAGTCCAGCAGCATCCGGGGTTCCAGTACCTCGTCGGTGCGCTTGAACGCGGGGACGGGCGCGATGCTGTCGAGGAGGACGAGCTCCTCCAGCGTCCCGCCGCGGCCTTCGGCGTCGAGCAGGGCGGCGATCGCGAACGCCACGACTCCGCCGAAGGACCAGCCGACCAGCGAGAACGGCGCGTCGTCGGGCTTCGATGCGGTGATCTCGGCGAGACAGCGGCCGGCCAGTTCACCCACGGTGGCGGGCTCGGTCCGGGGATCGAAGGCCGCCGTGAAGAACGACGGGATGTTGCTCAGGTCGAGCAGCGACAGCGCGGTGTCCGGCGGCAGCTGGCCGGCGAACGGCTGCCAGGCGGCGGGCGCCAGCGCCCCCGGGTGGACGGCGTAGAGCCGGCGGGCCGTCCCGGTGCCCGGGGAGGTCAGCGGTGTCAGTACCGGGCGGCCGGCGGAAGGGTCAGGCCGCTGCGGCATGGCGGGCGTTCTCCTCGGCTATGTGCTCGGACAGTGCGGCGATGGTCGGGTGGTACCAGAGCGCCGTGGCCTCGAGTTCGAAGCCGAGCCACTTCTCCAGCTCGCCCGCGAGAATCAGTGCCTCGGTGGAGTCGAGGTCGAACTCGTCGAAGTAGCGCTCCACGTCGACCAGGTCCTTCTCGACCCCCAGTCGGACGGCGAGCTTCTCGACCAGCCAGGCCTGTGCTTCCAGAGCAGTGACACGCTGCATGGGAGTTCCCTCACTTCACTTCTTGATGTCGCGGGCGATGGACTCGGCGGCCTTGAGCCCCGAGACGTATCCGGCTTCGTGCGAGCCGATCAGGTCGTGGCCGATCTTCGGGGAGTGGAAGTACGATCCGGCGAGCTTGACCCGGCCCGTGTCGTTGACCGCGTAGATGGTGCGCTGCATGGTGCGCACGTCGAGGTCGATGATCGGGTGGGTGAAGGGCAGCTCGCGGATGACCGACTCCTCGCGGGGGACGATCGGGGAGTCGAGCGTGACGAAGTAGTCCTTCTCGGCGGTGAAGCCCTGAAGGGAGTTCATGTAGTACGCGACCCAGGTGCGCGGGGTGCCGTCGACGGTCTTGAGCCCGTAGTTCCAGCTCTGCCAGCGGGAGCGGTCCGGCGGCATGCTGGAGGGGTCGGTGTGCAGCACCGCCTTGGTGGAGCTGTAGCGGACCTTGCCGAGGATGTCGGCCTGGAGCGGGGTGGGGTGCTCCAGCAGCGCCAGTGTCTGGTCGGCGTGCGAGGCGATCACCGCGTAGTCGTAGCGCTCCTCGCCGTCGGCGGTGGTGACGACGACACCAGGGTTGTCGCCGTCCTCCTCGCGGACCCGGGTGACGGGGCTGGAGGTGCGCACCGTGCCGTTGAGGGCACCGACGACGCGGCGCACGTACTCGATGCTGCCGCCGGAGACGGTCTTCCAGGCGACCGAGCGGCCACCGAGGCCGCCGGGGTCGTGGGACATGAAGAAGGCGATGACGGTGGTGGCCGGCATCTCCCAGATCAGTTCGGCCGGCACCGACCAGACGGCGGTGGCGAGCAGCACGACGTAGCCGTACTTGAAGGCGTCGGAGTAGCCGCCCCGCTCCAGGTACTCGCCGAGTGCCATGTCGGTGCGCTTGCGCAGGAAGTCGCGCGGCGCCTCGCGGTGGAAGCGCTCGGCGTCCCGCCACAGGGGCATGAAGTCGGCCGGGTAGCGCTGGGCGATCTCCTCCTCGGAGAGCTCGAACTCGGCCGTGCCGTAGTCGAGCCCGCGGTCGAGGTCGAAGAAGTCGAAGCCGCCCGTGTGGTCCAGCGCGGTCGCCCCCACCTCCTGGAAGAAGGAGGTCAGCTGCGGGTAGGTACGGGAGTTGAAGACGACGAAGGCGGTGTCGATCCCGATGGTCCTGCCGTCCTCCTCGACCTCGACGGTCAGGGCGTGCCCGCCGGGCCGGTTCTCCTTCTCGTACACGGTGACATCGACATCGTCCGGCAGATGGTAGGCGGCGGAAAGGCCGGATATACCGGCTCCGATCACGGCGACACGAGTTGTCATGAAGGGTGGCCCCTCGGTTCGGGCAGATCTCCGGAAAAGGAAAGGAGTCGCGATGGGCGACGGCAGTCGGAGCGTGGAGGGCGGGCCCTCCACAAGCGTTAAGTCGTAGGTGCATCACTCCGGTTGAGCCGGCGGGCTGCGACGTGCAAGGAAAGTAATTCGGTGCGCGGCGGAGGGTCAAACACCGTATCGTCGAGTATTCGCACCCCATCGAATACGCCGATGGCATCCGGATCAGGTGTCCGGATCGACGGGTACCGGACACCGGGGGCACGAACAGGCCAACCGCGCCACTCCGGAGTGGTTGTGCACCAGCTGCATGTCCGGATGAGGGCCGCGCGTGTCTCATGTGGGTAGCGGGTAATCCCTGCTGTGATCACGAGCTCCATGCCGAAGAGGAGATATCCCCCATG
Source organism: Streptomyces sp. RKAG290 (assembly GCF_023701695.1). Taxonomy (GTDB): domain Bacteria; phylum Actinomycetota; class Actinomycetes; order Streptomycetales; family Streptomycetaceae; genus Streptomyces. Next base: position 1,986,161 of record NZ_JAJOZC010000001.1, read on the forward strand.
CCCACCATTCCCTGGATGCCCGGGGCCGCTGCCACCGAGTCCCCCGACTCCGGCGAGGCCGTGGTCATGGCATCGAAGCTGCAAGTGAAGTCGCTGCTCAGCGTGCCCCGGTTCTTCCTGTTGTCCCTGGTGGTGTGGAAGCAGGTGCGTTCGGCGCCCGGCACCATCGGCGCCTCGCTGCGCGCCGAGCCGTTCAAGAAGACGTTCTGGACGCTGTCCGCCTGGCGGGACCAGGAGGCGCTGGACACCTTCTCCCGCAGCAACCCGCACGCGAAGATCGTCGCGAGGCTGCGGCCGGTGATGGACCACTCGGTCTTCCTCTTCTACGGCGCCGAGCGCAGCGAGCTCCCCGTCTCCTGGGACGACGCCACGCGCCGCCTGGCCGAGAAGGAGGGCAAGAAATGAGCGCGGAGACGGAGACGACGGCCGCCGCCGCACCCGCGAAGCCGGTCATCGCGCACGGCAAGCTGATCCTGACGGCCGCGTGCCTCGGTCTGTTCATGTCGTTCATCGAGGTGACGTCGGCGATCTCGACGCTGCGTGCGCTCCAGGTCGACATGAACATCGCCCCGGCGGACCTGAGCTGGGTGTCCAGCACGTACACCCTGGTCGTGGCGGCGTGCGTGCTGTCGGGCGGCGCGCTGGGTGAACGCTACGGTCGGCGCCGGGTGTTCGTCATCGGCGTGGTCACGCTCGCGGCCGGCTCACTGATCGTGGCGACGGCCGGCGTCTTCCCGCAGGTGCTGGTGGGCCGCGCGGTCAGCGGGATCGGCGGCGCCCTGGTGCTGCCCACCTCGCTGGCCATCATCACCACCACGTTCTTCGTGGACCTGCCGCGCATGCTGCGCTACATCACGGTGTGGGTGTCGGTCTCCGGCATCGGTCTGGCCGTCGGCCCGCTGCTCGGCGGGGCGTTGCTGGACGCCTTCGACTGGCAGGCGGTCTACCTGGTCAACACCCCGGTCGCGGTGGTCACGGTGGCGGTGACGCTGTACGCGGTCGCCGAGTCCAAGGTGCCGGACCGGCCGCTCGACCTGCGCGGCCAGTTCCTCTCGGTGCTGGGCCTGGGGACGCTGGTGTACGGGATCGCGACGGGCGGCCGGGCCGGCTACGACGACCCGGTCGTGCTGATCTCGCTGCTGGTCGCCGCCGTCTCGCTGGTCGCACTGGTGCGGGTGGAACGCCAGGTGGCCGTGCCGATGCTCGACGTGCGGATGATGGGCTCGATCCGGGTGTCGGCGACGCTCCTGGTCGCGGCGTCCGCGCTGTTCGCGTTCGTCGGTGTGGTCTTCCTGGAGGTGCTCTTCCTGCAGCGCGTCCAGAACGTCAGCGCGCTGAGCACCGGGGTGCGGCTGCTGCCGGCGATGGTCTTCTTCGTGCTGTCGACGCTGGTGGCGCAGAAGGTCTCCGGGAAGATCGGTCCGGGCCGGCTGCTGGCCGCCGGTTCACTGATCACGGCGGTCGCGGCAGTGCTGCTGGTCCGTCAGGAGCCGGACAGCGCCTACACGGTCACCGCCCTGGGGCTGGCGCTGGTGGGCCTGGGCAGCGGGTTCGTGGTCGCACCGTCGACCGCGGCCGCTTTCGCGGTCGTCCAGCCCGCCCAGATGGGCTCCGCGTCGAACGCCGTCACCGCGTTCCGGCAGGTGGGTTCGGTGCTGGCGACGGCGGTGCTGGGTGCCGTGCTGGCGGTCCGCTTCGTCGGGGCGCTGCCACGGACGCTGGCGGACGCCCATGTCCCGCCGCAGATCGCCTCGGCCGTCGTGGACGTGGCCCGCAGCGGGAGCAGCGGCAGCGGCCGTCCCTCGCCGCCCGGGGTGACCGATGCCATCGCCGAGTCCTTCACCGTCGGCATTCACACCGGCCTGTGGGTGGTGGCCGGCGTCTCGTTCGCCGCCGCCGTCATGGCCGGAGCATTCCTCGCCCGCAAGAATCCGTCCGCCTGAACCAGCGATTCCGCCGAATCGTCAATCAGAGTATTCGATGACGGTCAGGAATCCCCGGGAAAGCCTTTACGGCCATCCGCCAGGACTGGTTTCATTTTACTTACCGCGAACAACCGGTCGCGGAAAATGAATAGTTCGAGAGGGGGTGAAGGAAATGGACATCGTCATCATCGAGGACACCGAGGTCGTGGCTCACCACCCGAGCCTCTGAAATAAAAAAGGTCCCCTACGGTGAACTCCAGGGGACCGGAACAAAACATTCCGGCTGCGAGACGGGCAATGTCTCGCAGCCGGATGCCGTTCCGCCACCTTCCACCGTACTCCCAGACCCTCCCGACGCACAGGAGAGGAACACCGATGAAGCTCCGCCGCCGGGAGCATCTGGTCTGCAGCTGGCATCCGGACGGACTGCGCCTGGGCATCCCCGGGCAGCGGCGCTGGATACAGATGACTCCGGACCTGCTCGACCTGCTCCAGAAGGCCGACGAGGGAACGGAGTCCGGGGACCTGGTCGCCCCCTACCCCGCCGAGGAGCACCCCCGGGTGCGCAAGGCCGTGGAGACCCTGACCGGACTCGGCATCCTCGTCCCGTACGAGGACGACTCCGGCATCCCCCCGCTGTGGGAACGCTGGGGCGCGGTCACCGAGCGCTTCCACGACGAGGCCCGCAACGCCAACTACCTGGTGGACTCCCCGGAACGCGCGGAACTCGTCGACGCGATCACGTCCGGGAGCGAGTCCCCCGCCCTCTTCAAGGAGTACCCGGAGCGTCCCGCGGTGATGCTCCCGCGCCGGCCGCTGCCGCTGACCTCCTCCGTCGAGGACGTGTTCGCCACCCGCCGTACCCACCGGCTGTTCACGGGCGAGTCCGTCTCGCTGGACCAGCTCGGCACGCTCCTCTTCCACAGCTTCGCCCCGCACCGCTTCATCCACGGCGCCCAGTTCGGCGCCCAGCAGTGCCGGGTCAGCGCGTCGGCGGGCGGACGTCACGAGGTCGAGGCGTACGTGGTGGCCTACGACGTCGAGGGAGTCGCCCCCGGCCTGTACCACTACTCCCCCGCCCGGCACGCCCTGGAGCTGCTCTCCGAGGACGCGCCGCGGGAGCGGATCGCCGAGCTCACCTACCACCAGGAAGCCTCCTACTCCGGGGCGTTCACCGTGTTCACCACGGCGGTCGCCAACCGGCTGGCGTGGAAGTACCGCCACCCCCGCGCCTACCGGCTGTGGATGTACGACGCCGGCCACTACGGCCAGACATTCGCCCTGACCGCCACGGCGCTCGGACTCGGCCCCTTCCAGACGGTCGCCTTCCCCGACGACGAGGTGGAGCGGTTCCTCGGGGTCGACCCCGAGGAGGAGTTCGCCGTCTATCTGCTCGCCGCGGGCATCCCTTCCGCACCGGGGCCGCTGGTGCCCTCGGACTTCGCCTTCCCGCCGCCGTCGGAGGTGCGCTGATGTCCCCCACCGGACTGGTCTCCCTGGTGGGCGACGAGCAGACGTTCCTGAGCGAGCACTGGACACACACCCCGCTGCTGCACCGGGCGGCCTCCGCCGACGCGTTCGCCCCCGTGCTGACGATGGCGGGCTTCGCGGACGTGCTGACCACCGGGGTCCTGCGCCTGCCGCACCTGCGGCTCGTGCGCGAGGGCCAGCAGATCGCGGAGGGCACGTACACCTCGGTCCGCAAGGTCGGACACGGCACGGTGACCGACGCGATCGACCCGGCCAAGGTGCTCAGCCACTTCAGCATCGGCTCCACCCTCGTCCTGGACGCGGTCGAGCTGCTCGTCCCGGCCGTCCGCACCCTGTGCGACGCCCTCGCCGCGTCCCTGGACTGCCCGGTGGACGCCGTCGCCTTCCTCACCCCGCCCGCCGCCAAGGGCCTGGCACCCCACATCGACGACGAGGACGTCTTCGTCCTGCAGCTGTCCGGCACCAAGCAGTGGACGGTCCATGAGCAGCTGCGCCCCGTCCCGCTGAAGCCCCGCGCCCTGACCGAGGCGCAGCTGGGTCCGGTCGCCCTCACCACGGTGCTGGCCCCCGGTGACGTCATGTACGTGCCGCGCGGCACCCCGCACCACGCGGCCTCGGCGGGCAGCCACTCCCTGCATCTGTCGCTGGCCGCCCGGCGCCCCACCCTGGACGCGCGCGTGTCGGACGCCCTGCGGGACGCCCTGCTGGAGGCGGGGCCCGACACCGATCTCGACAGCCTCACCCCGGCCGCCGAGACTCAGGCGCTGGTGCGCGCCCGCGCGGTGGACGCCCTGGACCGGCTCCGTACCGCCGCCGCTCCCGGTACGGCCGAGGAGGGCGACGGCCTGCGGACGGTACTGACCGGCATGGCGGCCCTCGCCACGTCCGGCTCCCGCTACAGCGCCACCGGCGACGTGCGGCTGTCCGACGAGGCGGACGGCCAGGTGCTGGCCGACTTCGGCCGCTTCCGGGCCAGGCTGCCCGCGGTCTCCCGGCCCGCACTGGAGCGCCTGGCCGCGGGGGACGCCGTCCGCCCGGAGGACTTCTTCCCGGGCTCCACCGGACCGGTCGGTCAGCTCCTGGTCCGCGGCGCCATCCGCCTCACCACCTGACGACCCGACCATCCGACGCCCCGAAGGGAGCACCCCGTGGCCCTGGACCGCTGCATCCCCTGACCACCGACGACTTCATGAGCCGCGTCTTCGGACAGCGGCACCTGCACACCCCGGCGGCCCGGCTGCCGGACGGCTTCGGCGATCTGTTCTCCCCCGGTGCGCTGGACGAGGTGCTCTCCTCGGGCCTGCGGACGTCGTCGATCCGGCTGCTGCGGGACAACGTCGAGGCGCCCGTGACCCGCGCCACCGTCCCCGAGCCCGGCGACGCCCCTGGCTCCGCCCCCTTCGTCTCCCCCGACGCCGTGCGGGCCGCACTGGATTCCGGGCACACCCTCATCGTCCGTTCCCTGCAGCGCTTCCATCCGCCGCTGCGCCGCTTCGCGCAGGCGCTCACGAGCGAACTGGGGCACCCGGTACGGGTCAACGCCTTCATCACGCCGCCCCGTTCGCAGGGGGTCGACCTGCACTACGACATCGAGGACGTCCTGGTCCTCCAGATAGCCGGCAGCAAGCGCTGGGTGCTGCGGACCCAGCCGATGTCCGACCCGCTGCCCGCGCACGCCTGGTTCAACGCCACCGACCGCCGGCGCGAAGAACTGCGTTCGGCGAGCCGGCCGTTGGACGACCTCGTGCTTCGCGAGGGCGACTCCCTGTACTTCCCGCGGGGCACCCTGCACTCGCCCTGCACCCAGGACGAGCTGTCCATCCACCTCACCGTCGCCGTCACACCGGTCACCCACCACGACCTGCTGACCGAGCTCGTGCGCCGGGCCGCCGACGACTCCTGGCTCCGCGCCACCGTCGGCCTCGACGCCCTGGACAACGACCCGGAACTCACCCGGAACGTCCTCGCGGAGGTGGCCAGGTCCGTCGCCGAGGCGGCCGCCACCTGCGACCCCGCCGACCTGCTGTGGGCCGTGCGCCGCACCGCCTTCCGGGAACACCTGCCGGAGCCGGTCCCGGTACTGCCCGGCCCGGCCCTCGCCCACCGGCTGCGCGCGGGAGCGCAGTTCCGGCTCACCGGGCAGCCCGGTGACGACAAGGTCCTGCTGACGGTCGGCGGCCGCTCGGCCCTGCTGCCCGCGGCCACCGAGCCGTTCCTGCGCGGCCTGCGGGACACACCGGTCGTGGACCGGGCGGGTCTTGCCGCGGCGCTGGGGGCCGAAGGCGCGGGAAAGGTGGCCGACGCCCTGGTGACGATCGGACTGCTGGTGCCCGTGAGCGATGCCGGCGCCGGCGCACCACACTTCGAGGGAGCGCGGGCATGAGTGGTCAGAAGGCCGCCGAAGAGCGGACCGGGGCGGAGCCCGGCCGGGACTCCCTGCGCGCGCATCCGCGCTTCCTGCGGGTCTGGGCGGGGCAGGCCAGTGGCGCGGTGGGTGACCAGCTGCTGCCGGTCGCGCTGAGCCTGTACATCCTGCACCGGGGCGGCGGCGCCGGTGAGGTCGGACTCGTGCTGGGCGGGCGCGCGGTGTCGCTCGTGGTGTGCCTGCTGGCAGGCGGCGTGCTCGCCGACCGGATGCGGCGCACCCGCATCCTGTTCGGCGCCGACCTCTTCCGTGCCGGCATCCTCCTGCTGGCGGCGCTGCTGCTGCCCGTGGTGCCGCTGGCCGCGCTGCCGCTGCTGACCACGCTCACCGGTGCGGGCGAGGCCCTGTCCCGCCCCGCCGCCCGCTCGCTCGTCCCCACCCTGCTGCCGGACTCGCTGCTGGAGCGCGGCAACGCCCTGGTCGCCGGGGCCCACCGCAGCTCGGCGGTGCTCGGGGCGCTGAGCGGGGTCTCGCTGGTGGCGCTGGTGGGGGTCCGCCCCGCCCTGTTCCTGGCGAGCCTCGTCTTCGGGCTGGGCGCGCTGACCGTACTGCGGGTGCCGGACCGGGCGCCCGCGCCCGCGGCCGGCCAGGACCGCCGCTCCGTGCTGGCGGAGGCGGCGTACGGTCTGCGGGCGGTGCGCGGCCAGCCGTGGGCGATGGCGGTCATGGCCACCGTCTGCCTGCACCTGTTCGCCGGTTCCGCGACCGCGCTGACCCTGCTCCCCGTGGTGTCCCGGCAGCACTTCGGCGGCGACGTCGCGTACGGCGTGGTGCTGTCGGCGATGGCCATCGGCGCGCTGCCCGCCCTCGCCCTGGCCGGGCGCTGGCGTCCGCGGCTGCCGGGGACGGTGTCGATGCTCATCCTCACGCTGTACGGCCTGGTGCCCCTCTCCCTCGCGGCGCCCTTCCCGCTGCCCTGGGTCATCGTGTGCTTCGCCCTGGGGGCTTCGTCGTAGAGCTGTACTTCGTGTACTGGGCCACGGCCCTGCAACGCGCGTTCCCCAGCGATGCGTTGGGGAAGGTCTTCGCCCTGGACCAGCTCAGCGCCTACGCCCTCCTGCCGCTCGGCTACGCCCTGGTCGGTCCGATGGTCTCGACGGCGGGCACGACCGGCACCCTGGTCGGCGGCGGCCTCGTGGTCGTGGCGTCGAGCCTGCTGTGCCTGGCCGTCCCCGGCGTGGCCCGCCTCGGGGCCCAGCCGGAGAAGGACAGTTCCGCGGCGGCCCCGGAGGCACCGCTGCCCGCCGGGAGCCCGGGGGCCTGACCGCCGGCGACGGGAGGGCGGGAGCTTCCCGGAGCTACCGGGAGCCTTCGGGCGTGGCCGGTGATCCTCCGCGATTCGGCGCGAACCGACCGCGACGCAAGGCCCCTTGGCCGATTCTTGGTCAATGCATGCCCCGTACATGAGGCGTTCCTCGCCAGAGTGGCGAATTACATGTGCACATCATTCGGCGCATGCTCCACACGCGAGACCCACATCGCAGGGGGTTACTTTGAGAATCAGCCGCGCCGGACGACGCGCCGGGCTGAGCATGGCAGCGACACTGCCACTGCTCGCCGGTGCGCTCGCCCTCGGGATACCCAACGCCAGCGCAGACTCCGCGCCGGGCGGCCGGGACGCGCTGCAGGGCACCAAGCCGGCCTGGGCCACCGCCACGGCCGACCGGGGAGCCACGGCCGACAGCGGCCGGGTCGCTGTCCGGGTCCACCTCGCCGGACGGGACGCGAAGGGGCTGGCCGCCTACGCGGCCGCCGTCTCCGACCCGCGGTCCGCGTCGTACGGGAAGTACCTGAGCGCCTCGCAGGCACAGGCGCGGTTCGGGGCCACTCAGGACCAGATCGACCGGGTGAGCCAGTGGCTGCGGTCCAGCGGCCTGACGGTCACCGGCACCAGTCAGCACTACGTCTCGGCCACCGGCGAAGTGGCCAAGGCCGAGAAGGCGTTCAGCACCCAGCTGCGCAACTACCGCAAGGGGAGCCGCACCTACCGCGCCCCGGCTTCCACCGCCTCGGTGCCGGCCGCGCTGAGCGATGCCGTGCTCGCTGTGTCCGGCCTGGACAACGCGCCCCACCGCTCCAGCCACGACGAGGTACTCCCGCCGCCGGACGCGGTGTTCCGCAACTCGGGGCCGTTCTCCTCGTACTTCGGGTCGAGGACCGCCTCCACCCTGCCGAGCGCCTACGGGGCCAAGGTGCCGTACGCGGTCAAGGGGTACACCGGCAAGCAGCTGCGCGCCGCGTACGGGGCGGGGGACTACACCGGCAAGGGTGTGACCGTCGCGATCACCGACGCGTACGCCTCCCCCACCATCGCCGAGGACGCCGCCGAGTACGCGAAGCGCAACGGCGACGCGCGCTACCGGCACGGGCAGCTCAGCCAGGTGCTGCCGGACGACTACACGAAGACCGAGGAGTGCGGGGCCTCCGGCTGGTACGGCGAGGAGACCCTCGACGTCGAGGCCGTGCACGCCGTCGCGCCCGCTGCGGACATCGTGTACGTGGGCGGCGCGTCCTGCTACGACAACGACCTGCTCGACTCGCTGAACAAGGTCGTCGACCACCGGCTCGCGGACATCGTCTCCAACTCCTGGGGCGACGTCGAGGCCAACCAGACCCCTGACCTGGCGCTCGCCTACGACCAGGTGTTCAAGATGGGCGCGATCGAGGGCATCGGCTTCTACTTCTCCTCCGGCGACGACGGCGACAACGTCGCGTCCACCGGCACCAAGCAGATCGACGTCCCCTCCAACTCCGCCTGGGTGACCTCGGTCGGCGGTACGTCACTGGCCGTCGGCAAGCACGACACGTACCAGTGGGAGACCGGCTGGGGCACCACGAACGCCCCGCTGGCGGCGGACGGCAAGAGCTGGACGGGCTTCCCCGGCGCGTACACCTCGGGCGCGGGCGGCGGCACCAGCTCCACCGTGAAGCAGCCGTTCTACCAGCGCGGCATCGTGCCGGACTCGCTGGCCAAGGCCAACGGGACGACGCGGATGCGCACCGCACCGGACGTCGCGGCCGTCGCGGACCCGAACACCGGATTCCTGGTGGGCCAGACCCAGACGCTGCCCGACGGCTCGCTGGGCTACGACGAGTACCGCATCGGGGGTACGTCGCTGGCCGCGCCGGTCATCGCCGGTGTCCAGGCCCTCGCCCAGCAGGCGCAGCGCGGACGCCCGATCGGTTTCGCCAACCCGGCGATCTACGCCCGCTACGACTCGAAGGCGTACCACGACGTGACGGACCACCCGCTGGGCCACGGTCTCGCGGTCGCCCGGGTGGACTTCGCCAACGGCTACGACGCGGCGGACGGCTTGAAGACCTCCGTGCGCAGCCTCGGCAAGGACGCCTCGCTGTCCGCGGTGCGCGGATACGACGACGTGACGGGCGTCGGCACTCCGGCCCCCGGCTACGTCAGCTCCTACCGCAGGCACTGAGCCCAGGGCCCAGGACGCGGTAAGCGGCAGACGCGACGGACGGCCGTCGCGGGGCGCGAGGCCCCGCGGCGGCCGTTCGTGCGTCCTGCGGTGGTCCGGCGGGCGCCGCGTGGCGCGGGGGTCAGGCCGAGGCGCGCTTGCTCGTGGTGGTCTTCTTCTTGGCCGCCGCCGTCTTCTTGGAGGTGGTGCTCTTGGCCGCCGTCTTCTTCGCCCCCGCGCGGCCGCGGGAGGCGCTCTTCGTGGCCGCCCCCTTGCTCGCGCCCGCCGTGGACTTCTTCGCCCCGGAGGACTTGGGCGAGGAGGCGGACTTGCGGGCCCCGCCGGAGCCGGATCCCGACCCGGCCGACGCCCGCGACACCGACTTGCCGGTGGGGGTTCTGCGCGTGGTGCCGCCCGACGTCTTGCGGGCGGCGATCGGGGTGACCTTCGCGTCCTCGTCGCCCTTGCCGTCCTCGCCCCCTTCGCCGCCGCGGGCCTCCTTCGCGGCCCGGACGCTGCTCTCCAGTGCCGCGATCAGGTCGATGACCTTGCCGTCACCGGAGTCGCCGGACGCCGCCTGCCGCGGTGTCTCACCGGAGGCCTTGGCCGCGACGAGCTCCTCGACCGCCTCCCGGTAGTCGTCGTGCAGCGAGTCCATCTCGACCTCACCGAGGGTGTTCATCAGGGCGTCCGCCAGATCGAGTTCGGCGTCGCGCACCTTCACGTCGCCGTCCGGGGCGACCCCTTCGGGCGCCCGGATCTCGTCCGGCCAGAGCAGGCCGTGCATCGCGATCACGTCGTCGACCACGCGCAGCATCCCCAGGCGCTCCCGCCCGCGCAGCGCGTACTTGGCGACGGCGACCTTCCGGCTCCGCTTCAGCGCCTCCCGCAGCAGGGTGTAGGGCTTGGCGGCGGGGACGCCGTTGGCGGTCAGGTAGTAGGCCGCGTCCATCTGGAGCGGGTCGATCGAATCGGCCGGCACGAAGGCGACGATCTCGATCGTCTTGGCGGTGGGCAGTGGCAGTGAGCCGAGGTCCTCGTCGGTGATCGGGATCATCGAGCCGTCGGCGTCCTCGTAGGCCTTGCCGATCTCGGCGGCAGCCACCTCCTCACCGTCCAGTTCGCAGACCTTCCGGTAGCGGATCCGGCCGCCGTCACCCAGGTGGATCTGCCGGAAGGAGACCGAGTGGTTCTCGGTGGCGTTGACCAGCTTGATCGGGATGCTGACCAGCCCGAAGGAGATGGCGCCGTTCCAGATGGACCTCACCGTTCACCCCTTACCCGCGCAATATCCGTATAGATCCCATTTACGTGTGATTCTTATCGTATGACGCCGATCACGGAGGTGGAGGGGCGGCGCCTGACGCTCAGCAATCTGGACAAGGTGCTGTATCCGGCCACCGGCACCACCAAGGGCGAGGTGCTGCACTACTACGCGGCCACGGCCGCAGAGGCGCTGCTGGCGCACCTGCGCGACCGGCCCGTGTCCTTCCTGCGCTATCCGGACGGGCCGGACGGGCAGCGCTTCTTCACCAAGAACCCGCCGCCCGGTACGCCGTCCTGGGTACGGACCGCGCCGGTGCCGCACAAGGAGAAGGAGCCGGCGAGCCAGGTCGTCGTGCAGGACCTGGCCTCCCTGATCTGGGCGGCCAATCTGGTGGTGGAGTTCCACACCCCGCAGTGGCTCTCCGGCGCGCCGGGGGTGGCCGACCGGATGGTCCTGGACCTGGACCCCGGAGCACCGGCGACGGTCGTGGAGTGCTGCAAGGTCGCGCTGTGGCTGCGGGAGCGGCTGGCCGCGGACGGCCTGGAGGCCTACGGGAAGACCTCCGGGTCCAAGGGGCTGCATCTGCTCGTCCCCCTGGAGCCCACGGCGTCCGAGCGGGTGTCGGCGTACGCGAAGGAGCTGGCCGTGGAGGCGGAGCGGGAGCTCGGGGACCTGGTCGTGCACCGGATGAAGCGGGCCCTGCGACCTGGCAAGGTGTTCGTCGACTTCAGCCAGAACGCGGCGGCGAAGACGACCGCGACCCCCTACACCCTGCGCGCGAGGGACCAGCCATCCGTCTCCGCGCCGGTGACCTGGGCGGAGATCGAGGAGTGCGGCGACCCCGGGGAGCTGGTCTTCCTGGCCGACGACATGGCGGAGCGGCTGGCCCGGTACGGGGATCTGCTCGGACCCCTCAACGAGCCGGACCGCGGCCGTCCGATTCCGGACCGGCCTTAGGGCCTCGTCCGGATCATGGCGGCCTCACCTGCCCGCGGGCATACCCCACCGCCTGCTTTGTTGTCATGTCCAAAGGCAAAAGGCGGCATGTGGCGGGTGGATTGTCCGAGCCGTGGTGCACACTCTGCGCAGACACTGCTTCGTGGTAACGCGTGGGGAGGCGATGACGTGTTCTCGGGGATCGACGAGGTCGACTGGGCCTCGATGGAGCATGCCTACGGGCCTGCCGATGATGTGCCGGGCCTGCTGCGGGGCCTCGCGTCCGCCGATCCGGCGGAACGCGAAGGGGCGCTGGACGGCATGTACGGGGCCGTGCACCACCAGGGTGATGTCTACGCGTGCACGCTCGCCTGCATTCCGTTCCTCTTCGAGCTGGTGGTGGATCCGGCGGTCCAGGACCGGGGATCCATCGTCGAGCTGCTCACCAGCATCGGCGGCATCGATCTCGACGAGGACGACGAGGACGAGATCGACGAGGAGGAGATCGAGGGCGCGGCGAACTACGCCATGGCGGCGGCCGCCGTCACCGCGGGCGCCGGGGTCTTCTTCGCCCTGCTGGCCGACGACGACCAGGGGGTGCGGGTCTCCGCCCCGCTGGCCCTGGCCACCCTGCACGGCCACCCGGCGCGGGTCCTGGCAGTGCTGCGGGAGCGGCTGGCCGTGGAGCCGGACGAGGAGGTGCGGCTCGCCCTGGTCGAGGCGGCGGGACGGGTCGCGCTGCGTCACCGCCCGCTGACCGACCAGATCGCCGACTGGCTGAGCCGGCTGGCCGTCGAGGCCCGTCCGCCGGGGCTGCGGCTGGCGGCACTGGCCCAGCTGGCGCGGTGCGCGCCGCAGGCGCTGCCCGGCGATGTGGTGCGGGTGGTGGCGGGGCTGCTGCGGCAGCTGCGCTCGGAGCCCGCGGCCGCCGACCCGGGGCCGCGGCCGGCCGAGGCACTCGGTGAACCGGAGCCGGCCGCCGTCGAGGAGCGGGCCGCGCCGGTGACCCTGGTGGGGCAGTTGCGGTCGCTGTCGGCCGAGGAGAGCGCCGGGCGCGCGGCACCCTGGACGGCCGACCTGCTGCGGACCCTGCACGTGGGCCTCGACGACCGGGTCGCCGAGCGGACGGCCCTGCTGACCGATCAGCTGTGCAGCCCGGACCGCTGGCAGCGCATCGACGCGGTCCGGATGAGCAGCGGTCTGATCCGGGCCTGGCGCGGTTCCTACGGGGAGCTGGTGCGGCTGGTGGGCGAGCAGCTCGCTGCCGACGAGCCGAGGCTGGCCGAGGCCGCCTCGCATGTCCTGGAGGAGCTCTTCGGCCTGGCCGCGCCGGCCGCGGACGCGCTGGCGGCCCGGGTCGCCGCGGATCCGGGTGCCTGGGTGAAGGAGTGGGCGAGCGGGCCGCCGGGGCTCGGCAGTGCGGTGAAGGCCCTGTCCCGGCTGGGTGACCCCCGCGCGGTACCCGCGCTGGCCGCGGCGCTGGAGCGGCCCGAGGTGCCGCACGACGTGGGGTTCGCCATCGGATACCTGGGCGCGGCGGCGCGCCCGCTGGCCGGTGCGCTGCGGCGCAGGCTCGCCGAGGTCGGCCTCGACGAGGGTGCCTACGACCGGGCCAGCCCGCTGCTCGCCGGGCTGACCGCGCTGCGGGCGGGCGAGGCCGCGCCTGAGGTGCTGCGGGTGCTGCGCGGGGCTCCGGAGTACCGCGGCGAGTGGCTGCGCACGGCGGCGCTGCGGGCGCTCGGCGCGTTCGGGCCCGCGGCGCACTGTGCCGTACCGGAGCTTCGGGCGCTGATCCGCCGCCCCGGCACGGCGGCGGCCACGGAGGCCGCCGAGGCGCTGTGGGCCGTCGACGGGGACGCAGGCGCCGTGCTGCCGGTTCTGATCGAGGGGCTGCAGGCGGATCACGCGCACGAGCGGCGGTCGGCGGCGAGCGCGCTGGGGAGGCTCGGGGCACAGGCGGCGGTGACCGCGCCGCGGCTGCGGGCGCTGCTGCGGCACGAGGAGCTGTGGCTCCGGGTGGACGCGGCGATCGCTCTGTGGGAGGTTTCCGGGCGGGCCGAAGAGTCCGTTCCGGTACTCCTGGCGGCCTGGGAGACGAACCGCCATGTCAGGGTTCGGGTGGCTGAATGTCTGGCGCGGATGGGGGCCGCTGGGGCAGGGTCGGACGCGGCACGCGTGCTGCACGCCGAGCTCGCCTCCGTACGCCGTCACAACGCGATGGACGGCGGGTACGGCAGCCACGACACATACGAGGACGAGAAGCTGCTGGCGCTGTGTCGCCGGGCGCTCATGGGTAATTCGGGGAAGGGACCCACAACATGATCATTTTCGGTACGCGAGGATATCTCTACCAACTGGCCGTCATGACGATGGTCTGCGGCTGGTGCGGGAACCCGTCCGCGCACACCCTGCGCAAGCGGGTCACGAAGTTCACGCTGTTCTTCGTGCCGCTGTTCCCCTTCTCGACGAAGTTCGCCACCCAGTGCACGTTCTGCGGCGGTGAGCAGAAGATCCCCAAGGAGCAGGCCGAGGCACTGCTGGCCCAGCACGTGGCGTCGCAGGACGGCAACCCGTTCGGGCAGGCTCCGCAGCAGCCGGGGTTCGCGCCGGGCGCACAGGGCCAGGGCCAGAACCCGTATCAGCACTAAATACGCATAAGGGACTTCCTTCCGAATAAGGTCTACAGAGCCGGTGTCGTGCGCGAGCGCGTGCCCACCGGCTCGACCGGCCGTCGGGAACGGAGGAAGCCATGCGTCCGCAGCACCGGGTGGGGCGCCGCGCGGCGATGCTGCTCGCCGGCGCCGCGCTGCTGGCCGGCTGCGGCACCGGTGGCGAGCTGAAGAGCGCCGGGCGCGCCACGCCCGCCATCGGCCCCGCCCGCCTCTGGCCGGAGCTGCCGCCCGCCTCAGCCGCCCCGTACGACTACGGCGAGGGCGAGACGGCGCACATCCCCGGCATCACCGTGCCGGGCGACGACGTGCACCGGCTGGATCCGGTGGCGGTGGTGCAGGCGGGGCTGAACGCCCGGCCCGACCGGTCCAGCGGCGCCGACGAGCTGCCGGCCGCCACCGTCCGCCGGATCAAGGCCTGCCGGACCGCACCGCAGGCATGCCCGGTGCTTCCGCCGTACTTCCGCGATCTGACCGGTGACGGCAAGGACGAGCTGGTGCTCGCCATCGAGCTGACCGGCCACCAGCTGTCCGTGCGGGTCTACATGCCGGAGCCGAGCGGGCTGACCCGGATCATGTCCACCTCCGACGCCGTGATCAGCGTGGAGCTGGCCGGCCGGGACCTGATCATGCGGGCACCGTCGGCCATCACCGGGTACGAGTACCGCACGGCCTGGTCCTGGGACGGCAGGCAGCGCGCGATGCTGCCCACCCAGGACGAGATCCTGCGCATGACGCCGTATCCGGAGCCCGGCCGGCGGCGCACACCGAGTGCGCACCCCTCCCCGCGGCCGAGCGAGCTGCCCTCCGCCGCACCCACGACACAGCCGCCCACCGTGCCGCCCACCGCCGCACCCACCGCGGCCCCCTCGGCCGCCGTGTCCGCGGAGCGCCGATGAGCCGGCGCCGGCCGCGGACCTCCCGGTCCCGCTCACCGCGGCGCGGCCTGCGGATGCCCGCCTGGACCGCGACGCTCGCCTGGAAGTCCGCCGTCTTCATCACCGTGATGTGCTGCGTGCTCGCCGCCCTGCTGGGCGTGCTGGTGCACACCGCGGTCACCCGCCAGACGGTCGGCCACGCCCGCGAGAAGGCGCTGGCCCGGCTGACGGCCGTGACCGCCTCCTACGAGGCGGGCGAGGCCCTCCCGCCGCGCTCCGGCCTCGACCCGCCGGGGCTGCCCGCACCGCTGCGCGCCCTGGCGGTGAGCGGGAAGCGGGGAACCATGGTCGCCGATCACCTCGGCCACCCGACGATGTGGGCGGCCGCCCCGGCCGACGGGCGCGCGCTGGCCACCCGGACCGACTACAGCCAGAGCGCCCGCACGATCAAGGGCCTGGACCGGGCGATCATCGGCTCCTCCCTGCTGGCGATCGGCGCCACGCTGCTGGCCGGCGCGTTCGCCGTCACCCGGGTCACCCGGCGGCTGCACCAGACGGCGCGGGTGGCCCGCCGGATCGGCGCGGGCGATCTGGACGCCCGGGTGAACGACCCGCGTACGGCCGACCCCTCGCGGCCGCAGGACGAGGTGGCGATCGTCGCCGGCGCCCTGGACACGATGGCCTCGACGCTCCAGGGCAAGCTCCAGACCGAGCAGCGCTTCACCGCCGATGTGGCGCACGAGCTGCGCACCCCGCTGACCGGGCTGTCGGCCGCCGCCGAACTCCTGGCGCCCGGCCGCCCGTCGGAACTGGTGCAGGACCGGGTCCGGGCGATGCGGGCCCTCACGGAGGACCTGCTGGAGATCTCCCGGCTCGACGCCCGGACCGAACTGGTCGATCTCGACGTGCACGAACTGGCGCCGCTCGCCGAGCGGGTGGTGTCCGCCTCGGGCACCGCCACCGAGGTCCGCGTGGCCGGGGACGGGCCGCCGGTACGCGTCGAGACGGACAAGCGGCGCTTGGAGCGGGTGCTCGGCAACCTGATCAGCAACGCGCACCGGCACGGCCGCCCGCCGGTGGTGCTGACGGTCGACGGGCCGGTGGTGACCGTGCGGGATCATGGCGAGGGCTTCCCGGACTACCTCACCGCCGCCGGTCCGCAGCGTTTCCGCACCGAGGGCGGCAGCAAGGGCCACGGCCTCGGGCTGACCATCGCCGCCGGACAGGCCGGGGTGATGGGTGCCGAGCTGGTCTTCGAGAACGCGCCGGACGGCGGGGCGGTGGCCCGGCTGACGCTGCCGGAGTACGTACGCCTCGACGAGGAGCCACCGGGAACCGGCGCCGGAACCTGACGGGCAGCCCCCGGGCCCCGTCGCCCGGACCCCACGAACCTCAGCATCGGGACATAAGGGAAATAGGCCCCACCTCTTGCTACGTTGCGTGGCATGACCGCAACGACAGCGGACGCGCCCCCGCCCGAGCTGCGCCTGCCCAAGCGGCGCGGCGTGGAGCTCTCGCTCCTCATCGGGGCCGTCCTCATCTCCGTCTACGGCTACGCCGCCGTCGGTCTGGCCAGGAACGGCGCGGTCCCGCCCGACGTCGCGGGGTACGGCGGCGGCCTCGGGCTGCTCGCCCTGCTCGCCCATCTCGCCGTCCGCTTCCGCGCCCCCTACGCCGATCCGCTGCTGCTGCCCATCGCCGTCCTGCTCAACGGCCTCGGCCTGGTGCTGATCTACCGGCTCGACCTGGAGACCCCCAAGGACCAGGCGGCCCCGACCCAGCTGATCTGGTCCACGCTCGGCGTCGCGTTCTTCATCGCGGTGGTGGTGTTCCTGCGCGACCACCGGGTGCTCCAGCGGTACGCGTACCTCTCGGTCGCCGCCGCCCTCGTCCTGATGATCGTGCCGATCTTCTTCCCCGCGGTGAACGGCGCCAAGATCTGGATCAGGGTCGGCGGATTCTCCTTCCAGCCCGGCGAGTTCGCCAAGATCCTGCTCGCGGTGTTCTTCGCCGCCTACCTGGCGGCGAACCGCAACGCCCTCGCGTACACCGGGCGCAGGATCTGGAAGCTGCAACTGCCCACCGGCCGGGTGCTCGGCCCGATCGTGGCGATCTGGCTGTTCAGCGTCGGGGTACTGGTCCTGGAGCGGGACCTGGGCACCTCGCTGCTCTTCTTCGGCCTGTTCGTGATCCTGCTGTACGTGGCGACCGGCCGGACCGGCTGGATCGCCGTCGGGCTGCTGCTCGCCGCCGTCGGCGCGTTCGTCGTCGGCTCCTTCGAACCGCATGTGCACAGCCGGGTGCAGGACTGGCTCGACCCGTTCGCCTCGATCGACGCCGGCCGGGGGCCCAGCCAGCTCGCCCAGTCCCTGTTCGCCTTCGCGGCCGGCGGGATGCTGGGCGCCGGGCTCGGCCTCGGGCACTCCATCCTCATCGGCTTCGCCGCCAAGTCCGACTTCATCCTGGCGACGGCCGGCGAGGAGCTCGGGCTGACCGGCCTGACCGCGGTCTTCATGCTGTACGCCCTGCTGGTGGCCCGCGGCTACCGCGCCGGGCTCGCCCTGCGCGACTCGTTCGGGCGGCTGCTCTCGATCGGCCTGGCCTCGATCCTGGCGCTCCAGGTGTTCGTGATCGCGGGCGGGGTGATGGGCCTGATCCCGCTGACCGGCATGGCGATGCCCTTCCTCGCCCAGGGAGGTTCGTCCGTGGTCACCAACTGGATCATCGTGGCGCTGCTGATCCGGGTCAGCGACCTGGCCCGCAGACCCCACCCCGACCAGGTGGAGACCGGAGTCATCGCGCCGATCCTGGAGGACGAGCTGTGATCCCGTACCCCTCGACCCCGCGGGAGGCCCGGCGGTGATCCGCTACATCCGGCGCGCCGCCGCCTTCTGTCTGCTCCTGCTCGTGGCGCTGCTGCTCAACGCCGCGCGCATCCAGGTCTTCGAGGCCGACAGCCTCGACGACAACTCCGCCAACCGCCGGGTCACCATCGACCGTTACGACCAGCCGCGCGGCAACATCCTGGTCGACGGCAGGTCCGTCACCGGCTCGAAGGACACCGGCGAGCAGCTCGCGTACGAACGCACCTACCGGTACGGCCCGCTGTACGCCCCGGTGACCGGCTACGCCTCCCAGACGTACGGCACCACGCTCATCGAGAACGCCGAGGACCGGGTCCTCTCCGGCACCGACCCGATGCTCGCCCCGCTCCCGTTCTGGAACGAGATCACCCGCAGCCGGCAGCCGGGCGGCGACGTCGTCACCACGATCAAGGACTCGATGCAGCGCGCCGCCTACGAGGGGCTCGGCGACCGGAAGGGAGCCGTCGCGGCCATCGAGCCGACGACGGGCAAGATCCTGGCGCTGGTCTCTACCCCTCCTACGACCCCGGGCGGCTCTCCGGCACCGGTTCGTCCGTCACCGACGCCTGGCGGGACCTCAACGCGTCCACCGGCCAGCCGATGCTCAACCGCGCCATCCGGCAGACCTATCCGCCCGGCTCCACGTTCAAGATCGTGACGGCGGCGGCGGCGCTGGACGCCGAGGTGGTCACCGATCCGGACGACGAGACCGACACCCCCTCCCCCTACGTCCTGCCGGGCACCTCGACCACCCTCCCCAACGAGGCGAGCGGCTGCGCCAAGGCGTCCCTGGCCGAGGCGATCCGGGTCTCCTGCAACACCGTGATGGCGCACCTCGGGGTGGAGGTCGGGCTGGACGGCATGGTGGACGCGGTCGAGAAGTTCGGCTTCAACGACACCGGGCTGAAGGTCCCGTCCGGGGTGGCGAAGAGCAACTTCGACACCGACATGAGCGACGACCAGCTGGCCCTGTCCTCGATCGGCCAGTTCGACACGACGGCGACACCGCTGCAGATGGCGATGGTGGCCGCGGCCGTGGCCAACGACGGCGACCTCATGTACCCGCACCTCGTGGACCGTACGACCAGGCACAGCGGCTCCACCGTGCACACCGAGGGGTCGCACTCCTACCACCGGGCGATGAGCCCGGGGACGGCGGTGCAGATGCGCCGGATGATGGTCGACGTGGTGCAGGACGGCACCGGCACCAACGCGGCCATCGACGGCGCGACGGTCGGCGGCAAGACCGGCACGGCCCAGCACGGCATCGACAACTCCGGTACGCCGTACGCCTGGTTCATCTCCTGGGCGCAGGCGGAGGACTCCGCGAGGCCGGCCGTCGCGGTCGCCGTGGTCGTCGAGGACGCGGCCGCCGACCGGGCCGACATCAGCGGTGGCGGCAGCGCCGCGCCGATCGCCCGTTCCGTCATGGAAGCCGCCCTGGAAGACTGAGCCCATGACGGGTTCCAGGGATGCGGCCGGGGCGCTGGCCGCGATCGAGCGGGCGGACCCGCGGCTCTGCGCCTTCCTCGACGTCCGCCGCGAGGAGGCGCTCGCCCAGATGCCCGGCGCGGCCCGGCTCCCGCTGGCCGGGCTGCCGTTCGCGGTGAAGGGCCCCGGCGGAATCCGCTCCTACGCGGCCCGGCGGCTGACCGCGGCGGGCGGCATCGCGGTCGGCTCGACGTCCGTGCCCGGCCCCGGCACGCACTGGAAGACCTGGGGGCTGGGTGCCCACGGACGCACGGTCAACCCCTGGCGCAGCGACCGGACTCCGGGCGGTTCGTCCGCCGGCTCCGCGGTGGCGGTCGCGGCGGATCTGGTGGAGCTGGCGACCGGGAGCGACGGGGCCGGGTCGGTACGGATCCCGGCCGCCTGGTGCGGGGTGTTCGGGCTCAAGACGACCAACGGGCTGCTGCCCTCCCCCGACCGCTCGGGACTCGCCGCCGCCGGGGTGCTGGCCCGGTCCGCCGCGCACGCCCAGACGTATCTGCGCTGCGTCCTGGACTCCTACGAGCCTGCCGTGACCGAGCTGCCGCTGCGGGCCGCCTACAGCCCCGACCTCGGGTACGCGGACGTCGACCCGGAGGTGGCTGCGGTGGTGCGCGGCGCCGTGCGGCGGCTGGTGGCGGCCGGGGTGGTGCGGCTCGCGGCGGGCGGTTGCGACCTGCTCGACCCGGCGGGGGTGTGGCAGGCGGTACGCGGCGGTCGGGCGGGGCCGCCGGACGAGGAGCTCCGGCAGGAGAACGACCGCAGGCTGGACGCCTTCTTCGCCGGCACGCCCCTGCTCCTCACCCCGGTCACGCCCAACCGCCCGCACGGCCACGAGGGACCGGGCGAGCTCTTCTCCACCGCGCTCACCTGGGCGTTCAACGTGAGCGGGCATCCCGCGGCGAGCGTGCCGGCCGGATTCACCGCGGACGGCTGCCCGGTGGGGCTCCAGTTGGTCGCGCAGCGCGGTGCGGATGCCGCGCTGCTCGCCATGGCCAGTGCGGTGGAGCGCGTCTGCGCGGGGTGACGGGAGGCGCTGACCGCGCGCGTCATCCGGGGCGCCGCCGCGAGCTGATCAGCCGGCCTCGGTGGCGCCGATCGGCTTGCGCGACTCGGACCTGACCCGGGCGGTGTCCAGTGCGGCCTTCGCGAGGTCGACCTCGTCGGGGTCCTGGAGCGCGGTCCGGGGCGTGACCACGGCGACGAAGGACGCGGTGTTGTCGTCGCCCCAGGCGCACATGGGGATGGTGCTGGTGAGCACACCGTCCTTTGACCGCACGACCTGGCAGGACACGGTGATCCCGTACCCGTCGGGGGTGAACTCCCTGGCGGGTACGGCGACGGTCATGCCGTCCGTCTTCGCCGCCCCTCCAGGATCTTGTCCCGGGTGAACTCCGGTCCCTTGATCCGGCCCACAGACCGGAGATGACGAGGGTGCCGCCCGCCGAGGAGGTGTACTGGGTGACGACGGCCTCGGCATCGCGGATGCTGGGGTCGTAGGTCTCCTCGATATCCTTCCCGGCCGTCGACGAGGAGTCCTCGGACAGCGTGTACTCCTCGTCCAGCAGTTTCTTCGGCACGGTCAGCCGGTACTCGGCCGCGGGGAAGTCCCCGTCGGCCGCCGACACACCGGCGTCGACCAGCCGGGAGACACCGAACGCGAGGCAGCCGGCCGCGGCCAGCGCACCGACGACGATCCCCACGATCAGCCCGGTCCGGTTCTTCCGCGGGGGCGGCGGTCCCTGCGGGAACCCGAAAAGCGGCGGCCCCTGCGGATGGCCGAAGGCCGGCGGTCCCTGCGGGTACCCGTAGGGCGGCTGCCCGGGTACCGGCTGCTGGGCGTAAGGGTTCTGCTGGGAGCCGGGCGTCCCGTACGGGCCCTGTGGCGCTCCGTAAGGGCCCTGCGGCGGCGGCGTGGTCATGGCCCCAAGTTACGTCATGCGCACGAACACGATTTCGAACCCCTGGGGGCGCGTGGGTTCAGCTCAGGGGCTCGCGGCGGCGCAGCCACTCGGCCGGCACGCCGTCGACGCCGACAGCGGCGGCGACGATGCCGCCGGTGATGGCACAGGTCGTGTCGACGTCCCCGAGTCCCTCGGCCGTCGCCCAGAGCGCCGCCTCCAGGTCGTCCGGATGCCGGGCCGCGGTCCACAGGGCGAACGGGACGGTGTCGTCGGCGCGGATGCGCTGCCCGTTGCCGAGCAACTGGGCGGCCTCCCACGGCTCGGTGTCGAACGGCACCTCCGCCGCCCGCGTCAGCCCCTCCCGCACCGGCCCCGCGGGGGTGCGGCCGACGACCGCGGCCAGCGTGAACTCACCCCGCACCGCCAGCGCCGCGGCCACCGCGACCGCCACCGCGCCCGCGATCCCCTCGGGGTGGGCGTGGGTGACCTCCGCCTGCAACGCGGCCTGTTCGGCCGCGTGGGCGACGTCCCCGTGGAAGCGCGCCCCGAGCGGCGCGACCCGCATCGCGGCACCGTTGCCGAGGCTGCCGCCCTCGAAGAGTCCGGGGGCCAGCGTCCGCCAGTCGGCCGGCGACGTCAGCAGCGCGGGCAGCAGCATGTGCATGCCGTGGCCGTACCCCCGTGCCTGATCGGCGTCGAAGGCCAGGGCGAACAGCAGCGCGAGCCGGTCCTGCTCGACGTGCCCGTGCTCGTCCAGCACCCGCTGGAGCGCCCGGGCCAGGGCGGTGTCGTCGGTCCAGTGCCAGACGGGCTCCTGGGGCGTCTGCCGCGCCCTGATCTGGTTGTACGCCTGCCGGGGTTCCCGGAAGAGCGAGAACCACCGCTCGCCGAACGCGTCCCCGAGCGCCAGCCCTTCGAGGCTGCGGCGGGCGGCGGCGAGATCTGCTGTGACCGTGGTGGAGGGCATGACGCCATTCTCCCGCCGCCGGCCCGGGACCGTACAGCTGTTATCGGCCGCTCCGGCGTGAGACTGACGCCATGCGCGATCACCCGGAACCCACCGTCGTCCGCCGGTCCGCGACGGCCGCCCCCGACGACGGCCTCTCCGCCCTGCTGGCCGACTACCACCTGCAGACGGAGCAGGAGAAGGGCCGGCCGGTCGCGGCTGTGGCCGAGCTGCCCGCGCGGTACCGCGCGGAGGTCGAGGACCCGCAGACCGCGTTCGCCGACGCCGTCGTACTCCTGGCCATGGACAGTGACACCACCGCGGGCTGCCTCGTGGTGACCGCCCCGGTGGCCGGGCGGTCCGAGATCAAGCGCCTCTGGACGGCGCCCGGTTCCCGGGGCCGCGGCGTCGCCTCCGCCCTCCTCGACGCCGCACTCGGCCACGCCGCCAGGAGCGGGGCCGACGCGGTGCGGCTGTCGGTGTGGCGGTGGCGCTCGGGGGCCATCGCCCTGTACGAGCGGTTCGGCTTCACCGTCACCACCCCCTGGGACGAGCGCGAGGACCTGGTGTGCATGGAGCGGTCGGTGCCGGGCGCTCCGCCCTGTACAGAGCGGAGCGGTTCATAGATCGTGGCGGCATGCCGATCGAGCAGCGCAGCGAGGGAGACCGCCAGTGACCGCGACCGGGACCACCGCTCAGGACACCGAGATCCAGGCCCTCCTGTCGTCCCTGGCCGGACAGCGCCGTCACGTCCTCGGCGCACTCGACGGGCTGGACCCGGCTGCGCTGAGGCGGCCGGTGCTGCCGTCCGGGTGGAGCTGTCTGGGGCTCGTCCAGCATCTTGCGCTCGACGTCGAGCGGTTCTGGTTCCGTGCCGTCCTCACGGGTGACCCGGCCGTCATCGAGGACCTGGACCGCATCGACGACGCCTGGCAGCTCGCGCCGGGCACGAGCGACGCCGAGGTCCTCGACCGCTACCGCGCGGAGTCCGCTCTCGCGGACGCCGCCGTCACCGCGTCGGACCCCGACGCGCCTCTCGCCTGGTGGCCCCACGAGCTCTTCGGCGAACCGCACCTGCACACCCTGCGGGACGTCCTGCTGCACGTCATCACCGAGACCGCGTGCCATGCCGGCCACCTGGACGCGGCACGCGAACTCATCGACGGGCGCCGGTGGCTGGTACTGACGTAGGGCCCGCGTCCTCGATCTCCGCGCCCGGATAGGGGGTCCGCTTGCTCACTGTCAGCAGCCGGCGCTGGAACCCGTCCAGGACGATGCCGGGGCGGGCGTGCCGGTCGATGACCGAGGCGGCCTCGGGCGGGACCCCCGCGGGCCGTTCACCCGCGGTCCAGGCGCGCAGAAAGTCTGCGTGCTCCACGTCGCCGCGCAACCCGTCCACCAGGTGGTGCCGCAGCAGATGGCCGGCGACGTAGTGGCGGTCGTACGCGCGATGTGCTGCGAGGAACCCGGCCTCGTCCGCGGAGAGTTCGAACGCGGAGCTCAGCGCGAGGCCGAAATCGGCGAACCGGATCGAGTGGCCGTCGGTCAGGACGTTGTGGAAGTGGGCGTCGAAGTGGACGAGCCCGCGGGAGCTCATGAAGTCGGCCCCGCGCCGCAGCACCTCGTCCAGCCATGCGTACGGCGGGCCCTCCCCGCCTCCCCGCGCCGCCTCGCGGCGGTCGGCCAGCCATGCCGCGAGGGTCTGCGGCACGTGTTCCAGGAAGAGCACCAGACAGTGGGCGGACCGGCCGATGGCCTCCAGCCGGGTCCGTACGGCCGCCGAGCCCTCCCAGTGGGCGACCGCCCCGTCGACGCCACCGAACTCGTCGGCGAATTCCCGGGGAGCCGTGTCCGGCACGACCCGCCAGTGGTACATCAGCGGGAAGTCCTGGTACTCGTCGCCGAGCACCCAGTTGGTGGTGATCGTGTGCGCGGCCAGCTCCCGCCAGGCGCCGAAGCCGGCCGAGCCCACCCCGTACTGGTAGAAGGTGGGCAGCCCGAAGAGGTTCGCGGTCGACCGCAGGTTCTCCGGCCGCAGCTCCAGCTCCGTCAGGGGCACGCGTTTGACGAAGACCCGCGTCCCGCACACGTCCAGCTCCGCCGACCTGCCACCGATGCCGGACCCGAGCGGCGCGGCCGACCGGACGGCTTCGCTGAGCCGCCGGTCGCTCATCAGCGACAGGTGGGTGGCCACGGGTCCGTAGGCGGCGAGGCGTGCGCGACGCCGTGGGTCGGGGCGGTGCGCCGGCGCCGCGGCAGCACCCGGGCCGGTACCGTCCGCGGTCTCGTGCATGCGCCCGACTCTACTCAGCCGCCGCCCGCTCAGGCAGCCGACGGACTGCTCCCGCCCTCCGCTATCGCCTCGGCGACCTCCGCCACCCGCGCCTGCTCCTCGACCTCGAAGCGGTCCCGGTCCAGCTGTTCGGCTATCTCCTCGTCCTGGGCCATGAGCAGGTCCAGGCTGGAGTCGCCGAGTTCGAGGACGCCCATGTCGACGTACGCCTTCTGCAGCCGCTCGCCCCACAGGCCGATGTCCTTCACGCACGGGACTATGCGGCTGAACAGGAGCTTGCGGAACAGCTGGAGGAATTCTGAGTGCTCGGAGAGCTCCTTGGCCTCCTTCTTGGCGATGCCGAAGTTCTCCAGCACCTCCACGCCGCTGAGCCGGTCACGCATCAGGTAGCAGCCCTCGATGACGAACTCCTCGCGCTCGCGCAGTTCCGCGTCGCTCAGCTGCTTGTAGTAGTCGCGCAGCGCCATCCGTCCGAAGGCGACGTGCCGGGCCTCGTCCTGCATGACGTACGCGAGGATCTGCTTGGGCAGCGGCTTGGTCGTGGTGTCGCGGATCATGCCGAACGCGGCCAGGGCCAGGCCCTCGATGAGGACCTGCATGCCGAGGTAGGGCATGTCCCAGCGGGAGTCGCGCAGGGTGTCGCCCAGCAGGCCCTGGAGGTTGTCGTTGACCGGGTAGAGCATCCCGATCTTCTCGTGCAGGAACCGGCCGTAGATCTCCGCGTGCCGTGCCTCGTCCATGGTCTGGGTCGCGGAGTAGAACTTGGCGTCCAGGTCGGGGACGGACTCCACGATCCGGGCCGCGCAGATCATCGCGCCCTGCTCGCCGTGCAGGAACTGGCTGAACTGCCAGGAGGTGTAGTGCTTGCGCAGCTCGCCCCGGTCCTTCTCGGTCATCTTCGCCCAGTGCGGGGTGCCGTAGAGGGTGAGGGCCTCGTCGGGGGTGCCGAGGGGGTCGGTGGGGTCGACCTCCAGGCTCCAGTCGATGCGCTTGTTGCCGTCCCACTGCTTGTCCTTGCCCTTCTGGTACAGGGCGAGCAGACGTTCACGGCCGTCGTCGTAGTCCCAGCTGAAGCGGGCTGCGCCCGAGGCGGGCACCGTCCACAGCGGCTGCTCGGGGCGGTGGTGTAGAGGTCGTGTGTCGACACGGACGGCTCCTTCGCCTCGCATGCATCGATAAGTCACCTGGCGCCTGGCTCAGTTGGCAGGTTCACACGTTGGTAGACGCCGGGTCAACAAGTCGCGCACAAGGGATTGACGGGCTTGCTGACAGGAGGTCTCATAAGAAGTGACCGTCGGTAACCCAGGTGTGAGGTGCCCCAGCGATGACGACAGCGACCGAACGCGACGTGCAGATGCTCCGCGATGCGCTGGGCCCCCTCCGGGACCGCGAGCAGATCGCCGAGCGGCTGCTGGAGGCCTCGGCCAAGCACTCCTTCGACCCCGACAAGGAGCTCGACTGGGACGCGGCGATCGAGGACGGCAAGTGGTTCTGGCCGCCGGAGCTGGTCTCCCTCTACGACACCCCGCTGTGGCGCAGGATGTCCCAGGACCAGCGCTTCGAGCTCGCCCGGCACGAGGCGGCCTCGCTGGCCTCGCTCGGCATCTGGTTCGAGATCATCCTGATGCAGCTGCTGGTCCGCCACATCTACGACAAGTCGGTGACCAGCAACCACGTCCGCTACG
Source organism: Streptomyces sp. RKAG290 (assembly GCF_023701695.1). Lineage (GTDB taxonomy): Bacteria > Actinomycetota > Actinomycetes > Streptomycetales > Streptomycetaceae > Streptomyces. The sequence continues at coordinate 2,012,348 of NZ_JAJOZC010000001.1, forward strand.
CACTCACCGAGATAGCCGACGAGTGCCGGCACTCGATGATGTTCGGCCGGATGATCACCTGGGGCGGCGCGCCCGCCTACCCCGTGCCGCGCAGGTACCACAATCTGGCCCGGGTACTGAAGACCGTCTCCACCACCCCCGGTTCGTTCGCGGCCACCCTGCTCGGCGAGGAGATCCTCGACTGGATGCAGCGGCTGACCTTCCCCGACGAGCGCGTCCAGACCCTGGTGCGCGGCGTGACCCGCATCCATGTGGTCGAGGAGGCCCGGCACGTGCGGTACGCCCGCGAGGAGCTGCGCCGCCAGATGGTGACCGCACCGCGCTGGGAGCGCGAACTCACCCGGGTGAGCTGCGGGGAGGCGGCCCGCGTCTTCTCCGTCTGCTTCGTCAACCCGCAGGTGTACGCACACGTCGGCCTGGACCCGCAGGAGGCCGTGGCCCAGGTCCGGGCGAGCGGGCACCGGGCGGAGGTCATGCAGTCGGGCGCCAGGCGGCTGACCGACTTCTTCGAAGACATCGGAGTCCTCAACGGAGTGGGGCGCAGGCTGTGGAAGAGCTCGGGACTGCTTGCCTGACCGGGCCGCCCGCCCCCGGCCCGCCGGGGCGGCAGGCCGTAGGCTGCCTGGTATGACCCCTGCCGCAGCCGCGCCGCCGACCCGTGCGTACCGAAGGCTCAGCGTCGAGGAGCGGCGCACCCAGCTCCTGGGTGCGGCGCTCACCCTCTTCGCGCACCGGGCCCCCGACGAGGTCTCGCTGGACGAGGTCGCGACGGTGGCCGGGGTGTCCCGCCCGCTGGTCTACCGCTACTTCCCCGGCGGGCGGCAGCAGTTGTACGAGGCGGCCCTGAGGTCCGCCGCCGAGGAACTGATCCTGTGCTTCGCCGAACCGGCCGTGGGCCCGCCCACGGAACGGGTGACCCGGGTCCTGGACCGCTACCTGGCCTTCGTCGACCAGCACGACGCCGGTTTCAGCGCACTGCTGCGCGGCGGCAGCGTCGCCGAGACGTCCCGGACGAGCACGATCGTCGACGAGGTACGGCGGGCGGCCGCCGACCAGATACTCCTGCACCTGGGCCGGGGCGCGGGCAGTGAACCCGGGCCGCGGCTGCGGATGATGGTGCGCACCTGGATCGCGGCCGTCGAGGCGGCCTCACTGATCTGGCTGGACGAGGAGAAGCAGCCGGCCGCGTCCGAGCTGCGCGACTGGCTCGTCGACCAGTTCATCGGGCTGCTCGCGGTCACCGCGGCCACCGACCCGGGAACCGCGGCCGCGGTGGCCGAACTGCTGCCGCTGGAGACCGCGGCGGGCCCGGCCGGCCGGCTGGCGGCCCGGCTGATCCCGGTGGTCGGCGGGGCGGCGCATCTGCTGCCGCCGGACTGATCGGTCAGACTGGGGCGGTGAGAAGCGAGAACACCCCCTTCGCCGGCGGCCCGCTGGACGGCCGGGTACTGCCCGTGCTCGTCGGCGCCACCGGCCACCCGCCCAAGTGGTACGAGGTCCCGGTCCCGGACGCCACCGGCGGCCCGGCCACCGTGCACGCCTACCGCAGGGTCCCGGCCGGGCACACCAAGCGGCTGGGCATCCAGCGCGGCTGGTTGTACGAGTACGCCCCGGGCGGCCGCGAGCGCCACGGCCCCAAGTGGCCCTGGTCGAAGCCGGGTCAGTAAATGCGCTGAAATGGGGCGGGGTGGCCTTTCGGTCTAAGATCGGCGATCTGGTCCGAGGACGGTCGCGAGAGGCCGGTCACAAGGGGGTGCGCCATGGAGGCGCTGCGTCAGGATGATCCACGCCACTTCGGCCCGTACACCACGCTGGCGCGTTTCCGTGAGACGGCGGCAGCGGTGCAGTACCTCGCGCGTGAGGCGACTTCGCGGGACATCGCCGTCATCACCGCGGCACGGCCCGCGCTCGCCGCGCTGCCCGCCTTCCGGCGCCGCTTCCAGGCGGAGGCACGCACCGCGGACCGGCTGGCCGGGGGCTGGGTGGCGGCTCAGCTCGACACCCGCACGGACGGACCCGAGGACGACGCACGCCTGTGGACCGCCTCGGCGTACGTACCGGCACTGACGCTCGCCGAGGCCATCGAGATCGCCGGGCCGCTGCCCGAGCGTGCCGTGCGGATACTGGGCGCGGGCGTCGCCGAGACACTCTCCCGGGTGCACGCCACCGGAGCCGTACTGCACGGCCTCGCCCCCAGGACGGTGCTGCTGGCGGAGGACGGGCCGCGGCTCACGGCCTTCGGCCCCCTGGGCGCCGCGGCCGAGGCCGAGGCGCGGCCGGGCGGGCAGCTCTCCGTGCGGCTCGGTTACCTGACCCCGGAGCAGGTGGAGGGCAAGGAGGCCGGGCCGGCCTCGGACATCTTCGTGCTGGGCCTGCTGCTCGCGTACGCGGCGACGGGCAGTACCCCGCTGGCGGACGGCCCGGTGACCGAGGCCGCCGAACGGATCGCCCACACGGACCCGGAACTGGCCGCCGTGCCGGACGCGCTGCGCGACCTGGTCGCGCGCTGCCTGGCGAAGGACCCGGCCGACCGGCCGGCTGCGGGGGCGGTGGCTGCGGAGCTGGCCCTGGAGGGTGCGGCCGGACTGGCCAAGGGCGACTGGCTGCCGGGACCGCTCTCGGCGGCCGTGGCCGAACAGGGCCTGCGTGCCGAGGCGTTGGACGCCGCGCCGCCCGCCGTCGAGGACTCGGTGCCCGCGCGGGACGCGAGCGATGCACCTGCCGTGACCGGCGTGCAGGACCGGGCCCCGGACGCGGTGGGCGTCCCCGGCGGCGCCGAAGTTCCGGACGTGCAGGACTCCGTGGTGCCCGCGGCCGCTCCGGCCGGCGGCGGCGCACCGGACGCGCCCGCCCCCAGGGACACCAGGACCGCCCAGTTCGGGATCATCGATCACCACGCCCCGCGGCCCGACCGGGCGACGACCCAGCTCTCGATGCCGCGCGAGCTGCCCGGACCGCCGGTGGCCGGACCCCCGGTGGCCGGTCCGCCGGCGGCCTTCCCCGCTCTCCCCGCCCTCCCCGGGCCTGTGGTCCCGCAGGCGCTGCCCGTGCACGTCCCTGCGGCGCCCTTCCCCTCCGCCACTCCCCCGCCCGCCCCCAAGTCCGCCGCGGCCGACCGCCGGACCCTGCTGATCGGGGCGGCCGCCGGGGTCGCCGGGCTCCTCGTGGGGGGCGGCGGGGTGCTCGCGCTCGGGCCGGGCGACGACGCGAAGTCCACGGCCGACGACAAGCCCGCCCCGGACACCGCCCGGCCCACGGTCGCCGGACTGCCCCCGCAGCCGCGCTGGATCTACACCCACCCGGCTGCCGAGACGGTCCCCCTCACCGCCGCCGTGTGGAACGACCGGCTGCTGGTGCTGACCGACGAGACCCAGGCCTCCGCCGTCGACCTGCGCACCGGACGCCGGGTCTGGGAGAGCGCGGACGCCGCCAAGGGCCAGGCCGCCGTGCCGGCCGGCAAGGAGTTCTGCTTCATCGCCGGCCCTTCCGAGTTCCTGTGGCTCTCGGCGAAGGACGGCCGGGTGGCCCACCGGGTGGCGTACGCCGACGGCTTCGCGGGAGCGCCCTACCTGGCGGTGCCCCAGCTCGTCGGCGCGTCCGGGGCGACCATCTGGTTCACCGGCTCCACGAAGGTCACGGTGAAGGCGCCCAAGCCGAAGAAGGGCAAGAAGCGCGGCAAGGACGAGCAGGTCGTCAAGTCGTACCTGTTCGCGTACGACGTCGAGCAGCGCAAGGAGCTGTGGCGGACTTCCGTGCCCACCGGCCGCGGCCCGGTCGCGCCGGTGTACAAACTGATCGCGGAGCGGCCGGACGACATCGTCGTACGGCAGCACCGGCTGTCGCTCACCCCGGCGGACGTGAAGGCCGGCAAGGGCAAGGGCCGCTTCCGCAGTTTCGACCGGAAGACCGGGAAGCTCCAGTGGACCGAGGCGTTCGGCACCGTGACCGCCGACGGGGCGGCCATGGGCGACGAGGAAGGGACGCTGTACGCGGCGGTCGGTGACGACCTGCGGGCGTTCGAGACCGGCAGCGGGAAGCCGAAGTGGACGCTCAACGGCACTCGCGGCTCCCTTTTCGGGACGTCGGTCGAGGCGGGCGCGCTGCTGCACACCACGAACCGCAACCAGGAAGTGGGCGCGGTCGAACGGGGGACCGGGCGGCTGCGGTGGCGGCGCTCGACCGAGGGGATGCTCACCGGCTGGGCGCCCGCGCTGACCGTCAGCAGCAGCGGCGGCACGCTGCTCGCCGCGGGCTCCGGCCAGGTCTGCGCGTTCGCGGCGGCCGACGGGCGGCGGCTGTGGAAGTTCCAGGACATCGGCGCCCAGGACCCGAAGGGCGCGACGGTCACCGACCCTTACCAGGTGCTGGCAGCCGGGAAGAGCGCGATCGTCCGGCGCGGCCGGGTGACGTACGCGTTCCCCGTCGACTGACCGGGCAGCGGCGACGGCGGATGCGGCCTTGGTGAGGTCACCGGCGCCGCACCCGCCGCCTTCCGGGGGACCGGCCCGTCGCCACGCCGCCGGGTTCTTGCATCGCCTGACGGTAGGTGAGCGTATGGAGGAATTGCGCTCACTCATGGGGTAGTCCCACGATTCACCCCTTCATCGGAGGTGATGTCGTGCCGGGCAGAGTCCTGCGCTCCCTCGCGACGGCGACGCTGGCCGCCGTCGTGGTGACCTCGCCGGCCGCCGCCGTGGCCGCCCCCTCGCCCGCTCCCTCGGGCCCCGGCTCCGGCACGGACGCCGAGGGCGCCGCGGCCCCGGAGGCCGCAGGCACCGGTGTCGCCTCGCTGCTGGGCCGGCTGCAGAAGCTGTACCAGCAGGCCGAGGAGGCGACCGAGACGTACAACGGGACGGCGGCCGAGCTCAAGAAGCGGACGGCGGAGGCGAAGAGGCTGGACGCCGCGCTCGTCACCGCCCGGCTCTCGCTGGCCCGCAGCCGTGACGACGCCGGGCGGCTGGCCCGCGAGCAGTACCAGGGCCGTTCCGACTTCTCCTCGTACCTGCAGCTCCTGCTGGGCCGCGACCCGGCGCAGGCCCTGGACCAGGGGCAGGTCATCCAGCGGCTGGCCGCCGGGCGGGTGGCGACCGTGAAGCGGTTCAGCGGCGCCGAGAAGCGCGCCGACGAGCTGGCGAGGGAGTCCCGCAAGGTGCTGGACAGGCAGCAGGTGCTGGCCGCGCGGCAGAAGAAGGAACGCGACGCGGTCCACAAGCGCCTCAAGGACGTCGAGGCGATGCTCGCCGCGCTCTCCGTGGACCAGCTCGCCGATGTGTCCAGCCTTGAGCGGAAGGGCACGGAGAAGGCCCAGGGCGCCCTGGTCGCCTCGGGAGCCCTGTCCTCGGCCAGGCCGCCGTCCGAGGAGGGCGGCGAGGCCGTCCGGTACGCGATCGGGCAGATCGGCAAGCCGTACGTGTGGGGCGCCGAGGGCCCCGGCTCGTTCGACTGCTCCGGACTCACCTCGCAGGCCTGGGCGAGCGCCGGCCGGACCATTCCGCGTACCTCGCAGGAGCAGTGGCGACAGCTGCGGAAGGTGGCGGTGAGCGCGCTGCGCCCGGGCGACCTGGTGATCTACTTCCCGAAGGCGACCCACGTCGCCCTGTACATCGGCAACGGCCTGGTGGTGCAGGCGCCCCGGCCGGGGTCCCAAGTCAAGGTCTCGCCGTTGGCGTCGAACCCCCTGCTGGGCGCTGTCCGGCCCGACCCGGAGAGTGCGCCGCTGAGCACGTACCAGGCGCCGGAGCTCCCCCAGGACGCGTCCGACGGCTCCGACGAGGGGTACGGCGAGTCCTCGTCCCCCGACGCGTGACAGCTGCCGTACGCGAGTCGGCCGGGCCGGGCAGCGTCGGTGACAGCGACGTGCCCCGGCCCGGCCGGTTCGTTCAGGCGGTGGATCAGGCCCCGGACACCGAAGCCAGGTACGCGTTCGTCTTGTCCGGCTCGAAGAAGAAGTTCTCGAAGTCCGCCGGGTCGTTGAACCCGTTGGCGAAGCGGTCGGCGACCGGCTGGAGCTGGCCGGCGGCGCCGATCAGGTTCAGCACGTGCTCCGGCGGAACGCCGAGCATCGCGTTCGTCCACTTCGTGACGTGCTGGGCGGTGTCCCAGTAGCGGTCGAACGTGGACTGCATCCACTGCTCGTCGAACTCGCCGTCGCCGCGCTCGATGATCGAGTCCAGGTAGGCGTTGGCACACTTGGAGGCCGAGTTGGAGCCCTGCCCGGTGATCGGGTCGTTGGCGACGACCACGTCCGCCACGCCGAGCACCAGGCCACCGCCGGGCAGCCGGCCGACCGGCTTGCGGACGGTCGGGGCGTAACGGCCCGCCAGGGTGCCGTTGGCGTCGGTCAGTTCGACCTTGGTGGCGCGTGCGTACTCCCACGGCGTGAACTTCTCCATGAGCTCCAGCGTCTTGGCGAGGTGCTCCGAGGGGTCCTTGATGCCCTGGAAGGCGTCGAGCGGGCCGCCCGGGATGCCCTCCCAGAACAGGATGTCGGCGCGGCCCGACGTGGTCAGGGTCGGCATCACGAAGAGCTCGCCGACGCCCGGCACCAGGTTGCAGCGGACCGCGTCGAACTCGGGGTGCTCGGGCCGCGGGCCCATGCCGTGGACGTACGAGACGGCCAGCGCACGCTGCGGGGCGTCGAACGGCGAGCGGGACGCGTCCCGGCCGAACATGGAGACCAGTTCGCCCTTGCCCGCGGAGACCATCACCAGGTCGTAGGTGCGGGAGAAGTAGTCCAGGTCCGAGACGGCCGCACCGTGGATGACGAGCTGTCCGCCGCGCTGGGCGAAGGTCTCCATCCAGCCGGCCATCTTCACCCGCTGGTCCACGGACTGGGCGAAGCCGTCCAGCTTGCCGACCCAGTCGATGGCGCGTGAGGAGTCGGGCGCGGCGACCGAGACGCCGAGGCCCTCGATCCGCGGGGCCTGGGACTCCCAGAAGTTGAGCTGGTAGTCCCGCTCGTGCTGGAGCGCGGTGTGGAACATGCACTGCGTCGACATGACCCGGCCGGAGCGGATCTCGTCGGCGGTGCGGTTGGACATCAGGGTGACTTCGTACCCTCGGGACTGCAGTCCGAGGGCGAGCTGGAGCCCGGACTGGCCGGCTCCGACTATCAGTATCTTCCGCATCGCGGTTCTCCGTTGTGTGTAGCTATGCCGGGGTGGCGTCGAGGGCGTGGCCCACCAGGGCCAGCAGCGACTCGACGACGGTGATCCTGTTACGCGCGTCCATGATCACAACAGGCACGTGCGGGGGACGGTCAGGGCCTCCCGGACGTCCTCCGCCTCGAACCCGGGCGTGCCCTCGAAGTGGTTGACGGCCACGATGTACGGCAGTCCGCAGCTCTCGAAGTAGTCGAGAGCGGGGAAGCAGTCGGCGAGCCGCCGGGTGTCGGCCAGCACGACCGCGCCGATCGCGCCGCGCACCAGGTCGTCCCACATGAACCAGAAGCGCTGCTGCCCCGGTGTGCCGAAGACGTACAGCACGAGGTCGTCGTCGAGCGTGAGGCGGCCGAAGTCCATGGCGACGGTCGTGGTGACCTTGTCGGGCGTCGCGCTGAGGTCGTCGGTGTCCTCGCTGGCCTGGGTCATCGTCGCTTCGGTCTTCAGCGGGGTGATCTCGGAGACCGACCCCACGAAGGTCGTCTTGCCCACGCCGAAGCCGCCCGCGACCACTATCTTCGTGGCGATCGGGGCCCTGGTGTGGTCGAGCTGCCATGCCTGCAGCGATTCCTCGGCCTGGGGCCTCGGCCCCGGCCGGCGCGGAGTGAACAGCGGCGACTCAGAGACGGCGGAGTCCATTGAGCACCCTTTCGAGCAGTGCGCGGTCGGGCTGGCCGGTGCCGTGCCCGGTTCCGTACACGCGGATCTTTCCCTGGTCGGCCAAGTCGCTGAGCAGCACCCGGACCACGCCGAGCGGCATCTTCAGCAGCGCGGAGATCTCCGCGACGGTGCGCATCCGGCGGCAGATCTCGACGATGGCCTGGAGCTCCGGCATGACGCGCGAGGCCAGGTTGCCGTTGGTGAGTTCGCGGCGTTCGTCGGGGGCTTCGAGCGCGGCCACGAACGTCTCGACGAGCAGGACGTGACCGAACCGGGTGCGACCACCGGTGAGCGAGTACGGGCGGACCCGTGCGGGGCGTTTGTCGGCGCCGCGGACCGGGAGCCTTCGGGTGGGTTCAGCAGCAGCGGGGGTCACTGGGCGCTCTCCATCGATTTGCGCAGCTCACTGCGGAGTTCGGGGGTGAGTACGTGTCCGGCACGGCCGACGAAGAGCGCCATGTGGTAGGCGATGACGCTCATGTCGCAGTCGGGTGTGGCGTGCACCCCGAGCAGCGAGCCGTCACTGATCGACATGACGAAGACGCTGCCCTCCTCCATGGCGACCATGGTCTGCTTGACGCCGCCGCCTTCCATCAGCTTCGCGGCGCCGATGGTGAGGCTGCCGATGCCGGAGACGATGGTCGCGAGGTCGGCGCTGGAGCCCCGGGGCCTTCCTGCCGGCCCGCCACCGGGGCGGACTGGTGGCCGGGGTCGGAGGAGAGCAGCATCAGGCCGTCGGACGAGACGACGGTGACCGAGTGGACCCCTGGCACCTCCTCCACCAGATTGCTCAGCAACCAGTGAAGGTTACGGGCCTCGGTACTCAGCCCGAACGTGCTGGGCGCAGTCAACTGCGTGCCTCCTCGACTGTGTCCCCCGTCTCATCGGTTCGACCGTCGGTACGGTCGGCCGCCTCAGTGTGGCCTGTGCGTGCGGCGCGTCCGGCCGTGGCGGGGGGCTCCGGCGTGGCGGCGGACTCGGCGATCTCCGCCTCGACGTCCCTGCGGCCGTCCTTCGCGCCCTGGTGGAAGCCGCCGAGCCGGCGGCGCAGGGCGTCCTTGTCCACGCTGCCCTTGCGCTCGGCCGCGGGGGCCCCGGCGGGCTTCACGACCTTCGGGGTGCGCTTGGGCAGCCCCTTGTCCGTGATCTCTTCCGGCTCCGGGTGGCGCGGGCCGGGTACCGCGTCGGCCACGGAGGTCGTGACGGGCGCGGGCGTCGGGACCTCGTGCGGCTGCGGGCCCTCGTCGGCGGTGCGTTCGTGGCGGTCGGGTCCGATGGCGTACGGGCCGGACGCGAGCGTGGGCTCGGGGCCGTCCCCGAAGGCGGGGCGTGGGTGAACTCGGGTACGTCATCGAACTCGGGCACCCGGGGGAGCCTGACCTGCATCGTGGTCTCGGCCTCGGTCTCCGCGGGCTGCGGGACCTGCTGCGGCTGCGGCGGCTGGGAGGCCTCCGGCTCCGGCGCGGCGGGGGTGCGTGGTCGGGGCGACGTGGACACGGTCGGCCGCGGGTGCCGGGGTGGCGGCGGCCGGGTCCGCGGCGGCCGGCGCGGTGACGGCTGCCGGGCCGGACTCGGCGATCGTCTGCTCGGCCGCCGCGATCAGCGGGTCGCCGGGCAGCGCGAGCGTGCGGCGCGGCAGGGCGTTGGAGTTGGCCTCGGCGACCGAACCCGGCAGGTTCAGCGTAGGGGCGTCGCCCGGCGCGGTGACCGGCGGCGGGGTGGCGGCCGGGGGCGCCTTCGGGAGCAGCGCCTTGGGCAGCACGACCACCGAGGTGACCCCGCTGCCCTTCTGCTCGCGCAGCTGGACCCGTACGCCGTGGCGCGCGGCCAGCAGCGAGGTCACCTGAAGGCCGAGGCCGGCCCCGTCGGCGTTCTGCTCGCCGGCCTCGAAGAGTGACGGGTTGCCCAGCCGGGTGTTGAGCTCGCCCATCCGCACGGACGACATGCCGATGCCCTCGTCCTGCACGGAGAGCATCACCTCGCCGGTCTCCAGCAGCCAGCCGGAGAGCTGGACATGGGAGTCGGGCGGGGAGAAGGAGGTGGCGTTCTCCAGGAGTTCGGCGACGAGGTGGCTGAGGTCGTCCGCGGCGAATCCGGCGATCGCGGCGTGCGGCGGCAGCGACTGGATGGTGACCCGCTCGTACCGCTCGATCTCGCTGACCGCGGCGCGCAGGACGTCGACCAGCGGGATCGGCCCCGGGTGTCCGTGCCCGTGCTCGGCGCCCGCGAGCACCAGCATGTTCTCGCTGTGGCGGCGCATGACCGTGGCCATGTGGTCGAGCTTGAAGAGGGTGGCGAGCCGCTCCGGGTCCTGCTCGCGCTCCTCCAGGGCCTCGATGACCCCGAGCTGGCGCTCGACGAGGCCGAGGTTGCGCAGCGAGAGGTTGACGAAGGTGTGGTGGACGGTGTTCTTCAGCTTCTCCAGCTGGGCCGTCAGGTCGGCCGTGCGGACCTGGAGTTCGGCCCGCTGGAGGGTGAGGGCCTCGCGGCCGGAGATCAGCTCGGCGCGCTCGGTCTCCAGGTTCTCGAACCGCCCGTTGAACTCGTGGAGCAGCCCGTGCAGCTTGCCGTGCAGGGCGTTGAGGGACCGTACGACCTGCGCGAACTCGTCGTTGCGGCCGGTGTAGCGGACCGGTTCGGCCGTGGCGGGTTCCGCCGCGAGGCGCGCGGCACCGATCCGGAGCACGGCGAGCGGCTGGGTGAGGGTGCGGGCCACGGCGGTGGAGACGCCGACGGCGATCAGCAGAGCGCCGCCGAGCAGCGCGATCCGCAGTTCGAGGGCCGTGACGTCGTCGTCCCGCAGCTCTTCGAGCCGGTGGACCTGGGCGGTGCCGAGCGCGGACTCCACGCCCCTCATCCGGTCGATCCGGGCGGAGAGCGCCGCCTGGACCTTCTTGTTGCTGACCTTCAGGTCGGTGTCGGAGAGTTCGGGGCGGTCGGTGAGCTCGCCGAGGTACTTCTCCGCGTTGTTGACCTCGGGGCCGGTGACGGTGGTGGCGAGCTTGTCGCGGGCAGTGGCGCCGGCCGCCTGGTCGAAGTCGGCGAGCGCGGCGAGTTCGCCGACGCGGGCCTGCTGGGCGGCGGCGCTCAGCTCGTCACGGGTGCGGTCGTCCTTGGTGTCGCCCTCGTCCTGGGTCTGGACGGGCAGGCCGGTGAACGGGTCGGTCTGCGGGGTCACCGGCTCCTTGCGGGGCACGGCGAGCGCGGCGAGCAGCAGCCCGCGGGTGGCGGAGGCGTGCTCGGTGGCCTGGCCGAGCGCGAGCGGGGTGCGGGTCGCCTCGGCGGCGCGCGGCGGGGTCTTCTCCGCGAGGTCGTCGGCGAGGCCGTGCAGCTTGGAGATGACCTCGGAGTACGCCTGATGGGCCTCCAGCGCGGATCCCTTGCCGCTGACGGCGTCGCGCCGCAGCGAGGGGATGGTGGAGAGGTCGCGGCGCAGGACGGCGGGGGCCGCGTCCCGGATCTCGTCCACCTGCTGGTCGACACGGGCGCTCCGGCTCCCGGCGGCGCTGCTCGTCCCGCCGGGCTTGCCCGTCCGGCCGGCGGCGATGTAGGCGGTCACCTCGTCGCGCTCGTCGGCGAGGGAGTGCGCGAGCGAGATGGCCTGCTGGTTCAGCTCCGCGAGGGTGACCAGCCGCTGCGATTCGGTCAGGTCGGACGAGGCACCGAGGGCAGCAGGGGCTCCTGCGGCTATGACGGTGATCCCGACGACCGCGACGCCCGCGACCAGCCGGCTGCGCACGCGCACGCGGCGCCCGCCCTCAGCCGACGCCGAAGGCGCCACCCCGGAATCGTTGTGCTTGCTGCCCTTGCTCCGAGGCCGCTTCTTCTGCACCGGTGCTCGCAATCTTGACTCGTCCGCCCTTGAAGCAGAGGTGACGCACGGCCACTTGAACGAGCGCCCCGACCCCTGGTACGGCTTCTGACCATTCCAGTGCTTTTGAGAGGGGGGCTCGCATCAACCGCTCCGCCACTCGAACGAGTGAACAACACTCCAGAGTTGACGAACAACTCTCCCCTCGGGGCCCCGAAGGCACACCCGGGCGGTCGGCTGGAACTTCCGGGCAGGCTTTGGCAAGATGCCCGCCCGCACACTTCTCGGAGTGATTCCTTCCGCTCCAGCCGCCCGCCTGACCTGCCGGTACGGGCCAATCCCGGGTCCGTGCAGGGCGCGTGAAGACGTCGTGCAGACTGTCCGTATGCGCATCGAACTCGCCACCTCGGCCGGCGCTCCCGAGCGACCGAACGAGGACTGGGCCGCCAGCGTCCTGCCCGCCTCCGGCCAGGGCGGGGGGCTGGTGCTGCTCGACGGGGTCACCCCGCCGCAGGGCGACGACGGTTGTGTGCACACGGTCCCGTGGTTCACCGCGAGACTCGGCGGCTCCCTGGTCGAACTGTCCGGTTCGCGGCGGGATCTGACCCTGCAGGAGATCCTCGCGGAGTCCATCCGGCGCACCGCCGACACGCACCGTTCCCTGTGTGACCTTTCTCACGTACGTACCCCACAGGCAACCGTCGTCGTGGTGCGTTGGGACGCGGCCGAGGTCGAACACCTGGTGCTCTCCGACTCGGTGCTGCTCCTCGAGTCGCCCGGCGGAGCCGTCCGCGCCCTGCTGGACGACCGGCTCGACCGGCTGCCGCCCGGCTCGCTCGCCTCCGACGCGATCGCCGACGCCCAGGTCCGGAACAAGGAGGGCGGCTTCTTCACCGCCGCCGCCGATCCGGCCGTGGCGGAGCGCGCGGTCACCGGGCGTACGCCCCGCGCCGAGGTGCGCGCCCTGGCCGCGATGACGGACGGCGCGAGCCGCTGGACGGAGATGTTCGGCGAGGGCGACTGGGCCGCCTGCTTCGGGGTGCTCCACAAGGAGGGGCCGCAGGGGCTGATCGACCGGGTCCGCGCCCTGGAGGACGCGGACACGGACCGTACGCGGCTGCGTCGCAGCAAGACGCACGACGACGCGACGGCGGTCTACGCGCAGCTGTGACACCTCGGGCGGGGGCTGGGCAGCCCCCGCCCCCGGTGTCAGTCCTCCGCGCGGGCGTTCAAGTGATGGAGCAGCCGGGCCAGTTCCGCCACCTCGGCGCGGTCCCAGTCGGCGAGCTTGCGCACATACCGGTCCCGGCGCGCATCGCGGACGTGCCGGAAGCGTTCGAGCCCCTCGTCGGTGAGCCGGACGAGGAAGGCGCGCCCGTCGGCCGGATCGGGCTCGCGCGCCACCAGCCCGAGGCTCTCCAGGGCCCGCAGCTGACGGCTCATGGTGGCCTTGCCGACCCCGAAGTACGACGCCAGGTCGGTGGCCCGCTGCCGGCCGGCCGACTCCAGGCGCACGAAGAGTCCGTACGCGGCCGCCTCCAGCTCGGGATGCACCTCGCGCGCCATTTCGCCGGAGTTCGCCCGGGCGCGGCGCAGGAAAACCGCCAACTCCAGCTCCAGAGCGAGGAATTCGTGGTCCACACCACTCCCCCGGCTGCGCCGGGTTCACTCCCGCTTTCGCTCCCGTGCACGTCAACACCCCTCATGAGCTTTCCTGCCGCTGAAAGTTTCTTTCACCGCCGCCCATCGCCGCAGCTCCGCCAGTATTTCGTAGGAGTAGACCAACGGCACCGCCGAGGCCCTCTTCCGCCGTGCGGGTCTACGTGCGTAGCGTCCTGCATGGCATGTCCACACCATGGCGTGCCGCCAGGGGTGCGCCCGGCGCCTCCTGGTTCAGCAGGTCCCCCCACCGAAGCCTCGGAGGCACGCAATGCCCGTGCACAGATCCGGCTCCCGCTCGGCCCGCCGCTCGCGTTTCGCGGCAGCAGGCACTCTGCTCGCAGCACTCTCCCTCCTCATCGCCCTGCCCGGCACCGCCGGCGCCACGGGCAAAGCCGCCACCGGGGACCCCACCAAACCGGCCCGGGGCTCGGCCACCATGGGAATGGGCGTCGTCGCCCACGACGGCCGGGGCGGACTGCCGACCGACAACCGCGCCGTCCAGACGGAGGGCGTGGACGTCAGTGGACACCAGGACGCCGTGAACTGGGCGGCGCTCTGGAGCAGCGGCGTCAAGTGGGCCTACGTCAAGGCCTCCGAGGGCACTTACTACACGAACGAGGACTTCACCCAGCAGTACAACGGCTCGTACAACGTCGGGATGATCCGCGGTTCGTACCACTTCGCCACCCCGGACACGACGAGCGGCGCCGTCCAGGCCAACTACTTCGTCGACCACGGCGGCGGCTGGTCCAGGGACGGCCGGACGCTGCCGGGCGCGCTCGACATCGAGTGGAACCCCTACGGGGACCAGTGCTACGGCAAGACCCCTGCCGCGATGGTCGCCTGGATCCGCGACTTCGTGAACACCTACAAGGCGCGCACCGGGCGCGACGCGGTCATCTACACCGCGACGAGCTGGTGGCAGACCTGCACGGGCGGCAACGCCGGCTTCGGCGCCACCAACCCGCTCTGGGTGGCCCGTTACAACACCACGGTGGGCGCGCTTCCGGCCGGCTGGGGCGTCTACACGATGTGGCAGTACACCTCGACCGGCCCCACGGTCGGCGACCACAGCCACTTCAACGGCGCCCTCGACCGCGTACAGGCGCTGGCCAACGGCTGACCGCCCCCGCCGGCGACCGCCCGGCGCACCCTCCCCGCAGCAGAGCCCGGTGACGCACCCAGTCGCCGGGCTCTGCCTCGTCCCACGCCCCTGACCAGGGGTTCAACTCTCCACAGCGGATACGCACCCCTCGCTATACACCGCATGTATACGTCGTGTGTATAGTCCTCCCAGGCCGCACACACTGTGCGCCGTTCAGTTCACGAGGGAGTGACCCGTCTTGCGCAGTAAGAGGAAGTCGATCGGTGCCGGGTTGGCCCTCTCCCTTGTGACGGCGCTCACGCTGACGCTGAGCGGCTGCTCGATGGAGACCACGGCCCCCGGCTCCGCACGCGCCGACGCGGGCTCCGACTCCAAGGGGTCGTTCGGCCCGGTGGACTGCCGCAAGGCGAAGTGCATAGCCCTGACCTTCGACGCGGGCCCGGCCGACGACACCCCCACCTGCTGGACATCCTGAAGAAGGAGAAGGTCCACGCGACCTTCTTCCTGCTGGGCAGGAACCACGTGAAGAAGCACCCCGACACCGTCCGCCGCATCGCGGCCGAGGGGCACGAGGTGGCCAACCACACCTGGTCGCACAAGGTCCTGACGGACCGGAAGCCGGCCGAGATACGGGCCGAGCTGGAGAAGACGCAGGACGCGATCGAGGCGGTCACCGGCAAGAAGCCGCGACTGATGCGCCCGCCGCAGGGCCGCACCGACGACACCGTCTCCAGGATCAGCAAGGACCTGGGGCTCTCCCAGATCCTGTGGAGCGCGACGGCCAAGGACTACTCGACGACCGACTCCGCGCTGATCAGGAAGCGGATACTCGACCAGGCGAGCAAGGACGGCATCATCCTGCTGCACGACATCTACAAGGGCTCGGTGCCCGCGGTGCCGGGCATCATCCACGAGCTGAAGAAGCGCGGCTACACCTTCGTGACGGTGCCTCAGCTGATGGCCCCGCGGAGCCGGTCCCGGGCACCATCTACCGCCCCTGATCCGTGCGCGGCCGCGTCACGGCCCGGCACTGCCGATCGGCCGCCGGCCGCCCCGGCCTCTCACCCCATGACCGGTCGCCCGCCCGCACCGAAACGGCCCGCCGCCCCGTCGCCGGGAAGGCGGGCCGTCCGTACCGGCCGTGTCCGTAGTGCCGCGCCCGTCACGACGTGACGCCTACGCCGCGGCCGGGATCCTCCGCTCCGCCGGGGCCGAGGCCGGGGCGAGGGCGATCTCCAGGACCTGGCGCACGTCCGTCACCGGGTGGACCTCCAGCGTGTCCAGCACCTCGGCGGGGACGTCGTCCAGGTCGGCCTCGTTCCGCTTCGGGATCACCACGGTGGTGATCCCCGCGCGGTGCGCGGCGAGCAGCTTCTGCTTCAGGCCGCCGATCGGCAGCACGCGTCCGGTCAGTGAGACCTCACCCGTCATCGCCACATCCGTACGGACCAGCCGTCCGGAGAGCAGCGAGGCCAGCGCGGTGGTCATCGTGATACCCGCACTCGGACCGTCCTTGGGCACCGCGCCCGCCGGGAAGTGGATGTGCGCGCCACGGTCCTTCAGGTCCGCGACCGGCAGCTCCAGCTCCGCGCCGTGCGACCGCAGGAAGCTCAGCGCGATCTGCGCGGACTCCTTCATGACGTCGCCCAGCTGGCCGGTGAGGGTCAGCCCGGACGCCCCGGTCTCCGGGTCGGCGAGCGACGCCTCCACGAAGAGCACGTCACCACCGGCGCCGGTCACCGCGAGCCCGGTGGCCACGCCCGGCACCGCGGTGCGGCGCTCGGCCGGGTCCTGTGCGGACTCGGGGACGTGGTGCGGCCGCCCGATGAGACCGCGCAGGTCCTCGTCGGTCACGGTGAACGGCAGCTCGCGGTCGCCCAGTTCGTGCTGGGCCGCGACCTTGCGCAGCAGCCGGGCCACGGACCGCTCCAGGTTCCTCACGCCGGCCTCCCGGGTGTACTCCCCGGCCAGCTTCCGCAGCGCGGACTCGTCGAGGGTCACCTCGTCCTTCTCCAGGCCGGCCCGCTCCAGCTGGCGCGGGAGCAGGTGGTCGCGGGCGATGACGACCTTCTCGTCCTCGGTGTAGCCGTCGAGCCTGACCAGCTCCATCCGGTCGAGCAGGGCCTCCGGGATGGCGTCCAGGACATTGGCGGTGGCCAGGAAGACGACGTCGCTGAGGTCGAGTTCGACCTCCAGGTAGTGGTCGCGGAAGGTGTGGTTCTGCGCGGGGTCCAGCACTTCGAGGAGGGCCGCCGCCGGGTCGCCCCGGAAGTCGGAGCCGACCTTGTCGATCTCGTCGAGCAGGACGACCGGGTTCATCGAGCCGGCCTCCTTGATGGCGCGGACGATGCGCCCGGGAAGCGCGCCGACGTAGGTACGCCGGTGGCCCCGGATCTCCGCCTCGTCCCGGACACCGCCGAGCGCGACGCGGACGAACTTGCGGCCCATGGCGTGCGCCACGGACTCCCCGAGCGAGGTCTTGCCCACGCCGGGCGGGCCCACCAGGGCCAGCACCGCACCGCCGCGCCGCCCGCCCACGACGCCCAGGCCGCGGTCGGCGCGCCGCTTGCGCACCGCGAGGTACTCGGTGATGCGTTCCTTCACGTCCTGCAGGCCGGCGTGCTCGGCGTCGAGGATCTCCTGGGCGCCGCGGATGTCGTAGGCGTCCTCGGTCCGCTCGGTCCACGGCAGTTCGAGGACGGTGTCGAGCCAGGTCCTGATCCAGGAACCCTCGGGGCTCTGGTCGGAGGACCGTTCCAGCTTGTCGACCTCCTTGAGCGCGGCCTCGCGGACGTGCTCGGGGAGGTCGGCGGCCTCGACCCTCGCCCGGTAGTCGTCGGACTCGTCCTCCGGGTCGCCGTTGAGCTCGGAGAGCTCCTTGCGCACGGCGTCGAGCTGGCGCCGCAGCAGGAACTCGCGCTGCTGCTTGTCGACGCCCTCCTGGACGTCCTTGGCGATGGACTCGGCGACGTCCTGCTCGGCGAGGTGTTCACCGAGCCACTGGACGGCGAGCTTCAGCCTGGCGACCGCGTCGGTGGTCTCCAGCAGCTGCACCTTCTGGGCGGTGGTGAGGAAGGGTGAGTAGCCGGAGTTGTCGGCGAGCGCGGAGACGTCCTCGATCTGCTGCACCCGGTCCACGACCTGCCAGGCGCCGCGCTGCTTGAGCCAGCTGGTGGCGAGGGCCTTGTACTCCTTGACCAGCTCGGCGACGGCTCCGGGCAGCGGATCGGGGACGGTCGGCTCGACCCGGGTCCCTTCGACCCAGAGCGCGGCACCCGGACCGCTGGTCCCGGCGCCCACGCGCACCCGGCCGCGGCCGCGGATGAGCGCGCCGGGGTCGCCGTCGGAGAGCCGGCCGACCTGCTCGACGGTGCCGATGACACCGATCCCGGTGTAGGTCCCGTCGATCCGCGGGACGAGCAGCACCTCGGGCTTGGCACCGCTTTCCCGGGCGGCGGCCTGTGCGGCTTCCACCGCGGCGCGGACCTCGGCATCGGACAGGTCGAGAGGCACCACCATTCCGGGCAGCACGACCTCGTCGTCGAGCGGCAGCACAGGCAGGGTCAGCGGTGTGACGGCGTTGGACTCAGTAGCCATGATCTCCCCTTCGGCATTCAAGTTGAGCTATGAAGACTCAATGCTCCTGAGCCGCTCAATGTTCCCCGGGGTGCGTTCGCTGTGAGCGATCGCGATGTGGCCGCCGCCGCAGGCCTTGTCTGCAACGCCTCACGGGCCCCGCGTAGTCCCCGGCCCGGTACCGGGCCTCGCGTAATGCCGTGGAAGGCTCGGGCGCCGCCGGACAGGATGACGCCATGAACGATTCCGCCATTCCCTCGCAGGCCCTGCTGGTCGTCGACGTCCAGAGGGCAGGTGTGACCGGCGGCCGGGCGGTGCCGGGTGCGGCCGGGCTGCTGGCGCGGACGTCGGAGCTGATCGCGCGGGCGCGCCGCAGCGGCGCGCTGGTCGTCCACCTCCAGAACGACGGCGCACCCGGCGCGGGCGACGAGCCCCACACCCCGGGCTGGGCACTGCACCTTCCCGTCGAGGAGGGGCCCACCGAGTTCGTGATCCGCAAGACCAGGGACGACGGCTTCGCGGGGACGCCCCTGCGCGGTCTGCTGGCCGAGGCGGGCGTCGGCTCGCTCGCCGTGTGCGGAGTGATGTCGGAGATGTGCGTCCAGGCCACGGCCCGGTCCCGGCCGCCGTGGTCTCCCGGGTCGCCGCATGGGCGATCAGCGCGGCCGCCGAGGTCACCACGCCGGCCGCGGACGTGAGGTTCACGGCGCCGCGGTCCCGGACGGCGACCACCACCACCTCGCCGTACGTCCAGGCCCCGCCCCGGGCCTGACCGGTCGGAACGCCCCGCCGAAAACCGTTCGGCGACGCCGCCGGAGGCAGGGCAGAGTGCCGGTATGAGCGAGGACCTAGGGCTGGCACCGGACGGCACGATCAGGCGGGAGGGCTCGCTCGACCGGGTGCCCGCCGAGTTCGCGGCGGTCGTGGCCGCGGCCCGTTCCCGGATCGCCGAGGTGTTCGGCCCCGACCGGCTGGACAGCGCCTACGTCTACGGCTCCGTTCCGCGCGGCACTGCCGTCCCCGGCGTCTCCGACCTGGACCTGCAGCTCGTGCTGCGCGACGCTCCCACCGGACGGGACCGCGCCGACGCCGACGCCGTCGAGGCCGAACTCGACGCCGCGTACGAGGAGATCGACGGGGCCGGCATCCTGCTGGGCGGTGCGGCGACGCTGCTCAGCGCACTCGAACGCCACGACGGCGGCTTCTTCCTCGCCTGCCTGTGCACCCCGCTGCTGGGCGACGACCTCGCCGCACAGCTGCCGCGCTACCGGCCGACCTCGCTGCTCGCCCGCGAGACCAACGGCGATCTGTGCCTGCTGCTGCCCCGCTGGCACGAGCGGGCCGCCGAGGCCACGACCGACGCCGGACGGCGCGCCATGAGCCGGGGCGTCGCCCGTCGGATCGTGCGCACGGGCTTCACCCTGGTCATGCCGCGGTGGGGCGGCTGGACCAGTGATCTGACCGAGTCCGCCGAGCTCTTCGCCCGCTACTACCCGCACCTTCCCGAGCGGGCCGGGCAGATGCGGCTGGCGGCCCGCACGGGACGCGCGCCGAGTGCCGACCCGGCCGTCCTGTCGATGCTCGTCGACGACCTGGCCCCCTGGCTGGCGGCGGAGCACGTCGCGGTGCACGGCGAGAAGGCTCCGCGCCCCTGACCGCACCTCAGGGCGGCGTACGTGAACCGAGTAGCGTCCGGCCTCCGATAGAGGAGGTGTGAGCCACTTGCGCCCTTCGGGGGACGACCGGGACGACGAGGCGCTGCTGCGTGCCGTCGCACAGGGGGACACGACGGCCCTGGCCGCTCTCTACGACCGGCATGCCGGCTGGCTGCTGGCCAGGCTGAACCGGCGGTGCGCGGACCCCGAGACCGTACGGGAGGTGCTCCAGGACACCTTCGTCACGGCCTGGCGCTCCGCCGGTTCGCACCGGGGCGCCGAGGCCGGCGGCTGGCTCTGGGTGATCGCGGCACGCCGGCTGGTCGACGCGCGGCGGGTCCGGGCCAGGACGGAACGGGTGGCACGGGCCGAGCACGCGGGGAGCGCCGAGTGGACGGCCGCCGTGCCGTCCGCCGAGGACCGGGTCCTGGCCGGTCTCGAATACGGCGACGTGGGCGCCGCCCTCGACCGGATATCGCCCGAACTCCGGGAGGTCCTGCGGGCGACGGTCATCGACGGCCTGACGACCCGTGAGGCCGCCCGGCTCCTCGGCATACCGGAGGGGACGGTCAAGACCCGGGCGCTGCGGGCCCGCCGCGAACTGCGGACCGCACTGGACCGGCTGGTTGTGGAGAACGGTCCGCTGGGAGGCACGGCATGACGGTCTGGCACGTGGGCGACGAACTGGCCGGGCGGTACGCGGCCGGCACGGCTGCCGAGACGGATGCCTGGTCCCTGGAGAAGCACGTCGAGGCGTGCGCACCCTGCGCCGCCCTGGTGTCGGCGTCGGTGCGCGAGCAGGGGGACGCGGCACCGCTGCTGGAGGGGGTGCGCGCGGCGGTGCTCGCAACCGCGACGGCCGAGCCGGTGCGGGGGACCTCGTGGGGCGGGCGCGGGGCGCCGGTGGGGGCCGGCTCGGCTGCTCGGGCGGGGGATGGCTCCGCGGGCGTGGGGGCGTCCGGGGGAACGGGGGCCGGGGCGCCCGTGGGCGCGGGAGCCGGTCCGGACGTGGGGGCGTCCGGAGGGTGAGGGGCCGGCCTCGGGGTGGGGGCGTCCGGGGAACGGGGCCGGGGCGGGGCCCGGCCCGGGGGCGCCTGGCGTGGTCGGCGCCGGGGCCCGCCACCCGGATCGGGCGGGTGCTGTGGGCCGCCGGGCCCACCCTGCGGGGGTCGTGGGCGGCTGCGTTGGTGCTGGTGGCGCTCGGGCCGTCGCGCTCGCGTACGGGGGCGGACTCGGCGGCACGGCGCGGCCCCTGCTCCTCGTCGTCGCGCCGGTGCTGCCGCTCGCCGGGGTCGGCGTCTCGTACGGGCGCTGCGCCGATCCGATGCACGAGATCACCGCCACGACTCCGGGCGGCGGCCTGCGGCTGCTGCTGGTCAGGACCGCCGCGGTGCTCGCGGTGACCGTCCCGGTGCTCACGCTCGCCTGGGCGGTGCTGCCCGCATCGGCCGGCGGTCCGGGAGCCGTGGCGTGGCTGCTGCCGGGACTGGCCATGACGCTGGCGGCGCTGGCGCTGAGCAGTTACGTCGGCTGCCGCACCGGTGCCTCGTCCGTGGCCGCGTGCTGGGCTCTCGCCGTCGCCGTACCGGCCGTCGGAACGCTGCCCGCACGGCTCGACGAGCCGCTGGCGGCAGCCGTCCGCTACTTCGCGGGGCCCGCCGCCCAGAGCTCCTGGGCGGCCGCGGCCGTGCTCAGCGCCGGGCTGCTGGCCCTGCGCCGCAGATCCTTCGACCACCTGGAGAAGTCATGAGCGTGATCGCGTGAGCAGCACCGTCAGAGTCTCCGGGCTGACCGTCCGCCATCGCCGCACGACCGCCTTGGACGGCATCGACCTCGACTTCGCACCCGGCGTGCACGGCCTCCTCGGGCCGAACGGCGCGGGCAAGACGTCGCTGATCAGGGTGGTGTCCACGGCCACCGCTCCAGCCTCGGGGCGGGTGGAACTGCTGGGCAGCGAGGTGGGCGCGGCCGCGGACCACCACAGCCGGGCGGCGGTCCGGCGCAGGCTGGGGTATTTGCCGCAGGAGTTCGGCTACTACCCGGGCTTCACCGTCCGCGAGTTCGTCGCCTACGTGGCGTGGCTCAAGGAGATGGACGGCGCCCTGACCGCGAAGGCCGTGGCACGTGCGGTGGACCGGGTGGGCCTGACGGACCGGATCGACGCCCGGATGAAGACCCTGTCGGGCGGCATGGTGCGGCGCGTGGGTATCGCGCAGGCGATCGTCAACGAACCGGAGCTGCTGCTGCTCGACGAGCCGACCGCCGGGCTCGACCCGGAGCAGCGGGTGGAGTTCCGCACCCTGATGCGGGAACTCGGCGACCGGGCCACCGTCATCCTCTCCACCCACCTCGTGGAGGACGTGGCCACGGCCTGCTCCGATGTGACGCTGATCGAGGCGGGCCGGATCGCCTACCGGGGTACGACGGCCGAACTCTCGGCACTCGGCGGCAAGGACGGCGAAGGTGCCCCGCTCGACGGCAGCCCGATCGAGCGCGGCTACACCGCCGCCCTGCGCACCCACCGCGAGACGGCGGCTGCCCGATGACGAGGACCGATACCGTCACCGCCGAGCGACCGGACTCCCCCGCGCCCCGCGCCACCCGCTCGCCCGCCGCGTACCGGACGACGCTCCTCGCGCTGCGGACCGAGCTGCGCCGCGGCATCGCGCCGTGGACGGGGCCTGTACGGCACTCACGCTCGGCGTCACCATGGCGGCCAAGGCCGACACCTGGCAGGGCGGCTGGGGCGATACGCAGGGATATCTCCACTCCGCCGCCACTCTGCTCGTCGGCCCGCTGGTGGCAGCGGCCTCCTGCTGGCAGGGCGCCCGCGACCACCGGCGCTCGACCACCGAGCTCTGGCTCTCCACCCCGCGGGCCAGGTCCGCGCGGGTCGTGGTGGCCGCGCTGCCACTGGCGCTGTGGGCGGTCGCGGGGTATCTCGTCGTGCTGGTCGCCTCGCTGCTGGCCACCTGGCCGTACGCCGGGGGCGGCAGCCCGTTCCCGTCCTTCGCCGTCGCGGACTGCGCCTTCCTGCTCGCCGTCGGGCTGCTGGGGTTCGCCGTCGGCCAGCGGTGCCGTTGGCGGCTGGCCCCGCCCGCCCTTGCCGTGCTGCTGTACCTCGCCTTCGGTGTGCCGGACTACATGGACTCCCCGGCCCTGTACCTCAACCCCGCCTGGCAGTACGAGCTGACCGGGACGCTTCCCGTGTGGTGGTTCGCCCCGGCGATGGTGGCGTGGACGTGTGGACTCGCCCTGGCCGCGCTGCTCGGCCACGCGGCCCGGCGCCGCTTCCTGGCCGTCGTACCGCTGGCCGTGGCGGTGGCGGCCGCCGGGTTCATCGCGCACACGGGCCCCGGTCTGCTCCGCGCCGACCCCGCCCGCGACCGCGTGGTCTGCACGGACGGCACCCCGCAGGTCTGTCTGAACGCACTCGACGGAGCTCTGCTGCCACAGGCGTCCCAGGCACTGTCCGGGCTGTTCGAGCGGCTGGACGGTGTGCCGGGAGCACCGGTCAGGTACGTGGATCACGAGGTCCGGGAGGGCTCCGGAGAACTCCAGCTGTCGATGCCCGCCCGCGGCTGGGCATCGTGCGCGACAGGCTGAGCCGGCCCGAGGACTTCGCCTGGCAGGCAGCCGTGGTGATCGTCTCCCATGGGGAATGCCCGGAGTCCGCGACCGAAGAGGACCAGGGCGGCTTCGACCGCGTGGCGGAGTCCGACAGCGCGGTGGCGAACTGGCTCGCCGGCCCCCATGCCGCACAGCCCCCCGGCGCGGAGCAGGGCCCCCGGTTCCGCCGGCTCGCGGCCATGCCCGCCCCCGAGCGCCGGGCCTGGCTCGGCCGCTACCTGGCCTCGCGCAAGAGCTGCACCCCGTCGGAGGTACCCGTCCTGTGAGCCCCGACGCCGACGCCGCCACGGAGCGCTCCGCGCTCCGGCCCGGCCTGCCGCTCCTCTATATCCGCTCCCGCGACCTCCCCCGCACCGCCGCCGCCCTGGCCTGCGTGGTCCTCCTCGCCGCCTGGGCCGCCGACTGGATCGAGGACCGGCCGGACTTCGACCACACCGCCCGCGTCCCCGTCCTCGTGCTGGCCCCGCTGCTGGCTTCCGCGGCGATCGGCACCAGCCTGTACGCCGCCGCCGACGAGCTCGACCGGACCGCCGTGCACCGCTGGTGGCCGCGGCGGCTGCTGCATCTGCTCGCGCTCACCGGGCCGGCCGCGGTGGCCCTCGCGCTGGCCGTCCCCGGGCATCCCGAGGCGTTCGGCGCCCCGGGCATGGTCCGTAACGTGCTCGGCGCGACCGGGGTCGCGGCCGGCTCCGCCGCCCTGATCGGTGCCCGGCTGAGCTGGCTTCCCATGACGGTCTACGGCGGCTCGGTGTACCTCGCCGCACCGCGCACCCCGGGTGGCGCGGCCGCCGTATGGGCCTGGCCCATGCAGCCGGGACCGCAGACCGCTGCGTGGGTGGTGGCATCGGCGGCGTACCTGGCGGGGGCCACGCTGCTCGCCGTACGCGGGCCGCGTCCCGAACGCGGCTGACTCCCCCTCCGATCAGGGGACGACCGGCTAAACCGCTGGCCCGGCCGCCACCCGGCGGGCCAGGATGACGGTCCACCGACCGACCTGTACCGGAGACCAGCGCCATGCAGCACACCTACGGGCCCGACGCCCTCGCCCCCGTCACGCTCGACCGTCGCGAGGGGCCGTACGGGGAGGTCGTCCTGCGCAAGCGGGGCGACGACTTCGAGATCATCGCCAACGGGTGCTTCCTGATGGACACCTCGGACGGGCGCTCGGAGCGGTTGCTCATCGACGCGGCACTCGCCGCGCTGCCCGCGGACCGGCCGGACCCGGCGGTGCTCATCGGCGGGCTCGGGGTCGGGTTCTCGCTCGTGCGGGCCGCCGCCGAACCGCGCTGGGGCCGGATCGCCGTCGTGGAGCGGGAGCGGGCCATCGTGGACTGGCATCTGGGCGGGCCGCTGGACGCGATCTCGGCGGCCGCGCTCAGGGACCCGCGGACCGCGGTCCTGACGACGGACCTCCTCGCGTACCTCCGTACGACCACGGACCGTTACGACGCGCTCTGCCTGGACATCGACAACGGGCCCGACTGGACCGTCACCGAGGACAACGGAAACCTCTACTCCCCCGCCGGTCTCGCCGACTGCCACCAGCGGCTCGTGCCTGGCGGAGTGCTCGCCGTGTGGTCCGCGCAGCCGTCGGACGAGTTCGAACAAGCCTTGCGGAATGCCGGATTCCGCGGGGTTAGGACGGAAGAGGTAGGAGTTGCCCGAGGTGTGCCCGACGTGGTCCATCTCGCAATTCGAGCGGACTGAGATCCCCCCACCGGGTATGCGGACCCCTGGGACGCCCGGGGGCCAAGCGCCACAAGAGCGACACTCCGCCTCCTCCGTGCGGCCGGCCCGCCCGCACACCCTTGCACCCTGCGTAGCCGAGAGCCGTCCGCTGCCTTTACGCTGCTGACCGATAGCGGGATCTCCCACGAAATTCACAAGCGAAAACCGTGCGTCCGGGGGAATGGCCCCCGTGAGAACGGGCAGGGGCGGGGCGATGGAACAGACACACACCACCCACAACGGTGTCGCGGCCACCCCGGGCGCGCAGCGCCGGGTCCTGGTGGTCGAGGACGACGCGACAATCGTCGATGCCATTTCCGCCCGGCTGCGGGCCGAGGGCTTCCTGGTGCAGACCGCGCTCGACGGCCCCGCGGCCGTGGACGCGGCCGAGGCCTGGCAGCCGGATCTGATGGTGCTCGACATCATGCTTCCCGGCTTCGACGGCCTGGAGGTCTGCCGCCGTGTGCAGGCGCAGCGCCCGGTGCCGGTACTGATGCTGACCGCCCGGGACGACGAGACGGACATGCTCGTCGGTCTCGGTGTCGGCGCGGACGACTACATGACGAAGCCGTTCTCCATGCGTGAGCTGGCGGCCCGGGTGCACGTCCTGCTGCGCCGGGTCGAGCGCGCCGCACTGGCCGCGGTAACGCCGCGCAGCGGCATTCTGCGCCTCGGCGAGCTGGAGATCGACCACGCGCAGCGCCGTGTGCGGGTGCGTGCGGACGACGTCCACCTGACGCCGACCGAGTTCGACCTGCTGGTCTGCCTGGCCAACACGCCGCGTGCGGTGCTGTCCAGGGAGCAGCTGCTGGCCGAGGTCTGGGACTGGGCGGACGCCTCCGGCACCCGTACGGTCGACAGCCACATCAAGGCCCTGCGCCGGAAGATCGGCGCGGAGCGGATCCGCACCGTGCACGGTGTCGGCTACGCCCTGGAGACCCCGGCGCCATGACCGCCCGCGGACCGGGGCTGCGGCCGTTCTCGATCAAGGCCAAGCTGGGCACGCTCGTCGTGGTCTCGGTCTTCATCACCACCGGGCTGCTCATGGTGGCCCTGCGCACACGTACCGAGCTCCGGTTCATCACGGTGTTCTCCGTCATCGCGACCCTGCTGATCACCCAGTTCGTGGCGCACGGCCTGACCGCGCCGCTGGACGAGATGCGGGCCGTGGCCCGGTCGATCTCGCACGGCGACTACACCAGACGGGTGAGCGGCGCCGACCGGCGTGACGAGCTGGGCGACCTGGCGCAGACGATCAACCTGATGGCGGACGACCTGGAGGCCGTGGACCGGCACCGCAAGGAGCTGGTGGCGAATGTCTCACATGAGCTGCGCACCCCCATCGCGGCGCTGAGAGCCGTTCTGGAGAACGTCGTGGACGGGGTGTCCTCGGCCGATCCGGAGACGATGCGCACGGCCCTCAAACAGACCGAACGTCTCGGCAGGCTGGTGGAGACGCTGCTGGACCTGTCCCGGCTGGACAACGGCGTGGTCACGCTGAAGGCCGGCCGTTTCGAGGTGTGGCCCTATCTGTCGGGGGTGCTGAAGGAGGCGAATCTCGCCGCCGCGCACCGCCGGCTCTCCTCCGGTTCCGGCAACCACTCCCGCAAGGACGTCCATCTGCACCTGGACGTGTCGCCGCCGGAGCTGACCGCGCACGCGGACGCGGAGCGGCTGCACCAGGTGGTGGCCAACCTGATCGACAACGCGGTGAAGCACAGCCCGCCGCACGGCCGGGTCACGGTGCTCGCACGCCGGGGTGCCCAGCCGGAGTCACTGGACCTGGAGGTCCTGGACGAGGGGCCCGGCATACCCGAGTCCGAGCGGCACCGGGTCTTCGAGCGGTTCAACCGGGGCGACGTGACGTCCCCGCACGGCCCGGGCAGCGACGGCGGTACGGGTCTGGGCCTGGCCATCGCCCGCTGGGCGGTGGATCTGCACGGCGGGCGGATCGGTGTGGCCGAATCAGCTCGCGGATGCCGCATCCGCGTCACCCTTCCGGGGATCCATCAGCCACGAGGTTGACATAGGGTTCGAACCGGAAGGGCACGTTCTGCGTGTTCTGTTCAAGGGGTACGGTCCAAGGGGCCGTAACTGCGGTCTCGCGTACCCGGAGCAATGCGGAACCAAGCTTGTTTCCCGCCATTTCCTGCGCCGAAACCGAACTTTCGATGTGACTTGCACGACGAAGACCGGCCCGGCCCGCATGGAACGGCCCGGGAGGCGTAGCCTTGATTTCCGCTGTCCACCACCTTGTGAAGCGGAAGAGGGCGGTTGCCGCCGTGTCGTCTCAGTCCCCCAGTAACTCGAGCATCTCGACCGACCAAGCCAGCCCGGGTTCGAACCCGGCTGCTGCTTTCGGCCCCAATGAGTGGCTCGTCGACGAGATCTACCAGCAGTACCTCCAGGATCCCAGTTCGGTCGATCGCGCCTGGTGGGACTTCTTCGCCGACTACAAGCCGGGCACTTCCGGCACGGCGGACAAGCCCGTTCCGGGCGCCGCAGCCGCGGGGGCTGCGGTGCCTGCGGCTCCGGCCGTGACCGCACCGACCGCCACCGACAACAACACCGCGCAGGCCGCACCCGCGCAGCCCGCGGCCCAGGCTCAGGCCCCGGCCGCACCTGCTGCCCCGGCGCCCGCACCTGCCGCACCCGCACCGGCCGCCCCGGCGGCTCCGGCGAAGGCCGCCCCGGCTCCGGCAGCACCGGCTCCGGCCGCGAAGCCCGCCGCCGCTCCGGCCACCGAGGCCCCGGCCGGCCCGGAGTACGTGACCCTGCGCGGCCCGTCGGCCGCTGTCGCGAAGAACATGAACGCCTCGCTGGAACTGCCGACGGCCACGTCCGTGCGCGCGGTCCCGGTGAAGCTGCTCTTCGACAACCGCATCGTCATCAACAACCACCTCAAGCGCGCCCGGGGCGGGAAGATCTCCTTCACGCACCTCATCGGGTACGCGATGGTGCAGGCCCTCAAGGCCATGCCGGCGATGAACTACTCCTTCGCCCAGAAGGACGGCAAGCCGACCCTGGTCAAGCCGGAGCACGTCAACCTCGGCCTGGCCATCGACCTGGTGAAGCCGAACGGCGACCGCCAGCTGGTCGTCGCGGCCATCAAGAAGGCCGAGACGCTCAACTTCTTCGAGTTCTGGCAGGCCTACGAGGACATCGTCCGCCGGGCCCGCAACGGCAAGCTCGGCATGGACGACTTCACCGGGGTCACCGCCTCGCTGACCAACCCCGGCGGGATCGGCACCGTTCACTCGGTGCCCCGCCTGATGCCCGGACAGGGCCTCATCATGGGTGTCGGCGCGATGGACTACCCGGCGGAGTTCCAGGGCACGTCGCAGGACACCCTGAACAAGCTGGGCATCTCGAAGGTCATGACCCTGACCTCGACGTACGACCACCGGGTCATCC
Source organism: Streptomyces sp. RKAG290 (assembly GCF_023701695.1). Classification (GTDB taxonomy): domain Bacteria; phylum Actinomycetota; class Actinomycetes; order Streptomycetales; family Streptomycetaceae; genus Streptomyces. The sequence goes on from NZ_JAJOZC010000001.1 coordinate 2,040,749, forward strand.
AGGGCGCCGCCTCCGGCGAGTTCCTGCGGATCCTCAGCCAGCTGCTGCTCGGCGAGAACGGGTTCTACGACGAGATCTTCAAGGCGCTGCGCATCCCCTACGAGCCGGTCCGCTGGCTCAAGGACATCGACGCCTCGCACGACGACGACGTCACCAAGGCCGCGCGGGTCTTCGAGCTGATCCACTCCTACCGGGTCCGCGGCCACGTCATGGCCGACACCGACCCGCTGGAGTACCGCCAGCGCAAGCACCCCGACCTGGACATCACCGAGCACGGCCTCACCCTGTGGGACCTGGAGCGGGACTTCGCGGTCGGCGGCTTCGCCGGCCAGACCCTGATGAAGCTCCGCGACATCCTCGGTGTGCTGCGTGAGTCGTACTGCCGCACCACCGGCATCGAGTTCATGCACATCCAGGACCCGAAGGAGCGCAAGTGGCTCCAGGACCGGGTGGAGCGTCCGCGCCCCGCACCGGAGCGCGAGGAGCAGCTGCGCATCCTGCGCCGGCTCAACGCCGCCGAGGCGTTCGAGACGTTCCTGCAGACCAAGTACGTCGGCCAGAAGCGCTTCTCGCTGGAGGGCGGCGAGTCCGTCATCCCGCTGCTCGACGCGGTCATCGACTCCGCGGCCGAGGCGCGCCTGGACGAGGTCGTCATCGGCATGGCCCACCGTGGCCGGCTGAACGTGCTGGCGAACATCGTCGGCAAGTCGTACGCGCAGATCTTCCGCGAGTTCGAGGGCAACCTCGACCCCCGGTCGATGCACGGCTCCGGCGACGTGAAGTACCACCTGGGCGCCGAGGGCACCTTCACCGGTCTGGACGGCGAGCAGATCAAGGTCTCGCTGGCCGCCAACCCCTCGCACCTGGAGGCGGTCGACCCGGTCCTGGAGGGCATCGCCCGCGCCAAGCAGGACATCATCAACAAGGCGGGCACCGACTTCACGGTCCTGCCGGTCGCGCTGCACGGCGACGCGGCCTTCGCGGGCCAGGGCGTCGTCGCCGAGACGCTCAACATGTCGCAGCTGCGCGGCTACCGCACCGGCGGCACGGTGCACGTCGTCATCAACAACCAGGTCGGCTTCACCGCCGCCCCGGAGGCGTCGCGCTCCTCGATGTACGCCACGGACGTGGCGCGCATGATCGAGGCGCCGATCATCCACGTCAACGGTGACGACCCGGAGGCCGTGGTCCGCGTCGCGCGCCTCGCCTTCGAGTACCGGCAGACGTTCAACAAGGACGTCGTCATCGACCTCATCTGCTACCGCCGTCGCGGTCACAACGAGGGCGACAACCCGGAGTTCACCAACCCGCAGATGTACACCCTGATCGACAAGAAGCGCTCGGTGCGCAAGCTCTACACCGAGTCCCTCATCGGTCGCGGCGACATCACGCTGGAGGAGGCCGAGCAGGCGCTCCAGGACTTCCAGGGCCAGCTGGAGAAGGTCTTCGCAGAGGTCCGCGAGGCCACCTCCGCGCCGTCCCAGCCGCATGTCCCGGACGTCCAGGCCAAGTTCCCGGTGGCCGTGACCACCGCGGTGTCCTCGGAGGTCGTGAAGCTGATCGCCGAGTCGCAGGTCAACATCCCCGACTCGATCACCGTCCACCCGCGGCTGATGCCGCAGATGCAGCGCCGTGCCGCATCGGTGGACAACGGCACCATCGACTGGGGCATGGGCGAGACCCTGGCCATCGGATCGCTGCTGATGGAGGGCACCCCGGTCCGGCTCGCCGGACAGGACACCCGCCGCGGCACGTTCGGCCAGCGTCACGCGGTCCTCGTCGACCAGAAGACCGGCGAGGACTACACCCCGCTGCTCTACCTCTCCGAGGACCAGGCCCGCTACAACGTCTACGACTCGCTGCTCAGCGAGTACGCGGCGATGGGCTTCGAGTACGGCTACTCGCTGGCCCGCCCGGAGTCGCTGGTCATCTGGGAGGCCCAGTTCGGCGACTTCGTCAACGGCGCGCAGACCGTCGTGGACGAGTTCATCTCCTCGGCCGAGCAGAAGTGGGGCCAGACCTCCGGCGTCACGCTGCTGCTGCCGCACGGCTACGAGGGCCAGGGCCCGGACCACTCGTCCGCCCGCCCGGAGCGCTTCCTCCAGATGTGCGCGCAGGACAACATGACGGTCGCCATGCCGACGCTGCCGTCGAACTACTTCCACCTCCTGCGGTGGCAGGTGCACAACCCGCACCACAAGCCGCTGATCGTCTTCACCCCGAAGTCGATGCTCCGGCTGAAGGCGGCCGCGTCGAAGGTGGAGGAGTTCACCACCGGCGGCTTCCGCCCGGTGATCGGCGACGACTCCGTCGAGGCGAACGCGGTCCGCAAGGTCGTCTTCTGCGCCGGCAAGGTCTACTACGACCTGGAGGCCGAGCGCGAGAAGCGTGGCGTCACGGACACGGCGATCATCCGCCTCGAGCGCCTGTACCCGCTGCCGGGTGCCGAGCTCCAGGCCGAGATCGCCAAGTACCCGAACGCCGAGAAGTACCTGTGGGCCCAGGAGGAGCCGGCCAACCAGGGCGCATGGCCGTTCATCGCCCTGAACCTGATCGACCACCTGGACCTGGCCGTCGGCGCCGACGTCCCGCACGGTGAGCGCCTGCGCCGCATCTCGCGGCCGCGCGGCTCCTCTCCCGCGGTCGGCTCCGCCAAGCGCCACCAGGCCGAGCAGGCACAGCTGGCCGACGAGGTCTTCGAGGCCTGACCGGCGAGTTCACGAACCGAGGGCCCGGCCCCGCGAGACGATCGCGGGGCCGGGCCCTCGGCGTGGGTCGGGGCCCTCAGATGATCGGAGGCTCGAAGTCCCAGAACGGACGGTTTCGGGACCGCGCCGAGACCGTGTGGACGTGCTGCGCCCCGAGTGTCGCCGCCAGATCGCCCAGCGCCTCCGTCTCGACCTTCTCCGCCCGCTGCCGGTCCCGCAGTCCTCGCAGGTCCGCCGCGTGCGCGACGCGTGCCGAGAGGGTCAGCGGGTGGGTCCGGCCGAGGACCTCGGTGGCCCGGGTGATGACCGACTCCGTCAGCGTCGCGGCGGATTCGGGGTCGCCCACCAGATTGCGCAGCGCCGAGACGTTGATCGCGCAGCCCAGCGTCCAGGGGTGGTGCTCGCCCACGGCCCGGCCCATGTCGACGAGTGCCTCCTCCAGGAGGTGGTGCGCCTGGTCCCGCTCCCCGACGTTGCGCAGGATCAGGGCGTGGTTGCCGCGGGTGCCGGCCACATACGGGTGCTGTTCGCCCAGCATGTCCACATAGCCGTCCACGACCTTCTCGCTTATGGCCCTGGCCTGGTCGATGTCGGCGTGCTCCCGGGCGAAGAAGCTCTGGCTGGCCGCGAACATCATGGTCAGCGGGTCGTTCTCGCCGAGCACCCGTTCGCCTCGCTCCAGCACCCGGGTGAACAACAGCGCGGCCTTGCCCCGATCACCGGAGCGGTAGTGGCAGAGCGCGAGATTGTGCTCGGCGCGCAGGGTCTGGGGGTTGTCGTTGCCCATCACGAGCCGGTGCACCCGGGCGCTCTGGGTCTGAAGCGATTCCGCCTCGTTGTAGCGGCCGAGCAGGCGCAGGTCGGTGGCGTAGTTGATCTCCGAGTAGAGAGTCCAGCTGTGTCGCGGGCGGAGCAGTTGCCGACGGGACTCCAGAGTGCGCCGGTTCAGTTCCAGGGCGTCCTCGTACCGGCCGAGCAGCCGGAGCGAAATGGCCAGGTTGTTCTGCGCGTTGAGTGTGCGCGAGTCCGTGTCGCCGAGGAGTTCGCGGTAGGCCGCCAGGATCCAGCCGGACATCTCCTGCGCCTCGTCGTACCGGCCGAGGCCGCGCAGGTCTGCCGCGAGGCCGCCGGCGGCGCGCAGGTGTTCCAGGTCGTCGGAGCCCCGCTCGGCGCGCAGGTGGTCCACCGCGGCGCGCTCGATGGCCTCGGTGCCGGCGTAGTCGCCGACGGCCCGCAGCAGGTTGGCGTAGTTGTAGCTGAGGTCCCAGACCCGGGGGTGGTTCTCGCCCAGCAGCTCGCGCCAGGCCGTCATGGCGCGGGAGCCCAGCTTGATGCCGGCCCGGTACTCCCCGGAGAGGTACATGTAGCGCAGGCAGTTGAGCACCAGGCTCTGCACCGCGGGGTCGGCGCTGCGCAGGACGTCGGCCCACTTCAGGTGCGGGGTGATCTCGGCGTACGTGGGCCACTGGCGGGTGTCCGTGGGGCGGCCGGGGTCCGCGCCGGCCAGTGCCCGGCGGACCACGTCGATGAATTCCTGGCGGTCGCGTTCCGGCATGTCCTTGCGGACGATCTGGTGCACCATGCGGTGCAGATAGATCGATTCGCCGGAGGACGTCTCGTCGATGACGGACTCGTGGGACTCCAGGCGGACGACGGAGTACTGGCGCAGCTGGCCGATCGCCCTGTTCCACAGGAGTGGGTCGTTCATCAGTCCGGAGAGCTGCTCCGGCAGCTCGCCGGGCGGCATCTCCTTCAGCAGCCGTACGGGAATGGAGCCCGGCGCGAAGAAGCTGCACAGGCGCAGCAGGTCGACGGACTCGGGGACGGTGTCGCGGAGTTTGTTCAGCAGTATCGACCAGGCGGTCTGGAAGGCCAGCGGGAAGTCCGCGGAGACCTTGACGACGTCCTGGTCGATGCCGCCGCCGAGGAGTTCGATGTACTCCTCGACCGACATGTCCGAGTCGTTCAGCCAGCCCGCGGTCTGGTCGAGCAGCAGCGGGAGGTCCTCCAGCGCCTCGGCGAGCTGGTCGGCCTCGGTCTGGGTGAGGCGCGGGGCCCGGCGGCGGATGAAGGCGACCGATTCGTCACGTTCGTAGACCGGCACCTCGACCAGGTTGCTGTTGTGCTCGCCCCACTCGGGGTTGCGGGACGTGATCAGGACGTGGCCGGGGCCGGTCGGCACCAGGTCCCAGATCTGTTCCGGCTCGTCGGCGCCGTCCAGGACCAGCAGCCAGTGGGCGTGCGGGTCGCCGCGGCGCAGCGAGTCACGTACCGCGCGCAGCCGCTCGCCGTACTCGGCGCCGGTGGACAGGCCGAGTTCCGGGGCGAGTTCGGCGAGTTTCTGGCGGAAGAGGGCGCGCCGGTCGGCGGGGACCCACCACACCACGTCGTACTCGGAGCCGAACCGGTAGACGTACTCGGCGGCCAGTTGCGTCTTACCCACTCCCGACATGCCGTGCAGGGTGACGACGCCCGCACCGGGACCGGCGTCCTGCAGGGACCGGTAGGCCTTGCTGAGGAGTTCCTCGCGGCCGGTGAAGCGGGTGTTGCGGCGTGGCACCCCGCCCCAGACCTCGGGGGTGTCGGCCGGGTAGCGGGGTCCCGGCCGGGCGGCGGCGGCCTCGGGCAGCGCGTCGGTGGGCAGTTCCAGTCGTACGAGCAGCCGCCGCTCGGCCTCGTCCGCACCGACGTTCGTCAGGTCCGCGGCGCCGTAGACCGAGGTGGCGCCGGGCAGAGCCGCGGTGGTGACGGAGACCGCGGCGAACCGGTCCGGATCGGGGGCGACGATCTCGCGCAGGGCCCGGTTCCACTCCTCGTGGCTGCGGGGCCCGACCTGGAAGTACCAGTCGCTGAGCAGGACCAGGATCCGGCCGCGGGAGAGGGTCAGGTCCCGCAGGGCGTCCTCCAGCGGGACCTCGACCGGTGGGTCCCAGCGCTGCAGGACGACCGTCACCCCGCGCCGCTCCAGCCGGTCCGCGATCCACGCCGCCCAGGCCCGGTTGAATCCGGCGAAACTGAGGGTGACGGTCTGCGCCCCGGTTGCTCCAACTTGCTTACGCGTTCCGGGCATTCAACCGTCTCCCTGACCTCGTTGCGAGCTTTTTCAAGATACACCGGGGCAAGGTCGCCCCGGCCTGAATCACCTGGCTGCTCAGCTCCTCGGCGATCCGTTCCTCTGCTGCCATATCACTCTGGTGGTGCTCACGTACGCCTCCGCGCGCGCCAGGTGCCCCGTGGGTGGCGGCGAATCCTCCAGACGGTGGTAGAGCGTGATCATCTCGTTGACGAGCACCCGCCCTTCGACGGTCAGCGAGGCGGAGCCGGCCAGTACCGGCAGCACGGCGCCGACCTGTTGGCGGCATCGCGCGTGTTCCGCCCAGGCCAGGTCGCGGTGGGTGACCCGCCGCGCGCCGAGTGCGAACCGCTGCCAGTAGTCGGCGAGCGCGAGGTGCGAGTAGGCACCCTGGAGCAGCCCGTCGAAGGGCCTGGGGTCGGAGCGCCAGGGGGCGAAGTGGCGTGGGGTGGCGTCCTCGTGGTGCAGGCGGACGAGTGCGCCGAGCGCGGCGAGCTTGGTGTGCTGGAGTTCGTGCACGAGGGTCGAGGCGAAGTAGGCGGGCGTGGCCGGTTTGCTGCTGAGGACGGCGCCGAACGCCTCGCGACGGGTGCCGCTGCAGTGGGCCGCGCCCTGGCCGGTGGGGCCCGAGCCGGGCGGCGGCCCGAGCGGGACGAGGCAGCGCAGCAGGACGGCGGCTTCGGTGAGCCGGTGCTCGCCGCCCACCCGCAGCAGGGGTTCGACCCCGGACCAGGACTCCGTCCAGGCCTTGCGCTCGTGGTCGTCGATGTGGGTGGCGGCGCTCAGCCCGTGGCGTTCGAGCCCGGTGCCGCGGGTGCGGTACGGGTCGAGGTCGTCCAGGGGTACGGGGCCGGTGCCGGGCAGTACGGCGGGGAGTGTGAGGACCGGCAGCCAGCGCGGGTCGGCCGAGCTCATGGTGCCGTCGGGCTGGGTCCGTACCGACAGGGGCGGCGCACCGGCCGGCCGCAGCGTCGTCTCGCCTTCGGCGTGGTCGAGTTCGACCGGTCCGGGGCCCGTCCGCAGCGCCCCGAGAGTGGGGAGACAGACCAGGCCGTCGCGGGGGTGAGCCGGGCGGTGCAGGGCAGTGCGGCACGGATCGCGGCCGCTGTCGCGAGCGCGGTCAGGTGGGCCAGGTCGGCCAGGAGGTCCTGGCCCGGGGCGGCGGCGCCGGTGATGCCGCCCAGCAGGCGTTGCGCCCAGGGGCCTGCCAGGGGGTGGAACAGCACGGTGCGCACCGCCGCCCGGTCGGCCCGCTCGGCCGCTTCGAGCAGCGCCCAGTCCTCGCGCAGCCGGTCGAGCAGAGGGGGTGGGCAGACGCGCGCGGGGGCGGCGGCCGCCGCGTCGAGCAGCGCCCTGAGCAGGACGAGACGGCGGGTGTCCTGATCGCGTACGAGCAGGCCGAGGGAGCCGGCGCCGCCCTCGGTGCGGCCGAGTTCGCGCAGTACGCGCTCGGGAATGGCAGGGCTCATGGGGGATCTCCTGCGGTTGCGTCGGCGAGCCGGTCCGCCACGTGGCGGACCAGCCGTTCGAGGTCTGCGCAGTAGACGGAGGGGTTGAGGAAGCCGTTCTCTGCGCGGTAGCGGTGGGCGTAGTGGCCGCCGCCGCAGACGTTCAGCAGCGGGCAGGCACGGCAGGTGGCGGCGAGGGCGCCGGCTCCTGCCTGGCGGGCGGCGACGCCGGGGTGGCGCAGGGCGTCGTCGAAGGTGTGGCGGAAGATGTCGAGTCCGGTGGCGGCCGCGGTGTCGTAGGCGGACTTGAGGGAGTCGACCTGCTCGATCGATCCGTCGGTCTCCACGACGACCGCGTTGACGGGGTCGAGGCCGAGGGACTCGGTGGCGGCGGGCAGGCCGAGGAGCAGGGCGATGCACTCCTCGAAGAGCCGGATCCGGGTCTCCCGCCGGGCCGCCGGCCACCAGCGGTCGAAGACGGCGCACAGCCAGTCGCCGTACGGGGTGGCGCGGCCCGTTCCCGGACCCGTGGCCGGCAGGTCCGGGAGGCCGGGCGGTGGGCTGGTCCAGTTGCCGTGCGGCAGGAGCAGGTCCAGGGCCGGAGGCCGCAGCGCGAGCAGCGACTCGTACATCTCCAGCGGGTCGGTGCGCGGGTCGACGACGGTGAGGATGCCGGCGTACGCGTCGGGGTGGTGGTCGGCGAGCAGCCGGGCGCCGCGCGAGGCGGCGGGCCAGGAGGGGCGGCCCGCGTGGTCGGTGCGCAGGGTGTTGTGGGCGGCCAGGCCGCCGTCCAGGCTGATGCCGATGCGTATGCCGTGCCGGGCGAGCGTGCTGACGCCCTCGTCGGTGAGCAGGGTGGCGTTGGTCTGCACGGTGGTGTGGACGGTGCACCCTTCGGGTGCCCGCTCCCGCACCCGGTCGGCCAGGGCGCCCAGCCTTGCCGGGCCTGCGAGCAGGGGTTCGCCGCCGTGCAGCACCAGGGCGACGTGCCGGAGCCGGTGGGCGGCCGCGTGTTCGGCGATCCGGTCCGCTGTGCGGTCCAGTACGGCGGGTGCGGCGGCGGCGGGGCGGCTGCGCCAGGTCCGGTCGGGGCCCTCGTACAGGTAGCAGTACTTGCACGCCAGGTTGCAGCGGCCGTGCACCTTCACGATGAACTGCCCGAAGGGCACGGCCGGCGAGCGCTGTCGCTCGGCTCGCGGTCCGGGGTCCGGGCGTGACGGCTCGGCCGCCGTACCCGGCTCCGCCCGCGGCGGGCTCCGGTCCGCGGACCGCTCCACGCGCCGTTCCCCCTGCGGCGTCGTCCCTCGCACCACTTGGGCACCCCCGTGCTGTACGTCTGCCGGGGCGGGCGCCGCCACCGGCACGGGGAAGGGGTCCCCGGTGCGCGGCGCGGGCGGGCCCGACCCGGGCGATGGTGTTGTGAGGGGCCGCGCCCCGGACCGCGCTCGTGCGGCGGGTCCGGTACGCGGCGCTGCGGGGCCGCCCGCCTCAGAAGGCGTTGTTGAATCCCCAGAGCATTTCCCGTGGCTGTTCGGCCCGGCCGCGCAGGTCCGCGACCACCTCGGCCAGCACCGGGTGGTCCAGGGTCCGCAGGGTCTCCAGATCGAGACCCAGCAGATCCGGCAGTGCGCCCGCGGCTCCGGACGCACTCCCTCCCGTGCCACCGGGCACACCCGCCCCGTCGTTACGTGTCGACTCGCTCATCACGCCTCCCCGTACTGCAGCACCGGGCCGGCCGGGCCGCGCTCGCCGTTGAGCGCACACCACCGGTCCCGCGTCCCTGACCCGCTTCGTCCCTCTGCCCAGCTCTCGCCGAAGGCCAAGGGCCTCGCGGCCGACCTGCGGCAGACGCCACCGGCCGGCGCCGGTCGCGCGCCGGTCGTGCCCGTGCCCGGCGCACCGCCGGGCCGGCGGCGCCGGGTGCTCGTCGTTGAGCACTCAGCGCTCCAGCTCGGCCAGCCGCCCGGCGCTCGACTCGCCCGCCGCGCCGCCGCCGTCCGGCAGTTTGCGCCACTCCTGGCGGGCCGCCCGGTACGCCTCCCGCGCGGCCCGGGGGCGCCCCGCTCTCTCATACGTCATACCCCGCCAGTGGTTGGCTGTAGCACCCAACTCCACTGCCTCCTGCAGTCGTTGCGGACTCTCCAGCTCCGCTTCCGCCGCTGCGGCAGACTCGGCGGCCGAGCGGAAGGACTCTGCGGCCTCGTCGCGCCTGGACGGCCGGTCCAGTACGTCGGCGGCCTCCAGCTGGGCCCTGCCCAGCTCCAGCCAGCAGCGCGCGGCGGTCAGCGGGGCCGCTGCCTCCTGCGCCGCCAGCCCGAAGAGGTACTCGGCCTCCCGCAGGTCGACCCGGTCCGCGGTGGCCCGGTGCCGCAGCATCAGGGCCCGGCCGAGCATCAGCAGCCGCTCGGACTGGTGCGCTCCGCCGGCCGGCGTCTCGGACCGGCAGTCGCGCAGCACCCGCACGGCCGCGCCGATGTGCGCACCGCCGTCCGGCAGTTCGGCGCGGCGCAGCAGGGTGCCGCCCCATTCGGCGAGCAGGTCGGTGTGGGCCCTGGAGTCCCGCGGGATGCCCCGGGAAGCCCGGGCGAACCACTCGGCGGCCGTTACGAGTTCGTCCGGGTCGCCGGTGTGTTCGTAGCGGGCGACCCGGACCCGTCCGGCCCTGGTCTGCAGCTGGGCGCGCTGACGCTGCTCCCGTACGGTCTCCAGCGCCTGGCCGGTCAGGGCCGCGGCCTCGTCCGGCTCCTCGCCGGATGCCAGCAGCGCGTCCACCAGGTCCAGCACGATGCGGACCTCGGTGCCCATGGTGTGCCCGCCGCCCTGGGAGAAGGCCGTGCGCAGCGAGCGGGCCGCCTGCCGGGCGAACTCCCGGGAGCGTTCGGTGTCCTCGGTGGCGCCGGACAGTTTCAGGAGTGTCCGCCCGTGCTGGAGCGGCAGGGCGGCCGGCCGGTTCTGCTGGTCGGGCCAGGCGTCGGCGAAGGCCTCCAGCATCCCGCAGGCGCTCTGCAGCAGGGCGCTGTCACCGTCGAGCCGCCACTGCGCCTCCAGGGCCCGCACCCGCTCCAGGGTGAGCCGCAGCGCCTCGGCGGGCTCCAGGGCGGGGGCCGCACAGGCGGCGGTGTACTCACGGTCGGCGCGCCGCAGCAGCTCCAGGGCGCCCCGTCGGTCGCCGCGCCGGCGCCGGTCGTCGGCCGCCGCGTGCAACACCTTGGCCAGCACCGCACGTTCGCGAATCGCTCCTGGCTGGGTGGCCGCCCGGTCGGCGGCGTCCTCGGCCTCGCGGAGCAGCTCGGCGCCGCCCTGCACCTCCCACAGCCGCAGGACGCAGCGCGCGTACTCCGCCCAGAGTTCGGGGTCGGCGGACTGCTGCGGCCCTTCGGTGGCTCCGCGCAGCAGCTGCACGGCGTCGATCAGCCGCTGCACCATCTTGTCGGCTTCGAAGTGCCGCACGAGCTCGCGGGCACGCTCCACGGCGGGGGCGGTGCCGGGCGGCGGAGCGCCGTCGGCGTTCTCCTGCTCCCGGATCACGAACCTGGGGGGCATGGGCATGAATCGCTCCAGTACGCGGGCTGCGACCTCGGCAAAGGCATGGGGGACGCGCGGGCCGCCGCGCCTCTCGATCCCCCCGTTCGCCTCGTTCTCCTCACTGTCCTCGGACTCCTCGTTCTCGTACGGGTACCCGGCTCCGGCCGCGTCGTGTCCGGTGGCGTACGAGGAGTCGTCCGCCCCGCCGTCGCCGAGCTGGGCGAAGGCGAGCGCGGGGAAGTTGGGCCCGCCCTTCCCGAACCGCGTCTCGATGTACTGCGAGCAGTGCTTGAGCACGAGCAGCGCCTCGTCCCGGCCCAGCGGCCCGAGCAGCGCGTCCTGGACGCCGGGTTCGAACGCGTACCACTGTCCGCGGCCGCCGCCGTCGGCGCGCGAGAGCAGTCCGCTCAGCAGTACCTCGGCGAGTTCGGAGGGGCCGGAGTGGGGCAGCATCGTGCGCTGCACGAGCTGCATCACCGGCAGGTAGAGGGGCGCGGCCGCGAGGTAGACGGCCAGCTGTCCGGCGACCGGCGAGCCCGCCGAGCGGAAGCGGCTCACCAGTTGGAGCGAGGACAGGGTCGCCCCGGAGCGCTGGGCGGCGGCCGCGGGCTGGTCGGCCCGTACCCAGCCGACCGCTCCGGAGATGCGTGCCGCGCCGGTGCCGGAGAGCAGCCTGGCCCAGGCCGCCAGCGCGTCCGGCACCGGCGGGAGGACCGGTACCGCCAGGGCCCCCGGGTGCACCGCGGGACCGGTCCCGGCGTCCTCGGTGACCTTCAGCAGGGTCGCTCCGGTGAGGCCGTCCCCGCGTGCCAGCGAGCCGAAGGTGACCGGCAGCCGGGTGCGGTTCCACATGCGCTGCGGCAGCGGCTGCAGCACCGCGACCGGGGCCTGCCGGGCCAGCTGGTGCAGCAGCCGGTGGGCGCGCCCGCTGTGCCAGAGCGGTCCGGCGCAGTCGCTGATCACCACGGTGACCCGGCGCCCGGTCGGATCGCTGAGCCGGTCGGCGGAGTGCAGCGGAGCGGCAGCCGGGTCCGAGCTGCGGCTGACCGCGCAGCCGCCGTCCGGGCCCTGGTGCAGATAACGCACCTGCACGTCCCGGAAGGCGCCCAACTGGCCGAAGATCTGTTGGAGTTCGCCGAACATCCGGTCCCACACCAGCATCGAGGACGAGGCGTCCATGACGCATTGCAGGATCGCGTCACCCCGGCCGACCCCGCGGAACACCGGCATGACCATCCCGCCCGCGCGGGCACTGAGGTCCGCGGTCGCCGTCTCGTCCAGGGCGCGGCGCAGCGGGGCGGAGGCCGGGCGGTAGCGCTGCAGGGGGCGGAGCGCGCGGGTGAGTTCGAGGGGCGCCGGCAGGACGGGCGCGGCCGGTACGCCGAGGGTGAGCACGGTGGCGCGGGGTTTCGTCCCGGACCGCCGCTCCGCCACGGGGTCGCCCGTGTCCCGCTTGCCGTCGGCGCGGGCGGGACGCGGCAGGGGATACAGGGCGATCCGCCCGTCGTCCCCCGGCTCGCGCGCCTCATCGGGGCGACCGTCGTCGCCGGTGTCCGGAACGCGCCCCTCCCGCGCACTCTCCGGACCCGCGGGGCCCGGCGCGACGGACTCCTCGGGCGTCCGGGCGGACGGCGACGCCCCGTCGCCCTCGTCCGGGTCCTCCTCCGGAGCGCCGGGGGTCCGGGTCCACCTGGCCAGCCAGAGAGCATCGCAGAGCTGCTCGACATCGGGGTCGAGGCCTGCGCCACGGAGCCGGGCGACGAGCGTGGAAAGTAACTCCCCGTCGTTCGGGGCCGGAGCGGCCGGGCCATCAGAGCCGGCCGACGCCGCGGGCACGGCGGATTTGCCGGACGCCGCAAGGCCACCAGACGCGGCACGGCCACCGGGCACGCCGGACCCGGCACGGGCAGCGCCCGGCGCGTCGGACATCGCAGGGGCACCCGGCGCGTCCGAGACCGCAGGAGCCACACCCGTCACACCCGTCACATCCGTTACATCCGCCGGGAGCGTCTCGGGCCCCTCGTCGGCACCGGGCACACCGGCAGTCCCTTCCGGCCCGCCGTCCGCCGCCCCTTCCGGCGTCCCGTCCGCCCCGGGCATCAGTGGGTCACCTCGGCCTGTCGAGTCGCTGGATGAGCAGGTCGGCCAGCCGGTCGCGGCCGGCCGGCGCCGCGGCGTGGGTGAGGTAGATGGCGTTCAACAACTGGTCCGTGGCCAGGAGTTCGCTGCGCGAACGCTCCAGGAAGTGGGTGATGAGGTCCTCGCTGGAGCGGGCCGCCTCCTCACCGAGGTGGGCCTTCACGAAGGCGGCCAGCCGCTTGTGGTCGGGGCGGTCCAGCTCCAGATGGATGCAGCGGCGCATCAGGGGGGCGGGGAAGTCCCGCTCGCCGTTGCTGGTGAGCACCACGAACGGGAACGCCCGGCACTGCACCCGGCCGCCCTTGATCCGCACCTTGTTGCCGTCGTGGTCCAGCACGTCCGCCTCGCCGTCGGGCAGCCGGTCGACGATCCGCTCCAGCTCTGGAATGGCGAACTCGCCCTCCTCCAGCACGTTGAGCAGGTCGTTCGGCAGATCGATGTCGCTCTTGTCGAGCTCGTCGATGAGCAGCACCCGCGGCCGGTCGGAGGGCAGCAGGGCGGTGCCCAGCGGCCCGAGCCGGATGTAACTGCCCACGTTCTGGGCCGCGTCGGGGCCGACTCCCCCGTCCAGGGACGCGTGCGAGGCGATCTGCACGTCCTGCAACCGGGCGATCGCGTCGTAGTGGTAGAGGCCGTCCAGCAGAGTGGAACGGCTGACGATGGGCCAGCGCAGCACCTTGCCGAACTCCAGCTCACGGGCCACGGAGTGGGCCAGGGTGCTCTTTCCCGCGCCAGGGTCCCCGGTGACCAGCAGCGGCCGCCGCAGATACAGCGCGGCGTTGATCATTTCGAGCTCCTCGGCGCCCGGCCGGTGCTCCTCGGCGATGCGCCCGGGAATGCCGAGCCGGCGGTCGGCGGACTCGTCCCCGCCCGCCCCGTCCGCCGGGGCCGGGCGGCCGCCCGCGAAGTCACGCCAGGGCGGCGGAGGCGGCAACTGCGGTACGCCGTCGTGGGGTTCGCCGATCCCTCGGTAGATGAGCCACTCGCTGGGTTCACTCATAGCGTGTTCCTCGTTGTCACTCGTCCGCCAGGGACAGCAGCCGTCGAACGTGCCTTACCGTAGCGATCCGGCGTACCCCCCGTAAGGGGCGGGCCGGTGCGGTCCTTGCGGTGGTGAGCGGCGGATCGCCTCACGGCGCCTCCAGGAAGTCGCCGGCACCGGGCAGCGAATGGTGCGGGTCGTCGTAGTAGAGGGCGATCCCGTCGGACCAGTACGTCTCCGTACGTGCCGCACCCACTCCTTTTCTCAACTCATGCACCTTGAAAGGCAGTCGGTCGCGGGTGTCGGCGTCCGAAACGGCCTCGGCCACGCGCCGGTGGAAGTTCGTGCAGACCGTGTCGGCCTCCGTGGACCGTCGCTGCAGCAGGGCCACTGCGAAGCCGGCGTCCAGCACCCGCACCACCCCGGCCGTGATCCCGGGGTCCGGCCGCCCGCCGTAACGGCAGAGCACCGGCACGCTCTCGTGTGCCAGGGTCCGCAGCTGGGCGACCTCCGGTACTCGTACCCGCAATCCGCCCTCGCAGTCGACGACTTCGGCCCGGATCCCGCCCTCCGGAGCGGCGTTCCAGCGCGCCAGGCGCTCTTCGGGCGGCCCGTGGTAGGGGCTGCGCAGGACCACCGGGCGCACGACGCCGAGCGGCAGCCCGTCCGAGGGGAGCTCCCAGCGGTCGACCTCCAGCGCGAACAGCGCGGGGGCGAGCGCGACCTGGAGCATGGCCGGGCTGCCCGGCTCGTCGCACTGCCTGAAGGCCTCGGCGAGCGCGGCGGCGAGCCGGTCCGGCAGGGTGTGCAGCGCGGTGCCCTGGCTGTCCTCGCCGACGGGCAGCATCTCTCCGGTGTGGCGCACGACACCGATCCGCCAGTCGTAGCGGTCCCGGGCCCAGCCCTGGGGTTCGAGCTCCAGCAGGACGTGAGCCCGTTCGCCGTGGCGGACGGGGTCGGCCAGCGGCGCCCGGGCCCGCCGGCGGTTCTCCTCCAGGCGCAGGCGGACGGCCGCCCACTCCATCGCGAGCTGCTGCCTGAAGTCCCGGGAAAGCTCCTCGTCCGCGATGCGCTTCACCCACTCCCAAAGCGACTTGGCCGCGGTCCTGGTGGACGGCACGTCGAAGGGCCGGTCGGCGGCGAGCACGCCCATGCAGTAGCGCAGGACCAGTTCGAGCGGGGCCTCCCGGTCGCGGGCACGGGTGTCGTAGAGCACGCCGAGACCGTCCCGCCAGCCGCGGGGGCCGGGCGGTGGTCACGGGAGTGGACACCCGGCAGGGCGTCCAGGAGGGCGAGCAGACTGCGGGTACTGACCGGGGGCGGGAACTCGGCGAGCCTCCCCAGCAGGTCCGCCCGCCGCTTGGGACCGAGGATCCCGCCGGGCGGGACCGACAGCTCGCTCTGCGCGTCGGCCCAGGTCCGCTCGGTGCTGGCGGGGCTGTTGTGCCGGTCCGCGTGGTAGCGGTCGTGGGCGTGGAAGACGGACTGGTAGAGGTCGTCGGCCTCGGCCTCGACGGGCACGGACGGCACCTTCAGGGTGCGCAGCCGCTCGATTCCCACGGCCGTTCCGCCCTGGTGGTTGTCGAGCCGCGACTTGATCACCCCGACCACCTCGCCCCGGGCGAGGTCGACCACAGGTCCGCCGGACATGCCCGGCTCCAGCCAGTCCCCGTCGAGCCTGACGACCTGTTCGGCGTCGTCCGACGCGCCGTAGGCGCCCTTCACCACGCAGACCCCGCTGCGTTTCAGCAACCCCCCGCTCTGCGAGGGCGCCCAGCCCACGCAACGGATCTCGCGGCTGCGGAGCATGGCCTCGGAGCGCTCGGTGACGTACACACAGGTGTGCTCGACGGGCCGCTGGAGCTGGATCAGCGCGAGGTCGGGGGCCGGCCAGCCGGTGGCTCCCGGCGGCCGGGCGCCGGGCATCGCGGCGACCACCTTGCCGGGCACTTCGGTCAGTTCGGTGCTGTAACGGTCTCCCTTGAACCACACGTTCACCACGCCCCCCTCCCCCGCATCGCCACGTGCGCGCACGTCAGGATCCAGCTCGGGGCGATGAAGAAGCCGCTCCCCAGGAAGTCCCCGCCAGGTCCGTCATGGGCATACCCGGACGCCGGGCGATGGATGCGCACGGTGGCGTCGTGCACGAGGTCCATGAGTGCAGCCTGCGACCGGCCCAGCACTCCCTCTGCGCCCCCGTCGCCCTCCGAGGTCATCCCCAGCCGCCGTCGGTGTCGTCCGCCCCGTCCGGGTGCGCCGGGGCGCCGGGGGACGCACCGGCGGGCGCACCGGGGGCGCGGGCGCCGGCGCGGTGGGCGGCGCCCCCGGGGCCGCGAAGGGGACCGGTGGCAGGGGCGCGCCCGAAGGCGCGGGGGCCTGAGCGGGTACGGGCACGGGTGCGGGTGCGGGCGGGTCGACCGGGGGGCCGCCGCCGTTCCAGCTGAGCGTGATCTTGATGGCGCCCTTGGCCTCGCCGTCCGCGAGGAGCCCGACGATCTTGCCCGCCCTGGCGGTGAGCTCGATGCCGAACTCGACACTGACCTCGTCCGGCCGCACGGCCCGCAGCGGCACGGCGAGTGAGCGGGCGACGCTGGTCACCACGCCCTGCAGACTCTCGACCCGTGCCTGCACCTGGTCGCCTATGTCGCCGAACCCGGTGTCCGTGTATGTCGGACCGCCGCCACCGGGCGCCGGCCGTGTCAGTTCCTCGGCTCCCGAGATCCGGGCCCAGACCGGCGTGCCGTCCGGCATCTCAATGCGCGTAATACGGGCCCCGCTGTCACCCATGACACCCCCCGTTCCCCAACTACCCGCAGGTTAACGGCCGTAGGCGGCCGATGCGAGGGACATGGACCATGACGCGAGGGCGCGTCGAGGCGGTTCTGGCGCCGCCCGGGTGGCCGCCGCGGGCCGGCTCCAGGGGGCCCGTCCGCACTGCCACCAGGCATTAAACTTGCCGCCATGTACTTCACCGACCGCGGTATCGAGGAGCTGGAGAAGCGGCGAGGCGAGGAAGAGGTCACTTTCGAGTGGCTCGCCGAGCAGCTGCGTACCTTCGTCGACCTGAATCCCGACTTCGAGGTGCCGGTCGAGCGCCTCGCCACGTGGCTGGCCCGGCTGGACGACGACGAGGACGACGAGGAGTAGTCCACCGCCGCCGTCACCACCCGCCCCCTCCCGCCACGTCCCGGCTGTCAGGCGGGCCCGCCGCCCTCCCCGCCCGGGCCGTCGTCCCGGATCCGGTCATACGCGAGACCGAGTGCGCCGTGCACGATCAGCAGGGCGCCCGCGAAGACCCAGCCACCGCTGCGCCGCCCGGCCCCCCAGAGGGCGAGCGGGAGGCCCGCGGCCAGCTGGGCGCCCGCCAGGGCGCGGGCCTTCGGGCCACGCAGCCAGGGCCCGACGCGACTGCTCTCGACCGCTTCGAGTTCGACCTTGACCGCGTCGCGCCAGCCGGTCCACTCGATCCACTCGGCCTCCGGCCCCCCGCCGGCTCCGGCCGTGAGCACGTCGGAGGACCGGCCGGGGTCGAGTCCGGCCGGGAGCTTCAGCCCGGTACGGGTGAGGACGGCGAGCAGCCCGCGCAGCCGGGCGGCGGCGTCCGCCTCCGGACCGGGTCCGGTCAGGGCCTCCAGCGCCTGGACGTCCGGTACGGGATCGAGACCGAGCCGCTCGGCGAACGTGCGCATGGCCTCGTCCTCACCGGCCGGGGTGCCGTCGGCGAGCCAGACGTAGCCGACCGGCCGGCGGAAACCCGCGGCCAGCGTGTATCCGGCACGGTCGCCGTCCCACCAGAGCGCGAGCACCGGCCAGGTGGAGCCGACCGCGAGCGCGGTGGCCCAGCCGCTCAGCACCCGGTCCACCGGCTCGGCCGCCTCCGCCGTCCCGGCCCGGTGGTCCTGCCAGGGCCGCCCCTCGGGTACGAGGACACTCCAGCCGTCCCCGGCGGGTGCGAGCAGCATCCGCTCGCGCAGCAGGTGGGCCACCGGCCGCACGGTCTCGGGTTCGGCCCGGCACAGCAGCAGGGCTCCCACGGGTGGTGTCGCGTCCATGTCCCACACCGTAGGACAAATTGCCACTATTTGATGCACTTTGCCCCCATACCCCCGCCCACCACCCGTCGCGGAGCGCCTTGACTTCCCCGATCCGCGATATATCGTGTTCCGGAAGAGACGCGATATGTTGCGTCATCCGCGCTCCCCAGGAGGTCAGATCCATGCCTGTGTCGACGTGGGCCATCGCCGGGCCTGAGAAGCTCACCTTCGACGAACCGGTGACGGCACTCAGCGTGCGCATCGTCAACGGTACGGTCAATGTCGTCGGCACCGAGGAAACGACCGCCAGGCTCGAGGTCACCGACATCGAGGGACCACCGCTGATCGTGACCCAGGACGACGGCGTCCTCACCGTCGCCTACGAGGACCTCGCCTGGCAGGGCTTCCTCAAGTGGTTCGACCGCAAGGGCTGGCACCGGCGCGCGGTCGTCTCCCTCGCGGTCCCGGCCGGTTCGGCGGTGGAGGTCGGCGTGGTCGGTGCCGGCGCCTTCGTCTCCGGAATCCGCGGCCGCACCGACGTGCGCGGCGTCACGGGCGACACCACTCTCGTCGCACTCGCGGGCCCGGTCGGCGCGGACACCGTGTCCGGCAGCCTGGAGGCCCAGGCCGTCACGGGCGACCTGCGCTTCCACTCGGTTTCCGGCGATCTGACGGTCGTCGAGGGCGCCGGCACCTCCGTACGGGCCGAATCGGTCAGCGGCAACATGGTGCTCGACCTCGACGCGACCGGGAAGCCCACCGACATCCGGCTGACCACGGTCTCCGGCGAGGTCGCCATCCGGCTGCCGCACCCGGCGGACGCGAAGGTGGAGGCGAACACCGCGAGCGGCTCCGTCTCCAACGGCTTCGAGGACCTGCGGGTCAACGGCCAGTGGGGGCGAAGAGGATCACCGGCACGCTCGGCGCCGGTACCGGGACGCTGAAGGCGACGACGGTCTCGGGGTCGATCGCCCTGCTGCGCCGCCCACCGGCCGAGGACGATCCGCACGACGCCGAGCAGACCGGAAAGGTGCTCTGACATGCCCCCCGTATTCGCCCACGGCCGCCTGCGCCTCTACCTGCTGAAGCTGCTCGACGAGGCTCCCCGCCACGGCTACGAGGTGATCCGGCTGCTGGAGGAACGCTTCCAGGGGCTGTACGCGCCCTCGGCCGGCACCGTCTACCCGCGGCTGGCCAAGCTGGAGGCCGAGGGCCTGGTCACCCACGCCACCGAGGGCGGCCGCAAGGTCTACTCGATCACCGACGACGGCCGCGCCGAACTCGCGGGCCGCACCGGCGAACTCGCCGATCTGGAGCTGGAGATCAGGGAGTCGGTCTCCGAACTGGCCGCCGAGATCCGCGACGACGTCCGCGGGGCGGCGGGCAAGCTGCGCAGCGAGATGCGCGCCGCGGCGGACGAGTCCCGCCACGGCGGCACCCGCTCCGGCACCAAGGGAGGCAAGGAGTCCCCCTTCGGCGGCTTCGGTGACCTCGGCGACCTCGGTGACTTCGGCGACAAGGAGACGTGGCGCAACGCCAAGGAGGAGCTGCGCAAGGCCAGGCAGGAGTGGAAGGAGCAGGCGCGCCGGGCGAAGGACGAGTCCCGCCGCGCCCGCGAGGACGCCGACCAAGCCCGCCGCCAGGCCAAGGAGGCCCAGGAGCGGGCGCGCGAGCAGATGCAGAACGCCGCCCGCCAGGTCCAGGAGCACTTCGCCCGCGGTGACTGGCCCGCGGGCGTCCGGGAAGGTCTGGCGGAGATCACCGGGCAGCTGTCCGGCTTCGCCCGCACCGGCGGCCGGCCCCCGTACACCAAGGCGGACACCGCGGACGCCGACCCCGACTGGGGCAAGGACACCGGCAGCACCGGCGACCCGGCCCGCGATCTGGACCGCCTGCTGGACCGTTTCCGCGACGACATCCGCGACGCGGCCCGGGACCGGGGGGTCACGGCGGACCAGCTGTCACAGGCCCGCAGCCACCTGTCGACGGCGGCGGCCCACATCGGGGCGCTGCTGCGCAAGGACGCCGGCGACTCGAAGTAGGGACCGTCAGGGGTCCGGGGTGCGAACCACGCACCCCGGGCCCCTGACGCTCAACCGGCTCCCGGCCGGTCGGCCCGCACCGTCGCACCGACTCCCGGTCCACACCGTGGGCGGCCACCCGGTCCACACCGTGGCCTGCCACCCGGTCCGCGGTGAGGAGGCCGCAGCGTCGATTCCGCGCGGTGCGGCGGCTCAGCCGGCCTTACGGTCCTGCGCGGTGCCGCCGTCCCCGTACAGGGCGCGATCGACCGTCTCGTAGGTCGCACCGTGCTCGGTCAGCACGTCGGATACGACGCCGGGGTTGGCGGTGAGGGCCAGCAGCAGGTGCTCCTCACCGATGAAGCGGTCGCCGCGGCCCAGCGCGATCCGCAGCGACTTCTCCAGGATGCGCTTGGCCTCCCGGTTGAACATGCGGCCGCCCGTCCAGCGGCGGCGGCCCTTGTGGTCACCCTGCAGAGCCCCCTCGCCGTGCGCCTCTTCGATGCGGTCGACGATCGCGGTGAGATCGATGCCGATGCCGGCGAGCGCGTCGGCATCGGCCTTGGTCATGCCGCCGCGCCTGCGCGCATCGGCCAGTGCGGCCTCCACCGACGCCCTGCGGTCCACGAGGCCCAGCGCCGTGACGGCGAACGACGCCCGGCTGCCCTCCTGGTCCAGCAGAGCGAGCAGCAGGTGCTCCTCGGTGACCGGACCGGCGCCGGCCCGTTCGGCATGGGTCACGGCGCCGGTCACGGTGGCCCGGGCGCCCTTGGTGAATCGCTCGAACATCAATGCCTCCCGTACTTCTTGTGCACGGCCTGCCGGCTGACGCCCAGTTCCGCCGCGATCTCCTGCCACGACCAGCCCTGGACGCGGGCGCTTCTGACTTGTACGGCTTCGAGCTGCTCCAGCAGCCGACGCAGCGCGGCGACCGACCGCAGCCCCACCCGGGGGTCGCGGTCGCCGGCGCGAGCGGCGAGATCCGTTGCTTCGGTCATGGTGTCAACTTACGTTGACACCATGACGCATGTCAACCCTAGTTGACAGTCAGCACGATCTTGCCGAACTGGTCACCCGCGGCCAGCCGCTCGAACCCCTCGCGGGCCCGGTCCAGTGGCAGCACCTCGTCGATGACGGGCCGCACACCCGTGGTCGCGCAGAACGCCAGCAGGTCCTCCAGCTCGTCCTTGGACCCCATGGTCGAGCCGACGACCTTCAGCTCCAGGAAGAAGATCCGGGTCAGTTCGGCGTGTGAGGGGCGGTCGCCGCTGGTGGCGCCGGAGATGACCAGCGTTCCGCCGGGGCGCAGGGACTTGACGGAGTGCGACCAGGTGGCGGCGCCGACCGTCTCGATCACCGCGTCGACCCTGGCGGGCAGCCGCGCGCCGGGCTCGTACGCCTCAAGGGCGCCGAGTTCGACGGCCCGCTTGCGCTTGGCCTCGTCCCGGCTGGTGGCGAAGACCCGGAGTCCGGCTGCCCGGCCGAGCACGATCGCGGCGGTGGCGACACCGCCGCCGGCACCCTGGACGAGCACGGAGTCACCGGGCCGCACCCCGGCGTTGGTGAAGAGCATCCGGTAGGCGGTCAGCCAGGCGGTGGGCAGACAGGCCGCCTGCTCGAAGGTGAGCTCCTTCGGCTTGGGCAGCACGTTCCAGCTGGGGACGGTGACCTGCTCGGCGAAGGTGCCCTGATAGCGCTCGGTGAGGATGGAGCGGGGCTCGTCCGGGCCGACCCCGTGTCCGGTCTGGCCGATGACGGAGTGCAGGACGACCTCGTTGCCGTCTTGGTCGATGCCGGCGGCGTCGCAGCCGAGGATCATCGGCAGCTTGTCCTCGGTGATGCCGACACCGCGGAGCGACCAGAGGTCGTGGTGGTTGAGGGAGGCGGCCCGGACGTTGACGGTGGTCCAGCCCGAACGTGCGCCAGGAGCGGGGCGTTCGCCCAGCTCAAGGCCGTTCAGGGGGTGGTCGCGGTCGAGGCGGGATGCGTAGGCGGCGAACATGGCCCCGACGATAGGCCGGGCCGTGGCCCGGCGTAACCGGCTGCGGGTGTGACGCGCACCGCGCGTGACGGGGCGGGACCCGGCCCCTCCGGCGATTGAGGAGCGGGGGCCCGGGGCGGCGCCGCCGAAACGGCGCCGCCCCCGAACCCCCGCCTCAGGACATCAGCGCCGTGCCACACCCTCCGCACGCGCGGCTGCGGCCACCGCGGCCGTGACCGCCGGGGCGACCCGCTCGTCGAACGGGGACGGGATCACGTAGTCCGCGGCCAGCTCGTCGCCCACCACGTCGGCCAGCGCGTTCGCCGCGGCGATCTTCATGCCCTCGGTGATCCGCGACGCCCGCACCTGGAGCGCGCCCGCGAAGATGCCGGGGAACGCCAGCACGTTGTTGATCTGGTTCGGGTAGTCCGACCGTCCGGTCGCCACGACGGCCGCGTACTTGTGCGCGACGTCGGGGTGCACCTCGGGATTCGGGTTCGCCATGGCGAAGACGAACGCCCCGGGCGCCATCGAGGCGACGGCCGGCTCGGGGACCGTACCGCCGGAGACGCCGATGAAGACGTCCGCGCCGGCCAGCGCGGCCTCCAGGGTCCCGGAGATGCCGGCCTTGTTCGTCAGCTCGGCCAGCTCGCGCTTGACCTCCGTCAGGTCCTCGCGGTCCCGGCTGACGATGCCCTTGCGGTCGGCCACGGCGACATCGCCGAGCCCGGCCTCCAGCAGGAACTTGGCGATGGCCACCCCGGCCGCGCCCGCGCCCGAGATGACGGCGCGCAGCTCGCCGAGGCTGCGCCCGGACAGCTTCGCGGCGTTGCGCAGAGCGGCGAGCGTGACCACGGCGGTGCCGTGCTGGTCGTCGTGGAAGACCGGGATGTCGAGCCGCTCCTGGAGCTTGCGCTCGATCTCGAAGCAGCGCGGCGCCGAGATGTCCTCCAGGTTCACCCCGCCGAACGACGGGGCGAGCCGGACGACGGTCTCGACGATCTCGTCCGCGTCGGTGGTCGCGAGCGCGATCGGCACCGCGTCCACGCCGCCGAACTGCTTGAACAGGATCGCCTTGCCCTCCATCACGGGGAGGGAGGCCTCGGGTCCGATGTCGCCGAGCCCCAGCACCGCGGTGCCGTCCGTCACGACGGCGACCACCTGCGACTTCCAGGTGTAGTCGTGGACGAGCTCGGGATTCTCGGCGATCGCGCTGCACACCTTCGCCACACCGGGCGTGTACGCGAGGGACAGGTCGTCCTTGTCCCGGATCGGGACGGTGGACTGCACGGCCATCTTCCCGCCCCGGTGGAGGGCGAAGGCCGGATCGAACGGCTCGTCGGTCGCGCTGTCTGTGTTGCTGTCGCTGCGAGGATTGACGATCTCCGCTGCCATGGTGTTGACCCCTTAAGTCTTCATCGTTTGAGGGTGGCCACTCCTGGTTGAGGAGGGGTGGGTGGGCACCGCGTACGTTCCCTGCGCTGGGCGATTGGCCTGCCCGGCAGGGGAGGTACATACGCGCGGGCGCGCCGCACACGCGCCCTGAGCCCCGGATGAGGGGTGTAAACGTCCTTCTTACCGGACAGGCCACACCGCAGACGAGTCGTTATGCCCACGGTGACGTGACTCATAGTGGGGCATACAGACAAGTCGGCCAGGCGACACGAAATCCGCCCAGAGCGTGTCCAAGGCGGGGGATCTTCCGGCCAGAGGGAGAGATTCCAGTGAAAGGTCCGGCCTTGATGTGCCGGCCCGCTGGGGTTCGGGGGTGTCCCGTTATCCGATTTTGACATGCGGTGCCCCCTGATTGGGCTAGTCCGAATGGCAAGATGCCGAAAACACACAAGGTCACGACATTCGAAGACGAGTTCGCGACCAGTTGGCAACGCCCCTCATCTGCCGGAGGACCCCGATCATGACCGCAAGCACCACCCGCTGTAAGACCGCCGCCAAGTCCCGGATCGCCGCGGTCGGCGCCATCGCGGTCGCCGGCACCATGCTGCTGACCGCCTGTGGCGACCAGACCAGCTCGGGCACCAAGGACAGCGACACCACCAAGTCGTCCTCCGCCCCGCTCTTCGCCAAGCTGCCGAAGAAGTACCAGGACTCCCGCGTCATCAAGGTCGGCACGGACGCCTCCTACGCTCCGATGGAGTACGAGGAGGGCGGAAAGATCGTCGGTATCGACCCCGACATCGCCGCCGCGCTCGGCAAGGAGCTCGGCGTGAAGTTCGAGTTCACCAACGGCACCTTCGACGGCCTCATCTCCTCGCTGAACACCGGGCGCCAGGACGTCGTCATGTCCGCCATGAGTGACACCAAGGCCCGCCAGCAGGGCCTCGACGACAAGGGCAAGAAGGTCGGCAAGGGCGTCGACTTCGTCGACTACTTCACCTCCGGTGTCTCGCTCCTGGTCAAGAAGGGCAACCCCGAGAAGATCACCTCGCTGGACGACCTGTGCGGCACGACCGTCGCCGTCCAGCGCGGCACGATCTACGAGGACACCTTCAAGGCCCAGGCCAAGAAGTGCGGCAGCGACAAGCTGAAGATCGAGCCCTTCGACACCGATGCCGAGGCCCAGAACCGGGTGAAGATCGGCGGCGCGGTCGCCGACCTCAACGACTACCCGGTCGCCGCGCACATCGCGAAGACCGCCGGCGGCGGCAACACCTTCGAGGTCGCCGGCGACCAGACCGACGCCGGCCCCTTCGGCATCGCAGTCGACAAGGACAACGCGCAGCTGCGCGACGCGCTGAAGGAAGCGGTCGCCTCGATCATCAAGAACGGCGAGTACGCGAAGGTCCTGGAGAAGTGGGACGTCAAGAACAGCGCCGTCACCGAGGCAGCCATCAACGCCGGCAAGTAGGACACGGCGTTCTCGCCTCAAGCGTTTCACTGAAGGGCAGTCGCTGTGACTGACAAGTTCGACAAAACGCCCGCCGACGAGCCACCCATGCACTCGGCGGTCTCCAAGGGCGCTTCCACCCCACCGCCCCAGATCAAAGCGATTCCGGTACGGCACTGGGGCCGGTGGGTCTCCGGTGTGATCGTGCTGGGCGTGCTCGGCATGCTCGTCTACTCGTTCTCCCAGGGCGACATCGAGTGGGGCACGGTCGGGGACTTCCTCTTCGACGACAGGATCGTCAAGGGCGCCGTCAACACGGTGATCATCAGTGTCCTGTCGATGATCATCGGCCTGGTCCTGGGCATCGTGTTCGCGGTCATGCGGCTCTCGAAGAACCCGGTGACCGGCGCGGTCGCCTGGCTCTACATCTGGCTCTTCCGCGGCACCCCGGTCTACGTGCAGCTGCTGCTGTGGTTCAACCTCGCCCTGATCTTCCCGATCCTGAACCTCGGGTTCTACAAGGACGAGATGGTCGACGTCATGACGCCGTTCGCCGTCGCCCTCCTGGGCCTCGGTCTGAACGAGGGCGCCTACATGGCGGAAATCGTCCGGTCCGGGATCCAGTCTGTCGACGAGGGACAGACCGAGGCCTCACACGCACTGGGCATGTCCAACGGCAGGACCATGCGCAGGATTGTTCTTCCGCAGGCGATGCGGGTGATCGTGCCGCCGACCGGGAACGAGTTCATCAACCTGCTCAAGACCTCGTCGCTGGTGTCCGCCGTGCAGTTCACAGACTTGACGCGGGCCGCCACCAACATCGGCGCCACCTCGTTCGCGGTCATGGAGATGCTGCTGGTGGCCTCCGTCTGGTACCTGGCGCTGACCAGCGTCTTCAGCATCAGCCAGTACTACGTCGAGCGGTACTACGCACGCGGATCGTTGCGGCAGCTGCCGCTGACTCCGTGGCAGAAGGTCAAGATGAACATGCTGTCTCTCAGCAGCCCCAGGGGCGGAGGTGCCAGCGCATGAACGCCATGGTGAAGGCCGAGGGCGTGCACAAGTCCTTCGGCGCCGCACACATCCTCAAGGGCATCGACCTGGAGGTCGCCCCCCGTGAGGTGTTCTGCCTGGTCGGCCCTTCGGGCTCCGGCAAGTCCACGTTCCTGCGGTGCATCAACCACCTGGAGCAGATCAACAGCGGCCGGCTCTCCGTAGACGGCCGACTGGTGGGCTACCGCCAGAAGGGCGACAAGCTGTACGAGCTGAAGGACAGCGAGGTCGCGGCACAGCGCCGGGACATCGGCATGGTCTTCCAGCGCTTCAACCTGTTCCCGCACATGACGGCTCTTGCCAACGTCATGGAAGCCCCGATGCAGGTCAAGGGTGAGTCGAAGGCGGTCGCCCGGGCGAAGGCCGAGCGGCTGCTGGACCGGGTCGGCCTGTCCGACAAGGCGAACAACTACCCCTCACAGCTCTCCGGCGGACAGCAGCAGCGGGTGGCCATCGCCCGGGCACTGGCCATGGAGCCGAAGCTGATGCTCTTCGACGAGCCCACGTCGGCGCTCGACCCGGAGCTGGTGGGTGATGTCCTGGACGTCATGCGGGGTCTCGCCGAGGACGGCATGACGATGATCGTCGTGACCCACGAGATGGGCTTCGCCCGTGAGGTCGGCGACGCGCTGGTCTTCATGGACGACGGCGTGGTGGTCGAGTCGGGCCACCCGCGCGACGTACTGACCAACCCGCAGCACGACCGGACGAAGTCGTTCCTGTCGAAGGTCCTGTAGGTGCGGTAGCCGAAGCGGCATGCGGGAGGGCGGTACGGACCGAATCCGGGTCCGTACCGCCCTCCCGTGCGTCCGCGCTACTTCTTCGGCAGCAGCTCCGGGCTGAGCATCAGCGTTCGCAGCTGGGCACGGGTGAGCGGCGGGGTCTTGAGCAGCGGTCCCTGGGCGGTGTCGGCCTCGAAGCCGGTGCTGTCCCGCATGGCCAGTTCGCCGCCGTCCCCGAGTGAGAGCCGGGCCACGAGCTCCGAACCCCACTGGGGCGTGGCGCCGTCCCCGTAGTCCATCGAGTCGCTCCAGATCGTCAGTACCCGCCCGTCGGGGAGGCTCTCGCGGACGCAGTCCGTGCGCGGCGGCTCCCCCGCCCCCGGCTTGCACAGGTTCCAGTCCTTCGCGCCGCCCCCGAGCTTCCTGGCGAGCACCTTCGCGTCCCTGACGCCGAAGACGAGGTAGCCGACGCCGCCGTCCCTGCGGACCGCGTACTGGCCGTCCAGCGGGCCGAGCGGGTGTTCCTCGGCCTGCTCAGGCGTCGCGTGCTTGATGAGGACGGCCAGCGACACCTGCTCGACCGAGCCGACACCGGCCGGAAGCAGCTTGACCAGCTGCCTCGCCCGCTCGCTGTCGCCACCGAGCTTGCCGGGCGCGGCCACCGAGGACGTCTGCGGGCTCTGCTCCGGTCCCGAGGTGAGCCCCGGCACCACGAACGCCCCTGCCGCGACCGCGCAGACCGCCGCCGCCGACACCGCGGCCCTGCGGCGCCACCGCACCCGGGCCGCCCGGGCGTAGACCGCCTCCGTGCTGATGACCGGCTGCCCCGCGTCCTCGGCGGCCCGCCCCAGCAGCTCACGCACGTCGTTCATACGAGTTCCTCCGCCATCTCGGCGCGCAGCGCCGCCAACCCCCGAGCCGTGTGGCTCTTGACCGTGTTCTCCCGCATCCCGAGCAGCTCGGCCGTGGCCTCGACGCTCAGGTCCTCCCAGTAGCGCAGCACCAGTACGGCCCGCTGCCTGGCGGTCAGCCGGGCGAGTGCCGCCCGGACCGCGAGGCCGGTGTCCGTGTCGGGTGCGTGGGCCGCCCGGTCGGGCAGCTCGCCGTACGACTGTTCGCGCCGCCAGAACCGGCGGCGGGCCGCGATGAAGGTGTTGACCAGGGTTTTGCGGGCGTACGCCTCGATGTTGTCGAGCCGCCCGTGCCGCCGTCCGCCGAGCACCACCTTGACCAGGGTCGCCTGGACCAGGTCCTCGGCCTCGTGACGGTCGCCGCAGAGCAGGTACGCGCTGCGGAACAGCGCGGTACGTCTGCTCTCGACGAAGGCGTGCAGCGCGGCGTCGTCATCGCTCCGCATCGTCAGCGCCCCTCTCCCGGTCCGCGGGTGCGGACCGTCTCACCCTTCCAGTGCGGTGAGGGGTACGGCAGGTTGCGGCAGCGCGCGGAAACAACGGCAGGGGCGGCCCGGACCGTCGTCCGCACCGCCCCTCCCGGGCCTTGCCGCCTCTACTTCACCTACTTCACCTACTTCACCTACTTCACCGCGAGCACCAGGCTGTCCGAGGGTGAGGACCAGACGGGCCGCGCCTCGGCGAACCCGGCCGCGCGCAGGGTGTCGGCGTGCCACTGCACGGACGGCATGTCGCCGTCGGCGTGCTCGCCGTAGATCTCGTAGCGCTCGGCGGTCGGCCCGGCGAGCACCGGGTCCTTCGCGGCCAGGGCCCACCAGTCCGCCCAGTCCAGGGCGCCGTCGGCCTTGTGCGCGTCCATGGCGGCGTGCCGGTGGGCGCGTTCGGCGGCGTTGATCCGGGGGGTGCCCGTATCGATCATGTGGTCGGCGTTCATGAACACCCCGCCGTCCGTGACGAGGCCGCCGATCTGGCCGTAGAGGGCGGCGAGCGGTTCACTGTGCAGCCAGTGCAGAGCGGTGGCGGTGAGGACCGCGTCGTACGAGTCGTGCGGCAGTCGCGTCGTCCACCGCGGGTCCTTGAGGTCCGCGGTGACGAAGGTGGCGCGCGCGTCGCCGGCGAAGGAGCCGCGGGCGATGGCGAGCAGGGCCGGGTCGAGGTCGACGCCGGTACTGGTGGCGTTCGGGAACCGTCGCAGCAGCCGGTCCGTAATACTTCCCGTACCGCACGCGAGGTCGAGCACCCGCGGTTCGGGGCCCACGAAGGCCTCGACCATGTCGAGCATCACGCGGAAGCGTTCCTCGCGGTCGGGCATGTACCACTCCTGCTGCCGATCCCAGCTCTCCTGCCAGGCCTGCCAGTCGGTACCCCGCACAGTCTCCGTCACTCGAAACCCTCCCATGTAATACCCTGGACCCAGTAAAGCCCATTACTTCTTCGCTGCATCGACCTTAGACCGACGCTGTAAGGACTACAAGTGGAACTGGCCTATTACTCGGACTACGCCGTGCGCCTGGTCAACACCGAGGAGCCGGCCCGCAACAAGGACGCCCTCAACTCGGTCGACGCGGTGCGCGAGCTGTTCGGCACCAACGGGCAGGCCGCCCGCCGGGCGACCGACGCGGACGTGACCCGCTTCAGGTCCGTACGGGCGCGGCTCCGCTCGGTCTTCGAGGCGGCCGACGGCGGGGACGAGACACTCGCCGTCGACCTGCTCAACTCGCTGCTGCTGGAGTTCCCGGTCAGCCCGCAGATCTCCGGCCACGACATCCGGGACGCGGACGGAAAGCCGGACTGGCACATGCACCTGGCCGACCACCCGTCCAACGTCACGGCGGGGTACGCCGCGACCGCGGCGATGGGGCTCGCCTTCCACCTCACCTCGTACGGTGTGGACCGGCTCGGCCTGTGCGAGGCGGCACCGTGCCGCAACGCCTACCTCGACACCTCGACCAACCGTTCCCGCCGCTACTGCTCGGACCGCTGCGCCACCCGCGCCAACGTGGCCGCCTACCGGGCCCGCAAGCGCCTGGAGACGGAGCGCGCCGCCGAGACCGGCCGCAACGCCGAGACGGCCCAGCCCACCACTCCGAGCACCGAGCGCTGATCCTTCGTCAGCGGCCGGTAGCGGGCCCGGACCCTGGCCAGTACGAGCTCCTCGGGAACCGTCCCGTAGTCCGTACTGTCGCCGCCCGCGAAGCGGTTGTCACCGCGCACCCACCAGCCGCCGGTCCGCCGCTCGACGGCTCGTTTGACCACCAGCAGGTCCTGCTGGAACGGATGTCGCAGGATCACCACGTCACCGGGGCGCACCGGCGCCCCGTACTGCACGAGCAGCCAGTCCCCGTGGTGGAGCGTGGGCACCATCGAGGGCCCCGTCACCTCCACCACCTGGAACGGCACTCGCGCCGACAGCCCCCGTGCGGGCTGTTCATCGGTCAGCTCCGGCACCTCCGGCACCTCCCGCATCTCTCCGGCACCTCCCCGGTCCGTCCAGTACACCGTCCACTACAGGGTTCCGTACATTCGGCCACTGGTCCCATCCTCACCCTGGACTTTTGGCCTAAGCCCACGGGGGCACCCGCCAAATCACACTTCTCACGGAGTAATGTCCCACCTGAGAAGACGATCACGAGGAAGGACAGCTCCATGCTTTCCCGCCTGTTTGCCCCCAAGGTGAAGGTCAGCGCCCACTGCGACCTCCCCTGCGGCGTTTACGACCCGGCCCAGGCCCGCATCGAGGCGGAGTCCGTCAAGGCCGTCCAGGAGAAGTACCAGGCCAACGAGGACGCGGACTTCCGCACGCGCGCCGTTCTGATCAAGGAACAGCGTGCCGAGCTCGCGAAGCACCACGTCTCCGTGCTCTGGAGCGACTACTTCAAGCCCCCGCACTTCGAGAAGTACCCGGAGCTGCACCAGCTGGTCAACGACACCCTGAAGGCGCTTTCGGCGGCCAAGGGCTCGAACGACCCGGCCACGGGCCAGAAGGCGCTCGACCTGATCGCCCAGATCGACAAGATCTTCTGGGAGACCAAGAAGGCTTGATCTCTAGTTAGGCGGTCTGACCTGCGGTTTCGCTGGTCGGACTCCCTACTGGTCCGCACCCGGTCCGCAGGCCGCCGAGAACGGCGTCCATCACGGACCGGGTGCGGTCTTCTTCGCCCGGCCACAGGTGCGCGTAGATCCGCAGCGTGATGACGGCGGACGCGTGGCCGAGGACCATCTGGACCTGCTTCACGCTCGCCCCGCCCGCGATGAGCGCGGAGGCGTAGAAGTGCCGCAGGTCGTGGGTCACCATGTGCGGCAGCTCGACGGGTTTGCGGCCCTCACGCTTGGCTGCATCGCTCTCCGCCGCCTGGAGCGCCCTACGTGCGCAATTCCACTCGGTTTTCCAGCGGCGGTAGTTGAGCGGTTCCCCCTCCTCCATCGTGAACAGCCACTCCGTGGAGGGGCGCGCGGCGAGGTGCCCGAGGAGCGCGTCGGTGACGACCTCCCCGACCGGAACCGTACGCCGGGACTTCGCGGTCTTCGGCGGGCCGATCTTCCCCGACTGGAGCCGCTGCCGCTCCACGCGAATGCTGCCGGCCTTGAAGTCGACGTCCGACACCTTCAGGCCCAGCAACTCACCTATGCGCAAGCCTGACCCTGCGAGCACGACGACGGCTGCCCGGATGTACGGCGGCATCACGCGTGCCATGTCCTCCACCTGGGCGACGGTGGGCGGAGTGACCTCCTCGTCCGGCATGACCGGAAGGGTGATCCGGCGGCACGGAGTGGATGCGATGACCTTGTCGTCCACGGCCGCGGTCATGACGCGCACGAGGACGTCGTGGACGTTACGGACGCTGCCGGGGCCGAGCTGGTCGGACAGGTGCTTGAAGAGCACCTGTATGTCATTACGGCGTATCGCCGCCAGTGAGCGGGCGCCCAACGCCGGTACGAGGTGGAGCCGGAGCGCGTTGTCGGTGATGCGCTCACCCGCCTCGCTCGCGATGAGCGAGCCCTGCCACCTCTCGGCGTACTTCTGGAACGTGATGCGACCGGCGCGCGGGTCGACGTACTGACCGGTGACCACGCTGGTCGTGACTTCGTCGAGCCAGCGCTGGGCGTCGAGCTTCCGGTCGAAGTGGCGGGCGTGCTCCTTGCCGTCGAGGTCACGGTATCGGGCGCGCCATTTGCCGTTGGGGCGCTTCTGGATGTTCGCCAAGTGGCTTCTCCTCTGTGCTGGTTGTCAGTAGTGGCCCCCGTCCTCGATGTCGCCGCTGAGGACGCGGGCGTCTCGCCCGTCCCCCATGAGGCGGAGGCATTGCTCATGGATCGCCCGCGAGCTGTCCGGGTGGGCCTTGATGTGGCCGGCGACGGCGACCACGGCACGGTGCAGACGGTCGCGGGCGTCACGGGTTTCGTAGAACGCTTCGACGGCTTCCTGGACGAGCCGTCGGCTGTCGACGTCGAGCCCCTCCAGGGGCGGCGACATCAGCTCTTCGAGGGGGAGCTCGAAGACGCGGGAGAAGGCGAGCGCCTCGTCGAGGTTGATCCGGCGACGGGGTGAGCCGTTCTCGATGCGCCAGACGGCCGTCTGGTTCATCTTCACGCCGGCTCTGGTCACCCGTTCGGCCAGCTCGGTCGTGCTCCACCCTCTGACCTCGCGCTCCAGGGCCACGCGGCCCGCCACGTTGCCTTCGCTGTAGAGCAGCGGCACCTCGCCACCCTCGGGCTTCTCGCTTGCCATCGAACCTCCATCGCGACCATCGCTATCCAAATTGAAACACGGGCTTCCCGGTTTGGCTAACCGCCGATCATGAGGTACTGATTATGCAGATCGAATCACCACCTAGCCGAATGGGAACGCATGCGATACCTGACCACCGCCGAGGTAGCCGAGCGCTACCGCACCGCCGAGAGCACCGTCCGCTACTGGCGCCAGCTCAAGAAGGGGCCGCGCGGCATCAGGGTCGGCAAGCGGGTGCTCTACCCCGAGGCCGAACTGCTGCGCTACGAGCGCGCGCTTATCGACGGCGGAGACGAGTGGGGCCTGGCCTCATGAGCCGCCGGACCGCCCGGACACAGGAACGGCCCTCGGCGCGCCTACGCCGAGGGCCGGAGATCCCCTTGCACCTCGCCCATCCCTGAACGAACTGGTCGGGGGCGAGACCTTGCCCGTCTCGCCCCCACCTGAGAGGAACATCTATGAAGGACCCTACGTCCCCCGCCACCTCGAAGGCATCCGGTGTTGCCTGGCCACCGATCGCGGTCCCGGGCCAGGGTCTGCCTCGCGACCGAGAAGCACGCCCCGCCATCGGAGGCCCGCCCGCCGATGCTCCGAGCCGGAGCTCACGCGACTCGCGACCTGCCGAAACTAGTGCCCCGACAACAGCGTCGGACAGCGCAGGCGTTCCTGCTCCAGGCGGACCAGAGTCCCAAGATAGCGGCGGGCCGGCAGGCGAAGGCAGCGCGCTGCTGGACGACCTCCGTACCGCGATCGGGCGGTACGTGGTGCTGCCGAGCGACGAGGCCCTGACCGCGGTCACCCTCTGGGTCGCGGCCTCCCACATCCAGCCCGCCCTCCAGCACGCGCCACGGCTTGCCGTGGTGGGACCGACCAAGGGGTGCGGCAAGTCCCGTCTCCTGGACGTTCTCTACGAGACCGTCCACCAGCCGATGATGACGGTGAACACCTCCCCCGCGGTCGTCTTCCGCGTCATCGGCAAGAACCCGCCGACGCTGCTGGTGGACGAGGCCGACACCATTTTCGGCCCCAAGGCGGGCGACAAAGAGGACCTGCGCGGCCTGCTGAACGCCGGGCATCAGCGCAACCGGCCGGCCTGGCGGATCTCCGGGCCGGAGCACAAGCCGACCGCGTTCCCCACCTTCGCGATGGCAGCTCTGGCCGGTATCGGCGACCTGCCGGACACGATCATGGACCGCGCGATCGTCATCCGCATGCAGAAGCGCAAGCCGGGCGAGCGGATCACCCCGTTCCGCTCGCGGTACTCCGTGCCGGAACTGCACGCGCTTCGCGACCGGCTGGCCGACTGGCTGGTCCCGCAGCGCGGCACCGTCGCGGGCGCGGTGCCGAAGATGCCCGTCGAGGACCGCGCCGCCGACACATGGGAGCCGCTCGTCATCGTCGCCGACCTCGCCGGCGGGCACTGGCCCGCGCGGGCACGTGCCGCTTGCCTCGCGATGACGCGCAACGAGGTGGTCCAGGACGAGCAGACGACGCTGAAGACGCGGCTGCTGCGTGACATCCGCCGCATCTTCGACCAAGAGGCCGGCAAGGAGGCCATGCGCAGCCAGGACCTGCTCGCGGTCCTCATCCAGGACGCCGAGGCCCCGTGGGCGGAGTACGGCACGAAGGGGCTGAACGCCTACCACCTGGCGAATCTGCTGCGCGACTTCGGTATCAGCCCGGCCAACTACCGATTCGAGAACGGCAGGCAGGCCAAGGCGTACGCCCGCAACCAGTTCGTGGACGCATGGGCCCGCTACTGCCCCGACCCCGCCCTGTCGGCACCCACCGCCGAGGTCCCGGCACATCCGACCCGGGGCAGGCCGCCCGCCCCTCCGTCCGGGACGCTGCCCACCGGCCCGCCGGGAGGGCCCGCAGGCCCCAGGCCCACTCGCTGACACCAGGTCCGCATCAATCCGTCGCATCCGTCCCCGCGCAGGTCAGCGCGGGGACGGATCTCCTCGGCGTTACGGATCACTCCGTACCTGCCTCCGTCTCCGTACCTGTGCTGACCAGCCACGCGACGGATGCGACGGATGCGACGACGGGCCACCCCACACGACTGACGGAGCACCACCATGCCCGAATCGAACGCCGACGACCCCGCCTCCCGCCGACGCAGGAAGTTGTTCAGGCTCACCCGACGACCAGCAGCAAGCTGGAGCGAACGAGCCTCTAACGAGGCTTCGTCCGCGCTTGCCCCCGCCCAGGGGTGGCGGAGGACAAGGCCGAGCGCCAGGGGGCGCCCGAGCCGAAGGAGGGGGCGGCCGAGGACTCTGGCCGGCCCGCAGCCGACTCCGCTCCTCCCCGTACGCCTACCGATGCCCAACCACTCGTCGAGCAGCCCTCCTGGCGGGATCTCGACGCCCCCGCCCTGCCCGCGCAGATGAACCGCAAGCGCACCGTGGAGAAGCGCGACCAGGAGAAGAACATTCGCTTCACGCGCACTGCGGTCCAGGTGATCAGCGCCGCCGCTCAGCAGCGCGGTCAGAGGTTCGCCGGATTCGTCGGGGACGCTGCCCTGGCTGTTGCGCAGGGCAAGGCGGGGATGGTCGGCAGTCCGGAGGACGATCCTCTGCGCCCGCTAATCGAGGCCGTCGAGGTGCACACGGTCGCGCTGAACCGCATCGGCGGCAACCTCAACCAGATCACCGCAGCAATCAACCGGGGAACCGTGCCCGATCGCGCCGAGGCGGTTCTGGACCGCGTCGAGCAAGCAGCACAGAACAGCTTCCACCTCATCGACCAGCTCCTGGCGAACGGCACGCCTCATGGTTCCTGACGTCTCCACCGGCTCCGACAGCCGCGGACTGATCGCCTACCTCTTCGGCCCCGGCCGCCGCGACGAGCACACCAACCCCCACATCGTCGCCGCCTGGGACATGGCCGGCGCTGCCGACCCCGGCCGCGACCCGGCAGCCACCTACTCCCAGCTCGCCAGGCGACTCGACCACCACGTCGACCTGCGCACCCGCGAGCTGGACGGCAAGAAGCCATCGCAGCACGTCTGGCACTGCCCGGTCCGCACCGCACCCGGCGACCGCTACCTCACCGACACCGAGTGGGCCGAGGTCGCCCGCCGCGTAGTGCACGCCACGGGCATCGCCCCCGAAGGCGACGAGAGGGCATGCCGATGGATCGCGGTACGCCACGCCGACGACCACATCCACATCATGGCCACCACCGTCCGCGCCGACGGACGCCGCCCACGCACCCACCAGGACGGTCGACGGGCACAAGCGGAGTGCCGCAGGATCGAGACCGAGTTCGGCCTGCGCCGCCTGAAGTCCGGTGACCTCACAGCCCCCCGTACCCCCACCAGCGCCGAACGCGCCAAGGCCGAGCGCCAGGGCCAGACAATCACGGCACGAAAGTGGCTGCGCGAGCGGGCGTACGCGGTCGCCGCCGCCGTACACACCGAGGCCGACTACTTCACCGTGCTGCAATCCCTCGGCATCAAGGTCAAGACACGCCTCGGCCCCGAGAGCGGCGACGTGATCGGCTACAGCCTCGCCGCACCCGGCGTCACCAACGCAGCCGGCGAACCCGTTTGGTACGGCGGCTCGAAGCTCGCCCCCGACCTCTCCATCAACCGTCTCCGCGAACGCCTCCCCGACCAGGAGATAGCCGACCGCCCCCGGTATGCGGCGGATCCTGCCGAGCCGTGGCAGCACGCCACCGCCGCCATGTTCGAGGCAGGGACCGCCCTCGACTCCGACGACGATGCCGCCGCCGCCCAAGGCCAGCTCGCCGCCTTCGGCGATGCCCTATACAACATCGCCAGCGCCACGCCCGGCCCGCACCGGGCAGAGCTGCGCGCAGCAGCCATGGCGTTCAACCGCGCCCGCCGATCGACCACCCTCGCGGACCACCAAGCAGCTCACGCCCTACGCCAAGCCGCCAAGGAACTCGCTTACGCCTCCAACGAGCCCGGAGGACTCGGCATCGCCCTACTCTTCGCCACCGTGCACCTGGCGCGCGCCGCCGCCAAATGGCACGAGCAGCGAGGCCACGAACAGCAGGCCGCAGCCGCCGACGAAGCCTTCCACCACCTCCAGGCGGGCTACGAGCAGGCCGCCGCGCCCGTCTTGGCGGACTTGGCCCGCCGCGCACCACGAGCCGCGACCGCCAGCCGCTACGAGCAGTACGTTCGTGCGACTCTCCCCGACCACGCCGACCGGATCCTCGCCGACCCCACTTGGGCCGCTCTGACCACCACCCTCGCCCAAGCCGAGACCGCCGGCCACAATCCCCGACGTCTCCTGGCTGAGGTGGGTACCCAGCGGGAACTCGACAGCGCAAAGCACCCCGCCGAGGTCCTCAACTGGCGCATCTCCGCACAGCCGAACAAACGCGTTCAGGCAGCACGTAGGCGAAACACCGTCAGCGGCCCATCTCCCATGTCCACTGCGCCACACCTTCCGGCCACACCAGTGGCCATGAGGCTCGGAGAGCGCAGTCGGCACCACTGACGGCCTGGGCAGATGCTCTCCCCACGCCCTTTTAGGCGAAGTTCCACTCTTCGCTGGGCAGCGAGTGCCACAGGTCGAGCCAGTCATGGAGCAGGAAGAGCGGTCGGGTCAGGACGACGTCGCCGGCCCGCTGGGACCGGATCGCCAGGCCGAGGTCGGCGAAGACCGGATCGCCGGCGACGCTGTACGCCAGGCTGCCGGGCCGTGTGGTGCGGTGGACGAGCCACTCCTCCACGTGGGAAGGCACACAGCCGGTCAGCGGGGCTGCGTCCAGTCTCACCTGGGGGCCGGTGAGAGCGTCTGCGGCGATGCACCCCAGGCGGTCGTCATGGAAGAGGGCTCTGATCCCGCTCTCAGTGAAGTCGGCGTAGTTGAGCTGCTGGTCTTCGCCGTGGTGGGAGTAGGACGAAACGGCTGGCCCTTCTCCGAGGGCACTGGTGATCTCCTCCAAGGTCATCCCGAAGTGCAGGGGGCCGACTCCTACGTACGGCGTGAACGTCCACTCGGCGCGCTCCTTTGCCCTGGCGATTCGCCATGGGCCGCAGTGCCCCACCTCGCTACCTGAGGCGGCCACGGGCGGCTCAGGTGCCGGCTCGTGCGGGGCGGCCGGTATGGGCGCGGTCCGGTCCTCACGCCGGTGGCCGAGTCGTTCCGGGGCTGCGG
This sequence comes from Streptomyces sp. RKAG290, assembly GCF_023701695.1. Classification (GTDB taxonomy): domain Bacteria; phylum Actinomycetota; class Actinomycetes; order Streptomycetales; family Streptomycetaceae; genus Streptomyces. Next base: position 2,078,055 of record NZ_JAJOZC010000001.1, read on the forward strand.
TGTCCTCGGGTTGCTCTTCCAGCCAGCGGATCGCCTGCTCCTGGTCTTGGCCGAACGGGTCCTCCGCCAACTCGCCTGCCCGGTCCAGGGCCGCGCGGCGCTCCTCCTCCGCAGTGACGAGACCGGTGACGTCCTCGCCCCAGGCAGCCAGCCGTTCCCGGGCGATCCACCGGTAGTACGAGTCCGCGCTCACGGCAAGGCCCTCGCGAACGGCGGGCGCATACAGGGGTACGGACGAGGCGAGGGCGGGGTCGGCCAGGAGCAGTGCGGTGGCCGCGAGCGCGGCCTCCTTCACCAGCGGATCGCCAGCGTCGCAGAAGTCCGCGATGCGGTCGTGGAGTAGCGGCCTGGCAGTTCGGGCGGCGGTCAGATTCTGCGCCGTGCCGCCACCGTCCTCAACGTCCAGGCGGGCGATGTCGGCGAACGCAGCCAGCCAGTTCAGCAGTTCGGCGCGAAGTGACCGGCGACCGGCCCTGCGCTCCCACCGGTCTTCGGCGAGGGTGCGCGGATCGTCGAGAAGACAGGCCAGGACCAAGGCTGCCGGAGCGGTCGCCGGAAACACCTGCTCCTGATTGAGGAGCAGCCGATATAGGTCGTCCACCGCCCGTACTCGGCGGGCCGGGTCGGCTGCGAGCACAGCGCCGAGGATGCCCGCCGTGTCAGGCACACCGTGACGGCCCGTACAGACGTGCGGCAGCTCTTCCCAGGCGGTGCCGGCGAGCTCTGCCTGTGCTCTGGGCGGCAGGGAGCCGGCGGGAGCACCAGAAAGGTCCGGGGTTGATTCGTTGATCACGGCCGCAGTGTTTCAGCCGACTCCGACATCAGGGGTGCCGATACGTGCTACAGACCGCAGACGGCTCACGCACGAGCAATACCCTGATGCCCTCGCTGCTCGTGGCCGCGACGGCATCAGTCGTCAGACGGCGCGGGCTGTGGGTAGCTGCGAGACCCATGTCGTGAGCTCGGTCAGGTGCTCGGGCTGCAGCCCGAAATGTGGGTCGGGCTGAACGAGAAGGGTCGGCGTTCCCCTGGCAGTGCGCTCCGCCGCCCAGGCGTGGTCGAGGCCGGTGAAGTCGTCGTCGATCCAGACGGCCGGGGCGTCTGCCAGCCAGATGTCAACGTGGTCGCGTTTCCAGAGGTAGCCGTCGGGGTGGCTGGTGGTGATCTGGGGGCGAGGCAGGTCGAGGTAAGGGAAGTCGGGCAGCCCCAGGAGAGGGCCGATGATCGTGGTGGCGTCCCTGCGCCAGCTCGTGCACCACACGGGGTGACGAGTCCGCTGGTCAGGAGGTCGGTGAGCATGCCGCCCTGGCTCGGGTCGAGCCAGATGGGCACGGGGTCGTCGGGGTGCCGACCGGTGGGCAGGACGGTGTGGCGGACGTGGGTGGGCGGGGTGCTGCCGTCGGCGGCCGGGAACGGGATGAGGACGCCGTCGATGTCCAGGAGTAGGTAGGGCAGGGGCATCGTTGCCTCCATCGGTCAGCGTTTGCGGGCGGTGATCAGGAGCGTGGTGGGCCACGGGTCGCGGCGCGGGTGCCGCAGCTCCAGCGCCGATGTGATGCGCAGGCCGGTCCGGGAGAGGTGGGCGTCCCAGCGGCGGGCGTCGAACTCCCATCGGGCGAGGGGCAGTCGGGTGCGGTCGGGCATGGTGACGTAGTCCTCGCGCGGACGGTCGTCCGTGGATGGATGTCTTCCGGCCCGTGCCGGGTGAGGGACGGAGAAGGCCAGCACACCGCCAGGTTTCAGGCGTCGGGAAACGGCGGTGAGGAGGAGTTCGGGGGCAACGAGGCCGACGGCGCCGAAGACGGAGTAGATCGCGTCGAAGGTATGGCCGGTGGCCTGCAGGTGGTGCAGTGCGTGGCCGGCGGCGAAGGTGGCGCCGTCGATGTGGCCGTAGTGGGAGCGGGACCGGCGTACCTGGAGGCCGACCAGGTCCACGCCGGTGACGCGGGCCTGGTGGTGCTTTGCGAGGTGGGCCACGTTGTGGCCGGGGCCGCAGCCCAGCTCCAGGACACGTTTGCCACACAGGTCCCGTCCCAGGATCTCGGCGCCGGGACCGATGCCGGCGTGGGTGCTCCATTCCATCCGGGCCGGTGCGGTGAGGGCGTGCGCGGGGGCAGCGGCTGTGCGCTGGGCTGCGTGGGCGTACCAGGGGGAGATCCGGGCGAGCACCTAGACCTCCAGGAGGTGGACCACGTCGTTGAGGTGGCGGCGGACGACGGGGATGTACGCGGGGTCCTTGGCCGGGTCGTCGATCCAGCGGATGGCCTGCTCCATGAACCACTCCACGGCCCACATGCGATGCCAGCCCAGGGCCCATGCCTCGGCGCTCAGGCCGCCCCGGGTGGCGAGGGCGTCTTCATGACCGCCTGCGGTGACGTACTGCTCCAGGAACACCCGCATTCGGAAGGGGCTCGGCACGTCGGTGGTGCCGTGGTAGGAGGCGAGGTCGATCAGGCCGGGTCCGGTGAAGGCGCGGGCGAAGTCGAGGAGGTGCCAGCCGTTCTCCCCGATGTGGACGCTCGTGGGGTGGAACTCGGAGTGGACCCATCCGAACGGGTCGAGCGTCGTACCTTCGACGCGGGCCTCAGCTGCGGCGGAGATCTTCCCCAGGGCGATCTCGACGTCGTCGCAGTCCGTCCATCGGTCGGCTTTCCGCAGCCGTTGGAGGTGGTTGAGGGCTCGACCGGGCAGGGCTGCGAGGCCCGCCCTGTCGAGGAGGGGTAGACCGCCTGCCGGGCGGGCGGCATGGAGCATCACGGCGGCGGCGACACCGTCGAGGTCGTCGGCGTCCCGTACGGGGGTGCCAAGATCGTCCATGAGCATCCCGAGCCAATTGTCCTGCATCGCGGTGGCGTGGAGCGCGGGGACCGGGAGCCCGCGCTGGTATGCCATCCGCAGGGCCTGGGCCTCGCGGTCGAAGGGCTCCTTGGCGTACTTGAAAACGGCCGTGGTGCCGTCGGGGAAGGTGACGCGTTCGACGCCGGACATGCCCCAGACGCGAATCTCGGCACGTTCGGGGAGGGGCTTGCCGACGAGGGCGCACAAGTCGTCCAGCAGGGTGGCGGACAGGCTCTGGTCCATGGGGGTCTCCAGGGGACTGGTGGGCTCCGGGGCGGGCGCGCGCGAGCTGGCCCGCCCCGGAGCCGTACTGGGGGCGGGGTTACTCGGCTGCGGTCACGCGGTGGGCGTAGACCTGCTCGATCCAGCCCGCCTTGAACGCGGCGAGGTCGTCGCGGAAGTTCGCCATCGAGGCACCGTAGGGTGCGACCACGCCGCCGGACTGGTCCGGCACGGACTGGCAGCCGTGCACGAGCCGTCCGCCGAGCGCCGCGTGGGCCTTGATGGACTCGATCCGGCGGTGCTCGTTGAACCAGCCGCCGTGGTAGACCTCGTCGAGCATCCCGCCCGTCGCGTCGTCCAGGTCGAAGACGACGGAAGTAGCGGCGGGAAAGAACCAGCACGGGCCGACGTTGGAGATGTGCCCGTCCAGCTCCACCTTGTTGAGCGCCATCAGCGTGGCCGCCTCGCGAAGCATCCGCAGGTGCTCGGCGGTGACCTGCGGGAGGCCGAGGCCGGCCAAGTGCTCCTCGCGGAAGAGGTACGAGTACACCCCGTACGCCGTCGCCAGCACGCGGGCCGCGTCGGAGGTGGACTCGCCGTGGTTCTTGATGAAGTCGAGCGCAAGCTGCTCGACCGCGCTCCCGGTCGTCTCGTCCACGTCGAGAAGCTGGGCCTTCACCAACTCCCAGTCGGCGACGAGCCAGGTGCTGGACTCGAAGCGGAAGAAGTACTCGGCCGAGTCGATGGTGATGCGCCGGCCGTCCACCTGGATGCCGGGCAGGCGGTTCCAGCGCGGGTCGAAGGCGTCGGGCAGCTCGACCGTGATGGTCGCGGTGTCGATGGTGGTCACCGTGTCTCCGTCTCTGATCGTCCGGGCCGGGGCATAGGAATGCCCGAGCCCGGTGGGGCGTACGGAACTTGGGGGCCGCCCGGCCCGAGAGTGGGGCGGCTGTCGATAAGTGAACCGCCCGCTACGCAGAGTGGGTACGGTGTGAGCGAGGCCATGCGGTATACACGGTTTACGGACCCGGAGCGGAGGCGACCGTGCCGACACCGACCAGCGCCAACTCCCGCCTGCGCGACACGATCAACGCCGCCGGGTGCACATACGACGCACTCGCCAAGGACGTACGCCGCATCGCCGCCGAGAACGGCGAACTACTCCAGACCAACAAGTCGGCCATCTCCCACTGGGTGGGCGGTGCCCGCACACCGTCCGGCCAGGCAGGCCAGTACCTCGCCGAAGCCCTCTCCCGGCGGCTGGGACGCGTCGTCACCCGAACCGAGCTCGGCCTCCACTCACCCGACACGGAGTCGCCACCGGACACCGACCCCGTCACCGCGGTCACCGACCTCGGCCGCGCGGACGTCGAGCGCCGCCGCTTCCTCGCAATCGCCGCCTTCACCACGGCCGGCGTGGCCATGCCGCTCCTGCACGATCAGGAAGCCACCTCGCGGATGCTCCGCGCCCGCACCGCACGCTCCCTCGTCGGAAGCGACGACATCGACGTCGTACGACAGATCACGGCAGCCTTCAGCGCCGCCGACGAACGCCTCGGCGGCGGCCACGGCCTGACCACTGTTACTGCCTACCTCGCCGACACCGCCGCCCCCATGCTGCGCGGACGGTTCCCCTCCGAACCCTTACGCCAGGCCGCCTTCGGCGCTGTCGCTGAACTCGCTTACCTCGCAGGGTGGAAGCACCACGACCTCGGCCACGAAGGCGCCGCCCAGCGCTACTACCAGGTCGGCTACCAACTCGCCTGCGAAGCCGACCCCCACGGCCACGCCGCCTGGATGATGCGTGCCCTCGCCCATCAGTCCCTCAGCCTCAAGCAACCCCACTACTGCGTGGACCTCGTCAAAGGCGCGCTCGCCCGCGGCCTCGGCCACGTGGACGGCCAGACCGAAGCCCTCCTCCACATCACGCACGCCCGCGCCTACGCAGCGGTCGGCGAGAACCCATTGGCCGCCCGCGCTCTCCTCGCCGCTGAAGACGCACTTCTGCGCGAGGACGGGCCCCAGCCCAGCTTCTCCCGCGTCAGCGGTCCCGCCGCCGGCACCGTGGCCAGCCACACCGCACGCACGCTGACCGACCTCGCCGACCACATCGGTACGGAACAGCAGCACCGCGACGCGCTCACCCGCTGGGACCCGGAGAAGTACAAGCGAGTCCACGCCCTCACCCACGCCGACCTCGGCGACAACCTCGCAGCCCAAGCCCGAGCCGACGAAGCGGTCGGGGCCTGGACCCAGGCCCTGGTCCTCATGGAGGGCATGACATCCGACCGCACCCGCAAGGCGATCACCTCGATCCGCTCCACGCTCGCGGTATACCAGCGCCGCCGCGTCCCAGGCGCAGCAGATCTCGCCCGCCGAGCCCGCGAGGCCCTCGCCTAACATGCCCAACAACCCGCCCGACGAAGGGAACCCCGTGGCCCAGCAGACCGACAACCGCCCCCCGGCCCTCAAGCCGGCACTCGACTCCATGACCCTGCTTGTCGCGGCCGTCATCGTCCACGACAAGGCCACCAACCGCGTCGTCCTCCTCCAGCGCAGCGAGAACGCCAAGTTCGCCCAGGGGATGTGGGACCTGCCCGTCGGCAAGAGCGAACCGGGCGAGCCCATCACTGAGACGGCAGTCCGCGAGCTCTACGAGGAGACCGGCCTCACGGTGAAGCCGGAGGCCCTCAAGGTCGCCCACATCATCCACGGAGCCTGGGGCGTTGAGTCCCCCAACGGCTTCCTCACGGTCGTCTTCGCCGCCTATGAGTGGACCGGCGAACCCGAGAACCGCGAACCCCGCAAGCACGCCCAGGTCCGCTGGGTCGACGCGAACGCCATCCCCGAAAACTTCGTAGTCACCACCTCAAGCGCCCTCCACCATTATCTAGGGGGAGACTCAGAGGTCTCCCTCGACGGCTGGCAATAGCAGTACGAACCCGCCCCGGCTATAGCCAGGGCGACCGTTCGCAACAGGCGGACGCGCGCCACGATCGTTCGCACGTCGTCAAGGCATCAAGCCCGTCGCCTCCGAGCCAAGCGATCCGGAAGTGTCGCAGGAGATCTGACGGGTCCCTGAGGCATCACCTGCTGTACGGCGCCAGCGTCTTATTTCCGGCGACCACCAAAGAGTCGACGAGCATCTGCCATTCATCCAAGTTGCCGAGTTCCTCGGCCGCTCTGCGAATGTCCTTGAGCCAGCTATCCGAAAACCACGACTGCTTGACTGTGACACGTCCATCTTGAATGCACAGATCGGAGACCCAGGAAATGCCGCGGGTGGCTTGCACTTCCTTCGGGAGCTTTCGCAGGATGCCGATGAGCGCATCGACAGGCTTGGCCTCCCCGGGAGCGGTCAACAACCAATCCTCGATAGACCCAACGAGGTCTTCAGCACGGGCCCAGTCGATGGGAAGACCGACGACCTCGTTGTACAGACCTTGCACCCACGGAAGAGGGTCCGGTAGTAGCGCAGCAGCGGCCCATGCGCCCCAGTGACGGTCGCGGTAGGGATTCAGGTCGTCACTCACGTAGCCAACGGCGTGGCGCAGCAAAGATGGCCAGACACCTCGGGCAGCTGCGGCTAGCCGCTCGTTCTCTGCACCTGCTGCGGCAAGGCCGTGCAGAAAGTTCGACATCAGTCCCGCATCTGCGCGAAGAGCATCGAGGTGCTCGAGCATCGGTCCGGCGTCACTGCCCGTTGCGAAGCATCCGAGCAGAGCTCGTGCGGCGGCCAGGGTATGCGTCCCGCGGTCGTCCGCGGACCAGCCCTCGTTTGCCTGCACGACCATGGCGCGCCGCTGGACGTGGAGGAACACGGTGAGCAGCATGGCTGCGTCGTCGGTACAACAATGACCTGTCGACGCAGCGGCGCCGAGTCCGCGAATGGCTGCGTCGAGAACCGCGATGTCGACGGAGTCACCCGGTAGTTCCTGGAGGCGTCGGGCAACATCGCCGGTAACTCGGACCCTCGACCGTCGCTGGCCGTCCTGGTCCCACGGACCGATTTCTGCGCCACGGGCGGTCTCAAGCAACCAGTTCAACGCGGTCCGGTGGGTGCAGGGATCGAAGTGACATGGGGATCTCCAGACGACATCGCATCCACGAGCGAGGTATAGCCGAGTCTCCAGGGACGCCTTGCCTGCCATCGCAAGACCAGCCTCGGCAATATCTTCGATCGAGCCGTCGGCCGCTGCCAGCGGCGCAGCCAGTGCGGGTGTTAGGAACGCCGGCACGGCTTGTGCCACGGCTCGGTCGGCACCAAGATCGAAAAACTGGTCCTCGTGACGTTGGTCCTCGGCCTCCTGGAAGGACAACGCGATGCCGACGACAAATTCCGTTGCGAACTTCGCTTCGTTGCCCAGCACCCCTGTATCACCAGTGGCAGCTCGTTCCACCGCTGCCCGGACAACGTGAGAAACGGCATTCAAATACCGGCTCGGGCTCACAGCTTCATCGTCTTCCAGCAGGGCACGGCCCGCCGCTAGGTCCGCGGCGATCTCATCCGACGGAGGAGGCATGTGATTGGCGCCAGTCTTGGCCGATCCCCAGTATCGATTCTGTATCCGCAAGCTAGTCTGCACAGTCTCCTGGTAGGCCGCTTCCTTTTCTAGGGCGGCTCGCAACTCAGACGGGGGTTCGACCTCGATGTATACCTCATTGCCCTGTCGCTTGAGTCGATATTGGTCCGCGTCCAGGCTGGCGGCCCAGTTCTTCGTAAGCTCCTGACTTATACCGATCCGGTCGCCATTTTCGACAAGCTTGTGGCCGACCTCCTTCAAAGCTGGGAAACGCTCCTGCCCGCCGTGCACCATCAGTTGCATGGCTACCTCACGCGGCGTCCATTGGCGACGTTCGAGGTTCTCAAGCCCCTCGGTTTTTACACTCAGCCCTGAATGCTCTCTCGTCACACGACCGAATTCCAACTCCCAGACGATCGGTTCGGCGAGGAACAGGTCAAGTTCGGTGTCGACATGCTGCATGTGGCGTGCGAGCAGCCCGAACAGCAACCCCGGAACCGCTAGATTCTCGCAGCCATTTAGGAGTACCTCAACGATTCTTTTCGGGGCTACGCCTCGGCTCAACCACATGTCGGCAATCCGCTCCATTGCCTGAAGCGCGCTCATCGCCGAGTATGGGCCGACCGACGCGCCCCGGTACCAACTCCATACATGACTGTCGCCGACGTACAAGCGGGCAGTGCCGTCAATGTTCAGAATGGCACCGCGGTCCTCACCCTGCGGCTTCTCCGTATCACCACCAACACCCTCACCCTCGCCATCAAATGGATCACTCAACACAAAAGGCGGACTAGGGCGCGACAGCATTTCCACTCGCGCCTTCGCGCCACTATTCAAGATATTGTTCAACACCCGCACCGAAGTAGCCGGAGACGCCGTCTGGAATAGCTGCCAGAATCCACCAAAATAGTACTGAGAGAAAGGTACTCCGACCCCCTTCCACCGACCCTGGTGCTGTCGAACACCCTCATCTCGGTGCCAGAGTCGCTCGTTGTCAACGTAGTAGGCCATCATCAGCGTCGCCAATAGCTCCGGATCCCTCTGCGTCAAGGCTCGGGCACTCAACGGCGCGTCTGCTGCCGGGGCCAGGAAGGCTGGCGCGTCTTCCCCGATAGCCCGAAGGCAAGCTTCGACGGCATCATCGATGTCCGGACCGAGCAGCGCCAACGTTTCGACGAACTCCTCGCCAGTCAGGTGGTGATCCAGATCGCGCCGGCGTCGACGACGTTGCAGCATCCGTCCGGACGGTGCGTCCCCTTGGGCCTTGCGTAGAGGAAAGGAGTTCCAGTGCGCAAGTAGACGTTCCCGCAGACGGATTCGCAGTTCGTTACCAGCAGAAATGTTTGCCAAGGACAGAGCTTGCAGCCAATCCGCGAGCAGCTCGAAGGACTCTTTCGAAACGTCCCACGGTTGCTCGGAATCAAGGAGAATCCGCACAACGGGATTCGCGCTAGGCCGGTCGATCAGCCCATTGACCTTATGCCTCTGCTGGATAACCCGAACCACGTCGCCGAGCACCAAGCCGACAGACTGATCCTTGCATGCTGACTTCAGGCATTCGTACGCGAATGGCGTCTCCAGTACCGCCTCCACTGGGACATCACTCCATCGGATTCCGCGCGCAGCAGCGAACTCATCAAACTGCGAGCGCAGTTCGATGAACTTCCGGACGGGCCGAGCACCCGGCGCTTTCAGCAGTCCTTTGCACGCAAGAGTGGCCGCCGACAGTGCCCACCGGGGCGCCCCCGCTGCCTGAAGCAAATCGGTCGGGCTCTGGCCACGGACGAGAAGGATGGCAGTCGCGTAGCGTCGGACTTCGTCATGTGCAAAATCCGGCTGGTTCTGATATCGGCTCGGTGGCGCAAGCAGATGATCCCGACGCAGTGAGTCGACCGCTGCAGCATCGATGCCTGTGCTGGGTCGACGGCCCTCGGGCAGCTCCATGATTGCTGCGGCTACCGCGAGCAATGTCTGTTCGCGCGCCTCCGCCGAGCCGACACCGGGCCGCCCATCGCCCCGAACCATTCTGCTCCACACCAGATCAAGGCACTCCCACTCACCCAGTGACCTATCTGGCTCCGCACCGGTCCGAGCCAGAAGGTCCAGCACAACGGGTCTGCGCAGCAGCGAGTTCACGGGCAGGTCTCTTAGGACCGTACGCAAGAGTGGAAAGCGGCCTGAGACGACCGAGATGTCCTCATCGCCCAACGGTCGCATCGCAAAAGATGAAACGGACTTCGCGAACCCCAGCTCCACCTGCTCCCGTACGAAGCCCAGTGCCACGTCAGATGTCACCGCGACGAGCCCCAAACCCGCCGCAGCCGCTGCCAGCACCAGGTCGCTCAAGAGGCCGGCGGACCGCTCCAGAGCAGCATCAGCCGCGTCGATGACCAAGACCCGAGACGGTGCCGATGTCTCTGCGAGCACGTCTTCCAGCGACATCCCAAGTGCAGCTCGCAGCTCCAAGCTCGACTGCGGCAGACCTCGGAAGTTCACGACCACCCCTTGGAACCCGGCGGGGTCTGCGGCTTCCAGCTCTGCGACGGCCGACAGCGTCAGCGCACTCTTGCCGATGCCCGACTCGCCGGATACCAACAGAGCCGAAGCACGAGTACCGGCATCGCGCAGGGCCTCAGCGAGTTGCTCACGGCGGTCGGCGAACGAGATCTCGACCGGTCCGCCGGATGACTCATCACCGATAGTGGTCCGAACGCCAGCGATAGCGAGCTTGCGTTGTTCAGCGAGCACCGACCACGCGTGTCGGCTTCGAGTCGCGGTCGACTCCAGGACCACATGAATGTCACGGCGAAGCATCTTGAGGTCCACCACGCCGCCCGTCGCGTCGTAGCGGGTTGCCTCGACCTCTAGCTGGTTCCGGACCTCCACCCCGTCGGCTGCAGCCGAAGCCACGACATCCAGCGACGTCGCGGCCGCCGCGCGGTCACCTTCATCCGGGCTCTGAACCGCGAATCCGAGGATGTGTAGCCGACCAAGCAGCCGCCACGCCAGGCGCAGGGCCTCTTTCGGCGTGGTTTCGCCTTCGACCACCTTCTCGACCATTTTCAGGAAATGCTCATGGCGCTCGCGTACCGGCTTCGACCAGCGGCCATCGACGTCCATAGACGCTTGAAACGCCTCCAGGTCGGCATGAGCACGCGCGATATCGCAGAGCGTTGCGAGCTCGTCCCACTGGTTGCGCCGACCGGCGGTCGCGACAGCCACCTGGTGAGCATCAGTGTCGAACTTCTCGACCTCGGCGAGCAGCGACCCAACCAGCTTCACCGTATCGTCATGGCTCTGCACGAAGTTTGGCGTTGCTCGACATGCCACGGCAAGGACGACCTTGGCTGCTTCATCACCGCACTCAACGAGAAGGTCATCCACCGGGTGTGCCGGACCGGTTTGGAATGAGACCCTCCGAACCGGCAGTTCAGATACCTCCGCCCGTCTTGCGCCGGTCAACATGCCAGCGAGATAGACGGCCGCGACGCGGTGCGCGAACGAAACGCCGCCACCGCCTGTGGCGTAGGTGCTCGATCCTCGCTCCGTTTCACCGGCCGCAGCGGTGGCGCCCCGGGCGGTCGCATCCTGGGGAACAGTGGCAGATCCAAATGTCGCCTGGCCCTCGGACCGAGCAGCAGCATCCGGTGCAACAGACTCGTTCATGTGTTCCTCGGTGGCATCGTGCTATCAGTGGCCGCACTGCTCACCGTAGCCGTGCGTCGAGAGCCGTGAAGTGGTATCGCATCAGTCCCTTCCCGGTCCGCACACAGTCCGCAGGACACCCGATCAGGACCGTCACGACCCATCGCTGGCCAACGGTAAACGGCCAGGTCAACGGCCCGCAGGGAAAATCCCTGCAGGTCGCCGACCTGGCCCATTACTAGGAGACCAAGAAGGCCTGATCTCCGGCCAGGCCCAGTGACCCGCGTTCGCGTGGGCCATGTCGCCTACCTGACCGCACCCGGCCCGCAGGCCGCCTCACAACGGCGTCCATGCGGGGCGGGTGCGGTCTTTTCTGCGGCTTTCGCCTCTCCCCTGGGGGTAACTCGTCCGCCGCCGAATAACTGCCGATCACCGTAGGCGAGTTCCGATCACGGCCGCTCCGGACGCGCCCGCCGCGGCCGCAGGAAGACGGCCGCGAGCAGCGCGCCGGCCAGGACCAGTGCCGAGTTGACCAGGATGGCGAGCGAGACGCCGGACAGGACGGCCTGCGGGCCGCTGTCGCCGAGGCCGGACATCCGGGCGGTGGCGACGGCGCTCATGACCGGGATGCCCAGGGTGATGCCGACCTGCTGGGTCATGGTGGCGAGGCCGGTGGCCAGGCCCTGTTCCTCGTCGGGGAGTCCGGAGGTCGCGGTGACCATGAAGCCGACGATCACCAGCATGTTGCCGATGCCGCCGACGAACGTGGCCGCCAGCAGGAGCCAGATCCAGAGGCCGGACGTGCCGAGCGCCACGAGCGAGAGCGTGGCGACGGCCTGGACGACGCCGCCGGCGACGATGGTCGTCCGGTTGCCGAAGCGGCCGACCGCACGGCCGCCGAGGGTGCCGCCGATGACGGTGCCGACGCCCAGGACACCGAAGGCGAGACCGGTGGCCAGGGGCGAGTAGCCGAGCACCTCCTGGAGGTAGAGCGTCAGCAGGAAGACCAGCGAGGTCTCGGTGACGAAGGCGATCAGCCCGGCGGCGTTGCCCCAGATCACGCTGCGGCGCTTGAGGATGCGTACGGGCACGAGCGGTGCGGTGGCCCTCTTCTCGACGAACCAGAAGCCGATGAGCAGAGCGACGCCGGCGAGGAGGGCGGCCAGGGTGGTGGGCGTGGTCCAGCCGGTCGCACCGGCCTGCGTGAGCCCGTAGACCAGGAGCAGCAGTCCGCCGGTGACGGTCACGGCTCCGGGCACGTCGAGCCGGGGGCGGTCGGCCGGGCGCGAGTCAGTGATGACGGCCGGGGCCAGCGCGACGACGAGGGCGGCGACGGGGACGTTGACGAAGAAGGCCCAGCGCCAGGAGAGCAGATCGGTGAGCAGCCCGCCGAGGATCGCGCCCGCGGTGAACCCGGCCGACATCAGGGCCCCGTTGAGGCCCAGGGCGCGCTCCCGCAGCGGCCCCTCCTTGAACGCGGTGGTCAGCAGGGCGAGTCCGGCCGGGGTGACGGCCGCGGTGGCGAGGCCCTGGAGGACGCGGGCGGCGAGCAGGACCTCGGGCGAGTTCGCCAGTCCGCCCAGCGCCGAGGAGAGGCCGAGCACGACCATGCCGCCCACGAAGAGGCGCTTACGGCCGACGAGATCGGCTACGCGGCCGAACAGGAGCGTGAACCCGGCGGCGGCCAGCGCGAAGGCGGTGGCTATCCACTGCAGGTCCGGGAGGGAGAAGCCGAGCCCCTCGCCGACGACGGGAAGCGCGACGTTCAGGATCGAGAAGTCCACGGCGATCATGAACTGGGCGCCGAGGAGAAGAGCGAGGACGAGCTTCTGCCGGCCGGTCATGCGGGGTGCGGCCGCCGACGGAGCGGTGCCGGCCTGAGCGGTGCCGGTGGTGCGTGAGGGGGTCTCGCTGGGTGCGGACATGGTCGGCCTTCCTCGGAGAGAGGTTTTAACGGAGCTGTGGTTCCGTTAAGATGAGGTGACCGTAGCAGAGCAGAGTGAATTAATGGAACTGGAGACCCGTTATGACCTCGGAGAGCGTGGAACCCGGTACGGTCCGGCCCGGCGGCCGCACGGCCCGGGTCCGGGAATCCGTCCTGCGCGCGGCGGGTGACGCGCTGGCCGAGCACGGCTTCGACCGGCTCGACCTCGCCGATGTCGCGCGCCGCGCGGAGGTCGGCAAGACGACCGTCTACCGCCGCTGGTCGACCACCACCGGGCTCATCGCGGATCTGCTCGACGACATGGCCGAGCAGTCGTCGCCGCGTACGGCGACCGGCTCACTGGCCGAGGACCTCAGGGCCAACGCCCGGCTCGTGCTCAAGACCCTCACCGACCCGCGCCAGGGCGCCCTGTTCCGGTCCGTGATCGCGGCGGCGGCGTGCGACGCGCGCACCGCCCAGGCCCTGCACCGCTTCTACGCGATCCGCATCAAGGAGTGGTCCGGCTGCGTCGCCGAGGCCGTCGAGCGCGGCGAACTCCCCGCGGGCACGGATCCGGACGAGGTGATCCGTGCCGTGTCGGCGCCGCTCTACTACCGCCTGCTGGCCAGTGGCGACCCCCTCGACACGGCCGCCGCCGACCGCGCCGCCGAGGCCGCGGCGGCTGCCGCGAGGGCCGGGGCGTACGTGAGCTGAGCTCCGGTCGGGTCAGCCCGCCCGGAGCCGGGCCGCCCAGGGGTGGTCCGCGCCCTCGGCCAGGGTGATCGTCTCGGTCAGCCAGGAGCGCCGGTCCTCGTCGAGCACCGGCAGTGCGGCCTCGAAGTCCTGTTCGTCCTTGGGGCGTCGGGACCTCGACTTGTAGAGGAGCTGGACCTCGGGGACGACGTAGGGGACGCCGTCCCCGGAGATCTCGCCGAGCCGGTCCAGCGGGAGGCGGATCCTGGGATCGCGGCGGAACACCCAGTCGGCGCCCTCCGCGTCATCGAGCATGAACTGGACGCGCCACGGTTCGGCCGGGCCCGGCCGGCACCAGATGTCGTGGACGTGCGCCGGCAGGATCTCGCCGGGGCGCCAGGGCCGCAGCGTGCCGGGCGGGTCGGCGGCCCACCACTCCCAGCCCGGCAGCACCTGCTGGGCGGCGAGCTGATCGCGGCGCAGCAGGAGCACGTCGATGTCGCCGTGTTCCCGGTAGGCGCGGCCGACGGCCAGTTCGACCGCGTAGCCGCCCGCGATCCACCACGGCGTGCGCAGCGGGGAGAGCAGGCGGACGGCTTCGCCGAGCGGCGGCGGGTCCCAGGGGCCCCAGGGGGTTTCCGTACGCATCGGGTTCCGGTCGGTTCGTGGCGTCGGTCAGCCGGTCGTTCGCTCAACCGTCGTGACTGTCATTCGACTATTCGGCTGTTCGTCCGTCAGGCCGGTGTGAGGAGGTGCCGGTAGCTGTCCGGGTGTTCCTTGAGGTACGTGGCCAGGCTCTTGGCCGGGCGGCCGGTGAGCCTCGGTACGGCGTCCGAGACCGTGGCCATCTCTCCGGCGGCAATGGCCTCGTAGGACGTGACCCAGCCGGCCACCTCCCAGTCCTGCGCGCCGTAGCGGGACCGGGAGGCGTAGGCCTCCTCCCGCGTCTCCGGGGCGTAGGTGATCGTCCGTCCGGTGACCCGGCCCAGCTCCTCGGCCGCTTCGGCGAGGGTGAACGCCTCGGGGCCCGTCAGGTCGTACGTCTGCCCGTCGTGGGAGGGGCCCGAGAGGTCGGCGCCGGCCAGCAGGACCGCCGCGGCCGAATCGGCGATGTCCTCGTGGGCCACCGCTGCCACCCTGCCGTCACCGGCCGGTCCGCGCAGCACGCCGTCGGTACCGGTCATCGCCGGGAGGCCTGCGAGGTACCAGCTGTCACGCAGGAAGGTGTACCGGATCTCGGTCGTACGGATGTGCGCCTCGGTGTCCCAGTGGTCCCGGGCGAAGGTGAACGTCGCGTCGGGTGCGGCCCCGAGAAAGGAGACGTACACGATCCGTTCCACGCCGGCCGCCACCGCCGCGTCCACCGCGGTCATGTGCTCGCGGACCCGGTCCGGGCTCTCGTGCGCCGAGACGAGGAACAGCGTGTGCGCCCCGGCCAGGGCGCGGCGCATCGCCTCCCCGTCACCGTAGGCAGCGGCCGGAGCGGTGTCGGCGCCGGGCAGTTCGGGCAGCCTGGACGGGTCGCGCCCCAGGAGCCGCACCGGAACACCTGCGCGGGCCAGCCGCTTCGCGACCCGGCCGCCGAGCGCGCCGCTCGCACCGGTGACCGCGGTGAGGGGGCCGCTCGTGAGGCCTTCGGAACCGTGCGGGTGGTCTGTCGGGGTCATGCGGGATCACCTTCCTTGCGCTGCCAGGGGCGCACCTCCACGACCGCGTCGACCGGAACGGGTCCGTAGATGTGCGGGAACTCCTCGCCGCCCGGTGCGGCCGGCTCGTACCGGACGGGCGCGGGAAGCCGCTCGGTGTCGATGACGAGCACCACGAGGTCCTGGTCGCCGGCTCCGGCCCGGCACCCGGCGCCGTACAGCATCTCGGCCACACCGGCGAGCTGGTGGGGCAACGAGCAGTGGATGAAGCCCTCTTCGTGCAGGGTGCGGCCGCGGGTGGACATCTCGTACGTCCCGATCCCGCGGGCCGCCTCCCACAGCGGGCCTTCGGTGAGGTGCAGCAGTTCGGCCATGGGCCAAAACTAGTCGCGGTGACGCGTCCGCCGGGCCATCGGCGTGGCCGCCGATCCCGCGATCGACAGCACGGCCGCGATCCCGCCGGTCCCCTGTTCACCGCCGCGCGAACCCGTGTTCGGGAGTTCGCCTCCGGGCCCTCGGTCGCCGCGGCGGCCTCCCTGACCTGGCCACGACGCCCACGAAGGTGCCGGTGTTGCTGATGTGGGTTCCGCCGGCGGCCCCCTCAGCCCGCCAGCAGCTTCGCCTCGATCTGCGGATCGAGGCCCACCGGGGGGCGGTCGGGCCGCTGCGGTGCGGTGCCGCCCTGTTCGCACAGCCACGTCCAGGTGTCGGCCACCGTCTCCGCCACCGGCCTGCAGTGCAGCCCCGTGGCGTACGCCCTGCTGACGTCGCCCTGGTGCAGGGTGTCGTACAGCTCCCCCGGCGGCAGCCAGACCGGCAGGTCGCTCCAGGGCTCGACGCCCGCCGCGAGGATGGTCTCGGTGTCGGTCCAGCGCAGCTCGGCTCCGGAACCGGTGGCACGTACACAGGCGTCGAGCAGTTCCCCCATCGTGGTGTGTCCGGGGCGGCTGACCAGGTTGTACGGGCCGTGCAGGCCGCCCTCCGCGGCATCCAGCAGCCATGCGGCGAGGTCGCGGACGTCGATGTACTGGAGCGGCAGATCCGGTGTTCCCGGTGCCAGCACGGGGCCGCCGCGGGCGATCCGGTTCAGCCACCACGGCAGCCGCCCGATGTTCTCCCAAGGGCCGATGACCAGCCCCGCCCGAACCAGGAGCGCGCGGTCGCCGAAGGCGTCCAGCGCCGCCAGTTCACCGCCGCGCTTGGCCTGGGGGTAGGGGACGTCGCCGCCCGCGTCGGGCGAGGCGCCCTCGACCAGCGGTGCGTCTTCGTCCAGGCCCGCCGGTGTCGGGTAGTCGTACACGGAACGGCTTGAGACGTACGCGTACCGCGCGGCCCGGCCGGACAGCAGCCGGGCCGCGTCCCGTACGACCGACGGGGCGGCGCTCCAGGTGTCGACCACCAGGTCCCACGTGTAGGTGCCCTCGGCCGGCGCCTCCACGGCCGCGAGCGCGGCCAGACCGTCCTCGGCGGTGCGGTCGCCGAGCAGTTCGGCCACACCGGGCGGCGCTCCGTGGTGGCCGCGGTGGAACACCGTGACCTCCCACCCCCGCGCCAGCGCATCGTCGGTGACGGCCCGGCCGACGAATTCCGTACCACCCAGCATCAGAAGCCTCATGATCTCGACTCTGCCCTTCGGCGCCGCGATCCGGAAAGGTCCTCGCTCTGGGCTGAATCACCCCGGACACGGGAAACCAAGGGGGAATCGGGGCCCGAGCATGAGCGGGTGTCGGGGCCCGGCCGGGAAGGGCGCCGTGCTCAGGAGAGAGCGAGCGGGCTGCGGTTGCGCAGCAACCACTGGTGGTAGCCGTCCGCCCGGCGCGCCGCCTCCCGGTAGGCGGCCTCCAGCTCGCCGTACACCGCCGCCATGTCGGCGCCGGGCCGGGAGACCAGCAGCAGCCGCACGGCGAGCGGGTCGTCGCGCAGCGGGCGGATCGCCATGTCGTCGCGCGGGCCCGAGGTCGGCTGGCAGGGGGCGACCGCCTCGCCGAGAACGACCAGGGAGGCGGCGGTGAGGTAGTCGCCGTGCAGCACGGTCGGCTCGACACCGGCCGCGCCGAACACCCGGCGCAGACCGTCCCATTCACCGTCCACCGTGGGATCGACCATCCACCGGTCGGCGGCCAGGTCGGTCAGGTCGACGACGGGAAGGGCGGCGGCCGGGTGGTCGCGGGCCATCGAGACGAACTGCGGCTCGCGGTCCACCAGCACCCGCTGCACCAGGCCGTCCGGCATGTACAGCGGGCAGCCCTCCACCTCGTGGACGAAGGCGACGTCGAGCCGCCCGGCCTCGACGGCCCGCAGCAGGGCATGGGCCGACACGTCGACCCGAAGGGAGATGTCCGTCCCGGGCAGCCGGATCCGCAGCCTGCGCAGCCAGCCGCCGATGACCCGGCTGGCGGTACAGCCGATCCGCAGCCGGGGGCCGCCGGAGCGGGCCGCGTCGGCCTCCGCCTTCGCGTCGGTGACCAGGGCCCTCATCCCGTCCACGAGCGGACGGGCCCGGCTGAGGACGGCGTGGCCGAGCAGAGTGGGGCGGCAGCCGGTGCGTTCGCGGCTGAACAGCTCGGCCCCGAGGGAGTTCTCGATCCGCCGCAGCTGCGTGGTGAGCGAGGGCTGGCTCACGCCCAGCCTGCGGGCGGCCCGGTGCAGGCTGCCCGTGTCGGCGATGGCGCACAGCGCCCTGAGGTGCCTCACCTCAAGCTCCATGTGCCGAGGGTAGGACGGCGGGACCCTACCGCACCAGACACCCCAACCCCACCAAACGCCGCCAATTCAGCGGTCGTCGGAATGCACGGCACCGTTTGTGTCCGCTCGCGGCCCTCCGGTTCTCCGCGGGGTGATAGGGCCGTGCTATCCCCAGTTGGCATCATCCGCACCGGCTCCGATTCGCCGACACTCTCTCCGTACCGCCCCCGTCCGAGTCCGATCATCGGACGGGTTCCTCTGACAGGTAACTGGTAGGAGATCCCCCATGAGACACCCCAGGACCGTCACGTCTGCCGTGCTCGGCCTCGGCTTCGGCCTTGCCGCCGCGCTGGGTACCACCCCGCGCTCGCCTCTGCCGCCCCGGCGCCTGCCGCTCCCTCCTCGGCCCCCACGCCGCGTACACCGCCCACGCCGGCTCGCACGAGAGCGCCGCCGCCAACAAGGCGTTCTTCGATGCGGTGGTGAAGTCCGTTGCCGAGAAGCGCGCAGCGAACCCCGGCCTCAAGTCGGTCACGATCGTCTACAGCACCGCCAACGCCCCCAGCTTCCGCACCCAGATAGCCAACAGCGCACAGATCTGGAACAGCTCGGTCTCCAACGTCCAGCTGCAGGAAGGCTCCAACGCCGACTTCACGTACTACGAGGGCGACGACCCGAGCGGCTCGTACGCCAGCACCGACGGGCATGGCAACGGCTACATCTTCCTCGACTACGCGCAGAACCAGCAGTACGACTCGACCCGCGTCACGACCCACGAGACCGGGCACGTGCTCGGCCTGCCGGACGACTACTCGGGTCCGTGCAGCGAGCTGATGTCGGGCGGCGGCCCCGGCCCGTCCTGCACCAACCCGTATCCGGACACGAACGAGCGCAACCAGGTGAACTACCTGTGGCAGAACGGCTTCGCGGCCGCGCTCGCCCGCAGCGGTTCCTGACCCTGCCACCCGGGGCCACCTCGCAGGACGAGGTGGCCCCCTCGTGACCCAGGGGGTCCCTCTCCGATACGGAGGGGGACCCTCGTGCACGGACGTTGCCACCTTCCGGCACGGAGGCGGGCCCTTAGCAGCACGCACGGACGTTGCCTCCCGGTACGGCGGCGGGCACTCGCGGCACGGAGGTGCCCTTCGTGGCAGTGCACGGACGTTGTCCCTCCCGGCACGGAGATGCCTGCTCCCGCGGCATGGAGCGTCGTACCGGCCGCTACCCGGCGTTCAGTTCGGTACGGACGAGGGCCAGGAGTTCCTCCTCCGTCATCCCGATCTCACGGGCGTCGACGACCACCGCGCGTACCCGCTCCAGCAGCCGGGCGCGGTGCGGGGAGGCACCCGCGGTAACGACCGCGCCGCGTCCCCGGCGCAGTTCGATCAGGCCCTCCTCGCGCAGCCGCTGGTAGCCGCGCAGCGCCGTGTGCACGTTGACCCCCAGCGACTCGGCAAGGACCCGGGCGGCGGGCAGTCTCTCGCCGGGAGCCACCGCCCCGTCGACGACGGCACGGCGCACGCAGGCCGCGATCTGGTCCCCCAGCGGAACGGTGGAGGTGGGGTCGACCCGGAAGAGCATGGTCAGTGTTCCGTTCGGCGTTGGTCGATCAGGGTGTTGAGGAGCGCGGCAGCGGTCGCCGAGTCGTCGACGGTCACCGCGAAGTCCCGGCCGCCGGACAGCCGCGCCACGAGCCCCTCCCCGGAGCGGATCATGACCCCGGTGCGCCCCGCCCGGACCCGGTACCCCCATCCCCCGTACTCCGCCAGGGCGTTGATGTTCCGGCTGGTCGCCGTCTCGATCCGGTCCAGCGGGACCCTTATGCGGGGCCAGGGCAGCACTCCGGAGACGGTGATGCCCCGCCGGTCCACGCTCACGTACGGGTGGGCGAAGCTCGCCAGGACCGCGCCCACGAGGAGAGCCGGCACCGCCGCCGCCCAGCCCGCGGTGAACAGCAGGATGAACCCGCTTCCGACCACCACGAGCGCGACCGCCGGCGGCCACCAGGTCCCGGCACTGCGCGCCCACCCCGCGACCTCCCCGTCGGCCAGCACGATCCGTTCGCCCTCCCCGGCAGGCCCGGCGGCGGACGGGCCCTGCGGCACCGGAAGGAGCCCGGCGATCAGCAGCCCGAGCCCGAAGGCGAGCACCGCGACCCCGATCCCCGCGGCCAGGTGCCACATCGGGAACGAGACCGCCTGGGCCCGGCCCTTCGCGTCCTCGGCGGCATCCACGTTGATGAGCAGGACGACCGCCATCAGGTAGCCGAGGAATCCCGCGACGGCGTAGCCGCCGGCGACCAGTCTGCGGTGAGCGGCGCCGGAGAACTTCCCCGCGACCGTCATCAGGGTCGACAGCGTGCCTGTACCGACCAGCAGCAGCACGGTGACCACGACGTAAGAGGTCTGGCTCGCATGGTCGTTCGCCCTGCCGTTGCCCACGAAATGGCTGGCCAGCTGCGCGGGCAGCCGGTCCCGGCGGGTGGCGAAGAGGGTCAGGTCGGCGGCGGTTGCGAGCAGGAACGGCAGCGCGGCAAGGGCTGCACGGGCGGCATTCTTCCGGTTCATTAAAACCTCCATTGTTCGCATGCTAGTAGAACAATGGAGGCGCGGCAATGCCGAACCCGCCTGACGGTGACGCGCTGTCAGGCGGGTTCGGCGGTAGGGGGTTCGGTGGTAGGCGTTCCGGGATACGTGAGCCGGTGCGGGCGCTCAGGCCCGGTTCAGGCGGTCAGCACCGGGACGGGTGGACGGAACCGGGTCGGGCGGTCCGCATCGGGGCGGGCGGTCGGAACCGGGGCGGGGCGGTCCGGGCGGCGGTCAGGCCAGTTCGAGCGGGAACGCGCCGCGGTGGCCGGTGCCCGCGCCTGCCGCCGGACGGGGTTCGAACTCCCGGCAGCTCCAGACCTCCTGGACGAAACCACTGCGCCGGTCCCACAGGTCCAGGACATCACCCTCGCCGTCCGCGCCGCGGTATGCCTCCTTGGCACCGCGGAAGCAGGCGAGGCCGCCGGAGAGACCGCGTCCGGGCGCCGGGAAGTAGTCCGAGAAGGCACAGGCGATGCAGGTCTGGAGGCGGACCCCGGCCGGCAGGACCCGCTGGATGGTCGCGAGCGCGGCCCCGAAGTCGCTCTCGGCCCGGTGGGAGCGGAAGGCCGCTCCGCCGAACTGCAGCTCCAGGTAGAGGTAGGGGTCCGGCCTGCGCAGCGACAGCAGGCAGCTGAGGGTCGCCCGCTGGGCCGCCCCGTCCACGGTGACCGGGAACGGCAGGTCCCATTCCAGGACACAGTCGTTGAGCACACCGTCCGCCAGGGCGAACATCTCGCTCCCGGGCGGCATACCGGCCACCGGGCAGAGGTTGTCGAAGCTCTCGCCCTCGAAATCGACGCCCCTTACGCGGAGGCGGAGTTGCTGTCCGTCGGTGGTGAGGATGACGGCATCGGAGCCCTGCCGGTCCCGGTACCACCCTGCCCACGACTCATCTGTCATGGGCACGGACTGTAGCCCGTGCCTCCGACACTCCCGGTGCCGCCCTCCGTTTCCTCGCGTTCCTCGCGCGCCCGGTGACCTCGCCGCTGACGGACGGCCCCGCTCGACCGCCCCGGCCCGGACCCATCGCACCGCCCCGGCCCGGACCCATCGCACCGCCGCGCCCGCGGCTCTCCCGCCCGGCGGTCACGGGCTGACGCACCCACCCGCGCGACCGAAAGCCACCCCGCCCGCCATGTCCGCCCCGCCCGCCACGCCGCCGGGCGTCCGCCCACCGCACCGTGGCCCTTCGCTCCGGCACCCGGCACCGGCACCTGGCACCGACAGCCCCGCATCGCCCGACCGCCCCAACCGGTGTGACCCGCTGGTTGCGTTGAGGTCGTACGGACTCCGCGAGGGCTGCCCTGCTCCCTCCTCCGTTCCCCGGCCCCGGGACACGGATCCGATCCGATGTACGGGCTTCGTCCTGGGCTCCTTCCTTCACGGCCGCTTCCGTGTACGGCCGGCCGGCCGGTCTCCGCCGCCTCCTCTCCGTCTGTTCGGTCAGTGCGTCCGGCGGGTGACGAACTCCGCCAGGGCAAGGAGGTCGCCCGCCGCGGACAGGTCGGGCACCGCGCGGGACAGGTGGTGCACCGCGCGTGCCATCCGGTCCGCGGCGCAGACCTGGGCCCAGTCGCGGCCGCCGGCCCGGTCGACTGCGTCGGATGCCCGGCTCACCTCGCCGGCCGTGCTCATGGCGCCGCGGTAGAGCGCGGCGAGCTCCGCCGCCGCCGGGGTGCCGGAGGTGAGTGCGGCGACCACGGGCAACGACTTCTTGTGGGCGCTGAGGTCGGCGCCGACCGGCTTACCGGTCTGGGCCGGGTCCCCCAGATGCCGATCAGGTCGTCGATGAGCTGAAAGGCCAGTCCGGCCTCCCTGCCGAAACCGTCCATCGCGCCGACGGCCCGCTCATCCACACCCGCGTAGAGCGCGCCCATCGCGCAGGCGCAGCCCAGCAGTGCGCCGGTCTTGGCCGTCGCCATGGTGAGGCACTCGTCCAAGGTGACCTCGTCCGGGCCGCGTTCCTCGAAGGCGCAGTCGGCCTGCTGGCCCGCGCAGAGCTCGATGACACAGGTCGAGAGCCGGGCCGAGGCGCGCGCCGACACCGATCGGGCGTCCTCGGCGAGGAGCCGCTGGGCGAGGGCGAGCATGGCGTCCCCCGCGATGACGGCATCGGGGATGCCGAAGACCGTCCAGGCGGTGGCGCGGTGGCGACGGGTCCGGTCCTCGTCGATGACGTCGTCGTGCAGCAGGGTGAAGTTGTGGGCCAGTTCCACCGCGACGGCCGCCCGCACGGCGTCCCGGGGGTCGCCGCCGAGCGCCCGGGTGGTGGCCAGGACGAGCGCGGGTCTGATCGCCTTGCCCGCACCGCCCCCGGCCGGGCTGCCGTCGGCGTGCTGCCAGCCGAAGTGGTACATGGCTACGCGCCGGATCGATCCCGGCAGTGAGGCGACCGCGGCCCGCAGGTGCGGGTCGACGAGGGATCGGGTGTATTCCAGAAGTGCCGCGGCCTCGTTGCCCTCGGTCGCGGCATCTGTACGGGTCATGGTCAATCGGTCACCCCGGTCGTTGCCGTCCCGGCCCCGGTCAGTGTCGTCCCGGGGCCGGGACGTGGGTGGTAGCTGTGGGTACTGCGCGCCGTGGCCGACGAGGGCCGGACCGAAGGCGGGCTGCCCCGGCGGTCCGGTCCCCAGGGGCTTACCGCCAGCGGCTGACCTCGACGTTCTCCAGGACGCCGAGGGCGTCCGGCACGAGTACGGCCGCCGAGTAGTAGGCCGTCACGAGGTAGGAGATGATCGCCTGCTCGTCGATGCCCATGAAGCGGACCGAGAGGCTGGGCTCGATCTCGTCCGGGATGCCCGTCTGCTGGAGCCCGATCACGCCCTGCTCGGACTCACCGGTCCTCATGCAGATGATCGATGTGGTGCGGGCGTCGCTGACCGGGATCTTGTTGGACGGGAAGATCGGCACCCCGCGCCAGGCCGGCACGTGGTGCCCGCCCACGTCCACGCTCTCCGGGACCAGACCGCGCTTGCTGCACTCCCGGCCGAAGGCGGCGATGGCCCGCGGGTGGGCCAGGAAGAGCTTCGACCCGCGGCGGCGCGACAGCAGTTCGTCCATGTCGTCGGGGCCGGGCACCCCGTCGTGCGGCTGGATCCGCTGGCCGTAGTCGCAGTTGTTGAGCAGGCCGAACTCCCGGTTGTTGATCAGCTCGTGCTCCTGGCGCTCACGCAGCGCCTCGACCGTGAGCCGCAACTGCTGCTCGGTCTGGTTCATCGGCTGGTTGTAGAGGTCGGCGACCCTGCTGTGCACCTTCAGCACCGTCTGCGCGACGCTCAGTTCGTACTCGCGCGGCGCGGACTCGTAGTCGACATAGGTGTGCGGCACGACGGCCTCGCCGACGTGGCCCGCCGACAGGTCGATCTCCGCCTCGCCGTAGTTGTTGGTGCGCTGGTGCGGGATGGTCAGCAGCCCGGCGAGATGGGTGCGCAGTGATTCGGCCCGCTCGGCGAGGTTGAGCACGTCCGCGCGCCGCAGCGTCAGTACGGTGCAGGCGGTGACGGCGCGGGCCGAGTACTCCCAGAGGGCGTCTCCCTCGATGAGGGAGTGGTCACCGAAATAGGACCCGTCGGCATGCACCCCCAGCACCGTCTCGTCCCCGTACTGTCCGGTGCCGATCTTCTCGACCCTGCCGTGCGCGAGCAGGAAGACCCGGTCCGCGGCCTCTCCGGCCGTGGCCAGGAGCTGACCGGCCGGGATGTCGCGCTGTTCGCACCTGCGGGCCAGCTCGGCGAGCACCTCCTCGTCCCCGAAATCCCTCAGGGCCGGAAGTTCGCCGAGCTCGGCGGGGATGACCGCGACCCGGTCCCCGGTCTGCACAAAAGTCACCCGGCCGTCCCCGACCGAGTAGCTCAGCCTGCGGTTCACCCGGTATGTGCCGCCCTGCACCTGGACCCACGGCAGCATCTTCAGCAGCCACCGTGAGGTGATTTCCTGCATTTGCGGGGCGGACTTGGTGGTCGTCGCGAGGTTCCGCGCGGCTGCCGTGCCGAGACTCTGCTGCGGCGGCAGCTGCACGTTCTGAACCTCTTCGCCAACGGACATCTGACGTCCTTTCGATCTTCGACTGACCTGCGAGAAGAAGCCTTTCAGCAGGAGGACTCGGCACGCCATTACACAAAAGAGTGTGACTAATCGGGCTTTGGGCTGGGCACCACGCTGCGCGATGCCCGCTGGCCCGGATCACTTGCTGCCCGTACCGGAGTCCGCGAAGGCCCCGCCCCTCGCTCAGCTCCCCGGTCACCGTCGTGCACGGCGACCGCTCCCCCGGCGACCCTTCGACATCCGCCGCAAGGTGCTCGGCCCCGACCTGTGGCTCGCCCGGGACCGAACCGGGTCCGGTGGGCGCGGATTTGACCGGATCGGCTCGCACACGGCCCGAACAGACTCGCTCAATCGGCCCGCAACCGGTCCGGGACCCCGTTCCTCGGGTAGAAGCGCTGTACGGACATACTCCCCACGCACAAAGGAGACGGCCATGTCCTCACCCATGTCCGCGAGCACCTTCCTCGCCGCCCTGAAGAACGAAGGGCTCACCGTCGTCCAGGTCGGTGACTGGCGTACCCACAACCGCAACCACAAGGGCGCCTGGGGCCCGGTCAACGGCGTGATGATCCATCACACCGTCACCAAGGGCACCGCCGCCACCGTCCGGATCTGCCGCGACGGCTACGCCGACCTGCCGGGGCCGCTGTGCCACGGGGTCATCGCCAAGGACGGCCGGGTCCACCTGGTCGGCTACGGCCGGGCCAATCACGCCGGCCTCGGCGACGACGACGTCCTGCGTGCCGTCGTGGCCGAGAAGGGCCTGCCGTCGGACAACGAGGCCAACACCGACGGGAACCGGCACTTCTACGGCTTCGAGTGCGAGAACCTCGGCGACGGCAAGGACCCCTGGCCCGCCGTCCAGCTCGAAGCCATCGAGAAGGCGGCGGCCGCGATCTGCCGCCACCACGACTGGACCTCCAAGTCGGTCATCGGACACCTGGAGTGGCAGCCGGGCAAGGTGGACCCGCGCGGCTTCACGATGGCTTCGATGCGTGCCCGGATCCACGACCGGCTGAAGTAGCCCGCCCCGCCGGCGGCCCGGAGCACGTCCACAATGGAGGCATGCCCTACCCACCGCCCGGCCTCTCCCGACTGCAGCCGGTACTCCCGTCGCCGCTGCAGCCGGCCGAGGACGAGCGCTTCGCGCGGCACGGCGTGCGGCTGCTGCTCAAGCGCGACGACCTGATCCACCCGGATCTGCCGGGCAACAAATGGCGCAAGCTCGCCCCCAATCTGGTCTCGGCCGCCGGGCGCCCCGTGCTGACGTTCGGCGGGGCGTACTCCAACCACCTGCGGGCCACGGCCGCGGCGGGCCGGCTGCTCGGCTTCCGTACCGTCGGCGTCGTCCGCGGCGACGAGCTCGCCCACCGCCCGCTCAACCCCTCGCTCGCCCGGTGCGCGGCCGACGGCATGCGGCTGCACTTCGTGGACCGCGGGACCTACCGCGCCAAGACCGATCCGCAGGTCCTGGCCGGGCTGCTGAGCGTCCACGGGGACTGCGAGGTCATCCCGGAGGGTGGCAGCAACGCCCTGGCCGCACAGGGCTGCACAGAGCTCGGGCGCGAGCTGCGCGGCCGGGCCGACGTGGCGGCGGTGGCCTGCGGCACCGGCGGCACCCTCGCCGGTCTCGCCGCCGGACTCGCACCGGGACAGCGCGCCCTCGGCGTCCCGGTGCTGCGCGGCGGGTTCCTGGGGGACGAGGTGCGGTCCCTGCAGCAGGAGGCGTTCGGCGGCCCGGCCGGCACCTGGTCCCTGGACGAGCGCTTCCACTTCGGCGGATACGCCCGCACCACTCCCGGGCTGCACGCCTTCGCGGACGACTTCGAGGACCGGCACGGGCTGCCGGTCGAGCGGCTCTATGTGGCCAAACTCCTGTACGCGCTCACGGTGCTGGCCGAGGAGGGCGCCTTCCCGGCCGGCAACGCGGTCGCCGCCGTCATCACGGGCCGCCCGGACCCGGCCGAGCCGACACCGCCCGCTCAGCCGTCCGCCTCCTCCCGGTAGGCCGCCGCTTCCTCCAGGTCGAGGCGCCTGAGCAGGGTCCGCATCATCTCGTCGTCGATGCTGCGCTCGTCCCGCAGCCTCACGAAGACCTCGCGCTCGGCCTCGATCATCTCGCCGGCCAGCCGCCGGTAGGTGTCGTCCGCCGACTCCCCCGTCACCGGGTTGGACGCCCCGAGCCGCTCCCACACGGCGTTGCGGCGCCGCTCCAGGACGGTGCGCAGCCGGTCGGTCAGCGGCTGGGGCAGGGAGTTGCGCTCGTCGGTGAGCAGATCCTCCAGCCGCGCCTCGGCGGCCGTGGACGCCTCGCTCTGCGCCTGCGCCTCGGCGAGCGTCTCGGCCTGCCTGTCGCGCCCGGGAAGCCGCAGGACGCGCACCAGGAGCGGCAGCGTGAGGCCCTGGATGACCAGGGTGCCGATGACCGTGGTGAACGTCAGGAAGAGCACCAGGTTGCGCGCCGGGAAGTCCTCGCCGTCGGACGTGAGCATCGGGATGGAGAAGGCGATGGCGAGCGAGACGACACCGCGCATCCCGGCCCAGCCCACGATCAGCGGCGCGGTCCAGTCGGTCTCGGGTTCCCGCTCCCTGATCCGTTTCGACAGCCGGGGCAGATAGGTCGCCGGGTAGACCCAGATGAACCGGACCACGACGACTGCCAGGAACACCGCCACCGCATACCAGAGGGCCTCCGCCACGGCGTAGGTACCGAGCCCCTTCAGTACGAAGGGCAGCTGGAGGCCGATCAGTGCGAAGACCGCGGACTCCAGGACGAAGGCGACCATCTTCCAGACGGCTGCCTCCTGGAGCCTGGTCGCGAAGTCCACCTGCCAGGAACGGTGTCCCAGATAGAGCGCGACGACGACCACCGCGAGCACTCCCGAGGCGTGCACGCGCTCGGCTGCCGCGTACGCCACGAAGGGGATCAGGAGCGACAGGGTGTTCTGGAGCAGCGCCTCCCTGAGGTGCGTGCGGAGCCAGTGCAGCGGCACCATGAGCACCAGGCCGACCCCGACGCCGCCGACCGCCGCCAGGAGGAACTCGCCGATCCCCGCGCCCCAGCTCATCCCCTCGCCCACGGCGGCCGCGAGCGCCACCTTGTACGCGGTGATCGCGGTGGCGTCGTTCACCAGGGACTCGCCCTGCAGGATCGTCGTGACCCTCGCAGGCAGGCCGACCCGGCGGGCGATCGCCGCCGCCGTGACGGCGTCCGGCGGGGCGATCACGGCACCCAGCACCAGCGCGGCGGTGAGCGGCAGATCGGGCACCAGCCGGTACGCCAGCCAGCCCACCGCCACGGTCGCGAACAGCACGTAGCCGACGGAGAGCAGGGCGACGGGGCGCAGATTGGCCCGCAGGTCGAGGTACGAGCTGTCGACGGCGGCCGTGTACAGCAGCGGCGGCAGCAGGAGCGGCAGCACGATGTGCGCGTCCAGGGTGTACGTCGGCACCCCCGGCACATACGCGCCGATCAGCCCCAGCGCCACCAGCCACAGGGGGGCCGGCACCGGCGTGCGGCGGGCCAGCCCCGCCACCGCCGCACTGGCGGCGACCAGTGCCACCAGGGGCAATGCGTCCATCTCACGGTCCTCGCATCCGTCGTAACCTGGCCATCATGAGTGAGTGCCCGCACGTATCCGAACTGCCCCGCCCCGAGCCCGCGCCCCTCAGTGAGACCTGTCTCGAGTGCGAGGCGACGGGCACCCACCCCGTGCAACTGCGACTCTGCCTGATCTGCGGCCATGTCGGCTGCTGCGATTCGTCACCCCTGCAGCACGCCACGACGCACTTCAAGGAGACCGGTCATCCGGTGATGCGGAGCTTCGAGGCCGGCGAGAACTGGCGCTGGTGCTTCGAAGACGGTTCGATCGTCTGACGTCTGGGTACGTCAAACCGGCGCCTGTTGTTCGTAATTGACCGCCGCATACCTCTAGCCACTGTGTGTACTCATGGGCTTACCATGAGTGACAGTCATGGGACGGGGTCCCGGCGACACGGCATCATGGATCGCGATAGCGTCGCCGGACCAATAACCGAAGACGTACCGCATGGCTCCGGGGCACTCTTCCCGGATCCTCGAATGAGTTTGTGCCACCTTGGAGGTGAGGGTGTCCCAGATCGCAGGCGAGCCCGGGAATCAGGACTTCGTAGAGGTCCGGCTGCCCGCTGCGGGTGCCTACCTGTCGGTGCTGCGTACGGCTACGGCCGGACTCGCAGCGCGTTTGGACTTCACTCTCGACGAGATCGAGGATCTTCGCATCGCGGTCGACGAGGCCTGCGCGATCCTGCTTCAGCAGGCCGTGCCCGGCTCCGTCCTCAGCTGCGTCTTCCGTCTCGTCGACGATTCACTCGAGGTGACGGTTTCGGCCCCGACGACGGACGGCCGGGCCCCGGAGCGCGACACCTTTGCCTGGACGGTGCTCTCCGCACTGGCGGGCAAGGTCGACTCCACGGTCGCCGATGACCGGACGGTCAGCATCAGCCTGTACAAACAGCGCGGCGCGGGACCCGGGCCGGCGTGAGCAACGGGAACGGGGACGGTCCCGTGCGGGACGAGACGATCCGACCGGGGGTGGTGCGCCCAGCAGGCATCCCGGAACAGCAGGCCCTGCCTCATCCGGTGGACGGGGCGGACCTGCCCCGTGCGGTGGACGGGGCGGACGGGCCCGCTGGACGTACGGTCGCGGTGGAGCAGTCGCAGGCGGAGCGGGCAGGCCAGATGAGCGAGCACGGGCACCACGATCCACACGACCGCAGCGCGGCGCGGGCGCTGTTCATCGAGCTGGGCAAGCTCCCCGAGGGCTCACCCCAGAAGGCGGAGCTGCGCAACCGGCTGGTGCGGATGCACCTGCCGCTCGTGGAGCACCTGGCGCGGCGCTTCCGTAACCGCGGCGAACCGCTGGACGACCTGACCCAGGTGGCCACGATCGGCCTGATCAAGTCGGTGGACCGGTTCGATCCGGAGCGGGGTGTCGAGTTCTCGACGTACGCGACACCCACGGTCGTCGGCGAGATCAAGCGCCATTTCCGTGACAAGGGCTGGGCGGTGCGGGTGCCGCGCCGGCTCCAGGAACTACGGCTCTCGCTGACCACGGCGACCGCGGAACTCTCCCAGCAGCACGGCCGCTCACCCACCGTGCACGAGCTGGCCGAGCGGCTCGGCATCTCCGAGGAAGAGGTCCTGGAGGGCCTGGAATCGGCCAATGCCTACAGCACGCTCTCGCTGGACGTGCCGGACACGGACGACGAGTCCCCCGCGGTCGCGGACACGCTCGGCTCCGAGGACGAGGCGCTGGAGGGGGTCGAGTACCGGGAGTCGCTCAAGCCGCTGCTGGAGGACCTGCCACCGCGGGAGAAGCGGATCCTGCTGCTCCGGTTCTTCGGCAACATGACCCAGTCCCAGATCGCGCAGGAGGTCGGCATCTCCCAGATGCACGTCTCACGGCTGCTGGCGCGCACCCTGGCGCAGCTGCGCGAGCGGCTGCTCGTCGAGGAGTAGCCGGACCTCCGGACGGCGGCGTGCGGCCTCGGGGAACCGACGGCCGCACGCGGGACGACCGGTGTGCGCCTCAGGCGTCGGTGTCGGTCCTGGACGCCGCGCCCGGCCGGCGGATGCCCAGCGCCTCGATCGTCGCCGGCCTGGCCAGCTGGAACAGCGCGGTCAGCGACACGGCCGCGAGGACGATCCCGGCAGGGATCAGCACCCCGTGGGAGCGCAGCAGCGTCCAGGCCACCGGCAGTGCGATGATCTGCGTGATGAGTGCCGGACCGCGGCTCCAGCTGCGTCGCAGCAGCAGTCCGCGGGCGGCGAACAGCGGGATGAGGCCGAGTGCGACCAGCGTCAGGCCGCCCGTTTCGGCCTGCTGCGGGCTGTCGGGACGCCCCAGCAGCCCCATGACCAGCAGATAGATCCCGCCGATGACGAGGGCCGCACCTTCGAGGGCGTTGAGCACGGCCACGACCGTGAGCCTGGCCGGTTTCGACGGTCCGGCCGCAGGCATCGACGAGGGCGCGTTCTGCTGAGTACTCACTCCTGCAGGTTGGCATCCCGGGCCCGGGAAAGTGAAGCCGGGGTCCGAAACACCCCACAACGGGGCGGCCCCGATCGCCCCACCGCGCCCGGGTCGTCACCGAGCGTGAAGGTCACCGGGCAGGACTTCAGGCCGAAACCCCGCGGTAGGTAGTCTGGCGGGCATGCGCGCACTTCTTGTGGTCAACCCAGCTGCCACCACCACCAGTGCGCGGACGCGTGACGTGCTCATTCACGCGCTGGCCAGCGAGATGAAGCTGGAGGCCGTGACCACGGAGTACCGCGGTCACGCCCGCGACCTGGGACGACGGGCCGCCGACAGCGACGACATCGATCTCGTGGTGGCACTCGGCGGCGACGGCACGGTCAACGAGGTCGTGAACGGCCTGCTGCACAACGGCCCCGACCTCGACAGCCTGCCGAAACTCGCGGTGGTCCCCGGTGGCTCCACCAATGTCTTCGCACGCGCCCTCGGTCTGCCCAACGACGCCGTGGAGGCGACCGGCGCCATTCTGGACGCGCTGGCCAACAGCACGGAGCGCACGGTCGGCCTCGGCCTGGCGGCCGGTACCCCGGGACCGAGGACGAGTCCGTCCCGGAGCGCTGGTTCACCTTCTGCGCCGGTCTCGGATTCGACGCCGGCGTGATCGGCCGGGTCGAACAGCAGCGCGAACAGGGCAGACGTTCGACTCATGCGCTTTACGTGCGCCAGGTGGTCCGCCAGTTTCTCCAGGAACCGCACCGGCGGCACGGAATGATCACGCTGGAGGTGCCCGGCCAGGACCCGGTCACCGAGCTCGCGCTCTCCATAATCTGCAACACGGCACCCTGGACCTACCTGGGGAATCGTCCGATGTACGCCTCCCCGAAGGCCTCGTTCGACACCGGCCTGGACGTCCTCGGCCTGCAGCGGCTGTCGACGGCGGCGGTCACCCGCTACGCCACCCAGCTGCTCACGTCGAGTCCCGAGAAGGGTCCGCACGGCAAGCACGCGGTTTCACTGCATGACCTCACAGACTTCACCTTGCATTCAAAGGCCCCACTGCCCTTCCAGATGGACGGTGACCACCTGGGGCTGCGTACGAGTGTGACGTTCACAGGCGTACGCCGTGCACTGCGTGTGATTGTGTGAGCGGAAGGGACCAAAGTCCTTTAACTCGAACGTTTGGACTGGCTTCCACCCTCTAGAAGTACGGCTGTGACCTAGCCGACACCGAGGAATCAAAAAAAACTTTCCTGAAGGGGTTGTATCCGTCGCCGAGGTTTGCGAATCTCTACATGGCGATCGGGACGGCCCGCAACAACGGCCTCCACTGAGAGCCAGAACCCCTCCTCACTTCACAGGACCACAACCAGTTCATCTGGGCGTCGGCCCGACATCTGTGGGGGATTCGTGAAAGCGTTCACATTCACAAGCCACAGTACGTAATACCAAGGAGAGGTAGCAGCCATGGACTGGCGTCACAACGCCGTTTGTCGTGAGGAAGACCCGGAGCTGTTCTTCCCCATCGGCAACACCGGTCCTGCGCTGCTGCAGATCGAGGAAGCCAAGGCCGTCTGCCGTCGCTGCCCCGTCATGGAGCAGTGCCTGCAGTGGGCGCTCGAGTCCGGCCAGGACTCCGGCGTCTGGGGTGGCCTCAGCGAGGACGAGCGCCGCGCAATGAAGCGCCGCGCCGCTCGCAACCGGGCGCGCAACGCCAGCGCCTGACCGACGCCACCGCTACGAACCTCAGCCAGGCGGCGCGTACGGAGTGTACGCATCACCCCGCCCCCGAGTCGCAGCGCGCAGTAACCCCGAAGCGCAAGCTTGACCAGGAAGCCCGGACCGTGACCAACGGTCCGGGCTTCCTGCTGTGCCCACATCCGGCAGCAGCTCCCGGAGCGCGCGCGAAAGCACGTCCGGGAGTGTGCGGCGCTACTTGTCGGCGCTGACCGGGATGTCGAGGACGACCTGGGTGCCACGCTCGGGCGCCGGCACCATGCCGAACGTCCCGCTCAACTCACCTTCCACCAGCGTCCGCACGATCTGGAGCCCCAGATTGCCGGCGCGCTGCGGGTCGAATCCCTCGGGCAGACCGCACCCGTCGTCCTGGACGGTGATCAGCAGCCGCCCTTCCGTGGGTGAGCCGCCCCGCACCGCGGAGACCTCGACCGTGCCGGATTCGGCGACGGTGAACGCGTGCTCCAGCGCGTTCTGCAGCACTTCGGTGAGGACCATCGCCAGCGGCGTGGCCACTTCGGCGTCGAGGATGCCGAAGCGTCCCGTGCGCCGGCAGGTGACCTTGCCCGGCGAGATCTCGGCGACCATGGCGATGACCCGGTCGGCGATCTCGTCGAACTCCACCCGCTCGTCCAGATTCTGGGACAGCGTCTCATGCACGATCGCGATCGAACCGACGCGCCGCACCGCCTCGTTGAGCGCCTCCCGGCCCTGCTCGGAGTCCATCCGGCGGGCCTGCAGCCGCAACAGGGCAGCCACCGTCTGGAGGTTGTTCTTCACCCGGTGGTGGATCTCCCGGATGGTGGCGTCCTTGGTGATCAACTCGCGCTCGCGGCGGCGCAGTTCCGTGACGTCGCGCAGCAGGACCAGGGAGCCGATCCTGACCCCTTGGGCTTGAGCGGGATCGCGCGGAGCTGGATCACACCGCCCGTGCACTCGACCTCGAACTCACGGGGCGCGTAGCCGCTGGCGAGTTTGACCAGTGCCTCGTCCACCGGGCCCCGGGAAGGAGCGAGTTCGGCGGTGATCTTGCCGAGGTGCTGGCCGACCAGGTCGGAGGCCAGGCCGAGCCGGTGGTACGCGGAGAGGCCGTTGGGGCTGGCGTACTGGACCACGCCGTCGGCATCGAGCCGGACCAGACCGTCGCCCACCCGTGGCGAGGCGTCCATGTCGACCTGCTGACCGGGGAACGGGAAGGATCCGGCGGCGATCATCTGGGCCAGGTCGGAGGCGGACTGGAGATAGGTGAGCTCCAGCCGGGACGGTGTGCGCACCGTGAGGAGGTTGGTGTTGCGGGCGATGACTCCCAGGACGCGCCCCTCCCGGCGTACCGGGATCGACTCGACCCGGACGGGGACCTCCTCGCGCCACTCCGGGTCGCCCTCGCGCACGATCCGTCCCTCGTCCAGCGCCGCGTCCAGCAGCGGACGGCGGCCGCGGGGCACCAGGTGGCCGACCATGTCGTCCTGGTAGGAGGTGGGACCGGTGTTGGGCCGCATCTGGGCGACGGACACATAGCGGGTGCCGTCGCGGGTGGGGACCCAGAGCACCAGGTCGGCGAAGGAGAGATCGGAGAGCAGCTGCCACTCCGAGACCAGCAGATGGAGCCACTCGAGGTCGGTGTCACTCAGGGCGGTGTGCTGGCGGACGAGGTCGTTCATGGAGGGCACGTGTGCGAGCGTACCTGTGGATGCGCACAGGTTCCGAACCGGAAGGCCCGGCCGCACGTGCAAGGGGAAGGGCCGGAAATTATCGTGCCCCACGGATGGACAGGGACGAATGGTCTAGTCCACAATGCAGTAGAAAGAGCCTCCGCTCTCCCCGCACAGGAGAGCGGAACGAGGTACCGGCGCTCTCTGCCCTGACTGCGCGAGGTACCTCTCCCGGCCGGGGGCACCGCACACCGCCGGCCAGGCAGACCGCCCCTTCGGCGGGCGGTCTTACTCCGGGCTGCGGTGCTGGTCGGGCTGAGGGTCCCGGCCCGGCGCCGCGGCCCGCGGGTGTTTCCCGGGCCTTCCGGCCCCTTCAGCGGGTCTCGGTGACCTTCGCGAGCGCGCGCGGCGCGTCCGGGTCCTGGCCGCGGGCGATAGTCACCTCGTAGGCCAGCATCTGCAGCGGCAGGATCTCCAGGACCGGCTGGACCTCTTCGGCGACCCCGGCCGTCGGCAGCACGAAGCCCGCGGACGCCGCTTCCACCTGCGCCTTCGGGCCCACTACGAAGAGGTCGGCGCCGCGCCCGCGCAGCCGGTCGAGCACCGGCTGGAGCGCCTCGCCGCCCGGCCGTCGGTGACCACGGCGATCACCGGGGAGATGTTGTCGACCATGGCGAGCGGGCCGTGCAGCAGGTCAGCGCCGGAGTAGGACAGGGCGGGGATGTAGCTCGTCTCCATCAGCTTCAGCGCGGCTTCCTTGGCCGTGGGGTAGCCGTAGCCGCGCGAGGTGATGACCATGCGCTCGGCGAAGCGGTAGCGCGACGCCAGGGCCCTGACCTCGTCCTTGCGGGCCAGGATCGCCTCGGCTAGTTCCGGCAGGATCGCGGCCGCCGCTCCGTCGCCGCCGCGCAGGCCCTCCACGAACAGGTACAGGGACAGCAGCGAGGCGGTGTACGTCTTCGTGGCCGGCAGGGCCTTCTCGGGGCCCGCCAGGATGTCGATGTGGTACTCGGAAACGGCGGCGAGCGGCGAGTCCGGGTTGTTCGTCACCGCGAGCGTCACCGCGCCGGCCTCCCGCGCGGCCTTGGTGGACGCCACCAGGTCGGGCGAGCCGCCGGACTGGCTGACGGTGACGACCAGGACGTCCCTGAGGTCCGGTTTCGCGCCGTAGGCGGTGGTGGTGGACATCGAGGCCAGACCGCACGGCAGGCCGAGCGTGATCTCGATCAGGTACTTCGCGTAGAGCGCGGCGTTGTCCGAGGTACCACGGGCGGTCAGCAGGACGAAGCGCGGCTTCCTGGCCGCGATCTCGGCGGCCACCGCCCGGATGGCAGGCGCCCCTGATCGAGGATGCGACGGAGCATCGCGGGCTGTTCGGCCATCTCCCCGGACATGATCCGGCCGGGCGCATCGTCCTCACCTGCCGGGTACGTGGCGGACATGTCTGGTGCCTCCCGAGGGGTGTCGCGGTGCGTCGGTCAAGTCGAACACGGGCCACCGCGGTGCCGCCAGCGGACGGCACCCGGCGGGACCGCGGCCCAGGCCGTCCACAGTTCGTCCGAGGGGGCCGGCTGCCGTGTCCGCGGACGCGAGTTCTGCTAGATTAGGAGCTGGATTGGTCTATACCACATGCACTCACTCCAGATCGGCAGGCCCCGCGTGGAAGTTGTCATCGTCCCGGACGCCAAGGCAGGCGGCGAACTGATCGCGGGGGCCATCGGCGCCCTGCTGAGCCGCAAGCCCGACGCCCTTCTCGGCGTTGCCACCGGCTCGACCCCGCTGCCCATCTACCAGGCGCTGGCGGACAAGGTCCGCTCCGGCGCGGTGGACGCCTCGCGCGCCCGCATCTGCCAGCTCGACGAGTACGTGGGGCTGCCGGCCGGGCACCCGGAGTCGTACCGCTCGGTGGTGCTGCGCGAGGTCGTCGAGCCGCTCGGGCTGTCCGAGGCGTCGTTCATGGGCCCCGACGGCTCCGCCGAGGACGTCCAGGCCGCCTGCGAGGCGTACGACAAGGCGCTCGCCGAGGCCGGCGGGGTGGACCTCCAGCTGCTGGGGATCGGTACCGACGGGCACATCGGCTTCAACGAGCCGTGCTCCTCGCTCGCCTCCCGCACCCGGATCAAGACGCTGACCGAACAGACCCGGGTCGACAACGCGCGCTTCTTCGACAACGACATCGAGCAGGTGCCGCACCACGTCATCACCCAGGGCATCGGCACGATCCTGGAGTCCCGCCACCCGATCCTGCTCGCGACCGGCGAAGGCAAGGCCGA
The DNA here is from genome assembly GCF_023701695.1 of Streptomyces sp. RKAG290. Lineage (GTDB taxonomy): Bacteria > Actinomycetota > Actinomycetes > Streptomycetales > Streptomycetaceae > Streptomyces. The sequence continues at coordinate 2,114,539 of NZ_JAJOZC010000001.1, forward strand.
CGCGGTGGCGCAGACGGTCGAGGGGCCGGTCGCCTCCCTCGTGCCCGCGTCCGCGCTGCAGCTGCATCCGCACGCGACGGTCGTGGTCGACGAGGCGGCGGCGTCGAAGCTGAAGCTGGCGGACTACTTCCGCGCCACGTATGCGGCGAAGCCGCTGTGGCAGGGTATTTAGGCTTTCCGTACGCGTGAGGGCCGGGGCACCTGGTGGTGTCCCGGCCCTCATTTGTGCGGGCGTCCTGGCTTGTGCGGGTGCGTCCCGGTGGACGCTCTTGTCCTCAATCGCCGGACGGGCTTGATTTTCCGGTGCGGGTCTCGCCCCTCAGTCGCCGGACCGGCTTGATTTCCCGGCGCGGGTGCGTCCCGGTGGACGCCTTGTCCTCAAACGCCGGACGGGCTTGATTGTGCGGGTCTCGTCCCTCAGTCGCCGGACAGGCTTGATTCCGACGGGCTTCGGTGGGGTGAGGTGATTGTTTCTGCTGCTGCCAGGCCGCAGACCCGGGCCGCTCCGTGGGTGGCGATGTGGAAGCTGCCCCTGGGCTCGGCCTGGGGTACGCCCATCTCGACCACGATCGTGTCCGCACGCTCCGCGAGCAGCGCGTCGAGAGCCTCGGTCATCCACGGGTGGCGGTGCGCGTCGCGGACCACCGCGACGATGCGCCGGTCCCCCGCGGCCCGCAGCACCTCGGCCGCGAGTTCCTCGCTCTCGCTGCTGTACGTGTCGGTCCCGGTGCCCGGCACCAGGCGGGCCAGTTCGGCGGCGATGCCCCAGGGGGTCTCGTCACCGACCGCGATGTTCGCGACCGGGGTGAGGGCGGCGACATACGCGGGACCGGTGAGCGGTTCGGCCGGGCCCGTCACCTCGACCGCGCGGCGGGCGGCGACCAGGCCGATGTCGGCACCGATGCCCGTGATGTGTCCGGTGCCGGGCGCGGTCCCCTCCTGCACTGCCGCGCCCGGCTCCGGTACAGCCCCCTGGCCCGCTGCGTCCAGGACGCGAGGGCCCTCACCCGTGCAGCGGCATCTGCCAGCCGCTCCTCGGGCAGTTCACCCGCACGGACCGCCGCGACCAGCGCGTCGCGCAGCCGCAGCACCGTGCTGTCGTCGTCGAGGCCGCCGCCGACGCAGAGCGCGTCGGCACCCGCCGCGATCGCGAGGACCGAGCCGCGCTCGATCCCGTACGTCGAGGCGATGGCCTGCATCTCCACGGCGTCGGTGACGATCAGGCCGTCGTAGCCCAGTTCCTCACGCAGCAGACCGGTGAGGATCTGCGGGCTCAGTGTCGCCGGGCGGTGCGGGTCGAGCGCGGGAAGAAGAATATGCGCGCTCATCACCGATTTGGAACCCGCCGCGATCGCCGCCCGGAAAGGCACCAGTTCACGGGCGTGCAGGGTTTCCAGGTCCACGTCGATGCGCGGCAGGGCGTGGTGCGAGTCGACCGCGGTGTCGCCGTGCCCCGGGAAGTGCTTGGTGCAGGCGGCGACGCCGGCGGCCTGGAGGCCCTCGACGTACGCGGCGGTGTGCCGGGCGACCAGTTGGGGGTCGGCGCCGAAGGACCGTACCCCGATGACCGGGTTGCCCGGGTTGGAGTTGACGTCCGCGGACGGCGCCCAGTTGAGGTTGACGCCGCAGTCGGCGAGCCGGCGGCCCAGCTCCTGGGCGACGGCGCGGGTCAGCGCGACGTCGTCGACGGAGCCCAGCGCCAGGTTGCCGGGGAAGGACGAGCCATGACGCACCTCCAGCCGGGTGACGTCACCGCCCTCCTCGTCGATCGCGACGAGCACGTCGTCACGCTCGGCCCGCAACTGCGCGGTGAGTGCGGCGAGCTGCTCGGGGGACTCGATGTTGCGGCCGAACAGGCCGACGGAGGAGAGACCTTCACCGACCCTGCGCAGCAGCCAGTCCGGTGCGGTGGTGCCGGTGAACCCGGGCTGCAGGACGGCGAGGGCGTCGCGGGTGACGGTGTCCGTGGTGGGTGTGAGCGTGGTCATGGGCTGCGTTATCCCTTCACGGCGCCGTCGGTCAGGCCGCTGACGGCCTTGCGCTGCAGGTAGATGAAGAGAATCAGAATCGGGATGGCGAAGAGCGAGGAGGCGGCCATGGTCGCACCCCAGTCGTCACCGAACGCGGTCTGGAACTGCGAGAGCCACAGGGGCAGGGTCTGGGACTCGATGTCCTTGTTGAGGATGAGCACGAGCGGGAACTCGTTCCACGCGGTGATGAAACCGAAGAGCGAGGTCGCCATCAGACCGGGGCCGAGCAGCGGCAGGATCACCTTCATGAACGCCTGCGGACGGGTGCATCCGTCGACCATCGCGGACTCCTCCAGCTCCTTGGGCACCGCCGCGACATAGCCGCGGAGCGTCAGGATGGTGAAGGGCAGGACCATCATCATGTAGAAGGCGGTCAGCGGGATCAGACTGTTCAGCATGTCGCTGTCGCGCACGAGCATGTAGACCGCGATGACCATGACTTCCCAGGGCGCCATCTGCGCGACCATGAAGGTCAGCAGAATGCCCCGGCGTCCCTTGAACCGCATCCGGGCCATAGCGAAGGACGCCGCGAGCGCGATGACCAGCGAGGCGACCACCGAGATCACGGTGACGAGGAACGAGTTGCGGACCAGTGTCCAGAAATGGTCCGCGTGTATCGCCTTCGAGAAGTGGTCGAACGTGATGTCGGTGGGGAACCACACCGGCGTGTCCGTGATGATGTCGCCGGTCGGCTTGAAGGCCGTGCTGAACATCCAGTAGACGGGGAAGGCGAACCCTATGAAGAGGACGATCGCCGTCACGTTGGGCCAGATGCGGCCGAGCAGTGAGCGCCTCACAGTTCGTCCTCCTCTTGCTTGAGTACGGTGCGCAGGTAGTAACCGGTCAACGCCAGCAGCACGATGATCGTCAGGAAGGAAATGGCTGCGCCCATACCGAAGTGCTGGTTTCCCACTCCTTCGACGAAGGCGTAGACGGGCAGGGTCTCGGTGAGCCGGTCAGGGCCGCCGCCGTTGATCGCGAACAGCTGGGCGAAGGACTTGAACACCCAGATGACTTCGAGGAACGTCGTGGCCAGCAGGAACGGCTTGAGGAACGGGAAGGTCACCGAGGTGAAGCTCTTCCAGGCCCCGGCACCGTCGAGCGACGCGGCTTCGTAGAGTTCCTTGGGGATCGTCGTGGACGCGGCGTAGAGGTTGATCGCCACGAACGGGATCGACTGCCAGACGATGACCAGGGTGACCAGGGAGAACGTGGAGAACTGCGTGCTCGTCCAGTTGTAGTCGGCCATCGAGTGCCAGCCGAGGCTGTCGAGGACGTAGTTGACTATGCCGAAGCGCTGGGCGAAGAGCCACTGGTAGACGGTCGTCGCCGCGATGATCGGCATGGCCCAGGCGAGCACGAGGCCGAGCATGAGCAGGAGCCGCATCTTCTTACCCAGGCGGGCGAGCAGCAGCCCGACCAGTGAGCCGAGCAGCATGATCAGGATGACGTTGGCGGCGGTGAAGAAGACCGACCGTTCGACGACCTTCCAGAAGTCCGATCCGCCCAGGGTCTCCTGGTAGTTGTCGAAGCCGTTCCACTCGGTCAGGTGGAGGATCAGCTGGCGCGGATTGAGGTTCTGGAACGACAACAAGCCGTTCTTGACCAACGGGTAGCCCAGGAGCACCGCCGTGGCGAGCAGTGCGGGCAGGAGGAGGAGGTAGGGGCGGCTTTGCCGACCCGCTCCTCTCTCGGTGCGTCGGGGCCGGCAGGAGGGGCGTCACCCTTGCTGACGCCGACTGCCGGGACCGATTCCACTTGTTCGGTCTGCACTGACATGCTCGCCATCTCTTCTTTGGCCGTACGGTCGAGTCACACGAATGCGCCGGGGGGCGGTGTTCCGCCCCCCGGCGCGCGCGATCAGCTCTTCTGCGCGAGACGCTTGTTGATCTCCGCCTCGACCGCCTTGGCGGCGTCGGCCGGGGACTTGCCGTTCAGAACCGCGGTCATGTAGCCCTTGATCGGGTTCGGGTTGTTCTCGACGGCGGCCCACTCGGGGATCAGCGGGGTGGTGCCACCACCGGCGGCGGCCGGAGCGGCGGCCTCGGCGGCCGCGTTGCCGGTCAGGTTGGTGTTGAGCGACTCCTTGTTGGGGATGACGCCGTTCTCCTTGGCCAGCTGGCCCTCGAACTGGTCGGAGAGGGAGAGCTTCAGGAACTCCTTCGCGAGGTCCTGCTTCTTGCTGCCCGCGGCGACCGCGAAGTTCGAGCCACCGAGGAAGACGCCCTCGGGCTTGTCGGCGGTCTCACCCGGAATGGTGAAGTAGCCGATGTCGCTCTCGATCTTCTTGTTGGCCGCGATGGCCGTGCCGGCCTCCCAGCCCATGCCGATGAAGGCACCGACGTTGCCCTTGGCGAAGACCTCGGCCTGCTGCGGGGTGGCCTCGTCCTTGTCCTTGGGGGCCTTGGAGTAGGACTGGTACTTCTTGTAGAGCTCCATGGCCGCGGTGACCTTGGGGTCGGCGAGGTTGGAGACGTACTTGTCGCCTTCCTTCTTCACCAGGTCGGCACCCTGGCCGATGGTCAGGCCGTCGAAGAAGTACCAGTTCTGGCCGGGCAGGTAGATCGGCTCGGCCTTGCCCTTCGACTTGATCTTGTCGAGGTCCTTGAAGAACTCGGCCCGCGTCTTCGGGGTGTCCTTGATGCCGGCGTCGGCCCAGACCTTCTTGTTGTAGACGACCACGCGGTTCGCGAAGTACCACGGGGCGCCGTACTGCTTGCCGTCGAAGACCGCCGACTTGTTCAGGGACTCGGCCCAGTCGCCGCCGATCTCGGTCTTCAGGTCGCTCAGGTCGCTGAGGCCACCGGTGGCCGCGTAGGCCGGGGTCTGGGTGTTGCCGACCTCGATGACGTCCGGCGGAGTCGACTCCGAGAGCGCCGTCGTGATCTTCTGCTGGATGCCGTCCCACTTCTGGGTCTCGAACTTCAGCGTGGCGCCGGTCTTCTTCTTGAAGGCAGCGGTGAGATCCTTGGTCCAGCCGGGAGGCGTGGAACCGTCCATGGCCCAGACGGTCAGCGTCTGGCCCTTGTAGCTGTCGGGGCCCGCCTTCTTGGCGGAGCCGTCCGACGAGTCGTCGTCCGAGCCGCACGCGCTGGCGCCCGCCAAGAGAGCCACGACACCAATGGCCGCGATGAGTCCACGCTTCACGACACCCTCCTCAGGGCTGTGCAAGAGAATCCCCCACCACCCGAGGTCGCCGACCGCCGCGCGAATCTCTCACGACGTGTACTGCCCGTGGGGCTGGGACCTGGTCTTTAATGGTTTAGACCAGTACCGGGAGCTTGGCCTAGACCTTTAGGGGTGTCAAGGGTGTATAAGAAGTGCACTCGCGTCCGTTACAGGACCGACACCTGAGGGAGGGCGACGAGCCGTGACCGGACCGTGCCACCATGTGAGCCGCGACAGACGGAGGAGCCGGTGACGGCAGCAACGCAGCAGTCGGGAAGGCGGGCCATGGGTGCCGACGGGGGCAGTGCGGGGAACGAAACGGGCGCGAACACGCGCACCGCGCGCGTCCCGAAGTACTACCGGCTGAAGCGGCATCTCCTCGACATGACGGACACGATGCCGCCCGGCACCCCGGTGCCCCCCGAGCGGACCCTGGCCGCCGAGTTCGACACCTCGCGCACCACCGTGCGCCAGGCGCTCCAGGAACTGGTCGTCGAGGGCCGGTTGGAGCGCATCCAGGGCAAGGGCACCTTCGTCGCCAAGCCGAAGGTCTCGCAGGCCCTGCAGCTCACCTCGTACACCGAGGACATGCGGGCCCAGGGGCTGGAGCCGACCTCTCAGCTGCTGGACATCGGCTACGTCACGGCGGACGACACGCTCGCCGGGCTGCTCGACATCAGCGCCGGCGGCCGCGTGCTGCGCATCGAGCGGCTGCGGCTGGCGAGCGGTGAGCCGATGGCGATCGAGACCACCCACCTCTCGGCCAAACGCTTTCCGGCGCTGCGGCGTTCACTCGTGAAGTACACCTCCCTCTACACGGCCCTGGCCGAGGTGTACGACGTGCGGCTCGCCGAGGCCGAGGAGACCATCGAGACCTCCCTGGCCACCCCCAGCGAGGCCGGCCTGCTCGGTACGGACGTGGGTCTGCCGATGCTGATGTTGTCCCGGCACTCCCTGGACGAACAGGGCGAGCCGGTCGAGTGGGTCCGCTCGGTCTACCGCGGCGACCGCTACAAGTTCGTGGCCCGGCTCAAGCGTCCGCTGGACTGAACGAATGCCCGGCCGCCCGCCGGAAAAGGACAGCCCTCGTGGAGCCCCTTCCACGGGGGCTGTCCGCGCTCCGCAGACCGGCCGGAACCACCATTGGTCTGGACCAATCCCCGGGCTTTTGCCGCTATTCCCACCATCCCGCCCCGGCCGTGCGACCGTTGCCGGACCGCAATGCGGACAGGGGGTGACGATGGCCGGGACCCTCGCCTAGATTTCCTGCGCATTACAACAGGTGATCAGCGAGGGGACGGAGTCGCCGCAATGCCAGCAGACCCAGAAGGAAAACCACCCACGGTCACCCCCGTGCGAGTGGTCATCGCCCTCTGTCTCATCGCGCCGTTCGTGGCGATGCTCTGGGTGAGTTCTTACGCCAAGGTCGACCCGACCTTCATCGGTATCCCGTTCTTCTACTGGTACCAGATGCTCTGGGTGCTGATCTCCACCGCGCTCACGATGGTCGCGTACAAGCTGTGGCAGCGTGACCAGCGCGCCCGCAAGGGGGGTGCTTCCGCATGAAGGACGGCGTGAACGGCGTCGCGCTCGGCGTCTTCATCTTCTTCTTCCTGGCCGTCACGGTCGTCGGCTTCATGGCGGCCCGGTGGCGCAAGGCCGAGAACGAGGCCAGCCTGGACGAATGGGGGCTGGGCGGAAGGTCGTTCGGCACCTGGGTCACCTGGTTCCTGCTCGGCGGCGACCTCTACACCGCGTACACCTTCGTCGCCGTCCCGGCGGCGATCTACGCGGCGGGCGCGGCCGGCTTCTTCGCGGTGCCCTACACCATCCTGGTGTACCCGCTGATCTTCACCTTCCTGCCGCGCCTGTGGTCGGTGTCGCACAAGCACGGCTACGTCACCACCTCGGACTTCGTCCGCGGCCGCTTCGGCTCGAAGGGGCTCTCGCTGGCGGTCGCCGTCACCGGCATCCTCGCCACCATGCCGTACATCGCACTCCAACTCGTCGGCATCCAGGCGGTGCTGGACGTGATGGGCGTCGGCGGCGGCGAGAACACCCACTGGTTCATCAAGGACCTGCCGCTGCTGATCGCGTTCGCCGTGCTCGCCGCGTACACGTACTCCTCGGGCCTGCGCGCGCCCGCGCTGATCGCGTTCGTCAAGGACGGGCTGATCTACCTGGTCATCGCCGTGGCGATCATCTACATCCCGATCAAGCTCGGCGGCTTCGACGACATCTTCGCCAAGGCGGGCGAGGCGTTCTCGGCGAAGAACGAGGCGGCCGGCAAGCCGGTGGCCGGACTCGCGCCCGGCGAGGCGGGCCAGTGGGGTTACGCCACCCTGGCCCTGGGTTCGGCGCTCGCGCTCTTCATGTACCCGCACTCGATCACGGCGACGCTCTCCAGCCGCAGCCGCAACGTGATCCGCCGCAACACCACGATCCTCCCGCTGTACTCGCTGATGCTGGGGCTGCTCGCGCTGCTCGGCTTCATGGCGATCGCCGCCGGGGTCAAGGTGGACAACGGCCAGCTGGCGATCCCGCAGCTGTTCGAGAACATGTTCCCCGACTGGTTCGCGGGCGTGGCGTTCGCCGCCATCGGCATCGGCGCACTGGTGCCCGCGGCGATCATGTCGATCGCCGCGGCGAACCTGTTCACCCGGAACATCTACAAGGACTTCATCAAGCCCGACGCGACGCCCGCGCAGGAGACGAAGGTCTCCAAGCTGGTGTCGCTGCTGGTGAAGGTCGGCGCGCTCGCCTTCGTCCTCACCATGGACAAGACGGTCGCGATCAACTTCCAGCTGCTCGGCGGGATCTGGATCCTCCAGACGATGCCGGCCCTGGTCGGCGGACTGTTCACCCGGTGGTTCCACCGCTGGGCGCTGCTCGCCGGCTGGGCGGTCGGCATGCTCTACGGGACGCTCGCCGCGTACGGGGTCGCCAGCCCGACCCAGGCGCACTTCGGCGGGTCCTCCAAGGAGATCCCGGGGATCGGCGAGATCGGCTACATCGGCCTGACGGCGTTCGTGCTGAACGTCGTCACCACCGTCGTCCTCACCTTCGTCCTGAACGCCGTGAAGGCGCCTGCCGGGATCGACGAGACCTCGCCGGCCGACTACACGGCCGACGCGGGCGACCCGGGCGTGCAGACGGAGCTCCCGCCGGCCACGGCGGGGGCGCCGGGCGGTCACTGACCGCGGAGCACCCGCGCCACGCGTACGGGCCGTCGCATCCCCTCCGCGCAGGGGGTGCGGCGGCCCGTTCGTGCGCCCGGGGCCCCCGCCCCGGAAAATCCGGCAGCCGGGGTGCGGCAGACTTCCGGGTATGGACATAGCGATCAGGCCGATCGGGCCCGCCGAGCACGAGATCCTCGGCGAGATCACCGCCGAGGCCTATCTCGGGGACGGGCTGCTGGACTTCGGCGCGGACGATCCGTACCTGGAGCGGCTGCGGGACGTCACCCGGCGGGCGGCCGAGGCCGAGGTCCTTGTCGCGGCGGACTCCCGGGGCCAAGTGCTGGGCGGCGTGACCTACGCCCCGCCGGGGAACCCCTGGTGCGACATCGCGTCCGCCGACGAGGCCGAGTTCCGGATGCTGGCGGTCTCCCGCGAGGCCCGCGGGGCCGGGGCGGGCGAGGCGCTCGTACGGGCCTGTATCGACCGCGCACGGTCCACCGCGGGGGTCAGGGGGATCGTCCTGTCGACGCAGGCGGGCATGCACGGCGCCCACAGGATCTACCGGCGCCTCGGCTTCGAACGGACCCCGGAAAGGGACTGGTACCCCGTCCCCTCGGTCCCGCTGCTGACGTACCGTCTGGAGCTCCGGCCCATGCCGTGACACTCCACTCATATCTCGCACGACACAACATGTGGGGGCTGCCGCATCCGGCTGCCCCCACATGTATGCTCGTGCTCGCTGTCGCCGCAGGGAAATCCGGTGCGAATCCGGAACTGTCCCGCAACGGTGTGTTCGGTGTGCTTTTGCGCACCCCCCAGTCCGAGGACCTGCCGACAGCGCGTCCGGCTCGACCGAACCGGACGCCCAGACGTCCGGGCCTCGTGGATGGGCCGGTGGACGCCGCACGGAGTGCTGCCCTGCCCGGGCCCGGCTCCGCCCGGCTGCCCCCGCTCCCCCGCCGGCCCAGAGCCGAGCGAGGGAGAGCACCCCGTGACCATCGCGCCAGCCGATCCGGTTTCAGCGACCGAGTCCGACGCAGCCGAGTCCGAGGCGAACCGGTCCGCGGGACCCGCGAAGGACGCACCGGGGACCGCGCTGCTGCGGACCCTCACCGGCCTCACCGCGGATCTGCCCGACACCGACCCCGGACGCGTCGCCGCCGCCGCACTGCGCGGCCGCAACGCCCGGTCGGACGAGGCCGAGCTGCGCTCGCTGGCCACCGAGGCCGCCGCGGGTCTGATCTCCGAGGACCCCGCCTACTCCCGGCTCGCCGCGCGCCTCCTCACCCGCACCATCGCGGACGAGGCGGCCGGACAGGGCGCGACGTCCTTCTCCGCCTCGGTCGCCGTCGGCCACCGCGAGGGCCTGATCGCGGACCGTACCGCCGAGTTCGTGACGCGCCACGCGGCCGCTCTCGACGCGCTGGTGGAGCAGTCCCTCGCCGACGGCGCCGACGACCGCTTCGGCTACTTCGGGCTGCGCACCCTGCACAGCCGCTACCTGCTGCGCCACCCGATCACCCGCCAGGTCGTCGAGACCCCGCAGCACTTCATGCTGCGGGTCGCCGCCGGGCTCGCCGAGGACGGATCCGAGCGCGCCCTGGCCGAGGTCGCCGCGCTGTACGGGCTGATGAGCCGGCTGGACTACCTGCCCTCATCCCCCACCCTCTTCAACTCCGGCACCCGGCACCCGCAGATGTCCTCCTGCTATCTGCTGGACTCGCCGCTGGACGAGCTCGACTCGATCTACGACCGCTACCACCAGGTGGCGCGGCTGTCCAAGCACGCGGGCGGCATCGGCCTCTCGTACTCCCGCATCCGGGCCCGCGGTTCGCTGATCCGCGGCACCAACGGGCACTCCAACGGCATCGTGCCGTTCCTGAAGACGCTCGACGCCTCCGTCGCCGCGGTCAACCAGGGCGGCCGGCGCAAGGGCGCCGCCGCCGTCTACCTGGAGACCTGGCACGCGGACATCGAGGAGTTCCTGGAGCTGCGCGACAACACGGGCGAGGACCAGCGGCGCACGCACAACCTCAACCTGGCGCACTGGATCCCGGACGAGTTCATGCGCCGGGTCGACGCGGACGGTACGTGGTCGCTGTTCTCCCCGGCCGACGTGCCCGAGCTGGTCGACCTGTGGGGCGACGAGTTCGACGCCGCCTACCGGGCGGCCGAGGACCGTGGCCTGGCCCGCAAGACGATGCCCGCCCGTGAGCTGTACGGCCGCATGATGCGCACGCTCGCGCAGACCGGCCAGGGCTGGATGACGTTCAAGGACGCCTCCAACCGGACCGCGAACCAGACCGCCGAGCCCGGCCGCGTCGTGCACTCCTCGAACCTGTGCACCGAGATCCTGGAGGTCACCGACGACGGCGAGACGGCAGTCTGCAACCTCGGTTCGGTCAACCTCGGCGCGTTCGTCGCCGACGGTGCCCTCGACTGGGAGCGCCTGGACGCCACCGTCCGTACGGCCGTGACTTTCCTCGACCGGGTCGTCGACATCAACTTCTACCCGACCGAGCAGGCCGGGCGCTCCAACGCCCGCTGGCGGCCGGTGGGCCTGGGCGCGATGGGCCTGCAGGACGTCTTCTTCCAGCTGCGGCTGCCGTTCGACTCCCCCGAGGCGCGGGCCCTGTCGACGAAGATCTCCGAGCGGATCATGCTCGCCGCGTACGAGGCGTCCTGCGACCTCGCCGAACGGTCCGGTCCGCTGCCCGCCTGGTCCGAGACGCGTGCCGCCCGCGGTGTGCTGCACCCGGACCACTACGACACCGAGCTGAACTGGCCGGAGCGCTGGGACGCGCTGCGCGCCCGGATCGCGCGGACCGGCATGCGCAACTCCCTGCTCCTCGCCATCGCGCCGACGGCGACGATCGCCTCGATCGCGGGCGTGTACGAGTGCATCGAGCCGCAGGTCTCCAACCTCTTCAAGCGCGAGACGCTCAGCGGTGAGTTCCTCCAGGTCAACGCCTACCTGGTGGACGAGCTGAAGAAGCTCGGCGTGTGGGACGCGCGGACCCGTGAGGCGCTGCGCGAGGCGAGCGGCTCGGTGCAGGGCTTCGCCTGGATCCCCGAGGACGTGCGGGCGCTGTACCGCACCGCGTGGGAGATCCCGCAGCGCGGCCTGATCGACATGGCGGCGGCCCGTACGCCGTTCCTCGACCAGAGCCAGTCGCTGAACCTGTTCCTGGAGACGCCGACGATCGGCAAGCTCTCCTCGATGTACGCGTACGCCTGGAAGCAGGGGCTCAAGACGACGTACTACCTGCGCTCGCGCCCGGCGACCCGGATCGCGCGTGCCGCGTCCGGCCAGGCCGCTGCCGCCGCCCCCATTCCCCTGCAGCAGGCCGCCGCGCCCGACGCGGAAGCGATCGCCTGCTCCCTCGAAAACCCCGAATCCTGCGAGGCGTGCCAGTAATGAGCTCGAACGAGAACAAGAACCTGCTCGACCCGGGCTTCGAGCTGACCCTGCGGCCCATGCGCTACCCGGACTTCTACGAGCGCTACCGGGACGCGATCAAGAACACCTGGACGGTGGAGGAGGTCGACCTCCACTCCGACGTCTCCGACCTCGCCAAGCTGTCGCCGGGCGAGCAGCACATGATCGGCCGGCTCGTCGCGTTCTTCGCGACCGGTGACTCGATCGTCTCCAACAACCTCGTGCTGACGCTGTACAAGCACATCAACTCCCCCGAGGCGCGGCTGTACCTGTCGCGGCAGCTGTTCGAGGAGGCCGTGCACGTCCAGTTCTATCTGACGCTGCTCGACACCTACCTGCCCGATCCGGACGACCGGGCGGCCGCCTTCGACGCGGTCGAGGAGATCCCCTCGATCCGGGAGAAGGCGCAGTTCTGCTTCAAGTGGATGGACTCGGTCGAGAAGATCGACCGGCTGGAGACGAAGGCCGACCGCCGCCGCTTCCTGCTGAACCTGATCTGCTTCGCGGCGTGCATCGAGGGGCTGTTCTTCTACGGCGCCTTCGCGTACGTCTACTGGTTCCGCTCGCGCGGTCTGCTGCACGGCCTCGCCACGGGGACGAACTGGGTCTTCCGTGACGAGACCATGCACATGAGCTTCGCGTTCGAGGTCGTGGACACGGTCCGCAAGGAGGAGCCGGAGCTCTTCGACGACGCCCTCCAGGAGCAGGTCACCGACATGCTCAAGGAGGCCGTCGAGGCGGAGCTGCAGTTCGGCCGCGACCTGTGCGGCGAGGGGCTGCCGGGCATGAACACCGAGTCGATGCGCCAGTACCTGGAGTGCGTCGCGGACCAGCGGCTGGCCCGGCTGGGCTTCCCCGCGGTGTACGGATCGCAGAACCCGTTCTCGTTCATGGAGCTGCAGGGCGTCCAGGAGCTGACGAACTTCTTCGAGCGCCGCCCGTCGGCGTACCAGGTGGCGGTCGAGGGCACGGTCGGCTTCGACGACGAGTTCTAGGCCTCTCGTTCGGATCATGCCGGGCTCGACCCGAACGAAAGACCCTAGATCCTCGCCCAGCTCCTCACGTACGGACGCCGTGCGGCTCTCACCGGCTGCGCGGCGTCCGCCGTTTCCGGCGGCCGGGCCTCGCGCTCTCGTTCCGCCTCCCGGAGCTGGCGGTCGATGCGGCGCTCGCGTGCGATCCCGATCAGCGTCGGCAGCAGGAAGAGTGCGAAAACGGCGGTTACGCCCAGGTAGTTCAGGAATGTGTTCATGCCTCTACTGTCGTCCGTGCGAGCCGAATCCGGCAGTGGCAGGACTGTCATGGAACGTCGAATTACTGCCACACTGTGGGCATGCTGAAAAATGTCGCCGTCCTGCTGCTCGACGAGGTCAATCCCTTCGAACTCGGCGTGCTCTGCGAGGTGTTCGGCCTCGACCGCAGCGAGGAGGGGCTGCCGGTGCACGACTTCGCCGTGGTGTCCGCCGAGGGCCCGGTGCTGCGGACGCACGCCGGATTCACCCTCAGCGCGCCGCACGGCCTCGACCGGCTGGAGGAGGCCGACCTGATCGCCGTGCCGGCCGGCGGCAACTTCCTGGGCCGGGAGTACCCCGAGGAGGCCCTGGACGCCCTGCGCCGGGCCGTGGACCGCGGCGCCCGGGTGCTGAGCGTCTGCTCGGGGGCGTTCGTGCTGGGCGCGGCCGGACTGCTGGACGGCCGCCGCTGCACCACCCACTGGCGCCACGCCGACGAGCTCGCCCGCCGCTTCCCGCGGGCCGTCGTCGAGCCGGATGTGCTGTACGTGGACGAGGGCTCCGTCATCACCTCGGCGGGCACGGCCGCGGGGATCGACGCCTGCCTGCACCTGGTCCGCCAGGCCTACGGCACGGCCGCCGCAAACACCATCGCCCGCCGCATGGTGGTGCCGCCGCACCGGGACGGCGGGCAGGCCCAGTACATCGAGCGGCCGCTGCCCCGCACCCGCTGCGACACGGTGGGCGACACCCTCGCCTGGATGGAGCGGCACCTCGACCAGGAGATGACCGTCGAACAGCTCGCCGCCCAGGCCCACATGTCGCCGCGCACCTTTGCCCGGCGCTTCCAGCAGGAGACCGGCACCACGCCGTACCGCTGGCTGTTGCGTCAGCGCGTACTGCTGGCACAACAACTCCTGGAGACATCGGATGAAACGATGGACACCATCGCCGGCCGGACGGGCTTCGGGAACGCCGCTGCGCTGCGCCATCAGTTCGTACGTTCGCTGGGCACCACCCCGAACACGTACCGGCGGACCTTCCGCGGGCCGTCCGTGATGCCGGAAGTTGCCTGATCCAGCGGGACTGACCTCCGATCATTCGTCCAACCATTTCCCGCACCTGTCCATGGACCGGGCCCCCGCGACCGGCCAGGGTCGGGCGCATGGACATCCGGATCGCAAGACGAAGGACCATCGGGGCCGTGGTGGCCGCGCTCACCGCCGCCCTGCTGCCCTGGCAGAGCGCCGCGGCCGTGGACGGAACCGCCGCGGCGCCCCCGCCCGAGGTGCTGCCCTCGCTGCGGCAGTGGACGCCGGGTGAGGGGAGTTCGTCCTCGGCGGCCGGGCCAGGATCGTGCTGGACGGGGCGCGGGAGCAACGCACCACCGCCGATGCGAAGAGGTTCGCGGGCGAGCTGGACGGGCGCCATGCGCTGGCGCAGGGCCGGTCCACCGCCCGGTCCGGGGACATCGTGCTGCGCCAGGACCCCGCCCTGAAGGGGTCGTTGGGCGCGGAGGGCTACCGGCTCGCCGTCGGCGACCGGGTCACCGTCACCGCCGCGACCTCGACGGGCGTGTTCTACGGTTCGCGCACCGTGCTCCAGCTGCTGAACGACGACGGCCGCGCCGCACGGGGCTCTTCGACCGACGTGCCCGCGTACCGTGAGCGGGGGGTCGGGGTCTGCGCCTGCTACATCAACGTCTCGCTCCCGTGGTTCGAGCGGCTGATGAAGGACATGGCCTCCCAGAAGCTCAACCAGCTCTGGATCGAGGCGAAGGTCAGGAGCGACACGGACCCGAAGTCGGCGTTCTGGGGTTACTACACGAAGCCGCAGGTCCGCGCCCTGGTCGCGATGGCGCAGAAGTACCACGTCGACCTGGTGCCGGAGATCAACTCCCCCGGCCACATGGACACCTACCTGGAGAACCACCCGGAGCTCCAGCTCAAGGACAAGGACGGCGTCGCCTCGCCGCCCCGGCTGGACATATCGCGGCCCGAGGCGCTGACGTACTACACGTCCCTGGTGGACGAGGCCCTGAAGGTGTGGAACACCCGCACCTGGCACATGGGCGCGGACGAGTACATGATCGGCTCCTCGTACCCGGACTACCCGCAGCTGCAGACCGCCGCGACCGCGAAGTTCGGCGCCGGGGCCACCCCCGACGACCTCTTCGCCGACTTCATCAACCAGGTCAACGCGCACGTGAAGGCCGGCGGCCGGTCGCTGCGGATCTGGAACGACGGCCTGGCCGGCCACAACGGCATCGTGCCGCTGGACCGTGACATCACCGTGGAGCACTGGCTGGGCGGCGGCGCCATCCAGCAGCCTTCCGAACTGCTGGCCGAGGGCCGTCCGGTGATGAACTCCGCGTACTCCCTCTACCTGGTGCGCGGCGGCTTCACGATGGACACCGAGAAGCTGTACGAGAGCGACTGGACGCCGCTGCGCTTCGAGGGTCAGACGCTGCCCGCCACGGCGGCGAACCTGACCGGCGCGAAGATCAGCCTCTGGCCGGACAGCGCGGCCGCCGAGACCGAGAACGAGGTCGAGGCGAAGGCCTTCATGCCGCTGCGCTTCCTCGCGCAGGCCACCTGGGGCGGGCCGAAGCCCAGCGGGACGTACGCGGGCTTCGAGGCCCTCGCCCGGCAGATCGGTCACGCCCCCGGCTGGGAGAACACCGACCGCTCCCCGCTCGCCGACGGCACCTACCGGCTGACGACCGGCGGCAAGGCGCTCGCGCCCGCCGCGGCCGACGGGGTCTCACTGGCCCCGGGCGCGAAGGCGGCCTGGACGCTGACGGCGACCGCCGACGGCTACTACACCGTGAAGTCCGCCGGGAACAGCCGCTGCCTGGACGCGGTGCGCGGGAAGAAGTATCTGGGCGCCCCGCTGGAGGTGGGGGCCGAGCTGACCCTCGGGACATGCTCGGCGGGTGTGCGTACCCAGCGCTGGCAGCTGGACACCGGGGCCGGTGCCCTGGTCCTGCGCAACGCCGTCTCGCAGCTGCGGCTGACGGAGCGGGCCGCGGACGGCGCGGCGGTGCAGACGACGGACGGTACGCGCCTGACGGCGAAGTCCGCCTGACGCACACGTGTGGGGCCCGCCGGTGCGGCGGGCCCCACAGGCGTGTTCAGATGCCGCAGTTGGGCGCCGACCAGAAGTGGCTCGGGCCCTGGTTCACGTGGACGTGGTCGTTGTGGTCCGGGTAGCCCGGGCCGAGGATCCCGTTGAACCCGTGGTTGCGGGCCTCCGTGGCCAGGGTGCAGAAGGCGATGCCGCCCAGGTCGGCCGCGTCGCCGTAGAGATGGCGGCTGTTCGAGGCGCCGCCGGCCGCGCTGTTGCAGGACGTGGAGCGGAAGCCGCTGTTGATGGTGATGGGCCGGTCACCGAGCGCGTGGCGCAGCGCCTCCAGCTTCCACATGGTGCTCAACGCGTTGGCTCTCGCCGTGCCGGCAGCGACAGCACCACCCGCCCAGGTGCTGTTGCAGCGGTTGAGCTCGGCGTAGTCGAAGTGGGCCGGCGTGCAGTCCTCGTCCTGGAGCTCGTAGAGCTTGGCCTGGGTGGCGGGGCCGGCGACGCCGTCCGCGGCCAGTCCGTAGGCGGCCTGGAAGCGCTTCACGGCGGCAGCGGTGGCCGGTCCGTAGCTGCCGTCGACGGCGAGTACGGAGTTGTATCCGGGGTACCCGGCCACCCTGATCTGGAGCTGGACGACATCGTTGCCGGTGGCGCCGGAGGACAGGGGGTCCAGGTGAAGCAGCCGTCGGCATGCGCCGTACCGGCGGTGGCCATGGCCCCGCCCAACGCGAATGCCATGGTCATGACAAGTCCGAGCAGAAGTCTTGCGGTTCGTTGGAGCATGGGGGGATCCCTCCCACGAAGAAGGTGTGGACAGAGAGACTGTCGGACGAGTCGACGCGCGTCAACTGCGCGTGAGAGAACGCTAGTTGGCGGTATACGAACGAGTAAGGGCCGGTCCCGGCGCACCGGGATCGGCCCCACTCGAATCCGCGTTCAGCCGGTTCAGTCGTTCGGCACGACCTCGTAGCGCGGGGTGTTCTCCTCCATCTGCCGCAGCGCGTCCTTGCGGTCGCGCTTGGAGAGCCGGTCGATGTACAGGTAGCCGTACAGGTGATCCGTCTCGTGCTGGAGGCAGCGGGCGAAGTAGCCGTTGCCCCGCACCTTGACCGGGTTGCCCTTCGCGTCCTGTCCGCGCACCACCGCGTAGTCCGGGCGGGCCAGCGAGGCGTACGCCGTCGGGACCGAGAGGCAGCCCTCGTTGGCATCGTCCAGGACCCGCTCCTCGGGCGGCAGCTCGTCCAGCACCGGGTTGCAGATGACCCCCGTGTGCCGCACCCCGTCGTCGTCCGGGCAGTCGTAGACGAAGACCTTGAGGTCGACCCCGATCTGGTTGGCCGCCAGGCCCACGCCCTCCGCCGTCCGCTGGCTCGCGAACATGTCGTCGATCAGCGTGGCCAGCTTGTCGTCGAAAGCGGTGACGTCCTTGCACTCCTTGTGCAGGACCGGGTTGCCCACGACCGTGATCGGATGCGAGGTGCCACGCTCGCGGTATGCCGCCTCACGCGCCTCACAGTCCTCGGTGTCGATGAGGAAACCCTCGTCGTCGAAGCTGATCTGCTCGTCCGTCTCCTGCTGGGCCATGTCCGCCGTACGCCTTCCTCACAACCTGAGACCCGGGTCCGCGGCTCGCGAGAACCCGGGCGCCCGAGCACCGGAATCGGTGCCCGTACAGCCTACGGGCACCGGTCAGCAGACTTCTTCGAGATCCCGCCACTCGCGGCTGTCCGGGCTGTCCGCCACCCAGCCGTCGAGCAGCCCGCGCACCAGCCCGGCGGGGGCCGCAAGGCCGCACTCCCGCTCCGGCACCCACAGCTCGCCCGCGGTGCGGTGGCCGAGCGGGCCGGGGTGTCCCGGCTCGCTGTGATCGTGCGGGTCGAGGTGCTCGCCGTCACCCTCGTCGCTCTCCATCCGGCTCTCCGAGCAGGCCCGGCAGAGCAGCCGTACGGACGACGACCAGTCCTCGGCGGCGAAACCGGCGTCGGACGCCAGCTGCTCCAGGGCGTCCCGGTCCGCCTCGGTGGCGGCTTCGAGGAGCACCACCCAGGTGGGCACGGGGGACGGCGCCCACAGCTCGATCTCGTCGAAGACGGGGTACGAGGGCCCGGCGGCGGTGATCCGCTCGCCGTTCGGCACCCCGTCGTGGAGCACGACCTCGCCCCAGCGCCGCCCCGAGGACGGCAGCGGGATCGACAGCACTTCCATGCGCGCCGGGTCCAGCCTGCGGCCCCACACGACCTCGGCCTCACCCTCGGGCGACAGCCTCACTGCCGCGCTGCCCAGCTCCATGCCGACCGGCTCGCTGTTGGACGCCGGCGTCTGCTGCCCGCCGCCCGGCACCTTCAGGCCGTACGCCTGCCAGGCCCGGCGCGCCAGCGGCCAGTCCTGCAGCGCGGTGGCGGCGATCCCGACGTTCCACCAGTCGGGGGCGCCGGACTCCTTGTCGAGCAGCGCGACGGCCCGCAGGCCCGCGGCCCGCGCCTGTTCCCAGTCATGCCGGAACTTGTGCAGCAGCGCCAGGTTGAACCACGACTCGGAGAGCCATGGCTCCAGGTCCGCCGCACGCGTCAGCAACGCGCCCGCGTCCTCGTACCGGCCGTCGCCGATCAGCGTGAACGCGCGGTCGGTGGCCTGCCGCCAAGAGGCGGAGGGCCGATGCCGTACCTTCCCGAAGATCCTCACGATTCCCGCCTGTCCCGACTGGACACCCTCGTTTTTCGCTCTCCTTCGCATCCAACCATGCCCGGCCGGACGCCCGCTCATTACCCATGGGTTACCCAGGTGGGACAGGGGTCAGACCGTCCCTGGCCAGAACCCGGGCGAGCGATTCCACGACCTGGGGCTGGTAGTCGTGCCCGGTCCCGAGCCTGAGCTGTTCCAGCGCGCCGAGCGGCCCGCTGAGGCGTTCCCCGCACAGGTCGTCGTATGCGTTGACCGCCCGGACGATCCTGGCGGACAACGGCTGCTCGCGGTAGGGGTCGGCCTGCTGTTCCACGACGACGGCGACCAGTGCGTCGACCCCGGTCTGGCGGACCACCGCACCACCGAGCAGCGCGATCCGGCGCTGCTCGGCGGCAGGCAGGGTGGCGGTCGCCCCGTCCGGGACCGGGTCGACGAGCGAGAGCTGGCCGATGTCGTGCATCAGCGCCGCGTACTCCAGGACCGTGAGCTCGGGCCCGGAGAGCCCCATCTCGCGGCCCACGGCCGTGCAGAGCGCCGCCACCCTGCGGGCATGGCCGTGCGGGGTGTACCCGGCGATCTCGGTGGACCGGGCGAGCGAGGTGATGGTCTGCCGGTAGGTGGTGCGTACGGCGACGAAGCGGCGGAACGACACCTGGGTGAGCAGCAGCGGTACGCACAGGACGGGCAGCGCCCACAGCCCGGCGGCGGCTACCCCGAGCGCCATCACCGCACCGGTCGCGCAGACCGCCGATCCGATGCCGATCAGGGCCCGCAGCTCGTCGCGGAGCAGCGGGCCGTACGGGACGGGCGTGATCCCCGTACTGCGGAAAGCGCGGGGAAGTGTGCGGGCGCGCAGCAGCAGGGCGCCCAGTACGGCGTCGCACAGCGCGGTGAGCCCGAGCAGCAGGAGCAGGAAGACCGCGTAGTAGGGCCCGTCGCCGAACCAGCTCTCGGACCGGCCGGAGTTGTAGACCGGCTGGAAGCACACGGCCGCGAAGGCGACGGTCAGGATCCGGCGGGCCACCTGGTCCGGGCCGGGTCCGCTGCCGCGCGCCACGTGGGGCACACAGGCGACGAGCTGGGCAGCGACGAGGACGGCGATCACCTGGAGGGTGCCGTGCCCGGTGGGCTCCCCGCCGCTGCGGCCGAGCAGGGCGTACGCGAGCGCTCCGGCGGCGCCGAGCGGTGCGGGCTCCCGCTCACCCGGCAGAGCGCCCCACCGGGCCAGCTCACCGATGGTGATGAGCACCCCGAAGGCGAGGGCGTGGCCGGGGTCGTGGAGGCCGTGCCAGAAGGTGTGCCCCAGCGCGGCGACGGTGAGCACGAGGGCGGCGCCGCGCACGCCGAGCACGACGGACGGCAACCGCACCCACTCCACCCTCACCGCCACCGACCCGAACCAGGCCCGTCCGGCGACCGAAACGGCCGAAGGCCCGTACCAGGCCCATCCGCCGACAACGAAGCCGCACCCGAATCAAGCCCGTCCGGCGACGACGAGGACGCAGCACCCGCATCAAGTCCGTCCGCGGACGACGAGACCTCATCCACATCAGCCCCGCCCCCGAAGACGAGACCCCACCCAAATCAAGCCCGTCCCCCGCTGACGACGAAGCCGCACCCCAATCCAGCCCGTCCGGCGATTGAGGACAACCCGTCCCCCGGACGGCCCCGGCACCCGACGACGAGACCCCACCCACATCAGCCCCGCCCCCCGACGAGGACGCCGCACCCGAATCAAGCCCGTCCGGCGATTGAGGACGAACCGTCCCCCGGACGGCCCCGGCATCACCGGCCACACCGCCGCCCCCACCCCGCGACACAGGCACCGCCACCCGCACCGCCACCCGCCCCTCGTCCGCCGTCACGGCCACCGCCGCCCCCGACCACCCGTGCCGCTCCAGCCCCCGCGCCAGCGCCCGGACCATCTGCGGATCGAACTGGGTGCCGGCACACCGCTTGAGCTCCTCCACGGCCACCGGCACCGGCCGCCCCGGCCGGTAGGACCGGGTGGACGTCATCGCGTCGAAGGCGTCCGCGACGGCGACCACGCGGGCGAACTCGGGGATCTCGCGGCCCGTGAGCCCGTACGGGTACCCGCTGCCGTCGAGCCGTTCGTGGTGGTGCAGGATCGCCGCCCGCGCCTCGCCGAGGAAGCCGATGCCGCGGACGATCTCGTGCCCGTACTCCGGGTGCAGCTCGATCACCCGCCGCTCGTCCGGGGTCAGCGGCCCTTCCTTGCGCAGCACCCGGGTCGGCACGCCGAGCTTGCCGACGTCGTGCAGGATGCCGGCGAACCGCAGTACCTCGACGCGGTCCTGCGCCATGCCCAGCTCATGCGCGATCAGCACGGAGGCGCGGCCCACCCGCTCGCTGTGCCCCCGGGTGTAGGTGTCCTTGATGTCGACGGCCTGCACCAGGGCCCTGATGGTGGCCCGGTGCGCGGCGTGCTCGCGGTGGTACTGGGCGAAGACCCAGCAGGAGATGTACATCGGCAGCAGGACGAAGAGCGCGGCCGGCGGCCCGTACGAGCTGCTCCACAGGACCGCCATCATCAGCCCGGCGAGGCCGTGCACGAGGTGCGGGCCCAGCGAGCGCGGCAGCAGCCCCCGCCAGGCGCGCCGGACGGGCAGCTGCTCGGCCGCGGCCAGGATGGAGCCGTCCAGGGCCGTCAGCACGAGGCTGAAGGCCAGGGCGGCCGCACAGGCGGGCAGCAGGGCGTACGGGAGGTCGGGCAGCCGTCCCGGACCGGGGCCGCCGAGCGCGGCGGGACCGCCGAGCAGGGCGTGGACGGAGGAGGCCACCCAGACGGTGACGGCCAGCTGCGCCGCCCGCCAGATCCGGCGGGCGGCGGCCGGCGCCTTCTCCACCCGGCCCACGAGCGAGCCGGGGACCACGACCAGCGCGGCGGCCGCGGGCGGCAGCAGAAAGGCGGCGGCGAGCAGCAGCGGGAAGAACGATCCGGCACTGATCGGCACGGAGCTGCCGAAGAAGGGGCAGCGTCCCGGGAGCTCACAGGCCAGGTACAGCCCGGTGAGCAGTCCGAGAGTGGTCCACGGGGTGCCGGCGCCCGGACGCAGCGCGGGCAGCACACACATGGTGGCGCAGAGCGCGACGGCCAGGATGTGCGCCCGCGCCGCCCCACGTGTGGCTCTCACCCGTTCGCCCGCCCCCCAGCATCGCCAATGGAGGCGCCAGGCTAGCGAGTTGAGCGTCCCGGCTGAGTGCCGACGACTGCGATTAGCACGTTCGGGTGATGCGTCACTCCTTGGCGGCGGCCGGCTGCTCCTTGTCGGAGACCGTCACGTCCTGCTCCGGCACCGCCTGGCCGGAGCGGATCAGGTCGATCCGCCCCATCACCTTGGACCGCAGGTCGGACGGCACGTCGTCCTGACCGCAGCAGCGCTTGACGAGCTTCTTCACGGCCTGTTCCAGCCCGTACTTCTCCAGGCAGGGGAGCACTCACCGAAGTGCACCTCAAACTTGGTGCAGTCGCTGTCGGGCATCTCCCGGTCGAGGAATTCGTAGAGGTGGTCAAGGACCTCTGAGCAATCCGTCTCGTGCGGCTCTCCGCAGCTCATGAGCCCGAGCCTTTCAGATCGTCCGACTCACCGGCGCCCGCGGGGACGAGCCCGCGGTCACGGGCGTAGTCCTCCAGCATGCCGCGCAGTTGACGGCGGCCCCGGTGCAGCCGGGACATCACCGTACCGATGGGAGTCCCCATGATGTCCGCGATCTCCTTGTAGGCAAAGCCCTCTACATCGGCGAGATAAACCGCGATGCGGAACTCTTCGGGAATCGCCTGCAGCGCAGACTTCACATCGGAGTCGGGCAGGTGATCCAGCGCCTGGGACTCGGCGGACCGCAGACCGGTCGACATGTGCGACTCGGCGCGGGCGAGCTGCCAGTCCTCGATCTCCTCGGCGGCACTGCGCTGGGGTTCACGCTGCTTCTTGCGGTACGAGTTGATGAACGTGTTGGTGAGGATGCGGTACATCCACGCCTTGAGGTTGGTGCCCTCACGGAACTGATGGAAGGAGCCGTACGCCTTGGCGTACGTCTCCTGGACCAGGTCCTCGGCGTCCGCGGGATTGCGCGTCATGCGCAGCGCGGCCGAGTACATCTGGTCGAGGAAACCGAGGGCATCACGCTCGAAGCGCGCGTTGCGCTCGGCGGTCGTCTCCTGCGGGCGGCCGTCGTCGGTCCCTGTGTCGGTCCCAGTGACCGGACCCACCTCCTCCAACGCTGTGACGGATCCGAAACCGGACCCGCTCGAATCGGAGAATAGTCGACCTTGGTCCTGCGCGGGCTGTCGATCCGATCCGCTCAGTGCCCGCTCGGGAGTGGTCTTGGCCGCATGCAGGACCGTCCACTCCAGGTCAGCGGCGTTCGAGCGACGCGGGCAGATGGTCGAACCCATGCGACGGACTCCCTCTCCACATACGACGTTGGTGTACCGATGTCCCGAACAACAGTGGCCCCCCGCTCAACATTCCCGGGGTGTGCGTCACCCGATTCCGGCCAGCCAGGCGGTCACCGACGTGGTGAGGATCTCCATCGCCTGAGCCTCGGTCAGCCCCGACCTCTTGGGCACGGCGAAGCCGTGGTCCCCGTGCGGCACCTCGGCCATCCGGTACTCCCCCGGCGGGAATTCGGCGGGCCTGCCGAACGGGTCGTTGCCGCCCTGGACGACGAGGGTGGGCACGCCGGATGCCAGCAGCTCTTCCTTACGGGACTTCTCGGGCCGGCCCGGCGGGTGCAGCGGGAAGCTGAGCGCCAGGACCGCACGGGCGCCGAGCGCGGTCGCTGTGCGGCAGGCCACCCTGGCCCCGGCGCTGCGCCCGCCGGAGACGACCGGGAGTCCCGGCCCGGCCAGCGCCGGCCACAGCCCGCGCCAGCCGGTGTCCAGGGTCTTCGGCGCGGGCGCGAGCTTCTTGCCGGAGACCCGCCAGGGCTGCTCCACCAGAGCGACGCTCACTCCGTGCGCGGGCAGTGCGGCTCCCAGCGCGCGCAGGTCCCGGGCCTCGATGCCGCCGCCCGCACCGTGGCCGAGTGCGAGCAGGAGGCGGGGCTTCTTCGCGGGCAGCCAGGTGATCCGGGCCGTCCCGGCCTCGGTGTCGACCGTTTCGGTCCGGGGGTCTGTCTCGGTGGCTTTCACGCCCCCATCCAACCAACCCGTGACCGGCCTTCAGGGGTCCGGCGGGTCCGGCGGGTCCGGCGGGTACACCCCACACACCTCGGAACGTCCCGGCGCGCCTCGGTCATCCCGGCGCGTCCCTCAGAAGAGCGTGCTCACCTCGGGCGCGGCCAGCTCGTCCAGCAGCTCGGGGCCGTTGTTGCGGACGTTGCTGACGGCGGTGGCCACCGGATAGGCCCGCATCAGTCCGCCGGGCGGCGGGGCGAGCAGCGCCCGCAGCTCCTCCACGTCGGTGTGCGAGGGATCCAGCCAGTCGTCCCAGCGGTCCCGGGTCAGCATCAGCGGCATCCGGGGGTGGATGTCGGCCAGTGCGGCCGGCCCGTCGGCGGGGGCGACGGCGAGCGGGCTCGTCTCGGCCTCGGTGGTGATCACGGAGCAGGTGACCCACCAGGCCTGCGGGTGGTCATCCGGCAGGGTCCGGTCGCGCCAGAACTCGTACAGCCCGGCCATGGCGAAGACCGTCCCGTCGGCGGGGGTCACGAAGTACGGCTGCTTGCGGGGCCGCTTCTTGCGGCCCTTCTCCTCCAGCTGCCGCTCCTCGCTGCCGGTCACCCACTCGTAATAGCCGTCGGCCGGCAGGATGCAGCGCCGGGAGACGAAGGGGCGGCGGAAGGACGGCTTCTCGTGCACCGTCTCGGCGCGGGCGTTGATCATCCGGGCGCCGCCCTCCGGCGACTTGGCCCAGGAGGGGACGAGTCCCCATTTCAGTGCGCGCAGCTGGCGAACCGGACGCTGGTCATCCGCGTCCTTCACAGGACGCTCCAGTACGGCGTAGACCTCCTTGGTCGGCGCCACGTTGTAATCGGGTTCCAGCGTCTCGGCCGGTTCCCACTTCTCCACCTGGAAGAGTCCGGTCAGATCCTCGGGCCGCCGACTCGCTGCATACCGTCCGCACATAAGTGCCAGACTGCCACGACCGTCATCCCGACCGGACGTCAATACCGCAAGGAGCCGCCCACCCCATGGACAGCACCGATCTCGGCAATCTGTGGGACCGCGTCTTCGGCACCCAGCCCGCCCCCGAGCAGTGGCTGGTCGTGGTGACCGCCACGGTCGCGCTGATCGCCGTCGTGCCGAACGTCATATGGCGGCTCTCGCGCAACGCGATCACCATCGCCCACGAGGGCGGCCACGGGCTGATCGCCCTGGTCACCGGGCGGCAGCTCTCGGGCATCCGGCTGCACTCGGACACCAGCGGGCTGACCGTGAGCCGGGGCAAGCCGACGGGCATCGGCATGGTCCTCACCGCGGCGGCGGGCTACACCGCTCCGCCGCTGCTGGGCCTGGGCGGCGCCTGGCTGCTGGTCAACGGCCGGATCACCCTGCTGCTGTGGCTGGCCACGGCGCTGCTCGCGGTGATGCTGGTGATGATCCGCAATGTGTACGGGGCGTTGACGGTGATCCTCACCGGTTCGCTCTTCCTGCTGATGTCGTGGCTGGCCTCACCCGCCTGGCAGTCGCTGTTCGCGTACAGCGCGGTCTGGTTCCTGCTGCTGGGCGGCGTGCGTCCGGCGTTCGAGCTGCAGTCCAAGCGGCGGCACGGCGGTGCGCCGGACTCGGACGCGGACCAGCTGTCCCGGCTGACGGACGTACCGGCCGCGCTGTGGCTGTTCCTGTTCCACGCGGTGTCGCTCTGCTCGCTGATCGGCGGCGGGCGCTGGCTGCTGGGTCTGTGACCTCGCTCCCTTTACCACTCCCGCGTTACACCCCGGTTTCACAGCATTTGGTCAAAATCCTGGGTGGCCCGAAGCCATTAAAGTGAGCCCCATGACCGAAAGTTCCGTGCACCCCGCCCTCTGGCCCGCCCCTCACGCGAGCGGAGCCGTCGACGCGACCGTCACCGTGCCCGGATCGAAGTCGGTCACCAACCGTGCGCTGGTGCTTGCCGCGCTCTCCTCGGAGCCGGGCTGGCTGCGCCGCCCGCTGCGCTCCCGCGACACCCTGCTGATGGCCGAAGCGCTGCGCGCGATGGGCGTCGGCATCGAGGAGACGGTGTCGTCCAGCTCCTCCGTCACGGGCGGTCCGGACGCCTCGGGCGAGGCCTGGCGGGTCATCCCGGCCGGTCTGCACGGCCCGGTCACCATCGACGTCGGCAACGCCGGCACGGTCATGCGCTTCCTGCCCCCGGTGGCCGCCCTCGCCGACGGCCCGGTCCACTTCGACGGCGACCCCCGCTCCTACGAGCGCCCGCTGAACGGGGTGATCGACGCCCTGCGGGTGCTCGGGGCACGGATCGACGACGACGGCCGCGGCTCGCTGCCGATGACCGTGCACGGCGGCGGTGCGCTGGACGGCGGCCCCGTCGCGATCGACGCGTCCTCGTCCTCCCAGTTCGTCTCGGCACTGCTGCTGTCGGCGCCGCGCTTCAACCAGGGCGTGGAGGTGCGCCACACCGGCGCCCGGCTCCCCTCCATGCCGCACATCCGGATGACCGTGGACATGCTCCGGGCCGTCGGCGCCCAGGTCGACGAGCCGGAGACGGGCGGCGAGCCGAATGTCTGGCGGGTCTCCCCCTCGGCGCTGCTCGGCCGCGACCTGACCGTGGAGCCCGACCTCTCCAACGCCCAGCCGTTCCTGGCCGCGGCCCTGGTCACGGGTGGCCGGGTCACCGTGCCGGACTGGCCGCTGCGCACCACGCAGCCGGGTGACGCGCTGCGCGACATCTTCACCGCGATGGGCGGCAGCTGCGAGCTGACCGAGCACGGACTGACCTTCACCGGATCGGGCCGGATCCACGGCATCGACGTGGACCTCGGCGAGGTCGGCGAGCTGACCCCGGGCATCGCGGCGGTCGCGGCGCTGGCCGACTCCCCCTCCACCCTGAGCGGCGTGGCCCACCTGCGGCTGCACGAGACGGACCGGCTGGCCGCGCTCACCAAGGAGATCAACGAGCTCGGCGGCGAGGTCACCGAGACCGCGGACGGCCTCCACATCCGGCCGCGACCGCTGCACGGCGGTACCTTCCATACGTACGACGACCACCGGATGGCCACCGCGGGGTCGGTCATCGGCCTTGCAGTCCCCGGAGTGGAGATCGAGAACGTGGCGACCACCGCCAAGACCCTGCCGGACTTCCCGCAGATGTGGACCCGAATGCTCGGGGCCTGAGACATGCGCCGCTACGGCAAGAACCCCGACGAGGACGACATCCCGGTCCGCCCCAACCGCAAGGGCAACCGGCCTCGTACACATATCCGTCCCAAGCACGAGGACGCCGAGGAGGGCATGGTCCTCACCGTCGACCGCGGCCGCCTCACCTGCCTCGTCGAGGGCCGCACGGTCATCGCGATGAAGGCCCGTGAGCTGGGCCGCAAGGCCGCGGTGGTCGGCGACACCGTCTCCATCGTCGGCGATCTGTCCGGCGACAAGGACACCCTCGCCCGGATCGTCCGGATCGGTGCGCGCCGCTCGGTGCTGCGCCGGACGGCGGACGACGACGACCCGTTCGAGCGGGTGGTGGTCGCCAACGCCGACCAGCTCGCGATCGTCACCGCACTGGCCGATCCGGAACCCCGCCCGCGCATGATCGACCGCTGCCTGGTCGCCGCGTACGACGGCGGGCTCACCCCCCTGCTGGTGCTGACCAAGTCCGACCTGGCCTCCCCGGACAAGCTGCTGGAGGCGTACACCCCGCTGGGCGTGCCCTTCATCGTCACCAACCGCGAGGAGCTGGAGAACGGCGACGCCGCGGAGCGGGTCCGCGAGCAGCTGCACGACCGGGTGACCGCCTTCGTCGGGCACTCCGGAGTCGGAAAGACCACGCTGGTCAACGCGTTGGTGCCGAAGGACAGGCGGCGTACGACCGGAGTGGTCAACGCGGTCACCGGCCGGGGGCGCCACACCACGACGTCGGCGCTGGCCCTGCCGCTGCCGGACTACCGCGGCTGGGTGATCGACACCCCCGGCGTCCGTTCCTTCGGCCTCCACCACATCGACCCGTCCCGGGTCATCAACGCCTTCCCGGACCTGCAGCCCGGCACCGAGGAGTGCCCGCGTGGCTGTACCCACGACAGTCAGCAACCGGAATGCGCGCTGGATGCCTACGTGGCGGCGGGGCACGCCGATCCGGCCCGGCTGGACTCGCTGCGCCGGCTGCTGTCCACGCGGGAGCGACGCGAGGGCGACTGATCCCCGGCCCGCGGGCGAGTGACGCGGGGGCGGCAGGCCGGGGGTCTGCGCCCCGGAGCGACGCGGAGGCGACTGGCCCGTCCACGTTTGCGATCACTCGCCACCGGTAAGTGCATAATCACGCCCAGCGGTACAAGGCGGTCACCGACGCGGGAGGGGCACTGACGATGGCGTGGCTGCTGGTCGTGGTCGCGGGGCTGCTGGAGACCGGTTTCGCCGTCTGCCTCAAGCTCTCGCACGGCTTCACCCGGCTCTGGCCGACCATCGCGTTCTGCATCTTCGCGCTCGGCAGCTTCGGTCTGCTGACCATGTCGCTGAAGAAGCTCGACGTCGGGCCCGCCTACGCTGTGTGGACCGGCATCGGCGCCGCGGGTACCGCCATCTACGGCATGGTCTTCCTCGACGACGTGGTCTCCACACTCAAGCTGGTCTCGATCTCGCTGGTCATCCTCGGCGTGATCGGACTCCAGCTCTCGGGCTCCTCGACCTGACTCCGGCACTTCCGTACCACTGCGGCAGGCTCAAGGGGCGCATGGGCTCCGGACCGCACGGATCAAGGACTCAAGGCTCAAGCAGCGGCGTCCGGCGCCAGCTCGACCACGTAACCCACCAGCGGCGCCGTCTCCCCCTCCGCCCCCGGCGGAGCCGGCACCAGTGCGTACGACAGGGCGAGCCGCAGAGCGAGCTCGCAGGTCACCGCCAGGGCCGCCGGATCGGGCGGCGGGCGTCCCTCGTCCAGGGCGGCGACCGCGCGGTCCCTGGCCTGCCGGAGCAGCTCGGCGGGCGTCGGCGGTCCGGCGTCGGCGCGGCGCTGCGCCGGCACGAGCGAGCCGGGTGGCCCGGCCGGGTGGGCGGGGAGGGGTAACCACTCCTCCCAGCATCCGGTGAGCAACGCCCTGACCAGTGCGTCCGTCCGCGTGGCGCGGAGCGTCCAGGTGGCGGTGGCGGCCAGCCTGTCGCCCGGGCCGCCGGCCGATGCCAGCGCCCGTTCGACGCCGGTCAGATAGCTGTCGGCGGCGCACCGGACCAGGGCGCGCGCCAGTCCGTCCTTGCTGCCGAACTCGTTGTAGAGGGTCTGCCGGGAGACCCCGGCGGCGGCTGCCACGTCGACCATCCGCACGGCCGGCCAGGGCCGGTTGGCCAGAGCCGCACGGGCGGCGTCCAGCAGGGCTTCTCGCGCTGTCGGCATCGTCGCCTCCCAGCCGGGACTCTGCGTTTCAGAGTTGATGCGCTCCCCCGCACTGTCAAGAGTCCGGGCGGCCTCCGGGGCCCTGTGGCTCTGTTCACCCGCGGTCGATACTGTGACGGTCATGCCCGACTACCACGATGATCTGCGCCTTGCCCACGTTCTGGCGGACGCCGCCGACGCGACGACGATGGACCGGTTCAAGGCTCTGGACCTCAAGGTCGAGACGAAGCCGGACATGACGCCGGTGACCGAGGCCGACAAGGCCGCCGAGGAGCTGATCCGCGGCCACCTCCATCGGGCCCGGCCACGCGACGCGATCCTGGGCGAGGAGTTCGGGATCGAGGGGACCGGTCCCCGGCGCTGGGTGATCGACCCGATCGACGGCACCAAGAACTACGTGCGCGGCGTGCCCGTCTGGGCGACGCTGATCTCGCTGATGGAGGCCGGCGACGACGGCTTCCAGCCGGTGGTCGGCCTGGTGTCCGCGCCCGCGCTGAACCGGCGCTGGTGGGCGGCGAAGGGTGCCGGGGCCTTCTCCGGCCGCAGTCTGACCTCGGCGTCCCGGCTGCAGGTGTCGAAGGTGGAGCGGATCGCCGACGCGTCGCTCGCGTACTCCTCGCTCACCGGCTGGGAGGAGCAGGGACGGCTCGACGGCTTCATGGATCTGACCCGGGCCTGCTGGCGTACCCGCGGGTACGGTGACTTCTGGCCGTACATGATGGTCGCCGAGGGATCGGTCGACATCTGCGCGGAGCCGGAGCTCTCCCTCTGGGACATGGCGGCGAACGCAATCATCGTGCAGGAGGCCGGCGGCCGCTTCACCAGCCTGGACGGGGTCTCCGGTCCGGGCGGCGGCAACGCCGCAGCCTCGAACGGGACGCTCCACGACGAATTGCTGGGGTATGTGAACCAGCGCTACTGACCGCCGGGCCGGCCTGCCGATGCGGGCCCCGACCGTCTGAGCAGCCAGGCCGGACGTCTCAGCAGGCGCACCGGAACCACGAGGGGCGTGCCGCACCACCGCGCGCCCCTCGAATGATCTTCACCACCCCTTGTTGCCGCCCGCCAACAGTGCGACTCTGAGAGTCCCCCCACTTGTGAACTTGTGAATCGGCTCACGCAGTCGCTTCACCGAGGAGGTGGCTCCCTTCATGCTCGTCCGTGACGCCATGAGCACGGTGGTCCTCACCATCGGCCCGACCCACACCCTCCGCCAGGCTGCCCGGCTGATGTCGGCACGCCGGGTCGGAGCAGCCGTCGTCCACGACCCGGACACCTGCGGTCTCGGCATCCTCACCGAGCGCGACATCCTCAACGCGGTCGGATCGGGCCAGAACCCCGACATCGAGACCGCCTCCACCCACACCACGACCGATGTGGTCTTCGCCGCGCCCACGTGGACCCTGGAGGAGGCGGCCGAGGCGATGACCCACGGCGGCTTCCGGCACCTGATCGTGCTGGACGGCAACGGCCCGGTCGGCGTCGTGTCGGTGCGCGACATCATCCGCTGCTGGTCGCCGGCCCGACGCCGGCCGGTGGAGCTGGTCGGCTGAGCGGACGCGCGGACGCCCGGCCGGCCCCGCGTGCGGGAGCGGGCCGGGCGTGCGGTGGTGCTACTTCGCCCGGTAGGCGTCGATGACCGACTGGGTCAGCGTGTTGCCCTGCCGGTCGGTGACCTCGGCCTTGAGCGAGACCGTGGCGCCTGCCGCCGGGGTGCGCAGCAGCGCGGTCCCGTGCAACACCGCGACCTTGTGCCAGGTGGTTCCGCCGTCGAACGAGGCGGAGACCTTCAGCGACTCCGTGTTGCCGTCGGCCGCGGCTCCTTCCACCGTGACCGGGACCAGCTGCAGCCGGCCGGCGGGGGCGGTGGAGTCGATGCCGAGCTTCGGGGTGAAGCGGACCGTGGAGACCGGCAGCATCGTCGGCGCGGCCACGGTGTCCGAGGAGAACGTCCACTCGGCGTCGATCCGGCTGGAGACCGCGGCGGTCTTCGCGTGCGCCGCCGAGGTGGTCAGCCGGTACGCGCCCTTGCCCGCCGGGACGGTGAACCGGACACCCGTGGGCGGCGCCGCGATGGTCCCGACCAGTTCGTCACCCTTGTACAGCTCGGTCTTCGTCGCTTCGGGGTCCCACACCGTGGCGCCGGTGTGGCCCGCGCCGTCGGCGAACATCGGGAACGCTGCCGTGATCGCGTCGCCCGAACGCTGCACACCCGTGGTGACACCGTTCACCCGCGGCCCGAACACCCCGACGTTGTAGTCGAGGCGGTAGGTCCGGCCCCGGGTGAAGGTGCGGTCGAGGTCGCTCTGCGTCGACTCCAGCGCGCCGTCCGGGTCGAGCTGGCGGGACTGGAGGTCCCAGGTCAGCTCCGCGTCGGTGTTGAGGTACATCCGGTAGGCGGCGGGCAGCGGGTTGACCATGGCGAACGCCGTGCCCACACCGGTCCCGGTGTTCGGGGTGATCATCAGGTTGCCCTGGCGGCCGGGCAGGGTCGAGCCGAGCCGGACGTCGGTAGTGGCGAAGTCCTTCTTGCCCAGGTGCCGCTCGAAGCCGACGGGCACGCCCTTGCCGCCGTAGGCGACGTTGTACTCGGTGCCGTCGGACTTCTTCTTCCAGGTCCCCATGAACTCGTGGAGCAGCTCCTCCTTGGGGTCCGGGCCCACCTGCGCGGTCCGGATGTCCTGGTAGGAGTTGGTGAGGGCGAAGCGGGCGATCGGCAGCAGCCACTCCAGCTCGACGCCGGTCCGGGCCAGCAGCGGCTCGGCGCGGCTGTCGGGCACGGTGATGTCCACGGGCTTCGCCGTACGGGCATCGACCGTGACGGTCATGTCGTGGTCGACGGTGAGGGCCGGCTGGACCATCCAGTCCATCCCGGTGAAGTCCTCGCCCGTACCGGTGGGATAGAGGGCGTGGGTGCCGAAGTAGGTCCCCCTGCGCACCTCGACGGTGGTGTCGGAACCCTCGGCGAGGCTGAACGTGTTGCCGACCGTGCCGTCCGAGGTGCCGGTGAGGCTGCTGTTGTAGTGCTGAGCGGGCTGTCCGTCCCGGCCGATGTACTTGAAGGTGACCTTGTAGGCCTCCTCGCCGCGGTTGACGACGGCGGCGGTCTGCACGCTCTGGCCGCTGCCGGTCGCGGTGATCCGGGCGCTGTAGACGCCGTCGAGGGTGCCGCCGGTCCGGGTGTCCGCCGTGACGGCGGCCTCGGCCGTCCCCCCGGCGGGCACGGTGAGCTGCTGCGGGGACACGGCGAACATGCCCTCGGGTGCCGCCGCGCCGCCCGGGGCGGTGGCGGTCACGGCCAGATCGAAGGTGACCGGCTCCGTGCCTTCGTTACGGTACGTGACGGACTTGCTGACCGGTGCGTCGTCGTCGTGCGGCCAGGACTGCTTGCCGAAGTTGAGGCTTCCGGTCTCCGGGACGACCGTCTGCTTGATGGCCTGAGTCAGGTCGATCCGGCCCGAACCCTGCTGGTAGGACGTGTATTTGCCGGGCTTCGTGGCCGAGGAGAGCAGCTGCTTGAGCTGCTGGCCCGACCAGTCGGGGTGCTGCTGCTTGAGCAGGGCTGCGGCTCCGGAGACGTGCGGGGTCGCCATGGACGTACCACTGGCGGAGACGTAACCGTCGGCGACGGGCGTGCCCATCGCGGTGCCCGTTGCCTGGGCGGCGGCGATGTCGACACCGGGCGCCGTGACGTCGGGTTTGATGCCGCCGTCACCGAGGCGCGGGCCGGTGCTGGAGAAACTCGCGATGCCGTCCTGCTTGTCGACCGCTCCGACGGTCAGGGCCGCGTCCGCGCTGCCCGGACTGCCGATGGTGCCGTTGGCGGCGGGACCCGCGTTGCCCGCGGCGACGACGAACAGCGGTCCGCCGTCGGCGGAGAGCCGGTCGACGGCCTCCTCCAACGGGTCGGTGCCCGGGGTGTCGTCGGCGCCGAGACTCATGGAGACGATGTCCGCGCCCTGCGCGACCGCCCACTCCATGCCCGCCAGGATCCAGGAGGTGTCACCGCTGCCGGCGGCGCTGAGCACCTTGCCGTCCAGGATTCGTGCGCCGGGTGCGACACCCTTGTACTTGCCACCCGACTTGGCTCCGGTACCGGCGACGGTCGAGGCGACGTGAGTACCGTGCCCATGTCCGTCCGCAGCGGTCGGGTCGGTGGTGAAGTTCTGCTCAGCAAGCTGCTGACCTGCGAGGTCGGGGTGGGTCTCGTCGACGCCGGTGTCCAGGACGGCAACCTTGACGCCGGCGCCGTCATATCCTGCCGCCCAGGCGTCCGGCGCGCCGATCTGGGGCACGCTCACGTCGAGCGAGGCCTTCACGGGGGCATCCAGCCACACCTTTCGCACACCGGGGGCCGCACCGCGGGCGTCCGGCGCGGTGAGCGCGTGCCACACACCGGCGGCGCCCTCCTTCGGGGCAGTGACGGCTTCCGCGTTCAGCCGGGGGAAGGTGCGGGTCACCTTCGCGCCGTCGGCCGCGCGGAGTGCCGACTTGGCGCCCGCGGCTGACCGGCCGGCGCTCTTGGCAGCCGCGTCGTAGCCGACCACGAGCTTCAGACCGTCGCGCAGCGAGGTCCGGTAAGCCGCGCCGGTCAGCTCCGTGACGTCGAACAACCGCTGGTCCAGCACGCCCTGGGTGACCAGGCGGTCCGCGTCGGCCGGCACCACGAGGGTGTGGTCGCCGGTGCGCCGGACCTCCACGGGTATGCGCTCGCGTCCGGGCGCCCGGTCGAAGACGACCGGGCTGCCCTTGCCGTCGACGGCCACACGGTCGCCGGTGACGAGGGTGACCCAGTGCTCGGCCACCGCCTGAGCGGTCTGCCGTGGTTGCTGCGCGGCCACGGCCGGCGAGGAGATCATCCCCGCCGTCAGGCCGATGACGGCCGCTGCGGCGATGACCGCTACGCCCGATCTCGGTGCGTTGGTGTTCAACATGCCTCCTGGTGCAGTCCGTTCACATATGGAGAGGGAGGACATCCCTCGGACCGCCCAGCAGTATTCGTTTCGGTATACCGAAAGCACCAGAGGCGCGTGTTAATTCGCGGTCACAATCGTTGGATCAAGGCTGCGGTACCTCCAAGAACCCACACCTTTGCCCGGCTACGGGTCGTCAGGGCCCGGCCGGCCCGGCCACCGGCCCCTCGGACGACGGGCCCTCGATCCACCCCCGCCGCGCGGCGATCACCCCGGCCTGGAAGCGGTTGGCCGCGCCCAGTTGCTCGTGCAGCCTGCTGATCCGCCGCCGCATCGTCCGCACCGACCAGCCCAACTGGCGCGCTATCGCCTCGTCCTTGAGGCCGCTGACCAGCAACGTCAGCATCTGACGGTCCTCCGCGCCGAGCGGGTCGTCCGCCGGGGCGTCCAGCGGCGTCGCCGTGCGCCAGCACAGTTCCCAGTAGTCGATCAGCCCGTCCAGCAGGGCCGACGGGCGGATCACGGCGGCACGTACGTTCTCGGCGAAGTCCAGCGAGAGCGGCATCAGGGCGAGCCGCCGGTCCGCTATCGCGAGCTTGATCCGCAGCCCCGGCAGCACCCGCGCGTGCTCCCCGTGCGCGACGAGCTCCCGGATGTCGCCGAGCACACCGGGCCACTCCAGGGCCTCGGGGGCGTACACCGCGCGGTAGCGGACCCCACGCGAAAGGGCCGCTGACTCCACCGGGTTGGAGGTGGTGAGGGCGTACGGCGGACGGTCCAGCGTGATGACCTCGCTGCGCGCCTCCTGCTGAAGCCGTACGAACCACCGGCCCAACGCCTCGCTGCCGTCGACCACTTCGACCTGCTCCGAGCTGCCCTGCCGGGCCGTGGCGAAGAGCCGCGACAGCTCCCCGGCCGCCGCGCGCACCCCGTCCAGCTCGGCGGTCCGGGCCCGCACGAGGGCGTCGACCGCCCCGTTCGGATCGATTGCCGCGTAGCGGCGGCGCGCCCCCGAAAGGCGTCCGACCAGGCCGTTCTCCCGGAGGCGGTCCAGTGCGCGGCCGGTGCGCTCGGGGGTCGAACCGAGGTCGGCCGCGATATCCGCGGGGCCTGCGGTGTGCCGGACGAGGATCGCC
Organism: Streptomyces sp. RKAG290; assembly: GCF_023701695.1. GTDB lineage: Bacteria > Actinomycetota > Actinomycetes > Streptomycetales > Streptomycetaceae > Streptomyces. Next base: position 2,149,907 of record NZ_JAJOZC010000001.1, read on the forward strand.
CGGTAGACGCTCTCGTCGAACGGGTCGATACCGGCTGCGCTGAGTGGGGACATGCGGCGGATCATGGCCCGTGTGTGCCAGTGACAGCAATGGGCCAGCCCAAATCGTTGTCCTGACCCTGCCACGGCGATTAGTCATCAGTGCATGGCAATTCCTCGGGTCCCTCGTCCACCCCGCCCGTCTCGAAGATCGGGCCGGGTTCCGCGGCGCGCACTGACGGCCGGCATCGCACTGTCCGCCACGCTCGGCGGGCTGCTCGCCGCGGCGCCCGCGCCGGCGACCGCCGCCCCGGCGAACGACCCCGAGCAACGGGTGATCGTGACGCTGACGGGTGAGGCCGCCGCGGGTGGCGGCGGCAAGCTCCGCTCGGCCGGACCGGCCGACATCGCCTCGGCCCGCCGGGCCGTGGCCGGACGCCAGCAGTCCTTCCTCGACGACGCCGAGCGCGCGGGCCTGCACACCGGCTCGCCACGCAGGATGAATCTGCTGGTCAACGCGGTGGCGATGACGGTAAAGGCCTCCGAGGTCGACCATCTGCGCACCCTGCCAGGGGTCGCCTCGGTGCAGCCGGACGCCAAGATCAGGATGTATACCGATGACAGCGTGCCCCTCATCGGTGCCCCGGAGGTCTGGAAGCGCAAGGACCCCGGCGGCAACCGGGCGGACGGCAAGGGCGTGACCGTCGCCGTCCTGGACAGCGGGGTCGACTACAGCCACCCCGACCTGGGCGGCGGCTTCGGTGAGGGCCACAAGGTCGTCGCGGGCCACGACTTCGTCAACGGCGACGACGACCCGATGGACGACAACGGCCACGGGACGCACGTGGCCGGGATCATCGCCGGACGGGCCGCGGCCAAGGGCGGAGTCACGGGTGTCGCGCCCGGGGCCGACCTCACCGCGTACAAGGTCATGAACGCGAACGGCGAGGGCACCACCTCTGACATCGTTGCCGGGATCGAGGCCGCGATCGACCCGGCGAACCCGCACCGCGCCGATGTCATCAACCTCAGCATCGGCGGCTACGGCGACGGCAGCGACCCGCTGGGCCAGGCGGCAACGGCCGCCACCCGGGCCGGAGTCGTGGTCGTCGCGGCCGCGGGCAACGAGGGTCCGGGTGCGGGCACCGTCGGCTCGCCCGCGGCGGCCGACGGCGTCATCGCGGTCGGCGCCTCGGTCAGCGGGCTGCGCCTGCCGGGTGCCACCTACCGGGACGGCGAGAAGATCCAGACGTACCGCGGCGTCCTGTCCGCCAACCCGCCCGCGAAGCCGCTCACCACCGAACTGGTCGACGTGGGCCAGGGCGCTCCGGAGGACTGGCAGCGCGTCGGGGACGTCAAGGGCAAGGCCGTACGCCTCGACGTGCCGGTGTCCCAGCAGACGCAGGACGTCACCACCTGGGAGATCGAGCAGGCCCGCGCGGCCGAGGCGCACGGCGCGGTCGCACTCCTCGGCGGCTCCTCGGGCGGCGGCCCGGTCTTCTCCGCACCCGGCAACGGGACCGCGGACGCCGGCCCGGCGGCCGACCCGCTGCGACTTCCCGCGGACAGTGCCGGGATCAAGGAATCCGGCGACTCGATGCGGATGGACTCGGTCGTCATGCTCGGCATCGACTCCACCCAGTACGAGGAACTGTCGAGGCGGCTCGGCGCCGGGAAGGTGGAGATCACCCTCACCGGTGAGGACGTGACGGACCAGATCCCGTCGTTCTCCTCACGCGGCCCCGACCAGCGCTGGAACCTCAAGCCCGACCTCGTGGCACCCGGCTACGACATCCTCTCCACCGTCCCCAAGTCCGTCTACGCACCCGGCTACTACCGCATGTCGGGTACCTCGATGGCCGCGCCGCACGTCGCGGGCGCAGCGGCCCTGATCCGGCAGCTCCATCCGGAGCAGACCCCGGACCAGGTGCGTTCCGACCTGGTAGGCGCGGCGAAGAAGGTGGCGGACGGCGAACCGACGAGCTACGGCTCCGGCCGGCTCGACGTCCTCGCCGCGGCGGACGCCGCCGATGCCGGCATCACGACCTCACCGGCCTCCCTGTCGTACGGTCTCGCCGACACGGCGGGGTCAACCGTCGGCGGTACCCGGAAACTGACGGTGAACAACGCCTCGGGCAAAGCCCGTTCGGTACGTCTGCGGGTCAGTGGCGACGCGACGGTGAGTCCGCACACGCTGCGCGTCCCGGCGGGCGGCAGCGCCACCGCGACGGTGACCGTAAGGGCCGACCGGCCCGCCGGCGAGGCGGAGGTCACCGGCGAGGTGACCCTCACCCCGGCCGGCGGCCGGGCGGTGCGGGTGCCCTACCTCCTCGTCGTACGACAGCTCTTCGTCCAGGCGGGGCCCGACCCCAGCGACGGCAACTCCGGAGTCGCGATCTTCACCCCGGCCCCGCTCGCCGAGGCACCCATCGTGACCGTGAAGCCGAAGCACGGCCACAGCCGCGAGATCCGGGCGACCCTGCGGTCCGGCAACGTCTACGAGGCGCGGGTGACCGGCGAGCCCGAGGGCACGTATCTGGTGTCCGTCCGGGCGCGGACCACGACCGGGCAGACCCTGCGCGGCAGCGACGGGTTCGAGGTGACTCCGCAGGACAGTCGCCACAGCCGCTGGACGCCGGTCGGTCCGTACGACGCGAACGGGCAGATCACCGTGGCGGCGAACAGGCCCGGCCGGGCCGCACTGACGCAGGCCGCGAAGGTGGGCCCCTGGGTCACCGACGACGGCGACAACTGGCGTCAGCTCGACCGGCTCCCGGTCACCGACCAGAACGGCACGGGAAGCCTGGTCATCGACGCGAAGAACGCGGACCGCTGGTGGTACACGGTCAACAGTGCGAGCAACTTCCCGCGCACGTCCTCGATCCTGCGCACCGAGGACGCGGGCCGCACCTGGCAGACCCTGGACACCCCCGACTCCGTGATCTCGCAGCTCATCTCCGACGCGCGCACCCGCACCCTGATCGCGGTCACCGAGGGCGGGCTCCAGATCAGTACGGACGGCGGTGACCACTGGTCGGCCGGACCGACCGGCGTACCGGGCACGGTCTACGACGCGGCGATCGGCGGCGACACCCTGTACTACGCCACCGGCGACGCGGTGTGGGCCAGGTCCGGGGTCGCCTCGGGCGTCCTCGGCGAGGCGAGGAAGGTGTACGACTCGAAGGGCTCCCCGGCCGTCACGATCGCCGCGGACAGCGGGGTCGTGGCCCTGTATGTGATCGGTACGGGCGTCGTCGGCTCGCACGACGGCGGCGAGACCTGGTCGACGTTGCTCGACCAGGGCTACGGCGGCAGCGGACTCAGCGCGAGCGGCGGTGACCTCTATCTGGGCACGGGCGACGGCATCCGGGTCGGCCGCGACCACGGACGGAACTGGTCGCTCCTGCCCGGAGTGAGCGATGCCTCCGTACTGACCGACCTCGACCGCTGGAGCGACGGCTCGCTGACCCTGTCCGAGAGCAGCAACGGCATCTACCGGGGCACGGCGGAAGGCAAGGACTACCGGCGCATCGGCATCCAGGGCGGCACCGTCAACGACCTGGTGGTCAGCGGCGACGTCCTGCTGGCCGCCGACGACATCGGCACCCAGCGCACCACCGTCCCGGCCGCGAAGCCGGACTGGGGCACCACGGGCGGCGAGGGCACCATCGGCAGCGGTACGTCGGCGCTCGTCGTCTCACCGCAGGACTCCAGGGTCCTGTGGCGCACCCAGGCGGACGCGTTCGGCGGATTCTCCGTCGAGCGGAGCGGCGACCGGGGCGCGACCTGGGAACAGAAGGGCCACGGCTCGGGTCAGGTGTTCTCCCTCGCCGTGCACGCGGCCGACCCCGACCGTGTCTACGTCGGGTACGGCAACCAGGAGAGCTCCGGCCTGTTCAGCACCACGAACGGCGGCGCGACGTGGAAGAACCTGCGCCACGACACGTACTTCACCGCCGTCTCCGGTGATCCCCGGAACCCGGAGAAGCTGCTGCTGGGCACGCCCGACGGCCTCTACCGCTCGGACGACGGCGGCGCCACGATCAGCAAGGTGGCGGACGGCCGCGTCGACACGATCGAGCGCACGGGCTCGCAGCTGCTGATCGGGGGCGACACGATCCGGGTCTCCGACAACGGCGGCCGCACGTTCCGCACCGCCGACACCGGCCAACTGCCGCTGCGGGTGAGCGATCTGCTCAAGGTCGGCCACACCCTCTACGCGTCGACCACGAGCATCTGGGAGACGGCCCTCCCGCGCGGCGGCCGGGGCGTGCTGCGCTCCACCGACGGCGGGCGGAGCTGGCAGAACATCTCCACGGGCCTGCAGAATCTGGACGCCACCAGCCTGGCCACGGACGGCCACCGGCTGTACGTCGGCACGGTGCAGGGAGGTGTGCACCGGCTCACCCTGTGAGGGAGCGCACGGACGGGGGCGGGGTGGCGCAGCGGTTTCGCTGCGCCACCCCGCCCCCGTGTGCCGTGCCTGCGCCCGCCAGGGATTACGGGACGGCCCTCAGCCGCGCCGGGACCGGACCGCCTCTTCCAGCCGCTTGCCGAAGTCCGCGTCGGCCTGGCGGAAGTTGTCGATCGCGCGCTCGGCGATGTCGTCGCGCGAGACCTTCGAGATGAACTGCGCCAGGTTGTCGATCAGCCGGCTCTTCTCGTCCTCGGAGTAGAGCCGGTACAGGTCGCCGGCCTGGACGAAGTCGCTGTCCTCGGCATGGGCGACGGCCTCGTGGGCGCCGGCGTCACCGGTGACCGGGACCGGCTGCCACAGCGGCCTGTCCGTCTGGACCGGGCCGCCGAAGCTGTTCGGCTCGTAGTTCTTCGTACCCTTGTGGCGGCCGTCGTACAGGGCGCCGTCGCGGCTGTTGGTCCGCGCCTCGGTGGCGTGCGGGCGGTTCACCGGCAGGTGGTCGGCGTTGATGCCGACGCGGTAGCGGTGTGCGTCGCCGTAGGCGAAGAGGCGGCCCTGGAGCATCTTGTCCGGGGACGGGCCGATGCCGGGCACGAAGTGCGTGGGGCTGAAGATCGACTGCTCGGTCTCCGCGAAGATGTTCTCGGGGTTCCGGTTGAGCTCCAGCTTGCCGATCTCGATCGGCGGGTAGTCCGCGTGCGGCCACACCTTGGTGAGGTCGAACGGGTTGAAGCGGTACGTGGCCGCCTCGGCCGCCGGCATGATCTGGACCTGCACGGTCCAGGACGGGAAGTCCCCGCGCTCGATCGACTCGCGCAGGTCCCGCTGGTGGCTGTCCGGGTCCACGCCGGACAGGCGGTTCGCGTCGTCGGTGGTGAGGTTCTTGATGCCCTGGTCGGTCTTGAAGTGGTACTTGACCCAGAAGACCTCGCCGGCCTCGTTGTTCCACTGGTAGGTGTGCGAGCCGTAGCCGTTCATGTGGCGCAGCGTGGCCGGGATGCCCCGGTCGCCGAAGAGCCAGGTCACCTGGTGGGTGGACTCGGGCGACAGACCCCAGAAGTCCCAGACGTTGTCCGCCTCCTGCGAGCCGGTGTACGGGTCGCGCTTCTGGGTGTGGATGAAGTCGGGGAACTTGATGGCGTCCTTGATGAAGAACACCGGGGTGTTGTTGCCGACGAGGTCGTAGTTGCCGTCCTCGGTGTAGAACTTCAGCGCGAAGCCGCGGGGGTCACGCACCGCGTCGGCGGAGCCGAGGTTGCCCGCGACGGTGGAGAAGCGCAGGAAGGTCTCGGTCTGCTTGCCGACCTCGGAGAGGAACCTCGCACGCGTCCACTGCGAGACGTCGCGGGTCAGCGTGAACGTGCCGTACGCACCGGCGCCCCGGGCGTGCACGATGCGCTCCGGGATGCGCTCGCGGTTGAAGTGCGCGAGCTTCTCCAGCAGCGACTGGTCCTGCACCAGGACGGGACCGCCGGCGCCCGCGGTCTGACTGTTCTGGTTGTCGGCGACCGGCGCGCCGGCCTCCGTGGTGAGCGGTCCCTGCGTCACGTGCGCCTCCTGCGTCATTCCTGCACATTCGCCATGCCGTCATGGCGTGCACAGCCTGTCCCTCGGCGTATGCCGTGCTCGATCCTACATTGGACTTAGTCCAAGTCAAGCAGGCATCCAAAGTCACACCTGTTCGGGACACGGCCCCTCCACTGCTAGGCTTGCCCTCATGAGTGACCTGCTGGAACGACTTCGTGGACGCGGCTGGCGCATGACTGCGCAGCGGCGCGTCGTGGCCGAGGTCCTCGACGGGGACCATGTGCACCTGACGGCCGACGAGGTCCACGCACGGGCCGTCGACCGGCTGCCCGAGATCTCCCGCGCCACCGTCTACAACACGCTGGGCGAGATGGTGACCCTCGGCGAGGTCATCGAGGTCTCCACCGACCGCCGGGCCAAGCGGTACGACCCGAACGCCCACCGCCCCCATCAGCACCTGGTCTGCGCGACGTGCGGCGCGATCCGTGACGTACACCCGGCGGGCGATCCGCTCGCGGACCTGCCGGCCGGGGAGCGCTTCGGCTTCACGGTCTCGGGCGTCGAGATGACGTACCGCGGCACCTGCCCGAACTGCGCCGCGAACGCCTGACCCAACCCCCGAGCCCCGTACCGGAGACCACTCCCGGCGCGGGGCCGTTTCGGGTTGCGCCGGGGCGGCCGGGCCGAATCCGTAGACACCCGGCCGGGGTGGACAACTCACGGGCCGAGTCCGTGCCCCCCCCTGCCGACACGGTCGCTGCGGGGCGGTGCACCCGGCCGGAGGGATCACCCGGACGCACCCCCGCCACACCTCCGCCCCGCGTACCCCCTTCCCGAATCTGACGGGCCGTCATATCGTCATCGGCGATCACCGCCGCCCCGCGGCGGCTCCGCACCTCGACACGTACGAGGAGAGACCCGTGGGAGACCCGCACCCGAACCCACCCCCCGCACCACCGCCACCGCAGCCCACCACCCCCAAACTCCGCGCCCGCTCGCTCGCCCGCTCCTTCGGGCGGGGAACCAAGGCCGTCGCCGCACTCGGGCCGGTCGATCTCGACATCGCCCCGGGTGAGTTCGCCTGCATCGTCGGGCCCTCTGGCTGCGGCAAGTCCACTCTGCTGAGGATCGCCGCCGGACTGCTCCGGCCCAGCGCCGGCGAGCTGTCCATCCGTACGTCATCGCCCCGCCCGGCCGCGATGATCTTCCAGGACTACGGGATCCACGACTGGAAGACCGTCCTCGCCAACGTCCGCTTCGGCCTCGACATCCAGCGGGTACCGCGCCGGGAGGCCGATGCCAGAGCGCGCGACTGGCTCTCCCGGATCGGCCTCGCCGAATTCGCCGGCGCCTATCCCGCGGCGCTCTCGGGCGGGATGCGCCAACGGGTGGCGATCGCCCGGGCGCTCGCCGTGGAGCCGGAGATCCTGCTGATGGACGAGCCGTTCGCGGCACTCGACGCCCAGCTGCGCACGATCCTCCAGGACGAACTGCTGGAGCTCACCCAGACCACCCGCACCACCACCCTCTTCATCACCCACAGTCTGGAGGAGGCGATCGTGCTCGGGGACCGGGTGCTCGTGATGTCCGCCAGACCCGGCCGGATCATCGCCGAACACCACCCGCCGTTCGAGCGGCCGCGCACCGGGGACATCCGCTCGACCCCCGAATTCACCGCGCTGAAGAGCGAGTTGTGGGACCTGCTGCGCGGCGAGGTCCACGGAGAGGCGGCCCTGGCATGAGCACCGCCCTGAAGACCGCGAGCAGTGACGAGCAGGTGCTGGTCCGCAGGCCGGGCCCGCAGGAACTGCGTCCCGTACGCACCCACCGCAGGCGCCGCACCCTGGAGATCACGCTCGCCGTCGCCGTACCGCTGCTCCTGGTGCTGCTCTGGCAACTGGCCGCAGCCAGGACCTGGATCGACGACCGCGTCTACCCCGCGCCGTCCACGATCCTCGCGGACGGCTGGGACCGGGCCGCCGACGGTGAGCTGTGGCCGGATGTGTGGGCAACGCTCAAGCGAGTGCTCGGCGGCTACGCGATCGGCACGGTCGCGGGTTACGCGCTCGGCCTGCTGATGGGGTCGCTCGCCCTCGTACGGGCGGCGCTGGAACCGCTGCTCGACGCCCTGTACGTCGTACCGAAACTGGCTCTGCTGCCCGTCTTCCTCAATATGTTCGGCCTCGGCGAAGGGCCGCAGATCGCCCTGGTCGCGGCCACCGTCTTCTTCTTCGTCTGGATCTCGACCATGGCGGCCGTGCTCGCCGTCCCGGCCGGCCACCGGGACGCGGGGCAGGTCTTCGGTGCCTCCCCTGGCAGATGTTCCGGCACGTGCTCCTGCCCGCCTCGCTGCCCGCGGTGCTGGTCGGTGCGCGGATCGCCGCGGGGGTGGCGGTGCTCGTCATCGTCGCGTCGGAGCAGATCGCCGCGGCCGACGGGCTGGGGCACCTGATCTTCGACTCCCGGGCGCTGTTCCAGAACGATGTGATGTTCGTCGGCATCGTCTGTGTGGCGGTCCTCGGTGTCGTCTTCTCCGAAGTGGTGCGGATCGTCGGCCGGCTGCTCACCCCGTGGGCCCCGCGTGACCGCGGCCGCAGTCAGTCGTGAACGGCCCACCTCGCTCTTCGTACGGAGGCACTGTGCGTACACGTACCCCTCTCACCCGCACCGCCGCGCTCGTGGCGGCAGCCCTGCTCGGCGCGGCAGGCTGCGCCGGGAGCGACGCCTCGGGCGGCGACAGGCCCGCCGACGCCGCGCCGCGACCCGTCAAGCCCGTCGCGGGCTGCGGGGCCGGGAGCTGGACCGACCCCTCGGACCTCGCCCCCGACCGCAAGCCCGCCCGCTGCGACAAGGGAGCCCCGGCCGCCCGGCCGCTGGCGAGGAAGCGGAAGATCACCCTCGCCACCGGCACCCTGAGCGCGGAGTACGTCGCCCCGCTCCAGGTCGCGGTCGCCAGGGGCGAGTTCGCCAAGGAGGGCCTGGACGTCCGGCTGAAGGTGCTCCCCACCCCCGACGCCCTGCCCCTGCTCGCCAAGGGCGACGTCGACGCCCAGTGGGCGGCGCCGGAGGCCGCGGTGATGAACGGCATCAACGGCGGCTTCGACATCAAGTGGGTCGCGGGAAACTTCTCCCCCGACCCGGCCTCCAAGAGCGGCCTGTGGGTGCGGCTCAAGGACGGTGAGAGCGCCGATCACGTCGACATGGCCGGCCGGAAGCTCGGCACGATGATCGGCAAGGGCTCGGTGATCGCCTATCCGATGGACACCTCGCTGAAGAAGCACGGCGGCGGCCTGGACCGGATCAGCTTCCAGCAGCTCGGCTCCGCCGACGTGCTGACCGCCCTGCAGAACGGGGGCGTGGACTCCGCCTGGCTGCTCGACCCGATCTGGCGCAAGGTGGACGGCGACAAGAAGTACGCCTTCCTCGGCGGCCAGCCGGTCGGCGAACCGCTCGGCGGGCTCCTGTTCGGCCCGACGTTGCTGAACAAGGACCCGGACGCGGGCGTCGCCTTCCTCCGCGCCTACATCCGTACGGTCAACACCTACTTCGCCGGCGACTACAAGTCCGACCCGGCCTTCGTCGCCGAACTGTCCGAGCTGATGAAAACCGACGAGGCCACCCTGCGGTCGACACCGTCGATGCGGATGGACTGGGAGATCCGGAAGGGGACCACGGACCGGCTGCAGAAGGCGTACGCCGACTCGGGAGTCTCCACGGGCACGGCAGTGCCGGAGCAGAAGGCCGTGGACCGTGCGATGTACGGCGAGGCCGTGGGCCACAAGCCCTGACTCGCGTGGGACGGGGAAACACAGAGGGCCGGATCCTTGAAGGATCCGGCCCTCTGTCTTGAGTAGCGGGGACAGGATTTGAACCTGCGACCTCTGGGTTATGAGCCCAGCGAGCTACCGAGCTGCTCCACCCCGCGTCGTTGTGATCCCCACCGTACGTGAGCTCCCCCGACCAGCGCAAATCCCTTGGGCGGGGTCCCGAGGACAGGCCGCGGAGGGGCGTCTTCGAGCGTCGTGGACGAGGCGGGGCGGAAGGTCCGCACACCGGAGCCCCCGCCCACCGCACCCGCCCGCTACGCGGTCAGCTCCTGATGCAGCGCCTCCCGCAACCGCGCCGCCCGCTCCGAGACCTCCGCCGGTCCCAGCTCGACCGCCCGCGCACACCAGCGCTGCCCCTCGGTGAGCTCGCCGCGCCGCGCGGCCAGCAGGGCGAGGCGCAGGGCGGCCCGCCCGTGCCCCTCGTTCGCGGCACGGCTCCACCACAGCGCCGCCTCGCGCTCGCTGCCCTCGCGGGCGAGCAGCAGTCCGAGGTTGAAGGCCCCGTTGCGGCTGCCCGCCTCGGCCGCCTCCCGGTACCAGCGGGCGGCGCTCTCCACGTCCCCCCGTGCCGCGGCGAGCATCCCGACGCGCACCTGGGCGCGGCGGTGGCCCTGCTCCGCCGCGCGCTCGTACCACTCCTCGCACTCGGTCTTCTCCGGCATCGGCTCGCCCAGGGCGGGCGGTCCTGGCGGCGGCTGCCGCGAGTCCAGCACCCCCGCCAGCCGGAAGGCCGCCTCCGCGCTGCCGCCGCCCGCGGCGCAGCGCAGATGACGCTCCGCCTCCTGCTCCTCGCCGTGGTGCAGCAGCGCCATGCCGACCTGGAGAGCGGCCTCGGTGTGACCGGCCGCCGCGGCCCGCTCGTACCAGAGCAGGGCCGCCCGGTCCTCGTCGCGCCCGGCGTGCAGGATGCCGAGGTTGAAGGCGGCGTCGACGCTGCCGGCCTCGGCCGCCTTGGAGAACCAGGGCTCCGCACCGGTCGCGTCGCCCGCCTGGAGGAGCAGCACGGCCAGGGCGTTGGCGGCCTCGCGGTGACCGGCGTACGCGGCGCGCCGGTACCACTGCTCGGCCTGCGGCGTACGGTCCTGGGCTGCGCAGAGCAGCCCCAGGTTGTACGCGCCGTTGACGTCGCCCGCGTCCAGCGCGGCGCGGTACCAGCGCTCGGCCGTCTGCTGCTCGCCGCGGGCGGCGTGCACCGCGCCGAGCGCGTTGGCGGCGTTGCCGTCGCCGTCCTGGGCGGCACGCAGCCACCACACGGCGGCGCTCTCCTGGTCGCCCGCGTCGCGCAGCAGGAAGCCGAGCGCGCAGGCGGCCCGTGCCTCGCCGGCCTTGGCGGAGATGAGGTACCAGCGGCCGGCCTCCTTGAGCTCGCCGCGCTGTTCGAGGATGGCGCCGAGGTGCAGGGCGGCACGCCGGTGACCGCGTGCGGCTGCCTGCCGGAACCACTGCTCCGCCTCGCCCACCCGCCCCTGCTCGGATCCGGCCACGGGGCTGTCGTCCTTGCGCACGGCGGCCCGGCGCGGGCCGCGGCCCTTCCCGGCATCCGATTCCGCAGCCGGACCCAGCCCCGGGCGGCCGAACGCGTCGTGTGCGTCGTCCGCCGTGTCCCGCTCCAGCAGGCGCGCCAGCCGGTAGGCGGCCTCGCGGTGCCCCTGCTCGGCGGCGGCGCGCAGCCAGCGCTCGGCACCTACGTCGCTGCGGTGTTCCAGCAGGTCCGCGAGGGCGTACGCGCCCAGCGCGTGCCCCTGCTCGGCGGACTGGCGCAGCCAGTACTCGGCGCCGGGCTCGTCGCCGCGCTCACGGTAGTGGCGCCCGAGGGCATGCGCCGCGGCGGCGGAGCCGGCGACGGCCGCGATCCGCCACCAGTCGGCCGCCTCGTCCGGGTATCCGCGCTGGTGCAGGAGGACGCCCAGGTTGTTGGCCGCGGCACGGTCGCCGTCGGCCGTGGCCGCGCGCAGGTAGGACTCGGCGCCGGCCAGGTCGCCCCGGCGCAACAGCAGCGCCCCGAGCACGCTCATCGACGCGGTGTCCCCGGCGTCGGCGGCACGACGGTGACGCGCCTCGCTCTCGGCGTTGTCCGCACTCTCAGCGGTCTCCGCGCCCTCGGCGTTCTCCACGCCGTCCGCGGACTCTGCGGTCTCTGCACTCTCGACGGTCGCGGCACACTCCGCAGTCTCGGCGGTCTCGATGTTGTCGTTGTATCGTGCGGCGGCTGCGGCGAATGCCGCATCCGTCAAGTTTTCCGCCGGATGGACGCGACGCTGCACAAACCGCCCTGTCTCCAACAGAGTTGCCCTGTCCCCCATAAATACCATCGTCGCACCACCTGTTACCCGCGTACACCTGGTATATCGCGGCCAGTGAGGTCACTTCAGCGTTTTGTCGACATGCCCACAGAGAGACAAGTCAAACACGCCCAAGCCCAACTCGTGCCCCATGAACCGCACTTCACGCCCAATGTGCGGAAAAGTCACGGCGGCACGACGAAGGCCCGGATCCTCGAAAGGATCCGGGCCTTCGTCTTTCAGTAGCGGGGACAGGATTTGAACCTGCGACCTCTGGGTTATGAGCCCAGCGAGCTACCGAGCTGCTCCACCCCGCGTCGTTGTGTTCAAACCGTACCACGACGCGAAGGTGAAGCTTTACCGACTTACTCAGCCGCCACTGTCGGCGCTTTCCGTACTGCTCGGCTTATCCGTCTTGCCCGCCTTGTCTGACTTCTCCGTCTTTGCGGGGCTGCCTGACTTCGGCTGGGCGGCGGCTGCGCGCTGCAGTGCGTCCTGCAGATCCGTCTGGGCCTTGCCGTAGGCGGTCCAGTCCTGGTCCTTCAGGGCTGCCTCACCTGCCGTGTAGGCCTTCTGCGCATCGGCGATGGCCTTCTTCAGCGCGGCGTCGCCGGTGGCCGGGGTCTCCGTGTCACCCGGTGGTCGCGTGGTGTCGGCCGGCGGCTCGGTCGTATCGGAACCGTCCGCCCCGAAGACCGAGTTGAGTGCCTCACCGAGGCTGTTCTCGAAGACGATCTTCGACCCGTACGAGGCGGCGACCTTGCGCAGCAGCGGATAGTTCTGCGTGCCACCGCGCGTGTACACCGGCTCGATGTAGAGGAAGCCTCCTTCGAGCGGCACCGTGAGCAGGTTGCCGTACTCGATGTCGGAGTCGGTTCCCTTGAGGTTTCTCACGAACTCGGCGACGTCGTCATTGCCGTTGAGCTCGCTCTGAACCTGGCCGGGGCCCTTCACCGTCGTGGTGACTCTCAGCAGTCTTATCGTGCCGTAGTCCTTGCTGGCCGCATCGGCGTCCACCGCCATGAACGCCCCGAGGTCGGGCCGTCCCTTCGGAGTGAACGTCGTGGTCAGCGAGAACTTCTGAGCCTTCTGGTCCGGCATCTTTATGCTCAGGTAGTACGGCGGCACGGCACCGGACTCCTGGTTGGTCGGGTCGTCCGGGACCTGCCACGCGTCACTGCCGCTGTAGAACTGGGCGGGGTTCGTCACGTGGTAGCGGGTGAGCAGCTCACGCTGCACCTTGAACAGGTCCTGCGGGTACCGCAGATGGTCCATGAGGTCCTGCGGGATGTCCGCCTTGGGCTTCACCGTCCCGGGGAACGCCTTGCGCCAGGTCTTGAGGATCGGGTCCTCGGTGTCCCACTCGTACAGCTTGACCTTGCCGTCGTACGCGTCGACGGTGGCCTTCACCGAGTTGCGGATGTAGTTGACCTGGTTCTGCTGGGCGACGACCGCACGCTGGTTGGTGGTCAGCGAGTCGGCCGTGGTGTCGCCCAGCGTGGTGCGCGAGGCGTACGGGTAGCCGTTGGTCGTGGTGTACGCGTCGACGACCCACTGGATACGGCCGTTGACGACGGCCGGGTAGGCATCGCCGTCGATGGTCAGCCAGGGCGCGACCGCCTCGACGCGCTCCTTGGGGGTGCGGTTGTACAGAATCCGGGAGCCCTCACCGATGGCTCCCGAGTACAGGATCTGCGGTTCGCTGAACGCCACCGCGTAGGCGGCTCGGTTGAACGCGCTGGAGAGGCTGACCCCGCTCTTGCCCTTGTAGCTGGTGGTCTTTTCGCCGTCCTCCTCGTAGTCGAGCTCCTTCTGGGGCCCGCCGACGATGGAGTACTGCTCGGTCTTCTCGCCGTAGTAGATCTCCTGCTGGTAGGAGCCCAGCTCACCGGTGGTCGGCAGACCGGACTCGGTGAAGTCGGGAGATCCCAGCGGGTTCTTGCCGGTCGTGGTGCCGCGTGCGGCGATGGCACCGTAGCCGTGGGTGTAGGTGAAGTGGTCGTTGATCCAGTTGCGCTTGGGGATGCCCTGCAGGTTGAGCTCGCGCAGACCGATGACCGTGTCCTGCTCCTTGCCGGCCTTGTCCTCGTAGCGGTCCACATCCAGCGTCTTGGGGAACTGGTAGTAGTTCCTCTTCTGCTGGAGCTGCTGGAAGGCCGGGGAGACGACGTTGGGGTCCATCACCCGGTAGCTGGCCGCGGCGTCGGCGCTCGCGCGGAGCTTCGCGTCGTCGTCCGTGGTGCTCTTGCCGGAGTAGTCGGTGACCTCCGCGTCATCGATGTCGTACGCGTCGCGCGTGGCCTCGATGTTCTTGCGGATGAACGGGGCTTCCTTGGCCTGCTCGTTCGGCTGGACCTGGAACTTCTGCACGATCGCCGGGTAGAGGCCGCCGATGAGGATGGCCGAGAGGACCATCAGTCCGAAGCCGATCACCGGAAGCTGCCAGGTGCGGCGCCACAGCGTCGCGAAGAACAGCACGGCGCAGATCGCGGCGATGCAGAACAGGATGGTCTTCGCCGGGAGGTAGGCGTTGGCGTCGACGTACCGCAGGCCCGTCCAGCTGTCCGTGGCCTTGAAGTCGCTGGACTTCACGGCGAGACCGTAACGGTCGAGCCAGTACGCCACGGCCTTCAGCGCGACGAAGATGCCGAGCAGCACCGAGAGATGTCCGGTGGCCGCTCCCGTCGCCCGCGCGCCGGGGCTGGTGATGCGCAGCCCGCCGTACAGGTAGTGGGTCAGCGCGGCGGCGATCAGCGAGAGCACCGTGGCCGCGAAGCCGAAGCCCAGCAGGAAGCGGTACCAGGGCAGGTCGAAGGCGAAGAAGGACACGTCCAGATGGAACTGGGGGTCCTTCTGGCCGAACGACACCCCGTTCACGTACATCAGCCAGGTACGCCACTGGCCCGAGGAGGACGCTCCGGCGATCAGACCGACGAGCGCGGTGATCGCGAGCAGCACCCACTTCTTGTACGGGGCGAGACTCATCCGGTAGCGGTCCAGGCTCTGCTGCTCCAGCGACATCGCGCTCAGCGGCGGCCGGAGCCGGTGCGCGAGCCAGATGTTCACACCGACGGCGATGGCCATCAGCAGTCCGAAGACGAGGAACAGTCCGATCTTGGTCCACAGGGTCGTGGTGAAGACGGATGAATACGCGACCGACCGGTACCAGAGCCAGTCCGTCCAGAACCCCGCGAACATGACGAACGCCATGGCGAGGATCGCCAGGACGCCCAGTGTCATGAGCAGGGTTCGGGCGCGCCGGGACGGGCGGCCGACTCTGATCCGTGGCCCTGTCGGGCCTCCGCCGCGGTCCGGCATCTGGAAAGCCAACGTGCGCACCTCGAAGTTCGCGGTCGTGTGAAGCGGGCCCAGCGATCGTAGAGCCCACCTATGCAACTTACTGAGGCTTTACCTAGTTCCCGTTCCCGGGGCGGAAGGAGGCAGGATGTTGTCCATGCCCAACGTTTCCCCCTCAGGCCCTCCGATGGCCGCGAGCCCGCTCACCGTCGCGGTGCTCGAAATCGACGAATACATCTCCGGCCTCGGCTGGGACCAGCCCGCCCGGCTCTTCGCCCTTGTCGACACCGCCCGGCTGCGGGTCCAGGAGCCCGGCCTCGCCGCCCAGCTCGGCCTCGACGACGACGGTTCGAAGGCCGCCGCACTCACCCCTATCGAGCAGGAGGAGCTTCCCGCAGGTACCGCGCTCGACGAGTTCCTCGCCACGATCGCCTGGCCGGACGCGGTGGTCGGGTGCGCGATGACGGTGGAGCGGCTGATGCTGCCGCCGTCCGCCGAGGCCTCCGTACCGGAAGGCCTCGATGACGCCCAGCTGACCAAGTGGGTCGCCCGGCACCCCGACCGTCAGGAGGTCCGGATGACGGTGGCCGTCCTGCGCGACGGTGCCCGGGAGTCGGCCGTACGGCTGCGGGAGAAGGACTCGCCGAACGACGTGCTGACCGGTGCCGGTCTCGTGCCGGGGCTGGCCGAGGCGCTGGCCGCCACCTTCGAGTCCTGACCTCGCGCGTCCGCCGGTGCGGGGACGCGGTCAGCCTGTCGAGCAGCTGGGCAGTGCGGCCGTGTCCCCCGAGCGGATGCTGTCCAGGGACTTCTTGGCGTCGTCGATGTTCTTCACCCGCACCAGCGTGAGGCCGTCCGGGGTGTCGGAGGCCGCCGCCTTGCAGTTCTCGTCGGGGGTCAGGAAGTAGCGTGCGCCCGCGTTGCGCGCGCCGACCAGCTTCATGTTGATCCCGCCGATCGGGCCGACCTTGCCCTTGTCGTCGATCGTTCCGGTGCCGGCGATGAACTTGCCGCCCGTCAGCTGGGACGGGGTCAGCTTGTCGACGATGCCCAGCGAGAACATCAGACCGGCGCTCGGACCGCCCACGTCGGCGAGCTTGATGTCGATCTCGAACGGGAAGGTGTGGTCCGTCCCCGCCTGGATGCCGACGATCGCGCGGTTCTCCTTGGGGCCTTCTCCGTCGTGAGGGTGATCTTCTCGGTGCCCCGGGGTTCCTTGCCGGCCTTCTCGGCCGCTGCCGCGGTCTTGGCCGGGATGACCGTGAACGTGACGTCCTGGCCGGGCTTGTGCCGGGTGACGAGCTTCGCGACGTCCTCGGGCTGCTTGACCGCCGTACCGTCGACGGCCTTGATCACGTCGCCGGCGTGCAGCTTGCCCTGCGAGGGGCTGTCCTTGATGACCGTGGAGACCACGACCCGCGACGACACCGGGATGCCGAGTTCCGTGAGCGCCGCGACCTTGGCGCTCTCCTGGGACTGGCTGAACTCCTCGGCGTTCTCCTGCGTCGACTGCTGCTCGGTCTTGCCGTCCGGGTAGAGGGTGTCGTGCGGGACGACCAGGGTGTCGTGCCCCAGCCATCCGTAGACGGCCTCGACGAGGTTCATGTTGTAGTCGGCGCCGGTCACCCTGACCGTCGTCATGTTGAGATTGCCGGACGTCTTGTACGTCTTGTGCCCGCTGATCTGCAGGACAGGCTCACCGCCGACCTTGCCGAGCGTGTTCACGGTCGGCCCCGGGGACATTTCCGAGTACGGAACTTTGATCAGCACGCCTGCGCAGAGCAGCGCGATCAGGACCAGGGTGGAGGCGAGCATCGTCGCGGTGCGGCGTGGCATGGAACGACAGTACGGGAAGGGTCCGTCTGTGCACCGTCGGGGCCGGTCCGTACGGGGGCCGGGGAAGGACGCGAGGGGTGCGCCCGGAAGCCTCGGCAGCCGGTGCGGTGGCACGGATTGGCGACCGCGTACGTCGGGAGTGGCGTCAGACGTTCGATATCTGCTCGACCGGCTCCGAAGCGGAGTGCGACTTCTCCATCGCGGCCCGGAACCGGGCGTAACCAGCGAGCTCGGTGACGTCGCCGGTGGTGCGATTACGGGCAGCCCAGCTTCCCCATATCGCGGCACCGAACGCAGCGAAAAGCGGAATCAACAACCAGGCGAGTGCTGCCATAACGACCTCCCTGCCCATGAGCAACCGCAACTGCCGATCAGCAGATTAACCATCTGCAGAACCAACGCTCATGGCAGGGGTGCGGTTACGCAAATCGGGGCGGATGTCCTCCCGTCCGGTTTGCCCTCAGCAGGCGCCGACCCACTCCTCGGTACCGTCCGAAAAGCGCTGGTGCTTCCAGATCGGGACCTCGTGCTTGAGGTCGTCGATGAGCTTGCGGCAGGCTTCGAAGGCCTCTCCGCGGTGCGGGCAGGAGACCGCCACGACCACGGCGAGATCCCCCACCTCCAGTTCACCCACTCGGTGGACCGCGGCCAGCGCCCGGACCGGGAAGGAGGCGACGACCTTCTCCGCCACCCGGCGCATCTCGTCCTGCGCGGACGGGTGGCACGAGTAGCCCAGGGCCCCGACGTCCTGGCCGCCGTCGTGATTGCGCACGGTGCCGACGAAGAGTGCGGTGCCGCCGGCGGCGTCGTCGCCGACGGCACGGAAGACCTCGTCCACCGACAGGGGTGTGTCGCGGATCTCCATCAGCCGGATGGGGTCCTGTGCCGCCTGCTCGCCGGGGTGGTCAAACGTGGGTGCCATGTCAGCCATCGTGCCGCACCGCGTCGAGATCGCGGAATAGCGCTTTCCACCGGCGGCCCGCGGCCGGCCTTGGAGCCTTCTACAGCCGCCGGGGCGCACGGGCACCCCGCCCCGGTCCGGTCCGGTGCGGTCCGAGGGCGGACGCGCGCGGGCGCGCGCGGGCGCGCCGGACGCCTGGCCCAGGCGGGCGCCACCCCCGATCGCCGCACCGGCCCGGCCTGATCCAAACGAGAGGCCTCAGATGCGGCGGCGCGCCTTGCGGGCGCGGCGTACCAGCGCGGCGGTGCCGAGCAGCGCCACGGTCGCCCCGGCCGCTCCGGCCGCGGTCGCGTCCTTGCGGCCGAGGCGGCGGCCGGCGACGGTGTGGCGCCCCTCCACCTCCTCCAGGAGCGCGGCGAGCACCTCCTCGTTGGTCCAGCTCGGACGCCAGCCGACGTCGTGCAGCCGGCTCACGCTGACCACCCAGGGATGCATCGTGTACGCCAGATCGCCCGCCGGGGACGGGGTGAGGCCGATCCGGTGCAGCCGGGCGGCGGCGCCGAGCGCGACGGCGGAGGGGAGCTCCATCCGGCGGACGCCGCTGATCTCCTCGACCTCCTCCTGTTCGAGCCAGCCGTCGCAGCCGACCGCGAACTCCCCGTCGATCTTCTCCAGCGCGGCGTACTCCAGCGCCGTGACCAGGTCGTCGACATGGCAGAACTGCCAGGTGGGGCGTGATCCGGCGACGACCAGCAGACGCGGCGACTCGAAGTAGCGGGTCAGCGCGGTGTCCGTACCGCCGACGAGGACCGTGGGGCGGACCACCGTGACGTGGAGCCCGGGGTGGGCGCGCGGCGCGCGTCTGCCGAGCCGTTCGATCTCCAGCAGGTCACCGACGCCGGTCGCCTCGGCCGTGGCCCGCAGCTCGGCGTCCTCGGCGAGCGGGACGTCGTTGTCGGGCAGCGCCCCGTAGACCATCGCCGAGGTGCACAGCACGACCCGGTGGACGCCGACTGCCGCGGCGGCGGTCAGCACGGTCTGGGTGCCGCGCACGTTGTAGGCGGTGCGGGCGGCGGGGTCGGTCTCCAGGTCGAGGTCGAGCGCCAGGTGCACCACGACGTCCGCGCCGCGCAGCTTCTCCGCGATGGCGGGGTCACGGACGTCGAGGATGTGCCAGGTCGCCTCCGAGACCTCCCCGCGGCGTTCGTCGATGGCGATGACCTGCTTGATCTCCTCGGAGGCCGCGAGCCGGGCCGCGAGCAGCTCACCGACACCCGTCGCGGCTCCGGTGATGGCCACGACGGGGCCGCGGCTCCTGGAGCGGCTCCGGACGGTCTTGTTCTCGGGCAAGGGGTCGGCCAGGTTTCGCGCTGCGCGAACCTGAGGATCTGGGGAACTCACCGGGCGTCTCCAGCGGTTGTCTTCAGTACGTACCCGAATGACGCGTACGTACCAGGTGGCGTCCATCCTGCCGCAGGCCGGGAGCCGACGGAGCACTGAGGCCCTAAGCGGACTTGGTGTCTACGCTGGATGGTGATGTCGGGCAGTCGCCGTCGGTTCGAGCCGGCGGCCCTACGAGCCGAGGAAACCCGTGAGTGACACCCCATTCGGATTCGGCCTTCCGCCGGAGGAGCCGGACGACGGCGACGAAGGCAAGAAGAAGGACCCCACCGGAGGTGGGCAGGGTTCGGGCGGTCCGGCGAACCCGCTCGGCTTCGGCCCCGGCGCGGGCGGTGACAACCCCTTCGCCGCGATGTTCGGCTCGATGAACCCGAACGACCTGGGCGCCGCCTTCCAGCAGCTCGGCCAGATGCTGAGCTACGAGGGCGGTCCCGTGAACTGGGACATGGCCAAGCAGATCGCCCGGCAGGCGGTCTCGCAGGGCACCCCGGACGGCACCAAGGACGCGAGCGTCGGACCGTCCGAGCGCGCCGCGGTGGACGAGGCGCTGCGCCTGGCCGACATCTGGCTGGACGGTGCGACGTCGCTGCCCTCCGGGTCGGTCTCGACGGTCGCGTGGAGCCGTGCGGAGTGGGTCGAGGCCTCCCTCCCCGCCTGGCAGAAGCTGGTCGACCCGGTGGCCGAGCGTGTCGGCCTCGCCATGGGTGACGTGCTGCCCGAGGAGATGCAGGCCATGGCCGGGCCACTGATCGGCATGATGCGGTCGATGGGCGGCGCGATGTTCGGCCAGCAGATCGGGCAGGCCGTCGGTGTGCTGGCCGGCGAGGTGGTCGGCTCGACCGATATCGGTCTGCCGCTGGGCCCGGCCGGCAAGGCCGCCCTGCTCCCGCTGAACGTCGAGCGGTTCGGCAAGGACCTGAGCGTGCCGCAGGACGAGGTGCGGCTGTATCTGGCGCTGCGCGAGGCCGCTCACCAGCGGCTCTTCGCTCACGTGCCGTGGCTGCGCGGACATCTTTTCGGTGCCGTGGAGGGCTACGCGCGCGGCATCAAGGTCGACACCAGCAAGCTGGAGGACGTGGTCGGCCAGTTCGACCCGTCGCAGCCCGAGCAGCTGCAGGAGGCCCTTCAGCAGGGCATGTTCCAGCCGGAGGACACCCCGGAGCAGAAGGCCGCCCTGGCGAGGCTGGAGACGGCGCTCGCGCTGGTCGAGGGCTGGGTGGACGCCGTGGTGCACGAGGCCGCGAAGTCCCGGCTGACCTCGGCGGACGCCCTGCGCGAGACGATGCGCAGGCGCCGCGCCTCCGGAGGACCCGCCGAACAGACGTTCGCCACGCTCATCGGGCTGCAGCTGCGTCCGCGACGACTGCGGGATGCCTCACGGCTGTGGGCCTCGCTCACGGACGCGCGGGGGCTGGATGGCCGCGACGCCCTGTGGGAGCACCCCGACATGCTGCCGACCGCCCACGACCTGGACGATCCGGACGGATTCGTGCACCACGAGCAGCTGGACTTCTCCGAGCTGGACAAGATGCTCGGTGAGGCAGCGAACGGGCCGCAGAAGCCCGTCGCCGGCACGGACGGCAAGGCCGGAACCGGCTCGGACGCCACCGCCGAGGACAGCGGCGCCGATGTCAGCGACGCTGCGAGCGGTGACGCCACCGATGTCGGTGACGCCGCGACCGGTGACGCTGCGGACAGTGACGACAAGGGCAGCGACGGCAAGGACGACACCGACAAGTGAGCCTGCACGAGGACGCGGTTCTCGTACTGAAGAGCTACGAGTACGGCGGGGACACCGCCCAGGAGGAGCTGCGCCGGACCTATCTGGACCATCTGGCGCTGCATCCCGACGGCATGTGGAAGGCCTGTGGGGCCGGGCACCTGACGGCCAGCGCGCTGGTCGTCGACCCGGAACGCGGCCGGGTGCTGCTCACGCTGCACCGGAAGCTGCGGATGTGGCTGCAGATGGGCGGTCACTGCGAGCCCGGGGACGCCACGCTGGCCGAGGCGGCGCTGCGCGAGGCGACGGAGGAGTCCGGCATCGCCGGGCTGACGCTGCTGGCGGGCGGCCCGGTGACCCTGGACCGCCATCCGATCCCGGCACCCTGCAATTGGCATCTGGACGTCCAGTACGCGGCTCTGGCGCCGTCGGGATCGACGGAACGGATCAGTGACGAGTCGCTGGACCTGCGCTGGTTCGCCTATGACGAGGTCGCCGGGGTCGCCGACTCCTCGGTGGCGCGTCTGGTGGCACGTACGCGTGCCGCACTGGACGGCGGCCGGTAACGGAAACAGCAGCACGGGTAAGGGGCGGCCTCTACGGAGGCCGCCCCTTACCCGTTCACCTGTGCCGTGACCCGGTTCTCAGTTCCAGGCGTTGTTCTGGTTCTGGGCGTGGGATCCCTGCTGGCCCATGCCGAACTGGGCAGCCATGCCCTGGCCGATCTGGGCGCTCTGCGGCGGCAGCACCTCGCTCGGCTGAACCAGGGCGAAGCCCTGCCCGAGGAAGCTGAGCTCCCAGCCCTCGCCGGTGTTCCCGCGCCGGCGGAAGACTCCCGAGGAGTGCGTCTGGGCCTGCATCTGCACGCGCAGGGAACTGGACCAGGCGACGATGGCGTCCGCGTCGGCGTTGACGTACTTGTCGGGCGTGACCTGCATCATCAGCGGCTGGCCGGAGGTCATCAGAGCGACCTTGCCGGTACCGGAGATGTTGAGCTGGTACTTGCCACTGCCCGAGATGCCGTACTGGCTGTCCACCGCGATGACCTCGGTGTGGAGCGACGAGTCGAGCGCCAGGACATAGGCGCTGTCCACCGTCATGCCGTCCCGGTCGACATCCACCACGTGGACGTACTGCGCCAGGTTGGCGAGGTAGACGGTGCCCTGCCCGGAGCAGCGCATCAGGTCGAGGCCCTCACCGGTGCTGGCGCGGGCGCGGCGCTGTCCGTGCGACTGGTACTCGCCGTCGAACTCCATCAGCCCCTGGTAGGCGACCATGGCCCCCTTGCGGGCGAGGATGTCGTCGTGGCCGGTCAGCGAGACCCGCAGGAGCTGCGGATTCTGAACCGTGTACCGGTCCTGGGACTGCTGTTCCGTGAAGCTGAAAAGCGGACTCTGCATGGTGTGTTCTCCCTCCCCGTCAGTTCCGGACCCGCAGGCGGTCGGTACTGTCCTCGCTCGGCTGGACGACGACGATTCCCTGGCCCGAGAAGGCCATCTGGAACGCCTCGCCGCTGCCCCGCCCGATGAGGGAGGAGGCCTTGAAGCTGCGCTTGCCCTTCACCTTGAGGTTCGGGGACCACGCCACCAGGGCGTCCGGGTCGACGTACGTCTCGTCCTCACCACGCCCGCAGTCGACGACGATCGGCGTGCCGCGCGAGGTGATGGCGACCCAGCCGGTGCCGGAGATGCAGACGTTCCACAGGCCCTGGCCGGCGAACTTGGCCAGCCCCTTGACCCTTTCGACGCCCCAGGTGAGGTGGCCGTCGAAGGCGAGGACGTTGGTGCCGTTGACCGAGAGGGAGTCGTTGTTGAGATTGACGACGACCACATCCGCGCCGTAGTCGGCGAGGTAGAGCAGACCGTCACCGGCGCACTTCATCAGAGGCGCGCCCTCGCCGGTGATCCACTGCGAGGCGATCTGGCGGACGGCGGGCGGATTGGGCTCGTACTGGATGAAGCCCTCGTACGCGACCATGGAGCCGGTACGCGCGTACAGGTCCTGGCCGGTGGCCATGGCGACCTTCAGCATCGAATGGCCGTGGTTCTCCATCCGGGCCGTGACGGGGGTCGGGGCGTAGCCCGCGAGTTGCTGATTCATGACGGGCTCCCTCAGACCTCGTAGGGCTGGACGACGATGAAGTTCCCGGGCGCGCCCCGGAACTGGAGGTTCACGGTCTCTCCGCTGTGTCCGGGGTAGGCGTTGCGGCGCAGCCGGACCTGGCTGGAGATGATCACCTGGGACGCGGACGACCACGCCACGACGGCGTTGCAGTCGGCGAAGGTGGTCGGGGTGACCGGCAGGACGACCGGCACACCGTGGGTCTTGACGACGACGGTGCCGCTGCCCTGGAACTGCATGGTGAACAGGGCGCCACCAGGGATGCCGTGGCCCTCGATCCTGCGGACCTCGTGCTGCAGCGACTCGTCGAAGGCGAGGACGTTCTCCGCCGAGACGCAGATGCCGTCGCCCTGGAGTTCGATCGCGTGCAGGTGGGAGCCGTCCTCGGCGAGGAAGACCTGGCCCCGGCCGGTACAGCGCATCAGCTGCATTTCCTGGCCGGTGGCATTGCCGACCATGCGGCCGGCGAAACCTGCGCCCTTGTAGCTGAAGTCGACCTTGCCCTGGTACATCACCATGCTGCCCTGCCGGGCCAGCACCCCGGCTCCGCCCATGGTGAGGTCGACGCGCATGAGTTGCTGGTTCTGCGGGGTCCAGCGCTGGCCGGTGGCCGTCTCCTTGTACGGCTGCAGCGCGGCCTGGAGGCCTGCCCCGGCCTGCGGCACCCCTTGCGGCATGCCCTGGGGGACGCCCGCCGGCATACCGGGAGGCTGTTGCCCGTACGGCGCGGGAGCCTGCTGACCGTAGGGTCCGGGTGCCTGCGGCGGGACCTGTCCGAACTGCGGCTGCTGGGGCGGCTGCCCCGGCTGCCCGTACGGGGCGGGCGCGGGCGGCGGCGGCATGGTGCCGCCCTGCGGGGCCAGCGGCGCCGCGATGGTCGGCGCGGCATGCATCTGCTGCTGTGTGTGCGTGGTGGGCGCGGGCGCTGCCGGTCCACCGAAGGACGGTGCGGGCTGCGGTGCCTGCGGTGCGGCCGGGGCTCCGAAGGACGGCGGCACCGCCGCCTGGGCGGGCGGGGCGAACGACGGGGTGGCGGACTGCGGCTGGGGA
The DNA here is from genome assembly GCF_023701695.1 of Streptomyces sp. RKAG290. Lineage (GTDB taxonomy): Bacteria > Actinomycetota > Actinomycetes > Streptomycetales > Streptomycetaceae > Streptomyces. The sequence goes on from NZ_JAJOZC010000001.1 coordinate 2,174,264, forward strand.
GCGGCGGGCGCCTCCTCGGCGACCTCACCGCCGAAGTTCTTCAGCAGCGCGTCGAGACCGCCGTCGAAGCCCTGGCCGACAGCGGCGAACCGCCAGACGTCCTTGAGGTAGAAGTCGCCCAGCATCACGGCGCGCTCGGTGGAGAACTCCGAGCCGGTGAACGCGTACCTGACGACTTCCTCGCCGCCCGCGACGATCCGGATGTACCCGGGACCGACCTGCGACATCTGTCCGGCGCCGTCCAGCGTCGCGGTGAACGACAGCTTGTGGATGTTCGCCGGAATGCGGTCCAGAGTGACGCGGAACGACTCGGTGTCACCTGCCTGGGCACCGAGGAGCTGAATGGACTCCTCGGGCGATTTAGGCTGATTGAAGAAGATGAAATACCGGTCGTCGGAGAGCTGCTCATTGGCATCGAGGCCGAAGCAGCTGATGTCAAAGGTCAGTCCCGGGCCGGCGATCTGCACACCTACGTACAGGTCCGTCCCCGGTGTGAGATCGCTGATCTTGGCCTTGTGGCCGCTTTGGAATTCCCTGGCCATGCGTAACGACCGTCCCCATCCGGAAAGTAAATGCGTCGCGCCAGGCTAACCGCAAACTCCGGCGCTGGGCCAAGCCGGTACAGACCCGGTACAGAATCACCGAATGTCACTCGCCGCGCGCGGCGGGCAGGTGCGGCAGCCGCTCGGCCGCCACCACTCCTTCGAGATAGCCACGGGCCCGTTCGGTACGGGGGTAGGCGTCCATGAGCCGCCAGAACCGCGGCCCGTGGCCGGGAACCAGGAGATGGGCCAGTTCGTGGACGAGCACGTAGTCGACGACGTACTCCGGCATCCCCTGCAGCCGGTGCGACAGCCGGATGCTTCCCTCAGCCGGGGTGCAGGAGCCCCACCGGGTGTTCTGGTTGGTCACCCACCGCACCGAGGCGGGCCTCGCCCGGCCCTCGAAATACAGCGCGGACAAGCGCTCCGCCCGCTCGGCGAGTTCGCTGTCACCGAGGATGCGTTTGCGCTCCTGGGCGGCCAGCTTGTCGAGCATCACGCCCACCCAGCGCCGCTCCTCGGCCTCGGACATCCGGGCGGGAATCAGCACGATGGTGCGGTCACCCTCGCGGTAGGCGGAGACCGTTCTGCTGCGGCGCGCGCTCCTGCGGACCTCGACCGCGCTCGTTGCCGAGCCGCGGGGCGGATGGTCTGCCGCGCTGCGCTGATCGGTTCCGGCGCTGCGCGCGGGGGTCTCGCCGGCGAAGCCGGGTGACGGGTCGGCGGGCACGGCACGACGTTACCCGCTGTCAGTGGGGGAAGTCCCGCCTCCTGAACGGTTCACACATGATCCACCCCAAGGCTTGCACCATTTGAACGACTAATACCCCCCGCCTGTGGATAACTTTCCGCACGCTTCCGCGCCCCGCTGCATTCTGGCAATGGATCTCACGCAGCCACACAGACCGGGGGAAGCCGTGCATCCGATGTTGAAGCCCGCACTGCGCCGCGCATGGCGCGGCCGCGGCACCGTCCAATTCGGCGTGACGCCCGCACATGCGGTGAAGGTCGGCCCGATGGATATCGCGACAGGCTGTTTCCTGGAGCTGCTCGACGGGACGCGCGGGATGCCGCTGCTGCGCGAAGAGGCCAGGGCGCTGGACCTCACCGATCATCAAGTGGACACGCTCGTGGTGCGGTTGCTGGACGCGGGACTCATCGACGACGTGCGGGCAGGCGGACCGGAAGCCGACGCGTTACGAAACCGGGTGGACGTCCTGGAGCGCCACCGGCCGGACCTGGCGTCACTCTCCGTCGTGCATCCCGAGCCCGGTGGAGGGATGCGCCGGCTGGCGGCCCGGCGTTCCATGCGCGTGCAGGTACGGGGAGCCGGCCGGGTCGGTGCGGCCGTCGCGGCAGTGCTGTCCGGATCCGGGGTGGGCCGGGTCGAGGTCCTGGACGGCGGGTGCGCCGAGCCGTGCGACATCTCGCCCGGCGGTCTGCCCGCATCGGCGGTCGGAGAGCGCCGGGACTCCGCGGCCCGGCAGCTGGTACGGCGTGCCGCCCCGGGTCCGGCGCCACGGGCGACGCCGCCGGCCGGTGGGCCCATGAGCGGTGAGCCCGGTCTGTCCCTGATCGTGGTCGCCCCGCGCGACGGGCTCTCCGGCTACGTCCCCGATCCGCGCACCGCCGAGCCGTGGATCGCCTCGGGCACTCCCCATCTCTATGCCGGAGTGATCGAGGCCACCGGATTCGTCGGGCCCCTGGTACTGCCGGGAGGCACGGCGTGCGCGGGGTGCCTGGATCTGAACCGGCGCGACCGGGACTCGCAGTGGCCACGGATGCTGGCTCAGTGGCAGTCCGGGCGGCGTACCGCCGTTCAGGCATGCGACCTGGGCCTGGCCACAGCAGTGGCGGGTCTGGCGGCTGCCCATGCGCTGGCCTTCCTCGACGGGGAACTGCCCGCCAGCACCGGGGCCCGGTCGGAAGCGTCACTGCCGCTGTTGGACTGGCAGTCGGAGCAGATCGGCGCACACCTCGACTGTTCCTGCGGAGCGGGTAGGCACACTGAAGGGGTGGGCGCCTCCGGGGCCGGCACGGCGCACGACACAATGGCCGGATAACCGCCGCACGCAGCGCGGCAGTCTGGGATTTGGAGGGGTATATGTCTGATCTTCCCCGAAAGGCGGTCACCCGAACCGCCAAACTGGCCGCGCTGCCTTTGGGGTTCGCAGGCCGTGCCACGTGGGGGCTGGGCAAGCGCATCGGCGGGAAGTCCGCGGAATTGGTCGCCCGTGAGGTGCAGCAGCGCACCGCCGACCAGCTCTTCAAGGTGCTGGGCGAGCTGAAGGGCGGGGCGATGAAGCTCGGGCAGGCCCTGTCCGTCTTCGAGTCCGCCCTGCCGGAGGAGGTCGCCGGCCCGTACCGCGCGGCCCTCACCAAGCTCCAGGAGGCCGCCCCTCCCATGCCGAGCAGCACGGTCCACGCGGTGCTGGCCGAGCGACTCGGCGAGGACTGGCGGGAGCTCTTCCTCACGTTCGAGGAGAAGCCGTCGGCCGCAGCATCGATCGGGCAGGTGCACCGGGCGGTCTGGCACGACGGCCGGAACGTCGCGGTGAAGGTGCAGTACCCGGGCGCCGGAGAAGCTCTGCTTTCGGACCTCACCCAGCTCAGCCGGTTCGCCCGGCTGCTCGGGCCGCTGATCCCCGGCATGGACATCAAGCCGCTGATCACGGAGCTGCGCGACCGGGTCTCGGAGGAGCTGGACTACGAGCAGGAAGCGCAGTCGCAGCGGGAGCACGCCGAGGAGTTCGCGGACGATCCCGATGTCGTCGTCCCAGGAGTGGTCCACCAGTCCGATCAGGTGCTGGTCACCGAATGGATCGACGGCGTACCGCTGGCAGATGTCATCGCCGACGGCACGACGGAACAGCGGGACCGCGCGGGGCAACTGCTGGCCCGGTTCCTCTTCTCCGGTCCCGCCCGCACCGGGCTGCTGCACGCCGACCCGCACCCGGGAAACTTCCGGCTGCTGCCCCCGGACCCGGACGGCACGGCCGACGCCAACGACGCCGACGGCACCGAGGACGCGTGCGCCGAGGCGGCCCAATGGCGGCTCGGGGTGCTCGACTTCGGCACGGTGGACCGGCTGCCGGGCGGGCTGCCGCAGACCATCGGGGACTCCCTGCGGCTGACGCTGCAGGGCGACGCCGAAGCGGTGTACGAGCTGCTGCGCGAGGAGGGGTTCGTCAAGGACTCGATCGACCTCGCCCCGGACGCGGTGCTCGACTACCTCCTCCCGATCATCGAACCGGCCGAGGTGGAGGAGTTCACCTTCAGCCGGAGCTGGATGCGCCATCAGGCCGCCCGGATAGCGGATCCGCGCTCCCCCGCGCACCAGCTGGGCAAGCAGCTGAATCTGCCGCCCTCCTATCTGCTGATACACCGGGTGACGCTGAGCACCATCGGGGTGCTGTGCCAGCTCGGCGCGACGGTCCGGCTGCGGGAGGAGCTCGAGACCTGGCTGCCGGGATTCCTGCCCCTGGACGAGGAGGAGTGGGCCGAGGAGGAGTGGGCCGAGGCGCAGGAGACCGATGCGGAACACGACGCGGCGGCGGAACCCGCGGAGGGCGCCACAGCCGGCGCGGAGGTCAAGTAGCGGTTTTCGGGGGCCTTCTCCGGAGGGTCGCCCGGCCGGGTGCGGCAGCGGCGGCGGGTGCGTCGGCCCGGCCTGCCCGTGTCACCAGACCGGCCCGTGCCGCCCCGCCAGTCCGTGCCGTCACCACCAGGTGGAGTCGAGTCGGCCCTCGATAGCCCTGATGTGGGTACGGGAACACGCCTCGCAGAAGTAGCGGCGGCTGCCGTTCTCGACGGAACAGATCCAGGTCGGTGGTGCGTCGTCGCTCCCGGCACCGGTACCGCACAGAGCACATACGACGCCCTTGGGGCCCGCCGTTTCGGGGCGCTGCGTCTCCTCGTCCACCTCGTGACGATAACTCCACCGCCGCGGTCCGGCACGGCACCACACAGCACCGCCTCGCAGGACCGCCCCGCAGCACGACCACACGGCAGAGCCCCGCAGCACGGCCTCGGGCCGGTCCGAGTGGACCGGCCCCGAGGCAGGGGTGGTGCTGTGGGTACTGGTTGCTGCGGGTCGGAGAGCGGCCGGCCCGCAGCGGAACCACGGTTGTTCATCCTGCTGGTACTTCGACCTGCTGGTACTTCGACCTGCGGGTGTTTCGTCCTGCTGGTACTTCTCCTGCTGGTGTTCGGTCCAGCTCGGATCAGTGCATGACCGCCATGGCCAGCGCACGGCGAGCACGCATCGAGGCGCGCTCGGCCCGGCGCTGCATCCGCCGCGCGTTGATCAGGCGCACGGCCTGACGTTCCGCTTCGGCTTCCCGCAGGCGGTCGTGCATATGAGCACGAGCCAGGGCTTCTGGGATGAGTTGCATCTCACGGGTCCTGTTCTGACGCGAGTCGTTCGCGCCGGTGATGGTGACGTTCGGTGTCGCGGAGCCGACGGGCTCCCTCGTGGGGATGGTCATTGGGTCCTGGTTTCGGGGGTCGTGGGTCTGGGGACGGTCGATGGTTCCGATGCGCTTCATGGGCTTGAGGGCCGCAGCCCCAAGGTCGGCGGTCACGCCGCGACCGGGTTCTTGCGCGGACGGCCACGCGGCCGCTTGCGAGCAACGACGACGCCCTGGATGAAGAGCTCGCCACCCCAGACACCCCACGGCTCACGACGCTCCTTGGCGCCGGCGAGGCAGGCCTCGACGAGCGGACAGGTCCGGCAGAGGGACTTGGCGTACTCGACGTCGGCCGGCGACTCGGCGAAGAAGACCTCAGGGTCGTAGGAACGGCAGGGGACGGGTACGCCGAGGTTCTCGATGGCGTCGTCGAGCGCGGTGAGCGCAGTGAGCGGGATCAAGGTGGAGTCCTCCGTGAGGCCGGGCGGGGGGAGCGTTTCGGAAGGCGGTACTGACGGGGCGTGCGCTTCGAGTTGCACGGTGGTGGTGTCCTCGTCTGGTCATGTCCGGCCTGTTGGCCGGGGGCGGCTGGTACCAGTTGTTGCTTGTCCCGAGGCTCCTTCTTGCTGTCCCGTCCGTTCGGACAAAACAAAAGGGCCGCGGATCCCGAGTGGGGTTCCGCGGCCCTGAAGGCGCCGGCCTGATTCTCGATCAGGCTGGATCACTCCAGGGTTCAGGCCCACGGAAGGCCCACATCGTGTGGTGGTGCGTCGTCTGCTTCTTGGCTCCGGCTTCAGTTCCCGCACCGGCGGCCGCAAAGGCATAGGCCTGGGCCTGTCCCTTCGCTACTGCTGCCACCGGTGCCTGGGTCGGTCGCTCATTGCGCTCCCGCACAGGAAGGCTTGCCAGGGACAGCGGGCTGACGGCGGAAATGCCGGACAGACCGGTGCCGGGCAGCGAAGACTTCGAAGAGCAGGCGAGGCCGAGCGAGCAGGCGGAGACGACCGAGAGATCGGTCATTTTGTTGGTCTCGATGATGCTGATCACTTCAATCGCCTCCTCTCGGCGTCTCGGGGGACCGGCCAGGCCGATCCTGCGTATTCGTCAAGTACAGCACAGGACCAGGGCTTCAGAGAAGCCGCTGTTCCGACGGTTAAGAACCTATGGTGATTACTGGGGCGGGCGCAAACTATTTTTTCGACGAGTTTTTCTCACATCTCCTCGTCGGCCTCGGCAAGCCCCTCCACCCCGTCCCCACCTGCGCAGATGTCCAGCACGGCGGAGCCGAAACGGCCCAGCTTCCGCGCGCCGACCCCGGGGATCCCGGCCAGTTCGCCCTCGCTGCCCGGCACCGCCTCCGCGATGGCCATCAGGGTCTTGTCGGTGAACACGCAGTAGGCGGGCTGGCTGATCTCCTGCGCCCGTACCGCCCGCCAGTCACGCAGTCGCTCGTACAACGCCTCGTCCATGTCGGACGGGCAGTCGTCGCAGCGCATCAGCTTCATCTCACCGGCGTCGGTGAGGGTCTTGCCGCACACCCTGCACAGCGCGGGACCGCGCCGCTTGCGCCGGGCCGGGGCCGGGCGCTCGATGCCGGCCCCGCCGCCCGCCGAAGCCCGGCCGCCCAGCGCCCCCGATCCCGGGCGCAGCCCGTTCAGGAAGCGGCTCGGCCGGCGGCTCGCCCGGCCACCGGGCGAGCGGGCCAGCGACCACGACAGCGAAAGGTGGAAGCGGGCCCGGGTGACGCCGACGTACAGCAGCCGGCGCTCCTCCTCGATCTGCTCGTCCGTCTTGGCGTAGGTGATCGGCATCATGCCCTCGGTCAGCCCGACCAGGAACACGGCGTCCCACTCCAGGCCCTTCGCCGAGTGCAGCGAGGCCAGCGTGACTCCCTGGACCGTGGGGGCATGCTGGGCCGCGGCCCGCTCGTCCAGCTCGGCGACCAGATCGGAGAGCGTCGCCCCAGGCCGCGCCTGCTCGAAGTCCTCGGCCAGCCTGACCAGTGCGGCGAGGGACTCCCATCGGTCGCGCACCGCCCCGGATCCGGCGGGCGGTTCGCTGCTCCAGCCCTTGGTGGAGAGCACCGCACGGACCTCGGCGGGCAGCCCCTCCGCGTCGTCCAGCAGGGAGTCGTTGCCCCCGGCCCGGGCAGCGCCGCGCAGTGCGACGCCCGCTTCCCGGACCTCCGCGCGCTCGAAGAACCGCTCCGCGCCGCGCAGCTGGTACGGCACGCCCGCGTCGGCCAGGGCCTGCTCGTAGACCTCGGACTGGGAGTTGACCCGGTAGAGCACGGCGATCTCGCCGGCCGGGACGCCCGCGGCGATCAGGTCACGGATGCGGCGGGCCGTGCCCTCGGCCTCAGCCGGCTCGTCCGCGTACTCCGTATAGGCGGGCTCGGGGCCGCGCTCGCGTTGCGAGACCAGTTCGAGCCGGTGCTCGGCGGCCCTGCCCCGGGCCTGGCCGAGCAGCCCGTTGGCCAGGTGGACCACCTGGGGGGTGGAGCGGTAGTCCCGGACGAGTTTGACCACGGTGGCCCGGGGGTGGCGGGTGCGGAAATTCAGCAGGTGGTCCGGGGTGGCTCCGGTGAAGGAGTAGATCGTCTGGCTGGCGTCGCCGACGACGCAGAGGTTGTCCCGGTCACCGAGCCAGAGGTCGAGCAGCCGCTGCTGGAGCGGGCTGACGTCCTGGTACTCGTCGACGACGAAGTGCTGGTACTGACGGCGCACGTGGTCGGCGATGTCGTGGCGGTCCTGCAGGATGCCGACGGTGAGGAGCAGCACGTCCTCGAAGTCGATCACCGTGCGGTCGCGCTTCAGCTGTTCGTACATCGCGTAGACCTGGGAGATCTCGGCAGGATCGCGCGGGGCGTCCCGCTGGGACTTGGCGACCACGGCCGGGTAGTCGGCGGGCACCGTCTGGGTGACCTTGGCCCACTCGATCTCGCTCGTCACATCGCGCAGCTCGTTGCGGTCGAGGCGGATACCGCAGCGGGCCGCCGCCTCGGCCACCAGCTGGACCTTGCGCTCCAGCAGACGGGGCAGGTCGCCACCGACTGCTTTCGGCCAGAAATACTGGAGCTGACGCAGGGCCGCGGAGTGGAAGGTCCGCGCCTGCACCCCGCCGGCGCCGAGCTGGCGCAGCCGCCCCCGCATCTCCCCGGCGGCCCGGTTGGTGAACGTGACAGCAAGCACGCTCGTCGGCTGGAGTATGCCGGCGCGCACCCCGTAGGCGATGCGGTGCGTGATGGCGCGCGTCTTGCCCGTACCGGCTCCGGCCAGCACGCACACCGGGCCCTGCAGGGCCACGGCGACCTCGCGCTGCTCGGGGTCGAGCCCGTCGAGGACGGCGTCGGCGGAGTCGGGGACCTGAGGGAAGAGGGTGGAATGCGTTGCTGATGTCACCCCGCCATGCTGCCAGGTCCGAAGGGGCGGACGGGGAAGTTGTCCACAGGGCTGCCGCATCCGTCGTACTAATCGGGAGCGGGCCCCGCTGATCAGGAGCACGCCCGGCTGATCCGAGGCAGGCCCCGCTGATCAGGAGCACGCCTGGCTGATCAAAGGCAGGCCCGGCTGATGAACGGGCACAGGCCCTGGCTGATGAACGGGCGCGGGCCCCGGCTGATGAACGGGCGCGGGCCCGGGAATGGTGGCCAGGTCGTGTGCGTTCTCCTTCCGTGCGGCAACGCACGTCCCCGCTTCCCGGTGTGACGGACCGGACACCGGGACGGGATGTGGCGAGATTGCCGAGACCGATGAGACAGAGGAGCGCGTAGACATGCCGGGCACTGTGACGATGTACAGCACCACGTGGTGCGGCTACTGCCGTCGGCTCAAGGGCCAGATGGACCGCGAGGGCATCGCGTACACCGAGATCAACATCGAGCACGACCCGGACTCCGCGGCCTTCGTCGAGAAGGCGAATGGCGGGAACCAGACGGTACCGACCGTACTTTTCCCGGACGGTTCGACGCTGACGAACCCTTCGCTGGCCCAGGTGAAGCAGAAGGTCGGCGCCTGAGCGCTCGTCTCGCCTGCGCACATCGCCCGCCGCTTCCGGTATGGACCGGAAGCGGCGGGCGCTTGTGTGCGGGGGTCAGCTCAGGCCGAACCGGCGGGCGGCCGCGGTCACCGTCTGTTCGAGGAGGACGGCGATGGTCATGGGGCCGACGCCGCCCGGGACCGGGGTGATGAGGCTCGCGCGCTCGGCCGCTGTCCCGAAATCGACGTCGCCGACGTTGCCCTCGTTGTAGCCCGCGTCGATCACCACCGCGCCCGGCTTGATGTCCGCTCCGCTGATGAAGCGCGGCCGGCCGACCGCTGCCACCAGGACGTCCGCCTGCCGCACGATCGAGGAGAGGTCCCTCGTGTGCGAGTGGCAGTACGTCACCGTGGCGTTGCGGCCGAGGAGGAGCATTCCGGCGGGCTTGCCCAGGATGGCGCTGCGCCCCACGACCACGGCGTGCTTGCCCGGGAGGCCGACCTCGTACGCGTCGAGCAGGCGCATGATGCCGCCGGGGGTGCAGGAGACGAAGCCGGGGAGGCCGAAGCCCATCGCGGCGAACGAGTGCATGGTGACGCCGTCGACGTCCTTCTCCGGGGCAATCGCCTCGAAGGCGGCCCGCTCGTCGATGTGCGGGCCCATCGGGTGCTGCAGCAGGATGCCGTGCACCTCCGGATCCTTCGACAGGGCGGTCACCGCGGCGACGACGTCCTGAGTGGTGGAGTCGGCCGGAAGGGCCACGTGCCGGGACTCTATGCCCGCCCGCGCACACCGGTTGCGCTTCATCCTGACGTACGTCACCGAGGCCGGGTCCTCCCCGACCAGGACCGTGGCGAGGCAGGGGGCCGTGCCGGTGCGCCGGAGGATCTCCGCCGCCGTGGCGGCGCTTTCGTCGACGATGCGGCGGGCGAGGCCGGCGCCGTCCATCAGTTGGGCCGTGCTGGTCGGGTTCACCGGGAGCTCCTGGGCGTACGGGCGATCGCGGCGGCCACACGGGCCGCGGCACATCGCGGGAACGGCGGTCGATCGCCCAGGCGCACGGCTTCGGCAGCCGCCATCGGCTGCCGGTGTTCTCGGCGGCCGCTCCCCGGTGGTGCTCCACCTCAGCGCCAGTCACGGCCCGCGTCCACTGTAGAGCTCGGGAGCGGGGGCCGTGGTCGCACTCCCCCACTCCGGTCCGCGCTCCGGTGTCAGCCGGCGCTGCCCGGCTTCGGCAGGGGCTTCCCGTACCAGATCTCGATCAGGCGGGCCGCGATCGAGATGCCGAACGGGGGCAGGATCTCGCCCGATTCGAAGGCGGCGGTCAGCTCCTCGCGGGAGAACCAGCGGGCCTCCTCGATCTCCTCGCCGTCGACGTCGATCTCGTACGTCGTGGCCCGGGCCATGAAGCCGAGCATCAGGCTGGACGGGAAGGGCCAGGGCTGGCTGGCGACGTACTCCACCTCACCGACGGTGATGCCCGCCTCCTCGAACACCTCCCGTGCCACGGACTGCTCGATGGATTCGCCCGGCTCGACGAACCCGGCGAGGGTCGAGAAGCGGCCCTCGGGCCAGTGGACCTGGCGGCCCAGCAGGGCGCGGTCCTGGTCGTCGGTGACCAGCATGATGACCGCCGGGTCGGTGCGCGGGTAGTGCTCCGCGCCACAGGCCTGGCAGCGACGGATGTGGCCGGCTGCCGCGATCACCGTGCGTTCGCCGCAGCGTGAGCAGAAGCGGTGCAGCCGCTGCCAGTTCTCCAGCGCCACCGCGTGCACCATCAGACCCGCGTCGCGGGGGCCGAGGAGCAGGCCCGCCTCCCGCAGGCCCGCGGGCCGGGCCGACTGGTCCATGCGGCCCGGCAGGGAGTCCTTCTGGAGGGCGAAGTAGCTGACGCCGTCCTCGTCGGTGCCGAGGAAGTAGCGGTGGGTCTCGGTGACCGGGGCCTCGAAGGCGGGGGTCATCACGAGTTCGGTGCCGTCGGCGGTGTCGTCGATCAGCACCTGCCCGCCGGAGACGACGAAGACCCGGGTCGTCGGGTGGCTCCACGCGGCGGACAGCCATGCCTCGTCGAGGCGGTGGTGCGCGGCGCGGTCGATGCCGCTGGGCGCCGTCAGACCGATGGGCCGGTCTGTGGTGGCGTTGTCGAAGGTGCTCACAGGTGCTTCCTACTCCCCCGGGATGGATCGGGTGTTCAGAGGATTCAGCGGAGTGCGGCTGCCAGTTCGCCCCAGAGATGGGCGGTGGTCTCCACGCCCTTGAGCAGCAGGTCGAGCTCGACCTTCTCGTTGGGGGCGTGCCAGCCGTCGGACGGTACGGAGATGCCCAGGAAAAGGACGGGTGCGCCGAGCACGTCCTGCAGGTCGGCGGCCGGTCCCGAGCCCCCTTCGCGGGTGAAGAGGATCTTCTGGCCGAAGGCCCGTCCCATGGCGCGGGCCACGGCCTGCAGGGCGGGGTGGTCCAGCGGGGTGAGGCAGGGGCGGGTGGCGGGGAGGAAGGTGATCCGGTGGCGGATCCCGGCCGGGATCCGCGCCTCGGCCCAGGTCTGCACGGCCTGCTGGACGTGGTCCGGGTCCTGGCCCGCGACCAGGCGGAAGCTGAGCTTCACCAGGGCGGACGACGGGATGATCGTCTTGCTTCCGGCGCCCTGGTAGCCGCCGCCGATGCCGTTGACCTCGGCGGTGGGGCGGGCCCAGATCCGTTCGAGCGTGGAGTGGCCCGCCTCGCCGGCCGCGGTCTGTGACTTGGCGGTACGCAGCCAGGTGGCCTCATCGAAGGGCAGTTCCGCGAAGAGGGCGCGTTCGGTGTCCGTGATTTCGGCCACGCCGTCGTAGAAGCCGGGGACCGCGACCCGGCCGTCCGCGTCATGGAGTGCCGCGACTAGACGGGCGACCTCGGTCGCGGGATTGGGGACGGCGCCGCCGAACGATCCGGAGTGGATGTCCTGCGCCGGGCCGTGCAGCTCGATCTCGCACTCGGCGAGGCCGCGCATGCCGGTGCAGACGGTCGGGGTGGTCTCGTCCCACATGCCGGTGTCGGAGACGATCACGGCGTCGGCGGCGAGGCGGGCGGCCTGCTGCTCGACCAGGGCGCGGAAGTTCGGGGAGCCCGACTCCTCCTCGCCCTCGACGAGGAGCTTGAGGTGCACGGCGGGGTGGTGCGGCCGGTGGTGGCGAGGTGGGCCCTGACACCGAGGGTGTGGAAGAAGACCTGCCCCTTGTCGTCGGCCGCACCGCGCCCGTACATCCGGCCGTCGCGGATCACCGGCTCGAACGGGTCGGTGTCCCAGCCGTCCTCGCGGGCGGCGGGCTGCACGTCGTGGTGCCCGTAGACGAGGACCGTGGGGGCGTCCGGGTCGTCGGAGGGCCACTCGGCGAACACCGCGGGCGCACCCGCCGTCTCCCAGACCTCCGCGACCGGGAAGCCGGTCTCCTTCAGCTTGGCGGACAGCCACGCGGCACTGCGCCGTACGTCCTCCTCGTGCTCCGGCTGAGCGGATACGGAGGGGATGCGCAGCCACTCGGCGAGGTCGTCGAGGAAGGCTGTGCGGTGCTGCTCGGTGTACGTACGGACGGCGCTGTCCGGGGTGTCGCTCATGACCTTCAGCCTATCGGGCCGTGGGAGGTGGCTCGTCCAGGAGGATGCGCTCCAGCTCGGGACGGCCCGGGAGGCGGGCGGGCCGGACGCTCTCGCCGCTGCGCACGAAGAGGAACGTGGCCGTGACGTCGGTGAGCGGGAGTCCGTGCAGTTCGGCCCAGGCGACGCGGTAGACGGCGAGCTGGAGGGGGTCGGCGGTGTTGGTGCGGCTGGTCTTCCAGTCGACGATCTCGTACGTGCTCCCGGTGCGGTACACCGCGTCGATACGCCCCCGGATCACCCGGCCGGCCAGGGTGATCTGGAAGGGCGTCTCGACGCGGTACGGGGTACGGCGGGCGTACGGGGTGCGCTCGAAGGCCTCCTTCAGCTCGGCGAGATCGCGCTCGTCGGCGATGTCGGCGTCGCTACCGTCGCCGCCCGGCAGCTCGTCGGGGCCGAGCATGGGCAGCGGGAGCTCCTCGAAGCGGGACTCGACCCAGGCGTGGAAGCGGGTGCCACGGCGGGCGGCGGGCTGCGGAGGGCGGGGCATGGGGCGGGCCAGTTCCTGGGCGAAGCCGTCGGGGTCGTCGGCCAGGCGCAGCAGCTGGGTGGCGGAGAGCGAGGCGGGCACGAGGACGTCCCGCACGGTGGCGCGCGCCCGGCGCAGCTCCCCGGCGAGGGCGTCCAGGTCGCGGTCCCAGGAGGCCAGGGTGCGGGATTCCTCCGGGGTGAGGCGCGCGGGGACCCGCTCGGGGGCGCGGGCGGCCGGGACGCGCGGGGTCCGGGGCGGGCCGTCTTCGGGGACGGGCGCGCCTTCGGGGGAAGGCCCGTCCTTGGCGAGGGGCGCCGCGTGCGGGAAAGGCCCGTCGTCGGGGGCGGACGCATCGTCCGGGAAAGGGCCGTCGTCGGGGAAGGGGGCGTCGTCCAGGAAGGGGTCGGCGGGGAAGGGGGCGTCGTCCGGGAAGTGGCTGTCGTCGAGGGGCGGCTCGTCCGGTGGCGGTGCCTCGTCCGGGTCCGGCTCGTGCGCCGCGGACGGTTCGTCCCGCTGCCGGGGCGCCGCGGCCCCGTTCCGCCCTTCGTACGGGCCCGCGGTTGCCTGGGGGCCCCGTGCCGGGCCTCCTGCGGCCAGGGCGTCCGGCACCGGGCCGGCCATAACCTGCGCGTCCGGCGCCGGGCCCGCCTCAGCCAGTGCCTTGAGGTGGGCCATCACCGTGTCCGCGGCGGCCCGGCGGCGGGCCAGTGCGGTGTCGTCCAGGGGCAGCGGCCAGGCGTGGTCGGCCGCCGCCTCGGCCAGGGCCGGGTTCTCCTCGTCCTCGGCCGGCTCGTCCGCCCACGCCTCGATCTCGCCGTGACCGGCCGCGCAGTGCTCGTACAGCGCGTGCAGGAAGCCGGACGGGCCGCGCGGCTTCTTCTGGCTCGGGCCCCACCAGTGGCCGGAGCCGAGCAGCAGGGTGCGGGGCCGGGTGAAGGTGACGTATCCGAGGCGGAGCTCCTCGGTGTGCTGGTGCTCCTTCATCTCCTCCTTGAAGCCCTTGAGGCCCTTGGCGTCGAAGGAGTGGAGGACGGGCAGCGTGGCCGTGTCGCCGCGCAGGGCGTGCGGGAGGACCTTGGACTGGGACGTCCAGGCGTCGCGGGACTGGCCGCTGGGGAACTGGCCGGTGACCAGGCCGGGCACGGCGACGACGTCCCACTCCAGGCCCTTGGACTTGTGGGCGGTGAGGACCTTGACGGTGTTCTCGCCGCCGGGCAGGGCGTTGTCCAGGCCCTTCTCGTACTGCGCGGCGGTGCGCAGGAAGCCGAGGAAGGCCAGGAGCGTGGCCTCGCCGTCGACGGCGGCGAAGCGGGCCGCGACGTCGAGGAAGTTGGCGAGCGTCTCGCGGCGGCGGGCTGCCAGGGCCTGCGGGGACGCGGACAGTTCGACTTCGAGGCCGGTGGTGGTGAGGACCCGGTGCAGTACGTCCATCAGCGGGTCGGCGAGCGAGCGGCGCAGGTCGCGCAGCTCGGTGGCGAGGCGGGCGAAGCGGATGCGGGCCTCGGTGGAGAACGGCAGGCGGTCGTCCTGTTCGCCGCCGGAGTCGAGGAAGGTGTCCAGGGCGTCGGCCAGCGAGATCACCTCGGCCGGGTCGATGCCCTCGACCGCCTCGGCGAGGCGGCGGTCGGGGTCGAACTCCTCGTCGTCGTGGGAGGCGCGGTGGACGAGGAGGCGGGCGCGGCGGCCGAGCAGCGCCAGGTCGCGGGGGCCGATCCGCCAGCGGGGGCCGGTGAGCAGCCGGACCAGCGAGGCGTTGGCCCCGGGGTCCTGGAGGACCTCGCAGACGGCGACGAGGTCGGCGACCTCGGGGAGGTGGAGCAGCCCGGAGAGTCCGACGACCTCGACCGGGATGTCCCGGGCCACCAGCGCGGCCTGGATCTCCGGGAAGTCGCCGGCGGTGCGGCACAGGACGGCGATCTCGCCGGGTGCCTTACCGGTCCGCACGAGGTGGGCGATCGAGTCGGCGAGCCAGTCGATCTCCTCGGTGTGGGTGCGCAGCAGGGCGCAGCGGACCAGGCCGTCGCGCTCGGCGCCCGGGGCGGGGCGCAGGGCCTCGACGCCTTCGTGCATGGCGCGCAGGAGTTCGGCGAGGCCGTTGGCGAGGTGCAGGAGGCGGCCGCCGCTGCGGCGGTTCTCGCTGAGGGAGTAACGGGTCGCTGGGGCGCCGTCGGCCTGCGGGAAGTGGCTCGGGAAGTCGTCGAGGTTGGCGACGGAGGCGCCGCGCCAGCCGTAGATGGCCTGGCAGGGGTCGCCGACCGCGGTGACCGCGTGTCCGGAGGCGATGCCGTCGGGGCCGCTGCCGAAGAGGGCGGAGAGCAGGAGCCGCTGGGCGACGGAGGTGTCCTGGTACTCGTCGAGCAGGACGACCCGGTACTCCTCGCGCAGGATCGCACCGACCTCGGGGCGGGTGAGGGCGAGCCGTGCGGACAGCGCGATCTGGTCGCCGAAGTCGAGGAGGTCGCGGCTCTGCTTCGCCTCCCGGTAGCGCCGGGTCAGGGAGAGCAGTTCGCGGCGGGCCTCGGCCGTCTCGGGGATCTTGCGCAGTTCGGCGTTGCTGAGTTTGGCGGTCTCCAGCGTGCGGAGCAGTTCGGTGTCGTACCCGGCGAGCTGCTCGGGGCGCAGAAGATGTTCGGCCAGCTCGGCGTCGAGGGCCAGCAGGTCGCTCACCAGGGTGGGGAACGACCTGGTCAGGGCCGGGTAGGGGCCGGGTGCCTCGCGCAGGACGCGGGCGGCGAGCTGGTAGCGGGTGGCGTCGGCGAGGAGTCGGCTGGTGGGTTCGAGCCCTATCCGCAGCCCGTGCTCGGTCAGGAGCCGGCCGGCGAACGCGTGGTACGTGGAGATGCTGGGTTCGCCCGGGGGGTTGTCCGGGTCGATGGTGTCCGGGTCGGTGACGCCGGCGGCGATCAGGGCCTTGCGGACGCGCTCCGCGAGTTCGCCGGCCGCCTTGTTGGTGAAGGTGAGGCCGAGGACCTGTTCGGGGGCGACCTGCCCGGTCCCGACGAGCCAGACCACGCGGGCCGCCATCACCGTGGTCTTGCCCGACCCGGCTCCGGCCACGATCACCTGTGGGGCGGGCGGCGCGGTGATGCACGCCGTCTGCTCCGGGGTGAAGGGGATGCCGAGGAGCTCCTTGAGCTGCTCGGGATCGGTGAGGCGTGGGGACACTCCACAGAGGCTAACCGGACCCACCGACAACCCACGAAGCCGCGAGGGGCACGGGACGGGCCCCGTACGGCCGGTCCTGGCGGTGGTGTGAGGAAGCGCACGAAGACCGCGAAGCGGCGGATGTGCGGCACCCCGAGGCGGCCGGGAAGTGCCTCGCCCCGGGCCCGCCGGCCGGTCTAGGTTGAAGCCGATCACCGTTGATCACATCTGTACTGATCACATCTGAACGCGTCAACATCCCTACGAGGACGGTCACATGAGCACCGACGCCCCCGCGCCCGGCTCCGAAGCCCTGGACGCCACCGCCGGGCTCAGGAAGCGCATCGACACCACGAAGGCGCACCCGGCCCGGGTCTACGACGTCTTCCTCGGCGGCAAGGACAACTACCCGGCCGACCGGGAGGCCGCGGCGATGGCCCTGGCCGCCAATCCGCGCGGTTACCTCACCGTGCGGCACAACCGGGACTTCATGCGGCGGGCGGTGACCCTCGCGGCGCAGGGCGGGATCCGGCAGTTCCTGGACGTCGGCACGGGGCTGCCGACCCAGCAGAACGTGCACCAGATCGCGCAGGCCGTCGCACCCGATTCGAGGGTCGTGTACGTCGACAACGACCCGGTCGTCCTCGTCCACGCGCAGGCCCTGCTCACCAGCGGACCGGAGGGGCGCACCGACTACATCGAGGCGGACCTGCGCGATCCGGCCACGATCCTCGAAGCCGCCCGTCGCACCCTGGACTTCGACCGTCCCGTCGCGCTCGTCCTCGCCGCCGTCCTGCACTTCATCGAGGACGACGAGGCCTACCCGATCGTCACCCGGCTCGTCGACGCGCTCGCGCCGGGCAGCTGCCTCGTCCTGAGCAACGTCAGCTCGGATCTCAACGCCGAGCAGGTCGGCCAGGTGACGAAGGCGTTCAAGGAGCGCGGTTTCACCATGGTCCGCCGTTCGCGCGCGCAGGTGGAGCGTTTCGTGACGGACAACGGTCTGGACATGCTCGACCCCGGCGTCGTCCCGGTGCACCGCTGGCGCCCCGAGCAGGTCATCGATCTGCCCGAGGCCGCGGATCCCGATCTGGAGTTCGTGGCGGGGCTGGACGAGCTGGACCGGACGCGCTACCAGGACATCAACGATGTCACCGACGCGGACGTCAGCGTGTACGGGGTGATGGCCCGCAAGCCCTGACCACTCCGGAGACCCCCGGTCGGAGGGGCAGCCGGCTCACTCCAGGACGTGCCGCCCTTCCGGCTGGGCACTGCACGAGGCCCTGAAGGTGCAGTGGGTGCAGTGCTGGCCGGTCGTGGGGGTGAACCGTTCGTCCAGGACCCGGCCCGCGGCGGTCGCCAGCAGGTCGGAGACCCACTCGGAGTCCGGCGGCTGCTGGGCCTGCACCTTGGGCACGGCGTCGCCGCCCTCCTTCTTGGGGGCGGGCTGGCGCAGCTGTACGAGTTCGGCGCCGCCCGACTCGGGGCGGCGGCCGTCGAAGACGTCGTCGACCGCCCCTTCCCGGACGGCCAGCTGGTACACGGCGAGCTGGGGGTGGCGGGCGACCTCGTCCTTCGTCGGGGACTGCTTGCCGGTCTTGAAGTCGACGACGTAGGCCCGGTCCTCGGCGTCCCGCTCCACGCGGTCCATGGAGCCGCGGATGCGCACCTCGTACTCCCCCGCCTCCAGGGTCACGTCGAAGTCGTGCTCGCTGGCGGCCGGGGTGCGGCCGGTGCGGTCCATGACATGCCAGCGCAGGAAGCGTTCGAGGGCGACGCGTGCCTGTTCCTTCTCCTGCTGCGACTTCCAGGGGGCGTCGAAGACCAGCCCGTCCCAGACCGAGTCGAGCCGCTCCATGAGGACGGCCAGGTCGGCCGGCGTACGGCCGGAGGCCACCTCGTCGGCGAGTACGTGGACGACGTTGCCGAAGCCCTGGGCGGCGGTGGCCGGGGCGTCGGCCTTCACCTCACGGCCGAGGAACCACTGGAGGGCGCAGGTGTTGGCGAGCTGGTCGAGCGCGCTGCCGGAGAGGGCGACGGGCTGGTCACGGTCGCGCAGCGGGACGGCCGAGCGGGTCGGCTCGTACAGACCCCACCAGCGGTACGGGTGGGCCGACGGTACGAGCGGCTGCCCCTCGTCGTCGGTGAGCGCGGCGAGCCGGGCGAGGCGGTGGGCGGCCTCCTCGCGCAGGGTGTCGGAGGCTTCGGGGTCGACGGTGGTGGCGCGCAGTTCGGCGACGAGGGCGGCGACGGCGAGAGGGCGGCGCGGGCGGCCGGTGACGTCGCGGGGTTCGACGCCGAGCTCGGCGAGGAAGCGGGACGGCTGGTCGCCGTCGTCGGCGGGTGCTTTGACGGCCGTGACGACGAGGCGCTCGCGGGCCCGGGTCGCGGCCACGTAGAAGAGCCGCCGTTCCTCGGCGAGGAGGGCGCCGGGGGTGAGGGGTTCGGCGAGACCGTCGCGGCCGATCCGGTCCGCTTCGAGCAGCGAGCCGCGGCGCCGCAGGTCGGGCCAGAGGCCCTCCTGCACGCCGGCGACGACGACCATGCGCCACTCCAGGCCCTTGGACCTGTGCGCCGTCATCAGCCGTACGGCGTCGGGCCGGACGGAACGCCGGGAGAGGGTGTCGGCGGCGATGTCCTGGGCGTCGACCTCCTCCAGGAAGTTGAGCGCGCCACGGCCGCCGGTGCGCTCCTCGGCACGGGCCGCGGTGTCGAACAGCGCGCAGACGGCGTCGAGGTCGCGGTCGGCGTTGCGGCCGCCCGCTCCGCCACGCAGCGCGGCGCGCTCCAGCCGGCTCGGCCAGGGGGTGCCGGACCACAGTTCCCACAGAGCCTCTTCGGCGGTGCCGCCGCCCTCCAGGAGCTCGCGCGCCTTGCGCAGCAGGGCGCCCAGTCGCTGGGCGCCGCGGGCGTACGCCGGATCGTGCGCGACGAGCCGCTCCGGCTCGGCGAGGGCTCGGGCCAGCAGATCGCCGGAGGGCGCGGGCACCCGGTTCCCGGCGGCCCGTTCCTCGTCCCGCAGGGCCCGGCCGAGGCGGCGCAGATCGGCGGCGTCCATGGAGCCGAGGGGAGAGGCGAGCAGCGACAACGCGGTCTCGGTGTCGAGCCAGGAGGAGGGCGGGGCGGGGGCGGGTGCCGGGTCAGGGGCGGGTGCGGTGGCTTCCTCCGCGGGAGCGGAAGCCGGTTCCGGGCCGCCCTTTCCGGCCGCGTCCGCACGAGCCACATCCTCAGGAGCCACATCCTCAGGAGCCACGTCCGCCGGAGCCACGTCCTCAGACGCCGCCCCCTCAAGAGCCGCGTCCCCAGGAGCAACATCCCCAGCAGCCGCGCCCCCGTCCCCGGCCGCGCCCCCGTCCGCAGCCGTGTCCCCGTCCCGGCGCAGGGCTGCCGTGGCCACCGTGCGTAGGGCCGCCAGCAGCGGGGCCACCGCCGGTTCGTGGCGCAGCGGCAGGTCGTCGCCGTCCACCTCCAGGGGGACGCCCGCCGCGGTCAGGGCACGGCGCACCGAGGGGATCGTGCGGCCGCCGGCCCGGACCAGCACCGCCATCTCGTGCCACGGCACCCCGTCCTCCAGATGCGCCCGGCGCAGCAGGTCGGCGATGTTGTCGAGCTCGGTGGAGGCGGTCGGGTAGGTGTACGTCTCGACGCTGCCGCCCTCCCGGACCGCGCCGAGCTCCCGGTGGGCGCGGACCTTCGCCGCGGGGAGCCGGGTCAGCGGCATCCGCCGGGTGAGCAGCCGGGTGGCGGCGAGCAGCCGGTCGCCGGAGCGCCGGGATGTGGTGAGCACGCCGACGGGGGCAGGAGCACCGTCGGCCCGCCGGAACACCTCGGGGAAGTCGAGGATGCCGTTCACATCGGCGCCGCGGAAGGCGTAGATCGAC
Organism: Streptomyces sp. RKAG290; assembly: GCF_023701695.1. Classification (GTDB taxonomy): domain Bacteria; phylum Actinomycetota; class Actinomycetes; order Streptomycetales; family Streptomycetaceae; genus Streptomyces. Next base: position 2,194,323 of record NZ_JAJOZC010000001.1, read on the forward strand.
TGGTCCGGGTCGCCGAACGCGATCAGGTTCCGGCCACCGCCGCCGCCCGGGGCGCTCCCCCGGTTCCCGGCCAGGGCGTGCAGCAGCCGCACCTGCGCCGGGTCGGTGTCCTGGTACTCGTCGACGAACACCGTGTCGTACTGCCCGGCCAGCAGCGCCGACACCTCGGGGCGCTCGGCCAGCAGTACCGCCCGGTGCACCAGCTCGGCGTAGTCCAGCACCCCCTGGGCGTCCAGGATGTCGAGGTACTCGGCGAGGAACTGGGCGGCGGCGCTCCAGTCGGGGCGGCCGGTACGCCGGGCGAAGTCGGCGAGGGCGTCCGGGCCGAGGCCCAGCTCGCGGCTGCGGGCGAGCACCGCGCGCACCTCGTCGGCGAAGCCGCGCGTGGTCAGGCAGGCCCGCAGTTCGTCGGGCCAGCGGATGTGGGCGTGGCCCTGCTTCTCCAGATCGAGCTGGCCGGCCAGCAGATCGCGGACCGTGACGTCCTGCTCGGGCCCGGAGAGCAGCCGCAGCGGGTCGGCGAAGAGATCGGCGTCCTGGTGGGCGCGGACCAGGGCGTAACAGAAGGAGTGGAACGTGGTGGCCTGCGGGCCGCGGACGGCACCGAGCCGGGCGGCCATCCGGTCGCGCAGCTCGACCGCGGCCTTGCGGCTGAAGGTGAGGACCAGGATGCGGGCCGGGTCGGCGCCGCGGGCGACGTACGCGGCGACCGTTTCGACGAGCGTGGTGGTCTTGCCCGTGCCCGGACCGGCGAGGACCAGCAGCGGCCCGCCGGAGTGATCAACCACCGCACGCTGCGCCGCGTCCAGGAGAGGGGGGTCCACGGAGCCCGGCAGGGTGCGCACCAGTCGGTACGCGCCCGTGGCCGTCCCCCGCCGTGCCTGACGGTGCGGACTGTGCCGGGTGGTGGAGGAGGAGCTCACGTGGGTCGCCGGTCCTGGTGGGTGTGCTGATGGTGAGGGTGCGGCGCCTGCCGCGAACTGACGACGCTACTCCGGCGACGGCCCCGAATGCGGCGGGACGGCTGCGGGGATCGTCACGTTCCGCGGAGGCGGCGGACGCCTCGGGGGCGGCGGACCCCGCGCCGTCCGCGGGTCACGCTGCCTTTACGCCGTACGGGCCCGGCTCCGCCCGATGCGCCACCGGATGGCCGAAGCTGTCAGGTGTGAGCACCCCCGCCGTCGTCGCCGTCCGCTGCCGGACCGCCCGTCGCCCCGCCGGCCGCCGCGTCGGCCGCACCGTCCCACCGGGCGCGTCGCATGTCCAGACGCGGAAGGTGACCGTCGGCGCTCCGCGCGGCCTCGCGCAGCGGGGTGTTCTCCTCGCGGTAGTGATTCAGCGCACGCAGCTCGTGGCCGGGCAGCAGCGCCCCGTCGGCACGCACCACGCGCCACCAGGGCACCGCGCTCCCGTACAACGCCATGACCCGGCCGACCTGACGCGGTCCGCCGTCGCCCAGCCACTCCGCGACGTCGCCGTAGGTCATCACGCGGCCGGGCGGGATCAGTTCGGCGGTGTCGAGCACGCGCTCCGCGTACTCCGGCAACGCGTCGCTCGTCGGGTGTTCGCTCATCCGGCCCATCCTGCCGTACGCCACCGACAGCCCGGCCGGTTGAGTGTCCGTACGGACACGGAGCGTGCGCGCGGCGGGAAAGGAGCGTATCTTGCGCTTCGCGCGCCCCTGCATCGCACCCTGATGCCCTCCTCCGTCCGCCGGCCGTGCCACCATCATGCGGGCGGTGACCGGTGATACGAGAACACGAAAACCAATCAGAGGCGACGAAGGAGCAGGGCGTGCAGCCACCGAAGGCGGCCGACGCCTCTGATGCCGAGCCGCGCCCGGACGGAGCCCGGCCGGAGCCGGACACCGACCAGGACACCGACCAGGAGAACCCTTCCGGGGAACCGGCCGGCTCGACGCTCGCGACCTCCGAGGCGCCGACCGACCGCGTCTCGGGCGACGAGCCCCTGCTCCCCGCCCGGGTGCACCGCCCCTCCGATCTGCTGCGCCTCCTCGTCGGGGTCCTGGCGATCGTCGTGCTGTTCTCCGTCGCCGCGTTCGCCCACGGCACGACCACCGGCCTCGAACAGGACATCAACAAGGGCACCGGTCAGGCACCCGATCTGCTGATCAAGATCGCCGGTCTGGTCTCCAGCATCGCTGTCCTGCTCGTCCCGGTCGCCTTCGCCATCGAGCGGCTGATCAAGCGGGACGGGCTACGGATCGCGGACGGCGTCCTGGCCGCCGTGCTGGCGCACGGGGTGACGCTCGCGGCGGACCTGTGGGTCGCCAAATCCGCCTCGGGATCCATTCAGGACGCCCTGACCCAGCCGCAGCCAGGTGACGCGCTCACCGATCCCGTGCACGGCTACCTCGCCCCCGTGATCGCCTATATGACGGCGGTGGGGATGGCGAGACGGCCGCGCTGGCGGGTCGTGCTGTGGGTGGTGCTGCTGCTCGACGCCTTCACCATGCTGGTCGGCGGCTACACGACACCGCTCTCGATCGTCCTCACGGTGCTGATCGGCTGGACGGTGGCCTACGGCACGCTGTACGCGGTCGGTTCGCCGAACGTCCGGCCGACCGGTCAGCACCTGATGGGCGGTCTGCGCCATGTCGGCTTCCGCCCCGTCACCGCGATGCGGGCCGACGACGTGCCCGACTCGGGCGACCAGAACGACCGCGGCCGCCGCTATCTGGTCTCCCTGGAGGACGGCCCACCGCTCGACGTCACGGTCGTCGACCGGGAACAGCAGGCCCAGGGCTTCTTCTACCGGGTGTGGCGCAGGCTCACCCTGCGCGGCATCACCCAGCGGCGGTCCATCCAGTCGCTGCGCCAGGCGCTGGAGCAGGAGGCCCTGCTCGCGTACGCGGCCATCGCCGCCGGGGCCAACGCCCCCAAGCTGATCGCCACCTCCGAGCTCGGTCCCGACGCCGTGATGCTGGTGTACGAGCACATCGGCGGCCGCTCGCTGGACGCCCTGGAGGACGCCGACATCACCGACGACCTGGTGCGCGGTGCCTGGCGCCAGGTGCAGGCGCTCCAGTCCCGGCGGATCGCGCACCGCAGGCTGACCGGTGACGCCCTGCTGGTGGATCGTTCCGGCAAGGTGTTCGTCACGGATCTGCGCGGCGGCGAGATCGCGGCCGGCGACCTGGTCCTGCGGATGGACGTCGCCCAGCTGCTGACCACGACCGGCCTGCGGGTGGGCGCCGAGCGGGCGGTGGCCGCCGCACTGGCGGTGGTCGGGCCCGACACCGTCGCGGACTGTCTGCCGCTGCTCCAGCCGATCGCGCTCAGCCGCTCGACCCGGGCACATCTGCGCAGACTCGCCCGGGAGCGTTCGCAGCGGGAGCGGGAGGCCGTGCTGGACGCGTCGGACGCGGCCAAGCGGGCCCGGGCGCATGACGCGGAGCTCTCGAAGGAATCGGACCGCAAGTCCGCCCGCAAGTCGCTGCGCACCGAGAAGCAGGCCGAGAAGCGGGCCATGGACGACGCCCTGGACGAGGCCCGCGAGGAGGACCTGCTCTCCCAGATCCGCCAGGAGGTACTGCTGATCCGGCCGCAGGCCCCCGTCGAGCCGGTCCGTCTGGAGCGCATCAAGCCGCGCACCCTGTTCAGCTTCATCGCGGGCGCCATCGCCGCGTACTTCCTGATCTCGCAGGTCACCGAGGCCGACTTCGGCGCGGTCGTCGAGCAGGCGGAGTGGGGCTGGGTGGCCGCCGCGCTCGGCTTCTCGGCCCTCAGCTACATCGCGGCCGCGATGAGCCTGCTGGGCTTCGTGCCCGAGCGGGTGCCGTTCGGCAAGACGGTGCTGGCGCAGATCGCCGGATCGTTCGTGAAGATCGTGGCCCCGGCCGCGGTCGGCGGTGTCGCCCTCAACACGCGGTTCCTGCAGCGCTCCGGCGTACGCCCGGGGCTCGCGGTCGCGAGTGTGGGTGCCTCACAGCTGTTCGGTCTGGGCTGCCACATCCTGCTGCTCGGTGCCTTCGGCTATCTGACGGGCACCGAGAAGACACCGTCCTCGCTCACCCCGTCCAGGACCGTGATCGCGGGGCTGCTCACCGTCGCCGTACTGGTGCTGGTGGTGACGGCGATCCCGTTCCTGCGCAAGTTCGTGGTGACCCGGGTGCGGTCGCTGTTCGCCGGTGTCGTACCCCGCATGCTCGACGTCGTGCAGCGGCCGCAGAAGCTGCTCACCGGCATCGGCGGGATGCTGCTGCTGACCGGCCTGTTCGTGATGTGTCTGGACGCGTCGGTCCGGGCGTTCAGCGGTCCGGACACGCCGCACCTCAGCTACGCGAGCATCGCGGTGGTCTTCCTCGCCGGTAACGCGCTGGGCTCGGCGGCGCCGACCCCAGGCGGCATGGGCGCGGTCGAGGGGGCGCTGACACTGGGTCTGATCGCGGTGGGCCTGCCGAAGGAAGTCGCGGCCCCGGCGGTGCTGCTGTTCCGGCTGATGACGCTGTGGCTGCCGGTGCTTCCCGGCTGGATCTGCTTCAACCAGCTGACCCGCAAGGGCGCGCTCTAGGGGCTTGCGTTCGAGTCAGGCCGGGTCAGGTCCGGCAGCCCTCATCCGGCCGCGACCGCACGTTCACTCTCCCCGTCACCGCGGCAACCGCCCGTCGGCAGTCGCACCGATGGCGTGCGCGGGCGCGTCAGGGCCCTCCCGCCGCTGCCGCAGGACACGGCCACCCGCTTGGACCGGCGCCCCGTGCACGCTCCCGGCCCCCGCCGCACGATGGAGCGATGAGGACCTCCCCTGCCCTGCGCGCCACCGCCCTCGCCGCCACCGTGACCGTGCTGCTCCCGCTCGCCGGCTGTTCGGACGGCGGTGACAAGGACGCACCGGACCGGTCGAAGAGCTCGCCGCACGCGGCGAACGCCGCCGCGACCGGCAGCCCGTCCGGCCTCGCCGCCCAGAAGCTGAAGTGGAAGCCCTGCCCCGCCCCGTCCCAGGCGGAGGGCGGCGGCGCCGCACCCTCCCCGCTGCCCGGCGGGGCCGTCTGGGAGTGCTCCGTCATGAAGGTCCCGCTCGACTACGCGAAGCCCGACGGCGACACCATCGGGCTGGCGCTCGTCCGGGCGAAGGCCATGGACAAGAAGAAGCGGATCGGTTCGCTCATCTTCAACTTCGGTGGCCCCGGCGCCTCGGGGGTCGCCACCCTGCCCGCCTTCGGCACGGAGTACGACAAGCTGCGCACCCGCTACGACCTGGTGAGCTTCGACCCGCGCGGGGTCGGCCGCAGCGCCGGCGTGGAGTGCGAGAACGACAAGCAGCTGGACGCCCGCTACGAGGAGGACGGGACACCGGACACCGCCGCCGAGGAGAAGGCGTTCACGAACGACACGAAGACGTACGCGGCGGCCTGCAAGAAGAACTCCGGCGCCGAACTCCCCTTCGTCGGCACGACGAACGCCGCCCGCGACATGGATCTGATGCGTCAGGTGCTCGGCGACGAACGGCTGTACTACTTCGGCATCTCGTACGGCACCGAACTGGGCGGCGTCTACGCGCACTTGTTCCCCAAGAGCGTCGGCAGGTCGGTGCTGGACGCGGTGGTCGACCCGACCGAGGACTCCGAGCAGTCCTCCCTCGGCCAGGCCAAGGGGTTCCAGCTCGCGCTGGACAACTTCGCCAAGAGCTGCGCGGACCGGGGCGACGCGTGCAAGCTGCCGGGCTCCGACGCGGACGAGGTCGAGCAGGGGGTCTCCGACCTGCTGGGCCGGCTGGAGAAGAAGCCCGTGCCCGGCATCGGCTCCCGGAAGCTGACTCAGACGCAGGCCACCACCGGCATCGCGTCGGCCCTGTACTCCAAGGAGACCTGGCCGCTGCTGGAGCAGGGCCTGGACGAGGCCGACGGCGGCAACGGCGCGCTGCTCCTGGCGCTCGCCGACTCCCTCAACGGCCGTTCCCAGGACGGCCACTACGACAATTCGGCCGCGGCCAACCTGGCCATCAACTGCGCCGACTCCAGGGAGCGGTTCACGCTCGATCAGACCAAGGCCAAGCTCCCCGAGTTCCATGACGCCTCACCGGTCTTCGGTGACTACCTGGGCTGGGGTCTGATGGCCTGCACCGGCTGGCCGGTCGCGGGCACCTGGAAGACCCCTGACGTCAGCGCCCCTGGCTCGGCCCCTCAGCTGGTCATCGGCAACACCGGCGACCCGGCGACCCCGTACGCGGGCGCGAAGGCGATGGCCGACGAACTGGGCAAGGGCGTCGGCGTGCAGATGACGTACAAGGGCGAGGGGCACGGGGCGTACAACAGCGGCGACGCCTGTGTGCAGAAGGCGGTCGGCGGCTACCTGCTGGACGGCAAGGTGCCGGCCGCCGGAACGGTCTGCGGGTAGGGCCGGGTCCGCCGGAACGACCCCGGGTCCGGGCGGGAGGCGCCCTACCATAGGCGAACTGTCGAACGGGCAGGCACAACGGGGAGGGACGGACACGTGGTCGCATTCGCACGGGCCGGGGCGCTGGCCGCCACCGCGCTGCTGCTGACGGGGGCACTCGCGGGCTGTGAGGACGGGACGGACGACAAGCCCGGCGCGCGGGCGGACGGCAGCACGGCCACCTCGCCGTCCGCCCGTGCTTCGTCCACCGCGAGCGGGAAGCCGGGGCTGCCGGCGCTGCCCGGCTCGCTCACCTCGCAGCGGCTTGGCTGGAAGCACTGCAAGGCCCCCGAGGGCGGTACGGCGCCGGGTTCCGCCTGGCGCTGTGCGACGGTCCGCGTCCCGCTGGACTACACGAAGCCGGCCGGCACCACGATCGGGATCGCGCTGATCCGCAAGGAGGCCCGGGACAAGAGCCGACGGCTGGGCTCGATGCTGTTCAACTTCGGCGGCCCCGGCGGATCGGGGGTTTCCATCCTGCCCCGCGCTGCCGGTTCGTACGGAGAGCTCAACACCCGTTACGACCTGGTGGGTTTCGATCCGCGCGGGGTGGCCGCGAGCGCCGGGGTGCGGTGCCGCTCCGACCGGGAGCAGGAGGACGCCTCCCGGAAGGTCGACATGACTCCGGACACGGCGGCCGAACAGGCGGCGTTCATGAAGGACGGCGCCGACTTCGGCGCCGGATGCGCGCGCATCTCGGGCAAGGTCCTGCCGTTCGTCGGCACGACGAACGCCGCCCGGGACATGGATCTGATCCGTCAGGTCCTCGGTGACAGGAAGCTGACCTACTTCGGCATCTCGTACGGCACCGAGCTGGGCGGCACGTACGCGCACCTCTTCCCCGCGAGCGTGGGGCGCACCGTGCTGGACGCCGTCGTCGACCCGACCGCGGACACCGTCGGGCACGCCCGCAACCAGGCGACCGGTTTCCAGCGGGCGCTGGACAACTACCTCAAGGACCGCGGCGAGGACCCGAAGGCGGGCACCCGGCGCATCGCCCGGCTGCTGGCGCGGATCGACAGGAAGCCGCTGCCGACGGGCACGGGCCGCACGCTCAACCAGTCACTGGCCATCACGGGCATAGTGACGCCGCTCTACTCCAAGGGCAACTGGCCGCTGCTGACGGAGGCCCTGGACGAGGCGACGAACGGCAACGGCGGCAAGCTGCTGGAGCTGGCGGACTCGTACAACAGCCGTGACGAGAGCGGCCATTACGGCACCGAGAGCCACTCGCAGCGCGCCATCTCCTGCGCGGACAGCAAGGCACGCCCCTCGGCGGCCGAGGCGAAGGCGCTGGTGCCCGGATTCGAGAAGCTGTCCCCGGTCTTCGGCGCGTTCCTGGCCTGGGACACCGCGGGCTGGTGCTCGAACTGGCCGGTGAAGGGCGAGCACGACACCCCGGAGGCGAGCGCCCCTGGCGCCGGGCCGATCCTGGTCGTGGGGACGACGGGCGACCCGGCCACGCCGTACGAGGGCGCGCGCAAGATGGCGGACGAGCTGGGCAAGGGGGTGGGCATCCTGCTCACCAACAAGGGCGAGGGGCACGGCGCCTACGGCCAGAACACCTGTGTGACGTCGACGGTGGACACGTACTTCCTGGACGGGAAGGTGCCGGCGGACGGCAAGACCTGCTCGTAGCCGGCAGGGCGGCACACGCCGAAGGGGCCGGCCCGCATGATGCGGGCCGGCCCTTCGAAGCGTTCAGCCGCTAGTACACCGGCTTCTCGGGCTCGATCTGGTTGACCCAGCCGATCACGCCGCCGCCGACGTGCACCGCGTCGGCGAAGCCAGCCGACTTGAGGACCGCGAGGACCTCGGCGCTGCGGACACCGGTCTTGCAGTGCAGCACGATGCGCTTGTCCTGCGGGAGGTCCTGCAGGGCGCTGCCCATCAGGAACTCGTTCTTCGGGATCAGCTTCGCGCCGGGGATCGAGACGATCTCGTACTCGTTCGGCTCACGGACGTCGATGATCTCGATCTTCTCGTCCGCGTCGATCCACTCCTTGAGCTGCTTGGGAGTGATCGTGGAGCCGAGCGCCGCCTCCTGGGCCTCCTCGGACACGACGCCGCAGAAGGCCTCGTAGTCGATGAGCTCGGTGACGGTCGGGTTCTCGCCGCAGACCGCGCAGTCGGGGTCCTTGCGGACCTTGACCTGGCGGTACTGCATCTCCAGGGCGTCGTAGATCATCAGCCGGCCGACGAGCGGGTCGCCGATGCCGGCGAGCAGCTTGATGGCCTCGTTGACCTGGATGGAGCCGATGGACGCGCAGAGCACGCCCAGCACGCCGCCCTCGGCGCAGGAGGGGACCATGCCGGGGGGCGGCGGCTCCGGGTAGAGGCAGCGGTAGCAGGGACCGTGCTCGGACCAGAAGACGGACGCCTGGCCGTCGAACCGGTAGATGGAACCCCAGACGTACGGCTTGTTCAGCAGCACCGCGGCGTCGTTGACGAGATAGCGGGTGGCGAAGTTGTCCGTGCCGTCCACGATCAGGTCGTACTGGGCGAAGATCTCCATCACGTTCTCGGCTTCGAGCCGTTCCTCGTGAAGGACCACGTTCACCAGCGGGTTGATGCCCAGCACCGAGTCCTTGGCGGACTGGGCCTTGGACCGGCCGATGTCGGCCTGGCTGTGGATGATCTGGCGCTGCAGGTTCGACTCGTCGACCTCGTCGAACTCCACGATGCCGAGCGTTCCGACACCGGCGGCGGCCAGGTACATCAGAGCCGGCGAGCCGAGACCGCCGGCGCCCACACAGAGCACCTTCGCGTTCTTCAGCCGCTTCTGCCCGTCCATCCCGACATCCGGGATGATCAGGTGGCGGGAGTACCTGCGGACCTCGTCGACGGTGAGCTCAGCAGCTGGCTCGACCAGGGGTGGCAGCGACACAGGAACCTCAACAATGCAGGTGGTCGGTTTCTACGTACTTCGACTACGTACGGTTGTTCTTGCCGTAACACTGCCACGCCCCCTCTCATTCCGAGATACCCGGTCCGATCCGCGAGACGATTTCGTCCCAGTACCTGGGCAGAGTCGCGAATGGATCGCTTTGTCCGCGCCCGTTGCCCGGATCCGCCTCTCCGGTGCGGTCCGTGAAGAAGATCGTTCCGGCGCCCTGCCAGCGCGCGATGCGCATGGCTTCCTCCAGGTGGGTGCGCGGGATGCCGTGGACGAAGTGCGCGAACCGGCCGGGCGGGTAGGCGGCGGTCCACTCCGCCACCTGGGACCAGCGGTAATCGGTCCACGGGCCGCGGAAGGTGACGAGCTGGTCGGCGGCCTCCGCGTAGCCGGGATACGGGTGGGTGTCGTGCCCGAGCACCAGGTGCCCGCCGTCCTGCGCGCTGTCGCTGTCCTCCAGCAGCGCGGCGAGCGTGCTGGTGAGACGGCGGACGGCCGGGAGGCCGGGGCGATCGGCCGGACACCGGTCGAGGTAGAAGCCGTCGACGCGGTACCAGTCGAGGAAGGCCTGGGCGTCGGCGATCAGCTCGCCGAAGGGCCGGCTGCCGTGGGCCAGATCGAGCTGTCCTAGCAGCCGGCCCGCCGACGCCCGCACGGAGTCCGGCGGCTCCGCGCCGTGCACGGCGCGTTCGCGGGCGTTACGGAGCCGGCCGGCGGCCTGCAGGCAGTGCGGGTCGGGCCGGGTGCCGGGGCCGTTGTCGATGTTGAGGACGGCCCAGTGCAGCGGGGTGCCGGGGCGGGTGAGCTCGGCCCATTCGACGGGTGCGAGCAGCGGGTGCGCGTAGCCGGGGACCCCGAAGCCGAGCTGCTCCGCCCCGCTGGTCCGGCGGGCCGTGCCGGTGCTGGTCAGATACGGCACGCCGCCTCCATCCAGATGTCGGCGAGGGACTCCTCCAGATTGATCCGGGGGCGCCAGCCCAGCCGGTCCCTGGCCGTGCGGACATCGGCCTGCTGCCAGGCGCCGCAGCCGTCCGGGTAGGGGGACGGGGTGGCCGAGAGGTGTTCCATGACCGATTCGGTGGAGGTACGGGGGGCGCCGATGGGGAGCCGGGCCGGGGGCGTGTCCAGCTCGTGGAGCGCGCCCCCGTATCCGGCGACCTTGGCGAGCACGGCGGCGGCGTCACGGAGCCGCACGGCCCGGCCGGTGCCGATGTTGACGACGCCCTGGGCGGCGGAGAGCGAGGCGGCGTGCACGGCGCGTGCGACGTCGCGCACGTCGACGAAGTCGCGCTGCACGCCGAGGCCGCTGAGCTTGAGCTCACCGTCGCCGGACTGCATGGCGCGGCGCATCGCCTCGGCGAGCCGGCCGAGCGGGGAGCCGGCCGGGGTGCCGGGGCCGACGGGTGAGAAGACCCGCAGCACGACGGCGTCCAGGCCGGAGCCGAGGACGAGTTCGGTGGCGGCGAGTTTGCTCACTCCGTACGGCCCGCCGGGCCGGGGGATGGCGTCCTCCGCGGTGGACGAGCCGGGCTGCGAGGGGCCGTACTCCGAAGAGCAGCCGACCTGGACCAGCCGGGCGGTACAGCCGCTGCGTCGCATCGCTTCGCAGACGGTGGCGACGGCGACGGTGTTGTGCCGGGTCAGGTCGCGGGCCCCGCCCGGGTGGCGCCCGCGCAGTTGACGACGACTCCGGGGTGGACGGCGTCCAGGAAGCGCGTGAGCGCTCCGGGGCTGCCGCTGGCGAGGTCGAACCGTACGTCGGCATCGTCGCCGCGGCCGAGCGCCGTGAGGTGTACGGCGGGGTCGGCGAGCAGCCGGTCGGCGACGAACCGGCCGAGGAATCCGTTGGCTCCGAGCAGCAGCACCCTCATCGCGCGCCCCCTGCGTGCCGACGGCGGGCTGCCGGTGCGGGGTATTGGGGGGTCATGTCCGGTTTCTCCTTGGGGAAGTTGCGTACGGTGCGGGAAGGGACCCGCGGCGTCGGCTCCGCGGGGGCTGTGTTGGTGCGTCAGGCGGCGGTGTGGGCGGAGGCTCGGGAGAGAGCGACGGTGGCGGTGGTCAGCAGGCCGAGCGCGGCCGCGCCGCAGGCCACGGCGGGTACTGCGCCGGTGCCCGCCGCCTCGACGAGCACGTCGACCGGCCGGGCTACGGCGTCGAGGCCGGGCAGCCGCCCGGCCAGGATCAGTGCGGGAGCAGCGGCCTCGACGGCGCAGGCGGCGGCGAGTCCGGTGGCGGCGGGTTCGGGGAAGCCGTGGACGGCGAGCAGCCGGGCCAGCAGGAGCAGTACCCCGAGGGCGGCGGCTCCGACGGGGGCGCCACCGCCCCCGATCCCCAGGCCGGCCAGGTACAGCAGCCCGGTGAGTACGACGAGGAAGAACGCCACGGCGCCGAACAGCAGGGGGCGCACGCCTGCGGCGAACTCCTCCAGTGCGCGGCTGCCGTGGAGTTTGCGGTGAGCGTGCACGGAGAAGAGGTGCGCGCACCAGGCCGCGGGCGCCACCGCCACGGCGAGCCCGAGCAGGGGTGCCGGGGTGATCGCCCAGGGGCCTTCGGGACCGCCGCTGAGCACCTGGTCGAGCAGGGCGTTGCCGTACAGGACGTAGCCGAGCAGCCAGCAGCCGTACATGTCGGCGGCGCCCGTGGAGCGGCCGCCGGTGGAGAGCGGGCCGGTACGCAGGGCGAGGGCGAGCCCGATCAGCGCGAGGAGCCCGCCGCCGCTGCCGATGGCGAGCCGCGCCTCGTCACCGAGCGCCCCCTCGGTGAGCCGCAGCGCGACGAGGGTGGCCAGGCAGGCGGCGCCGGGCAGCAGCGCCCGGAGCGACCACGCGGCGCGCGTCTCGATGTCCCGCGCCGGAGCGGGAAATGCTCCGCCGGACTCCCCCGCGATGCCGGGTACCCGTGCGAACAGTTCCTCGGCGAGCGAGAACACGTCGCGGTGCCGGTAGCGGGCGGCGGTGCGGTCGGTGACGCCGTGGGCTTCGAGCCCGGCGGCGATCTCCAGCGGATCGACGGCGCGCTCGCAGAGTTCGCGGTGCCGGTGCATGAGCGTCTTCACGGGGTCGGCGGGGCCACGTCGGCCCGTGCTGAGCTTGCGCGACGGCGCGGCACGCGCGATCTCGGGGGCGCGTGGGGAGGAGTGCACCTCCACGAGCTCCGGGGAGGCGGCGCGACGCACGGGCGGCGGGGTCCGCTGCGGTGCGGCCTGCTGTCCGCGCGGCTCGCTCTGCGGGGTGGCCCCCGGGGCCGCGCCCGTCCCGGCATCCGGGTTCGCGCACCGCGCTGCGGCAGCCGCGACCGCCGGGGCACTTGTCGGCTCGGCCTCGGGCACTGCGTCCGGCGTGGCCTCGGGTTCGGCAACCGGCTCGGCCTCCGGCAGCGCGTCCGGCGTGGCCTCGGATACCGCGTCCCGCCTGGCCTCGGATACCGCAACCGGCTCGGCCACGGGTGCGGGTCCAGCGTCCGGCCCGGCCTGCGTCAGCGGCCCGGCTGCCGTGGTGGCCGGCCCGGCGTCCGGGGTCTCGGTCGATCCGACGTCGGACCGCCCGGCGTCCGGGGTCTCGGTCGGGCGGCCCATCGTCGTTCCTCCGTGCTTTTCACCCGGTGCGCCGGGCAGTCCTGGCCGGTCCTGACCGCGAGCCGGCTCACCCGGTGCGCCGGGCAGTCCTGACCGGTCCTGACCGCGGCCCGGTCCGGCCGTTTCCTGGTCACACATCCCCTGGTCACACATCGCCGTCCCCCGCTCCACGCGCTCCGGCCCAGCTCGGCGTGCGCTCGGCGGGTTCCGGGGCCGAGCCCTCGTCCGGCTCGGGCCACAGGCCGAGGACGTGGGCCTCCGGAGGGGTGGCGAAGGGGCGCGGTCCGCCGTGCGCGGCCGCCGCCTCCCGGCGCACCGGGGCCCGGGAGATCAGCTCCAGGTAAATGCCGCGAAATGCCGCGAGGTTCTGTTCGACGGTGAAGAGTTCGAGCGCCCGGGCGCGCGCCGCCGCACCCAGGCGCGCACGGCGCTCGGGGTCCCGCAGCAGCGCCAGACAGGCGTCCGCGAGGGCGCGGGGGTTGCGCGGCGGCACCACGAGCCCCGTGCCGCCGATGACTTCGACGACCGCGCCGACGTCCGTCGAGACCGTGGCCCGGCCGCAGAACATCGCCTCGACCAGGCTGATCGGGAAGCCCTCGACCACGCTGGAGAGCACCACGACCCCGCCCGCCGCATACGCGTGGGCCAGGTCGGGCACCTCGACCCCGCCGATGTCCTCGAAGGAGACCGGGTTGTCGCCGACGGCATGCGCGTCAGCGGCCTCGTCCGGGAACAGCTGGGCGGCGAGTGCCCGGCAGTGCGCGAAGTAGCCCGCACCCTCGGGCCCCTGGGCCGGCGCGCCGATGATCCGCAGCCGGGCGTCGGGCTCCGCCCTGCGCACTTCCGCGAAGGCGTGCAACAGCGCGATCAGGTCCTTGGCGGGCTCGATCCGGCCGACCCACACCAGGGTGTCCGGGCCGCCGTCGCCCTCGTTCTCGCCCAGCGCCGCGAACCGGCCGGACTCCATGCCGGGGTAGACCGTGCGCACCTTGGCGGGTTCCGCGCCGCAGCGCTCCTGCCAGCGGCGGGCGTGCGTGTTGCCTGGGGTGATGAGGGCCGCCTGGCGGTACACCTCGCCGGCCAGGCGGCCGTGGAAGTTCGCCAGCAGGGCGCGCACCGGCGCACTGAGCGGGGTGCCGGTCGCCGCGAGATAGTGCGACCGCAGCTGCACGGCGTGCTCGGTGACCAGCAGCGGCACCCCGAAGAAGCGTTTGGCCAGCAGCCCGGGCAGGGCCGCGGCGCCTCCGGAGGTGGCGTGGCAGAGGTCCACGGCGCCGAGGCTCTCCTCGTCGTACCAGTCGAGGGAGAGCGGGCGGAGGACCCGGTCGAGCTCCGCGGCGAAGGCGAGGAGGTCGGGGACGGTGGCGCTCTGGACGGTACGGCCGGTGCCGGGCGCGCCGCAGGCCGCCTCCAGGATCCGTACCGCGGTCTCGGAGCGGAGCGCGGCGGGAAGTCCGCCGTGCTCACAGGCCAGTTCGGCGAGTCCGTAGAGGCCTTCGGTGAACCGGGCGTCCTCGGAACCGGCTGCCTCGCCGGGTGCACCGCGGCCGGCGGGGTCTTCGCCCTCACCCCGCTCGCCACCGGTCGCGCCCGCCGAACAGACCGAGGTCGCGAGCGCCGTGAAGTGGGCGGTGAACCGGCGCCGTTCGCGCCGTCCGTAGGACCGTGCGCCCCCTCCGGTCAGCAGGCGTGAGAGCACTCCCCTGGGGGCGTGGAGGCCCAGGGTGTCCTCGTCCGCGGTCCACAGCGGCGCCGTGCGTACCCGGCTCACATGGACCGGGAGCTGCACCCAGCCCTGCGCCTCCTGCTCGGCCGTGCGGCTGAGCGCGAAGAGATCGAACTCGTGCTGCGTGAGTCCGCGCACCAGACGGTCGCACCAGAGTCTGGAATCACCGGTCGCATACGGATAACCACCGTCGGTGAGCAGTCCGATCCGCACGAGCACACCCCCGATCTCCCTTGTGGGCGGCCACCGTTGGATCGGCGACTCGCAGCGGGACGACCGTAAGCGGATACGCCGGTGGTGCGACGGACGGTTGTCCGTCGCACCACCGAAAGGGGTGAACCGTCGTAACTTTCCCGCCCGCGTAGCGTTCCGTCGCGCTATAGAGGCATTCGGCTACGTAGGGTCAGGCCGCGGTCAGCTCCTTGCGGGCCTCGCGACGCGTCGCCGCGAGGGCCGGATCGAGTGTCGGCACGGCCGCCAGAAGCTGCTTGGTGTACGGGTCGCGGGGCGCTCCGTACACCTGCTCCACCGGGCCCTCCTCGACGATCCGGCCCCGCCGCATGACGGCGACCCGGTCGCTGACCTGCCGTACCACGGCGAGATCGTGCGCGATGAAGACCAGCGCGAGTCCCAGTTCCTGCTGCAGCTCGGACAGCAGTGCGATGACCTGGGCCTGGGTCGTCACGTCGAGGGCGGAGACCGCCTCGTCGCAGACGATCAGCCTCGGTTCGGCGGCCAGCGCCCGCGCGATGCCGATGCGCTGACGCTGTCCGCCGCTGAACTCGTGCGGATAGCGGTCGTACTGCGCCGGGTCGAGCCCGACGCGCTCCAGCAGGTCGCTCACGCGCGCCCTGATCACGCCCTCGTCGCGCTGTCCGCGCGCCCGCAGCGGGTCGGCGACCGACTCGCCGACGGAGCGGCGCGGGTTGAGCGAGGAGACCGGGTCCTGGAAGACCATCTGCACCTGGTCCACGCGGGTGAGCCGCCCGGAGGTGGGCTCCAGCAGACCGACGAGCATCCGCCCGAGTGTGGTCTTGCCGCTGCCGCTCTCGCCGACGATGCCGAGCGTCTCGCCGCGGCGGACGGTCAGCGAGACCCCGTCGACGGCGGCCAGGGCGGACTTCCCCCTGCCGAACACCTGCCGCACGCCGTCGGCTTCGGCGAGCACCTCGGCCTCGTCGGTCACCGGGTGTCCGGTCGCCGCGGCCGGACTGTCCGCCTGCGGGGCGATACGCGGCACCGCGGAGAGCAGCGCCTTGGTGTAGGGCTCGCGCGGCGCACCGAGGATCTCCGCCACCGGGCCGCGCTCCACCGCGAGTCCGGACTGCATGACCAGTACCTCGTCCACCGACTCCGCCGCCACGCCCACGTCATGGGTGACCAGCAGCAGCCCCATGCCCGTCTCCCGGCGCAGGTCGTGCAGCAGGTCGAGGATCTGGGCCTGGACGGTGACGTCCAGCGCGGTCGTCGGCTCGTCGGCGATGAGCAACTGCGGCTCGCAGGCCAGCGCCATCGCGATCAGCGCCCGTTGCCGCATCCCGCCGGAGAACTCGTGCGGCCGGGACCGGGAACGGCGTACCGCGTCGGGAATCCCGACCCGGTCCAGCACCTCGACGGCCTTGGCCCGCGCCGCCCGCCGGGAGACCCGGTGGTGGACGCGGTACACCTGGGCGATCTGGTCGCCGACGGCGTAGTACGGGTCCAGCGAGGAGAGCGGGTCCTGGAAGACCATCGCCGCCTTGGCCCCCCGCAGCCCGCGCAGTTCCGCGTCGCCGGCGGACTGGACGTCCACGCCGGCCACCCGGATCGAGCCGCCGACCCTGGCACCGGTCCCCCGGTGCAGTCCGAGCAGGGCGTACGCCGACGCGCTCTTGCCGGAGCCGGACTCGCCGACGACACCGAGCGCGCCGCCCGCCTCCAGCGAGAACGACAGGCCGCGCACCGCGTGCACGTCGCCGAACGAGATCGAGAGATCGGTGACCTCGACCAGACTCATGTGAGCACCACCCGTCGGTCGGCCGTCGCCTGCAGGATGTCCGCGACGGCATTGGCGATGACGACGAAGAATCCGGTGACGAGCACCAGACCGACGACGACCGGGAGGTCCACGTTCCGGACGGCTGCGACGAGTTCGCGGCCGATCCCGGGAATCCCGAAGAGCGACTCGGTGAGCACGGCGCCGCCGAACATCGAGCCGATGTCCAGCGCGCCGAGCGCGATCACCGGGGCGAGCGCGCCGCGCAGTGCGTGCCGTCCGACGATCACCCGCTCGCTGACCCCGTACGCCCGGAAGGTCCGCACATGGTCCTCGGCGAGCGTCTCGAGCATCGACGCCCTGGTCATCCGGGCGTACGGAGCGGCGGAGATGAGCGCCAGCGAGATCCACGGCAGCAGCAGGTTCCAGGCCCACTGCTCCGGGTCCTCGGTGAACGGCACGTAGTCCGGGAAGGGCAGGATCTGGAGCGCCGTGACGCAGATGATGATCAGCAGCAGGCCGATCACGAAGACCGGTGTGGCCATGCCGGCCAGGGTGATCCCGGTGAGGATGCGCTCGGTGGCGCGGCCACGGCGCCACACCGAGAGCACTCCGGTGCCGACGCCGAGCACCATCCACAGCACGAACGCGCCGACGGCGAGCGAGGCGGTGGCCGGCAGTTTGGTGACGATGAGCTGGGTGACCTGCTGGCCGCTCTGGTACGAGAGTCCCAGGCACGGGGCATCGCAGTGCACCACACCGGTGCCGGTGGAGTAGTCGCGGCCGGCGACCAGGCTCTGCAGGAAGTGCGCGTACTGCACGTACACCGGGTCGCCGAGGCGCAGTTGGTCGCTGACCTGGGCGACCTGCGCGGGCGAGCAGCGCGGACCGCAGGCGATCTGTGCGACGTTGCCCGGTGCCACGTAGAAGGCGGCGTAGACGACGACGCTGAGGGCGAGCAGGACGAAGAGCGCCCCGCCGAGCCGCCGCAGCAGGAACCACCTCATGCTCCGGCCTCCTTCCTGGCGCCGGTGCCGATCCGCAGCCGGGAGGCGGCGCGCGGGTCCAGTGCGGTGCGCACGCCCTCGCCGAGGACGGTGAGCGCGAGCACGGTGACGAAGAGCAGTCCGGCCGGGATCAGCAGGTAGGTGGGTGCCGCCTGGTACCAGGTGTCGGCGTCGCTGAGCATCTGTCCCCAGGAGGGCGTGGGCGGTTTGATGCCGACGCCCAGGAAGGACAGGGCCGCCTCGACGACGATGTTCGCAGGGAAGAGCAGCACGGCGTACGTGATGACGGGCGCGGCCAGCGCGGGCAGCAGTTCACGCCGGGCGATCTGCCACGGTCCCCAGCCGCTGAGCCGGGCGGCCGCGACGTGGTCGAGCGATTTCAGGGCGAGGGTCTTGGCGCGCACGATCTTCGAGACGTGGGTCCAGCCGACCAGGCCGACGAGCAGTGCGATCAGCACCGGGCGCGGGAATCCGGCCGGGACGACGGCGAGTGCGCCGAGGGCGGCCACCATGACGGGCAGGGCGACCATGACATCGGTGACCCGGCTGAACGCCTGGTCGACGAAGCGGTTGCCGAGGCCTGCCGCGAGGCCGGTGAGGACGCCGATGATCACCTGCAGCAGCGTCGCGCCGAGCGCGACACCGAGCGAGACCCGGGCGCCGTACACGACGCGGGCGAACAGGTCGCGTCCGGTGAGCGGTTCGACGCCGAGCCAGTGATCGGCGCTGATCCCGCCGAAGGAGCCGAGCGGTACCCCGCCGGTCGCGGAGTCGACGAGGCCGGGGTGGTACGTGGTGGGGTCCTGGCCCTCGATGCCCGCGAGCAGCGGTGCGGCGAGCGCGGTCAGGACCAGCAGGGCGACGACGGCGGCCGCCACCAGGGCGGAGCGGCTGGTTCGCAGCCGCTGCCAGAACGGATGAGCCCCGGAGGCGGGGGCCTCGACGGCCCCCGCCTCCTTGACCAGCAGTGCTTCGGCCATGGTTACTTGACCGCGACCTGCGAGATGTCGAGCACGCCGGTCCAGTCGCTGATCACGACGTTCTTGACGGACTCGCCGTACAGGCGCTTGTAGACCGGGTGGAACAGCGGCACGGTCAGTGCCTGCTCGCCGACCTTCTTGTCGAGCGCGCCCCAGCGCTTGGCGGCGGCGCTCAGGTCGGTCAGCTTGTTGATCTCGTCGATCTCCTTGTTGACCGCGGAGTCGTTCAGCTGGGAGGCGTTGAAGTTGTAGCCGGCCTTGACGATCTGGCGTCCGTCGAAGATCGGCGCGAAGAACGGGCCGCCGGAGGGCCAGTCGGCGCCCCAGCCGCCGAGGAAGAAGCCCGGCTCGCTCTTCACGTTGTAGATCGTGTCGGAGTAGGCGTTGTCCTCCAGGCCCCGGAGCTTGACGGTGATGCCGGCCTTCTTCAGCGCCTCCTGCAGCGCGGTGGCGATCTCCGGGCTGGTGGCGAAGTTCTTGTCGTTGTTGTGCGTGAGGGTGACGGTCAGCCCCTTGGGGTAACCGGCCTCCTTCAGCAGCTCCTTCGCCTTGGCCGCGTTGCCGGTCTTGCCGGCCGGGAAGGCGTCGTACGGCGTGTAGCCGAAGGAGGCCTGGTCCGGCAGGAAGGTGGTGGCGGGCTCGGCGAGCGAGGAGCCGCCCGCGGCGTTGACCACGGAGGAGCGGTCGACGGCGTAGGAGATCGCCTTGCGGACCTTCGGGTTGTCGAACGGCTTCACCTTCGGGTTGAAGGCGATGTAGTTCGTGTAGCCGAAGTGGCCGGTGCCGACCCGGGCCGCGAGCTTCTTGTCGCCGCTGACCTTGGCGAGTTCGGCCGGGCCGAGGTTGGTGTCGGTGGTGACGGCCGCGGCGTCGGCGCCCTGCGAGGAGGAGAGCCGCTGGTTGATGACGGCGGAGTCGAGCCCGGAACGTACGTCGATCCGGTCGGGGTAGGCCTTGCGCTCCTCGTCGGTGGCGGACGACCAGTGGGTGTTGCGCTCCAGCGTGAGGCGCTCGCCGTCACCCTCGTTCTTGACGACCTTGTACGGCCCCGAGGAGAGCGGGTGCTCCTCGTACTTCGTGCCGGTGTCCTTGGCCTTGGGCACGGGGGTGGTCTGGGTCTGCGTGGCCAGGAAGGGGAACTCGCCCTCGGGCTTGTTGAGGTGGAAGACGATCGTCTTCGCGTCGGGCGTCTCGATCGAGTCGAGGCCCTTCTTGTCCTTGTACGGGCCCTGGTAGCCGGCGCCGCCGATCAGCCAGTCGCGCAGGTAGGGCGCGCCGCCGGAGAGCTCGGCCGCGAAGGAGCGCTCGATGCCGTACTTGATGTCGGCGCTCGTGATCGCGGAGCCGTCCTCGTACTTGAGGCCGTCCTTGAGGGTGTACGTCCAGACGGTGGCGTTCTTGCTGGGCCTGCCCAGGTCGGTCGCCAGGTCGGGGACGACCTTCGAGCCTGCCGCGCCGTCCTCCCGGTTGCGGGTGGTGAGCGTACGGAAGACGAGCGAGGGGACGTTGCCGCCGCCGGAGGTGTAGAGCCGGGCGGGGTCGAAGTCCTCCTGCGGGGCGCTGTTGAGGACGGTGAGCGTGCCGCCCTTCTTGGGCGCGCCCGCTGCGCCGGAGCTGCCGTCGCTGCCCTTGCTGCTGTCCTCGGGCCCGCAGGCCGCGGCGCCCGCGGCCACGACGAGTACTGCGGCCGCCGCTGCTACGCGGCGCGATATGACGGACGGTTGACGCATCGGAAGGTGACCTCTCGGATGTACTGCCTGAATGGAGGAAACAGAAGCGAATCCGTGCAGGCGGCGACGAGAGAGTGGGAAGCCGGGAACCGGAACTGCCGCGCCTGCGGACGGATTACGCCCGGTGCGGCAGTCGGGGAGGTCCGTCCGGGACTTCAGAGCCCGGACAAGGGGCCGACGCGCACTCGGGCAGGCGTCAGCAACAGTCGACGTCGGCGACGCTGTGCCCGGTCACACCGATGAGCGCCAGCTCAATGGCGGCGCGATCGAAGGTGACGAGGCTGCGTGACATGCGAGAAATATGAGCGACGGCCCGCACGATGTCAACGCAATGTGAGACAGCAGTCTCGCTATCCGGACAGACGTACCGGCAGGGCCGTGCGGACGGCCCGGCTACCGGCCCTCCTGCGCCTGCGCCCGCGCCTGCCCCCGCAGACGCAGGTCAGGGTCAACGAGCCGGATACACCCAGGCGTTGGGACGGCACTTGATGCCTTCGATATCCAGCGATTTGGTCTGCTGCTGCATCACCGGAGCGAGGGAGCCCGGCGTGCGGCAGCTCACATGATTGTGTCCGAGCCGGTGGCCGACCTCGTGGTTGATCAGCATCTGACGGTAGGAGAAGAGCTTGTCCGGACCGAAGGTCGACGAGCCCTGGGCCCAGCGATAGGCATTGATCATCACGCGTTCGGTGGCGGCGGAGTCGCAGGAGACGTTGTCCTCCGTCGTGTCCAGACCCGACTTCTCGCACCAGACGCCCGTGGTCCCGGGACTGGCCAGCGTGATCACGAAATCCGGCTCACCACCGGAAATCCGTTCGAAGGTCATGTCGCCGTCGTGCGCCCAACTCCGGTCGTCATTGAGGGTCTTCTGGACCGCCTGGGCAAAGAGTGCCGAGTCGAGGGCGAGGCCCTTCTCGACATCGATCCGGTAGCGGTATTTGTGCCCCTTGCCCGGAGCCTTCGCCGCACCGGGGACGACCTCGAATTTCCCCGATCCCTTCAGCGCCGGCGCCAGCGGATAGGGCTTGGCCATCTTCTGCTCGTACGAAAGCGGCTTGACCATCACCTTGGGGGCGGGCGTCCTCCTGCTGTCCGAGCGGGAGGTGTCGGCGCCGCCGTCCCGGTCCACGCCCGCGGGCTGCGCGGCACTGGCCCGGCCGCCGCCGTCGTGGGCGACCTGGCCCGCCACGACGACCGCGAGCACCGTGGTCACCGCGGCGGCCGCGATGCCGGTGAAGGTGCGGCCCTTGCCGCCCTTGGGGTCCCTGGCAGGCGTCTGGGCGGCATCGCCGCCGCCCGGCGGCCGTTCGCCCCGGTCACCGGCGGAGCTGTGCGGATCGGCCGGGGCGGCCTGCGCCGGGACCGGCCCGCGGGGTGCGGGCGCGGCGGCCGGGGCGTCGAAGGCCTCGACGAACTCCCGCCGCGGTCCCGGTATCAGCGGCTTGGTGCCGGCCCCACGGGGGTTCTGCTGCGCCTGCGGCCGCGGGGGCGCCGACGTCTGTGCGGCGATGCGGCCGGTTCCGCCGCGCGGCGTACCCGGCCGCTCGGTGGGCCGCTCCATGGGCCCGGTGCCCCAACCGCCGCCGGGTTCACGCTGTTCGGGGTGTCCACCGCGCACCTGGGGAGCGCCCCGGGGCGGGGTGTGGCCGTCGGCGCCGGCCGGCATCTCACCGGGCCGCCTGCGTCGGCCGTTGCCGGGTGCGGGGCGCACGCCCTCGCGCTCGGCGCCCGCGTCCACCGCGGCGGGCCCGGCCTCAGGGGCCGTGGCCCCAGGGCCCTTTCGACTGTGTCGTCCCACGCCCCGTATCAGCTCCCGCCGCATTCGTCGAGCAGTTCCCGGAACGCCTGGGCGACCGCCTCCGGGTACTCCATCATCGCCACATGCCCGGCGTCGGGCAGTGTCAGCAGCCGCGCGTCGCGGAAGGCCGCGGACGCTCTGCGTGCCATCCGGTACCCGATGAGCTGGTCCCGTCCGCCGTACACGAGCTGGGTCGGTGCGAGCACCCGCTCGGCCTGGCGCCACAGTCCGTGCTGGCCGCCCAGTGTGTACGCATCGACGATGCCACGGGCGGAGCGCGCCATGGCGTCCCAGAAGTACGGCAGCTCCAGCCTTCGCTCCATTTCGGCCACCGCATCGCGGAAGCCCGCCTCGGAGACACGTGCCGGATCGCCGTAACAGAGTGCCATGACTCCGCGGGTGCGTTCCTCCGCGGTCCAGTCCCGGGTCAGCCGGGAGAACAGGGAGACGACGCCCGGAACGGCGAGCAGCGCGGTCGGCGCGGCCGACAGCTGGACCCGGAGCTCGGGGAGCGCGGGCGAGATCAGGGTGAGGGTGCGCACCAGGTCGGGACGGACCGCCGCGACCCGGGTCGCGACCGCGCCGCCGAGCGAATTGCCGAACAGGTGGACGGGACCCCGCTCCCCCGCGTCGAGGAAACGGATCACCGCGCGGGCGTGGCCGGTGACGGAGTAGTTGCCGTCGTCCGGCGGCGGTGAGTCCCCGAATCCGGGCAGGTCCAGCGCCTCGCTGTCCAGCACGTCCGCCAGCAGCGGCATCAGCGCCGACCAGTTCTGCGAGGAGCCGCCGAGCCCGTGCACGAAGTGAGCGGCCGGCAGCCCGGTCCGCTCCGGCGGCCGCGAACGGACGGTCAGCGTCAGTCCGGGCAGCGTCACGGAGCGAAGCTTCTCGCCCTCCGCGACCCTGACGGTGCTCACCGTGGGGGCCACCGCTGCGGCGGCGGCACGGACTCCCGGCAGCTCGGTCGAAGACATGCGGCAATGTTACGAGACGATCACACCGTGGTTCATGTGTTCGCCGTCACACACCGCATAGCGCCTTCGGGCCCTTGCTCCTACGCTCGGAGCAAGGAAGGGAGTCACCATGACGGTCGACCCCAGCGACCCGGACAGCTTCGAGGACGTCCAGCCGGACGAACCCGGCCAGGAGACACCCGCCGCGGACGCCGCCGAGCAGCAGACGAACCTGCGCCCGGAGAGCGACGAACCACTGACGGAACTCGACCGGAACCGCGCGAACGAGGCCGATGCGGCCGAGCAGGCCCGCGTCGTCTCACAGGATGAGGACGATTACCGCTGATACGTCCTGCTATGCGGCACAGATCGAAGAATCTGTGGCTACCGCAGTCGTCCGGTCCGTGAAATTCTGCGTCCGCGCCGCGCATACCCGGGTTACCCGAAAGTACGATGGCGGTATGGCGCAGCGTGCACGGAACGGTGTGTCGGATCACAAATTTGGGAGGCGGCGTGACAGCCATCGAGCAGACCGAGGCGGCGCGCCCGCGGGGCACTCGCCTGCCCCGCCGCGCCCGACGCAATCAGCTCCTGGGTGCTGCGCAGGAGGTATTCGTCGCGCAGGGCTACCACTCCGCCGCGATGGACGACATCGCGGAACGGGCCGGCGTCAGCAAGCCGGTGCTCTACCAGCACTTCCCGGGCAAGCTCGAGCTCTACCTGGCCCTGCTCGACCAGCACTGTGAGTCGCTGCTCCAGGCGGTGCGCACGGCGCTCGCGTCGACGACCGACAACAAGCTGCGCGTGGCCGCGACGATGGACGCCTACTTCGCGTACGTCGAGGACGAGGGCGGCGCCTTCAGGCTGGTCTTCGAGTCGGACCTGACCAACGAGCCGGCCGTGCGCGAGCGGGTCGACCGGGTCTCGCTGCAGTGCGCCGAGGCGATCTCCGACGTGATCGCGGGCGACACGGGCCTGTCCAAGGACGAGTCCATGCTGCTCGCGGTGGGCCTCGGCGGGGTGTCCCAGGTGGTCGCCCGCTACTGGCTCTCCAGCCGGTCCGCCATTCCGCGCGACACGGCGGTGCAGCTGCTCACCTCGCTGGCCTGGCGGGGCATCGCGGGCTTCCCGCTGCACGGCATCGATCAGCACTGACCGGGCGGCCGCCGGGCGTGTTCGCTGCGGGCGTTGCCCGTGGAGCCCTGGCGGGTCCCCTCAGCGGGCTAATGTGTGCTGCGTACGGCGCGGTTCACCGCGCAGGGACTGACCGTCGGAGGGACATAGCCGTGGAGGTCAAGATCGGGGTGCAGCACACGCCCCGGGAGATCGTTCTGGAGAGCGGGCTTTCCGCCGAAGAGGTCGAGAGCGCGGTTTCCGAGGCTCTCGCCGGCAAGGCGCAGCTGCTCAGCCTCACGGACGAGAAGGGCCGCAAGGTCCTGGTGCCGGCCGACCGGATCGCCTACGTGGAGATCGGCGAGCCCAGCACCCGACGGGTGGGGTTCGGCGCGCTGTAAGGGCGCGCACGGACAAAGTGACCGTGGAAGCGGCCCGGCGGGGGATTCCCCGCCGGGCCGCTTTCCGTCGGGCTGCCCGCACACGCCGCGCCGCCGCCACTCCCGCACGCCGGCCGTTCCTGTCCGACGGCTGTTCCCGCGACGGCTGTTCCTGCGACGGCTGTTCCTGTGCGACAGCTGGGCGAAGCCTGTCCGCGGAAGGATTGCGTCCGGTAGCCCGGGGGTAGTACCGCCAAGACCGAATTGCCCGCCCCGTACCTGCGAGGTGATCGCCTGTGATCTTGGAAACCCTGGGCTCCGTCGTGTTCGGACTCGCCCTCTCCTGGGCGGCGCTCCGCTCCCTGTCGCGCCGCCTCCCGGCCCGTCGGACCGTCTTCGGTGCCGGCGCCCTGGGAGCCCTGTTCGGCGCGTATCTCACGCACTCCGTCCTGGGCCCGGGCCACGCGGCCGCGACGCTGGTCGGCTCGGTGCTGATCTCCGCGGTGACGCTGTCCCTGCTGATCAGGCCGCGCAGCCGCCGTCTGAGCCGGTCGGCGGCGGTCTGACGCCGCCACCGTGGCCCCGGGGACCGGGCTCTCCCGGACCCCGGCGGCACCGGCTGAGGGCTGTCCCGATTGCCGGACGGCCCTCAGGCAGCCAGACCCAGGGTGGCCATCCGCTTGGTGTGGGCCTCGGTGATCCGCGAGAACATCCGGCCGACCTCGGCCAGGTCGAACCCGTCGGCCACCCCGCCCACCAGCATGGTCGACAGCGCGTCGCGGTCCGCCACCACCCGCTGCGCCTGCGAGAGCGCCTCGCCCATCAGCCGTCGCGCCCACAGCGCGAGCCGGCCGCCGAGCCGCGGCTCCGCCTCGATCGCGGCCCGCACCTTCTCCACGGCGAAGTTGCCGTGCCCCGTGTCGTCGAGCACGGCGAGCACGAGCGAGCGGGTGTCCGCGTCGAGGCGGGCGGCGACCTCGCGGTAGAAGTCACTGGCGATCGAGTCGCCGACGTAGGCCTTGACCAGGCCTTCCAGCCAGTCCGACGGGGCGGTCTGGCGGTGGAAGTCGTCGAGGGCCTTGGCGAACGGCTCCATCGCGGCGGTCGGCTCCACCTCGATGGCCGTCAGCCGGTCCGTCAGCCGCTCGAAGTGATGGAATTCCGCGGACGCCATCTTCGCCAGCGCCGCCTTGTCGCCGAGCGTCGGCGCGAGTTTGGCGTCCTCGGCGAGCCTCTCGAAGGCCGCCAGCTCCCCGTAGGCAAGTGCTCCGAGCAGGTCAACGACGGCGGCCTTGTACTGCGGCTCCGTGGACGCGGTGGCCCAGTCCTGGTCGGCGATTTTGGTGGATGCGGGGGTTTCCGTGGCGTTGTCAGGCGTCTCCATGGAGCGCAGAATAGCCCGCCCGCCGAGGGGTCGAGGGGTCCGGCCGACGACTGACGTCACACCGTTCCGATGAATTCGCCCAACACAGATGCGCGAATCCGGGGTACAGTGGTATTGCGCTTACTGAGCATTTTGCAACTGCTCGTGGCGCGAAATTGAATGAGGATGCCCGGTCGGTGGCCCGATCGGCTCCGACCCGACAGCCCTCCACGCGACGCGTACGCCCTGTACGACCGCAGATGAGGGGCCCCTCAGCGGCACGAGCGCTCGAGCGACGGCAGTGGTCCCGCGCCACTCGGCCAATCCACGGCCGGATGACCAACCCCGGCACGGTACGACCCCCTTCGTTCGCCTCGGATCGCGTTTCACAGAAGAGGCAATACCCTGACTACGTTCCGAGACCTCGGGATTCTTTCCGAGACGGCCGAAGCCCTCGAAGCTGTCGGCATCATGTCCCCCTTCCCCATCCAGGAGATGACGCTCCCCGTAGCGCTCTCCGGCTCCGACGTCATCGGACAGGCCAAGACGGGCACCGGCAAGACGCTCGGTTTCGGTCTTCCGCTGCTGGAGCGCGTCACCGTCCTCGCGGACGTCGAGGCAGGCCGGGCAGCGCCCGAGAAGCTGACCGACGCGCCGCAGGCCCTGATCGTCGTCCCCACCCGCGAGCTCTGCCAGCAGGTCACCAACGACCTGCTGACCGCCGGCAAGGTCCGTAACGTCCGCGTGCTCGCGATCTACGGCGGCCGGGCGTACGAGCCCCAGGTCGAGGCCCTCAAGAAGGGCGTCGACGTGATCGTCGGCACCCCGGGCCGGCTGCTCGACCTGGCGGGCCAGCGCAAGCTCGACCTCTCGCACATCCGCGTCCTCGTTCTCGACGAGGCCGACGAGATGCTGGACCTGGGCTTCCTGCCCGACGTCGAGCGCATCATCACGATGCTGCCGGCGAAGCGGCAGACGATGCTGTTCTCGGCGACCATGCCGGGCGCGGTCATCAGTCTGGCGCGTCGCTACATGTCGCAGCCGACGCACATCAACGCCACCTCGCCCGACGACGAGGGCACGACCGTCAAGAACACCGCGCAGTACGTCTACCGCGCGCACAACATGGACAAGCCCGAGCTGGTCTCGCGCATCCTCCAGGCCGACGGCCGCGGACTCGCCATGGTCTTCTGCCGTACGAAGCGGACAGCCGCCGACATCGCCGACCAGCTGGAGAAGCGCGGTTTCGCCTCCGGCGCGGTCCACGGCGACCTCGGCCAAGGCGCCCGTGAGCAGGCGCTGCGCGCCTTCCGCAACGGC
Source organism: Streptomyces sp. RKAG290 (assembly GCF_023701695.1). Classification (GTDB taxonomy): domain Bacteria; phylum Actinomycetota; class Actinomycetes; order Streptomycetales; family Streptomycetaceae; genus Streptomyces. Next base: position 2,221,533 of record NZ_JAJOZC010000001.1, read on the forward strand.
AAGGTGGACGTGCTCGTCTGCACCGACGTCGCCGCCCGCGGTATCGATGTCGAGGGCGTGACCCACGTCATCAACTACCAGTCCCCCGAGGACGAGAAGACCTATCTGCACCGGATCGGCCGGACCGGCCGCGCGGGTGCCAAGGGCATCGCGATCACGCTGGTCGACTGGGACGACATCCCGCGCTGGCAGCTGATCAACAAGGCCCTGGACCTGAAGTTCCCCGACCCGGTCGAGACGTACTCCACGTCCCCGCACCTGTACGAGGAGCTCAGCATCCCGGCCGGCACCAAGGGTGTCCTGCCGCGCATCGAGCGGACCCGCGCCGGTCTGCGGGCCGAGGAGATCGAGGACCTCGGCGAGACGGGCGGCCGTGGCCGCAAGTCCGCCGCCGCCCCGGCTCCCGCCGTCCGCGAGGAGCGCCCCGCGCGCACCCCGCGTCAGCGCCGTCGCACCCGTGGCGGTTCCGCGGCCGAAGAGGGCGCCACCACGGTGCCCGCACCCGCCACCGAGGCCGTCGTCGAGGCCCCCGAGTCCACGGACGGCCCCGCCGAGCCGCGCACGCCGCGCCGGCGCCGGCGCGGCCGGGTCGGTGCACCGGACGTCGCCGCCGAGGCAGCGGTGGACGTGGCGGAGGCTCCGGTCGTCGTCATCGACACCGCGCCGCCCGCGGTGAAGACCAGGACCAGGGCGGCCAAGGCCAGGACCGAAGTCGTGGTCGAGGCGGAGGCCGTGACCGAGGCCGAAGCCGTGACCGAGGCCAAGCCGCGTCGCCGCCGCGCCCGGGCCGCCAAGCCGGTGACGGAGGAGGTCGACTTCCAGACCGCCCCCGTGGCCGAGCCCGCGCCCGAGGCGCAGACGGTCACCAAGCCGCGTCGCCGTGCCCGGGTGATCAAGCCGGCCGAGGACGAGGTCGACTTCCAGATCGCGCCGATGGCCGAGCCCGAGACGGACAGGCCGCGTCGCCGCACCCGTACGGCAGCCAAGCCGAAGACGGATGCCGTGGCGGAGACCGCCACCGACGGCGAGGCCAAGCCGCGCAGGCGTCGCGCGCCGCGCGCGGCTGCCGCGAAGTCCGAGGGCTGAGCGCCGCCGGATGGTCCGGGGGTCACCCCGGACCGGCCGGCATCGAATGTGACGGACGGGCCCGAGGGATTGCCTCGGGCCCGTCCGGCGTTCCACGGCATAACCTCTTCCCATGAGCCGGCCACCCACCTTCACCCCGCCCCCCTGCGCCCGCGCCCGTGCACTGCACACCGCGCGCGGGGAGTTCGCCGTGCTGGACGCGGTGCCGCCTGCCGAACCGCGCGGCACCGCTCTCCTGCTGCCCGGGTTCACCGGCAGCAAGGAGGACTTCATCGCCCTGCTGGAACCGCTCACCGAGGCCGGCTACCGTGCCGTCGCCGTTGACGGGCGCGGCCAGTACGAGAGCGAGGGGACGGATCGTCAGGAGTCCTACGCACAGGTGGAGTTGGCCCGCGACGTACTGGCCCAGACGGCCGCGCTGGGCCTCGGCGACGGCGCGGTCCAGCTGCTCGGGCACTCGCTCGGCGGGCAGATCGGCCGGGCCGCGGTGCTCCTGGACGCCGCGCCGTTCCGGTCACTCACGCTGATGTCGTCGGGGCCGGCCGAGGTCGTCCAGTCCCAGCAGGTCAAGCTGAAGATCCTCGGTGACGCGCTCGCGACCATGAGCATGGACGACGTCTGGGCGGCGATGCGCGCCTTCGACCCGCCGGCGGAGGCGGACACGGGCGGCGAGGACATGCGGCGGCGCTGGCTGCGCCACCGCCCCGCCCAGCTCATCGCCACCGGCCGTCAGCTGGCCACCGAACCGGACCGGGTGGCCGAGGTCGCCGCCACGGGGATGCCGGTCCACGTGGTCTCAGGCGAGCGCGACGACGTCTGGCCGGTACCGCTGCTCGACGCGATGGCGGTGCGCCTCGGTGCGCGCCGGACCCGGATCGAGGGCGCCGAGCACTCCCCCAACACGGACCGGCCGGGGCCGACGGCGGCCGCACTCGTCTCCTTCTGGGACAGCCTGTAGGCGGCGCCGGCAACCACGGGGACAGCCGTCAGTACTGCGCCTGGAGGTGCTGCCAGAAGCCGTCGCGCAGCGCCCTTCGCAGATGGGCGTGGCCGCGCAGCGAGTGCTGCAGCAGGCGTTCGGCCTCGACCAGCAGGTCCTGGTCCACGGAGCCCGGCAGATACGGGTGCCCGGGCAGCAGGTCGGCGAGGGACTCGCGGCCGCGGGCGGCGAGCCAGGTCGCGGCGATCTGCGCACCGACGAAGCGGACGTCCTCCCGCGAGGGCGCGGGGGAGTCGTCCTCGTAGGTGGTGACGGGGCGTCTGGTCACGTACGGGCGGCAGAAGTCGAGGTCGAAGGTGCGCTGGCTGTCGACCTCCCAGAGCAGTGGTTCGGCCTGGTTGCGGCCTTCCCCGGCCTCGATGCCCCACAGGTGGACGCGAGCGCCGTAGCCCTGCGCCGCCTCGACGGCCGACACCAGGTCCTCGTCGCCGCCGACGAGGGCGGCGTCGCTGATCGCGCGGTGGCGGGCGAGGGATTCGAGGTCGGTGCGGATGAGTGAGTCGACGCCCTTCTGCTGGTTGTTGGCGTTGAGGTTGCCGAGCCTGACCTTGACGTCGGGGAGTTCCGCGATGGACTGCTGCTCGACGGTGTGGATGCGGCGCCTGGCTCCGTCGTACCAGTACACGCGCAGCAGTCTGCTGTCCGCGAAGATCGTGCGGGCCTTGTCGATGAAGGCCTCGATCAGCCCCTCCGCGTCGAGGTCGAAGGAGCGCCGGTCCTCGGTGCCGGTGACCAGGAGCCCGGCCGCGGCGTACACGTAGCCCGCGTCCACGAAGATCGCGTGGGTCGAGGGGGTCTTCGACACCTCGGCGAGCATGCGCTGGAGCAGCTCGTTGGCGCGGTCCAGCCGCTCGCCGATCTCTGCCTCGTTCATGCGGGCCTCGTCGCGGATGTCGTCGTCCGCGCATGCTCGGTTACCTGCTGGTACTTAGACATCCAAAAAATTTCCTTAGCGTAGGGAATGATTGCAGGGAGCAAGTCGTTGTACACCCCGTGGGGCGCGAGACAGAGATGCCTGGCGCTCTTCATCCTTGCGGACGGGCCACCCGTCCTCCCAGTAGTTCTCCAGCAGGAGGATCAGACGAAGGGAAGCCATATGCGCTTCGAGATCATGCGACTCGACGATGTCGACGGTACCGCCGTGGACAGCACCGTCGTGGACGCCGCCTCCGTCAACCGGATCGTGCAGCAGGCCGCCGCGATAGGCCAGCGCATCTACATCCGCCCGGCCGACAGCTCGGCTTCGTAACGCATTGCCGACGTAAAGACGAAGCGCCCCCGCACGGATCGACCGTGCGGGGGCGCTGTGGTGTCCGGGGCCGGGTCAGGCGTTCTGGATGACCTGGGTGACGCCGTTGATGATCTGCTGCACGGCGATGGCGGAGAGCATCATCCCCGCCAGCCTGGTCACCAGCACGACGCCGCCGTCCTTGATGACCCGGATGATCAGCAGCGAGTAGCGCATGGTCAGCCAGAGCACGACGTGCATGGCGACGATCGCCGTCCAGACCGAGATCTGGCTCGCCGCACTGTCGGCGTGCTGCACGGCGAGGATCACCGAGACGATCGCACCGGGCCCGGCGAGCAGCGGCATGCCCAGCGGGACGAGCGCCACGTTGACGTCCTTGGTCTGCGTCGGCTCGTCGGTCTTGCCGGTCAGCAGATCGAGTGCGATCAGCAGCAGGAGCAGTCCGCCCGCGATCATCAGCGCGGGGACGGAGACGTGCAGGTAGTCCAGGATCTGCTGGCCGAGGACGCCGAAGACGGCGATCACGCCGAAGGCGACGGAGACCGCCTGCAGCGCCATCCGGCGCTGCATCTTGGCGGGGCGGCCGGCGGTGAGGGCCAGGAAGATCGGGGTGATTCCGGGCGGATCCATAATCACAAAAAGCGTGAGAAAAAGGGATCCGAAGACAGCGACGTCGAACACAGTGAGCCTTGCGAGGAGAGGGAACGAGAATTCGGGCCGAGGAGCGCACGGCGCGGGCGCCGGACCGGCATTCCGTCGGAGGATCCTGACGGCAGCCGAGACGGGCCGGTGCGCGGGGGTGGGACGAGTGGTGGTGCGGGCCGCGCAGGGTGTGGTGCGCGGGTGCCGTTACGCGGTGACGGGTCCGCCGGCTCCCGGTACCGGGAAGGCTCCCGTGGCGCGCCGGGTGATCTCGCCGTAGATCTCGGGGTCGGTGGCGTACTCACCGAGCCGTACGGTCTTGCGGCTGCCGTGGTAGTCGCTCGAACCGGTGGTCAGCAGCCCCAGCTCGCGGGCGAGGCCGCGCAGCCTGGCCCTGGTCGGTTCGTCGTGGTCCATGTGGTCGACCTCGATGCCGTCGAGCCCGGCCGCGGCCAGCTTCGCGATCGACGACTCGGGGACCACTTCGCCGCGCTTGACGGCGGCCGGGTGGGCGAACACCGTCACGCCGCCGGCGGCCTTGACCAGCCGGATCGCGTCGAAGGGGTCCAGCTCGTGCTTGTCGGCGTGCGCGCGTCCGCCGTCGGCCAGCCACTGCGGCGTGAAGGCGTCGGAGACGGTGGCGACTACGCCGAGCTCGACCAGTGCGGTGGCGATGTGCGGCCGCCCGACCGATCCGGCGCCGGCGATCCGTGCGACCTGTTCCCACTCGACCGGCACGCCGAGCTCCTGGAGCTTGCGCACCATCGTCCGGGCCCGCGGCACCCGGTCGTCGCGCACCAGCTCGCGCTCGCGCGCGAACTCGGGCTCGTCCGGGTCGAAGAGGTACGCCAGCATGTGCAGGCCCACGCCGTCGAGCCGGCAGGAGAGCTCCGCGCCGGTGACCAGGGTGAGCCCCTCGGGCAGGGCCGCGGCCGCCTCGGCGTGCCCGCGGACCGTGTCGTGGTCGGTGAGGGCGACGACGTCGAGCCCCGCGGCGGCGGCGTTCCGCACCAGCTCGGCGGGGGTGTCCGTGCCGTCCGACGCGGTGGAGTGGGTGTGCAGGTCGATGCGCACGACACGTACTCCAGTGCTCGCAGCCGGACGGGGGGACGCCCAAGGATAACCGGCGAACGGGCGGGTTCCGGCCGCTCAGGGCCCCGTCAGCAGCCGGGGGGTGAGCGCGCCGCAGGGGACGAGGTCGACCTCTCCCCCGGCATCGCGGAGGTCGGTCAGCACCAGCTCGTCGTACATCAGGAGGCCCGACTGCTCCGGCCAGACGATGGCCCAGAGCCACAGTCCGCGCGCCTCACCCGCGAAGACCGCCCGGTCGTCGGGGGCGTGCTTCACGTGCCAGAGCGGGGTCGGACGTCCGGCGGCGAGCACCTTGACGTCCGGCGGCCCCTCCACCCGCAGCTGCGGTCCCGGGTCTGGCCCGTCGACCCCGGCGTACCGCGCACCGAGCCCGACGCCGAGCTCCTCGGCGACGAGCAGCAGCTCACCGACGCCGCCGAGCGGCCCCGGTCCTGAACAGGCCACCGCGGTGGCCCGGCCGCCGCCGCGGTCGTCGCCCGCACACGCCACACCGGTGAACAGCCAGCCGACCGGGAGCGGCCAGGGCATCCACACCGGCACCTGGGCGCGGTGCACCGCCACACCGAGCGCCTCGACGCTCGGCGGGATGACCGGTTGCATCGGGTGCACGCTGCCGTGCACATCGCACTGCCAGGTGTCGTCGAAGAAACCGGGCGCCTTGACCCGGCCTCCGCACTTCGGGCAACTGGGTTCGCCCCTCATAGCGACCAACGGTCCTCCCCGGTCGTCGCCGCGTCAAGGACGATCACCCTTCCGCAGCGTGGCTCTCACCAGGAGATTTAGATGTAACTTGCATTTATTAGCTCCTCTAACTTATTCTGTGCATAACACAACGACCTAGTGGAGAGCGAGAAGAGCCATGCAGGGAGAGGATCCGTTCGACCAAGGAACGGTCAGCATCCTGCGCCAGCCGAAGGCCGTCTGGGCCACAGCGGGCGCCTCTGTTGTCGCGTTCATGGGAATCGGCCTGGTGGACCCGATTCTGCCGTCCATCGCCAAGGGCCTGGAGGCGACACCCAGCCAGGTGTCCCTGCTCTTCACCTCGTACTTCCTGATCACCGCCGTCGCGATGCTCGTCACCGGCTTCGTCTCCAGCCGCATCGGCGGCCGCAAGACGCTGCTGGCCGGCCTGGCGCTGGTCGTGGTCTTCGCCGCACTCTCCGGCACCTCGTCCTCCGTCGCGGAACTGGTCGGCTTCCGGGCGGGCTGGGGCCTGGGCAACGCGCTCTTCGTGTCGACCGCACTCGCCGTGATCGTCGGCGCGGCGGCGGGCGGCAGCTCGGCGGCGATCCTGCTCTACGAGTCGGCGCTCGGCCTCGGCATGGCCTGCGGACCGCTGCTCGGCGCACTGCTCGGTGACGCCAGCTGGCGCTACCCGTTCTTCGGCACCGCCGCGCTGATGGCCATCGGCTTCGTCTGCATCACGGCTTTCCTCAAGGAGCAGCCCAGGCCGGCCCGCAGGACCTCGCTGCTCGACCCGATCAAGGCGCTCGGCCACGGCGGGCTCGCGTCCGTGGCGACCTCGGCGTTCTTCTACAACTACGCGTTCTTCACGATCCTGGCGTTCACGCCGTTCGTGCTGAACATGTCGCCGTACAAGTCCGGCGCCGTCTTCTTCGCCTGGGGCCTGCTGCTCGCCGTCTTCTCGGTGCTCGTCGCGCCGCGGCTGCAGAAGCGCTTCGGCTCGCTCAAGGTGGTCGGCACCTCACTGGTGCTGCTCGCCGCCGACCTGGTGATCCTCGGATACGGCAACCACACGGCGGCCGTCGTCTGCACGATCGTCTCGGGCGCCTTCATCGGCATGAACAACACCGTCTACACGGAGCTGGCGCTCGGGGTGTCCGACGCGCCGCGCCCGGTGGCCAGCGCCGGCTACAACTTCGTCCGCTGGTTCGCCGCGGCCGCGGCGCCCTACCTTGCCCCGAAGATCGAGGAGTGGAGCAATATCCACATCCCGTTCGTGGTCGCCGCCGTCGCGGCTGTCCTCGGCGCGGTCGTCGTCTGGGTCCGGCGCTCCGCACTGACGCACGAGGCCGCGGAACTGGAGCCGAAGCACGCCACCGAGGACGGCGTCACGGTCTTCGCCAACTGAGGCACCCTCACCCCGCAGCGCCCCGCCCGCGGCTCGCCCTCCTGGCCGCGTGGCGGGGCATTCGTGTTCCGTACGCCTCAGCCGGCTCAGTCCAGGGCCACCGAGGCGCGCAGCGGATCGCGCAGGTCCGTCCCCTGCGACAGCCACCGCTCCTGGAGCTCCTGCGCGCCCCGGACCCGCTTCCAGGCCGCCTCGTTGGGCGTCATCGGCAGCAGCGGCAGGAAGCGCACCGCCTCCATGGGCGCGTCCAGCTCCAGGTCCTCGACCAGTCCGCCGGGCTCGGCGACGAGCACGGAGCTGAACGGCGCCCCCGGCCACAGCGGTTCACCGACGTCAAGCGAGGCACCCGGGGTCACGATCAGCCCCTCCACCTGCGGCGAGGCCGCCAGCACGGCCAGCTTGCGCAGCACCTGGTCGGTGTCGGCGAGGCCGGCCCGCACGGAGACGACCAGCTCGGCCCGCGGCCCCTTCACCGGGTCGGCGAGCACCTCGGTCGGGTCGGCCATCGGCTGCGCGGACATGCCGAGCGTGGCGTACCTCACGACGTCGCCGTCGATGAAACGGAGCACCTCGATCCGGTCCGTACCGAGAAACGTCACTGCCGCGCGTGCGTCCGGTTCACCCAGGGCCGTCCGCAGACGGGCCTCGACCAGAGGAAGAATTTCTGCCATGCCGCGAGCATAGGACGCGTATGGAACGGGCAAAGTAAGAGATTGGGCCTGTGCCGACTGATAGCCTGGGCCGCCGGTCGGGACAGCACGCAGAAGCGTTGCTCTCAAGTCCCGACGAAACGTCATCCCCTACGGGGGACCGACCGGAGGAGGTGGGGCTGCGGTGGATCCAAGTCGACCGTGCAGTACTAGCCGCTCTTCCGCTCGACACCTTTCTTCTGTGATCTGACGCCTTCTCGGTCAAGGCTCATGGCATTTCGCACGACGGAAGAGCACTCCTTTTTGCCTGTCTGTAGCGAACGCCGTCATCGCGCTGCCGCGGTGCCGCCCGCTTTGCGGACGTGAGTCCACGTCCCCATTCCGGGCTGTTCCACGCCCTCGCCGACGGCCCTCCGTGAAGGAGCCAGCCATGTCGATGATCCGTGACCTGCGCGCCGTGGTGCGCCCGTCCCTGCGCAAGACCAACACCCTGCACAACAGTTACGACGCCACGCGTGACCCGTCGGCCTCCAGCGCCGTCGTCGACTGCGCGGTCTACCGCGACGGACGACGCATCGCGGAGGAGGAAGGCACCTGCCGTACGCCGCACGAGGCGATGCTCCGCGTGCGGGAACAGGGCGGCTTCGCCTGGATCGGCCTGCACGAGCCGACCGAGGAGGAATTCGCGGGCATCGCCCGGGAGTTCGGGCTGCACCCGCTGGCCGTCGAGGACGCCGTGCACGCCCACCAGCGGCCGAAGCTGGAGCGGTACGACGACACCCTGTTCACCGTCTTCAAGACCATCCACTACGTCGAGCACGCCGAGCTGACCGCGACCAGCGAGGTCGTGGAGACCGGCGAGGTGATGTGCTTCACCGGCCGGGACTTCGTCATCACCGTGCGGCACGGCGGACACGGCTCGCTGCGCGCGCTGCGCCACCGGCTCCAGGACGACCCCGAACTGCTCGCCAAAGGGCCGTCTGCGGTCCTGCACTCCATCGCCGACCACGTCGTCGACGGATACATCGCGGTGGCGGGCGCGGTGCAGGACGACATCGACGAGGTGGAGATCGAGGTCTTCTCCACCCCGGACAAGGGCAGCCCGCGCGGTTCGGACGCCGGCCGGATCTACCAGCTGAAGCGCGAGGTGCTGGAGTTCAAGCGGGCCGTGTCGCCGCTGCTGCGCCCGATGCAGCTGCTCAGCGAGCGGCCGATGCGGCTGATCGACCCGGACATCCAGAAGTACTTCCGGGACGTCGCCGACCACCTCGTCCGGGTGCAGGAGGAGGTCATCGGCTTCGACGAACTCCTCAACTCGATCCTCCAGGCCAATCTGGCGCAGGCGACCGTCGCGCAGAACGAGGACATGCGCAAGATCACGTCCTGGGCGGCCATCGTCGCGGTGCCCACGATGATCTGCGGGGTCTACGGCATGAACTTCAAGCACATGCCGGAGCTGCGCTGGACGTACGGCTATCCGATGGTGATGGGCTTCATCGGAGTGATCTGTTTCTCCATCCACCGCATGCTCAAGCGCAACGGCTGGCTCTGAAGGACCGGGCAGGACCCGGCCCTTCCCCCGCGGCCGCTCGCGGGCGAGGTCGTAAGCTCTGCCCCATGACTGCTGCTGACACGCTGCTCGGAGAGGCCCTCGTCGAGGAGGCCACCAAGAAGTCGGGCCTCGTCTGGGTGCGCGGCACCGGACCCGCGCGGGCGCTGTGGCACGTGTGGCACGAGGGCGCGGCGCACTTCGTCGGGGACGGCCCCGGCGAGCAGCCGCTCCCGGCCGGCCTCACGGACGGGGGCACCGCCGAGGTGACCGTGCGCAGCAAGGACAAGGGCGGCCGCCTCGTGGCCTGGACGGCCTCGGTGACGCAGCTCGCACCGCACTCCGCGGAGTGGGAGGCCGCGGTCGCCGAGCTCAAGGGCAAGCGGCTCAACGCACCGGATGCCGAGCAGATGACCGAGCGGTGGGCGCGCGAGTGCCGGATCGTACGGCTCGCGCCGCTCGATTCCCGTACGGACCTGCCGGAGACCTCGGGTGCGGCGGCGCCGCTGCCCACCACCGCGACCACCCGCCTGCCGGTGCCGGCCGGGCTGCCGCGGCTGCTGAAGCGGTCGCTCAGGAAGTCCTCGAAGCCCTAGGGTCTCTGACCCGCGGGACCGTTTCCCGGCCTAGGAGGACGAGGACTTGGGCAGCTGCTGCCCGTAGTCGACCGTGTCGTCGTCGTCCGGCGCCTTCAGCGCGAAGTCCCTGCCCCAGTCGGCGAGCGTGATGACGCCCCCGCCACCGGCCCGCGCGAAGCGCAGCGGATACGGCTTGCCCTCCAGGGACACGTCGAGGGCGCCGCCCTCGCCCTCGCCGCCCGTGATCCGGACGGTCCGTACACCGCCGACCTTGTCGCGGTCGCCCTTGGCGACCTTGCCGTGCAGCTTGAGCAGGCCGTCGAGCAGCACCTTCTTGTCCGTGAATCCGCGCAGCTGCTTGTACGTGGGGTCGTCCTGGGGAACCTTCACGTACTTGTCGTCCAGCTTGTCCGCCGCGGCTCCGCCCGCGTCGCTCGCCTTCCCGGCGTCCTTCGTGTCATGGCTCCAGAAGCCGGCGTCCGCCTTGAGGTAGAGCACGTCGCCGATCCGGAGCAGCTCGAAGGTGCTGTTCTTCGAGGTGACGGACCCCGCGCCGCCCTTGCCCTTGAGCCGCATGTTGAGCTTGTACGTGCCGCCCTTGCTGACCAGCGTGCCGGCCAGCCGGACCGCGTCGGACGAGTCCGCGGCGGCCTGCGCCTTCTTCTCGATCTCCGGCGCCTCCAGTCTGCCCATGCCGTTGGTCCCCTTGTCCGGGTCCTCGCCCGCGCACGCGGCCAGGGCTGCGGTCAGCCCCGCGCAGAGCACGACGGCGAGGGAGGCGGTCCGGCGGCGGGCCCGGACGGGCGGGACAAAAGAGGTCACAGGCGCACTGCCTCTCATCTGCATGGCGGGGGTGGCAGACGGCAGCGTACCCGTGCCGCCTACGCCTTCCGGCAGAGAGCCGTACGGACGGCTCGCCGGGGCGCCCCGCAGCGGTACGGGCTAGCCTGATCCCGTCATAACGGTGCAATAAATGTCGGAACAGACCGGATGCGAAGCAAGGAGGCGCAGGCATGGCAGCAGGCACGCCCCGGGTCTTCGTCTCGCACCTCTCCGGTGTGCCGGTCTTCGACCCGAACGGCGACCAGGTGGGCCGGGTCCGTGACCTGGTCGCGATGCTCCGGGTCGGCGGCAGGCCGCCCCGGCTGCTCGGCATCGTCGTCGAGGTGGTGAGCCGGCGCCGGATCTTCCTCCCGATGACCCGGGTGACGGGCATCGAGTCGGGCCAGGTCATCACCACCGGTGTGGTCAACATGCGGCGCTTCGAGCAGCGGCCCACCGAACGTCTGGTGCTCGGCGAGTTCCTCGACCGGCGGGTCAGCCTGGTGGACGGCGGCGAGGAGGTCACCATCCTCGACGTGGCGATCCAGCAGCTGCCCGCCCGCCGCGACTGGGAGATCGACAAGTACTTCGTACGCAAGGGCCGGGGCGGGGCGCTGCGCCGCAAGGGCGAGACCCTGACGGTCGAGTGGTCGGCGGTCAGCGGCTTCTCGCTGGAGGAGGACGGGCAGGGCGCGGAGTCGCTCGTCGCCACGTTCGAGAAGCTGCGCCCGACCGACGTGGCCAACGCCCTGCACCACCTCTCCCCGAAGCGGCGGGCGGAGGTCGCCGCCGCACTCGACGACGACCGGCTCGCCGACGTCCTGGAGGAGCTCCCCGAGGACGACCAGGTGGAGATCCTCGGCAAGCTCCAGGAGGAGCGCGCCGCGGACGTCCTGGAGGCGATGGACCCCGACGACGCGGCCGACCTGCTGTCCGAGCTGCCCGAGGAGGACAAGGAGCGGCTGCTGACTTTGATGCGCCCGGACGACGCGGCCGATGTGCGGCGCCTGATGTCGTACGAGGAGCGGACCGCGGGCGGTCTCATGACCACCGAGCCGATCATCCTGCGCCCGGACGCGACCGTCGCCGACGCGCTCGCCCGGGTCCGTCAGGCGGATCTGTCGCCGGCGCTCGCCGCCCAGGTGTACGTGTGCCGGTCGCCGGACGAGACGCCGACCGGCAAGTACCTGGGCACGGTGCATTTCCAGCGGCTGCTGCGGGACCCGCCGTTCACCCTGGTCAGCTCGATCGTCGACAGCGACCTGGTGGCGCTGACCCCGAGCACCCCGCTGTCGGTGGTGACCAGCTATCTGGCCGCGTACAACATGGTCTCGGTGCCCGTGGTGGACGAGAGCGGCTCGCTGCTCGGTGCGGTGACCGTCGACGACGTGCTCGACCACCTGCTGCCCGACGACTGGCGGGAGACCGACTTCCACGGCCGCGAGGGGGTGCTCCGTGGCCGGTGAGGACCGCTCCAGGGCATCGAACGGCTCAACGGCGCTGACCCGTACCCCCAGGGCCCGGCTCGACCAGCCGAAGGACCCGCGCCGACGGCTGCTCCCGGAGTACGACCCCGAGGCGTTCGGCCGGTTCTCGGAGCGGATCGCACGCTTCCTGGGCACCGGCCGGTTCATCGTCTGGATGACGCTGATCATCATCCTGTGGGTGGTGTGGAACATCTTCGCGCCCGGGAACCTGCGGTTCGACGAGTACCCGTTCATCTTCCTGACGCTGATGCTCTCCCTCCAGGCCTCGTACGCGGCCCCGCTGATCCTGCTCGCGCAGAACCGGCAGGACGACCGCGACCGCGTCACGCACGAGCAGGACCGCAAGCAGAACGAGCGCTCCATCGCCGACACCGAGTACCTGACCAGGGAGATCGCGGCGCTGCGGATGGGCCTCGGGGAGGTCGCCACCCGCGACTGGATCCGCTCCGAACTGGAGGACCTGGTGCGGGACCTGGACGATCGGCGGGTGCTGTCCCCGGCCGAGAGTGACGAAGACCGCTGACGGAGCTACCCGTGCGTAGGAGCGAGCGCCGTACCATCGTCGGTATGGCTACGGAAGACGCGGTGCTTGAAGCACTGGCGACAGTGAACGACCCGGAGATCCACCGCCCGATCACCGAGCTGGGCATGGTGAAATCGGTCGAGATCGATCCTGACGGTGTGGTCGCTGTCACGGTGTATCTCACCGTCTCCGGCTGTCCGATGCGCGAGACGATCACCAAGAACGTGACCGACGCGGTGGCCCGCGTCGAAGGAGTGTCACGGGTAGAGGTCACGCTCGATGTGATGAGCGACGAGCAGCGCAAGGAGCTGGCGAACTCGCTGCGCGGCGGCACGGCGGAGCGCGAGGTGCCGTTCGCCCAGCCCGGTTCGCTGACCCGGGTGTACGCGGTCGCCTCCGGCAAGGGCGGCGTGGGCAAGTCCTCGGTGACCGTGAACCTGGCGGCGGCGATGGCCGCCGACGGCCTCAAGGTCGGTGTCGTGGACGCGGACATCTACGGCCACAGCGTGCCCCGGATGCTCGGTGCGGACGGCAAGCCGACCCAGGTCGAGAACATGATCATGCCGCCGTCCGCGCACGGCGTGAAGGTCATCTCCATCGGCATGTTCACCCCGGGCAACGCCCCGGTGGTCTGGCGCGGCCCGATGCTGCACCGCGCACTGCAGCAGTTCCTCGCCGATGTGTACTGGGGCGACCTGGACGTCCTGCTGCTCGACCTGCCGCCGGGCACCGGTGACATCGCGATCTCCGTGGCCCAGCTGGTGCCGAACGCGGAGATCCTGGTCGTCACGACCCCGCAGCAGGCGGCTGCCGAGGTGGCCGAGCGGGCCGGCTCGATCGCCGTGCAGACCCACCAGAAGATCGTCGGTGTCGTCGAGAACATGTCGGGCATGCCGTGCCCGCACTGCGACGAGATGGTCGACGTGTTCGGTTCGGGCGGTGGCGCCCGGGTCGCCGAGGGGCTGACGAAGACGGTCGGCGCGGAGGTGCCGGTCCTCGGCTCCATCCCGATCGACGTGCGGCTGCGGGAGGGCGGCGACGAGGGCAAGCCGGTCGTCCTGTCCGATCCGGACTCCCCGGCCGGCAAGGCCCTGCGCTCCATCGCCGACAAGCTGAGCGGCCGCCAGCGCGGCCTGTCCGGCATGTCCCTGGGACTCACCCCGCGCAACAAGTTCTGACCGCGGACGCGGGAACGCGTGAGCGCCGGGGGCCGATGGCCCCCGGCGCTCACGCACAGAACGAGTACGTCCCCTCAGCCCGTCACGACGGGCAGCCGAGCCCGTCCGGCGCTTGAGGACATCCCCTCAGCCCGTCACGGCCGACACCCAAGCCAGTCCGGCGCTTGAGGACATCCCCAGCCCGTCACGGCCGGCACCCAAGCCCGTCCGGCGCTTGAGGACATCCCCAGCCCGTCCGGCGCTTGAGGACAACGCGGCCGCCGGACGCCCGGCCGCCGCACCCGCGCGCCGCCCCGGCTAGGACGCGTACGACCTGATGTCCCCGACCACCGAGAATCCCAGCCCGTACGCACTCATCCCACGCCCGTACGCCCCGATGTGCACTCCGCCGTGCGCCGAGCCCGCCAGCACCCAGCCGAACTCGGACTCGCGGTAGTGGAAGGCCACCGGCACACCGTCGACCGGCAGCGACAGCGCCGACCAGGCGGGGCCGTCCAGATCGTCGGCGAGCTCGAACGCCGTCTCCGTCTGCTGGTCCAGCCAGTCGTCGCGCAGGGTGTGGTCCATCTGCGGGGGCCAGGTGCACGCCAGCAGGCCGGAGCCCGCCAGCCAGGCCGCGGAGGAGACCGTCGTCGCGTCCAGGACGCCCGTGCCGTCGCCGCTGCGCCGCACCGGGCTGCTGGCCACCGTCACGACGGCCGCGAATCTCTGTCTCTCCGCGCCCGTGTCGCTGCGCACCGAAGGTTCGTCCCCGTGACCGGTGGAGCCGTGCTGCACCGTGCCGTCCGCGGCGGTGCCCACCTGCATCAGCCAACGGGGCCCGGTGAAGGCCTCGTCGAGTCCGTACCAGGGGAACGGCGCCTGCAGATAACGGTCGACCGTGAGCCGGGCCGCCGGCACCCCCTCTGCCGTGCCTGTGTCCGGCGCACCATCCACGCCCACCCGACTCGTCGTCTCCATCTGTCCGGCCGCCTCCTCGATCCGTAGGGTCCGGAGCGGCCCGCCCCCCTCGGGCGTCCTCACAACCGGACAGATGGAGAATAGCCATACGGTCCGGACGAGTCGGGATTGACGGGTGTCAGGTGGCGTCTGCGTCGAACGGCGGGTGGTCGTCCTTCGCGGGCTGTTCACGCTTCTTGAGCAGGTCGGGAGCGCCTGCGGAGCCGTTGGCCGCGCTGACCGTCGAACCGGCCGACACGCCGCTCTTCGCCCCCGTGGCCGAGGTCCCGCGGCCGTTGACCGCGTCGGTGACCTCGGAGACCTCCTTGCGCAGGTCGAAGCTCTCCCGGATCTCCTTCAGCCCCAGATCGTCGTTGCCGTCCATGAGCTGCTTGCGGACGAACGTCTTGGGGTTGAGGTCCTCGAAGTCGAAGTCCTTGAACTCCGGGCCGAGCTCCGTGCGGATGTCGTTCTTGGCGCTCTCCGAGAACTCACGGATCTTGCGGATGAAGCGCGAGGCGTCCTGAATGACCTTGGGCAGCTTGTCCGGACCGAAGACGAGCACACCGATGATCACGAGCGTCACCAGCTCGAGTGGGCCTATGTCATTGAACACCTTGCGGCTCCTCGTGTTCTCCGCGACCAGGTCGGATGAGGTCCGGACACCGCCCACGGTACCCGGCGGAACTGTCCGTGCGGTAGCTTCCCGTGGCCGTCACGTGCCGGTTGCCGAACCGAGCGTCAAAGACATGGACAGGTCTTTGCCACCGCGGGTCAGCCCCAGTTCCAGCCGGTCGCCCGGCCGGTGCGAGCGGATCTTCACTATCAGCTCCTCGCCGCTGTGCACGCGTTCGCCGTCCACCGCGTCGATGATGTCGCCCGGCTTGATCCCGGCCTTGGCCCCCGGGCCGCCCGGCGTGACGGAGGACTTGCCGTCGGTGCCCTTCGGCCCGACCTTGGCGCCGTCCCCGGTGTACTTCATGTCGAGCGTGACACCGATCACGGGGTGGGTGGCCTTCCCGGTGTTGATCAGTTCCTCGGCGACGCGCTTGCCCTGGTTGATCGGGATGGCGAAGCCGAGGCCGATGGAACCGGCCTGGGCGCCCTCGGCGGTCGAGCCGCTGTCGGCGGCACGGATGGCGCTGTTGATCCCGATGACGTGCGCGTCGGTGTCCACCAGCGGGCCGCCGGAGTTGCCCGGGTTGATCGGCGCGTCGGTCTGCAGCGCGTCGACATAACTGATGTCGCTGCCGTCGCCCTTCTCACCGCCCGCGGTGATCGGCCGGTCCTTGGCGCTGATGATGCCGGAGGTGACGGTGTTGGACAGGTCGAACGGTGCCCCGATGGCCACCACCGGGTCGCCGACCTGCACGTTGTCGGAGTTGCCGAGGGGCAGCGGCTTCAGCCCCGAGACGCCGCTGACCTTGACCACGGCCAGGTCGTAGCCGCTGTCCTTGCCGACGACCTCGGCGTTCGCCGTCTCGCCGCCGCTGAACGTCACGGTGATCTCGCCGGAGGAACCGGCCGGGGCGACCACGTGGTTGTTGGTGAGGATGTGGCCCTGGCCGTCGAGGACGAAGCCGGTGCCGGTGCCGGACTCGGTGGTGCCGCTGACGTGCAGCGTCACCACGCTGGGCAGGGCACTGGCCGCTATGCCCGCGACGCTGTCGGGGGCGCGGCCGCCGCCGTTGCGTTCGTCCTGGGGCAGTTCGACCTGGGTGAGGCCGCCGTTGCGCTCGATGTAGGCACCAATCCCGCCGCCGATGCCACCCGCCAGCAGGGCGAGCAGCAGGGCACCGACGAGGACCGATCCGCGCCGGTTCCTCCGCCGGCCGCCGTCGGGGCCGAGCGGCGGGCCGGGGTTGGTGACGAGGGGCTGCCGGGGAGCACCCCAGGGGTCGTACTGCTGCCACTGCGGCGACGGGGGCTGCGGCTGAGGCTGCTGGCCCTGCTGCTGCGGCGGAGCCTGCTGAGGCTGGTGGCCCTGCTGCTGCGGCAGCAGGGGCTGAAGAGGCTGCTGGGGCTGGCCCTGCGGCTGCTGGGGCTGTCCCTGCGGCTGCTGGGGCTGTCCCTGCGGCTGCGGAGGCAGTGGGGGCGCGAACGTGGCCGCTGGGGCGGGGAGCGGGGTGGCCGCCGTCATGCCGGCGCCGTTCGTCCCCGCGTACGGCGGGGGTACGGGGGTGCCGTGGGCCGGAGTCGGGACCGGTCGCTGCACGGGAGGTGCAGGGGCCCAGGGACCGGGGCCGCCGTAGGGCGGGGTGCTGTACTGGTCGGGTTCGTGGAGCGGCTTCGCAGCCTGCGGCGCGGGGGCCTCGGGCGTCGCCGGCCCCTCCGGGGCCGCCTCCGCTTCCGTCCCCTCACTCACGCCGGGCACGTCCACCGGGGGCACCGCGTCCTCGACGGGCGACGGCTCCTGGGGCGCTGGGGGTGTGCTGCGCCCCGACGTGGGCCGGCTCCACCACTTCGCCTTCGGCTCGGTGGTCTTCCCGTCGTCCATGCTCTCCCCGCAACTGCCACAACTGGCCTCTGCACGCCCCGCAAGGAGCGGCCCTCCCGGAAATCCTGCCGGAATTCAACCAGGTTTGAACCGACCGGCATACGGGGGCCGGTGCAGACCTGTGTCAGCGGCGGGGAAGGAGCGGCAGTCCGTGGTTGGCGGGGGACGGCAGACCGGCGGCCGAAGTGGGGGTCCTGGACGGCTCCGGGGAGGCCGAGGAAGCCGGGGAGAGGCCGCTGCCGAGAGCCTGGGCGAACAGCGGGCTCGTGCCGTTGGGACGTATCAGCGACGGCGCGGACACGCTGGCGGGAAGCGCGAACCGGCTTCCGTCGAAATTGCCGCTGCCGAGCAGCGAGGGTGCCGAGGCGAACACCAGCGGTGCGGCGTTCGCAGCGAGGGAGACCGGGCTGTCGCCGGTGCCGGCCGCGGCGAGCGTGCCGTGGCTGCCGCCGCCCCGGCGGCTGACGGTGGCGCCGCTCTGGGCACGGGCATCCGCGTCCATTGGGGTCACGCTGCTGCCCGTGCCGTCGGCCCGGGTCGGGGCGTCGGGACCGGCGTCCGTCGGCAGGGCGCCTCCGAGGGCGATCGCGGCCAGCGAGACGGCGCTCGCGGCGGCGAACGCGAACCTGCGGGAACGCCAAGGCGAGCGGTCGGCCTCACGGCTGACCTCGTGGATCCGGAAGGCGGGACGGGACGGGGCGACCGGAAGCACCGCGGCCGAGCCGTGCACGGTGGGGAGGTAGCCGAAGCCGTCCAGCGGGGAACCGCCCGAGGACGAGTCCGTCCGGCCGCCGGGAGGCTGCATCACGGGGAAGATCCCGTCACCGAAGCGCCCGGAGCCACCCAGAGGTCTTCCCCGGCCGTCGTCGTCACCACCCGGTCCGCCTGGAAGGCCCTGCAGCCGGGCCAGGAAGCCCTCGGAGGGCGAGGGCGGGGCCGACTGGGCGAAGACACTCTTCAGGCGCCGCTGGGCCGCAGCCTCGGCCTTGCACTTGGCGCAGGTCGCCAGGTGGGCGAGGACCCGGTCACGGGCGTCGTGCTTGAGCTCGCCGTCCACGAGCGCGGCGAGCCGGTCCCCCAGGTGTTGTTCCGCGGAGGTCGGACCTGTGCCGTTCACGCCGATCCACCCTCCCCTGCCACGAACGCACCCGTCAGCGAGCGCTGCTCGGCGCGGGCCTCGGGCGAACGGTGCTGCAGCGCCTTGCGCAGGTGCGAGCGCCCGCGGTGGATACGGCTGCGCACGGTGCCGAGCTTCACGCCGAGTGTCGCGGCGATCTCCTCGTACGAGAGTCCCTCGATGTCACAGAGCACCACCGCGGCCCGGAATTCGGGTGCGAGGGTGTCCAGCGCCTGCTGGACGTCCGCGTCGAAGTGCGTGTCGTTGAAAACCTGCTGCGGCGACGGCTCACGGCTCGGCAGCCGCTCGGCCGCGTCGTCGCCGAGGGAGTCGAAGCGGATTCGCTGCTTACGACGGACCATGTCCAGGAACAGGTTGGTCGTGATGCGGTGCAGCCAGCCCTCGAAGGTGCCGGGCGTATAGGTCGACAACGAACGGAAGACACGGACGAAGACCTCCTGGGTGAGGTCCTCGGCGTCGTGCTGGTTTCCCGTCAGTCTGTAGGCAAGGCGGTACACACGACCGCTGTGCGTGCTGACGATCTCTTCCCATGAGGGCGGTGTCCACGCCTGGGAGTCCGCATCTGAGGCGAAGGTCGCGGTCGGTGCGGAGTCGTTGGAAGAACGGTCAGCAATGTTGGTCACGGATTTCGGCTCACCAGCCGACCTGAGAAAGCGCCACAGCACTCCTCCCCGATCCACAGGCGCAGCCGCACCTCCCCTGTCGGCTCTGGTGGTGTCCAGTGGAGCCCCTACCATAGCCACCTCGCCCGTTAGCTCCGGATAAGCCTTTTTCCTGCTGGGGCCGGGGACAACCCCGCAACCGCCTGCCCGCGAGCCGGGCCCGATCTGCGGGCCGGATCCACGGGCTTTCCCCTGTCCTTCCATAACGCCCGGTCCCATCTGCGGGTTCCCGGGTGCAGCGGATACAGTCACCGTTGCGCCAACTACGGGGACAGGAGAGGGCCATCACCGCCAACCGGCAGACGAGCTGGGCGTTCGCCGACGCCTTTGTCGCCGAGGACGAAGCACTGCGCTGGGCCCGGGACCGGGCACGGGAGGCAGGGCTCCGCTCGGTGTCACCAGGCACCGGCGCCGCGCTGCGCCTGCTCGCTGCCACGACGGACGCCAAGGCGGTCGCCGAAATCGGTACGGGTACCGGCGTGTCCGGCATCTATTTGCTGCACGGCATGCGGCCCGACGGGGTGCTGACCACGGTCGACCCGGAACCCGAACGGCAGCAGTTCGCCCGCGAGGCCTTCCGGGCGGCGGGATTCGCCACCAACCGGGCCCGCTTCATCCCCGGCCGCGCCCTCGACGTACTGCCGCGGCTGGCGGACGGCGGATACGACCTCGTGTTCTGCGACGGCGACCGGCTGGAGAGCCTGGACTGCCTCGCTGAATCGTTGCGCCTGCTGCGACCTGGCGGCCTGGTGTGCTTCGAGGGCGTCTTCGCGGACGGCCGCACGGTCGACTCCGCGGCCCAGCCCGCGGAGGTGCTGCGGCTGCGCGAGCTGCTGCGCGCGGTCCGTGAGAGCCAGGAGCTGATGGCCACACTGCTGCCGGTGGGCGACGGCCTGCTCTGCGCCGTACGGCGGGGCTAGCCCCGCTCGTCCGGATCGTGCCGGGCGGCCAACTCGTGCCCGCCCGCCCCTGATCCGCAGCGGGACGCCCGGGCGCCGGACACCTTCCCCGGAGGACCGCCGCAGCGGCCTCGCACGTCACCGGACGCACCGCTGCCCCGGCACGGAATCCGTACCGGGGCAGCAGCGAAGTATGGGCGCCTCTGCGTCAGCCGACGACCTTCTTGAGGGCATCGCCGAGCGCGTCGGCCTCGTCCGGAGTCAGCTCCACGACAAGCCGACCGCCGCCTTCGAGCGGAACGCGCATGACGATGCCCCGCCCCTCCTTTGTCACCTCGAGCGGGCCGTCGCCCGTCCGCGGCTTCATGGCCGCCATGCTCGTTCCCCTTCCTGAAACCAGCTCATCGCAACCGGCGGCCCCATGACAGGCGCTGCCTCACCGGCATCGAACACACATTGCTTCCAGGTCATTATCCCGCATCACAGACCCCGATGACCAACATCGCTCTGCATCGCTTGCGCAACGCGCTCACTCAAAACCACTCAATTCGGCGATCCGACTGCGATACTCCGGCCCCCTCACCCCTCCATCGGAGCGGAATTGTTAGACGCAGGTCACATGTTCGCCCTCGCCGAAGTCGGCCATGCTTGCCTCGACAGGCTTTGGACAAGGTGCAAAGGGGACCGCAAATGGCCGATCACGCCGACGCAATGGCCGACACCGTGCTCTTCGAGGTGAGCGACGGACTCGCGACGATCACGATCAACCGACCCGACGCGATGAACGCCATGAACACGGCGACCAAGGTGGCGCTGCGCGACGCCCTGCAGTCGGCCGCCGCCGATCCCGCCGTGCGGGCGGTTCTGCTCACCGCGGCCGGCGGGCGCGCCTTCTGTGTCGGCCAGGACCTCAAGGAGCACGTCTCCAAGCTGTCGGAGGCCCGCGAGTCGGGCAGCGGCAACGCGCTGAGCACCGTGCAGGAGCACTACAACCCCATCGTGCGGGCCATCACCGAGATGCCGAAGCCGGTCGTCGCGGGGATCAACGGGGTCGCGGCCGGTGCGGGCTTCGGCTTCGCGCTCGCCTGCGACTACCGGGTGGCAGCCGACACCGCGTCGTTCAACACCTCGTTCGCCGGGGTCGCCCTCACGGCCGACTCGGGGGTGTCCTGGACGCTGCCCCGGCTGATCGGCCACAGCCGCGCCGCCGACCTGCTGCTCTTCCCGCGTTCGATCTCCGCGCAGGACGCCCATGACCTGGGCGTCGTGAACAGGCTGGTGCCCGGCGCCGAGCTCGCGGCCGAGGCCGCGGCGGTGGCCCGCGCGCTGGCGGACGGCCCGACGGTGGCCTACGCGGCGCTCAAGGAGTCGCTCGCCTACGGAGCGGGTCACACCCTGGGCGAGGCGCTGGAGAAGGAGGACGAACTCCAGACACGGGCGGGCGCGTCGCAGGACCACGCGATCGCGGTGCAGGCCTTCCTCAACAAGGAGAAGCCCAAGTACCTGGGGCAGTAGCCGCGCCCCAGGGTCTGGCCCTAAGCCTCGGTGCCGCGTGCCACGCAGTCGGCGAGATGGTCGTCGACCAGCCCGCAGGCCTGCATCAGGGCGTAGGCCGTGGTGGGACCGATGAAGCGGAGTCCGCGTTTCTTGAGGTCCTTGGACAGCGCCGTGGACTCCGCCGTGACCGCCGGTACGTCCCCGAGGGTGCGCGGGGCGGGCCGGGCGGCCGGGTCCGGGGCGTGGGACCAGATCAGCTCGTCCAGCTCGCCGCCCTGCCAGCCGGCCAGCACCTTGGCATTGGCCAGGGTGGCGTCGATCTTCGCGCGGTTGCGGATGATGCCCGCGTCGGCGAGGAGCCGCTCCCGGTCCGTGTCGGTGAACTTCGCCACCGCGGGGATGCTGAATCCGTCGAACGCGCTGCGGAAGCCCTCCCGGCGGCGCAGGATCGTCAGCCAGGACAGCCCGGACTGGAACGCCTCCAGGCACAGCCGCTCGAAGAGCGCGTCGTCGCCGTGGACCGGGCGACCCCATTCGGTGTCGTGGTAGATGAGGTAGTCCTCGGTGGACAGGCCCCACGGGCAGCGCAGTCCGCCGTCCGCCGCCTCTTCGGCGCCGCCGCTCATCGCCCGGTCTCCTCGTCGGGGTACGGCGCGTCGGCCGGCGGCTGCTCCGGGGCGTGCCAGGCCGTCTGGGGGCGCTCCTGCGGCTCCTTGAGGAGGTCGGGGCGGCCGGCCCTGGTGGCCTGGGCGCCGGCGAGCGCCGACTCCAGCTCGGCGATCCGTGCGTCCCGCTCGGCGAGCTCGGCCCCGAGCCGGCCCAGCGCGTCGTCGACGTCCGCCATCCGGTAGCCGCGGGCGGCGACGGGCAGCCGCAGCGCCTCGACATCGGCGCGGCCGACCGGGCGCGTCGTGGGCAGCGGATCCGTCAGCTGCTCGGGCGCCACGTCCTGCAGGATGGCACTCTTCCCTCCGCCGACCACCGCGAGGGTGACCGCGGCAACCACCACCACCATCGCGAGCAGCAAGAACCAGAACACGCGTATCTCCCCGGGAGCGGAATTTCGTCCGGGTCCGATCGTGCCATGCGGCGCTGACAGCGGGTGCCTCGCCCGGCACGACAGGGCGGACGGCGCCGGACGAGGCATTAGGGTCGCAGTCGGTCCCGGCGGGTGATCCGCCGGCGGAACACACAGGGAGAGACACGGGATGCGAAGCGGTGCGCTCAGGGTTGGGCGGCGCGAGTTCGGTGCGCACGAGCCGGTGATCATGGCGATCGTGAACCGCACCCCGGACTCCTTCTACGACCAGGGCGCGACCTTCCAGGACGAGCCGGCCCTCGCCCGGGTCGAGCAGGCCGTGGCCGAAGGCGCCGCGATCATCGACATCGGCGGGGTGAAGGCGGGCCCCGGCGAGGAGGTCACCGCCGAGGAGGAGGCCCGTCGCACGGTGGGCTTCGTCGCCGAGGTGCGCCGGCGTCACCCGGATGTGGTGATCAGCGTCGACACCTGGCGCCACGAGGTCGGCGAGGCGGTCTGCGAGGCCGGAGCCGATCTGCTGAACGACGCGTGGGGCGGTGTCGACCCGAAGCTCGCGGAGGTCGCCGCACGGTACGGGGCGGGGCTGGTGTGCACGCACGCGGGCGGCGCCGAGCCGCGGACCCGGCCGCACCGGGTCGGGTACGAGGACGTGCTGGCCGACATCCTGCGGGTGACCGTGGGGCTGGCCGAGCGGGCCGTGGACCTGGGGGTCCGGCCGGACGGGATCATGATCGATCCCGGTCACGACTTCGGGAAGAACACCCGCCACTCGCTGGAGGCGACGCGCCGCCTCGGCGAGATGGCGGAGACGGGCTGGCCGGTGCTGGTCTCGCTGTCCAACAAGGACTTCGTGGGCGAGACGCTCGACCGCCCGGTGAAGGAACGCCTGATCGGCACGCTGGCGACGACCGCGGTGTCCGCGTGGCTCGGCGCGCGGGTGTACCGGGTGCACGAGGTGGCCCAGACGCGGGACGTCCTGGACATGGTGGCGTCCATCGCCGGGCACCGGGCGCCTGCCGTGGCGCGGCGCGGGCTGGCGTAGCCCCGGCGCGGGCCCCGGCCGCGCGGGGTACCGGGGCTCGGCCCCGGCCCGCTCCCCGGCCCGGTCCGGTCCGGACGGAAGGCCCTACCGCCCGACCTCCTTGGTCACCAGCGCGACCGCCTCGTCCACGTCGTCCGTGACGTGGAACAGCAGCAGGTCCTTCGCGGACGCCTTGCCCTGCGCGACCACCGTGTCCCGCAGCCAGTCCACCAGCCCGCCCCAGTACGCGGCACCGAACAGCACGATCGGGAAGCGCGTGACCTTGCCGGTCTGGACGAGAGTGAGGGCCTCGAAGAGCTCGTCCAGCGTGCCGAGGCCGCCGGGCAGGACCACGAAGCCCTGCGCGTACTTCACGAACATCGTCTTGCGTACGAAGAAGTAGCGGAAGTTGACGCCGATGTCGACGTGCGGGTTGAGGCCGGACTCGAAGGGCAGCTCGATGCCCAGTCCGACCGAGACGCCCTTCGCCTCCCGTGCCCCCTTGTTCGCCGCCTCCATCGCTCCGGGCCCGCCGCCGGTGATCACCGCGAAGCCCGCCTCGACCAGCGCCCTGCCGAGCCGTACACCGGCCTCGTACTCCGGCGCGTCGGCCGGGGTGCGGGCGGAGCCGAAGACGCTGATGGCGCTCGGCAGTTCGGCGAGCGCGCCGAAGCCCTCGACGAACTCCGACTGGATGCGCATCACCCGCCACGGGTCGGTGTGCACCCACTCGGAGTCACCCTCGGAGTCCAGCAGCCGCTGGTCGGTGGTGCCGGGCTGTACCTGGTCCCTGCGGCGCAGCACCGGTCCGAGTCGCTGTTCCTCGGGCCTGACCGCGCCCTCGGGGACCTCCGCGCCCTCAGGGATCCGTGCGTCCTCGGGGTTACCCATGACCTGCTCCCTACGCCGGCGTAAGAGACGCCCTTCGGCGCTCTGTCTCAGGCCAGCGTAGATCGCCGGAGGTTACGTGCAGGGGAATGCCGGAGGTCAGATCGTGAGCCAGGAGCGGAGCCGCTCCTCGCAGTGGGTGATCCGTTCGACCGCCACGTGCTCGTTGCGCTTGTGGGCGAGGATCGGGTCGCCGGGGCCGTAGTTCACCGCGGGGACGCCGAGCGAGCCGAAGCGCGACACGTCCGTCCAGCCGAACTTGGGCCGGGCGGTGCCGCCGACCGCTTCCATGAACGCCTTGGCGGCCGGGTGGGAGAGGCCGGGCATGGCCGCGCCCGAGTGGTCGTCGACGACGAATTCGGCGACGCCGCAGTCGGCGAATACCTCGTGGACGTGGGCCAGGGCCTGCTCGGGGCCCAGGTCGGGGGCGTAGCGGTAGTTGACGACGACGGTGCAGGCGTCGGGGATGACGTTGTTGGCGACGCCGCCCTCGATCCGTACGGCGTTCAGTCCCTCGTGGAACTCCAGTCCGTCGATGACCGGGCGGCGCGGCTCGTACGCGGCGAGCCGGGCGAGGATCGGCGCGGCTCCGTGGACGGCGTTGGAACCCATCCAGCTGCGCGCCGAGTGGGCCCGCTCCCCCTCCGTGCGCAGCAGGACGCGCAGGGTGCCCTGGCAGCCGCCCTCGACCTCGCCGTTGGACCCCTCCAGGAGGACGGCGAAGTCGGCCGTCAGCCAGTCGGGGTGGGCCTCGGCGATGTGGCCGAGGCCGTTGAGGTGGGCGGCGACCTCTTCGTTGTCGTAGAAGACGAAGGTGAGGTCGCGGTTGGGCTCGGGCACGGTCGCGGCGATCCGCAGCTGGACGGCGACGCCCGACTTCATGTCGGAGGTTCCGCAGCCCCACAGCAGGCCGTCGGCGTCGAGCCGGGAGGGGACGTTGTCGGCGATCGGCACGGTGTCGATGTGCCCGGCCAGGACGACGCGTTCGCCGCGGCCCAGGTTCGTCCGGGCCACGAGGTTGTTGCCGTGCCGGTCGACGGTCAGGTGCGGAAGGGTCCGCAACGCCGATTCGATGGCGTCTGCGAGGTCCTTCTCCTCCCCGCTGACCGAGGGGAAGTCGACGAGCCGTGCGGTGAGCGCGGGCCCGTCCAGTGTGAGGTCAAGGGTGCTTTCGGCCATGGCTACGACCCTAGTGCCTCGCGTACGGTGGCCCCGTGCCCCGGACCGATTCCGCTGCCCGCCGACACACCGGCCGCAGCCGCCGCCTGCGTGTCGTGGCCGCCTTCGCCGTACTCGTGGCGACGGGCGGTTATCTGGCCGTTCAGTACCTTTCGGGCGGAAAGAGCTCGGAGCAGTGCACCGTGCAGTCGGCGGACGGTTCGTCCGGCGAGGGGCGCACCTACCGCCTGAACTCCGAGCAGGCCGCGAACGCCGCGACGATCTCCGCCGTCGGCACCGCCCGGGGGATGCCGGAGCGCGCGGTGACGATCGCGCTGGCGACGGCGCTCCAGGAGTCCGGGCTGCGCAACATCGAGCACGGCGACCGGGACTCGCTCGGGCTGTTCCAGCAGCGCCCCTCGCAGGGCTGGGGTACCGAGAAGCAGATCCTGGACCCGGTCTACTCGGCCGGGAAGTTCTACCAGCACCTGGCCGAGGTCCCGGGCTACTCGCGGCTGCCGCTGACGGTGGCCGCACAGCGCGTCCAGCGCAGCGGTTTCCCGCAGGCGTACGCGAAGCACGAGCCGGATGCCGCGCTGCTGGCGGCCGTGCTGACCGGCCGGACGCCGGCCGCGCTGAACTGTTCGCCGCCGCGCACCACTGCCGGGACGGGCGAGGCGTCGAAGGTCCGGGCCGCGCTGGTGCGCACCTTCGGCAAGGACGCCGCACCCGCCGGGGACGCGGCGGATTCCCGGACCCCGGCGGCGGGCGCCACGGCTCCGGGCACGCTCGCGGTGCCGGTGCGGTCCACCCGTGACTCCGGGGACGGCAGCGCGCCGCAGCACGGCTGGGAGCTCGCCCACTGGGCGGTCGCGCAGTCCGAGGCGCTCGGCATCGACGAGGTCGCGTACGGGGGCCGGGTGTGGGACGCCGGGTCGGGCTGGCGGGACGAGGGCAAGGAATCGGACACCGCAGAGGTCCGTATGCGCCTCGTCCATTAGTGCGGACGGTCACCCGTACGGGGGGTCCGAGCATTCCCTGAGCGACCCCCGCGCAGCAGTTCGCACGACACCTTCCGCGCGCAGCAATTCCCTTGCGGAGAAAGCGAAGTGACGGTTCGTCGGGTGACCGGGGAATGCAATGTTTGCCCGGGTTCCTCCGTTTCGGATTATCCGACGCATTACCCACTCTTTACCTCGGTGCACCGCAACCTCCCCCGCCCCCACGACGGTTGTCATGGCGTCCGGTCCACGGACAGCCAGATTCCACACCCTGTCGAAGGAGCATCATGTCCCTCCCCCTGACCCGTCGGATCGTCCGTACCGCGCTGCTGATCGCGGCGGGTGCGGCCCCCGTGGTCGGTGCGGCCGGCGCCGCAGGTGCCGCGGAGCTCCCGCAGGCCCCGGAGCTCGGCGGTCTCACCACCGTCGACGGCGCCGGTCTCGGCAAGGCCGTCGACGGCGCGTCCCAGCAGGGCGCCGTCGCCGGCGGCAAGGTCGTCGGGACCACGCTGCCGGTGGCGACCAAGACCGTCGGCGACACGGGTGCCAAGGCCGCCCCCGCCGCCGCGAAGTCCGTCGGCAAGGCGACGGCCGGCGACACGACCGCCGCCCTCGGCGACGCGACCGGCGCCGTGACCAAGGGCGGCCTGCCCACGCAGGGCCTGCCGATCGGCTGACCCGCCGCGCGCCCGCAGATACGCGTGAGGGCCTCGGGAGTGCGCACTCCCGAGGCCCTCACGCGTATGCCGGCGTGGCGTCAGCCCAGCCGCTTGACCGCGGCCGCCACGCGCTCGTCCGTGGCCGTGAACGCCACGCGGACGAAGCGGTCGCCCGCCGGTCCGTAGAAGTCCCCCGGCGCCACCAGGATGCCGAGTTCCGCCAGGTACGCCACGGTCTCCCAGCACGGCTCGTCGCGGGTCGCCCACAGGTAGAGGCTCGCCTCACTGTGCTCGATCCGGAAGCCGTGCGCCTCCAGCGCGGTCCGCAGCGCCACCCGCCGGGCCGCGTACCGGGCGCGCTGCTCGGCCACGTGCGTGTCGTCGCCGAGCGCCGCGACGGCCGCCGCCTGGACCGGTGCCGGCGTCATCATCCCGCCGTGCTTGCGGATCAGCAGCAGTTCGCCGAGGACGGCGGCGTCGCCCGCGATGAAGGCGGCCCGGTACCCGGCGAGGTTGGAGCGCTTGGAGAGCGAGTGGACGGCGACGACACCCTCGTACGTGCCGCCGCAGACGTCGGGGTGGAGCACGGAGACCGGCTCGGCCTCCCAGCCCAGCTCCAGGTAGCACTCGTCGCTGAAGACGAGCACGTCGTGCTCGCGCGCCCAGGCGACGATCCGGGTCAGCTCGTCCTTGGCCAGCACCCGGCCGGTCGGGTTGGACGGCGAGTTGAGCCAGAGGAGCTTCAGTCCTGCCGGGTCCAGCTCGGTCGGATCGTCGTACACGACGGGCTCGGCGCCGCAGAGCCGGGCGCCGACCTCGTACGTCGGGTACGCGAGCCGCGGGTACGCCACCTTGTCGCCCGCGCCGAGGCCCAGCTGGGTCGGCAGCCAGGCCACCAGCTCCTTGGAGCCGACCACGGGCAGCACGTTCCCGTGTCCCACCGAGACCGCGCCCAGGCGCCGCTCCACCCAGCCGGTGAGGGCGTCCCGCAGCGCGGCGGTCCCCCACACCGTCGGATAGCCGGGACTGTCCGCAGCGGCGACCAGTGCCTGCTGGATCAGCTCGGGCACCGGGTCGACGGGGGTGCCGACGGACAGGTCCACGATGCCGTCCGGGTGGCCCTCGGCCGTCGACTTGTAGGGCACGAGCCTGTCCCAGGGAAAGACCGGGAGGCGGGAGGAGACTGCTGCGGACACGGATCTCTGCTTTCTCGTACGGGGTTCACGCTTCACGCTGATGACACGGCGAGGCTCAAAACGCCTCGGTCCCGCACGGTGACGAGCCGTACGGGACCGGGGCGACGCACGTGCCGGACGCTGTTACTGGTTCTGCGGCGGCAGCGCTGCGATGAACGCGTGGTCGCGCTCGATCAGACCCAGCTTGGAGGCACCACCCGGCGAACCGAGGTCGTCGAAGAACTCGACATTCGCCTTGTAGTAGTCCTTCCACTCCTCCGGGGTGTCGTCCTCGTAGAAGATCGCCTCGACCGGGCAGACCGGCTCACAGGCTCCGCAGTCGACGCACTCGTCCGGGTGGATGTACAAGGACCGCTGGCCCTCGTAGATACAGTCGACGGGGCACTCTTCGATGCAGGCCTTGTCCTTTACGTCGACACAAGGCTGCGCGATGACGTAGGTCACGCTGTCGTTCCTCCTCGGTAGGGCGTTGGCTCTCGCGCGGGAGCGCGGCGTCGTCGATGCCCGCACCTAGTATCTCCGTTCCCGGGCACGATCCGAACATGAGGGGCGGACAGAGCTGTGGAATTCACGATCGGCGGACAGCTGGAGGTCCGAATTACACCGGCTGACGTGGGCAAACGGGTATCTGTCCGGCGTCTACTCCAGGACGGTCCCCAGGGCCCGCAATTCACCGACACGGTCGGTGTTCTCACATCGTGGAACAACGGTGTGCTCTCAGTCACACCCAAGAGCGGCGAGTCGGTCCGCATAGTGGAATCCTCCCTGGTGGCGGGCAAGGTCGTACCGTCCGCGCCGGCCCGCAGACGAGGCCCCGCGGCCTCCTTCGGCGAACTCGCCCCGGTGTGCGCGCGGGCCTGGCAGCCGGTGGAGAGCGAACCGCTGGGCGACTGGCTGCTGCGCGCGGCCGGGGGATTCACCCGGCGCGCCAACTCCGTACTGCCGCTCGGCGATCCGGGCGTGCCCCTCGAAGCGGCGCTCGCGCGGGTCCGGCAGTGGTACGCGGACCGCGGTCTGCCGGCCTACATCCAGGCCACGACCGGCGCCGAGGGCACCCAGGAGAAGCTGTGCGCGGCGCTGGAGGAGCACGGCTGGCGGCGTGAGGTGACGGCCCAGGTGCGGATCGCGGCGCTGGCACCGATCGGTGATCTGCCGGCCGAGGTCTCCCGGGTGCGGCTGAGCCGGACGGTGGACGCCTCGTGGCTCTCCGCCTATCAGCGCTCCGGGACCTCGGCCCCGCAGGCGCTGCACGTGCTGGGCAGCGGTCCTTCGGTGTGGCTCGCCACCGTGCCGGGCGACACAGCGGACGATCCGCCCGCCGCGATCGGGCGGTGTGTGGTGGACGGCCGGTGGGCCGGTTTCACGGCCGTCGAGGTGACTCCCGCGCACCGGCGCCGGGGACTTGCCACCACCGTGATGACCGCGCTGTCGCGGCAGGCGATGGACGAGGGCGCCTCGGCGGCGTGGCTGCAGGTGGAGGCGGAGAACGAGGGCGCACGGGGGCTGTACGACGGGATGGGCTTCGCGACGCACCACCTCTACCACCACTTCCGGCCGGCGTAGCGCGATGGCTCCCCAAGGACAGGACAAGGACGAGCTCCGCCGCCGCTTCGCCGCGGAGGCGCGGGCCGAGCGGCCGGACCTGGCGCTGCTCTGCCTGCTGCTGAGCGCGGAGGCGGACCCCGCACTGGACGTGCACGGGACGGACGCGGCGCAGATCGAGCTGGACCGGCTCGCGGGTCTGCTGCCGTACGGACTGCGCGGCGGCCGCGCCTGGGCCTCCGCGCTGGCCGAACTGCTCGGTGAGCGGTACGGCTTCGAGGGCTCGTCGGCGGACTACGAGCACCTTCGGTCCTCGCTGCTGCACGAGGTGCTGCGGCGGCGGCGCGGGCTGCCGATCCTGCTGTCGGTGGTGTGGATCGAGGTGGCGCGCCGGGCCGGCGCGCCGGTGTACGGGGTGGCGCTGCCGGGCCATTTCGTGGTGGGTTTCGGCGAGCCGGAGGAGCGGGTGCTGGCTGATCCGTTCGCCGGTGGCCGTCCACTGACGGGCGAGGACGCTGAGCTGCTGGTGACGGGCGCGACCGGGGAGCCGCTTGAGCCTTCGATGCTGGTGCCGGCGCAGCCGCTGGAGATCGTGCTGCGGATCCTGAACAACATCAGGGCCTGGGCGGCGGCCCGCCCGGAGCGGACGGACGTGGCGCTGTGGGCGGTGGACCTGTCCCTCCTCCTCCCGTCGCACCCGGCCCGGCTGCGGTACGAACGGGCCCAGCTGCTGGTCCGGAGCGGGGAGTTCCTGCGCGGGGCGGCGGAGATGGAGGAGTACGCGGACGTGGTCGCTGAGGTCGAGCCGGCCGTGGCACAGGCGGTACGGCGCAGCGCGCAGGCGGCCAGGGCCCGGCTGAACTGAGCCCCCTTCGGGACGAGTGGTGCCGGGACCGGCAGCACCAGGCCTTCGGGCGAGTGATGCGCCGGGGCCGTCCGGCGGCCGGTCCTTCCGGGACCGACAGGGCCATGGGTCCGGAACGACCGATTCGGCCGGCTGCGCTTTGGGGGCGGCCGGCCGAATCGGTCAGTGCGCGGAGGTGAACCGACTGCCTAGAGGGTGGAACGCGGACGCCGCCTCTTCAGGATGAGGAGAGCGGAGCCGGCCAGGGTGAGCGCAAGCGCCGAACCGGCCGCGACTGCCACTTCCCCCTTCGGTCCCGTCTCGGCGAGCTGGTCCCGGCCCTTGCCGCCGTGAGCGCCACCGCCGTTTTCGCCGCCGCCCTGGTCGCCACCACCGCCGTGGTCGCCACCCTGGTCGCCACCGCCACCGCCACCGCCGTGGTCGCCGCCCTGGTCGCCACCGCCACCGTGGTCGCCGCCCTGGTCGCCACCGCCGTGGTCGCCACCGCCACCGCCGTGGTCGCCACCGCCACCGCCGTGGTCGCCACCGCCACCGCCGTGGTCACCGCCACCACCGCCGTGGTCACCGCCGCCACCGCCGCCACCGCCGGCGCCTGTCGGACCCGCGGGGCCTGCCGGGCCAGCAGGACCCGCCGGACCTGCCGGACCTGCAGGACCCGCCGGGCCCGCCGGGCCGGTGGCACCGGTGCCACCGTTGGGGCCCGTCGCGCCGTCCGGCCCCGTAGCACCTGTGCCACCCGTCGGACCCGTGCCGCCCGTCGGACCCGTGCCACCCGTCGGACCCGTGCCACCGTCAGGGCCCGTGGCACCCGTCGGACCGGTGCCGCCGTCGGGGCCCGTGGCACCCGTCGGACCCGTGCCACCGTCAGGGCCCGTGTCGCCGGTCGGACCCGTGCCACCGTCAGGACCCGTGCCACCCGTCGGACCGGTAGGTCCGGTCGGTCCCGTGGGCCCGGTAGGACCGACGGTGCAGGCCGCCCTGGTGATGGTGTTGGTGTCCAGCGTGACCGCACCGTTTCGCGCCAGGGCCCGGCCCTCGATCGCGGTGCCGGTCTGCGCCGCGATGGACGTCAGCGCCAGGATGTTTCCCTTGAAGAACGAGTTGGTCCCGATGGTGGCCGAGCTGCCGACCTGCCAGAAGACGTTGCACGCCTGAGCCCCGTTGATGAGGCTGACGTTGCTTCCGGAGCCGGTGATCAGGGTGCTGGCGATCTGGAAGATGAAGACCGCGCTGGGGTCGCCCTGGGCATCGAGCGTGACGGTTCCGGTGAGCCCCAGGGGGCCGGTGGAGTTGTAGACGCCTGCCGTCAGCGTCTGCCCGGTGAGGTCGCCCGCCACACTGGCGGTCGGCGCCCGGCCGGCCGCGTCGTCGTAGGCGGTCACCAGGTCGGCCTGGGCCTGAAGAGCAGGAGCATCGGCCTGGTGGATGGCACCGTTCACAATGCCGGGCGGAAATCCCGTGACCGCGGAACCCGGGCTGACCCCGAGGTCCCCGTTGATGACGGAGGGGCCGGTGTTGGTGACCGTCGAGCCGCCCAGCACCGCGTAGCTGGTGTCCGTCCCCAGCCCCACCGGGGCTTCGGCCGCGTACGCGGCAGGCGTGAACAAGGTGTTGGTGCTCAGCACGGTCACGCCCGACAACACGGCGAATGTGGCTCTGAGCCAGATACGTCTACGCCGGACGGACATCCGGTCAGGTGCGTGAGGGATCGAGGTCGGGGCAGCCACAGCCATGAAAGGTGGCCTTTCTGTTCCGGGAGGGTGATGCGGCTGCCGACCCGTAGTCAGTGAGTTCGGCCCTGGAAGGCCGACCTGATCTCACTGAGGCCGCTGGAGCGGGAGACCGCGGAACGCGCAACGAGATTCGGACAGCGGAGCTTGGACGCAGCCGTTCACTCGGCACGATTTATAGGAACATAAGATGAAACTAAAACCGGGAGGCGCGGTGTCCTGTGTGCGTCATATGACGCGCTGTCACACCATCGGCCTCATCCACGTCCCCTCCGGGGGCGGCGGTTCGAGGTGCTGGACGCCGCCCGGACCGCCCCCCGGTAGCTACCGGCAGCCCCCCTGGGATCCCACCCGCCGCACCGTGTGAAGCAGGTACTCCGCGCGATCGAGAGGGTTGTGGTCCGTGCGCGGCCGCTCCGGGGCGGTGCCGGTGACCGGCCGGTAGGAGGCGAACGCGGATTCCAGTACTCCTTCGCCCCGGGTGAGCCCCGGGAGCTGTTGCTGCAGTTCGTGCACCCGGGCTGCCGGGATCTCGCCGTCCAGCACACAGAGCGCGCCGTCCAGGGAGGGTGCGCCCGGGACGGCCCTCAGCCGGGCGAGTACCGACAGGAGCGGGCCGAGCGCGTCGGTGGGGAGTTCCAGCCGGAAGCGGTGCATCGGCTCGCACACCGTGGTGCCCGCCCGTTCGAGCGCCGCCATCAGGACCAGGGGGGTCAGATTGCGGAAGTCCCCGGCCGTGCTCGACATGGACTTGTCGAAGACGGCGTGCGAGTGACTCTGGCGGGGCCAGTAACCGGAGTGCGTCATGGTGACCGTGCAGTCCGTCACGCGCCATCCGCACAGACCCTGTTCGAGCGTTTCGACGACGGTTTCCTCGACCGCTCGCATAAGGGAGTACGGCATGGAGCCGAGTTCCACCTCCAGCCGGTAGTCCACGCCGCTGCCTACCGGGGCGGGGTCGACGCGCAGGCCGACCGTCGCAAGGAAGGGATTGTCGTCCGTGTCGATGATCTCGAATGCGGCGCCGGTGCCGGACGGGCGTTCCAGGCAGATGGTCGTGGTCCCGCGGAAAGTGACGTCGATACCGAATTCCTCCGCGAGCGTTGCCTGGATCACTTCCTTCTGCACTTCGCCGTAGAGCGATACGGACACTTCTTTGCGGATGTCGTCCTGCCGCAGATCGATCAGCGGATCCTGTTCGGCGAGTTGCGCCAGCGCGAAATGCAGCTCTCCCCTGGAGGCGGGCGCTGTGGGCACCACCACGGATTCCAGTGTCGGCGGGGCGAAATGGTGTTCCTGCGCCGCTTTCCGCGGGACACCGACCGCATCGCCGATCCTGATGTCGCCCGGTCCGCGGAGCTTCGCGATCCGGCCCGGTCCGACCGAGTCGCTGCGGATGTCCGCACCGTGCGCGAAGACGTCGATCCCGGTCACCTTGCCCTCCGCGACGGCGACCGGCCCCCGCGCGACCGGCAGCCGGTCGCGGGTCCGTACCGTCCCGGAGAACATCCGGACGTACGCGAGCTTCTCGCCCGCCGGTCCGCGTTCGACCTTGAAGACGGTGCCGGAGACCGGCCCGTCCGCATCGCCCCCGGCCGCGGGCAGCAGTTCCCTGATCCCGCGGGTGAGGGCGGTGATGCCCGCGCCCGTCACGGCCGAGCCGAAGTACACCGGGTGGACCAGCGCCCGCTTGGTCTGCGCCGCCAGCTCCTCGTGGAGCCGGGTGGGCGCGACCGACTCGCCGCCCTCGACGCAGGCGGCGAGCAGGGCGTCGTCGTGCTCGGTGAGCAGGTCCGTCAGCCGGCCGGTGAGCCGGCGGTCGTCGTCGGCGTACGGCGGGCAGCTCGCGTCGCGGGTGCCGAGGCCGGTGACCGCCGGGCCCATCGCGACGGCGTTCGGCGTGAGCTTCTCCGAGATGCTCCGCAGCACCTGTTCGTACCGGGCTCCGGCGCGGTCGGTCTTGTTGACGAAGACGAGCGTCGGAATGCGCAGCCGCTGCAGGGTCCGCATCAGGATCCGGGTCTGCGCCTGCACGCCCTCCACTGCGGAGATGACCAGCACCGCGCCGTCGAGCACGCTCAGCACCCGTTCCACCTCGGCGATGAAGTCCGGGTGGCCGGGGGTGTCGATCAGGTTGACGGTGACGTCGTCGAGGGCGAACGAGACGACCGCGGACTTGATGGTGATGCCTCGGCGGCGTTCGAGCGCGAGGGAGTCGGTCCGGGTGTTCCCGTCGTCGACGCGTCCGATCTCGTCGATGATTCCGGCGGTGTGGAGCAGCCGCTCGGTCAGGCTTGTCTTACCGGCGTCGACATGCGCCAGAATGCCAAGATTCAGCGTGTGCACAGAACTCCATGTTCTCAGTTTCGGTGTGAATTCCCGTCTGAATGAACATGTGAGATCGGCGCATCGAAGTCTCCTGGTCCTGTCGGCTGATGCGGCGAGTACAGCAGCCGGCCGACCGGCCGCGCAACAGGTTTTCGGCGGGACCCGATTCCCGTCCCGGCGCGGTGAAGCTCCGTCAGCGAACGAGTGATCCGGAAAAGTCCAAACCTCGCCTCGGCGCGTCGTGCCGTCCAACGGGTGATTATCCGCCCTCCGCCACTCGATGAGCCCACGGCGTAGCTCCAATGCGGCGCTCTCCGATGGCGCGCCCCGGTGTTCCGGCTGACGGTGGATCACGTAGCCACTGCGCCACTACGAGTCGGCATTCCGCCGCTCTTCGCAGTCGCGACGAAAGGAAATGTGTTCAGATGCGCTCTGCCCGCACACTGTTCGCTTCGGCCGCCGTCACGGCGGTCCTCACGATCACCGCTCCCTCCGCCTACGCCATGACCGTGGCCGGCGACTGGGAGCACGACAGCGGCTCGTCCTCCAGCAGCGACGAGCACGGCAAGTCCGACGACGGCGGCTGGGAGAAGGACAAGCCGAACGGCGGCGTCCACACCGGCGGCGGCGCCCTGGCCAAGACCGTGACCGGGGACCACGACAGCGACGAGCACGGCAAGTCGGACGACGAGGGCTGGAAGAAGGACAAGCCCAGCGGCGGCGTCCACACCGGCGGCGGCGCGCTGTCGCTGACCGTGGCCAAGGAGTGGCAGCCCGGCAACGACGACGAGGGCGGCAAGTACAAGGACGAGGACAAGGAGAAGCCGCACGGCGGCGTCCACACCGGCGGCGGCGCCCTGTCGCTGACGGTCGCCAAGGAGTGGCAGCCCGGCAACGACGACGAGGGCGGCAAGTACAAGGACGAGGACGACGAGAAGCTGCACGGCGGCGTCCACACCGGCGGCGGCGCCCTGTCGTCGACGGTCGCCAAGGAGTGGCAGCCGGGCAGTGACGACGAGAGCAGCAAGAGCGACAAGTCGGCGAAGTCCGAGAAGTCCGAGAAGAGCGACGAGGGCGGTTACCAGAAGTCCGAGGACGAGGGCTGGAAGAAGGACAAGCCCAGCGGCGGCATGCACACCGGTGGTGGCGCGATGGCCATGACCGGCAGTGGCCTGGCGGCCGGATCGCTGCTGCTCCTCGGTGGTGTCGGTGTCGGCGCGTACAAGCTGCGCCGTCGCCAGGCGACGGGTGGCGCGATGGCCTGACCGGACCGCACCGCCGGCCGGTCGCTCCACTGTCGCGGCCGCCGTCCCTCCGGACGGCGGCCGCGGCGCCTTCGTTTCCCCCCACCACCCGCACCGCAGCCACGCACCGCTGCTCCGCACGGACGAAAGGCTCGTTCCCATGGCCGCCCCGCAGTCGCCCGGTTCATCCTCCTCCCGGACTGCCTCCGACACCATCACGCTCGGCCGCGCCCTGCTCTGGCCCGCCGCAGCGGCCGGGCTCGGCATGCTCCTCATCTACAACTCCATCGGCTTCCCGGCCGACGACAAACCACCCGCCCCGCCGTCGATGGCCGCACCGGCCCCCCTCTACGTCTCCAGCGCCGCCCCCAGTGCCTCCCCGAAGCCGGCCGCCCCGAGCGTCGGTCCGGCCCTGCCCCGGTCCGTACCGACGCGACTGCGGATCCCGGCCATCGTGGTGGACGCACCGTTCACCCCCTTGTCCGTGGGCGCCTCGGGCCGGCTCGACGCCCCTCCCCCGAACGACAAGAACCTGGCCGGCTGGTTCAAGGACGGCGCGACGCCCGGTGAGCGCGGGGCCGCGATCGTGGCGGGCCACGTCGACACGACGACCGGTCCGGCGATCTTCCTCCAGCTGCGCTTCCTGCGGCCCGGTGCGACGGTCGACATCACGCGCGCGGACGGCACCGTGGCCACCTTCAAGGTCGACACCGTCGAGACGTTCAGCAAGGCGAAGTTCCCCGACAAGCGGGTCTACGCGGACACTCCGGACGCCCAGCTGCGGCTGATCACCTGCGGCGGCAACTACGACAAGAAGGTCAGGGACTACGAGGACAACGTGGTCGTGTTCGCCCACCTCGACTCGGCCAGGAAGGCCTGACCCGCCGTGCCCGGACGCCCCGGACGCCCCGGACGAAAAAAGACCCGCGCGGACTGCCGCGGCCCGCTGCTAGCGTCGCCCGTATGAAGCGCGCTGCCATGACGACGACGCCGGAGAGTGTCCCGGCGCGCTGACTGCTGACAGTCCGAAGCCCCGGGGCGAGTGCCCCGGGGCTTCTGCTTGCGGTGACTCGCCCTTCGTACGCGAGGAGACCGCCATGCACGACCACCGCAGACTCGGCCGCGAGCTGGAGCTGTTCGACACCGACCCGCTCATCGGGGCGGGGCTTCCCTACTGGCTCCCCGACGGCGCGGCACTGCGGCACACCCTGGAGGAGTACATCCGCACCGCCGAGCGGCGGGCGGGCTACCGGCACGTGTACTCGCCGGTGCTCGGCAAGCGGGAGCTGTACGAGATCTCGGGACACTGGTCGCACTACAGCGACGACATGTTCCCGCCGATGGAGCTGGGCGGCGAGCAGGTCGTGCTGCGGCCGAGCCTGTGCCCGCACCACGCGGTGATCTACCGCTCCCGCTCGCACAGTTACCGCGAACTCCCCCTGCGGATGGCCGAGCTGGGCGGCATGTACCGCTCGGAGCTCTCCGGGGTGCTCGGCGGGCTGACCCGGGTGCGGGCCATCCAGCTGAACGACGCGCACATCTTCTGCACCCTGGACCAGGTCGCGCAGGAGGCGCAGGCAGCACTGGACATGATCCGGCGTGCGTACGAGGCACTTGGCATCCGCCCGGCCCGCTTCCGGCTCTCCCTGCCGGGTCCGGGCGGGAAGTACGTCGCCGCGCCGGAGATGTGGCAGCGCTCGACCGCGCTGCTGACCGGGGTCCTTGAACGTTCGGGGCTGCCGTACGAGTCGGCCGGGGGCGAGGCCGCGTTCTACGGTCCGAAGATCGACGTCCAGGTCGCCGATCCGGCGGGCCGCGAGTCGACCCTGTCCACCGTCCAGGTCGATTTCCACCAGCCCGAGCGGTTCGACCTGCACTACATCGGCGCGGACGGGGCGAAACACCGCCCGGTCATGGTGCACCGCAGCATCGTCGGCAGCGTGGAGCGGGCCGTCGCCCACCTCATCGAGCAGCACGGCGGCGCGTTCCCGGCGTGGCTCTCCCCCACCCAGGTCGTGATCCTTCCGGTCTCGGACGCCGAACTGCCGAACGCCGAGGCGCTCGAGCGTCGTTGCACCGCGCTCGGGCTGCGCGCGGAGGTCTCCGGCCGGGAGCGCGGCAGTCTGGGCGCCCGCGTCCGGGAGGCCCGCCTGATCCCGTACCAGGCGGTCATCGGCGCCGCGGAGGCCGCCGGCGACCACGTCGCGCTGCGGCTGCGCGACGGCCGGCGGCTCGACCCGCGGCCGGCCGGGAACGCGCTCGCCCGGATCGGGGCGCTGGTCGCGGCGCACAGCACCGCGCTGTGGGAGGAGGAGGCCGGCGAACGCCCCTGAAGCGGGTGATTCAGGGGGCGGTCCGATCACGCCCCTGCCCCCGGCCGACGCCGCCCGCACCTCCCGGCGGCCGGGACCGAGCGCCCCGGCCAGGGCCGAGGCGACGATCAGCAGGGCGAGGACGACGGTCATCGTGAGCCGGAGCCCGAGGTGGTCGGCGAGGAAGCCGAGGCCGGGCGGGCCGACGAGGAAGGAGACGTACCCCGCGGTGGCGACCGCCCCGACCCGCGCCGCCGCGTCGTGCGGGTGGTCGCCCGCCGCGGAGAGGGCGACCGGGAAGCCCAGCGAGGCACCCAGCCCCCACAGCACCGCGGCGACGCCCGCCACCAGCGGGCTGGGCGAGACGATCACCAGCACCAGCCCCACGGCGGCGGTCCCGGCGCTGAACCGGACCACCCGCACCCGGCCGAACCGCCTGAGCAGCGGGCCGCCGGCGAAGCGGCCGAGCGTCATCGAGGAGGCGAAGGCCAGAAAGGTCAGCGAACCGGCCGTGGCGCTCACGTGGTAGCCGTCCACCATGAGCAGCGGCAGCCAGTCGTTGGCGGCGCCCTCCGCGAACGCCACGGCCAGGACGATCACCGCGATGAGGACCAGCCGCCGGTCCTGCCACACCCGCAGCTGCCCTCGCCGGCCACCCTGCCGGGGCGCGGCGCCGGCCGGCGCCCTCCCGGTGCCGTGCGGGATCCGGTGCACAGCCCTGACCGCGGCGGCGGCTATGAGCACCGCGACGAGCGCGAGGTGGCGGCCGACGGGGAAGTCGGCCGCGGTCAGCGCCATGCCGAGCAGCGCCCCGAGCACGGTGCCCAGGCTGAAGCAGCCGTGCAGCACCGGCAGGACGGGCCGGCCGATCACGCTCTCGACGGCCGCCCCCTCGATGTTGAACGCGACCTCGGACAGCCCCATCCCGGTGCCGAACAGGGCCAGTCCGCAGAAGACCCCGCCCGCCAGCGACAGGCTCGTGCCCGCGGCG
The DNA here is from genome assembly GCF_023701695.1 of Streptomyces sp. RKAG290. GTDB lineage: Bacteria > Actinomycetota > Actinomycetes > Streptomycetales > Streptomycetaceae > Streptomyces. Next base: position 2,261,087 of record NZ_JAJOZC010000001.1, read on the forward strand.
ACGACCAGCAGCCCGGCGACGATCAACGACGCGCCGAGGCTGATCGTCGCCCGTCCCCCGTGCCGTCGTACGAGCGGGCCCGAGGCCGTGACGCCTGCCATCGAACCGGTGGACAGGCCGAACAGGACGAGGCCCATCGAGCCGGTGGACACATCGAGGCCGTCCCGGACGGCCGGGGTGCGGGCCACCCACGAGGCCATGCCGACGCCGGCGGCCAGCATGAAGAGGAACAGGGCGGCTCGCCGGCGGCGAGTGGCGGCATCCATGGGTAGCGGGGCCTCAGCAGACGGATCGAAGAAGGGGAACGAGAGGAGCGTACGATCGTACGCCTTGAGTGTACGATCGTACGCATGACGGACCACTTCGCGGGAGACCCCCGTACCAACCATGAGCGGATGCTGGCCGGAGACCTCTACATCGCCGACGACCCGGACATCGCCACGGCCCAGCAGCGGGCGGTGCGACTGGCCGCCAGGTACCTGGCGGCGTACACGGAGGACGCCGGCGCCGCGCAGCCGCTCGTAGCCGAACTCCTCGGCGGGCTGGGCGCGGGCGCCCACATCCGGCCGCCGCTGTACGTCGACTACGGCACGTACCTCACCGTCGGCGAGGACACGTTCATCAACTACAACCTCACCGCGCTGGACGTCGCCCCCATCACCATCGGCCGCGACTGCCAGATCGGGCCGAACGTACAGTTGCTCACCCCCACCCACCCGGTGGAGCCGGAGCCGCGCCGGGACAAGCTGGAGGCGGCCGAGCCGATCACGATCGGCGACAATGTCTGGCTCGGCGGCGGGGCGATCGTGCTGGCCGGGGTGACCATCGGGGACAACAGCGTCATCGGCGCCGGAGCCGTCGTGACCAAGGACGTCCCCGCCAACGTGGTCGCCGTGGGCAATCCGGCCCGGGTGATCCGCTCGATCTAGGATCTCCCGTCCGGATCAGGGACCGGAACACGCCGGCCCGGCCCGATCCGGACGGGAGGCCCTGGAGCTCAGAAAGGCAGGCACGTGGCGACCGGACAGAACGACCCCGAGCGGCGGGAGCGCATCATCACCGCCGCGCTCGACCTGATCGCGGAAGAGGGGGTCGCCGGCACCTCGCACCGCAAGGTCGCCGCCCGCGCCGGAGTGCCGCTCGGATCGATGACCTACCACTTCGGCGGCATGGACGAGCTGCTGCGGGAGGCGTTCGTCCGCTTCTCCAGCAGCATCGTCGCCGTCTTCGAGGAGCGGCTCGGCGCCGCGCACACACCCGCCGAGGCCCGGGAGGCGGTGGCCGGTCTCGTGCACCACCTGTCCGGCGGCAACCAGCGCGAACTGGTCCTCACCCACGAGCTGTACACCCTCGCCGCCCGCAAGCCCGCCTACCGCGAGCTGACCCGGGAGTGGATGCGCCGGAGCCGTCGTGCGCTGGAGTGGCACTTCGACCCGGCGACGGCCCGCCAGCTCGACGCGCTGATCGAGGGCCTGTCCATCCACCGCGCCCTGGAGACCGAACCGCACGACCGCGCCCTGACCGTCGAGGCGATCGCCCGCATCACCCAGGGGTGAGGCGGGCGGTCAACGTCCGGCAGGGGCCCCGCGGGGAGCGGGGACGTCGGCGGGCCGGCGGCCGGACAGGCATGCCGAGGGCCACTTCGCGCCCTCGCCCGTCATCCGCGCGGTGACGGCGAGCCCGGCCCGCTCCAGCAGTTCGCCGACCCGGTCGGGCGACAGCAGGTGGATGTCGTAGGACGTCCCGTCCTCGCGCTCGCGCCCCGTGTACGGCTCGTCCTCGCCGGCGTGGAACCCCAGCAGGAACCGGCCGCCCGGAGCCAGCACCCGGTGGAACTCGGCGAAGAGCGCCGGGAGCAGCTCCGGGGGCGTGTGCATGATCGACCACCAGGCGACGACCCCGCCGAGCCCGCCGTCGGGGAGGTCGAGCGCGTTCATCGAGCCCACTTCGAACCGCAGGTCCGGGTAGCTCCGGCGGGCGATGTCCACCATCCGCGGCGACAGGTCCACCCCGGACACGGAGACGCCGAGGGCGGCCAGGTGCGCGGCCACGTGCCCCGGACCGCAGCCGAGATCGGCGACCGGCAGCCCGCCGTCGGCGCGTACCTCCTCGGCGAACGCGCCGAGCATCGCACGCCCGGTCACATCCTCGGCGAAGAGGCTCTGCACGCGCCCGGCGTAGTCCTCGGCCACGGCGTCGTAGTAGGTCCGGGTCGCGTTCAGCGGGGGGAGGTCCGTCATACCGCACGACCTTAGGGCGTCGACCCGGCTGCGGCGGACCCTGCAGGGGCTCCCCCGGGTCCGAACAGGCGCGTACCGCCGGCTCCGTAGCGACCCCCCGCAACCCAACATCAACTCCTAAAGCCAACCGCACCCGGAACTGAGCGCAGAACGGGCCAATTGCCTTTCTGCTGGCGTTAATTGTTGCGATCAGGCGGATCTGGTGAGGCTCATGTTGCACACCTCTTGACGTTTCCCGGGTAACGGCGGAACCATCAACTCCCGTCGGAGAGCGCTCTCAGAGCGCTCTCCGAGAAGCTCGTCGTGTCACCCGTACCACGACTCAGGAGACGTACGTCTATGCATGCTCCCCCCACGGAAACCCCCGCGGCACCCCCCACCGCACCCCGTCGCAGGCGCCGTACCCGCTCGTTCGGGTTCGCCGCTTTCGCCGTCTCGCTCCTCATGGCCGTCCCCACCGCGCAGAACGCCTTCGGCGCCGACGCGCAGGCCATCGAGGGCGGTGGCGACCTCGGTCCCAACGTCATGGTGTTCGACCCGTCGATGCCGGACATCCAGGCCAAGGTCGACGACGTGTTCAAGAAGCAGGAGTCGGCGCAGTTCGGTGACGGCCGTTACGCGCTGATGTTCAAGCCGGGCACGTACAACAACCTCAACGCGCAGATCGGGTTCTACACCTCGATCGCCGGTCTCGGCCTGAACCCGGACGACACCACCTTCAACGGTGATGTGACCGTCGACGCGGGCTGGTTCAACGGCAACGCGACGCAGAACTTCTGGCGTTCGGCGGAGAACCTCGCGCTCAACCCGGTGAGCGGCACGGACCGCTGGGCCGTGTCGCAGGCCGCCCCGTTCCGCCGGATGCACGTCAAGGGCGGGCTGAACCTGGCGCCCGACGGCTACGGCTGGGCGAGCGGCGGGTACATCGCCGACAGCAAGATCGACGGCCAGGTCGGGCCGTACTCGCAGCAGCAGTGGTACACCCGTGACAGCTCGGTCGGCAGCTGGGGCAACGGCGTCTGGAACATGACGTTCTCCGGTGTCGAGGGCGCACCCGCCCAGAGCTTCCCGGAGCCGCCGTACACCACGCTGGAGAACACCCCGGTCTCCCGCGAGAAGCCGTTCCTGTACCTGGACGGCGACGACTACAAGGTGTTCGTCCCCGCCAAGCGCACCAACGCACGTGGCACCTCGTGGGGCAACGGCACGCCGCAGGGCGAGTCGATACCGCTGGACCAGTTCTACGTGGTGAAGCCCGGCGCGACCGCCGAGACGATCAACGCGGCGGTGGACCAGGGCCTGCACCTGCTGTTCACGCCCGGCATCTACCACGTCGACCAGACCATCAACATCGACCGCGCCAACACCGTGGCGCTCGGCCTCGGTCTTGCCACGATCATCCCGGACAACGGGGTGACCGCCATCAAGGTCGGTGACGTGGACGGCGTGAAGCTCGCCGGCCTGCTCGTCGACGCCGGTACCACCAACTCCGAGTCGCTGATCGAGGTCGGCCCGCAGGGCGCGTCCGCGAGCCACGCGGACAACCCCACCTCGCTGCAGGACGTGTTCATCCGCGTCGGCGGCGCGGGGGCCGGCAAGGCCACCACCGGCATGGTGGTCAACAGCAACGACACGATCATCGACCACACCTGGCTGTGGCGTGCCGACCACGGCGAGGGCGTCGGCTGGGAGACCAACCGGGCCGACTACGGCCTCCAGGTCAACGGCGACAACGTCCTGGCGACCGGCCTGTTCGTGGAGCACTTCAACAAGTACGACGTCCGCTGGTCCGGGGAGAACGGCAAGACGATCTTCTTCCAGAACGAGAAGGCGTACGACGCCCCCAACCAGGCCGCCGTCCAGAACGGTGACGTCAAGGGGTTCGCGGCCTACAAGGTCGACGACTCCGTCACCACCCACGAGGGCTGGGGCCTGGGCAGTTACTGCTACTTCAACGTCGATCCGACGATCCGCCAGGACCACGGCTTCGAGGCACCGGTGAAGCCCGGCGTGAAGTTCCACGACCTGCTCGTCGTCTCGCTCGGCGGCCAGGGCCAGTACGAACACGTCATCAATGACACGGGATCACCGACATCCGGGACGACCACCGTCCCTTCGAATGTGGTTTCCTTCCCGTAACGAGACAGGCGTGGGGGGCCGGGTCGCCGACGGGCGGCCCGGCCCCTTCGTGCTTACCGGCCCGCGGACTTGGCACGCGCTTTACGCGCCGCCTGCAACCGCCGGGCCCAACTCCCTGTCTCTGTAAATGTTGAATCCTTGATGTAGTGACGCGAGTGGAGCAGGACATGCGGCGGGGCAAGGGCGTTATAGGGATCGCGTTGCTGGTCGGTGCGGTACTGGCGGGGACGAGCGCGTGCGGTGGCAACGCGTCGGACTCGGACAGCTCCCACGACAGTGCGAAGGGTGGTGCGTCCGGGCGGGCGTCCGCGAGTGCACGCCCCTCGCCCACGCACCCCACGGGTCCGCCGATGCTGCTGGACTCGATCGCGCCGCTGGACAAGGCGACGGTCGGCGTCGCCATGCCGATCTCCGTCGTCTTCACCAACCCGGTGGCCGCCTCGGCCCACAAGAACATCGAGAAGCACCTCAAGGTCTCCGCCTCGGTCCCCACCACCGGCGCCTGGCACTGGATGGGTGACAAGCGGGTCGACTGGCGCCCGGAGCAGTACTGGAAGTCCGGCACCAAGGTGCGGCTCGACGCCGACCTGAAGTACGTCTCCAACGGCAGCGGCCGGTACGGCACCCACCCCTACACCCACTCCTTCACCATCGGTGACGACGTCCGGGCCGACGCCTCGGTCACCGGTCACACCATGAAGATCACCCGCAACGGCTCCCCGGTGCGGACGCTCTCCATCAACGCGGGCAGCACCGAGTACCCGACGTGGAACGGCACGATGGCGGTGATCGACAAGCAGGAGAAGGTCCACATGACGTCCTGCAGCGTCGGCATCAGCTGCAACAAGGGCGATGCGAACTACTACGACCTGACCCTGCCCTGGGACATCCACCTCACCCAGTCGGGCACCTACGTCCACTACTCCACCGGCGACACCAACCCGGGCAGCGGCAGCGCCCGCGGTTCGCACGGTTGCGTCCACCTCTCGCTGTCCGACGCGAAGTGGTTCTACGGACAGGTCAAGCAGGGCGACCCGATCACGGTCACCGGCTCCCCGCGCGCCAAGGCGCCCGCCGACAACGGCTACGCCTCCTTCAACCTGTCGTGGTCGCAGTGGCTGGCCGGCAGCGCGAACGGCGGGCAGACCACCGCCGCCCTCTAGGGTCCCTGACGGCCGACACCGGCCCTCTTGCGAGCGGGGACCTGTACGGCAACAGGTCGGCAAGCCGCCCGATGCCGGGGCCTGCGAGGGCCCCGGCATCGGGCGGCCGGTCCGGTAGCAGGATGTCCTGGCACCACCCCGTACGGACCGCGCGGGCTCAGCCGTGCAGCGCCAGCGCGCCCTTCGCCGGTACGGTCGCCGTCAGCGTGCCGCCGTCGCCCACCTGCACCGTATTGCCGTCGCACGCGTCCGGGGCGGCGGCGGCGACGTTGCAGTAGGTGCCCGCGGGAAGCGAGGTGGTGAACGTCTGCTGGAGGGCGCCGTCACCGTTGTTGACGGCCACGAAGCCCTTGTCGCCGCGGCCGAAGGCGATGGCCGACGAGCCGTTGTCCCACCAGTCGGTCAGTCCGGCTCCCGCGGTGGCGTTGTGGAAGCCGACCATGCCGGTGATCGCCGTCCGCGCGTGCATGCAGGTCCAGCCGCCGCTGTCGCAGCCGGCCGCGCCGCCGTTCGGCGGGCCCGCGTCCTTGTCCGACCACTCGTAGCCGGAGAACACGTTCGGGGAGCCGTAGGGCGAGGCAAGCATGAAGACGTTGGCCAGGGTGTAGGCCGCGCCGTCCTTGTACGTCAGCGTGGACCCGTTGCGTTCGGTGTCCCAGTTGTCGACGAACGTACGGGCGGCGGCGCTCGCCAGCTTGCCGTCGGCGACGTTCTTCAGCCCGGCGATCGAGCCGCCCTGGAAGGCGCTCTTGAGATGGCCGCCGTAGCGGAACTCGTCGACGTCGCCCACGCCCGTGTACTCCTCGGGCTGGACGGCCTCGCCGCCGCCCTGGATGACCTCGCTGACCCAGAAGCCCGGGTCGGCCATCTTGCCCTTGATCGCGGCGATGTCGTCGGCGGCCATGTGCTTGGCCGCGTCGATGCGGAAGCCATCGACGCCCAGGGTGCGCAGGTCGGAGAGGTAGGCGGCGATCGTCGAACGGACGGCGTCGCTGCCGGTGTCAAGGTCGGCCAGGCCGACCAGCTCGCAGGTCTGGACGTCGTTGCGGTCCCCGTAGTTGCTGATGTCCTTGCGGCAGGCGTGGAAGTCCTGGTCCTGGAAGTAACCGGGGTAGTCGTACTTCGTGTACGCGGTGCCGCCGGTCCCGGTGCCGGAGCCGGACGACATGTGGTTGATGACGGCGTCGGCGACCACCTTCACCCCGGCCCCATGGCAGCTCTCCACCATCGACCGGAACGAGTCGCGGTCACCGAGCCGGCCGGCGATCCGGTAGCTGACCGGCTGGTAGGAGGTCCACCACTGGTCGCCCTGGATGTGCTCGGAGGCGGGCGAGACCTCCACGTAGCCGTAGCCGGCCGGACCCAGCGAGTCCTTGCAGGCCTGGGCCACCGCGTCGTACTTCCACTCGAACAGGGTGGCGGTGACGGTCTTGTCGCCCGGTGGGGTCGCCTGGGAGGTCCAGGGGGCGAGGGCGGTGATACCGGCGGCGGCGAGCAGGCCGGCCAGTGTCGCGCGAGCGGCGCGGGAACTCAATTGCGGCTCCTTCGGTCGCGGGTACGGAAGTGGGGTCCGTACCCGGTGTGGGTGGCCACGCGCCTGGCCACCGTGGGGTGGTCGGAGCCTGCCGTCCCGGCGATGAACACGTCAAGAGGTCACGCAAGAATTTCCAGCATGTTTCTGAAATTCTTTGCAGGCAAGGCGAGTGGGAGACCCGGGTGGGGCGAGCAGATGCCCCGCCACCCACCGTCACTGGTCTCGGCGGTGCACCGCGACCGTCGCGACCACGCCCGCCAGCAGAGCCCAGGCCGCGTAGACCGTCCAGGCTCCGGAGACCGTCCACGGGTAGAGGACGGACGCATGGAGATCCGAGGCCGACAGCCGCTCCCACGCGCTGAAGGGCAGCGTGTGCTGGAGCACCGCCGTGAGATGGCGACGGTCGCTGAGGACATTGGGGAGCAGGAGCAGCACCACCACGCATCCGATGACGGAGCCTCCGGTGTGGCGTATCACCGCACCGATCGCCAGGCCCGCGAGGCCCGCCACCGGGGCGAGCAGCGCGGAGGCCACCACGACGCGCAGGGCGCCCGGGTGGCCGAGGGTCACCGACGCGCCCCGGCCGGAGAGGATCGCCTGCGTCGACGCGAAGGACGCCAGGGCGACGAGTGCGCCGAAGACCGTGGTGACGGCGGCGAGTACGAGGGCCTTGGCGGCCAGCACCGAGCGGCGGGCCGGGACGGCGGTGAACGTGGTGCGGATCAGGCCGGTGCCGTACTCGCCGGTGATCGACACGGCACCGATGGCGGCGACGGCCAGCACCAGCACCATGGCGGCGTTCCCGGTGAAGGCGTCCATGAGGGGCGAGCCGTTGGCAATGAAGGACTCGCGGCCGCGGTCGCCGTACTGGTACCAGTACTTGTAGTGGTCGTAGGCCGTACCGGCGTTGAACGCGATGACGGCCAGCGCGGTGATCGCGTACATCCAGGAGGTGGAGCGCAGCGACCACGTCTTGAGCCACTCGGCGGCGAGCAGGTCGCGGAAGCGGGCGCGGGGTTCGTCGTCGCTCACCCGGGCGGATGGCGCGGTCGTGGCCTGTGCCATGGTCATCGGGGGTCTCCTGCGAGGTATTCGACGCTCTCTGCGGTCAGTTCCATGAACGCCTCCTCCAACGAAGCTCCGACCGTGGTGAGTTCGTGGAGCAGCAAGCGGTGGTGCAGGGCGAGCTCACCGACGCGGGCGGCGGTGAGCCCGGTGACCGTGAGGCGGTCGCCGTCCCGGACCACCTCGGCTCCCTCTGCGGTGAGCAGTGGGGTGAGCGCTGCGGAGTCGGGGGTGCCTACGGTCACGCTGAGGCGGGTGCTCCGGGCGGCGAACGCGGTCAGGCTCTCGGCCGCGATGAGTTTGCCGCGGCCGATGACCACGAGCCGGTCGGCGGTGTGCTCCATCTCCGTCATCAGGTGACTGGAGACGAACACGGTGCGCCCCTCGGCGGCGAGCCTGCGGAACAGGCCGCGCACCCACAGCACACCTTCCGGATCAAGGCCGTTGAGCGGTTCGTCGAAGAGCAGCACCGGCGGGTCGCCGAGCAGTGCGGTGGCTATGCCGAGGCGCTGGCGCATCCCGAGGGAGAAGCCGCCGATGCGCCGACGCGCCGCCCCCGCGAGGCCCACGTCCTGGAGAAGTTCGTCGACCCGGGTCCGCGGGATGCCGTTGCTGCGGGCCAGCATGGCCAGGTGGGCGCGTGCGGTGCGGCCGCCGTGCACGTCGCCCGCGTCCAGGAGGGCGCCGACGTGCCGCAGTCCGCGCGGATGGCCGCGGAACGGCCGGCCCTGGAGGGTGGCCGTCCCGGCGGTCGGCTCGACCAGGCCCAGCAGCATGCGCAGCGTGGTGGTCTTGCCGGCCCCGTTGGGTCCGAGGAAGCCGGTGACCTCGCCGGGCCGAACGGTGAAGGTGAGGTCCTTGACGGCGCTCGCGGCACCGTATCGCTTGGTCAGTCCGTTGACTTCGATCACACCGTCAACTGTGGCTTCCGCAGCTCTTGTTCGTCGTCGGACCACCGGTGACACCTGTCGGGTCCGGTGTCGACCCCGGGTGTACAACCGTGGTCCGATGCCGGTCCGGGGGGCGGTGGCTACGATCGGCGCATGTCCCACTTGCCTTCCGTTCCGCTGATGAAGCGCGTGCCGCCGGGTTGGTGGGTGGCACTGGCCTGGTACGCGGGCGTGCTGCTCACCTTCCTCGTGCGGGTGCGGTTGCCCGGGGAGTACGCACCGTCTGTCCGGCCCGGGGTCCTGTTCTACCGGTGGGACGGTCTGCTGACCCAGCTGCTCTCCACGGCACTGGCGATCGGCGGCTGCTTCGCCATGGAGCGACGCCCGTTGCAGGGCCTGGCCATGGTGCTGGGAGCCGCCGCACTCGCCAGCACCTCGCTGAGCGTGTCGGAAATTCCGCTCGCCCAGTTCCTGGCCGCCGACGTGGCGCTGTATTACGTCACCGCCACCCGACCGCGACGGACCGGACTCATAGCCCTCGCTATGGCGCTCTTCGTCGTCACCGGCTTCCTGGCCGTCCGGCTGCTGGCCGGGTGGCCTGCGGGAACGTCTGCGGGGCTGGTCGTCGCCCTGACCGCGGTCGTCGCCTGGCTGGTGGGCGGCTCGGCGTATGAGGCGCGCCGGCACGACGAGACCCTGACCGCACAGGCGGCCGAACAGGCGATCGTCGAGGAAAGGCTGCGCATCGCCCGCGAGATGCACGACATGGTCGCGCACAGCGTCGGCATCATCGCCCTCCAGGCGGGTGCGGCGGCCCGGGTCGTGCACACCCAGCCGGACGCCGCGCGCGAGGCGATGAGCGCGGTGGAGAGCGCGGGCCGGGAGACGCTGTCGGGGCTGCGCCGGATGCTCGGCGCGCTGCGGCAGACCGGGCCGGGGCAGGACGGGCCGGGGCAGGACGGGCCGGAGCGGGAGGCGGCTGTGCTGCGGCCCACGGAGGGGCTCGCCGACGTCGAGCGGCTGGCGCGGGCCACGACCGCGGCCGGCGTCCGGGTCGACGTGCGGTGGCGCGGAGACCGGCGGCCGCTGCCGCCGGACATCGACCTGTCGGCGTTCCGCATCATCCAGGAGTCGGTGACCAACGTGGTGCGGCATGCCGCCACCGGATCCTGCCGGGTGTCCGTCGAGTACGGCCCCGAGGATGTCGCGATCGAGGTGGCGGACCGCGGCCGGGGCGTGGGCAGCCCCGCGGACACCGGGTTCGGCCTGGTCGGCATGCGGGAGCGGGTCGCCCTGCTGCACGGCGAGTTCGCCGCCGCCCCGCGCCCGGACGGCGGATTCCGGGTCACGGCCCGGCTGCCGGTGCCGGCGCAGGACACGGCATGAGCGAGGAACGGACACCGGCCGGTACGGCCCCCGCGATCCCGGCCCCGATCCGGGTACTCCTCGCCGACGACCAGCCGCTGGTGCGTGCCGCACTGCGCATGGTCATCGCCGACCTCCCCGACATCGACGTCGTCGGCGAGGCCGGGACGGGCGACGAGGCGGTACGGCTGACCGGTCAGCTGGTCCCCGACGTGGTCGTGATGGACATCCGGATGCCGGGCCTGAACGGCATCGAGGCCACCGAGCTGATCACCGCGGGCTCCGGCCCGACGCATGTGCTGGTCCTGACGACGTTCGACGACGACGACTACGTCTACGGCGCGCTGCGCGCCGGCGCGGCCGGATTCCTGGTCAAGGACATGGCGCTGGAGGACATCCTGGCCGCGGTACGGGTGGTGGCGGCCGGGGACGCCCTGATCGCGCCGAGCGTCACCCGGCGGCTGATCAAGGACTTCGCGAGCCGCCCCGGCTCCGCGTCGCCGCAGCGGCCGCTCACGGCGATCACGGACCGGGAGCGCGAGGTGCTGGTGCTGGTCGCCAGCGGGCTGTCCAACACCGAGATCGCGGAGCGGCTGTTCATCAGTGTCGCCACCGCGAAGACCTACCTGACCCGGCTGCTCGCCAAGCTCGGCGCCCGGGACCGGGTGCAGCTCGTCATCATCGCGTACGACGCGGGGCTGGTGTCGCCGACGCAGTGACGCGGTGACGCCGCTCCCGCCGGCATGGGTGGGCTACAGCCAGCCCTTCTCGCGTGCCATCCGGACCGCCTCCGCGCGGTTGCGCGCCGCCATCTTCTGGATCGCCGTCGAGAGGTAGTTGCGGACCGTGCCCTGGGACAGGTGCAGCGACGCGGCGATCTCCGCGTTGGTCGAGCCGTCCGCCGCCGTGCGCAGCACCTCGCGCTCCCGGTCGGTCAGCGGGCTCGCCCCGTCCGCGAGGGCGGCGGCCGCCAGGGTGGGATCGATGACGCGTTCGCCGGCGAGTACCTTGCGTACCGCTTCGGCCAGTTGGGACGCCGGGGCGTCCTTCACCAGGAACGCGTCCGCGCCCGACTCCATCGCGCGGCGCAGGTAGCCGGGGCGGCCGAAGGTGGTGACGACGACGACCTTGACGTCCGGGAGTGCGCGGTGGAGCTCCCCGGCCGCCTCGATACCCGTCATGCCGGGCATCTCGATGTCCAGGAGGGCCACGTCGATGCTGTGCTCCCTGGCCGCGGCGAGCACCTCGTCACCGCGGGCCACCTGGGCGACCACCTCGATGTCGGGCTCCAGGCCGAGGAGCGCCGCCAGGGCTTCGCGCACCATGGACTGGTCCTCGGCGAGGAGAAGTCTGATCATGCTCATTCCCCGGATCCTAGGCCCGATCCGAACGGCACGCCGATGGCCATGGTGAAGCCTTTGCCGGAGCGAGAGTTGGTGGCCCGGGTGATCAGCGTCCCGTCGACGGTGGCGAGCCGCTCGGCGATGCCGGTGAGACCGTTGCCGGGCGTCGTGCCGGAGGTGCCGCGGCCGTCGTCGGCGACGGTGAGTTCGAGGATGCGTCCGTCCAGGGTCTGGCGCGGGGCCAGGGTGACCGTGCAGTGCCGGGCGTTGCTGTGGCGTACGACGTTGGTGACGGCTTCCCGCAGCGCCCACGCGAGCACCTCCTCCGCCTTCTCCGGGAGGTCCTCGGGGGCGTCGGCCGGGATGTCCGCGGTGATCCCCGCGGCGGCGAGGGCGGTGCGGGCGCCGGCCAGTTCGCCGGGGAGCGTCGGCCGGCGGTAGCCGGTGACGGCGCCGCGTACGTCCACCAGGGCCTGCCGGCTCACCTGTTCGATGTCGGCGACCTGGGCGGCCGCCTGGTCCGGGTGGTCGGGGAGCATCCGTCCGGCCAGTTCACTCTTGAGGGTGATCAGGGAGAGGGAGTGGCCGAGCAGGTCGTGCAGATCGCGGGCCAGCCGCAGCCGTTCCTCGTTGGCGGCGAGCTGGGCAACGGTCGCGCGGGCCTCGCGGAGCTGGTTCGTGGTGAGGATCATCTGCCGGACGCCGGTCATCGAGAACCCGCCGAGCAGGGCCGGGAAGACCAGGGCGGTGATGATCTCGCGGGGGTGGTCGCCGGTCAGACCGATGCCGACGAGCACGGCGGTGACGGCGGGGATGATCCAGCGGGCGCTCCGCAGGGGCAGGGTGGCCCCGGCGGAGACCGAGACGTACACGAACAGGACCAGCCACGGGGTGCCGAGCGCCAGGGACAGGAGGACGGCGAGGGCACCGAGGAAGCTGAGCACGACCCGGACCTGGAACGGGTTGAGCATCTTCGGGGCCGGGCGGAAGACGAGGACCAGATAGGAGCCGACGAAGACCGCCAGCCCGAGGGTGCCGAGCGCGGTCGCCCACGCGGTGTGGGAGCCGTCGGCGAGATCCTTGACCGGCGCGCTCATGAAGGCGAGCCAGACGCCGATCCAGAGGCCCTTGATCCCCACCTGCTTGCGGGTCTCCGGCGGACGCCCGATACCCACGGACATCTCGTCCTCGTTCACGCTTTCAGGGTGTCCTTCCGGTAGAGCCAGGCCGCACCGCCCGCGAAGAGCAGGAAGTAGCCGCAGAGGATCGCGACGTCCTTGCCGTGGGGTGCGCCGCCCAGCTCGATGGCCTGGCCGAGTGCAGCGTACGCGTGGGTGGGCAGCCATTCGGAGATGTTCTGGATCCACTGCGGGAAGGTCGCGCTCGGCATCCACAGGCCGCCGAGGATCGAGAGCACGAAGTAGATGATCATCGTGATCGGCCGGACCGCGTCACCGCTGGCGATGTAGCCGATGGCGACGCCGAGGGCGGCGAAGACCAGCGAACCGGCCCAGATGACACCGGCCAGGGCGAACCACTGCCAGGCGTCGAACCGCACGTGCTTGCCGACCGCGGCGACGAGGAAGACGACCACGATGCAGGGCAGGGTGACCATCGCGGCGCTGGCGATCTTGGCCAGGACGTACCCGCGGCTGGGCAGTGCGGTCAGCCTGAGCTGGCGGACCCAGCCCTTCTCGCGCTCCTTGGCGATGCGCTCGCTGTTGCCCATCAGTACGGCGGTCAGCGCGCCGAAGGAGGCCATCGAGACCATGAAGAAGGACTGCAGGGTCAGATCGGTGTGCGGCACCTTGTCGGTGGTGTTCTGGGTGCCGGAGATCAGCAGGTAGATCACCGACGGATAGATGATCGAGAAGAACATGAACTTCTTGTTCCGCAGGGTGCGGGTCACTTCGAGCCTGATGAGGGCCCACGAGAAGAAATTCAGCATGCGGTCCTGGCCTCCTCGGCCTCGGTGATGGCGACGAAGGCCTGCTCCAGTCCGAGTCCCGCGACTTCGAGTTCGCGCGGGTAGAGACCGAGGCCGTAGACGGCGTGCACGGTCGCGTCGGCGTTGTGCGACTGGATACGGATCCGGCGGCCGTTGATGTCGAGCGCGGCGAGGAACGGCAGGGCCCGCAGGGCCTCCTCGTCGACCGGGCCCTCCAGCTCGAAGGAGATCCGGCGGGCCCCGGCCATCGCCTTGATCTCGGCCGCGGTGCCGTCGGCGAGGATCCGGCCCTTGTGCAGGACCAGGACGCGGTCGGCGATGGCGTCGGCCTCTTCGAGATAGTGGGTGGCGAACAGGACGGTGCGGCCCTGGTCGGCCTGCTCGCGCATGGTGGCCCAGAAGGCCTGGCGGGCGGTGACGTCCATGCCGGTGGTCGGCTCGTCGAGCACGATCAGGTCGTTGGCCCCGGCGGTGGCGAGCGCGAACCGTACGCGCTGCTCCTGGCCGCCGGACAGCTTGTTGACCATGCGGCCGGCGATCGACGCGATGCCGGACCTGGCCAGCACCTCGCTCACCGGGTAGGGCTTGGGGTGCAGGGCGCAGACGAGCCCCACCAGCTCCTCGACGGTGACGTCCTCCATCAGACCGCCGGTCTGCAGCATGGCCCCGACCCGGCCGGCGGCGATGGCCGCCTGCGGGGTCGTGCCGAAGAGGCGGACCGTCCCGGAGTCCGCGGTGCGCAGACCCAGCAGGAGGTCGAGGGCGGAGGACTTGCCGGCGCCGTTGGGGCCGAGGAGCGCCACGGTCTCGCCGGGGTGCAGGTCGAGGGTGAGTCCGTCCACGGCACGCACGTCGCCGTAGGCCTTGCTCACCTGGTCGAAGCTGACCACTGCGGTCTTCGCCGCGGTCACTTCGGGGGCTGTCGTTGTCATACGCCCAGCTTGGCGGAGCAGGGGGTGCGCCCGGCAGGGTCAGCAGTCGTGGATCCGGGATGACAGATGTCATGCCGCGGGAGTGACGGGGCCGCCCGGAGACGGCACCGCCCCCGGCCGGGGTCCGGTCGGGGGCGGCGCCGTGCGGTACGGGGTGGTGTCAGCCGTTGCCGCCGAGGTCGATCGTGACGGTCCGCTCGGCGGGGGTCTTGCCGAGCAGTGCGCCCTTCATGGCGAAGGCCACGTCGTCCGCGCTGAGCTGGTGCTTCGCACCGTCTCCCTTGGTGATCATGATGCCGTCGAAGACGCCCTCGCAGAGGGCGTCGATGGCCTTCTTGTCGTAGTGGTCGACGAGCTTGGTGCCGCCGTCCACCGGGACCATCGAGAGGATCTTCGGCAGCGACTTGGCCGGGCCGAACTGGATCTGCTTGGGCCCGGCCTTGATCGTGATCAGACCGGACATCGCGGGCTCCGCGAACGCCTTCATCGCCCGGTCCAGTTCGGCCTGGTCGATGGTGGGCTCGCGGGTGGTGACCGGCAGCTCGACGGTGGCCGCCCGGCCGGTCTCCACCTGGGCCCGGTAGGCATCGCGCACCGAGCCCATCGACTGGTTGACGTCGAGCGCCTTGCCGGCCTTGCCCGGTACGGCGACGGCCTTGCCCGGCTCGAACTTGACCATGCCGTTGCTCGCCGAGCCGGAGGCGCCGGCCAGGTCGGTCAGCGCGACTTGGAGCTTCTCCTCGTCGACCGGGATCACCGGGTCGATGTCGCGCTTGCCGCCGAAGAGGGAGCCGATGACGGAGACCGGGTTGTAGTCGCTGCCCGCCGCGGAGCGCACGGTCGCCTGGTCGTCCAGGGCGAGGCCGGCCTTGTCCGGTGCGAGCTCCGTCTGCTTGCCGTCCACGCTCAGCCGGAGGGGGGCCTTGGTCCGTTCGCCGAGGGCGGTCTCCAGCTTCTCGACGGCGTCCTCCTTGGTGCCGCCGCCGATGTCGACGCCGAGGACGGTCGTGCCCTTGGGGACGTCGGAGTGGTTCATCAGCAGCCCGGCGCCGTACGCGACCCCGAGCAGGCAGACGGCTGCCACGCAGAGCAGCACCAGCTTCGAGCGGCCCTTCTTCGCCGGCGCCTTGGACGAGGCGGGCTCCGGTGCGGTGCGGGCGCCGGACTCGGGCGCCTGGGCGGCGAACCCTCCCGGGCCGGCCGGTCCGGTGCCCATCGGGTTGTCCGGGATCCGCGGGGTGAGATCGGGGCCCGGGAACGGCGGGGGCTGCGTCGAGCGGCGCTCCGACGGCACGACGGGGATCCCGCTGTTCAGCGTGTCCCCCGAGACGTTGCCACCGGACGGGGCGGCCGGGAACTGCGGCGTGAGGACCGCGGTGTCGTCGGACATCCGCGGCGGTACGCCACCGGGGCCGCCGGGAGCCTGCGGTCCGCCGGGCCCGCCCGGTCCCGCGCCGAAGGGCCCGAGTCCGTCGAGGTCCGGAGTGAGCGCGGAGTTGCCGGTGGCCGGTCCCGTGGTGGGTCCGGACGGGCCCGGCGTACGGACACCGAGGTTCGGCGTGGCACGCGGCCCGCCGGGGACGTCGGCGCCGGACTCGTCGGCTCCGGGCGCACCCGGGGCATCCGCGCGCTGCGGGCCGTCCGAGAAGTACGGCAGGTCGGCGCGCGGACCGGGGGGCGGGGTTGCCGGGCCGTTGCCCGGACCGTCCGCCCGGCCGCCGAAGCCACCGGGGCCGCCGGCCTGGAAGCCCGCGCCGTCCGTGCCGCCGCCCGGCGGGCTGCCCGCCGGAGCACCGGCGGACGCGTCCGGCGAGCCACCCGCCGGGGGCTTGCGCGGCGCGAACCAGTCGCTGCCGCCCTTCTCCCGGGCAGGCTTCTCGGCAGCCGGTTCCGCCGCGGCGGCCCCGTCCGCGGCGTCGGGTCCCGGTGCGGCCGGGGTGCCCGGCGCGCCGTTGGGCGCGGGGGCGCCGGGGCGCGGGGTGCTGCCGGTGCGCTCGTTGCCGGGGCCGGCGTCGGCGTCACTCATCGGCGTACGCATGACCACCGGCGGGATCGGACGCGAGCCCGGAATGTTGATCCGGATACGCGTCGTCAGCGTCGTCTCTGTCCTCGGCTCTTCGGGCTGAGGCGGATCCGCAGGCTCCGGGGTCTCCTCCGGAGCGTCCTGCGAAGGGTGCAGCGACGGATACTGGCGGGATCCGTACGGCGGCGTACCCGAGGGGTACGCGGCTCCTCCGCGGCCCTGGGGCCCGGAGGACGAACTGTCAGTTTCACGACTCAAAGCAGGTTCTCCCGATTGGCTCCGCCGCCCGTACTTCCCCCATGCCGCAGGCCAGGGGACGGCTCGGCGCGCGAACCACCTTACTGGCCGCGGCCGACAGACACCCCGCGACCGGGGGAAACGACTGCGCACCCCCCGGACGGACAGGGGGCATTACGGGATCGGACGTGGCACATTACTTGCCAGGTCGGCCGCTGTCGGCACCTAGTTGGGGTGACCGCGACATGGTGGCACAGATCACAGCCGCAGCCATCCCGCCCAGCATGAAGAGGGCGAGGCCGAGTTCGTCCCCGAAGACGTAGTCCCCTTCGGGGCGGCCACCCAGCAGAACAACGACCGAAATCAGCCAGCCCGCGGCGGGCGCCGCCGCACCGGGCTGGGTGCCCATGAGGCGTCGGCCGCCGCAGAAGAGGGCGGTGGTGGCGAGCAGCGTGAGCAGCAATCCGCCGGGGAACCAGGCGGATTGGACCAGTGTTCCGGCGATCCCGACGGCCGCGCCGAGGAGGGCGAGACCGAGCAGGGCGGCGATCCGGCGTGGGTTGAGGGGGGCGGCCAGGCCGGTGGCCGGAATGTCCCTGGTTGGTGCGTTGGTCCGGGCTGCCCGCTGTCTGCTGCTCATGTGTCCGCTCCCTGTACGCCTGCGAAGAGATCGTGTTCCCGCGCCCCCTGCTTGGCGCCCGGGGCACCGCTCACCAACTGGTAGTACTCGGTGGTGAGGACGGGCTGGCCCAGGTCGTTGGACAGGGCGAAGAAGGGGCCGCTCAGCGCGATCTGGGTGGCGTGCGCCCGCATCGCGGCGGTCTTCACCTCCTCGTAGCCGGCGCCGTCGATCTCGGTGGTGATCAGGGTGTCGTTCACCACACCCGGCACGTCGTCGATCGCGGCGATGCCGGGGAAGGCGTCGGGGGCGGTGGCCCGCAGGCGGGCGAAGGCGTCCTCGGCGACCGGACGCGGCACCCGGTTCCAGTAGATCTTGGCGATGGCGTGCGGGGCTCCGGAGCCCGCCCGGTACGCCGGGTCGGCGGCCAGTGCGGCGGCGCGCATCGCGACCCGGTGCGCCTGGATGTGGTCGGGGTGCCCGTAGCCACCGTCGGGGTCGTACGTCACGAGCACCTGGGGGCGGACCGAGCGGATCACCTCCACGAGGTACCCGGCGGCCTCGTCCACGTCGGCGGACCAGAAGGCGCCGGGGCGGTGGTTCTGCTCGGCGCCCATCATCCCGGAGTCGCGGAAGCGGCCGGGACCGCCGAGGAAGCGGTGGTCGGTGACCCCCAGCTCCTTCATCGCCGCCGCGAGTTCGCCCTGCCGCCAGGGGCCCAGGGAGTCGTCCCGGTCGGCGGCGAGGTGCGCGAGCGCGGGCGGGATGACCTCGCCCTCCTCGCCGAGCGTGCAGGTCACCAGCGTCACCAGGGCGCCGTCGGCCGCGTACCTGGCCATGGTGGCGCCGTTGTTGATCGACTCGTCGTCGGGGTGTGCGTGCACCAGGAGCAGACGCCGGGCGGGAAGGTCCGTCATGGGGACCACCCTACGAGCCGGCGGCCCCGGTGGCCGACGGCACCCACGCGCCGGGCGCCGACGAACCGCGGACGGGTGGCACGGTCAGAATTTGATCCCCCCGATCATGCCGGCCACGTTCGTGGTCAGCTCGGAGATGGTGGGCGCCACGGACGAGCTGGCGAGATAGAAACCGAGCAGCATACAGACCACCGCATGTCCGCCCTTCAGCCCGGATTTCCGGACCAGCAGGAAGACGACGATCGCCAGCAGCACCACCGCCGAAATCGAGAGTGCCACGGCGGTTCACCTCCATCAGTACGGTCGGGACGGGCAGCACGCATGGAGCCAGCAGGTTCTTACCCACCGAGCGCTACGGATCATAACTATCCGTGGCAACGCATTGATCGGGGCACAGCAGCACGAGGGGCGCACGGGCGGGGAGCGGCCGATAGGTTCGGTACATGACTTCGCCAGAGATCACCTTCCCGCTGCAGTTGGCCCGGACGATGCGGTTCACCCTGGGCGCACCCCGCGCGTTCACGGTGTCACCCGACGGTGAGCGGGTGGTGTTCCTGCGCTCGGGGTCCGGCACCGACCGTTCGGGCCGGCTCTGGGTGCTCGACCTGTCCGACGGCGGCGCACCGCAGGAGCGGGTCGTGGCCGACCCGGCGGCGCTGCTCGGGGGTTCGCAGGAGCGGCTGTCCGTGCAGGAGCGCGCCCGGCGCGAGCGCAGCCGCGAGGGGTCGTCCGGGATCGTGGGCTACGCGGTCGACGGGGCCGCCGAGTTGGCGGCGTTCGCGCTCTCCGGGAAGCTGTACGTCGCGGAGTTGCGGGCCGGTACGGCGCGCGCGCTGCCCGTGCCAGGTCCGGTGATCGATCCGCGACCCTCCCCCGACGGGCGACACGTCGCATACGTGTCCAAGGGCGCGCTGCGCGTCGTGGGCGCCGAGGGAGACGGGGACAGGGCACTCGTGGAGCCGGAGGACGCGCATGTCTCCTACGGCCTCGCGGAGTTCATCGCGGCCGAGGAGATGGCGCGCTCGCGCGGCTTCTGGTGGTCTCCGGAGTCGGACCGGCTGCTTGTCGCCCGGGTCGACGACAGCCCGGTGCACCGGTGGTGGATCGCCGACCCCGCGCACCCCGAGCGCAAGCCCGCCGAGGTCGCGTACCCGGCGGCCGGGACGCCCAACGCGGTGGTCCAGCTCTTCGTCGTGGGGCTGGCCGGGGAGCGTACCGAAGTGGTGTGGGACCGGGCCCGGTTCCCCTACCTGGCGCGGGTGCACTGGTCTTCGGACGGGGCGCCGCTGCTGCTCGTGCAAACGCGTGACCAGCGCAGTCTGCTCTACCTCGCGGTGGACCCGGAGACCGGGACGACCCGGACGGTGCACGTGGACGAGGACCCGGTGTGGCTGGACCTGTTCCCCGGAGTGCCCGCGTGGGCGCCGGACGGGCGGCTCGTGCGGATCGCGGACGAGGGCGGGGCGCGGGTGCTCTCGGTCGGCGACCGGCCGCTGACCGGGGCGCAGTTGCAGATCCAGACGGTCCTGGACATCGGGGATTCGGACATCCTGGTGACGGCGTCGGAGGGCGAGCGGGCCCTCGTGCCGGAGACCGGCGAGAGCCATGTGTACCGGGTCAACGAGCTCGGCGTCGAGCGGGTCTCGGAGGGTGCGGGGGTGCATTCCGCGGTCCGCTCCGGCGGGGTGACGGTGCTGGTCTCCACCTCCCTGGACCGGCCGGGAGCGACCGTGCGGGTGTTCCGGGACGGGAAGCAGGTCGCCACCGTCGCGAACCACGCGGAGCAGCCGGTGCTCTCCACCCGGGCGCAGCTCACCGAAGGGGGCGCACGGCGGATTCCGTGCGCCGTGATGCTCCCCTCCGGATACAAGGAATCGGATGGTCCGCTTCCGGTTCTGATGGATCCGTACGGCGGGCCGCACGGCCGCCGGGTGGTCGCCAGCCACAACACTCATCTCACCTCGCAGTGGTTCGCGGACCAGGGCTTCGCCGTGATCGTCGCGGACGGCCGCGGCACACCGGGCCGTTCACCCGGCTGGGAGAAGGCGGTCAAGAACAACCTCGCCCTCACCCTCGACGACCAGGTCGAGGCGCTGCACGCGCTCGCCGGGCGGTTCCCGCTGGATCTGGACCGGGTGGGCATCCGGGGCTGGTCGTACGGCGGCTTCCTGGCCGGCATGGCCGTGCTGCGGCGGCCCGACGTGTTCCACGCGGCGGTCGTGGGCGCCCCGGTGACCGATCAGCGGCTCTACGACACCCACTACACGGAGCGCTACCTCGGCGACCCGGCGGCCCAGCCCGAGGTGTACGCGTACAACTCGCTGCTCACCGACGACGGACTGTCGCACGCCGCCGAGCAGGTGCGGCCGATGATGATCATCCATGGGCTCGCGGACGACAACGTGGTGGTCGCCCACACCCTGCGGCTGTCCTCGGCGCTGCTCGCGGCGGGGCGCCCGCACGAGGTGCTGCCGCTGAGCGGGGTGACCCACATGACCCCGCAGGAGAAGGTGGCGGAGAACCTGCTGCTGCTCCAGGTGGACTTCCTGAAGCGGTCGTTGGCGCGCCCGTCCGCGTAGGGCCTCTCGTTTGGATCATGCCGGGCTCGCATGCCCCGGCACCGCACCTCGCGGCTACCAGCCCGGCGGC
The DNA here is from genome assembly GCF_023701695.1 of Streptomyces sp. RKAG290. Taxonomy (GTDB): domain Bacteria; phylum Actinomycetota; class Actinomycetes; order Streptomycetales; family Streptomycetaceae; genus Streptomyces. Next base: position 2,282,151 of record NZ_JAJOZC010000001.1, read on the forward strand.
GGCTGCGAGGGCGGCGGTGGCGGTCCGAAGCCGCCGCCCTGCGGGTACCCGTAGCCGGGGGCGGGCGGCTGCGGGCCCTGGTACGGGCCGGGGTTCTGTCCGGGGTAGGGCGCGTTGCCCTGCCCCGGGTACGAGCCGGGCCCGTAGGCCGGCTGGCCGTACCCGGGCCCCTGCCCCTGTCCGTACGGGCCGGGGACGTCGGCGAAGCCCCTGGGAGCCAGCGCGATCAGCACGACCACGGCGGCGAACACCTGGAAGACCCAGCTGACCAGGGTGAGCTGGGTCTCGGTCGGCAGCGATCCGAAGTGGTCCAGCAGGTCGTAGTGCACGATCCGGACCACGCCCAGCGCCCCTCCGGGCAGCAGCAGCGCGGCCGCCACCAGGCCGAACGGCCGTGCGTGCACGGCGTGGAAGAGTGCGCTCACCCCCGCGACCAGGCAGAGCAGGGCCAGTGCGGCGCTACCCCAGCCGGGCGGCGGATCGACCACCCCGTGCGGGATCCGGTCGCCGCCGAGGTACCAGTCGGGGAAGATCTCCGAGTACTTCACGACCTGGCGGATCTCCCAGGCGATCAGCACCGCCCCGGCCGCGCACAGCAGCAGGAAGGCGGCGACGGACGCGCCCGGCCCCGGCCGGGAGGGCGTCTGCTCGTAGGAGTCGACCGGCGGCCGGCGGCCGGCCCCGGCGGTGATGATCAGTGCGATGCCCGCAGCGAGGCCGACGAAGGCGCAGATCAACGCCCTTGAGCGGAGATCGTCCGAGAACGACGACTCCATCGCCCGGCTGCTGATGTTCCAGAGTCCGGGCAGTTGCAGGGCAAGCGTGATCACGCCGGCGGCGACGAGCGTGGTGGCGGCGACGGAGGAGCGCAGTGCGGCGACGGCTGCGACCACGTACACCACGAACAGGGCGACATCCAGGGCCGAGGTAGCGGGCATCGCACGCGGGCGGGCGTTGTAGAACCCGGCCCAGTAACGCCAGAGCTGGTCGAAGTCCACGGCCCGGATGTCCCGTACCAGCCAGCTCGCGACGATCACGGCGAGCACGCCGCAGAGGACGGCACCGGTGACTCTTGCTCCGCGGGTGAGTATCACCCGAGCGATACTCCACCGCGTCCGGCCTCCCGACAAGAGGGCGGCCGCCGCACGGTCCTGGCGGGCGACCGGCCGGGGGAGTTGACGTCCCCCGGCCGGTCCACGGCACCCGCACGGCCGTACGTCGTCCATGCTGACGGGTCCGTATATCGGACGTGCGACGGACGAGTTGCCCGCGCGTTAACGGACCTGCGGTCAGCCGGCCCGGCTGCTGCCGGAGGGCGGCGGACCGTCGTCCTCGCTTCCCGGACCCGCCGACGCGGGCGGGTCCGGCTCGCTCACGGGCCCGGTGGACGCGGGCGGACCGTCGTCCGCGCCAACGGGGCCACCCGGCGTGGGCGGACCCTCGTTCCCGTTCGCGGGGCCCGCGGACGGTGGCCTGCGGGCCTCCCGGTCCACCTTCTCCACGTCCGGTCCTGGCCTCGACTCCCCCGGCACCGCGTCCTCCTGCAGTGGCTCCAGCGTGCCCTCCGGCGGCACCACCCGCTTCTCCTCCGCGAAGTGACAGGCCGAATCGTGCCGGGCCGGGGTGTCCGTCAGCCGGAACACCGCCGGGACGGCCAGCAGCGGCACCTCCAGCTCGCACCTCTCCTGCGCCTTCCAGCAGCGGGTGCGGAAGCGGCAGCCGGAGGGCGGGTTGGCGGGTGAGGGCACATCGCCGTGCAGGATGATCCGCTCGCGGTACTCGCGCGCCATCGGGTCCGGCACCGGCACGGCGGAGAGCAGCGCCTGGGTGTAGGGGTGCGTGGGGTGCTCGTAGATCTCCTCGTCCGTGCCGATCTCGGCGAACCGGCCGAGGTACATCACCCCGACCCGGTTGGAGATGTGCCGGACGATCGAGAGGTCGTGCGCGATGAAGACGTAGCTCAGGTTGAACTCCGTCTGCAGCCGGTCCAGCAGGTTGACGACCTGCGCCTGGACGGAGACGTCGAGGGCCGAGACCGGTTCGTCGGCCACGATGATCTCGGGGTTGAGGGCGAGCCCGCGGGCGATGCCGATGCGCTGGCGCTGTCCGCCGGAGAACTGGTGCGGATAGCGGTTGATGTACTCCGGGTTGAGACCGACGACGTCGAGCAGGTCCTGCACCTTGCGGCGCCGGTCGCCCTTCGGCGCCACCTCGGGGTGGATCTCGTACGGCTCCCCGATGATGTCGCCCACCGTCATCCGGGGGTTGAGGGAGGTGTACGGGTCCTGGAAGACCATCTGGATGTTGCGGCGCACGGCCTTCAGGGCGCGGCCGGAGAGCTTGGTGATGTCCTCGCCCTTGTACCGGATCGCCCCGGCCGTGGGCTCTTCCAGGTGGACCAGCAGCCGGGCCACGGTCGACTTCCCGCAGCCGGACTCCCCCACGATGCCGAGCGTCTCGCCCGCCGCCAGGTCGAAGGAGACCCCGTCGACCGCCTTGACGGCGCCGACCTGCTTCTTGAACAGGATGCCCTGGGTCAGCGGGTAGTGCTTGACGAGGTCGCGGACCTCCAGGATCGGCTCGTTGCCGGCGTGGGCGCTGGTCTCCCGCGACTTGGCCAGCAGGGCGCGTGCCATCTCGCCCTCTTCGCGCGCTTCCTTGCGCCCCGAGTGGTCAGCGTGCATCGAGCGTCTCCTTCCAGAAGTAGCAGGCGCTCTGACGGTGCTCGGCCACGTCGAACAGCGGCGGTACGTCGGTGCGGCAGACGTCCTGGGCCATCGGGCAGCGCGGGTTGAAGGCGCAGCCGGGCGGGATGTGCAGCAGGTTGGGCGGCAGGCCCTTGATCGCGTACAGCTCCCGGCCCTTCTGGTCCAGGCGCGGGATGGAGCGGAGCAGGCCCTTGGTGTACGGGTGCGCGGGCGCCTTGTAGATGTCGTGGACCGGTGAGGTCTCGACGATCCGCCCCGCGTACATCACGGCGATCTTGTCGGCGACGTCGGCGACGACGCCCAGGTCGTGGGTGATCAGGATCAGACCCATGTTCAGTTCGCGCTGGAGCTCCGCGAGCAGGTCCATCACCTGGGCCTGGACGGTGACGTCGAGGGCGGTGGTGGGCTCGTCCGCGATGATCAGCGAGGGCTCCAGGGCCAGCGCCATGGCGATCATGATGCGCTGGCGCATACCGCCGGAGAACTGGTGCGGGTAGTTGCCGACCCGCTCCTTGGCGGCCGGGATCCGGACCCGGTCCATCAGCTCGACGGCCTTGGCCCGCGAGTCCTTGCGGGACATGCCGCGGTGCACGACGAACATCTCGCCGAGCTGCTCCCCCACGGTCAGTACCGGGTTGAGGGAGGAGAGCGCGTCCTGGAAGATCATGGCCATCTCCTGGCCGCGGATCTTCCGCCGCTCCTCCTTCTTGAGCTTCAGCAGGTCCCGGTCCTTGAAGAGGATCTCGCCGCCACTGATCTTGCCCGGCGGCATGTCGAGGATGCCCATGATGGCCTGTGCGGTGACCGACTTCCCGGAGCCGGACTCACCGAGTACGGCGAGCGTCTCGCCTTCGGACACCGAGTAGTTGACCCCGTTGACGGCCCTGGCGACCCCGTCCCGGGTGTGGAACTCCACGTGCAGATCGCGCACTTCGAGCAACATGGGGCGGACTCCTCAGCGCATCTTGGGGTCGAGGGCGTCGCGCACCGCGTCGCCGAGCATGATGAACGCGAGCACGGTGACCGCCAGCGCGCCGGCGGGCCAGAGGAGCATGTGCGGGGCGTTGCGGATGTTCTGCGAGGCCGACGAGATGTCGATGCCCCAGCTCACGGTCGGCGGTTTCAGGCCGACGCCGAGGTACGAGAGCGTGGCCTCCAGGGCGATGTAGGTGCCCAGCGCGATGGTGGCCACCACGATGACGGGCGCCACGGCGTTGGGGGCGACGTGCCTCAGCAGCATGCGGGTGTTGGACGCCCCGAGGGCGCGCGCGGCCTGGACGTAGTCGTTCTGCTTGGCCGTGATGACCGCGCCGCGGGCGATCCTGGAGATCTGCGGCCAGCCGAGCAGCACCATGAATCCGATGACCGGCCAGACGGTGTTGCTGGTGACGACCGACAGCAGGACCAGACCGCCCAGGACCACGGGAATGGCGAAGAAGATGTCCGTGACGCGGGACAGGATGGCGTCCGAGGACCCGCCGAAGAAGCCCGCGAGTCCGCCGAGCAGGCCGCCGAGCAGCGCCACGCCCAGGGTGGCGCAGACGCCGACGGTGACCGAGGCACGGGCGCCGTAGACGACCCGGGTGTAGACGTCGCAGCCCTGCGCGTTGAATCCCATCGGGTAGCCCGGCTGGGACCCCTGCTGCGCCTTGGCCAGGTCGCACTTGAGCGGACTGCCGGACGCGATGAGCGAGGGCCAGATCGAGATGATGACCAGGAAGACGATGATCAGCGCCGAGATGATGAAGACCGGGTTGCGCCGCAGGTCCCGCCAGGCGTCGGCCCAGAGGCTGCCCGCCCGGCCGTCGGCCCCACCGCCCTCCGGCCCGCCGGGCTTCTTCTCCAGGGTGGTGCCTTCGCTGACGGCCAGGTCCATCGCGCCGCCGGCGCCGGTGCCGGCGATCGCTCCCTGCTGCTGCTCGGGCTGAGGCTCAGGCATAGCGAATCCTCGGGTCGAGTACGGAGTAGAGGAGGTCGACGACCAGGTTGGCGACCAGGAAGACCAGCACCAGGATGGTGGCGAAGCCGACCACGGTCTGGGTGTTCTGCCGCAGGATGCCCTGGTAGATCTGGTAACCGACGCCGTGGATGTTGAAGATCCGCTCGGTGACGATTGCGCCGCCCATCAGCGCGCCGATGTCCGTACCGATGAAGGTGACGACGGAGATCAGCGAGTTGCGCAGCAGGTGCCGGACGATGACGCGGCGCCTGGGCAGGCCCTTGGCCTCAGCCGTGCGGATGTAGTCGGCCCGGGAGTTCTCCGCGATGGACGTCCTGGTGAGTCGTGTGACGTACGCCAGGGAGACCGAGGCGAGCACCAGCCCGGGCAGGATCAGTTCACCGAACGGCGCCGCCGAGGAGACCGTCGGGGAGATGACGGACCACCTCACGCCGAGCAGGTACTGCAGCACGTAGCCGGTCACGAAGGTGGGGATCGCGATCACGACCAGGGTCGCGACCAGGACCGAGTTGTCGACGACACGGCCCCGCTTGAGTCCGCTGATGACGCCGAGCGTCACGCCCACGATGATCTCGAAGAGGATGGCGACGATGGTCAGCCGCAGGGTGACCGGGTAAGCGGCCGCCATCAGCTCGGTGACCGGCTGTCCGTTGAAGGCGGTACCGAAGTCACCGGTGAAGACGTTGCCCATGTAGGTCAGGTATTGCTGCCAGACGGGCTTGTCCAGGCCGAATTCCTTCTGCAGCTGCGCGGCCGTCGTGGGGTCGCACTGCCGGTCCCCGCAGAGGCCCGCGATGGGGTCGCCCATCACGTTCACCATGAGGAAGAGCAGCAGCGTGGCTCCGATGAAGACCGGAATCATCTGGAGCAGACGGCGGATCACATAACGCCCCATGTCACCCTCCGCACATCGGTCGGGCAGCGGACCCCGGCTGTCGGTTCGGCCGTGCTCGGCGGGATGCCGCCGTCGGCCGGTGCTCGCTCCGCGGCAAACCGGGGCCTGATGAATGGCTGCATCGCACCGTCACCTCCCTGTTGCCACCGGCCGCCCCGAACGGCCGTCGATTCGATTGCCGGATCTCGCCCCGGACGGCGGCGCCGTCGGGGCCACCGCCGGTTCACCGTCCCGGCGTCAACCAAATACATCCCATTTCGTAGTGCATGGCATCTTCTGTTCCCCCTCACGGGAACAAAGGGGGACCCGATGCCGCCACTCGCGTGAAAGCGGCCGGGCGGCGGGCGTGACGATCTGGATTCCGCCGAACGGGACCCCGTCGGCCCTCACCCGCCCCGCACCGGTTCACGCCCCGCGGCCCGGCACCCCTGGAGGGTGCCGGGCCGCGTGCGTCACGGGATCAGTTGACCTTGATCTCGTTGTAGACCGGCACGCTGAACGGGTTGAGCGCGACGTTCGAGACGTTCGTGGAGTAGCCGGCGCTGCCGTTCTGGTACCAGAGCGGGATGGCGGCCATGTTGTCCCGGACGACCGCCTGGGCGTCCTGGAAGGTCTTGACCGCCTTGGCGGTGTCGGACTCGGCGTTCGCCTGGTTGACCAGCTTGTCGAACTGCTTGTTCGACCACTTCCCGTCGTTGGACGAGGCGTTGGTGTAGTAGAGCGGCTGCAGGAAGTTCTGGATGAGCGGGTAGTCCATCTGCCACCCCGCACGGAACGGCCCGGTCATCTTCTTCTGGGTGATCTTGTTCCGGAAGTCGGCGAACGTGCCGGTCGGGCTGCCCACACACGCCTTGTCGTTGCCGAGGGCGTTGTTGATGCTGTTGCAGACCGCGTCCACCCAGTCCTTGTGGCTGCCCGTGTCGGCGTTGTAGCCGATCTTGACCTGCCCGCCGGGGATGCCGCCGCCCTCGGAGATCATCTTCTTGGCCTCGGCGGGGTTGTAGTCGCACAGACCGCCGCAGAACCCCGCCTTGTAGCCACCGTCCGCGCCCAGCACCGGCGAGGTCCAGTCGGTGGCGGGGGTCCGCGTCTTGTTGAAGATCGTGTCGGTGATCTGCTTGCGGTTGATGGCCATGGACAGCCCCTTGCGGACCTTGTCGCTGTCCGGCTTGTTCCACGCGTCGTCGTAGAACGGGAAGGCCAGCGTCTGGATGATGCCGGCCGGGGTGTTGATGTAGCGGTCCCCGAGGTCCGCCTTGACGTTCTTCAGCTGCGAGGCGGGGACGTCGTCCACGAGGTCCAGGTTGCCGGCCACCAGGTCGGTGTAGGCGGTGTTGTTGTCGGTGTAGACCTTGAGGTCGATACCGCCGTTCTGCGCCTTGTCGGTGCCGGGGTACTTGGCCCACTTGCGCAGGGCCATCTGCGAACCCTTGGTGTACGAGTTGATCGTGTACGGGCCGTTGCCGACCGGCTTCTTCAGCCAGGCGGCGTGGTCGTCGAAGAAGGCCTGGGGCAGCGGGGCGAACGCGGCGTAGCCCAGCGTGTCGGGCCACAGGGAGAACTTCTGGTTGAGCTTGACGGTGAACGTCCTGGTGCCGGTGACCTTCAGCCCCGACATCGCGCCGGCGCTCTGGGAGCCGGAGTCCGGGTGCACCTTGTCGTAGCCGTCGATCTGGCCGAAGAAGTAGGCGTTCTTCTGGTTGTTCTTCAGGCTCGCGCCGTAGTTCCAGGCGTCCACGAAGGACTTGGCGGTGACCGCCTCACCGTTGGAGAACGTCCAGCCGTCCTTCACGGTGACGGTGAAGTTCTTGGAGTCGGAGCTGTCGATCTTCTCCGCCAGCATGTCCTCGGCCGCGCCGGTCTTGGAGTTGTACCGCTTGAGCCCCCGGAAGAGCATGTCGAGGACCTTGCCGCCCTGCACCTCGTTGGTGTTGGCGGGCTCCAGCGGGTTCTGCGGGTCACCCCACGAGGAGCTCACAATCCCATCGGCGCCTCCGCCACCCCCGCCACTGTCGCCTCCGCCGCCACAGGCCGTCGCCGCCAGAGCGACGGCGACCGCGCATGCGGCCCACTTGACCTGTGTGGCTCCGCGCATGGACTGCCTCCTCATAGTGCTCCGTCTTACTTGGAGTCAAATATCACCTCATAGAGGGGCTTACGCATATTTACTCCCGCCATCCGGGCACGACAGGAGCCGTCCGGATGGCAGCCGAGGGGCCCCGCACGCGTACTTTTGACGCGTACGCGCCATGCCGCACGGACGGCCGAAGCGGGCCTGACGAGCGGCGAAGCGATAACGGCGACGCAACGAACGCGCATCGACCCGGCACCCATGCGACCGGATGCACGAATTCCGAGACATCACCGCCCGGATATCGAACTCATTGACGGTTTTTCATTGATTTGCCGGAGAATAAGACCTTGATCGGGTAAACCAACAGTAAAGACATGACCACGTCAAAGTCATGCATTGGTCAAGCTTCCAAAGAGCGGCTCAAGGCAGTCCGACATTCATTGACCCTGCATGAATTGCGTTGAAAAAGTCCGGGTAGCCCGTAGGTGTGCCCTGCGGAGTCCTTCGACCCTCCGGGCCAGGAGCACCATGACGATTCCAACCTCGAACGCAGCCAACCCTCTTGAGGCGGCTCACTCGACGACGCTGTTGGCGCCCACCGCTTCGGCGCCCAAGGGCGGCGACGGCCGGTCCCCGGGAAAGCTGGCCTGGCGGCGATTCAAGCGCGACCGTACCGGCGTCATTTCGGCTTATGTAGTTATTTTCTTTTTCGTGGTGGCCATCTGTGCGCCGCTGATCGCCAAGCTGTACGGGAAGGATCCGTACACGACGTACGGGGCGAACGACACCAGCCTGCTGGACGACTTCGGCTCCCCGGTGCTGCCCAACGGCGGTATGAGCAGTGACTTCTGGTTCGGCATCGAGCCCGGGCTCGGCCGGGACGTGCTCACCTTCCTGCTCTACGGCATCCGCAACTCCCTGCTCATCGCCACGGCCACCACGCTGCTGGTGGCCGTGATCGGCATCGCCGTCGGCATCACCGCGGGCTACCTCGGCGGGAGGACGGACTACCTGGTCGGCCGGGTCATCGATGTCCTGCTTGCCTTCCCGTCCACGCTCTTCTTCATCGCCTTCTGGCCCGTGATGCTCTCGATCCTGGTCTCCCCCGAGGAGTCCACCCCGGTCTGGCTGACCGTCGTCAGCCTCATCACGATCATGACCGCCTTCGGCTGGGCGTCGATCGCCCGCCTGCTGCGCGGCGAGGTCCTCGCCCTGCGTGAGCGCGAGTTCGTCGAGGCTGCCAGGGTGACCGGCGCCTCCCCGGCCCGGATCATCTTCAAGGAACTGCTGCCCAACCTCTGGACGCCGATCCTCATCCAGGCCACGCTCGCGCTGCCCGCATTCGTCACGGCGGAAGCCGGTCTCTCCTTCCTCGGTGTCGGTCTCACCGAGCCGACGCCCGACTGGGGCGTCATGATCGAGCGCGGATCGGACGTCTACCAGAGCGACATCACCTTCATGCTCTTCCCCGGCGCGACGATGGTGATCTTCGTGATCGCCTTCAACCTGCTGGGCGACTCGGTGCGCGACGCACTGGACCCGAAGACCAAGCGCTGAACCGCACTTCCTCCGGCCGGGCGACGGGGCCCACCGGATCGATCGTTCTCCCTCGAACAGAGCAGGAAGCCATGTCCCTCTCCCGCAGAAACTTCGTCATCGCCACGTCGGTCGCGGCCGCCGGTTCGATGGTCCTCTCCGCCTGCAGCAGCGGCAGCTCTACCGACAAGGGCGGCAAGGACAAGGGCCACGGTGGCACCGACAAGTACACCGGTGCGGTCGTCGTCGGCACCAAGGCCGACTCCACCGGCCCCGCGGCCGAGATCCCGGGCGCGAAGAAGGGCGGCACGATCCGCGGCATCGCCCCGGACGACTTCTCGCACCTCGACCCGCAGCGCATCTACTTCTCGTGGAACTCCGCCGTCGGCGACCTCTTCATCCGCGGCCTGACGGGCTACAAGATCGCCGCGGACGGCTCGATGAAGCTCGTCGGTGACCTCGCCACCGACGCGGGCACCATGAGCGACGCCGGCAAGACCTGGGCATTCACGCTCAAGGACGGCCTCAAGTGGGAGGACGGCAAGGAGCTCACGGTCGAGGACGTGCGCCACGGCATCGAGCGCGGCTTCGCCAGCTTCACCACCGAGGGCGCGGGCTACGCCCAGCAGGCACTGACCGGCTCGGCCGACTTCCGGTCGAAGTACAAGGGCCCGTTCAGCGGCAAGCACCTTGAGTCCGTCGTGACCGACAAGGCCGCGAAGACCATCACCTTCAAGCTCGCCGAGTCCCGCCCGGACTTCAACTTCACCCTCGCGATGAGCTCCTACGGCGCCGTCCCGGTCAAGGGCGACAGCAAGGAGAAGTACGACAAGGACCCGGTCTCGGCCGGCCCGTACCGCATCAAGGCGCACAAGGTCGACAAGTCGATGACGCTGGTGCGCAACCCGCACTGGGACCCGGCCACCGACTCGATCCGCAACGCGTACCCGGACAGCTTCGTCTACGAGTTCGGCCCCGAGTCCCTGCAGGCCGCCGACCGTCTGATCGCCGACGACGGCGACGACCAGTACGCCGTCATGGCCTACAGCGGTGTCCCCGCCGAGCGCATCCAGAAGGTCATCACCGACCCGGAGCTGAAGAAGCGCACCTTCAACGGTCTGCTCACCGGCATCTACTACTACGCCATCAACACCAAGCGGATCACCGACCTGAAGGTGCGCCAGGCGCTCATCCACGCCTGGCCGCTGGAGCAGATCCGCAAGATCTACGGTGGCCCCTCGGCAGGTGACTACGCGACGTCGATCCTCAGCCCGGACATCCTCGGTTACGCCAAGGACGACGTCTACGGCAAGCTGAAGAAGCCGCAGGGCGACCCGGAGGCAGCGAAGAAGCTGCTGAAGGAGGCCGGCAAGACCGGTCAGAAGGTCGTCTACGCGTTCCCGCAGGGCGCCAACTACGACAAGACCAAGGTCGTCATCGAGAACGCCCTGAAGGCGGCCGGCTTCACCCCGGTCATCAAGCCGCTGGACTCCACCAGCTACTACGACCAGATCCAGCAGATCGACAACAAGTTCGACGTGATGTGGTTCGGCTGGTCCCCGGACTGGCCGACCGGCTACACGCTGATCCAGCCGCTGTTCGACGGCGGCACGATCGCCAACGGCGCCAACAACATCTCGCAGCTGAAGGTCGACTGGGTCGACGCCGCGATCAAGAAGAACGTCGTCATCGCCGACCCGGCCGAGGCCGGCAAGGCGTGGGCCGCCCTGGACAAGCGGATCATGACGGAGGAGGCGCCGATCATCCCCGAGACGTTCCAGCGCCGCTTCTACCTGTACGGCTCGAAGGTCGGCGGCGCCATGTTCCACCCGAACTGGTCCTCGGCAGTCTTCTACAAGCTGTTCGTGAAGGCCTGACGCCGACACTCCTGAGGCGGGGCGCCCCTGCGGCGCCCCGCCCGCTCCCCTCCCCCTCGTCGGCGTCTGCCAGGGAAATCGATCGCCATGTTCCGCTTCCTCATCCGCCGGGCAATCGGCGCACTGGTCATCCTGCTGATCATCAGTGCCATCACCTTCGTCCTCTTCTACGTCGCACCCCGCGACCCAGCTCGCGTGGCCTGCGGCAAGGTGTGCACGCCGGAGACGCTGGCGCTGGTCAAACGCAACCTGGGCATCTCCGACCCGCTGCCCGTGCAGTACTGGCACTGGCTCCAGGCCGTGTTCGTCGGCCGGGACTACAGCTCCTTCGGGCACTGCCCCGCGCCGTGCCTGGGCTACTCCTTCCACAACCGTGAGCCGGTTCTCGGCACCATCCTGGACCGTTTCCCGACGACCCTGTCCCTCTCGCTGGGCAGCGCGTTCGTCTTCGTGATCTTCGGTGTGGGCACCGGCATGCTGGCGGCGGTCAAGCAGGGCAAGACGCTGGACAAGGTGGCGTCCTCGGCCTCCCTGATCGGCTCGTCCATGCAGATCTACATCGTCGGCGTCGTCGCCATGTACTACCTCGCCGACCAGTGGCACATCCTGAGCCGCCCCAAGGACGTCCCCTTCACCGAGGACCCGGCAGCCTGGTTCAGCGGACTGCTGCTGCCCTGGCTGGTGCTGGCACTCATCTTCACCGCCAACTACACGCGCATGGCCCGCTCCCAGCTCGTCGAGACCCTGAGCGAGGACTACGTCCGCACCGCGCGGGCCAAGGGCCTCTCCCGGCGCACCGTGTTCTTCAGATTCGCCTGGCGCGGGGCCATGGGTCCGATCGTCACCATCTTCGGCCTCGACCTCGGTGTCCTCTTCGGCGGCGCGATCATCACCGAGAAGACCTTCGGGCTGCACGGCATCGGAGCCCTCTCCGTCAAGGCGGTGGGCGACAACGACCTTCCCCTGCTGCTCGGCGTCGTGCTGGTGGCGGCCGGAGCCATCGTCGTCTTCAACATCATCGTCGATGCCCTGTACGCCCTCATCGACCCACGCGTCCGCCTCGCCTAGGGAGAGATCCAGTGAGCACCCCCTTCCTCTCCGTACGCGATCTGCGCGTGCACTTCTCCACCGAAGACGGCGCGGTCAAGGCCGTCGACGGGCTGTCCTTCGACGTCGAGAGGGGCAAGACGCTCGGCATCGTCGGCGAGTCCGGCTCCGGGAAGTCCGTCACCAACCTGACCATCCTCGGTCTGCACCACCCCGAACACACCCGGATCGAGGGGGAGATCCTGCTCGACGGGCAGGACCTCCTCACCGCCCCGGAGCGGGAGCTGGAGCGGCTGCGCGGCAACAAGATGTCCATGATCTTCCAGGACGCGCTGGCCTCGCTCTCGCCGTACCACACCATCGGCAAGCAGATCGGCGAGACGTACCGCAAGCACACCGGGGCGTCCAAGCGCGAGGCGCGGGCGCGGGCGGTGGAAATGCTGACCAAGGTGGGCATCCCGCAGCCGGATCTGCGGGTCGACGACTACCCGCACCAGTTCTCCGGCGGTATGCGCCAGCGCGCGATGATCGCCATGGCGCTGGTCTGCGACCCGGCCCTGCTGGTCGCGGACGAGCCGACGACGGCGCTGGACGTCACCGTGCAGGCCCAGATCATGGACCTGCTCAAGGACCTCCAGCAGGAGACCGGCACCTCGATCATCTTCATCACCCACGACCTCGGCGTCATCGCCGACATCGCGGACGACGTACTCGTGATGTACGCCGGCCGGTGTGTGGAGCGTGGCACCAAGAAGGAGGTGCTGCGCGCGCCGCAACACCCCTACACCTGGGGCCTGCTGGGGTCCATGCCGACACTGGAAGGACCGGTGGACGTACCTCTGTCGCCGATCCCCGGCACCCCGCCCAGCCTCCTCAACCCGCCGACGGGGTGCAGCTTCCACCCCCGGTGCGCCTTCACCGAGCAGGTCGGCGGCACCCGCTGCTCGACCGAGCTGCCGCTGCTGCACCTGTCGGACGGGCGCGGGTCCGCCTGCCACCTGACCGCGGAGCAGCGCTCGGAGTTCTTCGCCGACTTCGCCGGCACCCGGCCCAACTGACGTACAAGAGACGGGACTTCCCTACTATGAGCAGCACCGATCCCCTCCTTGACGTCTCCGGACTGACCAAGCACTTCCCGATCAAGGGCGGCTTCCCGATCCGGCGGACGATCGGCGCGGTCCAGGCCGTGGACGGGCTGGACTTCACGGTCTCCGAGGGCGAGAGCCTCGGCCTGGTCGGTGAGTCCGGCTGCGGCAAGTCGACGACGGGCCGGCTGATCACCAGGCTCCTGGAGCCGACCGCCGGCCGGATCTCCTACCGCGGGCAGGACATCAGCCATGCCTCGCGCAGGGAGCTGGCGCCGATCCGCTCCGAGATCCAGATGATCTTCCAGGACCCCTACGCGTCGCTGAACCCCCGCCAGACGGTCGGCAAGATCATCTCGGCCCCGATGGAGATCAACGGCATCAAGCCGGCCGGCGGTTTCGAGAGCCGCGTCCGCGATCTGCTGGAGACCGTCGGGCTCAACCCGGAGCATTACAACCGCTTCCCGCACGAGTTCTCCGGCGGTCAGCGACAGCGCATCGGGGTGGCCCGCGCGCTGGCCCTGGAGCCGAAGCTGATCGTGGCGGACGAGCCCGTCTCGGCGCTGGACGTGTCGATCCAGGCCCAGGTGGTGAACCTGCTGCAGAAGCTGCAGAAGGAACTGGGTATCGCGTTCCTGTTCATCGCGCACGACCTGGCGATCGTGCGGCACTTCTCGCAGCGCGTCGCCGTCATGTACCTGGGCCGGATCGTGGAGATCGCCGACCGCGAGGACCTGTACGGCAACCCGCGCCACCCGTACACCAAGGCACTGCTGTCCGCCGTCCCCGAGGCGACCGCCGACGACGTGCCGGCCCGTGAACGCATCCGGCTCACCGGCGACGTGCCGTCCCCGGTCAACCCGCCGTCCGGCTGCCGCTTCCGCACCCGCTGCTGGAAGGCGACGGACAAGTGCGCGAGCGAGACACCGCCGCTGATCCAGGTCGGGGGCAGCCGGGAGGGCCACCTGACGGCCTGCCACTACCCGGAGGACGCCCGGGCCGAGGACTCCCGCTCCGCCGTGCCGCAGGCCCGCAGCGCCGGAGCCACGGTGCTCGACAAGAAGACCTTCCAAAACCCCAAGGCCGAAGGCTGACACCCCTCTCCTCGGCCCCGGGGCGGCCCCGCCGGACACGGACCTGACCGGTCCGTCGTCCACGGGAATCCCCCGGTCCAGGGAACCGAGCACGTCGGCCCATTGACCCGAGCCACCTGCGAGCCCGGTTCCCGGGTATACGGGAAAGGCGCCCGGAACCGATCGGTTCCGGGCGCCTTCTCGTTTGCTATTCACACTCGCACGCGGATATGAGCCATCCTCACCTCAGATTTCCCTCAAGCCGCAAGACATGAACATGCTCCCAGGTGATACTTCACAAGAGCACATCGGACCACGAAAACCGGGGAGAATCATGAGGATTACCAGGCTTGCGGCGGTCACCGCGACGTTTGCAACAGCAGCCCTAGGCTTCACCGCCCCTCAGGCGCACGCCGGCACCATGCTTGAGTTCCGGATCAAGAACGTGACCACCGGCAAATGTCTCCAATGGAACGGTTACAACAAGCCTGTCACCCAGGTGAAGTGCAAGGTGACGATGAAGCAGTACTGGGGCAAGGCGGGGTACATGATCCAGAGCATGGGCACCGGCCTTGTAGGTGAGGGGTGCCTCACCGCGCCGACAAAGCACGAGGGCCAGGTCTACGGCAGGGTCTGCTCGAATCAGAAGCGCAAGTACATTGGCTGGTCGATCCTGTCGACCGCACCGAACGCCAAGGGTGTGATCGGCAGCGCGTCCCCCGGATATCTGAAGGTACCCGCATCGAACAAGGTGGTCGTAGGCAAGCGGGTCAGCGGAAACCGCGACCTCTGGAAGTTCATCAACTGAACCGGAAACCTCTGGCGCCTCGCGCCATGAAACGGACCCCTCTGGGGGCCTGTTCCGGTTCCCAAAAGGGGTCCGGCGTATCCACAGAAGGCGCCCGGAACCGATCGGTTCCGGGCGCCTTCTGTTGCCCTGGAGCTCACCCTCGCGGGCGGCGGGTGACGGCTACGAGGCCGCCGCGCCCACCACGTCCTTCTCCTCCGCGAAGTGGCAGGCCGACTCGTGCGCGGCCGGCGTCTTCGAGGTCTTGAAGCGCTCGGGGATCGCCAGCAGCGGCATCTCCTCGGCGCACCTGGCCTCGGCCTTCCAGCAACGGGTGCGGAAGCGGCAGCCCGACGGCGGGTTGGCCGGGGAGGGGACGTCGCCGGAGAGGATGATGCGCTCGCGGCCCTCACGGGCCTCCGGGTCCGGGACCGGGACCGCCGACAGCAGCGCCTGGGTGTAGGGGTGCGTCGGGTGGTCGTAGATCTGCGTGTCCGTACCGATCTCGGCCATCTTGCCGAGGTACATGACGCCGACCCGGTCGGAGATGTGCCGGACGATCGACAGGTCGTGCGCGATGAAGAGGTAGGAGAGGTTGAACTCGTCCTGGAGCTTCTCCATCAGGTTGATGACCTGTGCCTGCACCGACACGTCGAGCGCGGAGACCGGCTCGTCGCAGATGATGATCTCCGGGTTGAGCGCGAGGCCGCGGGCGATGCCGATGCGCTGGCGCTGTCCGCCGGAGAACTGGTGCGGATAGCGGTTGATGTACTCCGGGTTGAGACCGACGACGTCCAGGAGCTCCTGCACCTTGCGGCGCCGGTCACCCTTGGGGGCCACCTCGGGGTGGATGTCGAAGGGCTCCCCGATGATGTCGCCGACCGTCATACGCGGGTTCAGCGAGGTGTACGGGTCCTGGAACACCATCTGGATGTTGCGGCGGACGGCCTTCAGCGCACGGCCGGACAGCTTGGTGATGTCCTGGCCCTTGTAGAAGACCTCGCCGGCCGTCGCCCGCTCCAGCGTCATCAGGAGCTTGGCGACGGTGGACTTGCCACAGCCGGACTCGCCCACGATGCCGAGCGTCTCGCCCGCGTAGAGGTCGAACGAGATCCCGTCCACGGCCTTCACCGCGCCGACGTGCTTCTTGAACAGGATGCCCTGGGTCAGCGGGAAGTGCTTGACCAGGTTGCGGACCTGGAGGATCGGCTCCCCCTGCGACACCGGTGCGTCGATGGCGGCTACGGCCTCCGCCTCGGTGGCCGCGTCGACCGTCTCCACTTCGGTGACGTTCGGGGTGGCGTCCACGGGCTCCTTCTGCATGTCAGCCATGGATCGTCTCCTTCCAGAAGTGGCAGGCGCTGCCGCGGCCGACCAGCTCGGTGCCGTCCTGCTCGGACACCGGGCGCAGCGCCGGGATCTCCGTACGGCAGATGTCCTGCGCAACGGTGCAGCGCGGGTTGAAGGCACAGCCCGGCGGCACGTGGAGCAGGTTGGGCGGCAGGCCCTTGATCGCGAAGAGCTCCTGGCCCTTCTGGTCCAGGCGCGGGATCGACTCCAACAGCCCCTTGGTATAGGGGTGCGCCGGACGCTTGTAGATCTCGTGGACCGGGGAGGTCTCGACGATCCGGCCCGCGTACATAACGGCGATCTTGTCGGCGACGTCCGCGACCACACCGAGGTCGTGCGTGATCAGGATCAGGCCCATGTTGTACTCGCGCTGAAGCTCCGCGAGCAGGTCCATCACCTGGGCCTGGACGGTCACGTCGAGCGCGGTGGTCGGCTCGTCCGCGATGATCAGGTCCGGCTCCAGGGCCAGCGCCATCGCGATCATGATGCGCTGGCGCATACCACCGGAGAACTGGTGCGGGTAGTCGCCCACCCGTGCCGCGGCGGCCGGGATCTTGACCTGGTCCATCAGCTCGACGGCCTTGGCCTTGGCCGCCTTCTTGGACAGGCCCTGGTGGACCCGGAACATCTCGCCGAGCTGGTAGCCGACCGAGAGGACGGGGTTCAGTGACGAGAGCGCGTCCTGGAAGATCATCGCGATCTTCTGGCCGCGGATCTTGCGGCGCTCCTCGTGGGACATCTTGAGCATGTCCTGGCCGCGGAACAGGATTTCGCCCTGCGGGATCCTGCCGGGCGGCATGTCGAGAATGCCCATGATCGCCTGCGCGGTCACGGACTTACCGGAACCGGACTCGCCGAGCACGGCGAGGGTCTCACCGGCGTTCACGTTGTAGTTGACACCGTTGACCGCTTTGGCCACACCGTCGCGGGTGTGGAACTCCACGTGCAGGTCACGGACTTCGAGCAGCGGGCCGACGTGGTCGTCACCCGAGCGCGGGGACGGGACTTCGGCCGTCTTGTCGATGGTGGTCACGTTCGCCCTCCTTATCGCGACTTGGGATCGAGGGCGTTACGAACGGCTTCGCCGAGCATGATGAACGCCAGAACGGTGATGCTGAGCATGATCGACGGGTACAGCAGGATGTGCTGCGCGACGCGGATCTGGCTGGCACCGTCGGAGATGTCCATGCCCCACGAGATGGTCGGGTCGGCGAGGCCGAGACCGAGGTAGGACAAGGTCGCCTCGGCCGAGATGTAGACACCGAGCGAGATGGTCGCGACCACGATCACCGGGGCCATGGCGTTGGGCAGGATGTGCCGGAAGAGAATCCGGTTGGTGCCCGCGCCCAGCGCTCTGGCGGCCTGCACGTAGTCCGACTGTTTGATCACGATCACCGCGCCACGCATGACACGCGCGATCTGTGTCCAGCCGAGGAACGCCAGGGCGAAGATGACCACCCAGATCGTCCGGTCGGTGAACGCCTGGAGCACGACCATCGCACCCAGCAGGAACGGAATCCCGAGGAAGACGTTGGTGAAGAAGCCGGACAGCAGCGCGTCGACCCAGCCGCCGAAGTAGCCGGCGAGCATGCCGACCAGTCCGCCGAACAGCGTCACCAGGACCGTGACACAGACACCAACGGTGATCGACGCGCGGGTGCCGTAGATGACGCGCGCGTAGACGCTGTGGCCCTGGCCGTCGTAACCGAGCCACCCGGCCGAACCGACCTTGCTCAGCTCCGGCTTGCCCAGGTAGTGGTGCACCAGGTCGCTGGTGGTGGGTGAGGCACTGGTGAACAGGCCGGGGAACACGGCCATCACGAGCAGGATGACGATCAGCACCGACGAGATGATGAAGTACCAGTTGGAACGCAGGTCCCGCCAGGCGTCACCCCACAGGCTGCGGGCCTTTTCGCCCTTCACCACCGCCGAGGGGTCCGCGATGGGCGCCTTGGCGTCCTCGGGCGCGGGTGCGGGTGCGGTCTTGGTCACGTCAGGCATAACGGATCCTCGGGTCCAGGACCGCGTACAGCAGGTCGACGATGAGGCTCATGAGGAGGTAGACGAGCACCAGGATGGTGACGAGGCCGACGAGCGTCGTGCCTTCACGCTTGACGATCGACTCGTAGATCGTGCCGCCGACGCCCTTGACGTTGAACAGGCCCTCGGTGACGACCGCGCCGCCCATCAGGGCGCCCAGGTCCGTGCCCAGGAAGGTGATGACGGGGATCAGCGAGTTGCGCATCAGGTGCACACCGACGATGCGACGCTTCGGAAGTCCCTTGGCGATGGCGGTACGCATGTAGTCCGAGCGAAGGTTCTCGGCCATGGTCGTACGCGTAAGTCTCGCTACATAGGCGAGTGACAGCGAACCCAGCACGATGGCGGGCGCCAGCAGTTCGCTCCATTTGGCATCGCCGGACACATTCGGTGAGATCCAGCCGAGCTGGAAGGCGAACACCGTCTTGATGATGAAGCCGAGGACGAACACCGGGATCGAGATGATCAGCAGGGTGAAGACCAGGACCACGTTGTCGGTGAGCCGGCCGGCGCGCAGACCGGCCATCGTGCCGAGGCCGATTCCGACGACGATCTCGATGGCGAACGCCATGCCGGCCAGCCGGAGGGTGACGGGGAACGCGTCGCCGAGGACGTCCGTGACGGGGCGTCCACTGGCTATCTGATCACCGAAATCGAAATGCAGGACGATGCCTGTCATGTAATTCCAGTACTGCTGCAGGATCGGCTGATCGAGCCCGTGCTCGTGGCGAAGCCTCGCCAGGGTCGCGGGGTCGACACCCTTGTCCCCGAAGAGCCCGCGCACGGGATCGCCGGGCAGCGTATAGACCATCAGGAAGATCAGCAGCGTTGTCCCGAGGAAGACCGGGATCATCTGGAGCAGTCGTCGTGCGACATAGCGCCCCATCATGCCTCCATGTAATAGGCAAGCAGCAGCCGACGGGCCCTCCCCCGCCCCGACTCCCCCTTGTGGGGTGGTCAGTTGCGTGAAAGGGCCCCCCGGCCACGGCGTGCGGACCGGCGCGGACCGTCCTTCAGTGTCGGTCCCGCGCCGGCGCGCGGACTACGTCGGTGTGGTTACTTCTTGACTTCGACTTCGGTGAGGATCGGGTCGCCGTCCTGCGCGTACTGGACGTTCTGGACCTTCTCCGAGTAGCCGGCGTTGACCTTGTAGTACCAGAGCGGGATGGAGGGCATGTAGTTCACCAGCTCCTTCTCGATCTTCTGGTAGGCCGCGACCGACTCGTCGAGGGAAGCCGCGGAGTCGGCCTTCTTGATCTCCGCGTCGAGGCCCTTGTCCGAGAAGTCACCCTGGTTACCGGCGGCGCCGGTACGGAACAGGTCCGAGATGAAGTTCGCGTTCACCGGGTAGTCGAGCACCCAGCCGGAGCGGTACAGGGACTTGACCTGCTTGTCGTCACGCGCGTTCGTGTCGGCCTGGAAGTCGGCCTTCGAGTCGGTGGTGCACTTGACACCGGTCGACTGCGTGATGCTGTTGCAGACCGCCTCGACCCATTCCTTGTGGCCGCCGTCGGCGTTGAACTGGATCGAGATCTTGTTGCCCGGGACGCCGCCACCCTCCTTGATGAGAGCCTTGGCCTTCGCCGGGTCGTACTTGGTGACGTCGCCCGCAGCGTCCTTCTGGAAGCCGAGAACACCCTTGGCGACCCAGCCCGTGGCCGGCTCGCGCGTGCCCTGGAGCACGGTCTTGGTGATCGTGTTGCGGTCGATGCCCATCGACAGGCCCTGGAGGACCTTCGGGTCGATGTCCTTGAACTGGTCGGTGTAGAACGCGACGGCGAGCGTCTGGATGGCGGAGTACGCCTTGTCCACCGCGCGGTCACCGAGGTCGGACCGGTAGACCGGGAGGTCCTTCGGGCCGATCTGGCGCAGCACGTCGACGTTGCCGGACTTCAGGTCCTCGTAGGCGGTCTCGAGGGTGGTGTAGTTCTTGAAGTCCACACCGCCGTTCTTCGCCTTGTCCGCACCCTTGTAGTCGTCGTTGCGGACGACCTTGATCAGCTTCTTGTGGTCCCAGCTGACGAACTTGTACGCGCCGTTGCCGACCGGCTTCTCGCCGGCGGCCTTCGGGTCCGCGTAGAAGGACTCGGGCAGCGGGGAGAAGACCGTGTAGCCGAGCTTGTACGAGAAGTACGGCAGCGCCGAGTTGAGCTCGATGGTGAACGTGTAGTCGTCCACCTTCTTCAGGCCGGACATGGAGTCCGACTTCGGCTTGGCCTTGGCGTCCTCGGGGTGGACGTCCGCGAAGCCCTTGATGTCGCCGAACCACGACGCGTTGGTCTGGTTGTTCTTGACGTTCGCGGCCCAGTTCCAGGCCTTGATGTAGGACTCGGCCGTGACGGGCGTGCCGTCGTGGAACTTCCAGCCCTTCTTGAGCTTGACCGTCCAGAGCTTGCTGTCCTTGGTGTCGACAGACTCTGCGTTGATCATCTCAAGCTTGCCGGACGGGTCGTAGTCGACCAGCTGCGAGAAGATCGCGTCGGTGACGATGCTGCCGTTCGACTCCATCGTGTTGGCCGGCTGCAGCGGGTTCTGCGGCTCACCGACCTCGACGGAGAAGATGCCGTCAGCATTGACAGCCCCCTTGGCCCCACCCTTGTTGCCCTTGTCGGCGTCGCTGTCGCTGCCACCGCAAGCGGTCGCGGCCAGGGCGATGATGGCCGCTCCCGCGACCCACTTGGCGCTCTTGGCACCACGCATGGGTTTCCTCCTCATGAGTCCACTTATGACTACAAGAAGGGCACTGGAGTGATTCACCGACACCCCTGACGGTGATCGTTTCAGTGCCCTGAGTGTGCTCGTGAGTCGGCACTCCCCACAGTGCGTGACCCATTGACCCGAGCTCAATGGAGCCAACTATTAAGTACGACTGGGCCGTAAACCACACTTAAAGGGTCTCGGTTTGACAACATCCGTCACTCGTGTGGATCAAAATCCGGACAAAGCGATCCCAGACAGACACTCCCGAAACGGACTGTTAACACATGTTCCGGAGAGCGACGCCCGATATCCGGACACTTTGTTCCCAAAATCGGGTTGACCTCCGAGCCCCCGAAGCACCCCTCGCGTAACACGACTTGACCCGCGTCGACCCCTGGCCGCCCTGTCCGGGAGCAGGACGGCCAAGGGCCCGGTACCGCACGGTGTGCGGTACCGGGCCCTTGGCGGACGGGCGGAGGGTCAGCGCTTGGCGCGCGACGCGGAGCGGCCGCGCTCCTTCTGGTCCAGGACGACCTTGCGGATACGCACGGTCTCCGGGGTCACCTCGATGCACTCGTCGTCGCGGCAGAACTCCAGCGACTGCTCGAGCGACAGCTTGCGGGCGGGCACCACGTTCTCCGTGGTGTCCGCGGAAGCCGCACGCATGTTGGTGAGCTTCTTCTCCTTGGTGATGTTCACGTCCATGTCGTCGGCGCGCGAGTTCTCGCCGATGATCATGCCCTCGTAGACCTCGGTGGTGGCCTCCGTGAAGATGACACCCCGCTCCTGGAGGTTGACCATCGCGAACGGCGTGACGACGCCCGCGCGGTCCGCCACCAGCGAGCCGTTGTGACGGGTGCGCAGGTCGCCGAACCACGGCTCGTGGCCCTCGAACAGGGAGTGCGCGATGCCCGTACCGCGGGTCTGGGTCAGGAACTCCGTACGGAAGCCGATGAGGCCGCGGGAGGGCACGATCCACTCCATGCGGACCCAGCCCGAACCGTGGTTCGTCATCGTCTCCATGCGGCCCTTACGGGTCGCCATGAGCTGCGTGATGGCGCCGAGGTGCTCCTCCGGCGAGTCGATCGTCATGCGCTCGATGGGCTCGTGCGTCTTGCCGTCGACCTGCTTGGTGACCACCTGCGGCTTGCCGACGGTGAGCTCGAAGCCCTCGCGGCGCATCGTCTCGATGAGGATGGCCAGGGCGAGCTCACCGCGGCCCTGGACCTCCCACGCGTCGGGGCGCTCGGTCTCCAGGACGCGGAGCGAGACGTTACCGACCAGCTCGCGGTCCAGGCGGTCCTTGATCTGCCGGGCGGTGACCTTGTGGCCCTTGCCGCCCTTGCCGACGAGCGGCGAGGTGTTGGCGCCGATGGTCATCGAGATGGCCGGCTCGTCGACCGTGATCAGCGGCAGCGCGATCGGGTTCTCGGGGTCGGCCAGGGTCTCGCCGATCATGATGTCCGGGATGCCGGCGATCGCGCAGATGTCGCCCGGGCCTGCCTTCTCGGCGGGCTTGCGGGTGAGCGCCTCGGTCATCAGGAGCTCGGTGATGCGCACGTTGGACATCGTGCCGTCGCGCTTGATCCACGCGACGGTCTGGCCCTTGCGCAGCTCGCCCTGCTCGACACGGCAGAGCGCGATACGGCCGAGGAAGTTGTCCGCGTCCAGGTTGGTGACGTGGGCCTGCAGGGGCGCGTCGTCGTCGTACTCCGGGGCCGGGACCGCGGAGAGGATCGTGCTGAAGAACGGCTCCAGGCTGTCGCTGTCCGGCGGGACGCTGCCGTCCTCCGGCTTGGTCAGCGAGGCGACGCCGTCACGGGCGCAGGCGTAGACGATCGGGAACTCGATCTGGTCCTCGTCGGCGTCCAGGTCCAGGAAGAGGTCGTACGTCTCGTCGATGACCTCGGCGATCCGGGAGTCCGGCCGGTCCGTCTTGTTGATGCAGAGGATGACCGGCAGCTTGGCCGTCAGCGCCTTGCGGAGCACGAAGCGGGTCTGCGGCAGCGGGCCCTCGGAGGCGTCGACCAGCAGCACGACCGCGTCAACCATCGACAGGCCGCGCTCGACCTCACCACCGAAGTCGGCGTGACCGGGGGTGTCGATGATGTTGATCGTGATGACGTCGCCGCCATCCTTGGGGTGGTACTTCACGGCCGTGTTCTTGGCCAGGATCGTGATGCCCTTCTCACGCTCCAGGTCGTTCGAGTCCATCATGCGGTCGTCGAGGTGCTCGGCGGCGTGCGCGGCGAAGGCGCCGGCCTGCTTGAGCATGGCGTCGACCAGCGTGGTCTTGCCGTGGTCGACGTGGGCGACGATGGCTACGTTACGGATGTCGTGGCGCGTGGGCATGGGTGGCTTGCGCTTCTCTCGGATCGGGGATTCAGGCGTCTTAGTCGGTCTTGAGTCCTCGTACGCCCGCCGGGCGGACGCGCCACGGCTAGTCCCATGGTACGGGCCCGACGGGTCGGGGGCTTCCCGGGCAGCTTTTACCGGCCGCAGGACAGCCGCTCGGCCTCATGTGCGGGGGCCAGGGTGTCCTTGGTCAGAGGCTCATCACAGTTGAGCGTCCCCTCGCCGTCCGTGATCCATGTCGATACATGCCCGGTGGTCGGTTCCCGGTCCTCACCGCTTCCGCAGGAGTACCGGAAATCCGTCTCGACCAGCTTGACGAAGCTGTAACTCACCAGGCGGGCGGCCAGTCCGCTGAACTCTCCGCCGCCCTCGGCGAGAGGCGCGTACGCCCCCGGCTCCCCCAGCCCCGACCCTCCCTGCGGGTCGTCCCCCTTCTCCGCGAAGCCGAGGTGCACGCTCAGCGCGAAGAGCACGGCCTGCGAGTCCAGCCTCGGGCCGTCGGACGTCAGGGACCCCTGGTCCGTGCGCAGCCGCCGCATCGGCTCGGTCATCTTGGTGGGCTTGGCTGTGACGCGCTGCACATCGGTGACCCCGTTCAGCACGGAGTACTTCTGCATGTTGAACCAGGTGTACGTGCCGCCCTTGCACGCCCGCTCCTCTGGGGCGGCAACCTGCTCCGCGCCGGTTTCCGAGGCCGTACGCGAACCGGCCGTCTTCGGTTTACCGCTCGTGCCCGGGTCGTCCGGCGTCGAGCTGCAGCCGCTCGCGCCCGCGAGGAGCCCCGCTACCAGCACGCCGGCCGCGCAGGTGAAAGCCCGCGTCCGCTCCATGTTTCCGCCCCCGTGATCAGTTCTTCCGGCGGAATTCACCGGTGGTCATGACCACGGTCCCCCGGGCGGAGGGCACGGACACGGGACTTGAGCAACCTCAGAGGTGGGGCTCCGAAGCTGCGGCGCCGAGTTGGGGCTCGGCGGACGGCCTCCGTTCACTGCGTCGGCGAGGTGGGGCTCGCAGACCTGGAGGCAGAGCGGCTACCCGGGTCAACAGGTGCGCACAACCTTGCCCGCCGACTGGTCGGCGGGCAAGGGAATTGAGCCAAGTCTGAGCTTTCGAGCCCGCTCTGACCTGCTACTTCTTCTTATTGGCCGGGGCGCCGGCGCTCTGCGACGTCTTGAAACCGATGTCCTGGTAGTGGGGCACCCCGAAGCCGAAGGCGCCGACGTTCACGAGCTTCTTGTCCGTCGCGACCAGTTGCGGGCGCTGGTAGAGCGGAATCGATCCTGCAGCGGCCCAGATCCGGGCGTCCGCCTGCTTCATCAGGTCCCTGGCCGAGCCCTCGTCGAGCTCGGAGACCGCCTGGTCGAAGAGCTGGTCGATGTGGTCGGTGCCCACGCGGGTGTAGTTCTGCTCGACGAGCAGCGATCCGTCGGTCGCGGGTACCGGCTTGGCGAAGATCGGACGGTCGTCCGTGGCCGGGTAGGCGGTGGCGGGCCAGGAGTACAGCGCCAGGTCGTAGTCACCGGACGCGACGTGGTCCCGGAAGTAGCTCTCGTCGGAGACCTTGGTGATCTCGGTCCGGATCCCGATCGTGTCGAGCATCGAGGCGATCTTGTCCCCGACGCTGCGCAGCGACTCGGAGCCCGGGCCGGACGGCAGGACGAACCGCAGGCTCAGCGGCTTGCCGTTCTTGCCGAGCGGGCCACGGGCGGTGTCGGGGGCCTGGGCGGGGGCCGCGGTGCCGACCGGGGCGTAGGCGCCGGCGGCGCCGCCCGGCTGCCGGTCCTGGGCGGTGACCCGGGCCGGGGCGTCCTCGGAGGTGCCGGTCTCGCCCAGGTGTCCGGCCTGGCGCAGCAGGGCGGCGCTCTGCACGGCGGCGGCGGGGGCGGGGGCGATGACGCGGGTGGCGGTGCCTTCGGTCTCGCCGGGCTTGTCGTCGTCGCCGACGATGTAGAGGCCGTCGTCGGCGGAGGGCTCGCGGCGGGCGGCGCGGTCGGTCTTGCCGTCGTCCTTGGCGCCCTCGGCGTCCTTGTTCTTCTCCTTGTTCTTCTCCTCGGAGCTCTCCGCGGACTTCTCGTTCTTCTCCGCGTCCTCCTTCTTCTGCGCGCTGTCCTTCTTCTCGCCCTCGCTGCCGGCCTTGGTGCCATCCGTCTTCTTGAGGGCGCCCTCCCGCGTCCAGCCCGCGTCGGCCAGCAGCGCCTGGGCCTCCTTGGTGTCCTGGCCGCCGAGTGCGCCACTGTTGTCCTTGTACGCGGGCTGTCCGGCCAGGGCCAGGTGGCTGCCGAGCGGGGCCGCGGGCAGACCGAGCGGCTTGAGTACGGTGTCGACGAGCTCCTGGCGGTCCAGCGCGCGGGCCACCGCCCGCCGTACCCGGTCATCGGCGAGCGGCCCGGTCTCACCGTTCAGGGCGAGCTGGGTGTAGGCGGGCTCCAGGGACTTGCGCACCACGTAGCCGCGCAGATCGTTCTGCTCGGTGGCGTACGCCTCGGCGGCCCGTGCCTTCTCGTCCCTGGACTCCTGCGCCTCTTCGGCCGCGTCCTCGTCGGAGCCGTGCGCCAGCGCCCAGGACCGCAGCGCCTGGGCCGGGGTGATCTCCGACCCGGGGCCGTGGGCGGGCGGCGCCCCGCTGTTGCCGTTGTCCCGGGCGGCCTGGGCGATGCGGTGGGCCGTCGCCGCGTCGATGTCCGCGACGTCGACCTTGCCCTCGGTCAGCGCCTCGGTGCGGTCCTGCGGCTTGACCGCCTTGAAGACCAGCGAGTCGAGCTTGGCGGGGCTGCCCCACCAGCGCGGGTTGCGGGCCAGCGAGACGGAACCCGACTCCTTGTCGACGCTGCGCAGCCGGAACGGTCCTGCGGTCGCCTTGAGCGTGGACCGCGCGCCGTCGTTGAAGGCGTCCGGGGAGCCCGTCACCTGCTTCGGGTACAGCGGGGAGAAGAGGGAGCGCCAGTCCGCGTACGGCTTGGCGAAGGTGACCTTGACCTCCAGGTCGTCCGCGCCGCGCTCGATCTTCTCGATGCGCTCGTACCCGGCGTTGCGGGCGGTCCAGAACGCGGAGTCCTTGCCGCTCAGCGCCCGCCACTGGGCGACGAAGTCCGGCGCCCCGATCTCCCGGCCGTCGCTCCACACCGCCTGCTGGTTGAGCCGGTAGAGCACCACCTGCCGGGGCTCGTGCTCGACCACCTTCGCGGACTCCAGGTAGTCCGGGTTCAGCTGCGGCCGGCCCTTGGCATCCAGCGGGAAGAGGGTCGGCAGCAGCGCGCCGGTGATCCGGGTGGTGGCGCTGTCGGCGTCCGCCTGGAAGGCGTTGAGGGTGGCGGGCATCGAGTCGATCGCCCAGTTGACCGTGCCGCCCTCCGCGATCCGGGCCCGCGCAGCGGGTGAGACGTCCTGCGGGACGAGGGCGGTGGTGGCCTCCTCGTGGCCCGAGCTGCAGCCGGCCAGTACGGGGAGCGTGAGCACACCCGTGGTGAGGAGCGCGAGCGAGCGGCGCTTTCGGGCTGTCCCGCGCGGGACGCCGACGTGGGACATGGCTGATACCTCCGGAGACGACCCGGACCACCCGTTCCCGAATGGGCCGGATTATGCGTGTTTGGTGGCATTTGCAGTTGATCACACTGGTTCCGCCCGTCCACTGAAGGCGCCCACGCGCGAGAGACGGCGCAGACACGGCGCAGTCGCCCGCAACCTCACCCGAGCGGCGGAGCCCCGGCACCGGCTGGCGCCGCCGGACGCGGCAGGGAGCAGCCGGGGAGTGCGGCAGGGTGCCGGGGGCGCGGCAGCGGGCGGCAGGGGGCAACGAAGGTGGCCGGGGTGGCCGAAGCGACCAGTAAGTGGCCGGGGCGGCCCGAAGTGGCCGATGCCGCCGGAAGTGGCCGGAACCCGCCCCCCAAGGGGGCCGCTCCGCCCCGGTTCGCAAGACGGCTCCGCCCGCTCTCTTCACAAGAGGGGTGTGACGCGCAACACTCGCATGCGCATGGCCACCCGCGACTGCGGAAGTGAGATCAAGTCATGTCTCTGCAAGACGAATTGACGGCAGTTCAGCACCGTCTCGACGACCTGGTCCGCACCGTCGGGCGGCTGGAGCGGAGTCTCGCGCAGCTGCGCGAGGCGGACCCCGCACCGGCCGCGCTCGACCCGGCCGGCCACGCCGCCCCTGTCGACGGCGTCATCGCGATCACCGAGACGCCGTACGACACCGCTCTCTGGACGGACTCGGACGACGAGGGTCTGGGCGTCCGCGGCAGACACGCCCCCTAGGGACTCTCGTTCGGGTCATGCCGGGCTCGCGTGCCCTGGCACCGCTGCCTCGCGGCGTTGTCGTCGGTCGCCGACGCTCCGCGTCGACTCCCTCCTCCGCCTTGCGAGGCACAGCACCGGACCCCGTTCCCTGACCCGACCCGACCTGACCCGAACGAAAGACCCCAGGAGAGTTCCTTGGCCACCGGTACGGAAACAGGCACGGATTCAGGCGGGGCTCCGGGCACGGAGCCACCGCCGCCGGGCAGGGCGGTGGCCGGGCCGGCCGGGGTGCACCACGCCTCGCGGGCCGCCATCGCCGCCCGCCATCTGCGGACCGACCGCTGGTGGCTGGCGCCCGCCGTCACGGCGGGCGGCCTCCTCGCCTTCATCGTCTACTCGACCTGGCGGGCGTTCTCGAACGCCGACTACTACGCCGCCCCCTATGTCTCGCCGTTCTACTCACCCTGTCTGGCGGACAGCTGCGCCCCCATGCGACACGGTCCGAACTGGGAACTCTTCGGCAGCTGGTGGGGCCTCTCCCCCGCCCTGCTGATCCTGATCTTCCCGCTCGGCTTCCGGCTGACCTGCTACTACTACCGCAAGGCCTACTACCGGGGTTTCTGGGCCTCGCCCCCGGCCTGCGCGGTCGCCGAGCCGCACAAGACGTACAGCGGCGAGACGCGCTTCCCGCTGATCATGCAGAACATCCACCGGTACTTCTTCTACGCCGCGGTGCCGGTCGCCGGCATCCTCACGTACGACACCGTGCTCTCCTTCCGCGACGAGCACTACGCCTGGGGCCACATGGGTCTCGGCTCGCTGATCTTCCTGGTCAACATCGCCCTGATCTGGGCGTACACCCTGTCCTGCCACTCCTGCCGGCACATCATCGGCGGCCGGCTGCGGCACTTCTCGAAGCACCCCGTGCGCTACCGGCTGTGGGGCTGGGTGGGGCGGCTCAACGCCCGTCACATGCTGCTCGCCTGGGCCTCGCTGATCAGCGTGGCGCTCGCCGACTTCTACGTGTACCTCGTCGCCTCCGGCGCCTTCGACGATCCGAGGTTTTTCTGAATGACAGAGCTCGAACGGCAGCAGTGGGACGTCGTCGTGGTGGGTGCCGGAGGCGCCGGGCTGCGCGCCGCGATCGAGGCACGGGAGCGCGGAGCCCGTACCGCCGTCATCTGCAAATCGCTCTTCGGCAAGGCGCACACGGTCATGGCGGAGGGCGGTATCGCCGCCTCCATGGGCAATGTGAACTCCGGGGACAACTGGCAGGTGCACTTCCGCGACACCATGCGCGGCGGGAAGTTCCTCAACCAGTGGCGCATGGCGGAGCTGCACGCCAAGGAGGCGCCCGACCGGGTCTGGGAGCTGGAGACCTGGGGCGCGCTCTTCGACCGCACCCCCGAGGGGAAGATCTCCCAGCGCAACTTCGGCGGCCACGAATACCCGCGCCTCGCGCACGTCGGGGACCGCACCGGCCTCGAACTGATCCGCACCCTCCAGCAGAAGATCGTCTCGCTCCAGCAGGAGGACTACCGGGAGTTCGGTGACTACGAAGCCCGGTTGAAGGTCTTCCAGGAGTGCACCGTCACCCGCGTGCTCAAGGACGGCGAGCGGGTCTCCGGGACCTTCTGCTACGAGCGCGAGAGCGGCCGGTTCTTCGTGCTGGAGGCGCCCGCGGTCGTCCTGGCCACCGGTGGCATCGGCAAGTCCTTCAAGGTGACGTCGAACTCCTGGGAGTACACCGGCGACGGTCACGCACTGGCCCTGCTGGCGGGCGCACCCCTGCTGAACATGGAGTTCGTGCAGTTCCACCCGACCGGCATGGTCTGGCCGCCCTCGGTCAAGGGCATCCTCGTCACCGAGTCGGTGCGCGGCGACGGCGGCGTGCTGCGCAACTCCGAGGGCAAGCGGTTCATGTTCGACTACGTCCCCGACGTGTTCAAGGAGAAGTACGCGCAGTCGGAGGAGGAGGGCGACCGCTGGTACGAGGACCCGGACAACAACCGCCGCCCGCCCGAGCTGCTGCCGCGCGACGAGGTCGCCCGGGCCATCAACTCCGAGGTGAAGGCGGGCCGGGGCTCACCGCACGGCGGGGTGTTCCTGGACGTGTCGACCCGGATGGACGCGGATCGGATCCGGCGCCGGCTGCCGTCGATGTACCACCAGTTCAAGGAGCTGGCGGACGTCGACATCACGGCCGAGGCGATGGAGGTCGGCCCGACCTGCCACTACGTGATGGGCGGCATAGCCGTCGACTCCGACACCGCCGCCGCCCTCGACGTGCCGGGTCTCTACGCGGCGGGCGAGGTCGCGGGCGGCATGCACGGCTCCAATCGGCTCGGCGGGAACTCCCTCTCCGACCTGCTGGTCTTCGGCCGCCGGGCCGGGCTGCACGCCGCCGGGTACGCCGAGTCCGTCGAGGCGCTGCCGGTGGTGGACGAGGCCCAGATCGACGCCGCGGCGGCGGAGGCCCTGCGCCCGTTCAGCGCGGAGGAGCTCGCCGAGGGTGCGCCGACGGAGAACCCGTACACCCTGCACCAGGAACTCCAGCAGACGATGAACGACCTGGTCGGCATCATCCGGCGCGCGCCCGAGATGGAACAGGCCCTGGAGAGACTGGCCGGACTGCGGGAGCGGGCCCGCCGGGCCGGGGTCGAGGGCCACCGGCAGTTCAATCCCGGCTGGCACCTCTCGCTGGACCTGCGGAACATGCTGCTGGTCAGCGAGTGCATCGCCCGGGCTGCGCTGGAGCGCACCGAGAGCCGCGGCGGCCACACCCGCGAGGACTGCCCGGCGATGGAACGCTCCTGGCGCCCGGTCAATCTGCTCTGCCGGCCCGCCGACGTGTCCGCGGCGCCGCTGGAGGGCCGGATCGACCTCGTACGCAAGGTGACCGAACCCATCCGTCCGGATCTGCTCTCCCTCTTCGAGAAGGAGGAGCTGGTCAAGTACCTCGCCGAGGAGGAGCTGTACGAATGAGCAGCTACAACGCACGGTTCAGGGTGTGGCGCGGGGACACCGACGGCGGCGGTCTGGAGGACTTCGCGGTCGAGGTCAACGACGGAGAGGTCGTCCTCGACATCATCCACCGCATCCAGGCCACCCAGGCGGGCGATCTGGCGGTGCGGTGGAACTGCAAAGCCGGCAAATGCGGTTCGTGCAGCGCGGAGATCAACGGACGGCCGCGGCTGATGTGCATGACGCGCATGTCGGTGTTCAGCCGCGAGGAGACGATCACCGTCACCCCGCTGCGGGCCTTCCCGGTGGTGCGCGACCTGGTGACGGACGTGTCGTTCAACTACGCCAAGGCACGCGAAGTGCCCTCCTTCGTCCCTCCGGAGGGGGTGAAGGCGGGCGAGTACCGGATGCAGCAGGTCGATGTGGACCGCTCGCAGGAGTTCCGCAAGTGCATCGAGTGCTTCCTGTGCCAGGACACCTGCCACGTGGTGCGCGACCACGAGGAGAACAAGGCGGCCTTCGCCGGGCCGCGCTTCCTGATGCGGGTCGCGGAGCTGGACATGCACCCCCTGGACGCCGCCGCCGAGTCCGGACTCGACCGGAAGGCGACGGCCCAGGAGGAGCACGGACTCGGCTACTGCAACATCACGAAGTGCTGTACGGAGGTGTGCCCCGAACACATCAAGATCACCGACAACGCGCTGATCCCGCTGAAGGAGCGGGCCGTGGACCGCAAGTACGACCCGCTGGTGTGGCTGGGGAACAAGATCCGGCGGCGGGAGTCGTCCTGAGGCCCCCTGGTCGCGGCGTCCCGGCCGTGCACCGGCCGGGACCGCCGCGGCGTGCGGTCAGCCCAGCAGCTTGAGGATCGCGTCGGTGGTGTCGGTCTCGCCGAGCCGCGGGAAGATGCGCTCGACGCTGTTGTCGTGGGCCTCGGCGCTCATGTCGGTCACCGCGTCCGTGGCGACGGTGACGTGGTAGCCGTGCTCGTACGCCGAGCGGGCGGTGGACTCGACGCCGATGCTGGTCGCGATACCGACCACGACGACCTGGGTGATGCCGCGACGGCGCAGCTGGAGGTCGAGGTCGGTGCCGTAGAAGGCGCCCCACTGCTGCTTGGTGACGACGATGTCGCCCTCGTGCGGGCCGAGCTCGGGCACGATCTCGGCCCAGTCGGCAGCCGGCTGGCCGGAGCGGGCGGGGCCCTCGGTGCGGCCGGGGGCGCCGCCGGTGACGCGGACCAGGACGACGGGCAGGCCCTTGGCCCGGAAGGCGTCGGCGAGCGTCGCGGACTGCGCGACGACATCGGCGCTCGGGTGGGCGGTGGGCAGCCCGACGATGCCCTTCTGGAGGTCGACGACGACCAGTGCGGTCTTCGGGTCGAGGGTGGTGGCGCTCATGGTGGTGCTCCTTGCTCGATTCTTGGGTGCGGTGGTTCGGCTGGTTCCGGGTGGGGCTCGGGGCGGGTCTTCGGTTACCGGGTGGGCTTCGGGTAGGCCTTCGGACGGCGGCTCCTGTGCGGCGGCTCAGGAGCGTTGACTCACGGGCGTTGGCTCAGGTGCGGCCGCTGAGTGCGCGGTCGGTGAGGGTCAGGACGATCAGGACGAGGCCGAGCACGACGGAGACCCCGGCCATCAGGTGCAGGCCGTGGTCGCTGGCCGACTGCCCGTACGCGAGCGCGATCAGGCTGGACGCGGTGATGGCCCCTATGTACTGGGCGGTCCGCTGGAGGCCGGCGGCGGAGCCGATGGACTCGGCCGGGGCGTAGGCCTGGACTGCGGCCTGGTTGCTCGTACCGATCAGCCCCTGCGGGATGCCGAAGCAGGCCCCGGCGAGCAGCAGCACGGCGAGCGGGGTGTCCCCGGAGAGGAGGACGAGCACTCCGGCCCCGACGGTGAGCAGCACACAGGCCAGGGCGAGGGGGCCGCGGATGCCCTTCGTGCGGGCACCGAGCAGCGAACAGACCAGCGCGGCGACGGACATCGGCAGCATCAGCAGACCGGTGTGCCCGGACGAGTAGCCACGTACCTCCTCCAGCCACTGCGTGTACCCGTACATGACGCAGTAGATCAGCAGGTAGCTGATTCCGTGCCGCAGATACGTCCGGGACAGCGCGGCGTTTCCCGCCAGCATCCGCAGATCGATGAAGGGCTCCCGGCAGCGCAGCTGCCACCACACCAGCGTGGCGGTCAGGGCCAGGAAGGGGGCGAGCAGCCACCACATCGGGTGGGCGAGATCGAGCAGGAAGAAGACCAGCACGGTCAGGGCGGTGGCGAAGAGGCCGATACCGAGCGGGTCGAGACCGAGCCGCGGGGCACTGCCGTCGGCGGCGCGTCCGCGCGGCGGGTCGGCCGGGATCCAGAGCAGCGCGGCACCGAACGCGATCAGGGCGACGGGCACGTTGACGGCGAAGATGCCGCGCCAGCCGACGACCATGACCAGCAGCCCGCCGAGCGTGGGACCGACGGCCGCGCTGCCGAGCGCGGCGAAGGAGAGCCGGGCCAGCACGGGCCGCGGGGTGGCCCGGCCGATCCGGGCGGACTCGTCACGCAGCACCGCCATGGCCGCCGGGTAGGCGGCCGACGTACCGATGCCGAGCAGCAGCCGGGACACGATCAGCCAGCCGAAACTCGGCGCCACCGCCCCGACCAGGCCGGATGCGATGACGACGACCAGACCGGCCAGGAAGACCCGACGGGGGCCGAGCACATCGGCGAGCTTGCCCAGCACCGGCTGGGCGACGGCGCTGGCGAGGTAGAGGACGGAGATCAGCCAGGCGGTGTCAGCGGCGCCGATGTCGAAGTGGTGCCCGATCGCCACCAGAGCGGTGGAGATCATGGTGGTGTTGAGGGGGTTGAGCAGCGAGCCGATCAGCAGCGGGGCGGTGAGCCGGGAGCTGAAGCCCGGGGCGGCCGCCCGCGTCGACGCGGGCGCGGGTGAGGGGGCAGACAGCTGCGTGGGCGGCGCTGCTGGGTCTTCTGCCTGTGCGGGCAGCGAGGCTCGCGCGGCCCCGGCCGGCAGCGGCGCCTGAGCCGGTGCCCGTGACTCCTGGGGTATCGCTGCGGGGGCCGTGTCGCGGGCCGTCATGAACCGACCAAGCGGTCCAGGAGGGCGGTCGCCTCGGCGACGGTGCGGCGTTCGGCCCCGTCCAGCTCGGCGGCGATCACCTCGGCGAGCCAGTTGCGCTTGGCGGCCCGGACCTCCGCGAGCGTCGTGCGCCCGGTGCCGGTGATCGACATGACCGACTTCCGGCCGTCGTCCGGATCGGGTGCCCGCTCGACCAGCCCCTGCCCCTCCAGCGCGCCCAGCGTCAGCCGCATGGACTGCGGGCGTACGTACTCGGCGCGGGCCAGCGCGGCCGTGGTGGCCGGGCCTCCGTCGTCGAGCCGGGCCAGCACCGAGCGCTGAGTGGGCGTGAGGAGGCTCTCCGACGACGAGGAGCGCAGCCGTCGCAGCAGCCTGCCCACCACGGCGGAGAGGTCGCTCGCCACTTGCTCGGCCGTGGGGTCGACGGGGGTGGCACCGGACGGTTGCGTCATGCTTCCACCGTAAAGATGCACAGGACATCTTGCAAGGCAGCCTGTCTATTCCGTGGCGGCCTTGCTCGCGACGGACCCGCGATCTAGGGTGAATGCGCTTTCAAAACATGTATGTCGACGTGCCTGCCGATACGTGTCGGTACGAAGAAGAAGCGGACGGTCGGTCGAGTGAGCGCCCCAACGGTGTACGACGTCGCCGAGCGGTCGGGCGTCTCCATTGCCACGGTCTCGCGGGTCTACCGCAACCCTGATTCGGTGCGCGCCCAGACCCGTGAACGGGTCCTGGAGGCGGCCCGCGAGCTCGGCTACGTACCGAGCGGGAACGCCAGGGGGCTGGCCAGCCGCACCACCGGAGTGCTCGGCCTGTGCTTCCCCGACTACGCCGACCCGGACGCCGAGGCCGACGCCGAGGCGGACAGCGACGCGGACGACGCCGTGATGCTCTACTCCGACCAGATCATCCGCGGCATGGAGCGCGCGGCGCGGCGGCACGGCTACGCGCTGCTGATCGCGGCGTCACTGGAGGGCGGGCCGGAGAGCCTGGTCGCGAAGGTCGCGGGGCGGGTCGACGGCTTCGCCGTACTGGCGCAGACCGTTCCGACCGAGGACCTTGAGGTGATATCGCGCCGGCTGCCCGTGGTGATGCTCGCCGGGCCGCGCGAGATCGACCACCTCGACCACATCGTCGTCGCCAACGCGGACGGCGAACGCGAGCTGACCCGCCACCTCATCGAGGACCACGGGCTGCGCCGGCTGGCCTTCATCGGCGGCGACGCCGACTCGCCGGACGCCGAGGCGCGGTTCCGGGGGTTCCAGGAGGCGTGCCGGGACGCCGGTCTGCCGGTGCCGGACGCGCCGGATCTGCGGACCACGATGATGAAGCAGGCCGAGGGGGCCTGGGCTGCCGAGACCCTGCTGGACCGGGACGCGGAGCGGCCGGAGGCGATGCTGTTCGCCAACGACCAGATGGCGGTGGGCGCCCTGCGCGCACTGGCACGACGCGGGGTACGGGTGCCCCAGGACATGGCGGTGACCGGCTTCGACGGGATCCCGCTCAGCCGGATCGTCCAGCCGTCACTGACGACGGTGCGCCAGCCGATCCGCCAACTCGGCGAGCAGGCAGTCGAATTGCTGGTCCAGAGGCTGGGCGACAGCAGCCGCGACCCGGTATCGCTCACGCTCCCGGTATCCCCGATCCGCCGCACCAGCTGCGGCTGCCCCTGAGCACGCGACTGCACCTCCGGCCCCCGCGGGGCCTTCGCGACCTGAGCCCCATCCGGCCCTCAGGGACCCGAGGTCCAGCGGGGCCCTTCGGGACCTGAGAGCCGTCACCGCCCCAGCCACTTCGCGAAGAACCGGCCCCGGGCCGCCGCCAACGCCGCCACCTCCCCCGCCAGCCCCGCATGCTCGAAGTGCCCCGCGCTCAGCACCAGCAGCTCCCGCTCCCCCGCCAACGCGTGGTGCACCGCGAACTGCCCCGGCGGCGGCACGCTCGGGTCGAACAGCGCCGCGGCCACGAGAGTCGGAAGCTCCAGCCGGCCCGCCGCCGTCGCGGCGTCGAAGTACCGCAGCACCTCGGTGACTTCGGGATGCTCCCGGTGGTACCGCCGCACCGACTCCCCGCTCCCCACGCACGGCAGCGTGAGCCGCAACGGGTGGTTCCCGAAGGTGGGCACCGTCAGCTGAGCGGCCCCGAACCGGTCGTCCCACGGCAGGGCCAGCGCCCCCAGCCCCCCACCGAAGCTCTCCCCCAGATAACCGAGCCGGCCGGTTCCCGCGTTGCTCGCCGCGCCGTGATCCACGCCGCTCCCCGGGGCGAGCTCGGGGACCAGTTCATGGAGCGCCGACGCCGCACACCACAGGTCCGCCACGCAGTCACCGATGACATAGGTGTCGCGCGACTCGATGCCGTGCAGCACATGCCCGTCGGCCGCATCAGGGATGCCCGCACGCAGGCCACGCGCCCCCATCCCCCGCACGCAGGGAAGGATCGCTGCCGCCCCGGGCAGCGGCAGCGGCACATCAGGCCCGGGTTCCTGCCGGCCGCCGTAACCGTGCCCGATGACGAACCCGTGGCGCACCGGGCCGTCCACCGGCAGCGCGAGCCAGCCCCCCAGACGCACCCCGCCCACCGAAGTGAACGTCACGCCGTGGATCCGGACGCCGTCGCGCTCGTCCTCCAGCGGCCCGATCTCCGGCTCCGTGGCGACCTGCCGGGCCACCTCGTGCCGGGCCCGCCAGAAGTCGGCGAAGTCGTGCGGCTCCGGGGGTACGGGGATGGACATCAGGTCGTCAGGAGTGCGGCCGTAAGAGGGATCAAAAGGGAATTCATGCACGAACGAAGGCATGATCACGACAATATCCCCGCCCCGGCTCGGCAGCTCCGGCCGCCGGCGAACACCCGCACCGAACATGCGTAATCGGTCACATCGCCGCCTTTTCCACAAACAGCACACTTACCGTTCCAGGTTGAACATTCAGATGTCCCACACGTTGCGCGAGTGTGACCAAGCACCCTCTTGCGGATTCCCGAACCTCTGCCGCAGAGTGATGTATGCGCTTACAGGCAGCGCATACATTCGGCTTCATTCGGATTGCTCAAGGAGGAGCCCTCCATGCCCCGCACCGTCAGAACCGCCTCCGCCGGTATCGCAGCCGCGCTCGCTCTCGGCCTCACCGCGTGCGGCAGTTCCGGTGGCGACGACGTCGCCGCGGACAAGAAGCAGACGCTCACCGTCTGGGCCATGGGGGCCGAGGGCGAGAAGCTCGCGGATGTGGCGAAGGTGTACGAGAAGGCCAACCCGAACATCACCATCAAGGTGACTCCGGTCGGCTGGGACGTCGCGCACCAGAAGCTGGTCTCCGCAGCCGCGGCCGGCAACATGCCGGACGTGGCCCAGATGGGCGGCAGTTACCTCGGCGAGTTCTCCGAGCTCGGCGTCCTGGAGCCGGTCGACACCAAGACCTTCCGGCAGAAGGACTTCTTCCCGGCGGGCTGGAAGCAGGGCGAGGTGGACGGGCAGGCGTACGGCGTGCCGTGGTACGTCGACACCCGCGTCCTCTACTACCGCACCGACCTGGCCAAGAAGGCCGGCATCACCAAGGCGCCGACCACCTTCAAGGAGATGCAGGACCTCGCCACCGCCTACCAGAAGAAGGCGGGCACCAAGTGGGGCCTGTCCATCCAGCCCAGCGGCCTGGACACCGTGCAGAACTTCTACCCCTTCCTCTACTCGGCCGGCGGCGAGATCGTCAACGACAAGGGCGAGGCCGTCATCGACAGCCCCGCGGCCGTCAAGGCGCTGAAGGAGTACGGCTCGTACTTCGACAAGGGGCTCTCCAACAAGTCCGTGCAGCCCGGCTACGACGTGGTGAAGGACTTCGGCAACGGCCGCGTCCCGATGTTCTTCGGCGGCCCCTGGCACGTCACCCTGCTGAATGAGGGCCAGCCGCAGCTCAAGGGCAAGTGGGCGGTGGCCAACGTGCCCACCGACGAGTCCTCCGTCTCGATGGCGGGCGGTTCCTCCCTGGTGATCTCGAAGGACAGCGCGCACAAGGCCGCTGCTACCGCGTTCATCAAGTACCTCACCGACACCAAGGGTCAGGCCGACTGGTACGAGCGCACCAAGGACCTGCCGGCCAACACCGCCGCCTGGACCTCCGGTGACCTCGCCGACGACGCCGACCTGCAGATATTCAAGAAGCAGATGGACACCGCCAAGT
This sequence comes from Streptomyces sp. RKAG290, assembly GCF_023701695.1. Taxonomy (GTDB): domain Bacteria; phylum Actinomycetota; class Actinomycetes; order Streptomycetales; family Streptomycetaceae; genus Streptomyces. The sequence goes on from NZ_JAJOZC010000001.1 coordinate 2,320,100, forward strand.
CCTCCCCGTCGCTGCCCAACCTGACCGAGGTCACCGACAAGGTCGACCAGGCCATCGCGAAGGTGACCCAGGGCAAGGCGTCCGCCGAGGACGCGCTGAAGACGGCGCAGTCCCAGATCGAAGGCCTCGTGAAGTAGGAGCCATGAGCACCACGACCGGAAAGGCCGCACAGCCGGCCAGGGTGCAGGCCGGACCGGGGACCGTGAAGTCCCCGGCCGCCGGGCCCAAGGGCTCACGCATACGCAGGAAGCCCTCGATGGGTGTGCAGAACGTGGCCGGCTGGCTGTTCTCCACTCCCTTCCTCGTCATCTTCCTCGTCTTCATGGCTGTCCCGATCATCGCCACCCTGGTGATGAGCTTCACGGACTTCGGGCTGCGCAACGTGACGCACCCGCTGGACGCGAACTTCGTCGGACTGGAGAACTACACCGAGCTGTTCGGCGACGAGAAGTTCCTCAAGTCGCTCTTCAACACGGCGTACTTCGTGGTCGTCGGCGTCCCGCTGACGATCGTCCTCGGGCTGGTCGTCGCCGTACTGCTGAACAACGGCATCGACCGGGCCCGGACCTTCTTCCGCGTCGGCTTCTACGCCCCGGTCGTGACCACCATCGTCGCGGTCGCCGTCGTCTGGCGCTTCGTGCTGGACCCGAGCGACGGTCTCATCGCGGGCCTCTTCTCCGAAGTGGGCCTCACCTCACCGGACTTCCTGGGCTCCGAGAAGCTCGCCATGCCCTCGATGATCGCGATGGCTGTCTGGCGCAACCTCGGCACGGTCATGGTGCTCTTCATCGCCGGCCTGCAGGCCATCCCCACCGAGGTGCGCGAGGCCGCCCGGCTGGACGGCGCCGGCGCCTGGCAGGAGTTCAAGGGGATCACCGTCCCACTGCTTCGGCCCACGCTGCTGTACGCCACGGTGATCACCACCATCGGCTACCTCAACGTCTTCGAGGAGCCCTTCGTGATGACCCAGGGCGGGCCCTCGGACTCGACGCTCACCGTCTCGCTGAACATGTACCGCGAGGGCTTCAACTTCTTCCACATGGGCTACGCGAGCGCCATGGCGTATGTCCTCTTCGTAGTGATCATGGGCATCACGGTGCTGCAGCTCCGACTGCTGAAGGACAACACGAAATGAGCGCCACCGATGCACCCGGCGCCGTCTCGACGGCGCCGTCGAAGGAGCCGAACCCCGGCCGGGCGGGCCGGGAAAGGAGGCCGAGGTCCCTGAAGCGGGTCATGGTCTACGTCCTGCTCTCGGCCGGGCTGCTGATCATGTCGGCGCCGTTCCTGTGGATGGCCGTCTCCTCGTTCAAGACGACGAGCGAGCTGACCGCGAGCCCGCCGGTCTGGATCCCCACCGAATGGACCCTGGACAACTTCCGGGACCTGCTCGACAAGCTCGATCTGCCGCTGTACTTCATGAACTCGGTGATCGTGGCGGTGCTCGTCACCGTCTCGAACCTGGTGTTCTGCTCGATGCTCGGCTACGCCCTGGCCAAGCTGAACTTCGCCGGCCGCAACAAGATCTTCAGCCTGGTGCTCGGCGCGCTCATGGTGCCCGGCAACCTGATGCTGCTGCCGCTCTTCGTCCTGATGAGCAAGCTGCAACTGATCGACTCGTACGCCGGTCTGGTGCTGCCGTTCGCAGCCGGGGCCTTCGGCGTCTTCCTGATGCGGCAGTTCATGCAGTCGATCCCGGACGAGCTGCTGGAGGCTGCCCGGATGGACGGCGCCGGTGAGTGGTACATCTTCTGGCGGATCGTGATGCCGCTGGTGAAGCCCGCTCTCGCCACGCTGTCGATCTTCACGTTCCTCGGCTCCTGGAACAACTTCGTCTGGCCGCTCATCGCGACCAACGACCCTGACAAGTACACCCTTCCGGTGGCCCTGGCCACCTTCGCCACCGACCCCAACAAGTCGGGCGGGTCCAACGGCATGCTGATGGCCGGCTCCTTCCTGATCGTGCTGCCGGTCCTGGTCGTGTTCATCGCGCTCCAGCGGCACTTCACCCAGGGCATCGCCACCGCGGGCATGAAGTAGTCCGTCCCCGGGGCCGCTCCGGACCGTCCCCGGCCGCCCCACCGACACGTTCGTGGCCGCTCCCCCGCACACCGGCCGGCCGCGCCCCCTCACGCACCAGAAAGACAGTTTGCGATGACGCACACCCAGGTCCCGTTCCCCGAAGGTTTCCTGTGGGGCGCCTCCACGGCCGCCCACCAGATCGAGGGCAACAACACCAACAGCGACTGGTGGGTCAAGGAGCACACCGCGGGCACCCACATCCAGGAACCCAGCCTGGACGCCTGCGACAGCTACCACCGCTGGCACGAGGACATGGACGTCCTGGCCGGACTGGGTTTCACCGACTACCGGTTCTCCATCGAGTGGGCGCGTATCGAGCCGGCCGAGGGGCGGTTCTCCCGGGCCGAGCTCGCCCACTACCGCCGTATGGTCGAGGGGGCCGTCGAGCGCGGGCTGCGCCCGATGGTCACGCTGCACCACTTCACCGTGCCGCAGTGGTTCGAGGCCCGCGGCGGCTTCACCGCCGAGGGCGCGACCGAGCTGTTCGCCCGCTACGTCGCGGCCTGCGCACCGGTGATCGGCGAAGGCGTCAGCCACGTCTGCACCATCAACGAGCCGAACATGATCGCCGTGATGGCGGGCCAGGCCAAACGTGGCGACATCGGCTTCCCGCCCGCCGGCCTGCCGACCCCCGACGACGAGACCACCCTGGCCGTCATCGCCGCGCACCACGCCGCCGTCAAGGAGGTCAAGGCGATCAACGCCGGCATCCAGGTCGGCTGGACCATCGCCAACCAGGTCTACCAGGCCCTTCCCGGCGCCGAGGAGATCACCGCTGCCTACCGCCACCCCCGTGAGGACGTCTTCATCGAGGCCGCGCGCGGCGACGACTGGATCGGTGTGCAGTCCTACACCCGGACCAGGATCGGCCCCGACGGACCCATCCCCACCGCCGACGACGTGGAGCGCACCCTCACGCAGTGGGAGTACTACCCCAGCGCCGTCGGCCACGCGCTGCGCCACACCGCCGAGGTCGTCGGGCGGGACATGCCCCTGATCGTGACCGAGAACGGCATCGCGACGGACCAGGACAGCCGTCGGGTCGACTACTACACGGGTGCGCTGAGCGAGGTCGCCGCCGCCATCCAGGACGGTCTGCGCGTCGAGGGCTACCTCGCCTGGAGCGCCCTGGACAACTACGAGTGGGGCTCCTACGCGCCGACGTTCGGCCTCATCGGCTGGAACCCGGAGACCTTCGAGCGGCTGCCGAAGCCGTCCGCCGTCTGGCTGGGCGACATGGGCCGCACCCGCACGCTGCCGCGCATCGCCGGCTGACGCCGGCCCCGAGACCGGGAGCCGCCCCACGGCTCCCGACCGTGCGGGGTCCGTCGGATCCTGACGTCCGCCGGACCCCGCACCGACCGTCTACCGGACCCCGCACCGAAGTCCGGCGTGGTCCCGGTCCCACAGCCCGGGCAACACCGGCGGCCCCACCCGAAAAACGGCGCCGAAGGCGCGGCACCCGTCCCGGGCAGCCCGCGTCGCCGCATCGAGCACGCCACGAAAACCCCCCATCCCCCTTCTGCCACCGGGAGCTGGACCTTCATGGACCGTCGCACGTTTCTCACCGCCACCGGGACCGGGGCTGCCGCTCTGTCCCTCGGAGCCGTATCCACACCCCCGGCGAGCGCCGCTCCCGCCACTCGCTCCGCGCCTTCCGCGGACGCCGCTCATCCCGTTGACGCCTTTGACACACCGCTGCTGCTGCGCTGGTTCCGCGACACGTATCGCTCGGTCGAGGCAATGACGACCGATCTGGGTCTCGCCGTCGACAAGATCGACGTGAGCGGGCCGGGCGGCCCCGTTCAGTCGCGCCAGACCTCACCCACCAATATCGGCTGCGGCCTGTGGTCGACCGTCGCCGCCGCCGGGCTCGGGGTCATCAGCGAGGCCACGATGCGGCGCCGCCTGGAGCGCACGGTCCGGTCCGTCGAGAAGCTGGCACGCCCGCACGGCTTCTGGCTCAACTGGTACGACGCGCACGACGGTTCGGTACTGACCGAGTGGCCCGGTACCGGCGAACCGGTCCGCCCGTTCCTCTCCTCCGTCGACAACGCCTGGCTGATCACCGGCCTCCGCATCGCCGCGGACGCCGTTCCCGAGCTGCGTCCCCGGATCGCCGGCCTGCTGTCGGGCGCGGACTGGTCCTATTTCTACACACCCTTCGATCCGGCCGACCCCGTCGCCGGGCCCGGCCAGCTGCGCGGCGGCTTCTGGACGGACACCGGGGAACCCACCGGCCACCACTACGGCGCCCTCAACACCGAGCCCCGGATGGCCAGTTATCTGGGCATCGCCGACGGGTCCCTGCCCGCCGACCACTACTGGCACCTGCTGCGCACCATGCTGCCCGGCAATGAGCAGGAGCAGCCTCCGCAGGGCAGTTACGTCGCGATGGACGGTATCCGCGTCTGGCAGGGCCATTACACGCACGGCGGCCGCAAGCTCGTTCCCACCTGGGGCGGGTCGATGTTCGAGGCGCTGATGGTTCCGCTGTTCGTGCCGGAACCCGAGTGGTCGCCCGGATCGTGGGGCCGGACCCACCGCCGGTACGTGCGCAGCCAGATCGAGCACGGCATGACCGAGACGGGCTACGGGTACTGGGGCTTCTCCCCGGCCGCCGTTCCGGAGGGTGGATACCAGGAGTACGGGGTCGACGCGCTCGGCATGCAGGTCGACGGGTACGCCTCCAACACCGACCGCACCTACACCACGCACGGCGCACCGCTGCCGCCCGCGTCGGCGTTCACCAACGGTGTGGTCACCCCGCACGCCTCCTTCCTCGCGCTGCCCCACGCGCCGGCCGAGGCGGTCGCGAATCTGCGGGCGCTGGACCGTGATTTCGGCGCCTACCATGACGGCTACGGGTTCCGGGACTCCGTGAACGTCTCCACCGGAAGGGTCAGCGACTACCTGCTCGCCCTGGATCAGGGGATGACGGCCGCGGCACTGGCCCAGGCGCTCCGCCCCGGACTGCTGCAGCAGCCCTTCCGGACCGGCGGATTCCGCTCCCGGGTGCGCCCACTGCTCGCCAAGGAGCGCTTCAGCATCTGAGCCCTGCACCGGGTGGTCCCGTACGGCTGGGATTCAGCATCCGGCTGGACCGGCGGGGCCCGGCATCGCCCGGCCGGAGTGGCAGGACCGGCCGGAGTGGCAGGACCCGGCAGCCCTCGGCGGGACCCGACACGACGCGGCTGGGCACGGCACGACGCGCGGCGCGGCATGTCCCCCGACCGGGCGACGTGCCGTGCCGGGTCCCCGCCGGGCGCGGTGCGACCGGTCCACCCGCCCGGTCGCGGCTCTCCGAACGTGGACATAGCCTCGCAAACGTGATGCCGCCTGTGAGCCGAACCCGGATCCTCATACCGGGCCGGGCCCTGCTCGCCGTCCTGATGACGGTGTGCTGGCTGGCCCTTCCCGCCGCGCTGACCGCTCGCGCCGACGACCCCATCACGCTGTCCCGCGACGGGCAGATCACCGACAAGGTGGGTGCGCTGGGAGACCGCAAGGGCCAGGTGGTCACCGCACTCGACCAGCTCTACGACAAGCGCCGCGTCCAGCTCTTCGTGGCCTACGTCCGTGACTTCTCCGGACGGTCCGCGCAGAACTGGGCGGACGACACAGCCGACCGCAACGGGCTCGGCCGCGACGACGTCCTGCTCGCGGTAGCCACCCACGACCGGCAGTACGCCTACTCGGTCGACCAGGACTCCCGCTTCACCGACGCCCAGCTCCAGGATGTGGCGAGCACCGCCATCGAGCCCGCGCTCAAGGAGAACGACTGGGCGGGTGCCGCGATCGGGGCCGCCGACGGGTACTCCGCCGTCCTGGCCGGCGACGCCGTACCCACTCCCGCGATCACCCCGGGTGCCGACGACCCCGGAACAGGGAGCTCCGGTGGGACGACCGCCGGGGACCTGGTCCTGCCCGTAGTCGTCGTCGGCGGAGCCGCAGCGGTGGCCGCCTATGCGTACACCCGGCGCAAGCGGCGCACCGCCACCCGGACCACGCCCGGTGCGACCGGATGGGGACCGGCCGGTTCCGACCGGAACGAACCACCCGAACCGCCCACCCCGCTGCCGGAACTCGACGCCCGTGCAAAAGAGACGCTGGTCGACACCGACGACGCGGTCCGCACGAGCGACGAAGAGCTCGGATTCGCGACCGCCCAGTTCGGCGAAGAGGCCGCAGCGCCGTTCACCGAGGCGGTCACCTATGCCAAGGGCGAGCTGACGGCCGCGTTCCGGTTGCGTCAGCAGCTGGACGACGCCTTCCCCGAGGACGACGCCACCCGTCGGCGGATGCTGGACGAGATCATCAGCCGGTGCCAGGACGCCAACACCCGTCTGGACGCGGTCTCCGAGGACTTCGACCGGCTCCGTGCACTGGAGCGCAACGCCCCGCAGGCGCTGGCCGCGGCGGAGACGGCGTTCCGTGCGCTCGCCGGCCGGGCCGCCACGGCCGACGCCACCCTCACCTCGATGCGCGGTCGCTACGCGGAGTCGGCCTGGTCCCCCGTCGCCGGCGACGTCGAGCAGGCCAAGGACCGGCTCGTCTTCGCGACGTCCTCGCTCAATCAGGCCCGGCAGGCGGTGGACGGCGGCGACAACGCCGCGGCTGCGGTGTACGTGCGGGCGACGGAGGGCGCGGTCGGCCAGGCGGCCACTCTCGTCGACGCCGTCGACCGGCGCGCGCGGGAGCTCAAGGAGGCGGCGGGCAGGCTGCCGGCCGCGCTCACCGAGATGGAGACGGACCTGGCCGACGCGGGCGGACTGCTGGAGGGGACGGCCGAGGGGGTGTCCACCGCGGACCTCAGGGGCCGGATTGCCCGCGCGCAGTCCGTCACCCGCGATGTGCGGCAAGAGGTACAGGCCGGTCCGCACGACCCGATCGACGCGCTGCGCCGGGTGGAGGAGGCGGACGCGGCCCTGGACGAGGCGCTGGCCGGCGCGCGCGAACAGGAACAGGGCAACCGGCGGGCCCGCTCGCTCCTCGACCAGGCGATGCTCACCGCGCGGTCGGCGATCGGCGCCGCCGCCGACTACATCACGACCAACCGGGGAGCCGTCGGCAGCCAGGCCCGCACGCGCCTGGCGGAGGCCCAGCGCCGGCTGGAGCAGGCCCGTGAACTGGCCGGCACAGACGACGCGCAGGGTGCGCTGGCCGAGGCGCACCAGGCGGACTCGCTGGCCGGGCAGGCCCAGAACCTGGCGGAACAGGACGTGCGGGCCTACGGGAACCCGAACGGACCGGGCGGTTCCCGAGGAGGGGGCGGCGGGGGCATGGGCGGTGCCGTCCTCGGCGGAATCATCCTCGGCGGCCTGCTGGGCGGGGGCGGCCGCGGAGGCGGACTCGGGGGTGGCGGCTTCGGAGGGGAGGCGGCTTCGGCGGAGGCTTCGGCGGGGGTGGCGGTCCGGGGAGCTTCGGCGGCGGGGGCACCCGTGGCCGAAGGGGCGGTGGCGGCCGTTTCTGAAGGGGCGGCGGTGCCCGCGTTGGCGGCCGCTTCTGAACCCCCGCAGGCCGCACACCCGCAGCCTGCGGGACGCATCTGGACACAGCACTCGCAAATTAGCAGCACTCGTAAGCAACAGAACTGGACAGACAGGAGAGGTGCCATGACCAAGCAGACCATCCTCGGACGCGTCACCCAGCTGGCGAAGGCCAACATCAACGCACTCCTCGACCAGGCCGAGGATCCGCAGAAGATGCTGGACCAGCTGATCCGCGACTACACGTCCAACATCTCGGAGGCCGAACAGGCCGTCGCCGCGACCATCGGCAATCTGCGCCTGATGGAGCAGGACCACCGGGAGGACGTCGAGGCGGCCAAGGAGTGGGGCGAGAAGGCCCTCGCCGCCAGCCGCAAGGCGGATGAGCTGCGCGCGGGCGGATCGGCCGCCGATGCCGACAAGTTCGACAACCTGGCCAAGGTCGCGCTCGGCCGGCAGCTCCAGTCGGAGAAGGAGGCGAAGACCGCGGAGCCCACCATCGCCTCGCAGACAGAGGTGGTGGACAAGCTCAAGACGGGCCTGGACCAGATGAAGGGCAAGCTGACGGAGCTGAAGTCCAAGCGTGACGAGCTGGTCGCGCGAGCCAAGTCCGCCCAGGCGCAGAACCAGATGATGGACTCCGTGAAGAACATCAACGTCCTGGACCCGACCAGCGAGATCAGCCGGTTCGAGGACAAGGTGCGGCGCGAGGAGGCGAAGGCGGTGGGGAAGCAGGAGCTTGCCGCGTCGTCCCTGGACGCCCAGTTCGAGCAGCTGGACACCCTGGGAGACAGCGCCGAGGTCGAGGCGCGCCTCGCGGCCCTGAAGACGGCCTCATGAACCGGTGCGCGTCCCGCACCAGGCCGGTACGAGTCCGCTGAGGGCCGTGCTCAGAACATGCTCAGAAGCTCCTCGACCGTGCGCTCGGCGGCCGGCTCGCCGTCGGGCAGCGGCAGTTCGAACCAGACCGTCTTGCCGCGCGGCGTCCGCCTCGATCCCCATGCCGCGCTCAACAGCCCGACCAGTTGCAGGCCGCGGCCGCCCTCGTCCGTGTCGCGTGCCCGCCGCCGCCGCGGCTGGACGAGACCCGCGTCCCATACCTCGCACACGAGGGTACGGTCGCGCAGCAGCCTGAGCCGGATCTCACCCTCGCCGTACCGCAGGGCGTTGGTGACCAGCTCACTGACGAGCAGCTCGGTGGTGTCCACCAGGTCGTCGAGGTCCCAGGCGAGCAGCTGGCCCCGGGCGAGTTCGCGGGCGCGTCCCACCGAGCGGAGTTCGCGGGGCAGCCGCCAGTCGCCGACGGCTTCGGCCGGCAGCCCCTGTATCCGGGCCATCAGCAGGGCGATGTCGTCCTCGCCGTGCCGGGTGTCCAGGGTGCTCAGCACATGGTCGCAGACGTCCTCAAGAGGCCGGACGGGTTCGACGAGCGCGCCGCGCAGCGCCTCCAGTCCCTCGTCCAGCGGGTGGTCGCGGGACTCGACGAGGCCATCGGTGTAGAGGGCGAGGAGGGCGCCCTCCTTGAGTTCGACCTCGACTTCCTCGAAGGGTTCGCCGCCGACGCCGAGCGGCATGCCGGGCGGTACGTCGAGCAGGAGTGCCGGTTCGCCGGGCTCGACCACGACAGGGGGGAGATGGCCGGCATTGGCGAAGGTGCACCGCCGGGTGACCGGGTCGTAGACGGCGTAGACGCAGGTCGCGAGATAGACCTCGGAGAGGTCGGCCTCGCGGGACTTGTGCGCGGCCCGCGAGGGCCACTGGGCGCCGCCCCCTCCGTCGGAGGAGTTGCTGCCACCGGGAGTACCGAGTCCCCGGGCCACCTCGTCGAGCGCGGAGAGGACCTCGGCGGGCTCCAGGTCGAGGAGTGCCAGGGTCCTGACGGCGGTGCGCAGTTCGCCCATGGCGACCGCGGCGCGCAGTCCACGTCCCATCACGTCGCCGACGACGAGGGCGGTGCGGTGGCCGGGCAGCTCGATCACGTCGAACCAGTCGCCGCCCACCTCGGTCGCCGTGTTGCCGGGCAGATAGCGGCAGGCGATGTCGAGACCCGCGGCCTCGGGGTCGCCGGGGGGCAACAGGCTGCGCTGAAGTATCAGCGCACGCTCGTGCTCGCGCCGGTAGAGGCGGGCGTTGTCGATACAGACGGCGGCGCGGGCGGCGAGTTCGGTGGCCAGGGCCCGGTCGCGTTCGCCGAAGGGCTCGCTGCCCTTGGCACGGGAGAAGCGCACGAGGCCGACCACCGTGTCGTGGGCGACCATCGGCACGGCGAGGGAGGACTGGACGAATCCCCGCTCGTCGCCGGGCACGTCCTCGACGTGGCCGGTGCGCAGGGCGATCGCGCAGGGCGAGTTGAACGCGTAGCGGTGCACCGCACCGAGTGCGGGCGCCGCGGTGAGCGCCCGGGGTCGCGAGGCGTCGCCGACCGCCTCGACGGTGTCGGGTATGGCGTCGGGCATGGCATCCGACACCGCGCTGGCGAAGGCGACGCGGCGCAGTTCGGCGGAGCCGCCGACCGATTCCTGGCGGAGCGAGCTCCAGCTGCCCGGCGGGGCCTCCTCGCCGGTGAGCAGCGCCTGGTACAGGTCGACGGAGGCGAGGTCGCAGAAACCCGGCACGGCGACGTCGAGGAGTTCGCGGGCGGTGGTCTCCAGGTCGAGGGAGTTGCCGATGCGTGCGCTGGCCTCGTTGAGCAGAGCGAGGTTGCGCCTGGCGCTGGCGGCCTCGCGGGCGGCGATATGGCGGCGGGTGACGTCGGTGGCCAGTCCGGCGATGCCGATGGGCCGGCCCGTACCGCTGTGCACCCGGTAGAGGTTCATCGACCAGTGGCGGCGCTCGCTGTCGCCCGGGGCGGTGCCGACGAGCTGGAGGTCGGTGACGGACTCGCCGGTCTCCAGGACGCGGCTGAGTGTGGCTGACAGCCGGTCGGCCTCCGGGCCGGCGAGATAGTCGTGGACGGTGCGGCCGCGGTGTTCGTCGGCCCGGCCGCCGAAGACGGTGGCGAACCGCTGGTTGGCCCGCAACACGGTGAAGTCGGTACCGAACAGCACGAAGCCGAAGGGAGATTGGCCGAATATAGCCTGCGAGGCCGCGAGGTCCGTCTCGATGCGGCGCAGTGCCCGGACATCCACGACGATGCAGACCGCGGCCCGTTCACCGGTCGCCGACTCACTCGGCATCACATAGATCTCGGCGAGCCCGCGCAGGCCGTCCTCGCCCGGCATCCGGAAGGGGACGAGGCCCGTCCACTCCTTGCCGTCGAGCACCTCACCGACCCGGCGATGGCCGTCCACGCGCAGCTCACCAGGCATGAAGGCCTCGACCGGGTCCTTGCCCACCGCGTCGTGCGCGGCAACGCCAAAGAGACCGGCGGCCCGGCGGCTCCACTGCTCGATCAGCCCGTCGGGGCCGATCGAGAAGGAGGCGACCCTGATGTAGTCGTAGATCGAGCCAGGCGGACTGCTCTGCCACACGACGTCGCCCGCTGTCCCAGGTATTTCGCTCACGCGACCGTCCCCTCCAGCTCACACACCGGACCGGTCCTGCCCGCAGTATTCAGCACTACGGCCCTCACCGACACGGCGTTCACGATCACAGCACGGTCTCAGTCCCTTTCAGCCAGGTTCTGCCGACCTCTGGTGATCGCTGTTCATCCCACCCCACTCCTAACCAGGCAGGGCGAGCTCGAACCACACCGTCTTGCCACTCTTTCCGCGCCGGGTTCCCCAGCGCCGCGCGGAGCAGGCCACGAGCTGGAGTCCTCTGCCGCCCTCGTCGTCGGGTCCCGCCGGACGTTCGGTGGGCGGATCCGGAAGCGGATCGGAGACTTCCACCAGCAGACCGGGGTGCGCGGCGGGACCTTCCCCGTCGGGATGGGGGCGCACCAGCCGTACGCCGATGGGGCCCGACGCGTAGCGCATGGAGTTGGTCACCAGCTCGCTGACCAGGAGTACAGCCACATCGCCGACGGCCGTGTCGAGGTCCCAGCCGCGCAACGCCTCATGGACGGCGTGACGTGCCGTGCGTACGGCGCCGGGTACAGCCGGAAAGCTCCACTCGACGCAGTCGCCTTCGGTATCGATCACGCCGATCACTTCCCAAGACCAGCAACGGAGAACATCCAGTTCGCGAGGGACTAAACACCACATACCCGATATTGGGGATGAAATACCGCCGGAGTCGACACGTGGGGCGTACGGGTGTAAGGCCATGCGCACGAACGGGTGTACGTGCAGGGAGAGGGCGCACAGATCCATCGGCGCGCGCCACGGGTCGGGCAGCCGCTCAGCGGTGTGCGCCGCCGGGGAGTCTCCGTACGGCTTCGGCGACCGCGGGGCGGTCCTGCTCGAGCCAGTCGACGGTGTCGCCCTCGCCGGGTCCGAGCCAGCGCAGCTCGTCGTGGTCCTGAAGCGGCGCGGGCTCACCGGAGACCAGACGCGCCGTCCATACCCGCAGCACATAGCCGGGCTTCAGCGGCCACTCACCGGGGATGCGCTCCAGCGGTTCCGTCTCGATGCCCAGCTCCTCACGGAGTTCGCGCACGAGTGCCTGCTCGCCGCTCTCCCCCGGCTCGACCTTGCCACCGGGCAGCTCCCAGCGGCCGGCCAGCTCGGGCGGGGCGCTGCGACGCGCGGCCAGCAGCCGGCCCCGGTCGTAGACGGCACCGGCCACCACCACGCGATCAGTCATGCTCCGGAGCGTAATGCCCGGCACGGGCACCCCGGATGGTGCGGGGCCCGGGCCGAGGAGGCGACGGCGGTCCGGCCCGGCGCACTACGGTCGCGCGGTCTGCCCGATGCGCTCCACCCAGTAGAGCTGCTTGTGGCCGCGGTCCTGGAGTTTGTCGGCGGTCCGCTGGGCCTCGTCCTGCGTGGCGTACCTGCCCACGCGGTAGCGGTTGCCGTTGTCGTCCTGCCGTATCACCAGCCAAGGGAGCACGGCACCGCTCTCGCTCATCGTGTCACTCCCGAGCATTGCGCCCCTCCCCTGAACGGCGTGCACGTCTCTAAGGATCCCCAGGAAACCGCAGTACGCATATGCCCGAGCGTACGCCTGACCTTCACGCAACGAATATGTAATTGCACAAAGAGGTACCGATCCGGCCAGGATCGGACCACCGCCGTGCAGCACTGAGGGGGCGCACCCGGACGGGTGCGCCCCCTCGAACGAGAGTCCCTACGCCGGGATCGCTCCCTCGCGCAGGGTCGGCATCGGCATGGGGACCGGACCGGCGGCCGGATCCTTGCGGCAGACGTCCCCGCACTCGGCGTCCAGCGAGCAGCAGAGCGAACAGATCGGCCCCGACTGCACGGGGCAGTCGGCGACGTCCGGGAGCTCGTAGGCCGTTTCGCAGACGGAGCAGGTGTGGGTGGCGGTGATGTCCGCGACCTCGACCCCGGGGCCGTTCACGGGGTTGGGCCGGGCCAGGTAGTACTTCCCCTTCGTCGCCCAGGCGATCAGCGGACAGAGGGTCAGCGAAAGTCCGGCCGCGATGAAGGTCGAGAAGGCCTCCGCGTACACGCCGAACAGCCCGAAGAAGGCGAGGATCGAGACGGTCGAGGCAATGACCATCGCGCCGAATCCGGCCGGGTTCACCGCATACAGATAGGCCCGCTTGAACTCGATGTACGGGGGGCTCAGCCCGATCCGCTTGTTGATGACCAGGTCGGCGGCGACCGCGGCGATCCAGGCGATGCCGACGTTCGAGTAGAAGCCCAGCAGCTTGTTGAGGGCCGCGAACATGTTCATCTCCATCAGCGTCAGCGCGATGACGAGATTGAGGAAGATGTACCAGACCCGGCCGGGGTGACGGTGTGTGATCCGGGAGAAGAAGTTCGACCAGGACAGCGAGCCGCTGTAGGCGTTGGTCACATTGATCTTGATCTGCGACACGATCACGAAGAGCGCGGCGGCCGGCAGGGCGAAGGAGCCGAGCCACGGCTTCAGGGCCTCGATCTGCGGCGCGATCGGCTCCAGCGCATGCGTCTTGCCGACCGCTTCCAGGGCCACGAAGGCCAGCAGCGCGCCGCCGAGCTGCTTGGCCGCACCGATGATGACCCAGCCGGGCCCGGCGGCGAGGACCGCGAGGTTCCAACGGCGCTTGTTGGCCTCGGTCTTCGCCGGCATGAAGCGCAGGTAGTCGGCCTGTTCACCGATCTGCGCGATGAGCGAGAGCGCGACGCCGGTACCGAGCCCGAACCCGATCCAGGAGAATCCCGACCCCGCCCCTTCCGTACCGCCGAAGGAACCGAACGCTCCCCAGGCGTCCGGCGCCTCGAAGGCGAGGACGACGAAGGGCAGCACCAGGCCGATGAGCCAGACCGGCTGCGTCCAGGCCTGCACCTTGGCGAGCGCACCCATACCGCGGAAGACGATCGGGATGACGATCAGGGTGGTGACCAGATAACCCACCTGGACCGGCAGCCCGATGGCCTGGTGCATGGCCTGCGCCATGATCGAGCCTTCGAGGGCGAAGAAGATGAAGGTGAAGGACGCGTAGATCAGCGAGGTCAGCGTCGAACCGAAGTAGCCGAATCCGGCGCCCCGGGTGATGAGGTCCATGTCCAGGCCGTACTTCGCGCAGGCCCGGGCGATGGGGATGCCGGTGAGGAAGATGATCGTCGCCGCCGCCAGGATCGAGGCGAAGCCGCTGGTGAAGCCGTAGGTGAAGACGATCGATGCGCCGATCGCGAAGTCGGCGAGGTAGGCGATCCCGCCGAGCGCGGTGCCCGCGACCGTGGCGGGCGACCAGCGCCGGAAGGAGCGCGGGGCGTAGCGGAGCGAGTAGTCCTCGCGGCTCTCGTCGGCGGCGAGCTTCGCGTAACTGCGCCGTGGGGGCGGGACGCCGGCCCCGCCCTCCGGGGCACCGGCGACGTCCTGCGGGGCCCCGGGGACGAGGTCCGGCCCGGAGCCACGGCAGCGAGGTCCGACGCCGGGCCCCCGGCCGTCTTGGGTGTGACTGTGTCCGTCATCGGCGACTTCCCGTTCGTCAGTCCGGTGTGCGGGTTCGAACGGGAAGGTACGAGCAGGACATGACAGGCCATCACGGGCGACGATTGCCCCGCTGTTACGTGATCCGGGCGGGCGTTAACTTGTCGTCACGGGCACCGGACGGGCGCCTCCGGGTATCGGTCACCTGACAGGAAGGTGGTAGGCGATCCGGTAGCGGTCGGCGGGCACCACCACGTCGGCGGTCTCGACCGGCCTCCCCGACGCGTAATACGTGCGCTCGATCACCATCACCACATGGCCCGGCACACCGCCGAGCGCCAGGAGCTCCTCCGCCAGCCCCGGGCGCGCGCCGACCTGTTCGGCCACATTGTCCACAACCACGTCGATGGCGGCCATCCGCTCGACCACCCCGCAGCCGCCCAGCGGGCCCTCCTCCGGCAGCATCACCGGCGTGCGTCCGGTGACCGCGAGGGTCTCCCACGAGGTGGAGAGCATCATCGGCTCGCCCGCCTCCCGGAAGACGTAGCGCGTGCGCATCACACGGTCGCCCGGCTCGATCCCGAGCCGTTCGGCGACCTCCGGGCTCGCCCCCTCCTGCTCGCTCCGGGACTCCCAGGTGCCGCGCGCCCCCTCCGCCGTCTGCTCCTGCCGGAACGGGCTGGCCCCGGCCTCCGACCGGAAGCCGGAACGGGCGATCCGGCGCGGGACCGGACGCTCGCGCACATACGTACCGGAGCCGGAGCGGCCCTCGACCAGCCCCTCGGCCATCAGCACCTTGCGCGCCTCCAGCGCGACGGTGTCCGAGACCCCGTACTCCTCGCGGATACGCGCCTGCGAAGGCAGGCGCGTATGCGGCGGCAGCGAACCGCTGACGATCTTCTCTCTCAGATCGCTCGCAACGCGCAGATAGGCGGGCTGCTCACCGAAAGTCACAGGCCACTCCCCAAGAGGTTGCCAGAATGCAACACCCTCGCAACCGTCGGTTCCGGACCGCAAGCACAGGCCAGAGTTTCACTCGAAGTGATGATTCGTCACCGCCGCGTGCATACCCGCACCCTGAGCCACCACCAGCATTCCGGCCGCTTGCCGCCGGGTCGGCCGCCGCCTCCAGGAACGCCGCTCGCAGCCGGATCCGCCCGCCCCTTGACCCCATTTGGTCCAGACCAATAACTTCCTCTCCACACAGCACGGCTCACGCACCTCTCAGCACACGCACAGGAACGGGCCTCATGCGTCGAAGAACCCTGTCCAAACTGGCCATTGCCGCCTGCGCCTTCTCGCTGGCAGCAGCCGTCACCCCCGCCGCCAACGCCTCCGCCGGACACGGCAGGGACCAGGGCGACGGCCACGGGGGAAGCAGTCATCACACCGCCGCTCCCGCCTACAAGCGGGTCGGCTACTTCACCCAGTGGGGCGTCTACGGGCGCGACTTCCAGGTCAAGGACCTGGAGACGAGCGGCACGGCGGCCAAGCTCACCCACGTCAACTACTCCTTCGGCAACGTCAGCGCCGACGGCAAGTGCTTCACCGGCAACGTGCCCGGCGAGGCCGACGCCTGGGCGGACTACGTCCGCCCGCTGGACGCCGCAGGTTCGGTGGACGGCGTGGCCGACACCGACACCCAGGCCCTCGCGGGCAACTTCAACCAGCTGCGCGAGCTCAAGGCCGCACACCCCGGCCTCAAGGTGATGATCTCGCTGGGCGGTTGGAGCTGGTCCACCCACTTCTCGGACGCGGCCCGCACCGCGGCCTCCCGCAAGGCCTTCGTCTCCTCCTGCATCGACCTGTACATCAAGGGCAACCTGCCGGTGGACGGGGCGCGCGGCGGCGAGGGTGCCGCGGCCGGTCTCTTCGACGGTGTCGACATCGACTGGGAGTGGCCGGGATCCGCCGGTGACACCGACACGGTGTACCGCCCCGAGGACAAGCGGAACTTCACCGCCCTGGTGCACGAGTTCCGCACCCAGCTCGACGCCTACGCGAAGAGCAGCGCCGCGTCCCGCAAGGGTCAGCAGGGCAGGAAGCACGGCTCGAAGCCCAAGCACTACGACCTCTCCGCGTTCGTCCCCGCCTCCCCCGAGAAGATCGACGCGGGCTTCGACGTCCCGCGCATCATGCGGGACTTCGACTTCGTGAACCTCCAGGGTTACGACTTCCACGTCTCGGGCGAGACGACCACCGCCCAGCAGTCCGCGCTGTACGCGAAGGGCGACTTCAGCGGCGACCAGACCGTGCGCGACTGGCTGAAACGCGGTGCCCCGGCCCGCAAGCTGGTGTTGGGCATGCCGTTCTACGGCCAGGGCTGGACCGGGGTGACCGGTGGCGGCGACGGTCTGGGACAGCCGGCCGCGGCACCCGCCCCCGCCACCTGGGCGGCCGGCTACGAGGACTACAAGGCCCTCAAGAAACTGGCCGAATCCGGTACGTACAAGGTCCATCGCAACGTCCGGGACGGCAGCGCCTGGCTGTTCGACGGCACCACCCTGTGGACCTACGACGATCCGCAGGTCCTGCGCACCAAGACCACCTACATCCGCGACCACCGGCTCGGCGGCGCGATGTTCTGGTCGCTGGACGGGGACACCGACGACGGCGAGCTGATGACCGCCGTCGACCGCGGGCTCTCCCGGCGGTAGTGACTCCCGGGCCCGGGGCGGCTGCGTCGGCGCAGCCGCCCCGGGCTCCCGCCGCCTCCTGGCATGCTGGCCGCCATGGCCACATACCACTGCCCGCAGGACGGGACCCTCGCCGAGACGACCTCGCTGACCTGGTGCTGTCCGGTCTGCCGAGGCCCCTGGGACCTCGACTTCGAGAGCGCGGGCCCCCTCCGTCCCGACGCCCTGTCCGGGCGGGTCAACTCCCTGTGGCGCTACGAGGAGGTGCTGCCGCTCTCGTCCCCCGTGACCACCCTCGGCGAGGGCCGCACCCCGCTCGTTCCGCTGACCGGCACGGTCTCGGCCAAGCTCGACTTCCTCATGCCGACGCTCTCCTTCAAGGACCGCGGCGCCGTGATGCTCGCCGAACTGGCCCGTCGGCTCTCACCCGGGCGCGTCGTGGCGGACAGCAGCGGCAACGCGGGCACGGCCGTCGCGGCCTACTGCGCCCGCGCCGCGCTCCCCTGCACGGTGTACGTCCCCGAAGGCACGTCCCCGAAGAAGACCGAGCAGATCCGGGCCCATGGAGCCCGGCTGGAAATCGTTCCCGGGGGCCGCGAGTCGACCGCAATGGCCGCCCGTGCCGCCGCCGACGAGCCCGGCACGTTCTACGCCTCGCACGTCTTCAACCCGTACTTCCTGCACGGCACGAAGACCTACGTGTACGAGTTGTGGGAGGACCTCGGCGGCAGGCTCCCCGACGCGATCGCCGTGCCGGTCGGCAACGGCACCCTGCTCCTCGGCGCGGCGCTGGCCACCGCGGAACTCCACGCCCAGGGCCTGATCGACACCCGCCCCGCCCTGGTCGCGGTGCAGGCCGAGGCGGTCTCCCCACTGGCCGCCGCCTTCCACGCCGGGGCGCAGGACCTCCTCGAAGCCCCGGCCGGCCCGGCGTCCCCGACCCTCGCGGAGGGCATCGCCATCCCGCGCCCGCCGCGAGCCAGGGCGATCCTGGCGGCGGTGCGCGAGTCGGGCGGCACCTTCCTGACGGTGACCGAGGACCAGATCCGCTCAGCCCAGCTGGACCTGGCCGCCCGCGGCTTCTACGTGGAGACGACCGGGGTCGCCTGCTGGGCCGCGGTGGGCGGCTGGACGGACCGAAGCGTCGTCGTACCGCTGTGCGGCGCGGGGCTCAAGACGGGGCTGGCGGGGTGAGGCGGGGGCGCCGACCGCAGGCGGGCGCTCGCGGGGCGCGGCGGGCGCTCGCGGGGCGAGGCGGGGGCTCGCGGGCTGAGGCAGGCGGTTCGCCGACCGCAGGCGAGGGGCCGGGCCTACCGGCCGCAGGCGGCACACCGCCGCACGCGACCTACGCGCCCCAGCCCGCACCCTTCCCCGAGTCAGCCGTTCACCCGCGCGCCGTGCGCCGCCGCGTGACGGTCGCGTCCCTACGTTCGTACCGTGAGCCTCTCGCGCATCTCTCGCATCTCTCTCCTCACGTCGCTGGTCGCGTGCGCCTTGGTCGCGTCCCTGCCGCCCCTCTCGTACGCCTCGCATGACTCCCACGCCTCGCGCGCCTCGGAGCAGGCCGCGCCCGCTCCTGCCCGCGCGGTGGCATGCGGCCGGGACACCGATCCTGCCTGGGCACCGACGTCCACCACTTACGGTGAGGCCAACGGCTACGACCCCTATGTCGGCAACGGCTACCTGGGCCACCGGGTACCAGCCGCGGGCGCCGGATACGCGGAGCCGGGTGAGAAGACCGGCTGGCCGCTGTTCACCCCGCGCTACGACGGGGCCTTCGTGTCCGGGCTCTTCGGCCGCGACCCGGACCTCGCGGCCGGCCGGGAGGTGGCCGCCGCGCTGCCGAGCTGGACCAGCCTCGACGTGCGGGTGGGCAGCGAGACGTACGGGTCCGCCACGCCTGCGGGCCGGATCTCCCGGTACCGGCAGACGGTGTTCCTGCGCTGCGGGCTGGTGCGCACGTCACTGCGCTGGACGACCGCCGACGGCCGCGCGACCGACCTGACGTACGAGGTGCTGGCGGACCGCGCCGAAGTGCACACCGGCGCCGTACGGCTGCGCATGACCCCGCACTGGAGCGGCACGGCGACGGTCACCGGCAGGCTCGACCCGCGCGGCGCGCGCCGGATCGCACTCGACGAGGACGGTACGTTCCGCACGCGGGGCACCGGTACGGCGGGCGCGATCGTCCAGACGGTACGCCCGGCCCCCGGCATCGCGCGCCCGGCCGCCGCCCCGAGCGCGCATCCGGCCCGGTTGAGCGCCGGGCGCACGTATACGTTCGAGAAGTACGTGGGGGTCGACACCGCGCTCACCTCACGCGCTCCGCGCACCACCGCTCGCGAGGCGTCCCGGCGCGCGGCACGGCTCGGCTGGTCCGCCGTCCTGGCCGAGAACGCCGCGGCCTGGCGCCGGGACTGGACCGCGGACGTCCTGGTGCCGGGCGACCCCGAGCTGCAGAAGTGGCTGCGCTCCGCGCAGTACGGACTGCTCGCCGCCACCCGTACCGGCTCCCGCGACAGCATCGCTCCGGCGGGGCTGACCAGCGACAACTACGCGGGCATGGTGTTCTGGGACGCCGAGACCTGGATGTTCCCCGGGCTGCTCGCCACCCGTCCCGAGCTGGCTCGCTCGGTGGTCGAGTACCGCTACCGCACCCGCGGCCAGGCCCGTACCAACGCCGAGAAGCTGGGCTTCCAGGGGCTGTTCTACCCGTGGACGAGCGCGAGCAAGGGCAACCTCTGGTCCGAGTGCCAGAGCTGGAACCCCCCGCACTGCGTCACCCAGAACCACCTCCAGGGTGATGTCTCGCTGGCCGTCTGGCAGTACTACCTGGCCACCGGGGACCGCGACTGGCTGGCCGGACACGGCTGGCAACTACTGGAAGGGATCGCCGAGTTCTGGGCCTCGCGCGCCACCGCGAACGACGACGGCAGCTACTCGGTGAAGGAGGTGGCGGGTCCCGACGAGTACAGCAACGGCGTGACGGACGGGGTGTTCACCAATGCCGTCGCCGCCACCGCCCTGCGCAACGCCACCCGCGCGGCGCGGCTGCTCGGGCACCACGCTCCGGCAGAGTGGACGCGGGTCGCGGACGGCCTGCGCATCCCGTACGACCCGGCGCGAAAGCTCTTCCTCCAGTACGCGGGCTACGACGGATCGACGATCAAGCAGGCCGACACGGTGCTGCTGATCTATCCCCTGGAGTGGCCGATGGAGCAGGGCGCGGCGGCCGCCACGCTCGACTACTACGCGGCACACACCGATCCGGACGGCCCGGCGATGACGGATTCGGTCCACGCGATCGACGCGGCCACGATCGGGGAACCGGGCTGTGCCGCGTACACCTATCTGCAGCGCGCGGTGCGCCCGTTCATTCGCGGGCCGTACGCGCTCTTCAGCGAAGCGCGGGGCGCGAAGGCGGGCGCGCAGGACCCGCTGTCGGGTTTTCCCGCCGAGGACTTCCTCACCGGCAAGGGCGGATTCCTCCAGGTGTTCACGCACGGGCTGACGGGGCTGCGGCTGCGGGAGGACGGGGTGCGGCTGGACCCGATGCTGCCGCCGCAGCTGCGCGAGGGCGTCACGCTGACGGGACTGCGCTACCAGGGGCGTACGTACGACATCGCGATCGGCCCCCGGACGACGGAGGTCCGGCTGACCTCGGGCGCCCCGTTCACGCTCCGCACGCCGGCCGGGCCGCGTCTGCTGTCCACCTCGCTCACCCTCCCCACGCGTCGCCCTGACCTCGCCCCGACCACCGACGCGTCCCGCTGCCGCCCGGCGACGGCCACCTCCGAGATCCCAGGCCTGTACGCGGCCGCGGCGGTGGACGGCAGCCCGGCGACCGCCTGGTCCCCGGACAGGACGACAGGGACGCTGACCGTGGACCTGGGGCGGACGGCGGCGGTGACTGCGGTCGCGCCCGAGTGGACGGACACCCCTCCCGCCTCGTACCGGCTGGAGACCTCGACCGACGGCCGGCGCTGGCAGCCGTTCCGGGCAGGGGCGGCGGCCCGCGAGGTGCGGGTGACGGTCAGGTCGTCGTCTTCGGACGAGCCCACAGGCGTACGGGAGTTGAGGGTCACCCAGCCGTAGTCGAGCGGACGGGGGCCCAGGGATGGGGGGCCACGCGGCTGACGTGGACCCGAAGGGGAGCCAGGAACTGAGGACCACCCAGCCGAAGTGGGCCCGACGGGGCTCAGGGCTTCGGGGACACGCGGCTGACGTGGACCCGACGGCGCACGCGGACGGAGGCTCACGCGACCCTGGACGAGCGCTCCCCGTCCACCGGCGTACCGATACCGGCCGCCGGCCGCCGGGCCCTCGGCCTGCCGAGGAGGATCCCGCCCAGCACCAGGGCGAGCCCGCACACCTGCCGGAGGGTGAGCGACTCGCCGGCCAGCGCGGTGCCGAGCAGCACTCCGGTCACCGGGTTGAGCAGCCCGACCAGGCCGACGGTCGCGGCGGGCAGGTGGCGCAGGCCCGTGAACCAGGCGGCGAACGCGACGGCGGTGGCCACCACGGTGACGTATCCGAATCCGAGGACGGCCGGCCCGTCGAGTGCGGGCGGCGCGCCCTCCACCGCGACCGCGAGGGGCAGCAGCAGAAGTCCGCCGGCGATCAGCTGCCAGGCTGTCGAGGCGAGTACGTCGGCCCCGGAGCCCCAGCGCTTGGCGAGGATGTAGCCGAGGGACGACATCAGCATGGCGGCAACCGAGGCCAGCACTCCGCGGGCGTCGACGGAGACCGACCCGGTCAGCAGCATGAGGCACACGCCTCCGATGCCCGCCGCGGCACCCAGCAGGGGCAGCAGTCCCGGCCGTTCCGCGACCAGGGCCCAGGCGATCAGCATCATGGCCACCGGCGAGGCCGCCATGATCGTCGAAGCGGTGCTGGTGGGCAGCAGCTGCGCGGCGACGTACACGAGGGCGAAGAATGCGCCCATGTTGAGGACGCCGAGGACCGCCGCCTTCCACCACCAGGAGCCGCGCGGCAGTTCGCGGCGGACGGCCAGGAGCAGCAGCCCGGCGGGCAGGGCCCTGATCGCGGCCCCGTACAGCGGGGTCCCGGTGGGCAGATAGGCGTGCGTGACGTAGTAGTTCGTGCCCCACGCCACCGGTGCGATCGCCGTGACCAGCACCCACCGCAAAGTAGCTTCCATGGAAATCATTATGCCTTCCGTGGAAGCTATAGTGAAGTCATGCCGGATTCCACCGCCCCCGAACCCCTGGACCACGTCGCGCGCATCCAGGCCGAGTGGTCCCGCGAACGCCCGGACCTCGATGTGAGCCCGCAGGGCGTGATCGGGCGCCTGCACCGGCTGGCCGGGCTCCTCACCGAGGAGCTCTGCGTGGTGTACCGGCGCTTCGGGCTGAGCGAGGGCGAGTTCGACGTGCTGGCCGCGCTGCGACGGGCCGGTGAGCCGTTCGAGCGGGCCCCCGGGGAGCTGGCCGCGCACACCATGGTCACCACCGGCGCGATGACCAAGCGCGTCGACCGCCTGGAGCGCGCCGGCCTGGTCACCCGCCGCCGAGCGGCCGAGGACGGGAGGGGCCGGGTGGTCGCCCTCACCCGCGCGGGCCGCGAGCTGATCGACCAGGCGTTCACGGAGCACATGCGCAACGAACGCCGTCTCCTCAGGACCCTGACCGAGGACGAGGCCGCGGCTCTGGAGCCACTCCTGACCACGTGGCTGGCACGGGTGGAACCGCCACAGGCGGGCTGAGAGGGCCGCCTGCCTCCGCAGGGCCCGTCCCTCCGCATGGCCTGCCCCCACCTCCGGAGACTGCCCGCACCCCCACCCGCCGGTCGCACTGCCCGCCGGCGCGGGACATCACTCCGGCTGCCCCAGCTACCCGGCTACCACAGCCACCCTGGCCGCCCCGGCCACCCACGCCGACCGGAGCCGGGTCGAGACCCGCGCCGGGCTCACTCGTTCGCCGGACGCGCGCCCGCCACCACCACGACCCCGCCGATGACCGCCAGCCCCATGAGGACGCCGCCGAAGACTGTGGCCCCGCCGGTGAGTCCCACCGCGTCGCTCAGGTAGCCGGCGGACACGGGCAGGATGCCGGCCAGAAGGTACCCGCCGATGTTGAACGCCGCGTTGGCCTCGGCCAGGCGCCATGGCGGAACCGCCGAGTTGAGCAGCGACAGGCCACCGAGTTGCCCCATCCCCTGCCCCGCACCGGCCAGCAGGGCAGCGGCGACGAGGAGCGGCACCGACGAGACGTGCACGGCGACGATCAGCGCGACCGTACTCGTCACGACACTCGCCGCTCCGGCCACGAGAATGACGCGGATGCGCAGCCTCCGTACCGCGAACTGGACCAGGGTGGCGGCGAGGAACATGACGAACGCCATGGCACCCGCAACGATCCGGTTCGTCGCGCCCAACAGGCCGGACAGCAGCGAGGGGCCGAGGGAGAGCACGAAGGACGTCGCGGTGATGCCGGGGGCGAACACGGCGACACCCAGCACGAGTTGCCGGCCGCTGCCTCGCGGGACACCGGGCACCCGCACCCAGGCACCCCGTTCCGGTGCCGCGAGCCGCGGGAGGGGCATGCGCAGCACGGCGAGAACGGCAGAGGCCAGGAGGGCAGCTTCGACAACGAAGACGGTGACGGTGGGCGCGGGCAGCGTTTCGGAGAGCACCCCGGCGAGGAGCGGTCCCAGGCCGGCGCCGAAGACCATCGCGCAGGATGCCAGCAGGGCGGCGAGCCGCTTGCGCTCCGGGCCTGCCACGTCGGTCACCGCGGCCATTCCCGCCGAGACGGCCGCTCCCACAGCGATCCCGCTGAAGAGCCTCGCCACGATCAGCGCCGCGACCGTGGAGGCGGTCGCGAAGACCGCGCAGGCGGCCAGGGCGAGCGCGAGCGCGGGCAGGAGCACATGTGTGCGTCCGAGCCGGTCCGAGACGACGCCGGAGACCAGCAGCGACCCGAGCAGCCCGACGATGTAGAACGCGAAGATCACGGTCAGCATGCCCTTGGAGAAGCCGATGTCGCGCTGCCACAGCAC
This sequence comes from Streptomyces sp. RKAG290, assembly GCF_023701695.1. Taxonomy (GTDB): domain Bacteria; phylum Actinomycetota; class Actinomycetes; order Streptomycetales; family Streptomycetaceae; genus Streptomyces. The sequence continues at coordinate 2,344,254 of NZ_JAJOZC010000001.1, forward strand.
GTAGAGCGGCGTCGCCGCGTTGGACAGGACGAAGACCGCCGCGACCGGCCACGCCGCCAGCCACACCCACCACAGGGGCGCGGCCCGTCGCCCCGCACCGGCCCCCTCCGCTCCCCCGGCAACCCCGCTCGCCCGCCCCTCACCGACAGTCCGCCCACGCACGGTCCGCACTCCTGACATGACGAATCCCCATCCCCTCCAGTACGAATAAAGTCGAACTTAGCATGCAGTACGATCAGAGTCGTACAAAGGAATCGAGTCGTGAGGAGCCGGCCGTGTCACCGATCGCGAACGCCGTACCTGCCGTCAAGTCGCTTCCGGAGCCGGCCGGCCTGCCCGAGCCACTGCCCGAGCCGGCGGTGGGCGCCTTGCGACTGGAGGCGGTGCTGGGAGCGCTGAGCGACCCACTGCGACTGACCATCGTCCGCAAGCTGCTGCTCGAATCGGAGCAGTTCGACCACTCCTGCGGCTGGTTCGGCCTCGACCGGCCCAAGTCGTCACTCACGCACCACTTCAAGGCACTCCGCGAGGCGGGGATCACGCGGCAGCGCCAGTACGGCCTGGAGCGCCGCAGCCACGTACGCGTCGCCGACCTCAACACCCGCTTCCCGGGCCTGCTGGACCTGGTGGCCGCGTGGGAGCCGGACGCAAGCTAGATCCCTGCGCCATGGCGCTTCGCATCCTGGCCAAGCTGACCGAGCTGGAAAGCGACCCGCTGGGCTTCCACACCACCGCCCTCGTGTCCCGCTTCTGCATGCCCGTCAGGCGGTTACCGCTGTGGCGAGCGTCGCGGTGGACAGGACCAGGAACAGCAGGGCACCGCCGAGCTGATGGTCGCGCACCCGCAGGTGGGTGATCACAGCGCCGATGAAGTACAGAACCAGGCCGGCCGCGGCCGCGACCCCGAAGGGCCGTACGACCAGGCCGGCCAGCAGGCCCAGCGAGGCCGCCCCCAGACAGGCGCCGAGCGGGTACATCCAGGACACCGGCACCTGGAGCCGCTCCGCAATGGCAACGATCGCGGGGTGTCGGGTGAAGTCCATATAGGCGCCGATGCCCGTCGCGGTGGCGGTCAGCAGGGTCAGGATCAGATACGCGGGGTACATGGGGTTCCTTTCCGGATCACCTCCACCCTCGCGGGCCCCTGCCGTGGCGGTCCAATACCTGCATCCATAGCCTGATGGCATGGATGTGGACACCCGGCTGCTGCGCTACTTCGCCATCGTGGCCGAGGAGGGCAACATCACCCGTGCCGCGGAACGCCTGTTCATCGCGCAACCGTCCCTGACCAAGCAGATCAAGCAGCTCGAAACGACGCTGGGGGTGCAGCTCTTCGTCCGCTCGCGGGCCGGCATGGCGCTCACCGGGCCAGGTCGGGCACTGGCCGACCGTGTGCCGGCCCTGCTCGACGCACTCCACGAGGCGGTACGGGAGACCAAGGCCGCCGCGAGCCGGTCGGAGCAGATTCTGCGGGTCGGCATCATGGGCAGCGGAGCCAACGAGGCGACCCCCGCGATCATCGCGGCGTTCGGCGACCGCCGACCGGGCTGGCGGGTGGAGCTGCGGCAAGGCGTGTGGTCCGAGCCGACGGCAGGGCTGGCTGACGGGGGCGTCGATGCCGCGCTGCTGTATCTGCCCTTCCCCGGCCAGGAACGCTGGCGGGTGACCGAGCTGTTCACCGAGCCGCGCTGCGTGCTGCTGTCCTCCGGACATCGGCTGGCGGACCGGGCGTCGATCGCCTTCCGGGAGCTACGGGACGAGCCGTTCGTAGCCGCCCCGCCGGAGGCCGGTGAATGGCGCGACTGGTGGCTGGCGACCGACGCGCGCGAGGGCCACCCGCCCCGCATCGGCGCCGAGACGCGCCATCCGGACGACTGGCTGAACGCCATCGCCAACGGCTACGGCATCGCGCTCGCCCCATCGGCGGCCGCCCGCTACTACCCCCGCCCCGGCATCATCCAGCGCCCCCTCACGGGCGTCGCGCCCTGCACCGTCGCCGTGGTCCGATCCCCGGCCGCCGACGCAGACCCTGCTGTCGAGGCCTTCGTCGACTCGTGCCTCACCGTGGTCGGGTCACGGTGACTGCTCCGGTCCGTTTCGCCAACCCCGCACTGGCGGTCTTGATTATGCGGCGAGGGTGACGGCGGGGGCTCGGGGCTCGGGGCTCGGGGCTCGGGGCTCGTAGAAGGTTCCGTCGCGGAGCATTGGCGAACAGGACGCTGATGCGCTGGACATACAGGACTCGGAGGTCTGACCACCACCACGAGCACGTCGACCTCGAGGCCCGGACCTCGCCGAGTCGCTACGGTTGAGCCATGGCCGCACTGCCCGACTGGATGCGCCCGCCCCGCGCGGAAGGCTGGTTCGCAGAGGACCTGGACCGCCTCCCGAAAGCGCCGCGCCACACCGAGCTGATCGACGGAGCCCTCGTATTCATGCTGTCCCCGCAGCGGTGGTGGCACGGCCATCTCGTCACGATGCTCACCGTGGCTCTCATGGAGCAGGCGCCGGCCGACGTAAGGGTCGGACGGGATATGACCATCAAACTCGATCAACGCAATCGGCCCGAGCCGGATCTGCTGGTGACGACGGCCGACTTCGACGGTGACCGCACCTGGTTCGCACCGGATGAAGTACGACTCGCCGTCGAGGTGGTCTCCCCCGAGTCCGCACACCGGGACCGCACGGTAAAGCTCCACAAATACGCAGAGGCCGGCATCCCGCACTACTGGCGCGTCGAGGACGAGGACGGAGCACCAATCGTCCACGTCTACGAACTCGACGAGCCGACCGCCACCTATGTACCCGTTGGCATCTTCAGGGGCTCGCTCAACCGTCCGGTGCCCTTCGAGATCAACCTCGACCTGGAAAAGCTCGCTCCACCCCGCCGCGGCTGAGTCAGTACGGAAATGCGGTAGGGGCCGGACACACCCAAGTCCGACCCCTCTGACCAGCACTCTTGACGAGATAGCTAGCTTGCAGCAACCACCGCTACACGTTGAAGCGGAACTCCACCACATCGCCGTCCTGCATGACGTAGTCCTTGCCTTCCATGCGGGCCTTGCCCTTGGCGCGGGCCTCGGCGACCGAGCCCGTTTCGACGAGGTCGTCGAAGGAGATGATCTCCGCCTTGATGAAGCCCTTCTGGAAGTCGGTGTGGATCACACCGGCCGCCTCGGGGGCCGTGGCGCCCTTCTTGATCGTCCAGGCGCGGGTTTCCTTCGGGCCTGCCGTGAGGTACGTCTGCAGGCCCAGGGTCTCGAAGCCGACGCGGCCGAGGGTGGCGAGGCCGGGCTCTTCCTGGCCCATGGACTGCAGTAGCTCCAGGGCCTCCTCGTCGTCGAGCTCGATCAGCTCGGACTCGATCTTGGCGTTGAGGAAGATCGCCTCGGCGGGGGCCACCAGTGCGCGCTGCTCGTTCTTGAAGTCCTCGTCGACCAGCTCGTCCTCGTCGACGTTGAAGACGTAGAGGAAGGGCTTGGTCGTGAGCAGGTGCAGCTCGTGCAGGAGACGCCCCTTCTCGGTGGCGGCCGTGATGCCCGCGTGGAAGAGGGTGTCGCCCGCTTCGAGGATCTTCTGGGCCTCCTCGACGGCGGCCAGGACCGCGACCTTCTCCTTCTGGAGGCGGGCCTCCTTCGTGAGGCGCGGGACGGCCTTCTCGACGGACTGGAGGTCGGCGAGGATCAGCTCGGTGTTGATCGTCTCGATGTCGTCCTTGGGCGAGACCTTGCCGTCGACGTGGACGACGTTCTCGTCCTTGAAGGCCCGGATGACCTGGCAGATCGCGTCCGACTCACGGATGTTCGCGAGGAACTTGTTGCCCAGGCCCTCCCCTCGCTCGCGCCGCGCACGATGCCCGCGATGTCGACGAAGTCGACGGTCGCCGGGAGCAGCTTCTGGGAGCTGAAGATCTCCGCCAGCTTGTTCAGGCGCGGGTCGGGGACGCCTACGACGCCGACGTTCGGCTCGATCGTGGCGAACGGGTAGTTGGCCGCCAGCACGTCGTTCTTGGTCAGGGCGTTGAACAGGGTCGACTTGCCGACATTCGGCAGGCCGACGATTCCGATCGTGAGCGACACGTTGGCGACTTCCTGAGGGGTGGGCGGGCTCGCAATGACGTCCGGCCCGGGTGGGCCGATTCTCCAGTTTACGGGCGGGCGCGAGCGCCTCACCACGGGTCCGGTCGGGTGCCGATCCGGTTCCCGTTGGGCCGTGTGGCATCGAACTCATCGCCAAGGTCGGCCAAAGCGCGTGTCCCGCACCTGATTCCTCCCGCCCGGCGACCTACGTTGTCCCGGTGGAGCAGCACAGGACACGTCCCCGCAGCGCAGGCAGACCCAGCAGGCCCCGCTGTCCCCGCTGGGGACCAAGGGAGCCAAGGAAACCATCGGCGACGGCGCCTCCGTGTACCGGGTGATGAGCACCCCGGCGGACCGGGGCCGCCCGGTCGCGCCCGTCGTGCTCGCCCTGCGGCGGCTGCCCAATCCCCGGCTCACCGGAATCGGCGCCGGTCTCTTCGCGGCCGCCGTCATGTTCGTGCTCGCCTGTGCGGACCGGCTGCTGTTCGACGGCTCGTCGGCCGTCTTCGGTGCACTGTTCCTGCCGGTCAGCGCGCTGACCGCGCTCTGGGTGCGGCCCGCGGACCTGGTGACCGCGCCGATCAGCGTGCCGATCGCGTTCGCCGTCGGCATCATCCCGATCTCGGGCGGCACGGGCGGCTTCGGCGGGCAGACGATGGCCGTCGTCACCGCGCTGGCCGTCCACGCCGGCTGGCTTTACGGCGGAACGCTCATCGCCGGGCTCATCGCGTCCGTACGGAAGGTCCGGCTGATGCGGGCCCGGCAGCGGCGGATGCTGCTGGCCGCACAGACCGCGCGGGCCGCCGGGCAGCCGTCGCCCGCCCCCCGGGCGGCTGGACGCGCGCCGCGCCGGCCGTCCCAGCGGTAGTCCTCAGCGTCCGAGGGTCCCACCGGCCTGATCGAGGCCCCACCGGCCTGATCGATCCGCCGGTGGGGCCCCGTACCGCGTCCGTCCTCGGGTGCGGACCCGACGTAGTCCCTGGCGCCCGATGTAGTCCCTAGTGCCTGACGTAGTCCCGTGGCAGCGTCGGCCGTCAGCTGCCCGCTGCCGCCATTGCCGCGCCCACGATTCCGGCGTTGTTCTGCAGCTCCGCGGGCACCATCTCGGCCCTGACGTGCTCGATCAACGGCAGGAACTTCTCGGCCTTGCGGCTGACGCCGCCACCGATGATGAACAGTTCGGGCGAGAACAGCATCTCCACGTGGGCCAGGTACTTCTGCACCCGGTGCGCCCAGTGGTGCCAGCTCAGGTCCTCGTCCTCCTTGGCCTTGGTGGAGGCGTGCTTCTCCGCGTCGTGGCCGTTGAGCTCCAGGTGGCCGAGCTCGGTGTTGGGCACGAGCTTTCCGTCGATGAAGAGCGCGCTGCCGATGCCCGTGCCGAGTGTCAGCACGATGACCGTGCCCTTGCGGCCGCGCCCCGCACCGAAGGTCATCTCGGCGACGCCGGCCGCGTCCGCGTCGTTCAGCACGGTGACCGGGAGGCTCAGCTTGCCGCTGAGCAGGGTGCGGGCGTCCAGGTCGATCCAGCCCTTGTCGACATTGGCCGCGGTACGGGTGACGCCGCCGGTGACGACTCCGGGGAACGTGATCCCCACCGGTCCCGACCAGTCGAAGTGACCGACCACCTCGGCCACGGCCCCGGCCACGTCCTCGGGTGTGGCCGGGTGGGGGTGAGTACTTTGTGGCGCTCCTGCGCCAGGTCTCCGCGGTCCAGGTCCACGGGAGCACCCTTGATCCCGGAACCGCCGATGTCCACGCCGAAGATCTCCATGCGATCCACGGTACGGGCACGCGGCCCGGCTCACTTCCCGGAACGGAAACCTGCACCCGAACCCGCACGCGAACCCGGCTCCAGGAGCCGGGAGCCGTCACTCGCCGGACAGTGCCGCCGCCTCAGCGCGCAGGTCCCGGCGGAGCTCCTTGGGCAGCGAGAAGATGATGGACTCCTCGGCCGCCTTCACGATCTCCACGTCCTCGAAGCCCCGCTCGGACAGCCAGGCCAGGACGCCGTCGACCAGCACCTCGGGGACGGACGCACCAGAGGTGACACCGACTGTGGAGACGCCCTCCAGCCAGGACTCCTCGATCTCGTCGGCGAAGTCGACCAGATGGGCGTCGTTCGCGCCCGCGCCGAGGGCGACCTCGACCAGGCGGACCGAGTTGGAGGAGTTCTTCGAGCCGACGACGATCACCAGGTCGGCGTCCGAGCCCATCTGCTTCACCGCGATCTGACGGTTCTGCGTGGCGTAGCAGATGTCGTCGCTGGGCGGCGAGATCAGCAGCGGGAACTTCTCCTTGAGCGCGCCGACGGTCTCCATCGTCTCGTCCACGGAGAGCGTGGTCTGGGAGAGCCAGACCACCTTCGAGGGGTCCCGCACCTCGACGTTGCCGACGTCCTCGGGGCCGTCGACCAGCGTGATGTGCTCGGGCGCCTCGCCGGAGGTGCCGATGACCTCCTCGTGGCCCTCGTGGCCGATGAGGAGGATGTCGAAGTCGTCCTGCGCGAAGCGGACGGCTTCCTTGTGGACCTTGGTGACCAGGGGGCAGGTCGCGTCGATCGTGGCGAGCTTCCGCTCGGCCGCCTCCTGGTGCACGGTCGGGGCGACGCCGTGTGCGGAGAACATCACGATCGAGCCCTCGGGGACCTCCGCGGTCTCCTCGACGAAGATCGCGCCCTTCTTCTCCAGGGTCTGTACCACGTACTTGTTGTGGACGATCTCGTGGCGTACGTAGACCGGGGAGCCGTACTGCTCCAGGGCCTTCTCCACGGCGATCACGGCACGGTCCACGCCCGCGCAGTAGCCACGGGGAGCGGCGAGCAGGACGCGTCGGGGTGTCGTAGCAGTCATGCGTCCCATCGTAAGGCCGTACCGAACAGGCGCGGGGCCGACCGGGTCGGGAGACTGATCATCACGCTACCAACGGAGGATTCATGGCCGGCAACGGCAGCGGCACCGGTTCCGGCAACGGCAGCCGCATCGGTTCCGACATCGGCAGCGGCAGCGGTCCCGGCAAGGGCGACGGCGCCGGCTCCGGCAGCACCGCGGACCGGGCGGGGCTCCGGCGGACGCTGGGCTTCCGGGACCTGGTGGTCTACGGGCTGCTCTTCATCGCCCCGATGGCCCCCGTCGGTGTCTTCGGCACCCTGGACGCGAAGTCGGACGGCGCGGTGGCGCTCGTGTACGTCGCGGCGACCGTGGTGATGGCGTTCACCGCCTTCAGCTACGCCCAGATGGTGCGGGTCGCACCGCTGGCGGGCTCGGTCTTCGCGTACGCGCGCAAGGGGCTCGGGGAGGCGCCCGGGTTCATCGCCGGGTGGATGGCGATGCTCGACTACCTGCTGATCCCCGCGGTGGCCTACCTCTTCTCCGGGATCGCGATGAATTCGCTGGTGCCGGACGTGTCGCGGTGGGTCTGGACCGCGCTGGCCGTGGTCCTCACGACGCTGCTCAACCTCTGGGGCGTACGGGCGGCGGCCCGGGTCGGCTTCGCGGTGCTCGCCATGGAGATCGTGGTGCTGCTGGTGTTCCTGGTGTCGGCGGCGGTGGTGCTCGTGCAGGACGGGGCGCAGCGCGGCTGGCTGACGCCGCTCACCGGGGATTCGGGCTTCTCCGCGTCGGCGGTGCTGGGTGCGGTGTCCGTGGCCGTGCTCTCGTATCTGGGTTTCGACGCCATCGCCTCGTTCGCGGAGGAGGTGACGGGCGGTTCGGCGAAGGTGGCGCGGGCGTTGCTGTTCTGCCTGGTGCTCGCGGGGGTGCTGTTCGTGGCGCAGTCGTATCTGGCGGCCCTGCTGGAGCCGATGACGTCGGCGGAACTGGCCGCCGATCCGGCCGCCCAGGGCTCGGCCTTCTACGACACGGTGGACTCCGCGGTCGGGTCCTGGCTGCACGACCTGGTGGCGGTCAGCAAGGCGATCGGGGCGGCGTTCGCGGCGCTGGCCGGGCAGGCGGCCGCCGGCCGGCTGCTGTTCGCGATGGCCCGGGAACGACGGCTGCCCGCGCTGCTCTCCCGGATCGACCCGCGCTCGGGGGTGCCGCGGATCGCGATCCTGATCGCGGCGGTCATCACGCTGGTGGCAGCGGTGTGGGCGGCCCGGCGCGACGACGGCCTGGACCACCTGGTGTCGGTCGTGGACGTCGGCGCGCTGACCGCGTTCATCCTGCTGCACGCGTCGGTGGTCGGCTGGTTCGTGGTGCGCCGGATGGCGGGGCCGCCGGTCTGGTGGCGGCACGTCCTGATCCCGGTGGTGGGCGCCGGGGTGCTGATCGCGGTGATCGTCGAGGCGACGACGAGCGCGCAGGTGGTGGGGGCGTGCTGGCTGGTGGTGGGGCTGGTGGTGCTGGCAGTGCAGTGGAGGCGCCGGACCGCGTGAGGTGAGGGGTGACGGGTCGCGGGGCCACGGCGGCCTGGGGCCGCGGGTTCGCAGGGCCGCGGGGTCGCGGTGGCACAGGGTCACGGGGCCGCGGGTTCGCAGGGTCGCCGGGTCACGGGGCCACGGGTTCGCGGCGTCACGGGGCCACGGGGCCACGGGGCCACGGGTTCGCGGCGTCACGGGGCCACGGGGCCACGGGGCCACGGGTTCGCGGCGTCACGGGGCCACGGGCCACGGGTTCGCAGCGTCACGGGGCATGGGCTACCGCAGCGGGCCCGGCCGTCGGTGCCGGCTGGCGCGTCGCCGCGGAGCCGCCTCCTTGTCCGTGGTGGCGGATACGCTCCCTCGTATGGCTCTCCAAACATCCGCGGAAGCTCCGCTGCCCGTCGGTGACGTGTCACGGCTCATCGGCGGCTGGATCGACCGGCTCGGCGCCGTCTGGGTCGAGGGGCAGATCACCCAGCTGTCGCGGCGGCCGGGGGCCGGAGTCGTGTTCCTGACGCTGCGCGACCCCTCGCACGACATCTCGGTGAGCGTGACGTGCTTCCGGCAGGTCTTCGACCGGATCGCGGATGTGGTGACGGAGGGGGCTCGGGTCGTCGTCCTCGCCAAGCCCGAGTGGTACGCACCGCGCGGCCAGCTCTCGCTGCGGGCCACGGAGATACGGCCGGTCGGCATCGGCGAACTGCTGGTCAGGCTGGAGCTGCTGAAGAAGTCGCTGGCCGGGGAGGGCCTCTTCGCCCTCGACCGCAAGAAGCCGCTGCCCTTCCTGCCGCAGCTGATCGGACTGGTCTGCGGCCGCGCGTCGGCTGCCGAACGCGACGTCCTGGAGAACGCGCGGCGCCGATGGCCCGCCGTCCGCTTCGAGGTGCGCAACACCGCGGTGCAGGGGGTGCACGCGGTGAACCAGGTGGTCCAGGCCGTGAAGGAACTGGACGGCATCCCGGAAGTCGACGTGATCGTCGTGGCGCGTGGCGGGGGCAGCGTGGAGGACCTGCTGCCGTTCTCCGACGAACAGCTGATCCGTACGGTCGCGGCGTGCCGCACCCCGGTGGTGTCGGCGATCGGGCACGAGCCCGACTCGCCGCTCCTCGACCTGGTAGCGGACGTGCGGGCCTCCACGCCGACGGACGCGGCGAAGAAGATCGTGCCCGACGTCGGCGAGGAGCTGGACCGCGTGCAGCAGCTGCGGGACCGGTCGCTGCGGACGGTACGTGGGCTGCTCGACCGGGAGGAACGGGGGCTGGCCCATGCGCTGGGGCGGCCCTCCATGGAACATCCGCAGCGGATGGTGGACGAACGCGCCGCGGAGGTCGACGCACTGATCGGGCGCGGCCGGCGGGTGCTGGGCCACCTCCTGGACCGGGCGGACTCGGAGCTCGCCCACACCCGGGCCCGGGTGGTCGCACTGTCGCCGGCAGCGACCCTGGAGCGCGGCTACGCGGTGCTCCAGCGGGCGGACGGCCATGTGGTGCGGGATCCCGCCGAGGCGGGGGCGACGGGGGACACGCTCCGGGCGCGGGTGTCGGGGGGCGAGTTCGTGGTGCAGGTCTCCGAGTAAGGACAACCGGCGGCGAAGCAGGACCCCGGGCAGTCGGACCCGGGTGACAGGACCCCGAGCAGTCGGATGTCGGCCAGGATCGGCGGACGCGCTCACGCAATAAGGTGGATCACATGACGGACGACGGGACGACGGCTGCGGCCACGGGCACGCTCGGGTACGAGCAGGCGCGCGACGAGCTGATCGAGGTGGTGCGCCGGCTGGAGACGGGCGGGACGACCCTGGAGGAGTCCCTCGCGCTGTGGGAGCGGGGCGAGGAGCTGGCGAAGGTGTGCCGGCGCTGGCTGGAGGGTGCACGGGCCCGGCTGGACGCGGCGCTGGCCGGACCGGCCGACCGCGAGGACGGCGCCGGCGACGGCCCCGTGGACACGGCGGCCGACGCGGGCTGACGCCTCGGCCGGACACACCACGGTCGAAGGCCAGCACGGTGGGGCACGGCGGGCACGGCGGCGCACACCGGGGCGCCGCGAGGCACCGCAAGGCAGGCAAGGCACCGCAAGGCACCTCAAGGCACCGCCGCCGGAACGCGGCACAGGTCCTGCGCCGTGGCGCAAGATCTCCGTTCTGTGGGGTCAGTCACTCCGTTCCGGTTTTAGTTGAAAGTTAACCTACCTCTCCCGTAGCGTGAGCGGTGTTGCTCGATCCCCCGCGTTCGTCCGGAAGGTAATACGCAAGATGTCCCTCGTTCTTGACCCCGCCGCCCAGGACCTCCTCTTCCGTGAGGCCCGCACCGCCAACAGCTTCACCGACGAGCCGGTGACCGAGGAGCAGGTCCAGGCGATCTACGATCTGGTCAAGTACGGCCCGACCGCCTTCAACCAGTCGCCGCTGCGCGTCGTCCTGGTCCGCTCGGACGAGGCCCGCGCCCGCCTCGTCCCGCACATGGCCGAGGGCAACCAGCCCAAGACCGCGACCGCCCCGCTGGTCGCGATCCTGGCCACGGACAACGAGTTCCACGAGGAGCTCCCGGCCCTGCTGCCGCACTTCCCGCAGGCCAAGGACTTGTTCTTCTCCGAGCGCCCGGCCCGTGAGTCCGCCGCCGCGCTGAACGGCGCCCTGCAGGCCGCCTACTTCATCATCGGCGTCCGCGCCGCCGGCCTGGCCGCAGGCCCGATGACCGGCTACGACGCCGCGGGCATCGAGAAGGAGTTCCTGGACGGCGACCACAGCGTGCTGATGGTCGTCAACATCGGCAAGCCCGGCGAGGACGCCTGGTTCCCGCGCTCGCCGCGTCTCGCCTACGACGAGGTCATCAAGACGGTCTGACCGTCCGAGCTGTGGGCCGGACCGGCCCGCCCCCGCCCGCAGCATGAGGAAGGCCCTGGAGCACTCGCTCCAGGGCCTTCCTCATGCTGTCGCACCCATCGGCGCGCTCTCGCACCCGTCGCGCACCCGACGGCCTCAGGACGTCTTGAGCGCCGCCGCCATCTCCGCCAGCCGCTGCGGCGAGGCGGACCCCGTCACGACCGTGGTCGCACCCTTGTCCTGGCGCACGAGGGCGTCGTACTTCGGGCCCTCCCAGTGCTGCCAGGTCTGCCCGGCGACCTGCTGCGTGCGCCCGGTGTTCTTCGCGTCCTGGCTGACCTCGGCGACGTACTTCCTCGCCGGGGACGTGGACTGCTCCACCGCGACGTACCCCCCGTCCGGGTCGAGGAAGCCCAGGTGCCAGCTGGCGCCCGCCTGGCCCTCGTAACTGACCGAGGTCGGCTTCCACTTCTGCGTCAGACCACTGGGGGCGGCCACCGGGTACGGAGCCGCACGCCGCGCGGTCAGGAGCTCGACGCGGTAGTCGACCGCCTTGACCGGGTCGGCCTTGTCGTCGTGCGGAACGAAGATGTAGACGACGCCCGCCACGGCGGCGATCACCGCCATCGACAGGAACATGTCCCGCACTGTCTGCTTGCCTCGCTTGCTTGCCACGGGACCATCGTCGCATCAGCTCCGGCGGGACAGAATCGGGGGCGGCCGCTCATCCGTGACCCGGTCTGCTCATTTTGTCGACCTGACGATAGAGTCACAGCACCCTCATCCGGTCGTCGTCGTACAGAAAGGTGCGCTCCGATGTCCGAGCATCATCTGCCGTCTCAGCTGGAGGTCTCCCCGGAGGCCCCCGACCGCAACCTTGCCCTGGAACTGGTCCGGGTCACCGAGGCCGCCGCCATGGCCGCCGGGCGCTGGGTCGGCCGCGGGGACAAGATCGGCGCCGATGGCGCCGCCGTGAAGGCCATGCGCACCCTCGTCTCCACCGTTTCGATGAACGGCATCGTCGTCATCGGCGAGGGCGAGAAGGACGAAGCCCCCATGCTGTTCAACGGCGAGCGGGTCGGTGACGGCACCGGCCCCGAGGTCGACATCGCCGTCGACCCGATCGACGGCACCACCCTGAACGCCAAGGGCATGCCGAACGCGATCGCCGTGCTGGCCGCCGCCGACCGTGGCGCGATGTTCGACCCGTCCGCGGTCTTCTACATGGACAAGCTGGTCACCGGCCCCGAGGCCGCCGACTTCGTCGACATCAACGCCCCCGTCTCGGTGAACATCCGCCGGGTCGCGAAGGCGAAGAACTCCATGCCCGAGGACGTCACCGTCGTCATCCTGGACCGCCCCCGCCACGAGGGCATCGTCAAGGAGATCCGGGAGACCGGCGCCCGGATCAAGTTCATCTCCGACGGCGATGTCGCGGGCTCGATCATGGCCGCCCGCGAGGGCACCGGCGTCGACCTGCTCATGGGGATCGGCGGCACGCCGGAAGGCATCATCTCGGCCTGCGCCATAAAGTGCCTCGGCGGTGTCATCCAGGGCAAGCTCTGGCCGAAGGACGCGGCCGAGCGGCAGCGCGCGCTGGACGCCGGGCACGACCTGGACCGGGTGCTGTCCACGGACGACCTGGTCAGCGGTGACAACGTGTTCTTCGTGGCGACCGGCATCACGGACGGCGAGCTGATGCGCGGCGTGCGGTACCGCGCGGAGACGGCGACCACCGAGTCGATCGTCATGCGGTCCAAGTCGGGCACCATCCGGAAGATCGACTCGACCCACCGGCTCTCGAAGCTGCGTGCCTACAGCGCGATCGACTTCGACCGCGCGAAGTAGTGAGGTAGGCACGTCCGTACGAAGAGGCGCCCCCCGTGTGCGGTGGGGGCGCCTCTTCGCACAGGGGGGTACGGTCCGGCCCACGGCAGAAGCGGGTGCGAGCCAACGGGCTGTCCCGCAGTCCTTGGAGTATCAGCGCGCGGCGACAGGGAACGGGTCGGAGCGAGGGCGCGGCGACAAGAGCACATGCGCGCGAGAGCGCGGCGGCAGGTGGTGCGGACTCAGCCGGCCGCGGCGATGTGGCCGGCCGCGCCGGATGCCTTGAGCTCCACCTCGCGCCGCCGGCGGCGGGCGAGCGCCACCCGGCGTTCGGCAGCGGTGAGGCCGCCCCACACTCCGTAGGGTTCGGGCTGCATCAAGGCGTGTTCGCGGCACTCGACCATCACCGGACAGCGCGCGCAGACCCGCTTCGCGGACTCCTCACGCGAGAGCCGGGCAGCAGTCGGCTCCTTCGACGGAGCGAAGAACAGCCCGGCTTCGTCCCGGCGGCACACCGCCTCCGAATGCCAGGGACCTGCCTGGTCCTCCCGAGCGGGTATCCGCTGGGAAGGAACGGCGGCGACCTGCAGGGGCTGATGCGGCATTTGCAGCACGGTCCACTCCTGACGACGGCTTCGCGGGCGAGAAGACGATGCAGCACTCCCTACCCGCTGTGCGCGCGCCTATGCACTGAGTGGCACTCAGGTCCGGGCTGCGGAATTACGGTCGAGCGCGATTTCGGCCTGAATCAGCGCCTCCCGCTTCCTCCGCCGTCAGTGGCCGAGGTGTTTACGCAGCCGGTCCTGGAGATCCTCGATGAACGAGCCGCGCTTCGGCTTTGCTTCGACGCTGCCGAACGCCGAATAGCCGTTGACCACCACCACGGGCGCCTCGGGATCCCCGGATTCCAGTGTGACGACTTCGAAATTGCCGAAGATGCCCGTTCCGCTGCCGCGCAGCGAGATGTTCTCGGGAACCCTGATCTCGACGCTGCCGAAGATGGCGGTCGCGTTGATCACGGTGAGACGCTGACCGAAAAGCGCCTCGGTCAGATCGATCTCCACACTGCCGAAGAGTGAGAACGCGTTCGTGCGCCCGCCGACCCGCCAACGTCCCTTGCGGGTGGAACTGCTGAAGACCGCCACCATGTTCTCCGCCGGGCCCGTCGGACCCGCCGGCGTCTCGGGGGCGTAGGCGTACGGCGCCGAGGCGGCTCTGGTCGCTCCGCCCGATGCGGGCAGGTCCCGTACCAGCGGTTCGAGTTCGCCGACCGTCTTGGCGCGGTAGACCGCGTCGACCCGCTCGCCGTGCTCCTCGGCGGTGAGCCGGCCCTCGGCCATGGCTTCCCGCAGGATGTCCGCGATCCGGTCACGATCGGCGTCGGAGGCACGGATGACGTCGGGTTCCGCCCGTGCGGTGGGCTGCTGGGGGTGCTTTTCGAGGTCCACCGGCCCAGCGTACCCAAACGCGATAGATCGCGACCAGGGGCTGGGCGTCGGCGGCGGGGCGCAATATCGGGTGGGCGGGGGCCCGGGAGGCGTCCGCGCCCGGCCGGGTCGGGTGAGCCTTACCTCACAGACTCACCACCCCTGCGGGGTCCTACCCTGGTGGGTGCGCTGCCCAAGGGTGGTCAGCCGCCGTCACCGAGTGAGGAATGGCCGTAATGCCAGAGTTTGCGTACTCCGATCTGCTCCCCCTGGGAGAGGACACCACGCCGTATCGTCTGGTCACCGCCGAGGGTGTTTCCACCTTCGAGGCCGACGGCCGTACGTTCCTCAAGGTCGATCCGGAGGCGCTGCGCACCCTGGCCGCCGAGGCCATGCACGACATCTCGCACTACCTGCGGCCCGCACACCTGGCTCAGCTGCGACGGATCATCGACGACCCCGAGGCGTCGTCCAACGACAAGTTCGTCGCGCTCGACCTGCTGAAGAACGCGAACATCGCCGCCGCGGGCGTGCTGCCGATGTGCCAGGACACCGGCACCGCGATCGTCATGGGCAAGCGCGGGCAGAACGTGCTCACCGAGGGCGGTGACGAGGAGGCCCTGTCGCACGGCATCTTCGACGCGTACACCAAGCTCAATCTGCGCTACTCGCAGATGGCCCCGCTGAACATGTGGGACGAGAAGAACACCGGCTCGAACCTCCCGGCCCAGATCGAGCTGTACGCCACCGACGGCGGCGCCTACAAGTTCCTCTTCATGGCGAAGGGCGGCGGCTCGGCCAACAAGTCGTTCCTCTTCCAGGAGACCAAGGCCGTCCTGAACGAGGCCTCCATGATGAAGTTCCTGGAGGAGAAGATCCGTTCACTGGGGACGGCCGCCTGCCCGCCGTACCACCTGGCGATCGTCGTCGGCGGCACGTCGGCCGAGTTCGCGATGAAGACCGCGAAGTACGCCTCCGCGCACTACCTGGACGAGCTGCCCGCCGAGGGCTCCCCCACCGGCCACGGCTTCCGTGACAAGGAGCTGGAGGAGAAGGTCTTCGAGCTGACGCAGAAGATCGGCATCGGGGCGCAGTTCGGCGGCAAGTACTTCTGCCACGACGTGCGCGTGGTCCGCCTCCCCCGCCATGGCGCCTCGCTGCCCGTCGCGATCGCCGTGTCCTGCTCGGCCGACCGCCAGGCCACCGCGAAGATCACCGCCGAGGGCGTCTTCCTGGAGCAGTTGGAGAAGGACCCGGCACGCTTCCTGCCCGACACCACGGACGAGCACCTCGACGAGGCGGGTGACGTCGTGAGGATCGACCTGAACCGCCCCATGGACGACGTCCTCGCCGAGCTGACCAAGTACCCGGTCAAGACCCGGCTCTCGCTGACCGGCCCGCTGGTCGTGGCGCGCGACATCGCGCACGCCAAGATCAAGGAGCGGCTGGACGCGGGCGAGGAGATGCCGCAGTACCTCAAGGACCACCCGGTCTACTACGCGGGTCCGGCGAAGACCCCCGAGGGCTACGCCTCCGGTTCCTTCGGCCCGACGACCGCCGGCCGGATGGACAGCTACGTCGCACAGTTCCAGGCGGCGGGCGGCTCCAAGGTGATGCTCGCCAAGGGCAACCGGTCCAAGCAGGTCACCGACGCGTGCGACGCGCACGGCGGTTTCTACCTCGGCTCGATCGGCGGCCCGGCGGCGCGGCTGGCGCAGGACTGCATCAAGAAGGTCGAGGTCGTCGAGTACGAGGAGCTCGGCATGGAGGCGGTCTGGAAGATCGAGGTCGAGGACTTCCCGGCGTTCGTCGTCGTGGACGACAAGGGCAACGACTTCTTCACCGAGCCCGCCCCGGCACCCACGTTCACCAGCATCCCGGTGCGCGGCCCCGGCCTCGGCTGACGGGGCGAAGCACCTCGGCGAGGGGCGCCTCGGCCGGGCGGAAGCAAGGGTCCTGCCCCCTCGCCCGGTCTCGGGCGAGGGCGGGCGGCACCCGCTCCGGTCCAGGCCGGAGGCGCCTCACCGCGCTTGCGGCCGCCGCCGTCGAGCGGACCCCGTCGGGGCGCCTGCCCTCACCCGTCGAGCAGACCCGAGGTCGCCACCAGATAGCCGAGTTGGGCCCTGCTGTTGCTGCCCAGCTGCTCGGAGACCTTCCGCATGTGCTCGGCGACGCTGCGCCGGCTCATCCCGATCCGCCGGGCTATCGAGGCGTCCGTCTCGCCGTTGACGACCGCCTGCAGGATGGCGCGCTGCAGGTCGGACGTGATGACCGGGGTGCGCAGCGGCGCCCGTTCGGGGCGGACCGGCACCGCGCGGGACCACGCCTCGTCGAAGTCGCGGGCCAGGAATCGCACCAGTGACGGATGCTGGATGCGCAGCGCGTGGTGGGGCTCGTCGGAGAAGGGGACGAACGCGAGGTTCCGGTCGAACACGATCACCCGGTCGACCACCTCGGCAAGCGTCCTGACCTCCGCTCCCGCCGCGGTCACCTGCTCGATGTACGCGAGGGTCGTACGGTCCGAGCGGACCGTGTGCTGGTAGATCGTCCGCTGCCGGATCCCGCGCCGCAGATTCCCCAGGTCGCGGCTCAGGGCCTCCTGGAGCACGAGGGCCGGGCGACCGCCCCCGGGGTGCGCGGTGCGCATCTCCTCCCGGCAGCCGGCCGCGCCCGCCTCCAGCGCCTTGCTGATGACGGTCTCGCCGGAGAGCCGGGTGAGCACGGGCTGTTCGAGCCGGTGCACATCCGCGTACAGGGCCTCGAAGACGGAGAGTGTGGCGCGGGTGGCGCGCAGCGTGCGGCGGCGGTCGGCGATGGCCTCCTGGAGCGGGGCCAGCGCTGCGTACGATGCCGTCTCCGGGGGCACGGGCATCATGAATCCGGGTGAGTCACGGTCCGCCACCATCAGATGCAGTGCCCGCAGGCAGCCGGCGACCTCGTCCTGCGGAAGGCTGCCCGCCGTCAGCGCGTGCCGATAGGTCGCGAGCGCCGTCTCGCACGGCTGCTCCGGCAGCGGGCGGGACCGCCCGGAGCTGTCCGACGACGATTCGCGGCAATCACATACCGGTGGGCTGGAATGATCGTCCTTCACAAGTATGCAGATCACCTTTGTACATAGGGGATGACGGCGGATAGTCCGACGCCTCGGCGACTATGAACAGGTGACGCCCGGCACCGACCGCACCCTCAGTCAACCGAACGGCGAATCGGTCAACTCGCTTCGAAGCGAACGGCGTTACCGATTCCTCGTGACCGGCTACGCCATCTCTTCGTACGGCACCTTCCTGAATATGGTGGCGCTCAATCTGTTCGTCTACGAGACGACGGGCCGGGCCCTCGCCATGGGGGCGTTCATGGCGGTGCGGCTGGCGTCCGGATTCGCCGCCGGACTGACGGCGGGCGCGCTGCTCGCCCGTTTCACGGCGAAGGGCGTCATGCTCTGGACGAATATCGCGCAGGCGGCCGTGATGCTGCTGCTGGTGCTCGCGCCGGACGGGCTGCGCACGACCGCGTTGGTCGCCGTGTCCGTGGTGGTCGGTTCCTGCGGGACCCTGTTCATGGTGTCCCTGCGCAGCTCCATTCCCGAGATGGTCGGCGAGGACCGGCGCTCCTGGGCCAACTCACTCTCGATCACGGGCCGTTCGATGGCGATGGTGGCCGGTTTCGCATCGGCGGGCGTCGTCGTCTCGCTTGTCGGTTACACCGCCGCCTTCGTGGTGGACACGGCCACCTTCGTGGTCTGCGCGGCGACGGTGGCCCTGCTCGCCGTCCCGGGCGGGGGAACGGGCGTGCGCGGCGGGGAGCCGGCCGCGGTGTCCGGCGCCGGGCCGGCTGCGCAGGCGTCGGAAGTCAGGGCGGCCGGGCGGCGCCGGCCCGTCGCGCTCGCCGCTCTGGCCGCCGCACCCGGTCTCGGTCTGATGGTGGCGCTGCGCGGCGTGGACGCGCTCGGTTCGTCCTCGCACAACGCAGCGTTGCCGGTCCACTCCAGCAGGCTCGACGCCTCGCACCCCGCCGTGTTCGTCAGCGCCTTCTGGTGCCTGTGGGCGCTCGGCAACATCGTCGCGCAGCAGGTGATCCAGCGGTACGCGCGCCGCACCGGCCGGTCCGTCGGCGCGCTGGGCTTCGGCGTCGGCACGTGTTTCATGTCCGCGGCCTTCATCCTGGCGTTCGCGGGGTTCCCGCTGGTGGCCACGGCGGGGATCGCCCTGGTCGCGGGGGCCGCCGACGGGCTCACGGAGGTCTCGTACACCTCGCATCTGCAGACCCTGCCGGCCGGGCTGCGCGCACACGCCTTCGGGCTCTCCGCGACGGTGGAGAATCTCGGGTTCGGCGCCGGAATGATCCTCGTCGCGGCCGCGCTCGACCACTACAGCCCGCTGACGGTGGTCGGCTGGTCCCACGGGGCCGCCCTCGTGGTCGCCGCGGTGTTCCTGATCCGCGTGGCGGGCCCGCGCGGTGCGCCGGCGGGCGCGTCGGGTCCCTCGTCCCGGTGACCGGACCACGTGTCAGGACCGTTCGTGTACGACGGAATCCAGCCAATCCTGCGGAGGGGTCCGCGACGCCGCCGCGCCGGGTCCCGCGGAGGGTCCGCGGGGCGGGGGCGGGCGGCGGGCCGCAGGCGGCTCGGCCTACCGGTGCGGGCCGGGAGGTACGACCCCGGGCCGGGCAGGCCGTGAGTGCCCGTGGGCGTCGGCGCCGCACCGCCGCATTCGCGCAGCGGGCCGCCCACCGGGCTTGCGTGGTGCGCGGCCGATGCGGTGAGTTGTCCGTGTCGCCGGAGAACTCCGCCCCCGCCCGACCGCCCGGTCCGGATGCCGCCGCCGCACTCCAGGCCGCACCGTCCCCTCCGCTCCCGCCAGCCGCCCCTCACCCGCCGCCCTCACCCTCGTCCGCCCCGCGCGCTCCCGACGCGCATCCCCTCGCCGTCCGAACCCGGACCGCCCCTCACCCGCCGCCCTCACCCTCGTCCGCCCCGCGCCCGCGACGCGCGCCCCCTCGCCGCCCTCACACCCTCGCCGTCCGAACCCGGCCGGCCGCACACCCTCACCGTCCAACACCGGAAAGGCGGAGACCGCATGACGCCGGTCCACCACCGCAGCCACGTCGACGACCTGCTCTCCTTCATCAGGGCCAGCCCCTCCCCGTACCACGCCGTCGCGAGCGCCGCCCAGCGGCTGGAGAAGGCCGGCTTCCGTGAACTGCGGGGCACGGACGACTGGACGGGCACCACGGGCGGCAGCTTCGTCGTCCGCGGCGGCGCGCTGATCGCCTGGTACGCCCCCGAGGGCATGCCCGCCCACACGCCCTTCCGGATCATCGGCACCCACACTGACTCCCCCAACCTGCGGATCAAGCCCACCCCCGACACCGGTTCCGCGGGCTGGCGGCAGATCGCGGTGGAGATATACGGCGGGGTGCCGCTCAACACCTGGCTCGACCGCGACCTGGGCATCTCCGGCCGCCTCGCACTCCGCGGCCCCGGCGGCACCACCGACACCCGGCTCGTGCAGATCGACGAGCCGCTGCTGCGGGTGCCCCAGCTGGCGATCCACCTGGACCGCACCGTCAACGAGGGTCTCGCCCTGGACCCGCAGCGGCACGTCGCCCCGGTCTGGTCGCTCGGCGACGCCGAGGAGGGGGCGCTGCTGCGCCGGATCGCGGAGGCGGCGGAGACCGACCCTGCCGAGGTGCTGGGCTGGGACCTGATGCTCCACGACATCCAGCCGCCCGGGTATCTGGGCGCGGACCGGGAGTTCGTGGTCTCCTCCCGGCTGGACAACCTGGTGTCGGTGCACGCCGGCGTCACGGCCCTGGCCGGTGCGGCGACGGCGGCCGAGGAGTCCGCGTACATCCCCGTCCTGGCGGCCTTCGACCACGAGGAGGTCGGCAGCGGCTCGGACACGGGTGCGCAGAGCCCGATGCTGGAGCGGGTCCTGAGCCGTTCGGTCACGGCCCGCGGCGGGACGCAGGAGGACTGGTCGCGGGCGCTGGCCGGTGCGTTCTGCGTGTCCGCCGACATGGCGCACGCGGTGCACCCCAACTACGCGGAGCGGCACGACCCCGACCACCGGCCGCTGCCCAACGGCGGCCCCACGGTCAAGGTCAACGTCAATCAGCGCTACGCCACGGACTCGACCGGGATCGCGGTGTTCGCGTCGGCCTGCGAGCGGGCGGGCGCGCCGTGGCAGCCGTTCGTCTCCAACAACGCGATGCCGTGCGGTACCTCGATCGGTCCGCTCACCGCTGCCAGGCTGGGCGTGCAGACCGTGGACGTGGGGGTGCCGGGGCTCTCGATGCACTCTGCGCGCGAGCTGTGCGGGGCGGACGACCCGGGGCACCTGGCGGCGATCCTGGGCGCGTTCGTGACGTCCGGCTGACGGGGTGCGGGGAGGGGCGGCGTGCGCCCCTCCCCGCACGGACGGACAGGGCGGTCACGCGAAGCGCTGGTTCGCACTCCCGTCGCAGGGCTGCAGCCTCAGCGGGTCGTGGGCACCCGCCAGCGTCGCGCACAGCCCGGTGGAGGCGGCCGGGCGCAGGGTGCCCGACTGGCGGACGAACTGCTGGTTGGCCGCGCCCGAGCAGTTGTAGAGGATGAGGGCGGCGCCCGGTTCGTAGCCGGCGCCGGGTACGTCCAGGCAGCGGTCGTGGCTCAGTTCCGTGCGGAGGTTCTTCGTGCCGGAGTCGTACCACCAGCCCTGGTTGCGGCCGCCGTGGCAGTCCCAGCCGGTGATCCGGGTGTTGTTGCGGGTGACCGAGCCGGGGGCGTCCAGGCAGCTGTTGGTGGCCTCGCCCCGCAGCGGCTTGAAGACGTCGTCCCAGGCGGCGGCCTGCAGCACGGGCTTTCCGGTGCTCGCCGGGTCGGCGCAGCTCGCCTCGCGCAGGCCCGAGTTGTAGATCTGGGTCAGGCAGGCGGCGAAGGCGCCGTGACCGGCCGCGTTCGGGTGGAAGGACTGCCGGAGGGAGTTGGAGTCCGGCGGGAAGTGCGAGAGGTCGATGTAGAGGCCGCGGGCCCAGGTGGACTCGCTGCACACCTCGTGGCCGTGGAAGAGCCGCGAGTTGTCGAGGTAGAGCGCTCCGGTGTCGGCGGCGGCCTTGCGCATGCCGCGCTCGAAGGCGGGCACGGCGGCGTTGCGGCCCCAGGCGGCGTCGGAGTCGTATCCGGCGCAGCCGCCGGGAAGCTTGCCGGGGTATTTCGGGTTGTCGTAGAAGTCCGGGCCGATCGGGCTCGGGTAGCCCATGACCACGAGCTTGTAGTCGCCGGCGGCGTAGCCGGCGCCCGACATGACGGTGCGCAGGTCGCCCACCGTCTTCTCGACCTTGGGTACGAGTGCGTCGATGCGCCCCTGCCAGCCGCCCTCGTACTTGGACTGGCAGGCACCCTGGATGAGGACCCAGCGCTCGACGCAGTCCGTCATGACCGGACCGAACTGGAGGTCGTCGTTGGCACCCGCCACCAGCACGATCATCTTGATGCGGGTGTTGCGCGCCTTGATGGCGAGGTTGTCGCTCTGCACCAGTTCGTCGGCGTACTGCTTCGAACCGCCGATGACGATGTTCCCGGTGTACGCCCCGGAGCAGGAGACGTTGTACGTGACGTCGGCCGGGATGCCGGTGCGGTGGATGGCGGAGTCGGGCGAGCGGTGGCACCAGTTGTCGGGGCCGTCGGTGCCCGCCTCGTACGTGCCGACGCCCTCGCCCGAGATCTCGCTGTCGCCGAGCGAGATGAGTCCGGTCTTCCGGTCGGCGAGCGGGCGCTCGGCGGGGCTGCCGTACAGGCGGGTGGCCTCGGCGGCGCGGATGGCCTCCAGTTCGGGCGGCAGAGCGGTGGATGCGGTACTGGTGGTACCGGGCTGGGCGGCGCCCGCCTGGCCGGCGGCGGCGGTCATGCCGCCCAGTGCAGCCGCCATGGCCGCGGCGGCCGCGACCGTACATCGGAGTCTGTGTCCCGTACGCCTCATTGCGCCTCCCGAGGTTGTGGTTACCCCCGGTATTTACTGGTCGGTAGGCAACTTGGGAATAGATAGAACAAGACAAGTGCTCATCTTTTTCAGGAGGTTGAACCGAGATGGACGGCACGCAGGTCCCGGCGGACGGCAACACGGCCGGGGAGAACTACCGCACGGAGCACGATTCGATGGGCGAGGTCAGGGTGCCCGCGGACGCGAAGTGGCGGGCCCAGACCCAGCGCGCCGTGGCGAACTTCCCGATCTCCGGACAGCGTCTGGAGCGGGCCCACATCGAGGCCCTGGCCCGCATCAAGGCCGCGGCGGCCAAGGTGAACGCCGAGCTCGAGGTGCTCGACCCGGAGATCGCGGAGGCCATCCAGGAAGCGGCGGCGGAGGTCGCCGAGGGGCGCTGGGACGCGCACTTCCCGATCGACGTCTTCCAGACCGGCTCCGGCACCTCGTCCAACATGAACACCAACGAGGTCGTGGCCACCCTCGCCACCGAGCGGCTGGGCCGCGAGGTCCATCCCAACGACCACGTCAACGCCTCGCAGTCCTCCAACGACGTCTTCCCCTCCTCCATCCACATCGCGGCGACGGGTGCGGTGACCGGCGAGCTGATCCCGGCCCTGGACCATCTGGCGGCCGCCCTGGAGCGCAAGTCCGTCGAGTTCGCGGCGGTCGTGAAGTCCGGCCGTACCCACCTGATGGACGCCACCCCGGTGACCCTGGGCCAGGAGTTCGGCGGGTACGCCGCACAGATCCGCTACGGCATCGAGCGGCTGTACGCCTCACTCCCGCGCCTCGCCGAGCTGCCGCTGGGCGGCACCGCCGTCGGCACCGGCATCAACACCCCGCCCGGCTTCTCGGCCGCCGTCATCGCCGAGGTCGCCCGCGTCACCGGGCTGCCGCTCACCGAGGCGCGGGACCACTTCGAGGCGCAGGGGGCGCGGGACGGGCTGGTGGAGACCTCGGGGCAGCTCCGCACCGTCGCGGTCTCGCTCACCAAGATCTCCAACGATCTGCGCTGGATGGCCTCGGGGCCGCGCACCGGACTGGCCGAGATCAGCCTCCCCGACCTCCAGCCGGGCTCGTCGATCATGCCGGGGAAGGTGAATCCGGTCATTCCCGAGGCGGTGCTGATGGTCGCCGCCCAGGTGATGGGGAACGACGCCACGGTCGCCGTCGCGGGTGCCGCGGGCAACTTCGAGCTGAACGTGATGCTCCCGGTCATCGCGAAGAACCTGCTGGAGTCGGTGCGCCTGCTGGCCAACGTCACCCGGCTGCTCGCGGACCGCACGGTCGACGGCATCACCGCGCACGTGGAGCGGGCCAGGGAGTACGCGGAGTCCTCGCCGTCCGTCGTCACCCCGCTCAACAAGTACATCGGGTACGAGGAGGCGGCGAAGGTCGCCAAGAAGTCACTCGCCGAGCGGCGGACGATCCGCGAGGTGGTGCTGGACTCGGGCTACGTCGAGCGCGGGGACCTCACCGAGGAGCAGCTCGACGAGGCGCTGGACGTGTTGCGTATGACCCGTCCGTGACGTCCGTCGCTGCGGTCGGGCCGCCCGCTCATTAAGATCTCTCCATGACAGGTACCGGAGAGATCGAGCGCTGGGCGCCGGGTGATCAGATCCTGTGGCGCTACCGCGGAAACGGACCGCTGCGGCACGGCCCCGGGCCCGACCGGACGCCCAACCCCGTGCACATCTGCCGCCCCGTCACCGTCGTCCAGGACACCGAGGACCTGCTCGCCGTCTGGGTGGCGCCCGGCACCGAGTGCGTGAAGCCGGTACTGACGGACGGCACCGACGTGCACGCCGAACCGCTGGCCACCCGGTACACCGCGCCGCGCACCACCGCCCGCTCGCCCTGGCTGGGCAACGGGGTGCTGAAGCTGGCCCGGCCGGGCGATCCCTGGTCGGTCTGGCTGTTCTGGGAGCGCGGCTGGCAGTTCCGCAGCTGGTACGTGAATCTGGAGGAGCCGCGTACCCGCTGGGCCGGCGGCATCGACTCCGAGGATCACTTTCTCGACATCTCCGTCTTCCCTGACCGCAGCTGGCTGTGGCGCGACGAGGACGAGTTCGCCCAGGCCCAGCAGGTCGGTCTGATGGCCCCCGACACCGCCCGGCGGGTGCGTGCGGCGGGGCGCGCGGCGGTCGGTGTGATCCGCGAGTGGGGGGCGCCGTTCCGGGACGGCTGGGAGGACTGGCGGCCGGATCCGCACTGGCGGGTGCCCGCACTTCCGGACGACTGGGACCGGCTGCCGGATGACTGGGACCGTACCCCGTCCCCTGTGCCGTCGTGAGACCCTTGATGCACCCCAGGGGGGCAACCGTAGGATCGTCCCGCGGAGGGCCGCTCCGCCCCAACCGACCTGCGCCGCACCCGAGCTGACCGTAGATCATCAAGCCATGGCACGAGTTGCACGCTTCATGAACCGCATCAGTCGTACGAGTCCCACGAGTTGCCCGAACCGCATGAGCCACTACGAGGGGGTGGAGACGTGCTCGCTGTCCGCCGCTCCCTCGCCGAAAACGTTGTCACCGATGCCGTCCGCGGACGGCCGGTTTCGGCCCGGTGTTCCGGGGCACGCGGTGTCAGCCGTTGTTATTGCCGCTCCTGCCGGGGCACAGTAGCGCCCCACAAGGTGATTGCCTCATACAACCGGCCCGGACGGACGGAACCCCAAGCGTGACGGAGCACCCCACCTCCCACGAAGGCCGGCAGCCCCTCGCCGCCCGGTCGCAGGAACGCACCCGGCCGCGGCAGCGGGACGCCGCGTCGGCTGCCGCCGCTGCCGCGGCCGCCACAGCGATCCCGGGACCGGCCAAGGGACCGAACCCCACCGCGTCCGGAGCGGGCACCGACCCGCAGGCGGCAGCCCGTCGCGAGGGGGACCGGCTGCGCTTCGTGGGCGCCGCGACCCGGCGGATCGCCCGCGGGATAGACCTGGACGAGATCGTGCTGGGTCTGTGCCGGGCCAGCGTGCCGACGTTCTCCGACGCCATACTCGTCTACCTCCGCGATCCGCTGCCGGTCGGCGACGAGCGCCCGGTCAACCCGTTCGTGCTGCGGCTGCGCCGCTCCGACCGGCTGCGGCTGAGCGACGAGAACACCGAGAACGCGCCGGACAACGAGCGGCTGCGGCCGGCCGCCATCGATCCGCAGACCGACCTGACGCCCGCCGCCGAACTCTGCGAGGTGCGCCCCGGCGGGGCGCTGGCCGAGGTGCTGCGCGGGGTGCGTCCGGTCTTCGGTGACTCCGCAGCGGCCCGCGCCGCCCTGCCCGAGCTGCTGGGCGCGGGCCGTACGGTGCCGTCCGGGCACCGCGCGATCCTGGCCCCGCTGCGCGGCCGGCGGCGGGTGATCGGCGCGGCCGTCTTCCTGCGCGGGACCGAACGCCCGCCGTTCGAGGCCAACGACCTGCTGGTCGCGGCCCAGCTGGCGACGCACACCGCGCTCGGCATCGACAAGGCCGTGCTGTACGGGCGCGAGGCCTACATCGCCGACGAGCTGCAGCGCACCATGCTGCCCGACTCGCTCCCCCAGCCCACCGGGGTCCGGCTCGCCTCCCGCTACCTCCCGGCGGCCGAGACCGCCCGGGTCGGCGGCGACTGGTACGACGCGATCCCGCTGCCCGGCAGCCGGGTCGCCCTGGTCGTCGGCGACGTCATGGGCCACTCCATGACCTCCGCCGCGATCATGGGCCAGCTGCGCACCACCGCCCAGACCCTGGCCGGTCTCGACCTGCCGCCGCAGGAGGTGCTGCACCACCTCGACGAGCAGGCGCAGCGGCTCGGCAGCGACCGCATGGCGACCTGCCTGTACGCCGTGTACGACCCCGTCGCGCACCGCATCACGATCGCCAACGCCGGCCATCCGCCGCCCGTGCTGCTCCACCTCGGCGGCCGCGCAGAAGTGCTGCGGGTACCGCCGGGCGCCCCGATCGGCGTCGGCGGTGTGGACTTCGAGGCCGTCGAGCTGGACGCGCCCGCGGGTGCCACCCTGCTCCTCTACACCGACGGTCTGGTGGAGTCCCGGCTGCGGGACGTGTGGACCGGCATCGAGCAGCTGCGCGAGCGGCTCGCCACCACGGCGCGGCTGACCGGCCCCGACCATTCGCCGCCGCTGGAGGCCCTCTGCGACGACGTGCTGGACATGCTCGGTCCGGGCGACCGGGACGACGACATCGCGCTGCTCGCCGCCCGCTTCGACGGGATCGCGCCGAGCGACGTCGCGTACTGGTTCCTGGAACCGGAGGACTCCGCACCGGGCCGGGCCCGCAGGCTGGCCCGCCGCGCCCTCAGCCGCTGGGGTCTGGACGACCTGTCGGACTCGGTGGAGCTGCTGGTCAGCGAGGTGGTGACCAACGCCGTGCGCTATGCGGAGCGGCCGGTGACCCTGCGGCTGCTGCGGACCGACATCCTGCGCTGCGAGGTCGGCGACGACGCCCCGCAGCTGCCGCGCCAGCGCCGCGCCCGGGACATGGACGAGGGCGGCCGCGGCCTGTTCCTGGTCAACCGGCTGGCCCGGCGGTGGGGTGCGACGCGGCTGTCGACGGGCAAGGTCGTCTGGTTCGAGATGCCGACCCGGGGTCAGTAACGGGTCAAGGCCGGCGACGGCTGCCGGAACACGGCGACGGGCGGTGTGCGAGGTTTCCCTCGCACACCGCCCGTCGCCGTGTTCCGCGCGCTCAGCGGATCAGTGCGTCACCGCGTTGTCGTTGCCCGGCCGCTTGTCGGCCCCGGGGTCCAGCGGGAGCTCGGGGCTGTCCGTGGGGCCCGGCTCGGTCGAAGGGTCGGTGGGCGGGTCGGTCGTCGGGTCTCCCGAGGGCGTGCCCGGAGGCGGCGTCTCGGGGGACTCGGTGTCCGTGGGCTGGTCGGACGACGGCTTCTCGCTGGGGGTGTCCTGCGAGGGCGAGGGGTCGTCGGACGGCTCGTCGCTCGGGCTCGGCGGGGTCGTGTCCGGCGGCGGGGTAACCGCCGCGCCCATGTCGGTGTCCAGGACGAAGTCGCCCGGGTCGCCCATCGCGTGCGAGGTGAAGTCCGCCCAGATCTCGGCCGGGAAGCCACCGCCGTTGACCCGGCCGCCACCGCCGGCGCCCTTGAGGGACACCTGGTCGTACTTGTGCACCTTCTTGCCGTCGGCACCTGTGCGGTCGTAGGCCGCTTCACCGAAGAGCCCCACCGAGGTGACCAGGTTGGGGGTGTAGCCGGTGAACCAGGCCGACTTGTTGTCGTCCGAGGTGCCGGTCTTGCCCGCGATCTGCTGGTCGGCCAGTCCTTCGGCGGTGCGCACCGCCGTATGGGCCGTGCCGTCGTCGACGACACCGGTCAGCACGGAGGTCACGGAGTCGGCGGCCTTGCGGTCGATCACCTGGTCGCCGATCGCGGCGGGCATCTCCAGCGGGGGGTCACCCTGCTTCTGCGCCGACTTCACGATCTGCGGCGTGACCTTCTTGCCGTGGTTGTCGAGGGTGGCGTAGATCCCGGCCATTTCCATCGGGCTCGCGCCCATCGAGCCGAGCGTCTGCGCCGGCACCGCCGGCAGCCCCTTCACGTTCATGCCGAGCTTGCCCGCGGTCTGCATCACGCGGTCCATGCCGACGTCCACGCCCATCTGCGCGAAGACGGAGTTGATGGACTTGTTCATCGCGGTCTGGACGGTGACCGAGCCGTAGTCGCGGTCGTCCTCGTTCTCCGGTGCGAAGGCCCTGTCGCTGCCCACGACGGGGCGCTTGCTGGTGCCGTCGTAGCGGGTGTTGGCGGTGATCTGCTGGTCGTCCTGCGTCAGCGACTCCTGGTCGAGGGCCGCGGCGAGGATGACCGGCTTGAAGGTGGAGGCGGGCTGGTAGTCGGTACGGCTGGCGTTGGAGCTGTACTTCTCGGCCTGGCCGCGTCCGCCGTACAGGGCGACCACCGCACCGTTCTTCGGATTCACCGAGACGGCGCCTGCCTGGATGTCCTGGTCGAGCTTGCGGTGCTTCCTGTCCAGCTTGGAGTTCAGCTTGGTCTGCACCGACTTCTCCAGCTGCTGCTGCTTCTTCCTGTCGATGTTGACCGTGACCGTGTAGCCGCCGAGGTCGAACTCCTGGCCGCTGATGTTCAGCTGGTCCAGCACCGCCGCGCGGGCGGTGTCGACGATGTAGCCCTTCTGGCCGGAGAGTCCGTCCAGCGGCTTGGGGGTCTTCGGTATCTCGAACTTCAGCCGCTGGCGCTCGCCGGCGTCCAGCCAGTGCTCGTCGACCATGTTGTCCAGCACGTAGTTCCAGCGCTCCTTGACGAGCGCCTTCCCGGTCGGGGTCGCGATGGCCCAGTCGTACTGGTTCGGCGCCTGGAGCAGGGCTGCGAGGTAGGCGCCCTCGGCGACGTCCAGCTTCTCGGCGTCCTTGTTGAAGTACGCCTGGGCGGCGGCCTGGATGCCGTAGGCACCGCGACCGTAGTAGCTGGTGTTGATGTACCCGGCGAGGATCTCGGGCTTGCTCTTCTTCTGGTCGACCTTCAGCGAGATGACCAGCTCTTTGAGCTTGCGGCTGACGGTCTGGTCCGCGTCGAGGTAGTAGTTCTTGACGTACTGCTGGGTGATGGTCGAGCCACCCTGCTTGCCCTTGCCGGAAACGGTGTTGATCAGGCCGCGCGCGGTTCCTTTGAAGTCGACGCCCTGGTCGTGGTAGAAGCTCTTGTTCTCGGCGGCGACGAAGGTGTTCTGCACTTC
The DNA here is from genome assembly GCF_023701695.1 of Streptomyces sp. RKAG290. Taxonomy (GTDB): domain Bacteria; phylum Actinomycetota; class Actinomycetes; order Streptomycetales; family Streptomycetaceae; genus Streptomyces. The sequence goes on from NZ_JAJOZC010000001.1 coordinate 2,373,428, forward strand.
CTTCGGCACCTGGGCGAGGTCCACGATCTCCCGGTTGACCTTGCCGGTACGGGCCAGCACGGTGCCGTCGGAGTACTTGTAGACGTTGGACTGCAGCTTGGCCTGGGCGTTGCCCTCCGGCACGTCCACGACCATGTAGAGCACGGCGAAGGCGCCCATGCCCAGCAGGCAGATCCCGAAGACCGTGCCCAGTATTTTCCGCCAGGTGAAGAGTCTGCGTATGCCGCCGCTCTTCGTGGCCCGCCGCGCTCCGCGCCGCTGGGCTCGTCGCGCATCCGCTCGACCCATCGCTGTGTTGCTCCCGTTTCTCTGCTCGACCAGATCAGCTCGGACCTGCCAGCTAACACCGTAGGCAAGGACAAAAAGCGAGCTATCCGGGCTTTTTCGGACGTGACAATCAGCACCTGCTTCCAAGGGAACCGACTCATGAGGGGTGCGCAGGGTTGCGACATCAGCTAATGTGTAATCACATTGCTAGCGACAAGCTAGCCCGCACCACACGGGGGACCACATGACCGACCCACAGGTACCGACCACCGCGGCCACACCGTCGGCCGACCTCACTCCGGACACCCCGCAGATGCCGGAGCCGCAGGTCCGCGAGACGACGGCGCACAGCATCCCGGGCGGCATCGGCCTGCTGCTGACGGTGATCGGAGTGATCGTCGGCGTCGGGCTCGCCATCGTCGGCGGCGTCGTCGGCTCGAACGGGAACAACGCCGTCGGCATCCCGGTCTGCATCCTGGGCGTACTGCTCGCCATCGCCTCGTTCTTCTGCATGGGCGGTGTGAAGATGGTCGCACCGGGCGAGGCGCGCGTCATACAGCTCTTCGGCCGGTACGTGGGCACGATCCGCGCCGACGGCCTGCGCTGGATCAACCCGCTCACCTCCAGCCGCAAGATCTCCACCCGGGTCCGCAACCACGAGACCGCGGTCCTCAAGGTCAACGACGCCTACGGCAACCCGATCGAGCTCGCCGCGATCGTCGTCTGGAAGGTGGAGGACACCGCGCAGGCGCTCTTCGAGGTCGACGACTTCCTGGAGTTCGTCGCCACCCAGACCGAGTCGGCCGTCCGGCACATCGCGATCGAGTACCCCTACGACGCCCACGACGAGGGCGGCCTCTCACTGCGGGGCAACGCCGAGGAGATCACCGAGAAGCTGGCCGTCGAGCTGACGGCACGGGTGCAGGCCGCCGGCGTACGGATCATCGAATCGCGCTTCAGTCACCTCGCGTACGCCCCCGAGATCGCCTCCGCGATGCTCCAGCGCCAGCAGGCCGGCGCCGTGGTCGCGGCCCGGCAGCAGATCGTGGAGGGCGCCGTCGGCATGGTCGAGATGGCGCTGACCCGGATCGCCGAGCAGGACATCGTCGAGCTCGACCCGGAGCGCAAGGCCTCCATGGTGAGCAACCTGATGGTGGTGCTGTGCGGTGATCGCGCGGTGCAGCCGGTCCTCAACACGGGCACCCTCTACCAGTGACGGACGAGAGCCCTCGGCGCGAGCCGAAACAGCCCCGGCCGCAGCAGCGCAAGCAGATGCTGCTGCGGCTGGACCCCGCCGTGCACGACGCGCTGGCGCGCTGGGCGTCGGACGAGCTGCGCAGCGCCAACGCGCAGATCGAGTTCCTGCTGCGTCGCGCGCTCTCGGAGGCGGGACGGCTGCCGGGAAGCGCGGCGCCGATCCGGCGCCGGGGGCGGCCACCGAAGGCACCGGACCAGGAGTAAGGGCCGGGGGCACTTGCCCCCGGCCCTTCGACTGCGCCCCACCGGACGGGCCCGACAAGGGCGGGGTTCGCCCTCACCTCCCCGGTATACACGCCAGGTATACACCCCGTGTACAGTGCTCGGCATGTCTATCGGCCACACCCTGCTCGGACTCCTCGAATCCGGCCCCCGCCACGGCTACGACCTCAAGCGGACCTTCGACGAGAAGTTCGGCCACGACCGCCCCCTGCACTACGGGCAGGTCTACTCGACCATGTCCCGGCTCCTCAAGAACGGCCTCGTGGAGGTCGACGGCGTGGAGACCGGCGGCGGTCCCGAGCGCAAGCGCTACGCCATCACCGACGCCGGCATCACCGATGTGGCCGCCTGGCTGGCACAGCCCGAGAAGCCGGAGCCGTATCTCCAGTCGACCCTGTACACCAAGGTCGTCCTGGCCATGCTCACCGGCCGCAACGCCGCCGACGTACTGGACGCCCAGCGCTCCGAGCACCTGCGCCTGATGCGCATCCTCACCGACCGCAAGCGCCAGGGTGACCTCGCCGACCAGCTGATCTGCGACCACGCCCTGTTCCACCTCGAAGCCGACCTGCGCTGGCTCGAACTGACCGCCGCACGGCTCGACAAGCTCGCCGAGGTGGTGACCCCGTGATCCCCGCCGGCTCCCTGCTCGCCGCCCACGACCTGCGCAAGACCTACGGGTCGACCCCCGCACTCGACGGCGCCTCCTTCTCCGTCCACCCCGGCGAGGTCGTCGCCGTGATGGGCCCCTCCGGCTCCGGCAAGTCCACCCTGCTGCACTGCCTCGCCGGCATCATCACCCCCGACTCGGGCACCATCACCTACGCCGGCCGGGACCTGACCGCGATGTCCGACGCCGAGCGCAGCGCCCTGCGCCGCAACGAGTTCGGCTTCGTGTTCCAGTTCGGGCAGCTCGTCCCGGAGCTGACCTGCGTGGAGAACGTCGCCCTGCCGATGCGGCTGAACGGCACCCGCCGCAAGGCCGCCGAGCGCACCGCCCTGGAGTGGATGGAGCGCCTGGAGGTCGACGACATCGGCGCCAAGCGCCCCGGCGAGGTGTCCGGAGGCCAGGGCCAGCGCGTCGCCGTGGCCCGCGCCCTGGCCGCGTCCCCGAAGGTGATCTTCGCCGACGAGCCGACCGGCGCCCTGGACTCGCTCAACGGCGAGCGCGTCATGCGACTGCTCACCGACGCGGCCCGTTCCTCGCACGTCGCCGTGGTGCTCGTGACCCACGAGGCCCGCGTCGCCGCCTACTCCGACCGCGACATCACCGTCCGCGACGGCCGGGCCCGCGACCTGGAGCACGCCGTATGACACTGCTCGACCAGAAGCGGACCCCGGCCGGCCCGGCGCATCCTCCCGAACCCCCGTCACGTGCCGCCTCCTGGCTGCGCGACCTCGGACTCGGCATCCGGTTCGCCGCCGGCGGCGGCCGCGAGGGCTGGATCCGCACCCTGCTCACCGCGGTCGGCGTGGGCCTGGGCGTGGCGCTGCTGCTCACCGCCGCCTCCGTTCCGCACATGCTCGACGAGCGGTCCGCACGGGACCAGGCCCGCTCCGAGAGCAAGATTTCGGAATCCCCCGACGCCTCCGCGAAGAAGTCCGACAGCACCGTCCTGCGCATAGAGGCGAGCACCGAGTACCACGACCGCTCCATCACGGGCTTCCTGATGCGCGCGGACGGCGACCACCCGGTCATCCCCCCGGGTATCGCCTCCTTCCCCGCCCCCGGCGAGATGGTGGTCTCGCCCGCCCTCAAGGAGATCCTCGACTCCCCCGACAACGAGCTGCTCAGGGAGCGCCTCCCCTACAAGGTGACCGGCACGATCTCGGACGCGGGGCTGCGCTCGCCCGGCGAACTGTGGTTCTACGCCGGCAGTGACACCCTGACCAGCGCGGCAGGCGGCCACCGGATCGCCGAATACGGCAGGCCCGGCCCGACCGACCCGCTGCCACCGATGCTCATCGTGCTGACCATCATGGTCTGCGTGGTGCTGCTGGCCCCCGTGGCCATCTTCATCGCCACCGCCGTACGCTTCGGCGGCGACCGCCGCGACCGCCGGCTCGCCGCCCTGCGCCTGGTCGGTACGGACATCCGCATGACCCGCCGGATCGCGGCCGGAGAGGCCCTGTTCGGCGCGCTGCTCGGCCTCCTCATCGGACTGGCCGTGTTCCTGACGGGGCGCCGGTTCGTCGGCCTCGTCGAGATCTGGGACGTCAGCGCCTTCCCCTCCGACCTGACCCCCGACGCCCGGCTGTGCGCCCTGATCGCCCTCGCCGTTCCGCTCACCGCGGTGCTCGTCACCCTGGCAGCCATGCGGTCCGTGGTCATCGAGCCGCTCGGCGTCGTACGCCACAGCCGCAGCCGGGGGCGCCGCCTCTGGTGGCGCCTGCTGCTGCCGGTCGCCGGGCTCGCGGTCTTCGGACTCGGCGGCAAGATCGACGAGTACAGCCCCGTCAACCCGTATCCGGTCGCCGGAGGCGCGGTGCTCGTCCTCCTCGGGCTGGCTCTGCTCCTGCCCTGGCTGGTCGAGGCATGCGTCGGGCGGCTGCGCGGCGGCCCGGTCCCCTGGCAGCTGGCCACCCGCCGGCTCCAGCTGAGCAGTGGGGCGGCCTCCCGCGCGGTCAGCGGCGTCACCGTGGCCGTGGCCGGTGCGGTGGCCCTGCAGATGCTCTTCGCGGCGATGAACGACGACTTCAACAGGATGACCGGCCAGGACCCGTCCCGCGCCCAGTTCTACAGCCACTCCGAGATCGTCAGAGGCGACGCCGCCCTGCACACGATCAAGGAGTTCCGTGCCACCAAGGGCGTCATCCAGGTCATCGGCACGGTCGAGGCATACGCGACCAAGCCCGGAAAGTACACGGACGACGAGATGCAGCCCACCACCTCGTTCACCGTCGGGGACTGCGCGACCCTGCGCGAGCTCGCCCGGATCACGTCCTGCCGCGACGGCGACACCTTCGTCTCCCACCCCAAGGACAAGGGGCAGGCCGGGTGGGTCGACCAGACCGCCCGCAAGGGCAAGGTGATCGAGTTCGGCACCTACGGCAGCAGCAAGCCACTGCACTGGACGCTGCCGGCCGGTTCCCGGACCGTCGCTGCCCGGACCGATCCGTACGGCGAGGAGCGCTCAGGCATCCTGGTCACGCCCGGAGCGATCGACGCCCGGACCCTGCCGGGAGCCGAGACCATCTCGCAGATCCGCTTCGACGAAGACGTCCCGGACGCCGCCGAGTACGTACGCAACACAGCCGCGCGGCTCGACCCCGGCATGCGTCTGACGACCCTGAACTCGGTCGAGCGCGACCGGCAGTACGCGAGCATCCAGACCGGCCTCCAGGTCGGCGCGACCGCCACCCTGCTGCTCATCGCCGCGTCCATGCTGGTCTCCCAGCTGGAACAACTGCGCGAACGCAAGCGGCTGCTGTCCGTCCTGGTCGCCTACGGCACCCGGCGGGTCACCCTCGGCTGGTCGGTGCTGTGGCAGACCGCGATACCGGTGGCCATCGGGCTCGCGGTCGCGGTGGCCGGCGGCCTCGCCCTCGGCGCCACACTGTGCTGGATGGTCGGCAAGAAGGTGACCGCGTGGTGGCTGTTCCTGCCCATGGCGGGTGCGGGCGCCTCGCTCATCCTGCTGGTCACCCTGCTCTCCCTGCCACTGCTGTGGCGTCTGATGCGCCCCGACGGGCTGCGCACCGAGTAGCACCCGGGCCAGGGGCGGCCGGGCCTGTGATCAGGCCCGGCCGCCCGCCGCCACCCGCACCGGCAGCCCCTCCATCGCCCCGCGCAGCGCCGCCGCGAACTCCTCGAACTCCTCGTGCCGCGCCGCCCCCGTCCGCATCCCCAGCGCCACCTGCCGCGCGGGGCCGGATCCGCGAAGTACCCGGTGGTCAGGGCCTCGTTGCGGGCCGTCTCGACGGTCACCGCGGTACGCGGCAACAGCGTCACCCCCAGCCCGCCGGCCACCAGCTGCACCAGGGTGGAGAGCCCGGCCGCGGTCGTGGTGACCGGCGCACCCTCGGTACGCCCCGCCTCCCGGCAGATGTCGAGCGCCTGGTCACGCAGGCAGTGCCCCTCGTCGAGCAGCAGCAGCGGCAGCTCCCGCAACGCCTCACGCGGGATGTCGGCCCGCCCGCCGAGCCAGTGACTGCGCTCCATCACCAGCACGAAGTCCTCTTCGAAGAGCGGGAGTTCGCTCACCCCCGGCACCCCCAGCGGCACCGCGAGCAGCAGCAGATCGAGCCGCCCCGCCGCGAGCCCCTCCAGCAGCGAGGAGGTCTGCTCCTCGTGGACCTGGAGGTCGAGCTCCGGGTAGCGCTCATGGACCAGCCGCAGCACGGTCGGCAGCAGATACGGGGCGACGGTCGGAATCACACCGAGCCGCAGCACCCCGGTGAAGGGCGCCCGCACCGCCTCGGCCTCCTCCATCAGCTCACCGACGGCCTCCAGCACCCCCCGGGCCCGCACCGCGAGCCGCTCCCCGGCAGGCGAGAGCAGCACCTTGCGCGTCGTACGCTCGATGAGCTGGACACCCAGTGCCTCCTCCAGCGCCGACACGGCCCCGGAGAGCGCGGGCTGACTCATCCCGATTGCTGCCGCCGCGTCCCGGAAGTGCAGATGCTCCGCCACCGCGGCGAAGGCGCGAAGCTGCGAGAGGCTGGGCTGTTTGGGCCGGTTGCCCTGATTACCTTGCACCACTGATAGGTACCTCCGATCATCACGACCGAGTGTAGCTATTTCCGTGATCAATGCACTCTGTGCCAAGGTGGGGGCCGTCCAACCCTCAGGAACTCCCCCAAAAAGGGAATTCCTAAGCTGCAAGGAGAGCGCGTGCTCACTGTCGGTGACAAGTTCCCCGAGTTCGACCTGACCGCTTGTGTCTCGCTGGAGAGCGGTAAGGAGTTCGAGCAGATCAACCACAAGACCTACGAGGGTCAGTGGAAAGTCGTGTTCGCATGGCCCAAGGACTTCACCTTCGTGTGCCCCACCGAGATCGCCGCCTTCGGCAAGCTGAACGAGGAGTTCGCCGACCGTGACGCCCAGGTCCTCGGCTTCTCCGGTGACTCCGAGTTCGTGCACCACGCCTGGCGCAAGGACCACCCGGACCTGACCGACCTGCCGTTCCCGATGCTGGCCGACTCCAAGCACGAGCTGATGCGGGACCTCGGCATCGAGGGCGAGGACGGCTTCGCGCAGCGCGCCGTCTTCATCGTCGACCAGAACAACGAGATCCAGTTCACCATGGTGACCGCCGGTTCCGTGGGCCGTAACCCCAAGGAGGTCCTGCGGGTCCTCGACGCCCTGCAGACCGACGAGCTGTGCCCCTGCAACTGGACCAAGGGCGAGACCACCCTGGACCCGGTCGCGCTCCTCTCGGGCGAGTGAGCTGATACCGACATGGCACTCGACGAACTGAAGGCCGCCGTTCCGGACTTCGCCAAGGACCTGAAGCTGAACCTCGGTTCGGTCATCGGCAACAGCGAGCTCCCCCAGCAGCAGCTCTGGGGCACCGTCCTGGCCTGCGCGATCGCCTCGCGCTCGCCGAAGGTGCTGCGTGAGCTGGAGCCGGAGGCGAAGGCCAACCTCTCCGCGGAGGCGTACACCGCCGCGAAGTCGGCCGCCGCCGTCATGGCGATGAACAACGTCTTCTACCGGACCCGCCACCTGCTGTCGGACCCCGAGTACGGCAACCTCCGGGCCGGTCTGCGGATGAACGTGATCGGCAAGCCGGGCGTGGAGAAGGTCGACTTCGAGCTGTGGTCGCTCGCCGTCTCCGCGATCAACGGCTGCGGCCAGTGCCTGGACTCCCACGAGCAGGTGCTGCGCAAGGCCGGCGTGGACCGTGAGACCATTCAGGAAGCCGTCAAGATCGCCTCGGTGATCCAGGCGGTCGGTGTGACCCTCGACGCCGAGGCCGTCCTCGCCGAGTAGCACCCGCAGTACCCCTGATACGAGAAGGGCCCCGAGGACGACCGACCGTCCTCGGGGCCCTTCTTCATGCGTTGCGGGCCGTCCGCGCGTTCAGAGTGCCTTCGGCGCCTCCGGTACCGGCTCGGCGACGATGCCGTCGCCGGTCTCCCGCGGCGGCGATCCGGGTGCCGGGTTCGGTGCCGGGGTCGGCGCCGCGTCGAGCGAGGTCGAGCCGTGCGGTGGCGGCGAGTGGCGCCGGGACTGCTCCTGCCCGTACGTGCGCAGGTAGCCGACCACCGTGTTGGTCACCGCGACCAGCGGCACCGCGACGACCGCACCTCCGATGCCCGCGATCATGCCGCCCGCGGCGACCGAGAGCACCACGGCCAGCGGGTGCACGCGCACCGCGCGGCCCAGGATGAACGGCTGCAGGATGTGGCCCTCGATCTGCTGCACCGCCAGGACGACCACCAGCACCATCAGCGCGGTGAACACCCCGTCGGTGACCAGGGCGACGACCACGGCCAGCGCCCCGGAGACCACCGCTCCGACGAGCGGGATGAAGGCGAAGAGGAAGATGAAGACGGCCAGCGGTACGGCCATCGGCACGTTCAGGAAGTAGAGGCCGAGGCCGATGAAGATCGCGTCGATCATCGCGACTATGACCGTGCCGCGCACGTAGGCGGTCAGGGTCCGCCAGGCGCGCGGACCGGCGCCGGCGACGCCCGGCCGGGCCTGGGCGGGCACGAGCTTGAGCACCCAGTGCCAGATGCGCTTGCCGTCGTACAGCAGGAACAGCGTGGAGAACATCGCCAGCAGCATCCCGGTGAGGATCTCCACCATCACGGTGACGCCCTGCAGCCCGGCGGAGGTGATCGCCTCGGTGTTGGTGCCGACGGTGTCGCTGAGGTTCTTCGCTATGTCGTTGATCTGCTTGTCGGTGACGTGGAACGGGCTGTCCAGCAGCCAGTTCTTCAGGTCCTCGATACCCGTGCGCACCTTGTCGGAGAGGGTGTCGATGTTGTCCATCACCTGCCACACCACGAACCAGCCGACCAGGCCCATGATCACGAATCCGAGGATCGCCGTGACGGCGGTGGCCAGTCCGCGCGGCAGGCCGTGGCGCCTCAGCCGGGCGACGGTGGGCTGCAGCATCGCGGTGACGAGCAGCGCGGCGACGAAGGCCAGCACCACCAGTTGCACCGCGCTGATGACCCGCATGAGCACCCAGAGGGTGCCGGCGAGTACGAGCAGCCGCCAGCCGGCTTCGGCGGCGACGCGCATCCCCCAGGGGATCGCGGCGACCGGATCGGGGCGCGCGGCGACGGACGGGGCGTACGTGGGCGGCGGGGGTACGTGGTCGGCCTCCGCCGCGCCGTGTCCGTGACCCGGCGCGGATCCTTCGTGCGCGGCCTTGTCGTCCTCGGCTGCCGCCTCGGCGCGGCGTTCTTCCAGGCGCTCACCCATCCTGGTCAGTTCAGCACCCAGTTGTCCGAGCCATCCCGGCAGTTTCGACATAACGCTTCCTCTACCCCCGTCCACTCTCCCCACCGCTCCCCCCGGGAACGGCTCCGCACGACCGTACACGCGTGCAGCCCCGCACCGTAGGACGGTGCGGGGCTGCACGAGGTTGAGGCCGGGGCCTCGGATGTTCTAGTACCAGCTGTTGGCCTGCCAGAAGGACCAGGCACCGCACGGGCTGCCGTAGCGGCTGTCCATGTAGTTCAGGCCCCACTTGATCTGCGTGGCCGGGTTGGTCTGCCAGTCGGCGCCGGCGGACGCCATCTTCGAGCCGGGCAGCGCCTGGACGAGGCCGTAGGCACCGGAGGACGCGTTGCTCGCCCGGTAGTTCCAGCTCGACTCGTGGTTCACGATGTTGCTGAAGCACTGGAACTGGTCGCCAGGAATCATCTGACGGGCCATCGCCTGGACCTCGGCCACGGTGTACGAGCTCTGGGTGGCGAAGGAGGCGGTGCTGCGAACCTCGGAACGGCTGGCGCGCTCGGCGCGGTCCTGCTTCTCCTGGCGCTCCTTCTCCAGCCTGTCCTCGGCCGCCTGCTTCTTGGACTTGGCGTCCTTGGCGGCCTGGACGCGGGCTGATTCCTCCGCGGACTTCTTCGCCGTCGCGTCCGCGGCGGACGCCTGGGCGTCGGCCTGCTGCGTCAGCGATGCTGTCTGCACCTGGGCCTGCTGGCCCGCGGGAATGTCGGCGAGCAGCGTGGTGTCGGCTGCGGTCGCCTCGAAGTTGTTGTCGTCGACAGCAGGGGTGCTGCCCGATGCAACGCCAACGACGGCGCCTACGGTGGTTACGGCAGTGGCTGATGCCACGGCGAACCCCCGGACCGAGATCCGGCTCACACGGTGTCCTTCCAGCATCGCCCGCTTAGGTGACCTCGCGGGCGCAATCGTGCCCCTGAACGCTGGCCTCCCTACTGCTTGGGTCACGGGAGACACGGGCCCGGTGGGCGACTCCCCGGAGGGAGCGCCACGTGGTGCTCGCGGGCGGCATACGGACGGCGGCTGTTGAGTTGTGTGGTGCGCTGCACCTTTGGAGGTGCGGATGTGCCGTATGCGGGGCCTGACGGAAGCAAGACTCTGCCCGAACGGGACGCCGGGAAGCAATTCTCTGTTGCGTGTGAAAGCTCACACCCCGTTTGGCGCACATGAATTATGGAAAAGGCGCCGCAACGCGATGCCGCCCGGCTAAGCTCCTTGGCTCGCCGGGCGGCATCAACTGGTCTATCCCCTATCAGATCTGGCCTTCCTCCAGCATTTCGGTCACCAGTGCGGCGATGCGCGAGCGTTCGGACCGGGTGAGGGTGACGTGCGCGAAGAGCGGATGGCCCTTCAGCTTCTCGACCACGGCGACCACTCCGTCGTACCGGCCGACCCGGAGGTTGTCCCGCTGGGCCACGTCATGGGTGAGCACCACGCGCGAATTCGCCCCGATTCGGGACAACACGGTCAGCAGGACGTTCCGTTCGAGCGACTGGGCCTCGTCGACGATCACGAAGGCGTCGTGGAGCGACCGGCCCCGGATGTGGGTGAGCGGCAGGACCTCCAGCATGCCGCGTCCCAGGACCTCCTCGATGACCTCGCGCCCGGCGACCGCCGAGAGCGTGTCGAAGACGGCCTGTGCCCAGGGGCCCATCTTCTCGGCCTCGGAGCCGGGGAGATAGCCGAGGTCCTGGCCGCCGACCGCGTACAGCGGACGGAAGACCATCACCTTCTTGTGCTGCCCGCGCTCCAGGACGGCTTCCAGACCGGCGCAGAGCGCCAGTGCGGATTTACCGGTGCCGGCCCGGCCGCCGAGCGACACGATGCCGATGTCCTGGTCCAGGAGCAGATCCAGGGCGATGCGCTGCTCCGCGCTGCGGCCGTGGATGCCGAAGGCCTCCCGGTCGCCGCGGACGAGCCGCACATTGCCTTCCGGCGTCACCCGGCCGAGCGCCTTGCCGCGCTCGGACTGGAGGACCAGTCCGGTGTGCACGGGCAGTTCGGCCACCTCGGGGACGAACAGCGTCTCCTCCTCGAAGAGGAGGTCCACCTGTTCTGCGGAGAGGGGAAGTTCGGACATCCCCGTCCAGCCCGAGTCGCTGGCGGCGAGTTCGGCGCGGTACTCCTCGGCGAGGAGGCCGACCGATGATGCCTTGATGCGCAGCGGCAGGTCCTTGGAGACGACCGTGACGTCGTACCCCTCGGCCTGGAGATTGCGCGCAACCGCGAGAATCCGTGAGTCGTTGTCCCCCAACCGGTAGCCGGCGGGAAGGACGCCGGGATCGGAATGGTTGAGTTCGACGCGCAGCGTCCCGCCCAGGTCCCCGAGGGGGATCGGGGCATCCAGGCGGCCGTACCGGACCCGGAAGTCGTCCAGCAGGCGCAGGGCCTGCCGGGCGAAGTACCCGAGCTCCGGGTGGTGCCGTTTGGCCTCCAGTTCCGTGACCACGACGATCGGGAGCACGACTTCGTGCTCGTCGAAGCGGGACATGGCGTTCGGATCGGCCAGCAGGACGCTGGTGTCGAGAACATAGGTGCGCCTGTCGGGCATGCGGCGCTTTGTGCTGGTCACCACGGAAGGACGTACCCCCTCGGACGAGGTTGGGGTGCGACGACGTCGCGGAGCATCCCAAAGGGAGAGGACGGACCGGGCTGCGGCCACCTTGCGCGGGCCGAGCGCCGGCCCTCGACGTCAGCCGCACTGTATGTACGGTCCTTCGTGTGCAAAGGGCCTCCCGGGCGAGCGGACTCCATGCCGCTCACTTGGTGACGACGTCCGCCTGGTTCCTGACCGGACATCGACCTGTCAGGGGTATTCCCTCGAACACGCGAAGCCATGCCGCCCGAGCCCCTCAAGCAAGTCCGGCGTTCGGGGACGGAACCGGTGCGGTGGGGGGCGACGCCCCTGGCCGGTGGGTTCCGGCACATCACCCGAACGGCTCCGTCCGCGAACGCCGGACGGGCTTGGACGGCCTTGTGGTGCTCAGCCGCCGTAGCGGCGGTGGCGGGCCGCGTAGTCACGCAGGGCCCGCAGGAAGTCGACCCGGCGGAAGGCGGGCCAGAAGACCTCGCAGAAGTAGTACTCGGAGTGCGCGCTCTGCCAGAGCATGAAGCCCGAGAGCCGCTGTTCCCCGCTGGTCCGGATCACCAGGTCCGGATCGGGCTGGCCCCGGGTGTAGAGGTGCTCGGAGATCAGGTCGGTGGAGACGATCTCCGCGAGGTCCTCGAAGGACGTGCCCTTGGAGGAGTGGTCGAGCAGCAGTGAGCGGACGGCGTCCGCGATCTCCTGGCGGCCTCCGTAGCCGACGGCGACGTTGACCAGTATTCCGTCGATGCCGGCGGTGGCCTGCTCGGCCTCCTTGAGGACGGTCTGGGTGTGCGCGGGCAGCAGGTCGAGCGTGCCGACGTGGTGGACCCGCCAGCGCCCGTCCGCGGCCAGGCCGCGGACGGTGTTCTCGATGATGCCGAGGAGCGGGGTGAGCTCGGAGTCGGGACGGTCGAAGTTGTCGGTGGAGAGCAGCCAGAGGGTGACGACCTCGACATCGGTCTCGCTGCACCAGCCGAGGAGCTCCTGGATCTTGTCCGCACCGGCCTGGTGCCCCTCCGCGGCAGTGCCACCGGACGCCTTCGCCCAGCGCCGGTTGCCGTCGAGGATGACGCCGATGTGCTTGGGCACCTGGGCGTGATCGAGGCGGGCCTCCACCCGGCGTGCGTAGAGCCCGTACACCAGGTCGCGCAAGTTCACTGAGTCCACCTCTCGGTTCCATGCGGGCCCGCCCGCCGCCATGCCCGGGGCCGTCCCCCTGGGGCTCGCCGCACTGAGAGGGGGCGATCGCCCCGCCGTGCCGTGGCAGTCCCGAAGCGGCCACATTACTGCGCAGGCGCCGCACCGGCCCAACCCGCCCTGTCACAAGTCCGTGATAGGGAGAGAAACGTGACTGATTCCTCTTCTTCCTATCTGGCCGCCGGGTCGCGCTACGACTCCATGGAGTACCGGCGCAGCGGCCGCAGCGGCCTCAAGCTCCCCGCCGTCTCGCTCGGCCTCTGGCACAACTTCGGCGACGACCGCGCGCTCGGCTCGCAGCGGGCGATCCTGCGCCGCGCCTTCGACCTCGGAGTGACCCACTTCGACCTGGCCAACAACTACGGCCCGCCGCCCGGCTCCGCCGAGCTCAACTTCGGGAAGCTCTTCGCCCAGGACTTCGCCCCGTACCGCGACGAGCTGATCATCTCCACCAAGGCCGGGTACGACATGCATCCGGGTCCTTACGGGGAGTGGGGCTCGCGCAAGTACCTGCTGTCGTCGCTCGACGCCTCGCTGAAGCGGATGGGCCTCGATTACGTCGACATCTTCTACTCGCACCGCTTCGACCCGGACACTCCGCTGGAGGAGACGATGGGGGCCCTGGCCTCCGCCGTGCGACAGGGCAAGGCGCTGTACGTCGGGGTGTCCTCGTACAACTCGGAGCAGACCAGGGAGGCGGCCCGGCTGCTCCGGGAGATGGGCGTGCCGGCCCTGATCCACCAGCCGTCCTACTCGATGATCAACCGCTGGACCGAGGACGACGGCCTGCTGGACACCCTGGAGGCGGCCGGTATGGGCTGCATCTCCTTCGTGCCGCTCGCGCAGGGACTGCTGACCGGCAAGTACCTGAAGGGCATTCCGGAGGGTTCGCGCGCCACGCAGGGCAAGTCCCTCAACCCGGAGCTGCTCTCGGACGAGGTGGTCCGCCGGCTGAACGGGCTGAACGACATCGCGCGGGGCCGCGGCCAGTCGCTGGCCCAGCTGGCACTCAACTGGGTGCTGCGCGACAGCCGCATGACATCGGCTCTGATCGGCGCGTCGAGCGTGAAGCAGCTGGAGGAGAACGTCGCGGCGCTGGCGGCTCCGGCGCTGTCCGCAGCGGAACTGAAGGAGATCGACACCTTCGCCGTGGACACCGCCGGGACCAACATCTGGGCCGGACGGGCCTGACGGGCCTCGCGTCCGTGGGTGCGTGACGCCCCCGCCCGCACCGGGGCAGAAAAAAACGGGCCGGTCCGTGGGGGGGGTTACGGACCGGCCCGAGGGGGGGTTTCCACCATAACCCTTCGTAAGTGATGCCGCGTGCCACGCCACCAAATAATTACTCTCCGAATGTGCGGGACTCCGTTGCGGGCACGGAATCCGGGGCTCCGCAGGGCCTGGAGCTGCACGGACGCCGCGCGGCGCGGCCTTGACGCCGACACGCCCGCAGGACGTGCACAGGATGTGCACATTCCGGTCCCGGGCACCGACGCGTCAGGTCGCCGACGCCGCGCCCCGGTGGCCACGGGTGAACCGGATTCCCACGGTGTCGCCGCCGATGACCACGAAGCGGCCGCCCTCGCAGCGGATGACGGCCTCGTGCACCTCGCCCCGGTCGTCCCTGCGCTCCTGCGTGCTGAGCACCGTCCAGCCGCCCTCGGGCGGCTGCGGCAGGTTCGCCATCGCGGTGAACTCCCACTGCGCGGCCGGCACGCACCAGTCGGGCAGGTGCGGCCAGGTGCCGGCACCGACGTGCAGGGTGCCGTCGGAGGCGCAGGTCAGAAGCACCGACTGGCTGTCGGCCAGCAGGAATTCGACGGCTTCCGGCTCCCCCATCCGCCCTTCGGGGCGGTAGAAGATGCCGAGGACGCCGACGATCCGTGCGCCCCTGAGCCACTCGGAGTTCCCCTGCCGCGGGCTGCGCGTGGCTTCCTCGTCGCTGCCGACCCTCATGGCCCTGCTCCTTCCCCGTGCGCTCAGCGACCAGAGTGCCACTCTTCCGGCACGGGAAGGGCCCGGGGCCTCAGACCGGGCGGGCCGGTTTGCGGGCCTCGATCAGAAAGCGGGTGGTGTGTGCGAGGAACGGCCCCTCGGTCTCGATCCGGTGGTGCAGCGCGGCGAGTTGCGGCCGGTACTGCTCGACGGTGAAGCCGGGCACCATCCAGATCACCTTCCGCAGGAAGTAGACGACGGCGCCGATGTCGAGGAACTCGGTGCGCAGCCGCTCCAGTCGCAGGTCGACGACTTCGAGACCGGCCGCCTCGGCCGCGGCGCGCGCCTGCTCCGGGTCGCGGCCGCCACGCACCTCGGGCGGCTGCGGGCCGAGGAAGTACTCGACGAGTTCGAAGACGCTGGCCGGGCCGACCTGTTGCGAGAAGTACGTGCCGCCAGGTGTCAGTACCCGGGCGATCTCGTCCCACCAGGTGGTCACGGGATGCCGGCTGACGACGAGGTCGAAGGCCGCGTCGCCGAACGGCAGGGGCGGCTCGTCCGCATCCGCGACCACGGCTGCCCCGAGGGGGTGCAGCAGGGCGGTGGCGCGGGCGATGTTCGGCGGCCAGGACTCGGTGGCGACGGTCAGCGGCGGTAGCTTCGGCGCGGCGGCGAGGACCTCACCACCGCCGGTCTGGATGTCGAGCGCGGCGCTCGCCCTGCCCAGCCGCTCCCCCATGGCACGGGCGTAGCCCCAGGAAGGCCGCTCCTCGGTGGCCCGGCCCTCCAGCCAGGAGAAGTCCCAGCCGGCCACGGAGACGGTGTCCGCCTCGGTGACCAGGGCGTCGAACCGGGCGCGCTCCGCCGCCTGTGCCGCCTGCTCGTCTTCGGGCTTGTCTTCGGGCTTGTCTTCGGGCTTGTCTTCGGGCTTGTCTTCGGGTGTTCCGGCCATACGGGAATGGTCGCAGCAGGACACCGTCGGCCGCGACCGTAATAAGGAGTGGCCGCCCGACTGCTCGCGGACACGGGAGACGGCGGCCGACCGGGCACGCTGTCGTGCCCGAGGACCGCTGCGGGCCCGCCCCGGGTCAGGCGGCCAGGCCGCCGAAGAGGATGCCGAGCAGCGCGCCGGCGATCATGAACGGTCCGAACGGGATGCCCGTCTTGCGCCCGGCGCGCCGCATGAGCATCAGCCCGAGGCCGTACGCCGCGCCGAACAGGAAGCCCGCGAAGCCGCCGGCGAACACGACGGCCCAGCCGTACCAGCCGAGCGCCACGCCGAGCGAGACGGCGAGCTTGACGTCGCCGAAGCCCATTCCGTTCGGGTTGATGAGGAAGAGCAGGAAGTAGAAGGCGCCGAGAGCGGCTCCGCCGAGCAGGGCGGACAGCCAGGAGCCGCCGTGTTCCGGCAGCAGTGCGGCGATGCCGAGAAGTACGGCGGCCGCTCCGGCGGCGGGCAGCGTCAGCTCGTCGGGCAGCCGGTGGACGCGGCGGTCGATGGCCGCGAGGAGTACGGCGACGGGGGCGAGCAGCAGCCACACGGCGAGCTCGGGGCGGGCCCCGGTGGTCGCGGCGACCGCGGCGCAGCCGAGGGTGGAGGCGACGGTGACGAGGAGGGAGGGGGCGTAGCGCGGGCTGCCGCCGCGCGGGGTCGCGCCCGAAGCATCCGTACCCGTATCAGCGTCCGTGCCGGCACCCGGAGCCGAGTCCGTACCGGCTTCCGAAGGTGAGTCCGCACCGGCATCCGTGTCCGGCTGAGCCGCTCCCGATCCGGCTGCCGTGTGCACGGCGACGGCCGCGCCCGCCTCTGCGCAGGTCGCACAGCGCGTCGAGCCGGCCCAGCCGCGCAAGGGCCCGGTGAGGGCGTGGCCGGCGGGGCAGGCGACCCGCCATGCGTCCTCGGGCTCGACGGAGAACCGGTAGGCGGCGCGCGGGACCAGCAGTCCGGTCGCAGCACCCCAGAGGGCGGCGACGGCTATCAGCATGGCGTACACGTCACCGACCATAGGCGTCCGGTGCACACCGGTCATGGGCCCTGGGGCCCACTGCGGACGGTTACGGGCCCAGCGCCTGTCACGTGGCGCTACCGTCATGGCCATGGCTCGATGGCGCAATGGCACAGGGACACTCACCATCACGGACCGAGGGGGGAACGGCAGACGGAGATACCGCTGCGGATCGCGGCCTCGTACCGCCACCGCAGCCGTGGGCTGCTCGGGCAGGACGGCATCGACGGCGCGCTGATGATCACGCCGTGCGGGAGTGTGCACTCCTTCCGCATGCGGTTCACGATCGATGTGGCCTATCTGGACCGCAAGTTCAACGTCGTCGCGGTCCACACGATGAAGCCGGGACGACTGGGCCTGCCCCGGCTGCGGGCCCGGCACGTGATCGAGTCGGAGGCCGGCGCGATGGCGAAGTGGGGACTGCGGCCGGGAGTCCAGGTGGCGATCGCGCAGAGCGACGGGGCGCAGGGCTGAACCACCGCCGCTGAGCGCGGAGATGGGACCCAGGGCCCAAGACACCGGCGCGCCCGGCGCCTAGTGTCGAAAACATGTCACGGGTGGGGGAATTGCGTCGTCGAGTTCGTCGGTGGTCACGGAGGTCCGTGCCGCGGACGGATGTGCGGTTGCTGGGGTTGCGGGGCCGGGGCGGCGTCGTGGTCCGGGTGGGCGGCGTGACCGGGGTCAGGGTGCGCTGGAGTATCTGGGTCTGGTCCTGGTGGTGGTGGCGGTCGTCGGGGCGTTGGTCGCGACGGGGATCGGTGCGGATCTGTCGGAGAAGATCGGTGTGCAGGTCTGCCGTATCTCCGGTGGCGGGAACTGTGGCGGTGACAGCAACGCCGGGGCGCAGGACGGTTCGAACAGTCCGGGCAACGGTGATCCGGCGTCGGACAAGAACGCCGACGGTTCACCGAAGTCTCCGGCGCAGGTGGAGTACGACAAGGCGCTGAAGGACCTTCAGGACGCGCAGAAGGACGAGAAGTCCAACGGGGACAAGGCGATCGAGGCCGCGAAGGAACTCGCGAAGATCCTCGCCGACGAGCTGGGCATCACCGACGCGCTGGACTGCATCACCAAGGGCGACATGGGCGCCTGCACCGAAACCCTGATCAACATCCTGCTCAGCCTCATCGGCGGCGCGGTCGGGAAACTCGGGGCGAAGTACGGGGCGCCCTGGAAGTGGAAAAAGGCCTACAAACTCATCCAGGCCCTCAAGAAACACGGCACCGACCTCTACGACGGCCTCAAGGGACTCCTCAAGAGCCGCAAGAAGGTCAAGGAAGCCGAAGAGGCCCTGGAGAAGGCCGGCAAGAAAGTCGACGGCGAGAAGAAGGACCCGCCGAAGAAGGACGACAAACCCGACGAGAATCCGAACTGCAAGGTCAAGCACAGCTTCCCGCCCGGCACCCGGGTCCTCCTGGCCGACGGTCGTACGGTCTCCATCGAGACGGTCCGGGCCGGCGACCGGGTCGAGGCCACCGACCCGGACAGCGGCCTGACCCAGGCACGCCGCGTCGAACGGCCGATCACGACCAAGGACGACAAGGACTTCACCCGCCTGACCTTCCGCACGGCCGCCGGACCCGCGGTGATCACCGCGACCGACACCCACCCGTTCTGGATCACCGGCCAGCGCCGCTGGACCGACGCGGGCGACATCACCCCCGGCATGAAGCTCCGGACCCCCGACGGCTCCGTACTCGCCGTCGCCGCCGTCTCCCGCTACACCCAGCACCGGACCACCCACGACCTCACCGTCAACGGCATCCACACCTACTACGTGCTGGCCGGCGGCGTCCCCGTCCTGGTGCACAACAACTCCTGGTGCACCGACGAGGAGCGGATCGAGGACGCCGAGGACATCGCCAACGGTCACGCGGACGGCAAGCACGCCGGCGACTTCCCGGGGCTGTCGAAGAAGGAGCTGGGCGACCTCACCAAGGACGTCATGCAGAACCCGTCGCGGACCAAGGACCTGGGCAGCGGGCGGAAGGCGTACCTGGGCAAGGACGGCACGACTATCGTGATCCACGACCCGATGAGTCCGGACGGCGGAACCGTGTTCCGGCGGGACCCGGCCAAACTCGACAAGTACTGGGAAGAGCTGAACTGATGCCGGGAAGCGAAGCGGCGGCGAGCGAGCTGCTCACCGAGGACGAGACGCGGCTGCTGCGGCGGGCGCTCCTCGAATGGGGCGGCCCGGCCCGGTGCAGTGATCAGCTCGCCGTCGGCATCGGGTTCACGGACGCCCAGGATCTCGTCGACCGGACCGACCTGCTGCGCGACGCGCTCGGCGACGACACCCCGCTCTCACCGGCGGACTGGGCGCGCGTGCTGCTGGCCACGGAGATCGTCTTCGTCAGCGACCTCGCGGGTACGGGCGTCGAGTGGCCGACGACCACCGGACTTGCCGACGAACCGACCATCCGCCTGCTGCGGTCGGTCCAGCGGAAGCTGGGCAGGACCGTCAGGCCCTACTACGGGAAGACCCCGAGCGCCTGACACGGAGGGTGCACCGAGCGGATGCTCCGCTGCGGCGGAAGAAGCGGGAAGAAGCGGGAAGGACCGGCGAAGAGTGGTCGGCGTCGGTGCGGACAGCACGGACACCACCGGCTGATGAGGACCGTGTGACAAAGCCGATCGGCCCGGACGAAGCGCTGAGGCGCTGGCAGGACTTCGCCGATGACTGCCTTGCCGGTTTCCCCTGGGACGTCGAGGACTACAACAACGATCTGACACTGCGGAGCCGGATCGCCGAGTTCCTTGCCGAGTCGAAGGCGGCGGGGGACGACCGCACACGAGGTCTCGCGGCGCAGATCGAAGCAGCCGACTCGCGGGTGCGGAGTGTGCTGAGGGACGAGTCCTTCCTCCGCTTCCCCGAGGCGCAGTGGTGGCTCCGGAGATCGCCCGCGTACGCCTGCCGGAGATTCTGTGCCGACTATCACGAGGCCTACGGGATCGAGGTCGAGCCGCGGTCCCGCTTCGATGACGACGCGGACGAGCTGATCCGCCTGAACGGCACGGGCCTGCCCGTCTCCGATGTGCTGATCCACGCACGGGACGAGAGCATGTACGCCGCGGCCAGGCCCGGTCTTCTTCTCCGGGCGTTCCGGGAGGCGTTCCCCGCGGCGGCGCGGGCCAGGCCGACGAGGCAGCTCGTCCTGAGCTGGATCGCCGGCGGGACCGAGGACTCCGGGCTCCGTGCGGGTCTCGCCGGACAGTAGTGGACCGGGCAGGGGCAGAGCTCAGACCCTCTTACGGAACGGAGCCTTCATGGAGCGAACCCTTGCGGCGGCGGCCGCTCTCGGCCTTCGACGCGGATCCGGCCCGGGCGGCGGCCGGTGAACCGGGATGCGGGAGTGCAACTGGTGAACGACCTGGTGGCGCGTGTCCCCGGGTACCAGGACCTCTACGCAGCACATGTGTTCAACGAGGACGCGGTGCTGCCGCACGTGTTCTTCTGGGACGTCACGCAGGAGACCGTGCGGTCCTATCTGGGCGCCGATGCCGAGGCGCCGGACTGGCGCAGCACGCTGGAGTTCCTGGAGGAGCAGAGCGCACGGGGGATCGGCGAGATCGACGGGGTCGTCGTGACCTCGTTCCTGGAGTATCTGCCGTTCCCCGGAAGGCCGGGGCACGACATCGTGAAGGAGCTCGGTCCTGTCATGGCCGCGAAGTTCGCGCGGGTCCGCCCCGCGGGATGAGCCGACTCGCTCCGAAGCCCCCGACGGGGCTGCCGCCGCCGGTGCGCCCGGCACGGAGATAATCGGGCGTATGTCCGCAGATCCTTCGCCACACGCCACCCCCTCCCGGCCGGCCCCGCAGCCGTCGGACCGCAGGCCGGCCGGTGGACGCGTCGCCGCCGCCCTTGCCGCGGCCGCGCCGGCGCTCGGTGCCTACGCGGCCGTGCGGATCGTCGGGCTTGTCGTCTTCTGGGTGGCCGCCTCCGCCGCGAGGAAGGACGCCCTGCATCTGCTCAGCGAGCGCTGGGACTCGGTCTGGTACCAGCGGGTCGCCGAGCACGGCTATGGGTACACCGTCATCACCCTGGCGGATGGCGGCATCCACTCCGACCTGGCCTTCTTCCCGCTGCTGCCCGCGCTGGAGCGCGGCGTCGCGGAGGTGACCCCGCTCGGCCTCTCGGGCGCCGGGCTGCTGGTCGCCTGGGTGGCGGGCCTGCTCGCCGCCTGGGGGATCTTCGCCGTCGGCGCGCGGCTGTACGGGCGCCGGGCCGGGGTGGTGCTGGCCGCGCTGTGGGGGGTGTACCCGACGGCGTTCGTCCAGTCGATGGCGTACACCGAGACCCTGTTCACCGCACTCGCCGCCTGGTCGCTGTACGCGGTGCTGACCCGGCGCTGGATCGTGGCCGGCGCCCTGTGCGTACTCGCCGGGCTGACCCGCCCGTCCGCCGCCGCGCTCATCGCCGCCCTCGCGATCACCGCCGCCGCCACCCTCGTACGCGAGTACCGGGCAGGTGACACCGACGGCATCGTCCGCCGCAACGGCCGGATGCTGCTCGGGGTGGTCCTCGCGCCGCTGGGATGGCTCGCGTACGTGGTCTTCGTCGCGGTGCGCGAAGGCAGCCCGTTCGCCTACTTCGACGTCCAGGCGCAGTGGGGCAACAGCATCGACGGAGGCGCGGCCCTCGCCTCGTTCATCCTCGGCCTCCCGCTGCCCGGTGCGCTCGGGCTGTGCGCGGCCCTGGCCGGCCTCGGATGGCTGGTGTACCTGTGCGTACGGCAGCGCCAGCCGCTTCCCGTACTCGTCTACGGCATCGCCGTCGTCGTCATCTCGCTGATCGGCTCCGGGTACTTCGGCTCCCGGCCCGGCTGGTGATGCCCGCGTTCCCGCTCCTGCTGCCGCCCGCCGTCGCACTGCTGCGGCTACGCTCCACCGCCCGTACGGCGGGGATCCTCGCGGTACTCGCCGCTGCCTCGGCGGCCTACGGGGCGTGGACGCTGCTCGGCTCCGGCCCGCCGTGAGTTGGGCCCGTGGGCCCACGCATTCGCGCCGCCCGGGTTGTTAGCGTGCAGAGTCCGTATGCATGAGCGTCCGCGTCAGCGGTTCGCCGGTCAGGAGCGGTGAGAAATGAAGGCACGTACGGCAGCCATGGCGGCCACCACAGCAGTGCTCTGCCTTGCGGCCGTCGCCTGCGGGCCTTCCGACGACAAGCCGGAGAAGGACGGCAAGGCGGCCGGCACGTCCGCGAAGCCGAGCACCGGGGCCACCTCGGACCCCGCCGCCAGTGACTCCGCCGCACCGGCACCCTCCGCCACGCCCTCCAGCAGCGGCAAGGTCCTCAGCAAGGCCGAACTGGCCAAGGCCGCCCTCACCACCGGCGAGGTGGCGCACTACGAAGTCACGCCGATGCAGGGCGGGGACGAGACGGGCACCGAGAAGTCCGAGAACGAGGCCTGCCGCCCCTGGTCGCCGTGATCAACGGCGCGCCCGAGCCCGCCCCGGCCGCCACCGTCTTCCGTACCGTCATGGACAAGTCCGAAGAGGGCAAGGACAGCCAGACCGTCGTCACCGAGATCCTCACCTCACACCCCGAGGACTCCGCGCAGCAGCTCATGCGCGGTGTGCGGGACGCGATCCAGGCCTGCGCCGGCGGATTCCGTACGTCGAGCGAGGACGGCCCCTCCTCGTACACCGAGGTGAAGCAGCTGAACCTGCCCAGGGCGGGCCAAGAGAGCATCGCCTACCAGGTGACCGGGAGCATCGAGGGCGACAAGGTGCCGCTGGTCTTCCAGCTGGTGCGGACGGGTTCGACCGTCGTCACCTTCTACGTGGCCAACTTCCTCGACACGAAGACTCCGGAACTCCCGGCCGAGCTGGTCACCGCCCAGGCCGCGAAGCTGCCCTGACCGGGGGCTGGAGCCCACGGCCCCTCATACGGCGCCGAGTTCCACGGTGCGGGTGCGCCCGCCGCCGTTCAGCTTCAGCCAGTGCTGCTCGTCCGACCCGTTGCCGATCCTGATCCCGAACGTCCAGGCCGGATCGAGGAACAGGGTCTGCCCACCCTCGAAGTCGAGGGCGAGGCAGCTGCACACGGTGTCGTCGGTGCCCGGCGAGCGGTGGACGCGCAACTGCGTGCAGCGCAGTTCGTCGCGGCCGTCACCGAAGAGCTGCTCCCCGTACGAGGCGACGATCACCTCGTCCTCGGCCTCCGCGAGCAGGCCGATGTCCTCCCAGCCGACGCTCCGGACCACCGCGGCGTCCAGCCGGTCGTACGGGCCCACCGACTCGAACCTCAGCAGCCCCTCGTCCAGCCGCAGCCAGACGGCGAGCGGCTGCGGCCGGAACTCCGGCAGTTCGTCGTCCCGGTCGAGCCGGCCCGGGACGAGGACATCACGGACAGGGCGGTCACGCAGTGCCTGCTCGGCCTGCCACCAGCCACTCATGTCCGCACCTCCCGCTGCCACTCGGCCGGTCGTCGTCACCGCCTTGCCGTTACGCGGAATCGATACCGGGTTCCGTCAGCCGACCGACCCCCTGCTGCGACACCCAGGTGAACTCCCCCGGCCGGCACAGCTCGGCCCGTACACCGGGATCGGCACCGCGGACGGTCAGGTGATGGCCGGTACTGAACACCAGACGCAACGAACCACTCCTGAAGGCGACGGCGGACAGCACCGTCGCGCCCTTCAGCACACCGACCTCCTCGGCCGGCAGGACAACCGGCTCGGGAGCGGTGGCCGGGCCGTGCGTGATCCGCACGGGTCCGACGACCGTGAGCAGGGTCCCACCGTCCAGGGTGAGGTCGAGTCGTGAGCCGTCCGTTGCGCCGGAGACGGCCAGCACCGGTACGGATCTCAGACCGCGGAGGACCCAGCGGTCCGCGCTGCTGTCGATGGACGGTTCGCTCACGGTTCCTCCGGAAGATGATCGAAGATGTTACCGATGCTGTCACCGGGGGAGCCGTCGGGCATCTGCGGGTAGACCTCGCCGGTCTTCGGGTCGATGAGCATGTCCGGATTCCGGTTGGCGCCGTTGCCGCGCCAGCCACCCTGGGCCTTCACCTTGTGGATGGCCTCCTTGATCTGCTTGACCGTGTATCCGGTCTTCTGCGACAGGGCGTTCGGCTTGGACACCATCTCGCAGGGGTCGTCGTTGTGGACGAGTACCGACGTACCGCCGGCGACCACGTAGTAGGTGTGGATGCCGTTGACGGTGAGGTCGTGGGTGGTCCGGCGCTGGGTGTAGCGGGAGACGGCGGCGACGGCGAGTACGGAGCCGTCGGGGGTCCGGAGCTTCATGCCGGGGGTGATGTCGCCCGCGTCGGCCCAGCGTCGCTCGCCGCTCACCCAGAAGGGGTGGGTGTCCGTCGCGGTGATCACCGCGGGGCCGCCGCGGGTGCGGAAGACCAGCCGGGTGAAGTCCTTATCGTCGTACGTGGTGATGGCCTGGTCGACGCGCCGCGCCTGGGTCAGGCCGCTGTCCGGGTCGGTGGCCTCAACCAGGTCACCGACCCGGACGGCCTCGATGGAGACCGTACGTCCGTCGGCGAACAAGACCTGGGTACCGGGCAGGAAGCTGTGCTTGACCGGGCAGTTCGGCTTTTCGGGTTTGTCCTTCTTCGGCGGGTCCTTCTTCTCGCCGTCGACTTTCTTGTCGGCCTTCTCCAGGGCCTCTTCGGCTTCCTTGACCTTCTTGCGGCTCTTGAGGAGTCCCTTGAGGCCGTCGTAGAGGTCGGTGCCGTGTTTCTTGAGGGCCTGGATGAGTTTGTAGGCCTTCTTCCACTTCCAGGGCGCCCCGTACTTCGCGCCGAGTTTCCCGACCGCGCCGCCGATGAGGCTGAGCAGGATGTTGATCAGGGTTTCGGTGCAGGCGCCCATGTCGCCCTTGGTGATGCAGTCCAGCGCGTCGGTGATGCCCAGCTCGTCGGCGAGGATCTTCGCGAGTTCCTTCGCGGCCTCGATCGCCTTGTCCCCGTTGGACTTCTCGTCCTTCTGCGCGTCCTGAAGGTCCTTCAGCGCCTTGTCGTACTCCACCTGCGCCGGAGACTTCGGTGAACCGTCGGCGTTCTTGTCCGACGCCGGATCACCGTTGCCCGGACTGTTCGAACCGTCCTGCGCCCCGGCGTTGCTGTCACCGCCACAGTTCCCGCCACCGGAGATACGGCAGACCTGCACACCGATCTTCTCCGACAGATCCGCACCGATCCCCGTCGCGACCAACGCCCCGACGACCGCCACCACCACCAGGACCAGACCCAGATACTCCAGCGCACCCTGACCCCGGTCACGCCGCCCACCAGGACCACGACGCCGCCCCGGCCCCGCAACCCCAGCAACCGCACATCCGTCCGCGGCACGGACCTCCGTGACCACCGACGAACTCGACGACGCAATTCCCCCACCCGTGACATACAACGACGTTAACCACCAAGGCATCCGGGCGTCTTGGGCCCCCGGACCCAACCTGACCGAACGCCGGAAGCAGCTGGAGCCGGCGCCGGGACCGGTGTCCGGTGTCCCACTTGGGCCCGGCATTGGGGCCAAGGGCCCAGGTCAGGCAGCGTCTCCAGCCGTACGCTCACGCCGTACCCGGGGTCAGACAGCGCGGGGCAGGCAGGTGAGCGAGCTTCGGAGAGGGAGAACCGTGAGTGGTGGCAGCGGCTGGGGAAGCGGGGGCACGGGCCACATATCCCCGGGCGCGGTCCCGGCGGAGCAGGCAGCGGTGGGAGATCCGCCGGGGGCGGCGGCGGTTGGTTCCTCCCGCTGACCCGTAGCTGGGCCGCCGGCGCCGTCGTCTACCTCGTCGCCGGGTATCTGATCTCGCGCGGGCTCATCGAGACGCTGGCCACCGACGAACGGCTGGAGGTCTTCACCTGGCGCCTCGCCCTGGTGCATGTGCCCGCCATCATCACCACCGTGGTCACGGTGCTGGCCGCGGCGCGTGTCCTGCCGGACGAGCAGCGTGTGTCCCGCCCGCTGTACCTGCTGGCCTCGCTCGGCGTGCCGGTGGTGGCGCTCGGCTACGGGTACGCGGTGTCGTGGCAGGTCGTGGGCGCCGAGGGCATGCTGATGCCCGTCGTCGCGCTGGTGACCGGCTCGGCCGTGGGGCTGGCCGTCGACCGGCTGATGGAGGACGACGGTACGCAGCCCTCCTCCCCGGCCGGTGGCTCGTACTCCTGGCGCGACAGCGGTGCCACCGCCATGGAGTACCTCGGGGTGATCATCCTCGTCGTGACGATGGTCGGCGGCATGGCCATGGCGGGGGTCGGCGGCAGCATCGGGGACCGGGTCCGGTGCGCGATCAGCTCCCTCGGCGGCGGCAGCGCCGGCTGTGCCAAGGGCGGGGACCCGACCGCGAAGCCGAAGACGGACGCCGACTACGAGCCCAAGCTCTGCCAGATCTCCAGCGTCTCCGACACGGTCGGCGACAAGGTGAAGATCGGCTGGTTCGAGTGGGGCAACGAGTACGGCTTCCAGCAGAAGGTCAGCCAGGCCAACACGGACGTGAACGAGGACGGCAAGGTCGACGGGAACGACAAGCTGGTCTACATGACGTTCACCGACGCCGCCTCGGTCGGAGTGAACGCCTCCACCCCCGGCGTGAAGCTCGGCAAGCTCGGCAAGGCGGATGTGGACGTCGGCGGCGGCGTCAAGATCACCAACGGTGACACCTGGGTCTTCAAGAGCGAGGACGACGCCAAGAAGATGCGGGACGACATCGAGGAAATGAAGATGTGGGAGACCTCGACCAAGTACAGCGGCGGCTACGGCGGCGGCTGGTACTCGGCCACGAAGTGGGCCGACAAGAAGGAGGACGTCGAGAAGCAGATCGGTGACAAGAAGATCTCCTACTCGACCGTCGGCCTCAACGTGTACGCGGACGGCGGCCTGTCCATCAGCGCGGGTGACGAGGCCAAGCTCGGTGCCAAGCTCGGCGGCAAGGCCAAGTTCTCCCCCGACGTGACCGTCACCAAGGACGACGTCAACGGCAACGAGTCGTACACCTACACCGCCAAGCTGGAGATCGAGGGGAAGGTCGGCGGCACGGCGGGACCGCTCGGCGGCACCGCCGGTGCGAAGGACAGCCGGACCGGGGCCGTCACCGTCACCCGCGACCAGAAGACCGGCAAGATCGTCCGGATCGACATGACCCAGACCGTCGAGACCGGCTCGACGTCCGACAAGGGCGAGGCGGGCAAGGACAACGGCGAGAAGGGCAAGGACAAGCGCGGCGGCAAGGTCAGCGGCACCGACTCCTCCGGCGAGACCGGCATCGAGGTCAAGACGAACTCGGTCGTCTTCGGCAAGGACACGGACAAGGCCACCGAGGACAAGCGGGCCGTCGCCGAGCAGTGGCTGGACGGGTCCGGCAACAACACCGCCCCGTTCGAGTACATGTTTGGCGACCACTCACTGGAGAAGAAGCCCACCGGCGGCGACCCCTTCGACCAGATGATGTTCCAGGACGGTCTGTCGAGCAGCATGCAGTACCACGGTGAGACGGACGCCCAGGAATTCGGCTTCGAGGTCTCGCTGGGCATGAGCCTCGGCTTCTCCATCTCGGACGAGCACAAGAAGGAGACACTGACCGACGCACAGTTCCTCGGGGCTCCGAAGGGCGACGCCCGCTCGTTCCTCCCGTACAGCTACTGCGCGAAGTAGGCCCGGACACGCATGACGAAGAGGCGGCAGACGATGACGACGATGACGACCAAGAGGTCCCGGGCAGCCGGCGCGGCCGCAGCCGCCGCCATCGGCCTGACCCTGCTCACCGGCTGCGGCG
Organism: Streptomyces sp. RKAG290; assembly: GCF_023701695.1. GTDB lineage: Bacteria > Actinomycetota > Actinomycetes > Streptomycetales > Streptomycetaceae > Streptomyces. The sequence continues at coordinate 2,401,050 of NZ_JAJOZC010000001.1, forward strand.
GCAGTGACGCGGCGGCCGTCCCGGACGGCTGGGGCACCCTCGACACGAAGAGCCTGTCCGTCGGCTACCCCGAGGAAAAGGGCTACAAGGAGCAGTCGGCGGCCGACCGGAGCAAGGGCAACGCCGCCGTCGCGCTCAAGGAGGAGTCGGGGCTGCGCACGGGCATGGTCTCGGTGCAGCTCGCCTTCGCCACGGGTGTCGACGACGCGGACGAGGCGGCTGCGGCGGCGGGCGCCGGCATCGGGCTCGGCACGACCCGCAAGGGCACCGCCGACGTGCGGCTCAAGGGCGAGGAGAGTGCGCGGGAGGCGCGTCGGATCGACTACGAGTTCACCTCGACCGGCAAGGAGCGGACGCCGGAGCAGGGCACCCGGATGACGGGCGTGGTGGTGGCGGGGGTCGACTCGAAGGACGTGCCGTTCGCCGTCCGGATCAATGCGGTGAAGGGCTCGCTGAGCAAGGACGACCTGGACTCGTTCGTCGGGTCGATCACGGTGAAGTAGCGTCGCCGGCCGGCGGGCGGTCGGCGACGCGTCGGTGCGTTGCCGGGCGGCTGCCGGGCCGTCGTCGACGCCTTGTCGAGTTGTGCAGTTGTCGAGCAGTCGTTTCGGAGCGTGCGTACATGCAGATTCTGCCCGGCGGGACAGCGACCTTCCTGCTGCTGTTCGGCCTCTTCCTCGGCGCCTTCGCCGTGCGCTCCGCGCTGCGTCTGAACCGCGTGCTGCACCTGGTCCGGCACGGCGAACACGCCGAGGGCCGGTGCGCGGACCGGCGCACGGTGGACCGGGGGCCGGGCATGGAGCGCAGCTACGCCACCGAGTACGTCTTCGCGTTCCGCACCCGCGACGGCCGCGACATCGAGTTCACCGACCATGCCCCCGGCCCGTTCGGCTTCGAGGTCGGCGCACCGGTCCGTGTCTCGTACGACCCGTCGGCACCGGGGAAGCGTGCCACGGTGGCCGGGCGCGGGGCGTGGGGGCCGGTGGTGATGCCGGCGGTGTTCGCGGGGGTGCTGGGGGTGTTCGCGGTGGGGCTCGTCCTCGGCTTCCTGGCGATGCGTGGGTGGGTCTGAGGTCCGTCCGGCACCTCCGCGGGAGTGTCCTGACCACCCGGGCAGCGGGAGCGTATCGAGACCGCGATCACCCACGCGGGTCCATGACAGCCCTTACTGTGATCGGGTGACTGAATTCAGCGTCCTCGGTGAACACACGCAATGGCAGAGGGACTTCGAGCTGCGGTCGGCCGCCTCGTACACGGCGGCCGGACTCGGGGCTGCCGCGGTGGAGCGCGTGCTCGAAGGCGTACGCCGCGACCTCGGCAGCTGGACCGTCGCCGGGATCACGGATGCCGGAACCCGGGTGGGGTACGTCGCCGTGGTCGTGACCGACGACGACAACGGGCGCGCCGGCCGTATCGGCGACCTCCGCGTCGACCCGCCGCACGCCGGCCGGGGGCACGAGCAGGCCGCCCGCGCCTGGGCCGAGGGATGGTGCGCCGAGCGCGGCGCGCGCAGGGTGGACGTACGGCTCACCGAGCCCGCCGGCGAGCTGTTCGACGCCTACGGCGTCCGTGGCCAGCTCAGGGCGCGGCACGTCGGCTCCCCGCCGGAGCCGGTCGGCGGCGTCACCGCGCGGCCGATGACAGCGGCCGAATATCCCGGGTGGGTCACCTCGGAGAAGGCCGCCTACGTCGACGACATCGTCCGGGCGGGAGCCCTCAGCCCGAAGGATGCCGCTCGCAAGTCCGACGACGACTTCGCGAAGCTGATCCCCGAGGGCCTGGCGACGCCTGACAACACCTTCCTCGTGCTGGAAGTGGCGGGCGAGCCGATCGGCACCGGCTGGTTGAAGCACGGGCACCTCCCGGGCGCCACCTACGGCTACTCGCTGCACATACACGAGAAGCATCGCGGCAACGGGTACGGCAGGGCCGCCATGGCGGCCGGCGAGCAGGCAACGCTCGCCGGAGGCGACTCGGTGCTGATGTTCACCGTGTGGGGCGGCAACGAGGTGGCGATGAACCTGTACACGGGCGCCGGCTACCAGGTCGTCGAAGAGAGCCGTTCCCTCGACCTTCCCCGCCCCGCGGCCTGACAGGCATCACTCAGGCCGACGGAGCCGCCGTCGGACGGAATCCACAGTCGGACAGAACTCGTCGTCAGACGGAACCCGCCCCCATCGCAGCAGCTACCTGCTCGGAACTTCGCTGCCGTACACGACCCACGGCGACTGCTCGAAGGAGCTCACCCCGGACAACTGCGGCTGCATGGAAGCCACTTCCTCCCGAACCGCCAATGTGTCGGGCCAGCAGTCGAAGTACACCGCACCCTTCACGATGAAGCCCCGCCAGTCCGTCGCCGCCGACGCACCCTCCCGGTCGAGCACGAAGCCGATACAGAGCACCGAGGCCCTGCCTATCGCCTCCCGGACCGCCCGGACGACCGTCTCCTGCTCGTCGCGGCTCAGCGCGCCGAGGCCGAACTGCAGCGCGACCGTCCCGTCCTCCGTGCGCCGGACCCGCGTCGGGATCTCGGCCCCGCTGCTCACCCAGAGCAGGAAGTCGACCTGGTCCAGCCGCTGCAGCCCGGCCAGGAGCACCAGCTGCTCCCGCGTCACCCAGGACTGGGTACCCGGGGGTTCGGCCCCTGGACTGAGGAGCGTGATGCGCCGGGTCACCGGATGGGCCGGCCGCACGCCCGCCGCCTCCAGGTCACCGATCAGCGACTCCGCGTCGGGGCGGTTCCAGCCCAGGTGGTACGAGTAGAAGAATCCGTCAGTCATGACACTTCACCCCCATAAAAAAAACCGGAGCACGCCTGATCAGCGGTCGGACGGCTCGCAGTTGGTCAATCATGAGCGTAATGAGACGCGCAGCCCGGTGCGTGGGCCCACGGACCCATGAGTGGACCCCAAGGTGCCGGAGGGTGTCGAAGCGGGCAGGCGGGCAGCTCGCCCCAGCCCGGCACGTACGACGGAGAGGCGGTAGCGCGTGGTGACCATGCGGGTCCAACCTGTGTGCGGCGAAGAGGTGTTGGCGTACGCGAACGGAATCCGGCAGACGTACGCGGAGGCCTTCGCCGGGCCACCCTGGCACGAGGACCCCGGCATGGCCGACGGTTATGTGGAGCGCTTGGCGGAGGATGCCGCACGCCCCGGATTCGTGGCCGCGGTCGCCCTGAGCCGCGACGACGACATGAGCCTCGGCAGGGACCGCGGCAGGGACGACGACGGCCGCTGCCGGAGCGGCGAGGGCGGTGGTGTCGAGTCCGTCGTGGGGTTCGCGACGGCCTGGACCACACCCGGTCCGTTCCCCGACGTGCGCAGCTACCCGCGCGTCAGTGCGGCGCTGGGTCCGGAGCGGACAGCCGCGTGGCTGGTCGGCGCGCTCGAAGTGGACGAGCTCGCCCTCGGCCCGCGGGCCCGGGGGTCCGGCCTCGCGGCCGCGCTGCTGGAATCCGTCACCGGGGCCGCGACGGACGGCCGTTGCTGGCTGCTCACCTCGATGCGCGCCGAGCCGGCGTTGCGCCTCTACCGGCGGCTCGGCTGGCGTCCGGCCTTCCCGCCGGCGGCAGGGTCCGACCTCGTGGCCCTCCTCGGGCCGCGCCATCCCGCTCCGCGAGACCCGGAGCCGCGCCCCTGACCGACCGCCGGAGGTCAGGGAGGGGGGACCCGCTCTCTTAAACGGTGGACAGCGCGGCGACCGGGCGGCGATGGTGTACGGCGATGACACGCACCGATTCGCCTTCCGCATGGGACGAGCGCTCCCAGCTGACCACCTTCCTCGACTACTCCCGCGCGACCGCGCTGGCCAAGTGCGAAGGCCTCGCGCAGGACGACGCCCGAAAGGCCCCGCTGCCCGGCTCGCCGCTGATGACGATCGCGGGTCTGATCAACCATCTCCGCTGGGTCGAGTACTACTGGTTCGAGGTCGTGTTCCTCGGCGGGGAGGACGAGGGCCCGTGGACGGACGAGGATCCCGACCGCGAGATGCGCATCGCCGTCGACCTGCCGCTCGCCGACGTACTGGCGGAGTACGAGGAGCAGAACTCCCGCTACCGGGAGCTCGTCGCCGCCCATGACCTGGACACCAAGTCCAAACTGCCGCGCCTGGAGGGAAGCCACCCCGATCTCCGCTGGATCGTGCTGCACCTCATCGAGGAGACCGCCCGGCACAACGGCCACATCGACATCATCCGGGAGATCGTCGACGGCACCACCGGGTCCTAGCCCGCACCACCGGGTCCTAGCCCGCGCGGCCGGGAAGCCCCGCCCGGCGACGGCCGGGCCGGGGCCCGTCATGGCCGCGCTGTGACCTCGTCATGACCGCCGGGCCGGGTGTCGGTGCCGTCGCACCGCGCCCGGCTCAGCTCCACGTTGAACTGGGCACCCGCCAGCAACGCCAGGTTGGTGAACCACACCCAGATCAGGAACACCACCAGCCCCGCCAGCGACCCGTACAGGCGGCTGTAGGAGCCGACGTACGTCGCGTACAGCGCGAATCCCGCCGAGGCCACCAGCCACAGCAGCGCGGCCAGCACCCCGCCGGGCAGTCCCTGCCGCGCCCCACGCGCCGACGCAGGTCCGGTCCGGAAGAGGACCATGATCAGGCAGGCGACCAGGCAGAGCAGGACGGGCCACTTCAGCAGCGTCCACACCGTGTCCCCCAGCTGTGCCAGCCCCAGCCGGTGCCCGAGCCAGCGGGCCAGCGGCCCGGAGAGCACGAGGGCGAACGCACTGGTCATCAGGAGCAGCAGCAGTCCGATCGCCGACGCGACGATGATGTGCGCCTGGCGCAGCGCGGGCCGGGTGTCGCGCACCCCGTGCATCGCGTGCAGTGCACGCCGGAACACGGCCAGATAACTGGACGCGGACCAGACCGCGCTGACGGTCCCGGTCGCCACCAGCAGCCAGACCGCGGTCCGCTGCTCCGTGGCCGCCTCCAGCGGCTGGCGCAGTGCGGCGCCGGACTCCGCCGGGGCGAAGGCGGTGATGTCGGCGATCAGCGCGTTCGTGGCCTGGGGATTGGCCAGTCCGATGACGGAGACCGTCACCAGGAGCGCCGGGAGCAGCGCGAGGATGGCGTAGTACGTCAGGGCCGCCGCCCAGTCCGAGAGGTCGTCGTTCCACAGGGAGACGGGCGTCCGCCGCAGCGCGACGGGCCAGCGCCGCGCGGCTCCGGTACGCCGGGCCGCCCGGGGCGGCGTCCCGGCGGCGGTGTCGCTGATCTTGCTGAACACGGGGGAGGCTCCGGGGACGTAGGAGGGTGAGCGGGGGCGGGGCGCCACCCCTTGGCTGCGGGGGCGTGGGGAGGCGGGGAGAGGAACGGGGACGCGGAACGGGCGGACGCGGGGTGACGCCGGGTGCTGCCCATCCTCTTCTGCTCCGGTTTGCCGCCGGTACACCGGTTCATCCGACCGGTTCGTTCCGCCGGTCCCTGCTGCCGTTCGGCCCGCGGTCCTCTCCGCCGGTTCCACCCGGTCGGCCCGCCAGTGCGCTCTGTCCGCCGGTGCATCCTGCCGTTCTATCCCGCCGGTTCGTCCCGCGGAGTCGTCCCGGCGTGCGAGTCGTCCCCCGCGCACGTCCGTCGGAGGGTCCGGGGGCGCCGCCCGCCTGCGCGCGGGGCCCCGCTGAGACGACCGCGGAGCGGGGTCCGCGGCGGCGATCGGGCCCGCCACCGCGTTCCTCAGTCGAGGAGGCGCTTGCGGAGCCGGTCGATCAGCTCCTCATCGACACGCAGGTGTCCGGTCGCGTACGCGTGCACCGACCCGTATTCGGCGGCCAGGTCGGCCAGGAACAGCCGCATGATCTCCTGTGGCGCCCGTCCGTAGCCGGGCCACTTCATGGTCCGGTCCGGGTGGGCCGCGTGCCAGTCCGCGAGCAGTCGCTCCGTGGCCAGTTCGGTGAGGGCGAAATCCTCGGCGATGACGTCCTCCTCGACCCCCAGGAGTGCGAGCACCAGGGCGGCCAGGAGGCCGGTGCGGTCCTTGCCCGAGGCGCAGTGGAAGACCTGCGGGGAGTCCTCGGCCGCGATGGTCTCCAGCGCCTGCCTGAGCTCCACGGCTCCGTCGAGGGCGACCTCCGCGTACCGGTCGGCGAGGAACCGCCAGGGGTCGAGAGCGGGGTCGATCTCCGCCTGGTCGTAAGGGCGGTGCTCGACGCTGAGATTGACGTACACGAGCCCGTCGGCGGCGGGCACCCGTCCCTTGGCCTCGATCTCCCACGGGTAGCGGAGATCGATCACGGTACGTATCCCCAGGGCGCGGAAGCGCTCCAGGTCGGCCCCCTGGAGCTTGGCCAGCGAGTCCGAGCGGTACAGCCGCCCCCGGCGCAGGGTGCGGCCGTCCCGGGTGCGATAACCGCCCAGGTCACGGAAGTTGTGCAGGCGCTCGAATTCCACGTGCCGTGTCATGCGGGCAACCCTATGGGCCCCTTCGTCAGTGGTGCCCGGTCATGTGGGCGAGGACCTGCTGGGCGGAGTCCGGGGCGAAGGCGCCGTCGAGCCCTTCGACGGCTCCGCCGGCTGCCTCCGCCGAGCGGGGCAGCATGACGTCCTCGTACGCGGCGACGGCCTCGTCGAGGGTCGGCTGCTTCGCGACGGCGTGCGCGAGGTCGGCGCCGTCCAGCATGGCCAGGTTGGCCCCCATGCCGGAGAACGGGGACATGAGGTGGGCGGCGTCGCCGAGGAGGGTGACCCCGGGGGTGTGCGGCCAGGTGTGGGGAACGGGCAGGGCGTACAGGGGGCGGTTGACGTAACCGCTGTCCGTGTCCGTGATCAGGCCGAGCAGGTCGGGGCTCCAGCCGGTGAACCGCGAGAGCAGGTACGCGCGCACGGCGTCGGTGTCGTCGAGGGCGACCCGGGACCGCTCGTGCCAGTCGCGGTCGGTGCGCAGTCCGACGTAGACGCGGATGTGCTGGTTGCTGTTGCGCTGGGCGACGAGGCCGAGGTTGTTGTCGAGCGCCATCATGGTGCCGTCGCCGGTGAGGGCGGCGAGCCGGGGATGGCGGGTGTCGGCGTCGTCGAGGCCGGCTTCGACGAAGGTGACGCCGGTGTAGACGGGCAGCGCGTCGGACAGCAGTCGCCGGACGCGTGACCAGGCGCCGTCGGCACCGATGACGAGGCGGGTTTCGCTGGTGGTCCGGTCGGCGAAGTGGAGGCGGTGGGTGCCGTCGCCGAGCGGCTCGGCCCGCTCCAGCTTGTGGCCCCACCGCACGGTCCCGGGGGTGAGGGAGCCCAGCAGCAGCTCACGGAGCCGGCCGCGGTCGATCTCGGGGTTGCCGTCACCGTCGACCGCCTCCGGAGGGACGGCGTCGAAGCGAACTGTGCCGTCCCGCCCGACCAGGCGCATCTGCTGCCCCTCGGGCCGGGACAGCGCCGCGAACTCCGCCAGCAGCCCGGCCGCCCGCAGCGCGGCCTGGCCGGAGTCCGGGTGCATGTCGAGGGTGCCGCCCTGGTCCCGGGCGAGCGGCGAGGCGTCGGCGTCATGGACGGTGACCGGGATGCCGTGGCGCTGAAGGATTCGCGCGCAGGTCAGGCCGCCGGGGCCGGCGCCGATGATCGCGATGGGGGGCGGGGTGGGAGAGGGGGTGTGGGGCGTGGTGTGCATGACGGTGCTCCGTTCCATGGAGGAATCGAGGGGTGCCGGGGTCGGTCCGAGGAGCCGCGGCGGTGTCCGCAGGCCGGATCGCACGCTGCCGCCATATGACGGTTCGTCTGCCGGTTCGCAGGTGGGTCCCGCCTCGGGTCCAGGTCCCGGCTCCCGTGCCGGCCGGGGCGTTGCCTCGCCGACCACCGCAATCAGAAAAGCACACCCGATATGAAAGTGCAACGAGTCAACTTATTCACTCGATCACTAAACTTGGTACGCTGCGCACATGACCGAGCCCATGGGACGCCGCGAGCGCAAGAAGGCCGCCACCCGCCAGTCCCTCGCCGACGCCGCCCTCCGTCTGTTCCTCGACCGCGGCTACGACCAGGTGTCCATCAGGGACATCGCCGAAGCCGCGGACGTGTCCACCACGACGCTGTTCAAGCACTTCACCGGCAAGGAGGCGCTCGTCTTCGACGAGGAGGACGACCAGGAGGCCGCCCTGGTCGCCGCCGTGCGCGACCGCGCCCCGGGCCTCTCCGTACCGCAGGCCCTGCGTGCGCACATCAAGCGGATACGGCTCGCCGCGGAGGACTCCGGCACCCCGTTCAGCGAGTTCGCCGGCCTCGTCAGGAGCACACCGGCCCTCTCCGCGTACGCCCACCGCATGTGGATGCGCCACCAGGACGCCCTCGCCCGCGCCATCGCGGATGCTGTCGGCGCCCCTGTCGGCGACCCGCACTGCGCCGCGCTGGCCCACTTCGCTCTCGAAGTTCCCGCGCTGGCCACCCGTACGGCCAACGCCCCGGACCGGAGCGACTGGGTCGCCGGGGCGGATGGGGCGGATGGGGCGGATGGGGCCGACGTACCGGAGCCGGATGCCGGGACCGGGCCGGCCTTCGACGCCGCGTTCGACCTGATCGAGGCGGGCTGGGCAGCCGTCCACCCCGGCCGGGAGGCCTGACGGCCTCGCCGGCCCGCGGTGACCCGGTCGTGGACAAGTACGTCAGGACTGCTGCCTGGCAGGGCAGGGCGGTCAGAACCACTGCCGGGCAAGGCCCGTCAGCAGTGCTGCTGGATGCGGGCGGTGACCAGGTTGGGGTCCTTCGCGGTGAGGTAGGCGGCCGAGGTCACGTACACGGTGTCGCCGCGCACCGCGAGCGCCGTGGGATTCTGCAGGCCGTCCTGGGCGCTGAGCACGATGGTGTGGGAGCCGTCGGGCTCCACCAGCGCGACCTGGTCGGACTGGTCGAGCGCGGCGAGGATCCGGTCGCCGCGTCCGACGAAGGCGAAGTCGTCGATTCCGGGCAGCTGTTCGGCCACGACCTCGACAGCGCCCGCCGAGCCGTTCCTCCTCACCGGGTAACGGAGCACGGTGCCCTGGTCCATGTTGGACACCCAGACGTCGCCGTTGTGCACCTTCAGGCCGTTGGCGCCCAGGAAGCCGGTGGAGGCCAGCTCGGCGCCGTCCGCCCAGACCTTCGGCGTGCCGCCGCGGGCCGGCACGCGCCAGATGACGCCGCGGACCGAGTCGGTGATGTACAGCTTGCCGGAATCCAGCGCCAGGCCGTTGGGCAGGCCGTCCGCCGGCAGCGCGGCGATGCGTTCCGGGGTGCCTCCCGGGGTGAGCCGCCAGACGCCGGTGAGGTCGGCGGTGCCGGTCGCGTACAGGAAGTACAGCGTGCCGTGGGCGTCCCTGACCAGGCCGGTGACCAGGGGGAAGCCGAGGGAGGGGGTGTGCACGCCGCCGTCGGCCGGGGCGGGCAGGGTCGCCAGCACACGGACCGTTCCGTCGCGGGTGATCCGGGCGATCCGGCGGGCGGCGGAGAAGGACAGGTCGATGCTGCCGTCCGGTTCCAGGACGATGTTCTCGGGCATCTGCCCGCCGGCCAGGTCGAAGTGCTCGGCGATGCGAGCGTGTGACAGCGGCGCTGCGGCAGCGGTTGCCGAACCGGGCCAGCCGACAGCGAGGGTGGCCGCGGTAATGGCGGCGACCAGTGCGTTCCTTGCGAACTTCGTTGACACGTCGGTTCCTTGCGTCGTGGATGGCTGTGACAGGCGGTCCTGCCGCTGGGCGGCCGGGGCTCGCCGAGGCCTCACTGTGTGTCCGGCCGGCCGTGGGCAACCAGCCCCGGCTCTGCCTATCCCCGGCAGGGGCAGGCTGTGTGTGCCCTCGGCGCCGGATACTCGGGGTCATGGACGCACACGGACAGCTCGGCGCCTTCCTGCAGGCGCGGCGGGCCCAGCTGAAGCCCGAGGACGTGGGGCTGCCGACCTACGGAGACCGCCGACGGGTTCCGGGACTACGGCGTGAGGAGCTGGCGCTGCTGGCGGGCGTCAGCTCCTCCTACTACACGCGCCTGGAGCAAGGGGCCTCCTGCCACGCCTCCGTGGAGGTGCTGGACGCGATCGCCCGGGCACTGAACCTGGAGGAGACCGAGCGGCTCCACCTGCGCGACCTGGCCACCGCCTGCCGCCACCGGGGCGCACCCCGCCGGCCCCCGGCGGAGCGGCTGGCTCCGGCCGTACGCGACCTGGTGCGGGCCCTGGACGAGGTGCCGGTCGTGGTGACCGGGCGGCGCAGTGACGTACTGGCCTGGAACACGGCGGGACACGCGCTGCTGGCCGGGCATGTCGACCCGACTGGCCCCGAACGCCCGGCGGACCGGCCGAACATGGCGCGGCTGGTCTTCCTGGACGCCCACATCCGTGAGCTGTACGTCGACTGGCCGGCGAAGGCACGAGCCGTGGTGGGCAATCTGCGGCTGGTCGCGGGACGGCATCCGCAGGACGCCCGGCTCACCTCGCTCATCGGTGAACTGACGACCCGTAGCGCCGAGTTCGCGGGCATGTGGGCCGACCACCGGGTGCGGGCCTGCGACACCGCCGAGTACGAGATGCGGCATCCGCTGGTCGGCTCGCTGACGGTCAGGCAGCAGACGCTGACGGCACCATCCGCGCCCGACCAGTCCCTCGTCATGGTCACCGCGGTCCCGGGTTCCGCCTCCCAGGCCGCGCTGAGGCTCCTCGTCCAGGCCACCGCGGCGGAGGCCGGGTCCGGACCCGGTCCACGGGCCGGGTCCGGACCCGGGGCGCCTACGTCGTGGCAGGACGCCGTCACCCGGCGGGGGTGAGGACCGGCGGCTTCACGCTCACTCACCCGTGAGCGTTCAGGCGCTGCTGTTCACCTCGCCGCATCCTCCCCCGCCGCCCCGCTGCCGCCGTCCGGGGCGGCGTTCGAGGGAGGAACCGGTGGCCAGGGGACGTCGGCCAGGAGCGGGAGAAGCGTCGCCTCCTCGTAGTCGAGGTGCGCGTTCAGCTCCTCCTCCATGGCCGACAGCTCGGCGCGGAAGCGCTGCGGTTCGGCGATGGCGATGTCGGCGAGCAGGTTCACGAGTGCTGCCTGGATGCGTGCGACGGTGCGGTGCTCGTCCAGCAGCCGGACGAAGGTGTCGCCCAGGTGGGGGTGGTGGCGCGCGATCCCGGGGAACAGGTGCCCGTCCTCGCTGGTGTGGTGGAACTCCAGGGCCTGGCAGAACGCCAGGCAGCGCTGCCTGATCTGCAGCCCGAGACCGGGCGCCGGCGGCTCACCCGGGCCCTGATGGACCGCGCGCCCGGCGAAGTGACTGTCGGCCTCGGACCTCACCTGACGCAACTGGCCGCGCAGCCAGGTATGAACCTCCATGAGCTTGTCGGCGAGCGTGGTCACTTCGCCGGGCGCGTCCCACCCGTCGGGCTCGGCGCGCTCCAGCACGACGACCGGCAGCAACCGCTCGGTCCGGGCCTGGTAGTCCGCGTATCCGGGGGCCGACCGCACCGCGTGCGCGAACAGCTCGTCGCGCCGGGCCCCTTCGGCGGGGACCGCGAGGGCCTGGAAGGTTCGGGTTCCGGTCTCGACCCGCACCACGGGGTGGGCAAGCAGGTTGTGGTACCAGCCTGGGTGGTGCGGGGCGCCGAGGTTGGACCCGACGATCAGGAGCAGTCCGCCGTGGCGGACGTAGCCGAGGGGGGTGGTGCGCTCGGCCCCGGACCTTGCGCCGGTGGTCGTGAGCAGAAGCAGGTCCCCGCCCTCGAAGGGGCCGCCGACCTTTCCCTCGTTGGCGCGGAACTCCTCGATGACGGATTCATTGAAAGATGTGGGCATACGGTTCTGTGTCTCCGGAAGATGCGTGAGTCCGCAGTGCGGTGACTGGTGACTCAGGTCATGGCTGGTGATGACGTGCGCAGGACGACGCGGCCGCACAGCCTCCCACCGGACACGGCAGCCCGCGGACAGCGCACGCGAGGATGCCGGGAGGGAGAAAGGGGAGGGTGCGGCTTCGCTACGTCAGATGCAGGGCGCGGAGTATGGACTCATAACGGACCCCTGAGTGAAGGGTGTTCGCCCGATTGCCGGTCGGCCCACTGCTCTTTGACCGGCGTCACGCGACACCGCCTCCATTACACGCACACGCCGATCAGCTGTCAACGCTGACAGGCGGCGGTCAACGTGAACCGCCGCCTGCCAGCGCGGTAACCGGGAGCCCGGACCCGGGGCTCAGAAGACGGGCCTGTCGTACGGCGTGGGCAGGGGCTCCAACGCGCCGGCCGCCCTCAGCGCCGCGTTGACCTCGATGATCGTCTCGTCGGTCGGGGACTCGGTACCACCGCGCGTGAGGTCGATGACCAAACCACCTGCCGCAGTCCGCGAATACGTCCCCGGCAGCCCCTCAGGTGCGAGCGCCGCGCGGCGCTCGGACAGATAGACGGCTCGGCCGCAACGGGGATCTGGATTCTCCAGGTCGAAGTGCTCGGAAACGGCCCGGTACTGGGTCCTGTTGTACACCTGGCCGGCGTCGATCTCCCACGCCTCCGCGATGATGTGCAGAATCTCAGGGGTACGCCGAATCACGTCCGCCGTCTCGTCCACCGTGCGTGAGTGAAACGAAATCGAGATCGAGTTGGTCACGTATTCGGATGAACCACCGGCGCGAATCGTCGAATTAACCTGTGGCATGCCGCGATTATGCGCCCACAGGGAAGCTCCGTAGCCGATCACATCGACGTCCGGATCGGTATTCTCCCGCTTGATGTAGTCGGTCAGCGCCGAAACGGTGGGCAACAGCAGCGGATCGGACGGCAGGTCGTCAACCGCCTCGTGCCAGGCGTGGAAACTCACGCCATCAATACGCTTCAACTCCGTGAGCGTGACGTACCACCGCGAGGCAATCGACTTCGGATCCTCTTCCCGAGTGCCCCAGAAACCATTGACGACTACCTTCAGCACAACACTCTCCTTGCTCACCCATCAGAAACCCGAGGCCTGATGGCCGCTTACCCGGTCACATCACCGGCGGTGTTGATCACCTTAACTTTGATACCCGCATCAGCGAACATTTCCCTCGCCGCTTCAGCCACGTCCGGATCGGACAGGTGCCATTCGACCGGTTTTCCGCGTGCCGCGTCCACTTGGCGCGTTGCCTGGTCCCGCCACCGCTTAGCGATCGTCGAGGTGAGCCGACCCGTCTCCGCGTCGTAAAAGTCCTTACCCTTGTACCCGTACTTCGCCTCCAAATAAGTCCCCCTCGCGGAGTCCCACCCGTCGAAGTCGACATCCTTCCCCTTGAGCTTGTCCAGCGGAACGCTGTATTCCTTTCCGCGCCCCACCTTGGAAATCTGCTCCTGGTAGCGCGCGCCCATTTCGGTCGGGTAATTCCAGACGCCCGCCTTTATCTTCTTCCAGGCCCCGTCACCCTTGTCCTTCAGGCCTGCCCGCGGATTCTTCAGGTCCTTGTACCACGCAGGCTTCGGGGTGTTCTTCGCCCTCTCGAGCTCCTTCTTCCGCTTGGCCGCGTCCGCGACCCTCTTGGCATCGTCCGCCTGCTTCTGTGCTTCGTCGGCGGCCGCCTTCTTCTCGGGGTCGACCTCGTCGCACGGCTTCCCGGCCAGCAGACCGACGGGGACCGACGTACGCATGGCCGCCAGGACGCCCACGCCGGAGCCAGGAACCCCCGCGCCCGCTCCGGCACCGCCGTACGGGATGCGCGTGCGACCGCCCATCCCCACCGTGCAACCAGTCAGCCCTGCCTCGTCCGCGGCGTCGTCCGCGTGCTTCTGGGCTTCCTTGGCGGCCTTCTCCGCGCCCTCGACATCGCCCACCTTGGCCAGTTTCTTGGCCTTCGCGGCAGCTTCCGACGCCTTCTGGGCCACTTCACCGAGCTTGCCCAGCTTGCCGAGTTTCCCGAGCTTGCCCAGCTTCCCGAACTTGCCGATCAGCTTGGCCTCGCCGTATCCCGGAATGAACAGCGAGCCGACGTTCCAGAACCCGGTGCCGATCGCCTGGCCCTCGTTGCCGTCCTTCCACATGTCCCGGACCTCGTCGCCGATGAACATGTCGTCCACGACCTTCACCCCGGTGGACCCGGACGCCTTCGTCCAGTCCCAGGCAGCGCCGAAGTAGTCCCCCTTGGACCACTTGTCGCCCGCGCCCTTCGTGTCCTTGCTCCACTGGTCGCCCAGGCTCTTGCCGTAGTCCTTGATGCCGTTCCACGCCTTGACGGGGTGGATGACCGTGTCGACGGTGCCGGTCACATCACCCCAGAAACCATCGGCGCCCAGTCCCTTGAAGAACCCGCCGGTCTGGTGCCCGGCGCAGGAGAAGAACGCACCGATACCGGAAGTGCAGCTCTCACCGTCCTTCTTCTTCTCGCCGTCGCCGTCACCGTCGTCCGAGTCATCGCCGTCGGCGCCCTCGGAGGTGTCCACGTCGTCGCCGCCCTCGTCGACATGGAGAGCCGTAGTACTGCCGTCGGCTCCGCCCGAGCCGGAGCCGCCATCGGACCCACTCGACCCGGTTGCCCCATCGGACCCGCCCGACCCGGTTTTCCCACCGGCACCCCCTGCACCCCCAGCCCCACCGGTCGAACCGTCTCCGCCACCGGCACCCGCGCCACCCGAATCCGTACCGCCGGACTCCGTACCGCCCGACTCCGAACCGCCGGAAGCCGCGGATCCTCCGGAGTCAGCACCACCGCCGGTGACCGAACCGCCGCCCGTGGCCGAACCGCCGTCACCCGAACCGCCGTTCGCTGCCGCGCCCCCCGATTCCGCACCGCCGGCCACCGTCGCCCCACCGGCGTCCGCACCACCCGCCGAGTCCGCGCCACCGGAGTCCGAACCGTCCCCGGCCTCCACATCCGTGCTGCCCGGGGCCGGACAGGCGCTTCCGGTCAAATCACAGATCGCGCTGCGGATCCCGCCGGTCAGCTGCCCGCCGATCCCGGTCGCCACCAGACCGCCGATGAGCGCCACGACGACCAGCACCAGACCCAGGTACTCCAGTGCGGTCTGGCCGCCGTCCCGGCGCCACTTGATCATCCGCGCGATGCTGAACGGCCGACGCTCCTGCCGCTGATCGGGCCGGAGCTCGAACCAGTCGCGCGAGCTGGCGCGGAACAGCAGAACCATGACGGCGACGGGCATCACCAACTGGAGCAGGCCCTGCCCGCCCCCCCTGCCCAGCGTCGCCAGCGCGCCGAGAGTCAGCCATACCTGTACGGCAAGGAGGCCGCGCCAGACCCAGATGCCGCCGGTCCGCACGTACATCGACAGGACGAACCCGACGACGCCCGGCAACGCGGCGTACAGCAGCAGCCCGAACAGCTCGCCGTCGACGGCGTTGAGTGAAGAGGCGAGGGTCAGTACGCCGATGCCACCCACGACCGTGAACGCGAACAGCACCCTGACGAGCAGCAGCACGGCCTGCAGAGGCTGCGGCAGCGGCTGCCTCCCCGGCGGAGCGAACACGGCACCGTCGCCGCGTATACCGGCGAATCCCCCTGCACCAGCCACGATGAGCCCCCACAGGCCAACACTGAACGACAGTTCCAGCCACCCCACTCATCCGAACACGCGAGCGCACCTCGGCGCCATGGGTTACTGGGCCCAAACCCGGCAGAACCCCTTTGGTCGCCGGGAGTTGACCACCTCACCGCGACGCTGGGTCCCCGAAAGCGAGGGGCCTCCGATCCCCGGAACTACAACTCCCCCGGCCTGGGCTATATGACCTCTCCGGATCTGGCTCCGCGGACCTGGGTCACGGCTATCAGGGCAGCCGCGATCGCAACCCAATCCCTCCGGTTGCACCTCAGCGCGGCAAAACCACCCACCCCTTCACGCCGACCTGCGGCTGCACTGCGTCGCACGTGCCCCACTCGCCTCCCCAGTCCTCGACGACAGCCGCGAGCAACCACAGGGCCCGTCGCCGCCGCACCTCGCAGAGCGCGGCCACGTCCGGTTCGACGTGGCGCGGATGCTGATCCCAGACGAGAAGCCGGATCGCCTCGTCGCGGTGACGCAGGGATACGTAGAGCTCTCGACCCGGGCTCATCCCGGCTGCCACGGCAGCAAGTTCGGCTACGGCCTGCGTGGTTGGCCAGACGAACCCGGCGAGGCTGTGTGCTTCCAGAGCGGCGGCGATCGCCGTACGCCCGACGAAAGCGCTGCGGGCGTCGCCGGGAAGGGTGAAGCTGAGCGTGAGCCCGCTCCCGGGTTGAGTTTTCGGGCGCAGATAGGGGCGTGGGTGGGCTGGACTCCACGTCTCGGCGCCTACGGCCGGGCAGAGTGCGGTGAGTGGAGATGAGTTCATGGCTGACTCCCCTGTAAAGGGCGGCGAGTTGGCGGTGTCTCTCTTCCTCATGGGTGCGCACGAATGGCTTCGCGTTGCGGACGAGCAGTGGCCTGTCTCCCTGACGCGGACCCGCCCCTTCCAGGGAAGGAGGTTGCGGGCAGGACCGCGCGATGCACTTCCAGCTCGTCGCCGCGTAAGCGGTGCGTCACCTAAAGTAGCGCAGCGCAGGCACTCGTGTCACAGACTTGGAGGCAATTGCCTCTTCACTTCTGGACTGGCACGCCCCTGCAGAGACAGACTGTGTCCACCGTCGGCGGAAGAAGGGGCCCATGCCGAGCAGTTCCACCCCCAGCGAGCGTCAGAAGCGGCTAGGAGCTGAGCTACGCAAGATGCGGCTCGCCGCCGAAGCAACCACCGCGTATGCGGCCGGCCTACTTGGAGTGGACCGGACGAAGGTCTCCAACATGGAGGTCGGGGTCCGCCCCGTGAACCCCGCTCGCGTACGGACTCTCGCCTGCAATTACGCCTGTGCCGATGACTCTTATGTCGAGGCGCTGGCGCACATGGCGGAACAACGCGACCGAGGATGGTGGGAGCAGTACCGGGGCACATTGCCTTCGGGTCTCCTGGACATCGCCGAACTCGAATGGCACGCAACGCGCCTGCGCACTGCGCAGACTGTGCACCTCCCCGGTCTGCTCCACACCGACGGGTACGCCCGCGCGGTGTTCGGCGCCGTACTGCCCGCGCTGTCGCGACTGGAGATCGAATTGCGGGTGGCTCACCGCATGGAGAGGCAGCAGGTACTCGAACGAGAGAGCCCGACCCCCTACGTCGGATACGTCCATGAAGCAGCTCTGCGGATGCAGTTCGGGGGCCGACAGGTCACGCAGGAACAGCTCCGCCATCTCTGCCACGCGTCCGAGCGCGATCACATCGACATCCGCGTAGTACCGATCAGCCGCGGAGCCTTCCCCGGAGCCGGTCACGCGCTCCTGTACGCCCACGGTGCCGTACCCCAACTGGACACCGTGCAACTCGATTCCGCACACGGCCCGGAGTTCATGCACGCAGATGGGCAGCTCACCAAGTACCGGGCACATCTCGACTGGATGGAGCAGGCATCGCTCTCCTCCGCCGAGTCGCGAGACCTCGTCCACGCCATAGCCGGCCAACTGTGAGGACGTCCGACATGTCAGAGATCAACTGGGAAGAGCCCTACTGCGGTGAGGGAAACAACTGCTTCAGGCTCGGCACCGACTCGGACGGCAATGGATTCATCGCCGTTCTCGGCCAGGAGGAGCAATATGTCACCGACAGCCGTGAGGCACTCCAGCAAATGATCCGCGACATCAAGGCGGGCAAGGCTGACCATCTCCTCTGACGACAAGGGCCCGGCACCACGACTTACGTGTGGTGCCGGGCCCAAGTTGCTGCCGGTGCCTCAGGAAGCGCTGCCGCGCGGGAAGGAGACCTCCACGCGGCGGTTCTTCTTGCGGCCCTCTTCCGTGCTGTTGTCGGCGATCGGGTACTGCTCGCCGTAGCCACGAATCTCGAAGGTGACGTCGGCGCCGGTGGACTTCACCAGCACCGACTGCACCGCGTCGGCGCGCTGCTTGGAGAGCACGTCACCGTGTGCGGAGGAGCCGAGGTTGTCGGTGAAGCCGAAGACGCGCACCTTGGTGGCGTTCTGCTTCTTGATCTCGGCGCCGATGGCCGCGATACGGGAGTTGGCGGCAGAGCTCAGCTTCGCGCTGTCCTTGCCGAACAGGACCTCGGCCTGCAGCGCGAACTTGATGTCTGCGTTCGTGTCCTCGCGGCGCTCCTCGCCGCCCTCGTCCTCGATGACCTGGATGATGTCGAGAACCTTGCCCGGGGCGAGCGTGCCGCCCTCCGGCATCTTGAGGTCCGGGTCGTTACTGTCGAGCTTTACCGGCGGCTCGGACGAGGCCTCGGTGCCCGGAGGCACGCTCGGACCGTCGTCGGCCAGGGCCGTTGTCGCGCCGAAGACGGTGGTGCCGGCCAGTAGTACTGCCACTGCGATGGCGCGGCCTGCCGCGTGACTGGGCCTCCGCCGCGTACGAATGGTGTTCATCTTGGCCATCACCCAGAGATCTTCAGCGAGGTGGTGGCGAAGGTCGGCAGCGTGAAGTCGACTTCATTCGTGGAGGCCGGAGGCGTCGGGAACTGCATGAACACCGGTGTCGACTTGCCCGGCTGAAGCGGCAGGATTCCGGTAGTGCAGAGGCAGCGGGACTCCGTGTCGCGAAGCACGTAATAACGCTTCTTGCCCACCTTGTCCACCAGAGTGGCGCCCGCGACAGAGTTCGGGTTCTTGGCCACCACGGCGCTTTCCGAACCGGCCCAACCAGCCGTGTTCTTAGGCTGATCACCCTCGTTCTTGATTACTCCCTGAACCGTGATGAAGCCACCGGAGTCGCGCTTCACCTGATTGACGACAAAGGTCAGGCCGCCCTGCCCCTTGGCCTCCGCCAGCTTCGCATTCGGATCGACGTTGTCGCCGGCAGCGGTGTCGTCGCCTCCGGCCCCCTTGTCTCCTTCGGAGGACTTCGAAGGCGTCGATGAGCCGGCGTCCTGCGACTTTCCGCCGTCGTCGCCCCCACAACCGGTGACGATGAAGGCCAGTGCCGCCGCCAACGAGACAGACGCCACTACCCTTCGGGACTTCGTGGTACGCCGAATGCTCATGGGTTCAGTTTCCTTTACTCGTCGTTCGCTGTCAGTCGTCGATCAAGTGCACGGCAAAGAGCAACTGGGTCAGGCCGGCCAAGGGATCAGGGTCGCCCAGGTCGATCTTGATGGGCTGGCCGTCACATCTGAATTCAAACGGGCCGGGGGTCTCCTCCGAGTCACCCTCACCGTCGCCGTTGCCATCGCCCTGCCCGGGGTCGGGATCAGGGGACTCGGGCGCGGGCTTGAAAGTGCACCGGAACTCGATCACTGCCGTTGCCGTCGCCGTGGCGTACTTGGTCTCCGTAGCAGGGATCACACTCTTGCCCACGGGCTCGCGAGTCTTGACCCTTGCGGTGACTCGGTCCTGCAGATACCCCGATCGCCAGTAGCACCCACTGGGGACGAGAGGGTCCCCGTCGAGGTGAGCGCCATTGTCGTATGCCAGCTTCGCGGCCTTGTCGCATCCGTCCCAGCCGTACTGGTGGAATCGCAGGAAGTCGTCAAGACCGTTGGGTGTCCGCAGAGCAGCGAGGAAGGGCACAGAGAGTTCGTCCCGAGCTTCCTGGGCAGCAGCGAGGGCGGCGGCATCCGCAGCACCCTGGGCACCGTTGCGTTTCGCGGAGGCCTGACCGACAGCAAAGAAAGCGAACGCGAGGAAGAGCAGGCCCGCCACCATCACAATGTAGATGGGGAAGGCCTGCCCTGCGTCGCTACGTTGACGCGGTACCACTAGCCGGCGGTGATGGAGCTCACCAGACCGGTGATGCGAGTCGTGATCGCGCTGCCGATACCCGAGGCCACCATGCCACCGATGATCGCGACGACCACCAGGATGATGCCGAGGTACTCGAAGGCCGTCTGGCCGCGGTCCGCGGTCTCGTAGCGCTTCTGGATCTTCGAGACGGCGGTGTTGGCCCAGCCGTTGACGCGGACGGCGGTCTTCAGGGTGATGTTCGACATGGTGTTCCCCTCCAGATTCGGCCGGCCGATGCTCGGCCGACTCGCAAGTTCCTTTGTTGTCACTCCCGTTACCGGCTTCCTCCTGGCCGGTGCCGTTTGCGACATGAGAAACATACGGCGGAACACCATGCCCACCAGAGGGCCCCAGGACCCATTCCCGGGCCCAATCGTCAGGGTGGGCCCCGGGCGCCAGGGACTGGGCCCCAGGCACCGAACTCACCACGCGTCGTGCTCTCCCCCGGTCAGCCACGACTACCTGTCCCCCCGTGCACCAGGTCCGGCAGCCGGCGCCGTGCCGAGCCAGCGGGCGATGGCCTCGCTGCGGCTGCCGCTGTGCAGCTTGGTGAAGATGCGGTTGATGTGGTTCTTGACCGTCTTCTCGCTGATGAAGCAGGTGGCGGCGATCTGCTGATTGCTCATGCCGGATGCGATCAGCTCCATGACCTCCACCTCCCGTGAACTCAGCCCGTACTGCTGCCTGTCAGGAGGCGTACCTGACCCCCCAGTTACCGAAGACTGTGCCATACCTGGTTGCAGATGCGAAAGACCCTGCAAGTATCCGCCCGGTGGCGCCCCAGGCGGGGCCTGGTTAGGGGCGGGCAAATGTGCATACGCACCGTGTTGCTGTGGCGATCCGGGGGAGCGACCGCCGTATCCGGGCTGCTGGTAAGGAACGCCGGAGGTCAAGGCCGCGCCGAGACCCTCCGGGAGCGGCGCGCCTTGCGGCCCGGGGCCCTGACGCATGTGGGCCAGGAGCGCGTTCGCTGCCGTGGCCGTGAAGTGGGCCCGGCCGCTCTTCGTGTCGCGCGTGGCTTGCACGAGCTGGTCCGCGGTGAACTCGCCGTGGACCAGGTAGCCGCTCGCGCCGAGCCGGAGCGCTTCGTGGACGATCTCGCTCTCGCGGCTGTAGGTCAGCATCATCACGGGCGCGACCCTGACCAGGTGCGGCAGGGCGGAGATTCCGTCCACGCCCGGCATGCGGACGTCGAGCAGCACGACATCCGGGCGGTGCTGCACGGTCATGTCATAGGCCTGGCGGCCGTCCGCTGCCTCGGCGACGACCTCGATGTCGTCGCGGCCGGAGAGCAGGGCGCCCAGTCCGGCCCGGACCACGGGGTTGTCGTCGGCGACGACGACCCGCAGCGGGCCGCGCGCGGGCTGCTCGGGGGCAGCGGGGAAGGCGGGCATGGCTCCGGATGCCGCGGTCTGCTGGGGGACGGGGAACCCCGGGGAGCTGGATTCGGAGTTGATGGGTGTGGCATGCGAGGACGTGTGCTGGGAGGCGTGCTGCTGTGCGGCCCAGTTCTGGCCCGAGGCGCGTGAGACGTCGTCCGGCATTCTGCGACCTCCTCTCAGGATCTGTGGGGGACGGTTGTGGGGTGGTGGGTCAGTTGGGCGGCGGTACGGGTTCTGCCTGGGTCAGGGCGGCCATCGGCAGGTCCAGGCGGACTTCCGTGCCCGTGGCTGCCTTGCCTCTGCCGATGCGGATGCGGGCGCCGATGGATGCGGCGCGTTCGACCATGCCGACGAGCCCGAAGTGACCGGCGCGTCTGAGGTCGTCGAGCGTGGTGCCTTCGGGCAGTCCGTGCCCGTCGTCGTACACGCTGATGCGCAGGACGTCACCCTTCACTCCGACGAGGACGACGAGGTAGGTGGGGCGGGCATGGCGGCCGGCGTTCTCCATCGCCTCGGAGGCGATGGTGAGCAGTTGCCTGGCCACCACCTGCGGCACGAGCGGGACCGAATTCTCGTTGAGCATCCGGAAAGCGGCGGTGAGGCCGTGTCGGCGGGTGAAGTCGTCGGTGCGTGCGCGAAGTTCGTCCACCACGTCGATGCCGCCGTCGAGTCCCGACTCTCGTCGCAGGTCCGAGAGCAGTTCGCGGGATTCCGCCGCCGCACGGCGGGCGGACCGGGCGACCAGCTCGGCCTGGTGCTTGACGGTCAGCGGGTCCATCCGGTCGGAGGAGCTGGCCAGGCCGTCGGCGGCCAGCGCCAGACCGTGGAGGGTCTTGGCTACGGAGTCGTGCATCTCCCGTGCCAATCGGGTGCGTTCGCCCTCGATCGCCTCGTTCACGGCCAGCCGCGCCCGGGTCTCGGTGAGGGCCTGGCTCGCCGTACCGAAGCGGAGAAGCAGGTTGCGCAGTGTGACACCGACCGCCCCGGCGATCACGCAGAAACCGGGGAGGAGCAGTGCGGTGGCCTCGCTGGCCTGCAGCTTCTCGTCGGTGCCGTACACCCCGAAGATGATCAGCGTCTGGAGGGCTGCGAAGACCGCCGCGCCCCGCCAGCCGTAGACGAGCCCGGCGAGCAGCGGCGTGCAGACCGTGACGTACGCCAGGGTGGATTCCGGCGTGGCTGTGATCAGCAGCAGTGCGCCGAAGAAGGCGTCGACACCGAGCAGCCAGGGGTGGCGCAGGAAGAGCGGGCCGAAGCGCTCCCAGTCGCGGAAGAGCACGTAGGAGCCCATGAACGTGACGAGGATGGCCGCCCCGATCAGCCAGGTCGCGAGGCCCGGTGCCGTGCGGTCGATCGCAAACGGCGTCGCTATGGCCGTCATCGCGAGCCGGAAGCCGAACACCTGACGGCACATGGCCTGGAGTGCGTTGAGCTGGATCGCGAAGGCCGGCCGTGCGCCCGGATTGGCCAGTGCCTGGCGCACCTCGCTCGTCAATCCCGGTTGTGAGTCGCTGAGTTGAAATGCCATGCGCCTGTCACCTCCCCCTGCTCGTGATGCTCATCATCCCCGTCATGCAGGTCATCCGCCGAGGAACGAGAAGTCGACGTTCGCCCCGTACACGAATCCGACCGTCAGCAGCACCAGGGTGCCGGGAAGCAGGAAGGAGGTGACTGCGAAGGTCGCCTTCGGGACGGCCTTGGCCGCCTTCCGCCGCGCGTTCTGTGCGTCCGTGCGCCGCATGTCGTTGGCGATCTGGATGAGCGTGTCCACGATGGGCGCGCCCAGTTCCTCGCCCTGCTGGAGCGTGGTCACGAACATGGCGACCTGCTCCGAGTCGTTGCGTTTACGCAGTTCCTCGAAAGCCTGGCGCCGGCTGACGCCCATGTCCATCTGGCGCAGGGTGATCCTGAGTTCGTCGGCCCAGGGACCCTCATACTTCTCCGCGACCCGTTCCAGTGCCTGGCGGAAGCCGAGGCCTGCCGAGACGACCACCGCGAGGACGTCGAGGAAGTCGGGGAGGGTGCGCTCGATGTGCTCCTTGCGGACCCGGATGGCCGACCAGATGCCGACCTCGACCCAGAAGGCGCCGAAGGCGAGGAGCAGGACGGCGATGAAGATCTGGCCGCGCATGAGCATCGACAGGGCACCGAAGGCACCGAGAGCCCCGTAGACCGCGCGGCGGGCAGCGTACCGGTCGATGGTGAGACCACCGGGGTTACCGGCCATGTCGATCTGACGGCGCTTCTTGTTGACGGACTTCGGGCCCATCATCCTGAGCACCGCGGGGGCCCACCGCATGCCCATCCGGTCGATGCCGGAACCGACCGCGCTGGTGCGGGTGGAGCCGACCTCCAGGGCGATGGCGAGGTCGCCGGGGAGTTTGGCGTCGGCCCGGTACATCCGGATGCCGGCGATCGCTCCGTACACGGCGAGACCTACAACGAGTGCGAGTATCAGATCCATCTCGGTTCCTCCTCTCAGACGTCGATACGGGACAGGCGGCGGATCACTATGAATCCGATCGCGTACAGGATGAGCGAGACGATGACGGCGGCCTGGCCGATGAGTGCGCCGGTCATGCGGTCCAGGGCACCCGGCATCACCGCGTTCATCAGGAGCATGGCGCCGAAACCGAAGCCCGGCACCGCATAGGCCGTGACGGTCACCTGCGACAGCTGCGTCTTGACCTCACGCCTTGTCTCCTTGCGCTCCTCCAGCGTCTCCGTGAGGTTGCGCAGGGAGCTGACGACCGTACCGCCGGCCCGGTTGGACAGGACGAGGGTCGTGACGAGGACGACGAGTTCACGGGACGGCAACCGCTCGGTCAGCTCGCTCAGCGCATCGTCGAGCGATTCACCGACGCTGAGGCGGCGGGCGACGCGGGCGAGCTCCTCACCCGCGGGGTCCTCCAGCTCGTCCGCCGCCATGGAGAGTGCGGTGCGCAGGGCAAGGCCGGCCTGGGTGGCGTTGGCGAGGATGCGGGAGAGCTCGGGGAGCTGGTTGATGAAGCGGTCGGTGCGCTTTGTCCGCTGCCAGTTCAGGAAAGCGTTGGTGCCCCAGAGTCCGATCAGGGCGGCCACCGGGCCGAAGAAGGAGGCCAGGACGGACGAGGCCGTCATCCATAGACCCGCCATGGCGACGAGTGCGTAGACGAAGAACTCGCCCGGGGTGATCTCGAGTCCGGTCGCGGCGAGCTTCAGCTCGATCCTGCGGCCCAGCTTGGTCTTGCGCAGCCTCCGGTCGATGCCCTGGAAGCGGCGGTGGCGACCCGCTGTCTCGATCTGTCCGGTGTGCGAGAGGCGGTCGACGAGCGCGTCGCGGTCGGCCTTGCCGCCGGCGTACGCGTGCAGGCCCATGACGCCGAGTACGCCGCAGACGAGCGTGACGCCGATCGTGAGCAGGGGGAGATTGGTCATGGCGCGGTACCTACTTGGCCTCTCGGGTGGCGAGCTGTTCGTCGGACGAGGCGACGCCGAAGGCCTGGGGAATGGGCTGGCTGGCCATGTAGAGGCGATCGGCGATCTTGCGCGGGAGCGGAAGGTACTGGAACTGGCCGTAGATCCGCCCGTCCGCCGCCATCGGCTGGGGGATGAAGCGGGCCACGCTGACGATGCGGTAGTTGTCACGTCCGTGCGAGTCGAGGATCGCGATCTCGGTGATCTTTCGACCACCGTCGGCGAACCGGGTGAGCTGGACGATCACGTCGACGGCGCTGTTGATCTGGTCGTGCAGCGCCTCGAAGGGGATCTTGATTTCCGACATCGACGCCAGGGTCTGCAGACGCATCAGCGCGTCCTCGGCGTTGTTGGCGTGCACGGTCGCGAGGGAGCCGTCGTGACCGGTCGACATCGCCTGGAGCATGTCGAGCGACTCGCCGCCACGGACCTCACCGACGACGATGCGGTCGGGTCGCATACGAAGGGAGTTGCGGACCAGGTCGCGGATGCTGATCTGGCCCTTGCCCTCGACGTTCGCCGGGCGGGACTCCAGCCGGATGACGTGGTTCTGCTGGAGCTGGAGCTCGGCGGAGTCCTCGATGGTGACGATGCGCTCGTTGTCGGGGATCAGCCCGGAGAGCGCGTTGAGCAGGGTCGTCTTGCCGGTGCCGGTGGCGCCGGAGACGATGATGTTGAGCTTGGCCTGGACGAGCCCCGAGAGCAGGATCAGCATCTGCTCGTCGAGCGAGCCGAAGTTGATCATCTCCTGAAGGGTGAAGGCCCTCGGGAACCGTCGGATGGTGAGCGTGGCGCCGGTCAGGGAGAGCGGCGGGATGATCACGTTGACACGCTCGCCGCTGGGGAGGCGGGCGTCCACCATCGGGTTCGCTTCGTCCACGCGCCGGTTGACGGTCGACACGATGCGCTCGATGGTCTGCATCAGCTGTTCGTGCGAGCCGAAGCGCATCGGGAGCTGTTCGACCTTGCCGCTGCGCTCGACGAAGATCTGGTCCGGTCCGTTCACCATGATTTCGGTGATGGACGCGTCTTCGAGAAGCGGTTCCAGGATGCCGAGGCCGAGGGCCTCGTCGACGACCCGGCGGATCAGCTGTGAGCGCTCGATCGTCGAGAGGACCGGTCCCTCGCGGCTGATGATGTGCCCGAGTACGCGCTCCAGGCGGGCCCGCCTGTCGGCAGCGGCCAGCGAGGACATCTCCGCGAGGTCGATCTCCTCGAGCAGCTTGGCCCGGTAGGAGGCGACCATGTGGCCGTCCTCCCGCCCCCCACCGTGCTCCTCGGGGGCGGTGATGCGTGCCCTCAGGCTCATTTTGCTGACTCCTAGGTCCGGCTTGCGGGTGGTGCGGTGCGGGGGCGAGGGAGGGAGGACTCGTCAGTCGAGGGGCATGGTGGACCTGCGGGTGGCAGTGCCGAAGTCGTCGATCCACGGAATGATCGACGGGATCTTGACCTTGACGGTGTACGTCACGGTGTCGTCCCCGTACGCCGGGGGTTCGAAGTGGGCGTTGTCGTTCTTGGAGATCCACTCGCTCATGGCCCGCTGGCCTGCCAGCGTCGGTGGGATGTCCGGGCGTTCGTGGCTGGCTGTGCGCGCTGCCGCCCGGACGCCGGTGCCTGCCTGATTGACCGCGTACGCCGCGATGCCCAGCTGGATGGCGCAGAGTCCGACCAGGAGCAGCAGGGGGATGAACCCCATGTACTCGAAGGCGACCTGGCCGCGGTCGCGGGCGGACCTTCGCTTGTTCCCGGTCATGGTCAGCCCTCCTTCGCCGAGGCGGCTTCGCCGGTGATCGTCGGGCCCCAGTCGAGGACGCCGGGTACCAGGACGGGTACGGCCAGGTGGACCTTGACCCTGTACAGGCCAGGCTCGTTCCCGCTGTTGCAATCGATGTCGTCGGTCTGCCAGGCGTCCGGCAGGTCCTTGTTCGCCGCCTGCTCGCAGGCGGCGTCTGGGTTCCACTGCGACCCGTTCCCCGCCCGCGCCGCCACGTCCGCCGCGTTGCCGGCCAGGCTGAACGTGTAGCCGATCAGCGCGCACTGCCAGAGCGCGATGAGCAGCAGGATGATCAGGGGCGTCACCCCGACGAATTCGATCGCGGTCTGTCCGCGGTCGCGGTCACGCTTCCTGCCTATGCCTGCTTCCGCCATCTCCATGGTTGCCATGGATCAACCTGCCCCCTCAGTCGGTCTTGCCACGGCCCGCGGAGTCGCCCCGTCTGCGTGGGCGGCCGATCGAGCCTCGGTCGTTTCGGAACTTCGCGCCGCTCGCGGCGCTGTCCGGCGCCTTCACCAGACCGAGCTCGCCCGCCAGGGCCCAGAGCGCCTGTTTGACGACGCTCTTCGATTCGAGTTCGTGCATGCGTCCCGCGTCGACGGCACCCTGAAGTTCCTTGAAGTTAGCGGGAATTGCCGTGCCCGCGATCCGGGTTCCGGTGATTTTCTGGATCAGCGGAGGCTGGATCTCGGTGTTGCGGTTGTAGCGGTTGACGAGGGTCGTCGTCTCCTCCGCCTTGCGGATCTGGAGCCGGTCCCACATGCGCACGAGGCGCTTCGCACCGCGTACCGCGACCACATCCGGTGTCGTGACCAGCAGCGCGATGTCGGCCATCTCGATCGCCGCGGCATTGGCGCCGTTCATCTGGCTGCCGCCGTCGATGACCACGATGTCGTAGCGCGAGCGCAGCGCGCTGACGATCTGCCGGGCTGCCCGGTCGCTCACCTCCTCGCCCCGTTCGCCCTCGCCGGGCGCCAGCAGCAGGGCAAGCCCGCTGGTGTGGCTGAACACGGCGTCTGACAGCACACGGGGCGAGATGTCGCTGATCGCCGCCAGGTCGACGATGGAACGGCGGAACTGCACGTCCAGGTACGAGGCGATGTCCCCGGACTGCAGGTCCATGTCGACGAGTGCGACGGTCCGGCCGGAGGCCTGGGCCGCCAGGGCGAGCTGGACCGCTGTGACGGTGGCGCCCACTCCGCCCTTGGCCCCGCTGACGGTGAGGACCGTGCCGCCGGGCCCGGTGAAGACATCGCCGCTCGCACCCAGGTGGCGGCGTACGCCGACCGACCACTGAGCGGCGGACTGGACCCGGTTGGCCAGCTCCTCGTACCCCAGCGGCAGCGTGACCAGGCCACGGGCTCCGGAGTCCATCGCGGCGGAGAACAGGACCGGGCTCGCATCAGCGGTGATGAGCACGACCCCGACGGCGGGGAAGCGCAGGGATACCTCCCGGATCAGTTCCAGGGCCGGCACCGGACCGATCCGCTCGTGAACCAGCACGACTTCGGGCAGCTCGTCGAGCGACTCACTCGCGAGGCGCGCGAGCGTGTCGATGAGCTGTGTCGAGTCGCCGACCGGAGCGGCCGGCTCCGCGTCGGGGAGCTGGCTGAGCAGGGTGGTGACGGATCTGGAAGCGTCGGCGTCACCGACGGCCGGGAGGATCCTCGTGGTCATCCAATCCTCACTTGTCCTTGTCGAGCGTGTAGGTGCGGTCGCCCGGACGGATGGAGCTGTCGCTGCCGGAGGCGATGAGCGCGAGACGTACGTGCTCCGCGAACGACTCCGCGTACGCGATGCGCTGGGTGTCGAGCGTGTTGAGGGCGAAGGTGATCGGTACGGCCTCGGTGCCCTGGGCGGTCTTGTTGTCCCGGCCCGGTTCCAGTGCGGTCAGCTTGCCGACGTCGAGGACCTTCGCGTTGGAGACGATGACCTTCGACTGCGCCGCCTCGCCCTGGCTCTCGCCTGCGAAGGTCGCGTAGATGTTGACCGTGGCACCAGGGGTGATCTTGCCCGCGACGCCGGTCGCGGCGTCGATCATGATCGCGATCTCCTGCTCACCGGGCTGCAGGGCCGGGCGCGTCTCCATCATGTCGGACTGGAGGAGCGAGCCCTGCTTGAGGTTGGTGAGGGCGATCTTGCCGTTGACCTCGGAGAGGTCCGTCACGGCGTTGGCCGAGAGCCAGCGTTTCGGCATGGTGGTCTTCTCGAACTGCTCGCTCCGCAGGGCGGTATAAGGCGCGATGTTCGTCTTCACCTTGTAGGCCGAGACCTCGGGCCCGACCTTCGAGTTGACGTCGCTGATCACCGAGAGCACCCCGGCGAAGGCACCGAAGGCGCACAGGACCGAGAGGAGCAGGAGTATCACGCCGCGGCGCTGGCGGGAGTTCATGGCCGGACAACCTCGTTCGGGTCGGATGCGTGGGCAACGGACAGAGGAATGTATGGGGGGCTGATGCCTGGGGAGCGGGCTGAGCCGGGTGTGTGGCGGGGACGGCGCCCGGGCCACCGGTGCTTCCGCGGAGGAGGAATCCGCGGTTGCTACGACCGTGGCGGTGCAGGCGCTCCATGGTTCAGGACACCGGTGGGCGGCATTCGGTTCTCGGGAGCGGGAAGCGGGGAGGAACAGAATCCGCAACGATCACCGATGAGCTCCATTCCGCACCAGTGACAGGTCTCGCGCCTTACTGAGGACACGAGTTGGTACAGGACGGAGATATCCGGAAGGAACGCGGCGAATTCGATCAACTTGCCGGTTCCCCACCACCGGGCGGACTCGGCGGGAAGCGTTGCCTCCTGGATGGCCTGGACCTTCCAGGAGGGCGCCAGGGTCTGCTGTACCCATTCGGACTGCAGCTGGCCCTTGGCGACCATCAGGTGCGTGCCGAACTCGGGGCCGGCCAGCGGCTCCGCCGCCGGGCCGACCTTGACGAGCTGGGCGTTGGGTCCCGCGAGCACGGCGAACTGGGAGCCGGGCACCCAGGACTTCGCGTGCGTCTTCAGGCTGACGGGTACGCGGTCGAGTTTGGTGACCGAGTTCAGCAGGGCGCCCGCATGGATGTAGTGGGACAGAAGCCGCGCGGAGGAGGCCACCACTCCCGGGCTGAAGTCGCAGATGGAGAGCTGACGCAGCTGCCTGACCAGAACGGCGACGCCCAGTGGCGGCAGATCAACCTTGAGCAGCGCGATGCGGTCGCTCTCCAGCACGGAGCGGACGGCGTGCAGCCGCCGCTCGTGCGCGGGCGCGATGCCCGTCGGGTACACGGCGATCACGTATCCGTGCTGCTCCAGCAGCAGATGCATGTCGCCGATCGCCAGGTCCATCGCCTGGGCATCAGGGGCCTGCAGCAGGGCCGCTGTC
The DNA here is from genome assembly GCF_023701695.1 of Streptomyces sp. RKAG290. Taxonomy (GTDB): domain Bacteria; phylum Actinomycetota; class Actinomycetes; order Streptomycetales; family Streptomycetaceae; genus Streptomyces. Next base: position 2,430,664 of record NZ_JAJOZC010000001.1, read on the forward strand.
GGCGTCTGCTGATCGGTCGGCGGTAGGACCAGATCAGCGCTGGTCACTGCTATTGCGGTCGGCACGCTGTTCCCCGTTCGGCTCCGGCCGGCGTCGTCCTGACGTCGGCCGCAATCGCTCCTGCTCCGTGCTTCTGCTTCAGCACTTTAACCGCGTCCTACACGGCAGAGAACACCTGCCGGAACCCGATACCGCAACGCCCTTGCAACAGCCACACACAACTCGCGTACGAAATCGGACCAAACCGAAAGTTGTTAACTTCTGCACCACTGCGGAGTGTTACCGGCAGCCATTCCCATTTCCGGTCGTCGGAATTCATTTGCGCACGTCACTGCGGATTCTTCGCACGTTCGTGCCAGGTCGCGGTGGCCGAAAATCGTCACTGTCCGACCATGCTGCCCACATCACCCGTGAGTGGGTACCCCCTGTCGACTGCCGGCCGTCACCCGCCCGAGAGTGCCGCGCGTGCGTGACATGCAGAGCGTGCGCAGGTAACGCGCAGGCCACACAGGAACCACCCCCACCCCCGCGCACCTGCCGCGCCGGCCGGTCCGATCGGCGCATCCAGCGGCGAGGCCTCCGCAACCCGTACCTGCCAGAGGTCTTGACAACTTGATTGGTCTGGACCAGTTTATCGGCCAAGCGGTGGCCACCGTTCCTCGATTCCACACTCCCGACATCCCCGTGTCGCTCCCCCGCCATCCCCAACTCCCCACGGAGGCAGCAAGTGGAACGTTCCCCCGTAACCAGCCGCAGAGGACGCCGCTCCCGCCGGCGGCTGGGCGCCGCCGTGGCCGTCGTCGCCGCGGGCGCCCTGAGCGTCACCGGTCTCGTCAGCAGCGCGGAGGCCGCCGACGTCAACGTCGCCAAGAACGCGGGCTTCGAGTCCGGCCTCGCGAACTGGACGTGTTCCGGCGGCTCCGGCACCACGGTGTCCTCCCCCGTGCACAGCGGCACCTCGGCGCTCAAGGCGACGCCGGCCGGGCAGGACAACGCCCAGTGCACGCAGACCGTGGCCGTGAAGCCGAACTCGACGTACGCGCTCAGCTCCTGGGTCCAGGGCAGTTACGCCTACCTGGGCGTCAGCGGAACCGGCACCACCGACGTGTCCACCTGGACCCCCGGATCCAGCAGCTGGTCCCAGCTCTCGACCAGCTTCAAGACCGGGGCGAGCACCACCTCGGTCACCGTGTACACGCACGGCTGGTACGGACAGGCCGCCTACCTCGTCGACGACCTCTCGGTCAGCGGCCCCGACGGCGGCGGCGGTACCGACCCCGCGCCGACGGTCCCCGCGGCCCCGGCCGGTCTCGCGGTCGGTGCGGCCACGCCCTCCTCCGTCGCCCTGTCCTGGAACGCGGTGTCCGGCGCGACCGGCTACACCGTCTACAAGGACGGCGCGAAGGCCACCACCTCCACCAGCAACTCGGCCACCGTCACCGGCCTCACGGCCAACACCGCGTACCAGTTCACGGTGACCGCCACCAACGCGGCCGGTGAGTCCGTCAAGTCCGCCTCCGTCAGCGGGCGCACGACCACGTCGGGCAGCCAGAACCCCGGCACCTCGGTGCCCAAGCACGCGGTCACCGGCTACTGGCAGAACTTCAACAACGGCGCGACCGTCCAGAAGCTCAGCGACGTGCCCGCGAACTACGACATCATCGCGGTCTCCTTCGCCGACGCCACCACCACGCCGGGCGCGGTCACCTTCAACCTGGACTCGGCGGGGCTGAACGGCTACACCGTCGACCAGTTCAAGGCCGACATCAAGGCGAAGCAGGCGGCCGGCAAGAACGTCATCATCTCGGTCGGCGGCGAGAAGGGCTCGGTCTCGGTCAACAGCGACGCGTCCGCGACCAACTTCGCCAACTCCCTCTACTCGCTCATCCAGGAGTACGGCTTCAACGGGGTCGACATCGACCTGGAGAACGGCCTCAACTCCACGTACATGACGAAGGCGCTGCGCTCGCTGTCGCAGAAGGCGGGCTCCGGTCTCGTCATCACGATGGCGCCCCAGACCATCGACATGCAGTCCACCTCGGGTGAGTACTTCAAGACGGCGCTCGGCATCAAGGACATCCTGACCGTCGTCAACATGCAGTACTACAACAGCGGTTCGATGCTCGGCTGCGACGGCAAGGTCTACTCGCAGGGTTCGGTGGACTTCCTCACCGCGCTCGCCTGCATCCAGCTGGAGGGCGGCCTCGACCCGTCACAGGTCGGCCTCGGTGTCCCCGCCTCCGCCAGTGGCGCGGGCAGCGGCTATGTGGCGCCCTCGGTCGTGAACGCGGCCCTGGACTGCCTGGCCGCCGGCACGAACTGCGGCTCCTTCAAGCCCGCGAAGACCTACCCCGGCATCCGCGGCGCGATGACCTGGTCGACCAACTGGGACGCCAAGTCGGGCAACGCCTGGTCGAACGCGGTCGGCCCGCACGTCCACGGCCTGTCGTAACCGTCCACCGTCCCCGTTCGGCATCCGTTCGGCATCCATGACCAGCAGCGCCGCCGCTCCCCCGGCGGCGCTGCTGCATGTCAGGCGCCTGATCCGACCTGACACCGGGACCTCACCGGCTACTACAAGGAGCCTTCCGCGGGCACTCGTTGGACCTGCCCGGCGGGCCGGGGAGAGAAATTCCGGTACTGGCAGGGTGGACAGCGGCAAGAGCGTCATCTGTGCGGTCAGGTCCTGATGAGCACAGGACCGCCCGGCGAGGTGTACCTCGCCGGGCGGTGCCGATCTGCGGGAGTGCCGCACGTCCGAGCAGGCCCTGGGGCCTTTCGGGTGGATCGGGCCGGATCAGGGAGCGGCGCCAGGCCCCGCGAGCCCGGCATGATCCAGACGAGAGGCCTAGATGACCAGGCTGAGCAGCGACGCCACCACGAAGCCCGCCACGGACAGGACCGTCTCCAGCACCGTCCAGGACTTCAGGGTGTCGCGCTCCGAGATGCCGAAGTACTTCGACACCATCCAGAAGCCCCCGTCGTTGACGTGCGAGGCGATGATCGAGCCGGCCGAGATCGCCATGATGATCAGCGCCAGGTGCGGCTGCGACATGCCCTGGCCCTCGACCAGCGGGACGACGATGCCGGCGGTGGTGACGATGGCGACCGTCGCCGAGCCCTGGGCGATGCGCAGCACCGCGGAGATCAGCCAGGCCAGCAGGATGACGGGCAGGCCGACGTCGTTGAACGTGTCCGCGAGCGCGTCCGCGATACCGCTGCTCTTGAGGACGGCGCCGAAGATCCCGCCCGCGCCGACGACCAGCAGGATGTTTCCGACCGGCTTGAGGGAGGAGGTCGAGACCGACTCCAGGGACTTGCGGGACCAGCCGCGCCGGATCCCGAGCAGGTAGTACGCGAGCATCAGCGAGATCGTCAGGGCGACGAACGGGTTGCCGAAGAACTCGATGACCGAGCGCAGGGTCGAGGGGTCCAGCGCGATGGAGGAGAAGGTCGCGGCGAGGATCAGCACCAGCGGGGTGCCGATGATCCCGAGGACGGTGCCGAGTGCGACGGGCGCCTCGTGCGGGGTGACTCCGGCGGCGCGCTGCTCGGCGACGACGGCGGCCTTGGCCTCCTCGGCGGCCTCGACCATGTCCTGCGGGACCTCGACGAAGATCCGCTTTCCGATCCAGGCGGCGTAGACCCAGGCGGCCAGCACGGAGGGGATGCCGACGACGGCGCCCATCAGGATGACCCAGCCGAGGGAGACGTGGAAGAGACCGGCGGCGGCGACCGGGCCGGGGTGCGGCGGCAGGAACGCGTGGGTCATGGACAGGCCCGCCAGCAGCGGCATCGCGTACAGCAGGATCGACTTGCCGGAGCGCTTGGCGGCGGCGTAGACGATCGGCGCGAGGACGAAGATACCGACGTCGAAGAAGACCGGGATACCGAAGATCAGACCGGTCAGGCCCATGGCGAGCGGGGCGCGCTTCTCACCGAAGGCCTTCAGCAGGCGGCCGCTCAGCACCTCGGCTCCGCCGGAGACCTCGAGGATCGCGCCGAGCATCGTACCGAGGCCGATGATGATCGCGATGTGGCCGAGGATGCCGCCCATGCCCGATTCGATGACCGAGACCGCGGCGGACTTCTGCACCGTGCCGAAGAGCTCGGTGACGGAGAGACCGGCGCCCAGGCCGACGGCTATGGAGACGGCGAGCAGCGCGACGAACGGCTGCAGCCTGACCTTGATGATCAGGAAGAGGAGGAGGGCGATTCCGAGTGCGGCGACGGTCAGCAGACCGGCCGTGCCGGGTATCAGGAGGAGCAGTCCACCGGTGTGGGGTGGTATCTCGACCGGTGGGGGGGTTGCGGCGAGCAGCATGGGTAACTCCGTTGTCGTCCATGGGTCTTGGGTAGGGGGGAGCGCGGCACGGCGCCCCTGTGGGGCGGGGCGTCGTGCCGGGCGTGGTGGAGCGGTGGAGCGGGTGCGGCAAGACGATCAGGCTCAGCCGAGAACCGCGAGGGCGTCGATCTCGATGAGCAGGCCCTTGGGCAGGCCGACGTAGACCGTGGTGCGGGCGGCGGGGGCCGCCTTCAGGTTCTGCTCGCCGAAGTAGGTGTTGTAGATCTCGTTCATCTCGGCGAAGTGGTCCACGTCGGTGAGGTAGACGCGCATCATCATGACGTCGTCCCAGCTCGCGCCGCCCTCCTCCAGGATCGCCTTGACGTTGGCGAAGGTCTGCAGGGTCTGCTCGCGCAGGGTGGGACCGGCCGGGGTCGGTGCCTGGCCCTCGACCGCGGGCAGGAAGCCGACCTGGCCGGCGACCTGGAGGATGTTCCCCTTCTTCACTCCGTGCGAGAACTTCGCGGGCGGAGCGGTGTGGGTGCTCGGGGTGAGTGCGGTCTTGTCGGTCATTGCTGATCAGACTTTCTTGGGTCGGTTGGTGCCGGAGTACTCCCGGCTGATGGTGTCGGCGGTGCGACGGACCAGTGGGAGCAGGGTGAGGAGTTCCTCTGCCGTGACGACCACGTTCGGTGCGGAGACCGACATCGCGGCGACGACCCGCCCGTCGGCACCGCGAATGGGGGCACCGATGCAGTTGATGGACTCCTCGTGGCCGCCGAGGTCGGTGGCCCAGCCCTGTTCGCGCACGGCGGCGAGTTCCTTGAGGAACGCACCGGCGTGGGGGATCGAACGGGACGTGTACATGGGGTAGTCGAGCTTCTCGGCGATGCCACGCCGTTCGGGCTCGGTCAGGTCGGCGAGCAGCAGCTTGGCCACGGCGGCGACCGTGATCGCGACGGGCTTGCCGATCCGGGAGTACATCCGGACCGGGTAGCGGCTCTCCACCTTGTCGATGTAGAGGACCTCGTTCTCCTCGTACACCGCGAGGTGGACGGTGTGCCCGCAGCTCTCGTTGAGTTCGGCGAGGTGCGGGTGGGCGATCTCACGGACGTCGAGGTTCTCGACGGCCTCCTGCGCGAGGGCGAAGAGCCGCGCGCCGAGGCGGTAGCGCTGGTCCTGCTGGCGGTAGACGAGTCCGTGCTCGTGGAGCGTGCGGAGCAGGCGCAGCGCGGTGGACTTGTGGACGCCGAGCCGCTCGGCGACCTGCCCGAGGTCGGCGGGTCCCTGGGCGAGCAGCGGCAGGATGCTCAGCGCCCGGTCGACTGTCTGGCTCATGTCGTACGTACCTCCGTGTCGTCCCCCGTCCACCCGGGGCCGAGACGCAGTGTCCCCCAGGTGGCGTCGTCGAGGGCCACGAGCCGGTCGGCACGTTCGCGGGCGGGCGGGTCGGTGAGGTCGCCGGGGACGGTGAGGACGGCGGCGGCCATCAGGTGGCCGTGCCGGGCCCGGTCACGCACGGGCAGTCCGCGCAGGGTGGCGGAGAGGAATCCGGCCGCGAAGGCGTCACCGGCGCCGACGGGTGCGACCACGTCGACGTGCAGCGCGGGGACGTCGGTGACCACGGCCGTGTCACCTCCGGCGTGCGCGGGGCCGGGGCCCGAGGAGAAGACCGTGGCCCCTTCGGCGCCCCGCTTCACGACGAGCACCGACGGTTCCGGCAGGGCTTCGCGGATCGCGGCCGCGCCGCCCGTGACCCCCCACGCGTCCTGCGCCTCGTCCTCGCCGACGAAGACGAGGTCCGCGCCGCGGGCCAGGTCCAGCAGGACTTCGGGGGACGCGTCGCCGTCCCGCCACAGCCCCGGCCGGTGGTTGACGTCGAAGGAGACGAGCGGACGGGCGGGCCGCGGGGCGGTCAGCTCGCGCAGCAGGGCCAGGCAGTCGGCGGAGAGCGCGGCCGTGATGCCGGACAGGTGCAGGACCCGGCCGGCGAGGAGGGCCTCGTGCGGGACGTTCGCGGGGGACATCGCGGATGCGGCGGACCCGGCCCGGTAGTACGCCACCTCGTGGACGTCGGCCGCGCGGTCCGTCGCCGTACGGAAGTAGATGCCGGTCGGCCTGGCGGGATCGCGCCGGACTGCGGAGGTGTCGACGCCGTAGGCGGAGATCGTGTCGACGAGGTGGTCGCCGAAGCCGTCGGCCCCGACCCGGCTCACCCAGGCCGCCCGGTGCCCGGCCTTGGCGAGCGCGCAGGCGACGTTGGACTCGGCGCCCCCGATCCCGCGGCCGAAGGACGGCACGTCGGCGAGGCGTCCGGGCTGCGAGGGCAGGAACGTCACCATGGACTCGCCGAGACACACGACATCGCTCTGCGCGGCGTCGGCGTCGGTCCTGGCCGGGGTTCCGGACACTCGGGGCTCCTCGTGGTCTGCGGGCGCGGCACCGGTTCTCACCATTGACCGGGCGTCGGCTCGGATGTTAGACAGCCTTGAGCGATATACGCAATGGGTGTTGCGCATGTTGCAATGAAGCCGGGTTACGGCGACTTACCACGACTTACTTCGATCGAGGAGGAGCCCCATGGCTGCCGACCGTCCCGTGGCCGGACTGGCCGGACTCGCCGCAGAGCGGGTCGACCACCGGTTCAAGGCGCTCCCGCCCGACGCGGAGGGGCTGACCGTCGGCGCGCTCGCCGACGAGCGGCGCAACCTCTTCACCGGCGGCTTCACCACACCGGTGCTCGCCCTGTCGGCAGAGTCCGTCGAGCACAACCTCGCCCTGCTGGAGACGTACGCGGAGCGCCATGGTCTCGTGTTCGCTCCGCACGGCAAGACGTCGATGTCCCCGCAGCTGTTCGCCCGCCAGCTGGAACACGGCGCGTGGGGCATCACCGCGGCGGTGCCGCACCAGGCGCGGGTCTACCGGGCGTACGGGATCAAGCAGATCTTCCTGGCGAACGAGCTCGTCGACGCCTCGGCGCTGCGGTGGCTCGCGGGCGAGCTGGACTCCGACCCGGACTTCCGGTTCGTCTGTTACGTCGACTCGGTGCGCGGCGCCGAGCTGATGGACGAGGCCCTGCGCGCGGCCGGCGCCTCCCGTCCGGTCGACGTCGTCGTGGAGCTCGGCGCGGGTGAGGGCGCCCGCACGGGCGCCCGCACCGAGGCCGACTGCGCCGAGGTCGCCGACGCGGTGGCCGCGGCCGGGAGCCTGCGGCTGGTGGGCGTGGCCGGTTACGAGGGCGAGGTGCCCGAGGCGTCCGGCGAGCGGGTACGGGACTGGCTGCGCCGGCTCGTCGCGCTGGCCGCGGACTTCGACCGGGCGGGACGGTTCGCCGCGCTGGATGCCGGTGAGCAGATCGTGATCAGTGCGGGCGGCAGCGCGTGGTTCGACGCGGTGGCGGACGTGTTCGCGCAGATCCCGGAACTCTCCTCCCCCGTATGCAAGTTGCTCCGGTCGGGGGCCTACGTCTCGCACGACGACGGTCACTACCGCCACCTCACGCCCTTCAACCGGATCCCCGAGGAGGGCGCGCTGCAGCCGGCGTTCCGGCTCTGGGCGCAGGTCGTGTCGCGCCCCTCCGCCCAGCAGGCGTTCCTCAACGCGGGCAAGCGGGACGCGGCGTACGACCTCGACCTGCCGGAGGCGCAGGTCGTGCGGTCGGGCCGGGACGGCTCCGTGCGGGCGGCCACGGGGGTCGCGGTCACCGGGCTCTCGGACCAGCACGCGTGGGTGCGTACGGAGGACGGGGCCGAGCTGGAGGTCGGGGACTGGGTGGGGATGGGGCTTTCGCACCCGTGCACGAGCTTCGACAAGTGGCAGTTGATTCCGCTGGTGCAGGCGGACGGCACGGTCACGGACTACATCCGCACGTTCTTCTGATCCCTGCGGGGTGCTCCCCACCCCGCCCCTTCCCGTGACCGGGCGCTGCCCCGGGCCCCGCGCCCCGAGCGCCGGGCGAGGCCGAGAACGCCCCGCCCGGCGACGAGGGGCGGGGACACGGGGCAGCGCCCCCCGAAAGGCACTCCCATGGACCTGGTCATCCGCGACGCCCGCGTCATCGACGGCACCGCCACCCCCTCCTACCGCGCCGACGTCGCGGTCCGCGACGGCCGTATCGCGGAGATCCACCCCGAGCACTCCCCCGGCCCCCGCCCCACGGCCCCCGCACGCTCGACGCCGACGGCCTCGCCCTGTCCCCCGGCTTCATCGACATGCACGCCCACAGCGACCTCGCCCTGCTGCGCGACCCCGACCACAGCGCCAAGGCCGCGCAGGGCGTCACCCTCGAAGTCCTGGGCCAGGACGGCCTGTCCTACGCGCCCGTCGACGAGCGCACCCTCGCCGAGGTCCGCCGCTCCATCACCGGATGGAACGGCGACGGGAGCGACATCGACTTCGACTGGCGGACCGTCGGCGAGTACCTGGACCGGCTCGACCGCAACTTCGGCGGTCAGGGCATCGCCGTCAACGCCGCCTACCTCGTCCCGCAGGGCACCGTGCGGATGTACGCGGTCGGCTGGGACGACCGGCCCGCCACCGACGCCGAGCTGACCCGGATGAAGCAGCTCGTCGCGCAGTCCATGGCCGAAGGCGCCGTCGGCATGTCGTCGGGGCTCACCTACACCCCCGGCATGTACGCGGACGACGCCGAACTCACCGAGCTCTGCCGGGTGGTCGCCGAGCACGGCGGCTACTACTGCCCGCACCACCGCTCCTACGGGGCCGGCGCGCTGGAGGCGTACGAGGAGATGGTGCAGCTCACCCGCTCCGCGGGCTGCCCCCTCCATCTCGCCCACGCCACGATGAACTTCGGTGTGAACAAGGACCGGGCCCCGGAACTGCTCACCCTCCTGGACCGCGCCCTCGACACGGGCGCCGACATCTCCCTCGACACCTACCCGTACACCCCGGGCTGCACGACCCTGGTCGCCATGCTGCCGTCCTGGGCGAGCGAGGGCGGCCCCGAGTCGATCCTGTCGCGCCTGGCCGACGACGCGACGGCCGAGCGGATCCGGCACGATGTCGAGGTCGTGGGATCGGACGGCTGCCACGGCGTGCCCATCGAGTGGGACGCCATCGAGATCTCCGGGGTGAGCGTGCCCGGCCTCGGCGACTTCGTCGGCCGTACGGTGGCCGAGTCCGCGCGGCTGCGCGGCGAGGCTCCCTGGGTGACCGCGCGGCGGGTGCTCCAGGACGACCGGCTCGGCACGACGATCCTGCAGCACGTGGGCCACGAGGAGAACGTGCGGCAGATCATGCGCCACCGGGTCCACACCGGCGGCAGCGACGGCATCCTGCAGGGCGACAAGCCGCACCCGCGCGCGTACGGCACCTTCCCGCAGTATCTCGGCCGGTACACGCGGGAGCTGGGCATCCTCACACTGGAGGAGTGCGTCGCGCACCTCACCTCGCGCCCGGCGGCCCGGCTGCGGCTGGCCGATCGCGGCCTCGTCCGCGAGGGCTACCGCGCCGACCTGGTCCTGTTCGATCCGGAGACGGTGGCCGCGGGCTCGACCTTCGACGAGCCCCGCACCCTGCCGGCCGGCATTCCGCACGTACTGATCGACGGCCGCTTCGTCATCGAGGACGGGAAGCGGACCCAGGTGCTGGCGGGCCGGTCCGTGCGGTCCACGGACGCGCCGACACGGTAGGCCGTGCCCGCGGCACCGTAGTTTCTCCCTGTCTTTCCCGGGCAATCGGGGGACATGAACACATCTGCGGCAGCACAAAGAGGCAAAGGAAAGGCGCGCCAGGCCGGCGACAGCAAAGCGGTCGAGGTGGGCGGGCGCGCGGGGTTCATCGCCCGTGGCGTGATCTACTTCCTGGTCGGTTTCCTTGCGCTGCGGATCGCCTTCAACGGCGGCGGCAGCAAGAAGCAGGCCGACCGGGGCGGCGCCCTTTCGGAGATAGCCCAGAAGCCGTTCGGCTCGGTCCTGCTGTGGGTCCTGGGCATCGCGCTGGTGGGCATGGCCCTGTGGAGGCTGTCCGAGGCGATATTCGGGGCCCCCGGACCCGACGGGGACAAGGCCACCAAGCGGCTGTCCTCGGCGGGCCGGACCGTGTTCTACGGCTTCGTCGCCTACTCGGTCCTGTCGTTCGCCGCGGGCGGCAAGAGCAGTGGCAGCGGTTCCAGCGACTCGCAGTCCCAGGACGTCACGGCGAAGGTGCTGGACCTGCCCGGCGGACGCTGGATCGTGGGCCTGGTCGGCGCCGGCATCGTCGGCGCGGGCCTGTGGATCGCGGCCCGGGCCGCGATGCGCAAGTTCCACAAGCGCCTGCGGATGGAAGAAATGTCGCCGACTCAGCGGCGCGGGGTCGACATCACCGGAGTCTTCGGCGGTCTCTCGCGAGGAATCGTCTTCGCGGTCGCCGGCGGATTCGCCGTGTCCGCCGCGGTGAAGGCCCGCTCCGGCGAGGCCAAGGGCATGGACGACACCCTGCGCTCCTTCGCCTCCACCCCGGCCGGTCCGTGGCTGCTGGCCCTGATCGCCATCGGGCTGGCGGCCTTCGGCCTCTTCTCCTTCGCGCACGCCCGCTGGCGCAAGATCTGAGACACGGGTGGGGTGGGGCGGCCGCTGCCGCCCGCCCCGCCCCACCCGCTCGGTCCACCTGCCCGCCCGGCCGTCAGGCCGGGCGGTTCGTTGCGGTCCGGGGCCGTTACGGCTTGGGCAGCGCGCACCCTTCCGCATCCAGGTCGAAGACGCTGCCCGCACCGATGCACGGCACGATGCCGTAGGTCTCCTGGGCGTAGTTGATGCCCTGGCGGACCGTCACCTCGCCGTTCTCATCGACCTCGCACGGGTTGTTGTCCGTGCACTCCTGCCCGTCCTCGTTGCCGGTGTTGTTGACGGCGACGACCTTGCCGGTGGCGTCGTCGATCACCGGGGAGCCGGACGTACCGCCGATGGTCTCGCAGGCCGAGGTGTAGCGGACCGAGTCCTTCCAGGTCCACTCCCCTTCCTTGAGGCGGTAGACGAACCCGTCGACGTTGCAGCTGTACGTGCGCTTCCAGTACCCGGACGCGACCGTGATCGCGGTGCCCTGCACCGGATGCGCGGTGTTGAGCTCCAGGGCCTTGATGCCGTAGCTGCTCTCGATCTGGGCGTACGTGGAGGTGAGTTGGTACACCGATATGTCGGTGTCCGTCATCGTCCCGTACGCGACCTTGCTCGCCCGCAGCGTGCCGACACCGTTGCCGGCGGCGTTCAGCAGGGTGAAGCTGCGGGTGGACGGCTGGTCGAGCACGACCTCGCCCGGTCCGGGGAAGCCGGACTCCAGGCAGTGCCCGTTCGAGAGCACGAGTGCGGGATCGCCGGGCTGGGAGCCGGGCGTACGGACGACCGATCCCGAACAGTTGCTGAGCGCCACCGTTCCGGCGAAACCGACCGCCTTGGTCCTGGCCTTCGCCTTGACTGCCGTGTGGCTGGATGATGCTGCTGCCTTGACCGTGCTGGGCGCTGCCGCGTCGTGGCTTGTGGCCGCGGTTGCGGGCGCGGTACCGGCTCCGAGGAGCAGTACCGCGAAGAGCGCACCGGCGAGAGGCTTGTTCATGTGGGGGTCCCCTCAAAGTGACCTGTGCAGAGTGCGTGGGGCCTCTGCGACCGAAGTTCCTCCGGTTTGACATGCGCATGGTTCCGCACTGAGGGGCGCCCCCACAAGGGGCGCATTCAGGCCGCTACGGAATCCCCACACCCGCCGGTAACAACCCCCGCCCTGGTCCCCGCGGGTGCACCACCGGGTCAGGTCCCGGTCCGCTCCACCGGAATCCACAGCTCCGCCTCCGCCCGCGCCCCGTCGGCCGACAGCCGGGTCCGCAGGATCTCCGGGCCCGGCCTGCTCCGGTACGGATTGGACGGGAACCACTCGGTGAACACGTCCCGCCACAGGTACTGGAGCGCCTGCGGGAAGGCGCCCGCACTCTCGAAGACGGCCCAGATGCCGGCCGGCACCGGGAGCGCGTCCAGGTCCTCGGGAGCGGGCGCCGAGCTCACCACCCCGTGGTAGTAGTCCAGTTCGGTGCCCTCCGCGCGACTTTCGGCGAGGTCGTCGCTGACCGAGACGATCCCTTCCGGCTCCTGGTCGGACAGCCTCTTGATACGCCGCACGGTCTCCTGGTCGATGCCGCGGATGAAATCGGCGATGGCCGGGTTCATCCCCTCGTGCACCAGGGGACGCGCGCCTTCCTGCCCACCACGCTGAACTCGTCCTTCTCCACGATCCGGTACCGCATGCTGCTGCTCCCTTCGACAATGAGACGGAAGGACATCCGGGGCTGGGACCGCAACGCGGCCCCGGTGCGCCTGGCCTCGCCGGGTCCGATGCCGTGCATGGCCCGGAAGGCCCGGGCGAACGCCTCGCCCGAGGTGTAGCCGTAGCGCACCGCGATCTCCAGCAGCGTCCGCTCACCCGCCAGCACCTCGGCACCCGCGACCGTGAGCCGTCTGCGCCGGACGTACTCCGACAGCGGGACCCCGGCGAGCGCGGAGAACATCCGCCGCAGGTGGTGCTCCGACGTCCACGCGATCCTGGCGAGCTCCGCGACCTCGATCCGGTCGTCGAGACGACGCTCGATGTGGTCCATGGCCTCGTTCAGCCGCTCCAGCACCCCGTTTCCCCTTCCCTTTCGTCCACCACGCTAGGAAGGAACCACCCTGCCCGACCCGACATCCTGTGCCCGGTCCGGTCGGGTGCGTCAGCGGGGCGGGGCGCCGAAGCGGGCCAGGCAGTGCCAGACCCGCTTCAGCGACTGGGGGTCGTGGCGGCCGGTGCGGACGGCGTCGCCGATGATCCGGGGGTCGAGCACCCCGTCCTCGGCGATCTCGGCCCCGAGGGTGACGAACTCCTCGCCCCGGTAGTCGCCGTGCCGGCGCAGCCGCTCGACGGTCAGGCGGAATCCCGCGTGCCATTCGGTACGGAAGGGCAGGGCGCGGGCCGCCTCCTCCACCGGGGTGGAGCGCTAGCAGGGGTCGAGGACGAGGGCCTCGACGTGCCGGTCCAGCAGGACCGGGCCGTGGATCTGGGCCTCGATGTAGTCGTCCAGCGCGTCCCGGTCGTCGGCCTGGGCCAGCTCGATCAGGTGCATGCCGGCCGCGATGCCGAAGTCGGCCGGCTCGGCGGCGCTGTCCGGGTAGCAGAAGGTGGCGCGCGGCAGCGCGTCCGCGGTCAGCCGCAGGTGCGCCGAGCCGAATCTGGGGGCGGCGCCGATGGCGGCGCGGCGGAAGTTCAACGCCCCGTACACCGGGCGGTGTTCCGCGGACACCCCGTCGTAGGCGCCGGCGAAGATCCGGCTCTCCCAGCGCCATCTGTCCCCGCCGGGGTGCGCCGTGAGGCCGCCGTTGCTGGTGCCCGTCACGAACTGGGAGTGGTAGACGCCGTCCTGCGCCAGGGCGGCCAGGACCGCCCGGCCGCCCGTCTCGCGGTCGGGGTGGAGGTTCATCGTCAGCCGCAGCGAGGCGTCGAGCGGTCTCCCCGCCGACAGGGACGCGACGTGGCTCAGGGCACGGGACGCCGGCGAGGGAGCCGGGGCCGTGACCATCAGGTCCCCGCTGGCCGCGGCTCGCCCGCCCTGGCAGCCTTGAGCACGTCGTAGCCGACGAAGTCGAACATCCGTTGCCCCGCTGCGAGTTCGCCTGGCTCGCCGGTGTGGCGGTGCGCGCCGACGCCGAATCCGGCGTCCGGCCCGGACAGCCAGAGCCGCTCGAAGCCGCGCTCCTCGAACCAGTCGCAGACCTGTGGCACCCGGTCGGGTGCGTGGCGGTTGCGCGTCCAGACGACGGTGCCGCCGGTCCTGCACAGCCGGGTGCAGGTGTCGACGGTGCGCTCGATGTCGGCGTCGACGATGTTGCCGAACACGCCGCAGACCAGTACGAGGTCGGCGGGTGCCAGGTCGAGGTAGTGATCGGTGAGCGAGGCGTCGCCCGTCACCGGCTCCACCCGCGTCAGTCCGGCGGCGCGGGCCAGTTCCGCGGCGACCGCGGTGTTGCCGGGGTCCAGTTCCACCAGCCGGGCGCGGACGTCGTCGCGCCGGGGATGGCCCGCCAGCGCCCCGACGAGATCGCGGCCCTGACCGGAACACACGCTGATCACCCGCAGCGGCCCGGGCGGCGCGCTGTCCAGGGCATCCCGGATGCGGGCCTCGACGGCCCGCAGCCGCCGCGCCATCCAGGAGTCGGGGAGGTCGTACGTGTCGTGCCAGGCCTGCCAGTCCATGGCGGGGACCCTACGGCGGGGGCGCGCGGCACGTCATGCGAGTTACGCGGGGCGGCTGCCGTACCCCGCTGGCACACTGCCGTCATGACCGATGCCGGCCCCAGCCCCGGGCGGCGGCGGGCGGGCGCGTCCGTCCCGTGGCTATCCGGCCTCTGCCGCGGCCGCGTCCTTCGACAGGTTCACCGCCTGGAGCAGGCTGAGTCCGGGCTCGGCCGTGCGCAGGGCCTTGACGGCCGCCACGGCGTCGAGGGGCCCCTGGTGACCGCTTGCCCGGATCCGGCTTCCCGCCCAGCGGCCGCGCAGTTGCGCGTCCGGTGTGGCGGCCGCCTCGGCGGCGAGCGCCAGGGCCCGCTCCAGGCCGGGGCGTTCCGCGGCGCTCGCGCCGTCCAGTGCCTGGCGGAGCGCGGCGGTGATGTCGTCCGCGTCGCGCACCACGATCACGACCGTGTCCTGCTTCCATTTTCCGATCATGTGGGCAGCGTCCCCCGCCGGGCCGCTGTTCTCACCCGTGTTGAGGTATTCCAGAGGTTCGTCCGCCCCGGGGACCGGGACCTGAGGACGAGGGAGCCCACACCTCAGGTCGGACGCGCAGGGGCGGCCCGGCTGCGTACCGTCTGGGCATGGCCCTCGACCGTGACCACGCCCTCGACCTCGACACCTACCTCGCCCGCATCGGCCTGCGCGGTGAGCACCGGCCCACCCTGGCCGTGCTGCGCTCCGTGCACCGCGCGCACGCGCTGAGCATCCCGTTCGAGAATCTGGACCCCGTGCTCGGCACCGTGCCCTCGCTCGCCCTGGCCGACCTGGAGACCAAGCTCGTACGCAGCCGGCGCGGCGGCTACTGCTACGAGCAGAACACCCTGCTCGCCGCGGCGCTGCGGGCGCTCGGGTTCGAGGTCACGCTGCTCTGCGCGCGGGTCGTGCTGGGTGCGGGCCCCGGTGACATCCGGCCGCGGACGCACATGCTGATGCGGGTCCGGGTGCCGGGCGAGCCGACCCCGTATCTCGCCGATGTCGGCTTCGGCTCCGCCGGCTCGCTGCTGGAGCCGATCGCCCTGGTCACGGGCGCCGAACTGCACGACAGCCCGCGCCACCACCGGCTCGTCCACCCGCCGCACGACGGGCCGCTGGAGCTGTGGGAGCTCCAGGCACGGGCGGGTGACGGGCAGTGGCAGGGGCAGTACGTGTTCACCTTGGAGCCGTACGAGGCGCCCGACTTCGAGGTCATCAACTGGCACATCGCGACCAACCCGCGCTCGCCGTTCGCACATCTGCTGTACGTCCAGCGCGCCACCGCGGACGCCCACCTGGCGCTCGCGGGCCGCACGCTCGTGGTGACGGGGAACGACGGCAGCCGGGAGGAGCGGGAGCTGGCGGACGCCGCCGAGGTGGAGCGCGTCCTCGCGGACGCCTTCGCGATCGACCTGCCGCAGGGCGCCAGGCTGCCGGAGTGACGCGGACGGCCCAGGTCACGTGGCGCATGTCACCCGATCCGGTACGTCACGTCCCTGTTCCACCCCATTCCAAGCCCGGCCCCGCCCGCGCCCCGGGTTCCCACGGTTCGCGGGCGGCGGGCGCATGGCGATGGAAGCCGGGCCGGACGGGCGCGCCGACCCGGGTGGGTCAACCTGCGGGGAAAGCCCGGGCGGCCCGTGAAACACAGTCGTAAGCTCGCAGACATGCAGGTCATCCAGTCCACGAAGCTCGCCAACGTCTGTTACGAAATCCGCGGCCCGGTGCTCGAGGAGGCCATGCGGCTGGAAGCCGCAGGTCACCGCATCCTCAAGCTGAACACCGGCAACCCCGCCGCGTTCGGTTTCGAGTGCCCGCCGGAGATCCTCGAGGACATCCTGCGCAACCTCTCGGGGGCGCACGGTTACGGCGACGCGAAGGGGCTGCTGTCCGCGCGGCGGGCGGTGATGCAGCACTACCAGACCAAGGGGATCGACCTCGGCGTCGAGGACATCTACCTGGGCAACGGCGTCTCCGAGCTGATCCAGATGTCGATGCAGGCGCTGCTGGACGACGGTGACGAGGTCCTCGTACCGGCTCCGGACTATCCGCTGTGGACCGCGTCGGTCTCGCTGGCCGGCGGTACGGCCGTGCACTACCGGTGCGACGAGCAGTCCGACTGGATGCCGGACCTGGCCGACATCGAGCGGAAGATCACCGACCGCACCAAGGCCCTCGTGATCATCAACCCGAACAACCCGACGGGTGCGGTGTACGACGACGAGATGCTGCGCGGGCTGACGGAGATCGCCCGGCGCCACAACCTGGTCGTCTGCTCCGACGAGATCTACGACCGGATCCTGTACGACGGAGCGACCCACACCCCGACCGCGACCATCGCGCCCGACCTGCTGGTGCTCACCTTCAACGGGCTGTCCAAGAACTACCGGGTGGCCGGGTACCGCTCCGGCTGGCTGGCGGTCTGCGGTCCGAAGGCGCACGCCTCCTCTTACATCGAGGGGCTGACGATCCTGGCCAACATGCGGCTGTGCGCCAACATGCCGTCGCAGCACGCCGTGGCCACCGCGCTGGGCGGGCGGCAGTCGATCAACGACCTGGTGCTGCCGGGCGGGCGGATCCTGGAGCAGCGGGACGTGGCCTACGACCTGCTGACGCAGATTCCGGGCGTGACCTGCGTGAAGCCGAAGGGGGCGCTGTACCTCTTCCCGCGGCTCGACCCCAAGGTCTACAAGATCAAGGACGACCGGCAGATGGTCCTCGACCTGCTGCGGGCCGAGAAGATCATGGTGGTGCAGGGGACGGGGTTCAACTGGCCGGAGCCTGATCACTTCCGGGTCGTGACGCTGCCCTCGACCGAGGATCTGACGGACGCGATCGGCCGGATCGCCCGCTTCCTGGACGGCTACAGCCAGGTGTAGCCCGGCCCCGCGGGCGTTCCCCGCACCGGTTCATGAATCTGGACAACTTTAGACTGAATCCAAGCTAGGATGGTTCCACAGCATCACCAGGAGGCCATCCATGTACGAGCCGATCCGCACCAAATCGGTCCACACACCGGCCGACCACGCCGCCGACTTCCCGCACCGTTCCCGCGAGGAGGAGCTGGACATCCAGCTCGCCGGACATCTGGCCGCACTGCTCGCGGTCACCGACGAGCTGGGACTCGGCGAGGCGGGCGACCGCATCGCCGAGCAGGTCGCCAGGTTGCGTGGCGCACCGCCCGCGAGGCACGCCGGTCTGACCGACGCCCCCGCCCCGGCCCTGCACCGCCGCGCCCACGCCCTCGCGGGCCGCGCGCTGGTGGTGGCGGCATCGCGCGCCGACACGGCTGTCGCGATCCTCTCGGCCGAGCGTATGGACGCCCACACCGCAGCGGTCTCGGCCGCTGCCTCCGCCGACTCCCCCGCCGCCCCGCCGCGGCTGGTCGGCGCCCTCTGACGGCCCCGGTCCACGGGCCGTCGAGGCGCGTGGACCGGGTGCCACCCATTGATCCGACCCCCGCGGCGCATCGAACGATGCGCCGCTTCTCGCTGCGCCGCGGGGAGCGGGCGGGCCGTCAGCCCAGGCGCTGGACCAGGGCGCGGTACTCGTCCCACAGCTCCTTCGGCGTGTGGTCGCCGAAGGTGTTGAGGTGCTCGGGGACCAGCGCGGCCTCCTCGCGCCAGACCTCCTTGTCGACCTTGAGCAGGAAGTCCAGGTCCGACTCGGAGAGATTCAGCCCCTCGGTGTCGAGCGAGCCCTTGGCCGGCAGGATGCCGATCGGGGTCTCGACGCCTTCGGCCTTGCCCTCCAGGCGCTCGACGATCCACTTCAGGACCCGGCTGTTCTCGCCGAAGCCGGGCCAGACGAACTTGCCCGCGTCGTTCTTGCGGAACCAGTTCACGTAGTAGATCTTCGGGAGCTTCGACTGGTCCGGCTTGTCCGCGCCGACCTTCAGCCAGTGGTTCATGTAGTCGCCCATGTTGTAGCCGCAGAACGGCAGCATGGCGAACGGGTCGCGGCGCAGCTCGCCGACCTTGCCCTCCGCGGCGGCGGTCTTCTCGGAGGCGACGTTGGCCCCGAGGAAGACACCGTGCTGCCAGTTGAAGGACTCGGTGACCAGCGGGACGGCCGAGGCGCGGCGGCCGCCGAAGAGGATGGCCGAGATCGGCACACCCTTCGGGTCCTCCCACTCGGGCGCGATGATCGGGCACTGGCCGGCCGGGACGGTGAAGCGGGCGTTGGGGTGGGCGGCGGGCGTGCCGGACTCGGGGGTCCAGTCGTTGCCCTTCCAGTCCGTGAGGTGCTTGGGCAGTTCCTCGGTCATGCCCTCCCACCAGACGTCGCCGTCGTCGGTGAGCGCGACGTTGGTGAAGACGGAGTTGCCCCACATGGTCTTCATGGCGTTGGCGTTGGTGTGCTCGCCGGTGCCGGGCGCGACGCCGAAGAAGCCGGCCTCGGGGTTGATCGCGTAGAGCCGGCCGTCCTCGCCGAACCGCATCCAGGCGATGTCGTCACCGATGGTCTCGACGGTCCAGCCGGAGATCGTGGGCTCCAGCATGGCGAGGTTGGTCTTGCCGCAGGCACTCGGGAAGGCCGCGGCGACGTACTTGGACTCGCCGCGCGGCGGGGTGAGCTTGAGGATCAGCATGTGCTCGGCGAGCCAGCCCTCGTCGCGCGCCATGACGGAGGCGATGCGCAGCGCGTAGCACTTCTTGCCGAGCAGGGCGTTGCCGCCGTAGCCGGAGCCGTAGGACCAGATCTCGCGGTCCTCGGGAAAGTGCGAGATGTACTTGGTGGAGTTGCAGGGCCACGGGACGTCGGCCTCGCCCTCGGCGAGGGGGGCACCCAGGGTGTGCACGGCCTTGACGAAGAATCCGTCGGTGCCGAGCTCGTCGAGCACGATCTGGCCCATGCGCGTCATGGTGCGCATGGAGACGGCGACGTACGCGGAGTCGGTGATCTCGACGCCGATCGCGGAGAGCGGCGAGCCGACGGGGCCCATGCAGAAGGGC
Organism: Streptomyces sp. RKAG290; assembly: GCF_023701695.1. Classification (GTDB taxonomy): domain Bacteria; phylum Actinomycetota; class Actinomycetes; order Streptomycetales; family Streptomycetaceae; genus Streptomyces. The sequence goes on from NZ_JAJOZC010000001.1 coordinate 2,450,125, forward strand.
ACGACGTACATGGTGCGGCCGCGCATGGAGCCGCGGAAGACGCCCTGCTCGCCGACGAAGATCTCCCGCATCTCGGCGGGGCCTTCCAGTGGTTCGTCGGACCGGCGTCCTCCTCCTTCTCGGAGCAGATGAACGTCCGGGTCTCGACACGCGCGACATCGCTCGGGTCGGAGGCTGCGTAGTACGAGTTCGGGCGCTTGATCTCGTCGAGTTTGGTGAACGTGCCCCTGTCGACGAGCTCCCCGCAAAGGCGCTCGTACTCGGCCTCGGAGCCGTCGCACCAGACCACCCGGTCCGGTTCGGTGAGGGCTGCGATCTCGTCGACCCAGGAGACGAGCTCCTGGTGGTTGGTGGGAACAGTGAGGGGAGCCGCGATGTCGCGCGCCACGATCGCTCCTTGATGAGGGTGTGTGTTGGTAGTTGCCCCGTGGGGGCTGCGACCCGGATGCTTTTACCCTTTCGGATTCCCCTGGCGCTCATCCGGTGCCGACCGCACTCATTTGATCATCCGACCGTTCCGCCCATATGTCCAGGGGCCGCCCACGTGAGCATCGCCACTCGTATCCGGTACCTACGGTGGCGTAGGTACGATGCGGGGATGACTGCTGCTGCCGCCGCCGCGCCCGAACCCGCCGGGCTGGAACCAGCCGACACCGACGTCTTCCCGCTGAAGCCGCGGATGCGCGGCTGGCTGCACGCCGGCATGTTCCCCGCGGTCCTCATCGCGGGCATCGTGCTGATCGCGCTCACGGACAGCACCCGTGGCCGGATCGCCTGCGGCGTCTACGTCCTGAGCGCGTGCCTGCTGTTCGGCGTGAGCGGCGTCTACCACCGTGGCACCTGGGGGCCGCGCGGCGAGGCGGTGCTGCGCAGGCTCGACCACGCCAACATCTTCCTGATCATCGCGGGCACCTACACCCCGCTGACCCTGCTGCTGCTGCCCGAGTCCACCGGCACCCCGCTGCTGTGGGCGGTCTGGGGCGCGGCGGTCGCGGGCATCGCCTTCCGGGTGTTCTGGGTCGGCGCCCCGCGCTGGCTCTACACGCCCTGCTACATCGCGATGGGGTGGGCGGCGGTCTTCTTCCTGCCGGACTTCATGCGGACCGGCGGGATCGCGGTGCTCGTGCTGGTCGTGGTCGGCGGACTGCTCTACAGCGCGGGCGGCGTCATCTACGGCATCAAGCGGCCGAACCCGTCACCGCGCTGGTTCGGTTTCCACGAGGTCTTCCACTCGCTGACCCTGGCGGCCTTCGTCGTGCACTACGTCGGCATCTCGCTGGTGGCCTACCAGCACAGCTGAGCCCCGCACCCTCCGGTCCCGGCCGGTCCGCCGGCGCCGCACGGCCGGCCCGGCGAACGGCCGGCCGCGGCTACTCACCCCCGGTGAACATGCTGATCAGGCTGTGCGGGGTGCCGTCACCGAAGAGGGTGGCGTGGAGGTCGGCGCCGTCGGCGGCGGCCGCGGCGCTGCGGGGGAACATGGCCTGCTCGAACTCGGCGAGGGCGGCCTCGACGTCGCCGGGGTGCGCGGCGAGGGCGTTGCCGAGTTCGGCGCCGTCGAGCATGGCCAGGTTGGCGCCTTCGCCGTTCGGGATCGACAGGTGGGCGGCGTCGCCGAGCAGGGTCACCCCCGGCACCCGGTCCCAGCGGTGCTCGACGGGCAGGGCGTTGAGGGTGCGCAGGACCGGTGCGGTCTCACCGTCGGTGATCAGCGCGGTGAGCTCCGGCGCCCAGCCGTCGAACTGCTGCGCGATCCGGGCGGCCGCCGCCCCGGAATCGGTGAAGTCGACGGCGGCGAACCATTCCTGCGGCTCGGTGAGCGCCACGTAGGTGTGGAGGGTCCCGCCGCTCTCCCGGTGGGCCTGGATCCCCTTGCCCGGGGCGAGCACGAAGAGCGATCCGCCGCCGACCGCCTTCGCAGTGGCCGGGTGCCTGGTGTCGCTGTCGAACAGGTACGTCTCCACGTACGACATGCCGGTGTACTCGGGCACGGCATCGGAGAGCAGCGGCCGGACCCGTGACCACGCCCCGTCCGCGCCGACCAGCAGGCTCGCGTGGACGGTGGCGCCGTCGGCGAAGGCCACCTCGTGGCGGCCGTCGCCGAGGGCGCGGACGCCGCTGACCTTGTGCCCCCACCGGACGGTGCCGGCCGGGAGCGATTCGAGCAGGATCCGCCGCAGCTCACCGCGCAGCACCTCGGGGCGGCCACGCGCACTGTCGTCGTCGAACAGCACGGCCCCGTCCCGGCCGAGCACCCGCGTCGCCTCTCGGCCCTCCAGGACGAGGGCGCGGAACTCGTCCGTCAGCCCTGCCGCCCGGAGAGCCGGCCGGCCGTTCTCGTCGTGGATGTCGAGCATCCCGCCCTGCGCACGCGCCGCCGGGGAGGCCTCCGCCTCGTAGACGGTGGCCGGGATGCCGTGGACGTGCAGGACGCGGGCGAGCGTGAGGCCGCCGAGGCCGGCGCCGATGATCGTGACAGGGGTGTTCATGGTGGCTCCTTCGGGGTCGGGGCCGCCCGGCGAGGGGTCCGGCCACTCGATGGAACGGCGTTCCAGTACCCATGTTGGAACGGCGCTCCAGACATGTCAAAATGACGAGGTGACACCACGGACGCGTAAGTCGGAGCGGCGCACGGACGCGCTCACCCGGGAGCGCATCATCGAGGCCGCCGTCGAGCTGCTCGACACGGCCGGCGAGGGCGGGCTGACTTTCCGGGCGCTGACCGGACGCCTCGCCACCGGGCCCGGGGCGATCTACTGGCACGTGGCGAACAAGGGTGAGCTGCTCGACGCCGCGACCGACGCCGTCGTCGCCGCAGCCCTGGCCGCCGGGCCGGCCGAACACCCGGACTCGCCGCGGACGGAGATCCGGGCAGTCGCACTCGGGCTGTTCGACGCCCTCGACCGACACCCCTGGCTCGCCACGCAGCTCGCCACCCAGATGTCCCGCAGCCCCTGGCAGTCGGTGACGCCGCGGATCTTCGAGAGCATCGGGCGGCAGGTCCGGGCGCTGGGCGTACCGGAGGGCAGCTGGTTCACGGCGACCTCGGCCCTGGTGCACTACATCCTCGGCGCCGCGGGCCAGAACGCCGCGAACAGCGCCGGCGGGAGCGCGCTCGCCCCCGGCACGGACCGCGCCGAGTTCCTCGACTCCGTCTCGACGGCATGGGAAGCGCTCGACCCCGACGAGTACCCGTTCACCCGGGCCGTGGCGGACCAGATGCGCGACCACGACGACCGCGAGCAGTTCCTCGCCGGGATCACTCTCATCCTCGCCGGCATCACCGCGGTCCACCCGACCGGCGCGTAACCCCGCACCCCCCGCCCCGCTGCGGCGACCGCGGACGATCACCGTCCGCCCCGGCCGACGAGCCGGGCCGACGGCTGCCCCGGCACACCCTCCCGCACCCGGCCACCCCGCACCGCCGCGCCCGCGCGCCATGCCGCCGCCCCGGGCACCCCCACGCACACATTGACACTCACACCCTTTTGAGAGTTACTGTCATTTGACTGACACTCTCAAAGGAGAAGGCCATGAACCGACGCTGGTGGGCCCTGGGCGCGCTGGTGGCGAGCATGCTCGTCCTCGGCTTCGACATGACGATCCTCAACGTGGCCCTGCCGACCATGGCCGGGGACCTCGGCGCCACCACCGGCGAACAGCAGTGGATGGCCGACGCCTACGTCGTCGTGTTCGCCGCGCTGATGCTGCCGGCGGGCCTGCTCGGCGACCGGTTCGGCCGTCGCTCGATGCTCATCACCGGACTCGGCGTCTTCCTGGCCGGCTCGGTCATCGGCACCCTCGCCGACGGGGTGCCCGCCGTCATCGCCGCGCGCTGCGTGATGGGCGTCGGCGGCGCGTTCGTCATGCCGCTCGCCCTCGCCGTCCTGCCCTCGCTCTTCGGTGAGCCGAAGGACCGGATCAAGGCCATCGGCATCGTCTCGGCCGCCTCCGCGCTCGGCATGCCGCTCGGCCCGATCCTGGGCGGCTGGCTGCTCGACCACTTCTGGTGGGGCTCGGTCTTCCTGGTCAACGTCCCGATGGTCGGCATCGGCATCACGGCCTGCGTGTTCCTGCTCCCGGAGACCCGCGACCCCGCGGCCCCCAAGGTCGACACGGTCTCCACCGTGCTGACCGCGGCCGGCCTCGGCGCCCTGATCTACGGGGTCATCGAGGCTCCGGTCCGCGGCTGGGGCGACCCGCTCGTCCTGGCCGTACTGGCGGCGGGCGTGGCCCTGATCGGCGCGCTCGTCCTGCGCGAGCGCGAGGCCGCCCGCCCGATGCTCGACATGTCCCTGCTGCGGCAGCGGACGTTCCTGCTGAGCACGCTCGCCGCGACGCTCGTGATGTTCGTGCTGGCGGGGCTGATGTTCATCCTGCCCGGCTACCTCCAGGCCGTGCTGGGCAACGACGCCTTCGGCACGGGTGTGCGGATGCTGCCGCTGATGGGCGGGCTGATCGTCGCCACGAGGGCGGGCGGCCTGGCCAACGCCCGCTTCGGGGCCCGCGCGACGATGTCGGCCGGACTCGTCGTGCTCGCCTTCGCCGCGCTGCTCGGCAGCGGCACGACGGTCGACAGCGGTTACGGCTTCACCGCGATGTGGCTCTCCGTCGCCGGGGTCGGCTTCGGCCTCGCCGTCGTCCCCGCCATGGACGCCGCGCTGGGCGCCCTGCCCGCAGACCGCTCCGGCAGCGGATCGGGACTGCTGATGACCGTGCGGCAGACGGGTGGCGCCCTCGGGATCGCCCTGCTGGGCAGCCTGCTCGCCGGGGCCTACAGCGGGCGGCTCGACACCACGGGGGTACCGGCCGGCGCCGCGGACACGGCCGGGGACTCGGTCGTCGCCGCCCACGCCGTCGCGGCGAAGCTCGGCGCGCAGCGGCTCGCGGACTCCGCCGACGCCGCGTACCTGCACGGCATGAGCCTGGTCATGTTCGTCATCAGCGCCACCGCACTGGTCAGCGCCCTGCTGGTCGCGGCGTTCCTGACCACCCCGGGACAGGAGCGGCAGGAACCCGCCGACGTGGCCGCCACCCCCGTCGATGCCTGACAATGGCGACCATGGCCGCCACCTCTCGTCCCCCTTCCCTCACCGCACCCGGAGCGCAGCCCCCGCTGGGGCTGCGCGAGCGCAAGAAGCTCAGGACCCGGGTCGCGATCCGGCAGGCGACCTACCGCCTCATCGCCGAGCAGGGGTACGACGCGACGACCATCGAACAGATCGCGGAGGCGGCGGAGGTGTCGCCGAGCACGGTGTTCCGGTACTTCGCGACCAAGGAGGACATCGTCCTCACCGACGAGTACGACCCGGTCATGGAAGCCGCGCTGCGGAGCCGGCCGGCCGGTGAACCGCCCCTGCTCTCCGTGCGGTTGATGCTGACCGAGTCGCTGACGTCGTTCATCACCACCGAGAACGAGGAACTGCGCCAGCGCACCCGGCTGATGGTGGAGGTCCCCGCCATCCGGGCGCGGATGACGGAGACCATGTCGGACACGGCGAAGATCCTCTCCCAGGTGCTCGCCGACCGCACCGGCGGCAGCGCGGACGACCTGAGGATCAGGGTCTTCGTCGCGTCGGTGCTGGGCGCGCTGCGTGAGGTGACGCTGTACTGGGCCGAGCACGGCCAGGAGGGCGACCTGGTGGCCATGATCAACGAGGCGCTGGACGCGCTGGAGAGCGGCCTGCCGCTGTGACGCGGCTCAGGCCCCCTCGCCCCTGAGCGCGCGCTCCAGCACCTCCGGGTCCGTCGTCGGCGCGTCGCACACGAAGTGCCTGCACACGTACGCCGTCGGCGCGCCGTCCACCATGGGCCGGTCCGCCAGCAGCGGGAACTCCGTGCCCGAGGTCTCCCCCGCCGCGACCACCGCACCGGGTGCCCGGCCCAGCAGCGCCGTGCGGTGCAGCGCGCCGCCGACCGGTCCGGCGACGGCCACCTCACGCGGGCCGTCGAGCAGCGCCTCGGCCACCGCGAGCCCCCAGCCGATGAACCGCGGCGCCTTCGGGCCCAGCGCCTTCACCACGCCCAACGCCCCTTCCGCGGCGGTGCGGTGGGGTTCCGATCCGGTGTACGCGGCGTACGAGAGCAGCGCTCCGGCCGCCGCCGTCCAGCCGGCCGGGGTGGCGCTGTCGGTCGGATCCTGCGGGCGGCGGATCAACTGCTCGGCATCGTCCGCGGTGTCGTACAGCTGACCGCCCTCGCCGGTGAAGTGCTCCAGCACGATGTCCAGCAGGAAGCCCGCGAACTCCAGCCAGACGCCCTCACCGGTGACGGCGGCCAGTGCGAGGAAGCCCTCCGCGACGTCGCCGTAGTCCTCCAGCACCCCGGCGTGCTCGCCGGCGCGGCCGTCCTTGGAGGTGCGGACCAGCCGGGCGACCGGGCCCATGTGGAGCCGCACCAGCAGGTCCGCGGCCTCGGTGGCGCGCTCGATCAGGTCGGGGCGGTCGAAGTACGCACCCGCCTCGGCGAGCGCCGCGACCGCCAGGCCGTTCCACGCGGCGACGACCTTGTCGTCCCGCCCCGGCCGCTTGCGCAGCTCACGGGCGGCGAACAGCCGGGCCCGCACATCGGCGGCCCGTGCCTCGTCCACGACCTCGCCCGTCCGCGGCGGGTGGAGCGGGCCCTTCGGCGGGAGCTGGAGCACCGAGGAACCCTCCTCGAAGGTGCCCTCCTGCGTCACCCCGAAGTGCGCGGCCGCGAACGCGGCGTCGTCCTCGCCGAGCACCTCGCGCAGCTGCGCGGGCGTCCAGACGTAGTACGCACCCTCGACGTGCTTCCCGTCCGCGTCCTCGCTGTCGGCGTCCAGGGCGGAGGCGAAGCCGCCCTCGGCGGTGCGCAGCTCGCGAACCATGAAGTCAGCGGTCTCCAGGGCCACCCGACGGGCCAGTTCCGACCCGGTCGAACGCCACAGGTGCGCGTACACCCGGCAGAGCAGCGCGTTGTCGTACAGCATCTTCTCGAAGTGCGGGACGATCCACTCCCGGTCCACCGAGTAGCGGGCGAAGCCGCCGCCGAGCTGGTCGTACATCCCGCCCCTGGCCATCGCCTCGCAGGTGTCGGCGGCCATCTGGAGCGCGCCGTCCGCCCCGGTCCGGGCGTGGTGGCGCAGCAGGAACTCGATCGCCATCGACGGCGGGAACTTGGGCGCGCCGCCGAAACCGCGGTGCTTCTCGTCGTACTCGCGGGTCAGGCCGAGCAGCGCCTGGGCCAGCTCCGACTCGGCCGGCAGGCCGTCCGTGCCGTGAGCGAGGGAGCGCTGCGAGAGGTCCCTGACGATGCGTCCGGCGACCTCGCCGACCTCGTCGCGCCGGTCGGTCCAGGCCGCCGTGACTCCTTCGAGCACCTCGCGGAAGGACGGCAGGCCGTGGCGGGACTCGGGCGGGAAGTACGTCCCGAAGTAGAAGGGTTCGGCGTCGGCGGTGAGGAAGACGGTCATCGGCCAGCCGCCCTGGCCGGTCGCCGCCTGCACCGCCTCCATGTAGACGGCGTCGACGTCGGGGCGCTCCTCGCGGTCGACCTTGACCGGCACGAAGTGCTCGTTCAGATACGCCGCGACCTCGTCGTCCTCGAACGATTCGTGCGCCATCACATGGCACCAGTGGCACGCCGAGTAACCCACCGACAGCAGAACGGGCACATCCCGCCGCCGTGCCTCCTCGAAGGCCTCCGGTGTCCAGGGCCACCAGTCGACAGGATTGTCGGCATGCTGAAGCAGATAAGGCGAGGTCACACCAGCCAACCGGTTCATGCGACCCAGCCTCTCACAGCGTCTGCCGCGACCGGTGAAACGCTGACGCGCCCGCCTCACTTGGCCGAATTGCACTTATGCGCCATTACGTGGTGGGCGGCTCCTTCCCTTCCGGGTCGGGCAGCCCGGCACCTCGAAACAGTAGGCTTGGCGCAGCGGCGCCGGACCTGCCGAGGCCTCTCGAAGGAGGTACACGATGACCGCCGAGATGGTGGCGCCCGCGTGGATGCATACGCAGATCAGCGCGGAGCAGTACGACTCCTGGTCCGAGGAGCAGTGCGCCGGCATCGAGATCGTGGACGGGATGGTCGTCGTGAGCCCGAGCGCCTCCAAGCGGCACAGCCGGCTGGCCCGGATCCTGGCCAACGCCCTGGACGCCGCCGCGGGCCCGGACTGGAATGCCGACACGGACTTCGACGTCCGCCTTCAGGACGTTCCCCTCACCAACCGCCGCCCTGACGTCATCGTCTACCAGGCGGAAACCATCGACCTCACGCCCACCCGCCCCGAGCACGTGCTCCTGGTCGTCGAGGTCGTGTCGCCCGGCTCGGAGACCACCGACCGGATCGTGAAGGTGGACCAGTACGCCAAGGCCGGCATCCCCTTCTACTGGCGGGTCGAGCAGGCCGCCACCGGGGTCCCGATCGTGTACACCTACATCCTCGACCCGGCCACCAAGGCCTACCGGGACGGCGAGGTGTTCACCAGCACGGTGAAGGCCACCGCACCTTTCTCCATCACAGTCGATCTTGGGGACATGTAGAGAACGGAAAAGCCGTCTCGCATCCGATGCAGTTTTCGCGATCAGGACTGACGTGCCCTTCTCCGTCGCCGTGGACCTGGCAACCGACCGACGGCAGGCGCCCGCGGACCCGCGCAGAGCCTCTACGGCTGTCGGCGCAGTCTCGCGGACTCCCTGTCGCGCGCGGCCCCGAGGCAGGAGACTGGGTGATCCACGCGGGCGGGTGCCGGGCCGGCCGGGGCGGGAAACCGAGGGGGACGGATGCGGATACGGGACAGCCACCGGGCCGATGCCGAAAGGCTGTTGGCACGGGCCGTGGAGGAAGAGGCACGGCGCACCGGCGGACGGACGGACACCGGCGTACTGATGACGCGTGCGCGGGGCGCGCTCGACAGCATGGCCGCGGGCGCGGCCGAGGAGTACGACGCGTACACCCAGGCGCTCGACGCCGCGGCTGCCGGGCAGACCTCGCCGGCCCAGGGCTCAGCCGGGCGACGCTGACAACGCCGTTGCTGGTCACCGGAGTCGCCGCGGCCGCCGCCTTCGTCGCGGACCTGGCGCTCGGCACGGAGTCGGGCCTGGCGCTCGGCGCGGGGGCCGTCGTCGCGGTCGCGGGCGCCACCGCCACCGTCGCCAAGGTCACCGCCTCGCACTGGCCGGCCGCCTCCCGCCGGGCCGGTGCGCTCGGACAGCCGGGCGGGACCGAGCAGTTGCGGCTGCAGTGGCTCACCGCGCTGGAGGTACGGGGCATCCGCCCGTTCCTCGACCAGCAGCGGATGCTGACCGCCTCGACCCGCACCCCGTCGAAGAAGAAGGCCGCCGCCACCCAGTCGCGGACCGCCCCTCAGCTGCGCGGCGGGGACCGGAGCGCGGCAGCACGCATGCGGTCGCTCCTTGAGCAGTCGTTCGGTCATCTCCCTTCTTCCGAAGGCACGTTCGCCGGCCGGCGGGCCGAGCTCGCCCGGATCGGCCAGTGGGTGCACGCGGCCCGCGCGTCGACGGAGACGAAGCCGACCGTCGTCGTGCTGCACGGCCCCCCGGGCGCCGGACGCACCACGCTGGCCGTACGGGCGGCGCACGACCTGAAGGACCAGTTCCGGGGCGCGTGCGTGGTGGATCTGCGCGGCGGCGCGGACGGCGAACCCCCGCTGCCGACCCGTGACGCGCTGCTCCACCTGCTGAACCGGCTGGGCGCACCCCGTGAGCAGCTGCTGTTCCGGGACGGGACCGGCCCGGGCGCCAGGGGAGGGTCGTCCGCCGAGCAGCAGGTGCGGCGGCTCAGCGAGCTGTACCACCAGCATCTGACCGGTACGCCGGTGACGATCGTCCTCGACGACGCCAGTGACGCGGAGCAGGTCCGCACGCTGATCCCGGAGCGCTCCGACAGCCTCGTCCTGGTCACCGCCCGCGAGCCGCTCGACCTGCCCGCCTCCCTGCCGGCCTGGGTGCACCAGCTGGAGATCGGGGCGCTGGACCCGGCGGGCGCGGAGGAGCTGCTGCGCGAGGCGTCGCAGGAGGAGGACCAGGGGCCGTACGACTACCCGTCGAGCGAGGCGATCACCGAGCTGTGCGGCGGGCTGCCGCTGGCCCTGCGGATCGCGGGCTCCTCACTCGGGGCGCGCACCCCGAGCGCGCTCGCCGCCGATCTCGCCGCGTACGGCCCGGTGCCACCGGTCGAGCGGGCCCTGTGGCTGCGCTACACCGACCAGTCCGAACCGGCCCGGCGGCTGCTGCGCCGGCTCGCGCTGGCCGGGCGGGCCAGTCTGGGTGCCGCGGCGGCGGCCGCGCTGCTCTCGGCCGACGAGCAGGAGGCCGGGAAGCTGCTGACGGCCCTGACCGGCGCCGGGCTGCTGGACCACGTACGGGGCTCGCGCTACCGGCTGCACGACCTGGTACGCGGCTTCGCCCTGGCCCGGCTGCTCGACGAGGAGCAGCCCGCCGAGCGCACGGCCGCGCAGGAGCGGCTGATCGTGAACTACGCGGAGCTGGCCGGGGCGGTGATCCGGATGGTGGACGGCAAGATGTCCACCCGGGCCGGGCAGTTCGGCTCGCACGGCTTCACGTCCCTGGACGCGGCGCTGCGCTGGCTGGACGACGAGTCGAGCTTCATCACGTCCGCGCTGCGGCACGCCGAGGGGGTCGACCAGGCGGCGGTCCTCGATCTGCTGGGCGCGCTGTGCGACTACTGCCTGCTGCGTGGTGACCTCTACCGGCTGGGCGAGATAAGCGAGTTGACGCAGGCGGTCGACCAAGGGCTGCTGGAGCGGTCCGTGCAGTGGCGTACCGGGATCGCGGCCAGGCAGCTCGGCGAGCTGGACAAGGCCCGTACCACGCTGTCCTCCGTCGTCGGCCTGTACCGCGAGGCGCAGAACGACTCGGGCACGGCCCTGGCGCTCTGCTCGCTCGGCATCACCCTGCACCACCAGGGCAATCTGACGGAGGCGGCGGCGCGGCTGCGGGAGGCGATCGAGCTGCAGTCCTCCGCCGGGCAGGCCGCGGACCGGGCCTGGTCGCTGCACGCGCTGGCCGCGGTGGAGCGCGACCGGGCCCACCCGGCCGAGGCACTGGAGCTCCTGGACACCGCGCTGGTCCTGCACCGCGAGGGCGAGTCGCTGCACGGGGAGGCGTGGACGCAGTTCCAGCTGGGTCAGGTGCTGCTGAGGATGGGCGACGTGGAGCGGGCCGAGCTCGCGCTGCGCACCGCCCTCGATCTGTACGGGCGCACCCGGGACGAGCGGGGCGAGGCCTGGGCGCTGACCCAGCTGGCCCGCGCCCGGCTGCTGGCCGGCGATCCCGCCCCGGCGGTGGAGCAGCTGAACACGGCTCTGGCCCGGCACCGCGACAGCGAGGACGCGCGGGGCGAGGCGTGGACGCTCTACTACCTGGGCCAGGCCCTGGAGGAGGCCGGCGACACCGATCAGGCGGTACGGCAGCTGGAACGGGCCCGCACGATGTTCTCCCGGATGCGGGACGTGTACGGGCTGGCGTGCGCCCGGCACCACTCGGGCCGGGTCACCCGCGACCAGCGGGCCGCGCAGACGGGCAACCTGCGCAATTCCGGTTTCGCCCGCCAGCTTTTGGTGGACGCGCGGGCCGACTTCCGGCGCATCGGGGTCGCCCACGGGGAGGCCTGGACGTGCCTGGAGCTGGCCCTGATCGACGCGGGCAACCATCGCGCGCCGCAGGCGCTGGACCTGTGCGGCGAGGCGGCCGAGCTGTTCGACTCGTACGGCGACGCGCGGGGCGCGGACTGGGCCCGCTTCCTGCGCTGCACGCTGCTGCCGTACGCGTCCCCGGGCGGCATCGAGGTGGGCACGGTAGTGGCGCAGCAGGAACTGGCCGACCTGACCGCGGCCGGCCACCCGACCCGGGACAGCAAGCTGGAGGACTGCGCGGAGACGTTCCGGGTGGTCCTGAACCGCGGGGTGGACCTGGAGGACGGCTGGCAGGCCTGGCGCCTGGGCCTGACCCCAACCCGCCAGGCCCGAGAAATAATGGGCGTCCCGATCCCGACAAGGCCCTGAGCCCCGCAGCCCCAAATCAAGCCCGCCCGGCGATTGAGGGCACCCTTCCCGGACCCTAACCGCCCGGCCAAATCAAGCCCGCCCGGCGATTGAGGGCACCCCTCAAGCCCGTCCGGCGCTTGAGGACAACTCCAGCCCGCCCGGCGATTGAGGGCGGAGCGGCCACCGAACCCCGGTACCGCCCCGCCCCCTACTTCCGCTTTGCGGGATCCGAGGCCGAAGCCCCCACCCCCACACCCTCCGCGTCGCCGGACGCCTCCGGCGCCTCCTCGAAGTCGACCCTCCCCATGTGCCGGTTCATCGACTTCATCAGCAGCCACACGCCCACGGCCAGCGCCGCGAACACGATGAAGCCGAGGACCCCGGGGGTCACCTTGTTCTTGTCCAGTTCCTCGGCGAGCGGAACGAGGTGCGTCATTGCCTGAGTCGCGTACATATCAGGCATTGTCGCGGATGCCCGCGAAGAGGTCGCTCTCGGGGAGGGAGGTATCGACGAGGGACTTCGCCAGCTCGTACTCCTCGGTCGGCCAGACGTCCCGCTGGATGTCCATCGGAACCCGGAACCAGCCGCCCTCCGGATCGATCTGCGTCGCGTGCGCGATCAGCGCCTTGTCGCGGATCTCGAAGAAGTCCGCGCACGGAACATGCGTGGTCAGCGTGCGTTCGGCGCGCTCGAACTCCTTCCAGCGCTCCAGCCAGTCCCCGTACGGCGACTCCATGCCGCGGGCCAGCAGCGCCTCGTGCAGGGCGACGGTGCGCGGCTTGTTGAAGCCCTGGTTGTAGTAGAGCTTCTGCGGCGCCCAGGCCGGTCCGAACTCCGCCTCGGGGAACCGCGCGGTGTCCGCGGCGCCGTCGAAGGCGATCATCGAGATCGTGTGGGTCATGATGTGGTCGGGGTGCGGGTAGCCCCCGTTCTCGTCGTACGTGGTGATGACCTGCGGCCGGAACGCGCGGATCTTCGCGACGAGACGACCCGCCGCCGTCTCCTCGTCCTCCAGCGCGAAGCAGCCGTCGGGCAGCGGCGGCAGGGGGTCGCCCTCGGGCAGTCCGGAGTCGACGAAGCCGAGCCACTCCTGCTTGACGCCCAGGATCTCCCGGGCCTCGTCCATCTCCTTGCGGCGCACCTCGTGGATGTTCTCCTCGATGTACGCGTCGCCCTGGAGTTTCGGGTTGAGGATGGAGCCGCGCTCGCCTCCCGTGCAGGTCACTACCAGCACATCCACCCCCTCGGACACGTACTTGGCCATGGTGGCCGCGCCCTTGCTCGACTCGTCGTCGGGGTGGGCGTGCACGGCCATCAGTCGAAGCTGCTCAGTCAAGACTCGATCCTCAGTGATTCGTCGCCATCAGGTTGCCGTCCCGCAGGGACGTCGGTGTGGGGTGGCGGTCGGGTGGCGGGTGGAGGCTTCTATAGTGACCGAACCGGGGGCGGAAAATTCCTCGATCCCCGGCACGGGAGGAACGATCATGGCTGCGGTGCGCGAAGCGCCCCCCGAGAACCGCTACGGCCCCTCCGCGGACCAGCGCGCGGACCGCAAACTGAGGGTCATCGGCTCGGTGCTCGGCGTCGCCCTGCTCGGCGTGATCGGCTGGATCGGCTACGACTACGTGGCCGGCCAGGGCATCAGCGCCGAGGTGATCAAGTTCAAGGTCGTCTCGGACGACCGGGTCGAGGTGCACCTGGAGGTCCGCAAGGACCGGGACGCCAAGGGCTACTGCACGATCCGCTCGCAGCGCGAGGACGGCACGGACGTGGCCCGCAAGGACTTCCGGTTCGACGAGAACACCGACCGGATCGACCGGATCCTCTCGCTGCGTACGACGTCCAGGGCGACCAGCGCCGAGCTGCTGGGGTGCACGGACGACGGCGGGGCGTCGCGTTGACCGCCGCACGCACGTCCTGACCAGTACTTAGCGCCGCTGACCTGCGGATAGACAGTGTCAGGCGTTTACCTTCTCCCCCTTTTCCTGCGGAATTGTTAGGCTCGTGGTTTCGCCCACCCGTGGAAGCGCATGCTTCCGGGTAGGGCGATGCTTTGTATTCCCAGTACCGACGAGGAGCACCCTGTGACCCAGACCAGCGAAAACGTCACCTGGCTCACGCAGGAGGCGTACAACCAGCTCAAGGCCGAGCTGGAGTACCTGTCTGGTCCCGCGCGCACGGAGATCGCCGTCAAGATCGCGGCGGCCCGTGAGGAGGGGGACCTGCGCGAGAACGGCGGGTACCACGCGGCCAAGGAGGAGCAGGGCAAGATGGAGCTCCGGGTGCGCCAGCTGACCCAGCTCCTGGAGCACGCGAAGGTCGGCGAGGCGCCGGCCGACGACGGTGTGGTCGAGCCCGGCATGGTCGTGACGATCGCCTTCGACGGCGATGACGACGACACGACGACCTTCCTCCTGGCCTCCCGCGAGTACGCGAGCTCGGACATCGAGACGTACTCCCCGCAGTCCCCGCTCGGCGTGGGCGTGAGCGGCAAGAAGATGGGCGAGACCGCGGACTACGAGCTGCCGAACGGCAAGATCGCCACGGTCAAGATCCTTTCGGCGAAGCCGTACTCCGGCTGATCGATCCGCACGCCTGACGAGACAGCGGGAGAGCCCCGGCCGCGGACGGCCGGGGCTCTCCCCGTACTCGGACACTCCTTCTGCGCCCGTACGCTCGCGCCCGGTGCTCGGACGCTCCCCTCGGGCGCTCCTCACGCCGCGCTCAGACGGCGACGGAGCGGTACTTGCGCACCGCCAGGGTCCGGAAGACCACGACGATCACCACGGACCAGATCAGCGAGGCCCACACGGAGTGCTGCATCGGCCAGGCGTCGGACGTCGACACGCCGGGGTTGCCGAAGAGCACCCGGCACGCCTGGACGGTCGCACTGAACGGGTTCCAGTCGGCGATCGGCTGGAGCCAGCCCGCCATCTGGCTGGAGTCCACGAAGGCGTTGGAAATGAACGTCACCGGGAACAGCCAGATCAGCCCGCCCGAGGTGGCCGCCTCCGGGGTGCGGACGGAAAGGCCGATCAGCGCGCCGATCCACGAGAACGCGTATCCGAGCAGGAGGAGCAGCCCGAACGCGCCCAGCGCCTTGGGGACGCCCTCGTGGATGCGCCAGCCGACGAGCAGGGCGACGATCGTGAGCACCAGCACGGTGAGCATCGTCTGGACGAGGTCGGCCAGCGTGCGGCCGGTGAGCACCGCTCCTCGTGCCATGGGCAGCGAACGGAACCGGTCGACGAGCCCCTTGTGCATGTCGTCGGCGATCCCGGCGCCCGCCCCGGCCGTGGCGAAAGTGACGGTCTGCGCGAAGATCCCGGCCATCAGGAAGTTCCGGTAGACGACGGGGTCCGTCGAGCCGCCGATGTTCATGGAGCCACCGAACACGTAGCTGAACAGCACCACGAACATGATCGG
The DNA here is from genome assembly GCF_023701695.1 of Streptomyces sp. RKAG290. Lineage (GTDB taxonomy): Bacteria > Actinomycetota > Actinomycetes > Streptomycetales > Streptomycetaceae > Streptomyces. The sequence continues at coordinate 2,465,547 of NZ_JAJOZC010000001.1, forward strand.
CTGGATCAGTCCGAAGAGGACCACTTCGGGAATCCGGCTCATGCGGATCAGGTTCCGCCTGGCGATGACCAGCGAGTCGCGGACGGACTGGCCGATGCCGCCGCCGGACCGGGGGGCGGGGGCGGTGGTCGGTTCGGTGAGGGCGCTCACTTGTGTGCCTCCGTCTCGGCGGCGGGCTGTCCGTCCGTCCCGTTCTCGTCGTTCTTCGCCGCTTCGGCGGCGTGGCCGGTGAGGGAGATGAACACCTCGTCGAGGGTGGGGCGGCGCAGCCCGATGTCGTCGATCTCGACCCCGCGGGCGTCGAGGTCACGGATGACCTCGGCGAGGAGCTTGGCGCCGCCGTCGACCGGGACGGTCAGTTTGCGCATGTGCGGGACGACGGCGACCTCGCCCTTGCCCAGGTGCGCGAGAACGTCGCGGGCCGGGCCGATCTCGTCCGGCTGGTGCACGACGACCTCGACGCGCTCGCCACCGGTGCGGGCCTTGAGCTGGTCGGAGGTGCCGCGGGCGATGACCAGTCCGTGGTCGATCACGCAGATGTCGTGGGCGAGGTGGTCCGCCTCCTCCAGGTACTGCGTGGTGAGCAGCAGCGTCGTACCGCCGGCGACGAGCTCCTCGATGACCTCCCAGAGCTGTTGCCGGTTGCGCGGGTCGAGGCCGGTGGTCGGCTCGTCCATGAACATGACCGGCGGGGAGACGACGAGTGCCGCCGCCAGATCGAGGCGGCGGCGCATCCCGCCGGAGTACGTCTTGGCCGTGCGGTCGGCGGCGTCGGCGAGGTTGAACCGCTCCAGCAGCTCCCCCGCCCGGACCTTCGCGTCGCGTCGGCTCATCTGGTAGAGCTGCCCGACCATCTGCAGGTTCTCGCGGCCGGTCAGGTACTCGTCGACGGCGGCGAACTGCCCGGAGAGCCCGATCGAGCGCCGGACCTCGTTGGGGTTCTTCAGCACGTCGATGCCCGCGACCCGGGCGCTGCCGCTGTCGGGCATCAGCAGCGTCGTGAGGACGCGTACAGCGGTCGTCTTGCCGGCACCGTTGGGGCCGAGAAGTCCGAGGACGGTGCCTTCCGGCACATCGAGATCGACACCGCCGAGTGCTCGTACATCGCCGAAGGTCTTCACCAGACCTTCGGCGTAAATGGCGCCTGGCATACCGCATTCCCCCCGTGCGTTCGGTGGCTTCCTCACAGATCCTAGATTTGCCCGTCTTCCCCCGCCCGGCGAACACACGGGACGAACCCGTGTACGCCCTGGGCCCGGACTCCGGCACAGTAACGCGATACATCGCGATACACAAGGCTCGGCTCCGGGTCGGCACAGGGCCCCGCACGGGCCCGCACGGTCGGGTCAGTTCATCACCTGGTAGCCCGCCTCGCGCAGCGCCGCGGCGACCTCCTCGCAGTGCTCCGGGCCCTTCGTCTCCAGGTGCAGCTCCACCTCCGCCTCGGTGAGACCGAGCCGGGGGTCGGTGCGCACATGGCTCACGTCCCGGACGTTGGCGTCGGCCACCGAGAGCACGCCGAGCAGCGTGGCCAGCGCGCCGGGGCGGTCCGTCAGCCGCAGCCGCAGGCTCAGGTAGCGGCCGGCCGCCGCCATGCCGTGGGTCAGGATGCGCTGCATGAGCAGCGGGTCCACGTTGCCGCCGGAGAGCAGCGCCACCACGGGCCCGCGGAACGACTTCGGGTCGCTCAACAGAGCGGCCACCGGGCTCGCCCCGGCCGGCTCCACGACCATCTTCGCCCGCTCCAGGCAGAGCAGCAGCGCGCTGGACAGCTCGTCCTCGGAGACCGTACGGACCTCGTCGACCAGCTCCCGGACCAGGCCGAACGGCACGTCGCCGGGCCGCCCCACCTTGATCCCGTCCGCCATCGTCTGCAGCGAGCCGATCGACACCGGGTGGCCGGCGGCCAGCGAGGGCGGGTAGCAGGCGGCGCCCGCCGCCTGCACACCGACGATCCGCACGTCGGGCCGGATCGCCTTCACCGCCACCGCGATCCCCGCGGCGAGCCCGCCGCCGCCGATGCCGACGACGATGGTGCGCACCTCGGGGCACTGCTCCAGGATCTCCAGGCCCACCGTGCCCTGCCCGGCGATGATGTCCGGGTGGTCGAAGGGGTGGATGAAGACCGCGCCCGTCTCGTGCGCGTACTCCTGCGCCGCGGCCAGCGTCTCGTCGACGACCTGGCCGTGCAGCCGCACCTGCGCCCCGTACTCACGCGTGGCGGCGACCTTCGGCAGTGGCGCCCCGACCGGCATGAAGACCGTCGACCGTACGCCGAGCAGCGCAGACGCGAGTGCGACACCCTGCGCATGGTTCCCGGCGCTGGCGGCCACGACACCGGCCGCGCGTTCCACCGGGGAGAGTCCCGCGATCCGTACGTAGGCGCCCCGCAGTTTGAACGAACCGGTCCGCTGCAGGTTCTCGCACTTGAACTGGACGGGCGCGCCCACGAGCTCGGTCAGATGGCGGCTGCCCTCCATCGCCGTGACCCGGGAAACGCCGGAGAGCATCTTCTGCGCGCCCCTGATGTCATCGAGGATCAGCGGGGGAAAACGGCCGGACAGCGGGAAGTTCATACCGCAAGTCTTGCAGCTGAAAGGGGGTGCGGCCGCCGCAGACGGTCCCGTCCTGCGTCGATGTCCGCAGGTTTGTGCAGCACTGGTACGCGTTGCCCCGGGGCCGCGTACTCTGTCCCCCACCCATCCGACACCGCACGAAGAGAGCCCCCGGCCATGCCCCCTCAGGACATGACGAAAGCTGCGTCTCCCTCCGGGGGCGCCACCCCGGAAAACCCGGGTCCCGACCACCTTCTCGACGCTCTGCAGCACCAGGTGGCGGTATTCGCCCGCCGTGCCGAGCAGACCCGCCTCGGCGGCGTCGGCCAGGTACGCAATTCCATGGACCGGGCCGCGTATCTGCTGCTCAACCGGCTGGACCGGGAAGGCCCCATGGGCGTCAAGGCGCTGGCCGCGGGAATGGGGATCGACTCCTCGACCGTGACCCGGCAGGTCGCACCGCTCGTGGACACCGGCCTGGTCAAGCGCACCTCGCATCCGGAGGACGGTCGCGCGGTCGTCCTGCAGCTGTCCCCGCGCGGCCAGGCCCGGCTGGACGAGGTCCGGGCCTCGCGGCGCGAGTTGATGTCGCAGGTGACGGGCGAGTGGGACGAGGAGGAGCGGGACACCTTCTGCACGCTGCTCACCCGCTTCAACGCGGCACTGGCCGCCCGGCAGGCCGCGCACCAGCCGCCGGCGGGCTGAGGACCGCCCCGCTGTCCCCGGCGGGCGCACGCCGACAGCCGCGACCCTCGCGGCGTGCCCGCACCTCGCCCGGACCGGCCGGGCCCCAGGTCTTGACCCGGGGCCCGCGGAGCGCTCGGATGACAGGGTGCGAGAGCGCCAGGCGGGCCGAGAGCGGCGCCGCGCCCAGGAGTTCGAGGCCTTCGTGGCGGGCGCGGCAGGCCGGCTGCTGCACACCGCCACACTCCTCACCGCGGAACCCGTCCGTCCGCCCGGGGCCAACGAGCGCGCACGGCGACTGCTGACGGCAGCGCTGGCCCGTACGTACGCGGAGTGGGACCGGCTGCACGGCGAGGATCCGTACAACCGCACCCGGCAGGAGCTGGCCACCCGGTTCGCCCGGGAGGCCTGGCGCCACCACCGGCCGTGCGGCGGACTGCTGGAGCGGCTGACCCCGCAGGAACGGCTGGTCCTGGTGCTGCGGCTGTACGAAGGTGTCCCCGAGGAACAGACCGCCGCGCTGCTCGGACTGCCCGTGGACCGGATCCGCGCCATCTGCAACCGTTCGGTGGCCACGATGCGCGGCACCCGCGAACCCACCTTCCGACAGCGTCCCGCCCCGCCGCTGGGGGCCGCGCCATGAGCGGCATCGGCCGCAAGGAGGACGAGGTCAGGCGGATGCTGGAGGGCCCGCATCCGCAGGTGCCGGCCGACCTCGCGGAGCGGGCGGCGGAGCGCGGCGGCCGGATGCTGCGCAGACAGCGGGCCGTGCGCGCGCTGGGACTGCTGGTGCTGATCGCCGCGATGGCGGCGTTCACGGTGTGGGCGGTGACGGTCCAGCCCTGGCAGGTACCGCCGGCCGAGACGACCCCACCGCTGGGCGGCTGGTAGGCGCAGGCCGTGCGGGCCTGCGCGGATCTATCCTGGAGGTGTGCGTCATGCGCGCCAGGGGGCACCGGCCGAGGAGGCTGCCATGACCAGGAAAGTCGCTGACTGTCGCAAGTATCCGAGCGAGTCGAACTGCTCGCTGACCATCTCCGGCGAGGAGGACGAGGTCGTGCGTGCCGCAGCCGAGCACGCGGCCTCCGTCCACGAGCACACCGACAGCCCCGAGCTGCGGGAGCAGCTGCGCGGCATGCTGGAGGACGAGAAGGCCACCGTCTGAGACGGCCGGCCGCACCGGGACGGAGCCGGTTTACCGGCCCCGTCCCAGGAATGCGCCCGGGTGCCCGGCATGAGCCGAACGAGAGGTCCTGGCCGAGCGCCTGCGTCAGAAGCCCTAGCCGAGCGCCTGCGTCAGATCGGCCAGCAGGTCGTCGCCGTTCTCGATGCCGACGGAGAGCCTGACCAGGTCGGCGGGGACCTCCAGCGGCGAACCGGCGGCCGAGGCGTGCGTCATCCGGCCGGGGTGCTCCAGCAGCGACTCGACGCCGCCGAGGGACTCTCCGAGCGTGAAGAGCTTCGCCCGGTTGCAGACCGCCACCGCGGCCTCCTCGCCGCCCGCGACCCGGAAGGACACCATCCCGCCGAACGCCTTCATCTGCTTGGCGGCGACCTCGTGCCCCGGGTGCTCGGGCAGTCCCGGGTACAGGACCTGGGTGACCCGGGGGTGCCGGGTCAGCAGGTCGGCGACCTTGGTGGCGTTCTCGGTGTGCCGGTCCATCCGGACCGCCAGGGTCTTGATGCCGCGCAGCACCAGCCAGGCGTCGAAGGGCCCGGCCACCGCTCCCATCGCGTTCTGGTGGTACGCCAACTCCTCGGAGAGGTCCGGGTCGTTGACGACCAGGGCGCCGCCGACGACGTCCGAGTGGCCGCCCATGTACTTGGTGGTGGAGTGCACCACCACATCGGCGCCCAGGGCGAGGGGCTGCTGGAGGTAGGGACTGGCGAAGGTGTTGTCGACGACCAGCCGCGCACCCGCCGTGCGGGCGACGTCGGCGATGGCCGCGATGTCGGTGATGCCGAGCAGCGGGTTGGAGGGTGTCTCCACCCAGATCGCCTTGGTGCGCGGGGTGATCGCGGCCCGTACCGCCGCCACGTCCGAGGTGTCGGCGACCGAGAACTCCACGCCCCAGCGCGAGGCGACCTTCGCGAACAGCCGGAACGTGCCGCCGTAGGCGTCGTTCGGGATGACCACGTGGTCGCCGGGCGTCAGCAGCGTACGGAGCAGGCAGTCCTCGGCGGCAAGACCGGACGCGAAGGCCAGTCCGCGGCGGCCGCCCTCAAGTGCCGCCAGGTTCTCCTCCAGGGCGGTACGCGTCGGGTTGGCGCTGCGGCTGTACTCGTAGCCGCCGCGCAGTCCGCCGACGCCGTCCTGCTTGTACGTGGACACCTGGTAAATGGGCGGAACAACAGCGCCGGTGAGGGGGTCGGCGGTGTTTCCCGCGTGGATCGCGAGAGTCTCGAAGCTGTGCTGGTCGCTCATGAGGTCCGAGCGTAGTTCGTCGCGAGGGTGCGCACGGAGCACCGGGCCGTCCGGGGACAATGGGGGCATGGAGATTCTCTGGTTCCTGCTCGCGCTGTGCATGCTCGCCGCGGTCGTCGGCCCCTTCGTGCTGCGCCGTCGCGGCGGTATCCGTCAGGTGGCGCCCGGTTCCCCCGACGCCGCCGACCCGGACACCTACGGCTTCCTGCGCCAGGAGGAGCTGGACGTCCGGATGCCGGGCCCCGACCAGGACCTCCTGGACGTACTCGATGTCGTCCAGGCCACCCAGGAGTGGCGGGCCGCCTCGCAGCTGCTGTCCGGGACGCCGAAGGAGGGCGAGGTGCGGTGGCAGCGGGTACAGGCGTTCGCCGGCGCCGCCTCGCTGGAGCTGGCGCAGCGGCCGGGTGTCGGCGGGGCGTGGCTGCGCAAGTGGCGGGCCGAGTCGCCGAAGGACGCGGGCGGTGCGGCCGTGCACGCCGAGTTCCTGGTCCAGCAGGCGTGGCGGTCCTCCACGGCGGGCACGGACGACTTCCGGATCATCCTGGAGGAGGCCCGAACGGTCGTCGGCGAGGCGGCGCTGCTGGCCCCGGGCGATCCCGTGCCGTATCTGGTGGAGCTGGCCGCCGCCCGTGGACTCGGATACTCGCACGAGGAGTTCGACCAGCTCTGGGCGAAGATCATCGACCGGGCGCCGGCGCACATGGGCGCCCACATCGCGGCGCTGCACTTCTGGTGCGAGAAGTGGCACGGCTCCCGGGAGGAGGCCGACCGCTTCGCCACCGCGGCGGCCGCCCGCGCCCCGCAGGGGTCCCTGCTGGCCGCGCTGCCGCTCTTCGCGGTGTACGAGCATCTGCCCGAGGTCAATCTGGTGCAGGGCTTCTACCGGAGCCTGGTGGTGACCAAGGCGGTCGAGGGCGCCCTGTTCGCGGTCCACGCGGCCCGCGCCGACGACCCGATGCTCGCGCACGTCCGCCATCTCCTGGTGCTGTTCCTGGTCCGGATGGAGCGGTGGTCGGAGGCGATGAACCAGTTCGTCCACATCGACGGCCACATCGGCGCCCTGCCGTGGACGGAGAGCCCCGACCCGGCCGCCGAGTACACCCTGCACCGGGCCCTGGCGGTGGCCGGCTACGAGGCGAACGGCGGCAGCCCGGCGACGCTGCTGCGGTAGCGGGCCGGGCTCGCGGAACCGCCGGCGCGCGCCGGTGTGCGACCGTGGATGCCGTACGTCCGACGCACGGACCGACCGAACGATGGGACCGGTACTCCTCGTGGCACGACTGATACCCCTGATCCTGATCGGCCTCGGCCTCTACTTCTGGTTCAAGGCCCGCAAGCGGGCCGCCGCCTACGTGGAGGCCACCGAGTCCGAGGACGGCACGCCCCGCCCCTGACGGGAGGGGAGGAATCCACGGGGGTCCCGGTGCGTTGTACGGACAGCACGCCGACCCCAGGAGGAGCCCCCGCATGTTCCTGCACCGCCGTACCCCGCAGCTCCCCACTCAGGAGGAGGCCCTGCGCGGCCGCCCCACCCCGGAATTCACCGTCCCGTCCCGCCACACGGTCCTGGGCAACGCCCTGCTGGGCCCGTACCCGGAGGGCCTGGAGGTCGCGGACTTCGCGATGGGCTGTTTCTGGGGCGCCGAACGCAAGTTCTGGCAGACGGACGGCGTCTGGACGACGCTCGTCGGCTACCAGGGCGGATACACGGAGAACCCCGCGTACGAAGAGGTCTGCTCGGGCCTGACCGGCCACACGGAGGCGGTCCGCGTCGTCTACGACCCCAGGACCGTCACGTACCCCGAGCTGCTGAAGGTCTTCTGGGAGTCCCACGACCCGACCCAGGGCTTCCGCCAGGGCAACGACGTGGGCACGCAGTACCGCTCGGCGATCTACACCCACTCCCCCGAGCAGGCAGCGGCCGTCAAGGCCTCCCGCGAGGCCTACCAGAAGGTCCTCACCGGCTCCGGCTACGGCGAGATCAGCACGGAGATCCTCCCGGCGGAGGGCCGCACGTTCTGGCCCGCGGAAGCGGCGCACCAGCAGTACCTGGACAAGAACCCGGCCGGCTACTGCGGAATCGGCGGCACGGGCGTCTCGTGCCCGATCGGCGTGGCCCGCGCGGACGGCTGAGCGGGGCGGGACAGCGCGCTCAGATCCCGCAGCCGCGCAGCTGATCCACGGATCCTTCCTTCCACCCCCGCACCACCCCAAGGGCGGTACGCTCGCGGCGACTTGGACAGCGAGGGGTGGGCAATGAAGCGGGACGAACGCGCGGACGCAGCGGCGATCCGTTCCCTCACCGGGCGTCCCTGGTGGGGCGCGAACGAACTGTTGGCGTTCGTACTGGAGCTGGCCGCGCTCGCCTGTCTGTGCTGGTGGGGTTCGACCGCCGGGGACGGCCTGGCCGTCCACCTGCTGCTGGGCATCGGGTTGCCGGCGGTCGCCATCGCCCTGTGGGGGACCTTCGCCGCACCTCGCGCCCGGATCCGGCTGCCGCTGGCGGGTGTGCTCGTGGTGAAGGCCGTGGTGCTGGGCGGGGGTGCCTTCGGGCTGTACCAGGTGGGGCATCCGGTGGCGGCCGTGGTGCTGGCCGTCGTGATGGTCCTGAACACCGCGCTGGCGGAGATCTTCCGGCACCGGCCGCCGGCCGAGACCTGACGGCCCCCGCCCCAGGTCCGGGGCGGGGCCGGTCACGTTCGGGTCAGATCAGCCCCTGGGCCAGCATCGCGTCCGCGACCAGTTCGAAGCCGGCGATGTTGGCGCCGGCGACGTAGTTGCCGGGGCTGCCGTAGCGCTCCGCCGTGGTGTAGCAGGAGTCGTGGATGTGGCGCATGATCTCCGCGAGGCGCACCTCCGTGTGGGCGAACGTCCACGAGTCGCGCGAGGCGTTCTGCTGCATCTCCAGGGCGCTGGTGGCCACGCCGCCCGCGTTGGCCGCCTTGCCGGGGGCGAAGGCCACACCCGCGTCCTGGAAGACCCGGACGGCCTCGGGGTGGTGGGCATGTTGGCGCCCTCGGCGACCGCCTTCACGCCGTTGCGCACCAGAGTCAGTGCGTCGGTCTCGTGGAGTTCGTTCTGCGTGGCGCAGGGCAGTGCCACATCGCAGTCGACGTTCCAGACACCGGTGCCGGGTACGAACACGGCCTGCCCGGCGCGGCGTTCCGCGTACTCGGAGACGCGGCCGCGGCCGGCCTCCTTGATCTCCTTGAGCAGGGCGAGGTCGATGCCCTTCTCGTCCACGACGTAGCCGTCGGAGTCGGAGCAGGTCACCACAGTGGCGCCGAGCTGCTGAGCCTTCTCGATCGCGTAGATCGCGACGTTGCCCGAGCCCGAGACGGCGATGCGCTGGCCGTCGAGGGATTCGCCGCGGCTGCGGAGCATCTCGGCGGTGAACAGGACGCACCCGTAGCCGGTCGCCTCCGTGCGCGCCTGCGCGCCGCCCCAGCCGAGGCCCTTGCCGGTGAGCACGCCGGACTCGAAGCGGTTGGTGATCCGCTTGTACTGGCCGAAGAGGTAGCCGATCTCGCGGCCGCCCACCCCGATGTCACCGGCCGGGACGTCGGTGTACTCGCCCAGGTGACGGTGGAGTTCGGTCATGAACGACTGGCAGAACCGCATGATCTCGGCGTCCGAGCGGCCCTTCGGGTCGAAGTCCGCGCCGCCCTTGCCGCCGCCGATGGGCATGCCGGTGAGGGCGTTCTTGAAGATCTGCTCGAAGCCGAGGAACTTCACGATGCCGAGGTTGACCGAGGGATGGAAGCGCAGGCCGCCCTTGTACGGGCCGAGCGAGCTGGAGAACTCGACCCGGAAACCGCGGTTGACGTGGATGTCGCCCGAGTCGTCCGACCACGGCACCCGGAAGATGAGCTGGCGCTCCGGCTCGCAAATGCGCTCGATGATCCGGGCATCCACGAACTCCGGCCGCTGGGCCAGCACCGGGCCGAGCGTTTCCAGCACCTCCCGTACCGCCTGGTGGAACTCCTTCTCGCCCTGGTTGCGGCGGAGGATCTCCGCGTACAGCGGCTCGATGACGCGGTTCTCGACGGCGTGCGGGGTGGCGGAGTCAGGAGTGGCCGGCATCTGATCAAGACCTTCCGTGGTCGGCTCGAACGCGAAGGCGCCCCCGTCCCGAGGGGCACCAGGTCCCTCCCCGTTGAGGGTGTCGCCCAGACATCACGCAGAACGCGCTCACGAAAGCGACGACGTACAGGACCGTTGTGGCGTACCGAGTCTCCCAGTGGGACGGAAGAACCCTCCAGGGGCATCCACATGGTGAATGCCGCCCGGCGTGAGAACGACGGCCCCGGGAGCCTTGCCGCGGGGAAGTTCCGGGTGGGAACGGCTGGTTGGTCCACTCGCGGACTCCCCGACGTGGCGAACCTCACAGCACCCCGGAGGTCGTTGTGAGGCCGGGGCGCCGCCTCAGGACGCGTGCGGGCGGGGCAACATCCACAGGCCCGCGGCCGGCCCCAGCGCGGCCACTCCCGGCATCGCCCTCAGGCACTGGCCCCGAAGCCGTGGTGCAGCCGGCTACACCACCGCGGCGCGCAGGGCGGCCGCGGTCGCCCTGGGGTCGTAGCCCGGCGCGACGCCGTCCACGAGCACCACGGCGCCCGCAATGTTCCGGGTCCGCAGCGGGGCCAGCTTCCGGTAGTCGGGCGAGGCGTACCAGGCACGGGCGGCCTCGATGTCGGGGAACTCCAGAACGACGATGGCACCGGGCCACTCGCCCTCCAGGACCTCGTGCTGGGCGACGTGGACCAGGAACCGGCCCCCGAACGGATCCATCGTCGACTGCATGCCGTCGATGTAGTCGATCACCTCGCTGTTGGGCGGTCCTTCGGGCTGCAGGTGAGCGATTGCGTACGCGGTCATGTTCTCGTCCTCCGGTCGTCCCGCTGCTGGTGGACACCATGCTGCCGGAGGCGGCGGGGAGCGTCGATTACCCGCGAGGTAAGCGCCGTGCGCGGACCGGGTACGCGGTGACAGGTAATCAGACATGATGCCGTCATGAAGACATCACGGGGGACCCACAGGGCCCACGGGCCTTACGGGCCAACGCCGTTGACCGGAAGTCCGTCGCCCGGGTACGGACCGGCGAGACCCCCGCAGATACCCGGCCGGGCGGGGCGGCCCGGACATCGCACGCCACCTCGGGCCGGGGAGATGCGCCGCTATCTCGCCGTGGGGCTCGACTGCTACCTCTGCCTGGTCACCGCCGGGTTACTCGTCCGGCCGCACGTGGACTCCCCGTCCCGTCCCGGGGCCGTCGTCCTGCTGCTCGGGCCGGTGCTCGTTCTCTCGTTCCTCAACCAGGTGGTACTCACCGCGCTCGTCGGCGGCAGCGCGGGCAAACTGATCATGGGCATACGGGTGGTGAGCCTGCCGGACGCCGGAAGGCCGGCACCCGGGCAGCTGGTGCGGCGCTGGCTGCACGGTCTGTGCTGGCTGCCGCTGCAGCCCTGGTACGGGCTGCGCGCCCACCTCGCCCGCCCCGACGGTGTGGCCGGTCCGGCCCCGCGGGGCTGCGAGGAGGGCGACCCGTACGCGGAGCCTTACGCCGACCCGGCCGGACTGCGCCAGGTCCGCCGAAGCGATCTCGCGGCCCACCGCCGGGCCGCCGCCCGACGGGCGCTCTGAGCCCGGGGTCCCGGCCCGAGGCCGCCGCCGTCCGCCGGCCCGTGACGTGGGACCCCGTACGGCGACGGCACCTGTGCGCGGACGGGTCAGGCCGCCGCGTTCTCCGTGATGGTGACCTTGCCCTTGCGGATGGTCGCCAGCCGCGGGCCCTGCGGGCGATCGCGCTGTCGTGGGTGACCATGATGAAGGTCAGGCCGTGCTCCTTCCACATGGTCTCCAGCACCTCCATGATCTCGTCGCGCATGGACTCGTCGAGGTTGCCGGTGGGTTCGTCGGCGAGCAGCACCTTGGGCTGCTTGACCAGGGCCCTGGCGATCGCCACCCGCTGCTGCTGACCGCCGGACATCTCGCCGGGCAGATGGCCGAGCCGCTCGCCGAGACCGACCGAGTCCAGCGCCTCGGCGGCCCGTCTGCGCCGCTGTGCCGCCTTGCCGCCGAGCGGGACGAGAGCCGTCTCGACGTTCTCCTGAGCGGTGAGCGTCGGGATGAGGTTGAAGCTCTGGAAGACGAAGCCGATGTTCTCCGCACGCACCTTGGTGAGCTTGGCCTCGCTGAGCTTCGCCAGGTCCACCCCGTCGAGTTCGACGCTGCCGGCCGTGGGGCGGTCCAGGCCGCCGAGCATCTGCAGCAGCGTGGACTTGCCGCCGCCGGTGGGTCCCTGGATGACCAGGCGGCCGCCGTCCTCGATGGTCAGATCGACGCCGGCGAGCGCGTGGACGGTGGACTTGCCGCGCGTGTAGCGCTTGGTGACGCCTTGAAGCGTGTACATGGGTCAGCTCCTGCTGGACGGTGATCGCGGGTCCCGGCGAACACCTTGCGGATCGCGGGTCGCTGCGGGACGGGGCAGGGGCACCCGGTCGCCGGGGCCCCATGACGGCTGGACTACTCGACGCGGCGCAGCGCGTCCGCGGGGCGCAGCCGGGAGGCGCGCCAGCCGCCGAAGGCGCCCGCGATCAGTCCGCCCGCCACGGCCAGGCCGACGGCGATCAGGATGATCGAGAGGGAGACGGGTGCGGTCAGCGCGATGTCGAGGGCCTTGGAGGCGGTCTGCCGGCCGGGGCCGCCCATCATTCCGCCGCGCATTCCGCCGCCGGCGCCGCCCGAGGAGCCGAGCTGCGCCGTGAGTGTGGGGCTGACCGCGGTGACGGCGTACGCGCCGCCGAGGCCGACCGCGATGCCGAGGACGCCGCCCATCAGGCCGTTGACGAGGGCCTCGCCGACGACCTGGCGGGTGACCCGGCCGCTCTTCCAGCCGAGCGCCTTGAGCGTGCCGAACTCCCGCACCCGGCGGCTGACGGCGGAGGAGGTGAGCAGGCCCGCTACCAGGAAGGCGGCGATCAGCACGGCGATGGAGAGCCACTTGCCGACGCTGGAGGCCAGGTCGGACGCCGTGGACAGGGAGCCGGAGACCGTGTCGGCCAGGTCGGCGGAGGTGGTGACCGTGGTGCCCGTGATGTTCTTCTGGATCGTGGCCTTGACGCCGTCGATCTGCTGCGAGTCCGCGGCCTTGACGTAGACCGTGGTGACCTTGTCCTTCGCGTCGGCGAGGGTCTGCGCCTGCTTGAGCGGGATGTAGAGGTTGGCGGCCGCGTCGCCACTGTCGGCCGTCGAGACGCCGACGATGGTGAACTCGGTGCCGTGGACAGTCACCGTCTTGCCGACCGAGAGCTTCTTCTCCTTGGCGTACGCGGCGTCGACGACGGCCACCTTGCCGTTGGTCTCGGTGCTCTTGAACGTCCGCCCCGCGGTGATCTTCGAGGAGGTCAGCGGGCCCAGGTCCTGCTTGGTGACGTCGGTGCCGTACACCGTGTAGGAGTTGACGTCGAAGGAGGCGCCGCCGCCCCTGACCTCGCCCTGCGGCTGGCCGCTGCCTCCGGGGCCGCCGCGGCCGCCCTGGGCCGTGCCGCCCTCCTGCTTGAACTCACCGCGCTTGAACTGCCCGTCCACCTTCATGACGGTCATGCTCAGTCCGCCGACGGCGTCGGCGACGCCGCTCTGCTTGTCCACCTTGTCGACCGTGGTGGAGGCCAGCGTCTGGAAGCCCTGGACCATGACCCGGTCCGTGCTCTGCGTCGAGTCGTCGCCGCTGTCCTTGGCGTCGAAGTCGAACCTGGGCCGCTGCGTGCCGGAACCCGGAGCCGCGGCGGCCTTGGTGACGGTCATGTCGGTACCGAGGCCGTACAGCGATTCCAGGACCTTGTCCTGGGCCTTGCTCATGCCCGAGGAGACCGAGCTGACGATGATGACCAGCGCAATGCCGAGGGCGAGCCCCGAGGCGACGACGAGCGCCGCCTTTCTGCGGCGGCGCAGCTCGCGCCGGAGGTAGGTGAAGAACATGGCGCGAGGTTATGGACCGCTTGTGATGGTGGGTTAAGGCCACCATGAGAGACCCATGAGAACGCCGAAGGCGGCGGCGCCGGGATCCGTGCGGATCCGGTGCCGCCGCCTGGCGTACGGGACTTGGGGCCGGTGGCGGGTCCACCCCTGGTGAGGGGACCCGGTACGCCGGATCAGGTCAGGCCACGGAACCCGCGGTCCACTCGGCCCAGCTCATGTTCCAGCCGTTGAGTCCGTTGTCGGGCTTGATGGTCTTGTCCGGGGAGTTCTTGATGACGACCACGTCACCGACGATGGAGTTGTCGTAGAACCAGGCGGCGGGCTGGTTGGGATCGCCCGCACCCTTCGTGTCGGAGAGACCGACGCAGCCGTGGCTGGTGTTGGCGCTGCCGAAGATCGACTTGGCGCCCCAGTAGTTGCCGTGGATGAAGGTGCCCGACGTGGACAGCCGCATGGCGTGCGGCACGTCCTTGATGTCGTACTCGCCCTTGCCGTCGTCATCGGTGAAGCCGACCGTGGAGCCGTCCATCCGGGTCTCCTTGAACTTCTCGGAGATCACCATCTGGCCGTTGTAGGTCGGGTTGTCCGACGAACCGGCGGAGATCGGGATGGTCTTGATCGTCTTCCCGTTCTGGGTGACGGTCATCGTGTGCGTCTTGGCGTCCACGGTGGAGACCTGGTTGCGGCCGACCTTGAAGGTGACCGTCTTCTGCTGCACGCCGTAGACGCCGTCCGCGCCTTCGACGCCGTCCAGCGCCAGCTTCAGCGTGACGGTGGAGCCGCCCTGCCAGTAGTCCTCGGGGCGCAGGTCCAGGCGCTGCGAGTTGAACCAGTGGCCGGCGACCTGCTGGCCGCTGCTGGACGTGACCTTGATGCCGTCCAGGACGGCCTTCTTGTCCGTGATCGCCTTGTTGAAGTTGATCGAGACGGGCATGCCGACGCCGACGGTGGAGCCGTCCTCGGGGGTGAAGTTCCCGATGAAGCTGTTGGCGGGCGACACGGTGGTGAAGGAGGAGTTCTCGTGCGCCTCGCGGCCCTTCGAGTCCTGCGCCGTCGCGTTGATCTTGTACGTGGTCGAGCGCGCCAGCTGGGCGTCCGGCTTCCAGGTGGTGCCGTCGGCGGAGAGGGTGCCCTTGACGGCCTCTCCGGCCGCCGTGGTCATCGTGACGACCGTCAGCTTGCCCTTGGCGACGGTGACCTTGGCGTCGTTGTTGATGCTCGCGTTGGTAGCGCCGTTCTTCGGCGAGATCGCTATCTGCGCCTCGGAGGCCTCCTCGGCCGCCGCCTTGTCGACCTCGGCCGCCTGTGACTTCTTCGAGCTGTCGGGGCTAGGGCCGCCCTGGGCGTCGCCGTCGCTGCAGGCCGAAAGCACCAGCACGCCGCCGAGCAGTGCGGACGCGGCCATGAGGCCCCTGCGCCGCTTGCTGTCCGTCATCACACGCTTCTCCATCGTTGCCGAAATCCCCAAAAACCCCGAGCTAGGCCGTTGACCGGCGATACCCGTCAATACTCCAAGAACACCCCGAATGGGTCCCTCGTTCCACATCTGCGGGAGATGTGGGGAACACCACTCATCGACGCGGTGGTTCCTGTGGTGGTTCCTGTGGTCCACCACGTGGGTGCCGCCGGCGTCCGACCCGGTTTACAGCAGGTTCACGACCCGGTCCACCGGCTGTGTCGCGCACACCGGCCCCGGCCCGCCGGGAGCGGGCCGGGGCCGGTGTCTCCACCTGCTAGGCCCGCCGCTCCGTACTGCCGTCGTCGTCGTTCTCCTCCCCATTGTGCGGGACGCCGGCGCCGCCTTCGTCGCCGTCGTCCTCCTCGTACTCCTCGTCGTCGCCGTCATCGAGGTCCCATCCGTCCGGGTCCTCCGGGTCGTAGTCGACGATCTCGCTGCTCCAGGAGGCCTGGGTCAGCTCGACCCCGGGAACCTCACTGACCAGGTCGAACGGGTCGATCAGCGAGGCGAGGGCCTCCGCGCCGTCTTCCCGGACGGCGGTCTCGGCATGCGTACGTTCTTCGGCGGACTCGCCACCGGGCTCCCCGTACTCCGCCGCGAGGCTCTCCAGGGCGGTCCCGCTCAGGGCGTCGGCGTCCGTGATCTCCAACACCATTTCGACCCGAAGGCGTACATAACGTGATGACTCAGAAGTGCTCATATGCCGGAGCGTAAACTCCCGCCCGCCGCGGCTTTCCTACGACCCGCTGCTTTCACTAGCATCGGCGCGCAGGCCTAACTCACGGCTGTCACAAGGGGAATCGATTCTGTGGCCATCACCCGCCGCCCGCTCCTGACCGCCACCGCTGCGGGAACGCTGCTGTGCGCCCTCTGGTTCGTCCCCTCCGCCCATGCGACCGGCGATACGGGCACCGGCCCCGGCCGGACGTCCGCCACCGGCGGGACCGGCGCGGACGGCACGACGCTCGCCGACACCGGGACGGGGATCGACACGACCCCGTATCTGATCGGCGGCACGGCGTTCCTGGGCATCGGGGCGGCCTTCGTCACCCACTCCGGCCGCCGCGGCGGCCGCCACCCGGCGCAGTGACGCAGCCGGGGGCGGCCACCAGGAATGCTCCGGTGGCCGCCCCCGGCTGCGAGAACGAAAGCCTCCAGGGTCTTTCGTTTGGATCAGGCCGACAACGCCGCGAGGTGCGGCGCCAGGGCACGCGAGCCCGGCATGATCCAGACGGGAGGCCCTAAGCCAGCGTCCCCGTCACCGGCTCCACGGCCGCGACCAGCTTCCCCGCCCGCACGAAGGCGTCCGCGGCGGCCAGGTCGGGCGACAGGAAGCGGTCCGGGCCCGGACCCTCCACGCCCGCCGCCCGCAGCGCCTCGACGGCGGCCAGCGACGCGGGCGCCGGGGTCAGCCCCTGTGCGGCGCGCAGCTCGATCGCGCGGGTCGCCGCGTACAGCTCGACGGCGACGATCCGCGCGAGGTTCTCGACAGCGGTACGGAGCTTGCGCGCGGCCGACCAGCCCATCGAGACGTGGTCCTCCTGCATCGCGGAGGACGGGATCGAGTCCGCCGACGCCGGGACGGCGAGCCGCTTCATCTCGCTGACCAGCGCGGCCTGGGTGTACTGGGCGATCATCAGGCCGGAGTCGACACCCGCGTCGTCCGCGAGGAACGGCGGCAGCCCGTGCGAACGGTTCTTGTCCAGCAGCCGGTCGGTCCGGCGCTCGGTGATCGAACCGAGGTCGGCGGCGACGATCGCCAGGAAGTCCAGGACGTACGCGACCGGGGCGCCGTGGAAGTTGCCGTTGGACTCGACCCGGCCGTCGGCCAGCACCACCGGGTTGTCCACGGCGGCGGCCAGTTCGCGGTCGGCGACGAGACGGGCGTGGGCGAGGGTGTCGCGGCCGGCTCCGGCGACCTGCGGGGCGCAGCGCACGGAGTAGGCGTCCTGGACCCGGGGCGCGTCGTCCTGGTGGTGGCCCGTGAGGCCCGAACCGGCGAGCACCCGCAGCATGTTGTCGGCGCTGGCGCCCTGGCCGGGGTGCGGGCGGATGGCGTGCAGCTCGGGGGCGAGGACCCTGTCCGTGCCGAGCAGCGCCTCCAGGGAGAGGGCCGCGGTGATGTCGGCCGAGGTGTAGAGGTTCTGCAGGTCGGCGATGGCCATCACGAGCATGCCGAGCATGCCGTCGGTGCCGTTGAGGAGGGCGAGGCCCTCCTTCTCGCGCAGCTCGACCGGCGTGATGCCGTGGGCGGCGAGGAGCTCGCCCGCGGGGCGCACGGTGCCGTCGGGGCCCTCCGCGTCGCCCTCGCCCATCAGGGTCAGGGCGCAGTGCGAGAGCGGCGCCAGGTCGCCGGAGCAGCCGAGCGAACCGTACTCGTGAACGACGGGTGTGATCCCGGCGTTGAGGACGTCGGCCATGGTCTGCGCGATCTCGGGCCGTACGCCGGTGTGCCCGGAGGCGACCGTCTTCAGCCGCAGGAACATCAGCGCCCGGACGACCTCGCGCTCGACCCGCGGGCCCATCCCGGCGGCGTGCGAGCGGACGATGTTGCGCTGGAGCCTGGCGCGGAGGTCCGGGCTGATGTGGCGGCTGGCCAGCGCGCCGAATCCGGTGGAGACGCCGTAGACCGGCTCGGGCTTGGCGGCGAGCGCGTCGATGACCTCACGGGCGGCGGCGAGGGCGCTCACGGCCGCCGCGGAGAGTTCGACACGGGCGTTGCCGCGGGCCACGGCGATGACGTCCTGAGCAGTGGTACCGGACGTCCCCACCACGACTGTATGCATATCCATATTCAGAATCGTACGGACTGAATCCCTTCATGTCACTAGTGGTCGCCCGGTTGACCCCTTACCGATCCGGTCACGCGCCTCAGGGACTGTTGCCGCGCAGCCGGCGACGGTCGTGGGCGGATTTCGGCGGGGAGTCGGCCAGCCGGATCACCTCGCCGTCGCGCCCGGCCACCACGGGCCGCACCGAGCGGGCCGCCTTCGCCCGGTACTGGGCCGCGTCCGCGAGCCGGAACAGCCGCCGCGCCGAGACCACCGGCCCGATCGGGTCGCCGGTCGAGGCGATCCCGCAGGCGACCCCGTTGCCGAACTCCAGCTCGGCCGACCGCTCACAGAGCTCGGTGGCCACCGCGATCACCTCGTCCGCCCCGGGCCCCAGAGCCAGCAGGCAGAACTCGTCCCCGCCGAGCCTGGCCGAAAGGGCGCCGGGCAGTATGGCGCCGCATCGGGACAGCACCGAGCCGAAACGTTCCAGCAGACGGTCGCCGACCGCGTGGCCGTGGGTGTCGTTGACCCGCTTCAGACCGTTCAGGTCACAGACGACCAGGCTCACCACCGATCCGTCCGCCCGGTGGCGCTCCACCGCCTCGTCCAGCCGCATGTCGACGGCGCGCCGGTTGGCGAGGCCGGTCAGCGGGTCGGTGAAGGCCAGTTTGCGCACCTCCTCCAGACGCTCGGTCTGGGAGATCCCGGCGGCCACGACGGCGGCCAGCACGGTGGCGAAGTCCGCGTCCCGCCGCCCGAACACCGGCTCCCCCACCGGACGCGCCACATAGAGCTCGCCCCAGGCCCGTCCGTGCAGCACGATCGGCGCGACCACGCAGCAGCCGCGCCCCCGCCGGCGCAGGGCCGCCACCCGCTGGTGGCAGTAACCGGGCCCGTAACCGTGCGTACCCGCCACCTCGGCCCGCGCGCCTCACCCGCGGGCTCCGGCTCCACCGGGCCCGCGGCGGTCTCCACCCAGGCGTCCGGCTCACCACCCCGGCCCAGCGCTCATGGAGGAATTCGGTGATCTCCGGGAACTGGTGCACCGGATACACCTCCTCGTCGGGGAACTCCTCCTCCCCCTCGGCCCGCAGGCCCGCGTTCACCAGGACCCGCAGCCGCCCGCGCCCGCGCTCCCAGACCGACAGCGCGGCGAAGCTGCCGCCCAGCGCCTCGCAGGCCCCCAGCGCGGCCGCTCGCCAGCACCCCCGCGGGGTGGGCGCCGCCGCCATCGCCTGCGCAAGCGAAACCACGGCCCGCAGCCGCGCATCATCACCACCCATCGCTCCAGCTTATGTAGATATGCGATGTTTTGATCAGTTCGCAGTCCGGTTCATGCCCATTGCCGCACCGAACGGTCACCCTGCGTCACTCGCCGGGCCAGTTCGGCTTCCGCTTCTCGTTGAACGCGGCCACGCCCTCCGCCCGGTCGCCGGAGAAGGCCACCGACCGCCACGCGGAGTCCTCCACCTCCAGGCCCGCCCGCAGATCGAGCCCGTGCCCGAGCCGCAGCGCCCGCTTGGCCGCCCGCAGCCCCACCGGCGAGTTGGCCGCGATCCGGCCGGCGAGCGCCAGCGCCTCGGTCCGGTCCTCACCCTCCGCCACCAGTTCGTCGACCAGGCCCAGCTCCCGGGCCTCGGCCGCCTCCACCCGGCGCGCCGTGAAGATCAGCTCGGCGGCGCGCGCCGCCCCGATCCGGCGCGGCAGCAGCTGGGTGCCGCCGCCGCCCGGGATGACGCCGACCGAGACCTCGGGCAGGCCCACCAGTGCGGTCCGGTCGGCGACGATCAGGTCGCAGGACAGGGCCAGCTCGAATCCGCCGCCGAGCGCGAAGCCGTGCACCGCCGCGACCGTCGGCATCGGCAGTTCGAGCACACCGGTGTAGGCGGCGCGTGCGGTGGGCCGCTGGCGCACCAGCTCGGCATCGGTGAAGGAGTTCCGCTCCTTGAGGTCCGCGCCCACGCAGAAGGCCCGCTCGTGACTGGAGGTGAGGACGGTGACCCGTACCTCCGGATCGGCGGCGAGAGCGGCGCAGGCGGCGCCGATCGAGCGGGCCATGTCCGTGGACACCGCGTTCATGGCCCGCGGCCGGTCGAGCACCAGCTCGGCGACGTGCTCCAGGCCCTCGTGACTCCGTACGACGACGAATTCCCCGAACCGCTGCTCGGACGTGACGGTCATGACTGCACCCCTCCGGTTAACGAGCGTTACCGGAGGGAGCCTAGACCGCACCCCCGGAGTCCGGTCAGGGGCAGGTCAGGAAGTGCCGCGACGCGCCAGCAGCCACGGTTCGACGATGCCGAGGCCGCGCACCGGGCGCTGCCACATCGGCTGCAGCCCGTAGCGGTACTTGGGCACGGGAGCCGGCTCGGCGCCGTCCGCGCCCTCCTTCTCGGCCCGCTCGGCGGCGGCAGCGGCCTCCTCCGCGGCCTGGGCCTCGGAGGCGGGGGCGTCGCCGGTACGGGTCAGCTCCTTGGCGAACGCCCCGTCCACCAGGACGGCGTCCTTCGGAGCTATCGAGGTGAGCCGGCTGGCGAGGTTCACGGTGGTGCCGAAGACATCGCCCATCCGGGTGGTGACCGTGCCGAACGCGATGCCGACGCGCAGCGCCGGCATCGTCTCGTCCAGGGTCATCGCCTCGATGAGGCGCAGCGCGATCTCGGATGCGGTGCCCGCGTCGTCGGCGGCGAAGAGGACCTCGTCGCCGAGGGTCTTGATGAGCCGGCCGCCGTGCGCGGCGACGAGGTCGGCGCAGGTGGTCTCGAAGGACTCGACGAGCTCGCCGAGCTCCTCCTCCTCCAGGCGCCGGGTCAGCCGGGTGAACCCGACGAGGTCGGCGAAGCCGACGGCCAGGCGCCGGTCGACCATTTCCTCGTCGTCCGCGGCCTGCACGACCCGGCCGGTGGCGGCGGCGAGCTGGCGCCGCCACACGTACACCAGGAATTCCTCCAGCTCCGGCAGGAGCAGTTCGACCAGCGGGTAGGTGACCTCGGTGCGGGTCATACCGGGTTCGGGCGGCTCGGTGAGGCCTTCCAGGAAGGAGTCGATCTGCCACTCCGCCAGCCGGGCGGTGGTCTGTCCGGTGGACCGGGCGACCTGGATCGCCATCGGCTCGCTGAGCAGCCCCGCCTCGACGAGACCGGCGAGCCGGCGCAGTGCGAGGACATCAGCCTCGGTGAGCGCCTTTGCCTGTCCGATGTCGGCGAAGCCCATGGCCCGCCAGAAGCGGGAGGCCAGGTCCATGGAGACGCCCGCGGTCCTGGCGGCCTGGAACGGGGTGTAGCGCCGGTCGGCACCCAGGATCAGCTGTTCCAGCCGGATCGCGAGGGGATCGTCGCTCGGTTCCGCCGTGTGGTCGACTTCGTGATGCGGTGTCGCGTGGACCGAGGAGCCCGACGGGGGCTGTGTGCCATCGCCGGAGGTCGTGTCGTCGACGGTCACCAGCCGCCTCCTGCCCGTTCCCTGCGCACTGCCCTGCCGATCTGTCGGTGGATCGCCTCAACGATACGGCAGGTGTGCCCTACCTCACGTCCCCAGGTCACCCGGATACCGGGTGCCGCGAAATTCAACCCGCCCGGCACAACGGACCCACCGGGCGCACATGGGCCCGGGGCCCGCCGAGGCCCTACGGCGGCCGGGAACCGGGCGCCGTACGGACGCGCCCGGACCGCGCACACCGCCCCGCGCCCGGCGCGCCGCCCGCCCCGCTCAGGTGAGCCCGCCCCCGGCCCCCCGCAGATGCACGATGTCGCCCGCCGAGACCGGTTCCTGGAGGCCGTCGCCGGTGGACAGGACCAGCCGCCCGTCGCCGTCGATCGCCACCGCCTCCCCGGTGAGCGTGCGCTCGCCCGGCAGCTGGGCCCGCACCGTCCGCCCGAGGGTCGCGCAGGCGGCCGCGTAGGCCTCCTGCAGCCCGCTGGCCGCCGCGTCGCCGTCCGCCGCGCGCCAGCGCCCGTACCACTGCTCCAGCGAGCGCAGCACGCCCCTCAGCAGCGTCTCGCGGTCCGTGGAGACCGCGCCGGCCAGGGCCAGCGAGGCGGCCGTGGGGGCGGGCAGCTCGTCCGCGCGCAGCGAGACGTTGAGGCCGATGCCGATGACGACCCCGTCCCCGGCCCGTTCGGCCAGGATTCCGCCGGTCTTGCGTTCCTCGCCCGACGGGGTCTCCCCCGGACCGGGCTCGTCGGAGTCGGAGTCGTCGGGGATCCGGACCAGCAGGTCGTTGGGCCACTTCAGCGCCACGTCGACGCCCGCCGACTTCGCCAGGCCGGCCGCCGCGGCGACGCCCGCGAGCAGCGGCAGCCAGCCCCACCGCTGCACCGGTACGGCGCCCGGGGCCAGGTAGACGGAGAAGAACAGGCCCGAGCGGGCGGGGGCGGTCCAGGTCCGGTCGAGGCGTCCCCGCCCGGCGGTCTGCTCCTCGGCCACCAGGACCGTGCCCTCGGTGAGCCCGGCCGCGCGCGCGGCGAGATCGGAGTTGGTGGACCCGGTGCTGTCCACGACGTCGAGCGCCGTCCACAGCCCGCCGGGACGCAGCAGTCCGCGGCGCAGCGCGGGGACGTTCAGGGGCGGCCGGTCCAGGTCCGACCAACGGCTGTGTGACGCATCCGAAGGTGTCATGCAAGCCACCCTAGGTGTGTCAAACGACGCACTGCCGAACCGTATCCGCGCCGATACGCTACGGGTCAGTAGCTGTTCATCCGCTGATCAGCAGCACAGTCGTCCCCGTGACCAGGCAGGGAGCCGCCACCCGATGTCCGAGCCGGCAGAGATCGACATCCACACCACCGCGGGCAAGCTCGCGGACCTGCAGCGCCGTACCGAGGAGGCGACCCACGCAGGGTCCGCGCGCGCGGTGGAAAAGCAGCACGCGAAGGGCAAGTTGACCGCGCGCGAGCGGGTCGATCTGCTGCTCGACGAGGGTTCCTTCGTGGAACTCGACGAATTCGCCCGGCACCGCTCGACGAACTTCGGGATCGAGAAGAACCGCCCCTACGGCGACGGCGTCGTCACCGGATACGGCACCGTCGACGGCCGCCCCGTCTGCGTGTACTCGCAGGACTTCACCATCTTCGGCGGCTCGCTCGGCGAGGTCTACGGTGAGAAAATCGTCAAGGTGATGGACTTCGCGCTGAAGACCGGCTGTCCGGTCATCGGCATCAACGACGGCGGCGGCGCCCGCATCCAGGAAGGCGTGGCCGCCCTCGGCCTCTTCGCGGAGATCTTCCGCCGCAACGTCCACGCCTCCGGCGTCATCCCGCAGATCTCACTGATCGTCGGCCCCTGCGCCGGCGGCGCCGTCTACTCCCCCGCGATCACCGACTTCACGGTCATGGTCGACCAGACCTCACACATGTTCATCACCGGACCCGACGTCATCAAGACCGTCACCGGCGAGGACGTCGGCTTCGAGGACCTCGGCGGCGCCCGCACCCACAACACCACCTCCGGCGTCGCCCACCACATGGCCGGCGACGAGAAGGACGCCATCGACTACGTCAAGTCGCTGCTGTCCTACCTCCCCTCGAACAACCTCTCCGAGGCCCCCGCCTTCCCCGAGGAAGCCGACCTGGCGAGCACCGACGAGGACCGCGAGCTCGACACGCTCATCCCCGACTCGGCGAACCAGCCCTACGACATGCACACCGCGATCGAGCACGTGCTGGACGACGGCGAGTTCCTGGAGACCCAGGCCCTGTTCGCACCGAACATCCTCACCGGCTTCGGCCGCGTCGAGGGCTACCCCGTCGGCATCGTCGCCAACCAGCCCATGCAGTTCGCCGGCTGCCTGGACATCAACGCCTCCGAGAAGGCCGCACGCTTCGTCCGCACCTGCGACGCCTTCAACGTGCCGGTGCTGACCTTCGTCGACGTCCCCGGCTTCCTGCCCGGCGTCGACCAGGAGTACGGCGGCATCATCCGCCGCGGCGCGAAGCTGATCTACGCGTACGCGGAGGCGACCGTCCCGCTGATCACGGTGATCACCCGCAAGGCGTTCGGCGGCGCCTACGACGTCATGGGCTCCAAGCACCTGGGCGCCGACATCAACCTCGCCTGGCCCACCGCGCAGATCGCCGTGATGGGCGCCCAGGGCGCGGTCAACATCCTGCACCGCCGCACCATCGCCGCGGCCGAGGACCAGGACGCCACTCGCGCCGAGCTGATCGCCGACTACGAGGACGCCCTCCTCAACCCCTACGTCGCAGCAGAACGCGGCTACGTCGACGCCGTGATCATGCCCTCCGAGACCCGCGCCCACATCGTCAAGGGACTGCGGCAGCTGCGGACCAAGCGGGAGTCGCTCCCGCCGAAGAAGCACGGCAACATCCCTCTCTAGAAAGGGTCCTGACCATGATCAAGGTCGTACGGGGCAACCCGACCCCGGAGGAGCTGGCCGCCGCACTGGCGGTCGTCCAGGCGCGCGCCGCAGCGGCGTCCGCCGTGTCGTCGGGCGCGCCCGAGCTGCCCGCACAGTGGTCCGACCCGGGCCGGCTGGCCCGGCGCGGCCGTCATCTGCCGGGGCCGCGCGCCTGGGCGCGTACGTACTGGCCGGGGTAGTCGCGGAATGTCCCCGGAGGCCCGGATCCCTTGCGGGGTCCGGGCCTCCGGCACGTACCGGAAGGATCTGGTCCATCCGCGCAGGGGGGTTGAGTACGCGTACTCAGGCGCCGTCGCGGCCCGCGCAGCAGGATCGGACGCATGCTGTGGTCCGATCCCGAGAACAAGCCTCCGAAAGAGCTTCGCGACGCCCAGGACATGATGCGGCGCGCGGGGCTGGTGCTTGCACTGGCGATGGTGGTCGCCATGTTCGTACTCGGGACGCGGTGAGCGCGCCGAAGGCCCTCCGCGGCCCAGGAACGGGGGCAGGCCGCGGGTGCGGCTCGTTTGTACGATGGCCCGCATGACTGATCCCGCGCCCCGCCGCCTCGTGCTCGCCTCCGCCTCACCCGCCCGCCTCGGTCTGTTGCGGCAGGCCGGGTTCGCGCCCGAGGTGATCGTCAGCGGGGTGGACGAGGACGCGCTGAGCGCCCCCACACCGGCCGAGCTGGCACTGGTTCTCGCCGAGGCCAAGGCCGCGGTCGTGGCCGGGCGTCCGGAGGTCGCGGGAGCCCTGGTCATCGGGTGCGACTCGGTGCTCGAACTCGACGGCGAGGCGCTGGGCAAACCGGCCGACGCCGAGGAGGCCACGTCGCGCTGGAAGTCCATGCGGGGACGGGCCGGGGTGCTGCAGACCGGACACAGCCTGACCGACACCGCGACCGGACGGACCGTCTCCGCGACCGCGTCCACGACGGTCCGCTTCGGTGAGCCGACGGACGCCGAGATCGCCGCCTACGTCGCCTCGGGCGAACCGCTCCACGTGGCGGGCGCCTTCACCCTCGACGGGCGCTCGGCGCCGTTCGTGGACTCCATCGACGGCGACCCGGGCAACGTGATCGGGCTCTCGCTGCCGCTGCTGCGGCGGCTGCTGGGCGAGCTGGGGATCTCCGTCACCGAGCTGTGGGTCTGAGGGCCTCCACGCCGCCGCCGGTGCTCGCCCAGGGCCTGTTCGCTCAGGCCGCGGCCGGGGCCGACGGCTGTCCGGACTCCGCCCCGGCGGCCGGCTCCTCGGGTCCGGTCCCGTACGCCACCAGGGTCAGCACGATCAGGGCGAGCACCACCATCATGAACACGAAGGCGGACCAGCCGACCAGACCCACCGTCAGCGCGCCCAGCACGCCGTGGATGACGGCGCAGCAGATGAGCACGATCCGGGCGACCCGGCCCGGCGCCCGGTCACGGATGCCGGCCAGCAGGAGCAGCACTCCGCACACCAGCAGGAACAGCCCGGAGACCCCGCCCATCACCCAGGTGCCGTTGGCCATGGCGCCGGGATCCATCCCGGCCATGGACATGTCCTGGCCCTTCACGACGGTCGCCAGGACGCCGTTGATGATCACGATGCCCACGGCTTCCGCGAAGAGCACGATCGCGGCTATGAAAGCCACCGTCCGGCGCACCATGTCACCCACCCCCTGTTACCTGCAGTACGTGCGATAGCGCGGACCCTACTAACCGGTAATCCTCCGGACAAGGGGTTCGGCCACCTTCACCCCGGCCGGCATCCGGCAAACGGCCCTGTTGTACGCGCCCGCGTGCGTCGCGCAAAGAATCCGGCGTGCGTTAGTAGGAACCCCACAAAGAATCACCGGGCGTCGCTGCCCGTACCGACAGAGACCTGGACCACACCTCGTGGCTACTGTGCGGTTATGCATCCCGGCGTACCGTGGTGCCACAAGGGATTTCGCGACTCGAGCAAGCCTCGAATCACACTCCGTGTGGGCAAGCTCACCATTGGGGACGGGTCGTAGGACCGTGTCGGTTGTCCCTAAACTCAGCTTGTTTCAAGGAGGGAGCCATCGTGCGCAAGGTGCTCATCGCCAACCGTGGCGAAATTGCTGTCCGTGTTGCTCGGGCCTGCCGGGACGCGGGAATCGGGAGCGTGGCCGTCTACGCAGACCCGGACCGTGACGCTCTGCATGTGCGTGCGGCCGACGAGGCATTCGCTCTGGGCGGTGACACCCCGGCCGCCAGCTATCTGGACATGGCCAAGGTGCTCCAGGCTGCCAAGGACTCCGGAGCGGACGCCATCCACCCGGGATACGGATTCCTGTCGGAGAACGCCGAGTTCGCCCAGGCCGTGCTCGACGCCGGTCTGACGTGGATCGGCCCGCCGCCGCAGGCCATCCGGGACCTCGGCGACAAGGTCGCCGCCCGCCACATCGCCCAGCGCGCCGGCGCACCCCTGGTCGCCGGCACCCCGGACCCGGTCGAGGGTTCCGCCGAGGTCGTCGCCTTCGCCGAGCAGCACGGGCTGCCGATCGCGATCAAGGCCGCCTTCGGTGGCGGCGGGCGCGGTCTGAAGGTGGCCCGCACGCTGGAGGAGATCCCGGAGCTGTACGACTCCGCGGTCCGTGAGGCCGTCGCCGCGTTCGGCCGCGGGGAGTGCTTCGTGGAGCGCTACCTCGACAAGCCGCGGCACGTGGAGACCCAGTGCCTGGCCGACTCCCACGGCAACGTGGTCGTCGTCTCCACCCGTGACTGCTCGCTGCAGCGCCGCCACCAGAAGCTGGTGGAGGAGGCCCCCGCGCCGTTCCTCTCCGACGCGCAGAACGCCGAGCTGTACGCGGCGTCCAAGGCGATCCTGAAGGAGGCCGGCTACGTCGGCGCCGGCACGGTCGAGTTCCTCGTCGGCACGGACGGCACGATCTCCTTCCTGGAGGTCAACACCCGCCTGCAGGTCGAGCACCCGGTCACCGAGGAGGTCACCGGCATCGACCTCGTGCGCGAGATGTTCCGCATCGCCGACGGCGAGGAGCTCGGCTACGACGACCCGCAGATGCGCGGTCACTCCTTCGAGTTCCGGATCAACGGCGAGGACCCGGGCCGCGGCTTCCTGCCCGCCCCCGGCACCGTCACCCTGTTCGCCCCGCCCTCGGGCCCGGGCGTCCGCCTGGACGCGGGCGTCGAGTCCGGCTCCGTCATCGGCCCGGCCTGGGACTCCCTGCTCGCCAAGCTGATCGTGACCGGCGCGACCCGTGAGCAGGCCCTGCAGCGCGCGGCCCGTGCGCTGGCCGAGTTCACCGTCGAGGGCATGGCCACCGCCATCCCCTTCCACCGCGCCGTCGTCGCCGACCCGGCGTTCACCGCCGACCCGTTCCGCATCCACACCCGCTGGATCGAGACGGAGTTCGTCAACGAGATCCCGGCCTTCGCCGCACCCGCCGACGCGGACGCGGACGAGGAGTCCGGCCGCGAGACCGTCGTCGTCGAGGTCGGCGGCAAGCGCCTGGAGGTCTCACTGCCCTCCTCGCTCGGCATGAGCCTGGCCCGCACCGGCCTCGCCGCCGGCGCCAAGCCCAAGCGCCGCGCCGCCAAGAAGTCCGGCTCCGCGGCCTCCGGCGACACCCTCGCCTCCCCGATGCAGGGCACCATCGTGAAGATCGCGGTGGAAGAGGGCCAGGAGGTCAAGGAAGGCGACCTCATCGTCGTCCTGGAAGCCATGAAGATGGAACAGCCCCTCAACGCCCACCGCGCCGGGACCATCAAGGGCCTGGCCGCCGAGGTCGGCAGCTCCATCTCCTCCGGCGCCGCCATCTGCGAGATCAAGGACTGATCCTCGCCGCACCTGTTCCACCGGCGCCCCTGTCATGTCGTACGACGTGACAGGGGCGCCGGCCATTGGCCGCAGGCCCGCAACGGAGGGCCCTCCGGATGCGCGATGGCATCCTGGACCCCAGGAGCGGCATCAGGAAGGACTGCGCAATGGCGATGAGCACGGCACGGACACCGGCCCGGCCCATGCGTGCCGACGCGCGCCGCAACTACGACCGGCTGCTGGCCGAGGCCCGTACCGCCTTCGCGGAACACGGCACGACCGCGTCCCTGGAGGACATCGCGCGGTGCGCGGGCGTGGGGATCGGCACGCTGTACCGCCACTTCCCCACCCGGCACGCGCTGATGAGCGCCGTCTTCCAGGAGGCGGTGGCCGACCTGATCGCCCGCTCCCGCGAGCTGGCCGCGGCGGAGCGGCCGTGCGACGGTCTGGTGGAGTGGCTGGGCGCGATCATCACTCATGCGGGTGAGTACCGCGGGCTGGCCCAGGCGCTCATGTCGACGTGCCGGGACGAGACTTCGGCACTGTCCCGGTGCAATGTGCCGCTGCGCGAGGCGGGTTCGGTGCTGCTGGCCCGTGCGCGGGCGGGCGGGGCGGTGCGACCGGATGTGTCCATCGACGATCTGATGCAGCTGACGAACGCCATCGCGCTGGCCGCGGAGCAGTCGCCGGACGATCCGGGGCTGGCGGGGCGGTTGCTGACGCTCACGGTGCAGGGGCTGCGGGCGGCACAATCAAGCCCATCCGGCGATTGAGGAGCGGGTTCCGGGGGCAGCGCCCCCGAAACCGCTACCGCCGCCGCAGGTCCGCCACCCTCGCCCGGTCCCCCTGGCTCTGCTCCGCCAGCACCGCCGCCCCCCGCAACGGCTGCGGCCCGCTCCCGTGCGTGCGGCGCTGCCCCGGCAGGGGCATGTCGCGACGGGCCGCCCGGCCGGGCGGCCCTGGATCGGCCGAGGACGGGGCGCCTCCGGCGCCGGCCACCGCGATCTGCACCCCCTGGTCGGCCAGGGCCTGCAGCTCCGCCGCCGCACGGTCGTCGTGCGCGGCCGGTTCGTCCGTCACCAGACGGGTGATGAGGTCCGTCGGCACCGTCTGGAACATGGTGTCGGCGCCGAGCTTGGTGTGGTCCGCCAGGACCACCACCTCCCCGGCGGCCTGCACCAGCGCCCGGTCCACACTCGCGGAGAGCATGTTGGACGTGGAGAGTCCGCGTTCGGCGGTGAGCCCGCTCCCGGACAGGAATGCCCGCGAGACCCGCAGCCCCTGGAGCGACTGCTCGGCCCCACTGCCCACCAGGGCGTAGTTGGAACCGCGCAGGGTGCCCCCGGTCATCACCACTTCCACCCGGTTGGCATGGGCCAACGCCTGGGCGACCAGCAGTGAGTTGGTGACCACGGTCAGACCGGGGACCCTCGCGAGCCGGCGGGCCAGCTCCTGCGTGGTCGTACCGGCGCCGACCACGATGGCCTCGCCCTCTTCGACGAGGCCGGCGGCCAGGTCGGCGATGGCCGTTTTCTCCGCGGTGGCGAGATGGGATTTCTGCGGAAAGCCGGACTCCCGCGTAAAACCGCCCGGCAAAACCGCACCGCCGTGCCGGCGGTCGAGGAGTCCTTCTGCCTCCAGTGCCCGCACGTCCCGCCGTACGGTCACTTCGGAGGTCTGGACGACGCGGGCGAGCTCACGGAGCGATACTGCCCCGTTGGCGCGCACCATTTCGAGGATCAACTGACGACGTTCTGCAGCGAACACGAAACTGACAGTAACGTGACCACCCGAGAGTTTTCAGCAGTTTGCGCCGAATTGCAGAAGATGTACACACAAGGGGCCGCCAAGTGGTATAGGCGGCCCCGTTGTTGTTCTCTCCTGATCGCGGACGGTCGTCGGACCGCCTGAGTTGCCGGGGTTACCGGGGAATGCCGGGTTCCCGGCGGCCTGCTAGGCCTCGCCCGCCTGCTTACGGGTGTGCAACTGACGGGCCACTTCCGCGATCGATCCCGACAGGGACGGATACACAGTGAAGGCGTTTGCGATCTGTTCCACCGTCAGATTGTTGTCGACCGCGATCGAGATGGGGTGGATCAGCTCGCTCGCCCGCGGCGCGACGACACAGCCGCCGACCACGATGCCGGTACCGGGCCGGCAGAGTATTTTGACGAAGCCGTCCCTGATGCCCTGCATCTTGGCGCGCGGGTTGCGCAGCAGCGGCAGCTTGACCACGCGGGCGTCGATCTTGCCCCCGTCGACGTCGGCCTGGCTGTAGCCGACCGTGGCGATCTCCGGGTCGGTGAAGACGTTCGAGGAGACCGTCTTCAGGTTCAGCGGGGTCACCGCGTCGCCGAGGAAGTGGTACATCGCGATCCGGCCCTGCATCGCGGCGACCGAGGCGAGCGCGAAGATCCCGGTGACGTCACCGGCCGCGTAGACACCCGGTGCGCTGGTGCGGGACACCTTGTCGGTCCAGATGTGGCCCGAGTCCTTGAGCCGGACCCCGGCCTCCTCCAGGCCCATGCCCGCGCTGTTCGGGATCGCGCCGACCGCCATCAGGCAGTGCGAGCCGGAGATGACCCGGCCGTCGGCGAGGGTGACCTCGACGCGGTCGCCGACCCGCTTGGCGGACTGGGCACGGGAGCGGGCCATGACGTTCATGCCGCGGCGCCGGAAGACGTCCTCCAGGACGGCGGCCGCGTCCGGGTCCTCGCCCGGCAGCACCCGGTCCCGGGAGGAGACGAGGGTGACGCGGGAGCCGAGGGCCTGGTAGGCGCCGGCGAACTCCGCGCCCGTGACACCCGAGCCGACCACGATGAGCTCCTCGGGGAGCTCGTCGAGGTCGTAGACCTGCGTCCAGTTCAGGATCCGCTCGCCGTCGGGGAGCGCGTCCGGATCTCGCGGGGGTGACCACCGGTCGCGATCAGCACGGCGTCGGCGGAGAGCGTCTCCTCCGTGCCGTCGGCCGCGGTCACCACGACCTGGCGGGAGCCGTCGGCGGCCTGCAGTCCCTCCAGCCGGCCACGTCCGCGCATCACCCGCGCACCCGCACGGGTGACGGATGCGGTGATGTCGTGGGACTGGGCGAGCGCCAGGCGCTTCACCCGTCGGTTGACCTTGCCCAGGTCGACGCCGACCACGCGCGCCGCCTGCTCTATGTGCGGCGTGTCGTCCGCGACGATGATGCCGAGCTCCTCGTACGAGGAGTCGAAGGTGGTCATCACCTCTGCCGTCGCGATCAGGGTCTTCGAGGGCACGCAGTCGGTGAGTACGCTCGCGCCGCCGAGTCCGTCGCAGTCGACGACGGTCACCTCCGCGCCGAGCTGGGCGCCGACCAATGCCGCCTCGTACCCGCCGGGTCCGCCGCCGATGATCACGATCCGGGTCACGAAAAGTCCGCCTCGCGTTTCGTCCCGCGGCCATCGCTGCCCCGGCCGGGGGTCCGGGGGGTCGCCCCGGGTGAATGCAGTACGTACTTCATTGTCCCGCACGCGCCAAGGTGCTTCGCCCCGGGGCCCTCCATACGTGCGCCGGGCCTGCTGGGCGGGGACGGGCCCGCCGGGGCGGACCCACCGGGAGGGCGTCTTCCTCACAGGAATCGACGCTCCCGGGGCCACCTCCCGTACCCTCGACCCCATGTCGCTCTACGCCGCGTACGCCGGCAACCTCGACGCGCGGCTGATGACGCGCCGCGCACCGCACTCGCCGCTGCGCGGAACCGGCTGGCTGAACGGCTGGCGGCTGACGTTCGGCGGTGAGCAGATGGGCTGGGAGGGCGCGCTGGCCACGGTGGTCGAGGCGCCGCGCTCCCAGGTCTTCGTCGCCCTGTACGACCTGGCTCCGATGGACGAGGACTCCATGGACCGCTGGGAGGGTGTCGGCCTCGACATCTACCGGCGGATGCGGGTCCGGGTACACACCCTGGACGGCGAGGAACCGGCCTGGATGTACGTGCTGAACGGGTACGAGGGCGGGCTGCCGTCCGCCCGCTACCTGGGCGAGATCGCCGACGCGGCCGACTCCGCGGGCGCCCCGCACGACTATGTGATGGAGCTCCGCAAGCGCCCCTGCTGAGGCCGCGCGGCGGCTGCGAGCTGCGTTTTCTCCGGGAAGTCTGTACGAACACACGAACGGGCGCCGTGAGACTCTGTACGGGAACATCTACGCGCGTAGGGAATCAGCGGTTACGCTCATCCGCGTGAACGCATCAGTTATTCCGGACCACATCCAGGGCGACCCGCACGCCGCCGCTGCCGACGCCGCCGCCCGCCTGCGCGAGCTGACCGGTGCCGAGACCCACGACGTCGCCCTCGTGATGGGCTCCGGCTGGGCACCCGCGGGCGATGCGCTCGGCATTCCGGAGGCCGAGTTCCCGGTGACCGACCTGCCCGGTTTCCCGGCCCCCGCCGTCCAGGGGCACGGCGGCACGATCCGCTCGTACCTGATCGGCGAGAAGCGCGCCCTGGTCTTCCTGGGCCGCACGCACTACTACGAGGGCCGCGGCGTCGCCGCCGTGGCACACGGGGTGCGTACCGCTGTGTCTGCGGGCTGCAAGACCGTCATCCTGACGAACGGCTGCGGCGGGCTGCGCGAGGGCATGCGCCCCGGGCAGCCGGTCCTGATCAGCGACCACATCAACCTCACGGCGGCGTCGCCGATCATCGGCGCCAACTTCGTCGACCTGACCGACCTGTACTCGCCGCGGCTGCGGGCGCTGTGCAAGGAGATCGACGAGACCCTCGAAGAGGGCGTGTACGTGCAGTTCCCCGGCCCGCACTACGAGACGCCGGCCGAGATCAACATGGTCCGCGTGATGGGCGGCGACCTGGTCGGCATGTCCACCGTGCTGGAGGCCATCGCGGCCCGCGAGGCGGGCGCCGAGGTGCTGGGCCTCTCACTGGTGACGAACCTCGCCGCGGGCCTGAGCGGCGAACCGCTGAACCACGAAGAGGTGCTCCAGGCAGGCCGCGACTCGGCAACCCGAATGGGCTCGCTGCTGGCCCGGGTGCTGGACCGAATCTGACGGTGAGGGCGGCCGGTCACGGGGGCGGGCCGCTCACCCGGCCCGCCACGCCCGGCGCAGGCCGCCCTCACCCAGCCACACCCACCCGGCCGCCCGGCGCTCTCACCCAGCCCAGCCGGGCGCATCCAGCCCGTCGGTCTCATCAGCCCCGCCACACCCACCGGGCCCGGCCACACCCAGCCCCAGCCACACCCACCCGCCCCGGCCACACCCGGCCCCCGCCACACCCACGCAGCCCGGCCACAACCAGCCCCGCCGCCCCACCCAGCCCCGCCGGCGTTTGAGGCGCGGGGTCTGGGGCGGAGCCCCAGGTTCGGGAAGGGGCGGGTAGGGGAACAGGCCCGCCGCAGGCGCACCCCGACCCGCGCCCGGACCCCGCGACCCACCCCCGCGACAGCACCCGCACACCACAACAGCCCCGGAAGGCGGACCCCGTGCAGCAGGACCTCATCACGCAGGCCAGGACCTGGCTCACCGAGGACCCCGACCCCGACACCCGCGACGAGCTCGCCAAGCTCATCGACTCCGAGGACATCGACGAGCTCACCACCCGCTTCGCCGGCACCCTCCAGTTCGGCACCGCGGGCCTGCGCGGTGAGCTGGGCGCCGGACCGATGCGGATGAACCGCGCCGTGGTCATCCGCGCCGCCGCCGGGCTCGCCGCGTACCTGAAGGACCAGGGACAGGCCGGCGGCCTCGTCGTCATCGGCTACGACGCGCGCTACAAGTCCACCGACTTCGCCCGCGACACCGCGGCGGTGATGACCGGCGCCGGCCTGCGGGCAGCGGTGCTCCCCCGCCCGCTCCCCACCCCCGTACTGGCGTACGCCATAAGGCATCTGGGTGCCGTCGCCGGCGTCGAAGTGACCGCGAGCCACAACCCGCCGCGCGACAACGGCTACAAGGTGTACCTCGGCGACGGCTCGCAGATCGTGCCCCCGGCGGACGGCGAGATCGCCGCCGCGATCGCCGCGGTCGGCCCGCTGGACACCGTGCCCCGCCCCGAAGACGGCTGGGAGATCCTCGGCGACGAGGTGCTGGACGCGTACCTGGCGCGTACGGACGCGGTACTGGCCACGGGTTCGCCGCGTACCGCCCGCGTCGTGTACACGGCGATGCACGGCGTCGGCACGTCCGTGCTCACCGCCGCCTTCGACCGGGCTGGCTTCCCCGCCCCGGTCCTCGTCGCCGAGCAGGCCGAACCCGACCCCGCGTTCCCCACCGTCGCCTTCCCCAACCCGGAAGAGCCCGGCGCGATGGATCTCGCCTTCGCGACCGCACGCCGCTCGGACCCCGACATCATCATCGCCAACGACCCGGACGCCGACCGCTGCGCCGTCGCCGTCCCGGACCCGGCGGCCGACGGCGGCTGGCGGATGCTGCGGGGCGACGAGGTCGGCGCGCTGCTCGCCGCCCACCTCGTCCGTCGCGGCGTCACCGGCGTCCTCGCCGAGTCGATCGTGTCGTCCTCCCTCCTCGGCAGGATCGCCGAGAAGGCGGGACTGGGCTACGAGGAGACGCTCACCGGCTTCAAGTGGATCGCCCGGGTGGAGGGCCTGCGGTACGGCTACGAGGAGGCGCTCGGCTACTGCGTCGACCCCGACGGCGTACGCGACAAAGACGGCATCACGGCCGCGCTGCTGGTCGCCGAACTCGCCTCCGTACTCAAGGAGCAGGGCCGCACGCTCCTGGACCTGCTGGACGACCTCGCCGTCGAGCACGGGCTGCACGCCACCGACCAGCTGTCGGTCCGGGTCGAGGACCTCTCCGTCATCGCGGACGCCATGCGACGCCTGCGCGAGCAGCCGCCGACCGCGCTCGCCGGACTCGCCGTCACCTCGGCCGAGGACCTGTCGCACGGCACCGAACAGCTGCCGCCCACCGACGGGCTCCGCTACCACCTGGAAGGCGCCCGGGTGATCGTCCGCCCGAGCGGCACCGAGCCGAAGCTCAAGTGCTACCTGGAGGTCGTGGTGCCCGTCGCCACGGCGGCCGGACTGCCCGCCGCCCGCGCGAAGGGCACGGAACTGCTCGAAGGCATCAAGCGGGACCTGGCGGCCGCGGCCGGGATCTGACACGGGAGCAGATACGCGCAACAGGAAGGCTGACCGTGGCCCGCACCGAGTACTACGACGACCCCAGCGCGCCCAAGCCGAACAGCATGGTGGTCGCCGCATCCGCCGTCGTCACCGACGACCACGGGCGGATCCTCCTCCAGCGCCGCCGCGACAACGACCTGTGGGCCCTGCCCGGCGGAGGCATGGACCTCACCGACTCCCTGCCCGGCACGGCCATCCGCGAAGTCAAGGAAGAAACCGGCCTCGACGTCGAGATCACCGGCATGGTCGGCACCTACACCGACCCGAAACACATCATCGCCTACACCGACGGCGAGGTCCGCCGCCAGTTCAACGTCTGCTTCACCGCCCACATCACCGGCGGCCAACTGAAGATCTCCGACGAGTCCACCGAACTCCGGTTCGTGCCACTGGAAGAGATCGAGCAGTTGCCGATGCACCACACCCAACGACTCAGGCTCCAGCACTTCCTGGAACAACGCGAGAAGCCGTACTTGGGCTGAACCGCCTGACGGCAGTAGCGACGTCGAGTGGCGGTGGAGTGCCCGAGGTCGCGGAAGCGGACGCGGCGGAGGCGGATTCCAAGCCCTGACCGCCGATACCGGGTTGGGGCAGTCGTCCGCGCGGGAACTCTGACGCGATGCTCTCCGATGCCGATACCAATACCGATGCCGCCGCGCTGTACGACGTACTGGGTCCCTGGGTCCCCGGACAGACACCCGGAGATCCACCCCGGCCACCCCTCAGCTCGCCCTGGCCCGGAGCTCGGGCCTCGGAGCTCGGGGTCCGAGCGCCGGGACGGCAACGTTCACCCGTTCGTGGATACGGGCTCGGGCGCCGGCCCGGCGCTTGAGCTTCGGGATTCGAGGGCCGGGATGCGAGGTCCGGGATTCGAGCGGTGTTGTACAACCGGTAGGGAAAAGAAGGGGTTTGGGGAATCCTCCCCTCCCTCCCCGACCCGTCCCGACGAGCAAGTATGACAATTTGTGACCGACTTGCGGCGCAGCGTCATGCCTGCTTACCGTGCCCTCAACGTAACGACCCCGACGCGGTGTTGAACGCACCGGCCGGGGTCTCACCCCAAGATCGAAAAGAGCGATCTCGTGGCTACCCAGAACCTTAGCTCCGCCCTGTGCGCGCCCGAGGGCTCACCCCCGTACGCCAGGGCCAATCCCGGTTACGGCAAGCGGACCGCGCCCCACCAGGCCCCGCCCCGACCGGACGACTTCTCGCTGCTGCCCGAGCGGGAGCGCTTCATCGCCGGGTACGTCGACAAGCTCCCCGACGGTGCGGCCATGGACATCAAGTCACTCGCCAAGAACCTGCCCCTGTACGGGCAGATGGCCGTCGCAAGCGCACTGAGGGCCTTGGGGGTCGCCGGGTATCTGCGGCACGTGCGCTGCCCCGCCGCCAGTGGCGACCAGGTCCGTTGGGTCACCCGCACCTACTGGTCCCGCAGCGCCCGCGACAACGAGTGGTGGAACGCATTCCTCAGCGCCGCGGAGCACCCGCCCGCACCGTCGGACGTGGTCGCCGACGCACCGCCGCCACCGCCCTGGGTGCCGACCGAGACCCCCGCTGCTGCCCTCCCCGCCTCGCCCCTCCCCGCCCAGGCCACATCCGTACCACCGCAACGGGCCCCCGAGCAGCACTCCCCCGCCTACCTGACCCTCGCCCGACTCGGCCGCGACGACCCCCGCCTCGCCCTCTCCGCCGCCGACTGCACCACCCTGGAGGAGCACGCCGCAGCCTGGCTCGACCGGGGCGTGAACACCGAGTACCTCACCCAGGCCCTCACCGCCGGGCTCCCCGAACGCGTCGACTCGCCCGTCGGGTTCCTCCGCCGCCGCCTCCGCGACAAGATGCCGCCCCAACTGCCCACCGCCCGGACACCCGAGACGTCACCCCGACGCCTCCTGGTCGAATGCACCGAATGCGGCACCCCCGGCCGCCCCGAAGCGCTCCCCGACGGCCTCTGCCAGGACTGCCGCACCCCCACACGCACGCCCGAAGCCACAGCCGCCATCCCCGAACGCAACATCCACGCGCTCGTCGGCAATCTCCGCGACCTCCTCAAAACACCCTGACAGCCACGGCGGTGCAGCCTTCGCAGGGGCGTCGCCCAGGTCACCGGATCGGCCGCCCGGGGTGTTCCGTAGGATCCCACCGTGACGAGGGGAACAGGGACGACGGAGACAGGTGTGCCGGGGGCAGGGGTGCCCACGTCCGGGTGGGGGCCGCCGACCGAGACTGAGCGGCTGCTCCACGAGACGGCAGCGGCCGGCAACCGGGACGCGGTGCTGGACGCCCTGGCCAGGAGCAGGCTCTACGTGCTCGTCCCCCGGCTGCACGCGGACACTCCCGGCTACGCTCCCCCGCTCGTCGCGCAGCCGGATCCCGTGACGCCGGGCCGACGGTGTGTCACCGTGCTGACCTCCGGCACCTTGCCGCCCTGGCACCCGGAGTGGGTGTTCGAGGCGACCGGCCTCGACGAGCTCGCGCGCCGCTGGCCGGGCGGGGTGCGGTGGCTGGGAGTCAATCCGGGCACGCCGTACGCCGTCACTCTCGAAGCCGGCCCGGGACGTCGCCGGGCGTGGCAGAAGGCCCACGCACGGTCCGGGGGGCCGCAGACGGGTCTGCTGCTGACCCATCGGGCCGGCCCGATGCACGGCCCGCTCGCGCGCGGACTGGCCCTCGGCACCCATCTCGCCGTGCACAACGGCCTCGTCTGGAACGACCTGGGTGCCACCTACGACGGGTACTCGACGGATCGCGCCCGGCTTCGCAACCCCTGGCGAGTGCTGGACCGCGCGGCCTACCGGGAGACTCTCGAAGCACTGATGACCACCCAGCTCGTCGGCCGTACCTACGAGTCGGTGCTCGGGATCCGTCGCACTCTCGCCGGGCGCCTGGGCCGGACCCCCACGGTCCCGGAGTGGTCCGCCGCGCTCACCGATGCGCTGACGCGCCGCCAGTCCTCACCGTCCGAGGCAGCCGAGGACCATGAGGCGCTGCGGCTGGCCGTCACGTACGAGGACAGGCTCCGCGCGGACGGCGCACTGGGCGCCGACGAACGGATCGACACGCTGGCCGCCTTCGACTACGGGCGGGCCGTCAACGTCGTACGGCTCGCGCTGGGCGCCCGCCTCTGCGATCCGCGCGAAGCCGAATCGGCCGTGCTGCAGATCGGCGCCCTGGCCGGGCAGGAATACGGCTCCTGGGCGCAGTTCTCGCTCGGCTACACGCTGGCCCGCGTGATGCACTTCGACGCGGAGGATTCGTCCGGGGTGACGTACCAGCAGTCACTCGCACAGCACAGGATCCTGACGCAGGACCCCAACAGCCCTTACCGGAACATCCCATGGTCATGAATCCGCTGCCCTCCTACCCCGGCCACCCTGCCCCCGGCGTCCCCTGGGTGCCGCCGTCGGTGACGGAGCATCTGCTGTACGAGGCGGGGGCACGCGGTGACGCGGAGGCCCAACTGCGGGTGCTGGCGGGCGAGGAGCTGTACATCGTCGCGCCGAAGTCCGAGGTGGACGCCGCGCCCGACATGATCACGTGGCGTTCGCACCGGGACGAGGCCGGTCGGAGCTGCCGGCCGGTGCTCACCCGTGGGATGCTGCCGCCGTGGCATCCGGTGTGGGTGTTCCACGCTGTCTCCCTCAGGTGGGTGGCGGAGCACAACTGGCGCGATCCCTCTCAGCTGCTGTCCGTCAACGCGGGCACTCCCGCCCAGATGCTCTTCCCGGCCACACCCCCGCACCGCGCGATGTGGCGGCGCTACCACGCGGAGAACGACCGCCCGAGGAACGACCGGCTGATCGCGTTGCGCCACGGGGCGCTGCACGGTCCGCTGGCCTACGGGCTGGCGTGCGGGGCGCATCTGGCGGTCGGCAACGGCGTGCCCTGGAACGAGGTGGGCACCGCCTACCACGAGTACGCTCGCGAGCGGGAGCAGCTCCGCGACTCATGGGGCATCACCGAACCGACGAACTGGCGCAAGCAGTTGGACGCCCTCCTGGACGCGCGGAACAGTCCGGCCGAGCCTGACTTCGTACTCCGGGTGCGTGAGCAGCTCAGGGCCGGGCTGGGCGAGCAGCCGTCTGCGGACCTGTGGCGTGAGACGGCCGCCGGGCACGCCCAGGACATCGGGGTGGGCCATGACACGGTCAGGGACATCGAGGAACTCGTACGGCGCATCGTCAGGTACGAGGCCCGGTTCCGAGCGGACGGGCTGCTGCCACCGGACGGCCAGGTCACCACGACCGTCGCATACGACTACGGGCGCGCGGTGAATCTGGCCAGGTGGGGGCTGTCCGCCCGATTCTGCGTTCCGCACGAGGCGGAGCAGGCCGTCGTCCACGCCGGTGCGCTGAGCAGATCGGCCTACCGCTCCTGGGAGGACTTCTCGGCGGGGTACGCGTTGGGCCGTGTGCTGCGGTTCGACGGCGAGGACTACGGCGACTACTACCGGAGCAATGTCACGGCGCACCGTCTGCTGACGGAGAGCGAAGGCAGCCCGTGGCGGAACATTCCCTGGCGCTGAGCCTGCCGGCCCCTTCTCCAGGAGGGGCAGCGGCCGGGGCGGCCCGGCCGGAAGGCCGGCTCAGCCGATCGCGGCCAGTACCACCAGCAGCACCACACCCACCACCGCCGGCGCGATCACCTCGTACGCCCAGCGCACCGAGGTGACCGCGTCGCCCGCGACGGGCGTCGTGCCGGCCCGCTCGGCGAGCTCCCGCAGGTCCACCACGGTCTGGTCGGCGGCCGCTGTCCGCGCCGTGGCGTCGCGCACGTCGGCGGTCGCGGACGTCCTGCCGTACGGGTCCTCGACCGACTGGCGGGACTGCCGGCGGGCGACCTTCTTGCGCTGCCGCAGCGACACCGGCACCGCCCAGAGCTGGTACTTCGTGCCCTCCTGGGTGAACACCTCGCTGGAGTAACCGGCCCGCACGTCGGCGACGTCGGTCCACGGCAGCGTGATCGTGCGGAACGGGTTACGGATCCGGATGCGCCGGTCGTTCGCGAACACCACCGGGCGCAGGGTGAAGGCGATCACCAGCGGGATCGTGGTCAGCAGCCCGGCCAGCGCCAGCCACGGCACCCGGCCCTCGCCGCGGAGCGCGGCGTCCCCGCCGATCCAGCAGATGAGCAGGAGCAGCAGGGCGCCCCCGACCAGCCCGGCGGGCGACCGGTAGGTCCGGTCGGCGTAGGTGGGCTCGGTGGGGGGCGTGGGGCTCGTCATGGGCCCGATTCTGCCTGACGCGCGCAAGGGGCGCGGGGGCGGCTTCCCGACGCTCCCGCGCCCCGCGCCCCGGAGCCGCGCGATGCGCGAAGGGCGTGGGCCCCTGTACAGGCCGCTACGCGCGTAGATATGCTCCTCTGGTGACCATGCCCACCACTGCACCTGCATTCGCCGACGCGACGGCGTCCGACAGTGCGCTGCGCCGCTTCCTGCACGGGCTGCCCGGCGTCGACGCCGTCGGCCTCGAAGCGCGCGCCGCCTCGCTCGGAACCCGTTCGATCAAGACGACGGCCAAGGCGTACGCCATCGACCTCGCCATCTCGATGATCGACCTGACGACGCTGGAAGGCTCGGACACCCCGGGCAAGGTCCGCGCGCTCGCCGCCAAGGCCGTCAACCCCGATCCCACCGACCGCACGACCCCGCGCACCGCCGCGGTCTGCGTCTACCCCGACATGGCGGCGACCGCGGTCGCCGCCCTGGCCGGCTCCGGTGTGAAGGTGGCGTCCGTCGCGACCGCCTTCCCCGCCGGGCGCGCCGCGCTCGACGTGAAGCTCGCGGACGTCCGGGACGCCGTGGCCGCCGGGGCCGACGAGATCGACATGGTGATCGACCGCGGCGCCTTCCTCTCCGGCCGTTACCTGAAGGTGTACGAGGAGATCCTCGCCGTGAAGGCCGAGTGCGGCACGGCACGGCTGAAGGTGATCTTCGAGACCGGCGAGCTGTCCACGTACGACAACATCCGGCGGGCCTCCTGGCTCGGGATGCTGGCGGGCGCGGACTTCATCAAGACGTCGACCGGCAAGGTCGGGGTCAACGCCACGCCCTCGAACACCCTGCTGATGCTGGAGGCGGTGCGCGACTTCCGTGCGCAGACCGGCGTCCAGATCGGCGTGAAGCCGGCCGGCGGCATCCGCACCTCCAAGGACGCCATCAAGTTCCTGGTCCTGGTGAACGAGACGGCGGGCGAGGACTGGCTGGACAACCACTGGTTCCGCTTCGGCGCCTCCAGCCTGCTGAACGACCTGCTGATGCAGCGCCAGAAGCTCAGCACCGGCCGTTACTCCGGCCCCGATTACGTGACGGTGGACTGATCCCCATGGCATCTGCATTCGAGTACGCACCCGCCCCCGAGTCGCGTGCGGTCGTCGACATCGCGCCCTCGTACGGCCTGTTCATCGACGGTGAGTTCACCGACGCGGCCGACGGCAAGGTCTTCAAGACCGTCTCGCCGAGCAGCGAGGAAGTGCTGTCCGAGGTCGCCCGCGCGGGCGCCGAGGACGTGGACCGGGCCGTGAAGGCGGCCCGCAGGGCGTTCGAGAAGTGGTCGGCGCTGCCCGGCTCCGAGCGCGCCAAGTACCTCTTCCGGATCGCCCGGATCATCCAGGAGCGCTCCCGCGAGCTCGCCGTCCTGGAGACCCTGGACAACGGCAAGCCGATCAGGGAGACCCGCGACGCGGACCTCCCGCTGGTCGCCGCGCACTTCTTCTACTACGCGGGCTGGGCCGACAAGCTGGACCACGCGGGCTACGGCGCGAACCCGCGCCCGCTGGGCGTGGCCGGCCAGATCATCCCGTGGAACTTCCCGCTGCTGATGCTCGCGTGGAAGATCGCCCCGGCGCTCGCCACCGGCAACACGGTGGTGCTGAAGCCCGCGGAGACGACCCCGCTCTCCGCGCTCTTCTTCGCGGACATCTGCCGCCAGGCCGGGCTGCCCAAGGGCGTCGTCAACATCCTCACCGGCTACGGGGACGCGGGCCAGGCGCTCGTCGAGCACGGGGACGTCAACAAGGTCGCCTTCACCGGCTCGACCGCCGTCGGCAAGGCCATCGCCCGGTCCATCGCGGGCACGGACAAGAAGGCCACCCTCGAACTGGGCGGCAAGGGCGCCAACATCGTCTTCGACGACGCGCCGATCGACCAGGCCGTCGAGGGCATCGTCACCGGCATCTTCTTCAACCAGGGCCAGGTCTGCTGCGCGGGCTCGCGGCTGCTCGTGCAGGAGTCGGTCCAGGACGAGCTGCTGGACTCCCTCAAGCGCCGGCTGACCACCCTGCGGCTCGGCGACCCGCTGGACAAGAACACCGACATCGGCGCGATCAACTCCGAGGAGCAGCTCTCCCGGATCACCGCGCTCGTCGAGACCGGCGAGGCCGAGGGCGCCGAGCGCTGGTCGGCGCCCTGCGAACTGCCGTCCTCCGGATACTGGTTCGCCCCGACGCTGTTCACCGGCGTCACCCAGGCGCACACCATCGCCCGCGACGAGATCTTCGGGCCGGTGCTGTCGGTCCTGTCGTTCCGCACGCCCGACGAGGCGGTCGCCAAGGCCAACAACAGCCAGTACGGCCTCTCGGCCGGCATCTGGACGGAGAAGGGCTCCCGCATCCTCGCGGTGGCGAACAAGCTCCGGGCGGGCGTCGTCTGGGCCAACACGTTCAACAAGTTCGACCCGACCTCGCCGTTCGGCGGCTACAAGGAGTCGGGCTTCGGCCGCGAAGGCGGCCGTCACGGTCTGGAGGCCTACCTCGATGTCTGACGGGCGACTGAGCGTCTTCAAGACCTACAAGCTGTACGTCGGGGGCAAGTTCCCCCGCTCCGAGAGCGGCCGGGTGTACGAGGTGACCGACTCCAAGGGCAGGTGGCTGGGCAACGCGCCCCAGTCCTCCCGCAAGGACGCGCGCGACGCCGTCGTGGCCGCCCGCAAGGCGTTCGGCGGCTGGTCGGGCGCGACCGCGTACAACCGCGGCCAGGTCCTCTACCGCGTCGCGGAGATGCTGGAGGGCCGCCGGGAGCAGTTCGTACGGGAGGTGGCGGAAGCCGAGGGCCTCTCGAAGTCCAAGGCCGCGGCCGTCGTGGACGCGGCGGTCGACCGCTGGGTCTGGTACGCGGGCTGGACCGACAAGATCGGCCAGGTCGTGGGCGGGGTGAACCCGGTGGCGGGCCCCTTCCTCAACCTCTCCACCCCCGAGCCGACCGGCGTGGTCACGGTCCTGGCCCCGCAGGACTCCTCGTTCCTGGGCCTGGTCTCGGTGATCGCCCCGGTGATCGCCACGGGCAACACGGCGGTCGTCGTCGCCTCGGCGGACGCACCGCTGCCCGCCCTGTCGCTGGGCGAGGTGCTGGCCACCTCGGACCTGCCGGGAGGCGTGGTCAACATCCTGTCCGGCAGGACGTCGGAGATCGCCCCGTCGCTCGCCTCCCACCAGGACGTGAACGGCATCGACCTCACCGGCGCCGACGCGGTGCTGGCGAAGGAGCTGGAGATCGCGGCGGCCGACAACCTGAAGCGGGTGCTGCGCCCACAGGCTGTGGACAGTGCGGCCGGCGCCGACTGGTCGGCCGATCCCGGTACCCACCGGCTCACCGCGTTCCTGGAGACCAAGACGGTCTGGCACCCGACGGGCGCACTGGGCGTGTCGGGCTCCTCGTACTGACGGAGCCGCTCGACCGAGCGGGCCCCTGAGGGCCCACGCGTGACCGTGGACCGCGTCGCCGGAAATCTCCGGCGGCGCGGTCCACGTCCGTGTCAGCTGTGCACCAGCCCGGTGACCTGTCCGACCAGGGGCAGGTCCTTCA
The DNA here is from genome assembly GCF_023701695.1 of Streptomyces sp. RKAG290. Lineage (GTDB taxonomy): Bacteria > Actinomycetota > Actinomycetes > Streptomycetales > Streptomycetaceae > Streptomyces. The sequence continues at coordinate 2,509,487 of NZ_JAJOZC010000001.1, forward strand.
GCGCGCCGCCACTGGTCAACGGGTCGGTGACCAGAGCCGTGGAGACCGGCTTGAAGTCGGCGACCTGGGTCCCCACCGCGTTGTCCAGCGGGTCCGTGCCCGTACCTGCCAGCGGGTCGAGCCGCAGGTGCGTGACGGGGGCGATCCCGCTGTCGAGCGACGTACCGAGCGCACCGGTCAGCGCGCCACCGGTGGCGTCGACGGCCTCACTGACACCGCTCTCGGTGCCCGCGGCGGACGTGGCCGGCAGCGGCGCGGCCTGGGCGGCCGCACCGCCCGCGCCGAGTGCGGCGCCCACCGCGGTGACGGTCAGTCCCGCCCGCAGCAGAGCGCGGCGCCGGGACTTGGAAAGTGCGTGACGTGCCATGGATTTCCCACCTGATCGGGCCGATCGAACCATCAACCGAGTAATCGTCTGAGTGCTCAGCGTAGTTGAGGTGTGATGCTCGATACCAACACGACCACCGGGGGATCCCCTGTGCGGGTCAATGCCTCACACTCGTGTCCTGTGAGTTCCCATGCGATTTCGACCCGCGTCGTCCTGCTGACGGGCCCCTCCGGCTCCGGCAAGTCCTCCCTGGCCGCCCGCACCGGTCTTCCGGTGCTGCGTCTTGACGACTTCTACAAGGAGGCCGACGACCCCACGCTGCCGCTCGTCCCCGGCAGTACGGACATCGACTGGGACTCCGTCCTGTCCTGGGACGCCGACGCCGCGGTCACCGCGATCACGGAGCTCTGCCGCACCGGCAGCACCGACGTGCCGCTGTACGACCTCGCCACCAGCTCCAGGACCGGGCACGAGACCCTCCGCATAGAGCGCACCCCGCTCTTCGTCGCCGAAGGCATCTTCGCCGCGGACGTGGTCGAGCGGTGCCGGTCGCTGGGCGTACTCGCGGACGCGCTGTGCCTGCGCGGCCGCCCGTCGACGACGTTCCGCCGCCGGCTGCTGCGGGACCTGCGGGAGGGCCGCAAGTCGGTGCCGTTCCTGCTGCGGCGGGGGTGGCGGCTGATGCGGACCGAGCGGCGGATCGTGGCGCGGCAGGCCGAACTGGGGGCGCACCCCTGCGGCAAGGAGGAGGCGCTGGGGCGGCTCGCGGCGGCCGCGGCGGGCCACTGCCGGGCGCGAGCGGTGCGCGGGGCGGCGTAGCCGGAAGAGGCGGGCGGCGGGGGCGGATTCCTCCGCACGGCTTCCGGTGATCTGAGGCAGACCTCTGTACGGGCCGGGCAGGCCCGTATACCTTCGCCGTGAGGCCACGGATTGAAACGATTCATCACGGCCGGTCCGGTCCGTCACCACGGCCGGGACGGGCGGCTGCGCCATGCCCGCCCACAGCCGCGCGGCCTCGCGAACGCGCCCTGACAACGTTTCCCTCTGGAGAGAAGGATCGTCATGCAGCACGAATCGGAAGAGGGCCCGCGTCGGCGCGCCTTCCTCGCAGGCGGTCTGGCCGCGGCAGCCGCGGCAGCGGGTGCGCTGCCCGGCACCGCGGCCGCGGCAGGCCGGCCCGGCGGTGCGGCCGCTGAGTCCCCCGCCACCGCGACAGCCGCCCCCGCCCGCCCCGCCACGGCCCCGCGGACGTACCGCAAGGCGCCGGCCGGCCGCTGGGACGCCTACAACCTGTCGCCCGCGAGCCGCACGGTGCGGCCGGTCGCCGTGTACGCCACCACCGGTACGGTCGAGGGTGCCGCGACCCTGGCGTCCCGGCACGGCTCCGGTACCGCGCGTCTGACCGGGGCGGGCTCCTCCGTGACACTGGACTTCGGCAAGGAGGTCGGCGGCTTCGTCGCGCTCGATGTCGCGGCCGGCAGCGACGACGGCCGGCTCGTGGGGCTCACGTACAGCGAACTGTCCACCTACGTCAGCCCGTCGGCGAGCGACGGCTCCAACGGCGGCAGCAACGACGAGCCCGCCGTCCGGTACGCGGCGCCGCCCGGAGGCCGGGTGGACACCTCGAAGGACACCCCGGCCGCCGGTGCCCCCGAGGGCGCGGCTCCGGCGTCCCAGCAGCGGGGCGGCTTCCGCTACCTGACCGTCGTCAACGAGAGCGGCGGGACGGTCGCGCTGACCGGTGTGACGGTGCGGGTGACCTTCGCGCCGAACGCCCCCGACCTGCGCGCGTACCCCAACTACTTCTACTGCGACGACGAGCTGCTGAACCGGATCTGGTACGCCGGGGCCTACACGGTGCAGACGAACATCATCGCGAGCGGCGAGGGACGCGTCTGGGGCCCGCCGGACGCCGGGTGGGCCAACGACGCCCGGGTCGGCGAGGCGGGGGACACCGTCCTGGTCGACGGCGCCAAGCGGGACCGCACCATCTGGCCCGGGGACCTGGGCATCTCCGTGCTGACCGACCAGGTGTCGCTGGGTGACCTCGTCACCGTGCGCAACGCCCTCCAGACGCTGTACAACCACCAGGACCCGGCGAGCGGTGCGCTCCCGTACGCGGGACCGGCCGTCAACTTCATCGGCAACTCCGACGCCTACCACCTGTGGACGCTCATCGGCACCGCCTCCTACGCCCAGCTCAGCGGCGACCTCGACTGGACGCGGACGGTCTACGACGCCTACCTCAAGGCCCTGGCCCATGTGGTGGCGAAGATCGACACCGACGGCCTGCTGAACGTGACGGCCGCCGCCGACTGGGCCCGCACCGACGCCGACGGCAAGAACCTCGAAGCCAACGCGATCATGTACCGGGCGCTGGTCGTGGCGGGCCCGCTCGCCCGGTCGATGGGCGACGGGGCGACCGCCGCCGCCTGCGCGGAACAGGCGGCGAAGCTCAGGCAGGCGGTGGAGACCCAGGGCTACTGGGACGCGTCGGCCGGGCTGTACCGGGACAAGCCGAGCGGCGCCGGCGCGGCGCTGTATCCGCAGGACGGCAACGCGCTCGCGGTGTGGTTCGGGCTGGTGACCGACCCGGAGCGGGCCCGGACCGTGAGCGCGGCGCTGGCGAAGCGGTGGACCGCGGTCGGGGCGCTCACGCCCGAGAAGGGCGCCGGCTCCGTCCACCCGTTCCCCGGCGGCATGGAGGTGCACGCCCACTTCGCGGCGGGCCGTGACGAGACCGCGCTGGACCTGATCCGCCGCGAATGGGGCTACATGCTGAACGCCCCCCATGGAACCGCGAGCACCTTCTGGGAGGGGTACCGGAGCGACGGCTCCTCCGACTACAGCGGCTCGTACATGAGCGCCGCCCACGGCTGGTCGACCGGCCCGACGTCCGCGCTCACCTACTTCCTGCTCGGCATCGCACCGTCGGCGGACGGCGGCGCGGGCTACTCCGTGGCTCCCCGTCCCGGCGGACTGCGGCGTGCCGAAGGGCAGTTGACCACGCCCGCGGGGGTGATCCGGGCGTCGTGGAAGGCCCGGTCGCACGGCGGCTTCGACCTGTCGCTCAGCGCGCCGGCGGGGGTGGTGGGCGAGGTCGCGGTGCCCGTCCCCGCGGAAGGCGCGTGCGTCGTGCGGGTCGACGGGGAGCGCGCCTGGGACGGGAGGTCCCTGGCCCACGGGGCCCGTGCGGAGCCGGGGCGGATCGTCCTGTCCGGGCTGTCCGGCCGGTCGCACGAGGTGACGGTACGCAGCCGCTGACCCGCCCCCTTTCCCGTCAGCGCACCACGAACAGGAGCCAGGACCAGATGACCGTACGTTCGAGAAAACGCCTCACCGGCCTCGCCGCGGCCGCGAGCGGCGCCCTCCTGCTGGGCGTCCTGCCGACGCCGGCCTGGAACGCGTCCGCCGCACCGCGGCCCGCCACCGGTTCCGCCGCCCGCCCGCCGGCCGGGCACGCCGGCCCCTGGGACGACGCCGGCTACCAGCCGCGGCCCGGCCGCTGGCAGCCTTACGTCCTCGCACCCACCGGGCACGACGTCGACCCGGTGTCCGTACTCTCCACGGACCCGCGCGGCGGGGAGATCAAGGGTGACGCGAAGGCCGTGCTGGGCCGGACCGGGCACCCGGTCCGGCTGGTCAGCGACGGCGACCGCACCAAGTCACCGCTCATCACCCTGGACTTCGGCAAGAACGTCGGCGGGAAGATCCGCGTCCACGTCGCAGGAGCATCCGCGACACCGCCCGAACTGCACGTGTGCTTCAGCGAGTCACGCCGGTACGCCGCGGTGCAGCCGCAGGACAACGACGGTGAGGCCGCGCACGCGCCGGGGTGCGACACCGCGAACATCTGGAACGGCTACCCCGGCACCGCGTACACCTACGACTCCGACAGCCACACCCTCGAACTCGACCCGGCGAAACTGCCGGCCACGCTGACCGACCCCCAGCTGCGCGGTGGGTTCCGCTACGCGACGCTGTTTCTCGACGGGCCGGGCTGGGTGGACATCGGCGCCGTCTCCCTGGACTTCGACGCCGTGCCGAAGCAGGCCGACCCGGCGGCGTACAAGGGGTGGTTCCTCTCCAGCGACAACGAGCTGAACAAGATCTGGTACGCCGGCGCCTACACCGTCCAGCTCAACACCTGGATGTCGGACACCGCGAAGAGCTGGCCCTACGAGCCGGGTGAGGCGGACCACGCCGACGACCAGGTGCCGCACGCCGATCCGGGCGAGGAGGTCATCTTCGACGGCGGCAAGCGCGACCGGATCGTCTGGCAGGGCGACCTCGCCGTCCAGGCGCCGGTCACCTACCTCAGCACGAACGACGTCCCGGCGGTCGACAACTCGCTGTCCTCGCTCGCCGCGCAGCAGCTGGACGACGGCTACGTGCCGGCCGCGAGCCTGGTCGGACCGCACAACCAGGACGAGCTGCGCACCTACGGCGAGTACGTCACCTGGTTCGTCCACAACCACTACACGCACTGGCTCTACACCGGCGACCGCGCCTACCTGGACAAGTGGTGGCCCCAGCTGACCCGTGCCACGGCATGGCTGGAGCAGGTGCGCGGCGCGGACCCGAAGGGCCTGATCGCCTTCCAGGACTCGGGGTCCTGCGGGCACTACGGCTACAGCGACTGCGGGCACGAGACGTACGTCAACGCCCTCTACACCCGCAACCTCGGCGAGATGGCGGAGCTCGCCGGGGCCAGGGGCGCCGCCGCGGACGCCGCCGGGTACACCGCGCGCGGTGCGCAGGTGAAGAAGGCCGTCAACGACCAGCTCTGGGACGAGAAGGCGGGCGCGTACCGGCTGTCCCGCGAGATCGCGGACGCCTATCCGCAGGACGCCAACGCCACGGCGGTGCTGGCCGGCATCGCGGACGGGGACCGGGCCGGGCGGGCGATGGACTACCTCCGGCACAACAGCTGGGGCCCGTACGGCGCGATGACCGTGTCACCGGGCACGCCCAACGCGTCGATCAAGCCGTCCTACGAGCCGCTGCCCAGCGGCTTCGAGGCGGACGCCCGCCTGACGGCGGCCGGTCCGAGCGGCGGGGAGCAGCAGAGCGCCCTGGAGCTGATGCGTACGTTCTGGGGCTACCAGCTCGCCCAGGACCCGGGCGGGACGTTCTGGGAGAAGGCCGACCCGGAGGGGCAGCCGGGCATCAAGCAGTTCACCAGCCTCGCCCACGGCTGGGCGTCGGGGCCGACGGTCACCCTGACCAACCAGGTGCTGGGCGTGCGGCCGACCGGTCCCGGTTTCTCGGCGTACTCGGTCGTGCCGCACCCGGGCGGCCTGAGCTGGGCGCAGGGCAGCGTCCCGACGCCGCACGGTGACATCGCCGTCTCCTGGCGTGCGCGGGCCGGCGGCTTCGTTCTGGACGCCACGGCCCCCAAGGGCACCTCGGGGCGGCTCGCCGTCCCGACCGGCGGGAAGAAGGTCCGGGTCGAGCTCGACGGGAAAACCGTCTGGGACGGCTCGCGGGCCGTCGGCGGCGCGAAGGCCACCACGGACGGCGGGCAGGTGTACGTCGACGGCGTCGCGTCCGGCCACCACGTGCTGCGGGCGCACACCCGCTGAGCGCGGTCCGGTCACATGCGCGGGGGCCGCTCGTCATGAGCGGCCCCCGCACACGCGCAGCGGGGCCGGACAGGACCCCCCGGCCCGTCCGACCCCGCTGCGTTCCCCCGAGTTCCCCCGAAAACCGCCGCCTCCCCCGAAGCAGCGGCCCCGTATCCCCCGTACACCGCCGCCTCCCCCGAAGCAGCGGCCCCGTTCCCCCGTATCCCCCCGTTGCCTCAGGCCACCAGCTCGCCGAAGGACTCCTCCTCGTCACGGCCGAAGCTGAGGACCTCGTCCTCGCGCAGCCGGCGGAGCGACCGCCAGATGCTGGACTTCACCGTGCCGACACTGATGTCGAGGATGGACGCGATCTCCGGGTCCGTGCGGCCCTCGTAGTAGCGCAGGACCAGCATCGTGCGCTGCAGCTCGGGCAGCCGCGCCAGCGCCTGCCAGAGCACGGCGCGCAGCTCCGTACCGCGCATCGCGTCCGTGTCGCCCGCCGTCTCCGGCAGCTCCTCGGTCGGGTATTCGTTCAGCTTGCGCCTGCGCCAGGCGCTGATGTGCAGATTGGTCATGGTGCGGCGCAGATAGCCGCCGACCGCCGCCTTGTCACTGATCCGGTCCCATGCCCGGTACGTCGAGAAGAGGGCGCTCTGCAGCAGGTCCTCGGCCTCGAACCGGTCGCCGGTCAGGTGATAGGCGGTGGCGTACAGGGAGGCGCGGCGCTCCCGGACGTAGGCCGTGAACACCGCTTCGGCGTCCTCGTCCCGCGCCGGGGTCTGCCGCTCCCCCGTGGCCTCCCCGTACGTGCTTCCCCCGTTGTTCCCGCCCGTTGCGGCGGGAGCGTCGACCACCGTCATGTACGACGGGTGCTGACGCCTGGCGGTGCGTTCGCACGCCCGCCCGTTCAGTGCGGCGCCGGACTTCTCGGCGTTCCGTCCGACGTCGTGGAGACGCGTGACAACTGCGCTTGCGGTGATGCTGTGAGTTGAGTTCATCTCGCGCCCCCCGTCGGTGGTGTCCGTCCGTTCCTTGTGTCAACGAGCTTGCCGGGGCAGTTTCATGGCGCTGTCCCCCGACTGTCACAGACCTGTCACAGGGCCCGGCGGGAGCGCGATCCGGGGGTGCGGGATGCATAAGGGGGGACCAACTGTCGAACTAGGGCTCCCTCATGGGTCAGAATGACCAGCGTGCCTTTCCTGTTGCTGATCGAGGACGACGACGCCATCCGCACGGCTCTCGAACTCTCGCTGTCACGCCAGGGCCACCGAGTGGCCACCGCGGCGACGGGAGAGGACGGCCTGAACCTGCTGAGAGAGCAGCGGCCCGACCTGGTCGTGCTGGATGTGATGCTGCCCGGTATCGACGGTTTCGAGGTGTGCCGGCGCATCCGGCGCACCGACCAGCTGCCGATCATTCTGCTGACCGCGCGCAGCGACGACATCGACGTGGTGGTCGGCCTGGAGTCGGGCGCCGACGACTACGTGGTGAAACCCGTGCAGGGCCGGGTGCTCGACGCCCGGATCCGCGCGGTGCTGCGCCGCGGCGAGCGCGAGTCCACGGACTCCGCGACGTTCGGGAACGTGGTGATCGACCGGTCCGCGATGACCGTCACCAAGAACGGGGAGGACCTCCAGCTCACGCCGACCGAGCTGCGACTCCTGCTCGAACTGAGCCGGCGGCCCGGTCAGGCCCTGTCCCGGCAGCAGCTGCTGCGCCTGGTCTGGGAGCACGACTACCTCGGCGACTCGCGGCTGGTGGACGCCTGCGTCCAGCGGCTGCGCGCGAAGGTGGAGGACGTGCCGTCCTCACCGACCCTGATCCGTACCGTGCGGGGCGTGGGATACCGGCTGGACTCGCCGCAGTGAGCACGGCTGTGCGGCGGAGCCTGCTCGCCGGGCTCCGCTGGACCAGCCTGCGGCTGCGGCTCGTCGTCGTGTTCGCGCTCGTCGCACTGACGGCCGCGGTGTCCGCGTCCGGGATCGCGTACTGGCTGAACCGCGAGTCGGTGCTGACCCGTACGCAGGACTCGGCGCTCGGGGACTTCCGTCAGGAGATGCAGAGCCGGGCGGCCTCGCTGCCCTACCGGCCCACCCGGGAGGACCTGCAGACCGCCGCCGTGCAGATGGCGAGCAGCAGTCCCGGTTACAGCGTGCTGCTGATCGACGAGCGCGACCCCGGCAAGCCGATCGTCGGCAATTCCGACCTGGACACCTTCACCCGTGACAACGTCCCGCTGTCGCTGCAGAAGCAGGTCAACAAGAAGCAGCCGGTCAAGGCGGGCAACAAGTACCGATATCACCTGTTCTGGCAGCGCATCTCGATCCGCGGCACGCCGTACCTCGTCGGCGGTACGAAGATCATCGGCGGGGGCCCGACGGGCTACATGCTGAAGTCCCTCGACCAGGAGCGGCAGGATCTGAGCTCGCTGGCCTGGTCGTTGGGGATCGCCACCGCGCTCGCCCTGGTCGGCTCGGCGCTGCTCGCCCAGGGCGCGGCGACGACCGTGCTGCGTCCGGTGCAGCGGCTCGGCGACGCCGCCCGCAAGCTCGGCGAGGGCAAGCTCGACACCCGGCTCGTGGTGTCCGGCACCGATGAACTGGCCGATCTCTCCCGGACGTTCAACAAGACGGCGAGCTCGCTGGAGAAGACGGTCGCTGACATGACCGCGCGGGAGGAGTCCAGCCGCCGTTTCGTCGCCGACATGTCGCACGAGCTGCGCACCCCGCTCACCGCGATCACCGCGGTCGCCGAGGTGCTGGAGGACGAGGCCGACAGCCTGGACCCGATGATCGCGCCGGCCGTGCACCTGGTGGTCAGCGAGACCCGGCGGCTCAACGACCTGGTGGAGAACCTGATGGAGGTCACCCGCTTCGACGCGGGCACGGCCCGGCTGGTCCTGGACACCGTCGATGTGGCCGACCAGGTGACGGCCTGCATCGACGTCCGCGCCTGGCTGGACGCGGTGGACCTGGACGCCGAGCGCGGCATGATGGTCCGCCTCGATCCACGCCGGCTCGACGTGATCCTGGCGAACCTGATCGGAAACGCGCTGAAGCACGGCGGTTCGCCGGTCCGGGTCACCGTGCGGACCGTGGGCGACGAGCTCGTCATCGAGGTCCGCGACCACGGCCCCGGCATCCCCGAGGACGTACTGCCGCACGTGTTCGACCGTTTCTACAAGGCGAGCGCCTCCCGGCCGCGGTCCGAGGGCAGCGGCCTCGGCCTGTCGATCGCCATGGAGAACGCACACATCCACGGCGGTGACATCACCGCCGCGAACTCGCCGGACGGCGACGGTGCGGTGTTCGTCCTGCGCCTGCCGCGCGATGCCGAGGAGCTGAGCCGCACCACCGAGGGTCACGACGCACAGATCCCGGACGAGGAGGACGACGCGACGTGATGCGCAGCGAACGCCGGGGCCGCCGCCCCGCCGCGGCAGTGGCCGGTGCCGTGCTCTGTGCCGTACTGGCCGCGGGCTGCGGGATCAGGACGACCTCGGTACCGGTGGACGCCGGGCCCGCACCGTCCCGGGTGCCGTGCGCGATGCCCGCGGAGGACATCACCACCCAGGCCCAGCAGGGCATCCCCGTACAGGTCTATCTCGTCTGCGCCTCGCAGCTGGTCACGGTGGACCGCACGGTCCAGGTCCAGGAGACGGCGTCCGACCGGATCAAGATCGCCATCGCGCTCCTGGACCAGCTGCGGCAGGAGCCGCCGGGCGCCGAGCGGCAGGCGGGCTTCTCCACGGCCGTCCCGTCGGGGCTGCGGGTCGGCGGGGCCGGGGCGGGCGATCCGAAGGGCACGCTGCGGCTCAGCGAACAGCCGGAGGACCTGCCGTCCCAGGCGCTCGCCCAGATCGTCTGCACGTACTCGGAGAGCGAGTCACTGGTCCAGGACGGCACGGTGACGCTCGGCGGCCCCGGGAACTACGCCCCGCGCGGCTACCTGTGCACGTCGGAGACGAAGGCCAGCCCGAAGGCCGTGCCGACCCTGGACGCGGCCAAGCTGCCCTGAGGGCGCGCCGTCGCACCCTGCCGGACGGTGAGCCAGGTCTCCCCGGCCGGAGCGGAACCGATCCTGCCGCTGCCCGCGTCTTGGGGAACGTGCGTCAAGGTTCGGACGGCCAGGCCGTCATCCGCTTCCGCGCGGCCGGAGTGTCCCTCCTCCTCGCGCATCTGCTGCTCGTCGGGTGGCTGACTCTGCGCCCGCTGGACGTGCCGTGGACGACCGCCGCCAACCTGTCGCCGTTCGCCGGCATCAAGGCGGACCTGATTCTCGGCCCGGTCACCGCCGCCCGCCGGATCGGTGGCGGCCTGCTGCTGCTGGCGCCGCTGGGCGTGCTGCTGCCGATGGCCGGGGGCCGGCTCCTCGTCTCCCCCTGGTCCTCGCTGGCCCGTACGGTCGCGGCCGGGGCGCTGATCTCCCTGGCGATCGAGCTGGGCCAGACCGGCGTGCCGGGCCAGGTCGTCGACGTCGACTCCCTGATCCTGAACACCGTCGGTGTGGCGCTCGCCCACGTGCTGTTCGTACCGGCTCTCCGGGCGCGGCTGCGCCGCCGCAAGCAGCAGCGGATCCGGGTGCTGCCGCGGGCCGGCCACGAGGTCCCTCAGGGGCCGACCCCGACGATTTCCAGGGTCGGCATCGCCCCGTAGAGCGACGCTTCGTCCCTGCCGTGCGAGCCATCATGGATACACCGGGAGCGCAACGGACTGCTCCCCCAGCAACGGTTCGCGAAGGAGCCCCTCATGGCCGCACTTGTCCGCCCCCGTGACGGACGCATGATCGGCGGAGTGTGCGCGGCGCTGGCACAGCGCTTCGGCACCTCCGCGGGAACCATGCGCGTCATCTTCGTCGTCTCTTGCCTGCTGCCGGGCCCGCAGTTCCTGCTCTACCTGGCGCTGTGGCTGCTGCTCCCCCAGGAGCGGCCGTCGTCCGCCTCCACCGCCTGGTAGTCCCGCACACACGCCTGTGGGCGGCCACCCCGAACCGGGTGTCCGCCCACAGGCGTGTGTGCGGTGCGGGGTCAGCGACCCAGCGGGAGACCGTTGGCCGACAGACCGCTGGTCGTCAGGCCGCCGGCGGGCAGACCACCGAGGAGGCCCTTGACCGGGGTGGTGGCCTCGTCGACGACCTTCGTCTGGCTGGAGCCGAGGAGGTCGGTGGCCGTGTCCTGGACCGGCAGGGTCGAGGTGGCGTTCGCCAGCGCGCCGGCGACGGGCAGGACGCCGGTCGCGGCGTCGAGCGGCAGCGCGGAGGCCGACGCGGTACCGGCGGCGGCAGCGGCGAAAGCGGCACCGAGAGCGGCGACGCCGAGAGTCCTGGCAGCAGACTGCTTCATGTGAAATTCATCCTTGGGGAAGGGGATGTGAGCGGCTCTGCAACGTAGTCAGCCCGCGGCCCGTCCCGCAAACATCAAGGACACGCAAAAACGGCCGGGATTTGCCTTCCCGGCCGTTTTCCGCTGAGTGGCCGATCAGCCCGCCACCGAGGTGGACACGCTGGTCGCAGCGGTCTGCTCGAAGAGCCATTCGGACTTCAGCTCGGCGTATCCGGGCTTGATGACGTCACTGATCATCGCCAGACGTTCATCGAAAGGAATGAATGCTGATTTCATCGCATTGACTGTGAACCACTGCATGTCATCGAGCGTGTATCCGAATGTCTCGGTCAGCTTCTCGAATTCCTGGCTCATGCTGGTACCGCTCATCAGCCGGTTGTCCGTGTTCACGGTGGCCCGGAAGTGCAGCTTGCGCAGCAGCCCGATGGGGTGGTCCGCGTACGAGGTGGCGGCACCGGTCTGCAGGTTGGAGGTCGGGCACAGCTCCAGCGGGATGCGCTTGTCCCGTACGTAGGAGGCGAGGCGGCCGAGCTTCACGCTGCCGTCCTCGGCGACCTCGATGTCGTCGATGATGCGGACGCCGTGGCCGAGCCGGTCGGCACCGCACCACTGGATGGCCTGCCAGATCGACGGCAGCCCGAAGGCCTCGCCCGCGTGGATGGTGAAGTGGTTGTTCTCGCGCTTGAGGTACTCGAAGGCATCGAGGTGCCGGGTGGGCGGGAAGCCCGCCTCGGCGCCGGCGATGTCGAAGCCGACGACGCCCTGACCCCGGTAGCGGTTGGCGAGTTCGGCGATCTCCAGCGAGCGGGCGGCGTGCCGCATCGCGGTGAGCAGGGCGCCCACCCGGATCCGGTTGCCGTCCCGGCGGGCCCGGAGCTCACCCTCTCGGAAGCCCTCGTTGACCGCCTCGACGACCTGTTCGAGGGTCAGCCCGGCTTCCAGGTGCTGCTCGGGGGCGTACCGGATCTCGGCGTACACGACACCGTCCGCGGCCAGGTCCTCGGCGCACTCGGCGGCGACCCGGACCAGCGCGTCACGGGTCTGCATCACGGCACAGGTGTGGGCGAACGTCTCCAGGTACCGCTCCAGCGATCCGGAGTCGGCGGCCTCGCGGAACCAGATGCCGAGCTTGTCGGGCTCGCTCTCCGGAAGTCCGTCGTAGCCGCTCGCGGCGGCGAGTTCGACGATCGTCCCGGGGCGCAGTCCGCCGTCGAGGTGGTCGTGGAGAAGGACCTTGGGGGCACGCCGGATCTGGTCCTGGCCGGGCACATTGAGGGTCGGGCTCATCATTCACGCACTCTAGCGCCTACGCGCGTAGAGCGCCGCCCGCCGATGCGTAACAGTGACCGCGAATACGGGTGGCGTACACGTTCCCTTCTGACACTGTTACGTCATGGCACAGCGCGCACTCCCCCTGCCTGCTGCGAGGCTGGGACGGGCCGTCAGGACGGCCGGAGCACCGACCGCGGTCAGCGGCGTGGTGCTGCTGCTCCCGGACGGCGAGCCCCATTCGCACCGCCGCCCCTCCCTCCTCCCGTACGCCCGCCAGCTCCCACTGGCCCGGACCCTGGCCCGCGCGGGCCGGGACGACGGCCTGGTCGCGCATGTCGTCCACTACCGCTGCCGCGGCTGGAACACGACGGACGCGCTGCTCGCCGCGGACGCGGAATGGGCGGTCGAGGAGGTGGTACGCCGCTACGGCGACGTCCCCGTCTGCCTGGCCGGCCACGGCATGGGCGGCCGCGCGGCCATCCGCGCGGGCGGCCACCCGGCGGTCGGCGCGGTCCTGGCCCTGGCCCCCTGGCTGCCCGGGGACCCGGAAGCCGAGCCGGAGCCGGTGAAGCACCTGTCGGGCCGCCAGGTCCTGCTGGTGCACGGCACCAACGACACCCGCTCGGACCCGGAGCTCTCCTTCCGCCTCGCCGAACGCGCCAAGAAGTCCAACCGCGACACCTGCCGCTTCGAGGTCCACTCGGACGGCCACGCCTTGCGCCAGCACCATGACGAGGTGGCCGCCCTGGCCGCGGACTTCATCGGCGGCTCCCTCTTCGGCCGCTCCTACGCCCGCCCCCTCGCCGATGCCCTGGCTGCCCCGCCGCCGCTGGGGCTGCGGATGCCGCTGGCCGTGGGCTTCGGGGAGTCGCTAAGGCGGTGAGGCGGTGAGGGCGGGCCCGAACGGCCATGCCCGGCGCCCGTTTCGCGGCACCACCGCGCCCGCCAGGGCCCATTCACCGATTTGGGCCCTGGTCTGGGCCTTTGGGCACTGTCGGTGGGCCCCTGTGTCGTCGTTACGTTCGTACCCCGGCGGGCTGCCGCCCCCGGTTCCTCGGGGGCGAGCCACGACGAGGTGATACGTGAACAGCAGTGAACGGATCCACCAAGGCGCACGCACGAGCACGGGGCAGACGGCGATCGAGTACCTCGCCCTGCTGGGAGTTGTCGTAGCGGTGACCGGCGGGATCGTAGCCGCCGCCGTCGGGGCCGACATCACCGACTCCGCACACGTACAGATCTGCCGCATCGCGGCGACAACGGGCGGTGGCGGCGAATGCGCCGATGACAACGCTGTCCCCGAGCACGGTGGGAAGCCCGGCAAGCCGGACCCCGACGAACCCGTCGAACCCGCCAGCGCCCCCGACGACCGCCCGGGCGACACCGGCGGCGTACCGGGCGGCAAGCCCGGCGACGACAAGCCCGCCGGCAAGCCGGACGGCAACAAGGGCAACGCGCTTCCCAGCCTGTGTTTCGAGCCGCGGGAGCGGTCGTCGAACTCCTCGGTCTCCGTGCCGGGCAACGGCCCCGTCAGCACGGCGGCCGCCTGGGGGTACTCCTACCTGGTCAACTTCGTGATCGACAAGGTCAACAACGAGAAGAACAAGGAGAAGCGGGTCAAGCAGGCGCTCGACGACCTCTCCTACTGCCTCCCCGACTACAACATCGTCATCGCGCAGCCGCACGAGGGGAACCTGCAACAGATGGACGGTGCGGCGATGATCCAGACCGTCGAGATCAGCGGGACCACCTATCGCGTCTACGCGTTCAGGACGGGCAGGTTCACCTGGGCGAAGGACGCCGACCTCGGGTGGAAGAACCGCGCGTTCAAGGGCGTCTTCGACGTCAGCCAGGACCGCCGCACCGTCACGTTCGAGGACCCGCCCCGCCCCAAGCGGAAGAAGGACTGGAAGCCCGGCGACGAGGGCTGCCAGATCGAGGGGCAGGAACCGCCCGACCGGAGCCGCTACTACGACACGTACTCCCCGCTGGACGACGAGGGTTCGGCGCAGGCGGTCCGGATGCTCGTGAACGACATGCGGCGCTGCTACCCCGACTACAACGTGGTCGCGATGCACTCGGAGCAGTCCTCGCACTGGGTCGACAAGCCGGACTCGTTCATCGATCAGAGCAGGTACCGGCTGAACTCCGACCAGTACCACGACAACGAGACCGGCGACGACATCGCCTCGGGCCGGGCCGTGTTCGACGTCTACGTCTTCGACAAGGGCAAGTTCAGCAACGACGGTGACGGCGGCTACACCAACTGGGCCTACTACGGCGACGTCACCCGCGACGGCCCGGAAGCGACCTTCGAGCAGCCGGAACCCGCCGACCTGGACGCCGACTCGACCTGCACCGGAACGGAGTCGGTCGACTTCGACGACGGGGCGCCGAAGTACACGGACGGCGGCCCCTACCCCGGCACCGACTACTCCGGCAAGGTGCCGGGCGATGACGCCGAGCTGAACCAGTCACTGGTCGAGGAGTACAGCCGCAGCTTCCCCGGCACGAACATCATCGCGGTGAAGAACTTCAACGACCTCGCGTTCTCCGGAGTGTCCGGCCTCGAACACCTCGCGGTGGTCGACGGTGTCGACGTGTTCGCCGTCAAGGACGGCACGATCGTCAACAACGGCGACGGCGGCTGGCAGAACTGGGGCTTCGCCGGCCACTACGAGCGCGAAGAGGGCTCGAAGGAGGTCGTCTTCAGCGGCTCGTGAGGACGCCGCACGCGGGCCGCTGCGGGCGGGTCGCTCGGGCGGGGCCGCTGCGGGCGGGTCGCTCGGGCGGGGCCGTGCGGGCGGGCCGCTCGGGCGGGTCCGTGCGGGCGGGTCCGTGCGGGCGGGCCGTCACGACTGTTCGGGGCGGCCGAGGTGCGCGGTCTCGCCGCCGAACGGGTCCAGGCGTTCGCTCGACATCGGCCATTGCTATCAGCCCGCAGCGCGGCACGGCGACGGGTTTTCGCCGGGCGACGACGTTGCCCGCGCCACCCGCACGGACGCCACGCCCGGCGCACCCCTCCGGCTCATCCCGCCGCCGACCGCCTCTCGTACTGCTCCTGCCGACGGGCGAGGCGACGCAGCTCCACCCGGGCGCCCGGGCCCCGTCCGGGCGGAGTCGACCAGAACGGGTGCCACTGCAGGCGTACGGACAGAGCCAGCAGCCGGCGGCGCAGAGCGGTGGTGCGACGGGGGCGCGGAGCGGCGAGCTCCCGATAGGTGGCGAACCAGAGCCGCTGGGCCTGGACCAGATCGTCGGGGAAGGGGATGGACTCCATACCCCTGATTAGATCACTTGTTCGAATTTCTGCGCCATCCAGAGATCTCCCCGGACCGCACTGCCGGCATCGGGCATCGGCGCAGATATGGAATCGCCTGTTCCCCGAGCCCCGGGGTACCCGGTGCGTCATGACACTGGCCCGCGGTTTACCCGACAACGCGACCGAGTGGTGGATCTACCTCGGCGTACTCGCCCTCTACCTGCTCACCCGCTGGCTGCTGGCCTGGCGGCAGGCCAGGAAGGAGGGTGCCGAGCACCCGGCGCGTGCGGCGTTCGACGACGACGAGCCCCAGGAGACCCACTCCGTCGTCTACTCCCTGGGAGCGTTCCGCACCTACCGGCAGCTCTTCGGGTTCGCGGGCGGCGCGCTCCTGGTCGCCCTGGTGGCCGGCCTGACCGACGGGCGGCTGCAACTGGTCCTGATGTGCACCCTCGCCCCCGCCGTCGTCGTCGCCCTGGCCTACCTCGACTTCCACGCCGCCAGGAAGCGACGCGCACGCGCCGGGTCACCCGGGACGGCCTCCGTCTAGCGGCCCGGGCGCCGATCCCCCGGGCGCGCCCGGCCCCGCCTCCGCCCACACCGTCTTCCCTGGACCGAGCCGGTCGCTCACGCCCCAGCGGAGTGCGACGGCCTCGACGATCAGGAGGCCCCGCCCTCCGTCGGCGTCCGCGTCGGGCTGCTCGACGGCGGACCGCTCCGGCCGGTCCTCGTGCGTGTCGGACACCTCGACCCGCACGACGCCGGTCGCGTACGTGCACACGAGCCGCAGCTCGAAGTCGCGCCCCGGCACGCGTCCGTGCAGGACCGCGTTGGCGGCGAGCTCCGCGACGAGGAGGGCCACGTCCTCGGAGAGCGGGGTGCCGTACGGAATCCCCCAGGAGTCGAGCTTCCACCCGGCCAGACGCCGCGCGAGGGTCGCACCCAGGCGGGTGGCCGAACACCTCTGGACGAACACACTTACGGTTACGGGCGGTTGGGCCTGCAGAGCTGTCATGCGCCCAGCGTTCCGCCTCCACCGGCGCCACGAGCAGGAACGACGCCCATACAGATCCGGCTGTACTGGTTCACCCACTGGACCGGGCGGGTAACTTTCCGTAACTCTGGCCGGGTTGATCGATGCGCGGAGACGGGGCGGCGATGACGGCGGACCACGACAGCACCATGACGAGCACCGAACCCGAGCTGTCCGACAGCCTGAAGACGTTCGGCGCCGTCCTGAAGGCCCTGCGCGAGACCGCCGACCTCACCCAGGAGGAGTTCGCGCCCCGGGTGCGGTACTCATCGGCCTACATCGCCAAGATCGAACAGGGCAAGCGTTTCCCGCCGGAGTCCCTCCCGGAACGTGCGGCTGACGCGCTGGGCCCGGTCGCGGGCAAGGTCCTCACGGCGGCCGCGCGAAGCCTGCGGCGGAAGGCGGGACTGGCGTCCTGGTTCCTGCAGTGGGCGGGGATCGAGGAGGAAGCGATCACGCTGTACGCGTACGAGTGCCGGGGGATTCCGGGGTTGCTGCAGCCGGAGAGCTATATCCGAGCGGTCTTCGAGCGCCAACTGCCACCCCTGACAGAGGCGCAGATCGGGCGACAGGTGGCAGCCCGGATGGAGCGGCAGCGGCTGCTGACCGAACGCCCGAACACCGCCTTCAACTTCATCATCGAACAGGGCGTTCTGGAGCGCCGCCTGGGCGGAGCCGAGGTCACCGAGGTCGCCATCGACCACCTCCTGGGCCTCGGCCGGTACACGAACGTGGAGATCCAGATCATGCCGCTCAGGCAAGAGGACCACACAGGAATCGACGGTCAGATGTATCTGGCCGAAAGCCCGGACAACCAGTGGTTCGGCTACACCGAGGGGCACCGCTCAAGCGCCCTGCTCACCGCTTCGAGCGAAGTCAGCATCCTGCTTCAGCGCTATGGCAAGCTGCGTTCCCAGGCCCTGGATTGCCGGGCTACGGTGAGCTTGCTGGAACAGATGCGAGGAGCGCTATGAGCACCACCACGGAGCTGAAGTGGTTCAAGAGCAGCTACAGCGGCGGCGACGGCGACAACTGCATCGAGGTCGCCCTCGGTACCGAAGCCGTCCGCGTCCGCGACTCCAAGGACACCGGCCTCCGCCCGCTCAGCGTCTCCACCACCGCCTGGTCGGCCTTCGCCGCGTACGCCTCAGCCACCCGCACCTGCTGATCCTCACTCCGGCAGCAGGTGCCCCCGCCGTGAGAGCAGGAAGCGCTTGAACGCCGCCACCGGCGGGGTGTCCGGGTGGCCGTCCAGCCAGGCGACGCCGATCTCGCGGGCCGCGCGCGGGGCCGTGACGTTCAGCTCGACGACTCCGGGGCGGGCCACCGCCGGAGGCGGCAGGAGGGCCACGCCCAGGCCCGCCGCGACCAGGCCGCGCAGGGTCTCGGCCTCCTCGCCCTCGAAGGCGACGCGCGGGACGAAGCCCGCCTGCGCGCAGAGGTCGTCCGTGATGCGGCGCAGGCCGTAGCCGGGTTCCAGGGTGACGAAGGCCTCGTCGGCCGCCTCCGCGAGGCGGATGCGGCGGCGGGTGGCCAGGCGGTGGTCCTCGGGGACGACCAGGCGCAGCCGCTGCTCGTCCAGGCGCAGGGCGACCAGGTCCGGGGCGTCCGGGACGGGTGAGGTGAGGCAGAGGTCGAGGCCGCCCGCGCGGAGGCGTTCGATCATCGCCTCGCCGTAGTTCTGGACGAGTTGGAAGCGGACCCGGGGGTGGTCGGCGCGGAAGGCCCGGAGCAGGGAGGGGACGGTCTCCGAGCCCAGGGTGTGGAGGAAGCCGAAGGCGACCTTGCCCGCGGTGGGGTCGGCGTCGGCCCGTACCGAGTCGGCGGCCTTCTCCACCTCGGCGAGCGCCCGCTCCGCGGAGCCGAGGAAGGTGCGGCCGGCGGGGTGAGGGAGACGGTGCGGCCCTTGCGGGCGAACAGGGCGACTCCGAGGTCCTGCTCCAGTCTGACCATGGCGCGCGAGAGCGTGGACTGAGGGACGCCGAGCTCCTGTGCGGCGCGGGTGACGTGCTCGTGGCGGGCCACCGCCTCGAAGTAGGCGAGGCGTGGCGCGAGGACGGCACGAATGTCTTCTTCGTAACTGCTTGGTGACAGCCGCGGCTGTGAGCTGGGTTGATGCGCCATGGGATTGATTATCGCTGTTTTGTGCATTGGACGCATGAAAGCTGTGCGGCCTACGTTCGTCACATGCCTCCCGCCAGTACCGGGGCGTCCACCCTCATCGTGGCCGCCTCGTCCCAGTCGTCCCCCGTAAGCACCGTCACCGCCGCCGAGACCGCGGACCGGCTCGAGCCGGGCGGGCCCGGCTACCGCCGGATGAGCTTCGCGCTCTTCGCCGCCGGTGTCGCGACCTTCGCGCTCCTCTACTCCACCCAGGCGCTGCTGCCCGCCGTCTCCGCGTCCTTCGGCGCGACGGCCGGGCAGGCGAGCTGGACGGTCTCCGCGGCGACGGGGGCGCTGGCGCTCTGTGTGCTGCCGATGAGCGCGCTGTCCGAGCGGTTCGGGCGGCGGCAGATGATGACCGCCTCCCTGGTGGTCGCGGTGGTCGTCGGGCTGTTCGTGCCGTTCGCACCCTCGCTCGGCTGGCTGATCGCGCTGCGCGCCGTGCAGGGCGCCGCGCTCGCCGGACTGCCCGCGTCCGCGATGGCGTATCTCGCGGAAGAGGTACGGCCCAAGGCGCTGGTCGCGGCGATCGGGCTCTTCGTGGCCGGCAACAGCATCGGCGGGATGAGCGGCCGCATCCTCACCGGCTGGGTCGCCCAGCTGTGGGGCTGGCGCGCGGCGCTCGGCGCGGTCGGTGTGCTGGCCGTGGCCTGTGCGGTCGTCTTCCACTTCATGATCCCCAGGGCGCGCCACTTCACCCCGGGTTCGCTGAACCCGAAGGCGCTCGCCAGGACCGTCGGCGGGCACCTCGCCGATCCGCTGCTGCGCCGCCTGTACGCGATCGGCGCACTGTTCATGACGGTGTTCGGCGCGGTCTACACCGTGATCGGCTACCGGCTCGTGGAAGCGCCGTTCAACCTCCCGCAGGGGATCGTCGGCTCGATCTTCCTCGTCTATCTGGTCGGCACGGTCTCCTCCGCGGCGGCGGGGCGGCTGGTGGCCCGGCTGGGGCGCCGCGGCGCGCTGTATCTCGCCGTCTCCACCACGGCCGCCGGTCTGCTGCTCTCGCTGGCCGACCAGCTGGCCGCCGTACTCCTCGGCCTGGTCCTGATCACGGCGGGCTTCTTCGCGGGGCACGCGGTCGCCTCCTCGTCCGTGAGCCGTACGGCGACGAAGGGCCGCGCCCAGGCGTCGGCGCTCTACCAGTCGGCGTACTACCTGGGCTCCAGCGCGGGCGGCACGCTGGGTGCGGTCGCCTTCCACGCCGGCGGCTGGGCGGGCACGGTCACGCTGGGACTGCTCGCGGTCCTCGGTGTCGTCTCGATCACGCTGTACGGGTCCAGGTCGGCGCGCATCGAGCGTCGTCGTTCGGCCGTGATGGCTTCCGTACCGAACTGAGACATTCGGCGCACAACCAACCGCTCCCCCTCGCGCGTCTAGCAGTCGGAACCACCGCACTGCGCGCGAAGGGGAGTTGGCGTACATGAGAGTCACGGGGAACACGGGGAACATACGGGGCGTGCGGATGCGGCGCGGACTCGCGCTGTCCGTCGCGGGCCTGACCGCCGTACCGGCGCTCGTTCTCGGCACCGGCACCTCCGCGCAGGCGGCCTCCTGCACGGCGTCCAAGGGGCCGTACCAGAAGCAGGTCGAGAAGTATCTGCACCGGCCGGTGGACGGCAAGCAGTCGGCGGCCGACTGCAAGGCCATCCGGTCGTTCCAGAGCACCTACGGGGTCACCCCCACGATCGGTTACGCGGGGCCGGTCACCTGGCGCACCATGCAGACGCTCACCGCCCAGAAGGCGGCCGGCAAGAACCCGAACAAGGCCAAGAAGTGCCCCACGAACAAGGGGCGCATCGCGTGCGTGGACCTGACCCGGCAGCTGAGCTGGATCCAGGACGGCAGCAAGCTGAAGTTCGGCCCGGTGCCGGTGCGGACCGGGCGGGACGGGTACGAGACCCGCGGCGGGGCGAAGAAGATCTACTGGCGCCACATCAACCACGTGTCGTCGATCTACCACGTGTCGATGCCGTACTCCCAGTTCTTCGACGGCGGCCAGGCGTTCCACTCGGTGGGCGTGAAGATGTGGAACCCGCCGGGGTCGCACGGCTGCGTCAACATGCGCACCGCCGACGCGAAGTCATACTGGAATCTGCTGAAGAACGGCGACGACGTCTTTGTGTACGGGCGCAAGCCCGGAACGTGACCGCTTTCTGCTCTTCCTGCCCCCGTTGTCAGTGCCCTGCGGTAGCTTCCGAAGTGCTGAAGTGAGCGGTGTCACAGCGCAACAGGGGTGGAGCGAAGCGATGAGTGATCTGACGGCAACCACGGCGGACATCGACAGCCGTCTGGAGGGACACCGGGTCGAGCTGACCGGCTTCTGCTACCGGATGCTCGGCTCGGCCTTCGAGGCGGAGGACGCGGTCCAGGACACGCTGGTGCGTGCCTGGCGCAACTTCGACAAGTTCGAGGGCCGGTCCTCGCTGCGCTCGTGGCTGTACCGGATCGCGACGAACGTCTGTCTCGACATGCTGAACGCGGGCAACAAGCGGGCCAGGCCGGTCGATCTCACGGGTCCGACCCCGCTCGCGCAGGCGGCGCTCAATCCGCTGCCGGAGAACACCTGGCTGGAGCCGATGCCGGACGGGCGGATCCTGCCGTCGGTCGCGGACCCGGCAGAGGCGGCGGTGGCGCGTGAGTCGGTGCGGCTCGCGTTCGTCGCGGCGCTCCAGCATCTGCCGCCCAAGCAGCGGGCCGTGCTCATCCTGCGCGAGGTGCTCGCGTGGAAGGCGAGCGAGGTCGCCGAGCTGCTGGACACCTCGGTCGCCTCGGTCAACAGCGCCCTGCAGCGGGCGCGGGCCACGCTGACCGACCACCAGAGCGTGGCAGCCGACGCCGCCGACCCGCTCGACGAGGAGCAGCGCAAGCTCCTGGAGCGGTACGTGGCGGCGTTCGAGGGCTACGACATGGCGGCGCTGACCGCGCTGCTCCATGAGGACGCCATCATGACGATGCCGCCGTTCGACCTCTGGCTGCAGGGGCACGACGACATCACCGGCTTCATGCTCTCCATCGGCGCGAGCTGTGCGGGCTCCCGGCTGGTCGCGACGTCGGCGAACGGCACCCCGGCGTTCGCGCACTACAAGCCGAATCCGGACGGGCCGGGCTTCGTGCCGTGGGCGGTGCAGGTCATCGACATCTCGGACGGTGCGATCACCGGGATGCACTGCTTCCTGGACACCCCGCGCTGGTTCCCGCTGTTCGGGCTGCCCGACCACCTGGAGGCCGACGCCGGGTGAGGCGGCGGCTGGTGGCGGGTGGGTGGTGCTGGCCCGTCGCAGCGTGGGGCGTCACGCAGTGGGTCGGTGAGCCGGCGGCGACGCCGCTGGCCCCTGTCGCGCCCCCGGTCCCGGGTGCGGAGCCGGGGCCGCAGCCGGAGTTCGACTGCCAGCCGGTCTGAACTCCGCGCTGCCGATCATCTGGGTGACCGCTAATGCGGCCTACGGGCAGGAGCGCCCCTGCGGCGAACGCGGGAAGATGCCGACACGGTCCATGCCCTGGCGGTGCCCAAGTCGCAACAGACCAGCCGCCTAGGAGAAGCTGGCGCATCCGCCGTGTTCTGAGCCGTGCCCGGGCCGAGCCTGGCAGCGGATCTGCTGCCAGGCGACGGAGCGAAGGGGCGACGAATCTATTAGACCGTGTCCAAACTGCCTGCGTCGACGAGCGGCTCAGAGCCCACCCACCCATTACTGCTGGGTACTTTCCCACCGCTACCCAGCGCCGCACCTATCCCGATCAGTCGAGTCACGAACTACCGCCCACCTGACAGAGCGCCAGCCCGTCAATTCCCAAAATAGCCCTACGACCAGGGCAAATGGAGAAGCATGACTGGGGTGATAGGACGGGGCCGCCTGTCATCTGCGCCGCGGGGCTCTACTGCGGACGCCATATCATCGCGATCGCGGGCATCAGAAGGATCACGGACCGGCGGGCAAAACGACTGTCGAGCCGGGATGCAGCTGGCACCTTTCGGCCATTCCAAGTGATCACTGTTGCACACAGTGCGACCGACTCATATCTTTTGACGATCACCCGGGCAGCCGGGAAGCGGGCAACGCCTCAACGCATTGGTTTCCAGGCCATTGAGATGCGTTGAAGCACTGCCCGCTCACTTACCCGAGAGGAATAGTAGTGAACAGACGCCAGATTGGCATCGGTGTGGCGACAGCTCTCGCAGCGATGACCGTCGGATTCGCCGCGCCAGCCGCCACAGCTACCCCGGCGCAGCAAAGCCAGGCCTCTCCCGCGGCCTTCCAGGCCACTACGGACGAGATCGAGGTCAACTCGCACGCCACGTTCGTCTCCTACCTCAATACGGCCGAAGGTCAGGCCATGCTCGCCGAGGCAGAGCTGACCGCAGCTGAGAGCTCGGCCCTCTACTCCAGCGACGTAACCACCGACGCAGTGGTCCAGGGCCGCTTCTCGGCTCTTGTGAAGCTGGTGAAGAAGGTCAAGGGCTGCACCACCGCGGTCAAGGCCGGCTGGAGCACCTTCAAGGTCTGGTACAGCGACAAGGTTCCGCGGGCCGTCCGTTGGGCCATCGCGTGGAGCTCAGACATCTACACGATCTACTCGTACATCCGGTCCCACATCTGATCCGCACTCGGACACGGCCGTGGGGTGGGCCCTCGCGTTGCGCCCCCACGGCCGCCGTGCGGCGTCACCTTTCCATTAACACAGGCGCGCACTACCGCAGTCACACCAGATCCCGGGCCTTTCTGACCGGAGATACAGATGTTCACGATGCGCCATGAAGGCAAAGACCCCCACGCGTTCGTTGGCACTCTTGACTGGATCGTCACCGCGATCTTGTTCGGTTTCGCCCTAGCCCTGGACTACGGATTTGGTGCGCGCTCCAACGTCGCCTACGCGGCCTGGCCGCTGTGGGCTTGGAGCGCGGGACTACTCCTGACCCATTGGAGCACCATTATTCGAGGGAAGGACGCGGAGCTCTGGGGATTCTGGGCCGCCGCAGTGGCTCACCTCTTCGCCATATGGCACGTCATCGCAGTCGTCAAGGACGTGACATGAAGACCTTCAACACGTGCGCCGCAGCAATCGCAATAGCAGTCCTCGCGGCCGCATCTACCACCAGCCTGTCGTCAGCGACTGCGGCGACCAACCCCATCACCTGTCAATCGGGACCCATCGCGCCAGCGAGTGTCAACTACGTTGCTAGCGCCAGCATCTGCAAGAACAGCACCACCAAGCAGACCCGCATCACCGGAAAAA
Source organism: Streptomyces sp. RKAG290 (assembly GCF_023701695.1). Taxonomy (GTDB): domain Bacteria; phylum Actinomycetota; class Actinomycetes; order Streptomycetales; family Streptomycetaceae; genus Streptomyces. The sequence continues at coordinate 2,533,688 of NZ_JAJOZC010000001.1, forward strand.
TATCAGGACTCTCCAAAACTGGGGGCCACATCACTGTCCAGGTGAGCACCTACAGAAAGACCGTCTCGGTGTGCGGTGCGGAGGACAAGACGATAGACACCGGCTGGTTGTCAGGAAACGGGAATTGGATGGTCCAGTACGCCGACGGGGGCTGTCCCAGCCGGGGCTGACTTCACCTGCCAAGCCGTCGTCCAGATATCGGCAGAGCTAAAGAACGCGCAAGATTGGCCTCCCCCACAAGGACCGGTGGCCGGTTCTCCTCGCATCCGCGGGGCCAGCCGGCCACTTTCAGCTTCCCAATTCCCAGCGCCAGGTGTGCGGGGCGGCGAAGGCAAGGCGACGACCGTGGCGTGCGCTTGCCGGGCTTGACGCGATAGACGGACTTGCCGGGGTCGTCGTAGTAGAGGCGATCGGGAGCACACCCTGACCACAAGTTCCACCGCCAGGTCGGCCAGCAGCTGCGCCAGCCGGGGCACGTCGTAGCCAAAGTCCAGCATGATCATTGCGTCCGGGTCGTCCTCGTGGCGATGGCCGAGCCGGTGAGACGGTCCAAGATCTCGCAGATCTCGTCGGCGGCCAGTTCGGGGGCCTCGTCGCCCGATGCCGCGCGCACCGTGTCCAGGACGGCGGTCCAGGAGATATCCGGCCGGGCTCGACCGCGGCGACGAAGGAGCAGGGCCAGCCCGGAGCGTTCAGGCCGGCGTTCGCCCATGTCCGCTGACGTAGCAGAGCCTGCGCTCGGGGCGGGTGTCAGCATGCGGCCACTGCAACGAAGTCACGTCCACGGCCGGCACGACCCATCGTTCTCCTTGATCACCGGTGTGGTAGCCAACAGGGCGCACAGACGGCCGCTCTCCAGCCAGCCCGTTTTGACCGAGTTGTACAGGGAACCGTGACCGCGCCGGAACTCCAGCTCTAGGTGTTCTGTCCATGGAGGTTGGGTGCGGTAACGGTGGTCACCGTCTGGGGTTCTTGAACGGGTGAGGGCCTTCCGGGTTCGGTGTGGATTGCGACGTCTACACCAGCCCGAAAGGCCCTCATGCCCCACCGTAATGCCCCCTGACCGAGACCGCACGTCTGCGGCTGGCCCGCTTCGTGGTCGATGACGGGTGGCTTCTGCGTCGGGCAGCGGAGCGGTTCCAGATCTCGCCGACCACAGCACGGCGGTGGGCCGGGCGATACCGCAGGCTCGGCGAGGCAGGGATGGGCGACCGTTCCAGCCGCCCTCACCACAGCCCTCGACGCACGCCGACCCGGACCGAACTCCGGATCATCAAAGTCCACCTCGCACGCCGGTGGGGACCAGCCCGCATCGCGCACCTGCTGGGTTTGGTGCCCTTCACTGTGCACCGGGTACTGGTCCGCTTCGGCCTGACCCGGCTCAGCCATCTCGACCGGGCTACCGGCCGGGTCATCTGCCGCTACGAACGCGACCGGCCCGGCGAACTCGTGCAGGTGGACATCAAAAAAACGCGGCACCATCCCCGACGGCGGCGCCCAGGCAGTCGGAAACACTCATATCAAAGGCCGTTCTGGTTCCGGGAGATCGTCACTCCGAGAACACGACCGGCCGTCTACGTGTCACGGCCCTCCCCGCGGTATTCCCACCACGCCACTCACAACGGGGTTCGATTCCGAGCCAACGCGGTTAGAACGCAAGGTCAGACCCATCGGGGCGCTGGCGGACCGTGAGCTGCACCTTCCCAAGTCCTGGACCGACACCCTCGGCCTCCGCTTGAGAAGGCGCCTCCGCAATCTCGATCACCTCACCCAGCCCTACCAAATCGAGGAGGTGTTGGAATTCAGGCCGTGTCCCGAGCAGCCGCAGCTGCCTACCGCCCGATCTCCGTGCTACCAGCGACAAACGCGCGATCGCCTCCACAGACACCAGGTCCGGCTGGACGATGCCGCCGACGTCACAGTCCACCACGGTCGCGTCTGACGTGGCCAGTATCGCTTCCAAGTCGGAGCAAAGGTGGGGCACGCCAGCCCTGGTGACGCGTCCGGACACGATGAAAGTAGCCGGTGTCAAGAATTCCATACCAAGGTGACTGGCCCGGCAACGAGAACTCATCGCAGCGCCATGGTGCTTCTCGTCCAACGGGGAAGCCTTCGGTGTCCAGTCCCGGGGGCGAAGAGCCGAAAGAGGTCGACGCCCCTTCTCTCATGTCGTGCACCTTGCCCGATGCAGTCGTGGTTGGCGTTGTTCCGCAAGGGAGCCAGGGCCTGGGCAGCCTGGCACGAAAACGCCAAAGGTGTGGCGGATCCGCAATTCTTCGGCATGCGGTGTAAGGCCTGCGCTGGAGAGGTTCCGCGGCGGCGTTGTGCTCCTTGGGCAGCAGGGGCGACACGGTGGGTGCCTCAATAGGCTCTACCTTGCAGCACTCCGGCGCGACCGGCTCCACTTCGATCCGGACGAGCTCGACTCAGTCCTGGACGTGGCACGGCCGGGATCTTCGCTAACTACGCACATGTCGGTCCCGCCCTATCGGTGCGTCACCGAGTCCAGCATGCCGAACGGGACCGGCGGCAGTCCACCGGTCCCGTTCACCCGTATGGGGAAGCCGCAGGTCAGGCGATACGTTCCCGCACGACCGGGGTGGCGGTGAACGCCGTGCCGGCCGGTGCGATGTCGTAGGAGTCCGGCAGCGCCTTCAGCGCGTACTCGAACTTCTCCGGGGTGTCCGTGTGCAGCGTCAGCAGCGGCTGCCCGGCGGTCACCGTGTCCCCGGGCTTGGCGTGCAGCTCGATGCCCGCGCCGGCCTGGACCGGGTCCTCCTTGCGGGCGCGGCCCGCGCCCAGGCGCCAGGCGGCGACGCCGATGTCGTAGGCGTCCAGGCGGGTCAGTACGCCGGAGGCCGGGGCCGTCACGACGTGCTGTTCGCGGGCGACCGGGAGCGCGGCGTCCGGGTCGCCGCCCTGGGCGGAGATCATCCGGCGCCAGACGTCCATCGCGGAACCGTCCGCGAGGGCCTTCTCCGGGTCGGCCTCCTTGAGTCCGGCCGCGTCCAGCATCTCGCGGGCGAGGGCCAGGGTGAGGTCGATGACGTCCTGCGGTCCGCCGCCGGCCAGGACCTCCACCGACTCGCGGACCTCCAGGGCGTTGCCCGCGGTCAGGCCGAGCGGGGTGGCCATGTCGGTGAGCAGGGCGACCGTCCGGACTCCGCTGTCGGTGCCCAGCGCGACCATGGTGGAGGCCAGTTCGCGGGCGTCCTCGAGGTTCTTCATGAAGGCGCCGGAGCCGACCTTGACGTCCAGGACGAGTGCGCCGGTGCCCTCGGCGATCTTCTTGGACATGATCGAGCTGGCGATCAGCGGGATGGCCTCGACGGTGCCGGTGACGTCGCGGAGCGCGTACAGCTTCTTGTCGGCGGGGGCGAGCCCGTCGCCCGCCGCGCAGATGACCGCGCCGGTGGTGTCGAGGACGTTCAGCATCTCGGCGTTCGAGAGGTGCGCGCGCCAGCCGGGGATGGACTCCAGCTTGTCGAGGGTGCCGCCGGTGTGACCGAGGCCACGCCCGCTGAGCTGCGGCACGGCGGCGCCACAGGCGGCGACCAGCGGGGCGAGCGGCAGGGTGATCTTGTCGCCGACCCCGCCGGTGGAGTGCTTGTCGGTGGTGGGGCGGGAGAGCGCGTCGAAGTTCATCCGCTCGCCCGAGGCGATCATGGCGGCGGTCCAGCGGGCGATCTCCGTGCGGTTCATGCCGTTCAGCAGGATCGCCATGGCCAGCGCGGACATCTGCTCGTCGGCGACCTCACCGCGGGTGTACGCGTCGATGACCCAGTCGATCTGCTCGGGGGTCAGCTCGCCTCGGTCCCGCTTGGTGCGGATGACGGAGATGGCGTCCATGTCCTGGAGTCCTTCCGGCCGGTACGTACGCTTGAGTCCCGTTGACTCTACGCGCATAGAGGATGAGAGAAACCGCCGGACGGGGAGGAATTCCGGCCCGTCCGGCGGTGGTGAGGAGCGTGGTTCAGCCGAGGTGCCCGGGCCCGAACGGCTGGGGCAGCATCTCGTCGAGCGTGCGGAAACCGTCCGGTGTCTCCAGTACGAGTGCGGGCCCGCCGAACTCGTACAGCAGCTGCCGGCACCTGCCGCACGGCACCAGGATCTCGCCCGAGCCGTCCACGCAGGTGAAGTGGGTCAGCCGGCCGCCGCCGGTGGCGTGCAGCTGGGAGACCAGTCCGCACTCGGCGCACAGCCCGATGCCGTACGAGGCGTTCTCGACGTTGCAGCCGACGATCGTACGGCCGTCGTCGACGCGCGCGGCGACGCCGACCGGGTAGCCCGAGTAGGGCGCGTACGCCCGGGACATGGCGTCCCGGGCAGCGGCCCGCAGGGCGTCCCAGTCGGCCTCGGCCACGGCGGCCGCACTCGCACCGGCGGTCGGCGTCACTTGCCCTGGCCCTTGCGGTAGCGCATGCCGTCCGCCTTCGGCATCCGCAGCCGCTGCGCGGAGAGCGAGAGGACGAGCAGCGTGACGATGTACGGCGTGGCGCTCACGAACTCGGTGGGCACGGTGTCCGTACCGAGGTACCAGACGAGGACCGCGGCGGCGATGACCGCGCTGATCACACCCTGGAGGAAGCTCTTGCGGTAGAGCTTCCAGGCCGCGATGCCGGCCAGCACGACCACGAGCAGCAGGAGCAGCGCGTGGACGGACTCGCCGCCGTTGCGCAGCTGGAGCGCGTCGGCGAAGCCGAACAGGCCCGCGCCCATGGCGAGTCCGCCGGGCCGCCAGTTACCGAAGATCATCGCGGCGAGACCGATATATCCGCGGCCGCCGGTCTGACCCTCGTTGTAGATGTGCGAGGTGACCAGGGAGAGGAAGGCGCCGCCCAGCCCGGCCAGGCCGCCGGAGACGACCACCGCGATGTACTTGTACGTGTAGACGTTGACGCCGAGGGACTCGGCGGCCACCGGGTTCTCGCCGCAGGAGCGCAGCCGCAGGCCGAAGGCGGTCTTCCACAGGACGAAGAACGTCAGGACGAACAGGACCACGGCCACGATCGTCAGCAGCGAGACGTTGGTGACCAGACCGCCGATGACGCCGGCCAGGTCGGAGACGAAGAACCAGTGGTGCTTCTCGACGGAGTGCAGCCAGCTGGAGAGACCCGGGATCGTCACCGAGGTGATCTCGTCGGCCGGCGGGGACTGTTTCGGCGATCCGCCCTTGGCCGCCGCCTCGCCCGAGTTGAACCAGAGCTTGGCGAAGTAGGTGGTGAAGCCGAGCGCCAGGATGTTGATGGCGATGCCGGAGATGATGTGGTCGACGCCGAAGGTGACGGTCGCCATCGCGTGCAGCAGTCCGCCGAGCATGCCGCCGAGGACACCGGCGAGCACGCCGAGCCAGGGGTTGGTCTGCCAGCCGGCCCAGGCACCGAAGAAGCTGCCCAGGATCATCATGCCTTCGAGGCCGATGTTGACCACGCCGGAGCGCTCGGACCACAGGCCGCCGAGACCGGCCAGGCCGATCGGCACGGCCATCGCGAGGGCCGCGCTGATCTGTCCGGCCGAGGTGACGTCCTGCGCGCCGGTGATGGCGCGCACCGCGGACAGCGCGAGCAGCACGCCCGCGATGATCAGGAGGATGACGGGGAAGGAGAGGCGGGTGCGGCCGCCCTTGCCGCCGGCGACCTTGGGGGCCGCGGGGGGCGGGGTGGAAGTCGCCGTGACGGTCACGCCGACACCTCCTGCTGGTCGGAGTTACGGGCGGCCTGTGCGGCGAGTTCCGCGCCGACCTTGCTCTGCTGGCGCTTGAGTCCGTAGCGGCGGACGACTTCGTAGGCGATGACGACGCACAGGACGATGACGCCCTGGATCACGCCGACGATCTCCTTGTCGTACCCCTCGAACTCCAGCTTTCCGGTGCCGCGTTCCAGGAAGCCCCAGAGCAGCGCGCCGAGCGCGATGCCGATGGGGTGGTTGCGGCCCAGGAGCGCGATGGCGATGCCGGTGAAGCCGATGCCCACCGGGAAGTCGCCGCTGTACTCGTAGCTGTCGTTGAGCAGCGTCGGCATGCCGATCAGGCCGGCCACGGCGCCCGAGATGAGCATCGAGGTGACGACCATCTTCTTGACGTTCACCCCGCTGGCCTCGGCCGCGGAGCCGGACTGGCCGACGGTGCGCAGGTCGAAGCCGAACCGGGTGCGCGAGAGCGTGAACCAGTAGGCGATGCCCGCGACGACCGCGATCACGATGAAGCCCCAGACGGGCGACGGGGTGGTCGGGAACTCGAAGAAGTGCGAGGACTCCGGGAGCGGCTTGGTGGAGATCTTGGTGCCGGCCTCGTCGAGGTGGCCGAGCCGGTTCTGCTGGAGCAGGTAGCCGATGATCGCGGTCGCGATGGCGTTCAGCATGATCGTCGAGACGACCTCGCTGACGCCGCGGGTGACCTTGAGGACACCGGCGATGCCGGCCCACATGGCGCCGACGATCATCGCGGTGAGGATAATCAGCGGGATCTGCAGGGCGCCGGGCAGGGTCAGCGCGCCGCCGACCGCCGCGGCGAAGAACGCGGCGAGGCGGTACTGGCCGTCGACGCCGATGTTGAAGAGGTTCATCCGGAAGCCGACGGCCACCGCGAGACCTGCGAGGTAGTACGTCGTCGCCTTGTTCAGGATGTAGACCTGGCTGTCCGACTTCACCCCGTAGTCGAACATGATGCCGAAGGCGCTGAACGGCTCCTTGCCGGTGGCGGCGAGCACGAGTGCCGTCACCAGGAAGGCGACCACGATCGCGAGTACGGGGGCCGCGATCCCCAGGAGCAGCCGCTCCTTGTCGATCTTCTTCATCGGTCCTCTCCCCCGTCCCGGGGGTCGGTCTCGGTGCGGTCGGCAGCCGGGTCCTGCGGTGCCGGTGAGTCCGCCGGCCGCGGTGACGTCTCCGGTGCCGGTGAGTCGGCGGGCCGCAGTGACTTCGCCGGTGCCGCCGGTTCGTCGGGCGCTTCGAGGTGGCCGCTGGCGGCGCCGGTCATCGCCGAGCCGAGCTCCTCCGGGGTGACGGTCGCCGGGTCGGCGTCCGCGACGAGCCCGCCGCGGTACATGACGCGCAGCGTGTCGGAGAGCCCGATCAGCTCGTCCAGGTCGGCGGAGATCAGCAGCACCGCGAGCCCCTCGCGGCGCGCCGCACGGATCTGGTCCCAGATCTGGGCCTGGGCGCCGACGTCCACGCCCCGGGTCGGGTGCGCGGCGATCAGGAGCTTGGGCGAGTGGCTCATCTCGCGGCCGACGATCAGCTTCTGCTGGTTGCCGCCGGAGAGCGAGGCCGCGGTGACCTCGATGCCGGGGGTGCGCACGTCGTACTCGCGCACGATCCGCTCGGTGTCGGCGCGGGCCGCCTTGAGGTCGAGGAAGGCGCCCTTGCTGTTGGGGCGTTCGGTGACGTGGCCGAGGATCCGGTTCTCCCAGAGCGGGGCCTCCAGCAGCAGTCCGTGCCGGTGCCGGTCCTCGGGGATGACGGCCATTCCGTCCTCGCGGCGCTTGCGTGTCGCCGCGCGGGTGATGTCCGCGCCGTCCAGGGTGAGGGCACCCGCGTCGAGGGTGCGCATGCCCATGATCGCGTCGACCAGTTCGGACTGGCCGTTGCCCTCGACGCCCGCGATGCCGAGGACCTCGCCCTTGTGGATGGTGAAGGTGATGCCGTCCAGCACGGAGCGCACCACCCCGTCCGGGTCGGTGGCGGTCAGCCGCAGTCCGTCGACGGTCAGCATCGGCGTGTCGGTGACGGTCGACTCGCGGGTCTCCGGCGACGGCAGCTCACTGCCGACCATCAGCTCGGCGAGCTGCTTGGTCGTGGTGTGCGCGGGATCGGCGGTGCCCACGGTCGTACCGCGGCGGATGACGGTGATCTCGTCGGCCACCGACAGCACCTCGCCCAGCTTGTGCGAGATGAAGATGACGGTCAGGCCCTCCGCCTTGAGCTCGCGCAGGTTGTCGAAGAGCGCCTCGACCTCCTGCGGTACGAGGACGGCGGTGGGCTCGTCGAGGATCAGGGTGCGGGCGCCCCGGTAGAGGACCTTGAGGATCTCCACGCGCTGGCGGTCGGCGACGCCGAGGTCCTCGACCATGGCGTCCGGCCGGACGCCGAGACCGTACGACTCGGAGATCTCCTTGATCTTCGCGCGGGCCCGGTCGCCGATGCCGTACAGCTTCTCGGAGCCGAGTACGACGTTCTCCAGGACGGTCAGGTAGTCGGCGAGCATGAAGTGCTGGTGCACCATGCCGATGCCGCGGTCGATGGCGTCGCCCGGGTTGGAGAACGTGGCCTGTTCGCCGTCCACCGCGATGGTGCCCTCGTCCGGCTTCTGCATGCCGTACAGGATCTTCATCAGAGTGGACTTGCCGGCGCCGTTCTCACCGACGAGAGCGTGGACGGTGCCGCGGCGCACGGTGATGTCGATGTCGTGGTTGGCCACGACCCCGGGGAACCGCTTGGTGATGCCGCGGAGCTCCACGGCATGAGGACTGCTGGACGCGTTGATGGCGCACTCTCCTTGGCAGGAGCGGAGGGCAAAGGCGGTGGGGGTGCCGATAGCGGGGGCGGAAAAAGGTACCGCGCCGGAACGGGCGCTACGCGCGTAGCGCCACCGAATCGTTGGCCACCTGTTCACAGGTGGCGTACGGGGACCGGTGACGGTACGTGAATCGGGGCCCGGGAGAGCGGCCGAAGCCGCTCTCCCGGGCCCCGATTCGACGGGCCGGATCAGGTCGTGGTCTTGACCTTGATGCTGCCGTCGACGATCTTCTTCTTCGCCGCGTCGAGCTGTGCCTGGATGTCCTTGAGGTGGTCACCCGTGGTGGTCAGGCTGACGCCGCCCTTGGCCAGGGAGTACGTCTGCGTGCCGGTCAGCGGCTTGCCGTCCTTGACGGACTTGATCAGGTCGAAGACGCCGGCGTCGACGTTCTTGACGACCGAGGTCAGGATCGTGTCCTTGTACTTCGCCAGCGCCGGGTCCAGGGCCTGGTCGGAGTCGACACCGATGGACCAGGCACCCTTCTGGCCCGCGACGGCCTCGATCGAACCGGCACCCGAGCCGCCCGCGGCGGCGAAGATGACGTCGACGCCCTTGTCGAGCATGCCCTTGGCGGCGGCCTTGCCCTTGTCGGGGCTGCCGAAGCCGGACAGGTCCGAACCGGTGGACAGGTACTGGATCTGCACCTTGGCCTTGGGGTTCGTGTCAATGACGCCCTGCTGGAAACCGGCGGCGAACTTCTTGATCAGCGGAAGGTCCACACCACCGATGAAGCCGACCTGGCCGTCCTTGGACTTCAGCGCCGCCGCGACACCGGCGAGGTAGGAGCCCTGCTCCTCGGTGAAGACGATCGAGGCGACGTTCTTCGCGTCGGAGACCGAGTCCACCAGGCCGAAGTTGACCTTCGGGTACTTGGGGGCGATCTTGTCGACCGCGTCCTTGTAGGCGAAGCCGATCGCGATGACCGGGTCGTAGCCACCCTCGGCGAGCGACTGCAGCCGCTGCTCGCGGTCGGCCGGGGTCTCACCGTTCTTGGCGGTGAGCTCCTTCGTCTGCGCCTTGAACTCGGCCTTGGCCTTGTCCAGACCGCGGGCTGCGGAGTCGTTGAACGAGTTGTCGCCACGGCCGCCCACGTCGTAGGCCATGCCGATCTTCAGCTGGCCCTTGTCGGACGTGCTGCTCTCGTCGGACGAGCTGCCACACGCGGTGGCGGTGAGCGCGAGCGCCGCGGTAACGGCACACGCTGCGGTGATCTTGGATACCCGGCGCAAGGGAAGGCTCCTTCAAACCTGACCGAAGCGCCTCTTCCGGCGCTGGTTTCGCGGCGATCGTAACGCGCGTAGATGTCAGATAAAGCCCTGTACGGAAGCCGTTATCGGATCGTCGCGAACCGGGGGTGACCTGTCCTGTTACGGATGGTTGACATCCAGCAACGCGGAGGCGGTGAAGAGCTCCACCCCAACCGTGATCGCCTCCTCGTCCACGTCGAAGTTGCCCCGGTGCAGGTCCAGACCGCGCGTGTCGCCGGGGGTACGGACCCCGAGCCGGGCCATCGCGCCCGGCACGTGCTCCAGATACCAGGAGAAGTCCTCCCCGCCCAGGCTCTGTTCGGTGTCCTCGATCGCATACGAACCACGGCGGGCGGTCATCGCGCCGGCGAGCAGGTCGATCGAGGTGCTGTCGTTGACCACCGGCGGAACGCCCCGGATGTAGTTGATCAGCGTCTTCGCACCGTACATTCCGGCCACCTCGTCGATCGCGGCGTGCACCAGGTCCGGTGCGTCGCGCCAGGCGGTCAGATCCAGGCAGCGAACCGTGCCGGACAGTTCGGCGTGTTGCGGGATCACGTTGCACGCGTGCCCGGTCTCCAGGCGTCCCCAGGTCACCGCGAGCCCGGCCCGCGCGTCGACCCGGCGGGACAGCAGCGCGGGGACCTCGGTGGCCACCTTGGCGGCGGCGGTGACCAGGTCGGTGGTCAGGTGCGGGCGGGCGGTGTGCCCGCCGGGCCCGTCCAGGGACAGCTCCAGGCGGTCGCAGGCGGAGGTGATGGCCCCGACCCGCAGCCCGATCCGCCCCACGTCGACCTTCGGGTCGCAGTGCACCCCGATGATCCGGCCGACGCCCTCCAGCGCCCCGGACCCGATCGCTTCGGGCGCCCCGCCGGGCAGCACCTCCTCGGCCGGCTGGAAGACCAGCCGCACCGGGTTGGGCAGCAGCCCCTGCCGGTCGAGCTCGGCGAGCACGAGGCCGGCGCCGAGCACCGCGGTGGTGTGGACGTCGTGCCCGCAGGCGTGCGCCCGGTCGGGCACGGTGGACCGGTACGGGACGCCCGCCTTGGTGTCCGGGATGGGCAGCGCGTCGATGTCGGCCCGCAACGCCAGCATCGGCCGGGTCGCCTCGCTCCGCGTCCCCACGTCACAGATGAGCCCCGTCCCGGAGGCGAGCACCCGGGGCGCCAGCCCCGCCAGCTCCAGCCGGGCCTTGATGGCCGCGGTGGTGCGGAACTCCTGGTTGCCGAGCTCGGGGTGCATGTGCAGATCACGCCGGAAGGCGATCAGCTCGGCGCGCAGCGCCTCGGACAGCGTGCCGGGCAGTGCCTGGCCGCCCTGGCTCACGGCGTCGCTTCCGGGAAGATCGGCATCGGACTCGCGGGACATCAAGTGGTTCACCCGTTCAAGGTTAGGCCCACTGCCCCATCAACTGACCACAGATCAACAAAAGTTCAGCCGCATAGAGGAACAAAAAGCGGTGCCGGAGCGTGTGACGGGCGAGCGAGATGGGTACACTCGCCCGCTTTCTGGCCTGACGAGCACGGTGGGTGACGTCCTGCGCATGGAAAGTGCTGTGCCACTTCCGGGCCCACCGCCTACGCTACGGCCCCGGTGCGCAACCGGCCGCGCGAGCGGCGGCGCACCATGACGGTCTCCTGCGAGGAGCCGCGCGACGAGGGCCTCGGAAGTGACCAGCACAGTCGATCAGCGTGTTCAGTCGTGCCCGGACTGCGGGACGGAGGTCCGCACGCAGTACGGGTTCGTGCCCTGGTGCGCGGACTGCGACTGGAACGTGGACCCGGGCGGGGCCGGGGAGCCGGCCGGACGGCTGGAGACCCTGCGGCGGGGGCTGGCCCGGCGGCACGGTGAGCGGCTCTACGCCGAGGTGAGTGCCGACGCGGTCCTCCGGCCGCGGCGGGACCTGCACGGGATGCTCGCCCTCGCGCTCGCGCTCGCGGTGCACGGGGTCACCGCGGCGCTGATCGTGGGAGGGCTGCTCCTGGTGGTTCTGGGCTGGGGCACCGCGCTCCCGCTACTCGGCGCACTCTGCCTCGTCCTGGCCTTCGCCCTGCGCCCGCGGTTCGGCCGGCTTCCCGAGCACGGTCCGCTGCTCCTGCGCGGCGACGCACCGGAACTGTTCGCCCTGATCGACGAGGTCGCCGCGGCGGTGGGGACCACCGGGGTACACACCGTCGCGATCACCGACGAGGTCAACGCGAGCGTGTCGACGTACGGGATCCGGCAGCGCCGCGTGCTGACCGTGGGGCTCGGGCTCTGGGAGATCCTCACCCCGCAGGAGCGCATCGCGCTGCTCGGCCACGAGCTCGGTCACTACGCCAACGGCGATGCCCGGCACGGACTGGTGATCGGCAACGCGCTCCAATCGCTGGGCGCCTGGTGGTACCTGCTTGCCCGCACGCCGAACCCCACGTTCGCGGAGGCCGCGGTCAACGCCGTCTGCCTGCTGCCCCGTTGCGCGGTCCTGGGTCTCCTGATGCTCCTCGACCAGCTGACCCTGCGCGCCACCCAGCGCGGCGAGTACCTGGCCGACTCCTGGGCGGCCCGGTGCGGTTCCACGGAGGCTGCCGTCGGGCTGATCGACCGGCTGCTGACGTCCGACTCCGCCGCCACCACCCTGCTGCGGGAGTCCAACGCCCTCAAGGCCGGGCGACCGGGGGACGGCGGGGGCCGGGACGCCTGGCGCGGCCTGTGGGAGCGGCTCGCCGCGCACATGGACTCGGTCCCGGCGAGCGAGCACGAACGCCTGCTCCGGCGCGGCGCCCGGCACGGTCACGGCGTGGACTCCACCCACCCGCCGACGCACCTGCGCCGCTCCCGTCTCCTGGCCGCTCCCCCGGTGCCGGCGACGGTCACCGCGGACACGGCACGGCGGACCGCCCTGGACGCGGAACTCTGCGCGGCCCGCGACCGGGTGGCACGGCGGGTCGTGAACGGGCGGTAGTGCGGGCGCGTCATCGCCGGACGCGCCCTACGGGAGACCCGGTCGGCCCGGCGCCGGGTCACGCCTCCGTGACCGCCGTCGCGCGCCAGGGCGCCAGCCGCTGGACGTCCCGGGCGGTCTCGGTGACCCCCGCGAGGAAGCCCTGGGCCCTCGGGGACGCCGTTGCGCGCAGCCACTCCGGGGCGATGTCGCAGACCGCGACCTTCACCTCCGTGCCGACCAGGGCCAGCGGCAGGGTGTGGACCACCGTGGAGGGGAAGCTCAGGACCGTGCGGCCGATCGGGCCGCGGCGGGCGATGAGTTCCAGCGGGAGGTCGGGGCGCACGATCTCCAGGCCGGTGGCGGCTTCCAGGGCGTGGAGCTTCTCGGTGGATTCGCGGCGGTGGGCGAAGTAGCGGGTGGCGCCGTGGGTACGGGCCAGTGCCGCGACGGCCTCCAGGTACTGGGCGCGGTCGACCACGCCCGTCTCGACCAGGGAGGTGCCGACCAGGTCCGCGCCCTTGGTGAGTAGCGGCGGGCCGAAGCGGGAGCGGGTCCAGGAGAAGGTGTTGGGGATGAGCGTGATGCCGGGCGGCGGGATCACCGGCATGGCGGTGAAGAGCTCGACCTCGCGGGCCGCGGACGGGGTGAACCGGCGGCGGGCGGTGGCGGTGACCGGGGCCAGGACCAGGTCACGGGGGCCGGCGCCGCCGCGGCGGTGCCAGCGGGTGAGGCGCTCGCCGCGGGTCAGCTGGGCGACGAACTCGATGGTGGCGGTGCCGTCGTCCACCACGGTGAGGCGGCGGGGGCGGACCAGGGAGAGCAGGAGCTGTACGTAGCGGGAGAAAGGGTCGCCGATGACGATGTGGTCGGCGTTGCGGACGAGCCGGGTCAGGGCGCGCAGCGACTTCAGGGGGGTGCCCGAGTCGCCGCGCGCCTCCTGCCAGCGCACGGTGGCGCCCTCGTCGCGGGCCAGCTCCGCCATCCGGCGCAGCTGACCGCGCGACATCGGGTCGACCGGGGGGAGGACGACGACGGTGACGTCCGCGAGGACGCGGCCGCCGCCTCCCTCTGTGTAGGCCCACTCCAGGACGTTCAGGAGCTGGACCGGGCTCTCGACGAAGGCGAGGTTCACCGGTCTGCCCGTCAGACCGCGACCGGCTCGGCGGCCTGGGCCGTCTCGCCGTTCTCCGCGACGACGCCCGGGACCCGGCGGAGCTTCTTCATCGGGCCGAGCTCGGACTCGTAGACCTTCTTGACGCCGTCGCCGAGGGACGCCTCGATGGTGCGGATGTCGCGGACCAGGCGGGTCAGGCCCTGCGGCTCGACGGACGCGGCCTGGTCGGAGCCCCACATCGCGCGGTCGAGGGTGATGTGGCGCTCGACGAACGCGGCGCCCAGCGCGACGGCGGCGAGGGTGGTCTGCAGGCCCGTCTCGTGGCCGCTGTAGCCGATCGGGACGTTGGGGTACTCCTGCTGGAGGGTGTTGATGACGCGGAGGTTCAGCTCCTCGGCCTTCGCGGGGTACGTCGAGGTGGCGTGGCAGAGCAGGATGTTGTCCGAGCCGAGCACCTCGACCGCGTGGCGGATCTGGCGCGGGGTCGACATGCCGGTGGAGAGGATCACCGTGCGGCCGGTCGCGCGCAGGGAGCGCAGGAGCTCGTCGTCGGTGAGGGAGGCGGAGGCCACCTTGTGGGCGGGCACGTCGAACTTCTCCAGGAAGGCGACGGCCTCGGTGTCCCACGGGGAGGCGAACCAGTCGATGCCGCGCTCGGCGCAGTGCTCGGAGATGGCGCGGTACTCGGTCTCGCCGAACTCCACGCGGTGGCGGTAGTCGATGTACGTCATGCGGCCCCAGGGGGTGTCGCGCTCGATGTCCCACTGGTCGCGCGGGGTGCAGATCTCGGGGGTGCGCTTTTGGAACTTGACGGCGTCGCAGCCCGCTTCGGCGGCCACGTCGATCAGCGCGAGGGCGTTGTCGAGGTCGCCGTTGTGGTTGATGCCGATCTCGCCCGTGATGTAGACGGGGTTGCCGGGGCCGGCGGTACGGCTGCCGAGGGTGCGCAGTCGGGAAGTGCTCATGGTGCTTTTCCTTACTTGGGGAGGGGGGTGTGGTCAGCGGGAGTGGTGAGGGTGGGGCCCAGCAGCCAGGCCGCGATCTCGCGGATGGCACCGAAGCCGCCGGGGGTGGTCGTCACGGCGCGCGCCGCGGCGCGTACCGAGTCGTGGGCGCTCGCGACGGCGACGGGCCAGCCGGCGAGTGCGAAGCAGGGGAGGTCGTTGACGTCGTTGCCGACGTACATGACGCGTTCGGGGGCGATGGACTGTTCGTCGCACCACTGCTTGAGCGCGAGGTCCTTGCGGTCGATGCCGTGCAGGACGGGGACGCGGAGCTTGTGGGCGCGGGCGGCGACGACCGGGTTCTGTTCCGTGGACAGGATCAGGAGCGGCAGGCCGGCCTTGCGCAGGGCCGCGATGCCGAGTCCGTCGCCCCGGTGGACGGCGACGGTCTCGCGGCCGTCGGCGTCGATGAGGACCCGGTCGTCGGTCTGGGTGCCGTCGAAGTCCAGCACGACCGCGTCGATGTCGTCGCGGGTGGGCAGCGGGGCCGGGTCCAGGAGCGGGGCCAGGGCGCGGGCCCGGGCCAGGTCGTGCGGGTCGTCGATCTCCAGGACCCGGGCCGGGTCGGTGCGCACCAGCGCGGTGTGGCCGAAGAATCGGTGCCGGTGGGTGCGGAAGCCCGCCGCGTCCATCGCGTAGGCGGCTCCCGTCTCCAGCAGGTCCTCGGGGCGGTCCTGCCGGCGGGGGCGGACCGTCTTGTCGTGGTTCACGCCGTAGTTGTGGTCCTCGACCGCGCTGCCGTCGCGCCACAGGAAGCCGTGGAACGGGGCGACGGTGACGGCGGTGTCGGCGCCTTCACGGGCGACCGCCGCGGCGACGCCGTCGATGTCCTCCCGGGCGACGAAGGGGCTGGTGCACTGGACGAGCAGCACCACGTCCACGGTCCGGCCGTGCTCGCTCTCGTAGGTGTCGAGGGCGTGCAGCACGGCGGCCTCGCTGGTCGCGGTGTCGCCGGCGATGGCCTCGGGGCGCTGGATGCAGTGCACCCGGCCGGACTCGCCGAGCGCTTCGCCGGCGGCGCGGGCGGCTTCCGCGACGGCCGGGGCGTCGGTCGTCACGACGACGTCCGTCACCTCGGCGGACGCCAGGCAGGCGCGGACCGCGCGGACGACCAGCGGCACGCCGCCGACCTGGGCGAGGTTCTTGGCCGGTACGCCCTTGGATCCGCCGCGGGCGGGGATCACGGCGAGCACGGTGGGCTGCGTCATCGCTGCTCCATGAGGTGTCGTGGCTCCAGGAGGTGTCCTGGGGGTGGTTTTCACAGTTCGCCCATCCGTCGGATGACCGGGGCGACCCGCTGGACGCCGTGGCGGTACGCGCCCCGGGCCGCGTCCCTGACCGCCTCGCGCACCGCTCCCCTGACCCGGCCGGTCTCCCTGGGGGCGAGGGCGCCCGGCAGCGGATGGCCGTCGGGGGCCAGGTGGTGGCGGGCGAGGATGCCCGGGAGGTAGCCGGGGGCGGTGGCGGGTGTGTAGTAGGGCGCCGGGGCGGGCAGCCGGTCCGCCGCCAGCAGGGCGGTGACCTTGGCGCGGGCGGTGTCGTAGGCCGTGTCGTAGGTGCCGTCGGCGGCCACGCCCTGGCCGGCCAGCCACTGTGCGTCCGGCTGCGGGTGGGCGCCGCCGTCGAGGTGGTCCCAGGAGGTGAGCAGGCCGGAGCCGATGAAGTGGTGGTTGCCGAGGGTCTCGCGCACCCCGAGGTCGGTGAGGACCGCGGTGGGGATGCGCCGGTGCAGGGACTCCAGGGCGGCGGTCGAGGAGACCGTGACCAGCAGGTCGGTGCGGTCCAGCACCTCGCCCATGTGCCCGTACACCAGGCGGAAGTTGGGCGGCAGGCCGCCGGGCAGCCGCTCGGCGAGCCGCTGGTAGGGGAGCTCCTCGATGTGTGTGGTGTGCTCGCCGGGCTTGGAGCGCAGCTTGAGCAGCACCTCGCGCTTCGGGTGCAGCCTGGCGTGCTCGACGAGCCTGCGCAGCAGATACGTACGGTCGGCGCGGGAGGCGGGCACGGAGGGCTGGGCGGCGAACACGACGGTGTCGCGGCCCGGTTCGGGGCGGTGCGGGGCGCCGCCGAGGAACGGCAGGGCGGCCTCGGTGACGGCCGAGGAGTCGGCGCCCACCCCGTCGTACACCGCGCGGAACCGGTCCGCGTCGTGGCGGGAGTTGGCGAGGACGACGTCGGCACCGTGCCGCAGCAGCAGCCCGTCGGCGAGCTTCTCGTAGACGACGCCTACGTAGCCGGTGACGACGACGGGCCTGGCGGGCATCCGCAGGGCCGCGAGGCCGTGCAGCACGGCCTGGACGGCGCCGCCGACGAGGGCGAGGACCACGAGGTCGTATCCCTCGTCGCGCACGGTGTGCAGGAACTCCACGGCCGTCACCTCGCGCACCCGGTCGGTGTCGATGCCGACGTCGCCGACCTCGGCGAGCTGGCGCGGTGTCGGGGTGGCCCGGCCGCGCAGCAGCAGTCCGCTGATCTCCGCGCGCGGGGCGCCCGCACCGGGCGTGTCCGCACGGCCGGCGCCCGAGGTCAGCCGGCGCGCGGTGAGCGCGCCCCACTTCCATCGGGTGTCGGAGTCGGCGAGCACGGCCACCCGGAGCGCCGGGGACGGCGTGTCCGTGGATTCCAGGCCTGCTGGAGAAGCCGAATTGCTGTTACGAGGGGGCACGTCCAAGACGGTAGGAAGGCCCGGGGGTGGACAGCCCAACGTGACAGCAACAAAGGGTTAACAGCCTGCCGACGATTGCCGAACCAGCAGCCCAGCCCGTCGAAAGGGAAAGAAAAAGGCACCCGGCGGCCTGCCGGTTCACCATTTTGACGGGTGCCGTTCACTCTCCGGCCGCACGGCCGACAGGGCGAATGCCCGGCCCGGACATAGCGTGACGCGGGTGGTTAAGCTCTCCGTCATCGTGCCGTTCTACAACGTGCAGACATACGCGCCCGACACTCTCAGAAGCCTGCGGGCCAACGCCCGCGAGGACTTCGAATTCATCCTCGTCGACGACTGTTCGACCGACGGGACCGCGGACCTGCTGCGCCGCGCGGCGGACGAGATTCCGGGGGTGGTCGTCCGCAGACACAAGCAGAACGGCGGACTGGCCACCGCCCGGAACACCGGTCTGGACGCGGCCCGCGGCGAGTACCTCGCCTTCCTGGACGGCGACGACTGGCTCGCCCCCGGCTTCTACGCCGACCTGGTGGCCCGTACCGAGGCGCTGGGCTGCGACTTCGTCCGCACCGACCATGTGCAGGCCGACGGCAGGACCCGTACGGTCCACCGCGTCCCGCACGGCCGCAGGGGCGAGGTGATGGCACCGCGGGACGCGATCCTGCCGGCCACCCGCACCACCTCGGTCGACTACGCGTACGCCTGGGCCGGCCTCTACCACCGCCGGCTCCTGGACCGCGGTCTGCTGCACTTCACGGACGGCCTGCGCACCGCGGAGGACCGGCCGTGGATCTGGCGGCTGCACCGCGAGGCGGATTCCTTCGCGGTGCTGGGACTTCTCGGCATTTTCTACCGACGCGGCGTCGCCTCGTCCCTCACCCAGATCGGCGACATGCGCCAGCTCGATTTCATTCGCTCATTCGACCAGGTCATAAGCGAAACGGCGGCGGACCGCGATGCGCAGGCGCTGCTGCCGAAAGCGGTACGCAACTATTGCGCGATCATCGCCCATCACATGAGTTCGATGGAAAGGTTCGAACCTGCTGTGGCCCGCGCCCTGAAATCGATGAGCGCCGGCGCGCTCAAGCGGATGCCGCAGGATGTGCTGGACGACGCGATCGACTCGATGGACGCCAAGCGCGCGACCCTGCTGCGCCGGCTGCGCCGCCGGGCCGGCGCGAAGGAGGTGGCAGCCGCATGAGCAGCAGCCGGGCGCGTACGACGCAGATCTTCCTCGCCTCCACCCTCTACGGCACGGCCACGCTCGCCGCCGCCCTCGACTCGGGCGCCTTCGCGGACAGCGGCCGCCGCATCCTGCTCGTCGCCAACAACGCGGCGATCCCGGAGACGACTCCCGCCATCGACGCGATGCCCGGATTCGACGCGCTGCGCGGCCGGTTCGACGACGTCGTGTCGTGGAACGCGACGATCGCCCCCACCACCCCAGCGGCTGGTCCCCGCGCCCGGACGACGTACCGCTGTGGGAGAGGCACCTGCGGCTCGCCTGGGGGCTGGGTGACGACGACATCGAGATCGCCGTGGAGTCGATCCAGGTCAACCCGGCCATGGCACTCGCCCAGATCTTCACCGGCGTACCGATCGACGTGTACGCGGACGGGCTGATGAGCTACGGCCCTACCAGGAACAAGATCGACCCGCTGGTCGGCACCCGGGTGCGGCGGCTGCTCCACCTCGACCTCGTACCGGGACTGCGCCCCCTGCTGCTCACGGAGTTCGGGGTGGCGCCGGAGATCGTGCCGACCGAGGCCTTCCTCAAGGTGCTCGGTGAGCTGGGTGACGCGCACGACGTCGCGTCGGGCGTGCCGTCGGTCCAGGCGCCCGCGCTGCTGCTCGGCCAGTACCTCTCCGCCCTCGGTCTGATCAGCGCGGCCGAGGAGGAGCACCTGCACCTGCGGATGATGCGCGGCGCGGTCCGGCTCGGCCACACCCGCCTGGTGTTCAAGCCACATCCGACGGCTCCGGCGCAGTGGTCGCGGGCGATGGAGGCGCAGGCGGCGGAGCTCGGCGCGGAACTGACCGTGCTGGACTCGGGGGTGCACCTCGCCCCGGTCCTGGCCGAGGTGCTGTACCAGCGGATGCGGCCCGCCCTGGTCGTCGGCTGCTTCTCGACCGCGCTGCTCACGGCGTCCGCGTTCTACGGGCTGCCGGTGGCGCGTGTCGGTACGCAGACGCTGCTTGACCGGCTGACCCCGTTCGAGAACAGCAACCGGGTCCCGGTCACGCTGGTGGACGCCCTGGTGCCGGACCTCGACGACCGGGAAGCGGTCGCGCAGGCGCCCGCGGTGGCGCCGGCGGAGCTGAACGAGCTGGTCACCGCGGTCGGCTTCGCCATGCAGCCGAAGATCTACCCGCAGTTGCGCCAGGCCGCGGAGCGGTATCTCGCCGCCCGTCCCACGGCGGCGAGCGCGCGCTACTTCAAGCGCAGGCGGCTGACCGCGCTCGGGCTGCCGGGCGGGGTGCCCGATCAGTTCGCCTTCCTGCCGCGGAGTGCCGCGGTGCGCAGGGTCGCACGGCGGGCGAGGGCGCTGCGGCGGGTCGCGCGGCGGTGAGCCGGCCCGGTGGCCGGTGACAGCGTGAGCAGGGGCGGGACGCCGGCCGGCGTCCCGCCCCTGCTGTCGTGCCGTCAGACGCGTACGCCCGCCTGGATCAGCTGGAGGTCGGCCGCGTTCGCCTCGGTGACCTTCCACAGTTCCTGCTGCCGCCCGTGCACGTCGGCCACCGCCGCCGCATGGTCGTCCAGCAGCCCGGCGGCCCGCTCCACGAGCCGGGCCCCTAGGTAGCGGTCGTGGACGGAGATGCCCCACTCGGGCCGCTCGATGTCGGCCAGGAAGTACGCCATCTTGGGGTGTGAGATCAGGCTGATGATCGGTGTCCCGCAGCCGAACGGGATCATGCCCGCGTGCCCGCGCATCCCGATGACCAGCTTGGTCCGGGCGTACGTGTCCCGGATCTCGTCGTTCCCGAAGTCGTACATCGGGATCACCGGCAGTGCGATGCCGTGCTCGCGCCGCAGGTCGAAGGCGATCCGCTCGTCGTCCAGCGAGTGGGCGACGCAGCTCACCTCGGCCCGCTCGCCGAGCTCCTTCACCGCGGTCGCCATCTCGCCGAGGAAGTGCGCGTAGTCGTGGCCGAAGCGGAGCCCCGAGCGGTCGTACGCGGCGTTGATCAGCACGGTGTCCTCGCGCCGCACCGGGTCTCTCCAGCCGTCCACCAGCTGCCGGGTGACGGTGGTCGGACAGGGCTGGAAGCGGACCTTGTCGTGCAGCGCCGGCGGCAGCAGCTCGCGGACCTTCTCGATCGAGCCGTGGTTGCGCAGCCCGAAGAACGAGGAGCGCTCGACCAGTCTGCGCAGCGAGGACAGGAACCGGTCGCGGCCGTGGCCGTACGCCTGGCCGTCGAAGGCGTTGAACCCGACCGCGTACACCATGACGGGTACGTCGATCCGCTCCAGCAGCTCGTCGGGGACGTTCCACTGCCAGCCGCTGTTGCCGTTGGGGGCGGTGTCCGGGATGAAGAGCCCGCCGCCGCCGATGACCAGTCCGCGCCGGGCGTTGACCCGTTCCAGCGCGGCCTCGTCGAACAGCCGGTGGGCGTGGACGGAGTGCCAGCGGGCCGGGCCGGTGTCGCGGCCGAAGGCCAGCCGGACGCTCTCCGGGAGCAGCTTGTCCCCGGCGTTGCCCTGCCGGTCCATGTAGAAGGCGACGTGCGCGAGTTGCTGGCCGGACGGCCCCTCGACGGGTGTCTCGGCGTCCCTGGTGCGCTTGTACATCAGCCGGTTCGCCCGGTGGGTCGGGTCGACGCCGAGCCCTTCCAGGGCGTACTGCGCGGCGGTGGCGTCGTCGCCGTGGATCCAGGCGATCTGGGCGAGCCGTGAGAAGGCGGTGGCCGCCCGGTTCGGGGCCGCGGCGGCCAGCAGGAGCTGGGCGCGGGCCTCTTCGTAGCGGGAGACGCTCATCAGCGCGTTGCCGAGCACCTCGTGCGGCCAGGCCTCGTCGACGGGGATCCGGACCCCGCCGAGCACGTCGGCCGCCTCCTGGTACTCCCCGGCGCCGATGTGTGCGGCGGCCACCTTGCGGGCGCTCTCGGGGTCGGCGGTGCGGCGGACGTGCGGGGTGCCGTAGTGCACCAGCAGGTCGTGGTGCTTGGCGCCGGGCAGCGCCAGGTACGCGGCGTGGAACTCGGCCTCGGGCAGCTCGAACTCCCGCCAGCGGTCCTCGGCCAGGCCGTAGCCGGCCTCGCCACCCTGCCAGGGCTTGTGCCGGCCGGTGAAGTGCAGGATCGCGGTGGTGTCGGGCACCGGGAGGTCGCCGGAGAGCCGCCGCTTGACGAAGTTGTAGCGGGCGTCGAGCTGTACGAAGTCGCCGTCGAGCACGGCGTTCAGGATGCCCTGGTCGTGCTTGTCGAGTTCGTAGCCGCCCTGCCGGCCGACGTCGTCGATCCGCGCGCAGAACGCGTCGCTCAGATACTCGCGCTGGATGACCAGCAGCCCGCTGTTGAGCTTGTGCTGCCCGTAGAAGAACTGCGGGACGGCGGCGAGTCCGTCGCGCAGCCTCAGCAGTTCGCCCAGATCGCCGAGGACCACCATGTCGGTGTCCAGGGTGATCACGGTGTCGTAGTCGCGCACCCGGAAGACGTCGAGGATGAAGTAGGCCTTGCGCACCAGGTAGTTGTCCTGGTCGCCCTTGGCGTACGTGTCGTAGCGCGCGGCGTCGACCCGGCGGAAGTCGACGCGCGGGTGCAGCGCCCGGATCTGTGCGACGGATGCGGGGCGCAGCCCGTCGTGCAGCACGAGGAAGTCCTCGCAGACGGCCGGGTTGGACAGCGCGAGGCTGCGCAGCAGGGCGAGGAAGCCGGGCAGGTAGTTCTCGTCCACGAAGCTCGCGAAGGCGACGCGGCGCTTGCCGGTGAGCGTGTTGGCGGGGGCGGGAGCCTGTGGTGCGGGGGCGGCAGCGGGAGTCGTCATCGCAGTCGGATCCTCGTGTCGGTGACGCTCCGGGCACGGGCCATGACCCATGCCTTTTCGCTGGTGTACTCGTGGACGGAGGTGATGGGCATCTTCATCGCGGCGGGCAGCCGGTAGGCGCCGCTCTCGTAGAAGTCGAAGCCGATCAGGTCGAGCCGCGGGCTGACGTCCAGGTGGTCGAGCAGCCACAGCATGTTGAAGCCGCTGGTGGGGATGGAGGGCCAGACGTCCGTGCCGACCCGGCCGATGTCGCGCAGCGGCCAGCGCAGCGACTCGTCACCGAGGTACTGCTGGGCGCCCGGCACCAGCCGGTTGCGCAGCGAGTGCTTCCAGTCGCCGGAGACCCCGCCGAAGACCAGCCGGGTGTGGACCTTCTGGTCCCAGTTGAAGCCGTGCTTGTGGATGGTGGCGTGGATGTCGGTGCGCCTGCCGGTGGCCGGCGCGTCGATCCGGTACGAGTTGAAGCGGACGACCAGGTCGTACGCGTCGATCTCCTCGCCCATCGAACCGGTGCCGACCCGCTGGGAGTTGGCGACCAGGCAGATGGACTTGCCCGCGATGCGGTTGCGGAACTCGCCGAGCGTGGTCCATTCGACGCCGCCGAAGGTGGGGTCGGCGACCGGGCCGCGCATCCGGGACCGGCGCTGACCGGCGTAGAGCTCGATGACCTCCGCGAGGACGGCCGGTCCGGGGCTGCCCGCCGGGGTGCGGGGCCGGCGCCGCTGCCCGGCGCGCCGCCCGCCTCCAGCGCGAGGGCGACGTACTGGGCGAGCGCCTCCTGGATCTCCGGCACCGGCGCGCCGGACCGTTCCTGCGCCAGCAGTGCGCCGATCAGCCGGGACCGTGCCCGGTTCCAGTCCCCGCGCGCGTGCAGGGCGAGGCCCTCGGCCCAGGTGTCGGTGACCGGTCCCCCGGCGAAGGCCGCGGCCTCGGGGCAGTCCCGCTCCAGTGTCCGCAGCAGCTCGCTCCGGCGCTCGGCGCCGGCCCGCAGACCGGCCGCCTTCGCCGCGATCCCGAAGCCGTCCTCGTCGGTGAGATCGAGGTAGCGCTCGTACGCCTGGACGGCGTCGCGCTCCGCCCCCATCGCCTCCAGAGCGCGGGCCCGCAGCCGCCACGCCGCCCTGGAGTTCCTGCGCTGGGTCAGCACGGTGTCCGTGACCAGGATCGCGAGCTTCAGCTCGTCCTCGTAACCGCAGTCCAGGGCCTTGTTGCCGACCGCGAGCAGCGGGTCGAGCAGGGGGTCGCCGAGGACCAGCGCGGCGCTCGGCCCGCCCCTGGCGGCGCGGCGCAGCAGCGGGAGCGGAGTGGCGTCGACGGACGACGGCTGCTCCATGGCGGCGTGGGTGGCCAGCAGGTTCCGCAGCGCCTCGGCGAGCGCCGCACGCCGCCGGTCGAGCCCGGCGACCAGCTTCCCGCTGTGCGCGGCGCAGGCGCGCAGGCAGGTCTCCAGTTCCGTCGGGCGGACGGTGGCGAGGGAGGGCGTGCCGCCGCCGGGCGGGGCCGGTTCCTCCGCGTCACGCTGCCGTGGCCAGCGGGTGCGGGCTTTCGTCATGGCGCTCCAAGCGTCTGCCGCCCGTCGGGGAAGGGGCGTAGGGAGGGGTACGGATGTTCGTCGACCGTTTGTGGTTCCGTGGCACGTTAGGAAACCTGAACGGCCGCAGGATGAACTCGCCCTGTCGGCAGGGGAAACGGCCTTCTTCCGCTCGCACCTGCCCCCGGCGCGTCCCCGCCCGGGCGGCGCACCGGGGAGCCGGGCGCGCCCGGTGACCTGGCGGGGACCACCGCGTGAAGGGCGGCGGACCATCAGGTGAACCGCCTTTTCGCCCGCGGGATTTCACGATGTTCGATGACATATTCGACCCATCATGAGGACTCCGTCGCTTCTCCGATCGCCGCGCGGCCGGGGTGCCGCGCTGGCCGCCGTGCTCACGGTCCTGACCGTCTGTGCCGGCGACGCGGTGGCCCGCAGCTACCCCTTCGGCCCGCGCACCCGCAGCGTGAACGACCTCGGCAACCAGTTCGTGCCGTTCCACGCCCGGCTCTGGGACCTGCTGCACGGGCGGGCGGACGGCGGGCTGCTGCTGAACTGGCAGTCCGGCTTCGGCACCAGCTTCCTGCCGGACCTCGGCACGTATCTGACCAGCCCGTTCGCCCTGCTCGTCGGCGCGTTCCCGCGGGACCGGATCGACCTGGCCGTCTACGTGGTCACGCTGGTGAAGACGGGGACGGCCGCGGCCGCCATGACCTGGCTGCTGACCGCGCTGCGCCGGGGCCGTGGCCGGGAGTGGCTGGCGGCGGTGCTCGGCGCCTCGTACGCGCTGTGCGGCTGGTCGGTCGCCGAGGCCGTGTACAACCCGATGTGGCTGGACGGGCTGATCGCCTTCCCGCTGCTGTGCCTGGCCGGCGAGTGGGCGCGCACCGCGCGGCGGCCGGTGCTGGGGACGCTGCTTGTCACGCTCGCCTGGGTGTCCAACTTCTACACCGCGTACATGGCCACGCTCGGCGCGGCCCTGGTGCTGGTGGTGCGGCTGCTGCTGGCGGACGGGACCTCACGGGAGCGGTTGCTGGGGCTGCTGCGCGCGGCACGGGCGGTGCTCCTCGGCATCGGGCTGGCCGCACCGGTCCTGGTGCCGGTCTTCCTCGGTACCCGGCACGCCTACCCGGGCCTGACCCGGCAGTTCGCCCCGGCCGCCTGGCCGGACGTCGCCGCCCGGCTGCTGCCGGCCACCTACGGCTTCTTCAGCCCGGCGGTCTTCCTCGGCACCGGCTCCCTGCTGCTGGCCTGCGCGCTGGCCTTCCACCGGGAAGTGGCGCGCGCCGAGCGGTGGGTGTGGCCGGGCCTGGTGGCGGCCGTCGCGCTCTCGTTGCAGTGGGGGCCCACCCACCTGCTCTGGCATGCCTTCGCGACACCCAACGGGAGCCCGTTCCGGCAGACGTTCGTCCTCTCCGGCCTCGTGGTGATCGCCGCCTGGACCGCCGTCGCCGAGGCCTGGCCCGACCGGCGGGCGCTGCTGGGCGGGGCGGGGTGCTGGTGCTGATCGCCGCCGCTGCCGCGCCCAGCGAGCTGGTGACCCGGTGGACGTATCCGCTGTTCGCCGCGGGCCTGGTGGCGGCGGTCTGCGCGCTCGCGCTGGTGCGCAGCGGCAGGTTCGCCGTGCTCGCGGTGCTCCTGCTGGTCGGGGCGCAGGCCGGGCAGGCCGCCGCGACCACCGCGTACGCCGACCGGCAGCGTCTGGACCGGCTCGACGACTACGCCCCCTGGGGCGAGCGCCAGAGCGAGCAGGCCGCCGCGGTCGCCCGCGCCGACGGCTGGCCGCGCTACCGCACGGACCCCGGTGCGGAGCAGAGCACCGCCAACGATCCGCTGGTGGTCGGTGGGCAGGGCGGGGCCTACTACAGCAGCCATACGCCCGACGTGACGACCCGCACCTTCTCCGCGCTGGGCGGCGGCTGGACCTCGCGCGGCCGCGCCCTGCAGAGCCTGGACAACCCGGTGACCGACGCGGTGTTCTCGGTCGGCGCCCGGGTGCACGCGCCGCGCGATCCGCACCAGGTCTGGAACCGCCCGGACGGGCGGCCGGTGACCGTGACCCGGCAGGACGTGCCGCCACTGGTGACGGTGCGGCCGTCCGCCCCCGGTGCGTCCGGCTGGGGGCGCTCGCCCTTCCGCAACCAGGAGAAGCTGCTGGGCACCCCGGTCTACGCACTGCCCACGACCACGTTGCGCTCGGCGGACGGGGTGGTCGCCGCCGACCGGAACGCGTACGCCTACGAAGTGCGGCCCGGCGCCTACACCTTGCGCGCGAACTGTCCCGCGGGCAGCGAGGTGTTCCTGTGGACGCCCGACCTGTTCGGCACCGCCCGGCTCGGCGGGACCGGCGAACTGCTCGACGTCCGCGGCGACCTGCCCGCACGCCGGGCCGGGATGCAGCCGCTGGGCCCGGGGGCGGGGCAGGTCGCCGTGACCCTGCGGGCGGAGCGGGCGGGGACCGTCCCGCACGAGTCCGTCGGCTGCCTGGATCCGGGGCGGCTGGCCTCGGCGGTGGCCGGGCTGAAGCACACGGGCGCGACGCGGATCACCGTCTCCGGCAGCGGGGTGCACGCCGAACTCC
Source organism: Streptomyces sp. RKAG290 (assembly GCF_023701695.1). Taxonomy (GTDB): domain Bacteria; phylum Actinomycetota; class Actinomycetes; order Streptomycetales; family Streptomycetaceae; genus Streptomyces. Next base: position 2,560,252 of record NZ_JAJOZC010000001.1, read on the forward strand.
CGCCGCGGACCAGGGGCGTCGCCGTGCTGGCGGCGCCCAGGATCGCGGGCTGGAGCTGCGACGGCCGGCCGGCCGACTCGTATCTCGGCCTCGTCGCGGTGCGGGTCGACGGTGGCCGGACGACGGTGGACTGCACGTTCCGGCCGCCGGGGCTGCGAGCCGGGACCCTCGCCGGGGCGGCCGCACTGGCGGCCCTGCTCGCCATGACGTTGGGGCCGGCGGCCCTGACGCGGGTACGGCGGTGGCGCGCGCGACCGTAGGCGACGCGACCGCCGGGGGGCGCGCCACGGACCCTGACGCGGGTGCGGCGGTACGCGCACGGGGGGGGGGGACGGCCGCCGGGGCGCGCTCTTCAGCGCACCCCGTACCGCGCCTCGACACCCGCGACGATCAGCCGCAGGCCGTCCTCGAACCGTTCGTCGTAGTGGGCGAAGATCTCGGAACCGGCCGCCGCGGCGAGCGGGTACCGGGCCAGCCGTTCCGCGCGTTCAGCGATGTCGAAGCCCTCGCGCTGCTGGTCGGGCAGCGGGCGGACGCCCTGTTCCTCGCTGACGAACCCCATCGTGAACGCGTACGCGGTGGTGCCCGCCCGTACGGCCTGCCACAGCTCGAAGCCGGCGTCGACCATGGTCCGCAGATGGCTTTCGAGACCGTCGGCGTGGTCGGTGCCGGTGAACTTCGCACCTCCGTAGACCTTGGCCCCGTCGCGGTAGCGCAACAGCCCGTTGCGCAGTCCGCTGTTGTACGCGACGAGCTGGTCCTGCCAGCTCTCCGGGGTGGGCCCCGGCAGGTCGTCGTCGAGCATCCGGCGGTACATCACCGTGGCCATCTCGTCGAGGAGCGCCTGCTTGTCCTTGAAGTGCCAGTAGAGCGCGGGCGCCTTGACGTCCAGCTCCTTGGCGATGGCGCGCAGGCTGAGCCCGTCCAGGCCCACCTCGTTCAGCAGCCGCAGCGCCGTGTCGGCCACCCGCGTCCGGTCGATCTTCGTTGTACCCACCTCGCCAAGTTAACAGCCCCTCCTTGACAACTTAACAGCGTTAAGCGCACACTCCGAACCATGGAACTTAACAACGTTAAGGAAACTGAGGTCCTCATCGTCGGCGCCGGCCCGTGCGGCCTCGCCCTCGCCTGCGACCTGGCCCGCCGCGGCGTCCCCGCCCTCCTCGTCGAGCAGGCGCCCGGACTCTTCCCCGGGTCGCGGGGCAAGGGCATCCAGCCCCGCACCCGGGAGGTCCTGGACGATCTCGGGGTCGGCGACGCGGTCCGCGAGCACGGCGGGCCGGCGCCGGTCGGGATGACCTGGCAGGACGGCGAGCGGACGGGCGAGCACCGGATGTTCCGGGTGGCGGCCCCGACGGACGCCGAGCCGTACGGCGAGCCGTGGATGATGCCGCAGTGGCGCACCCAGGAGATCCTGCTGGCCCGGCTGCGCGAACTGGGCGGCGACGTCGCGTTCTCGACCGCGCTGACCGGCCTCGGCCAGGACGCCGACGGGGTCACCGCGCAGCTGAGCACCGGCCCGGTCCGCGCCTCCTACCTGGTCGCGGCGGACGGCGGACGCTCCACCGTGCGACGGGCCCTGGGCATCGCGATGACCGGGGAGACGGTGGACCCGGCACCCATGCTGGTGGCCGACGTGCGGATCGCCGAGGCGGCGCTCGACCGGCTGAACTGGCACATGATGAACACCGACGCGGGGTACCTCGCGATCTGCCCGCTGCCCGGCACCGCGGACTTCCAGCTGGTCGCCCAGTTCAAGGAGGGCGAGCCGGACATCTCGCCGGCGGGGGTGCGCGCGGTCGTCGCCGAGCGCACGCACCTGGACGCGCGGGACGTCACCGAGGTGCTCTGGTCATCCGACTTCCGGCCGCGCGCCGCGCTCGCCGACCGGTTCCGCGACGGTCGCGTCTTCCTCGCCGGGGACGCCGCCCACGTCCACTCCCCCGCCGGTGGCCAGGGCCTCAACACCAGCGTCCAGGACGCGTACAACCTCGGCTGGAAGCTCGGCCAGGTGCTGCGCCACGGCGCGCCCGCGGCGCTGCTGGACAGCTACGAGCAGGAGCGCCGCCCGATCGCCGCCGAGGTGCTCGGCCTGTCCACCCGTATCCACCGCGGTCAGCAGGAACGCGGCGCCGCCACCCAGCAGCTGGGCATCGGCTACCGCGAGGGGCCCCTCTCGGTGGGCCGTGCGGGCGCACTGGAGGCCGGCGACCGCGCCCCCGACGGACCCACGGGCGGCCGGCGCCTGTTCGACGTCTTCCGGGGTCCGCACTTCACCCTGCTGGCGGTCGGCACCGACGCGGACCTGCCGGAGTTCGGCACCCCGGCAGTGCTGGTGCACCGCACCGACGCCTACGAGGCGTACGGCAAGGGGCTCTTCCTGGTCCGCCCCGACGGCTACATCGGCTGGGCGGGCGAGGACATGACCGGGCTCGCGGAGTACCTCGCGCCGCTGGGCCTTGACCTCGCGCGCGGTTGAGTTCCGACCCGCTGGGGAGCTGTGAACCAGCTCGCCGACGCGGATGCGACGGGACGCCCGCGCGCGGAGGCTGCGCATGCAGCGAGCCTCAAGCGCAAACAGAACTGCGACGGGACGCCCGCGCGCGGAGGATGCTCCCGCGCATGATCCACCACGCCCGCGGCAAGGCCTGGCACGAGTGACGCGGTGCCGGCGGCGCCCGGTCAGACGCTGCTGAGCGAGAGCTTCGCGGCGAACCCGAGGAACAGCACGCCCGCCGCCGAAGTGGCTCCGGCCGAGAGCCGCCTGCGGCGGCGGAACGCCGCGGACAGCCGGGTGCCGCCGAAGATCAGCGCCGACAGGTACAGGAAGCTGGCGAGCTGCAGCAGGGTGCCGAGCACCAGGAAGGAGAGCGCCGGGTAGGCGTACCCCGGATCGACGAACTGCACGAAGAACGAGATCAGGAACAGGATGGCCTTCGGGTTGAACAGGCTGACCACCAGCGCCCGCCGGTAGGGCCGCTCCATGGCGCCCGCGGACTCGGCAGCGTCCGCCCCCTCGCCGGTGAGCTCGGCCACCCGCCGGTGCCGCTCGCGCCACATGGACACCGCGGCCCGCAGCATCCCGATCGCCAGCCAGGTGAGATAGCCCGCGCCCGCGATCTTCACGACGGCGAAGAGCACCGGCGTGGTCTGCAGCAGCGACGAGGCGCCCAGCGCGGACAGCGTCATCAGCACGGTGTCGCCGGTCCACACCCCGGCCGCGGCCACATAGCCGGTCCGCACCCCGCGCCGGGCGGCGACGGACAGCACGTACAGCGAATTGGGCCCCGGCAGCAGAACGATGAGCACCAGGCCGGCGAGATAGGTCGGAAGATCTGTGACACCCAGCATGAAACGGAGTGTCGCATGTGGTCAGGACACCTCGAAAACGCGGGGTACCGCTCCCTGTGCCCCGCCGTCTCACCTCACCAGATTCGCGAAGGCGATGATGTTGTCGGGCCGGTGGCCACCCTTCAGATCTCCGCCGCAGGTGATCAGCCGGAGCTCGGGGCCTGCCGTGTCGCCGTAGACCTCGTCGGTCGGGAAGGCGCCCTTGTCGACCTGCTGGAGCCTGCGCACGGCGAACACCGCGTCGGATCCGTCGGCTCGCGTGACGGTGATCCGGTCGCCGACCCGGATCTTCGCCACGTTCTTCAGTACGGCCGGGCCCTCGGCGGTGTCGAAATGGCCGATGAGGACGGCGGGGCCCCTCTCCCCCGGGGTGACGCCCTTGGTGTACCAGCCGATCCGGTCCGCCTGCACGACGGTCGGGACCTCGACGGTGCCGTCGGCCGCCAGTCCCAGGTCCAGGACCGGGCCGGTGTCGACACCGGCCGAGGGGATGCGGACCCGGACCGGCTCGGAGGCCGGCATGGGGGTGGCCGCGCCGGTCGGCGCCGGCCTGGCCGGTGAAGTGGCGATGTGTGCGGGCGGGGTGGCGGGGGCGTCGTCGCCCGAGGCGCAGCCCGTCAGTACGGCAACGGCGCTGAGGGTGACGAGCGAGGCCGCCGTCAGACGGCGCGTGAACGAGGTGTGCATACGAGACTCCCGGCAGGCAGAACCGGGAGGGGCCGCCGCACTGCGCGACGACCCCTCCCCCGACGTGTGGCGAACGTGTCCGAGCGGCTCAGCGGCCGGCCGTTGCCGTGCGGCGGCGCAGGACGACGAAGCCGAGGCCCGCCGCCCCCAGCGCCGCTGCCCCGCCGACCTCGATCAGCACCGGATCGGCGCTCTGCGCCGGCTCCGCACCGGCCGCGACGCTGCCCTTCGGGACGACCGAGGTCTGGGAGGACTGCGTGTCGCTGCCGTGGCCGGTGCCCGACCCCGTGTCGTACTGGAAGCTGCATCCCTTGGGGAGCTTCGGGAAGTCCGCGTAGCCCGCCCGGTGTCCGCCGCCCTCCAGGTTGAACCTCAGGCGCGGGGCGCTGCTGTTCGGGTTGAGGATCTCGGCGTCGAAGCCGGCGCTCTCGGGCAGCTTCGGGTGCAGGCGGTTAAGGCTGTAGTCCAGGAACGGGCCGCCCGCCGCGTCCTGGAACCGGACGTACGGACCGCTCGGGCCGATGCCGAGAAAGGCAGCGGTGCCCCCTCCGACGTTCTCCTTGATCTCGGCCACGCACCTGGTGGGTGTCACGGGCCCCTCGCCGTGCCGGTACACCTTGGCGCTCAGCCCGCCCGTGAGCTTGTCCGTGCGGATCAGGGTGCCCTCGTCCGCCGGCTTCGTCGGCGCCGAGGTGGCCGTTGCCGGACCGGTGGGTGCCGGGCTGCTGGGTGCCGGCGTGGTCGGGGTGGTGTCGGCGAAGGCGGTGGCAGCCGGTACGAGGACGGCGCCGGCCAGGGCGGCCGTGGCGATGGCGGACCGCAGAGCGGTGCGGCGGATCGTGGGACGGAAAGACATGAACGACTCCGTGAAGAAGAGGGCCTTGTGGGCCGAGAGGTGTGGGAGAGTCGCATGCCGCTTCCTCTGTGGGTGGGGCCGCGAGGTGGGGCGGACACTGCACCCATGAATCTAGGCAGCCCGTACGGCGGAGCCGTCCGTTCCCTGTCACAGGGGTGTGACGGAGCCTCAGGTCCGACCTGTCGCCCCTTCCGGCGCAGGACACCACGGCTGCCGCCACCCCCCGTCCAGCGCACCGTCCGCCTCAGAACGCGTCCGCCGGTACGTACGCCCCCCACACCTCCCGAAGCGCGTGGCAGACCTCGCCCACCGTGGCGCGGGCCCTGAGCGCGTCCTTCATCGGGTGGAGCACGTTGTCCGTGCCGCCGGCCGCCTCGCGCAGGGCCGCCAGTGCCGTGTCCACCGCACCTTGGTCCCGTTCGGCGCGGAGCCTCGCCAGCCGGGCCGCCTGCTGGGCCTCGATCGCCGGGTCGACGCGGAGCGGCTCGTACGGTTCCTCCGTGTCGAGCCGGAAGCGGTTGACGCCGACGACGACCCGCTCGGCGCTGTCCGTCTCCAGGGCGACGCGGTAGGCGCTGCGTTCGATCTCTTCCTTCTGGAAGCCACGCTCGATCGCGTGGACGGCGCCGCCCATGTCCTCGACCCTGAGCATCAGCTCCAACGCCGCGGCCTCCACGTCGTCCGTCATCCTCTCGACCACGTAACTGCCCGCGAACGGGTCGACGGTGGCCGTCACGTCCGTCTCGTACGCGAGGACCTGCTGGGTACGCAGCGCGAGCCGGGCGGACTTGTCCGTCGGGAGCGCGAGGGCCTCGTCGAAGGAGTTGGTGTGCAGGGACTGGGTGCCGCCCAGGACCGCGGCCAGGCCCTGGACGGCGACGCGGACCAGGTTGACCTCGGGCTGCTGGGCGGTGAGCTGGACGCCCGCGGTCTGGGTGTGGAAACGCAGCATCAGCGACTTGGGGTCCCTCGCCCCGAACTCCTCCCGCATCACCCGGGCCCAGATCCGGCGGGCGGCACGGAATTTGGCGACCTCCTCCAGGAGCGTCGTGCGGGCGACGAAGAAGAAGGAGAGCCGCGGGGCGAAGTCGTCGACGTCCATGCCGGCCGCGACGGCGGTACGGACGTACTCGACGCCGTCCGCGAGCGTGAAGGCGATCTCCTGCACGGGCGAGGCCCCGGCCTCCGCCATGTGGTAGCCGGAGATCGAGATGGTGTTCCACTTCGGGATCTCGGTGCGGCAGTACTTGAAGATGTCGGCGGTCAGCCGCAGCGAGGGCCCCGGCGGGAAGATGTACGTGCCGCGCGCGATGTACTCCTTGAGCACGTCGTTCTGGATGGTGCCGGTCAGCCGGTGCGCCGGGACGCCCTGCTCCTCCGCGACCAGTTGGTAGAGCAGCAGCAGGAGCGCGGCGGGGGCGTTGATCGTCATGGACGTGGAGACCTTGTCCAGCGGGATCCCGTCGAACAGCACCCGCATGTCGTCGACCGAGTCGATCGCCACGCCGACCTTGCCCACCTCGCCGGACGCGATCTCCGCGTCGGAGTCGTGACCCATCTGGGTGGGCAGGTCGAAGGCGACGGACAGGCCCGTGGTGCCGTCGGCGATGAGCTGCTTGTACCGGGCGTTGGACTCGGTGGCCGTGCCGAAGCCCGCGTACTGGCGCATCGTCCACGGGCGACCGGTGTACATCGACGGGTACACACCGCGCGTGAAGGGGTAGCCGCCCGGCTCCCCCAGCTTCGCCGCCGGGTCCCATCCGTCCAGTGCGTCCGGCCCGTAGACCGGCTCGATGGGCAGTCCCGACTCCGACTCGCGCGTCATCTGCTCCGCCTCCCGCTGGAGTTCCTCACCGGTGACCCTTGGCTGTCGCGACGGACCGCTGCGGCGCTCCCGCGACCGTGGGAGAGGACCGGGCCTCCGGCCCCGCTCACAGCCGCGAGCCCGAAGCCCGCGGGCGCCCGTTACCGATTTCCCCATCATGCGCAGGATTCGGCAACCGGGCGGAGCGGGAATCCGTCCCAGGAGATACCGAAGAGCCAGGGGGCCGAGATGACACGCACCAGCAGGACAGGGCGCGGCCGCGCGCACCGAGGGGGCCGGGGGTCCGCGGCGGCCACCGCGGCCGTCGCCGTACTCGCGCTGGCCGCGGTGACAGCCGGGTGCAAGCCGCAGCCCGCGGGCGGCGCCTCGGCCGCACCGTCGGCGAGCAGCTCGCCCGGCGACGACGCCAAGCCGTCGGCGAGCGGACCGGCACCGGCCACACCGTCCGCGAAGCCCGCCTCTCCCTCGAAGGCCGCGCCCGACCCGCAGGGCAAGGTGCTGCTGGCGAGCGGCGCGCGGAACAAGCAGGTGCGCGAGCTCCAGGCCAGGCTGCGTCAGATCGGCCACTTCGACCGCAGCCCCACGGGCTATTACGGCACCGTCACGGTCGCCGCCGTGCAGTCGTTCCAGGGCAAGCGCGGGCTGTCCCGTACCGGGAAGACGGACACCCTCACCTGGCAGAAGCTGCTCGGCATGACGCACGCGCCGACGGCCACCGAGCTGAACCCGCCGACCACCCGCCCGGTCGCGAAGCCGGACAAGCGCTGTCTGACGGGCCGGGTGATCTGCATCAGCAAGAACAGCCGGACGCTGTCCTGGATGATCGACGGCAGGGTCGTCTCGTCGATGGACGTGCGGTTCGGCTCGCAGTACACGCCGACCCGCGAGGGCACCTTCTCGGTGTACTGGAAGTCCCGGCACCACGTGTCGACGATCTACCACACGGCCATGCCGTACGCGATGTTCTTCAGCGGCGGCCAGGCGGTGCACTACTCGTCGGACTTCGCGGCCCGCGGCTACAACGGCGCCTCGCACGGCTGCGTCAACGTCCGGGACGAGGGGAAGATCGCCTCGCTGTTCGCCCAGGTCCACAACGGCGACAAGGTCGTCGTCTTCGGGTGAGCGCCGTGGCGGCAGCGGTCGGATTTTGAGGGGCGCGGGCGGGACCGGGGGAACGTGTCCCGCCCGCGCCGTTGCGCCGAGCCGAAGGTACGGGGGGAACCCCGGCTCAGGACGCTGCCGATGACCAGTCGGCTCACTCTGTACTGCGTCCGCGTGCCGAAAAACGTCACACCCCGTGTCGGACGGGGCGGCGCGGGAGGTCAGCGGGCCGCGGCGGAACCGTCCGGCGCCGGGGTCTGCGGGGCCGTGGAGCCCGCCGGGGCCAGGCCCGTACCGGCGGACGGCACCGAGGACGCGCGGGAGAATCCGATCGACGGGAGGGAGCCCGCACCGCCGGCCGCCGAGCCGTCGCCGCTGCCCGGCGCTCCGCTGTTGTCGTCGCCACCGCTGTCGCCGTCGGCCTTGTCGAGCATCCGGTCGCAGAACCGGTCCAGGTTGCGGGCGCCCTTGGCCAGCGCTTCGAGGCGCCGCCTGCGGTCGTCGTCGAGCTTGCCGTCGCGGTAGTCGCGGCAGGCCTTCAGGGTCTTGGCGTACCAGGCACCGGAGGCGTTGTCGTCCTGCGGGTCCGCGGGCTGTTCCGTGCCGTCGTCCTTGTCCGTACCGCCGGTGTCGCCCGCCGAGCCGCTCGCCGTGCCGTCCTGCTGTCCGGCGCCGTCGTCCTTGCCGCCGGTGTCCTGGCCGGTGGGGGCGCTGCCGCCGGGGGGCCGGTGCTCGGCTCGTCCGGGCGGCCGGAGTCCGGGGCCGGCGACGACGCGGTCTTCGTACCCGGGGAGCCGGGCGGCGGTGCGGACGTCCCGTCGTCGTCCGGGGCGAGGCCGGAGCCGAGTTCCCCGGGGGACGCGGCGGCCGACACCGAGTTCGCGGGCGTGGGAGTCCGCCCCCGAACGGGCCTGGCAGCACCCCGGTCCCGGCGGCCACCGCCACCCCGCCGATCGCGCAGCACGCGAGGGAGGCGACCAGGCCGAAACGGATGGGCCGGCTCCAGCGCAGCGGGCGGGGACCGCGGGAGCCCGCGGACCCGGCCACCCTGCCGGAGGCGGCCCGGCCTATGTGTACGGGAGCGAGCACCCCGGGCTCATCGACTCCGTCCGCCGCGGCGGACGGTACGTGGTCCGGCCGCGCGGCCGCGGCAGGGGTACGGGACGCGGAGCGGGGGACTGCGCGGAAGGCGGCCAGCGCGGCGGCCTCGCCGGGGAGTTCACCGGTGGCCGGACGGGCGGTCCGGGCGGCGGCTTCCAGGGCTGCCGCGAGTCTTTCGGCCTGCTGTGCGGGGAGGCCGTCGGCAGGATCGACCGGTTCGCGGCGGAGCAATCTCTCCGCCGCTTCCCTGTCAAGCCATTCGTCGTGCTCGTCGGCCATCACATGTCCTTCTGCGTCCACAGACGCGAATGCGTCACACCGGCGGGCGCCGCCACGCCGGTGCGGGAGGGGCGCTGCGCGGGTACGGCACCGAGTTCCGCCGTCCGGGCTGCCGCGTTGCCGTGCGGGGACGACGCCGGGGCCGGGCTGTCGGCCGGCCCCCTGGGCGCACCGGCCCCGCCGGCCGGGGCGCCGCCGCGCGGACGGCCGTCCTGCGCGTGCTCCGTGGCCGTCAGATCTCCGCCGCCCCCGGGATGCTGCACGCTGTCCACGCTGTCCGCCCGCAGCAGTTCGGCGAGCCGCTTCAGTCCGCGGTGGGCCGCGGTGCGTACCGCGCCCGGCCGCTTGCCCAGCGTCTGCGCCGCGGTCTTCGCGTCGAGTCCGACCACCACGCGCAGCACCACGGCCTCGGCCTGGTCCTGCGGCAGCTGGGCGATGAGGGCCATGGTGCGGCCGGTGGCCAGCGCCTCGATCGCCTCGGTCGCCGTGTCGGACTCGGCCGGCTTCTCGGACAGCTCCGTCTCGTCGCCGCCGATCGAGGGCCGCCTGCCGCGCATCCGCAGATGGTCCAGGGCGCGGTTGCGCGCTATGCGGGCCGCCCAGCCCCGGAACCGGTCCGCGTCACCGCTGAACCGGTCGAGGTCCCGCGCTATCTGGAGCCACGACTCCGATGCCACGTCCTCCGCGTCCGGCTCACCCACCAGCGTCCTTATGTAGCCCAGCAACCGCGGCTGCACAGCGCGGTACACAGTACGGAAGGCGTCCTCGTCCCCGTCCTGTGCCGCGAGCACCGCGGCAGTAAGCCCCGCGTCGTCCCCCAGCACTCCCTCAACCCGCCCTGCTGTCCGCAATCGCAGCTGGTCACCACTGCCGCGCCACCCTGCGCGACTCAGCACGCTACGTCCTTCGCGGGCATCACGTCCATGACTTGTACAACCCGCAACATTCCGGGGACAGGCTGCGGTGTGACAGAAAACGCAGTCACGGCGCTGAGATGAGTACGGGGTCGTCCTGCGGCCCCGCGGAAGACGACCGGGGCCTCTCCTGTGGGGGGTGGCGGCCCCGGTCGTCCTCGTTCACCTCCACCGGCCCCGATGCCGCGTCAGCCGTGCACCCGGGCCCGCCGCGCGCAGCCGGGCGCTCCGCCGTCCTTGATGATCTTCACCGAGGCTGCTCCTCGTGGGGGCGGTAATGCCGCCCTGGCCGCTTCAACGGGCACGGCCATCCGCGACGGCGCGCTCTATTCGCTCATCCGCATACGCGAAGGCGACGCGGCCCGGTGCGAGTCCCGCGGGTCGCTGCTGGCCCTGGCCGGGCAAGACCGAACAGACCTCACGACGTTTCGGGCGTGATGAACTCCAGCGCGCTGCCCCTGAAGCGGCCACCGCAGACCGGGCACTCGTTGCGGTACGAGTGGGAGCGTGAGCGCTCGAGACTGTCGGAGAACAAGGGCACAACTGTGGTCATTTCGACCACCTGGAACCGCAGCCGGAACCTCCGTTGCGAACCCCGTGTGGGCTTGGGCGAGGACCCCGGGGACACGATCGGGGGCGATCCTCCCTCGCGATGCAGCTCGCAGTGCCGCCGAGCCGCTGCGCAGCACCCGCGCGAAAACGCCCCATGTCGAGCTCGGTCACCCGTTTCCGTAGTCCTCGACCATGGTGGCGATGAGGTCGAGCAGGACGTCGGCCCGGTGCCGGTCATCTTGTTGGTTGCGCAGGGCTTCGTCGGCGGCCCGGAGGCGGGCCAGAGCGGCGGGTTCGCCGTCCACCAGATCGTCGACCACCGGCGTGGTGATCAGGTCCAGGCACTCTGTGAGCAGCCGACGCGTGGCGTCGGAAGGCGGGGCGGGATCGGGGTCGGCGAACCCAGTGGACAAGTACCGGACCGGGTCGGTCAGATTCCAGCCGACGACGCTGCCGTGCTGGACGAGGAGCGCCACGTCCGGGGCGATGCCGATACAGGCCTCCAGCGGTTCGTCCAGGACGTCGAGGTCGCGCAGACAGATCAGCATGGCGTCGCCGGGAGCGCGGCACAGCACCGTGCACGTCTCATGCCGGAAGTCCCGGATCTCGTCAGCGCTGAGCCCGCCGGGGCGTACGGAAGGCAGGACGGGAAGGCGGGCGGAGGTCTCGGCGGCGGCGGACACGTACGGCATCTGGAGTTCGGCCCCGACCAGTTTTCGGCTGTCCGGGGCGAACCGGAAGACATCGGGCGTGTCCCACAGCCAGTGCTGGCTACCGAAGGTATTCGCGACGAACCGCTCACGCTCCTTCACGTCCGCGTAGTTCATGACGCGCACAGAGTCACCTGCGAAGCGGGGGGTGATGTGCAGCGGATCGTCCGTCACCGTTGCGCGCCAGTCGCCGTCGAACGACAGTTTCGTCATCATTCCTGCCTCATCTGATCTGCACTCCTGGGGCCAGGTTGCCGAACTTGCCGGGAATCCTGCCCTCCACGATGTCCTCGTGGGTGATTGGCTTGCCAGGGTCCGACGGGCTGCCGCCAAGCGCCCTCCAACCGGACTCACCCTTGATGCCCGACTCTCCGTAGGCCGTGATGGCCTGGCCTTGCTTGGGGCCGGGCCCGTAGACCACGGCAATGTCATTGTCCTTCCGGAAGATGAAGTTTCCTGACTGGCCCGATGACTGGTACACGGCATCAGGGTTCTTAAGGATCTCCAGAACCCGTTCGTCGGTGAAACCGTGCCCCGTGTCCCCGTGGTAGTCGGCGTGCTTCTTCAACTCGCCGTTCTGTGCCCTCGCGAGGACGTCGTCCACGATCTTGTTGATCCGCTTCTGGGCCTTCTCCTCGTTCGCGTACTTGGGCATCAGGCCCAGCGGGTCGCAACCCCTGTGGGGATTTTCCACGTACGCGACCGGGTTCCGAGCCGGAGCCAGCCCCAGCGGGTCCGGGGAGGCGTAGCGGCCGGTTTCGGGGTCGTAGTGGCGAAAGACGTTGTAGTGGAGGCCGGTTTCGGGGTCGTAGTACTGGCCAGGGAAGCGCAGCGGGGTGTATGCGCGACTGTTCCGGGACCAGGCCGTGGTACCCCAGAGCGTGGAGCGGGAGCGCCAGGCGATGTCGCCGGTCTCGTCGATCAGTTCGGCGGGGGTGCCTATGAGGTCGGTGGCGATGGCGAAGAAGCGGCGGTCGATCTCTGCCTGGCCGTCGTCGGCCGTGAGGATGCGCTCAGTCTGCGTCATGGGTGTGTTGCCGCGGTGGTCCCAGGTGAGGGCGACCGTGTTCGGGGTGTCCGGGTGGTGGGTGGTCTGTTCGCACAGGGTCAGGCCGTCCCAGGCGAACCGGACCTCCTCGGCCACGCTTCCGTCGGCGGCCGAGAGGCGCTGTTTCGCAGTGCGACGGCCAAGCGGGTCGTAGCGGTAGCGCCACCGTGTGCCGTCGGGGGTGATGACGGAGGTGAGACGGTTCTCCGCGTCCCACGTGTAGCGCCAGTTGTCGGGCCTGCGGGAGAGGCGAGTCTTCTGGCGCAGGGTGACCCGGCCGAGGGCGTCGTGCTCAAAGCGGACGTTCCCGGCGCGGGTGATGGTGGTGCCGGTGTAGGCGCGCGGTCCGGTGGCCTCGCTGCCGGGGTGGCCGGACGGCCAGGACGCCGAGGTCTGGTTGCCGGCGTCGTCGTAGGCGTAGCGCTCTGTCCAGCCCTTGGCGTGGACGGCGGTGACGCGGTCCGCCCGGTCGAGATCGAAGGTACGGGTACCTGAGAGCTGGTCGGCGACGGAGGTCACGTTTCCGTCGGCGCCGTAGGAGTAGGCACGGCTGTTGACGCGGCGTGCTCCGGCGGTGATGTGCTGCTCGGAGAGCCGTCCGGCTTCGTCCCAGGCCGATGTCATGGTGAGCGCGTCACCGAAGGCGCGGGAGAGCTCCCGGCCGACGGCGTCGTGTGTGAAGTCGATCCGGTGGCCACCGCTGGTCAGGCGCTGGGGCGTGCCATCGGCGCCGTAGGCGTAGGAGGTGACATGGCCGGTGGGCGTGGTGCGGCGTGTACGGCGGCCCAGGGCGTCGTAGGAGTAGGAGATGGGACGGCCGCCGACCAGCTCGGTCTTGACCTTTCCCCGGCGGTCGTACTGGTATCGGAGTTCGCTGTCCGGCCCCACCGCCTCCAGCAGGCGTCCCGCACCGTCGTAGGCGTAGGCCGTCACTTGGCCGTCGACGTCCTTGCTGACCACCTGGCCGAGCTGGTCGCGTTCGAACGATATGGTCCCGCCGAGCACGTCGGTGCGGGAGGCGAGCCGGCCCACGGCATCCACCCGGTAGGTGAGAGTGCGGCCGTCGAAGTCGGTCTCAGAGACGATGTTGCCGGCCGCGTCGTACGCGTAGCTCCAGACCAGTCCCTGCGGGTTGGAGACGCGGGTGAGGCGCAGTTCGTTGTCGTGCTCGAACTCGTAGCGGGCGCCGTCCGGTCCGGTGCGGGCGAGGGGCAGGTCGAAGTGCGTGTACTCGGAGCGGGAGATGCCACCGGACGCGTCGGTATGGGTCAGTAGGTTGCCCTCGCCGTCGTACCTCCACGATTCCGTGGCGCCGTCGGGTCCGGTACGGCGGGCCAGTTGGCCGTCGGTGTGCCACTCCAAGAGGGTGACACCGCCCACCGGATCGGTGACGCGGACCGGTCTGCCGAGGGCGTCCCGTTCCGTGCGGGTGACCGCGCCGGTCGGGCCGGTCACCACCGCGGGCAGGCCCGCCGCGTCGCACACCACCCACGTCCTGGCGCCGAGCGCGTCGGTGACCGAGGTGAGTCGTCCGGCGTGGTCATAGGTGTAGCGGGTCGTGGAGCCGGCCGGGTCGGTGACCGACGTGCGGTTCCCGCATTCGTCGAACTCGTGGAGCACCCGGCTGCCGTCCGGCCCAACGACCTCCACCGGCAGACCCAACAGCCCACGTATGGTGTGCAGTTCGCCGCCGTCGGGGGCGGTGGCGGAAATGAGGCGGCCGTCTTCGTCGTAGGCGAAGGCGGTGCGCAGGCCCAGCGGGTCGGTGCGGGCCCGGAGGTTGCCGCGCGGGTCGTAGGTGAACCGGGTGGTGTGGCCGAGCGGGTCGGTGACGGCCAGCAGACGGCAGCCGGGGCCGAAGAGGTAGCGGGTGGCGTGCCCGTCGGCGGTGGTAAGCGTGGTAGTGCGGTGGCCTGTCCCGGGATCCGGGTCGGTGTAAGCCAGAGTGATCTGGACGTGACCGGCCTCGCCGCCCTCCGCCACGACGCGGTCCCGGTCGTCGTAGACGTAATCGTAGCGGCTGTTGTTCGAGTCGATCCAGGCAATGACGCGCCGGCGGTCGTCGTAAACGTAGGTGGTGGTGGCGCCGGAGGGCTTGGTGACGTTGGTGAGATTGCCGTCGTCGTAGCCGTAGGCCATCAGGGGCAGGTCGGCGCCGTTGTCGCCCGCGCTGCCCAGTGCCAGTGCGGTAATCAGGCCGTCGGCGGCCGACAACTTCACCTGGTGGCCCGCCGAGTGGACCAGGGCCAGCGGCAGACCGTCCTCGCCGCGGTCGATGTGGATTGCGTGGCCGTTGCGTTCGGCCACTTCTGACAGCCATGCGGTTCCGTCACCCCCCGGTTCGTTGCCGGACGGCGCAGTGAAGTGGAACGTCAGGCCGCTGTCCAGGGCGGTGACCGTGTAGTCGCCGTCAACATCGCGGACCAGCAGGGTGCGGGCCCGACCGGTCGCCGGTGCGGTGGGCGAGCCGGGGACCGGGTGTGGGTACGGGACCAGGAGCCCTTCTGCGGTGACGTGGACGACGCCGACGGCGTCGATCTCCAGCCGCTCGTCGACGGTGGACGTCCAGGCGGGCCCCAGGAAGCGGCCGACGGCACAACCCGATTCGGTGCGGCGGGTAAAGACCAGCGGCAGGATGCCGGGGACTTCGACGTCGGTCTGCGGCAGGTACATGTGGCCCGTGGCGAGGTCCACTGGGTCGCCGCCCGGGTTGCGGTCGCCGTCCGGGGTGCTGTGGGTGCCTTCCGGGGCGTCGTCGACGAGCTTACGCAGCCGGTCGGCCTCGGCGGCCTCTTCGGCGACCTTGCGCAGCCGGGCGGCCTCGGCGGCCTCTTCGGCGACCTTGCGCAGCCGGGCGGCCTCTTCGGCGACGCGCGCGCCCTTCACCGCGGCGCCGCCGCCGCCGGTGGCGATGGTCATCGCGATGTCGGGTATCAGCCGGCCGAAGCCCTCGGCCGGGTCCTTCATGAAGTCCTTGGCCATCTGGATGCCGGTGCCGGTCGGGTCGTTGGCAGCGACCACCAGCCCGGCGGCCAGGCTGTTGAGGGACGTGACGTACTCGGCCGGGTGCGTGAGGTTGTACGGGTCCATGGGGTTGACGCTGCGGACGAAGTTGAGAGTGCCGGCCGTGGCCTTGATGATGCCGCCGTCCATGTGCACGCTCATGAGCTGGAACTCTTCCGCCCCGTCGCGCAACTGCTCGGCGTACGAAGGCTTCTGCGGCGCCATGTCGCGCGCGGCCTGAACCGCCGAGCGCGCGGTCTGTGCCGCCGAGTTCCGCTGCTCGCGGGCCTCGGCGAGAAGGTCCTGCGCATCCTGCATCAGCTTGATGCCGGGGTCGACGAACGTCGACGCGGGGCGGGGAGGCAGAGACGACGGGTCGCGCGTGTCGGAGGACTGGGCGTTGTAGCGGTCGACGGCACTATTGTAGTCGTCGACCTTCTTTCGATGGGCACCCGCAGCGTCCTCGGAGGCCTTGACACCCTCCTTCCACTTGTCGATCGCCGTCTGGGCCTGTCCCTGCGCCCAGGTGACGGTGTCGGCGAACGCGTCGAGGGCTCCGAGCGCCTTCGTGGTCGCATCGGCGGCGGCGTACCACTTGGGCGGCTGGGTACCCACCGCGGTGCGCAACGCGTCGGCCGTCTCCCCCTTGAGCTGACCGGAGTCCAGGCCCTTGAGACCGTCACCGGTGCCGTCGAAGGCCGACTGGAAGGCGCGAAGCTTGGTGACGGTGGCGTTGAGCTTGCTGGGGCTGCCGTAGATCAGTTTGGTCTTGTCCTCGGTCTGCCCGAGGTCCATCTCATCGACTTCCGCGCCCATCCGGTTGGCGACCGAACGGGACTGCTCGCGCACCCAGTCCGCACCGGAATCCCAGCCGACGTCATCCAGCCGGTCGGCGGTCCAGTTCCCGGCGTCCTCAACCCGGTCACCGGCCCACTCGACACCGTCCTCGACCACGTCCTCGACCGAGTCGGGCGTGAGGTCCTTGATGAAGTCGCCTATACCCACAGTCAGTTCCCCCCGGACTGGCTCTGCTGCTGCGCCTGCTGGGCGCGTTCCTCCGGTGACGGGCCGAGCGTGTCGTCCAGCGCCTGGTCGAACCGGTCGTCGGAGATGCCGAGCGCGTTGTTGAACAGGTCGGACTGTCGGCCGCCGTAGCCCTCGGTGAGGACGGTGCGGCCGGTGTCCTTCCAGGTCTGCCCCATGTCCTGGCCGGCCTTGTCGAACGACTCCGGGCTGTAGTCCGGGTTCAGATAGTCCGGCGTGAAGATGTCGCCCCAGTTCTGCTTGGCGATCTCCTCCTCGCTCGCGTTCGGGTTCCCCCCGAACATCGCGTTGGCACCCACCTTGAACGTGCCCGCGAGGTACTGGTCGTTCTCCCACTGGGTGCCCGCCGCCAGGCCGAGCCGGTTCGCAAGCCCACTGGCATCCCGCACCAGAGCACGCACACCCCACTCCCAGCGCTCGCAGAAGTCCTCGAAGTCGACCGCGAGACCGTGGTGCCCGGCCTCCATCCCGGTCATCGCCATCTCCGAGAAACCCTTGCCCATCACCGAACCAGTGGCCCCACCGAGATCACCGAGCTCGCCGATGGTCGCGCCGACGCCCTTCGTGAACTTGGTGACCGACTCCTTGTCGAGATGCAGGTCCGCCGCGTCACCGCTCATGACCGCTCCTCCCCCGCCCCACCCGCGTCGACGGCGACCGCCTCCGGAACGATGCCGACGACCGGCGGGAAGAACATCGACCCGTCCTCGGTGGCGACATCCACGGCCAGACCGGCGGGCTCGCCCAGGGCCGGCACCACCTCGTCCACAATCCGCGCGCCCAGCAGCGCCGCGTAGTCCATGGCCTGATCACCCCGCGCGTGATGCCGGGCGAACCGGGCGAGTGCCACCTCGTCGGTGAACCCGTAGATCCACCGCACCCCGCCCAACCGCGCAGACCAGAGCCCTTCACCCACGGTCGGCACCAGAAGAACCGAACGCCTCATCTCGCCGACCAGCGCCCGAGGATCACCAACTCCTCGTCGCAAGTCGGCAATTCGCACGGCAAGCGCTGCCCCAGGCTGATCCAAGACCCCTCCCCACGCTCGTCTCGGAAGGCACACTGTAGAACAACCTATTTGTGTTAGCAAAGCAGTTCGGGGTCGCCACCGACTCCACTGGCCTGAACTACGCCCAGTTGCCGAACCGCCCCCAACTGCCCGGCCAGTGTGTGGTTACACGCCCGCAGGGGCGCCTTTCCCGCACAAGGAAGTTGCCCCTCGGTCGGTTCCGGTCGGCCGGAGGGCGGCCGGTCGTCGTTCCGCTTCACCGCTCCGACGCGGGCCAGGGGGCCTTTTGCCCGTCGAGGCCGTGCACAGTGAACGGCGTGGTGCACGCCGGCGCCCGTAAGGCGCGATGCGTCCCGCTCGACCACGACACAGCCGCCGCCTCGGCGGTACGTGGTTCCATCGACGCGCCGGCACACGCGTTCGGCACCGCGTCAGCCGCGCACCCGGGCCCGCCGCGATACCGCGGCGCGCAGTACCCGCTGGCCCTCGGTCGAGACGTCCATCACCTGGCGCAGCCCGGCGCCCGCGGGGGCGTCGTCCGAGATCTCGGCGAGCATCTCCAGGATCCGGATCTGGCGCGCGCGCTCTCCGGAGAGCAGCGGTCCCGCGCCCTGCGGGTCGCCCGCCCGGCAGCGCCCCACCAGCTCCTTCGCGTCGTCGCGCGCGAAGTCGTGCCCCAGGTGGACCTCCAGGGCCAGCACCGAGCAGGCGTCCGCCCAGGCCCGCAGTTCCTCCTTGCCCGCCCGGTCCGCGGGCGCCTCGCCGAGCAGCTGCCGGATCCGGCCCACCGTCACCTCCGGGCCGGGCAGGGCGTCCAGCGCCGCGCGTGCCTCGGCGAGCCGCTCCGGCCACGCGGCGGCGTCCGCGCAGCCGGCCCAGAGCGGGCGCAGCGGATCGGGGTCGGCGTCGTCGGCGCGCAGGGGCAGGCACCGGTCGAGGCAGGCGGCCCCGCTCGCGGCCAGTCCCCGCTCGTCAGCGGCGGCGATCAGTTCCAGCAGACTCATCGGCGTCTCCCGTCGGCCCTCCCCATGCCAGGACGCATGGGGACGCAGCGCTTCCTGTTACCGCATTCAGCGCCGAATGGCTGAAAATCGTCACAGCCATCGGCTGATTACCGCCGCTTGGTTCCGGCCGGTTCCGGCTCTCAGTGCGCCCGGCGCCACTCGGCCCGCTGCGCCGGGAGCGGCGTGGCGACGGGGTTGGTCCCCAGCGCCGCCCGCTCACCCTGCATGGCGGTCAGCCGGCGCACGAACAGGATCGAGAGCACCGCGGCCACGATGCCGAACGCGTCGGAGGCCAGGACCAGGTCGACCGCGTCCATGAACTCGTCCGCGCCTCCGGCGTTGTCGTAGAGCCGTCCGGCGTACCGGGAGAAGAGCTCCGCGCAGATCAGCGCCGCCCACCAGAGGTGCAGCAGTCCGCGCGGGGCGGGCCGACTGCGGCCGGCCGGGGAGCTCGCGGTCCAGATCCCGCCCGCGACGCGGTGGGGCAGCCAGAAGTTGCCGAACGGGATGAACCAGGCGCCGATCGCCCAGCCGGGCCGCATCGAATGGGCGCGCGCGTCGAACACCTCCGCGTTGAGCCGCACCCGGCGGAACCAAAGCAGGAAGACGACGGCGGTGGCCAGGAGGGTGTACAGCTGCAAAGACGCGGCGGCCTGGTACAGCGTGTCGGCGTGGTCGGCGGCCGCCTCGTCGAACCTGAGGAAGTCATCGGCCGTCCCGGCCCCGTACACCTGCCGGGTGTTGATGTCGGCAGCCACCGCCAGCAGATCCGCCACGGCCACCGACCCGAACAGCACGCACGCCGCCGTGGCGAGCCCGACCGGTGAACGCAGGGGATCCAGCCCGACCGGCATCGGCATCAGCCCGCCGGCCCGTGCGCGGCGGAAACCGGCGCACATCGTGCACCGCCCGTCGGCGGTGCGGGCAGGTCTTGTACCGCAGAGTGAGCACAGCATGAAGTGGAACCCCCCAGGATTCGGATCTCGACGCGTGGAGCGCGCGTCCCTCCCCGGATCACGCAGCAAGCGGAAGTTAACCCCTGCCCGACTCGCTGTCCACGGAAAGCGCACTCACCCCTTGTCGATCTCCTTGGCCAGCGCCAGGAAGCCGTCCCAGCTCAGCTTCGGTTTCCCCGGGTCCCACAGCTTCTGGGACGTCGCGGCCAGGGGCATCCGGATGCCCGCGGCAACCTGCGCGGCGGTCTGGGCGTTCGGCAGGTCGCCCCAGACGGCGAACCGGCCGCCGAGGATCTGGTCGGAGTAGCGCTCCGGGACGGGGGTGGTGCCGCGCAGCACGAGCGGGGTCCACTGCTCGTAGATGCGCTTGCCGGTGGGGTAGACGAAGTCGTTGGGCTGGCCGAGCACGTAGTAGAGGAACTCGTCGTTGAGGTTCAGCACCTTGCGGCCCTCGCGCAGGTACTCCAGCGGCGAGCGGGCCCCGTACTCCTTGCCCGTCCAGTACTCGACCTCGATGTTCTTGTCCGCCTTGACGGTGCTGTCGCCGAAGAGGCCGTCGTTCCACGCCTTGGGCTGCTTGCCGTGCGGCCGGACCACCGCGGCGCGGTCGTTGAGCCAGCCGGTGGCGAGGTCCTCGATGCCGGCCTTCGCCCCGTACTTCTGCACGGCGGCGCGCTGGAGCTGGGGATAGGAGGCGGCCGGGTCCTGCGCCATCAGTGCGAGGTACTCGTCGGCGCCCACGTGCCAGTACTTGCCGGGGAAGAGCTCCGTGTACTCGCCGAGGAGTTCGTCGACGAGCTTGGCCGCGCCGGGCTTGGAGATGTCGAGCGAGCCGGCCGAGGCCACCCCCGACACATTGCGCAGCTGGAGGTCGGGGTGGGCGCGCAGCACCGCGCCGAGGTGGCCCGGGGAGTCGATCTCCGGCACGACCTGGACGTGCAGCCTCCCGGCCAGGGCGACGATGCGCCGCACCTGCGCCTTGGTCAGGTGATCGGGCGACACCACTTCGGGATGGGTGTCGGACTCGATGCGGAAGGCCTGGTCGTCGGAGAAGTGCAGACCGAGCTGGTTGAGCTTGAGGTCGGCGATCTCGTGCAGCCGGTCCTCGATCCAGCCGGCGGTGTAGTGCTTGCGCGCGATGTCGAGGTTGAACCCGCGCTGCGGGCGGTCGGGTCGGTCGCGCACCTCGCCCTCGGGCATGAGGCCGTCGGCCCGGACCGACTGCTTGAGCGTGCGGGTCCCGTAGAAGACGCCCGCCTGGCCGGGACCGCTGATCGTGACCCGGTTGTCGTGGGTCTTGAGGGTGTACGACTCGGACCCGCCCTTGTCCTTCGGTGCCAGGGCCAGTTCCACGTCGCCGGCCCGGGCCGGGACCTCGCCCCGGTAACTGATCTTCAGCTCGCCCGCGAGCAGCCGGCCCTCGTCGGCGAGCCCCTTGCTGCCGTCGGCGATCACCACCCCGCTGCTCGGGCCGGGCCGCCAGCCCGGCCCGTGGGCGGGGGTGTGCTCCCGTACGGCGGGAATGGTGCGGGGCGTCTTCGACAGCGGGTAGCTACGGGTCGGGGAGGGCGAAGCGGCGGCGGCGGAGGCGTGGGAGGTCTCGGCCGCAGCCCGGCCTCCGGGGTCGGAGTCCTCGGGCCACAGGACGACGGTGAGGGTGACCGCAGCCGCCGCCGTGACGGCCGCTCCGGCCGCCAGGACGCCGCGTGAGGGGGACATCGGTCAGAAACCTCCGGTTTTAGCGGGAAACAGAGCAGAAGTATGGAGATAGCCGGGCATTCTCCTCGCTGAACCGTCCATCAGGCATCCCGAAACTCTCCCGTCCGGGTGAAATTCGCGCATCCGTCGCCCGGCCGCTGCCCGGCCTCGCTAGGTTTGAGGCACATTCGTCTCTCCCTTCACCCTGCATCCACCTGGTCTCTCCCATCCCTCCTTACTCCAGGTTCACGGATGCCGCTGATCCGAGGAGCCCACGCTGTCCAGGTCCAGCGAGTCCCATGCCGGCCTCCCGGGGCAACCGCACCGGCCGGCACGACGGACCGCCGTGCCCGCGCAGAGCTGCGGACCCGCACCCGACCTGACCGGTTCGCACGGCTGCGACCTGCACCGTTTCAACAGCGCACCCGCCGCCGACGCAGAGGCCGCCCTGCTGGAATGCCTGGGCAGCCACCGCTGGGCGCAGCGGCTGACCGCCCACCGCCCCTTCCCTGACCTGGACGCGCTGCTCGCCGCCGCCGACGAGGCGGGCTACGACCTGTCCCCCACCGACCGCGCGGAGGCACTCGCCGCCGAGGTCTCCCCGGGGCTGCCGCCGGAAGCGCCGCGCTCCGCCCACCTCGCGCTGGCGGCCGCGCACGCCGCGTACGAATCCCGCTTCGGCCACGTCTTCGTGATCTGCCTCGACGGTTTCCGCCCGGCCGAGCAGCCCGATCAGGTGCTGTCCGGCATCCGGGCCCGGCTCGGCCACGACCCCGACCAGGAGCGGGTGGTGACGGCGGACGAGATGCGGCGACTCGCCCGGGGCCGCATCACCGGGCTGGTGTCGGGTCGGTAACGGATCGGACGCGGCGCGGGACGGCCCCGGCCCAGGGAACAAGGCGGTTGCTAGCCCGTCCGTGCCTGATTGATTGCCACTTTGATCACACCAGAGGCCCCGGGGCGAACGAACCGACAAACCGTCGCTACGATGGCCGGGGCCGGTGGACCGTACCCGGCCGGGTCAGACCGACAGTCAAGCCGGCCGACCCCAATCCCCGCTCCCGGAGGGTTCTTCCGTGCCGGCTGGAACGCTGTACCGCGGCCGGGAAGGCATGTGGTCCTGGGTGGCTCATCGAGTCACCGGTGTCCTCATTTTCTTCTTCCTGTTCGTACACGTCCTGGACACCGCTCTCGTTCGTGTCTCCCCCGAGGCCTACGACGACGTCGTGGCCACGTACAAGACGCCGATCGTCGCGCTCCTCGAATACGGCCTCGTGGCCGCCATTCTCTTTCATGCGCTGAACGGTCTCCGCATCATCGCCGTGGACTTCTGGGCCAAGGGCGCGCGCCTCCAGAAGCAGATGCTCTGGACCGTGCTGGGCATCTGGATCGTGCTCATGGTCGGGGCCCTGTACCCCGTCCTCGGCCACGCCGTCCGCGTCATCTTCGGGAGCTGAGGCCCATGTCCACCGAGACTTCCGCGATCGGCGCGGTCGAAGGCGTCAGCCTTTTCGACGTCGACAACCCGGCCCCCGTGATCGAGCCCCCGCGTACGCGGACCGGCAAGACGCCCAAGGGTTCACGCACCAACTTCGAGATGTACGCCTGGCTCTTCATGCGCCTGTCGGGCATCGTGCTGGTCGTCCTGGTCCTGGGCCACCTGCTGATCCAGCTGGTGCTGGACGGCGGTGTCTCCAAGATCGGCTTCGCCTTCGTGGCGGGCCGCTGGGCCTCGCCGTTCTGGCAGGTGTGGGACCTGGCGATGCTGTGGCTCGCCATGCTGCACGGCGCCAACGGTCTCCGTACGGTCATCAACGACTACGCCGAACGGGACAACACCCGCTTCTGGCTGAAGATGCTGCTGTACACCGCCACGGTGTTCACCGTCCTGCTGGGCACGCTGGTGATCTTCACCTTCGACCCGAACATCCGCTAGGCGCCGGGCCCGAAGGACCAGAGGTAAACCATGCAGATCCACAAGTACGACACCGTCATCGTCGGCGCCGGCGGCGCCGGCATGCGCGCGGCCATCGAGTCGACCAAGCGCAGCCGCACCGCCGTGCTGACCAAGCTCTATCCCACCCGGTCCCACACGGGCGCAGCGCAGGGCGGCATGGCCGC
Source organism: Streptomyces sp. RKAG290 (assembly GCF_023701695.1). Classification (GTDB taxonomy): domain Bacteria; phylum Actinomycetota; class Actinomycetes; order Streptomycetales; family Streptomycetaceae; genus Streptomyces. The sequence continues at coordinate 2,583,511 of NZ_JAJOZC010000001.1, forward strand.
CGCGCTCGCGAACGTGGAGGAGGACAACTGGGAGTGGCACACCTTCGACACGATCAAGGGCGGCGACTACCTGGTCGACCAGGACGCCGCCGAGATCCTGGCGAAGGAGGCCATCGACTCCGTTCTCGACCTGGAGAAGATGGGCCTGCCGTTCAACCGCACGCCCGAGGGCAAGATCGACCAGCGCCGCTTCGGCGGCCACAGCCGTAACCACGGCGAGGCTCCGGTCCGCCGGTCCTGCTACGCCTCGGACCGCACCGGCCACATGATCCTCCAGACGCTGTACCAGAACTGCGTCAAGGAGGGTGTGGAGTTCTTCAACGAGTTCTACGTCCTGGACCTCCTGCTCCAGGAGGTCGACGGGGTCAAGAAGTCGGCCGGCGTCGTCGCGTACGAGCTGGCGACCGGTGAGATCCACGTCTTCCAGGCGAAGTCGATCATCTTCGCCTCCGGCGGCACCGGCAAGTTCTTCAAGGTGACGTCGAACGCGCACACCCTGACCGGTGACGGCCAGGCCGCCGCGTACCGCCGCGGTCTGCCGCTGGAGGACATGGAGTTCTTCCAGTTCCACCCGACGGGCATCTGGCGCATGGGCATCCTGCTGACGGAGGGCGCCCGTGGTGAGGGCGGCATCCTCCGCAACAAGGACGGCGAGCGCTTCATGGAGAAGTACGCGCCCGTCATGAAGGACCTCGCGTCCCGTGACGTCGTGTCCCGCTCCATCTACACGGAGATCCGTGAGGGACGCGGCTGCGGTCCCGAGGGCGACCACGTCTACCTGGACCTGACGCACCTGCCGCCGGAGCAGCTCGACGCCAAGCTCCCGGACATCACCGAGTTCGCGCGGACGTACCTCGGCATCGAGCCCTACACGGACCCGATCCCGATCCAGCCGACCGCGCACTACGCCATGGGCGGCATCCCGACCAACGTCCAGGGCGAGGTGCTGGCCGACAACACCACCGTCGTCCCGGGGCTGTACGCCGCCGGCGAGGTCGCGTGCGTCTCCGTGCACGGCGCCAACCGGCTGGGCACCAACTCGCTGCTCGACATCAACGTCTTCGGGCGCCGTTCGGGCATCGCCGCCGCCGAGTACTCCGCGAAGAACGACTTCGTCGAGCTTCCCGAGAACCCGGCCCAGCTGGTCGTCGACCAGGTCGAGCGGCTGCGCAGCTCCACGGGCACCGAGCGCGTCTCGGCGATCCGGCTGGAGCTGCAGGAGTGCATGGACGCCAACGTGATGGTGTTCCGCACCGAGCAGACGATCAAGACCGCGGTCGACAAGATCGCGGAGCTGCGCGAGCGCTACCTCAACGTGTCCATCCAGGACAAGGGCAAGCGGTTCAACACGGACCTGCTCGAAGCGGTCGAGCTGGGCAACCTGCTCGACCTCGCCGAGGTCATGGCGACTTCGGCGCTGGCCCGCAAGGAGTCCCGCGGCGGTCACTACCGCGAGGACTACCCGAACCGCGACGACGTCAACTTCATGCGCCACACCATGGCGTACCGCGAGGTCGCCGACGACGGCACCGAGTCGATCCGGCTGGACTACAAGCCGGTCGTCCAGACCCGCTACCAGCCGATGGAGCGTAAGTACTGATGGCTACCCCCACGATGGAAAAGGCCGACAAGGCTCCTGAGCCCGAGGCGGGCTTCGCCGACTCCCCGTACATCACGGCCACTTTCCGGATCCGCCGGTTCAACCCCGAGGTCTCCGACGAGTCCGTGTGGCAGGACTTCCAGATCGAGATCGACCCGAAGGAGCGTGTTCTCGACGCCCTTCACAAGATCAAGTGGGAGACCGACGGATCGCTGACGTTCCGCCGCTCCTGCGCGCACGGCATCTGCGGCTCGGACGCGATGCGGATCAACGGCAAGAACAGGCTCGCCTGCAAGACGCTGATCAAGGACCTGAACCCGGAGAAGCCGATCACGGTCGAGGCCATCAAGGGCCTCACGGTCCTCAAGGACCTCGTGGTCGACATGGACCCGTTCTTCCAGGCCTACCGCGACGTCATGCCCTTCCTCATCACCAAGGGGAACGAGCCGACCCGCGAGCGTCTGCAGTCCGCCGAGGACCGCGAGCGCTTCGACGACACCACCAAGTGCATCCTGTGCGCCGCGTGCACGTCCTCGTGCCCGGTGTTCTGGAACGACGGCCAGTACTTCGGCCCGGCGGCCATCGTCAACGCGCACCGCTTCATCTTCGACTCGCGCGACGAGGGCGGCGAGCAGCGGCTGGAGATCCTCAACGACCGTGACGGCGTGTGGCGTTGCCGCACCACCTTCAACTGCACGGACGCCTGCCCGCGTGGCATCGAGGTCACCAAGGCGATCCAGGAGGTCAAGCGCGCGCTGATCACGCGTCGCTTCTGACCCCCGATCGCACCCGTAGCACCCCGGGGCCCCGTTCTCCGCAGCAACGCTGCGGGAGGCGGGGCCTCTTGGCTGCGCGGTGCGGCCGGTGACGGTACCGTCGTGCGGAACCCTCAGCGGTTCACCGCACACGGGCAGCAAGGCGCGGGGTGCACGGTTTGATCGAGAGCGGGGAACGTTGAGCGATCCGAATCCGTACGGGGACGACTCGTACAAGTGGGGGCCGCCCCAGCAGCCGGGCGGTCCGCCCACCGTCCCGCAGGGCTACGGCTATCCGGCCGCCGGCAACCCGGTCTACGGCTATCCGCAGCCGCTTCCCGAGTCCGCCGCCCAGCCCGGCCCCGGCTACGGCTACCCGGCGGGCCCGCCGACGATGCCGGGCTACGGGTACCCGGGGCAGCAGGCCATGGTCCCGGCGGGCGGCGGCGGGCCGGTCCTGTCGCTCGGCGACATCACGGTCATGGGCGACGCGATCGTGACGCCGTCCGGGACGATGCCCCTCAAGGGCGCGGTGTGGACGGCGATGGACATGTCCCGTACCGAGGAGAAGATCCCGCCGGTCGCGATCGTGCTCGCGATCCTCTTCGCCCTGCTGTGTCTGGTCGGTCTGCTGTTCCTCCTGATGAAGGAGAAGAAGACGACCGGATTCATCCAGGTCACGGTGACCAGCGGCGGCCGCCACCACTCGACGATGATTCCGGCCGTGCGGCCGGACACCTTCCACATGGTGATGGGACAGATCAACACCGCCCGCTCGCTGAGCTTCTGACGGGTGCGGCCGGGGCCGGCCGCGGCGTTCCCGCGGCCGGCCCCCGCACGGACGGCCGCGTCGGGCGCGCGGCTTCCGCTCAGTCCCAGGCCGCGCCGCCCCGGTCCTCTGCGGCCACCATGATGCGCCGCAACATGGCGTTGAGCAGCGTGCGTTCGTCGTTGTCGAGCACACCCAGCAGCCGGTACTCCTCGTGGCCGAGGATGTCCATCGCGCCGAGCCAGGTCGCGCGGCCCTCGTCGGTCAGCTCCACGTCGACGCGTCGCCGGTCGGTGGTGGAGGGCTTGCGGCGGACGAACCCGCGTCGCTCCAGCGCGTCCAGCCGGCCGGTGACGGAGGCGGGCGCGAGATCGAGGTCGGCGGCGAGCTCGGAAGGGGCCGCCTTGCCACCGCGGCCGGCGAGCTTGTGCAGGGTGTCGAACTCCTGGCGGTCCAGGGCGAAGTCGACCAGGGACTGCTCGCGCACCCGGCGCAGATGGACCGAGAGCTTCTTCATCCTGGTCACCGCGCCCTCGACATCGGGATCGAGGTCGGGAAGCACCGGCTTCCACCGCTCCACATGGCCGTCGGTCCAGTCGCGTCGCTCCATGAGCCACAGCCTACGCCGGAACCCAACTACGCTTCGGTACCCGATATTTCGTTGACGAATAGTTCGGAACCGAATTAGATTCCGCGCCATGCCTCACCCTCTGCGCACCCGCTCCTTCCGCCTGCTCTTCATCGGGCGCAGCCTCTCGATGCTCGGCGACGCCGCGATACCCGCCGCTCTCACCCTCGCCGTCTACCTGGCCACCGGCTCGACCGGCGCCCTGGCCCTGGTGCTGGGCTGCGCGATGGTGCCCAAACTGCTGCTGCTGCCACTCGGCGGCGTGATCGGCGACCGCTTCAACGCCCGCACCGTCGCGCTCACCACCGATCTCGTACGGTGCGTCACCCAGCTCTTCGTCGGCGCCCAACTGCTCTCCGGCACACCGGCGCTGTGGCAGATCGCCGTCGCCGAGGCGCTCGGCGGCGCCGCCGGGGCCTTCGCGATGCCGACCGTCTCCCCGCTGATCCGCGGCACCGTGGCGGAGTCCGGGCTGCTGCGCGCCAACTCCCTGATGGCGGTGGTCAGCAGCGCGACCCGGATCGGCGGACCGGCCGTCGCCGGCGCGCTGGTGCTCACCGCCGGGCCCGGCTGGGCCTTCGTGCTGGACGGTGCCAGCTTCGCGGTGAGCGCCGCCCTGCTCTCCGCGATCGACGTCCGGCACGTCCCCGTCCCCCGCAGCACCCTGCTCAGCGACCTCAAGGAGGGCTGGGCCGAGGTCCGCGGCCGGGACTGGTACTGGACGAGCCTGATCGCCCATGCGGCCTGGAACGGCGCGGCGGCCGTGCTGATGACGGTGGGCCCGGCCCTCTTCCTCCACGACCTGGGCGGCAGGGGCGCCTGGCTCGCCTTCCTCCAGACCGGCGCCGTCGGCCTGCTGCTCGGGTCGCTCCTGGCCGGCCGGGCCCGGCCGCGCCGCCCGATCCTGGTCGCCAACATGGGCCTCGCGCTGTACGCACTCCCCCTGTGCCTGCTGGCCGCGCACGCCCCGGTCGCCGTGGCCATCGGCGCGTACGGCGTCTCGCAGGCGGGGCTCGGCTATCTCAGCCCGGTCTGGGAGACCGCCGTCCAGTCCGCCGTGCCGCCCCACGCGCTCGCCCGCGTGACCTCGTACGACTGGCTGCTCTCCCTCGGCGCGATGCCGCTGGGCTACGCCCTGGCCCCGCTCGCCACCTCGGCCTGGGGCGCCGAAGTCCCGCTCGCCGCAGCCGGGGTGGCGGTCGGCGCGGCCTGTCTGGCCACTGCCGCGGTACCGGGCGTCCGGCGGTTCAGGGCCCCCGCCGACAAGGTGACGCGCACCACCGGAGCCCCGGCTTGAACATGTTCAACGGCAGGTCTACAGTCCATGACAACAGCATTTGAACGCGTTCAAGGGAGGGTGGGGCATGGACCTCACTGTTGTCGCGTACGTCATCTACCTACTCATCAGCGTGGCACTCACCATCTGGGTGGCCCGCACGCTCAGCAGCAACGGCAAGGTCTTTCTCGCCGACGTCCTGCACGGCAACGAAAAGCTCGCCGAAGCCGTCAACCACCTGCTGGTGGTCGGTTTCTACCTGGTCAACCTGGGGTTCGTGACGCTCTATCTGAAGAACTCCGACGAGGTCGCCAACGCCCGCGAGCTCTTCGAGGCGCTTTCGGTGAAGATCGGCGTCGTCCTGCTCGTCCTCGGGGTCATGCACCTGGGCAACGTCTTCGTGCTCAACAAGATCCGCCGCCGGGGCATGATGGAACGCGAGCAGACCCCGCCCGTACGGCCCCAGGGCTGGACCCCGCCGGGTCCCGGGCCGTGGGCCGCTCCCGCCCCCAGGGCGTGAGGACCGGCCATGGCGGCCCGCGGCGACGGTCGGCTCTCCGTCGAACGGCTCACCGTGCTCTACGAAGCACAGTGTTCGCTCTGCGTCCACCTGCGGCAGTGGCTGATGAAGCAGCGTCAGCTGGTCCCGCTCGACCTCGTCCCGGCGGCCTCCCAGGAGGCGCGCCGCCGCTTCCCCGGTCTCGACCACTCCGGAACGCTGGAGGAGATCACGGTGATCGGTGACCGGGGGCAGGTCTACCGAGGCACCTCCGCGTGGATCGTCTGCCTCTGGGCGCTGGCCGAGCACCGGCCCAGGGCCCACTGGCTGACCACCCCGGCCGGCCGGCCGTTCGCCAGGGCGACGGTCCTCGCCGCCGCGAAGTACCGCTCCTTGACCGCGGCGCCCTGCCGGTCGGGTGGGGACGGGGACGAGGACGGCGCGTGCCTGGTGCGGGGCCCGGAGCCCGGCGCGTAGTCATCCCGGATACCCTCGGGACCGTGGTGAAGGAAGAGAAGGACGTGAAGGAAGTCAAGGCTCCCAAGAGCGAGCAGACCCGCACACTCATCCTCGAAACCGCGCTCCGGCTCTTCCAGGAACGCGGCTACGACAAGACGACGATGCGGGCCATCGCCCAGGAGGCCGGCGTCTCCGTAGGGAACGCGTACTACTACTTCTCGTCCAAGGAACACCTGGTCCAGGGCTTCTACGACCGGATCGCCGCCGAGCACGAGGCGGCTGTCCAGCCGGTTCTGGCCGGCGACAAGGACCTCGCGGCGCGTATCCGCGGGGTCCTGCTCAGCTGGCTGGACGTGGCGGAGCCGTACCACCGCTTCGCCGCCCAGTTCTTCAAGAACGCCGCCGATCCGGAGAGTCCCCTCAGCCCGTTCTCGCGCGACTCGGTCGCGGCGCGGGAGGCGGCGATCTCCGTCCACAGGCGCTGCCTGTCGGGCTCCGGCACGAAGATCGACCCCGAGCTGGCCGAGCTGCTGCCGCAGCTGATGTGGCTGAACCAGATGGGCCTGGTGCTCTACTGGGTGTACGACCGGACGGACGACGCCGAACGCAGCCGCCGCCTCGTCGAGCGCACCGCCCCGATCGTCGCGCGGGCCATCACCCTGTCCCGGTTCCGGGTGCTGCGACCGCTCGTGCGGCAGGTCTACGAGGTGCTGGAGGAGTTCCTGCCCGCAGTGGCGGGCCGGGCGGCGGACCGGCCGGCCGCGGGCGGGTAGCGGCGGGCCGAACGACGGCGGGCACGGCCGAGCGGCCGCCCCCTGGTGCCGGGACGGCCGCTCGGTGAAGCTCTGCTCGGTGAGGAGCTGACGCGCAGGTCAGATCCAGCCCAGTTCCCACAGCCGCCAGATGCCGGTGCCGTCGGAGAGGTACTGCGAACCGGCGACGTCGGGCTTGGCGACGACGTAGTCCTTCTTCTGCCACAGCGGTACGAGCGGCACGTCCTCGCCGACCAGCTTCTGGAGGTCCTTGAAGTCGGCCGAGGTGCGGCTGCGGTCGCTGTACTCCAGCGTGGAGTTGATCAGCCGGTCCATCTTCTTGCTCGTGTAGCCGTTGTGAAGGCTGGTGTCACGGCCGACGAGCGGCTGGCTGAAGGTGTCGGGGTCCGGGTAGTCGGGGAGCCAGCCGACGGTGTACGCGTCGTACTTGCCGGCCGCGTACCCCTTCTGGAACGCCTTCCACTCCACGGCCTTCACGGTGACCTTGAACAGGCCGTCCGCCTCCAGCTGGCGCCGGATCTCCGCGGTCTCCTTCGTGTACGCGTCGTCGTCGCGGTAGGCGAAGGTGATGTGCAGCGGCAGCTGCACGCCCGCTTCCTGCATCAGCTTCCTGGCCTGCTTGGGGTCGGGCGAGGGGTACTCGTCGAAGAACGGGGTGCTGTGCCCGATGTAGCCCTGCGGGATCAGCGAGTAGAGCGGTTCGACGGTGCCCTTGTAGACATCGGTCACCAGCGGGGCGCGGTCGATGATGGCCGCGATGGCCTGCCGGACCCGCTTGTCGGCGAGCGGCGCCCCGGCACGGACGTTGAAGACGAGGTTGCGGATCTCCGCGCTGTCCGCCTCCGTCACGTGCTGGTCGGCGTCACCCGGGTCGAGCGCGGCGAGCGTGGACGGCGGGAGCTGACGGTGCGTGACATCGATCTGGCCCGACTTCCAGGCGGCCAGGAGCTCGTCCGACTGCTTGTAGTAGCGCACGGTGACCGGACCGCCGGTCTCCTTCAGTGCGCCCCGGTAGTTGGGGTTCGGCTCCAGTTCGGCGCTGACGCCCGGCTCGTACGACTTCAGGACGTACGGCCCCGAGCCCGTCACCGCGGCGTCGGAGCGCAGCTTGTCGTCCGGGTAGTCCTCCCGGTCGACGATCGAACCGGCCCCGGTGGCGAGCTTCTGCGGGAACGTCGCATCGCGCGAGGAGAGGTTGAAGGTGATCGTCCGGCCCTCGGACACCACGCTCTTGAGGCTGGGGAACAGCACGGACGGGCCGACGTCCGTCTTGATCCTGATCATGCGCTCGAAGGAGTACTCGACGTCCGCGCCGGTGATCTTCCGGCCGTTGGAGAACGACAGGTCGTCACGGAGCTTGCACTGGTACGTCTGGAGCTTCCCCCCGATGAACCCGCAGCTTTCGGCGGCGTCCGGCTCGGGGACGATCGCTCCGGAGTGGAACGTCATGAGGGACTGGTAGACGTTGCTGTACATCGCCCAGGATCCGGCGTCGTAGGCGCCTGCCGGGTCCAGTGAGGTCACCTCGTCCGTCGTGCCGACCGTGACCGGGTCGTCCTTCGCCCCGTCCGAGGGAAGCAGCTGCCAGGCGCCGACGCCTGCTATGACCAATACCGCGAGAATCGCGAGAATCCGTAGCCGGATCGACCGCATTGCCGTGCACTCCCTTAACTGCCCCACCTCGGTGTCGCGCTCAGATACGCAGATCACCGCACGTTCGGGCTCAGCCAATCACACGATTTTCACAACTGGAAGAGGAAATCGGAGGCTCATAGCCTTTTGTTCGTTACTTGAAACCTTGGGCGGATAGGTCGAATACAGAGGGTTCATGCCCGGTCACCGATCCGGCCCGGAAGTGGTGTTCGGGCGGAGTCGGGAGGGAGATCCGGCGGAGATCCGGTGGTGGCTTGCGGGTTGGGCCCGAAGGTCTTCCGGTGTGACCCGGCATGTTCCGGACGGAACAGCCCTCAGGCCTGCCGGGAAGCGAGCTCGACGACGGTGATGTCCGAGGGTGCGCCGACCCTTACCGGCGGGCCCCAGGCACCCGCGCCCCGGGTGACGTACAGCTGGGTGTCGCCGTAGCGTTCGAGCCCGGCGACGGTGGGATTGGACAGCTCCGCGATGTAGTTGCCCGGCCAGAGCTGACCGCCGTGGGTGTGCCCGGAGAGCTGCAGGTCCACGCCGTGCGCGACCGCCTCGTCGATGAGCACCGGCTGATGGGCCATCAGCACGGCCGCGCGGGTCCGGTCGCGGTCGCCGAGGGCGCGGTCGAAATCGGGGCCGTGCCCTTCGCTCTCCCCTCCGATGTCATTGACCCCGGCCAGATCGAAGCCGGCGATCTCGACCCGGGAATTCTCCAGCGGGTGCAGCCCCAATTCCCGCACGTGGTCGACCCATTGGGCCGCTCCGGAGTAGTACTCGTGGTTACCCGTGACGAAGAAGGCGCCGTGCCGTGAGCGGAGCCGGGCGAGCGGTTCGGCGGCCGGGCCGAGATCGGCGACCGATCCGTCGACCAGGTCCCCGACGACCGCGATCAGGTCGGGCTGGGTGCGGTTGACCGTGTCGACGATCCGCTGGGTGTGGTCCCGGCCCAGGATCGGACCGAGATGGATGTCGCTGACGACGGCGATCCGGAAGCCGTGCGCGGAGCGGGGCAGCCGGGCGAGCGGGATGGTGACGCGCTTGACCCGGGGGCCGCGCAGCACCCCGTAGGTGCCGTAGCCGACCGTGCCGAGCCCTGCGACGGCGGCGGCGCCGCCGACGGCCCGCGCGACGAAGAGCCGGCGCGAGGAGGTGTCGGCTGCGGGTACGGCCGCCGGCGGTGCTGCGGTCCTGGTGCCCGCGGCGGCCGCGCCGGCGTCCGATGCGGCGGGCCCGGTCTCCGGCACCGGCGCCGCCCCGGCCGGCGATCCCGCCGCACGGCGGGCGAGCAGCCTGCGCAGCAACGGCCGTACCGCCTCGCCGACCAGCAGGGCCAGCGTCAGGTACAGCAGCGCGGCCAGCCACAGATAGCCCGGCCAGGCCAGCACCTGCTGCAGCCAGAAGGGCACACCCGAACGGCCGGAGACCAGGGCGCCGACGCTCAGCAGCGGCAGGACGTACGCGGCCACCGTGCCTGCCCTGCGCAGCGGACTCCCCGCCGTCGTCGTGTCACCGACGAATCGGCGCCATACGTAGCGGTGCACGGCGACGAGCAGCGCGAGCACCACGATCGCCACCAGAGCGAATCCGACGACTGCCATGTACAGGTCCCCGCCCGTTTTGTCCGCACTCGGTCCCTACTCGAAACCTGGGAGCTAAGCGCCCCGGCTGCGCAACGCCCTGACGCCACGGAACCCGATCACGCCTACCGCCGTCCCCAGAAGAAAGGACGTGATGGCGAGCAGCAGATGCACCCAGAAGTACGCAGTAGGGTCACCCGCGTCGTCGAAGGCGAGACCGCTGCCGTCCTTCCACAGGTTCTTGACGAAAGTGATCCAGATGAACCAGCTCCACACCCCGAAGGCGAGCAGGAACCAGGAGACGGGGCGGCTGAGCTTCATGGAATCAGTATCTCCGCCTCGCCCCGGCCGACTCGCCCGGGGTGGGCTGTCCCGGCGGTCCGCCCGGCGGGTCATACCGTCGGTGTCCATTTTCAGATCAACTGCATGTACGTTTTCGACCGTGTCAGCTCTCAAGAAGACCGCGTTGGCGGTCACCTCTGCCGCTTTGCTGTCCGCTTTCGTCGTCAGCCCTGCTTCGGCGGTCGTCAAGGACAGCTCCGACGACGAGCCGAAGCCGCCCTCCGGGATGTCGCAGGTCGGCGGGGAACAGCTCGGCCGCACCGGCACCCAGGTCAATCTCGGCGCCGGCGCCCCGGTCCTGCCCAAGGATCTGACCGGCAGGTCCTGGATGGTCTCGGACGCGGAGAGCGGCGAGGTGCTCGCCTCGCACAATCCGCACTGGCGGCTGCCCCCGGCCTCCACCCTGAAGATGCTCTTCGCGGACACCGTGATGCCGTCGCCGGCCCTGCAGCCGAACACCCGCGAGTACACGGTGAAGGACGCGGACCTCGCCGACCTCGGCGAGGGGAGCAGCCTGGTCGGCGTCAAGGAGGACCTCAGCTACACGGTGCACGACCTGTGGCTCGGGGTCTTCCTGCGTTCGGGCAACGACGCGGTGCACGTGCTGGCCTCGATGTACGGCGGTGTCGGCAAGACCGTCACCGACATGCAGGCGCACGCCGAAGAGCTGCAGGCCCTGGACACCAATGTGGTGTCACCCGACGGCTACGACGCCCCGGAACAGGTCTCCAGCGCGTACGACCTCACACTGTTCGCCCGCAGCGGGCTGCAGAAGGCGGACTTCCGCGAGTACTGCGCGACCGCCGAGGCGGAGTTCCCCGGCAAGAAGGAGAAGGGCGAGAAGCGCGAGAGCTTCGGCATCCAGAACACCAACCGGCTGCTCACCGGGGCCGACGGGGTCAGCGCGTACAAGGGCATCGCGGGCGTCAAGAACGGCTACACGACGCACGCGGGCAACACCTTCACCGGTGTCGCCGAGCGCAACGGCAAGGTGCTGCTCGTCACCGTCATGAACCCGTCGTCCAACGAGACGCACGCGGTCTACAAGGAAGCGGCGAGCCTGCTCGACTGGGGCTTCGACGCAGCCGGCAAGGTCACCCCGGTGGGCGAACTGGTTCCCCCGAAGTCCGCCGTGACCGGCAACGGCAAGGGCTCCGAGGCCGACAAACCTGCCGGGAACAAGGGCAAGCACGGTCCGGCCCACAGCAAGGCCGCTGCCGCGGACGGCTCCGGCGGGGTCGGGATCGCGCTGGGTATCGCCGGCGGGGTGCTGGTGCTGCTGGGCGGGGCCGCGTTCCTCGTCAACCGGCGCTGGCCGCTGCCGGACCTGGTGCGCCGCCTCCCTCGCCGCTGACCCGGCCGCCCGGGGCCTTGCCGTCCCGGGCGCCCTCGTCGCCGGCGTCCCCCTCGCCGTCGGGCAGGGGCTCCTCGGCGTCCTTGCTCCGCGTCGCCGTCCAGGCGGCGCAGAACAGCAGCAGCTTCGCGGTGAAGTTGATCCACAGCAGCAGCGCGATCGGCACGCCGAAGGCCCCGTACATGCTCTTCGACGCGACACCCCTCATATAGCTGCCGAGCAGCAGCTTGAGGAGTTCGAAGCCGACCGCGCCGGTCAGCGCGGCGACCACCAGCCGGCGGCGCGGCGGCTCGACCCCGGGCAGCAGGGTCAGCAGGTAGAGCAGCAGCAGGAAGTCGGCGACCACCCCCACCAGCAGGGCCGCGATCCGAAGCAGCACGCCGCCCGCGCCGTCCTCGGGGATGTTGATCAGATCGGCGATCCAGCCGACGGCGACGGAGCCGACGGACGAGATCGCCAGGGTCACCAGGGCCGCGCCGCCCAGGCCGAACAGCACCCCGGCGTCCTTGAGTTTGCGGATGACCGGATTGCCCTGGTCCAGGTCGTCCATCTCCCACACCGCGCGCAGGCAGTCCCGCATCGAACCGACCCAGCCGATGCCGGTGAAGAGCAGCAGCGCACCGGCCACCAGCCCGACCGTTCCCGCATGGGCCACCAGGTTGTCGATGCCCAGCTGGTCGGAGATGCCGGGCACCTGCTCGGCGACCTTGTCCTTGATCTTGTCCAGCTGCTCAGTGGAGAGCAGCGCCGCGCCGATGGCGGCGGCGACCGCGATCAGCGGGAAGAGCGCCAGGAAGCTGATGAACGTGATCGCCGCGGCGAGCCTGGCCCAGTGGACCCGTTCCAGCGTCTCGTAGCTGCGCCAGGCGTGCGTCTCCATCAGCCGGGAGACGAGCGGACCGATGACGGGGAGTTTTTTGAGCCAGTCCATGACGTACGACTACCCTCCCGGGCTCCGAAAACCGATGTCCGTTCTGCCGCGCAGGAGATGACACCTCCGCAATCACCCATTTCGGTGAGTGTTGTAACAAATCCCTCAAAGGTGTTTTCTCGGGCGATACGGTCACCCTCATGTCTGTCGACACCGTGTCCCTGACCGGCTGGGGCCGTACCGCCCCGACGACCGCCGTGCGCTTTCGCCCCCGCAGTTACGAGGAGGCGGCGGCGACCGTGCGCGGCTGCGGGCCCCGCGGCTCGATCGCCCGCGGCCTGGGCCGGGCACACGGCGACGCGGCGCAGAACGCGGGGGGCTCCGTCCTCGACATGACGGCGCTGAACCGGATCCGCACCATCGACGCGGGGGCCGGCCTGGTGGTCTGCGACGCGGGCGTGAGCCTGCACCGGCTGATGGAGGTGCTGCTCCCGCTCGGCTGGTTCGTGCCGGTGACTCCGGACAGCCGGTACGTCACGGTGGGCGGCGCCATCGGCTCCGACGTGCACGGCCGCAATCACCGCACCGCGGGCTCCTTCTCCCGCCACGTGGCGGGGTTCGACCTGCTCACCGCCGACGGCGAGGTCCGCACCGTCCGGCCCGGGACACCACTCTTCGACGCGACCGCGGGCGGCATGGGTCTGACCGGAGTGATCCTTTCGGCCACGCTCCGGCTCCTCCCCGTCGCCACCTCCCTGATGTCGGTCGACACCGAACGGGCCGCCGATCTCGACGACCTGCTGGCGCGGCTCACCGTGGGCAGCCGCAGCCGCTACGAGTCCGCCTGGATCGACCTGACCTCCCGCGGCAGGGCGACGGGCCGGGCCGTTCTGACCCGAGGGGAGCACGCCCCACTGGACGCGCTCCCGGCGCACGCCCGGCGCACACCGCTCAGCTTCCGCCCCTCCCAGCTGCCCGCCGCCCGCTCGCTGGTGCCCGACCTCGTGCCCGGAGGGATGATCGGCCGCACCTCCGCAGCCGTCCTGGCCGAACTCCGCTACCGCCGCGCCCCCAGGTTCCGCACCGGCGAACTCCAGCGGATCTCCGCCTTCTTCCACCCGCTGGACGCCGTGCCGCACTGGAACCGGATCCATGGGCGGGCCGGGTTCGTCAACTACGAGTTCGTCGTCGGGGACGGGCAGGAGGAGACGCTGTACCGGATCGTCCGGCAGATCTCGCAGCGCCGCTGCCCGTCGTTCCTCGCCGTGCTCAAACGGTTCGGCACGCGCGATCCCGGCTGGCTGTCGTTCCCGGTGCCCGGCTGGTCCCTGGCCCTCGACCTGCCGGCCGCCCTGCCGGGGCTGGCCCGCTTCCTCGACGGCCTGGACGAGGAGGTGGCGGCCGCCGGCGGCCGGGTCTGCCTGACGGACGACTCCCGGCTACGGCCGGACGCGGTAGCCGCGATGTACCCGCGGCTGGACGAATTCCGTGCGCTGCGGGCCGAGTTGGACCCGAACGGGGCGTTCCGGTCGGACCTGTCGCGGCGCCTGTCGCTCTGACCGGCGCGCCGCCCCTGCACCGCCGCCCCTCCCCTCTTCCGTCCTCCCCCTCCGCCTTATGTAAGGAGCGTTTCCGTGAAGGATGCCTTCGGTGCCCCGCAGTCCCTGCTCGTCCTCGGCGGCACATCGGAGATCGGGCTCGCCACCGCACGCCGCCTGATCGCCTGCCGCACCCGCACGGTCTGGCTGGCCGGGCGCCCCTCCCCCGCCCTGGACTCGGCCGCGGCCGAGCTGCGGAGCCGGGGGCCTACGTCCGTACCGTCGACTTCGACGCCCTGGACACCGAGTCCCACGAGACCACTCTCGGCAAGATCTTCACCGAGGGGGACATCGACATGGTGCTCCTCGCCTTCGGCATTCCCGGGGACCAGGAGCGCGACGAGGAGGAGCCCCTCTCCGCGGTCCGGGTCGCCCAGACGAACTACACCGGGGCCGTCTCCGCCGGGCTCGTGTGCGCCGGCGCACTCCAGGCGCAGGGTCACGGCTCGCTGGTGGTGCTGTCGTCGGTGGCAGGGGAGCGCGCCCGGCGTGCGGACTTCATCTACGGGTCGAGCAAGGCGGGCCTGGACGCCTTCGCGCAGGGGCTCGGGGACGCGCTGCACGGCACGGGTGTGCATGTGATGGTCGTCCGCCCGGGTCTCGTGCGGCCGGCCGGGGCCGCGCACGGGACGGACACCCGGGCCGGGACGGCCGGGGCACCGCTCGCGACGATCCCCTTCACCCGGACCCCGCTCGTCACCACGCCCGACGCGGTCGCGGACGCGATCGTGACGGGGCTGCGGCGGCGTTCGGAGACGGTGTGGGTGCCGGGGGCGCTGCGGGCGGTGATGTCGGCCCTGCGGCATGTGCCGCGGCCGCTGTTCCGGCGCCTGCCGGTCTGACCGGGCGGTTGGTCCCGGCGCCTGCGGGCCGGGCCGGTGGGTCCTGCGCCGCCGGCCCGCGCCGGCGGGTCAGGGACGGAGGGAGGGCGCGTCCACGGAGCTGCCGCTCTGCGCGGGGACGGCGGGGGCGCCACCGCCCGCCCCGAACGGGAACTCGTTGATCTTGCGCCAGACGCTGTCCGTGCCCTGCTCGTACAGGGCGAAGGAACCGCAGGTCCATGCTGCCTCGTAGTCGGCGAGCTCCGCGTACGCCCGGTCCATCGCCTCTTCGGTGATGTCGTGCGCCACGGTCACATGCGGGTGGTACGGGAACTGGAGCTCGCGCACGAGCGGGCCGGAGGCGTCCCGGACCCGCTTCTGGAGCCAGGAACAGGCCGAGGCGCCCTCGACGACCTGGATGAAGACGACCGGCGACAGCGGGCGGAAGGTGCCCGTGCCGGACAGCCGCATCGGGAAGGGGCGGCCGCCGGTCGCGATTCCGGCGAGGTGCGCCTCGATCGCGGGCAGCCGGGCCGCCTCCGCCTCGGTCGGCGGAAGAAGGGTGACGTGGGTGGGAATGCCATGGGCGGCAGGGTCCCCGAAGCTCGCGCGCCGCTGCTGGAGCAGGCTGCCGTAGGGCTCCGGGACCGCGATCGAAACGCCGAGCGTTACGGTCCCCACGTCGTTCTCCTCAATCCTCGATGGTCTGTTTTCAGCCACTGGCGGCCACAAGCTTCACGCCGCCAGTGTGCCGCCTGTGGAGGTGGTACCGCCAGGGTCCTTGGACTCAGTGCTTCGCGGGCAGAAGGCCCATTCGGTCATAGGTCCGCGCCAGGGTCTCGGCGGCGACGGCCCGGGCCTTCTCCGCGCCCTTGGCCAGGATGGAGTCCAGCGTCTCGGTGTCGTCGAGATATTCCTGGGTGCGGGTGCGGAACGGTGTGACGAAGTCGACCATCACCTCGGCGAGGTCGGTCTTCAACGCACCGTAGCCCTTGCCCTCGTACTTCTGCTCCAGATCCGGCACCGAGGTGTCGGTGAGGGTGGAGTAGATGGTCAGCAGATTACTGACACCCGGCTTCTCGGCCCGGTCGAAGCGGATCACCGTGTCGGTGTCGGTGACCGCGCTCTTCACCTTCTTGGCGGTGGTCTTCGGCTCGTCCAGGAGGTTGATCAGGCCCTTCGGGGTGGCCGCGGACTTGCTCATCTTCGCCGACGGGTCCTGGAGGTCGTAGATCTTCGCCGTCTCCTTGAGGATGTACGGGTCCGGCACGGTGAAGGTGTCGCCGTAGGTGCCGTTGAACCGCTCGGCGAGATTGCGGGTCAGCTCCAGGTGCTGGCGCTGGTCCTCGCCCACCGGGACCTGGTCGGCCTGGTAGAGCAGGATGTCGGCGACCATCAGCATCGGATAGGTGAAGAGCCCGACGGTGGTGCGGTCGGCGCCCTGCTTGGCCGACTTGTCCTTGAACTGCGTCATGCGGGACGCCTCACCGAAGCCGGCCAGGCAGTTCATGACCCAGCCGAGCTGGGCGTGCTCGGGGACATGGCTCTGGACGAAGAGCGTGCAGCGCTCCGGGTCGAGCCCGGCGGCGAGCAGCTGGGCGACGGCGAGCCGGGTGTTGGCGCGCAGTTCCGCGGGGTCCTGCGGGACGGTGATCGCATGCAGGTCGACCACCATGTAGAAGGCGTCGTGGGACTCCTGCAGGGCCACCCACTGGCGGACCGCGCCGAGGTAGTTGCCGAGGTGGAACGAGCCTGCGGTGGGCTGGATTCCGGAGAGCACACGGGGACGTTCAGAGGCCATGGACTCATTGTCTCAGGTACGGAACCGATCTCGGGCAGCCGGTGTATGAAAGGTGTGAGGACGTGGGAGGGGGCCCCGCGGACGGGCCGGAAGGGGATCGGGCCGGGCGGGCGCGGACTCCGAGGACGTGGTGCACGGCTGCTGCGGATCGTCGTGAATGAGACGAAGAGCACAGATCAGGCACTTCCGGTGCCAGTCGGCGGCCCCTTCTCGATCTCCGGCACGGCGGTGGCCGCGGCTACATACAGCGGAAATCGCGGGCGCGCCGCGAACTGAAGGTTTCCTCGTCGGAGATCCGACCGACGATACAAAGTGGGCACGACCCCAGCCCACGCCGCACGACGAACGGAGATCCCGTGTCGACCACGGAAACCGCCATCGCCTCAGCCGAGGCGCACAGCGCGCACAACTACCATCCGCTGCCCGTCGTCGTCGCCTCGGCGGACGGCGCCTGGATGACCGATGTCGAGGGCCGACGCTACCTCGACATGCTCGCCGGCTATTCGGCACTCAACTTCGGCCACGGCAACCGGCGTCTGATCGACGCGGCCAAGGCGCAGCTGGAGCGGGTGACCCTCACCTCGCGGGCCTTCCACCACGACCGGTTCGCCGACTTCTGTACGCAGCTCGCCGAGTTGTGCGGCATGGAGATGGTGCTGCCCATGAACACCGGGGCGGAGGCCGTGGAGACCGCGGTGAAGACCGCCCGGAAATGGGGCTACCGGGTCAAGGGCGTGCCGGACGGGATGGCGAAGATCATCGTCGCCGCCGACAACTTCCACGGCCGGACGACGACCATCGTCAGCTTCTCCACGGACCATGAGGCCCGGGCGGACTTCGGCCCGTACACACCGGGGTTCGAGATCGTGCCCTACGGGGACCTCACCGCGCTCCGGGAAGCGATGACCGAGAACACCGTGGCGGTTCTGCTGGAGCCCATCCAGGGTGAGGCCGGCGTGCTGGTGCCCCCGTCCGGCTATCTTCCCGGGGTCCGGGAGCTGACCCGGGAGCGGAACGTGCTGTTCATCGCGGACGAGATCCAGTCGGGCCTCGGCCGGACCGGAAGGACCTTCGCCTGCGAGCACGAGGGCGTCGTGCCGGACATGTACGTGCTCGGCAAGGCCCTGGGCGGTGGAGTGGTGCCGGTGTCGGCCGTGGTGTCGTCGGCCGCGGTGCTGGGGGTGTACCGGCCGGGCGAGCACGGTTCGACGTTCGGCGGCAATCCACTGGCCTGCGCGGTCGCGCTGGAGGTCGTCGCGATGCTGCGTACCGGCGAATACCAGCAGCGGGCGGCCGAGTTGGGCGATCACCTCCATCAGGAGCTGGGCTTGCTGGTGGGCGGGGGCGCGGTGCAGGCGGTGCGTGGGCGCGGGCTGTGGGCGGGCGTCGACATCGATCCGGCACAGGGCACGGGCCGGGAGATCTCCGAGAAGCTGATGGACCGCCGGGTCCTCGTGAAGGACACCCATGGTTCGACGATCCGGATCGCTCCGCCGCTGGTGATCAGCAAGGAGGACCTGGACTGGGGCCTGGAGCAGCTCCGCGAGGTCCTGCGCGGCTGACCGGGGCCTGGCGGTACCCGGTGCTGGCGGTGCCGGGGCCGTCGCGCTGCCGGCAGTAGAGTCGCCGTTGTGCTCCTGGGGATGATCTGCGCGCTCGGTTCAGCGGTCTGCTTCGGTACGGCCTCCGTCCTTCAGGCCGTCGCCGCGCGGGCCGCCGCCGAGCCGGGAGCCGGGGCGGGGGTCGATCCGGCGCTGCTGCTGCGGGCCCTGCGCCAGTGGCGCTACGTCGCCGGGCTCGCCCTCGACGGCCTCGGATTCGTCCTCCAGATCATCGCCCTGCGCTCCCTGCCCATCTACGCGGTGGGGGCCGCACTCGCCGCGAGTCTCGCCGTGACCGCCGTCGTCGCCGCACGCCTCCTCGGGGTCCGGCTGAGCGCCACCGAGTGGACGGCCGTCGCCGTCGTCTGCGCGGGCCTGGGCATGCTGGGGCTCGCCTCCGGCGGGGAGGGACACCTGACCGGATCGGACGCGCTGCGCTGGTCGATGCTCGGCATCGCCATCGGCATCCTGCTGATCGGTACGGCGGCCGGCCGGCTGCCCGAGCGGTCCCGCGCCCTGGTCCTGGGGCTCGGTGCGGGATGCGGTTTCGGGGTGGTGGAGGTCGCCGTCCGGCTGATCGACGACGTGTCGCCGTCCGCGCTGGTGACCAACCCCGCTGTGTACGCGCTGCTGGTGGGGGGCGGTTCGGCGTTCCTGCTGCTCACCTCGGCGCTGCAGCGCGGTTCGGTGACGACGGCGACGGCCGGCATGGTGCTGGGCGAGACGATCGGGCCCGCGCTGGTGGGCGTCATCTGGCTCGGGGACCGCACCCGCGAGGGGCTCGGCTGGCTGGCGGTCACGGGCTTCGCCGTGGCTGTGGCCGGTGCGCTGGCCCTGGCCAGATTCGGCGAGGCCCCGGCGGAGACCCCCGAACCAGCGGTCCCGGGCACGCGGTAGGTGCGGGGTGGCCGTCGACGGTAGGTGCGGGGTGGGCCGCGGTTCGCCGTACGTCCCGGGCCCGGCCAGTCCCGAGGCCCCAGACGCCATCCGGGGCCTGCCCCGGATGGCGTCTGGGCTCCCCCCGAGTGCGGCTCTCAGGGCAGCACTCGGCACAGCGCGTCCAGCGTGCCGGCCCATGCGCTGTCGGTCGGTGTTCCGTAGCCGATGACCAGCGCCTCCCGCCCCGCCTCGGCGTCCGGGTGCCGGAAGAAGGACAGCCCCTGCACCGCCAGCCCCTGCCAGGCCGCCGACCGGATCACCTCGGCCTCGCTCCCTTCCGGCAGTTCGAGGACGGCGTGCAGCCCGGCGGCGATCCCGCTGACCCGGATGGCGGGGGCCCGTTCCGCCAGCGCCGCGACGAGCTGGTCGCGGCGGTTGCGGTAGCGCAGCCGCATGGAGCGCACATGCCGGTCGTACGCGCCCGAATCGATGAACTCCGCGAGCGTCAGCTGGTCCAGCGCGCTCGTCGCCCAGTCGCTCAGCCCCTTGGCCGCGGTCACCTCCCCGACCAGGGCCTGCGGCAACACCATCCATCCGAGCCGCAGCCCCGGTGCCAGGGACTTGCTGACCGTCCCCAGGTGGACGACGCGTTCGGGGTCCAGGCCCTGGAGCGCCCCGACCGGCTGGCGGTCGTAGCGGAACTCCCCGTCGTAGTCGTCCTCCAGGATCAGGCCGCCGGTGCTCCGCGCCCAGTCCACCGCCGCGGCCCGCCGGTCGGGGTGGAGCGGCACACCGGTCGGGAACTGATGCGCCGGTGTCAGCAGCACCGCGCCCGCACCCCGCATCCCGTGCAGTTCGCCGGTCCTGCAGCCGAGTTCGTCGAGCGGCAGGCACGGGATGCGCAGCCCGGCCTCGGTGAGCAGCCCTGTGTGCACATCCAGTCCGTACGACTCGACGGCCACCTCCCGCACCCGCCGCTGCCGCAGCACCTTGCCCATCAGCGTCAGACCGTGGACGAAGCCGGAACAGATCACGATGGTCTCGGGGTCGGCGTAGACCCCGCGGGCCCGGGACAGATAGCCGGCCAGCACGGTGCGCAGCTCGACGCGGCCGCGTGCGTCGCCGTATCCGAAGGCGTCGTTGGGCGCCGCGGTCAGGGCCCGCCTGGCCGCCTTGAGCCATTCGGCGCGGGGGAACGTCGCCAGGTCGGGCGAGCCGGGCATCAGGCTGTAGGCCGGCCTGCTGCGCGGCGGCCGGGAGCGCGGTGTCCTGGCCGCGGCCCGGCGCGGCTCGGCCCGCTGCGCCACCCGGGTACCGGAGCCCTGCCGGGCGGTGAGCCAGCCCTCGGCGACCAGTTCCGCGTACGCGTCGGCGACGGTGTTGCGCGCGATGCCCAGGTCGGCCGCGAGTGTGCGGGAGGACGGCAACCGGGTGCCCGGCGCCAGCCGCCCGGTCCTCGCCGCCTCCCGCAGGGCATCCATGAGCCCGGCCCGCAGTCCGGTTGCACCGGACGGGTCAATGTGCAGGTCAGCACCGAAAGTGGCCCAGGGATCCGTCATGAGAATGGACCATACCGGTGCGCCAACCGGCACGTAACGTCGTATTCATGACGACAGAAACGCACCACCACGCAACGTCCGAGTACACGACCGAGCACACGCCTCGCATGCAGTGGGCCGAGCACGCCCCCGAGGTCTACAAGGCGATGGCCCGCATGGAGGCCGCGTCCCGCAAGGGGCTCGACCCGGTCGTGGCCGAACTGGTGAAGATCCGGTCCTCGCAGCTCAACCACTGCGCCTTCTGCCTCGACATGCACACCAAGGACGCGCTCGCGGCGGGCGAGTCGGTCCAGCGGATCGTGCAGCTCAGCGCGTGGGAGGAGTCGCAGCACTTCTACACGCCGAAGGAGATCGCGGCGATCGAGCTGACCGAGGCGGTGACCGTCCTGACCGACGGTTTCGTGCCGGACGAGGTGTACGCGAAGGCCGCCAAGCACTTCGACGAGGCCGAGCTCGCCCACCTCATCGCCGCGATCATCACGATCAACGCCTGGAACCGGTTCGCCGTGACCACCCGGATGGTCCCGGGCCACTACACCCCCGGCGACTTCCGCTGACCCCCTCGGCCCGCCCGGTCCACCCCGCCTCGCCCCAGGAGCCACTTCGATGACCGCGTCCGCTCTCCGCGCGCTGCACCACGGCCGCGCCTCCGGCGATCCCCTGGTCCTCCCCGGCCCGTGGGACGCCGCGAGCGCCCGGGTGTTCGCCGACGCCGGTTTCCCGGCCCTCGCCACCCCGAGTGCGGGGGTCGCGGCCTCGCTCGGCCACGAGGACGGGGCGACGCCCGCTGCCGAGATGTTCGCGGCGGTGGCCAGGATCGCCCGTGCCGTACCCGTCCCCGTGTCGGCCGACATCGAGTCGGGCTACGGGCTCGCGCCGAAGGAGCTGGTGGAGCGGCTGCTCGCGACCGGGGCCGTCGGCTGCAACCTGGAGGACTCGGTGGACGGTGTCCTGATGGATCCCCGGTGGCAGGCGGACCGGCTGGCCGAGGTGCGGGCGGCCGCCGGGGACCAGCTCTTCGTCAACGCACGTGTCGACACCTATCTCCGCGGCTCGTCGGACGGCGCCGAGCAGGAGGAGGAGACCGTGCGACGTGCCCTGCTGTACGTGGCGGCCGGCGCGGACTGTGTCTACCCGATCGGTGCCCCGGCCGAGGCCCTGCCCCGCCTGGCCGCCGCCGTACCCGCGCCGCTCAACGCCCTCGCCCGGCCGGACGGCCCGGGTCCGCGCCGGCTCGGGGAGCTGGGCGCCGCCCGGATCACCTTCGGCCCCGGGCTGCAGCGCCGGGCCATGGCAGCCGTGCGCGCGATCGCCGACGGCCTGGCCGACGACTGACCGCCCTCCCGGCCCACGGCACAACGCCACCGCCCCCGGCAGCGACTGACTGCTGCCGGGGGCGGTGGCGTACCCGCGAACGGGTCTTCGGATCAGATGAGGCCGAGCTCGCGGACCGCGTCGCGCTCCTCGGTGAGCTCCTTCACCGACGCGTCGATGCGCGCACGGGAGAACTCGTTGATGTCCAGGCCCTGGACGATCTCGTAGGCGCCGTCCTTCGTGGTGACCGGGAAGGACGAGATGATGCCCTCGGGAACGCCGTAGGAGCCGTCCGAGGGATACCCATGGAGGTCCAGTTGCCCTCGGCGGTGCCGTTGACCCAGGTGTACACGTGGTCGATGGCGGCGTTCGCGGCGGAGGCGGCCGAGGACGCGCCACGGGCCTCGATGATCGCGGCGCCGCGCTTGGCGACGGTCGGGATGAAGGTGTCGGCCAGCCAGGCCTCGTCGTTGACGAGCTCGGCGGCGTTCTTCCCGGCGATCTCCGCGTGGAAGATGTCCGGGTACTGGGTCGCCGAGTGGTTGCCCCAGATCGTCAGCTTCTTGATGTCGGAGACGGCGGCACCGGTCTTGGCGGCCAGCTGCGAGATCGCGCGGTTGTGGTCCAGGCGGGTCATCGCGGTGAAGCGCTCGGCCGGTACGTCCGGGGCCGCGGCCTGCGCGATGAGCGCGTTGGTGTTGGCCGGGTTGCCGACGACGAGGACCTTGATGTCGTCCGCGGCGTTGTCGTTGATGGCCTTGCCCTGCGGCTTGAAGATGCCGCCGTTGGCGGAGAGCAGGTCGCCGCGCTCCATGCCCTTGGTGCGCGGGCGGGCGCCGACGAGCAGGGCGACGTTCGCGCCGGCGAAGCCGACGTTGGCGTCGTCGGTGATCTCGATGTTGCGCAGCAGCGGGAAGGCGCAGTCGTCGAGCTCCATCGCGGTGCCCTCCGCGGCCTTGAGACCCTGCGGGATCTCCAGGAGACGCAGGTTGACCGGCACGTCCGGGCCGAGCAGGTGGCCGGAGGCGATGCGGAAGAGCAGCGCGTAGCCGATCTGGCCGGCTGCGCCGGTCACGGTGACATTCACGGGAGTGCGGGTCATGGCGATCTCCGTTAGACAGCTGGCGGTGGGGGCTCCTGGCCCCTGGTGCGGGACATCCCTGAATCTTGATGTGAAGAGATATCCGGCGATCAGGCTATCCGACCCGGAACCCGGTGACTGCCCGCCCCCCTGTGGCACCGCACACAACCGGTCACTCCCCGCTCAACCGGTTCTCCCCGCGCGCCCGGTCGCTCCTCGCCCGCTCACTCGCCGCTCAGCCGATCGTCGCTCGCCGCTCAGCCGGCAGCTTCGGCCGTGCACCCCTTCGTGCCGGTGGCAAGGGTGGCGCACGCCTTGACGTCGGCGACCCGCCGCACGGCGACCATCGGGGTGTAGGTGTCGACGGCGGCGGAGACGGTGCCGTCCTGCCCGGCCCCACCCGCGGTGATCCGCACGGTGTCGCCCGCGGCCGCCTTGGTGATCCGGGCCCACGCCGCCGCGCAGGTCTTGCTGTAGCGCACCTCGACGAGGCTTCCGCCGACGGTGGCGCTGGAGAGGGTACGGGCGTACTCGCCGCCGCAGCCCATTTCCTCGGGGTCCTGTCCGGCACAGCGGGGGCCGCTGCACCCGACCCCGGCCGGCAGCTTCGGCGCGCTGGCCGTCGGTGTCGGGGAAGGGGCGGCCCTGTCGCCCTCGGAGTCACCGCCCGAGCCGGTCAGCAGCACCACGCCGGTCACCACGAGCAGGACGCCCACCGCGGCGGCGGCGATCACGAGCGGGGTGCGGCGGCCCTTCTCACGCCCCTGGCCCCGGCCACCGTCACGTCGGGAGGGCGGCCGGCCGTCGGCGCCCGCGACGCCCGCGTGGACGGCCGCTTCGGGCGGCAGGCCGAATCCCGCCTGCGTCCCCGGGCCCGGCCGGGCCTGCGGCTGCTGCGGCACCCGCGGTACGGATCCGCGCTGGAGCGGTACGGACGGCGAACGGCCCCCGCCGGACAGGCCCGGTGCCGTGCCGCCCGCGCCCTCGGCCGTGCCGACGGCGCCGGAGGGGCGGCTCCTGCCGTGGCCGCGCGACGGCTGCCCCGTCTCACCGAGCGCAGCCCGCGCCTGGGTTATCCGGATGGCTTCCATCGTCATGTCGTGGCGCATCTCGGCACGGCTCCAGGCCCGTTCCGCCAGCTCCCACATGGTGTTCAGGTGCACCTGGTTGGTGCCCGTCACCTCGGCCAGCGCGACGATCGCGCCCCGGGGCGCGAGCAGCCGCCCGTTCAGATACCGCTCCCACGACGTCCTGCTGTACCCCGTGCGGTCGGCCACCGCGGCGAGGCTCAGCCCACTGCGGTCGACGAGTCTGCGCAGCTGTCCGGCGAACTCCCGGACCTGCGGGTCGAGATCCTCCGGCAGCGCCTTCCAACGAGGCATTGCTTCCCCCTGCTTCCCACGTCGCTTCGTTTCGGCCTCCGCAGCCCCGGACGCACCCGGCGCAGCGCTCGCCGCCCTGCCCCCTGTCCGGAACCGGTGGTCTTCCGTTCCGAACTACCCAGGTAGATGCGCGAACGCGGACTGCCAGTTCCTGGGGAGGGAGCGCACGGTTGCACTCGGGGGTCCGGCGCGCGTCCATGCGCGCCCCTGCCCCTGTCCGCCGGGTCAGTCTGCCACCGTTGCCTGACGATCACACCGTGGCGGAATGGTCACTTCCGTGCCACAGGCCGCAGTCATCCCTTGTTCCGGCGCGCCCCGTCCACAAGGCTGAAGTCAGGACGGGGCAAGGCCGCTCAACTCGCCGCATTCCGGAGCTTTTCGCTCCGGTGCGCCCCGCCTCCGGCGTCCGTCCCTCCTCGGGGGAGGGGACGGGCGCCGGCCCTGCGCGGGTTCAGCGGATCGTGAAGTGGACGGCGTTCTCCAGGAACGGGACGTCCAGCCACGGCTTGGGCTGCGCCATCAGCGAGAGCATCACGATGAGGACGCCCAGCAGTCCGTACGTCACCAGGTCGGTGAACCTGGAGCGCACCGCGAGCATGCCCACCGACGGGACGAGGAGCCGGAGCGCCGCTCCCCCGATGAGCGCCACGCCGATCAGTATCGTGCCGACCCGGAAGGCCTGCTCGAAGCCGTCGACGGCCACGATCAGCAGGCCGATCCCGGCCGTGCAGAGCACCGCGAGCAACGGCCACTGGCGGGCGGGTGCCGGTGCGTCCCGGTCCGCCGCCCGGCCGCCGCCCTCGGGCCGCGCGGTGTCCCTGGTGAACGACGGGAACCGCCTGGAGCGACGCCCGGCGGGGGCCTCGGGCTCCGGATCGGGGCCGGGTGCCGGGTGACTTCCGGTGCGGCCGTCCGCGCCGTCCCCCTGCGCTGTTGACGCACCGTCGGCCGGGGCATCGGCCACACCGCCGGCAGCCGGGGCTTCGCCTTCCGCCGGGGTGACGACCGCGCCGCCGGCCGGGGCTTCGGCCTCTGCCGGGGCTTCGGCTTCGCCCTTACCCGCTGCCGCGTCCTCGGCCTGCTCGCCGGCCGGCCCGTCCGCCGAGGCGGCCCGGTCGGCCGGACTCGTACCAGCACCCATGGGGTTCCTTCCGGATCGGATCAGCCTGCGGACGGGGCGGCGTCGCGCTCGGCCGCCTCGACCACGTTGACGAGCAACTGGGCGCGGGTCATCGGGCCGACACCGCCCGGGTTCGGCGAGATCCAGGCGGCGACCTCGGCCACGCCCGGGTGCACGTCGCCGACGATCTTGCCGTTCTCGTCCCGGCTGACGCCGACGTCGAGCACGGCCGCGCCCGGCTTCACGTCCTCGGGCTTGATGATGTGGGGCACACCGGCGGCGGCGACGATGATGTCGGCCTGCCGGAGCTGGGCGGAGAGGTCGCGCGTACCGGTGTGGCACTGGGTGACCGTGGCGTTCTCGGACTTACGGGTCAGCAGCAGCGGGATCGACCGGCCGATGGTGACGCCGCGTCCGACGACCACGACGTGCGCGCCGTTGATCTCCACACCGTGGTGACGGAGCAGCTGCACGACGCCCTGCGGGGTGCAGGGCAGCGGGCCCGTCTCGTTGAGCACGAGGCGGCCGAGACTCATCGGGTGCAGGCCGTCGGCGTCCTTGGCCGGATCCATCAGTTCCAGGACCTTGTTGGTGTCGATCCCCTTGGGGAGGGGGAGCTGCACGATGTAACCGGTGCACTCGGGGTCGTCGTTGAGTTCCCGTACGACGTCCTCGATCTCCTCCTGGGTGGCGGTGTCGGGGAGTTCGCGCTGGATCGAGCCGATGCCGACCTGGGCGCAGTCACGGTGCTTGCCGTTCACGTACCACCTGCTGCCCGGGTCGTCCCCGACCAACAGGGTTCCCAGGCCAGGGGTGATACCCCGGGCCTTGAGGGCCGCCACGCGGACGGTGAGATCGGACTTGATCGCGGCTGCGGTGGCCTTGCCATCGAGAATCTGGGCAGTCATGGGGCATTCTCGCGGATGACCCCGCCCACGGACCAATTGCAGGTGTCCCCCGTGGACACAAGATTGCAATTGGACAACTTCCGACCCTTGCGGCTGGACAAACTTACTTCCCGCTTATAACGATGAAGGCCGCAGTGCCGCAGAAGTACCCGGGGGCGGACCGCTGTCTTTTTCTTCCTCCACGCGGCCGCGATTTGTCCCCGTACGTCCTTGGAGGAAACGCCCACATGAGCTTCGGCGACCCGAACAACCCTACGGGCAGCAGCCCGGACAGCCGCCGCAGGGCCAGCCGGGCTACGGCTACCCGCAGGCCCCCCAGGGCGTGCCGCAGCAGGGCCAGCCCGGCTACGGCTACCCGCAGCAGCCCGGCGTGCCCCAGCAGGGCTACGGCTACCCGCAGCAGCCCGGCTACGGCGGTCAGCCGCAGTTCGCCGGCTGGTGGAGCCGGTTCGCCGCCCTCCTGCTCGACGGCCTGGTCATCTCCATCCCCTACGGCATCCTCGTCGGCATCGGTGCCGCTGTGGGTGGCGGCGCGGGTTCCGCCATAGCCATGCTCGGCATCCTCGTCGGCATCGGGCTCGGCCTCTTCAAGCTGTACAAGGAGGGCACCACCGGGCAGTTCATCGGCAAGAAGGCCCTCGGCATCAGCCTGCTGCGCGAGGCCGACGGACAGCCCCTGGGCTTCGGCATGGCCTTCGTCCGCTACCTCGCCCACTTCGTGGACAGCATCGCCTGCTACATCGGGTGGCTGTGGCCGGCGTGGGACCCGAAGAAGCAGACGTTCGCGGACAAGATCTGCTCCACCCTGGTGGTCAAGGTCGGCTGACCTGCTCCCGGACGGACCCGAGGGCCGTAACCCGACGCGGATCGCGTGGGGTTACGGCCCTCGGTCGTGCCGTGCGAGCGACTCAGTGGAAGAAGTGCCGGGTGCCCGTGAAGTACATCGTCACGCCCGCCTTCTTCGCGGCCTCGACCACCAGCTCGTCGCGGACCGAACCGCCCGGCTGGGCCACGGCCTTGACGCCGGCCGCGGTCAGGATCTCCAGCCCGTCGGGGAAGGGGAAGAAGGCGTCGGAGGCCGCGTACGCGCCTCGCGCCCGCTCCTCACCCGCGCGCTCGACGGCGAGCTTCGCGGAGTCGACGCGGTTGACCTGGCCCATGCCGACGCCGACCGAGGCACCGTCCTTGGCGAGCAGGATCGCGTTGGACTTCACCGCGCGGCACGCCTTCCAGGCGAAGGACAGCTCCCGCAGCTCGTCGGCGTTCAGCGCCTCGCCGGTGGCGAGCGTCCAGTTGGCCGGGTCGTCGCCGTCGGCCTGGAGGCGGTCGGTGACCTGGAGCAGTGCGCCGCCGTCGATCGGCTTGACCTCGACCTGGGCCGACGGGGCCTGGGGGCAGCGCAGCACGCGGATGTTCTTCTTGCGGGTGAGGACCTCGACCGCGCCGTCCTCGTACGCCGGGGCGACGATGACCTCGGTGAAGATGTCGGCGACCTGCTCGGCCATGGTGACGCTCACCGGGCGGTTGACCGCGATGACGCCGCCGTACGCCGACAGCGGGTCGCAGGCGTGCGCGTTGCGGTGCGCCTCGGCGATGTCGTCGGCGATCGCGATGCCGCACGGGTTGGCGTGCTTGATGATCGCGACGCACGGCTCGGCGTGGTCGTACGCGGCCCGGCGCGCGGCGTCGGTGTCCGTGTAGTTGTTGTACGACATCTCCTTGCCGTGCAACTGCTCGGCGCCGGCCAGGCCGCCCGTGCCGGAGGTGTACAGCGCGGCGGGCTGGTGCGGGTTCTCGCCGTAGCGCAGGACGTTGCCGCGCTCGTACGTCGTGCCGAAGAAGTCGGGGAAGCCCGAGTCGTCGGCGGCGGCGTAGTCGGCGGCGAACCAGGAGGCGACGGCCACGTCGTACGCGGCGGTGTGCTGGAAGGCCTCGGCGGCGAGCCGCTTGCGGGCCGTCAGGTCGAAGCCGCCCGCCTTGACGGCGGCGAGCACGTCGGCGTAGCGACCGGGGCTGGTGACGACGGCGACCGACGGGTGGTTCTTGGCTGCCGCCCGGACCATGGAGGGCCCGCCGATGTCGATCTGCTCGACGCACTCGTCGGCGGATGCGCCGGAGGCGACGGTCTCCTTGAACGGGTAGAGGTTGACGACCACCAGGTCGAACGGCTCCACGCCCAGCTCGGCGAGCTGCTCGCGGTGGGCGTCCAGGCGCAGGTCGGCCAGGATGCCGGCGTGGACGCGCGGGTGCAGCGTCTTGACGCGGCCGTCGAGGCACTCGGGGAAGCCCGTGAGCTCCTCGACCTTGGTGACCGGCACGCCGGCGGCCGCGATCTTCCCGGCGGTGGAGCCGGTGGAGACCAGCTCGACACCCGCCTCGTGGAGACCGCGCGCGAGGTCTTCGAGCCCCGTCTTGTCGTAGACACTGACCAGGGCGCGGCGGATGGGCTTATTCACCGACATGACCGAGATGAACCTTTCGTCCCTCAATGCGATAGCCGTCACGGGCGAGCCGCCCCACGGCCTCGACGAGCAGCTTGCGCTCGACTTCCTTGATGCGTTCGTGGAGAGCTGCTTCACCCTCCGGGGTGTCCTCTTCGGTCACCTCGACCACGCCCTGCGCGATGATCGGACCGGTGTCGACGCCGTCGTCGACGAAGTGGACGGTGCACCCGGTGACCTTCACGCCGTACGCGAGCGCGTCACGCACGCCGTGGGCACCGGGAAAGCTGGGGAGCAGGGCGGGGTGGGTGTTGATGAACCTGCCGCCGAATCCGGCGAGGAACTCCTTGCCCACGATCTTCATGAAGCCCGCGGAGACGACGAGGTCCGGGCGGTGCCCGGCGGTGGCCCCGGTGAGTGCGGCGTCCCACTCCTCGCGTGACGCGTGGTCCTTGACCCGGCACACGAACGTGGGGATCCCGGCACGTGCGGCCCGGTCCAGGCCGGCGATACCGTCCCGGTCCGCGCCGACCGCCACGACCTGCGCGCCGTACCCCTCGGGGTCGGCACCGATCGCGTCGAGCAGGGCTTGGAGGTTCGTACCGGAACCGGATACCAGCACGACCAGGCGGGCCGGGGCGGCGGAGGAGGGCGGGGAGGCCACGGCTGGGCCCTTTCTCGCGTGTGGAGCAGTTCGAAGCTGCCGTACCGCCTGCCGCGTTGCGGGTGCGGCGGAGCGGCGGCCATGCTGTTTGTACGGTCATACGAAAGAAGTACGCCCCCCGATACGGGGAACTCTACGAACGAGCCGACCGTCAGCAACGATACCGGCACCTTGCGAGGCCCCTGCGGGACGGGGGTGAAGGACCGGGGGCCGCCGGCTCGACGGGAGCGGGCGGTCCCGGGGTGGCAGCTGTCGGCCACCACGCCTGTACTCCCAGCTTTCGGCCCCTCCTCGCCGGGAGGTAGCGTCAGGGACAGCGAGCCGTCCGCAGGGCGGAAATGACGAGATGGGGAAGACGTTCACCATATGCCGGACCGACGCCGCCGCACCGCCTTCCGCCACCCGCTGCCCGAGCCGGCCTCCCTGCTGATGCGGGAGCGCCAGTCCCCCACGCCGGGCCCCTCTTCTTCCTCCTCCTCTGACTCTTCGTCCGCCTCTTCGCCGTCGGGGTCCGGGTCCTCGGGCTCCTCCGGAGCCCGCCCCGAGGACGACAACCCCTTCGCCCCGCCGCCGGAGAACCGCCCCGACCAGCCGTGGCAGCCGCGCCACCCGGTCAACGGCGACAGCAACGGCAACGGCAACGGCGAGGGCGGGGACGGCGGGGACGCACCCGAGGACGGGTCCGCGGACAAGCGGCCCGTCTGGGGCAGCCAGTGGAGCAGCCACCAGCCCGGGCGCCAGAGCGGCGGCTTCGGCGGCGGGCCCGCCGGTCCGAACGGCCCCACCGGGCCGAACGGACAGGGCGGCGGCCGGGGCGGACCGGAAGGCAGCTCCGGCGGCATGCGCTGGGACCCGACCGACCCGGTCCAGCGCCGCGCCCGCTACGCACTGCTCTCCGGTATGTGGGCCTTCTTCTTCGCGCTCTTCGATCTCCCGGAGATCGCCCTGCTGCTGGGCGCGCTCGCGACCTACTGGTCCATCAGCGCGCTCCGGGCCAAGCCGAAGGCCCCGTCGGCCACCGGGGAGGGGGCCGGATCGGCTACGGCTCCCCGTGCCGATCCCTTCGGTCCCGGGCCCGGTGCCGCTTCCGGGCCGGACCAGGCACCGGGATCCGCGGCCGCACCGGCAGCGCCCGGCACCGGCCTCGTCCAACGCGGCAGCCGGCAGCAGACGACGGCCGCGGTCAGCGGTCTGGTCACGGCGCTGATCGCCCTGGCGATCGTCGCGACGTCGTTCACGGTGCAGCTGGTCTACCGGGACTACTACACCTGCGTGAACGACGCCCTCACCAAGTCGGGCCAGCTCTCCTGCAACGATCTGCTTCCGAAGCCGCTGGAACCCCTCTTCGGCGTCAAGAAGTAGCGTCCGCCGGCGGTTCGCCCGGCCCGGCCTCCGCCGGCCCGGCCGAACCCTCGTCGGACCCCTTCGCGTGCCAGGGGTCCGTCGGCAGGAAGTCGTACGGATCGAAGTCCTCGTCATCCGGGTCGCCCCGGTCCGGCCGCGCGGTGGGGCGACCCGGCACCGATGCGGACGCGGATGCGGATGCGGGACCGTGGTCGGGAGCGGAGTCCGCGCCGGCGTCCGTCTCCGGTGCCGCCTTTCGGCGACTCAGCCACTGCCACCCCTTTCGGTGGCTCCGCCACTGCCACCACCTGCGCGCGGCAGGCCCGGCCTCCTCGCCCGCCTCCCCCGTCCCCGGCTTCTCTCGCGCGGCATCCGGACCGCCGGCCGCCGCCTCGGCCTCCGGCTGGCCGGGTGCCGTGCGCACACGCAGCCGCCAGGCCCGCAGCAGCAGCGCCGCCGGGACACCCAGTCCCGCCGTCCACACCAGGGCCGCTGCCCCCGTCAGCCACCACACGGGGCCGAACTCCGCCAGTGCATGGGTCCCCAGCGGTCCGCCGGCCGCCGCCGCCAGCAGCGCCGCGCCGATCCCGCACCCGAGCGCCCCCAGCGCGGCGGTGAGTGCGGTCTCCCGCAGACTCCACGCCTCCTCGCGCACCCCGTGGGCGGGCGCCGCCCGTCGTACGGTGAACCAGGCGATCGTGAGCGCGGCGGCGACCGGCACCGCGGCGGCCGCCCAGTTCAGCGGTGTCCCCGCACCCCCGGCCGGCAACGCGGCCAGCAGCGGGAAGTCCGGCAGCGCCGGCCGGCCCTCGAAGGCCATCGGGGTGGCCGTGGAGGCGGTACCGACCGCGAACCCGGGCCCGAGCCCGTACGCGGCACCCCACACCGCCGCGTTCGGCACCAGCAGCAGGGCCAGCAGCAGCACCGCGATCCGCCCGGCCCACTCACCGGAGAGCCGCAGGAAGGATTCCTGGACCGGCTCCGCGTGCCACACGAGCGCCGCCGCGACCACGAGTGCGCCGCCACCGAGCAGGACCATCACCCCGGCCGCCGCGGACCGGCCCACCACGTCCGCCCGCCGCACGAACCGGGAGCGTGCCATCGCCTCGTGCAGCCGCACCGGCGCCCAGGACGGCGGCGGCCCGAGCGGGCGCCCGGCGGCCGTCCACACCCCGGCCGCCGCCGCACCCGCCACCACGACCACCGACGGGAACAGCAGAGAGAGCGGGGTGGCGGACAGCGACGCGCCCCGCGCATAGAGCGCGACCGCCGCCCCGACGAGCAGATAGCCGCCCGCCACCAGGGCGAACGCGCTCCCGGGCGAGGGGGCGCCGCGGCCCTCGTCGGGTTCCAGCACGTCCCTGGCCGCGCGGTGCACCAGCCAGACCGGCAGGGCCCCGAGCAGCAGGGGGACGACGCCGACGGGTGCCGGGGCACCGGTCAGGGTGTCGGTTCTGATCAGTTCGGCGCCGTGCGCGAGCAGCCAGAGGCCGGCGGCCGCATGCAGGGCCTCGCCGGGACCGCTGACGGAGTCCGGGGAACTGATCCACAGCACCATGACGGACATGGCGACGGAGCCCAGTCCGAGCCCGGCCGCGACCGCCCCACGCAGCAGCGCCGAGGCCAGTACGGCCGACCGCCCCTGCTCTGCCGACAACGACGGGCTGCGTTCGGTCACTTGGGTCACGCCGCAATGCTCCCAACGACACGCGCTTATTCCGTGTAACGGGCGAATGGCCGTTGTGTCGCTCAATATACGTTTATGTACTTTTTCACCCAGTGCAGGCCGTGCGGGGAGCCCTCATGACGCAGAGCACGACCGGCACGGCCGCTGCCCATCCGCTCCCCTCGCCCAAGGAGCGCCGCAGGCTGCGGGAGGCGAAGTCACTGAGTGAGGAGCAGGTCGCAGCGGCTGTGGGGGTCACCCGGGCCACGGTCCGGGCCTGGGAAACGGGCCGCACCAGTCCGCGGGGTCGCAAGCGCGAGGCGTACGCCAGGCTGATCGGATCCAGCGGCGCGCAGTCCGCTCCCGCCACCTCCGACGTCAAGCCGGAGGCTCCGGACAACTGGTCGAAGGCTGCCGCCGAACAGGCGGCCCGCCCGGCGGCGCCCGCAGCGGCCGGGCAGCCCGCCGAGTCCGCACCCCCCGCGGCCGAGCCCGTGACGCCGTCGCCGCAGCCCCTCCCGCCGGCCCCCGTCGAAGCCACCGGGAGCGACGCCATGGCCACGACCGACACCGGGACCACACCCGACCCGCCCGACGTGGGCGGGGCCACGCCCACAGGTCCCGCCACCCCCGGCGACAGCGCCGGCGACGGTGGCGGTGGCGTTGGCGGTGGCGGCGAGGGCGGCGGTGAGCACGAGGGCAGCGGCGAGGGCGTGACCGAGGCCGGGCTCTCGCCCGACGAGGCGTTCGACGCCCTGTACCGGCACGCCGCGGCCGCGCTGTTCCGGCAGACGTATCTGCTGACCGGCCGCCGCAACCTCTCCCGCGAGGCCGTCGCCAAGGCCTTCGAGCTGGCCTGGCAGCGCTGGCCGGAGGTCGCCGTGGACCGGGACCCGGTGGGCTGGGTACGCGCGGCCGCCTACGAGCACGCGATGTCGCCGTGGCACCGGTTGCGGCGCGAACACCGCCGTCCCGATCCGCCCCCCGAGGCACCCGGCCCGCGCGCCCTGCTCGACGCGCTGCTGGCCCTGCCGCCCTCTTACCGGCGCACGCTGCTGCTCCACGACGGTGTCGGGCTGGGACTGCCGGAGACCGCGGCGGAGACGGAGGCGAGCACTCCGGCAGCGGCGGGGCGGCTGGTGACCGCGCGGGCGGCCGTCGCCGAGCAGCTGCCCGAGCTGGCGAAGCCGGCGTCGCCGGACGAGCAGTCCGCGCTGCTGCACGAGCGGCTCGGCGCACTCGCCCTCGCCCAGCCCGCCTCCTCGCTGCCGGTGCCTGAGCTGATCCGTACCGGGAGCGAACGCAAGGCGCAGCTCTGGACGCGGGCAGCCATCGCGTTCACCGTGCTGCTGATCGGCCTGACGCTGATCACCCTGGCCACGGCTCCGAGGGAGTACCGGACACCCGATTCACCCGCGCAGCGGGTCGGCGGTGTGCCGCCGCGAGGCGGTCCGCAGAAGCTGACGCCGCAGGACAGGAAGGTGCAGAAGAAGCTCGGCAGCGAGCTCGTGCGCGGTCCCGCCCGGCTGGTTCCCGGCGTCGGCTGACCCGGGCACTGCGCACAGAGAAGCGGGCCCGTCCCCCCTGATCGGGGGTACGGGCCCGCTTCTCTGTGCGGTGACGCGTTCCTGCGGTGGTGCTCCGACGCGGTGAGGCGTCAGGCGCCGAGGATCTCGCGTGCCAGCTTGGCGGTCTCGGTCGGCGTCTTGCCGACCTTGACGCCGGCGGCCTCGAGGGCCTCCTTCTTCGCCTGCGCGGTGCCGGAGGAGCCGGAGACGATGGCGCCGGCGTGGCCCATGGTCTTGCCCTCGGGGCGGTGAAGCCCGCGACGTAACCGACGACCGGCTTGGTGACGTTCTTCGCGATGAAGTCCGCCGCACGCTCCTCGGCGTCGCCGCCGATCTCGCCGATCATGACGATCAGGTCGGTCTCGGGGTCGGCCTCGAACGCCGCGAGGGCGTCGATGTGCGTCGTACCGATGACCGGGTCGCCACCGATGCCGACGGCGGACGAGAAGCCGATGTCACGGAGCTCGTACATCATCTGGTAGGTCAGCGTGCCGGACTTCGACACGAGACCGATGCGGCCGGGCTTGGTGATGTCGCCCGGGATGATGCCGGCGTTGGACTGACCGGGGGTGATCAGGCCGGGGCAGTTCGGACCGATGATCCGGGTCTTGTTGCCCTTCGCGTTGGCGTACGCCCAGAAGGCGGCCGAGTCGTGAACGGCGATGCCCTCGGTGATGACGACGGCCAGCGGGATCTCGGCGTCGATCGCCTCGACGACGGCGGCCTTCGAGAAGGCCGGCGGCACGAAGAGGACGGACACGTTCGCGCCGGTCTTCTCGATCGCTTCCTTGACGGAACCGAAGACCGGGACCTCGTTGCCGTCGAAGTCGACGGAGGTGCCGGCCTTGCGCGGGTTCACGCCGCCGACGATGTTGGTGCCGTCGGCGAGCATGAGCTTGGTGTGCTTCATGCCCGTCGCGCCGGTCATCCCCTGGACGATGACCTTGCTGTCCTTGGTGAGGAAGATAGCCATGGTGGTCTGAGTCCCTCTTCCTTACTTCGCAGCCGCGGCGAGCTCGGCGGCCTTGTCGGCCGCGCCGTCCATGGTGTCCACACGCTGAACGAGCGGGTGGTTGGCGTCGGAGAGGATCTTGCGACCCAGCTCCGCGTTGTTGCCGTCAAGGCGCACGACGAGCGGCTTGGTGACCGCCTCGCCCTTGGTCTTGAGCAGCTCGAGCGCCTGGACGATGCCGTTGGCGACCTCGTCGCAGGCGGTGATGCCGCCGAAGACGTTGACGAAGACGGACTTGACGTCCGGGTCGCCGAGGATGATCTCGAGGCCGTTCGCCATGACCTCCGCGGAGGCGCCGCCACCGATGTCGAGGAAGTTGGCGGGCTTCACGTTGCCGTGGACCTCACCGGCGTACGCGACGACGTCCAGGGTCGACATGACCAGACCGGCACCGTTACCGATGATGCCGACCTCGCCGTCGAGCTTGACGTAGTTGAGGTTCTTGGCCTTGGCAGCAGCCTCGAGCGGGTTGGCTGCGGCCTTGTCCTCGAGCGCCTCGTGCTCCGGCTGACGGAAGTCGGCGTTCTCGTCGAGAGACACCTTGCCGTCCAGGGCCAGGATCCGGCCGTCCTTGGTCTTCACCAGCGGGTTGACCTCGACGAGGAGGGCGTCCTCGGCGACGAAGGTGTCCCACAGGGTCACCATGGCCTCGGCGACACCCTCGGCCACGTCGGCCGGGAACTTCGCCTGGGCCACGATCTCGCGGGCCTTGACGATGTCAACCCCGTCGACGGCGTTGACCGGGACCTTCGCGAGGGCCTCGGGGGTCTTCTCCGCGACCTCCTCGATGTCCATGCCGCCCTGCACCGAGGCCATGGCCAGGAAGGTGCGGTTGGTGCGGTCGAGGAGGTACGAGACGTAGTACTCCGCCTCGATCTCCGGGGACAGCTCGGCGATCATCACCTTGTGGACCGTGTGGCCCTTGATGTCCATGCCGAGGATGTCGGTCGCCCGGGCGACCGCCTCGTCGGGGTCGGCGGCCAGCTTGACGCCACCGGCCTTGCCTCGGCCGCCGACCTTCACCTGCGCCTTGACGACCGACTTGCCGCCCAGCCGCTCGGTCGCCTCGCGGGCTGCCTCAGGCGTCTCGATCACTTCACCGGCCAGCACCGGTACACCGTGCTTGGCGAAGAGGTCCCTCGCCTGGTACTCGAACAGGTCCACGCGCGTCCGTCCCTTATCAAATGGTCTCGCGGTTGGTTTTCTGCGTGGGCGTGCCGCGAGGGGCAACGTGACTGCTCTGTCACAAGGAAGGCGCACACGGTGACCGAATACGCGGCATGTCCGTCTCGCAGGTTATCCCCGAGCCCCGCAGGACCCTAAATCGCAGATCACACCTGGGCGGTGATTACGGTCACAGATCGCGCTGGTGGCCGGGTCGCAGTGGACAAAACGGCACCGCACCACGCCGGCCGGCCACCGGTGGACCGGGCGGCGTCCCCTGGTCCGGACCTGTGGGGACCGGACCGGGGGAGGCCGCCCGGCACGTCACCGGGCTCGGTTCCCGGTGCTACGGGTGGCGCGCGGGGAGTCTCAGATGCCCTGCACCGGGTATGCCGGAGCCACCGACGGCAGCGCCGCGAGGGTGCCGGAGACGTAGTCGGGCGTGACCGAGGTCAGGCCCTGGGCGCCGTACGCCGCGTTCGCCACGGTCGGACGGGCGTCGTCGCCGACGGTGCCCACGAGACCGCCCGCGAAGGGCCGGGCCTCGGCGCCGACGCCCTGTGCCAGCGGCATCACCCGGGTGGTCACCCCTGCGCGAACGGGCCGACCGCGTCGCCCGTCAGGCCCTGGGCCAGCGGCGGGACCTCGGAGACGACACCCTCGGCGAACGGCTGGACCGCGCCGGTCACTCCGTACGCCAGCGGCTGCACCTCGGTCGTCACGCCCTGCACGAACGGCGCGGCGGCGTGCGTCACGACTCCGTCGGCGAACGGCGTGACCTCGCCGACGACTCCCTGGACGAGGGTGGAGACATCACCGAGCGCCTGTCCGACGACCGGCAGCACCCCGGAGACGACATCGGCGACGACGGGCGGCAGCACGGCGTCGGAGGTCTGCCCGACGACCGGTGCGGCCTGGGTGAGGGCGCCCTCGGTGGTGGCCTTGGCCGTGCTCCGCGTCGTGGACAGGGCCGTGTCGACGCCGGTGTCCAGCGCGCCGGGGGCGGCTGTCCGCAGGTGGTCCGGGCCGTAGCCGGGGAGCTGCTCGATCGGGCCGAAGAGGTAGTCGACCGGCGCCTCGGGGGCGGGCGTGCCGAAGTGGCTGCCGGTGACCCTGTCCGCGGTGGTGCCTGCGGCCTTCTCGACGGCGCCCGTCACCTGGTCCCCGGCCTCCGGGGTGTGACCGGCGAGGCCGGCCCGGTCGGCCGCGTGGCCGGCCGCGGCGTTCCGGACCGCGGCCCTCGCGTCGGCTGTCGCGTCGGCCGCCTTGGCCTGTGCGGTGTCCGTGAGTCCCTCGGCCTTGCCGACGACGTCGTCGCCGTCGACACCGTTGATCACGTCGGCGACATCGGAGACGTCGGC
The DNA here is from genome assembly GCF_023701695.1 of Streptomyces sp. RKAG290. Lineage (GTDB taxonomy): Bacteria > Actinomycetota > Actinomycetes > Streptomycetales > Streptomycetaceae > Streptomyces. The sequence continues at coordinate 2,621,342 of NZ_JAJOZC010000001.1, forward strand.
CGCGTGGTCGGGGGTGGACAGCGGGAGGGAAACGGGCAGTTCGTCCGCGCTGGCGGCGGCGGTGCCGAGGGCCCACATACCGGTGGCGGTTGCGGCGACGGCTATGGAACGGCGGATGTTCTTGTGCATGTGTGTGTCAGATCCTTCGAATTCATGTCTTGATCCGGAGCACGTCCGGACGGCGGGCAGACCTGTTCCGCCCCCGCGCGGCAGGTCGGGGCGGGGGAAGGGTCTGCCCTAGCCGGGGAATTCGAGGATGTCGGCCGACCTGTCACGGACCGGCGCGACGGTCGCCGGGAGACCGGCGCCGCGGACGAGCCCGAAGGAGGTGTCGCCCGTTCCGGAGACGGCGGGCTGGTCACCACCGCGGGGGTGATGGACCTCGGCGGACGCGGAACCGCCCTGCTCACCACCGGGACCGAGGGGCTCCCGATGCACCGGCCGGGGGTCGGTCGCGACTGCCCGGTGAGCGGCGCCCGCCGCCTCGCGCGGAACGGGGAACCCGTCCCGCGCGAGGTACGCCGGGGACATCGGCACGGCTGCGGGTCGCGCCACTGCCGGGCGCCGGGCGGCACTGTCGGCCGCGCCCGGTGCCGGGTACGCGCCTGCGACCGGGGCCTCCGGGGTGGCCGGCAGCGGCGTGCCCGGGAGCGGGAGTCCTGGCAACGGCAGTTCCGGGAGCGGAAGTCCCGGCAACGGCAGTTCCGGCAGGGGCAGTACGCCCGCGAGCGGCCGGGTGGCCGGACGGGTGGTGTCGAGGACGGCGGTGACGGCCGCGTCGAGAGCCTTCCCGGCGACCTGACCGCCGGGCCGGGCCAGTTGCCGGACCGGCTTGGCGACGGGACGGACCACGTCCCGGGCCGGCTGCACCACCGGACGGACCGTGTCACGCACCGGGCCGGCGGCCGGGCGGACGGCTGCGGACGCGGGCCCGGCCCCGGCTGCAGGCGTGGGCTGGGCGGCCGGGGCCACCTGCTCATGCTCCGCGACCGGGGCGGCCGGTGCTGACGGGACGGCAGGTGCTCCCGAGTCGGCCACTGCTCCCGAGTCGGACTTGCCCACAGCCGAGTCCGACGTGTGCGCAGCCGAAGCCGACTCGCGTACGGCGGGGACCGATTCGCGCGTACCCGCAGCGGACCCGCGTACAGCGGAGGCCGATTCGCGCACGTCCGATGCGGACCCGCTCGCAGCCGCACCCGCCGCGGACGTGGCGCCGCGCAGCTGTGGCAGCGGCTGTTGTTCCGCGTGGGCCCGGGTTCCGAAGAGCAGGCCCAGTGCCAGCAGACCGCCGACGAAGAGCACCACCTGCAGCGCACGCCGACCGGCCGGCCCGCGCCGGGGCGCGGGTCGCTGGCTGGACGGACAACTGCCGTGGTCACGCGGGAATGAGTCCTCTCCGGATTCCGCGTACGCGGAATACATCCCTCCGCGTACGACGGGACGATGCTTGCACGAGTCGCCCGGGGTCACGCAAGTCCCCTGTTACTGATGGGTCTCCTTGTCCGGTATGGGCAGTGCCCGCTTCTCGATCGCGGCCGCCATCACGTCCGGGAAGAGGTCGGGCGTACAGGCGAAGGCCGGAGCGCCGAGCGCGGCGAGTGCCGTCGCGTGGTCGCGGTCGTAGGCGGGTGCGCCCTCGTCGGAGAGGGCGAGCAGGGTCACGAACTGCACCCCGGACGCCTTCATCGCCGCGACCCGCTTCAGCATCTCGTTGCGGATGCCGCCCTCGTAGAGGTCGCTGATGAGTACGACGACGGTGTCGGCGGGGCGGCTGATTCTGGACTGGCAGTAGGCGAGTGCCCGGTTGATGTCGGTGCCGCCGCCTAGCTGGGTGCCGAAGAGCACGTCGACGGGGTCGTCGAGCTGGTCGGTGAGATCGACGACGGCCGTGTCGAAGACGACGAGCCTGGTCCGCAGGGAGCGCATGGAGGCGAGCACGGCGCCGAAGACCGAGGCGTACACCACGGAGGCCGCCATCGAACCGGACTGGTCGATGCAGAGGATGACCTCCTTCTTCACCGATTGCGCGGCGCGCCCGTAGCCGATGAGCCGCTCCGGCACGATCGTGCCGGCCCCGTCCTCCCCGGCAGGAGCAGGTAGTTCTTGAGGTTGGCCCGGATGGTGCGGTTCCAGTCGATGTCGTGGTGGCGCGGGCGGCTGATCTTCGCGGAGCGGTCCAGCGCCCCCGTGAGCGCGGCCCGGGTGCGGTTGGTGAGCCGGCTCTCCAGTTGCTCGACGACCTTGCGCACCACGGCGCGCGCGGTCTCCTTCGTCGTCTCGGGCATGACCTTGTTGAGCGAGAGCAGGGTGCCGACAAGATGGACGTCCGCCTCCACGGCCTCCAGCATCTCCGGTTCGAGCAGGAGCGCGGAGAGTCCGAGGCGGTCGATGGCGTCGCGCTGCATGACCTGGACGACGGAGCTCGGGAAGTACGTACGGATGTCGCCGAGCCAGCGGGCCACGGAGGGCGCCGAGGCGCCCAGTCCGGCCGAGCGACCGCTGCCGCCGCGGCCGCCCGTCCTGCCTCCGCCCTCGTACAGCGCGGTCAAGGCGCTGTCCATCGCGGCGTCGCGTCCGGTGAGCGTGCAGCCGGTGCTCTCCGCACTGTCCGCGCCGAGCACCATGCGCCAGCGCCGCAGCCGTTCGCCCTCGTCCGCGACGCGCGCCGGGGGCGCTGTCAGGGTGGTGGCCCCTCCGCCGTCGCGGCTGCGGTGCCGGCGGAGGTGTTCGCGGCCTCGGTGCTGTCGGTCGTCATCCCGTTGCCCCCAGCGGCTCGTCGGTGGTCTGGTGTCCCGCTGCGGACCGGGCCGCGCCCGCCTCCGCATGCGAATCCGCAGCCGGATACGCGTCCGTATGCGCGTCCAGTCCGAGCAGGAGGCGGAGTACCGGCACCACCGCGTCCGCGCGTGGGCCGTCGAGGACGGGACCGAATCCGGGTGCCGTCGTCCCGCCGCCCGGAACCGTGCCGGTGCGCGCCGCTCCCCCGGCGGCGGCCGGTCCGCGTCGGACGAGCTCGCCCAGCGTGCGCCGGACGCCTGACTCGTACGCCGAGAAGGTGCGGCGCAGCAGGGGAAGCACATCGGTGAAGGTGTCGGTGGGAACCCCGGTGAGCCAGGCGTCGACCAGGGCGAGCAGCCTCTCGTCGTGGACCAGGAGCATGCCGCCGCCTGCCGCCCCGCCGACGAAGCCCTCGATCCAGGCCGCGGCGTCGGCGGGCGGTGTGCCGGGGGACAGGGCCAGGCTCATCAGCCTGGCCGCGTCGTCCTGTGCGAGGTGCCCGTCGTCGAGCAGCAACCGGGCGGCCCGGCCCCGGATCACGCCCGCGACCGTGTCCCGGGTGGCGAGCTTGTGCAGCGCCGCTCTCCAGCGTTCGCGCAGCCCGTCCGCGTTCGCCGGTACGGCGCCGGCGAGCAGTCCGATCGCCGTGTGGACGCCGTCCACCCGGCGGCGCAGCTCGGCGGCCCCGTCGGCGTCGAGGCCGGTGCAGGCGGGAGGCAGTCCCACGCAGATCCGCTCCGCGAGTCCGGCCGCGACCTCCCCGAGAGCGGCAGTGTCCGTGGACCGGACGTCCCCGTAGCGCAGGGTGCGCGCCAGGGAGGGCAGGGCGTCGGCGAGATGACCGACGTCCGTGTCGAGCGCGGCGCGGTCGGCGAGCACTCGCATCACGACGGGCAGTGCGTCGGGGAGTTCGGCCAGCAGGCACCGTTCGGCGAGTGCCGTCACCTCGGCGAGGGCGGTGGCCGCCAGGGCGTCCGACTCGGCCCGGGCGGTCGCGGCGGAGAGCACGGTGGTCCCCCATACGCCCGCCTCCGCGACGCGTACGTACAACTCGGGCTCCCAGTGCAGCCGCCAGCTCTCCCGGAAGGTGCCGGTGCTCCCCCGGCCTTCGGTGGGTTCGCCCCAGCCGACGCCGAGGAGCCGCAGCCGGTGCAGCAGCCGACTGCGGGCGGCGTCGGTGTCCTTGCGGAGGTCGAGCTCCATCTCCCTTTCGGCCGCCTCCGGTTTGAGGCGGAGAGTGCGCTGCTGCCGGGTGAGATCGCGCTGGAGCGGGACGGCGGGCGCGGTGTCCGGCACCTCGCCGAGGGCGCCACCGACGATCAGCCGGTCCCGGACGAGTGCGAGCGGCATGTCGGAGCCCTCGCACATCACGGCCCGGACCGCGTCGGTCGTCTCGCTCAGCCCGGCCAGCGGCCGGCCCCGCATGGCGGCGAGGGTCTCGGCGAGCCGGACGGCCTCGATGACGTGGGCGGAGGACACGAACCGGTCCTCGTCGCGCAGGAGCCCCGCGACCTTGGTCATCCAGCGTTCGATCGGGCGGTCCGGGGCGGCGAAGAGGTGTGCGTACCAGCCGGGTGAGTCGATCCCCGCCCCGTACCCGCTGTGCCGGGCGAGCCGGTGGTGGGTCCAGGGCACCCACGTCAGTTCGGCCTTGACCTTGGGCAGTCCCTTGAGGAGAGCCCGGTCGGCGGCGAGTGTCGTCCTCGCTTCGAGCGCCGGCACGTGCCAGGCGCCGCAGACCACGGCGACGCCGTCCCCGAACTCCTTGCGCGCCGCGCGCAACTGGATCCGCATGTACGCCTCGCGGACCCCGTCCCGGGGGTGGCCGCCGTCCCCGTACACCTCGCGCAGGGCGGTCATCGCCTCGCCGAGGGCGGCGAAGGGTGCCAACGGGTCACCGGGTCCGCCGTCGTGGGCGCGGTGTTCGACGACGTCCTCCCACCAGCGTTCGGGGTCGTCGTAGCCCGCGGTCTCGGCCAGTAGCCGGACGGGGTCGAGCGGCACGGCCGCCGGGCCCGCGTCCTCGGCCTGTTCGGTCGGCCCCCCGCGCTCCTCCTCCTCCGTCATGGCCAGGGAGTGGGCGGCCGGCAGGTCGATGAAGCGGACCGGCACGCCGTGGGCCAGGGCCCAGCGGATCGCGACCCATTCGGGGAGAACTCGGCGAGCGGCCAGAAGGCAGCCCGTCCGGGGTCGTCCACCGCATGGGCGAGCAGCGCGACGGGCGGCCGCATCTGCTCGTCGGCGGCGAGCGGCAGCAGCGCGTCGCCCTCGGGCGGGCCCTCGACGAGTACCGCGCGCGGGCGGGCGGCGTCCAGTGCGGCGCCGACGGCGCGGGCCGAGCCGGGGCCGTGGTGCCGCACCCCCAGCAGCAGCGGCCCGCCGGGGCGCGGGGTGCCGGTCATACGGAGGCCTCACGGCAGGCGCGGTAGAAGTCCTTCCAGCCGTCCCGCTCGCGCACCACGGTCTCCAGGTACTCCTGCCAGACCACCCGGTCGGCCGCCGGGTCCCGGACGACCGCGCCGAGGATGCCGGCCGCGACGTCACCGGGGCGCAGCACCCCGTCACCGAAGTGCGCGGCGAGCGCGAGGCCGTTGGTGACGACGGAGATGGCCTCGGCCGTGGACAGCGTCCCGGAAGGGGACTTGAGCTTGGTGCGGCCGTCGGTGGTGACCCCGTCGCGCAGCTCGCGGAAGACGGTGACCACGCGGCGGATCTCCGCGAGGCCGTCGGGCGCGGACGGCAGGTCGAGCGAGCGGCCGACCTGGTCGACGCGCCGGGCGACGATGTCGACCTCCGCCTCGGGTGTCGCCGGCAGCGGCAGGACCACGGTGTTGAACCGGCGGCGCAGCGCGCTGGACAGTTCGTTGACCCCGCGGTCGCGGTCGTTGGCCGTGGCGATGACGTTGAAACCGCGGACGGCCTGCACCTCCTGGCCCAGTTCGGGCAGGGGCAGCGTCTTCTCCGACAGGATGGTGATCAGCGAGTCCTGCACATCGGCGGGGATGCGGGTGAGTTCCTCGATGCGGGCGGTCATGCCCTCGGACATGGCGCGCATCAGCGGGCTGGGGACCAGCGCCTTGCGGCTGGGGCCGTGCGCGAGCAGCTCCGCGTAATTCCACCCGTAGCGGACCGCTTCCTCGGGTGTGCCCGCCGTGCCCTGGACGAGGAGGGTCGAGTCGCCGCTGACGGCGGCGGCGAGATGCTCGGAGACCCAGGTCTTGGCGGTGCCTGGTACGCCGAGGAGCAGCAGTGCCCGGTCGGTGGCGAGCGTGGTGACGGCGACTTCGACGAGGCGGCGCGGGCCCACGTACTTGGGTGTGATCACCGTCCCGTCCGACAGGGTGCCGCCGAGCAGATACGTGGCGACGGCCCAGGGCGACAGCAGCCAACGGGCGGGCCGCGGGCGGTCGTCGGCGGCCGCGAGTGCCTTCAGCTCGTCGGCGAAGGCGTCCTCGGCATGTGGACGCAGCGCCTCGGCGCCTGCGGTTGCGGTGGTTTCGGACACGGTCATGGAACCCCCTCCAGATCGGTCGACCCGATGTGGTTCCCACGGTGCACCATGGCACTGACAATCGGCCTTCCCGCAGGTCGGAGCCGGTTGTCAGTGGTGCGGCCTACCGTCGTTCCCATGCTGCTGACTGACGGGGGAGAACCCTTGCGCACCGCCGCTGCGGCGGCGCGCTGGACGGTGGAGCAGGTCCTGGCCCTGGCTCCTGACGACGCTTCACGCAAGGCGGGGAACAAGCTCGGTTCGGCCGGGCCGTGGTCGGACACCGGGTGGGACGGTCCGGGTGCGGTGTGGGGTCTGTGCCGGGGCAGCGGGAGCAAGCCGTACCGGACGGTGATCGACACCACCGGCCCCGCGTACAAGTGCAGTTGCCCCAGCCGGAAGTTCCCCTGCAAGCACGCGCTGGGCCTGTTGCTGCTCCGGGCGTCCGACGAAACGGCGGTTCCGGCCGCCGACCCGCCGGACTGGGCCGGTGAGTGGCTGGACGGCCGCCGCCGCCGCGCGGAGGCGGCGAAGGCTGAGGGGCGGCCGGACGGCGGTGGCGGTGCGGCGGCCGGGCCCGCCGATCCGGCCGCCGCCCGACGGCGGGCCGAGCGCCGGGCCGAGCGGATCGGCGGGGGTGCGCAGGAGCTGGAGCAGCGCCTGACCGACCTGGTGCGCGGCGGCCTGGCCGCGGCCGAGCAGTCGGGGTACGGGCTGTGGGAGGAGACCGCGGCCCGCATGGTCGACGCACAGGCGCCCGGTCTGGCGGGCCGGGTGCGGGAGTTGGGTGCGATCCCGGCATCAGGGCCGGGCTGGCCGGTCCGGCTGCTGGAGGAGTGCGCGCTGCTGCACCTGCTGGACACGGCCTGGCTGGGCGTCGACCGGCTGCCGGAAGCACTGGCGGCCACGGTCCGCACCCGGGTCGGGCTGACGGCTGCCGCCGAGGGCCCGCCGGTCCGTGACCACTGGCTGGTCCTCGCCCAGTACGACACCCCCGAGGGCAAGATCGTCACCCGCCGCATCTGGCTGTACGGAAGGGAGTCGGGCCGCACCGCGCTGCTGCTGTCCTTCGGGGCCGCCGGCCGCTCCCCCGGGCAGGCCCTGCCCGTCGGCGTGACCATCGACGCCGAGCTCACGCCCTATCCCGGGTCCGGACAGCTACGGGCCGAGCTGGGCCCGCAGTTCGGGCTGCCGGCGCCGGCCGGTCCGCCTCCGCCGGGTGTCACGGTCACCGAGGCGATCGCCGCGTACGGGCGGGCCCTGAGCGACGACCCCTGGCTGGACTCCTGGCCGGTGACCCTGCGCGACGTCATACCCGTGCCGTCGCCGGACGGCTGGCAACTGATCGACGCGGAGGGTCATTCGGGCCTGCCCGTCGCCACCGCCGCGCTGTCCCGGCCCGCGCTGTGGAAGCTCGTCGCGCTCTCCGGGGGCGGCCCGCTCACCGTCTTCGGCGAATGCGGTCACCGTGGCTTCGATCCGCTCGCGACGTGGCCGGCCGCGCGCCAGGAAGGTGACGCGATGCCGATGGCGTCCGCACACACCACGGCGCACACCGAGCCGCACACCACGGCGCACCCCAGGCCGCTCACCACCGAGTCCCTGCCGACCGTGCCGCTCATCTGAACCCTGGAGGAGGAGCGATGCCCCGTACCACCGCGCCCATGACCACGCCCACAGCCACCGGCTCCACACCAGTGCCGGCACCCGCACCCGCGCCCGCACTCACCACCACCGGCTCCGCGCCGACACCTACACCCGCACCCGTCGACCCCACCGGCACGCTCGACGCCATGTCGTCGTGGGAGGAGCTGGTCACCTCGGCGCTGCTCGGCACGGACCGCCGCCCGCCCGGGACGGCATCCGGCGGCCCGGACGGCGCGGCAGCCGCCCTGCTGAACGCCGCCGCGCTGCACACCGTGCGGCGCCGGGCAGGCCTGCTGCCCGCACCGGCGGCCCCTCGCCCCGAACCCGCACCCGCCGACCCGCGGCCGCCCCTGCCCGAAGCCGCCCGGAGACGGCTGGACCGGCTGCTCGCGGACCGGGCGGCACCCAGCGGTTCCGGCGGCCGGCGCGGCACGGCACCCGATCTGACGGAGCTGATCCCGCAGTGGCTGACCACCGCCGGTGTGCACGGCTACCGGGCGCCGGACGCCGCGCTGCCCGCCCTGCTGGACGCGGCCCGGTCGCGGACCGATCTGCGGCCGCAGGCACTGGCGTTCGCCGGACCGCGCGGGCTGTGGCTCGCCGGGCTGAACCCCGAGTGGAAGTTCGCGCTGCGCGGTGCGTCCGGCACCTCGCTGCTGCCCGATGTGACCGACCCGGAAGCGGTGCGCCGGTTGTGGGAGGAGGGTCTGTTCGCCGAACGGGTCGCCCTGCTCGCGGCCGTACGGGCGCATGAGGCCGGCGCCGCGCTCGCCCTGCTCGCCACCACCTGGTCCACGGAGCGGGCCGAGGACCGGCTGATGTTCGCCGACTCCCTGCGCACCGGGCTCTCCGGCGCCGATGAGGACTTCCTGGAACGCGCCCTCGCCGACCGCAGCCGCAATGTCCGTGCGACGGCGGCCGAGTTGCTCTCCGCGCTTCCCGGATCGGCGCTCGCCGGGCGGATGGCGGCCCGCGCCCTGTCCTGCGTGAGCCCGGGTCTGACCGGCACCGAACCGTTCGTGACCGTGGAGGCCCCACACGAATGCGATACGGCGATGCAACGGGACGGCGTCGTGGCGCTCCCGCCGTCCGGGCGGGGTGAACGGTCTTGGTGGCTGGGCCAGTTGGTGGAGGCATCCCCGCTCGGCGTCTGGCCGGCCCGGTTCGGCGGCCGCGGTGCGCGGGAGATCGTCGCGCTGCCCGTGGCCGACGGCTGGACCGAGGAACTGCATGCCGCCTGGTGCCGGGCCGCCGTCCGGCAGCGGGACCCGGAATGGGCCCGGGCCCTGCTCGGCGCCCCCTCCACGCCCCCGTCGAACGGGCCGGGTACCGCGTCACTCGCCGAGCGGTCGAAGCTTCTGATCGTGCTGCCCGCCGCCGAACGGGCCGGCTGGGTAGCCGAGTTCATCGCGGCCCACGGCCTGTCGGAGGCCTTTCAGCTGCTGGGGGTCTGCCCGGTCCCCTGGGCGGAGCCGCTCGGCAGGTCCGTCGTCGACGCGCTCGACATCGCCCGGGACGCGGGGAGCTATCCGTGGAGCTTCAGTGGGGTGATGGGCCTCGCCGAACGCTGCCTGAATCCGGCCGAGGCGGACCGCCTGGAGGTCCTCACCACGACTCCCGACGAACCCGCGGACGCGTCGCCCGGAGCGAACGGCTACTGGTCGGAGGCGTTCCAGCGCCTGGTCTCCACCCTGCGGCTGCGCGCGACGATGGACGCGGAGCTGACACCGGACCGGTAGGACGGGCGCGCCCGTCACCGCGCGACGGCCTCACCCCGTGGCCGGCCAGGCCCGGCCGCCCGGCCCGGCTACCCAACCCGGGCTGGGCCGGGCGCATCGACCGGCACGCCCACCCACCCCGAACAGCAGGACATGGCGCCACCTCGAAGACAGGACATGGCGGCACCTCGAACCGGGCGCCGCCACCTCGGACCGCGCCACCTCGAACCGGGCGCCGTCCCGGAAACCCGAACACCCGGACACCCGGGCCCGGACACCCCGGGCCCGTCCGCACTCCCTGGCCGGCGGTGGGTTCAGGCTCCCGCCGGCTGACGGACGTGGGTGTTGACCCAGTCGACGATCTCGACCGTCGTCGCACCCGGGGTGAAGATCTCCGCGACGCCCTGCTCCTTCAGCGGTGCGATGTCCGCCTCCGGGATGATGCCGCCGCCGAAGACCTTGATGTCCTCCGCCTCGCGCTCCTTGAGCAGAGCGATCACCTTCGCGAAGAGCGTGTTGTGCGCGCCGGAGAGGATCGAGAGGCCGATCGCGTCGGCGTCCTCCTGGATCGCGGTGTCCACGATCTGCTCCGGCGTCTGGTGGAGCCCGGTGTAGATGACCTCCATACCGGCGTCGCGCAGCGCCCGCGCGATCACCTTGGCCCCGCGGTCATGGCCGTCGAGGCCCGGCTTGGCCACCACCACACGGATCGGACCGGTCACACCCATCACTGCCTCCACATGCGTCTCCCGTGCCTGAAGGGCCGGGGATGTGAACGAACGTTATCGACAGCATCCCGCAAGCCGCTGTTTCGCGGTGGACCGGGAGGGGGAAATCACACGTGGGACATGTTCACCGGGCACCGTCTCCCGCAGCATGCGGCACTCCAGCCGTGCGGGACCGGCCGCCAGGGGAGCCGCACGAGGTCGTCGTACCACCGCGCCGTCAGCCGCACGGCACGGTGGTACGGCTCACCGACCGCCCGCCGGCCGTCACCGCAGGTGACCGGAGGCGCGGCGAGCGGCGGGTCCCGGTCGGTGACAGGCCGCCCGGACCTCCGACACGGCGCCCCATGAGGGCATACGGGACAGGAGCCGCCTCACCCGGGTGCCGGAGCAGGAGGTCGACCATGATGGCCCTGCCCTTTCTTCCTCTACTGCTGCGCCGGTCGCTCCTGCGCACCACCTGGCTGCCGTCCGCCCTGCTGAGAGCGACCGCTCTGGAGCTGGTGGTGCTCGCCGGACACGCACTGCTGTACCCCACCGGCATCACCGGCGAGCGCAACACCACGCCACGCCCGGCCGACCCGGCCCCCGCTCCGGCCGGGACCGCCACGCTGCCCGCCGTGCGCCCCGACCGGCCGCCCGTCGTGCTCCTGCACGGCTTCATCGACAACCGCTCCGTATTCGTCCTGCTGCGCCGCTCCCTCGCCCGGCACGGCTGGCGCCATCTGGAGTCGCTCAACTACTCCCCGCTGACCTGCGACATCCGGACGGCCGCCGAGTTGCTCGGCCGGCACGTCGAGGAGATCTGCGCCCGCACCGGACATCGCGAGATCGACATCGTGGGGCACAGCCTGGGCGGCCTGATAGCGCGCTACTACGTACAACGGCTGGGCGGTGACCAGCGGGTGCGCACCCTGGTCACTCTCGGCACCCCGCACGCCGGCACCTCCGCCGCGCCCCTGGCCAGCGCGCACCCGATCGTGCGTCAGATGCGCAGCGGCTCGGCCCCGATCGAGGAGCTGCGCCTGCCCGCCCCCGGCTGCCGCACCCGCTTCGTCAGCTTCTGGAGCGAGCTGGACCAGGTGATCGTCCCGGCCGAGGCGGGCTGCATCGTCCACCCGGACCTCGACGTGACGAACGTCCGCGTCAGCGGGATCGGCCATCTCGCGCTGCCCGTACACCCGGCCGTGGCCGCCGGAGTCCGTCAGGCGCTCGACGCGCAGGAGCCGGCCCGCGGGACCGCCGGCGCCGCATCCGTGGCCTGAGCCCGGCGGGGTTCCGGGGCCGTCGGCCGCCCCGTCAACACCGCACGGTGCCCCACAAATAGAACGGGTTTCGAACATAGAGCCAAGGCTGTGTGAGCAGCTCGTCGAAAGACGGCCGATTGCCCGTTTCCTGAGTGCCCGGGAGCCGTGGAAGATTGTCGGCGTCGCATACCGCCGGGTACAGTCGCGGCCACTGCTTAGCCCCCGGAGTCCCCCACCGGTCCCCGGACACAGGTCCTGCTGCCGAGGCGAGAGAGAAGTTGGTGAACGACCAGCACCCCCACGCCGGGTACGCCGGATACGACGGCCAGTCCCAGGGCAGTTTCGACAGCGACCCGCTCTTCGGCTCCCTCCCCGGCAGCTACGACGGCTCGTACGACACCACGCAGGGCTACGCCGCCCCCTACGACGGCGGACAGGCCGGATACAGCGGCCAGTACGACTCCGGCCAGTGGGACACGGGCGCACACCTGACCGCCGGTTACGGCCACCCCGCCGACGGCACGGACTACACCGCCCAGCCTCAGCAGCATCCCCAGTACGACGCGGCACCGCAGTACGACTCCACCGCTTACGCGCTACCGGTCGACGGCTACGGCGCGAACATCCCGGCGCAGGGCGGCGACCCGGGCTCGTCCGGCCAGTGGGACACCACCGGCTGGTACCCGAACGGCCAGTGGGCGGGCACCGGCACGGCGGGATTCGACACCGGCGCGTACGACGCGACCGCCTGGAACACCGGCGCCACGCCCGAGCACGGACAGCAAACGCCGCAAACCGCGCCGGTATCGTACGAAGCCGAACAGACGACGCAGCATCCGTACGAGACGTATGAGTCCCACGAGGCCTACGAGACGTACGAGTCCTACGAAGGACACCCCCAAGCCGACGGGCAGGGCCACTCCCAGGACGAGGCGCACGGCCACGAGCAGGCCTCCTACGATCCGTACGAGCCCTACCGGACCGCCGAGTTCAGTCTCCCGCAGCTGGACCTCGACGTGGAGGGCCCCGAAGCCGGCGCGGACGACGCGGCCACCGGCCACGAGGCCGCGGCCCAGGACCCGGCCCCGGCCGCCGCGCACCGGCCCGCGGGCCGCCAGGTCTCCCGCGGTGGCGGCAGCCGCAGCCGCAGGCGTTCCCCGGCCAAGCGATCCGCCCTCCTCACCGTCGCCGTCCCCTCCGCCTGCGTGATGAGCGTGGCCGGCATCGCCGCCGCCTCCGTGGGCGGAATCGGCGGCGGCGAGGAGACGAAGGACGACACCACGTCGATGGCGGCCGCCGACCCCGGCACGGTCGAGCCGGTCGCCGCCAACAACAAGCTGGACACCCAGCTCGCCAACCTCAGCGCCGACGCGGAGAACTTCGCCGACCGCGCCAGCCGTACCCAGGAGCGCATCGACCTGAAGGAACGGCAGGACGCGGCGAAGAAGAAGCGCGAGGCGGAGGCCGCCCGCAAGGAGGCCCTGCGCCCCAAGTACGTCATGCCGGTCAAGCAGCACGGCCTCAGCGCGTACTTCGGGCAGGCGGGCGTCAACTGGATGTCCGTGCACACGGGCATCGACTTCCCCGTCCAGTACGGCACCCCGGTGATGGCCGCGACCGACGGCACCGTCCGGACGCAGTACAACACCGCGTACGGGAACATGGCCATCGTCACCATGGCCGACGGCACCGAGACCTGGTACTGCCACCTCAGCAGCACCAGGATCCGCTCGGGCTCGGTCAAGGCCGGAGACGTCATCGCGTACTCCGGCAACTCCGGCAACTCCACCGGCCCGCACATGCACTTCGAGGTGCGGCCCGGCGGCGGCGCGGCCATCGACCCGCTGCCGTGGCTCCGCAGCCACGACGTCGACCCGACCTGAGCCGGCGATCGGACAGCAGTTGCCGTCCGATCCGGCCGGCCCCGGCGTTACAGCTTCTGGACCGGCGCGTACCGCAGGAGCAGCTTCTTCGGCCGCTCGTCCCCGAAGTCGACCGTGGCCTTCGCCTGGTCGCCGATGCCCTCGACCGCCGTCACCGTGCCCAGGCCGAACTGGTCGTGGGTGACCCGGTCGCCGGCCACGAGCGTGATGGTCGGCTTGTCCGAGGTCCGACGGGTCGCGAAGCCCGAGGGGCCGGAGCGTGAACGGGACGCGGACAACGACGAGGTGATGCCCGCCGTCGGCCCCGCCGGGGCCGCCATCGGGCCCTTTCGCTTCCACTCCAGATGCTGGTCCGGGATCTCCTCCAGGAACCGCGACGGCGGGTTGTACGAGGGCTGGCCCCACGCGCTGCGCATCGCCGCCCGGGTCAGGTAGAGCCGCTCGCGGGCGCGCGTGATGCCGACGTAGGCGAGCCGGCGCTCCTCCTCCAGCTCCTTCACCTGTCCCAGCGCCCGCATGTGCGGGAAGACGCCGTCCTCCATCCCGGTCAGGAAGACCACCGGGAATTCGAGGCCCTTCGCGGTGTGCAGGGTCATCAGCGTGACGACGCCGGAGCCGTCGGTGTCCTCGTCGGGGATCTGGTCGGAGTCGGCGACGAGCGCGACCTTCTCCAGGAACTCGGAGAGGGTGCCCGCACCCTCCTCCTCGCCACGCTCCTGCTCGAATTCGAGCGCGACGGCGGCGAGCTCCTGGAGGTTCTCGATCCGGGTCTCGTCCTGCGGGTCGGTGGACGCCTGGAGCTCGGCGAGATAGCCGGTCCGCTCCATCACCGCCTCCAGCACCACCGCGGGGCCCGCGCCCGACTCGACGATCGTGCGCAGCTCCTCCATCAGCGTGTTGAACCGCTTGACGGCGTTGGCGGAGCGAGCGGCCATGCCGTACGCCTCGTCGACGCGGCGCAGCGCCTGCGGGAAGGTGATCTTCTCGCGCAGTGACAGGGCGTCGATCATCGCCTCGGCGCGGTCGCCGATGCCGCGCTTGGGCACGTTCAGGATGCGGCGCAGCGGGACGGTGTCCTCGGGGTTGGCGAGGACCCGGAGGTAGGCCAGGACGTCCCGGACCTCCTTGCGCTCGTAGAAGCGCACGCCGCCGACGACCTTGTAGGGCAGGCCGACCCGGATGAAGATCTCCTCGAAGACACGGGACTGCGCGTTCGTGCGGTAGAAGATCGCGACGTCGCCGGCCTTGGCGTCGTCCGCGTCGGTCAGCCGGTCGATCTCGTCGGCGACGAACTGGGCCTCGTCGTGCTCGGTGTCCGCGACGTAGCCGGTGATGCGGGCGCCGGAGCCGGCGTTGGTCCAGAGGTTCTTCGGGCGGCGGCTCGCGTTGCGCTCGATGACCGCGTTGGCGGCGGACAGGATCGTCTGGGTGGAGCGGTAGTTCTGCTCCAGCAGGATCGTGGTCGCGTTCGGGTAGTCCTCCTCGAACTGGAGGATGTTGCGGATCGTGGCGCCGCGGAAGGCGTAGATCGACTGGTCGGCGTCACCCACGACGCACAGCTCGGCGGGGGCGTCGGCGTCGCCGGCCGGGCCGACCAGTTCCCGTACGAGGGTGTACTGGGCGTGGTTGGTGTCCTGGTACTCGTCGACCAGGACGTGCCGGAAGCGGCGGCGGTAGTGCTCCGCGACGTCGGGGAACGCCTGGAGCAGGTGCACCGTCGTCATGATGATGTCGTCGAAGTCCAGCGCGTTCGCCTCGCGCAGCCGGGACTGGTACATCGCGTAGGCCTGGGCGAGCGTCTTCTCGAAACCGTCCGCGGCCTGGCCGGCGAAGGTCTCCTCGTCGATCAGCTCGTTCTTCAGGTTCGACACCTTCGCCGTGAACGACTTCGGCGGGAAGCGCTTCGGGTCGAGGTCGAGATCGCGGCAGACCAGGGCCATCAGCCGCTTGGAGTCGGCCGCGTCGTAGATCGAGAACGAGGAGGTGAAGCCGAGCTTCTTCGACTCGCGGCGCAGGATCCGTACGCACGCGCTGTGGAAGGTCATGACCCACATGGCGTTGGCCCGGGGTCCGACGAGCTGCTCGACGCGCTCCTTCATCTCGCCCGCGGCCTTGTTGGTGAAGGTGATCGCCAGGATCTGGCCGGGGTGCACCCCGCGCTCGGCCAGCAGGTGGGCGATGCGGTGGGTCAGCACGCGGGTCTTGCCCGAGCCGGCCCCGGCGACGATGAGCAGCGGGGAGTGGGCGTGCACGACGGCGGCGCGCTGCTCGGTGTTCAGCCCGTCGAGCAGCGCGGCGGCGTCGATGACCGGGCGGTGGGCCCCGTCGCGGTAGTACGCGTCGCGGGGCGGCGGGGGCCCGTCGAACACGCCTCCGAAGAGGTCCTCCGGCACCGCTTCGGGTGCGGAGTCCTCGGGGGGCGGCGGGGGCCCTTCCTCCGTGTGCTGGAGGCCGGCCAGGAAACTGTCGTCAAAGAGGCTGCTCATCGCTGTCCGAGTCTAGGCCGCCGCACTGACACCCCGGGGCCGCATGCCGAACCGTGGACCTTCCCGCGGGCACGCAAAGCGATGCCGCCTCCACGGAGTGTGGGTGAACCCCGTGCCTGACCTGCCTACACCGCACCCACCCCGCCAAGGTCACGAAAATGTATCGGGCATATCGCACATCAACCTTCACAGCGACACCATGAGTTGGCTAGCGTGCTCGTTCGGGCGGCCCGTACCCCCAGAGGCGAACCACGCCGAGCGGACGTCCACGCCGAATCCGGGCTGCCCCTGCGGGCGTCCGGACCGGGGACCCACACGCATCACCGGGGTGAATCGGTCCGCTTACTCCACCAGGACCGTAGGGCAGCCTTCCGTTCCGCCCGAACCCGACAGCTAACCCGGTAGGCGGTCCACGGAAGGAGATGCCGGCCTTGGCATCGCATCGCAAACCGCGCCCCAGGGTGCGCAGTACCACCCCGGCCGTCGGATTCACGACGGCCGCGCTCGCGTCGGTGACCCTGCTGTCCACGCAGAGCGCGCTGGCGGAGCCGGCTCCGAAGCCCAGCATCGAGGACGTGCAGAAGAAGGTCGACGACCTGTACCGGCAGGCGGGGACCGCGACCCAGCACTACGACCAGGCGAAAGAGGCGTCCGCCAAGCAGCGCACCAAGGTGGACACGCTGCTGGACGACATCGCCGCACGCGCCGACAAGCTGAACGAGGCCCGCCGGAAGCTCGGCAACTACGCCGCCGCCCAGTACCGCGACGGCACCCTCGCGCCGACCGCCACCTTCTTCCTGGCGGACGACCCCCAGTCGTTCTTCGACCAGACCCACCTCATGGACCGGATGGCCGAGCACCAGCAGCAGGCCGTCACGGACTTCCGTACCAAGCAGGCCGAGGCGTCCAGGAAGCGTGCCGAGGCGGTGACGAGCCTGGAGACGCTGACCGAGTCGCAGACGAAGCTGCGCACCAGCAAGCAGAACGTCCAGAACAAGCTGACCGAGGCCCGCACGCTGCTGTCGAAGCTGACCACCGAGGAGAAGGCGCGCCTCGCCGAGCTGGAGCGGAAGAAGAAGGCCGAGGCACAGCGCAAGGCGACGGAGCTGGCGAAGAAGCAGGCCGCCGCGAAGGCGGAGGCCGATCGCAAGGCCGGGGAGGCCGGTGACGCGGGGGTACGGGCACCGGGGCCGGGACGGGCTCGGACAGCGGCGCCACCACCAAGGCCGCGAAGGTCCTCGCGTTCGCCAGGGCCCAGCTGGGCAAGCCGTACGTCTGGGGGGCGACGGGCCCGTCCTCGTACGACTGCTCGGGGCTCACCCAGGCTGCCTGGAAGGCCGCGGGCGTCACCATTCCGCGGACCACCTGGGACCAGGTGGAGGTCGGCACCCGGATAGCCACGGCGGATCTGCAGCCCGGGGATCTGGTGTTCTTCTACGACGACATCAGCCACGTCGGCATCTACAAGGGCGACGGCATGATGATCCACGCGCCCAAGCCGGGGGCGAACGTGCGCGAGGAGTCGATCTACTACATGCCCATCTACGGCAGCGTGCGGCCGGCCTGAGCCGGACGGGAGACCCCGGGGCCGCCTTCCGGTGACCCCGGGCTGCGGGCCGGCTCGCACCGGCCCGCAAGGCAATGCGGTACGAACAGGAGCGAAGCGACCGTGAGGATCCCGGAAAGCGTTCGGGGCATGGCCTTCCGTGGGACCTTCGGCCAGGCGCGGCTGTTCTCGGCGGCCTGCACCGAACGCACGGCCGGGGTGCTGCTGCGGTACCTGGCCGACGAGGGACGCCCGGCGGACCAGGACCTCTGCGTGGCCGCGCTGGAGCTGCTGTGGGACACCGCGCCGCCTGACGCGGAAGCGGCCGGGGCCCTGCACCGCCGGCTGGGCGAACTGCCGGAGCTGGATCCGGCGCTGCGGCCGGACGCGGACGGCCTGCGGGCGGCGGCGGTGCTCGGGTTGAGGGCGCTGTTCTCCGGGGTCGCCATGCTCGTCGACGGGGGGCCGGACGGGGTGGCCGGGCCGTCCGCCTCGGCGCGGGAGCTGGCCCGGCTGCTGGACGCGGACGGGCACGGCGGCGGCCTGGCGGCCCAGGAGGAAGCGCTCCAGGACCGGGACGTCGGCCTGATCATGTCCTGGAGCCCCGGGGAACTGCCCCGGCACGTGCACGCGTTGCGCGCGGCGGCGGCCGGGACGGGCCGCGAACGGCTCGTGGTGGCGGAGGCCCGGTACGGCAGTGACCCGGGCGGAGTGGATCCGGCGCCCGCGCAGACCCGGCTCGCGGTCACGGCCACCGCCGACCGAGGCGATGTCGCGGCGGCCGAACAGCGGGCGCGGTACGGGGTGGTGGGCCGGATCACGGCAGGCCAGGACACGGGTTACTACCTGCGCGCCGACCGGTCGGCCGACCTGGCCGGGACGCCCGAGGAGCGGGCGGCGGCGGCCGGGGTGGACATCCTCGTGGCGGCCGACCCGGCGATGACGCGGGACTGCGTGGGCGAGTGGGTCGAGGACTGGGCCGGCGTGGAGGAGGCTCTGCGGCGGGACGGCCGGGAGGTCGACTGGGGCGCGGCGGACTGAGGGCCTGTCGTACGGGCCGGGCCGGCGGCGCTCAGTTCCAGAGCGTGGCGATGAAGATGTTGACGATCGTGAGTGCGCCCACCGCGGCGAAGAGACCCTTGTCGACCTTCTCCTCGTCCCGCTTGACGTAGACGAGCGCGAGGACGACGACCAGGATCAGCAGCTTGATGCCGATCTTGACGTTGTTCACGGGGTGGTCGTCGGCCTGGTCGAGCCCGACCAGCGCGACACCGGTGACCAGCATGGTCAGCGCGCCGTGCAGCATCCCCGGCACGAAGCGCGCCGTCCCCGCCCCCATCGCCTTCAGCTGAGTCAGGAAGCCGCCCAGCAGGGCGGCGATACCGATGATGTGCAGGGCGACGAAGACATCGATGAGTACACGCATGGGTCCGCAGCCTAGCCGCGGCCATATCAGCACTCCGCAGCCAGGTGGCCCTTACTGGCCACTTGGCCGATAAATGCCCCAATTGTCGGACTCTGGCGTAATTTTCCCGGTCATCGGGCAACAACGCAACGCCAAATCAAGGCAATAAGCGTCATTACGACTCTTACCCGTGCCCCGGGTTTAGCGTCCCTACCCAGGTGACCGGCTTCACCGCCGCTCCGCACCCGGACGGCACACTCCGGTCACCCCGCCGAGAGATCCGGCGGCGGGCCACTCCCCCTGTTGGTGACCCGCCGCCGGACCCGGGCGGGCCCGCCGGTAGGCCCCGACGGGCAGTCGACAGGAAGGACTCCCGCCCTCGTGGCCGCCCATCGCAAACCCAAGCAGCGCCTTTACACCGGCTCTGCTGCCCGCACCGCAGCAACCCTCGCCTTCGCCGGGGCCGCGACCGCTGCCGCGTTGCCGGGATCTGCGCACGCCGACCCGACGCCCACCACCGCGCAGGTCAGGGCCGAGGTGGACCGGCTGTACCGGGAGGCGGAGGCCGCCACCGAGAAGTACAACGGCGCGAAGGTGGAGGCGGCCGCCGCCGCCGAAGCGGTCGACGCGCTGCGCGACCAGGCCGCCAGGAAGACCGAGCGCCTCAACGCCTCCCGCGACAAGCTGGGCGCGTTCGCCGCGGCGCAGTACCGCTCGGGCGGGATCGACCCGGCCCTGCAGCTGGCGCTCTCCTCGGACCCCGACCAGTACCTGCAGCGCGCCTCGTACGTGGAGCGGGCCGGCGACCGCCGGGCCGCCGAGGTCCGCGCCGTGCAGCGCCAGGTCGCGGACGTGACCCAACTGCGCTCCGAGGCCGCCGGACAGCTGACCGACCTGGCCGCCGGCCAGGCCGAGCTGAAGAAGCACAAGGCCACGGTCCGGACCAAGCTGTCCGAGGCCCGGAAGCTGCTGGCCCGCCTGTCCCCGCCGAGCGCGCCGCGTACGACGCCTCGGACGGCAGCCGCGGCGCGGCGCACGCCGACCGCAGCGCCCCGCGCGGCTCCGACCGGGCGCCGAACGCCCGCGCCGCCGAAGCCGTCGCCTTCGCTTACGGGGCCCTGGGCAAGCCCTACGTCTGGGGCGCCACCGGCCCCTCCTCGTTCGACTGCTCCGGCCTCACCCAGGCCGCCTGGCAATCCGCGGGTGTCTCCCTCCCCCGGACCACGTACACCCAGATCAACTCCGGACAACGCGTCTCGCGGTCCGAACTC
Organism: Streptomyces sp. RKAG290; assembly: GCF_023701695.1. GTDB lineage: Bacteria > Actinomycetota > Actinomycetes > Streptomycetales > Streptomycetaceae > Streptomyces. The sequence goes on from NZ_JAJOZC010000001.1 coordinate 2,641,538, forward strand.
GCGCCCGGGGACCTGGTGTTCTTCTACTCGGGCATCAGCCACGTCGGGCTCTACATCGGCAACGGCCAGATGATCCACGCCCCGCGCCCTGGAGCCCCGGTCCGGATCGCGCCGATCGACCAAATGCCCTTCGCCGGAGCGACCCGGGTGGCATAGGCTCCCGTCCTTCCGACCGACCGGACAGAAGGACACCCGCGCATGCCCATGGACTTCGACGTCCAGACCCACGCCCGCACGCTCGCCCTGCGTTCCCCGGATCACCTCCGGGTCGGCCCGTTCACGGTGCGCCACAACGTGAACTGGTCGCTGAAGTACGCCAACTACGCCATCCCCGACCAGGGCGCCGAACCGACGCCCGGCGAACTCGACGCACTGATAGCGGCCTTCCGCGAGCGGGACCGGATGCCGCGCCTGGAGTTCCTGCCCAACTGGGCGCCCGCGGTCGAACCCGCTCTGCTGGCGGCCGGGTTCACCGTCGAGAACCGGGCCCCGCTGCTGGCCTGCGCCCCCGGCGGCCTGCTGACGCCGAAGGCGGTGGACGGCCTCGTGACGGCCGAACCGGCCACCGACGCGGAGTTCGACGCCGCCGCCCTCGTGCAGCACCTGGGATACGGCGGGACGGGCGAGCCCGAGGGCGGTGAGGCGGAGTGGCTGCGCAACGCGGCCACCGGCGGCGGCGTCGCCGCACTCGCGACCCTCGGTGGCATCCCGGCGGGCGCGGGCGGCTGCTCGGTCCCGGTCGACGGCCTCAGCGAGCTGGCCGGACTGGCCGTCGGCGCGGACTTCCGCCGCCGGGGCATCGGGGCCGCCCTCTCCGCCCACCTGACCCGGACCGCCTTCGAGCGGGGCTGCCGGGTGGTGTGGCTGGAGCCGGGCGACGCCGATGTGGAGCGGATCTACGCGAGCATCGGGTACCGCAGGATCGGCGAGAAGCTGAACATCTCGCTCGACCCGGAGCGAACGGCCGGCTGATCCGGGCCGTGGCCCCCGCCCGGCCTGGCCCGGCGGGGGCTCAGACCAGCCGGCGCGCCGTCGCCCACCGGGTCAGCTCGTGCCGGTTGGAGAGCTGGAGCTTGCGCAGCACCGCCGAGACGTGCGACTCGACCGTCTTCACCGAGATGAACAGCTGCTTGGCGATCTCCTTGTACGCGTAGCCGCGGGCGATCAGCCGCAGCACCTCGCGCTCGCGCTGGGTCAGCCGGTCGAGGTCCTCGTCGACCGGCGGCGCGTCCGTCGAGGCGAAGGCGTCGAGGACGAAGCCGGCCAGCCGGGGCGAGAACACCGCGTCGCCGTCCTGCACCCGGAACACCGAGTCGACCAGGTCGGAGCCGGTGATGGTCTTGGTGACGTAGCCGCGGGCGCCGCCGCGGATGACCCCGATGACGTCCTCGGCGGCGTCCGACACGGACAGCGCCAGGAAGCGCACCGGGTTCTCGACCGCGCCCATGAACGGGGCGCAGCGGCGGAGCACCTCGACGCCGCCGCCGCCCGGGAGGTGGACGTCGAGGAGGACGACCTCGGGGCGGGTCGCCGTGATGACGGTGACCGCCTGGTCGACGTCGGCGGCCTCGCCGACGACCTCGACGCCGGTCTCCTCGGTGCGGCCGATCTCGGCCTGTACGCCGGTGCGGAACATCCGGTGGTCGTCGACGAGCACGACTCGTACCCGGCGCTCCGGGCCCTCGTGGCCCCCGGTCGCCTCAGTGGTCCCGTTCATCGCTCGTCCTCTCCATCTCCAGCTCGACTTCCGTGCCCCCGCCGGGCACCGAACGCAGCCGGGCGGTACCGCCGTTGCGCTGCATCCGGCCGATGATTGACTCTCGTACGCCCATTCTGTCCCCCGGTACGGAATCCAGGTCGAATCCGGGACCGCGATCGCGCACCGAGACGAAGACCGTGCGGCCCTCGACCTCCGCGTAGACCTGTACGGCGCCGCCCTCGCCACCGTACTTGGCGGCGTTGACCATCGCCTCGCGTGCGGCCTGCATCTGCGCGGCCAGCTTCTCGTCGAGCGGGCAGTCGCCGACGACGACGACCTCCAGCGGGACGCCGTGCTTGTCCTCGACCTCGGCGGCCGCGCGTTTGACGGCCTCGGCCATGGTCTCGGGTTCGTCGTCCTCGTCCTTGCCGGTGCCCTCAGGGTTGTAGAGCCAGTTGCGCAGCTCGCGCTCCTGGGCGCGGGCCAGCCGGCGGACCTCGCCCGCGTCCTCCGCGTTGCGCTGGATCAGGGTCAGGGTGTGCAGCACCGAGTCGTGCACATGGGCGGCGACCTCGGCCCGCTCCTGGGCCCTGATGCGCATCAGGCGTTCCTCGGAGAGGTCCTGTGTCATGCGTACGAGATAGGGGCCGGCCAGCAGGGCGATGCCGGTGAGCACCGCGATGGCCGCGGTGAGGACGTTGCCGAGCTGGGCGGCCGAGCCGCGGACCACCATGAAGCCGGCCAGGCCGAGGCCGACCAGGGCGACTCCGGCGAGTCCCCGGGCCAGGTTCAGCACCCGGCGGCGGCTGCCGACCTCCATCCAGCGGGCGCGACGGGCGTTGTCGGCCTGCCGCCAGACCAGGACGGAGCCCGCGCCGATCAGCAGCGTGGGCCAGATGTAGCGGTCGGCCTTGCTGCCCATGTCGACGTTGCCGACGAAGATCACCGCGCCGATGAGCAGCGCGACGAGGGCGAAGACCTGGCCCCGGTCGGGCTTGCGGAGCCGGCGCCGGCCGTCGGGGGCGGTCTCGAAGACGGACCGCGGGCCGTCCACGCCGCCGACGCCGAGCGGCACGACGATCCAGAAAACGGCGTACAGGAGCGCGCCGAGGCCGTCCGCGAAGAACAGCCCGAGGAAGACGAACCGGACCCAGGCGACCGGCAGCCCGAGGTGTCCGGCGAGTCCGCGCGCGACGCCGCCGAGCAGCCTTCCGTCGGCGCTGCGGTACAGCTTGCGCAGCGGCGGCTCCTCCGGATCGGGGGCGTGGGAGCTGGCGGCTCGGGTCGTGGCGGCTGGCATGTCCCGATCGTCACACGCGCGCAGGGCCGGTGGCATCAGGGTCGGCCCCCACTTCGACCCTGAGAGCCGGGTGGGGGCGGCGCCCGGCCCCGGCGTCCCTCAGGGGTGCGGCGGACCAATATCAGGGATCGGCCAGGGTCGGGGCGGGTGCCGGACGGGCCCGGCGCCCGTCACCATGGAGCCATGACCGTTCCCCAGGATGCGCCGCCCGGCGTCGTACCGCCCCCGGGCCCGGCCCGCAGCTGCAGCGCAGCTCGCGGCAGAAAGTGGTGGCCGGGGTGTGCGGCGGACTCGGACGGTACTGCGACGTCGATCCGGTGATCTTCCGGATCGTGCTCGGTGTGCTCTCCGTGACCGGCGGTCTCGGGCTGATCTTCTACGGCTTCGCGTGGCTCCTGATCCCGCTGGAGGGCGAGGACGAGAACGAGGCGCGCCGGCTCCTGTCGGGCCGGGTCGAGGGGGCGTCGCTGATCGCGGTGCTGTGCGCGCTGATCGGCTGCGGCCTGTTCCTGTCCATGCTGGGCAACGGCGGCACGCTGGCGTTCGCCGCGATGCTGTCCCTCGCGGTCATCGGCTTCTCCGTCTGGACGCAGCACCGCAGGACGGCGGATCCACAGGCCCCGCTGCATCCGGCGGCCGCGCAGGCGGTGTCGGACGCGCCGCCCGAGGTGAAGGCGCCGCCCTCGCCGGGCAGCCCGTCCTGGTGGCGGGACCCGATCGTCAAGGACGGCACCACGGGCCCGGTGGGCCTCGGCTATCTGTGGGGTCCTTCGGACACGGTGATGGACGGCCGGGGGACCGGGAAGCGCAAGGCGTCGTCCGATGCCCCGTTCCGGCGGCGCGGGCGGGCCCGGGAGGACGCGGAGCCGACCTCGATCGCCGGTGCCGTCTTCCTGCTCGCGGTGCTGGCCGGCTTCCTGGGCGCGCGGCTGCACTGGGACTCCCAGCCGCTCGGTACGAGTCTGCAGATCGGCCTGGCCGCCGCGCTCGCGGTGTTCGGGGCCGGACTGGTGGTCAGTGCCTTCGTCGGCCGGACCGGCTTCGGCACGGTACTGCTCTCGGTGATCACGGCGGCCCTGCTGGCGGGCGCGTCCGCGCTCCCCGACGAGATCACCGCGCACTGGGTCCGCGAGGAGTGGCGGCCGGCCTCGGTCGCCGCAGTGCAGCCGCGCTACGAAGTGGGCTCCGGGGTGGCCGACCTGGACCTCAGCCGGGTCTCCGTCGCCAAGGGCGACACGCTCCGGACCCGGATGGAGGTCGGTGCGGGCCGGGTCGTGGTGCGCGTACCGAGGACGGCCACCGTGAAGGTGCACGCCCGGGCCGGCCTCGGCGACATCACGCTGCCCGGCGAGCCGCGGCCGGGCGACGTGGACGTCCGCCCCTCGCAGGACGAACGCCGGACGCTGCCGCCCGCCGCCGGCGGCACACCGGCCGGCACGGTCGAACTCGATCTGGAAGTGGGCATCGGACAGGTGGAGGTCACCCGTGCTGCGTCATGAGATCAGGCCCGGAAGGGCCGTCGCGGGCCTGGTGATGCTGGGCCTGGCGGCCGGTTACGCGGCGGATGCGGCGGGCCTCTGGGACGCCCCCTGGGCGTTCTTCGTCCCGCTCTTCGTCGGCGGTCTCTGGACGGCTGTCCTGACCACCTGGGTGGCCTACCGGATCCGGCGCCGCCGCGAGGTGAGAAGGGCGTCCAGGGAGAAGGACGCGGCGCCGCCGAGCACCAGCGGCAGCCAGGCCATGAGGTAGGCCAGGTCGTTGCCGAGGTAGTAGGGCGAGACCTGCCAGCTGACGGTCAGCCACAGGCTCAGCGAGATCAGCACCCCGCCGAGCGCGGCGATCCGGGTCCACAGCCCGAGCAGGGTGCCGATCCCGACGGCCAGCTCGCCGAACGCGATGGCGTATCCGAAGCCGGACGGGCTCTTGAGCGCGAGATCGACGAGGGCCGGGATCGCGGAGGAGTCCCGGACCGCGTTCATCGTCTCGCCGATGGAGCCGGCGCCGGTGGCGTGGAAGAAGGCGCTGTCGGTGAGCTTGTCGAGACCGGCGTAGATGAAGGTGACCCCGAGGAAGATCCGCAACGGCAGCAGGGCATGCTCCCGTGCCAGCTCCCCCAGGCTCCTGGCCTCGCCCAGACCGCGCCCGTTCGTGCCGTACCCGTGCATGGTTCTCCCGCCTTCCGCAGCCCGTCACCGGACCGCCGGGTCCCGTGCACAGAGCCATTCGACCCTCGCCGGACCGTTCGATCCGTCACCAGACACTACGTACCCGGCGAGGGCCCTGCTCACCAGGTGCGCCGCCGGAATCGGCGGGCCGCGGCGCGCAGGCGTCCGGACGGCAGCCGTGCCTCAGTCCGTCACGTCGATCTCGACCCGGTTCGACTCCGTACCCGCCGCCGTCACCACCTGTACCTCGACCACCCCCGGCTCCACCTCCACCGGCACCGGCACGGTCAGCACGGTGTCGGTCGGGTTGGCGAAGCCGCCGGGGACCGGGATCAGCGGGACGTGGACGTGGACCGGGCCGATCCGTACGACCATGCGGGCCAGCCGGTCGGGGGCGCCGGCGCCGGGCGGGACGAAGCCCGCGCCCCGGATCTCGATGTCGTCGCCGGTACGGATCGGGGCGTCCAGGTCCCCGGCCTCCCGGGCCCTGACCACGGACAGCACGACGGGCCGGCCGCTCTCGGTGTACTTCCCGGCGAAGTACGCCACCGCGGAGACGGCCACCAGCAGGGCGAGCCCCCAGGGCAGATCGGGCAGCTGCTCGGGGCGCCGGGCCAGCCGGACCGCGGCGAAGAGCACGGCGACGGTGGACACCAGCACGTACTGGACGTCGGTGAAGCCGCCCCGGCCGGAGTCGTCGGTCAGCAGATCGGCCGCGCGCGGCCGGTCGGCCCGCAGCTTCTGCAGCCGGCCGGACAGCACCCGTACGCTCACCACCCGCCGCACGACCACCGCGATGGCGCACACCAGGGCCAGCACGCTGACCACTCCGGCGCCGCGTGCCAGGTCCAGGCCCTCGATCAGCGCGTCGCGCTGGGCGTGCCCGGAGGCGCCCGCCAGCTGGAGCGCCAGCACGAGCACGGAGAAGACCGCGAGCAGCACCCAGGAGGCGGCGACGGCACGGGAGGTGGAGAGCCGGTTGTCCTCGCCGATCAGCGGGGCGAGGAGCCCACCGCGTGACCGGTGGACGTGTGCGGCCGCGGTCAGCAGCCCCGCGGTGACAAGGCCGGCGACCAGGCCGGCCGTACGGGCGTGGCTCCAGCCCGCCCCGATGGCGGTCGCGGCCTCGGCGATCGCCAGCACGGCCACCGCGCCCCACACGACGACCAGGGTGCGCTGCCACACCCGGTACAGCCAGGCGTCGCCCGCCTCGCGGCCGCGGTCGGCCACGGCGCGCGCCGACTGGGTCAGCTCGTCCGAGACCCACTGCCGGGTCGCGGACGCGGACTGGGCGACCCCGGTGGGCAGCCCCTGACCGGCGGCCAGTTCGTCCCGCTTGGCCAGGAACGCGGCCACCGCGCGCCGGTGCCCCTCACGCGCTCCGTGCGGGCAGTCGCCGCACGTACAGCCACCGCCGTGCGTGCCTTGTCTTGCCTCGTCCAACGCCACGGAGAACGCCGCCCTTTCCCGCCCCGGTACAGCCGTTGCTCAATCCAACTCTGCTGTGATTGCTGCGAATTGTGCCGTACGGAGTGGACTGCTCCCGCATCGGGGCACACCGGGCGGGCGGGATCGTCAGAACGTTCGAGCGATGCGCTGCCACTGGGGCTGGTAGTTGATCCAGGCGACCAGGTCGCTGCCGAGCTGTTCCCGGGTGGCGACCGCGTCCCGGTGCTCGATCAGCACCGGCTTCCCGGCCGCCCGCGCGGCCAGCTGCACCTGGCAGGACCGCTCCAGCGTGAGGAACCACCAGGCGGCCGCGTCCACCGAGTCGCCCACGGTCAGCAGCCCGTGGTTGCGCAGGATGACCGCCTTGCGGGCGCCCAGCGCGGCCGCGATCCGGCGCCCCTCGTCCTCGTCCACGACGACCCCCGTGTACGCGTCGTAGAGGGCGTGGTCCTCGTAGAAGGCGCAGGACTCCTGGGTGATCGGTTCGATCAGCTCCCCCAGCGAGGCCAGTGCGCGGCCGTGCACCGAGTGGGTGTGCGCGACGGCGACGACGTCCGGGCGGGCCCGGTGCACCTGGGCGTGCACGGCGAAGGCCGCCTGGTTGACGTGGTGGCGCCCCTCGACGACCTGGCCCTCCCCGTTGACCAGGATCAGCTCCTCCGGCCGCAGCCCCTCGAAGGGGGCGCCGAAGGGGTTGACCCAGAAGCAGCCGGTGAATTCCGGGTCGCGCGCGGTGATGTGCCCGGAGACGCCGTCCTCGTACCCGTACTCCCCGAACAGCCGCAGCGCCCCGGCCAGACGTTCCTTGCGGTACGCGCGTTCCTCGGCGGCGGAGGCGTGCACGGGCGGCATCGCGAAGTGGAGCTGGTCCACGGGTATGGGTGTGGGCTCGGGCATGGCGGCTCCTCGGTGCTCCCAGGCGTACGGGATCAGGCGTACGGGATCGGAAGTTACCGCCGGTTGCCGCAGGTGGCCAGAGGTATCGGGGTCCGATTCGGGTCCGGGTGCGACCTCGGGCCGGTCTCCCGGCGCACGACGATGCCGCCGCCCGGACGAGCGGGCGACGGCATCGGCGGCGGCACGGGCCGGATCAGGCGGGGATCACTCCCACTCGATCGTCCCCGGCGGCTTGCTCGTCACGTCGAGGACCACGCGGTTGACGTCGGCGACCTCGTTGGTGATGCGGGTGGAGATCTTGGCGAGCGTCTCGTACGGCAGCCGGGACCAGTCCGCCGTCATGGCGTCCTCGGAGGAGACCGGGCGCAGCACGATCGGGTGGCCGTAGGTGCGGCCGTCGCCCTGGACGCCGACGCTGCGGACGTCCGCGAGCAGGACCACCGGGCACTGCCAGATGTCGCGGTCGAGACCGGCGGAGGTCAGCTCCTCGCGGGCGATGGCGTCGGCCGCGCGGAGCAGGTCGAGCCGCTCCTTGGTGACCTCGCCGACGATGCGGATGCCCAGGCCGGGGCCGGGGAAGGGCTGGCGCTGGACGATCTCCTCGGGCAGGCCGAGTTCCTGGCCGACCATCCGGACCTCGTCCTTGAACAGCTGGCGCAGCGGCTCGACGAGCTGGAACTCGATGTCGTCGGGGAGCCCGCCCACGTTGTGGTGGGACTTGATGTTGGCGGTGCCGGTGCCGCCGCCGGACTCGACGACGTCCGGGTAGAGCGTGCCCTGCACGAGGAAGGCGACGTCCTCGCCGGCCGCGCCCGCCTCGGCGACGAGCTCGGCCTGCGCCTGCTCGAAGACGCGGATGAACTCGCGGCCGATGATCTTCCGCTTCTGCTCCGGGTCGGAGACTCCGGCCAGCGCGTTCAGGAAGCGCTCCTCGGCGTCGACGACCTTCAGCTGGACGCCGGTGGCGGCCACGAAGTCCTTCTCGACCTGCTCGGTCTCGCCCTGGCGCATCAGACCGTGGTCGACGTACACGCAGGTCAGCTGGGAGCCGATGGCCTTCTGCACGAGGGCCGCGGCGACCGCCGAGTCCACCCCGCCGGACAGGCCGCAGATGGCGCGCTTGGTGCCGACCTGCTCGCGGATCAGCGCGATCTGCTCCTCGACGACGTTGGTGGTCGTCCAGTTCGGCTCGATGCCGGCACCGCGGTACAGGAAGTGCTCCAGCACCTGCTGGCCGTGCGTGGAGTGCATGACCTCCGGGTGGTACTGAACGCCGTACAGCTTCTTCTCGTCGTTCTCGAAGGCGGCGACCGGTACGACGTCGGTGGACGCGGTGACGGTGAAGCCCTCGGGGGCGGCGGAGCAGGCGTCGCCGTGCGACATCCACACCGACTGCTGGTCCGGGGTGCCCTCGAAGAGCGTCGAGCCGGACTTGGAGACGGCGAGCGCGGTACGGCCGTACTCACGGGCACCGTTGTCGTCGACGGTGCCGCCGAGCGTGGTGGCCATCAGCTGGAAGCCGTAGCACATGCCGAAGACGGGGACCCCGGCCTCGAACAGCGCACGGTCGAGCGAGGGGGCGCCCTCGGCGTACACCGAGGAGGGGCCGCCGGACAGGATGATCGCCCGGGGGTTCTTGGCCAGCATCTCGGCCACCGGCATCGTGGACGGCACGATCTCGCTGTAGACCCGGGCCTCACGGACCCGTCGGGCGATGAGCTGGGCATACTGCGCGCCGAAGTCGACAACGAGGACCACGTCGGTGGTGATGTCGGGGGCGGCGGGGGGTGCTGCTGGCACGGGGCGGCCTTCCGGCGGTGGAGAGGGGGTCGGTCCTCCCGATTCTACCGGCGGCCGGGGGCGCCCCTCGTCGCCCCGGGAAAGGGGTACGGGGGCGATCTTGGTGGTGGCACCGGGTACGGGCCGCCGGCCCCGCGGCCGTCTCAGTATCCGGGCCGGGCGTCGGGCCGCGCCCGCCGCCGGTCCATACTGTCCCCATGCGTCAGCACACGACCTTCGTCTTTACCTATGGCAACCGGCCCGCCGGCTGCCATGGTCGTGCTGCTTGAGCTACTGACAAGCAACGTTCCAGGCGCCCCGGGCCGACAGGCCCGGGGCGTTCTGGCGTTCCGGGCCCGGTCGGCCCCGGGGAGCCGCACCCCACCGGGAGACCCCGACATGAACAGCACCGCAACCGGCCGGCCCGCGGACGCCAGGACCGCCACCGAGGTGACCGGCGCGCACACCGACGAGGCCGCGTCCCTGATCGGCGACGCCAGGTCGCGCATCGACGCCCTCGACGACCGGATCATCGGGCTCGTCCAGGAGCGGATGGCCGTCTCCTCGGTCATCCAGCAGGCCCGCATCACCTCCGGGGGCCGCCGGGTCAACCTCTCCCGCGAGATGGAGATCCTCGGCCAGTACCGGGACGCGCTGGGCAGGCCCGGCACCTCGCTCGCGATGACCCTGCTGGAGCTGTGCCGCGGCCGCGTGTGACGCGCCGCGGGCCGGGCGGGCAGCGCCTTTCGCCGGGATCGTGCCGGACGCCCCGAGCCCGGTGCGATCCGAACGGGAGGCCCCAAGGGGGGCCGGGCCGCGAGGGCGTATCCCAGTTCGGGCGGGCTCTCACCCGTACGGCGCGTGACCGGGCCCTGCGCGGCTTCGTTGGTCCCGGTGTCCGTGCCAGCCAGGGGCGGCGGCTTTGGAAGGAACCACGCGTGGCTTCGCCGGGGCGTGTGGCGTACTGCATGTACGCCGTGGGACCGCGCACCGGCGTGCGTGACCGGTCGGCAGGGGACAGCAGCCCGGTCACACCAGGACACGGCCGGCTCCGGGGACGCCCGGAGCCGGCCGTGTCCAAGGGCCCGCGGACCGGTCTGCCGGTCCGCGGGCCCTTGTGCTTCCCCGGCCTGATCCAACCGGAAGGCCACTACCGGCCTGCGCGCCGCCTGGTCGTCACGTGGAGCACGCAGCCCGTCAGCAGGGCGACCGCGGCAGCTGCCGCGGTCAGCAGGGCGGTGGAGCCGGTGGCCGCCAGAGCACCGCCGGTGCCGCCCGTGCCGGAGCCGGTCGAGCCGGTGGAGCCCGAACCGCCGTCGCCCGTGGAGCCGCCGCCGGAGCCGCCCGTGGAGCCGCCGGTGGTGGACGAACCGGTGGTGGAACCCGACGCGGCCGTTCCCGTGCCGCCGGTTCCTGAGCTCCCGGAGTCCCCCGGTTCGCCGGCGTTCAGGACGAAGGCCGCGGTGTTGTTCCCCTGCTCCGGGTCGAACGGCAGCAGCGGGTCCTGCAACCGCACATTGCGGACGACGACCGCGCCGGAGGCCCCCGCGACGACCTTGGTCACCTTCATGTCGAAGTGCAGCGCGAAGTACTGGTCCTCGCCGAAGGCCGTCGCCGTCTCGCACACGTAGCGCGGTGCGCCGGTCTGCTCCTTGCGGTACTGCCCGTCCGCCGTCACGCCCTGGCAGGACCGGGGCCATTCGGTGACCGAGGCGCCTTCGGGGACGGTGAGGTCGAGGGTGGCGACGGGTTCGCCGGAGCGCAGGTGGGAGATCCAGGCCGGTCCCTCGCTGTGGAAGCCGATGTCGGCCTCGACGGTGCTGCCCCGCGCGCCCCGGGCCGTATCGCCGTCGGCCACGAAGTCGGCGGTGTTCTCGGTGCTGAAGTCGGCCTCCTGCTGGTTGTCGCCCGGGGTGAGATCGGCTGACCGGGCGGTGGGCAGCTCCCTGAGGCCGAGCACGTGTCCCTCGGCGCCCGGGGTGGACCGCGCACCGGCCCGCTGGGCACCGGCCGCCGTGGGTCCGCTCTCGTCGACCCGGTAGACGAAGGTGTCGCGGTAGGCGTGCCGGGTGGCCCGGAGCGTCAGCGGTTCGGCGAGTTCGTAGCTGGCGCCCGCCTCGTAGCTGCCCTCGACCGAGCAGAGCGCGGTGGTCCGGACGCGGACGCCCTGGCTGCCGTCCCCGTCCCGGTACTCGCAGTTCTCGTACCGCTCGGTGAATTCGATGCCGTGCGTGTAGACGAGGGTGAGCAGTACCCCGTCGGCGGCGCGGGTGCCGTTGTTGGAGAAGGCGAGCGGGACCGGCTGGGTCTCGCCCGGCTGGAGCTCCGTCTTCAGCTGGGCCCGCCGCATCACCAGGTCGGGGCCGCCGACAGCGATCCGGGTGGAGAACGGGGTGAAGGCCGCACCCTTTGCCGCACCGGTGACCCGGACCGTGCCGGCGTCCCCGTCCTTGCTGCCCCTGGCCGCGGTGACGTGAAGTTCGGGCAGCGGGGTCGTGCCGGGTGAGACGCCCGAGCCGTGGCAGACGCCGGTGGTGCCGGTGATCGCGCAGTCCGCGCCGCCCTCCTCGCCGAAGACGGCGTCGGCGACGCCCGCGATCCCGCTGAGGTCGAAGGTCACGGTGTACTCGCCCTCGTACCCGCCGTGCTCCTCGTCCCGGGACGGGTTGTCGACGGTGATCGCGACGGAGGTTCGCTGCGGGGCCCCGCTCGCCGGGTACGGGTGCAGAGCGGTCTCGGCCGGGCCGCCGAAGCCCAGGACGGGACCCTCGGCGCGGGCCGGGGCGGCCAGGGCGAGCGAGCCGGCGGCCAGCAGACCGACGGCGGCGAGGCTGCCCGCAGCACGGCGCAGAGCGGCTCTCGGGGTCGTGCTTCTCATCGCGGGACCTTCTGGGGTCGGGGAACTGTGCGGCTGCTGTGACAGCGGTACGAGTTCGACCCCGAGACCGTACGAACAGTTGCGCGGGCGCAGGTCACGGATTGAGCACGACGGTAAACGTGAGGGGCATCACATAAGGATTTCATGAGTCCCGGGACAACCATCGGGACGTTCTGTGGGTCATGCATGCGGAACCACCGGTCACATCCGTAACGCGGCTTCACCGGTTGAGCATGAGGGGCTGCACTCGGAGGGGGTGCAGCCCCTTCTGCTGTCCTGTCACAGGTGGCCGCGGATCAGCCGGCGGACCTAGGGCCTCTCGTTCGGATCAGGCCTGTCCGGCCTTCTTCGGCGGCACCGCGGGCATTCCCAGGAACGGCAGCCGCAACGCGCCGAACGCGTCCTTCGGAACGGCCGGCGCCTGCGGCTCGACCGACGTCAGCCGCTCGTACGCCTCGCCCTGCGCCGGACGCGGGTCCTGCTCGCCCTTGTTCGGCCAGAAGGACATGGCCCGCTCGGCCTGCGCGGTGATCGTCAGCGAGGGATTGACGCCGAGGTTGGCGGAGACCGCCGAACCGTCGACCACCGAGATGCCCGGGTGCCCGTACAGCCGGTGGTACGGGTCGATGACCCCTTCCTCGGCGCTCGCGCCGATCGGGCAGCCGCCGAGGAAGTGCGCGGTGAGCGGGGTGCCCATCAGCTCACCGATGTTGGAGCCCGGGAAGCCGTTGATCTCGTCCGCCAGCAGCGTCGCGCTCTGTGTCGCCTCGGCGATCTGGGTCGGGTTGGGCGCTCCGTGGCCCTGGCGGGCGGTGAGCAGGCCCTTCCCGATGCCGCTGGGCTTGCGGTACGCGGTCAGGGAGTTGTCCAGGGACTGCATGACGAGCCCGATGATGGTCCGCTCCGACCAGCGCCGGTTGGAGAGCGAACGCGCGGCGAGCGTCGGGTGCTTGGCCATGTTGCCGAGCCAGCGCAGCACCCGGTGGGCGCCGAAGGGGACCTGGAGGATGGTCATCCCGCCCATCGCGTTGGACCCCTTGCCGTAGCGGACCGGCTCGATGTGGGTGTTCTCGTCGGGGTGGATCGACGAGGTGATGGCGACGCCCCTGGTGAAGTCGGCCTTGGTGCCGTGCTTCCTGCGGTAGCGGCGGTCCGAGGTCTGCGCGCCCACGAGCCCTTCGGAGTTGGTCCGGGTCAGCTCGCCGAGCCGGGACGAGAGCCGGGGCAGCAGGCCCCGGTCCTTCATCGTGTGCAGCAGGGTCTGGGTGCCGTACGTGCCGGCCGCCACGACCACCTTGCGGGCGCGCAGCAGTGTCGGCTTGCCCTTCTTGCGGCGGTCGGTCGGCACGGTGGAGACGTGGTAACCGCCCTGCGGGTCCTCCGTGACGGCGAGGACGGAGGTCATCGGGTGGATGACCGCGCCGGCCTTCTCGGCGAGGTGGAGGTAGTTCTCGTTGAGGGTGTTCTTCGCGCCGTGCCGGCAGCCGGTCATGCATTCGCCGCACTCGGTGCAGGCCTTGCGGGCCGGGCCCGCGCCGCCGAAGTACGGGTCGGCGACCGTACCGCCGGGCTTCGCCCGCGCCGTGCCGTCGGCGTCCTTGCCGTCGCCGAAGAAGACGCCGACCGGGGCCAGGTGGAAGGTGTCGCCGACGCCCATGACCTCGGCGGTCGCCTTCAGGTGGACGTCCGAGGGGGTCATCGTCGGGTTGAGCCGCACCCCGAGCATCCGGGTGGCCTGGTCGTAGTACGGCTTCAGCTCGTCCTGCCAGTCGGTGATGTGCGCCCACTGCCGGTCCTCGAAGAACGGCGCCGGGGGCACATACAGCGTGTTGGCGTAGTTCAGCGAGCCGCCGCCGACCCCCGCCCCGGCCAGCACCATCACGTTGCCGAGCAGGTGCACCCGCTGGATGCCGAACAGGCCGAGGGCCGGGGCCCAGAGGTAGTTCTTCAGGTCCCAGGAGTTCTTGGGCAGCGTGCCGGGGGTGAAGCGGCGGCCCGCCTCCAGGACCCCGACGCGGTAGCCCTTCTCGCTCAGCCGCAGGGCCGACACCGCGCCGCCGAAGCCCGAACCGACGATCAGTACGTCGTAGTCGTACGCGTCGTCGTCATCGGCCGAGCCGGCCGGTCCGGCCTGATTCTGGGCAGGGCTGTCCTGGGACATGGCTCTCCTCGGTGCGAAAAGGACAGAGATGCTGCGGTGGTGCGGGGGGTCAGCGCAGCCGGAAGGCCTTCATCGCCTTCAGGCTGCGGCTCATGAAGGCCGCGTACTTCTCGTCGTCCATCCCGAAGGACGGGGCGAGCGGGATCAGCCGCTGCTGCGCGACGGTCTGGGCCTCGGTGTACTTGAGGATGCCTTCGGAGCCGTGCCGGCGGCCGAGACCGGAGTCCTTCATGCCGCCCATCGGGGACTGCACGCTGCCGTACGCGGGGGCGTAGCCCTCGTTGATGTTGACGGTGCCGGTCCGCAGCCGGGCGGCGACCTGGTGGCCGCGCCTGCCGTCCTTGGTCCAGACACTCGAATTGAGGCCGTACGGCGTGGCGTTGGCGAGGGCGATGACCTCGTCCTCGTCACTGAAGCGGTAGATGGAGACGACCGGTCCGAAGGTCTCCTCGTTGCAGACGGCCATCGGGGCCTCGACGCCGTCCAGGATGGTCGGCTCGTAGAAGAGCGGGCCGATGTCGGGACGGGCGACGCCGCCCGCGACGAGCGTGGCGCCCTTCTCGACGGCCTCCGCGACATGCCGGCTGACGGTCTCCAGCTGGCGCTCGCCGACCAGCGAGCCCATGTCCGCGCCGTAGGCGAGGGAGTTGCCGAGCCGCATGCCCTTCGTACGGGCGGCGAACCGGGCCACGAAGTCGTCGGCCACCGACTCGTGGACGTACAGCCGCTCGATGGAGATGCAGAGCTGACCGGCGGAGGAGAAGCAGGCGCGGACGGCGCCGGCGGCGGCCTTCTCCACGTCGGCGTCCTTCAGGACCAGCATGGCGTTCTTGCCGCCGAGCTCCAGCGAGACCCCGACGAGCCGGGCCGCGGCGCCCTGGGCGACCTCGCGGCCGGTGCGGGTGGAGCCGGTGAACGAGACGTAGTCGGCGTGCTTGACGATCTCCGGGCCGACGACGGGCCCTTCGCCGAGCACGACCTGGAACACCTCGGCCGGAAGGCCGGCCTCGATCAGCAGGTCACGGGCCCACAGCGCGGTCAGCGCGGTCTCCGTGTCGGGCTTCATGACCACCGCGTTGCCCGCTACGAAGGCGGGCAGCGCGTCGCCGACGGACAGCTCCAGCGGGTAGTTCCACGGCGCGATCTGGCCGATGACGCCGCGCGGCTGACGCAGCTCGGTGACCTTGGTGAGGGTCGGTACGACGCCGGTGTGCCGCTTGGGCCTGAGATACGCGCCGGCCTTGCGGCCGTAGTGCCGGGCGGCGACGGCGACCGCCAGCACCTCCTCGTGGGCGTGCAGCCGGGCCTTGCCGGTCTCCAGCTGGATGAGGTCGAGGACCTCGGACTGGCGGCCGATGACGAGGTCGTGGAAGCGCAGCAGCACGGCGGCCCTGGCCCGGACGGGCGTCGCGGCCCAGGCGGTCTGGGCGGCACGGGCCCGCTCGAAGGCGGCCGCCACGTCCTCGGGGGTGGACTCCGGCAGGTCGGCCAGCTTCTCGCCGGTGAACGGCGTGTGGTTGGCGGTGCGGCCGGAGCCGACGACGCCGCGGGTCAGCTGGGCGATCACCTCGGGGGTCACGACATCGGCGGCCGTGCGCACGCCCGCGGGCGCTGCGGCCACCGGGTTGGTGCCGACACCGGCGGCGGAGGTGGGCGTGGAGGCCTGCAAGTCCGTCATGAGGGCGAGAGTACGTCCAGCCGGATGCTTTGGGTACCCGTGGGTAACAGCTTTTCAGAGTCCCCACAACAGCCCTCTCCGAGCACCTGCCGATCGAGCCAGTGACCACTGGCTACATAACTGCTGATCAGGTGCTATCAACCGGGTCGCTGTCAGGAGGAGTGAATCTTGAGCCCCTCGGTCACCTGCGCGAAAATCTTCTCGCCGTCCCTCGCCGCCTGACCCGCCGCGGGCATCTCGATCCGGACGTGCCAGTACTCCGCGTCCTTCGTCCCGCCGGGGATCCACAGCTCCCGGAACCGGCTGCGGCGCGGCTTCTCCTCCGTGGCGGAGTAGGGCACGTAGTCGACGGTCATCTCGAAGGCCGCACGGCCCTGGTGCGTGACCTTCTTGTGGGTGACGGTCGCGTCCTTCATCTGCGTGGTGTCCGTGCCGCCCGCCTTGTAGTACTTCTCGCGGGCGGCGATGTCCGCACCCGGGCCACCGGTGTCGCCGTTGGCGTCGGCGGCGGGCCCCCGGCGCCAGAAGTCGATGGCGAACACCCCGCTGGGGTCGCCGAACCAGACCAGTCCCTCGTCGCCCACCTCGTTGCGCTGGTACTCCTTCGGCACGGTCACATCGGCCTGCAGCACCTCCGTCTCCGGCCTCGTCTGCCAGCCCGCCGGCAGCCCGCCCCCGGAGAACGGGTCGGCGAGCACCAGCACGAGGGCCAGGACCAGCGCCAGCAGGACCCCGCCGAACCCGTACCGGGCCCCGCGGTTGTCGTGCAGCACCGGCGGCAGCCAGCGGCTCCCGCCGCCGGGCCTCCCGGCCCCGTGCAGCCGGGTGGCCGCGGCGGTCGCGGGCGGCGCGGCCACCAGGGACTCCAGGGTCTGCCGGACCTCGGCCGCCGCGGGCCGTGCCGCGGGGTCCTTGCGCAGCAGCTGCATGACCAGCGTGCCGAAGGCGCCCGTGCCGCGGGAGGGCATCTGCGGCTCGGCGGAGAGGACGGCCTGCAGGGTGGCCGGGGTGTGCGAGCGGCGGTACGGGGAGATGCCCTCCACCGCCGCGTACAGCACGACGCCCAGCGACCAGAGGTCGGACTCGGGCCCGGGGCGCTGCCCCAGCACCCGCTCCGGGGCGATGTACTCCGGCGAGCCGACGAACGCCCCGGTCTCGGTGAGCGCCTCCTCGCCCTCCACCTGCGCGATGCCGAAGTCGGTCAGGACGACCCGGTCGCCGCGGCCCAGCAGGACGTTGGCCGGTTTGACGTCGCGGTGCAGCACGCCCGCGCCGTGCGCGGCGATCAGCGCGCCGAGGACGGCAAGGCCGATCCGCGACGCCTCACGCGGGTCGAGGGTGCCCTCCTGGAGCAGGTCGGCGAGCGACTGCCCGCGCACCAGCTCCATCACGATCCATGGCTTGGCGTCCTCGACGACCACATCGTGCACGGTGACGACCGACGGGTGGTCGATCCGGGCCGCGGCCCGTGCCTCGCGCTGCATCCGCAGGTGGACCACCTCGCGTTCACGCGCGCCCAGGTGGTCGGGGACGCGGGGCTCCTTGACCGCGACATCCCGGTCGACGACCTCGTCCCTGGCCCGCCAGACCGTGCCCATGCCGCCGTCCCCCAGCCGCCCGACGAGCCGGTAGCGGCCGCCGAGAAGACGGCCGGCGCCGTGCTCCGGCACCGTCCCCCGGTCCGGGGCCACCGACCGCTCGGTGGGCGGCCCGGACGAGGGTGCCGGCACGTGCGGCGGCCGGAGCGCATAGCTGGTGGGCTCGTCCGTCTGTCCCCCGTCGTTCATCATGAGCACATCCTGACGGAGTGCAACTGCACCGGCCACCGCGCCGGTTCAGCAGGGACAGAGCCGTGACAGTCCGCCGGCCGGGAGGGCCCCGAGGGGGTCAGTCGGTATCGGCCGGCGCACGCCAGCTGCGCAGCATCGTGGCGAACTGGTCCCGGGTGACGTCCCAGTCGTCCGCCGGTCCCGTCATGTACAGCGCGTACTCCGGGCCGCCCTCTTTCGCGTAGTACATCTGGTCGATGGCGTGCCGCGGTCCGACGCCGTCCTTCTCGGTCCAGGTGAACTCCCAGATGGACCCGGGGCAGTCGCGGTAGACGTTGGTGTTCATCTCCAGACTCCGGTACTCCGGCAGCCGCTTGCGCAGGCTCAACTCGATGTTCTGCATGTGCGAGTAGGAGTCCTCGAAGTCCGGTGCCGGGTCGACGCTGAGGCGGAAGTAGTGCACGCCGTCGTCCGGGGTGTAGTCGATGTTGGTGCCGGTCACCTTCCGCTCCCAGCCGATCGGCATGAGGATGCTGAACCCGGCGGGGTCCTCCACGCGCCGCCAGCCGTCCGGCACCCCCTTCGTCGGCTCCGCCGAACGGCTCGGCGAGGGCGTGGGGTCGGCCGGCCCCGGCGACCGGGTGCCGTGGGAGGCCGTGCCGCCGGTGCCGCCGCCGTGGTCCGCGCGGTCCGTGTACATCTTCGCGGCGATCCCCGCGCCGCCGCCCACCAGTGCCACCAGGGCGACGGTCAGGAGCACGGTCCGCCAGCGGCTGCGGCTGCGCCGGGTCACCGGCGCGGAGGCGGGACCGGGGTAGGACAGCGGGGGCGTGGAGCCGTTCGGCGCCCCGCCGTCGGAGGTGCCGTCGGGGCCGAACGAGTGCAGGACCTCCTCGGGCACCCGCTGCGTCGGGACGTACTCCTGGGCGGCCCGGGGCGCTCGCCCCTCCATGGCCTCCAGCAGCATCCGTTCCGTCTCCGCGGCCGAGGGCCGGTCCGCCGGGTTCTTGCGGAGCAGCGCGGTGATGACGGGGCCGAGCGCCCCGGCCCGGGTGGGCGTCTCCGGCTCCTCGGTGACGACGGCCTGCATGGTGGAGATCGGGGAGGTGCGGCGGAACGGCGAGGTGCCCTCGACCGCGGTGTACAGCGTGGCGCCCAGCGACCACAGGTCGGATGCGGGGCCCGGGTCGCCGCCGCGGACCCGCTCCGGGGCCAGGTAGTCGATGGAGCCGACCAGTTCACCGGTCCTGGTGATGGTCGAGTCGCCCTCTATCGCCGCGATGCCGAAGTCGGTGAGCAGCACCCGGCCGTCCCGGGCGAGCAGCACGTTGCCCGGCTTCACGTCGCGGTGCAGCACCCCGGCCGCGTGCGCGGCGCGCAGGGCGCCCAGCACGTGCAGGCCGATCCTGGCGGCCTCGCGCGGTACGACCTCGCCGGACTCCTTGGCCGCGTCGGCGAGCGAGGGCCCGTCGACGTACTGCATGACGATCCACGGCCGGTTGTCGTACTCGATGACGTCGTGGACGGTGACCACACCGGGGTGCGTGATGCGGGCGGCGGCGCGCGCCTCCTTCTGCGTACGGGCGTGCAGCACCACCCGGTCCGCCTCCGCGACGTACAGCCCGGCGGTCAGCTCCTTGACGGCGACGGTGCGGTGCAGCACCTCGTCGTGCGCGCGCCAGACCTTGCCCATGCCGCCGCGCCCGAGTACCTCGCCGAGCCGGTACCGCCCGGCCAGCACCAGTCCCGCTTCCGTGCTCTGTGATCGATCCACGTCTCCCCGCCCCGTTCCTTCGGATGACAGGTTACGGAGGGGACCGGCGGCCATGGAACCTCGCATCGCCCACGAGATCGCACTGTGATGCTTGTCGCGCCGGCTCGCGCCGGGCCCGGCCCGGCGGGTGTCAGGACGTCACGCGGTAGGAAGCGATGGCTTGTTGGTAGATGTCCGACACCTTGTCACGCTGGGTCTCCGGACCGATTACCTGGAGGATGTGGTAGCGGCCGGCGACGACCATCGCGAGGTTGCGGACGTAGACCTCGCGGCCCGATCCGTCCTGCCAGGTGAACTGACCCTCCGCCATGGCCTGCCGGCCGACGTCGATGCGGCGCAGCCCACTTGCGGAGGACCAGCTGGAGTCCCGGAAGGGCTTCAACTCCGGCTCCTTGTCCCGCTGGTAGTCGAGCGGGTCGTCGCCGTTGGCCTTGACCGTGTCGCGGCCGGGCACGATCAGGACGGTGAAGCCGTCGCTGCCGTAGCGGATCTGACGGTCCGCACCGGCGGAACTGCGCTGCCAGCCCTTGGGCACCGCGACCTCGAAGCCCTCGGCGTCCTTGCGCAGGGCGTAGCCGGGGGCGACCGCGACGGCGGAGCGGCTGGTCTGCGGCTTCTGCGCGCCGGAGGAACGGGACGGTGAGGGGCTGTCGGAGGTACCGGGGTCGGGCGCCCCGGAGGCCGTACGGGACGGGCTGGCGCCCGCACCGGACTGCGAACCGGACTTGGGCATGAACATCACGGCGTACGCGATCGCCGCGACCAGCACCAGCAGTATCAGGACGAGCAGCAGCCGGCCGAGCCTTCGCGGCGCGCGCTCCCCGCCCTGCTGCGGACGGGGCGGGGTGCGCAGCGCCTTGGGGCCCTTGGGCTCGCGCGGCGGCTTGACGGCCCGGGGCTCGCGCGGCTCCAGGGGCGCCGGTTCGGGCCGCTCCCTGGTCTGGCGGTGCCGGCCGTGCGCCGGGCCGCCCCGGCGGCCGCGGCGCTTGCGGACGAGCTCGCCCCGGCGGCGTACGACGGGCAGCCGGGTGTCGTCGACGGACGGCATCGGCACGACGTCGAGACCGGCCTCGGGCTCGGGCGCGGACCGCACGAGGGAGCGCAGCCAGCCGCGCAGTTCCTCGAAGTCCGGGCGCTCGGTGGGGTCCTGCCGGAGCAGCGACTCGACGACGGGCCGCAGCGGGCCGCACTCCTCCGCGAAGGCCGGCGGCTCGCCGCAGACCATCTGGACGAGCTCGGTGGCGTTCTCCTCCGGGTAGGGGGCGTGGCCCTGGACGGCGCGGTAGAGCAGCGCGCCCAGCGCCCAGAGGTCGGTGGAGGGGCCGATGGGCGGCGCCAGCTGCCAGTTCTCGTGGACCGGTCCGGCCTGCTCGGGCGCCCAGCGCTCGGTGACCGCGCCGACGACGGCGATCCGGGCCTGCCGGGCGCGCTCGGCGGCGAGGGTGGTGGCGGGGCCCCGGTAGGCCGACGTGTCGCGGCTCCCGGCGACGATCTCGTCCCAGCGGCCCGGGGCGGTCTCCCGGGGCCCGGCGGGCAACTGCGGGCGGGCAGCCGGGGTGCCGTGGCGCTGGGAGTCGGCGCGCAGCGCGTCCTCGCTGGAGCCGCCGGCGGACAACGGGCGCCCGTAGCCGGGGCCGTCGTCCCAGGAACCGGTCAGATGCAGCCGTCGGGGCGGCGCCTGACCGCCGCGTCCACCGCCGCCGCTCTCGTCGTCCTCGTCGTCCTCGTCGTCCTCGTCGTCGTACGGGTCGTCGCCGTAGGCGTAGCCGTCCGGGGCGGCCTGCGCGCCGGGCCTGCGGTCCCAGCCGCCGGGCGGCTGCGGCCGTGCCGGGGCCGCGCCTTCGCGCTGGACCGGCAGGGTGCCGGTGTCCTGTGCCTCGTCGGCACCGGCCCGGCGCTCCTCCTCGCTGACCCGGGCGGCGGCGCGGGCGCCCGCACGGTACGCGGCGATGGCGCCCGCCCGCGCGGCGCGCGCCTGAGCGGCGCTGCCCGACTCGGCTGCGGGCACGGGCAGGTGGGGCGGCGACGGGGGGCGTACGGTCTCCAGCTCGTCGGGGCCGTAGGGGTCCTCGGGACCCTCCGCGGACTCGATCGCCGCGGGACCGCGGGACCCGGGCACCTCGGCGGCCGGCAGCTGCTCGGGCGCGCGGAAGGGGGCGTGCGGGTCGGGCTGCGGGTACGGGTCACCGGTGCCGGGCCCGGCCGCCGGGAGCGCGTACGGATCGCCGGGACCGTCCCCGCCCGCCGGGGGCGCGTACGGATCGGCGGAACGGGATTCGCCCGCCGGGAGCGCGTACGGACCGGTGGCCCCCGGCTCGGCTGCCGGTGGCGCGTACGGATCGGCGGAACGGGATTCGCCCGCCGGGAGCGCGTACGGACCGGTGGCCCCCGGCTCGGCTGCCGGTGGCGCGTACGGATCGGCGGAACGGGATTCGCCCGCCGGGAGCGCGTAAGGATCGGTGGCCCCCGGCTCGGCTGCCGGTGGCACGTACGGGCCGGTGGGACCCGACTCCACCGCGGGGCGGCCGTACTCGCCGTCGCCCTCGGCCTCGTCGTCGGGGCGCGGCACCGGCACGTACCCGCAGAGGGCCTCCTCCGCCGCGCCGGCCGCCAGGCCGGTCAGCACGACGCGCCCGTCGTCGCAGATGAGCACCGTGCGCACGGTGATGTTGCGGTGGGTCCAGCCGTGGGCGTGCAGGACGCGCAGCGCCGTCAGCACGTCGGAGCCGATCTCCGCGGCCCGGTACGGATTGAGCGGGCGCTCCGCGAGCAGCGCCGCCAGCGGCCGGGCCGCGACCAGTTCGCTCACGATCCAGAGCGAACCCGCCTCGGCGAACACGTCGAAGACCTGGTCGAGCCGTGGGTGGTCGGGCACCTGGGCCGCCGCCTGGGCGGCCTCGATGGCCCGCAGGACCGCCGGGTCCGTGGGCCGCCGCACCGTGCGTCCGCTCGTCCGCCGCGCCGCCGTGGGCCGGCCGTCGGCGTCGAGCACCTCGGCGTCCACGACCTCCGGCAACGGCACCTGGCGGACCAGGACTTCCTGACCGCTGTAGGTGTCGAACGCCCGGGTCTCGACCAGTTCGTACTCGTCGGACGGGGGCAGCGGAAGGCGGTAGCGGTCGGCAAGTACCCGACCCGCATAGTCGTCCACGACGCCTCCCCAGAGCGCGCTGTCCCCCGGTCACGTAGACCGCACGAAAACCGTCAATTGCGGTCACTTACCGTGCAATTGACTTGTGGTTTCGGCTGCGTACGGTCTTCGAGTTCTCACAATACGTGGCAATCGGCGACTGCGCGGCAGGGTCGGCTCAACCCGGCCCCGCAGCCGCCCTCAGTCGAGCGGCTTGAAGGTGCCGAACGCCGTCTCGCGCAGCGTCCTGCACTCCTTGCCGTCCCACTCGTCGACCTTGCAGCTGATCATGATCGCGTACCCGTGGCTCGCGTCGACCTTGAAGCCGCGGTTCAGCACCCGGACCCGTTCGCCCTGCTGGGTGCGCTCGAACTGCCAGTCCGCGACGGTCGGGTAGCCGTTGTAGTCGACCGGCTTTATGCCGAGGTGGTGGTAGTTCGTACTGGACCCCGCGACACCGCCCCTGGCGGCGTTCCAGGCCGCGGCGGCGTCGCCGCCGGGCGAATTCGTGTAGTCGACCTGAACGCGCGGAAAGCCGCCGTCGGCGTTGTATATGCCGCCGGAGTTGCTGCCCGCCGTCTTGTACAGCCGGAAGTCCTCGGGCATCGCCATCGAGAAGTGGAAACGCTTGTCCGTGACCGTCCGGTAGCCGGCCGGCAGGGCGTCGCCTGGCTTCTCGTCCTTCGAGCCGTCGGAACCCTTGCCGGAGTCGTCGTCCTTGCCCGTGTCCTGGCCGCCGCTGCCGCTGCCGCCCTGGTCCTCTTCCTTGCCCTGGTCCTTGCCGCTGCCGCCCTGTTCCGTACCGGCGGAGCCGCCCGAACCGCCCGAACCGCCGGTCGCCGAGGCGCCCGCCGACGCGGAGGTGTCGTCCTTGCCCTTGCCGGCGTTGTCCGCGCCCTTGTCGTCCCCACCGAGGGTCAGCGCGAGGATCGTGCCGAGCACCGCGAGCACGATGACGGCCGCGATGATCGCCAGGGTGCGGCGCGGGACCACGTCCGTGAGGGAGGCCCGGGTCGCGGTGGTCGCGGAGGTGGCCGGACGCGGCGGCGGGACGGCCCCGGAAGCGGAGGCCGTGGCCGTCCTGGGAGCCGTGGCGGGCCGGGCCGGCGCGTCGGCGGCGGTGGCGACACCGGCACCCGCTGCGGCGGCGGGCGCCGCCTTCGCGTTCCGTACGGAGCGCAGCGCCCCGCGCAGCCGGTCGCGGGCGCCCTCGCCCGCCTCACCGGACTTCGACGCCGGCTTGGCGGGGGCCGGCACCTTCGGCAGCGACATCACCTGGGTGGCGTCCGCCGGCGGCGGCACCGGGATCTCCGGCTCCTCGGGGGCGTTGATCACGTCGTTGAGCAGGGCGCGCGCGCCGGCGTCGTCGAGCCGCTGCTCGGGGTCCCGGGCGAGCAGCCCGTAGATGACCTCCTCCAGCGGGCCCGCGTTCTTCGGCGGGTCCAGCGGCTCGGTCATCACGGCGGTCAGGGTCGCGATCGCGGAGCCCTTGTCGTACGGCGGGCAGCCCTCGACGCTCGCGTACAGCAGTCCGCCGAGCGACCACAGGTCGGCCGGCGGTCCCGGCTTGTGACCGCGGGCCCGCTCCGGCGAGATGTACGAGGGCGCGCCGACGAGCATGCCCGTGGAGGTGACGGAGGGGTCGCCCTCGACCTGGGCGATGCCGAAGTCGGTCAGTACGACCCGGCCGTCCTCGGAGATCAGCACGTTGGACGGCTTCACGTCGCGGTGCAGAATGCCCTCGCGGTGCGCGGAGCGCAGCACGTCGAGGATGGCCAGACCGACCTCGGCCGCCCGCTTCGGCGTCAGGACGCCGTCCTCGCGCACGGCCTCGGCCAGCGACTTGCCCTCGATGAGTTCCATGACGATCCACGGCCGGTCGTCCTCGTCGACCACGTCGTAGACCGTGACCGCGCCGTTGTTGCGGATCCGGGCGATCGCCTTGGCCTCGCGCAGCGTACGCGTGATGAGACGGCGCTTCTCGTCGTCGTCGATGGCCGTCGGGAACCGCAGTTCCTTGACCGCGACCGTACGGCCCAGCGTCTCGTCGACGGCGCGCCAGACCGTGCCCATACCGCCCCGGCCGAGCACCTCTCCGAGCCGGTACCGCCCCGCAAGAAGACGTCCTTCCTTGTCCCGTTGGGGCTCCCGTGCCTGCTCCGCCTCCGACATGCGTCCCCTCTGCGATCAACCCGCCCTGGCAGAGCGTTCATTGTCCCCTACCCCGGGACCGGCCCTGGTGCCGGGTCCTGGGTCCGTCATGATGTGACCGGAGGAAGGGATTCCCTGCCATGCCGGTACTCAGGGCGCTGCTCGTCACCCCGTTGGTGATAACACTGCTCGGCCTCGGAACGGCGAGCCTGCCCAGCGAACCACACCTCACGCCCGCAGCTTCCTACCTTCCCCGGCTCGTCGTCCAGGGCGACGCCCCCGCCGCGGCGCTCCTGGTGCGCACTTCCGCCTCCGGAGCCCATGATGCCTACCGCTCGACGGGTCCCGGCATCCGGTATGCGGACCGGTTCCGGGCAGGCAGCATCACCAAGACCTTCGTCGCCGCCGTCGTCCTCCAACTCGCCCATGAGGGGCGGCTGCGGCTGGCCGATCCCGTCGACCGGTTCCTGCCCGGCCTGATCCGCGGGCACGGCAACGACGGCCGCCGCATCACCCTGCGCGCCCTGCTCAGCCACACCAGCGGCCTCTACGACTACACCGACGTCCCGTCTGCGCATCCGGTCTCCGCCACCGCCGCGATCCGCACGGCGACGGACCACCGCCCCGCGACGCGGCTCGGCCGGTACGCCTACTCCAACACCGATTACGTCGTCCTCGGCCTGATCGTTCAACACGTCACCGGCCACGGTTACGCAACCGAGATCCGACGACGCATCATCGCTCCCCTCCACCTCACCGGCACCTCGCTCCCCGGCGCCCGTACCACCCTGCCCGCGCCGCACGGCCGCGCCTACGCGCGCGAGGCCGCGGGCGGCGGCCTGAGCGATGTCACCGACCTCGACCCGCGCACCGCGGGCGCCGCCGGCGAACTGATCTCCACGCTCACCGATCTGAACCGCTTCTACTCGGCCCTGCTGGCCGGACGGCTGCTCGCGCCCGTCCAGCTGGCCGCGCTGCTGAACACCGCCGCGGCACACGGGAACTACGGCCTGGGGATCTTCCCGCAGCGGCTCTCCTGCGGGGTCACCGTCTGGGGCCACAACGGCCGCATAGCGGGCAGTTACGTCCGGGCCGCCGCCACCCGGGACGGCCGGCACACCCTCACCTACCGCATCGACACGGACACCCTGGCCGACGCCGGGACGCTCGAACCGGGACTCCTGGAAGCGGAGTTCTGCCCCGCCTGAACGGGGACCGGCCCGTGCCGACCGACCCGAGCGGGCCGGCCCGTGCGGGCCGGCCCTCACCCGAGGAGCGCGCGGGCCGGGGCTCTAGATCGGCACGATGTCGGGCGCCCCCAGCCGCGCCGCGTCGGCCGTCAGGTCGTCGGGCTGGCGCTGCGACTCCCGTTCCGCCTCCACCCGCTTCTCGTAGTGCTCGACCTCCCGCTCGATCTGGCCCTTGTCCCAGCCGAGCACCGGCGCCATGAGTTCCGCGCAGAGCTGGGCGGAACGGGTGCCCCGGTCGAAGGTCTCGATGGAGATCCGGGTCCGCCGGGTCAGCACGTCGTCGAGGTGGCGGGCCCCCTCGTGCGAGGCCGCGTACACGATCTCCGCCTTCAGGTAGTCGTCGGCGGCCGGCAGCGGTTCGCCGAGCACCGGATCGGCGACGATCAGGTCCAGCAGCTCCTCGGTCATGGAGCCGTACCGGTTGAGCAGATGCTCCACCCGGGCGACATGGAGCCCGGTCCTGGCCGCGATCCTGGCCCGTGCGTTCCACAGGGCGTGGTAGCCCTCGGCGCCCAGCAGCGGGACGTCCTCGGTGACGCATTCGGCCACCCGCTGGTCCAGGCCGTGCACCGCCTCGTCGACGGCGTCCTTGGCCATCACCCGGTAGGTCGTGTACTTGCCGCCCGCGACGACGACGAGGCCCGGCAGCGGGTGCGCGACCGTGTGCTCGCGAGAGAGCTTGCTGGTCGCGTCCGACTCGCCGGCCAGCAGCGGCCGCAGCCCCGCATAGACCCCTTGGACGTCGTCCCTGGTCAGAGGGGTGGAAAGGACCGCGTTGACGTGTTCCAGCAGGTAGTCGATATCGGCGCTGGAGGCCGCCGGATGGGCCTTGTCCAGGTCCCAGTCGGTGTCCGTCGTGCCGACGATCCAGTGCCGGCCCCACGGGATGACGAAGAGCACCGACTTCTCGGTCCGCAGGATCAGGCCGGTCGAGGAGTGGATGCGGTCCTTCGGGACGACCAGATGGATGCCCTTGGACGCCCGCACGTGGAACTGGCCGCGCTCGCCGATCAGGGCCTGGGTGTCATCCGTCCAGACGCCGCTGGAATTGACCACCTGTTTGGCCCTGATCTCATACGTGCCACCGGCCTCGACGTCCTCCACCCGGGCGCCGACGACCCGCTCACCCTCGCGCAGGAAGC
This sequence comes from Streptomyces sp. RKAG290, assembly GCF_023701695.1. Lineage (GTDB taxonomy): Bacteria > Actinomycetota > Actinomycetes > Streptomycetales > Streptomycetaceae > Streptomyces. Next base: position 2,668,760 of record NZ_JAJOZC010000001.1, read on the forward strand.
CCGTCACCCGCGCCCGGTTCGCGACGTGGGCGCCGTATCCGGCGGCGGTGCGCACCAGCGTCGCCACATGGCGGGCGTCGTCCACCTGGGCGTCGTAGTACTGCAGGGCCCCCACCAGGGCGTCCTTCTTGAGCGCCGGCGCGACCCGCAGGGCCCGGCGGCGGGAGAGGTGCCGGTGCACGGGCAGTCCGCGGCCGTGTCCGGACGACACCGACATCGCGTCGTACAGCGCGACGCCCGCGCCTGCGTAGAGCCGCTCCCAGCCCTTGTGCTGCAACGGATAGAGGAACGGCACCGGCTTCACCAGATGCGGTGCCAGCCGCTCCAGCAGCAGCCCGCGCTCCTTCAGCGCCTCCCGGACGAGCGCGAAGTCGAGCATCTCCAGATAGCGCAGCCCGCCGTGGATCAGCTTGCTCGACCTGCTCGACGTGCCGGACGCCCAGTCGCGCGCCTCGACCAGGCCGGTCGAGAGCCCTCTCGTCACCGCGTCGAGCGCCGTCCCGGCGCCCACCACGCCCGCCCCCACGACCAGCACGTCCAGTTCGCGCTCGGCCATCGCGGCGAGCGCCTCGCCGCGCTCCGCGGGTCCCAGTGTCGCTGTCCTCACTGCTGCCTCCCGGTAGATCGGGGTGGTCCGGCACGGGGATGCGGCCCGACCGAGGGGCCGGGTGCCCGTGCCTACCTCTCGATTCTGTCCGCGCTCGGCGACTTCAGCCACCGCCTGTGGACAACACCCGGACGACGAGGGCCGCACAATGCGACATATAGGTCATATTTACGCCTAGTCTGACATTGCGCTGTCCCCAGCAGTTGCACTTTCTGTCCTCATGGTCTTAGGGAAGGACGGCCACCCACGTGCCTGCAGACCTCGCCGTCATCGGACTCGGTCACCTCGGCCTGCCCCTCGCCCAAGCCGCCGTCGCAGCCGGCATCCAGACCGTCGGCTACGACACCGACCCCCGGGCCTTCGCGGAGCTGTCCGCCGGCCGCACCCCGGTCGAGGGATCACTCACCGCGTCCGACATCCGCCGGATGCTCTCGGGGGGATTCCGCCCCACCACCAACCAGGTCGAGCTGGGCCGGGTCCGTACGGCCGTGATCTGCGCGCCCACGCCGCTCGGTCCCGACCGCACCCTGGATCTCGGCGCCATCGGCGACGCGGCCCGCGCCCTCGCCGCCCGGCTCCGCCCGCACACCACCGTGCTGCTGGAATCGGCCGTGCCCCCCGGCACCACCGAGAACTACCTGCTCCCCCTCCTCGAAGAGGGGTCCGGGCTGCGCGGCGGCCGCGACTTCCACCTCGCCTACTCCCCCAGCCGCCTCGACCCGGGCAACCGCACCCACGTCTACGCCAACACCCCCAAGGTCATCGGCGGCCTCACCCCGGCCTGCACCGAGTCCGCCGCGGCCTTCTACGGCCGGCTGACCGACAAGGTCGTACGCGCCCGCGGCCCGCGCGAGGCCGAGATGACGAAGGTCCTGGAGACCAACTTCCGGCACGTCAACATCGCCCTGGTCAACGAGATGGCCGTGCTCTGCCACGACCTCGGCGTCGACCTGTGGGACGTCATCCGGTGCGCCGAGACGAAGCCCTTCGGCTTCCAGCCGTTCCGCCCCGGCCCCGGCGTCGGCGGTCACGGCGCCCCCGTCGACCCGGGCTTCCTCCCGTACAACAGCCGCACCCCCGGCCACCCGCTGCGGATGGTCTCGCTGGCCCAGGAGATCAACGACCGGATGCCGCAGTACGTGATCCAGCGCTGTGCCACCCTCCTCAACGAACACGGGAAGTCCGTCCGCGGCGCCCGCATCCTCCTGCTCGGCGTCACCTACAAGCCGGACCTCGCCGACCAGGAGGCCTCCCCCGCCCGCGAGATCGCCACCCGGCTGATGGACATGGGCGCCCAGATCGGCTACCACGACCCGCACGTCCTGGACTGGCGCGTACGCGAACTCCCGGTCCCCCGTGCCGATTCGCTGTACGAGGCCGCGTCGAGTGCGGACCTCACGGTGCTGCTCCAGCACCACCGCACGTACGACCTCCAGGGCCTCGCCGTGAAGGCGCAGCTCCTCCTCGACACCCGCGGCGCGACCCCGGCGGGAGCCGCGCACCGGCTCTGAACGCAGTCCCCCCAAGGATTTCCGTGGGCCGATGTCCGAACGGACTGCTAGCCTGCGGCGTCACTTCTCGCACAGTCGTGCGCATCCGTCCCAGGGGGGAACCCGAATGAGCCAGCCCGTACCACCGCCGAACCAGCCTTACGACTCCCAGCCCCAGGACGGCAACCCTTACGCCGGCCAGCAGCAGCCCGGCGCTCCGACGGGGAATCCGTTCGCCGGCCAGCAGCCCGGCGCCCCCACCGGTAACCCGTTCGCCGGCCAGCAGCCCGGTCCGTACGGCCAGCAGGGCGCCCAGTTCGGCGGCGGAACGCCGTTCGCCCCGGTGGCGCCCGCGCGCGACAGGGTCGGGCTCGGTCTGCTCGCCGGCGTCGTCGCGGCCGTCGTCGCGGCAGCGGTCTACGGAGCGATCATCGGTGGCATCGAGCACGAGATCGGCTACGCGGCCGTCGGCGTCGGCTTCCTCGTCGGCTTCGCCTCGGGCAAGGTCGGCGGCCGCAACCCGGCGCTGCCGGTCCTCAGCGCCGTCTTCGCGCTGATCGCCGTCTACTTCGGTCAGCTGCTCGGCGAGGCGATGATCGCGGTCAAGGGAACCCCGGTCACGGTCTCCGAGGTGTTCTTCGATCACTTCAGCGAGCTGAACGAGCTGTGGAAGGCCGACTCGAACTTCATCTCGTACCTCTTCTTCGCCATCGCGGCGGTCGCCGCGTTCTCCGGCGCCAAGAAGGCCTCCGACTAGTCGGAGGAAGGCCGAGACGCACGGGAGGGCCCGGACCGCAGTCGCGGTCCGGGCCCTCCCGTCATGCGGCGAACAGTCAGCGGCGGTGCTGCGAGTCCGCCACCGTCACCTCGACGCGCTGGAACTCCTTGAGGTCGCTGTAGCCCGTCGTGGCCATCGCGCGGCGCAGCGCGCCGAAGATGTTCATCGAGCCGTCGGGGGTGTGCGAAGGACCGGTGAGGACCTCCTCCGTCGTCCCGACCGAGCCGAGGTCGACCAGCTTGCCGCGCGGCACGTCCTCGTGGACGGCCTCCATGCCCCAGTGGCGGCCGCGGCCCGGCGCGTCCGTCGCGCGGGCCAGCGGGGAGCCCATCATCACGGCGTCCGCACCGCAGGCGATGGCCTTCGGCAGGTCGCCGGACCAGCCGACGCCGCCGTCCGCGATCACGTGCACGTACCGGCCGCCGGACTCGTCCATGTAGTCGCGGCGGGCACCGGCCACGTCGGCGACGGCGGTGGCCATCGGGACCTGGATGCCGAAGACGTTGCGCGTGGTGTGCGCGGCGCCGCCGCCGAAGCCGACGAGGACACCGGCCGCGCCCGTGCGCATCAGGTGCAGGGCCGCGGTGTACGTGGCACAGCCGCCGACGATGACCGGGACGTCCAGCTCGTAGATGAACTGCTTCAGGTTGAGCGGTTCGGCCGCACCCGAGACGTGCTCGGCGGAGACCGTGGTGCCGCGGATGACGAAGATGTCCACGCCCGCGTCGACGACGGCCTTGGAGAACTGCGCGGTGCGCTGCGGGGAGAGCGCGGCGGCGGTGACGACACCGGAGTCGCGCACCTCCTTGATGCGCTGCCCGATCAGCTCCTCCTGGATGGGGGCGGAGTAGATCTCCTGGAGCCGGCGGGTGGCCGACTCGACCTGCATCTCGGCGATCTCGTCGAGCAGCGGCTGCGGGTCGGCGTGCCGGGTCCACAGCCCTTCCAGGTTGAGCACGCCGAGGCCGCCGAGCTCACCGATGCGGATGGCGTGCTGCGGGGAGACGACGGAGTCCATGGGAGCCGCCAGGAACGGCAGCTCGAAGCGGTAGGCGTCGATCTGCCAGGCGATCGAGACCTCCTTCGGGTCGCGGGTCCGGCGGCTCGGGACGACGGCGATGTCGTCGAATGCGTAAGCCCGGCGGCCGCGCTTGCCGCGCCCGATCTCGATCTCAGTCACGATGGTGTGGCCTTTCCCTCTACGTCTGCGCTGTCCAGTATCCCCGACACGCGCGTGAGGGGCGGTCCCGGGAACCCCGGTCCGCCCTCATCTGCGTTGTTCCGTTACTTCCTGCTGTAGTTCGGCGCTTCGACCGTCATCTGGATGTCGTGCGGGTGGCTCTCCTTGAGACCCGACGAGGTGATCCGCACGAAGCGGCCCTTGCTCTCCATCTCGTCGACCGAGGTCGCGCCCACGTACCCCATCGTCTGGCGGAGACCGCCGACGAGCTGGTGCAGCACGTTGGCCAGCGGGCCGCGGTAGGGCACCTGGCCCTCGATGCCCTCGGGGACGAGCTTGTCGTCGGAGGACACCTCGGCCTGGAAGTAGCGGTCCTTCGAGTACGAGCGGCCCTGCCCACGGGACTGCATCGCGCCCAGCGAACCCATGCCGCGGTACGACTTGAACTGCTTGCCGTTGATGAAGAGCAGCTCGCCCGGCGACTCCTCGCAACCCGCGAGGAGGGAGCCCAGCATCACGCTGTCGGCACCGGCGGCGAGCGCCTTGCCGATGTCTCCGGAGTACTGCAGGCCGCCGTCGCCGATGACCGGGACGCCCGCCGCACGGGCGGCGAGCGCCGCCTCGTAGATCGCGGTGACCTGCGGGACGCCGATGCCGGCGACCACGCGCGTGGTGCAGATCGAACCGGGTCCGACGCCGACCTTGACGCCGTCCACGCCGGCGTCGATCAGGGCCTGCGCGCCGTCACGGGTCGCGACGTTGCCGCCGATGACGTCCACGTTCACGGACGACTTGATCTTCGCCATCCAGTTGAGGGCGTTGCTGTTGTGGCCGTGCGAGGTGTCGACGATCAGGAAGTCCACACCGGCCCCGGCCAGCGCCTGGGCGCGGTCCAGCGCCTCCGGACTGGCGCCGACGGCCGCGCCGACGAGCAGCCGGCCCTCGGCGTCCTTGGCGGCGTTCGGGTACTGCTCGGCCTTCTTGAAGTCCTTGACCGTGATGAGGCCCTTGAGGATGCCCGCCTCGTCGACCAGCGGAAGCTTCTCGATCTTGTGGCGGCGCAGCAGCTCCATGGCGTCCACGCCGGAGATGCCGACCCGGCCGGTGACCAGCGGCATCGGCGTCATGACCTCACGCACCTGGCGCGTGCGGTCCGACTCGAAGGCCATGTCGCGGTTGGTGACGATGCCGAGCAGCTTGCCCGCCGGGTCCGTGACCGGCACGCCGCTGATGCGGAACTTGGCACAGAGCGCGTCGGCCTCGCCGAGCGTGGCATCCGGGCTGACCGTGATCGGGTCGGTGACCATGCCGGACTCGGACCGCTTCACCAGGTCGACCTGGTTGACCTGGTCCTCGACCGAGAGGTTGCGGTGCAGTACGCCGACGCCGCCCTGCCGGGCCATGGCGATGGCCATGCGCGCCTCGGTCACCTTGTCCATCGCCGCGGAGAGCAGGGGGATGTTCACCCGTACGTTCCGCGAGATGAGCGTCGAGGTGTCGACCGCGTTGGGCAGCACATCAGATGCGCCCGGCAGCAGCAGCACGTCGTCGTATGTCAGCCCGAGTGTCGCGAATTTCTCGGGCACTCCGTCGACGTTTGCAGTCATGACACCTTCCCCAAATGGCCTTGATCGGTGCGGATGTCCATGCTAACGGCCTCCGCGGGTGTCTCATTCCACGAGCAAGATCACCTGGAGGTTCTGTAGCTTCGCACCAGGGTCGCCGCGGGTCCCCTGTTCACTGCTCGGCGAGGGCGCGCAGCCGGCTCAGCGCACGGTGCTGGGCGACCCGGACCGCGCCCGGCGACATGCCCAGCATCTGTCCGGTCTCCTCCGCGGTGAGTCCGACCGCGACCCGCAGAACCAGCAGTTCACGCTGGTTCTCCGGGAGGTTGGCGAGGAGCTTCTTGGCCCAGGCGGCATCGCTGCTGAGCAGCGCGCGCTCCTCGGGCCCGAGCGAATCGTCCGGCCGCTCCGGCATCTCGTCGGAGGGCACGGCGGTCGATCCCGGGTGCCGCATGGCGGCCCGCTGGAGATCGGCCACTTTGTGGCCGGCGATGGCGAAGACGAAGGCTTCGAAGGGTCTGCCGGTGTCCTTGTACCGCGGCAGCGCCATCAGCACCGCGACACAGACCTCCTGCGCCAGGTCCTCCACGAAGTGGCGAGCGTCACCGGGCAGCCGGTTCAGCCGGGACCTGCAGTAGCGCAGCGCGAGGGGTGGACATGGGCCAGCAGATCGTGAGTGGCCTGCGCGTCGCCCTCGACGGCTCGGTGCACCAGAGCACCGATCACCGTCGTTCCGTCGTCGCGCATCGGACCATGGTGCCTCGGCGCCGCGTCATCCGCGGCACCGCGTCCGTAGTTGTGCACCGAAGCGTTATGAGCGGGTGCGCCGGAAGTCATGTCCTGCGCCCTCCCCTTCCGCTCGACCGAATCGTTCCCGAGGAACTCCACGTCTCAAGGATGCGTCATCCGCCGGGAAGCGTCACATACCAGGAAGGGGCCGCCGCGAATCCGGCGGCGCGACCGGCGTCCGCGCCGGACGCCGCACGGTGGACGGGGCCTCGGAAACAGACCCTGTGCACCCCTGGCCCGGACCCGCCCCGCCCGCCGGTTTCGCGGGCGGGGGATGGTTCTACCGTCGGTCCCGCACGGTACTCAGCGGACCAGGCCCCAGCGGAAGCCGAGCGCGACGGCGTGCGCCCGGTCCGAGGCGCCGAGCTTCTTGAACAGCCTCCTGGCGTGCGTCTTCACCGTGTCCTCGGAGAGGAAGAGCTCCCGGCCGATCTCCGCATTGGAGCGGCCGTGACTCATCCCTTCGAGGACCTGGATCTCACGCGCCGTGAGCGTGGGCGCCGCACCCATCTCGGCCGACCGCAGCCGGCGCGGGGCGAGCCGCCACGTCGGGTCGGCGAGCGCCTGGGTGACGGTCGCCCGGAGCTCCGCCCGGGAGGCGTCCTTGTGCAGATACCCGCGGGCACCGGCGGCGACCGCGAGCGCGACACCGTCCAGGTCCTCGGCGACGGTCAGCATGATGATCCTCGCCCCGGGGTCGGCGGAGAGCAGCCGCCGGACGGTCTCCACACCCCCCAGGCCGGGCATGCGTACGTCCATCAGAATCAGATCCGAACGGTCGGCACCCCAGCGGCGGAGGACTTCCTCGCCGTTGGCCGCCGTCGTCACACGCTCGACGCCGGGCACGGTCGCGACCGCGCGACGGAGCGCCTCTCGGGCAAGCGGGGAGTCGTCGCAGACGAGGACGGAAGTCATGACCGCCCTCCGAAGCTGATGCGCGTCACCTTGAGCCTCCAGGCTGTTACAAGTCGTCACCTGTGCGGTTGACGCTCTCGGACACTTGCCCGATCGCTTTCTCTGCCAACCGCCTCCGCACTCTCAACGATGGTCACTCGAAAGAGTTACGGGTCGGAAGACCGAGTTCGGCACTCTACGTGAGGGAGCGTGCACGGAGGAGAGCGCCACGGGTCGTCCAGTCGTCAACGGAAACTTCGCGTGCCCACATGCCCCATTTAGCGGGTTTTCTTCCCTTTTGCTGGTGTCTGTGGCTAGATTCGCAATCAGTCATATTTACATCTACTAACACCGTAGATGTACGGTCATGAACACGGTCACCGACGGACGACAACGACGCTTCCGACTCAGCATGGTTTCGAGGGGACAAGCAATGGCAGATTTTTCCCGCCTTCCCGGACCCAACGCCGATCTGTGGGACTGGCAGCTGCTGGCGGCCTGCCGCGGGGTCGACAGTTCACTGTTCTTCCACCCCGAGGGGGAACGCGGCGCCGCCCGGAGCGCCCGCGAGAACTCCGCGAAAGAGGTCTGCATGCGGTGCCCGGTACGCGCCGAGTGCGCGGCACACGCGCTGGCGGTACGAGAGCCCTACGGAGTGTGGGGCGGACTGACCGAGGACGAGCGCGAGGAGCTCATGGGGCGGGCCCGCAACCGGCTGATCACGGCCGCGGCACCCACCGGCACCACGTCCCCCTCGGACCACAACTGACCCGGCCGCACCGCAGACACCAACGGCAGAAACGTTTCTTCATCCGGCCCGCGCCCCAGGGCCCCGACCACGGGCGGACCGCTCAGCGAGCGGCCGCCAGCGCCAGCTGGTCCAGGGTGGCCGCGACGGCGGGGACCTGCGCCAGATCGGGCAGGGTCAGCGCGACGATCTCGCGCTCGATGGCCGGCTCCACCGTGACGGTCCGGGCGCCCCGGGGGCGTACCGACTCGATCGCCAGCGCGGGCAGCACGGCCACTCCGAGACCGGCCCCGACCAGGCCGATCACCGCCGGGTAGTCGTCGGTGGCGAAGTCGATCCGCGGGGTGAAGCCGGACTCCTCGCAGACCTCCACCAGCTGGCGGCGGCAGCGCGGGCAGCCGGCGATCCACGGTTCACCCGCGAGTTCGGCGATGCCCACGGCCGGGCGGTCGGCCAGCCGGTGACCTTCGGGCAGGAGGCCGATCAGCCGGTCGGCGAGCAGCGGCCGCACCACCAGGTCGTCCCACTCGGCGCCCTGCGTGCCGTACCGGAACGCCAGCGCGATGTCGCAGTCCCCGTCGCGCAGCATCTCCACCGAGCGCGGCGGCTCCGCCTCGACCAGGGAGACCCGGGTGCCGGGGTGGGCGGCCCGCAGTGCCGCGAGCGCGCCCGGGACCAGCGTGGAGCTGCCGCTGGGGAAGGACACCAGCCTGACCCGGCCGGCCCGCAGCCCGGCGATCGCGGCGACCTCCTCCTCGGCCGCGGTGAGCCCGGCGAGGATTCCCGAGGCATGGCGCACGAGCGCCTCGCCCGCCTGGGTCAGCCGCATCTCGCGCCCGGTGCGGATGAGCAGCGTGGTGCCGGCGGACGCCTCCAGGGCCTTCATCTGCTGACTGACCGCGGGCTGCGTGCAGCCCAGCTCGCGGGCGGCGGCGGAGAAGGAGCCGGTGGTGGACACGGCTCGCAGGACGCGGAGGTGGCGGGCTTCGATCACTCCTCGAATATAAGGGAATCTTGGGGAAAGTGCGATTTGCCGACGTGTGGCTTTGAGCTGAGGGCTGCGGGAGGGGACCGCGTTCCGGGTCGCGCGGAGCGGACGGGCGCCACTGCCGCCGCCCGTGGGCGGGGAAACGTCCCGTCCCGAGCCACCGCGCGGGGCGCGGAAGTACCTCGCGCGGCGGGGGTGCGCGGGGAGGGGCGGGCGGGTCGGCCTGCGGTCCGTGCGGGGCACTAACGTGCCGCGTATGACGACAGCACTGATTACGGGCGCGACCGCGGGCATCGGGGCCGCGTTCGCGCGGCGGCTCGCGGCCGAGGGACACAACCTGGTCCTGGTGGCCCGCGACACCGAGCGACTGCGGGAGCAGGCCACCGAGCTGCACGACCGGCACGGCATCGAGGCCGAGGTGCTGTCCGCCGACCTGTCCCGGGACGACGGGATCGCGGCGGTCGAGGCGAGGCTGGGCGACCGGCGGCAGTCCGTCGACCTGTTGGTCAACAACGCCGGGTTCGGCAACAAGGGCCGGTACCTGGACGTGCCCATGGCCGATGAACTGGCCATGCTGAAGGTGCACTGCGAGGCGGTTCTGCGGCTGACCTCGGCGGCCGCGGCCGGTATGAAGGAGCGCGGCCGGGGCGGCGTGGTGAACGTGGCCTCGGTGGCGGCGTTCGTGCCGCGCGGCACGTACGGGGCGTCGAAGGCGTGGGTCGTGCAGTTCACCCAGGGCGCCGCGAAGGACCTGGCCGGGTCGGGCGTGCGGCTGATGGCCCTGTGCCCCGGATTCGTACGGACGGAGTTCCACCAGCGGGCCGGCATGGGCACCGGGAACATCCCGGGCTGGATGTGGCTCGACGCCGACAAGCTGGTGGCCACGGCCCTGGCGGACCTGGCGCGCGGCAAGTCGGTCTCGGTCCCCGACCCGCGGTACAAGGCGCTGATGGGGCTGGTGAAGCTGACGCCGCGCGGCCTGCTCGGAGGGGTGACCTCCAAGACAGGCCGCAAGTACGGGCCTCAGTGAACGGCCGCTTACCGCACTCCGCGGCCCGCGTAGGCGCCGATGTTGGGGGCGCCGGGCCTGAGCCTGTTGCCGAAGTAGTCCTTGCCGCCGTTGTTCCCGATGACGGCTCCGGCGGCGAGGGCAGGCGAGCCCGCGCCGAGCCGGAAGTCGGTCCTGAGCTTCGGGTCGGCCGTGATGCCGCCGGGGTCGGGGCGGGTCATCTCGATGCCGTAGAAGGCGTTGTGGTCGAAGGAGAGCCCGGCTGTGGGGTTCTTGAAGGCGTAGCCGCCCGTGCCCTCACTGACGAAGACGTTGTTGCGGATGGCCAGTTCGTGCTGGGTGGTGGCCGGACTGCCGGCGTCGTCCTGGACGAGGTACCCGGGGATCTGCTCCTTGTTGTGGAAGGTGTTGTTGTAGATCTCCGTGCCGAGGATCGGGCCCCTACAGTTCTGGACGAGACGGGCCCCGTCCTCGCGGCTGACGTTGTACCGGGCGACCGTGCCGAGGGTCTTCGCGCCGTCGTACGGGCAGATCAGCAGGAAGCCGCCCTTGTTGTCGTGGCTGTAGTTGTACTGGAAGACGGTGCGCTGCGAGGCGCCGTCGGCGTCGAAGGACATCCCGTCATGGGTGTTGCCGCCGCCCGAGACCTCGTTGTACTCGACGGTCGTGTCGTCGGTGTTGAAGGTCCAGATGCCCGCGTTGGCGGAGGGCGAGCGGAGCTGGAAGCCGTCGACCCGGTTGTGGTCGACGCGGGCGCCGCTGGTGGTGTCGAGCTTCATGCCGTCGCCGGCCAGGGACTTCAGCGTGTTGTGGTGGATGCGGATTCCGGTGCTGGGGGTCCACTCGCCCGGGTAGACGTCCGGGTCCTGCTGTCGACCGACCAGGTCGCGCTTGGAGAAGGTCGACTTGAAGTAGATGCCTTCGCGGTCGACGTCCTCGATGCGGTTGTTTCCGATGTCCAGGCCGTCGTACCAGCTGGCCTTCGCCGTGCCCTCGACCGAGATGTGGATGGCGCTGGAGCCGGACACCGTCTTGTGGTCGCCGCCGCGGACGTCGTGGATGTAGAGACCGGAGAGGTCGAAGCCGCGGGCCACTCCGTAGTCGGTGAGGCGCAGGCGGACCCCGTTGCGCTCACTGCCCGGGCTGTCGGCGTTGGTGATCTCCAGGTCCCTGAGGTGCACGTACTGGGTGTTGGAGAGCAGCACGGCGTCATGGGCGCCCGCGCCGTCGAGCCTGGCGCGCTCCGGCCCGTTGCCGTAGTCGGCGATGGTGAACGGTGCGCGGCCGGAGCCGGCGCCGGTGGGCGCGAGGGTGCCGGTGCAGGTGGCGCCGCGCTTGAAGAGCAGCCGGTCGCCGGGTCCGTAGGTACGCGCGTTGACTTCGGCGAGGGTGGTCCAGGGGTGCTGTCGGCTGCCGGTCGCGCCTTGGGCGGCGGCGGCACAGTCGACGTGGAAGGTGCGGCCCGCGGGTGCTTCCTGCGCGGCGCTCGGTCCTGCGAGGGTCAGCCCGGCGGCGGCCGTCAGGGCCGCGAGCGCCGCGGCGGTGACGCGATGTCTCACAATTCCTCCGTACGAACAGTCAGGGTCGGGACGGGCCGCGAACGGCCTGATCGGCATCGCCGGAATCCTGGACGCGGATTGATCGAACGTCAATGCATTGCGTTTGAATGATCGAAACTCCCATCGTTCGATCACGTTGGTCTAGGGTCGGACATCGGCTCCGGCACCGGCCGGGCCGAGGGCCGGGTCACACACTGCGAGGGGACTGCCGCCGTGCGCGAAAGTGCTGCTGAACGTCATGACCGCCTGCTCGGGCTGGTCCGGGACCGGGGTTCCGCCCGGGTGTCGGACCTGGCCTCGCAGCTGGGGGTCTCCCCCGTCACGGTGCGCCGGGACGTCGAGGACCTGGCCGTCCGCGGCCTGCTCGACCGGGTGCACGGCTCGGTGTCCTGGCCGCAGGACACCGCCCCCGCCGCGGGGCCGGGCAGCGCGGGCAGTGCCGGCAGCGGCAACGTTCTCGGCATGCTCGCACCCTCCGCGACCTACTACTTCGCCGAGGTCATCCGGGGCGCCCACGAGGCCGCCGCCCGGGCGGGGGCGAGGCTGATCCTGCGGATCTCCGACTACCGGCCGCAGGAGGACCACGCCCGCACCGAGGGACTGCTCTCCGCGGGCGCCGAGGGGCTGCTGGTCGCGCCCGGCTGGCAGCATCCGGGCGACCCCTCCGCGTTCGGCGACTGGATCGCCTCGCTGCCCGTGCCGACCGTCCTGCTGGAGCGCAGGCCCCCCGCCGGCTCGCCGCTGGACGGCCTGGACCGGGTCTGCTCGGACCATGCGCACGGAGTGCTGCTGGCCGTGCGCCACCTGGTGGATCTGGGGCACGGGGCGCCGCTGCTGATGGCCCGCGCGGACTCCCCGACCGCGCTCGCGGTGCGCTCCGGATACGCGGAGGCCCTGACCGCGCTCGGGCTGCGCACCCCGCAGGACGTGATCGATTCCGTGCCGGCCGACCATGCCCCGGAGGCGTTCGAGGAGGCCGTGCAGGCGCTGCGCGAGGCCGTCGCTTCGGGCGTGGCGACGGCGGCGCTGATCCACAACGACGTGGACGCGATCCAGGTGGTGCAGCGGCTGGCCGAGCTGGGCGTGCGCGTGCCGCAGGACCTGGCGCTGATCGCGTACGACGACGAGGTGGCGGCCCTCGCGGACACTCCGCTCACCGCCGTCGCGCCGCCCAAGCGGGAGGTGGGCCGCCATGCGACGGAACTGCTGGTGGAGCGGCTGGGCCAGGAGGCGGGCGCACCTCGGCGGCACCTGACGCTGCTCCCGCAGCTCCGGGTCAGGGACTCCTGCGGAGGGCCGCTGCCGTAGGCGGTCAGCACCTCCGCGCGCCACCCGCTGCCGTAGGCCGTCAGTACCTCCGCGCGCCGCCCTCCGTACGCAACTCTTTTGATCTTTTTTCGATCAATCGCTCTTTCGCTCTTGACTTCGGTCACGGCTGGTCCAAGGATCACGGCCAACGCCAATGTCGCCGCCTGTTCAGGAGCCTCGCTGTGAGCCGCAGTTCGAGCAGAACGTCCCTCGCCGTAGTCGGCGCCGCCACTGCCCTCGCCGTTCTCACGGCCTGCGGCGGCAGCGGTGACGACAAGTCGTCCGCCGCCGGAAGCGACGGCAAGCCCGTCAGCATCACCTTCTGGGGCTGGGCCAAGGGGTCCAAGGAGGTCGTTGACGCGTTCAACGCCTCACACAAGAACATCAAGGTGGTGTACGAGGAGATCCCGTCCGGCAACGCGGGCGGCTACGCCAAGATCTCCAACGCCGTGAAGGCGGGCAACGCCCCCGACCTGGTCTCCATCGAGTACCCGCAGTTGCCGGAGTACGTCAGCCAGGGCGCGCTCCAGGACATCGGCCAGTACTTCACCGAGGACATCAGGAAGAAGCTGCTGCCCCAGGCGGTGGAGCTGACGACGCTCGGCGGCAAGAACTGGGCCGTCCCCTTCGACGCCTCGCCGCAGGCCTTCTACTACCGCAAGGACCTCTTCAAGAAGTACGGCGTCGAGGTCCCCAAGACCTGGGACGACTTCCGCAAGGCCGCCGAGAAGGTCAAGAAGGCCGACAAGAAGGCCCGCATCGGCACCTTCTTCCCCGATGACCCGACCACCTTCCAGGCGATGGCCTGGCAGGCCGGCGCCCAGTGGTACAAGCCCGAGGGCGACACCTGGAAGGTCGACACCACCGACCCGGCCACTAACAAGGTCGCGGACTACTGGCAGGGCCTGCTCGACGACGACCTGGTCCGGGACGACGTGTCGTTCAGCCCCGGGTGGACCAACTCCCTCAAGAGCGGCGGCACCGTCGGCTACCTCGGCGCGGCCTGGGGCGCGGGCGTCCTCAAGGGCACCCTTCCCGAGCAGAGCGGCAAGTGGGCCGTCGCCCCGATGCCCAGCTGGGACGGAAAGGCCGCCAGCGGCATGCTCGGCGGCTCCACCTTCGCGGTGACGAAGACCAGCACGAAGGCCGCGGCCGCGGTCGAGTTCGCCACCTGGATGTCGACCACCGAGGGTGGCATCAAGGCCCGCATCGAGTCCGGGACTTCGAGCGCCTTCCCGGCTGCCGCCTCGCTGCGACCGGTCGCCAAGAAGGCCTTCGACGCGGACTTCTACGGCGGCGAGGACATCTACCAGGTCTTCGAGGACGCCGCGACGTCCATCGGCCCGAACTGGACCTGGGGCCCGACGAGCGGCACCACGAACACCACGATGAAGGACCAGTTCGGCAAGGTCGCCGGCGGCACCTCCACCGTCAAGGAGGCCGTGAAGGCCGGCCACGACGCCACGGTCACCGAGCTGAAGAAGCGCGGTCTGAAGGTCGAGGACGCAGGCTGATGAAGCACGCCCGGACAACCAGAGCCGCCGCCGTCCTGCTGGGGCCCTTCTTCGTACTGTTCACCTTGGCCATGGTGCTGCCGATCGGATACGCGGTCTGGCTCAGCCTGTTCACCGAGAAGCAGTCCGGCCTGGGCTTCGGCGGCACCGAGACCGTCTTCAGCGGACTCGACAACTACACGGCGGCCCTGGGTGACCGGGCGTTCCGCGAGGGCTTCGGCGTACTCCTCGGATACTGCCTGTTCTACATACCGCTGCTGCTCGTCGGGGCCCTCGCTCTCGCTCTGCTGCTGGACTCCACGCTGGCCCGCGCCCGCAGGTTCTTCCAGCTCGCACTGTTCCTCCCGCACGCCGTGCCCGGCATCATCGCCGCGCTGATCTGGGTGTACCTGTACACACCGCAGCTCAGCCCGGTGGTCAGCGCCATGGAGTCCGGCGGCATCGGCTTCGACTTCTTCTCACCCGACGGGGCGCTGCCCTCCGTCGTCAACATCGCGCTGTGGGAGTGGCTCGGCTACAACATGGTGATCTTCTATGCCGCGTTGCAGGCCGTCGACCGCTCCGTGCTCGAAGCCGCCACGGTCGACGGGGCGGGCGCCTGGCGCATCGCGCTCGCCATCAAGGTCCCGCTGATCCGCTCGTCGGTGGTGATGGTCGCGCTGTTCACCGTCATCGGCTCGCTCCAGCTCTTCACCGAACCACTGATCCTCAACAAGGGGAGCGGCTCGGCCGTCTCCTCCACCTGGACGCCGAACATGTACGCGTACACCGCGGCCTTCGAACGCAACGACTACGGTCTCGCCGCGGCCGCCTCCATCCTGCTGGCGCTCACAGCCGCGCTGCTGTCCTTCGTCGTCACCCGCTTCACCGGCCGGAAGGGCAAGAAAGCATGAGTTCCCCCGCCTCCCGCGGCCGCTGGATGTCGAAGACCGCGGTCAACGGCTTCCTGCTGCTCGCCGTCGTCTACATGCTCTTCCCGCTCGTCTGGCTGGTCACCGCCGCCACGAAGGACACCGGCGGCCTGCTGGCCGGCAACGCGTTCTCCTTCGACGGCTTCAACCTCGGCCAGAACCTGTCGGACCTGGCCTCCTACGGCGACGGCATCTACTTCCGCTGGTACCTCAACAGCCTCGGCTACGCGGGCGGCGGTGCGCTCGTCTGCTCGCTGATATGCGTGGCCGCCGGATACGCCTTCGACAAGTACGCGTTCCGGGGCAAGGACCAGCTGTTCGGCCTGGTGCTGATGGGCGTGCTCGTCCCCACCACCGCGCTGGCCCTGCCGATGTATCTGCTGGCGTCCAAGGTCGGCCTGGTGAACACCTACTGGTCGGTGCTGATCCCGGTGCTGGTCAACCCGTTCGGCGTGTACCTCGCCCGGGTCTTCTGCTCGGGCTACATACCGAACGAGGCGCTGGAGGCGGCCCGGATCGACGGGGCGGGTGAGCTGCGCACCTTCTGGTCCGTGGGTCTGCCCATGGTGATGCCGGGCTTCGTGACCGTGTTCCTGTTCCAGTTCACCGCGATCTGGAACAACTTCTTCCTCCCTCTCGTGATGCTCTCGGACCGCAAGCTGTTCCCGTTGAGCCTCGGGCTGTACGCGTGGAACACCAACACCCACGGCGAGCCGAGCTTCTACCCCCTCGTGGTCACCGGCTCCCTCCTCGCCGTCATCCCGCTGATCGTCGCCTTCGTCTCCCTGCAGCGGCACTGGAAGGCGGGACTGACCGCCGGAAGCGTCAAGTGACCGTCCAAGCGAGCCCCGAGGAGTACGAGTTCCACCATGCCGCACGCCACTGACAACCGGCCGAGGGCCCTGCTCGCGATGGGTCCCGGCATCGCCGGACGCCTCCTCGCCGAACGCCACCACGCCCGGCTCGCCGCCCTCACCCGCACGGACACCCGTCTCGTCGCCCACGACCTGGCCGACCCGACGCCCGAGGTGGCCGCCGCGCTCGCCGAGGCCGAGGTGCTGTTCACCTGCTGGGGCGCGACACCGCTCACCGCGCCGGTGCTGGCCGCCGCGCCCCGGCTGCGGGCGGTGGTGCACGCGGCCGGGTCCGTGAAGCACCACATCACCGACGCCTGCTGGGAACGCGGCATCACCGTCACCTCGGCGGCCGGGGCCAACGCCCTGCCGGTGGCCGAATTCACCCTCGCCGCGATCCTGTTCGCGGGCAAGCGCGTCCTGCACTCCGCGGACCGCTACCGCGCCCTGCGCGCCGAGCACGACTGGCTCTCGGAGCTGGACGGCAGCGGCAACTACCGCCGCACGGTGGGCATCGTCGGCGCCTCCCGCATCGGCCGGCGGGTGATCGAACTGCTGCGCCCCTTCGACCTGGACGTCCTGTTGTACGACCCCTACGTCGGCGCGGATGAGGCGGCGCTGCTGGGCGCCCGCCTCAGCACGCTCGACGAGCTGTGCGCGAGCAGTTCCGTGGTCTCGGTGCACGCCCCGCAGCTTCCGGAGACGCACCACCTCATCGGCGCGGCCCAGCTCTCGGCCATGCCGGCGGGGGCGACGCTGATCAACACCGCGCGGGGTTCGCTGGTCGACGAGGACGCGCTGCTGCCCGAGCTGACGAGCGGTCGGCTGCACGCGGTCCTGGACGTGACGGACCCCGACCCGCCCCGTGCGCTCTCGCCGCTGTACGACCTGCCGAACGTGCTGCTGACCCCGCATGTCGCGGGCTCACTGGGCAACGAGCTGCACCGGATGGCGGACCAGGCGCTGGACGAGCTGGAACGGTTCGCGAGCGGACTCCCGTTCGCCGACCCGGTCCACGGGGACGCGCTGTCGCGCTCGGCGTAGGACACGAGCCCTGAAAGCAGCGGCGTAGGACACGAGGCCCCTGGGGCAACGTCCCCGCAGCGGTAAGCAAACAGCGTTACCAAGCAAAAGGCCCGGCACCCCTGAGGGGGTACCGGGCCTCACCGCTTGCGCGGAGAGCTACACGCTAGTGCGAGTGGCCGTGACCGTGACCGGCCTCGGCCTCTTCCTCGGCCGGCTTCTCGACGACCAGGGTCTCGGTCGTGAGCAGCAGCGACGCGATGGACGCGGCGTTCTCCAGGGCGGAGCGGGTGACCTTGACCGGGTCGATGACGCCGGCCTTCACCAGGTCGCCGTACTCGCCGGTCGCGGCGTTGAAGCCCTGACCCTTGTCGAGCTCGGAGACCTTCGAGGTGATCACGTAGCCCTCAAGGCCCGCGTTCTCGGCGATCCAGCGCAGCGGCTCGACGGCGGCGCGGCGCACGACCGCGACACCGGTGGCCTCGTCGCCGGTCTTGCCGAGGTTGCCCTCGAGGACCTTGACGGCGTGGACCAGGGCGGAGCCACCACCGGAGACGATGCCCTCCTCGACCGCGGCGCGGGTCGCGGAGATGGCGTCCTCCAGACGGTGCTTCTTCTCCTTGAGCTCCACCTCGGTGGCCGCACCGACGCGGATCACGCAGACACCGCCGGCCAGCTTCGCGAGGCGCTCCTGGAGCTTCTCGCGGTCCCAGTCGGAGTCCGTGGACTCGATCTCGGCCTTGATCTGGTTGACGCGGCCGGCGACCTCGTCGGACTTGCCGCCACCGTCGACGATGGTGGTGTCGTCCTTGGAGACGGTCACGCGGCGGGCGGTGCCCAGCACGTCCAGACCGGCCTGGTCGAGCTTGAGGCCGACCTCCTCGGCGATGACGGTCGCACCGGTGAGGGTGGCGATGTCGCCGAGCATGGCCTTGCGGCGGTCACCGAAGCCGGGGGCCTTCACCGCGACGGCGTTGAAGGTGCCACGGATCTTGTTGACGACCAGGGTCGACAGGGCCTCGCCCTCGACGTCCTCGGCGATGATCAGCAGCGGCTTGGAGGCACCGGCCTGGATGACCTTCTCCAGGAGCGGCAGCAGCTCCTGGATCGAGCCGATCTTGCCCTGGTGGATCAGGATGTACGGGTCGTCGAGGACGGCCTCCATACGCTCCTGGTCGGTCACCATGTACGGGGACAGGTAACCCTTGTCGAAGGCCATGCCCTCGGTGAACTCGAGGTCCAGACCGAAGGTGTTGGACTCCTCGACGGTGATGACACCGTCCTTGCCGACCTTGTCCATCGCGTCCGCGATGAGGTCGCCGACCTGGCTGTCCTGCGCGGAGAGCGCGGCCACGGCGGCGATGTCGGACTTGTCGTCGATCGGGCGGGCCGTCGCGAGGAGCTCCTCGGACACGGCCTTGACCGCGGCGTCGATGCCCTTCTTCAGGGCGGCCGGGGACGCGCCCGCGGCCACGTTGCGCAGGCCCTCGCGGACGAGCGCCTGGGCGAGAACGGTGGCGGTGGTCGTACCGTCACCCGCTACGTCGTTGGTCTTGGTCGCCACCTCCTTCACCAGCTGGGCACCGAGGTTCTCGTACGGGTCGTCCAGCTCGACCTCGCGCGCGATGGTGACACCGTCGTTGGTGATGGTGGGCGCACCGAACTTCTTGTCGATGACGACGTTGCGGCCCTTGGGGCCGATCGTCACCTTCACCGTGTCGGCAAGCTTGTTGACGCCGCGCTCGAGGGCGCGACGGGCGTCCTCGTCGAACTTCAGGATCTTCGCCATGGAGCTGAACTGTCCTCTCAAAACAAGAACTGCGCCCCTCGCCGCCCGGCTAGTTATCTCGCAGGGGGCCAGGGGCGCAGAACAGAAGCAAACGTGGGTGAATTACTTCTCGATGATCGCGAGCACGTCGCGAGCCGAGAGAACGAGGTACTCCTCGCCGTTGTACTTCACCTCGGTGCCGCCGTACTTGCTGTACAGCACGACATCGCCGGTCTTGACGTCGAGCGGAAGGCGCTCGCCGTTCTCGAAGCGGCCCGGGCCCACGGCCAGGACGACGCCCTCCTGGGGCTTCTCCTTGGCAGTGTCCGGAATGACCAGGCCGGAGGCCGTGGTCTGCTCGGCGTCGAGCGGCTGGACCACAATGCGGTCCTCGAGCGGCTTGATCGCAACCTTGGTGCTGGTCGACACGATCCGGTCTCCCCCTTCGGAGATCTCACGGGGTTAACAGTCTTTGGGTGGCGACCAGGTGGGCCCGTCGTCGCGGGTGCCGGACCTGCCGGTCGCACAGTACTGCTGGCACTCTCCAGTGGGGAGTGCCAGCACTGAGACTATGACCGCGATTAGCACTCGGTCAAGCGGAGTGCCAATTCACGCCCCTCGTGGCGTCGACGCCGGACGACCTCACGGCCCCGCCACAGGGAGAACGCGGGAAGCCCCCGGACCGTTCCGGCTTCAGGAGTGCCCGCACCCCGTCCCTTCGCCCGCCCCGTCGTAGGGCCCCGGACCCTCCGGCCACCAGCGGACCGGCCGGGACCGGACGTCCCCCCGCAGCCGGCCGCAGGAGACGACGACCATCGCCCCCGGCGCACCGTGATCACCGCGCACGGCCGCCGGACGCACCCGCAGGGGCCGCATCGCCGGGGCGCTCGGCGGGCGGTTCACCCGCTGAGCCGCCTTACGCCCCAGCCGTTCGATCGGGTCGACCGACTGTGCGCAGCCGGCGGTGGTGGTCAGGAGCGCACCGGCGGCCAGCAGCCCGGCCAGCAGCCGGTGCGCCCTTCTCATACGTAGTCCTCCAGCCGGGCCACGGCGTATCCCTTGTCCGTGATGACCTTCATGACGGCCCGGACCATGTCGGCCATGCTGCCCGGCCAGTCCTTCTTGCCCCGGAAGTGCGTGAGGATGATGTCGCCGGGGTGCAGGTCGCGGTCCTCCTCGCGCCACTCCATGTGGTCGGGGAAGGCCTCCGCCGCCCACAGGGGCACGGCGGTGATGCCGCAGGACTTGGCGATCCGGAGGGTGTCACCGTTGTAGTTGCCGTAGGGCGGCCGGAACAGCCGGGGCGCTCGCCGTACTGCTTCTCGATGATGTCCTGCTGGTCGCAGATCTCCTGCTTCTGCTCGGCATAGGAGAGACCGGGCATGTAGCGGTGGTTGAGCGTGTGGTTGTTGAGCGTGACGCCACGGGACTGCGCGTCCTTGAAGTACGCGTAGTTGTCGCGCACCAGGTAGTCGCTGAGGAAGGCGCTGTACGGGATGCTCAGCTCCGACATCATCCGCAGCAGTTCGGGGTCCTTGTCGTCGCCGTCGTCCATCGTCAGGAAGACGACCTTCTGCTTGGTCGGGACCGTGGTGAAGACCGGCGGCAGCGAGTCGTCACCGCCCTCGACCTCGAAGCCCTTGCGGGTGGAGATGTGCGGCTTGACGGCGGGCGCCACCGGCGCGGCCAGCGGCGTGCTCGCCAGGCCCCACTTCTTGGCGGCGACCGCGCGTGCGGCCTGGGCCAGGCGCGCCTTCTCGGCCTGCCCGGCCCGGGTGCCCGCCGCCCCGGCGTTCCCGGCCTGGGCGCCCGGCTGTCCGGAATGGGTCGCGGCCTCCTGCCCCGCCGCCGGAACGGTGCGGGCGTCGGTCCCGGCCGCGCAGCCGGAGCCGACGGCGGCGACCAGGAGTGCGGCCAGGACCGCGTAGCCGGGCCGGCGACGCAGGTGTCCCCGTCCGCGCCCCGCCCCGTCCTGCCCCTGCTTCGTCACGACCGGTCTGCGCCCATTCATGGCAAATTCTTCCTTTTGTCGTACTAGCTGTATGGCGCCGCATACTGCCAGCACGCGCCCGGGCACCCGGCCCGACACCGCGACCGGACCCGCACGGTCCCCCGGCTGGCTCACAATGGGGCAGGTGAACGCTCTCGACCCGCCCGCCGCCCCCGACCCCCTCGCCGGCTTCCTGGCCCTGCGCGCCCCGGAGGGTGCCGAGCTCCTGGCCGGGCTGCGGTCCTACGACCCCGCCACGGAACTCGCCACGGCCACCCGGCTGCGCCGCACCCACCCCGCCGCCCTCGTCTCGGCGGCGCTGGGCCAGGCCAGGCTGCGGCAGCGGGCGGTGGCGAAGTTCGGCGCCGAGGACGCGCACCGGATGTTCTTCACGCCGAACGGGGTGGAGCAGGCGACCCGGACCTCCGTGGCCGGCTACCGCGCCCGGCGGTTCGCGGCCACCGGGGTGCGCAGTGTCGCCGACCTCTGCTGCGGGATCGGCGGCGACGCGATCGCCCTGGCCCGCGCCGGGATCTCCGTCCTCGCCGTGGACCGCGACCCGCTGACCGCCGAGGTGGCCAGGGCCAATGCCGCCGCGCTCGGCCTGGACGGCCTGATCGAGGTGCGGTGCGCCGACGTCACGGAGATCGACACCTCCCCCTACGACGCGGTGTTCGTCGACCCGGCCCGCCGGGGCGGCCGCGGCCGGATCTTCGACCCCGAGGCGTACTCCCCGCCCCTCTCCTGGGCGACCGCGGCAGCGCTGAAGGCCCCCAGGGCGGCGCTGAAGATCGCCCCCGGCGTCCCGCACGAGGCGATCGGGCCGCAGGCGGAGGCCGAATGGATCTCGGACGGCGGTGACGTGAAGGAGGCGGTGCTCTGGTTCGGCGAGGGCTTCGAGGCCGGTTCGTACCGCGCCACCCTGCTGCCGTCCGGCGCCACGCTGAGCGCCCCGGCCGTGCTGCCCGCCCCGCCGGTCGGCCCGGTCGGCCGCTATCTGTACGAGCCGGACGGCGCGGTGATCCGGGCCCATCTGGTGGCCGACATCGTGGACAGGTGCCACGGCCGGCTGATCGACGAGATGATCGCGTACGTGACCAGCGACGAGCTGTACGACTCCCCGTACACCGCCGGGTACGAGATCACCGACCGGATCCCGTTCAACATGAAGCGGCTGAAGGCGCTGCTGCGGGAGCGGGAGGTCGGCGTCCTGACGGTCAAGAAGCGCGGCTCCCCGGTCGAACCGGAGGAACTGCGCAGGAGGATGAAGCTCCAGGGCCCGAACACGGCCACCGTCTTCCTGACCCGGGTCGCGGACGCGCCGACGATGCTGATCGGCCACCCCGTGACCGGCCCGGAGGCCGGCCGCGGGTGACGCTCGCAGGTGCCGGTCCCGCCCGGCGGACCAGGGCGCCTCAGGCGAGGTCGGTCAGCTCGTCGGCGTACACCTGCGAGAGCGGCTGCGGGCCTACGTACTGCTGGCAGTTGCACTGACCGGACTCGAAGCGGACCGGCTTCTTGTGCGCGTCCCAGGCGGTCGGCACCTCGACCCGCTCATGGCACTTGCCCTGCTTGTCGTGCTTGGCGAGGTGGTGCGTGCACCCGCAGACCGGCTCCGGCGGTTTGTGCGCCGCCTCGACGGCCAGCCGCTCCTGCCTGCCGGCCTCCAGCAGTTCGAGCTTGCGTGCGTGCCGGTTGCGCAACGCCGTACGGGCGTTGTCGGCCGCCCACCCGAATCCGCCCGTCCAGAAGATGATGAGCAACCACCAGTACCACTCCATGGAACAACCTCCCCCTGAGCCCTTCACGTACGCGCCAGGATAGGGCCGCGGTCAGCGGTGCGACCCGGCGCCGGAGGATATCGGCGCCCCGGGCACCGGCGTCCCGATCAGCACCCGGAGCACCCAACGCCGGTGCAGGAGCGCCTTGGTGATGCCGCTCAGCCCGATGAGCCAGCCGATGAACCCGAGGCCCATGACGAGCGCCACCAGGCCGTACGTGTCGTCGCCCCGGACCGCGCCGGCCGGCACGGCGACGCAGGCGTACAGCCCGGACGCGCAGAGCAGGAAGGAGCTCAGCAGCCACACCAGGCTCGTCCCGGGCAGCCGGAGCGCAGCGTCCCTTGCCGGGTCACGGTCCAACGCGCCCCACTGCGCGAGCAGTCGGCGGATCTCGCGGTCGCGGCGCAGGCCCACGACGACGAGTACGACCGCGGGCACCAGGCAACACGCGCCCATGGCAAGGAAGACCACGCCGAAGACGGCGCTGAAGATGTCGTACGACTCCTCGAACGTGATGAGGGCCGTGCCCACCAGCGACCAGCCGAGCGCACCGAGCGCGCCCCAGAGCCAGAGCAGTCCCAGCCGCCCCGGGCCCAGGTGCAGCTTCACCAACTCGCCGAGGATCAGGGCCCGGTCGGCGAGCAGCGCTCCCCGGTCGGGCCAGGTACGTATCTCCACGGGCGGCGGTGGCGGCGGCAGCGCTGAACGACGGGGCATGGGCCAGACCCTACCGAGGGCGCCGCCCGGTGCGCGGGGGCCTTCGCGGTGCGATGCTGGACAGTGAGCCAGGGAGGTCACCATGGGCTTCTACGCACAGCGGATCGTGCCCCGGATCGTCGATGTCGCCTGCGGCCTGAAGGTCGTCGAACCGCTGCGGCGCCGCGTCTGCGAGGGCCTGTCGGGCGAGATCATCGAGATCGGTTTCGGCTCGGGGCACAACGTCCCCTTCTACCCGTCCGCCGTCACCGGCGTGGCCGCGGTCGAGCCCTCCGACCTCGGCTGGCGGCTGGCCGGCGGACGCATCGCCACCGGGAACACACCGGTGCGGCGGGCCGGCCTGGACGGCCAGGCGCTGCCGTTCGCGGACGACTCGTTCGACGGCGCGCTCTCGACGTGGACGCTCTGCACGATTCCCGACGCGCACGCGGCCCTGCGCGAGGTGCGCCGGGTGCTCAGGCCGGGCGCCACCCTGCACTTCCTGGAGCACGGTCTCGCCCCGGAGGAGGACGAGGGGGTGCGCCGCTGGCAGCGGCGGCTGGACCCGCTGGAGCAGCGGCTCTTCGCCGGGTGCCGGCTGACCCGGCCGATCGCCGGTCTGCTCACGGGCGCCGGCTTCACGATCACGGAGCTGGACGTGTTCTACGAGACGGGCGCCCCGAAGCCGATGGGCGCCGACTCGCTGGGAATCGCCGTGCCGTGAAGCCGGCCGCGCGGGCCGCCCCGCGGCTCAGGCGTTGCGCAGCGCCTCGATGTCGAGTCGCTTCATGCCGAGCATCGCCTTCATGGCGCGGGCGGCCTTGTCCGGGTCCGGGTCGGTCAGTGCCTCGCCCAGGCCGGGCGGGATGATCTGCCAGGAGACGCCGAACCGGTCCTTGAGCCAGCCGCACTGGCTCTCCTGTCCGCCGTCCGCGGTGAGCTTGTCCCACAGCTCGTCCGCCTCCTCCTGCGACGCGCAGTCGACGGAGAGGGAGACCGCCTCGCTGAAGGGGAACTCCGGGCCGCCGTTGAACGCGATGTACTGGGCGCCCTCCAGCTGGAAGCGGACCGTCATCACCGCTCCGTCCTCGCCCGGCGACGCCGCGTTCCAGCGGGTCACGTCCACGACGCGCGAGTCCCCGCCGATGACCGAGATGTAGTGGTTCGCGGCCTCCTCGGCCTGGTTGTTGTCGAACCACAGGAAAGTGGTGACCTTCTGCATGGTCTTCTCCTCAGGCGGTGGTGCCGGGTGGCGTGCAAGGTAGACCGGTCGCGGGCCCGGAACTCATCGGCCGGCCCGGTCCAGGAGCATCGCCCGTTCCCGCTCGTTGCGGGTCAGCTCCGCCGCCCGTACGAACTCCGCGCGCGCCTCGTCCGTACGCCCCATCCTGACCAGCAGATCCCCGCGGACGCTCGGCAGCAAGTGGTAGTCCTTGAGCGCGGGGTCCGCGGCGAGGGCGTCGACCAGGACCAGGCCGGCCGCCGGGCCCTCGGCCATGGAGACGGCGACGGCCCGGTTGAGCTCGACGACCGGGGACGGGGTCAGGACGGCGAGCCGGTCGTAGAGCGCCGCGATGGCGGCCCAGTCGGTGTCCTCGTACCGCACCGCCCGCGCGTGGCAGGCGACGATCGCGGCCTGCAGTGCGTAGGGGCCCAGCGCCTGCCCCGTCTCCCCGGCCGTCTCGCTCGACCTGATCAGGGCGGTGAGGCCGCGGCGGATCAGCAGCCGGTCCCAGCGGGCCCGGTTCTGGTCCGCGAGCAGCACCGGCGCACCGTCCGGCCCGGTCCTGGCGGCGGTGCGCGAGGCCTGCAGCTCCAGCAGGGCGGCCAGGCCGTGCACCTCGGGCTCCTGCGGCATCAGACCGGCCAGCACCCGGGCCTGGCGCAGCGCGTCCTCGCAGAGCGCCGGGCGCAGCCAGTCGTCGCCCGCGGTCGCGGCGTAGCCCTCGTTGAAGACGAGGTAGATGACTTCGAGGACGGAGCCGAGCCGGGCGGCGCGCTCGGGTCCGTCCGGCACCTCGAAGGGGACGCCGGCCCGGCCGAGCGTCCGTTTGGCCCGGACGATGCGCTGGGCGACGGTCGGCTCGGAGGTGAGGAAGGCGCGGGCGATCTCGTCGGTGGTGAGGCCGCCGAGCAGTCGCAGGGTGAGGGCGATCCGGGCGTCGGTGGAGAGCACCGGATGGCAGGAGGTGAAGATCAGCCGCAGCAGGTCGTCGTCGATGTGGTCCGGACCGGCGGGGTCGGGTTCCGGGTCGTAGGCGCCCTCGTCCAGCTCGCGGCCCATCTCGGCCAGCTTGCGGGCGTACGTCTCGCGGCGGCGTACGAGGTCGATGGCGCGGTGCTTGGCGGTGGCCATGAGCCAGGCCCCGGGGTTGTCCGGGACGCCCGACTCCGGCCACTGCTCCAGCGCGGCGACCAGCGCGTCCTGCGCGAGCTCCTCGGCGATGCCCACGTCCCGGACGATCCGGGTGACACCGGCGATGATCCGCGCGGACTCGATCCGGAACACCGTCTCCACCGCACTCACTGCCGTCACGGCCACCCATCAGAGCAGCCGCACCGGGCCCGGGCAAGCGTGGCCGGGCCGGTGGGCGGGGCCGGTCAGGGTTCGTCGATGGCGCGGACCTCGGACGTGACGGTCCAGCTCTCCGGGTGGGTCAGCAGGAACCGCTTGGTCCACTCCACCGCCTCGTCCTGGTCCTTGCACTGGAGGATGGCGTATCCGCCGACGACCTCCTTGGTCTCGGTGAAGGGCCCGTCGGTGTAGCTGAGTTTTCCGCCGGACCAGTGGACCCGGGTGCCCTGGGCGGTCGGGGTGAGGCCGGCCGTCTCCAGCATCACGCCGGCCTTGGTGATCTCCTCGAACAGGGCGCCCATCCGCTTCTCGAAGTCGGGGTCGGGCTCGAATCCGGCGGCGGCCTGCTCGTCGATGCGGATGAGGGACATGAAGCGCGGCATGGTGACTCCTCGGTCGGGAGGGCGGGGCCTTTCCCCTGCCTCTCACCTCTGCGTCGAACGGGACACGGCCGGATCGACAGCTCCCCCGGAATTCTTCTGAGAATTCTCCGGATCGGCCACCGGAGTGGTTCCCGGGGCGGAAGCCGTCGTCCTACGAGGTGGCCGACGAGCTCGACGCGATCATCACCGGTCTGCTTGCCCGAGGGACTCGAAACGCCAGCGGTGCACCGGCCGGGTGACGATCCCGGCGTCCGGCTCGGGCAGCTCCGGCAGCTCGTCGCCGTACGCGCCCTGCCACCAGGTGATGACCAGGACCCGGTCCTGCGGGGCGCGCAGCAGTTCGCTGCGCAGCGGCGGCCGTGCCAGCTCGCCCGTGCGGGCGCGTGCCCACTCCAGCAGTTCCGCGCCCCGGCCCTCGGTGGCGCGGGCCTCCCACATCATGGCCACGGTCCCGGCGCTCATGAGTAGAGGTTGTCCTTGCTGATCTCGTGCACGTGGTCGTGCGTGTGCGGGTGGCCGTGGGCGCCGGGTACGTGCGGCTCGGTCACCGGCAGCGAGGAGTCGGCCGACAGTTCCAGGTCGGAGGCCGGCCTGTTGCGCGCGACCATCTCCGCGCCGAGCGCCGCGACCATCGCCCCGTTGTCGGTGCACAGGCCCGGCCGCGGCACCCGCAGCCGGATGCCGGCCCGCTCGCACCGCTCCTGGGCGAGCGCCCGCAGCCGTGAGTTGGCCGCGACACCGCCGCCGATCATCAGGTGGTCGACGCCCTCGTCCTTGCAGGCGCGGACGGCCTTGCGGGTGAGCACGTCCACCACGGCCTCCTGGAAGGACGCCGCCACGTCCCGTACCGGCACTTCCTCGCCCGCGGCGCGCTTCGCCTCGATCCAGCGGGCGACGGAGGTCTTCAGGCCGGAGAAGGAGAAGTCGTACGCGGGGTCGCGCGAGCCGCTCAGGCCGCGCGGGAACGCGATGGCCTTGGGGTCGCCCTCCTTCGCGAGGCGGTCGATGACCGGGCCGCCGGGGAAGCCGAGGTGCAGCACCCGGGCGATCTTGTCGAAGGCCTCGCCCGCCGCGTCGTCGATGGTCGCGCCCAGCGGCCGTACGTCGTTGGTGATGTCCGGCGCCAGCAGCAGTGAGGAGTGACCGCCGCTGACCAGCAGCGCCATCGTCGGCTCGGGCAGCGGGCCGTGCTCCAGCTGGTCGACGCAGATGTGCGAGGCGAGGTGGTTCACCCCGTACAGCGGCTTGTTCAGCGCGTAGGCGTACGCCTTCGCCGCCGATACGCCGACGAGCAGGGCGCCCGCGAGGCCGGGGCCCGCGGTGACGGAGATGCCGTCGAGGTCACGGCCGGTGACCCCGGCCTCCTTCAGGGCGCGCTCGATGGTCGGGACCATCGCCTCCAGGTGTGCGCGGGAGGCGATCTCCGGGACGACGCCGCCGAAGCGCGCGTGCGTGTCGACGCTGGAGGCGACGGCGTCGGCGAGCAGCGTCGTCCCGCGGACGATGCCGACGCCGGTCTCGTCGCAGGAGGTCTCGATGCCGAGTACGAGCGGTTCGTCAGCCATCAGTCAGTCTCTGTTTCTTGTACGTGGAGGCGCATGACCAGCGCGTCGATGTTGCCCGGCTGGTAGTAGCCGCGGCGGAAGCCGATCGGTTCGAAGCCGAAGCGTTCGTACAGCTTCTGTGCCCGGGTGTTGTCGACCCGGACCTCCAGCAGCACCTCGGCGCACTCGAAGGCCGTGGCGTGCTTCAGCAGGTCGGTCAGGAGCTCGGAGCCGAGGCCGCTGCCCCAGTGGCCCCGGGAGACGGCGATCGTCTGCACGTCGGCGAGGTCGCCGGCCGCGGCCAGTCCGGCGTACCCGACGATCCCGCCGGTGACCGGGTCCTCGGCGACCACGTAGCGGCGGGTGGCCTGCGGGCCGCGGGCGTGCGCCAGCTCGGACCAGAACATGCCCGCCGACCAGGCGTCGTCCGGGAACAGCTCGTGTTCGAGATCGAGCACCGGATCGATGTCCCACCAGCGCATCTCGCGCAGTACTGCCGTCGCGGTGGTCACTTGGGCGTGACCACCTTGTAGTTCTTCGGGACCTGCGCGTCGGGCCTGCGGAGGTAGAGCGGCTGCGGGGGCAGCATGTCGGCGCCCGCGGCCAGGCGCTCGGCGGCGAGGGCGGCCAGCGCGCCGGCGGCGACGTGCTCGGGGCCGCGGGCGTCCGGGAACGCCTCGGGGTAGAGGACCGCGCCCGCCCCGACCACGGGGAGCCCCGCGAGCTGCTCGGCGATGTCGGCGGGCCGGTCGACGGCGGGTTCACCGGTCCGGGTACGGGGGTCCTCGTACCGCGCCCAGTAGACCTCCTTGCGGCGGGCGTCCGTCGCGACGGCGAACGGCCCTGCCAGCCCGGCCTGTCCGGCGGCGTACGCGAGCGCGTCCAGGGTGCACAGTCCGTGCACGGGCACGGAGAGCACCGAACCGAACGTCGCGGCCGTGACCAGGCCGACGCGCAGTCCGGTGTAAGGGCCGGGGCCGACGCCCACGGCCAGGTCGGTCACGGCGTCGAGTTTCACCCCCGCCTCGGCGAGGACCCGGTCGACGGCGGGCAGCAGCAGCTCCCCGTGCCTCCGGGCGTCGACCTGGCCGGACTCGGCGACGACACGGGTCCCGTCGTGCAGGGCGACGGTGACGGCAGGGGTGGCGGTATCCACAGCGAGCAAGAGCACGCAAACAGCCTACGGCTCCGCGGCGGGGGCAACGGCGCCCCGTACGGCGTCCCGGCACCGGGGACCACGGCTGCTACCGTCACCGGACATACACGGAATACGTGTAAACGCTTGTACGACATACGACAAATGACACACGAAGGCGAAAGGGGCGCGCACGGTGGCAAGGGGCAGCTCGGGAATCGTGGCCGTGCTCACCGCGGCGGCTGTCGCCGCGGTCGGTTTCCTGGCCTACCAGGCATCGGCGAACGTCCCCGACACACTCAACCCCAGGGCGACGTCGTCGAGCAGCGCCTCGGTCGCGGGCGGCCATGCCAAGCCGGAGGCCAAGAGGGACCCGCTCGCGGTTCCGGCGGCCTCGGGCATGGGCGTGCGGGTGGTGTACGCGCTGAGTGACCGGCGGGTCTGGCTGGTCGACGCCAAGGGCAGGTCGAAGCGGACCTTCAAGGTCATGCCCAGTGCGGTGCGCGCGCTGCCGGGTACGTACCAGGTGACTTCGCGCTCCGGCACGGTCACGGGCTCCGACGGGGTGCCGATCGAGCACGTGGTCCGGTTCGCGACGACGAACGACATCGCCATCGGCTTCAGCGCCGCGCAGGACGGCTCCATGCAGAGCCCGGACCCGACGGCGAAGGCGGGCGGCGTACGGATGGCCCGTGCGGACGGCAACGCGGTCTGGACGTTCGCGACGGTGGGCGTGAAGGTGGTCGTGGTCCCGTAGCCCGGGGGCCCCGAGATCAAGCCCGTCCGGCGATTGAGGACGTCCGTGACCCGAGCCCGGATCGGGCACACAGAGGCCACATCAAGCCCGTCCGGCGATTGAGGGCGGCGGGCAGGCCACCGCCGCGGCTCAGGCGCGGCGGGGGCCGGACGGTGCGCTGCCTCGTGGGGGAGCCGCGGCGGAGCCGGGTCGCGCGGCACCCGGCGGTGTGGACACCGCGTTCGCCGCCGCACCCGCCGCCAGCAGGTCGCTCATCGATACCGCCCGCGGCGGCCGCACTTCACTCTCGGATGTAGGCATGGACGCCTCCTGGGACTCCGGTGGAAGGCACGGTTAGGTACACCTAACCTGTTCTCGCCCTCCATGTCACCACGCCCGCACCGCCCCGCGCAACAATTTGCCGACACCATGTCGGAAACGAGGCGGGTATCAGGCCCCGGCCACCGCCCACGGCCCCCAGGACTCCGCACCCAGTCCGGCCCACCTCTCCCCCAGGCCCACCAGCGTCACCGCGCGCCGCTCGTCGTCCGTGTCGCCGACCGCGCGGTGGATGAGCACCCGGAGCCGGTCGTCCGCCAGCTCCTCGACCTTGCCGTCGCCCCACTCGACGACCACCACCGACTCCGGCAGCGACACGTCGAGGTCCAGGTCCTCCATCTCGTCGAGCCCGCCGCCCAGGCGGTACGCGTCGACATGGACCAGCGCCGGGCCGTCGCCGAGCGGCGGATGGACGCGGGCGATCACGAAGGTGGGGGACGTGACGGCGCCGCGCACCCCCAGGCCCTCGCCGAGGCCGCGGGTCAGGGTCGTCTTTCCGGCGCCGAGCTCGCCGGTGAGCATCACCAGGTCGCCGGGGCGCAGCACGCCGGCGAGCCGACGGCCCAGGGCCTGCATCTGTTCGGGGGACTCGACGGCCAGGTTCACGGTGACGGCGCCGGGTGTGGTCCCCTGCGCGGCGCCTTCGGCGACCTCAGCCGCCGGGCTGTTGTGCGGTGCTTCCATGCCCGCCAACGTTAGAGGATTCCGGTACGGCTCCCGCCCTCACCAACAGGTCCGCCAGCCGGTCCGTCACCGTCTCCGGGTGCTCCAGCATCACCAGGTGGCCGGCGTCGGGGACGATGACCAGCTCCGCGTCGGGCAGCTGGTCCGCGATCGCCTCGCTGTGCGAACTGGGCGTCACCAGGTCCTTGTCGCCCGCCAGGATCAGCACCGGGAGGTCCCGGAACGCGGGCAGCGCGGCGCTCTTGTCGTGGTCGGTGAACGCCGGGTAGAACTCGGCGACCACGTCGATCGGCGTGGACTCGATGAGCCGTTCGGCGAACCGTTCGACCGCCGGGTCCACGTCACGCGAACCGAACGAGTACCGCTTGATCAGCCCGGCGAACAGGTCCGCGGTCGCCCGCCGCCCCCGCTCCACCAGTTCCGCCTGCGAGCCCAGCGCCTTCAGCACGCCGGGCAGCACCCGCCGTACCGCGTTCACGCCCGCCACCGGCAGCCCGAAGTTGACCTCGCCGAGCTTCCCGCTCGACGTACCGACGAAGGCGACGGCCGCGACCCGGTCGCGGATCAGCTCCGGGTACTGGTCGGCGAGCGCCATGATCGTCATACCGCCCATGGAGTGCCCGACCAGCACCACCGGGCCCTGTGGCGCGGCCGCGTCGATCACGGCGGCGAGGTCACGGCCGAGCTGGTCGATGCCGACGTGGACCCCCTTCGCCTGCGCCCGGCCGCGCTCCGAGCGGCCGTGGCTGCGCTGGTCCCAGTGGACCGTGCGCACCAGGCCGCGCAGGGCCGCGCGCTGGAAGTGCCAGGAGTCCTGGCTGAGGCAGTAGCCGTGGCTGAAGATCACCGTCACCGGGGCCGGGGCCTTGCGCCCGAACAGGCGGCGCCTGCGCGGGCCGGCCGCGGCTCCGGGGGGCGTACCGCCGGCGCCCGCGCCGCTGCCGGGTTCGACCTCGTCGATCTCGTAGTACAGCTCGGTGCCGTCGTCGGCCGTGGCCCGGCCCGGCAGCCCGCGCAGCGAGCCGTACGGTCCGGTGGCGTCCAGCGCCAGCCTGGCCCGCTTGCGCATGCCCCGGCCGACCGTCAGCCGCTCGACGGCGACCCCGGCCGCCGCGCCTGCGGCGATCACACCTATGGCGGCCCCGGCGACCCCCGCCCGGCGCCAGCCGGCCGCCGAAGCGGCCGCCGCCATCGCGTCCCCCGCGCTGATCTCGCTCACCGTGCCGCGCTCCTCGTGGGTCGTGTCCTTCAGGTCAGGGCTGGTCTGATCTCAAGTGAACTCGACCGATCAGATTCGGTCTCATTCGGTCAACTCGGAACATGTTCAGATCGTGCCTGGTCAAGGTTGCTTCCTCGGTCAGGACTCGGCCGGTTCGCCGTCCGCGGTTGCGCCGGGCGCTTCGTCGTCCCGGTAGACGCGCGGCACCCGGCCGCCGATCCGGGTGACGATCTCGTACGCGATCGTGTCGGCCGCCTGCGCCCAGTCCTCGGCGCTCGGTTCGCCCCGGTCCCCCGGGCCGAACAGCACGGCGTCGCTGCCCTCCTCGACCACGTCCCCGTCGAGGTCGACGACGAACTGGTCCATGGCCACCCGGCCGGCGACCGTCCGCCGGACCCCGCCGACCAGGACCGGACCGCGGCCCGAGGCGTGGCGCGGGATGCCGTCCGCGTAGCCCAGGGGCACCAGGCCGAGCGTGGTCTCGCGGGACGTCGTGTAGTGGTGCCCGTAGCTGACGCCGTGGCCGGCCGGGACCTGCTTGACCAGGGCGACCGACGCCGCGAGCGTCATGACCGGCCGCAGGCCGAAATCGGCCGGGGTGCCGAGCTCGGGGCTGGGCGAGATGCCGTACATGGCGATCCCGGTGCGCACCAGGTCGAAGTGCGACTCGGGGACGGTCAGCGTCGCCGGGGAATTGGCGATGTGGCGCACCTCGGGCTCGATGCCGGCCTTCCGCGCGTGCGCCAGCATGTCGTCGAACAGGTCCAGCTGGGCGGCGATGGAGGGGTGTCCGGGCTCGTCCGCGCAGGCGAAGTGGGACCAGAGGCCGGTGATCCGGACGGTGCCCGCCTCCTCGGCGGTGCGGGCGGCGGCGACGAGTGCGGGCCAGTCGGCGGGCTGGCAGCCGTTGCGGCCGAGGCCGGTGTCGGCCTTGAGCTGCACGCGGGCCGGGCGGCCGGCCGCCGCGGCTGCCGCGGTCACCTCGCGCAGCGCCCACATCCCGCTCACCGACACGTCGATGTCGGCCTCGATCGCCTCGCGCCAGGGCCCGCCCGGCGTCCACAGCCAGCACATCATCCGGCCGCCGAGCCCCGCCGCGCGCAGGGCGAGCGCCTCCTGCGGCGTGGCGGTGCCGAGCCAGGTGGCGCCCGCTTCGAGCGCGGCGCGGGCACAGGGCACCGCGCCGTGCCCGTACGCGTCGGACTTGACCACGGCCATCAGCTGCGCACCGGTCGCCCGGGCACGCAGCGCACGCACGTTGGCGCGGAGTGCGGCGAGGTCGATCTCGGCACGGGCTCGCAAGGACGCTGTCTCGTTCATCGCGCCCAGTGTCTCAGAGCCGTACGACACGGCCCCCGGGTACCGGTCGTGGCAGGGCGCGCCGCTCCGGCGCGCGGGAGCGGCGGGGGTCACCGGCGCCGCCCGTCCGGATCATGCCGGGCTCGCTCGCGCACCCGGCGTGGTCCGGACGGAGGATCCTCAGCCGTGGCGCAGCTCGTGTGCCAGATGGTCGACGAGGACCGGCACATGGCTGTGCGGGACGTCCTTGACGGCCGTGACCAGCGTCACCGGGCCGCCGTCGCGGACCAGCGCCACCAGTTCGCCGACCGCGGCGGCGTGCACGGGGTCGGCCAGCTCGGCGCGGTAGCGGTCGACGAAGTCGTCGTAGCGGGTGTCCGAGCGGTCCTCGTGGTACCAGGTACGCAGCTCGTTCGACGGGGTCAGCTCCTTGAGCCACCTGTCGATCGCGGCACGTTCCTTGGCGACGCCGCGCGGCCAGAGGCGGTCGACCAGGACGCGGGTGCCGTCACCGTCCTCCTGCGGGTCGTACACCCGGCGTACGCGCACGTCATCGTTGCTGCCCACGACCGATCACTTCCTCGCTGCCGCCGCCCGCGCCTGCGCTCCCAGCATCACTCAGGCCCGTACGTCCCGCCATGCCGCCCCGATCGCCTCCGCCACGTCCTGCGCGGCGACCGGGGAGCCCTGCGAGGCGTGCCGGGCCGCGAGGCCGTGGAGGTAGGCGCCGGCCGACGCGGCGTCGCGCGGTGCGAGGCCCGCGGCGAGCAGGGAGCCGGTCAGCCCGGAGAGGACGTCGCCGCTGCCCGCGGTGGCCAGCCAGGACGTGCCGGTCGGGTTGACCCGCACGGGGGTGTGCGGGTCGTCGGTGGCGATCAGGGTCGTCGACCCCTTGAGCAGGACGGTGGCCCGGAACCGGGTGGCGAGTTCGCGCACGGCCGCGAGCCGCCCCGCCTCGACCTCCTCGCGCGGGACGCCGAGCAGCGCGGCGGCCTCGCCGGCGTGCGGGGTGAGGACGGTGGGTGCGGTGCGCGCCCGTACGACGGCGGCGTCCAGCAGCCGCAGCCCGTCCGCGTCGACCAGCACCGCGACATCGGCGGCCAGCACGTCGGAGACCGCCTCGACGGCCTCCGTACCGTCGCCGAGCCCCGGCCCGACGACCCACGCCTGCACGCGCCCGGCCTTCGACGGCGGGCCGGCGTGCACCAGGGTCTCCGGATGCCGCGCGATGACGGCGTCGGCGCCCGGTCCGACGTACCGCACCGCGCCCGCCCCGCCGCGCAACGCCCCGGCGACGGCCAGCACCGCAGCACCCGGGTAGCGCGCCGACCCGGCGACGATGCCGACGACACCGCGCCGGTACTTGTCGCTCTCGGCGCCCGGCACGGGCAGCAGCGCCGCCACGTCCGCGTACTGCAGCGCCTCCAGGTCGGGCACGTCCGGCAGTTCGGCGCCGAGCCCGATGTCGACGAGGTGCAGCGCGCCGGCCCGTTCAGCCGCGGGGTCGACGAGCAGGCCCGGCTTGTACGCCCCGAAGGTGACGGTCGCGTCCGCGCGCACCGCGGCGCCCCGCACCTCGCCGGTGTCCGCCTCGACGCCGCTGGGCAGGTCGACGGCGACGACGGGCGCCCCGCGCTCCGCGTAGTGCTCCACCAGTTCGGCCGCCTCCGGCCGCAGTCCGCCGAGTCCGCCGATGCCGGTGATGCCGTCGACGACGAGGTCGATCCGCCCGCCCCAGTCGCGGTGCCGGCCCCCTGCCGGGGTCTCACCGGCGTCCACCACCCGGCCGCCCGCCGCGCGCAGCGCCGCGCTCCCGCCCTCGTGGGCCCGGCCGGGCGAGACCCGCACGGCCACCACACCGGCGCCGCGCCGGGCCAGCCGGGCGCCCGCGTAGAGGGCGTCGCCGCCGTTGTCGCCGCTGCCGACGAGCAGGACGACCCGGGAGCCGTACACCCGGCCGGCGCGGCGCAGCAGGTCGGCGCAGGCCGCCGCGAGTCCGGCGGCGGCGCGCTGCATCAGCGCGCCCTCCGGCAGCCGTGCCATGAGGGCCTGTTCGGCGGCCCGTACGGTCTCAACGCTGTACGCAGTACGCATGGCTCCAACGTACGCAGGGGAACGCGCCCTCGGCACGCGGACGTGCTCAGCCCTCCGCGATCACCACCGCCGACGCCACCCCCGCGTCGTGGCTCAGCGACACGTGCCACTGCCGGACGCCCAGCTCGGCCGCGCGCGCGGCGACCGTGCCGCGGACCCGCAGCCGGGGCTGCCCGGTCTCCTCGACGTACACCTCGGCGTCCGTCCACAGCAGCCCGGCGGGCGCGCCGAGCGCCTTGGCCAGGGCCTCCTTCGCGGCGAACCGGGCGGCCAGCGAGGCGATCCCGCGCCGCTCACCGCCGGGCAGCAGCAACTCCTGCTCCACAAAGAGGCGTTGGGCCATCTGCGGCGTGCGTTCCAGCGCCGCGTCGAACCGCTCGATCTCCGCCACATCGATCCCGACCCCGATGATCACGTACGTACCCTCACTGCTCGCTCACGGCTTACTCCACGGTGACGGACTTCGCCAGGTTGCGCGGCTGGTCCACCTCGTTGCCGCGGGCCGTCGCCAGCTCGCAGGCGAAGACCTGCAACGGCACGGTCGCGACCAGCGGCTGAAGCAGCGTAGGCGTTGCGGGGATCCGGATCAGGTGGTCGGCGTACGGGACGACGTCCTCGTCACCCTCCTCCGCGATGACGACGGTGAGGGCGCCGCGGGCCCGGATCTCCTGGATGTTCGACACGATCTTGCCGTGCAGCACCGAGCGCCCGGCGGGCGAGGGCACCACGACGACGACCGGCAGACCGTCCTCGATCAGCGCGATCGGACCGTGCTTGAGCTCCCCGGCGGCGAACCCCTCGGCGTGCATGTACGCGAGTTCCTTGAGCTTCAACGCGCCTTCCAGCGCCACCGGGTAGCCGACGTGCCGGCCGAGGAAGAGCACGGTGTCGTGCCCGGCCAGCGAACGCGCCAGCGCCCGCACCGGCTCCATGGTCTCCAGGACCCGTTCGACCGAGGCGGAGATCTCCGAGAGCTGGCGGATGACGGTACGGATCTCGTCGCCCCACTTGGTCCCGCGGATCTGGCCGAGGTACAGGGCCACGAGATAGCAGGCGACGAGCTGGGTCAGGAACGCCTTGGTCGAGGCGACGGCGACCTCGGGCCCGGCGTGCGTGTAGAGCACCGCGTCGGACTCCCGCGGGATGGTCGACCCGTTCGTGTTGCAGATGGCCAGCACCTTCGCGCCCTGCTCGCGGGCGTGCCGCAGCGCCATCAGGGTGTCCATCGTCTCGCCGGACTGCGAGATGGCGATGACGAGGGTCCGCTGGTCCAGGATCGGGTCCCGGTAGCGGAACTCGCTGGCGAGCTCGGTCTCGCAGGGGATGCGGGTCCAGTGCTCGATGGCGTACTTGGCGATCATCCCGGCGTGGAACGCGGTCCCGCAGGCGACGATCACCACCTTGTCGACCTCGCGGAGTTCGCCGGGCGTGATCCGCACCTCGTCGAGGTGGAGCGTGCCCTCCGGGTCGATCCGGCCGAGGAGGGTGTCCGTGACGGCCTTGGGCTGTTCGGCGATCTCCTTGAGCATGAAGGAGGCGTAGCCGCCCTTCTCGGCGGCGGATGCGTCCCAGTCCACGTGGTACGGCCGGACCTCGGCGGGCAGCCCGTCGAACCCGGTGACGACCACCCCTTCCCGGCGCAGCTCGACCACCTGGTCCTGGCCCAGTTCGATCGCGGACCGGGTGTGCGCGATGAACGCGGCGACGTCGGAGGCGAGGAACGCCTCGCCCTCCCCCACGCCCACCACGAGGGGCGAGTTCCGCCGGGCCCCGACCACCACGTCGGGCGCGTCCGCGAACACGGCCACCAGCGTGAACGCCCCTTCGAGCCGCCGGCAGACCTGGCGCATCGCGTCGGCCGGGTCCGGGTTGCCCGAGTACGCCTCGGCGAGGAGGTGGGCGACGACCTCGGTGTCGGTCTCGGACACCAGGTCGTGGCCGCGCCTGCCCAGTTCGGAGCGCAGGGCGGCGAAGTTCTCGATGATCCCGTTGTGCACGACGGCGACGCGTCCCGCGTTGTCCAGGTGCGGATGGGCGTTGACGTCGGTGGGCCCGCCGTGGGTCGCCCAGCGGGTGTGCCCGATCCCGGCGCTCCCGGCCGGCAGCGGTCGCTCGACCAGCACCTTCTCCAGATTGACGAGCTTCCCGGCCTTCTTGGCAGCGGCCAGCCCGCCGTCCACGAGGACGGCGATCCCGGCGGAGTCGTAACCCCGGTACTCCAGACGCTTGAGGCCCGCGACGACGACGTCCTGCGCCGACTGCCCACCGACGTACCCGACGATTCCGCACATAACGGTCCCTTCGTGTTCACCTACCCCTGTTCTTCGCATATTCGCAGAAGGTGCACCCAAATCAAGGCCCCGAACCGAGCCCGCTCTACAATCCGCCCGACCCGCCAAGCCCGTCCGGCGCCTCCTTCAAGCCCGTCCGGCGCCTTCCTTCAAGCCCGCCCGGCGCCTTCCTTCAAGCCCGTCCGGCGATTGAGGACACAGCGCCGCCGAAGGCGGCGCCATCCCGCCCCCGCGCCCGCCCGACTCGCCCCGCCTACCCCACCCGCACCGCCGCCTGCGGGACCGGCACCTCGGCGACCGGACGGGCCCGACCGGGTCCCCGTACCAGCACCAGCACCGCGACCCCCGCGACGACACCCACCACGCCGGCCACCACGGCCGCCGTGTTCAGACCGGAGGCGAACGCCGCCCGCAGCGCGTGCTCGGGCACGCCCG
Source organism: Streptomyces sp. RKAG290 (assembly GCF_023701695.1). GTDB lineage: Bacteria > Actinomycetota > Actinomycetes > Streptomycetales > Streptomycetaceae > Streptomyces. Next base: position 2,706,946 of record NZ_JAJOZC010000001.1, read on the forward strand.
CAGCGCGCAGGGCCGGTGCCCCGCCGCCCGCGAGGGCGTGGGACCGGCCCTCGGTCAGCGTCTGACCCATCCGCGAGGTCAGCACCGTCCCGAACACGGCCACCCCGAAGGCGTATCCGAGCTGACGGAAGGTGTTGACCGCGCCGCCCGCCATGCCCGCCCGCTCCGGCGGAACGGCGGCGAGTGCGGCGCCCGCGAGAGCCGGGGAGACCAGGCCCGTGCCGATACCGGCGACGATCAGGCCGGGCAGCAGCGCCGGCCACGAGGAACCAGCCCCGAGCACCGCCTGGCCCAGCGTGCCGACGCCGATCAGTGCGAGCCCGACGCCGATGGTCAGCCTCGGCTGCACCCCGTGCAGCAGCCGGCCGCCGACGGCCGCCACCACGAACGCCGTCGCGGCCAGCGGAAGCACCGCCAGGCCGCCCTGGACCGGGCTCAGTCCGAGCACGGTCTGCAGCCAGATCGAGGTATACGGCAGGACGGCGAAGGCCGCCATGTTGTACGCGAGCGCCCCGGCCATCACGCCGACGAACCCCGACTTGCGGAACAACGACAGCTCCAGCAGCGGGTGTTCGACCCGCCGCTCCACCAGCACGAAGCAGAGCAGGGCCACCGCCCCGATCCCGAACGTGGCGAGCGTGCTCCCCGACGTCCACCCCTGGCTCCCGGCCCGTACGACCCCGTACGTCGCCGCCCCCGCGAACACCGCGAAGGCCGCGGTCCCCGCCCAGTCGATCCGCCGGCCCTGCGCCCCGCGCGACTCGGGCACGGTCCTGGCCGTCAGCCAGATCGCGGCCACGCTGACCGGCAGGTTCACGAAGAAGATCCAGCGCCATCCCGGCCCCTCGGTCAGCAGCCCGCCGACCACCGGCCCGATCGCCGCCGCGCCTCCGCTCACCGCGCCCCACAGTCCGAGCGCGACGGACCGCTCCTTGCCCTGGTAGACCGAGGCGAGCAGCGGCAGCGTGGTCGCGAACATCGCGGCGGCGCCCACCCCCTGCACCCCGCGCGCGGCCACCAGCGCCATCGGCGACGACGCGAGCCCGCAGGCCAGCGAGGCGACGGCGAAGAGCACGACGCCCGCGACATGGACCCGGCGCCTGCCCAGCCGGTCCGCGGCGGCGCCGATGCCGAGCAGCAGCGCGGCCAGCGCGAGCGCGTAGCCGTCGATGACCCACTGCAGGTCGGAGAGCGATGCGTCCAGCGCGCGTGCCATGTCGGGCAGCGCCACGATGACGATCGTGACGTCGAGCAGCAGCATGAACGTCCCGAGACAGACCGCGGTGAGCGGCCCCCACTTACGCATGTTTTTCTCCCTGTACGGCTTCGGCGTGGCCGGCGACCACTCCCGTACGATCGAACGCGTGCGACCGGAAAGCCCAGCCAGGAATCCCTGAGCGCCGGAATCCGACACGGAAGGGGCCTGTGGCCATGGAATCCAACGCGGGATACGACGCCCTCGACCTCCAGCTGCTGCACGCGCTGGAGGTGGACGCCCGCGCCCCCTTCAGCCGGATCGCCACCGTGCTCGGCGTCTCCGACCAGACGGTGGCGCGCCGGTTCCGCAGGCTGCAGACCGAGGCGGACCTGCGGGTGGTCGGCGTCCGCTGCGCCGCGGCCGAGGACTCGCTCGACCACTGGCTGCTGCGGGTGCGCTGCGCGCCCGAGGGTGCGATGGCCATCGCCGAAGCCCTGGCCAGACGCCCCGACACGTCCTGGATCGGTCTCACCTCGGGCGGTACGGAGGTGACGTGCACGGCCAACGCGCGCACCCGGGGCCACGCCGACGACCTGCTCATCGGCAAGCTGCCGCGCACCCCGCACATCGTCGACATCCGCGCGCACCAGCTGCTGCACCGCTTCTACGGCGGCCCGTCCGGCTGGCTCTCCAAGAGCGGCGCGCTCTCCCCCGGCCAGGCCGCCGCCCTCGCGCCCGCCCCGGCCCGGGAGAACCCGGGCCCGGCCGTGATCACCGCCGAGGACGAACCCCTGGTCGCCGCGCTGGAACAGGACGGCCGGGCCACCTACCCGGAGCTCCAGAAGGCGACCGGCCGCTCCGAGTCGGCGGTCAAGCGCCGCCTGGCCCAGCTCGTCGCCACGGGCGCGCTCTACGTCGACGTCGAGTTCGACTCGGACCAGCTCGGCTACCGCAACGTGAGCATGCTCTGCATCACCACGGCCCCCCGCGCCCTGCACACCGTGGGCGAGGAGCTCGCCACCCACCCGGAGGTCGCCTACGCGGCGGCCACCACCGGCCCGTCCAACCTGATGACGGTCGTGGTCACCCGCGACACGAGCCACCTGTACCGCTACCTGAGCGACCGCCTCGGCCGGCTGGACGGCGTCGAGCACGTGGAGACGATGCCGTTCCTGCGCCGCGTCAAGCAGCTGACGTACCGGCCGTTCCGGGGGTAGCGGGACGCGCCGATCGGTAAAGTAGGAATCGCTCATACTTTGAGCGGTTCCTACTTCAGGAGATCCCGTGGCCTTCACCGGACGGACTCGCGAATTGAGCATCCTCGGATCGTGGCTGGAGCGTGTGGTCTCGGGGACCGGTGGCAGCGCCGGGCAGGCGCTGGTGATCAAGGGCCGACGCCGGATCGGCAAGACCCGGCTGGTGCAGGAGTTCTGTGCCCGGTCGGGTCGCCCGTACGTCTTCTTCCAGGCGACCCGCAGCCAGCCCGCTCCCCTCGCGCGGCGCGCGCTGTTCGACGCGGTCGCCGGTGGTCAGGGAATGCGGGACCACGGGGCAGCGCTGGAACACGCGGCCGCCCCCGAAGAGTGGGTCCGCACGCTGGCCGCCGTGGCGGCCACCCTGCCCGCGCACGAGCCGGTGATCCTGGTGCTGGATGAAGTCCCCTGGCTGTCGGAGGCGGATCCGGGCTTCGACGCGGCGCTCAAAACGGCGTGGGACATGCATCTGTCCGCGAAGCCGGTGCTCCTGCTGCTGCTCGGCTCCGACCTGGCGATGATGAACCGGCTCACGTCCTACGACCATCCGTTCCACGGCCGGGCAGGCCAGTACACCGTAGGACCGCTCAGCCCTGCGGACGTGCAGGACTCCACCGGACTGGACGCCGGGGCGGCGCTCGACGCCTACCTCGTCACCGGGGGCTTCCCCGAAGTGGTCACCGGCTGGCGAACCGGCGAATCGGTCGCCGGCTACCTGGACCGTCAGGTCGAGGACCCGTCATCGGTCCTGCTCACGACGGGCGAGCGCTCTCTGGCGGCGGAGTTCCCTGCCCGCCTCCAGGCAGGCAGGGTGCTCAGGGCCATCGGTTCGGGCGAGCGGGCGTTCTCCGGCATCGCGGCAAGCACGGGAGGGGCGGACGGGCGTGCCCTGGCGCACGGCACGCTCGCCCCGATACTGACCGAACTCACCGAGGCGAAGCGGATCGTGGCTGCCGACCTCCCCCTGTCCACGCAGGCGGCTCCCAAGCTGAAGCGCTACCGCATTGCCGACACCTACCTGCGCTTCTGGCTGGCGCATCTGGAGGACGCCGTCGCGCAGGCGGAGAGAGGAAGGGGCGAGGTCTCGGCCGCACGCATTCAGCGCTCCTGGCCGTCGTGGCGGGGACGCGCCGTGGAACCGGTGATCAGGGAATCGCTGGCCCGCCAGGTCCCGGACGGCCTCTTCCCGCAGGTCACCGAGGTCGGCGGCTGGTGGAAACGGCAGAACAATCCGGAAGTCGACCTCATCGGCGCGGACGCGCAGCCGGTGGCGCGTCACGTCGCCTTCGTGGGATCGGTGAAATGGCGTGACGAGACACCCTTCGGAACGCGTGACCTCGCCGAACTCGTCGCGTCCGCACAGCAGGTACCGGGGGCGCAGGATGCGGCTCTGGTCGCCGTCAGCAGGCGCCCCCCGACGGGTGCGGCCACCGAGGGACTGACCGCTCACTGGGGCCCGGACGACATCATCGCCGCGTGGCGATGACCCGCGCGAAGGGCTCCGGGTACCCGCTCCCGGCGCCGGTCTCCCCCGAACCGTCGGAACCACCGCGACGCCCCTGATCATCTATGGCGGTACATGCGAGTCGCAGGGGGGCGCAGCCATGCGGAGTGACGACACGGGTGCCGAACGCAGGGGCAGGGGCGGGCCGTGGACCGCCGCCGGGGCCAATCTCCTGCTCGGGGTCTTCGCGATCTTTCCCGCCGTGTGCATCCACTGGCTGGTGACCCACTACCTGGCGAAGGACTGCGCGGCCACCGGCGGGGCCGGGTGCGACCAGGAGCCGGACATGCTCGGCTCCTTCTACCTGGAGGCCGCCGCGGCGAGCGGCCTCGCCGTCCTGGCCATGACAGTCGTGGTCGACTTCCTCATGCCGCGCCAGGAGGGCTGGCCCCTGCACACCTGGCTCGGGATGACGGTACTGATCCCCGTCCCCTTCTTCGCCGGTCTGGCGCTAGGCCGATTCTGAACGGACGGCCGGACGGACCGCCGGAAGGACCGCCGGAAAAACTTCGCGGACGATGTAGAGAACCGCTCGGCGGCCCCGTTCATGGGGTGAGAGCGTCGCAACGGCGCCGGAGAAACGACCGAGGAGTCCCCATGCCGAAGTTCATGCTGATGGTCAACCACGACGGCGGAGTGTTCGAGGAGCCGATGGACAAGTGGGCGCCCGGCGATGTGGCAGCGCACTTCAACTACTACGAGGCGCTCTCGAAGGAGCTGACCGAGAGCGGCGAGATGGTCTCCTTCACCGCCCTCGCCGACCCGAGCCAGGCCAAGATCGTACGGGCGGACGGCACCGCGGCCCCGATGGTGACGGACGGCCCGTTCGCCGAGTTCAAGGAGTTCCTGGCCGGGTTCAACGTCTTCGACGTCGAGTCCGAGGAGCGCGCCCTGGAGATCGCCGCCCGCATCTCCGCGGTCCCCGGTCCGGGCGGCGTACCGACCCAGCAGCCCGTCGAGGTCCGCCAGGTGATGACCGAGTCCGAGAGCGAACTCTGACCCGGCCCCGCCCCGTCATGCATCGAGGGCCTGCGGCGCGGATGCGCGCGGCAGGCCCTCGACGGCGGTGGGCGCGGTGGCCCGGCGGTCAGTTGGCCGACGCGTACGAGACGAAGTCGGCCCAGGCACCCGGGGTGAAGCCGAGTTCGGGACCGGGGATGTTCTTGGAGTCGCGGACGTGGATGGTGGTGGGGGCGGTGGCCACCTCTACGCACGAGGGGCCGTCGTTAGAGCTGTAGCTGCTCTTGAACCAAGTCAGCCCGGACAGGCCGCCGGCCATGGACGTGGCACTCATGTCTCTCCCAGCATTTTCTCGATGAAGGTCCGTGAGAGCCGAGGCGTGAGTGCCTGGGCCCGGATCATGCCGTAGCGCATCTCAAGGATCTGGACTTCCTTGGGGTCGCTGATCAGTCGGCTGGTGAGCTGGACCTCGTTGAGCCCAACAGCCGTGCCGTCACTCAGCTTAAGCACCCGGTGCGAACCTGCCAGTCCTGCGTGTTCTTCTGTCTCCGTGGGCATGACCTGGATTTCGATGTGGCGTAAAGCCCCCAGTTCCAGAAGGCGTTCGAGCTGACCGCGCAACACACTTCTGCCGCCGATCGGCCGCCTGAGCGTCGTCTCTTCCTGGACGAAGGTCAGCAGTGGAGCGGGACAGCGTTCGAGCGCTGCTTGCCTGGCCATACGAGCAGCCACCAGACGCTCGACCTGGTCCTCGGTATAGGCGGGACGTCGCTCCCTGTACAGAGCACGGGCGAAATCCTCGGTCTGAAGGAGGCCGTCGATCACATCGGTGTCGTACGCGCCCAGCTCCACCGCATCGGCCTCCAGCTTGGCCAGGTCACGGACCTTCTTCGGGTACCGCGCCTCCGCCACGTCCCGTTTCATCGCGGCGAGCTTGCCGCCCGCGCCCACGGCCTCGTCCGCGCGGTCCAGGAACTCCGGCTTCGGAATCCGCTTCCCGGCCTCCACCTTGTAGACCTGGTTCTCGCCGTACCCGATCGCCCCACCGAGCTCCGCCGCGCGTAAGCCCGCCGCCTCCCGCCAGAGCCGGATCTGCCGGCCCACCGCCGCGATCACCGCCCCTGACTCGTCCTCCGGTTCGACGTCCCATTCCGGGCCGTCCGTACCGTCGTTGACACCCATACGCCACCTGCCTCCGCCCGCCTCCGGCACCTCACCGCTGTACGCGTTGGACGCGTCCGTACAACCGCTGGACAGTCACCGTCCGTACACGCGTCGCTCCTGTTCAGCGTAGGCACGGGCGGCCACGCTGAGTGACGTGAATCGAGAAATCACCCAACCGCGTGCCCGCAGCGGCCAGTTCGCCGTCCAGCTCTCCGCGACCCGTCGGGGCGCCCGGCTCGCCCGGCTGCTGGCGACGGAGCAGCTCCGTTCGTGGGGGCTTCCGCTGGACGACGCGAGTCACGTCGTGGCCGAACTGGCGGCGAACGCCGCGCTGCACGGGTACGTGCCGGGGCGGGACTTCCGCGTCCTGCTGACGGTCTCCGGGGACACGCTCCGTATCGAGGTGACCGATGCCCGCGGTGACCGACTGCCCCGGCTCCAGGAGCGGACCGACGCGTCCGAGTGCGGGCGTGGGCTGCTGCTCGTCGAGGCGCTGGCCACCCGCTGGGGCGTCGCACAGGGGCCGTTCCCCCGGAAGACGGTCTGGGCGGAGATCGCGCTCACCGGATCGTGACAGGCGCGACCCGGCTGGGCGCGACCCGGTTGAGCGAGACCCGGCGGCGTGAGTCGCGGCCGACCGCGACGCGGCGGCCCACGACGTAAAAGGCTTTTAAGTCCTTCGGGAAGAAGAAACTTTCAAACCAGACCAAACCCCACCGGGGTGGACCTCAGCAGGCCCCCGCGCGCCGCGTGGGTGCCCGTCACTCACACGGGTGAGCTTGGCCAACTGGGCTGGATTTCGCCCCGGTTGCCTGGCATATGCTCACGAAACCAACTTCAGACATGAGACGGCCCCCGCCGGGACGGGAATCCCGAGCGAGGGCCTGACCAACGAGGAAGAAAGAACCTTCCCGATGGGTACCCAGAAGATTATCGCGCCCTCGCGCGCCCCGTCCGGCGGTGTGGTGCACGCCAACGCCCGCCACACCAGCCACTTCACCGTCGTGGGAAACCACCTCGCCCAGCACCGCGAGCTCTCGCTCGTGGCGATCGGGCTCGCCACGCACATCCAGTCGCTGCCCGCCGGGGCCAGGATCGGCATCAAGTGCATGGTCGAGCGCTTTCCGGAGAGCGAGGCCCGTATCGCGGGTGCCCTGCGCGAGCTGGAAGCCCACGGCTACCTGAAGCGCACCCGCGAACGCCTCCCGAACGGCCGCGTCGTCACGCACACCACGTCGTACAACCAGCCGTGCGCCACCCGAGCAGCACGCCCGACGCCAACTCCCGCCCCGGCAAAGGCCCCCGCTCCCGCCGCCATCCCGGCAGCCGCACCGGCACCGCCACCGGCACTCGCATCCGCACCCGCATCGGCTGCGAAACCGCCGTCACCTCCGTCACCTCCGGCTCCCCCGGCGCCGCCCCTCCCCCGGCCGCGGACCCCCGATCCTGAACTGCACCGGGCGGCCACCGCGCTCCTGCTCGGCCTGCGTCGGGAGGCGGCCGAGCTCGTGCTCTCCGAGGGGGACGTACGGATGCTGACCCCGGCCGTCGCCACCTGGCTGGAACGCGGAGCGGCCCCCGGGGCCGTCAGCCGGGCCCTCACGGCCGATCTCCCGGTCCCCCTGAAGTACCCGGGGAAACTCCTCGCGCACCGGCTGACCGTGCTGCTCCCGGCCGCCGTACCCGTCCACCGGGCGGTCCCCATGCAGAACTGCGACGACTGCGACCGTGCGTTCAGAGCGCCCGAGCCCGGCCGGTGCGGCGAGTGCCGTGCGGAGGCACCCGAGACACGGACCCTCGCCGTCATGGCCCGGTGACCGACCTCAGCCAGCCACCCGCGCGGGCCGTCTCGGTCACCGTGCGCAGGAGTTGGGCGACGGCAGGGCGTGCGGTGCGGCCCCTCGTCAGCAGGTGCAGTTCGATGGCCGCGCCCCCGGCCAGGGGCTTCCAGACCAGACCGGCGGGCAGGCTGGACGCGGCCGACTGGCCGACCACGGAGACCGCTTCCCCCCGCACCACCGGGGTGTGACCGGCATCGAACGACAGCGTGCGCAGCATCAGCTTCGGGCTGACGCCGGCGCGGCCGAGGATGTCGATGACCGCGTCGTAGTGCCCGGGGTTGGCCTCGCGCGGGTGGACCAGCAGGGTTTCGTCCGCCAGGTCGGCGGTGTCGACGACGGGCCGGGCGGCCAGCCGGTGGTCCGCCGCCATCAGCACGCCTTGCGGCTCCAGCCTCACGAGGGTCCGCACGAGCTCAGGCGTGGGTGGCGGACAGCGCACCAGGCCCGCATCGAGCGTGCCGTCGGCTACACCGGCCAGGATCTCCGCGGTGGACAGCAGATGTGTGGTGGCCGTCAGGCCCGGCAGGCGCTCGGCCAGGGCGGTGAGGAGCGCGGGGGCCGTCTCGTAACTCGTACTCATGCTGTACCCGAGGGCCAGCGTGCCGTGCTCGCCGCCCGCGAAGCCCCGCACATCGCGCCAGAGCCGGTCGGCGTCCTCGCACAGGGCGGTGCCCCGCTCGATCAGCACCCGGCCCGCCTCGGTGGGTTCGACGGAGTGGGTGTTCCGGTCGAGCAGCCGGACACCGAGGTCCTTCTCCAGTTCGCGGATCTGGCGGCTCAGCGCAGGCTGCGCGATGTGCAGCCGCTCGGCGGCGCGGGTGAAGTTACGTTCCTCGGCCACGGCCAAGAAGTAGCGCAGACGCCGGAGTTCTGACATGCGCAGCAGCTTACGAGCTGCTCCCACCAGCGGTGATGCCGGTCGGTTCTGGGCCGATCCAGAACAGGTCTTTCCCTCCCGGTACCGCCCCTTCATAGCCTTCAGGTGTCGGAGGAAAACCCCTCAGGAAAGGCCACCGGAGTCATGAACGACACCACCGCAACCACTACTGCCACTGCCACTGCCACTGCCAGGGAAGTCGTCTTCGACTACATGGACGCTCTCGCCTGGGGTGACTTGGACCGGCTGCGCTCCTTCTTCGACCCCGAGGCCACCTGGACGCTCGCCGGTGACCTGGCGGTCTCGGGCACCTGGACCGGGCCGGACGAGATCTTCGGAACCTTCGTGGCCGCGATGGTCGCCCGGCTGGTGCCGGAGTCGGTCGAGTTCGAGTTCGTGGGCCTGATCGCGGAGGGCGAGCGCGTCCTGGCGGAGTGGAAGACGCGGGCACTGGCCCGGTCGGGCGGCCGGTACGACCAGCACTGCCTGGCGGTGTTCACCGTACGCAACGGGCGGATCGCCACGGTCCGGGAGCACTTCGACACCCTGCACGCGCAGACCGTCGTCTTCGCCTGAACCCACCTGCCAGAAGTGCCGGAGCTTTCCCACCTGCCAGACCAGGAGACGCACGATGCGAGCCGTACTTCCCCACACCGACACAGGCACCGGCACCGGATCCGCCGGAACGGTCCGGCTCGGCGAGGCGCCCGATCCCGAACCCGCCGAGGACGAAGCGCTGATCTCGGTCGAGGCCTACTCCGTGAACCGCGGGGAGACGTTCCAGCTCGACGGCCGACTCGACCGGCGTTGGCCGGGCTGGCGTCCCGGCAAGGACGTCGCCGGGACGGTCGTCCGGGCCGCCGCCGACGGCACCGGCCCGGCGGCCGGAACCCGTGTGGTCGCCCATCCGCCCGCCTACGGATGGGCGGAGCGCGTCGCGGTCCCCGTGCACAGCGTCGCCGCACTCCCGGACAGCATCGACGCGGTGACCGCCGCCGCCCTCCCCCTCGCGGGAATCACCGCGCTCCGGCTGCTCCGGGCGGCGGGCCCGGTGGCCGGCCGACGGCTGCTGGTGACGGGGGCGAGCGGCGGGGTCGGCCACTACGTCACCGAGCTGGCGGCGTCCTCGGGCGCGGCGGTGACAGCGGTCAGCTCGACGCCGGAACGCGGCGCGCGGCTGCTGGACCTGGGCGCGGCCGACGTCGTGACGTCGCCGGCCGACGCCGAGGGCCCGTACGACATCGTCCTGGAATCCGTGGGCGGCACCTCGCTGCCCGCCGCCCTGGCCCGACTCGCACCGGGCGGCCTCCTGGTCTGGTTCGGCCAGGCGAGCCGTACCCCGGTCACGCTCGACTTCTTCGACTTCTTCAAGGGCCCGGTCCAGGCCCGCATCGCCCACTTCGACTACACCCGCGCGGACACGACGTACGCCGCCGACCTCGTCTCGCTGGTCCGCCTGGTGGCCGGGGGGCGCCTGCACCCGGAGATCGGCTCGGTGCGCGACTGGTCCCGCACGGCCGAGGTGATCGCGGACATCCGGGGGCGGCGGGTGCGGGGGAACGCCGTACTGACCGTGGGGTGAGGCACTGGCCGTGGGGTGAGGCGGCTGGCGATCGCCACGCGTGCCGACGGCCTGCCACAGGCCATGGCCGTCGGCACGCTCCGCTCAGTCCCCGTCGGCTCAGTTCACGTCGACGAAGTCGACGGAGGAGGTGGCGGCGCCCGTGGTGGACCACCCGCCGAAGCTCCAGCGCCAGTAGCCGTCGGCGGAAGCCGTCACGGTGGTCTTCAGCGCACCGGTGGCGCTCGACTTCACCGTCTTGACGGTGGAGTAGGCGGCGGCGCCCTTCTTGCGGAACTGCAGCTTGACCGACGCGTCGGCGACGCCGGTGTACGTGTGCTTCACCCAGTCGGCCCGCGTGAGGCTGCCGGTCACGGTGATCGGCTTGCCCTTCTTCACCGGCTCGGGCGCGGCGTTGACCGTGGCCTTCGCCCAGCGCCTGATCTGGGACCGGCCGGAGGTGGCCAGGTACTCCTCGGCCTTGAGCTGGCCGTTGGTCTTGAAGAGCCTCGCCGCGATACCGATCTTCCAGGTCGTCGCGTCGCTGTTCGAGTCCAGGCGGTAGCGCGGCTCGACGTACAGGTCGCCCTCGCAGTCCGCGACCCGGGCGCTCTTCTCGTAACAGGTGTAACTCGGGAAGAGCGCGTCGCTCTGCGCACCTTTCGCCGCCGTGCTGGTGCCGTGGTAGAGGAACGGCTCCGCGTCGTAGGCGAAGGGGTCGGCGGTGCTGTATCCGGCGGGGAGCGTGATCCGGAAGGTGACCGACGGCCTCTTCACCTCCGAGGTGCCGACGACGATGGGCTTGCCTCCGTTGACGACGATTCCGGACACCGTGATGCCCGTATCGGCGGCCTGCGCCGCCGGAGCCGTGAACGCCGAGAGGGCGAGTGCCCCCGCGAGTACGGTCACGGCGCCGGTTCTGCCTGTCTTCATGCGCACCTCGTTGCTGCGTAAGGGCTGTGGGACCCGCCGGCCCGGACCATGATCGGCCGATCGGCGGGGCGGCAGGCTACCACTGGCGGCCGGGCGGGCCGGCCGGCGGGCCCGGCCGTCCGGCACGTGACCGACCCCACCCCCCACTCCGTTCAAACTCCCGCAACAATGAACGTGTGATCACTTCGCCGACACGGAGCACGAACCGACGCGCCGAGCACGCCGCGACGCCGTACGTCGACCTCTCCCGAGCGGAGTGGAGCGCCCTGCGCGACAAGACGCCGCTGCCGCTGACCGCCGAAGAGGTGGAGCGGCTGCGCGGGCTCGGGGACGTCATCGACCTGGACGAGGTGCGGGACGTCTACCTGCCGCTCTCGCGGCTCCTCAATCTGTACGTGCAGGCCACGTCCGGGCTGCGGGGCGCCCTGAACACCTTCCTCGGGGACGCGGGCAACGGCCACGGCGCACAGCGCGGCACCCCGTTCGTCATAGGGGTCGCGGGCAGTGTCGCGGTCGGCAAGTCCACCAGCGCCCGCATCCTCCAGGCGCTGCTGGCCCGCTGGCCCGAGCACCCGCGGGTGGAGCTGGTGACCACGGACGGGTTCCTGCTGCCGATGAAGGAGCTCCACGCGCGCGGGCTGATGTCGCGCAAGGGCTTCCCCGAGTCCTACGACCGGCGCGCCCTCACCCGCTTCGTCGCCGACATCAAGGCCGGCAAGGACGAGGTCACGGCACCCGTCTACTCCCACCTGATCTACGACATCGTGCCCGGCGAGCGGCTCACCGTGCGGCGCCCCGACATCCTCATCGTCGAGGGGCTGAACGTGCTGCAGCCCGCACTGCCGGGCAAGGACGGCCGGACCAGGGTCGGGCTCGCCGACTACTTCGACTTCAGCGTGTACGTGGACGCGCGGCCCGAGGACATCGAGACCTGGTACCTCAACCGCTTCCGCAAGCTGCGCGCGACGGCGTTCCAGGACCCGTCCTCGTACTTCCGCAAGTACACCCAGGTCTCCGAGGCGGAGGCGATGGAGTACGCGGCGACGATGTGGCGGACCATCAACAAGCCCAATCTGGTGGAGAACGTCGCGCCGACCCGCGGCCGTGCCACGCTGGTGCTCCGCAAGGGCCGTGACCACAAGGTCCAGCGGCTGTCCCTGCGCAAGCTCTGAGGCTCGCAGGACCCCACCCCGAGGAGTGTCGTGCTGCATCTGCGCCTGATCGTCCCCACCGGCCGTACGGACGAGGTGGTGGACCTGGTGGAGCGGACCGTCGGCACCACCCACCTCGTCGTGATGCCCGGGGTGGCCCGCGACCCGGTGGGCGACGTGGTGCTGTGCGACGTGGCACGCGAGGCGGGTGACGAGCTGATCGGGTCCCTGCGGGGGCTCGGTATCGACGAGCACGGGTCGATCACCGTCGAGAACTCGGATCTGACGCTCTCCGCGCGCGCGGACCAGGCTGAGGAGGACGCACCGGGCGACGGCGCGGACGCGGTGCTGTGGGAGGAGCTGACGGAGGCGACCCACGAGGAGTCGACGTTCAGCGTCACCTACGTGTCATTCCTCGCGGTCGCGACGATGCTCGCGGCCTGCGGTGTGATGCTCGACAACGCGATCCTGATCGTGGGCGCGATGGCGGTGGGCCCGGAGTTCGGACCGCTGGCCGGGATCTCCACGGCCCTGGTGCAGCGCGCCCCGCGGCTGGTGTGGCGGTCGCTGTGGGCGCTGATCGGCGGGTTCGCCGTCGCGATGGTGCTGACGGCCGGTTTCGCCTGGCTGATGGACGTGCTCGGGCTGTTCACGGAGGCGATGATCGAGGCGGACCGGCCCAATACGGCGTTCGTCTGGCAGCCGGACTGGATGTCGTTCGTGGTGGCGTTCCTGGCGGGTATCGCCGGGACGCTCTCCCTCACCTCGGCGAAGTCCGGGGCGCTGATCGGTGTCGCGATCTCGGTGACGACCGTGCCGGCCGCGGCCAACGCGGCGGTGGCCTTCAGCTACAGCGACTACAGCCAGATGGTGGGCTCCACGCAGCAGCTGCTGGCGAACCTCGGCGGGATCGTGCTCGCGGGAACGCTGACCCTGCTGGCGCAGAAGGGGCTGTGGCGGCTGGCCCGGCGCCGGGGGACGCGCGTGCGGCCGCCTCGGGTGCCCGCGGACACCGGACGGGCCTGACGCGGGTGAGGGGGCGCGGCTTCACACCCGCGCCCCCTCACTTGCGTCAACGACTCACCTGCGACATCGGTTCACCTGCGTCAACGGTTCACCTGCGACACCGGCTCACCGGCGTCACCGCTCAGCCGAGCGCGGACTTCACGACGTCGGCCAGCCGTCCGGCGACCGCACGCGCCTGGTCGATGTCGGCAGCCTCGACCATGACCCGCACCAGCGGCTCCGTACCCGACTGGCGCAGCAGTACGCGACCGGTGGCGCCCAGCTCGCGCTCGGCCTCGGCGACGGCCGTGGCCAGCTCCGGTGAGGTCTGCACCCGGGACTTGTCGACGTCCGGCACGTTGATGAGCACCTGCGGCAGGCGCTGCATCACCCCGGCCAGATCGGCGAGCGTGCGGCCGGTGGCGGCGATCCGGGCCGCCAGCATCAGGCCGGTCAGCGTGCCGTCGCCGGTCGTGGCGTGGTCCAGGACGATGACGTGGCCGGACTGCTCGCCGCCCAGGGCGTAGCCCTCGGCCTTCATCGACTCCAGGACGTAGCGGTCGCCGACAGCGGTCTGGACGAGCGCGATGCCCTCCCGCTCCATGGCGATCTTGAAGCCGAGGTTCGACATCACGGTGCCGACCACGGTGTCCTTGCGCAGCTGGCCGGCGTCCCGCATGGCGAGGGCGAGGACGGCCAGGATCTGGTCGCCGTCGATCTCCTCGCCCGCGGCGTCCACGGCCAGGCAGCGGTCGGCGTCGCCGTCGTGCGCGATGCCGAGATCGGCGCCGTGCTCGACGACGGCGGCGCGGAGCAGCTCCAGGTGCGTGGAACCGCAGCCGTCGTTGATGTTCAGACCGTTCGGTTCGGCGCCGATCGTGACGATCTCGGCCCCGGCGCGGGCGAACGCCTCGGGCGAGACCCGGGCCGCGGCACCGTGCGCCTCGTCGAGGACGACCTTCAGGCCGTCGAGCCGGTTGGGGAGTACGCCGATGAGGTGAGCGACGTAGCGGTCGAAGCCCTCGGCGTAGTCACTGATCCGGCCCACCCCGGCACCCGTCGGACGGGCCCACGGCGCACCCGTGCGGTGCTGCTCGTAGACCGTCTCGATGCGGTCCTCCAGCTCGTCGGCGAGCTTGTGGCCGCCGCGGGCGAAGAACTTGACACCGTTGTCCGGCATGGCGTTGTGGCTGGCGGAGAGCATCACGCCGATGTCGGCGCCCAGGGCTCCGGTGAGGTAGGCCACGGCGGGCGTCGGCAGCACGCCGACGCGCAGGACGTCCACGCCCGCGCTGGCGAGGCCGGCCACCACGGCGGCCTCCAGGAACTCTCCGGAGGCGCGGGGGTCCCGGCCCACCACGGCCGTCGGCCGATGGCCCTCGAACGTGCCCGCCTCGGCCAGTACGTGCGCCGCTGCGACCGACAGTCCGAGCGCGAGCTCGGCCGTCAGGTCCGCATTGGCGACGCCGCGCACGCCGTCCGTGCCGAAGAGTCGTCCCACTGTTGTCCTCCGAAGGTGCTCCGAAACGCAAAAAAACAGACCAGGCAGTCAACGAGCCTATGAACGTCTTATGCCGTTATATGCCCGTGGCTGTCAATAAACGAACGCCCCGGCAGCACGAGGTGTGCCGCCGGGGCGAACGTGTAACGCGGATGAGCAGGCGGTTTAGCGCTTGCTGTACTGCGGGGCCTTACGGGCCTTCTTGAGACCGGCCTTCTTGCGCTCGACCGCACGGTCGTCACGGCAGAGGAAGCCGGCCTTCTTCAGCGTGGCGCGGTTGTTGTCCACGTCCGCCTCGTTGAGCGAGCGGGCCACGCCGAGGCGCAGGGCGCCGGCCTGACCGGAGACGCCGCCACCCGAGATGCGGGCGATGACGTCGTAGCGGCCGTCGAGCTCGAGCACCTTGAAGGGCTCGTTGACTTCCTGCTGGTGCACCTTGTTGGGGAAGTAGTCCTCAAGGGTGCGACCGTTGATCTTCCACTTGCCGGTGCCCGGAACGATCCGGACGCGGGCGATGGCGTTCTTGCGGCGGCCCAGGCCGGCCGCCGGCTGCGGGTCGCCGAAGCGGCCCGCGAGCGACTCGGAGGTGTACTCGCCCTCGACGGGCACCTCCGACTCGAAGGTGGTCACCTCGGCGAAGGTCTCTTCGCCCTCGGTGCCCTCGGTGCCCTCGACGGGCGTCTCAACAGTGGTCTCGGCCACGATTCTCCTCAGATCTTTCTTTACGTCTTTGGGGGGAGGCCGGAACTACTGCGCGACCTGGGTGATCTCGAACGGGACCGGCTGCTGCGCAGCGTGCGGGTGCTGGTCGCCCGCGTAGACCTTGAGCTTCGAGATCATCTGGCGACCCAGGGTGTTCTTGGGGATCATGCCCTTGATGGCCTTCTCGACAGCCTTCTCGGGGTTCTTCGCGAGCAGCTCGTCGTAACGAACCGAACGCAGACCGCCCGGGAACCCGGAGTGGCGGTACGCCATCTTCTGGGTCTTCTTGTTGCCGGAGAGGTGAACCTTCTCGGCGTTGATGATGATGACGAAGTCGCCCATGTCCATGTGGGGGCGTAGATCGCCTTGTGCTTGCCTCGGAGGAGGTTCGCAGCCGTGGTGGCAAGACGGCCCAGGACGATGTCCTCGGCGTCAATGATGTGCCACTGGCGAGTGACATCGCCGGGCTTGGGGCTGTACGTACGCACTTCGTAGCCTTCGCTTCTTCAGTGGATGGGGTCCAGACACACGGCACCCCTGAAGCGATATGCAGCTGGGGCTCACAATGCCGGGGACGCTGCCCGTATGCGAGCCACTGGTAACTGCTCCAGGGAACCTACGTAAGGGCCCTTCGCGTGAGAACGACGAAGCCAATACGTATAACAATCGTCGAGACTACCCGGCCCGCCCCGGACGGGTCAAAACGGGGCCCTTGGGCGGGCGGCAACGGGGTCCTGGCTCTGGCCCGGGCCCCCGGGCTGGGGGTTCCGTCCTCAATCGCCGGACGGGCTTGATGTGGTGCGGGTGCCCCGTGCGGGGTGCGCTGCCCGGGTGGTGGTGGTCCGGTGCCCCTCCGGGGCGTCTCCTCAAACGACGAACGTTCCGCCGCAACGCAAGGGGACCCGGGTATCTGTTCGTCGTCCTGCGGGGACTCCCCTGCACGGCCCCGAACCGGCCGTCCCGCGTCTGCGACGGTCATTGGGGCCGGTGTGCAGACGCGACCGATGCAGGGGTGGGGACGTGCAGGGGAGTCCCCGCAGGAAATGGCGTAGGACCCGGGTCCCTCGCGGACCCGGGTGAACACGCCATTTCTGAGGAGACGCCCCGGAGGGGCACCACCCCCACCCACCGGGCACAGCGCACCCCACGGGGGCACCCGCACCACTCAAGCCCGTCCGGCGATTGAGGACGGAACCCCGCGCAACGGGGACCCGGAACCCAAGGGCCCCGAACAACGGACCGCCAGGTCACCGCGCGCGTGACACCCGCCGCTCGTCCCACACCGGCTCCGCCGTCTCCCGGACGATTCCGTCCGAGCCGAAGACCAGATACCGGTCGAAGGACTTCGCGAACCAGCGGTCGTGCGTGACGGCCATCACCGTCCCGTCGTACACCTCAAGGCCGTCCTGGAGCGCCTCGGCCGACTCCAGGTCCAGGTTGTCGGTCGGCTCGTCCAGCAGCAGCGCGGTCGTGCCGGCCAGCTCCAGGAGCAGGATCTGGAAGCGGGCCTGCTGCCCGCCGGACAGCTTCTCGAAGGGCTGGTCGCCCTGCCGCTCCAGCTCGTACCGGCGCAGCACGGACATCGCACCGCCCCGGTCCTTGGCGTGCTCCGTCCACAGGATCTCGACGAGCGTCTTGCCGAGCAGCTCCGGATGGGCGTGGGTCTGCGCGAAGTGGCCGGCGACCACCCTCGCCCCCAGCTTCCACTCCCCCGTGTGCGCCACCGGCTCGCCCGCCAGCAGCCGCAGGAAGTGCGACTTGCCCGACCCGTTCGAACCGAGGACGGCGACCCGTTCCCCGTAGTAGATCTCCAGGTCGAACGGCTTCATCAGGCCGGTCAGCTCCAGGTTCTTGCAGGTCACCGCCCGCACCCCGGTCCGGCCACCGCTCAGCCGCATCCTGATGTCCTGCTCACGTGGCGGCTCCGGCGGCGCCCCCGCGTCCTCGAACTTCTTGAAGCGGGTTTGCATCGCGTGGTAGCGGTTGGCCATGTCGGGGCTGTTCGCCGCCTGCTGCCGCAGCCGCAGGACGAGCGCCTTCAGCCGGGCGTGCTCCTCCTGCCAGCGGCGCAGCAGCTCCTCGAAGCGTGCGAACCGCTCCTTGCGGGCTTCGTGATACGTGGCGAAGCCGCCACCGTGCACCCACACGTCGCTGCCGGCCGGGCTGGGCTCCACGCTGACGATCTTCTCGGCGGCCCGGGAGAGCAGCTCCCGGTCGTGGGAGACGAAGAGGACCGTCTTACGGGTCTCCTTCAGCTTCTCCTCCAGCCACCGCTTGCCGGGGACGTCCAGATAGTTGTCCGGCTCGTCGAGCAGCAGGACCTCGTCGGGCCCGCGCAGCAGCGCCTCCAGCACCAGCCGCTTCTGCTCACCGCCGGACAGCGTGCGTACCTCGCGGTACTGCGCCTTCTCGTACGGGATGCCGAGCGCGGCCGTGGTGCACATGTCCCAGACCGTCTCGGCCTCGTACCCGCGCACCTCCGCCCAGTCGCTGAGCGCCTGCGCGTACGCCATCTGCGCGGCCTCGTCGTCGACGGTGAGGATCAGCTCCTCGGCCCGGTCCACCGCCTGCGCGGCCTCACGGATACGGGGCTGGGCGACGGAGACGAGCAGGTCACGCACCGTGCGCTCGTCGCGCACCGAGCCGACGAACTGCTGCATCACGCCGAGCCCGCCGCTCACCGACACGGAGCCGCCGTGCGGCTGGAGCTCCCCGGCGATCAACCGCAGCAGCGTGGTCTTCCCGGCGCCGTTCGCCCCGACGAGGGCGACCACGGCACCGTCCGCGACGCGGAACGAAGCATCGCCGAGCAGCACCCGCCCGTCCGGTAGGTAGTACTCCAGATGGCCTGCTTCAAGATGTCCCATGCACAGCATTGTCACGGCCAGCGAAGCCCTGGCCCAACCGGATTAGGTTGCGTCTAGGATTCGCGGCATGAGCTTTGGGCAAGGGGGCCCTCCTGGGGGCCAGGGGACAGCGGGACTCCGGACTGGGCGGCGATGGCCGAGGAGTCCGCGGCACGGGCCAGGCGCAAGAAGTGGCTGATGATCGGCGGGGGCGCGCTGGCCACCGCCGCCGTCGCCGCGATCGTGGCGATCGCGGTCATCGTGACGAACAAGGACGACAACGCCGCCACCGCCGGGAAGAACGCGAGCGAGCTGCCGTCGGCGAGCGACCTGCCGAGCGAGACCGCCCAGCCGGAGCCGTCGTTCTCCTCGGTCGCGCCGCCGCCCCGCCGGACCCGAAGGACTACATATCCGACGTGAAGAAGGACCGGGCGCCCGTCACGGTCGACTCCTTCTTCCCCGGCAAGCAGCTGAAGATGGGCGACCGCGTCTACGCCAAGGCCGCGACGCACCGCACCACGAAGTGCGCCACGACCACGCAGGGCGCGCTCGGCTCGATCCTCGCGAACAACGGCTGCGACCAGGTCATCCGTGCCACGTACAGCCGCAGCGGCGTGGCGGTGACCGTCGGACTCGCGGTGTTCGAGACCGAGGCCCAGGCCAAGAAGGCGGCGCAGCAGGCCAGCGGCGGCCTGGCGTCGCTGAGCGGTTCGGGTGTGCCGACCTTCTGCCGCAACGGGACCTTCTGCCGCCGCACGGCCAACTCCTACGGCCGGTACGCCTACTTCACGGTCGGCGGCTTCACCAGCGGCAAGGACGTCACCAAGGCCGACAGGAACGTGTTCGCCGTCGGCGACGACCTGACGAACTTCACGTTCCGGCAGATCCGCCACCGCGGCGAGGTCCAGGCCTCGGCGGCAGCCACCGCGCCCGCCGCCTGACCCCGGACCGCAACCGCCGTCCCGCACCCGCTCGTCCCTCCGTTCAGACACTTCTTCCGGATGCGGAGGACCTGCCGCTGTGCGTCTTTCCTTCCTGGTCGCGTTCCTGCGCATCCTGCGCCACCGCGAGGCCATCGGCACCGACCTCGCGCCCGACGAGGCCGTGGTCCTGGACCCGCCGGACGCCTCGCTGCGCGCCGCCGTCGCCGCGGCGGTGGCCGGTGACCACGTCCCGGCCCGCGAGCTCCTCGCCGCCACCCGGGCGCACGCCCAGTGGGAGCGCAGGGACGCGTACGTGAGCCGGCTGGCCCGGACCGCGCTGCACCACGACGGCTGGCTGGACACCTGGCTGCAGGAGACTCCCGGGGACCCCGACGCGACCCTCGTCGTGGCCGACTTCCACGTCCACCAGGCCTGGAGGATACGGACGGACGCGCGGGCCAAGGACGTGGAACGCGACCAGTTCCAGGCCTTCTTCGCGCTGCTGGACGACGCCGTACCGGTGATCGGCGCCGCGGCCGACCTCAATCCCGCCGACCCGGTCCCCTGGCGCATCGCCCTCACCCAGGCCCGCGGCATCCAGGCCCCGCGCGAGGTCTTCGACACCTACCTCGCCGAGGCACAGGCCCGCGACCCGCACCACTTCGGCTGTCACGCCCAGGCCCTGCAGTACCTGTGCGCCAAGTGGCACGGCTCGCACGAGGAGATGTTCCGGTACGCGGAACGGGCGGCGGAGTCGGCACCGCCCGGCTCGATGCTGCACGCGCTGCCGCTCCAGGCGGCGCTGGAGTACCGGCTGTCCGAGCGGGACGAACCCGACCGCCCCGACCCGTACGGCCCCGAGGCCGAGGCGGCGATCAGCCGGGCGCTGGCCCTCTCCGACACCTACGGTGCGGGCGACCGCGAGGCGGCCGGCTTCCGCAACGAGCTGGCTCTGATGCTGATCATGGCGGAGCGGCCGGCGGAGGCGCTCGACGTGTTCCGCGCCATCGGTGTGCACGCCACCGAGTACCCGTGGAGCCGGCTCGGCGACCCCCGCACCGAATTCCTCGAAGCCCGCTCGGACGTCCGGCTCGACCTCGCCTCGCAGATCCCGTTCTTCGGCCGTCCGCCCGAGCAGCCGGCCACCGCCCCGGACTGGGCGGAGCTGGCCCCCGGGCCGTCGCCGTCGTTCCCGCACCGCAGGCCGAGGTCGCCCAGGCCGCCCTGATCTGCGGGTACTCCCTGCGGACGGCCCCGGCCGGGGAGGGCTGCAGCTATGTCGAGGTGGTCCCGGAGGCCGCTCACGGCCGGCGCTCGGTGCTGCTCCCGGAGGAGCCGCTGACCGCCGCGGCCGAGAACTTCACGACCGGCGAGAGCTGGCCGGCCCTGGTCCTGCACCGCACCCCCGAGCACAGCAGCGTCACCGCCCTGCACCAGGGCCGGCAGCTCGCGACGCACACCTGGGACACCGAGTCCCCCGCCCCCGACCACGCCGAGGTCCGGGCCACCGCCGCGAGGCTGGCGCACCTCTACGGGCTGGCGGACCCGCGCCCGCTGGCCCACATCCTGCGCTCCACCGGCGCCCCGGCCAGGCACCAGAGCGACCTGGTGACGGCCTTGGGCCTGCCGCCCGTCCCGCCGGGCTTCGGCGGGGACACCGAGATCCTCGCCTCGCTTCCAGGCGCCAGGGTGCAGGCCCGGCGCGGACTGCTGGCGGGGTTGCGCGACACTCTGTCGGCGGGCGGCGGCGACCATCCGGCCGAGCCCCGCGCCCCGCTCCCGCGCCGCTGGTGGCTGATCCGGATACTGTCGCTGCTGGTCCTCGCCCCGGCCACGGCTCTCGCCTGGTGGAGCCCGCAGGTCGGCTGGCTCCGCTCCTCGATGCTGAGCGCCGCGGCGCTGTACCTGGTGGCGGAGCTCACGGCCGCGGTGCGGCGACGGGGACACCCCGCGACCTGACCCGCCGTCCGGGCCCGCCAGGTCAGCAGCAGCCGGCCCCCGGCAGGGTCCGCACATTGCGGGCCTCCACGGCCCGTGCGGCCAGCAACTCATCGGCCGGGTACGCGACTTCCTCCAGCGTCAGCCCGTGCGGCCGCACCACGTGCACCCCGGGATCCCGTACCCGGGCCGCAAGCACCTCGGCCGGCCACGCCGCCGGACGCCGCCCGTCCCCCACGAACAGCGCGGCGCCGATCAGCGCCCGCACCATGTTGTGGCAGAACGCGTCGGCCTGCACGGTCGCCGTCATGATCCCGGAGGCTTCGTCCCGCACCCAACTCAGCTTCTGCAGCGTGCGGATGGTCGTCGCGCCCTCGCGCTTCTTGCAGTACGCGGCGAAGTCGTGCTCCCCGGTCATCCGCGCCGCCGCCTCGTTCATCGCGCCGACGTCCAACGGCCGGTCGTGCCAGAGCACATGACCGCGGATCAGCGGATCCACCCCACCGGGCCGGTCCGCCACCCGGTACGCGTACCTGCGCCACAGCGCCGAGAAGCGGGCGTTGAACCCTGCCGGTGCCTCCTCGATCCGCCGGATCCGTACATCGGGCGCCATCCGGCCGGCCATCCGCCGCAGCAGCTTCTCCGCGTGCTCGGCCCACACCTCGGCCGGCAGATCGACGTGCGCGACCTGACCACGGGCGTGCACTCCGGCATCGGTGCGCCCGGCCACGGCCAGGTCGTACGTGCGCGTGGACCTGGTCACGGTCCTCAGCGCATCCTCGATCTCCCCCTGGACGGTCCGCCGGCTGGTCTGCTTCGCCCAGCCCGAGAAGTCCTTGCCGTCGTACGCCAGGTCCAGCCGCACCCGTACGAAGCCGGGCTCCACCACGTCACTCACCAGCGAATCCTCTCAAGATCCCGCACAGCAGAACGGGCCCGCACCGCCCCGAAGGGTGATGCGGGCCCGTCCAGTGGTCTCAGAACGCTCAGGCGTCCTTGGACTCCGCGTCGGCGTCGGCCGGCTTGGCGTCCTCGACGGACTCGACCGGGGTCTCGTCCTTCTTCTGGGCGTCTTCCTTGACCGCGCGCTTCGTGGCGGCCTCGGCCTCACCGGTGGCAGCCTGCGCCACGGTCAGGGCCTCGACCAGCTCGATGACGGCCATCGGGGCGTTGTCGCCACGACGGTTGCCGATCTTGGTGATGCGGGTGTAACCACCGGGGCGGTTCTCGTACCGCGGGGCGATCTCGGTGAAGAGCGTGTGCACGATGCCCTTGTCCGTGATCGACTGCAGCACCAGGCGACGGTTGTGGATGTCGCCCTTCTTCGCCTTGGTGATGAAACGCTCGGCGACCGGACGCAGGCGGCGAGCCTTGGCCTCGGTCGTGGTGATGCGGCCGTGCTCGAACAGCGACTTCGCAAGGTTGTTGAGAAGAAGCTTCTCGTGCGCAGCGCTGCCGCCCAGACGGGCACCCTTGGCGGGCTGAGGCATGGTTTTTCTCCTTGTGTGCTGCACCGGCCGTATCAGGTACCGGTGTCAGTTCCCGTGCAGCGGTCGCCACACGGAAGTCCAGATGCCGGAAGACTTCTCCAGCCCGTCCGAGCCCAAATTCAAGCCCGCCCGAGCCAAAACCAAGCCCGCCCGAGCCGAAAATCAAGCCCGTCCGGCGATTGAGGACAATCCCCTCACGCCCGAGCCGAATATCAAGCCCGTCCGGCGATTGAGGACACCCCCTCGCGCACGAGCCGATCTCAAGCCCGTCCGGCGATTGAGGACAAAGCCCTCGCCCGGCCCGGGGCACCCAGCAGAACCGGGCACCCCAGCCGGAGGCGTACTAGTACTGCTCGGTCTCCACGAACCCGGCATCCGCATCGTCATCCGCACCAAAGGCGTCGGCGGCGGCGGTCGGGTCGAAGCCGGGAGGCGAGTCCTTCAGCGCCAGGCCCATACCGGCCAGCTTCGCCTTGACCTCGTCGATCGACTTCGCACCGAAGTTGCGGATGTCGAGCAGGTCGGCCTCGGAACGCGCCACGAGCTCACCCACGGAGTGGATGCCCTCGCGCTTGAGGCAGTTGTACGAGCGGACCGTGAGCTCCAGCTCCTCGATCGGCAGCGCCAGATCGGCAGCGAGCGCGGCGTCCGTCGGCGACGGGCCCATGTCGATGCCCTCGGCGTCGATGTTGAGCTCGCGCGCCAGACCGAACAGCTCGACCAGGGTCTTACCGGCCGACGCCATGGCGTCACGCGGACGCATGGCCTGCTTGGTCTCGACGTCGACGATCAGCTTGTCGAAGTCGGTGCGCTGCTCGACACGGGTCGCCTCGACCTTGTACGTGACCTTGAGCACCGGCGAGTAGATGGAGTCGACCGGAATACGGCCGATCTCCTGGCCCACCTGCTTGTTCTGGACGGCGGAGACGTAGCCGCGACCGCGCTCGACGGTCAGCTCCATCTCCAGCTTGCCCTTGCCGTTCAGCGTGGCCATGACGAGGTCCGGGTTGTGGACCTCGACACCGGCCGGCGGGGCGATGTCAGCAGCGGTGACCAGGCCGGGACCCTGCTTGCGCAGGTACATCACGACCGGCTCGTCGTGCTCCGAGGAGACGACCAGCTGCTTGATGTTGAGGATGAGGTCGGTGACGTCCTCCTTGACGCCCGGCACGGTGGTGAACTCGTGCAGGACACCGTCGATCCGGATGCTGGTGACAGCGGCACCGGGGATCGAGGAGAGGAGCGTACGGCGAAGAGAGTTGCCGAGCGTGTAGCCGAAGCCCGGCTCCAGCGGCTCGATGACGAACCGCGAGCGGAACTCGTCAACGACCTCTTCGGTCAGCGACGGACGCTGAGCGATAAGCATGTGTGAATCCTTCAGTCGTGGGCGACCACTATTTGACGCCCGACAGATGAAACAAGGATACGGGCGGCACACCCCCGTAGGGGGCATACCGCCCGTACCCACGCTACTGACGCACGGCCGTCACCGGCCGTGGCGAATCAGACGCGGCGACGCTTCGGCGGACGGCAGCCGTTGTGCGGCGTCGGGGTGACGTCCTGGATCGAACCGACCTCGAGGCCAGTGGCCTGGAGGGAGCGGATCGCGGTCTCGCGGCCGGAGCCCGGACCCTTCACGAAGACGTCGACCTTGCGCATGCCGTGCTCCTGCGCGCGGCGGGCGGCCGACTCGGCGGCCATCTGCGCGGCGAAGGGGGTGGACTTGCGCGAGCCCTTGAAGCCGACGTGGCCGGCGGAGGCCCAGGAGATCACGTTGCCCGAGGGGTCCGTGATCGAGACGATGGTGTTGTTGAACGTGCTCTTGATGTGCGCGTGGCCGTGAGCGACGTTCTTCTTTTCCTTGCGACGCACCTTCTTGGCTGCGCCCTGACGACCCTTGGGGGGCATGTCTTTACTCCAGATGGAGAGGGGAGGTGATCGGTCCTACAGCGAAGACCGCTGGATGCTGCGGATGCCCGGGGACCCGGACGTTCGCAGTGCGTCCGCTGAGGACTACTTCTTGCCCGGCTTCTTCTTACCGGCGATCGCGCGACGCGGACCCTTGCGGGTACGAGCGTTGGTGCTGGTGCGCTGGCCGTGGACCGGCAGACCGCGGCGGTGACGAATGCCCTGGTAGCAGCCGATCTCGATCTTGCGGCGGATGTCGCCCTGGATCTCGCGGCGGAGGTCACCCTCGGTGCGCAGGTTGGCGTCGACGTACTCGCGGATCTTGACGAGGTCCTCTTCGGCCAGGTCACGAACGCGGGTGTTCGGGTTCACGCCGGTGGTGGCGAGGATCTCCTTGGACCGGGTGCGCCCGATGCCGAAGACGTAGGTGAGGGCAACCTCCACGCGCTTTTCGCGCGGGATGTCAACACCTGAAACGCGTGCCATTCAATGGCTCCAGTTGTTATTTCGGGGGTCTTCCGCAGCGCCACTCCCGACCGCCGACCTCTCACTGGGAGAGGTGGTACGTCCGGGTCTCCGGCCCCGCCGGAGGTGTCGTCAGCCGTGGCTTGGACGGGCACTGCGTATGTACGTTTTCGTGCGTCGCGCGAAGTACTGCGAGATGCAGGGGGTCGTGCGTCAGCCCTGGCGCTGCTTGTGGCGCAGGTTGTCGCAGATGACCATGACCCGACCGTGACGGCGGATCACCTTGCACTTGTCGCAGATCTTCTTGACGCTCGGCTTGACCTTCATGGGATGTCAGGTTCTCCGGGTCAGTGCCAGCACCCCGCCGCAGCGGAATGTGGGCAAGATCTACTTGTAGCGGTAGACGATCCGGCCACGCGTCAGGTCGTACGGGGAGAGCTCCACGACGACCCGGTCGTCCGGGAGGATACGGATGTAGTGCATCCGCATCTTGCCGGAGATGTGCGCGAGGACCTTGTGACCGTTCTGGAGTTCCACCTTGAACATGGCGTTCGGGAGGGACTCGATCACGGTGCCCTCAATTTCGATGGCACCTTGCTTCTTGGCCACGCTTCGCCTTTCGAATCGGCTACCTTGATCGACTTTCGTCACTCGTATGCGGACACACGGATGCACGAGAGCCGACGAGTCAGTCTACGTCAGCGGACTCCAAAAGACGAATCCGTCAAGTTTGCCCACCGCGGGAGATCCTTAGACCTCCGGGCCCCTGCGAATCACCCCAAGGGGTCGGGAGCCGCCTCCACGCCATACTCCGCCAGCTTCGCGCGGCCGCAGTCCGGAGCGGTCAGCACCAGCGGTCCCTGCTCCGTGAGGGCGATGGAGTGCTCCCAGTGGGAGGACCAGCTGCCGTCGGTCGTGATGACCGTCCACTCGTCGGCCAGCACCTCGGTGCGGGCCGTGCCGAGGGAGACCATCGGCTCGATGGCGAGGCAGAGGCCCGGCACCAGCTTGATGCCCTTGCCGCGCTTGCGTGCGACGTAGTTCAGCACGTGCGGGTCCATGTGCATCTCGGTGCCGATGCCGTGGCCGCCGTAGTCCTCCACGATCCCGTACTTGCCGGTCGACGGGCGGGGCTGGCGGCGGATGTAGGACTCGATCGCCTTCGAGATGTCGACCAGGCGGTTGTTCACCTTCATGGCCGCGATGCCGGCCCACATCGACTCCTCGGTCACCCTGGAGAGCTCGACGAGCTCCGGAGCGTGACCGGTGCCGACGAAGGCCGTGTACGCGGCGTCGCCGTGCCAGCCGTCGATGATCGCGCCGGCGTCGATGGAGATGATGTCGCCGTCCTTGAGGACGGTCTTGTCGTCCGGGATGCCGTGCACGACGACCTCGTTGACCGAGGTGCAGATCGTCGCCGGGAACCCGCCGTAGCCGAGGAAGTTCGACTTGGCGCCGTGGTCGTCGATCACCTTGCGCGCGACCTGGTCCAGGTCCTGCGTGGTGGCGCCGGGCACCGCCGCCTCACGGGTGGCGGCGTGAATGGCAGCGACCACCAGCCCCGCCTCACGCATCTTCGCGATCTGCTCGGGGGTCTTGATCTGCACCATTGCGCGGCGCCTCTCTGCATGGACGGTGATGGGTGCGGCCGGACCCGCTACTCCACGATACGGCGCAAACAGTCGGCCGCGGCGCCCATGGGCGCCGCGGCCGACTGCACGACAAGTACTGCGGGTGTTCTCTCTCAGCCCTCGTCGGACTTCAGAGCCTCCATGGCCCGCTCGGTCACCTCGGTGACCTTGCCGAGCGCCGAGATGGTGACCACCAGGTCCTGCGCCCTGTAGTAGTCGATGATCGGCTCGGTCTGCGTGTGGTAGACCTCGAGCCGGGTACGGACCGTCTCTTCGCTGTCGTCGTCGCGCTGGTACAGCTCGCCGCCGCAGGTGTCGCAGACACCCTCGGTCTTCGGCGGGTTGTACGTCACGTGGAAGACGTGCGCGCTCTCGTTGCGGCAGATGCGGCGGCCCGCGATCCGCTTCACGACCTCGTCCTCGGGGACTTCGAGGTCGAGAACCGCGTCCAGCTTTACGCCCTCGTCCTTGAGCATCACATCGAGCGCGGCGGCCTGGCCCACGTTGCGCGGGAAGCCGTCGAGCAGGAAGCCGTTGACCGCGTCCGCCTGGGACATCCGGTCCTTGGCCATCCCGATCGTGACCTCGTCCGGCACCAGCTGCCCCGCGTCCATGTAGGCGCGGGCCTGCTTGCCAAGGTCAGTGCCCTGGCTGATGTTGGCGCGGAAGAGGTCGCCCGTGGAGATGTGCGGAATCGACAGGTTCTTGGCAAGGTACGCAGCCTGCGTTCCCTTGCCGGCACCCGGCGGGCCGACGAGGACGATTCGCATCAGCGGAGGAACCCTTCGTAATTGCGCTGCTGGAGCTGACTCTCGATCTGCTTCACGGTCTCCAGACCCACACCCACGATGATCAGGATGCTTGTCCCGCCGAACGGGAAGTTCTGGTTAGCGCCACCGAAGCCTGCCAACGCCATCGTCGGCACAAGAGCGATCAGACCCAGGTACAGCGAGCCCGGCCAAGTGATCCTGTTGAGCACGTAGCTCAGGTACTCGGCAGTAGGTCGACCAGCCCGGATACCCGGGACGAAGCCACCATACTTCTTCATGTTGTCGGCGACTTCCTCGGGGTTGAACGAGATCGCCACGTAGAAGAACGCGAAGAACACGATCAGCAGGAAGTACGCCGTCATGTAGTACGGGTGGTCACCCTTGACGAAGTGGCCCTGGATCCAGGTCGCCCAGCCCGCAGTGGAGTTGGAGAACTGGACGATCAGCGCCGGGATGTAGAGCAGCGAAGAAGCGAAGATGACGGGAATCACACCCGCCTGGTTGACCTTCAGCGGGATGTATGTGGACGTACCGCCATAAGACTTCCGGCCGATCATGCGCTTCGCGTACTGCACCGGGATGCGGCGCTGGGCCTGCTCCACGAAGACGACCAGGGCCACCATCACGAAACCGATCAGGATGACGGTGGCGAACTCGATCCAGCCGTCCGCGAGCTTGCCGCTGGTCTTGATGGCCCACAGGGCCCCGGGGAAGCTGGCGGCGATCGAGATGAACATCAGGATCGACATGCCGTTGCCGATGCCGCGGTCGGTGATGAGCTCACCGAGCCACATGACGGCGGCGGTGCCGGCGGTCATCGTGACGACCATCACGATCGTTGTGAAGATCGAGTGGTTGGGCACGATCTGGTCGGCGACGGGGCAGCCGCTGAACAGCGCGCCGCTGGTGGCCGTGGCCACCAGGCCGGTTCCCTGCAGGATGGCGAGTGCGACCGTCAGATAACGCGTGTACTGCGTGATCTTGGCCTGGCCGGACTGCCCCTCCTTCTTGAGTGCCTCGAGTCGGGGGATCACCACGGTCAGCAGCTGAAGAATGATGCTGGCCGTGATGTACGGCATGATGCCGAGCGCGAAGATCGTGATCTGCAGCAGTGCACCACCGCTGAACATGTTCACC
This sequence comes from Streptomyces sp. RKAG290, assembly GCF_023701695.1. Classification (GTDB taxonomy): domain Bacteria; phylum Actinomycetota; class Actinomycetes; order Streptomycetales; family Streptomycetaceae; genus Streptomyces. Next base: position 2,735,704 of record NZ_JAJOZC010000001.1, read on the forward strand.
AGGCCGAAGAGGCTGTTGTTGCCCTTGCTTGCCTGGTCAACACAGGTCTGGACGTTCTCGTAGCTCACACCGGGCACCGGGACGTGTGCCCCGAGCCGGTAGAGCACGATGATGCCGAGCGTGAAGAGCAGCTTCTTGCGCAGGTCGGGCGTCTTGAACGCCCGGGCGAACGCGGTGAGCACGGTGCCTCCTGCGACCCCCGCGCAATGCGTAGAGGTGACGGTCTTGAGGATCGACGAATACGTAACAGTCAAAGGTCCCCGGACGCATGCGCCCAGGGGTTACCACAGCAACGGACGCCACCTTACCGGCGTACATGCCCCCCTAGGAACGACCAACCGGGGATGCCCCATATGAGAGGCATCCCCGGTCGGATGTTCAGGCCACCGAATGGTCCGAGTTGTCTCAGACGAGCTCGGTGACGGTGCCGCCAGCGGCGGCAATCTTCTCCTTGGCGGAGCCGGAGACGGCGTCAACCGAAACCTGCAGTGCCACGGAGATCTCGCCCTGTCCGAGGACCTTGACGAGGTGGTTGTTGCGCACAGCGCCCTTGGCGACCAGACCGGCCACCGTGACCTCTCCACCCTCGGGGTAGAGCGTCGCGAGCTTGTCCAGGTTCACGACCTGGTACTCGGTGCGGAACGGGTTCTTGAAGCCCTTGAGCTTCGGGAGACGCATGTGGAGGGGCATCTGCCCACCCTCGAAGCGCTCCGGAACCTGGTAACGGGCCTTGGTGCCCTTGGTGCCACGTCCGGCGGTCTTACCCTTGGACGCCTCACCACGACCCACACGGGTCTTGGCGGTCTTGGCGCCCGGGGCAGGCCGGAGGTCGTGGGCCTTCAGCGGCTTGTTCTCCGCCATGTCAGTCGACCTCCTCAACCGTCACGAGGTGGCGGACGGTGTTAGCCATTCCGCGGAACTCGGGGCGGTCCTCCTTGACAACCACGTCGTGCAGGCGCTTGAGCCCGAGCGAACGCAGGGTGTCGCGGTGGTTCTGCTTGCTGCCGATGTACGACTTGGTCTGTGTGATCTTGAGGCGAGCCATCACATACCTGCCGCTCGAGCACGGAGCAGAGCGGCCGGGGCCACGTCCTCGAGGGGCAGACCGCGGCGAGCCGCGATCTCCTCGGGACGCTGCAGACCCTGAAGGGCCGCCACCGTCGCGTGCACAATGTTGATCGGGTTCGAAGAACCGAGCGACTTCGACAGGATGTCGTGAACGCCGGCGCACTCCAGAACGGCGCGCACCGGGCCACCCGCGATCACACCGGTACCGGGGGAAGCAGGCTTGAGCAGGACAACGCCCGCAGCCTTCTCGCCCTGGATCGGGTGAGGAATGGTGCCCTGGATACGCGGAACCTTGAAGAAGCTCTTCTTGGCCTCTTCAACGCCCTTGGCGATGGCCGCGGGAACTTCCTTGGCCTTGCCGTATCCGACACCGACGCTGCCGTCACCATCGCCCACCACGACCAGCGCGGTGAAGCTGAAGCGACGACCACCCTTCACGACCTTGGCGACGCGGTTGATCGCGACGACACGCTCGACGTACGCGGTCTTCTCGGCGGCGCTGGCGCCACCGTCACGGCCCTTCCGGTCCCGCCGCTCGCCGCCACCGGCACCGCTTCCGCGGCGCTGGGGTCCAGCCATTGGAATTACCTCTCTCTGTTACGTCCGCTGTGCGTAGGAACCGGGGCTTAGAACTTCAGCCCGGCTTCACGGGCGGCGTCAGCCAGAGCGGCAATCCGCCCGGCGTACTGGTTACCACCGCGGTCAAACACGACGGCCTCGACGCCTGCGGCCTTGGCGCGCTCGGCGACCAGGGCCCCGACCTGCTTGGCGAGGGCACTCTTGTCACCCTCGACGCCGCGGATGGAAGCGTCAAGCGTCGATGCCGACGCGAGCGTGTGGCCCGCGATGTCGTCGATGACCTGAGCAACCATGTGACGGTTCGAACGCGTCACAACCAAGCGCGGACGCTCGGGCGAACCGGAGATGTGCTTCCGGACGCGGATGTGGCGGCGCTTGAGGGCGGCACGCTTGTAGGCGTCGCCCTTGGCGATCTTTACACCGTATGCCATGGCTTACTTACCCGCCTTTCCGACCTTGCGGCGGATAACCTCGCCGGCGTACTTGACGCCCTTGGCCTTGTACGGGTCAGGCTTCCGCAGCTTGCGGATCTTCGCCGAGACCTCGCCGACCTTCTGCTTGTCGATGCCCTCGACACTGAACTTCGTGGGCGACTCGACCTTGAAGGTGATGCCTTCGGGGGCCTCGATCAGGATCGGGTGGCTGTAGCCCAGGGCGAACTCCAGATTGGAGCCCTTCGCCTGGACGCGGTAACCGACACCGCTGATCTCGAGCGCCTTGATGTATCCCTGGGTCACACCGGTGATCATGTTCGCCACCAGCGTGCGGGACAGGCCGTGAAGGGCCTTGTTCTGACGCTCGTCGTTCGGGCGGACGACGTTCAGAACGCCGTCCTCACCCTTGGTGACCTCGATCGGCGCGGCAACGGTGTGCGAGAGGGAACCCTTGGGGCCCTTCACCGCGACCGTACGGCCATCGATGGTGACGTCCACACCGGCGGGAACCTGGATGGGGAGCTTGCCGATTCGCGACATGAGCTTTTCCTCCGTTCCCGACTACCAGACGTAGGCGAGGACTTCCCCACCTACGCCCTTCTTGCTGGCCTGCTGGCCGGTCAGGAGACCGTGGGACGTGGAGATGATCGCCACGCCCAGGCCGCCGAGAACCTTCGGCAGATTGGTGGACTTTGCGTATACACGCAGACCCGGCTTCGAAATACGCTTGATGCCGGCAATCGAACGCTCGCGGTTCGGCCCGAACTTCAGGTCGAGAACGAGGCTCTTACCGACCTCGGCGTCCTCGACCTTCCAGCCGGTGATGAAGCCCTCCTGCTGGAGGATCTCCGCGATGTGCGACTTGATCTTGCTGTGCGGCATCTTGACGTCGTCGTGATACGCCGAGTTCGCGTTACGCAGACGCGTGAGCATGTCTGCGATGGGATCAGTCATGGTCATGAGTTGGCCTTCGGCCTCTCTCGCCGGGGTTTCCTGTATGCGCCATCCCTCTCCCCACTCAGTGGCGGGACGGGTGCGGTGCGGGGACCTACGGCGTAGTAAGTCGGTCTAGGGCGGCAGGCGCCCAACCCCACAAGCCTACGGCATGTGAGGACGGGCTCCTGCCGACCAGATACTTACCGAGAGTCTCCGGGTAATCCCAACGCCCAAGGGGCGAAGGAGAATTACCAGGAGCTCTTGGTCACGCCCGGCAGCTCGCCACGGTGAGCCATCTCACGAAGGCACACGCGGCACAGGCCGAACTTGCGGTAGACGGAGTGGGGCCGGCCGCAGCGCTGGCAGCGGGTGTACCCGCGGACGCCGAACTTCGGCTTGCGGGCGGCCTTAGCGATCAGGGACTTCTTCGCCACGGTCAGTTCTCCTTGAACGGGAAGCCGAGGTGACGAAGGAGGGCACGACCCTCGTCGTCATTGGTCGCCGTGGTGACCACGGTGATGTCCATGCCCCGGACCCGGTCGATCTTGTCCTGGTCGATCTCGTGGAACATGACCTGCTCCGTGAGACCGAAGGTGTAGTTGCCACGGCCGTCGAACTGCTTCGGCGACAGGCCACGGAAGTCACGGATACGCGGAAGCGCGAGCGACAGCGTACGGTCCAGGAACTCCCACATGCGGTCACCACGGAGGGTGACGTGGCAGCCGATCGGCTGCCCCTCGCGCAGCTTGAACTGCGCGATCGACTTGCGGGCCTTGGTGACGGCCGGCTTCTGGCCCGTGATCGTGGTGAGGTCGCGCACGGCGCCATCGATCAGCTTGGAGTCGCGGGCGGCGTCGCCCACACCCATGTTGACCACGATCTTGACCAGACCGGGGATCTGCATGACGTTCTCGTAGGAGAACTCCTCACGCAGCTTGCCGGCGATTTCCTCGCGGTAGCGCGTCTTGAGACGCGGCGCTGTGGTGGTAGTCATCAGATGTCCTCACCGGTGCGCTTGGCAACGCGGATCTTGTTGCCCTCGTCGTCAAAGCGGTAGCCGACGCGAGTAACGACCTTGTTGCCGTCCTTCTCAACAACCAGCTGCACGTTGCTGACGTGGACGGGCGCCTCGGTCGTCACAATGCCACCGGTCTGCGAACCGCGAGCGGTCTGACCGGCCTTCGTGTGCTTCTTGACCCGGTTGACACCCTCGACGAGGACGCGGTCCTGAGCAGGGTAGGCAACGATGACCTTGCCCTGCTTGCCCTTGTCCTTACCGGTGATGACCTGAACCAGGTCGCCCTTCTTGATCTTCATGCTTACAGCACCTCCGGCGCGAGCGAGATGATCTTCATGAACTTCTTCTCGCGCAGCTCACGGCCCACCGGGCCGAAGATACGGGTGCCGCGGGGGTCGCCGTCGTTCTTCAGAATGACGGCGGCGTTCTCGTCGAAGCGGATGTACGAGCCATCCTGACGGCGACGCTCCTTGACGGTGCGAACGATGACGGCCTTGACGACGTCACCCTTCTTCACGTTGCCACCGGGGATCGCGTCCTTGACGGTGGCGACGATGACGTCACCGATGCCCGCGTAGCGGCGACCCGAGCCACCGAGAACACGGATGGTGAGAATTTCCTTCGCACCCGTGTTGTCGGCGACGCGAAGTCGCGACTCCTGCTGGATCACGTCTATCTCCTGATCGTCTGCCGGTTCCCGGTGGGGAGCTCCGTAAGTGACTTACGAAGGCTCCCCACCGAGCCTGGCGGAACCTGCCTGAGGGGAATGCCCCTCAGGAATTACTTGGCCTTCTCGAGGATCTCGACGACGCGCCAACGCTTCGTGGCGGACAGCGGCCGGGTCTCCATGAGGATGACACGGTCGCCGACGCCGGCGGCGTTCTGCTCGTCGTGAGCCTTGAGCTTGTTCGTACGGCGGATGACCTTGCCGTACAGCGCGTGCTTGACGCGGTCCTCGACAGCGACGACGACGGTCTTGTCCATCTTGTCGCTGACGACCAGACCCTCACGGGTCTTACGGAAACCGCGGTCAGTGTTGGTCTCAGTCACAGTCTTCTCGCTCATCAGACGCTCTCCACCGTCTCGATACCGAGCTCGCGCTCACGCATCAGGGTGTAGATCCGGGCGATGTCCTTACGGACGGACTTGAGCCGGCCGTGGTTCTCGAGCTGTCCGGTCGCCGCCTGGAAACGGAGGTTGAACAGCTCTTCCTTGGCCTCGCGGAGCTTGTTGAGGAGCTCCTCGTTGCCCAGCTCGCGCAGCTCGGACGCCTTGGTACCGGCCGACATCACGACTCACCTGCCTCGCGCCGAACGATCCGGCACTTCATCGGAAGCTTGTGAGCAGCGCGGGTGAGCGCCTCACGAGCAATCTTCTCGTTCGGGTAGGACAGCTCGAACATCACCCGACCCGGCTTGACGTTCGCGATCCACCACTCGGGAGAACCCTTACCGGAACCCATGCGGGTCTCGGCAGGCTTCTTCGTCAGGGGCGGTCCGGGTAGATGTTGATCCAGACCTTGCCGCCACGCTTGATGTGACGGGTCATCGCGATACGAGCGGACTCGATCTGACGGTTCGTCACGTACGCCGGGGTCAGCGCCTGGATGCCGTACTCGCCGAACGCAACCTGCGTGCCACCCTTGGACATACCGCTGCGCTTCGGGTGGTGCTGCTTGCGGTGCTTGACCCTACGGGGGATCAGCATTTCGGTCAGGCCTCCGTTCCGGTGCTCTCAGCAGCCGGAGCAGCGGCGGGCGCCTCGGCCTTGGGGGCCTCGGCGGCCGGAGCCGACTGCTGCGGCTTGCGGCCGCGACCGCCACGCTCGCCACCACGGCCACCGCGGCCGGCCGGACGGTCAGCGCCGCCACGGGCCGGGCGGTTGCCCGCACGGGCAGCAGCGTTCTCGGCGCGGACCTCGGCGATGTTCTTGACGTCGCCCTTGTAGATCCAGACCTTCACACCGATGCGGCCGAAGGTCGTCTTGGCCTCGAAGAAGCCGTAGTCGACGTTCGCACGGAGGGTGTGCAGGGGCACGCGGCCCTCGCGGTAGAACTCCGAGCGGGACATCTCGGCGCCGCCGAGGCGACCGCCGCACTGGATCTTGATGCCCTTGGCGCCGGCCTTCATCGTGCTCTGCATGCTCTTACGCATGGCACGACGGAAGGAGACGCGGGAGGAGAGCTGCTCGGCGACGGCCTGGGCCACCAGCTGAGCGTCCACCTCGGGGTTCTTGACCTCGAGGATGTTCAGCTGGACCTGCTTGCCGGTCAGCTTCTCCAGCTCGCCACGGATGCGGTCGGCCTCGGCGCCGCGGCGGCCGATGACGATGCCCGGGCGGGCGGTGTGGATGTCAACGCGGACGCGGTCACGGGTGCGCTCGATCTCGACCTTCGAGATGCCGGCCCGCTCCATGCCCTTCGTCATCATGCGACGAATGGCAACGTCTTCCTTGACGTAGTCCTTGTACAGCTTGTCGGCGTACCAACGGGACTTGAAGTCCGTGGTAATGCCGAGCCGGAACCCATGCGGGTTAACCTTCTGGCCCATTACCGGGTTCCTTCCTTGCTGCTGACGACCACGGTGATGTGGCTGGTCCGCTTACGGATCCGGTAGGCACGGCCCTGAGCACGCGGACGGAACCGCTTCAGGGTCGGACCCTCGTCCACAAACGCCTCGCTGATGACCAGCGAAGAGGCGTCGGGGTGGTCGTAGTTGTGTGCAGCGTTGGCAATGGCGCTGTCAAGCACCTTGCCAACCGGCACGCTCGCGGCCTGCGGGGCGAAACGCAGGACCGCCTGAGCCTCCGTGGCATCCATGCCACGGATGAGGTCCACCACTCGGCGGGCCTTCATGGGCGTGACGCGGATGTACCGCGCCTGGGCCCTGGCTTCCATGGTTGTCCCTTCGGTGTGAGTCATAGTCGTTTCCACCCCGCGCTAGCGGCGCTTCGACTTCCGGTCGTCCTTGACGTGGCCGCGGAAGGTGCGAGTCGGCGAGAACTCGCCGAGCTTGTGGCCGACCATCGACTCGGTGACGAACACCGGGACGTGGATCTTGCCGTTGTGCACCGCGATGGTGTGACCCAGCATGGCCGGGATGATCATCGAGCGACGGGACCAGGTCTTGATGACGTTCTTGGTGCCGGCTTCGTTCTGTACGTCCACCTTCTTGACGAGGTGGCCGTCGACGAAGGGCCCCTTCTTGAGACTGCGCGGCATCTAAACCCGCTCCTAGCGCTTCTTGTTCGTCTTGCGGCGGCGGACGATGTACTTGCTCGATGCCTTCTTCGGCGAGCGAGTACGACCCTCCTTCTGACCCCACGGCGAGACCGGGTGACGTCCACCGGAGGTCTTGCCTTCACCACCACCGTGCGGGTGGTCGACCGGGTTCATCGCAACACCGCGGACGGACGGGCGAACGCCCTTCCAGCGCATGCGACCGGCCTTGCCCCAGTTGATGTTCGACTGCTCGGCGTTACCGACCTCACCGATCGTCGCGCGGCAGCGCGCGTCGACCAGGCGGATCTCACCCGACGGCATACGAAGGTGGGCCATGGTGCCCTCCTTCGCCAGCAGCTGCACGGAGGCACCCGCGGAACGGGCGAACTTCGCGCCGCCGCCGGGCCGCAGCTCGATGGCGTGGATGGTCGTACCGACCGGGATGTTGCGCAGCGCCAGGTTGTTACCGGGCTTGATGTCGGCGGCCGGGCCGTTCTCGACACGGTCGCCCTGCGTCAGGCCACGCGGCGCGATGATGTAGCGCTTCTCGCCGTCGGCGTAGTGCAGGAGCGCGATGCGCGCGGTGCGGTTCGGGTCGTACTCGATGTGCGCGACCTTGGCCGGCACGCCGTCCTTGTCGTGACGACGGAAGTCGATCACGCGGTAGGCGCGCTTGTGGCCACCACCCTGGTGGCGAACGGTCACACGACCGGTGTTGTTACGGCCGCCCTTGCTGTGCAGGGGGCGGACCAGCGACTTCTCCGGCGTGGACCGCGTGATCTCGACAAAGTCGGCGACGCTGGAGCCACGACGGCCCGGGGTCGTCGGCTTGTACTTGCGGATACCCATTTCTCAGTCCTCGTCCGATTCCGGACGACTCGACCTCCGTTAGGAGGTCGGGCCGCCGAAGATGTCGATTCGGTCGCCCTCAGCGAGGGTCACGATGGCGCGCTTGGTGTCAGCGCGCTTGCCGAAACCGGTCTTGGTGCGCTTGCGCTTACCCTGACGGTTGATCGTGTTGACCCCGGTGACCTTGACCGAGAAGACCGCTTCCACGGCCTGCTTGATCTGGGTCTTGTTGGAGCCGGGCGCGACGATGAACGTGTACTTGTTCTCGTCGAGCAGCGCGTAGCTCTTCTCCGAAACAACCGGCTTGACGAGAACGTCACGCGGGTCGGAGTAGGTCTTGCTGGTAACGGTCGCCTCACTCATCAGGCGTCGCTCCCTTCGGTCTCAGCGGTCTGGGGGCCAGACACGAAGGACTCGAAAGCGGCCTGGGTGAAGACCACGTCGTCAGAGACGATCACGTCGTACGTGTTCAGCTGGCCCGGGTCCAGGATGTGCACCTGGGGCAGGTTGCGAGCGGAGAGCCACGCGGCCTCGTCGCTGCGGTCGACGACCAGGAGCACGTTCTTGCGCTCCGAGATCTTGCCGAACAGCGTCTTGGCGGCCTTCGTGGAAACCGCAGCACCCTCGACCACGCCGGTGACGACGTGGATGCGGGAGTGACGCGCCCGGTCGGAGAGGGCACCGCGCAGGGCGGCGGCCTTCATCTTCTTCGGGGTGCGCTGCGAGTAGTCACGCGGCTGCGGGCCGTGGACGACGCCACCGCCGACGAACTGCGGCGCGCGGGTCGAACCCTGGCGCGCACGGCCGGTGCCCTTCTGGCGGTAAGGCTTGCGCCCACCACCGCGGACCTCGCCGCGACGCTTGGTCTTGTGCGTGCCCTGACGGGCAGCTGCCAGCTGAGCGACAACGACCTGGTGGATCAGCGGAACGCTGGTCTTCGCGTCGAAGATCTCCGCGGGGAGCTCGACGGTACCGGCCTTGTCGCCTGCCGGCGAAAGGATGTCAATGGTGCTCATTACCTCAAGCCCCCTTGGCCGCGGTACGGACCAGGACGAGGCCGCCGTTCGGACCGGGGACCGCGCCCTTGATGAGGAGCAGACCCTTCTCCGCGTCAACCGCGTGGATGGTCAGGTTCTGGGTGGTGACGCGCTCGTTGCCCATCCGGCCGGCCATGCGCATGCCCTTGAAGACACGCCCAGGGGTGGCGCAGCCACCGATCGAACCGGGGGAACGGTGCTTGCGCTGGACGCCGTGGCCGGCGCCGAGGCCCTTGAAGTTGTGACGCTTCATGACACCGGCGAAGCCCTTGCCCTTGCTCTTGCCCGTGACGTCAACCTTGACGCCGGACTCGAACACCTCGGCAGTGACCTCCTGGCCCAGCGTGTACTCGCTGGCGTCAGGGGTGCGGAGCTCCACCAGGTGGCGGCGCGGAGTCACGTCGGCCTTGGCGAAGTGGCCCTTGAGGGGCTTGTTCACCTTGCGCGGGTCGATCTCGCCGAAGGCGATCTGGACCGACTCGTAGCCGTCGCTGTCGTTCGTGCGGACCTGCGTCACGACGCACGGACCGGCCTTGACGACGGTCACCGGGACAACCCGGTTGTTCTCGTCCCAGACCTGGGTCATGCCGAGCTTCTCGCCCAGGACGCCCTTGATGTTCTTGCTCATCTCGGCCCGTCCCCTCAGAGCTTGATCTCGATGTCGACGCCAGCCGGCAGGTCGAGGCGCATCAGCGAGTCAACCGTCTTCGGCGTGGGGTCGAGAATGTCGATGAGGCGCTTGTGCGTGCGCATCTCGAAGTGCTCGCGAGAGTCCTTGTACTTGTGCGGCGACTTGATGACGCAGTACACGTTCTTCTCAGTGGGCAGCGGCACCGGGCCTGCGACCGACGCACCAGTGCGGGTCACCGTCTCGACGATCTTCTTCGCCGAGGAGTCGATGACCTCGTGGTCGTAGGCCTTGAGCCGGATGCGGATCTTCTGTCCCGCCATGGCTACTAGTAGTCCTGTCTCTCGTAACGCTCTGGAACCCGGGGTTCTGTTTACTCCGCCTCCGACCCACGCGGTCGGGCGTGTCGCATCCCCTCTACGAAAATCTCCCGAAGAAGATCCCAACCAAGGGGGTGCGGGCCTGAGACCGCGGATGCCGGGGGAGGAACCCCACCGGGTGCCTGGCCGGTGCCACACATACGCTTCCCGAAAGATTCCCGTACGTCCGGCCCGCATGGGGCCGACGAGTACTGTGGGACTCGCTTCCGGTCCTCCCGGCGGGAGGCGCGCAGCATTGACACTCAACCGAGCAACCTGGTCAGTGTGCCATACCGGGTGTGAGCCTGGCCAATCGGGCCGAGGATCCTACCCCCGGGGTGCGAGGGTCAAACGCGGGCGCGCATCCGCGGACCGTACCCCCCTCCCCCACCGGTAAATCCGGTCGTGTGCCGCTCGCCGCCGCCCCTAAAGTGACCGGCCGGGCACGGCATCGTCAGCGGGGGCAGACATCATGCGTACGCACTATCCGCGGACACCGCACCTTCCCTGGTCACCCGGGGCCACCTCGGACGACGTACGCCTCGCCGACCTCGCCGGACTGACCGGCACGGAGGTCGTGGTCACCGAGAAGCTGGACGGCGAGAACACCACCCTGTACGCCGACGGCCTGCACGCCCGCTCGCTCGACTCGGCGCACCACCCCTCCCGGGCGTGGGTGAAGGCGCTCCAGGGACGCGTCGGGCCCCGCATCCCGGCGGGCCGGCGGATCTGCGGCGAGAACGTGTTCGCCCGCCATTCGATCCCGTACGAGGACCTGGCGGGCCACTTCTACGGCTTCTCCGTCTGGGACGGGGACCGCTGCCTCGGCTGGGACCCGACCGTTGACTTCCTGCGGGACCTGGGCATTCCGACGCCACCGGTGCTGTGGCGCGGCGTGTTCGACAGGCGTGCGGAGCGGACGCTGCGGGCGCTGCGGCTGGACACCGGCCGCCAGGAGGGTTACGTCGTACGTCCCGCCGAGGACTTCCCGGCTGCCGCGTTCGGGCGGCGGGTGGCCAAGTGGGTGCGGCCCGGCCATGTCCGCACGGACACGCACTGGATGCACGCGGCCGTCGTCGAGAACGCGCTCGGGCCGTCCGCCGCCCTGTGGGCCGTGCGCTCGGGCGCCCCGGTCGACCCCGCCGCACTCGCCGCCGCCGTGGGGACCGGGCCGGGCGACGCGTCGGCCGCCCTCGCGACGGGCGACGCGCTGGACGCGCTCGGCCTGACCGGCGACGACCGGCTGACCGGCGCACTGGCAGCCCTGCTGCACCGCACCCCGCGGGCCGGGCTCGCACCCGCGCTGGCGGGGCCGCTCGGCATGCCGCTCGCCCGCCGGACCGCGGATCTCGTGGGGCTGGCCCCCCTGCTGCACCGCCCGTACCCGGACGAGGACCGGCGCGGCGGCCTGGCCCGGATGTCGCTCGCCGCCGGTCTGCCGGTGCTGCACGCGCTGGCCGGCGGGCTGGCCGACAGCCCCGGGGCCCGCGAACAGGTGGAGTGGTCGCAGCTGCACGCCCAGGAGGTGCGCGAACCGGACGGGCTGCGGGAGGGCTTCGCCGGCCTGGAGCCGGCCGCCGCCGACCGCTGCCTGGCGCAGGCCCGCGAGGCGTACGCCCTGGGCCGCGTCGGCACGGCCGAGGAAGCGGTCGCCGCGACCTGGCGGTGGCGGTCCGGTGACTACCCGCACCTGGTCCACCTGGTCGGCCCCTCGGGCAGCGGCAAGAGCACCTTCGGCCGCGGGCTGCCGGGCACCGACACCTACATCTCCCTGGACGACCTGCGCCTGGCCCGCGGCTCACGCGCCGACCAGAGCGCCAACCAGGAGGTCCTGCGCGAGGGGCTGCGCCGGCTGGAGGCCGCGCTCGTACCCGGCGCCACCGTGGTCTGGGACGCCACCTCGCTCAACGTGCACCAGCGCTCCCTGGTCCACGCGGCCGCCCACCGCGCCAACGCGCTGGTCACCCATGCCGTGGCCTGGGTCGGCGAGGACGAGCTGACCGCACGCAACGGCACGCGCAGCCACCCGGTGCCCCCGGAGGTGCTGACCGCCCAGCTGCGCCGGTTCGTGCCGCCCTACCCCGGCCAGGCGCACCGCACCTGGTACATCGGCACCAGCGGAACCGTGGAGGACCGGGCCTGATGCGCACGAGCGAGGAGATCTACCACCGGGTCCGTTGGGACGCGCGGTTCGACCCGGCGCGCTTCGTCCTGGGCGTGGCCCAGCGCGGCACCGACCCCAAGCGCGTGCCGCTGGACCGGTTCACCCCCGGCGGGGACATCCCCTGGCACCGGGTGCTGTTCTTCGAGGCGGACGGCGAGACGGTGTGGGACCGCTCCTCGGGCGTCGACCGGATCGACGCGACGGAGGCCGGCCGGGCCCGGACCCCGCGCCGGCTGCCGTCCCCGTACTTCACCTCCCGCACACCGCACGCCTTCTCCCCGGCGACAGGCACCTGGGAACCGGCCCCCACCGGGTCGCCGGGGACGTCCGCCGCGCTGACCGTGCTCACCTGGAACACCCTCTGGGACCGCTACGACAGCGACCGGATCGACACCGCCCGGCGCCGCCCCCTGCTCGTCGACGCCCTGTGTGCGGCGGACGCGGACGTCATCGCGCTCCAGGAGGTGGAACCCGCGCTCCTGGAGCTGCTGCTGCGGTCCGACCGGGTGCGCAGCCGGTACACGCTCGCCACCGACCCGGCCGGCCGGGACGTGCCGGACTGCGGTCTGCTGCTGCTCAGCAGGCTCCCCGTGCGCGAGGCGGGTCTGTACTCCCTCGGCCCGCACAAGGCGGTGACCGCGGCCGTCGTGGAGACGGCCGGGGGCCCTGTCACGGTGGCCGTGACCCATCTCAGCAGCGACCACTCCCCCGCATGCGCCGCCCGTCGGGACGCCGAACTCACGTCCCTGGCAACGGTGTTGGCCGGCGTCGAGGGCGAGCTGCTGCTCGTCGGCGATTTCAACGACGGCAGCGACCGGCCGCAGGAACGGCTGGCGATGACGGACGCGTGGCACGAGGTGCACGGCCCCGCCGACCGGACGCCGACCTTCGACCCGTCCGCCAACCCGCTGGCCGCCGTCTCCTCCCTGGCGGGCCGCGTCTCCCGGCTGGACCGGGTGCTGCTGCGCACGGACCGGCTGCGGGCCCGGACAGCGGCCCTGACCGGCGATGTGCCCGCGCCGGACGGTCTGTACATCTCCGACCACTACGGCGTACGGGTCGAGCTCGCCGCAGCCCCGGCCACCGCGTACGTCGACCTGGCCGCCGCCGGGCGCCTCGCGGACCAGGTCGCCGCAGCCCTCCCCGGCGCCCGGGTCCATGTCGTCGGCTCCCGGCGGACGGGGTGTGCGCTGCCCGATGCGGACCTGGACCTGGTGGCGGCGGTGCCCGGCCCGCCCGACCCGGCCCTGCTGCGGCAACGGCTGGCCGCCGCGCTGCCGGAGGTGCGGGAGTTCCGCGAGGTCACCGGCGCCCGGGTGCCGGGCCTGCGGTGGAGCGTGGACGGCCTCCGGGTGGACCTGGTCACCGTGGCGACCGGGGCGCTCCCCCCCCGCCGACGCGGTCTCCCGCCGCACCGCGCTGGGCGAGGCGGCGGCCGTCGCACTGAGCGCGGTGAGCGACGCCGACGCGGTGCTCACGGCGGCGGAGCCGCACCGGGACGCCTTCACGGCGCTCGCCCGGGACGTCAAGGCGTGGGCGCGGGCGCGGGGCATCGACTCCGCCCCGTGCGGCGGGCTGCCGGGACTGGCCTGGACCGTCCTCGCGGCCCGCACCGCGCACGAGGCGGGCCACCTGCCCCCGCTCGCACTGCTCCGGCACTTCTTCGCGACCTGGGCGGCGTGGGACTGGCGCGAGCCCGTGGGCCCGGTCCGGGCGGCCGCTCCCGATTCGGGCGGCTACGGCAAATCCGGAGATCACACGGCCGCCACCCGCCCCCTCACCGTGCTGACCCCGACCGCCCCGGTGCGTTCCTGCACCTCGCAGGTCACGCCCGCGGGCCGCGATCTCGTCAGCGCCGAGCTCTTCCGCGCCTGGGAGATCCTGGAGTCGGCGGGGGACGACACCGCGGTGCGCACCCAGCTGTGCGCACCGCCTGTGCTGCGCGAACGCCATGCGGCCTGGGCCCTTGCCGCCGTCGGCCCCGGCCCGGACGAGGGCCGGCTGCGCGGCCGCCTCCTGGCCCTGCTCGCCACCCTCACCGAGGCGGGCGCACCCGACGCCCACATCTGGCCGGGCCCGGTCACGGTCGGCGGCCGCACGGGTTACGCGATCGGCCTGGGTGCGACGCCGCCGGACGGGCCGCGGCTGGCGGAGATCGGGGCGGAGATCCTGCGGGGCATCCGGGACGCCTCACTCACCCCGGTGGGCCTGCCCGCGCTCCGGTCGGGCGGGGATTTGGCGTTCGCGGGCTGAGGGGGCGGCTTCGATCGCCGGGGACGGGGCGGAAGCGTGAGTGCTGGCTATTCAGCAGTGGCGTGGGCCACGAAGTCCGTCCACGTGTCCTCGCCGAAGGCGAGCTGCGGCCCTGGCGCGTTCTTGGAGTCGCGCACGCGCACCGTGCCGGAGACAGTCGCAACCTCGACGCAGTCGCCTTCGTTGCCGTTGCTGCTGTAGCTGCTCTTGAACCAGGCCGGCTCAGAAACGTCCTGCGCGGAAGTCCTGCGGATCATGTCTCTCCCAGCACTTGGTCGATGAGGGCCAGAGTCTCCCGAGGCGTGAGAGCCTCGGCCCGGATGATGCCGTACCGCAGTTCAAGGATACGGAGTTGCTTCGCATCGGTCACCCGGCGCCCGTTGAACGCCCCGTGCGAACGCCCCACTGCCGTGCCGTCCTTGAACTTGAGTACGTTGATGTCGCCGTCCATCCCCGGATGCGCCTCGCGGTGCGTGGGCATCACCTGGAGCGTCACGTTTCGCAACTGACCGACCTCCAGGAGCCTTTCGAGCTGTCGCCGCCACTCCGGTGTGCCACCGATCGGCCGCCTGAGTGCCGACTCCTCCTGCACGAAACTGAGAGCGGGTGCGGGCGTCCGTCCGAAGATCGACTGCCTGGCCATGCGCGCGGCCACCATCCGTCCCACTTCATCCTGCGAGTACGGCGGCTGGCGAGCCTCGAACAGCGCCCGCGCGTGGCCCGGAGTCTGCAACAGACCGTGCAGGCCGTGCGCCACATAGGCCGCAAGCTCGACCGCCCTCGCCTCCACCCCTGCCAGGTCCCGGACCTTCTTCGGGTACCGCACCTCCGCGACATCCCGCTTCATCGCGGCCAGCTTGCCGCCCGCGCCGAGCACCTCGTCCGCCCTGTCCAGGAACTCGGGCCGAGGGATACGCCGCCCGCCCTCGACCTTGTAGACCAGGTCCTCCCCGTAACCGATCGCGGCCCCGAACTCGCCGGCCCGCATCCCGGCCGCCTCCCGCCACGCCTTGATCTGGCGGCCCACCGCAGCCACCACCGCAACCCCCGACTCGTCATCAGGATCGACATCCCAGCCGGGCTCGTCCGCCCCGCCGTCACCCTGCTCCGTACCGACCCCGTCCACACTCATCCGTGCCCCACTTCCGACGTGCGTGCCCGTACTTCCTCAACCGCCCCCGTTCCCCGCACGTCACTCCGGACAGCCAGGACAGCACTGGACAAGCCCGGGACAAGTGACCGCGCGCGACGGCTCGGTCACCGGGTCGCGGGCGCCCGCGGCCCTCTCGGCCACGACCCGGTGAGCCGCGACGCGGCGGCCCACGACGTCTGAAGGCCTTTAAAGAACCTGGGGAAATTACCTAACCCGACCCCACCCGACCCGTCCTGACCTGCGTCACTCGCGCGGGTGAATTACGACAACTGGGCTGGATTTGAGGCGGGTTGGCTGGCATATGCTCGCCGCGACAACCACAGACAGGAGACGGCCCCCGGCGAGACGGCAAATCTCCACCGGGGGCCTGACCACGAGGAAGAGAACAGCTTCCTGATGGATACCCCGCAGATTACCGCGCCCCCGTGCGCCCAGCCCGGCTCCCCCGGCTCCCCGCCTGACGCCACACCGACATCCGGTGTCATCCACGTCAACGCCCGCCACACCTCCGGCTTCACGGTCATCGGCAACCACCTCGCCCAGCACCGCGACCTCTCCCTCGTCGCGATCGGGCTGGCCGCGCACATCCAGTCGCTGCCCACCGGGGCGAAGGTCGGCATCAAGACCCTCACCGCCCGCTTCCCAGAGAGCGAAGCCCGCATCGCGGCCGCACTGCGCGAACTGGAGGCCACGGGCTACCTGCACCGCAGTCGCGTACGCCTCCCGGACGGCCGGGTCGTCACCCGCACGGTCTCGTACAACCAGCCCGGCACCGACGCATCGACGACCACCACGGCAAAGCCCCGGCCCCAGCACCGCCGCAGTAGGCCGACAACCGCGCCACCCGCCAAACCGGCGCCGACGCCGACGCGCGCTCCAACCGCTCAGGCCCTCGCGCCCGAGCCCACCCCGGCACCGGAACCCACGGCACCTGAACCCTCACCCGTACCGACGCCCACGGCCCCCAGAGCAACACCCCCGCCACTCCCCCAGCCATACGCACCCACCCCGCCCCTCCACCGCACGGCCGCCGCTCTCCTCGCCGACCTCCGCCGCCATGCGCCCCAACTCACCCTCTCCGAGGGAGACATCAGCACCCTCACCCCCGGCGTCGCCGCCTGGTTGGAACGGGACGCGCACCCCGACACCATCCGCCACGCCCTCACCGCCGACCTCCCCGTCCCGCTGAAACACCCGGCGAGACTGCTCCGGCACCGGATCACGACCCGCCTGCCCCCACCACTGCCCGGCACCGAAGCCCTGGCACCACCACCGCGCCGCAAGATCGTCGTCATCCCGCTCCAGAACTGCGACACCTGCGAACGCGCCTTCCGCGCCACCGCCCCCGGACACTGCCGCGACTGCCGAACCGATCTTCTGGAGGCCGCCTAGCATGAACGTGACGACCCTTGCCTCCGGGCACAGACGAGGAGCGCGCGCGATGGCCTTCGCCCCAGACGACACAGGGCGGAACTCGGCCCGTTACCGGGCCATGCGCGAGATCGTGGCGCAGATGCAGGACAGCGTTCCCGGCAAGCTTGAGATCACCGGGGAAGGGATCGTGCACGACATGACGGCCCCGGGGCGTCCCCACGAGCTGACCACGGCCCGGGTGAGCCGTCGCCTGGAGAAACTGATGCCGGACGAGATCGTGGCGCACACGGGAACCCCGGACGTCGAGGAGGAACCGGCGGGCATCCTGCGCCACCCGGACGTCATGGTGATCGCCGAGGCCGACATGGAGGGGCAGGGGTCCTTCGATCCCCGCACACTCATCGCCGCCGTCGAGGTCGTGTCCCAGTCCAACCCGGACAACGACTGGGTGAGCAAGGTGCGTGATTACCCGCTCCTCGGCATCCCCGTCTACGCCATCTTCGACCCACGCTCGGGCACGGGCGCCGTCCTGTCCGACATCCACCCGACGCCGCAGGGTCCCCGCTACGCCACCCGCAAGGACTTCGTGTACGGCGAGGACGTCACCATCGCCGAGTGGACGATCCCCACAACCGACCTGCCCCGCTACGCGTAGCGCGGGCACCGGGCCCGAATCCCGGTTCTGGCAGACTCCCGTCATGCCTGTACGTACCACTCAAGCGTGGTCCCTGCGCCCCGCCACCCCCGCGGACCTTGAGGCCACGGCCGAGCTCCGGGCCGTCGTGATGCGCCCGGACCTGGTCCGCCTCGGCCGCTACGACGAGCACCGGGTGCGGCAGCGGCTGCGCGACTCCTACCTGCCCGAGCACACCTCGGTGATCGTCGTCGACGGCCGCTTCGGCGGCAGTGTCACGCTGCGGCCCTTCGAAAACGGCTGGTGCCTGGAGAGCTTCTTCGTCGACGAGGAACTCCAGGGCGGGGCATCGGCTCGGCCGTACTGGGCGCCCTGCTGGCCCGTACCGACGGCGAAGGCGTACCCGTCCGCCTCAACGTGCTCCAGGGCAGCTCGGCCCGGCGGCTGTACGAGCGGCACGGGTTCACCCTGGAGCGCGAGGACGCGGTCGACGTGTTCATGGTGCGCCGGCCGCCCCTAAGGGCTGTCCCGTAGCCACCACCTGAAACGAGAAGAAGGGCCCCCTCCCACCGCTTGCGCGATGGGAGGGGCCCTTCTCGGTGCTCTGTGCGGAGCTACCAGGTCAGACGATCAAGTAATTACTTGATGATCTTGGTGACCTGGCCGGCGCCCACGGTCCGGCCACCCTCACGGATGGCGAACTTCAGGCCCTCTTCCATGGCGACCGGCTGGATCAGCGCGACGTTCATGAGGGTGTTGTCACCCGGCATGACCATCTCGGTGCCCTCGGGGAGGGTCACAACGCCCGTAACGTCCGTGGTACGGAAGTAGAACTGCGGGCGGTAGTTGTTGAAGAAGGGGGTGTGACGGCCACCCTCGTCCTTCGACAGGATGTAGGACTGCGCCTGGAACTCGGTGTGCGGCGTGACCGAACCCGGCTTGATGATGACCTGGCCGCGCTCGACGTCCTCGCGCTTGATGCCACGGAGGAGCAGACCGACGTTCTCACCGGCCTGGCCCTCGTCGAGCAGCTTGCGGAACATCTCGATGCCGGTGACCGTGGTGGTGGTCTTCTCGGTCTTGATACCGACGATGTCGACGGTCTCGTTGACCTTCAGGACACCACGCTCGATACGACCGGTGACGACGGTGCCACGACCGGTGATCGTGAAGACGTCCTCGATCGGCATGAGGAACGGCTTCTCGACGTCACGCTCGGGCTGCGGGATGGACTCGTCGACGGCCTTCATCAGGTCGAGGACGGTCTGGCCCCACTCCTTGTCACCCTCAAGAGCCTTGAGCGCCGAGACCTTGACGACCGGAAGGTCGTCGCCCGGGAACTCGTACTCGGAGAGGAGCTCACGAACCTCGAGCTCGACGAGCTCCAGGATCTCCTCGTCGTCCACCATGTCGGCCTTGTTCAGCGCGACGACGATGTACGGAACGCCGACCTGGCGGGCCAGGAGCACGTGCTCCTTGGTCTGCGGCATCGGGCCGTCGGTCGCGGCGACGACGAGGATGGCGCCGTCCATCTGCGCCGCACCCGTGATCATGTTCTTGATGTAGTCGGCGTGACCCGGGCAGTCGACGTGCGCGTAGTGACGCGACTCCGTCTGGTACTCGACGTGCGCGATCGAGATGGTGATACCGCGCTGGCGCTCCTCAGGAGCCTTGTCGATCTGGTCGAAGGCCGAGGCCTCGTTCAGGTCCGGGTACGCGTCGTGCAGCACCTTGGTAATGGCGGCCGTGAGGGTCGTCTTACCGTGGTCGATGTGACCGATGGTGCCGATGTTGACGTGCGGCTTAGTCCGCTCGAACTTTGCCTTCGCCACTGGGTCCTCCTGCGGAGTGGTTCTGTACGCCTTGCTTCATCGGCGCCAGGTGATCTTTGCTGGGATGCCGGGGCCCGGGGGCATTCGGCGCATTGCTTGCGCGCTGCGTCAAATGCCCCACCGGGCTCCGGTGACAAGCCTAAAGCGTGAGCTCGGGAGAGTTACTCGCCCTTGGCCTTCGCGATGATCTCCTCGGCGACGTTCCGCGGAACCTCGGCGTAGGAGTCGAACTGCATCGAGTAGCTTGCGCGACCCGAGGTCTTGCTGCGGAGGTCTCCGACGTAGCCGAACATCTCCGAGAGGGGCACGAGGCCCTTCACGACGCGAGCGCCGCTGCGCTCCTCCATGGCCTGGATCTGGCCACGGCGGGAGTTGAGGTCGCCGATGACATCGCCCATGTAGTCCTCGGGCGTGGTGACCTCGACGGCCATCATCGGCTCAAGGAGCACGGGGGACGCCTTGCGGGCACCCTCCTTGAACGCCTGCGAACCGGCGATCTTGAAGGCGAGCTCCGAGGAGTCGACCTCGTGGTAACCACCGTCGAGAAGGGTGACGCGGACGCCGACCATCTCGTAACCGGCCAGGATGCCGAACTGCATGGCTTCCTGAGCACCCGCGTCCACCGAGGGGATGTACTCACGGGGGATGCGGCCACCGGTGACCTTGTTGACGAACTCGTAGGAGGCGTCGCCACCCTCGATGGGCTCAAGGGCGATCTGCACCTTCGCGAACTGGCCGGTACCACCAGTCTGCTTCTTGTGCGTGTAGTCGATACGCTCGACGGTCTTGCGGATCGTCTCGCGGTACGCGACCTGCGGCTTGCCGACGTTCGCCTCGACGCGGAACTCGCGCTTCATGCGGTCGACGAGCACCTCGAGGTGAAGCTCGCCCATACCACCGATGATGGTCTGGCCGGTCTCCTCGTCGGAGTGCACCTGGAAGGACGGGTCCTCCTCGGAGAGGCGCTGGATGGCTACACCCAGCTTCTCCTGGTCACCCTTGGACTTGGGCTCGATGGCGACCTGAATGACCGGCGCCGGGAAGTCCATGGACTCCAGGATGACCGGCTTCTTGTCGTCACACAGCGTCTCACCGGTGGTGGTCTGCTTCAGGCCCATGACGGCGATGATGTCACCGGCGCCCACCGACGCGATCTCCTCACGCTTGTTCGCGTGCATGCGGTAGATCTTGCCGATGCGCTCCTTCTTGCCCTTGACCGAGTTCAGCACCGCGGTGCCGGCCTCGAGGCGACCGGAGTAGATCCGGACGAAGGTGAGCTTGCCGAGGTGCGGGTCGCTGGCGATCTTGAACGCGAGACCGGAGAACGGCTCGTCGTCCGAGGGCCGGCGCTTGATGACGACCTCGGGGTCCTTGACGTCGTGGCCTTCGATGGCCTCGACGTCCAGGGGGAAGGCAGGTAGCGGACGACCGCGTCGAGCAGGGGCTGAACGCCCTTGTTCTTGAACGCGGTGCCACAGAACACCGGGGTGACCGTGACGGAGTCGGCGGTCCCCTTCGACGCGAGGGTGATCCGACGGATCGCCTCGTGCAGCTGGTCCTGGGTGGGCTCGACGCCCTCCAGGTACAGCTCCATCATCTCGTCGTCGTTCTCGGAGACGGCCTCAAGGAGCTTGCCGCGCCATTCCTCGGCAGCCTCGATGTGGGTGTCCGGGATGTCGACGGTGTCGTACATCTCGCCCTTGACGGCCTCTTCGGGCCACACGAAGGCCTTCATCGACACGAGGTCGACGACGCCCTTGAAGTCGGCCTCGGCGCCGATGGGGAGCTGCATGACGAGCGGGACCGCACCAAGGCGGTCGACGATCATGTCGACACAACGGTGGAACTCGGCGCCGGTGCGGTCGAGCTTGTTGACGAAGCAGATACGCGGAACGCCGTAGCGGTCCGCCTGACGCCAGACGGTCTCGGACTGCGGCTCGACGCCGGCCACACCGTCGAACACGGTGACGGCACCGTCGAGGACGCGGAGCGAACGCTCCACCTCGACGGTGAAGTCGACGTGACCCGGGGTGTCGATGATGTTGATGGTGTGGTCAACATCATTGAGCGGCCAGTGACAGGTCGTCGCGGCCGACGTGATCGTGATGCCGCGCTCCTGCTCCTGCTCCATCCAGTCCATCGTGGCTGCGCCGTCGTGGACTTCACCGATCTTGTAGCTCACACCGGTGTAGAAGAGGATCCGCTCGGTGGTGGTCGTCTTCCCCGCGTCGATGTGGGCCATGATCCCGATGTTGCGGACCTTGGCCAGGTCAAGCGAAGTGGTGGCCATAAGGCTCAATCTTCTCTCGGTCTCGATGGGGTGAGCGACTACCAGCGGTAGTGCGCGAAGGCCTTGTTCGACTCGGCCATCTTGTGGGTGTCCTCGCGCTTCTTGACAGCAGCGCCAAGACCGTTGGAGGCGTCGAGCAGCTCGTTCATGAGCCGCTCGGTCATCGTCTTCTCACGACGGGCACGGGAGTAACCGACGACCCAGCGCAGCGCGAGGGTGGCGGCACGACCGGGCTTGACCTCGATCGGCACCTGGTAGGTGGCGCCACCGACACGGCGGGACTTGACCTCGAGCGAGGGCTTGACGTTCTCAAGCGCGCGCTTCAGCGTGATGACCGGGTCAGCGCCGGTCTTCTCGCGGAGGCCTTCCATGGCGCCGTACACGATCCGCTCGGCGGTGGAACGCTTGCCGTTGAGCAGGATCTTGTTGATCAGCGAGGTGACAAGAGGAGAACCATAGACCGGGTCAATGATGACCGGGCGCTTCGGGGCGGGGCCCTTACGAGGCATTCTTACTTCTCCTTCTTGGCGCCGTAGCGGCTGCGGGCCTGCTTGCGGTTCTTGACACCCTGGGTGTCAAGGGAGCCGCGGATGATCTTGTAACGAACACCCGGCAGGTCCTTCACACGGCCACCACGCACGAGCACGATGGAGTGCTCCTGCAGGTTGTGTCCCTCACCCGGGATGTAGGCCGTGACCTCGATGCCGGAAGTCAGGCGCACACGTGCGACCTTCCGGAGCGCGGAGTTCGGCTTCTTCGGGGTGGTCGTGAACACACGCGTGCAGACGCCGCGGCGCTGGGGAGAACCCTCGAGCGCGGGCGTCTTGTTCTTCTCGACCTTGTCCTGCCGGCCCTTCCGGACCAGCTGCTGAATCGTAGGCACTACTTCTCCGGTTTCTGTGTGCCGTCGGTGAAACTAACCTGGAACATCGCCGACCCACGCGGTCGGGTGTGTCGAATGCTGCGGGCCACTGCCCTGAAGCGGTGGAAGCGCAGATCACGGTGGCCAAAGACGGACTCGCCGTGCGGTTGAGGACACGCACACGAGCCCAGGCACACCCCAGGCACAAGGTCTGAGCGTACCTACCTCATCGACTCCGGTCAAAACAAATGCTGTCCGCCGCGACACGCCGGGCCCGGCGCCCGGCTTGTCCTGACCCGTACGGGATGCCTCGGAGCCCCGTACAGGGCTCTCAGCGCCCTCAGGCGGTGCTTCACCACCGTACGCCTCACCCGGCCGGAGTGACGCATCGCACGCCGGAGGGCGGCCACCCCATGTACGGGATGACCGCCCTCCGGTCGTATCAAGCGACTCGCTTACTGGTTGTACGGACCGTAGTCGTAGTCCTCCAGCGGGACGGCCTGGCCGGAGCCGGTGCCGAACGGCGAGTAGTCGATGTCGTCGTAGCCGACGGCCGAGTACATCGCGGCCTTGGCCTCCTCGGTCGGCTCGACCCGGATGTTGCGGTAGCGGGACAGACCCGTACCGGCCGGGATGAGCTTACCGATGATGACGTTCTCCTTGAGGCCGATCAGGGAGTCGGACTTGGCGTTGATCGCCGCGTCCGTCAGGACCCTGGTCGTCTCCTGGAAGGAAGCCGCGGACAGCCACGACTCCGTCGCCAGCGAGGCCTTGGTGATACCCATCAGCTGCGGTCGGCCGGAGGCGGGGTGACCGCTCTCCTGGACCACACGACGGTTCTCGGTCTCGAACTTCGAGCGCTCGACGAGCTCGCCCGGCAGCAGCTCCGCGTCGCCGGACTCGATGATCGTCACACGGCGCAGCATCTGCCGGATGATGATCTCGATGTGCTTGTCGTGGATCGACACACCCTGCGAGTTGTAGACCTTCTGGACCTCGCCGACCAGGTGGACCTGGACCGCGCGCTGACCGAGGATCCGCAGCACGTCGTGCGGGTTGGTGGCACCCACGGTGAGCTTCTGGCCCACCTCGACGCGGTCGCCCTCGCCGACCAGCAGACGGGCGCGCTTGGAGATCGGGAAGGGGATCTCGTCGCTCCCGTCGTCCGGGGTGACGACGAGCTTCTTGGTCTTCTCGGTCTCCTCGATCCGGACCCGGCCTGCGGACTCCGAGATCGGGGCGACACCCTTGGGCGTACGGGCTTCGAAGAGCTCGACGACTCGGGGCAGACCCTGGGTGATGTCGTCACCGGCCACACCACCGGTGTGGAAGGTACGCATCGTCAGCTGGGTACCGGGCTCACCGATGGACTGGGCGGCGATGATGCCGACCGCCTCACCGATGTCGACCAGCTTGCCGGTGGCGAGCGAGCGTCCGTAGCAGAAGGCACAGGTGCCGACCGCGGACTCACAGGTCAGGACCGAGCGGGTCTTGACCTCCTCGACGCCGGCGCCCACCAGGGCGTCGATCAGGACGTCACCGAGGTCGACGTTGGCAGGCGCGATGACCTTGCCGTCGATGACGACGTCCTCGGCGAGCATGCGGGCGTAGACCGAGGTCTCGACGTCCTCCGTCTTGCGGAGCACGCCGTCGGCGCCCTTGACCGCGATCTTCAGCTTGAGGCCGCGGTCTGTGCCGCAGTCCTCCTCGCGAATGATCACGTCCTGCGAGACGTCCACCAGACGACGGGTCAGGTAACCCGAGTCGGCGGTACGCAGGGCGGTGTCCGCCAGACCCTTACGGGCACCGTGCGTGGAGATGAAGTACTCCAGGACGGTGAGGCCCTCACGGAAGGACGCCTTGATGGGACGAGGAATCGTCTCGTTCTTGGCGTTGGACACCAGACCACGCATACCGGCGATCTGACGCATCTGCATCATGTTTCCTCGGGCACCCGAGTCAACCATCATGAAGATGGGGTTCGTCTTGGGGAAGTTCGCGTTCATCGCCTCGGCAACCTCGTTGGTCGCCTTGGTCCAGATCGCGATGAGCTCCTGCGTGCGCTCGTCCTTGGTGATCAGACCGCGCTCGTACTGCTTCTGGACCTTCTCGTCCTGGTCCTCGTAGCCCTTGACGATGGCCTTCTTGGCCTCGGGCACGACGATGTCCGAAACGGCGACGGTGACGCCGGAACGGGTGGCCCAGTGGAAGCCCGCCGCCTTCAGGTTGTCGAGCGTCGCCGCCACGATGACCTTGGGGTAGCGCTCGGCGAGGTCGTTGACGATCTCGGAGAGCTGCTTCTTGCCGACCGAGTAGTCGACGAACGGGTAGTCCTCGGGCAGCAGCTCGTTGAAGAGCGCGCGGCCCAGGCTGGTGCGCAGCCGGAAAGTGTCACCCGGCTGGTACTCGGGCTCGCCCTCCTCGGCGACCGGCGGCACCCAGCCACGCGGCGGGATGGTGCCCACCGGGAAGCGGATGTCGACGGGCGACTGGAGCGCCAGCTCGCCGGCGTCGAACGCCATGATCGCCTCGGCCGTGGAGCCGAACGCGCGGCCCTCGCCCTTGGTGTCACGGAGCTCGCCGTCGGTGGTCAGGAAGAACAGACCCAGCACCATGTCCTGGGTCGGCATGGTGACGGGACGACCGTCGGCCGGCTTCAGGATGTTGTTCGAGGACAGCATCAGGATGCGGGCCTCGGCCTGCGCCTCCGCGGAGAGCGGCAGGTGCACGGCCATCTGGTCACCGTCGAAGTCCGCGTTGAACGCGGTGCAGACGAGCGGGTGGATCTGGATGGCCTTGCCCTCGACCAGCTGCGGCTCGAAGGCCTGGATGCCCAGGCGGTGCAGGGTGGGTGCACGGTTCAGCAGCACCGGGTGCTCGGCGATGACCTCTTCGAGGACGTCGTACACGACGGTGCGGCCACGCTCGACCATGCGCTTGGCCGACTTGATGTTCTGCGCGTGGTTCAGGTCCACCAGGCGCTTCATCACGAACGGCTTGAAGAGCTCCAGCGCCATGGCCTTCGGCAGACCGCACTGGTGCAGCTTGAGCTGCGGGCCGACGACGATCACGGAACGCGCGGAGTAGTCCACACGCTTGCCGAGAAGGTTCTGACGGAATCGACCCTGCTTGCCCTTCAGCATGTCGCTGAGGGACTTGAGCGGGCGGTTACCGGGACCGGTGACCGGGCGACCGCGGCGGCCGTTGTCGAACAGCGCGTCGACGGCCTCCTGCAGCATCCGCTTCTCGTTGTTCACGATGATCTCGGGGGCACCGAGGTCAAGGAGACGCTTGAGGCGGTTGTTGCGGTTGATCACGCGGCGGTACAGGTCGTTCAGGTCGGAGGTCGCGAAGCGGCCACCGTCCAGCTGCACCATCGGACGCAGGTCCGGCGGGATGACCGGCACGCAGTCGAGCACCATGCCCTTGGGCTTGTTGCTGGTCTGCAGGAACGCGGAGACGACCTTGAGGCGCTTGAGCGCACGGGTCTTCTTCTGGCCCTTGCCGGTACGGATGATCTCGCGGAGGCGCTCGGCCTCCTCGTCGAGGTCGAACGACTCGAGGCGCTTCTGCAGAGCAGCGGCACCCATGCAGCCGTCGAAGTACGTGCCGAAGCGGTCACGCAGCTCGCGGTAGAGCAGCTCGTCGCCCTCGAGGTCCTGGACCTTGAGGTTCTTGAAGCGGCTCCACACCTCGTCGAGGCGGTCGATCTCGCGCTGCGCACGGTCGCGCAGCTGCTTCATCTCGCGCTCGGCACCTTCGCGCACCTTGCGGCGCACGTCGGCCTTGGCGCCCTCGGCCTCGAGCTCGCCGAGGTCGGTCTCGAGCTTCTTGGCGCGGTTCTCGAGGTCCGAGTCACGACGGTTCTCGACCTGCTGGCGCTCGACGGAGACGTGCGCCTCCAGCGACGGGAGGTCGCGGGTACGGCGCTCCTCGTCGACGAACGTGATCATGTACGCGGCGAAGTAGATGACCTTCTCGAGGTCCTTCGGCGCGAGGTCCAGCAGGTAGCCCAGTCGCGACGGGACGCCCTTGAAGTACCAGATGTGGGTGACGGGAGCGGCAAGCTCGATGTGGCCCATGCGCTCACGGCGCACCTTGGCGCGAGTTACCTCGACGCCACAGCGCTCACAGATGATGCCCTTGAATCGGACACGCTTGTACTTGCCGCAGTAGCACTCCCAGTCCCGGGTCGGACCGAAGATCTTCTCGCAGAAGAGTCCGTCCTTTTCGGGCTTGAGCGTGCGGTAGTTGATGGTCTCCGGCTTCTTCACTTCGCCGTGGGACCAGGTCCGGATGTCGTCCGCGGTGGCAAGGCCGATCCGCAGCTCGTCGAAGAAGTTGACGTCGAGCACTTGTCGTCAATCCCTCTTTCGGGGGTTCGAGCCCCCTCGCTTCACGCGAGAAATCGGGGCACTTCAGCAATGGTCTGAACGGGTCCGGGGAGAGCCGGCCGGATCACAGGGATCCGGCCGGCCAACCCGTCAGACCTCTTCGACGCTGCTCGGCTCGCGCCGGGACAGGTCGATTCCGAGCTCCTCCGCCGCGCGGAAGACGTCCTCGTCCGTGTCGCGCATCTCGATGGACATGCCGTCCGAGGACAGCACCTCCACGTTGAGGCAGAGCGACTGCATTTCCTTGATGAGCACCTTGAAGGACTCGGGAATGCCGGGCTCGGGGATGTTCTCGCCCTTGACGATGGCCTCGTAGACCTTCACGCGGCCGGTCACGTCGTCGGACTTGATCGTCAGCAGCTCCTGGAGGGCGTAAGCGGCGCCATAAGCTTCAAGGGCCCACACCTCCATTTCACCGAAGCGCTGTCCACCGAACTGTGCCTTACCACCCAGCGGCTGCTGGGTGATCATGGAGTACGGACCCGTCGAACGAGCGTGGAGCTTGTCGTCGACGAGGTGGTGGAGCTTGAGGATGTACATGAAGCCGACCGAGACCGGCTCGGGGAACGGCTCGCCGGAGCGGCCGTCGAACAGGTTGGCCTTGCCCGAGGGCTGGACCAGCCGGTCGCCGTCGCGGTTCGGGATCGTGGCCTGGAAGAGGCCGGTGATCTCGTCCTCGCGGGCACCGTCGAAGACCGGGGTCGCGACGTTGGTGCCGGGGGCGACCTGGTCGGCGCCGATGGCCTGCAGGCGCTTGGCCCACTCGTCACCGAGGCCGGAGACGTCCCAGCCGCGGCTGGCGAGCCAGCCGAGGTGGATCTCCAGGACCTGTCCCGGGTTCATTCGGGACGGGACACCCAGCGGGTTGAGGATGATGTCGACCGGGGTGCCGTCCTCCAGGAACGGCATGTCCTCGATCGGCAGGATCTTCGAGATGACGCCCTTGTTGCCGTGACGGCCGGCGAGCTTGTCACCATCGGTGATCTTGCGCTTCTGCGCGACGTAGACGCGGACCAGCTGGTTCACGCCCGGCGGCAGCTCGTCGCCCTCTTCGCGGTCGAAGACGCGGACGCCGATGATCTTGCCGATCTCGCCGTGCGGCACCTTCAGCGAGGTGTCGCGCACCTCGCGCGCCTTCTCACCGAAGATCGCGCGGAGCAGGCGCTCCTCGGGGGTCAGCTCGGTCTCGCCCTTGGGCGTGACCTTGCCGACGAGGATGTCACCGGCCGTGACCTCGGCACCGATACGGATGATGCCGCGCTCGTCGAGGTCCGCGAGGACCTCTTCGGAGACGTTCGGGATGTCCCGGGTGATCTCCTCCGGGCCGAGCTTGGTGTCACGGGCGTCGACCTCGTGCTCCTCGATGTGGATCGAGGAGAGGACGTCGTCCTGCACGAGGCGCTGCGAAAGAATGATCGCGTCCTCGTAGTTGTGACCCTCCCACGGCATGAACGCCACGAGCAGGTTCTTACCGAGGGCCATCTCACCGTTCTCGGTGGCCGGACCGTCGGCGAGCACCTGCTCGGCGACCACCCGGTCGCCTTCGGCGACGACGACCTTCTGGTTGACCGAGGTGCCCTGGTTGGAGCGCATGAACTTCGCGATCCGGTACGTGGTGTACGTGCCGTCGTCGTTGGTCACGGTGATGTAGTCCGCGGAGACCTCCTGGACCACACCGTCCTTCTCGGCCTTCAGCACGTCACCGGCGTCGGTGGCGCAGCGGTACTCCATGCCGGTGCCGACGAGCGGGGCCTCCGACTTGATCAGCGGCACCGCCTGACGCATCATGTTCGCGCCCATGAGGGCACGGTTGGCGTCGTCGTGCTCCAGGAACGGGATCATCGCGGTGGCGACGGACACCATCTGGCGCGGCGAGACGTCCATGTAGTCGACTTCGGTGCCGGGCACGTAGTCGACCTCTCCGCCACGACGGCGGACCAGGACGCGGGGCTCGGTGAAGCGCAGTTCCTCGGAGAGCGTCGCGTTCGCCTGGGCGATGACGTAACGGTCTTCCTCGTCGGCCGTGATGTAGTCGACCTCGTCGGTGACCTGGCCGTCGACGACCTTGCGGTACGGCGTCTCGATGAAACCGAACGCGTTGACGCG
Organism: Streptomyces sp. RKAG290; assembly: GCF_023701695.1. Lineage (GTDB taxonomy): Bacteria > Actinomycetota > Actinomycetes > Streptomycetales > Streptomycetaceae > Streptomyces. The sequence continues at coordinate 2,764,894 of NZ_JAJOZC010000001.1, forward strand.
TCCGTACGAGGCGAGCGAACCGATCAGACCGATGTTCGGGCCTTCAGGGGTCTCGATCGGGCACATGCGTCCGTAGTGGGACGGGTGCACGTCACGGACCTCGAAGCCGGCCCGCTCACGGGAGAGACCACCCGGGCCAAGCGCCGACAGGCGGCGCTTGTGGGTGAGACCCGACAGCGGGTTGTTCTGGTCCATGAACTGCGACAGCTGGCTGGTGCCGAAGAACTCCTTGATGGAGGCGACGACCGGCCGGATGTTGATCAGGGTCTGCGGCGTGATCGCCTCGACGTCCTGGGTCGTCATGCGCTCACGCACGACGCGCTCCATACGAGCCAGACCCGTACGGACCTGGTTCTGGATGAGCTCGCCGACGTTACGCAGACGACGGTTGCCGAAGTGGTCGATGTCGTCGGTCTCGACGACGATCGAACGGCCGGACTCGCCGACGGTCTCGGTCTCCCCGGCGTGCAGCTTCACCAGGTACTTGATGGTCGCGATGATGTCGTCGCTGGTGAGGACACCGGCGTCGAGCGGCTCATCCGCGCCGAGCTTCTTGTTCACCTTGTAGCGGCCGACCTTCGCGAGGTCGTAGCGCTTCGGGTTGAAGTAGAGGTTCTCGAGCAGCGTCTGAGCAGCCTCGCGCGTCGGCGGCTCGCCGGGACGCAGCTTGCGGTAGATGTCGAGCAGCGCGTCGTCCTGGCCCTGGGTGTGGTCCTTCTCCAGGGTGGCGCGCATGGACTCGTACTCGCCGAACTCCTCGAGGATCTGCTCGGTCGTCCAACCGAGAGCCTTCAGGAGAACAGTGACGGACTGCTTGCGCTTGCGGTCGATGCGGACACCGACCATGTCGCGCTTGTCGATCTCCATCTCCAGCCAGGCACCCCGGGAAGGGATGATCTTGGAGGAGAAGATGTCCTTGTCGGACGTCTTGTCGATCGACGAGTCGAAGTAGACACCCGGCGAGCGGACCAGCTGCGACACCACGACACGCTCGGTGCCGTTGATGACGAAGGTGCCCTTGTTGGTCATGAGCGGGAAATCGCCCATGAAGACCGTCTGGGACTTGATCTCGCCGGTCTCGTTGTTGGTGAACTCGGCCGTGACGAAGAGCGGGGCGGCGAACGTGAAGTCGCGCTCCTTGCACTCGTCGATCGAGTTCTTCGAGGGCTCGAAGCGGTGGTCGCGGAACGTAAGCGACATCGACCCGGAGAAGTCCTCGATCGGTGAAATCTCCTCGAAGATCTCCTCCAGGCCGGACTTGGTGGGGACGTCTTGTCCACTGTCCAGAGCAGCCTCGACGCGAGCCTTCCAGGCGGCATTACCGAGGAGCCAGTCAAAGCTCTCGGTCTGCAGCGCGAGGAGGTTCGGAACCTCGAGGGGCTCCTTGATCTTTGCAAAAGAGATGCGCAGCGGGGCGGTGCTGGCGCCGTTGTTCGTATTCGCGGTCGAGGCGTTGCGCGAGGCGGCCAAGAGGGGGTCCTTCCGAGGGCTCGGACTCACTACGCGCGTACCGGTCCCAAACTGGACACATGGGGAGTAGCCCTTCTCAGGGATGCTCGGTCCACGGCGTACAAGATTGGGTATGCCCCTGGTGACGGGCAGGAGGCAGCTAACAGGCAGCGCAAAGGGTCAGTGTAGCCAAGCGGCACACTGATGTCCAGTCGGGGTTCTCAGAGACCCACGTTGCTTGCAACAGCTGTTCTCAACACCTATGTCTAGCCCTGCATAGCCCTGCATGAGCTGCGCTCTTCTTTACTGCCCTCTTCGCCGTCGATCCATGCCTCGGATCCGGATCGATGTGGCGACGCGCTTTGAGAATTGCGCGCCTCGTGCGGTTCGTCAAGGCCCCCCAGCCGGGTCAAGGCCCCGGGACCCGGATACGCCGCCCCCGCACGCCTGTCCGCACTCCTTACGAGAGGCGCACGGCGAAGATCACCATACTCGTCGGCACGGGAAGAGCAAGGCACCCGCCACGGGTACGCCGAAAGGCGACCACCCGAACGGGTGATCGCCTTTCGCGATGTGACGTCCGTGCCTCGCGGCACGGGGTCCAGACGAGTCAGAAGACTCGCAGGGTCACTTGACCTCGACGGAGGCGCCGGCGGCCTTGAGGGACTCGGCAGCCTTGTCAGCGGCCTCCTTGGCGACCTTCTCGAGGACGGGCTTCGGGGCGCCGTCCACGAGGTCCTTGGCCTCCTTGAGGCCCAGCGAGGTCAGCTCACGCACGACCTTGATGACCTGGATCTTCTTCTCGCCGGCACCCGTGAGGACGACGTCGAACTCGTCCTGCTCCTCGGGAGCGTCAGCGACGGCACCCGGGCCGGCCGGGCCGGCAACGGCGACCGCGGCGGCGGCGGTGACGTCGAACTTCTCCTCGAACGCCTTGACGAACTCGGAGAGCTCGATGAGGGTGAGCTCCTCGAACTGGGCGAGCAGGTCTTCCTGGCTGAGCTTCGCCATGATGGGCGATCCTTCCACTAATTCGGCTGGTGCCGGGTGTATATGAAGGCGGGCGTACGTTCGACCCGCTGCGACCGTCGCCCTAGCGGGCGGCGATCAATGTGCGAGCCGAATTACTCGGCACCGCCCTGCTCGGCCTTCTTGGCACGAAGCGCCTCCGCGGTGCGGACGAACTTCGACGGCAGAGCCTGGAAGAGCTGCGCAGTCTGCGTCTGCTTGCCCTTCATGGCACCGGCCAGCTTGGCGAGCAGAACCTCGCGGGACTCGAGGTCCGCGAGCTTCTTGATCTCATCGGCGGACAGCGCCTTACCGTCAAGGACACCGCCCTTGATGATGAGGTTGGGGTTGTCCTTGGCGAAGTCACGAAGACCCTTCGCCGACTCCACCGGGTCACCGGTGACGAAGGCAACCGCCGTCGGACCTGCGAACAGGTCGTCCAGCGTGTCGATCCCGGCCTCGTTGGCCGCAATCTTGGTCAGCGTGTTCTTCACCACGGCGTACTGGGCGTTCTCACCGAGCGAACGGCGCAGCTGCTTGAGCTGTGCCACGGTGAGACCCCGGTACTCGGTCAGCACGGCGGCGTTCGAGCTGCGGAACTGCTCCGCGAGCTCGGCTACCGCGGCAGCCTTGTCGGGCCTTGCCATGAGCGTCGGCCTCCTTCCGGGTGATGAGGACCGCTCAGAAGGGGCCGGGAAAGACGAAACGCCCCGGCACAGGTGCCAGGGCGTAGCTCGACCGCACGAAGTCCGGGAGCTTTCCACAGTCACCTGCGCAGGTCGTCCGTATTTTACGGATCCTTCGGTTGCCGTTCCCCCTTGCGGGAGTGCGACAACGACCAGCGGTCTTTGGCTTCTGCAGAAGAGTACGCGACCGGGGTCGCGCCGAGCAAATCCGTCCCTCTTCGTGCGCTGCGGGAGGTTTAGGACGCGCCCGCGGTCGCACCCTGCTGCTGCTTCAGCAGCTCCTTGAACTCGATCGTCTCGCCGGCCGGCGGCCGCTCGACCGAGACCTTGGTCCCGTAGTCGCTGTAGAACATGGTCGAGTTGAGCTCGCCGGTCTTCATCTGTCCGCGCTCGGTCTTCTTGACCAGCAGGTCGTTCCCGTCGACCCAGATGTCGATCTTCTCGGTCGTGATCCCGGCGTCGCCGAGCTGCTTCTTGAGCGCGGTGAGCTGCTCGGCGTCGAGCTTGGAGTTCTTGGCGGTCAGCTCAGCGACGTCGACCGTGCCGGAGTAGTGGGTGGCGGTGACTCCCCGGACGTTCTCCTTGCCGACCTTCTTCACGTCGCCGGAGGCCAGCAGCCCCTTCACGCCCTCGCCGGGGCTGGTGTTCTGCATCTGCTCCTGCATGGCGGCGCCCGAGGCTCCCCCGAGGGCGGCCAGCTCCTCGTAGGAGTAGCTGATCCAGTGCTTGCCGCCGGTCTGCTTGGCCAGGGCCGCGCCCATGTCCGCCGCGTAGCCGTCCTTGAAGTAGCGGGCCTGCATCGAGCCGTCGCTGCCGAGCTGCTTCATCGAGTCGGCCATGTCGCCGCCCGTGTACGTGATCTTCATGGCGCCGGTGATGCCGTCGGACCAGTCCAGGGCCCCCGACTGCTTCATGGCCATCGTCGAGCCCATGGTGGTGGTGCCCTCCACCTTGGCCGAGCTCGCCGCGCCGGTCTTCTTCTGCACGGTGAGCAGTGCGGCGACCGGGTCGGCGTTCACCACCGAGCCGCCGTGGCCGGCGCCCTTGCCGCTGTCGTCCTTGTCCGGTCCGCCGCAGGCCGCGACCGACGTCAACGCCGCGGCCACCGCCACACACAGACCCACGCGCCGTACGGTACTGGTCCTCATGTCCGCTCCCCACCCCTGATTCCGACTGCCGGAGCCCTCACGCTAGCCGACGGCTCCGACAGCCACTGGTCCGTACATACGAGGACGGGCCCCGCACCTCGAAAGGTTGCGGGGCCCGTCAATGTCACACGTGACGCGGCGTTCCGGTGAGCGCGAGGGCTCAGACGGAGGCCGGGTCCTCCTCGACGAGGAGGTTACGGGTGCGGTTGGAGTCCAGCGGGATGCCGGGGCCCATCGTGGTGGCCAGCGTGGCCTTCTTGATGTAGCGGCCCTTGGCGGCGGACGGCTTCAGACGGAGGATCTCGTCCAGCGCCGCTGCGTAGTTCTCCACCAGCTTGGTCTCGTCGAACGAGGTCTTGCCGATGATGAAGTGCAGGTTCGAGTGCTTGTCGACGCGGAACTCGATCTTGCCGCCCTTGATGTCGTTGACAGCCTTCACGACATCGGGGGTGACGGTGCCGGTCTTCGGGTTCGGCATCAGACCACGCGGACCGAGCACGCGGCCGAGGCGGCCGACCTTGCCCATGAGGTCCGGGGTCGCGACGACGGCGTCGAAGTCCAGACGGCCCTTCGCCACCTCGTCGATGAGCTCGTCGGCGCCGACGATGTCGGCGCCCGCGGCTTCCGCGGCCGCAGCACGGTCACCGGTCGCGAAGACCAGGACCCGGGCGGTCTTGCCGGTGCCGTGCGGGAGGTTCACGGTGCCACGGACCATCTGGTCGGCCTTGCGAGGGTCAACACCCAGGGCAAACGCGACCTCGACGGTGCTGTCGAACTTCGTGGAGGCGGTGTCCTTGGCGATACGGACGGCCTCGAGCGGGGCGTAGTTGCGCGCCCGGTCGATCTTGGCGTCCGCAGCGCGGAGGTTCTTGCTGCGCTTCACTTCTACTCCTGTGGTTTCAGAGTGTGGAGTCGTGGTGCGGACCAGCGCTTGGTCCTACCACTGAGGGGGTGGGGCTGAATCAGCCTTCGACCGTGATGCCCATGGAACGGGCGGTGCCGGCGATGATCTTCGACGCGGCGTCGAGGTCATTGGCGTTCAGGTCGGGGAGCTTCGTCGTGGCGATCTCGCGGACCTGGGCAGCCGTCAGCTTGGCAACCTTGGTCTTGTGCGGCTCGCCGGAGCCCTTGTCCACACCCGCGGCCTTGAGGATCAGCTTGGCGGCCGGCGGAGTCTTGGTGATGAAGGTGAAGGAACGGTCGTCGTAGACCGTGATCTCCACCGGCACGACCATGCCACGCTGCGACTCGGTCGCGGCGTTGTAGGCCTTGCAGAACTCCATGATGTTGACGCCGTGCTGGCCCAGTGCGGGGCCGACCGGCGGTGCCGGGTTGGCCGCACCGGCGTTGATCTGGAGCTTGATAAGCCCCGTGACCTTCTTCTTCTTGGGAGGCATGTGCTCTCTCCGGGTCCTAGTGAGAGTTTTCGCCGTCATCCGGTCATCCGGATGCAGGCATACCGCACAACGATAACGGGTATAGCTGCGCGACCAAAAACCGAGCAGGTCAGACCGGCTTTGACAGCCGTTCTGACCTGCTCGGTAGGCATGTGTCCAGAAGCTGGTGGGCGCCCGCTCGGGGCAGCCGCTAGTTCTTCTGGATCTGGTCGAAGCTGAGCTCGACCGGCGTCTCGCGGCCGAAGATCTCGACGAGGCCCTTGACCTTCTTCGAGTCGGCGTTGATCTCGTTGATCGTCGCCTGCAGCGTCGCGAACGGGCCGTCGGTGACGGTGACGGAGTCGCCCACCTCGAAGTCCAGCACCTGGACCTCGACCTTGCGGGACGGAGCCGGCTTGCCCTCGGCCTCGGCGGCCTCACGGGCGGCCTTCTCCTCGGCCTCCGGCGCGAGCATCTTGACGATCTCGTCCAGGGTCAGCGGGTACGGGTCGTAGGCGTTGCCCACGAAGCCGGTGACACCGGGGGTGTTGCGCACGACGCCCCAGGACTCGTTCGTCAGGTCCATGCGCACCAGGACGTAACCCGGGAGCTTGTTCTGCCGGACGTTCTTGCGCTCGCCGTTCTTGATCTGGACGATTTCCTCCTCAGGCACCTCGGCCTGATAGATGAACTCCTCCACGTTCAGCGAGACGGCGCGCTGCTCCAGGTTGGCCTTCACACGCTTCTCGTAGCCGGCGTACGTGTGGATGACGTACCACTCGCCCGGCAGGCCGCGCAGTTCCTCGCGCAGCGCCGTGACGGCGTCGACGGGGGCGGCCGGCTCGGCCTCTTCCTCGGCCTCGTCGGCGGACGCGTCCGCCTCGGCGGCCTCGTCGTCGGCGGTCTCGATCTCGGCCTCGACCTCGGCGTCGTCGGCGGCTGCGATCTCGGCCTCGACCTCGGCGTCATCGGTAGCCACGGCCTCGTCGGCGGACTCGGTGTGCACTGCGGCCTGCTCGGCGGGCTCGCCCGCGGCGGCGTCGGCAGCTTCAGCCTGGTCCGGCTCCACAGCGTCCGCCGCCTCGACGATGTCGAGCTCGTCCTCGGCGGACTCGAAGGCGCCCGCCGTCGGCTCGACGGCGTCGTTCAGGTTCGGGTCAGACACGGTGGCTGCTTCTTCCTGGATACAAATGGGTGGAACATGCGAAAGGGGCGCCCATGAGGCGCCCTCCGCGGGATCAGCCGAAGACGTACTTGATGACCCGCTGGAATCCGAAGTCAATCACGGTAACAAGACCGATCATGACAACTACGAACACAATCACCACGGAGGTGTATGTCGTCAGCTGGTTGCGAGTCGGCCAGACCACCTTGCGGAGCTCGGCCACGATCTGGCGGTAGAAGAGCGCGAGACGGCCCAGAGGGCCCTTCTTGCCGCGCTTACCGCCCTTCCGGGTCTTCTTCTTCGACTCGGGGACTTCATCCTCGGCATCAGGCATGTCGATGGAGCCCACGGCGTCCGTCACGCTTCTCACCTGATTCCGGGTCATGGCCGTGCCGCGCCCGGTGGAGCCGCACGGCGATGCATTGAAGTACGTACATGCGCACACATCCTGGCGAAGGAGTGTGTAGCAGGGCCGGAGGGACTTGAACCCCCAACCGCTGGTTTTGGAGACCAGTGCTCTACCAATTGAGCTACGACCCTTTGTGGTTTCCACCAACCTACCGCATGTTCCCGGATGCCCCGGGTGCAGGAACGGTGCGGCTGGTGAAGGCCAACGACAGGTGAGTGTACGTGCTCAGCGGCCCGGCGTCGAACAGATAGCTCCCGACCGTTCTTGTCGGATGCTGTCCGGTTGTCTGTCCGCATGCTGTCCAAGTGCTGTCCGGTCCCTGAAACCCCTGTGCCGCCGGGGAATACGGTCTGGGAGCATGGGGGGCATGAGCGCTGCTACTTCTCCCTCCGAGCGCCGGGTCTCCGCCCGCATCGGTGCAATCTCCGAGTCCGCCACCCTCGCCGTCGACGCCAAGGCCAAGGCCCTCAAGGCCGCCGGCCGTCCGGTGATCGGCTTCGGTGCCGGCGAACCCGACTTCCCGACCCCCGGCTACGTCGTCGATGCCGCGGTCGAGGCCTGCCGCAACCCGAAGTACCACCGCTACACCCCGGCAGGCGGGCTCCCCGAGCTCAAGGCCGCCATTGCAGAGAAGACGCTGCGCGACTCCGGCTACGAGGTCGACGCCTCCCAGATCCTGGTGACCAACGGCGGCAAGCAGGCCATCTACGAGGCCTTCGCCGCGATCCTCGACCCGGGCGACGAGGTCATCGTCCCGGCGCCGTACTGGACCACCTACCCCGAGTCGATCCGCCTCGCCGGCGGCGTCCCGGTGGACGTCGTCGCCGACGAGACCACCGGCTACCGCGTCTCCGTGGAGCAGCTGGAGGCGGCCCGTACCGAGCGTACGAAGGTCGTCCTCTTCGTCTCCCCGTCCAACCCGACGGGTGCGGTCTACAGCGAGGCCGACGCCGAGGCGATCGGCCGCTGGGCCGTCGAGCACGGCCTGTGGGTGATGACCGACGAGATCTACGAGCACCTGGTCTACGGGGACGCGAAGTTCACCTCGCTCCCCGCGATCGTGCCCGAGCTGCGGGACAAGTGCATCGTGGTCAACGGAGTCGCCAAGACGTATGCGATGACCGGCTGGCGCGTGGGCTGGATCGTCGGCCCCAAGGACGTCGTGAAGGCCGCGACCAACCTGCAGTCGCACGCCACGTCCAACGTCTCCAACGTCGCCCAGATCGCCGCGCTGGCCGCCGTCTCCGGGAACCTGGACGCGGTCGCCGAGATGCGCACCGCCTTCGACCGGCGCCGGCAGACCATCGTGCGGATGCTCAACGAGATCGACGGCGTGCTGTGCCCGGTGCCCGAGGGCGCGTTCTACGCGTACCCCTCGGTGAAGGACCTGCTCGGCAAGGAGATCCGCGGCAAGCGTCCGGCCACCTCGGTCGAGCTGGCCGCGCTGATCCTGGACGAGGCCGAGGTCGCGGTCGTACCGGGCGAGGCCTTCGGTACGCCGGGCTACCTGCGCCTGTCCTACGCGCTGGGCGACGACGACCTCGTCGAGGGCGTCTCGCGGCTCCAGAAGCTGCTGGGCGAGGCCAAGGCGTAGTCGTACCCGCCGACCAGTGAGCGACCCCCGGCTTCGGCCGGGGGTCGCTTTCTCGTTCGCTTTCCTGTTCGGTGGGCAACTCGATGGGGAAAGCGGCTACCGCGACACCCGGTCGGTGCGGCAGGATCTTGGAATGGAGCGTGATGTACGGCTGTTGCCCAAGGCCCACCTGCACTTGCATTTCACCGGGTCGATGCGGCCCACGACGCTGCTCGAACTCGCCGACAAGTACGGTGTGCGGCTGCCGGAGGCGCTGACCGGCGGCGAGCCTCCGCAGCTGCGCGCGACGGACGAGCGCGGCTGGTTCCGCTTCCAGCGGCTCTACGACATCGCCAGATCCTGCCTGCGGTCGCCGGAGGACATCCAGCGGCTGGTGCGCGAGGCCGCCCAGGAGGACGTGTCGGACGGCTCGGGCTGGCTGGAGATCCAGGTCGACCCCACCTCGTACGCGCCGCTGCTCGGCGGCTCATCCCGGCGATCGAGATCATCCTGGACGCGGTGGACAGCGCGTCGCGCGAGACCGGGCTGCCGATCCGGCTGGTCATCGCGGCGAACCGGATGAAGCACCCGCTGGACGCCAGGACCCTGGCGCGGCTCGCGGTGCGGTACGCGGACCGGGGCGTCGTCGGATTCGGCCTCTCCAACGACGAGCGGCGCGGCATGGCCCGCGACTTCGACCGTGCCTTCGCCATCGCCAGGGAGGGCGGCCTGCTGGCGGCCCCGCACGGCGGTGAGCTGTCCGGGCCTTCGAGTGTCCGCGACTGCCTGGACGACCTGGACGCGTCCCGGGTCGGGCACGGCGTACGGGCCGCCGAGGACCCGCGGCTGCTGCGCATGCTGGCGGAGCGCGGGATCACGTGCGAGGTGTGCCCGGCGTCGAACGTGGCGCTCGGCGTCTACGAGAAGCCGTCCGACGTACCGTTGCGCACCCTGTTCGAGGCCGGTGTGCCGATGGCGCTCGGCGCGGACGACCCGCTGCTCTTCGGCTCCCGGCTGGCCGCGCAGTACGACCTGGTGCGGCGCCATCACGCGTTCACGGACGAGGAGCTGGCGGAGCTGGCGCGCCAGTCGGTGCGGGGTTCGGCGGCGCCGGACGCGGTGCGGGCGGAGCTCCTGGCGGGCGTGGACGACTGGCTGGCCAAGCCGGTGGACTGACGTCGCCGGTCCGGTGGACGCCGAGGCGGACCGGGTCGGGTGACCGCCGGCCGGGCCCGGCCCGCTATCCGATCCCGCGCAGCAGCGCCCGGGCCACTGACGCGGCGAACTCGTCGAGCGACTGCGGCGGCCGCCCGTCCTCGGTGGCCTCGTAGGCGAATGCCCGCTGTGCGCACGCCCCCAGCAGCAGGGAAGCGGCCGCGTACGTGTCGGCGTCGGCCCGCACCCGGCCTGCGGACTGCTCGGCGCGCAGATACGCGTCCACGCCACGGATCGGCTGGTGGGGGCCGGTGCCCAGCTCCCGCATCACCGCGTTGTGACGGCTCTTGAGCCTCGGCTCGGCATACAGGGATGCCGCGATCGGGAAGCTCTGCTCGTAGAACAGGGCTGCCTCGTGGGCGATCTCGGTGAGGTTCTGCTCAACCGTCCGCTCCCCCTCCCCCGGGTGGGCGATCAGCCGCTTCAGGATTCCGTCGACCTTGGGGAGCCGTTCCTTCAGCACCACCACGAACAGTTCCTCCTTGCTCGGGAAGTGCTTGTAGAGCGCGGCCTCCGAGCAGCCGGCGGCCTTGGCGATCTCCTTGGTGGTGGCCCGGGCCAGGCCGATGGTGAGCATCAGCTGGTGGGCGGCGTCGATGATGCGGGCGCGGGCCGGCTTCTGCTCCATGTGCACTCCAACGAAGCTTGACGAGAGGTGAGTATCCGCTCACTCTAGAGGTGAGTGAATACTTACCCACCAGAGGAGGGTGCCGCAATGAGACTCACAGTGTTCGGCGCGACAGGCGGTATCGGGCAGGAGATCGTCCGCCAGGCAGTGGCGGCGGGTCACGACGTGACGGCGGTGGTGCGTGATCCGGCGCGGCTGCCGGTCCCGCTCTCCGACGTGACGGTCCACACGGCGGCCCGGATCGATGACCCGGAGGCGCTGCGCGAGGCGGTCGCGGGCAGGGACGCGGTGCTCTCGGGCCTGGGCTCACGGGGCCGGAAGGCCGGCGGGGTCGCCGAGCGGCTGACCCGCGGCGTGCTGGCGGCGATGGAGGCCGAAGGGGCCCGGCGGCTGCTCGTGGTGAGCGCGGCCCCGGTCGCGCCGAAGCCGGCGGACGACCCGCTGCTCGACCGCATGATGCTTTCGGCGATCGGCGCGATCCTCAAGGAGGTCTACGCGGACCTCACCGCGATGGAGGCCGCACTCGCCGCATCCGCGACGGACTGGACGTCCGTACGGCCCCCGAAGCTCACCAACGGGCCGCTGACCGGTACGTACCGGACGGTCCACGGCAGCAATCCGCGCAGCGGCCGGTCCATCTCCCGGGCCGATGTGGCGCACGCGATGCTGGCGCTGATCGACGACCCTGCGGCGGTGAAGCAGGGCGTGGGTGTGGCGTACTGAGGGGCGGCCCCGTGCCGGCTCCCCTACAGGGCCACGCCCACGGTCACCGGTTCGTTGACGAGGGTGACACCGAAGGCCTCGTGGACCCCGGCGACGACCTCGCGGGCCAGGGCCAGCAGGTCCTCGGTGCTCGCGGCGCCCCGGTTGGTGAGGGCGAGGGTGTGCTTGGTGGAGATGCGGGCCGGACCGGTGCCGTACCCCTTGGTGAATCCGGCCCGGTCGATGAGCCAGGCCGCCGAGGTCTTGGTGCCTCCCTCGCCCGAAGGGAAGGCGGGGGGCGTCACGTCAGGTCCGAGCCGGTCCGTCACCCGGGCGAGGAACGCCTCGAACTGCTCCCGGTCCAGGATCGGGTTGGTGAAGAACGAGCCGGCCGACCAGGTGTCGTGGTCCTCCGGGTCGAGGACCATGCCCTTGCCGGCCCGCAGCCTCAGCACGGTCTCGCGAGCGGCCGCGGCGCGCACGCGCTCGCCCTCCTGGACGCCCATGGCGTGGGCCGTTTCGGGGTACTTGAGGGGCGCGGACAGACCGCCCGCCTCTTCCAGCTCGAAGCGGACACGCAGCACCACGAACCGGTCGGGCTCGGCCTTGAAGCGGCTGTGCCGGTAGGAGAAGGCGCACTCGGAGTTCGGGATGGTGACCGTCTCGTGGGTGTGCCGGTCGTAGGCGACGACCTCCGTGATGGTGGACGACACCTCCTGCCCGTACGCCCCGACGTTCTGGATCGGTGTCGCGCCGGCGGAGCCCGGAATCCCGGCCAGGCATTCGAGCCCGGCCAGGCCGGCCTCCACGCTGCGGGTGACGGCGTCCGTCCACACCTCTCCGGCGGCCAGTTCGAGCGTCGTGCCGTCGAGCACGAAGCCCTTGGTCGCGATGCGCAGGGCGGTGCCGTCGAAGCCCTTGTCGCCGATGACCAGATTGCTGCCGCCGCCGATGACCAGCAGCGGGGTGCCGCTGTCGTCGGCCGCGCGCACGGCCTCGACCACTTCGGCGTCGGTCGTCGCGGTGAGGAGGCGGGTGGCGGGGCCGCCGAGCCGGAAGGTGGTCAGGGGGGCGAGGGGCGCGTCGTGGAGTTCCTGCACGGGGACAAGAGTACGGTCCGCTCCCCCGCCGTCATGGCGGGGCCGCGGACCGTATCGGCGTGACATTCCCTCAGGCGGATACAGGGACCCGCACCTCGGCCAGGTCGGCCTCCTGCGCCGGCGTGCTGCGGCGGCGCGGGATCAGCAGCGCGACCAGCGCGGCGAGCGCCACCACTCCGGCGCCGATCCAGACCGCGGGAACGGTCCCGTCCGTGAAGGACTGCGCGGTGCGGTACCCGCCCTGCGAGGAGAAGACCGTGGCCAGCACGGCGACCCCGAGGGCGCCGCCGACCTCGCGGAGCGCGTTGTTGGCGCCGGAGGCGATGCCCTGTTCGCCGGGGCGGACGCTGGACATCACCAGGCTGGCCGCGGGGGCGAAGTACAGGGCCATGCCGACGCCGCCGACGATCAGGCCGGGCAGCTGCGAGGCGTAGGAGGCGTCGGGCGCGAGGGCCATGGCGAACAGGCCGAGACCGGCGGCCTGGAGGGCGAGCCCGGTCACGACCACCGGGCGGCCGCCGAAGCGGTCGGCGAGTATCCCGGCGATGGGCGCCACCAGCATCGGCATCCCCGTCCAGGGCAGCATCCGCAGACCGGCCTCGGTGGGCGAGTAGCCCAGGACACCCTGGAGGTACTGACTGAGCAGGAAGATCGAACCGAACATCCCGAAGAACATCAGCAGGCTGGCCATGTTGATCCCGAAGAACGCCCGGTCCTTGAACAGGCGCATGGGCAGCATCGGGTTCTTGGCGTGGAAGCCGTGGTGGACGAACCCGCCGATGAGGGCGCTGCCGGCGATCAGGGCCGTCAGGATGGTGGGGCTGGTCCAGCCGTCGGAGTTGGCGTTGACCAGGCCGTAGACGATCCCGAAGAGCCCGCCGCTGACCAGGAGGGTGCCGGGCACGTCGAGCCGGGAGTCGGGTGCGTACGACTCGGCCAGGCGCAGTCGGGCGAGCGGGAGCAGGAGCAGACCGATCGGGACGTTCAGCCAGAAGATCCACTGCCAGGACAGGTGCTCGGTGAGGCTCCCGCCGATCAGCGGGCCGCTGGCCACCGCCAGTCCGGTCGCGGCCCCGAAGATGCCCAGCGCGGCGCCCCGGCGGGCGGGCGGCACGGCGGCCGTGAGCAGGGTGAGCGTCAGCGGCATCATGATCGCCGCGCCCACACCCTGGACCGCGCGGAAGGCGATGAGTTCGTTGATCCCGGGCGAGAGGGCGGCCGCGGCGGACGCGCCGGTGAAGACGCCGAGCCCGATGGTGAAGAGCCGGCGCCGGCCGAACCTGTCACCGAGGGAGGCGCCGAACATCAGCAGCACGGCGAAGGTGAGGGTGTACGCGTTCACCGTCCACACGAGCTCTTCCGGTTCGCCGCCCAGGCTCTCGCGGATGGACGGCAGGGCGGTGGTGACGACGAGGTTGTCGAGCGCCGCCATGAAGCCGGCCACGCTGGTGATGACTAGGGCCCAGACCGCTCCCGAGCGGCCTTTCGTGTGCTGGTCCACTGCTCCCCCTGGGGGTTAGTTATTGATGACTAACTTTTCTGGGCAGAAAACTGGGCCGAACCCGGCCCGGGTGGCGCCGGTCAGACGGGCGGCCTGGCCGAGTCGTAGAACCTGGACCAGATCCGGTGTTCCGCCGGGTAGCCGAGCGAGGTCAGGGTGTTGACGAGCATGCCGTAGGCGAGGAACGTGGTCGCCTCGTTGGGATCGGCACCGAGCGTGAGGGCGATGTCGTCGAACATCTGCAACCAGCCGGCCCGCAGCGTCTCACCGAACTCGTGATCCCCGGCCGCCTCCGCCGCCGCGACGGCCGCGTACATCTGCATCTGCATCAGCAGCCGGTCGGGGTCGTCAATGATCAGGCGCTGATAAGCCGCGGCCATCGCATGCAGCGCCTCATCACCTTCGAGCCCTTCCGCGGCATCCGCGAAGACCTTGCGGGTGTCCACCAGGCAGCGCTCGGCGGCAGCCAGGAACATGGCCTGCTTGTTGGAGAAGAGACGGAAGAGATAGGGCTGCGAGACACCCACCCGCCTGGCGATCGCCTCGGTGGACGTGGCGTTGTACCCGCCACGGGCGAATTCGGTGATCGCCGCACGGATGACGCTCTCGCGCCGCTCGTCTGCACTCATCCTTGCCATGCGGCTAAGTTAGTACTCAATCACTAACTTAGCAAGCGGTGTGCTGCCACTGCCCAGGAGTACGACCTCCGGGGGCATGCCGACCGTCCAGAAGCACGACCCCCGGGGGACGTAACCCCGCCCCCCGGGGCCTGCTCCCGCCGACGCGTAAGGGGCACAGCCCCATGGACCATGCCCCTTACGCGAGTACTCCACGGCGTCAGCCGAGCTGCACCACGGCGCGGGACATGCCCAGCACCTTCTTGTCGTCGCTCATCACCGTCAGGTCGACCCGCACCCGCTTGTCGTCCAGCAGGACGGCCACCTTGCCGCTGACCTCGATCAGCGTGCCCTTGTCGTCGTTGGGCACGACGACCGGCTTGGTGAACCGCACGCCGTACTCGACGACCGCGCCCGGATCGCCGGCCCAGTCGGTGACCACCCGGATCGCCTCGGCCATCGTGAACATGCCGTGCGCGATCACGTCCGGCAGTCCGACCTCGCGGGCGAACTTCTCGTTCCAGTGGATCGGGTTGAAGTCACCGGAGGCGCCGGCGTACTGCACCAGCGTCGCCCGGGTGACCGGGAAGGACTGCGCCGGCAGCTCCGTACCGACCTCGACCGACTCGTAAGACACCTTCGCCGTCATCACGCCTCCTCGGCGCCGCGCGCCACCAGCTTCGTCCACGCCGTCACGACATGCTCGCCGGACTCGTCGTGGACCTCGCCGCGGACGTCCAGGATGTCGTTGCCCGCCATGGACTTGACGGCCTCGATCGTCGAGGTGACCGTCAGCCGGTCCCCCGCCCGCACCGGACGGACGTACTCGAACCGCTGGTCGCCGTGCACGACCCGGCTGTAGTCCAGGCCCAGCTGGGGGTCCTGCACGACCTGCCCCGCGGCCTTGAAGGTGATCGAGAAGACGAACGTGGGCGGCGCGATCACATCGCTGTGACCGAGGGCCCTGGCCGCCTCGGGGTCGACGTACGCGGGATTGGCGTCGCCCACCGCCTCGGCGAACTCTCGGATCTTCTCCCGGCCGACCTCGTACGGCGGGGTGGGCGGATAGGTCCGCCCCACGAAGGACTGGTCGAGCGCCATGAGCTCGCAACCTCCTGATGAAAGACGAATGGGCCGACGTGCAGCCCCAATACAACGACACGAGGCCGCCCCCAATGGGGACGGCCTCGTGTACGAGCCTGATTCAGCGCGTTTCGCGGTGCGCAGTGTGCGAGTTGCAGCGCGGGCAATGCTTCTTCATCTCAAGACGGTCCGGGTTGTTACGCCGGTTCTTCTTGGTGATGTAGTTCCGCTCCTTGCACTCCACGCAGGCCAGCGTGATCTTCGGGCGGACGTCGGTGGCAGCCACGTGAGTGCTCCTTGGACGGACGGTGGACGGATGAACGCAAAAAAAGAGTAGCCGATCGGAGGACCGACCCCACAATCGGCTACTGTTAGTAGCGGTGACC
Source organism: Streptomyces sp. RKAG290 (assembly GCF_023701695.1). Classification (GTDB taxonomy): domain Bacteria; phylum Actinomycetota; class Actinomycetes; order Streptomycetales; family Streptomycetaceae; genus Streptomyces. Next base: position 2,780,940 of record NZ_JAJOZC010000001.1, read on the forward strand.
GGACTTGAACCGGTGACACAGCGATTATGAGCCGCTTGCTCTACCGACTGAGCTACACCGCTTTGATGATGAGTCTCCCCGCCGAAGCGGGGATTCCCGATCACCAGAGCCCCAATGCGGAATCGAACCGCAGACCTTCTCCTTACCATGGAGACGCTCTACCGACTGAGCTATTGGGGCGAGCGATGAAGACATTACACGGTCGGTCGCCGATCGCCCAAATCCGTTTCGGGGCCCCGTCCCGAGCCCTTGATCGGGACCGCTCGGAACCCTTGATCAACCGCCCACCCGGGCCTTGATCAGCGGTTCGGCAACACCTCGGCCACCTCCTGTCCCAGCCGTGCACCCGACTCCCTCACACCCCATCGGACCGCACCGATATGACTATTCGGCTCCTCCTCGAACCGGACAGGGCGCACCCATAGGCTCGACTCACTCTGCGTGATCTTGCCCCCCTCCCTGGAGCGCGATGCCCGACAGCCAGCCGCGGCAGCCAGACGACCACGCCGCCGACGCGGCCAGCAGCCCGGAGAGCTCCGCGCTGACGCTGTGCGGCGCCCGTCTCACCGACGGCCGCATCGTGGACGTACGGCTCGGCGGCGTCCGCATCGAGGCCGTCGGTACGGCGGGCAGCCTCGTCGCACCCGGCGCCCGCGTCGACCTGCGCGGCCATCTCCTGCTCCCCGCACCGGCCGAGCCGCACGCCCACAGCGACACCGCGCTCACCGCCGACGGCGCCGGACCCGGCGCCCCGGGACCGGCCTCACAACGCCCCGAGGACATCCAGCGACGCGCCACAGAGGCCGCGTTGCTGCAGCTCGGCCACGGCGCGACCGCGCTGCGCTCGCACGTACGGATCGGCGACGTCCAGGGCCTCACCGCCCTCGAAGCCGTCCTGCAGGCCCGCCGCTCGCTGCGCGGGCTGGCCGATCTGACCCCGGTCGCCGTCCCCCGGCTGCTCACCGGCGTCGCGGGCGCCGACGGCCTGGCCATGCTCCGCGACGCGGTGAAGATGGGGGCCGGGGCGGTCGGCGGCTGTCCCGACCTGGATCCGGACCCGACGGGATACGCCGAAGCCGTCCTGGAGATCGCCGCCGAGCACGGCTGCCCCGTCGATCTGCACACGGACAGTGACGACCCCGCCCGGCTGGCCCGGCTCGCGGCCATGGCGGGCGGGCTGCGGCAAGGAGTCTCCCTGGGCCCCTGCGCCGGCCTCTCGCGGCTCTCCGGGGAAGCCGCCGGTCGCGCGGCCGACCAGCTCGCCGCGGCCGGGGTGACGGTGATCTGCCTGCCCCAGGGCGGCTGCTGCGGGGTGGAGCGCCGGGGCACCGCCCCCGTACGGCTGCTGCGCGCGGCCGGGGTGCGGGTCGCGGCGGGCAGCGGGGCGTTGCGCGATCTCGCCAATCCGGTGGGACGCGGCGACCCGCTGGAAGCGGCCTTCCTGCTGGCCTCGCAGAGCGGGTTGCGGCCCGAGCACGCCTACGAAGCGGTGTCCGCGGAGGCCAGGCGCGCGATGGGGCTGCCCGAGGTGCGGGTCGAGGCGGGGTTCCCGGCCGAGCTGCTCGCCGTGCGCGGCGAACAGCTCGCGGGGGTGCTCTCGCTCGCGTACAGCCGGATCGTGGTGCACCGCGGCCGGGTGGTCGCCCGGACCAGCGCGGTGCGGGAGTACTGCGACTCGGAGACCGGCGGCGGGCCCGGGCTGCCCCGCCAGGGTCGGCCGGATCCCGGCCCCGGCGGCGGGCCCTGAGCGCGCCGCGGGGCGCTCCGGCGTACCGTCGTGACCATGCGCATTGTCATCGCAGGTGGACATGGTCAGATCGCGCTGCGGCTGGAGCGGCTGCTCGCTGCACGCGGGGATGAAGCGGCGGGCATCATCCGCAATCCCGAACAGAGCGACGATCTCCGGGCAGTAGGTGCCGAACCCGTGGTCCTGGACCTCGAATCGGCCACCGTGGAGGAGACCGCGGAGGTCCTGCGCGGCGCCACCGCGGCGGTCTTCGCGGCCGGCGCCGGCCCCAACAGCGGCACGGGCCGCAAGGACACGGTGGACCGTGGGGCCGCGGTGCTCTTCGCGGACGCGGCGGAACGGGCCGGGGTACGGCGCTATGTCGTGGTCTCGTCCATGGGAGCCGACCCGGACCACCCCGGCGACGAAGTGTTCGACGTGTACCTGCGGGCCAAGGGCGCGGCGGACGCGTACGTGCGCTCCCGGACGGCGCTCGACTGGACGATCCTGCGCCCCGGCATGCTGACCAACGACGCGGGCACCGGCCAGGTGCTGCTCGCCGCGTCGACCGGCCGAGGCCCGGTGCCGCGCGACGACGTGGCGGCGGTACTCCTGGAGCTGCTGGACACCCCGGCGACGGCGGGGCTGACCCTGGAGCTCATCTCGGGCAACGTCCCGGTGATGGTCGCGGTGAAGGACGTCGCGGGGAACTGAACCGAACTCGTGCCGCGCGACGTGCCGGGCGCCCGGCACGTCGCGGCACACCAGAGAAGGCCCCCTGAGACGGGGGCCTTGCCATGTGGCGGCGCCTGGGTTCGAAGCCGGGGTGACCCCGCGAAGGGTCCCCGCGAGCCGCGATGAGTCCTGCCGTGTCCGGCGGTCATACCGTCGAGCCCGTATCCGAGGAGGACTTCTGATGCGCAGCGTGACCTATTCGATGAACGTCTCACTCGACGGCTACATCGTCGGCCCGGACGGCAGCTTCGACTGGTCGGCCCCGACGACGGGGTCTTTCGCTTCTGGATCGACGATATGCGGAAGATCGGCGTCCACCTGTTGGGACGACGGCTGTACGAGACGATGCTGTACTGGGAGACCGCCGACCAGAATCCAGAACTCGACGACGCAGATCGCGAGTGGATCGCACTCTGGAACCCGCTCCCGAAGGTGGTGTTCTCCACCACGCTGTCGGCGGTGCAGGGCAATGCCCGCCTGGCCTCCGGCGGCCTGGCGGAGGAGATCGAGCGGTTGCGGGCCGAGCCGGGCGAGGGCGACATCGCGATCGGCGGCGCGACTCTCGCCGCCGAGGCCGCCGCACTGGGCCTGATCGACGAGTACCAGGCCATGGTCTACCCGGTACTGGTCGGCGGCGGCATCCCGTTCTTCCCCCAGAACGAGAGCCGGGTGGATCTCGAACTCGTCGAGACCCGCGCCTTCAGCTCGAAGTTCGTCCACCTCCGCTACCGCGTGGTGCGTTAGCCGCTACCTCGCTACCGCGTGGCGCGATAGCCGGCCCTCGCGCCGAGTCCGGGGAAGCTCCCACACCCGCGTCGCCTCCATGTGGAGCCGATTGGATTCCGGACCAATCCTTGATCTACAGTCCGTAGCTGCACGTCACTTTATGTAGCTACGACACGCGGGGGGAAACGTATATGCCAGAGACGCAAGTCCTGCGTGCATACCGGTTCGCCCTGGATCCCACCGATGCCGAGCGAGCCACGCTGAGCCGCTATGCCGGCGCCTGTCGGTGGGCCTACAACTACGCACTGGCGAAGAAAACGGAGTCACACCAGGCCTGGATGGCCCGCCGGGCCCGCTACCTCGACGCGGGGCTGAGCGAGGCCGAGGCGAAGTCCCGGATCAAGGCCGACGGCGCCGGGCTCACCGACCGCATCAAGGTGTGGGACCACCACCGCAGGTCCCTCATGGCCACCACCTCCGGCAAACAGCACCTGGCCATGTTCCAGCCCCCGGCAGGGCAGGAGGTGCTGGACCGTCGGCTGGCCGCGGCCCGGGCGGACGCCGTCGCCACCGGGCGCGAGAGCCTGCTGCTCGCCGAGGCCCGCACCGCGGTCAACAGCCTGAAAGCCGAAGCGTTCAGGGCGGGATTCCGCACCCCCTCCGCCATGGACACCAGCGCATTGTGGCGCATGGACCGAGACCGGCCCGCAGAGGCGGGTGGCAGCCCGTGGTGGGGCGAGGTCAATGTCTACTGCTTCACCTCAGGCTTCGACCGAGCGCAGGCCGCCTGGAAGAACTGGCTGGAGTCACTCTCCGGCCGTCGTGCCGGACGACGTGCCGGCTATCCCCGGTTCAAGACGAAGGGCCGTGCCGCAGAATCGTTCGCTCTCTTTCACGACGTGAAGCGGCCGATCATCCGGCTGGACGGCTACCGGCGTCTGGTGATGCCGGGCCTGGGCAGCATCCGCATCCACGGCACGGGCAAGACGCTCGCGCGGCTCGTCGGCCGGGGCCGGGCCGTCATCCAGTCCGTGACCCTCACCCGAGGCGGACACCGCTGGTATGCCTGCGTCCTCGCCAAGGTGCTCCAGGACATCCCCCTGCTCTGGGAACACATCGACGACGACGGCGTCCGCACCCCGTACCTGACCCGCGCCCAGGCCGACACGGCCGCCGAACGCACCGGCCGCGTCAAGCAGGTCGGCCGCCCGACCGCCCGACAACGCTCCGGTGGGCCGGTCGGTGTCGACCTCGGCTCCCGCTACCTCGCCCTGTCCAGCCCCCTCCGCCCGGGCGACCCCTCCTCCACGCTGGTGGAGCACCCACGGTTGCTCACGAACCACCTGGCCGAGCTGACGAAGAGACAGCGCGCACTGGCCCGCACGGCCAAGGGATCGCGACGGCGGGCGAAGGCCGCGGACCGGCTCGTCCGCGTACATCACCAGATCGCAGTCCGACGTGCGTCGTCCCTGCACGGCGTCTCCAAGCAGCTCGCCACCGGGTTCACGCATGTGGTGATCGAAGACCTCGACCTCGTTGCCCTGAGCGCCTCGGACACGGGTGTCCCCGGCGACCCCGGCAGGGATGTGAAGATCAAGGCCCGGTGGAACCGGAACCTCCTGGACGCCGGTCTGGGCGAGCTTCGCAGGCAGCTCGCCTACAAAACCATCTGGTACGGCTCGCAGCTCGTCGTTCTCGACAAGGGCGAACCGGTTGCCGGAACCTGTGCGAAGTGCGCGGAGCGAAACCCAAGCTCCGCCCCTTCCCGCAGCGGCTCCAACTGCCCGTCGTGCGGTGCCGTTCCGCACCGTCACGACCACAGCACCGCGAACATCGTGCACGCGGCGCGCAGGCAGCTCAAGACGGTCGCCTCCGATAGGGGGGAGACCTTAAACGCTCGCAGAGCTTCCGTAAGCCCCGGCGCCCACAAGGGTTCCAGGCAGGCGGTGTCGAAGCGAGAAGGCACCGGCTAGCACCGGTGTCACCCCCGGGGAGCGATCCCCGGGCATCCCGTACCCGACCCGCCGCGACGGCCACCCCAGGCCGCCGCGCATCCTCCATGATCCGCGGTGGGCAGGAACCACCGCAGAAGCGGCACGTCGCCGCACGGGTACAGACGGGATGATCTGTCTTCTGGCAGACGTCATACGGTCCGAGACCGTCCACGTACAACTGCGCCGGCCGCCGACGGACTGACCACGGGGGAACATCGGGCCTGGACCCCATGGAGTGCGCGCGGGCTCACTCCGGCTCGTTCCACTCCCGCAGGGCTGCGTCGATCCGGTCGTTGGCCCGCTGCCGCGTCTGCGCGAGCACCTTCGCGTAGACGCGGAAGCAGGACGGCGATGGTGTGGCCGGCCCCGGGGACGGCTGGGGACACGCCCTGATCAGGGGTGGGATTCAGGTGAGACAGCGTGAGATACGGGGGCCGGTCGGCGCGCTCACCGGTCACACTTGCACACATGCAGAAACCCCGCCTGACCTGTGGTTAAGCAGGTCGGACGGGGTTTCACTTCCAGTGGCGGCGCCAGGGTTCGAACCTGGGTAGGCTGAGCCGGCAGATTTACAGTCTGCTCCCTTTGGCCACTCGGGCACACCGCCAAGGGATGCTGCCCTGAGACCCGCCTCGCGGCGGCGCTCTGTGGCAACGACGTAAACGATACCTGATGCCCAGGGGTGCTACGCCACTGGATTGACCAGCGGCCCCACCGGGCTCAGGTGGCTAGGCTTGGTCGGCGGCGTGGTGCCAGCCGGCCCCGCGGTCGCCCTATAGGTACTCCGTATAGGCACTCCCTTTTCCAGCACCCCCGATACAAGGAGCCACACGTCATGGCCGACTCCAGTTTCGACATCGTCTCGAAGGTCGAGCGGCAGGAGGTCGACAACGCCCTCAACCAGGCCGCCAAGGAGATCTCGCAGCGTTACGACTTCAAGGGCACCGGCGCCTCGATCTCCTGGTCCGGTGAGAAGATCCTCATGGAGGCGAGCGGCGAGGAGCGGGTGAAGGCGATCCTCGACATCTTCCAGAGCAAGCTGATCAAGCGCGGCATCTCGCTGAAGTCGCTGGACGCGGGTGAGCCGCAGCTGTCCGGCAAGGAGTACAAGCTCTTCGCGACCATCGAGGAAGGCATCTCCCAGGAGAACGCCAAGAAGGTCGCCAAGCTCATCCGCGACGAGGGCCCCAAGGGCGTCAAGGCGCTGGTCCAGGGTGACGAGCTGCGGGTCAGCTCGAAGAGCCGGGACGATCTGCAGGCCGTACAGGCGCTGCTGAAGGGCCAGGACTTCGACTTCGACGTCCAGTTCGCGAACTACCGGTAGTTCGTGGACCACCGGTGGTCCACGGACCGCCGGCCGGGAACGACCGTCCGGGCGCGGGGCGGAATGCGTCGCTCCGCCCCGGACGTCATGTCCGAAAACCGCCGGTCGCGGCGGAGCGGGCGACGCAGACTGGTCCGTGACGGCCGAAGCTGCGGCCGCCTGCCGGACGAGGAGAGGGACGAGTCATGACCATGTACGCGACGGTCGACAGCCCGCTGGGTGAACTGCTGCTGGTCGGCGAGGAAGCCACGGCGCCGGCCGGTGCCGGAGTCGCGCTCGTCTCGCTCTCCCTGCCGGGCCAGAAGGGCGCGGCGGTCGTCCAGGACGGCTGGGTCCGTGAGCCCGGCGCGTTCACCGGGGTCGCCGGCCAGCTGCGGGAGTACTTCGAGGGGCGGCGGACCCGCTTCGACATCCGGTACGCGGACGGCCGGGGTACGGACTTCCAGCGCCGGGTCTGGGCCGCGCTGGACGAAGTGCCCTACGGGGAGACGGTGTCGTACGGGCAGATCGCCGGCCGGGTCGGTGCCTCCGGGGCGGGGGTACGGGCCGTGGGTACGGCGATCGGGCGCAATCCGCTGCTCGTCGTGCGGCCGTGCCACCGGGTGATCGGCGCCGACGGGGCGCTGCGCGGCTACGCGGGCGGGCTGGAGAGCAAGCAGCGGCTCCTGGGGCTTGAGGGCGCCCTGGCGGTGCGCTGATGACCGGGCTGTTCCCCAGACCGCGGGCCGTGGTCGCGCCGGGTGCCGTGCATGTCCCCGAGTGGCTGTCCGTCGAGCAGCAGCGGGAGTTGGTGGCGGCGTGCCGGGAGTGGGCGCGCGGGCCCGTTCCGCTGAGGCACACGGCGCTTCCGGGCGGCGGGGTGATGTCCGTACGGAGTGTGTGCCTGGGGTGGCACTGGCAGCCGTACCGCTATACGCGCACCGCGGACGACGTGAACGGCGCCCCGGTGGCCCCGTTTCCGGACTGGCTCGCGGAGTTGGGGCGGGCGGCGGTGGCGGAGGCGTACGGGCAGGAGAGCCCGGAGCGGACGTTCGCACCGGACACCGCGCTGATCAACTTCTACGACGACACAGCGCGGATGGGCATGCACCAGGACAAGGAGGAGCGGTCCGGTGCCCCCGTGGTGTCACTCAGCCTCGGTGACACGTGCGTCTTCCGCTTCGGCAACACGGAGACGCGGGGAAGGCCCTACACGGATGTGGAGCTGGCCTCGGGGGACCTGTTCGTGTTCGGCGGGCCGTCGCGCTTCGCGTTCCACGGGGTGCCGCGGATCCGGCCGGGTACGGCCGGTCCCGCGACGGGGATGAGCGGTGGCCGGCTCAATCTGACCCTGCGCGAGACCGGCCTCGGCGGCTGAGGGAGCGGCAGGTCTCAGCGGCGTTCGCGGGAGTTGCCGAAGAGCAGCCGGTAGATGATCAGCAGGACGAGGGAACCACCGATGGCCGCGACCCAGGTCGCCGCGTCGAAGAAGTCGTTGGAGATCGGGCGGTCCAGGAACCGCGACGATATCCAGCCACCCAGGAAGGCGCCCACGATCCCGGTCAGGGTGGTGCCCACCAGGCCACCGGGGTCGCGGCCCGGCAGCAGGATCTTGGCGATGACGCCGGCGACCAGTCCAAGAACGATCCAGCCAATAACAGTGCTCATGCGTGCCCATCTACCCGTCACTCGGTCCTGGAATCCAAGACGTTGGTCACGGTCGAACGGTTGCACGCAGGGGCGTCGGACGGGGTGCGGACGGCTGAGTCCCGTTCGCCACTCCTTCGCCGCCCCGGAGCCCTACCAGCCGGCGAACTCCTCGTCGGTGCTGACGATCTCCTTGCCGAAGGGCATCAGCGAGACCGGGATCAACTTGAAGTTCGCGATGCCCAGCGGGATGCCGATGATCGTGATGCAGAGGACGATCCCGGTGGTGATGTGGCCCAGTGCCAGCCACCAGCCCGCGAGAACCAGCCAGAGCACGTTGCCCACGCAGGAGGGTGAGCCCGCGTCCCGGCGCTCGACGACACGGTGGCCGAAGGGCCACAGCGCGTAGATGCCGATACGGAAGGCCGCGAGGCCGAACGGGATGCCGATGATCGTGATGCACAGCAGGAGGCCCGCGGCCAGGTAGCCGAGGAACATCCAGAAGCCGCACAGGACCAGCCAAACGACGTTCAGAATGGTTTTCATGGGCGGTGACCTGCCATCTGCTCGAGTCGGGCAATGCGCTCCGCCATCGGCGGGTGGGTCGAGAACATCTTGGACATGCCCTGTCCGGGGCGGAAGGGATTCGCGATCATCATGTGACTCGCGGTCTCGATCCTGGGCTCCGGCGGCAGAGGAAGCTGTTTCGTGCCCGCGTCGAGCTTCCGCAGCGCGCTGGCCAGGGCCAGCGGGTCACCGGTCAGCTGAGCCCCCGAGGCGTCCGCCTGGTACTCGCGGGAGCGGCTGACGGCCAGCTGGATGACAGAGGCGGCGAGCGGGCCCAGGATCATTATCAGCAGCATGCCGAGGATGCCGGGGCCCTCGTCGTCGTTGGAGCGTCCGATCGGGATCAGCCAGGCGAAGTTGACCAGGAACATGACGACGGAGGCGAGGGCTCCGGCGACGGACGAGATCAGGATGTCGCGGTTGTAGACATGGCTGAGCTCGTGGCCGAGGACGCCGCGCAGCTCCCGTTCGTCCAGGATCTGGAGGATGCCGTCGGTGCAGCAGACCGCGGCGTTGCGCGGGTTGCGGCCGGTCGCGAAGGCGTTGGGGGCCTGCGTCGGGGAGATGTAGAGCCGGGGCATGGGCTGGCGGGCGGCGGTGGAGAGCTCTCGGACCATGCGGTAGAGCTGGGGCGCCTCGAACTCGCTCACCGGGCGGGCGCGCATGGCCCGAAGGGCCAGCTTGTCGCTGTTCCAGTACGCGTAGGCGTTGGTGCCGACGGCCACCACGAGCGCGACGATCAAGCCGGTACGCCCGAAGAAGCTGCCGATGAGGATGATGAGTGCGGACAGGCCCCCGAGGAGTACGGCGGTTCTCAGCCCGTTGTGCCGGCGGTGCACGGTACGCCCTCCAAATGGTGCAAGCAGGGGAACCCTTTGCTTGGTGGTGCTCCACTCCCCAGTGGAGCCTCCCGTACTGGTCAACGCCAGGCGAGGAGAGCTAGTTCCCTTGTGCTTACGGCCGCGGGGCCCGGCTGCTCCGGCGGTTCGTGCCGGAACGGGCCGTAGGCCGTACGGGTGGAGGCGTGCGGCGGGTCAGCGCTGGACCGGGAGCTTCGCGAGCTCCAGGGCCGCGGGGTCGGGCTCGACCTCGCTGGTGCAGTGGGCGCAGCGGGAGGCGACGGCGGGGATCTCGGTGTAGCAGCGGGGGCAGTCGCGGAGGGCGGCCTTGATGTCGGCCTTCTCCTGGTCCTTCTTGGCCGTGAAACGGTTCTGGACCTTGTTCATCGGCACGACGACGCAGAAGTAGAGGACCGCGGCGGTGATGAGGAAGGCGATCGCGGCGCTGACGAAGAGCCCGTAGGGGAACGTCACGTCGTCGAACTTGAAGTGGGCCTTGCTGAAGTCGCCGGTTCCGCGGGTGATGAGGCCGATCAGCGGCACGATGAACGCGTTGCTGAACCCGGTGACGACTGCGGTGAACGCGGCTCCGACGGCGAGGCCGATCGCCATGGAGATCACGTTTCCGCGCAGAATGAATTCCTTGAATCCGTTCAGCACTGCCCTTGCTCCTCTGTGATGTCATCGCTGTGTGCGTGGTATGCGGGCATGACCCTGCCCTGTGCGGGCCGCTGTGGGCAAGCCGATCTTGAAGGTCAGAACAGGTTGACTGCGGCGAACCTGAGGACCGTCTGCGGGGCGCCCGAGAGGGCGAGGCCGGCTACGGCGGTGAGGACGATCGCGGCCGTGAGCGGCGCCGGGGTCCGGTGCGGGGTGGTGGCCTGCGGCTGCTCCGTACCGTCCTGCGCGGGTCCGCGGAACAGCGCCGCGGTCCACTGGAGGTAGTAGTAGAGCGCGATCACGACGTTGACGGCCATGACGACCGCGAGCCAGCCGAGCCCGGCGTCGACGGCCGACGAGAAGACGGTGACCTTGGCGAAGAGGCCGATGATCCCCGGCGGCAGCCCGGCCAGGCAGAGCAGGAAGAAGCCCATCGCCAGGGCAGCCAGGGGGCGGGTGGCGTACAGGCCGCGGTAGTCGGTGATGCGGTTGCCGGGGTGGGTACGGGCGACCAGGGCGGCCACCGCGAACGCGCCGAGGTTCACTACGCCGTACATCAGGGCGTACGCGACGGTGGAGCCGATCTGCCGGTCGCCGGCGTACGCGGCTGCCGCGATCGGCACCAGCAGGTAGCCGGCCTGGGCGACGGACGACCAGGCGAGGAGGCGTACGGCGCTGCGGGCGCGGGTGGCGCTCTGCCGCAGTGCGGCGACGTTGCCGACGGTCATGGTGAGCGCGGCGAGGACGGCGAGGGCGGGGCCCCAGACGTCCGCGTAGGAGGGGAACGCGATCACGGTGACGAGGATGAGTCCGGAGAAGCCGACCGCCTTGCCGACCACCGAGAGGTAGGCGGCGATCGGCAGGGGCGCGCCGACGTAGGTGTCGGGGACCCAGAAGTGGAAGGGTGCGGCGGCCGTCTTGAAGGCGAAGCCCACGAGGGTGAGGGCGACACCTGCCTGGGCGAGGGTGCCGAGCTGTCCGGGGACGTCGTCGAGGCGGGTGGCGATCTCCGTGAGGTGGAGGGTGCCGGTCGCCGCGTACACGAAGCTGACGCCGAGGAGCATCACGGCGGTCGCGACGACGGAGGACAGGAAGAACTTAAGCGCGGCCTCGGAGGAGCGCCGGTCGCCGCGCTTGATGCCGACGAGCGCGAAGGCGGGCAGTGAGGCGGCTTCGAGGGCGACGACCAGGGTGGCGAGGTCCCGGGCGGCGGGCAGGAGTGCTGCTCCGGCGGCGGAGGACAGCAGCAGGAACCAGAACTCACCTGCCGGGAGCTTGCGGGTGTCGCCGATGGACAGCAGCGCGGTGAGCAGGGCTCCGCCGAGTACGAGGACCTGGATGATCAGGGCGAAGTGGTCGGCGGTGTAGCTGCAGGCGTGGGTGCCGGTGGTGAGGCAGAAGGTGGAGCGGTCGCCGTCGCGCAGCGGGATGAGGAGGGCGAGCGCGGCGACGAGTCCGGCGACGGCCCCGTAGCCGAGGAGCGGTTTGCGTTCCTGCGCCACGAAGAGGTCGGCGACCAGGACGACCAGCGCGACGGCCGCGACGACGACCGGGGGTGCGATCGCGAGCCAGTCGACGGACTGGACGAGGCTGGTGGTGCTCTCGGCCGCTGTGGTCACGACTTGCCTCCTGCGAGGAGCTTCTGCACGGCCGGGTCGGTGAGGCCGAGGAGGACGGCGGGCCACAGGCCGGCAAGGACGGTGAGGGCGGCGAGCGGGGTCCAGGCGGCGAACTCGTAGCCCTGGATGTCGGCGATCAGGTGCGGTTCCTCGCGCTTCGCGCCCATGCAGACGCGGCGCACCAGGATGAGCATGTACGCGGCGGTGAGCAGGGTGCCGAACGCGGCGACGGACATGAAGGTCAGGAAGGCGGGGCGGCTCAGGCCCGCGGCGGGATCGAAGGCGCCGAACAGGGCGAGCATCTCGCCCCAGAATCCGGCGAGGCCGGGCAGGCCCAGCGAGGCGACCGCGGTGAAGGCGAGGAGGCCGCCGAGGCGGGGGGCACGGCCGTAGAGCGCGGCGCCGGTGGCACCGGAGAGCGTGTCGAGGTCGGCGGTGCCGTACCGGTCCTTGACGGCGCCGACCAGGAAGAACAGCAGGCCGGTGATGAGTCCGTGGGCGATGTTGGCGAAGAGTGCGCCGTTGACGCCGGTGGGGGTCATGCTCGCGATGCCGAGGAGCACGAAGCCCATGTGGCCGACGGAGGAGTACGCGATCAGGCGCTTCAGGTCGCCCTTGGCGCCCGGCCTGGCGAGGGCGAGGCAGGCGAGCGACCCGTAGATGATGCCGGCGACCGCGAAGGCCGCGAGGTAGGGCGCGAAGGTGTGCAGGCCGTCGGGGGCGATGGGGAGCAGGATCCGGACGAAGCCGTACGTGCCCATCTTCAGCAGGACGCCGGCGAGCAGGACCGAGCCGACGGTCGGGGCGGCCGTGTGGGCGTCCGGCAGCCAGCTGTGCAGCGGCCACATCGGGGTCTTCACCGCGAGTCCGATGCCGATCGCGAGAACCGCGGTGACCTGCACCGACGAGGTGAGCCCGCGGCCGTTGTCAGTGGCGAGTGCCACCATGTCGAAGGTGCCGCTCTTCAGTCCGATGAGGAGCAGGCCCAGCAGCATGACGACCGAGCCGAGCAGTGTGTAGAGGATGAATTTCCAGGCGGCTGCCTGCTTCTGCGCACCGCCCCAGCGGGCGATGAGGAAGTACATCGGGATAAGCACCATCTCGAACGCCAGGAAGAACAGCAGCAGGTCGAGGACGGCGAAGGTCGCCAGGGTGCCGGACTCGAGGACGAGGATCAGTGCGACGAAGCCCTTGGGGGAGGGCCCCGAAGGCATCTTGAAGTAGCTGTGGAGCGCGCAGAGGAAGGTCAGCAGCGCGGTCAGTACGAGAAGGGGGAGCGAGATGCCGTCGATGCCGAGATGGATGCGGACGTCGAGCGCCGGGATCCAGCTGATGTCGGTGGTGGCCTGCATCTTCGACGGGTGGTCGTGGTCGAAGCCGACTGCCAGCACGATCGCGGCGATGAGGATCGCGCCGGTGACGGTGACTCCGTGGCGCAGGACCGCCTGGTCGGGGCTCTTGCCCCGCAGTCCGGGCGGGGCCGGGAGCAGCGCGGCCACGGCCCCGACGAGCGGGCCGGCGACGATGAACGCGAGAAGGAACTGCATCACGGATTCGCTGATATCGATCACAACTCACGACCCGGCGTTGACGTTGGCGAAGACGACGGCGGCGACCGCCAGGACCAGGGAACCGGCGAGCAGTGCGCTGAGGTAGGTCTGCACGTTGCCGGTCTGGGCGCGGCGGACGGCCGTGCCGAGCCAGCGTGCGCCGGTGGCGGAGCCGCGTACGTAGGTGTCGACGACCTCGCGGTCCAGGAAGCGGACGAGGCTCGCCGCGGCCTGGACGGGGCGGACGAACAGCACCGCGTACAGGGCGTCCAGGTGGAAGCCGGTGGCCGCGTGGCGGTGGAGCGGGCCGAGCAGCAGGCGGCCGGGGTCGGCCGGGTCGGGGGCATCGCCGACGTCTCCGTAGGCGGCGGTGTGTGCCTCGATGGCCTCGATCTCGACGAGGGCCGGTTCCTCGTCGGGGTGGGCGACGACCGCTCCCATGGGGGTGCGGGCGGCCAGCGCCGTGGTGTGGCGCCAGGCCCCGTAGGTGACGAGCCCGCCGACGAGGCCGACGCCGGTGGAGAGGACGGCGGTGGCCAGGGACGGGGTGAGGCTGTGGCCGTCGAACCAGTCGGTGATGACGCCCACGGTGAGGCCGAAGGCCATGGTGGGGACGGCCAGTACCCAGAGGACCGAGGTCATGGCGACGGGCTGCCTGCCGTGGTCCGGGGCCTCGGCGCCACGGCCCCGGAAGGCCAGGAGCCAGAGGCGGGTGGCGTACGCGGCGGTGAGGACGGCGGCCAGGAGACCGGCGACGAGGACGGTCCAGCCGGCGGCGGCCGGGGCGACGTGCCGGTCACCGAGGGCGGTGTGCTCGGCGGCGACGAGGACGGCTTCCTTGGAGAAGAAGCCGGCGAACGGCGGGATGGCGGCCAGGGCGAGGAGGGCGAGCGTCATCGTCCAGTAGGCGTCCGGGATGCGCTTGGCCAGGCCGCCCATGCGGGACATCGCAGCCAGTGAGTTGGTGCCGGCTGCGTGGATGACGACGCCCGCGGCGAGGAAGAGGACGGCTTTGAACGCACCGTGCGAGATGAGGTGGAACACGGCGGCCCCGCGGTCGCCGACGGCCAGGGCCCGGACATGTAGCCGAGCTGGCCGATCGTGGAGTAGGCGAGGACGCGCTTGATGTCGTCCTGGGCGAGGGCGGCGAGTCCGGAGCCGATCATCGTGACGGCGGCCATCACGGCGAGGACGACGAGGGCTGCGCCGGAGGCGGCGAAGACGGGGAGCAGCCGGGCCACGAAGTAGATGCCGGCGGCGACCATCGTCGCGGCGTGGATCAGCGCGGAGACGGGGTGGGACCGGCCATCGCGTCGGGCAGCCAGGTGTGCAGGGGGAACTGCGCGGACTTGCCCGCGACTCCGGCGAGGAGCAGCAGGGCGATGACGGTGGGGTGGTCGAGGCCGTTGTGTGCGACGGCGCCGAGGATGCCGGTGATGCGGAAGGTCCCGGTGTCCGCGGCGAGGGCGAACAGCCCGATGAGGAAGGGGACGTCGCCGAGTTTGGTGACCAGGAAGGCCTTGAGGGAGGCGGCGCGGGCCTCGGGCGTCTCCCAGTAGTGGCCGACCAGGAAGTACGAGCAGATGCCCATGATCTCCCAGCCGACCAGGAGCACCATCAGGTCGCCGGAGTAGACGACGAGCAGCATCGCGGAGGTGAACAGGGAGACGAGGGCCGCGTACGAGGGGTAGCGCGGGTCGTCGCGCAGGTACGCGGTCGAGTAGATCTGGACACAGCTCGCGACGAGGGCGACCAGGAGGGCGACGAGGACCGCGAAGCCGTCGAGGTGCAGCGCCAGGTCGATCGGGACCGAGCCGGTGGGGGTGAGCTGGGTCGCGGCGTCGATGGCCGGGCCGCCGCCCTGGCGGGCGGCGACGACGGCCGCGATGACGAGGGAGGCGAGGGAGGGCAGCACCGCGAGCGGGCGCACGAATTCCGGGGCGCCGCGTCCGAGCAGGAGGCCGGCCGCGGCTCCCAGGAACGGGAGGAGGGGGACGAGGACGGCGAGGGTCGTGGTGGTCACGGGGTGGCCTCTGCCTTCTTCCCTGCCGGAGCAGTGGCCCGGTCGTCGGTGGCGTCGCCCCGGCCCGTGCCGGGCTCGTCGCCCTCACCTTCGGGGAGGGTCTCGGCCTCGTCGGTCTCGGCGGTGTCGCGCAGGCGGTCGATGTCGGAGCTGCCGCGGTTGCGGTAGACGGCGAGGACGATCGCCAGCCCGATGCCGATCTCCGCCGCCGCGATGGCGATGGTGAACAGGGTCAGGGCCTGACCGGAGTGCAGGGCGTCGCGGAGCCAGACGTCGAAGGCGACGAGGTTGAGGTTGACGGCGTTGAGCATCAGCTCGACGGACATCAGGACCAGGATCGCGTTGCGGCGTGCGAGCACTCCGTACAGCCCGGTGCAGAAGAGGAGGACGGCGAGCACGGCGGGATAGGCGAGGTGCATCAGCTCTTGTCCTCTCGGCCCTTGCGGGACAGGACGATCGCGCCGACGAGGGCGGCGAGCAGCAGAACGGAGAGCGCTTCGAAGGGGAGCACCCAGTGCCGGAAGAGGAAGGCGCCGGTGGCTTCCGTGGATCCCTGGACCGGCCCGTCCACCTTGATCCAGGTGGTGCGGAAGGCGTCCACGACGACCCAGACGAGTGCGGCAGCCGCGGCGACGGCCACGGCGAGCGCGGCCCAGCGGTGCTCCGAATCGGCGTCCGGGGAGCGGCCGATGGGGGCTCTGGTGAGCATCAGTCCGAACAGCAGGAGGACGACCACGGAACCGACGTAGATCAGTACCTGCACCCAGGCGATGAACTCGGCCGTGAGCAGGAGGTATTCAACGGCGAGGCCGCCGAGCGCCACGATCAGCCACAGGGCGGCGTGCACCAGTTGTCTGGTCGTGACGGTGACGAGGGCTGCGCCGAGGGTGGCGACGGCGACCAGGACGAAGGCGATCTCGACACCGGTCGGGGAGAGGAAGCCGGGATGGCTCGCGGCGGCGAGGAGGTGGCCGGAGGCGGCACCGGGGATGGTGGCGGGGCCGGTGGCGGTGATCACGCCTGTCCCTCCTGGTCCGTGGGGGCGGGCGGAGCGGCCGCGGCCGCGGCTTCCTCCTCGCGCTGGGTACGGACCTTCTCCGCGGACTTGCGGGCGGCGGCGATCTCCTTCGGTTCCTCGGCGGCCGGGTCGAGCGCCGGCGGTTCCGGAACCGTCCACATCCACTCACGGAGCTTGTCGCGCTCATGGGTGAGTTCGAGGATGTCCGTCTCCGCGTACTCGAACTCCGGCGACCAGAAGAGCGCGTCGAACGGGCACACCTCGATGCAGATGCCGCAGTACATGCAGAGCGAGAAGTCGATGGCGAAGCGGTCGAGCACATTGCGGCTGCGCTCCCGCCCGCCCGGGGCGGCGGCGGGCACCGTCTCCTTGTGGGAGTCGATGTAGATGCACCAGTCGGGGCACTCACGGGCGCAGAGCATGCAGACCGTGCAGTTCTCCTCGAACAGCGCGATGACGCCGCGGGAACGGGCGGGAGCTCGGGCTGCGCGTCGGGGTACTGGGCGGTGACGGTCTTCTTCGTCATCGTCCGCAGGGTGACGGCGAGGCCCTTGGCCAGGCCTGCGCCGGGGATCGGGGCACTAGTTGATCGCCACCTTCACGATGCCGGTGAGCGCGATCTGCGCCAGGGCGAGCGGGATGAGCGTGGTCCAGGCGAGCTTCTGGAGCTGGTCCTCGCGGAGCCGGGGGTAACTCACGCGCAGCCAGATGACGACGAACGCGAGGAGGCCGGTCTTCAGGAGCGTCCAGACCCAGCCGAGTCCGTCGGCGCCCAGCGGGCCGTGCCAGCCGCCGAGGAACAGGACGGTGGTCAGTCCGCACAGCACGACGATGCCCGCGTACTCGGCGAGCAGGAACAGCGCGAAGCGCAGACCGGTGTATTCGGTGTACGCACCGAAGATGATCTCCGAGTCGGCGACCGGCATGTCGAAGGGCGGGCGCTGGAGTTCGGCGAGCCCGGCCACGAAGAAGACCAGTGCGCCGATGATCTGCCAGGGCAGCCACCACCACTCGAAGGCGTCGAGGATGCCGGGGAGGGAGACGGTGCCGGCCGCCATCGCCACGGAGGCGGCGGCGAGCAGCATCGGCAGCTCGTACGCGAGCAGTTGCGCGGCGGTACGCAGGCCGCCGAGCAGCGAGAACTTGTTGGCCGATGCCCAGCCCGCCATGAGCGAGCCGAGCACGCCGATGCCCATCACGGCGAGTACGAAGAAGATGCCCGCGTCGACGACCTGGCCGACCGCGCCCTCACCGGGCCCGATCGGGATCGCGACGAGGACGAGCAGGTACGGGAGCAGCGCGACGGCGGGCGCGAGCTGGAAGACCCGTCGGTCGGCCTCGGCCGGGACGATGTCCTCCTTCTGCGCGAACTTCACGCCGTCCGCGACGAGCTGGGCCCAGCCGTGGAAGCCTCCGGCGTACATGGGGCCCAGGCGGCCCTGCATGTGGGCCATCACCTTGTGTTCGGCCTGGCCCACGATGAGGGGGACAACCATGAACACCGCGAAGACGATGACCAGGCGGAGGGCGACGTCCAGTACGTCGTTCACTCGGTATCGCCTCCGGCGGGGTGTCGGGGGTACGGGGGTGCGGGGGTGTCTCGTGTGCCGTGGGTATCGCGGGTTTCGTGGGCCTCGCGGGTGGCTTCGGTTTCGGATGCGGCCGGGGTGTCCGGGGCCTCGGGGGCGTCCGGGGCCTCGGATGCGGCCGGGGTGTCCGGGGTGCCCTGGGCCTCGGGGGCCTGCTCCGTGGGGTGGGGGTGGGGTGGGGTGGGGTGGGGGTGGCTTCTCCCCTACCCGCCCCTTCCCGAACCGGGGGCTCCGCCCCCGGACCCCCGCTCCTCAAACGCCGGAGGGGCTGAGATGGGGCGTCCGGGTCCCCGGGCGTGTCCGAAGCCGGATCGGAAGCGGGGTCCGAAGCGGGATCTGCGGCCGGGGTCGGGGCCGCGTCCGGGGTCGGGGCGTCCGCCTGCGTCGGGGCCGGGGCGTCCGCCTGGGCCGGGGCGCCCTCCGGAGTGGTGACGTCCGCCGGGGTCGCGACGTCCGCCGTGGTGGCGTCCGGGTTCGGCTCGGCGTCGAAGGCCGGGCGGGGGTTGTGCCACGGCGCGTCCGCGGTCGACATCGCACCCGAAGGGGCCTCGCCCCCGGGCGTCCCGTCTGAAGGCTGTTCGCCGGGCGTCCCGCCTGAAGGCCCCTCGCCCCCCGGCGTCTCCGCCGAAGTAGTGACGCCCGCACGAGGCTCGTCCCCATGGGCGGCCTCCGCCGGAGCCGCGACGTCCGCCGGAGCACTGGCTTCCGCACGCCCCTCGTCCACCGTCGGCTGCTGGCTCGCCGAGCCCTGGGAGGCGGTTCGGGTGCGGCGCGGAGGCGCGGTCCTGGGGGCGGGATTCGTAGCGGCTTCCGTGTCTGCGGGCGTACCTGCTGCGGCCGTCCCCTCCCCCGCGGCACCGGTACCGGCATCCGCCGAGGGCGCCGCCGGCGGCTGCTGGCCCGCCGAGCCGTCGCTCGCGCTGCGGGTGCGACGGGCCGGTCGGTCGCCCGCGGGCCTTGCCGCGCGGGCCGGGCGGGCGGGGGCCGGGGGGAGCTGCCCCTTCAGGGGCCCCATTCGTTCGGGTCGGGCACGCCGGGCGGCAGCATCGTGCGGCGCTTCGGGCCGCCGTGCTCCGACTCGCCCGGCTCCTTGGCGCCCGGCCAGGCCTTGGCCACGCGGGCCGCCAGGACGAAGTCCTTGCGCAGCGGGTGGCCCTCGAAGCCTTCGGGCAGCAGCAGCGGGACCAGGTGCGGGTGGCCGTCGAAGCCGATGCCGAACATCTCGTGCGTCTCACGCTCGTGCCACGCCGCGCCCGCGTAGACGTCGATCGCACTGGGCAGCACGGCCGCCTCGTGCGGAACGGTCGTCCGGACCAGCAGCCGTCGCACCTTCCCGCCGGTTCCGGCCGGCTCGGGCAGCGCGGCGAGATGGGCGCACACCCGGAAGCCCGTGCCCGGTTCGTCCACGGCACTCAGCCAGTCGAAATAGCTGCAGCCCAGCGCGTCGCGCGCCGTCTGCAGTGCGGCGATCCAGGAGGCGGGCGGCACATCGACGGTCAGGAGGTCGTACGCCTGCTCCGCCGTGGCGTCCTCGCCGAAGATCTCGGTGACGGCGTCCGGCAGCCGGTCGTAGCTCGCGGCGGCGGTCACTTCCGCTCCTCCCCGGACGCGTCGGGTGCGGTGGGTGCATCTGGTGCGGCCGGCGCGTCCGGTGCCGTCGGCGCCGTCGGTGTATCCGGCGCATCCGGTGCGGTCGGTGCATCCGGCGCCGTCGGCCCATCCGGTGCAGCCGTCGCATCCGGTGCAGCCGGCGCGGACACCAGTCCGCTGCGCAGCGCCGCAGCGGAGGGGCGGGCGGCGGTGCCCGTCGCGTAGCGCTCGCCCAGCGACTCGCGCGCGATCTTCTCCTGCAGCTTGAGGATGCCCTGGAGCAGGGCCTCCGGCCGGGGCGGGCAGCCGGGTACGTAGACGTCGACCGGGATGATCTGGTCGACGCCTTTCGTCACGGAGTACGAATCCCAGTACGGGCCGCCGCAGTTGGAGCAGGCTCCGAAGGAGATGACGTACTTGGGCTCGGGCATCTGCTCGTAGAGTCGCTTCACCGCCGGGGCCATCTTGTCCGTCACCGTGCCGGAAACGATCATCAGGTCGGCCTGGCGGGGGCCGGGCGCGAACGGGATCACGCCGAGCCGGATGAAGTCGTGGCGCGCCATGGAGGCGGCAATGAATTCGATGGCACAGCAGGCGAGTCCGAAGTTGAAGACCCAGAGGCTGTAGCGGCGGCCCCAGTTGAGGACCACCTTCATCGGCTCGGGAGCGAGCCGGGACAGCACTCCCAGGCGCTTCGGCTCGGGGAGGAACGTGGGCACGGGTTCGGGTGCGGGTGCGGCGTCGGGACCCGGCTCGCGTCCTGGCTGCGGGTGGCCGGAGGACGACGGGCTCGTCACGTCCATTCGAGGACGCCCTTCTTCCATGCGTAGAGCAGTCCCACGGCCAGGAAACCGAGGAAGATGAACATTTCCACCAGCGTCGTCGCGCCGTATCCGGGCGCGGCGAAGACGGTCGCCCACGGGAACAGGAAGATCGAGTCGACGGCGAAGATCACGTACAGGAAGGCGTACACGTAGTAACGGACCTGGGTGTGTGCCCAGCCGTCCCCCACGGGGTCCACGCCGCACTCGTACGTGAGGAGTTTCTCCGGCGTCGGGACCACGGGACGCAGCAGCCGGCCGGCTCCGAAGGCGACGGCGACGAACAGCACGCCGATCACCGCGAGCAGTCCGACGACCGAGTAGCTGTGGAAGTAGTCCGACGCGAGCACGGTCGGTCCCGGCAGGTCCGCCACGTCGCCCCCTCGCTCCCTCAAAACTGTTCGACGATCTGTACGCACGGGAGTCTAGGCCCTGTAAAGGGAGGGTAAGCAGCCGCGTCGGGCAACTGGTGGGGATATCCCTACTTCACGCCACCCACAAGCCCCATGGCGTGCGGAGGTCCCACCCGGCAGGCTGGGGACATGACCATGAGCCCCCAAGTGCCCGACGACGACCGGCCGCCGCCCGCCCGCTTCGCCCTCGACCCGTGGACCTGGAAGGAGATCTCGCATCTCCTCGCCAACCTCCCCATGGCGATCGCCGGGTTTGTCTACACCGTTGTCATGATTGCCGTCGGCGTGGGGCTCGCGGTCACGGTGGTCGGCCTGCCCCTGCTGGCGGCCGGATTGCAGGGTGCGCGGCTGCTGGGCCGGGCCGAGCGGGGCCGGGCACGGGCTCTGCTCGGGCTGCGCATCGACGAGCCGAGCGCGATGGCTCCGGTGCACCGGAAGCAGGGGTTCTTCACCTGGCTCTGGTCGAGCCTGAAGGACCCGGTGGGCTGGCGCGCGGTGCTGTACTCCTTCATCCGGCTGCCGTGGGGCGTACTCACCTTCGCGGTGACGCTGGTGAGCCTGTTCGTGCTGTGGCCGGTGCTCCCCTTCACCGCAAGGCTCTTGACCAACGCCGACCGGGGCATGGTGCGCGGGCTGCTCTCCCCGTCCGACGAACTGGAACGCCGGATCGCGGAGCTGGAGTCGGACCGGGGTGTGGTCGTCGACACGGCCGCCGCCGACCTGCGCCGCATCGAGCGCGACCTGCACGACGGCGCCCAGGCCCGCCTCGTCGCCCTCGCCATGGGGCTCGGCCTGGCCAAGGAGAAGCTCACCGACGACCCCGAGGCCGCGGCCCGGATGGTCGACGAGGCGCACGGCGAGGTCAAGGTCGCCCTCCAGGAACTGCGCGACCTCGCCCGCGGCATCCACCCCGCCGTCCTCACCGACCGCGGACTGGACGCCGCACTCTCCGCCATCGCCTCCCGCTGCACCGTCCCCGTCACGGTGGGCGTGGAGCTGCCGGGGCGGCCCGCGCAGGCCATCGAGGGAATCGCCTACTTCACCGTGTCCGAGCTGCTGCAGAACGTCAGCAAGCACAGCGGGGCCCGTTCGGCGTCCGTCGATGTGTGGCGGACCGCGGACCGGCTGCTGATCCAGGTGACCGACGACGGGCGGGGCGGGGCCTCGATGGACGGCGGTACGGGAATGTCGGGGCTGGCGGAGCGGCTGGGCGCCGTGGACGGGCTGTTCGTCCTCGACTCGCCGGCCGGCGGACCGACGACGGTCACCGCGGAGCTGCCCTGGCGCGACCGGGAGGAAGACAAGGGCGCTGCCGGGGACCGTTCCGGCCGCGCGGGTGCGGGCGAGCGGCGCTGAGGGTGGGGAAAACCCCCGGCCGAAGAGGGATACCGCCCTCATGGTGCGCGGCCGGGCCGGAGACCACCCTGGAAGTACACCGCAAGTACGCACAGCAGACAGCCGCAGACAGCCGACGCAGACGCGGACGCAGAGAAATGGACGGGGACCCCCATGGCCACGGCATACGGACCGGACACACTGGACCCCCAGCGGCCGCGAACCGGCTCCGGGGACGATCGGCCCGCCAGGAAGCACTTCCTGCCGGCCGGACTGCGTGCCCCCTTCGAGGCCCGGACCTGGCGTGAGTTCGGCTATCTGATGCTGAGCCTGCCGATCAGCATCGTGCTGTTCTGCTTCGCGATCACCATGACGTCGCTGAGCGCCGGCCTGCTCATCACCTTCCTGGGGTTCCCCTCCTGGCCTCCACGCTGGCCATGTGCCGCGGCTTCGGCGCGATGGAGCGGGCCAGGGCCCGGGGCCTGCTGAAGCTGGACGTGCCCGCGCCCGCACCGGTGCGGGGGCGGACCGGCGGCCTGATGTCCTGGGTCGGGGCGGTCCTGAAGAGCGGGGTGTCCTGGCGCCACCTGCTCTACGCGGTGCTGCACTTCCCGTGGGCGGTCTTCGCCTTCTGCGTCTCACTGACGTTCTGGGCGTACGGGTGGGCGGCGCTCAGTTACCCGTTGTGGAAGTGGGTCTTCCCGACGCACGTGGGGGTAAGCGGCGTTCAGCTGTACGGGGACTCCACCCACGAGGTCTACCTGGACTCGTCCTTCGACCTGACCGTGACCAGCGCGGTGGGGCTGGCGATCGTCCTGGTCACCCCGTGGATCATCCGCGGTCTCACCTCCGTGGACCGGCTGATGGTGGCCGGGCTGCTCGGTCCGTCCCGGCTGGCCACCCGCGTCACGGAGCTGGAGTCGGACCGCGGTGTCGTCGTCGACACGGCCGCCGCCGACCTGCGCCGCATCGAGCGCGACCTGCACGACGGCGCCCAGGCCCGCCTCGTCGCCCTCGCCATGGACCTGGGGCTGGCCAAGGAGAAGCTGACCGCGGATCCCGAGGCCGCGGCCCGGATGGTCGACGAGGCGCACGGCGAGGTCAAGGTCGCCCTCCAGGAACTGCGCGACCTCGCCCGCGGCATCCACCCCGCCGTCCTCACCGACCGCGGACTGGACGCCGCACTCTCCGCCATCGCCTCCCGCTGCACCGTCCCCGTCACGGTCGAGGTCGACCTGGCGTCCCGGCCGGCGCAGGCCATAGAAGGCATCGCCTACTACACGGTGTCCGAACTGCTGCAGAACGTCAGCAAGCACGCCCGCGCCACCCGCGCCTCGGTCGACGTGTGGCGGACGGCGGACCGGCTGATGCTCCAGGTCACCGACAACGGGCGCGGCGGCGCCGACCTGACGTCGGGCAGCGGGCTGGCCGGGCTGACCGAGCGGCTGGACGCGGTGGACGGTGTCCTGGTCGTGGAGTCACCGGTGGGCGGACCGACCAGGGTCACGGCCGAGCTCCCCTGGCGTGGCTGACCCGCTTTCCGTACCCGGTCGCCGGGCGGGCCCCCTGCCGGGCCCGTCCGGCGGCCGGGCGTTCCGTGCCGGGAGCACCCTGCGCGGAAGTGACGCAACCCTTCGAATGCCCGCTACGTCACTGCCGGTACTGAGATGCTGAACGGCATACGGGTGGCAACAGCGAGCAGTGGGGGAATCAGCTTCGTGGTGGAGGACAGGGTGCGCGTGGTCATCGCCGAGGATTCGGTACTGCTCCGGGAGGGACTCACCCGGCTGCTGACGGATCTCGGGCATGACGTCGTGGCAGGGGTCGGGGACGCGGAGGCGCTGATCAGGACGGTGGGCGAGCTCGCCACGCAGGACGCGCTGCCGGATGTGGTGGTGGCCGACGTACGGATGCCGCCGACGCACACCGACGAGGGCGTGCGGGCAGCGGTGCGGCTGCGCAAGGAGTACCCGGGGATCGGGGTGCTGGTCCTTTCGCAGTACGTCGAGGAGCAGTACGCCACCGAGCTGCTGGCCGGGTCCAGCCGGGGTGTGGGGTATCTGCTGAAGGACCGGGTCGCCGAGGTCCGGGAGTTCGTGGACGCGGTGGTCCGGGTGGCGCAGGGCGGTACGGCGCTGGACCCGGAAGTGGTGGCGCAGCTGCTGGGCCGGAGCCGTAAGCAGGACGTACTGGCCGGGCTGACGCCCCGTGAGCGTGAGGTCCTCGGCCTGATGGCGGAGGGGCGGACGAATTCGGCGGTGGCCAAACAGCTGGTGGTGAGCGACGGCGCGGTGGAGAAGCACGTCAGCAACATCTTCCTGAAGCTGGGGCTGTCCCCCAGCGTCGGCGACCACCGGCGGGTGCTGGCCGTGCTGACCTATCTGAACTCCTGATGCCGCGCTGACCTGTCCGGACTCCGGATGCCGCGCCCGACTGTCTGACACTCTGTCAGGTGGTCGTCCGGATGCTCCCGGGCGGCGTCCGGACGGGAGCCCGCGACTCGCTCCACGCCCTCTCCAGCGAGGGTCCAACGAGGAACCGGGTGGCTGATGAATCATGACGGAACAGCGCCGAAAAGCGTCTCAAAATGCCGTCCACCATGTGATCGGCCAGAGGAAGGCGACCCTTACAGACGTAGGGTGGGGCGCGGGACCGCCGGCGGGCCGGATGGTTCCGAGCCGCCGCGCCGAGGGAGGTCCAGTAAGTGACCAGCCAGGTCAGTAGCCCAGCCGAACAGGCCGATGAGGCCAGTGACGCGCTCGTAGGGGGACAGCGTGCCCCCCAGTCCGCAGCAGGCACCGGTGAGAAGGAAGTCCGTCGTCTGGACCGGGTCATCATCCGTTTCGCGGGTGACTCGGGAGACGGGATGCAGCTCACGGGTGACAGGTTCACCTCGGAGACCGCGTCCTTCGGGAACGACCTCTCCACCCTGCCGAACTTCCCCGCCGAGATCCGGGCCCCCGCAGGCACTCTGCCGGGCGTCTCCAGCTTCCAGCTGCACTTCGCCGACCACGACATCCTGACCCCCGGCGACGCACCCAACGTCCTGGTCGCGATGAACCCGGCCGCACTGCGGGCGAACATCGAGGACGTGCCGCGCGGCGCCGAAATCATCGTCAACACCGACGAGTTCACCAAGCGGCCGATGGCGAAGGTCGGCTACGACACCTCGCCGCTGGAGGACGGTTCACTGGAGGCGTACAACGTCCATCCGGTGCCGCTGACCACGCTCACGATCGAGGCGCTGAAGGAGTTCGGGCTCTCCCGCAAGGAGGCCGAGCGCTCCAAGAACATGTTCGCGCTCGGGCTGCTCTCCTGGATGTACCACCGTCCGACCGAGGGAACCGAGACGTTCCTGCGGGCCAAGTTCGCGAAGAAGCCGCAGATCGCCGAGGCGAACGTGGCCGCGTTCCGGGCCGGCTGGAACTTCGGGGAGACCACGGAGGACTTCGCCGTCTCCTACGAGGTCGCCCCGGCGTCGCAGGCCTTCCCGACGGGTACGTACCGCAACATCTCGGGGAACCTCGCGCTGTCCTACGGACTGATCGCCGCGGGCCGGCAGGCCGACCTCCCGGTCTACCTGGGCTCCTACCCGATCACCCCGGCCTCCGACATCCTGCACGAGCTCAGCAAGCACAAGAACTTCGGTGTGCGCACCTTCCAGGCGGAGGACGAGATCGCGGGCATCGGGGCGGCGCTGGGCGCGGCGTTCGGCGGTGCGCTCGGGGTGACGACCACGTCCGGGCCCGGGGTGGCCCTGAAGTCGGAGACCATCGGCCTGGCCGTCTCCCTCGAACTGCCGCTGCTGATCATCGACATCCAGCGCGGCGGCCCCTCCACCGGGCTGCCCACCAAGACCGAGCAGGCCGACCTGCTCCAGGCGATGTACGGGCGCAACGGCGAGGCACCCGTCCCGATCGTGGCCCCGAAGACCCCGGCGGACTGCTTCGACGCCGCACTGGACGCCGCCCGGATCGCGCTGACCTACCGCACCCCGGTCTTCCTCCTCTCCGACGGCTACCTCGCCAACGGCTCCGAGCCCTGGCGCATCCCCGAGGTCGACCAGCTCCCCGACCTGCGGGTCCAGTTCGCCGGCGGCCCCAATCACGAACTGGCCGACGGCACCGAGGTCTTCTGGCCCTACAAGCGCGACCCGCAGACCCTGGCCCGCCCGTGGGCGGTGCCCGGCACGCCCGGTCTCGAACACCGCATCGGCGGCATCGAGAAGCAGGACGGCACCGGCAACATCTCCTACGACCCCGCCAACCACGACTTCATGGTCCGCACCCGCCAGGCCAAGGTCGACAACATCGAGGTCCCGGACGTGGAGGTCGACGACCCCGCGGAGGCGAAGACCCTGGTGCTGGGCTGGGGCTCCACCTACGGCCCCATCACCGCCGCCGTCCGCAGGCTCCGCGCGGCCGGGCAGCCCATCGCCCAGGCCCACCTGCGCCACCTCAACCCGTTCCCGCGGAATCTCGGCGAGGTGCTGAAGCGTTACGACAAGGTGGTCGTCCCGGAGATGAACCTCGGGCAGCTGGCCACCCTCATCCGGGCCAAGTACCTGGTGGACGCGCACAGTTACAACCAGGTCAACGGCATGCCGTTCAAGGCCGAGCAGCTCGCGACGGCCCTCAAGGAGGCCATCGATGCCTGACACCAACGAACTGCTGCACCTGGTGCCCAAGACCGAAGCCAAGCAGTCCATGAAGGACTTCAAGTCCGACCAGGAAGTGCGCTGGTGCCCCGGCTGCGGCGACTACGCGGTCCTCGCCGCCGTGCAGGGGTTCATGCCGGAGCTCGGTCTGGCGAAGGAGAACATCGTCTTCGTCTCCGGGATCGGCTGCTCCTCCCGCTTCCCGTACTACATGAACACCTACGGGATGCACTCCATCCACGGCCGCGCCCCGGCGATCGCCACGGGACTCGCCTCGTCCCGCCGGGACCTGTCCGTCTGGGTCGTCACCGGTGACGGCGACGCGCTGTCCATCGGCGGCAACCACCTCATCCACGCGCTGCGCCGCAACGTGAACCTGAAGATCCTGCTCTTCAACAACCGGATCTACGGCCTCACCAAGGGCCAGTACTCCCCCACCTCCGAGGTCGGCAAGATCACCAAGTCGACGCCGATGGGTTCGCTCGACTCCCCCTTCAACCCGGTGTCGCTGGCCATCGGCGCGGAGGCGTCCTTCGTCGCCCGCACCGTCGACTCCGACCGCAAGCACCTCACCGGCGTGCTGCGTGCGGCGGCCGACCACCCGGGTACCGCCCTGGTGGAGATCTACCAGAACTGCAACATCTTCAACGACGGCGCGTTCGAGGTGCTCAAGGACCGCGAACAGGCCCAGGAAGCCGTCATCCGGCTGGAGCACGGGCAGCCCATCCTGTTCGGCACCGACAACACCAAGGGTGTCGTGCGGGACTCCCTGACCGGCGATCTGTCGGTGGTCGCGGTCACCGAGGACAACCGCTCGCAGATCCTCGTCCACGACGCGCACGCCTCCAGCCCGAACACCGCGTTCGCGCTCTCCCGGCTCGCCGACCCGGACACCCTCCACCACACCCCGATCGGGGTGCTGCGCAGTGTCGAGCGGCCGGTCTACGACACGAAGATGGCCGAGCAGCTGGAAACCGCCGTGGAGCGGGACGGCAAGGGCGACCTCGGCGCCCTGCTGGCCGGCAACGACAACTGGACGGTGGTCGGTTAGGGCCTTCGGTCCCCTGACCGGCTGACGACGCGGCGCGGCCCCCGGGAGCGATTCCGGGGGCCGCGCCGCGTCGTCACCCCGCGCGCGCCTCAGCCCGTCCGGCGCTCCTGGCCCTCGTCGTACGCCGTGCGTGCCGCGTCCACCGCGTCCAGGTGCCGCTCCGACCAGCGGGCCAGGGCCCACACCTGCTCGGCGGCCTCCCGGCCCATGCCGGTGAGCGTGTAGTCCACCCGGGGCGGGATGACCGGCTTGGCGTCCCGGTCCACGAAGCCGTCGCGCTCCAGCGTCCGGAGCGTCTGCGCCAGCATCTTCTCGCTGACCCCGCCGACCTCGCGGCGCAGCTCGCTGAAGCGGTACGAGCGCTCCAGCAGGGCGGCGAGCACGAGCACTCCCCAGCGGCTGGTGACGTGTTCGAGCACCAGGCGGGAAGGGCACATCGGCTCCCGCACGTCCGGCCGCCGCACCGGTTCTCGTTCCACGTTCCTTACGCTCATGCCAGTACCTTACTTCAAAGTGGGTACTTTCTTCTGGTTAGCGCCACCCTTAGAGTAAGTCTCAGAGCACACGAACAGGAACATGCGCACCTGAAGAGGAGAAAAACCCCATGAGCATCGTCGTCACCGGAGCAACCGGAGAGCTCGGCCGTCTCGTCGTCGACCAGCTGCTGGCCACCGTGCCCGCGGACCGGATCGCCGCCGTCGTCCGCAACAAGGAGAAGGCGGCCGGCCTCGCCGCCCTCGGCGTCGAGCTGCGGATCGCCGACTACGACCGGCCGGAGACCCTGACCGACGCCTTCCGGCCCGGTGACCGGGTGCTGCTGATCTCCGGCAGCGAGGTCGGCAGCCGGGTGCGCCAGCACGGCGCGGTCATCGACGCGGCCAAGGCGGCGGGCGTGGCGCAGCTCGCGTACACCGGCATCCTGGGCGGACCCGACGCGGACTTCCGGCTGGCCGCCGAGCACAAGGTGACCGAGCAGCTGATCCTGGACTCCGGGCTGCCGTACACCTTCCTGCGCAACGGCTGGTACACCGAGAACTACACCGCGAACCTGGCACCCGTCCTGGCCCACGGCGCCGTCGTGGCCAACGCGGGCGAGGGCAGGGTCGCCTCCGCCGCCCGCGCCGACTACGCCGCCGCGGCAGCCGCCGTACTGACCGGCGAGGGCCACCTGGGCAAGACCTACGAGCTGAGCGGCGACGTCGCCTGGTCGTTCGCCGAGTACGCCGCCGAGGTCGCCAGGGCCTCCGGCCAGGAGATCGTCCACAAGGACGTGCCGGCTGCGGTGCACCAGGAGATCCTGGTCGGCGCCGGCCTGCCCGAGGAGTTCGCGGCGATCCTGACGGACGTGGACGAGGGCATACGCCGCGGGCTGCTGGCCGGCACCGGCGGGGACCTGGCCCGGCTGATCGGCCGCCCGACGACCCCGCTCGCCGAGACCGTCGCGGCCGCGGTCGCCGCCCGGTAGGCGCACCCGCTCGGGGCAGGGGTGCGCGGGGCCGCGGGCACGGTGTCATGACCGTCAGGCGATACAGGTATGACACCTGGCCCGGTCGGCGCTACCTTCGTCTGGCCGACGAAGCGTCGACGCACATCCGCCGGGAGGGCCCGTGAAGGGGACGAATGAACAGCGGGCCGGACTGCTGGCCGGCTTCGGCGCCTACGGGCTGTGGGGCCTGGTCCCGCTCTTCTGGCCGTTGCTGAAGCCGTCCGGCGCCGTGGAGATCCTCGCGCACCGCATGGCGTGGTCCCTCGTCGTCGTGGGCGTCGCGCTGCTGGCGCTGCGCCGCTGGTCCTGGATCGGCGAGCTGCTCCGGCAACCGCGGAAGCTGGCGCTGATCACCGTCGCCGCGGTCGTGATCAGCGTCAACTGGGGCCTGTACATCTGGTCCGTCAACCACGGCCACGTCGTCGAGGCGTCCCTCGGCTACTTCATCAATCCGCTGGTCACCATCGCGATGGGCGTCCTGCTGCTGGGCGAACGACTGCGCCCCGTGCAGTGGGTGGCGGTCGGCACCGGCGTCGCGTCGGTGCTCGTCCTGGCCATCGGCTACGGGCAACCGCCGTGGATCTCACTGGTCCTGGCGTTCTCGTTCGCGACGTACGGCCTGATGAAGAAGAAGGTCAACATGGGCGGCCTGGAGTCGCTCGCGGCCGAGACCGCGGTGGTGTTCGTGCCCGCGCTCGGCTACCTGCTGTGGCTGGCCGCGCGGGGCGAGTCGACCTTCACCTCCGGGGGCGCCGGTCACGCGGCCCTGCTCGCCTCGACCGGGGTGGTCACGGCCGGTCCGCTGATCCTGTTCGGGGCCGCGGCGATCCGCGTACCGCTCTCCACGCTCGGACTGCTGCAGTATCTGGCGCCGGTCTTCCAGTTCATCCTCGGGATCGTGTACTTCCACGAGGCGATGCCGCCGGAGCGGTGGGCCGGTTTCGGCCTGGTCTGGCTGGCGCTGGCGCTGCTGACCTGGGACGCGCTGCGCACCTCGCGGCGCACCAGGATGCGGGCACTGGCCGCGCGACGGGCCGCGGCGCAACCGGCCCCGGCCGACGCGGAGGATTCCGCTTCCCCCGTCCGCCGCGACGGATCCGACGCCGTGACCCGGATCCCGTAATAATTACCTAGTTGCTTTTTTAACTCGGTTGCGTTTCCCTGGAGGTCCACGGAAACGGCAACCGAGGAGTACGCATGACCACGACCCCGACCACCGTCCTGATCGTCGGTTCCGGGCCGACCGGCCTGACCCTGGCCATCGATCTCGCCCGGCGGGGCGTCGGCGTGCGGATCATCGACAAGTCCCCGCAGTTCCCGCGCAGCTCCCGGGCCAAGGGCCCCAACCAGCGCTCCCTGGAGGTCCTGGAGGACCTGGGCGTGGTCGGGGAGGTGCTGGCGGCCGGCTGCGCGCCGCTGCCGATGCGCAAGTACCGCGGCGGACTGCCGATCGCCGACGCCGACCCGTTCGCGGCGTCGCGCCCGACGCCGGACGCCCCCTACGACCGGCCCTGGATGATCGCGCAGTGGCGGCTGGAGGAGATCCTGCGCACCCGGCTCGCGGAGCACGGCGTCCGGGTCGAACTCGGCGCCGAACTCGTCGGGCTGGCCGAGGACGACGACACCGTGACGGCGGCCCTGGCCGGCGGCACGGAGATCCGGGCCCGGTACGTGGTGGGCTGCGACGGCGGACACAGCGCGGTGCGCAAGCTCCTCGGCATCCCCTTCGAGGGGAAGACGAACGAGGAGCAGATGATGGTCTGCGGCGACGTCGAGGCCGAGGGGCCGGACCGCGGCATCTGGCACCAGTGGTTCGACGAGGACGGCGCCGTGATGCTCTGCCCGATCCCCGGCACCCCGTCGGGCTGGTGGTTCCAGGCCGGCCCCGAGACCGACGCCGCCGGCACCCCCGTCCCCCCGTCCCTGGAGAGCTTCCGGCGGCTCTTCGCCAAGCACACCGGGCTGCCGGGCGAGCTGCTGTCGCGGGCCACCCTGCTCTCCACCTACCGGGTCAACGAGCGCATGGTGGACCGCTACCGGGTGGGCCGGGTGCTCCTGGCCGGTGACGCCGCGCACGTGCACTCCATCGCGGGCGGGCTCGGCATGAACACCGGCATCCAGGACGCGTTCAACCTGGGCTGGAAGCTCGCCCGGGTCGCCGCCGGCCGGGCGGCACCGGCCCTGCTCGACACGTACGAGGAGGAGCGGCTGCCGGTCGCCGCCCAGACCCTCGACATCACCGCGGAGCGGCTGCGGGCCACCCTGGAGGCGATCAAGAAGCCGGGCGGTGGGCTGGACTCGGCGATGACCCCGCAGACGGATGGCCCCGGACAGGGCTACCGCTGGAGTTCGCTGGCGCCCCTGGGCGGCACCGCCCGGCTGCGCGCGGGCGACCGCGCGCCGGACGCACCCTGCCGCGACGCGGTGACCGGCGCACCCCGCCGGCTGTTCGAGACCTTCGCCGGACCGCACTTCACCCTGCTCGGCTTCGGCGCGGGCACCGCACAGGCGCTGCGGGAGGCGGCCGCGGCGCACGGCGACGAGCTGCGGGCGTACGCGGTGGACGGGGACGCACCGCACGGCCTGGCCGACCAGGGCGGCAAGGCCCGTTCCGCGTACGGCATCGGGCCGGACGAGGACGTCCTGGTGCTGGTCCGCCCGGACAACCACGTGGGCCTGATCGCCCCGGGCGGCGACCGGCGGGCCGTCGGGGAGTACCTGCGGGGTGCGGCATTGGAGCGAGCTTGAGCGCGTCACAGTGGGTAATCCCCGCACTGACGCGCTGCTTATATTTTCCTCACACTTATGACCCGACCCTTGCGCACGTCCGGGACCTCCCGCACCCTTCTGCGCACCGCGACCGCCACCGCAGCCCTGTCCGCACTGTCCGTACTCGCTTGCGGGTTCGCTCCCGTCGCGGGCGCGGACGACAGCGTGCAGACCGTCCATCAGGACGGGCTCGGCCCCGGCGGCCCCTGGCTCCGCCTCCAGGAAACGACCCCCGACCGGGACCCGGGGGTCCACGAAGTCTCCCCGAAGCCCGACCCGGTCCATCTGAACGGCAGCCTGCACCTGGCCATCGCGGCCGGACAACAGGCCCAGGCCGCGCACTACTTCCACCCGACCTGGACGCCGGATCCACTGCAGCCGCTCCTGGACGCGGGCGTCTCGTACTGGGCCTACACGGCGACGGAGGGCTCCAGCGTCACGAACATCGGCGCCAATCTGCAACTCCCGGCGTCCTGCGGCGGCTTCACCACCCTGTCGTTCGAGCCGGGCAGCAACACGGATGTGCAGGGCGCGGCGCTGAAGCCGGACACCTGGCAGAAGTACCGGCTCACCGGCGACTCCGTGATGCGGACCTCGCGCGCGGCGGCGGGCATCCCGGCGGGCGGGGACGCCCCGCTGTCGCACTTCGTCGCGGAGTGCGAGGGGGCGTACGGGGTGATCGCCAACATCGGCCGGCTCGGCGATGCGAACGGCACGCTCAACACCTACGTCGACAACATCACCGCCAAGGGCATCGTCTGGGACTTCGCCGTCACCGGCCGGGCCTCGGCGGCGCTCACCGTCCCCGAGAAGATCGAGGCGGGTGCCGGCCCCCGTCCGGCCGACGCCTCCTACACCAACCCCTCGGACGGCCCCGAGTACCAGGGCATCGGCACGCATCTGACGCTCAAGGGGCCGGCCGGCCTGGGAGCGGACGACCTGACCGTCGTGTCCGAAGGCTCCGAAGTCCCCCTGACCCAGCAGCCGGACGGATCGCTCACCGGCGAACTGCGGACCAACCTCCGGGCGGGAGGCAACCTGGAGCCCGGCGGGAAGGCAGGGGCCGCGTTCTCCCTGGCCGCCGCCGAGGGCGCGCCGGCCGGCCGGCTCGACGTGACGACCGAACTGACCGTCACCGTCGACGGCACCGACGGCCCGGTCCGCACGGGCGTGCGCGCGACGGACCGCAGCCGGATCACCGCCGGCGACACGGGCCCCAGCCCCTCGCCCTCACCCACGCACAGCCACCACCCCAAGCCCACCCCGCCCGGACACGGCAACGGACACGGCAATGGGCACGGCAACTGGGGCGGCGGCCACGGCAACGGCGGCGCGCCCGTGCCGAACGGCCCGGTCGACGCCGGCGACGGCTCCACCGCGACCGGCTCCACCGGCCTGACCGGCAGTGGCCTGGCGGCCGGCGCGGCGGGTCTGCTGGCGGTGGCGGCCGCCGCGCTCGGCGGGCTCCGCACGGTGCGGCGCCGGCGCGGTTGAGCTCCCGCACCGCGCGGGAACGCCCGCCCCGGCGGCTGTTCGCGCGCCTGACCGTGGCGGCCGGGCTGGTCCCGGCCGCCACGGCGGCGCTGGTCCTGGTCCTCGGCTCCCCCCTGGCCGAGCCCTTGGCCGAGCCCCGCACCGGCGCCGCCGCCCGCTCGGGCCCCGCGTCCACGGCGGCGGCCGCGCTCCCCGCCGCCCGCCCCGTCCGCATCGGCATCCCCGGACTCCGCGTGAGTGCGCCCCTGGTGGACCTGACGCTGGACAGCACGGGCAAGCTCGGCGTGCCCGACCCGGCGGAACGCAACCTGGCGGGCTGGTACCGGGACGGGGTGACACCCGGCTCCCCCGGCAACGCGATCGTGGTGGCCCACGTCGACACCCCCACCGGCCCGGCCGCCTTCGCCGGACTCGACACGCTGCGGCCCGGCGCCACCGTCGAGGTCCGCCGCGCGGACCGCAGGGTCGCGGTCTTCCGCGTCTACGCGATCGAGGAGTACGAGAAGAGCGACTTCCCCAGCACCCTCGTCTACGGCCCGACCAAGGACGCCCAGCTGCGCCTGCTCACCTGCGGCGGCGCCTACGACCGCAGCGCCGGCGGCTACCAGGCCAACGTGGTCGCCTTCGCCCGGCTGGCATCGGTGCGGGCGCAGTGAGAGTTCCGCCGCGCTCCGGGCCGGGATTCCGCCCCGGAGCGCGGTCCGCGTGGGAAGAATGGACACCATGACCCTTGAGTGGAAAGTCGTCATCGACGCCGCCGACCCGCACGCCCAGGCGGGCTTCTGGTCCGCGGCACTCGGCTACGAGATCGAGGACAACAGCGGCCTGGTCGAACGCCTCCTGAGGCTCGGAGCCGTACCGGAGGCGATCACGACGACCGCCCACGGCCGCCGGGCCTGGCTCGACCTGGCGGCGGTCCGGCACCCGGACGACCCGTACGACCAGGAGAGCGGGGCAGGGCACGGGCGGCGGCTGCTCTTCCAGCGCGTCCCCGAGCCCAAGACCGTGAAGAACCGCCTCCACCTCGACCTGCACGCCGGCCCGGACCGGCGCGACGCGGAGGTGGCCCGGCTGGAGGGCCTGGGCGCGAACGTGCTCCGCAAGGTCGAGGAGCCGGGCGGGACCTGGACCGTCCTCACCGACCCCGAGGGCAACGAGTTCTGCGTCTCGTAGCCGGATCGGCCGGGGCGCTTCCTCCGGATATGCGCCCACCGGGCGGGCGTGCCCCGGCACACCGAACCGTCGCCGCAGGTCAGGGCCGCACGGCGGGAAACGTGGATCTCTAGGCTTGGCCCATGGCCATCCCACCCGCATATGCCCTCGTCGCCACGGACCTGGACGGCACCCTGCTGCGCCGCGACTACACCGTGAGCCCCCGCTCCCGCGCCGCGCTCGGCCTCGCCGCCGCGGCCGGCGCCCGGCATCTGGTGGTCACCGGCCGGCCGGTGCCGGGCGTGCGGGACCTGCTCGCGGACCTGGGCTACCGGGGACTCGCGGTCTGCGGGCAGGGGACGCAGCTGTACGACGCCGGGGCGCGGCGGATGGTCGGTGCGGTCACGCTGGACCGGGAGCTCGCCGATGCCGCGCTCGGCAAGATAGAGGCGCAGGTGGGGCAGGTCTTCGCGGCCGTGGACCAGGACGGCGCCGACGGCCGGACGCTGATCGAGCCGGGCTACCTGATGCCGCACCCCACGCTGCCGGCCCACCGGACGCGCCACCGCGACGAGTTGTGGGCCGCTCCGGTCATCAAGGTGCTGATCCGCCACCCGGACCTCGACGACGACGCGCTGGCCGCGGCCGCGCACGCGGCGGTCGGGGATCTGGCCACCGTCACGCTGTCCGGGCCCGGCACGGTGGAGCTCCAGCCGTACGGGGTGGACAAGGGCGCCGGGATCGCCCTGGCGGCCGAGCACCTGGGGCTGGACCCGGCGACCGCGATCGCCTTCGGGGACATGCCCAACGACCTGCCGATGTTCCGCAGTTGCGGATACGGGGTGGCGATGGCCAACGCCCATCCGCTCCTTCGGGCCGCCGCGGACGAGGTGACCCTGTCCCATGAGGAGGACGGGGTCGCGGTGGTCCTGGAGCGCGTCTTCGGCGGCTGACCGACGACAGCGCCCCCGCTTCCGTCGCGCCCGCGGGTGCCGGCGGTCAGCCCTCCGCGGCACCCAGTGACCGCAGCACATGCCCGACCAGTTCGGCCACCGTCTCCGCGTCCTGCATCGGCTTGCGCAGGACGTGGCGGTAGTAGACCGGGCCGTAGAGCATCTCCACCGCCAGCCGCACGTTCGCGTCCGGCGGGATCTGGCCCTGTTCCTGGGCCCTGCGCAGCCGGGACACGGCGGCTTCGAAGCGGGGCTCGATCAGCTGGGTCCTGACCGTTTCGGCCAGTGCGTCGTCGTGGTGGATCTCGGAGAGTATGCCGGCGTACGCGGGGCCGAAGGGCGGCACGGCCAGTACGTTCACCGCGCCGGTCACATGGGTGCGCAGGTCCGTGGCGATGTCGCCGGTGTCGGCGAACGGGGTGGCCAGGGTCAGCGCCTCCGTGAACGCCTCCAGCAGCACCGCGCTCTTCGACGGCCACCAGCGGTAGATCGTCTTCTTGCTGACACCCGCCCGGGCCGCGATCGCCTCGACGGTGACCCGGCCGTACCCCTTCTCCGTGCACAGGTCGAGGGCGGCTTCCAGAGTCGCCCTGCGTGAGCTCTCGCTGCGACGCAGTGGACTCGGCGATGTGATCATTCGGTGAGCATAGGGCTGATCGAGCCAATCTTTGTTGACAGTCCGTCGTCAGAAGTCGAACAATGCTCTAGCGGAAACGGAACGTACCGTGTCGTGTCGTTCCTGTCATCCGCCCGTTCGTGCCGTTCGTGCCGCGACGAGCCGATCGGGGGACGGCTCGCCCGGCCGACGGTACGGGTGCGGGCCGGTTCCGGATCAGGCGGTGATGTCCTTCGCCGTGAAGCGCGCCCAGGCCGCCGAGCCGAACACCGCCGCGTACAGCCCCTGCAACTCCAGGTTCTTCAGCACCTCGTCCCAGTAGACGGGTGCGCGCAGCAGGTCCGCGAAGGACAGCCAGTAGTGCGGGAAGAGATACGGGTGGATGCCGTCGAGCTGCGGGATCGTGTCCAGGATCTGCACCGTGATCAGGACCCCGACCGTCGCCGCCATCGCGGCGATGCCGCTGTTGGTGAGTGTCGAGACGAACAGTCCGAGCGCCGCGAATCCGATCAGTGACGCCGCGACCGCCACCGCGATGAGCCCCGCTCTCCACAGCCCCTCGCCGAAGCCGATCCGGGTGCCGGAGATCGTCGTGACCTCACCGAGGGGGAACAGCAGCGCGCCCACGGCCAGTGCGGACGCCGCCACGACCAGGGTCGCGACCAGGCAGAAGGCCAGCGTGGTGGCGTACTTGGTGAGCAGCAGCCGGGTCCGGCCGGCCGGGGCGACCAGCAGGTAGCGCAGCGTTCCCGCGTCGGCCTCGCCGGCGACACAGTCGCCCGCGATGACGCCCACCGCCATCGGGAGGAAGACCGGGAGCGTGGCGGCGAGGGAGGCGAAGACCAGGAAGAGGCCGTTGTTGGTCACCTGGGAGAGGAAGGCGGGCCCGGCCCCGCCTTCGCCGGGACCGGTCGACGAACCGTCGGCCGTCTCGATCCGTACCGCGATCCCGATCAGTACGGGGACGGCGGCCAGCACGCCGAGCAGGGCGACGGTGCGCCAGCGGCGCAGGGTCGTGGTCAGTTCGGAGCGCAGGATGCCGAGCGTCCACAGCGGGTTGCGCCGCAGCGGACGGGCCTCGTCGCGTTCGAGCTCAGCCTGCGACATCGAATCCCTCTCCGGTGAGTGCGACGAAGGCGTCCTCCAGCGAGGCCCGTTCGACGCCGAAGGACCGGACCCGGACGCCGCCGCGCACCAAGGCGGCGCTCAGGTCGGCGAGTTCGACCGAGCCCGGCGGTGCGTCGGCCCGCACCCGGTCGCCGTCGACGGTGAGTCCGCCGACTCCGTGCTCGCCGAGGATGCGGACGGCGTCGGCCGGGTCCGGAGTGGTGACGGCGAGACGGCCGCGGGCGCCCGCCGCGAGATCGGCGACCGGGCCCTGGGTGATCAGCCGGCCCCGTGCCATGACGGCCGCGTGCGTGCACACCTGCTCGATCTCGTCGAGGAGGTGGGACGAGAGGAAGACCG
Source organism: Streptomyces sp. RKAG290 (assembly GCF_023701695.1). Lineage (GTDB taxonomy): Bacteria > Actinomycetota > Actinomycetes > Streptomycetales > Streptomycetaceae > Streptomyces. Next base: position 2,818,740 of record NZ_JAJOZC010000001.1, read on the forward strand.
TGGTGCCCTCGGCCGCCAGCTCCCGCACCAGGGTGCGGATCTCCCGCATGCCCTGCGGGTCCAGGCCGTTGGTGGGCTCGTCCAGGACGAGCAGCCGGCGGGGCCGGAGCAGGGCGGCGGCGAGGCCGAGCCGCTGTTTCATGCCGAGCGAGTACGCCCGGGCCTTCTTGCCGGCCGCGGCCGCCAGGCCGACCCGGTCCAGGGCGTGGCCGACGCGGGCGCCGCGGGTGCGCGGGTCGGCGGTCGGGTCGGCGCGGTCGTAGCGCAGGAGGTTGTCCCGCCCGTTCAGGAAGCCGTACAGCGCCGGCCCCTCGATCAGCGCCCCGACCTGCGGAAGCACGCTGCGTGCCGAGCCCGGCATCGGCCGGCCCAGGACGCTCGCGGTACCGGAAGTCGGCTCGATCAGGCCCATCAGCATCCGGATGGTGGTGGTCTTCCCGGAGCCGTTGGGCCCGAGGAACCCGAAGACGCTGCCGCCCGGGACATCGAGGTCGAGCCCGTCCACAGCGAGCTGACCGCCCCGGTACCGCTTGGTCAGGCCCCGGGTCTCGATCACGGGCGCGGCTTCGGCCCCTGTCATGTCTGCTCCCCATGGGTTCGGCGGAACGGATTCACCGGGGCCGCCGCGGATCGCGCCCGCCCCGCCGTATGGAGGCTACGGCGGGGCGGGTGCGTGGTGCGCGGGACGCTGCGGGTGTCAGCCGGCGTTGTCGGCCGCCTTCACCAGCGCGTCCTTCGTGACCGCGCCGACGTACACCCTGCCGTCGTCCGTCATCAGCGCGTTGACCAGGCGGGTCTTGAAGACCGTGCCCGAACCGAACTTGCCGGTGACCTTGTCGCCGAGCGCGTCCAGGAACTGCTGCGCCTCGGCCGGTACGTCACCCGAGGCCTTCGAGGGGAGACCGGTGCCGCCGGGGGTCTTGATCTCGGCGATCGTGTTCCAGCCCTTGCCGATCACGTTCAGGCCCTCGAGCGCGCTCAGGTCGCCCGGCGCCTTCTCGGCCTTCTTGTGGGTGCCCGTCTCGTCCGCCTCGGTCACCTTGGCGCCCTTGGGCGGGGTGAAGGAGAACGTGGACGCGGCCGGCTTGCCGAAGTCGACCGAGGTGAATCCGGCGTCGACCGCCGCCTTGCCGCCCGCGCTGGGCTGCAGGGTGAACTTGAGCGGTACGCCGCTCTTCGCGTCCACCGCGACGGTGATCGAACCGACCGTCGAACCGCTCTGCTCCGGCTTGATGACCAGCTTGTACGCATCGCGCCCGGCGACCTGCGCGGTGCCGTCGACCGTCACGGACGTGGTGCCGTCGGCGGCCTTCAGGGCCTGTTCGGCCAGTGCCTTCGGCGTGGTCGGTACGCCCTCGGGAGCCTTGTGCTCGCCGCGCTTCGCACCGCCCTGTGCCTTGTCCTTCGCGTGGTAGACCTCGTTGGACTTGCTGTCGTACGCCCAGACCTGGTCACCGTTGTGGACGACGCTGTACTCGGACGCCTTGTCCAGGACGGACACCCGCTGCTTCTCGGGGCCGTCGGCGGCCACCCGGAGGGTGTGCGTGCCGGATGCCAGCTCCGTCAGCTTCGCCTGCGGATCGGCGCCCGACCCGTCCTTGCCCGCGGCGTCCGGGGCGAGGGAACCGGTCAGCCCGCCCATCGACGGGATGCCGAGGTCGGTGGTGATCTTCACCGTGCCGGAGAGCTGCTGCGTGTCCGATGCGGCGATCTTCTCGATGAGTTCCTGCGCGGTGATCTCCGGCAGATCGGGGTCACCCGAGCTTGCGAGCGCCGGGACCAGCCCGATCGTCGCGGCCGCCACTCCCGCCACCGCGACCGGGACGATGTAGCGCACCGCCTTGCCGCGGCGTACGACGGTGCCTCCGGTCCCGTCCGCTGCCGTGCCGTTGGTCGCTGCGCTGTCGTTCGGTGCCATGTGTGCCCTACCTCCGTGGTCGGCGGCTTCCGTCCGGATGCACTCGTCCACTCCCTGCCGCCATTCTCATGCGTCTTGGTCAGGAGTGGTTGTTATCCATCTGACCAAATCGGCCGGGTTCAGGCGTCACCCCGCGGGAGCAACTCCGTATACCTCTTCGGTATGACACCGCGGGGCCGTTGCGCCGCCGACCCGTAGGGGCCGGCGAGCAGCCGGTCTCAGCCCGCGCGGTGCACCACGGCGTCGCACATCTCTTCCAGGGCGGCCTTGGCGTAGCACTCCGGCAGCGGGGCCAGCGTGGCCCGCGCCTCCTCGGCGTAGCGGACCGTGTCGCGCCTGGCCTGGCCGAGCGCCGGGTGGGCGCGCAGCCGGCGCAGCGCCTCGTCGAGCCGTGCGCCGTCGCTGAGGTCGCCGTCCAGCAGCTCGACGAGCTCCAGGTCGTCCGGCTTCCCGTCGGCCGCCGCCTGCGCCCTCAGGTGGAGTACGGGCAGCGTCGGGATGCCTTCGAGGAGGTCGGTGCCGGGGGTCTTGCCGGACTCGTGGGAGTCGGAGGCGATGTCGAGCACGTCGTCGGCGAGCTGGAAGGCGACGCCGAGGCGCTCGCCGTACTGGGTGAGGATGTCGGTCACCGACTCGTCGGCACCGGCCATCATCGCGCCGAACCGGCACGCCACGGCGACCAGCGACCCGGTCTTGCCGCGCAGCACGTCCAGGTAGTGGTCGACCGGGTCGCGGCCGTCGCGCGGGCCCGCGGTCTCCAGGATCTGGCCGGTGACCAGCCGCTCGAACGCCTCCGCCTGGATGCGCACGGCCTCGGGGCCGAGGTCGGCCAGGATGTGCGAGGCGCGGGCGAAGAGGAAGTCGCCGGTCAGCACGGCCACCGAGTTGCCCCAGCGGGAATTGGCGCTGTCGACGCCGCGGCGTACGTCGGCCTCGTCCATCACGTCGTCGTGGTACAGCGTCGCGAGGTGCGTCAGCTCGACGACCACGGCGGCGGGCACCACGCCGGGGGCGTCGGCGTCACCGAACTGCGCCGTGAGCATCGCGAGCAGCGGCCGGAACCGCTTGCCCCCTGCGAGTACCAGGTGCTGCGCGGCCTCCGTGATGAAGGGCACCTCGCTCTTGGTGGCATCGAGCAGCCCCGACTCGACAGCAGCCAAACCGGCCTGGACACCGGCCTCAAGAGCCTGGTCCCGCACGCTCAGTCCGAACGGCCCGACGACGGTCACGAGGGGATCTCCTGTCTGCTGACGATCACACGGAATGTCGATGTGTCGCTGTCCTCACTCAAGTCAGCGTATCCGGTCCCCTTTGGATCACCGTGGGCGCCTTCCCGCCACCGCCGGTATGTTCGGGATCAGCTCATACGATCAGGAGTTGTCGCTTTGTCCCACACCGCTACCGACACCGAATCCGCCCAGCCCCCGCCCGGTGACGACCACGCCTTCTTCGGCCACCCACGGGGTCTGATGACCCTGTCCGGCCTGGAGGTCTGGGAGCGGTTCTCGTTCCTCGGCATGCAGGCGATCCTGGTCCTCTACTTCGCCGACTCCGTCAGCAACGGCGGCCTGGGCATGGAGGCGGGTACCGCCGCGTCCGTCTCCGCGGCCTACGGCACCCTCGTCTACCTGGTCTCCGTGGCCGGCGGCTGGCTGGCCGACCGGATCCTCGGCTCCTACCGGGCCGTGCTGTACGGCGGCATCCTCATCGCTCTCGGGCATTACGCCATGGCGGTGCCCGCCAACGTCATGACCTGGGTCGGCCTCGGCCTGATCAGCGCCGGGACGGGCCTGCTCAAGCCCAACGTGGCCACCATGGTCGGCAAGCTCTACCGCACCGACGACGAGCGCCGCGACGCCGGCTTCGCCCTGTACTACATGGGCATCAACATCGGTGCGTTCCTCGGCCCGCTGATCACCGGCTGGCTCGGTGACCACGCGAGCTGGCACTGGGGTTTCTCGGCCGCCGCGTTCGGCATGACACTCGGCCTGATCCAGTACGTGCTGGGCCGCCGTCACCTGGCCGGGCGTAAGAACGCCGCCGAGTTCGCGCTGGCCCCGGAACCGATGCGCCGGGCGGTCCGGCTGATCATCGTCGGCACCCTCGCGATCGCCGCCCTCGCCACCGTTCTGGCCCTGGCGGGCTGGCTGACCATGGACCGCTTCGTCGACGTGCTCACCGTCATCTCGGTGATCGCGCCGGTGGTGTACTTCGTGGTGATGTTCCGCAGCCCCCGGGTCACCGCGGAGGAGCGCGGCAGGCTGCGCCCGTACGTGGTGCTGTTCCTGGCCTCCGTCGTCTTCAACTTCATCCTCTTCCAGGCGTACTCGACGATGATGCTGCTGGCGTCGACCAACGCCCGCACCGAGATCTTCGGCTTCCACTTCCCGGCCAGCTGGTACGCCTCCGCGCTCGGCGCCTTCGAGGTGGCGCTGGCCCCGGTGGTCGCCGCCGTCTGGGCGAAGATGGGGCCCCGCCAGCCGCACGCCTCCAACAAGATCGCGATGGGGGTGATCCTCGGCGGGCTCTCGTTCCTGCTGATGGTCCTGCCCACCTCCGGGCACGCCGGGGACAGCTACAAGATGGCCGCCTGGTGGATCGTCGGCTCGTATCTGCTGCTCGGCCTCGGCGACATCCTGCTGGAGACCTCCGGCATGTCCGCGACCACGAAGCTCGCCCCCAAGGCGTTCGCCAGCCAGACGATGGCGCTCTGGTTCCTCTCACTGGCCCTCGCCAACGGCATCCAGGCACAGATCGTGAAGCTGTACGGCGAGGTCTCCAACCCCGCCTACTTCGGTGTCAATGGCGCTATCGCGGTGGCGGCCGGTCTGGCCGTCATCGCCGCCGCCCCCTGGCTGAAGCGCACCATGCACCCCGTCCACTGAGGTAGCCCCATGCACATCCGCACCGAGTTCCCGTACGAGACGACCCACGAGGACATCCGCATCCCGCTGCCGGACGGCACCCGGCTGTACGCCCGGATCTGGCGGCCGGTCACGGACGAACCCGTACCCGCGCTGCTGGAGTACCTCCCGTACCGGCTGAGCGACTGGACGGCGCCGCGCGACTGGCAGCGCCACCCCTGGTACGCGGGCCACGGCTACGCCTCGGTGCGGGTCGACGTGCGGGGCCACGGCAACAGCGAGGGGCTGCCGGGCGACGAGTACGACGCGACGGAGCTCGCCGACGGCGTCGCCGTCGTGCACTGGCTGGCCCAGCAGGAGTGGTGCTCGGGCCGGGTCGGCATGTTCGGCATCTCCTGGGGCGGTTTCAACTCGCTCCAGATCGCCGCGCTCGCCCCCGAGCCGCTGAAGGCGATCGTCACCGTGTGCTCGGCCGACGACCGCTACGACAACGACGTCCACTACATGGGCGGATCGGTCCTGGCCGTGGACATGCACGCCTGGGCCGCGACCATGCTGGCCTTCGTCTGCCGGCCGCCCGACCCGGCGCAGGTCGGCGACGCGTGGAAGGACATGTGGCTGGAGCGGCTGGAGGCCGTCGATCCCTTCATCCACACCTGGCTGGCGCACCAGACGCGCGACGACTACTGGAAGCACGGCAGTGTCTGCGAGGACTACTCCGCCATCGAGGCGAACGTCCTCGCGGTCGGCGGCTGGCACGACCCCTACCGCGACACCGTGCTCCGGCTGGTCGAGCACCTGGACCCTGCGAAGGTCCGCGGGCTGATCGGGCCCTGGTCGCACCAGTACCCCGACCGCGGTCTGCCGCCGGGGCCCGGCATCGGCTTCCTCCAGGAGACGCTGCGCTGGTGGGACCAGCACCTGAAGGGCAAGGACACCGGCGTCATGGCGGAGCCGCTGCTGCGGTCCTGGATCAGCGAGTCGCACCGGCCCGCCACGGTGTACGAGACGCTGCCCGGCCGCTGGGTCGGGGACACCAGCTGGCCGTCGGAGAACGTCTCGCCGGTCGCGTACGCCCTGCAGGGCGGGCCGCAGACCGTCGACTCGCCGCAGCAGACCGGGGTGGACGCCGGCCGGTTCTTCCCGTTCGGCAACGACGCGGACCTGCCGCCCGACCAGCGCGACGAGGACGCCAAGTCGGTGTCCTTCGAGTTCCCCGTCGAGGCCGCCCCGATCGAGATCCTGGGCCGCCCCCGGGTACGGCTGCGCATCCGGATGGACGTGCCGCGGGGCCAGGCGATCGCCCGGCTCTGCGACGTCGCCCCGGACGGCTCCTCCACCCTCGTCACCCGCGGCGTCCTCAACCTCTCCGCCCGGCACGGCCGGGACCGGGCCGAGGACTGGCCGGCCGGGGCGACCGAGGACGTGACGTTCGACCTGAACGGCATCGGGCACACCTTCCCGCCCGGCCACCGGATCAGGCTCGCGGTCTCCTCCTCGTACTGGCCGTGGATCTGGCCGCAGGCCGGTTCGGCGGGCTTCACCCTGGACGCCGAAGGCAGCTTCGTCGAGCTGCCGGTGCGCCGGCACACCGAGGACCCCTCGATCCACTTCGAGGAGCCGGAGCAGTCGGAGCCGCTCGGCGTCGTCTACCCGGCCACGCTCGACGAGCAGCGCCCCGAGCGCCTGGTGATCCGCGACGTCGCCAAGGGCGAGTGGCGGATGGAGGTGGACCCGCGCTACGGCGGCACCCGGGTCTACCCGGACGGCCTCGAATTCACCGAGGACGCGGTGGAGACGTACACCGTCCAGGAGAGCGACCCGCTCTCCGCGCGCACCCGGTCCGACTGGACGGTCCGGCTGCACCGGCCGGAGCTGGGCTGGAACGTGCTGGTCGAGACGCGTTCCGAGATCACCGCCGACGCCGCCGACTTCATCACCTCCAACGAGGTGGTGTGCAAGGACGGCGACGAGGTCGTCTTCCACCGGACCTGGGAGAAGCGCATCCCGCGCACGGCCGGCTGAACGGGACCGCCGTGCCCCCGCGTACCAGTCCGTGCGCGGGGATACGGTGGAACTTTCCGGGCATTGGGGATGGTTGGGGCACTGCCGCCGGGTAGTACCTCCGACGTAACGTGTCCCTCAAGCGACCTGGAAAGCGAGGCAGCAACAGATGCCCGAGCAGAGCAGCCCGCTCGAACTGGCCGAGGGCGATCCCTTCGGTCCGCACAACCTTCCGTACGGCGTGTTCTCCACCCCCGACCGCCCCGACGAGCGACGGGTCGGCGTCCGCATCGGCCGCCATGTGCTGGACGCCGGGGCGGCCGCGCTCGCCCTCGGCTCGCCCTATGCGCAACTGCTGGCCCATCCGGACCTGATGCCGCTGCTCGCGGCCGGCCGCACCGCCTGGAGCGATGTGCGCCGGGCGCTGACCGCGTGGGTGACGGTCCCGGCCCACCGCGCGGACATCGAACCGCTGCTGCACCCGGTGGACTCCGTGACGCTCCATCTGCCCTACCGGGTGGCCGACTACGTCGACTTCTACGCCAGTGAGCACCACGCCACCAACGTCGGCCGGATCTTCCGCCCGGACGGCGACGCCCTGACCCCCAACTGGAAGCACCTGCCGATCGGTTACCACGGCCGGGCGGGCACGGTCGTGGTCTCCGGTACGGATGTGGCGCGCCCGTCGGGACAGCGCAAGGCACCGGCCGACCCGGCTCCCGTCTTCGGCCCGTCCGTCAAGCTGGACATCGAGGCCGAGGTCGGCTTCGTCGTCGGCGTCGGCTCGGAGCAGGGCCGGTCCGTCGCGCTCGCCGACTTCCGCGAGCACGTCTTCGGTCTGTCGCTGCTCAACGACTGGTCGGCGCGCGACATCCAGGCGTGGGAGTACGTGCCGCTGGGCCCCTTCCTCGGCAAGTCGTTCGCCACGTCCGTCTCGGCGTGGGTGACACCGCTGGAGGCCCTGGAGGCGGCCCGCACCGGCCCGCCCGCCCGCGACTTCCCGCTGCTGCCCTACCTCGACGACGCGGACGAGGAGGAGCCGGGCGGCTTCGACCTGCGGCTCTCCGTCGCGATCAACGACCAGGTCGTCGCCGAGCCGCCGTTCTCCACCATGTACTGGACAGCGGCCCAGCAGCTGGCCCAGATGACGGTGAACGGCGCCTCGCTGCGCACCGGTGACCTCTACGGTTCCGGCACCATCAGCGGAGCCGAGCCGGCCCAGCGCGGCTCGCTGCTCGAACTCACCTGGAACGGGCGCGACCCGCTCGAACTCCGTGAGGGCAAGCGGACGTTCCTGGAGGACGGCGACACGGTGACGATCACGGCCTGGGCACCGGGTCCTGACGGCACCCGGGTCGGCCTCGGCGAAGTGACCGGACGGATCGTGTCCGCGCCATGAGCCTGCCGCCCGGACCCGCGCTGCCCGAGGAACTCCTGCTGCTCGCGCTGGACCCGCAGCGCGGGAAGCCGTACTGCCGCAACCGCTTCCTCGAGTACGCGATGGCCGGGGCGGCCCTGGCCGAACTGGAGCTCCAGGGCCGGATCGCCGAACAGCGCGGCCAGGTGCAGGTGGTCAACCCGCTGGAGCCGCCGGACCCGCTGCTCGCCGCGCTGATGCGGAGCCTGCCCGCGCCGGGGAAGAGCAGGTCCGGCTCCGGCGTGGCCGCCCGGCGCTGGGTGCGGCACACCGCGCGGCAGGTCGAGGGGATGTATCTGGACGCCCTGGTGCAGCGCGGCCTGCTGCGCCGGGAGACCCGCCGCTTCCTCGGCCTGCTGCCGTACCACCGCCACCCGGTGGTCGCGAAGGACCTGGCCGCCCAGGCCCGGCAGCGGTTCGCCGCCGCGGAGCAGGCCGGCTTCCCCGACCACCGCAGCCGGGCACTCGCCGCCCTCGTGTCGGCGGCCGGCCTCACCCGCTTCGTCGCCACCGGCCGCGGCAGCCGGGGCGCGATGCGCCACCTGATCCGCGAACAGTGGCCGGCGCACGCGGTGCACCGCAACGTCCGCCAGGACAGGTCCAACCAGTCGGGCGGCGGCGGGTAGGGTCCGCCCACCCCGGGGCGCCGGTGGCAGATCTTCCCGCCACCGGCCACATCGCCGCAGGTCACAGCCGTACGCCGGGGGCGCCCAGGTGGCGCAACACTGCGGCAACACCAACTCCCGTACGGCGTCGGTATGGTCCACCGCATGCCAGCCGAACGCATCCGCGAGCACACCGTGCCGGTCGCCGCCGCCCGCCGGCGCCGGCTGCGCGCGGACGGTGCCCGGCTCCTCGCCGACCTGCTGCGCCACCAGGTGCGCACGGGTGCGTTCCCGGGTGGCGTGCTGCCGTACGAGGACACCATCGGCACCGACTACCGCGTCTCCCGCAACACCGTCCGCCAGGCCCTGGACCTGCTCCGCGGCGAGGGCCTGGTCGAGCGGCAGCCCGGGTCGGCACCGTCGTCGTCAGCGAGAAGTACCCGCACGCCCTGGACCGGCTCCAGGGGCTCGCCGAGATCCTGCGCGAACACGGCAGGGTCACCAACGAGGTCCGTACCGTCGGGCCCGTCCCCGCACCCGCTCCCGTCGCCCGGCGGCTCGGCGTCGCCGAGCACACCGACGTGCTCTACATCGAGCGCCGCCGGCTGCTGAACGGGCTGCCGCTCTCCCTCGACCTCACCTACGTACCCATGGACATCGGGACCGGGCTGCTGGGCGCCGACCTGGAGAACACCGATGTGTTCCGGCTGCTGGAGTCCCTGACCGGGCAGCCGCTGGGCACCGCCGAGATCACCCTGGAGGCCGTCAACGCCGACGCGCACTCCGCCGCCGTCCTGGAGACCCCGCGCGGCTCCGCCGTGCTGATGCTGGAGCGCCTCACCCATCTCGCCGACGGGCGCCCGGTCGACCTGGAGTTCATCCGCTTCCGCGGCGACCGCATCAGCATGAGCGCCCTGCTGCACCGGTCCGGCTGACCGCTCCCTTCCCGCCTCATCACCACCTACCTGGAGACCGCCATGCCTCTGGCGCCCCAGCGGGCCGACGTGCCCGTGACCATCGACGAGTCGAAGTGCATCGACGGCTGCACGCTCTGCGTCGACATGTGCCCGCTCGACTCCCTCGCCATCAACCCGGAGAGCGGCAAGGCGTACATGCACGTGGACGAGTGCTGGTACTGCGGCCCGTGCGCGGCCCGGTGCCCCACCGACGCGGTCACCGTCAACATGCCCTACCTACTCCGCTGAAAGGCCCGGTTCCCCATGCGACGCAAGGCATTCGGCGCCCTGCTCGGAGCCGCCCTGCTGGTCCCGCTGACGGCGGGCTGCGGCAGCTCGGCGAGCGCGGGCGACAGCGGCACGGTCACGGTGACCGTCGGCTACCAGTCCCGGACGATCAACACCGTCACGGCGGGCACCCTGCTGCGCTCCCTCGGCTACTTCGAGGACGAGCTGCGCAGCCGCGGTGAGCGGGACGGCATCACGTACAAGGTGAAGTGGCAGGACTACGCCACCGGCGCCCCGATCACCGCGCAGATGACCGCCGGGAAGATCGACATCGGCTCGATGGGCGACTTCCCGCTCCTGATCAACGCGGCCCGCGGCAAGCAGCTGAACCGCCCCACCCGGCTCGTCTCGGTCACCGGGTACAACCTGGCGGGCGGCCTCAACACCGTGGTCACCGGGCCGGACTCGGAGCTCCGCTCACTCACCGACCTGCGCGGCAAGAAGGTCTCCACGAGCGTCGGCTCGGCGGCCGACGGCACTCTGGTCCGCGCCCTCCAGCAGGCCGGCCTCGACCCGGAGAAGGACATCCGCAAGCTCAACCAGCAGCCCGCGGTGGGTGCTTCGGCGCTCCAGGCGGGCAGCGCGGACGCCCTCTCGCAGTTCGTCGCCTGGCCGGGGCTGCTCGCCTTCCAGGGCCGCGCCAAGGCGCTGTACGACGGCGCCGAGCTGAAGCTGCCGACCTTCCACGGGGTCACGGTCGGCCAGGACTTCGCGAAGAAGCGGCCCGCCGTCGTGGCGGACTTCCTCCGCGCCCAGGGCCGGGCGACCGACTACCTCCACCAGCACCCGGTGGCGGCCTCCGAGTCGGTCGCGAAGGCCACCGGGCTGCCGGCCGAGGTCGTCCACCTCTACAACGGCGCCCAGGGCATCGCCACCTTCGACACCACACTGAAGCCCGCACTGATCGCGGCGCTGAAGAAGGACGTCCCGGTGCTGCGCTCGGCGAAGCTCGTCGGCGACGTCGACGTCGACGCCTTCGTCGACGACAGCTACCTGAAGCGGGTGTACGGCGCCGGCTACGCGAAGGCCCTCGCCGCCGGTCCGCCCGCCCGGCGCGGCGGCGAGGTGTGGCTCAAGGGGAAGGACACCACGACCGCGTATCCCACCCCCACCGCACTGCTGCGGTACGTGGCCACGCACCGCGACGCGGTCCGGGTGGCGTACGTCCCCGACGCGGGCACCGGCACGCTCTGGTTCGCGGACCGGGCGGTGTGGGTCTCGGACGGGGCCGAACTGCGGCCCTTCGTCACCGGGTCCGCGGCCCGGGCCTACGTGTCGGCCCACCCCGGCTCCCGGACCGTCCCGTACGCCACCGCCCTGGACAAGGCCCGGTCCGCCTCATGAGCGGCCGGTGGTCGCTCGTGCGCCGGGCGCTCTCGCTGGTCGCGGTCCTCGGCCTCTGGCAGGCGCTGACCTCCTACGACATCAATCTGTGGCTGCGCTTCGAGCAGTTCCCGACCGTGACGGAGGTCGGCCGCGCCTTCGGTGACCGGATCTCCGGCGACGCGTACTGGCAGGACCTGACCGACAGCCTGACCAGGATCGTCACCGGTTTCGCGCTGGCCGCCGTGCTCGGCGTCACCGTCGGCACGGCCGTGGCCCGCTCGCGCATCGCCGCCGATCTGCTCGGCCCGGTCCTCGAAGTGCTGCGCCCGGTCCCGGCGATCGCGCTCGTCCCGGTGGCGATCCTGCTCTTCCCCAGCAACGAGCAGGGCATCGTCTTCATCACCTGCACCGCGGCGTTCTTCCCCGTCATGGTCTCCACCCGGCACGCGGTGCGGGCGCTGACGCCGGTGTGGGAGGAGGCCGTCCTGACGATGGGCGGCGGACGGTGGCGCGTCCTGCGGTCCGTCGTCCTGCCCGGGGCGCTCCCCGGCATCCTGGGCGGCCTGTCCGTCGGGATCGGGGTGTCGTGGATCTGTGTGATCTCGGCCGAGATGATCTCCGGCGAGTACGGGGTCGGCTACCGCACCTGGCAGGACTACACCGTCGTCGACTACCCGGGCGTCTTCGTCGGCATGGCCACCATCGGTCTGCTCGGCTGGCTGACCTCGACGGCGGTCGAGCTGCTGGGCCGCAGGCTGACCCGCTGGCTGCCGCGCACGGAGAGCCGCCCGACAACTCCCGTACGCCGCCGGCCCGCCCCGGCCGTCCCCCGGCGGCGACCGCCGTCCCACTGGTCCGTACGGCAAAGGAGCGGGTGCGCCCATGACCACCGACACCTCCACGCCCGCCCCCCGGGGCGTGCGGCTCACCCTGCGGGGCGTCACCCTCGGCCGGGGCGGGGTGCCCGTCCTGGACGGGCTCGACCTCGACGTCGTACCCGGCGAGATCCTCACCGTCGTCGGCCCGTCCGGCTGCGGGAAGTCGACTCTGCTGCGCACCCTTGCCGGGCTGCTCCCGGCGCTCGGCGGCGAGGTGAGCCAGGACGGCGAACCCATCACCGCACCCCGCGCCGAGCGGGCCCTCGTCTTCCAGGACGACGCACTGCTCCCGTGGCGCACGGTCCGCGCCAACGTCGAACTGCCCCTCGCCATCCAGGGGGTGGGGCGCGCCGAACGCCGCGCACGCGCCGGGTCCTGGCTGGCCCGGGTCGGCCTGGAGGAGCACGGCACCAAGCTTCCGCACCGGATCTCCGGCGGCCAGCGCCAGCGCGTCCAGCTGGCCCGCGCGCTGGCCGCCGGGCCGCGCGCGGTCCTGATGGACGAGCCGTTCGGCGCGCTGGACGCCCAGACCAGGGCCGGGATGCAGCAGCTGCTGGTGGACGTGCTGCAGGGGACCGGCGCCACCGTCGTCTTCGTCACGCACGACGTGGACGAGGCGCTGTTCCTCGGCGACCGCGTCGCGCTGCTCTCCACCGGCCGGGTGCTGCCCGTGCCACGCCCGCGCGAACGCGCCGCCCACACCGATCCGGCCACGGTCGCGCTGCGCCGCGAGGTCCTCGAATCGCTCGCCCCCGCCCCCGCTGCCTGAACTCCCCTCTTCCGAAAGGCACCCCCGTGCAGATCCCCGCCCTCGCCGACGCCGAGGAAATCTCCTGCGACGTACTGGTCGTCGGCGGCGGTACGGCCGGCACGATGGCGGCCCTCACCGCCGCCGAGCACGGCGCCTCCGTCCTCCTGCTGGAGAAGGCGCACGTCCGCCACTCGGGCGCCCTCGCCATGGGCATGGACGGCGTGAACAACGCGGTGATCCCGGGCCGCGCCGAACCCGACGACTACGTCGCCGAGATCACCCGTGCCAACGACGGCATCGTCGACCAGTCCACCGTCCGCCAGACCGCCACACGCGGCTTCGCGATGGTGCAGCGGCTGGAGTCGTACGGCGTGAAGTTCGAGAAGGACGAGCACGGCGAGTACGCGGTCCGCCAGGTGCACCGCTCCGGCTCGTACGTGCTGCCGATGCCCGAGGGCAAGGACGTGAAGAAGGTCCTCTACCGGCAGCTGCGCCGCCGCGAGATGCGCGAGCTCATCCGGATCGAGAACCGCGTCATGCCCGTGCGCATCCTCACCGGCGACGACGGCCGGGCGATCGGGGCGGCCGGCTTCAACACCCGGTCGGGGCAGTTCGTCACCGTCCGGGCGGGCGCCGTCATCCTGGCCACCGGCGCCTGCGGACGGCTCGGGCTGCCCGCCTCCGGATACCTCTACGGCACGTACGAGAACCCCACCAACGCCGGTGACGGCTACGCCATGGCCTACCACGCGGGCGCCGAGCTGACCGGCATCGAGTGCTTCCAGATCAACCCACTGATCAAGGACTACAACGGCCCGGCCTGCGCCTACGTCGCCAACCCCTTCGGCGGCTACCAGGTCAACCGGCACGGCGAACGCTTCGTGGACTCCGACTACTGGTCCGGGCAGATGATGGCCGAGTTCGCGGCGGAAGTGGCCTCCGACCGCGGCCCGGTGTACCTGAAGCTGAGCCATCTCCCCGAGGAGTCGGTCAGCGCGCTGGAGTCCATCCTGCACACCACCGAGCGGCCCACCCGCGGCACCTTCCACGCGGGGCGCGGCCACGACTACCGCACCCACGACATCGAGATGCACATCTCCGAGATCGGCCTGTGCGGCGGTCATTCGGCCTCCGGCGTCCGGGTCGACGACCGGGCCCGCACCACCGTGGACCGGCTCTACGCGGCCGGGGACCTGGCCTGCGTCCCGCACAACTACATGATCGGTGCGTTCGTCTTCGGCGACCTGGCGGGCGCGGATGCCGCCCGGTTCACCCCGTACGAGGGCGAGTTGCCCGCCGATCAGCTCGCCGCCGCCCACGAACTGGTCTACCGGCCGCTGCGCAACCCGGAAGGTCCCCCGCAGCCGCAGGTCGAGTACAAGCTGCGCCGCTTCGTGAACGACTACGTGGCACCGCCCAAGTCCGGTGCCCGGCTCTCGATCGCCCTGGAGTCGTTCGAGCGGATGCGCGCGGACATCGCGGAGATGGGCGCGAAGACCCCGCACGAGCTGATGCGGTGCGCCGAGGTGTCGTTCATCCGGGACTGCGCGGAGATGGCGGCCCGCTCCTCGCTGGCCCGCACGGAGTCCCGCTGGGGCCTCTACCACGAGCGCACGGACCATCCGGAGCGGGACGACACGGACTGGTTCCACCACCTGGACCTGTACAAGTCGGCTTCCGGCGCGATGGAGTTCACGGCCCGGCCGGTGGCGCCGTACCTGGTGCCGGTGGAGGGGTTCGCCCCGGCGGGCGGCCCGGTGCGGCGGATCGGCGAGGTGGAGCCGGAAGGGGTGGGGACGGCGGGTCCGCGTGACGCGGCGCCGGCTTCTGCCTCGGCTCGTACGCCTTCGCCTTCGCTCGACTCCCCCGTTGCTGTCAGCGCCACTTCCCCGCGCATCCTGGAGTTGCTGGCCCTCACGGACGGCGAGCCCGATCTGGCGGACCTGGCCCCCTACCTGGCCGATCCCGACCCGGGCGTCCGCCGCGCCGCCGTCGCCGCGCTCACCGAGTCCACCCCACGGGGCGCCGGGCCCGCCCTGGCCACCGCGCTCGCCGATGCGGCCCCCACCGTCCGCGCGGCCGTCGCCGCATCCCTGCGCGAACTGGTCGAGGTACTGGAGCCCGAACCGGCGCTGCGGACGCCCCTGGTCACCGCGCTCGCCTCGGCCGACCCGGTGGTGCGGGCCGCCGCGCTGGACACCCTGCGGGCGCTGCGGCTGGGCAACGCGGAGCTGTACGCCCGCACACTCACCGACCCGGATCTCGATGTGCGGGTAGAGACCGTCCGGGCCCTGGTGTCCGTGGACGCGGTGGACGGACTGGTCCGGGCCGCCGCCGACGCGTCCCGTGAGGTCCGGGTGGCCGTGGCGAAGGGGCTGGCCGCGGTCCGCTCCCCCGCCCCCGGCCCGCTCGCCCCACTGCTGGACGACCCGGACGCGCTGGTGCGGGCCGCCGCCTTGGCCGCGCTGGCGGAGACGGGGTGCCCGGCCCCGTACGCCGCGCGGGCAACCGCCGCGCTGGCGGACCCGGCCTGGCAGGTCCGGGCGGGCGCGGCGGCGGCGCTGTCCTCGGCGGACCCGGGGCAGGCGGTCACCCCGCTGGCCGGTGCGCTGGCCGACCCGAACGCGGACGTGCGCAAGGCGGCGGTGCTGGCCCTGCTGCGTCACCCGGGCGACTCGGCGGCGCGGGAGGCTCTTGCGGGGCGGTCGCGGACCCGGACGCGGATGTACGGGCCTATGCGGCCAGGGGATGGCGGTCAACGGCGCGTGACTCGTTCACACGTTCAGGCAGGCCCGTGCCGGTTCCGGGCGGATACGCTGGACGGACCCGCCAGACTCCGGCCCATGGGAGCACTGATGAGCGTCGAACCCGAGGCCCCCGAGCCGCGGTGGGCGGTCCCGCCCGTGGGCGGCTGGACCGCCGATGACCTGGACACACTCCCGAATCTGCCTCCGCACACGGAGCTGATCGACGGGAGCCTGGTTTTCGTGAGTCCGCAGACCCTTTTCCATTCGCGGGCGGTCGACTTCTTCAATTGGCAGTTGCAGTCGCTGGCTCCGCGGGACCTTGAAGTCGTGCGGGAATTCACCATCGACGTCGACTTCCAGAACCGGCCCGAACCCGATGTGGTCGTCGTCCGCGCGGAAGCGGTCGAGAGTCTGCGGCAGACGCGGTTCCCCGCGAGCAGCGTGCTGCTCGCGATCGAGGTCGTGTCCGACGAGTCCGTCACCCGGGACCGGGAGACCAAGCCCGTGAAGTACGCGCGGGCGAGGATCCCGCACTACTGGCGGGTGGAGAACCAGGACGGCCGCGCGGTCGTCTACGTGTTCGAGCTGGAGCCGGCCACCGGGGCGTACACCTCCACCGGGATCTTCCACGACCGGATGAAGGTCTCCGCGCCCTTCCCCCTCGATCTCGACCTCACCGCGATCGTCTCGCGGCGCCGGGCGGCGGACCCGCAGTAGCCCCGCCGCACCCCGGCACCCCGCTCACTCGTACTCCGGCGGCTCCTCGTCCCAGCCGAACTCCGGATCGGCGTCCGGACCGGACTCCCGGACCGGGGCCGGGGTGGGCTCAGGCGCGGTGGTCCGAGCCGGGGCAGGCGATGCTTCCGCGGCCGGGGCGGGCGCGGTGTCCCTGTCCGGAGCAGGCGCTGCTTCCGCGGCCGGGGCGGGTCCGGCGGGCTGTGCCGCGCCCGGGTCGCCCGGCAGCTCCGCCAGCACCTCCAGCACGCCCTCGCCGTACGTCGCCAGCTTCTTCTCGCCCAGTCCGCTGATCCCGCCCAGCTCGCCGAGCGAGGCCGGGCGCAGCGCGGCGATCTCCCGCAGCGTCGCGTCGTGGAAGATCACGTACGCCGGGAGGCCGAGCTCCTTGGCCTGGGCGCCGCGCCAGGCGCGCAGGGCCTCGAAGACCGGGACGGCCGACTCCGGGAGGTCGGCGACCGCGGCCGCCTTGCCCTTGCCGCCCTTCGACGCGGATCGGGCCGACGTGACCTTCTTGGGCTCCTTGCGCAGCAGCACCTCGCGCTCCCGGCCGAGCACCGAACCGCTCTCCTCGGTCAGCACGAGCGTGCCGTACTCGCCCTCGACCGCGATCAGGCCCTGGGCCAGGAGCTGCCGGACCACGCCCCGCCATTCCGCCTCGGCCAGCTCCTCGCCGATGCCGAACACCGAGAGCTGGTCGTGGTCGAACTGGATGACCTTCGCCGTCTTGCGGCCCAGCAGGATGTCGATGATCTGGCCCGCGCCGAACTTCTGTCCGCGCTCCCGCTTCAGACGTACCACCGTGGACAGCAGCTTCTGGGAGACCACCGTGCCGTCCCAGGTCTCCGGCGGGGCCAGGCAGGTGTCGCAGTTGCCGCAGGAGGCCGTGCTGGGCTCCTGGCCGAAGTACTTCAGGAGCTGGGCCCGGCGGCACTGCACGGTCTCGCACAGCGCGAGCATCGAGTCCAGGTGCGAGGCGGCCCGGCGGCGGAACGCCTCGTCACCCTCGCCGCCCTGGATGAGCTTGCGCTGCTGGACGACGTCCTGGAGCCCGTAGGCCATCCAGGCCGTGGACGGGGCGCCGTCCCGGCCGGCCCGGCCGGTCTCCTGGTAGTAGCCCTCGACGGACTTCGGCAGGTCGAGGTGGGCGACGAAGCGCACGTCGGGCTTGTCGATGCCCATGCCGAAGGCGATCGTCGCGACGACGACCAGGCCCTCCTCGCGCAGGAAGCGGGACTGGTGGACCGCGCGGGTGCCCGCGTCCAGACCCGCGTGGTACGGGACGGCCTCGATGCCGTTGCGGCAGAGGTACTCGGCGGTCTTCTCGGTGGAGTTGCGCGAGAGGCAGTAGACGATGCCCGCGTCCCCGGCGTGCTCCTCCTTGAGGAAGGACAGCAGCTGCTTCTTCGGATCGGCCTTGGGCACGATCCGGTACTGGATGTTGGGCCGGTCGAAGCCGGCGACGAAGTGCTTGGCGTCGGGCATGCCCAGGCGCTGGGTGATCTCCTGGTGCGTGGCCTCGGTCGCCGTCGCCGTCAGTGCGATGCGGGGGACGTCGGGCCAGCGCTCGCCCAGCACGGACAGAGCCAGGTAGTCGGGCCGGAAGTCGTGGCCCCACTGGGCCACGCAGTGTGCCTCGTCGATGGCGAAGACGGAGATCCTGCCGCGGGAGAGCAGCCCGAGGGTGGAGTCCAGCCGGAGCCGCTCCGGGGCCAGGTAGAGCAGGTCGAGCTCACCGGCGAGGAACTGCGCCTCCATGGAGCGCCGCTCGTCGAAGTCCTGTGTGGAGTTGACGAATCCGGCCCGCACGCCCAGCGCGCGCAGGGCATCCACCTGGTCCTGCATCAGCGCGATCAGCGGCGAGATGACGATGCCCGTACCGGACCTGACCAGGGACGGGATCTGGTAGCAGAGCGACTTGCCGCCGCCGGTGGGCATGAGTACGACGGCGTCCCCGCCCGCGACCACGTGGTCGACGACGGCTTCCTGCTCCCCGCGGAACGTCTCGTACCCGAAGACCCGGTGCAGCGTCTGCCGCGCATCGCTCTCGGTCGCATCCATGGTCACGTCCGTCACGCCCGTCCCGCCCATTGCTCTGTCCCCCGGTGTCTGTCCTGTTCCGTTCCGCACTCCCCTGCCACGATAGGCGCCACGTACGACAACGCCGGACGGGCTTGACTTCCAAGCCCGTCCGGCGCCGTCGCAGCGGTGGTACGCCTGTGCCCTACCTCACGAAGACTCCCGCCTGGCTCGCCAGGTCGAGGAAGTACTGCGGGGCCAGACCCAGCACCAGGGTGACCGCGACACCGACCGCGATCGTGGTCATCGTCAGCGGGGACGGGACGGCGACCGTGGGGCCGTCCGCCTTGGGCTCACTGAAGAACATCAGCACGATGACCCGGATGTAGAAGAACGCGGCGATCGCCGAGGAGATCACACCGACGACGACCAGTCCGCCCGCACCGCCGTCGGCCGCGGCCTTGAACACCGCGAACTTCCCGGAGAAGCCCGAGGTGAGCGGGATGCCGGCGAAGGCCAGCAGGAACACCGCGAAGACCGCGGCGACCAGCGGCGAGCGCCGGCCGAGCCCGGCCCACTTCGACAGGTGCGTCGCCTCGCCGCCCGCGTCGCGCACCAGGGTGACGACGGCGAAGGCGCCGACCGTCACGAAGGAGTACGTGCCCAGGTAGAAGAGGACCGAGGAGACGCCCTCGGGCGTGGCGGCGATGACACCGGCGAGAATGAAGCCGGCGTGCGCGATCGAGGAGTAGGCCAGCAGCCGCTTGATGTCGGTCTGGGTGATGGCGACGATGGCGCCGCCCAGCATCGTCAGGATCGCGACACCCCACATGACCGGGCGCAGGTCCCAGGTCAGGCCGGGCAGCACCACGTACAGCAGGCGCAGCAGGGCGCCGAAGGCGGCGACCTTCGTGGCCGCGGCCATGAAGCCGGTGACCGGGGTCGGGGCGCCCTGGTAGACGTCCGGGGTCCACATGTGGAACGGGACGGCGCCGACCTTGAAGAGCAGGCCGGTCAGGATCATCGCGCCGCCGATGAGCAGCAGCGCGTCGTTGCCCATGGTGTCGGCGAGCGCCGGGTCGATCTGCTGGATCGAACCGTCGACGACCGTGGCGATCTTGGCGTACGAGACGGAGCCCGCGTAGCCGTAGAGCAGGGCGATCCCGAAGAGCAGGAACGCCGAGGAGAAGGCGCCGAGCAGGAAGTACTTCACCGCGGCCTCCTGCGACATCAGCCGCTTGCGACGGGCGACGGCGCACAGGAGGTAGAGCGGGAGGGAGAAGACCTCAAGCGCCACGAAGAGCGTCAGCAGGTCGTTGGCCGCGGGGAAGACCAGCATGCCCGCCACCGAGAAGAGGATCAGCGGGAAGACCTCGGTGGTGGTGAACCCGGCCTTGACGGCGGCCTTCTCGCTGTCGCTGCCGGGGACCGACGCGGCCTGCGCGGCGAACGAGTCGATGCGGTTGCCGTGGGACGCGGGGTCGAGCCTGCGCTCGGCGAAGGTGAAGACGGCGACCAGCGACGTCAGCAGGATGGTGCCCTGCAGGAACAGGGCGGGCCCGTCGACGGCGACGGCCCCCATCGCGGCGATGTGCGCCTTTGTCGTACCGTATCCGCCGGCCGCCAGGACGATCACCGAGGCGAACGCGGCGACCAGGGCGGCGACCGTGAGGAAGACCTGCGTGTAGTAGCGGGCCCGGCGCGGCACGAAGGCCTCGACGAGCACGCCCAGGACGGCGACGCCGATCACGATCAGGACCGGGGTCAGCTGGGCGTACTCGATGACCGGTGCCTTGAACTTCTCGGGGGCGGCCGACGTCACCCCGCCCGCCGTTGTCCACAGGCTGTGGACAGCTGTTGCGCTCACTTGGCGGCCTCCACCTCGGGCTGGGGGTCCTTCTTCTGTACGTCCGACATGGTGTGCTGCACCGCCGGGTTGACGATGTCCGTCAGCGGCTTCGGGTAGACGCCCAGGAAGATCAGCAGTGCGATCAGCGGGACGACCACCACCAGCTCACGGACCCTGAGGTCCGCCATGCCCTGGACCTCGGCCTTGACCGGTCCCGTCATCGTCCGCTGGTAGAGGACCAGGACGTAGATCGCGGCGAGCACGATGCCGGTGGTGGCGATGATGCCGATCACCGGATATGCGGAGAACACGCCGACCAGGACCAGGAATTCACTGACGAACGGGGCGAGCCCCGGCAGCGACAGGGTGGCCAGGCCGCCGATCAGGAAGGTGCCCGCCAGGATCGGGGCCACCTTCTGCACTCCGCCGTAGTCCGCGATGAGCCGCGAGCCGCGCCGCGTGATCAGGAAGCCCGCCACCAGCATCAGCGCGGCTGTCGAGATGCCGTGGTTGATCATGTAGAGCGTCGCGCCCGACTGGCCCTGGCTCGTCATCGCGAAGATGCCGAGGACGATGAAGCCGAAGTGCGAGATCGACGCGTAGGCGATCAGCCGCTTGATGTCGCGCTGGCCGACGGCGAGCAGCGCCCCGTACACGATGCTGATCAGTGCCAGGACCAGGATCACCGGCGTGGCCCACTTGCTGGCCTCCGGGAAGAGCTGGAGGCAGAAGCGCAGCATCGCGAAGGTGCCGACCTTGTCGACGACCGCGGTGAGCAGCACGGCGACCGGGGAGGTCGCCTCTCCCATGGCGTTGGGCAGCCAGGTGTGCAGCGGCCACAGCGGGGCCTTCACCGCGAAGGCGAAGAAGAACCCGAGGAAGAGCCAGCGCTCGGTGCTGGTCGCCATGGAGAACGAGCCGTTGGCGCGGGCCTCGGCGATCTCGGAGAGCGAGAACGTCCCCGCGACCGAGTAGAGCCCGATCACCGCGGCCAGCATGATGAGGCCGCCGACCAGGTTGTAGAGGAGGAACTTCACCGCGGCGTACGAGCGTTGCGCCGCCGCGTTCTCGTCCCCGCCACCCGCCGCGGCGGCGGCCGCGGAGGAGGTGGCCCGGTCGCCGAAGCCGCCGATGAGGAAGTACATCGGGATGAGCATGGCTTCGAACAGGATGTAGAAGACGAAGACGTCGGTGGCCTCGAAGGAGAGGATCACCATCGCCTCGGTCATCAGCATCAGGGCGAAGAAGCCCTGGGTGGGGCGCCAGCGGCGGCTCTGGTTCTCCAGCGGGTCGGCGTCGTGCCAGCCCGCCAGGATGATGAAGGGCATGAGCAGGGCGGTGAGCGCCATGAGCGCCACGCCGATGCCGTCCACCCCCAGCTCGTACCGCACGCCGAAGTCCTTGATCCAGGCGTGCGATTCGGTGAGCTGGAAGCGGCTGCCGCCCGGTTCGAAGCGGGCGAGCACGACGCCCGCCAGGACGAGGGTGGCCAGCGAGAAGAGCAGCGCCAGCCACTTGGCGAACGTGCGTCGCGCGGCCGGGACGGCGGCGGTGGCGACCGCGCCGATCGCCGGGAGCGCCGCCGTCGCTGTCAGGAGGGGAAAGGACATGTGATCAGACCGCCCTCATCAGCAGGGTCGCGGCGATGAGAACCGCCGTACCGCCGAACATCGAGACCGCGTAGGAGCGGGCGTAGCCGTTCTGCAGTTTGCGCAGCCGGCCGGAGAGCCCGCCCATGGAGGCGGCCGTGCCGTTGACGACGCCGTCGACCAGGGTGTGGTCGACGTAGACCAGAGAGCGGGTGAGGTGCTCGCCGCCTCGGACCAGGACCACGTGGTTGAAGTCGTCCTGGAGGAGATCGCGGCGGGCCGCCCGGGTGAGCAGCGAGCCGCGCGGGGCGACCGCGGGCACCGGCTTGCGCCCGTACATCGCCCAGGCGATGCCGACACCGATGACGAGCACCACCATGGTGGCGGCGGTGACGGTGGTCGCGCTCACCGGGGAGTCTCCGTGGCTGTGGCCGGTGACGGGCTCCAGCCAGTGCAGGAAGCGGTCGCCGATGGAGAAGAAGCCGCCGGCGAAGACCGAACCGAACGCGAGGACGATCATGGGGATGGTCATCGACTTCGGGGACTCGTGCGGATGCGGCTCATGGCCTTCCGCGTCCGGCTGCCAGCGCTTCTCACCGAAGAACGTCAGCAGCATCACGCGCGTCATGTAGAACGCGGTGATCGCGGCGCCCAGCAGCGTGACCGCGCCGAGGATCCAGCCCTCGGTGCCGCCCTTGGCGAAGGCCGCCTCGATGATCTTGTCCTTGGAGAAGAAGCCGGACAGTCCGGGGAAGCCGATGATCGCGAGGTAGCCGAGCCCGAAGGTGACGAAGGTGACCGGCATGTACTTCCGCAGGCCGCCGAACCTCCTCATGTCGACCTCGTCGTTCATGCCGTGCATGACCGAACCGGCGCCGAGGAAGAGCCCGGCCTTGAAGAAGCCGTGCGTGACCAGGTGCATGATCGCGAAGACGTAGCCGATCGGGCCGAGCCCGGCGGCCAGGATCATGTAGCCGATCTGCGACATCGTCGACCCGGCGAGGGCCTTCTTGATGTCGTCCTTCGCGCAACCGACGATCGCCCCGAAGATCAGCGTGACCGCACCGACGACCACCACGACCAGCTGTGCGTCCGGGGCGGCGTTGAAGATCGCGCCGGACCGAACGATGAGGTAGACGCCCGCGGTGACCATGGTGGCGGCGTGGATAAGGGCCGAGACCGGGGTCGGGCCCTCCATCGCGTCACCCAGCCAGGACTGCAGCGGCACCTGGGCGGACTTGCCGCACGCGGCGAGCAGCAGCATCAGGCCGATCGCCGTCAGCTTGCCCTCGCTCGTGTCACCGGTCGCCTCCAGGACGGGGCCGAAGGCGAAGGTGCCGAAGGTGGTGAACATCAGCATGATCGCGATCGACAGGCCCATGTCGCCGACCCGGTTGACCAGGAACGCCTTCTTGGCCGCGGTGGCCGCGCTGGGCTTGTGCTGCCAGAAGCCGATGAGCAGGTAGGACGCCAGACCGACGCCCTCCCACCCGACGTACAGCAGCAGGTAGTTGTCGGCGATGACCAGGATCAGCATCGCCGCGAGGAACAGGTTCAGATAGCCGAAGAAACGGCGCCGGCGCTCGTCGTGCTCCATGTAGCCGATCGAGTAGATGTGGATCAGCGTGCCCACACCGGTGATCAGCAGAACGAAGGTCATCGACAGCTGGTCGAGCTGGAAGGCCACATCGGCCTGGAAGCCCTCGACCGGAATCCAGCTGAACAGGTACTGGTGCAGCGAACGGTCCTCGGCACTCTTCCCCAGCATGTCGAGGAAGAGCACGACACCGATGACGAACGAGGCGGCGGCGAACAGGGTGCCGAGCCAGTGGCCCACGCGATCCAGCCGCCGGCCGCCGCAGAGCAGCACCGCCGCTCCGAGCAGGGGCGCCGCTACGAGCAGCGCAATCAGGTTCTCTGCGTTCATTGGGTCCAGCGCCCCTCTACAGCTTCATCAGGCTGGCGTCGTCGACCGAGGCCGAGTGGCGGGAACGGAACAGCGACACGATGATCGCGAGCCCGACCACGACCTCCGCGGCGGCGACGACCATCGTGAAGAAGGCGATGACCTGGCCGTCGAGGTTGCCGTGCATGCGGGAGAAGGTCACGAACGCGAGGTTGCAGGCGTTGAGCATCAGCTCCACGCACATGAACACCACGATCGCGTTCCGCCTGATCAGCACCCCGGACGCGCCGATGGTGAACAACAGAGCGGCGAGATAGAGGTAGTTGACCGGATTCACTTGGCGACCTCCTCTTCTTCGGCGTTGTCCCGGCCGAGCCGCTCACCGGAGCGCTGCTCCAGTGCCTTGAGGCCGGCCAGCGACTCGTTGGACACATCGCGCATCTGGCCGCGCTTGCGCAGCGTCTGCATCACGGTGAGTTCGGACGGTGTTCCGTCGGGGAGCAGTCCGGCGATGTCCACGGCGTTGTGCCGGGCGTAGACACCGGGGGCGGGCAGCGGCGGCAGGTGGCTGCTGCGTACGCGGTCCTCGGACATCTCCCGCTGGGTCTTGGCCCGTTCGGTGCGCTCGCGGTGGGTGAGCACCATCGCGCCGACGGTCGCGGTGATCAGCAGCGCGCCGGTGATCTCGAAGGCGAAGACGTACTTCGTGAAGATGAGGCTGGCGAGCCCCTCCACGTTTCCGCCGTGCTCGGCGTTGGCGGTGCCGAGACCGCTGAAGCTGTGCAGCGAGGCGTTGCCGATGCCGGCGATCATGAGGATGCCGAAGCCGAGCCCACAGGCGAGGGCCAGCCAGCGCTGGCCCTTGAGGGTCTCCTTCAGCGAGTCCGCCGCCGTGACACCGACGAGCATGACCACGAAGAGGAACAGCATCATGATCGCGCCGGTGTAGACGATGATCTGGACGACGCCGAGGAAGTAGGCGCCGTTGGCGAGGTAGAAGACCGCCAGGATGATCATGGTCCCGGCGAGGCTCAGCGCACTGTGCACCGCCTTCTTCATGAGTACGGTCGACAGCGCGCCGAGCACGGCGACGGTGCCGAGCACCCAGAACTGGAAGGCCTCGCCGGTCGAGGTCTGGGAGGCCGCAGCGGCCAGGCCGGTCATGCGTCCACCTCCTGCTCCGAGCCGTTGTTCTCATGGGCGTCGCCGGCCGGCTTCTCGCCCTTGGAGACGGCGACCTGGCGTTCCGTACCGGGGGCGGCCTCGGTGACCAGGCCCCGGTAGTAGTCCTGGTCGTCCGTGCCGGGGAAGATCGCGTGCGGGCTCTCGACCATGCCTTCCTCCAGGCCCGCGAGCAGCTCGTCCTTGGTGTAGATGAGGCTCTCGCGGGTGGTGTTGGCGAGCTCGAACTCGTTGGTCATCGTCAGCGCCCGGGTCGGGCAGGCCTCGATGCACAGTCCGCACAGGATGCAGCGCGCGTAGTTGATCTGGTAGACGCGGCCGTAGCGCTCCCCCGGGGAGTAGCGCTCCTCCTCGGTGTTGTCCGCACCCTCGACGTAGATCGCGTCCGCCGGACAGGCCCAGGCGCACAGCTCGCAGCCGATGCACTTCTCCAGGCCGTCCGGATGGCGGTTGAGCTGGTGCCGGCCGTGGAAGCGCGGCGCCGTCACCTTCGGCGTCTCCGGGTACTGCTCGGTCAGCCGCTTCTTGAACATGGCCTTGAAGGTCACGCCGAAGCCGGCCACCGGATTCTGGAACTTGTCCTCCGAGGACTGCGGGGACTGCGCGGACCCGCCGGCCCCCGAGGTCCCCGAGGCCGCGGTCGACCCCGTCGGCCCGGCAGTCTTCGGCGGCCTCTTGGGCCCCGGCGACTCAGACAGTTCAGACATGGTCGGCCTCCTTTCCGTCACTCGGACTTCCATCACTCTGAGTATCCGCGCCGCCACTGGCAACGAGCTCCCGCTCACGGCGCGGCCTGCGCCGCGGCACGGGCGGCAGGGTCTGTCCTGGCAGTGGTGGCACCGGGAATCCGCCCGCCATCGGGTCGAACGCCGGCTCCGGTTCCGCGTCCGCCGCGGCCGCCCGGCCCTTCTTGTCGCGGAAGATGTCCACGACGAAGGAGATCAGCAGGACCGCGATCACGGCCCCGGCCACGTAGAGCAGGATCTTCGAGTAGTCGTAGCCCTCGTTGCGCAGCGCCCGCACCGTGGCGACCAGCATCAGCCAGACCACGGAGACCGGGATCAGGACCTTCCACCCCAGCTTCATCAGCTGGTCGTAGCGGACCCGGGGCAGCGTGCCGCGCAGCCAGATGAAGAAGAACAGCAGCAGCTGGACCTTGATGACGAACCAGAGCATCGGCCACCAGCCGTGGTTCGCGCCCTCCCAGAAGGTGCTGATCGGCCACGGAGCCCGCCAGCCGCCCAGGAACAGGGTGATGGAGACCGCGGAGACGGTGACCATGTTGACGTACTCGGCGAGCATGAACATCGCGAACTTGATCGACGAGTACTCGGTGTTGAAGCCGCCGACCAGGTCGCCCTCGGACTCCGGCATGTCGAACGGGGCGCGGTTGGTCTCACCGACCATCGTGACGATGTAGATGATGAAGGAGACCGGCAGCAGGATGATGAACCAGCGGTCCTGCTGCGCCTCCACGATCTTCGAGGTCGACATCGACCCGGAGTAGAGGAACACCGAGGCGAACGCCGCGCCCATCGCGATCTCGTAGCTGATCATCTGTGCGCACGAGCGCAGTCCGCCGAGCAGCGGGTACGTCGATCCGGAGGACCAGCCCGCCAGCACGATGCCGTAGATCCCGACCGAGGCGACCGCGAGGACGTAGAGCATCGCGATCGGCAGGTCGGTGAGCTGCATCGCCGTACGGTGCCCGAAGATCGAGACCTCGTTGCCGGACGGGCCGAACGGGATCACCGCGATCGCCATGAACGCCGGCACGGCGGCGACGATCGGGGCGAGGACGTAGACGAACTTGTCCGCCCGCTTGACGATGAGGTCTTCCTTCAGCATCAGCTTGATGCCGTCGGCGAGCGACTGGAGCATGCCCCAGGGGCCGTGCCGGTTGGGGCCGATGCGCAGCTGCATCCAGGCGACGACCTTGCGCTCCCACACGATGGAGAAGAGCACGGTCACCATCAGGAACGCGAAGCAGAAGACGGCCTTGATGACGACGAGCCACCAGGGGTCGGTGCCGAACATCGACAGGTCCTCGGCGGCGAGCACGCCGCCGTGCGGGGCCGCGGCCAGTTGAGCGAAGGCAGTCACGCTCGTACCTCCGGTGTGACGTCGGGAGTGCCCGGTGCGGCGGGGCCGATCCGGACCAGACCGCCGGGCTGGGCGCCGGTGCCGGCCGGTACGCCCCGTCCGACGGAGTTCAGCGGCACCCAGACCACCCGGTCCGGCATGTCGGTGACCTGCAGCGGGAGTTCGACGCTGCCCGCCGGGCCGGTGACGGCCAGCAGGTCGCCGTCCTTGACGCCGGTCTCGGCGGCGGTGACGGCGGAGAGCCGGGCGACCGCGGCGTGCCGGGTCCCGGCCAGCGCCGTGTCGCCCTCCTGGAGCCGGCCCTGGTCGAGCAGCAGCCGGTGGCCCGCGAGAACCGCCTCGCCGTCGCCGGGCCTGGGCAGCGGCTGGGCCGACTCGCGCGGGTCGTCCGCGTGCGTGCCCTGCCAGCCGCCCAGCCGGTCCAGCTCCCGGCGTACGGACTTCAGGTCCGGCAGCGCGAAGTGGACGTCGAGCGCGTCGGCGAGCATGTGCAGCACCCGGGCGTCACCCGGTGCGAGCGTCCGCGTCATGTGCTCCGGCTTCAGCGCGGCCTCGAACATCCGCGCCCGGCCCTCCCAGTTGAGGAAGGTGCCGGACTTCTCGGCGACCGCCGCGACCGGGAACACCACATCGGCCCGGTCGGTGACCTCGCTGGGGCGCAGCTCCAGCGAGACCAGGAAACCGACCCGGTCCAGGGCCTCCAGGGCCCGCTGCGGATCGGGCAGGTCCGTGGTCTCGACCCCGGCGACGAGCAGCGCGCCCAGTTCGCCGGTGGCCGCGGCCTCGATGATCTGGCCGGTGTCGCGGCCGAAGCGGGAGGGAAGTGCGGCGACGCCCCACAGGGCCGCCACCTCGTCCCTGGCTCCCGGGTCGGTGGACGGGCGGCCGCCGGGCAGCAGCGACGGGAGTGCGCCCGCCTCCACCGCACCGCGCTCGCCGGCCCGGCGCGGGATCCACACCAGGGTGGCGCCGGTGGCGGTCGCGGCCCGTACCGCGGCGGTCGGGCCGCCCGGCACACCGGCCAGCCGCTCACCCACCACGATCAGGGCGCCCGCACCGCGCAGCGCCTCGGCCGCCGCGGCACCGTCGCCGTCCAGGCCGACTCCGCCCGCGATCGCGTCCAGCCACTCGGTCTCGGTGCCCGGGGCGGCGGGCAGCAGCGTGCCGCCCGCCTTCGTGAGGCCTCGGGTGGCGTGCGAGGCGACCGCGAAGGTGCGCTGGCCGTGCTTGCGGTGCGCCTTGCGCAGCCGCAGGAAGACGCCGGGCGCCTCCTCCTCGGACTCGAAGCCGACCAGCAGCACGGCCGGGGCCTTCTCCAGCGAGGTGTAGGTGACACCCGCGCCGTCCAGGTCCCGGCCGCGGCCGGCCACCCGGGCGGCCAGGAAGTCGGCCTCCTCGCTGCTGTGCACCCGGGCCCGGAAGTCGATGTCGTTGGTGTCCAGGGCGATCCGGGCGAACTTGCTGTAGGCGTACGCGTCCTCGACGGTCAGCCGGCCGCCCGTGAGGACTCCGGCCCGGCCGCGTGCGGCGGACAGTCCGGCGGCGGCCGCCGCCAGCGCCTCGGGCCAGCTCGCCGGTTCCAGCTCGCCGGCCTCGTTGCGCACCAGCGGAGTGGTGAGCCGGTCACGCTGCTGCGCGTAGCGGAAGCCGAAGCGGCCCTTGTCGCAGAGCCACTCCTCGTTGACCTCGGGGTCGTTGGAGGCGAGCCGCCGCATGACCTTGCCGCGCCGGTGGTCGGTACGGGTGGCGCAGCCGCCCGCACAGTGCTCGCACACCGAGGGCGAGGACACCAGGTCGAAGGGGCGGGAGCGGAACCGGTACGCCGCCGAGGTCAGCGCCCCGACGGGGCAGATCTGGATGGTGTTGCCGGAGAAGTACGACTCGAACGGGTCGCCCTCGCCGGTGCCGACCTGCTGGAGCGCGCCGCGCTCGATCAGCTCGATCATCGGGTCGCCCGCCACCTGGTTGGAGAACCGGGTGCAGCGTGCGCAGAGCACGCACCGCTCACGGTCCAGCAGCACCTGGGTGGAGATCGGGACGGGCTTCTCGAACGTCCGCTTCTTCCCGTCGAAGCGGGAGGTCGCGTCGCCGTGCGACATCGCCTGGTTCTGCAGCGGGCACTCGCCGCCCTTGTCGCAGACCGGGCAGTCCAGCGGGTGGTTGATGAGCAGCAGCTCCATCACGCCGCGCTGCGCCTTGTCGGCGACCGGCGAGGTGACCTGCGACTTGACGACCATGCCGTCGGTGCAGGTGATGGTGCAGGACGCCATCGGCTTGCGCTGGCCCTCGACCTCGACGATGCACTGGCGGCAGGCGCCGGCCGGGTCGAGGAGCGGGTGGTCGCAGAAGCGCGGGATCTCGATGCCGAGCAGTTCGGCGGCCCGGATGACCAGGGTGCCCTTGGGCACGCTGATCTCGATGCCGTCGATGGTCAGCGTGACCAGGTCCTCGGGCGGGAGAGCCGCCTCGCCGCCCCCGGAGGGCGCACTCGTGGTGACTGTCATGCGTTCACCCCCTGGGATGCGTTCTTGTCGTCGGCCCAGACGGTCGACCTGGCGGGATCGAAGGGACAGCCCTTGCCGGTGATGTGCTGCTCGTACTCCTCGCGGAAGTACTTCAGCGAGGAGAAGATCGGCGAGGCGGCGCCGTCGCCGAGGGCGCAGAACGACTTGCCGTTGATGTTGTCGGCGATGTCGTTCAGCTTGTCCAGGTCGGACATCTGGCCCTTGCCGGCCTCGATGTCGCGGAGCAACTGGACCAGCCAGTACGTACCTTCACGGCATGGCGTGCACTTGCCGCAGGACTCGTGGGCGTAGAACTCGGTCCAGCGGGTGACGGCACGCACGACGCAGGTCGTCTCGTCGAAGCACTGGAGTGCCTTGGTGCCGAGCATGGAACCGGCGGCGCCGACGCCCTCGTAGTCGAGGGGCACGTCGAGGTGCTCGTCGGTGAACATCGGGGTGGAGGAGCCGCCCGGGGTCCAGAACTTGAGCTGGTGGCCGGGGCGCATGCCGCCGCTGATGTCGAGGAGCTGGCGCAGCGTGACGCCGAGCGGGGCCTCGTACTGGCCGGGGCCGGCGACGTGTCCGCTGAGCGAGTAGAGCGTGAAGCCCGGGGACTTCTCGCTGCCCATGGACTTGAACCAGTCCTTGCCCTTGTTCAGGATCGCGGGAACGGACGCGATGGACTCCACGTTGTTCACCACAGTGGGGCAGGCGTACAGACCGGCGACCGCGGGGAAGGGCGGCCGCAGCCGGGGCTGGCCGCGCCGTCCTTCGAGCGAGTCGAGCAGTGCGGTCTCCTCACCGCAGATGTACGCGCCGGCGCCCGCGTGCACGGTGAGTTCCAGATCGAGTCCGGATCCCATGACGTTCGTGCCGAGGTAGCCCGCCTCGTACGCCTCGCGCACGGCCTCGTGCAACCGCCGCAGTACGGGGACGACTTCGCCGCGCAGGTAGATGAAGGCGTGCGAGGAGCGGATCGCGTAGCAGGCGATCACGATGCCTTCGATGAGGCTGTGCGGGTTGGCGAAGAGGAGCGGGATGTCCTTGCAGGTCCCGGGCTCCGACTCGTCGGCGTTGACCACCAGGTAGTGCGGCTTGCCGTCACCCTGCGGGATGAACTGCCACTTCATCCCGGTGGGGAAGCCGGCGCCGCCGCGGCCGCGCAGACCGGAGTCCTTGACGTAGGCGATGAGGTCGTCCGGGGACATGGTGAGGGCCTTGCGCAGCCCCTCGTACCCCTCGTGCCGGCGGTAGGTCTCCAGGGTCCAGGATTCGGGCTGGTCCCAGAAGGCGGACAGGACCGGTGCCAGAAGCTTCTCGGGACTGGTCCCGTTCTTGTCGATTTCGGCGGCCAACGTCATCACTCCCCCTCCTCGGCGGCGGGACCGGCCGGGTGGTCCGGGTCGGATGCCGAGGTCTGCTGTGGTGCGTCATGGGAGCTGAGGTGCTCGGCGCCCTTCTGCGGTTCGTCACGGGGCGCTTCACCGCGCGGCGCTTCGCCGCCCGGGGTCTCGCCGCGCGGCGAGACCACCCGCGGCTGCGGTGCGGCCTCGCCCTTGGCCAGCTTCAGGCCGATCAGGGAGGCGGGTCCGGCGCCGCCGGAGGCCCCGACCGCGCCGGGGCGCTCGTCGGGGAAACCGGCCAGGATCCGGGCGGTGTCCTTGTACGAGCACAGCGGGGCGCCGCGGGTCGGCTCGACGGTGCGGCCGGCGATCAGGTCGTCGACGAGCTGTGTCGCGCTCTGGGGGTCTGGTTGTCGAAGAACTCCCAGTTGACCATCACGACGGGCGCGAAGTCGCAGGCGGCGTTGCACTCGATGTGTTCGAGGGTGACCTTGCCGTCCTCGGTCGTCTCGTCGTTGCCGACGCCGAGGTGCTCCTTGAGCCGGTCGAAGATCTCGTCGCCGCCCATCACCGCACAGAGCGTGTTGGTGCAGACGCCGACCTGGTATTCGCCGCCCGGCCTGCGCCGGTACATCGTGTAGAAGGTGGCGACCGCGGTGACCTCGGCGGTGGTGAGGCCGAGCAGTTCGGCGCAGAACGCCATGCCCGTACGGGAGACGTGCCCCTCCTCGGACTGCACGAGGTGCAGCAGCGGCAGCAGCGCGGAGCGGCTGCCGGGGTAGCGGGCGATCACCTCCTTCGCATCCGCTTCGAGCCTGGCGCGCACCTCGGCCGGGTAGGCGGGGGCGGGGAGCTGCGGCATCCCCAGACTGACTTCCTGACGTGCTTCGGTCACCGGTCGACGCCTCCCATCACGGGGTCGATGGACGCTACGGCGACGATGACGTCAGCGACCTGGCCGCCCTCGCACATCGCTGCCATGGCCTGCAGATTGGTGAAGGACGGGTCACGGAAGTGGACCCGGTAGGGGCGGGTGCCGCCGTCCGAGACGACGTGCACGCCCAGTTCGCCCTTGGGCGACTCGACCGCGCTGTACGCCTGCCCGGCCGGGACCCGGAAGCCCTCGGTCACCAGCTTGAAGTGGTGGATCAGGGCCTCCATGGAGGTGCCCATGATCTTCCTGATGTGGTCGAGCGAGTTGCCGAGACCGTCCGGTCCGAGCGCGAGCTGCGCGGGCCAGGCGATCTTCTTGTCGGCGACCATGACCGGTCCCGGGGCGAGCCGGTCGATGCACTGCTCGACGATCCGCAGCGACTGGCGCATCTCCTCCAGACGGATGAGGAAGCGGCCGTAGGAGTCGCAGCTGTCCGCCGTGGGGACGTCGAACTCGTAGTTCTCGTACCCGCAGTAGGGATCGGTCTTGCGCAGGTCGTGCGGGAGTCCGGCGGAGCGCAGGACGGGACCGGTGGCGCCGAGCGCCATGCAGCCGGACAGGTCGAGGTAGCCGACGTCCTGCATGCGGGCCTTGAAGATGGGGTTGCCGGTGGCGAGCGCGTCGTACTCCGGCAGGTTCTTCTTCATGGTCTTCACGAACTCGCGCAGCTGGTCGACCGCGCCCGGGGCAGGTCCTGGGCGAGTCCGCCGGGCCGGACGAACGCGTGGTTCATCCGCAGGCCGGTGATCAGCTCGAAGAGATCGAGAACGAGTTCACGATCGCGGAAGCCGTAGATCATGATCGTGGTGGCGCCGAGTTCCATGCCGCCGGTGGCGATGCACACCAGGTGCGAGGAGATCCGGTTGAGCTCCATCAGCAGCACGCGCAGGACGCTGGCCCGGTCGGGGATCTGGTCCTCGATGCCGAGGAGCTTCTCCACCCCCAGGCAGTACGCCGTCTCGTTGAAGAACGGCGTCAGGTAGTCCATGCGCGTGACGAAGGTGGTGCCCTGCGTCCAGTTCCGGAATTCGAGGTTCTTCTCGATGCCGGTGTGGAGGTAGCCGATGCCGCAGCGGGCCTCGGTGACGGTCTCGCCGTCGATCTCCAGGATCAGCCGGAGCACGCCGTGCGTCGACGGGTGCTGGGGACCCATGTTGACGATGATGCGCTCGTCGTCGGAGGCGGCCGCCGATTCGACGACCTCGTCCCAGTCGCCGCCGGTGACTGTATATACAGTCCCCTCGGTCGTGGCTCGGGGCGTTGCATGGGGAGTGGTCATCAGGAGTACGACCTCCGCTGGTCCGGAGCCGGGATCTGGGCGCCCTTGTACTCGACGGCGATGCCGCCGAGCGGGTAGTCCTTGCGCTGCGGGAAGCCCTGCCAGTCGTCCGGCATCATGATCCGGGTCAGGGCGGGGTGCCCGTCGAAGATGAGCCCGAAGAAGTCGTAGGTCTCGCGCTCGTGCCAGTCGTTGGTCGGGTAGACCGCGACGAGGGACGGGACGTGCGGGTCGCTGTCCGGTGCGGACACCTCCAGCCGGATGAGCCGGCCGTGGGTGAGGGACCGCAGGTGGTAGACGGCGTGCAGCTCACGTCCCTTGTCACCGAGGAAGTGGACGCCGCTCACCCCCGTACAGAGCTCGAAGCGCAGCGCCGGGTCGTCGCGCAGGGTCCTGGCGACGGTGGGCAGGTGCTCACGGGCGATGTGGAAGGTGAGCTCGTCGCGGTCCACGACGGTCTTCTCGATGGCGTTGTCGGGAAGCAGACCCTGTTCCTCCAGGGCCCCTTCGAGCTCGTCGGCCACCTCGTCGAACCAGCCGCCGTACGGACGCGAGGTGGCGCCCGGCAGGGTGACCGTGCGGATGAGCCCGCCGTAGCCGGAGGTGTCGCCGCCGCTGTTCGCGCCGAACATGCCCCTGCGTACGCCGATGACCTCGCCGGTCTCGTCGCGCGCGGAGGGGACGCGGTCGGCGCTCTGCTCGCTGTGGTTGTCGCTCACCGGAGCAGCCCCTTCATCTCGATCAGGGGCAGTGCGTTGAGTGCCGCTTCCTCCGCCTCGCGGGCGGCCTCCTCCGCGTTGACCCCGAGCTTGGAGCCCTGGATCTTCTGGTGGAGCTTGAGGATCGCGTCGATCAGCATCTCAGGACGCGGCGGGCAGCCCGGCAAATAGATGTCAACCGGGACAATATGATCAACACCCTGAACAATGGCGTAATTGTTGAACATTCCGCCCGACGATGCGCAAACCCCCATGGAGATGACCCACTTGGGGTTCGGCATCTGGTCGTAGACCTGCCGCAGGACGGGCGCCATCTTCTGGCTGACCCGCCCCGCCACGATCATCAGGTCCGCCTGCCGCGGCGATCCGCGGAAGACCTCCATCCCGAACCGGGCCAGGTCGTAGCGCCCGGCCCCGGTCGTCATCATCTCGATGGCGCAGCAGGCGAGGCCGAAGGTGGCCGGGAATACGGAGGACTTCCGTACCCAGCCGGCCGCCTGCTCGACAGTGGTCAGCACGAAGCCGCTGGGCAGCTTCTCTTCGAGTCCCATGGTGTGCCCCTCAGCCCCTCAGTCCCATTCCAGGCCGCCTCGACGCCACACATACGCGTAGGCGACGAAGACGGTGAGCACGAAGAGCAGCATCTCGACGAGCCCGAAGATCCCCAGGGCGTCGAAGGTGACCGCCCAGGGATAGAGGAAGACGATCTCGATGTCGAAGACGATGAAGAGCATCGCCGTCAGGTAGTACTTGATGGGGAAGCGGCCGCCGCCGGCTGGAGTGGGGGTGGGTTCGATCCCGCACTCATACGCTTCGAGCTTTGCTCGGTTGTACCGCTTAGGGCCGATAAGCGTGGCCATGACCACGGAAAAGATCGCAAACCCTGCCCCGAGGGCGCCGAGCACGAGGATGGGCGCGTAGGCATTCACGCTCCTCGCTCCTTCCAGTCGTCCTTGACCGTTGGACCGCATCGGGCAATCTGGCTCGCCACCTCACCAAGATCGTGCACATGTGAGGCAGTTCACAAGCCCGACTGCCCCGCATCCTATGCCCGCCGTCCTGTGATCTGCGACACGGGGTACGACAACGCCTTTGTGATCTCCACCACCTGACGAACGATCATGAAGTCGGATGAGCGGTGATCTTCGTACACGAAGCGGCCGAGTGATCACGAGACGTGACATCCGGTACGGTTACCGCTGGTCAAAGGGGTGTCGCTCTATCAAGCCGTGGCGTGAACCGCCAAATTGGCGATGGACGCGATGCGGTGATAAAGGGATCTGCCCCACTCTGGGACGAGCTGACGGCCTTCCCGGGGTCACCCGGGCGACGGACCCCGAAGGAGCGAAGTGGACGCAACGCGACATCGCTCCCCTTCCGGGGCGAAAGGGCTGCCGCACACCGCCAGTTCCCGTCCGGTCCCGAGCTCCTCGCGCGAGGCCCTCGTATGCCCGTCACATAGAGACCATGCTGTGACCTGCGTCACGCCATCAGCCCCGCCATATAAGCGGGCTTGGCCAACGGTGTGAACGGATGGTAAGTGACGGGCAATTCGGGCGTATTGCAGAAAGTGCGTGATCACAGCCGTGATCGCGTCCGTCCGATTTGCCCGTTACGGCGTCAATAAAGGCCCTCAGAAAGCGGATTCACAGATTCCGGACGTAACTGTGTCGCAACACACGTTTCTTGATGGGACCCCTGAGGCCCTGATAGCGCTAGTACCCATGTCCCACACCGCTCTCATACCCAGCCACCGGAAGCCCCGCCGAAACGCCTCGAAGACGGCGCTGCGGGCCGGAGTTGCCGGTGGCGTCCTCAGCACCATCGCGGTCGCAGGCGCTGCCGGTCCGGCCCAGGCCGAGCCGGTGACCCAGACCATCGAGATGCCCACGATCACCGCCGGGCTCTCCACCTCCGTCGCGGCGTCCGCCGAGGCCACCCAGCAGGTCGCCCTGGACCTGGAGACGCAGGCCCACGAGGACGCCGCAGCCACGACCGCCGCCAAGGCCGCCAAGAAGGCCAAGGCCGAGGCCGTGCGCAAGGCAGAGGCCAAGAAGAAGGCCGAAGCGGCCGCCAAGGCCAAGGCGGAGGCCGCCGAGCGCGCCTCCCGCTCCACCGAGCGCACGACGCTCGCCACCACCTCGGGCTCCTCCTCGTCCGGTTCCTCGTCGTCCTCGACGGTGTCCTCCTCCGCCACGGGCTCCGCGGCCTCCGTCGTCTCCTTCGTGCAGATGCAGATCGGCGACGCGTACGTGTCCGGCGGCACCGGCCCCAACTCGTGGGACTGTTCCGGCCTCGTCCAGGCCGCGTTCCGCACGGTGGGCGTCGACCTGCCGCGCGTCTCCCAGGGCCAGTCCACCGCGGGCACCCAGGTCTCGCTCAGCAGCCTCCAGCCGGGCGACATCCTGTACTGGGGCAGCGCGGGCAGCGCGTACCACGTCGGGGTCTACGTGGGCGGCGGCCAGTTCGTCGGAGCGCAGAACTCCTCCACCGGTGTGGTGCAGAAGTCCCTGGACTACGACCCGCCGTCGGGCGCGGTCCGCGTCCTCTGAGTTCTCGGATTCACAAGCGCCTCGGCGCAACGGCGAAGAGCCGTCACTCCCCGCTCGGGAGTGACGGCTCTTCGCCGTTGCGGGTGCGCCGGACGCGCGCCGCGGTCAGGACCGCGGCGCCACCTTCGTCAGGCCGTTGATGATGCGGTCCATCGCGTCGCCGCCCGTCGGGTCGGTGAGGTTGGCGAGCATCTTCAGGGTGAACTTCATCAGCAGCGGGTGCGTCAGGCCGCGCTGGGTGGCCACCTTCATGACCTTCGGGTTGCCGATCAGCTTCACGAAGGCGCGGCCCATCGTGTAGTAGCCGCCGTAGGTCTCCTTGAGCACCTTCGGGTAGTTGTTCAGCGCCAGTTCGCGCTGGGCCGGGGTGGCGCGGGCGTGGGCCTGCACGATGACGTCGGCGGCGATCTGGCCCGACTCCATCGCGTACGCGATGCCCTCGCCGTTGAACGGGTTGACCATGCCGCCGGCGTCGCCGACGAGCAGCAGGCCCTTGGTGTAGTGCGGCTGCCGGTTGAAGGCCATCGGGAGGGCCGCGCCGCGGATCGGCATCGTCATGTTCTCGG
Source organism: Streptomyces sp. RKAG290 (assembly GCF_023701695.1). GTDB lineage: Bacteria > Actinomycetota > Actinomycetes > Streptomycetales > Streptomycetaceae > Streptomyces. Next base: position 2,855,774 of record NZ_JAJOZC010000001.1, read on the forward strand.
GGGTGTAGCCCCAGTCCTCGGGCATGGACGCGCACCACGCCTTGAGGACCTCGCGCCAGTCCAGCTCCTTGAAGGCGGAGGAGGAGTTCAGGATGCCGAGCCCGACGTTGGAGGTGCCGTCACCCATGCCGAAGATCCAGCCGTAGCCGGGCAGCAGCCGGTCCTCGACGCCCCGGCGGTCCCAGAGTTCCAGCCAGGACTCCAGGTAGTCGTCGTCGTGGCGGGGCGAGGTGAAGTACGTACGGACCGCGACACCCATCGGGCGGTCCTCGCGGCGGTGCAGGCCCATCGCGAGGGAGAGCCGGGTGGAGTTGCCGTCGGCGGCGACGACGAGGGGGGCGTGGAAGGTGACCGGGGTCTTCTCCTCGCCGAGCTTCGCGTGCACGCCGGTGATCCGGCCGGTGCGGGCGTCGGTGATCGGGGCGCCGACGTTGCAGCGCTCGTAGAGCCGCGCGCCGCCCTTCTGCGCCTGGCGGGCCAGCTGCTCGTCGAAGTCGTCGCGCTTGCGGACCAGGCCGTAGTCCGGGTACGAGGCGAGATCCGGCCAGTCGAGCTGGAGCCGGACGCCGCCGCCGATGATGCGCAGGCCCTTGTTGCGCAGCCAGCCGGCCTCTTCGGAGATGTCGATGCCCATGGAGACGAGCTGCTTGGTGGCGCGCGGCGTGAGGCCGTCGCCGCAGACCTTCTCGCGGGGGAAGGCGGTCTTCTCCAGGAGCAGGACGTCGAGTCCGGCCTTGGCGAGGTAGTACGCGGTCGTGGAGCCGGCTGGGCCTGCCCCGACGACGATCACATCCGCGCTGTGTTCGGACAGGGGCTCGGTCACGGTCGGATCTCCCGAAGACTCGAAATCGAGTGCCGCGCGGCACATGGCCAGGGCAGTCTATGGGGGCCTGTTGTCCGACCCTCCGAAGGGCTCCCCGATGTCGATCGCGCCTCCCGCACTCCCCGTCGTACAGCTGCGTGTCCCCACGGACGAGGACGCGGTGGCCTGGCATCGCGCCTTCGCCGACCCGGAGGTGATGGAGTTCTTCGGCGGCCGTCCGGCCGAGCTGTCCATGTACGAGGAGTGGACCGCACGCCAGCGCAGACATGACGCGGAACTCGGCTACTGCCTGTGGACCGTGCTGGACGCGAACGGCGAGGTGGTCGGCTTCACCGGCGCGCAGCCGTGGCCGCAGAGCGCGTACGGCCCGGTGGGCGAGACCGAGATCGGCTGGCGGCTCACCCGTTCGGCCTGGGGCCACGGCTACGTGACCGCGGCCGCGCGCCTGACGCTGGAGCGGCTGCGCGCGGCCGGGGTGGAGCGGGTGGTGGCGGCGATCGACGTGCGCAACGCACGTTCGATCGCGGTCGCCCGGCGCCTGGGCATGGAGCAGGCGGAGACCTTCACGACTCCGCGGCCGGGTCAGCAGGTGCGGTGCTTCCGGCTGGAACTGGACCGGTGAGCGCCCGGCTCAGTCGGTGTCGTTGAGGCTCCAGGTGGACAGGGCCGTGTCGAAGACCTTCCGCGCGTCCGGCCAGTAGGCGTCGCGCTCGGTGGTGTAGACGGCGTACTCGGTGCCGTCGTCGGCGATGTAGCTCTGGTCGATCGCGTGGATCGTCTCGCCGCTCTCCCGGTCCTCGTAGGTGTACTCCCAGATGGCGCCCTGCAGCCCCTGGAAGGTGTTGGCCGCCAGCTGGATCCGCCGGTAGTCCTTCTGGTTGGCGTCGGCGGTCTTCTCCAGCGTCCGGAAGTTCTCGTACGAGGTGTAGGGCGCGTTGCCGATGACGCCGACCTTCAGCTCGGCCCGGCCGGTGGAGCCCGCGTAGGTGATCTGGTGGTTCTTCTCGCCCTGCCGGTCCCAGAGCGAGGGCACGGCGAAGGTGAACCCGGCGCTGTCGACGACCATCGAGTACCCGTCGGGGACCGTGGGGGCCGTGGGGGCCGTGGGGGCCGTGGGCGAGCCGGTGTCCGACGGTGCCGGGGACCCGGTGCCCGTCGGCTCCGGCGAGGGATCCGCCGCCGGGGCCTCGCTGCTCCCGGCCGGGGCGGGCCTGTCGTCCTCGGACACCGCGGCCTTGCCGGTGTCCTTGTCCGTCAGGACCAGGACACCGGCGGTCGCGCCCGCGCCGACGAGGAGCGCGGCGGTGAGCGTGGCGCTCCAGATGACGACGGTCCGCCTGCGGCCGGCCGCCGCGGGGGCGGCCACGTCGTGCGGGCCCGGGGCCGGCGGGAGGGGCGCCGGTACGGACACGTAGGTCGGCGTGGGCACGGTCACCGGCTCGGGCGCGGCAGCCGGTCCGGGGGCGGTGCCCGGCGCGTGGTCGTACAGCCCCGGCTCGGGCGCGGCCACCGGACCGGGCGCGGGTCCGTACGGGGCCGGTGTCGCCGGGTACGCCGGGGCAACCGCCCCCGGGGCGCCGCCCGTCGGGGCGCCGGCCGCGAGGCCCACCGCCCCCGCCCGGCCCGTCAGCCGCAGCAGGTGAGGCGCGACGAACACCGCGGCCCCCACCCACAGCAGCCCGAACAGCAGCGCGTCCGACAGGCTCGGCGCGAGCTCCGCCGTGCCCTGGCCGCCCACGTCCGCGACGCCGCCGGTGAACTCCGCGGACAGCCCGCTCATCGCGGTCAGCACCAGGACGAACAGCAGGAACAGCGCGCCCGCGGTGGCCTGTTCGCGCCGGTCCGCCGAGCGGCGCGCGGCCAGCAGCCCGACGGCGAGCGCGCAGACGGCGCCGGTGACCAGTGCGCCGGTCACCGCCCAGCCGCTGAGCTCCTCGCCCAGTTCGGGCAGGCCGAAGCCGCCGTGCTCCATGCCGGAGCCGAGGTAGCTGAACTGCCCCTTCACGTCGTACTCGACGGGGGCGCCCCAGCTCACCCCGAGCACCATCAGCCCGATGTTGGGCAGCAACGGCAACGCGATGAGCAGGGCTTCGCCGTCCACGCCGTCCACATTGGCGTACGAGACGAACCCGATCAGCGAGCAGAGCAGCAGCACGGCGCCCAGCGCCCGTACGGCCGTGCCGGTGGCCCGGACCAGGCTCAGCGCGGCGGGCCGCCGGGACAGCCACTGGGCCGCCGCGTCGCGTTGCAGCACGCCACCGGTGACCAGCAGCGCGATGACGAGCGCGCCGAGCGTCGCGAGGACCGGGGAGGACTCGACCGAGACCCCCGCGACCTCGGGCTGTGCGAACAGCCCGAGGAGCAGCACAGCGGCGGCGGCCACCAGGCTGATCCGTACCGCGGCCTCCAGGCCGCCGCCCTGTCTGCGGGCCGCACGGGCGCCGAGGAACAGCGCGCCGACCCAGAGCACCGTGACGGTGAGCGGGACCAGCGAGAGCGTGGCACCGCCCTGGGCGCCCGCATCGAACCCTCCGGAGCCCGAACCGTCGAACCCCGACCCGTCGAAGCCCGAACCCCCGGACTCGTCACCGCTGCCGCCCAGGCCGCCTCCCGGCCCGGCCGCCCGCACCTCGAAGCCGCCGCCGAACGCCTGGAGCAGCATCGCCAGCGCGATCCGCAGCCGGTCGCTCCAGCCGACGACGACCTCGTCGCCCTGCCCGTACGAGGGAACGGAGAGCGCCACCGCGAGGGCGACGATCAGTCCGGTCGGCCAGGCGGCGGCCTTCACCGAGCCCGCCCAGTCACCCCGGAACGCACGGCCGAGGAAGGCACCCAGCGGCGACGGTCCGGCCGGCGCGGCGAGCGGCATCGGGGCGTGGCCGGGCGGCGGGGGCGAGCCGGGCCCGGCAGCGGCGGACGGGACCGTGGCGGGCGGCGGGGGCGAGGCGGGCGGCGGGGGCGCGGCCGGGGTCTGCGGGCGCTCGCGCCCGCACTTCATGCAGAAGCGCGCCTCGTCCGGCGCCGGGGTTCCACAGAAGGGGCAGTACGACGGCATGAGGACTCCGCAGCGAGGACAGGGACGACCGAGACGGTGACACACAGGAACGGGGAAGACGCGTGCCGTATCAACGGACACATCTTCCCCGACACCCGGTTCCCGTCAACCGGTATTGCCCGCCGCCGCATTGGCCCCGGTGCGGCCGCCCGCCGTCACGCGGCCCCGGATGGATGCGGGACGGCGCCCGGCGGCGCCCCGCACGCGGGCGGCGCCGGACGTCAGGCGCGCACGCCCCGGTGCAGCGCGACCACACCGCCGGTGAGGTTGCGCCAGGCGACCTTCGACCAGCCGGCCCGCTGGAGCTTGGCCGCGAGCCCGGCCTGGTCGGGCCAGGCGCGGATCGACTCGGCGAGATAGACGTACGCGTCGGGGTTGGACGACACCGCGCGCGCGACCGGCGGCAGCGCCCGCATCAGGTACTCGGTGTAGACGGTCCGGAAAGGTGCCCAGACCGGCTGGGAGAACTCGCAGATGACCACCCGGCCGCCCGGCTTGGTCACCCGGTACAGCTCGCGCAGGGCCGCGTCGGTGTCCTGGACGTTGCGCAGTCCGAAGGAGATGGTCACCGCGTCGAAGGTCTCGTCGCGGAACGGCAGCTTCGTGGCGTCGCCCGCGGTGAACGGCAGCCAGGAGTTGCGCTTCTTGCCCTCGCGCAGCATGCCGATGGAGAAGTCGCACGGCACGACGTACGCACCGGTCGCGGCGAACGGCAGCGAGGACGTCGCCGTCCCGGCGGCCAGGTCGAGGACCTTCTCGGCGGGGCGGGCGTGCACCGCCTTCGCGACCTCCTTGCGCCACAGCCGGGCCTGGCCGAGCGAGAGCACGTCGTTGGTCAGGTCGTAGTTCGCCGCCACGTCGTCGAACATCGAGGCGACTTCGTGCGGCTGCTTGTCCAGGGAGGCTCGGGTCACGTGTCCCATTCAAGCAGCCCGGCCCCGGACGGACGGCGGCGGACGCCCGTGAACGATTGGACTGAACCAACCGGCCCGGGCAGCGGTCATTACGGAGGGGAGTACGGACCACCGAGTACTGGGGAGGGGCACGGATGTCCGGATGGGGTGTGCGTCGGGGGCAGCGGGAAGGCGGCCGGAACCGGCTGCTGGTCGTGGCGGTCGTTCCGGTGGTGCTGGCCGCGGCCGCCGTCGTGGGCGTCCGGTGGCACGGCGCGGGCGCGCGCGATCCGGATGTCCCGTCCGCCTCAAACTCCTTCACCGTCGCCCGCGCGGGCGCCTCGGACACCGGCAGGGGCGACGCCTACCGGGTCGAGGTGGAGGACGGCTCGGGTCTCGACCCGGACCGGGCCGCCGCCGAGGTCGCCCGCATCCTGGCGGCGCCGCGCGGCTGGGCGCACCACGGCGCGCACACCTTCCGCCAGGTCGCCGAGGGGCCCGCCGGGCTGGTCATCCGCATCGCTACCCCCGAGACCACCGACCGCATCTGCGGGAAGAGCGGGCTCGACACCCACGGCGAGGTCAACTGCCGGGTCGGCGCCGACGTCATGGTCAACCTGAAGCGCTGGCGGCAGGGTTCACCGGAGTTCCACGGACCGCTCGCCGACTACCGCGCGCTGATCATCAACCACGAGGTCGGCCACTGGCTCGGCCACGGTCACGAGACCTGCCCCGGCAAGGGCCGCCCCGCCCCCGCGATGATGCAGCAGATCTACGGCCTCAAGGGGTGCCTCTCCAACGCCTGGCCGTACGCCGCGGACGGGCAGTACCTCGGCGGCCCGTCGGTGCCCTGAGACGGGGCCCGCCGCGCCGCTCAGCGCCGGCGGTACACCAGCCGGCCCGCCAGGACGGTGACGACACAGGAGGCCGCCCCCGTCGCGACGAGCGCCGCCTCGTCGGGTACGTCGAAGACGGCGAGGTCGGCGCGGGCGCCGACGAGAAGCGGGGCGTGCACGGAGCCGGCCAGGTCGCGGCCCTCCCCGAACGGGTCCAGGCCCGGTTCGCCGGGCGGGACTCCGGGAACGGCGGCGGCCGAAACCTCCACGAGGCCCGCGCGGGCCACGGCGGTGCGCACGGCCGGATCGCGGAACGGGCCGTCGATGTGTGTCGTGCCGAACCGCAGCATCTGCTGCAGCCCCCGCCGCACGCTGCCGGCCCACCGGGGCGCGTCCAGCTCCTGCGCCAGCCGGGCGAACTCCGCACCCCGCAGCGGCAGGCCGCCGAGTTCGTCCGCCTCGCGCGGGTCGGGGTGGTAGCAGCGGGTCAGCAGCCATTCGGCATGCCGCTGCCGCAGGCCCGGGGTGATGACACCGGGCCACCGGCGCACGCGCGCCGCCGGATGGGCGGCGGTGACCTCGTCGTACGGCCCGAGGGCGACGATCCGGTCGCCCTCCACCGCCACCGCACCCTGCTCAACGGCAGCCGCGCCGACCGGAAGGACCAGCGGCGCGGCGTGAACGGTCAGCACGGCGGTGTCAGTTGGCGTTCAGGAGCTTCAGCTCCGGGTGGGCCGTGCCGCCCTCGATCGCGGTGGAGGAGATGTGCGAGACGACGCGCTCGTCGACCGGGTCGTTCGCCGGGTCGTCGTGGACGACGAGGTGCTCGTAGGTGGTGGCGCGCTGGGCCGGGACCCGGTCCGCCTTGCGGATCAGGTCGATGATCTCCAGGCGGTTGGAGCGGTGCTTGGCACCGGCGGAGGAGACGACGTTCTCCTCCAGCATGATCGAGCCGAGGTCGTCCGCGCCGTAGTGCAGCGACAGCTGGCCGACCTCCTTGCCGGTGGTGAGCCAGGAGCCCTGGATGTGGGCGACGTTGTCCAGGAACAGCCGGGCGATGGCGATGATCCGCAGGTACTCGAAGAGCGTGGCCTGCGTCTGGCCCTTCAGCTTGTTGTTCTCCGGCTGGTACGTGTACGGGATGAACGCCCGGAAGCCGCCGGTGCGGTCCTGCACGTCGCGGATCATGCTCAGGTGCTCGATGCGCTCGGCGTTGGTCTCGCCGGTGCCCATCAGCATGGTGGAGGTGGACTCGACGCCGAGGCCGTGGGCGATCTCCATGATCTCCAGCCAGCGCTCGCCGGACTCCTTGAGCGGGGCGATCGCGGTGCGCGGCCGGGCCGGCAGCAGCTCGGCGCCCGCGCCCGCGAAGGAGTCGAGGCCGGCGGCGTGGATGCGGCTGATGGCCTCCTCGGCGGAGACCTTCGAGATCCGGGCCATGTGCTCGATCTCGGACGCGCCGAGCGAGTGGATGACCAGCTGCGGGAACGCCTTCTTGATGGCGGAGAAGTGCTCCTCGTAGTACTCCACGCCGTAGTCCGGGTGGTGCCCGCCCTGGAACATGATCTGCGTGCCGCCGAGCTCGACGGTCTCCGCGCAGCGGCGCAGGATGTCGTCGAGATCGCGGGACCAGCCCTTGGCCGTGTCCTTCGGTGCGGCGTAGAAGGCGCAGAACTTGCAGGCCGTCACGCACACGTTGGTGTAGTTGATGTTGCGCTCGATGATGTACGTCGCGATGTGCTCCGTACCGGCGTACCGGCGCCGGCGTACGGCGTCGGCGGCCGCGCCCAGCGCGTGCAGCGGTGCCGAGCGGTAGAGGTCGAGTGCCTCTGCCGGAGTGATCCGACCGCCCTCGGCGGCGCGGTCGAGGATGGGCTGAAGGTCGGCCTTCTCGGTCACCGGGCTGTCACCTTTCGGCGGTTTTTCTACGGATCCACGGACCGGGCCAGCGTACGCCAGCCCGCCCCGGGGTCAGCCGCCGGACCGGGTCAGCGTGCCGTACGGAAGTCCGGCGCCCCGCTCGTCGGACCGGAAGCGCAGGGTGCCGTCGGCGGCGCGGCCGAAGTGGACGTCGTCCACGTTGGTCGTGCACAGGCCCGCGGTGCTGGGGCGGTCCGGGTCGGCACGCTCCCGCAGCGTCAGCTCCTTGTCGGTGCCCGAGGTGAGGGACGCGATGCTGTTGCAGCTGACCTCGACGCCGAGGGTGGAGATCGTCGTGTTCATGCGGACCACGTCGGCGCCCTTCTTCCCCTCCTCGAACACCGCGGTGAGCGTGCCGTGCGGCTGACCGTTCGTCTTCTCGGTGAGCGGCCCCTTCCACGTGCCGAGGAAGCCCTTGGGGACCTCGGTGACCTGTTCCGGGCTGCCGGTGGCGGAGTCCGCCGGGGAGGACGGCTCGGCCGAAGAGGTGGCGGCCGGGGGCGTGGCGGCGCCGTGGTCGGCGTTGTCCTTGGCGCCGCCCCCCGGCATCAGGTCGAGGAGGAAGGCGCTGCCCACGGTCACCGCGGCGAGCGCACCGGCCACCGCGAGCGCGACGGTGCAGCTCAGCCGCCGCCCCCGGTGCTCCCCCGGCCGGGAGTCGGCGCTCATCGTGACCGCGAACCGCGAGTCGGGGCCGCGCTGCTCCGGCACCCCGCCCGCCCCGGTGGTGGGCGGGTAGGGCGGCGGGGTCGGCGCAGCGGTCGGGGGCGGGTCCACCGGTGGGCCGAACACCCCGAGGGCGGCGGCCCCGTTGAACCCGAAGGAGGCGTTGCTGAACGGCACCGGCCCCGACTGCGGCGGCGCCTCCTGCGGTTCCAGGTCCAGCAGCGCGACGGCCGACCGGCTGACCTCGCGCACCAGCGGACCGGGCAGCCAGCCCGCCGCCACCGAGGCCGCCGCGCCGCCGGGTGCCAACTGCCTGGCGAGCTCCGCCGGGGTGGGCCGGTGGGCCGGGTTCTTCGCGAGGCAGGAGGCGATGACCTCGCGCAGTCCGCCCTCCAGGTCGCCCAGTTCGGGCTCCTCGTGCACCACCTTGTAGAGGAGTACGGCGGACGAGTCGCCGAGGAAGGGGGCGGCGCCGGTCGCCGCGTACGCGAGCACCGCGCCCAGCGAGAAGACGTCGGCCGCGCCCGAGATCTCCAGGCCGCGGATCTGCTCCGGCGCCATGTATCCGGGCGAGCCGACCGAGACGCCGGTGGAGGTGAGCGAGGCGGTGGCGTCGATGGCCCTGGCGATGCCGAAGTCGATGAGCCGGGGGCCGTCGAGGGCGAGCAGGACGTTGGAGGGCTTCACGTCCCGGTGGATCAGACCCTGTCCGTGGACGGCGGCCAGCGCCTCGGCGAGCCCGGCGCCCAGGGTGCGTACCGCCTGTTCGGGCAGCGGCCCGTGTTCGGTGACCGCGGCCGAGAGCGGGGGCCCGGCCACATAGCCGGTGGCCACCCACGGAACGGGCGCGTCCGGGTCCGCGTCCAGGACGGGCGCGGTCCACTGCGCGCCGATCCGCCGCGCCGCGTCCACCTCGCGCCGGAACCGGGCGCGGAACTGCTCGTCGAGCGCGAAGTGCGGATGGACGACCTTGACCGCGACGGTGCGGCCGCCCGCGCTGCGCCCCAGATAGACGCGGCCCATGCCGCCGGCACCGAGCCTGCCGAGCAGCCGGTAGGCACCGATGCGCAGCGGTTCGCCGGCTTCCAGCGGCTGCATATATGGACTCCCCCTGTGGACCGGCCGGACCTCCGACCGAAGCCTAGGTGCGAAGGTCATCGGGTCACAGGGGAAACCATCCGCCGATTTCGTCCCCAAGGGAACGAACAGCGTCATTCAGCGCAGCAAAAGGGCGCGAATGTGCCGTTCCCGGGTTGACAGCCCGATTGGCGGGAGCCGTCGGGTACGTACTCCCGACACCTCCCGCCAATCGGCCATTCCGCGCGAATTCACCCGAATCGATATCCCGGCAAGACACGCAAGGCCGGAAGGGGCGCCGGGGAACGGGGAAAGGGGGAACGGCAAAAGGGCGGGCCATTCCGCGCGCGTGGCGGATGACCGCCCGAAGCCGTTCCCTCAGCCGCCGAGCAGTTCGACGTTCACGTCCGCCGCGAACCCCGTCGAGGGACCGGTCCGGCGCGCGAACTCCTGGACGCCCGCCAGCTGCGCGGGCCCGAAGCGGAAGTCGAGCGTCGTGAAGTAGCGCTCCAGCACCTCCGCGTCGAAGGCCTCCCAGCGCGCCGCCTGTTCCGCGACCTTGGTGATCTCCTCCAGGGAGACGTCCCGCGAGGCCAGGAACGCCTCGTGCACCTTCTGCACGGCGGTGGGCTCGGCCGCCAGGTAGTCCTTGCGCGCGGCCCAGACGGCGAAGACGAACGGCAGCCCCGTCCACTCCTTCCACATCGCACCCAGGTCGTGGACCTGGAGGCCGAGCCTGGGGGCGTCGTGCAGGTTGGCGCGCAGCGCGGCGTCACCGATGAGGACGGCGGCGTCCGCCTCCTGCATCATCACGCCGAGATCGGGCGGGCAGGTGTAGTAGTCGGGGCTGACCCCGTACCGCTCGGCGAGCAGCAGCTGCGCCAGCCGTACGGAGGTGCGCGAGGTCGAACCGAGCGCGACACGGGCCCGGTCGAGGTCCTCCAGGGGCCGCTGCGACACGATCACGCACGACATGACGGGCCCGTCGCAGCCGACCGCGATGTCGGGGAAGGCGACCAGGTCGTCGGCGTTGCGCAGGAACTCCACCAGAGTGACGGGGCCGATGTCCAGATCGCCCCTGATCAGCTGCTCGCTGAGCTTCTCCGGGGTGTCCTTCGAGAGCTCCAGGTCGAGCAGGGTCCCGGTCCGTGCCAGCCCCCAGTAGAGGGGCAGGCAGTTGAGGAACTGGATGTGGCCGACGCGCGGCCGGCTGCGACGGTCGTCGCCTGCGACGGTTGAGACGGTTGAATTGTCCACATCGCGAGGCTAGACCCGTCACCCGCGGGCGGCCCCACCGGGGGCGCGCGGCGCCGCACGATCCCTCTTCCGGGGCTGCCCGCAATGGCCGCCGAAGGGCGCTCCGCAAGGGCTCCCCGGCCCCTCCCCAAGGGCTCTCGGAGCGCTCGTCCGCACGGCAATCAAACATCCGGGTGAAGTGATCTTTCCCTCTACCCTTCCGCACATGCTGCGTGCTAGGCTCACCGCCAAGTTGCAGTTTGGTTTCCCTTGCAGTACAGAGCCTGCGGAGCATGTAACCCGCAGGCTTTTGTAGTTTTCAGACTTCTTTGCAGGTTCTGGAGCAGGGCAACCCTTTGGCCCAAGGAGGGCTTATGGCTACCGGAACCGTCAAGTGGTTCAACGCTGAAAAGGGCTTCGGCTTCATCGCCCAGGACGGCGGCGGCCCGGATGTCTTCGTCCATTACTCCGCGATCAACGCGTCCGGGTTCCGCTCCCTCGAGGAGAACCAGGTCGTGAACTTCGACGTCACTCAGGGACCCAAGGGTCCGCAGGCTGAGAACGTCACCCCGGCCTAGTTGCCCGGGTCGGCCGATCGCGGCCGGTAACGCAGTACCCAAGGAGCCCCGCTCCCCCGCCTCGGCGGGGGAGCGGGGCTCCTGCCTGTCGGGGCCACCCGCCCACCGGACCGGGGCGCGGCCGGCGTCCCGCGGCTCCGCACGAGCCCGCCTTGACCCTGACACCGTGTGAAGGCGTGCACTGGGAGACATCATGTTCACCATCGGAGACTTCGCCCGGTACGGACGGGTGTCGGCCCGGATGCTGCGCCACTACGACGCGGTCGGGCTGCTGCACCCCGACCGCACCGACCCCGCGACCGGCTACCGCTACTACGGCGCCGGGCTGCTCGCCCGGCTCAACCGGATCATCGCCCTCAAGGACCTCGGCTTCACGCTCCAGCAGGTGCGGGCCGTCCTCGACGAGGAGGTGGGCTCCGAGGAGCTGCGCGGGATGCTGCGGCTGCGCCGGTCGGAGCTGGAGGCGGCGATGGCCGCGGCGGCGGCCCGGCTGGTCCAGGTCGAGGCGAGGCTCCGGTCGATCGAGAGTGAGGGACACATGTCCGCGGACGACGTAGTGATCAAGAGCGTGCCGGCGGTACGGGTCGCGGAGCTGACCGGGGTCGCCGAGGGATACGAACCGGAGAACATCACGCCGGTGATCCGCCCGCTGTACGAGCGGCTGTTCCCGCTGCTGGGCAAGGCCGGGATCTCCCCGACGGGCCCCGGGATCGCCCGTTACCAGGACGCTCCTGGCGGGGGCGGCGCGGTCGTCGTGCATGCCGGGGTGACGGTGTCGGCCCCGGTGGGGCCGGTGGGTGACACCGGCGTCACGGTGGTCGAACTGCCCCCGTTCGAGGCGGCGACCATCGTCCACCGGGGCTCGATGGAAAACATCCTGACGACGGCCCAGACCCTGGCCCGCTGGATCGACGCCAGTGACCACCGGTCGGCCGGGTACGCCCGCGAGGTCAATCTGGAGTGCCCCGAGGACGAGGAGAACTGGGTGACGGAGCTCCAGGAGCCCCTCACCCGGCGCTGACGGAGCAGGGGCGGGCGCGGCTGCGCACCCGCCCCCTTCCCGTTCAGGCTCCTGCGCCGGGCCCCGCCCAGAGTCCGTCGGCGGTCAGCCCGAGGAGGTCGATCGCGTTGCCGCGCACGATGCGGTCCACCACGTCGGCCTCCAGGTGGCCCATCTGCGCCTCGCCGACCTCACGGGACTTGGGCCAGGTGGAGTCGGAGTGCGGGTAGTCCGTCTCGTAGAGCACGTTCCCCACGCCGATGGCGTCCAGGTTCTTCAGCCCGAAGGCGTCGTCGAAGAAGCAGCCGTAGACGTGCTCGGTGAACAGCTCCGACGGCGGGCGGTGGACCTTGTCCGCCACTCCGCCCCAGCCGCGGTTCTCCTCCCAGACGACGTCGGCGCGCTCCAGGATGTACGGGATCCAGCCGATCTGGCCCTCCGCGTACATGATCCGCAGGTTCGGAAAGCGCTCGAACTTGCCGCTCATCAGCCAGTCGACCATCGAGAAGCAGCAGTTGGCGAAGGTGATGGTGGAGCCGACGGCCGGCGGGGCGTCGGCGGAGGTCGAGGGCATCTTCGAGGACGAGCCGATGTGCATGGCGATCACCGTCCCCGTCTCGTCGCAGGCCCGGAGGAACGGATCCCACTCGTCCGTATGGATGGAAGGCAGTCCGAGATGGGGAGGTATCTCGGAGAAGGCCACCGCACGCACCCCGCGCGCGGCGTTGCGCCTGACCTCGTCGGCGGCCAGCCGCGCGTCCCAGAGCGGGACCAGGGTGAGCGGGATGAGCCGGCCGTGCGCCTGGGGGCCGCACCACTCGTCGACCATCCAGTCGTTGTACGCCCGCACCCCGAGCAGGCCGAGTTCGCGGTCCTTCGCTTCGGTGAACGTCTGGCCGCAGAAGCGCGGGAAGGTCGGGAAGCAGAGCGCGGACTGCACGTGGTTGACGTCCATGTCGGCGAGCCGGTCGGGCACCGAGAACGAACCGGGACGCATCTGCTCGTAGGTGATGACTTCGAGCTTGATCTCGTCCCGGTCGTAGCCGACGGAGGTGTCGAGCCGGGTGAGCGGGCGGTGCAGGTCCTCGTACACCCACCAGTCGCCGATCGGGCCGTCGTCGCCCTTCGCGCCCATCACGGGCGCGAACTTCCCGCCCAGGAACGTCATTTCCTTGAGCGGCGCCCGGACGATGCGCGGGCCCGAGTCCGCGTACTTGGACGGGAGCCGGTCCCGCCAGACATGAGGGGGCTCCACCGTGTGGTCGTCCACCGAGATGATCTTCGGGAAGGTCTCCATACGCCCCACGGTAGCGCCGATCTGACGAACCGTCAGCTATCTGTACGGGGCTCCGTTCCACAATCGTTGTCGAGGGCTTGTGCAGAGAGTCACCCACTGCTGACGTCTCCGCCCTTCACAAGGCAGACTGTTGACGGCGATACCAACGGTATGGAGCAATCCGGATCTCCCTGGCGGTGTCCGGACAAGTGCGGAGCGGTACTGGCAGTGCGCAGGGCAGGACAGGGGGCAGCAATGGACCGTGACAACGGGCCGCGCATGCGTGTTCCGGAGCAGCGAGCTCCGCAGCGGCAGCCGACCGACGACGCCGGCCTGCGCTTTTCCGTACTCGGCCCGGTACGGGCCTGGCGGGGCGGCGAGGTGCTCCCCTCGGGCTCACCGATGCAGCGCGCCCTGCTCGCCGCGCTCCTGCTGCGGGACGGCCGCACCGCCACCGCCGCCGAGCTCATCGACGCCCTCTGGGGCGACGAGCCGCCCTCCCAGGCGCTGGCCGCCGTACGGACGTACGCCTCCCGGCTCCGCAAGGTCCTGGACCCGCAGACGCTGGCGAGCGACTCCGGCGGCTACGCGATCCGCACCCGGCACGACGCCCTCGACGTGACCGTGGCCCAGGAGCTGGCGGCCGACGCCGAGAAGGCACGTGCGGCCGGCGACCGCGGCCGGGCCCGGACGCTGCTGAACCAGGCGCTCGGCCTGTGGGACGGCGAGGTGCTGGCCTCCGTGCCCGGCCCGTACGCCGAGAACCAGCGCACCCGGCTGGAGGAGTGGCGGCTCCAGCTCACCGAGACGCGTCTGGACCTGGACCTGGAGGTCGGCTGCCACGCGGAGGCCGTCTCCGAACTGACCGCGCTCACCGCCGCGCACCCGTTGCGCGAACGGCTGCGCGAGCTGCTGATGGTGGCCCTGTACCGCAGCGGCCGGCAGGCCGAGGCCCTCGCCGTGTACGCCGACACCCGCCGGCTGCTCGCCGAGGAACTGGGCGTCGACCCGCGCCCCGAACTCGCCCAGCTCCAGGCCCGCATCCTGCGGGCCGACGAGGAACTCGCCCGTCCGCCCGACGAGCCCGCCCCGGCGGCCGCACCGGTGCGTCCCGCGCAACTCCCCGCGACCGTGCCCGACTTCACCGGACGCGCCGCCTTCGTACGGGAGCTGAGCGACCGCCTCGTCACCTCCGACGGCTCCGTCATGGCGGTCTCCGCGCTGGCCGGCATCGGCGGCGTCGGCAAGACGACCCTGGCCGTGCACGTCGCCCACCAGGCCCGCAAGCACTTCCCGGACGGGCAGCTGTACGTCGACCTCCAGGGCGCCGGCTCCCGCGCCGCCGAGCCGGAGACGGTCCTCGGCGCCTTCCTGCGCGCCCTGGGCGCGGCGGACTCCTCGATCCCCGACTCCCTCGACGAACGCGCCGCGCTCTACCGCTCCACGCTCGACGGCCGCCGCATCCTGGTCCTGCTGGACAACGCCCACGACGCGGCCCAGATCCGCCCGCTGCTCCCCGGCACCGCGGGCTGCGCGGCGCTGATCACCAGCCGGGTCCGGATGGTCGACCTGGCCGCCGCGCACCTGGTCGACCTGGACGTGATGTCCCCCGAGGAGGCGCTCCAGCTCTTCACCCGCATCGTGGGCGAGGAACGCATCAACTCCGAGCGCAAGGCCGCCCTGGACGTGGTCGCCGCCTGCGGCTTCCTGCCGCTGGCCATCCGCATCGCCGCCTCCCGGCTGGCCGCCCGCCGCACCTGGACGGTCTCGGTGCTGGCCGCCAAGCTCGCCGACGAGCGCCGCCGCCTGGACGAACTCCAGGCCGGCGACCTCGCGGTGAAGGCCACCTTCGAACTCGGCTACGGCCAGCTGGAACCCGCGCAGGCCCGCGCCTTCCGCCTCCTGGGCCTCGCCGACGGCCCGGACATCTCCCTGGCCGCGGCGGCCGCCCTGCTGAACCTGGACCCGCACACGGCGGAGGACCTGCTGGAGGCCCTGGTCGACACGTCGCTCCTGGAGTCCGCAGCGCCCGGCCGCTACCGCTACCACGACCTGGTCCGGCTCTACGCGCGCTCCTGCGCGGAGCGGGACGAGCAGCCGCCGGTGGAGCGCGAGATGGCGTTGTCGCGGCTGCTGGACTTCTATCTGGCGACGGCCGCGGGGGTGTACGCGCTGGAGCGGCCGGGGGACCGGCTGGTGGATCACCTGGAGCCGACGGAGCACGCGGGGCTGTCGTTCGGGAACCGGCACGCCGCCCTGGACTGGCTCTACGCGGAGGCGACCAATCTGCTCGCGTGCGTCTGCCAGGCCTCCCGCCCCGCGACTCTGCGCCGCGCCGTCGATCTTCTCTACGCCGCACTCGATCTGGGTGAGTCGGGGGCGAACTCGAAGCAGTACGAGGCAGCGGCACTCACGGTCAGGGAGGCTTCGCGGGCCTGTGGTGACCCCCGGGCCGAGGGCCGGGCGGTCATGTCACTGGCCAATGTGCACCAGCTGGCCGGACGCTTCGACCGCGCCGACCGAGAGGCGCAGGAGGCCATGCGGCTGGCGGACACGGTCAAGGACCTGCTCCCCATCTGCTGGGCAGCCAACGCCCGGGGCATCATCGCCCTCTACCAGAACCGTCACGCCGACGGCGAGGCCTTCCTGACGCAGGCCATCGAGGCGTTCCGCAGCGACGGAAACCGCCCGGGCGAGGCCAGCGCCCTGTGCAACCTCTCGCGCATTCACCTGGCCACCGGCCGGACGCCGAGCGCCATCACGCTCGCGCGGTCGGGTATCGAGATCTACGACTCCCTGCGGCACGCGCTCCGCGGCGCGAACGCACGCTACGCCCTGGGGATGGCCCTGACGCAGAGCATGCAGCTCGCCTCCGCCACGGCCCAGTTGAACGAGGCACTGGAGGTCTTCCGGGACAGCCGGCAGAGACTCTGGGAAGGCATGACGCTGTTCCGGCTGGCGGAGGTCGACATCGCCGCCGGGCACTTCGCCCAGGCGGCCCAGTACTCCGAGTCGGCACTCACCGTCCTGCGGGGCATCGGCGGCGAGTGGCGGCGCGGAAACGTACTGACCGTCCTGGGGCGGGCACTCGACGGAATCGGTCAGACCGGACGGGCCCGGGTCTGCTGGCGTGAGGCCCTCGGCATCTACGAGGAACTCGACTCCCCCGAGGCCGAGGCCGTCCGGTCCCTGCTCGCTCCGGCCGCGGCCGCCTGACGCACGGCGCGTTCATCGTTCGTTTATCGCGGGACGCCATTGTCGTACCTGTCGATCCGTCGCGTCGGGGGGCAGACGGGGGCGACAGCGGCCGCAGGATTAATGTGAGCGGCCCGAGAGGCCCGTCCGGCAGTCCACGGGGGAACAGCCGGACGGGCCTCGTCAAGTCAGTGCGCAGTGCACCCAGAGAGGGAGAGTTGACCATCATGGCCGACGCGAAGAAGCAGGACCCGATCACCAAGCCCGCTGACCAGCACGCGACCGGTGAGCCGGCGGCCCCGGTCACGACGCAGGATCAGCACGCGACGGGCGAAGAGGTAACCACTCTGGACCAGCACGCCACGTCGGAGCCGTTCAAGCCGGCCAAGTAGACCAAACCAGCACGGGGAACGGCCGCGGCGGCGCGGAGGGGGAGCCGTCGCGGCCGCTGTGCGTCCGCGTGGCCGGGAACGGGGGAGCCGGGGTTATCCCCGCCCCCGCAGCTCCCCCTTCACCACCTTGCCGCTGGCGTTGCGCGGCAGTTCGCTGACGAACTCCACCGCCCTGGGCACCTTGTAGTTCGCCATCTCCCGCCGCGACCAGGCGATCAGGTCGTCCGCCGTCACGGTCGCGCCCCGGCGGCGCACCGCGTAGGCCTTGCCGACCTCGCCGAGGCGGGGGTCGGGGATGCCGATCACGGCCACATCGGCCACGTCCGGGTGCAGGCCCAGCAGCTGTTCGATCTCCGCGGGGTAGGCGTTGAAGCCGCCGACGATGAACATGTCCTTGATCCGGTCCGTGATCCGGAGGCTGCCGTCCTCCTCCAGGACGCCCACGTCGCCGGTGTGCAGCCAGCCGTCGGACGTGATGGTGGCGGCCGTGGTCTCCGGGTCCTCGAAGTAGCCCCGCATCACGTGGAAGCCGCGGACCAGGATCTCGCCGGGCTCACCGGGGGCGGCCAGGACCCGGACCTCCGTGCCGGGGATCGGCCGGCCCGAGGTCGAGGCGATCGTGGCGGGCGGGTCGCCGCGACGGCACATGGTGACGATGCCGCTCGCCTCGGAGAGGCCGTAGGCGGTCAGGACCGTGTCGATGCCGAGTTCGGTGCGCAGGCGCTCCACCAGTTGCAGCGGCACTACCGCCGCTCCCGTGACCACCAGGCGCAGGGCCGAGAGGTCGTGGGAGGCGCGGGCCGGGTGGTCGAGGAGGGACTGGTGGAGGGTGGGCGGGCCGGGGAGGACCGAGATGCGCTCGGCGGCGATGTTGGCGAGCACCGTGTCCACGTTGAAGACCGGCTGCGGGATCATCGTGGCCCCCCGCATCAGGCACGCGATGACGCCCGCCTTGTAGCCGAAGGTGTGGAAGAAGGGGTTCACGATCAGATAGCGGTCGCCCTCGCGCAGGCCGGCCAGGTCGCTCCAGATCGCGTAGCAGCGCAGGGTCTGGGCATGGCTGATGACCGCCCCCTTGGGGCGGCCCGTGGTGCCGGAGGTGTAGATGATGTCGGAAGGGTTCGAAGGCGCGATGGTGGCGGCCCGGGTGCGGACCGCCTCGGGCGCGACCCGCTCCCCGGAGGCCAGGAAGTCCTTCCAGGTGACGTAGTCGTCGGGCGCGGTGTCGGCGAGCACCACCACCTTCTCCAGGTGCGGCAGTGCGGTCGCCGCCCGGCGCAGGGACGCCACGTAGGACGTGCCGAGGAAGGTGCCCGTGATGAAGAGCAGCTTGGCGCGGCTCCGTTCCAGGACGTACGCCGCCTCCGTGCCCTTGAAGCGGGTGTTGAGCGGGACCAGGACCGCGCCGGCCGTCACCGCCCCCAGCGCGGAGACGATCCAGTCCGCCGTGTTGGGCGCCCAGACCGCGACCCGGTCCCCCGGCTCCACGCCCGAGGCCATGCACGCGGCGGCTGCCCGCTCCACGCGTTCGCCCAGCTCCGTGTACGTGATCCTGGTGCGGCCCTCGACCACCGCCTCCCGGTCGCCGTACCGTCGCGCCGCCGCCCGTACCAGATTCGGGACGGTGGACCATTCCTCGTCGCCGCGCATCGCATGCCCTCCCGCCGAACAGAACCGCAATAGCTGACTATCCGTCAGATTAGCTGTAGCCTCCTCCGCTGTCAGCAGTCATGACGGCCTCGGAGGTGGCGGTGGCGACGCTCAAGGACAAGGCAGCGATAGCCGGCATAGGGCAGACGCGGTTCGCGAAACACCTGCCCGAGTCGGAGAAGACCCTGGCCTGCCGGGCCATCGTCGCGGCGCTCGACGACGCGGGGATCGCCGCGTCGGAGGTGGACGCGTTCGCCTCGTACACGATGGAGGAGACCGACGAGGTCGAGGTCGCCAAGGCCATCGGGGCAGGTGACGTCACCTTCTTCAGCAAGGTGGGGTTCGGCGGCGGCGGCTCCTGCGCGACGCTCGCGCACCTGGCCGCGGCCGTCGCGACCGGGCAGGCGAGCGTGGGAGTCGCCTGGCGGTCACGCAAGCGCGGGTCGGGGCCGCGCCCCTGGAAGAACACCGCGGTGCAGTTGCCGACGCCCGCCCAGTGGACCCGGCCGTACGGGCTGCTGCGGCCCGCCGACGAGATCGGGATGCTGGCACGGCGGTACATGCACGAGTACGGGGCGACCCGCGACCACCTCTTCAACGTCGCGCTGGCCTGCCGCAACCGGGCCAACCAGAACCCCGAGGCGGTGATGTTCGACCGGCCGCTGACCCGCGACATGTATATGACCTCGCGCTGGATCAGCGAGCCGCTCTGCCTCTTCGACAACTGCCTGGAGACGGACGGGGCGCTGGCCTGCGTCGTCGTCTCCGCGGAGCGGGCCCGCGACTGCCGGCAGAAGCCCGTCTACCTGCACTCCGTCGCCCAGGGGCTGCCCGCCCAGCACCACGGGATGGTCAACTACTGGAACGACGACCCGCTCACCGGACCGGCCTGGGCGGCCGCCCGACAGCTCTGGAAGCAGGCCGACTTCGGGCCCGACGACGTCGATGTGGCCCAGATCTACGACGCGTTCACCCCGCTCATCCCGCTCTCCCTGGAGGGGTACGGATTCTGCGGGCGCGGCGAGGGCGCCGCGTTCACCGAGGGCGGGGCGCTGGAGAGCGGCGGGCGGCTGCCGGTCAACACCGGGGGCGGCGGGCTCAGCGAGGGCTACGTGCACGGCTTCAACCTCATCAACGAGGGCGTGAAGCAACTGCGCGGCACCTCCACCGCCCAGGTCCCGGACGCCTCGACCTGCCTGGTCACCGCCGGGGAGGGCGTGCCCACATCCGCCGTACTGCTGAGGAGCTGACCGAGATGGACGGACTGCTGCTGCCCGTCGTGGACGAGGACGGCGCACCTTTCTGGGAGTACGCCGCCCGCGGAGAACTGCGCGTCCAGGCGTGCGCCGACCCGGACTGCGGACGGCTCCGCTTCCCGCCGCGGCCGTGCTGCCCGCACTGCCGGTCGTTCGAGAGCGAGTGGCGGGTGATGAGCGGACGCGGCCGCATCTGGTCGTACGTGCTGCCGCATCCGCCGCTGCTGCCCGCCTACGCGGCGCAGGCCCCGTACAACGCCGTGGTGGTCGAGCTGGCCGATGCCCCGGAGATCCGGCTGGTCGGCAACGTGGTGAGCGGGCCGGACGCGCCGCTCGACTCGGTCGACCCGGCACGCCTGCGGATCGGGGCCGCGGTGAAGGCGGTCTTCTGCCCCGTCTCCCCCGAAGTGACCCTGGTCCGCTGGCTGCTGGAGCGGTGAGCGGCGATGGCGCTGCGCACGGAGACGGACAAGGAGACCGGGGTCGCGCTGCTCACCCTGGACCGGCCGGCGAGACACAACGCGATCGACCTCACGACGGCCGCCGAACTCGCCGCTGCCTGGCGGGCTTTCCGGTACGACGAGGAGGTACGGGCCGTCGTGCTGACCGGCGCGGGCGGCCGGGCGTTCTGCACCGGGATCGACCGGGGCGTGGAGATCCCGCAGCCTCCGTCCCCGTACACGATCGACGATCCGCTGCTGTCGATCGGGCCGAAGGCGAACGACCTGTGGAAGCCGGTGATCGCGGCCGTGGAGGGGATGGCCTGCGGCGGGGCGTTCTACCTGCTGGGTGAGGCGGAGTTCGTCATCGCGTCCGAGGAGGCGACGTTCTTCGACCCGCACACCACGTACGGCATGGTCAGCGCGTACGAGGCGATCTCGATGGCCCAGCGGATGCCGTTCGGCGAGGTCGCCCGGATGTCGCTGATGGGGACGGCCGAACGGGTCACGGCCCGCCGGGCCTACGAGACCGGGCTGGTCAGCGAGGTCACCCCGCCCGGTGGCGCGGTGGCGGCGGCACTGCGGGCGGCGGCGGTCATCGCCTCGTACCCGACGGGGGCGGTCCAGGGGACGGTCCGGGCCGTCTGGTCCGCGAAGGAGGCGGCGAGGACGCAGGCACTGGCCCATGCCCCGCACCTGATCGCACTCGGCAACCTGGCGCCGGAGCGGCAGGCGGAGCTGTTCGGGAGACGGGGCAGGGGTGGCGGCGAGCCGCGGCTCAGGTGAGCGCGGGGCGGGTTCCTGGGCCCGTCAGTAGCTGAGCTCGGCCGTGACCGAGCACTTCCTCACGCGGGACACCTTGCTCGGGCTGTCCATCCGGACGGCGACGGTCTTGGTCTCGCCGCCGTCCGCGTCCACGCTCAGCCTGCCGGTGTCGACGGTGTTGCCGAGCGCGTCGAGGAAGGTCACGTCCACCTGGTAGTTGTGGCTGCCGGCCGCGGTCGCGGTGAGCCGCACGGTGGAGGTGGTGACGGCCTTGCGCTTGCCCTTGCGGGGCTGCGCGCAGCGGAAGACGTAGGCGCGGGGCGCGTCGGTCGCGGTGGCGCTGGGGGTCGCGGTCCCGTAGGTGGAGCCGCTGGACGAGCTGCTCGACGAGCTGTAGTCGTCATCGTCGTCGTAGTCGGTGTCGTGGTAGGTGCCGTTGCTCTTCTTCGAGTTGGAACATCCGCCGCCACTGCTGCTGCTGGACTTCCTGCTCTTGCTGCCGTGGCCGTGGCTGGAGCTGGAGAAGCCGGTGAGCGCGAGCACCACCGCGACCAGTACCACCGTCAGTTTCATGTGCTGCCGCATCATCGATGCCGCCCCCCTTGTGTTGTCGCTCGTGTTCCCGTGGCCCGGCCCCTGCTGGGGACGGCCGCGCGACACCGTAACGCACAGCATGGGCCGTGCAGACCGGCGGCCCGGTCATGGCCCTGTCACGGTCTCGTCATCGTCTGGTGGCGTGGGTCATGCCCCCGGCGTAGCGTCGAGGCGAGAGCGGGACTGACCCGCGTCGCCGGCCGGCGGCGCACGGCACGACCGCAGGAGGCCGGAGATGATCCGTAACGTCCTCGGTTCGATCGTCGCTCTCGCAGGAGCGGCGGCCGCCGTGCTGAGCCCCTTCCGTGACTGGTACGACGGCCGCCTCGGGCGGCACTACCGGATCGGTGACCTGTTCACCGGCGTCACCGGGGCGCATCCCGGCCTGTTCGGTTCGATTTGGCTGCCCTTCCTCTTCGCCGCGGTCGTGACGGTCGTCGGCGTGATCCTGCGGTCCCGGCTGCTGGTGGCCCTCGCGGGCCTGGTGGTGCTCGGGTTCACGGTGCTGTGGATGGTCCGGCAGGGCCAGGCGGCCGGGGAGCTCACGATCGCGGGTGACGGTTCCGGGCTGCAGCAGGGCGCGGCGGGCGCGGCGGCCGGCGGGGTGCTGCTCCTGCTGGGGGCGGCGCTGATGTCGGGGCGGCCCGGCCGGCGGCTCGGCGCGCGGGCGGACCGCAGCAGGCCGTACGTGGCGCCGGGGTCGGCGGATCCCGACACGTGGCCGCCGACGCGGGAGCCGGGCCCGTCGGTGCAGACCAGCCCCTGGCCCGAGCCGGAGGCGGAGCCGTATGTGGGGCCGTCCGCGGGGCCGCCGCGTGATGCGGATGAGCAGGAGACGGCGCCGTACCCGACCCAGGACCCGAACGGCCCCTGGCCTCCGAACAACCCCCGCCCCCGCGCTAGCAGCGGTCTCCAGCCCCGTCTGCCCTCGCCGGCTCGTCCGGCCCTTTCCAGCCCGTCCGGCTCTTTCCAGCCCGTCCGGCGATTGAGGACAAGCGGCCCCGCCGGACGCACCCGGCACTTTTCCGCACCGGCCCCCAACCCCCAGGTTCCCTCAAACGCCGGACGGCTGGGGGTGTCGGCGGGAAGCCCTACGTGCGGGCCCTGTTGCCCGTGCCGGTGCCCTTCAGCGCGTCCAGCGCGTACACGCAGCGGTCCTTGCTGCACGCGTAGACCACTCCGCCCTGCGCCACCGGCGACCCCGTGATCTCCCCGCCCGTGGCGAGCTTCCAGCGGAGCTGGCCACCCGCCGCGTCCAGGGTGTACAGGACGTGGTCGGCGGAGCCGAAGTGGACCCGGCCGTCGGCGACGACCGGCGCGCCCACCACCTCGCCCCCCGCGGCGAACCGCCACTTCGGCGTGCCGGTCACCGCGTCCAGCGTGTACAGCGCGCTGCCGCTGCCGACATGGACGTTCCCGGCCACGACCAGCACCGGTTCGATGGACTGGCGGGCCTCCGTGGCGATGCGCCAGCGGTCCTTGCCGGTCGAGGCGTCCAGCGCGTACACCGTGCCGAGGTAGTCCGCGAGGTACACCCCGCCGCCGGTGACCGCCGGGCCGGGCGCGAAGGCGGGCGCCGAGAGGAAGACCGCGGGCGACTCGAAGTGCCAGCGCACCCGGCCGGAACCGATGTCCAGCGCGAGGACCCGGGTGCCCGCGGAGACGTACACATAGCCGTCCGGCGCCGGGGTCACCCGGACCGGCACCCCGCCGCAGGAGGCCGCGTCGCCGACCGGGTACGACCAGCGCTCGGAGCCCGTACGGGCGTCCACGGCCCGCAGCCGGGCGTCCTGCCAGAGGTAGACCGTGCCGTCGTGCACGGCCGGCCCGGCCTCCGCGGTCTCGAAGTCCGTCTGCGCTCCGGTGGTCTCCCAGAGCTTCTCGCCGGAGGACGCCTCCCAGGCCTGGACGCCGCCGCCCCGGGTGCCGGTGACGACCGTGCCGCGGTCGGCCTTCAGCGAGTACACCCACGCATCGGTCTGCAGCCGCCACCGCTCGGCGCCGGTGGCCGCGTCCAGGGCGTAGAGCGACGGGCCGTCGGAGGCGTGGATACGGCCGCCCTCCACGGCCATCGCCCAGGCCACGTCACGGGTCTTGAACTGGCGCCGCCCGTTGCCGACGTCCAGCGCGTGCACCTCGAAGGAGGTGACGTACAGCAGGTCACCGACGACGACCGGGGTCCCCCACACGTCGTTGGACATCCGGAACCGCCACGGGCGCCAGCGTTCCGGACCGGAGGGCGCGCTGTCGGGCGCGTGCGCCGGAGCGGGCACCGGGGCGACCGGAGCAGCGACCGCGCCGTTCACACCGGCGGGCGGGCGGATCCAGCCGGTCGCCGGGGCGGCCTCGGCGGATGCGGCCGTGGCCCGTACGTCCTTGGCACGTGGACCGGGGCCGATCGGCACCTGCGCACCGGGCAGCCGTACCGGACCGCCCGCGTCGGGTGCCTGCGCGGGGGCCGCATCCGGGGTGCGCAGGTCCGCACCGCTGCGCCAGGCGGTGTCCCAGTCCGCGCCCGGCGCCTGCTTGGGCGGGGGCGGCGCGGGCGCCGGCGTGACAGGCGGCGCGGGGGCGACCGAGCGTCCGCCGCCGCGGCGCTGCTCGATCATCTCGGTGGCCAAGGTCGGCAGCCAGGCCGACGCCGTACCGCTGTCGTCTCCGCCGGAGGCGAAGAGGTGCGGGGCGAGCTCGGACTGCAGCTCGGCGGGGGTGGGCCGGCGCGCCGCGTCCATCTGCATGCAGGACTCGATCAGCGGTCTCAGGTCGTCGGGCAGCCCACTGACGTCGGGGCCCTCACGCAGCAGCATGAAGACCGTCTCGACCGGGTTGGCCCCGTGGAACGGGGCATGTCCGGTCGCGGCGAAGACGAGCGTCGAGCCGAGCGAGAAGATGTCGCTGGCGCCCGTGACACTGCGCGAGTCGCGCGCCTGCTCCGGAGACATGTACGCGGGCGTGCCCACGGCCACGTTCGTCATGGTGAGCCGCGTGTTGGAGACACCCGACGCGATCCCGAAGTCGATCACCCGGGGACCGTCCTCGACGACGAGCACGTTCGACGGCTTCATGTCGCGGTGGACGAGCTTCGCACCGTGAATGGACTGCAGGGCCTCGGCGATGCCCGCGGCCAGCCAGCGCACCGCCTGGGTCGGCATCGGCCCGCACTCATTCACTATCTCTTCGAGCGAGGGCGCGGGCACGTAGGCGGTGGCGAGCCAGGGCACGGCGGCGCGCGGATCGGCGTCCACCACGGCCGCCGTGTAGAAACCGCTGACCGCGCGGGCGGCCTCCACCTCACGCGTGAAGCGGACCCGGAACAGCTGGTCCTCGGCCAGTTCCGTACGTACCGTCTTGATCGCCACCCGCCGGCCCGAAGCCGAGCGTGCGAGATAGACCAGCCCCATGCCGCCGGCCCCGAGCCGTCCCAGCACCTCGAACGGGCCGATCCGCCTCGGGTCGTGCTGCGTCAGCTGCTCCACCACTTGCCTGCCACCTCCCCGTACGGAACCTCAGTCGACAGAGGCCCGCGAAAACCCGCCCTGTGCAGCGTCTCACCACTGAGCACCACCTGGCGGTGCGCACCCCGATTGTTCCTGGCCGAGGCGCCGGTTGCGAACCCGGGGGCGGATCGGGGTGTCATAGGTCACTATGGGCGGTATCAGGACAGCGGTGGCTGAAGTACGGCGAACACGGCGCCCTGATTGTCCTGGAGGACCGCCATCCGCCCGTACGGGATGTCGAAGGGCGGTTCCAGGACCCGGCCGCCCAGCCGGACGGTGGTCTCGGCCGACGCGTCGCAGTCCGCCACGGCGAAGTAGTTGAGGAAGTAGCTCGGCAGCACGGCCGGGAACGCGTCGGTGATGACACTGCGGCCGCCGACCGCGGTGTCCGGCCCGGGTTCCGTGCCGGCCGGCGACCACATGCGGAAGTCGATGCGCGCCTCGTCCGTGCCCGGAGCGCCGGAGCCCACCTCGTCCGGGTCGGTGGAGCGGAAGCCGAAGACCTTCTCGTAGAAGGGGTCCACGCGGTCCTTCTGCCGGGTGTAGACCTCGGTCCAGCAGAAGGAGC
The DNA here is from genome assembly GCF_023701695.1 of Streptomyces sp. RKAG290. Taxonomy (GTDB): domain Bacteria; phylum Actinomycetota; class Actinomycetes; order Streptomycetales; family Streptomycetaceae; genus Streptomyces. The sequence goes on from NZ_JAJOZC010000001.1 coordinate 2,881,491, forward strand.
CCGGCTCGTTCTGCTTCTGGAAACCCTTGCGCTCACCGGCCTGCCAGAGGCCGAAGACCGCGCCGCCGGGGTCGGCGGCCTGGGCGAGCGCCCCGGACCGGCCGGCCCGGACCGGGTCGGTGATCACCTGACCGCCGCACTCGCGGATCCGGGCGACGGACGCGGTGATGTCTTCGGTGGCGAAGTAGATGCCCCAGGCGGTCGGCATCCGGCCGTCCTGCTTGGCGGCGAGTGCGGCGACGAGCTTTCCGTCGCTGAGGGCGTCGGCGTAGGGCCCGTCGCCCGCCCGGAAGGTCCAGCCGAAGAGCTCACCGTAGAAGCGCTTGCCCGCTTCGAGGTCGGGGAGCTGCACATCCACCCAGCACGGCGCGGACTGCGCGAATGCGGCCATGAGCCCGGATCCTTCCCTCGCGGTGACGCTCGTCACACCCAACGTAGCCGTGGGCCGCGGTGGCCGCGCCCCGACCTTCCCGATGCGAACACGCATTCGATACAGACGTTCCAGGGCGCTGTCGTCACGGAAAGTTATCCACGGAAGTTGTCCACAGGCTGTTGATAACATTAATCAAGCTGTGGGAACCGCCTGGCGATCCCGGGGCACATCACCGGAAACCGTCCACTCCCCCCACCACGCCTGCGCCCCTCCCCATTTGCAGTCGGCCGAATCGCGCTCCGATCACCCGTCGGTAAGCTGACGGCATGACAGGACAAGTACGCACCGTCGACGGCCGCGTGGCCGGTCGACGCGGACAGGCGACGCGGCAGAAGCTGCTCGACTGCCTCAGCGAGATGCTCAGCTCCTCGCCGTACCGGGACGTCAAAGTCATCGACGTCGCCCGGAAGGCGGGGACTTCACCCGCGACCTTCTACCAGTACTTCCCCGACGTCGAGGGCGCCGTCCTCGAAATCGCCGAAGAAATGGCCAAGGAGGGCGCCGGACTGACCGAACTGGTCGCCGGACGCTCCTGGGTCGGCAAGTCGGGCTGGCAGACAGCCGAAGAACTCGTCGAGGGATTCCTCGACTTCTGGCGGCGCAACGACGCCATCCTGCGCGTGGTCGACCTCGGCGCGGCCGAGGGCGACAAGCGGTTCTACAAGATCCGCATGAAGATCCTGAACTCCGTCACCAACTCCCTTACGGACTCGGTGAAGGACCTCCAGGCCAAGGGCAAGGTCGACAAGGACATCAGCGCCGCCGCGATGGCCGGCTCCCTGGTGGCGATGCTGGCCGCGGTCGCCTCGCACCAGAAGGGCTTCACCACCTGGGGCGTCAAGCAGGCCGAACTCAAGCCGAATCTCGCGCTGTTGGTACACCTGGGCATCACCGGCAAGAAGCCGACGAAGTAGCGCCCGCGCCGGATTCCCGTACTGGGCGACGCGTGGTGATCCCGGGCGCCCCAGGTCCTGTCTCACCGACGGCGGACCACGCAGGTGGTCCGCCGTCGGCGTACCCGGACACCGGTGGGCCGGAGCGAACCGCCCCGGCGGCCACCCCGACCGGCCCAGCCCTCACCCGGAACGGCGCAGACTTCCCCCGGAACGGCGCACCCTCCACCTCGGACCGTCGCAGCCCGCACCCCGAACGGCGCACCCTCCACCTCGGACCGTCGCAGCCCGCACCCCGGTCCACCGCACTCCTCACGCCTGACCGTCGCGCCGCTCCAGCCGGAACAGCCGGATCTCCCGGTCGATCCGCGCCTGGTACGCCGCGTAGGGCGGCCAGAACTTCAGCGCCGCCTCCCACACCACCGCCCGCTCGTCGCCCGTCAGCAGCCGGGCCCGCACTGGGATGTCGTGCCCCTTCCAGCTGATGACGGCCCCGTCCGGATGCGCCAGCAGATTCGCCGTCCAGGCCGGATGCCCCGCACGGCCGAAGTTGCTGCCGACCAGGATCCAGCTGCCACCCCCCTCACCGCTGCCATGCCCGTCGCCACTGCCGCTGCCGCGTCCCTTCTCCGGCATGCAGGCCAGCGGGGTGGTCCTGAGCTGCCCGCTCCGCGCCCCCGGCACGGTCAGGACGACGCCCGGCAGCATCTGCGCGCTGAGCAGCACCCGGCCGCGGGTGAGCCGGTGGACCGTGCGGTCCATCGCGGGCACGACATGGGGTGCGATCCGGGCGAAGGCCCGGGTGGACGAGACCTTCTGGACGAGACGGACGCCGGGCGCCATCAGACCGCCACCCGATCGGCCGGTCCCAGGTCGACGGGCCCCTGGTCGGCCGGTCCCTGATCGGCCGGTCCCTGATCGGCCGGTCCCTGATCGGCCGGTCCCTGATCGGCCGGTCCCTGATCGGCCGGCCCCCGGTCGGCCGGCTCGTGATCGGCCGGCCCCCGTGCGCCCGGCCCCCGTGCGCCCGGCTCCGGTCCGAAGAGACCGGCCTGCTGCGCCGCGTGGTCGCGGAGCCGGTGGACGGGGCCGAGGAGCAGCTCGTCGGCGGCGGCCCGCTTGAAGTACAGGTGTGCCTCGTGCTCCCAGGTGAAGCCGATACCCCCGTGCAGCTGCACGGCCTCCGCGGTGGTGATCCGCAGCGCCTCCAGCGCCTGGGCGAGTGCGAGCCCGCCGGCCTCCGGGTCCCAGGCCGCGTAGTACGCCGCGGAGCGGGCCGACTGCACCCGTACGTACAGGTCCGCGAGGCGGTGCTGCACAGCCTGGAAGGAGCCGATCGCGCGGCCGAACTGTTCGCGTTCCCCGACGTATTCGACCGTCCGGTCCAACGCGCTCGCCGCCGCCCCCACCGCCTCGGCGGCGAGTGCGGCGGCCGCGGCACGGCCGACCACGGCGAGGACGGCCGTCGCGTCCAGGGTGTCGTCGGCGCCGAGGAGTTCGGCCGCCGCCTCGCGCAGCTGGATCCGGGCGAGCGGCCTGGTCTCGTCCAGCGAGGTCTGCCGGGTGCGGACGACTCCGGCGGGAGGCTGCGGCCCGTCCGTCCGGACCAGGAACAGCAGGGTGCGGCTGCGCGGGAAGCCGCCCGCGTGCGCGGCGACCAGGAGCAGTCCGGCGCTGTGACCGTCCAGCACCCGAGCGGCTTCCCCGTACAGCCGCCACCCCCCGTCCCCGGCCGGCCGGGCCTGCACGCCGCCCGCGCGGCCGCCGCCCGCCCAGGTGCCGCCGGTGGGGTCGCCGGTGAGGCCGAGGGCGGTGGCGAGCGAGCCGCCGGGGACGGCCAGGGCCGCGGTGAGCTCGCCCGCCGCGACGGGCGGCAGCAGGGCGGCGCTCTGCTCCGCGGTGCCGAGGGCGAGGATCAGGGGTGCGGCGAGCACGGCGGTGGCGAGCAGCGGGGAGGGCAGCAGTGCGCGGCCGGTCTCCTCGCAGACGACGGCGAGCTCGGCGGGGCCGCAGCCGACGCCTCCGTACTCCTGCGGGAGGGCGAGTCCGGGCAGTCCGAGGTCCCGGGCGAGCCGGTGCCACAGCCGGGCGTCGTACCCGTCCTGCGTGGCCACGGCGTTCCTGACGTCGTCGGGGCCGCTGTGTTTGGCCAGCAGTTCGCGCAAGGTGCGGCGGATCTCGTCCTGTTCCGCGGTCAAGGCGGCATCCATCGTCGGACTCCTTCCCCTCAGAGGCCGACGGCCTCTGATCTGACGGGCCGTCATGCTAGGGGTGATTCTGCGAGATGCCCAGAGCCGCGCACCGTGACGGAGTCGCAAGATCCCTCCCCTGTAGCCCGGCTCACCTCCCCCCGATCTGATGTACCGTCAGATTTATGCCTTCCTTCCCCCGCAAGGTCGCTGTCGTCGGCATATCCCTCGCGGACTGCGGTCGCGTCGAGACGGCCACGCCGTACGCCCTGCACGCCCAGGCCGCCCGCCGGGCACTCGCCGACTCGGGTCTGGACCGGTCGGTCGTCGACGGTTTCGCCTCCGCCGGACTCGGCACGCTCGCCCCCGTCGAGGTCGCGGAGTACCTGGGGCTGGGGCCCACCTGGGTGGACTCCACCTCGGTCGGCGGATCGACCTGGGAGGTGATGGCGGCCCATGCGGCGGACGCCATCGCGGCGGGCCGCGCCAATGCCGTTCTGCTGGTCTACGGGTCGACAGCGCGGGCGGACATCAAGGCGGGCCGCCGCACGTCGAACCTCTCCTTCGGGGCCCGCGGCCCCCTCCAGTTCGAGGTGCCGTACGGGCACTCACTGATCGCCAAGTACGCGATGGCCGCCAGGCGTCACATGCACGAGTACGGCACCACCCTGGAGCAGCTCGCCGAGGTGGCGGTGCAGGCCCGCGCGAACGCGGCGGCCAATCCCGACGCGATGTTCCGCGAACCGGTCACCGTGGACGAGGTGCTGTCCGGCCCGATGATCGCCGACCCGTTCACCAAGCTGCACTGCTGCATCCGCAGCGACGGCGGCTGTGCGGTGCTGCTGGCGGCCGAGGAGTACGTACCGGACACCGCGAAGGCGCCCGTCTGGATCCTCGGCACCGGCGAGCACGTCTCGCACTCCACCATGTCCGAATGGGACGACTTCACGGTCTCCCCCGCCGCGGTGTCGGGCCGGCTGGCCTTCGAGCGGGCGGGGGTGCGGCCCGCCGACATCGACCTGGCCGAGATCTACGACGCGTTCACCTACATGACGCTGGTGACGCTGGAGGACCTGGGGTTCTGCGCGAAGGGCGAGGGCGGCGCGTACGTGGAGAAGGGCCGCACCGGCCTGACCGGCGAGCTCCCGGTCAACACGGACGGCGGCGGCCTGTCCGCCTGCCACCCCGGGATGCGCGGGCTGTTCCTGCTGGTGGAGGCGGTACGTCAACTGCGCGGCGAGGCCGGGGCACGGCAGGTGCGCAAGGCGGGCGGGCGGCTTCCGGAACTGGCGGTGGCGTCCGGCACGGGCGGCTGGTTCTGCTCGTCCGGGACGGTGGTGCTGGGGAGGGGGTGAGGGTGTTGGGGTGAGGAGTCAGTCGGCCTGACCTCAGCCCGGCCCGGCATGTTCACACGGCAACGACGATGAGTGCGCCTTCCAGCCCCTTGAAGTCGCCCGCATTGCGGGTGAAGAGTGGCAGCCCCCGGGCAGAAGCAATGGCAGCGATCATGAGGCCCATACGTCGGGGGCGGGGGTTACGGCCGGCAGCCACAACAAGGGACACCAGACTCCCGTATCGGGCAGCTGCCTCTCCATCGAAGGGGAGCGGCTCGAAGTCGGCCACGGCAGCGCCCAGCTTCTCCATCCGCGCCGCCCGTCCGGCCGGGTCACCGGCCATCGCCACACCTTGCTGGAGCTCGGCCATCGTCACGGCGGTGAGCGCCGGAAAGGCGGGAAGATCCTCGGCACTCAACAGGTCGAGGTCGATGTACGTGCAGGTGTCGAGCACGCCCGCACCGTAGCGCTCAGCCACGCGCGCGCTCCCAGGGATCGTCATCGCCTGCCCGGTCCTCGTCGCCGAAGAACTCATCCGCTTCGCGGCGCATCAGCGCACCGTCCACACGGGGAAGCCGCCGATGCCGGGCCACCAGCTCCTCCGCGCTCAGCCTCCGCTTGCGCGTGAGTGGCCGGAGTTCCGCGACCTCTATCCCGTTGCGAGTGATGTGGAAGATCTCGCCCGCCTCCACGGCGTTCATGACATCCGCGGACCGGTTCCGGAACTCTCTCTGTGTAATGGTCTTCATGCCTTCAGCGTAGCGCTGCGTGTCTCATCGTGCTACGCCGTTCGATGCCGACTGGGTTCATGAGATGCAATGGCCGCATGACCGATGCATCCCTCACCACCTCACGGCGCACCTTCCTCGACCTGCTCCACGCCCAGCGCGTCTGGGACATCGCACTCCCCGCCTTCGACCCGGCCACCGCACCGCCGACGCCCCTCCCCCTCTTCCACTCCTGGTTCGCCGAGGCGGTGGCCGCCGGGCAGGCCGAGCCGCACGCCATGACCCTGGCCACGGTCGACGCGCAGGGACTGCCCGACGTGCGGACGCTGCTGCTGCACGACGCGGACGAGCGCGGCTGGCACTTCGCCACGCACGCCACCAGCGCGAAGGGCCGCCAGCTCGCCGGCCTCCCGTACGCCGCGCTCGGCTTCTACTGGCCCGCGCAGGGGCGGCAGGTGCGGGTCCGCGGGCCGGTCACCGCGGCCGGGGCCGCCGAGAGCCGGGCCGATCTGCACGTCCGCTCGACCGGGGCGCTGGCATCGGCGCTGGTGGGGCGGCAGAGCGAGGTGCTGGGCTCGTCCGAGGAACTGGCCCGGGCATCCGATGCCGCCTGGGAGCGGGCCCGGACCGAGCCCGACGCGGACGTGCCGAGCTGGACGCGGTATGTGGTCGATCCGCACGAGGTCGAGTTCTTCCAGGGCGATGCCCGGCGGCGGCACGTACGGCTGCGCTACCGCCGGGAGCCGGGGGCAGGGTCGGGGGCGGGGCCCGACGCCGGACCCGGGGGCTGGCAGCGGGAACTGCTCTGGCCCTGACGCACGGGCGCCTGTGCCCTTCTCCGTCCGCCCGCTGCCCGCTGCCCGCCAGGTCAGCTGACGCTGATCGCCTGTACGGGGCAGGCGCGGGCGGCCTCACCGACCATGGGGCCGGTGCGGGCGGCTCCGGACTCGGGCAGGAGTTCACTGAGCCCGTCGTCGTCCTGGGTGAACACCTTCGGGGCGGCGAGCGCGCACTGGCCCGCGCCGATACATACGTCCCTGTCGATGTCGATCTGCATCTCAGCAGGACCTTCCGCTCGGATTCCGGTCACCACGTCACGGGCAGTTCAAGGAGTCCCTGGACCGTGTCCCCCGGTTTGAAAGGGATCTCCTCGGCGGGTGCCGCCAGCCGCAGGCCGGGAAGGCGGCTGAAGAGCGCGGGCAGCGCGATCTCGAGTTCGGCCCGTGCCAGGTTCTGGCCCAGACACTGGTGGATCCCGAACCCGAACGCGACGTGGTTGCGCGCGCTGCGGCCGAGGTCCAGCTCGTCAGGCGACGGATACACGGCCTCGTCCCGGTTGATCACCGCCGTGGACAGGATGACGCCGTCCCCGGCCCGGACCGTCACCCCGCTGACGTCGATGTCCTCGACGGCCACCCGGGAGAGCCCGTCGGCGATGGACAGGAAGCGGAGCAGTTCCTCCACCGCGGCAGGCACCCCGCTCCCGCCCCCGCCGCCCCAGTCCCGTACCAGGGCCAGCTGCTCCGGGTGCTGGAGAAGGGTGAAGGTGCCGAGGGAGATCATGTTCGCGGTGGTCTCATGGCCCGCCACCAGCAGGATCTCGGCCAGCCGCACCAGCTCGTCGCGGTCCAGCGCCCCGGTCTCCAGCTGCTTGGCGATGAGCTCGTCGAGCAGTCCTTCGCCGGGGTCGCGCCGCTTCCGCTCGATCAGCTCGCGGAAGTACTCGTCCAGGGCGTCCCGCGCCGCCTCGACATCACCGGCCGCGGGGCCGCGGAGCAGCTTGCGGGACTGGGCCTCGAAGAACTCGTGGTCCGTGTAGGGCACCCCGAGCAGCGCGCAGATGACCATGGACGGCACGGGCAGCGCGAAGGCGTCGACCAGATCGGCCGGCGGCCCCTGCGCGACCATCGCGTCGAGCAGGCTGTCCACGGTCTCCTGGATCTGCGGCCGGAGGGCCGCCGTCCGCTTCAGCGTGAAGCTCGGGATCAGCATCCGGCGCTGCACGTTGTGCGCCGGATCGTCGAGGCCGAGCAGCTCGACGCGCCGCTGGGTCGTCTCGGCCAGCCGCCGGGCGAACAGGGGGAACGCGGGATTCTCCCGGTCGGACGACAGCCTCGGGTCCACCAGGAGCGCACGCGCCTCGGCGTGCCCGGTCACCAGCCAGGCCGTGCGGCCGTTGAACAGCTCGACGCGGGACACCGCCCGCTGCCCTCGGCTCTCACTCGGATATCCCGTCGGCGGGTGGTAGGGACAGGTGCGGTTCTGCGGAAAGGCGACGGTCTCGGTCTCTGCCATGGCGGGCCTCGCAATGAGAGGGGGAGTCCTACCGATCACTGTCCACTAGATGCCCCAGGCACCTAATCTGCTAGGCAGAGTTCGGCCAAATGCCCGAACCGCCGCCCGCGGCCCGGCCGAGCGGTGGCTGCCCCGCCATGTCCCACCGTCGCCCGGCCGTGCCGGCCGCCTGCCGGGCGTGCCGTTCGTGCGCCATGCCTGCCGGGCGGCCTTATCCACTTTCTACGGTGGAGGAGCACTATGGGAGACAGGCGAGGACTGGAGGTCACCCATGGCCCGAACCCGTAGCCGGTACGCCCCGGACCGCGGTCTGACCACACGCATGGTCACCACGATGTTCCTGATCGGTCTGCTGTACGTGGTCCTGGTCGGCGTACTGCTCGCCGTGCTGCGTGGCGCCTGGCCGATCATCCTGATCATCACCGGGGGCCTGTTCATCGCCCAGTTCTGGTTCAGCGACCGCATCGCGGCCTTCAGCATGGGCGCCCGCGAGGTCACGCCCGAGCAGGCGCCGGAACTGCACGGCACCGTCGACCGGATCTGCGCCCTTGCCGACATGCCCAAACCCCGGGTGGCCATCGCCGAGAGCGACGTGCCGAACGCCTTCGCCACCGGCCGGAGCGAGAAGACCGCCCTGGTCTGCGCGACCACCGGCCTGCTGCGCAGGCTGGAGCCGGAGGAGCTGGAAGGCGTCCTCGCCCACGAGATGTCGCACGTCGCGCACCGCGACGTCGCCGTCATGACGATCGCCTCGTTCCTCGGTGTACTCGCGGGCATCATCACCCGCGTCGCCCTGTGGGGCGGGTTCGCCCGCAACAGCCGGAGCAATGACCCCATGGGCATCGCGATCATGCTCATCCCGCTGATCAGCGCGGTCGTCTACGCCCTGAGCTTCCTGCTGACCCGGCTGCTCTCGCGCTACCGGGAACTGTCCGCCGACCGCACCGCCGCCCTGCTCACCGGCCGGCCCTCCGCCCTCGCCTCCGCCCTCACCAAGGTGAGCGGCCAGATGGCCCGGATCCCGACCGAGGACCTGCGGAAGGCGGAGCCGTACAACGCCTTCTACTTCGTCCCCGCCTTCTCCGCCAAGGAGAGCCTGGGCCGGCTGCTCTCCTCGCACCCGACGCTGGAACAGCGCCTCGACCAGCTGGCCCGCATCTCCGCCGACCTCGCCCGCCCGTAAGGAGCCCCCGTGGGCCTGCTCGACACGATCCTGGGCCGCAGCAAGCCGGTCCGCCCGGACCTCGACCAGCTCTTCGCCGTCCCGTCCGCCGCCCTGACCCTCCAGGCGGCCACGGGCTTCGTCCCGACCGGTCTCGGCTCGGTGTGCTTCGCGGGCGTGGAGGGCGGCACCTTCGCCCGTATCCAGCAGGACGTACGGGAGCTGCTGGACGCGGACACCGGGCGCGGCGGTGTCCCGGTGGAGTTCAGCCAGGACTCGTACGGCTACACCTGGCTGCTCGCCCGGCAGCCGGCCGAGGACACCGCCGCACTGGTCAACGACCTGCACGCGGTCAACACCCTGCTCCAGGACGGCGGCTTCGGCCCGCAGCTGCTCTGCTCGCTGATCGGCTTCCGGGACGCGCGGGACCGTCCGCTGGCGCTCGTCTACCTCTACAAGCGCGGCACGTTCTATCCGTTCGCCCCGGTGCCGGGCAGCGGCGAGAAGCGCGACAACCCGCTCGAACTGGAGGTCCGGGCCGCTCTCGGGGACGACTTGCGGGTGGAGAAGGACCTGGCCCGGTGGTTCCCGGTGTGGGGGGCGCCGGGGCTGTGAGGCCGCCGCCCGCCCCCGCGTCCACGGGAGTTTCGGTCAGCCGTTCGCCGCGTGGCCCAGGAACGCGGTCCAGGCGGCGGGGGCCACGGCGAAGGTGGGGCCGTCGGTGATTTTGGAGTCGCGGACGTGCACGGTGTGCGGGCAGGCGGCTACCTCGACGCAGGCCGCTTCCTCGCCGGCGCTGTGGCTGGACTTGTGCCAGGCGTAGGCGACCTCGATGCAGGCCCCGCCCTCGTTGTTGCTGTAGCTGGACTTGAACCAGGTCAGCCCGGGTCCGTGGCTCACAGTTGCCCCACCTTCGTCTCGATGATCTCCGCGGACTTCCACGGGTTGAGCGCCTGCGCCCGCAGGATGCCGAAGAGGTCGAACATGTCACCCACCTGTTCAGGCTTCGAGATCAACCTATCGCCGCCCTGCCCCTCCGCGAACAGCAAAGTGCGCCCTTCCGACGTGGACATCAACTGCATGGGCCCGTTCAACCCCGCGTGGGTGTGCTGGGTCGACGGCATCACCTGCACCGTCAGGTGGTTGAACCGCTTCATGCAGTCGAGTACGTGCCGCAGTTGCTCCTTCAGCACCTCGGGCCCGCCCAGCATCCGGTCCAGGACCGACTCCTCGATGACGTATCCGATGCGCGGCGGAGTCGTGCGCGCGAGCACCGCCTGCCGCTCCAGCCTCGCTTCGACGTGACGGACGATCTGAGCCTCGGAGTACGCCGGTACGCGCGACCGGTACAGCGCGTACGCGTAGTTCTCCGTCTGGAGCAGGCCCGGGATCAGCATCGTCTCGTAGGCGCTGATGACCCGCGCGGTGCGCTCCAGCTTCGCCCAGTCCAGGAACTTCGCCGGGTACTTCTCCTCGTCCACCAGCTCGCAGCACGCCTTCAGCGCACCGTCCGCCCCGAACGACTCGTCGGCATCGACCAGCAGGTCCCGCGAGGGGATGCGCTCCGCGCGCTCGACCGCGCCCATCAGCGACTCGGAGATCAGCAGCTGCTCCGCCGCCTCCTTCTGCGTGAGCCCCGCCCGCGACCGGTGGATGCGGATCAACTCCCCCACCAGTCGCCGCCCGTGTGTGGTCTCACCACTCGTCCCCACAGCCGCCTCCGCCCTCCCCACATCGCCCCGATGTGGACCGCGTCCTCCTGGTCACGCTACGCAACCACGGGAATGCTCGTAGCCATGACGCAGAAGAAACTCCCCGAATGGGTACCCGCCTCGGGGCTTCAACTCCACCTCACCGGGATCCACTTCGACGCCATCCGGCTGCGCGGCGTGCGGGGCGAGGCGGTCCTGCACCATCTGGCGACCCTGACCGACGGCGAACCGGGGCCCGTGGTGCGGGAGATCGCGGGTGCGCGGTGGACGTACTTCCTGCTCGCGCCCGGTGCGAGCCAGGACTTCGACTGGCCGCCCGGCGCGACGTGCTTCGGCCCGGCCGCCCGCGACCAGTACGTGGGCATCCCGGCGCCGCACGGCAACACCTATCCGCTGAGCTGGCGGTGCGGGGCTCCGGAGGCGGGGGACTTCGTGGACGCGGAGCTGCTGCACGGGGTGGTGACGGCCCAGCTCGTACCCGAGGAGTAGCCGGACGCGCGGCCTGCCCTCACGTCACCGCGCCTCTGTTATCGGCTGCATGACTGCAGAGCCCGCGCGATCCGCCGGACGCATGCGCGCCTCCGACGCCGACCGCGAAGAAGTCGTGGAACAGCTTCGGGAGGCGGCGGCCGAGGGCCGGATCGACCTCGACGAGCTGGATACCCGCCTCGGGCACGAGTTCGCCGCCAAGACCTGCGGCGAACTCGTGCCGCTCACCGACGATCTCGGGCCGGCGGTGTTCGACTCGGGCGAGCCGCTGACGCTGCAGGGCGGCGTGCACGGCGCGACACGGACGGGCCGCTGGAAGGTGCCGCCGCGGATTCTCGCGTACGGAGGCATGGGCGGCGTACGCCTCGACTTCACCCAGGCCGAGTGCCGGCTGCGCGAGATCGAGGTGGAGGTCGACGCGCAGATGGCGGGGGTGCGGATCGCGGTCCCGGTGGGGTGGAAGGCGGAAACCGACGCGCTCGATCTCGGGCTCGGCGGCCTGAAGGACAAGACCTCGGGCGAACGGCTGCCCGGCACACCGGTGCTCCGGATCACGGGTACGTGCGGCATGGGCGGTGTGGTCGTCCGCCACCCCAACCTCCGGGAACGCCGCAAGCAGCGCAAGGAACTGTCGCACTGAACGGCCGCCCCGGCCGCGTCCTGGCCAGGACCTCTCGTTTGGATCATGCCGGTCTCGCGTGCCCCGGCACCGGACCCCGCTCCCTGACCCGGCCTGTTCCGAACGAAAGTCCCTAGACCGGCCGGACGGTGAGGATCTGCTGGGCCTGGCCTACGGGTCCGTTGATGTCGTGCAGGACGGTGCTGGTGATGCCCTGGCCGGTGGGGCCGAAGACGACGGTGGTGTCGAGCCCGGTCCAGCGGCCCTCGGGCCGGCGGTGCAGGTGGACGGTCAGGTCGACGTTGGGGAACATCCAGGCGGTGGGCTGCTCGCGTACGGCAATGCCGTTGGCGGTGTCGACGAGTGCGAGGTAGGACGCGAGCGCACTGGCCGGCTCGCCCGCGACGAGGTCGAGGGGCGTGGAGATCCAGGCGGTCGCGCGGCCCGGCAGCGGAGGTGCGAGGGGGCGTACGTCGAGGGAGGCGATGTAGCCGCCGGGCCAGACGTCGCCCATGGCCCAGGACGCGAGCGTCCCAGGATGCGTGAGCCTGTCGGCCTCGCCTCCGGCGACGGCGGCGGTGTCGCCGGAGGCGAGGCACCAGGCCCTGGCGCGTACGACGGGGCGGTCGGCGATGAGGACGACGGCTTCGACCAACTCGATGGTGCGGCCGGGCCGCACGGTCTCGACCCGGATCTCGCACTCGTCCAGAGCGAGGCGCCCGAGGATGTCGAAGCTGATCCGGGACAGCACAAGGCCGTCTCCCGGCCGGTCGGCCAAGTGGCCTTCGATGGCGTGGGCGATGAGGCCGCCGAGCGGACTGAAGTGCACTTCGTCCGTGCTCCACGCGCCGCTCGCGTGGGCGGTGGGCTTGTAGCGGTGCTCATCGATGCGCTCGTAGTAGCTGCCGGTGTCCATTGCCTGTTTCCCTCGCGGCCGGGCGGATCAAGGAAGACCAGCGTGACACCGCAGGAATGCCGACCGGCGCCCGGGTCACCGGAGACCTCTAAGGCCGGAACACCGCCACCGCCTCACACCCCTCCTCCCGCCGGAACGCCACCCGCAGCTCCATCCCGATGGCGAGCGCACCCTCCTCGCACTCCACGACCTGCGTCATCATCCGCGGCCCCTCGGCCAGGTCGACGACGGCGGCGACGTACGGCACCCGGGCGCCGAACGGGGGCAGGTCGTTGCGGTGGACGACGGACCAGGTGTAGAGCGTGGCCCGGCCGCTCGCCCGTTCCCAGCCGACGTCCTCGCTCCAGCAGTGCGGGCAGAACTCGCGCGGGTAGTGGTGCGACCGGCCGCAGGCCCGGCAGTGTCGCAGCAGCAGGTGCCCTCAGCAGCGGCGTCCCAGTAGGGGCGGGTGAACGCGTCGGGTTCCGGCAGGTCGTAGCGGGGGGCCGGCGTGGGGGGCGGTGTGGTGGGCGGGGCCGATGCAGGGGCCGGATGGGAAGCCGGGGCCGGGGTGGGGGCCGTCACAGGAAGAGTCCGGTCGCGTGGTCGAGGGACCACGCCTGCCAGGACATCGCGAACAACGCGACAAGCGATATCAGCGCCATCATCGCGTTCTGGCCCTGCTCCGCCCAGTCGTGGATCATCAGCACCAGGTAGAGCAGGTTGAGCAGGAGCCCGGCGACAAGGGCGACCGGTGTCAGGAATCCGGTGACCAGGCCCAGCCCCAGGGCGAGTTCCGCGTACACGACCACGTACGCCATGGTCTTCGGGCGCGGCGCGACGATCCGCTCGAAACCGCTCCCCACTGCCGCCCAGCGGTGCTTCCCCGCCACGTCCGCCGCCCAGGCGATGCCGGTACCGCGCTGGAACCAGCCCTTCTTGTCCTTGTGCCGCCAGCTCTCCAGCCACCACAGACCGAGGCCTATTCGGAGCACGGCGAGCCACTCGGCGCCGTCGAGCCAGATCGTCCGCATGGGGCCCTCCCGTTCACCTAATCTGACGGTACGTCAGTTCACCTGATGGCGACGGCCCGCGCAAGGGTGCGCACTCTTGATCAATTCCCAGGTGTGCACCCGTGATCAATTCGCAATCGATTCCGGTCTTGACCGAGACCCATCAAGGAGTCGCGCGATTACGCTCCGAAGCATGTCCGACAGCACATCTACCGCCGGTAGCCCACCCCAGCCCCCACCGACATCACCGAGGACCGCCCCGTTTACGTCATCGGCGGCGGCCCGGGCGGTCTCGCCGCCGCGGCGGCCCTGCGCGAGCAAGGGGTACGGGCCGTCGTCCTTGAGAAGTCCGCAGACGTGGGCGCGTCCTGGCGGCGCCACTACGACCGGCTGCACCTGCACACCACCCGCCGCTGGTCCGCCCTCCCGGGGCTGGCGATGCCCCGCAAGTTCGGCCGCTGGGTCTCCCGCGACAACGTGGTGCGCTACCTGGAGAAGTACGCCGAGCACCACGAGCTGGAAGTGGTGACGGGTGTCGAGGTCTCCCGCATCGACCGGGCGCCGGACGGCACCGGCTGGCGGCTGACCGCGACCGGCGGCCGTGAGCTGACCGGGCGGGCCGTGGTCGTGGCCACCGGCTTCAACCACACCCCGCGGGTCCCGGACTGGCCCGGGCGCGACACCTTCACCGGCGAACTGGCGCACGCCTCGGACTACCGCAACGCGACGCCCTACGCGGGCAAGGACGTCCTCGTCGTGGGCGTCGGCAACACGGGGGCGGAGATCGCCGTCGACCTGGTGGAGGGCGGCGCCTCGCGAGTGCGGCTCGCGGTGCGCACCGTTCCGCACATCCTGCGCCGCTCCACGGCGGGCTGGCCTGCGCAGGCCACCGGCATCCTCGTACGCCGGCTGCCGGTCGCACTCGTCGACCGCGCCGCGGGCCTGATGGCCCGCGCCACCATGCCCGACCTCACCGAGAAGGGGCTCCCCCGCCCGGACACCGGCCTGTACTCACGGGTCAAGGACGGTGCGATCCCGATCCAGGACGTCGGGCTGATCGACGCGGTGAAGAGCGGCGGCGTGGTGCCGGTCGCGGCCGTCGAGTCGTTCGACAAGGACGCCGTGGTGCTGGCCGACGGGACCCGGATCACCCCGGACGCGGTGATCGCCGCGACCGGCTACCTGCGAGCCCTGGAGGGGCTGGTCGGCCACCTCGGAGTGCTGGACGCCCGGGGCCGGCCGGTGGTGCACGGCGGCCGTACGCCGAAGCAGGCACCCGGCCTGTACTTCACCGGGTTCACGAACCCGATCAGCGGCATGTTCCGCGAAATGGCCCTGGACGCGCGGAAGATCGCGAAGAGGGTGGGCCGCGCGGGGTGATCCGTGGGTGACGGGTTCCCGTGGGGGCCCTTTGCCCTCAATCGCCGGGCGGGCTTGAAGTGGTCGCCCGGCGGGGTGCGGGGCCCCGTGGTGCGGGCCCCCGTGGTGCGGGCCCCCGTGGTGCGGGCCCCCGTGACGCGCGGGCCCCCGTGACGCGCGGGCCCCCGTGACGCGCGGGCCCCCGTGGAGCCCGCCTTGCCCTCAATCGCCGGGCGGGCTTGAAGTGGCCACCGGCCCCGCGGGAGCACCCGTGGGGGGTGACCCGGGGCCCCTCCGGGGCGTCTCCTCGGGCGCCGAACGTTCTGCGGGTACGCGGGATGGGCCGGGTATCCGTTCGGCGCCCTGCGGGGACTCCCCTGCACGTCCCCGGGTCGGTCGTCGGGACAGTGCGGGTGGGTGGGTGGGTGAGTGGGTGCGGGTGAGCGTGGGTTGGGGGAGGGTGCACAGGGGGAGGGGCTCGGGGGGTGTCGGTCGAGGGGGTTGTGGGTTCTGCTGGTGGTCGTTGAGGGCGGGCGGAAGCGTCACTCTCAGCCTTTGCCTGCACGACCATTCCTGACGGGGCGTCAGTTCAGTAACCTGACACTGCGTCAGCTCATGACGCCGGCCGGGCAGCACGAGGGCCGACGGACCTTCGAGCAGGAGTGGGCGGAACGATGCTTGGATCGACTCACGGCACCCTCACCACCGACTTCCGCGCCAGGGTGGTGGCCTGCGGCGAGGAGCCGCATGCCGCCGTCCACAGCATGGCGGCCGCGGCCGCGGAAGGCGATCTCGATGTCAGCGGCCGGCCGCTGCACGCCACCGTGCCGGACCTGGACCGGTTCTTCCGGCCCGAGTCCGTGGCCGTCATCGGCGCCTCGGACACCGAGGGGCGGCCCAACACCGGGATCACCCGGCAGCTGATCGCCTGGGCCGAGCGGGTCGGGGCGCGGCTGTATCCCGTACATCCCACGCGCGAGTCCGTCTTCGGGCGGTCGTGCTCCCCTTCCGTCGCGGCGTTGCCCGAGCAGGTGGACCTGGCGGTGCTACTGGTCGGCGACCCGCTCCCGGTGATCGAGGAGCTCGCGCAGGCCAAGGTGAAGTTCGCCGTCGCCTTCGCCTCCGGCTTCGCCGAGACGGGGGCCGAGGGCGCCGCCGCGCAGGCCAGGCTGGCCGCCGCGGTGGAACGCTCGGGGCTGCGGCTGCTCGGGCCGAACACCAACCTCAACGCTTTCGAGGAGTTCCGCGACGACCTGGACGGGCCGGCGATCGCGCTGATCACCCAGTCCGGCCACCAGGGACGCCCCGTCTACACCCTCCAGGAGCTGGGCGTGCGGCTCTCGCACTGGGCTCCCACGGGCAACGAGGCGGACCTGGAGACCGCCGACTTCATCGGGTACTTCTCCCAGCGCCCCGAGGTCGGGGCCATCGCCTGTTACGTGGAGGGGCTCAAGGACGGACGCGCCTTCCTGCTCGCCGCCGACCGGGCCGCACGGGCCGGTGTCCCGGTGGTGGCCGTCAAGGTGGGTCGTACGGAGACGGGGGCCAGGATGGCCGCGTCACACACCGGCAAGCTGACCGGCGCCGACCAGGTCGTCGACGCGGCGATGCGGCAGTTCGGCGTGATCCGGGTGGACGGTCTCGACGAGCTCCAGGACACCGCGGCCCTGCTGGCGCGGGCACGGAAGCCGCTGGCCGACGGGGTCGTGGTGTATTCGATCTCGGGCGGCACGGGCGCGCACTTCTCGGACCTGGCGACCGCCGCGGGCCTGGAGATCCCAGTCCTGTCCGAGGCGAAGCAAGCCGAGCTGCACACCTGGATACCCGGCTACCTGAACGTGGCGAACCCGGTCGACAACGGCGGGCACCCGGTGGGCGACTGGCGCGGCCGGAAGATCATCGACGCGATTCTCGCCGACCCCGGGGTCGGGGTGCTGATCTGTCCGATCACCGGCCCCTTCCCGCCGATGAGCGACAAGCTCGCGCAGGACCTGGTGGACGCGGCGGAGGCCACGGACAAGCTGGTGTGCGTGGTGTGGGGTTCGCCGGTCGGCACGGAGGACGCCTACCGCACGACGCTGCTCGGCTCGTCCCGCGTGGCCACCTTCCGTACGTTCGGCAACTGCATCAGCGCGGTGAAGGCCTATCTGGACCACCACCGGTTCGCCGCCTCCTACCGCTCCCCCTTCGACGAGGCACCGCGCACGCCTTCGCCCTCCTTCCGCAAGGCGCAGGCCCTGATGCGCCCGGGTCACCAGCTGAGCGAGCACGCGGCGAAGCAGCTGCTGCGGGCGTACGGAATCCGGGTGCCCAGGGAGCAGTTGGTGACCAGCGCCGCGGCTGCGGTCCGGGGGGCGGGCCTGGTCGGCTACCCCGTCGTCATGAAGGCGTCCGGCGCGCGACTGGCCCACAAGACCGAACTGGGCCTGGTCAAGGTCGGCCTCACCTCCGCGAGCCAGGTGCGCGACGCCTATCGGGAGCTCACCGACATCGCGCGTTACGAGGACGTCGAGCTGGACGGCATCCTGGTCTGCCAGATGGTCGAGCGGGGCGTCGAGATGATGGTCGGCGTCACCCACGACGCCCTGTTCGGCCCGACCGTGACCGTCGGGCTCGGTGGCGTGCTGGTCGAGGTGCTGCACGATGCGGCGGTGCGGGTGCCGCCGTTCGGCGAGGACCAGGCGCGGGCGATGCTCGGGGAACTGCGCGGCCGCGCCCTGCTCGAAGGGGTGCGCGGCGGCCCGCCGGTCGACGTGGACGCACTCGTCGAAGTCGTGCTGCGCGTGCAGCGGATGGCGCTGGAACTGGGCGACGACCTCAGCGAACTGGACATCAATCCGCTGATGGTGCTGGGCCGCGGGCAGGGCGCGGTGGCGCTGGACGCGCTCGCCGTCTGCCGCTGACCGGCCCCCGCCGCCGACCGCCGCCCTCCCTGGCCACCGGCCCCGCCGTCCGACCCGCCACCTGCGCAGGAGCTGCCTCATGCCGTCCTCCCCCGAAGACACCACCGACCACGCCGACCCGTCCGGATCGCCTGAGTCATTGATACTCCACGCCACTGACAACGGCGTCTCGTGGATCACCCTCAACCGTCCCGAGGCGATGAACGCCGTCACCTGGGACCAGCGCGAACGCGTCATCGCCCTGCTCGCCGAGGCCTCCGCCGACCCCGGGGTCCGGGCCGTCGTCCTGACCGCGACCGGTCGCGGCTTCTGCGCGGGCGCCGACCTGCGGGGCGCCCCGGCGACCGGCGACCGGGTGCCGGGCGATGTCGCCCGGACGATCCGGCTCGGCGCGCAGCGCCTGATCGCCGCGGTCCTGGACTGCGAGAAACCCGTCATCGCGGCCGTCAACGGCACGGCGGCCGGTATCGGCGCCCACCTCGCGTTCGCCTGCGATCTGGTGCTGGCCGCCGAATCGGCCAGGTTCATCGAGGTGTTCGTACGCCGTGGCCTCGTACCGGACGGCGGTGGCGCATACCTGTTGCCGCGACTGGTCGGACCGCAGCGCGCGAAGGAGCTGATGTTCTTCGGGGACTCGCTCCCGGCGGCGGACGCCGAGCGCCTTGGGCTGGTCAACCGGACGGTGCCGGACGCGGAATTGGCGGCGACGGCACGGTCGTGGGCCCAGCGGCTGGCCGAGGGCCCGACCCGCTCGATCGCTCTGACCAAGCAGCTGGTCAACGCGTCGTTGGACGCCGACCGGGCCACGGCGTTCGCCGCCGAGGCCATGGCCCAGGAGATCAACATGACGACGCGGGACGCCAACGAGGGCGTGGCGAGCTTCGTGGAGCGCCGGGCCCCGAAGTACCGGGGTGTCTAGGGTCCTTCGTCCGGACGATCCGAACGAAGGACACCGGGGTCGGCCCCCCTTTCACCCCGGCGCCAGGCGGCTGAGGGTCTCCCAGGCCCGGTACTGCTCGGCGCGGGCCCGGTCCATCTCCTGGACGAGGTCGAAGGACCGGTCACCGAGGATCAGGCGCCTCGGCGGGTCCGGAAGGCCGGCCAGTTCCATGAGGGCCGGCGCCGCCGTGCTGGGGTCCGGGCCTGCGTCCTCGCCCCACATCTCGGCCAGCCGGGCGCGCAGTTCGTCGTACGCGGGGTCCGGGGCGGTGGCCGTGGTGCCCGCCGTGAACAGCCCGGTGGAGTAGCCGCCCATCTGCACGACGGTGACCTTGACCCCGAACTGCTCGACCTCCATCGCCAGCGCCTCGCTGACCGAGTCGAGCGCCGCCTTCCCCGCCCCGTAGAACCCGACGGAGGCCATGCCCCCGCCGGTCCCCATCGACGTGATCTGCAGCAGGCGTCCGGTGCCCCGCGCACGCAGGTGGGGGAGCACGGCCTGGGCCACCCAGACCGCACCGAAGAAGTTGACGTCGAGATGGTCCCGGATCTGTTCCTCCGTGGCCTCCTCCACCATCCCGTACAGCAGACCGCCCGCATTGTTGACCACCACATCGAGGCCCCGGCCGCCGAAGGCCACCGCCCGCTCCACCGTCTCGAACACAGCTCGGCGGTCGGCGACGTCCAGGGACAGTCGCAGCAGGTCGTCCGGGTACTTCTCCGCCAGGTCACCCAGCGGCGCGACGTCGCGGGAGGCCGCCACGACCCGCTCCCCGGCGGAAAGCGCGGCCTCGGTGAAAGCCCGGCCCAGGCCGCGGGAGGCGCCGGTGATGAACCAGGTCCTGGTGCTCGGCACGTCGTCACACTCCTTCGTTCACGCGGTCGCCGTCACCCGTCTCGAACGAGACGATACGGCCCGTCTCGTTCGAGGTTAGACGATGCCGGAATCCCGCGCCAGCGGGTTGGCAACAGTGACTCTCCCGGTGCGGGCTTCGGTCCGGGTTCCGGTGCGGCCTTCCAGCCGGTTTCCTGCCGGGCTTCCTGCCGGGGTTCTCGTCTCATGAGGAGCGAACCTAGGAGCGGCGTGAACACAAGACCCGGCCCGAACGTCAGGGGCGGCCCCTGACGAAGGTCGGGGGTTCTCCCGCCCTTCCAATCTGACGCTCCGTCAGCTCTAATCGAAGAGTGATGGGACACGAAGAATGATGGGACACGCAGGCATGGCCGCAACGGCCATCCGCTACCTCAGGTCCGTCGGCGCCGCGACGACCGCGGCCCCGGTGCCGGTCGATCCGCTGCCGCGCCCGATGCTGCGAGCCGTCGCCGACGACGAGCGGCCGCCTGTCGAACCGGGTGAATTCCGTCGCGTGCTGGGCCACTTCGCCAGCGGGGTCACCATCGTCACCGCGCACGACCCGGACGACGAGGCCGGGCCGGCCGGTTTCGCCTGCCAGTCCTTCGCGTCGCTGTCCCTCGATCCGCCGCTGGTCACCTTCATGGTCGCCCGCACCTCGACGACCTGGCCGCGCATCGCCCGCGCCGGCGCCTTCTGCGTCAACATCCTGGGGGCGGACCAGGGCGCGCTGTGCCGGGGCTTCGCGGTCAGCGGGGCCGACAAGTTCGCCGGGGTGGCCCACTCCCCCGCCCCCGCGACCGGGTCGCCGCTGCTGGACGCCGTGCCCGCCTGGATCGACTGCCGCATCCAGGCCGTCCACACCGGCGGCGACCATCTGATCGTGGTCGGCCGGGTGGAGGCGCTGGGGGCGGCGGACGGGGCCGGGGGTGGTCCGCTGCTCTTCCACCAGGGGGCGTTCGGGCGCTTCAGCGGCTGAGCCGCGCGTGGGCGGGCTCCGCTCACGCGACGGCGACGTCCCGCGGGCCCCGGGCCCGCCGGACCATCAGCGCCATCAGTGCCGCCACCGCGCACAGCGCCCCCGCCGCGTACCAGACCACGTCGTACGAGCCGAAGCGGTCACGCGCCACCCCGCCCAGGAACGCCACCAGCGCCGCACCCACCTGGTGGGAAGCGAGGACCCAGCCGAAGACGACCGCACTGTCCTGGCCGTACTGCTCCCGGCACAGGGCCAGCGTCGGCGGGACCGTGGCGACCCAGTCGAGGCCGTAGAACACGATGAAGAAGACCATCGGGGGATGCACGGCCGGTGCCATCAGGATCGGCAGGAACAGCAGCGAGACCCCGCGCAGCGCGTAGTAGACGGCCAGCAGCCGGCGGGCGTCGAAGCGGTCGGTGAGCCAGCCCGAGAAGACCGTGCCGATGATGTCGAAGACCCCGATGACGGCGAGCAGTGACGCCGCGGCGGTGATGGGCATGTGGTGGTCGTGCGCCGAGGGCACGAAGTGCGTGCGGATCAGGCCGTTGGTCGAGGCTCCGCAGATGGCGAAGGACCCGGCCAGCAGCCAGAACGGTCCGGTGCGGGCGGCGTCGAGCAGCACGCGTACGGTCCGCCTCGCCGCTCCCCGTGCGGGCGCGGGCTTGTCCGCGTACTCCCCGCCGTACGGGGCCAGGCCCACATCGGCCGGATGGTCGCGCATCAGGAACCAGACGAACGGGACGACGGCCAGGGCGGCAAGCGCGACGGTCACCGAGGCCGGGCGCCAGCCGTGTCTGTCGACGATCCAGGCGCAGAGCGGGAGGAACACCAGCTGGCCCGACGCGCCGGCCGCGGTGAGGATGCCGGTGACCAGGCCACGGCGGGCGACGAACCAGCGGTTGGTGACCGTGGCGGAGAACGCCATCGCCATCGACCCGGTGCCGAGGCCGACGAGCAGCCCCCAGTAGAGCATCAGCTGCCAGGCCGCCGTCATCCAGACGCTGGCCAGCGCCCCGGCCGCGACCGCGCTGAGGGCGACGACCACGACCCGGCGGATGCCGAACCGGTCCATCAGCGCGGCGGCGAACGGCGCGGTGAGCCCGTACAGCGCCATGTCGAGGGAGACGGCGAGGCCGATCTCCCCGCGCGACCAGTCGAACTCCGTGTGGAGGGGGTCGATCAGCAGGCCGGGAAGGGAGTTGAAGGCGGCGCCGCCGATGATCGTCACAAAGGTGACGGCGGCGACGATCCAGGCACGGTGGATACGCGGTCGCTGCCGCACCCCGGGGGTGCTCGGTCGGCGCCGCGCCCCGGGGAGGCGCGGCCGGTGCCGCGTCTCGGGAACGCGCGGCCGGCTCCGCACCTCGGGGGCGGTCCGTCGGCGGCCGTCCCGGGCGGAACTCTCGCTCGTCTGTGTCACGTCGCCCAGCATCCGGTCAGCGCCGTTCCCCCACGAGTGGCCCGAGGGACATGGTTCGCAGGGATCGGGCCATGAGGGGTGCTACCTGGCCCCTCCGCTCCCGACCCGTCTTCCGGTGGCGCGTACGATTTCCGTCCACCGGCGGCCGGAAGCGCGCGTGAGTGCTCGCGCATCCGTGCGCCGGCAGACCAGCGCACACGTCCTCCAGGTCATCCAGATGCAGCGGGCCGAGGACCGGGCGCGGGCGAAGCAGCCCGGGCGGCCCGGGCGGTCACGCGCGCCGCCGCCGCGTGCACACCCCAGGCGGCGGCCGCACCCACCGCGTACCAGAACAGGTCGGGCGCGTTGAACGTCGAGCCGAGCACCAGCCGCGCCACCGCACTGTGCCGGGAGAGGTCCGCGGGCACCCCGGTCAGCTGGAACAGCTCGACCGCCCAGCTGAGCACCAGCCCCGCTGCTGCCACGGCGAACGGACGGGCGCGGGGCGCGCACAGCGCGAAGAGGGCGCAGATCAGGACCGTATAGAGCGCGTCCCCGGCGTACTTGGCGGGGGCGCCGTCCGCCACGGTACGTACCCCGAGGCCGGCCGCGACCGTCAGCGCGGCCGCACCCGCCGCCGCGAACCGGGCCCGGCAGGCGCGTCGCCCCGTCATCGGATCCGTTCCAGCCGCCGGATCGGCCGGGCAGCCAGCAGCACGCCCACGGCCAGTATGTTGATCACCGCTCCGGCGAGCAGCACCTGCGGTGCGCCCACCCGGTCCGCGACCGGCCCGGCCAGCGCCCGGCCCGCCGCCAGCATCAGCAAGGATCCGGCCACGTCGTAGGCGTGCAGCCGGTTCAGCGCCTCCGGGGGCACCTGCGTCTGGACGGTCGTCGACCACATGACCAGCCAGAACGCGAACGCCGCGCCCGCCACGAACTGCCCGGCCCCCAGGGCGGGCACGGGCAGTCCCAGCCCCAGCACCAGCAGGTTCACGCAGACCCCGGTCAGCGCCACGGCGCCGGCCGCCAGCGGGCGGCGCGGCCGCAGCCGCAGGGCGAGGAGGCCGCCGACGACGCTGCCCGCGCCGTTCACCGCCATCATCGCGCCGTACGTCCCCGAGCCGTGCGCCTCGGTGATCTCGACGGCGGTCAGCGGGAGCATCGGCCCGAGCACGCTGAAGCCGTACACCGTCCAGATCGCGATCACTCCCCACAGCCAGCTGCGCGCCCTGAACTCACGCCAGCCGTCCACGAGTTCGGCGACGAACGTACCGCGCGGCGCCTCGTCCGACGGGGCCGGGGCGAGCCGCAGCAGGAAGAGGCAGGCACCGGAGACCAGGAACGTCGAGGCGTTCGCCGCGTAGACCGCACCGGCACTCGCCAGCCCGACGAGGAGGCCCGCGAACGCCGGGCCGGCCATGGTCATCAGCGCCTCGGACACCCGCAGCACCGCGTTGGCGCGCTGCACGTCCGAGGCCACCCGCGGCACCGTCGAGGCGACTCCCGGCTGGAAGAGGGCCGCCCCACCCCGGCCACCGCGCTCAGCGCGTACACCGCCCACAGCGGCGGGTTGCCGGTCGCGAACGAGACCGCGAGCGCCGAGGCCCCGATCAGCCGCAGCGCGTCGGCGATGATCATCATCCGGCGCGGGGTGAACCGGTCGGCCAGCACGCCGCCGAAGAGCACGAACAGCGCCAGCGGGCCCATCCAGGCGGCCAGCGCGTACCCCACCGAGGAGTGCGGGCGCCCGGCACCCAGCAGACCGGCGGTGAGCGCCACCGGGATCATCCCGTCGCCGAAGAGTGCCGCGGTACGGGCCACGAAGAAGAGCCGGAAGTTTCGGTTCCAGAGCCGGTCGGACCCGGCGGACAGGGACGACAGCGGGGACAGCGGGAGCAAGGGGGGCGAATCGCACAAAGCGCTCTCGCGGTCCACGGCGGGAATGAGTGCGTGGTCTGCTGACTTTTCCTTCACACCGATGACATGTATCAGCTTATGGTCTATACCAGCTAGAGGTGAAGGGAGTCCGCCGTGCCGCACCGCGTCGTCGTCCTGGCCCTCGATGGGCTGCTCCCCTTCGAACTGGGCATCCCCCAAAGGATCTTCGGCCTCTCGCGCGCTGCCGAGCCGTCGGGCCGCCGGGGTCCGAAGCTGTACGAAGTCGTGACCTGTTCGGTCCGCCCGCCGGGCCCCGTCCGCACCGACGCGGACTTCACGATCACCGTCGAGCACGGCCCGGAGATCCTCGCCACCGCCGACACCGTGGTGATCCCCGCCAGTTACGAGCTCGGCCCCGTCCACACGGAGGGCCGGCTGACCGACGAGCTCGTCGCGGCGTTCGCGTACATCAGACCCGGCACCCGGATGGTCTCCATCTGCACCGGCAGCTACGTGCTGGCCGCGGCCGGATACCTGGACGGGCGCCCCGCCACCACGCACTGGGCGTCCGCCGACCACTTCCAGGAGCTGTTCCCCGCCGTCCGGGTCGATCCCGACGTCCTGTTCATCGACGACGGGGACGTCCTGACCTCGGCCGGGGTCGCCGCCGGCATCGACCTCTGCCTGCACATCGTGCGCCGGGACCACGGCACGGCCGTCGCCAACGACGTCGCCCGCCGCACCGTCGTACCGCCGCACCGCGACGGCGGTCAGGCCCAGTACATCCAGCGCCCGGTCCCCGACGCCCAGCTCGCCGGCACGACCACCGCACGGGCCTGGGCGCTCGGGCGGCTGGAGCGGCCGATCCTGCTGCGCGACATGGCGCAGCAGGAGTCGATGAGCGTACGGACGTTCACCCGCCGGTTCCGTGAGGAGGTCGGGGTCAGCCCCGTCCAGTGGCTGACCCAGCAGCGGGTGGAGCTGGCCCGCCGGCTGCTGGAGTCCACCGACCTGTCGATCGACCGCGTCGCACGCGATGCCGGTTTCGGGACACCCACCTCGCTCCGGCAGCATCTGCAGGCGGCGCTGGGGGTGTCGCCGACGGTGTACCGGCGGACGTTCCGCTCGACGGCCGGCAACCGCGCCTGACGCGCCCGGCTCCTTCAGAAGACCAGCACGCCGCGCGCCACCCGCCCGTGGTGCGCGTCGTCCGCCGCCTTGGCGAAGTCCTCCACCGGGTAGGTCTCGGTGACCAGTTCGTCCAGCAGCAGCCGGCCCTCCCGGTACAGGTCCGCGTACAGGGCGATGTCCCGCTGCGGGCGCGAGGAGCCGTAGCGGCAGCCCAGGATCGACTTGTCCAGGTACATCGACGAGACGAGGAAGGACGCCTCCGCCGTCGCCGCCGGCACCCCCAGCAGGACGGCCTGGCCGTGCCGGTCGAGCAGGTCGATCGCGGTGCGGATGAGCTCGGTGCGGCCCACGCACTCGAAGGCGTGGTCGGCGCCGCTCGGCAGGATCTCCCGGACGCCGTCCGCCGAGGTCAGGAAGTGCGTGGCGCCGAACTGCCGCGCCACCGCCTCCTTTTCCGGGTTGGAGTCGACCGCGACGATGGTCAGCGCGCCGGCGATCCGCGCCCCCTGGATCACGTTGAGCCCGATGCCGCCGGTGCCGATCACGACGACGCTCTCGCCGCGGTCGACCTTGGCCCGGTTCAGTACGGCTCCGACTCCCGTGAGCACCCCGCAGCCGATCAGCGCCGCCGAGGTGAGCGGCAGGTCCACCGGGATCCTCACCGCCTGCACGGCCTTGACCAGGGTCCGTTCGGCGAAGGCCGAGTTGGACGCGAACTGGTACAGCGGCTTCCCGCCCCGCGAGAACGGCTGCCCCGGCATCCCGATCGCCTTGCGGCACATCGTCGGCCGGCCCCGGTCGCACTGTGCGCACGCCCCGCAGCTGGCCAGGGTGGACAGCGACACGTGGTCGCCGGGCGCCACATGGCTCACGCCCGCGCCGACCGCCTCGACCACGCCGGCGCCCTCGTGCCCGAGCACCACCGGCAGCGGGAAGGGGATCGTCCCGTCGATCACCGACAGATCGCTGTGGCAGAGCCCGGCCGCGGCGACCGCCACCAGCACCTCGCCGGGTCCCGGATCACGTATCTCCAGGTCGTCGACGACCTCGGTCCGTTTGCCGTCGAAGACGACGCCTCTCATCTCGGCTCCCTCGGTAGGCCGAGCACGCGCTCGGCGATGATGTTCCGCTGGATCTCGTCCGAGCCGCCGTAGATGGTGTCGGACCGGGTGAACAGGAACAGGCGCTGTGCCTCGCTGAGTTCGTACGGTGCGCCGGATGACCAGTCGTACGGGCCGACGGCTGCGGCCGCGCCCCTGACCTCCACGGCGAGTTCGCCCAGGCGCTTGTGCCAGCCGCCCCAGAGCAGCTTCGCGACGCTGGGGGCGCCGGGGTCGCCTTCGGTGCCGAGGGTGCGCAGGGCGTTCCAGCGCATCGTGCGCAGTTCCGCCCACTGGCGCACGAGCCGCTCGCGCAGGACCGGGTCGGTGACCGCGCCGGTGGCCACGGCGGCCTTGACCACCCGGTCGAGTTCGGCGGCGAACCCGATCTGCTGGACGAGCGTGGAGACCCCGCGCTCCAGGGCCAGCAGGCCCATGGCGACGGACCAGCCGTTGCCCTCCCCGCCGACCACCTCCTCGGCGTACGCCCCGTCGAAGAAGACCTCGTTGAACTCGCTGGTCCCCGACATCTGGCGGATCGGCCGCACCTCGACCCGGCCCGGCTGGTCCATCGGCACCAGCAGGAACGACAGCCCGTGGTGGCGCCGCGAACCGGGCTCGGTGCGGGCCAGCACGAAGCACCAGTCGGCGTCCCGGGCGAGCGACGTCCAGATCTTCTGACCCGTCACACGGTGTCCGCCGCGCTCCGTGTCCCGTACCGCCGCCGTGCGCACCCCGGCCAGGTCCGAACCGGCGCCAGGCTCGCTGTACCCCTGGCACCACAGGGTCTCGCCGCGTGCGACGGGCGGCAGGAAGCGGCGCTGCTGCTCCCTGCTGCCGTACGCGATGAGGGTGGGGGCGAGCAGGTTCTCGCCGATGTGGCCGGCCCGGGCCGGGGCGCGCAGCCGGGCGTACTCCTCCGCCCACACGACCTGTTGGGTGAGGGTGGCCCGGCGGTTGCCGTGCGGTTCGGTGCCCGCGCCGCCGTCCTCCCAGCCGAGGCCGATCCAGCCGCCGCCGCCGAGCTCCCGCTCCCAGGCGCGGCGGATCGCGGCACCCTCGCGCTCACCGCCCGCGCCGTCGCCGCCTTCCGCCGCGTACTCGCCGACGAGGTGGGCCTCCAGCCAGCTGCGGGCTTCCGCGCGGAACGCGGCGTCGTCGGGGCCGAAGCTGAAGTCCACGCTGCCTCCTGTCTGCCAGGGGCTCCGCCCCCGGAACCCCGCGCCTCGATCGCCGGCGGGGCTGGATGGTGTGCCTGTGCTCAAGCCCGTCCGGCGATTGAGGACCGCGGGGGCGAAATCAAGCCCGTCCGGCGATTGAGGACCGGGGTCCGGGGCAGCGCCCCGGCGACGCCGCCGCGCACCCGGCAACCGGGGGCTCCGCCCCGGACCCCCGCTCCTCAATCGCCGGAGGGGCTGGATGTGCGGCGCGCGGCCTTCGCCGCGGCTGCCATTTCCTCCAGCTGCGCCAGCATCGGCATCGGGTCGGTCCCCACCGTCCCCGGCAGGAAGTCCGCGATGCGCTCCGGCGTCCACGGCGCCCCCTCCGCGTACCCGGCGCGCAGCTCCCTCGGCTGGGCCCAGACCGCGATCTTCGGGCCCGCGATCGTGTACACCTGGCCCGTGATGCCCTCCGCACGGGCGCGCTCACTGAGCAGGTAGACGACGAGTGCCGCCACGTCCTCCGGCTCGCCGATCTCCTTGAGCTCCATGGGAACGTTCGCGGACATCCGGGTGCGCGCCACCGGCGCGACCGCGTTCGCCGTGACGCCGTACTTGTGCAGGCCCAGCGCCGCGCTGCGGACCAGCGAGATGATCCCGCCCTTCGCCGCGCTGTAGTTCGCCTGGGCCACGCTGCCCTGGTGGTTGCCGCTGGTGAAGCCGATCAGCGTGCCGGCGCCCTCCTGCTTGCGCATCACCGCCGAAGCGGCCCGGAAGACGGTGAACGTGCCCTTGAGGTGGGTGGCGACCACCGGGTCCCACTCCTCCTCGGACATGTTGAACAGCATCCGTTCCCGCAGGATCCCGGCCACGCAGACGACCCCGTCGATCCGGCCGAACCGCGCGAGCGCCGTGTCCACCACCCGCTGCCCGCCGGCCATGGTGGAGATGTCGTCCGCCACCGCGACCGCCTCGCCGCCCGCCGCGACGATCTCCTTGACGACGGACTCGGCTATCTCACTGGCGGGTTCGCCGCCCTCGACGGAGACGCCGTAGTCGTTGACCACGACTCTCGCCCCCTCCGCCGCCGCGGCGAGCGCGACGGCGCGCCCGATGCCACGCCCGGCACCCGTGACGGCCACGACTTTGCCTGCCAAGAAGTTCCCCATGCCCGGCCCCTTCCCGCGGTTTCTGACGGACCGTTAGATTCTATGGGTCATCAGGTCCACCGGCACAAGCCCCAGGAGGCTCCATGTCACTGCCGGCCGAGTTCCACGACATCGCCAAGCGCGTGA
Source organism: Streptomyces sp. RKAG290 (assembly GCF_023701695.1). GTDB lineage: Bacteria > Actinomycetota > Actinomycetes > Streptomycetales > Streptomycetaceae > Streptomyces. Next base: position 2,910,252 of record NZ_JAJOZC010000001.1, read on the forward strand.
ACAACTGGGGCCGTTGGGGCGCGGACGACGAGATCGGGACGCTCAACCTCGTCACCGACGAGGTCGTACGGGAGGCGGCGGCCACCGTCCGCACCGGGCAGCGGATCCCGCTCGCGCTGCCGCTCCAGCAGGACGGCGTACAGAACGGGCTCATCCCGGGGCGGATCAATCCGCTGCACACCATGGTCCAGATCAACCAGGAGCTGTTCGGTCCGGGCACCGTCGCCACCAGCGACGACACCGCGGTCCTGAGCCTGCAGACCGCCACCCACTGGGACGCCCTCACCCACGCCTCGCACTCGGGGAAGATCTACAACGGCCGGCCGGCCGACACCATCACCGCGCACGGCGGCGCCCGGTTCAGCGGCATCGACAAGGCCCCGCACATCGTCTCGCGCGGGGTGCTGCTGGATGTGGCCCGCGCCCACGGCGTGGACCGGCTGCCCGGCGGCCACGCCGTCACCCCCGAGGACCTGGACGCGGCCGAGGAGCTGGCCGGGGTCCGGGTGAGGGCCGGAGACATCGTGCTCGTGCGGACCGGGCAGGTGCAGGTGTATCTGACCGGCGACAAGAACGCGTACGGCTATCCGTCACCGGGTCTGTCGATCCGGACACCGGAGTGGTTCCGGGCCCGCGACGTGGCCGCGGTCGCCAACGACACGCTGACCTTCGAGATCTTCCCGCCGGAGATCGAGGATCTGTGGCTGGGGGTGCACGCGCTGGACCTCGTCGAGATGGGCATGCTCCAGGGCCAGAACTGGAATCTGGAGAAGTTGTCCACAGCCTGTGCGGAGTCGAACCGCTACGGCTTTCTGCTCTCCGCCATGCCGGAGCCCTTCATCGGCGCCACCGGTACACCGGTCGCGCCGGTCGCGATCCTCTGAGCGGCAGCCCCGGCCCCACCCCGGCCGCTACCGCGGACGTGGGCCCGCACGCGACGGGCCCCTGTGCGCGCGGCGGGGGCACGACGAAAGACTCAGGCCCGGTGGGTGACCGCGCGCGGCGGCTCGTACGCGCCGCCCGCCTCGCGCCCGGCGGCGTCACAGCCGCCGGTGTCGCACTCCGCTGCACCCGGCGCGCCCAGCCCGAGGGCGCCGGGCTGCATCTGTACCTGGATCAGCGGGATGCCCCGGTCCACCTCGCACCAGATGCGCTTGCCCGCACCCTCCGGCTGCCAGCCCCAGCGGTCGGCCAGGCCGTCCACCAGCTCCAGGCCCCGGCCGCCGGTGTCCTCGCCCTCCGCGTGCCGCTGCTGCGGCGGGCGGCAGCTGGTGTCGGCGACCTCGACCCGGACGGTCCCGGCGTTCCCCGGGGCTCCCGTCGAGCCGAACAGCATGCGCAGCACGGCCGGACAGCCGGTGTGCACGACCGCGTTGGTGACCAGCTCCGAGATCAGCAGGATGAGCGTCTCGGCCAGCGGCTCGTCGTCCCTTATCCCGGACCCGACCAGCCTGGACCGGGCCCATCTGCGGGCCCGCCCGACCTCCGCGGGGTCGGCCCCGACCTCCAACTGAACCTGAAGCACCTGCACCGCTCACACCATCCGAACCGGCGGACACATCGCCTCGCGCCTCCTCAGGGTCACGGAACGTGATTCCCTTACGAGACAGCATGGTTGACGTACAGTCACCGCAACAAGCGCTTCGGGCATATTCCAGCGCGAAGGAGTACGCGTGGTGCATACTGTGCGACGCGCGCTGCGGGAAGTCGAACAGAGGCGCATCGGAACCGCGGAATTCGATTCCCCGGCAGGCCCGGCGCTTCTGCGTGGATCGCGAGCAGGGCACCCCTGGCGGACCGGAGTCGCCGCGCAGGCCACATCCGGATCACCCGGTTCCAGAACCACTCGCATCCAACGGAGCGTACCTGAGCCCAGCCCCGACTCCGGCCCGTGACGAATCACGCAAAGGACACAAGCCGGTATCAGTGCTTACCGACTGCACTGCGTCACTCCGCAGCGTGACGCTCAGGGGTCCGTCGCGTCACCTGCGCGCACCGGACACCCGGCCGCTCCGGATCAGGCCAGATCGGCGGCCAGCGCCTCCTCCGCGTCCGCCGCGGTCAGCCACTGGCCGGCCCGCACCCAGGCCCGCTTGAGGTGCAGATGGACATCCGCCTCCCAGGTGAAGCCCATGCCGCCGTGCACCTGGAGGCAGTCGCGGGCATTGCCGACAGCCGCGTCGTCGGCGAGGAGCTTGGCCCCGGCGATCTCCACCGGGTCCGCGGTCACGGCGGCGGCGTAGACGGCCGTACGGGCCAGCTCGGCGCGCACCAGCATTCCGGCGCACAGATGCTTGACCGCCTGGAAGGACCCGATCGGCGCCCCGAACTGTTCGCGCTCACGGGCGTGCTGGACCGCCGCCTGCACGCTGCGGGCTGCGCTGCCGAGCTGCTCGGCGGCGGTCAGCAGGGCGCCCTCGCGGCGCAGTCGCGCCCCGTCCGGCAGCGGTTCGCCGCCGTACGCGGCAAGGTCCGGGACCCGCCACAGGGGCGTGCCCGGATCGAGCGACCGTACGGGCCGGGCCGCCCGCACGACCTGCCGCAGCGCCCCGCCGGTCAGCACCCGCGCCCGGTCCCCGTCCAGGACCAGCAGCGCGTCGGCATCCGCCAGGTGCCCCACCGGCCGCCCCGCCTCCGCCACCGCGACGACCGCCTCACCCTCCGCCGCCCCCGCACGGCGCCTGCGGCCAGCTGGGTGGCGGCCAGCGGTCCGGGCAGCAGCGCCCGGCCGATCTCGTCGAACACGAGTACGGATTCGGGCAGGCCGAGGCCGACCCCGCCCGCCGCCTCGGGCAGCCGCAGCGCGAAGAGCCCGGCCCCGCCGAGCTCCCGCCACAGCGCGCGGCCGACACCTCCGCCGCCGTCCAGCACCTCCCGCATCCGGTCCCTGCCGAACCGGCCGGCCAGCAGGTCGCGGACCCCCGCCCGCAGGGCCCGCTGGTCCTCCGAGAGCCGGAAGTCCACTGTCCGCTCACCGCCCCTTCGGCAGGCCGAGAATCCGCTCGGCGACGATGTTGCGCTGGATCTGCGAGGTACCGGCGGCGATCGTGTACGAGAGGGAGGAGAGCCGGTCGAGCACCCACTCCCGGTCCAGGTCGAGGGCGTCACCGGCGCCCAGCACCTCGGCCGCCGCCTCGTACAGCTCCTGGCGGGCGTGCGAGTAGCGCAGCTTGAAGACCGAGCCGCCGGTCCCGGGGACGCCGCCGCTGCTCTGCGCCTCGCTGACGTTCCACTGGGTGAGCCGCCACAGCGCCCGGAACTCCGCGTTGAGCCTGCCCAGCCGCCGCCGCAGGACCGCGTCGTCCCACCGTCCGCTGCGCCGGGCCTCGGCCGCCAGCGCGTCCAGGGTGCGGCGACAGGCCACGACCTCACCGACGAAGGCCGTGCCGCGCTCGAAGGAGAGCGTGACCATGGTGACCCGCCAGCCGTCGTTCTCGGCGCCCACCCGGTGTGCGACGGGCACCCGCACCTCGTCCAGGAACATCTCGGCGAACTCGGTGGACCCGGCGAGCGTGCGCAGCGGCCGCACGGTGACGCCGGGGTCGTCCATCCGCATGGCGAGCCAGCTGATCCCGCGGTGCTTGGGCGCCGCCGGGTCGGTGCGCACCAGCAGCTCGCACCAGTCGGCGACCTCGGCGTGCGAGGTCCAGATCTTCTGCCCGCTCACCACGTAGTCGTCGCCGTCGCGCACCGCACGGGTCCGCAGGGCGGCCAGGTCGGAGCCCGCCCCGGGCTCGCTGAACCCCTGGCACCAGATCTCGTCGCCGCGCAGCACCGGCGGCAGCCAGCGGGCCCGCTGCTGCGCGGTGCCCTCGGCGGCGACGGTGGGCCCGGCGTGCAGCAGCCCGACGAAGTTCGCCCCGACGTAGGGCGCCCCGGCCCGCTCCGTCTCCTCCAGGAAGATCAGGTGCTGGGTGGGGGTGGCGCCCCGGCCGCCCGCGTCGACGGGCCAGTGCAGGCCCGCGTAGCCGGCCTCGTACAGCAGCCGCTGCCAGCCGGAGTCGTAGGCCCGCCGTCCCGGCCAGTCGCCGGGGTCCGGCCTCGCGGGCAGCCCGGGGAGCACGGAGGCCAGCCACTCCCGCAGCCGCGCCCGGAACTCCTGCTCCTCCTGCGTGTATGAGAGGTCCACCGCGCGCCTACTTGTCGAGGTCCAGGCCGAGCATCCGGATCGCGTTCCCGCGCATCAGTTTGTAGACGGTCTCCTCGTCCAGCCCCTTGACGTGGTCGAGGGCGACCTCCTTGGTGTGCGGGAAGGTCGAGTCGACGTGCGGGTAGTCGGTCTCGAACGTCGCGTTGTCACGCCCCACGACATCGAGCGAGGCGATGCCGTGCTTGTCCCGGAAGAAGCAGCAGAACATCTGCCGGTAGTAGTACGTGGACGGCGGCTCGGGGATCAGGTCACGCACCCCGCCCCAGGCCCGGTGCTCCTCCCAGACGTCGTCGGCGCGCTCCAGGGCGTACGGGATCCAGCCCATCTGGCCCTCGCTGTAGGCGAGCTTGAGCTGCGGGAACTTCACCAGCACTCCGCTGAACAGGAAGTCCATCATCGAGGCCATGGCGTTGTTGAAGGAGAGCGAGGCCTGCACGGCGGGCGGGGCGTCGGGGGAGGCGGCGGGCATCTGCGAACTGGACCCGATGTGCATGTTCACGACCGTGCCGGTCTCCTGGCAGACGGCGAAGAACGGGTCCCAGTACCCCGTGTGGATCGACGGCAGCCCCAGATAGGTCGGGATCTCCGAGAAGGTGACCGCCCGCACCCCGCGCGCCGCGTTCCGCCTGATCTCCGCGACAGCGAGATCGATGTCCCAGAGCGGGATGATGCAGAGCGGGATCAGCCGGCCGCCGCTGTCCCCGCACCACTCCTCGACCATCCAGTCGTTGTAGGCGCGCACGCACGCCAGCGCGACCTCCTTGTCATGGGCTTCCGCGAAGGTCTGCCCGCAGAACCGCGGGAAGGTGGGGAAGCAGAGGCTCGCCTCCACGTGGTTGAGGTCCATGTCCTTCAGCCGCTCGGCCGGGTCCCAGCAGCCGGGCCGCATCTCCGCCCGGGTGATCCCCTCCAGCGTCATGTCGTCGCGGTCGAAGCCCACGGCGGCGATGTTCCGCTTGTACGGGAACTTGAGGTCCTCGTAGATCCACCAGTCGGTGGGCGGCCCGTCCGGGTCCATCGTGATCACGTACTTGCCGGCGGTGTAGGCCAGCTCACCGATGCCCGCGGTCAGCGGCTGCGGCCCGCGCTCGCGGTACTTGGCGGGCAGCCAGGCCGAGAAGAGGTGCGGCGGCTCGATCACATGGTCGTCGACGCTGACGATCCGAGGCAGTTCCGTCATGGTGTCCCCTTCGGCGCACGTTTTTCTGATGGCCCGTCAGATTGACGTCGCCCACAGGCTAGCCCCGCACCCCTGGACCGACAAGGCACAGCGCTCTACGCTCTGCGCACGATCTGACTACCCGTCAGCTGTGAGGGGTTCGCCGTGAACGAGACCGCACACTCCCTGGGTGCATCGGGCACCTTCTGGGAGCTCATCGAACGCCGTGCCGCGCTGACACCGGACCGGCCCTTCCTGATCCAGGACGACCGCACGCTCACCTTCGGCGAGCTGCGGGCCCGCGGCGAGCGGGTGGCGGCCGGGCTGTACGCCATGGGGGTGCGGCCGGGAAGTGTGGTCGCCTGGCAGCTGCCGACCCGGCTGGAGACGGCACTGCTGTCCTTCGCGCTGACCAGGATCGGCGCGGTACAGACGCCCCTCATCCCCTTCTACCGCGACCGGGAGATCGGCTTCGCGCTGCGCGAGTCGAAGGCCGAGTTCTTCGCCGTCCCCGGCACCTGGCGCGGCTTCGACCACGCGGCGATGGCCGGCCGCCTGGCGGTGGAGCTCGAACACCCGCCGCAGGTCTTCGAGGCGTACGGGACGCTCCCGGACGGCGACCCGGCGATCCTGCCCCCGCCGCCGGCCGACGGCACGCCGGTGCGCTGGATCTACTGGACCTCGGGCACCACATCCGACCCGAAGGGCGTCCTGCACACCGACCGCAGCCTGATCGCGGGCGGCTCCTGCCTCGCCCACGCGCTGCACCTGTCGGCCGACGACACCGGCTCGATGGCCTTCCCGTTCGCCCATGTCGCCGGGCCGGACTACTCGGTGATGCTGCTGCTGTACGGCTTCCCCGCGGTGCTGTTCGAGCACTTCGCGATGCCGGACGCCTTGGCGGGCTACTGGCGCCACGGGGTCACTGTCGCGGGCGGCTCCACGGCGTTCTACTCGATGTTCCTGACCGAGCAGCGCAAGGCCCCGGACGTCCGGCTGATCCCCACACTCCGCCTGCTGGCGGGGGGCGGCGCACCCAAACCCCCGAGATCTACCACTCGGTGGTGCGCGAGATGGGCGTCCAGCTCACCCACGGGTACGGCATGACCGAGGTCCCCATGATCACGATGGGCTCCCCGGACGACACGCCGGCACAGCTCGCCGAGACGGAGGGGCGGCCCCCCGAGGGCATGGAGATACGGATCACCGACGAGGAGGGCAAGCCGCTGCCGTACGGGACGGACGGCGAGGTACGGCTACGGGGCGAGGCCGTCTGCCGGGGCTACCTGAACCCGGCCGCGTCCGACACGGCCTTCGACGCGGAGGGGTTCCTGATCACCGGCGATGTCGGGCACCTCAGGCCGAGCGGGCACCTGGTGCTCACCGGCCGGCTGAAGGACATCATCATCCGCAAGGGCGAGAACATCTCGGCGAAGGAGATAGAGGACCTCCTGGCCCGCCACCCCGGCATCGGCGACGCGGCGGTGATAGGCCTCCCGGACGAGGAGCGCGGCGAACGCGTCTGCGCGGTGGTGGAACAGCCCGCGGGCGCCGCGCCACTGTCCCTGCCCGAGCTCACGGCCTACCTGCGCGGGGAGGGCCTCTCCGTCCACAAACTCCCGGAACAACTGGAGGTGGTGGACGCGCTCCCCCGCAACGAGGCCCTGCGGAAGGTACTGAAGTACCGGCTACGGGAGCGGTTCGCGGGGCGTTCGTGAGCTTGCCCGGCCCCGGGCTCGGGGTTCCGTCCTCAATCGCCGGACGGGCTTGGAGTGGCGTCGGGTGCCCCGTGGGGGGTGCGCTGTGTTCGGTGGGTGGTGGTCCGGTGCCCCTCCGGGGCGTCTCCTCAAACGACGAACGTTCCGCCGCAACGCAAGGGGACCCGGGTATCTGTTCGTCGTCCTGCGGGGACTCCCCTGCACGGCCCCGAACCGGCCGTCCCGCGTCTGCGACGGTCATTGGGGCCGGTGTGCAGACGCGACCGATACAGGGGGTGGGGACGTGCAGGGGAGTCCCCGCAGGAAATGGCGTAGGACCCGGGTCCCTCGCGGACCCGGGCGAACACGCCATTTCTGAGGAGACGCCCCGGAGGGGCACCCCCCCACCCACCGGGCACAGCGCACCCCACGGGGCAACCCGCGCAACTCAAGCCCGTCCGGCGATTGAGGACGGAACCCCGAACCAAGGGGACCCCGCAGCCACGGCACCCACCCCGCCCGCCCGGCCGAGGGCTACGCGTCGGGCTCGATCACAGTGAAGTACGCGGCGAACGCCGCCACCGCGTCCGCCTCCGCGATCCGCCCGTCCCGGTCCGCGTCCAGGCTCTGCGCAGCGAACGCCGCCGCGTCCGGGCTCGCGCCCAGGACGCCCAGCGCCCGTTCCACGGCCGGCACCGCGGCCGCCCCGTCGTTCTCCTGGTCGGCCACGGCGATCGCGGCGCGCAGGAAGGGGCGGGCGATCTCCGCGAAGCGCTCGGGGTTGTCACGCAGCCGTTTCACCGCGCTGCCCACGAACTCCTCGCGGGTGACGCGCTGGTCCCCGTCGACGTCGGCGATGCCCGCCATGCCCTGCCAGAATGCCTCGGCCCCGCTGTAGAGAGCCTGGCCCTTGTCGCAACGGGCCGTCGTACCGAACTCGGTGAGCAGACGGGCCGCGGCGGCGTTGAAATCCGCGCGATCGATGTACCCGTTGCCGTCCTGGTCGAAGGCGGCGAAACGGAAGGCGATCTTGCGCTCATACTCTGCGCTGTCCATGCGGGGAGCGTACGACGCCCACAGGGGTCCCGTGTCACTTACGTGCTTCACCGGTGTGACAACCCGGTATTAACGACAGCACCGACCGGCCTCCGAGCAGGCGTTTCAGGCCGAGAGCGGCTGGGCCTCGTCGTCCACGGCGGAATCCCAGTCGGGGTACACCTCGAACAGCCGACGCACGCCGAGCGCCGCGAGCACCCGGTTGACGTGAGAGCCCTCCTCCGCGCCCCGGGCGGGCAGGATCAGCCGCAGCCGGCCCCCGCAGGAGCGCATCAGCCGGCGCGAGGCGATCAGCACACCGACACCGCTGGAGTCGCAGAACAGGACCTCGGAGAGATCGAGCACGACATCGTGGCAGCCGACGGCGACCGCGTCGTGGACGGACTGGCGGACAACAGGCGCGGTCACCAGGTCCAGTTCGCCGCAAATATGCAGAACGGTCCATACGCCCCGTTCGGTCTCGGCCACTTTCAGTGTCACGCGACTGGGCCTCTCGTTCCGGGGATCCCGGCGGATTCCAGCGATCCGGAAGTTTGCGTTCCTCCTCGCGGCTGCCCAGGGCCAACCACCATGAAACACCGCCTTCCCCAGGAAGGCCCAGAAGGGTTTACGGCAGAAATGATCACTTCAGGTCCGATTCGGCCGTCGAGGTGCGCCGCATTCCCTACCATCCAGGGCGTTCCCGGGGACGTACTTGCCGCAAAAGGGCGTGCGTGGTCAGTGCATCCGACTACATTCGATGTGACGAGGGGTACAGGTCGAGGGGCACAGGCTGGGGGTCTCATGGCTAAAAACGCACCACCCCGCTGGGACCGCAAGATGCAGCAGCGGCTCGCACGCGGTGAGGCGGCCGCCCTCGGCGAGCTCTACGACCGGTTCGCCGCGCTCGTGCACAGCCAGGCCCACCGGATGCTCGACGACGAGAGCGCCGCGGACCTGGTGACCCGCGAGGTCTTCGGGTTCGTGTGGGAGAACCCCGACGCCTACGACCCCAAGCAGGGCTCCATGCGCTCCTGGGTGGCCCGGCTCACCCATCGCCAGTCCGTGCAGCGGCTGCGCAGTACCGCCGTCACGACGCCGGACGGGGACGAGGAGGACGGCGGGGCCCGCGCGGACCCGGCCGAGCTGGAGGAGCGGGTGCGCCGCGCCACCGCAGCGGCCCGCGCCGACTACATCGTCGCCTCCATGCCCGCGCCGCTGCGGGCCGCGCTGGAGCTCGCGTACATCCAGCGCCGGGACTACCGGCAGACCGCGGCCGACCTCGGCGTCACCGAGGACGAGGCCCGGCGCAGGCTGCGGCTGGGGCTGCAGCTGCTGTCCACCGCCCACACCCGGCCGCTGGAGGGCTCCTCGCCGCCCGGATACGGACGGCCGCTGTGAACGACGACGCGGACGGGTGCGAGGGAGACGGGCGGGACGACGAGGTGCGGGGCGCCCGTCGCATACCGGGCCCGCGGGCCGCCGCGGACGACCTCGACATGGGTCACGTCACCCTGCCGCCACCACCCGCACCCCAGCAGCCGGAAGCCGTACCGCCGCAGCCGGAAGCGACCGTTGACCATCCGGGGCGGTCCGAGCAGTCCGATCCGCCCGGCCACCCGGGCCCGCCGGCCCTGGTGCTGCCGCACCGCGTCCTGAAGGCCCTGCTCGGCGCCTGGGCGCTGGCCGCCTGCTCCGCCGAGGAGACCGAGGCCGTCGAGGCGCACCTCACGGAGTGCGCCCCCTGCGCGGACGAGGCCCTGCGGCTGCGCGACGCGGTCGGCCTGCTGCACGCCGACGGCAGCCTGGACCTCGATCCGCTGCTCAGGACCCGGGTGCTGGAGAACTGCCTGAGCCGCCGGCCGGCGAAGATCCCGGTACCGGACTGGGCGTCCCCGTACGACGCGGAGACGGCCCGGCTCGATGCGCTGCTGCGGGACATCGGCTCCTCGGAGTGGCACGCGCCGGTGCGGCTGAAGTGGTTCGAGGGCGAGCGCGCGGTGAACCGCAAGACGACGGTCGCCGGGGTCATCGGTCACCTCATGACCGTCGACGGTCTGATCAGCAGCGCCCTCGGCCTCGACGACCCGCTCGCCGACAGCGTCCCGGGCACCCCGCGCCGCTCCCCGGGGCTGCCGCTCACCCCCACCGCGCGCACCGAGACGTACTGGTCGTCCGCCCGGCGGCCGCCCACCCGTACCGTCCGCGAACCGTGGCGCGACCAGAGCCACGCCCTCATCCGCACCGTGTCCTTCGCCGGCCGCGGCGTCGCTGATCTCTCCGTCTCCTACGGCGACTTCGCACTGCCGCTGCGGGACGCCCTGCTGGACCGGGCCTTCGAGTGCTGGGTGCACGGCGGCGACATCGCGGACGCGGTCGACTACCCGTACGAGGCGCCTTCGGCGGCCCACCTCAACCGGATGATCGACCTGGCGGCCCGGCTGCTGCCGGCCGCGCTGGCCGAGCGGCGGCGGGCCGGGCTCGCCGGGCCGGCCCGCCATCTGGTGACGGCCGGCTCCCCGGGCCGCTCGCTCCATCTGGAGGTCGAGGGCTCGGGCGGCGGCAACTGGTACATCGCGCTGGACTCCCCCGCCGCGCTCGGCTCCCCCGACCACACGGTGGCGCAGGTCGCCCTGGACGGCACGGAGTTCTGCCAGCTGGTGGCCGGCCATGTGCCGCCCGTGGAAGCGGCGGCCGGTCAGCGCGGGGACCGCGAGGCCATCCGGGACGTGCTCTTCGCGGCGGCCTCGCTCAGCCGGCTCTGAGCCGACCGCGCCTCACTCCGTCCCGCTCGTGAGGATGACGAGCTTCTGGGTCGCCCGGGTCATCGCGACATAGCGGTCGACCGCTCCTTCGATCCCGTTGCCGAAGGCCTCCGGGTCGACGAGGACGACCAGGTCGAATTCGAGCCCCTTCGACAGCTCCGGGGTCAGCGACCGGACGCGGGACGTCGCCCGGAACGCGGGATCGCCGATGACGCAGGCGATGCCGTCGGCGTGCGTGGCGAGCCAGGTGTCCAGGACGGAGTCCAGCTCCGAGACGGATCCGTGCACGACGGGGATGTCGCTGCTGCGGATGGAGGTCGGCACGTTGGCGTCCGGGAGCACGGCCCGGATGACCGGCTCGGCTTGTGCCATGACCTCTTCCGGCGTCCGGTAGTTGATGCTCAGCGAGGCCAGGCTGATCCGGTCGAACCCGACCCGTTCCAGCCGCTCCTGCCACGACTCCGTGAATCCGTGCCTGGCCTGGGCGCGGTCCCCGACGATGGTGAAACTGCGGGACGGGCACCGGAGCAGCAGCATCTGCCACTGGGCGTCGGTCAGCTCCTGCGCCTCGTCCACGACGACGTGCGCGAACGGCCCGGCGAGCAGGTCCGGTTCGGCGCCGGGCAGCGCGGACGCGTCGACCAGGGTTCCCTGCAGGTCCTGTCCGTGCAGCATCCCGAGTGCGCCCTCGCTCTCGTCGATCACGGTGTTCTCCAGCAGGCTCTCGATGGCTTCGGCCCTGCGCGCGCGTTCGGCGGCCGCGGCGGCCTCGTTCCGGCGCCGCCGCCGCGACGCCTCCGGGTCGCCGAGCCGCTGCCGTGCCGCGTCCAGGAGCGGCAGGTCGAAGACCGTCCAGGCCTGCGCGTCGCGGCGCTGCAGCCGCGCCACCTCGTCCGGGGCGAGCCAGGGGGCGCACTTGCGCAGGTAGGCGGGCACCGACCACAGGTCCCCGACGAGTTCGGCCGCTTCGAGCAGCGGCCACGCGCGGTCGAAGGCCGCGAGCAGTTCCCTGTCCTGCAGCAGCGACTTGCGCAGCAGCTCCGGCGGGACGTCACCGTCGTACTTCTCCACCAGGAGCGTGAGCAGCTCCTCCAGGACCTGGTCGCGCGCCTCGTTGTGCGCGACACCGGGCGCCCCGTCGAACGCCACGGCCCAGTCGTCCGCGCTCAGCCGGATGTCGGACCACTGCGTCGTGACCGTCATCCCCTTGGTGGGGGGCGCCTCGTAGAACCTGACGGCCGTCTCGATCGCCTTCACCAGCTCCGCGGACGACTTCAGCCGCGCCACCTCCGGGTCGGCCTCGGGCGAGGCCGCCGCTCCCTCGGTGACGAGGTCCCGCAGGGTGCAGGTCTGCACGCCCTCCTCACCGAGGCTGGGCAGGACGTCGGCGACATACCCCAGGTAGGGCTCGTGCGGGCCGACGAAGAGCACGCCGCCGCGGTGGTGCCCGAGGCGCGGGTCGGAGTAGAGCAGGTAGGCGGAGCGGTGCAGGGCGACGACGGTCTTGCCCGTGCCGGGACCGCCGTCGACGACGAGTGCGCCGCGGGAGCCCGCCCGGATGATGGCGTCCTGGTCGGCCTGGATGGTGCCGAGCACGTCCCGCATGCGTGCCGAGCGGTTGCTGCCCAGGCTCGCGATGAAGGCGGACTGGTCGTCGAGCGCGGCGTGCCCGGCATACCCGTCCGGGGTGAACACCTCGTCCCAGTAGTCGCTGATCCGGCCGCGGGTCCAGCGGTATCTGCGTCGGCTGGCCAGCCCCATGGGGCTGGCGTGGGTGGCTCCGAAGAACGGCTCGGCCGCGGGGGAACGCCAGTCGATCAGCAGCCGGGTTCCCGCGCTGTCCGTGAGGCCGAGCCGTCCGACGTACACGGGCTCGGGGCTGTCCTCGCCGACCATGTGCCCGAGGCACAGGTCGAGGCCGAAGCGGCGCAGCGTGCGCAGCCGGGCGCTCAGCCGGTAGATCTCCGCGTCCCGGTCCATCGCCTGGCGGCCCTTGCCGCCGGGCGCCCTGCGCTCGGCCTCCAGCTGGCCGGACAGTTCGGCGATCGACTGGTCGAGGCGCTCCGCGACGGCCGCGAAGTGCCGCTCGTCGCCGGAGATCAGCGCCGGGTCGGCCTTGGGGGCGAGGTGGGCGGGAAGATCGAACGCACTGGTGGTCAGGGGGTCGGTGTCATGCACTTCGTGCTCTCCCGGTTCCGCGGAATCTGGCCTTCGGCGCATGATTCTGCGGCAGGACGGGGGCCTTGCGGCAAGCCCCCCTGTGCGCTATAAGTTGAAAGTGGCAAGAGGTGGGCCCGCACTCAGCTGCGGGAGGGGATCCGGCCGGATCCCCGCGAACCCGGCCCGATCCAGGTGAGATGTCCCTGGTGACCAGGGCCCCTCACGCCGGGCTGATCCGAACGAAAGCCCCTAGGCGAAGACCACCGTGCGCCGGCCGTTCAGCAGGATGCGCCGCTCCGCGTGCCACTTCACCGCACGCGCCAGCGCCTGGCACTCCACATCACGTCCGATGGCGACGAGCTGGTCCGGAGTCACGCCGTGACCCACCCGCTCGACCTCCTGCTCGATGATCGGCCCCTCGTCGAGGTCGGCCGTCACGTAGTGGGCCGTCGCACCGATCAGCTTCACGCCGCGTGCGTGCGCCTGGTGGTACGGCTTGGCGCCCTTGAAGCTCGGCAGGAACGAGTGGTGGATGTTGATGATCCGGCCGCTGAGCTGCTTGCACAGATCGTCCGAGAGGACCTGCATGTAGCGGGCCAGCACGACCAGCTCCACATCCTCCTCGCGGACCAGCTCCAGCAGCTGCGCCTCCGCGTCCGCCTTGTTCTCCCTGGTCACCGGGATGTGCCGGAAGGGAACGTCGTACGAGGCGACGAGTTCGGCGAAGTCCGTGTGGTTGGAGACGACCGCCGCGATCTCCACCGGCAGCGCCCCGATCCGGGAACGGAACAGCAGGTCGTTGAGGCAGTGGCCGAACTTGCTGACCATCAGCACGATCCGCATGCGCTCCGAGGAGCGGTGGATCTGCCAGTCCATCCGGAAGGCGTCCCCGATGGCGGCGAAACTGGCCCGCAGCTTCTCCGCGGTGACCGTGGCGTCCGCCGAGAAGTGGACGCGCATGAAGAAGAGACCCGTGTCGTGGTCCCCGAACTGCTGACTGTCCTCGATGTTGCAGCCGGTCATGAAGAGGTAGCTCGACACGGCGTGCACGATGCCCTGTTTGTCGGGGCAGGAGAGCGTGAGGACGTACTGCTCGGACATGGTGTCCGGGACAGCGGAGGCAACGGAATCGGCAGGCTGCGGCGCGGTCATCCCCGTAGGGTGCCACACCGCCCGGACATCAGGCCGATCTGGTCATGATGCGGAGCACGTCCAGGGAGCGCGGCGGGACGTCCGGGTCCTCGCCGTCGTTCGTGGCGAGCAGCACATGGGCCTCGCGGGCGGCCCGGATGGCCTCCGGCCAGCCGTGATGCTCCAGATAGGCGGACACGGGGGCGTCCGCGCCGACCTGGTGCATGATGCGCAGCACCCGCAGCACGGCGACGTCGACCAGGGCGGCCTCGCCGGAGTCCCGGAAGACCGTGCCGACGTACTTCTCGGCGGACCAGTTGTCGAGCCAGGTGTCCTCGACCAGGCGGTACACGGCGTCGGTGACGTCGCCGTATCCCTCCCGGCCGGCCAGCCAGCACTCGTGATGGAAGACGGGGTCGGAGAGCATGTGCAGCGCCGAGCGCACGTTGCTGCGCCAGCGCCACCACGGAATGTCATTGAGCGGCATGCCGCCCATGGTGGAGGAGCGACGGCCGCGACGGGAAGTGTTCTCGGAACCTTGCTGCACGGTTGTCGATCGTACGTTCCCTTTCCGGCCTTCCGTACGGGCCCCTGCCATTCACCTGGATGTCACCGAGCGTTGAACGGGGCACACTGCGGTGTTACCCCTGGGCGGGAAAGGTCTGTCCCCATGACCGGACGGCAACGCCCCATCCCTTCCCGCTCCTCAAGGCTGCTCACCGGCGCGGTGGCGGCGGGGGCCTTGCTGCTGTCCGGCTGCGGCGCGCTCCCTGGGGCCTCGGGGGACTCCAGGGAGACCGTCACCGTCGTCACCTGGGCTCCCAGCGGCACCTCCGGTCCGGACGCCGTCAACATGGCGGGCATGACCGCGATGGCTCAGACGTACGCCCGCTGGATCAACGGCGCCGGCGGGATCGACGGGCACCGGCTGCGGGTGGTCACCTGCGACGAGCAGGACACCTCGATCGGCGCGGGGAACTGTGCCCGGCGGGCCGTCAAGGAGAAGGCGGTCGCGGTCCTCGGTTCCTACAGCCGCTACGGACGGGCCTTCACGGTGCCGCTGGAGGTCGCCGGAATCCCGTACATCGGCGGTTACGGCGCCTCCGACGAGGAGTTCAGGAGCTATACCTCCTATCCGGTCGCCGGCGGACAGTCCGCCCTGCTGGCGGGCAACGCCGAGCAGCTGGCGCGCAGTTGCGACCGGGTCTCGCTGGTGCGGCCCGACACACTGGGCGGCGACGGGCAGTCCTGGCTCCTGCGGACCGGCCTCACGGCGGCCCACCGGCCCGCGCCGGTCGACATCCGGACGGCGGAGGAGACCACTTCGTACGACGACGCGGCCGGACGGGCACTCGCCGGCGCCGGACCGGACGGCGGGTGCGTGACGGCCGTGCTCGGCGACCGCACCGAGACGTTCTTCGACTCGTTCCGGCGGCTGGAGCCGACGGCCGGCGCGGTCCGGATCTCCTCCGTGCTCGGCAGCATCGGGCAACCGCTCATCGACCGCAGCGGCGGCCGCAGCAGCCCGTTCGAAGGCGCGTACGTCACCGGCTGGTACCCGGACTCGGGCGACGCCCGCTGGAACCGGATGCGGCAGGTGATCCGCAAGCACGCCTTCGGCGACAACCGGATCGACCCGGACGACACGGGCGTGCAGACCACCTGGATCGCCTACACCGCCCTGAAGTCGATCGTCGAGACGCTGCACGAGTCGCAGATCACCGCCCGGAAGGTCATCAAGGCCCTCAACCAGGGCATCCGGGTCGACACCGGCGGGCTCACCCCCGTGCTGCGCTGGCGCTACGAGGACATGATCGGCTCGGGCTCGTATCCCCGGATCGTGAACAGCAAGGTGACGTTCCAGGTGGTGCGCCACGGCAGGCTGGTCGCCGACCGGAAGGGCTTCGTGGACGTGACGAAGACCCTGGCGGACGCGAGCGCGACCAGCTGAGAGGCTGTCGGGCGGCCTGAGACCGGCAAGCGGACGCGGTCCGGTGCGTGCGATTCCAAGGCGCCGGGAAGTCCTTGCAGCGGAGCTGCCAGGACGTTTCCGCAACGCGCGAAGCGTGCGCGCCAGGGCGTGGCCGCCTGATCGCAGATCACCCGACAGCCTCTGAGACCGGGCGGGCGGGTCAGGCCCGCCCGCCCCGCGCTCAGAGCGCGGTGGCCTCGCGCTCGGTCAGGCCGTACTTCGTCGCGATGGTGTTCCACAGCCCGGACGCCTGCCGCTTGGCCTTGCTGGCCTCGCCGCTCTGCACGTTGGCCTGCTGCGTCTGAGTGGTCGTACGGGCCTTGCCGTGCTTGCAGACCTTCTTGCTCTTGGCCTGCGCCGCCCAGGCGGCGTAGTGGTCGTCGGCGGACGCGGACGCCTGCCATGCCCTGGTGAGCGACGCGGTCAACTGGCCGTTGTTCGGCAGCTTGTCGACCGACAGCTCCTTGAGCCGGGTGACCAGGTCGCGGCGCTGCTTGGCGGCGCCCTTCAGATCCGCCACGGCCTGGTCGAGGTTGCTGCAGGTCTTGGTCTTCTCCACCGCTCCGATGACCGCGGCCCGGCTGTTGTTGCTGTCCGCGAGGAGCTTGTCGAGCGCTTCGGCCTGCGGCTTCGCCGGGTCGGCCGGGGGCTGTTCGGAGGACTTGGCGGCGGGCGAACTGGCCGAGGCCACCGGCGCCTTGCCGTCCTTGTCCTCGTCGTCGCCGCCGCTCAGCAGGGCGCCCGCGCCGAGCCCGATCACGGCGCAGCCCACGACGACCGCGGCGATCAGCGGGATGTGCGCCGACTTCTTGCGCCGCTCGTCCCGCCCGCCCGGCGGCAGTCCGTCCTCGGGGCCGGTGTACGCGGGCGCCTGCTGGTAGGCCTGCGGAGGCTGCCGGGCGCCTTGGTACTGCTGCTGCGCGGGATCGAACCGGGGCATCTGCTGCGTGGCGCCGGCCGGCTCGTCGCTGCGGAAGAGGTTGTCGAACTCGGCGGGCGGCGGCCGCTCGCCGGGCGTCCCGGGCCGGATGCCGTACGGGGCGCCGCCGGGAACCGGCGGTATGTACTGGGTGGCGTCCGCGTCCTGGCCGCCCGGCCCGGACGGGGCGGACTGACCGGCCGCCGACTGCTGGTACGCCTGCTGCTGGGCGCGGCCCAGGAACTGGGTGGACTCCGCCGGGTTCTCCGGCGGCAGCCCGCCCGGACCGGGCCCGGCGGGCACCGGCGCGATGTACTGCGTCGCATCCGCGTCCCCGCCCGCGCCCATGCCGGGCACGGCCTCGGGCGGCAGCGGCTGGGCGTACGGGCTCTGCGACTGGGCGGCCGGCAGCGGCCTGTCCTGCGGAGCCTGCCCGTAGGCCGGTCCCTGCTGCTGGTGCTGCTGCCCTTGCTGCTGGTGCTGCTGCTGGTCCTGGCCGTACGCCTGCCCGCCCTGCGGCTCCCGGCCGTACGCCTGCCCGCCCTGCGGCTCCTGGCCGTACGCGGGCGCCTGCTGCTGGTCGTACTGCCCCTGCTGCCCGTACGCCGGGGGCTGCTGCCCCTGCCCGTACTGGCTCTGCTGCCCGTACGGAGCCTGGTCCTGCCGGCCCTGGCCCCCGTACGAAGCCTGGTCCTGGCTCTGTCCCTGCGACGCGGCGTCCTGGCCGGGCGCCTGCGGCCCCCAGGGCTGCCCCCAGGGCCGGCCGCCCGCCGGGGCGGCCTGGTCCGCCGGTCCCCCCGGCGTCCAGGGCTCGCCGCCACCCGCGGGCAGCACGACACCCTCGTGCGCGGGTCGTACAGCAGGGAGCTGCTGCTCGTCGCCCTGTCCGCTCTCTGTCACCGGGACTCCTACGTGTGAACCTATGGAATCGTCGGCTCACGCTATCGGGTGGTTGCCGCCGTCCGCCAAGCGCGTGAGGTCGCTCACTCACCCTTCACACGGGCAGTAACACCCAGCCGCCTTAAGGCGCTGTTAAGGGTGCGCGGGCACAAACCCCTGCTCGGACAGGGGAAATGGGGTCGGCCCGCGCCCTCCCGGTCAGGCCGCCTGGAGCTCCAGGCGGGCGCCGAATTCCCGTACCGCGGACTCCTCCCCGTACGGCACCAGACGCTGCTGCAGGTCCTCCAGATACTCCGCCCCCCGGCTGGAGCGCACCGTGCCCAGTAACTCCATCGCCCGGGTCCCGGTGTGGCAGGCCTGTTCCACCTCGCGCATCTGCACCTGCGCCGTGGCCAGCAGCGCCAGGCCGATGCCGCGGCGGCGGGCGCGGGACTCCGGGAGACCGTCCAACGACTCCTTCGCCCGGCGCGCGGCCGCCTCCGCCTGCCCCAGGTCGCGATGGCAGTGCGCCAGCTCGTCGGCCAGGTAGGCGTGGTCGAAGTGAGCGATCCAGTCGGGATCGTCACCGCTGTCCGGGTCGGCGCGCTCCAGCGCGGCCAGCGCCCGGCCCGCCACCGCCTGGCAGGTGCCGGCGTCACCGAGGAGAGCATGCCCCCGCGCCTCGGCCGCGTAGAACATCGCCTCCGCCCGCGGTGTGACCCGCCCGCGCGCCCCCTCCTGCGCGGCCCGGGCCAGCTGGGCGATCTCCCGCGGATTGCCGAGCTGGGCGGCGAGATGGCTCATCGACGCGGCCAGCACATAGCCGCCGTAGGCGCGGTCGCCCGCCGCCTGCGCCAGCCGCAGGGCCTGGATGTAGTAGCGCTGGGCGAGGCCCGGCTGGCCCGTGTCGATCGCCATGTACCCGGCGAGCTCGGTGAGCCGGGCGACCGCCGCGAACAGCTGCCGGCCGGTCGATTCGCGGTACGCCCCCGACAGCAGCCCGGAGACCACGCTGTTCAGGTAGTGCACCAGGACCGGGCGCACATGGCCGCTGCCGAACCGGTGGTCGAGGTCGACCAGTGCGGTGGTCATCGCCCGCACCGCTTCCACGTCCGGCATCCCTACCCGGGCCCCGGCCGCCCGCGCGACCTGCGGGTCCGCGCCGCTGATCAGCCAGTCCCGGCTGGGCTCGACCAGGGCCGAGGACGCGACCGCCGAACCGGTGAGGAAGTCGCGACGGCCGACATCGCTGCGCCACAGCTCACAGACCTGCTCGACCGCCCCGACCACCGTCGGGGCGAACTGGAGGCCGACGCCGGAGGCCAGGTTCTTGCCGTTGGCCATCCCGATCTCGTCGATCGTGACCGTACGGCCGAGCTTGCGGCCGAGCGCCTCGGCGATGATGCCCGGCGCCCTGCCGCGTGGCTGCTGTCCGCGCAGCCAGCGGGCCACCGAGGTCTTGTCGTAACGGAGGTCGAGCCCGCGCTCGGCCCCGACCATGTTGACGCGACGGGCAAGGCCCGCGTTGGAGCATCCGGCTTCCTGAATGAGCGCCTGGAGCCGTTCGTTCGGCTGGCGTGCGACGAGAGGCCTGGCTGCCATGTTTCTCCCCCTGAGGCCGCAGTGATCGTTGCTGGATCACTGCCCGACATATGCCTGAGAAATGCACCGATTCATCGTGTTGGTCACTTTCATCGCTTCTCGCAACTTTCGTCACGGCAAGCCCGCTAGAGTGCCTAGCGAACTGTGCCGGATTTCCCGTATATGGCTACCCGTTCGTCGCCACGACTCCTCCCGCGCGCCCCCACCGGTGCATCGATGCGCCCCATATGCGGGAGCGTTGCGCCGTAACCGCACCCGCCACGCCCGTAACCCCAGGTGGCGGGGGGAGTTGTGCTGTGCGTGGAAGAGCCCATCGGAGTCATGGAAGCCGCGCCGGTCCCCCAACAGCGTGTCGAGCAACCGCTCGATGCCGCCGTGCGCTACGCGGAGGAGCGGCACTGGGACGTGTGCCCCGGCACCTGGCTGGAGCCGGGCGACGGAGCGGAGCGGTGCTCGTGCGGCGAGGCCGGCTGCGCCGCGCCCGGTGCCCATCCCACCCGGGCCGACTGGGCGGGCCAGGCCACCGGAAGCGGCGCGGCGGCCCGCCGGATGTGGTCCCGACACCCCCGGGCCGCCGTCCTGCTGCCGACCGGCCGCGGCTTCGACGCGATCGACGTGCCGGAGTCCGCGGGCTTCCTGGCGCTGGCCCGGATGGAGCGGCTGAGCCTGCCGCTCGGACCCGTCACCCGGACCCCTGACCGCCGGATGCAGTTCTTCGTGCTGCCCGGCGCCGCCGACAAGGTGGACGCCCTCGCCCAGAAGCTGGGCTGGAACGCCACGGCGATCGACCTGCGCGCCCGCGGCGAGGGCCATTACGTGGCGGCCCCGCCGACCCGGGTCGGCGGGAGCGGAGTGGTGCAGTGGGCCCGCCGGCCCACCACCGCCAACCGCTGGCTGCCCGAGGTGGAGGAGCTCATGAGCCCGCTCGCCTACGCCTGTGGCCGGGAAGCAGCCGACGCGCGGGCCCGCCTTTCGTAGGGTGTCCCCAGACACGGGGACATCGAAGGGCGGGCGCCATGCCGGACCGGACAGAGACCGACGGAGCACAGCGGGCCGCGGAGGCGGAGGTACCGCGGGCGACGCCGCCCGCGGTGCGCGTGGAGGGGCTGTGGAAGCGGTTCGGCGAGCAGACCGCGGTGGCCGGGATCGATCTGGAGCTGCCCGCGGGAAAGTTCATCGGCCTGGTGGGGCCCAACGGCGCGGGAAAGACCACCACCCTGTCCATGGTCACCGGGCTGCTCCGCCCCGACATGGGCCGGATCGAGGTCGGCGGACGGGACGTCTGGCGCGACCCGGTCGAGGTGAAGTCCCGCATCGGTGTCCTGCCCGAGGGACTGCGGCTCTTCGAGCGCCTCTCCGGACGTGAACTCCTCGGCTACACCGGCCGGTTGCGGGGGCTTCCGGGCCCCGAGACGGACAGCCGGGCCACCCAGCTGCTGGACGTCCTGGACCTGGCGGGTGCCCAGCACAAGCTGGTCGTCGACTACTCCACCGGCATGCGGAAGAAGATCGGGCTCGCGGCCGCGCTGCTGCACAACCCCGAAGTGCTCTTCCTCGACGAGCCGTTCGAGGGCGTCGACCCGGTGTCGGCGCAGACGATCCGCGGGGTGCTGGAGCGCTACACGCGTTCCGGGGCGACCGTCGTCTTCTCCAGCCATGTGATGGAGCTCGTCGAGTCGCTCTGCGACTGGGTGGCCGTCATGGCGGCCGGCACCATCCGGGCCCAGGGCACTCTCGCGCAGGTGCGCGGCGAGGCGTCCACGCTGCAGGACGCCTTCCTGGAGCTCGTCGGCGCAGGCGACCGCGACACCGGCACCGCTCTGGACTGGCTGGGCGGCAACCGATGAGCGTGCTCGACGCCCCGGCCGGCACCGGCCCCCGGACGGGCGGTACGGACGGCACGGCCCTGGTCCCCGTCTTCGTACGGCTCAAACTCACGCTGCTGCGCAACGGGCTGCGGCAGTCGGCCGGCCGCCGGGCCGCGTACATCGCGTCCGTCGTGGTCACCCTGCTCGTGGCCGCGGGGCAGCTGATCGGGCTGATCGCCCTGCGCGGCAACGCCCATGCCGGCTCGCTCGTGGTGCTGCTGGCCGCGGTGCTGGCGCTCGGCTGGGCCGTCATGCCGCTGTTCTTCGCCGCCGGGGACGAGACCCTCGACCCGAGCCGGCTGGTGATGCTGCCGCTGCGGCCCAGGCCCCTGATCGCCGCGCTGCTGATGGCCTCGCTGGTCGGCATCGGGCCGCTGTTCACGCTCTGCCTGGCGGCCGGTTCGGTGATCGCGGTGGCCCACGGGGCGGGTGCGGCGGTCTTCGCGGTCCTGGCCGCCCCGCTCACCCTGCTGGTCTGCGTCGCGCTGGCGCGCACCGTCGCCACGGCCAACAGCCGCCTGCTGACGTCCCGCAAGGGCCGCGATCTGGCGGTGCTCAGCGGGCTGGTGATCGCGGTGGGGATCCAGGTCGTCAACTTCGGGGCGCAGCGGCTCGGCCAGGCGGGCGGCCTCTCCGCCCTCGACCCGGCCGCTGACGTGGTGCGCTGGCTGCCGCCCGCATCGGCGATCGCGTCCGTGGGCTCCGCGGCCGACGGCTCGTACGGGCGGGCCGGCTTGCAACTGCTGCTCTCCGTGGCCGCGCTGGCCCTGCTGATGTGGCTGTGGCAGCGCAGCCTGGTGAAGCTGATGACGGCACCGGACGGCTCGACGCTGGCCGCCGCCGAGCCGAACCGCAAGAAGTCCGGTACGCGCGGCTCCGGCCTCTGGGCGCTGTTCCCGGAGGGGCGGACCGGCACGGTGATGCAGCGCAGCCTGCGGTACGTCGCGCGGGACCCGAAGACCAAGGCCGCGTGGGTGACGGCGCTGGCGATCGGGCTGATCGTGCCGCTGCTCAACGCGTTGCAGGGCACCGGCTCGGTCTACTTCGCCTGCTTCGCCGCCGGGATGCTCGGCATCCAGATGTACAACCAGTTCGGCCAGGACACCTCCGCGTTCTGGATGGTGGCCATGGCGATCTCCTCGACCCGGGACGCCTACGAGGAACTGCGGGCGCGCGCGCTGGCGTTGCTGCTGATCACGCTCCCTTACACGGTGTTGGTGACCGTGGTGACGTCCGCGGTGCTCGGGGACTGGGGGGCGCTGCCGGGGGTCATGGGGCTGTCGTTCGCGCTGCTGGGCGCGATGCTGGCGACGGGCGCGGTGGCCTCGGCGAACTTCCCGTACTCGATCCCGCAGGACGGTGGGTTCAAGAACGTGGCGCCCGGGCAGGCCGGGCTCGCCTGGATCTCCATCTTCGGCGGCATGGTCTCGGCGGCGCTGCTGTGTGCCCCGGTGATCGGCCTGACGATCTGGCTGCATCTCTCCGGCGGGCAGGAGTGGCTGTGGCTGCTGTTGCCGGTGGGTGCGGTGTACGGGGCTCTGATCGCCTGGGCCGGGCTGCGGGTGGCGGCTCCCCGCACGGCGGACCGGCTGCCGGAGATCCTGGCGGCGGTCAGCAAGGGGTGACGGGGCGGGCGTCGTCGCCCGTCGTCGCCGGGCGGCGGTGGCCCTGGACCGGCCGGTGGGTGCCGGGCTCCCGGGGCTACGGAGCCACCGGCTCCCGGTCGTCCCGGGTGTCCTTGGCGAACTGCTCCAGGAAGGGTTCGACCGCGGCGCGCCAGCCCTCCGGCTGGTCGTAGTGGACGAGGTGGCCGGCGTCGGCCACCTCGGCGTACTGCCCGCGCGGCAGCACCCGGACCATCTCCTGCGCCTCCGCGCGGCCCAGTTCGCCGTCGAGGCCGCGGAGCACCAGGGTGGGGCATCTGACCTGGGCCAGCTCCTCCCAGTGCGCGTCGAAGACCCAGGTGGCGCGGGACTGGAGCATCTGGCGGCGGGAGAAGACGGGCCGCCAGCCGTCGGCCCGCTCGGCCATCACCTCGGCGAAGAACTCACCGCGGGCCGGGTTGGGCCGCTCCACCCAGGGGTCGTCCTCGCCGAACCACTTCCGTACGTCGGAGAGCGTCGCGAACGGCACCGGCCAGGCCTTGAACCAGTCCTCCCACTCCCGCTGCGAGGCCGCACCGAGCGCGGAGGCCCGCATGTCGCAGATGACCAGCGCCCGGACGAGGTCGGGGCGCTTGGCGGCGAGCTGCCAGGCGGTGAGCGCTCCCATGGAGTGCCCGACGAGGGTGACGGGGGCGAGGCCGAGCTGCTCGATCGCGGCCTCGGCGTCGGCGACGTAGGCGTCGCGGGTGTACGGGCCCTCGGCCGGCTTCTCGCTGCGGCCGTGGCCGCGCTGGTCGAGGCCGACCGCCCGGTGCCGCTCGGCGAGCCAGCGGGTGGTGGAGGCCCAGTGCGAGGCGCGGCCCATCAGGCCGTGCAGCATTAAGACGCCGGGGGCGCGTTCGCCTTCGGCACGCCCCTTGGGCGGATCGGCGAACTCCCAGGCCGCGAGGCGTACGCCGTCGGTTCCGGTCACATCGATGCGCCGCACCATATGTTCTGGCACCCCCTTCAGGTCCCTCGATCACCATGTGGTCGCTCGTCGCCAGAGTATCGAACTCTTATTCGAAAACCGGGCTCCGGCGCACAACATCGCTCGTTCGAGTGACCGCTTCCAAGGATTGACGTCGGCTGCGGAGGGGAGATCTTCTCCGGGAGGCGGGCCACTCGGGGATGAGGGCTCGCGGGAACCGACCTGAAGAGCTCGGGGCTCCAGGTCGGAACAGGGGAGGACAGGCCCCGGCGCCTTGCGGCGCCGGGGCCATCCGTCGTGCGGGGGTCTCGGATCCGGGGCCGGGCCGGGACGTCCGGGCAGGCTTCATCCGGTGCGCAGGCCGGACAGGCCAGTACGACGGGCGCATTCCCTGCTCCCCTCCCCGACCGCGCGGCCAGGCGGCCGACACTCTCAGGTATCCCTCAGCCACAGCCTGGCACGCGTTCCGGCCGGGCGCTGCGATTCCGGACGGAAAAACGGAAACCGGACGACGGCGGCCGGTGTCCGACGCCGCCTGTCAGGCATGCGTCGGACACCGGCCGCCGGTGGTCAGCTCTTCGTTCAGCGCTTTGTTCAGCGCTTTGTTCAGCGCGTGGTTCAGCTCTTCGTTCAGCGCTCGGTTCAGCGCTTGGCGACGAAGACGTGCGACGCCACCTCGGTGTCCAGCTCGGCCGCCTCGCCGCTGCTGCCGACGAGCACCCCGCCGGGCGACTGGGTCACGCTGACCACGGAACCGGGCTGCACGCCCGCCCGCCGCAGCGTGTACATCAGCTGGGCGTCCGTCTGGATCGGCTCACCGATCCGGCGGACGACCACCGTCTTGCCCTCGGAGCCCGGGTCGAGGTCCGCCAGGCTCACCATGCCCTCGTCGAGGAACGGGTCGGCCTCGGCCTTCTCGCCCAGCTCCTCCAGGCCCGGGATCGGATTCCCGTACGGAGACTCCGTCGGGTGGCGCAGCAGCTCCAGCACCCGCCGCTCCACGGCCTCGCTCATCACGTGTTCCCAGCGACATGCCTCGGCGTGGACCTGCTCCCACTCCAGGCCGATCACGTCGACGAGCAGGCACTCGGCGAGCCGGTGCTTGCGCATCACGCGGGTCGCCAGCCGGCGGCCCTCCTCCGTCAGCTCCAGATGCCGGTCGCCCGCGACCTGAACCAGGCCGTCGCGCTCCATGCGCGCCACCGTCTGGCTGACCGTCGGACCGCTCTGGTCCAGCCGTTCCGCAATCCGGGCGCGCATGGGGACCACGCCTTCCTCTTCAAGTTCGAGGATGGTGCGGAGATACATCTCCGTTGTGTCGATCAGTCCGGACATTCGTGCCCCTCGATGCAATCGTGCGCTGGCCCTCACCCAATTCTGACGCATAGCGCCGACAACCGTGCCTCGTCGGTCCGATGAGGCCCATCGGAGCGCGCCCGAGCAGGCCTGGCGCTATTGACATGTCACTGGTCCAGACCGCAACGTGATCGGCGATACGGACGCCCCATGGTCACCCCACCCCGCCGGAAAGGCCCTCCTCGATGAGCGAAAGCAAGCTGGCCGGTCAGTTCTTCGACGCAGCGATCGGTCTGCTGGGGCGGGTGCGGGACGAGGAGTCCGGCAACATCGCGGCCGCCGGTGCCGCGATCGCCGACACCGTCGAGGCCGGCGGCCGGCTCTTCGCCTTCGGCGCCGGGCACTCCTCGCTGGCCGCCCAGGACGTCGTCTACCGCGCGGGCGGACTCGCCCTCATGAACCTCCTGGCCGTCCCCGGCGCCCTCGGGGTCGACGTCATGCCGGCGACCCTGGGCTCGGCGCTGGAGCGGGTCGACGGCCTCGCGGGCGCGGTCCTCGACTCCAGCCCCGCGAAGGCGGGGGACCTCCTCGTGATCATCTCGCTGTCCGGGCGCAACGCGCTGCCGGTGGAGATGGCGCTCAACGCGCGTGCACTGGGGCTGACGGTCATCGGGGTCACCTCGGTCGCTTACGCGGACGGCACCCGGTCCCGGCACAGCTCGGGCGGATTTCTGCGGGACCACTGCGACATCGTCCTCGACAGCAAGATCGCGGTCGGTGACGCGGAGCTGGCCGTCGACGGCATCGAGGCACCGTTCGCGCCGGCGTCGACGGTGGTCACCAGTGCGGTGATGCAGGCCATGATGGCGGCCGCCGCGGAGCGGTTGCTGGAGCGGGGGGTGGAGCCGCCGTTGCTGCGCTCGGGGAACGTCGACGGGGGCCACGAGTGGAACGGGCGCGTGATGACGGAGTACGCGGACCGGATCTTCTACCGGCACTGAGCGGAGCCGCGGGGGCGCGGGGGACTCGGAGTGACCGGTCCGCCCGGTGACCGGTTCCGTCCTCAAACGCCGGACCGGCTGGAATCGGTGCCGTACCCGTCCTTGCCGGCTGCCAGGGAGCGGTGCAGGTCCACCGAGGCGGCCACGCGGTCGGCCGTGCTCTCCGCGTACACCGCGTCCGGGCGTTCGAAGGCGGTGCGGTGGGCCGCGCGCAGGAACGTCACCACGCCCAGCGTCCGGCCCCGGCTCCGTAGGACCACGCACAGGGCGTGCACCGAGTCGGCCGGCCACCGGCGCTCCGTTGCCCACTCCCCGGCCGCCCGCGCCCCCGCCGTGGCCCGTACCGAGCCCGTCCGGTCCAGCGCCTGCAGGGCCGGGTGGCCCGGCGCGTACCGCAGCGGGATGCCGCCGCCGGCCACCGGCAGGCACGGCCCCGGCGCATCGGAGGGTGTCGCCGCGGCGCGGACCAGCCGCTCCCCCACCACCAGGTCGATCAGCGCATGGTCGGCGAACCCCGCGAGGGCGTAGTCCAGCGACGTGGTCGCCGCCTCCATGGGGTCCTCGCACTCGGCCGCCGACCGCGAGGCCCGGTGCAGCTGGTTGGACCGGAAGCGCACCCGGTCCGCGTCCTGGGCCGCGAGCTTCGCCGCCGTCACGTCCTGGAACAGCCAGCCGACGCCCAGCGGCACCGGCTCCTCCGCGAGCGGCGAGGCCAGTCGCAGGAAGCCGCTGCGCCAGCAGCGCCGGCGGTCGCCGTCGGCCGTGCGCAGCGTCACCCACAGCTCGGCGGGGGCGGGCGGGGCGCCCGCGGCCAGGACGTGCTGCAGCGCGCCCTCCAGGTCCTCCACGCCCTGCACGATCAGCTCGCCCAGCGGGCGCCCCAGCAGGGTCGTGCGGCCGCCGCCCAGCGCGCGGGCGGCGTGTGCGTTGACGACGGTCGGCCGCAGGTCCACGTCGACCAGCACCACGCCCCACGACGCGTCCTCGAACAGCGCCTCGCTCAGCGCGATGGCCCGCTCCAGGTCGATCTGCGCATGGACCTCGCTGAAGGCGCAGTAGACCCCGGCGGGCTTGCCGTCCACGCTCCGCACCCCGGCCGACTGGGTGCGCACCAGGACCCGCCCGCCGTCCTTGCGCAGCAGCGCGAACTCGTGCACCTGGCGCCCGGGCCCGTCCATGACGGCCATCAGCCGCCCCTGCACCTCGTCGGCGTCCGCCCGCCGCACCGCCCACCCGGCGAAGCCGGGGCGCCCGACGGCCTCATCGGCGGACCAGCCGAGAATCCGCTCGGCCTCCCGGTTCCAGTGGGTGACGGTGCCGTCCGCGTCGAAGGCACAGAGCGCGGCGTCCATTCCGTCGAGCAGGGCCGCCAGCAGCTCCGCGCCGGGGATCGCCGCACCCCCAGCGGCCCCGCGGGCTCTCCCTCCGGCCCCTCTTCGGGCCCGAGGGCGTCGGTGGTTCCACTGCTCCTGGAAGCACTCATCCCGTACCCCTGCAGGACGTCTCCGGCATTGCTGCACGTCAGATCATTGAACTCGAACGTGACCCAGCACACAGCGACTTCGCCGAAATCGATGACGCCGATAATTCGGTTGTGCGGCCCGGAAGAGGTTCCTAGGCTGCAGGTACACATGAAGGGAGGTGCTCCGGAAGTGATTTCTTTTCGGACTCGTGAGGTGACTGCGGGCTGACGCCCGTCGTCGCGCTCTTTGCAGTGCAGGCCGGTCGCCGGCCAATCCCAAGCAGTCACCGACCCGCAGGTTCGCCGGTAAGTCCGGCCGGCCCCTCCGCAAGGAGGGACCAGAGCCTGCGGGTTTCTGCGTGCCCGGGGTCGGGGACGACGACCGCTACGGGCACAGCCGCTCGACGCGCCAGGGCCCGTCGCCGCCCTCTGCCTCCCGCACGTAGCGCAGCCGGTCGTGCAGCCGGTTCTCGTGGCCCTGCCAGAACTCGATCGTGTCGGGGACGACCCGGAAGCCGCCCCAGTGCGGGGGCGCCGGGACCCGTTCGCCCTCCGGGTAGCGGGCCGCGAGTTCCTCGTAGCGCCGCACCAGCTCATCGCGGGAGCCGATCACGGTGGACTGCGCGCTCGCCCAGGCGCCGAGCTGGGAGCCGTGGGGGCGGGTGCGGAAGTAGGCGACCGTCTCCTCGCGGCCGACCCGGGACGCGGTGCCGGTGACGATGACCTGGCGGGCCAGCGGGTGCCAGGGGAAGAGCAGCGAGACATGCGGGTTGAGGGCCAGCTCGTGGCCCTTGCGGGAGTCGTAGTTGGTGAAGAAGACGAAGCCGCGCTCGTCGTACGTCTTCAGCAGCACCGTGCGGGAGGAGGGCCGTCCGTCGGGCGTCGCCGTGGACACCACCATGGCGTTCGGCTCGTGCAGCACGCCACCTGCGGCGATCTGCCGGAACCAGCGGGCGAACTGCTGCATCGGATCGGCGGCGAGACTGTCCTCGGGGAAGCTCTCGGAACGGTACTGCTCGCGCATCGCGGCCGGATCGGTGGTGGAATCGGAGGAGGAATCTGCGGTGGGCACGGGATCATCCTGCCGCAGAGGAACGGGTCTGCCCCGTGCGCAGGGCCACCAACCGCTGCGGAGAGGAGCGGAAGGAACGGGGAGCTGTGCCGGATGTCACGCTTCCCGGTCACGTCGGAACCCGCCAGTATCTTGGGTGGGCCCTTGTGGTCCGTCCAGAGCCGCCGATCCGAGGGAGCCGCCTGATGTCCGACTTCGTACCCGGACTCGAAGGAGTCGTCGCGTTCGAAACGGAGATCGCCGAACCCGACAAGGAAGGCGGTTCGCTCCGCTACCGCGGGGTCGACATCGAGGAACTCGTCGGCCATGTGTCGTTCGGCAACGTCTGGGGGCTGCTGGTCGACGGGGCGTTCAACCCCGGGCTGCCGCCGGCCGAGCCGTTCCCGATCCCGGTGCACTCCGGTGACATCCGGGTCGACGTCCAGTCCGCGCTGGCGATGCTCGCTCCCGTGTGGGGGCTGAAGCCCCTGCTGGACATCGACGAGCAGACCGCGCGCAACGACCTCGCCAGGGCCGCCGTCATGGCGCTCTCGTACGTCGCCCAGTCGGCGCGCGGACAGGGGCTGCCGATGGTCCCGCAGAGCGAGATCGACAAGGCGCAGTCCGTGGTGGAACGGTTCATGATCCGCTGGCGCGGTGAGCCGGACCCGCGGCACGTGAAGGCAGTCGACGCGTACTGGACGTCGGCAGCCGAGCACGGGATGAACGCCTCGACGTTCACCGCCCGGGTCATCGCCTCGACCGGCGCCGACGTGGCCGCCGCGCTGTCCGGCGCGGTGGGGGCCATGTCCGGCCCGCTGCACGGGGGCGCGCCGTCCCGGGTGCTCGGCATGATCGAGGAGATCGAGCGGACCGGGGACGCCACCGCGTACGTGAAGAAGGCCCTGGACAAGGGCGAGCGGCTGATGGGCTTCGGCCACCGGGTCTACCGCGCCGAGGACCCCCGGGCCCGGGTGCTGCGGCGGACCGCCGAGGAGCTGGGTGCGCCGAGGTTCGAGGTGGCGCAGGCGCTGGAGAAGGCGGCCCTGGAGGAGCTGCACGCGCGGCGCCCGGACCGGGTGCTGGCGACGAACGTGGAGTTCTGGGCGGCGATCATGCTGGACTTCGCCGAGGTCCCGGCGCACATGTTCACGTCGATGTTCACGTGCGCGCGCACGGCGGGCTGGTCGGCGCACATCCTGGAGCAGAAGCGGACGGGCCGTCTGGTGCGGCCGTCGGCGACGTACATCGGTCCCGGCACCCGCAGTCCGCGGGAGATCCCCGGCTTCGAGCAGCTGGCGGATCTGGGCAACTGACCCGGCACACCGTGGGGTTCGGACGCGCCTTCCGGGCGCGTCCGGGCCCTGCGGCTTCCCCCTGAGGACCGCGCCTCAGCGGCCGGCCTGCGCGGCGCCTTCGACGTGCCGGCCGTCCGGGCGGTTCAGCGCCCACGTCTGCAAGACGTAGGGCCGTCCCTTCTCCTCCCCCTCGATCAGCGGCACATCGAGCAGGCCGAAGCCCGTCCGGACGGCCACTGCGACGCTGGCGGAGTTGTCGGCCTCCAGCTCCAGGATCACCTGCTCCACGTCCAGCTGCTCGAAGGCGTAGGCGGCGATCACCCGCACCGCCCGCGCGGCCAGCCCCTGGCCGCGGTGGGCCGGGCCGATCACGTAGCCGATCTCCGTGCCCTCGGGTGCGCGGCGCAGCATCACCTCGCCGAGCGGTGCCCCGCCGTCGAGGGTGATGGCGAGCAGGATGGTCGTGCCCTCCGCCCGCAGCTGCCGGGCCCGGTCCAGCCGTGCCCGGGCGGCCTCCTCGTCGAACGGGGAGACGATCGGTGTCCAGTACGCGATGTCGGGGTGGTCCAACAGCTTCGGCATCGCGGCCAGATCCCCTTCCGTCCAGTCGCGCAGGACGAGTCCTTCCCCGGTGAGCTCGATGGGAGCGGGAAGGGGCGACGCGGTGCTGCTCATGGTGAAGGACCTCCCTGGCCTGTTCAGGACGAGGAAGGATATCCGGGGTCCGGCCCCCGCCCCTCAGCCCAGCGCGTCCTCGACCAGGGCCGCCCACTGCGCGACGACCCGGCCGCGGCGGGCGGTGTCGTCGGTGAGGACGTTGGCCAGGCCCAGGCCGCGGGCCATGTCCAGGAGGCCCTGGACCGTCTCCCGTACGCCCGGCCTGGACTCGTCGGCGCCCAGCAGGCCGACGGCGATGCGGTGGGTCTCCCGGCCCACCCGGGCTTCGAGTTCGGTGACGCGGGGGCGCAGCTGCTCCTCGTTGGAGGCGGCCACCCAGAGCTGGAGGGCGGCGCGGAAGAGCGGGCCGGTGTAGAGGTCGACCAGGGCGGCGACGACTGCGGCGCGGTCCTGGACGGTGACGGCGCGCAGGGCGGCGGAGCGTTCCTCGGCGACGTACTCGACGGCCGCGGTGAACAGGTCCTCCCGGGTCGGGAAGTGGTGCTGGGCGGCGCCGCGCGAGACCCCGGCACGCATCGCGACGACGGAGACGGTGGAGCCCGCCCAGCCGTGCTCGGCCAGGCAGGAGACCGCGGCTTCCAGCAGTCGTTGGCGGGTGGCACGGCTGCGGTCCTGTTTGGGGCCGGGGGTCCTGCCCTCTGTCACAACACCCATGCGGGGTCCCGTCGTTCGAGGAAGGCCGTCATTCCCTCCCGTGCCTCGGCGGAGGCGAAGAGCGCTGCGGAGCGGGCGGTCAGGTCTTCGGCTTGCTGGTCGAAACTCTGCAGCACAGTAGCCGTGACCAGCTCCTTCGATGCGGCCAGCCCCTGCGGGGAGGCCCTGCGCAGCCCGTCCAGTACGGGCCCGAGCGCCTCGTCCACGTCGTCGGCGGCCAGCGTGATCAGGGAGATCCTGGCGGCTTCGGCGGCGTCGAAGCGTTCGCCGGTGAGGTAGTAGCGGGCGGCGGCGCGCGGGTCGATGCGGGGCAGCAGCGGCATGGAGATGACGGCCGGGGCGAGGCCGAGCCGGGATTCGGTGAGGGCGAAGGTGGCGTCCGGTCCGGCCGCCGAGATGTCGCAGGCGCCGAGCAGCCCGAGCCCGCCGGCCCGGACGTGGCCGGTGACCCGGGCCACGACCGGTTTGGGCAGGGCGACGATCTGCCGCATCAGCGCGACGAACGCGGCCGGCTCGGGCGGTGCGGTGAGGTCCGCGCCGGCGCAGAACGTGGTCCCGGTGTGGGTGAGTACGACCGCGCGCACGCTGTCGTCGGCCGCGCATGCCGCGAGCGCGGCCGACAGTTCGCCGACGAGCCGCGCGGAGAGTGCGTTGCGGTTGGCCGGGGAGTCGAGGGCGAGGGTGGTGATGCCCCGCTCGTGCGTGGGGGCGGCGAGCGTCACGTGGTCTTCTCCTCGGGTCGGGGGTCGGTGCTGCGGGACTTCTCGCGGTCGCGCAGTTCGCGGCGCAGGATCTTTCCGGAGGCCGCGCGCGGGACGGCGTCGACGAATTCGACCTGCCGGACCTTCTTGTACGGGGCGACGCGCTCGGCGACGTACGCCATCACGTCTTCCGCCGTCAGGTCCACCGGGGCGACGGACGGTGCGCGGACCAGGAACGCCTTGGGGATCTCGTTGCCGTCGGCGTCGTACACACCGATGACGGCGGCGTCCGCGACGGACTCGTGGCCGAGCAGCAGTGCTTCGAGTTCGGCGGGGGCGACCTGGTAGCCCTTGTACTTGATGAGTTCCTTGACCCGGTCGACGACGAACAGCCAGCCGTCCTCGTCGACGCGTCCGATGTCGCCGGTGTGCACCCAGCCGTCGCTGTCGATCATCTCGGCGGTGGCCTCGGGGCGGCCGAGGTAGCCCTTCATCACCTGCGGGCCGCGGATGAGGATCTCGCCGTCCGTACCCGTACCGGCGTCCTCGTCCGGGGAGCCGAGGGCGACGATCCGCATCTCGGTGTTGGGCAGCAGCGTGCCGACGGCTCCGGGCGGCGGGTTCTCGGCGGCGAGCGGGACGACGTGCGTGCCGGGCGAGAGTTCCGTCATCCCGTACGCCTGGCGCACGGGCGGCAGGCCGAGCCGGCCGGAGCAGACGGCGGCGAGTTCCGCGTCGAGCGGGGCGGCGGCGCTGACGATGTACTCCAGCGAGGACAGGTCGTACCGGTCGACGACCGGGTGCTTGGCGAGGGCGAGCACGATCGGCGGGGCGACGTACAGGCCGGTGATGCGGTGCGTCTCGATCGCGGCGAGGAACTGCGTGAGGTCGAAGCGCGGCAGCACGACGACGGTGGCGCCGGTCCGCAGCGGTGCGTTCATGAGGGCGGTGAGCCCGTAGATGTGGAAGAAGGGGAGCACGGCCAGGATGCGGGCGCCGGTGCCCATGGGTATGAAGGGGCGCAGCTGCTCCAGGTTGGTCGCCATGGAGCGGTGGGTGAGCATGACGCCCTTGGGCGTGCCGGTGGTGCCGGAGGAGTACGGCAGGGCGGCGATGTCCTCGGCCGGGTCGATGGTGACCATCGGTTCGGGGGCGGTGGTGGCGAGCATGTCGAGGACGGAGGTGTGTCCCTCCGCCCGGTCGCAGACGAAGATCTCCTCGATGCCGCCGACGAGTTCGGCCGCGCGGCGGGCCGTGCTCAGGAGCGGGGAGACCGTGACGATCCAGCGGGCGGAGGAGTCGCGGAGCTGTTTGGCGAACTCCTCGGCCGTGGCGAGCGGGTGGACGGTGGTGACGGTGGCGCCCGCCCGGGTAGCGCCGAAGAAGACCGGCGGGTACGCGATGGTGTTCGGGCTGTGCAGGGCGAGCACGTCGCCCTTGACCAGTCCGGCGGCGGCGAGCCCCGCGGAGATCTTGCGGTGGAAGGCGTCGAGCTGCCGGTAGGTGAGCCGGCTGCTGTCGTCCGTCCCGTCGATCAGGGCGACGGTGTCGCCGAACTCCGCGGCGGCCTGTCCCAGCACCGCGTCGTGGATGGCTGTGTCGAGTGGCTGGACGTCGGGGTAGTCGCTCCGGAACACGTGCACCATGGCGGGGAGTCCCTTTCGATGCGGAATGGCGGGACGTGGCGGGTGACGCCGGTCCCGTACGACGCGTGGCGAGGTGGCGTGCGACGCGGCGGGCGGACCGCCCAGGTCGGCGGGCGGTCCGGTACCGCGTGGAGAGACAGGATGTCGGCTGCCGGGCGCCCTTGGGGAGACCCGGGTCGGCAGTACTTGGCGCGTTTCGGGGTGGCGTTCGTCAGTAGGACTTGGGGAGGCCCAGGGACTGGTGGGACACGTAGTTCAGGATCATCTCGCGGCTGACCGGCGCGATCCTGGCCACCCGGGACGCGGTGATGAGGGAGCCGAGCCCGTACTCGCGGGTGAGGCCGTTGCCGCCGAGGGTGTGCACCGCCTGGTCGACCGCCCTGACGCAGGCTTCCCCGGCGGCGTACTTCGCCATGTTGGCGGCCTCGCCCGCGCCGGCGTCGTCGCCGTCGTCGTAGAGCCGGGCGGCCTTCTGCATCATCAGCCGGGCCAGTTCGAGCTCGATGTGGGCCTGGGCGAGGGGGTGCGCGATGGCCTGGTGGGCGCCGATGGGCTCCTTCCACACCTGGCGGGTCTTCGCGTACTCGACGGCGCGGGACAGGGCGTAGCGGCCCATGCCGATGCCGAAGGCGGCGGTCATGATGCGTTCGGGGTTGAGTCCGGCGAAGAGCTGGAGGAGGCCCGCGTCCTCCTCGCCGACGAGCGCGTCCGCGGGCAGCCGTACCTCGTCCAGGACCAGTTCGAACTGCTTCTCCGGTGCCTGGAGTTCCATGTCGATCCGCGACCGCTGGAAGCCGGGCGCCTCGCGCGGGACGATGAACAGGCAGGGCTTGAGCTTGCCGGACCTGGCGTCCTCGGTGCGTCCGACGATGAGGGTGGCGTCGGCGATGTCAACGCCGGAGACGAAGACCTTGCGCCCGGTGAGCACCCACTCGTCGCCTTCCCTGCGGGCGGTGGTGGTGATGCGGTGGGAGTTGGAGCCGGCGTCGGGTTCGGTGATGCCGAAGGCCATGGTGAGGCTGCCGTCGGCGAGTCCGGGCAGCCACTGCCGCTTCTGGGTGTCGGTGCCGAAGCGGGCAATCACCGTGCCGCAGATGGCCGGTGAGACGACCATCATCAGCAGCGGGGAACCGGCCGCCCCCAACTCCTCCAGGACTATGGAGAGTTCCGACATCCCGCTGCCGCCGCCGCCGTACTCCTCGGGGAGGTTCACACCGAGGTAGCCGAGCTTGGCGGCCTCGGTCCACAGCTCGCGCGGGTGGGCGCCCTCGCGGACGACGGAGGTCATGTAGTCGCGTCCGTAGCGCTTCCCGAGGGCGGCGACGGCGGCGCGCAGTGCCTGGTGCTCTTCGGTTTCGAGGACGGTGATCATGCGGGCTCCTCAGAGGCTGTGGGCTGCGGGACGTGGGACTCGGTGACTACGGCGAGCAGCGCGCCGACCTCCACCTGGAGGCCGGGCGCCGCATGGAGGGCGGCCAGGGTCCCGGAGGCGGGGGCGAGGATGCGGTGCTCCATCTTCATCGCCTCCAGCCAGATCAGCGGCTGCCCGGCCTCGACGGCGGCCCCGGCCGCGAGGCCGTCGGCGAGGCGGACGACGGTGCCGGGCATCGGGGCGAGCAGCGAGCCGGGTTCGGTGCGCTCGGCGGGATCGGTGAACCGGGGCAGTGCGGTGAAGGTGTACGAGCCGGTGGCGGTGTCCACGTACACCCGGTCGTGGTGGGTGGTGACGGTGAAGTGCCGGGTGACGCCGCCGGTTTCGAGGCTCACCAGGCCGGGGCGGGCGGACACGACGCGGACGCCGTCCGCGACGACGGCGGGGCCGGCCCGGCCGGCGCGGTAGCTGATCTCGTGCTCGCCGCCGTCCGGCTCGCTCCGGTAGCGCCTGACCCGGTGCTGCGAGGGGAGGTTGCGCCAGGCGCCGAAGCGGGCGACGCCGCCGGCGGTGGCGAGGCCGGCCGCCGCCGCGAGGGCGGCCGCGGTGGCGGCGGGCCGTGGATCGCCCCGGTCCGCGGTCAGGGCGGCCAGGTGCCGCTCGTAGAAGCCGGTGTCGAGGCGGGCGGCCACGAAGTCCGGGTGGCGCAGGGAGCGTACGAGCAGCTCGCGGTTGGTGACCGGGCCGTGGATGCGGGCGCGTTCCAGGGCGCGGGCGAGGAGGCGCACGGCTTCGGTACGGGTGGGGGCGTGGGCGATGACCTTGGCGAGCATCGGGTCGTAGTGCACGCCGATGGTGTCGCCGCCGGTGTATCCGGTGTCCAGGCGCACGCCCGGCTCGTCCGGTACGTCGAGCGAGAGCAGCGCTCCGGTCTGCGGCTGCCAGTCGCGGGCCGGGTCCTCGGCGTAGAGCCGGGCCTCGACCGCGTGCCCCCGGGGCTCGGGGGGAAGGGCCGCGGGCAGCGGTTCGCCCTCGGCGACGCGCAGCTGGAGGGCCACCAGATCGAGGCCGAACACCGCCTCGGTGACGGGGTGTTCGACCTGGAGGCGGGTGTTCATCTCCAGGAAGTACGGCCGTCCGTCCTCGGTGACGAGGAACTCGACCGTGCCCGCACCCCGGTATCCGACGGCCCTTGCGGCGGCCACGGCGGCGGCGTGCAGCCCGTCGCGCAGCGCGTCGTCGAGGCCGGGAGCGGGGGCCTCCTCGATGACCTTCTGGTGGCGGCGCTGGAGCGAGCAGTCGCGGGTGCCGAGCGCCCAGACGCCGTCCTGCCCGTCGGCCATGATCTGGACCTCGACGTGCCGGCCGCGTTCCACGTACGGCTCGGCGAAGACCTCCCCGTCCCCGAACGCGGACAGCGCCTCGGCCGCGGCTGCGGTCAACTCGCCTGCCAGTGCCTCCAGTTCGCGTACGATCCGCATCCCGCGGCCGCCACCGCCCGCCGCCGCCTTCAGCAGCAGCGGGAGGTCGGCGGAGCGTGCCCCGGCCGGGTCGACGGGGGCGAGCAGCGGCACCCCGGCGGCGGCCATCAGCTCCTTGGCGCGGGTCTTGGACGCCATCAGCTCGATGGCCTTGACCGGCGGGCCCACCCAGAGCAGCCCGGCGTCCTGCACGGCGGCGGCGAATCCGGCGTTCTCGGAGAGGAAGCCGTACCCGGGGTGGACGGCGTCCGCGCCCGCGGCGAGTGCCGCGGCCACGACGAGGTCGCCGCGCAGATACGTGTCGGACGGCGCGGCCCCCGGCAGCCGTACGGCGGTGTCGGCCTCCCGGACGTGCAGCGCGTCGGCGTCCGCGTCGGAGTACACGGCGACGGTGGCGATGCCGAGGGCCCGGCAGGTGCGGAAGATCCGGCAGGCGATCTCGCCCCGGTTGGCGACGATGAGTGAGTGAATAGTGGCTGTCAAGGAAGAACTCTT
Source organism: Streptomyces sp. RKAG290 (assembly GCF_023701695.1). Taxonomy (GTDB): domain Bacteria; phylum Actinomycetota; class Actinomycetes; order Streptomycetales; family Streptomycetaceae; genus Streptomyces. The sequence goes on from NZ_JAJOZC010000001.1 coordinate 2,947,298, forward strand.
TTCCGCTAGAACACCGCAACCATCAATTGAGGAACCCCGACGGCGAGCAACCACCTCCGCGAGAGCGGCGGCGGTTTAGCGGTTTAGCCGCAAGGGGGGCCCTCACATCCGGAAGACGCCGAAGCCGCCGCGGGCGCCCTCGACCGGTGCGGTGTGGATGGCGGACAGGCACATCCCGAGGACGGTCCTGGTGTCGCGGGGGTCGATGACCCCGTCGTCGTACAGCCGCCCGGACAGGAACATCGGCAGTGACTCGGCCTCGATCTGCTGCTCGACCATGGCGCGCAGTCCGGCGTCCGCCTCGTCGTCGTAGGGCCGGCCCCTCGCGGCGGCGGAGGCGCGGGCGACGATGGACAGCACCCCGGCCAGCTGCTGCGGACCCATGACGGCCGACTTGCTGCTCGGCCAGGCGAACAGGAACCTCGGGTCGTAGGCCCGGCCGCACATGCCGTAGTGCCCGGCGCCGTAGGAGGCGCCCATCAGCACGGACAGGTGCGGGACCCGGGAGTTCGACACCGCGTTGATCATCATGGCGCCGTGCTTGATGATGCCGCCCTGCTCGTACTCCTTGCCCACCATGTAGCCGGTGGTGTTGTGCAGGAAGAGCAGCGGGATGTCGCGCTGGTTGGCGAGCTGGATGAACTGGGCGGCCTTCTGCGACTCCTCGCTGAACAGCACGCCCTGGGCGTTGGCGAGGATGCCGACGGGGTAGCCGTGCAGCCGGGCCCAGCCGGTGACCAGGCTGGTCCCGTACAGCGGCTTGAACGCGTCGAAGTCCGAGCCGTCGACCAGCCTGGCGATGACCTCGCGCGGGTCGAAGGGCACCTTCAGGTCCCCGGGCACGATGCCGATCAGCTCGTCCTCGTCGTACTTCGGCGGCTCGGCCGGGCCCGGATCGCTGTGCGCCTTGCGCCAGTTGAGCCGGGCGACGATGCGGCGGGCCTGGCGCAGCGCGTCCTGCTCGTCGACGGCGAAGTGGTCGGCGAGGCCGGACGTGCGGGCGTGCATCTCGGCGCCGCCGAGCGACTCGTCGTCGCTCTCCTCGCCGGTGGCCATCTTCACCAGGGGCGGTCCGCCGAGGAAGACCTTGGACTGCTCCTTGATCATGACGGTGTGGTCGGACATGCCGGGGACGTACGCCCCGCCGGCGGTCGAGTTCCCGAAGACGACGGCCACGGTCGGGATGCCGGCCGCCGAGAGGCGGGTGAGGTCGCGGAACAGCGCCCCGCCCGGGATGAAGATCTCCTTCTGCGACGGCAGGTCGGCGCCGCCGGACTCGACCAGGCTGATGCAGGGCAGCCGGTTGGCGAAGGCGATCTCGTTGGCGCGCAGCGCCTTCTTCAGCGTCCAGGGGTTGGAGGCGCCGCCGCGTACGGTCGGGTCGTTGGCGGTGATCAGGCACTCCACGCCCTCCACCACGCCGATCCCGGTGACGAGCGAGGCGCCGACCGCGTATCCGGGGGCATCGCTGCCCCAGGCGGCCAGCGGCGACAGCTCCAGGAACGGGCTGTCCTCGTCGATCAGCAGCTCGATGCGCTCGCGGGCCAGCAGCTTGCCGCGCGAGCGGTGCCGCTCGACGTACTTCTCACCGCCGCCTCCCAGCGCCCCGGCGTGCGCGGCGTCCAGGTCGGCGAGCTTGTCGAGCATGGCCGCGCGGTTGGCGGTGTATTCGGGGCTCGCGGTGTCGAGCCCGGTGGGCAGGACGGTCATGCGTGCACCTCCGGTGCGTCGGCGCTGTCCAGCAGGGCCACGGGTATGTCCAGCCGGCGCGCACGCAGCCACTCCCCCAGCGCCTTGGCCTGCGGGTCGAAGCGGTGCTGGGCGGCGACGCCTTCGCCGAGCAGTCCGTGGACGGTGAAGTTCAGTGCGCGCAGATTCGGCAGGACATGGCGTACGACGGTGAGCGGGGCGGTCTCCGGGAGGAGTTCCCGGAACCGCTCGACGGTCAGCTCGTGGGCCAGCCACCGCCAGGCCTCGTCGCCACGGACCCACACACCGACGTTGGCGTCGCCGCCCTTGTCCCCGCTGCGGGCACCCGCGACGAGCCCGAGCGGCGCGCTTCGGGTGGGGCCGGCGGCCAACGGCTGTGGCAGAGAAGGCTGTTCGACCTCGGCCAGTTCCCGCGTCCGGGCCGGCGGCTGCTGCACCTCCCGGCGTCCGTCGGGAAGCACGGCGACATGTGTGACATCGCCCGCCGGTACGTACCTGGCCTCGAACACCCCGTAGGGCGCGCCCTTTCCGGGCGGGGCCGTGACGTGGAAGCCCGGATAGCTGCCGAGGGCCAGCTCGATCGCGGCGCCGGACAGGGCGCGGCCCACCGCCTCCGGCTCCTGGTCACGGACGACGAGCCGGAGCAGGGCGCTCGCGGTCTCCTCGGTCGCGGCGTCGGCCCGGTCGGTACGGGCGAGCTCCCACCGCACCTCGTCGGGCTGCCGTCCGGCGCGCGCGAAGGCGTCCGCGAACTGGTCCCGGACCAGCTGCGCCTTGGCCTCGATGTCGAGGCCGGTGAGCACGAAGACGACCTCGTTGCGCCAGCCGCCGAGCCGGGTGAGCCCGGCCTTGACGGTGGGCGGCGGGGCCTCACCCCGGGCCCCGGAGATCCGGACCCGGTCCGGCCCCTGCTGCTCCGCGCGCACGGTGTCGAGCCGGGCGGTGACATCGGGTCCCGCGTACCGGGCGCCGCCGGTCTCGTACAGCAGCTGGGCGGTGACCGTACCGAGGTCGACGACGCCGCCCGTGCCGTCGTGCTTGGTGATGACGGACGTCCCGTCGGCGTGGATCTCGGCAACCGGGAATCCGGGCCGCCGGACGTCGTGGCCGCGGAAGAAGGCGTAGTTCCCGCCGGTGGCCTGGGTGCCGCACTCCAGCACGTGCCCGGCGACGACGGCTCCGGCGAGCGCGTCGTGGTCCTCGGGGCCCCAGCCGAAGTGGGCGGCGGCGGGTCCGGTGACGAGCGCGGCGTCGGTGACCCGGCCGGTGACGACGACATCGGCGCCGGCCCGCAGGCAGGCGGCGATGCCGTTCCCGCCGAGGTAGGCGTTGGCGGTGAGGAAGCCGTCGGGCACGGGGAGGCTGTCGCCCTCGACGTGTGCGACGCGCACGGCCACGCCCACTTTGTCGGCCAGCTCCCGCACGGCATCGGCCAGCCCGGCCGGATTGAGCCCGCCGGCGTTGGTGACGATCCGCACCCCGCGCTCCCCTGCGAGGCCGAGCCCCTCCTCCAGCTGCCGCAGGAAGGTGGTCGCGTAGCCCCGCCCCGGGTCCTTGAGGCGGCCGCGGCCGAGGATGAGCATGGTGAGCTCGGCGAGGTAGTCCCCGGTGAGGACGTCGAGGGGGCCGCCGGTGAGCATCTCGCGCACGGCGTCGAAGCGGTCGCCGTAGAACCCGGAGGCGTTGGCGATCCGCAGCGGCGGGGGCGCGGGAGCGTCCGTCACTCCCCGCTCCCCTGCTGCGGGGCGCGCCCGGGTCCGGCCGGACCGGCGAAGGCCTGCGCGATGTCGAGCCACACCTCGGCCTCGGCCCCTTCGGCCCGCACGGCGAGGTCGTCGCGGTGGGCGCGCTGGGTGACCAGGAGGCAGAAGTCGTGCAGCGGCCCGGTGACCCGCTGGGCGGCCTCCTCGGGGCCGTAGGCGATCAACTCACCGCCCGGACCTTCCAGTTCCACCCGGAACTCCTCGCCGGGTGCCTGGATGCCGCGTACGAGGAAGGCGTAGTCCCGCGCCCGCACCCCGATCCGCGCGACGTGCCGCAGCCGGGCGGTGGGGGCGCGGGTGACGCCCAGCGCGTCGGCGACGTCCTGACCGTGCGCCCAGGTCTCCATGAGCCGCCCGGTCGCCATCGAGGCGACGCTCATCGGCGGCCCGTACCAGGGGAACCGGGTCCCGGCGGGCGCCGCCCGCAGGGCGTCCTGGAGCTGCTCCCGCCCGGTGCGCCAGCGGGTCAGCAGCGCCTGCGGGGCGTACGCCGCGACGACCGCGTCGGCGGCCTGGTCGACGAAGCCCTCGGGGTTCACCATCGCCTTCGCGACCTCGTCGCCGAACCGCCCGGGTTCGGTGACGGAGAGCAGTGCGACCTCGTCGGTCCAGCTCAGGTGGGCCACCTGGTGGGCGACGGTCCACCCTTCGGCAGGTGTCGCCCCCGCCCACTGCGAGGCGGTCAACCCGGCGACGAGCAGGTCGAGTTCCTCGCTCTCGCTGCGCAGATCATCGAGCACGGCTGCGGCATCGGACACGGTGCGCTCCCCTCGGGGCGTGGCGGTGTGACCCGGAGCCTGCCAGGGGGACGTAAAACAATCAAGCATGCTTGCATGATTTATGCGCACCGGCGTCCCGCCCCCTGCGAAGTGGCCCCGGCCCGAAGGGTGTCGGCGACCGGGGCCGCCCGTCGCCGGTAACCGCAGTACTTAGGCTTCCGCCGTGAACGACGACACCGTGAACGACACCACCACAGGTGACATACGGTCAGGCCGGGCGCCCCGGCGGGAGACCGCGGAGACGGCAGGCCCTACTGCTCCTCGGCCGCCGCCTTCATCCTGGCCGTGGTGCTGGCACCGTCCAGCGCCTCGCGGATGATGTCGGCGTGGCCGCTGTGGTGGGCGATCTCGCGGAAGATGTGCCACAGGACGTGGCGCACGCTCCAGCGGACCGGCTCCGGGGGCGACCAGGGGTACGAGGGCAGGGTGACCTCGCGGTCGAAGTCGCTCTCCTCACGCACCGTGCGGTCGAACTCCGCGGCCGCCGCGTGGAAGCCGTCGAGCAGGTCGGACAGCGTCTCGGCGTCGGTCATCCGGTTGCCGTCCGGGTCCAGGTCGGTCCACTCGATCTTGGCGGGTGCCGTGCCGTCGACCACGGCCAGCCAGGACCGCTGCACCTGTGCCAGGTGCTTCACCAGGCCGCCGGGAGTCAGCTCGCTGTCGGTCGTGCGGCTGCGGGCCTGCGCGTCGTCAAGATTCGCGACGGTGTAGAGAAAGTTGGTGCGTTGATCGGTCACGAGCGCCAGTAGATCGTCGCGTTCCGGCATGTTTCCTCCTGGTCGGATCTCGCGACAACCCTAGATCGCACGGGCGCATCCGCAGGCGGAACCGGCACATCGGACCGTTGACTCGACGCCAGGGCGGCCCGACGACAGGGCGGCTCCCCAACGCGGGCCGCGGCGCGACCCTCAGCTTTTCCCGACGCCCCGCACCTGGCTGCGCACCGCGCCCATGCTCGCCCCGATGACCAGGGCGATGGCCAGGGCGTCGGTCGTGGAGAGCGCCTGGTCGAGGATGAGGAAGCCCGCCATGGCCGCGATCGCCGGTTCCAGGCTCATCAGGATCGCGAAGGTGGGCGCGGGCAGCCTGCGCAGCGCCATGAGTTCGAGGGTGTACGGGAGGACCGAGCTGAGCAGTGCGACGGCCGCGCCAAGACCGAGCGTGGAGGGGACCAGGAGCTTCGAGCCCGACTCCATGATGCCGAGCGGCAGCGAGAGGGCCGCCGCCACCACCATCGCCAGGGCCAGCCCGTCGGCCTGCGGGAAGCGGCGGCCGGTGCGGGCGCTGAAGATGATGTACGCCGCCCACATGGCGCCGGCCCCGAGGGCGAACGCCGCACCCACCGGATCGAGCCGGTCGAAGCCCCCGCCGCTCAGCAGGACGACCCCGCCCAGGGCGAGCGCCGCCCAGACCACGTTGACCAGACGGCGCGAGGCGAACACCGAGAGGGCGAGCGGGCCCAGCACCTCCAGGGTGACGGCCGCGCCCAGCGGGATGCGGTCGGCGGCCTGGTAGAAGAGCGTGTTCATGCCGCCCATCGCGACGCCGAACGCCAGCACCGTGCCCCAGTCGGCGCGTGAGTGGCCACGCAGCCTGGGGCGGCAGACGACGAGCAGGACGAGGGCGGCGGCGGCCAGTCGCAGCGTGACGACGCCGAGGGCGCCGGCCTTCGGCATCAGCAGGACCGCGACCGCGGCACCGAACTGGACGGACAGACCGCCCGCCACCACCAGCGCGACCGGAGCCAGCGCCGCTCCGCGGCCTCCGGCAGGGGCCGGGTCTCCCGGCGCGCCCTGCTCACCGAGGGCGGCGACCGCCTCGGGGACGGCGAAAGCTGCGGCCGGCTCTGCGGCGGTGCCCTGGTCGTTCACCTGTGGCCTGATTTCCTGAGTTCACGAATACGGTACGGGGAGTGCAACACAGTGCACTCCTCAATTGAAGATACTGCACTCACCCCGCGCAGCCCATCCCCCTACCGTAGGGACCTGCGCGCGGCGCGTGAAATGCCGATTGGGCTCCCGTTATGCTTCCCGCGCATGAGCACAGGACAGGGCGCCGACAGGAGTACGAACCGGAGTGCGGGCCGCGGCATCGAGGTCCGTCATCTGCGCGCGTTCCTCGCCGTCGCCGACGAGTCCAGCGTCACCCGGGCCGCCGCCCGGCTCCAGCTCACCCAGCCCGCCGTCTCGCGGACCCTGGCCGCCCTGGAGCAGCACCTCGGCATCCGGCTCGTCGACCGTTCCACCCACCACCTCGCCCTCACCCCCGACGGCGTCGCCTTCCGCGACAGGGCCGTCGCCGCGGTCGCCGCGTTCGACGAGGCGCTCGCCCCCGGGCGGCCGCACCACCGGCCGCTGCGGATCGGTCATGCCTGGTCGGCCTTCGGCCCGTACACCACACCGTTCCTGCGGGCCTGGCAGGAACGGCACCCGCGGACCCCGCTCGAACTCCTGCGGATCGACGACCGCACGGCAGGCCTGGCCCGCGGCGAGGTCGACGCGGCGCTGCTGCGCGGCCCCGTGGACACACCGGGGCTCGTCACCGAGGTGCTGTTCAGCGAGGACCAGGTCGCGGCGGTGACCGCGGACGGCCCGCTGGCCCCGCACGACTCGCTGACCCTCGCCGATCTGGCGGGCGGCGCGGTGATCCTCAACACCGTCTCCGGCATCACCACCCTCGGCCTCTGGCCCGCGCACGACCGGCCCGCCGCCACGCTCACGGTCGCCAACACGGACGACTGGCTGACCGCCATCGCGGCAGGCCGCGGCTCCGGGGTCTCCGCCGCCTCCACCGCCGACATGCACCCGCACGCCGGGGTGGTGTACCGGCCGCTCACCGACGCCCCGCCCGTCCCGGTACTGCTGGCCAGGCGGGACGCACCCGGCCACCCGGCGCTCGCGGACCTCGCCGCGCTGGCCCGCGAGATCGTGGCGCGAGACGTCCGGCCGTGAGGGAATTCCCTGCCGGGCGGGGCAGTTGGCGGCAGGGAGCAAGAGACGAAGCAACGTATGCCGAACACTTCAGTGGGGGACCCATGTCGGACGACATCAACGTGCGCGGAACCGTGGCCGCGGGCTTCGAGGCGGTGCGGGAGGAGTTCGCCGCCGTACTGGCCGAGGAGGCCAACGAGCCGGGTGCGCAGCTCGCCGTGTACCTGGACGGCCGGCCGGTCGTCGACCTCTGGGCCGGGGAGGGCATCGAGGGCGACTCGCTGCCCGCGGTCTTCTCCTCCACCAAGGGCGCGGCCCACCTCGTCGTCGCGCTGCTCGTGCAGGACGGGACCCTGGAGCTGGACCGCACGGTCGCCTCGTACTGGCCGGAGTTCGCGGCCGGCGGCAAGGACGCGCTGACCCTGCGGGAGCTCCTCGGGCACCGCTCCGGACTGGTCGGCATCGAAGGCGGCTTCACCGGGGCCGACCTGGCCGACGACCGGGTGATCGCCGCCACCCTCGCGGAGCAGGAGCCGTTCTGGGAGCCCGGCAAGGAGTACGGGTACCACGCCCTGGTGATCGGCGCGCTCACCGGCGAAGTGGTGCGGCGGGCCACCGGGCGGTCGATCCAGGAGCTGTACGAGGAGCGCGTCCGCCTCCCCTACGGCCTGGACCTCCACCTGGGCCAGCCGGCCCACCTCGAACCGCGCTACGTCCCCGTCCGCCCGATGAACCCGACGCCGGAGCAGGCGGCCGAGCTGGCCGCCCATCCCTTCGAACCGGGGAGCCTGCGGGCGGTCGCCTTCAACTACCCGACGGACCTGGTCGCGTGGATCAACGATCCGTCCGTGCGGGCGCTCGGCCCGGCCTCGGTCGGCGGGGTCGGTTCGGCGCGCGCGCTGGCCGGGATGTACGCGGCCGCGATCTCCGAGGTGGCCGGGCGGGCCCCGCTCCTCACGCCGGAGATCCGGGCCGAGTTCGCCCGCCCCGGCCTGACGGGTGTCGACCGGGTGACCGACGAGACCGACCACTTCGGCCTCGGCTTCGAGCGCCCGCAGATGTACTACCCGTCCCTGGGCGAGGGCGCGTTCGGGCACTGCGGTGCGGCGGGCTCGCAGGCGTTCGCGGACCCGGCGAGCGGTGTCGCCTACGGCTACACCCGGCGGCGGTTCGCCGTCCCGGGCGGGGCGGCGCCGGAGAACGAGCGGCTGGTGGCGGCGGTCCTGGGGGCTGCGCGGGGGTGAGGCCTTCAGGCCTCCTGGCCGGTTGAGGTGCGGGGGTCCGGGGGCGGCGGCGACGGGGGGAGCCCCGCCGCCAGGACCTCCGCCAGGTGGCGCGCCCGCACCCCGCCCACCTGGTCCAGCTGCGTCCGGCAGGAGAACCCGTCGGCCAGGATCTCCGTACCGGGGACCGCCGCTCCCACGGACGGCAGGAGCTGCTCCCGCGCGCAGGCCACCGACACCTCCCAGTGCCCGCGCTCGAAGCCGAAGTTCCCGGCCAGTCCGCAGCAGCCTCCGCTCAGTTCGCCGGTCAGGCCGGCCCGTTCGCGGAGCCTGCGCTCCGCCGCGTCGCCCAGGACCGCGTGCTGGTGGCAGTGCGTCTGGCCGGCGACGGGGCGGTCCAGGCGCGGGGGCTGCCAGTCGGGGGCGTACTTCTCCAGGTACTGGGCCAGGGTGTGGACGGAGGCGGCCAGTTCGGCGGCGCGGGGGTCGTCGGGCAGGAGCTCCGGGAGGTCCGTGCGCAGGGTCGCCGCACAGCTCGGTTCGAGGACGACCAGGGGGTCGCCCAGCGAGACGCCCATCCGGTCCAGGGTGCGGCGCATCACCCTGCGGGCCTTGTCCAGCTGCCCCGTCGACACGTACGTGAGGCCGCAGCACACCCCGCGCCCGGCGGGCAGCGTGGTGCGGCCCGCCGCCTCCAGGACCCTGACCGCCGCCCGGCCCACCTCGGGCGAGAGGTGCTCGGTGAAGGTGTCGGGCCAGACGGTGACCACCTGGTCGTTCGAGAGGATCACCGTCCCCCTGCCCCACCGCCGCCCGAGCCACCGGGTGAACGTCTCACGTGCCAGGACCGGGATGCCGCGCTCCGGCGCGATACCCGCAAGACGCTTGGCGAGAGCGGCGAGCGGCCGCACCCGGGCCAGCGCGTTCAGCGCACCCGCGAAGGGGGACGCCAGGCGCAGCCACAGCGGCAGCCACCCCATCGCGTAGTGGGCCGCCGGCCGCAGCCGCCCCTGGTAGTGGTGGTGCAGGAACTCCGCCTTGTACGTGGCCATGTCGACGCCCACCGGGCAGTCGCTGCGGCACCCCTTGCAGGACAGGCACAGGTCGAGCGCGTCCCGCACCTCCGTCGAGCGCCAGCCGTCGGTGATCACCCCGCCCGCGGAGCCGGCCAGCATCTCGTGCAGCAGCCGGGCCCGGCCGCGGGTCGAGTGGGCCTCCTCGCCGGTCGCACGGAACGACGGGCACATCACGGCCGGGCCGGACACCTCCGTCGTGCGGCACTTGGCGACGCCCACGCACCTGCGCACCGCCGCCGAGAAGTCCCCGCCGTCGAGCGGGAAGCCGAAGGCCACGTCGACCGGCTCGCGGGGCAGCACGTCGAAGCGGAGGTTCTCGTCGAGGCGGGCGGGACGGGCGAGGATGCCCGGGTTCATGCCGCCGTCCGGGTCCCAGAGGTCCTTGTACCGGGTGAAGAGGGCGACGAGGTCGTCCCCGTACATCCGGGGGAGCAGCTCGGCGCGCGCCTGCCCGTCGCCGTGCTCCCCGGACAGGGAGCCCCCGTGGGCGACCACGAGCGAGGCGAGCTCCTCGGAGAAGCGGCGGAAACGAGCCACCCCGTCGCCGCTCAGCAGGTCGAAGTCGATCCGGACATGGATGCAGCCGTCGCCGAAGTGCCCGTACGGGGTGCCGCGCAGGCCGTGTTCGGCGAGCAGGGCGCGGAAGTCGCGGAGGTAGGCGCCGAGGCGGGCGGGCGGCACCGCGCAGTCCTCCCAGCCGGGCCAGGCCTCGCCGCCTGCGGGCATCCGGGTGGCGGTGCCGGCGGCGTCCTCCCGGATGCGCCACAGCGCCCGCTGCCCGGCCGGGTCGGTGACGACGGCGGTGTCCACCGCGTCCGCGGACGCGGCCCGGACGATCCGTTCGGCGTGCGCCCGTGCCTCGGCCGGGGTGGCGCCGCCGGTCTCGACGAAGAGCCAGGCAGCGCCGCGCGGCAGCCCGGCCGGTTCGCGTACGAGGTCGGCCGCCATGCCCTCGACGGTCAGCGGGTGGTGCGGCAGGAGGCCGGGGGCCGCGTCGGCTGCGGCGGACTCGTCGGCGTAGCCGAGTACGGCCAGCGCGCGGGCGGCGGGGGCCTCGACCAGCCGCAGCGTCGCCTGCGTCAGCACGCCGAGCGTCCCCTCGCTGCCGCAGAACGCGCGGGCGGGGTCGGCGCCGCGTTCGGGCAGTAGCGCGTCCAGGGCGTACCCCGAGATGCGGCGCGGGAGTTCGGGGAATCCGGTGCGCAGCAGGGCGAGGTGGCCGGCGACCAGTTCGCGAAGTCCGGCGGGGCCGTCGGCTCCCGGCGCCAGGCGCAGGGTGTCGCCGCCGTAGCGGGCGACGGTCAGGGCGTGGACGTTGTCGGCGGTGGTGCCCCAGGCGACCGAGTGCGAGCCGCAGGAGTTGTTGCCGATCATGCCGCCGATCGTGCAACGGCCGTGCGTGGAGGGGTCCGGGCCGAAGGTGAGCCCGTGCGGAGCGGCGGCGGCCCGCAGGTCGTCCAGGACGACGCCCGGCTGGACCACTGCCATGCGGGAGTCCGCGTCCAGCTCGACGATCGACCGCAGGTGGCGGGTGAGGTCGAGGACGACTCCGGTGCCGGTGGCCTGTCCGGCGATGGACGTACCGCCGCCGCGCGGCACTACGGGCACGCCGTGCGCCCGGCAGACGGCGAGTGCGGCCGCGATGTCGGCGGCGTCACGCGGGGCGACGACGCCGAGCGGCACCCGGCGGTAGTTGGAGGCGTCCATCGTCGTCAGCGCCCGCGCGGTGGCGTCGAACGCGACCTCGCCGCGTACGGCCGCGCGCAGTTCGGCGGCGAGCGTGGCGTGGTCGGGGCCTGCCGCTGTGTCACGAGGTGCCATCGGGCCAGGATGCCGTCGGCCGGGTCCTGCGGTCATCCGGCCCCGCGTGTTTCTGCCGAATACGTCAATACGTCTGGATCCGTCGGCCCCACGAACATAAACGGAACAGAGAGCACCACAAGTTCTTCCCAAACAGATCGTCAATTCTCATATAGTGACTCAGACTTGTCTGGGAATCATCTGTTCCAGTTGTCGCATTTGCACTTCGCCGTACCGTCTCGCCCGAACCGTCCCGTCCGTCACCGTCCGCGTCCCAAGGACTCCGCTTGCGCCCCTCAACCCGGCCGACCGCACTGGCCCTGCTGGTCACGGTGGCCATCACCGGATCCCTGTGTCTCTGGGCGACTGCCGCCGCCCCCGACTCGGCCAGGACCGCAGTGGCATGGGGGGCGGGTGCCGCCGCCGTGCTGCTGTCCGCCGCCGTCGCCCTCACCGTCCACGCCCGGATCACGATGCGCCGGCTGCGGGAGATGCACGCTGCCGAGAGCAGCCGGTTCACCGCCGAGACCTCACGGATGGTGTCGGCCTCCGCGTTCGAGGCCCAGCGGTTCACCGCCGAGAGCGCCCGGATGAAGTCGGCCGCCGCTGCCGAGAACGCACGGATCACCGAGCAGGCTGCGGCCGGGGTCGAGCGCCTCGTCGCCGAGAACGCCAAGCTCAAGGCCCGCGCGTCCCGCAGCGACACCGAGCGCTCCGCCGCGGTCGCCGCGTGCGCCAACGCCGCCGGCCGGATGCAGGCACTCGCCACGAGCATGCTCGCCGACCTGCGTGAGATGGAGAACCGGCACGCCGCCGAGGACATCCTGGGCGATCTGCTGCACCTGGACCACCGCACCGCCCAGGCGGGCCGGCTGGCCGACTCCATCGCCGTGCTGACCGGTGCGCGCTCCGGGCGGCGCTGGGCGAAGCCCATCGTCATGGAGTCCATCCTGCGCGGCGCGATGGGCCGGATCAGCGGATACCAGCGGATCAGGCTCCACTCCACCAGTGACGTCGCCGTCGCCGGCCACGCCGCCGAGGGCGTCATGCACGCGCTGGCCGAGATCCTGGACAACGCCGCGAACTTCTCGCCGCCCACGGCCGAGGTCCACGTGTACGTGGAGGAGGTGCCGGCCGGCATCGTGCTGACCGTCGAGGACAGCGGTCTGGTCATGAGCGATGTGCAGCTGCGTCGCGCCGAGCGCGCCGTCTCCGCGGTCAACCAGGACCTGACCGGCCTCTCCGGCACCCGGCTCGGCCTCGCCGTCGTCGGCAGGCTGGCCCGCAAGCACGGCCTGACGGTCTCCTTCCGGCCGTCGGCGCGCGGCGGCACGGGCGCGCTGATGATGCTCCCGCAGGAGATCATCACCCGCACCCCGGCCCCCGCGCCGGAGCCGGCCGCCGAACCGGTCCGCACGCCCTCCCGGGAGCCCGAGCCCGTCCACACGTCCGGCGCCGACCGGACCGAGGCAGCCGTCGGCGCCGACCGGACCGAGGGCGCAGGCAGCCAGGAGCCCCTGCGCTCCGACTCCGCTTCGGAGACCACCGGCGGCCTCCCCCGGTTCGGCGAGAGCGGCCTGCCCAAGCGCTCCCGCGGCCGCACCCTGGCAGCCGCCGAGTCCCGCGCCCGAGCCACGGGCGACTCCGACGCGACGGACGGATCGACCCCCCGGCCCCGTACGACCGACGCCAAGGCCCAGGCAGCCCGCTTCAGCAGCTTCCGCCAGGCCGTACGGCCCCACTCCCCGCACCCGGAAGGCAACACCCGATGACCGCGACCACCGACGAGAAGCTCAACTGGCTGCTGGAGGGGCTCCTTGAGCGCACCCCCGGTGCCCGCCACGCCCTCGTGCTGTCCAGGGACGGCCTCAAGCTGTGCCGCACCCCCGAGCTCTCCGTCGACCAGGCGGACCAGCTGGCCGCGATCTCCGCCGGCATCCAGAGCCTGTCGCACGGCGCGTCCGTCGAGTTCGGCGACGGCACCGGCGGCGTACGGTCCGCGATGGCCGAGTTCTACGGCGGCGTGCTGTTCATCGTGGAGGCGGGTGCGGGCGCCCATCTCGCCGTCGTCGCCTCCGAGGACGCCGATGTCGGCCTCGTCGGACACAACATGAGCGAGCTCGTCGAGCAGCTCGGCGAACACCTCGTCGCCCCGCCGCGCGAGTCCTCCGGGACCGCCGGTGCCACCGGGACCTCCACGAACGCGGCCGTATGACACCGCGGCCGCGTCCCGGCCGGGACGACGACCCGGACCGGCTGTACACCCTCACCGGTGGCCGCAGCCGCTCCGACTCGGCCGCCTTCGACCTGGTCACGCTGGTCGTCTCCGAATGCGAACCGACCCCCGGCATGCAGTCGGAGCACGTGGCGATCCTGCGGATGTGCGAACGGCCCACCGCCGTCGTCGAGATCGCCGCGGGCCTGAACCTGCCCGTCAGCATCGTGCGCATCCTGCTCTGCGATCTGCTCGACACCAGCAGGATCAGCGCCCGCCACCCTCGTACCGCACGCGTCGCGGACCGGCTCCCCGACCCCGACATCCTGGAACAGGTGCTCGTTGGACTCCGCAACCTCTGACCGTGCCGCCCTGCAGGCCACGGCCGACAACGGACTGAAAATAGTCGTCGTCGGCGGCTTCGGGGTCGGCAAGACCACCATGGTCCGATCCGTGAGCGAGATCCGTCCGCTCAACACGGAGGAGACGATGACCCGCGCGGGCGAGGCGGTCGACCACCTCGACGGAGTGCAGTCGAAGACGTCCACCACCGTCGCCTTCGACTTCGGCCGGATCACGCTCGACGAACGCTCGGTGCTGTACCTCTTCGGCGCCCCCGGCCAGGAGCGCTTCTGGTTCCTGTGGGACCGGCTGTTCTCCGGGACCCTCGGTGCCGTCGTGCTCGTCGACACCCGGCGCCTCGCCGACTCCTGGTACGCGATCGACCGGCTGGAGCACCACGGCACGCCGTTCATCGTGGCGTGCAACGACTTCGGCGGACCGCTCCACACCGAGCAGCAGATCCGGGAGGCGCTCGACCTCTCCGAGGACGTACCGCTCGTGGAGTGCGACGCCCGGGACCGGTCATCCAGCAAGTACGTCCTGATCACGCTGGTGGAGCACCTCTACGCCCTCTCGCGGGGCACGATCACCACCTCCACCGCCGCCCGTCCGGAACCCACTCCGGAGAAGACCCCGGAGCACACCCCGTGACCCAGCCCACCGAACCGCCCCCGGGCTGCCCCGCGCACGGACGCACGCCACTGTCCGGGCCACGGTTCCAGACCGAACCCATGCAGCTGTACCGGGAGATGCGCCGGGACCACGGTGCCGTCGCGCCCGTCGTCCTGGACGGCGACGTCCCGGCCTGGCTGGTCCTCGGCTACCGCGAACTGCACCAGCTCACCAGCGACCCGGTGCTCTTCAGCCGCGACTCCGACCTGTGGAACCAGTGGGAGCGCATCCCCGACGACTGGCCGCTGCTGCCGATGATCGGCCGCAAGCAGCCGTCGATCCTCTACACGGTCGGCGCCCGGCACGTCGAGCGCGCCCGGATGATCAGCGACGCCCTGGAGGCGGTCGACCCCTTCGCGCTCAAGCGGTACGCGGAGGAGTTCGCCGACGACCTGATCGACCGCTTCTGCTCCACGGGCGGGACCGACATCATCGCCGCGTACGCGATGCTGCTCCCCGCGCGGGTCCTGGCGAAGATCTACGGCTTCAGCGACGCCGTCGGTGACGCGCTCGTGAGCTCGATCAACGACATGATCGACGGCGGGGAGCGCGCGCTGGCCGGCCAGCAGCACCTCGGCACCTCGATGTTCCAGCTGCTGCTCGACAAGCACGCCGAGCCCGGTGACGACGTCGCCACCCGGATGCTGGCCGCACCCGGCGGCTTCACGGACGAGGAGGTCGCCCAGGACCTCATGGTCATGATGGCCGCGGGCCACCAGCCGACCGCGGACTGGATGGGCAACTCCCTCCGGCTCATGCTCGTCGACGACCGGTTCGCCGCCTCGCTCTCGGGCGGCCGGCACAGCGTCGCCGAGGCCATGAACGAGGTCCTCTGGGAGGACACCCCGACGCAGAACATCGCGGGCCGCTGGGCCTCGCGCGACACCCACCTCGGGGGCCGCCACATCCAGGCGGGCGACCTGCTGCTGCTGGGCGTGGCCGCCGCCAACGCCGACCCGCAGGTGCGCACCGACGGCTCCGCGCTGACCGGCGGCAACAACGCGTTCCTCTCCTTCGGCCACGGTGAGCACCGCTGCCCCTTCCCGGCCCAGGAGACCGCCGAGGTCATCGCCCGTACCGGCATCGAGGTCCTCCTCGACCGCCTCCCGGACATCGACCTCGCCGTCCCCGCCGAACAGCTCACCCGGCGCCCGTCCCCCTGGCTGCGGGGGCTGACGGACCTGCCCGTCGCCTTCACGCCCACCCCCGCCACAGGACCTGCCTTCGGAGGCCAGAAATGACCCGGATCGCCCTCGACCCCTTCGTCGCCGACCTCGACGGCGAGAGCGCCGCGCTGCGCGCCGCGGGTCCGCTCGCCGAGGTGGAGCTGCCCGGCGGGGTGCACTGCTACGCGGTCACGCACCACGCCGAGGCGCGGCAGCTGCTGACCGACAGCCGGATCGTGAAGGACATCAACGTCTGGGGTGCCTGGCAGCGCGACGAGATACCCATGGACTGGCCGCTGATCGGCCTCGCCAACCCCGGCCGCTCCATGCTCACCGTGGACGGCGCCGACCACCGCCGGCTGCGCACGCTGGTGGCCCAGGCACTGACGGTGAAGCGGGTGGAGCGGCTGCGCGCGGGCATCGAGGCGCTCACGACCGCGAGCCTGGACCGCCTCTCGGCGCTGCCCAAGGGCGAGAAGGTCGACCTGAAGGCGGAGTTCGCCTACCCGCTGCCCATGAACGTCATCAGCGAACTGATGGGCGTGGACCCGGTCGACCACCCCCGCCTGAAGGAGCTGTTCGAGAAGTTCTTCTCGACGCAGACCCCGCCGGCGGAGGTCCCGCAGATGATGGCGGACCTCGGCACGCTCTTCACCAAGATCGTCGACGGCAAGCGGGCCGAGCCGGGCGACGACCTGACCAGCGCCCTGATCGCGGCCTCCGAGGACGGCGACCACCTCAGCAACGAGGAGATCGTCAACACCCTCCAGCTGATCATCGCGGCGGGCCACGAGACCACGATCAGCCTGATCGTGAACGCCGTCGCCGCCCTCCAGACCCACCCCGAGCAGCGCAAGCAGGTGCTCTCCGGCGAGGTGCCGTGGGAGAGCGTGATCGAGGAGACCCTGCGCTGGAACACCCCGACCTCGCACGTCCTGATCCGCTTCGCGACGGAGGACGTGGCCGTCGGTGACAAGGTGCTGCCCAAGGGTGAGGCGCTGATCGTGTCCTTCGGCGCGCTGGGCCGGGACGAGACGCAGTACGGGCCGACCGCCGGCGAGTTCGACGTCACCCGCTCCCCCAACCGCCACATCGCCTTCGGCCACGGCCCGCACGTCTGCCCGGGTGCGGCACTGTCGCGCCTGGAGGCGGGGGTCGCACTGCCCGCGCTCTACGAGCGCTTCCCGGACCTCGACCTCGCGGTCCCGGCCTCCGAGCTGCGCAACAAGCCGATCGTCACCCAGAACGACCTGTACGACCTCCCGGTCCAGCTCGGCTGACCGGCCCGCCGGGCCACCCCGGGGGACGCGCGATCCGGCGTCCACGAACCGGATCGCGCGTCTCATCCGACGGACAGGATGCGTAGCCGCCGCACCGAGCGGCTACGCTCCGACTCGTGGCCGACATCCAGATTCCCGCTGACATCAAGCCCGCCGACGGACGCTTCGGCGCCGGTCCTTCCAAGGTGCGGACGGAGGCGCTCGACGCGCTGGCCGCCACCGGTACGTCGTTGCTCGGTACGTCCCACCGCCAGGCTCCGGTGAAGAACCTGGTCGGCGCGGTACGTGACGGTGTGCGCGACCTCTTCTCCCTCCCCGAGGGCTACGAGGTGATCCTGGGCAACGGCGGCTCCACCGCCTTCTGGGACATCGCGACGCACGGTCTGATCGAGTCGAAGTCCCAGCACCTCAACTTCGGTGAGTTCTCCTCGAAGTTCGCGAAGGCAGCCAAGCTCGCCCCGTGGCTGGCCGACCCGACCGTGATCGCCTCCGACCCGGGCACCCACCCGGACCCGCGGGCCGAGGCGGGCGTCGACGTCTACGCCCTCACCCACAACGAGACCTCGACCGGTGTCGCCGCGCCGATCAAGCGCGTCGCGGGTGCCGACGAGGGCTCCCTGGTCCTGGTCGACGCCACCTCAGGCGCCGGCGGCCTGCCGGTCGACATCGCCGAGACGGACGTCTACTACTTCGCCCCGCAGAAGTCCTTCGCCTCCGACGGTGGCCTGTGGATCGGTGTCTTCTCCCCGGCGGCCCTGGAGCGCGCAGCCCGCGTCCACGCCTCCGGCCGGCACGTCCCGGAGTTCTTCTCGCTGCCGACGGCGATCGACAACTCCCTGAAGAACCAGACGTACAACACCCCCGCCCTGGCGACGCTCTTCCTGCTGAACGAGCAGCTGACCTGGATGAACACCCAGGGCGGCCTGGACTTCACCACCGGCCGCACGGCCGCCTCGTCCGGCCACCTGTACGGCTGGGCCGAGGAGTCCAAGTACGCGACCCCGTTCGTCACGGACGCGGCCAAGCGCTCGCAGGTCATCGGCACGATCGACTTCGCGGACGAGATCGACGCCGCCGCCGTCGCCAAGGTGCTCCGCGCCAACGGCATCGTCGACACGGAGCCGTACCGCAAGCTGGGCCGCAACCAGCTGCGCGTGGCGATGTTCCCGGCGATCGACCCGTCGGACGTCCAGGCCCTGACGGCCTGCATCGACTACGTCATCGAGAAGCTGTAGCTCCACCGCTGACACGTCCGGAACGGCCCTGCCCCCACGATCCGTGGGTGCAGGGCCGTTTCTGCTTCACTCGCCCGGGTGGCGGATCGCCTGCGGGACGCGCACGGGCGGGCCGTCCCACGATGATGCTCTCGACACCAGCCATTCCAGGAGGCCCGCAATGTCTGGAGCAGCAGTCGAGCACCCCTGTGCCGGTGAACCGGAATCGCTGCTCGAATCAGCCGACACGCTCACGGAGCGGCTTCCGGGATACCGCGTCGAGATCATCGGAGGCGTCATCACCGTGGCCCCACGCCTGGACGGCCCGCACGCGAATGCCCTGACCGTGCTCATGATCCCGTTCCTGGCCGCCGGCCTTCACGGCGAGGAGTCCAAAGTCCTCCAAGGTGTCGGCCTGTGGCTACCGGGCGGCCCGGAGGACTACGCCATCCCCGACCTGGCCATCGTCGACGCCGATCTCGACGCGCATCTCATCGAGAACAACTGCTACGACCCGGCCGTTTTCCGGCTCGTGCTGGAGGTGACCTCCGGCAACTACAAGAACGACCTGCGCAACAAGGTCGCCGCGTACGCCGAGGCCAAGATCCCCGTCTATGTGATCGTCGACCGCAAGCACGGCCGCGTCCACGTCCTGACCGAGCCCCAGGCCGGCACGTACGACAGCCACGAGGTGTACGCCCCCGGCCAGGAGGCACCGCTCCCCGGCTCGATCGGCGCCGAGGTCACCCTCGACGTGGCCGACCTGGTCAAGGCGGGCCGGCCCCGCAGCTGACAGCCCAACGGGCCCCCTGTCAGTGGCGGTTGCTACGTTCCCGGCCATGACGAAGACGGGCGACCACCCACGGCCGAGCCCCTCCGGCAGCTGAGGACACCGCCCTCACCGGTCGCCTCGGAACCACCGCTCCTCGCCGTCCACCCGCTCCCCCGTCCGCACCAGCCCCGCCGCCGCGGCCACCGAGGCGGACGCGGCGTGGTCGGGGTGGACGTGCGCGACGACCGAGCGCACCGCTCCCCCGCCCAGCAGGTGAGCGACGAGACCCACCGCCGCCTCCTTCGCGTAGCCGCGCCCCTGCCACGCGGCCCCGATCACCCAGGCGATCTCCGCCTGCGCCTCGGCGAGACGCACCGTCGCCTGCACGTAGCCGGCGAGGCAGCCGTCACCGCGCACCCTCAGCACCCAGTTCCACCACCGCTCGGCCGGGTCGGGCGAACCGGCGGTCTGGCGTGCGTACCGGGCCCGCAGGGCCTCCGCGTCCTCCGGGGCGCCGCCGGTGAACGCGTGCAGGGCCGGATCGGCGAGCACGGCCGCCATCTCGTCCGCGTACGCGACCCGCAGGGGCAGGGCATGGAGGCGGGCGGTGGAGAAAGGCACGGGCCCGCGGTTCGTCGTCATAGACCGACGACCTTATGCCGGGCTCGTCGGCGCCCTCGAAACGTCCGTTCGGTACCGCCCGCGCAGATGACACGGCGCCGGGGCGGCGGACCATGGAAGGTATGGACACGATCCGTGAGCTGAAGCCGCTCGTGAAGCAGTACGCCGTCCTGCTCAGCACACGGCGCCAGGACGGAACGCATGCCGACACCCCCGTCAACATCGCCGTCGAGGGCGACCACGCCTACGTCCGTACGTTCTCCTCGGCCTGGAAGGTGGAGCGGATGCGCAACCACCCCCTGGTGAAGATCGGCCCGTGCACGCTACGCGGCAGACCGACCGGACCGCAGATCACGGCGCACGCCCGCCTCCTCCAGGCCGGCTCGAAGGAGAACACGCACGCCGCCCGGATGCTGTCCCGCAAGCACCCGATCGTGCAGGGCGTGCTCGTCCCGCTCGCGCACCGGATCAAGCGCGACAAGACCCTGCACTACGAGGTCCGGCCGCTCGAGACGTAGCCGCCGTGCCGGTCGCCTCGTCCCCGCCGGTCGGCCCCGCCCTGCGGTCAGCTCGTCCCCGCCGCCGGTCCGTCCCGCCGGTCAGCCCTGCCGGCGCCGCCTGCCCAGGAACAGCAGCAACCCGATCCCGGCGAGCACGGCGACCCCGGTCAGCGTGGTGCCCTTCACCGGCACTCCGTCCCCGCTCCCGCCGTTCGCCGATGACCCACCGTTCTTCGCGGGCGACTTACCGCCGGACCCGCCGCCCCCACCGCCCTCCACGTCCACCCGCACCACGTCGCTCTGCTCGCCCTCGGAGCCGAACATCAGCGCCGAGCCGTCCGCCGTGTACGTGACCGACTCGGCCTGGCCGAGCAGCGGTGCCTGAACCGGGTAGTCCTTGCCGAGCCTGCCGTTCTTGAACGCGTAGCCGCGTGCGCTGAAGTACGAGCGCAGGACCAGTTGCGTCCCGTCCGGCGAGAACGCCCCGTCCGTCACCCACGGCACCTCACCGACCCGCCGGAAGACGTTGTCCGACCCGGCCGTGAGCTTCGCGGGTCCCTCGTAGAGTCCGCCGCCGCCCTCCTTCTTCGACGCGATGTACACCCGTCCTGTCTTCGGATGGACCATCAGCGCCTCGGCGTTGCGTGCGCCGTCCGCGTACTTCACGTCGAACTGCGTCGCCCGGACCGTCGCGTTCCGCAGCTCCTTCGGCTCGGGGAAGCGGTAGATCCAGACGTGGTCCCAGCTGCCGTCGAGGTTGTCGCCGATGTCACCGACGTACAGGTTCCCGTCCGGGCCGAGCGAGATGGCCTCCACGTCGCGCGGCGCCCCCACGCCCTTCATGGTGATCGTCGCGACGGTCTTGCCGGTCCGCGAGTCGACGGCGTAGACGTACGGCCCGTCCTCGCTGTCGTTGTGCGTCCAGTAGATCCCCGGGTGGGCGCGGCTGGCGGCCAGTCCGCTGGACTCGGTGATCCGCGGGTCCTCGATCGTGAAGCTCCGGTCGGCACCGCCGTCGTCGGCCACGGCAGGCGCGGCCACCGCGAGGGACAGGAGCGCGGCGGCGCCGAAGGCAGTCAGTCGATGAGAACGCATGGCACAAGTGTCCATCGTCACGTCGCAGGCCGACGCCATGATCGGCCATGATGACGCCATGCGTTTCATGTGCGTCGGCGATTCCATGACCATCGGACGCGCCGGCGACTTCACCTGGCGCTACCGCATGTGGCAGCACCTCGAGTCGGCCTTCGACGGCCCGTACGCGCTCGTCGGCCCGCGGACCGAGCTGTACGACACCGGCACGGGCACCCCGGTCTCCCACGAGTACGCCGTCCCGGGCTTCCCCGCCGAGGCCCGCAGGCACCTGGCCGGCTGGGGCGAGGGCTGGCTGCACATGGCCCCGGTGATCGAGGCGACGGTCGCCGCGCACCGCGTGGACGTCCTGCTCGTCTCGCTCGGCCTGATAGACCTCGGCTTCTACACCGACAGCGAGCAGACCGCCCTGAACGCCCGCGCGTTCATCGCCGCGGCCCGCGCCGCGAACCCGCGCATCCGCTGCGTCCTGCTCCCCGTCATACCGAACATCCGGGCCG
The DNA here is from genome assembly GCF_023701695.1 of Streptomyces sp. RKAG290. Taxonomy (GTDB): domain Bacteria; phylum Actinomycetota; class Actinomycetes; order Streptomycetales; family Streptomycetaceae; genus Streptomyces. Next base: position 2,968,953 of record NZ_JAJOZC010000001.1, read on the forward strand.
AGTCCGACGCCCCCTTCGCCGCCGAGTGCCACCGCCTCAACGAGCTCCTCGCGAAGGCCGTCGCCGACCTCGGCGAACCGATGTCCCCGATCCTGCTGGCCTCCCGCCCGGCGGACTACGACATCCACACGGACACCTACGACGGCACCCACCCGGGCCCGTCCGGCGAACACCGCCTGGCAGCAGCCTTCGCGGACGCGATGCATCAGGCGTGGGGGCTGGGCGGGCCCTACCGGGGACTGGCGGAGCCGTCCGCGCCCACGTCGGTGACCGCCTTGCTCCCCGAGCCCCGCCCGGACCGCACGACGACCGGTCAGGCGGCCTGGTCGTAGGAGCCCGACCGCTGCTGGGGCGTGTCGTCGGGGGTGCCGTCCGGGGTGCCGTCGCCTTCGTCCTCGGCGGCGCGCCGGAGACTGTGTTTCTGCAGGGCCCGCAGCGCGGCCCAGGCCGCGAGGAGTACGGCGGTGAGGACCCAGGCGCCCGGCCAGAGACCGGGCCACCAGGCCGGGGAGGGATGGAGCAGCGCTTCCGTGGCGGTCAGCGCCATGGCGAGGGCATGGCAGCCGCAGAGGAGTCGGCCGGTCCATCGGGTGGCACGATCGAGCCGATCGAGCCGATCGAGCCGGTCGAGGCCGGGTCTTGGGCGCAGGGTACGGCTGGTCATCTTCCCCCCAGGAAGTACGAGCACTGAACGACGTTCCGGCGTGGCCGAAGCGCTACGGCCGGTCCAGTTCGGTCAGCAGTCCCTCGCGGCCCGCCCGTTGCTCGTCAGGCCGTGGGGGGCCGGGAACCTGGGGCGATGGGCAGACCGCCTTTCGTTGAATCCTTACCTACCTGTGTTCGAACGGCGAGGATTTAATCGATAAGCGGGACGGTTTTCGGCCAGCCCGCCGATCGGCTGCTCATTGATTACCGCAGGAAAACTGTTGCCGACGCGCGCTACTACTGGGGCGAAAGGGGCGCCGGAGTCGGCTTGTTCTGTCGCTCTGCCGCATCCGCCGGAACAGCGAGTTCCGCTCCGCGTGGGAGTTGCGCGGGCGCCTGGCACCGCGGTGGCCGACACGCCGACAGCGAAGGCGCGGGGCGTCCGCTACCGAGGGCGCCGGGGCGAGGAAAGCGGTCGGACTCCTCAGGATTCAGCCTGGGCGAGATGCTCTTCCACAGCCGCCCGAACAGCTGGCCGACTCGTCAACTGGCTTGTCCGCAAAGGATTCAAGCTCCGACGCGGGGGCACGCGGGTTCCTGATTCCTGCCTGCCGTATCCGGCGATACGCAATGGGAGGGATGAGAGCAGTTAACGGATGGGGAGAGGCAGTGGAACTGGCACGTGGGGGGTCGACTCCCGGCGGGTCGCTCGGAGTAATTCTTTTCATTCTGGCGATCGCCTGCATCGTGATTCCGATCATCATAAACCGTCGAAAGGGGGGTTAGCCCGCTGGACCACGACAAGGAGCCTGCCGAGCCGTCGGCCTTCGATGCCGCGGGTCGAGGGGGCCGGTTGACCGGAAGATACCCCTCCGCTGCGAACCCGTTCTTCCTAGGGTTGTCACAGCAGTTGCGGGGCAGTCGGACGATTGGAAACGTCAAGTTCTCCTAGGGGAGGGATCGAATTCATGACGGCGAAGAAGGTATTAGTCGCAGCGGTTTCCGTATGCATGGGCGTCACGGTGCTCGCAGGGTGCGGGAATGACTCCGGTAAGGGTGCGGACAAGTCCACCGACGGGAAGAGCGCGGACCAGATCGCCGCGGACGCGGTGAAGGCCACGCGTGATGCGCAGTCGGTCCGGGTCAGGGGCAACGTCCAGCAGCCGGGCGGCAACGAGGTCCGTGTCGACTTCCATGTGGACGAGCAGGACCGCTGTACGGGAACCATGTCGGGCCAGGGCGCCAAGGCCGATGTCATTCAGGTGGGCCAGACCGCGTATGTGCGCGGCGACGAGAAGTTCTGGCAGAACGCACTGAAGGGGCAGCCCGGTGCGGAGAAGGCCATCACGCGGGTCCAGGACAAGTGGGTGAAGTCCCAGCCTGGGCAGGCCGGCATCGAGGGAATGTGCGACAAGCAGGCGTTCCTCGCGGCGATGGACCGTGACAAGTCCGAGCGCAAGGGCATGAAGAAGGGCTCCACCAGCGAAGTCGACGGCAAGAAGGCACTGGCACTGGAGAAGAAGCAGCCCGGTGGCGAGAAGCTCACCCTCTACGTCGCCGCCGAAGGAAAGCCGTACATCCTCAAGTCGGTCACCGCGGGCGGCAAACAGCCCGGCGAGGTCACTCTGACCGACTACGGCAAGAAGGTCGACGCGAAGACCCCGCCCGCCGACCAGATCGTCGACCCCAAGATCTCGAAGAGCTGAGGGCTCGTAAGAGGGTCTTGTCGAGATGCCCTGCCGTCACTGCCGGGGCGGCCGCCGGGGCCACGCCCCAGCGGCCGGACCGGCTCTGCCTGCAGGGCATCTCGCTTGCGTCACTTGCCCATGCTGTCGGACGCACCGCTCTTCCCCGTCGGCTTCGCCCGCACGTGCATCCGCTCACCCTGCGGTCCGAACAGGCTGAGGAACTCCACCGGCTCCGGCCCGGCGGTGCCCCACCAGTGCGGGGTACGTGTGTCGAACTCGGCCACCTCGCCCGCCGTCAGCACCAGGTCGTGCTCGCCCAGCACCAGCCGCAGCCGGCCCGCCAGTACGTACAGCCACTCGTAGCCCTCGTGCACCCGCTGCTCGACCGGCCCGGACGTGGCCTTCCCGCCCGGCATGACCTGCTTGTACGCATGCACCCCGCCGAGATGGCGGGTCAGCGGTACGAACGTCATGCCGTGCCGGTTGAACGGGCGGAAGGTGACGCGCGGATCGCCGGTGTCCGGGGCGCCGACCAGCTCGTCCAGCTGGACCCCGTACGCCTTCGCCAGCGGGAGCAGCAGCTCCAGCGTGGGCTTGCGGCCGCCGGACTCCAGCCGGGAGAGCGTGCTGAGCGAGATCCCCGTCGTCTCGCTCAGCTTGGACAGCGTCGTACCGCGTTCCGTGCGCAGCGCACGCAGCCGCGGCCCCACACCGGTCAGGACGGACGAGAGCTCCTCGTCCCCCATGCCACCGGTCTCCGCTCCGACCTCATCTGCTGCCATGACTCCATCATGCCGCTCGTTGCCGGTCCGGCAAGTCGCTTTGTCAGTTGGCCCCGTCGCCAGGGCCGCCGATCATGGCCAGCGAGAGGCGGGTCAGCTCACTGGTCAGCCAGGCGGACGGCACCTGGCGCGGGCGGCGGCCATGGTGCGCGAGGAGCTCGTCGACGGACCGCGTCAGCACCTTCACCACCACCGAGAGGTCCCCTTCGGCCCCATGACCCCGCTGCGCGGCGCGCTCGGCCTCATGGGTCAGGAACTCCGCCCACACCGACCGCCACATCGTGAGGTGCTCGTCCACCGCCCGGCTCACCCCGAGCACCTCGACGAACGCCACCCTCGCTGCCTGCGGGTCCTCCGTGACGGCCTGCACATAGGCGCCGAAGAGCCTGCGGACGCGCTCCTCCGTCGAGCAGGTCTCCATGCCCTCGGCCGACAGCTCGACCTCGGCGGCCCGCATGCCGCGCATCGCGACCTCGTCGTAGAGATCGATGAGCAGTGCCTCACGCGACTCGAACTCGCGCTGGAACTCGCGGACTTCCACCTGCGCCACGGCGCAGAGATGCTCGACGGGGGTACGGGCGTAGCCGTACACGGCGAACAAGGTGCGTCCGGTCGCCATGAGTTGCGCCCGGATGTGCTCCGGGCCCCTCGGCGCCTGCGATCCGCTCCGCCGGTCCATCACGACATCCACCACCGGTCCTCCTCAGTCCGTCCCGGCCCCCGGAACCCACTCTCCCCGCTCCACCGCCTCAGCGGCGGAACCGCCACACCGGCGAACGGCCGTACGCCTCAGTCGGCGACGGTGCCGTCCTGCGCCAGAACCGCGGCGACCCGCTCCCGCCAGGGCAGGGGGCCGGAATCCTCGAAGTCGTCGTCCGCGCCGGGCGCGTGGGCGGGCCACTTGACCCAGTGCGCCTTCTCCGCGGCCTCCCGTGCACACGGCGGACACACCGCCTCGTCCCCGCCGGGCCGGAAGACATGCTCTCTCCCCGGCCCCTCGCAGACGACGGGCGGCGCCGTGACGGGTGCGGGCTGCTCCGCCCGTACGGGCCCCGGCAGCTTCTGCATCAGCCGGTACCGGAGGAACCCGACCGCCGACCGCACGCCGTCCGCCGGCAACTCACTGACGAGCGCGAGTCTCAGCTCCGCCGCCTGCACCCCGCGCCGGAGCCAGTCGGCAGCGGCCTCGGCCAGACCGCGGGCTTCGCGGACGCCCAGGTGCAGCGTGGGGTGCGCATGGCGCAGGGAGAGCAGGACGCCCTCCGCCTCCACGACTTGGGGGTCCGTGCGTTCGGCGAGCGCTTGCGCGGGTTCCGTCCGGGTCTCTTCGGAGGGTGGGTGGGATGAGTTCTTCTCACGTTCTTCGTCCACCGGTAGTTGACCACCGGCCGACCGAGCACCCGGATGACCGACCGTCGGAGAGTGTTCACTCGGCCGGACCTGCACCGATACCGCCCCGGATTCGGTCCCGGCCTCCGCGACCACGGCCTGGGCGCCCCGGACACGCCGGGCCTCCTCGACGGAGAGCGGCACGTTGGTGAAGAGCTGATCGGTCACCCACAGCCCGCCGCCCCCCTGCCGCCGCCACTCGTGCACGTACCCGTTGGCCTTGAGCTGCCCCTTGGCCTTCTGGTAGGCACGCCCGGTGATCCCGACCCGCTTGGCGTGATCGCTCAGCGCCTTGTCCGCCTGGCGCGGGGGCAGTCCCTGCACGTACGTGATCAAGATCTTCGCGTCGCTGTCCAGACGCGGATGACGTACGACGTCGTGCGACGCCTTCACATAGCCGTAGGACGGCGAGATAGCATGAAAAAGCATTCTCGTTGGACCTCTAGATCCATCGCGGGTGAAGGCCCTCGGGCAGGTGTTGGTAGCACCACCGGGGGCCGCCCCCTGCGCGAATGCGCACGGAGCGTAACAACGCGATCACCGTACAGCACGCGGGTCGCCCTCCACCACACTCGCCATCAGCTCGAACAGCAGTTCCGGTTCCACGAACGGGACTTGAGCGGTGGGCAGTGACCGCCAGTCCAGCGGATACGTCAGCCCGTGCAGCGCGGGCACCCCGACGAACGCCGCCCCCTCCCGCACCAGCGCCTCGGCCCCGACAGGCCAGCGGTACGCGGCGGCACTCCCGGGCGGGAGCAGGAAGTACATACTCCGCTCACCGATCCGCGACCGGACGACGGGGCCCGCCTGGAAGTCGGTGAACTGCATGATTTCATAGGCCACTTGCTCTCCCAACAGGCCGATGACCCGTACGGCGTCGAAGTGGATCCCGGCATGCCGCAGGGCGTGCCCGCTCGCGGGAATCCACGCGGGCACCTGGTCCGGTGACGTTTTCGGTTCCATACGGAAAGCTTCGGCGCCCACACGTACCGTGACCAGGGACACAAGGCATCTGTGCACTGTTGTGCACTTGGGGGGTCGAGCTGTGCACTCCAGTGAGCAGGGCGGCAGTAACGCCGAGATGTTCGGCGCGTTGTTACGGTTCTTTCGCGAAGGGGCAGGGCTGTCGCAGGAGTCCCTGGGCTCGAAGATCGGCTTCTCCAAGTCGCAGGTCGCGATGGTGGAGCGGGGCCAACGTCCGCCGAAGGGCGAGTTCACCTCACGCGCCGATGACGTGCTCGCTGCGCACGGCGCCCTGACGGTCGCAGCAGGGAAGCTGACCTTCAGCCATCTGGCCTCCTGGTTCGAGCCGTTCGCCGAAGAGGAGACCACAGCCGTCGCGAGACATGAGTACGAAACCCACGTCGTGCCCGGCCTCTTGCAGACCGAGGCGTACGCCCGCGTCGTGTTCGGTGGCGCACTTCCCCCATCGACGACGACGAGATCGAAGGCAGGGTCTCCGCCCGCCTCGCGCGGCAGACCCTGCTGGCCCGCAAGCCGGTGCCGGACATCAGCTTCGTCCTGGAGCTCGGCGCGCTCACGCGTCCCATCGGGGGACGGAAGGTGCACCAGGAACAGCTTCAGCACATTCTCGAAGTCGGCGGGATGCGTCACGTGCACATGCAGGTGATGTCACCGCAACGGGAGACACACAGCGGATTGAGCGGACCCTTCGTGCTGCTGGAGACCGGCGATCGGCAACGGCTTGCCTATCTCGAGGTGCAGACAAGCAACTTCCTCGTCCGCGAACAGCCCCAGCTGGGAACGCTGTTCAGCAAATATGGCATTCTGCGGGCACAGGCTCTCGACCCCGAAGGGTCGCGGCAGTTGATCGAACAGCTTGCAAGGGAAGCATGAGTAACGACCTCAGTTGGATCAAGAGCAGCTACAGCGGTGAGGACAGCGGCAACTGCGTCGAGGTCGCCACCCGCCCCGCACCGTCCACGTCCGCGATTCCAAGGACGTCACCGTCTGCGCCCTCACTGTCTCCCCCGCCGCCTGGTCGGCCTTCCTCGGGTTCGTGGCGGTCTAGTGTCCTGGTTCGATGATTTGCCGGAGGTCCTGACCCGGTCGGACTTCGCGTCCATGCTGGGACGCGAGCCGCGCAGTATCGAGCGGATGGCGGCGCGAGGGCTCGTCGCGGAGCCCGCGTACCGCAATCGCGGGAAGTGCGTGTGGGAGGAGGAGGCCGCACTCGGCTGGTTCCGCTCCCTGCACGAGCACGCGGTGATCGTGCCGGCGACCGAGCTGGCCGTGAAAGAACTCGCCACGCACCACGCATACGTGTGCCCGCTCAGCAGTAATCACGTGGGGCTCGCCCGCCCCGAATGCTCGTGATGTACCGGCCGGGCGGCCAGGGCCTGGTCTTCAACGTCGATGCGGTGGAGACCATCAACCAGCAGATCGACGGAACCCGCGGCCCGGCCGCGGAGACCCGGAAGATCACGCGGGACGAGGAGCCCCTGGACGCGTGGCAGAGGCCTTGGACCGTGTTCCACCTCAGTGAGGCCGGCACGATCGGCGAGATCGCTCCGCCGGTCCAGCAGGGGCGCTACCTGCGGCTCGGCGACGTCCTGGAGGCGCTGATCACCAACCACCTCTCGGTCCCGACACTCGACGAGGCGTTTCCCACCCGGAAGTGAAGATCAGGCGGCCGGCAGCTTCACCGTGAACGCCTGCCTGCTGGGGTCGTCGATGTTACGACACCGACCCGCCCTTGCGGCCGGCGTCGAGGACGAGCGAGCCGGTCACGGACTGCCCCGGGCTTGTACTCGGTGTCGAGTTCGGGGCCGTCCACGGCCTCGTCGGTGGTGGCGACCCGCGGGGACGTCTTCTCGTCCTGCCACTTCACGGCACCGTCCGTCGAGACGGTGGCGACGTGGTGCCCGATGTTCTTGATCGTGAGCGTCAGGACGAGGAGCTGCCCCTTCCCACGCTGCTCGGCGCCGATCTCCTCCGGGGTGACCACGCCCTTCGGCGCCACGGCTGCCGTCTGCCTGGCCTCGGCCCCTCGGCCTTCGAGTCAGAGGACGACGAGCAGCCCGTCACGAAGGCCAGCGACAACACTGCGGCAACTCCGGCCGCACGCACCGGAGTAAGCATGGCCCCTCCCCCAGGAGAACGGCCCTCAGCAGCCGCGATCGCTCAATATGGGACACGCCGGGAGTGGCGGATCTTCAGTCGTCCGAATCCCATGGTCCCCGAGATCCGGATCTTCGGCCCGCCGGGCCGGGACGGCGGCCGGGCCTGGTAGCGCAGGTCCTTCCACCCGGCCTGCAGGCCCTCGACGTCCACGACCGCGTCGCGAGGAACCGTGATCTTCGCCCTGCCGGTGCCCAACTGCAGCTCGATGTCGACCACCTCATGCTCGATGACCGCCCGGGACAGATCCAGGCGCACCCTTCCGAACGCGGACTCGACCTTGAGAATCCGAGGCACCCGCCACACGCCGCCCCGTTTGATCCGCCCGCCGGCGACGGCGATCGTCGACGTGGTGGCCGGCTGCTCCGGCGGGAGTGCGGCCAGAGCCGACACGAGCTCACTCGGCGCCCTCGCGGTGAGCACGTGATGGAGTCCCTCGTCCAACTCCTCGTGCGAGATGTGCCCTTCGGCATACGCGTTCTGCAGGCGCTGCACGGCCGTGTCGCGGTCGTCCTCGCCGATCAGCGGCGGCGAACCTTCCGGTGCGGGGGTCACCGTCTCACCTTAGTGCGGTGCCGGAACCGGCAAAGGTGCATGGCGGACATCGCTTCCGCACGCCGGCCGAGTCGACCCCTCACGCCTCACCACTACTCATGAATGTGACTAGTCACTTTCTTGAGTACAATGCAGTGACGGGCGAGGAACGGGAAGGGGCTGCATCGATGGCACTGCGGCATGCCGTACTGGCGGCGCTGCTGGACGGCGAGTACAGCGGATACCAGCTGGCCAAGGCGTTCGACATCGGCGTCGCGAACTTCTGGCACGCCCTGCCCCAGCAGCTGTACGCGGAGCTGGCGAAGCTGGAGGGGAAGGGCTGATCGTGGGCCGGCAGGTGGTTCAGGAGACGCGGCCCAACAAGCGGCTGTTCCACGTCACCGACGCCGGTCGCGCCGAGCTGGAGACGTTCGCCACCACTCCGTCGAAGCCGTCGTTCATCCGCGACGACCTGCTCGTGAAGGTCCAGTCCGCCGACCGTATCGGCACCGAACCGGTCATCGAGCAGCTCGAAGAGCGGGCGTCCGCGGCGGAGGGCAAGATCGGGCTCCTCGACAAGCTGCTGCGGCAGATGCGGGGGGACGCGGACGAAGAGGAGTTCCTCCGCCGGGGCGACCGGATCGGGCCGTACCTGACGTGCCTGCGCGGTCTGGCCTTCGAGCAGGGCCACCGGGACTGGTGCCTGCGGATCGCGACCGTACTGCGGGAGAGGCAGGCGGCTCATGCCGAACGGTGAATACCTGCGTTACGTCGCCCTGGGCGACAGCCAGACCGAGGGGGTGGGCGACGGGGACGACACCGTCGGCCTGCGAGGCTGGGCCGACCGGCTCGCCGAGCACCTCGCGGCCGCCAACCCGCCTCTCCAGTACGCCAATCTCGCTGTCCGAGGCCGGGTCGCCGGCCAGGTCCGCGCCGAGCAGCTGGGGCCCGCCCTGGCCCTGCGCCCCGATTTCGCGACGGTCGTCGCGGGGGTCAACGACCTGCTCCGGCCGCGGTTCGACGCAGCGGAGGTGGCCGGGCAGCTGGAGGAGATGTTCGCCGCCCTCACGGCCACCGGGGCTCTGGTGGCGACCCTGACCGTGCCCGACGTGGGGAAGATCGCGCCCCTTGCCCGGCCCGTCCGGGCCCGCGTGTTCGCGCTCAACACCCACATCCGTGCCGCGGCCGCCCGGCACGGGGTCGTGGTCGCCGAAACCGCCCTGCACCCCGTCGCCACCGACCCGCGCATGTGGAGCGCGGACCGGCTCCACGCCAGCCCCCTCGGCCACGAGCGGATCGCCGCGGCCGTCGCCCACGCCATCGGCCTGCCCCGGAGTGACGACACCTGGACGCATCCCCTGCCACCACAGGTGCTCCCCGGCCGGCTGCAGGCCGCAGGGGCCGAACTGCGCTGGGCCGGCGCGTTCCTCGGCCCCTGGCTCGGACGCCGGCTGCGCGGCCGGTCCTCCGGCGACGACCGCTTCGCGAAGCGTCCCGAGCTGCTGCCCCTGCTCGCCACGGAGGCGTGAGACGGTCCCGCGGTCAGCTCTGCGGTCAGCCCTGCGCACCGGCTGACCGCTGGGCGAAGACCTCGCGGGCCGCGGTGATGCCGTTCAGGGCGGCGGGGAAACCGGCGTAGGCCGTCATCTGCGTGATCACCTCGACGGCTTCCGCCTCGCTGCCCCCGACGTTGAGCAGGCCGTGGAGGTGTACGCGCAGCTGGGGACCGGCCGTGCCGAGCGCCGTGCAGATCGCGACGGTGACCAGTTCGCGGGTCTTCAGGTCCAGGCCGGGGCGGGAGTAGATGTCGCCGAAGCTGAACTCGATGACATAGCGGGCCAGGTCCGGGGCGATGTCCTTCAGGGAGTCGATGACCTGCTGTCCGGCGTGGCCGTCGATGTGCTCAAGTGCCGCCCGGCCCCGCTGGAACCGGTCCCCGGCCTGGTCCTTCGTGGCGGCGGGCGCCGCGGGGGCCGACGTCTCCTCGGGGGCGGCCTCGAAGACCTCGCGGGCGGCGGTGAGGCCGTTGAGCGTGGCCGGGAAGCCGGCGAAGACACAGACGTGGATGAGCGTCTCCATGATCTCCGCGCGGGTGCAGCCGACGTTCAGTGCCGCGTCGATGTGGAAGCGCAGCTGCGGGGCGGCGTTCCCCATGGCCGCGAGTGCGGCGACGATCGTCAACTGGCGCTGCCGGTAGCTGAGGCCGGGGCGCGCGTACAGGTCGCCGTAAGCGAATTCGGCGGTGTAGCGGGCCAGGTCCGGGGCGATGTCCGAGAGGCCGCCGAGTACCGCCTCGTGCTTGCCGCCGCTGACCTCCCGGAGCAGGGCCAGACCACGCTCGTAGCGGTCGTCGGTGCTGATCGGGGCGGCGGAGGTGCGCTGTTCGCTGTTCATGCAACGGAAGATAGGACTTGGAGTGAACTCCAACGCAAGGCGGGGGCGACCGGAGAATATCCGGTCGCCCCCGCCTCATGGCGTGGCGCCAACTACTAGGCGCGGCGGTGACTCTGGTAATAACCGCCGACCTGCTCGTGGTAGCCCGCGTCCCCGACATGCTTGTCCTTGTCGAACTCCGGGGAGTTCTTGATCTGGTCCTTGGTGAGGTCCACGAAGATCTTCCGCTCCGCCTGGTCCACGGTGCGTACGGTGCCGGCCGGCAGGAGAACGTGCTTGCCGAAGATCCAGACACCGGTGTCGACCACCAGGTAGGAGGAGTTGACGTCGTCCGAGTGCTTGTCAACCTTGCCGATGCTGCCGTCCGTGGCCTCGACCTTGTAACCGATCAGGTCAGTGCCTGTGGTGTGGCCGGTGGTCGGGCCCACCCGCTTGGACGTGCAGTTGACGCCGGACTACCAGCGGTACCAGCGGCCTCGCTTACCGCCGCTGGCAGCCGGCCGGATCACGAATCCGAGCAGCCACACCACCAGCACGACAATGGCGATCCACCAGAGAGCCTGGACCGCGAAGCCGGCACCGAAGAGGATCAGGGCGAGCAGAAGAACAAGAAGAATAGGAACCATTTTTATCAACCTCCGAGCCACCGCATGCCCTCTTCCGAACGCCTCACTCCCGCGGATCTTAGGTAGTTCTTACAGCACGCAGAGTCACGACAATTTCCCTGCGGCAACTGTTGGGTTTGGGGGCGTGATCCGTGGCCAGTCGGAGATGAGAAATGGTTTCTGACGTCAGCCGGACGGCGCGAGTGGACCCCGCGGAATGCGACGGGATCACGGTTGCCGGGCCCCGGTGACGGCCTCCATGGCCGCCTCGCGGATGAGGGCCCCGAGAGCCGCTACGAGCAGTCGGAGTGGTACGCGTACGGCCGGTCGGGACACCGGAGGCAGACGAAGACGTAGATGCCGCCCATGTCACCGAGCATCAGGCCCGGCGGCCGCTGGATCAGGGTGCGGTCCTCGTAGGGGAGGTCCCAGATCGTGCCGCTCGCGGGGGTGTCCTCCGTGGGCAGCCAGGCCCGCCACGACTCCCCGTCGAACTCGGCGCTGTTGACCGTGAGCAGGTGGTCCATCCGCCCGCCGCAGCCCGTGCAGTCGGGCCAGCAGGGGTCCTGGGTCCAGGTGGGTAGCCGCCGACCTTGACGCCGCCGGCCACCGACAGATGGGACCAGTACGACCAGCCGGTCTCCTCCTCCACCTGCTCGAACCGTTCCTCCAGCGCCTCGGCGACGTCGTCCGGCAGATCCCAGTTCGGGTACTCGACGACCCGCTCGGGGTGCAGTACGCACGGGGCGGGGAGGTAGTCGTCCCCGGCACCGTCCGGCCGGGGCGGGGCGAGGGACTCCCCGTCCGACGCGGAGCTGTCCCGCCAGTACAGCTCCGGGCGGGGGACGTACCCGGCCACGTGGTCGAAAGGACACCACAGGACCTGGAGGACGTCCGTGCCGGCCGGGAAGGGCAGCTCGGGCACCTCACGTGCGTACAGCTGGAGTACGGGTATCAGAGGCAGCGCCCCGGCGGCCCGGGGCGGGGCGAACGCCGTGCGCGGGTGGTCGTCGGTGCAGTGCGGCCACGCCAGCGACCGCGGCCACAGCAACGGGCCGCCGAGCGAACTCTCACCCGTCCCGGGGTTCCCGCCCCTTGGGTGCAACCGGACGGTCTCCCTGCGATGGGCGGCGACCTCGGGGAACAGTGCCTCCACGTCGAGAGGACGCGGCGGGGTGGTACGAGTCATTGCGGCCACTCCTGAGGGATGGATCGGGGCGCTGCCGGGACGCGGGCGGAACAGGGCCGCGGTTTCGGAAGCCGGCCCGGACACATGTTCGCAGTCGCGGCCGGTCCAGCGCGCCGGTCGGGGCCCCAGGGCGGGCGGTGTACGCGGGGCGGGCGGGGTCCGGGGGCGGGCGGGGGGCATTCACCCAGCGGCCGGCCCTCGGCCCAGCGCGATCCGGGCGGCCACGGGCAGGTGGTCGCTGCCGGTGGCGGGCAGGGTGCGGATGTCGTCGACGGTGGCCGAGCGGGCCATCACCTGGTCGATCCTGGACAGCGGGAAGGCCGCCGGGAAGCTGAGGGCGAAGCCCCGCTCCGCCACGTTCAGCCGCGAGGTCAGCGGGGCCAGCCCACGGTCCTCGGCCGTGCCGTTGAGGTCGCCCATGAGGATCACCGTTCCGGTCCGCTCCGCCGCGACGGCCTCGCCCAGCAGGCCTGCGCTCTCGTCCCGCGAGGAGGCGGCGAGCCCGCTCGCCCGGACGCGGACCGAGGGCAGGTGGGCGACGTATGCGGCGACGTCGCCGTGCGGTGTGTGGACCAGCGTGCGCAGCCCGCGGCTCCAACCTTCGCCGATGCCCGGGGCTTGATGTCCAGCAGGCGGGTGCCGGAGATCGGGTGCTTCGACCAGAGGCCGACGGTCCCCCGGACCGCGTGGAAGGGGAAGTGCGGGGCGAGGGCCTTCTCGTAGACCCGCAGGGCCGGCGGCACCAGCTCCTCCAGCGCGACGATGTCCGGCTCGGCGGCGGCCAGGGTGCGGACCGTGCCTGCCGGGTCGGGGTTCTCGTCACTGACGTTGTGCTGCACCACGACCAGCTCCCGCGGACCGGGATCCGGTGCGGGCAGGAGCAGTCCGCCGAAGACGTACGTCCAGGCCGCCACCGGCAGCAGCAGGGCCGTCAGGGCGGTGGCGGAGCGGCGCAGCAGGGCCAGGAGCAGCAGGGGAGGACCGCCAGGCCGAGCCAGGGCAGGAACGCCTCCAGCAGACTCCCCAGGTGGAGACCGGTGTTGGGCACCGCCCGGTGGCACGCCAGCAGTCCGGCCGTCAGCACCGCGAGCGCGACGGGCACCCGGCCCCGCACCCAGGCCGACCGGCCGCCCGCTCCCCCGCGTGGCCCCCTGCCGGGCAGCCGATGCCGTATCCGGAGCGCTGCCGTCCTCCTCGCCGGCGACACCCCGCTGTCCGTCCGCTCCACCATGGCTTCCCGTCCGCTCGGTCCTGCTCCCCAGGACGAGCTGCCGGGCGGATCGGTTCAGGCTTCCTGAGTCCCGCGGCTGCCGGAAGCCCCGCCGCGCGCTCAGCGCTCCGGGAAGCGCTCCCCGCACTCGCCGCAGTACTTCGGTGCCGACTCCTGGGACATCCGGCCGCACTCCGGGCAGACCCGGTCCAGGGAGCACGGCGCCTCGCCGCCCTCCGGCGCGAACACCGCGGGTTTGACGGCGAGGCCGGGGCGGCGGCGGTGGACCGTGAGGTAGGCCAGGCCGTCCGGGCCCGCGGCCAGGGCGCGGCGGGAGGTGCGGGGCAGCCAGGTGACCGTGCTGGGCGTCAGGGTGAGGGGCGGGCCGCCCTGCCCGGGGGTGAGGCGGCCGCTGCCCGCGAGGACGACGAGCAGGACGTCCAGTACGTCCTCCTGGTGCGCACCGACTTCGGCACCCGGCGGCAGACGCACCAGATTGGCGTCCAACTCCCTTCCCTGCTGAGCCAGTTGCCAGAGAGCTCCGCGGTCTTCGGGCTCTGCGGCGGCGAGCAGGTCATCGAGTACGGCCAGTACCTCGGGGTGGCGTTCACGGCTCCCAGGCTACGCGGCAGGCCGGCGCGGTCCGCGTGGCGCGTCAGGCCGGCTGGGCCTCCGGTTCCCGCACGGGCAGCACACTGCGGCCCGCCTCGTGGGCGTAGAGGAGGGTGCGGTCCTTGAGCGCGGCACGCACCGCCATCTGCGCGTCCCGGCGGCGCTGGGCCGGGTCGTCCGGGAGGTGGAGGACGCCCGCGTTACCGTACTCTCCGCCAATGACCCCCACCACGCCGTCGACGCCCTCCACACCTTCGGCCACGGATGCCGAGTGCGCCGCGCTCACCCGGAACCTGCGCCGCCGGGGCACGCTCGTCCTGTCGGTGTTCGCCGTGATCTGGGCCTTCGCCGGCGCGTCCGGACTCGCCTCGTCGGGCGCGGCCCTGGCCGTCGAGATCATCGCCGTGCCGCTCACCGCGGTGGCGATCGTGCTCGCCTACCGCAAGGGCGCCGCCCCCTCGCCGCGCATGGCGAGCCTGCCGGAGAACTGGGCGCGCGCGGTCGGCATCGTGAACATCGTCGAGGTGGCCGCCGTCTTCGCGGTGATCGCGGCGTCCAACGCCGCGGGGCGCCCCGAGTTCATTCCGCCGGCCATCGCGCTGGTGGTGGGCCTGCACTTCTTCCCGCTCGCGCGCTTCTACGACCAGTGGCAGTACAGGGGAACGGCCGTAATGCTCAGCGTTCTCGCGGCCGTCGGGTTCGTGCTCATCGCGGCGGGCCTGTCGAGCGAGAGCGCGCGGGCCGTGGTGGGCCTGGGCTCCGCGGTGACGCTGTGGGCGTCCGCGTACCACGTGGCCGTCAAGGGCTGAGCAACAGACCTGCGAGGCCAGGAACCTGCCTGGCAGGCAGGTGCCCAGAATGCCAAGCCGCCGGCCCCCGCCGGGCAGCCCATAGGCTGTTCCCCCTTGCATGCCACCAAGCCGAGAGGGACACCGCCGTGCAGCGCCGACCCGACGAGAAGTACCCACCGGCCCAGCCGTACGAGCAGGGCATGCTCGACGTCGGCGAAGGCAACCTCGTGTACTGGGAGGCATGCGGCAACCCGGCCGGCAAGCCCGCCGTGGTCGTGCACGGCGGACCGGGCTCGGGATGCGCGGAGCGGCCCCGGCAGTACTTCGACCCGGACCGCTACCGCGTGATCCTCTTCGACCAGCGTGGCTGCGGCCGCTCCACCCCGCACGCGAGCGATCCGGCCACCCTCATGCGGTTCAACACCACGGACCGGCTGATCGCCGACATGGAGCGGCTGCGCGTCCGGCTGGGCATCGACAAGTGGCTGCTCTACGGGGGCTCCTGGGGCTCGACGCTGATCCTCGCGTACGCCGAACAGCACCCCGAGCGGGTCAGCGAGATCGTGATCCCGGCCGTCACCACGACCCGCCGCTCCGAGACCGACTGGCTGTACCGGGGCGTGGGGCAGATCTTCCCCGAGGCCTGGGACCTGTTCCGGGCCGCGGTCCCGGAGGCCGCGAGCGACGCGACTCCTGACGTGCTCGCCGCTTACGCCCGGCGGACGGAGAGCCCCGACCCGGAGGTCCGGGCGCGGGCGACCGCCGACTGGTGCGCCTGGGAGGACGCGGTGCTCTCGCTGGAGACGTACACCGGGCCGCCGCCGTACAGCGGCCGCCCCGGCCGGGCGCAGCGGGCGCTGGTGCGGATCTGCGCGCACTACTTCTCGAACGGCGCCTGGCTGGAGGAGGGGCAGCTGATCCGGGACGCCGGGCGGCTGGCGGGGATCCCCGGCGTGCTGGTGCACGGGCGGTTCGACCTGGCCGGCCCGCTGACCACCGCGTGGGAGCTGGCGAAGGTGTGGCCGGACGCGGAACTGACCGTGATCGCGGAGGCGGGTCATCTCGGCGGCGCGGCGACGAGCCGGGCGGTACTGGCGGCGCTCGACCGGTTCGCGGGGTAGAGGCCCGTTCCACCGAACAGGCGACCGATGGCCGACGTTGAGCAGTCAGGGGCGGGCGTCGCTCCTGTCGGAGTTCCCGTCCTGGCTGGGAACTCCGACAGCTCGGCACATACTGCGCCGACCGTCCGCCGGCAGTCCGCTCGCGCCCGGTGAAGGCGGGGTCGCCCCGCCCTTCACCGGGCGCCGGTCGGTTACGGCGTCACGACGGTGCCGCCGAAGGTCACGACGAGGTGGCCGTCCGCAGCGAACGACCAGTCCATGGCTCCGTCGTACGAGGAGCACCGGGAGCCGTTCGAGCCGGTCCAGAACTGGTTCGAACCGTCGGCGTCGCCGACCGTCTTGTCGTTCGAGCCGCTGCCACTCCGGCAGGAGGTGTTGTTGCGGTAGACGGAAGTGCCCTTGTCAAAGGAGAAGTTGCGTTCCTCGTTGTCTATGGCGACGTTGTCCGAGACGGTCATCGAGCCGGGGTTGCTGTTGTACGTGAATCCGTGATGGCCGTTGTCGTAGGCGATGTTGCGGCGTACGACGTGGTCGACCTCGATGTCGTCACCGCCGAGCTTGAAGCCGTTGCGGTCACCGTCCGAGTTCACGGTCCCGTCCGAGAGGGTGCCGTTGCTGTAGGAGAGGGAGTCCTCGATGGTCACCGGGCCGATGGGGCCGGTCTCGTTCTTGGTGTAGAGGTCCCAGCCGTCGTCGATGTTGTTGTGGGAGACCGTGTAGCGGAAGACGTTCCCGGGGCCGGAAGTGAGCTTGGAGGCGAAGCCGTCGGCGTCCTCGCCGTCGGAGTCGGCGTTGTCGTGCGACTCCGAGCTCAGGATGAGGTTGTCGGCGGGCCACTCGTCGTCCGGAGTGGTCGAGGCGATCCGTGAGATCTGCAGCCCCGAGTCGTGGTTGAAGCGTGTCACGACGTGCTCGACGATGTTGTTGCTGCCGCCGACGAAGATCCCGTTGTCACCGGCGTGCTCGACGACGATGCCGTTGATGTGCCAGAAGTCCCCGTTGACGGCGAGCCCGCGGTTGGCCCCGTCCTCGCTCATCTCCGCGAAGCTCAGCACCGGGCTCTCGCCCGGGTAGGCGGCCAGGGTCGTGCGGGCACTCGATGAACCGTCGTTGCCCGGCGGGATGGTGACCGTCTGTGCGTAGTGGTACGTCCCGCCGCGCAGGTAGACCGTGCCGCCGGAGCCGACGCGGCTGATGGCCGAGGCCAGTGTCGTCGGGTCAGCTTCCGTTCCGGCTGCGCCGTCGGTGCCGTCCGGCGCCACGTAGAGAGCGGTGGCGTCCAGCGGTACGGAGGCGACCGGCGCGTCGCCGCCGAGGGCGCTGAGACCGGGCAGGCAGGACCCGCCGCCCGCGCCGGGGCTCGCGCAGGCGGCGGGCGACTCTCCGGCCAGGTGCAGGGTGGGCGCGGCCTGAGCGGTCGCGCCGGTCACGACGGCAAGTGCGCCGGCCAGCAGGCTGACGCAGGCGATGACGGGTCTGATCTGCATCGTTCGACTCCAGGTGGGGTTGGTTCGTTCGACGGTTGGTGTGGCGGTTCGTACGGTGGCCCGGTCCGTCTCTGGGTGGGGCGGCGGCTCGGGCGACTGCGCTGCGGGCATGGCGATGTCGGTACGGGCGCGGCCTCGGCCACGTCCGGGAAGAACGTGAGCACCCCTTCTGTCGAGGCTTCAGTCATGGCACCGTGTTTGTTCGAGTCCGTGAACGGGTCTCACGGAGAGGAACCTCCATCGGATCACGCAAGCGCTTTCTATGGACGATAGATGCCCCTCATGTTCACGTCAATGGACACCTATCTGAAACGTAATCATGATTGTGAACCACGGGTCGCCCGTCCCAGAGGCCGCACGACGGAGTGATCCCGCCGCGCCGCAGGAATCCACCCTTGCTTCGAGCGGACTCCAAGGCGTTGGGTTGACCTCATGAAGTACACGCAGCTCGGACGCACAGGACTCAAAGTCAGCCGCCTCGTCCTGGGGACGATGAACTTCGGCCCCCAGACCAACGAGAGCGACAGCCACGCGCTCATGGACGCCGCTCTGGACGCGGGCGTCAACTTCTTCGACACCGCGAACGTCTACGGCTGGGGCGAGAACAAGGGCCGTACCGAGGAGATCCTCGGCACCTGGTTCGCGCAGGGCGGCGACCGTCGCGACAAGGTCGTCCTCGCCACCAAGGTCTACGGCAACATGGGCGCCGACAGCCAGGCGTGGCCCAACCACGACAAGCTGTCCGCGGTCAACATCCGCCGGGCCGTCGACGCGAGCCTCAAGCGGCTGCAGACGGACCACATCGACCTGTACCAGTTCCACCACGTCGACCGTGACACCCCGATCGACGAGATCTGGCAGGCCATCGACGTACTGATCCAGCAGGGCAAGATCCTTTACGCGGGCTCGTCCAACTTCTCGGGCTACAAGATCGCCCAGGCCAACGAGCGGGCCCGGCAGCGGGGCAGCTACGGGCTGGTCAGCGAGCAGTGCATCTACAACCTGATGGAGCGGGGGGCCGAGATGGAGGTCATCCCGGCCGCCCAGGAGTACGGCCTCGGCGTCATCCCGTGGTCGCCGCTGCACGGCGGGCTGCTCGGCGGCGCGCTGCGCAAGGAGCGCGAGGGCGGCGGCGCCCGGTCCACCTCGGGCCGGTCCGGCGAGGCGCTCGCCGACCCGAAGGTGCGGGCCCAGGTCCAGGCGTACGAGGACCTGCTGGAGAAGCACGGCCTGGAGCCCGGCGAGGCCGGCCTGGCCTGGCTGCTGACCCGTCCCGGCGTCACGGGTCCGATCTCCGGTCCGCGTACGCGGGAGCAGCTCGACTCCGCACTGCGTGCGGTGGAGCTGGAGCTTTCGGGCGAGGTGCTGACCGCGCTGGACGAGATCTTCCCCGGTCCCGGCCCGTCGCCGGAGAACTTCGCCTGGTAGGAGTCGGCGTGCGTACGGCCGTCCTCGCCGGGCTCATCAGCCGAGGGCGGCCGCCGCTGCCACCACGACGAACATCAGCACGAGCACAGCCGCCATAATGCGGTTTCTGGTCTTGGGGTCCACCCGACGAGCGTAACCGCCCGGCTCACCGCCCCGGCGGCCAGGCCCGCATCACCTCGCAGCGCGGCTGGCAGCAGACCGCGGCCAACGACTACGGATCGAAGATGGCCACGTACGCCACGGCAGGCGTCCCGGTGTACGTCATCGTCGATCCGTACACCGGCAAATGGCACCTCCACACGCTCCCGAAGGACGACGAGTACCGGGGGACGCTGAGCTTCGACTTCGGCACACCGATCGACCTCACCGCGACCGTCGTCGGCCTCACCCTGGAGACAGGCGCCTTCCCCCGCGACTGATCCTCCACCGACGCGAAGCGGCCCCGTACCGGAGTACCCGGTCGGGGCCGCTTTCGCGTGTGCGGACAGCCCTCAGGCCGCCGTGGCCAGCTGGTCGCGCGGGACGAAACGCACGTGCGGGCGGCCGGGTCGCAGGTCGACCTTGAGGCGCAGACCGCCCACCCGGGCCAGCATGAAGCCGACTCCGAGCGCGGCCACCAGCGAGAACGCACCGCCGACGGCCATTCCGGTCCGGACGCCGTACGCGTCGCTGATCCAGCCGACGATCGGGGCGCCCACCGGCGTACCTCCGGCGAAGACCATCATGTACAGGCTCATCACCCGGCCGCGCATGGCCGGGTCCGCCGCCATCTGGACGCTGGTGTTCGCGCTGATGTTGGTCGTCAGACCGATCATGCCGATCGGGACGAGCAGGATCGAGAACAGCCAGACGGACGGCGAGACGGAGGCGATGATCTCCAGCACGCCGAAGGCCGAGCCCGCGAGGACCAGCATCCGCAGCCGCGAGGAGCGGCGGCGGGCGGCAAGCAGGGCTCCGACCAGGGAGCCGGCCGCCATCAGGATGTTGAAGAACGAGTACATCCCGGCGCCGCCGTGGAAGACCTCGTCCGCGAACGCCGTCAGCCAGATCGGGAAGTTGAATCCGAACGTACCGACGAAGCCGACGAGGACGATCGGCCAGATCAGCTCCGGACGGCCGGAGACGTAGCGCAGGCCCTCGCGCAGCTGTCCCTTGGCACGCGGGACGACGACGGCCTTGTGGAGCTCGCTCGTACGCATCATCAGCAGGCCGACGAGCGGGGCGAGGAACGACAGGCCGTTGAACATGAAGGCCCAGCCGCTGCCGACCGTGGTGATCAGCACACCCGCGACGGCGGGACCGATGAGCCGGGCGGACTGGAAGTTCGCCGAGTTCAGACTGACCGCGTTGCGCAGCTGTGCGGGGCCGACCATCTCGGACACGAACGACTGGCGGGCCGGGTTGTCCACGACCGTGACCATGCCGAGCAGGAACGCGATGAGGTAGACGTGCCACACCTGGACCACACCGGAGAGCGTGAGCGCGGCGAGCGCGATACCGCACAGGCCGAGTGCCGCCTGGCTGAAGAGCAGGAGCTTGCGCTTGGGCAGACGGTCGGCGATGACGCCCCCGTACAGGCCGAAGAGCAGCATGGGGAGGAACTGGAGTGCCGTGGTGATGCCGACGGCGGCGGCGGACCCGGTGAGGCTCAGGACGAGCCAGTCCTGCGTGATGCGGGACATCCAGGTACCGGTGTTGGAGATCACGGCGCCGGTTGCGAACAGGCGGTAGTTACGGATCTTCAGCGACGAGAAGGTCCCGCCGGGCTTGCTCTCGTGGGTGGAAGTCGGTGCGGGGGCGGAGTCTGCTCCGGATCCCGTACTCAAAAGGGTTCGCCTCCTCGGGCGTGGACATTGCGCTGACTGACGGGGATGCGGCGGTGGGGGCGGTGCGCCGGTCGTGACCCGGCACGGCCCGCTCCGCTACAGGTGGGCGAGCTTCTCCAGCACGGGCGCCGCGTTGCGCAGCGTCTCCCACTCGTCCTCGTCCAGGCCTTCGGCGAGGGTGGTCAGCCAGGCGTTCCGCTTGGAGCGGCTCTCGGCGAGCATGGCCTCGGCCTGCTCGGTCTGGCTGACCATCTTCTGTCGACGGTCATCGGGGTGCGGTTCCAGTCTGACAAGTCCCTTGGCTTCCAGCAGCGCGACGATGCGGGTCATCGACGGCGGCTGCACGTGCTCCTTGCGGGCCAGCTCACCGGGGGTGGCGGAACCGCAACGGGCGAGTGTGCCGAGCACCGACATCTCGGTGGGGCTCAGCGACTCGTCGACGCGCTGGTGCTTGAGGCGCCGGCCGAGCAGCATGACGGCGGAGCGAAGGGAGCTCACGGCGGCGGCACTGTCGCCGTCGTGGATCAGGTCAGGCATGTTTGTTAGCGTAACTCATTACCTACCCTAAAGACCACTCGGTGGTACACGCGCGAGACCCGAATCACCAATCGATCACCCAAACGAGTGAGTTCGTGCCGGAAAGTGACCCGCCGCGGGGCCGGGGGACGTAACCCTGCATGCCATGGGATCGACAGTGCTCAGCCTGCGGATAGACGGTGAGCTGCTCGACCGGCTCAAGCAGCACGCCGCAAAACGCGGAATGAGCGTCCAGGACTATGTGGTCCGGACGCTCATTCGCGACGACTTCGACGAGCGCTTCCAGGCGGCCGTCGACGAGACAGAGAAGTTCTACGGGGCGGAAGGGGTCACGGCCGAGGAGGTCACCTGACCCCCCGGGCCGCACCCAGAGCGATCACGTGAGGCCGAGCGCCGGCATCGCGTAGTAGAAGACGAAGACCGCCGACACCACATACATGGCCACCGGCACCGAGCGACCGCGCCCGGCGGCCAGCCGCAGCACGCAGAAGGCGATGAAGCCGATCCCGATGCCGTTGGTGATCGAGTAGGTGAACGGCATCATCACCATGGCGAGGAAGGCCGGCATCGAGAGCGTGTAGTCGCTCCAGTCGATGTCGCGCACCGAGCCCGCGATGATCAGGAAGCCGACCGCCAGCAGCGCCGGAGTGGCCGCCTGCGAGGGGACCATGGTCGCCAGCGGCGTCAGGAACAGCGCCACCGTGAACAGCAGACCCGTCACCACGCTCGCGAGGCCGGTGCGGGCGCCCTCGCCGACCCCTGCCGTGGACTCCACGAAGCAGGTCGAGGCGGAGGAGGAGCTCGCACCGCCCGCGGCGACCGCGATGCCGTCGACGAAGAGCACCTTGTTGATGCCGGGGAAGTGGCCTTCCTTGTCCATCAGCTTGGCCTCGTCGCCGACACCGAGGATGGTGCCCATCGCGTCGAAGAAGCAGGACAGCAGCACGGTGAAGACGAACAGGATGCCGGTGAGCGCGCCCACCTTGTCGAAGCCGCCGAACAGACTGACCTTGCCGATCAGCCCGAAGTCGGGGGAGGCGACCGGGTTGCCCGGCCACTGGGGCACGGTCAGGCCCCAGGCCTCGCCCGGCAGGTCCGCGACCGCGTCGATGACCAGCGCGACGACCGTCATCGCCACGATGGAGATCAGGATCGCGCCCGGCACCTTGCGGACGATCAGCGCGAGCGTGAGCAGCGCGCCGAGGACGAAGACCAGGACCGGCCAGCCGTTGAGGTGACCGTCGTTGCCGAGCTGCAGCGGGACGGTGGTGTGCGCCAGGTCCGGGACACGGGAGACGAAGCCCGAGTCGACCAGGCCGATCAGCAGGATGAAGAGACCGATACCGATCGCGATGCCCTTGCGGAGCGAGGTCGGCACGGCGTTCATCACACGTTCCCGCAGCCCGGTCGCGACCAGCAGCATGACCACGATGCCGGCGAGGACGACCATGCCCATCGCGTCGGGCCAGCTCATCCGAGGGGCGAGCTGGAGGGCGACGACGGTGTTGACGCCGAGGCCCGCGGCCAGCGCGATCGGGACGTTGCCGATCACACCCATGAGCAGGGTGGAGAACGCCGCGGTGAGGACCGTCGCGGTGACCAGCTGCCCACTGTCGAGCTGGTGCCCGTACATGTCCTTCGCGCTGCCCAGGATGATCGGGTTCAGCACGATGATGTACGCCATCGCGAAGAAGGTGGCGAATCCGCCGCGGATCTCACGCGCGACCGACGACCCCCGCTCGGAGATCTTGAAGTAACGGTCCAGGCCGCCGTGGGGCTGGGGAGCCTGGGGCTGCTCGGAGTCGACCGGAGCGGTGGCCGAGGGGGGCATGGCGGACCTCAGTCATACGTAGAGGGGGGTTAAATCTGGTCAGCTTTGGACTTTCGCACGAACAATTCGAGACAGTCGCAAGCAGATTCAGTATGAATACATAAGGCAAAGATCGCTATCTCCGCGCGTAGACCCTTGGGCCGACTGGCCTGAAGGCGTTTATGTACGCGCCGCATACACTGAGCCCATGGCGAAGTGGACACCGAAACACGAGGCACCCGAGCCCCTGGAGGGGCCCGTCGTCGCGACCATCACCGGCGGCACGATCCTCTGGTTCGTCCTCTTCCTCGTCCAGCTCCCGTTCTACGGCTGGTTCGACGACCACGGTCACCTGTGGTGGGTGTGGACCTGCCTGGCCGGTGCGGGACTCGGCCTGATCGGCATCTGGTACGTGCGGGGGCGCGACGCCGCACTCAAGCGGATGGCCGCGGCCGACGCGGCCGGCCCGCAGGCCGACTCCGGGGACGCCCCCGGCAGCACCGCCTGACGCACGCTTGCGCCCGGTCGTAGTACCGCGGGACGATCCCCGTCCTCCCCCGGTCCGGTCTTCGGACCACCCGGCGGGTGAACCGGACGATCCGCCCGTACCGTCGGAACCATGACTCAGCGGGCACTCGACCCCTCAGGGGATGAGCCGAACGGATCCCACGGACCTCCCGGCAACGGCCGGCCGGTGACGATCGACGCCGGCTCCGAGCTCGACCCGGTCCACCCGGTGGAACTGCCGGAACGGACTCCGGCGGCCGGCGGGGGCGGACTGACCGCGGCCGAGGTCGCCGAGCGGATCGCCCGCGGCGAGGTCAACGACGTACCGGTCCGCTCCTCCCGGTCCGTGACCGAGATCGTCCGCGCCAACGTCCTCACCCGGTTCAACCTGATCATCGGCGTGCTCTGGGTGATCATGCTGTGTGTCGCGCCGATCCAGGACAGCCTCTTCGGCTTCGTGATCATCGCCAACACCGGCATCGGCATCGTGCAGGAGTGGCGGGCCAAGAAGACGCTGGACGGCCTCGCGGTCGTCGGCGAGGCGAAACCCACCGTGCGACGGGACGGCGTGGCCGCCGAGATCTCCACCTCCGAGATCGTCCTGGGCGACCTCGTCGAGCTCGGGCCCGGCGACAAGGTCGTCGTGGACGGCACCGTCGCCGAGGCCGACAGCCTGGAGATCGACGAGTCCCTGCTCACCGGCGAGGCCGACCCGGTCCTGAAACGGGCCGGCGACCCGGTGATGTCCGGCAGCTTCGTCGTCGCGGGCGGCGGGGCGTTCGCCGCCACGAAGGTCGGCCGCGAGGCCTACGCGGCGCAGCTCGCCGAGGAGGCCTCCCGCTTCACCCTCGTCCAGTCCGAGCTGCGCAGCGGCATCTCCACCATCCTCAAGTACGTCACCTGGATGATGATCCCGACCGCGCTCGGCCTGATCATCAGCCAGCTGGTGGTGAAGGACAACAACTTCAAGGAGTCGGTCGCCCGGACCGTCGGCGGCATCGTCCCGATGATCCCGGAGGGGCTCGTCCTGCTCACCTCGGTCGCCTTCGCCATCGGCGTCGTACGGCTGGGCCGCAAGCAGTGCCTGGTCCAGGAACTCCCCGCCATCGAGGGCCTGGCCAGGGTCGACGTCGTCTGTCTGGACAAGACCGGCACCCTCACCGAGGGCGGCATGGACGTCACCGAGGTCCGGGCGCTGAACGGCACCGACGACGCGTACCTGGGCCGGGTGCTCGGCGCCCTCGGCGCCTCCGACCCCCGGCCCAACGCCAGCCTCCAGGCGATCATCGACGCCTACCCGCCCCCGGACGGCAAGGGCTGGCACGTCACACAGGCGCTGCCGTTCTCCTCGGCCCGCAAGTACAGCGGCGCCGCGTTCGACGAGGGCGACGGGCAGGCGTCGTCCTGGCTGCTCGGCGCCCCGGACGTGCTGCTGCCCGAGGAGGACCCGGCGCTGGCCGAGATCGAGCAGCTGAACCAGCAGGGCCTGCGCGTGCTGCTCCTGGCCCGGACCGAAGGCGCGCTCGACGACCCCGGGACCGCCGCCGGAGCCGTCCCGAGCGCGCTGATCGTCGTGGAACAGCGGCTGCGGCCCGACGCCGGGGAGACCCTCGCCTACTTCGCCGACCAGCGGGTCGCCACGAAGGTGATCTCCGGCGACAACGCCGTCTCGGTCGGTGCCGTCGCCGCGAAGCTCGGCCTGCCGGGCGCCGAACACACCCTGGACGCGCGCAAGCTGCCCACCGACCCGGACGCGATGGCCACCGCCATGGAGGAGAACGCGGTCTTCGGCCGCGTCACCCCGCAGCAGAAGCGGGAGATGGTCGCCGCCCTCCAGTCCCGCGGGCACACCGTCGCGATGACGGGCGACGGGGTCAACGACGTCCTCGCCCTCAAGGACGCCGACATCGGCGTCTCGATGGGTTCCGGCTCCGAGGCGACCCGGGCCGTCGCCCAGATCGTGCTGCTCAACAACAGCTTCGCGACGCTGCCGTCCGTCGTCGCCGAGGGCCGCCGGGTCATCGGCAACATCACCAGGGTCGCCACCCTGTTCCTGACCAAGACCGTCTACTCGGTGCTGCTGGCCGTCCTGGTGGTCTGCTTCCAGGTCGAGTACCCGTTCCTGCCCCGCCACCTGACGCTGCTGTCGACGCTGACGATCGGCATCCCGGCGTTCTTCCTGGCCCTGGCCCCCAACAAGGAGCGCGCGCATCCGCACTTCGTGCGCCGCGTGATGCGGTACGCGATCCCGTCGGGCACGATCGCGGCGGTCGCCACCTTCGTGACGTACCTGATCGCCCGGCACCACTACGCCGGCAGCGGCGCCCTGGACGCGGAGACCAGCGCCGCCACCCTCACCCTGTTCCTGGTGTCGATGTGGGTCCTGGCGATCATCGCCCGCCCCTACACCTGGTGGCGGATCTGCCTGGTGGCGGCGATGGGCCTGGCCTTCCTGGTCGTGCTCGTGGTGCCGTGGCTCCAGGACTTCTTCGCCCTGAAGCTGGTGGGCACGACGATGCCCTGGACGGCGGTGGGCATCGCAGTGATCGCCTCGGTGGCACTGGAGTACGCCTGGCGCCTGGTGAGCCGCCGCTTCCCGGTGTGACGGCAAGCGGCGGCCTCTTTGACCACTCCGGCAGGAGCCGGAAGGGCTACTTCACGTCGACGTAGTCACCCGTGGCGGTGGCCGCCGGGGTGGTGGACGTACCGGCGAAGCTGTAGCGCCAGTAGCCGTCGGCCGAAGCCTTGACGGTGGTCTTCAGGTCACCCTTGTTGTTCGTCGTCACGGTCTTCACCGTGGTGTAGGTGCTGCTGCCCTTCTTGCGGAACTGCAGCTTCACGGGCTGGGCGGTGTAGCCGTGGTACTTCAGGTCGTCGAAGTTGGCCCGCGACAGCCATCCGGTGACCGTGAGGGTCTTGCCCTTCTTGACCGGCTCCGGCGAGGCGTTGACGGACTGCTTCGACGCACGCTGGAGACTCGCGGTCCCCAGGTTGTCCTGCAGCGCGAAGCCGACCTCGCTGGGGTCGGCCTCGGCCGGGTCCTGGCCCCGGAAGTCGACGGCGAAGCCGCCCGCCTTCCACTTCGTGGCGTCGGCGTTGCCGAGCAGGTCGAACTCGGGCCAGACGGCGATCTGCCCCTTGCAGGTGGCGACCGTGGCGGACACGGCCTTGCAGACGGGAGCCTCGTCGCCGTAGAGCTCGTTCGCCGGGTTGTCGAACGAGCCGCGGTAGAGCGAGACATCGAGCACGAACGACGAGTCGAAGATGTCCACGTCGGCGGCGTGCGTGACGGTGAAGGTGGTCGGAACCCGCTTCGTCAGCGTGGTGCCGACGACTATCGGCTTGCCGCCGTTGACCGTGAGCTTGGAGAAGGTGAGGTCGAGCTCGCCCGGCTCGGACGCGGCCGCGGCCGCGCGGGCGCCGTTCTTCGCGCCGGACTGCGCGGCGGCGGACTGGGCCGCACGCGCGACGTCGGCGACGGTGCTGGTCGAACCGTGCGCGCCGTCGGCCTGAGCGGCCGACGGAAGGACGAGGGCGGAAAGGGCCAGGGCGCCGCTGACAGCGGCAACGGTGGCACGAATGCGCATGTTCGTTCCCCAAGGTGGAGAGGGGGTCCGCGGCAGTCGTCCGCGCGCAGACCCAAGATCGTCAGTGGAGCCTGCTGGCTCCACTGACAAGATGTCCGCCGACCGTGAAGGGTTGTGCGGATCCTGAGGAAATTTCGTGAATCCGCCGCGCGACCCAACCGCCCTCGTCCGGGCGGGTCAGTCGAACCAGCGGTCCCGGGCCAGTTCCTCCGTGCGCGACGGGTCCTCCAGCAGGGCGGCCACCTCGAAGCGGCGCGGCCACTGGCCCGCCGCCCAGGCCAGGCCCGCCGCGACGCCCTCCAGGGTCGCGGCGTGCACGGTGCCGTCCGGGGTGCGGCGCCAGTCCAGCTCGACGCCGCCCGCCCGCAGTTCGGCATGTTCGACGTACGTGGCCGGGGTGCCGGCGCCGAGCAGGATGCGGACCGGTTCCGGCACCTGGTGCTCCTCGCCCTCGCTCGTCACCTCCGCCTCGACGCTCTCGCCGAGCCGCCGCACCTGGAACAGCTCGGCCAGCTCGGCCGCGTTCGCCGGGGCGACCGGGAGGAGCGGCAGTCCCTCGGTGAGCGGCAGCAGGTCGGGGGCGTCCGCGATCATCGCGTCCGCCGCGTCGACGACCCGCACCTCGCCGTCGACCACGGCCCGCAGCTCGTCCGGCAGCGTGACCTGCTCCGGGTCGAGTTCAGCCAGGGCCGTGTACAGGGAGTGCAGTTGTACGGGACCGACCGGGCGGTCCTCGTCCGCGAGCCGGCCCAGGAGCTCGGCCGCACCGCCGGGCTCGTCCAGCAGGGCGGCGACCGAGGTCCGGACACCGAGCGCGCGCAGCACCTGCGCGTCGTCGAAGCCGGTCGCGTCGGCGGAGTCGTACAGGCCGGCCAGCCGGGGATCGCCCCCGTCCGCGCGCAGGCCCGCCGGGCGGCGGCCGTCCAGCACCGGGTGGTCGCGCAGCCACCAGGCGGTGTACGGGCGTACGGACTGCGTCGTACCGTCGGGGAGCAGCACCCGCACCGGCTGGGTCAGCGCGTCGCGCAGCGGCGGCTGTGCGAGGAGCGCCAGCGCCTGCGGCCAGGCGTCGTCGTCGACGAGGTCGAGGTCGCGGACGGCGACCAGTTCGGTGGCGACCGGCGGCACGGGGGTGTCCGGGAGCTGGTCGAGGATGTCCTCGCACCACACGTCGACCGCGTCGAGCAGCCCGGCGTCGTCGGCCTCGGCGAAGTCGCCTTCGCGCGGCTCCAGTTCGTCCGGATCCAGCACCACGTCGGTGGCCCGCACGAGTGCGAACGTGGCCAGCACCCCGCAGGCGGTCAGCGGCTGCTCGCCCCAGCGGCCGGCCAGCTCCGCGTCGCAGAGGGCGAGTTCGCCCTCGCGCATGACGGAGGCGAACGGGCTGCCGGGGAGCACGAGTTCACCGGCCGGAGCGGGCTCGCCGTCCTCGTCCGGCAGCGCGAGCGCGCCGAGCCACGGCTCGTCGCCCGGCACCAGATCGGCGTCCCGGACCAGGGTGAGGACGGTCTCCACGAGCTCGTCGCCGTCCAGGGCGTCCTCGTCCCAGATCTCGCCGGCGTCCAGCGAACCGGCGACGGCGGCCCGCACCTGCGGGGTCGTCAGCACGGCGCGCGGGGTGGCGGGCAGGGCGCCCAGCTTCTCCAGGAGCGGATGCGCGGCGTCCGGGTGAGCGACCTTCAGCCCGAGCCGGCCGAGCCGGTCCAGGACCGGGCCGGTCAGCGCGTCCGGGAGCGGGAGCAGGACCTGCCGGGGGCCGATGGTGGTGCGGGGGACGGCCGGGGACTCGGGTTCCGGGCCCCGGGAAGTCGTCCCGGCGAGCGGTACCGGCAGACCGGAGAGCCGGTCCGGGTCGATGCCGGCCAGGCTGTCGTACAGCCGCCGCCACCAGCCGGGGTCGCGCTCAAGGCCGGCGAGCCGGTCGATCGCCTCGGTCAGCGGCACCCGGGCGACACCGAGCGTCCGCAGCTCGACCCGGCGCTCCAGGCCGGCGGGCAGCAGACAGGGCAGCACCTCGGCCAGCACGGTGACCGTCTCGGCGCCGACCCCCTCCAGCACCTCGGCCTCGATGGGCCGCAGCGCGGTGGTGGCCTTACGGGCGCTCTCGGTCCCGGCGTCCCAGGTGTCCCACTGGTCCGGTTCGGCGGCCGGGTCGCGGGGAGCGGCGGGCTCCAGGAACGCGACGCGCGGCAGCCGCTCCAGGATCGCGCCCCGCAGCGCGCCGTCCAGCTCGCCCTTGCCGAGCGGTCCGGGCACGAGACCGATGGTGGCGACGGACACCGGCTGCCAGTCGGCGAGCAGCTCGGCGAACGCGTCGGCCGCGCGCTGCACCAGGAAGTCGGTGAGCGGTCCGGGCGCGGGGTGGCGGCGGGTGGTGTCCAGCGGCAGCGACGCGATGAGCAGCGCGGGTACGCCGAGCGGTTCGTCGGTGGGGGTCGGCGCGTGCACGACGGGGGCGGTACGGGGGCGTACCGGCGCGCCCTCCGCGTCCACCGGGACGGCCCAGGTCACCGACCAGTGCGGGCGCAGCCGTTCCTCCAGCGGGCGGTCGGCGAGGAGCGCGGGCTCGACCGGTCCGTGGTGGACGACGGTGCGCCAGCGGTTCGTGCCGTGCGCGGAGTCCTCGACATGGGTGTACGGGCCGTGCTGCGAGCGCCTCAACGTCCGTGCGGCGTCCGGCGTTTCGATGACGATCTCGTCGAGGCCGCGCAGGGTGAGCAGCAACGCGTCGTCGACGGCGTCGAGCAGCCGGCCGACCAGGTCCTCGGCCCCGCCGTCGCGCAGCGGCAGGACGACGACGGTGTCGTAGCCGTCCGGGGCGGTGCCCTCGGCGGGCAGCGGGAGCCGCAGCAGGGGTACGTGACCGTCCCGGCGGCGCAGCTCGTCACCGAGGCCGGGGCTGCCGACGGCCGCCTGCGCGGCGAGGTCGCGCGCCTCGGCGAGTGACCAGCGGACGCCACCGTGCCGGCCGATGACGGCGGGCTCGTCGCTCACCGCGAGCACGGCGGCGAACCCGACACCGAACCTGCCCACGGCCGATTCGTGCCCCTCGCGCTTGGCGGAGGCGCGCAGGGTGGACAGCGACTCCACGCCGGTGGCGTCCAGGGGCGCGCCGGTGTTCGCGGCGGCGAGGACGGCGGGGGCCTCGGCGGTCGCGGGATGCAGGGTGAGGCGGAGTCGGCCGGGTACCCGGGCGCGGGCTGCGGCGTCGGCGGCGTTCTGGGCCAGTTCGACGACGAGGCGGTCGCGGTAGCCGCCGAGCGCGAGGTCCTCCTCGGCGTTGGCGTCCTCGCGGAAACGGGCGGGGCCCGCGCCCCAGGCATCGAGCACGCCGCGCCGCAGTCGTGCGGTGCCGAACGGGTCGGCGCCCTCGGTCGCATTCATGCTCACGCTGTGACTCCCTCATCCGGTTAGGCGTCCCCGTGCCGCCAAGTGTGCGCCCCGAAGCTACCGGGTCCTGGGGGGTGCGGCGCTGTCCTCAATCGCCGGACGGGCTGGAATGCCACCAGAGCAGCCCGGAACCGACTGCCCCGCTCCCCACAGCCCCGGTTCCGTCCTCAAACGCCGGACGGGCTGATCAGCCCCCAGGCGCGCGCCCGTAGCCCCCTCAAACACGCACGGCAACTCAAACCCGCACGGCAAACTCAAGCCCGTCCGGCGATTGAGGACAAAACCAGCAGGCACCGAAGCCCGCACGGCAAACCAAGCCCGTCCGGCGATTGAGGACGGAACCGGCACGCCGGAGCAGGCCGCGGCACACGGAATGGCCCCCGCCGCACGCGGAAGAGGCCCCCGCGTCACACGGAAGAGCCCCGCGGCACGCGGGACACGCTCCCGCGGCCACCGGCCTCAGGAGTGGCCGAGATCCTCCACCGCATCCGACTCCACCGGCACCGAGCCGGAATCCCGAGCCGGCCGCAGCGGGTACTCATCCACCTGCATCGTGTCCAGCGCATGCGGCGCCGGCTTCGGCGGCTTCGGCATCACCGCCGCCTCCGAATGCCCACCGCAGCCGTACGACAGGGACACCACGTGCCCGTCCGCCGGACCGAACTCGTTCGCGCACACCCCGAAGGCCTGCTTCAGCGAGCCCGCGAGCGGCACCAGGAAGGCACAGGACACGCAGGAGGCCGGAGCCGCCTGGGCCATTGGTGTCTTCGCGCCGAAACCCTCGTCCCAGCGGTCGGCCGCCGCATGCAGCCCGTACCGGGACAGCACCCGCGCACGCCGCATGCCGAGCTCGTCCGCGACCGCCGCGATCGAACCGCGGCGCGGCGCGTCCGGGCGCGTCGTCAGCTCCGCGTCCTCCGACTCGACGAGATCCGCCAGCTCACCCGAGACCGCGGCGATCGCGGAGTTGGGCGGCAGCTCGTCGTCGCCGGTGTACCCGGGCTCCAGGCGCAGATCGTCCGCCTCGGTGGGCAGCAGGTCGCCCGGCCCCATGTCACCCGGCCGCAGCCGCTCGCTCCACGGCACCCACTCCGGCGCGAGCAGCGCTTCGCCGCCCGGCAGCAGCACCGTCTCGTCCAGCGTGACGTTCTTCGCGCGGGAGGCCCTGGCGACCGTCACCGCCCAGCGCCAGCCCCGGTAAGCCGGGTCCTTGCACTCGAAGTAGTGCGTGACCACCCGGTCCCCCTCGGGGACCACGTCCACATGCTCACCCACGACCCCTGGCGCGGCTGCCTCCTCGGCCGCCGCGCGGGCGAGGTCTACTGCCTCGGCGCACAAACGGTCGGGAACAGGGGTACGGGCCGTACGGCTTCGCGTCGTCGCAGCACTCACAGGTCTCGCTTCTCTCCTACGCCAGTCTCACGAGCGCGCCAGCACATCCATCGATTTCGGCCATTCGGTTGCGGGCGGAGCGGACCTGGGGGCCGCGTCGACGTCCACACCCGTTGTGCCTGCCTCGGGCGCACCTTCTGCAACCCATTCTGCGGGATCGCCGAGAGGCGCGCGGCCAAGAACAACCGCCGGTGGCGCGCTACGCACGCTACCCTCTCCGCCGCTTCCCGCCCACCTGCCCGTCCCAAACGGCGCCGTATCCGGTGCCGTGTCCCGTGTAAAGAGCGCGGCCCGGCCACCGGCATCCGCACCCGCGCACCCCCTGCCACCTGGCCGATCACTGACCCGACGGGGCGGTCCGCAGCACGCCCCGCGCCGATCTCGGTTCGCAATGCCTGGGACTGGGGCAGTATGACCAAGTGGCTTCCGCCAGGTCGCACGACGGGGCCGGCCCGCTCCGCAGGACAGGCCGGTCGATCGGTCATGCCCTCCACACGCCGTTCACCGGAACCGCCAGAGGCATCCGGAAGGCGACTCATGCCCACGGCGCCGGCGAGTCCGGGCTGGGCAGACTGATCGAGCTGCACGCGGTGAACGGCGCGGGCGACGTGATGATCACCATCGCCCTCGCGTCCACGGTGTTCTTCTCCGTACCGACCGACGAGGCCCGCGGCCGGGTCGCCCTGTACCTCGCCGTCACGATGGCGCCGTTCATCGTCCTCGCCCCCGTCATCGGCCCGCTCCTGGACCACCTGCCGCACGGCCGCCGCGCCGCGATGGCGGGCTCCATGCTGGCCCGTGCGCTGCTGGCGCTCACCATGTCGGGCGCGGTCGCCACCAGCGGCCTGGAGCTGTATCCGGCGGCCCTGGGCGTCCTGGTCTGCTCGAAGGCGTACGGGGTCGTGCGCAGCGCCGTCGTACCGCGTCTGCTGCCACCCCGCTTCTCGCTGGTGAAGGCGAACTCACGGGTCACCCTGGCCGGTCTGCTGGCGACGGGCGCGGCCGCTCCGATCGGCGCCGGGCTGCAGTCCATCGGCCCGCCGTGGCCGCTGTACGGCGCCTGCGCGATCTTCGTCGGGGGCGCCGTCCTGGCGTTCACCATGCCGCCCAAGGTGGACTCGGCGAAGGGCGAGAGCAAGGCGCATCTGGTGCCGCCGCACGGCGAGGGTGCCGTCCGGCCCGAACCGCTGCGGACATCCGCCACGCCCAAGGCCGGAAAGAAACCTGCCAGGTCCAAGGAGAAGAACGGGGAGAAGCGCCCCGGGCTGCGTTCCGTCGGCCCGTCCGTCCTGCACGGGCTCCAGGCCAACGCCGCGCACCGCGCGCTCTCCGGCTTCCTCATCTTCTTCCTGGCGTTCCTGCTGCGCGAGCAGCCGCTCGCCGGCCAGAGCGCCGCGGTCTCGCTCGGCATCGTCGGCGTGGCCGCCGGGACGGGCAACGCGCTGGGCACGGCGGTCGGCTCCTGGCTCAGGGCCCGCGGCCCTGAGGTGATCATCGCCTCGGTGCTGGGCCTGGCACTCGGCGTCGCCGTGCTGGCCGCGATCTTCTTCAGCACCGTCATGGTCGCCGCGCTCGCCGCGATGGCCGGCTTCACCCAGGCCCTGTCGAAGCTGTCGCTGGACGCGATGATCCAGCGCGATGTGCCGGAGGAGGTGCGGACCTCCGCGTTCGCACGGTCCGAGACACTGCTCCAGATGGCCTGGGTGGTCGGCGGCGCGATCGGCATCGCCCTCCCCCTCAACGGCGTACTGGGCATGTCGGTCGCCGCGGGCATCCTCGCGCTCGGTGCGGGAGCCTCCGTACGGGGGCTGCTGAGCACCGCGCGGCGCGGCTCGCCGCACCCCCGCGTGGCGTGAGCCGGAGCGACCGATAGCCTTCGGCCCATGACCGTTGCGTTCTTCTCCGGTAAGGGCCGTCGAATCGGCGTCGCTCTTGGTGCCGTGTCCGCGGGACTCCTTGTCCTCTCCGCCTGCGACAAGCCGACGCCGCTCGCCACCGTGACGGTCGGCGACAACTCGGTGAGTACCGAGGCGTCCTGCTACAACGACGGCAAGGCCCTGAACGAGTCCGACACCCAGGGCTGCCTCAACAAGAAGGCGGAGAAGTCCGTCAAGGTCGCGATGGACGACAAGGTCCGCTTCGGCGTGGACCCCGAGGTCGCCGACAACGGCTGGACGCTCTTCATCAACGGCCAGCAGGCCGAGCAGGAGCCGTACAAGAAGACCTACCGGTCCATCCCGGGCAGCGCCTTCTTCTCCAGCGAGAGCGGCGCGACCACGAGCAAGACGCAGATCAGCATCGTGGAGACGAAGGGCAAGAAGCTGACCGGCATCTGGCACTTCGAGCTCAAGAAGACCGACTGACCCCCTCCTGCCCTCGGAGGCCTCCTCCCGTGCGTGTGCTTGTCGTGACCGCTGTCCCGGTGGAACGGGACGCGGTCACGCGTGCGTTCGGGGACGGTTCCGCGGTGTCGGTGTTCCCGGTGCCGGGCGCGGAGATCCACCGCGCCGGCCCCTTCGACGTCCTGGCGGGCGGCGCCGGACCGGCCGCTGCGGCGGCCGCCGCCGCGTTCGCCCTGGCTTCGGACCGCTACTGCCTGGTGATCTCAGCCGGCATCGGCGGCGGGTTCGCCCCCGCCGCCCCGCTCGGCTCGCTCGTCGTCGCGCAGGCGATCGTCGCGGCCGATCTGGGCGCCGACACACCCGACGGGTTCGTGCCCGTCACCGCGCTGGGCTTCGGGCGCGACCGCATCGCGCCACCGCCCGCGCTGGTACGGGAAGCGGCCTCGGCCACCGGTGCGGTGACCGGCGACATCCTCACCGTCTCCACCGTGACCGGCAGCGCCGCGCGCACCGCCGCCCTGCTCGCCGCGCACCCCGGCGCCGTCGCCGAGGCCATGGAGGGGTTCGGGGTCGCGGAGGCGGCCGACCGGATCGGCGTGCCCGTCCTGGAGATCAGGGCCGTCTCGAACGCCGTCGGCCCCCGCGACCGCGACGCCTGGCGCATCGGCGACGCGCTGGCCGCGCTCACCGACGCGTTCGGGAAGCTCATACCCGTACTGGAAGGCTGGACCCACCATGACCGAAACGACTCCTGACCCGCTCCGGATCGCTTTCTCGCCGTGCCCGAACGACACGTTCGTCTTCGACGCCTGGGTGCACGGAAGAGTCCCCGGCGCGCCCGCCCTCGATGTCACCTTCGCCGACATCGACATCACCAACGGGATGGCCGAGCGCGGCGAACTGGACGTGCTCAAGGTCTCGTACGCGGTGCTGCCCTGGGTCCTTCAGGAGTACGCGCTGCTGCCGTGCGGCGGCGCGCTGGGACGGGGCTGCGGTCCGCTGGTCCTCACCAAGGAGGCGGGCGCGGACCTGACGGGGAAGACCGTCGCCGTGCCGAGCGAGCGCTCCACCGCGTACCTGCTGTTCCGGCTCTGGGCCGCGGAAGTGGTGCCGGGCGGGGTCGGCGAGATCGTCGTGATGCCGTTCGACGAGATCATGCCGGCGGTACGGGACGGCAAGGTGGACGCCGGTCTCGTCATCCACGAGGCACGCTTCACGTACCAGAACTACGGCCTGCACAACCTGGCCGACATGGGACGGCACTGGGAGGACACGACCGGGCTGCCGATCCCGCTCGGCGCGATCATCGCCAAGCGGTCGCTGGGCGCGGACACGCTGGAGCGGCTCGCCGAGTCGGTGCGCACGTCGGTACGGATGGCGTGGGACGACCCGGAGGCCTCCCGGCCGTACGTGCTGGCGCACGCGCAGGAGATGGACCCGTCCGTCGCCGACCAGCACATCGGGCTGTACGTCAACGAATTCACCGCCGACCTCGGGGAGGACGGCTACGCGGCCATCCGCGGCCTGCTGACGCGCGCCGCGGCCGAGGGGCTTGTCCCGCCCCTCGCCCCGGACGCGCTGTCGTCCCCCTGAGCCCCGCGCGTCAGCCGTCCTACACGTCGAGCTGGTCGGCGACCGCGCGGAGCAGGCCGCCGATCTTGGCGCCGGCCGCCTTGTCGGGGTAGCGGCCGCGCTCCAGCATCGGCGTGATGTTCTCCAGCACGGTCGTCAGGTCCTGCACGATCGAAGCCAGTTCGTCCGGCTTGCGGCGCTGGGCGGCCGCGACGGACGGGGTGGGGTCGAGGATGGCCACGGAAAGTGCCTGGTCACCGCGTTGTCCCGCGACGACGCCGAATTCGACGCGCTGGCCGGGCTTGAGGGCGTCGACTCCGGCGGGGAGCACGGAGGAGTGCACGAAGACGTCACTGCCGTCGTCGCGGGAGAGGAAGCCGAAGCCCTTCTCGCTGTTGAACCACTTGACCTTGCCAGTCGGCAAAGCACGCACCCCATCTCAACCCGTATGCCGGAACAAAGCCTCAGCAGGTCAGGCCGTTCTAAGGTCGCGCTCCCCTGCTGGCAGAAGCCTCCACAGATGAAGTACCCCTCGTCAACCCTGGTCATCCGGACTGTGTCCGGAAAGAACTACCCTGACCGGGTGAGTACTTCTCCTTCTGGCGCCGGTGACCGGCTGGTCCGGGTCGGCGCGATCGTCTTCTTCGTCGGCGCGGTGGCCACGCTGGTCACCGTGGCCCCCTGTTCCTCGGCACCGAGCCGTTCCCGTCCGTCGCGTATGCGGTCTGCATGCTGATGGGCGTGGGGTTCCTGATCGCCGCCGCGGGCGTGATCCGCTCGGTACGGGCGGGGGCACCGGCGCGATAACGGGCCGCCGCGCCCCGGGCGGCGGGGGCGTGGCCGCCCGTCCGGCGGCGGGGGCGTGGCCGCCCGTTCGGCGGCTGACGGCGGAACGGGGGCTACGCGGGCCGGCCGGCGAATTCCCGCAGCCAGGCCGGGAACTCCGTCAGGGACGCCAGCACCACGTCCGCCCCCGCCGCCCGAAGCTCGGCCCCGTCGCACGGGCCGGTCGTCACGGCCACCGAGTGCG
This sequence comes from Streptomyces sp. RKAG290, assembly GCF_023701695.1. Taxonomy (GTDB): domain Bacteria; phylum Actinomycetota; class Actinomycetes; order Streptomycetales; family Streptomycetaceae; genus Streptomyces. The sequence goes on from NZ_JAJOZC010000001.1 coordinate 3,005,962, forward strand.
CGCCCGCGACCCGCGCGCCGCGCACGTCGCCGGTGTGGTCGCCCACATACACCCCGGCCCCGTGCTCCCGCAGCGCCTGCGCCTTCGCCTCGGCCCACAGGCCGCCGACGATCACGTCCGGCTCGATCCCCAGGTGCGCGAGGTGCAGCTTCGCGTTGGGCTCGTACTTGGCGGTGACGACCATCGTCCGGCCGCCCAGCTCACGGATCGCCTCCACCGACTCCCGCGCGCCGGGCATCGCTAGCGTCGGGGCGATCGCGTATGTGGGATAGATCTCGCGGTAGCGGTCGGCCACGGCGGCCACCTCGGCGGCCGGGAACCAGTTCACCAGCTCGTCCTCCAGCGGCGGGCCGAGCCGGCTCACCACCAGATCGGTGTCGATCACCGCGCCCGTCTCGGCGGAGAGGGCCAGGTAGGCGGCCTTGATACCGGGCCGGGAGTCGATGAGCGTCATGTCCAGGTCGAAGCCGACCGTCAGCGGTTGCGAAGCCATGCCATCCATTGTGCGGTGCGGGGGCCCCGTGCGGGCTGCGGTTTCGGGGGGTCCTGGCTCTGGCCCGGGCCCCCGGGCTGGGGGTTTTGTCCTCAATCGCCGGACGGGCTTGGAGTGGTGCGGGTGCCCCGTGCGGGGTGCGCTGCCCGGGTGGTGGTGGTCCGGTGCCCCTCCGGGGTGTCTCCTCAAACGACGAACGTTCCGCGGGTACGCGAGGGACCCGGGTATCTGTTCGTCGTCCTGCGGGGACTCCCCTGCACGGCCCCGGACCGGCCGTCCCGCGTCTGCGGCAGTCGTGGGGCCGGTGTGCAGACGCGACCGATGCAAGGGGGTGGGGACGTGCAGGGGAGTCCCCGCAGGAAATGGCGTACGACCCGGGTCCCTCGCGGACCCGGGTGAACACGCCATTTCTGAGGAGACGCCCCGGAGGGGCACCACCCCCACCCACCGAACACAGCGCACCCCGCGGGGCGACCCGCACCACTCAAGCCCGTCCGGCGATTGAGGACGGAACCCCGCGCAACGGGGGAACCCGCACACCACGAGGCACCCCGCACGGGGACGCCGCGCCCCACGGGGACCTCTACCGCCGCCGCGCCCGCCAGACCAGGAACAGGGCCGAGGCCACCGCTGCCACGCGGACCACCACCGGCCACACCCCGCTCAGCGCGTCCGCCATTCCGTGTTCGGGGATCGGCTTGCCCCAGCGGCCGTCCAGGCGGCCCCAGAGCCAGACGAGGCCGCCCGCCAGGACCAGCCCGGGTACCCCCATCGCCGCCCACTTCGCCTCCGTGCGGGACATCCGGCGGGAGCTGTACGCGAGCAGCCAGCCGCCCGCCAGGGCCAGCAGGGAGCCCATCACCGCGCCGGCCACCAGCAGGCCGGCGGCGAGCAGCAGCAGCGGGTGGGAGAAGCCGCGGGGCGCCCGTTCCTCGCCGCTCCGGCGGCGGCGCAGCCTCGGGAGCCGGCGGCGCCGGGCCGGGGCCGCCGCCTCGTACCCCTCCTCGGGCTCCTCCTCGTCGTCCTCGAACTCCTCGTCCTCGTCCTCCGCCGCCACCGGCGGCCTCAGCACCGCCGGGATCTCCACCCCGCCCCGGAACCCCGGTACGTCGGTCCCCGCGCCGAACTCACCGAAGGGTCCCGGATCGACGCGCCACCAGTCCGCCTCGCTCCCGGACGGTCCGAGCTCGTCCGTGCCCGCGCGGTGCGGCGCGGACGGCGCCGGCCCGGGTGACGCCCCGGACGCCTCGCCCCGCACCTCCGACGCGCCCTTGCGCGAACTGTCTTTCCGGAGCTTCGCCCGGCGCGGCCGCGGGATCCCGCCCGCCTCCGCGGCGCCCCAGTCCGGCGCCTGCGGCAGCGCTACCGTTCCGTCGGCCGACGTGGCCGCCGCCGCGACCAGTTCGTCGGGGGTGCCGAGCGTCCCGATGATGCGGCGCACCGCCCCCGGCGTGTCCGCGGCCTGCTTCACCCGCTGCCGGTCGATCTCGCCCCGCAGCGCCGTCACGAGCCTCATCCGGGTGCCCGAGGACAGCTGTTGCTGCTGCGCCAGGTCCCCGACCCGGCTGAGGTAGTCGAAGACCAGCTGATCGCTCTCGATCCCCACGCGATGGTTCCCCTCTACGGCCCTGCACCGACGGTAGCGTCCTCGGGCCTGTCCGGAGCGACTACCGTGGGACGGATGGGGATGACCACACCACCGCGGACGCTCGCCGAGGCTCTGCGCGCCCGGGACGACGAGTCTTTGGCCGGGCTGCTGCGTGCCCGCCCCGATCTCCTCAACCCCGTGCCCAACGACATCACCCAGCTCGCGACGCGTGCCGGCACCCGTGCCTCCGTCGTCCGCGCCCTGGAACACCTCGACCGGTTCGCCCTGCAGACCGCCGAGGCACTCGCGGTCGCACCCGACCCGGCTCCCTACGACACCCTGCTCGGCCTGCTCACCGGTGACGGCCGGGACGACGGCGAGCTCCGCGGCGACGCCGGCGCGGCCATCGTGGACGCGCTGCCCGGGTCCCTGACCACCCTGCGCGAACAGGCCCTCGTCTGGGGCGAGGACGAGCGGCTGCACCTGGTGCGGACCGCCCGCGAGCTCCTCTCGCCGTCACCGCAGCACCCCTCCCCCACCGGCCTGGGCCCGACTGTCGCGGAGGCCACCTCCGGCATGTCACCGGGCCGGCTCCAGGAGATCCTGGTCGCGGCCGGGCTGCCCGCCACCTACGACCCGGTCTCCGCGGTGACCGCCCTGGCCGCGCTCTTCACCGACCGCGTGCGGATGGGCGAACTCCTCGACACCGCACCCGTGGAGGCGCTGTCGGTGCTGGACCGGCTGGTCTGGGGCCCGCCGTACGGCGAGGTGACCCCGAACCCCACCCCGCCCGTGAAGTGGCTGCGCGACCGCGGGCTGCTGCTGCCCGTGTCGACCCGCACCGTCGTGCTGCCCCGCGAGGCCGCCCTGCACCTGCGGGCCGGACGCGCCCACCGGGTGCCCGAGCCGCAGCCGCCCGCGGTGGTCGCCGTGGCCGAACGCGATCCACAGGCTGTGGACAGCGCGGCGGCGGGCCAGGCGTTCCTGTCGGTGTCCACCGTCGAGGAGCTCCTGAAGAGCTGGAACGGCGGCGGGCCCGCCATACTGCGGGCCGGCGGCCTCAGCGTCCGCGAGCTGAAGAAGACCGCGGCCGTCCTCGACGTGTCGGAACCCGTGGCCGCGTTCTGGATCGAACTCGCCCACGCCGCCGGGCTGCTGGCCTCCGACGGGGAGGCCGACGAGCGGTACGCGCCTACTCCCGCGTACGACGACTGGACCGACCTCCCCGCCCAGGACCGCTGGGTACGCCTCGCCGCCGCCTGGCTCGCCGCCACGCGCACCGCGGGACTGGTGGGCGGCCAGGACGCCAAGGGCCGCGCCCTGTCCACGCTCGGCCCCGACCTGGACCGTTCCGCCGCGCCCGAGGTCCGCCACCGGGTACTGGCCCTGCTCGCCGAGCTGCCCCACGGCACCGCCCCCGACCCGGAGACCGTGCTCGCCCGGCTCCGCTGGGAACGCCCGCTGCGCGGTGCCTCCGCATCCGCCGGGGACACCACCGACCTGCGGTCCCGGATCGCCCTGTGGACGCTGAACGAGTCCGAGCTCCTCGGCATCACGGGCCGCGGCGCCCTCGCCTCGCAGTCCCGCGCCCTGCTGTACGCCGGACCCGCCGAGGCCGCCGCCCGGCTGGCCCCGCTCATCCCGGAACCGCTCGACCACGTCCTGCTCCAGGCCGACCTGACCGCCGTCGCCCCGGGCCCGCTGGAGCGCCCCCTCGCGGACATGCTCGCCACCGTCGCGGACATCGAGTCGAAGGGTGGCGCCACGGTCTATCGGTTCACCCCGGGCTCGGTGCGCCGCGCCCTGGACGCCGGGCAGTCCGCCGCCGACCTGCACGCCTTCCTCACCGCACACAGCCGTACGCCGGTGCCGCAGCCCCTCAGCTACCTCATCGACGACGTCGCCCGCCGCCACGGCCATCTGCGGATCGGCGCCGCCTCCTCGTACGTGCGCTGCGACGACGAGGCCGTCCTCAACGAGATCCTCGCCGACAAGCGCTCGGCCACCCTGCGGCTGCGCCGCCTCGCGCCGACTGCCCTGGCCGCCCAGATCGACCCGGCCTCGCTCCTCGACGGCCTGCGCGAGCTCGGCTACGCGCCCGCCGCGGAGTCCGCCGACGGCGACGTCCTGATCACCCGCGCGGGCGCCCGCCGCACCCCGCCCCGCTCGGCCCCCGCCCCGTCCCGAGGGGCCGCCGGTCCCCGATCCCACCCTGCTGGGTGCGGCGGTCCGGGCGATCCGGGCCGGGGACACGGCCGCCACGGTCGTCCACAAGGAGACCGGCCCCGCGGCCCCCACGGGCGCACTGCCCCGCAGCACCTCCGCCGAGACCCTCGTCACCGTCCAGGCCGCGGCGATGACCGGCTCCGCGATCTGGATCGGCTACGTCAACGCGGAGGGCGCCGCCAGCCAGCGCGTCATCGCGCCGGTCCGCGTCGAGGGCGGCTACGTGACGGCGTACGACCACACGGCCGACGAGGTCCGCACGTATCCCCTCCACCGCATCACCGGCGTCGCAGAACTGGCCGACGACCAGAGCGCTTAAGCGGTGGCTGGCTTGCGGGGTGCGGGGTCCCCGTGCGGGGGCCTCGTGGGGTGCGGGTCCCCTTGGTTCGGGGTTCCGTCCTCAATCGCCGGACGGGCTTGAGTGGTGCGGGTCGCCCCGCGGGGTGCGCTGTGCCCGGTGGGTGGGGGGTGGTGCCCCTCCGGGGCGTCTCCTCAGAAATGGCGTGGCACCCCGCAACGCCATGAACCCGGGTCCTACGCCATTCCCTGCGGGGACTCCCCTGCACGTCCCCACCCCCTGCATCGATCGCGTCTGCACACCGGCCCCACGACTGCCGCAGACGCGGGACGGACCGGTCCGGGGCCGTGCAGGGGAGTCCCCGCAGGACGACGAACAGATACCCGGGCCCCCTCGCGTACCCGCGGAACGTTCGTCGTCTGAGGAGACGCCCCGGAGGGGCACCGGACCACCACCCACCCAACACAGCGCACCCCACGGGGACACCCGCACCACTCCAAGCCCGTCCGGCGATTGAGGACGGAACCGATACGCCCGGGGCCGGGCACCCCACGCGGCACCCGACACCACTCAAGCCCGTCCGGCGATTGAGGACAAACCCCCCAGCCCGGGGCCGGGCCCCCCACGAACCCCCACCCCGCCCCGCGAATACGGCACACTGGAGGTTTGGCCACCCCGCCGCCCCCGGGCGGCCCCGCAGAAAGGGCCGAAGCGCGTGACCGGACCCCTCATCGTCCAGAGCGACAAGACGCTGCTCCTGGAAGTCGACCACGAGCAGGCCGACGCCTGCCGCCGTGTGATCGCGCCCTTCGCCGAGCTGGAGCGCGCGCCCGAGCACATCCACACCTACCGGCTGACCCCGCTCGGGCTGTGGAACGCGCGGGCCGCGGGACACGACGCCGAGCAGGTCGTCGACGCGCTGGTGAAGTACTCGCGCTACCCCGTACCGCACGCGCTGCTCGTCGACATCGCCGAGACGATGGACCGGTACGGCCGCCTCACGCTCTCCAAGCACCCGGTCCACGGCCTGGTGCTGACCTCCACCGACCGGCCCGTCCTGGAGGAGATCCTCCGGTCGAAGAAGATCCAGCCGCTGGTCGGCACCAGGATCGACCCCGACACGGTGGCCGTGCACCCGTCCGAGCGCGGGCAGGTCAAGCAGACGCTGCTGAAGCTGGGCTGGCCCGCCGAGGACCTCGCCGGTTACGTGGACGGCGAGGCGCACCCGATCGAGCTGGACGAGAGCGGCTGGGCGCTGCGCCCCTACCAGCAGCAGGCCGTCGAGGGCTTCTGGCACGGCGGCTCGGGTGTCGTGGTGCTGCCCTGCGGCGCGGGCAAGACGCTCGTCGGCGCGGGCGCGATGGCGCAGGCCAAGGCGACCACGCTGATCCTGGTCACCAACACCGTCTCCGCCCGGCAGTGGAAGCACGAGCTGATCAAGCGGACCTCGCTGACCGAGGAGGAGATCGGCGAGTACAGCGGTACCCGCAAGGAGATCCGCCCGGTCACCATCGCCACGTACCAGGTGCTCACGACCCGTCGCAAGGGCGTCTACCCGCACCTGGAGCTGTTCGACTCCCGCGACTGGGGTCTGGTGATCTACGACGAGGTGCACCTGCTGCCCGCGCCCGTCTTCAAGTTCACCGCCGACCTGCAGGCGCGCCGCCGGCTCGGGCTGACCGCGACCCTGGTGCGGGAGGACGGCCGCGAGTCGGACGTCTTCTCGCTGATCGGGCCCAAGCGGTTCGACGCCCCGTGGAAGGAGATCGAGGCGCAGGGCTACATCGCGCCCGCGGACTGTGTCGAGGTGCGGGTCAATCTCACGGACAGCGAGCGGCTCGCCTACGCCACCGCCGAGCCCGAGGAGAAGTACCGGTTCTGCGCGACGACCGCGACGAAGCGGAAGGTCACCGAGGCGCTGGTGCGCAAGCACCAGGGCGAGCAGACGCTGGTCATCGGGCAGTACATCGACCAGCTCGACGAGCTGGGTGAGCATCTGAACGCCCCGGTGATCAAGGGCGAGACGAGCAATGCCCAGCGGGAGAAGCTGTTCGGCGCGTTCCGGGAGGGCGAGATCAGCGTGCTGGTCGTGTCGAAGGTGGCGAACTTCTCCATCGACCTGCCCGAGGCCACCGTCGCCATCCAGGTGTCCGGCACCTTCGGCTCGCGCCAGGAGGAGGCCCAGCGGCTGGGCCGGGTGCTGCGTCCGAAGGCGGACGGGCACGAGGCCCGGTTCTACTCCGTGGTCGCCCGCGACACGATCGACCAGGACTTCGCGGCCCACCGCCAGCGGTTCCTGGCCGAGCAGGGCTACGCGTACCGGATCGTGGACGCGGACGAGCTGCTGACGGACAACTGACGGCCGGGGCGGGGGCGTGCCGTGCTCAGCGAGTGCGGCGGACGCCCGCCTCCTCCGCGTACTCACCGAGGACGACGACGCCGAACGCGGCCCGGACGAAGACCCTGACGGCGCGCAGGGCGTCACCGGCACGGTGGCTGTGGTGGTGACCGGTGGCCGCGGTCGCGCCGTGCGCGGGGCCGGTCCTTCTCGGGTTCAGGATGACGGTGCTCATGTCTTCCATGGTGCTCCGTCCGCACCCGTAGCCGCGTCGGCCCGCAGACGGAAGCCCGGACGGCCGCGCCTACCCCTCCGGTCGCATGCCGTCCCCTACGGGACGGACCCCGCACCGGCCGCGATATTGGTTCGCGCCCCGGTGGGCCCGTCGATACAATCGCCGGTCTGCCCGCCTCCCGCACCGTGGTACCGGCCGTCCGCAAGGGCTCGTGCCGGCAGCCGGGGGAGCGCCGCCGACCGGACGGAAACCGGCCGACAGCCGTACGTACGCCCCGCGTGCGTACCAGTGATCGATCCCCGAGCGGACCGCATCGCCCCCGAACAGTCACCGGGGACGAGGTGCGGCCCGCCGTCCTGCGTTGAATGCCGGAGGCAACACCGTGCCCGCGCACGAACACGAGAGCGACACCACCACCGATCCCCTCGCCCATGAGCGCGCCCATCTCGCCGCCTCGCGCGCCGCGCTGCGCGCCATGCGTGAGGACGCCCAGGCCCTGGACATCCGCGATGTCACGGCGAACTGGGTGAACGCGGCCGTACTGCAGGCCCAGATCACCGACCGCATCAAATCCCTCGCCGACCTCGCCCACACCCCGCTCTTCTTCGGGCGGCTGGACTACCTCCACGTGGTCGGCGCCGAGCAGGCCGAGGGCGCGGAGGGCGAGCAGTTCTACATCGGGCGGCGCCACGTCCACGACGCCGGCGGCGACCCGATGGTCATCGACTGGCGCGCACCGGTCTCCCAGCCGTTCTACCGGGCGTCCCGCAACGACCCGCTCGACGTCGGCCAGCGGCGCCGCTTCGGTTACACCGGCGGCGAGCTGACCGCGTACGAGGACGAGCACCTCACCGACCCGACCGAGACGGCGCGGACCAGCAAGCTCCTCCAGGCGGAGATCGAGCGGCCACGCGTCGGCCCGATGCGCGACATCGTCGCGACGATCCAGCCCGAGCAGGACGAGATCGTCCGCAGCGAGCTCGGCGGTTCCGTCTGTGTGCAGGGCGGGCCCGGCACCGGGAAGACCGCCGTCGGCCTGCACCGGGTCGCGTATCTGCTGTACGCGCACCGCGAGCGGCTCGCCCGCACCGGCACGCTGGTCATCGGGCCGAACCGGTCCTTCCTGCACTACATCGAGCAGGTGCTGCCGGCCCTCGGCGAGCTGGAGGTCAAGCAGGCCACCGTCGACGACCTGGTGACGGCACACATCGAGGTCCGCGGCACGGACGAGGCGCGGGCCGCCGTCGTGAAGGGTGACGCCCGGATGGCGGAGGTGCTGCGGCGGGCGATCCGGTCGCACGTGACGATGCCGACGGAGCCCGTGATGGTGGTGCGCGGTTCGCGGCGCTGGCGGGTGCCCGCGTACGAGATCGAGGAGATGGTCCAGGAGCTGCTGGCCCGCGACATGCGCTACGGCGCGGCGCACGAGGCGCTGCCGCAGCGCATCGCCCATGCCGTGCTGGTGCGGATGGAGGAGGCCGGCGAGGCACCCGACGACCGGGTGCAGAACGCGGTGGCGCGCAACCCCGCGGTGAAGGCCGCCGTGAAGGCGGTCTGGCCCGCGGTCGAACCGTCGAAGCTGGTGCTGCGGCTGCTGTCCGACCCGGAGTTCCTGGCCGCGCAGGCGCAGGGGCTGCTCACCGAGGAGGAGCAGAAGACCATCCTGTGGACCAAGCCCGCCCGCAGTGTGAGGGCCGCGAAGTGGTCGGCGGCGGACGCGGTACTGATCGACGAGGCGAACGACCTGGTGGCGCGCACCCACTCGCTGGGCCACGTCGTGATCGACGAGGCCCAGGACCTCTCCCCCATGCAGTACCGGGCGGTGGGCCGGCGCTGCTCGACCGGTTCGGCCACGGTGCTCGGCGACCTGGCGCAGGGCACGACGCCGTGGTCTACGCAGAGCTGGGCGCAGGCGCTGCACCACCTGGGCAAGTCCGACGCGGTGGTGGAGGAGCTCACCGCCGGCTTCCGCGTGCCGCGCGACGTGATCGCGTACGCGTCCCGGCTGCTGCCGGTGATCTCGCCGGGGCTGGCGGCCGTCGAGTCGGTACGTGAGTCGCCGGGCTCGCTGTCGGTACGGGAGGTGGCCGGCACGGACGCGCTGGACGCGGCGGTGGTCGCGGCCTGCGAGGAGTCGCTGAAGCAGGAGGGTTCGACCGGTCTGATCGCCGCCGACGCGCGCATCCCGGCGTTGGCGGACGCGCTGACGGCAGCGGGCCACGCCTATCTCTCCCCCGGCCAGGAGACCACCGCCGAGTCCCGGCTGACCCTGGTCCCGGCGTCGCTGGCCAAGGGCCTGGAGTACGACTACGTGGTGCTGGACGAACCGGCCGCGGTGGTCGACGGGGAGCCGGACGAGCGGACCGGCCTGCGCCGGCTGTACGTGGCGCTGACCCGTGCGGTGTCCGGGCTGATCGTGCTTCACGCGTCGCCGCTGCCGGATGAGTTGGGCCAAGAGGGCAGCCTCTGAGCCGGGGCCGGAGTGCGGGGCGGCCGTCCGCCGCCCCGCACTCCGCGCCGGGGTCAGCCCGTCGTACAGGCCCTCCCGTTCAGCTTGACCGTGCCCGGGTCGGCGGCCGCACCCGAGACGCTGCTGTTGAACCCGAAGTCGACCGACGCTCCCGGCGCGAGGGTGCGGTTCCAGGACAGCGGCGCGGCGGTGACCGTACGCCCGTGCTGGTCCAGCCGTGCGCTCCAGGTGTGGGTGAGCTGCTGGTCACCGGGCAGCAGCCAGGTCAGCGCCCACGGGGTGACCGCCGCGGTGCCGGTGTTCTTCACCGTCACCGTGGTGGTCGAGCCGGTGCTCCACGGGTGCGAGGAGTACGTGACCCGGCAGGCGCGGGCCGGGCCCGTACCGTCCCCGCTGTCGTCCAGGTAGGAGGCGACGAACGCGAGCGGCGCGTTCCAGTTGATGGCGACCTCATTGGTGGCGTACGAGCCGTTGTCGTCGAGGTAACACATGGCGGCCGCGCACCCGTTGAGCTTCTCCGCGGCCTTCGGGTCGCCCGAGGCGGGCGCGGTGAGGTTGGGCCCGCCCGCGAGGGAGCCGGGGGGCGGGTGGGGCAGGTCGGGGTCGCTCTCGTGGGCCCAGAAGCGGTGGTGCTGGTTCTCGGAGCTGCGCTCGCCGTACCCGGTGACGTAGGACTGGTTCAGCGGATTGCGGCCGAACAGGTAGTCGGCGCCGCGCAGTACGGCGTCGCGGTAGCGGTCCTTGCCTGTGAGGTCGGCGGCGGTGGCCAGCACGACCATGTTGTTGAGCACCTGGCTGTTGGAACCCCAGACGTAGTTCTCGTCCGCCGGGGCGTACGGCACCCCGTACAGCTGATCCTCGGACTCCTGGGCGTAGTGGTCGGCGGCCGTGGTGACCACGGAGCGGACCTGGGTGAGCTGCGCGGGGGTCAGGTCGTTGGGGACGGTGGCCAGGGTGAGCACGCCGAGACCGGCGGTCTCGCCCCACCACATGCCGCCGTCCGCGGGGAAGACCGCGTCCGTGTCCCCGTGCAGCGGGGAGCCGAGCAGCGCCTGGCGGTAGGTGTCGTCGCCGGTGGTGGTGAACAGCTCGGCCGCCGCCCAGTAGAACTCGTCCCGGACGTCGCTGTCCTCGTAGGTGCCGCCGCCGACGCCGTCGGCCGGGTCGGCCAGCACGTCCGGGTGCGCCTTCGCCGCGGTCCACGCCCTCTCGGCGGCGGTACGGCACCGGGCGGCGAAGTCCGCGTCGTACGGGGCGAACAGCCGGGCGCACTGGGCGGCGGCGGCCGCCACGTTGAGCGTCGCGGCGGTGGTCGGCGGGTGCAGTTCGCGCTGCTGGGGGTCCAGATGGGGCAGCATCGGCAGGCCGGTCCACTGCGCGTCGTGCACCTTGTGGTGGACCATGCCGGCCAGCGGCTCCCCGGCCGGGACCTGCATCCGCATCATGAAGTCGAGCTCCCAGCGCGCCTCGTCGAGGATGTCCGGCACGTCGTTGCCGTGCTCGGGCACCCGCAGCGCGCCGTCGCCGAGCTCGGCGGACTCCGCGCCGTCCGCCGTCAGGGTCCGCTCGTAGGTGTCCATCAGCTCGGCCACCGCGATGCCGCCGTTGACCACGTACTTGCCCTGGTCACCGGCGTCGTACCAGCCGCCCCGCACATCGAGCCGGTAGTCGCAGACACCCGGCTGGCAGGGCACGTCGGTGTCGCCCTTGTTGGGCGCGACACCGAGGTGGCCTGCGGGCCTTGCGTACTGCGCACCGACGAGGCCGGCGTCGATCTCGATGCCGCTGCGGTTGTGGTAGAAGTACGCCAGCGAGTCGCCGCGCAGGCTGTCGTACAGGCCGGCGCCGATCGAGAAGGGCTCGCTGACCTGGCCGTCCGCCTCCACCGTGTAGCCGTCCCCGGCGGCCGTGACGTCGCTGAAGTCGAAGGTGTGGACGTTCTGCCGCGAGGTCGGGTCCACGCCGCCCGGGACGGTGGTGCCGGTCGCGGCGGTCGATCCGTCCGCCGCCTTGAGGGCCCACGGCAGCGGGGTGGTCGCGTCGGTGACCAGGGTGCCGGTCTTGGGCCCCTTCGGGAGGTAGCCGACCTGGTTGACGCGGACGGGCGAGCCGGTGTCGGGCACGTACACGGGCGGTTCGGCGCCGCCGCGCAGGGACACGTCGTCGAGGCAGAAGGTGGCCGCCTCGTCGTTGCCGCCTATCTGGAAGGCGAGCTGGGCGGCGTCGCGGTCGGCGGTCGCGGTGAAGACATGGGTGACGGGGGTCGCGTCCGCGCCGATCTGGTCGGTGGCCGAGAGGTCCGTGGTGTACGGCTCGGTGGCCAGCTGCACATTGGTGTGGATGGACAGCGGAGCGGTGGAGGTGGCGGTGTAGGTGAGGGTGTACGCCTCCCCGGCGACCAGCGGGATGTCGTTCTGCCCGACGATCACGTCCCAGGGGTTGGCGGTCCCCGCCGGCACGTCGGTACAGAGCCGGCCGTCGGTGACGGCCGCGGTGGTGTTGGCCGTCCACCACCAGGGGCGGTACCGGCGGCGAAGTCGCCGTTGGTGATCTGCTCGGGGGCGGGGCCGGGGGCGGCATCCCCCGCGGACGCGGTGGCCGCGGCGGCACCGGGCGCGGTGAGGACGCCGCCGAACAGTACGGCGACGGCTAAGGTCCCGAGCACGTGACGCCCGCGCCGGACGCGGGTGCGTCCGGTGGGGGGCGGGGGCGAAGAGGCGTTCACCGGTGGCCTTTCGGTAGGGGGTGGCGGGGGTGGCGGTTCGGCACGCGGCCGATATCAAGGCGTGGGAGCGCTCCCAGTAGCGTGGAACGCAGCCGGGGAGGCAGCGTGGGAGCGTTCCCACACCGTCAGGCCATTGTGAAGCCCGTGGTGTTTGTTGCGCCAGGGTCGCGACAGCACGAGCCTGCCGGGCAGCGGCGCCCGGGACGGGCCGGGCGCGAGGCGGGCCGGGCGGGCCACCGCGAACGCCGATCGTGCGCGGCGGGCCGCCGTGAACGCGGGACGGGCGGGGCAGGACGCCGTGACCACGGCGACCCACCCCGCCCGCACCACCTGCGCGCGACCTGGCCCTACGCGTCGAGCATGTCCCGCCACTCGCGCACCGCCGCCGGGTCCACCGGCGCCGACCAGCCGTCCGGCCGGGCGGCGCCGCCGATGTGCACGGCGTCGATGCCCGCGTCCAGCAGCTCCGGCAGATGGTCGAGCCGCAGCCCGCCGCCGACGAGGATCTGCGGCTCGTACCCCGGCTCACCCTTGCGCGCCGCCTCGACCAGCAGCGTCGGGATACCGTCGTCCACTCCGGCGGCCGATCCCGCGGTGAGATACGTGTCCAGCCCCGGCAGGTCCGCGAGGGCCTTGCGCAGGGCGTCCCGGTCGGCGGCCCGGTCGATCGCACGGTGGAACGTCCAACTGCAGCCGTCCAGCGCGGCGATGATCCGCTCGACCGCGACCAGGTCGGGACGGCCGTCCGCGTCCAGGAAGCCGAGCACGAATTCGTCCGCACCCTCGGCCCGCAGCTCCAGGGCCTTGCTCACGAGCAGGTCGATGTCGCCGGCCGCGAAGCCGTCCGCCAGTCTGAGCATCACCCGCAGCGGGATGTCCACCGCGGCGCGGATCGTCGCGAAGGCCGCACAGGACGGGGTCAGACCGTCCGCCGCCATGTCGGTGACCAGCTCAAGCCGGTCCGCACCACCCGCCTGGGCAGCGACCGCGTCCTCCGCGTCGAGAGCGATCACCTCCAGGACTGCACGGTTGCTCATGGGAACCCAATCCTCCAGGAAGCAGCTATAGGTCTAGTCCAATGGCCAGCCTACGGGTCGGTAGGCCGACCGCGCAGCCTCACTGTGCACGTGAAGATACGCGAGGTCAGACGCACGACAGGCGACCGGACGGGCGCGGACCGTCCGGTCGCAGCCGATCACCCTTGCGTGTCCATAGGGGAGGGGGTATACCTGAATGAGTAGCAGATACCCCCAGGGGTATAAGAACGGTATCAGTGAACACCTACCGAGGAGGCCCCGTGTCCGCGCAGACCGCAGCCACCACCGGCACCAGTGACGCCACCGGCACGGGCGCCGCAGAGGTCGAGCTCGCCATCGGCGGCATGACCTGCGCCTCGTGCGCGGCCCGCATCGAGAAGAAGCTCAACCGCATGGACGGGGTCGAGGCCACCGTCAACTACGCGACCGAGAAGGCCCGGGTCAGCTTCCCGACCCCCGGCGTCTCCGTGCAGGACCTGATCGCCACCGTCGAGAGGACCGGCTACACCGCGCACGAGCCCGCTCCTGCCGTACGCGAGGACGCACCCGCCGCGGCGACGGAGGCTGACGAGCTCCGCCCGCTGCGGCAGCGACTGGTCACCGCCGTCCTGCTCGCCGTACCGGTGATCGCGATGGCGATGATCCCGGCGTTGCAGTTCGACAACTGGCAGTGGCTTTCCCTGACGCTCGCCGCGCCCGTCGTCACCTACGCCGGCTGGCCCTTCCACCGCGCCGCGTGGACCAACGCCCGGCACGGGGCGGCCACGATGGACACGCTCATCTCGGTCGGCACCTCCGCCGCATTCCTGTGGTCGGTGTGGGCGCTGTTCTTCGGCACCGCCGGCATGACCGGCATGACGCACCCCTTCGAGCTGACCATCGGCCGCAGCGACGGCGCCGGAAACATCTATCTCGAAGCCGCCGCCGGAGTCACCGCGTTCATCCTGGCCGGGCGCTACTTCGAAGCCCGCTCCAAGCGGAAGGCGGGCGCGGCACTGAAGGCCCTGCTCGAACTGGGCGCCAAGGACGTCACCGTCCTGCGCGACGGCCGCGAGCGGACCGTGGACACGGCGGACCTCCGGGTCGGGGACCGCTTCCTGGTCCGGCCGGGCGAGAAGATCGCCACCGACGGCACGGTCGTCGAGGGCAGCTCGGCCCTGGACGCGTCCATGCTCACCGGCGAATCCGTGCCCGTAGAGGTCGGCGTCGGCGACCCGGTCACCGGCGCCACGCTGAACGCGGGCGGCCGGCTCGTCGTCGAGGCGACCCGGATCGGCGCGGACACCCAGCTGGCCCGGATGGCGAAGCTGGTCCAGGACGCGCAGAACGGGAAGGCGGCGGCCCAGCGCCTCGCGGACCGGATCTCCGCGGTCTTCGTCCCGGTGGTCCTGCTCATCGCCCTGGCCACCCTGGTCTCCTGGCTGCTGATCACCGACGACCTGACCGCCTCGTTCACCGCCGCCGTCGCCGTACTGATCATCGCCTGCCCCTGCGCCCTCGGCCTCGCCACACCCACCGCCCTCATGGTCGGCACCGGACGCGGCGCCCAGCTCGGCATCCTCATCAAGGGCCCCGAAGTCCTGGAAACCACCCGCCGCATCGACACCATCGTCCTCGACAAGACCGGCACCGTCACCACCGGCAAAATGACCCTCCTCGCCATCCACACCACACCCGGCACCACCGAAACCCACGCACTCCACCTCGCCGGCGCCCTGGAACACGCCTCCGAACACCCCCTCGCCCAAGCCGTCACCACCGCAGCCACCAACCGCACCACCACCCCCTCCCCACCCCGACAACTTCACCAACATCCCCGGCCTCGGCGTCCAAGGCACCGTCGAGGGCCACGCCGTCCTCGTGGGCCGCGAGCAGCTGCTCGCACAGTGGGAGATCTGCCTCCCGGTGGAACTGGCCCGCCGCAAGGCCGAGGCGCAGGCCGCGGGGCGCACCGCGATTGCGGTCGCCTGGGACGGCGAGGCACGGGCGGTCCTGGAGGTGGCGGACGCGGTCAAGGACACCAGCGCCGAGGCCGTCGAGCGGCTCCGCGCACTCGGTCTGACACCGATCCTGCTGACCGGCGACAACCGGGCAGTGGCGCAGAGCGTCGCGGCCGAGGTCGGCATCGACGAGGTGTACGCCGAGGTCATGCCTGAGGACAAGGTCGATGTCGTCAAGCGCCTCCAGGCGCAGGGGCGTTCCGTCGCGATGGTCGGCGACGGCGTGAACGACGCGGCCGCCCTCGCCCAGGCCGACCTGGGGCTCGCGATGGGCACGGGCACGGACGCCGCGATCGAGGCGGGCGACCTGACCCTGGTCCGCGGAGACCTGCGGGCCGCCGCCGACGCGATCCGGCTGTCACGCAGGACGCTGGGCACGATCCGCACGAACCTGTTCTGGGCCTTCGCCTACAACGTGGCCGCACTGCCGCTGGCCGCGGCCGGCCTGCTGAACCCGATGATCGCGGGAGCGGCGATGGCGTTCTCGTCGGTGTTCGTGGTCGGCAACTCGCTGCGACTGCGCCGGTTCCGGGCGGGGAGGTAGCGGGCCGAAGGCCCCCGCCCGCGGGCGGCCGGACTCAGCTCCTGGCAGGGAGCCGGGCCTCCGGCCGTCCGCCGGGCCGGCCGAGCGCGAGGCGCTCTTCGAGCCCCGCCCGGCACCGCGGCCAGTCCTCGGCCGTGATCGAGAAGATCGCGGAGTCCCGCAGCTGTCCGTCCTCGCCCGGCGCCCACGACCGGGACCAGTTCCGCAGCACGCCCTCGAAGCGGGCACCGACCCGCTCGATCGCGGCCCGCGAGCGGCTGTTGCGGGCGTCCGTCTTCAGATCGACCCGCGACACCCCCCACACCTCGAACGCATGCCGGAACAGCAGGTACTTGGCCTCGGCGTTCACACCCGAGCCCTGCGCGGACGCGGCGAGCCAGGTGAACCCGACCTCGATCGCGCTCAGCGTGTCCTCGTCCAGCCAGTGCCGCGGTTCCCAGTACGCCGTGACCCCGACGGCCCGCCCGGAGGCCCGGTCCACCTGCGCGTACGGAGCCAGTTTCCCGGCGGCGGCACGGGCGAGCTGCTCATCGATGTACGCGTCGACCTGGCCGGGGCCGGGCACCCAGGTGAACCGGTACGAGCTCCGGTCCTCCTGTGCCGCCCGGAGCAGATCCTGCGCATGCCGGTGCTCCAGTGGCTCCAGACTCACCCGGGTGCCCTCCAGAACCGGTCCCGCCAACGTGAAACCCATTGCTCACCCATTCAGTCCGCCGCACGGCCCCTGCGCCCCGTAGCGTTCCAGAGGCACCGGGCCGTGTCGCGCGAATATCGGCGCACCCGGGCCTGCCGTCCGGATCGCGGTACGGCCGGGTGCCGCGTGCCCGGCGGAGTTCACCGCCCGCTGAGCACGAACCGCACCACCGTCCCCGCATCCGCCCGCGTCGCCGCCGCCAGTTCGGACTCCGGCACCACGCCCACCACCGGGTAGCCGCCCGTCGTCGGGTGGTCGTTGAGGAACACCACCGGGCGGCCGTCCGGCGGCACCTGGACCGCGCCCAGCACCATGCCCTCGCTGGGCAGTTCACCCGCCCGGGCGCGCTCCAGCGCCGGGCCCTCGGTGCGCAGGCCGATGCGGTTGCTCTGCGGGGAGACACGGAACGCCGCCGTGGCGAGCGTGTGCAGGGCCGCCGGCGTGAACCAGGTGTGGCGGGGGCCCAGGTGCACCGGGAGCACGAGTTCGGTGGGCATCGCCGGCCACGGCACCGCGCCGGCGGCCGGGACGTCCCCGGCCGGCGGCGGGCCCAGCGGCAGCACGTCGCCGTCGCGCAACTGCGGCGGGCCCAGCCCGGAGAGCAGGTCGGCGGACCGGCTGCCGAGCACCGGCTCGGGCTGCACACCGCCCGCGAAGGCCAGGTAGCTGCGCAGTCCGTACGTCGCCGCTCCCGCCTCCAGCACCGCACCCGCCGGTACGTGCACCACCGCGCCCCACGCCACCGGCCGTCCGTCCACCGTCACCGGGCAGGGCGCGCCACCGACGACCGCCCGCACCGCGCGGCCCGGCCGGACCGCGCAGCCGGTGACGGTCGTCTCCAGGAGCGCCTCGCTCACGGGGTTGCCGGCCAGCCGGTTGGCGAGCCGGGCCGCGGGTGGGTCCAGCGCGCCCGCCCGCCCCACCCCCAGGTGCGCGTAACCGAAGCGGCCCTCGTCCTGCACGGTGGTCAGGAACCCGGCCCTGACCACCTCCAGACCCGCGCTCACGCCGCCACCCCCGCCCCTGCCTCTGCCTCGACCTCGACGAACCGCACCCGCGCCCCCGGCTCCAGGAGCGCCGGCGGTTCGCGGTCCGGGTTCCACAGCGCGGCCGGGTCCGGCATCCGGCCGATGAGCTGCCAGCCGCCGGGAGACCTGCGCGGGTACACACCGGCGTAAGGGCCCGCCAGCGCCACCGAACCGGCCGGCACCCGGGTCCGCGGAGTCGCCCGGCGCGGCAGGTGGAGGTGGTCCGGCAGACCGGTCAGGTAGCCGAAGCCCGGCGCGAACCCGCAGAACGCGACCCGGAACTCGGTCCCGGAGTGGAGACCGGCCACCTCGGCGACGGCGACTCCCCAGGCGTCGGCGACGTCCGCCAGATCCGGACCGTCGTAGACGACCGGGATCTCCACCAGTCCGCCGGTGCCGCGCCGCAGCGGCGGTACCCGCCAGGACGCCAGCTCACGGGCCAGGCCCGCCGCGTCCCTCGCGATGCCGTCCAGCAGGACCGTCCGCGCGCCGGGCACGACCTCGCGCACACCGGGCAGTTCCCCGGCCGCGCGACGGCGCAGCACCTCGGCGTGGAAGGCCTCCGTCTCCTCCCCGGACCCCAGCTCGACCAGCAGCGCGTCCGGGCCGGCCGGCAGCACGACCGGCGGCCGGTGCCCCGCCCCGCCCGGCGTCCGCGCACTCACGCGAACGCCCGGACCACGACGCCCGCCTCTTCCAGCGCGGCCCGCACCCGGTGGGCGAGCGCCGCCGCTCCGGGAGTGTCGCCGTGCACGCACAGGGACCGGGCGACGACCGGAATCCGTACGCCGTCGGCCCCGGTCACACTCCGGTCCACCGCGAACCCGACACTGCGGCGCACGACCTCGTCCCCGTCGTGCACGACCGCGCCCGGCTCCCCGCGCGGCACGAGCGTGCCCTGCGGGGTGTACGCGCGGTCGGCGAACGCCTCCTCGACGGCGGCCAGCCCCGCTTCGGCGGCCCGCGCGAGCAGCCGGGACCCGGGCAGCCCGAGAACGGCCAGGTCGCCGCCCGCCAGCCGGACGCCCTCGATCACCGCAGCGGCCTGCTCGTCGTCGCGGACCGCGCGGTTGTAGAGGGCACCGTGCGGCTTGACGTACGACACCGTGGCACCGGCCGACTCCGCGAACACCCGCAACGCACCGATCTGGTAAGCCACTTCGGCGGTCAGCTCGGCGGCGGGCACGTCCATCGAGCGGCGGCCGAAGCCTGCCAGGTCGCGGTACGACACCTGAGCGCCGATCCGTACGCCTCGGGCTGCCGCGGTGTCGCACACCCGGCGCATCACCGAGGGTCCCCGCATGGAAGCCGCACGCCACATTGGCGCTGGTCACGCACGCGAGCAGCGCCTCGTCGTCGGTGAGCGTCCAGCGCCCGAACCCCTCGCCCAGATCGGCGTTGAGGTCCATGGGACCCGGCGCGGCCGGCTCGTCCCCCCGGTCCGAGGGACTCATCAGATTCGTCACGAAGCGCACGTTAGTGCCTCACGAGCGCCGACTGTCCGTCAAAAGACGCACAGCTCAGTCTCCTTCACGCCCTCCAGCTCGTACCGCGTCCCGACCAGCGGCCGGCCGGCGTACAGCCTGATCAGCGTCGCCCCGTCCCCCCGGTACCGGCCGGGGGCCCGGCCCTCCTGCTCGCCCCCAGGACCAGCTCGTCGCCGCTGTCGTCCAGCCGCGCGACCAGCAGCGGTGTCCTGCGGCGGGACATGGGGGCGAGGAGCCTGAG
This sequence comes from Streptomyces sp. RKAG290, assembly GCF_023701695.1. Taxonomy (GTDB): domain Bacteria; phylum Actinomycetota; class Actinomycetes; order Streptomycetales; family Streptomycetaceae; genus Streptomyces. The sequence goes on from NZ_JAJOZC010000001.1 coordinate 3,025,366, forward strand.
CGCGTGCGGCAGCCCGGCGCCCCGGTACGCCCCTTCCAGGCCCCATGCCTCGCGTACGTCCCCTGCGTGCACCCACTCCCCCAGCGCCACCCCGTCCAGCGCCCGGCTCGCCCCGGCGATCACGGGACCGGCCTCGGTCATGCCCCGTTCCAGCTCGTCCACGACCTGCGTGTCCGTCCAGTCGGCGCGTTCGGCGATGTCACGGTCGTTGCACTCGGGGCTGAACACGTCCGGCCCGAACCGGCTCTCCACCACCCGGTTCAGTGCGGAACCGCAGTGCGCGAGCAGATCCCGCACCGTCCAGCCCGGGCACGCGGTGCGCAGGGCGAAATCGCGCTCGGAGGCGGACCGCAGCAGCGGGAGAAGGGCGTCGCGCTCGGTGCGCAGCAGGAGACCGGGGAGCTCGGGATCACGTTCGTCAGCCATAACTACAGCCAACCACCGAGCGCCCGGCCGGACTTGTCGTTCCGCCGAGTCGCGGGCGGGCCGCCCGACGGCATCGGCGGAGCCGGCCGGCCCGGTCACCGCCCGCACCTCCACCTCTGCGCCCCGGGCGGCACACGCTCTAACCTCGACTCCATGGACGACACCGCTCAGGGCAACCGCAGCACCGACGACGCCGCTCTCCGCGTCCGCTGGCGCGACTCCCTGGCCGCCGCGCGGAGCGGCGGCCAGGACCCCGACCCGCTGCCGTACGCCGACAACCTCCTGGCACGCTGGGCCGAACCCCAGCGCAGGTACCACACCACCGCCCACCTGACGGCGGTCCTGGACCGCGTCGACACCCTCGCGGGCCACGCCGCGGACGCGGACGCCGTACGCCTCGCCGCCTGGTTCCACGACGCGGTGTACCGGCCCGACCGCACCGAGAACGAGGAGCGCAGCGCCGCCCTCGCCGAGCGCGCCCTGCCCGAGGCCGGGGTGCCGGCCCCGATCACCGCGGAGGTCGCCCGGCTGGTCCGGCTCACGGTCTCGCACGACCCGGCCGACGGCGACACCAACGGCGAGGTGCTGTGTGACGCGGACCTCGCGATCCTGGCGGCGTCACCGAAGGGGTACGCGCAGTACGCGGCGCAGGTGCGCGAGGAGTACGGCTTCGTGCCGGACGACGCGTTCCGGGAGGGGCGCGCGGCCGTGCTGCGACAGCTCCTGGAGCTGCCTCGGCTGTTCCGCACACCGCACGGGAACGCCGAGTGGGAGCCGAAGGCGCGGCACAACCTGCTGACGGAGCTGGAGCTGCTCGCCGCGTCGTAGCGCGCCCGTGGGGCAACTATCGGCGGCGATCGGTGGGAACCGGTTTAGAATCGACGGTTTCTTGCTCCACCGGACGCCGTAGCCCTGACTGTTCCGAGAAGAGGGCCGCCCCGATCTCCACGCGGAGCGGGGGCAACACCTCAGGCTCCGGAAGCTGCTGTCCGTCCGAGCTGTCGAGCTTCCCCATGATCAAGCTCCAAAGGCCTGACGCCACCCACCGACTGCAGCGCGTGTGGATTGTGGAGTGATTGCCGAACCGCTCGGGGAGGTCACACCAGCGCACCCCCGTACGGGCCTTGTAGAGGATGGCGTCAACCAATTGACGGTATGGCTGAACTCTTGCACTTCCAGGCATTAGCGGCTCGATCTTGGCCCACGCTGCATCTGTCAGAGATCGAGGGACCAGAACGCCGTGCTCGGTGAACCATTTATTCAACGAACACGGGCGCCCAGCGATGGAACGCGAACGCGTGCCAATGATTTGTACTCGTACATCCCACAGGGCGAGCAGTTTCAACTGCCGCTCCAGCCCCAGGTCCCGGAGCCGCCCAATCGGCGCCATGGCCCACTTGCGGAGTTCCTCCGCCTGGCGATGTTCGGCCTCCCCCTCTTCTTGCCATGCCCTGGCTTCCGCCTGCAGGGCTCGTAGCTGTGCAACCTCTTCCACGAGCGCGTTGACCGTCTGATCGGCAGCCTCCTGAGACCCAACCGAGGAAACCACTGCATTGATCACTGCCATCTGCCCATCAATCTGCTTGCCGAGAGCAGCAACGCGGTGGGACTGATCCACTCGCTGATAATCACCACCCTCCTGCGCAACCCGCACTTCCCCTTTCTGGTCTCGATGCCATACAGCCAACTCACACCAAACGCGCTCTTCTAACGCATCAGCGTCAATCAGCGGGCATGAGCACGTGGGTGCACCCGCGTACTCTTCATCCTTCCCGCTACATCTATACATCCGCGTCTTGTCCGCCACTCTCCATTGACCCACATAATGCGCGCCACAGGAGTTGAATATCCGACCCGAAAGAGGATACGCCCTGACTGCCTCAACTCGACTCGCAGCTCCACGCTTCAGACCAGCCCTAAGTTGCATCAACTCGTCTTCCGCAAAGATCCGGGGAAGCGCAATGGTTACTGTTTCACCGTGTAGCGGAGTGCCATCAGGCTTCAATCTCGTGTGGGACTCTCCTGCCGTGGAGCGAGACGGATGCCGGAAGACACTTCGAGCACCAAGAATCGCATCCGACCCCAGGCGTGCGCGTAGATTCTGCTGACGCCAAGGTGAACCGGAGCGCGTGAATCTTCCTTCCGCATTCAGAACGAGCGCTGCCTGTCGAACGTTCATCCCCTCGTCGACGATCAGCTCCCACGCTCGTCGCAGGACAGCAGATTCGCGCGGATCCACAGCCAATCGCGAAACCCCGCGCCGCCCTTTGTCCGCGATCCTGTAGCCGTAAGGAGGCTGCCCACCGACCCACCCACCTACCAGGGCCTTCTCCTGCAACCCATCCTGCGAGCGCATCTGAATCGCCTCCCACTCACGCAGAGAGAACTCCGCCCGTCGCACCAACTGATATCGACCACCTGCAGTCGTGTTATCAATACCAGAATCAGCAATCGAAACGAAAACACCTAGGTCCTCGAGAGCCCAGACCCAGCGCCAGAAGGCCCTTCCCGTACGGCCAATGGCTCGCGCCTCTCGCACCACCACCACATCGAATTCACCTCTGCGCGCTGCTTCCATCAGCCGCTTCCCCTCGGGGCGGGATACTAGATCCAGAGCACCACTCACGCCACCATCAGAATATGAGGCAACACACCTCCAACCCTTGTCAGTTAAATACTCCACCGCCTTTCGATGTTGACTGGACAGACCAAATCCTTTGAGCTGACTCTTGGTTGACACTCGAAGATAGACTGCCGCACGCAATCCTGTTTCATCAGTCGCCCCTCTCGCCATTGCGGGCAGGGCTGTGCTTTCATTGGCCATGTCGACTCCACATTGGTCGGCCGGGCCCCGGGGTGGTTGCAGCCATCGCCGGGGCGTCTTGGTACCAAATTTATTTTCTCCACCGGACGTTCGGTCGCAGTTTGCACATATTGACCACAACGCACCGTTTGGGTGTGAGGACGTGTCATTTCAGGCCTCGGGAATGCTGTCACCTGCTGCGTTGTTGGTGAATGTCATGCCCGACTCTGCCCCTCACCGCCCCCGCATGCCCCTCGCAGTCGTCGTTCTGGGAGTGGCTGTCTTCGCACTCGGTACCAGCGAGTTCATGTTGTCCGGACTGCTGCCGCCCATCGCCGACGACATGAACGTGTCGATCCCGCGCGCGGGGCTCCTCATATCCGCGTTCGCGATCGGCATGGTGGTCGGCGCCCCGCTGCTCGCCGTCGCCACGCTCCGGCTGCCGCGCCGCACCACGCTCATCGCGCTGATCTCGGTCTTCGGCCTCGGTCAGGTCGCTGGCGCGCTCGCGCCGACGTACGAGGTGCTCTTCGTGTCCCGGGTGATCAGCGCGTTCGCGTGTGCCGGGTTCTGGGCCGTCGGGGCGGCGGTCGCCATCGCGATGGTGCCGGTGAACGCCCGGGCCCGTGCGATGGCCGTGATGATCGGCGGCCTCTCGATCGCCAACGTGCTGGGTGTGCCGCTGGGGGCGTTCCTCGGCGAGAACCTGGGCTGGCGGTCGGCGTTCTGGGCGGTCGGCGCGGCCGCGGCCATCGCCCTGGTCGGGGTGGCGACGATGATCCCCCGCATTCCGGTCCCGGACGAGAAGCCGCAGCTCAAGCGCGAGGTGAGCATCTACCGCGACCGGCAGGTGTGGCTGTCCATCGTGATCACCGCACTCGCGGCGGGCGGGGTGTTCTGCGCGTTCAGCTATCTGGCGCCGCTGCTGACGGATGTCGCGGGGCTGGATTCGGGCTGGGTGCCGACCGTGCTCGCGCTGTTCGGGATCGGTGCGCTGGTCGGTACGACGATCGGCGGCCGGGTCGCGGACGCGCACCTCTTCGGGGTGCTGCTGAGCGGTATCGCGGCGTCGACGGTGTTCCTGGCCGCGCTGGCGCTGTTCGCCTCGAACCAGGCCGCCGTGATCGTGCTCTCGTTCCTGCTGGGCCTGTCGGCGTTCTACACGGCTCCGGCGCTCAACGCCCGCATGTTCAACGTCGCGGGCGCCGCCCCGACCCTGGCCGGTGCGACGACGACCGCCGCGTTCAACCTGGGCAACACCGGTGGCCCCTGGCTGGGCGGCACGGTGATCGACGCGGACTTCGGTTTCGCGGCGACCGCGTGGGCGGGAGCGGCGATGACCGTGCTGGCGCTGGTGGCGGTGGTGTTCTCGTTGCGGCTGCAGCGCAGCCGCAACTCCTCGTCCCGGCTGGTGGCGGGCTCACCGGCCACCGCGTCGCAGGGGGCGGCCAGGGAGTCCGCGCCCTCGACGGCAGTCTGATCGCCCGCCTCCCGGGGCGGGCGACGCGCCGGCGCCAGGGCACGCGAGCCCGGCATGATCCGAACGAGAGGCCCTAGCCCGGCGCCGGGCGGCCCTTCGGGCGGCGCAGGCCCGCGTCGGTGATCCGGCGGACCAGTTCCTTGGAGCCGATCCGGCGGGCGCCGGCCCGGACCGCGTCCTCGTACCGTGTCTCCGGTACGTCGTAGTGGTCCCGCTCGAACGCGCGCTCCGGACAGCCGATGGACGCCGCGAAGGCGTGCAGCTCCTCGAACGACTCGTCGCTGACCAGGTGCGACCAGAGCCGCCCGTGGCCCGGCCAGTCCGGTGGGTCGATGTAGAGGGTCACGGCCGTCGTATTCCGCTCAGCGCACCGACGGGGGCGACCGCCACCGTGGCCTTGGTGCAGACCCAGTGCGGGTCCGGGCCGAGCTCCGGCTCGACGTCGAGGGCGTGCGGGTCACCGGCGTCGCAGACGGGGCACAGCGGCCAGCGGCCGTACTGCTCCAGCAGCGCGTCCTGCACGTCCTGGGCGACGAGGCCGACCACGAACTCCGCGCCTTCCGGCCACTGCTCGACCCACCAGCGGCGGTGCGTCACGGCGTCCTCGACCATCGAGACGATCTGCGCCTCGGCGACATCGCCGGCGGCGAGGTCGGCCATGACGAGTGCGCGGGCGGTGTGCAGCGCCTGCTCCAGGCGGTTCGGCTCCATGCAGCCATTGTCCACCTGCACGCAAATCGCCATCCCGCACTCCGGCCGCCGGCGCCGGGAGGGTCCTTTCAGAGGTCGGGACCAAAGGGGGGTTGACGGTCACAGGTCTTGAAAATATCTTTCAAAGGTGACCAATGACCTGAAGGAAAGTTTCAGCGCTGATTCGCCGCCCGCCCCGGCAGCCCTCGCGGCCAAGGTGCGCACGCTCGCGCCGTCCATGACCCGCTCCATGCAGCGGGTCGCCGAGGCCGTCGCGGGTGACCCCGCGGGCTGCGCCGCCCTGACGGTCACCGGTCTCGCCGAGCTCACCGGCACCAGCGAGGCGACGGTGGTCCGCACCGCCCGCCTCCTCGGCTACCCCGGCTACCGCGACCTGCGCCTCGCGCTCGCCGGTCTCGCCGCCCACCAGCAGTCCGGCCGGGCGCCGGCCGTCACCGCCGACATAGCGGTCGACGACCCGATCGCCGACGTGGTCGCCAAGCTCGCCTACGACGAGCAGCAGACCCTCGCCGACACGGCCGCCGGGCTCGACACCGTCCAGCTCGGTGCCGCGGTGGCCGCCGCCGCCACCGCCCGCCGGATCGACATCTACGGCGTCGGCGCCTCCTCGCTCGTCGGTCAGGACCTGGCGCAGAAGCTGGCCCGGATCGGCCTGATCGCGCACGCCAACATGGACCCGCACCTCGCGGTGACCAACGCCGTGCAGCTGCGCGCCGGTGACGTGGCCATCGCGATCACCCACTCCGGTTCGACCGGCGACGTCATCGAGCCGCTGCGGGTCGCCTTCGACCGCGGCGCGACGACGATCGCGATCACCGGACGCCCCGACGGCCCGGTCACGCAGTACGCCGACCACGTGCTGACGACGTCCACGGCCCGCGAGAGCGAGCTGCGGCCGGCCGCCATGTCGAGCCGCACGAGCCAGCTCCTGGTCGTCGACTGCCTGTTCATAGGAGTCGCCCAGCGTACGTACGAGACGGCGGCCCCGGCCCTCGCCGCCTCCTACGAGGCGCTGGCCCACCGCCACAACCCCCGCACCCGCTGACCCGGCCACCCGACCCCGCAACCGCAGAACCGTACGAGTTCAAGAAAGCAGAGCCGCTCTCCATGACCTCCATCACCGACGCCGACGCCGCCGCTCCCGACGGATACGGCGAGCTGCGCGCCCAGCTCGCGACCCTCACCACCGAGGCGTTCCGCCCCGAGCTCGCCGAGATCGACCAGCTGGCCACCGCGGAGATAGCCCGGATCATGAACGGCGAGGACCAGACCGTCCCCGCCGCCGTGGCCGCCCGGCTGCCCGAGATCTCCGCCGCGATCGACGCCACCGCGGCGCGCATGGCGCGCGGCGGCCGGCTGATCTACGCGGGCGCGGGCACCGCGGGCCGGCTCGGCGTGCTGGACGCCAGCGAGTGCCCGCCCACCTTCAACACCGACCCCGCCGAGGTCATCGGTCTGATCGCGGGCGGCCCGTCCGCCATGGTCAAGGCCGTCGAGGGTGCCGAGGACAGCAAGGAGCTGGCCGCCACCGACCTCGACGAGCTGGGACTGACCGCCGAGGACACGGTGGTCGGCATCTCCGCCTCCGGCCGCACGCCCTACGCGATCGGGGCCGTCGAGCACGCCCGCGCCAAGGGTGCGCTGACCATCGGCCTGTCGTGCAACGCGGACTCCGCGCTGGGCGCCGCGGCCGAGCACCCCGTCGAGGTCGTCGTCGGCCCCGAGCTGCTCACCGGCTCCACCCGGCTCAAGGCGGGCACGGCCCAGAAGCTCGTCCTGAACATGCTCTCGACGATCACGATGATCCGGCTCGGCAAGACGTACGGAAACCTCATGGTCGACGTCCGCGCCTCCAACGAGAAGCTCCGCGCCCGTTCGCGGCGGATCGTCTCGCTCGCCACCGGCGCCTCCGACCAGGAGATCGAGGCGGCACTCGCCGCCACGGACGGCGAGGTGAAGAACGCCATCCTCACCATCCTCGGCCAGGTCGACGGCCCCACCGCCGCCTCGCTCCTGTCCGCGTCGGACGGCCACCTGCGCGCCGCGCTCGCCGCCGTCCCCGCACCACCTGACCCCCGGCTCCACCTCCCCGCACAGCAAGGCACCACGCACCATGGCTACAGAAGACAAGAACCGCGCCACTGCCGCCGCGATCCTTCCGCTCGTCGGTGGCGCCGCGAACGTCAGCTCCGTCGTCCACTGCATGACCCGGCTCCGGCTGGGTCTGCGGGACCGTTCCCTCGTCCAGGACGAGGCACTGAAGGCAGTGCCCGCCGTGATGGGGGTGGTCGAGGACGACACGTACCAGATCGTTCTCGGCCCCGGCACGGTCGCCCGCGTCACCCCGGAGTTCGAGAAGCTCGTCGAGGAGGGCCGGGCCGCGGCCCCCGCCGCGGCCGCCGCCCCGCTCACCGCGGAGGAACTGGCCGCCCAGGGTGCCGAGATGAAGGCCGCGCGGAAGGCGAAGAACGCCACCCCGTTCAAGCTGTTCCTGCGCAGGATCGCCAACATCTTCGTCCCGCTGATCCCGGCCCTGATCGGCTGCGGCATCATCGCGGGTCTGAACGGCCTGCTGGTCAACCTCGGCTGGCTGACGTCGGTCACCCCGGCCCTGGCCGCGATGGCGTCCGGTTTCATGGCGCTCATCGCGGTCTTCGTCGGCTACAACACGGCGAAGGAGTTCGGCGGCACGCCGATCCTCGGCGGTGCGGTCGCGGCCATCATCGTCTTCCCGGGCGTCGCGAACATCGAGGCGTTCGGCCAGAAGCTCTCCCCCGGCCAGGGCGGCGTCCTCGGCGCGCTGGGCGCGGCGGTGCTCGCGGTATACGTGGAGAAGTGGTGCCGCCGCTGGGTCCCGGAGGCGCTGGACGTCCTGGTCACCCCGACCCTGACGGTCCTGATCTCCGGCCTGGTGACCATCTTCGGCCTGATGTACGTGGCCGGTGAGGTCTCCACCGCCATCGGTACGTTCGCCGACTGGCTGCTCTCCAACGGCGGTGCCGGCGCGGGTCTGGTCCTCGGCGGCTTCTTCCTGCCGCTGGTGATGCTGGGTCTGCACCAGGCGCTGATCCCGATCCACACCACCCTGATCGAGCAGCAGGGCTACACGGTCCTGCTGCCGATCCTCGCCATGGCCGGTGCCGGCCAGGTCGGTGCGGCCATCGCGGTCTACTTCCGCCTGCCGCGCAACGAGTCGATCCGCAAGACCATCAAGTCGGCCCTGCCCGCGGGCTTCCTGGGCGTCGGCGAGCCGCTGATCTACGGTGTCTCGCTCCCGCTTGGCCGCCCGTTCATCACGGCCTGCGTGGGCGGTGCGTTCGGCGGTGCGTTCGTCGGCTTCTTCAACCAGCTCGGCGACGCGGTCGGCTCCACCGCGATCGGCCCGTCCGGCTGGGCCCTGTTCCCGCTCCTGGACGGCAACCACGGCCTGGGTTCGACGATTGCGATCTACGCGGGCGGCCTGCTGGTCGGCTACCTGGCCGGCTTCGTCGCGACGTACTTCTTCGGCTTCAGCAAGGACCTGCTGACGGAGTTCAACGTCTCCCAGGAACCGGCCGCCTCGCCGGTCGCGGCCACGGCCCCGGCCGCGACGCCCGCCACCGGCATCACCGGCCCTGACGCCACCGCCAAGGAACCCGCGGGGGTCTGACGGACCGGACCGGACAGACCGGACCGGACGCACGGAAGCGGCGGCGCCCCACGGGGTGCCGCCGCTTCGCTGTCCGTGTCAGCCCGGAAAGGCGTCCGTGGCGAGCGTGACGTCGAAGGGTGCCGGGAGGACGAGCGGCTTGCCGAACGGCACCGGAGCGGAGCACTTGTACGTACCGTCCTCGTTCGGCTCCGTGAACAGCGTGGACATCGCCCCTCGCGTGTCGAACCGGTCGATCAGCAGGTACATGGGCACGCCCGCGCGCGCATAGGCGCGGTACTTCTTCGTCCGGTCCTCCCGGGCGTTCCCCTTCGACGTGATCTCGACGATGAGGACGGCTTCCGACGCGTCCATGGGATCGCTGGTCTCGGGGTCGGCGGCATCGATCAACTCGGCGGGCATCACCACGAGATCGGGAACATACAGCTTGTCGAGTGGCGCGACGTGCACACCCAGGGTCTGGTAGATCTCCAGGTCCTCGGGCAGATTTGCGTAGAGCCTGCGCTGCACCTTGGCGGCGATGCCGTTGTGATGCGCATGCGGCGGCGGTACCAAGACGATCTGCCCTTCGTCGATCTCGGCGCGCCACCCCTCGGGCACGTCCAGTTCCTGCCAGGTGCGCAGCAGGTAGTCCCACGGGCGGCCTTCGGAGCCCTGCTGGTTCTCGACCATCGCTGCGGTCATCGCGGGTCCCTTCTCCTGAAGCCTGTCGAGGGAGCGTAAATCGACGTTTCCACGGCGCGGGGCCGCTCCTCTCAGCGTCCCACGATCGTGTGACGAGCGCACCGACCCTCGCGCTCCGGGACGCCTCGCCCAAAGCGAGTCACGACGACTTTGCGTAATCAATAGATTACCTTGCGTGACGAGCGACCATGATCATCATGCGTCGCCCCGCACCCCTGGAGATATTCATGCGACACCTCTTCACCAAGGCCGCGAGCCTCGCCGCCGTGGCGACGCTCGCGTTCACCGTGGCCCAGCCCGCCCAGGCCAACCAGATCGGCGGGGGTGCTCAGCGTGCTGACGCCGCCGCCACGCCCGCGTACTTCGAGATGACCGACATCACGCGCAGCACGTTCATCGTGAAGCTGGTCAACGACCGCGAGATCAACCACGCCCGGGAGCTGGTGAGCGGCGCCACGGAGGACGAACCGCACCTCGTCGGCCGGATCATCAAGTCCCCTGCCGCGTACAACCCGCGCTGGAGCTTCCACTTCGACCCGGATTCGGTCCAGTTCTTCAACAACGCCATCGAGGTCTGCGACGCCACCATTCCGTACGTCGAGGACCACCTCGACGAGGCCGGCGGCCCCTTCCTCCCCGGGCGGTACTTCTGCCCCTGGACCTCACGGCTCGTTCGGGAAGTCGCGGCCCCGTAGGGCCGGTTACGCAGCGGAAGGGCGGCACCCTCGGCAGAGGGGTGCCGCCCTCATCTGTTCACCGGTCGGCGCGGGCCGGTTCGGCGGCCGGGCTGCGTGGCTGGACGGTGACGAGGGCGATCCCCGCGCAGCACACCGCCAGGAGCGCGAGTTCGGCGGTCGACGGGGCGGAGGCCGTACCCAGGACCCAGTCGCCGAGGCGGACCGTGAAGGGCACGGCCAGCTGGACGGCGGCGGTGAACACCGGGCCCCGCAGCAAAATGAGCCGGTGCTGCACGAGGTAGGCGGGCGCGTAGACCGCGGCGCCGAGCAGCACGATGCCGCCCGTCGCGGCCGGGGTGGGCGGATGCGTGATCAGCGCGGGCAGGGACATCGGCAACAGCAGACAGGTGGCAGCCGCCAGCAGCACCGGCAGCACGGCGAGGGGCGGCAGCCCGGACAGCCGTTCCCGGTACAGGAACCCGTACACCGCGAAGGCCACCGTCGCGGCCCCCACCAGCAGCAGCCCGACCACGTCCAGGTCCCCGGCATCGGCGCCCAGCGCCGCGTATCCGGCGGCCGCCGCACAGGCCAGGACCGCGCCCGCCGCCTTGCGGGGACCGGACCGTACGCCGAAGAACAACGCGCCGACCGCCACCGAGGCGCACGGCATCAGGGCGACGACGAGGTTGGTCAGCGAGGTGCCGATACGCGGGATGGCCAGGAGCGTGCCGGCCGCGTACCCGGCGAAGCCGAGCAGCCCCAGCAGCCAGACGGTTCCCGGCCGGGCCACGGCCCGCCGCAGGTCGGCCCGCCCGCTCATGGTGGACGCGGCCATCGCGGTCAGTACCGCGCAGCAGACCGCGGTACGCCCCACCGCCACGGTCAGCGGCTCGGTCCCGGCGACCAGGGCCCCGGAGAGCAGCCAGGTGCCGGAGAGCAGAGCTACGAGAACGACCGGCATCGGGGGCCTTTCCGCAGGGAGGAGACAGGGAGGAGACAGGGACAGCCCCTCCGGCCCGTCCGAACCTATCCGGCCACGCCGAGCCGCCCCTCGCGTGGCCCGGATACGGATCAAGCACCCGAGACCCCGGACGCACCCTCACCGCGGCAGCTGGCCCTCCCTGTTGATCTCCGTCACCCGCGCCCGCAGCACGAGCCCCGGCGGCGCCGGGTGCACGGATTCCGGCGGGCAGTCCCACTCCGAGCCCCCTCCGGGCGGCCGCAGTTGGACGTACGGCCCGACCCACCCCATCACCCGGCCCACCCGGCCGTCCCGCCCGTCGACGGCGAACGTCCCCCGCTCCGGCACGGAGGCCTCCGGCTCACTGCCGCCCTCACCCGCCATGACCGGCCACCTTCCCGCACCGCGCTCTGTGCCGCTCCTTCATCGCCATGATCCATTCCTTCCACGCTGAGTAACCGAAATGCATACTCAGCGTGGCTATTCTTCCGGCAGCCGGGAAGAGATGCAGGTCCAACAACCGCAGATGCCCAACAGCGGATCGCCGCGCGGCCGGCCCCGGCACCCCACTACTTGACGCCCTCCACCCGCGTATCGAATAACGAGACAGAACGTCCCACTAATCAAGACGGTTGATACCTTCACACCCTCACCCGTACAGGCCACGGACGGAAGGTGCAGCACATGCCGAAGACGGTCATCCACGTGTTCCACGACGACGACGCCTCCGTCACCACGGGGACCCGGGTGGCTCAGCGAATCCAGGAGATCGCCGCCGGGCACGACACCAACGTCGAGGTCCTCTGCTTCGGCCCGGCCCAGCGCCGCCTCGGTGACGCGACCCCCTCCGAGGCGAGCGCGACCTTCAACCGGCAGATCGACGCGCTGATCGCGGACGGCGTGACCGTGGGCGCCTGCGTCAACGCGGCACGGGCGGACGGCACCGAGGCCGAGCTCGCCGCGCGCGGACTGCGCCTGCGGGTGGCCCGGGACGAGTTCCTGCGCTTCACCCTGGAAGGCGCCACCGTCATCACCTTCTGACCCCGCACGAACGCCGAGTGCCGTCGGGCCGCAGCGAGGCTGCTGACCCGACGGCACTCGGCGTGGAGACGGTCGAGGATCAGGCGCGCCCGTCGCCCTTCGCCTCCAACGCCTGACTCAGCCGCAGCGCGGTGTCGAGGTTGCAGCGCCCCAGCTCGACGAGCGCGGCCGGCTCGTCACCCGCGCACGAGAGCGGGTCGATCCGCAGCGAGGGCAGCACGATGCCCATCCCCGCAAACCCTTCCCGCAACCGCGCCACCAGGTCCTCGGCCTCCCGCACCCTGCCCGCTGCCGCCCTGCGCCGCTCCGTAGTCGTCATGATCCGTTCCTTCCACGCTGAGTAGAGGCAATGCATACCCAGCGTGGCGACCGACTCGTTAGCCTGGAAGAGGTGCAGTTCCAACAACCGCACGTGTGCCACAGGGAGTTGTCATGCCGGGTCCCAGAAAGCTCGACCCCTCCTCCTCGCCACGCGCCCTCCTGGGCGCCGAGCTCCGCCACCGAAGAGAGCAGGCCGGCCTCTCCCAGACCGACCTCGGCGCCCCGCTCTTCGTCAGCGGCTCGTTCATCGGACAGCTGGAGTCCGGGGTGCGGCGGATGCAGATGGACCAGGCGGAGAAGTTCGACGAACTCCTGGGCGCGGGCGGCTTCTTCGTACGGAACTGTGCGGCGTTGAAGAAGTCGAAGTACCCGGAGCACTTCGCGGAGGCCGCCGAGGCGGAGGCCCGAGCCGAGGCCATCCGGGAGTACGCGCCCCAGCTCATCCCGGGCCTGTTGCAGACGGAGGCGTATGCGCGGGCGGTGTTCCGGGAGGGCCTGCCGACCGCCACTGAGAGCACGATCGACGAGCTGGTGACGACCCGGCTGGAACGCGGCCAGCTCCTCGCCGATCCAACAGTGCCCCAGTTGTGGGTGGTGCTCGACGAGGCTGTGTTACGTCGGAGAGTGGGCGGACCGGAGGTGATGGCGGCTGCGCTTCGGCATATCGCCGGGCTGATGACGCAGCACCGAGTCATCGTGCAGGTGCTGCTCTTCTCGGAGGGTGCTCACATGGCACTCGAAGGCTCGCTCAAGCTGATGGCCTTCCCGGATGCTCCACCTCTTGCCTACCTACAAGGCCTGGGAACTGGGCAGTTGCAGGACGATCCGGCTTCGGTCCGTCAGTACGAACTGACTTACGATCTGGTGGTGGCCAGCGCGATCTCACCGGCAGCGTCCCTGGCCTTGATCGAGTCAGTGGCGGAGGATTACGTCCATGAAGTTCAGCGGTTCTGACTACGACCTGTCCACGGCGATCTGGCACAAGTCCTCCTACAGCGGGGGCGACGGCGGCAACTGCCTGGAGGTCGGGTCCTGGCGCAAGTCCACCTACAGCGGGGCGAGCGGCGGCGACTGCCTCGAAGTCCTGGACGGTGTCCCCGAGGTCGTCCCCGTCCGCGACTCCAAGGTGAGCGACGGACCCGCGCTGATGTTCCGCGCGGCTGCCTGGCAGTCGTTCGTCGCCGACCTCAAGCGCAGCGCCTGAGGCGCCTGCCGGGCCCGGGGCTTGAGCCCCGGGCCCGGACCGTATCCGGCCACCGCCTGGCCGACCCGGGTGAACGTCCACTCGGATGCGCCCTCGGCAGCGAGCGTCGTTACTGCGTGCCCCCGCGTCCTGGCCGCACCCGGACCGCCATCAGCCCGGAAGCGAACACCACTGCCGCGGCGACCGCCGCACCGACGTGGTCGGCGGGCATGAGAATGACCGTCCAGGCCCTGTCCCGGCCCGGTCCGCCTCCGCCGATGAGCGTCATCGTGATCACCCAGGCGGCCGGTACCAGCGCGGCCGCGTGATCACCCGCGGTGCGGCGGGCGCAGAGCATCAGCCCGATCAGGAACGCGGCGTTGCGGCCCGCCGTGTCGGCGTTCGGCGCGTCCACGACGAGGGCGACCAAGTGGGCGGAGGCGATCGCGGCCACCCCGGCAGCGACGACCAGCCAACGGTCGAAGCGAGCGACCGGGCGACCGGCGGCCGCCTCCGCCCCGGGCATGCGACTGCTCAGGCTGTACGCGAGACCGGCGCAGACGAGCAGCGGCGCGAAGACGATCAGCGGCCTCCCGGCACCGCCGTCGAGCGAGGGCAGACTGACGAGCATGTCGCCCGCTGCCAGAGCCAGGCAGACGTACAGGGCCAGCCCGGCCAGGAGTACGGGGAGCCGGCGGGTCTTCAGCCAGAGGTCCATCGTCAGCCGCCCGTACCTGCGTAGTCCACCGCGGTCTGCGGTGTCGGCTTGCAGGCGTCGAGCAGCTTCATGTTGCGGGTGAACCAGGCCCGTTGGTCGCTCTCGGGCAGTTTGAGGACCCGGGCTTCGAGGGTGCCGAAAACCGCGTTTCCGAGCAGCTGCTCGACATCGTCGGCCTTGATTCCCGCCTTCAGCATGAGCCAGGCGGCAAGCGTGCCGGTGTCGCCCGAGCCCGGTGGGCACGACGGCAGAGCGGTCAGCGGCGACACCGCGAGCGTGGCCTTGACCTGCACCTCGGCCATGTCGGGTTCGGCGTACACACGCCAGGTGCCCTGTTCCAGGTGAACCGCCTCGGACACGGCTGCGAGCCGTTCCGGCCGGCCCGCACCCGCGGCGGCGAGGCGCGGCAGGACCGAATGCGCGGTGCGGGCCAGGCGGTCCAGTTCGCCTCCGGCCTCTTCCGGTACGCAGATCCGGGGAGCCGCTCCGGTGCACACCGGAGGGTCCGTACGCGGCCACGGCGGCGGGTCACCCTCCCAGGCCCGCACCGGGGAAACCGCCGCCACCGTGAACACCGCGAGGCAGGAGACGCAGGCACCGGTGGAGACGAGGGCTCCCAGGAGGCGGCTGCCCCGCACTCGGGTGAGCTCCGCGGCGATCAGGACAGCGAGCGCGAACCCGACCGCCACCAGGGCGGGCGCCACCAGAGCGGACGGGTTCACCGTGGTCGTCAGGTCCCCGTGCGGCGGGTCGAGCATTCCGGTGAGCTCACGCAGCCACATCGGATCGGTCACCGTCTTGGGCAGCACCAGGGCCAGGTAGTCGGCGATGAGCACGAGCGGGGGCGCGAGCAGCCGGGGCAGCACGTTGCCCGCGGCGTAGCCGAACATGGCGTGCACCACGACGAGCAGAGCGCACATGCCCAGCACCCCGAGGTGGGGCCAGTCGTGGGCGGGCCCGCTCTTGATCCGCATGGCGAGCAGCGATGCGGCGATCGCCGCCACCCCGAGCGCCAGCACAGGTACCAGCGCGCGCAGCGCGATGGCGTACCGGTTGCGTACCGGCCCGAGCCGGCTCACCCCTGCGCGTCGCAGCCGTCCCGCCTCCCAGGCGGCACAGGCGGCAACTGCCGGGGCGTAGAAGGGAAGGCAGTAGGCGACGATGGGAGTGTTGCGTCCCCAGTACGCAAGATGCCCCGACCCGGAGGCGGAGGAGACGTACCAGACGAGGACGAGGACGAGAGGCGCCGCCCACAGGGCGCTGCTCGTGCGCCAGCCGGCCGCATACCTGCTCATTCGCCGCCGCCGGTCACGCGGTAGTAGGCGGCCTCGGCCCGGCGTCCGTACGCGGTGTCCGCCGGGGCGAGGGCGGTGAACTCCGCCACGGTTCCGGAGAACCGGATGGCTCCGGCATTGAGGACGACGACGTGGTCGTAGGAGTCCTCCAGGTCGGCCACATCATGCGTGGACAGCAGGACATGGCGGTCGAGGGTGGCCAGGATGTCGTGGAAGACGCGGCGCTGGCGGGGGTCCATACCGGCGGTGGGTTCGTCCAGCAGAAGCGCTTCGGCGTCGTGCACCAGGCACTGGGCGACACCGACACGGCGCTGCTGTCCGCCGGAGAGTTCGCCCACTTTGCGGTCGAGCTTCTCGCTGAGCTCGACCTGCCGCACAGCGCCGGGCGCGGCGTCCCAGGCGGCGCTGCGGCTCATGCCCTTCAGCCAGCCGACGTAGGCGACTTGCTCGCGCACGGTCAGACCGGGAACGGCCTCGGTGCGCTGCGGTAGCCAGGCGATACGTCTGCGGTAGGCACTCAGGTCTCCGCGCCGTGCCGTCGTACGGCGACCGTAACCGACGGTTCCTGACTGGGGCCTCAACACCGATGCGGCGAGCGACAGAACGGTCGTCTTGCCCGCGCCGTTCGGGCCGAGGAAGACGGTTCGGCCGGACGGGAAGTCGAATGTGAGGTCTCTGATCACGGGGCGGCGGCGACGGTATCCGTAGGCTGCCGCACTGAAGCTGAGAGGCATGGAGTGGGGTCCCTGTGCGGTCGTAAGCGGACGGGCCCGGCAACGTCGTTCGGCCCGTCGTGCAGCGCGGGTCCCGTTGCATGGGTGAGTGACGGGGCGTGACGCCTCAGCGCCCCTCCGGGCCGTACTCCAGGCGGGGCGCACTGATGTTGACAGACGGTGAACGGATCCTGCGGCTCTCCTCAGCCATTTTCATGATCATGTGACGAAAACGTGACGGTCACTCATGCGGCAGACCACCAAAAGGTCACATCTTCAGGGACTGACCTGCTTGTTCCGCACATCGGGCGCATCGCACGCGATGCCCCTCATCTCGACCGGCCCCGGCGGCGGACCCCGTCCCCGCCTAATCGCCCGGCAGCCACCCGGGGCTCAAGCGTCGAGATCCGAGCGCTCTTTCAGCGGAACGGTTGGCGGGATTGAATACCCACCCACCCTCCCTGCCTGGCGGGTTGACTTTTCGCGACCGACTTGCCACGGACCGTAGCCACGCTCTAGCGTCAGCCAAGACACGACGGCCCCCGCCGGTGCGCAAACACCGAACAGGGGCCTGACCACTTCGATCGTTAGGCCCGATCTCATGGCTGTCAGCCAGCTTAGTGCTGCCTCTTTTCCTGCGCGCGACCCCCTGCCCACGCTCGACCACCCGATGGCCAACCCCGGCTACGGCAAGCGTTCGGCACCGGACCAACGCCCGCGCAACGGACGCGATTTCGTCCACCTCCACCCCCGTGACGCGGCCATCGCCGCCTACATCGACGGGCTGTGCGACGGCGCCGACATCTCCGTGAAGACCCTGGCCAAGGCGCTCCCGTACGGGCAGTGCGCCCTGCGGACCACGCTGAACCGGCTCCAGGCTGCGGGGCACCTGCGCCGGGGCAGCGAGTGCGTCGCGACCGAGGAGGCGCTCCTCTGGGTGACCCGGACGTTCTTCTCCCGCACCGCGCGCGACGACGCGTGGTGGGCGGCGTTCACGCGTGGCGACGTACCGCAGGAGCCCCAACGGCCGTCCCGGTCACGCTCCTTCATCCTGCTCGCCGCCCTCGGCCGTACCGCGCCCGCACTGACGCTGTCCCAGGCGGACTGCGTCGCACTGGAGCCACAGGTCAGCGAGTGGTTCGCGCGCGGCGCCACCGAGGCGGAGGTACTGCGCGCGCTGACCGACGGGCTGCCGACGCCCGTCCATCACGCCGCCGCCCTCATCCGCAGGCGACTGCGGGACAAGCTGCCGCCCGTGCGGGTCGCTCCCCCGGCCCGCCAGGTCGTCCTGCGGACCCTGGAGTGCGGCGAGTGCCGGGCGCCCGGCAACGCGGAGGCGATGCCGGGCGGGGTGTGCGCCGGGTGCCGGGGCGACGCCGCATCCGAACCCACCGGACCCGTGGGCGCCGTGCCCGTACAGGGGGTGCGGGCGCGGATGAGCGCGGTGCGGGCGGGGCTGGTGCCACGGGCGGAGCGGGCTCCGGAAAGGCGGCGGACCCCCAGGCCGCGGTAATGGAACTGCCCCGGTGCGGGACACCCGGACCCGGTCCCCTCACTCGACGGACCGGTCGGCAAGGCCAGGCGTGAGCGGGTCGACGCTCCGAGGCGTCGACCCGCTCACCATGGGGCCCTGGTCGTGCTCGACGGATCGATCAGCCGAGCGGGATCTCCAGGACTGCCTCGTTTCCTTCGGATGAGCTGAGGGTGGTGGTACTGCCGTCGGTGCCGGTGAAGGCGTAGAGGCGGTCGCGGCTGTTGACGACCAGGGCCAGGCGGTTGCCGTCCGGCAGGTCGTAGGCGGCGGGCTGCAGAAGCCAGTTGACGGCGACGTCCGACTGCGCGGTCAGGCCGGTTGCGGTGTACGGCTCGTGGGTGATGATCTGCGCGGTGCCGTCCGGGGCGACGTCGAAGAGGTAGGCCACGAGGGTGGCGGCGTCGGCCGTGCTGCGTAAGGTCAGCCGCACCGTTGCCGTACCGCGGATTCGTCGGCCGCCGTCCAGGGGGTCGGTGGACCATACGAGCAGCTGGGGTCGCTCGAACTTGGCCAGGTCGTACGTCTTGGGGTTGCCGAACCACTCCTTCTGCCCGGTCTGCATGAGTTTGTCGTCGGCCGCGGTGGCGGCGGTGAGGCTGCCGGCGGTGAAGCTCCGGGTCCAGCCGGCGGTGGGCCTCTCGGTCAGCGAGCCGTCGCCGTTGCCGCCGGTGCCGGTGAGGTGCCAGTTCTCGGCGCCGGTGGTGACGTCCTCCCACGACGGCCTGGGTTCGCGCCGGGCGGGGCTGGTGATCCGGTGGGTGCCGTCGGGAAGAGTCTTGGTCTGGTAGGTGAACATGACCTGGTTGTTCACCGCCGCCCATCCCGGCACGTCGTTGGCGGCGCCGAGCAAGTGGTGGTCGAGCCAGGCGTACACCTCCTGGAGCGGGTCCCGCAGCCCGGGGAACGGCACACCGCCCAGCAGGCCGGACAGGCCCGGACCTTCGGGCGCGCCGTGGTCGCCGATCCACATGTTCAGGTGCTTCGGCACGTCGAGCTTGGCGAAGCTGTCGATCGTCTGGCCGGCGGGGAACAGGCTCTCGTGCCAGGTGTTCGAGAGGAAGGTCGGGATTCCCCGGCTGTTGGTGATGTCTGCGTACGTCTCCGGCGACCGCTCGGTGCCCCAGGCCACCACGTCGCCGAGGTTCCTGCCGTCGAGGAAGTCCCGCAGGATCTGCTGGGATTCCGCGTCGAACTTCTCCTCCAACGAGCCGCCGGTGAACGCGATCAGCGCCTTCACCGCCTCGACATGCCGGGTGCCGTTCGCGTACAGGCTGGTGGCCAGGTTGCCCCAGGTGCTCAGCGCGACCACGGCGGCCACCCGGTTGCCGGGGTCGTGCGCGGCGACCAGCTGGCTGATTCCCGAACCGTAGGACTCACCGAGGAATCCGACGGCGCTCGGAGCGAACTCCGCCTGCGCGTGGTCGATCACCGACTGCCCGTCGGCCCAGTCCTGAGGTCCGGCGACGTCGATGAAGCCCTCGGAGGTGGAGAGCAGCCCCGGCGTGCCGAGACCGCGCGGGGTGTACGCGAGGACGTGGTAGCCGCGCTGCGCCAGCGAGAGGTACGCGAACAGGAAGGGCAGCCAGCCGTACGGGTTCCAGCCGGCGGGCACGATCACGACCGGGTGCTCGCCCCCGTCGTTCAGTTTGATCGAGAGCGCCGACAGGTGCACGCCGTCCGACGCGGCGATGCGCGGCAGACCGATGGTGGCACGCTGCCGGACCGCGGCCACCAGGTCCGCCAGCTCTGCGGGCAGGTCAACGCTGCCCGCGCTGTCCTGGACGGCGGCGAGCAGAGCCCCGGACACGTCCAGGGCCGCCGGGCTGGGGGTGAGACCGCCCACCGCCCAGGCGCCGTTGGTGGCGATGTCGGTGAGCGTCGCCTCGTTGATCGACGGGATCGGATCCCCACTTGCAGAGGTCACATGAACCACCTTCTCCATGACGGCAAAGGCCCACCTTGAGGGGGCCATCACCCAACATCATGATCAACGAAGATGGGGCAAAACTGATGAGTTGACGGTTTCACCAGAAATGCTGATCTGTCACCGATTTCGCGCCCGGCCGACGCGGTTGTGCCTGCGTACATGAAGCCGCTCAGGCCGTGCTTCTTCTCCGCCGGCCTACAGGCGCGCAGGTCACCCCTGAGGTGGGGAAGCCGACGCACAGGCCCCCGGGGCGGTGAACCCCGGGGGCCTGCGACAGCCGTGTCTGTGGGTCAGGACGGGTCGATCGTCGCCGTGACCGTACGGCGCATCACGGAGAACGAGGCGGAGAAGCCGCCGCCTTCGAGTGCGGTCAGGCGGTCCGTGCCGTACTCGTCGAAGTTGAGCGAGACGAGCTATCGACGCCGTCGGCGTTCGGTCGGCGACGAAGATCTCCTTGCCACCCATGGCGTTGAGGGCACCGGAGGGGCGCGGCCAGGATGGTGCGAAAACCTACGAGGAGCCCGTTACTGAGCCATTACTGGCCTCTGCGGGGGAACGGCCGGCGGCACCCGGCAGGTGCTCGATACCGGGTGCCGCCGTTCAGGTGCGGGAGCGCTGCCTGCGCGTCACCACGCTCCGGGTGCGGGTGGCGGGACGACGTCGGGGCGGTCGTTGCAGGTGATCGTGTTGGGCAGCAGCCAGGGGGCGAGCCAGCCGCCGTCGTTGCTGCCCAGGTCCGTGAGGGAGAACTCCGAACCGGTTGCCGGGAAGTTGAACGAGCCGCAGTTGTTGACGCCCACGGCGCCGACGTTGCGGGCGTCCACGTTCTCGAAGGTGGCGCCGCCCGCCGCGCGGGCGCTGACGACCGAGGTGCCGGTGCCGTCGACCTTGATGTCCTTGAAGTGGACACCCTTGATGTCGTACCGGTCCTTCACGGCCCAGTCGGAGACCAGCATGATCGCGTTGTAGGTGCTGTCGAGAAAGTCGTTCCCGGTGACCCGGATGTCGGCGTCGATGCTCTTGTCGAGAGCGAAGATCCACAGGGCGCCGAGGCCGATCTTCCAGTTCAGCTCGTACGTGCCGGAGCGGACGGTGGTGTTGTCGTCAAGGTTCAGTTTCCCGGCGAACGGCTCGGCGCCGAAGCGGGAGCCGATGTGCAGGGCGCTGCCTTCCCGGATCGGGTCGGCGACCAGGTTGTTCGAGACGGTGTTGTCGGTGCCGCCGTAGATCGCGATCCCGTTGGCCAGGACCGGGGTCTGGACGGTGTTGTGGTCGAAGGTGTTCCGCGCGTTCGCGGTCTTCTCGGACCACATGGCGAGGCCGTCGTCGCCGGAGTTGCGCACGAAGGTGTGGGCCACGCGTGAGTCGGTCACGCCGGTGTGGAAGTTGATGGCGTCGGCGATCTGGTCGACGACGGTGTTGCCGGTGATCCGCAGGTTCGACATCGGGCCGTCGAACCACATGCCGACCTTGGTGTGGCTGATGTGCAGGCCCTCGATGGTCGAGTCGCTCATCGCACCGCCGATGCCGTTCACCTGGTCGGTGTCGACGCGTTCGCGTACGTCGCCCTCGATGGCGAAGCCGGACAGGTGGACGTTGCGGCTCCCGCCGTCCGCCGCGTCCTTGCCGTAGAAGCCGACCCCGGTGTGGACCGAGCCGTCGGGGGCCGGGGCGGCGAGGTCGACCTCGTGACCCTTGATCTTCGTGTACCAGTTCCCGGCGCCGGTGATCGTGACGTCGTCGACGACGATGTGCCGGCTGACCTGGTACGTGCCCGGCGGGATGTACACCTTGAGGTGGGTGCGGCGGGCGAAGGCGATGGCCTTGTCGATGGCGCCCGCCGAGTCGCGGCGGCCGGTCGGATCGGCCCCGAACGCCAGGACGTTCGCCGCGAGAAGCTCGACGTGCGGCCGGCCGACGAGCTCCGAGTCCAGCAGGTCGACCGCCGTCCACGCGGCCCGGCTCCCGGTCGGGACGGTGAGGCGCACGGTGTCGCCGGCCCGGTAGGTCCGGCCCAGCAGGAGGCGCTGCTCGTCGTAGAAGTGGCTGGGCCGGAACGGCTTGTCGATGACCGGGGCCGGGGTCGTCCCGCTGGGCACGCAGGAGCACTCAGTGATCCACCAGTCGGGGTGGAGCAGCCCGGCGCCCGGGTCGTTGGAGAACGGGTACTGGTTGTACAGCCAGGAGTACTGCGAGGTGAGCGTCATCGTGGAGCGCTTCTTGCCGTTCACCGCGACGTCGAGCGGTGCGGTGATCCCGCCGCCGCCCGGGGCGTCCGGAATGCTGTAGCGCACGGTGATCGCGTTGGCGGCGCTCGGCAGGGTGAACTCGACGTGCTCGCCGGGGGTGAGCTTGACCGCCTTACGGCCGGACGCCTCGGCGGGCAGCGTGTACGCGGTGCGGTCCGGGCCGATGACCGTGCCGTCGGTCGCGGCGTTCTCGGCCTCCTGCTCGGCGAAGGCCACCTTTGCGCCCCGGCCCGCGACGAGCGCCGGGTCGAGGGCGGCCCGGGTCACGACGGGGGCCGGGGCCGTGCCGCGCGGCTGGGCGAGCGCGGGCGCGCCGGCCAGTACGCCGAGGCCGACGGCGGCCGCGGTCATCGCGGCGACCGCGGCCGCCGGCACGGCTCTGCGCCGCGGTCTTCGCGACATCGCTTCAGCACCGGTGATGTTCCGTGACATCGCATGCCCGTTTCTCTGAGGAGGAGTGAACGACAGGGACGATCGGGGTGGAGCGGCCGCCATGGAGGTGAGCCGACAGTAGGACCCGTACGTACCGGCCCACAAGACTCCTGCGAGAAGGTTTCGCTGATTTGCTGCCCAACTGCGTGCGCTCGTTGGGTTTTTGCGTTGGGCAGGCAGTTGATTGCGATGCCGGGCAGGCTGTCAGGCCTGTGCCGCGTCCCCGGTCTCCTGCGGGAGCAGCAGCGCCGAATCGGCGTGCACGGTCAGCCGCACCGGCACGAACTCCTCGGCCTCCGTGCGGGATTCACCCGTGCCGGGGTTGCGGGCGTAGCGCGGGTGGGCGCCGCCGCTGAGCTGCCAGCGGATCCGGTGGCCGACGCCGAAGCGGTGGGCGGCGGCTCCCATGGGGACGGTGAGGTGTGCGGGTTCGCCTGCCGTGGCGCGGAGTTGGGCGAGACCGTCGCAGACGTTGGTGGAGCGCCCCTGCGGGTCCACGTCGCACAGGCGGGTGAAGACGTCGCCGTATCCGGTGTCCGTGGCCACGCTGATCCGCGCGGAGACCGGGCCGAGGACGGTGACGGGTTCGGTCAGGACCGGGCCGGTGAACGTCAGCACGTCCTCGCGCGCCTCCAGGGCGCTGTTGTCGCGGGCGCCTGCGGTGCGGGAGAGGAGGGGGCCGCCGAGGGACGGGGTGGGGGCGGCCGGGTCGTGGCGGACGGACGCGAGGGGGGCGTCGTCCGTGGGGGGCTGCCTGGCGAGATGGCCGTCGGGGGTGGGGAACCAGGAGGTGACGGCCGGGTCGAGGGGCCACTCGTCGAGGTCCCGCCATCCCGCGTCCGCACCGCCCGTGTGAACGCGTACGGGGGTGGGGCGCAGCGCGGAGGGCTCGTCACACAGGTGGGCGCGGAGCCAGGCGAGGCTCTCGGCGAAGACCTCGGGCCAGCCCTTCTGCAGGGCGGAGGTGTGGGTCCAGGGGCCGACGAGCAGGGAGGTGTCGCACCCCGCGCGGCGCAGCCTGCCGTACTGGTCGAAGGTCTGGCCGGCCAGGGCGTCGTGCCAGCCCGTGACGAGGGCGGTGGGGATGGCCGGCCGCTGCGCCGACGCGCCCGGGTGAGCGCCCTGCCAGTACGGGTCGTCCGCGTCCGGATGCGCCATCACGTCCGCCAGCCAGGGCACTTCCTGCCCGAGTCCTGAGGTGTACGCGCCCCGCAGCGGCTGCGCGGTGACGATCCGGCGCATCCGGCGCTGCAGGCGCAGCGTCGCCCTGACGAAGGCCGCCATGCCGCGGTGCTGGTAGGTCATGCCGAGGCCGACGGCGAGCGCGGTCTCCAGGTGGAGCACGCCGTCCGTGTGGAAGAGGGAGTACACATCCTGCAGGCCCACCTGGAGGACCATGGCCTTCAGCTCCGGCGGCGGGTCGAGGGCGAGCGCCTCCTGCACGTAGCCGAGGTAACTGGGGCCGACCGTGCCGAGCGTGCCGTTGAACCAGGGCTGTTCACGCAGCCAGGACACCGTGGCCAGGCCGTCGGCGGCCTCGTTGCGCCAGAGGTCGAAGCTGCCGCCCGAGCCGCCGGTGCCGCGGCAGCTCTGCACGAGTACGTGGAAGCCCTGTTCGGCGAAGAGGATGCCGTACTGGGGCGACCACGGCACCCCCCGGCCGTACGGCGAGCGCACCAGGAGGGTGGGGAAGTCGCCCTGCGCGCGCGGGAAGTAGTGGTCCGTGACCAGCGGGCTGCCGTCGGCGGCCGGCACCACCAGCCCCGGCTCCCAGCCCGCCCTGTGGCGCCGGGCCGGGAGGTTGCGCCAGCCGGCCCGCATCAACCGGGCGGACAGCGGCGGCTTCGCGGACGACGGCGTCCTGGCGGGGCGCGGCAGGGCTTGGTGCGTGGGTGTGGTCATCGTTCGCCTCCATCGTTCCCGAGCATTCTCGTACTGTGTACGAGAATAGTGGATGCTTGGATGACTTCCACAAGTCCGCAGCAGCGAGGAAGGGAGAATCGCGATCGTGACCCGTGCCGACGAGCCCGGCGCCACCGGCGTCGACCCCCGAGAACTCTGGCTGAGCCCGGACCGCCCCGCAGGGGCCGCAGACCTGCCTTCAGCCGCGAGGCGATCACCGCGGCGGCCGTCGCCCTGGCGGACACCGAAGGGATCGACGCCGTCACCATGCGGCGGGTCGCCGCGGAGGTGGGCGCGGGGGTCATGTCGCTCTACAGCTACGCCCCCGACAAGGAGACGCTGCTGGACCTGATGATCGACCACGTCACCGGCGAACTGCCCGCCTCCGCCCCCTCACCGGTGACTGGCGCACCGACCTGAAGGCCGTCGGGCACCTCCAGCGCGACCACATGCTCCGCCACCCCTGGCTGCCCGCGGCCGTCCACTCCCGCCGCACCCTGGGCCCCAACTCCCTGGCCTTCCTGGAACACGCCCTGGCCGCCCTGCGCCCCATCGGGCTGGACGGTGCCGCCCGGCTGGAGGTCTTCGCCCAGCTCACCGCGTTCGTGGCGGGGCACGTCAGCTACGAGGTCGCCCAGGCCCAGGCCGCGCAGTCGCCCGACCGGGCCGCCGCCGAGGGGCGCTACCTCGCGGCCGTCGCCGCGGACGGCCACCACCCCGAACTGGCCGAGGCGCTCTCCGCCGCCGGGCGCCCGGTCACCCCCGACGCCACGTTCACCCGCTTCCTCAACCGGCTGGTCGACGGCCTCGACGCCGCCTGACCAGGCACGAAGCGGGGGCTGCGGGGACGCCGCCGGTGGCACAGTGCCGCTCCCTGAAGACAGCCTCCTGATCACCCCGATCGCCGAGCGGCCCGCGCTGATCGCCCGGGTCCACGCGGAGCCCAACGGGTGGATCCGGCACGGCACCGGGCACCGGCCGGCCTGAGGACGGCGCCGGATCTCATACCTGGGTGCCAGGTGCCACGCCGCCGAATGAGCACCGGGGTATCACGCGCCGGGCGGGTCGCGGCAGGCATCGTGGGGGCGTCCGCACACGTCCCGCCGCACCCGCCCGCAGCGCTCCCCGCAGCGGGCCCGCGGCCGCGTGCCGTGCCGCCCGAACGGGGAGTTCCAGGTGACCGCAGTCCCGCGCACTCGTACCCACAACCGCCGGCAGGTGCTCGTCACCGCTCTCGCCGCGTCGGCCCTGCTGGCCACCACCGCCGTGCCGTCCGTCGCGGCCGGCGACCGTCGGTCGCCCGGCGCCCGGCCGGCCGCCCGACTGCCCCGGCCCACCGGCCCGTTCGAGGTCGGTTCCACCGTCCTGCGCCTCGTCGACCGTGCGCGGCCCGAACCCTGGGCGCCGGACGCCGCTCCCTGCCGCCAGCTCATGATCGGCGTCCGCTACCCGGCCGCGCCCGGCCGGTCCGGGCAGCGGGTCCCGCAGATGACGGCTGCGGCGGCCGCCCACTTCGGGGGCGCGCAGGGCGCCGCCGCCCTGAACCTGGCAATGGCCCCGGGGACGGTCGACTGGGGCGCCACGCTCAGCCACGCCCGCCGCGACGCACCCGTCGACCCCCGGGCCGGGCGGCTGCCGGTCGTGCTGTACTCCGCCGGGCTGGGCGACCCGCGCACCTGGAACACGGCCCTGGCGGACGACCTGGCGAGCCGGGGCTACGCCGTCGTCACGATCGACCACACCTACGAGGCGACCGAGGTGGAGTTCCCCGGCGAGCGCCTCGCCACGATGCGGATCTTCGACGGGGCACCGCCCACCGACCCGGACGCGATCAGCGCCCTGCTGCGGAAGGTCGTGGCGGTACGGGTCGCCGACACCCGGTCCGTGCTCGACCGGCTCCCGGAACTGAACCGGACGCGCTTCGCAGGCGTACTCGATCTGCGCCGGATCGGGATGTTCGGCCACTCCGCGGGCGGCTTCACCGCGGCGCAGACGATGCACGAGGACCCGCGCGTCCGGGCGGGCATCAACATGGACGGACAGCTGGACTACGTCGGCGGCGGGCTGCCGGACGGCAGCAGGCTGAGCACCGTGGCGCTGGAGGGGCTCGACCGTCCACTGCTGCTGATGGGCACGGCGGGTGAGGGCTCCGGCGACTACCGGCAGCAGCCGTCGTGGGCCGCGTTCTGGCGGAACACCCGCGGCTGGAAGGCGAACGTCACACTGGCCGGCTCCCGCCACGCCTCTTACACGGACGCGCAGGTACTGCTGCCGCAGCTGGCCCGGCAGGGCGCGGAGCCGGACGGCGGCCTGTCGGCGGCGCTGGGGACGGTGCGGCCGGACCGGGCGGCGGCCGCGAGCCGGGCGTACGTGGCGTCGTTCTTCGGCCGTTGGCTGCGCGGACACGACGACCACCTGCTGGACGGCCCGTCGGACCACTTCCCGGAGATGGTGTTCACGCCCTGAACAGGCTGTCCCGGAGGGGTCAGGCCAACTGCTTGTGCATGACGATGCAGGGCCGGCTGTGCTTTCGGTCGGCCCGGCGGTCGATCTCCTGCCAGCCCAGGGAGCTCCAGAAGGTCAGGGCGCCCGGGTTGTTCTCCAGGACGGCGAGACGGATGCCGTCCCGGCCCTCCTCGCGAAACCGCTCCTCGGCCCAGGAGGCCAGCAGCCGGCCGATGCCTTCGCGCCGGAGGCTGCCGTGCACCATCAGCAGTCCGATCCAGGGGTGGCCGTCCGTCGGGTGGCGATCGAGCAGGCACAGGATCCCGGCAAGCCGTTCCCGCCCGTCGCGGGCGAGCAGCACCTCGCAGCCCGGGGTGCCGGCTTCCTCGCGCAGGTCGGCCTCGACCCGCTCGGCCGGGATGTTCTCCGGATCGTACTCGCCGGCGGCACGGCAGTACTCCGGGTTGCTCGCGTAGAGGCCGGCCACCTCGGCCACCTCCTGCCGGGAGAAGCGGAGCGGCGAAACGGAGAGCGTGGGCATGCGGGCCACAGTAGCCAGCCCGCCCGGCCGGCCACTGCCGGACAGCGGTGGCGGGCAGTTCGAGCGGCGTGCCCGCGCCGCGTACGTACGACGCCGGCCCCGGGGAGCGATCCCCGGGGGCCGGCGTACGTACAGCTGTGCAGGAGCTGCTGATCCGTCAGGATCAGAAGTCCATGTCACCGCCCGGCATGCCGCCCGGAGCGGCCGCAGAGGCCTTCTCCGGCTTGTCGGCGATGACGGCCTCGGTGGTGAGGAAGAGCGCGGCGATGGACGCGGCGTTCTGCAGGGCGGAGCGCGTGACCTTCGCCGGGTCGATGATGCCCTCGGCGATCATGTCGACGTACTCGCCGGTCGCGGCGTTGAGGCCGTGACCGATCGGCAGGTTGCGCACCTTCTCGACGACGACGCCACCCTCGAGACCACCGTTGACGGCGATCTGCTTGAGCGGGGCCTCCAGCGCCAGCTTGACGGCGTTGGCGCCGGTCGCCTCGTCACCCGAGAGCTCGAGCTTCTCGAAGACGGCCGAGGCCTGGAGCAGAGCCACGCCACCACCGGCGACGATGCCCTCCTCGACGGCGGCCTTGGCGTTGCGCACCGCGTCCTCGATGCGGTGCTTGCGCTCCTTGAGCTCGACCTCGGTCGCGGCACCGGCCTTGATGACGGCCACGCCGCCGGCCAGCTTCGCGAGGCGCTCCTGGAGCTTCTCGCGGTCGTAGTCCGAGTCGGAGTTCTCGATCTCGGCACGGATCTGGTTGACGCGGCCCTGAACCTGGTCGCTGTCACCGGAGCCGTCGACGATCGTCGTCTCGTCCTTGGTGATGACGACCTTGCGGGCGCGGCCGAGCAGGTCGAGACCGGCGTTCTCCAGCTTGAGGCCGACCTCCTCGGAGATGACGGTGCCACCGGTGAGGATGGCGATGTCGCCGAGCATGGCCTTGCGGCGGTCACCGAAGCCGGGGGCCTTGACGGCCACGGACTTGAAGGTGCCACGGATCTTGTTGACGACCAGGGTCGACAGGGCCTCGCCCTCGACGTCCTCGGCGATGATCAGCAGCGGCTTGCCGGACTGCATGACCTTCTCCAGCAGCGGAAGGAGGTCCTTCACGTTGCTGATCTTCGAGTTCACGATCAGGATGTACGGGTCGTCCAGGGACGACTCCATGCGCTCCATGTCCGTGGCGAAGTACGCCGAGATGTAGCCCTTGTCGAAGCGCATACCCTCGGTGAGCTCGAGCTCCAGACCGAAGGTCTGGGACTCCTCGACGGTGATGACGCCTTCCTTGCCGACCTTGTCCATGGCCTCGGCGATGAGCTCGCCGATCTGGGTGTCGGCGGCGGAGATGGAGGCGGTCGAAGCGATCTGCTCCTTCGTCTCCACGTCCTTGGCCTGCTCCAGGAGGGCGGCGGAGACGGCCTCGACGGCCTTCTCGATGCCCCGCTTGAGAGCCATCGGGTTGGCACCCGCGGCCACGTTGCGAAGGCCCTCGCGGACGAGCGCCTGAGCGAGAACGGTGGCGGTGGTCGTACCGTCGCCGGCGACGTCGTCCGTCTTCTTGGCGACCTCCTTGACCAGCTCCGCACCGATCTTCTCGTACGGGTCCTCCAGCTCGATCTCCTTGGCGATGGAAACACCATCGTTGGTGATCGTGGGGGCGCCCCACTTCTTCTCAAGGACGACGTTGCGACCCTTGGGGCCAAGGGTGACCTTGACGGCGTCGGCGAGCTGGTTCATGCCGCGCTCGAGACCGCGCCGGGCCTCCTCGTCGAACGCGATGATCTTGGCCATATGAAGTGGTCCTCCCGGACAGGGGTGGATTCTCCGGACCGAGAGGCGCCCGCGACGGACGGCCTGCCTGCCTGTCGGTTCCTTGCCCCGTCAGGCCTGCGGGCCTCACCGGCCCGGTCCAAGTTTCTGTCACTCTCACCCGGAGAGTGCTAAGCCCAATGATTAGCACTCGACCCCCGAGAGTGCAAGCGTCCCCCTCCGGAGTGTGGACAACCGGAGGGGGCGCCCGGAGCGTGGCCAGGACGCACGGAGGGCCCGTACCCCAGGGGTACGGGCCCTCCGTGCGTGAGTAGTGTCGTTGGCCGACCGCGCCGAGCTCAGCCGACGGCGAGCTTGACCATGTCCGCCTGCGGCCCCTTCTGGCCCTGCGAGATTTCGAATTCAACTCGCTGACCCTCTTCGAGGGTGCGGTATCCGTCCATCTGGATCGCGCTGTAGTGGACGAAAACATCCGCACCACCGTCGACCGCGATGAAGCCGTACCCCTTCTCCGCGTTGAACCACTTGACGGTGCCCTGAGCCATGCCTAACTCCCCTATTACTGGCCCTTGCACAGGACCGCACTTCGCGGGCCCGGGTCAGAACTCACCCTCCGACAGGAGAGGGTGCGTAGCGCCGGAACGCGTCGACCGCGGCCGAATGTATCTGCCCAACTGCCCTCTGCAACAGGTCAATCGGACGAGAATTCTGGGCAGCACCGATCGCCCGAATATGGGGATGTCGTGAGGATTTTGGGCAAGTCGGGCCAGGCAAAGGCGACTTATGGCGCAAGGGATCAGGCACTTTGGCTGCTTCTTGTCGTGGCCGGGCGCATTCTCATATGCGGGCGGCACGGGCAGCGGAGGGGACTGCCCACACTCTACCGCGCTCAACCATGCAGAATTGCCCCCTCCGCTTCTCTCGCAGAGGGGGCAATTCCGGTGACGCGGTGGAGTCGGGCCGGGGGGCCCGGGGGCTCAGCAGCCGCCGGCGACGGCCGGGATGATCGAGATGCCGGCGCCGTCCGGAGTGACCGCTTCCAGGCCGCCCTCGAAGCGCACGTCGTCGTCGTTGACGTACACGTTCACGAAGCGGCGGAGCTTGCCCTGGTCGTCCAGGACGCGGGCGGCGATGCCCGGGTGGTCCTTCTCCAGGGACTCGATGACCTGGGAGAGGGTCGCGCCCTCGGCCGGGACCTCGGCCTGGCCGCCCGTGTAGGTGCGGAGGATGGTGGGGATACGGACCTTGACGCTCATGGTGGGTGCCCTTCCTGGAGTCTCGGGGTGGTCAGCTGGTGCCGAGGCCGGCGGCGCGGAAGGCGTCCAGGCTCGGGCGGATCGTCGCGGTCGCCTGCGAGGTGGCTGCCACGGCGTCCAGGGTCTTGAGGCCGTCACCGGTGTTCAGCACGACGGTGGTGAGCGTCGGGTCGAGCAGGCCGGCCTCGATCAGCTTCTTCGTCACGCCGACCGTGACCCCGCCCGCCGTCTCGGCGAAGATGCCCTCGGTGCGCGCGAGGAGCTTGATCGCGTCGACGACCTGCTCGTCGTTGACGTCCTCGACGGCGCCGCCGGTGCGGCGGGCGATGTCCAGGACGTACGGGCCGTCGGCCGGGTTGCCGATCGCGAGGGACTTGGCGATCGTGTTCGGCTTCTGCGGCCGTACGACGTCGTGCCCGGCCTTGAAGGCGGCGGAGACCGGGGAGCAGCCCTCGGCCTGGGCGCCGAAGATCTTGTACGGCTTGTCCTCGACCAGGCCGAGCTTGATCAGCTCCTGCAGCCCCTTGTCGATCTTCGTGAGCTGCGAGCCGGACGCGATCGGGATGACGATCTGGTCGGGCAGCTGCCAGCCGAGCTGCTCGCAGATCTCGTAGGCGAGCGTCTTGGAGCCCTCGCCGTAGTACGGACGCAGGTTGACGTTGACGAAGCCCCAGCCCTCGCCGAGCGGGTCACCGATGAGCTCCGAGCAGAAGCGGTTGACGTCGTCGTAGTTGCCCTCGATGCCGACCAGCTCACCGCCGTACACCGCGGCCATGACGACCTTGCCCTGCTCCAGGTCGTGCGGGATGAACACGCAGGACCGCAGGCCGGCGCGGGCGGCGGCGGCGCCCACCGCACCGGCGAGGTTGCCGGTGGAGGAGCAGGAGAGGGTGGTGAATCCGAAGGCGCGGGCGGCCTCGACGGCGATCGCGACGACGCGGTCCTTGAAGGAGTGCGTCGGGTTGCCGGAGTCGTCCTTGACGTACAGGCCGCCGGTGACGCCCAGCTCGCGGGCGAGGTTGTCGGCCTTGACCAGCTTGGTGAAGCCGGGGTTGATGTTGGGCTTGTCCGCGACATCGGAGGGGACCGGCAGCAGCGGCGCGTAACGCCAGATGTTGTCGGGGCCGGCCTCGATGCGCTTCTTCAGCTCGTCCGGGGAGCCGCTCGGCAGGTCGTACGCCACTTCGAGCGGCCCGAAACAGGTCGCGCAGGCGAACAGGGGACCGAGCTCGAATCGCTCTCCGCACTCGCGGCAGGAAAGTGCCGCGGCGGGACCGAGGTCCACGGAGGAACCGGTGTGTGCTTCAACAGTCTGAACAGCCATGATGGCGAGGCCCTTTCTCCTCATCTTCCTCGTGGCGCATTTCGCCACAAGACGGAATTGGCACCTTCCCCACCTGACCTCGCGGTCGGTGGCATGGTTGCCGGGACTTCAACGGGCCGTTCCCTCTGTCCCTCTGGATGAGCGCTATGGCACTGGACCATCGATCCAGGCGTTTATCGGCGGACGGACCCCGGCATGCGACGGCCATCTGCGTTGTTCAAGACTGTAACCGAAGCACCGGACTGTTGAGATAGCCGTCCGAACCGCGAGATGGATCACATACAGGGAGTATCGACCGTGCTGGAAGAGGTCGAACGCTGGCTGACCAGGCGTTCCTGGTCGGCCGCCGACCGCCCGCTGGAGCGGCTCCTGGCCGCACGGGGCCCCGGCGAGGGCGATCCGCGCCGCGGGAGCGTGAGTGTCGTGCTGCCCGCGCTGAACGAGGCGGCGACGGTCGGGGACATCGTCACGACGATCCGGCGCGAGCTCATGGAGAAGGTCCGGCTGGTCGACGAACTCGTGGTGATCGATTCCGGCTCCACGGACGCCACCGCCGAGGTCGCCGGCCGCGCGGGCGCCCGGGTGATCCACCGGGACGCGATCCTGCCCCGCATCCCTGCCGTCCCTGGCAAGGGCGAGGTGCTCTGGCGCTCACTCCTGGCCACCAGCGGTGACATCGTGTGCTTCGTCGACGCGGACCTGAAGGACTTCTCGGCCGACTTCGTCTCCGGCGTCGTCGGCCCGCTGCTGACGGACCCCTCGGTGCAGTTCGTCAAGGCGATGTACGACCGGCCGCTCGGCGACACCGCAGGTCAGGGCGGGCGGGTCACGGAACTGGTGGCGCGGCCGCTGCTCAATCTGCACTGGCCGCAGCTGGCCGGCTTCGTGCAGCCGCTGGGCGGCGAGTACGCCGTGCGCCGCTCCCTGCTCGAACGGCTGCCGTTCCCGGTCGGTTACGGAGTGGAGCTGGGCCTGCTCGTCGACGCCCTGCACACGGTCGGCCTGGACGCGCTCGGACAGGTCGACGTCGGCGTCCGCAAGCACCGCCACCAGGACGGCCAGGCGCTCGGCCGGATGGCGGCGGCCATCTACCGGACCGCCCAGCTGCGGCTCTCCCGGGGCCACCTGGTCCGCCCCTCGCTGACCCAGTTCGAACGCGGTGAGCGCGGCTTCGTCCCGCACACGTACCCGGTGGACACCGAGGAGCGGCCGCCGATGTGCGAGATCGAGGAGTACGTGTCACGCCGCGCGGCGTGACCGGTTGGGGAGTAAATATTCTTTAAGTTCCTTTCATGGCCTTCCCCTCACTGCTGACCGCACTGCGCCGGAACCACAGCCTGCCGGTCGCCCTCGCCGCCCTGACCCTGCTGAGCACCGCCGTCTCGGGCCCCGCCCAGGCCGCCCCCGCGGCGGCCGTCGCCCCCTTCACCGTGCGGTACGACGAGGGCGGGCAGGGCGGCTTCGGGACCCTCGGCAACACCGTCGCTCTCGACGACACACCCACCCGTCAGGACGGCCCCGCACTCCCGGCTCACCCGGCCGGGCAGGGAACCGGCTCGATGGCCGAGACCGGCGGGAACCGTGAGCGGCTGTGGCTGCTGGGAGGTCTCGCGCTGGCTCTCGTCGCGGCCGGGTCCATCGCCTTCGCGGTGGCGCGCGGACGCGGCCGCGACGACTGACCCGGCAGCGCCGACCGCCCGTGCGCGGCCGTACTCCTGCGGGAGGGCGGCCGCACGCACGTTTGGACCGTTCGTGATCGGGCTAGATTCCGCAACATGGTCTCCGAGCACGTCCCTCAGCCCGCCGCCGCCCAGGTACTCGTCGCGTCCAACCGCGGCCCGGTCACGTACGCACTGCGTGCGGACGGCTCGCTCGACGCGAAGAGGGGCGGCGGCGGACTCGTCTCCGGGCTGAGCGCCGTGGACGACAAGATGTGGGTCTGTGCCGCCCTCGGCGACGGCGACCGCGAGGCGGTGCGCCGCGGAGTCGGTGAGCCGGGCGTGCGGATGCTCGACATCGACGCGGACGTGCACGCCGACGCGTACAACGGCATCGCGAACTCGGTGCTCTGGTTCGTCCACCACCTGCTCTACCAGACCCCCGTCGAGCCCGTCTTCGACGCGGAGTTCCGCCGGCAGTGGGCGTCCTTCGAGACCTACAACCGGGCCTTCGCCACGGCCCTCGCGGAGGAGGCCGGGGAGGGCGCGGCGGTCCTCGTGCAGGACTACCACCTGTCCCTGGTGCCCGGCATGCTCCGCGAGCTCCGCCCCGACCTGCGGATCGGTCACTTCTCGCACACCCCGTGGGCGCCCGTCGACTACTTCCGGATGCTGCCCGACGACATCGCCGAGCAGCTGCTGAAGGGCATCCTCGGCGCCGACCGGGCGGCCTTCCTGACCCGCCGCTGGGCGGACGCATTCATCGGCTGCTGCACGGAGATCCTGGGCGGCACCGGCCACACCCGTATCGGCGTGCACGGGCTCGGCGCGGACGCCGACTTCCTGCGCCGGCGCGCGCACGAGGCGGACGTGGACGAGCGGATGGCGGCGCTGCGGGAGCAGGTGGGCCCGGGCCGGAAGACGATCGTGCGGGTGGACCGTACGGAACTGTCCAAGAACATCGTCCGCGGGATGCACGCCTACCGCGCCCTGCTCGACGAGCGGCCCGAGTGGCGCGGGCGCGTCGTCCACGTCGCGTTCGCCTACCCCTCGCGGCAGGACCTCGCGGTGTACCGGGAGTACACGGCCGAGGTGCAGCGCGTCGCCGACGACATCAACGCCGTGCACGGGACGGCGGACTGGACGCCGGTCGTGCTCCACGTGAAGGACGACTTCGCCCGCTCGCTGGCGGCGTACCGGCTGGCCGACGTGGCGCTGGTCAACCCGATCCGGGACGGCATGAACCTGGTCGCCAAGGAGGTCCCGGTCGTCTCGGACGACGGATGTGCGCTGGTGCTGTCGCGGGAGGCGGGGGCGTACGAGGAGCTGGGCGCCGACGCGATCACGGTGAACCCGTACGACGTGTCCGCCACCGCCGACGCCCTCCACGAGGCGCTGACGATGGCGGACGACGAGCGGACGGCACGCACGAAGCGGCTGGCCGCGGCGGCCACCGCGCTGCCGCCGCAGCAGTGGTTCCTGGACCAGCTAGAGGCGCTGCGCCAGGGCTGACAGGAAACCGACCACGGCTCCCGGCCCGGGCAGCAGCACATCGGCGCGTTCGGCCAGTTCGGGCACCTCCGCATGGCCGCTGCAGATCAGCAGGCCGGGGATGCCGTCGGGGCCCTCGGTGCGGAGCTTCTCCACGGCGGCGTAGGCGGCGAGGTCGCCGAGGTCGTCGCCCGCGTACAGCACGGACTCGGCGCCCGTCTCGTGCACGTACTGCGTGAGCGCGACGCCCTTGTCCATGCCCGAGGGGCGCAACTCCAGCACCAGGCGGCCCGGTTCGACGATCAGGCCGTGCCGGGCGGCGAGCTCGCCGAGGGGGCCGCGCAGCGCCTCGAAGGCGGCCTGCGGGTCCTGGGCGCGGCGGGTGTGGACGGCGAGCGCCTGCCCCTTCTCCTCTATCCAGGTGCCCTGCCAGGAGTCGAACCTGTCGAGCACGCCCGGCAGTTCGGCCCGCACTGCGGCGACACCGGGGTGCGGGGCGGGGGCGTGAACGGTGCCGGAGACGGCGTCCCAGCGTTCGGCGCCGTAGTGGCCGAGGACGACGAGGTGGTCCAGTCCCGGGACCCCGCGAAGCCGCCGTAGCGGACGGCGACACCGGCCGGTCGCCCGGTGATCACGGCGATCGACGCGACCTTGGGGGCGAGTGCGGCCAGCGCCTCGACGGTGCCGGGGTGGGCACGGGCCTGTTCGGGGTCCGGGACGATGTCGGCGAGGGTGCCGTCGAAGTCGAGCGCGATGACGGCGCGGTCGGGGCGGGCGAGGAGCGCGGCGAGGCCCTCCTGGCCGGCGGGGGTGGTCGGGGTCGGCAGGGGTGCGGTGTGCGGGTGGCTGCCCATGCGCCGAGCCTATAGGCGGTGGCCTGTGCGTGGGGGGCGGCCGGGTGTCGGGCGGGTGGCGGTGGCGGCCGGGTGCGGTGCGGGTGCGGTGCCGGGCGGTCGGCGGGCCCGACCGGGGGCTCCGCCCCCGCGCCCCCGCTCCTCAATCGCCGGAGGGGCTTGATAGGGCGGCGGAAGCGCCTGAGGAGGCGGTGGCGGCGTTGCGGGAGGGGCTTGAAGTGGCGGCGGAAGCCCCGAGGCGGTGGCCGGGTCAGCGGCGGTTTCTTCTTGCCTCGCGGACGCGTCGTAGGCGGTTCACCGTCACCGGGTCCGCCTCCAGTGCCCGCCGGTCGTCCAGCAGCGCGTTCAGCAGCTGGTAGTAGCGGGTGGGCGAGATGCCGAGCTGTTCCCTGATCGCCCGCTCCTTCGCCCCCGGCCCCGCCCACGACTGCCGCTCGACCGCCAGGACCGCGCGGTCGCGGTCGGAGA
This sequence comes from Streptomyces sp. RKAG290, assembly GCF_023701695.1. Classification (GTDB taxonomy): domain Bacteria; phylum Actinomycetota; class Actinomycetes; order Streptomycetales; family Streptomycetaceae; genus Streptomyces. The sequence continues at coordinate 3,061,874 of NZ_JAJOZC010000001.1, forward strand.
GGGGAGCGGAGTCGTCGGGGGCGTTCGGGGGGAGGGCGGTCATATCAGCCAATATATTGCGCGGGCGGGCGGTCGCTACTCCGCGTTCTCCGCCGTCGTGGACTCCCGCGCTATGCGCTCCAGCACGCTCTCGGGGTTGGCGCCGGGCTCGACCGCCTTGCCGATGTTCTGCTTGATCGACTCGCTGGCCTGGGCCCAGGACGTCTTGCCGACCGGGTAGAACTCCGCGTTCGGCAGCGCGGCCAGGAACTTGTGCAGCGGCTTGAACTCGGGATCGTCCTCCATGGAGGCCGAGGCGCTGTCGGTGACCGGCAGCATGTCGTACGTGTCGGCGAAGTCGATCACGTTCTTGTCGTTGAACATGTAGTCGAAGAACTTGCCCATCTCGATGCGATGGCCGTTCTGCTTGAACCCCATGATCCAGTCCGCGACGCCCATCGAGCTCTTGCTCGGACCCTCGGCGCCGGGCAGCGGCACCATGCCGACGTCCACGCCCTTCTCCTCGGCCTCCTGCATCAGCGTCGGATGGCCGTTGAGCATGCCGACCTGGCCGCTGGTGAACGCCGCGAAGGCCTTCGCCCGGTCGAGCTTGCCGGGGGCCACGGGGCCGACGAGCCCCTTGTCGACGAGTCTCGACTTCAGCCAGTCGAACGTCTTCACGTTCTCGGCCGAGTCGATGTTGTACGCACCGACTTCGTCGGTGTAGCCGCCCCCGCCGCTCAGCAGCCACATCATGGTCTCGGCCTGGGACTCCTCCTGGCCGAGCGGCAGCGCGAACGGGTACTTCACCCCGCGCTGCTTGAGGCGGGCGGCGTCGCCCGCGATGTCGCTCCAGGTCTGCGGGGCGTGCAGACCCGCCTGGCTGAACAGCGTCTTGTTGTAGAAGAGCAGCCGGGTGCTGGCCACGAACGGCAGCCCGTACTGGACGCGGCTGACCCGGCCCGCGTCCGCGAGGACGGGCAGGAAGTTCGCCTGGGTGGGGATGCTGAGCATCTGGTCGGCGGAGTAGAGCTTCCCGGCCTTGGCGTAGTCCGCGTACGCGCCGATCTGCGCGATGTCGGGGGCCTTTCCGGCCTTCACCATCTCGGCGACCTTGCGGTCGACGTCCGTCCACGAATAGACCGAGACGTCGACCTTGATGCCGGGGTGGGAGGCCTCGAAGCCCCGGGCGACCCCGTCCCAGTACTTGTCGGAGCTGTTCGCCTCGCCGGTGCCGTAGTCGGCCGCGACCAGCTTGAGCGTGACCTCGCCCGATCCGCTGTCGCCGCCGCAGCCCGACAGTGCGGCCGTCATCCCCAGTGCGGCGACAGCCGCCGTCAGTCCCAAGTAACGCCGCTGCACAACCCAGTCCGTCCTCGTCGATTTGCGCCACCCGCGGCGTCCACGTCGTCGCGGGGCACTCCGGATGAGCTGCGATCTTCCCCTGGGTCCCCTAGGAGGTCTACACCACACGGGTATCGCTTCCGCAACACAGCAGCATTGCACGGGACGCGGAGTGACTGCTAAGTAGGTCTCGGTCAACCAGGGCCCGGCACAAGGCCCTTAATGGTCCAGACCTTTACACCCCGCACGCATACGGTGCCGTCGTGCCGCCCCGCTACCGCCCATGTCGCAAGGAGCCGTTCAGCATGTCCCGTACCGCATCAGAAATTGCCACCCAGCCCAGCTGCTGGCGGCGTGCCGCCGAGGCGGGCGCGGTGGCCGAGGGGCTGCCGCGTCCGGGCGAGCGGGTCGCCGTCACCGGGTGCGGCACCTCCTGGTTCATGGCCATCGCCTACGCGGCGCTGCGCGAGGCGGCGGGGCAGGGTGAGACCGACGCGTACGCCTCATCGGAGTTCCCGGCCGGGCGGTCCTACGACCGGGTCGTGGCGATCACCCGCTCCGGCACGACGAGCGAGGTACTGGCGCTGCTGGGCGAGTTGCGCGGCAGGACCGCCACCGTCGCGCTGACCGCCGACCCGAAGACGCCGGTCATGGACGCCGCGGACACGGTGGTCGTACTGGACTGGGCCGACGAGGAGTCGGTCGTGCAGACCCGGTTCGCCACCACCGCGCTCGCCTTCCTGCGGGCCGGTCTGGAGGCGGCCGGTCCGCTCCCGGCCGGGGTGAAGACGGTCGCCGAGGCGGCCGTCGACGCGGAGCTCGCGGTGACCGAGCCGCTGGACGAGGCAGTGGTCTCGGCCGAGCAGTGGACGTTCCTGGGGCGCGGCTGGACCTACGGACTGGCGCAGGAGGCCGGGCTGAAGATGCGCGAGGCGGCGGGCGCCTGGACGGAGTCGTACCCCGCGATGGAGTACCGCCACGGCCCGATCGCGATCACCGGTCCGGGCCGGGTGGCGTGGGTGTTCGGCGCACTGCCCGAGGGCCTGGCGGGCGAGGTCGCGGGGGTCGGCGGAACGCTGGTGTCCCATGCCGCCGCGGACCCCATGGCAGACCTGATCCGGGCGCAGCGGCTCGCGGTGGCGCTCGCGGAGTCGAAGGGGTACGACCCGGACCGTCCCCGCAATCTGTCCCGCAGCGTGATCCTGCCCGGCTGACCGGCAGAGCAGAGGGGCCGCACCCGCCGCCGGCGACCACCGCCGGCGGGTTGCGTCCGGATGCCGGCACATTGCCGCCGGGTTGCGGCCGATTTTGTATGGGTGCGCAACAAACAGCGATAGTGGACTAGACCTTTTGGGGTCCGTCGGGCGAAACTGTTTCCCGTGAAACACGTCATCGCCCTCGATGTGGGCGGCACCGGAATGAAGGCCGCACTGGTCGGGGCCGACGGCACCCTGCTCCACGAGGCACGGCGCGCGACCGGCAGAGAGCGCGGCCCCGAGGCCGTCGTGGAGTCGATCCTCGCCTTCGCCGCGGATCTGCGCGCCTACGGCGAGGAGCACTTCGGCGAGAGCGCCGTCGCAGCCGGCGTCGCCGTGCCCGGCATCGTCGACGCCGCGAACGGGATCGCCGTCTACGCCTCGAACCTGGGCTGGCGCGACGTCCCCATGCGGCAACTGCTCGGCGAACGGCTCGGCGGCGTCCCGGTGGCCCTCGGCCACGACGTCAGGACCGGCGGACTCGCCGAGGGCCGGATCGGTGCGGGCAGGAGTGCGGACCGCTTCCTGTTCCTGCCGCTGGGCACCGGGATCGCCGGCGCCATCGGCATCGGGGGCGTCATCGAGGAGGGCGCCCACGGCTACGCGGGCGAGATCGGCCACATCGTGATCCGGCCGGACGGCCCGGAGTGCGGCTGCGGCCAGCGCGGCTGCCTGGAGACCCTGGCCTCCGCCTCCGCCGTCAGCCGCGCCTGGGCCGCCGCGTCCGGCGACCCCGAGGCCGACGCCGCCGACTGCGCCAAGGCCGTCGAGTCGGGTGACCCGAAGGCGGTGGCGGTATGGCTCGACGCCGTCGACGCGCTCGCCGCCGGGCTGGTCACCGCGCTCACCCTGCTGGACCCCCGCATAATCATCATCGGTGGCGGTCTCGCCGAGGCGGGGGAAACCTTGTTCACACCACTGCGTGCGGCCGTCGAGGAACGCGTCACGTTCCAGAAGCTGCCCCAGATCGTCCCGGCGGCCCTCGGGGACACCGCCGGATGCCTGGGCGCAGGGCTGCTCGCCTGGGATCTACTCTCCACGGAGGTATCCGCCTGATGGCCGGACGCGCAGACAGCACCGTTCTCGCCGGGGCCCGGGTGGTACTCCCCACCGGCACCGTCGAGGACGGCCGGGTGATCGTCGAGGGCACCCGCATCGCCGGCAGTCCGGCACCGGGCGCCCGGACCGTCGACCTGTCCGGCCACTGGCTCGTGCCCGGCTTCGTGGACATGCACAACCACGGCGGCGGCGGGGCGTCCTTCACCTCCGGCACCGTGGACGAGGTCCTCACCGGCATCCGGACCCACCGCGAGCACGGCACCACCACCCTGGTCGCCTCCACCGTCACCGGCGAGATGGACTTCCTCGCCGAACGCGCCGGCATCCTCTCCGAGCTGGTCGAACAGGGCGACCTGGCCGGCATCCACTTCGAGGGCCCCTTCATCTCCCCGTGCCGCAAGGGCGCGCACAGCGAGGCACTGCTGCGCCACCCGGACCCGGCCGAGGTCCGCAAGCTGATGGACGCCGCCCGCGGCACCGCGAAGATGTTCACGCTCGCCACCGAACTGCCGGGCGGCATCGAGTCCGTACGGCTGCTCGCCGAACACGGCGTCATCGCCGCGATCGGGCACACCGACGCCACGTACGAGCAGACCGTCGAGGCGATCGACGCGGGCGCCACCGTCGCCACGCACCTCTACAACGCGATGCCGGCCCTCGGCCACCGCGCGCCCGGCCCGATCGCCGCCCTCCTGGAGGACGAGCGGATCACGGTCGAGCTGATCAACGACGGCACGCACCTGCACCCCGCCGCCCTGGAGCTGGCCTACCACCACGCGGGCGCCCACCGCGTCGCGCTGATCACCGACGCCATGGACGCGGCCGGGTTCGGTGACGGCCGATACCAGCTGGGCCCGCTTGCCGTCGACGTCCAGGACGGTGTCGCCCGGCTCGTCGAGGGCGGCTCCATCGCCGGCTCCACGCTCACCCAGGACACCGCCTTCCACCGGGCCGTCACCATCGACCGGATCCCGGTCGCCGACGTGGTGCAGTCCATCTCCGCCAACCCGGCCCGGCTGCTCGGCGTCTACGACAGGGTCGGCTCGCTGGAACCGGGCAAGGACGCCGACCTCGTCGTCCTGGACGCCGACTTCGCGCTCAAGGGCGTCATGCGCAAGGGCGAGTGGATCATTCGGCCGGAAAACGTCCGATAACCACCGCCGCCGGCCAGGCGCCGCGTACGTAACGAAGAGACAGCGGTTGGCCCGGAGGTCTGGGCCGACCGCTCTCTCTTTGGCATGATCGTCCGGGAAACAGGCAGGGAACCAGGCAGAAAGCGCGTTCCGGCGACGGACCCGCGCTCAGTTCACGTACGGATCGAAGGGCGGCCGCGGTGATCCTCACGGTCACGCTGAACACGGCGCTCGACCTGACGTACGGCGTTCCGGCCCTCGTCCCGCACTCCAGCCACCGGGTCACCGACCTGTCCGAGCGCCCCGGCGGCAAGGGCATCAACGTCGCCCGGGTCCTCGCCTCCCTCGGCCACCGCACAGTCGTCACCGGCTTCGCCGGCGGCGCCACCGGAGCCGTACTGCGCGAACTCCTCGCCGCCCTGCCCACGCGCCGGGCCGCCGGCGGCACCGAAACCGCTGCCGTGACCGACGCGCTCGTCCCCGTGGCCGGCGACACCCGCCGCACCCTGGCCGTCGTCGACCGGACCACCGGGGACACCACCCAGTTCAACGAGCCCGGCCCCCACATCACCGCCGCCGAGTGGACCGCGTTCCTGCGCTCCTACCAGGAACTGCTCACCGGAGCAGACGCGGTCGCCCTGTGCGGCAGCCTGCCGCCCGGCATCCACGTCGGCGCCTACGCCGAACTGATCCGGCCGGCCCGCGCCGCGGGAGTCCCCGTGCTCCTGGACACCAGCGGCGAACCGCTGCGCCGCGGCATCGCCGCCCGCCCCGACCTCATCAAGCCGAACGCCGACGAGCTCGCCCAGCTCACCGGCTCCCGCGAACCCCTGCGTGCCACCCGCGACGCGCGCCGCCGCGGGGCGCACACGGTGATCGCGTCACTCGGCCCGGACGGCATGCTGGCGGTCACTCCCGACGGCAGCTGGCAGGCGTCCCCGCCCGCCCCCGTGAAGGGCAACCCGACCGGAGCGGGCGACTCCGCGGTGGCCGGACTGCTGTCCGGCCTCGTCGAGGGCCTGAGCTGGCCGGACCGGCTGCGACGGGCGGTGGCACTGTCGACGGCGACCGTGCTCTCCCCCACCGCCGGTGACTTCGACCGCGCGGCGTACGAGGAGCTGCTGCCGCGCGTCGCCATCGAGGAACACGCAACAGCGGCCTGACGCCGCGCCCCCACCGGGCCCGTCCGACGACGGGCCCGAGGAAACAACAGAGGTCAGCATGCCGCTCGTCAGCACCGGTGAACTCGTCTCCGCCGCCCAGGCCCAGGGACGCGGGATCGCCGCCTTCAACGTCATCACGCTGGAACACGCGGAGGCCATCGCCACCGGGGCGGAGCGCGCCGGCGCCCCCGCCATCCTGCAGATCTCCGAGAACGCCGTGAAGTTCCACGGCGGGCGGCTCGCGCCCGTCGCGGCCGCGGCCGCCGCCGTCGCCCGCACCTCGGGCGCACCGCTCGCCCTCCACCTGGACCACGTCGAGTCCGTCGAGCTGCTGCACCAGGCGCACGACGAGGGCTTCGGCTCGGTGATGTTCGACGCCTCCAAGCTCTCCTACGAGGAGAACGTGCGGGTCACCGCCGAAGCGGTCGCCTGGGGCCACGCGCGCGGCATCTGGATCGAGGCGGAGCTCGGCAAGGTCGGCGGCAAGGAGGGCGAGGCCCCGCTCGACGCCCACGCCCCCGGCGTCCGCACCGACCCGGCCGAGGCCGCCGCCTACGTCCGCGCCACCGGGGTGGACGCGCTGGCCGTCGCGGTCGGCTCCTCGCACGCCATGACCGAGCGCACCGCCGCCCTGGACCACGCCCTGATCGGCCGGCTGCGCGACGCCGTCCCCGTCCCGCTGGTGCTGCACGGCTCCAGCGGCGTCCCGGACGACGAGATCCGCCAGGCCGTCGCGGCCTCCGGCATGGTCAAGATCAACGTGGGCACGGCGCTGAACACCGCGTTCACCGGAGCGGTCCGGGCCCACCTGGCGCAGAACACCACGGGAGTGGACCCGCGCAAGTACCTCGCCCCCGGCCGCGAGGCCATGGCCGCGACGGTGGCCGGCTTCCTGGCCCTGATGGGCTGAGCCCGCAGCACCGGGAAACGGCCCGGCCCCCTCGCCCGGAGGCGAGGGGGCCGGAATGCTCGGGGCCGGGCGGTTCAGTGCTCCTGGTGACCGGCCTTCAGCGACAGCTGGTCCAGGTTGGCGTCACACTGGTCGCCCTCGTTGCAGGAGATCGTCAGGGTGTTCGCGCCCTTGGCGAGGTTGACGTAGGCGAAGGTCCGCGTCCACCCCTTCTCCAGATCGCCCTCGGGGGCGTTGGCGAAGTTCTTCATGTTGATGGACCGCGGGTCCTCGGAGTTGACCGTGAGGGACGTCTTGGCGTCCTTGCCCGGCACGCCGTACGTCACGTAGAGGGTGTACTCGCCGGCCTTCGGCACCTCGACGGACCAGCTCGCGGACCTGCCGACCTCGTTGAGGTTGATGTACTGGCCGTTGTTGCTCTTGGCACCCTTGACGGTGTTGTCCAGCGCGGCCGTGCCACCGAGCTTCAGCGACGCCGCGTCCTGCTTCGGGAGCCGGACGGGGGCTGCCGCGCTCTCGGACTGCTGCGGCTTCGGCGACTCCTCGACCTGGCCCGCCGCGCCGGAGGAGGACGTGGCGTCGTCCGTCTTCTTGCCCTTGTCGCCGTCGCCCGTCATCAGCGCGGCACCGATGCCGATGAGCACGACCGCGACCACCGCGACCGCGCCGATCAGCAGACCCTTGGTGTTGGGGCCGCCCCTGCCGGGGCCGCCGCCACTGCCGCGGCCGCCCTGGTGCGGCACCTGCGCGGTGGTGGCACCGCCGGGATACGTCTCGGGGGCCGCGTACTGCGCCTGGGGCTGACCGTACTGCGCCTGCTGCGGCGGGTAGCCGTAGGAACCCTGCTGCGGCACCTGCTGCCCGTACTGACGCTCACCGACGGTCCGGACCTGGTTGTACGAGGTCCTGGGCACACCCGGCTGCGCCGCGGGGCCCGGGTAGCCGTAGCCGCCCTGACCACCTGGCGGCTGTGCGCCGGCCGCCCGCCCGTCCTCGTAGAGGTAGCCGAACGGATCGTCGTCCTCGGGCGTGCTCGCGCCGTTGTTCCCGGCCATCCCTGGGTCACTCCTCACCATGTCGCCAGCCGTCGCCGTATGCGGTCAGCAGTCGCCGACCGGCCGAGCCTACCCCGAACGGAGCACGCCAAGAATTGAGGAAGGGGCGCCGGGAACCGGGGTGGGGTAAGCGGCGGACAGGCCGGCAAACGTCAGCCGGCCCTGCGGTGAACCTTCGACCGGGACCGCTTCTCCACGTACATCCGCTGGTCGGCGGAGCGCAGCACCTCTTCCGCCGTCATGCCGCAGGCGGCCCATCCGATGCCGAAGCTCGCCCCGACGCGGACCGCCCGGCCGTCGACCCGAATGGGCGGAATGATGGCGTTACGCAGGCGTACGGCCAGGTCCGCGGCGTCTGCGGACCCCAGACCGTCCGCGAGAACGACGAATTCGTCACCCCCGAGCCGGGCGACGGTGTCCCCGTCGCGGACACAGGTGGTGAGCCGGCGGGCGACCTCGATGAGGACCGCGTCACCGGTGTGGTGGCCGAAGCGGTCGTTGATCGACTTGAAGCCGTCGAGGTCGCAGAAGAGGACCGCGAGGCCCTTGGACCCGTCGTCGTTCACCGTGTCGGGTGCGACGGAATGCACATGGTGGTCGTACGGGGCGACGGCCGGTCCGGCGTCGAAACCGTCGGACGGGAAGCCGTGCACCCGGCCGTCGTCGACGTCGCCGTACGCCGCGTCCAGCGCCTGGACGTCCGTGGACGCCACCGAGTGCGGGCGCTCGCACAGCCGGGCACCGAGGCGGGACCGCAGCTCCGCGCTGTTGGGGAGGCCGGTCAGCGCGTCGTGCGAGGCGCGGTGCGCGAGGTTCAGCTCGTGCCGCTTGCGCTCCTCTATGTCCTCGACATGGGTGAGCAGGAAGCGCGGCCCGTCCGCGGTGTCCGCGACGACGGAGTTGCGCAGCGAGACCCAGAGGTAGGTGCCGTCCCGGCGGCCCAGCCGCAACTCGGCGCGGCCGCCCTCGGCGGACGTACGGAGCAGGGTGCCGATGTCCTCGGGGTGCACCAGGTCGGCGAAGGCGTAGCGGCGCAGCACCGAGGCGGGGCGGCCCAGCAGCCGGCACAGGGCGTCGTTGGTGCGCAGCAGCCGGCCGTGCTGGTCGCCGCCCATCTCCGCGATGGCCATGCCGCTGGGGGCGTACTCGAAGGCCTGGCGGAAGGATTCCTCACTGGCCCGCAGCGCCTGCTGTTCGCGCTCCAGGCGGACCAGGGCGCGCTGCATGTTGGCCCGGAGCCTGGCGTTACTGATCGCAATGGCCGACTGGGAGGCGTACATCTGGAGCGCCTCGCGGCCCCAGGCGCCGGGGCGCCGGCCGTTGCGGGGGCGGTCGACGGATATGACGCCGAGGAGGTCCTGACCGCCGCCCGACGCGTACATCGGGGCGTAGAGCCGGTCCTGGGGGTGCCACTCGTCCTCGAAGCGGGGTTCGGGCCCCTCGGTGTGCCACTGCGGGACGTCGTCGTCGAGGAGGACCCAGCCGTCGGTGTGCGGTATGAAGCGGAGCCCGTCCCAGGTCTCGCCCATGGCCAGCCGGCGCTCCCAGGAGTTGCGGGAGCCGACGCGGCCGGTGATCAGGGCCTCGGCGGCACTGTTGCCCGCGAAGGCGGCGACGACGAGGTCACCGTCGGGACGGACGAGATTGACGCAGGCCAGCTCGTAGCCAAGACCGGCGACGATTCCGTCGGCCACGGTCTGCAGGGTGTCGGCCAGGCTCCGCGCCGTATTGAGATCGCCCACGGCCTGGTGCAGCTGCCGCATCGTCGCAAGACGGACGTACGGCTCCGACTCGGCCTCCATCGCTCGCACTCCCCGAGACCTCGACAGCACTCCAGGTTTCATATCGGCGCACTTAACGTACTAACTGCAGTGTCACGGCCACTGAATCACAGTGAGCTGTGCACCCGGTACTCAGGGTCAACAAATATTGCACTCTGTGACTCAAGTCACAACAGATGGTGAAGCGTCCCAAGTGTCACCGGAAAGTGGCCCGTCCTCCTCCCGCGCGCGCGGCGCGATGTTCCTGAAAGCAAAAGAGCATACGACCACCCGCCGGGGTCCGGCAGGTCCTAGGACCTGACTGGTCCCCTGGCCCGATGCGGCGGCGCATCCCACGCGGCTAGCGTTCCCGGTGTGTTGCACACGAAGCCCCCTGCCCCGCGTTCCGAGCCCATCCCCCATGCTGAGGGGGTGAGCAACGACGAGTTCCGCGGCGCCCTCGCCCGACTGGCCGCCGGCGTGGTGCTGGTGACCGCCCAGGAGCCGCCACTGGACGAGGACGGTCGCGGCGAGGACGTCGGCATGACCGCGACCGCCTTCATGTCGGTGTCGCTGGATCCGCCGCTGGTCATGGTGAGCCTGCGCAACGACTCACGGATGGACGACCTGCTGGCGGAACAGCCCCTGTGGGCCGTCTCGGTGCTGTCGGAGAGCCAGCGGCACATCGCCGGGCGGTTCGCCATGAAGGGCCGGATCAGTGACCGGCTGCTGTTCGCGGACATCCCCTACGTACGCGGGGAGATCACCGGCGCACCGCTGGCCGGGGGCGCGCTCGCCACGCTGGAGTGCCGTACGGAGCAGCGGATCGTGGCGGGTGACCACACGCTGGTGATCGGACGGGTGCTCACCGCGCAGCTGCCGAGCGGGGACGGCGGGCCGCTGACGTACTTCCGTGGGCGCTACCGGCAGCTGGGCTGACGGCGCCGGAGTTCACCAGTCGCGGCCCGAGCGGCCGCGCTTGGTGTCGCCGCGCTGCTTCTTCTCGCGCAGCCGCCGCTCGTTGATCCCGCGCGGGATCTTGCGCTTCACGCGCGGCTTGGGGGGCGGCGCCGTCGCCTCGGCCAGCAGGGCGGTGAGCCGTACGGCAGCGGTTTCGCGGTTGCGCCACTGCGAGCGGTGCTCCGAGGACCGCACCGACACCACGCCGTTGACCAGCCGGCTCGCCAGCCGTTCCAGCGCGCGCGCCTTCCACACCTCGGGCAGCGACTCGGTCGCCGCGAGGTCGAAGCGGAGTTCCACCTGGGAGTCGCTGGTGTTGACGTGCTGCCCGCCGGGCCCGGAGGACCGCGAGAAACGCCACATGAGCTCGGCCTCCGGCAGGGAGACCGCACCGCGGATGACATAGGGCCCGGACATGACACCCATGTTCCCCGCCCCACCGGCCGTTCGTCACCTTCTTTTGCCGCACCCCGTCATCAGTTCGGTAAAGAAAGTAAAGGCGGAAGGAACCTCACGGTCCCCTGCCTGCGTTATGAACTGTGACGGTAGCTTCGTGATGACACGAAGCCCGCACCCGACAGATGAAAGGGACTTCCCATGGCAGTAAGCCTGTCCAAGGGCGGCAACGTCTCCCTCACCAAGGAGGCCCCCGGCCTCACCGCCGTCACGGTCGGCCTCGGCTGGGACGTCCGGACCACCACCGGCACCGACTTCGACCTCGACGCCTCCGCCATCGCGGTCAACGCCGCCGGCAAGGTCTTCTCCGACGGTCACTTCGTCTTCTTCAACAACAAGGCGACGCCGGACCAGACCATCGTGCACACCGGTGACAACGTCACGGGTGAGGGCGAGGGCGACGACGAGCAGATCAACGTCAACCTGGCGGGCCTGCCGGCCGACATCGACAAGATCGTCTTCCCGGTGTCGATCTACGACGCCGAGACCCGCAGCCAGAACTTCGGCCAGGTGCGCAACGCGTACATCCGCATCCTCAACCAGGCCGGCGGCGCCGAGATCGCCCGCTACGACCTGAGCGAGGACGCCGCCACCGAGACCGCCATGGTCTTCGGCGAGCTGTACCGCAACGGCGCCGAGTGGAAGTTCCGCGCCGTCGGCCAGGGCTACGCCTCCGGCCTGCGCGGCATCGCCCAGGACTTCGGCGTCACTCTCTGACGCTCCGTCCGTCCGCTTCACCGGAGCCCCCGGCCGCGTCCTGCGGCCGGGGGCTCCCGCGTGTCCGCATACCACTGGACGCGCCCCGACACGGGGAACGCCACGCGGTGTTGTCCAACTGCCGGAAGTCCGCCGGATAGCGGACACAGACGTACCTCAGTCGGACAAGAACTGGTCAAAGAATTGTGAGGTAATTGTTGGTACACCGTCAATGTCGGTCATTCAGTGGCACGCTCTCGGCTCGTAACCCCCCACGGAACGAGCAACGGAGAGCCCATGACCCCCCACATGAACACCCGTCGCGCCGCAGCCCTGGCCGCCGTGGCCGCGATGGTCGTCGTCGGAGTGCAGACCGGAGCGGCGAACGCCGCCCCGGGCACTCCGAACGACGGTTCCTCCGCCTCTCGCACCACCTCGCCCGCCCTGACGAGCGCCTCCCTGCGCTCGGCCGCCATCAAGTCGGCCCAGACGGACGCCTCCTCGACCGCCGGCACGCTCGGGCTCGGCAGCAAGGAGAAGCTGGTTGCCCGTGACGTGATCAAGGACGCCAAGGGCACCGTCCACACCCGCTACGAGCGCACCTACGACGGACTGCCCGTCCGCGGCGGCGACCTCGTGACCCACGTCGCGAGCAACGGCAAGCTCAAGAGCGTCACCAAGGCGACGAACGCCAAGATATCCGTGCCGTCGACCACGCCGAAGATCAAGACGGCGGCCAGCGCCCGCAAGGTGATCTGGGCGGGCAGCGGCAAGGCCGTCCTCGCGCTGGAGACCGTGAAGACCGGGGTGCAGAAGGACGGCACCCCGAGCCGCAAGCGCGTCATCACCGACGCCACCACCGGCAAGGTCCTGCGCAGCTACGAGGAGATCGAGACCGCCGGCGTCGGCAACAGCCAGTACAGCGGCAAGGTCGACCTCTCCACCACCGCCGCCGGCTCCGGCTTCGAGCTGACCGACGGCGACCGCGGCGGCCACAAGACGTACGACCTGAACCAGGGCGAGAGCGGCACCGGTGACCTGGTCACCGACGACGACGACACGTGGGGCGACGGCACCGGCAACGACCGCCAGACCGCCGCGGTCGACGCCCACTACGGCGCCGCGAAGACCTGGGACTTCTACAAGTCGGCGCTCGGCCGCAACGGCATCGCGGGCGACGGCAAGGCCGCGTACTCCCGGGTCCACTACGGCGACGCGTACGTCAACGCGTTCTGGGACGACAGCTGCTTCTGCATGACGTACGGCGACGGCGCCGACAACAAGAGCGCCCTCACCGGCCTCGACGTCGCCGGCCACGAGATGAGCCACGGGCTGACCGCGTCGACCGCCGCCCTCGAGTACGCCGGTGAGTCCGGCGGCCTCAACGAGGCCACCAGTGACATCTTCGGCACCTCGGTGGAGTTCTTCGCCGACAACGCCACGGACGTCGGCGACTACCTCATCGGCGAGAAGATCGACATCAACGGCGACGGCACCCCGCTGCGCTACATGGACAAGCCCAGCAAGGACGGCGGCTCGGCCGACGCCTGGTCCGCCGGCGTCGGCGACCTCGACGTCCACTACTCGTCCGGTGTCGCCAACCACTTCTTCTACCTGCTGTCCGAGGGCAGCGGCGCGAAGACCATCAACGGCGTCGACTACGACTCCCCGACCTCCGACGGCTCCACGGTCACCGGCATCGGCCGGGACAAGGCCGTCCAGATCTGGTACAAGGCCCTCTCCGAGTACATGACCTCGACCACCGACTACGCGGCCGCCCGCACGGCGACCGAGAAGGCGGCGACCGACCTCTACGGCGCGGACAGCGCCGAGCTGACCGCAGTCGACGCCGCCTGGAGCGGCGTCAACGTGAAGTAACCAGCACTCCGTTGCTCCCGGGAGCCGGTCAGCCGTCCGCGGCCGGCCGGCTCCTGCCGTACAGCCAGTTCTTCCACAGCTCGGTCAGGTCCTTGCCGGTCGCCTTCTCCACGTACGCGGTGAAGTCGGCCGTCGAGGCGTTGCCGTGCCGGTGCGCCTTCGTCCAGCCCGCGAGCAGCGCGAAGAACCGCTTGTCGTCGTCCACCACCTCGCGGATCTTGTGGATCACCATGGCCCCCGCCCGTACACCGGCGGCTGCGAGATGTCCGCCGCGCTCGGCGGGTCGGCCGGCGGGAAGGCCCAGTTGGCGTCCTCCTCGTAGGCGTCGTCGAAGGAGTCCTGGGCCGGGGTGTCCTCCTTCTCCTCCTCCCACAGCCACTCCGCATAGGTCGCCAGGCCCTCGTTGAGCCACATGTCCTGCCAGCTCGCGGGCGTGACCGAGTCGCCGAACCACTGGTGCGCCATCTCGTGGACGAGCAGACCGGTGCTCGGCGGCCCGGGGAAGAAGGGCCGGTTCTGGGTCTCCAGCGCGTACCCCGCGTCCCCCTTGCGCTCGACGATCGCGCCCGTGGCGGTGAACGGGTACGGGCCGAAGTGCGCGGCCTCCCACTTCACGACCTCGGGGACCCGGGCCACGGTCCGGGCACTCGCCTTCGCCACCGCCGGGTCCACCGCGGTGAACACCGTGATGCCGCCCGCCATGGTCGACGTCTTCGTAGTGAAGCGGCCGACGGCCAGCGTCGCGAGATAGCTCGCCATCGGTTCCGGGGTGTGCCAGCGATAGGTGGTGCGGCCCCCGGCCGTCGTGGGCGGACCGGCCGGCTCGCCGTTGGAGACCGCCGTCAGCCCCTCGGGGACGGTGACCTTCATGTCGTACGAGGCCTTGTCGCTCGGGTGGTTGTTGCCCGGGAACCAGGCCATCGAACCGGTCGGTTCGCCCAGCGCCACCGCTCCGTCGGCGGTCGGCAGCCAGCCCTCCTCGGAGTCGTCCGGGTCGGTGATGGTCTGCGGGGAGCCGGAGTAGTGGACGACGGTACGGAAGGTCCGGCCCCGGCGCAGCTTGCTCCCGACCTCGATGTCCGGACGCAGCGTCAGCTCGTCGCCCGCCCGGTTGACGGCGGCGGGACGCCCCTCCACGGTGGCCGAGTCCACCTTCAGCCCCACGAGATCCAGGTTGAACGAGCTGAGGTCCTGGGTGGCGCGCGCGGTGATCGCGGCGGTGCCGCGCAGCCGGTGGGCGGCCGGGTCCACGTCGAGCGTGAGGTCGTAGTGCGTGACGTCGTAGCCGCCGTTGCCGAGCTTCGGGAAGTACGGATCGCGCAGCCCGGAGGCGCCCGGGGTACCCGCCACACCACCGGCCCCCGCGGTGCAGGCGGGGGCGAGGAAGGCGAGGGCCAGGAGCAGGACGGTGGTCCTGGCCGCGCGGGGGGTGCGTGCCGTGCCGCGTACCGGGGGTCGCTGATCCACACCGTTGATCCTATGTGCGGATTGTCGGATTACGGGGATGCGGGCGGCCCCGACGGCGCCGGCCGTCGGAGCACCGCGATGCCCAGCGACCGTTCACCCGCCGTCAGCCGGACCGGTGGCGGCCTGCTTCGAGGTCCACGACCGCGATCCCGTTCCCGTACCCGTCCCGGGTGAAGCCCCCGGTGACGTAGGCCGTGCTGCCGTGCCGGTGGCATCCGCCGCGCAGCCGGCGAGCACGGCCGCCGCTGCCGGCACCGGCACCGCCCGGCGGACGGTCACCGGGTGTCCCGCAACAGCGCCGCGATCTCCGCGAACCCGCGGCGCTCCGCGTGCGCCAGCGCCGTGACGCCGTCGCCGTCCGGCAGCCCGGGTGTCGCGCCCGCGGCCAGCAGCAGTTCGACGATCTCCCGGTGCGCCCGGCCCCCGTCGCCGAGGATCACCGCTTCCAGCAGGGCCGTCCAGCCCAGCCGGTTGACGTGGTCGACGTCGATGTCCGTGACCCGGAGCAGCTCCCGTACGTAGCCGACATGGCCCCGCTCGCTCGCCGGGATCAGCGCGATGCCGCCGAACCGGTTGCGGAGCTTCAGATCCGGCCCGGCCGGCAGCAGCACGTGCAGCATCGGGACGCTGCCGGTGACGCCCGTGGCCAGCCACGGACTCTCCTCACGGCGGTCCTGCGCATCGGGGTCGGCACCCGCGTCGACGAGCAGCCGCGCCACCTCCACATGGTCCCGTGCACGGCCAGCAGCAGCGGGGTGCGCAGCTCCTCGTCGCGGACGTCCACCCGGGCGCCGCCCTCGATCGCGGTCCGCACCGCATCGGTGTCGCCGGTCCGTGCGGCGTCGAGCAGCTGGTGATCGAGGGCGTTCATGTCCGTCTCCCGGGGTTGTCGCGACTACTTGGCGAGGGCGGCGACGCCGGCCTGGGCGAACTTCTCGTCGAGGTCGCCGGACGGGGCCCCGCGACGCCGACACCGGCGACCGGGGCGCCCTTGACCGCGACCGGGGCGCCACCCGCGAGGAACAGCGTGCCAGGGATGTCCTTCAGGTTCGGGGTCTGGGCGAGCCGCTTGACCAGCTCGGAGGTCGGGGCGTTCCAGGACACGGCGGTGTACGCCTTCTTCTCGGCCGACTCGTACGCCTGCGGGCCGGCGCCGTCGCCGCGCAGGGTGACGACGGTGTTGCCGTTGCGGTCGACGACGGAGACCGCGACGCGCTGGTTCTCCTTCTCGGCCGCGTCCAGGGCCGCCTTCGCGGCCTTCGTGGCGGCGTCCACGGTCAGGTGCGTGGACTGCTGCAGGTTCCGGTCCGAGGTGTCGGCCTTGACGGTGGAGGCGGGCGCGGCGGCCGGGGCGGCGGCGTTCGCGGACACGGCGCCGAGGGTGCCGGCACCGAGGGCGGCGGCGGCGACGGTACCGGTCAGGACACGGGTGCGCAGCGACATCTTCTTCATGGGGGGCTCCTCAGCGGCGGCAATAGGTGGTTGCGGTGTTCCGAGATCAATCCTCCGGCCGGTTCCGGGGCCGGAGGGTCGGCGTACCGGCTGGACGCCGCACGCGGGACGGCTGACGGCCCCATCGGCCGATCGGTTGATGCGGGGGCGGCCGATCAGGGTGACGATGGAATGTCCGCGCAGGTCAGCACCGGTCCCCACGACCGGGGCCCGCGGTGAGGAGCAGGGATACGAGTGGAGCAGCGAAACCGGCCGGTACGCGCCGCGGCGCCCGCCGCCGAGCTCGGCACCCGCGGGCTGGCCCTGCTCATGCACGCCGCGTTCTTCCTGCTGCTCGGCGCCTCACTGACCCGCTTCCTGCTGCGCCACCCCGGCGAGGCCCGCACCCCGTGGATCATCGGGCTGTCCGTAGCCCTGGCCGCCCTGTACGTGCTCGGCCCGGTCCTCGGCTCCCGGCCGACACCACGCAGCCTGCTCTGGCTCGGGGTGCTCGTCGCCGTGTGGATGGTGCTGGTCGTCCTCGCGCCGAGCTTCGCCTGGTGCGCGGTGCCGCTCTTCTACACCGGGCTGCGCATCCTGCCGCCGCGCGCCGCACTCGCCCTGGTCGCGCTGCTGACCCTGTTCGTCGTCGCCGCGCAACTGCGGCTGGCCGACGGCTTCGACCCGAACCTGGTCCTCGCCCCGCCCGCCGTCGCGGCCGTCGCGACCGCCGTCTTCGTCCACATGCAGCGCCAGGCCGTGCGCCAGGGCGAACTCATCGACGACCTGCTGCGCACCCGCCGCGAGCTGGCCGCCACCGAACGGCGCGAGGGCACCCTGGCTGAGCGGCAGCGGCTGTCCATGGAGATCCACGACAGCCTCGCCCAGGGCCTGTCCAGCCAGCAGATGCTGCTCCAGGCCGCCGACCGCACCTGGGACACCGACCCCGCCACCGCCCGCCGCCACGTCCGCACCGCCACCGGCATCGCGGAACGCAACCTCGCCGAGGCCCGCCGCTTCGTCCACGACCTCGCCCCCGCCGACCTCGCCGAAGGCGGCGGCCTCGAAGCGGCACTGCACGCCCTCGCCGCCCGCGAGAGCGCACAGGCCCAGGGCCGCCTCACCGTCCGCTGCCACGTCGAGGGCGCATCCCCCACCGCACTGCCCGACCGCGTGCAGTCCGCACTGCTGCGGATCGCGCAGGGCGCACTGGCCAACGTGACCGAGCACGCCGGAGCCACCGAGGCCGCCCTGACGCTCACCCACCTCGACGACCGGGTCGTCCTCGACATCGCCGACAACGGCCACGGCTTCGCCCCCGCCGCGCACACCGGGGCGCCGGGTGGCGTACGCGGCCACGGACTGCCCGCGATGCGGGCCCGGCTGCGGCAGCTCGGCGGCACCCTGACCATCGAGTCCGCCCCCGGCGAAGGCACCGTGGTGACCGCCGCCGTCCCCTCACCCTCGCGCCCGCAGCCCCCTCCGACCCCAGGACTCCGCATGACCGCGCACCCGCCCGTCCGGATCCTGCTCTGCGACGACCACGCCGTCGTACGCGCCGGACTCCTCGCCCTCCTCGGCAGCGAACCCGACATCGAGGTCGTCGGCGAAGCCGGCAGCGGCGAGGAGGCCGTCGCCCTGACGGCCAAGCTCACCCCGGACGTCGTCCTGATGGACCTCCAGCTCGGCGAGGGCATCGACGGCGTCGAGGCCACCCGCCGCATCGCGGCCACCACCGGCGGCGCCCACGTCCTGGTCCTCACCACCTACGACACGGACGCCGACATCACCCGCGCCATCGAGGCGGGCGCCACCGGCTACCTGCTCAAGGCCGAACGGCCGGAGGAACTCTTCGCCGCTATCCGCTCGGCCGCCCAGGGCCGCACCACCCTCTCCCCGCCGGTCGCCAGCCGGGTCATGGCTCGCATGCGCAAGCCGCTGCCCACCCTCACCGACCGGGAACTCGACATCCTGGGCCAGCTCTCCCAGGGCCTGGGCAACCGCGACATCGCCCGCGCGCTGTTCATCAGCGAGGCCACGGTCAAGACCCACCTCGGCCGGATCTACGACAAACTCGGCGTCGACACCCGCGCCGGCGCGGTCTCCGTGGCGAAGGAGCAACGCCTGCTGCCGTGACGGTCCCGCCGCGGAACCGAAGAGACAACGCCCCGGCCGCGGTGCCGGACGCCCGGGAGAAGGCTGCCGTGACGACCCCGCTGCGGAACCGGGCGAGGATCCACTGGTGCAGGAGCGACACGCCGGGCATGACACCATCGAACCGTGCTCGACATCGGCTACTCCCTCTCCCGACGCTTCCCCGATCCCCCGCAGACCGACTACCGCCGAGCGGACGTCCATGCCCTGCGCCACGATCTGTTCTCCGGGGACGTCTACCTCGCGGACACCAAGGAGGACCGCGAAGTATCCACAGCCTGGGGATGGGTGCCGGTGCTCGACTTCGCCTGGGCCCTGTGCGACATCGTCGAACAGGTCGACCGCGACCCCCGCGGCAACCGCTCGCACCGCCGCCAGTTCGCCGAACTCGACTTCACCGAGTCGTCCGACCGCATGCTCTTCGAGCGCCGCTTCGGCTGGGTCGACGTCGAGGCCGACTGGATGCCCGCGGAGGAAGCACCGCTCACCTTCAGCCACTCCGTGCTGCGCCGCGAGGCCCGCGACTTCCTGCACGACCTGATCGCCGACCTCGCCGACATGCACGAGGGCCTCGCCGACAACCCCGCGATCTGGGACCTCCAGGCCCGCTTCCCCCGGCTCTGAGGGGCGCCCCACCCCGCAGGACACACCCCGGCCCGACGGGCCCCGGCCTTCGAAGGACACCCCCCGCGCGCCTCCCGGTGCCCGGCCGGCCCCCGGGAGGCGCGCCGCCTCAGGCCTCCACCCGCACCCCGATCTGCGCCGCGAACGCCGGAGCCAGCTCCATCAGCTGCGACGGGCTGATCACCGCACCGGCCAGCCGCTCCACCCCGCGCGCGATGTCCAGCTCCGCGACCGTCCGCAGGTCCACCGACTCCATCCGCGCCGCACTGAAATCGGCCCGCTTCAGCACGCAGTCCCGGAACTCCACCCGGTCCAGCTGCGCACCCCCGAAATCCGGCTCGGACAGCACACAGCCCTCGAAGATCACATCCTTCAGCCGGGCCTTCCGCAGATTCAGGTAGTCGATCTTCCCGCCCCGCACCAGCACCCGCTCCAGCACCGCACCGTGCAGCTGCACCCCGCCCAGGCGCGCGTCCACGATCTCCACGTCCCGCAGCGACGCCCCCGCGAGATCGGTGCCCACCCCGCGCACCCCGGTCAGCACCGAATCGATGAACCGGGCCCTGACCAGCTCGGTACGGTCCAGCGCGCAGCCCTCCAGCGCACAGTCCATGAACCGGGCCCCCGGCGCCGACTCGTCCGCCAGGTCCACGGCCTCGAACCGCACGCTGTCGTAATCCCCGTCCGGCTCCAGCCCCGCGCCGTCGTACGCATCGAGCGTCGGCAGCCGCACCTCCGCCCGCCGCGCCACCGCGACAGCTCCCTTACCGCCACCGCTGCTCCCACGACCACTACCGCTACCGCTGCTGCGCACCATCCCCCATCGTGACGCACGCCACCGACAACGCCCCGCCCCCGATGTCACATCCGGCCCCCGCCGTCCGTCCCCTCTGCAGGAGCACCTCCAGCGAAGGAGACCGGGACCATGCAGCGCATCCACATCATCGGCGGCGGCCTCGCCGGATTCACCGCAGCCATCACCGCAGCCGAGTCCGGCGCCCTGGTGACCGTCCACGAGGCCCACCACACCCTCGGCGGACGCGCCAGGACCGCCGACGGCCCGTACCGCACCAACGAAGGACCGCACGCCCTCTACCGCCGCGGCCCGCACTGGACCTGGCTCGAACAGCGCAACCTCCTCGGCCCCACCACCCCCGTGCCTCCCCTCGAAGCCACCCGGCTCCGCTTCCGCCACCGGGGCACGCTGCGCCGCACCCCGCCCTGGCCCTCCTCCGGCTCAGCCGCCGCAACGCCGCGCAGGCCCCCGTCGCCACCGACTTCCGCACCTGGGCCACCGCACGGATCGGCGAGGAAGGCGCCCGCGCCGCCGCGCACTACGCCGCCGTCGCCCTCTTCCACCACGACCCGGGCAGCCTCTCCGCCGCCTTCGTCCAGGAACGGCTGCACCGCGCCGGCGCCCTGCCACCCGAAGCCCGTTACCCGATCGGCGGCTGGGCCCAGCTCATCGACAGGATGGCCGCCCGCGCCTGGAACCTCAGCGTCCGCATCGAGACCGCGACCCGCATCGACCGGGCCGCCCTCCACGCCCTCGCCCGCACCGGCCCGGTCGTCGTCGCCACCTCCCTCGACTCCGCCCGCACCCTCCTGGACGACCCCGCACTCAGCTGGGCCTCCGGCCGCACGGCCCTCATCGACCTCGCCCTGCGCACCCGGCGCGGCGACGCGTTCGCCGTCTCCGACCTCGACGCCCCCGGCTGGATCGAACGCTTCAGCGCCCAGGACGGCACCCTGGCCCCGACGGACGACAGCTCCTCCAGGGACAGTTCCCGCTCGCCCCCGACGCCTCCCGGGCCACCGGCATCGCCCGCGCCGAAGAACTCCTCGACCTCGGCTTCCCCGGCTGGCGCGAACGCACCGTGTGGCGCCGCGAATCCCTCGCCGCCGGCCGCACCGGCGCCGTCGACCACCCCGGCACCACCTGGCGCGACCGGCCGGCCATCGACCGCGGCAACGGCGTCTACCTCGCCGGCGACCAGGTCGCCGCCCCCGGCGTGCTCAGCGAGGTCTCCTTCAACAGCGGCATGGAAGCGGCCCTCCTCGCCGTCACGGCCACCGAACACCGCACCACACCCGGCCACGGTGCGCCCGCCACCGAGCACCGCACCTCGCCCGGCTCACCGCTTGACCTCAAGCGCACCTGAGGTCGGAGGGTGGGGGCACCGAGACCCACAGCCCGGGGAGCCCGCCATGCACGCCGTCCGCCTCCACACCTTCGGCCCGGCCGAGAACCTCACCTACGAACGCACCGATGACCCCGTCCCCGCACCCGGCCAGGTCCGGATCGCCGTCCGCGCCGCCGGCGTACACCTCCTCGACACCGCCCTGCGCCAGGGCATGACCGGGCCGTTCCCCGCACCCGCCGAACTGCCCACCGTCCCCGGCCGCGAGATCGCCGGCACCGTCGAATCACTCGGCGAGGGCACCGACCCCGACTGGCTCGGCCGGCGCGTTGTCGCCCACCTCGGCACCGCCCCCGGCGGCTACGCCGAACTCACCGTCACCGAAGCCGACCGGCTCCACCCCGTACCCGACGGCCTCTCCGACGCCGAAGCCGTCGCCATGATCGGCACCGGCCGCACCACCCTGGGCATCCTCGGATTCACGCCGCTCGGGCCCGACTCCGTCGCGCTGGTCACCGCTGCCGCCGGCGGCATCGGCACCCTGCTCGTCCAGTACGCCAAGAACGCCGGAGCCACCGTCATCGGCCTCGCCGGCGGGCCCGCCAAGACCTCCCTCGTCCGCGCGAACGGCGCCGACCTCGCCGTCGACTACACCCTCCCCGACTGGCCCCGCCACGTCCGGACCTACCTCGACGACCGCGGCCGCCGCGCCACCGTCGTCTACGACTCCGTCGGCTCCACCACCGCACGCGCCGCCGTCGACCTCCTCGGCAAGGGCGGGCAGCACGTCGTCTACGGCTGGTCCGGCCAGGGGCTCCACGACGGCCGCCCGCTCACCTTCACCGAGGACGAACTCGCCGCGCTTGCCATCACCTCGCAGAACGTCCTCGGGCCCGCGATGATCCAACGCGGCGGCGGCCTGCGCGCCCTGGAGACCCGGGCCCTCGCCGAGGCAGCCGCCGGCCGCCTGCGACCCGCCGTCCGGCGCTACCCGCTCGCCGAGGCAGCCGCCGCCCATCGCGCCCTCGAAACCCGCGGCACCACCGGCAAGGTCGTGCTCATCCCCTGAACCCGGAGGGGGCAGCGGCCCGGCGGGCGGGAACGGGAACCCCGCCCGCGCCCGGCCTCTAGCGCACCCCGCCCAGCCCCGCCAACGCCTCGTCCGTCAGCCGGTACACCGTCCACTCGTCCTGCGGGCGCGCACCCAGCGACTCGTAGAACGCGATCGACGGAGCGTTCCAGTTCAGCACCGACCACTCCAGGCGCTCATAGCCCCGCGCCACACAGATCCGCGCCAACTCCCGCAACAGCGCCTTCCCGTGCCCGCCGCCACGCCGGTCCGGGCGCACGTACAGGTCCTCCAGATAGATGCCGTGCACCCCGCGCCACGTGGAGAAGTTCAGGAACCACAACGCGAAGCCCACCACCTCGCCGTCCTCGTCGGACTCGGCGATGTGCGCATACGCGGCAGGCCGCTCGCCGAACAGCGCCTCGTGCAACTGCTCCTCGGTGGCGTTCGCCTCGTGCAGCGCCTTCTCGTAATCGGCGAGCTCACGCACCATCGCGTGAAGGGCAGGGACATCGGCAGCCGTAGCGGTACGAATCATGGAGGCAGCGTAAGCAGCAGCGCCCGGCCCGCTACGCCCGACCCAGCAGCCGCCGCGCGATCTCGGCCTGCTCCGGCGCCAGCCGCCGCTCGCCGCCCTCGACAGCCCAGCACGCGTTCTGCAGCACCCGTCCCAGCGTCCACGCCCGTGCCCGCCCCCGGTCCAGCCCCAGCACCTCCGTCAGCAGATCGAACCGCCACGCCACCCCGGCCGCGTCGAACCGGTTGACCAGCGCCGGGAACAGCTCGAACCCGGGATCACCGGTCAACGGCTTCGGATCGATCGCCACCCACTGCCCGCCCCGCCCGGCCAGCACATTGCCGTAGTGCAGATCCCAGTGCAGCAGCCGGTCCCCGGGCTCCGCCACCACCTCCCGCACCGCCGCCGCGCAGTCCGCCAGCAGCCGCCGCTCCGCCTCGTCGACCAGCAGCTCCGCCACCCCCGGCGCCGCCGCCAGCATCCGCGCCGACGCCTCCCCCAGGCCCCGCAGCCCGCACCCGGCAGGAGCCCGCACCGACGTCAGCCGCGCCAGCAGCTCCGCGATGATCCGCACCGCTTCGCGGACATCCGCCATCCCCGACAGCGCACGATGCCCGTCCAGCCGCTCCAGCAGCATCGTCCCCGTCACCGCGTCATGGTTCAGCAGCCGCACCGCGCCGACCGAGGCCTCACCCCACAACCGCAGCGCGACCGGCTCCCCCACCGTCTCCGCGTCCACCGGCTGCAGCTTCAGGGCGGCCCTGGACCCGTCCGCCACCCGCACCACCGGAAGCACCAGCGCACACACCCCGGACCACGGGTCGCCGTCCCGGCGCAGCCCCCAACGCTCCATGAACTCCGCGGCCATACCCGGCAACGCGGCGACAAAGGCCCGCCCGGCCGCACCGTTGTACTTGGACTGAGTGGCGACGAGGGCATCCGGAATGTCAATCACGCCCCCGATCGTAGGAGCGTGCGTCAATCGGTTATGACCCCGAGCCACCCCGCCCCGCCCACGCGGCCCCGCTCCGCGCCCGCCACGTGGATCCGCGGCGCCGGCTCATGGATCCGCAGCGCCCCCGGCACGTACATCTGGCTGACGGCCCTCTTCGTCACCACCGTCATCGTCCACCAGATGTCACCCGCCTTCGAAGCGGACTTCCTCCGCCAGCGCTCCACGAACATCCACGAGCTGTCGCAGAACCCCGTACGCGTCCTGATCAGCAGCGCCTTCTGGATCGACAGCGGCGAATGGCTCCCCTACGCCATCCTCTACACCGTCTTCCACGCCCCCGCCGAACGCCGCCTCGGCACCCTGCGCTGGCTCACCGTCGCCGCCGCCGCCCACGTCCTCGCCACCCTCGTCAGCGAAGGCGTCCTGGCCTGGGCCATCCAGCACGGCCACGCACCCGAGTCCGCCGTCAACACCCTCGACGTAGGCGTCAGTTACGCACTCGCCGGTGTCGTCGCCGTACTCACCTACTACGTCCCGCGCCCCTGGCGGTACGTCTACCTCTTCGCCGTCCTCGTCATCTACGCCGTCCCCCTCGTCACCGGCGCCACCTTCACCGACGTCGGCCACTTCACCTCCGTGCTCATCGGCCTCGCCTGCTACCCGCTGACCCGCAGCCGGAACGAGACGAAACCCGCCCCCGCCCAGTAACGTCCCGCCACACAGGCGCACAGGCAGACAGCCACAGGACAAGCAGGGGCAACATGAGCACCGTCAACGGCGGCATATCCTTCTGGTACGCGGACCAGGGCACCCCCACACCCCGCGAACCCCTGCCCGGCGACGCCACCGCCGACATCTGCATCGTCGGCGGCGGATACACCGGACTGTGGACGGCGTACTACCTCAAGAAGGCCGTCCCCTTCCTCAACATCACCGTGCTGGAAGCCAAGTTCTGCGGCTACGGCGCCTCCGGACGCAACGGCGGCTGGCTCTACAACGGCATTGCGGGACGCGACCGCTACGCGAAACTGCACGGCCACGACGCCGCGGTCCGCCTCCAGCAGGCAATGAACGACACCGTCACCGAGGTCATCCGCGTCGCCGCCGACGAGAAGATCGACGCCGACATCCACCGGGGTGGCGTCCTCGAAGTCGCCTGCACGCCCGCCCAGCTCGCCCGCCTCAAGGAATTCCACGCCGCCGAGATCGCCTTCGGCGAGACTGACCGCACCCTGCACGGCGCCCGCGAGACGGCCGAGCGCGTCCGCGTCACCGGTGCCGTCGGCTCCACCTGGACCCCCCACGGCGCCCGCCTGCACCCCGCCAAACTCGTCACGGGCCTCGCCGACACCGTCGAAGCGCTCGGCGTCACGATCCACGAGTCCACCCCGTCACTGAGATCAAGCCCAAACACGCCGTCACCCCGTACGGCACGGTCCGCGCCCCGTACATCCTGCGCTGCACCGAGGGCTTCACCGCGAGCATCAAGGGCCAGAAGCGCACCTGGCTCCCGATGAACTCCTCCATGATCGTCACCGAGCCCCTCCCCACCCGGGTCTGGGACACCATCGGCTGGAACGGCCGCGAGACCCTCGGCGACATGGCTCACGCCTACCTGTACGCCCAGCGCACCGCCGACGACCGCATCGCACTCGGCGGCCGCGGCTTCCCCTACCGCTACGGCTCCGCCACCGACAACGACGGCCGCACCCAGCCCGCCACCATCGAGGCCCTGCGCGACCTGCTGGTCCGCCTCTTCCCCACCACCGCCGGCACCCGCGTCGCCCACGCCTGGTCCGGCGTCCTCGGCGTCCCCCGCGACTGGTGCGCCACCGTCACCCTCGACCGCTCCACCGGCCTCGGCTGGGCGGGCGGCTACGTCGGCTCCGGCGTCGCCACCACCAACCTCGCGGCCCGCACCCTGCGTGACCTGATCCAGCAGGACTCCGGCCAGTCCGGCCCCACCGAACTGACCGCCCTGCCCTGGGTCAACCACCGCGTCCGCCGCTGGGAACCCGAACCCTTCCGCTGGCTCGGCGTCCACGGCATGTACGCCGCCTACCGCGCCGCCGACCGCCGCGAACGCACCTCCCCGCGCCCCGGCACCGACCCGATCGCGAAGATCGCGGACCGGGTGGCGGGGCGGGGCTGAGTGTGGCGCGAAATGAAAAAATCCCAGGTCAGCAAGGTGCTGACCTGGGTCTTTGAGCCGCCTGTCGGAATCGAACCGACGACCTGAATATTACAAGTATCCCGCTCTTCCAACTGAGCTAAGGCGGCAGCGCGCACGCCGAAAGCTCGCGCGCGAGCCCTCACTCTACACAGCGCCCCTCCCGCCGATCCACGAAGTTCCGCCGCCCCGTGACCATCCGAGCACCCGTGCGTCAAGAACACTGACGTACTGATCCGGATATCGGACAGTCGGGGGAGAGTGCCATGACGGACACGGCGGACCAACCGATACGCATGACGGGCGACGAGGCCAAACGCCTCAAACGCGAGGCACTGGGCATTGCCGACCGCCAGAAGCACCATGGCCGGACGGCGGCTGCCATGAAGAGTCGGGCCAAGGAGCCCGGTACGCATCAGCGCGTGTACCGGTACCGCTTCTACCCGACTCCGTCACAGGCCGAGCAGCTGGAGAAGACCTTCGGAGCCTGCCGCTGGGTCTACAACGAGGGGCTGGCGCTCCGGATGGGAGCCTGGGAACGCCACCGGGTGTCGGTGGGGTTCGCCGAGTCCTGCCGTGCCTTGACGGGGTGGCGGCAGGCCGCGGAGACATCCTGGCTGCGTGAGGTGTCCTCGACTGTGCTGCAGCAGTCACTACGGCATCTGGACGCGGCGTTCACGCGCTTCTTCAAACAGCTGGCGAAGTATCCGCAGCGCAAGAGAAAGCACCGGTCGCAGGATTCGGCGACGTACGTACGGAGCGGCTTCCGATGGGCGCAGGATCCGGAGCGGCCCGGCACGGGGCTGGTGACTCTGGCGAAGCAGACGGTGCCGTTGGATGTGCGGTGGTCTCGGCCTCTGCCGGCCGGGGTGGACCCGGTCAAGTTGTCGGTGACGCGGGATCGGGCGGGCCGCTATTTCGTCGCGGTGCTGGTGGAGGAGCGGATCGAGCCCTTGCCCGCCGTGTTCGTGTCAGGCGGGCGTGAGCCGAAGGCGGTGGGGATCGATCTGGGTCTGGCTGCGTTGGTGACGTTGGACGACGGAGCGAAGGTGGATCATCCGCGGCTGCTGCGGAAGTACGAAAAGGAGCTGGCCCGGCTGCAACGAAGGCTGCACCGCAAAGAGCAGGGTTCGAAGAACCGGGAGAAGGCCCGGGCGCGCATCGCCCGGCTGTACGCCCTGATCAGCGATGTGCGCAGAGACATGCTTGACCAGTTGACCACCCGCCTCGTGCGCGAGAACCAAGTGCTCGTCGTGGAGGATCTGGCCATCATGAATCTGCTGCGTCCGGCAGTCGGGAAGGGGCGTCGGCGGAAGGCCCGGCTGGGCCAGTCGATCATCGACGCGGCCTGGGGCGAGCTGATCCGGCAGCTGCGGTACAAATGCGCCTGGTACGGGCGGACACTGGTGATCGTGGACCGGTTCTTCCCGTCGACGCGTCGGTGTTCGGGCTGCCTCGCGAGGGGGCCTTCGCTCGACGTGTCCGTGCGGGAGTGGACGTGCGCGGAATGCGGTGCGGTACATGACCGGGATGTGAATGCGGCACGCAACCTCCGGGAGGAGGGCATGCGGCTGTACTGGCTCGTGGCCTCGGCGCTCCCGCCCGGGCGGACTCCGCCGTCAGTGATCAAGGCATCGGAGCTGGCAGACGTGCTGCTGACTGCGTGAGGACCGAAGGACTGCGATACGGACCGACGGGCCGTCGGCCGAAAAGCCTGTGGAGCCGATGTAAGACCGGTCCGGTGTGCCCTTCAGGGGTGTTTCGGGGCGGCGGGGGTGTCGAAGCAGGAAGTGTGGCAAGTGGTAGACGGTCAGAAATCAATTGCCGTGCCACTTGACTGCACAGGGTCAAAAGTGCGGCGCTCTGGCCGAGCGCACCCCTCCCCGCCTGGCCCCCGGAGAATTCCTCCCCTTCGAACTACTGACAGATTCGAAACCGCCAGGTAGCGTCACCGAAGGTTCACTCGACTGGACCAGACCACTCCCTTACAACGGATCGTCCGGCACGTTCCTGCCGGTGGAGGAGAAGATTCAGCATGGCCAGTGTCACGTTCGACAAGGCGTCCCGCGTATACCCCGGCTCCACGAAGCCCGCGGTTGACCAGCTCGAGATCGACATCGAGGACGGCGAGTTCCTCGTCCTCGTCGGTCCCTCCGGTTGTGGCAAGTCGACCTCCCTGCGCATGCTCGCGGGTCTTGAGGACGTCAACGGCGGTTCGATCCGCATCGGTGACCGCGACGTCACCCACCTGCCGCCGAAGGACCGGGACATCGCCATGGTGTTCCAGAACTACGCGCTCTACCCGCACATGTCCGTCGCGGACAACATGGGCTTCGCGCTGAAGATCGCCGGTATCAACAAGACCGAGATCCGGGCGAAGGTCGAAGAGGCCGCCAAGATGCTGGACCTCACCGACTACCTGGACCGCAAGCCGAAGGCGCTCTCCGGTGGTCAGCGTCAGCGTGTCGCGATGGGCCGCGCCATCGTGCGTGAGCCGCAGGTCTTCCTCATGGACGAGCCGCTGTCGAACCTCGACGCCAAGCTCCGTGTCTCCACCCGTACGCAGATCGCCTCGCTCCAGCGCCGCCTGGGCATCACGACCGTGTACGTCACGCACGACCAGGTCGAGGCCCTGACCATGGGTGACCGTGTCGCGGTCCTCAAGGACGGTCTGCTGCAGCAGGTCGACTCGCCGCGCAACATGTACGACCGCCCGGCGAACCTCTTCGTCGCCGGCTTCATCGGCTCCCCGGCCATGAACCTGGTCGAGGTCCCGATCACCGACGGTGGCGTGAAGTTCGGCAACAGCGTCGTCCCGGTCTCCCGTGAGGCGCTCACCGCCGCCGCGGACCGCGGCGACACGACCGTCACGGTCGGCATCCGCCCCGAGCACTTCGACATCGTCGAGCACGGCGGCGCCGCCGCGAAGTCCCTCACCAAGGACTCCGCCGACGCCCCGGCCGGTCTGGCCGTCTCGGTCAACGTCGTCGAGGAGCTCGGCGCCGACGGCTTCGTCTACGGCTCCGCGCAGGTCGGCTCCCAGGAGAAGGACCTCGTCGTCCGCGTCGGCGGCCGTGCTGTCCCGGAGAAGGGCACCAAGCTGCACGTCGTGCCGCGCCCGGAGGAGCTGCACGTCTTCGCGACGTCGACGGGTGAGCGTCTCACCGACTGATCCCGCACACGCTGCACGACGGCGGCCCCGCACGTTCTCCGTGCGGGGCCGCCGCGCGTTCCGGGGTTTGGACGGGCCACGGCAAATTCCCTGGCACAACGGTCATTTCACTCCGGTTCGTCAACACGCTATTCGAAAAACACTCTCGAACCGTCCCCCGCGAGAGTGACGTAATGTCGCCAAATCATCACTGCCCGCTACGCTCGCTGCGTGACCCACACCGCGCGCCGTATCGGCCGAACTCTCGCATTCGTACTGCCTGTCGTCATGGTCCTGTCCGGTACCCTCGCGGTCACCGCCGTGCCGTGGGCAGCTACCGACTCCGACACGACCATGCTCACCGCGTCCACACAGACCGTCTCCAAGCGCGCCAAGCCGCGCACCCAGCAGGACATCCTGCGCGACAAGCTTCTCCTGGAGCTCCAGGAGAAGGACCCCGGTGCCGCGTTGACGGACCTGCAGCGTGCCGTCGAGGGGCGTCCGTCCCTCGCGAGGCACTGCATGTCGATCGCGAAGGCGCTGGGCAAGGCCGCGGTCGAGCAGTACGGCCCGACGCGGGCGCACCGCTTCTCACGGCCCGTCTGTGACACGTCGTTCGCCTCGGGTGTCGCGCAGTTCAGCTGACAGGTCCCTCGCGGGCACGGCATATCGTGCCTGGCATGCATACGTTTCCGACGCAGGCCGTGATCCTGGCGGGTGGCCAGGGGTCGCGGCTGCGCCCGTATACCGATGACCGCCCCAAGCCGATGGTCGAGATCCCGGGTACCGGGACTCCGATCATCGGCCATCAGCTTTCCTGGCTGGCCGCGGAGGGCGTGACCGATGCCGTGGTGTCGTGCGGTCATCTGGCCGAGGTGCTGCAGGAGTGGCTGGCCGAGGCGGTGCTGCCCTTGCGGGTGACGACGGTGGTGGAGTCGGAGCCGTTGGGACGCGGTGGCGGGCTGAAGTACGCGGCGGCCCGGCTGCCCGCACCGCAGGAGCCCTGGTACGCGACCAACGGCGACATCTGGACGCGCTTCTCACTGCGCGAGATGGCCGCCTTCCACGCGGAGCGTGACGCGACCGCGACGCTGGCGCTGGCCCGCCCACGGATTCCGTGGGGTGCGGTCGAGACGGACGCGTTCGGGCACATCACCGACTTCATCGAGTCGCCGCCCTCGCCGTATCTGATCAATGCCGGGGTGTACGTGTTCTCGCCGGCGTTCACGGGGATGCTGCCCGACCGGGGTGACCACGAGCGGACGACGTTCCCCCGGCTGGCGCGGGAGCGCCGGCTGGCCGGCTACCCGTTGCCGCACGGGGCGTACTGGCGGGCCATCGACACGGCGAAGGACCTGACGGAGGCGGCGAAGGAGCTGGACGGGAAGTAGCCGGCCCGGCTCCCGGACGCAACGAGGGGCACAACGAGAGGGGCGGGCACGGGAGATGGTTCCCGTGCCCGCCCCTCTCGGCGTGTGTGCGGTGGGGCGGTGTCAGCCGAGGAGGCCGCCGATGGGGTTGCGGCCGCCGCCGCTGCCGCCGCCTCCGGTGGTGCCGCCCGTGGAGCCGGTACCGGGGTCCGAGCCGCCTGTGGTGGCGCCGCCGCCGGCCGGGCCGGAGGAGCTCGGGCCGGAGCTGGTGGCCGGGGGCTGCTGGGGGGTGGTCTGCTGCGGGGGCTGCTGGCTGGTGCCCTGGGTCTGGCTGGGCTGTCCGGTACCGGCTGCCGCCCGGCCGGATTCGCGGGCGGGGTCCGTGGCGGGTGTGGAGGCCTTGGCGGACGGGGTGTGGGGGCGGTGCTGCGGGACGGGGTGGGCTGCTGTCCCGCGGGGGTGCGGGAGGCCTTGCCGCTGCGGGACTTGTCCGGGAGCGGGGAGCCGGGGAGCTGGTTGGTAGGTACGCCGTCGGGCCCGGGACGGTGACGACCTCGGAGGAGCGGACGGCGCCGCCGAGCATGGAGCCGATGAGCAGCGTGAGGCCGACGACGACGGTGGCGACGACGGCGCCGCGGCGCAGCACGCGGCGGCGGAGGTCCCAGATCTCGGAGCGGGGGCCGAGCTTGCGCCAGGCCTCTCCGGCGAGGCGTCCGTCGACGGAGTAGACGGGGGCGCCCGCGATGACCAGGGGGCTCCAGGCGGCGAGGTAGATGATGTCCGGCGCGTCGTAGGCGGCGACGGTGCGCCAGCTGACGGTGACCAGGAGGGCGGCGGACAGGAGGGCGCCGACGGAGGCGGCGACGCGCTGCCAGAGCCCGAGGACGGTGAGGACGCCGACGACGACCTGGAGGAAGGCGATGGTGAGTCCGGCGCCGACGGGGTGGGAGAGCGCGAAGTCGCGCAGGGGTTCGGCGAGCGCCCACGGGTGCAGGGACGTCAGCCACTTGACCATGGAGCCGCGGTCGCCGCCGTCGAAGTAGACGGGGTCGCAGAGCTTGCCCATGCCGGCGTAGATGGAGATGAAGCCGAGGAAGACGCGCATGGGCAGCAGGACGACGCCGAGGTTCATGCGGCGGCCGGGGTAGTACGCGTGCCGGACCGAGTCGGCGCTCTGGCGGCGGCTGCGGCCGTCGGCGCCGTCGAGGTCGTCGTCGTCCGTGTCCCGCGGGTATCCGTCCGCGTCGAACCCGTCGGCGTCGTACCGTCCGGGCCCGGTGTCGACGGCGTCGTAGGCGCCGACGGCCTGCCGCATCGGGGGCAGCAGCGGCCCGCCGTGCCGGGGCCCGCCGATGACGGGGTTGGGCTGGGTCTCTTCGAGCCGGGGGATGACCTGGGTGCCGGCTCCGCCACGTCCGCCGTCGAGCTCGTACGAGGCGTAGGGCTCGTACGGGTCGTAGCCGGTGTCCGGGCGCCCCACGGTGTCCGTGCCGCCCGCGGTACCGGGGCGGCCCGCGGTGGAGTTCCGTACGGCTTGGAGGAGTCCGGTGGCGCCGGGGTCGCCGGGGCGGATCTGCCGCTCCACACGACGGGGGCGCGCCGGCCGCGTCCTGCTCCGGGGGCGCTCATGGCGGGGATCCTGGGCGCACCGGCGGGGGTCACACCGCGCAGCCGTGCGCGCTGGCCGGGTGCGAGCTGCACCCGGAAGCTGGCGTGGTTGACGATGACCTGCGCAGGGTCGCAGTCCACCTTGGTCATGCTCAGGGCGGGTTGTTCGTCGAACCGAGGCGTTCTGGTGTCCACACTCATCTAACCGAGTGATGTGTGTTTAGGACACTGCCTTGACGGTGTCGAAGTGTCCGAGGCCCGTCAACAGGTGGTGGTGGGGCGCGGCGGGGCGTACGCGGGGCCGGATGCGCCCCCGGGAAGGACCGGCCGGGGCGGCGGACGGCGGAGGTTTCCTCCGTCGGCCGCCGCCCGTGCGGGTGGTCCTGCCGGGCCGGTCAGGCGCGGCGGCGGGCGACCTCGTACATCACGATGCCGGCCGCGACGCCGGCGTTCAGGGACTCGGCGCCGCCGGGCATCGAGATGCGGACCCGGTAGTCGCAGGTCTCGCCGACGAGGCGGCCCAGGCCCTTGCCCTCACTGCCGATGACGATGACGACGGGGCCGCCGAGGGCCTCCAGGTCCTCGACCGTGTGCTCGCCGTCGGCGGCCAGGCCGACGATCGCGATGCCTTCCTTCTTGTACGCCTCCAGCGCCCGGGTCAGGTTCGTGACCCGGGAGACCGGGGTGCGGGCCGCGGTGCCGGCCGAGGACTTCCAGGCTCCGGCCGTCATTCCGGCGGCGCGGCGCTCGGGGACGACCACGCCGTGACCGCCGAACGCGGAGACGGAGCGGACGATGGCGCCGAGGTTGCGCGGGTCGGTGACGCCGTCGAGGGCCACGATCAGCGGGTCCTCGCCGTTGTCGTACGCGGCGGCGGTGAGGTCCTGCGGGTCCGCGTACTCGTACGGCGGGACCTGGAGGACGAGGCCCTGGTGGTTCAGGCCGTTCGTCATCCGGTCGAGCTCGGGGCGGGGGCCTCCATCAGGTTGATGTTGCCGCGCTCGCCGGCGAGCTGGAGGGCCTCGCGGACCCGCTCGTCGTTGTCGATGTACTGCTGGACGTACAGGGTGGTGGCGGGGACGCCGTCGCGCAGGGCCTCGAAGACCGGGTTGCGGCCGACGACCATCTCGGAGGTGCCCTTGACGCCGCCGCGCCGGGGGCGGGGCGGCGGTTGGCGGCCTGCTTGGCCTTGGCGGTCGCGATGCGGTTCTTCTTGTGCTTCTTACGGGCCTCGGCGGGCGGCGTCGGGCCCCTGCCTTCGAGAGCACGGCGTCGGTTACCGCCGCTGCCGACCTGCATGCCCTTCTTGTTGGATGTGCGGCGGTTCCTGCGCTGGCTGTTCCCGGCCATGACCTACCTGTTTCGTTGCTTCAGACATGCGTACGTATAAGTGAAGTGTGCCGCCCGGCGGGCCGGGCGGCACTTGGGAGGACTACTGGCGCGGGCCGAGTGTCCACCGTGGTCCGGTGGGGCTGTCCTCGATGACGAGCCCGGACTGGTTGAGCTGGTCGCGGATGGCGTCGGCCGCGGTCCAGTCCTTGCGCTCGCGTGCGGACTGGCGCTGGTCGAGGACGAGCCGTACGAGGGTGTCGACGACGCCGTGGAGGTCGTCGCCGCGGTCGCTCTCGCCGGCCCAGTGGTCGTCGAGGGGGTCGAGGCCGAGTACCCCGAGCATGGCACGGACCTCGGCGAGGCGTGCGACGGCCGCTTCCTTGTCGTCGGCGGCGAGGGCGGAGTTGCCCTGGCGGACGGTGGTGTGCACGATCGCGAGCGCCTGCGGGACACCCAGGTCGTCGTCCATCGCCTCGGCGAAGGCGGGCGGCACCTCGGTGGCGGCGGGGACGGTCTCGCCGGCCTTCTCGGTGACGCGCTGGACGAAGCCCTCGATCCGCGCGAACGCGGACTCGGCTTCGCGCAGGGCCTCCTCGCTGTACTCGATCATGGACCGGTAGTGCGGGGTGCCGAGGTAGTAGCGCAGCACGATCGGGCGCCAGGTCTTGACCATGTCGCTGACGAGCACGGAGTTGCCGAGCGACTTCGACATCTTCTCGCCGGACATGGTGACCCAGCCGTTGTGCACCCAGTACTTCGCGAACTCGTCGCCGAACCCCTTGGCCTGGGCGATCTCGTTCTCGTGGTGCGGGAAGATCAGGTCGATGCCGCCGCCGTGGATGTCGAAGGCGGTGCCGAGGTACTTGTGCGCCATGGCGGAGCACTCCAGGTGCCAGCCGGGACGGCCGCGGCCCCAGGGGGTCTCCCAGCTGGGCTCGCCGGGCTTGGACGCCTTCCACATGGCGAAGTCACGCTTGTCGCGCTTGCCGGTCTCGTTGTCGCCGGAGGGCTGGCGCAGGTCGTCCAGGTCCTGGTTGGAGAGCTCCAGGTAGCCGGGGAACGAGCGCACGTCGAAGTAGACGTTGCCGTCGGCGGCGTAGGCGTGGCCGCGCTCGATGAGGCCCCGCATCATCTCGATCATCTCGGTGATGTGGCCGGTGGCGCGCGGCTCGTAGGTGACCGGGAGGCAGCCGAGCGCGTCGTAGCCCGCGTTGAACGCGCGCTCGTTCTCGTAGCCGATGGCCCACCACGGGCGGCCCTGTTCGGCCGACTTCCTGATGATCTTGTCGTCGATGTCGGTGACGTTCCGGACGAACGTCACGTCGTAGCCGCGGTGCTCGAACCAGCGGCGCATGATGTCGAAGTTCAGTCCGGACCTGATGTGCCCGATGTGCGGGGCGGCCTGGACGGTAGCGCCACAGAGGTAGATCGAGACACAGCCCGCTGTGAGCGGGACGAAGTCACGGATCTGCCGGGCGCTGGTGTCGTACAGGCGAATAGTCACGCCTCAAGGGTAGTGGGCGCGCACCAGTGCCCCGCGACCCCTTGGGGGATTGCGATGACAGTTGTTACGGCTCCGGTTCGCCGGGCAGTGGTCCGTGACCCGTCCGCGGGGGCTCAGAGGCGCCCGACGACCTTCCTCGGGGTGATCCGTACGACCACGCGTTCGTCGTCCTCGCCGGACGCCGGGTTGAACTCGGCGTACTTCTTGCCGGTGTACTTCAGGGACAGCTCGTCGATGAGTTCCTGGCCGCCCTCGGTGGTGAGGGTG
Source organism: Streptomyces sp. RKAG290 (assembly GCF_023701695.1). Classification (GTDB taxonomy): domain Bacteria; phylum Actinomycetota; class Actinomycetes; order Streptomycetales; family Streptomycetaceae; genus Streptomyces. The sequence continues at coordinate 3,097,283 of NZ_JAJOZC010000001.1, forward strand.
GCGGTGCCGCGGATCTCGGCGTAGGTGTACGGGGCCGCGAAGGGCTGGAGGACCACGGAGACGCGGGGGTCGCGGGCGATGTTCTGTTCCTTGCGGCGGCCGGTGGTCGTGGAGATGAGTACGTCCTCGCCGTCCCGCTTCACCCAGACCGGGGACACCTGGGGGCTGCCGTCGGGCTGGATGGTGGCCACGGTGACGAAGACCGGGGTGTCGAGCAGCGACTTGAGTTCTGCGGAGAGTGCGGCGGTCATGGCGTACGTCCTCCTGTGCGGGCCGGTGATTCCCTACGTCTACCCCAACCACCGGCTCTTCTGCCCGCATTCCGGCCGCGCCCGCGAAAGCGCCGCTCGCGGCGGGGCGTGGTGGCAGCCGTCCTGCGGGGTGGCACGCTCACCCGGCGCCCCTACGTCGTCCCGCGTCCCGCGCCGCCTGTCCCGGCCCCAGGGCGGTGGCGGGGCGAGTACGGACCAGGGGGGCCGTTCCCCGTAGGGCAGGTTCCCGAAGAGTGGCCTGCCCCGTTCGGGTGACGGGGGCGGGGCACCCGGGCCGGTACGTACCCGTCCGAGCGGCAGGTGGCGGGCCCGGCGAGCAGGAGGCCCGCCGGGTCCGCGGCGGGGTCAGCCCGTGCGGTAGACCAGTGCGGTGGCGATCCCGGCGATGCCCTCGGCCCGGCCGGTGAAGCCGAGCCCGTCGGACGTGGCGGCGGAGAGCGAGACGGGCGCGCCCACGGCGGCGGACAGCACCTTCTGCGCCTCGTCGCGCCGCTTGCCGATCTTCGGGCGCACGCCGACGACCTGGACGGCGATGTTGCCGATCTCGAAGCCCGCGGACCGCACGATCCGGGCCGCCTCGGTCAGCAGCGTGACCCCCGCGGCGCCGGACCACTCGGGGCGGCCGGTGCCGAAGTGCTGCCCGAGGTCGCCGAGCCCGGCGGCCGAGAACAGCGCGTTGCACGCGGCGTGCGCGACGACGTCGGCGTCGGAGTGTCCGGCCAGGCCGGGGCCCTCGCCCTCCCAGAGGAGACCCGCGCACCACAGCTCGCGGCCCTCCTCGAAGGCGTGGATGTCGGTCCCGATCCCGACGAGCGGGATCACCGGCGCGGAGCGCTCACCGGAAGCGGCCGTCGTGTCCTCAGAAGCCATCGTTCGCCCTCCTGCGTGCGAGTACCGCCTCGGCCAGGACCAGGTCCAGCGGCCGGGTCACCTTGAACGCCTCCTCATGACCGGGTACGACCACGACGGGCGCCCCGAGCTGCTCGACCATGCCCGCGTCGTCGGTCGCGCCCTCACCGCTGACGGCGACCCGCTCGTGGGCGCGCACCAGCGTGTCGCGGTCGAACCCCTGCGGGGTCTGCACGGCACGCAGCCGGGCCCGCACCGGGGTGGAGAGCACGGGTTCGGGCTCCCCCGGCGCACCCGGCTCGACCTCCTTGACGGTGTCGGCGAGCGGCAGCGCCGGGACGACGGCGGGCGCGCCGTCGCGTACCGCCTCGACCACCTCGTCCACCGTGTCGACGGGCACCAGCGGGCGGGCCGCGTCGTGGACGAGGACGACGGAGATGTCCGCGGGCAGTGCGTCGAGGCCGAGCTTCACCGACTCCTGACGGGTCTCACCGCCGGGTACGACGAGGAAGTCGGTGCGCTCGGGCAGGGCGTGCTCGTCGAGCAGGTTCCTGACCTCGCCGGCCCCGTCCGGCGGCGCGACGACCACCACGAGGGACACCTGGCGGGAGGCCGCCATGGCCCGGACCGCGTGGATGAGCATGGGCGTCCCGCCCAGCGCGCGGAGCGCCTTGGGGGCACCCGGGCCGAGCCGTACGCCGCGGCCGGCCGCGGGAATCACGGCGGCGGTGCGGCAGGGACGCGATTGATCAGACATCGGTTGCACTCCGAAGCATCGGCATGTTTGTCTTCCCGGCGGACGTGGGTATGGGCTCAATCGATCCGGGCGCCACGCCATGACTCGACCGGGACCCTTTCCGTGACCCCGGGCGAGGCAGGGATCAGCCCGGCCGCTCGGGATCGGCCTGACACGTCGACTTCACAAGATCGCGAGCAAGGTACCGGGGGATCGTCGATGAGGCCAACGCGTCGGCGCATCGAGAACAACATCCGGGATCATCGGGCGCGCCGCCCGTAGGCGTCCCGCTGCCCGAAATCCGTGGTGTGGGCGTCCGTGGCACCGGAATCCGTAGACCGGGGCCAGGGTACGAACATGCCGCAGCGCCCGACGACACACCGTGAAAACGGCTGGTCAGCGGGCACCGCGGCACATTATTTACGACCGGTGCGATCCGGTTCAGGACGCGAGGACCTCGTCGAGCAGAGCCTCGGCCTTGTCCTCGTTGGTGTTCTCCGCGAGAGCAAGCTCGCTCACCAGGATCTGGCGAGCCTTGGCGAGCATGCGCTTCTCACCTGCGGAGAGCCCGCGCTCACGCTCACGACGCCACAGGTCGCGCACTACTTCGGCGACCTTGATGACATCGCCCGAGGCGAGCTTCTCGAGATTTGCCTTGTAGCGACGGGACCAGTTCGTCGGCTCCTCGGCATACGGTGCGCGCAGCACCTCGAAGACCCGGTCCAGCCCCTCTTGCCCGACTACGTCGCGCACACCCACGAACTCCGCATTGTCCGCTGGTACACGCACCGTCAAGTCGCCCTGAGCGACCTTGAGCACCAAGTAGGTCTTGTCCACGCCTTTGATCTGGCGAGTTTCGATAGCCTCGATCAGCGCGGCCCCGTGATGGGGATAGACCACGGTGTCGCCAACCTTGAACGTCATGTGACAGGTACCCCTTCCGTGGCTATCCAGAGTAACACGAGAACAGCTTCTCCTGAATGGCGTTTTCGCAGGTCAGGGCATATCTCAGGGCTTGACAACTGCAACACGTACGTGCTGCGTAAGGGCCGCCGGAGACGGTATTCGCAGGTCGGAGCCGCTGTACGGGCGGGGAGAAACGCGGACGTTACACCTACCGGAACCTGCTCGGAAGTGCCCGAAAGTCCCGGTTTGCCGGGTTCAGGATGGTGAACTTTCCGTACTCCGTTCGGGGATCGATCACCCGTACGGCGGTAAGTGCCGATGGCCAATGAAATTGATCAACGTTCGGCCGTCGCGAGGATTATGCGCAATGAATGCGCCGGCCCGGCGGAACGTGCACGGGAAGCGCGGGCCGGACATCCGGCGGAATTGATCAAGCGGGTTATGTGAACAGCGTGCGAATGATCGCCCGTGAGCCGGCCCGCGATCCGGTCCGCGATCCGGCTCGCGAACCCCGGGGCGCCAGGGGGCGGGTCGGGTGCGGAGCGGGAAGGGCGGCTCGGTAACCTGGCCGCTGTCACACCGTCGGGCGACTTAGACACCACTCGCCCGACACCGCCCCCAAGTCCGCACGTTCAAGGAGTTGCCACCGCCGTGAGCCGCAGCCTTCGACACGGCGCTCTCGCCGCCACAGCCCTCGTGTTCTCGATCGCCGCGCTCTCCGCATGTGGTGCGGGCAACGACGCGCAGACTCTCGGGGTCAGGCCGGACAACGCCGCCACCTCTTCCGGCGACATCCAGATCCAGAACGCCAACGTCATCACCCAGCCGGTGCGCGGCGCCAAGGGCCCGGCCGTCGTGGCCGCCACGGTGTTCAACTCCGGCACCAAGCCGGAGACCCTTGACGCCATCGCCCTGACCGGCAGCAGCGCGTCCGTGCAGCTGCACGCCGCCAAGGGCTCGGGACCGGTCGTCGTCCCGGCCGGCGGCTCGGTGATCCTCGGCGGCAAGGGCAACGCCGCCGCCGTGATCGAGAACGGCAGCGAGGCCACGCAGAACGGCAACGTGCAGAGCCTGGTCTTCAAGTTCAGCAAGACCGGTGACATCCCGCTGGGCGCCTCCGTGGTCCCGGCCGGCAGCTACTTCAAGGGCTTCGGCCCCAGCTCGCTGCCGCAGCTGCCGAAGAAGCCGGCCCAGTCGCCCGACGCGTCGCCCTCCGGCTCCGCCTCCGAGACCCCGGGCGCGCCGTCCGGCACCCCCTCCGGATCGGCGTCGGCGAGCAACAGCACCACCCCGACCGACGCGGCGTCCGACTCGCAGCAGCCGGCCAACTGACCGCTCGCACATCCGCACACATACGGCTGAGGCGCCTTCCCGGTCCGGGGAGGCGCCTCAGCCGTACGTAACGCCCCTCAGGGGGCAGCGGGCCGGTCTACGGCTCGAACTTGTACCCCAGCCCCCGCACCGTGACCAGGAACCGCGGCGCGCCCGGGTCCGGCTCGATCTTGGCGCGCAGCCGCTTCACGTGGACGTCGAGCGTCTTGGTGTCGCCCACGTAGTCCGCGCCCCAGACCCGGTCGATCAGCTGCATCCGGGTCAGCACCCGGCCGGCGTTGCGCAGCAGCATCTCCAGCAGGTCGAACTCCTTGAGCGGCAGGTCGACCTTGCCGCCGGAGACGGTGACGACGTGACGGTCCACGTCCATCCGGACCGGGCCCGCCTCCAGGGCGGCGGGCGTGACCTCCTCCGGCTCCCCGCGGCGGCGCAGCACCGCGCGGATGCGGGCGACGAGCTCGCGCGAGGAGAAGGGCTTGGTCACATAGTCGTCGGCTCCTATTTCCAGTCCGACGACCTTGTCGATCTCGCTGTCCTTGGCCGTAACCATGATCACGGGGACGTTGGACTTGCTGCGCAGCTGCCGGCAGACCTCGGTGCCGGGCAGGCCGGGCAGCATCAGGTCGAGGAGCACGAGGTCGGCGCCGTTGCGCTCGAACTCGTCCAGGCCGTCGGGTCCGGTGGCCGCGATGGCGACCTCGAAGCCTTCCTTGCGGAGCATGTAGGACAGGACGTCGCTGAAGGATTCCTCATCCTCGACGACAAGCACTCGGGTCACTGAAGCGCCTCCGGGGCAGGGAATGAATCAAGAGTGTCAGGGGCGGCGGCCGGGTACGGCCCCTCGTCGCCGTTGACGATGAGCGGTCCGCCTGTGGTGCGGTCCCGTTCCCGTACGGCGCCCGCTTCGGGCAGCCGCAGGGTGAAGGTGGAGCCCTGTCCCTCCGAGCTCCAGACGGTGACCTCCCCGCCGTGCGAGGCGGCCACATGCTTGACGATGGCGAGGCCGAGGCCGGTGCCACCGGTGGCCCGTGAGCGGGCCGGATCCACGCGGTAGAAGCGTTCGAAGACCCGCTCGCGGTCCTTCTCCGAGATGCCGATGCCCTGGTCGGTCACGGCTATCTCGATCTCGTCCCCGCCGGACACGGCCACCCGGCGGGCGGCGATGCCCACGCGGGTTCGGGCGGGGCTGTAGTTGACGGCGTTCTCGACGAGGTTGCCGAGGGCGGCGGCGAGCTGACCGCGGTTGCCCCAGATGCGGAGCTCGGCGGTGCCGCCCGCGGCCATGGTGATCTGTTTGGAGCCGGCCTGCTGCCGGCAGCGGTCGATGGCCTCGGCGACCAGTTCGGAGACCCGGACCGGTTCGGCGTCCTCCAGCGGGTCGTCGTTCTGCACCCTGGAGAGGTCGATGAGCTCCTGTACGAGGTTGGTGAGCCGGGTTGCCTCGATCTGCATCCGGCCCGCGAACCGTTCCACCGCCTCCGGGTCGTCGGAGGCGTCCATGACGGCCTCCGAGAGCAGGGACAGCGCTCCGGTCGGGGTCTTGAGCTCATGGCTGACGTTGGCGACGAAGTCGCGCCGCACCGCTTCGATGCGACGTGCCTCGGTCAGGTCCTCGACCAGCAGCAGCACCAGCCGGGAGCCCAGCGGGGCGACCCGGGCGGAGACCGCGAGGGCCTCGCCCCGGCCCGTACCGCGCCGCGGGAGGTCCAGTTCGACCTGGCGTATCTCGCCGTCACGGCGGGTGTCCCTGGCCATCTGCAGCATGGCCTCGACGGCGAGCCGCCCGCCCCTGACCAGTCCCAGCGCGTACGCGGCGGAGCTGGCCTTGACGACGCTGTCGCTCTCGTCGAGCACGACGGCGGAGGAGCTGAGCACGGACAGGACCGTGTCGACCCCGGGGGCAGTGGGGCATTGCTGTCGGGCCGCAGGGAGGTGCGCGTCGGCTTCTTCTGGTCGCGCTCGCTCCAGCGGAACGCCAGCATGGCGATCACACCGGTACACAGCCCGGCGATCGCTGCAGCTGCGGCGACCGCCGCGTTCACGTCCATAGCTCCAGGTTATGCGGCACGACCGACACTCTCCCAGCCATCCGAGTGCCTGCTCGAACACTCGTCGCCCAGAGTTCACCGAGGAGCAAGCACCGGTTCACTTGGCCGGTCGGATCCGGACGCGTACCCGGGTCACCGTGGGAACGTGGGGTTCAGAGCTGGCCCCGGCCTCGGTTAAGGACTGGAGAGGGACTTCCCATGCGAGACGCGTACCACGAGGAACTCGACTCGATCGGCGAGGGGCTGGTCGAGATGGCCCGGCTCGTCGGGTCGGCGATCGGCCGGGCGACGACGTCCATGCTCGATGCCGATCTCAAGCTCGCGGAGACCGTGATCGCCGCGGACCAGAAGGTCGACGACCTCCAGCACGACCTGGAGGCCAGGGCCATCGCCCTGCTGGCGCGCCAGCAGCCGGTGGCCACCGATCTGCGGATCGTGGTCACCTCGCTGCGGATGAGCGCGGACCTGGAGCGCGCGGGCGACCTCGCCCAGCACGTCGCCAAGCTGGCCCGGCTGCGTTTCCCGCAGTCGGCGGTGCCGCACGACCTGCACGCCACCATCCTGGAGATGGGGCAGCTGGCGCAGCGGCTGATGGCCAAGGCGGCCGAGGTGATCATCACCAAGGACGTCGACCTGGCGCTCCAGCTGGAGCAGGACGACGACGAGATGGACCTGCTGCACCGCACGCTGTTCCAGCACCTGATGGACGACCGCTGGAAGCACGGCATCGAGACGGCCGTCGACGTGACCCTGCTCGGCCGCTACTACGAGCGGTTCGCCGACCATGCCGTGTCGGTGGCCAAGCGCGTGGTCTACCTGGTGACGGGCGAGCACGCGGACGAGATCCAGCAGGCGGCGCCGGTGGAGGGCGCGTAGCCGGTATCCCGCGAGCGGGGGGCGGGGGCGGTGGGGAAGCGAGGGGCTACGGGGCGGCGGGGAGTGCGCCGACGAGCGCGGCATGTTCCCAGGGAGTGCGCTCACGGACGCGACGGGGAGTGCGACGGCGCGTTGTGTCGCACATGCGTTCCTGCGCGCGTGCGCCGTTGATGCGCCTGCCCGGGTGGGCATGCAATGGGGTGGGGCGGCACGACTTGTCCGTACGCCCCGGTCGTGGGCCCCGTGCGGGCGTACGGCCCTGTCGTACGCCTTGAGGAGGAACCATGGCCGACTCCCCCATGACCGAACCCCAGCAGGAGACAGCCGCCGAAGCGGTGCGCCTCACCGTCCTCGGCGCCTGCGGCTGCGGCTCGGGCTGCGGGTGCGGCTGCCAGTCCGGGGCGCCGTGCCAGTGCGGCGGCTGCTCCGGCTGACGGGCGCGGAGCACGGCGGCGCCCCACGCGGAGGACGTCCGCGCGGGGCGCCGCCTGCGTACGACCGGCGTCGACCGCGTGCCGCCGTGCGCCGCCCGGTCACACGGCCGGGCGTCAGACGGTCGGCTCCAGGGCGGGCTCGAGCTGCTGGCCGGTGCCCGCCAGCGCGGCGCCGACCGGACCGCGCTCCACGGTCTCGCCCTCCCGCGGCAGGTTCCGCATGAGCAGCCAGTACCCGAAGGCCGCCACGGTCCCCAGGACCGCGCACGTCCCCCACAGCCACCCGGCCCCGAAGTGGTCGATCACCACACCGGACATCAGGGGGGCGACCAGCGCCGCGGCCGACCAGGAGAGGGTGTACATCCCCTGGTAGCGGCCCCGCCCGTGGGCCGGGGACAGCTGGACCACCAGGCCGTTCTGCACGGGTGCGTTGACGATCTCGGCGACGGTCCAGACGCAGATGGTCAGCGCGTACACGGCGACCGAGCCGGCGAACGCGGTCAGCCCGAACCCGTACCCCGCGAGCAGTGACGACACGATGAGCAGCCGGCGCGGGTCACGGCTCTGGATGAAACGGGTGACCGGGATCTGCAGCACCACGATCAGGACGCCGTTGACGGCCACCGCCGTACCGAAGTCCGAGCTGCTGAATCCGTCCGTCCCCATCGCCACCGGCAGCCCCACGTAGCCCTGCTGGAAGATCAGGGCGATCACGAAGGACAGCCCGACGACGCCCATGAACCGCCTGTCGCGCAGCACCGTGCCGAGCCGCACGTCGTCCGCGGCGGCCGGCGAGACACCCCGGAGCGTGCTCGGGGCCTTCTCCGGCCGGGACTCCGGAACCTTCATGAAGACCACGACGGCGCAGACCAGCGTCATCAACGCCTCGCCCACGAAGCCCGCGAGGTAGCTGTACTCGGCGACGAACCCGGCCCCGGCCGACGAGACCGCGAACCCCAGGTTGATCGCCCAGTAGTTGAGGGAGAACGCCCGCACCCGGTCCTCGGGCCGGACGATGTCGGCGATCATCGCCTGCACCGCGGGACGCGAGGCGCTGCTGGCCATGCCGACCACGAAGGCGACGGCCGCGATCGCCACCGGATGAACCATGAAGCCGAGCACCGCCACCGAGACGGCCGTCGAGATCTGCGCGATCAGCATCGTGGGCCGCCGCCCGAACCGGTCCGTCATCACCCCGGCCCCGAGCGAGGCGACGACCCCGCCGAGCCCGTGCAGGGCCGCGACCAGCCCGGCGTACGAGGCGGAGTAGCCCCGGTCCAGGGTCAGGTACAGGGCCATGAACGTCGCGACGAACGCCCCGAGCCGGTTGACCAGGGTGCTGGTCCACAGCCACCAGAACTCCCCGGGGAGGCCGGAGACGGTTTCACTGGCGGCCCGCCTGAGACCGGTGACAGACATGCGGGTTCCCCCAGGGACGTACGGAAGCGAATGCCGGCGGTAAGTGGCCCGCCGACTGACCGAACATTACGAACAGCAGATTCCCGGCTGCCACTCAATTGACGGCAGCCGTCAATCCGACCCGCCCAGGAGTCCCCGCCCCGCCCCGCTGTCCGCCCTGTGGCCGGGCGCGCGCAGCCCGCACAGGTTCGATTACGCTCGGACTCATGGCCGACGCACCGTACAAGCTGATCCTCCTCCGCCACGGCGAGAGCGAATGGAACGCGAAGAACCTGTTCACCGGATGGGTGGACGTCAACCTCACCGAGAAGGGCGAGAAGGAGGCGGTCCGCGGCGGTGAGCTGCTCAAGGACGCCGGCCTGCTCCCCGATGTACTGCACACCTCGCTCCAGAAGCGCGCCATCCGCACCGCCCAGCTCTCGCTGGAGGCCGCGGACCGCCACTGGATCCCCGTCCACCGCTCCTGGCGGCTGAACGAGCGCCACTACGGCGCCCTGCAGGGCAAGGACAAGGCGCAGACGCTCGCCGAGTTCGGCGAGGAGCAGTTCATGCTCTGGCGCCGCTCGTACGACACCCCGCCCCCGGAGCTCGCGGACGGCACCGAGTTCTCGCAGAGCGACGACGCGCGCTACGCGACGATCCCGCCGGAGCTGCGCCCGCGCACCGAGTGCCTCAAGGACGTCGTCACCCGCATGCTGCCGTACTGGTACGACGGCATCGTCCCGGACCTGCTGGCCGGCCGCACGGTCCTGGTCGCCGCACACGGCAACAGCCTGCGGGCCCTGGTCAAGCACCTCGACGGCGTCTCGGACGCCGACATCGCGGGCCTGAACATCCCGACGGGCATTCCGCTCGCGTACGAACTGGACGCGGACTTCCGCCCGTTGAACCCGGGCGGCACGTACCTCGACCCGGACGCGGCGAAGGCCGCCATCGAGGCCGTGAAGAACCAGGGCAAGAAGTAACCAGAACAGCGACCAGGCCCCCGTCAGCGCCCATGGCGCAGACGGGGGCCGTCGTGTGTCCTGGGCCGTGCGGCGGGAGAGCGGTGCCGTCGCAGGGGATTGCCAGTGCCGATGTGCGGGTCGCCGATCACCGGGTCACCCTGGATCGCGCCCTGCGCCGCTGACCAACCGGATGCCCGGCCCTCTCACGCAGCCCGTACCCGGGCAAGGCCTGGGGTCGTCCACGGCGGCCGACGCATGACAAAGGCAAGGAGATCGGTTGCCATCTCCTTGCCACTATCAAGATATAGCGCGCCGGGGGGCTTGCGGCAAGGCCCCGGTGGTGCCGCAGAATGCTCGCCCAAGGCCGGAACCTGCCGAAATGACAGAGTCACGTACTACGTGCGCTCTTGTCGGCGTATGGGGTACACGCGGCCGTCGGACCGCCGGGGGACTCGCGGTACGGCTGCGGGGCTCGGCGCGGGGGCCAGTGTGTGTGCCTCGCCGGGCTGCGCGTATCGGCCGGTCGAAAGGCAGTCTCGTTGAATGGGCGTTCCGAATGATTGACGTGATCGTGGTCGGCGCCGGGCCGACCGGCCTGATGCTGGCCGCCGAACTGCGGCTGCACGGCGTGCGCGTGGTCGTGCTGGAGAAGCTGGCCGAGCCGACCGGGCAGACCCGCGGACGGGGTCTGCACGCGCGCAGCGTCGAGATGCTGGATCAGCGCGGCCTGCTGGGCCGGTTCCTCGCGGTCAGTGAGAAGTTCCAGGTCGGCGGATTCTTCGGCGGCATCCGCAAGCCGTGGCCGGAGCACTTGGACACGACGCACCCCTACGGCCTCACCACGCCGCAGCCGGCCACCGAGCGGCTGCTCGGCGAACGCGCCCTCGAACTCGGTGCCGAGATCCGGCGCGGCTGCGAAGTGGCCGGGCTGAGCGGGATCGGGGACGGGGTCGGCGAGAAGGAAGAGAACGGGGCCGGCGTGATCGTCGAGCTGACGGACGGCACGCGGCTGAGCGCGCGCTACCTCGTCGGGTGCGACGGTGGGCGCAGCACGGTGCGCAAGCTGGCCGGCATCGGTTTCCCGGGTGAGCCCGCCAAGGTGGAGACGCTGCTGGGCGACATGGAGGTGACCGAGGACCCGGCGACGATCGCCGCCGTCGTCGACGAGGTCCGCAGGACCCAGCTTCGGTTCGGTGCGCTCCCCGACGTGGACGGGCAGAAGGGGGTCTACCGCATCGTCGTGCCTGCCGACGGAGTGGCCGAGGACCGTGCGACCGCGCCCGACCTCGATGAGTTCAAGCGGCAGCTGCGAGCCTTCGCGGGCACCGACTTCGGCGTGCACTCGCCGCGCTCGCTGTCCCGGTTCGGCGACGCCACCCGGCAGGCCGAGAGCTACCGGGCGGGCCGGGTGCTGCTGGCCGGCGACGCGGCACACGTCCATCCGCCCGTCGGCGGGCAGGGTCTCAGCCTCGGGATCCAGGACGCCTTCAACCTCGGCTGGAAGCTGGCCGCCGAGGTCAACGGCTGGGCGCCGGAGGGCCTCCTGGACAGCTACCACGCCGAACGGCACCCGGTGGGCGCGCGCGTGCTGGACAACACCCGTGCGCAGACGACGCTGATGGGCGCCGATCCGGGTGCGACCGCGCTGCGGGAGATGTTCTCGAAGCTGATGGACTTCGAGGAGGTGAACCGGTACGTCACCGGCATGATCACCGCCGTCGATGTCCGCTACGACGTCGGCGAGGGGCACGAACTGCTCGGCCGGAGACTGCGGAACGTGAGACTGGAGCGGGGCCGCCTCTACGAGCGGATGCACGGCGGCCGCGGGCTGCTCCTCGACCGGACCGGCCGGCTCACGGTGGCGGGCTGGGAGGACCGGGTCGATCACGTCGTCGACGTCAGCGGCGTCGGCGTCGGCGTCGGCGTCGGCGTCGGCGAGGAACTGGACGTGCCTGCCGTGCTGCTGCGGCCGGACGGCCATGTGGTCTGGGCCGGGGACGATCAGCAGGAGCTGCTCGGCCGGCTGCCCAAGTGGTTCGGCACCGCTGCCGGTTGAGCACCCGGAAGCCGTGCCCGGCGTGGAGCCTCCCGGAAACGGCCGACGGCCGCCGGGCGGCGAAGACGGGAAGCAGCACCGCGCACCGGAACCCTCGCGAAGGAGCCGAGGTAGGGGGCGCGTTGCCGCGGCGGCCCCGGCGAGCCGATGAGTCCGCGACCCCACGACCCAGCGACCTCGCCGGCCCAACACCCCGGCCACGAACACCCCGCCGCCCCGATTTTGCCCGCCCGGTACGCGGCGCGCGGGACCGCAGCCGCTAACGTGACAAGGGAGCAAGGAGAGCGGGGAGAGCAACCATGGGTGAGCCCCTGAAGACCTTCGTCGGCGGCGCCGAGGTCGAGGTGCCCAACAGCATCCCGGCCATCCGTGACGCCCTGCCCGAGGCGAGTCGCGAGGAGTTCGACCGCGCCATCAACGATGCCGGGGTGCACGAGATCCAGGCCGTGATGCGGCACTGGATGCTGGAGGCCGTACCCGATCCGGAGGCCGAGCGGATCCTGGACCGGCTGGCGCAGGACGAGGCCGAGAGGCGGAGCGTAGCTTGAGCTTCCGCATCTCCTACGCGCCGCCCGCCGACGACACCCTGGCCAAGATGCGGGACGGCGACACCTTCCGGGACCAGATGGCGCGCACGCTGGGGCGCGATCCGTACGGGCAGGGGTCTTCCGCCGTCAAGGGTGAGCACGATCGCCGCGAGGCCACCGTCGCCGAGGCGATCGTGCTCTATTACGTGTCCGGGTCGGTCCTGACCGTCACCGTCGTGCGGCTGGTCCCACTCCCCTGACCCGAGACCGGACCAAGGAGATCGAGCCAGGCGTCCGGAACGGACCCTCACCCATCCGGACTCAGACCAGCTTGGCGACCTGTGCGTCGACCACGGCGGTCGGCAGGTCGAAGCCGCCGCCCCCGCCGGACGAGGCCAGGTTGAGCGAGGTGAACGAGGCGACCGTGGCGCCCTGGCGGACCTCCACGAGCTTCATCTGGCTCTTGTCGCCGTCCGATTCGATCGTGACCGTCCAGGCGACGGCGTCCTCGCCGCCCTTGACCTGCTCCTCCGCGATCTTGGTGATCTTCTGCTTGGAGCCGGCCGCGGTGAGCGTGAAGCCTGACGCGCACTCGGTCGCGGCGGTGCGCAGACCGGACAGCGTCTCATCGGCGCCCTTGCCCTCGTAGGAGGAGAGCGTGGTGAGCGTCGTCGTGATGTCGAAGGCGGCCTTGAACGCCGCCTCGGGGTCGTCGCTGTCCTTGTCGGCGCCCTTCTTCGGCTCGCTGACGACCTTGCGCTGCGTGGACGCTGCGGGCGAGCCGGACTTGGCGCCCATCAAGGCGTCGGCGAAGCCGTCGCAGGCCGGCTTGTCCGTGGTGACGGCGTCGGGGGAGATGGCGTCGGCGGGGCCGGCCTTGGCGATCTTGTGTCCCTTGACGTCGCCCTGGGTCAGCGAGACCTTCTCCAGCTCGGCCGCCGTCAGCGCCTTGGCCGAGGTCTTGTCCGCGCCCTTGTCCGCGGAGCCGGCCGAAGCGGATCCGCCGGCCTTGCCGTTGTCCTTGTCCGCCGCGTCCGAACCGCAGGCCGCGGTGAGCAGGGCCAGGGACAGCGCGGTGGCGGCAACGGCGGTACGGCGTATGGCAGTGGGTCGCATGGCCCATCCTTCTGTCTCAAGGTGTTTCGCCCGCACGAGAGCAGCCGACGCCGGGTTCGGCTCGGCCGGTGGGAGATCGTGGGGGTGCCCCAACTCTATGAGCCGACTGCGGTTTGGCAATCCGTCAAACCGGGCATCGCCTCTGATCGTGACGACGTCGTGATCACCCCGTGAAGACCCTGAACTGGGCTTTCGGCCCGCCGGCAGCGACCCGGCCCGGGGTGACCGCTCGAAGGGGACCGCTGATGCCGATCGAATCCGCCCTGTCCGCCGTGCTCGGTTCCGTGGGCGTGCCACCGGAGGCGGTCGCCTCGTACGCCCCGCTCGCCGGGGGCACGTACAACGCCGTCACCCGGGTCGGGCTCACCGACGGCCGGGAGTGGGTGGTGAAGACGCCGCCGCCCGCGACCGCCGGGAACCGGCTCGGTTACGAGCGCGACCTGCTGGTCAACGAGGTGGCCTTCTACACCGCGGCGGCCGGCCTCACCGAGGGGACGACGGTCCCCCGCGTCGTGCACAGCGGGCTCGATCCGGTGGCCCCCGGCGGCGCGTTCGTGATCATGACGGCCTGTCCCGGGCAGCCCTGGCACGAACTCACCGGCACGATGCCCGACGGCGAGGAAGAGCGGTTGCGCCAGGAGCTGGGCCGGATCGTCGGCCGGCTGCACACCGTGCCGGGCCTCGGCGGTTTCGGCTATCCGTCCGGGGCCCTCGGCGCGTTGGCGCCCAGCTGGCGGCAGGCCTTCACCGCGATGACCGACGCCGTGCTGGCCGACGCGGACACGTATGCGGCGAGGCTGCCGCGCCCCGCGTCCGCCATCCGCAGCCTGCTCGGCGCCGCCTCCTGCGTACTGGACGACGTCACGCGCCCCGCCCTGGTCCACTTCGACCTGTGGCAGGGCAACATCCTGGTCGCCGGGGCGCCGGGGGCGCGGCGGATCGGCGGGATAGTGGACGGGGAGCGGATGTTCTGGGGCGACCCGGCCGCCGACTTCGTCTCGCTCGCCCTCTTCGGGGACATCGCGGAGGACCGCGACTTCCTGGCCGGTTACGCGTCGTCGGCGCCGGGCGGGGCCGTGGAGTTCGACGGCTCCCTGCGGCTGCGGCTCGCGCTCTACCGTTCCTACCTGTACCTGATCATGCTGGTGGAGACCGTGCCCCGGCAGGTGGACGCGGAGCGGATGGAGTGGACCTGGACCGAGGTGGCGCCGCGGCTCGAAGCCGCCCTGAGCGAGGTGGAGTCGGCGCTGCCGGTCGGGGACTGACCCGGCTGCGCCGACTGCTCGGGCGCGGCTCCGTCAGTGCGGCAGGGCGCGTTGGGCGTCGTGCAGGTTCTGCGGGCGGACGGCTTCCGGTGTGCCGTACGCCTCCAGCCGGGTGTGCAGGTCGCCGGTGAAGTCGGGGACGTCGATCTGGCCGAACTCGGTGACCTCGCTGATGCCGACCGTCGCGCTGTACGGGGCCAGGCCGTCGATCCGCATCAGTCCGGCCCGGCCGTTGGTGACCCGGATGTTCCAGTGCGTGAAGCGGGCGCCGAAGAGCGGCCCGGCGCTTGCGTCACCGCCGTGCTGGCCGTCGTTGTCGACCGTGATGTCGGTGCGGACGTTGGCGAACGGCATCCCGCGGTGCGAGTCGAAGGTGCCCATCTCCATCACGCCGCGCGACCAGACGTTGTGGCTGGACAGCCCCTCGACGTTGATGCCGTGGAGCTGGGTGCCCGCGGGCGCGGGCACGGTGCGCCGCTCGATGGTGAAGTCCTCGATCAGGTTGTCGTGCGAGCCCTCGCGGCAGAAGTACGGGTGGTGCGAGCCGCGGCCCGCGACCTTCGTGCGGCGCAGGGTGCAGGCGGACGCGCCGATGAGGCCGAAGCCGTTGTCGACGTGGCGGACGGTGATGTCGTCGGCCCAGCAGTCGTACGCGCACTGGAACGCGACGCCGTTGTACCCCTTGTCCAGCAGGTGCTGCGACTGCGGGGTCTCGACCGCTTCGAGGGTGAGCCCTTCGACGCCCGAGCCGGTGAGCGGGGCGGCGAGGGTGGTGAGGCGCGGGTCCCACTCGGGGCGGATGTCGAGCGGGAGGGGGCGCTCCAGCGTGACCCTGCGGCCGTGCACGGCGGTGACGCGGACGGGCCACTCGTAGGGGACGTACGAGGTCAGCTTCGTCTTGTCGTCCCAGTAGTACGCCTCCGGGCCGGGTCCGCCGCCCGCCATGTGCTCCAGGAGGGTGTGGGCCGCGTCGTCGGCGAGGCGGAGCAGGACGAGTGCGCCGCGCTTCAGCTTCCGGGTGTCGTCGACGGTGATCGTACGGTCGCCGAGGCGGGCGGGGGCGACGGTGGTCAGGGTCTGCCACTCGTCGCGCCTGTTGCCGGTCCAGCCCTCGAAGGGCCAGGCCTTCGCCCTGATGGCGTCGGTCAGCGAGGCCCAACGGTCCTCGGGGCAGAGCCAGATGAGGCCGCCGGCCCAGGACCAGCTGGACTTGTCGCCGCCGTAGCGGCTGCCGTACACCCCGATCAGTTCGGTGAGGCTTCTGGTCGCGTGCAGCGTGGTCCGGCCACTGCCCGCACCGCGCACCACGACGTTGCTGTGCCCGATGCGGATGATGTCGTCGATGCGGTACGTGCCCTCGGGGATGAGCACCGTGCCACCGCCACGCTCTCCGGCAGCGGCGATGGCACGGTTGATAGCGGGGGCGGCGTCGGCGGAGCCGTCCGGCCTGGCGCCGTAGTGCAGGACGTCGGCGGTGAAGCCGTGACCGGTGTGGCGGGGCAGGTCCGAACCGCCTCGGTAGCCGGCCCGGCCGATGAACGGGACCTGCGGGTGGGTGAAGGGCGCGGCGGCGAACTCCCGCCAGAGCGGGGTGGTCTGCGGGCCGCGGCCCGCACCGGCTGCGGCGCGGCCCGCGCTCCCGCGGTCCGCGGCGAAGGCGGTCCCGCCGCCGGCCACGCCGGTGGCCGCGGCTGCGGCGACGGCCACAGCGCTGCCGAGCAGCCCTCGCCTGCTGATGCTCCCCATGGTCGCCATGAGCCCGATCCACCTTTCATGGATATGAACGATATTCATGTCCTCGTCGGCGGTGAGCATGCCATGGCTCCCCGGCGCAGCGAAAGAGTCGTGCGCCGTGGAAAATTCAGCCGGGTGACCAGGGGTGAGTAAGCGTCAGTTGGCGGGGCGCTGGGTCAGGTGTGTGAACGCATCCAGGTTTCGCGTGGACTCGCCGCGCGACACCCGCCACTCGTACTCCTTGCGGATCGCGCGCGCGAAGCCGAGCTCCAGAAGGGAGTTGAAGGCACCGTCCGCGGCCTCCAGAACCGTGCCGAGCAGCCGGTCCAGCTCCTGGGGTGTGACCACGGAGAGCGGCAGTTTGCCGACGAGATAGATGTCCCCGAGCGAGTCGATCGCGTAACTCACGCCGAAGAGACGGAGGTTGCGCTCCAGCAGCCAGCGGTGCACCGCCGCGTCGTTCTCGTCGGGGTGCCGGATGACGAAGGCGTTGAGGGAGAGCGAGTGCTTGCCGACAATCAGCGAGCAGGTGGTGGAGAGCTTGCGGGTACCGGGCAGCTGGACGACGTAACTGCCGGCTCCGGGGCTCTCCCAGTCGAGCCCGGCATCCTCGAACGTCGCCTCGATGACCTGCGTGACCTGCTTGACCTGCGTCGTTGCCGCTTCCTCGGGTACGTCAGCCATGGTCCGAGCGTACGTCAGTGGCAGGCCGGTCCGGTGATCGAGGACCGGGCACCCGGCGCGGAAACGATCCCCGCCTCACCCGTGGTGGGACCGCACCCGCCGCCGGTGCTCCTGCATCGCCTCCGTGTACACGTCCGCCGTCGCCGCGGCGGCCGTGTCCCAGCCGAACCGCTGGGCGTGCTCGGCGGCCGCGCCGCCCATCCGGGTGACCAGCTCCGGCTCCTGCGCGAAGCGCCCCAGCGCCGTCGCGTACGCCGCCGGATCATGTCCGGGGATCAGGAAACCGCTGACCCCGTCCTTCACCGCCACCGGCAGCCCGCCCACCGCCGCCGCGACGACCGGGGTGCCGGCCGCCTGGGCCTCTATGGCGACCAGGCCGAAGGACTCGCTGTACGAGGGCATGACCAGCACGGAAGCGGCCCGGAACCAGTCGGCCAGCTGGTCCTGCCCGACCGGCGGGTGGAACCGTACGACGTCCGCGATACCGAGCCGGGCGGCCAGCTTGTGCAGGCCCTCCGGCTTCGCGAGTCCGCTGCCGCTGGGGCCGCCGACTACCGGTACGACGATCCGGGACCTCAGCGAGGGGTCGTGGTCCAGCAGGACGGCGACGGCGCGCAGCAGCACGTCCGGGGCCTTCAGCGGCTGGATGCGGCCGGCGAAGAGCGGAATCAGGGCGTCCTGCGGCAGCCCCAGCCGGTCGCGCGCCGCGGCCCGCCCGTCGGCGGGGCGGAAGCGGTCCAGGTTGACGCCGGGGTGGACGACGGCCACGGCCTCCGGGGCGGCCTCGTAGAAGCGGACGAGCTCGTCCGCCTCCTCCGCGGTGTTCGCGATCAGCCGGTCGGCGGCCCTGACGATCTGGGTCTCGCCGATGACCCGGGCGGCGGGCTCGGGGGTGTCGCCCTCGGCGAGCGAGGCGTTCTTGACCTTCGCCATGGTGTGCATGGCGTGGACGAGCGGGACGCCCCAGCGCTGGGCGGCCAGCCAGCCGACATGGCCGGAGAGCCAGTAGTGGGAGTGCACCAGGTCGTAGTAGCCGGGGCGCTGACCGGCCCATGCCTGCATCACGCCGTGCGTGAAGGCGCAGAGCTGGGCGGGCAGCTCCTCCTTGGCCAGACCCTCGTACGGCCCCGCGTCGACGTGGCGCACCAGGACGCCGGGCGACAGCTCGACCGCCGGCGGCAGTGCGCCGGTGGTGGAGCGGGTGAAGATCTCGACCTCGATGTTGATCGCGGCGAGGCGCTTGGCCAGCTCCACGATGTAGACGTTCATGCCGCCCGCGTCGCCCGTCCCCGGCTGGTGCAGCGGGGAGGTGTGCACGGAGAGCATCGCGATCCGGCGGGGCTTGCGGTGGCCGCCCGGGAAGGAGCCGGAGAACCCGCCGGGGAACCTGAGACGCGGTGCGACACGGCTGTTGCCGAGCCGAGAGACGTACTGGCTCACGTCGTCCGGTCCTCCTCGTTCAGGGCACTGGTACCGACTCGTTCAGGCATGGCACCGAAGGGACACAAGGCCCCGTCGAAGTGCTCAAACAGCGGAACCCCTCCTTTCATTTCCGCTTTGCCAAATCATTACGGTACGGATTCGGCGCGTCGCCGCGACTGCTGCGCGCCTTCCCCTCCTGGCCGATCGCTACGCTCTGTGTCATGCGCCCGATCGGCACCGCGACCCGCGGGACCACCAACCCGAACCGGCTGCGCCGCATGGACCGCTGGATCGCCGCCGCACACGGCCCCGCCCTGCGCCGCGCCGACGCCCCCGTGGCGGTCGACCTCGGGTACGGCGCTGCCCCCTGGACCGCCGTCGAGCTACTGGAGCGCCTGCGCACCGCCGAGCCGCGTACCGCGGTGGTCGGCATCGAGATCTCGCCCGAGCGGGTCGCCGCGGCGAAACCGTACGAGCGCGAGGGCCTGACCTTCCGCCACGGCGGCTTCGAGATCCCGCTGCCCGAGCGCCCCACCCTGATCCGGGCGGCCAACGTGCTCCGCCAGTACGACGAGAGCGAGGTCGCCGCGGTGTGGCAGCGGCTGTGCGAGCGGCTCGCGCCCGGCGGACTACTGGTGGAGGGCACCTGCGACGAGATCGGGCGCCGCCACGTGTGGGTGGCGCTGGGCCCGGAAGGGCCGCGCACGGTGACCTTCGCGACCCGGCTCGGCTCCCTGGACCGGCCGTCCGACCTCGCGGAGCGGCTGCCCAAGGCGCTCATCCACCGCAACGTGCCGGGCGAGCCGGTCCACGCCTTCCTGCGCGACTTCGACCGGGCCTGGGCCGCCGCGGCCCCGTACGCCTCACTGGGTGCCCGGCAGCGCTGGATCACGGCGGTGCGCGCGCTGTCGGGCGACTGGCCGCTGACGGACGGGGTACGGCGGTGGCGCCAGGGTGAAGTGACGGTGAAGTGGACGGCACTCAGGCCCGGGCATTAGCCCAACACGCGGGAAACAAGGAGGAACTTCCGCTCCGACGGGAACACCGGCAGGACATCGTTCGTCCCAGAAGACAGAGCCGGTACAGGGGACCGGCACGTGGGGAGCGATTCAGGGGGACCGCTCCGCGGCGCCGGTGACGGGCGGAAGGCGCCGCAGATGTGTCAGCCTCTGTTGCTTTTCGGTACGGCATGGCACGATCTCGTCGGTGCCATAAGTTACTGACGGTAAATCAGATTCGTTGGGATCTGTTCGGAGGGGGAGCTCGTGAACCGACGCCACAGTGCCGCCGCTGCCATCACGCTGGTCTGCGCGATGGCCGTACTGGCCGCGCCGGTCCAGGCGTTCGCCGCACCGCCGCCCCCCTCCCCCGCGCCGGAGCAGCCGGGGAAGACCGGCAAGAAGAGCCTCGAAGAGGTACGCAAGGAGATCGACGACCTGTACCGCAAGGCCGGGGCGGCCACTGACGCGTACAACCTCGCCGAGGAGCAGGCCAAGAAGCAGTCCGGCGAGATCGTCAAGCTCGCACAGGCCATAGTCGAGGGCCAGGCGAAGATCGCCGACCTCAAGAGCAGGGCGGGCGCCCAGGCCCGCGAGCAGTACCGCAACGCCGGACTGCCGCCCGGCGCCCAGCTGATGCTCAGCGGCGACCCGCAGCTCTTCCTGGACGGAATCGGCCGGGCCCGCCAGGGCCAGCAGGCCGCCAAGGGCGTACTGGGTGAGCTGAACAGGACCCAGGAGGACCTGGAGACGTACACCCAGGACGCGAGCACCAACTGGACCAAGCTCGAAGCCAATCGCGTCAAGCAGGCCAAGGCCAAGAAGAAGATCAACGGACAGATCGCGGCCGCGGAGAAGATCGAGTCCCAGCTGGAGAAGAAGGAGCGCGCCCGGCTCCTGGAGCTGGAACAGCAGGCGGAGTACAAGTCGCAGACCGCCTGGCTGAGCTCCGGCGCCCTCAAGGAGATCAACCGCGAGGCGAGCGCGAGCGGCAAGAAGGCGGTGGCCTTCGCGACCTCGCAGATCGGCAAGCCGTACGTGTGGGGCGCCGAGGGCCCCAGATCGTACGACTGCTCGGGGCTGACGTCCCAGGCGTGGGCGGCGGCCGGCCGGCCGATCCCGCGCACCTCGCAGGAGCAGTGGCGGCAGCTGCCGCACATCGCCATCAAGGACATGCGTCCGGGCGACCTGATCATCTACCACAGCGATGCCACGCACGTCGGGATGTACATCGGCGACGGCGCGATCGTGCACGCCCCGCGCCCCGGCCGCAACGTCACGCTCACGGGAGCGGGCTCGATGGAGATCCTCGGGGTCGTGCGCCCGGACAAGTAGGGGACGCGCTCGACGGAGGAGATCCTCGGGCCGTGTCCCCCGACAGGTAGCGGCATCAGGAGGCCGCTCCCGGAGCCGGCACCACAGCCTGAACCGGCAACTCCCGGGCCCGGCGTGCCGGCAGCCTCCAGGCCCGGGAGTACCGGCGGCTCTCCGGCCCGGCGCACCGGCCCTTTCCCCGCGCAGGCGCCGGCCGACCTTAAGCGAGCCTCAAGGGAGCCTTAAGGCCGGCCAAGACCGCGGACGGCTTCGGGGAGCGCCCGCCCGACAGCCCACGCGGAACTCGCCGCACATCCGTTCCGCACCCGCCTCGCACCCGTCGCCGAGGCCGGGCAGACAGCCCCGTACGGCCCGGCGCGGCGCGGCACGGCGGCGAAGATCGTCCACCGCCCGCACGGCGCGACGGAACCGGCGTCCCACCGGCGTGACCCGCGCCACCCGCGCCCGCCCGGTTCACGTGACCTTTGTCATGCGGCGGAACCGGCCCCACTCCGGCGCATCCCGCCGGATCTGCGGCCTTCCGCGGCTTAAGGCCGTACCCGGAACGGCAGCCGCACTCCGAACGCCATTCCATTCCCGCATCCCGTACCGCTATCGTCCCCGTCTGGCGGGTCGTCGATCGTCGCTCCGCCGCGCCCTCGGGGGGAGGGAAGGAAACCCGATTCGATGCCCGTACCCGTACCGCAGCAGCGCACCGCTCCCGCTGCGGAGACCAGCTATGGCAACGGCCTCACCCTCCTGGTGATCGAGGACGACCCGGCGGGCACCTTCACCGTCCCGGAGCTGCCGGCCACCGCCGGTACCCGGATCCGTATCCGCACGGCCCGCAACCTGACCGAGGCGGGCCGGCTCCTCACCGACGACGTGGACTGCATCCTGCTGGACCTGGCACTGCCCTCCGGCAGCGAGTCACGTACCGCCCCGGGTGAGAAGGCGGACGGACTGGCCACCCTCAAGCACGTGCTGCGGATCGCGCCCCGGCACGCCGTACTCGCCCTCACGGCGCAGGACGACGCCGAGCTGGCCGCCGAGGCGGTGCGGGTGGGTGCGCAGGACTACCTCTTCCGCGACGAGCTCGACGGCAGGCTGCTCAGCCGCGCCATCCGCTACGCCGTCGAACGCAAACGTGCCGACGCGGCACAGCGCCAGCTCACCGAGTCCCGGCTGCGGGCCCAGGAGAACGCCCGCCTGGAGCGCGGTCTGCTCCCCACCCCGCTGCTCGACGGCTCCGATCTGCACTTCGCCGCCCGCTACCGCCCCGGCCGCAGCCGCGCGCTGCTCGGCGGGGACTTCTACGACACGGTGCGTACGCCGGACGGCACGGTCCACGCGATGATCGGCGACGTCTGCGGGCACGGCCCGGACGAGGCCGCGCTCGGCGTGGAACTGCGCATAGCGTGGCGGGCGCTGACGCTGGCCGGACTCTGCGGCGACGAGCTGCTCTCCACGCTCCAGCAGGTCCTGGAGCACGAGCGGGAGAGCGAGGAGATCTTCGCGACCCTCTGCACGGTCGACATCGCCCCCGACGGCCGCCGCGCGGGCCTCTGCCTGGCGGGCCACCCCGCGCCGTTGATCGCCCGCCACGGCAGGGCGGCGCACCTGCTTCCGTACGAGGACGGCGGCCCGGCGCTCGGCCTGCTGCCGCGCGCCCGCTGGCCCCGCCGGCAGGTGGAACTGGGCGGCTCGTGGAGCCTGATGATGTACACCGACGGCCTGATCGAGGGCCGCGTCGGAAACGGTACGCAGCGCCTGGGCCAGGACGGCATGGTCGCGATGATCAACCGGCAGCTGTCCGAGGGTCTGACCGGCGAGGACCTCCTGGAGGCCGCGGTCACCCACGTCCGGGAGCTGAACGGCGGCGAACTGACCGACGACGTCGCGGTCCTGCTGCTCGACCGCGACCAGGAGGTCGTGCGCCGACGGGCGCAGAACGCGGACCGGGGCCGGAGCATTCCGCGCCCCCGCCCCGGTCAGATCTCACCCGCAGGCGCTCAACGCCCGCCGTTGTAGGGCCCGTACGGCCCGTCGCTGCTGGAACCGCCGCGGCGGCCACCGCCGGAGACGGCCTTGAGGGCAGGCCGCACGTCCACGAAGAACACGATGGACGCGACCAGCCCCGCGAGCTGCACGAAGAGCATCGGCACCCAGAGGTTCACCACCACCGCGATGCCGAGAACGATCAGCCAGAAGGACTTCTTCTGCTTGTCCGCGGCGCGGTAGGCGTCCTCGCGGGCCACCGCGGCCATGACCAGGGCGACCACGGCGAGAACGAGCATGGCCGTGTAGATCAGCCCGAGGAACGAGTTGAAGCCTTCGAGCAACATGGTGTGCACCGCCTAGTGAGTGAATGTGCGCCTCGCGGCCAAGGTACCGGGACAACGACCGGGCCACCCCGAAAGGTGCCCGGCCGTCCTCCTGGCACACCTGCCGGCCGACGCTCCGCTACTTGGCGGTGGGCGGCGTGGTCTTCTTGGCGGCGGGCTTGCGCGCCGGCGCCTTCTTGGCAGCCGCGGGAGACGCCTTGACGGTCGCGGGAGAGGGCTTGGCCTCGGTCTTGACCGTCTTGGCAGCGGGCGCCGGCTTGGCGGCCGGGGCGGGCTTGGCGGCCGGCTTCGGCGCGGCCTTCGTCTCCGGCTTGGACTCCTTGCGCGGCTCGACGACGACGGCGATCTCGACGATCTCCTCGGCGGTCTCGCCACGCCACGTCCGCACGCTCTGCTCGCCGCGCTCGGCGACCTTCTCGTACGTCTCGCGGGCCCTGACCGCGTACTCCGCGGCCACACCCACGCCGCGCAGCGCCAGGTCCTGGGCGCTCTCGCCCAGCTTCTTCAGATCGGTGTCGAACGCCCCGATCACCTCGGTGACCCTGGCCTGCACGGAGGCCTGCGCCTCCTTGGCCTGGGTGGTCACCTTCTCCTGCACGACCTTGGGGTCGGTGTTGCGCACGGCCTCGATACGCTCCGGCGCCTCGGCGCGCAGCTGTTCGAGCAGCGCCGGCACCTTGCGCGCCTGCTGCACGGCGAAGTCGGCCGTACCGGCGGCGAAGTAGAGGGGGTCGGGTCGGTGAGGGTCTTGCGCAGGTCATCGGTGATGGCCATGACTGTGGTCCTCCCGGATCATCAGACTCAGTGTGAGGGTTTTGAAGGCTTTCCACCTGTATCGGCAGCACTGCCGTCGGCATTGAAGGGCGCATCCGCACCGGACGCACTCCCCTCCTCGCCCCCGGGTCCGTCCTCGAACCCGTTCTCCTTGCGGAAGGAGTCGTAGATCTGGAGCAGCACGCTCTTCTGCCGCTCGTTGATCGACGGATCGGCCAGGATCACCGCCCGCGTCTCCAGCTCGTCCCGCTCCCGCTCGTCCAGAATTCCGGCCCGCACGTACAGGGTCTCGGCGGAGATCCGCAGCGCCTTGGCGACCTGCTGCAGCACCTCGGCGCTGGGCTTGCGCAGCCCGCGCTCGATCTGGCTGAGGTAGGGGTTGGACACCCCGGCGGCATCGGCGAGCTGCCGGAGCGACAGCTGCGCGGTGCGCCGCTGCTCGCGCAGGTACTCGCCGAGATTGCCGACGTTGAGTGATGCCATGCGTCGATGGTGGACCCTCGTTGCTAACTTTTGCAAGCAGCCGCTTGCAAAAGTGTTCCGAACCACTCGAACGGGTAACGGGAGCGGGGCCGAAAGTGTCCGTTCAGGATGGCTGGACCTCGTCGAAGAGGGCGAGGGCTTCGGCGGGGTCCGGGCTCACGAGGCGTTCCAGACCGGCCGTCGTGATCTTCGCCCACCTGCCGGCCCGCGCCCACATCCGCTCCTCGAAGGCGCGGACGGTCCCGTCCAGATCTGCGGGGCCGGCGGCGATGGACTCGGCGAGTTCGGCGCCTTCCAGCATCGCCAGGTTCGCGCCCGCCCCCAAGGGAGGCATCAGATGGGCGGCGTCGCCCAGCAGCGTCACCCCGGAGACCGGGGCCCAGGTGTGGGACACGGGCAGTACGTGGAGCGGGCGGTGGACGAAGGCGGTGCCGTGGCGGAGGAGACCGAGGACGGGGGCGGCCCAGCCGTCGAACAGCGCCAGCAGGCTCGATCGCACGGCCTCGGCGTCGGCCAGGTCCAGGTGCCTGTGCCAGTCCAGCGGCGCGCGGAACTGGGCGTACACCTTCACGTGGCCGCCGCTGTTGCGCTGGGCGACGAGAGCTCGGTTCACGCCGTACACAGCCACGGAACCGTCGCCGGCCAGCCGGGCGAGGTCAGGGTGGCGGGTGTCGACGTCGTCGAGGGAGGTCTCGACGTAGGTGACGCCGGTGTAGTGCGGTGTCACCGACGAGACCGCCGGGCGGACCCGGGACCAGGCGCCGTCCGCGCCCACCACGAGGTCGAACGCCTCCTGCCGCCCGTCGGCGAAGTGGACCAGGGTGCCGTCCCGGGCCCCCGGCACCACCTGCGTCACGCCCCGGCCCCACTGGACGTCCAGCGGCCCGAGCAGCAGGTCACGGAGTTGCCCGCGGTCGATCTCGGGATTGGCCCGGTCATCCGGACGGGGCGGCCAGTCGCGCAGGACCGCTCCGCCCGTGTCCAGGATGCGCATGGCCTGTCCCTCGGGGCGGGACAGCGCCTGGAACTCCGCCAGCAGCCCCGCCTTGTCCAGCGCGAGCTGACCCAGCCCCTGATGCAGGTCCAGGGTGCCGCCCGGGGGGCGGGCGTCCGGGGCGGGATCGCGTTCGAGGACGGTGACCTGGTGACCATGACGATGCAGGACGCGGGCGAAGGTGAGGCCGGCAGGACCGCTTCCGACCACTGCGATGCGATGTCTCATGTCGATACACTGTATTGTCTCTATACGACGTATCGCAACGGTACGGTGTGAGCATGACTGTCTGGGACCGGCCGGAACCGCCAACTCGCCCCGCGCCGCTCGACCGCGAGCGGATTGTCGCCGCCGCCCTCGCACTGGCCGACGAGGGCGGGCTGGAGGCGGTGTCGGTGCGCAAGGTCGCAGCCCGCCTGGACGCCGGCCCGATGCGGCTGTACAGGTACATCTCCACCAAGGAGGAGCTGTTCGACCTCATGGTGGACGAGGTCCAGGCCGAGATCCTCCCCGAGGAACGGCCCGGTGACTGGCGGGAGGCGCTGCGCGTCCTCGCCCACCGCACCAGGCAGGCCGCACTCCGTCACCCATGGCTGGCCGACCTGCTCGGCGGCCGGCCGGCCTTCGGACCGAACGGCCTCGCCGTGGCCGAGGCCACGCTGTCCACCTTCGACGGCCTCGCCGACATCGACACCGTCATGCGCGCCGTCGAGACCGTCAGCGCCTACTTCAACGGCGCGATCCGCCGCGAGATCACGAACCTGCGGGCCGAACACGCCACCGGCCTGTCCAAGCACGACTGGCAGCGCGCCCACGGCCCGCATCTGACGAAAATGCTGGCCACGGGCCGCTTCCCCGCCCTGGCCAAGGCCGTGCACGACGGCACCGACGTGGACGCCGAGACATCCTTCGCCACCGGCCTGGACTGGGTCCTCGACGCCGTGGCCGCCAGACTCACCGCGCCGCCGGCGTGACGCTCAGCCCCTGCCGAACGTGCGCGAGGCCGGGGCCGGCGCCGTCCGCAAAGAGGCCGGGCGCCGGCTGAACATCGCCCTCGCTTCAGGCACTTGGGGAACAAGCAGCCGAAAGATGAGCGTGGCCCGAACGCGCATCCGTAGAGTCTCGGGGCGCGGCTCAGGACCTACACGAGGAGACCCAAGTGCACCCACTGGCGCTCGAACAGGACTTTCGGATGCGGTCGGGGCGGCTCCAGAGCTGGGGTGTCGGAGTGCTCGTCCTCGCCTCCCTGTTCTGGGTCTATGCCGCGTGGCAGGTGGTCACGCCGTACGACTCCACCTACAACGCGGTGGACTGTCCCGCGCCGGCCGGCTCCGAACCCAGGGACCTCTACTTCGACGACTCCGAATATGCGCACGAGAGCGCGCTGCAGTGCGCCTCCGACCGGAGCTGGCCCAAGCCGCTGGCCGCACTGGTGATCTCCGTACCCCTCTCGGCCGTGGGCACCGCGCTGGTGACCGCCGGAGCGGTCAGCGTCCGGCTGCGCCGGCACGACGCCGAGATGCAGAGCGCCCGGAGCTGACCCGCGCGGTGGGCGAGGCCGGTCAGGCCCGGCCGCCCCGCCCTCCGATCCGCGCACCACCCGACGGGGCGAGGAACCCCCGGCGGGCTGTCGGCGCACCGGCCGGTCAGGCGCTCCTCGCGCTGCGGAACGAGCGCCGGTAGCTGTCCGGCGGGACCCCGACGATCCGCTTGAACTGGCGCCGAAGCGTCGTGGCCGTGCCCATGCCGGTGGCGAGGGCGACCGCCTCGATGCTCTCGTCGGTGGCCTCCAGCAGCTCCTGGGCGCGGCGTACGCGCTGGATCAGCAGCCACTGGATCGGCGTCTGCCCGATCACCGCGCGGAACTGCCGGCCGAGATGGCGCGGGCTCGTGTTCGCCCTTCGCGCCATGTCGGTCACGGTCATCGGCTGGTCCAGCCGCTGCTGGACCCAGGCGAGCAACTGGGCGAGCGCGTGGTCGCCCGATGCCTGCACCGGCGTGGCCACGAACTGGGCCTGCCCGCCTGGCCGGTGCGGCGGCATGACGAGGCGACGGGCGACGGAGTTGGCTACGGCGGCGCCGTGGTCGAGGTGGATCAGGTGCAGGCAGAGATCCACGGCTGCGGCCTTGCCCGCGGCCGTGAGCACGCTGCCGTTGTCCGTGTACAGGACGTCCGGGTCGACCACGGCCAGGGGGTGGCGGACGCTCAGCTCGGCGGCATGGGCCCAGTGGGTGGTGGCCCGCCTGCCGTCCAGCAGGCCCGCGGCGCCGAGCACGAACGCCCCGGTGCACAAGGAGGCGACCCGGGCGCCCGCCTCGTGGGCCGCGCGCACGGTCTCGATCAGCTCCGCCGGCGGCGGGACGTCGATGTCGACGCAGGCCGGCACGATCACGGTGTCGGCGCCGACCGCACGCTCCAGCCCATGCTCGGGCTCGACCTTGAACGGCCCGACCCGCACCGGCCCCGATCCGCAGAGCAGTACGTCGTACCAGTCCGCCGTGGCCTCGCGCGGGGGGTTGCCGAAGATCTCGTACGCCACGGCCAGTTCGAAGTGCAGCAGGTCACCGGCGGCCAGCAGCGCGACAGTTGGCATGTCCGAAAGTGTACGCATGATGTCGTTCCGGACCATCACAGTCGCGCACCACCCGCGCCGAGACTGGGGCCCTCACCACATCGAGAGCGGGGAACCATGAACACAGCGGCGGCAGTAGTGGTCTACGGAGCGACCGGGCACACCGGTCGCTTCATCGTCGCCGAACTGCGGCGGCGCGGCTTCACCCCGGTCCTCTCCGGCCGGGACGCGGCCCGGCTGGAGGTGCTGGCGGCCGAGTGGGGAGATGTGGCGGTGCGCGCGGCAGCCGTGGACGACGCGAGCGCGCTGGACCGGGCGCTCGCCGGTGCGACGGCCGTCATCAACTGCGCCGGCCCCTTCGCGGTGACGGGCGGCCCGGTCGTCGAGGCGGCCCTGCGGGCGGGGATCCCGTACGTCGATGTCGCGGCGGAGATCGAGGCGAACGTCGCGATGTTCGCCGACCACGCACAGGCGGCCCGGAGTTCGGGCACCCCCGTGGTGCCGGCGATGGCGTTCTACGGCGGCCTCGGCGACCTGTTGGTGACCGCGGCGATGGGCGAGTGGACGGCGGCGGACGCGGTGGACGTCGCGTACGGACTGAGCAGCTGGCGCCCCACGGCGGGCACCCGGGCGGCGGGGCGGGTGTCCCACGAGCGCCGCGCGGGCCGCCGGGTGCGGTTCGCGGACGGCGCGCTGCGGTACCACGACGACAAGGTGACGGAGCGGGACTGGCTCTTTCCCGATCCGCTGGGCCGGCGAGCGATGATCTCGGAGTTCACCATGGCCGATGTCGTCACGGTCCCCAGCCACCTGGACGTCCCCGAGGTGCGTACCCACATGACCGTCGAGGCCGCGGGAGACCTGGCCGGGGCGGACACCCCGGCGCCTGAGGCGGTCGATGCCACGGGGCGCTCGGACCAGACGTTCGTCGTCGACGTCCTGGTCCGCGCCGGTTCCGTCGAGCGCCGCGCCACGGCCCGGGGGCAGGACATCTACGCGGTCACCGCCCCGCTGGCCGTGGAGGCGGTGGAGCGCATCCTCGACGGCCGCACCCTGACCACGGGCGTGGCGTCGGCCGGTGCGATGTTCGACGCGGCCGACTTCCTCCGGGCGCTGGCCCCGTACGTGTCGGTCGAGCTGCCGGACCGGCCGGCAGCGGGGCTCCGCACGGCGGGGTGAGGCGGCGATGAGGCGGCAGGCCGGGCACGACCGCGCCGGGCGCCGGGCGAGACCTGGCTCCGGTTCCGGCCGGTTCCGGTTCTGGCCTGGTTCCGGCCCCGGCCCCCGCCTGCGCTTCGTCGCCTGTTGCGGACGGGTCAGCCCCCGAGCCGTCCCCCGTCCCGTTTCTGTTCCTCTTTCTGTTCCTGCTCCGCGAACGCGCGGAAGGTGCGCGGCGGGCGGCCGGTGAGGCGGTGGACGGTGTCGGTGGTCCGGTCCTCGGCGCCTTCGGCGATGGCCCGGTCCATGCCGGCGAGCAGCGCGGCGAACTCCACGGGCATGTCGGCTGCCAGCCGGTCGCGCATCTGCTCGTAGGCCAGCCGGTGGTGAGTGACGACCCGGCCGGTGACCTGGGTGAGGGTGGCGGCGATGTCGTCGTAGCTCAGCGCCTGCGGTCCGGTGATGACCAGATCGGTGTTCGGTGCCTGCGGCTCGGTCAGGGCGTGTACGGCGACGGCGGCGATGTCGTCGGCGTCGACGAACCCGACGCGGCCCTCGCCGGCCGCCGTCCGGATCGTCCCGTCCGCCGCGAGGGTCCGGGCGTGCGCGTGATCGCCGGTGAAGTTCTGCATGAACCACGACGGCCGCAGGACCGCCCACTCGGCGAACAGCTCGGGCAGGACCTGGTGCACCTGCCCCACGGCAGGTCCCCCGGCGGGGATCGCCGACGAGCTGAGCAGTACCGCCCGGCGAACTCCTGCCGTACGGGCCAGCCGGAGGAAGGGCAGCATGACGGCTGCCGGATCCGGGGAGCCGAGCGGCGGGATGAGGTAGACCCGGTCCGCGCCTTCGAGGGCGCCCGCGAAGGACGCGGGGTCGTCCCAGTCGAATCGCACGGGATCGGTCCCGGGCACCGGGGTGGCGCGCCGGCCGGCGGCCCGGACGGACCGGCCCCCGGCGACCAGCCGGGCGGCGACGCGGCTGCCGGTGGTGCCGGTGGCCCCGATGACCAGGGTGAACCTGTGCGGCGCGGCCATCAGTTGCTCCCGGCGAAATGGGTGGCGGGATCCTGGACCACGAGCGGGTTCCAGTAGTCGCGGTAGTGGGTGATGCGGCCGTCCTTGACCGTGACGACCGCGATGTACGACATGTCGAAGGGGCCGCCGGTGGCCACCACACGGCCGACGCCGCGCATCTCGACCACGAGGGTCTCCGGCTTGACGGTCCGGGTGATCTCGACGTGGGGGAAGGCGTGGAGGTCGATGTGGTCGGGGTAGCCCCGCATGTACTCGGCGATGGCGGCCCTGCCCTCCAGCCGCCGCGGCCAGCCGTCCGGCGCGAAGGGGAACTCGAGGACCCCGTCCTCGTCCCACAGGCCGACCCAGCCGGGGATGTCCTTGTCCAGCAGAAGCTGCAGGCCGTGGCGGAAGAGCTCCGCGGGTGCGGTGTCCGTGCTCATGGGTCACTCCATCCCGTACGATACGGACCATGGGTCCGTTTCGCGTCCGACAATACGGACCCATGGTCCGCTTTGCAACCGAGGAGCCCGCATGCCCGACCGGAAGCCACGCGTGGACGCCGCCCGCAACCGGGAAGCCGTCCTCGCGGCCGCCGACGCGCTGTTCGCCCATTGCGAGAGCCCCGGGGCGGTCACCATGGCCGACATCGCGGCAGCGGCCGGCGTCGGCAAGGCGACGCTCTTCCGCGGCTTCGGCGACCGCACCGGACTGATCCACGCCCTGTTCGCGACACGCCTGGCGCCGATCGGGAACGCCGCCGAGGAGGGACCGCCCCCGCTGGGCCCGGCCACCCCGCCGCTGGAGCGCGTACCGGCCCTGCTCGACGCCCTCCTCTGTTTCAAGCTCGACCACCGCCACCTCGCCCTGGCCCTGGAGGGGGCGGGGAGCGACAGCCCTTACCAGGCAGAGCATTACGAGTGGTGGCACGGCACGCTCCGGGCCTCGCTGGAGCAGGTCCCCGGACTCACCGGCAGCGAATTCACCGCGCACGCACTGCTCGCCGCCGTCCGCGCCGACCTCGTCGAGCACCTCGTCGGCGGGCAGGGGATGGCGCGCGAGGAGGTGCGGGCCCAGCTGGCGGCCTTCACCGCCCAGGTGCTGCGCCCCGCCGACTGAGAACGGGTCCGTCGCCGCGTCTGACAGGATCGCCCGCATGACCGCCACTCCGTGGAGCACCCACACCGTCGAACTCGGGCCCGCCGAGGTGCTGAAGAGATTCCGGGGTGAGCACCGCGAACAGTGCGAACGGGAGTGGCGGGCGCTGACTCTTCTCGGCACCCATGCGCCGAATCTCGCCCCCGTCCCCCACCGGGCGGATCTCGCGGCGGCCGAGCCGGCCGTGCTGATGTCCCGGCTGCCGGGACAACCGCTTCGCGGCCGGCCGCTCGGCGATCAAGAGCTCAAGGCTCTGGCCGCCGCGGTGAGCGAGATGTACGCGGCAGTACCCGGGGACGTGCTGAGCGAGGTGCCCGTCAGGCCGGGCCGGCAGCAGCTACTCGTCAGCCGGATCCACGCCTGGTCTCCGCGGACCCGCCCGCGCGTCGGCGCCGAGGTGGGCCGGGCCATGGACCGCGGCCTCGAATGGCTGGCCGGATCGGGCCTGGCGGAAGCGGGCCGGCCGGATGTGCCGGAGGTCTTCGGGCCCGGGGACGGCAACCTCGCCAACTACCTCTGGGACGGGGTCCGGGTGCGGGTCGTCGACTTCGAGGACTCCGGCCGGAGCGACCGCGCGTTCGAACTGGCGGAGATCACCGAGCACGTGGCCGGCTGGGTCGGGCAGCCGCTCGACGTCGCCGCGTTCCTCGACCTGGTCGACCTGGAGCCGGCCGAACGCGGCCGGTTGCCGGAGTGCCGTCGGCTGCTGGCGCTGGTGTGGCTGTTCCTGCTGTCCTTCGACGACCCGCAAAACCCCCGCAACCCGCCGGGCACCGCCGAACGGCAGGCCGCCCGGCTGTGCCGGCTGCTGGCCTGAGCTGCGAACAGGCCCGGGCCCCGGGACTACCTCGCTCGCCCGAGGAACGCCGAGACGGCCGTCGCGAACGCCTCGGGGTCGTCGACCCACGGGTAGTGCCCGGCCCCCGGCTGCACGACGAGCGTGGCGGCGGGGAAGAGTCCGGCGAACCCGGCCACCGCCCGAGGGGGGCTGTTCAGGTCGAACTCCCCGGCGAGGAGCAGGACCGGGGTGTCGAATCCGGCGATCGCCTCACGCGTGGCCTCCGGGTCGAAGGCGCCCTCGCTGCCGAAGACGGCAACCGCCTCCGGGTTCTCCGGCCGGCCCGCCGCGCAGTGCGCGCGCGCCGCCCCGTCCCACCGGCCGTAGAAGAACGGATCGAGGGCCGCCCAGTCGCTGCCCGTCCCCCGGCCGATCGCCTCCAGTGCGGCGGACGCCGCCGGGTACCAGGGCTCACCCTTGCGGAGTCCGGCGACTTCGCGGCGCGCCTCCCCGGTGACCTCGATGCCGACGGCCCGGGTGCCGGGGGTGATCAGCGCGAGTCCGCTGACGTGCTCCGGGTACCGGGCCGCGTACTGCGTCGCGATGTTCGCACCGGCGGAGTGGCCGAGCAGGTCCGTCCGGGCGAGGCCGAGGTGCTCGCGCAGGGCCTCGACGTCCTCGACGAGCCGGTCGCAACGGTAGGAGGAGGGATCCTCGGGGACCGCCGACCGGCCGGTGCCGCGCAGGTCCGGGACGATCAGACGCCGGTGACCGGACAGGCCGCCGAGTTCGCCCAGGTAGCGGGAGTCGGCGGGCCCTCCCGGGATGCAGACGAGAGGTTCGCCGTCCCCGTGGGTGCGGTAGGCGAGCCGGGTGCCGTCGGACGCGCGGAAGGTGTTCATACGGGCGATCCTGCCAGCCATAACCAGGTTGTACAACCTGGTTATGGCGAGCTGGTCAGGGTATATAACTGGGTGGTGGCAGGCGGAGAGAACACCCAGCGGAGCGGCGGGAAGCAGGACCCCGGGGCGCTGACCGAGGAACAGGCCGCGCGGATGCTCGCCGGCATGAACGACGTCATCCGCGCCGGCGAGGAGATGCGGAAACTGCGCGCCGAAATGATCAAGCTGTTCATCGGCTTCGGCTGGACCCAGGACCGCATCGCCCGGCTCACCGACATGAGCCAGCCCGCCGTGTCCAAGCAGGTGACGAAGTACCGGTCCGCCGAGCCGGAGACCCCGATGGACCTCTCCCTCGACCAGCCCGATGCCCCGTGGCTCGAAGGGCGGCTGTGGGGGCTGGCCGAGGACATCTCCGAGACGTACGCCGACGCCGCCCGCTGCACCCGCTGCGTCAGCGCCCTCACCCGCGGCAAGAAGCGCTTCACCCCGGAGAACGTCGACGAGCTCCGCCGGCTCGTCGAGGAGGACCTGCGGCAGCACGGCGCGGACCTTGGCGACGGCCACCGCGAGGCGTACGACGAGATCAGTCGGGGCCTCGACGTGCCGACCGGGCGGGCCGGCCCGCCCGCCGGCTCGGCCGCCGTGCGCCGCACCCTCGCCCACCGAATCCAGCGCGACCGGCTCAGGCTCACCTGAGAGGACGGGAGCCGAGCTCCGCCTCCCGGTACGCCGCGGCCCGCCCGTGGAATCAGTCCTGCTGATCCAACTCGTCGGCGAAGGCCCGCAGGGCGTCGGCCAGTTCCTTCTTCGTGGGCAACTCGTCCACCTTCTTCTCCAGACCGTCGATGCGCTCCGCCAGGTCGTCCAGGCTTGCCGGTGCCGTGGGACCCGGTGTGGGTCCGTCCGTGGGAGCAGGGGACTCGGACGGCACCGTGCCCCCGTCCACCCCGCCCGAACCTCCGGTGTCCGAACCGTCGGAGCCGCCACCGTCGGTGCCACCCGAACCACTGACGGAACCGCCGTCCCCGCCGCCGGTGTCCCCGCCGCCCGTGTCGGCTCCGCCGCCGTCCACACCGCCCGAGACACCACCGTTTCCGGTGTCGGACGCCTCGGAGGGCACGGGTGTCGGGCCGGCCGCTCCGCCGTCCTGGTCGGCCACGGCGATCGCCCCGCCCACGCCCAGCACCACGGCGGCGGCCGCGCCGACCAACGCCACTGCCACGCGTCGTGCCTGTATCTTCCGCATTTGTGTCATGTGACGGACATTAATCACCGAGCGCCGCGGAGGGATTCCTTCCGACGATTCGGTGCACAGGGGTTCTTTTCCCGCAGCGTGCCGCATCCCTCGCCGGCGCCGGCACCTCCCGTACGGCCGACGCGGCGGCGTCGCCGCGCCGGAGCATCATCACGACCCCAGCGCGTCCCGGACCGCATGACGCCGCCTCAGCTGCCCGCCACCGCCGCACCCGCCGCCCGCAGCGCGTCCCCGCCCCGGCCCATCAGCAGTTCCGTGCTGTCCGCCCACTGATCCACGGCCCCCGTCAGCGGCCGCCCCCGCAGCTCCGGGTCCGTGACCGAGGCGGCCAGCGGGCGGGCGAAGCGTTCCGCGTGCAGGACCAGGAACGGGCGTCCGTGGTACGGGCGGGGCGAGGGATCCACCGGATCGACCAGACCGGACTCGTTCTGACGGGTCGCCACCGCCCGGTATGCCGCACATAGGTGCCGCTCCCGCTCCGAGTGGTCCGTGGCCGCCAGCGCCCCGCGCAGCGACGGCAACAGCCCCTCGGCCACGTCGAGCTGGGCGAACGCGCTGCCCAGCCACTTGCTGTACGGCGCGTACCGCCGCTCAAGCAGCAGGCTCAGCCGCATGAGGTCACGCACCAGCCGGGCCGCGACCACGGCCGAGCCGAGTTCGTCACCGACCTCCGCGCAGCGCCCGACGAAGGCCTCCTCCTGGGAGATCCGCTGCCACTGGCAGGCCAGCAGATACCGCCACACCTGATCGGGGTACCGGGCCAGCCGGTGCCGTGCGGAGGTGAGGAGGCCGGGGCCGTCGTGGAACACCCCGCCGCCGGTGATCCCGGCGAGCTTCTGCTGCGGCATCGCGAGCCAGTCCCGGACGGCCGGTTCGGTGATCGTGGCGTCGAAGCCGGCTTCCCGGGTCAGCCAGTCGCCGATGTCGTGCGTGGCCACGCGGTGGTCGACCGGCCCGTCGGTCGCCGCCATGTGCCCGACCGGGTCGAGCGGATCGTCGGCCGGGCGGAAGTGAGTGGGCCAGCCGCGGATCTCCTTCGGCAGCCGGTCCGCCAGGAGCTCCCGGATCGCGTCGCCGTGTGCCGCCACGTCGTCCGCCGCGAGGAAGAGGTCCAGGCGCGGGCCCCAGTCGTGGTCGGCCGACCGCGCCGTGTCGAAGCCGAGCACTTCGGAGCCCGGCCCGATCCGCGCGGCGGCGTACGGCAGGCCGGGGAAGGCCGCGTCGAGGACCGGCCGCACCGCCTCCTGGTACAGGATCCGGGAGAGCTCCAGACCGGGCAGGAAGGGGGCTTCGGCATGGGTCATACGGCCAGCCTGCTGGCGCCGGCGCGGATCGGCGAGCGAATATCCCGGGCCGGGGCCACCGCGACGCAGTACCCACGTCCGCCTGCCGCCCCGCCATCCATCGGGAAGCAACCGAAAGGAAGACCACCTCGCACGATAAAAGTTCCCTTGCGGACGATCCGCCACAGACCGAATTGTTAGGCTGGCAGACATGACCGCCATGGCACCCACCCGCACCGCACCGGACCTCTCGTACCTCCTGGACCACACCAGTCACGTACTGCGGACCCAGATGTCGGCGGCGCTCGCCGAGATCGGGCTCACCGCCCGCATGCACTGCGTGCTGGTCCACGCCCTGGAGGAGGAGCGCACCCAGATCCAGCTCGCCGAGCTCGGCGACATGGACAAGACCACGATGGTGGTGACGGTGGACGCCCTGGAGAAGGCGGGCCTCGCCGAGCGCCGGCCGTCCAGCAGGGACCG
The DNA here is from genome assembly GCF_023701695.1 of Streptomyces sp. RKAG290. Lineage (GTDB taxonomy): Bacteria > Actinomycetota > Actinomycetes > Streptomycetales > Streptomycetaceae > Streptomyces. Next base: position 3,133,420 of record NZ_JAJOZC010000001.1, read on the forward strand.
GCGGGCGCGGATCATCGCGGTCACCGAGAAGGGTGCCGCACTCGCCGGGCAGAGCCAGGAGATCGTGGACCGGGTGCACGCGGAGGCGCTGAGCAGCCTGCCCCGCACGGACCGGGAATCCCTGCTGCGCACCCTGAACCAGCTGGTCGCCGAGCACCTGGCCACCCCGGCCGAGAACCCCGGGGCGGCCCGCAGGGCCCGCCAGAGTCAGAAGTAGTACGTCCGGCTCCGCTTCCGGAGCCGCGTGACTCCTGAAAATAGAACCGAAAGAAATAGTCTGCAACAAAACCATCTGCTAGCGTCTCTCTTGTCGAACCCACCGACAGGAGAGCCAGATGTCTGCCACTGCCCCCGTACCGCCCCCGCTCCTACCGGCGCTCCCCCTGCCGCCCCCGCCGCTGCCCGCTCACGCCGGCTCGCCCTCGGCGTGATCGCCGCGGGCCTGCTGATGACCGTGCTCGACGGCTCGATCGTGACCGTGGCCATGCCCGCCATCCAGAGCGACCTCGGGTTCTCGCCCGCCGGACTCAGCTGGGTCGTGAACGCCTACCTGATCGCCTTCGGCGGCCTGCTGCTCCTCGCCGGGCGGCTCGGCGACCTCATCGGGCGCAAGCGGATGTTCCTGGCCGGCACCGGCGTCTTCACCGCCGCCTCCCTGCTGGCGGGCGCCGCCGGCTCCCCCGCGCTGCTGATCGCCGCCCGCTTCCTGCAGGGCGCCGGCAGCGCCATGGCCGCAGCGGTCGGCCTGGGCATCCTCGTCACCCTGTTCACCGAGAGCCGTGAACGCACCAGAGCCATCGCCGTGTTCAGCTTCACCGGCGCGGCGGGCGCCTCGATCGGCCAGGTGCTGGGCGGGTCCTCACCGACGCCCTCAGCTGGCACTGGATCTTCCTCATCAACCTGCCGATCGGGCTCGCGGCGCTCCTCGTCGCGGTGCGCGTACTGCCCGCCGACCGCGGGCCCGGCCTCTCGGCCGGAGCCGACGTCATCGGCGCGGTCCTGGTCACCTCAGGGGTGATGCTCGGCATCTACTCCGTCGTCGAGGTCGGTACGTACGGATGGCTGTCGGCGCACACCCTGGGCCTGGGCGCGCTCGCACTGGTCCTGCTCGCCGGGTTCGTCCTCCGGCAGGCCACCGCCCCGGCCCGCTCCTGCCGCTGCGGATCCTGCGGTCGCGGAACGTCTCGGGCGCCAATCTCGTCCAGATCCTCATGGTGGCCGCGCTGTTCTCGTTCCAGATCCTGGTCGCGCTCTATCTGCAGCAGGTACTCGGTCACGGCGCCGCCGCCACCGGACTCGCCATGCTGCCGGCAGCCGCGGTCATCGGCGTGGTGTCGCTGGGCGTCTCGGCCCGGCTGAGTGCGCGCTTCGGCGACCGGAACGTGCTGCTGCTGGGGATCGTCCTGCTGATCGGCATGCTCGGCCTCCTCACCCGGCTGCCCGTCCATGCGCACTACGCGGTCGATCTGCTCCCGGTGATGCTCCTGGCCGCGGGCTTCGGCCTCGCCCTCCCGGCGCTCACCACGCTCGGCATGTCGGGAGCGGGCGAGGAGGACGCCGGGCTCGCCTCCGGACTGTTCAACACCACCCAGCAGATCGGCATGGCGACGGGCGTCGCCGTCCTGTCCACCCTTGCCGCCTCCCGCACAGACACCCTGCTCGCCGGGGGCCACAGCCGGGCCGAGGCCCTGACCGGCGGCTACCACCTGGCCTTCACCGTCGGCACCGGGCTGCTCGTGGCCGCCTTCCTCGTCGCGTTCACGGTGCTCCGGCGACCTGAGCACGCTGCGGGCACCCCCTCCGTCTGACGGGGCACCCCCTCCGTCACCCCGCCGCCCCTTCCGTCCACCCGTACCGACCAGCCGAAGGACCGATCCCATGACCACTCAGCAGAGCAACCAGCAGACCACTCCCGAAGCGGACGAGCCGCAGTCCGGCCCCGGCGCGGGCCCCGCCCCTCGCGTACTCACCGACGCCGAGCTCTCCCGGCTCCTCGGGGAGCAGCAGTTCGGGGTCCTGGCGAGCGTGCGACGCACCGGGCACCCCCACCTGACGACGGTGCTCTACACCTGGGACGCCGAGCAGCGCGTGGTGCGCGTCTCCAGCACCGCCGACCGCCTCAAGCCCCGCCAGCTGCGCACCGATCCGCACACCGCCCTGCACGTCAACGGCCCGGACGTCTTCTCGTTCGCGGTCGCCGAGGGCGAGGCCGAGGTATCGGAGCCGGCCGCGGCACCCGACGACGCGGTGAGCCGCGAACTCCTCTCCATGACCCCCGGCTTCGAGGACCCCGCCGAGGAGGCGGCGTTCCTGGCCCAGGTGGTGGCGGACCGGCGCGTGGTGATCCGGATCCGCGTCTCCCGGCTCTACGGAACGGCGCTGGACATCCCGGCCGCGGACTGAGCGTGGTCGGTCCGCCACCCCGGGACCACATGCGCGCAACAGTGAAGCTCTAGGATCCCGCCCATGGCTACCGACCCCGGCTACACCTGCTCCCGCTGCGGCGAACACCACACGGAACTCCCGATGGGGTACTCGACCATGGCACCCGACGTGTGGGACGGGAGCCTGGAGAGCGATCCCGACAGCATGCTCTCGACGGACCAGTGCATCGTCAGGCACGAGCACTACTTCATCAAGGGCCTGATCGAGATACCGGTGGCCGACAGCCATGAGCCGTTCTCGTGGGGAGTCTGGGTGTCACTCAGCCGGGAGAACTTCGGCCGCGCCCTCGATGTGTGGGAGACCCCCGGCCGGGAGTCCGAGCAGCCGTACTTCGGCTGGCTGACCACTGAGTTGGGGCTCTACTCCCCCGTACGACCAACCTCAGGACCAACGCGCACACCCGCCCGATCGGCCGGCGCCCGCTCATCGAGCTGGAGCCCACCGATCATCCGCTGGCCGTGGAGCAGCGCAACGGCATCACGCTCGACCGGGTACGGGAGATAGCCGAAGCGGTGCAGCACGCCGAGGACCACCAGTAGGGCTCTCCCGCACGGGTCGGCCCGGACCGGCCACCGAAACCCGAGGGCCGGTGAACCGAGGGCCGGTGAGCCGAGGGCCGGTGAGCCGAAGGAGGGTGAGCCGAGGGCCGGTGAGCCGAAGGAGGGTGAGCCGGCGGCTACTGCCCCAGCCCCGACCGCAGCTGTACGAAGCCCAGTTCCGCCGCCTCGACCGCGTCCCCGTACACCTGGTCCGCGCTCTGCCCCGCGCTGATCCGCCGCCAGTTCTCCATGGCCAGGATGCGCAGCACCGCGACGATCTGGCCCGCCGCCAGCCGGTCGGGCACCCGGTCGCCCAGGGCCAGGGCGAGAGCGGCCTCGGAGCGTCCCTGGTACGCGTGGAGCCTGGCCACCAGGGAGGGCGTTCCGTAGAGCAGCCGGTGGAACGCGAGCACCTGGGGCACGTCGCAGAGGCCGGTGACCGGGTCGCGCCGCTCCAGGCCGTCCAGGTAGTGCCGCCGCAGCGCGTCCAGCGGGGATTCGCCCTCCGCGCGGGCGGCGACCACCCGGGCGGACTCGTCCTCGTGATCGGCGAACCGGTGCAGGGCCAGGTCCTCCTTGGACGGGAAGTACCGGAACAGCGTCGGCTTGGAGATGTCCGCGGCGGCCGCGACCTCCGCCACCGAGACCTTGTCGAAGCCGCGCTCCAGGAACATCGCGATGGCGGCGTCGGAGACCGCCTGGTACGTCAGCTGCTTCTTCCGTTCGCGCAGACTCATCGGCGGCTGCGGCCCACGGGCGGCGTCCTCGTCCGCCGCCGTGCCGGACCTGGGCTTCTCTGCGCTCATGACCACGAAGCGTACGCCCTTGACCTCAACCGGACTTGACGTCCGCGGCCGGGCTCACCCGCCCGGCCCGCCCGCCGAGGACCCGGACGCCGCCCCGCCCGCACGCGACGGCTAGAACACGTCCGGGCACCAGGCCCGCCGCCCCGCCCGGAACACCCCGTCCGCGACCGCCGCCGCGCCCGGGGTCAGCTCCTCGACGCGGTCCAGTGCCGCCAGCCGCAGCGCCGACTCGTCACCCAGGTAGAGCGTCCCCAGCTCCCGCACGTCCAGGGCGAGGTCCGCACTGCGCGTCGTCGGGGTGCAGGTGGCGCCGGCCGGCGAAGCGTCCAGGTGGAAGCGGCCGGCGGTGAGGCCGGTGGCGTCGTGGACCTCCAGGACCAGGGAGCCGGGGACCGCGTAGGTGCGGGCCTCCAGCGCGCGTACGACGTCCAGGACGCGCAGCCACATGAAGTCCGCGTGCGTCACGACGCGGGCGGCGCGCGGGTCCGGGAGAAGGAGCGGGAGCAGGTCGTCGGGGGCGCGGTGGCCGGTGCGGACCGTGGTGACCCAGTCGACCGAGCAGAGGAAGTGCCACAGCGCCCGCTCCGCCGCCGGGGTCGTCGCGATCAGGCTGCGTACCGTCGCCCGGTTCAGCGGCTGCTTCGCATCGCCCCAGTGGTCGTCGGCCCGGTAGACGAGCAGACCGTCGACCGCGCCGTCGGCCGCGCGGTGGACGGCGTAGAAGGGCTCGGTCCAGCGGTCGTTGGGGAAGAGCACCTCGCCGGTGAACAGGTCCCACCAGCGTTCGCCCCGGCTCACCGCCCCGTGCTGCCGGGAGCGCAGCAGGTCGTGCAGGGCCGGGCCCAGCTTGCGCACCTCCGGCGCGTCCACCAGATCGATCCGCCCGCCGTCCGGCGCGGACGAGCCGGACAGCCGGGGGTCCAGGCCCGCCCGGGGGATGTCGATCTCCCACTCGGTGGTCCAGGTCGCGGGGCCGAACCCGTACCGCCCGTAGATCGGGTACTCGGCGGCGATCAGGGTGGCGGCCACATCGCCGCGCTCCTTGGCCGCCGCCAGGTCCGTGGCCATCAGCCGGGTGAGCAGCCCGCGACGACGGTGGGTGGGCGACACGGTGACGTTGGTGACCGCGTCGGTCGGCACCGTGGCGCCGCCGACGACCGTCAGCTCCTGCGCGAACGAGCGGAACGTCGCCACGCACCGCCCGGCGTCGAACACCCCCTGGGTACGGGCCAGATCCATGTGCGGCAGACGCCCGGTCACCTCCTCGTCCGAGGCCGTCGGCGGGCGCAGGAAGCCGGTGTTCAAGGCGCGCAGCCAGTCGGCGAACTCGGACTCGGTGACAGGTCGGGCATCAAGGCGGTTCATGCGCTCCACGCTAGACACGGGGTTACCGGATGTCGCCCGGTTTTCCGGGGCCCGGGTGCGCGGGCCCGGCCCGCGCACGGGTCAGAACGCCGCCCGGATCTCCCCCACCTCCGCGCTGCCGCCCAGCAGCGGCGCCCGGCCGATCCGCGACACCACCGGGGCGTCGATGCCGAGCAGCCGCAGCGCGCGGGCCAGGACCGGGCCGAGCGCCCGGGTCGAACCGTCGTCGATCTTGAAGGCCAGCGCCCTGCCGTCGGCGAGCGCCACCGCCTGGACCGCCTCCGCACCCATCTTGGACAGCGTGCCGGGCACCTCCCGCATCAGCCAGGTGTCGGGACGGCGGGTGCCCGCCACGTACTCGGGGTGGGCGCGCATCGCGTCCGCCACCCGGCGCTCCGCCGTGCCCGGGGGAGCCGTGACGAACGTCCGGAACGCCCGCGCGAGACCCACCAGGCTGATCGCCATCAGCGGCGCCCCGCAGCCGTCCGTGCCCACCGCGGCGACCGGTTCGCCGGCCGCCTCCTCGACGACCTGGTGGACCAGCTGCTGGAGCGGATGGGCCGGGTCGAGATAGCCGGCCGGGTCCCAGCCGTTCTGTCGGCACACCGCGAGCATCGCCGCGTGCTTGCCGGAGCAGTTCATGGTGATCCGCTCCCGGACGTGGCCCGCGGCGAGATACGTCTCCGCCTCGACCGCGTCCAGCGGCAGATCGGGCGGGGTCTGCAGGTCCTCGGGCGACAGTCCGTGCTCGGCGAGCATCTTGCGTACGAGGTCGAGGTGGAAGCCCTCACCCGAGTGGCTCGCGGCGGCCAGCGCCAGCCGCTCCCCGGACAGGTCGAGCCCGGCCCGCAGCACCGCCGCTGCCTGCATCGGCTTGTTGGACGAGCGCGGGAAGACCGGCGCACCCGGATCGCCCAGCGTCAGCTCCACGCTGCCGTCGGCGGCCAGGACGACCAGGGAACCCCGATGGTGGCCCTCGACGAAGCCGGACCGTACGACCTCGGCGAGCACGGGCAGGGCGGGTGCCGGGTCGGATATGGCGGACGGAACTGCGCTGGAGGTCATGGTGGCCTTCCGGGACGGGCGGGACCCGCTCCCGGAAGGGTTGCTTCAGGCGAGCAGGTCGTCTACTTGTGCTTCCCCGTCACGGTACCTGCGGGCGATCTCCGCACTGCAGTCGTCCGCGGTGCGCTGGAGCCGGTGACGGCGCCGGGAGACCTGCTGCTCGTAGCGGACCAGGCGCCCCATGGCCGTGTGCAGCTCCTCGTCCGTCCGGGCGTCGAGGTCGGAGAGCTCGACCTCGGCGAGCGTCTCCGCCGCCAGCTGCCGGTACTCGTCGCTGCGCGGGGTGCTGAGCGTGACGTGCCGCGCGGAGGAGCGGTGCAGCGACGGGGTGTCGGCGAGGATCTCCGAGAGCCGGTCCACCACCGGGGACTCGGGGTCACGCCGCCTGGCCAGTTCGGCCCGCAGGATGTCGATCCGCCCCTGGACCAGCCGCCGCACGTAGCTGAGATCGGCCTCGTCGCGCTGCGCGTCACGGCGCAGTGTGCGCAGCTCCGGCAGCCGCAGCGCGGCCAGTTCGGGCGGGGTCGGCGCGTCAGGACCGTCGTCGAGGCCGTGTCCGGTCCGCTGTACGGGTGGGCGCATGGTGCTCGTACTCGTACCTGCACTGCTGTTGACGCCGGCACGCGTGACCGGCACGGTGCCCGGGGAGTGCCCGGTTCCATGGGTGCTCATGCTTGTGTCCATCCCCTCGACCGGTGCGTCGGCGCACCGCCTCCCGTGCATCGTGCCACTTGGAGGGTGCCGGTGGAGATGCTCTGTACCCGTTCAGCCCAAGATAGGTTGGTCTGTATGCGTGCAGTGGTACAGAGGGTGGACGGAGCGAGCGTCACGGTGGCCGGCGCCGGGGGCGAGGGCGGCGGCCCCGAGGTGGTCGGCGAAATCGTCGGCGAGGGGCTGTGTGTGCTGGTGGGGGTCACCCACGGGGACACCGCGCAGAAGGCGGCTCAGCTCGCCCGCAAGCTCTGGTCGGTCCGCATCCTGGAGGGCGAGAAGTCCTGCTCCGATGTGAATGCGCCACTTCTGGTGATTTCGCAGTTCACTCTCTACGGGGACGCCAGGAAGGGCCGCCGCCCCACCTGGAACGCCGCCGCTCCCGGCGAGATCGCCGAGCCGCTGGTCGACGAGGTGGTGGCACAGCTGCGGGCGCTGGGTGCGCGGGTGGAGACGGGCCGGTTCGGGGCGGACATGCGTGTCTCGCTCACCAACCACGGCCCGTTCACCGTCATCGTCGAGGTCTGACCCGGCGGGCGCGGGCTCCGGGGACGCGGCGGGCCTAAGGCTCGACGACCGTCTCCTGAGCGGCCGCCGTGTCCCCCGCCAGCAGCTCCGCGTCCACCGCCACATTCCGCTTCACCAGGGCCAGGGCGATCGGCCCCAGCTCGTGGTGGCGGGCGGAGCTGGTGATGAAGCCCAGCTGACGGCCCTCGGCCCCGTCCGCAGCGAGCCGTACCGGCGTGCCGTGTCCGGGCAGCAGCACCTCGCTGCCGTCCAGGTGCAGGAAGACCAGACGCCGGGGCGGCTTGCCCAGGTTCTGCACCCGGGCCACGGTCTCCTGGCCCCGGTAGCAGCCCTTCTGGAGATGGACGGCGGTGCCGATCCAGCCCAGCTCGTGCGGGATGGTCCGGTGGTCGGTCTCGAAACCGAGGCGGGGCCGGTGGCCCTCGACGCGCAGCGCCTCGTAGGCCAGCACCCCCGCGACCGGACCGTTCTGCGCCGCGTACGTCTCCAGTTCGGCGCGGGGCAGGAACAGGTCGCGGCCGTACGGCGTCTCCCGTACGGCGGCGCCCTCCGGCACCTCCGCGATGGAGCCGGCCGGCAGGTACACGACCGCGAAGTCCGCGGTGCGGTCGGCGACTTCGACCCGGTAGAAGAACTTCATCGACTCCAGGTACGCGATCAGCTCGCCCTGGGTGTCCGGCTCCACGTGCATCCACACGGTCTCGCCGTCGTCGACGAGGTACAGGGCGTGCTCGATGTGCCCGTTCGCGGTGAGGATCAGGGACTCGGTGGCCTGCCCCGGGGCGAGGTCGCTGACGTGCTGGGTGATCAGGAGGTGCAGCCACGCCAGCCGGTCGCTCCCGGTGACGGTGACGACGCCGCGGTGCGACAGGTCGACGAGGCCGGAGCCGTCGGCGAGGACACGCTGCTCGCGGAACAGGTCGCCGTAGTGCGCGGCGACGCCTTCGTCGCAGCCCTCGGCGGGGACGGCGCCGGGCAGGGACAGCAGGGGCTCTTCATGCGACCAGCGTACGACTCGGCTCAGGCGTGGGGCCCGGCAGCCGGTTCCCCGGCCCCCTCGGCCGCCTTGGCCGCGCAGTCGGCACAGCGGCCGAAGATCGCGAAGTGCTTCATGTCCGTCTCGAACCCGAACGTGCCGCGCAGCTTCTCGGTGAATTCGGCGACGACACCGACATCGGCCTCGATGACGTTCGTGCAGTCCCGGCAGACCAGATGGATGTGGTGGTGGCGGTCGGCCAGGTGATACGTCGGCGCGCCATGGCCCAGATGGGCGTGGCTGACCAGTTCGAGCTCCTCGAGGAGCTCCAGGGTCCGGTAGACCGTCGAGATGTTCACGCCGGACGCGGTCCGGCGCACCTCGGACAGGATGTCGTCGGGCGTCGCGTGTTCCAGCGTGTCGACGGCTTCCAGGACAAGCTGCCGCTGCGGCGTCAGCCGGTAGCCGCGCTGCCGAAGATCGGTCTTCCAGTCGGTGCTCACCACAGGCCCAGTGTAGGTCCGGGTGAGCCCGTGGCCCCAGCCGTACGCGGAACGGACCTGGGCTACTTGAAGAACGCGATCCCGTCGTCCGGCAGGTCACCGAGGCTCTTCGCCATCGCCTCGACCTCTTCGGGGGTGACGACCTTCTTCAGGTGCGCCGACATGTACGGCCGCAGCTCCACGTCGGGCGTGGACTTCTCGCCGACCCACATCAGGTCGCTGTTCACGTAGCCGTAGAGCCGCTTGCCACCGTTGTACGGGCCGGAGGCCGCGGTCCGGGCCACCGCGTCGGTGACCAGGTCGATCTGCGGCTTCTGGTGGGCCAGCTCGCCGTACCAGATCTCGATGACGCCCTGGTCGCGGACCATGACGACCTCGACCTTGCGGTCCTTGTCGATGCGCCAGTAGCCGGACTCGGACTCCAGGGGCCGGACCTTGTTGCCCTCGCCGTCGAGCACCCAGGAGTGCGAGACGTACTCCAGGAAGTCCCGGCCGTCGTGGCTGAAGGAGACCTCCTGGCCGAAGTTGCACTTCTCGGCGCCGGGGAAGTCGGACACACCCGCGCCCGCCCAGTTGCCCAGGAGGAAGACCAACGGGACGAGGTCCGGGTGGAGGTCGGACGGAATCTCGATCATGAGCGGCTCAGACGATCTGTGAGGCGGGGAGACAGGGAGGCGAGGGACGCGCGGGGACGTAAGGGCTAGCGCTGACCCTGGTACAGCTTCTTCACGGTCACGCCGGCGAAGGCGAGGGTGCCGACACAGACCAGGACCAGCAGGGTGGTGAAGAATGCCTCAAGCACGGGAGCTCCTTGTACGAGCGGTATGGCAGCAGTACGGGCCGGGTCCCAGCCTAATGGGTGGGGGCCCCGCCCGTCGGTTCGGGGTTTGCCGCGGAGCGGCTCGGACCGGCGGTGGACCTTGCGGCATCACCGTCCGGTGGACCACGCAGGACGCGGGTCCGGCGCCGTCCCGCCCCCCGGCCCGGTCCTCGCCGGGACGCACCGGCCGGCGCGTCCCCGGGCCGCCACGCGCCGCCTGGGCCGCGAGGCCGGGGATTACAGTCGGCACATGCCGAAGAAGCTCGTGATCAAGGTGACCGCAGGTGCCGACTCCGCCGAGCGCTGCGCGCAGGCGTTCACAGTGGCGGCGGTCGCTGTCGCCAGTGGCGTGGAGGTCTCGCTCTGGCTGACCGGCGAGTCCGCCTGGTTCGCCCTGCCGGGGCGCGCCGCCGAGTTCGAACTGCCGCACTCGGCCCCGCTGCCGGATCTGATCGAGTCGATCCAGGCGGGCGGCCGGATCACGCTCTGCACACAGTGCGCGGCCCGCCGCGACATCACCGAACAGGACGTCCTGGAAGGGGTGCGGATCGCCGGCGCCCAGGTCTTCGTCAGCGAGATCATGGCCGAAGGCGTCCAGGCCCTCGTCTACTGACGGACTCGTCCACCGGCGCGGTCAGCGGCGGCGCTTCTTGCCGTCGAGCTCGTCCCACCACTCGTCGGACTTCGGATCGCCGGACGGATCGTCCCACCAGCGGTCCTCCGGCCCCCTGCGGTTGGCGACCATCGCCGCGACGGGCGGAATGACCATGGCGACCACGCACATGGCGATGGCGGCAGGCATCGACCAGAGCCTCACGAAGGCCCAGGCGGAGACGAACAGGACGAGGCATCCGCCCATCATCAGGAAATAGCCGCGCCGGCGTCGGGCGTACATATGTCCAGCGTAGGCCCGATCGGCCCGCCCAGCCGGTCCTGGGCGGGACCGGGCGGCCGCGGACGGCACGAAGGGCCGTACCCCGGTTTCAGGAAGCGTCCAACCCCCTGGGGCACGGCCCTTCGGCCGGTTCGTCTGCGGAGCCGCGTCAGCTCCTAGGGTCTTACGTTCGGATCAGGCCGGACCAGGGCACGCGAGCCAGGCTTGATCCGAACCGAGAGGCCCTAGACGGCGATGGCCACCTCGGAGAGCCCGCCCGTCTGCGCCACGACCGTGCGGTCTGCGCTGCCGCCCGGGACCAGGGCGCGGAGCGTCCAGGTGCCCTCGGCCGCGTAGAAGCGGAACTGGCCGGTGGCCGAGGTCGGGACCTCGGCGGTGAACTCACCGGTCGAGTCCAGCAGGCGGACGTAACCGGTGACGGGCTCGCCGTCGCGGGTCACGCTGCCCTGGATGGTGGTCTCACCGGGCTTGATCGTCGAAGCGTCGGGGCCGCCGGCCTTTGCTCCACACATGGCGTTCTGTCCTTCTGGTCGGGGGTCGTGCTGGTCGGGAGTCCGAAGACTTACGGAGTGGCGCGAAGACCTACTTGTTGGCGCCGAGCTCGATCGGCACGCCCACGAGCGAGCCGTACTCGGTCCACGAGCCGTCGTAGTTCTTGACGTTCTCCTGGCCGAGGAGCTGGTGCAGCACGAACCAGGTGAGCGCGGAGCGCTCACCGATGCGGCAGTAGGCGATGGTGTCCTTCGCCAGGTCGACCTGCTCGTCCTCGTAGAGGGCCTTGAGCTCGTCGTCCGACTTGAAGGTGCCGTCGTCGTTGGCGTTCTTCGACCACGGGATGTTGCGGGCGCTCGGCACGTGGCCGGGACGCTGCGACTGCTCCTGCGGGAGGTGGGCCGGGGCGAGCAGCTTGCCGCTGAACTCGTCGGGCGAGCGCACGTCGACCAGGTTCTGGCTGCCGATGGCCTTCACGACGTCGTCGCGGTAGGCGCGGATCGACTCGTCCTGCGGCTTGGCCTTGTACGTGGCGGCCGGGCGGGACGGGATCTGGTCGCCGTCGACCAGGTCGCGGGAGTCGAGCTCCCACTTCTTGCGGCCGCCGTCGAGCAGCCGGACGTCCTGGTGGCCGTAGAGCTTGAAGTACCAGAACGCGTAGGACGCGAACCAGTTGTTGTTGCCGCCGTAGAGGACGACCGTGGTGTCGTTGCCGATGCCCTTGCCGGACAGCAGCTCCTCGAAGCCGGCCTGGTCGATGAAGTCACGGCGGACCGGGTCCTGGAGGTCCTTGGTCCAGTCGATCCGGATCGCGTTCTTGATGTGGTTCTTCTCGTACGCGGAGGTGTCCTCGTCGACCTCGACGATGGCAACCTTCGGGTCGTCGATGTGGGCCTCGACCCAGTCGGCGTCTACCAGGACATCACTGCGGCTCATTCTTTTCTCCTCCGGGGCAGTCTGCGGCGAGATGATGCGAGATGGTGCGTGATGCGGATGTGCGGGGCACGGGTTCGGCGCGTGCACAGAGGCATCGGGATGGCCCCGACGAACGGTCGAAGGGCCGGGAATGCGGGAAATCGACAGAATCCCGCTCAGACAGTGCGACAGAGCATGGCGGCGACGCGGCACAGGTCCACTGCCCGCCGCTTCGTGAGATCCGCCTGTCCCCGCTGTCGGAGACCGCTAATAGAGCACTGCATGGGACCGATCGTAGGGACGTACGGCCGGACATGTCACCGTTGTGTCGCATATTGAGACACGATCGTCCATCATGCGAGATACAGAGGGAGAAGCGGCCGCCCTCGGGCCGCCCGCGGGGGTTCGGCGCGCACCGGACATCTACGGAACGGACGCGGCCGTCTCAGTATGTGGCGCGGGGGTGCGCACAGGCGGTAGCGACCCACTACCCGGCCGCGGCGGAAGTTATCCGGCGAGAGCGACGTCGGTGCCCGTCACGGAGATCTCCAGCCCCTCGGCGGTCGGCTGGATCCGCTGCAGCTTCAGGCCGTTCGGCAGTCCGCCGACCTCACGCTCGAAGTCGGTCTTCTCGCGCACCAGCGCCTCGAGTCCGGGGATTCCCTCGCCCGGCACCTTGTCGGCGTGCACCCGGACGGTGTGGCCGTCGACCAGGGTGACGGTGGACAGGACGCTGCGGGAGATCGTGCGGCCGAGGATGTTGACCGCGCCGGTCACTTTCACCTTGCCGTTGCCGCCGTACTCGACGGCGACGTCCTCACTGGCAGCCGCGGTGAGGTCCTTGTACGAGACGACGGCCGTGCCGGTCGCCCGTGCGGCGGTGGCGCCGGAGAAGCCGTCGGTCAGCCGCACCTGGTGCAGCTCGGCGTTCATCCTGCTGATCCGGAGCTTGCGGCCGCCCGCGCTGGTCTCGATGCCGGTGATCTTCACGTCGACCTCGTCGAGCTCCGATCCGGCGACCTGGGTCAGGAACGGGAAGCCCTTGATGGAGACGTCCGTCGAGCCGATCCGCGCCCCGGAGACCTGCACCCGGTCCGCGGCCTGGTCCTCGGCGAAATAGACCGCCGCACGGTCCACGGCGATGAACACACCGGCCAGAACCACCACGAGGACCAGCAGTATTCGCAGTGCACGCATGCCTAGTTCTCCCCCACCTGCGTCCGTTCGGACTCCTGGAGTCCGTGAGCCTACTGCGGCCGCACGTCACGCCCCGGGTGATCGACGAGCAGAAGCCCCCCGACGGTTCCCCGCGGAGGGCTTCGGCCTGCCTGTGCGCACGTGACGGGCTACGAGATCATGCGGCCGATCAGATAGACGGCGGGGGCGGCCGCGGTGAGCGGCAGCGCCACTCCGGCGGTCATGTGCACGAAGCGTGACGGGTAGTCATAGCTCGCCACCCGCAGCCCGATCAGCGCACAGCCGCCCGCGGCGAGGCCGAGCAGCGCACCCTGCACGCCGAGGTCGGTGGCGACGCCCGCCACCGCGCCGGCACCCGCTGCGACGACCAGCGCCGCCACCACCGAGGCCGGTCCGGGCAGCGGCAGCGCCCGGACGAGCACCGCGAGTGCGACGGCGACCCCGCCGACCGTCACGGCGTCCGGAACCGCCGCGAGGTGCCCGGCAGCCAGGATCGCGAGGGCGGCCGAGGCGACGGTGGCCATCAGCCCCTGCATCCGCTCGTCGGCGTCCGCCCGGCTGCGCAGCTGGAGGACGACGGTGAGCAGCACCCAGACGCCGAGGGTGCCGAGGATCGCGGCGGGGCCGTTCTCCCGGCCCGCGGCCAGCAGGGCCACGTCGGCGACGAGGCCGCCCGCGAAGGCGAGCGCGATGCCCTGGCGGGCCGGCCACATGCCGTTGAGCCGGAACCAGCCGGCCGCGGTCACCGCCTGGAGCAGCACCAGCGGGACGACCAGTGCGTAGGAGCCGACGGCCGCACCGAGCGCGAGCAGCAGCCCGAGCCCCGCGGTGATCGCGGCCGGCTGCAGACCGGGCGCGATGATCGGCGAACGGCCCTCGGCGCGCGCCCGCTGGGCGTCGGTGATGCGGCTGTTGCCCAGCGTGGTGGGCGCGCTGTATCCGTCCTCGCCCGGCGCGGCGGCCGCGGGGGCCGCCTCCGGAGCGGGCGCACCGGGGGCCGCCGCGGCCTCGGGGGGCAGCGGGTACGAGCCGGACGCGCCCTGCGGCGGCAGGTAGGCGTTGTCGGCGGCGGGCCGGTCGGGCGCGACACCCTGAGCCGGCTGGGACGGCTGCGAAGGCTGAGACGGCTGTGACACCTGCGCCGGCCGGATGGTGGGCTGGTACTGGGTGTCCCAGGTCTGGCCCTCCCAGGTCTGCGCCACGCCCTGCTGCCCGGCCGGCCAGCCGGCCCCGGGCTGCGGCTGAGAAGCCTGCTGGGGCTGCTGGGACTCGTAGGGCTGCTGCGCGGCCTGCTGGGGCTCGTAGGGCTGGGGCTCGTACGGCTGCTGCTGCTGCGCGGCCTGCTGGGGCTCGTACGGCTGTTGCTGCGCGGCCTGGTGCGGGTGCTGGGGAGCCTGGGGCGGGCTGTACGCGCCCTGCGTGCCGTACCCGGCCGGGTCTCCCGCGTAGGGCGCCTGCTGCCCGTAGGACGGGTCGCCGTAGGACGGGTCGCCGTAGGACGGGTCGCCGTAGGACGGGTCGCCGTACGGCTGACCGCCGTAGGGCTGCTGCCCGTACGGCGACTCCGGGTACCCCTGGTCCGCCTGGGGCCGCTCCCCGTACGCCTGCCCGCCGTAGGACGGATCGGCCGGGTCCCGGTACGGCTGCTGCTGTCCGGGCTGCGGCTGCTGCCCGTACGGCTGCTGCGGGTACGGATGCTGCTGATCGCTGCTGCTCATGTTCTGCGGTTCACCCTCCTGCGAACGGCGGGAGCACCTCGACCGTGCCGCCCTCGGCAAGGCGTACGGTCTCATGGCTCCGGGTCCCGACGGGGTCACCGTCGATGAGGAACGAACACCTTTGCAGCACTTGGGTCAGCTCGCCGGGGTGCTGCTCGCGCGCCGTGTCGAGCGCTTCCTTGAGCGTCGCGGCGGTGTACGGCTCCTCCGCGGTTCCGGCCGCGGCCTTGGCCGCTGCCCAGTAGCGGATCGTTCCCGCAGGCATGGCTGCGCTCCTCTCGTCTCGCGTCGGCTCACGCATTCGGCTGTCCATCATCGTTCACCGCGTCACCGGGTCATCGCCCAGTCGGCGATGCGCGTGAGCAGGGTCTCGTCCGCCGCGTTCTCCGCGTGTCCCATGCCGCGCTCCAGCCAGAGCTCAGCGGCCCCGTCCGCCGCGGCGGCGGCCAGCATCCTCGGGTGGTCGAGCGGGAAGTACGGGTCCCGGTCGCCGTGCACGATCAGCAGCGGCGCCGGGGCGATGTGCGGGACCGCGTCGACCGGGGAGAGCGGGACCGGGTCCCAGTCGTTGCGGTCGATCCGGGTCCGGAAGCCGTACCGCCCGACCAGCCGGCCGGTGGGGCGGGTGACCACCCAGTGCAGCCGCCGCATCGGGGCCGTACCCCGGTAGTACCAGCGCGCCGGGGCGCTCACGGACACCACCGCATCCGCGTGCGCCCCCTCACGCGCTTCTGTGCGCCCCCCGTGCGCCGCAACGGATCGGACGCCCTCGGCCTCCGCCGCGGGAGCCGTATACAGCGCCCCGTGCCGCAGCACCACGGAACCGCCCATGGAGAACCCGACCGTAACGACGCGCCGGTGTCCGAGCGACCGCGCCCAGGCCACCGCGGCCGCCAGATCCAGCACCTCGCGGTCGCCCACCGTGGACCTGCCGCCGGAGCCGCCGTGCCCCCGGAAGGAGAACGTGACCACCGCCGCACGCTGGGAGAACACCCCCGCGGCGCGGCGCACGGCGGGACGGTCCACCGAACCGGTGAACCCGTGCGCGACGACGATCGCCGTACCCGCGTCACCGGCCGCCGCGCCCGCGCCGTCATCCGCCGTACACGGGTCGTACACCGCCTCGATCAGGACCCCGTCATCGGCCGGCAATGTGGTCCGCAACGACCCGCGCGTGATCAAGGGAACAGAGGAACTCCGAAATCGCCCCTCGGACACAGAACTCATGTGGGCTATTCTGCTGGGAAGAGGATCCGGGCAATGCAGCCCCCGGGTCCTTTTGTGCTTTCCGCGCGTTGTTACGACGACGTTTCGACAAGCTCAGCGGTCCTGGGCGCGGGGCCGCACCGGTAAAAACCGTATGACGAAACGTCGTACGGAACACACGAATAAGCGTACGAAGCAGTGCCGCATACTCCCCCGGGTCCCACCCGGGAGTGCCCCTCTCGCAGGGAACGAGGAGGACCGACGTAATGGGCGAGCCAACCGTGCACGATCATCGACCGACGACCCAGGCAGGTGGGCGGCGATGAGTTCACTGCTGCTCCTGACGAATGCCCTCCAACCGTCGACGGAGGTGCTTCCCGCCCTCGGCCTCCTGCTGCACAGCGTGCGGGTCGCCCCCGCCGAAGGACCCGCTCTCGTCGACACCCCGGGTGCCGACGTCATTCTCATCGACGGACGGCGTGACCTGCCTCAGGTCCGCTCGCTCTGTCAGCTGCTGCGGTCCACCGGACCCGGCTGTCCGCTGATCCTCGTCGTCACGGAGGGCGGCCTGGCGGCCGTCACCGCCGACTGGGGGATCGACGACGTGCTGCTCGACACGGCGGGCCCCGCCGAGGTCGAGGCGCGACTGCGGCTGGCCACCGGCCGGCAGCAGATCACCTCCGACGACTCCCCGATGGAGATCCGCAACGGCGACCTGTCGGTCGACGAGGCGACGTACAGCGCGAAGCTGAAGGGCCGGGTCCTGGACCTGACCTTCAAGGAATTCGAACTGCTCAAGTACCTGGCGCAGCACCCCGGCCGGGTCTTCACCCGTGCCCAGCTGCTCCAGGAGGTCTGGGGCTACGACTACTTCGGCGGTACGCGGACGGTCGACGTCCATGTCCGGCGGCTGCGCGCCAAGCTCGGCCCCGAGCACGAGTCGCTCATCGGCACCGTCCGCAACGTCGGCTACCGCTTCGTCGCACCGGAGAAGGTGGAGCGGGCCGCCGCCGAGGAGGCCAAGGCTGCCGCCGCGAAGGCGGCCGCCGAAACCCTCACCCGTTCGGAGCAGCCGGAGGTTGCCGAGGTGACGGAAGAAGCCCCGGTCCGGCCTGCCAAGAGGTAGTTCCATCCGCGTAGACTGCCGCGCGTGGCCAAGGTGACGCGGGACGATGTGGCGAGACTGGCGGGGACGTCGACCGCGGTCGTCAGCTACGTCATCAACAACGGACCCCGGCCGGTTGCCCCGGCCACGCGCGAGCGGGTACTCGCCGCGATCAAGGAGCTGGGCTACCGGCCCGACCGGGTCGCCCAGGCGATGGCCTCGCGGCGGACCGATCTCATAGGGATGATCGTGCCGGACGCGCGGCAGCCGTTCTTCGCGGAGATGGCGCACGCGGTCGAACAGGCCGCGGCCGAGCGCGGGAAAATGGTGCTGGTCGGCAACTCCGACTACCGCGACGAGCGCGAGGTCCACTACCTGCGGGCGTTCCTCGGCATGCGGGTCTCCGGGCTGATCCTGGTCAGCCAGGGCCCCAGCGAGCGCGCGGCCGCCGAGATAGAGGCGTGGGACGCCCGGGTCGTGCTGCTCCACGAGCGGCCCGAGGCGATCGACGACGTCGCGGTCGTCACCGACGACGTCGGCGGCGCCCAGCTCGCCACCCGGCACCTGCTGGAACACGGCAACGAGTACGTGGCGTGCCTCGGCGGCATGGAGTCGACCCCGGTGGTCGGCGACCCGGTCGCCGACCACGTCGAGGGCTGGCGCCGGGCGATGCACGAGTCGGGACGCTCGACGCAGGGCCGGCTCTTCCAGGCCCCGTACAACCGCTACGACGCCTACCGGGTGGCACTGGAGCTCCTCGCGGGCCCGGACCGTCCCCCGGCGATCTTCTGTGCGACGGACGACCAGGCCATCGGCGTGCTGCGGGCCGCGCGCGAGCTGCGGATCGACGTGCCGGGCGAGCTCGCGGTCGCGGGCTTCGACGACGTGAAGGAAGCCGGTCTGACCGATCCGCCGCTCACGACGGTCTTCTCGGACCGCCCGGCGATGGCGCGGGCGGCCGTGGACCTGGTGCTCGACGACTCGCTGCGGGTGTCGGGCTCGCGACGGGAACGGCTGAAGCAGTTCCCCTCCGCCCTGGTGGTACGGCGCTCGTGCGGCTGCGGGGAGCCCCCGGCGGCGCGGGTGCTGCCCTAACCGCCTGCCGCGGAGGGCAGGCACCGCAGGGTCTTTATATCGGGCATACGAGGTTCTGCCGGGCTTCTCAGGGCGTACTCACGTTGCTCTCATCTTCGCTGGACACTCTCGTAGACATGACAGAGAGCCAGCGCCCGAGCGGCGAGTACCCGATGTACCCCTCGTGCGGCAACGGCGACGCGGCCTACCCGCCGCCGCCGTCATACCAGCCCGCGCAGCCGGTCGGCACGGGTCCCGGAACCACCGTGTGGCCCGGCCCCGGCCAGGCCGACGGGCAGTACACCGGCGGCCAGGGCCACGGTGGCGGTGACGGCTTCCGGGGACACGGGCTGCCGTACCCCGCGCCCGAGCCGCAGCCCTCCCGGCGCCGGGTCCGCCGCCCGGTCGCGCTGCTCGCGGCGGTGGCCATCGCCGCGGCGATCGTCGGCGGCGGCACCGCCACCGTGATCGGGCAGCTCACCGACCACGGCACCGACAGCACGGGCAGCGGCGTCATCCCCGGCACCACGGTCTCGCAGAGCAGCAAGGGCACCGTCTCCGGCGTGGCCAAGGCCCTCTCGCCGACGATCGTCGAGATCAAGGCGGCCTCGACCGCGGGCGAGTCCACCGGCTCCGGCGTGATCATCACGTCCGACGGCGAGATCGTCACCAACAATCACGTCGTCGCGGGGTCCTCCTCGGTCAAGGTGACGCTCAGCACCGGCAAGACGTACACCGCCGACGTCGTCGGCACCGACCCGGACAAGGACCTGGCGCTGATCAAGCTCCAGGGCGCGAGCGGGCTGAAGACGGCCACGCTCGGCGACTCCTCCAAGGTCGCCGTCGGCGACCAGGTCGTCGCGATCGGCTCACCCGAGGGCCTCACCGGCACCGTCACCAGCGGCATCGTGTCCGCGCTCAACCGCGATGTCACCGTCGCCAAGGACGGCGACAGCGGCCAGGGGCAGGGACAGGGCCAGGGCCAGGAACAGGGCGGGCAGAGCGGCGGACAGCAGTGGCCGTTCGAGTTCGGCGGCCAGCAGTTCAACGGCGAGACCGGCGACTCCACCACCACGTACAAGGCCCTGCAGACCGACGCCTCGCTCAACCCGGGCAACTCCGGCGGTGCGCTGATCAACATGAACGGCGAGATCATCGGCATCAACTCCGCCATGTACTCGGCGAGTTCGGCCGAGAGCTCCGGCGGCTCCAGTGCGGGCAGCGTCGGTCTCGGCTTCGCCATCCCGGTGAACACCCTCAAGGCCGACCTCGACACCCTGCGGGCCGGCAACAGCTCCTGAGGAGACAGCCATGCACCACCTGACCGACAACGCCACCGACACCGGCCCCGCCGGCCTGACCCTGACGTTCGCACTCGTCGCGTTCCTCGCCGAGCGGACCACGGAGCAGGGTGCGGGGACCGCGGGGAAGCAGCCCCGCGCCGCCGAACTCCGCACCGACGGCAGCCGCAGAAGCCGTGCCGCGCGACGCCGCGCCACGGCCGTGCGAGGCTGAGGGGCTGAGAAGCCGAGGGGCCGGGCGCGCCGCGCCCCGCTCCGCTCCGCACGGAACGAGAAGAGGACGAAGCAGCGATGAGCCCCGCCGAAGACGATCCGCAGCGCATCCTGGTCGTCGACGACGAGCCCGCCGTGCGCGAGGCCCTGCAGCGCAGTCTCGCGTTCGAGGGCTACGGCACCGAGGTCGCCGTCGACGGTCTCGACGCCCTCACGAAGGCGGAGTCCTACGCCCCCGACCTCATCGTCCTCGACATCCAGATGCCGCGGATGGACGGGCTGACCGCCGCCCGCCGCATCCGCGCCACGGGCACCACCACGCCCATCCTGATGCTCACCGCCCGCGACACCGTCGGCGACCGCGTCACCGGACTCGACGCGGGCGCCGACGACTACCTGGTCAAGCCCTTCGAGCTGGACGAACTCTTCGCCCGCATCAGGGCCCTGCTGCGCCGCAGCTCGTACGCGGCCTCGGCGGGCGGGCCCGTCCCCGACGACAACGTGCTGTCCTTCGCCGACCTGCGGATGGACCTGTCCACCCGCGAGGTCACCCGAGGCACCCGCCGCGTCGAGCTGACCCGTACCGAATTCACCCTGCTGGAGATGTTCCTGGCCCACCCGCGCCAGGTGCTGACCCGTGAGCAGATCCTCAAGGCGGTGTGGGGCTTCGACTTCGAACCCAGCTCCAACTCCCTGGACGTGTACGTGATGTACCTGCGCCGCAAGACGGAGGCGGGTGGCGAACCCCGCCTGGTCCACACGGTGCGGGGCGTCGGGTACGCGCTGCGGGCCGGGGGTGGGGACGGGTGACGGGGCCCCTGCACCGCTTCCGCGCCCTGCCGCTGCGCTCCCGGCTGGCCCTGCTGGTCGCGACCGCGGTCGCGGTGGCGGTGGCGGCGGTGGCGGCGTCGTGCTGGTTCGTGACGAAGGCGCAGCTGGAGCACCAGCGGGACGCGACACTGCGCAACTCCACCGTCGACGAGGCCTATCTGAGCGGCCTGTACAAGTACTGCACGGGAACGAGTGCACAGCCGCCCCGGCCCTTCTCCGGCGCGGACACCGTCCAGCTCGTCGATTCCAGGGGCACAGTCTGCGTGGCGCCGAAGGCAGGGGAGGACACGAAGGCGGCAGAACTTCCGGTGAGCGCAGCCGACCTCGCGGTGGTCAACGGGGTGCAGCAGGGCGCGCTGCATTCGGAGACTGCGGCGAACGGCGTGCGGATGCGCGTCTACACCTCGCCGCTCCCCAACAGGGCCGGGCCGCAGCTCACCGGCCTCGCCGTGTCCATCGCCCGGCCCGCGAGCGAGGTGACCAAACCCCTCTCCAGCCTCGCCTGGCTCCTCCTCATCGTCTCCGGCATCGGAGTCGTCGGCGCCGGCGCGGCCGGGCTGTGGGTCGCCCGGTCCGGTCTGCGTCCCGTGGACGAGCTCACCGAGACCGTCGAGCACGTCGCCCGCACCGAGGACCTGACCGTCCGCATCCCGGTCGAGGGCGAGGACGAGATCGCCCGGCTGTCCCGCTCCTTCAACTCGATGACCGCCTCGCTCGCCACCTCCCGCGACCGCCAGGCACAGCTCATCGCGGACGCCGGCCACGAGCTGCGCACCCCGCTGACCTCCCTGCGCACCAACGTGGAGCTCCTCGCCCGCAGCGACGAGACGGGCCGGGCCATCCCGCCCGACGACCGCAGGGCCCTGATGACCTCGGTGAAGGCGCAGATGACGGAGCTCGCCTCACTCATCGGCGACCTCCAGGAACTCGCCCGCCCGGACGCCGCCGAGCACGGCCCGCTCCAGGTGGTCGCGCTCCATGACATCGCGCAGACCGCCCTGGACCGGGCCCGGCTGCGCGGCCCCCAGCTGACCGTCACGGCCGACCTGGACCCCTGGTACGTGCGGGCGGAAGCGGCCGCGCTGGAGCGGGCGGTGGTCAACGTCCTGGACAACGCGGTCAAGTTCAGCCCGCCCGGCGGCACCGTCGAGGTCGCCCTGCACAGCGGTGAGCTGACGGTCCGCGACCACGGCCCCGGCATCCCCGCCGACGAACTCCCGCACGTCTTCGAGCGCTTCTGGCGCTCCCCGTCCGCCCGCCAGCTCCCCGGCTCGGGCCTGGGCCTGTCGATCGTCGCGCGCACGGTCCAGCAGTCGGGCGGCGAGATCGCCCTGAACCCGGCGCCGGGCGGCGGCACGGAAGCCGCGATCCGGCTGCCGGGAGCGCCGCAGCCGCCACCGGATCACTGAGCGGTCCCGAGTCCCGCAAGGAAAAGGGCGCCTGCCGGTTCGTCGTCGCACACGAACCGGCAGGCGCCCTTCGGCATGTCCGGGTCCCGCTCCCCGGCCGATGACCCGCGGTACGGAGGGTTGACCGCTCCCGGAACGCGCGCCTACAGTCCCGAATGCGATCTGCGGATGTGTACATCATCTGCATATGTAGACGCGTTGAGCAGAGGAGCTCCGAGTTGTCGACGTTCGACGGCGTGCTGTTCTTTCCGGTGACACCGTTCACCTCCTCCGGTTCGGTCGATCTGCGGGCGCTCGCCGAGCACGTCCGTACCGGTCTCGACGCGGGCCCCGGCGGCGTCTTCGTCGCGTGCGGCACCGGCGAGTTCCACGCCCTCGAACCCCAGGAGTACGCCCAGGTGGTGCGCGCGGCCGTCGAGGTCGTCGACGGCCGGGTGCCGGTGTACGCGGGTACCGGCGGGGCACTGCCGCTCGCCCGGCAGTTCGCCCGGGCCGCGCGGGAGGCCGGGGCCGACGGTCTGCTGCTGCTGCCGCCGTACCTCGTCCAGGGGCCGCCCGCCGGACTCGTCGCGTACACCAGGGCGGTGGCGGAGGCGGCCGACCTGCCGCTCATCGTCTACAACCGGGGAACCGCCCGTTTCGACACCGCGTCCGCCGTGGAAGTGGCCCTGCTGCCCCAGGTCGTGGGCTTCAAGGACGGCCACGGCGATCTGGAGCAGCTCGCCCGCAGTGTGGTCGCGGTCCGTTCGGCGCTGCGGGAGGGGGGCGGCGACAAGCCCTTCCAGTTCTTCAACGGCATGCCCACCGCCGAGGCCACCGTGCCCGTCTACCGGGGCATCGGCGTCGAGCTGTACTCCTCCGCGGTGTTCTGCTTCGCGCCGGAGATCTCCCTCGCCTACTACGAGGCCGTGACCAAGGGCGACGACCGCCTGGTCGAGCGGTTCCAGAGCGTGTTCTTCCACCCGCTGATCGCACTGCGCGACCTGGTCCCCGGCTACGCCGTCTCGCTGGTCAAGGCGGCCGTGCGCCAGCGCGGCCTCGATGTCGGCGGGGTGCGGCCGCCGCTGGCCGATCCCGCGCCCGAGCACCTGGAGGAGCTGCGGAGCATCACCGCGGCCGGCCTCGCGCTGTGCGCGGAGGTGACGGTCTGATGGGCGACGCCATCAACATCACCTCGGTCTCGGTGACGCCGGTCGCCTTCCGCGACCAGGCGCTCCTCAACGCCGTGGGTGTGCACGAGCCGTACGCGCTGCGCGCCGTCATCGAGGTCACCACCGACCAGGGGATCACCGGGCTGGGTGAGACCTACGCGGACGAGGGCCATCTGCGGCGGCTGACGGCGGCCGGCCGGGCGCTGGTCGGGATGGACGTGCACGCGCTGAACGCGATGCACGCCAAGGTGGCCGAGGTGCTGGGCGGCGACAGCGGGACCGACGGCCACGGACTCACCGGGATGATCACCTCCAGCTCCACCGTGGACCGGGTCTTCTCCCCCTTCGAGGTCGCCTGCCTGGACATCCGGGGCAAGGCCACCGGACGCCCGGTCTCCGACCTGCTGGGGGGCGCGGTGCGCGAGCACGTGCCGTTCAGCGCCTACCTCTTCTACAAGTGGGCCGGCCATCCCGGCGCGGCCCCCGACGACTACCCCGAAGCACTGGACAGTGCGGGAATCGTCGCCCAGGCGCAGCGCATGGTGGGCACGTACGGCTTCTCGGCGATCAAGCTGAAGGGCGGGGTGTTCCCTCCCGAGCAGGAGATCGAGGCCGTCCTGGCGCTGCGCGAGGCCTTCCCCGACACCCCGTTGCGGCTCGACCCCAACGCCGCGTGGAGCGTGGAGACCTCCCTGGAGGTCGCCCGCCGGCTCGACGGCGTACTGGAGTACCTGGAGGACCCCACGCCCGGCCTCGAAGGAATGGCCCGGGTCGCGCGCGGGGCGAGCATGCCGCTGGCGACGAACATGTGCGTCGTCGCCTTCGACCAGCTCGCCCCGGCCGTCGCCCAGGACTCGGTCCAGGTGGTCCTCTCCGACCACCACTACTGGGGCGGGCTGCACCGGTCGAAGCTGCTGTCCGGGATCTGCGACACCTTCGGCATGGGGCTGTCCATGCACTCCAACTCGCATCTGGGCATCAGCCTTGCCGCGATGACGCACCTGGCCGCCGCCACCCCGAACCTCACCTACGCCTGCGACACCCACTGGCCGTGGAAGTCGGAGGAGGTCGTCCAGGAGGGCGCGCTGGCGTTCTCCGACGGAGCGGTACGGGTGCCGACCGGCCCGGGACTCGGCGTCGAGCTCGACCGGGACGCGCTGGCCCGGCTGCACGAGCAGTACCTGCGGTGCGGCCTGCGCAACCGGGACGACACCGGCTACATGCAGAGCATCGAACCCGGCTACCGGGCGCAGTCCCCGCGCTGGTAGCGCCCGGCATCGTCACGACGCCCCGGCCGGCTTCACCGCCGAGCCGGCCACGGCGGCGCCCGCCGGGTGACGGCGGCTAGCCGCCTCCTCTTGTTGTTGCACGCGAGAAACGCTGAAGGAGATTCAACGATGAATGACCGGAACGCGCGCGGCACCGCCCGGCGAAGGCTCGTCCGAACGGCACTCGCCGCGGCCCTGGTCGCGGGGGCCGCCCTGCCCGCGGGGCACGCCTTCGCCCGGAGCGGCGACGACACCCCCACCGGCACCGCGTTCACGCTGAACGCCACGGCGGACAGCGCCGGTGCCCGCCTCACCGGCGACCACCAGGGCTTCTCCGTCGAGTCCGCGGACTTCGCCCACGGGTACCTGACCGAGGACCGGATGGCCGACCGGCTCAGGACTCTGGGGAACGACGGGGTGCTCCGGCTGGGCGGCTACTCGATGGACCTGGTGTGGCCCGCGTTCGGCAGATGGAGCGGCTCGCCCGCGCCGAAGGAGGCGATCGGCGGCACCGTCGACCGGTCCGACCTCGACGCGCTGCGGAAGCTGGTGCGCGCCTCCGGGTGGAAGGTCACCCTCGGCGTCCCGCTGAAGTCCGTCGTCGACCCGGCCGTGCTGAAGGACCCGGCGAAGGACCCGGCCCCGAAGGTGTCGCTCGACCAGGTGGTCGCCGAGGTGAAGGCGGCGCACGAGACGCTCGGTGACGACCTGCTGGCGGTGGAGGTGGGCAACGAGTTCGACAACGTCACCACCATGACCGGCGGCGACATGTGGGAGACGGTGAAGCGCTACGAGGCCGCCATCCACGCGGCCCTCCCGCACGCCGGCATCAAGGTGCTCGGCCCGTCGGCCAACACGGCGGCGACCAACACCAGGCTCGACGAGTTCGCCTCGGCCGCGGCGGCGGACACCACCGTGAAGCCGGAGAGGATCCTCTCCGAGCTCTCCTCCCACCTGTACCCGGGCAGCCACTGCGGGACGTCGGACATGCCGCTCCCGCAGGTCCTCGCGCCGCAGACGTACACGAAGACCCGGACCAAGCTGGCCGGCATCAGGGAGATCGGGGCCCGGTTCGGTGACCGCATCCCGATGACGCTGAACGAGTCCAACAGCGCCTCGTGCAGCGGCCAGCCGGGTGTCAGCAACGCGTACGTGACGTCGCTGTGGTCGCTGGACCACCTGATGCAGACCGCGCAGAGCGGCGTGAGCCAGGTCGAGTTCCACACCAACACCGCGGCGGTCTGCGGGGACTTCAAGCCCCGCGACTCGGCCGAGTACCCGGTCTCCTACCGCTACTACGGGGCGTTCTGCGCGGCGGACCGGGCGGAGCTCGACGCGAACGGGCTCTCGGCCACCCCGCTGTACTACGGCCTCTGGGCGTTCCGGCAGGTCCCGCAGGGCCGGTTCGTCGACCTCGGGCTCGCGGACGCCGATCTGGGCAGGCTGCGGGCGTACGGCGTGCAGGGCCGGGGCGGCGAGCTGACGCTGGTGCTCATCAACGTCCAGGACCCTGCGACGGCCGGCAGCACGAGCGACGACGTCACGATCGGCCTCCCGTCCTCGTACGGCAGGGGCCGCGCGGTGACGCTGCGGACCTCGGCGGCGGACGGGCTCGCCTCGACGGACGCCTCCGCCGTCAGTCTGGGCGGCCGCACCGTGTCCCCGGCGGGCAGGGCGTCCGGGACACCCCGGACGACTCCCGTGCAGGTCGGTCACCGGTCCGCGACGGTCAGCGTGGCGCCGGGCACGGCGCAGCTGGTGACGCTGTCCCGCTAGGGACGGCGCCGCCTTGGCACGCGAGCCCCGGCATGATCCGAACGAGAGGCATCAGGAGGTGCACCGCCGGGCGGACGGAGTGCCCGTCCGCCCGGCGGCGGGCCGGCTACCTGATGCCCTCGCGGCGCAGGTTGCGGGCCAGGTCCACCGCGTGCTGCAGAACGGCCTCGCCCACCCTGGCCAGTTCCTTCTCGGTCGCCTGCGCCACCGGGATCGAACAGCTGATGGCGTCGGTCGCCGGGATGCGGTACGGGACCGAGGCCGCCACACAGCACAGCCCCGGGGTGTTCTGTTCGCGCTCCACCGCCCACCCGCGCTCGCGGGCCTCCTCCAGCTCGGCGCGCAGCTCGCCGCGCCTGGTGACGGTGTTCTCGGTCAGCTGGTCCTGCTCGACGTCGGCCATCAGGAGCTCGACCTCCGGCGGGGTCAGCTCGGCCAGCAGCGCCTTGCCCAGCGCGGTCGCGTGGGCAGGGAGCTGGCGCCCCACCCGGGACGTGAGCCGGTGGGAGTCGGTCGCCTCGCGGCTGGCCAGATAGATGACGTGGGGAAGGTCGAGGCGGGCGTAGTGGGTGGTGTAGCCGACCTCTTCGCGCAGGCGCTCGATCTGGCGGATCGCCGGCGGCAGCGCCGGATCACGGTCCAGGTAGGCGGTGCCGCACAGCAGTGCGCGCGGCCCGATGCCGAAGGCCAGATCACCCTCGGGGTTCTCCACCCACTTGAGGGCGCTGAGGGTGCGGAGCAGGGCGTAGAGGCTGGACCGGGGATAGCCGGTGGCCTCCTGCAACTGCCCCAGGGACAGCCGTTCGGAGGAGGCCGCCAGGGCTTCCATGATCAGGACCGCACGCTCCGCCGACTTGACCAGGCCGCGTCCCGACTCCTCGGTCTCGCTCGTGGACGGGGTCGCCTTTTGTCCAACCAATGAAAACCCTCCCAAGTCATTGACCGTCATCATACGGCGGGCTAGCCTCCCGCCTGATCGATGTCCATGGATGAAATCCATGTCTACATATGCAGACCGCGTTTTCGTCGAACGAACCGTAATCACCGCTCACTGCCCCACCGCCGGCCGGCGAGAGCCGACCCGGCAACTAGGAGTTCACATGGCTGCGTTGGACTGGGTCGCTCTCGGCGGCTACTTCGTCGTGATGCTGCTGATCGGCTTGTGGTCGCACAAGCGCGTCAGCAGCGTCAGCGACTACTTCACCGGCGGCGGCCGGATGCCCTGGTGGCTCTCCGGCATCTCCCACCACATGTCCGGCTACAGCGCCGCCGTGTTCGTCGCCTACGCCGCGGTCGCCTACAGCTACGGGATCACCGTCTACGTCTGGGCGTTCATACCCCTGGCCATCGGCACCGGCCTCGGCGCGGTGGTCTTCGCGCCCCGCTGGAACCGGCTGCGCAAGCGCTACGGGGTGGCCTCGCCGCTGGAGTACCTGGCCACGCGCTACAACGTGCCCACCCAGCAGGCCCTCGCCTGGAGCGGGACCCTGCTGAAGGTCTTCGACGTGGCCGCCAAGTGGGCCTCGGTGGCGATCCTGCTCAACGTGTTCACCGGCATGAACATGAACAGCGGCATCGTGCTCACCGGTGTGATCACGCTGTTCTACTGCACGGTGGGCGGCCTCTGGGCGGACGCCCTCACCGACTTCGGCCAGTTCGTCATCCAGGGGATAGCCGCCGTCGCGATGGTCGTGGTGGTGCTCGGCAAGCTGGGCGGGATCTCCGGCCTGGGCACGCTGTGGGACGACCTTCCCGCGCACCACACCGAGCCGCTGGTCGGCCCGTACACCGCGACCTTCCTGACCGCCTACATCATCATCAAGATCTTCGAGTACAACGGCGGCATGTGGAACCTGGCCCAGCGCTACATGGCCACCGAGACCCCGCGCGACGCACGCCGCTCCGCCGGACTCTCCGCGGTGCTCTACCTGATCTGGCCGGCCTTCCTGCTCTTCCCGTCCGTCGCCGCACCCGTCCTGCTGCCGCACGTCGCCGACCCTCAGCAGGTCTACGCGCTCATGAGCGAGAAGTTCCTGCCCGCCGGCCTGGTGGGCCTCACGCTCGCCGGGATGTTCTCCCACACGATGGCCATGGCCTCCTCGGACGCCAACGCCATCTCCGCCGTCGTCACCCGCGACATGATGCCCGTCATCTCCCGCAGGGCCCGCGGCATGAGCGAGAAGTCCGCGCTGCTCGCCGCCCGGATCGTGACGGTCGCCTTCATCACGCTCAGCATGCTCGTGGCCATCGAGGCGGACCACTTCGGCGGCGTCCTCGGCATCATCGTCGCGCTCGTCGCCGCCGTCATGGGCCCCATCTCCATCCCCCTGCTGCTCGGACTGCTGCCCGCCTTCCGCAGGTTCGGGCCGCGCGCGGCGCTCATCTCCTGGGCCGCGGGACTGATCGGGTACTGGATCGTCAAGTACGGGATCAGCAGCACCGACCAGACCACGGTCGTCCTCACCCCGCTGGTGACCTCGCTGGTGCTCTACCTGGTGATCGGGCTGGTGAGCCCCGAGCCCAGCCCGGAGGCGGACGCGCTCGTCGCGGCGGTGTCCTCCGACGGCGACGACGACGGCAGCGCCTACGCCGGGACCGGCGCCGTACCCGCACCCGTACGGGAGCAGCAGCCGGTGTCCAGGGCCGAGGACTGAGCCCCGCAGGCCCGCACCGACGGCCGGCCCGTGTCCCGCGCCGGTTCGTGGGCAGGATGGTGGCCGTCGACCGAGAGGACACGGGCACCTGCCGCAAGACCCCTCCCCCCCCAGCCGAGGAACAGCGCGACCGCCATCGGAACATCCCCCCACAAGCAGGAGGAAACAGTGTTGCGACGAACTCAGGCACTGATACTGGGCATTGCCACGGCCGCCGCGGTCGCCGTGGTACCCGGTGCCGCCGTGCAGCAGTCCTCGGCCCAGGCAGCGGTCCGCAAGCAGGTGGACACCGACTACACCCTGCTGCGCCGCAGCCCCGCCTCGTACGTCATCGGAACCGCCTACCGCGGCTGGACGGTCGACGTGCACGGCGACCAGGACAACGGCTACCGCTGGGGCCGCGTCTTCGGCACCATCAACACCTGTCTGTGGACGTACGCCGGCGCGGTCTCCGGCGACGGTGCCACCACCGACAGCTGCGGCGCGG
Source organism: Streptomyces sp. RKAG290 (assembly GCF_023701695.1). Lineage (GTDB taxonomy): Bacteria > Actinomycetota > Actinomycetes > Streptomycetales > Streptomycetaceae > Streptomyces. The sequence continues at coordinate 3,162,870 of NZ_JAJOZC010000001.1, forward strand.
CGGCCACCCTGCCGACCTCGGCGTTCACCAACGGACAGATCGGCGGCGGCACGTCGGACGGCGCCTCGGTGGCGACCGTGGCGGGGGCCGGCTGCGCCACCTGGGACGGCACGCACATCACCGGCTACGGGAACGTCAGCCCGTGGGACGTGCCGGCGACCGCGAGCACCCCGGTGCAGGGACAGGTGGCGCTCGGCCAGACGGTGCTGTGGCGCTACGTGTCCCGCGACGGCAACTTCGTCATGGTCCGGGACCCGCGCGGCGGCGGCACGGACGGCGTCGGGTTGCAGAGCTGGTACTTCATCCCGCGCAGCTGCCTGCCGACCACCCTCCCCTGACAGGCGCCCGCGGGCCCGCCACCACCGATCACGGCGGCGGGCCCGCGCACGCGCGACCGCGCCCGGCTCAGCCGGTGGGGTTGTGCCGGATCAGCGACTCCACCAGTCCGGGCCGGGTCGCCGGGAAGTCCAGCGGGACGATGCCGAGCCCGGTCCAGCCCGAGGTGCCGGTGCCGTCGAGGAACGACTGGACCTGCGGGTTGAGCCGGTCCGCGTTCCAGCGGGGCGGCATCAGCGCCGCGGTGCTCACGTAGTTCATGAACAGCTTCCCCGGCTGCGCGGCCGCCCGGCGGAACTGGTCCTCGATCTTCGGGTACTTGCCGAACGGCTCCGCCATGTAGTCGTCCTGGATGTCGAAGAGCGCGGGATCGGCGTAACGCACGCCGGGCAGACCCCCGTTGTCGGCGAGCAGCACCACCTTGCCGCGGGCCTGTCCCAGGGTCGGCAGCGCGGGATCGATGTGGAAGAGCGGCCGCCAGCCCTTGGCGTCGAGATACAGGTCGAAGATCCGGCGGAACGCCTCGTCGCTCTCCTCGGAGTACTCCTGCTTGACCCGCATCAGCACGGTCTCGGTGGGCCGCTGGTCCAGGAAGTCCCAGCAGGCGCCCAGCACATCGCCGAACATCAGGTTCTGGTACGAGGCGCCGTGATGGATCGCGAAGGAGTCACCGGTGATCCGGCAGCGCACGTCGAGGAAGCGCAGCCCGCTGTTCAGCTGCTCGGCGATCGTGGTGTTCTGGCACTCGGTCCAGGGGCCGCCGTAGCGGGCGCCGGAGTCGTGCGAGCCGGGGACGGTCAGGCGCTGCAGCGCGGTGGCGTCCGGGATGCCGCTCATCCAGTCCTGCACGGTGCGGGCCTGCCGGGCCTCGGCACGGGCGGGCGCCGCGCCGAGAACGGCGGTGGCGGAAACGGCCAGTGCGCCGGCCAGGAAGTTCCGGCGGTTCGCTGTGTACGGGCTCATACGGAAAGGCCTCCGGGGTGCCGTGGGGGGTCAGCTCCGGGATTATGACCGGCACACGTCACACAGGGAACAGGGTGCGGGCGCCCGCCATGCAGGACGGCGCGAAAACGACGGATGCGCGGGCCGGGGCATCGCCCCCGCCCGCGCATCCGCCGTGCGGTACGTCCTGCGTCCTGGGACCTACTGGATGACCGTGATCCGGTCCGTCGCCGGCGGCGCCAGCGGCGCTGCGGCCGTGGAGTGCGCGGCCAGGTAGGCGTTGAACAGGTCCAGGTCGGAGGCGCCGACCAGCTTGTCGGTGCCCGCGCCGAGCGCCGCGAAGCCGTCGCCGCCGCCCGCCAGGAACTCGTTCATGGCGACGCGGTAGGACTTGGCGGGGTCGATCGCCGCACCGTTCAGCTTGATCGTGTCGGTGACCACCCGGGCCGCACCCGACTTCGTCATGTCCAGGGTGTACGTGAGGCCCTTCGACACCTGAAGGATCTTCGGGCTGGCCTCGTTGGCGCCGCTGACCTGCTGCTGGAGCGCGGTGACGAGCTGCGCACCGGTCAGGTTGACGACGTTCATCATGTTGGTGAAGGGCTGCACGGTGAACGACTCCCCGTACGTCACCACGCCGTCGCCCTCGCTGCCCGTCGTCTTGTAGACGAGGTCGGCGCGGATACCGCCCGGGTTCATGAAGGCGACGACCGCCCCGCCCTTGTCCGCCGGGGCCAGGCCCTCGAGCTGCGCGTCGGCGATCAGGTTCCCCAGCGGCTTCTCGGGGGCCGTGGAGCCGCGGCCGTTGATGTCGGCGGAGATGAAGCCCTGCGGCCGGTTCGCGATCGGCGCCGCGAGGGTGTTCCAGCGCGCGATGAGCGCCGTCATGTCCGTGGCCGGGGCCTGGTCCCTGCTGACGACGTGGTTCACCGAGACCGGGTTCGCGGGCGCGGGGTGGTGCGGGTGCCCGTGGCGCTTCGACGCCGTCGGCGCCTTCACCGCCGTGCGCACGATGTCGTTGGTGCGACGGTCGTAGGTGAGCGTCGTGTCCGTGTACAGCTTGCCGAACGACGAGGCCGAGGTGACCAGGCGCGGGTTGCCCGCCGGGTCCGGAACCGTGCAGACGTACGCCTGGTGGGTGTGGCCCGTCACCAGCGCATCGACCTTCGGCGAGATGCCCTTGGCTATGTCGGTGATCGGCCCGGAGATGCCGTCACCGGCACCCGGGCTGTCGCAGTCGTAGTTGTACGAGGTCGAGGCGGGCGCGCCGCCCTCGTGGATCAGGGCGACGATGGACTTGACGCCCTGCCGGTCCAGCTCCTTGGCGTACTTGTTGACCGTCTCGATCTCGTCGTGGAACTTCAGGCCCTTGACGCCGTTGGCGGTCACGATGTTCGGCGTGCCCTCCAGGGTCACCCCGATGAAGCCGACCTTGACGCCGTTCTTCTTCCACACGGTGTACGGCTTGAGGATCGGCTTGCCGGTCTTCTCGTCCGTCACATTGGCGGCCAGGTAGGGGAAGTCGGCGCCCTTGAACTTCTTGCCCTGCTCGTAGCACCCCTCGACCGGGTGGCAGCCGCCGTTCTGGAGGCGGGCCAGCTCGGTGGCGCCCTCGTCGAACTCGTGGTTGCCGACGCTCGTCACATCGAGGTCGATCTTGTTGAGCGCCTCAATGGTCGGCTCGTCGTGGAAGAGCCCCGACAGCAGCGGGCTCGCGCCCACCATGTCGCCGCCTGCCGCGGTGATGGAGTACGGGTGGCCCTTGCGCGCGGTGCGCAGCGAGGACGCCAGGTACTCCACGCCGCCGGCCGGAACGGCCTTCACCGTGCCGTCGGCCTGCGTCTCGCTGACCGTGCCGGCCGAGCCGGCCGGCGGCTCCAGGTTGCCGTGCAGGTCGTTGAAGGACAGCAGCTGTACGTCGACGGTCCGGGCCGGCGTGTGAGGGCCGTGGTCCTTGCCGTGCCCGTGTCCGCGCTCCTGCGCGCCGGCCGGCATGGCGGCGACGAGCGCTCCGACGGTGGCAAGACCGGCCGCGGCGGCGAGCACCCGCCGGGTCGCACGGTTCTTCTGCGGTGTCGCTGACATCGGTCCCCTTGTGAGTTCAGCGGGAGGTTTGAGAGTGGTGACGAGTCTGGAGACTGCGTGCCGCAGCCTAGAGTCAACGCGCGTAGCGCGACAGGTGTTTGGGGTTACGAACTGGTTGCCGACCGATCGGAACGGGGCCGTTCACCCTTATGGCGTACATATGCGAGCAGAAACGTCACCGCCTGCATCAAGGCCGCAAATCTGTACGCCATGGAAAGCAACACCACACCGAAGGCCGTCGTACCTGCTCAGCAGGGGTCAGGACTGCCGCCCGGCTTCCACGAGATGACCGACGGCCTCAAGTCGGACGTGCGGGGCGCGCATGTGCGCGCACAGCTCAAGGTCAACACCGAGATGCTCCGGATGTACTGGGAGATCGGGCGGACGATCCTGGAGCGGCAGCGCGGCGAGAAGTGGGGCACGAAGGTCATCGACCGGATCGCCACCGAGCTGCGGACCGAGTTCCCGAACCAGCGGGGGTTCAGCCGGTCCAACCTCCACTACATGCAGCAGATGGCCAGGACATGGCCCGACTCAATTGTCCAACAAGCCGTTGGACAATTGCCCTGGGGCCACATCGTCACCCTCATGAGCAAGTGCAAGACCCGCTTCGAGCTGGACTTCTACGCCCAGCACGCCGTTCATCACGGCTGGTCCCGCGACCACCTGGGCTCGATGATCCACAACAAGCTGCACCTCGCCGAGGGCGCCGCGGCCAACAACTTCGACGTCACGCTTCCCGCCGGCTCCGACGCGGCGAAGCAGATCTTCAAGGATCCGTACCGCCTCGACTTCACCGAGCTGGAGGGCCGGCCCGCCGAGCGGGATCTGGAGGATGCTCTCGTCACCCACCTGATCCGGTTCCTGACCGAGCTGGGGGTCGGCTTCGCCTTCGTCGGACGCCAGTACCCCGTCGTGGTCGGCGACAGTGAATACCGCATCGACCTGCTCTTCTACCACTGCAAGCTGCACTGCTACGTCGTGCTGGAGCTCAAGACCCGCAAGGCCCATCCCGAGCACTTCGGGCAGCTCGGCTTCTACGTCTCGGTGGTCGACGACCTGGTCCGCGACAAGGAGCGCGACGGGCCCACTCTCGGCATCCTCATCGCCGAGAGCCGCGACCGGGCGATGGTCGAGTACGCGCTGCGGGGCCACAACCAGCCCCTGGCCGTCAGCACGTACGCCGCACTGCCCGACGGGGTCCGCGCACTGCTACCCAGCGCCGAGGACCTCTCCCGCATCGCGGACGACGTGCTGCACACCGCGCCCGACGCCAGGTGAGCCGTTCCGGCCTGCGCCGGGTCCGGCGCCGACCGCCGTTCCGCACCCCCGTCCCCGTACGCTCGTAGACATGACGACTGACGTACCCCTCCCGGCCCCCGGACGCGAGATCCAGACCCTCGACACACTCTCCCCCGACCAGGCGGGAGCCGTCTCCGAGCTCCTTGCCGAGGCGGCCCGGTCCGACGGCAGGCAGGCCGTGTCCGAGCAGGGGCGGCTGCAGTTGCGGGGCGGACACCGGGAAGGCGTGCGGCACTTCCTGCTGACCGCCGGGGACGTGCTGGTCGGGTACGCGCAGCTGGAGGACACCGATCCCGTCGAGGCGCCGGCCGCCGAGCTGGTCGTGCACCCCTCGCACCGCGGCCACGGGCACGGGCGGGCGCTCGGCGCGGCGCTGCTCGCCGCCACCGGCAAGCGGCTGCGGGTGTGGGCGCACGGCGGGCGGTCCGCGGCCCGCCACCTCGCGCAGGTACTCGGCCTCTCGCTCTTCCGCGAACTGCGCCAGCTGCGGCGCCCGTTGAGCCCGCTGGGCATCCCGGAGCCGGTACTGCCGCCGGGTGTCACCGTCCGTGCGTTCGTCCCGGGCCAGGACGACGCCGCCTGGCTCGCCGTGAACAGCGCCGCGTTCGCCCACCACCCCGAGCAGGGCTCACTGACCCAGCGCGACCTCGACGACCGCAAGGCCGAGCCCTGGTTCGACCCGAAGGGCTTCTTCCTCGCGGAGCGCGAGCCCGCCGACGGCGCCGACGCCGCCGAGCTGATCGGCTTCCACTGGACGAAGGTGCACGCCGAGGAGCAACTGGGCGAGGTGTACGTGGTCGGCATCCGGCCCGACGCGCAGGGCGGCGGCCTGGGCAAGGCCCTCACCGCGATCGGGCTGCGCCATCTCGCCGCCGAGGGGCTGCCCACCGCGATGCTCTACGTCGATGCGGACAACACCGCGGCCGTGACGGTGTACGAGCGGATGGGCTTCACCACCCACGAGGTGGACCTGATGTACCGCACGGAGTCCTGAGCAGCCAGGACCCACTCGGGGGGCGGCGTCGCTTGACGCCGCCCCTTCTTTGCGCCACGCTTTCACTACTCAATTAGTGAAAGGGGTGAAGATGGCAGAGTCCGCAGCGGTCGAGTTCCGCATCGACCGGCGCAGCGGCGTCGCCACGTACCTCCAGATCGTCCAGCAGACCAAACAGGCCCTACGCCTGGGCCTGCTGGAGCCGGGCGACCGGCTGCCCACCGCACGTGAGGTCGTCGAGGCCACCGCCATCAACCCGAACACCGTGCTCAAGGCCTACCGGGAGCTGGAGCGCGAGGGCCTCGTCGAGGCCCGGCGCGGCCTCGGCACCTTCGTGACCCGCACTCTCGGCAGCGCGGCGGCAGCCGACGACGCACCGCTGCGCGCCGATCTCACCGACTGGGCCCGCCGCGCCCGCGCGGCCGGCCTGGACAAGGACGACGTGAGCGCGCTCTTCACCGCCGTACTGGACAGCACATTCAAGGGGGACCAGGACTGATGACAGGTGCAGCGATCGAGGCCGACGGCCTCGGCATGAAGTACCGCCGCAGAGGCGGTGGCTGGGCGCTGCGCGACTGCTCCTTCCGGCTGCCGGCCGGTCGCGTCTGCGCGCTCGTCGGCCCCAACGGCGCCGGGAAGTCCACCCTGCTCGGTCTCGCCGCAGGCTTCCTCCGGCCGGCCGAGGGAACCCTGCGGGTGCTGGGCTCGACGCCCGCCGAGGCCCGCGGCCGGATGGCCTTCGTGGCCCAGGACAAGCCGCTGTACCCGCAGTTGACCGTCGCCGAGACCCTCTGGGCGGGAGCCGAGCTGAACCCGGCCACCTGGGACCGGGAAGCCGCCGAGCGCATCGCCGAACCGCTCTCCGCGGATGCGAAGGTCCGCACCCTGTCCGGCGGCCAGCGCACCCGGCTCGCCCTGGCCCTCGCCCTCGGCAAGCGCCCCGAACTGCTCCTGCTGGACGAGCCGATGGCCGACCTCGACCCGCTCGCACGGCACCAGCTGATGGGTGCCCTGATGGTGGAGGCCGCCGAACACTCCACCACCATCGTGATGTCCTCCCACATCCTCACCGAGCTGGAGGGCTCCTGCGACTACCTCCTGCTCGTCGACGGCGGCCGGATCCGCCTGGGCGGCGAGACGGACGACCTGCTCGCCGCGCACACCCTGCTCACCGGCCCCGTCCGGGACCTCGCCCCGCACACCGTCGTCGAGTCCCGCACCACGGGGCGACAGCTGACCGCCCTCGTCCGGAAGGAGGGCCCGGTGGACAACTCGGCCTGGGAGAGCACCGAACCGTCCCTGGAGGAGCTGCTGCTGGCACATCTGCGGTCGCCCGATGCACCCTCGCTCCTCACGCCGAGCGCGGATGCGCGGATGATCCGTGAGTCGGTGAGCGCGGCATGAGCACGATCACCCTGCGCGGCCCGGCCCGCGTCATCGTCCTCCAGCACCGCCGTGTCCTGTGGATCGCGGGGGCGCTCGCGCTCGCCGGGGTCGTTCTGCTGACCGCATCCATGTGGTGGAACTCGCGCACGGCAGACTCGTTCGCGGACTCCGGCTGCTCGCACCTGTACACCTCCCCCCGCTGCTACGCAGCCTTCGACGACGTCCTCAGCCACCAGGCATGGCTCAGGGACGTGCTGCGGTACGCGGGCACCGCCATGACGGTCCTGCCCGCCGCCATCGGCCTGTTCGTCGCCGGTCCGATGATCGGCCGGGAGCTGGAGAACGGCACCTACCGGCTGGCCTGGTCCCAGTCCGTCTCCCCCGCCCGATGGCTCCTCGCCAAGCTCACCGTTCCGGCGGCGATCACCGTGGTGGCGGTGCCGGTGCTCTCGGCCGTGTTCGCCTGGTGCCGGACCTCCCCCGACACCGACCGCGTGGCCTGGTACGACTCGACGGCGTACGCCGCGATGGGCACCCTGCCCGTGGCCTCGGCCCTGCTGGCCATCGCCCTCGGCGCGCTCGCCGCTCTGCTGGTGCGCCGCACGCTCCTCGCCATGAGCGTCACGGTCCTGGCCTACGGCGCCGTGGCGCTCGCGCTCGCCGCCGCACGCAGCAGCCTGTGGGCGGTCAGCACGGTGGTCACCCCGCTGAACTCCGCAGCCCGCCTGCCCGACGAGTCGCTCTGGGTCGCCGGGGGGCTGATGGCAGGAGACGCCCGGCTGCCCGGCGAGACCTGCGAGCGGGGAGGTGCGCAGCCCGGCCTGGACCGCTGCCTGGCCGACCACCACGTCACCGGCACCTACGTCGACTACCACCCCGCCTCGCACTTCTGGCCCCTCCAGCTGGTTGGGACGGGCGTCGTCCTCGTCCTCACCGTCGTCGCCGTCGCCGTCGCCTTCCGGGTGCTGCGCCGCCGCCACGCCTGAGACCCCGGACAGCCCTGTCCGGGGGCCGAGCGGGCCAACGCAGTTGCCTTAAGTGACTTGCCTTTGGGACTCCTTCTTGGCGCGGTGGGTGCACTCGCGAGGCAGCCAGGTATGACCGGGCTGATCGCCGCCTTGATCGTTCCGACCCGCTATTCATGACTTCCTCGACCAGTCGGAGCGAGGGCCTTTGCGAGTGAGACGTCTGGTCATGAGGGTGATGAGTGCCCAGGTCAGGTGGGCTTCGGATTCTCTGAACTAGCGACGCTGGGGGAACCTGGCTGGCCGCTGCTGCGCCAGCCGAGGAAAAACCGATGGCGCCGTGGTGGATACCTGCGGTACGAGTGGGGACATGGCCAGAAGCGCCCACCATATTCGCCGAAACGTTGCCAGCTCTGGGCGGGCAGCCTCGCGTCCCTGGAGCCCGTGGAGGGCCGTCCTGGTGCGCGAGCTCCGCTACAGCTCCCAGCGCTTGCGCTCAGCCGCGCTGGAGGGGCGGCGCCCGTTGCCACAAGAGGTACGGCGGTCTGTTGCCGTGTACTCCTTCGCCCGCAGTGATACGCGAGGAGGGGCGGTGGCCGCTCTCGCGTACTTTGAGGAGCGGCGCGCTCGTCAAATGACACGACGTCAGCTGGATCTGGTTCGAACGGGAATGGCGCCGGACATCGAGATTGAGCCTGGACGCCACCGGCATAGCGCCCGCTGGCTTGCCTAGACTGCGGTTGATCGGCACGGCTGCCGTCGTCGGGTTGTGGCTAGAGTTGCGCTGGTGACAGCGAGCCGGGGCGATGGCCGAAGATCGACCAAGACAGTGGCATCGAGGATGCGGTACTCCTCATCCTGGAATGGTTGGGCGAGCAGGGTGTGGGCGCCGCGATCAGGGTGGACGCTGAGAGGCTGCGGGACCAGAAGCCCGCATGGACGTTCACTGCTGGTGGCGGCCCGTTGAGCCACCCGATGCGGGCCGACGGAGCCACCGCCCGCGAGTGCCTGTGCCGAGCTCTGTCCTATCTCCACGAAGCTGGCGGCGGCAGCGGAACCCCACACTCCCGGCAATATCGCCGAACCATCCCGACAGATGCCACAAGCTCCATGGTCCAACCGCAGACGCCCCTCGACCAGGGATCTCAAACACTCACTAACGACCACGCTGCGGAGGTCGGCACCCATCTAGGGCTTGTCCGCTGGGTCAGACGCGATCGCCCTGTCCCGAAAGACTTGGAAGGCGTTCCAACTGGCCGGAGCATCGTCCGTGAGCAGCTCGCCGGTCGAGCAGTCGAAGGCGCGGCAGTCGAGAGCTCGGGAGATGTGGAAGATCACGGGGAGCACGTCGTCTTCCCCGCCCCGGACATGGAGCATGACGGACTCGACAGGGTCGTGCTCACCGACGCCGAGTTCGATCACCCAGGTCGGACCGAGCAACTCGCCCCATGCAGGATCGGTCAGGTCAACCTCGCCCACGGTTGACCTGAGTGCCTCGTGGACGCTGGACCGGCTTCCGATGGGAGGCGGCTCGTGATCAGCGGGAAGGTCGTCGATCGACGTGAGGTCCGCAGGTAGCGGCAGCAGAAGAATGTCCCAGCTCATGGCACTCCCAACCCGAGATTCGCGAGAGACGCTATCCGCTGGCACTGACGCTCCCTCGCCCCTGGGGACAGCACGCAGATGGTTAGGGCGGCGGGGTTTGCTTTCCCTTGAGTGCCGGCCTTCCGGCCCGGCGGGTGCTCTTCGGTTTCGAGGTCGGGTTGTGGGCCCAGCGGCCGGGTTGCACGCTGCCGCGTCTGGCACGGGTCCTCAGTACAGGCCAGCGGTTCGGCTTCTTGATCGCGCGTGGGCAGTCCCGATTGCGCCGGGCCGGGAGGAGGCGTGCGCGTGCCTCCCGCCTGGCTTCGGTGAAGGAGCGGGCGAGCTTGGCGGTGGTCGCTCCGAGTTGGGACGGGATGCTGCGGCGGATGATGCGGACGCACTTCAGGTAGGAGACACGGTCGGTGTCCACCGCCGGGCGGGCGAGGGCCGCTGTGTGGGCGAACTGGCGGATTGCGTGGTGGACCGCGAGGTAGGCCCACAGTTCCTGCCGGACGCCCTCCGGTGTGCGCGACCTGATCGGCCCGCCGGGGCCGAGGTGGTTCTTGATCTCATCGAAGGCGAGCTCGATCTCCCAGCGTTCCCGGTAGAGCGCGACCAGCTCGGTGGCGGGGTACTGCTCGGGGTCCAGCAGCGTCGTGCCCAGATAGGCGACCTTGCCGTCCTTCTCGAAGGCGATAACACGGTAGATCGTGTGCGTGGGCAGGGCCCGACCTTCTCGTGCGGCTCGGAGCCGGACCTCCTGGCCCGGTCGCGCCATCGACAGGTACGAGCCGTCCGCAAGCTCTTCCTGAGCCGTACCGAGGTGGTTGGACTGGAGCCTGACCAGCAGATTCGCGCCGGTCACGGTGAATCTGTGCGCGAACTCGACCGACCAGAAGCCGCGGTCGGCGATGACCAGGTCACCGGGGCCGGTGGAGCTGGCCAGCGGGTAGGCGAGACTGCGTTCGCCGTCGCGGTAACCGCCCAGGCGGGCATCAAGAACTCCGTGCGTTCCAATCTCGGCCAGCACCACCGCCCTGACCTGGGGGAACCCGAAGGGGACACCGCCGGTGGTGGAGGGGGCCGTCGAAGGTGTCGCCGTTGCTCGTCGAATCCGGGAGATCGAACTGGGTGCCGTCCAGAGCGAGGAGCCGCAGCCCTCGCCACCACGCGCCGACCGTGGCCGGGGTGGCGAGCGGGCCAGCGATCTGCCTGAACACGGTCTCCAGTACCTCTTCAGCAAGCCGGGATCTCGCGCGGCACAACGAGGAACCGGTTCACGCTCGCCAGGGTCCGGCTGCCCGGTATGCCGCTGGTCAGCACGCGCAGCACCTCCTCGTACGACTCCCGGGCGAAGAGGCACAGAGCCAGGACGAAGTACACGACCAACCGTGCCGGCAGGAGGCGACGGCGCCGCTCGGCTCGGTCGTGCTTGGCTATCGCCTCGTCGACCAGCTCAGCGGTGAACACCTTCGTCAGGATCCCGATCCGCACACGCTGGCCCGCGCCCCACCCGTCACACGTGGGGCAACGATCTCCGCAGCTCAAAAGCAACTGCATTGGCCAAGCGGACCCCCGGACACGGCCACACCGCTTCCTGCATGTCATGTCGCCGTTACCGGGCATTCAGACGGCCTTGCGACCCTCTCAGGATGCAGCCAGCTGTGCCGTCCCCCCGCAACGGGAGAAATCCCGGTAGAGACCGCGCCGACCGTGCGATCTCCGCGATCTCTTCCCCCTCCGACGCGCCCTCGGAGCACTCCACGCGGAACAATGGGCCCATGAGCCAGCAGCCCAGCTCCGAGGTCCCGGTCCAGCCCACCGCTCAGCCGTCCGTCGGCTCCCTCGCCGCACACCGGCCGCACGCCGTCGCCGCCCCTTCGTCCGCGGGCGCCGCACTGTCCACAGCGGCCGATCTCGACCCCGAGCTCGACGCCGACGCCGACGCGTACGAACCCGACGTCGACGGTGACGAGCTGCCCCAGGGCCGGTTCCTGGACCGGGAACGCAGTTGGCTCGCATTCAACGAACGCGTTCTGGAACTGGCCGAGGACCCGTCGACACCGCTCCTCGAACGGGCTAATTTCCTCGCCATTTTCGCCTCGAACCTCGACGAGTTCTTCATGGTCCGGGTGGCGGGCCTCAAACGCCGGATCGCGACCGGTGTCGCCACCCGTTCCGCGTCCGGACTTCAGCCCCGCGAGGTCCTCGACCTGATCTGGACCCGCTCGCGCGAACTCATGGCCCGGCACGCCGCCTGCTACCAGCAGGACGTCGCCCCCGCCCTGTCCGACGAGGGCATCCAGCTGATCCGCTGGCCCGAGCTGACCGAGAAGGAACAGGCCCGCCTGTTCACCTTCTTCCGGCAGCGCGTCTTCCCCGTGCTGACCCCGCTCGCCGTCGACCCGGCGCACCCCTTCCCGTACATCTCCGGCCTGTCGCTCAACCTGGCCGTCGTCGTGCGCAACCCGGTCAGCGGTCACCGCCACTTCGCCCGGGTCAAGGTCCCGCCGCTGCTGACCCGCTTCCTGGAGGCCTCGCCGCAGCGCTACGTCCCCATCGAGGACGTCATCGCGGCCCACCTCGAAGAGCTCTTCCCCGGCATGGAGGTCCTCGCGCACCACATGTTCCGGGTCACCAGGAACGAGGACCTGGAGGTCGAGGAGGACGACGCCGAGAACCTGCTCCAGGCCCTGGAGAAGGAGCTCATGCGGCGCCGCTTCGGTCCGCCGGTCCGCCTGGAGGTCGAGGAGTCCATCGACCCGTACGTGCTGGACCTGCTGGTCCGCGAGTTGAAGGTGTCCGACGCCGAGGTCTACCCGCTGCCCGGACCGCTCGACCTCACCGGGCTGTTCGGCATAGCGTCGCTGGACCGGCCGGAGCTGAAGTTCCCCAAGTTCATCGCCGGCACCCACCGCGATCTCGCCGAGGTCGAGTCCGCTTCCGCGCCCGACATCTTCGCCGCCCTGCGCGAACGCGACGTGCTGCTGCACCACCCGTACGACTCCTTCTCCACCTCCGTCCAGGCTTTTCTCGAACAGGCCGCGGGCGACCCGGACGTCCTCGCCATCAAGCAGACCCTGTACCGGACCTCGGGCGACTCCCCGATAGTGGACGCCCTGATCGACGCCGCCGAGTCCGGCAAGCAAGTCCTCGTACTCGTCGAGATCAAGGCCCGCTTCGACGAGCAGGCCAACATCAAGTGGGCGCGCAAGCTGGAGGAGGCGGGCTGCCACGTCGTCTACGGGCTCGTCGGCCTGAAGACGCACTGCAAGCTCTCGCTCGTCGTCCGCCAGGAGAGCGACACCCTGCGCCGCTACTCGCACGTCGGCACCGGCAACTACCACCCCAAGACGGCCCGGCTGTACGAGGACCTCGGCCTGCTCACCGCAGACCCGCAGGTCGGCGCCGACCTCTCCGACCTCTTCAACCGGCTCTCCGGCTACTCGCGCCGCGAGACCTACCGCCGCCTGCTGGTCGCCCCGAAGTCGCTGCGCGACGGGCTGATCAGCCGGATCAACAAGGAGATCGTCCACCAGCGGGCGGGCCGGCCCGCCTACGTACGCATCAAGGTCAACTCGATGGTCGACGAAGCGATCATCGACGCCTGCTACCGGGCCGCGCAGGCAGGGGTCCCGGTCGACATCTGGGTCCGGGGCATCTGCGCGATCCGGCCCGGCGTCACCGGCCTCTCCGAGAACATCCGGGTCCGCTCGATACTGGGCCGCTTCCTCGAACACTCCCGGGTCTTCTCGTTCGGCAACGGCGGCGAGCCCGAAGTCTGGTTCGGCAGCGCCGACATGATGCACCGCAACCTCGACCGCCGGATCGAGGCCCTGGTCCGGGTCACCGACCCCGCCCACCGGGCCGCACTCAGCCGGCTCCTCGAGACCGGCATGGCCGACACCACCACGTCCTGGCACCTGGGAGCCGACGGGAACTGGACCCGGCACTCCCTGGACGCGGAGGGCCGGCCACTGCGGCACGTACAGGAAATGCTCATTGACGCCCGGAGGCGCAGGCGTGCGACGCCCTGACCATCAGACACAGACGGACGTGACCGCCGGGGCGGTGCTCGCACCGTATCTCCGGGCGCAGGCAGCGGACTTCCTGCGGAGTCTGCGCCTGCACCGCGAGAACAGTGCCCCCACGGACGCCGGGCCCCGGGCCGCCGAACAGGCCGCCGGAGCGCTGCGCCGCTCGTCCCGCCGGATCAGCGGCACCCTGCACACCTTCCGGGCCGCGCTCGATCCGCTCTGGGCCGAGCAGCTGCGCACCGAACTGGCCTGGCTGTCCGGCACGCTCGCCCGCGAGCACGCGTACGCGGACCGGCTGCACCGGCTCCTCGAAGCGCTGCACGGACTGTCGGGGTCGCCCCTGCCGGCCGCCCGTGCCGAATCCGGTGGCTCCGGCCCCGGCGCCACGGCCACCGACAAGGAACGAGCCATGCTCGGCGTCGGTGCGGCACGCGCCGGCGCACTCCTCGAACGCCAGCTGACCCTCGCCCGGACCCGCGCCCACTCGGCGGCGCTCCAGGCGCTCGGCTCCGCCCGCTTCCACGCGGTGGCCGACGCGGTCGCGCTGCTCGCCTCCGAGGTCCCCCTCTCCGCCGCGGCCGGCGCACCCGCTGCCGAGCTGCTGCGCGAACCCGCGGACCGGGCCGAGCAGCGGCTGCTCGGCGCGGTGGCGGCGCTCCCGTCGGACGAGACGACCGCCCCGTACAACGAGGCGCAGGACGCGCCCTGGCACCAGACCCGGCTCATGCTGCGCCTGCACCGGTACGCCCATGAGGTGGTACGCGGCGCCCCCGATCCGGTCCTGGCCGGCCCCGGTCACGCCCTCGACCTGCACCGGGACGCGGCGGAGGCGGCGTCGGCAGCGGCATCGGCGGCCCGCACCCCGCGGATCGCACCGGCCACCGCGTACGCCCTGGGGGTGCTCCACGCCGACCAGCGCCACGAGGTGGAGGCGGCGCGCGCGGTGTTCCGGGAGACCTGGCCGCACGCGGCGGCCGTGACCGCGGTGGCACGGCCATGAGCGGACCCGTGGGCGCGCTCGTACGGGCGGCGGGCTGTGTGCTGTGGCGTCGGCCCCCGACACCGGGGGACGGTCCGGAGCTCTGCCTCGTACACAGGCCGCGTTACGACGACTGGTCGTTCCCCAAAGGCAAGCTGAAGCGGGGGGAGGATGCGCTGGACGGCGCGCTGCGTGAGGTCCTGGAGGAGACGGGCTACCGCTGCGTCCCGGGCCCTGGGCTGCCCACGGCCCGGTACATGGTGGGCGAGCGGCCGAAGGAAGTGCGCTACTGGGCGGCCGAGGCGGCCGACGGCACCTTCGAGCCCAGCAACGAGGTCGACCGGATCGCCTGGCTCTCCACGTCCGACGCGCAGAAGCGCCTGACCGAGGACCGGGACGCCTGGCTGGTCGACGTATTCGTCAGCACCATTCAGGCCACCGGCGAGTTTCCCTGAGAACGCGTGCCGGATACTCGCCGATCATCAGAATCCGGAATTCCGCACCCCTGACGCTGGTGCCCCGCCCCCTTCCGGGGGCGTCGCACTCCCGCCGACATTCCCGTGGCGAACAGAGCGATCAGCCGCGCCCGGTCGGGCGCGGCATAATTATCGGTGAATGAACGGATGGCGCAGCACCCCGAATTGCAGTCCCCCCGCACGGAATGCGGCGCCGGGCCCTGCCTCCGCCTATGGGCGAGAGGAGAAATTCAGCCGCAGTGCCCGTCACGCCGCACCAAGCCGTAGCGGCCGCCGGCGGCGTAGGTGACGGCCTTCACGTCGATGCACTTGCCGGCCGAGCCGGTGCCACCGGCGCTGGTGCGCACGTTCGACGCGCAGTTCCTGCCGGTCGAGGCGCCGTAGTACAGGAAGACGTTACTGAGCGCCGCCCCCGTATCGGCATCGGTGTCACGGGACAGACGTCGGTCTGACTACCGGAACAGCCGAATCCCGCAGCGCTTGCAGACGGGGCGACCATGAGCGCACCGCCAGTGATAGCGGCTGGACTGGTGAAAACCAGAATAGCCCGCTTGAGCATTTACACACATCCCTCATTCGAGGGCTGCTCCAGCAATTCCGGATGAGCCAGCACGCGGGTGCGGGGACCGGCCCGTACGCTCGGCCGCTCAACCGGGCCGCGGCAGGCGGCACCCCGCTGTAGGTCAAGGTTCACCTCTCGTTCACTCACTCCCGTCGGCCGCTTCACCTGTTCTGCCTAATTTCGGACCTACCCGGTGCAAGGCCCACGCCCCCGCACCACCACATCGCACGCCGTCGTAGGACGAAAACCACCTCGGCGGCTCCTGGAAGGAACACCCGAAAGTGAAGCTTCAGCGCAAGAACCGGCTTCGTGCCACCGCGCTCGGTGCCCTCGCCGTCTCCGGCGCCCTGGTCCTCACGGCGTGCGGTTCGGACAACAACAGCGGCGACACCAGCGGCGACGGCGGCCAGACGAAGGCCGCGGCCAACGTCAAGTGCGACGGCGCCAAGGGTCAGTTGCGCGCGTCCGGCTCCAGCGCGCAGAAGAACGCCATGGACCTCTGGATCAAGAACTACATGGCTTCCTGCTCCGGCGTGGAGATCAACTACAACGCCTCCTCGTCCGGCGAGGGCATCGTCGCGTTCAACCAGGGCACCGTCGGCTTCGCCGGCTCCGACTCGGCGCTGAAGCCCGAAGAGGTCGCCGACTCGAAGAAGACCTGCAAGAGCGGCCAGGGCATCAACCTCCCGATGGTCGGCGGCCCGATCGCGATCGGCTTCCACCTCGACGGTGTCGACAGCCTGACGCTGGACGCCCCCACCCTCGCCAAGATCTTCGACACCAAGATCAAGAAGTGGAACGACGAGGCGATCGCCAAGCTCAACCCCGGCGCCAAGCTTCCGGACAAGGCCATCCAGCCCTTCCACCGCTCCGAGGACTCCGGCACCACCCAGAACCTCGGCAAGTACCTCGCCGCCACGGCCCCGAGCGACTGGAAGTACGAGCCCGAGAAGAAGTGGCCGGCCCCGGGCGGCCAGGGCGCGACCGCCTCGTCCGGCGTCGCCACCCAGGTGAAGCAGGTCGACGGCTCGATCGGCTACTTCGAGCTGTCCTACGCGACCTCGCAGAAGATCACCACCGTCGACATCAACACCGGTGGCGCCACCCCGGTCAAGGCCTCCTCGGAGACCGCCTCCAAGGCCATCGCCGCCGCCAAGATCAAGGGCACCGGCAAGGACCTGGCCCTCGACCTCGACTACACCACCAAGGCCGACGGCGCCTACCCGATCGTCCTCGTCACCTACGAGGTCGTCTGCGACAGCGGCAACAAGGCCGACACCCTCGGCACCGTCAAGTCCTTCCTGACCTACACCGCCTCCGCGGACGGCCAGAAGCTCCTCACCGACGCCGGCTACGCCCCGATCCCCGAGGCGATCAACGCCAAGGTCCGCGAGACGGTCTCCGGCCTCTCGTAACCCGGGCCCCGCACGGCTCGCACGCACACACAGGGCGGGCCGGTCCGGAGCACCCCTCCGGACCGGCCGGCCACCCCAGCCCCATCCGGTGCACCGCCGCCAGGGGAGCCCCCGCTCCCCCACACAGACCGGAAAGATCATGGCTTCCACCACAGGGATAGAAACCCCACCGACCCGGCCCGCCGGGCGCGGGCGCCCCAAGCCCCCCGGCCGCGCCGGTGACAAGATCTTCGTGGGCCTCTCCCGAGGCTCGGGCATCCTGCTGCTCGTCATCATGGCGTCGATCGCGGTCTTCCTCACCTACCGTGCCGTCCTCGCCGTCTCCAAGGACGAGGGCAACTTCTTCACCACGTTCGACTGGAACCCCGCGGGCGACCCGCCCGTCTTCGGCATCGCCGTCCTGCTCTTCGGCACTGTCGTCAGCTCGATCATCGCGATGGTCATCGCGGTTCCGATCGCTGTCGGCATCGCCCTCTTCATCTCGCACTACGCCCCGCGCAAACTGGCCGCGCCGATCGCGTACGTCGTCGACCTGCTCGCCGCGGTGCCCAGCATCGTCTACGGCATCTGGGGCGCGCTCGTCCTCGTGCCGTATCTCGAAGGCCTGAACCTCTGGCTCGACCAGTTCTTCGGCTGGACGTACATCTTCGAGAAGACCGAGGTCGGCGTCGCCCGCTCGCTCTTCACCGTCGGCATCCTGCTCGCGATCATGATCCTGCCGATCGTGACGAGCGTCAGCCGCGAGGTCTTCCTCCAGGTCCCGAAGATGAACGAGGAAGCCGCGCTGGCCCTCGGCGCCACCCGGTGGGAGGTCATCCGCCTCTCGGTGCTGCCGTTCGGCCGCTCCGGCGTGATCTCCGCGTCCATGCTGGGCCTGGGACGCGCACTCGGCGAGACGATGGCCGTAGCCACGGTCCTGTCGCCGAGCTTCCTCATCTCGTTCCACGTGCTCAACCCGGGCGGCGGCACCTTCGCCCAGAACATCGCCGCGAAGTTCGGTGAGGCCGACGCGTTCGGGCGGGACGCCCTGATCGCCTCCGGCCTGGTCCTCTTCGTCCTCACCCTGCTGGTCAACGGCGCGGCGCGGCTCATCATCGCCCGCCGCAAGGAGTACTCGGGGGCCAACGCATGAGCCACGCACCCATCAGCGTGCAGGACCGGCCGACGCCGGTACCGCCCGGGCCGAAGAACAGCCTCGGCACCCGCAGGCTGCCGCGCCTGGCCCCCCTCGGCTTCGCCGCCGTTTCGGTCGCCCTGGGCATCGGGATCTCGGTGGCCGCCGGCTGGCAGAGCAAGGTCCAGTGGGGTCTGATCTCCGCCCTCCTCTTCCTGGCGATCTCCTACGTCGCCACGACGGTCGTCGAGAACCAGCGCCAGGCCAGGGACCGCCTCGCCACCAGCCTCGTCTGGGTGTGCTTCCTGGTCGCCGTCGTTCCGCTCGCCTCACTGCTGTGGACGACCGTCAGCCGCGGATCGAAGCGTCTGGACGGCTACTTCCTGACGCACTCCATGGCAGGCGTACTGGGCTCCGAGGACAGCGGCGGTGTCTACCACGCGCTGATCGGCACCCTGGAGCAGGTCGGCATCGCCACCCTGATCTCCGCGCCCCTCGGCCTGCTGACCGCCGTCTACCTGGTGGAGTACGGCAAGGGCGCACTCGCCAGGGCCGTCACCTTCTTCGTCGACGTGATGACCGGCATCCCGTCCATCGTCGCCGGTCTCTTCATCCTCTCGATCATGCTGATCGCGGGACTGGAGCCCTCCGGCCTGATGGGCGCCCTGGCCCTGACGATCCTGATGACCCCGGTCGTGGTCCGCTCCACCGAGGAAATACTGAAGCTCGTACCGAACGAGCTCCGCGAGGCCTCTCTCGCCCTCGGCGTACCGAAGTGGCGCACCATCCTGAAGGTGGTCCTGCCGACCGCGATCGGCGGCATCGCCACCGGCGTCATGCTCGCCATCGCACGGATCGCCGGCGAGACCGCACCGATCATCCTGCTGGTCTTCGGCAGCCAGCTGATCAACCCGAACCCCTTCGAAGGCGCCCAGTCGTCACTGCCGTTCTACATCTACGAGCAGTACAAGATCGGCGAGGACGCTTCCTACGACCGCGCCTGGGCCGCTGCCCTGGTCCTGATCGCCTTCGTCATGATCCTCAATCTGGTGGCCCGCGGCATCGCCCGCTGGAAGGCCCCGAAGACCGGCCGCTGAGGCCAGCAGAAAGCAGTGATTCAGATGGCCAAGCGCATCGACATCAGTGGCCTGTCGGCCTACTACAGCGCCCACAAGGCGATCGACGACATCTCCATGACCGTGGAGCCCCGCTCGGTGACCGCGTTCATCGGCCCGTCCGGCTGCGGCAAGTCCACCTTCCTGCGCACCCTCAACCGGATGCACGAGGTCACCCCCGGCGGCCGCGTCGAGGGCAAGGTGCTGCTGGACGACGAGAACCTGTACGGCGCGGGCGTCGACCCGGTGACCGTGCGCCGCACGGTCGGCATGGTCTTCCAGCGCCCGAACCCGTTCCCGACCATGTCGATCTTCGACAACGTCGCGGCGGGCCTGCGGCTGAACGGCAAGTACCGCAAGAACGCCCTGAACGACATCGTGGAGAAGTCGCTGCGCGGCGCGAACCTCTGGAACGAGGTCAAGGACCGGCTGAACAAGCCCGGCTCCGGCCTCTCCGGCGGTCAGCAGCAGCGGCTCTGCATCGCCCGCGCGATCGCGGTCGAGCCGGACGTCCTGCTGATGGACGAGCCGTGCTCAGCCCTGGACCCGATCTCCACCCTCGCCATCGAGGACCTGATCGGTGAGCTGAAGGAGCGCTTCACGATCGTCATCGTGACGCACAACATGCAGCAGGCGGCCCGCGTCTCCGACCGCACGGCGTTCTTCAACCTCGCGGCGGTCGGCATGCCCGGCAAGCTCGTGGAGATAGACGAGACGGAACGCATCTTCTCCAACCCGTCGGTCCAGGCAACGGAGGACTACATCTCCGGCCGCTTCGGCTGACCCACAGACGGCCTTGAGGTGCTGCATGGCGGTGCCACCGCAAGGCAAAGGTCCGCCCCGCTCTCCTCACGGAGAGCGGGGCGGACCGATTCGACCTGCGGACATGCCCTCAGGGCCGGCGCATTCAAGTTCGAGGTCGGCGCATCAAGCCCAAGGCCGACGCTTCAAGCCCGTCCGGCGATTGAGGACAAAGCGCTCACCGGGCGCACCCGGCGACCAGCCCCACCGCCCGACACCACCGTCACCCGAACAGCAGAACAACGACCCCATAGCTCGCCGCCGCGACCAGCGCGGCAGCCGGCATGGTGATGAACCATCCCAGGATGATGTTCTTGGCAACACCCCACCGCACCGCGTTCACCCGCTTCGTGGCGCCCACACCCATGATCGCCGAGGTGATGACATGCGTCGTCGAGATCGGCGCGTGGAACAGGAAAGCCGATCCGAACATGATCGACGCCCCCGTCGTCTCCGCGGCGAACCCCTGCGGCGGGTCCAGCTCGATGATCTTCCGGCCGAGCGTCCGCATGATGCGCCAGCCACCCGCGTACGTACCCAGCGACAGCATCAGCGCGCAGACGAGCTTCACCCAGATCGGGATCGGGTCGCTGTAGGTCTCGTGGCCCGAGATGACCAGGGCCATCACCACGATGCCCATCGTTTTCTGCGCGTCCTGCAGACCGTGACCGAGCGCCATGCCCGCGGCCGAGACCGTCTGGGCGATCCGGAAACCGCGCTTGGCCTTGTGCGGGTTGGACCTCCGGAACATCCACATGATGGCGACCATCACCAGATAGCCGACCACCAGGCCGATCACCGGCGAGATGAACATCGGGATGACGACCTTGTCGAGCACTCCCATCCAGTGCACCAGCGTCCCGCCCGCGAGCGCCGCGCCGACCATGCCGCCGAACAGGGCATGGGAGGACGACGACGGCAGGCCGAAGTACCAGGTGACAAGGTTCCAGATGATCGCGCCGACCAGTGCGGCGAAGAGGATTCCCATCCCCTTGTCGCCCTCGGGCGTCGCGATCAGACCCTCACTGACGGTCTTGGCGACGCCACTGCCGAGGAACGCACCGGCGAGGTTCATCACCGCCGCCATGGCCAGCGCCGCGCGCGGAGTGAGCGCCCGGGTGGAGACCGACGTGGCGATGGCGTTCGCCGAGTCGTGGAAGCCGTTCGTGTAGGTGAAGCCGAGCGCGACGCCGATCGTCACGATCAGTACAAAGGTGTCCACGTGGTTCAGGACTCCTTGACCGCGATGGTCTCCACCGTGTTCGCGACGTGCTCGAACGCGTCGGCAGCCTCTTCCAGCACGTCCACGATCTGCTTCAGCTTCAGCACTTCCATGGCGTCGTACTTGCCGTTGAAGAGCTGGGCCAGCAGCTTGCGGTGGATCTGGTCGGCCTGGTTCTCCAGACGGTTGACCTCGATCCAGTACTCGGTGAGGTTGTCCATGGTCCGCAGGTTCGGCATGGCAGCAGCGGTCAGTTCCGCCGCGCGCGCCAGAACCTCGACCTGCTGTTCGACACCCTTGGGGAGCTCGTCGACCTGGTACAGCACGACCAGGTCGACGGCCTCCTCCATGAAGTCCATGATGTCGTCGAGCGACGACGCGAGGTTGTAGATGTCCTCGCGGTCGAACGGCGTGATGAAGGAGGAGTTCAGCTGGTGGAAGATCGCGTGGGTGGCATCGTCCCCCGCGTGCTCCGCTGCCCGCATACGCTCCGCGATCTCGACTCGGGAGGCAGAATCCGCCCCGAGCAGTTCCATCAGGAGTTTCGAGCCCGTGACGATGTTGTCCGCAGACGCGGAGAACATGTCGTAGAAGCTCGTCTCCCTGGGGGTCAGACGAAAGCGCACGTGGGGTCCTCGGGGTGCTTTGGATTCGGTCAGGCTGATGCTAGGCGCATCATCCGGCCACGGCTAACCGGCATTCTTCAGTGTCGCGCATCAGGCACAGTGATCAGCACGGGCCCCCGGTCACGTTTCAGCTGAATTCGTTAGGATATACCCACCAGGGGTATGTAAACGGCAGGGTAAAGGGAAAACGGGAGGCAGCAATGACCACCACAGAGGCCACCGGGGCGGACCGGTCGCCGGAAACGGCGGACGCCGCGACCCCCGCGGCCGCCACGATCCCGGCAGATGTCACAGCTCCCGAAGTCGCGATTGTCACGGACCACGACCGAGGCATACACGGCTACCACCACCAGAAGGCGGAGCACCTCAAGCGCCTGCGCCGCATCGAGGGCCAGATCCGCGGCCTGCAGCGCATGGTCGACGAGGACGTCTACTGCATCGACATACTCACCCAGGTATCGGCGTCCACCAAGGCGCTCCAGTCCTTCGCGCTCCAGCTGCTGGAGGAGCACCTGCGCCACTGCGTCGCCGATGCGGCGGTCAAGGGCGGCGAGGAGATCGACGCGAAGGTCGAGGAGGCCACCAAGGCCATCGCCCGACTGCTGCGCACCTGAGACAGACACGCCCACCGGCACCGGCACCGGCACCGGCACCGGCACGGTCACGGCCGTAGGTGCGGGGCGTCGGCACCTTCAGAGCCGTACGTAGGGGCCGCGGGCCACTGCCGGCGCGGTCTCACGGCCGTAGACACGGGCCGCCAACACCGTCACGGCCACCGGCACCAGCACCGATTCGGCACCGCACGGTCCAGGGCCCCGCAGGCGGGACCG
Source organism: Streptomyces sp. RKAG290 (assembly GCF_023701695.1). Classification (GTDB taxonomy): domain Bacteria; phylum Actinomycetota; class Actinomycetes; order Streptomycetales; family Streptomycetaceae; genus Streptomyces. The sequence continues at coordinate 3,185,641 of NZ_JAJOZC010000001.1, forward strand.
AGTCCCGTCACCCTCCCCCCGTCACCCCCGGTGGTCCGCCTGCCGGGGGACGGTGGTGCATTCGGTGGGCACCTTGACGTCGAGCACCTCGTCGATGCGGTCCGGGCTGAGCCGTTCCCCGCTCGCCGCCGAGGCCGCGATCATGAGTTCTCCGCACAGCTCGATCTCGGCGAGTGCCACATGGTCCGATACGGTCCGTGCGCTGAGCGTCACCACGTCACTCACCTCTCACTGCCGTCGCCGACTTCCTAGGGTAGGGAGCGCACCACGTACCGCGCATGGCACGGACGGACCATTTCGCCGCCGCCAGATGCCTAGGAGCATGTCCGGGAACATGCCTGGGAGCGCGCCCCATCAGCCTCGCGTGCCCGGTACGCGGAGGATCATCCGCGCCCCCGGAGGCGGTGGTCACTTCTGCTGCCCCTGCTCGATCTCACCGGTGTAGATCTCCCGCCGGTCCGGCATCGGTACGGTGACCGGCACCCCGAACCCGTACAGAAGGGTCGTCGACACCACCTCCATCGGCGGCCCCTCGTTGGCGAAGCTGAAGCGGTGCCGCACCTTGCGCAGCCGCCCCTGCTCGTCCAGATAGGCGTCGAACGGCACGGTGTCCTTGTTGAACCCTTTCGCCGCCGCCGTCAGCGCACCCCGTGACGAGGCCGATGCCTGCCGTGCGGCCCGCCCGATGTCCGTGGTCCCCCGGTAGTGCCGCACCGTCACGCCGGCCAGGTCGGACTCGCCCACATACGTCACCGCGCGCGCCCCGCGCAGCAGCTCGGCCGCGGCCATCGGATCGGTCACCCCACCGGTCACCAGGTTGCCGTCCGCCAGCGCCGTCGTGTCGATCCTCACCCACTTGCCCTCGGGCACCCCGGCGCCGCGGTTCTTCATGTACAGCGCGCCCGGGGCCAGCAGTTCCGTGATGGGCAGATGCTCCTCCTCGCCGGCGGCGTCCTGCGGCAGCACGACCTTGAGCCGGCCGGACTGGGTGCGGAAGTCGTACGTCCCGTTGCCCCTGATCGTCACCCGGGTGCCGCCCGCCGCCGTCTCCATCGACGTGATCACCTCGGCGGTCCCGGCCCCGGACCGGCTGCCGGAGCCCGACGGGGAAGGGCTGCCGCTCCCCGTCCCGGCGAGCACCGCCGCCGCCCGCCGCACCGTTTCCAACGCCCCGGCGCCGGCCCGGTCGTCGGCCGCGGCACTGTCCGCGCCACCGCCACCGGAGCACCCGGCGGCCGCCGCCATCACGCCCATCACGGCGAGGGCGCACACAGCGCGTGCCCCGCCTCCGGATCTGTGCTGCTGCACCACCATCGCCTGCCAACCCCCAACGCCGTACCGCTTCGCCCGAGCCCCCACCCGTTCCGCATAACGACGGCCCCCTGTCCCCCGTAACGCCGCACGCCCACCCCTCACCGCCGGACGGCCCTGCCCAGTACCGTGGACGCGTGTACGACCAACACGCCGCAGAGCTTCCACCCGCCGCCCCACCGGCCGGGCCCGCCCACGAAACCAGCAGCGTCGAACGCGGCTCGTTCTGCACGGCCCGATGCAGTTGCGGGTGGTACGGACCGGCCCGCAGGTCCCGCGACCGGGCCCGTGCCGACGCCGAGGCTCACCGCGCAACTTCCTGACCGCCCGTCATTCGCCCCACGAGGACCCATCCCCCACCCGGAGGCCCGATGACCCCGCCGAACCGGCGCACCGTCCTGACCGCGGGCGCCGCAGTCGCATTCACCGGCGTCACCGCCACCGCGTGCGACGACCCCGGCTCCGGCACACCCACCGGCGGCTCCACCCCGGCCACATCGGCGACCACCGGCACGTCACCGGCCCCGTCGAAGAGCTCGCCCTCCGGCCCGGCGGACTGGTCCGCACTGGCCAAGAGCCTCGACGGTTCGCTCGTACGCCCCGGCGACGCGGCCTATGCGACCGCCCGTCAGCTCTACAACACCCGGTACGACGGCCAGAAACCGGCCGCGGTCGCCTACGTGAAACACGAAGCCGACATCCGCGAGTGCCTGGCCTTCGCCCGCCGCAGCTCCACCCCCGTCACCATCCGCAGCGGCGGCCACTCCTACGCGGGCTGGTCGAGCGGCAACGGCAAGCTGGTCGTTGACGTCTCGTCACTCTCGCGCGTCGACCGGGACGGCACGATCGGCGCCGGGGCCCGGCTCCTCGACGTCTACCAGGGCCTCGCCTCCCACGGCCTGACGATCCCGGGCGGCTCCTGCCCCACGGTCGCCATCTCCGGCCTGACCCTCGGCGGCGGCCACGGCGTCGCCTCCCGTGCGTACGGCCTGACCTGCGACAGCCTCACCGCCGCGACGATCGTCACCGCCGACGGCAAGACCCTCACCGCGGACGCCAAACACCACCAGGACCTCTTCTGGGCGCTGCGCGGCGCGGGCAACGGCAACTTCGGCGTGGTCACCGAACTCCGCTTCCGCACCCGCCCGGCCCCGCAGACCGTCACCGCGTACATGTCCTGGCCGTGGTCGCGCGCCCGGTCCGTCATCACGGCCTGGCAGGAGTGGGGGCCCGACCAGCCGGACGAGATCTGGTCCTCCGCACACGTCGCGGCCGGCCCCGGCGGTGGCAACCCGACCGTGTCGGTCTCCGCCTTCAGCATCGGCACGTACGGCGATCTGCAGAACGCCGTCGACCGCCTCGCCGACCGGATCGGCGCCCCCGCCTCCTCGGTCTCGCTGCGCCGCCGCAGCTACCAGGAGGCGATGCTCGTGTACGCGGGCTGCTCGGGCATCACCGACGCGCAGTGCCACCTGCCGGGCACCACACCCGGCCGCACCTCGCAGGGCACGCTCCAGCGGGAGACCTACGCGGCCGCCTCCGACTTCTACGACCGCTCGCTCCCCCCGGCAGGCGTCCAGGCCCTGCTCGACCGGACCGAGGCCTTCACCCGGATCGGCGGGGACCAGGGCGGCGGCGGTTCGGTCGCGCTCACCGCGCTGGGCGGGGCGATCAACCGGGTCGACCCGAAGTCGACGGCGTTCGTCCACCGCGGTTCGCGGATGCTCGCCCAGTACATCGGCGCCTGGCGCCCCGGCACCTCGGGCAGCGCACAACAGAAGTGGCTGAAAGACACCCATTCCGCACTGCGCCGCTACGCGTCCGGGGCGGCGTACCAGAACTACGCGGACCCGGCGCTGACCGACTGGCGGAAGGCCTACTACGGCACAGCGGACGCGCGTCTGGCCGACGTGAAGAAGCAGTACGACCCGGACGGGCTCTTCACGTTCCCGCAGTCGCTCTGAGGCAGCGGCGGCGCCGCTGCTTCTTCACGTTCGCGCAGTCGCTCTGAGACAGCGGCGGCGCCGCTGCTGCTTCTTCACGTTCGCGCAGTCGCTCTGAGACAGCGGCGGCGCCGCACTCCGATCACGGAGGGGCGCCGCGCCTGCGAACCGATCTCCCCGCCTACGCCGCGAGGCCCTTCTCGCCCTCGGAGCCGCCGCCCGAACCGGGCCGCGGTTCGGGGATCCCGAGCGCCTCGCCCCGGTCCCCGGCCCCCGCCTCCGACAGCGGCCGACGCGACCGCACGAGCCTGCCCACCCGGCCGGACCGCGCGACGGCCCCCACCAGAGGTGTCAGCAGCATCATCGCGAGCGGCGCGAGCAGCAGCGCGGCGGCGGTGCCGAGCGCGAAGCCGCCGATGACGTCGGTCGGGTAGTGCACGCCCATGTAGATCCGGCAGAAGCCCTCCAGCAGGGCTAGCCCGATCGCCGCGATGCCGAACTTGCGGTTCGCCACGAAGAGCCCGACGCCGAGGGCCATCGCCATCGTGGCGTGGTCGCTCACGAAGGAGAAGTCGTTCTTCCCGTCCACCAGGACGTCCAGCCCCTGATGGTCCTTGAACGGCCGCGGCCGTTCGACGAATCCGCGGATCGGGATGTTGATCAGCAACGCGATACCCGCGGCGAGCGGCGCCCAGACGATCCCGGAGACAGCCGTCACCGAATCCTCCTGCGTGCCGCGCCGGCGGACACCCCACCAGCACCACACGACCACCAGGACCATGCCGAGCATGATCCCGTACTCGCCGATGAACTCCATGACCCGGTCGAACCAGGTGGGAGCGGATCTGGCGAGCCCGTTGATGTCGTAGAGCAGGCTGACATCGGGGTTCGACCCATCCAGTGCGAGTCCAGCCATCTGCCGCGGCCCCTTGCCTTGTCTGCTGCTGTCGCGGCACACACCCATGTGCACCGCTTTGACGAACCCCCGTGTTCGGTTCGATCACGTACGTGGGGCGACGCTCGGTCAATGGCTGCGGGCCCCGGTCCAACCAGAGAACGACGTGTTCCGTGTGTACGTTCCACTCTCCACCGAATGATCACCATGACGTTATCGAAGAGTGACTCATCGTCGCAGCTCAGGGCCCAGGCTTCACAGAGAGTTCCGGCCACCTCCAGCCACCGGTCAGGCTGCCGGCTGAGTGGTCGGAAGGGCCGCGGCACCGTCCTTGGTGACGCGTGTCGCACCGAAGTAGTCGGGCGTGTCGATCTTGTCGAAGCGGATGACGGCACCGGTGTACGGAGCGTTGATCATGTACCCGCCGCCGACGTACAGGCCGACGTGGTGGATGGCCCGCGAGTTGGACAGGTCATCGGAGAAGAACACCAGGTCGCCGGGGAGCAGCTCGTCGCGCGAGGGGTGCGGCCCGGCGTTGTACTGGTCGTTCGCCACCCGGGGCAGCTCGATGTCCACCGTCCGGTACGCGGCCTGCGTCAGCCCGGAACAGTCGAAGCGCCCGCCCTGCTCGGCCGTACCGTTGCCGCCCCAGAGGTACTTCGTACCGAGCTTCTTCTGCGCGAAGTAGATCGCACCCGCCGCCTGCTGCGAGGGCTGCACCCGCCCGACGGGCCGGGCGAAGCTCTTCTCCAGGGAGCGGATGATCTTGACGTAGTTCTCGGTCTCCGGGATGCCCGGGACCCCGCCCGACTTGATCACCCGGTACGCACCGGCGTTGTAGGCGGCCAGCATGTTGTCCGTGGGGTCCCCCGGCACCTTCTTTACGTATCCGGCCAGTTCGCAGTCGTACGACGCGGCGGACGGAATCGCATCGGCCGGATCCCAGACGTCCCGGTCACCGTCCTTGTCCCCGTCGATCCCGTGCCCGGCCCAGGTCCCGGGGATGAACTGCGCGATGCCCTGCGCCGCGGCCGGACTCTCGGCCCCCGGGTTCCAGCCGCTCTCCTGGTACAGCTGGGCGGCCAGGAGGGCGGGATTGATGGCCGAGCAGAGGTTGCCCCACTTCTGTACAAGAGGCTGGTACTTGGCCGGCACGGCCCCCTTGGCCAGCCCAACGGCCCCACCACCACCGCCCCCGAGGCCGGCGGCAGCGGAGTACGTACCGACGACGAGCAACGCCACGAAACACATGGCGGCCCCGACGCCGATCCCACCTGCCATCCAGAATTTCCGCACCCCTCAACCATCCCCCATCGGGGACGGGTTCATGGGCGGTTTCGACGGTGTGTACGAGTCATTGGGGTCACTGACCGCCCATCAGGACGCTCCGGCGGACCAGAAGTCGGAGTGGACGTTGGGGCGGGGCAACGGGTAGACGCCCTCGTAGGACGGACCGTTGGGCGGCGTCGTCGACTCGGCCACCTCGGACTCTTCTACGCAGGGGCTGTCTACCTCGAAGAAGGCTTGCCCCTTGCCTCCGACACTGAGACTGACGCCGAAGCCGTCGCTAGTCTGGGCATAGATCGCGGGAAATTCCACATCCCTATTGACCGCCTTGATTCGGTAATCACTATCCCTCCAGAACCGATCAACGAGTCCCAGAAAATTCCCCCTTCGCTCTTCCGAAACCACCGTCATCACCATTCTCCTTCGGGTCACATCGCAACTTCCAGTCGTCGTAGGACCATGCGCCCACTGAACCTCCGGATGGATCGCCCCCATCACCGAATTTAGAATTCCGTCAGCTCGCCGCGCCGCACCTTGCATATCCATGCCATCTCGCCCCTCCTCGTCCGGACGCGCCCCTCCATGCAAGCACCCGGACAACGTCATACTCAGCACTGTCGCTACGATCAGCACCTTAGTCCTGCGTTTCATCGATACTCCTCTGTCTTCAACCTGTCGGAGTGCCCCGAAGCGATCAAACCAATGCTGTCGGCAGAGAGTGCATCCCTATTCGGATCAAAATAATGAGAATGCGCGTCCAAACTAAGCCCGCTACCACTCACCAGCGTCGGACCATCTCCTACAGGGAAACGTCTCGCCCCGAAGGCATCACTCGCGGGGTCCTTTCCAAACCACAAGTCGTCGTCGCCCTGGTCAGTGATGTCTCCAACTAGATGTGAGACCGCGGGCCCTCCAGCGAGCAACCCAGCGGCACCCACCACACTCTGATGTTTTGACGGAAGTTTGGTCACAACATCATTCTCTGCCGCTCCAACGAATACATGCTCCTTCCCAACGCCGAGTTCACTGGCATTGTCCACACCCACTCCAGGACTACCAACCAAAATGATGTCGTCGGCTCCAGGAATTCCCCCCTCACGCTGTGTTGCAGCACCGACAGTTCGTGATCCATACGAATGCCCAATCGCAGTCAAGTGAGGATTCTCGTTTTCGTTTGTAGCTGCCAGACCTCCTATGAATTCACTGTAAGCCGTTCCACCCCGTTCTGCCCGATCGTTCCCCATTACAGCTAATCCCCCAAGGGGATCATCCACCGGCGTCTGCGGTGCGTCATAGCCCAACCAAACGATTCCAGCACTCGATGGATCGTATTTTTGTGCACCCAGGGCCGTATCCCGCGCTCGCTTGAGGTCATTGCGTGCAAAGTCCTCATCCAACGCGGTTCCCAATCCCGGAACGTAAGCAGAGACGTTTCTCGCTGTATCAGGATTCCCAAAGGAAACAATTGCGCGACCGTTCCCCTCGTCGCCGATCCCTAGCAGGTACATCGGCGGCAAGCGGCCATCATTCAACTGCCGGTCGATCTCCCGCAGCCCCGCCAACTGCGTCTCCGCCTTCGCATCGTCCCGCCCCTCCAGCTTGCCGATCAGCAGCTGGAGGTTGTCCCGGTTCGCCGCGTCGCGGACCAGGGACGGGATGCCGTCCAGGTTGCCGATCTGGTCCGGGTACACCGCGAGGTACTCCTCGCGCTGTTCGTCCGTCAGGCCGGCCCACCACTCCCGCCGAGCCGCCGGACTCGCATCCCGCGGGATGCCCTCCTTCAGGTATCCCCGCGCCGCATCCCGTACCGCCGCCGCGTCACCCGCCGCGTCGGTCCACGTCCTGTCGGGGACCTTCAGGCCCTCCTCGGCCTTCAGCTTTCGCAGGATCCCGGCGAACCGCCAGTCGATCTCGGCCGCCGTCCGTACGGCTGTCGTGACACGGTCCGCGATGTCCTGCGCCTTCGCCGCGTTCGGGTTCGGCGCCACCAGCCCCGACGGCGGCAGCAGGCCCGGGGCCGTCGGCCCCTCAGACGCAGTGCCACCCGCCAACGGCTTCCCGTCGATCAGGCCCGCCCCCGCCTCCGGATACGTCACAGAACCGTCCGCGTGCACCGTGAACTTCAGCGCCGCCGCATCGTCCAGCGCGTCCCGCAGCACCCGCTGCTGGGCCTTCATCTCGTGCGCCAGGCTGTTCAGTGTCGTACGGACGAGCCCGCACTCCGTGTACACGTACTGCAGGTTCCGGCCCAGTTGACGCAGCCGCCCCACCGCCGCGTCCGCCGCCTCGCCCTGCTGGGTCTCGCGCAGGCCGCTCAGCAGCTGCTTCTCGATCCGGTCCCGGCCCGCATCGGCACGGTTGCTCGCCTTCCCCCACCCGTCGGCCGCGCCCTCCAGCTCGCCGCACTTCAGGTCCCGTAACTGGGCCCAGGTCAGCGACGAGGACGCCGGCGTCATCGCTCGTCCCCGGGCGTGCGCCTCTTCACCGGCGCGAAGGACGACTTCACGCCCTCGTTCGTCTCGCCCTGGGCCCGCGCGACCGAGCGCAGGTTCCCGGCCAGCGACCCGCACTCCTGCCGCGCGGACTCGAACCGCCGCTCCCACGACTCCCGTACGGCCCCCAGCTCCGCGAGCGCGCCCAGTCCGGCGGTCCCCGCGAGCAGGCCCTCGTGTGCCGTCGCCAGTTCCGTCTTCACCGGCCCCAGGTGCACGCCCATCCCCTCCGCGCCCCCGGCGGCCCGCAGCCACGCCCCGTCACTGTGCCGAAGCTGATCCCCACCGGACCCACCGGCCCCACCGGCCCCGCCGGGCGGCCCACCCGCCAGGTCACTCAGCCTCTGCCGCCCCCCGGGCTGCCCCACTACGGCCACACCGCTCACCCCGCTCCTTGATCGTGGAGCGGCACTGTGCCAAACCCGGCGACCGCGACACGCCGCGCGCCCGGCCGCCGGGGAACAGGCAACCGCCTGCTCCCCTGGCCTCCCAACGCGGCGCGACCACAGACGGATCACCCGAACGGTGGACCGGGTCAGGCCGCCCTACGAGCCGTACGTCCTCGGGTCCACCGTGGCGAGGCGGTGCAGTACGGCAGCCGCGCGCTCCTCGGGCGCGGTGCCGTCCTCCGGGATGTGCCACATGTACTGCTTCAAGGAGCCCTCCTCCCCGGCGTACAGCAGGGACATCGCAGTACGGTCCGGGTCCCTGACGTCCGTACCGACCCAGCCCAGTCTCACGTCCCAACGGGTGAGCAGCTCCGGACGGTCACGCAGGCCGGCGGCGATCAGCCGCGAGACCCGGCGGGCCGGCCACGTCCAAGACCGGTCGTTCTCTGCGCGCCTGACCTCGGCGTCGTACACGGCGGCATCGAAGCGGTACTCGGGAAGTTCGCGCGCGTGCAGCAAGGACGGCGGGGGTGCCGGGCGGCGCCAGTCGGACCACACGACCTGGTCCCCGTCCCGCCGGATCGTGACGTACAGGGCGCCGCAACAGCCCTCGGTGCAGTAGGCCTCGGCGAGCTGGACCTCCGTTGGTTCCCCCGTGGCCCGCAGCCGGCCACTGTCCAGCAGGTACTCCGGGTCGTTCGCCGGCCCCCACCCGAAGAACTCGGGTACCAGGGGACGGCCGTCGATCAGAACGCGGAGCTCGACCATGGCCGGTTCCACGGGGTCGCGGACAACCGCCTCGAACCGCAGCCGAGTCACCGGCTGCGCGGGAAGACTGAACAGCTGCCGGGTCGAGCGCCGAGCCCAACCGATCCGCCGACGCCCGACAACACCGACCCCATCACCATCCCCATCCGCGTCCGCGTCCCCATCCGTATCCGCATCCGCATCCGCATCCGCATCCGTATCCAGGACGGCGACGTTCTCCGGCCGACTCAGCACGGCCTCCAGCCCCTCCAGCAATTCCTCGCGCCGCCCCGGCCCCCATTCGTGCAGCCGGCTCGGGCCGCTGTGCAGGTCGAGGGCCATGGAGAGCAAGATCCCGTAGTGGTCGAGAGTGGGCGTCAGCTCTCCCGCGTGCGCCACCACCGCCTCGTACGCACGGACGGCGTCCGGGTAGCTGAGGATCTCGGCCCAGTCGCCGCGCAGACTCGTCATGCGGAACAGCAGCCAGCCGGTCAACGCCGTCAACGCCGTCAACTCGGCATCCCCGGGCCCCACCACCGGCGCACGCAGCAGGAGTTCCGCCGGCCGCGAAGCCTCCGCGACCCTCCGAGCTGTCTCCGGGGTCACGATCCCCGGCTCTCGGGGCACCGTGACGAGGCATCGCCGGACGGACTCTTCGTCCCCCGTCACGAGGGCATCGACAAGGCCGCGCAGTTCAGGCGCCTCCGCATGGTGGCCGAGCCACACCAGGGCCGCGGTCGGCCGGTCGACGGCGTCGAGGGCGAACACGGCGGGGCCGGCCAGGTCGCGCAGTTGGCCGAGGGTCCTGAGGTACGGCACGTCCTCCGGCTCGCCGAGCCGGGCAAGGAGCGCGAGGCCGACGCAGACGGCCTCGGCACTGGTTCCCGTACGAGTCAGGCAGCGCGCGAGGGCAAGAGCTCGGTCCTCGTGCTCCAGCACCAGCCCTTTCACGACCAGCCGGATGTGATGAGGCCGGACAGGCGAGGCAAGTTCGGACAGCCGCAGCTCGAAGGTGGCGGCGGCACCAGCCGCGTCCGGGGCGACGAGCAGAGGTCTCAGCAGTTCGGTCAGCCGGTCCCGGAACTCTGCCCAGCTACGACCGCTCCGGCGTCTTGTCCCGGGGGCGTCGGGCAGCGGGTAGCCCTTCGCGGGGAGCCGCCCATCGGGCTCCGCGCGGTGTAGGCGCAGGGCGTAGGAGTACAGAGAGGGCCGGGAAGTGAGCGCACCGCGCTCTTCCGGGGCGCTCAACGGGCGGGGTGGTTCTCGATTCCGTAAGTCATACGGCGGAGTCTGGCAGGACCGCCCACCACGATCCAGCGCATTCAACAGGTCGCCCACCACGCTCCAGCGAATTCGGCAGGCCAACCACCACCCGCTGCGAGCCGGCCACCCTCACCGCGCCGCGGCCTCCTGCGGCGGCGGGATCAACCACTCCTCGACCGGCCGGGCAGGAAGAATGCGGGCCCATGAGTGATTCACAGCCCGCCCGCAGCGCATGGCACCGGCCCATGGTCGCCCGCCTCGCCGACGAGGAGCACCGCACCGCGACCATGCTGGAACTCTTCTTCGACCTCTGCTTCGTCACCGCCGTGGCGCAGGCGTCGACGGCGTTCGAGCACGAACTGGCCGAAGGGCGCATCGGCCACGGGGTGCTCGGCTACGCGATGGTGTTCTTCGCGATCTGGTGGGCCTGGATGAACTTCACCTGGTTCGCCTCCGCCTACGACACCGACGATGTCCCCTACCGCCTGCTCACACTCGTCCAGATCACCGGCGCCCTAGTCCTGGCCGCCGGGGCGACCGAGGCACTCCAGCACGAGGACTTCACGGTCATCACCTGGGGCTACGTCATCATGCGGCTCGCCATGGTCACCCAGTGGCTGCGCGCCGCCCGCTCCGACCCCGAACGGCGCCGCAGCTGCCTGCGCTACGCCGTGGGGATCTTCGTGGTGCAGATCGGCTGGGTCGTACGCCTGTCCCTGCCCGAGGACACGGGGCTCGCCACCTTCGCGGTCCTCGTTCTGGCAGAGATCGCCGTCCCGGTCTGGGCGGAACGGGCGGCCACCACCACCTGGCACCCGCACCACATCGCTGAGCGGTACGGCCTGTTCACCCTGATCGTGCTGGGCGAGTCCATCACCGCCGCCACGGGTGCCGTACGCGTCGCACTCGACACCCACGCGCCCCTCGGCGACCTCGCCGCGCTCGTCGTCGGAGGCATCCTCACGGTATTCGCGCTGTGGTGGCTGTACTTCGCACAGAGCGCGCCCGAACTGCTCACCACCCTCCGGGTCGCGCTGCTGTGGGGCTACGGCCACTACTTCGTCTTCGCCTCCGCGGCCGCCGTGGGCGCCGGCCTCGCACTCAACGTGGCCCACGCGACCGGCCACGGGCACCTCTCCGACCGCGCGGTCGCAGCGGCCTACACCATTCCGGTCGCCGTCTTCGTCACCCTCGTGTGGCTGCTGCACCACCGCACGACCTGGCGCCGCAGCGCAGCCGACCTGATCCACCCACTCGCGGTCGCCGCCATCCTGGCCACCACGTTCATGCCTTCGCCCGTCCTCGTCACGGGCATCATCGCCGCACTCCTCATCGCCACCACCCTCGTCCTGTCGGCACGCGGCGGCGTGAAGGTGGCGAGTCCCTGAGCTCACCGGCCTGGACCGCCTTCCCCCGCACGACCACTGAGCCGTGCGGTGCGCAACTACGTTCCGGAGGCGCCCACTTTGTCAGCGGGCGCTCCGGGCCACCTGCCCCGGCAGGGCGATGCCCTGGGCGTGAGCGGCCTTTCCCGGGCGGAGTGTCCACGGCACCGGTGAGGTGTCGGTCAGCCATCCGTCGGCGAGGATGCGGCTCACCACGAGGCCGCGCAGTGACCGTGACAGCTTCTTCCAGCGCAGGCCCTTGCACAGCTGGCTGTACGACGGTCCGTGGCCGTGCTCCGCGCGGAAGTCGACCGCGAACGTGGCGGCCTCCCGGCCGCAGTCGGGATGCGCGGCCCGCCAGGTGTCGTAGTCGCTGACCACCGACCGCGGCGCGGGGACGGCGGAGGGCGTGGACATGAACGCCTGCGCGACCCGCCCGAAGGAGAACCGGCACAAGGGGCACTGCTCCACCGCCTCCACGTGCCGCAGCAGAGCGGGGCTGACCCCGGACTTCCACTCGGCCCACTGGTCCGGGGTGATCTCCTCCGGTTCGGCGACGGCCACCGCCGCACGCGCTGCCCGCTGTGCCTCTTCCTGTTCCGCGAGCTCCGCGATTTCCTCGGCGGTGCGGAACATGCCCGCGAGGTGCCGCATCGCCGGGTCGAGCCGGTACGCGTCACCGGACAGCTCGGCCAGGAAGCCCTTGGCGACCAGTTCGGGCAGCGCGGCCCGGCAGGCCTCGGGCAGGTGCGCCGGGATCTGGCCGACGAGCTCGCTGGAACTGTGGGCTGCCAGGAACAGGGCGGCGAGCCGGGTGGCCGGCCCGGCCTTCTTGACCGGCTTGGCGATCCGCGCGCGCATGGCCCATCCCGACACCCGGGACCGCGTGCCCTTGCCCAAGGGCAGCGGGTGGTCCGTCTCCCGGCTCAGCTCCGGCACCTTGATCCCTACCGGGGTGTCCGGGTTCCCGTCCACCAGGGAATCGGACACCTGCCACCCGAGGGCGGCCAGTCCGGCGACGGCCCCGTGCGGATCCTCCAGCCGCAACGAGCGCAGGTCGGTGCCGGTGACGTTTCCGACGCCGCTCCGCGCGGCCCGGATGGCCACGACGACGGCCAGGAACTGCGCGTCGACGGACGCGAGAGGCAGCGCGGCAACGTACGAGAGGAGCGCACGCGCCGCCTCCCCCTGCCGCGCTGTCAGCAGGAAGGGCGGCGGAACGGGCTTCGAGGGCGGCGTGGCGGCAGTCTGATCTGAGATGACAGTCTTGGGCACAACCACCCCAACGAGGATCAGGCCGCAATAGTCACGCGTGACGTGGCACACATGTCGCCGCGGCCGCACGCGTCCGAGCGCGAGCAGAACTCAGCAGCCGACCGACCAGGCGTGGGAGCCGCCCTGGTCGTTGGCCCCCGAGTCGAACCCGATCTCCTGTCCCGGAGCCAGACAGAGAGTGACCCGGCCGAGCCGCTCGCGCCCCTCGTACACCTTGACGTGGTCGGGGATGTTGGGACCCGAGATGCCGTGGTTCGCCCACGACGAATCGTGCTTGAACATGTCGCCCTCCCACCAGTGGTCGTCACCGCCGTGCTCGATCTTCAGGCCCTGGAAGTTCGCGTCCGTCCAGACACAGAAGTAGCCGCTGCGGCAGGGCGCCGCATCGGCGGTGGCCGAGGTGGCGAGCAGGGCGCCGGTGGACATCAGGGCAGCGGTGAGGATCGTGGTGAGACGTTTCATGACTGCGGTTCTCCTGTCGGTGGGGGGTTGTCGAGCAGGTCGGTCGCCTGCACGAATGCGTGTGAGCGCAGCCGCTGCCACTCGGCGATCTCGGCGCTGTGCCGGGCACGGATCTCGGCGAGGCTGCGGTGGGCCTGGGTGGCTTCCGGCTTGAGGTTGTTGACGATCACCGATGCCATGAACCACCCGCGCTGGTCGCCGTAGAGCCGCCGCTGTGCGGCGGCCAGGCAGCCATCGGTATGGGCGCGCACCACGTAACCGGTGGGCAGTGCGACGGACAGCTCCGCCGGCCCGGCCCCGAAGAGCGCGGCGGACACCCGCCGCTCCTCCGGGCCAGGCCGAGCACTCTGCCCGGGGACGGGCGGTCTCAGCCCCTGCCGGGTGAGGCAGGCGTCGGTGAGGGTCTGGGTGGCGGCCTTGATCGTTTCTTCCGCAGCGGGCCGCGGGGCCGGAGTCGAAGCCGGAGCCGCGCACCCGGCCAGGAGCAGCGGGATGCTCAGCGCCCCGATGGTCCGCCTACGAACGCGCATCGCGGATCAGCCCGGCTCGCAGCCCATGGCGGTGTCGCTCACGCCGTCGAACTTCGTCGCCCAGGCCGTCCAGTTGTTGTCGTAGTCGTCCGGGCGGATCTCCCGGAAGAGGCACCCGCCGCCGGGCTGGAAGCTGATCGCGAACACGCTGCCGGGGGCGTGCGAGTCGAACGAGAAGGCATGCCGCTTCACCCGGGGATCGGCCTCGCGGTAGCCGGGCGGCGTGTAGGCCCAGGCGCCGCCCGCCCCCATCTGGTTCGCATCGGGCCAGAAGTACACCTGCCCGGGCGGTACGGCCTCGGCGCCCGGGGTCGTCAGGAGAGCGGGGGCGGCGAGGGAGGCGGCGAAGACGGCAGCAAGGGTGATCCTGCGTCGGATACTCATGATCGACTTAACGCCCGGCCGGGCGACCGGTCACGCCGCCGCGCACGCCCCAGCCGCCGGCCCCCCACCCGCCGATGCCATCGCCGCCCCACCAAGCGGGCGGGCCGCCCTACGCCTTACGCAGGACGCCCCGCCCCGTTACGCAGGCCGGCCCGCCCCGTTACGCGGACCGCAGCCGGTACGCGTACGTATAGGTCCGCCCCGCGTGCAGCAGGTACTCGTCGAGCGGCGGGGCTCCCCACGAGTCGTTGCCGCCGACTCCCATCTGCCGGTGGTTGACCCCCAGGATCGTCTCGTCACGCCGCTTCAGTTCGTACGGGTGCTTCGGCCCGTCCAGGTCGAACGGCGAGTAGTGCAGGACACTCGTCTCCAGCATCGGTTCGTCCTCGCCCGGATCGGCCTGCACCAGCAGGCCGGAGCCCGACCGGTCGGTCACGGACAGCCGGCGGACGTCGGTCATGTTGCCGGTCTGCTCGGGACGTACGTACGGCGCGACCTGGTCGTCGACCTTGGAGCGGTAACGCCCCACGAACGCTGCGGTTTTGCGGTCGGCGTAGTTCTCCTGCGGACCTCGGCCGTACCAGTCGATCTGCTCGAACCCCTTCGGGAGGGTCAACAGCGCGCCCACCATCGGCAGATCAGGCAGTCCGTCGGCGGCCTCCAAGGTGTGCCGGACCCTGATCTCCCCGTCGCCGCGCACCGTGAACACCGTGCGCCAGGTGGAGGCGGTGGGAGCGGTGGGCAGGGTGCAGTGCACCTCGACGGTGACCACGCCGGGCGCGGGCTGTGCAGCCTTGACCGATGTCACCTTGCGGTCCGAACCTGCGGCCCGCCAGGTCCGCAGCGAGTTCTGGGCGCCGCGGCCGATGTCGTTGTCGGTGGGGCCGCGCCAGAAGTTCGGCACCGGGCCGCCGGCCAGCAGCAGCTGTCCCTTCACCCGGTACGAAGCCAGGGTGCCCGTCGACTTGTCCAGAACCACCTCCACGTCGCGCCCGCTGATCTGCACCAGGGTGCCGGTCTCGTCGAGGGTGAGCGCGGGCAGGCCGCCCGGGCCCGGGTCGGCGGGAGCGGGGGCGTGCCAGTCCAGCGCGAGCTGCTCGGCGGCGACGGTGTGCCCTGCGTCCGCCCAGCGGGCCGCCGACTTGAGCACGAAGGACACGTTGAGCCAGTACTCGGCGCCCGGCTCGGGCGACTGCGGCTTCCGGTAGGGGATGTGCAGGGTTCCTTCGTCGCCGGGCCCCACCTTCGGCGCGGCGAGGCTGCCGTGCTGCACGCTCCGGCCGTCACAGGTCACGTCCCAGCGCAGCTCATACGCGTCCAGGCCGCTGAACAGGTGCTTGTTCCGCACCGTGACCGTCCCCGCCGCGAGATCCGCGGCAGCGACGGCGACCGGCTGGTAGACCTTCTTGATCTCCAGCAGTCCGGGGTGCGGCGTACGGTCCGACGCGACCAGGCCGTTGCAGCAGAAGTTCCAGTCGGTCGGGTACCCGTCGTGCCAGTCACCGCCGTACGACAGGTAGGTGTGTTTGGGGTCGCCCGGCACCGGCAGCCGGATCGCCTGGTCCACCCAGTCCCACACGAACGCGCCGTGCAGATTCGGGTACCGCTCGAAGATGTCCCAGTACTCCTTGAGGTTGCCGCTGCTGTTGCCCATGGCGTGCGCGTACTCGCAGAGCATGAAGGGCGTCGTCTTCCCGGACCTGCCGTACGCCTCCACCTCCGCCGGCTTGGTGTACATCTCGCTGTGCAGGTCGGCGACCTCGTTCATGCCCTCGTAGTGCACGGGCCGGGAGGCGTCGCGGGCGTGCACCCAGTCGGCCATGGTCCGGAAGTTGGACCCTCCACCGGCCTCGTTGCCCAGTGACCAGACGACGACGCAAGGATGGTTCTTGTCCCGCTCGACCATGGAGCGGAGCCGGTCCACACACGCGTCGGTCCACTCGGGCAGCGAGGCCGGCACGGTGTCCCGCACGCCGTGCGTCTCCAGGTTGGTCTCGTCGATGACGTACAGGCCGTACTCGTCGCACAGCTCCAGCCAGCGCGGATTGTTCGGGTAGTGCGAGGTACGCACGGCGTTGATGTTGTGCTGCTTCATCAGCCGGATGTCCTGCACCATCCGGGGCTCCCGGATCGCCTGGCCGTGGTCGGGGTCGGACTCGTGGCGGTTGGTGCCGCGGAACATGACGGGCTTGCCGTTGACGGTGAACTTGCCCGGTCCGCACTCCACTTCACGGAACCCGGTGCGGGTCCGCTGGATGTCGGCCGTCCGCCCCGATCCGTCGGTGAGGGTGACGACGAGGGTGTAGAGGTTCGGGTCCTCGGCAGACCAGAGCGCGGGCGCGGCGACGTCCGCCTTCAGCGTCACCTCCGTGTCGCCCGACCTCTTCGGGACGACCTCACCGGTGAGGGGACGGCCGACGCGGCGCCCTCGGCCGTCGTACAGCACCGCCTCGATCCGGTGACCGGTGGCCTCGGCGGTGCCTCGGTTGCGTACGGTCGCGGTGATCGTGAGGACCGCGTCGCGGTACGCGTCGTCCAACGAGGTCCGCACGAACAGGTCCTGCACATGGACGGGCGGGATCGCGTATACGTAGACGTCGCGGAAGATCCCGGACAGGTCGATCATGTCCTGGTCCTCGAGCCAACTGCCGTCGGACCAGCGGTAGACCTCGACCGCCAGGGTGTTCTCGCCCGGCCGCACATGGTCGGTGATGTCAAATTCGGCGGGGGTGTAGCTGTCCTCGCTGTAACCGACCTTCTTGCCGTTCACCCAGAGGAAGAAGGCCGACTTCACGCCCTGGAACGAGATCAGGGTGCGCCGGCCGGACCAGTCGCGCGGCACGCTGAAGGTGCGGCGGTAGGAGCCGACCGGGTTGAAGTCGTGCGGCACGGCCGGGGGCTGCGGGGTCTCGTAGCCGATCCACGGATAGCGGATGTTCAGGTAGATCGGCTCCGGATAGCCCTCGATCTCCCAGTTCGACGGTACGGGGATGTGGTCCCAGCCGCCGTCGTCGTAGCCGGGCGCCTCGAACCCGACCGGTCGGGCGTCCGGGTTCTTGGACCACTTGAAGCGCCAGCTCCCGTTCAGCGAACGGAAGTAGGGCGACTTCCCGAGGTCGCCACGCAGTGCGTCGGAACCGCTGGCGTACGGCACGAGCGGGGCCCGCGCCGCCTCCCTGCCGACCTGGAACGTCCTCGGCTCCGCGTCCCACTCGGGACCGTCCGCGGCGAAGGCCTGTCTCTGCGCCGCGAAGACGGCCCAGCCGGCGAGGGCTGCACCGGTCGAGAGGACGGACCGACGGCTCGGACGGTGTGCACTCATCAAGCGGCTCCGAACGGAAGACGACAAGAACCATCACCATCAGACGGAATCGCTCAACACGCAAGACTCCGCGCGGAGTCGCCACACTTCTCGGCCGAACCCTCCCTTACAAAAAGTTACGATAGATCCCCCCACTGACAGTCCGTCTTCGCCACGCATTCCACCCAGAGCAGCTTCCCGCCCTGCCCCGGCAGCCCGCCGCGCATCGGATACGCGCCCCAGCTCTCCGCGTAGAGCGTGACGAGATACAGCCCGCGCCCTCTCTCCGCGAGCTCCGCCGGGCTCTGCGCGCCCCACCGGAACGGTGCGGGGATGCGCGGATCGGTGTCCCACACGCCGAGCCGGACCCGACGGCGCCCCGCGTCCCGCATGCGCAGGGAGAACGGCCCCGAGGAGTGCTGGTACGCGTTGGTGACCAGCTCGCTCGCCAACAGTTCTGCGGTCTCGGCGAGTTCGGACATGCCGTGCGCGCGGAGCACGTTACGGAGGGTGGCCCGGGCCACTCCGGGGGCCCGGGGATCCTGCGGGAGTTGGAGGGTGTACGTCCAGGGCGGCGCTACGGTGGCCGTGGGCATGGAAATCTCCGATCGCGAAGGGGCGAGGGGGCGAAGTGGATGAGTTGTCCCGCGGTGCCCGGTGACGAGGCCGCTCCGTCGAGCGGGGTGCTTCCGGGCGGGTGGCCTGAGACCGAGATTAAAGGCATGCAAGGATTCCTTGCGCTCTTGGACCGGAATCCTTGAGTTGAACCACTCGTGTGAGTGACGGCTCAACTCAGCCGTATTGCAATGGGAGTTCGAGATGGCACGTAGAGCCGCCCCCTCCGCACGTCGCACACGACTCGGCGCCGAGCTGCGCAAGTTGCGGGAGCGCGCCGGAATGACCACGACGCAGGCGGCCGACCTCCTCGGTACGAGTTCGGGCCAGCTCAGCAACATAGAGGTGGCGCGCTTCGGCGTGAGTGCCGAACGGGTACGAGTCGCGGCGCACACGTACTCCTGCACCGACCAAGCCCTGATCGAGGCACTCGTGGGCATGACGACCGACCGCAGACGCGGCTGGTGGGAGGAGTACCGGGAGATCCTGCCGCCCAAGCTGCTCGACCTGGCAGAGATCGAGCACCACGGCACTGCCCTGCACGCGGCACACAGCATCCACATTCCCGGCCTGCTCCAGACCGTCGATCACGCCCGCGAGATCTACCGGCAGGCCGTTCCCGACCTGCCACCGCCCGAGATCGAACACCGCGTCTCCTACCGCATCAAGCGGCAGGAAGTCCTCTACCGCACGGGCCCCCCTCCCTACCGAGCCGTCATCCATGAAGCAGCTCTACGCATGAGGTTCGGGGGCCCGGACATCGCCCGAGGCCAGCTACAGCACATCCTCAAGATGAGCGAGCTCCCCCACACCACCATCCGCGTGATCCCCTTCGAGGCCACGTACTACCCGGGCTCGGGGCAGTCCCTGTACTACGTACGCGGCCCGGTTCCGGTACTCGACACCGCGCAGCTCGACCAGTCACACGGCCCCGTCTTCATCGACGCGGAATCCCAACTGGCGCAGTACCGACTCCTCCTGGAACGCCTCGACGACGCAGCCCTGAATGTCGAGCAGTCCCAGGAGCTCATCCACAAGATCACCCAGGACCTTTGAAAGGAACCATGATGTCCGCACACTCCTGGCAGAGGTCGTCCTACTGCGCACAGGGCGAGGCCTGCGTGCATGTGGGGACCGACCGCCCCGGATCGATATCCCTCACCGAATCCGGCGACCCCGGCGGCGCGATACTCCGCACCACGCCCGCCGCCCTCGACGCCCTCCTCCGCACGCTCAAGGAGGACCGGCTCCGTGACTGACCGCCCGAGCGGCCTCACCTGGATCCGCGCGGCGCCGCAGGACGACCCCGGCCCCGGCCCCTGGATCGAGATCGCCTTCGGCGCGGGCGACCTGGTGCACCTGCGAGAGACCGGTGACCCGGGCAACGTCGTCACCACCACCCGCACCAAGTGGCAGGCCTTCGCCAAGGGCGTCCGGGCCGGCGAGTTCGACCACTTCGCCGAACCCGCCGACGGCTCAGGAGCGGTCCGGAACGACGAGGGCCCCTCCCCCACGCGGCGGACGGCACCCTGACCGGCCTCGTCCCAGGGGCAGGTACGGAACCGGCTCACGGGACGACGAACCGAGCGGGCGGGCGCGACAGGCTGAAGTCATGGAGACCAGGAAGCGCACCCCGTACCCCGTAGGCACACGAGGCACCCTCACCGGATCCGGCACCGACGCTCCGCGTTGGGCCGTGCGCTCGGCGCATCTCGTCACCCTCGTCGTGGTGCCGACCGGGCTCTGGCGGATCGCGCTCGTCCTCGGATTCCCGTCCGGCTACACGGCCGAAGGGTTCACGGGCTTCGAGACCCCGGGCGCGAAGGCGTGGATGCTGTTCCTGAGCGTGGCCTGCGAGCTGCTGGCCTTGCTGGCCGTCGGTCTGGTGCGCCCCTGGGGCGAGGTGCTGCCGCACTGGATCCCGCGCATCGGTGGCCGCACGGTCCACCCCCTCGCCGCCACCGTGGCCGCCCTCCTCGGAGCCGGCTGCCTCACCGCGCTGTGGACCCCGATGGCGTGGTGGTGGACCTTCCCGCACGACGACATGACGCACACCGGGCACATGGTGGTCGGCATCCTCTACCAACCGCTCATCCTCTGGGGCCCGCTGCTCGGAGCCGTGGCGATCTCCTACTACCGGCGCCGCCGCGCAGCACGGCCTTCACCGGGCCCGTCCGGGGGACAGGGTCCTTCGTCCGCCGGCGGCTCAGGGGTTGGGCCGGCCTCCTGAGCGCTGTCCCGGCATGACCGCCTCGCGCGACTTGGACTCAATGAAAATGCCGGCAGCCGTCATGGACGGCGGCCGGCTCAGGCAGCGGTGACGGGCACCCGCTCCGGGGTGTGCCGGGGCATGGCCCGGGGCCGCCCGCTCGGGAGCGTGCGGGCCGCCGCCGGGCCACGCCCCGTCCTCAGCAGTCGGGCGGCCGTCACCGGCCTCAGCCAAGGCGGGGAGCTACACGGCCGCTCACACGCACGCGTGGCGTCACTTGTCCGCAGCGAGCTTGCCGCCGACGCCGAAGCTGTCGGTGGGGGTCTCCTCGATGAAGACCATCACCGTCTCGGCCGGGATCCGGTAGGTCTCGACGAAAGCGTCGGTGATCTTCTTGATCAGCTCCCGCTTGAGCTCGACGTCGCGGGGGCCCTGCTGGATGGTCACTGCGGGCATGACTGCCTCCTGATGGTCTTTTTTTCTGCTGGTTAAGCGCCTGCGGCTTGTGCCGTGGCGTAGGAACAGTTCACCGCTCCGTACCGAGGTGATCAAGGCGCATTCGGCTCCTATACTCATCACGAATCGTGATGAGTGAAGGGGGCGGATATGGAGCTGCGGCAGGTCCGGTACTTCCTCGCGGTCGCCGAGGAACTGCACTTCGGACGCGCCGCCGACCGACTGCGCATCGTCCAGCCGGCCGTCAGCCAGCAGGTCCGCAGACTCGAACGGGAACTCGGCCTGGAACTGTTCGACAGGACCACCCGCAGCGTCACGCTGACCGCCGCGGGCCACGCGTTCCTGCCACGCGCCAGGGCCCTCGCGACCGCCGAGGAAGCGGCGCTGAAGACGATGGCCGAGCTCCGCGCCGACCGGCTCACGACCTTGCGCGTCGGCACCAACTCCGGCCTCGGCGCACGACTGGAATGCCTGCTGGCGGACATGGCGCAACTCGCGCCGGAGATCACCGTGGAACTGCACAGCGCACCACCAGCGCCTCGGCTGCAGCGCGTACGGGACGGCGAACTGGACGCCGCCTTCGTCCGCGGGGTCGGCCGGAGCCCGGGGCTGGACCTGATTCCGGTGTGGCAGGACGAGCTGGTAGCCGCGCTGCCCGCGTCCCACCCGCTGGCCGCTCACGAACGCCTCGACCTCGCCGATCTGGCCACCCTGCCCCTGCGCATCGCACCTCGCGAGGCCAACCCGCACCTGGTCGACCTGATCACCGGCGCCTGCCGGTCCGCGGGCTTCGAACCCGTCATGGGCCCCGTCTTCACCACCGACCAGGACACCTTCGCGGCCATCGGCAGCGGCAAGCCCACCTGGACCGTCGTCTACTCCGCCAAGGCCGCCGTCATGCCCACCGCCCGCACGGTCTTCCGCCCGTTCGCCCCGCCCGCACCCGCCATGCAGACCTACCTCGCCGTCCGCCCGACCACCTCCACGCGGCTCCTGGCCCCCCTCCTGAACGCCTGCCGCTCCCAGGAACCCTGACCGGAGCGGTCGGCCCGACCGAGCGAGCGCGAGCCGCGTCTCCGCACCGCGCAGTACGGGTGATCGCTACGCTCACCGGCATGGGGCTGGACATCACTGTGCTGATCGCCGACTGGGCATGGCTGGGGGAGGCTCCGCCCGGGGAGAGGCTGTCGCGGCTGAGGGATGCCTGGTACGCCGACGACACCGGCCTGTGGGATCACGACGCACCCGGGGCCGAAGGCGCCTGGGAACGGCCACGAGGGCCTCACAGCGACTCCTTCGACGTCTACGAGTTCCGGGGCACCCTCGGTTCGTTCAAGCCGCATTTCCGGGCCGGGGAGCGGTGGGAGTCCGTACGCGAACATGCCGACCCGCCGTTGCGGGCCGAGGTGGACACGTTGCTGCTCGGGCTGATCTGGGGAGGCCTGGACGGCGAGGCGGAGCACGTTGACCCAGGCTTCTTCTGCGATGACCCCGCCGTCAGCTACGGCGTACTGCTCGCGCGGTCGCCGGACAGCGTGCGGGACCTTGCAGCGACGTCGCAGCGGGTACGGGCCCGGCTCGGCGGGCTGCGTGGGAGCTACGACGAGCACGCTGCCGTTCCCCGAGGGTGGGTCGGCGACTTCGACCAGTTCGCCGTCCTGCTGGACGACTGGGACCGCGTACTGTCCGAAGCCGCCCGCCGGGGCTGGGGAGTCGTGGGGCTGAGCGAGTAGGCGGCCACCACCACCTGCCCTCAGGGCGCCTTCAGTAGGTCCCTGAGGTTGCCGACGAGCGCATGGATGTCGCGTGCGACGGGCGCCTCGGCGGGGGCGACGGTGTCAGGAACAGTGTCGGGGACGGGCGTGCGGCACTGCTGGCAGAGGCCGTCCGGGAGCGCTTCGGGCCTGCCGGGGGTGCGGCATTCGGAGCACTCGACCATGAGCCGCGGGGGTGGTGCCACCCCTGTTGCCGGGGCAGCGGGGATGTGGGGCGGGATCTTGTCGCGCAGGCGGCGGCGGAGGAAGCCCACCGGTGAGTCGACCCGCTCGGGAAGCCCGGCGACAAGGGCTTGGGTGAGGTATTCGGCGTCCACGCCCCGGGCGAGCCAGGCCGCGGCCAGCTCCTCCAACACCGCGCAGTCGGCGGCGGAGAGGGTAAGACGGGGCTCGACGCGGCCGAGCCGGGCCAGAGCGGCGTACGCGGGCGAAGGCACCACCGGCGCCGGCTGCGGGTTCCGCTGCCGAGGCAGCACGGGCGCGCGGGCGGGGGACGGGGTTTGCGCGTACGCGGCCTCGTCCTCGGCCTCGACCTCGACCGCGTCCAGGGCCGGGACGGAGACCGCGGCGGGGACCGGTCCCGTGACCGGGAGCGCGGCCGGGGCCGTGACCGGGAGCGAACTCACAGGCTCCGGCGCGGTGCAGGCCTCCTCGGCCGCGAGGAAGAAGGTCACCCACCACTCGTTGTCGCGGGCGGTGCGGGACCAGAAGGTACGCGTCACCCAGCGGACCTGGTCACCGTCGGCCGCGGGGCATCGCACATGGCGCAGATACCCGGCGACACCCAACGCCCTCAGCGCACTGCCGACCGCCATCTGCCCGTACAGCGGAAGGCTCTTGGCCAGCGACTTGATGTCCATGGCCGCGCCGTCGGGGAGCCTGTCGACGTACCCGGCGATGAACCTCTCCCGTTCCGGCAGCAACGCGAAGTCGTCGGCGCGCGGCGGAAGCTGGGAGGGTGCGGATCGCTTGCCGTAGCCGGGATTGGCCCTCGCGTACGGAGGCGAGCATTCGGGCGGGCGCGGGGCGGAGCTAAAGTTCTCGGTAGCCACGAGATCGGTTCCTCAATTAGTCGATCTTGGGTGAGACCCCGGCCGGTGCTGATAACACCGCGTCGGGGTCGTTACGTTGAGGGCACGGTAAGCAGCCGCGACGCTGCGCCGCAAGTCGGTCACAAACGGTCATACTTGCTCGTCGCGAGGGGGTAGGGGAGGTGGGGAGGTTTCCCAAACCCCTTCTTCTACCTACCGGTTGTACGACACCGCTCGAACCCCGAACCTCGCATCCCGACGCCCGGAACCCGAAGCTCAAGCGTCGGGCCGACACCCGGCCCGGTACCCACTGACCTGACGGATGTACGCCTCCATTCCGGCGCTCGAACCCCGAAGTCCGAGACTCGGCTCCCGAGGCTCGGTTCACGAAACTCGGAGCCCGAACCTCGGCTCCCGAACCCCGAACCCCGGGTCGCGGGGACCATGACGTTCGAACAACTCGCGTGCCAAGCCCGGCCCCGGACCCGAGACTCATGCCATGCCCCTCACCACCACCACACGCCTCAGACGGTCAGCCGCGGCAGCCGCCCTCCTCGCACTCACCGTGACCGCCTGCGGTACGGAACACGGAGGGCAGCAGGCACAGTCGGTGACCCCTCCCCCTTCGTACGCCCCCCGGCCGAAATGTGCCCAGCCCGCCGAGACTCCGCCGCCCCAGCCCTCCCCTTCAGCCACTCCGAGCGGGGCCGTGCCATCGCAGGAGGGAGACCGAGAGGGGGACAACGAGGACCGTCCCCCCAACTACGCCGACAACCACGCCTACCGCATGTCGGCGAAGCTCAGCCCGGACCAGCGCGCAAAGGGCGAGGCGTCGGCCGGGCTCATTCGCAAGGAGTTGGATAAGGCCCGGAAGGAAGGCGACCTCAGCGGGAAGCGGATCACGGCAGCGCTGGCACATCTCGGCTGCGGCGAGAAGCACGGGGTCTACATCGCCGACGGGTTCTACAGCGTCCACACGGGCGACGTCTGCGTGTCCGGGCACGTGACGAAGGAGGAGCTCAGCATCGAGGTGCACGGCGCGTACGCCGAACCCCAGCCCGGAACGGGGCCGTGCGTGGAGAACCGGGGAGGCCACTGACCGGGCCCCGACACCTGGGCAGGCCGAGCACGTGTCCGAAGACCTCGCCGCGGGCATGATCAATCGCATGAAAGCGGGCAAGAGGGACGTCGCGAGCAACGACACGAGAATCCACACGAGCAACCGCACCAGCAGGGGTCCGGGTCAGATCCTGCACTGGAACTTCTTCATAGGCGGCCACCTGAGCGCCTCCGTGCCCGTACGCCTGGTCGAACGCACGGCCGCGGGGCAGCTGGTATGGATGGAGACCGGCACACCGATGTGGCGCACCGCCCTGCCGTTCGGCACCACACACCTGCGGGACATCGCACCGCACGAGCGTCCCGCCGAGGGCTACCCGGTGGTCGCCGACCGGTGGCCGATGGGCAACGCGCTCTTCTACCAGCCGACCGGCGCGGCACACTCCGTCCTGTGGCTCTTCGGGCGCAGACAGAAGTTCCGCGGCTGGTACGTCAACCTGGAACGCCGGGTCCACCACGGCGACGACATCGACATCGCCGACCACGAACTCGACATCAACGTGACCCCGGACCGCACCTGGCAGTGGAAGGACGAGCAGTCCTTCGCCGATAAAACCGGCCACCCCGCGTACTGGACCGCCGAGGAAGCCGTCGCCATCCGGACGGAGGGCGACACGGTGGCACGGCTCGCCGAGGCCGGAACGTTTCCCTTTGACGGCTCATGGTGCGATTTCCGGCCGCCGTCGGCCTGGACGACACCACCTCGCCCGCCGAACCCGCCCCGCTCGCTCCTCTGATCGAACCGCGCCCCACCTGGTCACGCATCCCCTGATGGGTGCGGTTCGAGCGTCGATGCGGGTCTCGGTCAGGGTGGCGTGATGACAATCATTGCCCGGCGTCACCCTCCGTGATACACAGAGTAACGATACGAAATTCGCTCACACACCGATTCGAGCCGCAGGTCAGGGCGGTCAGACCGGTCAAATGTGCGAGATCCGGGTAAAGAGAGCCGTCAAGTCGTCGTGGAGAGCAGTTTCATCAGCGAAGATAGAGGGTGACTCGTGCCGTGCGGTACGGGCATTGAACTACCCAACAGGGGCGGTGACTTACATGATCCTGGCAGCTGAAAAGGGCGACATCACCACCATCATCGGCGGAATCGCCCCGAACTGGGGCCCGTTCGGGACCTTGGGCAACGAGGCCCGCGTAATGATCGAGGTCGTGATGGCGATCGCCATCCTGCTCTGTCTCGGCATCGCGGTCTGGGGAGCGGCAAAGCAGCGGATCGGTGCGACGGCTCTGCGCGACACGTTCAGCGCCGAGCAGGGCAAGGGGCTGATCGTTGCCGGTCTGACCGGTGTGTTCATCATCGGATCGCTCGGAACCCTGTTCACCATCGTCTACGGGATGGCCGTCTAACTCGTCGTCAGCCCCCGCCAGGGGCCGTCCGCTCGCCCGTCTCCCCCATCCGTCCGTCGTGCCCACCGGCAGAGGTTGCGTCTCCCTGATGTCGAGTCACCACACCGCGCCCGCGCGGAAACCAGCACGGCTACCGTCGTACTACGCGGTTCAGGCAATGGTTGAGGGGGCGTACGCGGCATGAGTTTCGGCGACGAGGACGGCTACGGCAACGACTCGGGGCGTTCGAACGACGGCTACAGCACCCTCGGCGGCACCCGCCAGACCCGCACCCGCCTCCCTGACGGCGAGGGCGGCGACGGCTACGGCCCCCGCCGACCGGCCCGGAACTCCCGCTCGCTCTTCACGGTCGTCGGCGTGGTCGTCCTGCTGCTGGGCGCTATCGCCTTCGCGAACATGGGCGGCGGCGGCGGAGACGACGGCGGAGACGGCACGTCGGGAAGCAACGGCAAGCAGGCCGGCGCGGCACCGACGGCTGCCACGGGGACGAAGCCGGTGACGGGGAAGAACGGCGGGATCGCGTCGGGGTTCGCGCATGACGCGCAGGGGGCGCAGAGCGCGGCCTCCAACTTTGCGGTGGCCCTCGGTTCAGCCGACATGTTCAACTCGGCCTCTCGTCGCACCATCGTTCAGGCCACTCATGACCCGGCAATCGTCGACAGGCTCGTCTCCGACCTGAACACGGCCTACTCGCCCAGCTTTCTCAAGAACGTCGGCCTGAACGATGACGGCAGCACCCCCAGTGGCCTGACGTTCGTCTCGCGGACGGTCCCGGTGGGCACGAAGATGATCGAGCAGAGCGGCGACACGGCCACTGTCGAGGTCTGGTGCACAGGTCTCGTCGGCATGGCCGGTCAGGGATCCACAAAGCCCGTTACCGAGACCTGGTTCACGATCTCGGAGAAGCTCAAGTGGATCGGAAACGACTGGAAGATCGAGTCGTCGAGCCAGACAGAGGGGCCCACTCCTGTCAGCGGCGACAACCGGGCGTCCACGGCCGATGACATCGCCGGCGCGGTTGAGGGATACGGAGGCTTCACTTATGCCCGATAACCGCCGCCGCGGCGGGCGCACTCTGTCGATCTTGAGCGCCCTTCCGGCCATGTTGATCCTGCTGGCTTCGCAAGCCGCAGCGGCGCCGTCTCCGTCGCCATCGCCCAGCAAGAAGGGCAACGAGGCGTGTGACCTCATCGTCGGGCTCGCCAAGGACTACTGCGAAGGTAACTCCTCCGCCAAGTCCACGCCCCCGCCCAGCACCGACCCCGCCCTCGACCCCCTCACCTCCCTGGGCCGAGGCTGTGCCGATGCCGCCGCGTGGATCGTGGGCAAGCTCAGCGAAGCGGTCAAGAGCACCGCGAACGTCGACTTCACGAACACCCGGTTCCTCCAGCAGTACGCGATCGTCTTCGCCGCCTCCACCGTGCTGACGCTCGTCCTGTGGCTGCTCGCCGTGGCTAAGCGGGCCATTCGGGGGTGCCGGTCACCACCGCGATCTCCGAGGCCATCGGGTTCCTGTGGCTGACGGTGCTCGCGTCCGCGTTCACGCCCCTGATCCTCTACACGATCGTCTCCGCGACCGACGGCGTCACCGAGGTCATCGCCTCGTCGTCCGGCGGGCAGACCGATGTCTTCTTCGGGTCGTTCGCCGAAGCGCTCAAGAAGGACTCCGACATCGGCGGCGGGCCGATCATGCTGATCGTCGTCTCGCTGGTGTCGATCCTCGCCGCAGGCATCCTCTGGCTCGAACTCGTGATCCGGGCCGCCCTGCTCTACGTGGGCGCCCTCCTCGGAACCGCCGTGTACGCGGGGCTCGTCGACAAGAACATGTGGGGACACGTGCGGCGCTGGGCGGGCATCATGATCGCGGTGATCATGGTGAAGCCGGTCATCGTCGTCGTGCTCGGCCTGGCCGGCGCACTGTCCTCCGACGACGGACCCGACGCCTTCTCCGCCGTGGTGTCCGGACTGTCCATCATCCTGCTGGCGATCTTCGCCTCCGGCATGATCTACCGCTTCGTCCCTGGATTCGGCGACGAGATCCAGGGCGCCCGGACCAACCGCAAGCAGGCCACCGACGGCTCCCAGGCCGCCGCGATGATCAGCTCGCCCGCCGCTCTCGTGTCCCAGGGCATCAAGACCCACAGCAGCCGCGGCGGCGGCGACAGCGGCGGCAACAACAGCGGCGGGGGCCGCCCCGCCAACCCGGTCAGCGGCGGGGTCGCCGCACACAGCTCCCGTAACTCCGGGAGCGGGGTCGGCGGCGGATCTGTCCCCTCCGCCGCACCTCCGCCCCGCAGTGGATCGGGTCCCACCTCCGGTACCCCGCACAGCAGCCGGGGCTCGCGCGGCGGGTCAGGCAGTTCAGGTAACAAGAGCACAGGAGGTGGCGGGCGTTGAGCACGCAGTCCCATCCGATCGCGCCCCGCCGTACGTATCTCATCGGCCGGGCCCGGCCGAACGCGATGGTCGGCAAGAACCGCGAGACCGGCGAGATCGCCCTGATCATCGGCGGGGCGTTCCTCGGCATGATGAGCGGGCTGCTCGTACCGGTCCTGTCCATGCGGATCGTGCTGCTCACCGGCTTCCCGCTGCTCGCCCTGGCCATCGTCTACGTCCCGTACAAGCACCGGACCTTCTACAAATGGTTCGAGATCAACCGCAGCTTCAAGCGCTCCCTGCGCCGCGGCACGACGTACCAGTCCGGCGCCATGGAAGCGGGCGTGAGCGCCGACGGGCGTGAGGTCGAGATCGGGCCGCCCCCCGGCATCGGCCGGATCAACTGGCTGGCCGCACCCTTCGGACCGGACGAGATCGCCGTACTGCTGCACGCCGACCGCCGCACCGTCACCGCGGCCATCGAGATCGAAGGGCCAGGCGTCGGGCTGCGCGACAGCGAGGACCAGGAGGCGCTCGTCGACCGGTTCGGCACGCTGCTCAAGCACGTCGCCAACGGCGACGGCTTCGTGAGCCGCATCCAGATGCTGGCCCGCACCCTGCCCGCCGACCCCGACGCGCACGCCAAGGACGTCGCCCAGCGCGGCGACAAGGCCTCACCGGGCTGGCTGCAGGAGTCCTACGAGCAGCTCCAGTCCATGGTCTCCACCTCCAGCGAGCAGCACCGTGCCTACCTCGTCGCATGTATGGAGTTCAACCGCGAGCTCGCCGCCGAGGCCAACGCCATGGCCCGCGCCGCCCGGCCCCACGCGGGCCGCAAGCTCGACCGGGACGCGGGGCTCGCCGTCGTCATGGCGCGCGAGCTCACCGACATCTGCGCCCGCCTCGCCGAGGCCGACATCCGGGTGCGCCAGCCGCTCGGCCAGAGCCGCCTGGCCTCCCTCGTCCACTCGATGTACGACCCTGATCACCCCATCGACCACATCCAGGCCATGACGAAGCGCAACGCATGGCCGGCCGAACTGGACGCGGTCGAGCCGACGTTCCTCCAGGCCAAGACCCGTGAGTCGTCTACCCGCGCGCCCTGGTGCCACTCCACGGCGTGGGTGAAGGAGTGGCCGATGACGCCCGTCGGCGTCAACTTCCTGGCCCCGCTCCTGGTCCACACGCCCGACGTGATCCGTACCGTCGCGGTCTGCATGGACCTCGAACCCACCGAGATCGCCATCGAGCGGATGCTCACCGAGAAGACGAACGACGAGGCCGAGGCCAGCCGTCAGGCCAAGATGAACCGCACCGTCGACCCCCGCGACATCGCCGCCCACGGCCGGCTCGACCAGCGGGGTGAAGATCTCGCCAGCGGCGCGGCCGGAGTGAACCTGGTGGGGTACATCACGGTGTCGTCTCGTTCGCCCGAGTCCCTCGCCCGTGACAAGCGGACGATCCGGGCCTCCGCCGGCAAGTCGTACCTGAAGCTGGAGTGGTGCGACCGCGAGCACCACCGCGCGTTCGTGAACACCCTGCCGTTCGCCACCGGCATCCGCCGCTAGCCCCACACGACCGAGAGAGACGAAAGGGAGGTCGGTCACGCCATGCGAGATCCGCTGTCCGCGTTGTCGGACGCCTTCACCGCCTTCCTCTTCGGGAAGGTGGAGACGACCAGGCTGCCCGTCCGCACCTCCACCGGACAGGCACAGGCGGTCTACCTGCCCACCGCGGCCCCCGGTCTCGGCGACTCCGGCGTGATCATCGGGCGCGAGGTGTACTCCGGCAAGGGCTACATCTACGACCCCTTCCAGCTGTACGGACAGCAGCTGCCCGCCCCGCACTGGCTGGTGCTCGGCGAGTCGGGGAACGG
Source organism: Streptomyces sp. RKAG290 (assembly GCF_023701695.1). Taxonomy (GTDB): domain Bacteria; phylum Actinomycetota; class Actinomycetes; order Streptomycetales; family Streptomycetaceae; genus Streptomyces. The sequence continues at coordinate 3,216,121 of NZ_JAJOZC010000001.1, forward strand.
CAAGTCCGCGCTGGAGAAGACCTACGTGCTCCGCCAGCTCCGCTTCCGCGACCGCCAGGTCGTCGTCCTGGACGCCCAGGGCGAGGACGGCGTCGGCGAATGGAACCTCATCGCCCAGGAACTGGGCCTGACCCCCATCCGCCTCGACCCCACCTCCGCGCTCAACGGCGGCATCCGCCTCAACCCGCTCGACCCGGCGATCACCACCACCGGACAGCTCGCCCTGCTTCGCACGATCATCGAAGTCGCCATGGGACACGGCCTCGACGAACGGTCCGGCTTCGCCCTGAAGGTCGCGCACGCCTTCGTGAACGAGACGAAGACCGACCGCCAGCCCGTGCTCATGGACATCGTCGACCAGCTGCGCCACCCGGAACCCGAGTCCGCCGAGGCGATGAACGTCGACATAGACGACGTACGGGCCTGGGGCCTGGACGTCGCCCTCGTCCTGGACCGTCTCGTCGACGGTGACCTGCGCGGCATGTTCGACGGGCCGACGTCCGCCGACATCGACCTGGACGCCCCGCTGATCGTCTTCGACCTCTCCCACATCGACCGCAACTCGATCGCCATGCCGATCCTGATGGCCATCGTCGGCGTCTGGCTGGAACACACCTGGATCAGGCCCGACCGCAAGAAGCGCATCTTCCTGGTGGAAGAGGCCTGGCACATCATCAATTCGCCGTTCGTGGCGCAGCTCTTCCAGCGCCTGCTGAAGTTCGGCCGCCGGCTCGGCCTGTCGTTCGTCGCCGTCGTCCACCACCTCAGCGACGTGGTCGACGGAGCCGCGGCGCGAGAAGCGGCCGCCATCCTCAAGATGGCGTCGACCCGCACGATCTACGCCCAGAAGGCCGACGAGGCGAGAGCGACCGGGCGGGTGCTCGGGCTGCCCCGCTGGGCGGTCGAGATCATTCCCACGCTCACCCCCGGCATCGCCGTCTGGGACGTCAACGGCAACGTCCAGGTCGTCAAACACCTGATCACCGAGGCCGAACGCCCCCTCGTCTTCACCGACCGCGCCATGACCGAGTCCTCCCCCGTCGACCTGCTGCCGGAGGACGTACGCGCCGCCGAGCTGGAAGCGGAACAACGCGCGGCCCGGATGGAGAACCAGCAACGGCTGACCGAGTCGTCCGAGTCAACGGTGGCATGACATGGCAGGGCGCGGCGAGGCACGGCCAGGCGGCAACGGGAACGGCGGGGCGGCATCCCCGACGGGCTGCTGATCGGCCTGCTGGCCTTCCTGCTCGGGCTGACACTGCTGGCCTGGACGGCCACCGGCCTGGCTGGACTCCTGGCGCACGGCGGCTGGCCGCACGGCGTCACCCTCGGCGAGACCCCACTGGCCATGCGCCGGCTGGTGGAGGCCCCGCACGACCTGCCGGCCGCCTGGCCGACCGCGTCCGCGGGGGAGCTCTCCGGGTACGGGCTGTTCTGGGGCCTGTTCATCGGCGAACTGATGGTGCTCGTGGTGCTGGCCGTGTTCGTGATGGGTGTGGTCGCACGCTGGCGCGACGTACGGAGGCGGCAGCGCGCCGCCCGGCTGGAGCAGATGGAGCATCTGGAACAGCCGGATCGCAGAGGGCGGCGGGAGCACGAGCAGGAGTACGCCTACGAGCCTCCGGCACAGGCACAGGCACAGCCTCCGGCAACACCGGCGCCGGCGCCGGCAGCCCACACTGCCCCCCAGCAGCCCGCTCCCTATGCCGCCGAGCACCTCGCCGATCCCTGGCCGACGGCCGCGGGGCCGACGGCCGCGGGGCCGACGACTGCGGGACCGACGACCGCCGGACCGACAACTGCGGGGCCGGCCGAGACCACCGAACCCCTCGCTCCCGTACCCGCCCTCGTCCCCTCCCCACGCACCCCCCTCCTCGTCTACGGCCCCGCCGCCACCCGCCGGCCCACCGTCGTCCAGGCCATCCGCGAAGCCGACGGACCCGTGCTCGTCGTCACCTCCGACCCCAGCGTCTGGGCCGAGACCAAGGACGCCCGCGCCAAGCTCGGCCCCGTACTCGTCTACGACCCCGGCCACCTCTGCGACACCCCGGCCCGCCTCCACTGGGCCCCCACCGCCGGCTGCGAACAGCCGGACAGGGCGGCCGCCCGCGCCACCGCGCTCCTCGCCCCCGTCCGGCCGCAGGCCCGCATCGACGCGGCGACGGCAGACACCGCCGAAACCCTCCTGCAGTGCTGGCTGCACGCCGCCGCCGTCGACGGCCGCCCCTTCCGCCAGGTGCACCGCTGGGCGCTGGGCGGCAGCGCCCATGAACCGGTGCGGCTGCTCCGTACCCACCCCAAGGCCGCATCCGGACTCGCCGGGCTGCTGGAGTCCGCGCTCACCGCCCACCCCGAACGCCGCGAGATGGCCCAGGAACTGACCGTACGGGCCTTCGGCGCACTCTCCTCCGTCCACATCCGCGAGGCCTGCACACCGAATCGAGCCGATTCGCTCGCGCTGGAATCTTTCGCGGACGAGGGGGCAGCCTCTATGTGGTCGGTGAACCCATCGAGAACCCCCGATCAGGCCCCGGAGCGATGCCCCTGCTCACGGCGCTCGCCGCAGACGTGGTCGAGCACGGCCGCCGCATGGCCGCACGGTCATCCGACGGCCGGCTCGACCCACCAATGACGCTCGTCCTCGACGACGTCGCAGCCGTCGCGCCCCTGCCCGGTCTGCCCGACCTGCTGGCGGCCGGCCAGGCCCTCGGCCTGCCCACCGTCGCGCTCCTCCGCTCCCCCGAACAGGCCCGCGCCCGCTGGACCCAGCAGCTCAGCGCCCCGAGCACGCCCTGAACCCGAGCACCCCGATCCACCCGGACCGCTACGGCCGCGCCACCGCGTACTCCAGCTCGAAGGCCGCCGGATCACCCGGCGCCGGCAGCGTCCGGCCCGTCGGCGCGAACCCGATCCGGCGGTAGAACGCCGCTGCCCGCGGGTTGTCCTGGTGCACATACAGCCGTACGCGTTCGATCCGCGGCTCACCGAGCGACCACGCCCAGTCCGTCCCTGCCCCGAACAGCGCCTCGGCCACCCCCGTGCCGCGCGCCTCCGGCCGGACGAACACCCCGACCACATGGGCCTGGTGGACCTCCGCGGCCTCACCGAACCGCACCGCGGCGTCCGGCCGCTCGATCAGCACGGTCACCGAGCCCGCCCAGCTCCCGTCCGGCGCCTCGGCGACGAACTGCCGCACCCCGCCGTCCCCCGCCTCCGACGAACCGGCCGCCCGCTCCCGCCAGAAGTCGTCGGTCCGCTCCACGGCCAGCTCGTACGTCTCCACGAACGCCACCGGCGCCACCGGGTCCTGCAAGGCGGTCAGGCGGAGCTCCCTGACCAGTCGCCATTCCTCGGCCCGCACCGGGCGTATCACGTAGTCCATGCGCCGATCCTGACCCGCCGCCCACGGCCGCGCAAACAGATTCCCGCCGGACACCACGGCGTCGTACCCCGGTACTACGCGCGCCGCCACATCCCGCCCCCGGTCCGACGCCACGCACCCGCCCGCTCCGTAGCGTCGACCGCATGATCAGGGCATACGAACTCACCAAACGCTACGGGAACACCACCGTCGTCCACGGCCTCGACTTCACGGTCCGCCCCGGCACCGTGACCGGATTCCTCGGCCCGAACGGCGCCGGGAAGTCGACGACCATGCGCATGCTGCTCGGCCTGGACGCCCCCACCCGCGGCCGTTCGACCGTCGGCGGACGCGCCTACGCCACCCACAGCGCCCCGCTCACCGAAGTCGGCGCCCTGCTGGAGGCCCGCTCCGTCCACCCCGGCCGGACCGCCTTCCACCACCTGATGGCGCTCGCCCACACCCACGGCATCCCGCGCAGCCGCGTCGAGCACGTCCTCGACCTGGCCGGCCTGACCGCGGTCGCCGGGAAAAGGGTCAAGGGCTTCTCCCTCGGCATGGGCCAACGGCTCGGCATCGCCGCCGCGCTACTCGGCGACCCCGCCACCCTCATCCTCGACGAACCGGTCAACGGCCTCGACCCGGAGGGCGTGCTCTGGATCCGCAACCTGCTCAGATCCCTCGCCGTACAGGGCCGCACGGTCCTCGTCTCCTCGCACCTGATGAGCGAAATGGCACTCACCGCAGACCACTTGGTCATCATCGGACGCGGCCGCCTCCTCGCCGACACGACAGTCGCCGACTTCGTCGCCACGGCGGGCGGCGCCTCGGTCAAGGTCCGCACCCCGCAGGCCCCCGCCCTGCGCGAGCTCCTGCGCGGACCCGGCATCGAGGTCACCGCCGCCACCGGCAGCGAACCGGGGGAACTGGACGTCCGCGGCACCGACGCGGCCCACATCGGCCGCATCGCCGCCGCCCACGCCATCCCGCTGTACGAACTCACCCCACGAACCGCCTCCCTGGAGCAGGCCTTCATGGACCTCACCCAGGAGTCGGTCGACTACCGGGTCACCGCCCCCGAACCGACCGGAGCCCTCGCATGACCTCGACCACCGCACCCGCCCCCAGCCCCTACCGCGTCACCCCGGCCCGGGTACTGCGCTCCGAGTGGCACAAACTCCGGTCCCTGCGCTCCAGCTGGATCACCCTGGGATCCGCCGCCGCACTGGTCCTGGCAGTCGGCATCGTCATGGGCACGACCTACACCTCGGACGGCGGCGACTCCGACGTCGACACGGTCATCCTCGTCCTCTACGGCACCACACTCGGCACGCTCTGCACCGTCGTCCTGGGCATCCTGGTCACGGCGGGCGAGTACTCGACCGGCATGATCCGCGCGTCACTCACCGCGGTCCCCCGCCGGCTCCCGGTGCTGTGGGCCAAGGTGGCGGTCTTCGCCGGCACGGTGTTCACCGTCATGCTCGCCACCTCGCTGCTCACCTTCGTCGTCGCACAGATCTTCCTGGCCGACACCGACCAGGCCGCTTCCCTGACCGACCCCGGCGTACTCCACGCCATCGCGGGCAACGCGGCGGGGACCACGTTCCTCAGCCTGATCGCCCTGGGTCTCGGCGCCCTGCTCCGCTCGGTGCCGGGCGCGATCGGCGCCTTCATCGGAGGCGTCATGGTCCTTCCGGAGGTGCTCTCCATGCTTCCGTACGACGCCGTGGAGACCGCCGTCCGCTACTTCCCCACCCAGGCCGCCGGCGTACTGGGCTCCGCGACCCCGCTCCCCGACGCCGCGCCCGTGGGCGGGGCCCTGCTCGCCCTCGCCCTGTGGGCCGCGGCCACACTGATCGCGGCGGCCGCGCTGCTGCGACGCCGAGACGCATGACGCGGACGGAGCCCGGCGCGAGGATGGGGCGAGTGACGGACGACAAGACGAACCGGTCGGCGGCCCCCAGCCCGCTCACCGGGCACATACAGCGCCTGCTCCAGCGGATCCGCGCGTTCGACCGGCGCCGCCCCCTCGTCTGGAACGGGATGCTGACAGCCTTCTGGGTGGGGTTCGCCGTACTCGACTTCACCTCGGGCGGCTGGCGCACCGTCGCGGACAACCCGCGCGCCCCGGAGCCGGTGGTGTTCATGATGAGCGTGGCGTTCTCCGCCCCGCTGCTGTGGCGCCGGAGCCATCCGTCGGCCGTGCTCGGGTTCATGGTGCCGTTCGCCCTGATCAACGTCTGGACGGGTGCGGTCGTCCAGGCCGCCTACCTCCAGGACATCGCCGTCTTCAACATCGCACTGCGACTGCCGATGCGCGCCCTGGCATGGTCGGGCGCCCTCGTGCTCGTGCCGCTGCTGATCGGCTCCGGACGCTTCCCGGGCAACTGGGACCAGCTCTTCGTCCCGCACCTCTGGGCATTCGCGTTCGCCTGCCTGCTCGGCATCCTCGTCCGCACCCGCAAGGAGTACACCGAGGCCCTCGTCGACCGCGCCGACCGGCTCGAACTCGAACGCGACCAGCAGGCCCAGCTCGCCGCGGCGGCCGAACGGACCCGGATCGCCCGGGAGATGCACGACATCATCGGACACAACCTGTCCGTCATCACGGGCCTCGCGGACGGCGGCGCGTACGCCGCGGCCAGGAGCCCGGAACGGGCCGTCCAGGCGCTGGACGCCATCGGCACCACCAGCCGCCAGGCCCTCGCCGAACTCCGCCGCCTGCTCGGCGTCCTGCGCGACCACCCCGACCGTGCCGACCGCACCCCGCAGCCCGGTCTGGACGACATGGACGCCCTGCTGGCCGGAGTCCGGCGGGCAGGACTTCCGGTACGCCTCCGTCAGCACGGCACGCCACCGACCGTCGCGCCCACCGCAGGACGGCAGCTGACGGTCTACCGGGTGGTGCAGGAGGCCCTGACGAACACGCTGAAGCACGCCGCGACGGCTCCCGCTCTGGCGGCCGAGGTCACCCTGACCTATCGTCCGACGGAGCTGGAGGCCGTGATCACGGACAACGGCACCCCACATCCCGACGCCGCCCCTGCCGACGGCGCCGGACAGGGCATCACCGGCATGCGCGAACGTGCCTCCCTGTACGACGGCGCACTCGAAGCAGGCCCGCCGCCGACGGCACCCGGCTGGCAGGTACGGCTCCGGCTCCCCCTGGAGGACTCCCCCTCGTGACGACCGTGCTGATCGCGGACGACCAGCCGATGCAACGCTTCGGCTTCCGCATGCTGTTGGAGAGCCAGGACGACATGACGGTCGTCGGGGAGGCCGCCAACGGGCACGAGGCCCTGCAACTCGTCTCCCGGCACCAGCCGGACGTCGCGCTGATGGACATCCGCATGCCCCTGCTGGACGGCATCGAGGCCACCCGCCGGATCATCAGGGCGGGCTCCCGCACCCGCGTGCTCATCGTCACCACATTCGACCTGGACCGCTATGCCTACGACGGCCTGCGCGCCGGCGCCAGCGGCTTCCTGATCAAGGACGCGCTGCCGGAGGAACTCCTGTCCGGGGTACGGGCCGTGGCCAGCGGCGATGCGGTGGTCGCTCCTGGCCTGACCCGCCGTCTGTTGGACGCGTACGTACAGCATCTGCCGACGGTCCCGGGCGGACCGGCCACCCACGACCCACGCCTCGCGAGCCTCACGGACCGGGAGCGGGAGATCCTCACCGTCATCGGCAGGGGCTGGACCAACACGGAGGTCGCCGAACGCCTCCACCTGGCGGAATCGACCGTGAAGACACACGTATCCCGCATCCTCGCGAAGACGGGAGCCAGGGACCGCGTCCAAGCGGTAATCCTGGCGTACGACACCCACCTGGTCAGCCCGGCCTGAACGAACCCGCCGGCCCCTGCCGCGACACCCCGAATCGCTGATCCACCAAGTCAACACATTCATGCAGACCTGGAGTCGGCAATCCGGCCTGCTCACGGATCACGGCAATGGCATCCACCATCCGCCCGGCCGAAACGAGGCTGTCCACCTCCGCCACAACCGAAAGCCGGCCCCACAGCGGTTTCCCCATAGCCGCATTGAACCCCACGGGCCACGCCCAAGAGCGATCATGATCCGCTTGAACCACCGACTTGAGAAGTGGTCGGGTCAGCTCGCGTGGGGGACATGCGCCCGTGGGTCAGCCCCTGCGGTTGGAGCTCCACTCGTAGGTCATGGGTGCCGTCTCCACGACTTCGCTGGGCCAGGTCTCTCGGACCTGGTCAAGTCGCTGGTGGTGGTCCTGGATCCAAGTCTCCTGCGGTCCGATCCCTAGCGCGAGGTTCATGCGGTCGGGGTCCTGGACCGTCAACGACAACGTGCGGTCCTCGTGCATGAAAAGGCCGAGACTCAGTCCGCGGTCTCCACCAATGGTTGCGCCTTTGCCCGGTGCGAACTGGGTCAGGTCGTGCTGCCAGGTGTCGAGGTCCCGCTGGAGCAGGTACAGCCCAAGTCTGGCATCGACAAAGCTCGCGGAGACCAGGACATCGGCTTGCAGAATGTCGTGGCCGGTCAGCACTCCGGGTTGGTAGCGGCCCGTCACGCGGACAACGCAGAGGTTGCCCTCCGCGTCTCCCAAATTGATCAGGTCCACCGGGGCGGGTTCAGTCACCACTGGTCTCGCTCTCTTTCGTTCTGGTCCGGAACGCAGAAAAGCCCCGTGCCACAAGGGCACGGGGCTTAACTATTTTAAAAGGAGTTCGGCGGCGTCCTACTCTCCCACAGGGTCCCCCCTGCAGTACCATCGGCGCTGAAAGGCTTAGCTTCCGGGTTCGGAATGTAACCGGGCGTTTCCCTAACGCAATGACCACCGAAACACTATGAAATTAACCAACACCGGAACAAAACACGGCCGTTCGTTATTTCAGAACTAACACAGTGGACGCGAGCAACTGAGGACAAGCCCTCGGCCTATTAGTACCAGTCAGCTCCACCCGTTACCGGGCTTCCACATCTGGCCTATCAACCCAGTCGTCTACTGGGAGCCTTAACCCCTCAAGAGGGTGGGAATACTCATCTCGAAGCAGGCTTCCCGCTTAGATGCTTTCAGCGGTTATCCTTTCCGAACGTAGCCAACCAGCCATGCCCTTGGCAGGACAACTGGCACACCAGAGGTTCGTCCGTCCCGGTCCTCTCGTACTAGGGACAGCCCTTCTCAATATTCCTACGCGCACAGCGGATAGGGACCGAACTGTCTCACGACGTTCTAAACCCAGCTCGCGTACCGCTTTAATGGGCGAACAGCCCAACCCTTGGGACCGACTCCAGCCCCAGGATGCGACGAGCCGACATCGAGGTGCCAAACCATCCCGTCGATATGGACTCTTGGGGAAGATCAGCCTGTTATCCCCGGGGTACCTTTTATCCGTTGAGCGACAGCGCTTCCACAAGCCACTGCCGGATCACTAGTCCCGACTTTCGTCCCTGCTCGACCCGTCGGTCTCACAGTCAAGCTCCCTTGTGCACTTACACTCAACACCTGATTGCCAACCAGGCTGAGGGAACCTTTGGGCGCCTCCGTTACTCTTTAGGAGGCAACCGCCCCAGTTAAACTACCCATCAGACACTGTCCCTGATCCGGATCACGGACCCAGGTTAGACATCCAGCACGACCAGAGTGGTATTTCAACGACGACTCCACAACCACTGGCGTGGCCGCTTCAAAGTCTCCCACCTATCCTACACAAGCCGAACCGAACACCAATATCAAACTATAGTAAAGGTCCCGGGGTCTTTCCGTCCTGCTGCGCGAAACGAGCATCTTTACTCGTAGTGCAATTTCACCGGGCCTATGGTTGAGACAGTCGAGAAGTCGTTACGCCATTCGTGCAGGTCGGAACTTACCCGACAAGGAATTTCGCTACCTTAGGATGGTTATAGTTACCACCGCCGTTTACTGGCGCTTAAGTTCTCAGCTTCGCCGACCCGAAAGTCAGCTAACCGGTCCCCTTAACGTTCCAGCACCGGGCAGGCGTCAGTCCGTATACATCGCCTTACGGCTTCGCACGGACCTGTGTTTTTAGTAAACAGTCGCTTCTCGCTGGTCTCTGCGGCCACCCCCAGCTCATGGAGTAAATCCAATCACCAGTGATGGCCCCCCTTCTCCCGAAGTTACGGGGGCATTTTGCCGAGTTCCTTAACCATAGTTCACCCGAACGCCTCGGTATTCTCTACCTGACCACCTGAGTCGGTTTAGGGTACGGGCCGCCATGAAACTCGCTAGAGGCTTTTCTCGACAGCATAGGATCATCCACTTCACCACAATCGGCTCGGCATCAGGTCTCAGCCTTAATGTGTGACGGATTTACCTACCACACGGCCTACACCCTTACCCCGGGACTACCACCGCCCGGGCTGGACTACCTTCCTGCGTCACCCCATCGCTTACCTAGTACAAGTCTGGTTCGTCGGCTCCACCACTACCCTCAACTCCGAAGAGATCGGGCCGGCTTCACGGACTTAGCATCGCCTGATTCAGTATTGGGCGTTTCAAAGCGGGTACCGGAATATCAACCGGTTGTCCATCGACTACGCCTGTCGGCCTCGCCTTAGGTCCCGACTTACCCTGGGCAGATCAGCTTGACCCAGGAACCCTTAGTCAATCGGCGCACACGTTTCTCACGTGTGTATCGCTACTCATGCCTGCATTCTCACTCGTGAACCGTCCACAACTCGCTTCCGCGGCTGCTTCACTCGGCACACGACGCTCCCCTACCCATCCATACTCCCGTTGGGGATATGTGTATGAATGACACGACTTCGGCGGTACGCTTGAGCCCCGCTACATTGTCGGCGCGGAATCACTTGACCAGTGAGCTATTACGCACTCTTTCAAGGGTGGCTGCTTCTAAGCCAACCTCCTGGTTGTCTCTGCGACTCCACATCCTTTCCCACTTAGCGTACGCTTAGGGGCCTTAGTCGATGCTCTGGGCTGTTTCCCTCTCGACCATGGAGCTTATCCCCCACAGTCTCACTGCCGTGCTCTCACTTACCGGCATTCGGAGTTTGGCTAAGGTCAGTAACCCGGTAGGGCCCATCGCCTATCCAGTGCTCTACCTCCGGCAAGAAACACACGACGCTGCACCTAAATGCATTTCGGGGAGAACCAGCTATCACGGAGTTTGATTGGCCTTTCACCCCTAACCACAGGTCATCCCCCAGGTTTTCAACCCTGGTGGGTTCGGTCCTCCACGAAGTCTTACCTCCGCTTCAACCTGCCCATGGCTAGATCACTCCGCTTCGGGTCTTGAGCGCGCTACTAAATCGCCCTATTCGGACTCGCTTTCGCTACGGCTTCCCCACACGGGTTAACCTCGCAACACACCGCAAACTCGCAGGCTCATTCTTCAAAAGGCACGCAGTCACGACTGCATGTGCAAGCACATACAGCGACGCTCCCACGGCTTGTAGGCACACGGTTTCAGGTACTATTTCACTCCGCTCCCGCGGTACTTTTCACCATTCCCTCACGGTACTATCCGCTATCGGTCACCAGGGAATATTTAGGCTTAACGGGTGGTCCCGCCAGATTCACACGGGATTTCTCGGGCCCCGTGCTACTTGGGTGTCTCTTAAACGAGCCGTTAATGTTTCAGCTACGGGGGTCTTACCCTCTACGCCGGACCTTTCGCATGTCCTTCGCCTACATCAACGGTTTCTGACTCGTCTCACAGCCGGCAGACCGTGAAAAAGAGATCCCACAACCCCGCATGCGCAACCCCTGCCGGGTATCACACGCATACGGTTTGGCCTGATCCAGTTTCGCTCGCCACTACTCCCGGAATCACGGTTGTTTTCTCTTCCTGAGGGTACTGAGATGTTTCACTTCCCCTCGTTCCCTCCACACTGCCTATGTGTTCAGCAGCGGGTGACAGCCCATGACGACTGCCGGGTTTCCCCATTCGGACACCCCCGGATCAAAGCTTGGTTGACAGCTCCCCGGGGCCTATCGTGGCCTCCCACGTCCTTCATCGGTTCCTGGTGCCAAGGCATCCACCGTGCGCCCTTAAAAACTTGGCCACAGATGCTCGCGTCCACTGTGCAGTTCTCAAACAACGACCAGCCACCCATCACCCCGCCCTTACCGGGCGAGTTCACTGGGGCCGGCAACCGAAGGACGACCATGACGGCCGTACCTTCAGATACCCAACAGCGTGCCCGACCCGACCGATCACCCTCCACATTCCACGCCGAAGCAGTACTAGTGAAAAACAACCTGTCGTGCCGAATAGTCAACGTTCCACCCATGAGCTAACCACCGTCGAACATTTGTCGACGAAGTGGCTCTCGATTCCTTGCGGAATCTAGATGCTCCTTAGAAAGGAGGTGATCCAGCCGCACCTTCCGGTACGGCTACCTTGTTACGACTTCGTCCCAATCGCCAGTCCCACCTTCGACAGCTCCCTCCCACAAGGGGTTGGGCCACCGGCTTCGGGTGTTACCGACTTTCGTGACGTGACGGGCGGTGTGTACAAGGCCCGGGAACGTATTCACCGCAGCAATGCTGATCTGCGATTACTAGCAACTCCGACTTCATGGGGTCGAGTTGCAGACCCCAATCCGAACTGAGACCGGCTTTTTGAGATTCGCTCCGCCTCGCGGCATCGCAGCTCATTGTACCGGCCATTGTAGCACGTGTGCAGCCCAAGACATAAGGGGCATGATGACTTGACGTCGTCCCCACCTTCCTCCGAGTTGACCCCGGCAGTCTCCTGTGAGTCCCCATCACCCCGAAGGGCATGCTGGCAACACAGAACAAGGGTTGCGCTCGTTGCGGGACTTAACCCAACATCTCACGACACGAGCTGACGACAGCCATGCACCACCTGTACACCGACCACAAGGGGGGCACCATCTCTGATGCTTTCCGGTGTATGTCAAGCCTTGGTAAGGTTCTTCGCGTTGCGTCGAATTAAGCCACATGCTCCGCTGCTTGTGCGGGCCCCCGTCAATTCCTTTGAGTTTTAGCCTTGCGGCCGTACTCCCCAGGCGGGGAACTTAATGCGTTAGCTGCGGCACCGACGACGTGGAATGTCGCCAACACCTAGTTCCCAACGTTTACGGCGTGGACTACCAGGGTATCTAATCCTGTTCGCTCCCCACGCTTTCGCTCCTCAGCGTCAGTAATGGCCCAGAGATCCGCCTTCGCCACCGGTGTTCCTCCTGATATCTGCGCATTTCACCGCTACACCAGGAATTCCGATCTCCCCTACCACACTCTAGCCTGCCCGTATCGACTGCAGACCCGGGGTTAAGCCCCGGGCTTTCACAACCGACGCAACAAGCCGCCTACGAGCTCTTTACGCCCAATAATTCCGGACAACGCTTGCGCCCTACGTATTACCGCGGCTGCTGGCACGTAGTTAGCCGGCGCTTCTTCTGCAGGTACCGTCACTTTCGCTTCTTCCCTGCTGAAAGAGGTTTACAACCCGAAGGCCGTCATCCCTCACGCGGCGTCGCTGCATCAGGCTTTCGCCCATTGTGCAATATTCCCCACTGCTGCCTCCCGTAGGAGTCTGGGCCGTGTCTCAGTCCCAGTGTGGCCGGTCGCCCTCTCAGGCCGGCTACCCGTCGTCGCCTTGGTAGGCCATTACCCCACCAACTAGCTGATAGGCCGCGGGCTCATCCTTCACCGCCGGAGCTTTTAACCTTCCCCCATGAGAGGGAAAGTATTATCCGGTATTAGACCCCGTTTCCAGGGCTTGTCCCAGAGTGAAGGGCAGATTGCCCACGTGTTACTCACCCGTTCGCCACTAATCCACCCCGAAGGGCTTCATCGTTCGACTTGCATGTGTTAAGCACGCCGCCAGCGTTCGTCCTGAGCCAGGATCAAACTCTCCGTGAATGTTTTCCCGTAATCGGGATCACACACACGAGAGCGGAACGATCAAGTCGGAATAAGACCGACCGTCCACTGTGTCCTCGCTATGTGCATTGCCTGCCAGGTCAGTGACCTCGCAGGACTTTCAAAGGAACCTCGAACCTGCCGAAGCAGGTCGGGGTATCAACATATCTGGCGTTGACTTTTGGCACGCTGTTGAGTTCTCAAGGAACGGACGCTTCCTTTGTACTCACCGCAGAACATTTTCTGCGACTTTCCTCCGGGCGCTTCCCTTCGGTCTTGCGTTTCCGACTCTATCAGACTCTTTCGTGTCCGATTCCCGGTCGAAGCGGGCCTCGCATTTTCGCTTTCCAGTTCTTCGCTTTCGCGTTTCCCTTTCCGGCGAGTCCGACTCTATCAGATCCTTTCGGGCCTGATTCCCAGTCAGTGGGGCTTGTCTTCCCGGCTGTTGGGCCGTTCCGACGTCCAAAACTCTAGCGGATTTTCCCGGCGGCTCATAATCGAGCGTTCGAAATTGATTTCGGCACGCCGAAATCCTCCCGAGCGGGAGATCGTGATGAGTTTTGGTTGCCGCATTCGCGGCGGGATCGGTTGTCCAGGAACCGTTCCGGCTCCGTGACAACTCGAAGAACCTTACGGATCGCAGCGGGGGGTGTCAAGCCCTGTCTAGTACCCCCTGAACAGGGGTTCAGTCCAGGTCGGTGAGGCGGCCGCCGGCGTCCGGCTGGGCGTGCTCCACCCGGCGCAGGAGGCGGATCAGCATCTCGCCGAGCACCCCGCGCTCGTCGCCCGAGAGGTCCTGGAGCAGCTCCTCCTCGAAGTCCGAGGCCATCCGCATCGCCTCCAGCCACTTCGCGCGGCCCTCGTCCGTCAGCTCGACGATGACGCGCACCCGGTTGTTCTCGTCGCGGTCACGGGTGACCAGACCCTCGCCCGCCATCCGGTCGATGCGGTGCGTCATCGCGGCGGGGGTGAGACCGAGCCGCTTGGCCAGCTCCCCCGGGCCCAGCCGGTACGGGGCGCCGGCCAGCACGAGGGTCTTGAGGACCTCCCACTCGGCATTGCTGATGCCGAGGGCGGCGACCTGCCGTCCGTACGCCACGTTCATCCGGCGGTTCAGCCGGCCGAGCGCGGAGACGACCTGCTCGACCTGGGGGTCCAGGTCGCGGAACTCGCGCTGATAGGCGGCGATCTGCTCGTCGAGGCTCGGCTCATCGAGTCCGGGCTCGGTGGTGTCAGACATGGCGCGCAGTATGGCACGCCCTCCGTACCCATCGAAGTCCTTCGGTCTGTATTGTTGAGCTTCTAACTTTAGTGCTAAAGTCTTCGGGTTCGAGTCGTTCGATCACGTGGTTTCGAGAGCTTGAGGTAGGTGAGTGTGACCAGGGAAATGGGTGCAGCACTGCGGCGGATCCAGCTGGGGAGCGCGCTGAGCGCGTTCGGGCTGGGCTTCACCGTTCCCTATCTGTACGTCTATGTGGCGCAGGTACGGGATCTGGGTGCCGGTACGGCGGGAGTCGTACTGGCGGTCTTCGCCATGGCAGCGCTCGCCGTCCTGCCGTTCACCGGCCGGGCCATCGACCGTCGCGGGCCGCTGCCCGTGCTGGTCGTCGCCTCGGTCGTCGCCTCCCTGGGCGCTGCCGCGCTGGGCCTGTCCTCACAGGTGACCGCCGCCGTCCTTGCCGCCGCGGTACTCGGTGCGGGCACGGCCGTCATGCAGCCGGCCCTCGCCACGATGCTCGTCCGGTGCTCCGACGCCGGCACCCGCACCCGCGCCTTCGCCATGCAGTTCTTCCTGCAGAACCTGGGGCTCGGCATCGGGGGGCTGGTCGGCGGCCAGATCGTCGACACGGACCGGCCGGCGTCCTTCACCTTGCTGTTCCTGATCGAAGCGGTGATGTTCCTCGTGCTCGGCGCCATCGCGGCGACCGTGCGGATGCCTCGTAGTCCTGCCGTCGTGGCGGGGGCAGGAGGAACCGCCGCGCGGGGCGGCATGCGGGTGCTGCTCTCGCACCGGGCCATGGTGCAGCTGTGCGTGCTGGGTTTCGTGGTGTTCTTCGCCTGCTACGGACAGTTCGAGTCCGGGCTTGCGGCGTACGGCACCGAGGCCGCCGGGATCGAGCCCTCGACGCTCGGGATCGCGCTGGCCGCCAACACCGCCGTCATCGTCGTGGCGCAGTTCGTGGTGCTTCGTCTGGTGGAGCGCCGCAAGCGCAGCCGGGTGATCGCCGCGGTCGGTCTGATCTGGGCCTTCGCCTGGATCGTGGCGGGCTACGCGGGTCTCGGGCACGGCAGCCAGACCATGGCCACGGCCGCGATGATCTCCACGTACGCACTGTTCGGGCTCGGTGAGGCGATGCTGTCGCCGACCGTCGCGCCGCTGGTCGCCGATCTGGCGCCGGAGTCGATGGTCGGGCAGTACAACTCGGCCTTCGCCCTGTGCAAGCAGCTGGCCCTGGCGGTCGGCCCTGCCGTGGGCGGTCCGATGGGGGCCTCACTGCACGGGCCGTACATCGTGACGTTCGTGCTGTTCTCGCTCGGCATCACGGTGCTGGCGCTGCGGCTGGGCCGGCGGCTCACCCCCGTACAGGACCAGCCTTCGCTCGCGGCGGTGCCGTCGCGGGTGGTTGCCGTGTCGCTGCCGGAGACCGCGTCGGCCGAATTGCCGGCGCCGGTCGCCGCCGTGCACTGAGCGGCCGGGCCGCTACTGCGGCAGGGCGAATTCGCACCAGACCGCCTTGCCGCCGCCCGGTGTGCGACGGCTGCCCCAGGACGTGGCGATCGTCGCGACGATCGTGATGCCCCGGCCCGCCTCGTCCGCCGGGTCGGCGCGGCGGCGGCGCGGCAGGTGGTCGTCGCCGTCGGTCACCTCGATGATCAGGCGGCGGTCGGTGCGGCGCAGGCCGAGGCGCATCGGCGGGGTGCCGTGCTGCAGGGAGTTGGCGACCAGCTCACCGGCGGCGAGTACGCCCAGGTCACACAGCTCGACCGGGAAGCGCCACGACGTAAGGACGCCCGTCGCGAAAGCACGGGCCCGCGGCGCCGCTTCGATGCCGCCGAGCAGATCGAGCGAGGCGTTGTGGAAGAGTTCCGCGGTCGCTCCCGTGCGCGCCGGGTGCTGAACCACCAGGACCGCCACGTCGTCGTCGTGCTCCGCCGTGATGTTGAGGGACCGCATCAGGCGGTCGCACACCACCTGCGGCGACCCCTTCGCACCGGACAGCGCGCGCTCCAGCGAGGCCACGCCCTCGTCGATGTCCTCGCTCCGGCGCTCGACCAGGCCGTCCGTGTAGAGGACCGCCGTGGACCCGGGCGGCAGGGCGATCGTGCCCGAGGTGTGGATCCAGCCGCCGGTACCGAGCGGGGGCCCGGTCGGACCCTCGGCGCGGTGCACCGTGCCGTCCTCGTCGCGCACCAGGATCGGGAGATGCCCCGCGGAGGAGTAGACGAGCCGGCCCTCGTTGGGATCGTGGACCGCGTAGGCGCAGGTGGCGATCTGGCTGGCGTCGATCTCGGCGGCCAGTCCGTCGAGCAGCTGGAGCACCTCGTGCGGCGGGAGATCCAGGCGCGCGTACGCCCGGACCGCGGTGCGCAGCTGACCCATCACGGCGGCGGCGCGCACCCCGCGGCCCATCACGTCCCCGATGACCAGAGCGGTGCGGCCCGCGCCGAGGGTGATGACGTCGTACCAGTCGCCGCCGACCGCGGCGTCCGTGCCGCCCGGCTGGTAGGTGGCGGCGATCCGCAGGTCGTCCGGCTGCTCCAGCTCCTGCGGGAGCAGGGAGCGCTGGAGGGTGACGGCCGTTTCGCGATGGCGCCGCTCGCTGGTGCGCAGGCGCTCGGCCGCCTCGGCGTGGTCGGTGACGTCGGCGGCGTACACGAGCACTCCGCTCTCGTGCCCCTTGTCCTTGTCCTGCCGCACGGGGGTGCAGGTCACGGTGTACGAACTGCCGCTGCCGGCCTTGCGTGACTTGACCGTGCGGGGCGTGCCGCTGCGCAGGACCTGGTCCATCAGGGGGAGCAGGCTCAGCTCGGTCAGCTCGGGCATCGCCTCGGCCGCCGGGACACCGGACGGGCGGGGGCCGAACGCCGCGGCATAGGCGTCGTTGACGTACGCGATGCGGTGCTCGGGGCCGTGCACCAGCGCGACGAGGGCGGGCAGCTGGCCGAGGATGTCGCGGGCGGAGAGGTCCTCGAGGGCGGGCGCCCCCGTCCGGGTCGCGACGCCTGCCTGGTCGCCGTCCGGCGGGCCGGAGCCGGTATCGGCCTGTGCGTACTCGGCGCGGGCCGCCGGTACGGAGCTGTGGTCGTCCCGGGCGGCGCGACGCTGCGTACCGGGTAGGCGGGCGCTCCAACGCGTGAAGTTCACGGAAATTCTGGCCTCGTGTGTCGGTCTGGTCCGCTCGGGCGGGCTGCTTCCTCTGCCGGGGGGCGACCCAAGTATCAGGTCGCTGCTGCTGCCCCGGGGACGGTCGTCGATGGTCACTGGCGGTCGCTGCCGGCCGGGTCACTCTGTGCAGATGTGAGCCCACCCATGGTCACACGTTCAGTGTGCCGGACCCTACTGACAGTCGTCGTCGTCAGGCCTGGTGCGCCTTCCTGCGGCGAGTTCGAACTCTGCCCGGGGGTGTTCCAGGGAGCCGAGGGACACGATCTCGCGCTTGAAGAGGCCGGCGAGGGTCCATTCGGCGAGCACGCGGGCCTTCCGGTTGAACGTGGGGACACGGCTCAGGTGGTAGACGCGGTGCATCAGCCAGGCGGGGTAGCCCTTGAGCCTGCGTCCGTAGACGTGTGCGACGCCCTTGTGGAGGCCGAGCGAGGCGACGGAGCCCGCATAGCTGTGCCGGTACTCCTTGAGCGGTTCGCCGTTCAGTGACGCGACGATGTTCTCCGCGAGGACCTTGGCCTGGCGGACCGCGTGCTGGGCGTTGGGTGCGGTCTCCCGTCCCGGTTCGCCGGCGGTCAGGTCGGGGACGGCGGCGGCGTCACCGGCCGCCCAGGCGTGCTCGGTCCCTTCGACGGTGAGCCGGGCCGTGCAGATGAGCCTGCCGCGTTCGTTGAGCGGGAGGCCGGTGGCGGCGAGCAGCGGCGCGGGCTTGACGCCCGCCGTCCACACGAGCGTGCGGGTCGGGAAGCGGGAGCCGTCGCTGAGCACGGCCACCCGGTCCTCGTAGGACTCCAGACGGGTGTCGAGCCGTACGTCGATGTTGCGGCCGCGCAGCTCACGCACGGCGTACCTGCCCATCGACTCCCCGACCTCGGGCAGGATGCGGCCGGTGGCCTCGACGAGGATCCACTTCAGGTCCTCGGCCTTGATGTTGTGGTAGTACCGCGCGGTGTAGCGGGCCATGTCCTCCAGCTCGGCCAGCGCCTCCACGCCCGCGTAGCCGCCGCCCACGAAGACGAAGGTGAGCGCGGCGTCGCGGATGGCGGGGTCGCGGGTGGCGGAGGCGATGTCCATCTGCTCGATCACGTGGTTGCGCAGCCCGATGGCCTCCTCGATGGTCTTGAAGCCGAAGCCGTGGTCGGCGAGGCCGGGGACCGGGAGGGTGCGCGAGACGGAGCCGGGCGCGATGACGATCTCGTCGTACGGGATCTCGACGGCACCGGTGCCGTCCTCGCCCGAGGCCAGCGTCGTGACGGTCGCGGTGCGCTTGGCGTGGTCGATGCGCTGCGCCTCGCCGATGACGATCGTGCAGTGCGGCAGGACCCGGCGCAGCGGCACGACGACATGGCGCGGTGAGATCGAACCGGCGGCCGCTTCAGGAAGGAACGGCTGATACGTCATATAAGGATCGGGCGTGACGACGACAATCTCGGCCTCGCCGCTTCTGAGCCTCTGCTTCAGCTTCCGCTGGAGACGCAACGCGGTGTACATCCCTACGTAGCCCCCACCGACGACGAGAATGCGCACACCCGGCGGGGGCCGGGGGTGTTCCCCCGGAATCTGAAGCCATCACCACCCCATGACGCAACGCGCTCCGGAGTTTGTCCACAGCCCCGGCAAATTGTGTGACCGGAGGTTCAGTACGGAACCGTGCTGCCGATCGGTACGGCATTTCGGAAGCCCCGCAGGTCAGGGGATGCGGTGAGGGGTACGGACAGGAGGCGAATCGGTGACCAACCGGTCCTTGTTCCGATCGCGGGGCGCTCCGGGCGGAACTGCCCCCTTCTGAATTGACCCGGGCTCAACTATGTTCGTGTGTCGTCGGGGTGTCGGACAGTGACCATCGGTCCACCCTCGACTGACACGGCGGGAGTCTCCGGGGGGAGACGTCATAACCGGGGGAACAGAAATGCATATTCAGGAATCGCATTGGCAGACTGCTGCTGTCGCGTCCGACGGAAACGGGCGAATCGGGGCAGTCGGCACGGTGAGCGGCATCGGGTCATCAGGGACCGCGGTGCCGTCGGGAACGGTGAGCACGCTGGGTGCCGCGCTGGGCGCCGGATCCACCGGGGCCGGTGCGCACGGCCGCTCCGCGCCCCTGCGCGTGGACGCGCAGCGCAATCTGGAACATGTGCTGCGGGCCGCGCGCGAGGTGTTCGGTGAGCTGGGCTACGGCGCTCCGATGGAGGACGTGGCGCGTCGCGCCAGGGTCGGCGTGGGCACGGTGTACCGGCGCTTCCCCAGCAAGGACGTGCTGGTGCGCCGGATAGCCGAGGAGGAGACCTCCCGGCTGACCGACCAGGCCCGGTCCGCGCTCGGTCAGGAGGAGGAGCCGTGGTCGGCGCTGTCGCGCTTCCTGCGGACCTCGGTGGCCTCGGGTGCGGGGCGGCTGCTGCCTCCGCAGATACTGCGCGTCGGCGCGGACGCCGACGACTCGACGGTGGTCGGCGATGCCGGCGTCACCCTGGCGGCAGAACCGTCGGCCGGTGGCCCGCGGGACGAGCCCCGGGTGCCCCAGCAGCGGCAGGAGACCGGCCTGCGGGTGGCCGAGCCGCGCCCTGCGCCGGAGGCGGAGATCGACGACGTCGGCGTGGGTGCGGCCGAGCTCCTTGAGGTCGTGGGGCGGCTGGTGGACCGGGCGCGGACCTCCGGTGAGCTGCGCCGCGATGTGACGGTGGCCGATGTGCTGCTGGTCATCGCCACGGCGGCACCCTCACTCCCGGACCCGGCACAGCAGGCGGCGGCCTCGGCCCGACTGCTGGACATCCTGCTGGAGGGACTGCGCTCGCGCCCTGCGTGAGTGGGTGATCTGCGGCGCTTTACCGGCGGGGGCCGGCCCTGGCTCCGATGTCGCGCGCTCAATGCCGTCGCCCTCAACTACCCCGTGGCAGCGCTGGTCCGGCGCGGTGTGCGTGTCCGGGGTGGTGGGGCGGTGAGGCGTCCGGGCGGTGCGTGCGTCGGGGTCGTTGCGGTGCGTCGGTGCGCTCTCGCTGTCTGCGGGGGTGTACCGGCGGGCCGGTCCCGGCTCCGCTGTCGCGCGCTCGACTCGGTCGCCCCCAACTGCCCCGTGGGCGAATCCCGTTACCCCTTCCCCGAATGGGTGTCCGCTAGTGCTCACATTCGGGAAAACGCCCCGGATGAGTGGTTGGTGAGGCTGAGGGTTCGCCACTCATGCGCGCTGTGGCACGCTTGCCCGGTGTTCGGATCCGAAAGCGCATACGGGGGCATCCGGGATGAGCGGTGACGGGCAGCAGGAAGAGTCGTTCGACGGTGTCTCCACCGCGGACGGCGGCGCGGGGACGGGCGGTCTGTCCGCAGGCCAGGTGCCGAGCCAGGCCGGGCCCGGACGGCAGGGCGCCGGTGATGAGGGCGGCGGCACGGTGCTGCCCGGTCCGTGGCCGCCCGCGCCGGCGGAACACCCCGCACCGGCCGACACGGACACCATCGACACCGCAGCAGCGGCCGCGGTCCCCATGCAACGCGTGGGCCGCAGCTCGCCCACCGCGGACGCCTCCGGACTCGCGCCCGCCGACTCCCAGTTGATCCAGCAGATGCGGGACGGCGACGACCTCGCGTACGAGGAACTGTTCCGCAGGCACTCGGACGCGGTGCGCCGCTACGCGCGCACCTGTTGCCAGGACGCGCACACCGCCGACGACCTGACCGCCGAGGTCTTCGCCCGGACGTTGCAGGCGGTACGCGGCGGTAAGGGGCCCGAGGAGGCGGTACGGGCCTACCTGATGACCGCGGTCCGGCACGTCGCCGCCGCATGGACGAAGACCGCGAGGCGGGAACAACTCGTCGACGACTTCGCGGTGTTCGCGGCGCAGTCGACGCGGTCCTCGGACGCGTCGGACGCGGACACCCTCGACCTCGGCGCCGATGTGATGGCCATGCACGAGGCCGAGCAGTCGATGGCGATGCAGGCCTTCCGCAGCCTCCCGGAACGCTGGCAGGCGGTGCTGTGGCACACCACCGTCGAGGAGGAGTCGCCCAGCGACATCGCCCCGCTGTTCGGTCTGACCGCCAACGCCACATCGGTGCTTGCCAGTCGGGCCCGTGAAGGGCTCAAGCAGGCCTATCTGCAGGCCCATGTGAGCCAGGCGCTCACCTCGGGAGGAGACTGCGCCCGCTACGCCGACCGGCTCGGCGCCTATGCCCGGGGCGGCCTGCGGATGCGCGCCGAGCGCGGGCTGCGGGGGCACCTGGACGAATGCGCGAAGTGCCGGCTCGCAGCGGGCGAGCTGGCCCAGGTCAACGCCGGGATTCCGGCGCTGCTGCCGGTCGCGGTCATCGGCTGGTTCGCCGCCGGATACGCGCTCAAGGCCGCCGGGATCGTGGCAGGCGGCGCGGTCGGCGCCGCGGGTGCCGGTGCCGCCGCCGCGGCGACGGGTGGAAGTTCGTCCGCGGGGTCGGCCGGTGGCGCCGCCGCGTCCGAGGGGCTCGGCGCTCCGGCGAAGGCCGGCATCGCGGCGGCGGTCGCCGTCGCGGCCGCCGCCGGACTGGTGTGGGCACTGGTCGGTGACGACCAGCCGCGGCCCGAGGCGAAGCCGGCGGCCAGGCCGCCGGTCGTGGCGCCCGCGGTGCCGTCCCCGACACCGCCGAAGCCGAAGCCCACCCCGCCCGCCAAGCCCGCGCCGCCCGCTCCCGTAACCCCGAAGCCCACGCCCACACCCACCCCGACTCCCACTCCCACACCGACGCCGAAGCCCACGCCGCCGGCTCCGGTGACGCCGAAACCCACCCCGCCGCCGAAGCCCACGCCGCCCCCCGCTCCCCCGCCGCCCGCACCGGCGCCGGAGGTCTACCAGGTCAACGAGTTGAGCTACACCCTGCTCGGCGACCACACCCGGCCCGAGGTGGTGCTCGGTGAGAGCAGCTGGATCTGGCAGCGCTCCAGGATGTCGATCGGCGGCACGCAGTACGCCCACGGGGTGACCGTCCACAGCCGCTCCTCGGTGGTCATCCAGCTGAACCGCGCGTGCACCCGCTACGAGGCTCTGGTCGGGGTCGACGACCTGACGATGGGCCTCGGATCGGTGCGCTTCGCCGTGTACGACGGTGACGGGGCGCGGCTGTGGCAGTCCCCGGTGATGAACGGCGACGACCCGGCCGTGCCGGTCGGTGTCGGCATCGAGGGCCAGGACCGGATCCGGCTCGTCGTGGAGCCGATGAGCCCGTTCGGCGGGGTGGCCCTCGCCGACTGGGCGCAGTCCCGCATCAGCTGCCGCTGACCGGCGCGGGCAACGCCCCGCGGAGTCAGCCCGCCCCGGCCCCCGCCCCGGCCCCCGCCTCGGGCGGTGCGAGTTCCGCGGCGGGGTCGGGGATCGGTGGCAGCTCCGCCGTGATGCCCTGGAGCAGGTCGATGACCTCGTCGAGGGTCAGCGCCGTGCCCGCGGTGAGCTCCTCCTCGTACCGCCGCGCGCCCAGCTCCTCACGGGCCAGGCGCATGGCCGCGTCCACCTCGGACTGCTCCGCCGCGGTCCTGGGACCGGACAGCCGCCAGCTGTCGGCGGCAGCCAGGACGCGTACGGCGGCTCCGTACCGGCCCACCTTCGGCAGTACGGTCACCACGCCGTCCGCCAGGTACCCGGTGACGACCTCGGCGCACATTGCGTCCCTCGCCGCGGTCAGGGCCGCCGTCATGCCGTGCAGCCCGGCGACCGGACCGCCGGCGGGCTCCGGTTCGTGCACGGCGATGCGGGCCGACAGCCCCTCCAGCAGGGCGGGGAACTGCGTCGGCGGGGGGCTGGTGTCGTTCCTCTGCTGCGCCGTGGTGAGCCTGCGCCTCGCCCCCGCGATGTCGCCGCGGTCCAGCGCCATGGTGGCCCGGAGGTAGTGGACGTACACGGCCGCGTCATGCGCCTGGTAGCGCTCCGCCTCGTCCTCCGACCGGTCCAGGCCGCGCTCCGCCGAAGCCAGGTCGCCGGTGCGGTAGGAGAGTTCGGCGAGCCGGGCCAGGAGGAACGGGGCCTCGGCGTGGGCGCCGACCTCGCGGGCGAGCAGCAGCGCCTCCTCGTAGGCCGCGCGCGCCTCGTCGTACCGCCCGCGCATCATGCCCGCCTCGGCCGCCGCGCTCGCGACCTGTGCCATCATCCAGCGGTCGCCGACGCGGCGGCTCAGTGCGCGCAGTTCCGCCAGATCGTCGTCGACCCCTTTCATGCCGCCGGGCATGTCGACGGCCATGTGCGTCCGGAACATCAGGGCGACTCCGTACTCCCAGGCGCCGCCGTGGATACGGGCGTTGTCGACGACCGCGTCGATCTTCCGCCGTACGTCCGCCATGTCCGACGTGCCCAGGGTGACGAACGAGGTCATCGGCCAGAGCAGTCCGGGGAAGCGGGCGGCCTGCGGCCCGGAGGACACGAACGCGTCGGCCATCCGGCTCACGAACTCCTGGGAGCGGTGATCGTTGCGGCTCGCGTCGGCCGGACGGCTCTCCACCTCCAGGAAGAAACTCAGCATGTGCAGGTTCATCCAGGGCCAGTAGCGGGGGTCGGTGCCGTCTGCGGGCTCCGGGCCGAGCGCGAGAGCCCGCTCGGTCCAGGTGAGGCCCTCGGGGCGGTAGTTGCGCAGCCACCAGAACCACCCCATCCCAAGCACCAGCCGTGTCGCATCCGGCTCGGACGGCTGGGGCAGCTGGGAGGGCGCGGAGGGTCGGGAGGGCTGGGGGGATCGGGGTGATCGGGAGAGTGGGGAAGGCTGAGGAGGCTGGGAGAGCTGCTGCGAGGGCTCCGGATGCCGGCACGGGCCGGACCTCTCGGACGGAACGTCGAGGGTGGTGGTGCGGTGGAGTGCCGCCCGGATGTTGTCGAGGTCCGTCTCCAGACGCTGGATCCAGCGGAGCTGCTCCCCGGAGCGCAGTCGCGGCTCGGCCTCCTCGACGAGCGCGAGGAAGTGTGCCGTGTGTGCACGCCCGGCGGCGTCCCGTACGTCCGGAGCCTCGGCGCAGCGCTCGATGGCGTACTCGTGGATGGTCTCCAGGAGGCGGTAGCGCATCTCCCCGTCGAGGGTCGGGGTGGCGACGACGAGGGACTTGTCGATGAGCGCCCCGATGAGGTCCGCGGTGAAGGCCGCCGCGTCGGCGGCGGTGTGCCGTGCGGTGGCGGCCGCGGTCGTGAAGACCGCCTCGGCGGCCGACAGGTCCCAGCCGCCCGCGAAGACGGAGACCTGGCGCAGGGCGGTGCGTTCGGCGTCCTCCAGGAGGTCCCAGGACCAGTCGACGACCGCGCGCAGGGTCTGCTGGCGCGGCAGCACGGTGCGGCTGCCGCCGGTCAGCAGCCGGAACCTGTCGTCGAGCCGGTCGGCGATCTGGCGCGGGGTGAGCATCCGCAGCCGGGCTGCGGCGAGTTCGATCGCGAGCGGCAGACCGTCCAGCCGCCGGCAGATCTCGGCGACGGCCGCCGAATCCTGTGCGGACTCCCGCTCGGGGTCGAAATCGGGGCGCACGGCACGGGCCCGCTCGGTGAAAAGGCGGCGGGCGAAGTCGGCGGTGAGCGGGCCCACCGGGCGCACGGATTCTCCGGGCACGCCGAGCGGTTCGCGGCTGGTGGCGAGGATGCGCAGCTGTGGGCACCGGGTCAGCAGGGTCTCGGCCAGCGCTGCCGCCGCACCGATGACGTGCTCGCAGTTGTCGAGGATGAGCAGGAAGGGACGGGACCTGCTGCGGTGCGCAAGGTGATCGGCGAGCAGGTCGACCGGGTCGGTGCGCGGATACGTGCCGTCGTGGCCGCTGTCCCGCAACAGGGTCGTCTCACGCAGTCCGAGCGCGGAGAGTACGGCTCCGGGGACGGCGTGGGGGTCCTCCACCGGGGCGAGTTCGGCGAGCCAGACATCGCCGGGGGCGTCGGCCCGGTCCTCGTGCGACGCGGACTCCTCCGCGAGGCGGGTCTTCCCCGAACCTCCCGGCCCGGTGAGGGTGACCAGCCGGGAGCAGGTCAGGTCGTCCCGGATGGCCCGGAGTTCGGGCTCGCGGCCGACGAATGAGGTGAGCCGACGCCGGAGGTTGCCCTGTGAGGGCCTCGCCCCGGCGGGCCCTGGCGCGGGTGCGGGGACGGGGTCGAGCAGTTCGCGGTGGAGTGCGGTCAGTTCGGGACCGGGGTCGGTGCCGAGACCGTCGGCGAGGGCACGGCGCGCGTCCTCGTACGCGGCGAGCGCATCGGCCTGCCGACCGTCGGCGCGCAGGGCGCGGATGAGGTGCGCCCGGAAGCGTTCGTCGTACGGGTGAGCCGCGGTCAGCTCCAGCAGCTCGGGGACGAGGGTGGCGGGCGTGGCAGGCGCGACGGGAGGGGCGGACGGGGCGGACGTCGTGGGCAACGCGGACATCGTTGGCGGGACGGACGCCGTGGGCGGGACGGACGCCGTGGGTGTCGTGGCCATCGTTGGCGTCGTGGGCCCCACCCCCGTCCCGGCAGAAGCTGCGGCAGCCGTCCCGGCCTCCGCGCAGCGCAGGTCGGCCTCGATGCGACGCTCCAGCGCGGCCAGCCGGTGGCCCTCCGGACGCAGGGCGTGGCCGTGGCGCGGGTCGGGCAGGTCAGCCAGGGCGGGTCCACGCCAGAGCGCGAGTGCCGCACGGAGCGTGCGGGCGGCCTCCGCGGGGGCATCGGCCTCCAACTCGGCCGTGCCCTGCCGGGCGAGCCGCTCGAACACGTGCAGGTCGATGTCGTCCGGGCGGGCCGCGAGGCGGTAGCCGCCCGGGGTTCTGTCGAGCGCGTCCCTGCCCAGCACCCGGCGCAGGCGGCCGACGAGAGCCTGGACCGCGGCGGGTGCGTCCGCCGGGGGATCGTCCGCCCATACGTCGTCGACGAGCTCGGTCATCGGCACGGAGCGTCCGGGGCGCAGGGCGAGGGCAGCGAGAAGGGCGCGCAGGCGCGTGCCGCTGAGGGGCAGCGCGCCACCCCTCTCGTCTCGCGCCTCCGTGGCGCCCAGGATCAGATACCGCACCCCGCCATTGTGTCCCGCCGGTCGGACAGCGGACGGCGGATGGCCTGGCTCCGCAGGCGAGACCGGTCCGAGAACACCGCGGACAGCGGATGCCGGATGGCGGACGGCGGACGGCGGATGGCCTGGGCCCGCAGGCGAACCGGACCGAGAACACCGTGACCGTGGCCTCTGCCCGCCCGTCACCGCGCCCGCGCCCGCGCTGCCCGCGTCCCGAGCCAATCCGTATGTGCGCGCATGGCTACCGCGACCGCCCACCCCACCCAAGGCGGCCTCCCAGCGCCCCCGCCCAAGGCTGCCGCCTAACGCCCCCGCCTACGGCTGCAGTGTCCGCCGAGCCGGGACCACGCCGCCGGCCACCGCGCGCTGGCGCGGTGCCGCCGTGCCGGTCCAGCAGGTGCCGCGGCGCGAGACGAGGCGGCGCAGCCACAGCTCGGTGGAGGCGAGGTCCGCGAGGCCGTCCAGGGGGAGGGGCTCGCCCTCGGCGGCCGCGCGCAGGGCCTTCCGTACGACTCGGGCCTCGACCAGCCCCGCGTCGGCGAGCAGCGGGGCGTCGAAGAGGGCGATCAGCTCGGGCAGCGCGGCGCGCAGGCCGGTACGGGTGACCGCGGTCGTGGTGGCCTGGGACGGAGTGCCCCATCCTGGTGGCAGCTCGTGGATGCCGGCGCCGGCCAGCACCCGGCGCAGAACCGCGGCACGGGCGCCGGGTTGCACGCGGAGGGATTCGGGGAGCGCACGGGCGGCGCGTACGACCTGGTTGTCGAGGAAGGGTGCGTGCAGCCGTTGGCTGCGGACCTCGGCGGCCTGCTCCAGGATCCGGTGGTCGGCCGCGTTCCGGGCGAGCGCGGCCCTGGCGCGGGCCTCGCCGGGGCGCTGGACGGAGGTGGGCCGGATCGCCGCCGCCTGCAGGCGAACCGATACTTCAGCGAGTGCCTCCCCGGTCAGCCACCGGGCGGCCGGCCCCGGACGTGACCAGGTCAACGCGGCGAGCGAGGCGTCGGCGGGGGTGCCGAGGTCAGGCGTGAGGCGGTTGGCGTCGGGCAGCCGGGCGGCCGCGGTTTCGAGGCCGGTGCGGTACGAGGTGCGGGCCAGCCGGCGGGCCGCCCGGTAGAGGGTCAGCGGGACGAACAGGGAATGCGCGGACGGGCCTTCGGCCTTGGCGAGTGCGGCGACCGGGCGCACCAGGTGACGTCTGCGCCGGTCGATCAGCAGGTCGGCGAGGCGGGCCGGGTGCGCGTCGAGCACCTGCCGGGCGCCGTCACCCACGAAGTGGTCGGCGCTGCCTGCGGAGAGCCGCCGGCGATGGCGTTCGACGACCACGAGCGACGGAGCCGGTTCGTCGGTCAGCGGGCCGTTGTCCAGGTCGGCGTACGGCAGGGCCTCTTCACCCGCGGCGACGACCACATGGTGCAGGCGCGGGTTGGCGGCGATGACGCGGGCGCGTTCGAGTTCGTCCTCGTGGGCGCGGGTGGTCAGGTCGTTGAACGTGACGGCGAGGAGCCGCTCCCCCGCTCCCGTGCCGTGGCCCAGGAGCGTGCCGGGCAGGCCGGGCAACCCGGCGGCGAGCAGGGCGAGGGTGGCCGACGCGCTGCCTCCGGAGAGGTCGGAGCCGATGCCGGGGACGGGTGCCCCCGGGCGGCACGGCGTTCGGCGGGGCCCATGCCGGGGACCGGGCCGGGGTCGGGCGGCAGCGTCTCCGGGGCGTGGCGGGGCGCCAGGAGCCTGGCACGCACGGCCTCGACCAGCGCGTCGCGCACCCCGTCGACAGCGCTCACCGGGTCGAGCTCGGGCGCGGCCACGGCGAGCGAGGCCACCGCCTCGTAACCGGTGATCTCCCGTGAACCCTCGCGCAGGATCAGCGCGTGCCCCGGCGGGATGCGCTTCACTCCGGCGTACGGCGTGCCGTCGCGCAGCGCCTCCGGGGATTCGGGGCAGGCGAGCAGGGCGGCGAGGTGGCCGATGTCGAGCTGCGCCTCGATGAGGTCGGCGAGCGGGAGCGCGGCCGTGGCGTACGCCGTGCCGCCTGCCCAGGGCGTGTAGAAGACGGGGCGGGCTCCGGCGAGGTCACCCACCACGGTGATCCGTCGGCCTATCTGGACGACGGCCGTGTAGCTGCCGGTCCATGCGGTGAGGTGGCGCAGGGCTCCGCCGCGTGCGGCGAGCAGGCCGACCCGCAGCTGTTCGTCGGTGGCGCCGCAGCAGCCGAGTACGGCGAGCCGGGCCGTGGGCGCGCCCTCGGCCGTGTCCACCCGGATGGTGCGGATCTCGTCGGGCCGCCAGTCGCCGACCGCCCAGAGCGGATCCGGGTCCCCCCAGAGGAGTTGGGAACCCACGGGGTGCATCGTGCGCCCCTCGTCACTCGCGCCGACCGCCCCGACCGTGCCGAAGCTCGCGGCGATACTGCTCCAACCCACCAACCAACGCATCGCCGCCTCCACAGGCTGTGGACAAAACGGCGCGGCAGGGCGGTATCGGGAGAACTCCGGTAACGCGCGGCGCCGTTGCGGACATGCTGCCACGACAACGGCGTGCAGGAGTGGCTACGGACGGCGCACGTCGCGAGCGCATGCGCCCCTGGCAAAGGCCGGAACGGGGCCGCCGGTCGCACCGGTCGGCGCGTAGCCCGCGCGCGTCGCCGTCGGCAGCAACGGAGTTGACCATTCCGCACGCGGCGCCCCTTTGCGCGTACCCCTCCGTAGGACGGGAAACGACCCGGTTCCGGCCACCGCCCGCACCCCGGACGCGCGGCCGACGGAATGTCCCCGAATCGGTCGGCCCAACCTCACCGGACCGACGACATTCGGCCAATCTCGGAGCGTGTTGGAACCGTGCGGCCAGGAAGTCATGGCCACCTTCATCCCTATTCGCACCGGATCGTTCCCGGCCGCATCGGCCGGCGCCAGGAGCTGCGGCGGGTTGCCGGAGGGGTTCGACGGCCCGCCCCGCGCCGCCGGGCGAGGCCGGCTCCGCGAGGGCGGCCATCGGCCACGACCTCCGCGTCCGGCCCCGACGCACAGTCCGGGAGGCACAGTTCGCCTCCCGGACCGGTCCGCCGCCTGCGGGGAATGAGGCGGCAGTTTCCCCCAGCCCGCCGTGTCCAGTGCGGCGGGCCGACCCACGCAGCACCCATGCAAGCGCTCCCGCAAGGACCGGGCCAGAGCGCACGGCCGGGCGCACGGCCACACACGAGGAGCACGCACGGACACCGCGAACAGGGCCTCCACAGGGGCCGACCGGACGCCGCAAACGGCTGCCGAGCGTGAGGCTCGGGCCGGAGGTCCGTGCTGGTCAGCGCCTCGGGCGCGGTGGCCGCACGACTCCTCCCCCCTCCCGGCCGCGCCGCCCGCGCCCTCGCCACGCCCACGCCGCCGCGGGCCCGCTCCGGCGGGCTCCACACCGCCTCCCCTCTCCCCCCTGCTTCCTCCGCCTTTCCTCCGCGCTTCCTCCGCCTCCCGCTCGCCACATCCGCCCCGAGGGCCCCTCGCGCCCGCCCGCTCCCCGCCGTTCGCCATCGCGCGGTCCGGACGGACAACAATCCCGCCATACGGACGTCTGCCCCTTAACGGTAGGGATGCGGCGAACTACGCTGGGTTTACTGCTGTTCTCGGCAGGGCGGCATATTCCTCGGGGCTCGGCCAAATGCGTGTGCGGCCGGAGTGCCGGGGTTCGTCCCTGGGGAGAACACGGTACGAATGCCGCGCGCCGCATCGGTGACGCGGCTGCCGTCTGTGTGTCGAGGGGTGGCGCATGTCCAGGGAGCAACGCGGGCCGAACGAGAAGCTCGGAACCGTTCTCGCCCTCGCGGGAATCAGCAACGCCGGGCTCGCCCGGCGGGTCAACGACCTCGGGGCGCAGCGCGGACTGACACTTCGGTACGACAAGACCTCGGTGGCCCGGTGGGTCTCCAAGGGCATGGTGCCGCAGGGTGCCGCGCCCCATCTCATCGCTGCGGCGATCGGTGCCAAGCTCGGCCGGCCGGTCCCGCTGCACGAGATCGGGCTGGCCGACGCCGACCCGGCGCCGGAGGTCGGTCTGGCGTTCCCGCGCGACGTGGGTGAGGCGGTCCGCTCGGCGACCGAGCTGTACCGGCTTGATCTGGCCGGGCGGCGGGCCGGCAGCGGCGGGATCTGGCAGTCGCTGGCCGGCTCCTTCTCGGTGAGCGCCTACGCCACCCCCGCGTCCCGCTGGCTGATATCCCCCGCCGACCCGTCGGTCGCCCGTGCCTCGGTGGCCGCCGAGGCGGCGCTGCTCGGCACACAGGGCGCACGGGGCGCAGCAGGGGCGCAAGGAGTATCGAGTGCATCCGATGCCGTGGCACCGTCCGGTGCGTCGGCGCGGCAGAGCCCGTCTGGAGCCGCGCTCGTACCGGGTCAGGCGGGTTCGTCGGCGGCCCCCGGGCAGGGCGGTCAGCCGGTCCCGGGGCACAGTGCCTCGATCCCGGCCCAGCCCGGCCCCGACTCCGCGCACACCGGCTCCCCGCTGCGGGTCGGCCACAGCGACGTGTCCAAGCTGCGGGAGGCCGCCCAGGACGCCCGCCGCTGGGACTCCAAGTACGGCGGCGGGGACTGGCGTTCGTCCATGGTCCCGGAGTGCTTACGGGTCGACGCCGCACCGCTGCTGCTCGGTTCGTACAGCGACGAGGTGGGCCGGGCGCTCTTCGGCGCGGCGGCCGAACTGACCAGGCTCGCCGGCTGGATGGCCTTCGACACCGGCCAGCAGGAAGCCGCACAGCGCTACTACATCCAGGCCCTGCGCCTGGCGCGGGCCGCCGCCGACGTACCGCTCGGGGGTTACGTCCTCGCCTCCATGTCGCTACAGGCGACCTACCGCGGCTTCGCCGACGAGGGCGTCGACCTCGCGCAGGCCGCCGTGGAGCGCAACCGCGGCCTCGCGACGGCACGCACGATGAGCTTCTTCCGCCTGGTCGAGGCACGGGCCCACGCCAAGGCGAGCGACGCACCGGCCGCAGGGGCCGCGCTGAAGGCCGCCGAGGGGTGGCTGGAGCGCTCCCGGGACGGCGACGCGGACCCGTCGTGGCTGGGCTTCTACTCGTACGACAGGTTCGCGGCCGACGCCGCGGAGTGCCACCTCGACCTGAAGGCGCCGCGGCAGGTGCGGCGCTTCACCGAGCAGGCGCTGTCCAGGCCGACCGAGGAATTCGTCCGTTCGCACGGACTGCGGCTCGTGGTGTCGGCCGTCGCCGAGCTGGAGTCCGGGAATCTGGACGCGGCCTGCGCGGCGGGGACCCGGGCGGTGGAGGTGGCGGGCCGCATCTCCTCGGCACGGACCACCGAGTACGTCCGCGACCTGCTGCACCGGCTGGAGCCCTACGGCGACGAGCCGCGCGTGGTCGAGCTGCGGGAACGCGCCCGCCCCCTCCTGGTCGCCCCGGCATAACCCGCATGCCCGGCGGGCCCGGCAGCCGGGCCCGCCGGGCATGGGATGCGCCACGCTGTCCCGCTTCGGGTTTGAGCCCGTTGTCAGTGGGTCAGTGCACTATCGGGGTGGGAGGTGGCGTGATGATGACGCACGCGGCGTACGACTGCGATGTGCTGGTGATCGGCGGCGGGATCGTCGGTCTGTCGACCGCGTATGCGATCACGCGGACCGCGCCGGGCACGCGGGTGACCGTGCTGGAGAAGGAGTGGGGCCCCGCGCGCCACCAGACGGGGCGCAACAGCGGCGTCATCCACAGCGGCATCTACTACCGCCCGGATTCGCTCAAGGCGCGGTACGCGGTGCACGGCGGCGCCGAAATGGTCGACTTCTGCCGGGAGCACGGCATCGCGCACGCGGTGACCGGCAAGCTGATCGTGGCGACCGGGCGCTCCGAGCTGCCCCGGCTGCACGCGCTGGTCCAGCGCGGCCGCGAGCACGGGCTGCCCGTGCGGGAGCTCGGGCCCGCGCAGATCGCGGAGTACGAACCACGGGTGCGCGGCCTCGCCGCGATCAGGGTGGGCACGACGGGGGTGTGCGACTTCGGCGCGGTCGCCGAGCGGTTCGCCACGGAGGTGCGGGCCGGCGGCGGACTGATCCGGTTCGGCGCCGAGGTCACGGCGATCGACCGGCGGCCGTGGGGCGTCGCGGTGCGGACGGCGGACGGTCTGGTGGTGCGAGCCCGGGTGCTGGTCAACTGCGCGGGGCTGCACTGCGACCGGGTGGCGCGGCTGGCGGGCGACGACCCGGGGATGCGGATCGTGCCCTTCCGGGGGGAGTACTACGAGCTGGCCCGGCCCGACCTGGTGCGCGGCCTGGTCTACCCGGTGCCCGATCCGGCGTTCCCGTTCCTCGGCGTGCATCTGACCCGCGGCCACGACGGCAGCGTCCACGTCGGGCCGAACGCGGTGCCCGCGCTGGCCCGCGAGGGATACGGCTGGCCGGTCGTGCGCCCCCGCGAACTGATGGACACGCTGAGCTGGCCCGGCTCCTGGCGGATCGCGCGCAAACACTGGCGGTACGGGGCGGGCGAGGTGCACCGCTCGCTGTCGAAGCATGCGTTCACGGCGGCTGTGCGGCGGCTGCTGCCCGAGGTCACGGAAGCCGATCTGCGGCCCGCCCCCGCCGGGGTCAGGGCCCAGGCGGTGCTCCGGGACGGCACCCTGGTGGACGACTTCCTGATCCGCGAGGCCCCGCACACGGTGCACGTGCTGAACGCACCCTCGCCCGCCGCCACCGCGTCGCTGCCCATCGGGCGGGAGGTGGCACGCAGGGCCCTCGTCCGGGCACAGGGGACGGGGTGGAAACCACCCGCCGTAGAATCAGGGCATTGTGTCTGAGCCCCTGAACCCCTCCCCCGTGACGCCCGGCGACGTCGCGCCCGCAGGAGACCGCACGGCCGCCGTGCCCGCCACCGCCGGTATCCCGGACGAGCTGCGCGCCGCGGCCATGGACCGCCAGCGCAGGCTGCGCCAGGCGCCCCGCTTCCCCGGCGGCCCCGCGGCCGACCCGGCCGGTTCGCACCACGAGCGCCGGATCCGCAGCTTCCAGCCGCGCCGCAGCCGGGTCACGCCCGGCCAGCAGGACGCCCTGGAGCGGCTCTGGCCGAAGTGGGGCCTGGACATCGACGGGCTGCGCGTCCTCGATCTGCCCGAGCTGTTCGACGGGCTGCCGGTGGTGATGGAGATCGGCTTCGGCATGGGTGAGGCCACCGCGCAGATGGCCGCCGACGACCCGGGCACCGGCATCCTCGCCGTCGACGTGCACACCCCGGGCCAGGGCAACCTGCTCCGTCTCGCGGACCGGAACGGCATGTCCAACATCCGGGTCGCCAACGGCGACGCGATCATCCTGCTGCGGGAGATGCTGCCCCCGGACTCACTGGACGGGCTGCGGGTGTACTTCCCCGACCCGTGGCCCAAGTCCCGCCACCACAAGCGCCGGCTTATCCAGCCGGAGTTCCTCGACCTCGTGGCGCAGCGGCTGAAGCCCGGGGCGGTCCTGCACTGCGCGACCGACTGGGAGCCGTACGCCGAGCAGATGCTCGAGGTGCTGACCGCCCATCCCGGCTTCGAGAACACGGCGGCGGACGGCGGCTACGCCCCACGGCCCGCGTTCCGGCCGCTGACCCGGTTCGAGGGCCAGGGCCTGGACAAGGGCCATGTCGTGCACGACCTGCTCTTCGCCCGCCACTGATCCACCGCACCGGCGAGCGGCCCGGACGCCACCCCGCCCCTGCGCCATGGCCGTTGTCAGTACTCCTCGTTAGGGTCGGGGGGTGTCCGACGGGTCTGTTCAGCAACAACGGCAGTCGCAGCCGGCCGTCCCGGTGCTCGAGGAGCAGCGGGTCGGCGAGATCCTGGCTGCCGTGCCGGAGCGTGGCCAGTGGCGCTACCGGCCGCGCCGCGTAGGCATGCTGTGGCGGAGCAAGACGCTCCGCGTCGTCGCCGTCTTCACCGTGCTGGCCCTCTGCGGCCTGGTCATCCTGGCGCTGGTCCGCGACCAGACGGGGACTCAGGGCTTCCTGGTGGGCCTCGGCCTGGCGGTCCTGCCCGTACCGCTGCTGATGACGGCGTTCCGCTGGCTTGACCGGGTCGAACCGGGCCCGTGGCGCAACATGCTGTTCGCCTTCGCCTGGGGAGCCTGCGCGGCCGCCCTGGTCGCGATCATCGCGAATTCCTTCGCGACCCAGTGGATCGCCACGGCCACCGCCGACCCGGGCGGCGCGGACACCCTCGGCGCCACGGTCATAGCGCCCGTCGTCGAGGAGAGCTCCAAGGCCGCGGCCGTGCTGTTGCTCTTCCTGTTCCGAAGAAGGGACTTCAACGGCGTCGTCGACGGCGTCGTCGTGGCCGGCTTCGCCGCGACGGGCTTCGCCTTCACCGAGAACATCCTGTATCTGGGCAACGCCTTCGGCGAGGACCAGGAGATGGGCTCGGGCTTCGCGTCGGTGACCGTGGCGACGTTCTTCGTACGTGCGGTGATGTCGCCGTTCGCGCATCCCCTCTTCACCGTCATGACGGGCATCGGCTTCGGGATCGCGGCGAGCAGCGCACGCCGCCAGCGGTTCCGCCGTTTCGCACTGCCGGTGTTCGGCCTGCTCCTCGCGATGGGCATGCACGCCCTGTGGAACGGGTCGTCGACCTTCGGCCCGTACGGCTTCTATGCCGTGTACGGGGCCTTCATGGTGCCGGCCTTCGGCCTGGTGACCTGGCTGGCGATCTGGTCCCGGCAGCGGGAGCTGCGCACCCTGGCCATCGAGCTGCCCGCCTACGCCACGGCCGGCTGGCTGTCCGCCACCGAACCGCTGGCCCTGTCCTCGATGCGCGCCCGCGGGCTGGCCCGGGACGCCGCCCGCCGGTGGCACGCGGCAGCCGCGGGCGGCGGGCCGTACGGCCCCGGCCCGTTCGGCCCCGCCCATCGGCCGGCCCCGGCCGGGGCTCAGCTCCGGAGCCAGGCCAAGGCCCGGGGCAAGGCGGCGGCGCGGACGGTCGCCGAGTACGAGTCGTTCGCGACGTCACTGGCCTTCCTGCGCCGACAGGCCCGCCGCGGCACGGCGGGCCCGGACCTGGCCGAGCGCGAGCTGGAGCTCCTGCACCACCTGTGGCAGCGCAAGGAGATCGCCGGACCCGCCCTGGCGTACGCGGCGCAGGCGACCGGCCGCCTGCGCCCCCGCTTCATACCCCGGCCACCCCAGCCGTATCAGGGCTACGGGGCGCACCCGGGCTACGGGACGTACGGGCCGCAGGGCAACCACGCCCCGCACCCGTACCCCGCGCATCCGTACGGCGGACAGCCCTACGCGGCCCCGCCCTACGGAGAGCCGTACAACCAACAGGCGTACAACCAAAAGCCGTACGGCCAGGAGGCGTACGACGGACAGCCGTACAGCCAACAGCCGCACAACCCCGGGCCCTACAGCCCTCCGCCGTACAACCCCCAGCCGTACAGCCCTCCGCCGTACGACCCACAGGCCTAGGGCCGCTCGTTCGGAGCACGCAAACGCAAAGGCACTAGGCGGACGCCTCGGTGAGCTCGGTCAGGTCCTGGTCCGTCAGCTGCAGATCGGCGACGGCCACCAGCGCGGGAAGCTGCTCGACCGTGCGGGCCGAGGCGATCGGTGCGGCAACGGTCGGCCGGCCGGCCAGCCACGCCAGCGCCACGGTCGCGATCTCCGCGTCCCGCTCCTGCGCCACCTTGTCGAGCGCGGCAAGGACCTTCCGGCCGCGCTCGGACTCCAGGTGCTTGCCCGCGCTTCCGGCGCGCGCGCTGTCCACGGCCGTGCCCGGACGGTACTTGCCGGTGAGGAAGCCGGAGGCGAGGGCGAAGTACGGGACGGCGGCGAGCCCGGCGTCGGCTGCGGTGTCCTGGAGTTCACCCTCGTAGGTGTCCCGGGAGACGAGGTTGTAGTGCGGCTGCAGTGCCACGTAACGGGCCAGCCCCTCGCGCTCGGAGAAGGCCAGTGAGGCGCGGAGCCGCTCCGGGCTGATGTTGGAGGCGGCGATCTGACGCACCTTGCCGTCCTTCACCAGCTGGTCGAGAGCGGTGATGATCTCCTCGACCGGGACCGTCTCGTCGTCGAAGTGCGTGTAGTAGAGGTCGATGTGGTCGGTACCGAGCCGGCGCAGCGACTCCTCGGCCCCGGCCTTGATGGTGTGGGCGGAGAGCCCCTTGTACGAGGGGTGGGCGCCGACCTTGGTCGCCACCACGACATCGGAACGGTTGCCCCGTGCGGCGAGCCACTTGCCGATGAGGGTCTCCGACTCGCCGCCCTCGTTGCCGGGGACCCAGGCCGAGTACGAGTCGGCGGTGTCGACGAAGTTGCCGCCCGCCGCCACGTAGGCGTCGAGAACGGCGAAGGACTGCGCCTCGTCGGCGGTCCAGCCGAAGACGTTGCCGCCGAGGGCGAGCGGGAAGACCTGGAGGTCGGAGGAGCCGAGCGTGCGTAGAGAAGTCATGGGTGGCACAACCCGTTCCACCCGCCCCGGTATTCCGTGCCCCATGCAGCTGAAGGGGTGACGGCCGGACAGACCGGCAGCCCTGACGTCGGTGGGTGAGCGTCAGGACTTGCCGGGGTCAAGTGACCGGGAGACCGGCTCAGGGGCACGGCTGGGAGCCGGGAAGCCCCGGCTCCGGGCCGTGCGGCGGCCTCAGACGGTCAGGCCCCGGTCGCGCAGCCACGTCATCGGGTCGATCCCGGTGCCGTCCGGGGTGTGGACCTCCAGGTGGAGGTGCGGGCCGGTCACGTTGCCGGTCGCGCCGACGCGCCCGATGGTGTCGCCGGTGGTGACCTTCTGGCCGACGCTGACACCGATCGAGGACTGGTGGCAGAACCACAGCTCGGTGCCGTCCTCGAGTTCGAGGACGGTGCGGTAGCCGTACGAGCCGGACCAGCCGGCCGACTTGATGGTGCCGCCGTGGATGGCCTTGATCGGGGTACCGGTCGGCGCCGCGAAGTCGAGGCCCGTGTGGTAGCCGGAGGACCACATCGAACCGGCCTCGCCGAAGGTCGACGTGATCGTGTACGAGGAGGTCGGGATGGCGTAGCTGGCGGCGAGCTTGGCGAGCCGCAGGGCCTCCGCCTTCTTCTTGGCCTCTTCCGCCGCCTTCTTCTTCGCGGCGGTGACCTTGGCCTCGGCGGCGTCCTGCTGCTTCTTCGCCTCGGCGGCGGCCTTCTCCGCTGCGGCCTTCTCCTCGGCCTCCTTGGCCACGGCATCGGCCGAGTCCTGCTGCTGCTCGGCCTGCTGGAGGATGCGGGCGCGGAGTGCCTCACCGGCGTCCGTGGTGCCCTGCTCGGCCTCGGCGGTGGTGATGCCGGCCGTCGTCAGCGGGGCGGCAGAGGTCTCGGCCCCGGCCTTGTCCGCCTCGGACTCACCGGCGAACAGCGCGCCGACGCCCGGAAGAGATTTGGCCTCGGGGAGGTTGTCCGAGATCGCATCGGGAAGGGAGATAGAGACCGGCGGCTTGGTCTGCGCGGAGGCCATGCCACCCGCGCCGACGGCCGCGATGACGCCGACGCCGAGGACGGTGGAGCTGCGGGCCAGACCATTGCGCTGCTTGGCGACGCGGTGCTTGCCGCGTACGGGACGGACGGACTCCTCGGTGGGGTTCCATTCCTCCCACGCCCTGTCGGGCTCGGCCGCGCCGGCGCGGAAGCCGTTGCCGAACTCGCTGCCCCGATCGGTCCGGTGATCGGATCCGTAGTCGGTGCCGTAAGCGGCACCGGGCCCGGTTCCGAAGTCATTTCCGGGTTCGGGCACGAACCGGTAGGGGGCTTCGGGGGCAGGCTTGTTGGACGCCACTGGGGCGCACTCCTTTCCTTCCTTCTCGCCTACCGGGTTAGCTGACGGGTTCGGAGCAGGAAGGTCTCCTACGGGTCCCTCCGTCTCTTGACGAGACAGAGATGCCCGATTCACCCCATGTAGGTGGTTCCCCGGTTCCCTTGCGGAATTCGGCGCTCGCGCACGGTGCCGCCTCTGACGGCGGCAGGGACAACCGCGCTGCGTTATCGAACGTTAATAGACACACGGGTCCGATTCCAAGCTGTTCCCACTTATCGTTCACTTCTTGGGCCTGGACTTTACGGGACAGAACCGGGTGGAATCGGGCGAGTTGATCGCCCCTCAGCCATTAGCTGTTTTCTGACGTTGCGTCAAATGTTATGCGGAGTGGTGCGCTTCGGTTACGGACCGTGGCATCCATGACGGGTCACCCTTCACACCCGCTTCACCGCGTCCGCAACCGTCACCCCTCGCCGCCACCCAGTCCCACGATCTTCACGGTCGTACGCCGGTCGGGCTGCCCCTCCGCGGGGCGCAGGACGGCGAGCAGCGCCATGTCGTCCGTCGTCTCGCCACCCGTGTGCAGCCGTACGTCGTCGGTCAGCGCGGACAGCAGCTCCTCGGGCCCCGGGAAGATCCGTCCGCGCAGCCGCTCGGCGGGGTTGTAGAAGACCCCGCGGGCGTCACGGGCCTCGGAGAGGCCGTCCGTGTAGAGCAGGAGCGTCGACCCGGCGGGCAGCTCCCACTCGTCGGCACGGTCCGGCCACACGCCCAGGTCCATCCCCAGCGG
Organism: Streptomyces sp. RKAG290; assembly: GCF_023701695.1. Classification (GTDB taxonomy): domain Bacteria; phylum Actinomycetota; class Actinomycetes; order Streptomycetales; family Streptomycetaceae; genus Streptomyces. Next base: position 3,255,165 of record NZ_JAJOZC010000001.1, read on the forward strand.
CAGGGTGGGCACCGAGGGCCCCAGCACCTCCAGCGCCCCGTCCGTGTGCAGCAGCAGCGGCTCGGGGTGGCCGCGGTTGACGATCCGCACCACGGAGGCACCCGGCGGGATCTCGGCGAGGGCGGCGGTGACGAAGCCCTCGACCGCGTCGAGCCCGCCGCGCCGGTTCGACTCGCGCGCCAGCGCGTGTTCCAGCCGCTGCGCCACCCCTTCGAGCGTCGGCTCCTGCTCGGCCGCCTCCCGGAACGCCCCGATGACCACCGCGACGGCCTCCACCGCATCCAGGCCCTTGCCCCGCACGTCACCGACCACCAGCCGCACCCCGTGCGGGGTGTCCGTGACCGAGAAGAGGTCGCCGCCGACGAACTCGTCCGCCTGCGCCGCCTCGTACCGCGCGGCCACGTGCAGCCCGCCGATCCGGTCGGAGGGCGTCGGCAGCACCGCACGCATGGCGGTCTCCGCGATGACCCGCGCGGACGCCAGCTGCTCGTTGCTGCGCCGTACGACCCCGTTGATCACGACGGCGAGGACCGAGACGGTGAGAACGGTGAGGAGCTCGATGGACGGCACGACCTCGAACAGGTTCTCGTTGTACAGCCGCACCGCGATGACGGCGAGGAACGCGGCGACACCGGTACGGACGGTGCTGGCCAGCGAGAAGAACGGGGCGGCGATCAGCGGGGCCGCCGCGAACAGCGGAATGGCGGTGAAGGCGGGCGGCGTGAGGACGTCGAACACCAGCCCCCCGACGATCATCAGGGCAGGCAGCGCCCGGACGAACCGGCGGGTCCGGGTCTCCCCGGCACCCCTCCCCCGCCGCATTTCCCGCTTCCCCACCTGTGGTCTCCTGCCCGGTGCATCCACGGCCGCGGACGGTACCGCGCACCACCCCCAGACTTCCCGGAGCGCGGTCGCAGGGCGACTCCTCGACGGCCAATGGGGGTACGTGCACGGTGCGGGTCGCACCGGCCGGCGGGCCGACGGCCCGGCGAACGTACGAACGAATCAGACCCGGCACGCTGTATGCATGCCGGGCCTGATTCTTCAGTAGCGGGGACAGGATTTGAACCTGCGACCTCTGGGTTATGAGCCCAGCGAGCTACCGAGCTGCTCCACCCCGCGTCGGTAAACACAACTCTACGGCATGTTCGAAGCACTCATGACCATTCCCCGCACCCGCCCCCAGCTTCCTCGCCGGGTGCGCTTGAGCAGGCAGGCAGGCGGGCGGCCGCGCACGGGAGCACGTACGAGAAGCAGAGCCCGCACCCGGCCATCCCCGCGCCCAGAGCCCAACGTGTCGAAAACGAGAAGGTGTTGCGAGGAACGCGTGTTCTGCCGCAAGGTATCTGCTTGCATCCCCCGGACCGGTGGGCTGCCCGTGTGAGCAGGCTCCGGCGCACGCATGTCACCATGCCCGCGAACCGCTCCCGGTCTCTCATCGCAGCCTGTCTGGAGGGCCTCCGACGATGACCGCACCGCTCACCTCAGCTCCCGCCCCTGCCCCGTGGCCACTCCGGCCTCACCCGTGCGCGGCGCCGTCATCAGCGGCGTGATCGGCGGTGCGTTCGGGGCCGTGATGAGCGCGGGAGTCAACTACGCGGTCTTCGGCATGCCGGACAGCGCGTCCGTCAACGCCGTGAACCACGCGATGTCGGGCCTGATCAGCGGATTCCTCGCAGGCTTCATAGGAATCCTGATGCACCACCGGAAGACCGCCGCGACCGCGCAGGCGGGCTCGGTCGCCCGTACGGAGGAGGCGGTGGCCGCCGCGCCGTCGACCTCAGCGGCTCCCGCGCCCGCCGGAGCGGCCACGACCGTGGAGACCCTGGACGGGGACCCCGTCCAGGCCGCCGCCTCCGTACCGGAGAAGTAGCCGACTCCGCCTTCGTACGGAGGAGCAGCCCACCCCGCCCTCCGTACGGAGGAGCCCAGGGCGCCCCCGCACCCGGCAGCAAGCCTCCTGGCACACCGCACCACCCGCCGCACCACCCGCCTCGCGCCACGGCCGCCGCCCGCGTCATTCGGATTCGGCGATGCGGGGGGTGCCGTCGCCGGGGGCCGGCTTCTCCGCCGCGGTATCCGTGCCGCGCTGGAGCGACTGCAGGATCGCCAGCCCCTGGCCGACGACACCCGCCGCCACCTCGTTGACGCCCTCGGTGCCGTTGAGCACCGTGAGGGAGGCACCGGACATCCCGCGGGCGGCCGCGTCCGCCAGGGCGGGCAGGTTCTCCACGATGCGGTTGGCCGCGATGAGCTCCTGATTGCCGTCCCGCAGCGAGGCGGCGCGAGCCGTGTTGGCGTCCGCCTGGGCCTGGGCGAGGGCCCGCTCCGCGTACGCGCTGCCGTCCGCCTGGAACTTCACCTGGTCACGGGCGGCCTCGGCCAGAGTCCGCTGCCGGTACGCCTCGGCGTCCGCCGGGCGCCCGACCTCCGCCTCCAGCCGCTGGGCGGCCAGACCCGCCTGGCGCTGGGCCAGCGCGGTCTGCTCGTCGATGACCTCGTGCGACGCCCTGGCCTGCGCGAGCGGTCCCGCCTGGGCCGCCCGGGCGTTGTACTGCTCGGTCTCGGCGAGGAAACCGGCCCGCTTGATCGCGGTGTCCCGTTCGTACTCGGCCTTGAGCGCGGCCGCCTGCTGTTCCCGTTCGGTGGCTTCCTGGTCGGCCTTGGCCCGGGCGATCCGCGCCTGACCGGCGACGGCGGCGGCGTGCGGGGCGGCCAGGTTGTCGATGTAACCGGTGGTGTCCTCGATCTCCTGGATCTGGAGCGCGTCCACGACGATGCCGAGCTTCTCCATCTCACCGTGGCTGCCCGCGATGACCTCCTGGGAGACCCGGCTGCGTTCCCGGATGATCTGCTCGACGGTGAGGCCGCCGACGATGGAACGCAGGTGGCCGGCGAAGATCCGGCCCACGAGCTCCTCCATCTGGTTCTGCTCGGACAGGAAGCGCCGCGCCGCGTTGGCGATGGACACGGCGTCGTCGCCCACCTTGAAGACGGAGACTGCCCGGACGGTGAGGCGGATGCCCTGCTGGGTGACGCAGTCCTCGGTGATCTCCGCCTCCCGCAGCGCCAGGGACAGCATCCGCGCCTTCTGCTTCACCGGCAGGACGAAACTGCCGTGGCCGGTGACGATCCGGAACTGCGTGTCCTGCGTCTGCCGTTTCGAACCGGATATGAGCATCGCCTCGTTGGGGGCGGGAACGTGCCAGAACAGCATGAGAGGACTCCTGTCCTACTTCACTTCACAGTCAGGTCGGCAGGCTCTCCACCACCACGGTGCGTGCCGATACGGAGTCGACGACCACGACGCGTACGTCCCTGCCGATCGGCGACGACGACCACGCGGTGTAGGACTCGGACCCGCCCCTCACGGCCACCAGCACTTCGCCCGGTCCGTCCGGCGGGATCGGCACGGTGACCCGGCCCGTCGCCCCGACCGGACTGCGGGCGGACTCATCTGCCGCGCGCACGCGCACACCACCGCAGCAGACCCACGCACGGACACGCCTTCACAGTCACGAGGCGACCGCCTCCCGGAGGCACACGCCTCCCTCGACACGTCAACCGTACTCCTCGCACCTCTCGGACAAAGCTCGCGAAACCCACCGGGCGAGTGGGTGAATGCGGTGGTATGACTTATTTCGTATTCACCCATTCGACGCGGCGCCCTGGAGTGGACGATGGACGACTACCCCCTGCTGAACCTGTTCTGGACCATGCTCTGGTTCTTCCTCTGGATCATGTGGCTGTTCCTGCTCTTCCGGGTCATCACGGACATCTTCCGCAGCCACGACCTGGGCGGCTGGGCCAAGGCCGGCTGGCTGATCCTCGCCCTGGTGCTGCCGTTCCTGGGTGTCCTGATCTACGTGATCGCCCGCGGCAAGACCATGGGGCAGCGCGACGTGAAGGAAGCGAAGGACCGTGACGCCGCCTTCAAGGCGTACGTGAGAGAGGCCGCGGCCACCGACGACACGAACGGCGCAAAGAAGAGCAGCCACGTCGAGGACCTGGCGAAACTCGCCGACCTGAAGGACAAGGGCGCGATCTCCGAAGAGGAGTACCAGCGGGCGAAGACCAAGCTCCTCGTCTGAGGCCCCGCACCCCGGCCCACGGCGCCGGTGCGGACCGGTCACCCCGGCCCGCACCGGCGCCTTCGCCGGCCCCGGCCCGAACCCGCCTTGACCCGGCCGGGGTCCCGCGGCCCGTCCGGGCGCAGCCGGTACCAGCGGCAGACGTACGCGATCCCGATGCGGTGGTTCTCCACGACCGCGTCCCCGGCAGCCCGCCTCGGCCAGCCAGCCCGGCACCGGGGAGCGGCGCCCGCCGGCATCCACCACCAGGTCCGCGTCGTGGCGCCCCGACGCGGTCCGCACCCCCGTCACCCGTGGGACATCGCCGTGCCGGTCGAGGACGAGCCCTCCGGCGGGCTCCCCGAGCCGCACGTCGACGCCCGTTTCACGGTGCACCGCCGCGTGCAGGGCGGCTTCGAGCACGATGCGCCGGGTCTGCACCGTGACCAGGTCCTCGTCCCCCGGGCGGGCCGGGGGCGGCGCGTCGAACCACTCGAACTCGTTGCGTTCGCGCGCACCCATGCGCAGCATCGCGTCGTACACGTCCGGCGTCTCCGCGCAGCACGGTGCGGACCGGAGCCAGCAGCCCGTGCGGCTGGTTCGCCTGCGGCACTCCGGGACGCCGCCAGGCGAAGAAGTCCTCGTCGAGATCGCTCCCCGGCCGCCGCGCGTCCCGCTCCAGCACCGTGACCGGATGCCCCCGCCGCGCCAGGAACAACGCGGCGGCCAAGCCGGCGATCCCGCCCCCGCCCATCGCGACCCGTGTCAATGCGGCCCCCTCCACGCCGTGTTGCACAGCAACCGTAGCCCAGGCACCTCCTTGCCCGGGAGGCGCCGGAACCGGGCCGGCGACGCTCGCTGCCAGGCCGAGGTGAGCGTTCACCATGCGAATGAGCGCCGCCGGAGCGTGCGCGCGAGATGACCTCGGACACAAAGCAGCCCCAGACCAGAAGCAAGTTCTGACCTGGGGCTGAGGCGTAGGCCGTGTGGGACTCGAACCCACAACCAACGGATTAAAAGTCCGCTGCTCTGACCAATTGAGCTAACGGCCCTCGGCGAATCACCCCCGAGCATAGCCCGCCGCGGCCCGGCCGCCGATCGGGTATCGGTTGCCGGGCCCCGTCAACGTGGAGGTGACCCGCTCAGCGAGGCGTGGTGCGGGCGATCGTGCGCTTGTGATCCGGATTGAGGAACCAGTGACGGGCCGAGGCGAGCCACCAGGTGGCGGCGAAGCCCAGCACCACCAGGACGGCGATCGGGGCGTAGTTGAAGGTCTCCCAGGTGACGGGTGAGACCTGGGGGAGCATGAAGAGCACCGTGATGACCGCCACCCAGACCACCGCGACGACGCCGATGGGCCGGGACCAGCGGCCCAGGTGCCAGGGGCCGGGCCGGAAGTCGTCGCCGCGCAGGAGCCGGAGCAGGGTGGGGATGACGTAGGCGATGTAGAGGCCGATCACCGCGATGGAGGTGACGGCCGCGTACGCGGTGACGTTGATCAGATACGGGAGGCCGAGGGCCAGCGCGCCGATGGTGGCCAGCCAGACCGCCGCCACGGGGGTGCGGGTGCGGGGGCTGACCGTGTGCCAGACGTGGGAGAACGGGAGGGCGCCGTCCCGGGAGAACGCGTAGATCATCCGGCTGTTGGCGGTCACGGACGCCATGCCGCAGAAGAGCTGGGCACCGATCACCACCAAGAGCAGCAGCTTGCCCGTGGTGGCGCCCAGGGCGTCCAGGAGGATCTGGGCGGGCGGGGCGCCGGTCGGGGAGGCCAGGGCTCCGTCGTACGACTGGATGGCGAAGGTGAAGCCGAGCAGCAGCACGAAGCCGGCGATCCACGAGGTCCAGATCGACTGGACGATGCCGCGTGGGCCGGCGGTCGCGGCGTCGTGGGTCTCCTCGGTCATGTGGGCGGAGGCGTCATAGCCGGTGAAGGTGTACTGGGCCATCAGCAGCCCGATCATCACCACGTAGAAGCCGTTGCCCCAGCCGGTGTTGTTCACGAACTCCGTGAAGACGAACGACACCGACTGGTGGGAGTCCGGCACGAAGGTGAGCGCCCCGACGATGACCGCCACCCCGAGCACGTGCCACCAGACGCTCACGCTGTTGAGGAGGGCGACGATCCGTACGCCGAAGGTGTTCAGCAGGCCGTGCAGGAGCAGGATCGCGGCGAACAGCAGGATCGTGCGGCCGGGCGTGATCCCGAAGCCGAACTGAAGGTTCAGGTACGCGCCCAGGAACGACGCCGCCCCGAAGTCGATACCCGCGGTCACCGCGACCTGACCCAGTACGTTGAACCAGCCGGTGAACCACGCCCACGCCGCCGCCGAGCGTGGCGGCGCGAGCCGGTGGGCCCAGAAGTACAGGCCCGCGGAGGTCGGGTACGCCGAACAGATCTCGGCCATCGCGAGGCCGACGAACAGCGTCATCAGGCCGACTCCGACCCAGCCCCAGGTGATCAGGACCGGGCCGCCGGTGTTCATGCCGAACAGGTAGAGCGTCAGGCAGCCGGAGAGCACGGAGATGATCGTGAACGAGACCGCGTAGTTGGAGAAGGCCGACATCCGGCGGGCGAGGACCTGGGTGTAGCCGAGTTCGGCCAGCCGCTCCTCGTCGGAGCCGGCGGACGGGGCGTTCGTCGGGGCGTTCTTCGAGGTGTCCGTCGGGGTGGTGGGGGTGGGGTCCGGGGGTGGGGCACCAACCGAGTCAGTTGTCATGCCCCCAGCGATTCCCTCGCCGGGGGCACGACATGCGCCGATTGCCGGGCCGCATGGGAGCAGGGCGGCCCGTCAGCCCCTCAGAAGATCCCCTTGTACGTCTGCCACCCGGTGGCGATCTGCGTACGGGCCCCGAACGACCCCTTGCCGTTGCCGTTGTTGCGGAACAGCTTCCCCGCCGGATCGCGTACGACGATGTCGTTCCTTCCGTCGCCGGTCAGGTCGCCGACGCCCACCAACGCGTCGTACGAACTCCCCCAGTCCGAGAACACCTTCACCCGCGGCGCGAAACTGCCGTTGCCCAGGCCGTCGTAGCGCCACAGACCGCCGTCGCGGTCGTGACCGAGCAGGTCGGGGCGGCCGTCGCCGGTGATGTCGCCGACCCCGGCGATCTGGGCGTACGTCTTCCAGTTGGTGAAGATCCTGGCCTTCGGCGCGAACTTCCCCCCGGCCACCGCCGCGTAGAAGTACATGTCGCCGGTGGACTTCTGCCTGGCGACGAGGTCGGCCCTGCCGTCCCCGTTCAGATCGCCGGGCGAGGTCAGCACGTCGTACTGCTGCCAGCCCGTGCCGATCGTGGTGTGGCTGCTGCTCGGCGTGTAACCCGAGTTGCCGCAGCGGCCCGCGTACTGGCGCAGCTCGCCGCCCGGCATCCGTACGAGCAGTTCGGAGCAGCGGTCGCTGCCGGTGTCCGCGAGCGGTACGGCGAGGGTGCCGGCCGGCCAGCCGGAACCGGACGACTTGCCCGAGAAGGTGCCCGGGATCTGTCCGAACTGGACGGTCAGCCCGCCGGAGGAGTTGAGGGTGACCAGGTCACCGATGCTGAAGCGGCCCTGGTCGTGGAAGCCGGGCTGACCGCCGCTCATCGCGATGGTCCCGCTCGTGGTGTACGCCCCCGACCCGTCCTCGGCGGTCGCCCGCAGGGTCCAGGTGTGCGGGCCGTTGCCGGTGAACGCTCCCGCGTCCGTCCGGCCGTCCCACGCGACGTCCGCCTCGGTGCCGGAGCCGCCCTTGAGGGTGCGTACGGTGCGGCCGGTCCAGTCCTTGACGGTGTACGTCCAGGTGACGGGCTTGTTGAACTGCCAGGTGCTCAGCCACGCCTCCGGGCCGTTCACACCCTTGGGGTCCATGTACGGTTCGCCGACATCGGAGGCGATCTTCGCGAGGGGCTGCGCCGGTACGCCGCTGGGCACGATGTGGACGGAGTGCGAAGCGTCGACGTACGCGATGTCCCCGCCGAACTTGTCCACCGCCCAGGTCAGCCGGCGCTGGTCGGCGGTGTTCCCGGCGGGCAGGTCGGCCACCGCGCGGGGAGCCGCGGCGCTGCCCGTGTGGAAGTCGGTCAGCAGCAGCTTCCCCGCGGTCCGGTCGTGCCGGACGAGGTACCCGTCGCCGACGAGGGCGGGCCCGGACGGCACGGTGAACGACTTCTTCGCCGTGCGGTCGTACACACCGGCCGCGCCCGTGGTCCCACAGTTCCAGTAGAGCCAGCGCCCGACCGCTCGCACCTCCTTGATCACACAGGGGGCGCCGGTGGCGAGCGTCTCGACGACCTTCCGCTGTCCCAGATCGGTGGCGCTGAGCGCACCGGTGGCCGGGGTCGCCGCCCAGAGCGTGGTGCCCCAGACGGAGGCGGCGGTGGGCTTACGGACGACGGGGTCGGCGGTGACCCTGTGGTTCGGGTGGACACCGGCCTGCTGTTCGGCGGGGGAGCCGCCGTTGACGACCCATGAGCGGCCGCTCAGATCCACGAGCTCGGCGGTACCGGCCGGGTAGTGGGTGCCCCCGAAGTACGAGCTGCCCGACGTCCAGTACTGCACGCTCTCCTGGCCGGCGTTGGCGCCGTCGCCGTCGCCGTCGACGAACACGACTCCGTAGCTCCCGTTGCCCGCGCCGACCAGCTCCACGCAGTCACCGAGGTCACAGGGCACCCTCCTGAGATGAGCGCCATTGGCGAGAGAGCCGGCGTAACCGCGGCTCTCCCGCTCCCCCGTCGTCACACCGTCGGCGGACACCCGGCGCTCGTACACCACCTGATCACCGCTCGGGCTCCGCTCCACGGTGTTCAGCCGCCCGCCGGCGAAGTCGAGGCCGTGGACGCCGGTGGTCGCGACCGTGGCCGGGGCTGGGGCGGTGGCAGGGTCGGCCGTGGCCGGTACGGAGGCCGTCGCGAGGACCGTGGCCCCCACCACGGACCCCACCAGTGCGGCACGGCAACGAACGAACGCGGTCAATGAAGTCAAAGAAGTCCCCTCCCGGGTGACGGATCGGTCGAGATGGAGGCGCATCAGGAGAGCCGGGCGTACATCTGCCAGCCGCCGCCGACCTTCACCCGCGCGGCGAAGGCGCCCTTGCCGTCGCCCCGGTAGCTCCACAGCGCGCCGGACGTGTCCCGCGCCAGCAGGTCCGCCTTGCCGTCGCCGTTCAGGTCCCCGGCCCCGACCAGCGAGTTGTACATGGTCCAGCCCCAGCCGGTCTTGACACGTGTTCCGAACGTCCCCTTGCCGGTGGTCGGGTAGCGCCACACCGTTCCGGAGGCGTCGCGGGCCAGCAGGTCGCCGTTGCCGTCGCCGTCCAGGTCGCCCGTTCCGGCGAGCAGGTAGCTCTGCCAGCCGTAGCCGATCTTCACCCGCGCCTCGAAGAGCCCGTTGCCCTTGCCGCGGTACAGGTACAGATCGCCCGCCGGTGTCCGGCCGAGCAGGTCCGCCCTGCCGTCGCCCGTCATGTCGCCGGGCGAGGTCAGCGCGTTGAACATGTTCCAGCCCGTACCGACCTTCGTGTACGGGGTGGTGGGCTTCAGTGCCGCACCGCAGGCCGGCTTGTACGTGCGCAGCTCGCCGCTCTTCGTACGCACCAGCACGTCGTTGCAGCGGTCGCCGCTGACGTCCTCGAACGGGACGGAGGCCGTCACGGTGTTCGCGCCCGTCCAGCCGGAGCCGGAGACCTTCTTCTCGACCCGGCCCGTCCCCGTGCCCGTACCGGCACGCCAGTCGGCCACCCCGGCCGGCGTGAACGCCAGCAGGTCGCCGAAGCCGTCGTTGCCGACGAAGTCCCGCGGCGCGGCCGCGGCGCCGGACAGCTTCAGGGTGCCCGACCTGGTCAGGGCAGCGCCCTGGCCGTCGGCCGGCTTCGCGGTGAGGGTCCAGGTGTAGGCGCCGTTGGGCGCGTATCCACCGGCGGAGTTCTTCCCGTTCCAGGACGTCGATACCGTCCCGCCGCCTGCGCTCGGACTGCCGGCCAGGGTGCGTACGGCCGTCCCGGTGGCGCGGTTCCTGATGACGATCTGCCAGGAGGCCACCGGCTTGGACATCAGCCAGCGCGCGTTCCAACTGCCGTAGCCCACCTCGAAGGTGGTATCCACCTCGGTCTCGATGGGCGCGACCCGTTCCGTGGCCACTCCGCTCGGCACCAGATGAACACGCTGGTCGGCCGCGACATACGCAACGGGTCCGCCGAACTTGTCGACCGTCCAGTTCACGCCTCGCTCGTGCGCCGATGTACTCGGCAGGTCACCGATGGCGTGGGTGTCATCGGCCGTACCGTCGCGGAACCCGGTCAGCATCAGCTTTCCGGTCGCCTTGTCGTACCGGACCAGGTACCCGTCCCCGATCAGGGCCTCGCCGCTCGGGACGGAGATGTTCTTCCCGGCCGTTCGGTCCCAGACACCCGCGGGGCCGGTCGGACCACAGGACCAGTACAGCCAACGCCCGACCGCCTGGACCTCCTTGGCCACACAGGAGGAACCCGTCGTGACGGTGGAGAGGGTCTTCTGTGTTTCGACGTCAATCGCGGTCAGGACTCCGGGCGTCTTGGTGGAGGACCAGACCGTGTCATCCCAGACCGAGGCGCCTCTGATGGTGCGCGAGAAGGGGTGGGTGTCGTACGCGCCGAGATCACCCACGAACTGCATGTCCGGCCCGGTTCCGTTGAGAATCACGTACCGGCCGGTGAGGTCGACCAGGGAGCCCATCTCGGCGTCCATGCGGAACCAGCGCGGGTCCTCGACCTTCTCGATGGAGCCGACGCCCGTCTCGTTCACGTGATCGGTCTCCACATGAATCAGGTGACCGTCGCCCGACGACCAGAGGCCCTGCTCATCGGGGTAGACCCACCCCCGGTACACGGGATCACTCACCGCAAGGGCACCCGGCTTCGTCGTCACCGTGCGCTCGTAGTAGGACGGGAGGAACATGCTGTCCGGCTCGGTCGTCGCCATGACCCCGTTGGCGAGGGAGATCCGTGAGATACGTCCTGCGACGGCGGCCACGGGCGTCACGTCAGAGAGGGCAAGAGTGTCCGGCGCGACCTTCCGCAGCGCCCAGTGAGCGGAGTCCTCGCCGCCTGCGAAGACGAGACTGCCGTCGGGGGCGCCTGCCATCACCGAGGAGGAGTGCCTCAGCAAGGTGACCGGTTCTCCGCCCGCCGGCGGATAGGCCGTCAAACGGAATCCCGACTGGTCGGCCGAGTCGCCCGAATCGCTTCCGTCGTACCACGTGACCAACAGGGCGTTGCCCGCGGCAGCGATGACGGGAACCTCCCCGTACCGGGCCTGCAGAGCGATCGAGCCCGGGGTCGCCGTCGGACTCTTCCTGGGAACCCAGCGGGCCTCGCCTTTGCCGGGAAGCCAGTACAGCCGGTCGGCGGTCAGCACGATCTGCTTCACGGTGCTGAGAACCGCCGGGCCGGCCGTGAAGTGGCCGGTCGCGATGTCGATCATCCCGAGGTGGTAGCCCCCTCCCGCCTCGGCGTACCGCACCACCAGAGTCGACCCGTCCGCAGCGACTATGCCGTTCACCTGGGCGACTTCGGCCGGCAGGTCGAGCGGCGCCCGCGCTGCGGCCGTCTCCCCTCCGTCCCACTCGGCCAGTTGAAAGCCGTAGCTGCCGAAGGTGCCGGTCCGGGTCAGGAGGTGCGGGCCGGCCCAGGCCACCGCGGTGTGACCCGCCGGCAGTTGAAAGGCGCTCGACCGGCCGGTACTCAGATCCGTGCCGCGAAACTCGCCCGCGACATCGGTGATGATCGTGTCCGAGCCGGCCGGGAACCACTTGGGGCTCCCCAGCCTGTACGCCGCGTCGTACGTCGTGAGCGGGGCGGCGTCGGGCACGTCAACCGTCTTGGTGGTTCCGTGCCAGTCGGTCCACAGCAGTCCGGCGTGGCCCTCCTGCCGGTAGAGCACACCCGACGTTCCCGCCCCGTACGGGATCGTCACCCGCGGCACGTACTGACTGGCCGTGAAAGATACGGATCCGGGCGGCGGTTCCGTGCCCTCGGCCGTGGCCTGCCCCCCGGCAGCCAGTCCGAGCCCCGCTGCCAGTCCGATCGCCAGAGTGGCCGACATGGTTCTTCGGGCGCGACGACGCCTCATGTGCGATTCCCTCCCCAGGGCCCTCACGGGCAAGGAGCGGATCGTAGCAGCGCCCCCACCAGGAACGGAAGCATTATTCGAACCCGTTCAAAACAAAGCAGGGCCCGCACACCACCGAGGTGGTGTGCGGGCCCTGATCAGCAGTCAGGCGACCGGACGATCAGCCGTTGCGCTTCCAGCGCGGCTTGTCGTCGCGGCGGCCGAAGGAGCCGGTGCTCGTGCCGGTTCCGGTGGAACGGTGGTCGTCACGGCGACCGGTCGGGCGGTCGCTGCCGCCGCCGGAGCGGAAGCCGCCCGACGGGCGGTCGTCACGACGGTCACGGTTGAACGGACGGTCGCCGCCACCGGAGCGGAAGCCACCGGACGGACGCTCGTCACGACGGTCACGGTTGAACGCCGGACGGTCGTTGTCGCGGTTGAACGCCGGGCGGTCGTTGTCGCGACGCTCGAAGGAGCGGCCGCCACGGTCGCCGCCGCGGTCGTCACGACGGTCGTTGCCGCCGGAGCGGAAACCACCGGACGGACGGTCGTCGCGACGCTGGAAACCACCACGGTCGCCACCGCGGTCGTCACGACGGTCGTTGCCGCCGGAGCGGAAGCCGCCACCGACCGGACGGTCCTCACGACGGTCGTTGCTGCCGCGGAACGACGGGCGGTCGCTGCTGCCCCGGTAGCCGTTGCTGCCGGCGGGACGGCCACTGCGCTCGCCGGTACGGTCGTTGCCACCGCGGTAGCCACCACGGTCGCCGCCGCGGTTGTCCCGGCGCTCGTAGTTGCCGCGGTCGTCGCGGCGCTCCTCGCGCGCGGCCTGCTGCTCCGGCACGGAAGCGGCGGCCACGAGAGCGGCCTCCGCCTCGGCGGCGACCTCGGCCACTGCGGCCTCGGGTCGTCGCCCCGCTCGCGGGCGGCACGGGCGACCAGGCGGTCGGCCTCCTCGCGCAGCTCCACGGCACGGCGCTGGATGCGCTCCAGCTGCTTGGTCAGGTCGGCGGCCTCGCGCTCGGCCTGCTTGGCGGCGTTGTTCGCGGAGTCCGCCTGGACCTCGGTGAGCGAGCGGGCACCGGTGATCTCGGCGACCTCCGGCTCGAAGACGCCCGCGCCCTGCACGATGTGGCGCGAGGCGTCCACGCCCGCGTCCTCCATGAGGCGGAAGATCTGGCGACGCTGGTGCGGCAGCGCCAGCGAGACCACGACACCGGACTTGCCGGCCCGGGCGGTACGGCCCGAACGGTGCAGGTAGTCCTTGTGGTCACCGGCCGGGTCCACGTTCAGGACCAGGTCGATGCCGTCGACGTGGATACCGCGGGCGGCGACGTCGGTCGCGACCAGCGCGTTCACGTAACCCTTCTTGAAGTCCTCAAGAACGCGGGTACGGGCGCCCTGGGTCATGCCGCCGTGCAGTGCGTCCGCCTTGACGCCCGCCTCGACGAGCTGCTCGGCGATGCGGTCGGCGCCCAGCTGGGTGCGGACGAAGATGATCGTGCGGCCCTTGCGGGCGGCGATGGCGGAGGTGACCGGCGCCTTGTCCTTCGGCTTCACGACGAGGACGTGGTGCGACATGGTCGAGACGTTGCCCTGGGCGGAGTCGACCTCATGGGTGACCGGGTTGCTCAGGTAGCGCTTGACCAGGGTGCCGATCTCGTTCTCCATGGTGGCGGAGAAGAGCATGCGCTGGCCGCCACCGGGGATCTGGTCGAGCAGCTCGGTGACCTCGGGCAGGAAGCCCAGGTCGGACATCTGGTCGGCCTCGTCGAGGACGGCGACCTGGACGTTCTCCAGGGAGCAGGCGCCCCGGTTGATGATGTCGCGCAGCCGGCCCGGGGTGGCGACGAGGACGTCGACACCGCGCTCCAGCGCGTAGATCTGGTTGCCCATCGACGTACCGCCGCAGACGACCTTCATCTTCAGGCCGAGCACGTCGCCGTAGGGCTGCAGTGCGTCCGCGACCTGCATCGCGAGCTCACGGGTCGGGGTGAGGATGATCGCGCGGGGCTTCTTCTTCTCGGTGTGACCGCCGGCCAGCGAGGCCAGGGTCGGAAGACCGAAGGAGAGGGTCTTGCCGGAGCCGGTACGGCCACGGCCGAGGATGTCCTTGCCGGCCAGGGCGTCCGGGATGGTCGCTGCCTGGATCGGGAAGGGCGCGGTCACGCCGTTCTGCGCGAGCTTGCGGACGATGCCCTCGGGCAGGCCCAGGCTGGCGAAGGTGACGGTCGGCTCGGCGTCGGCGTCGGCCTCGACGGCGGCGGAGTCGGTGTCGGCCTGCTCGGCCTGGGGGGCGTCGGCCACGAGGGAGACGGCGGACTCGGCGACAACGGCCTCTGCGGCCTCGACGAGCTCGTTGTTCTCGATGTTCTCGGGCAGCACGGTGTGGTCAGAACTGGAAATTGACATGCGAAATGCGAAACCTTCCGGAGTCTCGGCACGCGCCCGTAACTCCGTGATTCGCAATTTCGACCGCCTCAATGCGGTCCAGCCACGGCAAGGGAGAGTACGCGCCACACGGCGCTCTTCTGTGTCGGCGCCGGGCAATGGATCAAACGATCTACTACCATACGCACTATCCCCCACATTGCGCAAGCGGCCCGCTGCCGGCGGCCTCGTCAAGCGGGTCCCACCTGCGGTGATGCCTGTGGAGTCCGCAGCGATTCCACCGCGTCCGGCGCACCGAGGGCTTGGTGACGAAGCTGAGCGGCGGGCGACGCCGAAGGCACCGGCGGCGGCTGTGAGGGTTCCGGATCGGGCACGGGCGGGGCCGGCGGCTCCGGCGTCTGGGGAGCGGACGGAGCGGGCGGATCCGGCTGCTGCGGAACCCCGGGGCCCGGCTGGGACAGCGTCGGCGTCGGCAGGTGGCCGGCCCGGTCCGGACCGGGCCTGTCGCCCTTCTTCTTGCCCGGGCGGCCGGAGGGGTCGGCCGAGGAGCTCGGGCCGCCGGACTTGCCGGCCTTCCGCTCGGAGTGCCCCTGGGACCCGCCCGTACGGGCCCGGCCGGTGCCGGCCACCGTGGAGTCGTCCGGCTCGGCCACCGCCCCTTGGACGCCGCGGACCGCGAGGGCGCAGGTTTCCCGCCGTCGTCGCCGATGCTCATGCAGCCTGTGGACGCGGCGATCGTCACTGCGGTGACGGCCGCCCAGCGGACGGGGACGGACAACTGGCGCACGGGGGCACCTCCGGGGGCGCGAAGGACGAGGCGGTACGGAAACGAGCCGGGGAGCGCTGTGCCCAACTCCCCTCGCCCCGGAAGGGACACGCCCGCGGGCCCGGCCCGCACACCTCATTCACACCTCGCGCCCGCGGCGCCTCACCCGTAACCCAGGGCGTGCAGCCTCTCGTCGTCGATGCCGAAATGGTGGGCGATCTCGTGCACCACGGTGATCTCCGTCTCGGCGACCACGTCCTCGCGCGACTCGCACATCCGCAGCGTCGGCCCGCGATAGATGGTGATCCGGTCCGGCAGGACTCCCGCGTACCACTCACCGCGCTCGGTCAGCGGTGTGCCCTCGTAGAGCCCGAGCAGTTCCGGATCCTCGGTTTCGGGCTCGTCCTCGACGAACACCGCGACGTTGTCCATCAGCCGGGTGAGTTCCGGCGGGATCCGGTCCAGGGCCTCGCCGACCAGTTCCTCGAACGCTTCCCGCGTCATCTCCAGCACCCCGCCATTGTCACGTACCGCCGCCGGATGCGCCGCGGAGCGGCCGGAGCGCATATCTCGCTCCCGACCGGGGCATAGGCGCCCAATGGCCCGCGACCCGTTCCGTGCCGCAACAGCCCGTGTCCGCCACCACCTCCGACCCCGGCCCCGCTCCGGCCTCATCGGCGCCGCGCCGGCCGGCGCGGCGCGCCCGTTCGTCCGGGCGCTCGGCCTGGTGACCGTCGTGCTGTTCGGCGCCTGGCTCGGCCTGCTGGTCGTCGGGAGCGTGCGTACGCCCGTCGGCCCGATGGACACGACGATGACCCTGCGCCCCTCCTTCAGCGGCGGCACCAAGATCAACGTTTCCCCGCTCGGCGCGCTGGAACTGGACTCGCACCACGCACCGGTCCGGCTCGACGTGGACGTCGACCGGCTCGACCCGGTCCGCTCCCAGGCCCTGGTCCAGCACCCCGAACGGCTGTCCGGCCTGGAGGACGAGGTCACCGGCGACGTCTCCACGGGCGCCCGCGAGCTCGCCGTGCGCTCCTGCGTCGCGGTCGTCTCCGGGGCCACCGCACTCGGCCTCGCCGTGTACCGCAGGCCCCGCCGCGCCTTGGCCGCCGGGGGGCTCGCACTCGCGCTGCTGGCCGCTTCCGGCGTCAGCGCGTACGCCACCTGGAACCCGGAGTCGGTCCTGGAGCCACGGTTCTCCGGCCTGCTCTCCAGCGCCCCGTCCGTCGTCGGTGACGCCCGCTCGATCGTCACGGACTTCGACGTCTACCAGCAGGAGCTGGCCCGGCTGGTCACCAACGTCACCAAGCTGTACGACGCCACCTCGACGCTCCCCGTCTACAGCCCGGACCCCGCCACGCTCCGCGTCCTGCACGTCTCCGACACCCACCTCAACCCCGCGGCCTGGCACATCATCGGCTCGCTCGTCGAGCAGTACGACATCGACGTGATCATCGATTCGGGCGACACGATGGACCACGGCGCCGCCGTCGAGAACAGCTTCCTCGACCCGGTCGCCGATCTGGGCGCGCCCTACGTCTGGGTCCGCGGCAACCACGACTCCGCGGTCACCCAGCGGTACCTGGAGAACTCCAAGCGGTTCAGGAACGTGCACGTGCTGGACGAGGGCCGGGCGGTGAACGTCGGCGGGCTGCGGGTGGCGGGCATCGGGGACCCCCAGTTCACCCCGGACCGCACCGGGCCCGAGCAGGCCGGGAGCGTCGAGCGGGCGGCAGGCCAACGGCTCGCCGCCGCCCTGCGCGTCCAGCGGCGGGCCGGCACCCCGGTCGACATCGCCGTCACCCATGAGCCGGAGGCGGCCCGCCAGACGGACGGTTCGGTCCCGCTCGTCCTCGCCGGCCACGTGCACCACCGGCAGAACCAGATGCTGAAACTGCGCACCCGGCTGATGGTCGAGGGCTCCACGGGCGGCGGCGGACTGCGGGCCGTGCAGAACAAGAAGCCGGAGCAGGTGCTCGCCTCGGTGCTCTATCTCGACCGCTCCACCCGCCGCCTGCAGGCCTGGGACGAGATCACCCTGGGCGGCCTCGGCCTGACGACGGCCGAGGTCAGCCGCCATCTCCCGGAGAAGAAGCCGGCCGGACCGACCCCGCCCGCGTCGCCGCCGACGGCGTCCCCGTAAACCGTTTTGGCGATAGCCGCTGCCATCCCATATGCTTCTGACGTCCCCGACGCGCTGGAAAGCGCGCAGGTGGGCCCTTAGCCCTCATCGTCTAGTGGCCCAGGACGCCGCCCTTTCAAGGCGGTAGCACGGGTTCGAATCCCGTTGGGGGCACGCTTTAACGTGTGCGAGACTCGTCTCGCACATTGCTTGGTCCTGTGGAGCAGTTTGGAGTGCTCGCCACCCTGTCAAGGTGGAGGCCGCGGGTTCAAATCCCGTCAGGACCGCTGCAGCCCTTGTGAGCTGCGTGGCTGGGTAGCTCAGTTGGTACGAGCGATCGCCTGAAAAGCGATAGGTCGCCGGTTCGATCCCGGCCCCAGCCACTGCGTTGAAAACGCCCCGGACATGCTGTCCGGGGCGTTTTCGTGCTGCCGCGCGGGCGGACGAGAGGTCCTAGGTGAGGAGTCCCACTCCTCCAGGGCCCGTGGCTCGTCGGGCCGGAGGGGGCCGGCGCCGCCGTGCACCGGCCGGTGACGGCGGCAGATGTCCATCGGCGCCGGATGTGTCGCACGCCGCGGACCCCGTCGTTCGCTTCTGACCGGTTGGTCCCACGGCGGTCCCAGCCGCCACAGGGTCCAGTCGGCGCAATGTGGCCAGCAGGCAGAGCTGGAGGCGGGAGAGCCCGCAGTGCTTCACCCGGAGGTTCGACACATGGAACTTCACCGTACGGGTCGTGATACCCAGGTGGGTGGCGATCTCCGCGTTGGTCGGCCCACCCCGCAACAGGTCGAGGATCTTCTCCTCGGTCTCGGTGAGAGGGGGATCGAGGGCGAGCGCGCGGAGGAGCAAGTCCGCCGCTGCCGCGGTACCACCGACCCCGTCCAGCAAACAGTCCCCGTCCACCTGATCAACAGAACGCATGAATCCCCCCGGGCTTCAATAGCCGCACGGCTCGTCAGAGCTCGCGCAATCCTGATGCGAGTGAATCGTAACTGATCGGGTCAGCCGTTGAGTTGGGCTGCGAGACGGAGCCGGTCCTGGGTCTGCTGCTGGAACAGGGCGAGGGTCTCGGCGTGCTCCTCCACCAGACGCTTCTCGTACGCGCTCTGCACGGCGTAGCGGATGCCGATGTAGTTGGCCTGGGTCTTGCAGGCGACGTCCGCCTTGGCGATGGTGATGGCCTCGGGGCTGGAGAGCGCGCCTTCCTTCAGGCCCAGGTCCGACTGGACGCTGTCGGGACTGGAGGTGGTGAAGCCGGAATCAGCCATGCACTGCGACCACTTGGTCGTGGCCTTCCGAACCCTGGAGTCCTCCAGCGCCCTGGACTCGGCCTCACCACCCAGATTGAAGACGAAGAGGATGTCGACGCTTCCCGGCTTCGGGGAGTACAGCTTCAGAGCCGACTCGCGACCGCAGCCGCCGACGGGCACTTCCTTGCCGTTGACGATGATGCCGCTGCCCGGCGCCTTCGCCGCCTCGGCCTGCGACATGGGTTCATCGGTGGGGGCAGCTGCCTTGCCCTTTGCCTTCGCCGCAGCCTCGGCAACGGGGTCCACCCCGTTGAGCACCGTCTGGCCGGTCCTGCTGAGAGCGGCCGGCGACTGTCTCTTGGCGGGTGCCGGGTCGGTTGCCTGGCTAGGGCTCGCGTAGCCGAACTGGGCGGCGTCCTTCGCGCTGGCCAGCCCGAAGACCCGTGATTTCGAGTCATTCCGGCTCGGAGGCGTCGGGGCGGGGAGGGCGTAATCGAAGCCGAAGCGCTTCATGCATTGCTCGATCAGGAGGTTCTGGGCCTTTTTCACCTGATACTGCTGATCGGAGGTGACCTCGTATGCCGCGACAGGGAACTCCAGGCCTTCGGTGCTGCTCATTTTCTCGACGCTGCCGATGGCCGGCTCCTTTCCCGCGCCGTCGGCTGCGGTCTCCTTGCCTGCGCAGCTGCTGAGGGTCAGCGCGGCAACGCTCACCAGACAGGTGGTAGCCAGGAGTCGGGCTGGCAGAGCCATGGCGGGGATCCTCGCGGTCGGTGCGGGTGGCGTGGGGGACCGCTGTCCCGCGCGGTAACGGCGAGCGGGACAGCGAGCAGTGAGAGGCCGGGCGTGTGCCGCCCGGTGCGGTCTAGTAGGGGGCGCAGTACTCGACCACCCAGCAGACCGACTCGATGTTGTTCTTGAAGTTGGCGGTCGCGTTACCGACGTAGTAGGCGGGAATCTCGCCGTGGTACGTACCTCCGCTGTTGGGGCCGGTATGGACGTACCAGTCGTCGCCGCTACGGTTCTTGTAGGAGGCGGTGTTGTTGCCGACGACCTGTCCCTTGCCGTTGCACGAGCCAGAGCTCGGGAAGGCCTTGAAATAGTCGTTGTTGAAGTTCTGGTCCTTGTCGAACAGGTCGAAGACGCAGCCGGCCTCGTCCGAGTTGTAGTAGAAGCCGATCTCCTCCGGGTCCAGGTAGCCGTCGTAGGCGACCTGCGCGGCGGATGCGGTGCCGGCAGTGGCCAGACCGAAGCCGCCGAGGGCGGAGACGGCCAGCGCGACTGTGGCTACGCGGCGGGTGAGGTGGGTCATGAGCAGAACTCCTCGCTGCAGAAGCGTTGTTGCGTACAGCTGTGCGATACGCCGTGTGATTACAGATCGTCAATTGACCGCTGTCTACTGGCCCTTGGGCCAGTAGACAGCGGTTGCCATCACGTGGTGGGGTCAATCGTGGCTGGACCCGTTCTGCGGCGGACGATCCCGGGGGAAGACGGCCGGGCGTGACGTGACGCAGAGCAACTACGCCGCCCCCCTTCCCACAGAATGCCGGAGTTGCCCATGCCCTCCCCCACTCGCGTCACGCAATCACTGTGCGCAGCACTGCTGGCAGCCGCTGTCCTGGCCGGATGCGGCGGTGCCGAGAAGGACAGCGCGGGCAGCGGGAGTGCTTCCGGCACGAAGCCCGCAGCGGGTGGGGCGTCCTCGTCGGCGAGTGACTCGGAGCGTGACTACTACGGGTGCCTGAAGGAGAACGGGGTCAAGATCGAGACCACCCCTGACGGTGAACTCCGTGTGGTCAAGGACGGTGGGAACGAGACGGCACTGACCAAGGCCGAGGGGAAGTGTGCGAATCTCCTGCCTGCGCAGGACACCGCCGAGGACAAGGGTGGGACAGCGAAGGCAGACCCGGCCTTCGTCGCATGCATGAAGGCCGAGGGCTTCACCACATACGACAGGTCCAAAAATGGCGATAACGACGCCCTCGCCGCGGCCCTGAAGAAGTGCAGCCCTGTCGGGAAGGATGACAAGGACATCACCGTCGGCGGCTGACCGACCCCGGTGGAACACGGTGAAGCAGGCCTGCAGGGCGCGACGAGGAAATGTGATCAAGTGACTGCGCAACCGGATGCGGGGAACGAACCCGACGCGAAGACGACGCACGAGGTCGGGGAGACTGCCGCCGCAGCCGGGGGTCCCGCCGGCGGGCTTGCGCGTAGGCGCCGTTGGATCGCCGCTGTCGCAGGTGGAGCGGTGTTGCTTGCGGGGGCCGGGGTGGTGGCTGCCACGCTGATCAAGTCGCCGGCGCAGGCGGCGGCGGAGGCGGGGCCGCCCGCGCGGTCGGTGCTGACGTCACCGGTGGAACATCGGGTGTTGACGTCGTCGGTGATCGTGCGCGGGCAGGTCGTTGCCGGACAGAGCGTGGATGTGGCGCCGCAGGTGGCCGGCGGGGAGGACGGTGCCGCACCCGTCGTGACCAAGTTGCCGGTCAAGCAGGGCGATCGGCTGAAGGCCGGGCAGGTGCTGCTCGAGGTCTCCGGGCGGCCGGTGTTCGTCCTGCCCGGGCGGATACCCGTCTACCGCGACCTCAAGCCCGGCGCGAAGGGCAACGACGTGAGGCAGCTGCAGGAGGCACTGCAAGAGCTGGGGCACGGCACGGGCGGCGATACCGCCGGGACCTTCGGAGCAGGGACCAAGACCGCCCTCAACGCCTTCTACGCCGCGATAGGTTACGACCCGCTGCCGGCTGTGGACGACAACGGGGCAGGGTTGAAGACGGCCGAGGGTGCGGTAACGGCGGCCGAGCGGGCGGTGGAGGAGGCCGGGGACGCCGAGGGCAAGGGATCGGCGCATGCGGTGCAGTACGCGCAGGATGATCTGGCTGAGGCGCAGGCTGATCTGGCGGCCGCGCAGGCCGCTTCGGGTCCTCGGCTGCCGGCCGGCGAAGTGGTCTTCCTGCAGGGCTTTCCCGCCCGGGTGGATGCGGTTCCGGGGCGGGTGGGTGCACCCGTGGACGGGACGATGCTGACGGTCTCCGGCGGGAAGCTCGCGGTACAGGCCTATCTGCAGGAGCATCAAAAGGGCCTGGTACGCAAGGGGCAGCGGGTGCAGATCTATTCAGAGCTCACCGGCATCGAGGCGCAGGCGAGGGTGGGTTCGCTGGCCGATTCGCTGACTGCGCCGGACAGCGGCAGCGGCGGTGGCGGCGGGAGTGGTGGCGGCGAGGACGAGCCGGGCGGTGGGGCGCCGGGGCAGAGCGGCTATCTCCTGCGGGTCGATCCGGACAAGACGTTGGATGCCCAGCTGGCCGGGCAGGATGTGCGGCTGACCATCGAGGCGGCCCGTACCGACGGCAAGGCGCTGGTCGTGCCGATCACCGCGCTGACCGCGGGCGCCGACGGCCGGACCACGGTCACGGTGCTCCAGCCGGACGGCGAGCAGCGTCGGGTGGAGGTGCGCACGGGCACCGCGGGCGACGGCTTCGTTGCCGTGGAGCCGGTGGGGGCTGCCCGGCTGGACAAGGGCGAGCAGGTCATCACGGGTGTGAAGAAGGGGGCGGCGGGGCAGTGACGCCGGTCATCGAGTTCCGCCAGGTCGGCCTCACCTATCCGGGGCCGCCGCCCGTGCCTGCCCTCAAGCCGTGTGAACTGCTCGTTGAGCCGGGGGATTTCGTCACCGTCGTCGGGCCTTCGGGCTCGGGCAAGTCCACCTTCCTCAACATAGCCGGGCTACTGGACGCCCCCACCCATGGCACGTACCTCCTCGACGGCTACGACACCGGCGCGCTGAGTGACGCCGATCGAACCGCGCTGCGCGGTCGTCGCATCGGCTTCGTCTTCCAGGCCTTCCATCTGCTGCCGCACCGCTCGGCGTTGGAGAACGTCACCCTGGCCATGGTCTACAACGGCGTCCCCCGCGCCGAGCGGGCACCGCGCGCTCGCGACGCCCTGGTCCGCGTGGGCCTCGGCCACCGGATCGACTCGCTGCCCACCCGGCTCTCCGGCGGTGAGCGCCAACGCGTCGCCATCGCCCGGGCGCTGGCCGCCGGCCCCTCTCTGCTGCTGTGCGACGAGCCCACCGGCAACCTCGACACCGCCAGCGCCGGGGCGGTCCTGGGGCTGCTGGACGAACTGCACGCCGATGGGATGACCATCTTGCTGATCACGCACGATCTGGAGGTGGCCGCCCGCGGTGCCCGCACCGTAGTCATCCGCGACGGTGTCCTTCGTGAGCAGCAGGTGGCCGCGTGAAGCTGCGCATCCGGCGTGGACGCGCCGCCGCCGGCGTCATACCCTCCACCTTCGCCCCCCGCGACCTGATCGCCGAGGCCACGGCCGGGATGCTGCAGCGGCCCGCCCGCTCCGCGCTGACCGCGCTCGGCACGGTGCTCGGCGTCGGCACGTTCGTGGCGATCCTCGGGCTGACCGCGACCACCTCGTCCCAGATCGACGCCCGGTTCAACGCGCTGACCGCCACCGAGGTGACGATCGAGGAGACGGTGAACGACGCCGACCAGCTCACCGGGCCAGCCTTCCCCGCGGACGCCGACGCCCGGATGCGCAGGGTGAACGGGGTCAAGGCCGCAGGGGTCTACTGGACCGTACGGGACGACCGGGCGGGCAGCGTCCGCTCCGCGCCCATCGGCGACAACGGCGGAGGCGAGCGGATCGATGTGGTCGCAGCCTCGCCCGGCGTCCTGAAGGCCGCCGTGCCGACCCTGGCCGAGGGGCGGCTGTACGACGACCGGATGGCCCAGGCCGGCCGGGTCGCCGTGATCGGCGCAGGAACCGCGAGCCGGCTGGGCATCACCACCCTGGAAACCCATCCCGCGCTGTTCATCGGCGAAGAGTCGTTCACCGTCGTCGGTATCGTCGACGATGTGGAGCGCAAGGCCGACCTGCTGCTTTCCGTCGTCGTCCCGCGCACCACCGCCGAGCAGATCTGGGGCGCCCCCGGCCCCACCGAGTCCGGCATGCTGATCGCCACCGAACTGGGTGCCGCCCAGCAGGTCGCCACCGAAGCGGCCACCGCGCTGCGCCCCGACCACCCCGAGTACTTCAAGGCGATCCCGCCCCGGACCCCAAGACCCTGCGCTCGACCGTGGGCTCCGACCTGAGTCAGCTCTTTTTGCTGCTGGCCGGGATCTGCCTGATCATCGGCGCGGTCGGCATCGCCAACACCACCCTGGTCGCGGTGCTGGAGCGGACCGGCGAGATCGGGCTGCGCCGCGCCCTGGGCGCCCGCGCCCGGCACATCACCGCCCAGTTCCTGGCCGAGTCCGGAGCCCTCGGCGCCCTCGGCGGCCTGGTGGGCACCAGCCTGGGCACCGTGACGGTGGTCGCCGTCGCTCTGGCCCGGGACTGGACGCCGGTCGTGCACCCCGCAACCGTCGCCGCCGCCCCGCTGATCGGGCTGGTCACCGGCGTGCTGGCCGGCCTCTATCCGGCCTGGCGGGCCTCGCGCATCCAGCCGGTGGAGGCCCTTCGGCGCTGACCGGTGAGGCCTGCGGAGCCTACCCAGAATGCCTACCGCGCCCCTGAAGGTTCTTCCTTTCAGGGGCGCGGCTTCTTTCCCGGCGCTCCTGGGTCACGCCGGCCCATGGCCGTCCCCAGATCAACGGACCCAGGTCTGCGGCTGCCTCCGTTGGACGGGGCCTTCGCCGTGTCAGGCGCCCTCCCCGTCGACGGTGTTCGGCGCCTCCGCGGTGGCCGCGCGGCGCTGCCGGCCGGCCCGTACCCCGAGCACCAGCAGCACCACTGCCACCACCGCGACCAGCAGCACCGCGTCCGGCACGCGCTCGCCGACGCCCTTGGCCCATTGCTCGACGGCGAACGACCGGTCCACGTCCAGCAGTCCGGGCAGCGCGGTCGTCCCGTCGTACGCCAGGAACATGGCACCGAGGCCGATGAAGAAGAGTCCCGACAGCAGCGTCGTGGTGTGCAGCTCGAACCGGCCGAGCCGCAGGACCCGCCCGCGCAGCCAGGCCCGGCGGCCCAGCTCGAAGCGTTCCCACAGGAGCGCGAGGAGGAAGAGCGGTACCGCCATGCCCAGGGCGTAGACGGCGAGGAGCAGTCCGCCGTACGCCGGGCTCCCGCTGACCGCCGCGACGGTGAGCACGCTCCCTAGGATCGGTCCGGCACAGAAGCCGGCCAGGCCGTAGACCGCACCGAGCGCGTAGACGGACGCGGCGGTGGTGGGGCGGATCCGGCCGCTGAGCGCCGTCATCCGGCGCGAGGCGAAGCCGAGCCCGACGATCTGGGCGGCGCCGAGCCCGATGACGAGCCAGCCGGCGCCGAGGACGAGGGCGTCACGGTGGCTGTAGAAGAGCCGCCCGGCGTACGAACCCGCCGCGCCCAGCGGGACGAGCGTCGTGGCCAGGCCCGCGTAGAAGATCCCGGTCCTGGCGAGCAGCCGTGACGTGGAGTCGATGGAGTACGCGAAGAAGGCGGGGAGCAGCAGGGCGCTGCACGGGCTGACCAGAGCCAGCAGTCCGCCGAGCAGCGCGGCGAAGTAGCCGATGTCCGCCGTCACTTCGCGGAGCCCTGGGGGTCCTGGGAGCGCGGAGAGCCCTGGGGGTCCTGGGTGCCTTGGGAGCTCTGCGGGTGCCCGGAGCCCTGCGAGCCCTCGGAGGGCTTGGCGTCCGCCGGGCCGCCGCCCGCGTTGCCGAGGTTCTTCGCCCGGTCCGCCGCCTGCTCGATGAGCTGGGCGAAGGTCTGCGCCGACTGGGCGCCGGCGATCGGACGGCCGTTGATCAGGAACGACGGGGTGGACGTCGCGCCGATGCCGTACCCCTGCTCCTGGTCCTTGCTCACCGCGGCCGCGGACGCCGCACCGTCCGTGTCGGCCACGAAGCGGTCCAGGTCGGCCACCCCGGCCTGTCGGGCGAGCGCCTTCAGCCGGTCCTTGCCGAACCCCTTCTCCTTGACCCCTTCGGCGTACGCGGCGTGCTGGAACTGCCAGAAGCGGCCCTGCTGACCCGCCGCCCAGGAGGCGCGCGCGGCGGCCTCGGACTCGGCGCCGAAGATGGGGAAATTGCGCCACTCGATGCGCAGGGTGCCGTTGTCGACGTACTTCTTCACCAGAGCGGGTTCGGTGTCGCGGGCGAACTTCGCGCAGTAGCCGCACTTGAAGTCGGCGTACTCGATGAGGACGACGGGCGCGTCCGCCCGACCCCGTGCCAGCCGGTCGCCGGCGTCGCGGCGGGCCAGCTTCGCCAGCTCGGGGTAGACACCGGCGTCGGGGTCCGCGGTGACATCGGCGACCACCGAGGAGCCGGAGCCGGCGGAATCGGGCGCGGTGGCCCGGTAGGAGACGTAGCCGAACAGTGCGGCGACGAGGACGATCCCGGCGCCGTAGGCGAGCGGCTTCCTGGACTTCGGGGAGGGCGACTGCGGGGAGGGCGACTGCGGGGACGGCTTGGACGTGGACCTGGGCATGCGGAACTCCGTGCTGGTGCTGCGGGAGAGGTGCGGGGACGGCCGAGGGGCGCGGGCCGTCTACACCCGTAGTACGGAGAGTTCCACCGGGGTCGGCGCGGCCGCGTCGGGCCCGCGCTGCGCCGTCGGAGCGGGCGGGCGGACCGGTCCCGGCCCGGTGGCGACGGGCAGGCCCCATTCGGCGAGGCCCGGCGCCTGGTCATGAGCCGCCCGGGCCCGCCCGGGAACTGCGGGCTCGGTCCCGTCGCGCTTCCCGCCCCTGCAGCCCGGCACCCCGTGTCCGCCGTCCGCGGCGGCGGCCGCGACCGGCGCCGGTGCGGGCTTCGCGGCCGCCGCCGGGGCTGCCGTCGGGACCGGCGTCGAGGCTGCCGTCGGGGCTGCCGTCGATGGTCCGCAGAAGAGTCCCAGGGCGACCGCGAGCGCCGCCACCAGGCAGCACCACTGCGAACGGGACACGGCTACGGGCCTTCCTGTGCTGCTCTGCGGCTGTCGCGCCGAGGGAGATCAACTGTCCGGAATGGTACGTGCTGTGACCGCGCCATCCCCCACCGTGCGGACGGAGTGACCGAGCCCGCGCGAAATAGGTTCGCCGTTCCTCGGGCCCGGGTGAGATCCTGGAACCCGTATGTCTACTTCCTTTGCCGATCTCCAGTCCCAGCTCGGGCAGCTCTCGCTGCGCGACGCCCACCGGCTCGGCCGTCGTCTCGAAGGCGCGCGCCGCATTCGTAAGCCCGAGGCCCAGCGAGGCGTGCTGGACGAGATCGCCGCCCAGGCCACGAAGGCAGCCGGGCGGCTCGCGCTGCGGGCCGGGCGGCTGCCTGCCCTCACGTACCCCGAACAGCTGCCGGTCAGCCAGAAGAAGGACGAGATCCTGGAGGCGATACGGGACCACCAGGTCGTGATCGTCGCCGGTGAGACCGGCTCCGGCAAGACCACCCAGATCCCCAAGATCTGTATGGAGCTGGGCCGTGGCGTCCGCGGCATGATCGGGCACACCCAGCCGCGCCGGATCGCGGCCCGCACGGTGGCCGAGCGCATCGCCGAGGAGCTGAAGACCCCGCTGGGCGAGGCGGTGGGCTGGAAGGTCCGCTTCACCGACCAGGTCAATCAGGACGCGACCTTCGTCAAGCTGATGACGGACGGCATCCTGCTCGCCGAGATCCAGACGGACCGCGAGCTGCTCGCGTACGACACGATCATCATCGACGAGGCCCACGAGCGTTCGCTGAACATCGACTTCCTGCTCGGCTACCTGGCCCGGCTGCTGCCCAAGCGCCCGGACCTGAAGGTCGTCATCACCTCGGCGACCATCGACCCCGAGCGCTTCGCCCGCCACTTCGGCGAGGCGCCGATCGTCGAGGTCAGCGGCCGTACCTATCCCGTCGACGTGCGCTACCGGCCGCTCCTCGAAGAGGACAGCGAGGACTCCGACCGCGACCAGATCACCGCGATCTGCGACGCCGTCGACGAGCTCCAGTCGGAGGGACCGGGCGATGTGCTGGTCTTCCTGTCCGGGGAGCGGGAGATCCGCGACACCGCGGACGCGCTGGGCAAACGCAACCTCAGACACACCGAGGTGCTCCCCCTCTACGCACGCCTGTCGCACGCCGAGCAGCACCGGGTGTTCCAGCGCCACACGGGACGCCGGGTCGTGCTCGCGACCAACGTCGCCGAGACCTCGCTGACCGTCCCCGGCATCAAGTACGTGATCGACCCGGGCAACGCCCGCATCTCCCGCTACAGCCACCGCACCAAGGTCCAGCGGCTGCCGATCGAGCGGATCTCGCAGGCCAGCGCCAACCAGCGCAAGGGCCGCTGCGGCCGTACCTCGGACGGCATCTGCATCCGGCTGTACTCCGAGGACGACTTCCTGACCCGCCCGGAGTTCACCGACCCGGAGATCCTGCGGACCAACCTGGCCTCCGTCATCCTGCAGATGACCGCGGCCGGCCTGGGCGACATCGAGAAGTTCCCCTTCATCGACCCGCCGGACCACCGCAACATCCGCGACGGCGTGCAGCTCCTCCAGGAACTGGGCGCGCTGGACCCGGAGGAGAAGGATCCGAAGAAGCGGCTCACCCCGCTCGGCCGGCAGCTCTCGCAGCTGCCGGTGGACCCGCGCCTCGCCCGGATGGTCATCGAGGCCGACCGCAACGGCTGCGTCCGCGAGGTCATGGTCATCGCCGCCGCGCTCTCCATCCAGGACCCGCGCGAGCGGCCGTCCGAGAAGCAGACGCAGGCCGATCAGCAGCACGCCAGGTTCAAGGACGAGACGTCCGACTTCCTGGCGTTCCTGAACCTGTGGCGCTACGTCCGCGAGCAGCAGAAGGAGCGCGGCTCCTCCAGCTTCCGCCGGATGTGCAAGCAGGAGTACCTGAACTTCCTGCGCATCCGCGAATGGCAGGACATCTACGCGCAGCTCCGTACGGTCGCCAAGCAGATGGGCCTCGATGTCGAGGAGTCCTCGACGGGTGCTGCCGCTCCCGAGCAGTCGGTGCACACCTCGCTGCTCGCCGGTCTGCTGTCGCACATCGGGCTGAAGGACACCGAGAAGAACGAGTACCTGGGCGCCCGCAGCGCCAAGTTCGCGATCTTCCCGGGCTCGGCGCTCTTCAAGAAGCAGCCGCGTTTCGTGATGTCGGCCGAGCTGGTGGAGACGTCCCGGCTGTGGGCGCGGGTCAATGCCCGGGTCGAGCCGGAGTGGATCGAACCGCTGGCCGCGCACCTCCTGAAGCGCACCTACAGCGAACCGCACTGGGAGAAGGACCAGGCGGCCGTGATGGCGTACGAGCGGGTCACGCTGTACGGCGTACCGATCGTGGCCCAGCGCAAGATCAATTTCGGCCGTATCGACCAGGAGACCTCACGGGACCTCTTCATCCGTAACGCCCTGGTCGAGGGCGACTGGCGCACGCACCACCAGTTCTTCCACGACAACCGCAAACTCCTCGGCGAGGTCGAGGAGCTGGAGCACCGCGCCCGGCGCCGCGACATCCTCGTGGACGACGAGACGCTCTTCGACTTCTACGACCAGCGGATCCCGGAGCACGTCGTCTCGGGTGCGCACTTCGACTCCTGGTGGAAGCACAAGCGCCGCGACGAGC
Organism: Streptomyces sp. RKAG290; assembly: GCF_023701695.1. GTDB lineage: Bacteria > Actinomycetota > Actinomycetes > Streptomycetales > Streptomycetaceae > Streptomyces. The sequence continues at coordinate 3,284,369 of NZ_JAJOZC010000001.1, forward strand.
CGGACGCGCTGGACTTCGAGCGCTCGATGCTCATCAACGAGAAGGCCGGGACCGTCACCAAGGACGACTACCCGGACTCCTGGCGGCAGGGCAAGCTCAAATTCCGGGTGACGTACCAGTTCGAACCCGGTGCGGACGCCGACGGCGTGACCGTCCACATCCCGCTCCAGGTGCTCAACCAGGTCACCTCGGAAGGCTTCGACTGGCAGATCCCGGGCCTGCGCGAGGAAGTGGTCACCGAGCTGATCCGCTCCCTGCCCAAGCCGATCCGCCGGCACTACGTCCCCGCACCCAACTACGCGGACAAGTTCCTGGACCGGGCCGTGCCCCTGCAGGAGCCACTGCCTTTCACCCTGGCGCGTGAGCTGCAGCGGATGGTCGGCGTCCCGGTCACGGCAGCCGACTTCGACCTGACCCGGATCCCGGACCACCTGAAGATCACCTTCCGGATCGTCGACGAACGCCGCCGCAAGGTCGCCGAGGACAAGGACCTGGAGGCGCTGAAGATCCAGCTGCGCCCCAAGGCCCGCCAGGCCCTCTCCAAGGCCGCCGCGGAGACCGCGGGGCCCTCGGGCGAGTCCATCGAACGTTCGGGCCTCACGGACTGGAAGATCGGCACGCTGGACCGGGTGTTCGAGACCCGGCGCGCGGGCCAGCCGGTGAAGGCGTACCCGGCCCTCGTGGACCAGGGCGAGACCGTGGCCGTACGGCTCTTCGACACCGAGGCCGAGCAGCAGCAGGCGATGTGGCGCGGCACCCGGAAGCTGATCCTGCTGAACATCCCGGTGAACCCGGCGAAGTTCGCCTCGGACAAGCTGACGAACCAGCAGAAGCTGGCCCTGTCCCGCAATCCGCACGGCTCCATCCAGGCGCTCTTCGACGACTGCGCGACCGCCGCCGCCGACCGCCTGATCGCCGCGCACGGCGGCCCCGCCTGGGACGAGGCGTCGTTCCGGAAGCTGTACGACAAAGTGCGCGCCGACCTGGTGGACCTCACTGTCCGCACGATCGGCCAGGTGCAGCAGATCCTGGCGGCCTGGCAGGCGTGCGAGCGACGGCTGAAGGCCACCAACAGCCTGGTGCTGATCAACAACGTCACCGATGCGCGGGAGCACCTCGCCCGTCTCGTGCCGCCCGGGTTCGTCACCGCGACCGGGCTGCGCAGGCTGCCCGACCTGATGCGCTACCTGGTGGCCGAGGACCGCCGGCTGCAGCAGATGCCGACGAACGTGCAGCGGGACACCACGCGCATGGAGAAGGTCCACGAGATGCAGGACGAGTACGCCTGGCTGCTGGAACAGCTGCCGCAGGGCAGGCCCGTTCCGCAGGAGGTCCTGGACATCCGCTGGATGCTCGAGGAGCTGCGCGTCAGCTATTTCGCGCACGCGCTGGGCACCGCGTTCCCCGTCTCCGACAAGCGGATCGTGAAGGCGATCGACGCTGCCGCCCCGTAGGCCGCCGCCGGTGGCTGCGTAACCGCTCAGCCACCGGAAGTGAGGTCGACCGCACCCTCTGACCTCCTGTACAGTCTGTCTTCGCAGCCAGCCGCAAGGCAGCCGCGAAAACGAGGTCCTGTGGAGCAGTTTGGAGTGCTCGCCACCCTGTCAAGGTGGAGGCCGCGGGTTCAAATCCCGTCAGGACCGCAGTAACGAAAGCCCGGATCCCCTGGATCCGGGCTTTCGCGCGTATTGACTCCGGTGTCTGCCGACGAGTACTCAGAAAACAGGGGCTACGCCTGTTTTCCCGGCTCGGGCCAGCGCACATCCACCAGGAGGTGGCGCGGATGACGGCATCCACGGACGAGGGTTCCCGGTCGGAGCAGGCCGGCCCCCGCGAGCCGGCCGCGGCGCACAGAAGGACGCCCCGGCACGAGATCCGTGCGCTGCTGCGCGCTCACCTGGCGGCCGCCACCGGCTACCGCCACCTCACCCGGCACTGCGCGGTCTGCGCCCGGCTGCTGCGGCTCGCCATGGAGCCCGTGACGCCCTCCCGGCCGCGGAACCGCCCAACGAGCCGTCCAGGGCGCCCGAACCGCCCACTGAGCCCTGGGAGGCCACTGCGGGGGCGCCGGTGGCGCGGCGCGGGCGTGCGCCGGCTCAAGCCGCACCGGACCTCGCAGCCCCCGCCGTGCGGTCCGGGCGCGACACCGCCCCCTCGGGAGGCCCAGGGCGGGTCCCGGACGACCGGCCCCGGGCCCGGCGCACGGAGGACGAAGGTCCCCCCGCCGCATGACCAATGGCGCGCCGCCGTCGTTCCATGCAGTGGCACGCTGGTACTTGGCAAGGGACATGCCGTGTGACGGGAGTCACTGAATCAGTTTTGAGAAGGGGGTACTTTACGCCCTTCCTACAACTGGCGAATTTAATATGTGCAATTGCACCACTCGGACGGGAGTCGCCCAGGAGCCCCCGAACCGTCTCGGCCCGCCTCCACGGGACGAGGGTGCACAGTCCCGCACAGACCCGAGCAAGCTCACACGAGACCCATCGTGAGCCAACCGCGCGTTCGGTTTTGACTGGCCGGAACGGGCAAGGAGGCACGCGGAGCGGCGGGAATCACCGCCGGTCATGGGTGCACAAAAAAAAGATCGCGCTGGACCCGGCGGAGTCCAACGCGATCTGACGACGTCACCCGTATGACACGGGTACGGCGTCCGTTGGGGCGGACGCCCGTCATGTGGAGCTATGGGTGGGCTGGATGGGTTGGGGGACCCAAAAGCCCAGTTGTGACGCGACGGCAGGGGTTTGTCAGGCCTCGCTGCGCTGCTGCGGAATACCCGCAAGCAGTGCGCGGACCTCTGCCTCGCGGTACCGGCGATGTCCACCGAGCGTGCGGATGGACGTGAGCTTGCCTGCCTTGGCCCAACGGGTAACCGTCTTCGGGTCCACGCGGAACATCGTGGCAACCTCAGCCGGGGTCAGCAGCGGCTCGGCATCAGGGGTGCGAGCGGTCATGAGCGGCCTCCTCGGGAGAACCGAACATTCTCGGTTCTTTCCTCTAAATTCTGCACCTTGACCCGCGTTGCCCGAAATGGCGGACGCGGGCCGAGTCGGTTATAGGACGAACGGCTTGTCCTCGGCACTACAACTACACCATCCGTCCAGCCACGTCGGCCAAACCGATGGAATTGCCCTCCCAGGTGTTCATCAGCGACGGAAGCCGATGGACCATGCCATAGCGGACAGTCACGCCACCGTGACGATCAGTCACAGAGCGATCAGGAGTCATCAGACCCCCCATAGAGTGCAATGCCGAGCATTCCGCCCATACATGGACGGACGGAGCCCTCCCCGGACTCCTTGTCCTATTTTGGCACGAGGAGTAGGTAAGGGCGCAAGGGCCCCGTAAGTGCTATCCATCACGCTTGAGGCAAAGGCCCGGTTCGGGACGTAGGTCCTAAGACCACAGCCGTACCGTTGCGCCCCTTCACCCTCACGTGTCACACAGGACGCAGGTTCATGGCTTGTCAGTTCGCGAACTGACGGTCCCTTACGGACTTCCAGCGCTCCGCGAGGCGCGCGTACGCCTCACCCGCACCGTCGGAGTCGCCGGCCTGCAGCGCGGAGACGCCCTCGGCCACATCGGCGGCGCTCCGGTCCTCGGCGAGGTGCTTCGCCGACAGGGCGTGCACCAGCCCGCCGTAGTCCAGCTCGACCAGCGCCCGCGGGTGGAACTCCTCCAGCCAGCGCCCGACATCCACCAGGCTCTCGGTCAGCGGCCCCTCGTCGACCGCCTCGCGCAACGTCTTCAGCGCCCGCGCCAGCCGGCGGCGCGCCTGGACCATCGGCGTCCGGTACCGCAGCACGGGCGGCTCACCGTCCTCACCCGCCTCCCGGTGCTCGCGCTCCTCGTCCGCGAAGAGGACGAACCAGCGCACCGGGACCTGCCACACCGCCGTCCTGATCCACGGCCGCGCGTCCGGATTGCGCTGCGACCACCGCTCGTGGTCGGCGAGGGCCTGCCCCCGCACCACCGGGGGCAGCGCCGCGTCGAGCACCGGCCCGGGGAACATGTCCGGCTGCTCCTCCAGCGCCAGCCAGCCCCGCAGCCGGGTCCGCCACGGACAGACGCACACCACACCGTCCACCTCGGCGACGAACGCGTCGGCGCTCTCGTGCGCCGGCACGCCGACCGGTGGGGTCGCCGCCAGATCGGCCAGCGAGCGGCGCAGTTCGTCCTGGGCCGTAGGGATCAGGGCGCGGCCCGCATAGCGGGCCCAGTGCGCACGTTCGGCCTCCGGGAAGGCCGCCAGTGGCTCGTACACCCGGAGGTAGGACGCGTAAGGGACGAGCACCGAAGACACCACCGACATGCAGCGATCGTGTCACGCCCGTACTCCTGTGGGGGGTGATCCCCGGCACGGATTCAGATCTACGGCCGTGCGGGACGCCCGGCCTTAAGCTCTTGCCCATCGGGCCGTCCGTGTCGGTCGGTCCGTGGCCCTCCCCACCTTCAGGAGGGTCTCTCCGCCGCTTCGTAATTGGGAGTCACCACAGTGACCGATGTGACCGGCGCGCCTGTCGACGTACTGCACACCCTGTTCCGTTCGGAGCAGGGGGCCACGAACAAGTCGTGCTCTGCCAGGACCGGGCCAGCGGCCTCAAGGCTGTCATCGCCCTCCACTCCACCGCCCTGGGCCCGGCCCTGGGCGGTACCCGTTTCTACCCGTACGCCTCCGAGGAGGCGGCCGTCGCCGATGCGCTGAACCTGGCGCGCGGCATGTCGTACAAGAACGCCATGGCCGGCCTCGACCACGGCGGCGGCAAGGCCGTCATCATCGGCGACCCGGAGCGGATCAAGAGCGAGGAACTGCTGCTGGCTTACGGCCGGTTCGTGGCCTCCCTCGGTGGTCGCTACGTGACGGCCTGCGACGTCGGCACGTACGTCGCCGACATGGACGTCGTCGCCCGCGAGTGCCGCTGGACCACCGGCCGCTCCCCCGGGAACGGCGGCGCGGGCGACTCCTCGGTACTCACCGCGTTCGGCGTCTTCCAGGGCATGCGGGCCTCGGCCCAGCACCTGTGGGGCGACCCGACGCTGCGTGGCCGGAAAGTGGGGGTCGCCGGAGTCGGCAAGGTCGGCCACCACCTCGTCGAGCACCTGCTGTCGGACGGCGCCGAGGTCGTGATCACCGATGTACGGGACGACTCCGTGCGGCGGATCACCGAGAAGCACCCGGAGGTCGCCGTGGCGGCGGACACCGGCGCGCTGATCCGTACCGACGGTCTGGACATCTACGCCCCGTGCGCGCTCGGCGGCGCCCTGAGTGACGAGACCGTTCCGGTGCTCACCGCCTCGGTGGTGTGCGGCGCGGCCAACAACCAGCTCGCGCACCCCGGCGTCGAGAAGGACCTGGCGGACCGTTCGATCCTGTACGCACCCGACTACGTGGTGAACGCGGGCGGTGTCATCCAGGTGGCCGACGAGCTCCACGGCTTCGACTTCGACCGGTGCAGGGCGAAGGCCGCGAAGATCTTCGACACGACGCTGGCCATATTCGCACGTGCGAAGGAAGACGGCATTCCGCCGGCCGCCGCGGCCGACCGGATCGCCGAGCAGCGGATGGCCGACGCCCGCCGCCGCTGACCGCCCCCGGGGTCCTTGCCGCGGTTCGTCTGCTGCGCACGGCCTGCTGTACCCCGCCGACCGGCGAGACATGCCTCACCCCGGTCGGCGGGTCGCACGCCCAGAAGAGGTTAAAATCGCAGTTGACCAGCGAGGACGGAGCTCTTCGCGGGTCCTCTTCCGGGGCACGTGATGCGGGCGGCGTACCGTATGGCCGCGGAAGCAGGTACCGTTAAAGCTCTACAGGCACGGTCTCTCTGCCGAGAGTCCGTCCTGAAACATGAACGCGTGTCAAGACTCTGGGGCCGTCGAGCCCCGTCACCGAGGGGGTCGAGCCATGGGGCGCGGCCGGGCAAAGGCCAAGCAGACCAAGGTCGCCCGCCAGCTGAAGTACAGCAGCGGCGGGACGGACCTGTCGCGTCTGGCCAATGAGCTGGGCGCATCGCCTCCGAGTCAGCCACCGAACGCAGAGCCGTTCGAGGACGACGACGAGGAAGATGACCCGTACGCACAGTACGCGGATCTGTACAACGACGACGATGACGAGGACGAGGACGGCCAGTCCGGTCCGTCGTCACAGCGCCGCGGCGCTTGACCTCGCGCTGACACATCAACCCGGTCCGGGCCTGCCCCGGACCGGGTTCTGTGCTGTCCCGGTCCTGGAGTGAGCCTTCACGGTCGGTGTGGTGCACTGTGCCCGGTGGCCGGGCGGACCTGTTCGGCCCGCCCGGTGACCTGGACCCTCGTCCGGGCCCGCGCTCAGCGCGCGTACCCGCCCACGAGCTCCGCGCCCGTCGCGTGCGCGCCACGGTCCGTGATCTCGCCCGCGATCCAGGAGTCGACCCCGCGGTCGGCCAGGGTCGTCAGGGCCGCGTCCGCCGATTCGGCCGGGACGATCGCGATCATGCCGACGCCCATGTTCAGCGTCTTCTCCAGCTCCAGCTGCTCGACCTGACCGGCCTTGCCCACCAGGTCGAAGACCGCGCCGGGCGTCCAGGTGGAGCGGTCCACCGTCGCGTGCAGGCCGTCCGGGATGACCCGGGCGAGGTTGTTGGCCAGGCCGCCGCCGGTGACGTGGCTGAAGCCGTGCACCTCGGTCGTACGCGTCAGTGCCAGGCAGTCCAGCGAGTAGATCCTGGTGGGCTCCAGCAGCTCCTCGCCGAGCGTCCGGCCGAACTCCTCGACCTCACGGTCCAGCGTCCAGCCGGCCCGGTCGAAGACGACGTGCCGGACGAGTGAGTACCCGTTGGAGTGAAGACCGGACGACGCCATCGCGATGACCGCGTCGCCCTTGCGGATGCGGTCCGGGCCCAGCAGGCGGTCGGCCTCCACCACGCCCGTACCGGCGCCGGCGACATCGAAGTCGTCCGGGCCGAGCAGACCGGGGTGTTCGGCGGTCTCGCCGCCGACCAAGGCGCAGCCGGCCAGCACACAGCCTTCGGCGATGCCCTTCACGATGGCCGCGACACGCTCGGGGTGCACCTTGCCGACGCAGATGTAGTCGGTCATGAAAAGCGGCTCGGCGCCGCAGACGACCAGGTCGTCCACGACCATGCCGACGAGGTCGTGGCCGATCGTGTCGTACACGCCCATCTGGCGGGCGAGGTCGACCTTGGTGCCGACGCCGTCCGTGGCGGAGGCGAGCAGCGGACGCTCGTAGCGCTTGAGGGCCGAGGCGTCGAAGAGTCCGGCGAAGCCGCCCAGGCCGCCGAGGCCCGCGACCTCGGGGCGCTGCGTCTTCTTCACCCACTCCTTCATCAGCTCGACGGCGCGGTCGCCGGCCTCGATGTCGACGCCCGCTGCCGCGTAGGAAGCACCTGTTGTCTCAGACATTGCCTGGGATCTTTCGTGTGGAAATACGGGGCTGGTGGGAAGGCTGCCGGACGGTCCGGGTCACGGACGCCGCAGCGCGTCGGCCGCGGCGGTCGCCGCAGGGCCTGCCGCCAGCTCGGTCTCCAGCAGCTGCTTGCCGAGCAGCTCCGGGTCCGGAAGGTCCATCGGGTACTCGCCGTCGAAGCAGGCGCGGCACAGGTTCGGCTTGTCGATCGTCGTCGCCTCGATCATCGCGTCGATCGAGATGTACGAGAGCGAGTCGGCCCCCATCGACTTGGCGATCTCGTCGACCGACATGCCGTTGGCGATCAGCTCGGCGCGGGTCGCGAAGTCGATGCCGAAGAAGCACGGCCACTTCACCGGCGGGGACGAGATCCGGATGTGGATCTCGGCGGCGCCTGCCTCGCGGAGCATCCGGACCAGCGCACGCTGGGTGTTGCCGCGGACGATCGAGTCGTCGACGACCACCAGGCGCTTGCCCTTGATGACTTCCTTGAGCGGGTTCAGCTTGAGCCGGATGCCCAGCTGCCGGATGGTCTGCGAAGGCTGGATGAAGGTCCGGCCGACGTAGGCGTTCTTGACCAGCCCGACGCCGAACGGGATTCCACTGGCCTCCGCGTAACCGACTGCGGCGGGGGTACCGGATTCCGGCGTCGCTATGACCAGATCGGCATCGACCGGGGCCTCCGCCGCCAGCTTGCGGCCCATCTCCACGCGGGAGAGGTAGACGTTCCGCCCGGCGATGTCGGTGTCGGGGCGGGCCAGGTACACGTACTCGAAGACGCAGCCCTTGGGCTTCGCTTCCGCGAACCGGGAGGTGCGCAGGCCGTTCTCGTCGATGGCGACGAGTTCGCCCGGCTCGATCTCGCGGACGAAGCTGGCGCCGCAGATGTCGAGGGCGGCGGACTCGGAGGCCACCACCCAGCCACGCTCCAGCCGGCCGAGCACCAGCGGGCGGATGCCCTGCGGGTCGCGGGCGGCGTAAAGGGTGTGCTCATCCATGAAGACGAGGGAGAAGGCTCCCTTCACCTCGGGGAGCACCGTTGTGGCGGCCTCCTCGATGGTGAGCGGCTTGCCGTCTTCATCGGTCTGGCCGGCGAGCAGCGCGGTCACCAGATCGGTGTCGTTGGTCGCGGCGACCTGAGTGGCACGGCCGTCCTTGCGCGGAAGGTCGGCGACCATCTCGGCGAGCTGAGCCGTGTTGACCAGGTTGCCGTTGTGACCCAGGGCGATCGAGCCGTGCGCGGTGGCACGGAACGTCGGCTGCGCGTTCTCCCACACCGAGGCACCGGTGGTGGAGTAGCGGGCATGACCGACCGCGATATGACCCTGGAGCGATCCCAGAGATGTTTCGTCGAAGACCTGCGAGACCAGTCCCATGTCCTTGAAGACCAGGATCTGGGACCCGTTGCTCACTGCGATGCCCGCGGACTCCTGTCCACGGTGCTGCAGGGCATACAGTCCGAAATAGGTGAGCTTGGCGACCTCTTCGCCCGGAGCCCAGACACCGAAGACGCCACAAGCGTCCTGGGGGCCTTTCTCTCCGGGGAGCAGGTCGTGGTTGAGTCGTCCATCACCACGAGGCACGCCACCGAGTGTAGGCGAGATCGACCACTGGTCCGAATGGGGACACCCGGCCGGAGCGCGGGGGAAGCGCCCTCGCAACGGCCTCCGGAAGTGGCTCGAACGATCACCCGGAGTGAACACCGCGCGGTGGCTGGCGGGACGCCACCATGGCCGCAGGGCAGTTGTCGCCCGGATCAGCGGCGGGTTACCGACTGGTTCCGGACACGGGGCCGCGACGCCGGCCGGCTGCCTGACGGCACTCGCTGAGCCGGGTCGCGGAGCGCGAGGCGGGCGTGGCCGAACGCTCGTTTCGTGGTGAGCCTCACACCGGAGCGACCGGTATGCGGCATCTCGTGGCGGCACGGAGCTTCCCCGACCCCGGCGGAACGGTTCCCAATCGTTCCCGCATCACGGCGACTGTCCCTGCTCGGCTGTACCTGCTTCCCGGCTGACCTGCTTCTCGGCTGACCGGCTTCTCGGTTGTACCTGCTTCTCGGGTGGCCTGCTCGGCCGGGCGTTCCCGCGCCCGCTTCCGGCCGTCCGCTCTGCGAGACCGGCGTTGACAGGCGCATGCCCCATTGGCAGGCTCCTGCCCCATGCAGCCCCTCGGTGACCGCACGGTCACGCTCGTGGAGCGCCGCCACGTCGATCTGGGACGTGTGTCGAGCGCCCTCTGTCGCCGCGCCTGATTTCGTCGGCGCGCCCGTGAGGGGCAGGGGCTTTGAGGGACTTTCTCTGTATCCGTTTCTCCTCAGCTCTCCGTTCTCTGCTCTTCTCTCGCCTCTCGTCTCCGATGGCTGATGGCTGACGGCTGACGGCTGACGGCTGCCGGATTCGGCCGGTGTCTGTCCTCCTGCGGCGCCTGTCCTCCTGATGCCGTTGACGCCTGCTGGGGGCTGGGGGCGGGGAGAGGGCTGGTGCCGGGTGCTGTTGCCGGGTGCTGGAGCGGAGGCCGTTGATACTGCCGGGTTTCGACGTCCTGGCAGCCCGCCGTCCCGGCCGCCCTGCCGTGCGGTGTTCCCCTCGCGTCCGACTCCCCCTCCTCCGTACCCGTAACCGGTCCGGGCTCGCGGCCACGGCCGGAGCCGGGTCACCTCGCCTTCGCCGGCCGTCCGCGGCCGAGCCCTGCCCTGGAGCAGCCATGCCTTCTCGCGACTCGAACAACGGTTCCGGAACTCCCCTGACGCGGCGCGCCTTCGGGACCGCCGTCGGGGCGACGGCCGCCACCGCCGCCGCGGGGCTGGCCGCCGCGGCCCCCGCCGCTGCCGCGCCCCCGGCGGACTCGGCCCGCGAGCAGCCCTTCCGGGCGGCCCGGGGCCGGCACTCCCGGCGGCCCAACATCCTCTTCATCCTCGGCGACGACCTCGGCTGGGCGGACCTCTCCTCGTACGGGTCGCCGGACATCCGCACCCCGAACCTGGACCGGCTCGGCCGGCAGGGTGTGCGGTTCACCGACGCCTACGCCGGATCCGCGACCTGCTCGCCGACCCGGTTCAGCCTGTACACCGGCCGCTACCCGGGCCGCACGAAGGGCGGTCTGGCCGAGCCCATCGCAGACCGCACGGTCGGTCTCGAACCCACCCACCCGACTCTCGCCTCGCTGCTGCGCGGCGCCGGGTACGCGACCGCGCTGATCGGTAAGTGGCACTGCGGCTACCTGCCGGACTACAGCCCGACGAAGTCCGGCTGGGACGAGTTCTTCGGCAACTTCGGCGGAGCTCTGGAGTACTACTCGAAGCTCGGTCTCGGCGGCGAGTACGACCTGTACGAGGGCGATGCCGAGTACAAGGACCTGCGCTACTACACCCGCATCCTCACGGAGCGGGCGAGCGAGTACGTACAGCGCGACCACGACAAGCCGTGGCTCCTGAACCTCAACTTCACCACCCCGCACTGGCCCTGGATCGCGGAAGGCGACACGGCCGAGAGCGCCGAGATCGTCCGCAAGATCAAGGAGGGCGGCCTCGGCGGCCTGTTCCACGCCGACGGGGGCTCGGTCGCCAAGTACAAGCAGATGGTCGAGGACCTGGACCGCTCGGTGGGCGAGGTGCTCAAGGCGCTGAAGCGGTCCGGTCAGGAGGAGGACACCCTGGTCTTCTTCGCCAGCGACAACGGCGGTGAGCGGTTCTCGTACCAGTGGCCCCTCTCCGGCAACAAGAGCTCGCTCCAGGAGGGCGGCATCCGGGTCCCGGCCGTGCTGCGCTGGCCCGCCAGGATCGATCAGCACCAGGTGAGCGACCTGCCGCTGTTCTCGCCGGACTGGACGGCGACGCTGCTGGAACTCGGCGGCGCCCGGCCGGACCCCGCATACCCGCTGGACGGCATCAGCCTCGCCGGATACCTGTTGCGGGGCGAGGAGCCGAAGGAGCGCGACCTGTTCTGGCGGGTGCGCGGGGAGCGTGCGCTGCGACGGGGCGACTGGAAGTACTACCGGGGCAAGGGCGGGGCCGACCAGCTGTTCCAGCTGGCGCACGACCAGCGGGAGCAGGCCGACCGGGCCGCCGCCGAACCTGAGCTGCTGGCCGAGCTGCGCACGTCGTGGGAGCGGACGAACGCCGGTCTGCTGAAGTACCCGACGACCTCCTGAGCGGGAGCCGGCACTCTGCCCACTCCGCCTGCCCCGCCCACTCCGCCTACTCCGCGGCCGAGGCGCCGAGTCCCTTGCCGCCCTGGGCGGTGAGGGACAGCGTGCGCCGGTCGATCCGGTAGGTCGTGTGCTTCCCGTCGAGCACCTGGCGCAGGGCGCGCTCCAGCCGCATCTCGGGGTCCGGGCACATCTTCCGGGTGGTGACGAGCGGGCCGAAAGTGACGGCGGAGCCGTTGACGGCCGCCTTGCCGCGGAAACTGTTGCAGCCGAGGGTGCCGTGGACGGTGCCGTCCCTGCCGAAGGCGATGCGGGCGGCCTTCTCCGTACCGGCGGGCAGGGAGGAGGCGGACGAGCCCGAGAGGAGCGTGGTGATCCGCCAGTCGGTGCCGGTGAGCGGGGCAGGGGCTGGGAGGTGAGGGCGATGGTGTCGCCCTTCGCGGTGGTCAGGGTGAGTTTCTTGTCCGTGGCGGCGGCGGTGAGCCTGCCGCTGAAGGCGCGGGACATCAGGGTCTCGAACCGCTGGATGTCCTTCTCGCAGCCTATTTCGGTGGTCGTGCCCGGTTCGACGGTGAGTGCGTCGCCGTCGATGCGGACTTCTGCGGTGAACCGGTTGCAGCCGTAGCTGCCGCTCGCCCGGCCCTTGGTGCCGATCTCGACATGGGCACCTGCCGGGGCGGCGGACCGATTCCCGCCGACCGTCACCGAGTCGACACCCCAGCGGACGCCGGTGACGGGTGGAGTGCTCCGTACGGTGCCGCTGCCGTCGCCGGAGCCGGATCCGGAACCCGACTCCGTGCCGCAGGCGGCGAGGGTGAGGAGGGTCAGGACACTGACAGCCATACGTTGTCGGTACATGGCCATGAGACGGGTGCCATGGCAGATCCGGTTCCCTTCACCCCATCAGGGGCAGCAGCGCGGCGAGGTCCGCCCGCTCGCCGCTGGCGCTGACCTTCGCCGCGTCGAGCGCCTGCGCCCACTGCGTACGCCCCGTGGCCAGCCGGAGCCAGGTGACCGGATCGGTCTCGACGACATTGGGCGGGGTGCCGCGGGTGTGTTTCGGGCCTTGGACGCACTGGACGACGGCGAACGGCGGGACCCGCACCTCGACCGACCCGCCCGGCGCCTTCTCCGCCAGCGCGTCGGCGAGCAACCGGGTACAGGCGGCGAGCGCCTGCCGGTCGTACGGGATGTCCAGCCCGGCCGCCTCATTGAGGTCGTACGTGTGGACGACGAGCTCCACGGTGCGGGTGACCAGGAAGTCCCCGAGCCTCATCGCGCCGACCCGGGTGGTGAGCAGCCGGTCCTCGGAGGCCGCCGCGACGAGGGCCTCGAAGCGGTCGGCGACCTCCCCGTACAGCGCGTCCACATCGGGGCACCCGGCGGCCAGCGCGGCGGTGTCGTCCGCGATCCGGGCGGCCCGCCCGGCAGTCGAGAACGGCCACTCCAGGAGCGTCACCTCGGGCTTGGCCAGGGCCGGTTCGGGAAGCTCCAGATTCCGGCTGACATGTGAGAGCGCCATGGTCAGGTGGACGGCCAGCTCACGCACCGTCCAGCCGCCGAGCCCGCTCGGCCCGTCGAGCTGCTGGGGCGTCAGGGCGCCCACCGCTTTACGGACATGAGAGAACTGCGCCAGAACCGCGGTGCGGGTCCTGACCGGGTCGTAGCGGCGGGCGCGCTTCTGGGACGGCGGCATGACGGCGAGCCTACGGTGTCGCACCCGACGCCCGCTGGGACGGCTGCAGGTGTGAGGGGAGCCGGAGAGCAGAGCCCTTCCCTTCGGGACCACAGGCCCGAGATGGGCGTGCAGCCCCGGAGGGCGTACAGCCTCCCCATGGGGCGGGCGGCCCGCCGACTGGGCGTGCGGCCCCGGAGAGGCGTGCAGCCCACAAACTGGGCGGGCGGCCCACCGAAGGCGTTAGGCCCACCGAAGGGGCGGGCGGCCCACTGAAGCGTTAAGCCCCCGATGGGGCATGCGGCCCGCCGGAGCGCGGGCCGGGCGCGCGGTCAGGCGGCCTTGGTCGCGTAGTCGCCCAGCCCTTTTTCGAGCAGGCCGAACCCCCGCTCGGCGAGCACGACGGCGTCCGCCGCGATCGCGTCGGCCGATTCGCCGGCCAGCAGGCGCCGGTGGTTCTCCGTGATCAGGGCGTTGCGGGTGCCGATGAGCTGGGCGGCCGCGATGCGCGCGATGGCCGGCTCCTCGCCCTCCTCGACCAGAACATCGGTGAGCTGGTCGAAGGAGCGGACGAAGAAGGCGTGAGCCCGGGTCAGCAGCGTCGGCGTCTGCTGAATCAGCTGAAGCAGCCCGAGCGCCACCGACGAACCGCTCATGCCCACCGAGGCGTCCCGTCCCTCGATGGCGGACAGGAAGTGGCGCCGCACGCCGGCCACCGCGGACTCACCGGGCGCCCGGTCCCGCACCACCCGCGCGACGTCGCCGATGTGCTCCTCCATCGGCGCGAAGACCAGATCCTCTTTGCTGTCGAAGTAGTTGAAGACAGTCATCTTCGACACGTCGGCCGCCTCGGCGATCTCCGCGACCGAGACCTGGTCGAAGCCGCGCTCGGTGAAGAGCTTCATGGCCTCCGCCAGCAGACGGTGTCGCGTCTGGACCTTCTTGCGCTCGCGCAGGCTCATCCCCTCGATCATGACATCACTGTACCAGGATGAAACTTTTCCTTGGATTAAAACTTGACTGGGTACATTTATGTCGGGAGAGTAGGGCCGACCACAGCGGCGTCACGCCGCTCCGGAGGGGGAGCCCAGCCATGCCCGAAACGATGACCACGTCCCGGTCCACAGCCGCCACCGAGCAACCGACCAGCCGGAGCCGCACCATCGGCTTCGTCCTCTGCATCACCACGATCCTGCTGGGGGTGCTCGACTCGAACATCGTTTCCTCGGCGACCGTGCCGATCGTCCACGACCTCGATCCGGTCCACGGTCTCGACCGGATCCCCTGGCTGATCGCGGCCTATCAACTCGCCGCGACCGCCGCGCTCCCGTTGTACGGGAAGCTCTGCGACTCGCTCGGATCGAAGAACGTCTTCATCGCGGCGATCGCCACCTTCCTGGCCGGATCGGCCCTGTGCGGAATGGCCCAGTCCATGGGAGAACTGATCGCCGCTCGCGCCCTCCAGGGCATCGGCGGCGGCGGCCTGATGAGCGTCACGATGGTCGTTCTGCGCGAGCTCGCCACCCCCAGGGGACAGGCCGACGGCAAGAACGGCGGCCCGGGCACCACCTCCGACAGCGCCAAGAGCGGCGCAGGCGTCAACGGCGCAGGCGTCAGCGGCGGCAAAGGCAGCGGCAGCGGCAGCCAAGGCGGCGGCAACTTGGGCGGGATCATCGCCGGCGCGGGTATGGCGCTCGGCCCTGGATCGGCGGAACCCTCTCCGACCACGCGGGGTGGCGGTGGATCTTCTACGTGAACCTGCCGGTCGGCATCGCGGTACTGGCCGGAGCCGTCACCCTGCTGAAGCTCCCCGCCCACACCACGCGCCACCGCATCGACTTCCTCGGCGCCGGTCTCGCCGCCGCCTTCTCCACCTCACTGCTCCTGGTCACCGAGTGGGGCGGTCAGGACCACGCCTGGTCCTCCCCGCTGATCATCGCTCTGCTCGCCACCGTCGCCGTCACCCTCGGGCTCTTCCTCCGGCGTCAGGCGACCGCGGCCGAACCGATCCTCCCGCTCTCCCTGTTCACCGTCCGGTCGATGCGGACCGGCTTCGCCATCCAAGGGCTGGTCGGTGCCGCCATGATGGGGTCGATCGTCTACGTCATGATCTATCTCCAGGTCGTCCGAGGCGTCGCCGCCTCCTCCGCCGGACTCTTCCTGATCCCGATGGCACTCGGCATGACGGCGGTCGGTCTCGCCTCGGGGCGCCTCGTTGCGGCCGGCTGGTCGCAGAAGACCTTCGTCGTCAGCGGCACGGTCTGCGCCTCCGCCGCCCTCGCCCTGCTGGCCACCCTCTCGACGGACACCAGCCTGTGGACCGTGCGCGCCGCGATGCTGATGATGGGACTGGGCTTCGGCCAGCTGGTCGGGCAGCTCATCGAGCTGATCCAGGACACTGCCCCGGCCCACCAGCTGGGCGTGGCCACCACCGGGGTCCGCTTCTTCCAGACCCTCGGCAGCGCGCTGGGCGCGTCCGTCTTCGGCACCGTCCTGAGCCGGGTGTACGCGGCCCGCGGACCGGGCGGATCGGCCGGCGGCATCGGTGAACTGACCGGCGCTGCCCACCAGCAGGCGCTGCACGCCTTCGTCTCCTCGACCGACGTGGTCTTCTACTGCGCCACCGGCGTCATGATCCTCGCCGCACTCCTGGCCACCCGGCTGCCGGGGGCGGCGGCCCGGGCTCAGAAAGCCTGAGCCCCTCCCTGCCGCGTACCGGCACTTCCATGAACACCTTCGGCGACAGTGAATGCGTCGCCGTTCGCCGGAACACCTATCCCTCGCCAGGTGAACGGAATTCCGACCGCCACATCCAGGTCCGGGTCGTCCATCAGCTGGAAATGCACATGTGGTTCGGTGGAATTCCCGGAGTTTCCGCACTCGGCGAGGGGCTGCCCGGCCCGGACGGCGTCCCCCGCCCGCACCTTGAGCGAGCCGCGCCGCAGATGGGCGTACATGGCATACGTACCGTCGCCCAGGTCGAGCACGATGTGGTTCCCGACGATGGCGCCTGCCCCGAGCACGTCCCGCACGGATGCCTCGATCAGCATCAGGTAGACGAGCGCGGGCAGGGAATTCCGGCTGAGGTGGTCGCGCCGGCCGTCCGAGGCGTGCACCACCGTGCCGTCGGCCACCGCGAGCAGCGGAGCCCCGAAGGCCGGGAAGTGGTGGTTGCGCAGGGCCACGGGCCACAGGCTGCGGAACTTCGGACGCGCCAGCCCGGCCGCCCCCTCGTGCCCCGCCCCGGCAGCACCACCTGGTCCATCCGCAGCGGTAGCGGAACCGGCTCCAGCACCGGCACCGGCACCGGGAACAGCACCGGAAGCGGCTCCACCTCCAGCACCAGCACCCGCACCGGTGGCGGGATCGGCCACGACGTCGATCGCGTACGTCTGCCCGTAGGCGTGTACCCCGTGGCTCGGCACCTTGTCCGCCGGGCTGTTCAACGCGCTCCAGCGCCCCGTCACCGGTGGCTCGACCTCCACCGCGGCCCGCGGGTTCGCCGCCGCGGCCCGGCCCCTGCGGCCCGCAGTCAGGGCGAGGGCGACCGCGACGCCCGCAGGCACCCAGGTCAGCCAGTACGGGAACGGCGGCCGGGTGAGGACGCTGATGACCACCATCACGAAAAAGATGATCCAGGAGACCCGGTACAGCACCATGCGAGCTTTGCGGACGGACATGACTTCCCCCTGATGTGTGTCGGTTTCGTCGCAGAAGTCCTCAGGGCCTGGCCGCCGTGAGGGCCACCAGCAGTGGCACCACCCGGGCACCGGGGACCTCGTACCGCCCCGCCCCGTCGTGTGCAGCCAGCCCGCGCCGGTCAGTTGACGCAGATGGTGGTAGATCTGCCCTGTGGTGCCGGTCTCGTCGAGCGCGGCGAGCTCCGCGGCCGTGCGCCGGCCGCCGAGGATCTCCCGGAGCAGCCGCAACCGCACCGGATGGCCGAGCGCGGCGAACGACTCGGCGGCGTCCGACCAGTCGGCGCCCGCACCGCCACCCGCAGCGCCCTCAGCGCCCTCAGCGCCCTCGCCAACCGGTATCCCGGGATCCAGCAGCTGCTCGGTCAGTGCGCCGTACTGCCACTCGTACCGCTCACCCGTCGGCAGCCGTACCGCGCCCGTGTACAGCACTCCGCCGTCCACGACCCCCGCTCCGCCGAGCTGCTGTTTCAGCCCGTCCAGGGCCCAGAAGTCACCCTCGGTCGGACTCGGCGCATCCTGGCCGTCGCGCACGAGCGCCGCCAGCCGCCGCTCCAGCTCCGAGACCCGCTGCTCCAGTTCCATTCCGCCAGATTACGTAATTACGTAATCCAGTTCAAGGGCTGTGGACGAACAAGCACGTGAAAGCCCCGCCCGGCACGGACCGGACCCGGCCCCGCACGCATCAGCCCCCGCCCGGTCGGACCGGGCGGGGGCTGATGACAAGCGGTACGGATGTACCTGCCGGGTTATGCGAGCAGCGCGGGGATGGTTGCCTCGTGCGCCGTGCGCAGCTCGCTCAGCGGAATGCTGAACTCGCCCTGAATCTCGATCTCGGCGCCGTCCGTCTCCACGCCGTCCACGACACCGATCCGGGCCACGGGCAGACCGCGCGCCCCGCACATGTCGTTGAAGCGGAGCTCCTCGCTGCGCGGGATCGAGACGATCGCGCGTCCCGCCGACTCGGAGAACAGGAAGGTGAACGCGTCCAGTCCGTCCGGCACGACCAGCCGGGCACCCTTCCCGCCGCGCAGGCAGGACTCGGTGACCGCCTGGATCAGACCGCCGTCGGACAGGTCGTGCGCCGCGTCGATCATGCCGTCGCGGGAGGCCGAGATCAGGATCTCGCCCAGCAGCTTCTCGCGGCCCAGGTCGACCTTGGGCGGCATGCCGCCGAGGTGGTTGTGGACGACCTCGGACCAGGCCGAGCCGCCGAACTCCTCGTGCGTGTCGCCGAGCAGGTAGAGGAGCTGGCCCTCTTCCGCGAAGGCGACCGGCGTGCGCCGCGTGACGTCGTCGATCACACCGAGGACGGCCACGACCGGCGTCGGGTGGATCGCCGTCTCACCGGTCTGGTTGTACAGCGAGACGTTGCCGCCGGTGACCGGGGTGCCGAGCTCCAGGCAGCCGTCCGCCAGGCCGCGGGTGGCCTCGGCGAACTGCCACATGACGTCCGGGTCCTCGGGCGAACCGAAGTTCAGGCAGTCCGAGATGGCGAGCGGCTTGGCGCCGGAGGCGGCGACGTTGCGGTACGACTCCGCCAGCGCGAGCTGAGCGCCGGTGTACGGGTCGAGCTTCGCGTACCGGCCGTTGCCGTCGGTCGCCATGGCCACGCCGAGGTTGGTGTTCTCGTCGATCCGGACCATGCCGGCGTCCTCGGGCATCGCGAGCACGGTGTTGCCCTGCACGAACCGGTCGTACTGGTCCGTGATCCAGGACTTGGACGCCTGGTTCGGGGAGGAGACCAGCCGCAGGACCTGCTCGCGCAGCTCGGCGCCGTTCGCCGGACGGGCCAGCCTGCCGGCGTCGTCGGCCTGCAGCGCGTCCTGCCAGGACGGGCGGGCGAACGGGCGGTGGTAGGTCGGGCCCTCGTGGGCGACGGACCGCGGCGGCACGTCGACGATCTGCTCGCCGTGCCAGAAGATCTCCAGCTGCGAACCCTCGGTCACCTCACCGATGACGGTGGCGATGACGTCCCACTTCTCGCAGATCTCCAGGAAGCGGTCCACGTGCTGCGGCTCGACGATCGCGCACATGCGCTCCTGCGACTCGCTCATGAGGATTTCCTCGGGCGAGAGGGAGGAGTCGCGCAGCGGCACCGTGTCCAGCTCGACGCGCATCCCGCCGGAACCGGCCGAGGCCAGCTCGGAGGTGGCACAGGAGAGCCCGGCGCCGCCGAGGTCCTGGATGCCCGCGACGAGCTTCTCCTTGAAGATCTCCAGGGTGCACTCGATGAGGAGCTTCTCCTGGAACGGGTCGCCGACCTGGACGGCCGGGCGCTTGGCCGGGCCGGTCGACTCGAAGGTCTCCGAGGCCAGCACCGAGACGCCGCCGATGCCGTCGCCACCGGTGCGGGCACCGTAAAGGATCACCTTGTTGCCGGGGCCGGAGGCCTGGGCCAGGTGGATGTCCTCGTGCTTCATCACGCCGATGCAGCCGGCGTTGACGAGCGGGTTGCCCTGGTAGCAGGCGTCGAAGACGACCTCGCCGCCGATGTTCGGCAGCCCCAGGCAGTTGCCGTAGCCGCCGATTCCCGCGACGACGCCGGGCAGGACGCGCTTGGTGTCGGGGTGGTCGGCCGCACCGAAGCGCAGCGGGTCGACGACCGCGACCGGGCGGGCACCCATGGCGAGGATGTCGCGGACGATGCCGCCGACGCCGGTGGCCGCGCCCTGGTAGGGCTCGATGTACGAGGGGTGGTTGTGCGACTCGACCTTGAAGGTCACCGCGTAACCCTGGCCGACGTCGACCACACCGGCGTTCTCGCCGATGCCGACGAGCATCGCGTCGTTCTCCGGGACCTTCTCGCCGAACTGCTTGAGGTGGACCTTGCTGCTCTTGTAGGAGCAGTGCTCGGACCACATCACGGAGTACATGGCGAGCTCGGCGCCGGTGGGACGGCGGTCCAGGATCTCGCGGATCCGGGCGTACTCGTCCTCCTTGAGGCCGAGTTCCTTCCAGGGCTGCTCGTCGTCCGGGGTTTCGGCCGCGTGCTTGACCGTGTCCAGGCTCATGCGTTGACCAGCTTCTTGATGATCGAGGTGAAGAAACCGAGGCCGTCGGTACGACCGGTGCCGATCAGGGGCTCGACAGCGTGCTCCGGGTGCGGCATCAGGCCGACGACATTGCCCGCGGCGTTGGTGATGCCGGCGATGTCGCGCAGCGAGCCGTTGGGGTTCACGTCGACGTAGCGGAACGCGACGCGCCCCTCCGCCTCCAGCTCGTCGAGCGTGTGCTCGTCGGCGGTGTAGCGGCCGTCCACGTTCTTCAGCGGCACGGAGATTTCCTGGCCCGCGGAGTAGTCCGCGGTCCAGGCGGTCTCCGCGTTCTCGACGCGGAGCTTCTGGTCGCGGCAGATGAAGTGCAGGTGGTTGTTGCGCAGCATCGCGCCGGGCAGCAGATGTGCCTCGGTCAGGATCTGGAAGCCGTTGCAGATGCCGAGAACCGGCATGCCCGCCTTCGCCTGCTCGATCACGGTCTCCATGACCGGCGAGAAGCGGGAGATGGCTCCGGCCCGCAGATAGTCGCCGTAGGAGAAACCGCCCGCCAGGATCACCGCGTCGACCTGGTGCAGGTCCTTGTCGCGGTGCCACAGCGATACGGGTTCGGCGCCCGCGATCCGGACGGCCCGCAGGCTGTCCTGATCATCGAGGGTGCCCGGAAAGGTGACGACTCCGATACGAGCAGTCACTTCGACTCCTCGGCCTTCTCCACCTTCACGGTGAAGTCCTCGATGACGGTGTTGGCGAGGAACGTCTCGGCCATCGCGTGAATACGGGTGAGGGCGGCCTCGTCGACCGGCCCCTCGACCTCCAGCTCGAAACGCTTTCCCTGACGTACGTCCGCGATTCCTTCGAAGCCGAGACGGGGCAGTGCGCGCTGCACCGCCTGTCCCTGCGGGTCGAGGATCTCGGGCTTGAGCATGACGTCGACTACGACGCGTGCCACGGGCACTCCCGGTGTGGTGGTGTGGTGCGGCTGTTTCTCCGGGGGTTCCCCAGGACCCCGCGGGTCCACTCAGCGTACCTGGCCAGAAATTCTACGCGGGTAGATATCGAACGGCCCAGATCACGCCGAGATATCGGCCGCAACAACGGATGGGGAAAATCCTGCGAAAAAACCTCACCGGCAGCGCACATAGCAGGCTGACACGCGCAGGTAATTGGGTGGGCTTCACAATGCGGTGCCCACCGCTGTACAAATGATTACCAGGGAAAGCAACATTGCCCTAAAACAGCCGACACCGGTCGGCCCACATCCGCGCTCACAGCCGGAAGGCCGGCATCCGCGCATGTCAGACGCGCCGATGCCGTAAGAAAGGACCGATATCCGTGGCTCAGCGCGTAGTGGTCACGCTCTCCGACGACATCGACGGGGGAGCAGCAGCGGAAACGGTCACCTTCGCCCTGGACGGGAAGTCGTACGAGATCGACCTCAATCCGTCCAATGCAAAGAAACTGCGCAAGGCCCTCGCGCCGTACGTGGCAGCCGGCCGTAAGCAGACAAATGCCAGTAAGCACGGCAAGGTTCCCGTCTCGTACCGGCACACCTCGCTCGCACCCGATCCGGCGGCCGTGCGCGCCTGGGCCAGGTCTCACCGGATGGAGGTGCCGGCCCGCGGCCGGATTCCCAAGAAGGTCTACGAGGCGTTCCAAGAAGCCAGTTGAGCGGACCGGGCCGACGGACGGGCGTGACGGGCACACCGGACCGCCCGTCACGGCCCCTCTCGACGACACCCCGTGGGAGCCGACTTGCGCGACACCCCTGCAGGTCGGCTAGAGTCTGGAGCACGCCGAGGGGCAAGGCCGAAAAGCCGGGCCTCACGCAGCGTGCGGGTGTAGTTCAGTAGTAGAACATCCCCCTTCCAGGGGGAAGGCGCAGTGTGCAATTCCTGTCACCCGCTCTGCATCACTCTTCCTCAACCACTCAAGTGGATCAGGTAGAGTAGTGCTCGCTCCACCGGTGAAAGCCGAGTGGTTGCAATGCGGACGTAGCTCAGTTGGTAGAGCGCAACCTTGCCAAGGTTGAGGTCGCCAGTTCGAACCTGGTCGTCCGCTCTTGATCGAAGGCCCCGGTCGATTTCGACCGGGGCCTTCGTCGTATTCGATTCCGGTCATATCCGCGTCGCTCATGACGTTTGTCATGAGCAGTGATGACAGCGCGCACTGCTCCCGGCCCCGTCCGGCCGGAAGCCTGGAGTCATGACCAGCGACGAAGTTTTCCATGGACCGGTGATCGAGGCCGCCGGCGTGCGGCGCAGTTACGCGGGCGGCTTCGAGGCCGTAACGGGTGTCTCCTTCTCCGTGGCGCGCGGCGAGCTGTTCGCCCTGCTCGGTACGAACGGAGCCGGCAAGACCTCGACCGTCGAGCTGCTGGAGGGCCTGGCCCGTCCCGACGGCGGCACGGTACGGGTGCTCGGCCACGACCCCTACGCCGAACGCGCCGCCGTACGCCCCCGGATCGGGGTGATGCTCCAGGAGGGCGGCTTCCCGTCCGACCTGACGGCCGCCGAGACCGTACGGATGTGGGCGGGCTGCACCAGCGGGGCCCGGCCGACCGCCGAGGCGCTGGATCTGGTGGGGCTCGGGCACCGGGCGGGCGTCCGGGTCAAACAGCTCTCCGGTGGTGAGCGGCGGCGGCTGGACCTGGCCCTGGCCCTCCTCGGCCGGCCCGAGGTGCTCTTCCTCGACGAGCCGACCACCGGTCTCGACGCCGAAGGCCGGCGCGACACCTGGGAACTGGTGCGCCGGCTCCAGGAGGGCGGCATCACCGTGCTGCTCACCACGCACTACCTGGAGGAGGCCGAGGCGCTCGCCGACCGGCTGGCGATCATGCACCGGGGCGGATCGTGACCTCGGGGACCACCGCGGAGGTGACGGCCACCCGCCCGTCCCGGATCCGGTTCCAGCTGCCCGACGGGACCGCGCCGGCGCAGCTGCCGCTGAGTCTGCGCGCGGCGGCCGACGGCCCGCGGATCGAGATCCGCACCCACCGGCTGCAGGAGTCGCTGGGCGAACTGCTGCGCTGGGCGGCGGAGTCGGACGTACAGCTGATCGGGCTCGATGCCCGTTCCGCCTCGCTCGAAGAGGCATTCCTCGACATCGCGAAGTCCGCGACGGAGACCGAGAAGGTGGCTGCGTGATGACGACCGCGACAACCCCTGCGCCCATCGGCACGACCGGGACCCGCACCACGACCGTCCGGGGCCGGCTGACCGCCCTGGGACGGGCCGAGCTGACACTGCTCGCCCGCAACAGGACAGCGGTCTTCGTCGCGCTGCTGATGCCCGCCGCCATGGTCACGGCCATGAAGTCGACGTTCGAGCAGGTGGATCTCGGCGGCACCGGGCTGACGGTCGCCGGAGCGGCCCTGACCGGCGGCATCGGAACGGTACTGATCCAGGCCGTCTACATGAATCTGGTCGCCGCCTACGTGGCGCGGCGCGAGGAACTGGTCCTGAAGCGGCTGCGTACCGGCGAGGTCACCGACGGGGAGATCCTGACCGGAACGGCCCTGCCGTCCGCCGCACTGGCCCTGGCGCAGACCCTGGTGATCGTCGCGGCCGGAACCGCCTTCTTCGGCCTCGGCGCACCCGAGCACCCGGAGTTGCTCCTCGCGGGTCTGCTGCTGGGCGTGGTCCTGCTGACGGCGCTGGCCGCGGCCACCGCCGTGTTCACCCGCACCGTGCAGACGGCGCAGCTCACCACCCTCCCGCTCTTCTTCACCTCGATGATGGGCTCGGGGCTCTTCATACCGCTGGAGATCCTTCCGGACCGGCTGGCGAAGATGTGTGAACTCCTGCCGCTGACCGGGGTGATGACGCTCGTACGGGCGGGCTGGCTGGGCGGCGTCGACGGCTCTGACCTGCTCGTGGCCGCAGTCACCGGGCTGGTCTGGACGGCGCTCGGGGTGTTTGCTGTGCAGCGGTGGTTCCGCTGGGATCCGCGACGCTGAGGGATGTGGTTTCCGTGTTGATGCGCGTACGTGGCTGGCGCCGCGGCTGGCAGGACCACAGCAAGATGGACCGGATCGACCTGTACTCGCGGCTGACCGTGTCGGTGATCCCCTGGATATTCACCCTGTCGTGGCAGCTGGCCCCCTTCAACACGGACATCCCGCACCGGCCGCTCCCGCTGGCGCTCGGCTCGGCACTGCTGCTGGTGAGCCTGGCGCAGTGCCTGCTGAGCAACCGCAACGTGAAGGCGTCGTACGCCCACTACCTCGGAACCTCCGTCTTCCCCCGGCGGCGGATGGTCGCGCCCTCGGCCCTGCTCCTGACGGGACTGGCGCTGCTCGCGACGCTGGCCGCCGTGGACGGCATCGAGGGCGCGGGACTGCTGATCATGGCCATGAACGCACCGGTGGCGTTCGTGATCACGCAGGTCCTGCTGGTCCCGGCCCGCACCTTCCTGATCCAGTCGCTCGCCCTCGCCGCCCTGTCCACCGGCGTACTCGCCGCGGCCGGGGTCCGGGGCGGCATCCTGGCCGGCGTGGTGCCTGCCACGCTCTTCGGCTGTCTGCTCGTCCTGATCTCCGTACGGCCGAGTGTCTGGAGCCTGGGCGTGATGTGGCAGGCCGAGGAGGCCCGGGACCTGCAGGCACGGCTCGCGGTCGCCGAGGAGCGGCTGCGGTTCGGGCGCGACCTGCACGACGTGATGGGCCGGAATCTCGCCGTGATCGCGCTCAAGAGCGAGCTCGCGGTGGAGCTGGCGCAGCGCGGCAGGCCCCAGGCCGTGGACCAGATGGTCGAGGTGCAGCGGATCGCCCGCGCCTCCCAGCAGGAGGTGCGCGATGTCGTACGGGGCTACCGGGAGGCCGATCTGAGGACGGAACTTGCCGGGGCCCGAGGCGTGTTGAGGGCGGCCGGCATCGAGTGCGCGGTGCTGGGCGACGGCGGCGGCGAGCTGCCCGCACCCGTGCAGTCGGCCCTGGGCTGGGTGGTGCGCGAGGCCGCCACCAATGTGCTGCGGCACGGCGATCCGCGACGCTGCACGATCCGGCTGACCGCATCGGCGGACGAAGCGGTGCTGCACGTGGAGAATGACGGGGTACCCGCGTCCGCGACCGGCGGGAGCGGCTCCGGTCTGGCCGGACTGCGCGAGCGGCTCGACGTGCTCGGCGGCTCGCTGGACGCGGGGGCGGCGGGCGACGGGCTGTTCCGGCTGACGGCGAGAATCCCGCTGCCCGGCCCCCGACCGCCCGGGGCCCTCGGCGACACGGCGCGTACGGCATCCCGTGCCCGCCTTCTGGAGGAGCGACGATGACTGCGGTGCGGGTGCTGCTCGCCGACGACGAGCACCTGATCCGGGGCGCGCTGGCCGCCCTGCTCGCGCTGGAGGACGACCTGGTGGTGGTCGCGGAGGCGGCGACCGGTCCCGAGGCGCTCGCCATGGCCCGCGCGCACCGCCCCGATGTGGCGGTCCTGGACCTGGAGATGCCGGGGGCGGACGGTGTGAGCGTCGCCACATCCCTGCGGTCCGAACTCCCGGACTGCCGCACCATGATCGTGACCAGTCACGGCAGGCCGGGGCATCTGAAGCGGGCACTCTCGGCGGGCGTGCGGGGGTTCGTGCCGAAGACCGTCAGCGCCCGCCAGCTGGCCGTGATCATCCGTGCCGTGCATGCCGGGAACCGTTATGTGGACCCGGAGTTGGCGGCCGACGCGATTGCCGCCGGGGACTCGCCGCTGACCGTGCGCGAGGCCGAGGTGCTGGAACTGGCGGCGGACGGGGCACCGGTCGCGGAGATCGCGCAGCGGGCTTCGCTGTCGCAGGGGACCGTACGGAACTACCTGTCCTCCGCGGCCTCGAAGCTCGGGCGGAGAACCGTCACTCGGCGGTGCGTCTCGCACGCGAGCGGGGTTGGGTATAGTGGTCCTCGCGCTTCGGCGCTTGCGGACGTAGCTCAGTTGGTAGAGCGCAACCTTGCCAAGGTTGAGGTCGCCAGTTCGAACCTGGTCGTCCGCTCGGTTCAGCAAGAAGCCCCCGGCCTTTCGGCCGGGGGCTTCTTCGTGTTCCGGGCGACTGCTACTGCCAGGGCATACCGGTGAGGAGTTCGTACGCCTCCAGGTACTTGGCGCGGGTCGCGTCCACGATCTCCTGCGGCAGCGCGGGCGGCGGCTGTTCGCTCCTGCGGTCCCAGCCGGAGGCCGGCGAGGTCAGCCAGTCGCGCACGAACTGCTTGTCGTACGACGGCTGGGCGTGGCCGGGCTCCCACTCGGCGGCCGGCCAGAAGCGCGAGGAGTCCGGCGTCAGCACCTCGTCCGCGAGGATCAGTTCCTCGCCGCCGTCGGCGGTGGGCGCGAACCCGAACTCGAACTTCGTGTCCGCGAGGATGATCCCGCGCTCGCGCGCGACGTCACGGGCCCGGCCGTATACGTCCAGCGTCGTCCGGCGCAGCTGCGAAGCGGTCTCGGCACCGACCTGGCGGGCCACTTCCTCGTAGCTCACGTTCTCGTCGTGGTCGCCGACGGCCGCCTTGGTGGCGGGAGTGAAGATCGGCGCGGGAAGCTCGGAGCCGTCGACGAGGCCCTCGGGAAGGCCGAGACCGCAGACGGTGCGCGAGGCCTCGTACTCGACCAGGCCGGAGCCGGTCAGGTAGCCGCGGGCGACACACTCGACCGGGACCATCCCCAGCGACTTGCAGATCGTCGTACGACCGGCCCAGTCCGCGGGAGCGCCCGCGGGCAGCTCCGTGGACAGGACGTGGTTCGGTACGAGATCGGCGAGCTGGTCGAACCACCACAGCGAGAGCTGCGTCAGGACGCGGCCCTTGTCCGGGATCTCGGTGGGCAGGACCCAGTCGTACGCGGACATCCGGTCGCTGGCGACCATCACGAGGTCGCCCGCCTCGTTCCGGTACAGGTCGCGGACCTTGCCCGTGTGCAGGTGGGTGAGGCCCGGAACCTGCACAGGCTCGGGCTTTTCTACAAATCCGGACACGCTGCCTCCGCGTAGGTTGATCCAGGAGTCGTTCCGATTGTCCCGTATCCGGATGCGGACGGCAGCGGAGGGGGTGGCCGGTGCGTCCTCGGAGGCGCGCGGGGCCTGGGTGGCTCTCAGCCGCGCTTGCAGATGCGGTCGAGGAGATTGGCGGTGGCCCGCTGGATACGCGGGTCCACATGGCCGGGCCGGTCCAGGGCCGGGGACCAGGCGAAGGTGCCGGAGGCGAAGACGAGCGCGCCGGACGGGGCCTGGTACAGGGACGTCTCCTGGTGGCGCGTCACACCCTCGCTGTCCTGGTACGGCGAGTGGGCGAGCAGGATGCGGTTGTCGTGCTCGGGGAGCGTGGTGCGCGGGAAGTAGCGGTCGGCCTCGCCCGCGACCAGGCCGTCGATCTCGTCGCCCTCGCCCGCGCCGGTCGCGTCCCAGAGCCAGTGCTCGGCGTTGCGCACGACCAGGGGGTGGGGATCGGGGACCCGGCCCGCGTACTGGATGCCGAGAAGCTGCTGCTCGGCGCGGTCGACCTCGCGCCAGAGCGCCGGTTTCCCCGGGCCGCGGCGCTTGCGGCAGGTGAGCAGCCGGTCGGCGACGCCGGACGGCGACGGCGCGAGGCTGACCTGCCAGTACATGGTGTTGGCGGAGAGGAAGACCAGGGAGGTGCCGTTGTCGCGGGCGCGCTCCGTGGTGCGGCGCATGGGCACCGACCAGTACTCGTCGTGGCCGGGGAAGACCAGGCCGCGGTACCGGCTCGGGTCGACCCGGCCCGCGTGCAGGTCGCGGGTGTCGGCGTAGGCGATGTCGTAGCCGTAGCGCTCGGCCCAGCGGATGAAGTCGTAGGCATGGCCGACGTGCAGCGGCAGGCCGGCGCCCGCGTAGGGGCGGTCGAAGGAGACGGTGACCGCCGCGTCCTCCTCGCCCAGCAGCCGGCCCTGTTCGTCCCAGGCGTGGTAGAGGCTGGCGCCGGTGCGGCCGTCCTCCGGGTAGAGGTTGTACGCCTGCCAGGTGATGTCCGGGAGGACCAGCAGCAGGTCGGCCGGGTGGTTGTCACGGACCGTGAACGGGATGTGGGAACGGTGGCCGTCGACCGTGGTGAGCACGGCGACGTACGCGCCGACCGACCAGTAGGAGGGGATCTGCAGCCGCCAGGACTGCCACCAGTGGTGGCAGGAGACCGTGCGGTCGGCGGCGAGGGGAGCCGGCTGGACGATGCCGGAGAGCCGCGGGCTCGTGGTGATCTTGGCGGCGCCGTCGCCCCCGTAGTGACCGATGCGGTAGATGTCCACGGAGAACTGCTGGGGCGGGTCCACGGTGATGTGGAAGTCCATCGCCTCACCGGGGGCCGCGGCACCAGTGGAGCTGAAGCCCTTGATCTGGCGGTGCACGTCGTCCGCGGTGCGGGTACCGCCGCCGGTGGAGCCGCGGGGCAGCGTGGGGTCGGCGTACCAGGGGACGACCTGGCCGGTGTCGTCGAAATAGTTCTCGCTGCCGCGCAGCCAGGGGAGGGGCCCTGCCCGAAGGGGTCGGTGACGGCGTGCGCGAGGGCACCTGATTCCCAACGACGAATATGCTCCGCCCCCATAACGCTCCCCTCCCTAAGGCCCCGGGACAACAGTGGTGCACCCACTGTCAGTGCCGGTCCCCAGCACATCACATTACGCATGCACTCCGTCACCGTTCGTCGCGAATTGACGTGAACGGAACCTGAGGTTCCGTTTGTTGGTGACTACGCGCTTTGTTGGTGGCTCCAAGCTTTGTTAGTAGCTGCGCGCTTCGTTGGCGGCTGTGGCTCCGCGCTTCGTCGGTGGCTACCCGCTTCAGACGAGACGGACGGGTTTGTCGGTACGCACTCCGACCGAGGCCAGCCAGGAGCGCAGGGGGCCGGCGTCCCCGTCCTCGACGAGACTGAGGACCGGACTGCCGAGATCGGCCCGGCGTTCGCCGTCGACCAGCAGCGCGGGGCCGTCGAGCCAGTCCAGGCCGGGGGCCGCGCCCGCCGTGTCGACGGCGGCGCAGCAGACCATCGCCGCGACATGATCGGCGAGCAGCTCGGTCCCGGTACGGGGCGGCTGGAGCGGGAACAGCGGGAGGGGGTCGGGGCCCCAGAGGTCCAGCACATCCCCGCCCGCACCGCCCGGCACCGGCTGCGGGCTCCGGAGCTGGGTCCGGGCCTCGTCGCGGGCCACCGCGGCGCTGATCCCTGCCGCGAGCTCCTCACCACTGCCGTTGCCCGCGCCGAGATACTCGACGACGCGCGCCAGCGTGGGAACGCCGGCATCCGCGACGTCACCACCGCCGGTGGCGGACGTGGGCGGCACACCCATGGTGTCCAGAACCTGGTGCAGCCGCGCCGCCTCGGTGCGCCACTTCCGGTCGACGACCTCTTCCGGATACTGCTGCCAGTCCACCGGCGCCCAGTCGGGCCCGGTCTCCGCGGGCCCGCCGTGGAAGAGCCGGGCGGCCAGCAGGGACGCCGCCTCGTCGGCCGCTCCCGGCTCCTCCAGGAGGTCGCAGGCGGGCCGCTCGCCGAGCCGGGAGGTGAATCCGTCGGCCAGCCGGTCACGCCGGGAGAGCTCGGTGAGCGCGGAGACGACACCGGCGTCGAGCTGGGACGGCCAGCGCCCCATCCGCCAAGCGGGCAGCGCGACCCGGGTGAGCAGCCGGTCCCAGCCCGCGTAGGCGAGGCCGACCTGCTCCTGGGCGACGATGCGCAGCCCGTAGTCGACCGCCTGCGCGCGGGTGGACGCGGCAGCGGCGACGCCGCGCTCCATCTCCGTGGCGTGGCTGTGACAGCTGCGCAGCAGCAGCCGGGCGATCCTGCCGACGAAGGCATGCGGCAGCCGCAGAACCTTGCCCACCGGCCCCCTGGCGGGTGCGGCCGCGTCGGCGACGGCTCCGTCCAGCCCTCGGACGAAGCGCCGGGCCGCGGCTATGTCGGGATGGGCGGAGGGTCCCGTGCCGGCGACGACCGGGGCGAGCACCGCACGCAGCTCCGCGACCCGCATCCACCACAGGAACGGCGAACCGATCACCAGCACGGGCGCCGCCTGCGGCCGGCGTCG
This sequence comes from Streptomyces sp. RKAG290, assembly GCF_023701695.1. Taxonomy (GTDB): domain Bacteria; phylum Actinomycetota; class Actinomycetes; order Streptomycetales; family Streptomycetaceae; genus Streptomyces. The sequence goes on from NZ_JAJOZC010000001.1 coordinate 3,314,290, forward strand.
GCCCGGACCGTCCGCCGGAGCACCCGGGTCCCGGCGCGCGGCTTCCTTCGCCGCGCGGTCGGCTGCCGGGTGGGTACGGTCCTCCAGCCAGCTGTCGCAGTCGGGGGTCAGCGCTATGGCCGAGGGCGCGGGCACATCGAGGCGCTCGGCCAGGTCACGGACCAGCCGGTAGAGATCCGGGGCCGCCTTCTCGCTGAGCGGCACGGTCGGGCTGACTGCCGGCTTCGCCCGTACCACCGTGATCGCAACGGCTGCCGCAACCAGCAGCACGACGACGGCGCAGGCCGTCACGGCCCAGCGCACCGCGTCCCAGCCGCCGCCTACGGCGAAACCCTGCGCGCCTGCGGCGAACAGCACGACGGCCACCGCTGCGGGCAGCAGTGCCACTGCCGTCGCCCTGCTGCGGATGCGCAGCAGCGCAAGAGCCCGGGCGCGCGCAGCCTGCGCACCCAACTCTTCACCTGTACCGGTACCGGACACGGCCGGATGTCACCCCCTCTGCCCTCGCGACGGTGTTGCTCACTCCCCCACTGTGGCACCCGTCACTGACATCGCAATGCCGGTGGGGCCAAGTGCCGGAATGCTTGCGCCGCACCCTAGTTGGGGCTTCGGCAGCCGTCATCCGGATGGCTCAGCCGTCACTCGATGGAATGGCTTTGGGCAAAGCTGCTGACGCGCCGCTGCCCATGGGGCAACGGCGCATCGACGGAGGTCGGACAGCGAGCGGGGCGGTACGGCTCAGGGAGCCGCGCCCTGCTCGACGGCGGTGCGGCTCAGGCCTCCGCGGCCTTCTTCGCGATGTCGGTGCGGAGCTGGGAGCCGTCGAGACGGATGCGGGCCGCCGCCGCGTAGGCGCGCTCACGCGCACCCGCGAGGTCCTTGGCGGTCGCGGTCACGGAGAGCACCCGGCCGCCCGCGCTGACGACCGTGTCGCCGTCCCGCCTGGTCCCGGCGTGCAGGACGTACGCATGCGGGGCATCCTGTGCCGCGACCTCTTCGAGGCCCTCGATCGGATCACCCGTTCGCGGGGTGTCCGGGTAGTTGTGGGAGGCGATGACCACGGTGACGGCGGCGTCGTCGCGCCACTTCAGCCCGGGCAGCGCGTCGAGGGTGCCGTTGGCGGAGCCCAGCAGGACAGCGGCCAGCGGGGTCTTCAGCCGGGCCAGGACCACCTGGGTCTCCGGGTCGCCGAAGCGGGCGTTGAACTCGATGACCCGTACGCCGCGTGAGGTGATCGCGAGACCCGCGTACAGCAGCCCGGAGAAGGGCGTACCGCGGCGGCGGAGCTCGTCGACGGTCGGCTGGAGGACGGACTGCATGACCTCGTCGACCAGCTTGGGGTCGGCCCACGGCAGCGGGGAGTACGCGCCCATGCCGCCGGTGTTCGGGCCCTCGTCGTTGTCGAGGGCCCGCTTGAAGTCCTGGGCGGGCTGGAGCGGCAGGACGGTGGTGCCGTCCGTGATCGCGAAGAGGCTCACCTCGGGGCCGTCGAGGAACTCCTCGATGACCACGCGGTCGCAGGCCAGCGCGTGTGTACGGGCCGCGTCGATGTCGTCGGTGACGACGACGCCCTTGCCGGCCGCGAGACCGTCGTCCTTGACGACGTACGGAGCGCCGAACGCGTCGAGGGCCGTGTCGATCTCGGCGGCGGTGGTGCAGACGTAGCTGCGGGCGGTCGGGACGCCTGCCCCGGCCATCACGTCCTTGGCGAACGCCTTGGAGCCCTCCAGCTGGGCAGCCTTGCCGGACGGGCCGAAGCAGGGGATGCCGGCGGCGCGCACGGCGTCGGCGACCCCGGCGACAAGCGGTGCCTCCGGGCCGACGACCACCAGCTCGGCGCCCAGTTCGGTGGCGAGGCGCGCGACGGCAGCGCCGTCGAGGGCGTCGACCGGGTGCAGTTCGGCCACCTCTGCGATGCCGGCGTTGCCGGGGGCGCAGTACAGAGCGGTGACGTCGGGGTCGAGGGACAGAGAGCGGCACAGGGCGTGTTCGCGGGCGCCGCCGCCGATGACGAGGACCTTCACGGGGTGCAGCCTATCCGCCGGGGCCCGGCGGTCTTGACGGCCGCCGATCCGTGGACACGGTGGGGTGGGGCGGGGGGCACTGCGGGCGGTCGGGACGATGGCCTCTGGCGGGCGCCGATCCGTGCGCACCGCGGGAGGGGCGGGGTGTGCTGCGGGCGGTCTGGACGATGGCCTCGACGGGCGCACATCCGTGGACACCTCGGAAGGGGCGGGCCGGCGGGCCGGGCCTGGGCGCGGCGCCATTCTACGGACACCGCCCCGTGAACGGCACGGGGCCACCGGACCGGCCAGGCCGACGGCAGCGCTGCCTGCGCTGAGCCCGGCAGCCGCATGCACCGCCGAGCGCTGGGCACCGCGGTCCGGCCTGCTCGGCCCACTCGGCCTGCTCGCTACTCGTTGGTGAACTCCTCGACGACCGTGGCGCCCAGCTCGCGGACGATCAGGTCGTGGCCGGAGAGGGCCGAGTCGACCAGGTCCGGGTCGTCGGCTTCGGCGGTGTCGTCCTCGGGGGCGACCGAACGCGGCGGCTCAGGAGCCGTGTACGAGGGCGAGGGGGACTCCGCAGCGGGTCCGTTGCCGCCGGTCTGCTGCTGACGCTCCGGGGCGGGCCGGGACTCGTACTGCTGCGGAGCGGGCGCCGCCGGGCGCTGTGGCGCGGCCGGGGCGGGGGGTCGGCCGCCGCCGGTCTGCGGGGGCTGTCCGCCGCCGCCCGACGGGTCGACGATCGCCTCGATCTTCCACTGGGCATTGAAGCGCTCGGCCAGTGCCTGCTTCAGCACGTCCTCGCTGCCGCTGCTCGTGAAGTTGTCGCGGGCGCCCGCGTTGAGGAAGCCGATCTGCAGCGTGGCACCGTCGAAACCGGTGACCTGGGCGTTCTGGCTGAGCAGGATCCAGGTGAACCGCCGGCGGTTCTTGACCGCTTCCAGGATGTCGGGCCACATGTTGCGCACCTGTCCGGCGCCCTGCGTCATGCCCGGGGCCGGCTCCGGGGCGGCGGGCACCGGCGCGGGTGCCGAGGCGGGAGCTGCGGCCGGCACGGGGGCGGCCTGCGGGGCCGGTGCCTGGCCGGGAGCGGAGGCGGTGGGCCAGCCACCGGGCCTGCGCCCCTGCTCGGGCGCGGCCGCGGCGGGCCAGCTGCCGGGCCGCTGGCCGGCCGGGGGAGCCGCCGCGGGGGGCGGCTGCACGGGCTCGGCCGGCGGAGCTGCCTGCGCCGGAGCGGGCGACGGCACGTCCCCGCGCGCCGCCGCCCGCGCCGCAGCGGGCCCCGCCCCTGCGTCGGGCTGCGCGACGGCAGCGGGGACGGGGGCGGGGGCGGATGCCTGCGGAGCCTGAGGAGCGACGGGGGCGTGGGCCAGGGCCTCGGGCCCCGGGACGTAACCCATGGCGGGCCCGGGGCCGGTGGTGGCGAAGGACGCACCCCGCTCCAGCCGGTCCAGCCGGGCCTGCAGCGAACGCTCGTCGTCGAAGGCCGCGGGCAGCAGCACCCGGGCGCAGATCAGCTCGACCTGGAGCCGCGGCGAGGTGGCACCGCGCATCTCCGTGAGCCCCTCGTTGACCAGGTCGGCGGCGCGGCTCAGCTCGGCGGCGCCGAAGACGGATGCCTGGGCCTGCATCCGCTCGACGACATCGGCCGGTGCGTCGATGAGCCCCTTCTCCCCGGCGTCCGGCACCGCGGCCAGGATCACCAGGTCACGCAGCCGCTCCAGCAGGTCGGCGACGAAGCGCCGCGGGTCGTTGCCGCCCTCGACCACCCGGTCGACGACCTCGAAGGCCGCGGCCCCGTCGCCCGAGGCGAAAGCGTCGACGACGGAGTCGAGCAGCGAGCCGTCCGTGTAGCCGAGGAGCGACGTCGCCATGGCATACGTCACACCCTCGTCGGCGGCACCGGCCAGCAGCTGGTCCATGACCGACATCGAGTCACGCACGGACCCCGCGCCGGCCCGCACCACCAGGGGCAGCACCCCGTCCTCGACGTAGCTGTTCTCCTTGCCGCACACCTCGGCGAGGTATTCGCGCAGCGTCCCCGGCGGCACCAGCCGGAACGGGTAGTGGTGGGTGCGCGACCGGATGGTGCCGATGACCTTCTCGGGCTCCGTGGTCGCGAAGATGAACTTGAGGTGCTCCGGCGGCTCCTCGACCACCTTCAGCAGGGCGTTGAACCCCGCCGATGTGACCATGTGCGCCTCGTCGATGATGTAGATCTTGTAACGACTCGACGCCGGCCCGAAGAACGCTTTCTCCCGCAGATCACGGGCATCGTCCACGCCACCGTGCGAAGCGGCGTCGATCTCGATCACATCGATCGATCCCGGCCCGTTGCGCGCGAGGTCCTGGCAGGACTGGCACTCCCCGCACGGCGTGGGCGTGGGCCCCTGCTCACAGTTCAGGCAGCGGGCGAGAATCCGCGCGCTGGTCGTCTTGCCGCAGCCACGCGGACCACTGAACAGGTACGCGTGATTGACCCGGTTGTTCCGCAGGGCCTGCTGCAGCGGGTCAGTGACATGCTCCTGACCGATGACCTCGGCGAACGACTCGGGGCGATAGCGGCGGTACAGCGCAAGGGACGACACACATACGAGGTTATCGGGGCGGACCGACAACCGGTCCCGGACCGGGCACACCACCGGTCCCGAGACCCTCGCCACCGCGGAAACCGCAGGAACCGCGGAAGTCGGACCCCCGCCGGACGGCCCGGAAACGTAAGGACCCCCCACGCACCCGCCAGAGCCAACCTACCCTTGCTGCCTTCCGGCCCTGGGGGAGTTCAGTCAGATAGCGCCACGTGAGGGGCTGACGCCCACCTTAGCCGATCCTCGCCCCCGCAAGTCCACCTCCCCGTCCCGGAACCCCGCCGGGGACAGTCGACGGGGAACGGGTTCGCGAGCACTCCTCAACGTCTTGTATTGTTTGCCGCGGAGGATTCGCCTAGTGGCCTAGGGCGCACGCTTGGAAAGCGTGTTGGGGGCAACCCCTCACGAGTTCGAATCTCGTATCCTCCGCCATTGCTCTCACCGGGCAATACGTCGAAGGCCCCCGCAGCTCGCTGCGGGGGCCTTCGACGTTGGTGGTCTCAGTTGGTCTGCACGGGCTCCTGCCGCCAGGACAGCAGGTGACGAGATCAGTTCGCTGCCACTCGGTTAGGAGCCAGCCCAGTGCCCATCGCCGGTGGGCCTGGACAGCAATGCTCACCAATCGGTTCCGCGGCCCACAGCGTCGAGCCAGACCAGTGCCACTGCACGGGGTGCCGCGTGCGGCCATCCCGCCGGCCCCTCGGACTCGACCTCGCAAGGGGCCCAAAGCGCGCGAATCATGCTCGGCAGGGTGATGCGATGCGGCCGAGGAACACCTGAGCTCCGTGGCCCAAGACAGCGGCCGAGATGAGCCCCCTGAACCGGCCACGAGCGTGGCTGAGTTGCGTTCTATCTGCGCCCTTGTGTTCCTGCTCCCATAGCAAGGGGACACCGTCAAGCCGATGGGTGGTTGGCATGGGCACATCCACACGCTGGTTGGGGCCGGGGGGCCGGTCAGGTACGGCAGCCGAGTGGAGCGCCTTAAGCAGTCGGCTGTCCAGATGGAACAGCGAAGGGCCGCAGGCCGAACGGCTTCTCGACAAGATCTTCGATGACTATCTGGATGTACTGCACCGAACCATGCGCGAAGACCAGTCCGCCTTTGGCCTCGTCGACGCCGCGACCGAGGCCGGCTACCGCCTTGCCGACGCGATGTCCGCGATGGCTCACGCCGGCCCAACGGCTGCGGACGACTTCCTGGCCCGTTTCACCGACGAAGTAGGCGGGAGTGGCAGCACGATCACCGACGCAGCGATACGTCGGGCCGCGACGGACACTGCCGAGCGGCTTTTGGAGCGACAGAACGCAGAAGCTGGCGGAGGCGAAGCAGCGGGCGGAGGTCTCACCGGGGATCTGCTGTGCCAGCTGTACCAGTGGTTCTTCGCGGACATCGTGACCGAGTTCCTACGGTCGGTCATTGCCGAAAAGGTCAAGCTCGTCGTGCCTGTCCTGCACGTTCTCAACCCTGGTGACCACGTGGCCGAATGGGCCGCCGACAAGGTCCTCTCGCTGGTGCCGAATCCCTGCGAGGAGGCGGCTGAACTGGCGGAGGAGGCCGAGTCCGCGGAGTCGGTGATCGCGGACCCGGTCGGCTCCCTGCCCGACATCGCCCGGAGTCTGGTCCCCGGCACGGTGGGCAAAGTGCTGGGTCTGGTCGTCAAGGACGTTCTGGAACACCAGTTAGGCGCCCGGGAGGCATCCCCATGACGCCTACCTACCGCCCCTTCTTCTGGATCGAGCCCGGCGGGGCAAAGTCACCCGCCGGATGGCAGCCTCTGAGCGACCATAACTACTGGGAGGCAAAGTCCCGTGCTCCGCAGTGGCAGTCCTTCCTGGCCCCTGCTCCTCCTTGGGCGGACGACCTGCACCGACTCGGCCGTGCGGTCTTCGCCGCGGACAAACACGCCCGCCGTCGCGCCTCCTTCGACCGCTGGACCCGCCACATGCGGCTCTCCATACCCGTCGCCGAGTACGAGCGCTGGCAGTCCATCCGACCGCTCCTCGCTTCCCTGCTGCGAACCATGACCGCCGACCGCTGGGATGTGGAATTCCGTGAAGCCCGCTTGGCCACCAACGCGCCCTTCACGTTCGACCCGGACTCCCGGGCCGGCGAGGTCGCCCTGTTCTCCGGAGGTCTGGACTCCCTGAGCTGGGCGGCTCAGCGCGCCTCTTTCCGTACATCCGAAGAGCTGTTGCTCATCTCTTTCGGTGAACAGAACTTCGGGCACCTTCAGGACTCTGTATATGACGGCATCTACCAGCGCCGGGCTCGCCCGGTCCGCCGCATCACCCTGAGCCAGAACGTACGCATCAAGGACAAGGAAAAGGGGGATCCGGACCCGGAGCGCACCACTCGCTCTCGTGGGTTCCTCTACGCGACCACCGCTGTCCGCGCAGCAGCCGCCGAGGGCGCCCCCTTCGCACATATTCCCGAGAACGGCCAGCTCTCCATCAATCCGCCCCTGACCCCAGCCCGTGCCGCCGCCTGCTCCACGCGATCCGTCCACCCCTGGACCCTGCACCTGCTGAACCGGCTGATCGGCGCCATCGCCGACGGCTTTGTCGTACGCCTCCAAAACCCGCTCGCCAACCTCACTAAGCGCCAGGTCTGCCACTCCGCACTCGACGCCGGCCTCACCCCCGCCGACCTCGCCGAGACCCTGAGCTGCGGCATCCCTCCCAAGCAACACCCGCACAGCTCCGGCCTCGCCAACTGCGGTCTCTGCTACCCCTGCCTGGTACGCCGCGCGGGCCTGCTCGGCATGGACCACACTCCCTACGACTCCGACCCCTGGGATCCGCGTCTCAGCTGGGACCAAGCGGAACACTGGCAGGCCTTGCTGAGCTGGCTCGACGCCTCCTACTCCCTCCGAGACCTGATCGCCGACACCCCGCTACCTCCGGGGGCGGATCCGCAAGCCACGCTGGCCGTTATCAAGCGGGGGCGCGAGGAGCTGTCAGAATTGCGGGAGGTCGAGGGCAAGGTTTGATGCCGGCGCCGATCCCGCACTGCGTGGTCTTCGTGATCGCCATCGCGTCGGTGACCAACTGCTTACAAGGGGCGTAATTCGCGCTCTTCACCAAGGGCACCGACCTGTGAGGTGAGGTCGGTGCCCCAGGTCGCGGACGGGTGGTGCGCTACTGGCAAAGCAACCCGCCCCACTGGCAAGGCAGTTCCTTTCGATCTCCCATTCGGTGAAGGTGGGTGTCCTCTGCCATATTTGGCACCTACCTCAGCTCAGGGCTGCTACGGCCTCGGCCGTCCGCGGTGCTTCCGACGCGGCCAACCGACGCAGTCGCACGGCTCATCCTGGTGTCAGATCCGGTCTGCAGTCTGGCTGATGGTCGCGATCAACGCTGAACGGGGGGCTATGGCCGAGCTAGTGAAGGAAGCAGCTCGATTGTATTGGGCTGCGCGCGAGAGACGCATGTAAGGAGCCATTCGCCGGGACGCCACTACCAATGGACTCTCAGCGATAAGAACAGGCGGCAGGTTCGATGACCTAGTGACAGCTTTGGTCGACACCCTTGCTGAAAGCGGAATCGGCCAATCTGGATTCGGGTCGGTCAAGCTGCCGAATTCCCGGGCTCTTACGGTCTCGGTCGTTCGGCATGGAACGTAGCCATATTCAGGGATGACAGCCCCTCGCCGCCATCACCATCAAATCGCTCAGCGGCCCCAGCTACGGAAATAATTTCAACAATCGCATCCAAGAGCTGACGTCAAACGCTTTCGCAGTCAGGCAGCACGACGGCCAGAGGATCGAGAGATTTCACCCATACCTCGGCATCTTCTTCCTTCCAGAAGAGGGAAAAGGCGTAAATACCCCCTACGGATACCCCAGGGAATCTCCTACAAGGAGCGACTGGGCGAAACATTCGCCCAGTCTCATAGCGACGGCCTTTACGATGGCGTCGCCTACGCCTATCCGCCCTCGTGAACTGTGTTGCACGGCGGCCACCTTGGCCCTGGGCCCACTCGCCCACGGCCGTTCATCCCGGCGGCATGGACCTCTCCACGTGAACCAGAGCAGCATGCCAGAGAGCCAGGTCTTTGGGATGAATGGCGTGGCTCGCGCCGCCGGTGCGCTGCACCAAGACCAGCGCAAGGGGAATGAACCCAGACAGAAGTGACCTCAAGGCCGCATTATTGACCTCCTGATACTTGGCAACAAGCAGGGCCGTGAATCCCTCGAATGCCGGACCATCGACCCGGCATTCATCCTCGACGATCTCGCCGATGCCGGAGTCAACGTTAAGCAATCGAGAGAGGGAAGCACCCTGATCTACAAATAGTCGCGCTACCGAACTGGATGGATTCCAAACATCGTTGCCGTCAACCTGAAAATAGCAGCTCACTGCGCCCACCAAACCCTCACGTCGACTCCCGGGTTGCCTTGAAGCCATTTCTTGACTCCAGATTCTACTGCGGTCCTGAACTCCGGTGTCGCGCCGGGCTCGGTGAACCGTATTCCGATAGGGGCATTCTCGTACCCTTGCATGTGCGGTCGAGCTCGAACGTAGGAGTCCAGCTTCTTAAACACATGCTTGCCGACCCATTTGTCAACATTCATCCCCTGCGCACGGCCGGTCGCTGACTTCTCTTCCCACAGGACACCATTCTCGATGCGATCGATATCCGTGATGGTGTCGGACCAATCAGCCGAATTGTCTACTACGTAGTTGGTGTCCCCTTCCTTTGGCGGACGCACACGATTCGACTGCCCGTCAGCGGGTTTCGTAGCGGAAGAATCGGAACTACTGGCATCCGATGAATCCCGCCCCCACCCGCGTCGACCCCTTCAGCTCCGACTGCCATGAGGACGATGCCGGCCACACCCAGATTGCCTGCGGCGAGAGCCGTTGCGCCTTCGGCGAGCATGCTGCCGCCGGCGAGGGCGAGACCGGCGCCCGGCGGGAAGAGGGTGAGGAGTGAGAGCAGGGAGAGCAGGAGGAGCGCGAAGCCGAGGTAGACCAGGAAGGTGTCGAGGGCCTCGAGGAGGTGGAAGGTCTGGATCCCATGGCCGGACGGGCCGGCGTCGCCGAGGCTGCGGTAGAGCAGAAAGCCGCCGGCGGTCGCCGAGCCGACTGCGGTAGCCATGCGGAAGCGGTGGACGGCGAGGACCTCACCCACCAGTTGGGCTGAGACGGCCCGCAGAGTGTGCAACAGCATGAGGAGCTGCCACGTGATCCAGGCCAGGGCCCCGACGCCGCACCAGAGCAGAACGCGCGGGCCCGGATCGCTGGTGAAGAACTCCTGGAGGTGAGACGTGGACTTGAACGAGCCGACACCGAGGAAGAGCAAGGAAGGGAGCGCGAGGAGGCAGGGAATCAGCAGGAGCCAGCGGCGCCGGGTGGTGGTCCGGGCCGCTTTGAGGTGGGCGCGTATGTCGACCGTCCGCCACGCATCCTCGTGGTCGGAGGCATCGATACGGGCGGCGACTGTAGCGACCACTCGCCGCAAGGGCTCCGTGTCCTCAGCTGGGGTGAGGGCTGCGACGTACATGAGGGAGCGGCGCAGGCGTACAAATCGCAGCGCGACCAGAGTGCTGAAGGGCGGCCGCCAGCACGCGTATCGGAACAGCGCAGCCGCGCTGTCGCCTTCGGCACGCTCGGTGGCGAGCAGGATGCCGGGCACGGTGCACTTGGCACGATGCAGGTGACGAAGATCCACCACCATGGCAAGGGCCAGACAGACGAGGGGCATCACCCACGCCTTACCGTCCAGGTTCTCCAGCCAGCGCTCGGTCGATCCACCCGGTTTACTGGCCGTGTAGTTGTTGAGGGTGTGGTGCGTGATCGCGACGGCGACCGGCAGCAGGGACAGCAGTCGCCGCCAGCCCCGGGTGCGCCACAGCAGCCCAGCGCCCAGACCGGCCATGGCAGTCCAGACCAGGTGAGTGAACGTCATAGCCGCACCGGCCTGCCCGAGATCGAGCGACCCGGAAGGCGCGGGCAGCCATGCAGTGAACACCTTGGCGGGGCCGGGCACGAAGGGTGGAGAGAGACTGTCGGGAATAACCCAGCCGCCGTCCCGGGGGATCGAGCGGCGCGCGTCCAAGCTGAAGCGCAGCAGGGATTCCAGCAGCCCGAAGCCAGCGCCGAGCCCGGCCCCGAGGATGACGAAGTCGGTAACTCCCCACTGCCGACGCACCTTGACGTGCAGTCCTACCAGCAGCAAGGGGGTTGCCTTGATCAGTTCCTCAACCCAGGGAGCCACTGTGTAACTGGTACTCCGCACCACATCGGCCAGGGCCCGGCCGCCCTCGTCGGCGATAGTCCGCGTGTACGCCAGCTCCAGCAGCGCGGCAGCCACACCGCATCCGTACATCCCGACTGCGAATCCTGCTAGCACCGTCGTCAGGCGGACTGATCGGGTCGGCGACGACAGCAGAAACAGCTGAAACACACCCCAGGCGGCGGCCGCCGCCATCATCAACGCCACATCCCACCCCGTCACCCGAAACACCATCACATTTGCTTGAGCAACGTTGATGGTAGGTGCTTGACTCCACGCAGACAAGGGCTCCTTGCCCACTTCCACCTTGAATGCATGGCCCGCGGTGTCGCGTAGGGGCAGGTTGCGTAGGCCGGTCGCGAGGCAGCCCGGATCCGCCTTCGACCCGGGCCGGGAGGCGGTGACGGGGCGCAAGCCGGGCGATCGGACAGTCGTAGGACAGCCGAACAGCGGCGGGCTAGCCAGGGCACGAACTCGTGGGCGCCGCCCACAGAGTCGCGCCGGACGGGGGTCTGCCGCCCGCGCTTCTGGGGCAGTCGGACGAGGGTGAGGCGGGTTGCCTCGATGTGGTCGGCGACCATCAACCCAGTTGAAGCGTTCCCGATCCTCTCCGAGCTCCCTGACGAACATTTGGAAAGCGTGTTGGGGGCAACCCCTCACGAGTTCGAATCTCGTATCCTCCGCCATTGCTCTCACCGGGCAATACGTCGAAGGCCCCCGCAGCTCGCTGCGGGGGCCTTCGACGTGCAGGGTCTCAGTTGCGCGGGGCGGACAACCACGGACGGGCTTCGTCGGCGCTCTGCCGCATCGGGACCAATGTTCTCCTGTGCGCCCCACGTAGGGCTCCGCGGCGGCGCCCATGGCACCCAGCCCAAGTCAGCTCCCTGGTGAGGTCGCTGGTGAGAGCGCGGGCCGTCGACGTTGGCCGTCCCGGTCCGGTCTTGCGGGCCGCTACCGGGGCGTCCACCTCCCCCACGTCAGCCGGCAGGTCGGTGCCCGTTTGCCCGGCTCCGAAGCCGGCCCGCAGATCGCACGCGGCGCGGGGGTGAAGACGGGGCGTCCGCCGAGGGGCTGCCGCGTGGGCGTTTGTACGTACCCTTCGACCCGTACAACACACCTTGGCCTCGCTGACCGACAGCGGCACCGCGGCAGCGGTGAAGCCTCCGTACCCGTCTACGCCTGCCCGCCGTCCATGCGATTCCTGTTGAACACCGCCAGGTGCCCGTACTCGGCGCGTGTCACGGCGTCGGAACCCGGCGGCAGCGCACCCAGGCCGGCATCGACCGCGACGCTGTCCGGGAAGGGCTCGGACGGCCAGGCGCACTCGAGGATGAGCGAGTCCCAGGCCTCCCGGGAGCTGCGTCCCGCACGATCGAGGACGAAACCCCGGCAGTCGTCACGGAACTCGTCCAAGGCCCGCACCAGCGCGGCCACCACCTCCTCGCGCTCCGGCTCCTGCAGGTGGGCGATTTCGTAGACCACCGCTGTCGTGGTGTCGTCGAGCCGACGCACCCGAACGATCGTGTAGATGTCCAGAGCGAGCCACAGGTGCAGTTCGAACTCGCCGTCACCAGGGCCGGCCAGCGCCACGGCCATACCGGACACGTCATGTACGGGCAGGGGATCCGATCCGCCCTCACCGGTACGGGCGAGGAACACGTCGTCGGTGAGCAGATGGCGGGTGTTCAACCCAGCGGATTCCAGCGCTCTCAGCAATCGGCCCCACCTCTGCGATGTCAAGTCCGCCAGGTACCACGAGAAGAACCCTCCCCCGCCTTCCTCGGTGTTCGCCCCCTTACCAAAGGCGGATGGGCCGAAAATCTCGTCCACGATCTCCACGTAGCGCGCACTCGAAATTTCGGGAGGCGTGTAATTCGCGGCACGGACAGCCACCAGAAAATCTTCCGGCAGTTCCACATGATATCGGCGGATATAATACTGGAGTTCGAGGGGCCACACCCATGTGCCATCGGTGATGATCGATCCAGCCCCATCAACAAATTCCTCGTCATTCGAGATTACATCGAGGTCCGCCCCCATTGTGGTGTAAATCTCACGGCATGACGACATGTATTCCAGCATCTGCGCCTCATCGAACAACGCATGAGACCGAACGTCGTCATGAATAGACGGAGCCGACCCATCCGGGTTCTGCGAATTGAACTCTCTATAGAACCCGACTCGCCTAGTCACTGAACCTCCACTGCTCGTTCTCATTAGTTGGCCATCGGCAGGTACGTACGCCAATATCCACCATCGCCGATCGCGGGCGTCTGCCCCAGGCCCTTCTCGGCAGAGGTTCCCACCTTATTAGTCGGCGCCGTCACGGGCACTCCCAGGTCGTTGGCCACACTCTGAGCAAGCGGAAGTTCCACGGAGTTCGGCGCGGCATAACCTGAGTGGCACGAGATCAGACGCACCGGGCCACCATCATAATTGGGATTGCTGCGGATAGCGTCCGAAATATGGGTCGGATGCACCTTGAAATCCATTAGTGTCTTTCCCGAACTATTGACCCGCCCAGGCAAAAACACACCCGTGTTCGTACCGTGGATGATAACGTCATGCTTTCCGGGAACGCGAGCGACGCGTTTAGCATTGGCCAACGTCTTCGTGTCGTATCCGATGGTTGTGGTCCGGTTTCCGAAATATACAGGGTCCCCGGATATGAGCGCATGATCGCCCGGCACCTTAGGCGGAACGTGCACTTTCGAGTTCTCGCTCCGGAACAGATCCCAGGTGCGCCGTTTCCCCATGTCGTCGAGCGCCAAAGGCATGCGCCCGGCTCCCGCGAGGTTCGGGTTCGCGATTCCGATTGGGATGTCCTGCCTGAAAAGGTTGGAGAAGCCACCCACTTCGCCGGCGGCACGTGTCACACTGGCAGCGCCGCCGAACGCGCCACCGAACGCACCGCCATAGATACCCGCTTGTTCCACCGAGTCGAGGCTCAGGCCGTCCTGGAGGCCCGTGGCCATCCTGAGCGGCTGGGCGACTGCGAGGTCGACGGTGATGCCCTCGATCGCACCGAAGGCAATACCCGTCAACGTGGTCGCGGCGATGGTGGCGACGGTGGTGGACACCGTGACGCCAAGCCCGGCAGCGACTTCGATGATGGCCGCGGCCGCCGCCGCGGAAGCCGCGGCGGAGGTACCAAAGGTGAACACCGCGAGGCCCACTCCCGCGGCGATGACCGTAGCTCCGATGCCGATCTCGGTCCACAGAAGCTCAATGGCATCATCCACGGCGTCAGCGAACTCTTCGAGCGCCTTGGCCATGGCCCGGGCCGCCGTGGCCGTGTCGTCCAGCCACCCCACACCCTCACTCTTGTGATAGCGCTCCCAGAAGACCCGGAAGGCGTCGATCGCCTCACCCTGATTGTGGAGAACGACAGAACCGGCTTTGCCGTTGACCGGCCCGATGACGTCGTCCACCGCGTCCGCGAACGTCCGCCACGCCGTCGCAGCCGATCGCAGACTGCCCGAGTTCGCATCCGGCCACCACATACCAGCCTTCATGAGAAGGTCCTTGGCTATGTCCTCAACATTCACTTGGCGCCCTTGTCCCCGTCGGCGCCAGGCACCCTAACCTTGGTGAACATGCCCTCAATGAGCTTCTCGTTGTCCACGTAACCGTCGGACATGTCGGTCATGGCGGCGTGGATGCTCCTCAGTCCGAGCAGCAGGATGCCGACACCTTTCTCGATCTCCTCACGCTTCGGCGAGTACGCGTCCCCGAACTTCTGGCCCTGCTCGTCCTCCCCCCAAGGCGAACCCAGCGCGGCCAGGGACGCCTTGAGCGCCTTCGCCGCATCACCGAGCGCCTTGCTTTGCTCCTGGAACGTCGGCGCCGCATCTTGCAAGTCCTGCGTAGAGATACCGAGAACCTTGCCCGTGTCGCCCATCTTTCCTCCTCGTCATGCCGTTCAGGAAGCCATGACCGTACTTGGCCCCCGCCGGACGACACGTCATATGAGATGGGAGCCGCTGCCGATCGAGTCCGCCCACGGCGCTGGCACGGTCTTCATGAATCACGATTTTTGCGGTCGCAGCCTCGCACCGGCGCGGCACGCCGAAACCGACCGTGCGGTCCCGCCGTACGCGACCGCACCGTCCGACCTCGCTTCGTGGACCCTCTTTCCAAGTGCCGGGAGGCAGCCTGAACCAGGATTTTGCATCCCTCCGCGTCAACTCGTGTCCACACAGGAGCGAAATGCCGCAGCCACTGGAATGGCGAGCCGTCGCCGCCGCCCAGGATGCCAGACCCTGTCCTTAGTAGTACGGCGGACTACTACTGGTAGGACGTCTCGACGCTCACGGGACTGCCGCGAGCGTCGAAGAACTGGTCCCAGTTCCGGTCTCATTCACCCGTGCACGGCAGCGTTCAGGGGCCTGTTTCTCAACGACTCCGCCCCAGATCAGAACACCCCGCGACCATCCTTGAATCACCCGACGAAAACTTGGAAAGCGTGTTGGGGGCAACCCCTCACGAGTTCGAATCTCGTATCCTCCGCCATTGCTCTCACCGGGCAATACGTCGAAGGCCCCCGCAGCTCGCTGCGGGGGCCTTCGACGTTGGTGGTTGGAGTTCCCGGCGGGGCCCCGATGGATCCGGCGCAGGGAGGGCGGCCAGGTTCTGCGGTCTCTGCGCGTCGGTCCCGCTCAGCCGCCGCGCACTTGGGGTGGTCGGCGTCGAAGCATCGAGTCCGGGCGCCGCTGGACCGGGGCGAGGAGAAGCACTGCGCCAACTGGACAGCACACCCGTACCCCCGCCGTATCGGCCTGCCTGGCCGATCGGCGGTTCCCACACACGGGGGACCTCAAAGCCGCGACTCCCGGCGGCGGTCGGCGTCAACGGGCAGGACGGAGGGGTCTACGGAACTTGACGGTAGATATCGCGGCGGTTGCCGACGGCCAGGACCCACACGATCAACCGGCCGTCCTCAACGGTGTAGACGACGCGGTAATCGCCGACCCTGAGCCACCAGCGGGCACTGTGCCCCTGGAGGGCCTTGATGTCGAAGGACGTGGTGACCTCCGCATCCATCGCCTTCTGGAGTTCCGTGAGACGGTGCAGGATGCGCAGGGCGTCCGGGCGCGGAATCTTGAGCATGTCCCGCTGGGCGTGCGGCGTGAAGCGCGTGATGTACCCCACGGGATCAGCCCTGTCGATCGCGCAGCAAGGCCGCCATCTCTTCGAGCGAGACAGCCCCCACGGTGCCCTCGGACTCAGCTTCGTCGGCCAACCGGTTGAGCCACGCCTCTTCGACATTCTCCGCGATCTCGCGCAGACGCCGGTACTCCTGGATATCGAGCACGACGGCTTCCTGCTTGCCGCGCCGAGTGATGATGGTCGGGATTTCCTCCCGACTGGCGCGATCAATGACGTCAGCGAGGTGGCTGCGGACGTCGGCCATGGATTCAACCATCGGTTCACTCATGTCACGAATGTAGCGGATGTACATGAAGCATGGCGCGCGGGAGGAAGCGCCAACGGCGCCCTGGCGTCCGCGCGCCGCAGGACCGCCGCCACCGGCCTGCTGATGTCCCTGTCGGGCGAGCTTCCGCTGCCTCCATACCGGACAGTTCAGAGTATTTCGGCGGGCAGGCAAGGCACCTCCAGCTCGACGACACCCGTGCGCGGGAACCTTCCGCCGTGCGAGGCATCCAAGCCCACCGGGTGGGCCATCCTTGAGCCCGGCGCCGGACTGGCCGACGTCCGAGCGTGGCGCATTCATTGACCTGAGGTGAGGTTCTCCATGGCGTCCGGATCAACGCTGAGCACGTGGCTGCGCGGTCTCGACGGCCCTCGCCTGGCACGCCTGCTCGCGACGCGGAAGGACACCGCGTCCCCTCCGGAGCCGCGCTCGCTGGGGGAACTGGCGGACCGTCTTCAGCGCCCGGGATCGGTGGCACTCGCGCTGCCCCTGCTCACCCTGCCCGACTTGCAGGTGGCCGAAGCCGTGGCGGCGTTGGGGACGCCCGCGTCGCGCGAGGACCTGGCGAAGCTGCTGGGAGCGACGGCCGGCGAAGCCGGCCGCGCCCTGGAAGCAATCCTGGAGGCACTGGCCGGACACGCGCTGGTCTGGCCGGACCACAGCGGAAGGCTCCACATGGCCGCATCGTTGCGACAAGCGTGGGAGGCGCCGCTCGGGCTGGACGCACCACTGGCGGAGCTGCTGGCGGACATGACCTCCGACGAGCTGCGCGGCATGCTGGCGGCACTGGGCATCAAGCCGCCCGTCAGCAAGCAACAGTGCATGGCAGCGCTGCTCGCACACCACAGCGATCCGGAAGGGATTGCCTCGGTGGTCGCGAAGGCTCCTGCGGCGGCCCGGAAGCTGCTGGAACGCCGAGCGAAGTCCGGGTCGCCGCAGCCCGCGTCCATCACGTCCGGGGCTCCCGGCGCCGACTCCCAACCGGGCGGGCGGTGGGCGCTGGACCGAGGGTTTCTGATCCGGGACCGCCGAGGGTACGGCCCCGCCCGGCTGCCCGTCGAGGTCGCACTCGCGCTGCGCGGGCCCTGGCACGCGCCGTTCGAACCCGGGCCGCCCACCGTGCAGTTGGTGTTCGTCACTGCCGCGGAGGTGGACCGGGAGGCGGCAGCCGCAGCCACGGCGTTCGCAGCGCATGCCGCCTCGGTCCTGTCGGCATGCTCGGCAGCACCGCCGGTCAGACTGAAGTCCGGCGGTGTCGGCGCACGTGAACTGGCCCGCATCGGCAAGGCCGCCCAAACAGATGACGCCGAGGTACGCATCACGCTGGAGGCCGCATACGCGGCAAAGCTACTGGCCCGGGACGGCGACCGCGTCGCCCCCACCAACGCATTCGACGCCTGGGCGGCGCAGGAGCCGTCGGAACAGTTCGCCGCGCTGCTCGAGGCATGGTGGAACCTGCCCCTCACCCCCTCCCAGGCACGCGACGAGGACGACAAGGCTCTGCCCGCAGTCTCCGGGGCGCCGCCCTGCGGCGGCTGCTTGCAGACCCGATACGGGTTGCTCGCCGCTGCGGCGCACCTCCCGGCAGGGCGGGGGGCGCAAGCAACCTCGGACCTGGGGGTGCTCGTGGCATGGCACCGCCCGCTCGCCGACCCCACGCCCCAGGGCGAAACACCGTTCGCCCTCGCGATCCGCGAGGCCGAACTGCTCGGCGTCCTCGCCCGCGGCGCGCTGTCGTCCCTCGGCACCGCCGTACGAGCCGACGACACGGACGAACTGGCCGCCGTGTGCCGGCGTCTGCTGCCGGCGGCCACCGGGACGGCCCGGATCGGCGCTGACCTCACTGCCGTCGTCGCCGGAACACCGACCGCGCGACTGGACGCGCTCCTGGATTCCGCCGCGGACCGGGAAACCCGTGGCACGGCCTCGGTGTGGCGGTTCAGCGCCGACAGCACCCGCCGCGCCCTGGACTCCGGACGTACTTCGGACGAGATCACAGCCGATCTGTCCGCCATGACCGGCGGGCCCCTGCCTCAGCCCCTGGCGTATCTGATCGCCGACACCGCTCGCAGCCACGGCCGCGTACGCATCGCCCCCGCCGCCTGCGTCATCCACGGCGAGGAGCCCGCGCTCCTGGCCGAAATCGCCGTCCACAGCAAGCTCGCCGGTCTCGGCCTGCGACGGCTCGCCCCGACAGTCCTGGTCAGCCGCAGCCCACTCGACCAGACCCTCGCCGCGCTTCGAGCCCAGGGCTACGCTCCCGTGGCCGAGACGGCCGACGGAACCGTACACGTCGAGAAGACCCGGCCCCAGCGGGCCGCCGCACCCGTGCCGGCACCACGGAAGGCCCGTGCGCAGGCCGGCCTCCGAACTACGACGTCTCCCCACGTGGCGAAGGCCCCCGCCGCCGACCTGAAGGCCCTGGCCGCCAAGCTTCTGACCGCGCCGCCGGCCGCACCGGAACCCGACCCGTTCGGCCCCGGCGGAGTCCCCTTCGATACGGATACCGAGGAGATCGTCGCCGGGTACGCGAAGCGGCTGTCGTACAGCGATGTCCGACAGCTGGCCCATGCCATCGACACCGGTACGGCCGTCACGGTCGATTATGTCGCCGCTTCAGGAGGCCGCACCGTACGCACCCTCGACCGCCTCACCCTCGACCCGCCCCATCTCGAAGCCTGGTGCCACCTGCGGGACGCCGAACGCGTCTTCACCCTCTCCCGGATCCACGGAGTGATGCCCGCATAGGACCGAGTGGTCCAGCGGCAACGAAATACAGCTTGCGAGATTTACCTGAACCCATAGTTGATATCCAGGAAGTGTCCCTCCTGAGCACTGCCTACGCGTCGGAGAGCAGCGGATCGTAGGCCGTCGAACGCTGACGGCCGGACATGAAGGAGAGGAAGTCCCGCACGAATGCGCTCCGGGAGTAGCGCCCTTCGGCGTCCGCGACGGAGCGCTCGAAGCCTCTCCTGAAGAGGGCGCGGTACTCCTCGGCGTCGATGAACTGGTCGCCGTCCGCGTCGGTGACATCGAAGAGAACCTCGGCGACCCTGATCAGCGCCGGCCCGGCCAGGGACGGGGCTGCGGCCGCGTACTCCTCCGCGCTCACCCTGCCGTCGCCATCGCTGTCCAGGGCCGCCTGCAGCTCCCTCCACCACGCGGCGAACGCGTCGTACAGCCGGGTCTCCTCCGGCTCGTCCAGGTCGAGGCGCGAACAGAGTTCTCGTGCCATGGCGGCGAGATCGGGCCAGTCCAGAGAGCCGTCCCCGGTCTGGTCCAGCACCTCGGTGAAGAACACGCGGGCGCTGCGCCGGTTGTCGGGTCCGCCCGTACCGTCCTGCTGGGCCGGTAGCGGTGTGACCAGCCGGAGCAGCGCGCCGGCCCGTTTCATCCGGGAGCGCAGAGTGGTGAGCGCCTCGGCACAGGGGCCGTCGCCGTCCGGCGAGAACTGGAGCAGCCCGACGACGTTCTCGGTCTGGATCCAGTTGTCGGGCAGGGCGCCGGCCAGCCGGGCGGCCATGTACGCACCCTGCATCAGGGTCTGGGCACCGGGAACCTCCGGCAGCCCCGCCCGGCGGCGGAACGCCTCAGGAAGGGAAGCCACGGTGGCGGTCCCGATCACCGGCCCCGCCAGCGCACGGCCGGCCGCCCAGACCGTGGGCATGCCTGCGAACAGCGGCGGCGCCGGCAGATGCTCGAAGAGCCTGAAGAGGATGATGCGCAGCGCCTCTGTGTTCTGCAGCTCCTCCGTGACCATCCGGTCGTAGTACGTCCAGAACTCGGGCAACGTGGGCGGGAGGTGGCCCGCCTGGTCCCCCAGGGCGGCGAGGAAGGCCCGGAATTCGGCGTAGAGCCGCTCCATGGTGATCTGGTCCAGGGGCTGCCCGCTCAGCCGGCACATGGTGACGGAGCTCTCGAAGAGCGTCGCGACCACCCACGCCCGTACCTCGGGGTCCATGGCGTCGTAGGGCTGGTTCCGCGCGTCCGTGCCGCTCAGCCGGGTGTGCAGGCGGTTGAGCCGTGCCGCCTCCCGTTGCCGCGTGTGCTCGTCGGCTCCGAACATGCGCTGCAGGCTCACGAGCGTGTTGCTCAGCCGTCGCCACGGATGCACTACGAATGAGGAGTTGTCGGCCAGTGCCGCCCCGATCTGCGGGTGGGCGGCTTCCAGCACGGTGGCCCTGACGACGGCCAGTGCCCAGCGCGGATCGTTGAAGAAGCGGTGGAACTGCGAGCCGGGGCCGAACAGGGAGTCCGTCGGCGTACCGGTTGTCCCCCGGCCGGAATCCGCGAACGGGCCCGTACCGCCCGGGGCTCGGTGCGGGCCAGTGCCGCCGGGGGCTCCGTACGGGCCGGCACTGCCCGGGGCTGTGCCGCCGGGACCTTCGTACGGGCCGCTGCCGCCGGAATCCTCGTACGGGCCCGGCCCGCCGGCGCCTTCGTACGAACCCGGGTCGCCGGGGCCGGTCGGCGTGGAGTGGCTGCTGTCCGTGTCCTTCACCTTTGGTGCTCTCCGTTCGCTTACGACGTCACGCCGCCGAAGCGGCGGTCGCGGCTTCGGTAGTCGTGCAGGCACTCCAGAAAGTGCGACGCACGGAAATCGGGCCAGAGCACCGGCGGGAAGATCCACTCGGCGTAGGCAACCTGCCAGAGCATGAAGTTGGAGATGCGCTGTTCGCCGGAGGTGCGGATGACGAGGTCCACGTCAGGCGTGTCGGGGACGGGCAGGTGCGCGGCGAAGCTCGCCTGGTCGACGGCATCGGCGGAGACCCCGGCACGGATGAGGGAGCGTGCCGCGGAGACGATGTCCTGCCGCCCGCCGTGGTCGAACGCCACGGTCAGCGTCATGCCCCGATTGTTCTCCGTGAGAGTCGTCAGGTCGGCGAAGTCCTGGGCCAGGGGGGTGGGGATCCTGGGGTCCTCCGCTCCCAGGAGCCGGCACCGGATGCCGCGTGCGTACAGCAGCGCCGCGTGTTTGCGCACCACGCGGCGCACCAGTCGCATCAGGAAGTCGATCTCCTCGCCCGGCCGTCGCCAGTTCTCGGTGGAGAAGGCGTACAGGCTGAGCCACTCGACGCCTGCTGACCGCGCCGCCTCGATGACCTCGATCACCGTAGTCTCCGCCGCCCGGTGTCCTGACGTACGTGGCAGCGAGCGTTGCTGCGCCCACCGGCCGTTCCCGTCCATCACGCACGCGACATGGCGGGGCACCGGGCGCTGCCGTCCCTCACCGGGCGGGTGGCGTGGCTGCACCGGAACCACAGGTGCAGCGGGGCCCTCCGCGCCCTTCCCCCGCATCTCGAAGCTGCCGACACTGCTGACGCCGCCGACGCCGACGGAGTCACCCGTCGCACGCGCCTGCCCTGATGCCCCTGCTCCACTGGATGTCATCGAAGCGCCCCCCTCGATCCGCGTCCGCAGGCTCCACCGGGGCGGATGGCGCATCCCCCGCTGCTCCTCACCTCAGCAGCGTGCCGTCGCCCGGCCCCCGGCGCGCCGTGATGCCGGCAGGTTCACCCGTAGCACGCCAGTCGCAGGGCACACCTGCGCGCGGGGACGCTCGCCGTTCGTCCGTCATCCGGGCCGGGTGGAGCCTCCCCCGCGCCCCGCCCCTCGTGCTCGGTCCTGCCGGGATGCGACTTCGGGCCCTTCGCCTGGAATCCGTACGGCAAGCAGGTGCTCATCACCATCGCCTCGGTCAGTTTCGGGGTGGGCCTGCCCGCGGCGTGGATCGGCATCCCGGGGTGGACGGTGCCCGCCGTCGCCGTACCCGCGGTGGTGTGCGTGGCCGGGCTGTTGCTCCTCAGGCCGGGGCTCCTCAGACACCCGGTCCCCGCCCCGCACCGGCGGCGACGCGTCGCCGGCACGGGCTGAAGGGCCCGGCACCGGCGGATGACGCTCAACGCAGGGCTTCCAGAAGTCCTCGTGGTGGTCCTTGGCGAAGTCCACCGGGTGAATGGCTCCCGGCCCCCCCCCCCCCCCCCCCCCCCCCCCCCCCCCCCCCTGCGAGGGCCTGCGCGTTGGGTGCCTGCGGAGTCGTGGGCTTCCAGTCCGCCCTGCCCGTGCGGGCGAAGTACGTGCGCACGTGGCGGGCCAGGGCGCGGCCGCTGTCGAGGGAGTGGCGGGCCCAGTTGCCGTCGGTGAGTGCCGCCGCGAGAGCGAGTGCCGGTGAGTCGTCGAAGGCGCTGACGGGATAGGCCGCGGCGATGGCGGGTGCCCGGTCCGCGCCGAACTGCTCCTCCAGGGCCACGCGGTAGTCGGTCCGGTCGATCTGTGCGTCCGGGTCGCCGGTGGCTGCCTTCTTGGCGAGCTCCATTCCGTAGACCCTGCCCCGTTCCTCGTAGCGGTGTGCCCCTACCGCCGCCCGGCCCCAGCCCGGGACACCGGTCGCCGCACGTGCCGGGACAACGCCGTCAGCGGTCGCCCACGAGGGCGAAGGCGAACGCCAGGCGCCGGTCGACCCAGTCCGCCTTCACGGTGACCTCCACACTGCCCTCGGAGACCATCACCACCTCGCCCTCCGCACACCACTCGAGCGTCCGCGGCCGGTACGGCTGATCACCGCCCTCCGCGCCGAAGTCCGCGAGCGCCCCCACCAGCCCGATGGCCGCCTTGACGGCGACGCGCCCGACGGCCTCCTTCGCGGAGTCACCGGCCGCCCACTCGTTGCGCCCGACGATCTCGGGGCGTCCGGGCTGATCGATGCGCCAGGTGTGCCGGAAGGGCCGCCTCGGCGGTATCCGGCGCAACGTACCCAGCTCCGCGCCCCGCTCGTCGCGGACCACATGATGCCGCTCCCCGCCCACCTCCTGGGCCGCGTCCACGTAGCAGAGCAGCCGCTGCGCCGCCGGATCCTCGTACAGCGTGAGGCCGCCCGCGGACGGGTCGGCCGCGTGACGCGGGGCGGGGGCGAGGTACGCGCAGGGGGCGTTGACCCGGAAGTCCTTGCCACCCTTGGGGACGCGCACCGCACGCGGCCCGTGAACGCCCCTTTTCCGCTTGGTGGTCACCGGCTTCTCCTCGGTACTCACCACGAAGGTACGGACGTTCGCCCACGGCACCTGCTCCACCGGTGGCTCCTCGGTCTTCCTGCTCCTGCCGAATGCCACCACTGCCCCCTGATCGCTCGCCGGTACCTCGAGACCTGAGCGTACGACCCGGGCACTGCCGGCCCGAGCGGCACGTCATCGTCCGGAGCCGACGCCCGTAGCCCAGGGGACGCAGTTGGCGCCGCGCGCCGGAGCCGACGCCCGAGTGGCACGTGCTCGCGCGCGGGTCCGTGCAGCACCCATCCGGACTTCACGGTTCCTTCACACCCACTCCTTCCGGGCGCTACCGTTCTCCTCGTGAGCAGCGGATTGCGCTGTGTCACGGATCAAACTGCTGCCGTTGCCAGGGCGCTTCCCGACGCGGCCGCGCGTCTGGGGGGACCGCATGCGAGAGATGACCAAGGGTGCCAACGTCGGACTGGCAGACCTGAGCGACGACGCCGGATCGGTCATCGCAAGTCTGAGCTGGAGCAGCAACGAGGGGGACGGCGACGCCGATGTGTCCGTCCTGCTGCTGGACGGCAACGGCAAGGTCCGCAGTGACGCGGACTTCTTCTACTACAACAACCCGGCCGCGTCCGACGGCAGCGTGCAACTGCTGGGCAAGACGCCGACGGCCAGCGGCAGCGAGGACCGCATCAGCCTCGACCTGACGGCCGTGGCCCCGGACGTCGAACGCCTCGTCGTTGCCGCGAGCCGCTACGGCGGCTCCCGTTTCGGCGAACTGGACGATCTGCGGATGACGGTCGCCGACCGCACCGGAGAGGTCCTGCTGGAGTTCTCGATCGACGATGCCGGGGTGGAGAGCGCCTTCATCTTCGGTGAGCTGTACCGACGCGGCACCGAGTGGAAGTACCGGGCCATCGGCCAGGGTTACGAGACCGGCCTGGCAGGTCTCGCCACGGACTTCGGTATCGACGTCGATGACGAAGGCGAGGGCGAGGGCGAGGGCGAAGACTCGGGCGCGAGCGAGGAGGTGCGCGCCGACGGGAACGAGGGCGGTTCCGGGGATCACAAGGAAGCGGCGGAGCCACCGAGCGCGCCGGATGTCGCCGACGGCCTCTCACCCCGCCCGGCCGAGCCCGCTGAGCCGGCACTCGCCGGTCAGCCGGTCCCCCTCCCCCGGCAGCCGGTCCGCGAAGCCGACGGCACGGCCCCGGCGACGGCCCCGGCCAGGCGCACCCGCGGCCCCCGGACCGCGAAGAAGAAGGTGACGCTCCCGGCCGTGGTCAAGAAGTCGCTGGCCGAGAACGACGCGTGGAAGCCCGCGCGGCTGTTCCCCGCCCCGACGCTCAAGAGCGACAAGGAACGGGAGGTGCGGGCGACCTCCGTCCTGCTGTCGGTGATGGCGCAGGTACCTGAGTTCGGGCGCCGGCTGACAGCCGCCTTCGGCGCTCCGGCCGGCCGCATGCAGACCTTCACGGAGGTCTCGCTCCCGCACGGGGACACCCCCAAACGTCCGGACGGCGTGATCCGGGTGGAGCGGGCGGGCAAGCTGTGGACCGCCCTCGTCGAGACGAAGACGAACGGAAACGCGCTCAAGTCGGAGCAGGTCCAGAACTACATGGACATCGCCGCCCGGCGTGGTTACGAGGCCGTGATCACCCTGTCCAACGACGTTGCCCTGGAGGGCAGTCCGCTCGTCGACGTCAAGACCGACGGACGGCGCAAGCACAAGGTCGCGCTATGGCACCTGTCCTGGGCGGAGGTGGCCCACCAGGCCCACATGCTGATCCGGCACGAGGGTGTCGGCAACGCCGCTCACGCCTGGCTCCTGCAGGAGCTGCTGCACTACCTCCAGCACGAGAACTCCGGCTGTCACGGCTTCCAGAACATGGGCCCCTCATGGGTTCCCGTACGCAACGGCATCGACACGGAGACGCTCTGCCAGGGCGATCCGCGGGCCGTCGAGGTCGTCGAGAGCTGGGAACGGCTCATCCGTCAGGTCTGTCTGCGAATCGGCGGTGAACTGGGCCAGAAGGCCCTCCCCGTGCAGCGCGCCCAGCGCGGCACCACTCCGCGGTCGCGGCGGGCGGCCCTCGCCGACCAACTCTGCGAGCAGGGGCGGCTCACGGCCGAACTGCGCATCGACGGTTCGCCCGGCATCGTCACGATCACCGCCGACCTGCGGACGGGGAAGCTGCGTACCTCGCTGGAGATCCCGGTGCCTGAGGGGGCCTACCCGCTCACCTCGGCCAAGCGCCTGATGCGACAGCTGGCCGAGGCCCCTGCCGACCTCCACGTCGAGACGCTCGTCGAGGGGCACAGCGGTCCACGCGGCACTCTGGAACGCCTGCGCCCGGAGCCGGGCGACATGCTCCCCAAGGACGGCAGCAGGATCGCCGGGTTCCGGCTCTCCCTCTTCAAGGGCATGGGCGGCTCGCGCGGCAACGCCGAATCCGGCTTCATCCGCAGCGTCGACGACGCCGTGGACCGCTTCCACGCACACGTGGTCGCGCACCTTCCCCAGGCCGAGCGCCGCGCCGCGCGCCGGTCGCCGGAGCCGGAGCCCGTATCGGTCACGCCGTCGCAGACGCCGGTGCCGGCCTGATCGGAGAGGGGCGGACGGGAGGCCACGGGGGACGGGCGCGACGCATGCGCCTCGGTCCGGGTCTGGGCCGTTCCGGGAAATCTTCCGGGCTTACGGAAACGCCCCCGGCGCGGTGTCGAGAACCGTCACCCGGTTCCGACGTCCCCTGTGAGAGCCGCCCACGAGGGACGGCAGGGACACAAGGAGCGGAACCATGAAGTACCTGGTGATGGTGCAGGGCACGCAGACCGACTACGAGGCGATGCGGGGAAAGGCGACCGAGGGCAACCCGGCCTGGAGCGACAAGGACGTGCAAGCGATGTTCGCGTTCATGGGCGCGGTCAACGACGATCTCGCCGAGACCGGAGAGTTCGTCGACGCCAACGGGCTGGACGAGCCCGCCAGGACCCGGTTCGTCCACACGGGAGAGGACGGGCGTCCCGTGATCACCGACGGTCCGTACGGGGAGACCAAGGAGCTGCTCGCCGGGTACTGGGTGCTCGACTGCGAGAGCCTGGAACGGGTCACCGAGATCGCCGCGCGCATCGCGCAGTGTCCGACGCCGGCCGGCGCGCCCGTGCGACCGGTGGCGATCCGGCCCATCAACGACGGCGGAGGCGATGTGTGAGACGTACGACCGAGGTCGAGGACCTGCTGCGGCTGCACGCCCCGCAGGTCCTCGGCGCGCTGGTACGGCGTTACGGGCACTTCGACCCGGCCGAGGACGCGGTGCAGGAGGCCCTGCTCGCCGCCGCCCGGCAGTGGCCGGAGCAGGGGGTGCCGGACAATCCGCGCGGGTGGCTGATCAGGGTGGCCTCCCGGCGGCTCGTGGACCGGCTGCGGAGCGACGACGCCCGGCGGGCGCGTGAGGAGGCGGCGGCCGCGCTCACCCCGCGGGACGCCTTCACCACGCCGCCGCCCGACGAGCCGGTGCCGGGCGGCGGCGGCCGGGCACCGTCCGACGACGACACCCTGACCCTGCTCTTCCTGTGCTGCCATCCCGAGCTGGCCCCTGCGCCGCAGATCGCGCTCACCCTGCGGGCCGTCGGCGGACTGACCACCGCCGAGATCGCCCGGGCGCATCTGGTCCCCGAGGCGACCATGGCGCAGCGGATCAGCCGTGCGAAGCGCAAGATCCGGGGCGCCGCCTTCGTCCAGCCCGGACCCGCCGACCGCGACAGCCGCCTCACCGCCGTGCTCCAGGTGCTCTACCTGATCTTCAACGAGGGCTACACGGCGACGTCCGGCCGCGCCCTGCACCGCGCCGAGCTGGCCCGGGAGGCGATCCGGCTGACCCGTTCGGTGCGCAGGCTGCTGCCCCGGGACGGCGCGGTGACCGGGCTCCTGGCGCTGATGCTGCTGACCGACGCCCGCAGCGCCGCGCGCACGGGTCCGCACGGCGAACTGATCCCGCTCGACGAGCAGGACCGCACCCGCTGGGACCGGTCGGCCGTCGCCGAGGGCCTGGCGCTGGTCGAGGAGGCGCTGGCCGAGGGACCGGCCGGGCCGTACCAGGTGCAGGCGGCCATCGCCGCGCTGCACGACGAGGCCCCCCGCGCCGAGGACACCGACTGGCCGCAGATCCTCGCGCTGTACGACGTCCTGGTGCGCCTCGCCCCCGAGCCGATGGCCGAACTGGGCCGGGCCGTCGCCGTCGCGATGGTGCACGGGCCGCAGGCCGGGCTCACCGAGGTCGACGCGCTCGCGGACCGGCTGGCGGGCCACCACCGGCTGGACGCGGTCCGCGCCCACCTGCTGGAACGGGCCGGCGACACGGCCGGGGCCCGCGCCGCCTACCACGCGGCAGCCGCCGGCACCCTGAGCATCCCCGAGGCCCGTTACCTCCGGAAGCGTGCGGACCGTCTGGGTGGCTAGGGTCGTTCGTCTGCGTGCCCTGGCGCCGGGCCCCAGGCCCGCCCACCGGTCCCGGGCCCCAGGCCGACCCACCTGTCCAGGCCCAGGTCCGATGTCACACTCGCGCCCCGGCAGCAGTCTCAGGGTGTAACCGCGACAGGAGGCACCTGATGTCCGACCCCGGCCCTCACCCCGGCACCGAACCCGGCCCCAGCCCCGGAACGGGCTCCGGCAGCGCCACCGAGGTGTTCGTCGACCACCGCGAGCTGCTGTTCTCGCTCGTCTACAACATGCTCGGCAGCGTCGCCGACACCGAGGACATCCTCCAGGAGACCTGGCTCTCCTGGACGGCCCGGAACGAGGCGACCGGCGCGGAGCCGATCGAGAGCCCGCGCGCCTACCTCGTCCGGATCGCCGTGAACAAGGCCCTCTCCCGGCAGGCGGCCATCAACCGCCGCCGTGAGACGTACGTCGGTACATGGCTGCCCGAGCCGCTCGTCTCGACCACCGACACCCCGCCGCCCACCGAGGACGAGACCGCCGACCGGGCGGAGCGCTCGGAGTCCGTGTCGATGGCGATGCTCGTCGTCCTGGAGACGCTGACCCCGCTGGAGCGTGCCGTCTTCGTCCTGCACGAGGTCTTCGGCTACGCACACACGGAGACGGCGGAGATCCTGGGCCGCAGCCCCGCCGCGGTGCGCCAGCTGGCCCACCGCGCCCGCGACCACGTGCAGGCCCGCCGGCCCCGCTACCGCCCCGATCCGCTGCTGCACCGGCAGGCCACCGAGCACTTCCTGGACGCGGTGTTCGGCGGGGACATGGCCGCCCTGATGCGGCTGCTCGCCCCCGACGTCACCCTCTGGGCCGACGGCGGCGGCAAGTCCGCGATCGCGGGCCCGCGCCCGGTGCACGGCCGCGACAACGTCGCCCGGCTGCTGATCTCCCGCGCGTCCCACCGCGACGGCCTGGAGATCGCCTACCGCCAGGTCAACGGGGACCCCGCCGCGGTCCTGTTCAGCGGCGACGCCCCCTTCGCCGTGATGGTCCTCGACCTGACCCCGGACGGCGAGCAGGTCAGCGACATCTACAACATCGCCAACCCCGACAAGCTGCCGCCCGCCGGCCTCGGCTGAGAAGCCCCGAGGCCCCGCCGCACCACCACCGTCGCGCCGCCGCACGACCGCTCCGTCGCGCCGTCGCGCCACCCGAAACCGGCACCCGAAACCGGCACGGCAACCCGAGAAACGAGAACGGGAACTCATCATGCTGTTCATCTCCTACGTCGTGGTCACCGCCTTGGCCGCCGCGCTCAACACCATGTCCGCGGTGCTCGACTTCCGCCGCTACGAACCGATCCTCGTCAACATGGAGAAGGCCGGTGTGCCCGCCTCCTCGCTTTTCCGGCTCGGCATGCTCAAGGCGGCGGGGGCCGCCGGGCTCCTCGTCGGCTTCGCCGTCCCGCTGATCGGCACGGCCGCCGCCGTGGGGCTGACGCTGTTCTTCCTCGGCGCCATAGGTGTCCATCTGCGCGCCCGTGACCACGGCTACGGACTGGCCGGCTTCTTCCTGGCACTGGCCGTCGCCTCCCTCGTCCTGGGGGTGGCCCACCACGGAGCCTGGTGAGCAGGCGTACGGGGACTGCGGTCCACGGTCCGCTCCCGCGAACGGAAACGAACGGAAAACAGCGGCAAACGGCTGCAAACAGCGCTACGGCGGTGATTGTGCTGGCCGTCACCCCCCGCGCTGGCGATGATCGGGGCATGACCAACAGCAACAAGGGCCAGCACATCACCCTGCGGATCGCCCAGCAGCCGGAGGCGGACGCGCTCCTCGGGCGCAGTCCTCTCGCCGCCCTGGTGGGCATGCTGCTGGACCAGCAGGTACCGATGGAGTGGGCCTTCTCCGGCCCGTACACCCTGGCGCAGCGCATGGGCGGGGACGATCTGGACGCCCATGAGATCGCCACGTACGACCCCGAGGCGTTCGTCGAACTCTTCACCGCCAAACCCGCGTTGCACCGCTATCCCGGCTCCATGGCCAAGCGTGTACAGCAGCTGTGCCAGTTCCTCGTGGCGCAGTACGACGGCGAGGCGGGCGCCGTATGGAAGGACGCGGCCACCGGGGCCGAGCTGCGGAAACGGCTGAACGCCCTGCCCGGCTTCGGCACCCAGAAGGCGCAGATCTTCCTCGCGCTGCTGGGCAAGCAGTTCGACGTCCGGCCGCCGGGCTGGCAGGAGGCGGCGGGGGCGTACGGGGAGGCCGGCTCGCACCGCTCGGTCGCCGACATCACCGGACCCGAGTCGCTCGCGGAGGTCCGCGCGTACAAGCAGGAGGCCAAACAGGCCGCCAAGCAGGCGAAGCACGCCGCCGGCTGACCCGGGGCGGGAGGAGAGCACCCGGCCCGCGGCGGGGAAGACGCCGGGTGGTCGGGGCGGGAGCACCCGGCCCCGGCTGTGAACACGCCGCGCGGGCCGGGGCCGACCCGACCAACAGCCCGGCACGTCAGCGTGGGTCGTCGCCCGCGCCACCGCTCGCACCGACACCGCTCGCACCACCCCCCGCACCACCGGGTGCGCCCCCGCCCGCGCTGTCGCTCTCCCTCATCACGACCCCAATTCCGCAATGGGCGGTTTTATGCCGTTGACGTCAGCATCGCAGTCCCCCTCCATGGCTGCGCCCGGAGGCTCTTGACCGGTAGGCTTTCCGTGTGATCTTCAAGCGCATCGGAAATGGGAAGCCCTATCCCGACCACGGCCGGGAAAGCACCCGGCAGTGGGCGGATGTCGCGCCGCGCCCGGTCCGCCTCGACCAGCTCGTGACCACCAAGGGCCAGCTGGACCTCGAGACGCTTCTCGCCGAGGACTCCACTTTCTACGGGGACCTTTTCGCGCACGTCGTGAAGTGGCAGGGCGACCTCTACCTGGAGGACGGGCTGCACCGCGCGGTCCGCGCCGCGCTCCAGCAGCGCCAGGTACTGCACGCCCGCGTACTCGAAATGGGCTGATCCCGCGCCCTGCAAGGCTCCTGCGGGGTTCGTTCGGGTGTTTTCGCACTCGTACGGGTGCGATCCATTGATCATTTAGTAGGCATCATCACCAGGTCGCACTACGCTGCGCCCATGAGCATGCTCACTCCCCCCGGCATGGGCGGAAAGTACCGCATCACGGGTGACAAGTACCCGCGCATGCGGCGCCCCCGCCGCCGCAGCAAACTGATCCTCGCGGCCACCGCCTCCGTGGTCGCCCTAGGGCTGGCCGGATGGGGCACGCTTCAGCTCATCGACGTCTTCACGGGCGGCGACAGAACGGCCAGCGCCGCCGACCGCAAGGCGGACTGCCCGTCCGCCAAGCCGTCCGCGGCCGCGAAGGTCCTGCCGAAGCCCGCGAAGATCAAGGTCAACGTCTACAACGCGACACCGCGCGGCGGGCTCGCCAAGGCGGCCGCCGATGAGCTGAAGAAGCGCGGGTTCGCCATCGGCAAGGTAGGCAACGCCGACGCCAAGTACGACAAGAAGGTCGCCGGGACCGGCATGCTGCTGGGCGCTCCGGCCGCGCTCAACGGCACGTTCCCGGTACTCGGCACCCAGCTGCCGGGGGCCGCGACGAAGACCGACGCCCGCAGGACGGCGGACGTCGATCTGATCATCGGTACGAAGTTCAAGGCGTTCAGCACGCCGAAGGCGGCCGCCGCCGCTCTGACCGCTCTGACCAAGCCGTCGCCCGCGCCGTCCACCTGCTGAGCAGGGGACGGAGCGGGCGGGGCCGCCTTCGCGCGGCGTGCTGAGGGACAGCCCTCAGTCGACGGTGCCGTACATCCGGTCACCCGCGTCACCGAGGCCCGGCACGATGTAGCCGCGGTCGTTCAGCCGCTCGTCGACCGAGGCGGTGACCACGGTGACCGGTGTCCCGGCCAGCTCGCGCTCCATCACCTCGACGCCCTCGGGCGCGGCGAGCAGCACGACGGCGGTGACATCGTCCGCACCGCGCTTGATCAGCTCCTGGATGGCCGCGACGAGCGTGCCGCCGGTGGCCAGCATCGGGTCCAGGACGTACACCTGGCGCCCCGAGAGGTCCTCCGGCATGCGGGACGCGTACGTGGACGCCTGAAGCGTCTCCTCGTCACGGATCATGCCCAGGAAACCGACCTCGGCGGTCGGCAGCAGCCGCACCATGCCGTCGAGCATGCCGAGGCCGGCCCGCAGGATCGGCACGACCAGGGGCCGCGGATACGACAGCTTCACGCCGGTGGTGGGTGTCACCGGGGTCTCGATGTCGACCTGCTCGGTCCGCACATCGCGGGTGGCCTCGTACGCGAGCAGGGTGACCAGCTCGTCGGCGAGGCGCCGGAAGGTCGGGGAGTCGGTGCGCTTGTCGCGCAGGGTGGTGAGTTTGTGCGCGACCAGGGGGTGGTCGACGACGTGGATCCGCATGGGACCCACAGTAGCCGCGCCTTCCGTACCCGTGCGCTGGCATCAACCTCACGTTCGGGGGGAAGGTGGTGGCATACGGACCCAGCATTGGGGTGATGAGCCGATGTCGGACGGGGCGCAGCAGGGATACGGGGCGCAACCGCCCGATCCGGAGGAGACGGACGCGCAGCGCCGCAGGCGCCGCGCCCAGTTCCTCCGCGAGCTTCACGAGGCCAAGGCGCTGCGGGACCGGGTCCAGCCGCGCCGGGTCAAGGCCGCCCGAATGCGCCAGGCCATGCGGATGCGGACGTTTCGCTGGTAGCCGTCCGGCCTGCGGAAGAACCCCCCGCCGGCCGCGTCCGGGAGAACTGATGGCCGACTCAACGGCCGAACTGCTCTCGCGAAGCCCTCCTTTCTGCCACGATTCCGATGGGCGGGACGCAGGGCAGCCGGACCACCGACTGCCCTCCCGCCGGACCGACACCCCTATGACCAGTGGGAGAGTCACGGTGTACTTCGCCGCACTGCTCGCGCGCACCGAAGACGGGTGGGAAGCGAGCGACACGGATCTCGACGATGTGGAGACCCTGTCCGATCTGACGGATCTGGCCCGTGAAGCCTCGGTTGACGAGGACACGGTGCTCGTTTTCATCGAGCAGGAGGACGCCTGGTTCGGCGTCATCCGGGTGGACGGTGAGGAGGACCCGCGTATCTACGTCTCGAACGCCTCCGCCGCCGCCCGCTCCTCGTACGGGGAGATCCTGCTCACCGATGAACTGCTCGGCCGCGAACCCGGGGCCGAGGACTCGATTGCCGCCCTCGAAGAGCTCGTCGGCCTCGACGGTACGGAGGACGGCGAGCCGGAGCGCCCCGACAACAACGACCACGACGACGATGCCGACGACGACGAGCCCGACGCCGACGCCGTACCGGCAGGCCCGCTGGGAGAGACCGGGGTCCTGTCCGACCTCGGGCTCCCCGAGGCGGAGCTGCTGATGCTGCGCACGGACGCATTGGTGGAGATCGCGGACGCGCTGGGAGCGGCCGAGGTCCTGGAGACCGTCCGTTAAGGTCCGCGGGTGACCGAAGCACCGCACCCGCACGGCCTGCACCAACCGCACGAGGCACCGCACGACCCCGTACGGGGCCCGTGGCGGGCGGCCATGCGCCGCGCCCTGGACGAGGCCGACCTGGCGGCGGCGGCCGGCGATGTGCCGGTCGGCGCCGTCGTCCTCGCCCCGGACGGCGCGCTGCTCGCCACGGGACACAACGAACGCGAGGCGACCGGCGATCCGACCGCGCACGCCGAGATCCTCGCGCTCCGCCGGGCCGCCGCCGCGCTCGGCGAATGGCGGCTGTCCGGATGCACCCTGGTGGTCACCCTGGAGCCCTGCACGATGTGCGCGGGCGCGCTGGTGCAGTCCCGGGTGGGCCGGGTGGTCTACGGGGCCCGGGACGAGAAGGCCGGAGCGGCCGGCTCGCTCTGGGACGTCGTGCGCGACCGGCGGCTCAACCACCGCCCCGAGGTGATCGCCGGGGTCCTCGAAGCCGACTGCGCGGCCCGCCTCACGGCCTTCTTCCGCGACCGCTGAACCGGCTTCCGCGTGTCCGCGGGGCGCCTCGGGCAATCGGATTTCGAAGGACGGCCGAGATGGTCTAAGCTCTCTCTCGGTAGCGTGTCCGAGCGGCCGAAGGAGCTCGCCTCGAAAGCGAGTGTGGGGAAACTCACCGAGGGTTCAAATCCCTCCGCTACCGCAGGTAGATGAAGGGGCAGACCCGTTTGGGTCTGCCCCTTCACTGCGTTCCGTCTCCGATCCGGCGGGCCTCGGCCACGAGCCCGTGGGGCAGCCCCGGCCCCCACGCAGGCGTGGTCGATCGGCCCGTCCCGGTAGGAGGCGCTCGCGAGCTCCGGAGCCAGGACGATCAGGGCCCGCAGGTCTTCGCCGGCGCGCCGGCGAGGGCCCCCACGCGCAGCACCGCGGCCCCGGACCGACAGAGGTCGGTCCGGGGCCGCGGTGCTGCGCGGACGATCAGGTCGGGGGAGGCGGCGTCGGGGGACAAGCCGCCTCCCCCGATGAGAACAGGCCCTGCCAGCCCTCGCCGCGATCGGGGGATGCCGCGGCGAGGACCCCACAGTGAGGTCCTGTTCCTCGCCCCTCGGATTTCTGCCACATCCGCTGGGCTCGTCATCCATCCTGCCGCCCCGCGGAAGCCGTGCGGACCGGCGAAGGACCCCGATCGCCGGGTCCTTGGTCCCTAAAGACCGAATGAGTGATCGAAACAGCAGGCGGATACGGCCATTCGTGCGGATAGACTCGCCCGACTGCACAGGGGATCGAAGGGGAGTCAGGGGCAGATGGTGCAAGCGAAGAAGATCGCTCTCTACTTGATAGTCGTCTTCGTGCTCTACACGATCATCACGTCCCCGGCCCGGGCCGCGGATCTCGTCCAGGTAGGGTTCGAAGGCGTTTCGAGTGCCGCACAGGGCGTCGGCGACTTCATGTCCGAGCTCGTGAAGTAGGAGTACCCGCATGATCCGCCATCTGGTCCTGTTCAAGCTGAACGACGGCGTCGAGCGCGACGAGCCGCGGGTCGTCGCGGGGGCCGAGGCCTTCCGGGAACTGGCGGACAAGGTCCCCGAGCTGGAGTTCTGGGAGTGCGCCTGGAACATCACCGACCGGCCGATCGCGTACGACTTCGCCATCAACTCGGCCGTCGCCGACGAGGCCGCGCTGAAGAGTTACATCGAGCATCCGGCCCACCAGGCGGCCGCCGGTCAGTGGCGTGAATTCGCCACCTGGGTGATCGCCGACTACCCGTTCTGACGGCTTCGGCCCTGCGAGCCCCTCACCACTGCGGTGAGGGGCTTTTCTTTGTGTTTAAACCGATTCGAGGTCAACACGACGTAATGGGGTGCTTGCACATAGTGGACATGTCTTGTGATGCTATGACCGCTTTTGACGGATGAATTGACCGAAGTTGACCGCAAAGGGGTGGCGTCATCGTGCCGGCCAGTACCGCGCCTCAAGTGCCTCCCCAGACCGTCCAGACGGTGCAGACCGTCCAGACGGCACCGCCCAGCCGGACGGAGCAGCCGGCCCAGCCGGTGCAGACGATCCAGACCGAGACGCCCGACGACACCGCCACGCCCACCAGGACCAGGGGGCGGACACCAGGGCACTGACCCAGGTGCTCTTCGGGCAGCTCAAGGGGCTGGAGCCGGGCACCGCGGAGCACGGCCGGGTCCGGGCGGCACTGATCGAGGCGAACCTCCCCCTCGTGCGGTACGCCGCGGCGCGGTTCCGGAGCCGCAACGAACCGATGGATGACGTCGTCCAGGTCGGCACTATCGGACTGATCAACGCCATCGACCGGTTCGACCCCGAGCGCGGCGTGCAGTTTCCGACCTTCGCGATGCCGACCGTGGTCGGCGAGATCAAGCGGTACTTCCGGGACAACGTGCGGACCGTCCACGTGCCGCGCCGGCTGCACGAGCTCTGGGTCCAGGTCACCGGGGCCACCGAGGACCTGACGACCGCTCACGGCCGCTCGCCCACCACCGCGGAGATCGCCGACCGGCTGAAGATCTCCGAGGACGAGGTACTGGCCTGCATCGAGGCGGGCCGCTCGTACCACGCGACCTCGCTGGAGGCTGCCCAGGAGGGCGACGGACTGCCCGGCCTGCTGGACCGGCTCGGCTACGAGGACCCGGCGCTGGCCGGGGTGGAACACCGCGACCTGGTCCGGCACCTGCTGGTCCAGCTGCCCGAACGCGAGCAGCGGATCCTGCTGCTGCGTTACTACAGCAATCTGACGCAGTCCCAGATCAGCGCCGAACTGGGGGTCTCGCAGATGCATGTGTCAAGGCTTCTGGCCAGAAGTTTCGCCCGACTGCGATCCGCAAACAGGATCGAGGCGTAACCGGATCGGGTAAACAGCCCCCGGTGCGCTCCCGCCGGGCCAAATGCCCCACACCCCTTGTTAACTGCGCGAACTCCCCCAAGACTTGTCGACAAGTCACTACAGCGTGTTGCCGACATGTGACATTCTGCGGGAACCGCGTTTGCCGCTGCCTCCCCTCCGGTATTCAGGTGGAGGCTGCGTTCCTCCGATGGTCGCGGCCACCGCGACCGTCCGCGACCTCAAGGGGGTGGCATGTCCGCAGAACAGGGCAGCTCGAAGGTGCTCACGCTCACCAAGAGCGCACCCGCACCCGTTGTGCTCACCAGCTCGTCGGAAGCCATCGACACCCGTACGCTGTCCCGCTCGCTGTTTGTGCGGCTCGCCGCACTGGGTCCCGCTCCGGGCCCGGAAGGAACGGAGAGCCCGGAGCGGGCCTATGTGCGGGACACACTCATCGAGCTCAACCTGCCGCTGGTGCGTTACGCCGCGGCGCGGTTCCGGAGCCGTAACGAACCCATGGAGGACATCGTCCAGGTCGGCACGATCGGCCTGATCAAGGCGATCGACCGGTTCGACTGCGAACGCGGCGTGGAGTTCCCGACGTTCGCGATGCCCACGGTCGTCGGCGAGATCAAGCGCTTCTTCCGCGACACCTCGTGGTCCGTGCGGGTGCCGCGCCGGCTTCAGGAGCTGCGGCTCGCCCTCACCAAGACCAGCGACGAGCTCGCCCAGAAGCTCGACCGCTCGCCGACCGTGCCGGAACTGGCCAAGGCGCTCGGGGTCTCCGAGGAGGACGTGGTCGACGGCCTCGCCGTCGGCAATGCCTACACCGCCTCCTCGCTGGACTCGCCCTCCCCGGAGGACGACGGCGGCGAGGGGTCGCTGGCCGACCGGCTGGGATACGAGGACGCGGCGCTGGAGGGCGTCGAGTACCGCGAGTCGCTCAAGCCGCTGCTGGCCAAACTGCCGCCGCGCGAACGGCAGATCATCATGCTGCGGTTCTTCGCCAACATGACCCAGTCGCAGATCGGCGAGGAGGTCGGCATCTCGCAGATGCACGTCTCCCGGCTGCTGACCCGCACGCTCGCCCAGCTCAGGGAGGGGCTCATCGCCGACTGACCCGCGCGCAGCAGCGCAAGGGTTCCGAATTGACGGGCCGTCAGCCACACTGGCGCGATGCGACGTCAGACATTCGTGCGGACCGGCCGCCGGGGCACCGTGATCGCCGCCTCGGCGGCCGTGCTGTGCCTGGGCGGCGCCCTGGCGGCCTGCGGCGCGGGGGCGGACGGCGGTGACGGCTACGTGGCGGTCGGCGCGGCGGGCGCGCGGCCGCAGAAGGCGCCCACCGGTGCGGTGGCACCCACCGGGAAGGTGACCCTGATCCCGCTGGACGGCGAGCGCGGCGGCAGCGCGGACAGGGACCCGGAGCCGGGCTCCGCCGCGGCGGGCGGCGCCCCCGCCGGCAAGGGCGGCACAGGCGGCGGCACAGGCGGTGACGCCGGCAGCGCGAGCGGCGGCACGCAGTCGCCCAGCGGCTCCGGTGGGGCCGGCGGGTCCAGCGGGTCCAGCGGGTCCAGCGGGTCCGGCGCGAACGGTGGGTCCAGCGGGTCCAGTGCGGCCGGAGGCGGTGGTGCGGCCGGAGGCGACGGCTCAGGGGCGGCACCGGCTCGGGAAGCGGTTCGCCCGACCCGGCTACCCCCTCGGCCCCCGGCACCACCGCGCCCGCAGGGCCGGCGGTACTGAAGGTGGGGGCGCCCGTGCGTGCGGCGGCGGACGAGCGCTGGTGCGAGAAGGTGACCGTGGAGTTCCGCAACACCGGCGGATCACCGGCGCGCTCGGGCACCGTCACCTTCGCCACGCACATCATCGGCGGACTGGGGATCGACTGGGCGACCCGGGAATCGACAGCGCCGCTGCCCGCGCCTGTCGACGCGGGAGCGGCGCGGAAGAAGACGTACACCGTCTGTGTGGACGCCTGGCGGGTGCCCCTGGGCATGCATATCGAGACCCGGGACGTCACCGCCGTCTGGAAGTGACGGTTGAGGAGAGGGAGACCGGGGGCCGGTCAGCCGAGCGCGAGCCAGGCGACCGCGCCCAGGACGACGATCACCGCGACGACTGCGACGATCATTCCGGTCCTCGGTCCGGACGACACGGCCGCGGGCTGCTGCCTGCGCTGCGGCTCGCCCTCGTCGACGAAGGCGCGGAACATCTGGGTGTTGCCCGCCGGGTCGCCAGTACCCTCGGGACCCTGCGGTGCGTGGGGATTGTGTGCCATGGGCCAGGACCCTAGCGAACTCGGCGGAAGCGCCCAACCCCCAGGGCGGTGAAGGCGCGAGACCGTAAGCCGGGGAACCGGTGAAGAAGGCGCGGGCGAAGGGCGGGCAGCCGCCGGGTCCACCGTGCCCCGGACGGGAAGAATCCCGGACCGGCCCGCACAACACCGGCGCTCTGCGAGCCAGTTGGTGATCTTCCGCGCCTCCGCATGCCCCGGCCCCCGTATATACGCGCGAAGGGCGAGCGCGCGCCGCTCAGTGGTGTCGCGGCATCGCACGGGAGCGCACCGGTTCCGTACGGAGGCCCGGACCAGGCCCGCACCACTGCGGCCTCGCGTGTGGCACGAGACACATCAGCCACCCACGTAGCGCACACGCTGGGGGTTTGACTATCGCCCTACACAGCCTTTTGCGTTCCTTTACTTATGCAAGCCGCTTTTCGTTTGCCTGCAGCAACCAACGGCTTCTATGGTTGCCCTAAGCAACAAGATGACCGGTGCGAGATGTCTGGGGGTCCCGTGGCCGCACGGAGTCAGTACGAAGAACTGGCCCGTCAGCTCAGCGCCATCGGCGCGGTGAAACGGGGTCTCGGCCGCATCCTGCCCGCCGAATGTCCTGCCGGCTCCGCCGCCGTACTGGCACTGCTGAGTCAGCACGGCGAGATGCGGATCAGCAGGCTGGCCGAGTTCCTCGATGTCGACATGTCAGTGACCAGCCGGCACGTCGCCCACGTGGCGGAACGCGGCTGGATCGAACGGTCCCCGGATCCGGCGGACAAGCGCTCCCGGATCCTGCGGCTGACTCCCGCGGGCGAAGGCGTGCTCGACAACCTGAACTGCCGGACCACCGAAATGTTCGCCCACCATCTCCAGGATTGGTCCGACGAAGAGGTCGGACAGCTCAACACTTTGTTGGCCCGGCTGCGCGACAGCTTCTCCTGTCGCGGCCCCGGCGGGTGCCCCCCTGGGAAGCACAGCGGCGACTGCCGCTCCCGGCCGGCCGACAGCCACGACGGCTCGTACACCCGTACACCCGTGTAACAGAAGCAAAGACAAGGATTTAAATGGCTACGACCACACCAACCGGTGTGCGGGGCGGCCACGCCAAGCACGGAGGGAACGACTCCTCCGACGGCACGCCGATGACACACCGGCAGATCATGGAAGCGCTCACCGGGCTGCTGCTCGGCATGTTCGTCGCGATTCTGTCGTCCACCGTCGTCTCCAACGCCCTGCCGGAGATCATCTCCGACCTCGGCGGCAGCCAGAGCTCGTACACCTGGGTCGTCACGGCCTCGCTGCTGGCCATGACGGCGACCACCCCGCTGTGGGGCAAGCTCTCCGACCTGTTCAGCAAGAAGCTGCTGGTCCAGATAGCACTGATCATCTACGTGCTCGGCTCGGTCGTCGCCGGTCTTTCGACCAGCAGCGGCATGCTGATCGCCTGCCGTGTCGTGCAGGGCATAGGCGTCGGCGGTCTCTCCGCCCTCGCCCAGATCGTGATGGCCGCGATGATCGCCCCGCGTGAGCGCGGTCGCTACAGCGGCTACCTCGGCGCGGTCTTCGCCGTCGCCACCGTCGGCGGTCCGCTGCTCGGCGGTGTCATCACCGACACCAGCTGGATGGGCTGGCGCTGGTGCTTCTACGTCGGCGTGCCCTTCGCGGTCATCGCCCTCATCGTGCTCCAGAAGACCCTGAAGCTCCCGGTCGTCAAGCGCGAGGTCAAGGTCGACTGGACCGGCGCCTTCTTCATCAGCGCCGCGGTCTCGCTGCTGCTGCTCTGGGTCACCTTCGCGGGCGACAAGTACGACTGGATGTCCTGGCAGACCGGCGCGATGCTGGCCGGCTCCCTGGTCCTGGTGCTGCTCTTCGTCTTCACCGAGTCCCGGGCCAGTGAGCCGATCATCCCGCTGCGGCTGTTCCGCAACCGCACCATCACGCTCGCCTCGCTGGCGTCGCTGTTCGTCGGTATCGGGATGTTCGCGGGCACCGTCTTCTTCAGCCAGTACTTCCAGCTGGCGCGCGGCAAGTCGCCGACGATGTCCGGTGTGATGACGATCCCGATGATCACGGGTCTGTTCCTCTCCTCGACCCTCTCGGGCCAGATCATCACCAAGACGGGCCGCTGGAAGGTCTGGCTGGTCAGCGGTGGCTTCCTGCTCACCGCCGGTCTCGGGATGCTCGG
Source organism: Streptomyces sp. RKAG290 (assembly GCF_023701695.1). Taxonomy (GTDB): domain Bacteria; phylum Actinomycetota; class Actinomycetes; order Streptomycetales; family Streptomycetaceae; genus Streptomyces. Next base: position 3,354,760 of record NZ_JAJOZC010000001.1, read on the forward strand.
CACCATCCGGTACGACACCACGTACTGGCACATCGCGATCTTCATGTTCGTGATGGGTCTCGGCATCGGCATGATGATGCAGAACCTGGTGCTCGCCACCCAGAACCAGGTCGACCCCAAGGACCTCGGTTCGGCCAGCTCCGTCGTCACGTTCTTCCGTTCCCTCGGTGGTGCCATCGGTGTCTCGGCGCTGGGCGCCGTCCTGGCGAACCGCGTCACCCACTACGTCAAGGACGGCCTGACGGACCTCGGTCCCAAGGGCGCTTCCATGAGCACCGGCGGCGGGGGCATCCCCGACCTGGACAAGCTGCCCGCTCCGCTGCGTACGGTCGTCGAGGGCGCCTACGGGCACGGCGTCGGTGACGTCTTCCTGTACGCGGCCCCGGCCGCCCTGCTCGCCTTCCTGATCACGATCTTCATCAAGGAGGTCGCGTTGCGGACCAACGCAGCCAACGACGCCCCGGCCCCCGCCGAGGCGACGGCGACCACCGAGGCCCCGTCCGCCGCCATCGCCGCGCCGGCCTACGAGGGAACGGCCGGCGTGACCGCGGTCGACACCCTCCAGGTCCCCGCGACGGCGACCGTGCAGGGCACCGCGGTACGCGGTGTGGTGCGCGGCGCCGAGGGCACACCCGTCGCCCAGGCCGCCGTCACGCTGATCTCGCTCGGCGGCCGGCAGCTCGGCATCTCGGTCGCGCAGGCCGACGGCAGCTACGGTCTGGACGCCCCGGGCGCCGGTTCGTACGTGCTGATCGCGTCCGCCGACGGCTTCCAGCCGCAGGCCTCCACCGTGGTGGTCGGCGACGAGCCGCTCGCCTACGACATCCTGCTCGCCGGTACGAGCGGCCTGGCCGGGACCGTACGGGCCGCCGAGGGCGGCGCGCCGGTCGAGGGCGCCATGATCATCGTCACCGATGTGCGCGGCGACGTGCTGGCCACCGGCAAGTCCGGCCAGGCGGGCGAGTTCACCTTCGGTGAGCTGGTCCCCGGTTCGGTGACCGTCGCGGTGAACGCGGCCGGGTTCCGCCCGATGGCGCTGCCGGTCGAGGTCGGCGGCCAGGGTGTCACCCGGGTCGACGCGGCACTGCGCTCCGGCGCACTCGTGCAGGGCGTCGTGCGGGCCGGTTCCGGCCGGCGGCCGCTGCCGGACGCCCGGGTCACCCTGATCGACGCGGCGGGCAACGTCATCGCCAACTCGACGACCGGGGAGGACGGGGCGTACGCCTTCACCGACCTGGACGCGGGCGAGTACTCGGTCATCGCGACCGGCTACCCGCCGGTGGCCGGTGCCCTGACCGTGGCCGGCCGCGGGGTCGACGGCCACGACATCGAGCTCGCCCACCCCGGCGAGTAACCGGCTCCGGGTACCACCCGGACCGGCATGACCCCTGGCGGGACGGCACTTCTAGCGGAGAGGCTGTCCGGGCCGGCGGAAATGGGCCCCGAGGGCGGGGACGGCAGGCAGGGGACGGCCTGCCGTCCCCGCCCCGGGGCCCGACTCATTGAGTGACCCGCTTCCGTGAACGGACGGGTCATTGAGCAAGGAGAGAAAACGGGATGGGACTTCGCGCACAGGTACGGACGCGGGACGGCTGGGCCGTCCAGCACGCGATCGTCACGGTCACCGACATGACCGGCACGCAGGTGCTGCGGGCCGCCGCCGACGAGGACGGGGCGGTGCGGGCTGACGCCCGGCTGGCCGCGGGCGCGTACACCGTGATCGTCACAGCGGTCGGGTACGCCCCGGCCGCCTCCACCGCCCTCGTCACGGCGAGCGGCCGGGTCGAGGCCGGCACGGTGGTGCTGGCCCGTCAGGGCGGCGTGGAGCTGCCGCCGCCGGGCGCCTGGTCGCTGGACCCCGCGCACTCCTCGGTCGGCGCGGTCGCCCAGCACCTGGGGATCTCCAGCGTGCACGGCCGGTTCACCGAGTTCGGCGGCCGGATCGAGATCGCCGAGGACGTCCAGCGGTGCCGGGTGGACGCGGTCATCTCCGCGGCCAGCATCGACACCGGCAACGGCATGCGGGACAAGCACCTGCGCTCCCCCGACTTCCTCGACACGGACCGGTTCCCGGAGATCACCTACCGCTCCAACGCCCTGACCCCGGCCGGACCCGACCGCTGGACCGTGCACGGCCAGCTGGCGCTGCACGGGGTGGAGCGCCCGGTCGACCTCGACCTGAGCTACCTCGGCACCGGCCCCGACCCGTGGGGCGGCGTCCGCGCGGCCTTCAAGGCGACGGCCGAGCTGCGCCGGGACGACTTCGCGATGAACTACAACCAGGTGGTCCAGGCGGGCATCTCGGCGATCGGCACGACGCTGCGGGTGGAACTCGACATCCAGGCCGTGCAGGGCGATTCCCTGCCGACCGCGTAACCTCCCGCGGTCGTAGGGTCTGTTCCATGGCATCCAACATCGCGACCAACACCGCCGTGGAACTCGACGAGTTGCTGGCGTTCGTACGGCCCCGGCACCGGGCGATCCTGCTGACCACCCGGTCCGACGGCCGCCCCCAGGGCTCCCCGCTCACCTGCGGCGTCGACGACGCGGGCCGGATCGTCGTCTCGACGTACCCCGAACGGGCCAAGACCCGCAACGCGAAGCGGGACGAGCGGGTGAGCCTGATCGTCCTGTCCGACGAGTGGAACGGGCCGTGGGTGCAGATCGACGGTTCGGCCGAGGTGATCGACTCACCGGACTCGGTCGAACCGCTGGTCGAGTACTTCCGCAACATCTCGGGGGAGCACCCGGACTGGGACGAGTACCGGGCGGCGATGGTGAAGCAGGGCAAGTCGATCATCAGGATCACTCCCGAGCGGTGGAGCCCGGTCGCGACGGGCGGCTTCCCGGCACATCTGGCATCCGGCAGCTGACCGGATGACCGTCCCGCCGATCGGTGCCGAACACCTGGCGCGGGCGCGGTTGCTGGCCGCGCCCGGCCTCGCGCCCGCCGTGGTGCGCTCGCTGGAGGAGATCACCGGCCGCCCGGCGGAGCCGGGCGGCACCGTGCCGGACGGCCCCTACGTGTACGTGGGGGCCACGCTGCCCGAAGCGCTGCGCGGGGACGGGCTGCTCTGGTTCCACAGCGTGAACGCCGGCACGGACGCCCTGCTGGGCGCCGGCCCGTGGCCCGCCGGGGCGCTGCTCACCCGGACGGTAGGCCGGATGGGCGAGCGCATCGCCCAGTACGTGCTGGCCTGGGTGCTGGCGGACTGCCAGGCGGTCCCGGAGTTCGCCGCGCAGCACGAGCGGGCCGAGTGGCGCCGCATCCCCTCCGAGCTCGCGGCCGGGCAGACGGCCGTGATCCACGGCACCGGCCGGATCGGCTCGGCCGTCGCCGGGCTGCTGCGGGCCTGCGGCATCCGGACGGTGGGCGTGGCGCGGACCCCGCGCGAGGTCCCGCCGGGCTTCGACGAGATGGCCGGCCCCGACGAGTCGGTGGCCGCCCGCTGGGTGGTCTCCACGCTTCCGCTGACCGGTGCGACGGCCGGGTACTTCGGGGCGGACCGGTTCGCGGCCATGGGCGGCGCCGCGTTCATCAACGTGGGCCGGGGCGGGACCGTGGACCTGGTGGCGCTGGAGGCCGCGCTGCACTCCGGCGCGGTGGGGCGCGCGGTGCTCGACGTGCTGCCCGAGGAGCCCGCCGCACCCGGTGACCTCTGCTGGCGGCTGCCCCGCACGGTGATCACCTCGCACTCCGCGGGCATCACCTCGGACGGCGACATCGTCACGGACTTCGCGGCGTGCCGGCGGGAGCTCGCGGCGGGCCGCGTCCCGGCGCTGGCCGTGGACCCGGCGCGCGGCTACTGACGGCGGGCGGCCACTGCGGCGGGCGCCCCCTGCCGGGGGCTACTCCCGGCCGCGCATCGCCTCGATGCCCGCGATGAGCAGGTCGAGGGCGAAGGTGAAGTCCCGCTCGCGCATCTCCTCGACGGTGTCCCCGCCACGCGCCTCGATCAGGCTCTGCGAGGCCGCCAGCAACTCCTTGAGCTGTGGCTGGGAACTGATCGTGCCGAGCGCCTGCTGGTAGAACTCGTCCTGGCTGAGGCCCGCCTCGGCGGAGCGCTGCACGACGTGGCCCTCGATGGTGCCGAAGCCGTACACGAACTGGAAGACCGCCGACATCGCCCCCGTCCGGTGCCGGAGCGGCAGGCCGGTGGCCCGGATGATGTCCTGGACGGCGTACGAGAAGAGCATCGAGTGCGGGCCGATGTTCAGGAAGTTCCCGGCCAGCGCCGACGCCCAGGTGTGCCGGACCAGCAAGCTCCGGTAGCTGGTGGCCAGTTCGCGCAGCCGCTCGCGCCAGTCGGCGTCCTCGCGCGGGGGCGCGATCTCGGCGAAGACCGCGTCCAGGGCCAGCTCCAGCAGGTCGTCCTTGGTGTCGACGTACCAGTAGAGGGACATCGCCGTGACGTTCAGCTCGGCGGCGAGGCGGCGCATGGAGAACCTGGCGAGGCCGTCGGCGTCCAGCAGCCGGACCGAGGCGACCGTGATCTTCTCCCGGTCGAGCCCGGCAGGCTGTTCGGACTTCCGGCTGCGCGCGGGCGTCCTGCCGTCGAGCCACACACTGGTCCGGCCGGGGTTCTTCACGCGATCGGCCGCGGACACCATGGCGCACTCCCTTGTCTCGCCGGCGGGACGAACCGGTTACGTACTCCATGCCCGGAAACCGGAGGCGTACGGTCCGGTACGTCCCGCCCGATGCTATGCCGCTACAGCGGCCGGGTCAGCCTGAGCCGATTCTCCCCGCTCCGCCCGGCGCAGCAGCACGGCGGCCAGCAGACCGCCGGCCAGCACCGCCACCGCGCCGACCAGCTGGCTGGTCTCCAGGCCCGAGGCGAACGCGTCCGTGATCCAGCGGCGCTCCGCCTCGCCCCCGGCGGCGGCCAGCGCGGCGGGCAGCGAGGCGGCGCCGACGGCGGTCGGGACGAGCGCCGCGAACCGGGAGTTCAGCACCGCGCCGAGCACCGCGACCCCCAGGCCGTTGCCGCACTCGGCGAGGGTGCCGTTGACCCCGGCGCCGACGCCCGCCTTCTCCGGCGGGATCGCGCTCATGATCGCGTTGGCCATGGCGGGCATGGCGAGCGCGATGCCCGCCCCCATCACGACGAGGCCGAGCAGCATGCCGCCGTAGCCGTCCCCGCCGAGCAGCGCGATCGCGGCCAGACCAGCGGCGAGCAGCCCCATCCCGGCGGCGATGGTGACGGGGGTGCCGAGCCTGGGCACCAGCCGTGCGCCCAGTCCAGTGAGGTTGAGCGCGACGACGCTCAACGCCAGCGGGGCCGTCCGCAGCCCGGCCTCCAGCGGACCGTAGCCGAGGACGAACTGCAGCTGCTGGGTGAGCAGGAACAGCGAGCCGCCCATCCCGAAGGCGACCAGGATCGCGCCCGCGACCGCGCCGACGAACTTCTGGTTCCGGAAGAAGTGCATGTCCAGCATCGGATAGGGGATGTGCAGCTCCCACAGCACGAATCCGGTGAGGACGGCGACCCCGGCGAAGGCGGTCAGCAGCACGTGGCCGGAGGTCCAGCCGTGTCCCGGTCCGGAGATGATCGCGTAGACCACGGCGGCCATCCCGATGGTGGAGAGCAGCGCGCCGAGCAGGTCGGGGCGCTCCCCGCTCGGGTTCTTGGACTCCGGCACCAGCCGCGCCACGGCCACCAGGCCGATCACGGCGACCGGGATGTTGATCAGGAAGATCGCACCCCACCAGAAGTGGTCGAGCATGACCCCGCCGATCAGCGGACCGACCGCGAAGCCGAGCGAGCTGACGGTCGACCAGATGCCGATCGCCTTCACCCGCTCGGCCTCGTCGAAGATCTGGACGACGACGGCGAGCGTCGTGGTCATAAGGAGCGCACCGCCGATGCCCATGCCGGCCCGCGCGGCGATCAGCTGCCCGGAGGACTGCGCGAGTCCGGCCACCAGCGAACCGATGCCGAACAGGGCGAGGCCCGCGATCAGCATCTTCTTGCGGCCGTAGCGGTCGGCCGAGCTGCCGGCGGTCAGCAGCAGACCGGACTGGACGAGCGAGTAGGCGTTGATCATCCACTGCACGTCGGCGGTGGAGGCGTCCAGCTCCCGGGTGAGGGAGGGGATCGCGACGTTGAGGACGGTGTTGTCGAGCAGCACGGTGAGCTGCGCGAGGCAGATGACACCGAGTATCAGCCAGCGTTGCGGATGGCTCGTCGGCGAGAGGCTGTGCTGCTCGGCGGCGGTCGCCGTCATTCGGACTCCCGGGGCGTTCGGTCATGGCCCTATACGGTGTACAGGGAAGCGGTTGTACACCGTATAGCCACTCCCGTGCGGCCTACAACCGACTTTGCCGCGGTACGGTGCCGGTCGCTGATCCGACAAGGGCTGGAGTGGTATGTCACTGCGTCGTCGTACGGTGGAAGTCCTGCTGGCCGCGGGCCTGTTGGGGACGGCGCTCGCGCCTCCCGCGACAGCCGCGGGGCATGGGCACGGGCAGCTGGTGCCCCTGCGCGTCGCCACGTACAACATCCATGCGGGGGCGGGCATGGACAACGTCTTCGACCTCGACCGGCAGGTGGCCGAGATCCGCTCGCTGGACGCGGACGTGATCGGGCTCCAGGAGGTCGACGTCCACTGGGACGCCCGCAGCGAGTGGCGCGACCTTGCGGGCGAGCTGGGCCGGCGGCTCGGCATGCGGGTGTCGTTCGCCCCGATCTACAGCCTCGATCCGGCCACGCCCGGTGCGCCGCGCCGGGAGTTCGGGGTCGCGGTGCTGTCCCGGTACCGGGTCGTGAGCGCGGAGAACCACGACATCACCCGGCTCTCCACCCAGGACCCGAACCCGGTGCCGGCGCCCGCGCCCGGCTTCGGCGAGGTGGTGCTGCGGGTGAAGGGGCTGCCCGTGCACGTGTACGCGACGCACCTCGACTACCGCGGCGACCCGTCGGTGCGGACCGCCCAGGTGGCCGACACCCGGCGGATCATGGCCGAGGACCGGAAGTCGGAGCGGCGGCCGGTGCGCCAGATCCTGCTCGGCGACTTCAACGCCCCGCCGGCCGCTCCGGAACTGGCCCCGCTCTGGCAGGAGCTGACGGACGCCGAGCCCGGTGGGCCCACCTACCCGGCGCAGGACCCGGTGCAGCGGATCGACTACGTGGCGGTGTCCAAGGACACCGTGCGGGTACGCGACGCGGCGGTGGCCGAGACGCTTGCCTCGGACCACCGCCCCGTTGTCGCGGACCTGCTGCTGCGGCGTTGAGCCTCAGCTGCTCGCCGGCCGGGTCAGGTCGTAGAACGTGGCGCTGCCGGCCGTCACCTTCTTGAAGCTCTTCTCCACCCAGGAGGAGATCGCGGACGAGGTGCCGCTGTTGCCGCCCATGCCGCCACCGCCGCCCTCGCCGCTGGAGATGAAGTAGTGGATCCTGCCGTCCTCGACGTACTTCTTGAACTGGGAGAGCGTCGGGGACGGGTCACTGCCGTTGAAGCCGCCGATCGCCATCACCGGGTCGCCGGTGGCGAGCTGGTAACTGGCCGCGTTCTGCGAGCCGATGGCCGCGGCGCTCCAGGTGTAGTCGTCCGCGTCCGCCGCCAGCAGCTTCTTCGCCGCGGCGTCGACGGAAGCGCCGTTGAGCAGACCGCCCATGCCTCCGCCACCGCCCCGGAAGCCCTCTCCCATGCCGGCCGGCGCACCCGGCCGCTGCCCCTGCTGCGCCGCACCGGTGCGGCCCTGGCCCTGCCGGCCCTGGCCCTGCTGGTTGCCGAACGGCGGCTGCCCGCCGCCGCCGGCCTGGGGCTGTCCCCCGCCGCCCGCCTGGCGGTTGCCCTGGCCGGGGGCATCCCGCCGGGGCCGCCACGGCCGCCACCACCTGGGCCGCCGCCCATCCCGCCGGCCGTGGCAGGCCCGGCCGTCACGATCGAGCCCTGGTGCCCGGTGTTCAGGGTGTTCAGCGTGTACGCGAGCGGTCCGGCCAGTGAGGCGGCAAAGCCCAGACCCACCGCGGCAAGGGCCAGTTGGCGCCCCAGCCGGGCCACGAGCAGCAGGCCCACCGCGGCCACGACCCCGGCGGCCAGGACGGCCTGGCGCAGCCACGGCAGATAGTCCGGGGCCCGTCCCAGCAGGACGTACGACCAGAGCGCCGTCGCGACCACGGTGAGCGCGAGCGTGGCCCCCGCCCACCAGCGGGCCCGCTCCTCCCACAGGACCGTGACGCCCATGCCGATCAGCGCCGCGATGTAGGGGACCAGGGCCACCGTGTAGTACTGGTGGAAGATGCCGGCCATGAAGCTGAACACGCCCGCGGTCATCAGCAGCGAGCTGCCCCAGGCGAGGAAGGCCGCGCGGGCCAGGTCCGTCCTCTTGGCCCGCCAGGTCAGCCAGACACCCGCGGCCAGCACGATCAGCGCGGCGGGCAGCAGCCAGGAGATCTGGCTGCCGATCTCGGAGTTGAACATCCGGTCGATGCCGGTCTCGCCCCACTGACCGCCGCCACCGCCCCCGCGGCCGCCACCGCCGCCGACACTGCCGGTCTCCTCGCCGTTGATGCGGCCGAGCCCGTTGTAGCCGAAGGTCAGCTCGAGGAACGAGTTGTTCTGCGAACCCCCGATGTACGGGCGCGAGGAGGCGGGCCAGAGCTCGACAATCGCCACCCACCAGCCACCGGAGACGACCATCGCCAGGGCCGAGAGCCCCAGCTGCCCGAACCGCCTGCGTACCGGGACCGGTGCGAACACCCCGTACAGCACCGCCAGCGGCGGCAGGATCAGGAACGCCTGAAGGGTCTTGGACAGGAACGCGAGACCGACCGCGACACCCGCCCACACCAGCCACTTGGTGCGGCCGTTCTCCATCGCGCGCAGCACGCAGTAGACCGTGACGGTCATCAGCAGCGCGAGCAGCGCGTCCGGATTGTTGAAGCGGAACATCAGCGCGGCGACGGGCGTCAGCGCGAACACCGCCATGGTGATCAGCCCGGCGGCGGCGCTGAACCGGCGGCGCACGGAGGCGTACAGCACCCCGGCCGTGGCCGTGGCCATCAGCACCTGCGGGATCAGGATCGCCCAGGAGCTGAGGCCGAGGATCCGCACCGACAGGGCCATCGGCCACAGGGTGGCCGGGGCTTGTCGACGGTGATGGCGTTGGCCGAGTCCAGCGAGCCGAAGAAGAAGGCCTTCCAGCTCTGGCTGCCGGCCTGCGCGGCCGCGGAGTAGAAGGAGTTGGCGTATCCGGAGGCGCTGAGGTTCCACAGGTACGCCGCCGTGATGACCAGCAGCATGGCGAGGAACGCCGGGCGGGCCCAGCGGGGGTCCTCGGGCCTGCCCCGCAGGACACGGTGCGCCACCGGCCCGCCGGGGCGTCCGTGGCCCGCGGCGGCGGCTGGCGGGGGCGCATCCGGTGGGTACGGGAGACGGTCGGGATGCAGCGTGGTCATCGGACGTTCCTCAGTTCGTGGTGGGTGTCGTCGGCCGGTTCGGCGGCCGGTCCGGGGACGGGGCCGGCCGAGCGGGCCGCCGCACCGCCCCGGTCGCGGTCCGGGAAGACCCAGGCGCGGAAGAGCAGGAAACGCAGCACCGTTGCCGCGAGGTTGGCCGCGATCAGCACGGCGAGTTCGGTGGAGTGCGAGGGCGCCCCGGCCGCGGCCCCCAGCGCCGCGAGCGAACCGCTCGTCAGCGCGAGGCCGATGGCGAAGACCACGAGCCCCTGCGCCTGATGGCGTACGGCTCCGCCCCGGCCGCGCACACCGAAGGTGAGCCTCCGGTTGGCCGAGGTGTTCGCGACGGCCGACACCAGCAGCGCGCCGCCGTTGGCGATCTGCGGGCCGACGCCCAGCCGGAAGAGCGAGTACAGGGCCAGGTAGAACAGGGTCGAGAGGGCCCCCACGACACAGAACCCGACCAGCTGCCGGGCCAGGCCGCCCGGCACCCCGCCGATCCCGCGGTCGCGCGGGTCGTCACCGAAGGGCCGCGCCAGCCGGTCCAGCGGCAGCGCGCCGACGGCCAGTGCCCGCCCGACCCGCCAGACACCCTTCAGGTCCTCGGCCGCCGTCCGCACGATGTGCACCGTCGAATCCGGGTCGTCGACCCAGTCGACCGGCACCTCGTGGATCCGCAGACCGGCCCGCTCGGCCAGCACCAGCAGCTCGGTGTCGAAGAACCAGCCGGTGTCCTCGACCATCGGCAGCAGCCGCTGCGCGACCTCCCGGCGGATCGCCTTGAACCCGCACTGCGCGTCGCTGAACCGGGCGGCCAGCGAGGAGCGCAGGATGATGTTGTACGCCCGCGAGATGAACTCCCGCTTCGTCCCCCGCACCACCCGCGAACTGCGGGCCAGCCGCGAGCCGATGGCCAGGTCGGAGTGGCCCGAGATCAGCGGTGCGACCAGCGGGAGCAGCGCGTTCAGATCGGTGGACAGGTCCACGTCCATGTAGGCGAGGACCGGGGCGTCGGAGTGCGACCAGACGGTACGCAGCGCCCGTCCGCGGCCCTTCTCCTCCAGCCGGAAGGACCGCACCCCCGCAAGCGTCCGCGCGAGCCGCTGCGCCACCTGCGGCGTCCCGTCGGTGCTGGCGTTGTCCGCGACGGTGATCCGGAAGGCGTACGGGAAGGTCCGCGCCAGATGGTCGTGCAGCCGCAGCACACAGGGTTCGAGGTCCTTCTCCTCGTTGAAGACGGGTACCACCACATCGAGTACGGGGGCACCTGCCGCACAGCCCGCGCCGCTCAGCAGGTGTTCCCGGGCCGGCAGAGAGCCCCAGGGAGTGTCGGTTCGCATGACATCGACACTCGCCAACCGGGCTGTCACGCCCGTGTGCTGAGCCTGTGGTACCCCTGTGAGTGCTGCCGGGCGCTGCCCGTGCCGTCGTCTGCCAAGCCGTCCGTGCAGCCTTGGGCCGGGCCGCTCCCGTATCCGGTGTCCGTGGGCAGGTGGACGGCGAACAGCGTGTTCCCCGGCACCGAACGCACCTCGGCCCGGCCCCCGTGCGCGGCGACGACGGCCTGCACGATGGCGAGGCCGAGGCCGGTGGACCCGGCGTGCCGGGAGCGGGAGGCATCGCCGCGCGCGAACCGTTCGAAGACGTGCGGCAGCAGCTCCGCCGGGATGCCCGGACCGTCGTCCTGGACCTCCAGGGTCACCCACGGATGCCCGGCTCCCGAGCGCACCCGGGCCGTGACCGTGGTACCGGGCGGGGTGTGGGTACGGGCGTTGGCCAGCAGGTTGACCAGCACCTGGTGGATCCTGGTCGGATCGGCCCGCACCGTCACCGGGGCCTCGGGCAGCTCCAGCCGCCAGTGATGGGTGGGCCCGGACCCGTCCGGTGCGGCCGCCGGGCCCGCGACCCGGGCATCGCTCACCGCGTCCACGACGAGCGGCGACAGATCGGTGCTCTCGTACGAGAGCGGCCGGCCGGCGTCCAGCCTGGCGAGCAGCAGCAGATCCTCCACCATGCCCGTCATGCGTTCCGCCTCGGACTCGATCCGGCCGAGGGCGTGCCGGGTGTCGGGGCCGGTGTTCTCCCTTCCGCGCCGGGTCAGTTCGGCGTACCCGCGGATCGAGGCGAGCGGGGTGCGCAGCTCATGGCTGGCGTCGGCGACGAACTGCCGCACCCGCATCTCGCTCTTCTGCCGCACGTCCAGGGCCGAACCGACGTGGCCCAGCATCCGGTTGAGGGCCGCGCCGACCTGCCCGACCTCGGTACGCGGATCGGCCTCCGCCTCGGGAACCCGCTCGAACAGCGCGACCTCACCGCTGTGCAACGGGAGTTCGGAGACGCGGGTCGCGGTGGCCGCCACCCGTCGCAACGGCCGCAGGGCGACGCCGACCATCGCGGCGCCCGCGATCCCGGCGGCGATGAGCCCGGCAGCGGTGACGCAGACCTCGACGACGATCAGGGTGGTGACGGCGCCGCTCACCTCGGCGGTGGGAATGCCGACGAGGACGGTCGCACCCTCGCTCACCGCGGTGGTAGCCCGTACCCGGTAACCGCCGAGCCCGGGCAGCTCCACGTCGTGCGCCTCGCCGTCCGCGGTCACTCCGGCCGCCACCAGGGCATCCTGCTGCGCGGCGGTCAGCGGCCCGGTGTTCTCCTTGGCGTCGAACCCGCCGCCCTTCACGACCGCGGAATCGGTGACGTCACCGTCCGCGAGGAGCGCGCCGAACGTCTCCAGGGGCTGGCCGCCCATGCCGATGAAGCCGAGCGGCTCCTTGTCCCTGAGCCCGCCGGGTACGGGCGCACCCGGCATGCGTTCGGCCCGGGTGGCGATGTCGCGCAGCTGGCCGTCCAGCTTGCCGTACATGTAGCTGTGGAAGGCGATGGCGGTGACCGAGCCGATCACGGCCGCGACGACCGCGATCAGCATCACCGCGGAGACGACGAGCCGGGTCCGCAGCGTCCACGGCCCCTTCGCCAGCCGCTTCACGCGGCTACTCACCGGGCTTGATGAGATACCCCGCGCCCCGCCGGGTGTGGATCATCGGCGTGCGGCCCGCGTCGATCTTCTTGCGCAGGTAGGAGATGTAGAGCTCGACGACGTTGGCCTGCCCGCCGAAGTCGTAGTTCCAGACCCGGTCCAGGATCTGCGCCTTGCTCAGCACCCGGCGCGGATTGCGCATCAGGAAGCGCAGCAGCTCGAACTCGGTCGCGGTGAGGTGGATGTTGCCACCGCCCCGGCTCACCTCGTGGCTGTCCTCGTTCAGCGTCAGGTCGCCGACGACGAGCGTCGACTCGCTGCGTACCGCCGCCGTGCCGGACCGCCGGATCAGCCCGCGCAGCCGGGCCACGACCTCCTCCAGGCTGAACGGCTTCGTGACGTAGTCGTCGCCGCCGGCCGTGAGCCCGGCGATCCGGTCCTCCACGGAGTCCCGCGCCGTCAGGAACAGCACGGGCACGTCGGAGAGCTCCCGGCGCAGCCTGCCGAGGACGGCGAGCCCGTCCATGTCGGGCAGCATCACGTCGAGGACCACCGCGTCGGGCCGGAAGTCACGGGCGGTCCGCACGGCCCCGGCCCCGTCCCCGGCGCTGCGCACCTCCCAGCCCTCGTAGCGCAGCGCCATGGAGAGCAGCTCCGCCAGCGGAGCCTCGTCGTCCACGACCAGCACCCGGACGGGGCTGCGGTCCGGCCTGAGCAGTTCGCTGCGCCCCTGGGGCGAGGTCGTCGTCGTCATGCCTCAACCCTGTGAGACGCCCGTGAGAGAGTCCTTTCCCGATTCTGTGAATTCGCTGAGAAACCGGGGGGGCGGGAGATCTCCGGGCCTCAGCAGTCGAACAGCAGCTTCGCGTTGTCGTGACAGACCGCCCGCAGCCAGTCGTCCCCGAGCTCCAGCCGCTCCAGGGAATGCAGCTGATGGGCGTACGGATACGGGATGTTCGGGAAGTCCGTCCCCAGCAGGATGCGGTCCCCGAGCGCCGCGAGCCGCCCCCGCTCCGCCACCGGGAACGGGGTGAACTCCTCCGTGAAGTCGGTGAACGCCATCGTCGTGTCGAGCCGCACCTGCGGATACGACTCCGCGAGCGTCAGGAACTCCGCGTACTCCGGCATCCCCATGTGCGCCACGATCAGCGGCAGCCGGGGGTGCCGGGCGAGCAGCGCGCCGACCGGTCCCGGTCCGGTGTGCTTCCCGGGCGCGGGCCCGGAGCCGCAGTGCATCACCACCGGAACGCCGGCCTCGGCGAGCAGCCCCCACACGGGTTCCAGCAGCGGGTCGTTCGGGTCGTACGCGCCGACCTGCAGATGCGACTTGAAGACCCGCGCACCCGCCTCGACGGCCTCCGTCACATAACCCTCCACACCCTCCTCCGGGAAGAAGGTCGCGGTGTGCAGGCAGTCGGGCACCCGGCGGGCGAAGTCGTCCGCCCAGCCGTTCAGCCAGGCCGCCATGCCGGCCTTGTGCGGGTAGAGCATGGAGGTGAACCGGAGCACGCCGAACGAACGGAGCAGCGCGAGCCGTTCGTCCTCGTCGTGGCGGTAGGCGATCGGCCACTCCATCCCGGTCAGCGGGCCGACGGAGTCGAAGTACGCCCAGACCTTGCGCAGCACCTGCTCCGGCATGAAGTGCGTGTGTACGTCGATGAGTCCGGGCAGCCCGAGCCGCTCCCGGAACCGCGCCACGTCGTCCCGGCCGTCCGCGCCCTCACTCATCCGGCACCCCTCTCCTCATCTCCCGTACACCCGACGTCCCGACGATCTCAGAACAGCCCGCCCTGCGACGCGCCGCCCCCGACCGCGACGGTCGGCACGCTCACCCCGGCCCCCGGGCCGGCCGCGGCGAGCGCCCAGCCGCTCATGAGCCGGGTGTCCACCACCACGACACCGTCCGCACCGGTCTCCAGATGCAGATCCGGCCCGGCCGCCGCGATCAGCCGCCCCGCGACCGCACCACCGTCCACGAGACCGGTCACCGCCCGCACCACCCGGCCGCCCGCCACCCCGGCGGCCGCGTCGATGCCGAAGATCCCCGCATGGTCGACGGCCTCGAACGGCAGCCGCTCCAGCGCCTGGGGCCAGCCGCCCCCGTCGAGCGCCACCGCCCGCCCGTACAGCTCGGCCACCTCGCCGGCCCGCACCGCCCGGGCCGGAAGGTCCATGCGCACCGCCCGCTTCCGCGCGTACGGAATCCGGTCCGGCACGCCGAGCGCGGCCCGCAGCAGCTCCTCGGCCCGCCGCGCCGCCATCAACGGCCCCCGCCCCAGCCAGCTGAACACGAGCGCCCCCTGCTCCCGCAGCCGGGCCGCGCCCCGCTCCTCGGCGGTGATCCCGACCTTCACCATCCCGGCCCCGAACCAGGCCAGGTACACGCGGTAGGTGCGCGGGTCGTCGGGAATCGTGTCGGCCGCCACCGAATGCGCCCGGTCCAGCCGCCCGCACTCCGGACACCGTCCGCCGGTGCTCCGCCCCGGCACCACGGCCGCGACCGGGCACGCGTTACCCCGCGCCCCACTGCAGCGCCGCTCACCCGCGGCCCGGAACCCGAGCTCCGACCCGAACGCGAGCGCACTGCCCCGCACGTCCCGGCCCCGTCGCCACCCGAGCACGGGCCCGCCCCGCTCCTCGGGCCACCGGAGGCCGGTGCACTGCCATTCCATGAACGAACTCCCGGGCTGCGGTGCGGGCGTACGGGTGCGCCCGCTGTACGGACGAGTCTGCTGCACGAGCGCGTCCGCTGCCGGACACCACCGCTCCGCGCGGACCACCCGCAACGCGCGAGAGGCCTTCAGGATTTCTCCTGGGGGCGCAGGCCCTCTCGGGCTAGGATCCGGGCCATGTCCCTGACGGTGAACGACGTGGATCGGTTCGAGGCCGCCATGCCTCGCCTGGAGGCCATCGCCTACCGCCTCCTCGGCTCCGCGAGCGAGGCCGAGGACGCCGTGCAGGACACGTTCCTGCGCTGGCAGGCCGCCGACGTCGACCGGATCGAGGTCCCCGAGGCCTGGCTGACGAAGGTCCTCACCAACCTGTGCCTCAACCAGCTCACCTCGGCCCGCGCCCGGCGCGAGACCTACGTGGGCCAGTGGCTCCCCGAGCCGTTGCTCGCCGGGGACCGGATGCTCGGCCCCGCCGACACCGCCGAGCAGCGCGAGTCGCTCTCGTACGCGGTCCTCGCCCTGATGGAGCGCCTCTCCCCCAACGAGCGGGCGGTGTACGTGCTGCGGGAGGCCTTCGGCTACCCGCACCGGGAGATCGCCGAGATCCTCGACATCACCGAGGCCGCGGGACAGCAGATCTTCCACCGCGCCAAGAAGCACATCGCGGACGGCAAGGCCCGCACCGAGATCGACGGGGCGACCGCCCGGCGGATCGTCGAGGAGTTCCTCACTGCCGCCACCAGCGGCCGGACCGAGCCGCTCGTACGGCTGCTCACCGCGGACGCCGTAGCGATCGGCGACGGCGGCGGCAAGGTCCCGGCCCGCGCCAAGGCGTTCGAGGGCGCTGTCGCGGTCGCGAAGTTCATGCGGGGTCTGTTCAAGCCGGCCCAGTCCAAGCGCAACCTGGCCGGCGGCTCACCCGAGGTCCACGTCACGACCGCCAACGGCGCACCCGCCGTCGTGGCGGTCATCGAGGGCCGGGTCATCGGCGTCATGTGCCTGGAGATCACCGCCGACGGCATCGCCGCGTTCCGCAACCAGGTCAACCCCGACAAGCTCGACCGCGCGACCCGGCAGTGGGCCGCCTCCGACCACGGGGAGCCCCTGTTCCACGCCTTCTGAGAGCGATGCCACCTGCGATGTGACCTGGTTCACATCGCACTCCTGTCAGGAAACGGCGGGCCGCCCGGTTCAAGTGGCGAACCCGCGCGAGACAGGAGCAGGGAAATGCAGCACCGAATCATCGTTCTCGGAGCCGGCTACGCCGGAGCCATCGCCGCCGGACGCCTCGCCAAGCGACTGCGCCGCGAAGACGTCGCCATCACCCTCGTCAACGCCGAACCCGACTTCGTCGAGCGCGTCCGGATGCACCAGCTCGCGACCGGCCAGGACCTCAAGCCCCGCCCGTTCAACGAGATGTTCGCCGGCACCGGAGTCGAAGTGAGGGTCGCGAAGGTCACCGGCATCGACGTCGACCGCCGGACCGTCGCCGTCGTGGAGGCGGACAGCGTCCCGGAACTGGAGCTGGAGTACGACAGCCTCGTGTACGCCCTGGGCAGCGGCTGGAACAGCCAGGGCGTCCCCGGCACCGCCGAGCACGCCTACGAGATCGCCGGCCGCCCCGGAGCGCTCCGGCTGCGCGAGCGCCTGGCCCGCCTGGACGCCGGGCAGGCCGTGGTCGTGGTCGGCGCCGGCCTCACCGGCCTGGAGGCAGCGACCGAGATCGCCGAGGCCCGCCCGGACCTCGACGTCGCCCTCGCCGCCCGCGGCGACCTCGGCGACTGGCTCTCGCCCAAGGGCCGTGAACACGTACGGAAGGTCTTCGACAGGCTCGGCATCACCGTGCACGAACAGGCCGCCGTCACCGGCGTCGAGGCGGACCGCGTCACCACCGCCGACGGCGGGTCCGTCCCGGCCGCGGTCACCGTGTGGACCACCGGCTTCGCGGTCCACCCGATCGCGAAGGCCACCGCCCTGGAAGTCTCCGCCACGGGCCAGATCGTGGTCGACGGGACGATGCGCTCGGTCTCGCACCCGGACGTGTACGCCATCGGCGACTCGGCCATGGCGATGGGTCCCGGCGACAAGCCGCTGCGGATGTCGTGCGCCTCGGGAAGCCCCGCCGCATGGCAGGCCGCCGACGCCATCGCCGCCCGCCTGACCGACGGCAAGCTCCCGAACACCCCGATCCGCTACTTCAACCAGTGCATCTCGCTGGGCCGCAAGGAAGGCCTGATCCAGTACGTCACCGCCGACGACCGCTCCGTCCGGGCCGCCCTGACGGGACGGCTCGCCGCCGTCTACAAGGAACTGGTCTGCAAGGGCGCGGCCTGGGGTGTCGCCAACCCGACACTCGGCATGCCGGGCCGGCGCCGCCCCGTGGTGCGCCGCCAGGCCCAGGAGGGCTCGGCCGTCAACGCCCAGGCCTGACGCAGACAGCAGAACGGGCGCGCTGAACCGCCGGCCCGTCCCTGTGCGGGACAGCCCTTAGGCTGCGCCCATGTGGAGAGAAGCCGCCACCGCAGCCCTGCCGGAGGCCGAGTTCCGGGCACCCGTCGACGCACCGGCCCTGGCCGACGCGGAGCGGCGCCTGGGCGGGCGCCTGCCGGCGCAGCTGACCGCACTGCTGACTGAGACCGACGGGATGGTCGGGGAGTACGGGACGGACATCATCTGGCCCCTGGACCACATCGTGGAACAGAACCTGCTGTTCCGGTCCCCCGACACCTTCCCGGGCCTGTACATGCCCTTCGACCCGCTGCTGTTCTTCGGTGACAACAGCGGGGGCGACCAGTTCGCCTTCGTGGTGACGCCCGAGCGCCCGGACATCTTCGTCTGGGACCACGAGACCGACAGCCGACTGTGGGCCGCCCGGGAACTGGAGGACTACCTGCACCGGGCCCTCGCGGGGGACGGGGACTGGTGGTAGCCGGGGGCGGCGGGCACTGATGTCGGGCGTTGGCGTCGGGCGTTGATGTCGGGCGTTGCTGTCGGACACCGGTGCACGGACAACGCGAGAGGCCCCCAGGATTTCTCCTGGGGGCCTCTGGCCTGCTGTGCACTCGGCAGGATTCGAACCTGCAACCTTCTGATCCGTAGTCAGATGCTCTATCCGTTAAGCTACGAGTGCTTGGCGTCCTGGGCTTTTCTGCCCCGTCGGCGTTGCGAGAACAACATTACATGACCTGCGCCGTCACGCGAAATCCATTAGCCACACCCCTGCTGAGCTGTGAAAACACCCGTTCGGCGACGTCTGTTGGCTGCTGCGTCCAGGCCCGTCCCCGACCCGTTGCGGCCCGGATACGACCGAAGCCCCGGCCAGTGGCTCGGGGCTTCGGTGATCACGCGGAGGCGGAGGGATTTGAACCCTCGATGGGCTTTAAGACCCAAACCGCATTAGCAGTGCGGCGCCATAGACCGGACTAGGCGACGCCTCCAGCACACCCCGCGCAAGCGCGGGTGGTGCGTGCAGATGATGACACAGCTCCTCGCCGTGTCACCAATCGCTGCCTACGGTACTAGGCAGTCGGCCGCCAGAGCAAAGTGCTGCGGTTGCGCAACGCCGTGGCGTGCGGAGCGTTAGTCATGCGGGGGCGCCGCCCCCGCCGTTCCCCTCTGTCGCCGGCCACTGCCGACGACGTGCACGACCACAGGAGCCCGCATGCTGCGTCGCCTCGCCCTCACCGCTGTCGTGTCCCTCGCCGCGCTGTCCGCCCTCGCACCCGCCGCCTCGGCCTCGGCCGGGCCCCTGCCGCTGCCGCTGCCGCTGTCCCTGCCCGTCCTCCAGGGCGACGACGCGCAGACGACTCAGCTGACCGTGGTCGTCTCGGGGTCGGGGGACCGGGCGGCGGACGGCCGCTACGAGCTGGAGTGCGACCCGGCGGGCGGCAGCCACCCGGTGGCGAAGCAGGCCTGTGAGCGGCTGGCGCAGCTGCCGGGCGAGAGTGCGGACCCGTTCGCCCCGGTGCCCGCCGACGCGATGTGCACTCAGCAGTTCGGCGGATCCGCCACCGCCCGGGTCACCGGACGCTGGCACGGGCGAAGCATCGATGCCGCGTTCGACCGGACCAACGGGTGCGAGATCGCCCGTTGGAACAGCCTGCGCCCGGTGCTCCCGAACGTCCGCTGAGCAGCGGCTCCACCCTTGGCGGGGCGGCCCCCAGGGCACGTAATGGGCCAGAGTCGTACACCGTATGCACAGAACCTTGGTGAGAGCTCCCCCTCATCCGCCGCCCCTTGCCCCTCCCCTGCCTTTAGACTCCTCCAGTGACAGCCTGAGGCCCGAGGGGCAAGATGGGGCCGCTGTCGGCAAGGTGCAGTAATCAGGGAGGAAGCGTCGTCGTGAGCAGCAGGCCATCCCGAGGCGCTGCTCGCCTCGCAGCCATACTCGACGCCCTGCCGGACGGGCTACTGCTCGTCAACTGCAACGGTACGGTCGTCAACGCCAACACCATCGCCCTCGAAATGTTCGAGACGCCGGGCACCGCGCTCGTCGGACGCGGACTGCTCGATCTGCTGCCGGAGTTCGACTCCAAGCTGATCCCGGGGTCGATGCGGAGGCCGGAGGCTGCGGACGAGCGGGGCCGGACCAAGCCCACGCGGATGACCGCGCGGCGCACCGACGGCAACGAGTACCCCGTCGAGGTGACGAGCGCCAGCCTGGAGGACGGGCAGGCCGCGTACAACGACGTCCAGATCAACTACAGCGGCACTTACACGGGCGACGAGCTGCTGATGCTCGTCGTGCGCGATCTGTCGGGCACGGTCGACACCGAGGCCGAGCTGGCCCGGTCGCAGCGCCAGACCGAGATGATCCTGCGGGCCGCGTCCGAGGGTGTCGTCGGCACGGACACGGACGGCCGTGTCGTGCTGGTCAATCCCGCCGCCGCACAGATCCTCGGCTTCCGCGCCACCGACCTGGGCGGCCAGGAGCTGCATCCGCTGATCCTGCACTCGCGGGCCGAGGGTGAGCCGTTCCCGTACGAGGAGTCGCCGCTGGCCGACACCCTCAAGTCGGGTCGCAAGCACCGGGTGCGCGGGCAGGTCCTGTGGTCCAAGAGCGGCGCACAGGTGCCGGTCGACCTGACCACGGCGCCCGTGCGGGACGGCGACCAGCTGGTCGGCGCGGTGATGACGTTCACCGACCGCAGGCCGTACGAGGAACTCGGCGAACACCACTCCTCCGAGGTCGCCGAGCTGATCGCGAGCCACACCGCCACCGTCACCGAGCTGACCACGGGCCACAGCGCGGAGATCACCGCACTGACTGAACGGCACGCCGCGGAGCTGGCCGACCGGACCGAGCGGTATGCCTCCGCGCTGGAGGAGCAGGCCGAACGGCTGGAGGAGAGGGACGTGCTGCTGGCGGACCTGTCCGCCCGGCACACCCAGCTGACCGCCGTGCTCGGCGAGTCGCTGCGCGGGCCGCTGGAGGAGCTGCGCGGCGAGCTGTCCATGCTCGCCGCCGACCCGGCGGGCCAGCTGTGGCCCGAGGCCAACCAGATCCTGCACCACCTTGCCGCGGGCTATGCGCGGATGACGACGCTCGTCGACAACGTACTGAGCTACCAGCGCCTGGACGGCGGCTCCGAGGCGCTCGTCAAGACGAACGTGCTCCTCGACGGCGTGGTGACGGCCGGCATCGACGCCGCGGTCGAGCTGATCGGGCCCGGCCGCGCCCAGTTCGCGGTGCACGCGCCGCCGATCGAGGCCGAGGTCGACGCGGGGCGGCTGGTGACCGCGCTCGCGCACCTGGTCGCGGACGTCGCCGGGGTCGACTCGACTGGCAAGGCCCGGCTGGTGCCGGGCGGCGGCTACGTCGACTCGACGGTCGTCGTCGCCGCGGCACAGCGCGGTGAGGTCGTACGGATCGAGGTGCGCGGGCCGTTCGCCGGGGGAGACCCGGTGCACGAGCCGATCGTGCGCGGGATCGTGCGGGCGCACGGCGGCGTGCTCCAGACGCACGAGATGCCGGGCATGAGCGGCAGCGCGTACGTGCTCGAGGTGCCGCTGGGCGCGGGCTCGGGGACGGTGCTGCCGCCGATGCCTCCGGAGGCCGCTGACCCGGCCGTGACTCAGGGGCTTCCCGAGGCGTCGCAGGCTGCGGCGGCTCAGGAGAGTCAGGACACCGGGGTCGCTCACGAGAGCGGCGGGGGGCGGCGCCGGGCGCGCAGGGCCTCCACCGATGCCTTCCTGGAGAGCCCGGTGGACGGTTCCGAGGGTGCGGGCGAGCTCGGCGCGGCAGCCGGGGACACCGGAGCGGCCGAGCCGACCGGCCGGCGTCGGGCCCGGCGGGAGCCTGCGACCGGAACAGCTGCCGACTCCGTGGACCCGGCAGCGGCAGCGGCCGCCGTCGAGCACGACGGGACGTACCCGCACGAACTCATCCCGGCCCAGCAGGGCCAGGGCTCCGGGCGCAGGCGCGGCCGCCCCAGCCCGGCGGAGACGGCCGCCGCTCAGGCTGCCGGCGGCCAGCAGGGCCCCGGGCAGGCCCTCGCACTGCCCGCTGCCGCGACTCCCCCGGCGCCTTCCGAGGGGTCCGTGGTGACGGCGGCCGAGGGTGCTCAGGGGGCCGGGGGCCGCCCGCAGCGCGGCCAGACCGTGCCGCCCCGGGGCGTGCCCGCCGAGGCGCCGACCGGGGGACACCGGGCGCACCGGGGCGCGGAGGGCCGGCTGGCGCTTCCCGCCCTGCCTTCGGTGAACGCCGTCGGCTCCGAGGCCCCCGCGGACTACTCGGACCTCGCCCCTGCCACGCGGACGCAGGCGCCGGGCCAGGAGAACCGTCAGGCGGCGCCCGCTCCGGAATCCGCACCCGCGCAGCAGCCGACCGGGCGGCGGGCGCGGCGCGCACTGTCGATCGCACAGGACCGGGCCGCTCAGGCCGAGCCGACAGGCCCCCGGGTCCCCTTCGCCCTGCCGCCCGCCGCCGCCGACCGGCTGCCGCCCGCCGCCACTGAGGCGGACGGCTCGCTGCCGGGGCGCCACGACGCCGCATCCGGTGAGCCGGACCACGACCACACCCCGCCGCAGCCGCACCCGCTCCCGACCGGCCGACGCCGGGCCCGGCACGCGGACGGGGACGGCGACGCAAGCACCCACGCGAACGGGGGCGCGAACGCGAGCGCCCCGGCGCAGGGCGACCCGTCCGGTATGCCCATGCCGAACGTGCCGTCCGCGCCCTTCGGCCAGCCCGAACAGGCCGCACCGTCCGCGCCCTTCGGCCAGCCCGAACAGGCCGCACCGAGCGCGCCCTTCGGCCAGCCCGAACAGGCCGGTCCGACCGCCCCCTTCGGCCAGCCCGAACAGGCCGTGCCCGCCGCGCAGCCGGCACCGCCCGCGCAGCCCGATGACTGGGAACAGCCCGGTGACTGGGAGCAGCCCGGTGACCCCCGGCAGGACGGCGCACCGGGGCAGCGCCGCGGAACGTCGGCCGGGCCTGCCGTCGAGCCGCCCTCCGGCGACGCGGAGTGGCCCGGGGCCGGCCGCACCACGCACACCACCGGCACCGCCGCGGCCGAGAACGCCCGCGGCGCCGCCGGTCCTCCCGTGCCCGACGAGAGCCGTCCGCGGACCCTCGTACCCGGGCCGGACGCGCGCAGGCAGCCGTTGCCCGCCGAGGCGCCCATGCCCGGAGGGTCGCCGGACTCGACGCAGGGGCGCGCGTTCAGCGTGCGGACGCTGGGGCAGGGCGTGCCGTTCGCCCAGCACATCGCGCACCAGCAGAACCAGACGCTCGGCGGCGCCGGCCGGCGCCGCAAGCTCGCGGCACCGCCCGAGGCCGACCGGCCCGACCGGCCTGCCCTGTCGGGGCCCGCTGCCGCGGCGCCGGAGCCGGCGGAGCCGCAGCCCGGCCCGGGCGGCACCGGTCCCGGCGGCACCGTTCAGGGGTCGGGGCAGCTCCTGTCCGCTCCGGCGGCCGAAGGCCGTGCCTACGCCATAGGGGCGCCCGACGAGGGCGCCGAGGGGCCGCAGCCACTGGACGGCCCCGGTGGCGCGGTCGAGGTCGCCAACCGCCCCTCCCCGCAGCCCGTCGACGACGAGCTGCCCCCGGAGCCGCTGGACAACCCGCGCCGGCTGCTCGTCTGGCCCGCGCCCGACGTCTCCACCCAGCAGGCCCTGAGCGACCGCGGCTACCGCCCGGTGATCGTGCACTCGCGCGAGGAGGTCGACGCGCAGATCGCCGCGTTCCCCGCCGCGCTCTTCGTGGACCCGCTGACCGGTCCCATCACCCGTAAGGCGCTGCAGTCGTTGCGGCAGGCGGCGGTGGCGGCCGAGGTGCCGGTGCTGGTGACGGCCGGTCTGGGGCAGGCCTCGCGGGAGGCCGCGTACGGCGCCGACCCTGCCGTACTCCTGAAGGCGCTCGCCCCGCGCGACAGCGAACAGCACCCGCCCCGTGTCCTGCTGATCGAGGAGCACGAGGACATCGCGCTCGCGCTGACGCAGACCCTGGAGCGCCGGGGCATGCAGGTCGCCTGTGCCGCGACCGACAGCGAGGCCGTCTCGCTGGCGACCCGGATGCGGCCGAACCTGGTGGTGATGGACCTGATGCAGGTACGCCGCCGCCGGGCCGGGATCGTCGACTGGCTGCGCGCCAACGGCCAGCTGAACCGCACCCCGCTGGTCGTCTACACCTCCGCCGACATGAGCGAGTCCGACCTGCCGAAGCTGAGTTCGGGGGAGACCGTGCTCTTCCTCGCCGAGCGTTCGACGAGCGACGAGGTGCAGTCACGCATCGTCGACCTGCTCGCGAAGATAGGGACCAACTGACCGCCGGGCAGCAGCAGCGGCGGAGCGGCAGCGGCGGAAACAGCAGTGACGCGAACGCGATGAGGGCGGTACGGGTTTCCCCGTACCGCCCTCATCGTGTCCACGACCGCCGGCTCAGAGCTGGGTGATATCCAGCTCGCCCGCCGCATACTGCTTTCGGATCACCTTTTTGTCGAACTTCCCGACGCTCGTCTTCGGTACGGACGCGATGACCGACCAGCGCTCCGGCAGCTGCCACTTGGCGATGCCCTGCTCGGCGAGGAAGGCCTTCAGCGCCTCGTAGTCGGCGGTGGCGCCCTCCTTGAGGACGACGGTCGCCAGCGGACGCTCGCCCCACTTGTCGTCCGGGACGGCCACGACCGCCGCCTCGGCCACATCCGGGTGCGCCATCAGCACGTTCTCGAGTTCGACGCTGGAGATCCACTCCCCACCGGACTTGATGACGTCCTTGGCGCGGTCGGTGAGCGTGAGGAAGCCGTCGTCACTGATCACGCCGACGTCGCCGGTCTTCAGCCAGCCGTCCTGGCTGAACTTGTCATCGGGCCGCAGGTCCTCGCCGTCCGCACCGCCGTAGTACGCGCCGGCGATCCAGGCCCCGCGCACCTCCAGCTCACCGGCCGACTCGCCGTCCCACGGAAGGTGTTCGCCGCCGGGGCCGACCAGCCGGGCCTCGACGCCGGCCGGGAAGCGGCCCTGCGTGATGCGGTAGGGCCACTCCTGCTCCTCGGTCAGTCCGGCGGGCGGGTTGGCCATCGTGCCGAGCGGTGAGGTCTCCGTCATGCCCCAGGCGTGACAGAGGCGGACGCCGAGCTTGTCGTACGCCTCCATGAGGGAGGGCGGGCAGGCGGCGCCGCCGATGGTGACGCGGGCCATGGAGGTGAGGTCGCGGGGGTTGGCGGTGACCTCGGCCAGCAGTCCCTGCCAGATGGTGGGGACTGCGGCGGCGTGGGTCGGCCTCTCCCGCTCGATCATGTCGGCGAGCGGGGCCGGCTGCAGGAACCGGTCCGGCATCAGCATGTTGACGCCGGCCATGAACGTCGCGTGCGGCAGTCCCCAGGCGTTCACGTGGAACTGGGGGACGACCACCAGGGTCGTGTCCTTGTCGGTCAGGCCCATCGACTCGGTCATGTTGACCTGCATGGAGTGCAGGTAGATCGAACGGTGGGAGTAGACGACGCCCTTGGGGTCCCCGGTGGTGCCGGAGGTGTAGCACATGGCGGCGGCCTGGCGTTCGTCCAGCTCGGGCCAGTCGTAGCTGGTGGGCCGGCCGGCGATCAGCTCCTCGTACTCGTGCACCCGCGGCACGGCACCGTCCAGGACGGAACGGTCACCCGGCCCCGCGACGACCACGTGCTCCAGCGAAGTCAGCTGGGGGAGCAGCGGCGCGAGGAGGGGCAGCAGGGAGCCGTTGACGATGACGACCTTGTCGTCGGCGTGCTTGACGATCCAGACCAGCTGCTCGGCGGGGAGCCGGAGGTTGAGGGTGTGGAGCACGGCGCCCATGGACGGGATGGCGAGGTACGCCTCCACGTGCTCGGCGTTGTTCCACATCAGTGTGGCGACCCGCTGGTCACCGTCGATGCCGAGCTCCTCACGCAGGGCGTGGGCGAGCTGTGTGGCGCGCCGGCCGATCTCGGCGAAACTGCGCCGCTGCGGCTCGGGCTCTCCGGTCCAGGTCGTGACCTGCGACTTCCCGTGGATGGTCATCCCATGGCTCAGGATGCGGGTGACAGTCAGCGGTACGTCCTGCATGGTGCTGAGCACGGCGTCCTCCCGGTGGGCGCTACGCGGCAGTAAGGTTCCGCTGATTCTGCGCACATACCGCGTGGTATGTCACTACTCCCGGGCGTACGAATCGGTGTCGAGCGACAAAATCACACCAGTCGGACACAACGGCCGAACACTCCTCAAGCCTGCCCGTGGCGTGGTCTGCGACCTGCCCGCGGCATCATCCGAACGAGAGGCACTTGGTCTCCGGCCTGCCCGTGGCTCCGGTTCGACGGCTCACCTGACCGGTGTCAGCTCCGGGTCCTGCCGCAGCTTGCCGAGCGCCCGGGACACCGCGCTCTTGACCGTACCGATGGACACCCCGAGCACCTCGGCCGTCTGCGCCTCGCTCAGGTCCTCGTAGTAGCGCAGCACGACCATGGCGCGCTGGCGGTCGGGGAGCTTCAGCACAGCCCGCCACATGGCGTCGTGCAACGACTGCTGTTCGGCGGGGTCGGGCCCCGGAGTGGTCTCCTGCTCGGGCAGCTCGTCGCAGGCGAACTCGTCGACCTTGCGCTTGCGCCACTGCGAGGTCCGGGTGTTCAGCAGAGCCCGGCGGACGTAGCCGTCGAGTGCGCGGTGGTCCTCGATCCGCTCCCAGGCGACGTACGTCTTGGTCAGCGCGGTCTGCAGCAGGTCCTCGGCATCGCTGGGGTTCGCGGTGAGCGAGCGGGCGGCCCGCAGCAGCACCGGCCCGCGGGCCTTCACGAACGACGTGAACGACGGGTACGGAACGTACGGGGCCCGTGCCCCGTACGGTGCCCGCGCGGTGGCCGGCGTGCGCGCTGTGGCCGGCGCGTGCCCGGTGGCCGGCGTGCGCGGCGCCGCGTACGGGGCGTGCGGCGCGTGCGGTGCGCGCGGGGCCGGCGACGCGTGCGGTGTATGCCCGGCGAGCGGCTCGTACGGGGTGCGCGGCGTGCGTACGGTGGTGGCAGCAGCTCCCCTGGAGGTGCCCGTGCAGACTGGCGTGGTCATGCCTCCACGCTAGGAGTGGGCGTCCCTCCGGGGATCGCCCCCAGGTCCCGAAACCTCGTCCGCCTCAGGGAGTAGGGGCAGGCCCCCGTCCACCTCCTGTAGGTGGAGGGCCCGTCCCGCAGTCCTCAGGGTCGCCCCCGAGGCGGCGGCGCCCGGCCGTCCGGCCCCGCTCACTCCGCCCGGCCCAGCACCAGACCCGAGGTGGGTACCCCGGTACCGGCCGTGACCAGCGCCCTGGCCGCCCCGGGCAGCTGGTTCACCGACGTGCCCCGGATCTGCCGGACCGCCTCCGCGATGCCGTTCATCCCGTGCAGGTACGCCTCCCCCAGCTGGCCGCCGTGGGTGTTCAGGGGCAGTGCGTCGGCGGCCACGAAGTCCGCGGCCTCACCCGGCGCGCAGAAGCCGAACTCCTCCAGTTGCATCAGGACGAACGGGGTGAAGTGGTCGTACAGGATCGCCACGTCGATGTCGGCGGGGGAGAGGCCGGAGTTGCGCCAGAGCTGGCGGGCGACGACAGCCGTCTCCGGAAGCCCGGTCAGCCCGTCACGGTAGAAGCTCGTCATCTGTTCCTGCGACCGCCCGGCTCCCTGGGCGGCGGCGACGATCACCGCGGGCGGCTGCGGCAGGTCCCTGGCCCGTTCCGCACTGGTGACCACGATCGCCTGTCCGCCGTCGGTCTCCTGACAGCAGTCGAGCAGCCGCAGGGGTTCTACGATCCAGCGGGACGCGGCGTGCTCGGCCAGGGTGATCGGCTTCTCGTAGAAGTACGCCGCCGGATTGCGCGCGGCATGGCGCCGGTCGGTGACCGCCACGTGGCCGAAGGCCTCCGGCGTCAGCCCGTAGGTGTGCAGATACCGCTGGGCGGCCATGGCCACCCAGGAGGCGGGGGTGAGCAGCCCGAAGGGCAGGTTCCAGCCGAGCGCCGCGCCCTCGGCCGTGGGCTCCCGCTGCTGCACCCCGGAGCCGAAGCGCCGCCCCGACCGTTCGTTGAACGCGCGGTAGCAGACGACCACGTCGGCCACCCCGCAGGCCACGGCGAGGGCCGCCTGCTGGACGGTGGCGCAGGCCGCCCCGCCGCCGTAGTGGATGCGGGAGAAGAACGACAGCTCGCCGATGCCGGCCGCCTGGGCGACGGTGATCTCGGGGCTGGTGTCCATGGTGAAGGTGACCAGTCCGTCGACATCGGCGGGGCTGAGCCCCGCGTCGTCGAGCGCCGCGCGCACGGCCTCGACCGCCAGCTTGAGTTCGCTGCGTCCGGAGTCCTTGGAGAACTCCGTCGCCCCGATCCCGGCCACGGCCGCCCTGCCGCCGAGCGAATCGGCCCTGCGCACGCTCATGCGGATCCCTCCGGAACGCTGACGGTCACCGTGCCGGTGACGTGCCTGCCGAGCCCGTTGGTGCCCACGACCGACACCTCGGCCGTCCCGTCGTCGCCGCAGCCGGTGATCTTGCCGGTCAACACCATGGTGTCGCCCGGATAGTTGGGCACACCAAGCCTGATGGCGACCCTCCTGAGCACCGTCGAGGAACCGAAGTGATCGGTGACGTACCGCCCGACCAGGCCATTGGTCGTCAGGATGTTCATGAAGATGTCCGGGGCGCCCTTCTCCCGCGCCAGCTCCGCGTCATGGTGCACGTCCTGGTAGTCGCGGGAGGCGACGGCCCCCGCCACGATCAGGGTGCGGGTCACCGCGATCTGCAACGGTGGCAGTTCCTCACCGACCTTCACTGCGATCCCTCCTGCACCAGTAGTCCGCCGAGTTCTTGAAGCACTTCGCTGCCGCAGCCGAGATAGGCGTCGAGCTGACGCCCCCAGAGGAAGTGCCGGTGCACCGGGTGATCGAGGTCGGCGCCCGTGCCGCCGTGCAGATGCTGCCCCGCGTGCACCACCCGCTTCCCGGCCTCGGAAGCCCACCACGCGGCGGTCAGCGCCTGCGCCGCGTACGGCAGCGCACGGTCGTGACGCCACGCCGCCTCGTACGCCGTGACACGTATCGCCTCGGTGTCCATGTGGGCGTCGGCGGCCCGCAGCAGCACTCCCTGGTTGGTCGACAGCGGGCGCCCGAACTGCTCCCGCGTGCGGGTGTGTTCAACGGCACGGGCGAGCGAGCCGGCACACACGCCCGCCTGGAGGCCGGCGAACGCCGTCCGAGCCGTGGCCAGCACCTCCTCGTACGCCCCCGCCCCGCCGAGCCGCTCCGCGGGCGCCGCTGCCAGCACCAGCCGCCCCGCCGCCCACGGGGCCGTGGTCTCCACGGGCTCGGTGCGCACGCCCGCGTCTGCGGTCCGCACGATCCACAGGGACCGGTCCGCAGCGGCGACGAGGATGTGGGTGGCCTCCCTGAGCCAGGGCACCAGCGGCACCGTGCCGCTCAACCGCCCCGGCCGGACGGCCCGGTCCTCCACCTGCACACCACCGCAGGCCGGGAACGCTCCGGTGGCCACCGCCGTGCCCTCCCGGAGGGGCGGCAACAGCCGCTCCCGTTGCTCGTCCGTGCCCTGTCCGGCGACAGCGAGCAGCCCGTACACGCAGCTTGCCGCGAAGGGCACCTGGGCGGTTGTCCGGCCCTGTTCCTCCAGGAGCAGCACCAGTCCGAGGAGCCCGATCTCCTCGACCGCACCGGGCAATCCGGCCGCACAGAGCTCCTTCCAGAGCTCGGTGTCCGTACCGGCGCCGGTCGCGGCCAGCCGGTCATGCGTCGACAGATCGCCGAAGATCCGGGCGGCGAGCCCCTGCGCGGCGCTCTGCTCCTCAGTGGGTTCGAAATCCATCTCAGCCCTCGCTCCCCCGGAAGACCGGCAGTTCCAACTCCGGGTCCGTGCGCAGGAATTCCAGCCGCACCGGCATCCCCACCCGCACCTTGTCGCAGGGCACGCCGATCACGTTGCTCACCATCCGGACGCCCTCCGCCAGCTCTATCAGCGCCACCGCGTAGGGCCCGGCCTCCTCGGTCGGGCTGAATGCGGGGAAGGGCGGGTGATGCATCACGACGTAGGAGAAGACGGTGCCCTCGCCCGAAGCCTCGACCGATTCCCACTCGGGCGATCCGCAGGCGTTGCATCCGGGCAGCCAGGGGAACCGCAGGGTGCCGCACGCACCGCAGCGCTGGAGCAGCAGCTGGTGAGCGGCGACCCCCTTCCAGAATCCGGCGTTGTCCCGGTTGACCACCGGCCTGGGCCGCAGGCCCCCACTGCGCCGAATCGCTGGCTTCCCCGGGCTCACGGTCCGCGCCGCCGCCGGACGGTACTTGAGAATCCGGAAGCGGTGCGTCCCGGCCGGCTCGTCCTGTGCCCGGACGTCCATGCGTGTGGTGATGAAGTAGCCCGTGCCCAGCTTCGTCGTCTTCCGCTCCGAGACCGACTCGATCACCGCGTCGAAGGTGATCCGGTCGCCGGGCCGCAAGGGACGCAGATACTCCTGCTCGCAGTCGGTCGCGACCACCGAGGCGAACCCGGCCCCGTCGAGCAGGCCGAACAGCTCGTCGTAGGCGCCGTCCCGGTCCGTGTGCCCCGACAGGCCGCCCATCGTCCACGCCTGCAGCATGGTCGGCGGGGCAACGGCACCGGGGCCGGTGTAAGCCGGGTTCGTGTCCCCCATCGCCTCGCACCAGTGCCTGATCATGGGCTCGTTGACCAGGTCCTTGCCGGTGCCGGCGGTGGCGGCCGCACGGCCCTCGTACGCCCTGAGCCGCTCGTACAGCTCGTCCCGCCCACCCTGCCCTCCCGTCACCGCTTCCCCCTCTTCATTCCGAGCCGCATCGTCGCGACGATCTCCCGCTGCACCTCGCTCACCCCGCCCCCGAAGGTGTTGATCTGCGCCGCCCGGTTCATCCGCTCCAGCTCCCCGTCACCGAAGGAGCCGGGCGAACCGCCCCGGATCATTGCGGCATCCCCCGTGATTTCCTGGCACATTCGATACACCTCCACGGCGCTTTCGGTTCCCACGAATTTCACGCCGCTCGCATCGCCGGGGGCCAGCGCGTTCGCTCCGACGTCACCCACCAGACGCCAGCTGAGCAGGCGGGTCACCGCCAGCCGGGCATAGGCCTCGGCCAGCCGGGACCGGACCCAGGGCTCGTCAACCGGACGTCGGCCGGTCACCGGATCGGGCGTACGGGCGAAGGTGAGGGCCGCGTCGTAGAAGTCCTCGGCCTGCATGCCGATCGCGGCCAGGGCCACCCGTTCGTGGTTCAGCTGGTTGGTGATCAGCCCCCAGCCGCCGTTCTCCGCGCCGACCAGCCCGGTGACGGGCACGTGCACGTCGTCGTAGTACGTGGCGGTCGTGGTCAGACCGCCCACGGTGTCGATGGGCGTCCAGGAGAAGCCGGGCGCGTCCGTCGGCACGAGAATGATCGAGATGCCCCGGTGCTTGGGTGCGTCCGGGTCCGTGCGGCAGG
The DNA here is from genome assembly GCF_023701695.1 of Streptomyces sp. RKAG290. Lineage (GTDB taxonomy): Bacteria > Actinomycetota > Actinomycetes > Streptomycetales > Streptomycetaceae > Streptomyces. The sequence continues at coordinate 3,385,718 of NZ_JAJOZC010000001.1, forward strand.
CGAGCCAGATCCAGTCCGCGTTCTGCGCGTTGCTGGTGAAGATCTTCTGCCCGTCGATGACCCACGAGTCGCCGTCGCGTACCGCCCTGGTGCGCAGCGCGGCAAGGTCGGTACCCGCTTCGGGCTCGCTGTATCCGATGGCGAAGACGATTTCGCCGGCCAGGATCCGCGGCAGGAAGTACTCCTTCTGCTGCTCGGTCCCGTACTTCATCAGGGTGGGGCCCACGGTGTTGAGGGTGACCATCGAGACGGGTGCGCCGGCGCGGTAGGCCTCGTCGAAGAACAGGAACTGTTCGTCCGCGCCACGCCCCTGCCCGCCGTACTCGACGGGCCAGCCCAGTCCGAGCAGTCCGTCGGCGCCGATACGACGCAGCAGCCGCCGCTGTCCGGCGGGGCTCCCGGCCACCGGGCCGGTCCGGCCGACGGATGGCGGCATCACATCGCGGAAGTAGGTGCGGAGCTCGGCGCGCAGCTGTAGCTGGCGCTCCGTCGGGGCCAGGTGCACGGCGGCTGCCTCTCGGGAACATGCCTGCGGATCAGTGTTTCTGACTGTCCGTCAGATTCCGCTCGACTGTCAAGGCACCCGACGCCAACCCGTCACCCCCCACGCTCCCGCCCGCCCCTTCCCCGCCGCCCCACATTTCCCGACATCCCAGGAGAACGACGAACGACCTGCATGCCGCCACCGAAGTGACACCACGCAGGCCGTCGTCCCCCAACCGCGGCCCGGCCCCCCGACCGGCCCGCGGCAGGCACCGATCACCAGAGATTGGTGAAGTTCACCGCGAGATTGTGGGTGGACTGGTCGATATCGGTGAAGGCGGAGCCGTTCACCTGGGCGGAGTTGCTCTGGTTCGACGCCCCGGAGCCGGTGGCCTGCTGCTGCGACGTGGACGAATTGCCGAGGTTGTCCCCACCGACCCCGCTGCCACTGATCGTGGCCACACCCGCGTTCGACCCGTCGTTCGCGAACGACCCGTTGTCGGCCTGTGCCACACCACCGAAGACGGCGGCGACGAGGGGCAGCGCGGCAACCACGGCGAGGGCGCGAGCGGTACGGATGCTTGCCATGTCTATTCCTCCAGGAACGGAAAGTGAGGCTGATCCCGGGCCGGTCGGCCGACCGGTCCGGCGTTGGTCACGACGTCGCGAGGTCAAGGTTGCCCAGCGCCGCCACGGCGAACCACCCATGCATTCCGATTCCCCTCAAGCATGAGGAACGGCCGATAAACCCCAGACTCCACAAATTCCCAGGTCAGTCGGGCATGGCGCGGCCGCCCCTGCCGCGCGGGAGAAGAAGCGTTTCGCCACCCCACCCCGCACCGCCACTCCCGCACTCTCCCCCTCTTCCATTATTCGAACATTAGTACGAACATGGAAGCATGGCCATCCACGACCGGCGAACCTCCACCCTGGCCCTGGCCCACGCCCTCTCCGCGGCCGAACACGGGCTCCCTGTCATCCCGTTGTCCGCCACCAAGCTCCCCGCCCTGCGCTCCCCGCACCGGGACGAGGACCGGCCGAACATCTGCCGCGGCCGCTGCGGCCTGCCCGGGCACGGCGTCCACGACGCCACCACCGACCCCGCCGCGGTGCGCGCCCTCTTCGCCGCCGCCCCGTGGGCCACCGGTTACGGCATCGCCTGCGGCCGGGCCCCGCACCACCTCATCGGTATCGACCTCGACATCGACTCCACCGGCCGGCACGACTCCGCCGCGGCGCTGCAACAGCTGGCGCTGGAGCACCTGTTCACCATCCCGCCGACCGTCACGGTGCTCACGCCCAGCGGCGGCCGCCACATCTGGCTGTCCGGCCCGCCCGGCGTGGCAGTACCGAACTCCGCCGGCCGACTCGCCCCCGGCATCGACATCCGCGGCACAGGCGGTTACCTGGTCGGCCCCGGCTCGGTCACCGCCCACGGCGCCTACCGGGTCGCCCCCGGCACCGGCGGCCTCCCGCCGGCCCCCTGCCCGCGCCCCCTCCTCCAGCTGCTGACGCCCCCAGCACGCACAGCCCGCCACCACAGCCACCCCGACCGGGGCCAGGGCCTGATCCAGTTCGTCCTCGCGGCGGACGAGGGGCAACGCAACACCCGGCTCTTCTGGGCCGCCTGCCGCGCCTACGAACACGGCTTCGGCGACGACCTGGCGGACGCCCTCACCGAGGCCGCGGTCCGCACCGGCCTGCCCGAGCACGAGGCCCGCGCCACCATCGCCTCGGCATCCCGCCTCACCACGACCCGGTGCGAACCTCCGGGGTGACAGTGGGGAACGCCCACACCCCCGGCGCGGGCCGGGGGGACACCCCGATACGGGTGGACCGGGGGACACACCGCGCATCGTGGGCCCCCATACCGACCACGTGGGCACCCTCGCGACAATGCTCGAAAGAGACGAGGGTGCCCGATGACGGTCTTCCAGTGCCGCAGCTGCCACCGTGCGGTGACGCCGACGGTCACCGAGCGGCCCCTGCCGGACCCCGAGGGGGATGCGGGGTGGCACCGGGCGGAGGCGTCTCCCCCGGACGCGAGCGGGCACTCCGCCGAACCCGTCGTACGGATGCCGCCGGGCACGTTTGCGGTTGATCCCGATCCGTCCGGCCCACCGTACGTACTGGATGAGCCGTCCGGCTTCCTGGTGGAGTCCGGTCCGGTCGGCACCATCGTGCTCAACCCCGTCGACGGCCTCGGTCTGGAGGGGCACCCCGACATCGCGATGCGCCGCGGCTACTGCTGCGGGATGGACGGCGAATGGGGGCCCAACCTGGTGTGCACGTGCGGCGCTGTCGTCGCCACCGTCTACTCGGATTGCTATCAGGTCCAGGAACTGAGACTGCGACCCGACGCCGTGGCGCGTGAAGACTGATCGTCAGGTGGCCCGCCTGCACGCATGCCCCTTCCGTGCCCGGTCGAGCGGGAACCGACGGGGACCCACGGCTACTGACGGGGACCACGAAAAGGGAACGGCCCCCGACCGATTCACCTGGTCAGGGGCCGTTCATCTGCGGTGGGTGTGGGATTTGAACCCACGGTGACATCGCTGCCACGACGGTTTTCAAGACCGTTCCCTTAGGCCGCTCGGGCAACCCACCCCGCCTCAGCGGTCTGCGACCTGCTTCGACGAGAGGACAGCCTAGCCGGTCAGCTGTCGCCCTTGCGCTCCCCCAGGGTGACTTCGGCCGTCGCCGTCTTGCCGTCGCGCTTGTAGGTCAGCGTGACCTTGTCGCCCGGCTTGTGGGTCCAGATCTCGCCGATCAGGGTCGGGCCGCTGTCGACCACGGTGTCGTTGAACTTCGTGATGACGTCGCCCGCCTTCAGGCCCGCCCTGGCCGCGGGGCTGTCCTTCGGGACCGCGGCCGTGCCGCCCGTGCCCTGGTCCGAGATGACCGCGCCGCCGGTCTTCTCGTCCATCGTCACCGTGGCTCCGATGACGGGGTAGACCGGCTGGCCCGTCTTGATCAGCTGCTGGGCGACGTTCTTCGCCTGGTTGATCGGGATGGCGAAGCCGAGGCCGATGGAGCCCGCCTGGCTCTGGCCGGTGGAGCTGCCCGTCGACTGGATCGCCGAGTTGATCCCGATGACCGCGCCGCCGGCGCTCAGCAGCGGGCCGCCGGAGTTACCCGGGTTGATCGAGGCGTCGGTCTGCAGGGCGCTCATGTACGAGCTGCTGCCGCCGGAGCCGTCGCCGGAGGCGACCGGGCGGTTCTTCGCGCTGATGATGCCCGTGGTGACGGTGTTGGACAGGCCGAACGGGGCGCCGATCGCGATCGTCGAATCGCCGACCGCGACCTGTTCCGAGTTGCCCAGGGCCAGCGGCGTGAGGCCCTGCGGCGGGTTCTTCAGCTTGAGGACCGCGACGTCGTAGCCCTCGGCCCGGCCGACCACCTCGGCGTCGTACTTCTTGCCGTTCGAGAACGTCGCCGACAGCTGGCCGTTGTCCGCCGCGGAGGCCACCACGTGGTTGTTCGTGAGGATGTGGCCCTCCTTGTCGTACACGAAGCCGGTGCCGGTACCGCCCTCGCCGTCGCCGCCCTGCGCGTCGATCGTGACCACGCTGGGCAGCGCCTTGGCCGCGACCCCCGCGACCGTGCCCGGGTCGCGCTTGAGGTCCTGCGGATTCGTCGACGCCGCGACCGTGGTCGAAGCGGAGGAGCCGGAACTGTCGTTGCTGTCCGCCGCCCAGTACCCGAGGGCGCCGCCGACGCCGCCCGCGACGAGCGCCGCCACGGCCACCGCGGCCACCAGACCGCCGCCGCGCCGCTTGCGGGGGGCGTCGTGCGCGTGCGGCTGACCGGGCGGGCCCCACACCGGGCCGCCGCCCTGGGCGTGGTGGGCGTAGGCGGGGACGGCGGGCGGCGGCGGGGGCCAGCCCGCGTCCGCCGCCGACTGCGGCGCGGGAGGCGGCGTGTGGGCCGGAGCCCCTGTCGGGACCGGGGCCATGGGAGTGGTCGCCGGGTCATGCGCCTGGGGGACCTGCGGCTGCGTGGCCGTCACGTCCGGCTGCGGCGGGACCGCGGGCGCGCCTCCAGGAGGCCCGTGGGGAGCGTCGGCCGGCACTGGAGGTGCGGACGGAACGGACGGGGCGGCCTCGGCCGCGTTGCGCTCGTTGCCCTCGTTCTCTGTGCTCACAGCTCTTTACTCCTCGGTTCCACATCATCATTCGGCAAGAGATCCGCTGTGTACGTGTCTGGAGTCAGCTTTTCCCACAGCACGTCAGACCACTGTAAGCAGGAGCTGTGCATCTGCGCACGGCTCTTTACATCGGGCAAAACGGTCCCGCCTGGCAAGGTGTGCACGCCCACGGGCTCCCGATGACACCATGACGCGGTGACCCAAGCACGGCAGCAGCACACCATGCAGCATCCCATCCAGGTCATCGCACACCGAGGCGCGTCCGACGACGCCCCCGAGCACACCCTGGCCGCGTACCGGAAGGCGATCGAGGACGGCGCCGACGCCCTGGAGTGCGATGTACGACTCACCGCCGACGGCCATCTCGTATGCGTACACGACCGCCGGGTGAACCGCACATCCAACGGTCGCGGCGCGGTGTCCGCCCTGGAGCTCGCCGAACTCGCCGCCCTCGACTTCGGCTCCTGGAAGGACCGCGAGGAGTCGGAGTCACCGGACTGGGACCCGGTGCCGGGCGAGCTCACCTCCGTACTCACCCTGGAACGGCTGCTGGAACTGGTCGTCGAGACGAGAGCCGCCGGGCGTCCGCTCCAGCTGGCCATCGAGACCAAGCACCCGACCCGCTGGGCGGGCCAGGTCGAGGAGCGGCTGCTGCACCTGCTGAAGCGCTTCGAGCTCGACGCACCGCCGGCCGACGGCCCCTCACCGGTCCGCATCATGAGCTTCTCGGCCCGCTCCCTGCACCGCATCCAGGAAGCCTCACCGCATCTGCCCACCGTCTACCTGATGCAGTTCGTCTCGCCGCGGCTGCGCGACGGACGGCTGCCGGCCGGTGCCCGGATCGCCGGTCCCGGGATGCGGATCGTACGCAGCCACCCGGGCTACATCGACCGTCTGCACCGCGCGGGCCACCGGGCCCACGTCTGGACGGTCAACGAGCCGGAGGACGTCGAACTCTGCATTCGGCTCGGAGTGGAGGCAATCATCACGAACCGCCCGAAGCAGGTCCTGTCACAACTGGGGCGCTCTTAATATCAGCTACGGGGAGTACACCGGCGCATTCGGGCTGTATTCGATCGTTACGAGTGCGTCACTGGCAGACCGTTGGCCGGTTTCCGGCCCAGCCCAGGAGGGCATCCACTCCCTGGCGTGGGGCAAAGGAGGTCTCGGGGGTGGCGTTGGTGGTGGCACAGGAAGTGCCCACGTCGTCGAGCATGGCCGTTCCCCATGGCCCTGCGGGCGTGGGTCAGGCACGGCACCGGATGCGTGAGCAGTTGCGCAGCCACGGGGTGTCGGATTCGGTCGTCGACGATGCTGTATTGATCCTTTCCGAACTGCTCAGCAATGCCTGCCGGCACGGCAGGCCGCTGGGCCGGCACACCGACGTGGGAGACGGCGACGTGCGCGCCGCTTGGCGCGTCGACAGAACGGGCGGACTGACGGTCGAAGTGACGGACGGCGGCGGTCCGACCCGACCGGTTCCGGCCACTCCCTCGGTGACCGCGCGCGGCGGCCGGGGGCTCAACATCATCAGTGCGCTCGCCGAGGCATGGGGCGTACGCGACGACTCGTCCGGCGAGGTCACGGTCTGGGTCCTGGTCAACGAGGGCCCCGCACGCCCCGACGTCCGTGCGGGCGGACGGGGCAACGGGCGCCCGTCGGGCACCTCCGGGCTGTCAGGCGTACCCGGAGTGCCGGGGTTCGACGGGCTGGATCTCGCCGACGCCTTCGACGACGCGGGCTGACGGACGGGCCGGCGCAGGGAGCCGGCCCAGGGAACAGCGGTACGGTCTGCGGAGGACATCCGGGCAGCACCTCGGGGCGGCGCTCCCGAACTCGTGCCCGGGGGCCGCGGCGCGGCGTTCCCGCACCCCGGTGCCCACGGGCCGCCAGGGGCAGCTGCGCCCCGGACAGCGCACGGGCGGCTAGGCTCGCGGCCCAGACCGCACTGTCGCAACCGGGAGAAAGCCCACCATGGCCAAGAAGCGCCCTCAGACCAAGGCCGGGAAGCAGCAACTCAAGGACGGCGAGATCCCGGTGGTCGGGGCTCGCGAGCCCTGCCCGTGCGGTTCGGGCCGCCGCTACAAGGCCTGTCACGGCCGCGCCGCCGCCCAGGCCGTGACCGAGCTGGTCCAGCGCCCCTTCGAGGGGCTCGCCGGTGAATGCGACTGGGTCGCGCTGCGCGAGCTGGTCCCCGCCGCCACGGTCGAACTGACCCTGAAGGGCGGCCTGCCCGAGGGCGTGCCGTCCGTGACGCTCGCGACCGTGCTTCCGATGGCCTGGCCCGCGCTGCGCCGCGACGACGGTTCGGTTCTGCTCGCCCTGCAGAACGACACCTCTTCCGGCGACCTCAGCCGCGATCTCGCCGACACCCTGCACCGGGCGCTGGAGACCGAGCCCGGCTCTCCCGTCGCCGCCCGGCGCGTTCCGGCCGACGGGCCCCGGCTGCAGGACGTCCTGGACTCCGATGCGCCGTTCGCGCCCGTCGTGCACTCCGGCTTCGAATTCTGGGTGCCGGACGCGGAGAACGCCACACCCGAGGTGTCCGCGTCCCTGGAGCGTGCGAACGACGCGGCGATCCCGACCGTCCTGCTCACCGGGGGGGACGCCGCCTACTGGTGCGAGACGCCGGAGAAGAACCACCTGCGCTGGGTCATGCCGCACCCCGAGGAGCAGCTCCTCGACGCGCTCGCCCGGCTGCACGCCGCCGGCGCCTCGTCGCTCGGCGAGGGGACCCGGCTGGTCGGCTCCTTCCGTGCGCACGGCCTGATGGTCCCCGTCTGGGATCTGCCGAGTGCGATGGGGGCCGAGGACTGCGAGAAGCCCGCCGCCGTGTTCGCCGAGCGACTGGCGACGGCACTCGCGTCGGACGCGCCGCTCACCGCCGATGAGCGGCGGGCGCGCGGGGGGCTCACCAACCGCCAGGTGACCCTCAGCTGAGAGTGACCACAGCCCGGACAGTGCGGTGACTCGCGTCACAACTCCCCGTACTGACAGGTAAATCGCTGTCCGAATACGCGAGATCGAATTTGCGAACGGCAGATCTCTTGTTACCGTTCTAGAAGCCCGGTCGCTGGTGCATCCCCCGTCGCCAGCGATCGGGCATCCTCATTTCCGGGTACGGCGCACACGGCGCGCCCCGCGGCGCACGGACCGCGCACAGACCTGAGACAGGTCCCCGGACAGGCCCCTCGGCCGCCACCGCCCCCCTCACTCCGCACGGCCTCCCGACAGTCCGCGGCCGGAGTCGCGCCGGTGCCGCGTCAACGCGACGCGGACGGACTGCGGTTGAATCCGGACCCGGCAGCGGCGCCGCACAGCCGCCGGCCCGCGTCATCGGCCGGCAGACCGCGTTCGCGGCAGCCGAGCGAAAAGCTGCCGGAAGAGCATCCGGACAGGGCCGAAAAAGATCATCGAATTCTCTTCGAACCAGTTTCGGAGGGGGCATCAGAATGCCGACCCCCGACCGGCTTTGCACCGGCAGACTTTGCATGCCGGGGACGAGGCCGTGGCGGCGGCCGGCCGTCCCGGAGGGCCCGGCAGCAGTCGGTGCGGGAAAGCGGGCCGTGCGGTACGGAGACCGCACGGAAAATCGGCCCGCGAACAGAGAGGACGGACGAAATGACGCCGCCCTCACACCCGCCCAGGCATTTTCTGGTGACACCGCTCACGCGCTGCGGGCATTTCTGACGGTGCGCCGGAATACCGGTGCGATGCCACCAGCCGACCGTCAGTAGGCGAGTCGGCTTCCGCCGTCCGGCGCGCTGTTGCTCGCTTCGACCAACGCGTCCAGCACCGCACCCACATCCGGCAGCCACGGCGACGCGGCCACCCGGGCCGGCGCTCCGCCCTTCAGCCGCGGCCGGGAGACCCGGTGCGGTGCCCGCTCCCAGCGCACCTGCCCCGGACCTGTCTCGGACGGCGGAAGGATGAGATAACCCCCTCGCCGTGGAATCGCAATGAACTGGGCACCCAGTCCTGGGCGTGCAGCAGTTCGCCGAGCCGCTCAAGGGTGTACGGAGCGACCAGCAGGGACCACCGGGTCGGTGTCGCCACCACGGGCCCCAGCCGCACGCCCATCCGGTCGAGTGCGGCCAGCGCCCCGGCAGCGGCGACGGCCGGCAGGCTCAGTGCGCACGGCGCCCGCCCACCGGTGGCCAGCACGACCGGCGCGGTGGGCCGGTTCGTCCACCACCAGCGCACCATCCTCGGGTCGGTGCTCGCCGCGAGGAGTCCGGGATCGAAGGGGTGTGCGCCGGGCACGGCGCACTCGGGATCTGGGCAGGCGCAGCCACGTTCACCGCGGCTGCCGGCCGTCTGCAGCCCCACTCCCGGGAGTACCGGCCACTGCCACTCGGTGGCACAGGTCAGGGCCGCGTCGAGCTGAGCGGGCCTGTCCCGGAACCGGAGCCTGCGTCGCCTTCCGAGGATCTCGCGCATGAGCGCTCGTTCCTTTCCGTTGAACGCCGAGGGTCCGCATCACATCGCGTGTGCGGATCTTCACTGTGTGTACGTGCTCGTCGAGCCTGCGGTACGGGTGGGTCGTCGCTACCGAGCGTGAGCTGTGCTGAGCCGAATCGAGCCGGTTCCAGTCGAAACGATGGCGAGGCGCAGGGCGCGTCTCGCGCCTGCCGTCCGTGCGTACAACCTCGCCACTCGGGGGTGGGGCGTGGCCGTCACAGATGAGGACGTCCGGGCCCGCTGCCAGGTTCCGGGAGCGGTCGGAACCGCTCCTGGCCGTCTATCGATTACGTACCCAGCATGCCCGCAATGACGCGCCCCTCGGGACTTCACCCCGAGGGCACCCCCTGTCGAGCAGACCCAGTCGACCGCAAATATCTTTCGCAGGGTGCATTTTTTGGCCAAGTTAGTTGTCACATGGACACCACAAATCCCGTGGGGACAATGCTGGACATCGCCTTACTTGTGCGTGTACATGTGGATGCACTGATAGCGGCGCAGAATGACATGGGGGTTTGCGATGCTATTCGACGAAACACGCCAGTCGGAGAGCCGACGACCATGAGCGCCCCACACCTGCCGAAAGTGGCTGGAATCGATCCCACAGTTCCGGTTTCGGCGCACACTGCCGGACCTCTCTCCGAGGTGCCCGCCGCGCCCGGCGCCTTCATCCAGGACCGGCTGGCGGGCTGGGTCTCCGACCTCACCACGCTGCACGAGCTCACCGAGCGGCTGGCCAGAACCAGCACTCTGGACGACGCACTGCACGAGCTGCTCGACGCCGGGGCCGCTCTGGTGGGTGCCCGCCGCGGGCTGATCGTGTTCGAACCGTCCGACCGCCGCGGCCCCGTCAGCACCATCGGTCTCGGTCTGGCCCACGCGGAGCTCGGCCAGATCGAGACGGTGCCGCGCAGCGCCACGTCCTACGGACGCATCCTGGAAGGCCTGCCGAACCCCGAAGGCCCGCTGACCACCCCCGACCTGCTCGGTGACACCAGCCTGGACCCCCGCAGGCGCGAGGTCGCCGCCCAGCTGGGCTACGCCGCCAGCTACGCGCTGCCGATCACCACCGACCGGACGGGACGGCTCGCCGCCGCGGTCTGGCTCTACGACGAACCCGCCGAGCCGCTGGAGCGCCAGCGTCACCTGGCCGGCCTGTACACCGGGTACGCCGCCGAACACCTGGCCCGGCTGCTGGAACTGGAACGGGCCAGGACCGACGTCGCCACCGTCACCGAGGAACTCCTGCCCAGCCGGCTGCCCCGGGTCCCGGGCGTGGAGCTCGCCGTACGCCACCACGCCGCGCCCCGGGGCGGCAACGACTGGTACGACGCGCTGGCCCTGCCGGAGGGGGCGCTCGGTCTCGCCGTCGGCTCGGTGAGCGGCTCCGGGCCGAGCGCCCTGGCCGCCACGGGGCGGCTGCGCGCCAGTCTGCGGGCGTACGCGGTGATGGAGGGCGAGGACCCCGTCGCCGTACTCTCCGATCTGGAGCTCCTGCTGCGGCTGACCGAGCCCACCCGTTCCGCCACCGCTCTGTTCGCCTACTGCGAGCCCGCCCGCCGCAAGATCGTGCTGGCCGGGGCCGGGCACACCCCGCCGCTGATCATCGGCGACCGGCGTACCGAATTCGTCGAGACCACCCTGTCCGCGCCGCTGGGCATGCTCGCCTGCTGGGAGGCGCCGAGTGTGGAGATCACGCCCGCACCCGGCGAGACCGTGCTGCTGTACACCGACGGCCTGCTGCACCGTGCGGGCGACTCGATGGACCGGGCGTTCGCACGGCTCCACTCGGCGGCGGCGAGTGTGCCCAAGGCGCTGCGCCACGACGCCGCGTCGGTCGCCGACCATGTGCTGCGCACCGTGCTCCCCGACGGGCCCGGCCAGGACGACGGCACCGAGGACGTGGTTCTGCTGGCGGCCCGGTTCGACTGAGCCACCCTCCGCTCCCGCGGCGCGGCGGGGCGATCCTTGTGTAAGAGGTCTTCCGGCCCTGGGCCCCCTTCCGTACGCCCGTACGATGGAGGGGGCCCAGTGTCGTACCAAGGAGAGACAAGTCGTGTCTGAGGAGCTCATCCCGGAGAACCCGGAGACCGAAGAGGCAGAGCCGGTCAAGCAGCGGAAGAACGGCCTTTACCCGGGCGTATCCGACGAGCTCGCCGCGAGCATGAAGTCCGGCTGGGCCGACACCGAGCTGCAGGGGCTGGAGCCGATCGCGCAGGCCGGGCACACCGCGGACCGCCGCGCCGCGCTCTCCGCACGCTTCCCCGGCGAGCGGCTGGTCATCCCCGCCGGCCGGCTGAAGACCCGTTCCAATGACACCGAGTACGCCTTCCGTGCCTCCACCGAGTACGCGTACCTCACCGGTGACCAGACGCAGGACGGCGTCCTCGTCCTGGAGCCGAAGGACGACGGCCACGAGGCGACGGTCTACCTGCTGCCGCGCTCGAACCGGGAGAACGGCGAGTTCTGGCTCGACGGCCAGGGCGAGCTGTGGGTCGGCCGCCGCCACTCCCTCACCGAGGCCGAGCAGCTGCTCGGCATCCCGGCGAAGGACGTACGGGAACTGCCCGCCGCGCTCACCGAGGCCACCGGCCCGGTCCGTAACGTCCGCGGCCACGACTCCGGCATCGAGGCGGCGCTGACCGACAAGGTCACCGCGGAGCGCGACGAGGAGCTGCGGGTCTTCCTCTCCGAGGCCCGCCTGGTCAAGGACGCCTTCGAGATCGCCGAGCTGGCGAAGGCCTGCGACATCACCGCGCGCGGCTTCGAGGACGTCGTGAAGGTCCTCGACAAGGCCGAGGCTACGAGCGAGCGCTACATCGAGGGAACGTTCTTCCTGCGCGCCCGCATCGAGGGCAACGACATCGGCTACGGCTCGATCTGCGCCGCGGGCCCGCACGCCACCACCCTGCACTGGGTGCGCAACGACGGCGCGGTGCGCTCCGGCGAACTGCTGCTGCTGGACGCCGGCGTGGAGACCAACGACCTCTACACCGCCGATGTGACCCGCACCCTTCCCATCAACGGCACGTTCACGCCGCTGCAGCGGAAGATCTACGACGCGGTGTACGAGGCGCAGGAGGCCGGCATCGCCGCGGTGAAGCCCGGCGCCGACTACCGCGACTTCCACGACGCCGCACAGCGTGTCCTGACCGAGAAGCTCGTCGAGTGGGGTCTGCTCGGGGACCTCTCCGTGGACAAGGTCCTGGAGCTGGGTCTGCAGCGCCGCTGGACCCTGCACGGCACCGGTCACATGCTCGGCATGGACGTCCACGACTGTGCCGCCGCGCGGACCGAGTCGTACGTCAACGGAACGCTGGAGCCCGGGGTCTGCCTCACCGTCGAGCCCGGTCTCTACTTCCAGGCGGACGACCTGACCGTGCCGCAGGAGTACCGCGGCATCGGCGTCCGGATCGAGGACGACATCCTCGTCACCGAGGACGGCAACCGGAACCTCTCGGACAAGCTGCCGCGCCGCGCCGACGAGGTCGAGGCCTGGATGGCCCGGCTCAAGGGCTGACCTGCCGTCGGCCGGTTCCCGGCCGCCGACGAGCGCCGGAGGGCGCCCTGCTCAGGACACCATGAGCAGGGCGCCCTCCCGCCATTTCAGGACCTTGTCGAAGCTCACCACCGCGCCGCCGTGCCCCGGCCGGTTGCCGAAGTGGACGTGGTCGGCGAGCTGCTCGATCAGGCAGAGGCCCCGCCCGTCCTCGGCGGTGAGCGGCGGGTGTTCGTCCGGCCGGCGTTCGTACTTCTGCGATTCGGCCCGCTGGGGTTCGTACTGCTCGGCTTCCTGCTGGTGCGGTGGGTATTGCTGTGCGGCGTCGCGAAGGGCAGGGCGGGCGGGGAAACCGGGCCCTGAGTCGGCGACTTCGATGCGGCATTTCTCGCCGTCCAGATACGCGGTGACCCGGTACTGCCCGCAGGCTCTGCCGGACAGCTCCTCCCACGCGTCCCAGGTCTGCCCGGTATCGCCGGGGCCGCCGTGGGACCCGCCGTGCTCGACGGCGTTCGCACAGGCTTCGCTGAGCGCGACCGACAGGTCGAAGGAGATGTCCGGGTCCACGCCCGCGGTTTCCATCGTGCCGAGCAGGAAACGACGGGCGAGCGGAACGCTCGCAGCTTCGCGCCGCAAATGGAGTGACCACCAAATGCTCATGCTCCAGCCTCCTGGCTGCGGCTCGACATACCGATACGTATTGCCGCCCTGGACCGTTCGTAAGCACAGACGGGATGTGAGACCGCTCATTCGGCGGATACCCGCAATCACCGCACCTGTGTATGACCTGCCCACAGCGGCCGTTTTCGCCCCCCGTCCGTAACCGCTCCAACGGCCCGGCTCGCAGCCAATCGGGCGGAAGGTGACCTTCCGGACCTGCCGTACGGGGGCCCTGGGCGCAGTGCGATGATGACCCGGCCATGTCTACGTCTGTGGGACGCGCCGGAGCCGGTCTGCGGCTGTTGAGGGCCGCGGTGTTCGCCGCGGTCTGCGTCGCGTTGTCCGCGGCCGGACACACCATGGCCTCCTGCGCGGCGGTCCCCGGGTGGACACTGCTCGCGGCATTTCTCGCAGTCCTCGCGGTGGCGGTCCCGCTCGCCGGACGTGAACGCTCCCTGCCGTCCATCGCCGCGGCGCTGGCCGGCGGACAGATCGCCCTGCACACCCTCTTCGGCGTCGGCACGCACACCGCCACGCCGCAGGCTCCGGGCGGCGAGGACGCGCTGATCCGGTTCGCGGCAGGCCTCGTCTGCGGGGCGGGCCCGGAGCAGCTGAACGCCGCCGACGCCCATCGCATCGTCACCACCGCGGGCATCGACCCGGCAGCGGTGACCGGTCAGGCCCACCAGCACATGGCCACCGCCCCCTCCGCCGGCCTGCCCGGCAGCTGGGCCGCCGTCGCCGGAATGCTGCCCAGCCTGCCCATGCTGCTCGGCCACCTGCTGGCCGCGCTGGTCACCGGCTGGCTGCTGCGGCGCGGCGAGATCGCCCTGTTCCGGATCGCCCGGCTGTCGGCGCACGGCGCCCAGCAAGTGGCGGCCGGGGCCCGGCTGCGGGCGCTGCGGGCGGCACTCGTCCTGGTGGCCGCGCTGCGCGCCGGTCTTCCCGCCGGCCCGACGACCGGGCCGTGCACCCCCGTACGGCCGCCGACACACCGGCCCCGGACACCGGGGATCCCTGCAGCACATGGTGATCAGGCGCGGGCCGCCACCCGTATTCACTCTCGCAGCCTGACGCGACACCCTCCACGCGAAGCACGCGCGATCCTGGCGGGCACCTCTCCGGTGCCGGTTCGGGTCCGCGCGCACACCGCTCGTGAGGAAGAGGTGTCGCGATGCCGTCGCGCACCCGCGCGCCGGAGCACCTTTTCCTTCGTGCCTTGTGGAGTGATCCCTTCATGAACGTTTCCCGCATCGCCCTCGCCGGCGGCGTCGCCGCGACCACCGTGCTGCTCCTCGCCGGTACGGCCTCCGCGCACGTCAGCGTCCAGCCGCAGGGCGAGGCCGCCAAGGGCGGTTACGCCGTCATCAACTTCAAGGTTCCCAACGAGCGCGACGACGCCTCGACGACCAAGCTCGAAGTGAACCTTCCGACGGACCACCCGCTGGCTTCCGTCCAGCCGCAGCCCGTGCCCGGCTGGGACATCAAGGTCACCACGAGCAAGCTGGCCAAGCCGCTCGACATGCACGGCAAGAAGATCAACGAGGCCGTCTCCAAGGTCACCTGGACCGCGGACGGCGGCAAGATCGAGCCCGGCCGCTTCCAGCAGTTCCCGCTCTCCGTCGGCCAGCTCCCCGAGGACGCCGACCAGCTGGTGTTCAAGGCCATCCAGACGTACGACGACAAGGAAGTCGTCCGCTGGATCGAGGAGCAGAAGGACGGGGCGGAAGAGCCCGAGAGCCCCGCGCCGGTGCTCAAGCTGACGGCTGCCTCCGACGACGCGCACGGCGCCGCCGCGGCCACCGGCTCCGACGACAAGAGCGGCGCCGCCGACCACGCGAAGGACGAGAAGACGACCGCTTCGGCGTCCTCCTCCTCCAGCGACACCACGGCCCGCGTCCTCGGCATCCTCGGCATCGTCATCGGCGTCGCGGGGGTCGCCTTCGGCGTCCTGGCCGGCCGTCGGCGTACCGCCTGATCACCCAAGCCCCACCCGCCACACCGACCCATCAGGAATCAGTGCTCCATGGTTAAGAAGTCTGTGCTGGCCGCGGCGCTCGTCGCCGCGGCCGCACTCTCCCTGTCCGCCTGCGGCGGCAGTGACAACGACAGCAAGAAGCCGGTCGCCGACGTCTCGGTGGAAGCGAAGACCAAGGCCGCGACGGTGCTCGACCAGCCGTTCACCAAGCCGGATCTCGTCCTGACCGACACCCACGGCAAGAAGTACGACCTGCGCGAGAAGACCAAGGGCAAGCCGACGCTCATCTACTTCGGCTACACCAACTGCCCCGACGTCTGCCCGCTCATCATGAGCAACATCGCGATCGCCAAGAAGTCCCTCCCCGCAGCCGACCGGGACAAGCTCCAGGTCGTCTTCGTCACCACCGACCCCGACCGGGACACCCCGTCCTCGCTGGGCAGCTGGCTCAAGTCGCAGGACCCCTCCTTCACCGGTCTCACCGGCGACTTCCCGACCATCCAGGCGGGTGCCCGGCAGATCGGCATCGGGATCGACCCGCCGAAGAAGGAGAAGGACGGCACGATCGTGTCGATGCACGGCTCGCAGGTCATCGCGTTCTCCCCGAAGACCGACAAGGGGTACGTGCTGTACAGCGAGGACACCACTCCGGACGACTACACCAAGGATCTCCCCAAGATCATCAAGGGGGAGAACCCGTGAACCGCCGCACCACCCTCGCCGGCGTCCTGGCCCTCACCACGGGGCTGACGCTGGCGGGGTGCTCCTCCGCCGGCAGCAAGCCGGAACTGAAGGTCATCGGCGCGTTCATGCCGCAGCCCGTAAACGACATGGCCGCAGCCTTCCTCGTCGTGGAGAACAGCGGCGGCAGCTCCGACCGGCTCACCTCGGTCACCAGCCCGCTCTCGGACGACGTCACGATCCACGAGACGAAGAACCAGGCGATGCGCATGGTGACATCCTTCGCCGTGCCCGCGGGCGGTGAGCTCGACCTGGAACGCGGCGGAAACCACATCATGTTCATGAAGCTCAAGCAGCAGCCCAAGCAGGGCGAGAAGGTGTCCGTGGAGCTGCACTTCGAGAAGGCCGGCCCCATCAAGGTCGACCTTCCCGTGAAGGAGACCACCCACAACCCGAAGAAGCAGTGAGGGACTGACAGACCATGACAGCCACCGCCCCGCCCTTCGGGCCGCCCCCGTCCGAACCCGCCATACGCCGGCCGCTCGCCGCGGCCGGGCTCCTCGCCGCCCTGGTCGGCATGGTGTTCGGTCTGCTGCTGGCCGTCGCGGGCCCCGCGTCGGCTCACGCCGCACTCACCGGGAGCGATCCGCAGGACGGGGCGGTGGTCGCCACCGCCCCCAAGCAGGTCACGCTGACCTTCTCCGAACAGGTCGCCATGGGTGAGGGATCCATCCGGATCCTGGACCCCGGCGGCAAGCGCGCCGACACCGAAGGCGCCCCGCTCGATCTGCACAGCGGCTCCACCGTGAAGTACGGCGTCCCGCTGCACGCCGGTCTGCCCGACGGCACCTACACCGTCGCCTGGCAGGCCGTCTCCGCCGACAGCCACCCGGTCTCCGGCGCGTTCACCTTCTCCATCGGCGCCCCCTCGAAGACCAGCGTCGCCCTCCCGGACAACGAGGCCGGGGGCGGCCTCGTCGGCGCGCTCTACGGCATCGCGCGCTACGCCGCGTACGCCGGGTTCATCGTGCTCGTGGGCGGCGCCGCCTTCGTACTGGCCTGCTGGCAGCGCGGGGCGGGCGCGCGCCCGCTGCAGCGCCTCGTCGTGCGCGGCTGGATGACCCTCACCGCTGCCACCCTCGCCATGCTGTTGCTGCGCAGCCCCTACACGGGTTCCGGAAAGCTCGCCGACGCCCTCGACCTCGACGGTCTGAAGGCCGTCCTCGACACCAAGCCCGGCGCCGCGCTCGTCTCACGGCTGCTGCTGCTCGGCGCCAGTGCGCTGTTCATCGCGGTGCTGTTCGGGGCGTACGCCAAGCGCGAGGACGAACGCGAGAAGAAGGACCTCACCTTCGGCCTCTCCCTCGGCGGCGCGGTCATCGCCGCCGGTATCGCCGGTACCTGGGCCCTCGCCGAGCACGCGTCGACCGGGATCCAGCCGGGCATCGCCATGCCGGTCGACGTGCTCCATCTGCTGGCCGTCGCGACCTGGCTGGGCGGGCTGAGTGCCCTGCTGGTCGCGCTCTACCGCACACCCGGCATCACCACCGCCGCGGTGCGGAGCTTCTCCCGGATCGCGTTCGGCAGCGTGCTCGTGATCACCGCGACCGGGATCTACCAGTCCTGGCGCCAGCTCGGTTCGTGGTCCGCGCTGACCGGCACGGGGTACGGGCAGCTCCTGCTCGTGAAGGTGGGGCTCGTCGCCGTTCTGGTCGGGGTCGCCTGGATCTCGCGCCGGTGGACGGCGCGGCTGGCGGGGGAAAGTACCTCTCCGGCCGCGGTGGACAGCGACACGGACAGCGATACGGACACGGGCCGGGGAATCGACGCGGAGGCCGGCCCGGAAGGCGACCGCGTGGAGGCCTTCGCACAGGCCGGCTTGACTCAGGCCGGCTCCGCACAGACCCCCGCCGCACAGACCCCCGCCGCGCAGACCGACGGCGCGCAGGACGAAGCGGGCGCACGCGCAGAGGCTTCGGACGACGAGGAAACGGCTGAGGCCGAGGACCCCGCGCGGGCCACCCAGCTCGCCCGGCAGCGGGCCGCCGTGGCAACCGCCGAGAAGAAGCGGGTACGTGATGCCGACCCCGACCGCTCCGGCCTCCGCCGCTCGGTGCTGGCTGAAGTCGGTGTCGCGGTGGCGCTGCTCGCGGTGACCACCATCCTGACCTCGACCGAGCCCGGCCGGACCGAGGAGGAAGCGCGCACCTCGGCCCCGGCCGCCGCGCCCGCGGCGAGCGGTCCCGTCAACCTCACGCTGCCCTTCGACACCGGCGGCAAGAACGGCAAGGGAACGGTCAGGATGGACCTCGACCCGGGACACACCGGAGCCAACGTGGTCCACCTCTGGATCGACGACATCGACGGGAAGGCCATGGACGTCCCCGAGGTGAAGCTTGCCTTCACCCTGAAGTCCAAGGACATCGGCCCGCTCCCCGCCCTCCCGGTCCGGCTGACCGAGGGGCACTGGACGTCCTCCGGCATCCAGATCCCGATCGCGGGCGACTGGAACGTCGCGGTGACCGTGCGGACGTCGGACATCGACCAGACGACGGTCGACAAGAACGTGAAGATCGGCTGAGCAGGATCGTGAGCGAACGCAGCACAAGCAACAGGAACAGGCCGGTCACCGGTGACGCCGACGCCCCGGCCACCGGCGCCCTCTCCCGGCGACGGCTGCTCGGCACCGCCGGCGCGGCCGGGGCCGCCGGACTGGTGCTCGGGGCGGCCGGTGGTGCGACCGGCTACGCCGCGACGCGGGACGAGGCGCCGACCCCACTGGCCTCCGTCGGCTCCACCGAGGTGATGTTTCACGGGAAACATCAACCGGGGATCACCACCCCGCTCCAGGCGAACGGCCATCTCGTCGCCTTCGACCTCGCCCCCGGCGCCGGGCGGAAGGAGGCGGCCGCCCTGATGCGCCGCTGGTCCACCGTGGCGCAGCGGCTGATGGCCGGCGAACCCACCGCCGGCGGAGCAGCTGACGGCACGGGGCACGACACCGGCATCGCTCTGGATGCCGGCCCCTCCTCCCTGACCGTCACCTTCGGCTTCGGGGCCACCTTCTTCGAACGCACGGGCCTGGTCGGCCACCGGCCGCCGGGACTCGACCCGCTGCCGCCGTTCTCCGCCGACCACCTCGACACCGCCCGCTCCGACGGCGATCTGTGGGTGCAGATCGGCGCCGACGACGCGCTCGTCGCGTTCCACGCACTGCGAGCCGTACAGAAGGAGGCCGCTTCGACGGCCGGCGTGCGCTGGCAGATGAACGGCTTCAACCGCACCCCCGGCGCCACCGCCGAGCCGATGACCACCCGGAACCTGATGGGCCAGATCGACGGCACCGGCAATCCGAAACCGGCCGACAGCGACTTCGACCGGCGCATCTTCGTCCCGGCCCGGGACGGCGACGCGAAGTACGAATGGCTGGCCGGCGGCTCGTACGCGGTCGTCCGGCGGATCAGGATGCTGCTCGACGACTGGGAGAAGCTCCCGGTGGAGCGCCAGGAACGGGTCATCGGCAGGCGCAAGGCGGACGGCGCCCCGCTGAGCGGCGGCACCGAGACCACCGCGATGGACCTCGACAAGGCCGGCCCCGACGGCAAGCTGCTGATCCCCGACAACGCGCACGCCCGGATCTCCTCCCCCGAGCGCAACAGCGGGGCGGCCATGCTGCGCCGCCCGTTCTCGTACCACGACGGCCTCGCCCCGGACGGCACCCCGGACGCCGGTCTGCTGTTCATCTGCTGGCAGGCCGATCCCCTGCGGGGCTTCGTACCGGTGCAGCGCAAACTCGACCGGGGCGACGCCCTGTCGCCGTTCCTGCGCCATGAGGCGAGCGGCCTCTTCGCGGTGCCGGGAGGCGCTGCGGCCGGGGAGTACGTGGGTCAGCGGCTGTTGGAGTCCTGAGCCACCACGGCCCATTAGGGTGACGGTATGTCCGCCACGCGCTACGCCTATCTCGGCCCCGAGGGCACCTTCACCGAGGTCGCCCTCCGTACGCTCCCGGAAGCCGCCACCCGCGAACTCGTCCCGATGGTCTCCGTACCGGCGGCTCTGGACGCGGTACGGAACGGCACGGCAGCCGCGGCACTCGTCCCCATCGAGAACTCCGTCGAGGGCGGCATCACCACCACCCTCGACCAGCTGACCAGCGGTGAACCGCTGATGATCTATCGCGAGGTGCTGCTCTCCATCACCTTCGCGCTGCTCGTCCGTCCCGGCACCAAGCTGTCCGACGTCAAGACGGTCACCGCGCACCCGGCCGCGCAGCCGCAGGTCCGCAACTGGATGGCCGCCCATCTCCCGCAGGCCGTATGGGAGTCGGCGGCGTCCAACGCGGACGGTGCGCGCCTCGTGCAGGAGGGGCGCTACGACGCCGCGTTCGCCGGTGAGTTCGCCGCGGCGACCTACGGTCTCGAACCGCTGGTCACCGAGATCCATGACGCGGAGAACGCCCAGACCCGCTTCGTGCTGGTGGGCCGCCCGGCCCGGCCGTCGGCGCCGACCGGTGCCGACAAGACCTCCGTGGTCATCTGGCTCGGGGACGACCATCCCGGTGCGCTGCTCGAACTGCTCCAGGAGTTCGCGGTGCGCGGGGTGAACCTGATGCTGATCCAGTCCAGGCCGACGGGCGCGGGTATCGGGAACTACTGCTTCGCGGTGGACGCCGAGGGCCATATCTCCGACCGCCGGGTGGGCGAGGCGCTGATGGGGCTGAAGCGGATCTGCCCGAATGTCCGCTTCCTCGGCTCCTATCCGCGGGCCGGCGTGACGCCCGCGGACGTGAGCCCGCTGCGGGCGGGTACGTCGGACGCGGAGTTCACGGTGGCGTCCGACTGGCTGGCCCGGAACCAGGACGGGCGAGCCTGACGGCTGCCCGGTCCGAAGGGCCGGGTCTGCTGACAGCGGGGGAGGCAGTCGCGCGGCCCGGCACGAGTCGCGGCGAAGGTGCGCGGCCCGGCACGAGTCGCGGCGCAGCCATGTGGCCCGGCGTGGATCGCAGGCACAGCCGCGCGCCCAGCATCCCGGTGCGATCAGCGGATTGTCTCCACCCACAGAGTTATCCACAGGCGCACGTCTCGACCTGGGGACAAGTCGACACCACAACACGACATAGTCGACAAATCTCCTCAGTCCGCCCAGACCCATCCACAGGCCTGCAGGACCCCAGGTGTCACCTCAATTCCGTTGATCAACTCCTTAGGACGAGGAATTCCCACCCGAACGAGCGTGTGAGGCGGGTTTGAAGTGCGATTCCACAAGCCGCGATGCGGCTTTCGGAATGATCTCTTCCGTGTCCACAGACTTTCCTCACAGCCTGTGGATAACTTTTACGCACCACCCCACCCTGTGGACAAGCGCCCGCCAACTCCCCTTCCAGACAAGGGTCGTACGTCAAGACGCGCAGGGCCTTCTGCCCTGTTTAGGGGAATAGAGCCCATCTATTGACGGCGACACCCGACGCCGGCCGAGCATTCCCCCAGCATTACCAATACCGGCAATTCGGGCAAAGTGACACGCTTAGTGATATCGGTTCGAGCGGGGGAAGCCGACACCGGTAGCCTGGAGGGGTGATTGACCTTCGCCTGCTTCGTGAGGACCCCGACCGTGTTCGCGCCTCCCAGCGCGCCCGTGGAGAGGACGTCGCACTCGTCGACGCCCTTCTCTCCGCCGACGAACGGCGCAGGTCGTCCGGGGTCCGGTTCGACGAACTCCGTTCCGAGCAGAAATCGCTCGGCAAGCTCATCCCCAAGGCCTCTCCGGAGGAGCGCGCCGAACTCCTCAAGAAGGCTGAGCAGCTCAAGGTCGACGTCAAGGCGGCCGACGCGGCGCAGGGCGAGGCCGACGAGGAGACCAAGAGCCTGCTGCTGCGCCTCGGCAACATCGTCCACGAGGACGTGCCGGTCGGCGGCGAGGAGGACTTCGTCGTCCTGGAGACGCACGGCACCATCCGCGATTTCGGTGCCGAGGGCTTCGCGCCCAAGGACCACCTGGAGATCGGCGAGGCGCTCGGCGCGATCGACATGGAGCGCGGCGCCAAGGTGTCCGGCTCGCGCTTCTACTACCTGACCGGCGTCGGCGCACTGCTGGAGCTCGCCCTGGTCAACGCGGCGATCGCCCAGGCCACCGAGGCCGGTTTCATCCCGATGCTCACCCCGGCGCTGGTCCGCCCGCGCGCCATGGAGGGCACCGGATTCCTCGGCCAGGCCGCGGAGAACGTGTACCACCTGGAGAAGGACGACTACTACCTGGTCGGCACCTCCGAGGTACCGCTCGCGGCGTACCACATGGACGAGATCATCGACGCGGACAAGCTGCCGCTGCGCTACGCCGGCTTCTCCCCGTGCTTCCGCCGCGAGGCCGGTACGTACGGCAAGGACACCCGTGGCATCTTCCGGGTCCACCAGTTCGACAAGGTCGAGATGTTCTCCTACGTCGACCCGGCGGACGCCCAGGCCGAGCACCAGCGCCTGCTGGACTGGGAGAAGCAGTGGCTGACGGCTCTCGGACTGCCCTTCCAGGTGATCGATGTGGCCACCGGCGACCTGGGGGCCTCGGCCTCCAGGAAGTTCGACTGCGAGGCGTGGATCCCGACCCAGGGCAAGTACCGCGAGCTGACCTCCGCGTCCAACTGCGACGGGTTCCAGGCCCGTCGGCTCTCCGTACGGATGCGTGACACCCGCGACGGCAAGAAGGTCCTCCAGCCGCTGTCCACGCTGAACGGCACGCTCTGCGCCGTACCGCGCACCATCGTGGCGATCCTGGAGAACCACCAGCTTGCCGACGGTTCGGTACGGGTGCCCGAGGTGCTCCGTCCGTACCTGGGCGGCCGTGAGGTTCTGGAGCCGGTCGCCAAGTGACCTTTCCCTACAAGCTCGTCGCGACCGATCTCGACGGCACGCTGCTGCGTGACGACGACACGGTTTCCGGGCGCACGCGCGAGGCACTGGCCGCGGTCACCGCGGCCGGTGCGGCGCACATCATCGTCACCGGCCGCGCGGTCCCGTGGACCCGTCACATCCTGGACGACCTGGGCTACCAGGGCCTCGCGGTCTGCGGCCAGGGCGCGCAGGTCTACCACGCGGGCGAGCACAAGCTGCTGACCTCGTTGACGCTGGACCGGCAGCTCGCCGGTCTCGCCCTGTCCAAGGTCGAGGCCGAGATCGGTCCGCTGGCGCTGGCCGCCAGCCGCGACGGGCTCGACGGCGAGGTGCTGGTCGGCCCGGGCTACCGCGTGCAGGAGGGCCCGCTGCCGGCGGTCTTCGTCAAGGACCCGGCCGAGCTGTGGTCCGCTCCGCTGAACAAGGTCTACATACAGCATCCTGATCTGGGCGACGACGCGCTGGCGAAGGCCGCGCGGGCGGCGGTCGGCAATCTGGTCGACGTGGTCATGGCCGGCCCGGGCGTCGTGGAGATCCTGCCGCTGGGGCTCAGCAAGGCCACCGGCCTCTCGCTGGCCGCACGCCGGCTGGGTGTGAAGGCGGCGGACACGATCGCCTTCGGTGACATGCCCAACGACATCCCGATGTTCGCCTGGTCGCGGCACGGAGTGGCGATGGCCAACGCACACGAGGATCTGAAGGCCGTGGCCCACGAGATCACCGCGTCGAACGAGGACGACGGCATCGCCGTGGTCCTGGAACAGCTGGTCTAGAACAGTCCGCGGAACGGGGCGGCGGGCAGGGCGCTGCGGCGGAGGATGCGCGGATCGAACGCGCGCGGGGCTTTCGGCCCCGACGACGGCTTAGCAAGCCGCTGCCTTACCACTCGGCCAATCCTCCGGGAGGGCGGCCGCACGCGATGCGCGTGCACGGCCGCCCGGGCGTGCGCATCGAAGCGGCTCGGCGGAGCAGTCGCTGACTACTCCGGAGCCCGCTCGGGCACGCCCTGATGGGAGCTCGGACTCTCGGTCATCGCCGCGCTCCTCTCCCGGTCTGTGGCGTCGATCCCGGCGGCTGCCGTACCGACCACTGTGCCGCGCCCCGCTGCCCGGTACCACTCATTTACGGGTGGCGGACGGCACCGGACACCGGGGCTTCTCTCAGCGGTCCTGTCGTCGGCTCAGGGCTCTCAGCGGTTCCTGTTGCGGCGGCTCAGGTCCTTCAGGTTGCGTGCCAGCTCGTCCATCCGTCCGTCGAGCCGGACGAGGTCCTCGGACACCCCGCCCAGTCGCACGCTCATGGCACCGATCACCTGGTGCGTGACCTCCAGCCTCCGGTCGAGGCTGTCGAGGCGGAGCGACATCCGGTTGAGGACCGGCCCCAGCTCCTGCAGGGCGGTGCCCACTCCGGCCAGGCAGCTTTCGACCCGGGTCACGCGGTGTTCGAGCGAGGCGTACCCCGCCCGCAGGTCCTGCTCGGCGTCGAGGAGATACGTACGGACGCAGCGCGCGATGTCGCTGTCGCGAAGAAGCATCGCGACGTTGAGGACGGTCCTGCGGGTGTAGAGGGTGAGCTGCGCGTGAGCCTGTGGATAACTTTCACCCTGCCCGCCGTCTAATAGGGACACCATGTCCCTATTAAAGACACGCAGGTCAGAGCCACGCAGCAGCCTGAGCCCGTTCTCCTCCATCTCTGCTCGGTGGCGCTGGGTCACCTTTTTGACGACCTCTGTGGATACTTCGAAGTACCGGGCCACGTCCTCGGTGCGAACGTGAACCCCGTCGGGGAGCATGACAAGGCTCTTCACCTTGTCGAGGGCGTCGACGCGCCCCATCTGTTCGACGCGCAGGGTGCGCGATTCGAGCAGGGCGACTTCCGTGAGCATGGGCGTGCCTTCCGATCGTGAAATCCGGTGCTGGACAGACAGCCCTGTCCCCGGGCTTCGGGGGCGGAGGACGCTCACGGTTGCCACTCACTCAATGACCGACCGGCGGGGGTTCCCTCACCGCATCGGCTATCCCTGATTTCACGAAAGCTACGAAGCCACAGATTCCAGTTGCCTCCACGCGACATGAACAACGAACCGATAACCGTACAGTCACGCGTAAGACTGTCCGACATGCGACAACCCCCGCCCGATGGGCAGGGGTTGTCGCATCGCAGGGACGCCTGTGCTCACTCCTCGCCGGCGAGCTTCAGGGTGCGCAGCTTCTGGCCCGCGTACCAGGTCGCCGCGACGGTGACCGCGATCAGCAGCACCGTCGCGAGCGGCAGCCCGACGTCGGAGGTGATGGCGCCGCCCCCGCCGACCTTCTCGGCCAGGGCGAGCGACCACTGCTGGACGCTGAGCGTGCGGGCGCCGGGTACCAGGCTGCCGAAGAGGGCCTCCCACACCAGCGCGTAGACGAGTCCGAGGACCACCGCGTGCCGGCTGACCGTCCCGAGGAGCAGGAACAGCGCGCTGTAGGCGATCGAGGCGACGAGGGCGGCGATCGTGTAAGCCACCGCGATCTGCTGGCCGTTGCCGTTCAGGATCAGTCCGGCGATCAGGGTCGGCACCGCCGAGAACACCATCGTCACGGCGATCGCCACGATCAGCTTGGTGAAGATGATCGTCGGCCGGGTCACCGGCTTGGCCAGCAGATAGACGATCGAGCCGTCGTCGATCTCGGGCCCGATCGCCCCGGTGCCGGCGATCACACCGATCAGCGGCACCATGGTGGCGATGGCGAAGCCGCCCAGCACGTCCGAGGCGACCTGGTCATCGGCACCGGCGAACATCCGTACCGCCACCGCGATGATCACCAGAAGTGCGGGCAGGACGAAGAGGATGGCGGCCCGGCGCCGGCCGAGCAGGGCCCGGTAGGTGAGCCGGGCGACTGTGGGGTCGTACATGACGCTTCACAGCTCCTTTCAGGCCACTACTCAGGCCGCTACGAGATAGGAAAAGACCGATTCGAGGGATTCGTCGGACGGCGAAACGGTCAGCAGCCGGATGCCCTGCTCGCGTGCCACCTTCGGCAGCAGCGTGGTGAAGCGTCCGAAGTCGACCGCCTGGATGCGCAGGGCCTGTTCGGTCAGGTCCACTTCGATCCCGGCCGTCGACGGGTCGGCGATGAGCGCGGCAGCGAGCGCGCGGTCGTCGCTGGACCGTACGAGATAGCGGTGCGGACGGTCCGTCATCAGCCGGCGGATCTTCCGGAAGTCGCCGGACGCCGCATGCCGCCCGGCCACGATCACCTCGATGTGCGAGGCGAGTTGCTCGACCTCTTCGAGGATGTGGGAGGAGAAGAGAACCGTGCGCCCCTCCGCTCCCATCCGTCGCAGCAGTTCCATCAGCTGCATCCGCTGACGCGGGTCCATACCGTTGAACGGCTCGTCGAGCAGCAGCACGGACGGGTCGTGGACCAGAGCGGAGGCCATCTTCACGCGCTGGCGCATGCCCTTGCTGTACGTCGAGATCTTGCGGTCCTGCGCATACTCCATCTGGACCGTGGCCAGCGCGCGGGCGGCCTCGGCGTCGCCGAGACCGTGCAGTTCCGCGTTGGCCATCACGAATTCGCGTCCGGTCAGGAAGTCGTACATCCCCTCCCGTTCCGGCACGATGCCGATCGCCCGGTACACGGCTTCGTTGCGCCAGATCGCCTTGCCGTCGAGCGTGACCGTGCCCGTCGACGGGGCGAGGAATCCGGCCATCATGTTGATCAGCGTGGACTTGCCCGCACCGTTGGGGCCCAGCAGACCGGTGACGCCCGGCCCCACCGTCATGCTCACGTCGTTGACGGCGACCACATTGCCGAACCAGCGGGAGGTGTGGTCGATCTCGATGGTGGTCACAGCCCGACCCTCCGGTAGCGGCGCATCAGTACGGCGTACGAGCCGGCGACGAGCGCGAGAACAACGATCAGATAGACCACTCCGGCACCGGCCCCCGGGCCTTCCCCTCCGGGGAAGGCGGAGGTGGCCCCGAGGAACGCGGTCTGCACACCGTCGATCAACGTGATCGGGGAGAACAGCCCCAGCCACGGAACGGCCCCGGTGGACCCCGTCGACCAGGCGATGCCCTGGACCGTGGAGACCGCACCGTAGGAGATGGTGAGCACGGCGATCACCGCGGCGACACCGAAGCCGCGGCGCGGGGTCAGCGCGGCCATCACGAGACCCAGACCGGCGAAGAGTACGGAAAGCAGCGCCACCGACACCATTCCCTGGGCGAACCACTTGGTCTGGTCGCCGAAGTCGAACTTCCCCAGCAGCGCGCCCACATAGAGGATCACCAGGGGCGTACCGGTGAGGACGAAAAGGGCGGAGGCCATGGCGGCGAACTTGGCGACGACGTAGTCGGTCCGCTCGATCGGCCGGGAGAAGTACAGCGGCACACTCTTGAACCGAAGGTCCCTGGAGACCGACTGCGGTGCCTGCGCGGCGATGAACAGACCGATGACGGCCTGCAGGTAGACCGCGTACGAGGTGTACTGGATGGGCAGTTTCGTCGAGCTCGGGGTGGCGATGGCGACGGCCACGAGGATCGCCGCCACCAGGCACATCACACCGAACAGCAGCATGGGAAGCACCTTGGACTTGACCGAGCGGCCGAGTCCGAAGGAGCCCCGCAGGGACTGCGAGTAGAGCGAGCGGCGCGCGTAGGCACGCCCCAGGCGCGGGCCGTCGTAGGCGCGGTAGCCGATGTTGTGGATCCGGGACGTGTCGCTCCCGGTCGCGGCGCCGGTCTCAGTGCTCATCGCTACCGCTCCCCTTCTGCTGTACGGCCCCGGCGGCCACGGACGCCTGCTGTGCCACGGCCTGCGCCGCCGGTGCCTCTTCGGTACGGAAGACCTCGGCGATGTGGTGACGGCGCTGTTCCATCCGGACGAGCCCGAGACCGAGGCCGGCGACACTGTCGCGGACGATGTCGTACGTCTCCTCGCCGGTCGCCTCGATCAGCAGGATGTGTCCCGCCCCCGGCAGCCCCGCCGTGTCCAGGCCGTCGAGGCCCACCAGCTTGATCCCCGTGCCGGTGAGCACCTGGCGCAGGGCGTCGGTGCCGTCGGGGTGGGCGTCGCTGTCCGTGACCTCGACCGCGAGGGTCGTGGTGGTCTGGGTGAAATCACTGGTGGAGCTGGAGCGCAGCAGCGCGCCGCCGTCGATGACGACGACGTGGTCGCAGGTGCGCTCCAGTTCGCCCAGGAGGTGCGAGGTGACCAGGACCGAGATGCCGAAGTCGGTGTGCACCCGCCGGATCAGGCCCAGCATCTCGTCCCGGCCGACCGGGTCCAGGCCGTTGGTCGGCTCGTCCAGGAGGACCAGCTGCGGGTCGTGGACCAGCGCCTGGGCCAGCTTCACCCGCTGCTTCATGCCGGTCGAGTAGCCGCCGATGGGTCGGTAGCGCTCCTCGTAAAGCCCGACGTGGCGCAGCGTGTCCGCGGTGCGTTCGCGTGCCGCGGTCGGCGGCAGTCCGGACATCCTCGCCATGTGGACGACGAACTCGGTGGCCGAGACGTCCGGCGGCAGGCAGTCGTGCTCGGGCATGTAGCCCACCCGTTCCCGGATGGCGGCGCCGCTGGTCGAGACATCGAGCCCGAGCACCGCGGCCCGGCCTTCGGTGGCGGGGGACAGACCCAGCAGGATCTTGATCAACGTGGACTTGCCGGCTCCGTTGGCGCCCACCAGCCCGGTCACACCGGGGCCGATGTCCAAGGAGAGCCGGTCAAGCGCGGTCACCCGGGGGAACCGCTTGCTCAGGCTTTCGGTCGCAATGACTGTCACGTCATCGACGGTAGTGGCGCGGACCACAGAGGTCGTCAGACCTGACGGCTGGATTCTCGTCAGACTCCAGATGTACGGACCCGTAGGGGGACCCCATGGAGGAGGAGCGGGGCGCCCGCGCGTGCGGCAGCCCCCGGCCGGCCGCGGAGTTGTCCACAGGTCAGGCGCACCCCTTGACGTAGCCGCCGGACATTGTCACATTCATCAGTGTCACGTTACGGGCACGTACCGCACACGGCAGGGAACGGACGGTGGCATGGCCTCGCGAGTGAAGGACGAACGGGCCCCGGAGCTTGCGGGGTTCAGGGACGTGCAGCGTCTCGCGTACGCCTGCGCGGAAGCGGTCGCCGCCCGCCTGAAGCCGGGGGTGACGGAGCGGGAGGCGGCCCGGATGCAGCGCGAGTGGCTGCGTGAGCGCGGTGTGCGGGACTGGTTCCACCTTCCCTTCGCCTGGTTCGGGGACCGCACGGCGTTCTCCGGTTTCAAGGTGCCGCTGCAGTTCTTCCCGACCAACCGGCAGCTGGAGCCGGGGATGCCGTTCATCCTCGACATGGCCCCGGTGTACAAGGGATTCACCGCGGACATCGGGTACTCCGGCTGCCTGGGGCTGAATCCGCTGCACGACAAGCTGCTCGCCGACCTGGAGGTCCACCGCGAGCTGCTCCTGCGCGAGGTGCGCGAGCGGCGTCCGCTGCGCGAGATCTACGAGGACGTCGAACGCCTGATGATCAGGCAGGGATACGCCAACCGGCACCGCGCCTACCCCTTCGGCGTCATCGCCCACAAGATCGACCGGGTCACCGAACGCCGTTGGTCACCGCAGGTGTTCGGGTTCGGCACCCAGTCACTCAAGGGCCTGTTGAACGATGCGGTGCACGGGCACCGGGACGGCTGGTCGCCGCTCTGGAGTCCGTACCGCTTCTCCGACCACCCTCCGCAGCCGGGCCTGTGGGCGGTCGAACCACACCTCGGATTCCGGGGTACGGGCGCGAAGTTCGAGGAGATCCTGGTGGTCACCGACTCACGGGACCCCGAACAGAGCGCCTTCTGGCTGGACGACGATCTGCCGCATGTGCGGCGCTGGGCCGAGGAGAGGGTGGCGGCATGAGTCTGCGGAACCTGCCGGGGGCGCGCGAGCGCCGGGTGGCCACGGGCGGTATCGAGCTGTGCGTGGCCGAGCTGGGCGACGCGACGCGTCCGACGATCGTGCTGGTGCACGGCTACCCGGACAGCAAGGAGGTCTGGACGCAGGTCGCCCGGCAGCTGGCCGAACGGTGGCACGTCGTGCTGTACGACGTGCGCGGCCATGGCGGCTCGACGGCGCCCGTCCCGCTGCGCGGGGGCTTCACGCTGGAGAAGCTGACCGACGACTTCCTGGCCGTCGTCGACGCGGTGAGCCCGGACCGGCCGGTGCATGTGGTCGGGCACGACTGGGGTTCGGTCCAGGCCTGGGAGTTCGCGACGGTCAGCCGCACCGAGGGCCGGATCGCCTCCTTCACCTCGATGTCCGGCCCCTCTCTGGACCACTTCGGGCACTGGATCAAGAAGCGGATGGCCCGGCCCACTCCACGCCGGGTCGGCCAGCTGATGGGCCAGGGCGCCAAGTCCTGGTACGTGTACATGCTGCATACGCCGGTACTGCCGGAGCTCGCCTGGCGCGGCCCGCTCGGCAAACGGTGGCCCCGCATCCTGGAGCGGCTGGAGAAGGTGCCTCCGGGCGACTACCCGACACCGTCCCTGCCCGACGACGCGGCGCACGGAGCCTGGCTCTACCGCGACAACGTCCGCGCGCGGCTGCGCAGGCCCCGTGCCGACGCCTACGCGCATGTGCCGGTCCAGCTGATCACGCCTACCGGCGACATCTTCCTGTCCGAGCAGCTCTACGACGACCTCGAGTCATGGGTGCCGCAGTTGACCCGCCGCTCGCTGCCGGCCAAGCACTGGGTACCGCGCACCAGGCCGGACCAGCTCGCCTCCTGGATCAACGAGTTCGCCGCCGCCAACGAGGCGGCCGTGCAGGGCGGCATACCGGTGCAGGACATCGCGCCCAAGGGTGCGTACGCGCACCGGTTCGGCGGACAGCTCGTCCTGGTGACGGGGGCGGCCGGCGGTATCGGCAGGGCCACGGCCTTCGCGTTCGCCGAGGCCGGCGCCCGCGTGGTGGCCGTGGACCGGGATGCGGACGGGGCGGCCAGGACGGCGGAGCTGGCCCGGCTGATCGGCGCCCCGGCTGCCTGGGGCGAGGCGGTCGACGTGAGCGACGAGCAGGCGATGGAGAAGCTCGCCGAGAAGGTCGCCGCCGAGTACGGCATCGTGGACGTGCTGGTGAACAACGCCGGCATCGGGCTGTCCGGCTCGTTCCTTGAGACGACCAGCGAGGACTGGAAGAACGTCCTCGACGTCAATCTGTGGGGGGTCATCCACGGCTGCCGGCTCTTCGGCAAGCAGATGGCCGAGCGCGGGCAGGGCGGTCACATCGTCAACACCGCCTCGGCTGCCGCGTATCAGCCGTCCCGCGCGCTGCCCGCGTACAGCACGTCGAAGGCCGCCGTGCTGATGCTCAGCGAATGCCTGCGCGCCGAGCTCGCCGAGAAGTCGATCGGGGTCAGCGCGATCTGCCCCGGCATCGTCAACACGAACATCACCGCGACCACTCGCTTCGCCGGAACCGACGAGGCGGAGGAGAAGCGGCTGCAGAAGCGGACGAGCCGGCTCTACGGGGTGCGCAACTACCCGCCGGAGAAGGTCGCCGAGGCGATCCTGCGGGCGGTCGTCCGCAACCAGGCCGTCGTGCCGGTGACGCCGGAATCCCATGCCGCCCGGTTTCTGTCCCGGCTCAGTCCCGCCGCGCTGCGAGGCGTCGCACGGCTGAAGCCGCCGCTGTGAGCGGCTCCGGGCCGTCGGCGGCCGGGCGATCGGGCGCGGAGTACCGGATCGAGGACCTGGCGCACGCGAGCGGCGCCACGGTCCGCACGATCCGCGCCTACCAGGACCGCGGCCTGCTGCCGACCCCGGAGCGGCGGGGCCGGGCCAATGTGTACCGGGACACCCATCTCTCCCGGCTCGGGCAGATCGCCGACCTGCTCGACCGCGGCTACACCCTGGCCAGCATCAAGGAGTTGCTGGAGGCCTGGGACACGGGCCGCGGCCTCGGCGGAGTGCTCGGGCTCGTCGCCGAGGTGCACGGACCGTGGACCGACGAGCGCGCGGACCGGATCACCCGGGACGAGCTGAACGTGAAGTTCGGCGGCACCCATGACGAGCAGGCGGTCGCCGAGGCGGTGGACCTCGGCGTGCTCGAACGGATTCCCGGCCGGCAGGACGAGTTCCTGGTGCCCAGCCCACAGGAGCTGGCGGTGGCAGTCGAGTTGTACGCGGCAGGCGTGCCGCTCTCCGCAATCTCCGGTCATCTCAGGGAGCTTCGGGGACAGGTCGAGCAGATCGCTTCCCGCTTCCTGGAGTTCACCACCGAGCACGTCTTCGCCCGCTACCTGGGCCATCGGCCGCCGACCGATGCGGACGCGGCCGAGGCAGCCTCGATGGTGCGCCGGCTCCGGCCACTCGCACAGCAGACGGTCGACGCCGAACTTGCCCGTGCAATGCGGACCTTCGCCACCCGGCACCTGGAGCATCACCTGAGCGCGGAGGAGCCCTTCGCCCCGGGCCCCGCCTCACCAGGACCCGTCCCGGTTGCCCTCCCGCCGGCCACAATCGCCGCGGTGCACAGTCTCGTTGGGCCCGAGCACGCCTCGGCCTTCGTCACGGCCGCCACGGAACGTGAGGTACAGGCAAGGACATTGGATGCACTTGCCTCATCTCACCTTAATGCGGAACAAGTTGATCAAATAGGTTAATTGGCAAGCCACTTGTCCACAGAATCGTCAAATTACCTGTGGATAACCCGAGTTGGCTGTGGATCAAACCTGTGGACGAAAATTGCTGCTGTGAATCGTGGACAAAATTTGGATGCGCCGGAGCCGAGGTGACGGGCACGCTTGGCGGATGGATGAAAGACGCACCGTCAAGGTGTCCAAGTACCTCTCGAAGCACCTGCGGCATCAGCCCGAGCGGATCGGGCTCCGGCTCGACGCCAACGGCTGGGTGTCCATCGACGAGCT
Source organism: Streptomyces sp. RKAG290 (assembly GCF_023701695.1). GTDB lineage: Bacteria > Actinomycetota > Actinomycetes > Streptomycetales > Streptomycetaceae > Streptomyces. Next base: position 3,418,395 of record NZ_JAJOZC010000001.1, read on the forward strand.
GCTGCGGGCCGCGGCCCGCCACCACTTCCCGTTCACCCGCGCCGAACTCGATCATGTCGTCGTCTCCAACGACAAGCAGCGCTTCGCCGTCGAGGACGGCCGCATCCGGGCGAGCCAGGGCCACACCGTCGCCGTCGACCTGGACCTGCCGCCGGCCGAACCGCCCGCCTACCTCTACCACGGCACGGTCGGCCGGTCCCTGGACGCGATCCGCAGCGAGGGGCTGCGGCCGATGAACCGCACCCACGTCCACCTCTCGCCCGACCGTGAGACGGCGACCCGTGTCGGGGCCCGGCGCGGCCGCCCCGTCGTCCTGTCCGTGGACAGCGGTGCGATGCACCGGGCAGGCCACACCTTCTGCGTCAGCGCCAACGGGGTCTGGCTCACGGCTGCCGTGCCTCCGGAGTTCCTGCGCCTGCCCGACTGAGCCGCCGGCCCTCCGGTCACCGCCGTGCACCGCGGCAGCCGTACCGCTACCCGGCAGAACCGGCCGCCGGCATCAGGCGAGCTGGGCCGGCGCCTGCGTCGCGATCTCCTCGAAGAGCCTCTCGTCCGCCACCGCCGCGGCGAACTCCGGTCCGTCGGCAGGCACCGGCGCATGGATCACGATCTCGGTGAAGCCGAGCTCCGCATGCCTCCCCGCGAAGTCCACGAACGCGTCGACGGAGTCGAAGGGGCGCCCGCCCCCGCCTGCGAGCTCCGGGTTGAACTCCGGGGTGAAACCGGTGAGCAGGATCTTGTCCAGCCCGTCCGCGTCCCGGCCGCCCTCCGCGCAGGCCTTGCCCAGCTTGGCGACCTGGCCACGGATGGCGTCGAGCGACTGGGCGGCACTGCCCGACTCGTACAGCTTCGGATCACCCGTGGTCACCCACGCCTGGCCGTACTGCGCGGCGACCCTGAGTCCGCGCGGTCCTGTGGCGGCGACCGCGAACGGCAGCCGCGGCCGTTGTGCGCACCCCGGGAGGTTCCGCGCCTCATGGGCGGCGTAGAATTCGCCCTCGCGCGTCAGTCCGGCCGGCTCGCGGAGCAGCTCGTCCAGCAGCGGCACGAACTCGCCGAAACGGTCGGCACGCTCGCGCGGGGTCCACGGCTGCTCGTCGCCCCGCAGGAGCGTCGTCGCGTCGAAGCCGCTGCCGCCCGCGCCGATACCCAGCGTGACGCGGCCACCGGAGATGTCGTCGAGCGAGATCAGTTCCTTGGCGAGCGTGACCGGATGCCGGAAGTTCGGCGAGGTGACGAGCGTCCCCAACCGCAGCCGCGACGTTGCGCAGGCTGCCGCGGTCAGTGTGGGAACGGCGCCGAACCAGGGACCGTCCCGGAAGGCACGCCAGGCCAGGTGGTCGTAGGTGTACGCGGCATGCAGACCCAGCTCCTCGGCACGCTGCCACTGGGAGCGACCACCCTCGTGCCAGCGGCGGACGGGCAGGATCACGGTGCTGAGGCGCAGAGTGGTGCTCATGAATCAGAGTTTACGGCGGAACGGGTGGACCACACCTTTCGCTCGTACACCTGCAGCAGCACCTCTGCCCAGCGTCCTGGTGCCCACCCGCAAGCAGGCGCGGTGGCGCTCCCCTCAGGTACTCCGGGGCGGCCGCGCCATCCACCGGTTCACCTCACCGTAGGGCGGGGCGTCCGCGACGAACCCGAAGGTCCCGTGGTCGAGCACCTCACGGGCCGCCCGGACGAATCCGCCCAGCGCCGCCCGCGACAGTGTCGACCCGAGGCTGATCCGGCGCACGCCGCAGGCCGCGAGCTCGGCCACACCCAGCGCCGGATTCTGGCTCCCCGCAAGGACGTTGACCGGCCGGCCGACCGAGCCGCACACCGCGCGCACGGCGTCGGCCGACGGCAGTCCTGGCGCGTAGAGCACATCTGCGCCCGCCTGCTCGTAGGCCCGCAGTCGACGGATCGTGTCGTCCAGGTCAGGAAGTCCGTAGAGGAAATTCTCCGCACGTGCGGTGACGGTGAACGGGAAGGGCAGGGCGCGCGCGGCCTCCACCGCGGCCGTCACCCGGTCCACCGCCTCCGCGAGCGGACGGACCGGAGCGCCCGGCAACCCCGTCGCGTCCTCGATCGAGCCGCCCACCAGGCCCGCGTCCGCCGCAGCGCGAATGGTGTCGGCGACGCCCTGCGGGGTAGCGGCGAATCCGCTCTCCAGGTCGGCGGAGACCGGCAGCGGCGTCGCGGCGACGATCTCGCGGGCGTTCGCCAGCACCCTCTCGCAGTCCAGCAGATCGGCACCGTCCGGCACACCGAGCGCGACCGCGAGGCCGGCGCTGGTCGTCGCGAGTGCCGGGAAGCCAAGCCCTGTCAGGATCTGAGCTGTTCCCGCGTTCCATGGATTGGGGATCACGAAGGGTTCGGTCCCGTTGTGCAGCTCCCGGAACGCGGCACCCTGGACTGCAGCTCTCCTACGGACAGTTGCACTGTCACTCTCCCCCTCGGTAGGTGTCCCGGCCCGACACGGCGGCCCGTCGAAGCGACGGCACACGCGCTGTCGTCCACCGATGGAAACACTCCGTCCGCGGGAGCGTGGGCCTGTTCGTGCGGTGTCACGGTGATCGCGACGCCTGCGGCGCAGTCGACATATGCCAGTGGAATGTTCTCCTGCTCAGGCGCGTGCGCACTCAAATGTGCGCCCCTGCGCACGCCCGTGCACGCTCGTGCGCGAGAATGAAGCGGTGACCTCAGCTACCGATTCGCCCGCTCCTGCCGTTCCCCGGCTGATCGCCACCGATCTGGACGGCACCCTCCTGCGCGACGACAAGACCGTCTCGGACCGCACGGTCGCGGCGCTCGCCGCCGCCGAGGAGGCCGGGATCGAGGTCTTCTTCGTCACCGGCCGCCCCGCCCGCTGGATGGGCGTCGTCAGCGACCACGTGCACGGCCACGGTCTGGCGATCTGCGCCAACGGCGCCGCCGTCGCCGATCTGCACGCCGACGGCCGGCTGCTGAAGGTCCGACCCTGGAGCGCGCGGCCGCCCTCGACGTCGTGCACACGCTGCGCGCGGCCGCCCCCGGCACCTCCTTCGCCGTCGAGCTGGCCACGGGTATCCACTACGAACCGGCCTACCCGCCCTTCCACCTCGACCCCGGCGCCACCGTGGCCGTCGCCGAGAAGCTGCTCCACGAGGAGACGCCTGGCGCCGGCGCCCCCGTGCTGAAGCTCCTCGCCCACCACCGTGAACTGGCCCCCGACGACTTCCTCGCCCTGGCCCGTGAGACCGCGGGCGACCGGGCCTCCTTCACGAGGTCCAGCCCCACGGCCCTCCTGGAGGTCAGCGGACCCGGCGTCTCCAAGGCCAGCACGCTTGAGCTCTGCTGCGCCGAACGCGGCATCACCCCGGCCGAGGTCGTCGCCTTCGGGGACATGCCCAACGACGTGGAGATGCTGCGCTGGGCCGGCACCTCGTACGCGATGGGCAACGCCCACCCGGCCGCACTGGCGGCGGCCACCGGCCGTACCGTCACCAACGACGAGGACGGCGTCGCGGTCGTCATCGAGCGGATCCTCGCCGAGCGGTCAATGACCGCACGGAGCGCTGGACCGGCGGAGCCGACGGAGCGCTGAACCGGCGGAAGCCGCACGGGGCGCTCCACCGGCAGGGGCCGCACCCAGCGCTCATGCCCTCGTCCGAGCTGTCCGCAGGAGAGCACTGGACCGACCGGAGCCACACGCAGGCCACGGCTCAGAGCGGTGCCTGCCACACCACCGTCGTGCCGCCGCCGTCCTCTCCGAGGCCGGGCCCGAACCAGCTGGCCCCGCCGAGCGATTCCGCCCGGCGGGCCAGGTTGCGAAGACCACTGCGCCGGCCGCCCGCCGGGATGCCGACCCCGTCGTCGGCGACCGAGAGCCGTACCGCCTCCCGCCCGTCGGGAAGCGCGGCGGTCGCGTCGACGGCCACGTCGATACGTGACGCATCGGCATGCCGGAAGGCGTTGGACAGTGCTTCGCGCAGCGCCGCGATCAGGTTCTTGCCGGTCAGCTCGCCGACCAGGGAGTCCACCGGGCCGAGGAACCGGTGGGACGGTTTGAAGCCCAGCGGGACCGCCGCCATGTTGATCTCGCGCAGCACGCGGGTGCGCAACCCGGACGGCGCCTCGGCCGGCTCCTGCTGCAGCGCGAAGATGGCGGTACGGATCTCCTGGATGGTCACGTCCAGCTCGTCGACCGCGCGCCCGACACCGGTCTGCACCTCCGGCACGTCCGACCGGCGCTGAGCGCTCTCCAGCATCATCCCGGTGGCGAACAGCCGCTGGATGACCAGGTCGTGCAGGTCCCTGGCGATCCGGTCACGGTCCTCGTAGACCGCGAGCCGTTCCCGGTCCCGCTGCGCCTCGGCCATCATCAGCGCCAGCGCGGCCTGTGAGGCGAACTGGGCCGCCAGGGTCCGTTCCGTCTCCGTGAACGGCCGGGCACCCTTGGCCCGCGGGGTGGCGAGCGCGCCGAGCACCCGGCCCCCACTGTGCAGCGGAAGCAGCATGTTCGGCCCGAACCGGTCCGCCAGCCTGGTGATCAGCCGGGAGTCGGCGGCCGAGTCGTCGATGAAGACGGCCTCGCCGCCCAGCAGCATCCCGACCACCGGACTCTGCGCCGGGATGATCACCCCGAGCGCGGCGCTCGGGTCGTCCGCGGACACGGCGACGATCTCCAGCCCCCGTCCTCGGCCGGCAGCAGCACGATCCCGGCGGCGGAGCCGGCGAGATGGCGGGCCTGTTCGGCGACGACCGCGAGCGCGTCGTCGGCGTCCCCGCCGGAGAGCAGCGCGGTCGTCACGGCCACCGAGCCGTCGATCCACCGCTCGCGCTGCCGGGCGGCCTCGTACAGCCGGGCGTTGCCGATGGCGATGCCGGCCTCGGTGGCCAGCACCCGCAGCATGTGCAGGTCGTAGTCGTTGAACTCGGCCCCGCCGTCCTTCTCGGCCAGATAGAGATTGCCGAAGATCTCGCCCTGGACCCGGATCGGAACGCCGAGGAAGGTCCGCATCGGGGGATGGCCGGGCGGGAAGCCGGCGAACCTCGGGTCGGCCGTCAGGTCGGCCAGTCGCAGCGGACGCGGGTCGTGGATCAGAGCTCCGAGCAGCCCCCGACGGCCGTCCGGCCGGTGGCCGATCTCTCTCGCCACCGACTCCGGAGCTCCGTAGGTGACGAAGTCCGAGAGCCCTCTGCCCTCCTCGTCCACGACGCCGATGGCGGCGTAGCGGGCGTGGGCCAGTTCCGCCGCCGTCTCGCAGATGCGGTCGAGAGTGGTGTGCAGTTCGAGCCCGGTGCCGACGGAACGCATGGCTTCCAGCAGCCTCGGTACGCGGGCTGTGAGCTCGGTCGACAGGCCCTGTAGACCGCGGGTCGCTTCCGTCGCGGCTTCGAGCGCGCCCTCCGGCTCTTCCGGATGCTCCGCGTGTTCCGGGTGCGGATCCGTCCGGTGCTTCGGATCCTTCGGGTGCTTCGGGCCCTGCTCTGACATACCCAGAGAGTAGTTAGTCCCTTTTGTGGGGGAAAGTCGGGGAGCTGGGATCGAGGAGCTGGGAGGGGAACGGCTCAGACCCGCGCCTCCAGGAGCCCGTCCGGCTCCCGCACGGTCCGCCGCTCGCGCTCCAGCATCCGGCTCAGCGGACCGTCCACCGCCACGAGAGCCGCATACGGGCCACGCTGTACCACCGCGCCCGCCTCCAGGACCATCACCTCGTCGACGGCGTCCAGCCCTTCGAGCCGGTGGGTGATGAGCAGGGTCGTGCGTCCGCGGGTGGCCGCCAGCAGGTCCGCGGTCAGGGCGTCGGCCGTCGGGAGGTCGAGGTGCTCGGCCGGCTCGTCCAGCACGAGCACGGGGAAGTCCGCGAGGAGCGCCCTGGCCAGCGCGAGACGCTGGCGCTGGCCGCCGGAGAGCCGGGCGCCGTGTTCGCCGACGAGGGTGTCCAGACCGTCCGGCAGCGCCTCGGCCCAGTCGAGCAGCCGGGCCCGCGCGAGCGCGTCGCGCAGTTCGCCGTCCGTCGCCCCGGTACGGGCCAGCCGCAGGTTCTCCCGGATGGAGCTGTCGAAGATGTGGGCGTCCTGGGCGCACAGACCGACGAACCGGCGAACGGTGTCCCCGTCCAGCTCGGACGCCTCCACACCACCGATCCGGTAGGCACCCTCCCGCGCGTCCAGGAAGCGGAGCAGGACCTGGGCGAGGGTGGTCTTCCCGGACCCTGACGGGCCCACGACCGCGATGCGCCGGCCGGCCTCCAGGGTGAGGTCCACGGAGACCAGGGCGTCACGCCCCGCTCCCGCGTAGCGGGCCGACAGGCCGCGCACCTCCAGCGGGAAGGGCGACGCAGGCGCCGCGGCCTGAGCCGCGGGCTCCCGCACCGGCACCGGGGCGTCCAGCACCTCGTACACCCGCTCCGCGCTCCGCTTGACCCGCTGCCGGTACTGCACGGCGAGCGGCAGCCCGGTCACGGCCTCGAAGGCGGCCAGCGGGGTGAGGACGACGACGGCCAGTTCCACACCGTCCAGCCGCCCGTCGGCCACCGCGGGGAGGGCGACGAGCGCGGCCGCGACGACGGTGAGGCCGGCGATCAGGGCGGTGAGCCCGCCGCCGAGCGCGGTGGCGGTCGCCGCCCTGGCGGCGATCCGGGTCAGCGCCCCGTCGGCCTCCCGGGTCCTCGCCGAGCGTCCCGGCAGCGCTCCCGCGACGGTCAGCTCGGCCGTCCCGCCGAGCAGATCGGTGATCCGGGTCGCCAGGTCGGCACGGGCGGGCGCCAGCCGCCGCTCCGCATGCCGGGCGCAGGCGCCGCTGACGAGCGGCACGCCGACCCCGGCCAGCAACAGCCCGGCGGCGAGCACCACGCCCGCCTCCGGCAGCAGCCAGCCGGTGAACCCGGCGGCAGCCGTCCCCACGACCACCGCGGTGCCGGCCGGCAGCAGCCACCGCAGCCAGTAGTCCTGCAGGGTGTCAACATCGGCGACGAGCCGCGAGAGCAGATCGCCCCGCCGGGTCCGGCGCAGCCCGGCGGGCGCGACGCGCTCCAGGCCCCGGTAGACGGCGACGCGCAGCTCGGCGAGCATCCTGAGCACCGCATCGTGCGAGACGAGTCGTTCGGCGTAGCGGAAGACCGCCCGCCCGATACCGAAGGCACGCGTCGCCGTCACCGCGACCATCAGGTACAGCACCGGCGGCTGCTCGGAGGCGCGGGAGATCAGCCAGCCGGAGACGGCCATGAGGCCGACCGCCGAGCCCAGCGCGAGGCTGCCCAGGAGCAGCGCGAGCGCCAGCCGGCCACGCTGCGCCCCCGCGGCCACCCTGACCCGCCCGAGCACGTGCCCGGTCCGGGCCACGGTGTCGCGCAGCACCTCGGGCTCCCGCCCCGCCTCGTTGCCCGTGAGGTCATCCGGTCCACCAGCCTGCCGCGGCACCCCGGCGGCCACCGCACCCGCGGTCGTCGCCGACTCCATCACCGCGCCCGGCTCCAGCGTCACCACCCGGTCGGCGACCGAGAGAAGCGCCGGGCGGTGCACCACCAGCAGCACGGTCCGGCCGGCCGCCAGCCTCCGTACCGCCCCGACGATGCCCGCCTCGGTCTCGCCGTCCAGGCTCGCGGTCGGCTCGTCGAGGAGCAGCACCGGCCGGTCGGCGAGGAACACACGGGCGAGCGCGAGCCGCTGCCGCTGTCCGGCGGAGAGCCCCGCCCCGTCCTCGCCGAGGAGGGTGCGGGCACCGTCCGGCAGCTCCGTCACGAAGTCGTGGGCCCCTGCGTCGCGCAGCGCGGCCGTCACCGCGCTGTCGTCGGCCTCCGGCCGGGCCAGCCGGACGTTCTCCGCGATCGTGCCCGCGAAGAGATGCGGGCGCTGCGGCACCCAGGCGATCCGCTCGCGCCAGCGCTCAGGGGAGAGCGCCGCCAGGTCCTCACCGCCGACCTGTACCCGCCCCTCGTCGGGTTCGGCGAATCCCAGCACCACGTTCAGCAGGGTGGACTTGCCGACACCGCTCGGCCCGACCAGCGCGACGGTCTCCCCCTCGTCCACCACCAGGGAGGCCGCTGCGAGTGAGGGCTCGGTGCGCCCTTCGTGCCGGACGGTCACGCCCTCCAGTTCCAGGCGCATCGACTTCGGGACGTCCTTCGTACCGCCCGTGCGCGGCTCGGTCTCCAGGACCGAGAAGATCTCCTCAGCGGCCGAGAGCCCCTCTGCGGCGGCGTGGTACTGCGCCCCTACCTGCCGCAGCGGCAGGTAGGCCTCGGGCGCGAGGATCAGCACCACAAGGCCGGTGTAGAGGTCGAGTTCACCGTGCACGAGCCGCATGCCGATGGTGACGGCTACGAGGGCCACCGAGAGCGTCGCCAGGAGCTCCAGCGCGAAGGACGACAGGAAGGCGATCCGCAGCGTGCGCAGGGTGGCCAGCCGGTACTGCGAGGTGATGCTGCGGATGGACTCGGCCTGCGCCTTGGCACGGCCGAAGACCTTAAGCGTCGGCAGCCCGGCGACCACGTCGAGGAAATGGCCGGACAGCCGGGAGAGCAGCCGCCACTGGCGGTCCATCCGCGACTGGGTCGCCCAGCCGATGAGAATCATGAAGAGCGGGATGAGCGGCAGGGTGACGACGATGATCGCCGCCGAGATCCAGTCCTCCGTGACCACCCTGGCGAGCACCGCCACCGGCACCACCACCGCGAGTCCGAGCTGCGGAAGGTAGCGCGAGAAGTAGTCGTCGAGCGCGTCGATCCCCCGCGTCGCGAGCGCCACCAGCGAGCCGGTGCGCTGCCCGCTCAGCCATTCCGGCCCCAGCGCCGCCGCCCGGTCGAGCAGCCGTCCGCGCAGTTCGGACTTGACTGCCGCACCGGCCCGGTAGGCGGCCAGCTCGGTGAGCCAGGAGACCAGGGCCCGGCCCAGTGCGACCGCGGCGAGGAGGAGGAGCGGGGTGCACAGGCCGGAGCCGGTGAGGCCGTCCTCGAAGCCGCCCACCACCACTTCGGCGACGAGCATGGCCTGGGCGATGACCAGCGCCGCCCCGGCCAGTCCGAGTGCCACCACAGCCACCAGGAAGAGGCGGGTGGCACGGGCGTGGCGGAGCAGGCGCGGGTCGATCGGTTTCACGTGAAACACCCCATGGAGCTCGGCTCGGTCATGGCACTCGTTGCCTTCAGTGCGCGTCGGCGATGTGGTGCGTGCCGATCCGCTTGCGGAACACCCAGTAGGTCCAGCCCTGGTACAGCAGCACGACGGGAGTGGCGATCCCCGCGCACCAGGTCATGATCTTCAGCGTGTACGGGGTGGACGAGGCATTGGTGACCGTGAGGCTCCATGCGTCGTTCAGCGAGGACGGCATGACGTTCGGGAAGAGCGTCAGGAACAACATGGCGACCACGGCCGTGATGGTCACGCCGGAGAGGGCGAAGGACCAGCCCTCGCGCCCCGCGGCGATGGCTCCGATGGCGCCGACCAGGGCCACCACGGCGATGATCATCGCGATCAGGCTCCAGCCGTCACCGTTGTCGGCCTGGGTCCAGATCAGGAAACCCAGACCCAGCACCGCGGTGGCCACCCCCAGCTTCAGCGCCAGGCTGCGCGCCCGGACGCGGATGTCCCCGACCGTCTTGAGCCCCGCGAACACCGCCCCGTGGAAGGTGAAGAGGAAGAGCGTGACCAGCCCGCCGAGGATCGCGTACGGATTGAGCAGGTCCCAGAAGTTGCCCACGTACTCCATGTCCGCGTCGATCTTCACGCCGCGCACGATGTTCCCGAAGGCCACGCCCCAGAGCAGGGCCGGAATCAGCGAGGTCCAGAAGATCGCGTGCTCCCAGTTGGCCTGCCACTTCTCCTCCGGCCGCTTGGCCCGGTACTCGAAGGCGACACCGCGCACGATCAGGCAGAGCAGGATGATCAGCAGCGGCAGGTAGAAGCCCGAGAACAGGGTCGCGTACCACTCGGGGAACGCGGCGAAGGTCGCTCCGCCGGCGCTGAGCAGCCAGACCTCGTTGCCGTCCCAGACGGGCCCGATCGTATTGATCAGGACCCGCCGTTCCTTGCGGTCCCGGGCCAGCAGCTTGGTGAGGACCCCGATCCCGAAGTCGAATCCCTCCAGGAAGAAGTAGCCGGTCCAGAGGACGGCGATGAGCACGAACCAGACGTCGTGGAGTTCCATCTCTCGGCTCCTGTGCTCTCAGTAGGAGAAGGCCATCGGGCGGTCGGCGTCGTCGTGGTCGCCGCCGATCCTGGTGGGCGGGTTGAGGTCGGCGTCGGTGAGCTCCGGCGGACCGGCCTTGATGTACTTCACGAGCAGCTTGACCTCGACCACGGCGAGCGCCGCGTAGAGCAGCGTGAAGAGGATCATCGAGGTGAGCACCTCGCCCTGAGAGACGCCGGGGGAGACCGCGTTGCGGGTCTGCAGCACGCCGTAGACGACCCAGGGCTGACGCCCCGTCTCGGTGAAGATCCAGCCCCAGGAGTTGGCGATCAGCGGGAAGAGCAGGGTCCACAGGGCGACGATCCAGTAGCACCTGGCGAGCTTCGGGCTCAGCGCCTTGTTCTTGAACAGGACCAGGTGCGGCACTTCGTCCTCACCGGTCCGCATGCCCGGCGGCAGCATGAACTTCTTCCTGGTCAGCCAGAGGCCGAGGATCCCGAGGGCGAACGACGCCATGCCGAAGCCGATCATCCACCGGAAGCTCCAGAAGGCGACCGGGATGTTGGGCCGGTAGTCGCCGGGCCCGTACTTGTCCTGCTCGGCCTTGTTGATGTCGTTGATGCCGGGGACGTACGAGTCGAAGTTGTCGTCGGCCAGGAAGGACAGTATTCCGGGGATCGAGATCTCGACGGAGTTGTGCCCCTTGCTGACGTCTCCGTACGCGAAGATCGAGAAGGGTGCGGAGTTCTGCCCGTCCCACAGCGCCTCGGCCGCCGCCATCTTCATCGGCTGCTGCTTAAACATCACCTTGCCGAGCTGGTCACCGCTGATGGCCGTGAGCAGACCGGCGATCACCACGGTGATCAGGCCCAGCCGCAGCGAGGTCCGCATGACCGGGATGTGCTTCTTGCGGGCCAGGTGGAAGGCGGCGATACCGACCATGAACGCCCCGCCCACCAGGAACGCCGCCGTGATGGTGTGGAAGAACTGGGTGAGGGCGGTGTTCTGGGTGAGCACGCGCCAGAAGTCGGTGAGCTCGGCGCGCCCGCGTTCCTTGTTGATGCGGTAGCCGACCGGGTGCTGCATCCAGGAGTTGGCCGCCAGGATGAAGTAGGCGGAGAGGACGGTGCCGATCGAGACCATCCAGATGCAGGCGAGGTGGATCCGCTTCGGCAGCTTGTCCCAGCCGAAGATCCACAGGCCGATGAAGGTGGACTCGAAGAAGAACGCGATCAGCGCCTCGAACGCGAGCGGGGCGCCGAAGATGTCGCCGACGAACCGCGAGTAGTCCGACCAGTTCATCCCGAACTGGAACTCCTGGACGATGCCGGTGACGACACCCATGGCGATGTTGATCAGGAAGAGCTTTCCCCAGAACTTGGTGGCCCTGAGGTACTTCTCCTTGTTCGTCCGCACCCAGGCGGTCTGCAGGCCCGCGGTGAGCGCGGCGAGAGAGATCGTCAGGGGAACGAAGAGGAAGTGGTAGACGGTGGTCGTTCCGAACTGCCATCGCGCCAGGGTCTCCGGCGCCAGAGCTAGCTCCACGTCGTCTTCTCCTTTACGTCGCCGCCGTTTGCACCGGCAGTTTGTCCTTAAAATCCGACTGATCACGGGAGGAAGCGGGACACGCTTGTGAACGCGTTCACATTCACAAGCAATTATGGCGCACCCCCTTTTCGAACTCTCGGCCGGGGTACCCCTCCGAGGGCGTACCGGCCATTCCCCCCGAAGCAGACACCGCTCCGACCAGGTGCGGGGCATGCGAAAGGCCCCGCACCTCGCGAACGAGGTACGGGGCCGGCCTCCGTACGGATGCGTGCCGTCAGGGCCTGTCCGGCCCTGTCCGCCGGACAGGGCCGGGGGCTCCCGACGCGTCCGGTGAGCTGCGCTACAGCTCCTTGCGGTACGACTCCGTCACCTTCAGGAACAGGTCGTTCGCCTCGTCCTCCCCGATGGTGACCCGCACGCCCTCACCCGCGAACGGCCGGACCACCACTCCGGCCTTCTCGCAGACCGCGGCGAAATCTGCGGTGCGGTCACCCAGCCGAAGCCAGACGAAGTTCGCCTGGGACTCCGGCACGGTCCACCCCTGCCGCGCCAGCGTCTCCTGCACCCGCTGCCGCTCGCACACCAAGGAGCCCACCCGGCCCAGGAGTTCGTCCTCGGCGCGCAGCGACGCCACCGCCGCGTCCTGGGCGAGCTGGCTGACACCGAAGGGCACCGCGGTCTTGCGCAGAGCGGCCGCCACCGGCTCATGGGCCACGGCGAAGCCGACCCGCAGCCCGGCCAGACCGTAGGCCTTGGAGAATGTCCGCAGCACCGCCACATTGGGCCGGTCCCGGTAGATCTCGATACCGTCCGGCACCTCGACGTCGCGGATGAACTCCTTGTACGCCTCGTCCAGCACCACGAGCACATCGCCCGGCACCCGGTCCAGGAACCGCTCCAGCTCCGCCCTGCGCACCACGGTGCCGGTCGGGTTGTTCGGATTGCAGACGAAGATCATCCGGGTCCGGTCGGTGATCGCGTCCGCCATCGCGTCGAGGTCGTGCACCTCACCGTCGGTCAGCGGCACCTTCACCGAGGTCGCACCGCTGACCTGCGTGATGATCGGATACGCCTCGAAGGAGCGCCAGGCGTAGATGACCTCGTCGCCCGGCCCGGAGGTGGCCTGCAGCAGCTGCTGCGCCACACCCACCGAACCGGTGCCGGTGGCCAGGTGCGAGACCGGCACACCGAAACGGTCGGACAGCTCGTTCATCAGGCCGGTGCAGGCCATGTCCGGGTAGCGGTTGAAATTCGCCGCCGCGGCCATCGTGGACTCCATCACGCCCGGCAGCGGCGGATACGGATTCTCGTTGGAGGACAGCTTGAAGGCGGTCGGTCCGTCCGCCGCGGCCGGCTTGCCCGGCACATAGGCGGGGACACCGTCCAGCTCGGCGCGCAGCTTGGGGCTCGTCTCGCTCACCGCAGGTCCTCCTCGACCGTCTGTACACATCAATACTGCTCACCTTATGAGGATTGGGCGCGGCTGCGAACGGCGGTGCCGAGGATTCGTCCGGTGGGCCCCGGAATGAGGGGGAGCGCTCCCCTCCCTGGCGCGCGCCGGTGGCTCACTCCGTGGCGCGCGTCCCTCGAAGAGGTGAGTTGAGACCTCTTCGAGACATCGCCCCTTCGGCAGGCCCATCAGGCCCGACACCCGACACATGATGGCCTTGTCCGACAACGCCCTTGATTTACAAGGCGATTGACCTCTGATGATCATGCAGAAACGTGCCTGTCAACGAGTGAATATGCGACCGGACCAACTGTCCCTGCGAGCCCTACTATCGGCTCGCCATGACAGCAGCAGGGAAGCACCAGGTGAGCCGGACGGAGACCCCCCGGCGCGGCGGCAGGCGGGGACGAGCAGGAATCCGGGATGTGGCCGCCGCCGCCGGGGTCTCCATCACGACCGTCTCCGACGCGCTCAACGGCAAGGGCAGGCTCCCGGACGCCACCCGTCGCCATGTCCGCGAGGTCGCTGAGCGCCTGGGCTACCGCCCTTCCGCCGCGGCCCGAACGCTCCGTACCGGCAAGTCCGGCCTGATCGGCCTGACCGTGACGACGTACGGGGATGAACCCTTCACCTTCACCGAATTCGCGTACTTCGCCGAAATGGCCAGAGCGGCCACCTCCGCCGCGCTGGCCCGCGGCTACGCCCTTGTCATCCTCCCCGCCACCTCACGCCACGACGTCTGGTCGAACGTCGCCCTCGACGGCACCGTCGTCATCGACCCCTCCGACCAGGACCCGGTCGTCACCGAACTCGTGCGCCAGGGCTTACCCGTCGTCTCCGACGGCCGGCCGGCCGGGACCCTCCCGGTCACCGCATGGGTCGACAACGACCACCGGGCCGCCGTGCTCGACCTCCTCGACCACCTCGCCGCCGCCGGGGCCCGCCGCATCGGGCTGCTCACCGGCACCACCACCGACACGTACACCCGGCTGTCCACCACCGCGTACCTGCACTGGTGCGAGCGGGTCGGCCAGGACCCGGTGTACGAGTCCTACCCCGCCCACGACCCGTGCGCGGGTGCGGTGGCCGCCGACCGCCTGCTCGCCCGCCCGGACCGCCCTGACGCCGTCTACGGGCTCTTCGACCCCAACGGCACCGACCTGCTGGCGGCCGCCCGCCGGTACGGCCTGCGCGTCCCGGAGGACCTGCTGCTGGTCTGCTGCAGCGAGTCCACCGTGTACGCGACGACCGAGCCGCCCATCACCACACTCTCGCTGAAACCGCGCAGAATCGGCACGGCAGTCGTACAACTGCTCATCGACGCCATCGAAGGAGTCGACCAGGACGGCCCGGTGGAGCAGGTGATACCGACAGAACTCATCGTCCGGACCTCCTCGCAGCGCCGTCCGCCTCGCACGACAGTCAGCGCGCCGCGCTCCCCGGCAGGGGATTGATCGGACCAATTGGGACCAATCGACCGATGAACCCGGCGTGCGTTCGGATTCACCACCCCTGGTGCGTCACAGAGGGCGATTCGCATTCCTATGATGGGCGCACGACACCGCGGATGGCCCCGACCAGCAGGGCCCGTCAGGTGTACGGCGGCGCGACGGTGGTGGAGGGGTCGATGACACAGGGGGCCGGTCAGGAACCCGCGGTGCGGACGGCGACGTTGCGCGACTTCCGCGTACCGCCCTATGCGCAGTCCCCGGCGCCGCCTGCGGCCCCGCACCCGGGGAACGCCTTCCCTGGGGGTGAGCCGCCGGAGGGGTACACCCCCACCGCGCGCGATCTCCCGGTGATCAGCCGCGACGCCACCGTCCAGGTGCAGGCCGTTCCCGAACCGCGGCCCGCCCAGGACCCCGGTCTCGGGCCGCTGTACGTCGTCGGCGACGTCCACGGCTATCTGGACGAGCTCCACGCCGCCCTCGCCGAACAGGGGCTGATCGACGGCGAGGGCAACTGGTCCGCGGGCAACGCGCGGCTCTGGTTCCTCGGCGACTTCACCGACCGGGGGCCCGACGGCATCGGCGTCATCGACCTCGTGATGCGGCTGTCCGCCGAGGCCGCGGCCGCCGGCGGCTACTGCAAGGCCCTGATGGGCAACCACGAACTGCTGCTCCTGGGCGCCAAGCGGTTCGGCGACACCCCCGTGAACTCCGGCGCGGGCACGGCCACCTTCCAGGCGGCCTGGCTCCTCAACGGCGGCCAGAAGGCCGACATGGAGCGGCTCCAGGACGTCCATCTGCAGTGGATGTCCCGGCTCGACGCCGTCGTCGAGGAGGACGGGCATCTGCTGATGCACTCGGACACGACGGCCTACCTCGACTACGGCACCAGCATCGAGGACGTCAACGACACGGTGCACGCCATTCTCACGCGGAACGACGCCGATGAGTGCTGGGACCTGTTCCGCAAGCTCACCAAGCGGTTCGCCTTCCGCGACGAGTCGGGCCCGCAGGCCGTCCAGGAGCTGATGGCGGCCTACGGCGGCCGACGCGTCGTCCATGGTCACAGCCCCATTCCGTATCTGCTCGGCGAGGTCGGCTCCGAGGACGGCGAGGACAGTGCCGGCCCGGTGGTGGACGGCCCGCACGTGTACGCGAACGGGCTCGCCATCGCCATGGACGGCGGAGTGACCATGGCCGGAAAGCTACTGGTCGTCCAACTCCCGCTGCATGACTGACGTCCCTCGGGGAAGACGCATCCACGACCAGACCGTGCCAAGCACTGGGCCTATTTCCGGAAACCCCCTGTCACCCCGTGCCGTGGGCGCTCTACCATCGGCGTACCAGTAGCAGGCTCTCCTCCGTTTCCGCCCCACTGCCCGGTTCGACGGGCACACAGGCCCTACGGAGCATCGGGGGATGCACATGAACAGCGCTCCGCACCTGCTGACCGAGGACCGGCCCGAGTACGAGCGGATCCTCGACGACGCGCTGCGTCACGCCCATGAACGACCGGATCTGGCCGCAGTCGGGGAACGGCTCAACCCGGTGCAGCTACGCACCATGGCGATGGCCGCCACCGCCCTGATCACCGCCACGGCAGCCACCGAGTACGAGCACTACGTGAAGGCCCGCGAGGACCTGCGCGCCCCGGCCGTCGGCCCCGATCAGGACGCGGCCGCGGGAACCGGCGCGGACGACCCCAGCCAGTCGGGCGCCGGCATAGGAGCCGTCGTCACCGTCCTGGCACCCGTGCTGGCAGGCGCCGCCGCGTTGATCTTCCTGCTGGTCGGCTATGTCCTGAAGATGCTCAGCCCGCCGCCGTCGTTCGCGGGGCCCATGGTCACCGCGGGCTGGTTCTTCGCGGCGGTCACCGCGGCGGCCATCCTCATCGCCGCCATAGGTCTCCTCCTCGCCGCCCTGCGCAACGGCTCGACGTCGCTGGCCGCCGAGGACTTCGGCGAGGAACTGCCGGAGGACGTGGCACGCGCCAGGGAGGCCTGGCGGCACGCGCTGCTGGAACGGGGCATCCTGCCGTTCCTGCGGGACGCGCTCGCCGACCCGGGCGCCGGTCCCGCCGCACGCACCCCGTACCGCTCGGCCAACCGCATCCCGAAGATCGGCTACAGCAGGCCGGACTTCTCCAGCCCGGACGACGGCCCGGCGGCCGCGCCGCGGCCGACCTTCACCAGCCCGGACTTCACCAGCCCCGACTTCGGCGGCCCGGAACACGAACTGGACTGACCGGGCCGCGCCCCGGCGAACCCGTCCCGGCACCCTCCGGGAGCGCGGCCCGTCGTACCGGCGTGTGCGGCCCTGCCTGCGCGCCGAAGCAACGCACCCGTGCGAAGCGAATGCCAGGAGCCGGAAGGCGGAACGGCCCCGAAAGGCGGCCTCCCCGCGCAGGCGGCGACCGGACGCCCTCAGCGGCCACCGGCAGCCAGATCCCGGGTCCACGCGAAGTGAGCACCATGCCGGGTCCGCGCTCCCGGCGCGGCGAAGCCGGCCGGAAGCGCGGGACGGGCGTCAGTCCGCCAGTGGCAGGTAAACCCGGTTGCCGCTCGCCGCGAACTCCCTGGACTTCTCCGCCATGCCCGCCTCGATCTCCGACTGCGAGCCTCCGTGCTCACGCCGGATGTCGTGGGAGATCTTCATCGAGCAGAACTTCGGGCCGCACATCGAGCAGAAGTGCGCCGTCTTCGCCGGCTCGGCCGGCAGCGTCTCGTCGTGGAACTCCCGCGCCGTGTCCGGATCGAGCGCCAGGTTGAACTGGTCCTCCCAGCGGAACTCGAACCGGGCGTCCGAGAGCGCGTCGTCCCAGTCCTGCGCCCCCGGGTGCCCCTTGGCCAGGTCGGCGGCGTGGGCCGCGATCTTGTAGGTGATGACCCCGGTCTTCACGTCGTCCCGGTTGGGCAGACCGAGGTGCTCCTTGGGCGTCACGTAGCAGAGCATCGCCGTCCCCCACCAGGCGATCATCGCCGCGCCGATGCCCGAGGTGATGTGGTCGTACGCCGGAGCGACGTCGGTGGTCAGCGGGCCGAGGGTGTAGAACGGCGCCTCCTCGCAGATCTCCTGCTGGAGGTCGATGTTCTCCTTGATCTTGTGCATCGGGACGTGCCCCGGGCCCTCGATCATCGTCTGGACCCCGAACCCCTTGGCGATCGTGTTCAGCTCGCCGAGCGTGCGCAGTTCGGCGAACTGCGCCTCGTCGTTGGCGTCCGCGATCGAGCCCGGGCGCAGGCCGTCGCCCAGGGAGTACGTCACGTCGTACGAGGCGAGGATCTCGCAGAGCTCCTCGAAGTTCTCGTACAGGAACGACTCCTTGTGATGTGCGAGGCACCACGCCGCCATGATCGAGCCGCCGCGGGAGACGATGCCGGTCTTGCGACGGGCCGTCAGCGGAACGTACGGCAGGCGCACGCCGGCGTGGACGGTCATGTAGTCGACGCCCTGCTCGGCCTGCTCGATGACGGTGTCCCGGTAGACGTCCCAAGTCAGCTCCTCCGCCCTGCCGTCGACCTTTTCGAGGGCCTGGTAAAGGGGCACGGTGCCGATCGGGACCGGGGAGTTGCGCAGCACCCACTCACGGGTGGCATGGATGTTGCGGCCGGTGGAGAGGTCCATGACGGTGTCGGCGCCCCACTTGGTCGCCCAGGTCATCTTGTCCACCTCCTCCTCGATGGAGGAGGTGACCGCGGAGTTGCCGATGTTGGCGTTCACCTTCACCAGGAACCGCTTGCCGATGATCATCGGCTCGATCTCCGGGTGGTTGACGTTGACCGGCATGACGGCCCGGCCGGCAGCGATCTCCTCGCGCACCACCTCGGGCTCGACGTTCTCCCGGATCGCGACGTACTCCATCTCCGGGGTGATCTCGCCCCGGCGTGCGTACGCGAGTTGCGTCACCGGGCGTCCGTCCCGGCTTCGCCGCGGCTGGCGCGGGCGGCCGGGGAAGACCGCGTCCAGATTGCGCAGCCCGCCGCGCGGCGAGGTGTGCTTGAGCCCGTCGTCCTCGGGGCGGGCGGGGCGGCCCGCGTACTCCTCGGTGTCGCCCCGGGCGATGATCCAGTTCTCCCGCAGAGGCGCGAGTCCACGGCGGACGTCGGTCTCGGTGGCGGGATCGGTGTACGGCCCCGACGTGTCGTACAGCGTCACGTCCTTGCCGTTGGTGAGGTGCACCTGACGGACCGGCACCCGGAGGTCCGGGCGCGAGCCCTGGACGTATCCCTTGTGCCAGCCGATGGACTTCCTGGCCTCGTCGCTCTGGTTCGAGGCAGGCGTGCGTGCGTCCGATGTGGTCATGAGACCTACTCCCTACGCCGGCATTACCCGGTAACAGGTTCGGCGGTCGGCGCAGCTTGTCCCGTACGGATGTACGGAGATCAGCGCCCTCTCAGCCCGGTGCTCCGAGCTCCCGCGTGTGCAAAGGTGCCACCACGCTAGCGCCCTTGCCGGTCGGCTGAACAGAGGGCCCCTGACTTCTTGCGATGATCGGCCGGTGACGTCCCTTCATCCCGCTCGCGAACCGCAGGGCCTGCAGCACGGCCACTCGCACAACCATGGCCCTGCCGCGCCCGTCTCCTCCCACCTGCGCAAGGTGATCGGCGCCGTACTGATCCCGTTCGCGGCGGCGGTCGCCGTCGGGCTCGTGGTGCTCTGGCCCGGTGGTGCGCCGGCGCACGAGCGCACCGGTGTCGGTTTCGACCGGCAGACCCAGCAAGGCAGCGTGCTGCACGTCGAGAAGGTCGACTGCAAGGACGTGAACGCGTCCCAGCTGCCCACCAGTGGCGAGACAACGCCGTCGGCAGGCGGCCCGGCCACCGGTGACGGCGGATCGGCCCTCTGCGAGAAGGCCACGGTCGAGGTCGCGAGCGGTCGGGACAAGGGCCGCAGGTTCATCGAGGTGGTCCAGCCGGACGCGCCCCGGCAGCTGCGGGAGGGGCAGGGCGTCGTCGTCGCGTACGCCCCCGACGCACCCCATGACCTCCAGTACTCCGTGACGGATGTGAACCGGAAGTTCCCGATGGTGCTGCTGGCAGGCATCTTCGCCCTGGCAGTGGTCGCCGTGGGACGGCTGCGCGGGGTCATGGCACTGGTGGCGCTCGCGCTGTCGTTCGCCGTGCTGACGCTGTTCATCCTCCCGGCCGTGCTGCAGGGCTCGAATCCCCTGCTCGTGGCGGTCGTCGGGGCGGGCGCCATCATGCTGATCGCCCTCTACATCTGCCACGGGCTGACCGCCCGCACCTCCGTCGCCGTCATCGGCACCCTGATCTCACTGCTGTTGATCGGGCTGCTCGGCTCGCTCTTCATCGGCTGGGCGAGCCTGAGCGGAAACACGGACGACAACACCGGCCTCATCCATGGCCTGTATCCGCACATCGACTTGAGCGGCCTGCTCCTGGCCGGCGTCATCATCGGGTCCCTGGGCGTGCTCGACGATGTGACGGTGACCCAGACGTCGGCGGTCTGGGAGCTGCACCAGGCGGACCCGACGATGAGTGCGAAGAATCTCTACCGGGCGGGCATCAGGATCGGGCGCGACCACATCGCCTCGGTCGTCAACACCCTGGTGCTCGCGTATGCGGGCGCGGCGCTGCCACTGCTGCTGCTGTTCTCGATCGCGCAGAGCAGTGTGGGAGCGGTGGCCAACAGCGAACTGGTGGCGGAGGAGATCGTGCGTACGCTGGTCGGCTCGATCGGACTGGTCGCCTCGGTGCCGGTGACCACCGCGCTCGCCGCGCTGGTCGTCTCCGCGGACCGCACGGGGCTCGGCGCGGAAGCCGGAGCTTCGGCACCCGTACGGAGCGGCAGAGGACGCCGCCGACGGACGAAGTCCTGAAACGGTTGCACACGGAGAGTGATTCACCCGTTCAGCAGGTGTGCTGTTCGACCGGCAACCGGGGCCTGGGCGGCGCCTCTTCAGCCGGCGTTCTGCTCCTCGGCCAGAATCCGCCCCAGCGCCTCTTCCAGATTGCCCTCGAAGTCACCCAGCGTGCACTCCTGGCCGAGCGGCACGAGTTTGTCCGTCCGGTCGAGAAAGGCCACAAGTGGTGCCGTACCGGCCCTGAAGAGCGCGCGGTCCTCCCCCACCTGGAGCCGGATGTGGACGTCACACAGCCCCTCGGGCTCGGTCGGCCCGATGTGCACATCGCCGTCGCCACTGGGGCTGTTGAGACCGTCGAGCAGCAGCTCACGGCCGAAAGCCCAGGTGACGG
The DNA here is from genome assembly GCF_023701695.1 of Streptomyces sp. RKAG290. Classification (GTDB taxonomy): domain Bacteria; phylum Actinomycetota; class Actinomycetes; order Streptomycetales; family Streptomycetaceae; genus Streptomyces. Next base: position 3,439,155 of record NZ_JAJOZC010000001.1, read on the forward strand.
GGGCGTCACCGGGCAGGTGGAAGGTCATCCGGATCGCGTACGGATCGCACACTTCGTACCGGAGCTCCACCGGGATACGGAAAGAGAGCTCCTCGGAGACGAGGAAGCTCATCATGACCTCAGCTTGAACCGACTCGCGCATCGTTCAACCCCGCAGTAGATGAATCTGGCCAGGAATGATCCCCCATGGCCCTATTGACGCCATCGTGGTGCACGCGATAGCAGATCACAAGGAGTGATTTTTCAGATACTGATAGAGAACACGAAGGAGCGCAAGAGGCTGGCGACTTCACTGCGTAGTCGTTCGACTGCGGGGAGCAATCGTTCTTCTTGTTCGAGAGGTACAGAAATGGCCATCGCCGCGGCCGTGAAGCCGGCCGCGATCGGGATGGCCGCACAGATCGTTCCGAGGGCGTACTCCTGCCGCTCGATGACGGGCTGCATTCGGTCCAGTGACCGCAGCCGTTCCAGGAGCGCCGGACGGTCGCGCACGGAGTAGCGGGTCAGCGGGCGGACGGGATACCGGTCCAAGTGGTCCTCGCGGGCCTTCTCGTCGAGCTGGCTCAGCAGGCACAGGCCGATCGCGTGGGCGTGCCCGGTCTCCCGGAACGCGGCCCACTCGTCCACCGCGGGCACTGCCGGGGTGTCGGCGACCGCGACGAGTTCGATCTCGCCGTCGCGATAGACGGCGCAGTACACCGGGGCCCCGATGATGTCCCGCCAGCGGCCCAGGGACTGGGTCATCCTGCTGCGGCGATTCTGCAGGGCACCGTCGTCCACGAGTCGTTCGGCGGCGGCACCGAAGAGGAAGACGCCGTTCTCCCTGCGCAGATATCCCTCGTGGGTCAGGGTGCGCAGCAGGTGGTAAGCGGTGGGGAGGGGGAGTCCCGCCTCCCGGGCGAGCTGTTTGGCCGGCGCCCCGTCCCGATGGGTGCCCACCGCCTCCAACAGCCTCAGCGCCCGCTGCACCGATCCGATCAGCGTCGGTACAGCGGTACTCGATGCCGTGGTCAACGGTCACCCCCACGCATGGTGACGGGCGGTCAGCCCGCCTGTGGAGGCCACCTCCACAGATCTGCCGCAGGCCTGGGTCCGGAGGCCGGATGCCGTGCGAACCACTGGTCAGGTGGTGACTGACGGTGTTTTCCCAGGCTGCGGCAGCGGATTTCACTGTATCGGCAGCGTCCGAACGGGGTGTTGTTTCGTCTTCCACTTAGCTCAGCTGGGCTAACCGCCCGGCCGGCCGTGCGGTTACCAGTCGCTGCGCGAGGAGGAGGACGACATGAACTTCCGGACGACGAAGACGAGCCCGCCGACCAGGATGACGAAGACCAGGGCCTTGAAGAGCAGGCCGATCACGAAGCCGACCACGCTGGCGATCAGTCCGCCGAACACGACGATCGCGATGACGGGCACCGCGATCCACTTCACCCACCAGGGCATTCCCGCGAATATCTCCCGCACGGCCATCGTCCTTACCTCGTCTCTGTGAGTTCCTGCTCCGATGCTAGAGGCGCAGGGGTGGCGAGCGGGGGCTCCGGAGCCCTTGAACTCCCCTGATCGATCCCCTAGGGATCCCCGAGACGGCGGCCCGGTCCGGGTCAGGGAGGAGGCCGGTGCCCGGCCGGTTCGGCCCACGCCCGGTTCGGTCCTCGGACGGTTCGGTCCTCGGACGGTTCGGCTCCCCGACGGTCCGGCTCCGGGCGGCTCAGCCCTCGGGCGGCGAGAAGACCACCATCACCCGCAGGTCCTCGGTGATGTGGTGGAACTTGTGGGCCGTGCCGGCAGGTACGTACACGACGCTCCCTCTGCCCGCCTGGGTGGTTTCCATGCCCACAGTGATCGACGCGCGGCCGCTGACGACGAGGTAGACCTCGTCCTGGTTGTGCGGCTGTTGCGGGTCGAGGTCACCGGCGTCCAGCGCGTACAGACCGACAGACATGTTCCGTTCACGCACGAACTGCAGATACGCGCCGTCGTTGGCGGCCCGCTCCGCCTCCAGTTCGTCCAGTCTGAATGCCTTCATGGCCCGTCCGCCCCTTGCCTCTGCCCAGCCGGTGTCCGTCACCGATCACGTCTGCCACGATCAGACACATGAAGAATTTCGTAGTCAAGACGATCGCCAACGCGGGTGCGCTGGCCGTGGCCATCTGGCTGCTCCAGGACATCACGCTGACCGGCGGCAGCACAGGGCGCAAGATACTGACCCTGATCGTGGTCGCTCTTATCTTCGGCCTGGTCAATTTCTGTGTGAAGCCGGTCGTGAAACTGCTCACGCTGCCGCTGTTCATCCTCACCCTGGGGCTGATCACCCTGGTGGTGAACGCCCTGATGCTGATGCTGACCTCCTGGCTGGCCGGCATCTTCGATCTGAGTTTCCACGTCGACGGCTTCTGGACCGCCGTCCTCGGCGGGCTGATCATCTCGATCGTCTCCTGGGCGCTGAACGTCGTGCTGCCCGACGAGGACTGATCCGCGGACACCTGAAACAGTGAGGTCAGGACCGGTGACCGGCCGGGGAGAGAAGCGAGGACGCAGTATGAGCACCATGGGCGACGGAACCCGGGCGGTACGTGCCGGCCTGCCGGAACCGAAGCAGTACGAACCCACTCTTCCCGGTCCGGTCTTCGCCGCGCACTTCCATCTCTCCGGCGAGCCCACCGGCCCGTACACCTACGGCCGGGACACCAACCCGACCTGGACCCATCTGGAACGGGCCATCAGCGAGCTCGAGGCGCCGGGGGAGAGCGTCGAGACCACGGTCTTCGCCTCCGGAATGGCCGCGATCTCCGCCGTGCTGCTGTCCCAGGCGCGCAGCGGCGACGTGGTCGTGCTGCCCGACGACGGATATCAGGCGCTCCCGTTGGTACGGGCGCAGCTGGAGGCCTACGGGGTCGAGGTGCGGACCGCCCCGACCGGAGGCGATGCCCAGCTCGCCGTCCTGGAGGGCGCCAAGCTCCTGTGGATCGAGACCCCCTCCAATCCGGGGCTCGACGTCTGCGACGTGCGGCGGCTCGTCGAGGCGGCGCATGCGGCCGGGGCGCTGGTGGCCGTGGACAACACACTCGCCACTCCGCTCGGCCAGCGCCCGCTGGAACTGGGCGCCGACTTCTCGGTGGCCAGCGACACCAAGGGCATGACCGGCCACGGCGACATCCTGCTCGGCCATGTGACCTGCCGGGACGCCGAGCTGGCCGCGGGGGTCCGGCGCTGGCGCAAGGTCGTCGGTGCGATCCCGGGCCCGATGGAGGCCTGGCTGGCACACCGGTCGCTGGCCACGCTGGAGCTGCGGATCGAGCGGCAGTGCGCGAACGCCCTCACCCTCGCCGAGGCGCTCGCCAAGCACCAGGAGGTGACCGGGCTGCGGTATCCCGGGCTGCCCACCGACCCGTCGTACCCGAACGCCGTGCGGCAGATGCGGCGCTTCGGTTCCGTGGTGTCCTTCGTGCTGGCCGACCGGGAGACCGCCGAGCGCTTCCTCTCGGCGCTGCAGCTCGCCGAGGACGCGACCAGCTTCGGCGGCGTGCGTTCCACCGCCGAGCGGCGGGCACGCTGGGGTGGTGACGCCGTACCGGAGGGCTTCATCCGGTTCTCCGTCGGCGCCGAGAACCCGGCTGACCTGGTGGCCGACGTCGAACGGGCGCTGGCCGAGGCCGTGTCCGGCGGCTGAGCGGACGCGCCGGCAGCGGCCTGTGCGGTTCGGACGGTCCGAGCCTCCCCCCTCGTGGCTCGGACCGTCCCCGGCGCTCCGCCTTCTCCATGCGAAGAACCGTCTCGACAAGGCTAGTTGACTCTGCGTCAGTGTCCAATCACAGTAGCGGCAGCGACCTATCGACTTATTTATGGTTGTGCGGGTCCGACACGTCGTAACGGTGGGAGGGGACGGGGACATGGACGTGGCTCTGCTGCGCACCTTCGTCACCGTGCACCGGGCGGGCTCGTTCACCCGGGCTGCCGCGCTGCTCGGCCTCTCCCAGCCCGCCGTCACCTCGCAGATCCGCACGCTGGAGCGGCAACTGGGCCGACCGCTCTTCCTGCGAAGAGCCCGCGGCGTGACCCCCACCACCATCGGCGACGAACTCGCGCACCGGGCCGCTCCGCACCTGGACGCCCTGGTGGAGATCGCCGAGACGGAGCTCGACGAGGAGTCGGGGGTACGGACGCTGCATCTGGCCGGTCCGCCGGAGTTCACCTCGCTGCGGGCGCTGCCCGCGCTCACGCCGCTCATCGCCCAGGGGCTCGCCCTGCGCAGCTCGTTCTCCGCGGACACCGACGAGACGCTGGACGGCCTGGCCGCCGGACACCATGACCTGGCGATCGTGACAGCCCGCCCGCGCGGCGGACTGCTGACCTCGACTCCGCTCTGCGACGAGGAACACGTCCTGGTCGCCGCGCCCCGCTGGGCCGGGCGTCTCGGGCCGGGAACCTTGCGGCGCAACGGGCCGGTGGTCCTGGAGCAGCTGCCGGTCGTGGAGGTGCACGAGAGCCTGCCGCTCGTCTCCCGCTACTGGGCCGCGGTCTTCGACAGCCGGCCCGCAGCCGCCGGGGCCGTGATCGCACCGGATCTGCGGGCGGTCCTGGAGTGCACGGCAGCGGGCGCCGGGCTGGCCGTACTGCCGCGGTACCTCTGTGAGGGCGCGCTGGAACGGGGCGAGGTGGTGGCACTCCTCGACCCCCGGTGCCACCGCTGCGCACCTACTTCCTCGCCGCGCGAACCGGCACGCTCGCATTGCCGCATCTCGCTCGGGCGCACGAATGGCTGGTGCGTGCCGCAGCCGACTGGTGACCGCAGAGCGGTCCCCCGGCCGTCGGGTGTTTCAGAACCGCTTCCGCGGGCCACTCTCTTGCCATGACCGAACGTCCTGTGGTCAAGCGCACCGCACGCGCCATCCTGCTCGATGGCGATGACCTCATCCTCATCAAGCGCACCAAGCCGGGGGTGGACCCCTACTGGGTCACGCCGGGCGGCGGGGTCGAGCCCGAGGATGCGACCGTCGTCGACGCCCTGCATCGCGAGGTGGACGAGGAGCTCGGTGCCAAGATCACCGATGTGGTCCCCTGCTTCGTCGACACCGTGGAACACATCGAGGGCAGCGGGGTGAAGGGCGTCAAGGTCCAGCACTTCTTCGTCTGCCGGCTCGACTCGATGGACCTGTCCCTGCGCCACGGCCCCGAGATCGACGACCCCTGCGGGGAGTACGACATCGTGCGGGTGCCGTTCAGCCGGGTCGGGATCGCTGCCGTGCACCTGGTGCCGCTGTCATTGCGGCACTACCTGGACGGCAACATCGAGGGCGTCCGGGCGATGCACGCACCCGACCTGGGCTGATCCGCGCGCACGGTCTTGGTCGGGCCCCGGAAGCGTGGCGCGCTCTCCTTGGGGATCGGCCGTCGGCGTGGCTCGGTGCGGCCCTTGTACGCCGAGCCCAGTACGCGGGGATACTCCCCGCGGCAGATGACCGCGCACGCGGCTCCCCGCACCGTGTTTCACGTGAAACCACTCAAGCGTCGCCCCCGCCGAAGCCTTCTCGTCGCGCACGTCGCCGTATCCGTCAGCTGGCTCGGGCTCACCATCGGACTGCTGACACTCGGCATCAGCGCCTTCCTGACCGACGACCCGCTCACCGCGCAGGCCGCCACCCGAGCCATGAAGATCTTCGGGGACTGGCTCGTGGTGCCGATCGCGCTGCTCTCGCTGATCAGTGGCCTCGTGCTGTCGCTGCGCACACCATGGGGGCTCGCCAGGCACCGCTGGGTCTGGACGAAATTCTGGCTCACCCTGATCAGCACGGCGCTGTCGGTCTTCTCCTTGCGTCCAGGCATCAACGAGGCCGCGGAACGTGGCACTGCCGACATCAACCTGGTCGTCGCTCCGTCGGTGGCAACAGCGACCTACCTCTTCATCACAGCGATCTCGGTACTGAAGCCATGGGGCCCGACCCGGCGCGGCCAACGGCTGCGTGTCTCGGCCAGATCCGCTAAAGCGGTGGACGAGCGATCACTGCGTCGGACAGCCTGACCCCCATGCCCAGCTCACTGCCCCGCCCGCTCACCGATCTGCCCGTCAGGCGACTCACCCGGGATGATCTGGTCCCGTGCGCCGATCTCAGCGAGGACCGTGGCTGGCCACGCGACGAGCGCCGGTGGGGGCTGCTCCTTGCCGCGGGAACGGGCTACGGGATCGATGATCCCGGCGGAAAGGGCCTGATGGCGACCTGCGTGGTCACCTCGTACGGCCCGCGCCTGGCCACCGTCGGCATGCTGCTGGTCGCCGAACGCTACGCACGGCAGGGTGTCGCGCGGTACCTGATGGACCGGGTGATCGAGTCGACGGAGGGCACGCCTCTCACCCTCCACGCGACGGCTGCCGGGCGGCCGCTCTACGAAACGCTGGGGTTCGTCGCCATCGCCCGGACTCAGCGGGTGGGCGGGCATTTTCAGCCGACCGGCGAACCTGGCCGTAGGGACGAAGCTGTTCTCCCGGCCGACCGGCCGGGCCTTGCGGTCCGTGCTGCCGGGGCAGCAGACCTGCAGGCCATGCTCCGACTGGACGCGGACGCCTTCGGGCTCGACCGCACCCATCTCCTTACCCGGCTACCGGCCTTCGCCGACCATCTGCGGGTGGCCGAGGAGGACGGCGAACTCGTCGGTTACGCGGCTCTCTGGCCCAGCTCGGACAGCCACGTGGTCGGTCCGCTGATCGCGCAGGACACCGTGACGGCGCAGCTGCTCGTCACCTCGCTGGCCGCGGCGACGGACCGGCCGCTGCGCGCGGACATCGACGACCGCCACAAGGAACTGCTCGACTGGCTCGGGGAACACGGCCTGCGGCCCGGCACCGCGACCACGGTGATGAGCCTCGGGGTGGATCAGCAGCCGGGTTCCTGGGTTCGGCACTTCGCACCGCTGAGCGTGGCGACGGGCTGACGCCCGGGCTCCCCGCAAGACCGTTCCAGCCGCAGATGCCGGTTCCCATGCCCCGCCCTCCGGCCGCATGGGAACCGACTGCCGACGAACCTCGCAGGCTGGACGGGACCTCAGACCAGGCCGGCCACGGCAGCGGTCGCGAACCCGTGGTCCTGCTCGGGCGCACCGCCGCCGACGCCGACGGCACCGATCAGCCGGCCGTCCCGGTGGACCGGGACACCACCGGCGATGAACAGCAGCGGGCGGTCCAGCGCGGTCGGCAGGGTGTGGAAGAGACCGCCCGGCTGGACCGCGTCGACGAGATCGGCCGTGGGGGCGTCGAGCTGCAGCGCCGTGTACGCCTTACGGGTGCTGGTCTCACCGGCGATGAGAACGGCCCGGTCGTCGCGCCGGAAGGCCAGCAGGTGGCCGCCGGCGTCCAGGACGGTGACGGCGGCGGCGACGCCTGCGGCTTCGGCGGCCTTACGGGCTGCGTCGACGAGGGCTTCCGCGTCGAGCGTGGTCAGCGGGGCGACAGCGGCAGTGAGGGTGCTCATGGGGTGACTCCTTGGTGCGTTGCAGGGTGTGCGTGGGGGTTGTGGGAGTGGTGTCAGCGCCGGGCCGCAGCAGGTGCGGCGGCCGGCTCCGGGGTGTGGGAGGCGACGAGAAGGCTCCGGGAGGCCGTGCGGCGCTCCAGCGTGCTCGAGACGACGGCGAGCACCAGGGCGGATGCGGCGAGGACGGCGCCCACCCAGTTGGGTGCGGTGTAGCCGAGACCGGCAGCGATGACGATGCCGCCGAGCCACGCCGAGAGTGCGTTGCCGAGGTTGAAGGCGCCGATGTTCACGGCGGAGGCGAGCGTCGGGGCGCCCGCCGCCTGGTCGAGCACGCGCTTCTGCAGCGGGGGCACGGTGGCGAAGCCCAGGCCGCCGATCAGGACGATGGTGACGGCCGCCGCGATCTTGTTGTGTGCGGTCAGCGTGAACAGCGACAGGACCACGGCGAGGGCGCCCAGTGACACGTACAGCAGAGGCATCAGATGGCGGTCCGCGAACTTTCCGCCGAGCAGGTTGCCGCCGACCATGCCGAGCCCGAAGAGGACCAGCAGCCAGGTGACGGAGGAAGCCGAATAGCCGGCGACCTCGGTCATCATCGGTGTGATGTAGGTGATCGCGGCGAAGACGCCGCCGAAGCCCAGCACCGTCATCGCCATGGCCAGCAGGACCTGCACATTGCGGAAAGCCGCGAGTTCGTGGCGGAGCCTGACCCCTTCGGCGCGGGGCTGCTCGGGGACGAGCCTGGCCACACCGACGAGGCCGATGACACCGAGGGCGGCGACAACGAAGAACGTGGTCCGCCAGCCGACGCTCTGCCCGATGAAGGTGCCCAGGGGGACACCGACGACGTTGGCGACGGTGAGGCCGGTGAACATCATGGCGATCGCACCGGCCTTCTTGTGCGGGGCGACCAGGCCGGCCGCCACGACCGATCCGATGCCGAAGAAGGCACCGTGGGCGAGCGAGGCGATCACCCGGCCGGCGAGCATCACGCCGAAGACAGGCGCGGTCGCGGACACCACGTTGCCGATGACGAACAGCCCCATGAGGATCATCAGCATCCGCTTGCGGGTGACCCGGGTGCCGAGAACGGTCATCAGCGGGGCGCCCAGGACGACACCGAGCGCATAGCCCGTCACGAGGAAGCCGGCGGCCGGGATCGAGACCTGGAAGTCCGCAGCCACCTCGGGGAGCAGCCCCATGATCACGAACTCGGTGGTTCCGATACCGAATGCCCCGATGGCGAGGGCGAGGAGCGCGAGCGGCATGGGTTTCACCTTCCCTGAAGATTGCGTCTGCGCCTTACGAGCGTCCACAATAATTGCAGGCGCGGGCTAATTGCAAACGCGGGCTATTGCGCACGTCGCCTATCCTGGACGCAAGCAGCTCCGGCACGGAGGAGAGACCCATGACAGCGACGGACCCGGCCCTGACCGCCCTTTCCCAGGGCTGGTGTGCGCTCTCCCTGCTCCACGGGAAGATCGAGGCCCATATCGAGCGCGCCCTGCAGAGCGGACACGGCCTCAGCGTGCGGGAGTTCTCCCTGCTGGACGTCCTGAGCCGACAGCACAGCGGGCGGGGCGGGCATCTGCAGATGAAGCAGGTGGCCGACGCTGTCGTACTGAGCCAGAGCGCCACGACCCGTCTGGTCACCCGGCTCGAGGACCGCGGTCTGCTGACCCGGTACCTCTGCGACACGGACCGCAGGGGCATCTACACCGATGTCACCGAAGCCGGCCTCACCCTGCTCTCCGAGGCACGCCCGACCAACGACACCGCGTTGCGCACCGCCCTCGATGACGCAGCCAAAAACCCCGAGCTGGCTCCGCTCGTACGGACGGTCGAGGAGCTGAAGGTCCCCGTATAGCCCGGTTGCCGCCGCGTGGACCGACTCGGCTGCGTAGGCTGCTGATCATGAGCGATCTGGAAATACGGCCCGCGAGCAACGGCGACCTCTCCGCGATCGTGGCCATGCTCGCCGACGATCCGCTGGGCGCCGGGCGCGAGTCGCCGGACGACCTCACGCCGTACCGGGCAGCGTTCCAGCGGCTGGCGGACGACCCGAACCAGCACCTGGTGGTCGCCGTGCGCAGCGACCGGATCGTCGGAACACTTCAGCTGACCGTGATCCCCGGCCTCTCCCGACGGGGCTCGACCCGCTCCGTGGTCGAGGGGGTCCGGGTCCACGCGGACGAACGCGGCAGCGGACTCGGTACCCAGCTGATCCAGTGGGCCGTGGATGAATCCCGGCGCCAGGGCTGCCAGTTGGTCCAGCTGACATCCGACGCGACCCGGACCGACGCCCATCGCTTCTACGAACGGCTCGGCTTCGTGGCCAGCCACGTGGGCTTCAAACTCGCTCTCTGACCGCAGTCGGCACCCGAGGGGTGGAACGGTGCACCACATCAGCGACGAACAGCGCCGCTTCAGGCTCGCCAGACGTCACCTCCTGGCCCCCGGCGTGCAGGCGGAGTCCCCGGTCGCCGTGGCCGATGCCGTCGTCGCGCTGCATGCCACCGACGCCGCCACGGTCTTCCTGTCCGTCTGCGCCCGGCTCTGCACACCGAGCATCGCCGCAGTGGAGAAATCCCTGTACGAGGACCTCTCACTGGCCCGGCTGCTCTCCATGCGCAACACGCTTTTCGTCGTGTCACAAGAGCTGGCGCCACAGATCGAGGCGTCGAACGCGCGGGCCGTGGCGGCCAAGGAACGCCGGAACCTCCTCAAGCACCTGGCCGAGGACGGCAACGGGCTGGACGAGCGCTGGCTGGCCGCTGCGGAGAACAGCACCCTGGCGGCCCTGACCGCCCGCGGCACTGCCACCGGCAGCGAACTCTCCGCCGCCGTACCCGCCCTGCGCACGAAGATCACGGTGTTCCCCGGCAAGAAGCAGGAAACGGTGCAGGGGGTGGCCTCCCGGGTCATCCGGGTGCTGGCCGCCGAAGGCCGCATCCGCCGGGACCGGCCACGGGGTTCCTGGACCTCAAGCCAGTTCCGCTGGGCCGCTGCTGAGCCCCGCTCCGCGGCGGAAACGGCCGGTGCACAGGCAGAGCTGGCCCTGCGCTGGCTGCGCTCGTACGGCCCGGCATCAGAGGCAGACCTCAAGTGGTGGACGGGCTGGGGGCTCGGTCAGGTCCGCACGGCACTGGCAGCCGTCGGAGCCGAGGAGGTGCGGCTGGATGACGGCGCCACGGCCTATGTCGCGCCGGGAGACACCGGGACCGAAACAGCGCCGGAACCCTGGGCGGCTCTGCTGCCCGCTCTCGACCCGAGCGCCATGGGCTGGGCCGATCGCGGGTTCCACCTCCCGCCCGAGCACCGCGCAGCGCTTTTCGACCGCTCCGGCAACATCGGCCCCACCGTGTGGTGGAACGGCCGCATCGTGGGCGGCTGGGCCCAGCGCGCCACCGGCGAACCGGTCTGGCGACTGCTCACCGACACCGGCCGGGATGCCACCGCGGCAATCGAGCAGGAGGCATCTCGACTGGCGGGCTGGGTGGGTGAAGCGCGCATCACACCGCGCTTCCGCACGCCGCTGGAACGGGAGTTGACGGCCTGACGGGGCCGCCGCCCGTTTCACGTGAAACGGGGCGCTCAACTCCCCAGGCCGCGCCACCCCTCCTTGTCCACGCCACCCGGAACGGCGGCTGCGGGATCGTACGGCTCGCGCGTGAAGACGAACGATCCCAGGTCCAGATGGTTCACGCTGCCGTCGTCGTTCCGGACGATCCGCAGCGTCTCCCCCGCGTAGTAGCCGTCCAGTCCGATCCAGGTGCCGTCCGGCCGGGCGGTGAAGCGGGCTCCGCGGCCATCGCCACGGAGGCCGCGGAGTTCCAGCCCTCGGTCGGAGGTCAGACGCAGGAGGTTCGCTCGCGTGCCCCAGTACCAGGGGCCGGTCAGCGCAAGAAGTTCCGCGTCCACCTCGGGCAGCGGACGCCACGGCTCCGGGATGCGGGGCTCGGCCTCGGCGACGATACTCACGAGCTCGGCAGCCACTTCGCCGACCAGCGGCCCCGAAGTGGCGTTGGCGAAGGCCACGGCGGCCACATCGTCCTCGGCGCTGAACCACAGGGCGGCCAGGAAGCCGGGAAGCGACCCCGTGTGCCCGACGAGTGTGCGGCCGTTCCTCCGGACCACCTGGAGCCCCAGACCGTAGTGCCCGTCCCAGTCCCCCGACTCGGGCGGCGCGGACGGGTCCTTCATCTCCTGCACGGAAGCGGCGCGGAGCACCCGGTCGTCCCCCTCGGCGAGGAAGGCCGCGAAACGGAGAAGGTCGGCGGTGGTGGACCAGAGCTGGCCTGCCGGTGCCATCAGACCGAGGTCCTCGGCAGGTTCGGGCAGCATGACATCGGCCCACGGATGAACGGCCCAGCCGCCTGCGTGCGGTGCCTGGGGCTGCGGCCCCGTACGGAGCATGCCCAGCGGCTCCAGGACCTCGCTCCGCAGTACCTGCGCCCAGGGCGCTCCACGCATGGCCTCGATCAGCGCTCCGAGCACCGTGTAACCGGGGTTGGAGTAGTGGTGCCGACGACCGGGAGGGTGCATCCGGGTCTGGTCACCGAGCACATCGGCCAGGTCCGGCCGCAGGCTGCCGGGGGTCCGCTCCCACCACGGGGCGGGCGACTCGGCACCGAGACCCGCGCTGTGGCCCAGCAGCTGATGAATGGTGACCTCGCCCGCCCCCGTACCGGTCAGGTGCTTCTCCAGCGGATCGGCCAGGTCCAGCAGGCCTTCGTCACGCAACCGCAGAACCAGTACCGCGGTGAACGTCTTGGTGAGGGACCCGATCCTGAACTGCGTGTCGTCATCGGGAGCATGGCCGTCGACGCAGCTGCGGGAGCCGTTCCAGACGACCTGGCCCCGCCGCTGCACGGCGGCCACGAAGGAGGGTGAGCGGCCGTCGGCCTGGGCGGTGGCGATGCGGTGCAGGAGAGCGCGCTGGGTACCCGCAAGCAACTGTTCAGCAGGAGAAGTCATCGTCAACAACTACCGTCCGAACCTGTCCGGAGCGACCTCATTTCCGCGAGGACGTGCTCCGGTGGCGGAGTACGTGCGCAATGTCCGCCTGAATCCGGTCCGGAGGCACCCCATGGGCCTGCGGCCGCCCTGTTCCGCCGACGGTGAAGACCGGTCCGAGCGGGCTCGACGCTCACTACAGTCCGGGCTCATGACACCAGTGACCACGCGCGCGGTCGAATACCCGGCCGACGGCCTCACGATGATCGGACATCTCGCGCTCCCCGCCGGTGCCGACCGCGGGCCCGCAGTCCTGATCGGGCCCGAGGGGCCGGGCCTGAACGACTTCCAGCGCCGCCGGGCGGAAGCCCTGGCCGAACTGGGTTACGTTGCCCTGGCCTTCGACCTCCACGGGGGACGCTGGCTCACCGACCCACAGGAAATGCTGGCGCGCGTGACCCCGCTGCTCGCCGACCCCGACCGGATGCGGGCTATCGGCCGTGCGGCATCTGAGACCTGCGCCGGCGCCGGGACCGATCAGGTCTGCGCCATGTCCACGAAACGGGAGTAGTGCCCCTGGAAGGCGACGGTGATCGTCGCCGTCGGTCCGTTACGGTGCTTGGCGACGATCAGGTCCGCCTCGCCCGCCCGCGGTGACTCCTTCTCGTAGGCGTCCTCACGGTGCAGCAGGATCACCATGTCGGCATCCTGCTCGATGGAACCGGACTCACGGAGGTCGGAGACCATCGGCTTCTTGTCCGTCCGCTGCTCGGGGCCACGGTTCAGCTGGGAGAGCGCGATCACCGGCAGCTGGAGCTCCTTCGCCAGCAGCTTGAGGTTTCGGGACATGTCCGAGACCTCCTGCTGACGGCTCTCGGCACGCTTCGAGCCACCGGACTGCATCAGCTGCAGGTAGTCGATGACCACCAGCTTGAGATCGTTGCGCTGCTTGAGGCGACGGCACTTCGCGCGGATCTCCATCATGGAGAGGTTCGGGGAGTCGTCGATGTAGAGCGGGGCAGCGGAGACATCCGGCATCCGCCGCGCCAGCCGCGTCCAGTCCTCGTCGGTCATGGTGCCGGAGCGCATGTGGTGGAGCGCCACCCGTGCCTCGGCGGACAGCAGTCGCATCGCGATCTCGTTCCGCCCCATTTCGAGGGAGAAGATCACGCTGGGCAGGTTGCTCTTGATCGAGCAGGCCCGGGCGAAGTCCAGGGCGAGGGTCGACTTACCCATGGCGGGACGCGCCGCGATGACGACCATCTGGCCCGGGTGGAGGCCGTTGGTGAGGGCGTCGAGATCGGTGAAGCCGGTCGGCACACCGGTCATCTCGCCACTGCGTGAACCGATCGCCTCGATCTCGTCGAGCGCGCCCTCCATGATGTCGCCGAGCGGCAGGTAGTCCTCGCTGGTCCGCTGCTCGGTGACGGCGTAGATCTCGGCCTGTGCGGAGTTGACGATGTCGTCGACATCGCCGTCGGCCGCGTATCCCATCTGCGTGATCTTGGTGCCGGCCTCGACCAGGCGCCGCAGTACCGCACGTTCGTGAACGATCTCCGCGTAGTACGAGGCGTTGGCCGCGGTGGGCACCGACTGGACCAGGGTGTGCAGGTACGGAGCCCCGCCCACCTTGGTGATCTCACCGCGCTTGACCAGCTCGGCAGCCACCGTGATCGGGTCGGCCGGCTCGCCCTTGGCATAGAGGTCGAGGATCGCCTGGAAAACGGTCTCATGGGCGGGGCGGTAGAAATCGTGGCCCTTGATGATCTCCACGACGTCGGCGATGGCGTCCTTCGACAGGAGCATGCCGCCGAGGACGGACTGTTCCGCGTCGAGGTCCTGGGGGGGCACCCGCTCGAACTCGTGGGAACCGCCTTCCCAGCCACTGCTCTCCCGGCCGCGGTCGTGCTGCTCCACGCGGTCCCGGCCCTCGCTCCGGCGCTGGCGGGAGACAGGCAACCGGTCACTGGGACCGGTGTCGGCCCAGGGGTCATCCAAAGGCTCGGGAATGCTCATCCGGCCACCTCCTCCCGTCCGCTCCGCGGACCTAGCCGTGCCACTCTTTCTTACGGCACGGCACCGACAAACAAGACGCCCGACTCCGGTTCCGGTGTGTCGGGTTCTGCGGGTTTCCAGGGCCGAAACGGGGTGGGGGCGCCGCACCACGGTAGGCCGCCTGGCACCGTCAGCCAATCTGGTTATCCACAGGGCATGTGGACGACGGACCAGATGCTGTGGAGAACCCCCCGGAACCTGTGCACGGACCGGGGGACAGCACTGTGGACAAACTCATAGCGCCCCCAGCATCACGGCCCTGACCTGCACCTTCCCCATCCACCGGCTGTGGGGGAGAAAAACTTTCCGAGTCGGCGCAAGATCATGGCAACCCGCACACAGCAGAACACCGGACCGCAACAAATGTAAGGATCACTAAGGGATTGCATCCGTTACCTGTGGAAGATTAGATTGGCCCCATGACCCAGGCACCGGCGACCCCGCCACCCAGTCGCCGTCGGCACGACCGCGAGATCATCGCGCTCGCGGTTCCCGCCTTCGGCGCGCTCGTGGCCGAGCCCCTCTTCGTGATGGTCGACAGTGCCATCGTGGGCCATCTAGGCACCCCGCAACTGGCCGGCCTGGCGGTGGCCGCCGCCCTGCTGACGACCGCCGTGAGCATCTTCGTCTTCCTCGCCTACGCCACCACAGCCGCGGTAGCCCGACGGGTAGGAGCCGGGGACCTGGCGTCCGCGATCCGCCAGGGCATGGACGGGATCTGGCTGGCACTCCTGCTCGGCCTCGCCGTCATCGCTCTTGCGCTGCCCCTTGCCCCCTGGCTGGTGGGCGTCTTCGGCGCCTCCGACACCGCGGCCTCCTACGCCACCACCTATCTGCGGATCTCCGCCCTGGGCATCCCCGCGATGCTCGTCGTGATGGCCGCAACAGGTGTACTCAGGGGCCTGCAGAACACCCGCACCCCGCTCTACGTCGCCATCGGCGGGTTCGCTGCCAACGGAGCCCTCAATGCGGCCCTCGTCTACGGCGCCGGACTCGGCATCGCGGGATCGGCCTGGGGCACGGTGATCGCCCAGATCTCGATGGCGGCCGCCTATCTCATCGTGGTGGTCCGCGGTGCCCGGCGGCACGGCGCCTCGCTGCGACCCGACGCTGCGGGTATCAAGGCCAGCGCGCAGGCGGGCGTCCCCCTCCTGGTCCGTACGCTGTCGCTCCGCGCCGTCCTGCTCATCGCCACAGCCGTCGCCGCCCGGCTGGGCGACACCGACATCGCCGCACACCAGATCATTCTCTCGCTCTGGAGCCTGATGGCCTTCGCGCTGGACGCCATCGCCATCGCCGGGCAGGCCATCATCGGACGCTACCTGGGAGCCGACGACACAACGGGCGCACGCGAGGCCTGCCGCCGCATGGTGCAGTGGGGGGTCGCCTCCGGCGTGCTGTTCGGAGTGCTGATCATGCTGGCCCGACCCCTGTTCGTGCCCTTGTTCACCGGCGACCGCTCCGTCCAGGACACCCTCTTCCCTGCCTTGCTGGTAGTGGCCCTGACCCAGCCGATCGCCGGCGTCGTCTTCGTGCTGGACGGCGTACTGATGGGGGCTGGGGACGGCCCGTATCTGGCCTGGGCGATGCTCGTCACCCTCGCGATCTTCGCCCCGGCGGCCCTGCTGGTTCCCGCCCTCGGCGGCGGGCTCGCCGCGCTGTGGTGTGCGATGGCCCTGATGATGGTCGTTCGCATGGCGACGCTCTGGCTCCGTGCCCGATCGGGCAAATGGCTGGTCACCGGCGCCGCTCGCTGAGCCGCTGGATTCGCTGCCTGTTTCACGTGAAACAGGCAGCGAATCCCGACCGGTCCCGGACGCGGAAACGGCGAAGGGCCGCACCCCGAGAGGTGCGGCCCTTCACTGTTCTGCTGAGATGCGGCCTGATCAGGCAGCAACAACCTCGACGCCGAGCTTTGCAGCGACCTCGGGGTGCAGACGCACGGACACCTGGTGTCCGCCGAGCGTCTTGATCGGCGAGCCGAGCTCGACGCGACGCTTGTCGACGTCCGGACCACCGGCAGCCTTGATCGCCGAGGCGATGTCGGCCGGGGTGACGGAGCCGAAGAGACGGCCGGCGTCGCCGGAGCGAACAGCCAGACGCACCTTCACGGCCTCGAGCTTGGCCTTGATTTCGTTGGCCTGCTCGATCGTGGCGATCTCGTGGATCTTGCGGGCGCGGCGGATCTGCGCCACGTCCTTCTCGCCACCCTTGGTCCAGCGAATGGCGAAGCCACGCGGAACCAGGTAGTTACGGGCGTACCCGTCCTTGACGTCAACGACGTCGCCCGCAGCACCGAGGCCGGAGACCTCGTGGGTGAGGATGATCTTCATGATTCGGTCACCCTTCCCTTATCGCGCGGTGGACGTGTAGGGCAGCAGCGCCATCTCACGGCTGTTCTTGACAGCCGTGGCGACGTCACGCTGATGCTGCGTGCAGTTGCCGGTGACGCGGCGGGCACGGATCTTGCCACGGTCGGAAATGAACTTCCGCAGCATGTTCGTGTCCTTGTAGTCCACGTACTGGGTCTTGTCCTTGCAGAACGCGCAGACCTTCTTCTTAGGCTTGCGCACAGGCGGCTTCGCCATGGTGTTTCTCCTGTGTGATCAAGAAGTGGGGGTACGAGCTGCCCTAGAAGGGAGGCTCGTCCGAGTAGCCGCCGCCAGATGCACCAGAGCCGCTGGAACCGCCGGAGCTTCCGCCCCAACCGCCTCCGCCACCCTGCTGGCCCCCGCCCTGCTGGCCGCCGGCCGGCGCGCTCGTGGCCCACGGGTCGTCGGCGGGAGCACCGCCACCACCCTGCTGACCACCAGCACCGGGACCGCCGCCCCAGTTACCGCCACCCTGCTGACCGCCGCCGTATCCACCCTGGCCCTGGCCGCCCTGACCACCACGACCGGTGGTCTTGGTGACCTTGGCGGTGGCGCTCTTGAGACTGGGGCCGACTTCCTCGACGTCCAGCTCGTAGACCGTGCGCTTGACGCCCTCGCGGTCTTCGTACGACCGCTGCTTCAGCCGGCCCTGCACGACAACGCGCATGCCTCGCGTGAGCGACTCGGCGACGTTCTCCGCGGCCTGCCGCCAGACCGAGCAGGTGAGGAACAGGCCTTCGCCGTCCTTCCACTCATTGGTCTGCCGGTCGAAGATGCGGGGAGTGGACGCGACACGGAACTTCGCGACCGCCGCACCGGACGGGGTGAAGCGCAGCTCGGGGTCGTCGACGAGATTGCCGACGACCGTGATGACGGTCTCGCCTGCCATGGGTGAACCTCTCGGCGGGGATTGCTTCTGGCTGCTTGCTGCTACTCGAACCCGATGACCACTGAGCTAGAAGCTCAGTGGATCTCGGGACGGAGGACCTTGGTCCGGAGGACCGACTCGTTCAGGTTCATCTGGCGGTCGAGCTCCTTGACGACTGCAGGCGCGGCCTGCAGGTCGATGACCGAGTAGATGCCCTCGGGCTTCTTCTTGATCTCGTAAGCGAGCCGACGACGGCCCCAGGTGTCGACCTTCTCAACCTTTCCTTCGCCCTCACGGACGACGGAGAGGAAGTTCTCGATCAGCGGGGAGACTGCTCGCTCCTCGAGATCGGGGTCGAGGATGACCATCACCTCGTAGTGACGCATGTGGAACCCACCTCCTTTGGACTCAGCGGCCACGGTCGTTCCGTGGCAGGAGGGTCGTGATGCGTAAGCAACAGTGTCTCCGAGTAAAACAGCCGCCACTGACAACGCCCTCCTTCGAGAAGGGGCTGACTGTGCTGGCCTGGGCAGACACCGGTGCAGACCGTACAGCGTACCTGCAGAAAGGCTTCCGGTTGAAATCCGGTGGTCAGGAGACGCAATCTGTACACATCGGGTGTGAGCGGCGCCACGATGCGCCGCCTTTCGGCCAGGAGGTACTCCATGGCACACGCAGTGCGACCCCGCTCTTCCGTTTCGCTCTTCGCCACGGACGGCAAGTCCCATCCGCTCCAGGACACCCTGGTGGCGGTAACGCTGGCGATGGGCGTCCTCGCCTTCGTCACGGCGATGTTCCACAGCCTGCATCTGATCAGCTCGTGGGCCGGACTGATCGGGTTCCTCACAGGCGCTTACGGGCAGTACGTGTCCGTGACCACACGGGAGAGGTTCCCGCTGATCCTCGGTATGGGCGCCTCTGCCATCGGTTTCTACCTCGGCATGGCCCACGGCGGCCTCTTCGGCGGCGTGGTGGGCTGAGCACGGCAGGACCACAGCAGCCTCGGCACATGCCGGGGCGGCACCGCACCCGTAAGGGGCCGCCCCCGGGCCGAGGTACCGGAAACGTCCAGGTACGACGGGGCCAGACCGCGCGCTTCCCGGTCACAGTAGGCTTCGGCGCGAGAGCCGGAGCCCCTGACCGATGGGGACACACCTGCCGAGGAGCGCCCCGCATGAGCCTGACCCTGAGGACCATCAGCCGCGAGCAGCATCTGGCGTACATCCAGAGTCTGCCCGCGGCCAGTCACATGCAGGTGCCGGCATGGGCGGATGTGAAGGCCGAGTGGCGCTCGGAGAGCCTGGGCTGGTTCGACAAGAACGGTGAGCTCGTCGGCGCCGGCCTGGTCCTCTACCGCCAGCTGCCCAAGATCAAGCGATACCTCGCCTATCTGCCCGAGGGCCCGGTCATCAACTGGTACGCCCCGAACCTGGCCGACTGGCTGCAGCCGATGCTGACGCACCTCAAGCAGCAGGGTGCCTTCTCCGTGAAGATGGGCCCGCCGGTCGTCATCCGCCGCTGGGACGCCGCCGCCATCAAGGCCGGCATCCAGGACCCGGACGTGAAGCGCCTGCGCGACGTCGAGGCCACCCACATCGAGCCGCGTGCCTTCGAAGTCGCGGACCGGCTGCGGAAGATGGGCTGGCAGCAGGGCGAGGACGGCGGTGCCGGGTTCGGTGACGTGCAGCCTCGCTACATCTTCCAGGTGCCGCTGGCGAACCGTTCGCTCGAAGACGTCCACAAGGGCTTCAACCAGCTCTGGCGACGCAACATCAAGAAGGCCGAGAAGGCCGGCGTCGAGGTCGTCCAGGGCAGCTACGCCGAGCTCGCCGAGTGGCAGCGGCTCTACGAGATCACGGCGGAGCGTGACCACTTCCGCCCTCGCCCGCTCGGCTACTTCCAGCGCATGTGGACGGCCCTCAACAACGAGGACCCCAACCGGATGCGGCTCTACTTCGCCCGTCACGAGGGTGAGAACGTCGCGGCCGCGACCATGCTGATCGTCGGCGGACACGTCTGGTACTCCTACGGCGCCTCCGCCAACCACAAGCGCGAGGTCCGGCCCTCGAACGCGATGCAGTGGCGGATGCTCCGCGACGCGTACGCCATGGGCGCGACCGTCTACGACCTGCGTGGCATCTCGGACTCGCTGGACGAGACCGACCACCTCTTCGGCCTGATCCAGTTCAAGGTGGGTACCGGAGGCCAGGCGGCGGAGTACCTCGGCGAGTGGGACTTCCCGCTCAACAAGCTGCTGCACAAGGCGCTCGACATGTATATGTCCCGCCGCTGATCCGTGGCGCAAGGCTGACGAAACCGGCTTCATTCGTTTCAATGGGCTCTTCAAGAAGCTCTTCACACCCCTGACACCGCAGCCACCAGAAAGGTTCCGGACCGGCCATGGCGCTCTCCCTGTACGTCGACACCGCGCGCTGGCGGGCGCACCAGAAATCCGTTCTCGACCAGTTCCCCGGACTCGTTCCGGTCTGCAAGGGCAACGGGTACGGCTTCGGCCACGAACGGCTGGCCGACGAGGCGATCCGCTTCGGCTCCGACACACTCGCGGTCGGCACCACCTACGAAGCAGCCCGGATCAAGGACTGGTTCAGCGGCGACCTGCTGGTGCTCACGCCGTTCCGGCGGGGCGAGGAGCCGGTGCCGCTGCCCGACCGGGTCGTCCGTTCCGTGTCGTCCGTGGACGGGGTGCACGCCCTGGTGGGCGCCCGGGTCGTCATCGAGTGCATGAGCTCGATGAAGCGTCACGGGGTCAAGGAGGAGGAGCTCGGGCAGCTGCACGCCGCCATCGAGGACGTGCGCCTCGAAGGGTTCGCCCTGCACCTGCCGCTGGACCGGACGGACGGCTCCGACGCGGTCGAGGAGGTCATCGCCTGGATGGACCGACTCCGCGCCGCCCGGCTGCCGCTGCACACGATGTTCGTCAGCCACCTCCGCGCCGAGGAACTGGCCCGGCTTCAGCAGCAGTTCCCGCAGACCCGTTTCCGGGCCCGCATCGGGACACGCCTCTGGCTCGGCGACCACGAGGCCACGGAGTACCGGGGTGCGGTGCTCGACGTCACGCGCGTCGTCAAGGGCGACCGGTTCGGCTACCGCCAGCAGAAGGCCGCCTCCGACGGCTGGCTGGTGGTCGTCGCGGGCGGTACGTCGCACGGCGTGGGCCTGGAGGCCCCGAAGGCACTGCACGGCGTGATGCCGCGCGCCAAGGGGGTCGCCCGTGCGGGCCTGGCCACCGTCAACCGCAACCTGTCGCCGTTCGTCTGGGCCGGCAAGCAGCGCTGGTTCGCCGAGCCGCCGCACATGCAGGTGTCGATCCTGTTCGTGCCCTCGGACGCCGAGGAGCCGAGGGTGGGCGACGAGCTGGTGGCCCACCTGCGCCACACGACCACCCAGTTCGACCGCCTCGTCGACCGCTGAGCCGCCCCGGCCGCCGGGCATCCGGCGGCCGCCGAGGCGCCCCTGCCGTCGCGGGACTCAGTCGGCGGCCGGTGCGCCCCGCGTGCCCCACTCCACGCGCGGTCCGGCGACCATGAGCGCGGCATGGCGCGGCGGATGCGCCGCCGCGTACCCCAGTACGAAGACGTCGTCCGCCCCGTCGAGCACCCCGCCCGAGGGATCGTCCGATCCGTCGCGCCGCACACCGTCGCGCTCCGGCATCAGGATGTCCCGTACGACAATGGCGCAGAGGTACAGCGTGCCCAGCAGGTGCAGGGCGATCGCCAGCTGGTAGCCCTCCGTCGGCAGCCCCTGGTGCTTGTCGCCGCTCGTCGTGTACGCGAGGTACAGCCAGATCCCCAGGAAGTACATGACCTCGCACGCCTGCCAGATCAGGAAGTCCCGCCAGCGGGGCCTGGCGAGCGCGGCAAGGGGATCAGCCAGAGCACGTACTGCGGTGAATAGACCTTGTTGACGAGGATGAACACCGCGACGACGAGGAACGCGAGCTGCGCGAACCGGGGCCTGCGCGGCGCCGTCAGCGTCAGTCCGCCGATGGCGGCACACAGCGCGACCGTCGCCAGCGTCGACACGGTGTTGACCGTGCTGACCTCGATGGACGCGCCGGTGCGCTGGGTGATGATCAGCCAGAAGGACCCGAAGTCGATCGAGCGCTCCTCGCTGAAGGTGTAGAACTTCTTCCACCCCGCGGGCGCGAACACCATCACCGGCAGGTTGACCACCAGCCAGGATCCCGCCGCGCCGAGCGTCGCCACCCAGAACTCCCGCCACTTGCCCGCACGCCAGCACAGCACGAAGGCCGGGCCCAGCAGGAGCACGGGATACAGCTTGGCGGCCGTGGCCAGCCCGATCAGGATGCCGAACGCCAGCGTCCGGCTCCTGGACCACATGAGCATCGCCGCGGCCGTGAGGGCGACGGCCAGCAGGTCCCAGTTGATCGTGGCGGTGAGGGCGAAGGCGGGCGCGAGCGCCACCAGGAGGCCGTCCCAGGGACGTCGCCGGTGCGTGCGGGCGACACACACGGCGATGATCGCGGTGCAGATCATCAGCATGCCCGCGTTGACCAGCCAGTAGGCCTGCTCCTGGTGCTGGATCGAGCCGCCCGGGGTCAGCCAGGACGCGATCTGCATGAACACACCCGTCAGGACGGGGTACTCCAGGTACTGCATGTCGCCGGGCAGCCGGTCGAAGTACGGCAACAGGCCCTCCGAGAAGCCGCGCCCCGAGTACAGGTGCGGGATGTCGGAGTAGCAGGCGTGTGTGTACTGGGACCCGGCGCCCTTGAACCACGCCCAGTTGTAGCAGGGCAGCTTCTGCACCATGCCGAGCGCGAACATCCCGAGCGCCACCAGCGCAACGGCGCCCACGGGCGTGAGCGCGGTGCTGCCGAGACGCGACCAGCGCCCCGACTGCCCACCGATCAGCTCGCTGCCGGCCGCGGCGACCTCGTCCTGGCGCGTGGGCCGTACGACGGACTGTTCCTGATGCACGCTCGTGTCCTCTGCACTTGGCATGCCGCACATCCTGCCGTACGGGGCTGTGGAAACGACGAGGGCCGCCGCACCCTGTGGTGCGGCGGCCCTCGTCACTGCCCTCGGATCACCTCGCACCGGCCTACCGGCCGGGTGAGGGTGCTGCTGCCGGGCGCTACCCGGCAGGGCCACCGAAGATGTTGCCGTTCCCACCGCCTCCGTCACCGGGGGGCGGACTGGAGCCGGTCCCGCCGTTACCCCCTGTAGCGCCGTTGGAGGTGCCTGGCGTACCGCCCGTGTCCCCGCCGGTCGTGCCCGGGTCGGTGCCGCCGTTGTCCGTGCCGTCGGACGTGCCGCCGGTGTTGTTCTGGCAGTCCCAGTCCCACGTGCCGCAGCTCTCGGACGGATCGGGTGTCGGAGCCGAATCACTCGGTGTGGGCGTGGGGGACGGCGTATCGGACGGGGTCGGGGAAGGCGTCACGCTCGGCTTCGGCCGGGGGCTGCTCGCGCCGCCGCCGTAGACCTTGTCGCCGATCGGCTCCGGCGTCGGGAACGACACTGCCTTGTCGTCCTTCACCGCTTCGGCCATGTAGTCGTGCCAGATCCGAGCCGGGAAGGAGGCGCCGTGGATCTTCTCCTCACCGCCGGTCCCGTACATCTTCTCGAACTTGCGGTTCTTGTGCTTCTCGTTGTCGTCCAGCCGGTACATGCTGATCGCCGTCGACAGCTGCGGCGTGTAGCCGACGAACCAGGCCGAGAGGTTGTCGTCCGTGGTACCCGTCTTGCCCGCCACGTCGCGGCCCGGGAGCTGGGCGGGCGTGCCCGTTCCGTGCTCGACGACGTTCTTGAGCACGTCGGTCACGTTGTCGGCCACGGCGCTGTCGAAGGCTGTCTTGGTGACCGTCTTGTGCCGGTAGTACGTCTCACCCTTGTACTTCACCTCGCTGACCGAGAACGGCTCGCGCTGCTTGCCGCTGGCAGCGAACGTGGAGTACGCGCCGGCCATCCGGATCACGCTCGGCGAGGACGTGCCGATGGAGAACGACGGCACGTTCGAGTTCGCCATGTTGGCGTCGTCCTTCAGGCCGGCCGCGATGGCCGCTTCCTTCACCTTGTCGGTGCCCACGTCCATCCCCAACTGCACGTACGGGGAGTTGGCCGACACCTCCATCGCCTTGCGGAGGGTGATGTTGCCCTCGGAGTGGTTGCCGTCATTGGTCTGCAGCCACTCCTCACCCTTCTCGTTCATCCAGATGTCACCGTTGTACTTCTTGATCCGCAGCTTGTTGTTGCCGTTGTAGATGCTCAGCGGCGAGACCTTCGTACGCTCCGAGTCATCCTGATCCGCATCGAGCGCGGGGTTGCGCTTTCCGTGCTCCATCGCGGCAGCCAGCACGAACGGCTTGAAGGTCGAGCCGACCGCGGCACCCGTCGGGTCGGCGTTGTTCGTGTAGTGCTTGGTCGCGTCCACGCCACCGTAGATCGCCTTGATCGCACCGGTCGCCGGATCGACCGACCCGCCACCGAACTGGACGTGGGTGTCCTTGGTGGGCCGCTTCTTGGGGTCGATCCTCTCGTCGTAGACCTTCTTGACCGCGTCGTTGAGCTGGTTGACCTTCTTCTCGTCGAAGGTCGTGTGGATCTCGTAGCCGCCCCGGCCGAGCATCTCGGCGGTGATGTCGGTGTTGGCGAGGACGTTCTTCCTCGCGAGTTCGACCAGGTAACCGGTCTGCCCGCCCAGCTGCGCGTCCTTCTTCGGCAACTTGGGCATGGGGAATTTGTTCCGGTACGTGTCGCGCTTGGCCTGCGTCATCCGGCCGTCCTTCACCTCTTCGTCGAGGATCCAGCTCCAGCGCTTCTTCGCCCGCGCCGTGTTCATCTTCGCCGTGGCCTGCACCGAGTCGACCTCGGGGGCACCCGCCGGGTCGTAGTAACTGGCGCCCTTGAGGAGCGTCGCCAGGAAGGCGCACTCGCTCGGGTCCAGGTCCTTGGCGTCCTTGCCGTAGTACGTGCGGGCCGCAGCCTGGAGACCCGAGGCGCCCCGTCCGTAGTAGGAGACGTTGAGGTACCCGGCCATGACCGTCTTCTTGCTCTCCTGCTTGCCGACCTTCAGCGTGATGAAGAGCTCCTCGAACTTACGGCTCAGGGTCTGTTCCTGGGAGAGCCGCGAGTTCTTCACGTACTGCTGGGTGATGGTCGAGCCACCCTGGGTCTCGCCGCCCTTGGCCATGTTGTACACGGCCCGGGCGATACCCATCGGGTCGATGCCCTTGTCGTGCTCGAAGGACTTGTTCTCCGCCGAGATGACCGCGTTGCGCATCGCCTCGGGAATCTGCTCGTAGCCGATCTCCTGCCGGTTGACGGCACCGCCGGTGGAGACCATCGGCTTGTTGTTCGCCCAGAAGTAGACGTTGTTCTGCGCCTTCGCGGCTTCGTTCACCTCAGGCTTGGCGACCATCGCGTAGGCGAGGCCGGCCAGGCCCATCAGAAGGCCGAGGAAGCCGAGGCACAGGCTGGAGACGAGCTTCCAGGACGGCACCCAGCGACGCGCGCCGTACTTACCCGCGCGCGGGTAGTCGATGAAGCGCTTCTTGGCCGGGCGCTGGTTTCCGCGCCCGCGGCCCCGGCCGGGGCCCTCCGGGCCGCCGTCCCCGCCGCCCCGGCCTCGGCCGCCCCCGTCGGAGCCGCCACGGCCGCCACCACCGCCGCGCTGGGCGGCGCGTCTGGCAGCGGCGCGCCCGCCGTACGGGGCTTCCTCGGCGTAGGAATCGGAAGGTGACTCTGAAGTTACTCCGCGTGACGGCTCTGCCCGGCGTCCTGAGGACTGCTGGCCGGCTCGTCTGGCCGCGGCGCGCCCGCCACCTTGCGGCTGCGGCGTTTTGCGACGGTGCTCGCTCATCGAACGACTACTCCTCGGGCAGGCAAGAACGCCTGGAAGCGGCAGTTGAGATCCGGTCCCCCCGAATTACGGACCAGCCCTGCGAGAGGCTCATCCGCAGCGCATCCGATCAGTCCGCGAAGACTGACGCGGCCGGGCGTCACACGGTTACCGGTGGTCTGCATGCCGCACAGACTACGCACGGTCAAAACCCTCCTAGGACCGAACTTCACCCCAAATTACGCAAGTCGGTTCCTACGAATTAGTGATGTGACGCCGTTCACTCAGGCTGCCCTTGTCCCAGCGCACAGTCCGATCTATCGTGCTGATGTATCGACTCGATACATCAGCTCGGTACATCAGCTCGGCACAGGGTCATGCGAGAGCACGCGGAGAAGGAGGAGGCGAGGTTGAGCAGACGCTCCGGCATCCTCGAGTTCGCTGTCCTCGGACTGCTCCGCGAGTCCCCGATGCACGGCTATGAGCTGCGCAAACGCCTCAACACATCGTTGGGGATCTTCCGTGCCTTCAGTTACGGAACCCTCTACCCCTGCCTCAAGACGCTGGTCACCAACGGCTGGTTGATCGAGGAACCGGGAACCGCTCCGCCAGATCTTCCGCCCGGCTCCGGCCGCGGCGCGGTCGCGCCTGCCTCTTCTCTGTCAGGACGCCGCGCCAAGATCGTCTATCGATTGACGGCGGAAGGTAAGGAGCACTTCGAGGAGCTGCTCTCGCACACCGGCCCCGACTCCTGGGAGGACGAGCACTTCGCTGCTCGTTTCGCCTTCTTCGGACAGACGGAGCACGAGGTGCGGATGCGGGTGCTGGAAGGACGTCGCAGCCGGCTCGAGGAACGCCTCGAGAAGATGAGCGCCTCTCTGGCCCGCACCCGCGAGCGCCTCGACGACTACACACTTGAGCTGCAGCGACACGGCATGGAGTCCGTGGAGCGCGAAGTGCGCTGGCTGAACGAGCTCATCGAGAGCGAGCGGTCGGGACGGGATCAGCAACGATCCTCGCCCGAGGGCTCAGCTCAGCAGGACACCGCAGGAGAGCCGGACGGCCTGCCCCGGCGGGGTAACAACCCGCCGGATCCGTCCGGCGACACCGCCAAGTGAGATCTCCGCAGATCCGCGGGACCTCATCAGGAACATCCATTACTCACAGGGAGCAACCGGAATGGGTTCGGTTCGCGTAGCCATCGTCGGCGTGGGCAACTGCGCCGCCTCGCTGGTCCAGGGCGTCGAGTTCTACAAGGACGCCGATCCGGCCGGCAAGGTGCCCGGTCTGATGCACGTCCAGTTCGGCGATTACCACGTGCGGGACGTCGAGTTCGTCGCCGCCTTCGACGTCGACGCGAAGAAGGTCGGCCTCGACCTCTCGGACGCCATCGGCGCCAGCGAGAACAACACCATCAAGCTCTGCGACGTGCCGAACGCCGGCGTGACCGTCCAGCGCGGCCACACCCACGACGGCCTGGGCAAGTACTACCGCGAGACCATCGAGGAGTCGACCGAGGCCCCGGTCGACATCGTCGAGATCCTCAAGGACCGCAAGGTCGACGTCCTCGTCTGCTACCTGCCCGTCGGCTCCGAGGTCGCTGCGAAGTTCTACGCGCAGTGCGCCATCGACGCCAAGGTCGCGTTCGTCAACGCTCTCCCGGTCTTCATCGCCGGCACCAAGGAGTGGGCGGACAAGTTCACCGAGGCCGGTGTCCCGATCGTCGGTGACGACATCAAGTCGCAGGTCGGCGCCACCATCACGCATCGCGTGATGGCGAAGCTGTTCGAGGACCGGGGCGTCGTCCTGGACCGCACGATGCAGCTGAACGTCGGCGGCAACATGGACTTCAAGAACATGCTCGAGCGTGAGCGCCTGGAGTCCAAGAAGATCTCCAAGACGCAGGCTGTCACCTCCCAGATCCGTGACCGCGAGCTCGGTGCGGACAACGTCCACATCGGCCCGTCGGACTACGTGGCCTGGCTGGACGACCGCAAGTGGGCGTACGTGCGCCTCGAGGGCCGCGCCTTCGGTGACGTTCCGCTGAACCTGGAGTACAAGCTCGAGGTCTGGGACTCCCCGAACTCGGCCGGTGTCATCATCGACGCCGTCCGCGCAGCGAAGATCGCCAAGGACCGCGGCATCGGCGGCCCGATCCTCTCCGCGTCCTCGTACTTCATGAAGTCCCCGCCGGTCCAGTACTTCGACGACGAGGCGCGCGACAACGTCGAGAAGTTCATCAAGGGTGAGGTCTCCAACTGACGCCACCTGACAAGGTGCGTCGGCGCGGCACAGCGGGGAGCGGTAACGCTCCTTGACTGCCGCACCGTTGAGGGTCCCCGGGCAATCCGCCCGGGGACCCTCAACGTATGTGACCCTTGCTCCCATGCCCGTAGTGCGTGACCTGCGCGTTCTCCTGCGCCTTCGGAACTTCCGCCGCCTGCTGACCGTACGGGTCCTGTCCCAGTCGGCCGATGGCGTCTATCAGGTGGCCCTCGCGGCACACGTGGTGTTCTCACCGGAGAAGCAGACATCGGCGGGCGCCATCGCCTCCGCCATGGCCGTGCTCCTGCTGCCCTACTCCCTCATCGGGCCCTTCGCCGGAGTGCTGCTGGACCGCTGGCCCCGTCGCCAGGTCTTCCTCTACGGCAATCTGCTGCGCGCCGCACTCGCCTGCTGCACCGCCCTGCTGATCCTCGGCTCCGCCCCCGACTGGCTGTTCTACGCGTCGGCGCTGTGCGTCACCGCGGTCAACCGCTTCGTCCTCGCCGGGCTCTCCGCCGCGCTGCCGCGTGTGGTCGACCGGGACCGGCTGGTGCTGGCCAACTCGCTCTCCCCGACCGCGGGCACCCTCGCCGCGACGGCAGGCGGCGGTCTGGCCTTCGCCGTACGGCTGTTGCTGGCGGACTCCGATGCGGCGGTGGTTCTGCTGGGTGCCGGGCTCTACCTCGCCTCAGCACTGGCGTCCCTGAGCCTTGCCGCCGGGCTCCTCGGGCCGGACCGGAGCAGTGGCCACCTTCGCCTCGGCAAGGCGCTTGCCGCCACCGCACGCGGCCTCGGGGACGGACTGCGCCATCTGGGGAAACGGCGGCACGCCGCCCGGGCGCTGGCCGCCATGACGGTGATCCGCTTCTGTTACGGGGCACTGACGGTGACGGTCCTGATGCTGTGCCGGTACGCCTGGGCCGACAGCGATTCCGGTGGCCTGGCGCTGCTCGGGCTGGCGGTGGGGGCGTCCGGTGCGGGGTTCTTCGCAGCGGCGGTGCTGACCCCCTGGGCCGTGGGACGGCTAGGCCGGTTCCGCTGGATGATGGCGTGCTCGGCGGCGGCCGCTGTCCTCGTACCCGCGCTGGGGCTGTGGTTCACCCCTGGACCGATGCTCGTCGCGGCGTTCGTTCTCGGCACCATCACTCAGGGAGCCAAGATCGCGACGGACACGGTGGTGCAGACCTCGATCGACGACTCCTTCCGCGGCCGGATCTTCTCGCTCTACGACGTGCTGTTCAACGTGGCGTTCGTGAGCGCCGCCGCAGTCTCTGCCCTGATGCTGCCTCCTGACGGGAAGTCGGCTGCGATCGTGATCGGGGTCGCTGTGCTCTACGCCCTCGTGGCCCTGACCATGCTCCGCTGGAGTCGAACAGGTGAGGTCCTATAGCGTGCGCGCGTCAAAAGAAAAGATGGCGCGCGATTCACGGGGGTAATCACATGACCTATCCGCCTCAGCAGGGCTCTGGACCATACGGACAGCAGCCCCCGCAGCAGCCCTACCCGCAGCAGCAGCCCGGCTACGGCTACCCGCAGCAGCAGCCGCAGCCGGCGTACGGCTCTCCGCAGCAGCCCTACCCTCCGCATCAGGGGCAGCAGCCCTACGGCGGTCAGCCCGGCGGCCCGCCCCCGCAGGGAATGCCCCCTCAGGGAATGCCTCCGCAGGGTCCGCCGCAGAACATGTCCGGCGGCAAGAAGGCCTTCCTCGCGGTGCGCAACCTCATCATCATCGTGGTGGCGCTCGGTGCCCTGGCAGGCCTGAAGTTCGGCTGGGACAAGATATTCGAGTCCGACGCCAAGTCTGCGGCGGTCGGCGACTGCCTGGAGAACAAGGGGACCAACTTCGACCCGGACATGGAGTCCGCGGACTGCGGTTCGGCCGCCGCCGAGTTCAAGGTCGCCGCTGTGCACGACGACACTTCTGACACCGATCTCTGCGATGCGAAGAAGTACGTCGCCTATATGGAGACTTCCGGCAGCCGCAAGAGCCGGAGCAGTGTGGTGCTCTGCCTCACGCCGATCAAGCCGGCGGGCTGATCCGCCGAAACCGTGAGCGGGACCGGCCGAGGGCGCTGTTTCACGTGAAACAGCGCCCTCGGCGTATGCGCTGCCGGTCATGTTTCACGTGAAACATGACCGGCAGCTCCTGAGACCGGACCCGCAGACGGGTCTCAGCTCTGCGATTCCCACCACTTCTTGAGTTCAGCCACCGCGGCGTCCCGCTCCATCGGCCCGTTCTCCAGGCGCAGTTCCAGCAGGAACGCGTACGCCTTGCCGATGACCGGGCCAGGTCCGACGCTCAGGATCTGCATGATCTCGTTGCCGTCGAGGTCCGGACGAATGGCATCCAGCTCCTCCTTGTCCTGCAACTGCGCGATGCGCTCCTCCAGCGCGTCGTAGGTCCGCGAGAGCGAGGCGGCCTTGCGCTTGTTCCGGGTGGTGCAGTCGGAGCGCGTGAGCTTGTGCAGCCGCTCCAGCAGCGGGCCGGCGTCACGTACGTACCGGCGGACCGCCGAATCGGTCCACTCCCCGTCGCCGTACCCGTGGAACCGCAGATGCAGCTCCACCAGTTTCGAGACGTCCTTGACCATGTCGTTGGAGTACTTGAGGTCGGTCATCCGCTTCTTGACCATCTTGGCGCCCACCACCTCGTGGTGATGGAACGAGACCCGGCCGTCCTTCTCGAAGCGCCGGGTCCTCGGCTTGCCGATGTCATGAAGAAGAGCAGCGAGCCGCAGAATGAGGTCCGGGCCGTCCTGCTCCAGGTCGATCGCCTGCTCCAGAACGGTCAGCGAGTGCTCGTACACGTCCTTGTGACGGTGATGCTCATCACTTTCGAGGCGGAGCGCGGGAAGCTCCGGAAGGACCTGCTGCGCCAGCCCCGTGTCGACAAGGAGGGCCAGACCCTTGCGCGGGTGCGCGGAGAGCAGGAGCTTGTTGAGCTCCTCCCGGACCCGTTCGGCGGAGACGATCTCGATCCGACCCGCCATCTGCGTCATCGCCACGACAACGTCGGAGGCTACTTCGAAGTCCAGCTGCGCGGCGAAACGTGCGGCGCGCAGCATGCGCAGCGGATCGTCGGAGAAGGACTCCTCGGGTGTTCCGGGAGTGCGAAGCACCCGCTTCGACAGATCCTCGATGCCGCCGTGCGGGTCGATGAAGTCCTTCTGAGGCAGCGCCACGGCCATCGCGTTGACCGTGAAGTCACGGCGGACGAGATCCTCCTCGATGGAGTCGCCGTACGAAACTTCCGGCTTTCGTGAGGTCCGGTCGTACGCCTCCGACCGGTATGTGGTGACTTCGATCTGGTAGCCGTCCTTCTGGGCGCCCACCGTGCCGAAGGCGATCCCGACCTCCCACACCGAGTCCGCCCACGGCCGGACGATCTTCAGGACGGCCTCGGGACGGGCGTCGGTCGTGAAGTCCAGGTCGTTCCCGAGCCTGCCGAGAAGCGCGTCCCGGACCGAGCCGCCGACCAGGGCAAGACTGAATCCGGCATCCTGGAATCGGCGGGCGAGATCGTCGGCGACCGGGGACACCCGGAGCAGTTCACTGACTGCACGGTGCTGCACCTGGGTCAGGGCGCTGGAGTTGTCTTCATTGGCATTCGGCACAACAGAAAAGGGTACGTGCCCGGACCGGCCCGGGCGTCATGGTTTCCTTCTGCCCTGCAAGACTCTCCCGATCATGTGCCGTACTCCCCAGCACTTAGCCCCCGCGCACATCGTTACCATGCGGGGACGCAGCAACGGACGACGATCGACAGCAGC
Organism: Streptomyces sp. RKAG290; assembly: GCF_023701695.1. Lineage (GTDB taxonomy): Bacteria > Actinomycetota > Actinomycetes > Streptomycetales > Streptomycetaceae > Streptomyces. The sequence continues at coordinate 3,470,725 of NZ_JAJOZC010000001.1, forward strand.
TCACGACGACGAGGGACGGGTAGGCGCGTGGCCGAGGCGGCAGACAACCAGGGGACGAATCCCTCTCCTGCCCGCCGGTGGCTGCGGCGCACAGCCTCCGCGCTTGTCGGGGCACCGCTCGTCGCCGCTCTGCTGGCCGGGCCGGCCGCTCCGGTGGCGCAGGCCGGCGGGACGGACAAGGCGCCCACGGGATCCAGCACCGTCGCGGTAGCCCTGGACACCGTGACCCCGAGCGCCCCTGTGAAAGGGGACACGCTTACCGTCTCCGGCACCCTGACCAACAAGGGCAAGGAAACCGTCACCCAGGCCCAGGTCGATCTGCGGGTAGGCCCGAGGCTCTTCGGCAGGACGTCGATCGACGCCGCCACCCGGCGCACGGGGTATCTGCCCGGTGCCGATCCCGCCCCGGTCGGCGGCAAATACACGGTCAAGATCGCCAAGCTGCCTTCCGGGATCAGTCAGGACTTCACCCTGTCCGTGCCGGTCAGCAAGCTGGACCTCGGTGACGACGGCGTCTATCAGCTCGGCGTCTCGCTGTCGGGCCGGACGGCCCGTGCCCCGTACGACCAGGTGCTCGGGATCAAGCGGACCTTCCTGCCCTGGCAGACCGAGGACCGTGACTCCAAGCCCCGGATCAGTTACGCCTGGCCGCTGATCGCATCGGCGCACCTCACCGCGGAGACCGGCTCCGACTCCCAGCAGACCCCCGTCTTCGCCGACGACGATCTGGCTGCCGAGATCGCGCCGGGCGGCCGGCTGGAACAGATGGTCTCGCTCGGCGAGCAGCTGCCCGTGACCTGGGTCATCGACCCGGATCTGCTGGCCAGCGTCGACGCGATGACAAAGGACTACCGGGTGAAGTCCGGCAACACCACGGTTGCCGGTACGAACCAGGCCGTGGCCAAGAAATGGCTCACCTCGTTGGAAGCAGCGGTGGCCGAGGGCAAGGTCGTCGCGCTGCCGTTCGGGGATCCCGACCTGGCGTCCATCGCGCACCGCGGCAAGAACGTGTCGGGCACCCTCAGCCACCTGCAGAACGCCAGCGAGGTGGCTGTAGGGACGGTGGAGACCATCCTCCACCTGAAGCCTTCGACGGACTTCGCATGGCCCGTCGACGGTGCGATCGACCCGTCCATCGTGGACGTCGCCACCTCGGCCGGTGCCCACAACGTGATCGCCCGCAGCGACAGCCTGCAGGAGACCGGCGGCCTGTCGTACACGCCGACCGCTGCCCGGCCCATCGGCGGCGGCACGAACGCCCTGGTCTCCGATGCCCGGCTCTCCACGGCCTTCCAGGGCGACATGACGAAGGCCGGGGACTCCACGCTCGCCGTGCAGAAGTTCCTGGCCCTCACACTCGCCCTGGCCGAGCAGGACACGGACAAGGACCGGAGCGTCGTCGTCGCACCCCAGCGGATGCCGACGATCGCCCAGGCCCAGTCGATGGCCCGCGCCATGCACGCCCTCGACGACGACCGCTGGACGCAGTCCCAGGGGCTGGTCCAGGCGGCCGAGACGAAGCCCGACGCCAAGGCGACCACCGAGATCCCCCCGACGTCGCAGTACCCGAAGCGTCTGCGCAGCCAGGAGCTGCCCACCCAGGCCTTCCAGGACATCAAGTCGACCCAGGCCTCGCTCAACAACTTCCAGGTCATCCTGACCCAGCCCGAGCGGGTGGTGACCCCCTTCGGCAACGCGATCAACCGCTCCATGTCGACGTCGTGGCGGGGCAAGCCCCTGGAGGCCCAGAAGTACCGGGACTCCGTGCGCACCTATCTGCAGGGCCTCATCAACGAGGTCCAGCTCATCTCGAAGTCGGACATCACCCTGTCCGGCCGCAGCGCCACGATCCCCGTGACGGTGCAGAACAGGCTGCTGCAGGACGTCGAGCATCTGGTGCTCCGGCTGAAGTCGGACAACGCGACGCGCCTCAAGCTGAACAACGGCGGCGCCGTGGCGGAGCAGCCGATCCAGATCGCCGGCGGACACAGCCAGTCCGTGAAGTTCGACGCCGCGGCCAACATCAACGGCCAGGTCCAGATGACGGGCCAGCTCTACACCGAGGACGGGACCCCGTACGGCTCGGAGATGACCTTCACCGTGAAGGTGTCCGAGCTCACGCCTACCGTGCTGCTCGTGATCGCCGGTGGACTGCTGCTGCTGGTCCTCGCCGGCATCAGGATGTATGCACATCGCAAGCGTGCCAACGCGGGCGGCGCGGCGGGCGACGACGGCAGTGAACCCGAGCAGCCGAGTGACCCGACGCCGGACACCGGTCCCGAAAGCGCGGAGCCGTCCGGCACTGGTGAGAAAGTGGACCGTTGAGCGATGTCTGTCGTGGCCGGTCGGCCGGGGACGATGAGGTGGGGTTTCGATGAACGCGCCGTACGACGGTGACCGCGGTCAGGGTACGGGCGGAGCTGGGGCTTCCGGCGGGCCGCCGGTGCCCCCTGGGCCTGAGCAGGAGCCACCGGCACCGGACCCGTACCTGCAGGCTGCCTACGACTACGACCCCTACCGGGCCCAGGACCTCTCGGCCCAGGACCCGGTGGGCGAGGCGTTGTACGACCGCGCCGCGCATCCACCGCCGCCTCCTGGCACCTACCAGCAGCCGCAGCCGCTCTACCAGCAGCCGCCGGCTGCCCCGTACGCCCCGGACCCCCGGATCTGGGCACAGACCCCGCCGCCCGAGCCGGACGGTCCGTCCAGGCATCTGCCGTACGGCGACGACGCCGCGACCACCCAGTTCGTGGGCGTCGACGCTCTCGTCACCCAGGCATCGGCCAACCGCGACGAACCGGATGCCTTCGCGCACCTGTTCCGGGACCAGGAGGGCCCGGCGGGACCGTCCGGCCCGGCCCAGCCCGAGCCGGCCCCGGCTCCCGCACCGCCGAAGTCCAACGGCGGCCGGGCGTCCAGCCTGCTGAAGTCCAGTGCGGTCATGGCGGCCGGCACCCTCGTATCGAGGCTCACCGGCTTCGTGCGCAGCCTGGTGATCACCGCGGCGCTCGGCGCGGCCCTGCTCGGCGACAGCTTCACCATCGCTTACACGCTGCCGACGATGATCTACATCCTGACCGTGGGCGGCGGCCTCAACTCGGTGTTCGTCCCTCAGCTCGTCCGCTCCATGAAGGACGACGAGGACGGCGGCGAGGCCTACGCGAACCGGCTGCTCACCCTCGTGATGGTCGCGCTCGGCGTGATCGTGGCGATCGCGGTCTTCGCCGCGCCCTGGCTGATCCATCTGATGTCGCCGACGATCGCCAACGACGCGGCGGCCGACAACGTGGCGACCACCTTCGCGCGGTACTGCCTGCCCACGATCTTCTTCATGGGTGTGCACGTCGTGATGGGCCAGATCCTCAACGCCCGCGGGAAGTTCGGCGCGATGATGTGGACCCCGGTCCTCAACAACATCGTCATGATCTTCACGTTCGGCATGTTCATCTGGGTGTACGGCACCTCTGCGGAATCCCACATGGGTGTGCAGACGATCCCGCCGGAGGGCGTGCGGCTGCTCGGCATCGGCACCCTGCTCGGTCTGATCGTCCAGGCCCTGGCGATGATCCCCTACCTGCGCGAGGCCGGGTTCCGTTTCCGCCCACGCTTCGACTGGAAGGGCCACGGGCTCGGCAAGACCGTCAAGCTGGCCAAGTGGACGGTCCTGTTCGTCTTCGCCAACCAGGCCGGTGTCATCGTCGTCACCCAGCTCGCCACCGCGGCCGGCAAGGAGTCCGGCAGGGACGGGGCGGGTTTCCTCGCCTACTCCAACGCCCAGCTGATCTGGGGAATGCCACAGGCGATCATCACCGTCTCGGTCATGGCCGCCCTGCTGCCGCGCATCTCCCGCGCCGCCCACGACAACGACCCGGGCGCCGTCCGCGACGACATCTCGCAGGGCCTGCGGAACTCGGCCGTGGCTATCGTGCCGGTCGCCTTCGCCTTCCTGGCCCTGGGCGTGCCGATGTGCACGCTGCTCTACGCCTCCAGCGGCACCGAGGCCGCCCGCTCCATGGGCTTCATCCTGATGGCCTTCGGCCTCGGGCTGATTCCCTACTCGGTGCAGTACGTGGTGCTGCGAGGGTTCTACGCCTACGAGGACACCCGCACCCCCTTCTACAACACCGTGATCGTCGCTCTGGTCAACGCAGCGGCCTCGGTCATCTGTTACCTCGCGCTGCCGGCACAGTGGGCCGTGGTCGGCATGGCCGCCTCGTACGGCCTCGCCTACGCCGTCGGTGTCGGTATCGCGTGGCGCCGCCTGCGCAACCGTCTGGGCGGCGACCTGGACGGCGCACACGTCCTGCGCACCTACGCCCGGCTCTGCCTCGCCGCGATTCCTGCGGCAGTGATCGGCGGCGGGGTGGGATTCGCTCTCCTGAAGGCGCTGGGCGACGGCGCCGGAGGCTCGCTCATCGCGCTGGTCTGCGGTGGGATCGTGCTGCTGGGAGTCTTCGTCGTCGCGGCGAAGCGGATGCGGATCGAAGAGATCAACGGCATGGTCGGCATGGTCCGTGGACGGCTCGGCCGCTGAGGATCAGCGGCCCGCACAACCTTCGCCGGTCTCCGCGTGTCGTGCATGGTGCCGGAGTATGGGCACAATTGGCGTGACTGTGCAGAGCTGGCTGGCATCGCGCAACGGATGGGGAGGCAGGAACGACGGTGGCGGAACGTAGCACGGCCGCCGTCGACGTGGCCGACAACAGCGGTGACGAGCCGCTGTCCGCCAAGGCGGACGAGGCCACGACCGACGGCACGGCAGAAGCTCAGGATTCAACGGGCTCAGGCCCCCAGGAAGCGGATGGCGAGCCGGCAGGCTCCGAGGCCGCAGCGGCGACCCCTGATCTGCACAGTGGTCACAAACTTGCCGGACGGTACCGGCTCGAGGAGTGCGTCACCCGTCTGGACGGATTCAGCAGCTGGCGCGCTGTCGACGAGAAACTGCGCCGCGCGGTGGGCGTTCATCTCCTGCCCGCCGGGCATCCCCGGGCCCGCTCCGTGCTGGCCGCGGCCCGCTCCTCCGCCCTGCTCGGCGACCCCCGCTTCGTGCAGGTCCTCGACGCCGTGGAGGAGAACGACCTCGTCTACGTCGTCCACGAATGGCTTCCGGACGCCACCGAGCTCACCGCCCTGCTGGGCGCGGGCCCGATGGATGCGCACGACGCCTACCAGCTCGTCAGCCAGATCTCCCAGGCCATGGCGGCCGCACACCGTGAGGGCCTGGCCCACCTGAGGCTCACTCCCGGGGCAGTGCTGCGCAGTTCGTCGGGCCAGTACCGGATCCGTGGCCTCGCGGTGAACGCCGCGCTGCGCGGCATCACCTCCGACGGGCCCCAGCGGGCCGACACCGAAGCCATCGGCGCCCTGCTCTACGCCGCGCTGACCCAGCGCTGGCCGTACGAGAGTGACGCCTACGGCCTCACGGGGCTGCCCAAGGGTGTGGGGCTGATCGCACCCGACCAGGTGCGGGCAGGCGTCCACCGGGGTCTCTCCGAGCTCGCCATGCGCGCACTCGCCAACGACGGCGCCACGGCATCCCGCCAGGAACAGCCGTGCACCACCCCGGACGAGCTCGCCAAGGCTGTCGCCGCCATGCCGCGCATCCGCCCGCCCGAGCCCACGTTCACAGCACCGCCCGAGTACCAGCGGACCACGTACCAGCAGGGCACGTACGGCCGACCGGCCGGCCCTGGGGCGGGCGTCACCCAGCAGGTGGTCACCGCGCCTCCCGCACCGCTCCAGAGCCGCACCGGAAAGGCCCTCAAATGGGCCGTGTCCGCGCTGCTCATCGCCGCGCTGGGCCTCGGCAGCTGGCAGCTCGCCGAGACGCTGCTCGACCGCGACAGCGATTCGGGAGACCCCGGCACCACACAGGACAACCCGGCGAACGGCGACGACGCCCCACCACGGCCTGCCGCGCCCCTGCGGATCACCGACGCCGCGGAGTTCATGCCCAGCGGCTCAGGGATCAAGCAGGAGGACGTACCGAACGTCATCGACGGCAAGCCGGGCACCTCATGGGTCACTCCGCGCTACCAGGGCTACGCGAACTTCGGCAACCTCGCCCAGCGCAAGGACGGCAGCGGCATAGTCGTTGACCTGGGCAGTGTGAAGGACGTCTCAGGCATCGACATCACCATGTACCGCAGCGGGCAGAAGGCCGAAGTGCTGGCAGCCGACGAGAGTACCTCCGCACCCTCGTCCCTCTCGGACTTCCCGCAGCACCTCACCCGGCTCGGAACGGCGGGCAGCAGTCTCAAGGAAAACCTCACCAAACCGGTGCGGACCCGCTACGTCCTCATCCACATCACGGAGCTCGCACCGGATGACACCGGCAGCGGCTTCCGCGGGGGCATCTCGGAGATCTCAGTTCTCGGCTGACCACCTCTGCCCCTGCCCGGGGGAACCGTGATAGACAGACGCACCTTGACCCAGAGAGGGAGGGAGGGCGAGGTGGCCGCCGAGCCGTCCGAGCAACTCAACGACTCAGACCTCCTCGCTCGCCATGTGGCCGGTGATCCGGACGCCTTCGGTGAGCTCGTACGGCGCCATCGTGACCGGCTGTGGGCCGTGGCGCTGCGGACACTGGGCGACCGCGAGGAAGCGGCGGACGCCGTGCAGGACGCGCTGGTCTCCGCCTTCCGCGCCGCCCACACCTTCCGCGGCCAGTCCGCCGTCACCACCTGGCTGCACCGCATCACCGTCAATGCGTGCCTCGACCGGGTCCGCAAGGCTTCCTCCAGGAAGACCTCGCCCGTCAACGACCCAGAGCGGCTCGACCAGCTCCTGGAGCCGCACGAATCGGCCGAGGCGCCGGCCGAGCGACAGGATCTGCACCGAGAGCTCCTCGCCGCACTGACCACCCTCCCCGCCGAACAGCGAGCGGCGCTCGTTCTCGTCGACATGCAGAGCTATCCGGTGGCAGAAGCGGCCCGCATCCTCGACGTACCCGTCGGCACCGTGAAGAGCCGGTGTGCCCGGGGCCGCGCCCGGCTGGCTCCGCTGCTCTCCCACCTCCGGACCGGGAGCGGTGACAGCGACGAGCCCGGCGCGGAAGGGAACCGGACACCGAGAGCATCCGTCCCACCGGCAGCGGGGCCAAGAGATTCAGGAACGAGCGATCCAGCTGGAGTGAAGGGCGGAGGCGGGCGCACATGACATCGACTACCGGCACGACCCAGCACCCGGACGTCTCGGAGATCTCCGACCTCACCGAGGGACTGCTCTCACCGTCCCGCACCACAGATGTCCGCCGGCACGTGGCCGACTGCGAGCTCTGCTCCGACGTGCTGGCCTCGCTGGAAGAGATCCGTGATCTTCTCGGCTCCGCACCTGCCCCGCAGGCAATGCCTGCCGACATAGCGGACCGCATCGATGCCGCACTCGCCGAAGAGGCCCGTTCCGCCGCTACCGCGGCCCCCGCGGCGGCAGATGTTTCACGTGAAGCAGTAGATGTTTCACGTGAAACAGAGCACTCCACTACGACACAGGACCTCATCGACCGTCCGGCCGGGCACTCACGCGCCGCCACCGGCCCCGGCCGCCGCCCTGTGCGCCGGCGCCGCCGCAACGCGGTGATCGGTGCCGCACTCGGCGCCGCGGTGGTGAGTGTGAGCGTCCTCCTCCTGCAGAACCTCCCCTCATCCCAGAGCTCCTCCGACACCAGCGCCGCAGACCGCAGCGCCGCCTCGAAGACCGGGTCTCAGACGTTCTCGCAGACAACGCTCGAAGATCGTGTCCACAGTCTCCTGAGCTCCCACCCGGACTCATCGCAGCCACGGGAATCGACCGGCGAGAACGAGACCCCGTCCCTCGGCACCAAGTCCTCACCGGAGACCGCACCCCCCGGCTCCGCTACGCCGCAGACGCCCCTTCGCGCTCCGGTCGTGTCTGTCCCCTCCTGCATTGAACAGGGCATAGGGCGGAACAGCGCCGCACTCGCCATCGAGAAGGGCACGTACGAAGGCACGGATGCCTTCCTTGTTGTTCTTCCTCACCCCACCGACACGACCCGCGTCGAGGCCTACGTCGTCGATGCGGCATGCGTCGGTGCGGACCCCGGAGCCAAGGGGAAGCTTCTGCTGACCCACGCCTACCCCCGGCGCTGACCAGCACGCCGGATGCCGCCCGGCACGTCGGGAATGCATCCCCCGTAGGATCCGTTGGGTGGGGTGAGAGTCGTTGAACCGACCCCAGTAGGCGTGGACAGTAGGCAGTCTGCAGAGACGAGGAAGAAACCCGTGAGCGACGTGCGTAATGTGATCATCATCGGCTCCGGCCCTGCGGGGTACACAGCCGCCCTTTACACCGCGCGTGCCTCGCTGAAGCCGCTGGTCTTCGAGGGTGCAGTCACCGCAGGTGGCGCACTGATGAACACGACCGACGTGGAGAACTTCCCCGGTTTCCAGGACGGCATCATGGGTCCGGAGCTCATGGACAACATGCGCGCCCAGGCCGAGCGGTTCGGTGCCGAGCTCATCCCGGACGACGTGATCTCCGTCGACCTCACCGGCGACATCAAGACCGTCACCGACACGGCCGGCACGGTGCACCGCGCCAAGGCCGTCATCGTCACCACCGGTTCGCAGCACCGCAAGCTCGGTCTGCCCAACGAGGACGCTCTCTCGGGACGCGGCGTCTCCTGGTGCGCGACCTGCGACGGGTTCTTCTTCAAGGACCAGGACATCGCCGTGGTCGGCGGCGGCGACACCGCGATGGAGGAGGCAACCTTCCTCTCGCGCTTCGCCAAGTCGGTCACCATCGTCCACCGCCGCGACTCGCTGCGTGCCTCCAAGGCCATGCAGGACCGCGCCTTCGCGGACCCGAAGATCAAGTTCGCCTGGGACAGCGAGGTCGCCGGAGTCCACGGTGAGCAGAAGCTCGCCGGCCTGACCCTTCGCAACACCAAGACCGGTGAGACCTCCGAGCTCCCCGTGACCGGCCTCTTCATCGCCGTCGGCCACGACCCCCGCACCGAGCTCTTCAAGGGTCAGCTCGACCTCGACGGCGAGGGCTACCTCAAGGTCGAGGCCCCCTCGACCCGCACCAACCTCACCGGTGTCTTCGGCGCCGGCGACGTCGTAGACCACACCTACCGGCAGGCCATCACCGCTGCCGGCACCGGCTGCTCCGCCGCACTCGACGCCGAGCGCTTCCTTGCCGCGCTTGCCGACGACGAGAAGGCAACCGCAGCCACCGTCTGATCCACGCCTCACCCACACCCCGCGAAGTTAAGGAGGCCGCCGTGGCCGGCGCCCTGAAGAACGTGACCGACGACTCGTTCGATGAGGTCGTCCTGAAGAGCGACAAGCCCGTACTGGTGGACTTCTGGGCCGCCTGGTGCGGACCGTGCCGCCAGATCGCCCCCTCCCTGGAGGCAATCGCGGCTGAGCACGGCGACCAGATCGAGATCGTCAAGCTCAACATCGACGAGAACCCGGCCACCGCTGCCAAGTACGGCGTCATGTCCATCCCGACGCTGAACGTCTACCAGGGCGGCGAGGTCGCCAAGACCATCGTCGGTGCCAAGCCGAAGGCCGCGATTCTCCGCGACCTCGAAGGCTTCATCGGCGAATAAGGCGAAACCTGCCGCCGGTTGTTTCACGTGAAACGGGCCCACCCCCTCGGGGGTGGGCCCGTTTCACGTACGCGGAGGTGTTCGGATCACAGCGGCCGCAGCACTGGTTCCTTCTGGACCGCACCCAACAACCGGTCCAGCGCCAGCTCGACATCTTCCTTCCAGGAAAGTGTCGTACGCAGCTCCAGCCTCAGCCTCGGGTGAACGGGATGTGTCCGCACCGTCTTGAAGCCCACCGCCAACAGATGATCGGCCGGCAGCACGCAGGCAGGTTCCTTCCACCGGGCGTCCCCGAAGGCTTCGATCGCCTTGAATCCGCGACCGAGCAAATCCTTGGCGACTGTCTGGACCATGACCCGCCCCAGGCCCTGCCCCTGGTAGCCCGGCAGGATCAAGGCGGTCATCAGCTGGACGGCGTCAGGGGAGACGGGACTCGTCGGAAAGGCCGTCGCCCGCGGAACGTAGGCCGGCGGCGCATAGAGAACGAAGCCGACCGGTACCTCGTCGACATAGACGATGCGGCCACAGGACCCCCACTCAAGCAGGACGCCGGAGATCCAGGACTCCTTCTCCAGCTCCGGCCTGCCTTCCTTGACCGCTGCTGCCCCACGCACGGGATCAAGCTCCCAGAACACGCACGAGCGGCAGCGCTCGGGAAGATCAGGAAGGTTGTCCAGTGTGAGCGGTGCGAGCCGACGCCCCATGAAGGCTGTTCCTCACTTCCCTCGACCGCGCATCGGGTGCGACGGGTCGGTGTGCTCCGTTCGCGGAGGTGGATCAACTGGATGTGCCCTGCCAGAACGCATCGTATCCACCAGGGGATCAAGCCGACACCGTGAGAATGCAAAGGGCGGGCTGTGTTCCGTAACTCCGGAACACAGCCCGCCCATCGCCGCTCAGAACGTCAGCTCTCGTCGTCCTCGGCCGACTCATCCGACGGACCGCGGTCCAGCACGCGGCCTTCGCCCGGAGCCAGGCTGCCGAGAATGCGGTCCAGATCCTCCATCGAGGCGAACTCGACGACGATCTTTCCCTTCTTCTGCCCGAGGTCGACCTTCACCCGGGTCTCGAAGCGGTCCGAGAGCCGGGACGCAAGGTCGGACAGCGCAGGCGACAGCCGGCCACCGGCCCGGGGGCCCTTGGCCTTGGCATTGCTCGTGGGCCTGGAGCCCATGAGGGTCACGATCTCCTCGACCGCACGCACCGAGAGCCCCTCGGCCACAATGCGGTGCGCCAGCTTGTCCTGCTCGTCGGAGTCGTCCACGGACAGCAGCGCACGAGCGTGCCCGGCCGACAGCACCCCGGCCGCGACCCGTCGCTGCACCGGCGGAGACAGCCTCAGCAGACGCAAGGTGTTGGACACCTGCGGCCGGGAACGCCCGATCCGGTCGGCCAGCTGGTCATGCGTGCACTTGAATTCCTTGAGCAGCTGGTCGTAAGCAGCCGCCTCCTCCAACGGGTTGAGCTGGGCCCGGTGAAGGTTTTCCAGGAGCGCGTCCAGGAGCAGCTTCTCGTCGTCCGTGGCCCGGACGATGGAAGGGATCCGCTCCAGCCCGGCCTCACGGCAGGCCCGCCAGCGCCGCTCGCCCATGATGAGCTCAAAGCGATCGGGTCCGGTCTTCCGGACGACGACGGGCTGGAGGAGACCGACCTCCTTGATGGAGGTGACCAGCTCGGCCAGCGCATCCTCGTCGAACACTTCGCGGGGCTGACGAGGGTTCGGCGTGATGGAGTCGAGCAGGATCTCGGCGAAGTATGCCCCCGCCACCTCACCCGGGCCGTCGGCCCCGTCGGGCTCCAGGACGGGCCCACTCGGCTCCGGCACCACACCGAGCTTGGTCACCTTGGCGGCGGCCACTCCACGCTCGGCCGTCATGACCGGACCCGCCCCGGACGAGGAAGCCCCCGCGCCGGCGGACGGCACCTGCTTCTCCTGCGGAGCGGCGGGGATCAGGGCACCGAGCCCTCGCCCCAACCCTCTACGACGCTCGCTCACTGGATCCCCTCCGAAGTGTTCTGCTGGCTGTTCCGACTGCCCGTGTGGGCTTGTTGAGCCTCGTACTGGATGCCGACCCCGCGCAGGGCGATCTCACGGGCCGCTTCAAGGTAGGACAGCGAACCACTGGAGCCGGGATCGTAGGTCAGTACGGTCTGCCCGTAGCTCGGCGCCTCGGAGATCCGTACCGAACGAGGGATGCTGGTGCGCAGGACCTCCTTACCGAAGTGCGTGCGCACCTCCTCCGCGACCTGTGACGCGAGCCTGGTCCGGCCGTCGTACATGGTGAGCAGGATCGTCGACACATGAAGGTCGGGGTTCAGGTGGCCCCGCACCAGGTCGACGTTGCGCAGCAGCTGACCCAGCCCTTCCAGCGCGTAGTACTCGCACTGGATGGGGATCAGCACCTCCGCGCCGGCCACCAGAGCGTTGACCGTCAGCAGACCGAGCGAGGGCGGGCAGTCGATGAGGATGTAGTCCAGCGGCTGCTCGTACGCCTGGATCGCCCGCTGGAGTCGACTCTCCCGCGCCACCAGCGACACCAGCTCGATCTCCGCACCGGCGAGATCGATGGTGGCTGGGGCGCAGAAGAGACCTTCGACGTCCGGGACGGGCTGAACCACGTCGGAGAGCGGCTTGCTCTCCACCAGGACGTCATAGATCGAGGGCACTTCGGCGTGGTGGTCGATCCCCAGAGCCGTAGAGGCGTTCCCCTGCGGGTCGAGGTCGACGACCAGAACACGAGCACCGTGGAGCGCAAGTGACGCGGCAAGGTTGACCGTCGAGGTGGTCTTGCCCACCCCGCCCTTCTGGTTGGCCACCACCATGACGCGTGTCTGTTCAGGCCGCGGCAGGCCCTCGCCGGCACGGCCGAGGGCCTCAACCGCCAGCTGGGCCGCACGACCGATGGGTGTGTCGTCCATCGGCGGCGGTGTTTCACGTGAAACACCGTCCACCGCCGATTCGGTTCGGGGACCGGGGACCGGATCGGTCATCGGTCCCGCGATGTTGGCGTCGGACCGCAAGGATTCACTCTCCTCGACTTCAGGCTCGCAATGAGCAGAGCCTGCCATGCTTTCGGGGTCGCGAACCAGCGAGGCCCGCTCTTCTGTGGATGAATCCACTTCAGTGGACAACTCCGTAGCCCTAACGGGCCTGCGATGGCGGGGCGCGGCAGCCGCACGACCACGGCTGATAATTCCATGCAGCAGAGAGCGACGTTTCACGTGAAACACGATGCCCCTGCAGCGTAGCTACAGGGGCACGACACTCCGCGCGGGGTACGTACGGCTCCTCGCCCGAAGCATCACCGATTAGCGGATCAATCGGTGTGGAACGGTCACGCTCTCGCGTGATCATGTGGTTCAGCGACGGCGACGAGTGCGGCTGACCCTCGCAGCCTTGGCCCGCTTTGCGGCGAACCTCACACCGCCCGGGCTCTCGCCGACCACCACACGCACCACGGTGGACATCGGATCGACGACACCCTCGCCCACGTGCAGCACCTCGGTCTCCACCACCCCGAGCTTGCTCAGCGCAGCCCGCGCACCATTGATCTCTTCCTCGGCGGTATCACCCTTGAGCGCCAGCATCTCTCCGTAGGGACGAAGCAAGGGCACACCCCAGCCCGCGAGCCGGTCCAGCGGCGCCACCGCCCGAGCCGTGACCACATGGACCGGCTGGAGGGTCCCCAGGACCTCCTCGGCCCGGCCACGCACGACCGTCACATGATCCAGCCCCAACAGCTCGACGACCTCCTGGAGGAAGTTCGTCCGCCGTAGCAGCGGCTCAAGCAGGGTGATCTTCAGATCCGGCCGTACCAGCGCCAGCGGAATGCCAGGAAGGCCGGCGCCCGAGCCCACGTCGCAGACCGTGACACCCTCGGGCACGACCTCGGAGAGCACCGCACAGTTCAGCAGGTGCCTCTCCCACAGCCGCGGCACCTCACGGGGGCCGATCAGCCCTCGCTTGACCCCCGCATCGGCCAGCAGTTCCGCGTATCGGACGGCCTCAGGAAAGCACTCACCGAATACCTCCCGGGCCTCTTCGGGCGCCTGGGGAAGCTCTACTTCCTCCGTCACGGGAACCGTCCTTCCATACCGCATTACCGCACCATGGGTGGCTGACTATCAGGCTGACAAAGATCGGCCCCGCCTGCGAACAGACGGGGCCGACAGGAGAGAGGCCGGTCAGGCCGGAAGGACGACGACGAAGCGCTGCGGCTCCTCGCCCTCCGATTCGCTGCGCAGACCCGCGGCCGCGACCGCGTCATGCACAACCTTGCGCTCGAACGGCGTCATCGGATCCAGCTTCACCGGCGCACCGGAGGTCTTGACCTCGTCCGCGGCCTTGGCGCCCAGCTCGGCAAGCTCCGTGCGCTTCTGCGCCCGGAAGCCCGCGATGTCCAGCATCAGACGGCTCCGGTCACCGGTTTCCCGGTGCACGGCCAGCCGCGTCAGCTCCTGGAGTGCCTCCAGCACCTCACCGTCGCGGCCCACGAGCTTCTGCAGTTCACGTGCCGATTCGCTGATGATCGAGACCGCGGCCCGGTCCGCCTCGACGTCCATGTCGATGTCGCCGTCGAGATCGGCGATGTCGAGCAGGCCCTCAAGGTAGTCCGCTGCGATCTCACCTTCCTGCTCGAGGCGGGTCAAGGTGTCGCTGCCCTCAGCGGCCGTGGAGGTGGTGCCTTCCGTCACGGATGGACTCCTTCTTACTTCTTGGACGGGTGCTTGGGCCGCTGCGGGCCCTTGCGCTGTCCGGACTTGGCTTGGCGTGAGGAGCCGGACGCGGGCTTGCCCGCCGGCTTGGACTTGTCGTCCTGGGGTGCCTTCTGCAGGGAGGTCGTAGGCTCCGGCTCGCCGGACTCGGTGTCCTTGGCCGCGCCCTGCTGACCTGCACCGGTGTGACGCTTCGCCTTGGTCTGGCGCTTGGGCTGCTGGCGCCGCTGGGCGGCTCCGCCCTCTGCGTCGGCCACGGCGGTTTCGCTCTTCGCCACCGTGCCGTCCTCCTGCGGAGCGAGGCCGAGCTTGGCCAGTCCGGTGACGAACTTCCGCTCGATGTCGTTACGGTCCGGGCCCTTGGCGAAGATCCGCTTGATCGTGTTGCGCCTGGTCCGGCCGCGGACCTCACCGTGCGTGGTGACGCTCTTCAGCAGACGTCCCAGGTACTGCTCCTGCGCCTTGCTGCCCGGCGTCGGGTTCTGGTTGATCACGTACATCTGCTGACCCATGGTCCAGACGTTCGTGGTCAGCCAGTAGACGAGGACACCGACGGGGAAGTTGATACCCATGACGGCGAAGATCAGCGGGAAGATGTACATCAGCATCTTCTGCTGCTGCATGTAGGGCGTCTTGACCGTCAGGTCGACGTTCTTCGTCATCAGCTGGCGCTGGGTGAAGAACTGCGAGGCCGACATCATCACGATCATGACCGCGGTGACGACCCGGACGTCCATCAGCGAGGCGCCGAGCGCCTCGACCTTGTCCGCACTGTCCATGAACTTGGCGGCCAGCGGCGCGCCGAAGATGTGGGCCTGACGCGCGCTGTCCAGCAGCGACTGGTCGATGACACCGATCTTCTTGTTCGAGGCGATGGCGGAGAGCACGTGGTACAGGGCGAAGAAGAACGGCGACTGCGCGATGATCGGCAGGCACGAGGAGAGCGGGTTGGTACCCGTCTCCTTGTACAGCTTCATCATCTCTTCGGACTGACGCTGCTTGTCGCTCTTGTAGCGCTCCTGGATCGCCTTCATCTTCGGCTGGAGCACCTGCATGTTCCGCGTCGACTTGATCTGCTTGACGAACAGCGGGATCAGACAGATACGGATCAGCACCACGAGGGACACGATGGAGAGACCCCAGGCCCATCCCGTGTCAGGGCCGAAGATCGTCCCGTACAACTTGTGGAACTGGACGATGACCCAGGAAACGGGCCACGTGATGAAGCTGAACAGACTGGCAATCGTGTCCACTAATCAGGCTCCTTGAGCATTGGGCGAAGTCTCTGCGGCCGAGCTCGGGAGATCGGTGGCCGACCCCCCGGGAGGCACATCAGCGGCGGAGTCCCCGCCCTTACTGCCGCGTACGGAATTCCGCAGCAGTTCGTGCCAACGCGGACGTTTGCGTGGTGGAACGTGATCCACGCCGCCGGGTGACCACGGATTGCACCGCAGGATGCGCCAGGCTGTCAGCGCCGTTCCCTTGATCGCTCCGTGCCGGTCGATCGCCGTATATCCATAGTGGGAACACGACGGGTAGTAACGGCAGACAGGCCCGAGAAGTGGGCTGATCGTCCACTGGTACAGCTTGATGAGAGCCAGCAACGGGTACTTCATCGCGCGCCCCCTCCCAGCAGCCGCTGAAGAGCGGCATCCAGGTCTCGGGCCAGCTGTTCATGGTCGGCGTCACCCGCACCGGGCAACGCGCGTACGACAACCAGGCTACCGGGGGCAGCAGGGCGAGCCGTTCTCGGACCAGATGGCGAAGCCTTCGCTTCACCGCTGTGCGGACGACCGCACCACCCACAGCCTTGCTGACAACGAAACCCGCACGCGGCGGGGAGCAGTCTCCCCAGTCACGTGCGGGTCCGTTGCACCGCTGCGTAGATGAACGACGAGTAGCGGGCGGCCGGCCCGGCGTCCTCGACGTACTGCGGTCGCGAAGTCCTCGCGCCGCCTCAGCCGATTCTCGGTAGGCAGCACGTCATGACGACCTGTACGCGATCAGGCGGACAGGCTGGCGCGGCCCTTGCCACGGCGGGACGCGAGAATCGCGCGGCCGGCACGGGTCCGCATACGCAGCCGGAAGCCGTGGGTCTTCGCGCGACGACGGTTGTTCGGCTGGAAGGTGCGCTTGCTCACTCGGGGGCTCCAGAAATGATCGTGTATTGGCGGGACATCGCCTGGCTGTCACCGTGCGCCCACGAGAGACTCGCGTAAACGCCCTAGTTGCACCGCTTCACAATCACAGATCGTGATCTTTGCCCATCGGAGGCAGGCGGCAGCAGCCATCGACAACTCGACCTGGTCACGGTACGCGCGGCTACGCCATCCGGTCAAACCGGCCCAGTGCCGCCCCCCATTGTGCACAGCCTGTGGACAACGACTTGAACCGTGCGGGTCGGCCTGACTACCGTGGCTGAACCCCGGTTCTTTTTCTTCCCGCCTGCCGGTCCTCACCCATCCCGACCCATCCCGTCCCGAGAAACACACATTCGTGGGACCAGCGAGAGAGCGTGCCTTGTGGCTGATGTACCTGCCGATCTTGCCGCAGTGTGGCCACGAGTGCTGGAGCAACTCCTCGGGGAGGGCCAGCAGGGCATCGAGCCGAAGGACAAACAGTGGATCGAGCGCTGCCAGCCGCTCGCCCTGGTCGCGGACACCGCACTGCTCGCCGTCCCCAATGAATGGGGCAAGCGCGTCCTCGAGGGCCGTCTCGCACCGCTCATCAGCGAGACGCTGACCCGCGAGTGCGGCCGTCCGATCCGGATCGCGATCACGGTCGACGACTCCGCCGGCGAGCCGCCGAATCCGCCGGCTCCCCCGATGCACCAGTCCCAGCAGCCGCAGCAGCACCGCTACCAGGGACCGCAGCACGACGAGCGCCAGCACAACGACGGGTACGACGGCTACGGCCACCGGCCCTCGGACGACGGCATGCCGACCGCCCGGCCCGCCTACCCCGACTACCAGCAGCAGCGCCCCGAGCCCGGCGCCTGGCCCCGTGCCCAGGAGGACCTCTCCTGGCAGCAGCCCCGGCTCGGCGGGTTCCAGGACCGTGACACGTCCTCCGAGCACTGGCGCGAGCCGTACGGAGGCGGCCGGCCCCAGCAGCACGACTACCGCCAGCAGCCCCCGAGCGCCAGGGCTACGAGTCCCAGCGCTCCGAGCGCCACGGCATGCAGGAACCCCAGCACCGGCAGGGCGGCGGCACCGGCCGGCCCGGCGGGGTTCCCGGCCCGATGGGCGCGCAGCCCTCACCCGCGCCCGGCCCCGGCGAGCCACACGCACGGCTGAACCCGAAGTACCTCTTCGACACGTTCGTCATCGGCGCGTCGAACCGGTTCGCGCACGCCGCGGCCGTCGCCGTCGCGGAGGCCCCGGCCAAGGCGTACAACCCGCTCTTCATCTACGGGGAGTCCGGTCTCGGCAAGACCCACCTGCTGCACGCCATCGGGCACTACGCCCGCAGCCTCTACCCGGGTACCCGGGTGCGGTACGTGAGCTCGGAGGAGTTCACCAACGAGTTCATCAACTCGATCCGCGACGGCAAGGGCGACACGTTCCGCAAGCGGTACCGCGATGTGGACATCCTGCTGGTCGACGACATCCAGTTCCTGGCGAGCAAGGAGTCGACGCAGGAGGAGTTCTTCCACACCTTCAATACGCTCCACAACGCCAACAAGCAGATCGTGCTGTCCTCGGACCGGCCGCCCAAGCAGCTGGTGACCCTGGAGGACCGGCTGCGGAATCGTTTCGAGTGGGGTCTGACCACCGATGTGCAGCCTCCGGAGCTGGAGACGCGCATCGCGATCCTGCGCAAGAAGGCGGTGCAGGAGCAGCTCAACGCCCCGCCCGAGGTGCTCGAGTTCATCGCCTCCCGCATCTCGCGCAACATCCGGGAGCTGGAGGGCGCGCTCATCCGGGTCACGGCCTTCGCCAGTCTCAACCGCCAGCCGGTGGACCTCGGGCTGACCGAGATCGTGCTGAAGGACCTGATCCCGGGTGGTGAGGACGCCGCTCCGGAGATCACGGCGACGGCCATCATGGCGGCGACCGCGGACTACTTCGGGCTGACGGTGGAGGACCTCTGCGGATCCTCGCGCAGCCGGGTACTGGTGACGGCGCGCCAGATCGCCATGTACCTGTGCCGCGAGCTGACGGACCTCTCACTGCCCAAGATCGGGGCGCAGTTCGGCGGCCGCGACCACACGACCGTGATGCACGCCGACCGGAAGATCCGCGCGTTGATGGCGGAGCGCCGCTCCATCTACAACCAGGTCACCGAGCTCACCAACCGCATCAAGAACGGCTGACGGGCCACCACCTCGTCAGCAGACGTACCGAGGAGCGAAAGGGCGCTCCGGGACCCGAGGGGTTCCGGAGCGCCCTTCTCCGTTGTGTGGGAAGCGATGGGCGTCGGCTCCAAACCGGCCTCGGCAGGTCCCATGAGGGGCCCGGAGCGCAGTCCGCGAGCACTCCGCACGAGGTTCACGGCGGCCCACGCCCACCCCGGCTGTTCGAATCCCTGCCGCGGAGGGGCTGTTCTCCACAGATCCGGGCAGAATTTCCCCTCCACAGCCTGGGGATTGAAAAGTTGTCCATACTGCTTCCACAGGCGGGCCGGCCGAGACCCCATCAGGCCAGCTCAGAGGCCTGGGGATTTGTGGTCAACAATGATCCACAGCCTGTGGACAAGATTTTCGTCCACAGGGGTCGCTCGTTGTTGTCCACCGGCAGCCCACAGGCCGGACCGTCTTGTCCCCAGCTTCGGCGGGCTTCTCCACACCTCTGTCCACTGTTCGGCAACGCAACACCCGCTTTCACCGCACCGAGTGAAAGGCGTCACACCAAGAGGGCAGGTTGGCCTGTGGGGAAGCGGGGTAAAGCTGGGGACAGCCCTGGGGAGAAACCCCCCTGCCCTGTGCACCGGTTGTGCAGAACTTTCGGGTGTCCACAGAAACGTCGGGTTGTCCACCGGGTCCACCCACAGGGTCGGTGGACAAAAAACAGGGTCTGACCTGCGAAAACGACGTTATCCACGGTTTCCACAGGCCCTACTACTACTGCTACCTATAGTTAGCCCGGAATCCGCTTCGAAGTGGGGGCTGTGCACAACTCGGCGCCGGAGCTCCCCGAACCTCTTGTCGCGACTTGACCCCGAGCAGCACCGAGTGTCGGTGCCGTACGTCAGACTGGTCCCCGGCGTCCTCCCCTGTCATCGGCGGAGCGACCCGACCAGACGACGAAGGCCAGCAGGGCGAGCGAGCAACAGCAGGAGGCGGTTCCGGTGAAGATCCGGGTGGAGCGCGATGTACTCGCGGAGGCTGTGGCCTGGGTGGCCCGTAGCCTCCCGGCCCGTCCGCCGGCGCCCGTTCTCGCGGGCCTTCTGCTGAAGGCCGAGGACGGAGCTCTCAGCTTCTCGAGCTTCGACTACGAGGTCTCGGCCCGGGTCTCGGTGGATGCCGAGATCGAGGAGGACGGCACGGTGCTGGTCTCCGGCCGGCTGCTCGCCGACATCTGCCGTGCCCTGCCCAACCGGCCGGTCGAGATTTCCACAGACGGTGTACGGGCGACCGTGGCCTGCGGCTCTTCGCGATTCACACTCCACACCCTTCCTGTGGAGGAGTACCCGGCGCTGCCGCAGATGCCGACGGCCACCGGCACCGTCCCCGGTGAGGTCTTCGCCTCGGCAGCCGCCCAGGTAGCCATCGCCGCAGGCCGCGACGACACGCTGCCCGTGCTCACCGGTGTGCGCATCGAGATCGAGGGCGACACGGTCACCCTGGCCTCCACCGACCGCTACCGCTTCGCGGTCCGCGAGTTCCTCTGGAAGCCGGAGAACGCCGACGCCTCCGCCGTCGCGCTGGTGCCCGCCAAGACGCTGCTGGACACCGCCAAGGCGCTCACCAGCGGTGACACGGTCACGCTGGCGCTGTCGGGCTCCGGTGCCGGTGAAGGACTCATCGGCTTCGAGGGCGCCGGCCGCCGGACCACCACCCGGCTGCTCGAAGGCGATCTCCCGAAGTACCGCACGCTCTTCCCGACCGAGTTCAACTCGGTCGCCGTCATCGAGACCGCCCCGTTCGTCGAGGCCGTCAAGCGCGTGGCCCTGGTGGCCGAGCGGAACACCCCGGTGCGGCTCAGCTTCGAGCAGGGCGTCCTGATCCTGGAAGCGGGTTCCAGCGACGACGCACAGGCTGTGGAGCGTGTCGACGCGGTCCTGGAGGGCGACGACATCTCGATCGCCTTCAACCCGACCTTCCTGCTGGACGGTCTGAGCGCGATCGACTCCCCGGTCGCCCAGCTCTCCTTCACGACGTCCACCAAGCCCGCGCTGCTCAGCGGCCGCCCGGCCGTGGACGCCGAGGCGGACGACGCGTACAAGTACCTGATCATGCCGGTCCGCCTCTCCGGCTGATCCGGTCACCGGTCCTGTCACGGCAGGTCCGGCGGGCACGCTCAGCGCCGAGCGTGCCCGCCGTCCTGTCCCCGGCCGGGCGTAGGCTCGGTCCTGGGTACGAATCGGCACAAGTCTTAAGGAATCTCTGATGGAGCTCGGTCTCGTCGGCCTCGGCAAGATGGGCGGCAACATGCGCGAGCGCATCCGCCGCGCAGGCCACACCGTCATCGGTTACGACCGCAACCAGGACGTCGCCGATGTCCACAGCCTCGAAGAGCTTGTGGGCAAGCTGAAGGGCCCCCGGGTCGTCTGGGTGATGGTGCCGGCCGGTGCCGCGACCCAGTCCACGATCGATGAGCTGTCCGAACTGCTCTCGCCCGGCGACATCGTCGTGGACGGCGGGAACTCCCGCTGGACGGACGACGAGAAGCACGCGGTCGAGCTCGGCATCAAGGGCATCGGCTTCGTCGACTGCGGCGTCTCCGGTGGTGTCTGGGGCCTCGAGAACGGCTACGCGCTGATGTACGGCGGCGACGCCGAGAACGTCGCGAAGGTCCAGCCGGTCTTCGACGCCCTGAAGCCCGAGGGTGACTTCGGTTCCGTCCACGCGGGCAAGGTCGGCGCCGGCCACTTCGCGAAGATGGTTCACAACGGCATCGAGTACGCCATGATGCAGGCCTACGCCGAGGGCTGGGAGCTCCTGGAGAAGGTCGACTCCGTCACCGACGTGCGCGAGGTCTTCCGCTCCTGGCAGGAGGGCACGGTCATCCGTTCCTGGCTGCTCGACCTGGCGGTCAACGCGCTGGACGACGACGAGCACCTGGACAAGCTCCGGGGCTTCGCCGCTGACTCCGGAGAGGGCCGCTGGACGGTGGAGGCCGCGATCGACAACTCGGTGCCGCTTCCCGCGATCACCGCCTCGCTCTTCGCCCGGTTCGCCTCGCGCCAGGACGACTCCCCGCAGATGAAGATGATCGCCGCGCTGCGCAACCAGTTCGGTGGCCACGCGGTCGAGAACAAGAAGTAGCAGCAACGAGGAGCGGGCCGGACCGAGGCGTCCGCCCCGCACTACGAAGCACGGAGCAGGAAGCCGGGAAGGTCGGCGTACACCATGCATGTCACGCATCTGTCGCTGGCCGACTTCCGCTCGTACGCCCGGGTCGAGGTGCCTCTCGACCCGGGCGTCACCGCGTTCGTGGGGGCCAACGGCCAGGGCAAGACGAATCTGGTCGAAGCCGTCGGCTACCTCGCGACGCTCGGCAGCCACCGGGTCTCCTCCGACGCACCACTGGTGCGCATGGGCGCGGAGCGAGCTGTCATCCGGGCTGCTGTCACCCAGGGCGAGCGCTCACAGCTGGTGGAGCTGGAGCTGAATCCCGGCAAGGCCAACCGCGCCCGGATCAACAGATCGTCGCAGGTCAGACCCCGTGATGTGCTGGGGATCGTACGGACCGTGCTGTTCGCGCCGGAGGACCTGGCGCTGGTCAAGGGCGATCCGGGTGAGCGCCGCCGGTTCCTGGACGAGCTGGTCACGGCACGTTCGCCGCGGATGGCCGGAGTGCGCGCGGACTACGAGCGGGTGCTGAAGCAGCGCAACACCCTGCTGAAGTCCGCGGCGATGGCGCGCAGGCACGGCGGCCGGTCGATGGACCTGTCGACGCTCGACGTGTGGGACCAGCACCTGGGCCGGGTGGGCGCGGAGCTGCTGGCGCAGCGGCTGGATCTGATCGCGACGCTGCAGCCTCTGACGGACAAGGCGTACGCGGACGTGGCGCCCGGCGGCGGGCCGGTGACGTTGGAGTACCGGAGTTCGGTGGGCGCGGACGTGGAGCCCGCCCGTACGCGTGACGAGCTGTACGCCCAGCTCATCGCCGCCCTCGCCGAGGTGCGCAAGCAGGAGATCGAACGGGGTGTGACGCTGGTCGGCCCGCACCGCGACGACCTGGTGCTGGGGCTGCGGTCCATGCCGGCCAAGGGGTATGCGAGCCACGGCGAGTCGTGGTCGTACGCGCTGGCCCTGCGGCTGGCCTCGTACGACCTGCTGCGCACGGAGGGCAACGAACCCGTGCTGGTACTGGACGACGTCTTCGCGGAGCTGGACACCCGTCGCCGCGAGCGGCTGGCCGAGCTGGTGGCCCCGGGCGAGCAGGTGCTGGTGACGGCGGCGGTGGACGACGACGTCCCGGGGGTGCTCGCAGGCACCCGGTACGCGGTGTCCGCGGGCGGGGTGGAGCGGCTGTGAGCAGCGGCGCGGACAGTGCGGGGCCGTCCTCGGAGGGGCCGGCCGGGACCTCGCGCGAGCCGTCCTCGGGTGAGGCGAAAACGCCGGAGCCCTCGGGGGTGGACCTGGCGCGGGTGGCCCTGCGCGCGGCGAAGGAGCAGGCGCGGGCACGCGGTGCGGCGGCCCAGCAGAAGAAGCAGGCGCGCCGTGGCGGCGGGCTGCGCTCAGGTGCGCGGGCGGACGGCCGGGATCCGCTGCCGCTGGGCGCGGCGATCAACCGTCTGATCACCGAACGCGGCTGGGAGGCGCCGGCCGCCGTGGGCGGTGTGATGGGCCGCTGGCCGCAGATCGTGGGTGATGATCTGGCCAATCATTGCGTGCCGCTGCGCTACGACGAGGACCCCGCGGAGCGGGTGCTGACGGTCCAGTGCGACTCGACGGCGTGGGCGACGCAGCTGCGGCTGCTGGCGCCGCAGCTGGTCGCCCGGCTGAACGCGGATCTGGGGCACGGCACCGTACGGATGATCAAGGTCCTGGGGCCGGGTGGCCCGCAGCGCAAGTTCGGTCCGCTTCGGGCGCCGGGGAGCAAGGGCCCGGGCGACACCTACGGCTGACCTGGCCTTTTTCGCTCTTTCACGAGTGGCGGCCGTACAGAGCCCGAGAGCGCCGAGGCGTGGGGTGCCCCTGTTGTCCCTGATGCCGCCGGACTCCGTGTTGTGCCGGTGTGCGGTGGTTGAAACCGGACGGCGAAGAGCGGGCGTCCCTCACGGTAGTGAGAGGTTGACAGGCCGAAGCGCTCAACGCCCGTGTGAGCCTCTTGAGGCCCCGTCCCGAATATGGGGAGTCGTCAGGCGCTCATTCAGGGCGGCACATGCGGACTCAGGTACCGGCAAACCCCCATTCGGGTCGGCGCTACCGGTAGACTGGTGGACAATCCCGCGTCCTTGCGGGATTCGTCGACACACGCCGAACGACGCAGCCGCTCCCGCCTGCCCGGAGAACGGCCTGTGCTGTGCCAGAAAGGGCGCTTCGTGGCCGATTCCGGCAACCCCAACGAGAACATTCCGTCCACCCCTGACGGGAGCAACGCCGCTCCCGCCCCGGGCGAGGTGACAGCCTCGTACGACGCCAGCGCGATCACCGTGCTCGAGGGTCTGGACGCGGTCCGCAAGCGACCCGGCATGTACATCGGCTCGACCGGTGAGCGCGGTCTCCACCACCTCGTGCAAGAGGTTGTCGACAACTCGGTCGACGAGGCCATGGCCGGTCACGCGGACACCATCGACGTCACGATCCTCGCCGACGGCGGGGTGCGGGTGATCGACAACGGCCGCGGTATCCCGGTCGGCATCGTGCCGTCCGAGGGCAAGCCGGCCGTCGAGGTCGTGCTCACCGTCCTGCACGCGGGCGGAAAGTTCGGCGGCGGCGGTTACGCCGTCTCCGGTGGTCTGCACGGCGTCGGTGTGTCCGTCGTCAACGCCCTGTCCACGAGGGTCGCCGTCGAGGTCAGGACGGACGGCTACCGCTGGACCCAGGACTACAAGCTGGGCGTCCCGACTGCCCCGCTGGCCCAGAACGAGGCCACCGACGAGACGGGCACGTCCGTCACCTTCTGGGCCGACGGCGACATCTTCGAGACGACCGAGTACTCCTTCGAGACCCTCTCGCGCCGCTTCCAGGAGATGGCCTTCCTCAACAAGGGCCTCACCCTCAAGCTCACCGACGAGCGGGAGTCGGCGAAGGCGACGGTCGGCGCGGACAGCGTCGAGGCGGTCGACGTTCCCGACGAGGAGCCGAACCGGACGGTCACGTACCACTACGAGAACGGCATCGTCGACTTCGTCAAGTACCTGAACTCCCGCAAGGGCGACGTCATCCACCAGTCGGTGATCGACATCGAGGCCGAGGACAAGGACCGTCTCCTCTCGGCCGAGATCGCCATGCAGTGGAACACGCAGTACAGCGAGGGTGTCTACTCCTTCGCCAACGCGATCCACACGCACGAGGGCGGTACGCACGAGGAGGGCTTCCGTGCGGCGCTGACCTCGCTGGTCAACCGGTACGCGCGCGAAAAGAAGCTGCTGCGCGAGAAGGACGACAACCTCACCGGTGAGGACGTCCGCGAGGGTCTGACGGCGATCATCTCGGTGAAGCTGGGCGAGCCGCAGTTCGAGGGCCAGACGAAGACCAAGCTGGGCAACACGGAGGCCAAGACCTTCGTGCAGAAGGTCGTCCACGAGCAGCTGACGGACTGGTTCGACCGGAACCCCAACGAGGCCGCCGACATCATCCGCAAGGGCATCGCCGCCTCGACCGCCCGTGTGGCGGCCCGTAAGGCGCGTGACCTGACCCGTCGCAAGGGGCTCCTGGAGAGCGCCTCGCTGCCGGGCAAGCTGAGCGACTGCCAGTCCAACGACCCGACGAAGTGCGAGATCTTCATCGTCGAGGGTGACTCCGCCGGTGGTTCGGCGAAGTCCGGCCGTAACCCGATGTACCAGGCCATCCTGCCGATCCGCGGCAAGATCCTGAACGTCGAGAAGGCGCGGATCGACAAGATCCTGCAGAACACCGAGGTCCAGGCACTGATCTCGGCCTTCGGTACCGGGGTCCACGAGGACTTCGACATCGAGAAGCTCCGCTATCACAAGATCATTCTGATGGCGGACGCCGACGTCGACGGCCAGCACATCAACACCCTGCTGCTCACGTTCCTCTTCCGCTTCATGCGTCCGCTGGTCGAGGCCGGGCACGTCTACCTCTCGCGGCCGCCGCTCTACAAGATCAAGTGGGGCCGGGACGACTTCGAGTACGCGTACTCGGACCGCGAGCGCGACGCCCTGGTGGCGCTCGGCAAGCAGAACGGCAAGCGGATCAGGGAAGACTCGATCCAGCGCTTCAAGGGTCTCGGCGAGATGAACGCCGAGGAGCTGCGTGTCACCACGATGGACGTCGACCACCGGGTGCTGGGCCAGGTCACGCTCGACGACGCGGCGCAGGCCGACGACCTGTTCTCGGTGCTGATGGGTGAGGACGTCGAGGCGCGGCGCTCGTTCATCCAGCGCAACGCCAAGGACGTCCGCTTCCTCGACATCTGAGTCGGCCGTACAAGCAAGCCGCAGTGCGAAAGGACTTTGACCAGCAATGGCCGACGAGAACACCCCTGTCCCCGTGACGCCCGAAGAGGTCCCGCCCGTCGAGGGCGTGGGCATGCGTGTCGAGCCCGTCGGGCTCGAGACGGAGATGCAGCGCTCCTACCTCGACTACGCGATGTCCGTCATCGTCTCGCGTGCCCTGCCCGACGTGCGGGACGGCCTGAAGCCCGTCCACCGCCGGGTGCTGTACGCGATGTACGACGGCGGCTACCGGCCCGAGAAGGGCTTCTACAAGTGCGCCCGCGTCGTCGGTGACGTCATGGGTACGTACCACCCGCACGGCGACTCCTCGATCTACGACGCCCTGGTGCGCCTGGCGCAGCACTGGTCGATGCGGATGCCGCTGGTGGACTCCAACGGCAACTTCGGTTCCCCGGGCAACGACCCGGCCGCGGCCATGCGGTACACCGAGTGCAAGATGATGCCGCTGTCCATGGAGATGGTCCGGGACATCGACGAGGAGACCGTCGACTTCAAGGACAACTACGACGGCCGCAACCAGGAGCCGGTGGTTCTGCCGGCGCGCTTCCCGAACCTGCTGATCAACGGTTCGGCGGGCATCGCGGTCGGTATGGCGACCAACATCCCGCCGCACAACCTGCGCGAGGTCGCGTCCGGCGCCCAGTGGTACCTGGAGCACCCGGAGGCCTCGCAGGAGGAGCTGCTGGACGCCCTCCTCGAACGGATCAAGGGCCCCGACTTCCCGACGGGCGCGCTGGTCGTGGGCCGCAAGGGCATCGAGGAGGCGTACCGCACGGGCCGTGGCTCGATCACGATGCGCGCGGTCGTGGCGGTCGAGGAGATCCAGAACCGCCAGTGCCTGGTGGTCACGGAGCTTCCGTACCAGACCAACCCCGACAACCTCGCGCAGAAGATCGCCGACCTGGTGAAGGACGGCAAGGTCGGCGGCATCGCGGACGTCCGTGACGAGACCTCGTCGCGTACGGGCCAGCGCCTGGTCGTCGTGCTGAAGCGGGACGCGGTCGCCAAGGTCGTACTGAACAACCTGTACAAGCACACCGATCTGCAGACCAACTTCGGCGCCAACATGCTGGCGCTGGTGGACGGGGTGCCGCGCACCCTGTCGATCGACGCGTTCATCCGGCACTGGGTGACGCACCAGATCGAGGTCATCGTCCGGCGCACGAAGTTCCGGCTGCGCAAGGCCGAGGAGCGGGCGCACATCCTGCGCGGCCTGCTCAAGGCCCTGGACGCGATCGACGAGGTCATCGCACTCATCCGGCGCAGCAACACCGTGGAGATCGCGCGGGAGGGCCTGATGGGCCTCCTGGAGATCGACGAGATCCAGGCGAACGCCATCCTGGAGATGCAGCTGCGCCGGCTGGCCGCGCTGGAGCACCAGAAGATCACCGCCGAGCACGACGAGCTCCAGGCGAAGATCAACGAGTACAACGCGATCCTGGTCTCGCCCGAGCGGCAGCGGCAGATCGTCAGCGAGGAGTTGGCGGCGATCGTCGACAAGTTCGGCGACGACCGGCGTTCCAAGCTGGTGCCCTTCGACGGTGACATGTCCGTGGAGGACCTGATCGCCGAGGAGGACATTGTCGTCACGATCTCGCGCGGCGGCTATGTGAAGCGCACGAAGACCGAGGACTACCGGTCGCAGAAGCGCGGCGGCAAGGGCGTGCGCGGCACGAAGCTGAAGCAGGACGACATCGTCGACCACTTCTTCGTGTCGACGACGCACCACTGGCTGCTGTTCTTCACCAACAAGGGCCGGGTCTACCGGGCGAAGGCGTACGAGCTCCCGGACGCCGGCCGCGACGCGCGTGGCCAGCACGTGGCCAACCTGCTGGCGTTCCAGCCGGACGAGCAGATCGCACAGATCCTCGCGATCCGCGACTACGAGATCGCGCCTTACCTGATCCTGGCCACGAAGGGCGGTCTCGTGAAGAAGACCGCGCTGAAGGACTACGACTCGCCACGGTCCGGCGGTGTCATCGCCATCAACCTGCGCGAGACGCCGGACGGATCCGACGACGAGCTGATCGGCGCGGAGCTGGTGTCGTCCGAGGACGATCTGCTGCTCATCAGCAAGAAGGCCCAGTCGATCAGGTTCACTGCGACGGACGACGCGCTGCGCCCGATGGGCCGTGCCACTTCGGGTGTCAAGGGCATGAGTTTCCGCGAGGGAGACGAACTTCTCTCGATGAATGTGGTCAGGCCCGGTACCTTCGTGTTCACTGCCACTGACGGCGGGTACGCGAAGCGGACCCCCGTCGACGAGTACCGCGTCCAGGGTCGCGGTGGCCTCGGCATCAAGGCCGCCAAGATCGTGGAGGACCGGGGCTCACTGGTCGGTGCGCTGGTGGTGGATCCTACGGATGAGATCCTTGCCATCACGCTCAGCGGCGGTGTGATTCGTACGCGAGTCAACGAAGTCAGGGAGACGGGCCGTGACACCATGGGCGTCCAACTGATCAATCTGGGCAAGCGCGACGCCGTTGTGGGCATCGCTCGTAACGCCGAGGCGGGTCGCGAGGCCGAAGAGGTCGACGGAGCCGTCGACGCGGACGCCGAGGGTGAGACGGCCGAGGCAGTGACAGCTGAGGCCACCACGGCCGAAGCGGCTGGCGAGAGCACGGCCGACGGCAATGTCGAGGGCACGACGTCCTCGACCGGGGAGCACGAGGAGTAGAGCGTGAGTGGAGCCACGGGCGCCGGTTCGGCCGCTTCCGAAGCCGGCGCGAACGGCGCCCGTGGCCCTGCCACGGACTCCCAAGGGGGCACTGTGACGGATACCCGGGGCCCTCAGCCCCAGTACGAGGGTTACGCGGCCGGGCCGCTGCCCGGTGAGCGGGAACCCGCACCGGGTCAGGCGGGGCCTTACCACCCGCCGCAGGCCTACCCCTCGCCCCCGGGCGGGACACAGGGGGGCGCGCCCCGCGGGGCGCAGCAGGGCGGCGTGCAGGGCGTGGGCGCGGCGCAGGCGACCCGCAGACCGCGGACGGGGGCCCGGACCACTCCGCGCACCCGTAAGGCGCGCCTGCGGGTGGCCAAGGCCGACCCGTGGTCGGTGATGAAGGTCAGCTTCCTGCTGTCCATCGCGCTCGGCATCTGCACGGTGGTGGCGGCGGCGGTCCTGTGGATGGTGATGGACGCGATGGGCGTCTTCTCCACCGTGGGCGGCACGATCAGTGAGGCAACCGGTTCCAACGAAGGCAACGGCTTCGATCTGCAGTCGTTCCTGTCGCTTCCGCGGGTCCTCATCTTCACCTCGGTCATCGCCGTGATCGACGTGGTGCTGGCGACCGCGCTGGCGACGCTGGGCGCCTTCATCTACAACTTGTCGGCCGGCTTCGTGGGCGGTGTCGAGCTCACGCTGGCCGAGGACGAGTAGCGCCGCGGGTATCGATTTTGGGACTGGCCCCGACGTGCGCTAATCTTCAGAAGTCAGCGCACAGCGCGGCGGGGCTATAGCTCAGTTGGTTAGAGCGCATCCCTGATAAGGATGAGGCCACAGGTTCAAATCCTGTTAGCCCCACAGTGACAAAGACCCCCAACCGATCATGGTTGGGGGTCTTTGGCATCTCCGGCCGACATCAGCGATCTCACGGAACCAGCCCCATGCCTCAGGCGTCGCACTTGGTGCGTGCATGCTTCGTGAGGGGGGACTGTGGAAGGCGATCCGCCGTGGTGGGGAATCCTGGTGATCTCCGCCGGAGTGACAGTGGTCCTTGGGGCGATCCTTCTGTCCGTGATTGCCGCGGTTGGTCTTGGTGTGGTCTGGGTGCGGGACAGACGCAGCCGCTGACCATCCGTCGGCAGGGTCAGCCGACCAGTGGGCCTTCCAGAAGTTGCCAGCAGGGTGCCGCAGGTGTGGCGAGCCAGCCACAGAGGCAACCGGCGGCCTCCTGACTGCTTCATGGGGGCATCAAGGCGCCCTGGCCCAGGCTCTCAAGGCCGCCCCCACCGCGCCGCGTAGGCGGTCGCGTGGGCGGATTGCGTGTGCGGCCCGTTCCGGGCGCACGGAAAAGCCCCCGTCCGGTGTGAACCGGCCCGGGGGCTCTGGGTGTCAGGTGCGCCGCTCTCAGGGCGGGAGGAGGGACGCGTCCCCCGCCGGGGCGCCGTGCGAGGCGCGGGCGGTGCTTGTGGTGTTCGCGGTGTCCGTCGTGTCTGCGGACAGATGGCGGGTGGCGGGTGAGGAGCCGTGCGCTTCGGCGCGGATGCGCTGCTTCATCGTGGGCGGAAGCGCCCGGTCACGCGGAAGGGTCCATCGCACCGACGGCGTCGTCGCGGTTGCCGCCGTCGCGACCGTGTGCTCGTGGCTCGTGGCCGCCGGCTCCGTGACCGTGGCTTCCGTGGCCGCCGCGGTGGAGCCTGCGAGGCCCAGTGCGGCGAGGAGTGCGAAGAAGGCGGTGATGAAGGCGGTCCAGATGTTCTTGGCCCTGTAGGTGCTCATGGCCCCTCACTTTCGGGTGGTCCGGTTTGCTTACCCCCTGATCATGTGTATTCGGATCGCGATTTCATGGACCGACGCCACCGATGTGCCGATGTTCAGATGAACACCACTCGTATGGTGCAACCGGTCCCGATCGGCCGGTTCGCGGCGGCCTCCGAGGTCGTGACCGGGGCGGGTCGATCCTCCGACGATCGCTTTTCTGTAGGCCCCAGTTGGGTTGCGGGGAGGTCACCGGTCGATATCGGCCGGTGTGTATAGTCGGGCGGCAGAAGTCCCCTACGCCAAGGAAAGACGAGGTCGCGCGGTGAAGAAGCTTCTCCTGGTCGCACTGGCCGCCATCGGCGGGCTCCTCGTGTACCGCCAGATCCAGGCGGATCGCGCCGAGCAGGATCTGTGGACGGAGGCGACTGACTCCGTGCCCGCAGGTTCGGGTGTGTGAGGCAGAACAGCCTGTTGCGGGCCCCGGTCGCTTGAGCGGCCGGGGCTTCGTGCTGTTGCGGGACCGTGACGCCTGTGCTCTTGAGTTCACCTACGCAAATCAATAGGTTGCTTGAGCAAAGCAGCCGGGATTTCGGTCGAGGGGGCACGGGTGGCAGCACGCGATCAACGACGCACTGCGCGGATGGGGACATTGATCTGCGGGGCGCTGTTCGCCCTGGTGGCAGGCGGGCTGCCGGCCGTGGCGGCGCCCGCAGGCACTCCCGCCGCATCGGAGGCGGTCGGTTCCGACGGCCGCGGCAGCCTGGTCATGGTGCTCGACTCGTCCGGTTCCATGGGGGACGACGACGGTACGGGCCGGACGCGGATGGAGAGCGCTCGTGCGGCCGTCGGCACGGTGGTGGACGGCCTTCCCGACGGCTACCCGACCGGATTGCGGGTGTACGGCGCCGACCGGCCGCGGGGCTGCACGGACACCCGGCTGGTGCGCCCGGTGCGCACGCTCGACCGGGCGGCGGTGAAGCGGGCGGTCGCGGGCGTACGGCCCACGGGTGACACCCCCATCGGCCTGTCGCTCCGGAAGGCGGCGCAGGACCTGCCACGTCCCGTGGGCGGTGCCATCGGTACCCGCACGATCCTGCTGATCTCCGACGGCGAGGACAACTGCGGTACGCCGCAGCCCTGCGAGGTCGCCGAGCAGCTCGGCAAGGAGGGGATCGGGCTGCGCATCGACGCCGTCGGCTTCCAGGTGAGGGGCGCGGCCCGCAAGCAGCTCGAATGCATCGCGAAGGCGGGCAACGGCCGGTACTACGACGCACCGGACGCCAAGTCGCTGGCCCGCCAGCTGCAGCGCGCCTCCCAGCTCTCCGCGGACGGCTACCGCTTCCGGGGCGAGCGGGTGGCCGGCGCGGCGACGGGCGGCGGGGCTCCCGTCCTCGTACCCGGGCAGTATCTGGACACCATCGGGCCGGGCGAGAAGCGGTACTACGCGGTTGATCTGGACGACGTGTCCACGGCGGACTTCGCGGCGAGTGCGGTGCCGCAGCCCGGGGCGGCCGTCGACACGTTCGACGCGCTGAGCACCACGATCGAGTACGACCACGGCTCCTGCGGGACGAACACCGAGCGCTTCTACCAGAAGGAGGGGGCGACCCCGCTGACGTCGGCGGTCGCCCGGATCCCCTCGCAGGACGGCGCCCGTACCTGCGACCGACCGGGCCGCTACCGGCTGGTGGTGGAGCGGGAGAGCAAGAAGGGCTCCGACGGGGCGCGTTGGCCGCTGGAGCTCGTGTACGGAGCGGAGGCGCCGCTGGAGGAGGGCGTGACGCCGGCCGAGTCGCAGGCGGACTTCGGTCAGGGTGGCAAGGAGGCCGCGCTGCCGGCCGATGACCCTCGCGAGGTGCGCGGCGGTACCGGCTTCAACGACGCCCGGGAGATCGGGCGGGGCGTGTGGCGCGACCGGATCCTGCCGTCCCAGACGCTCTGGTACAAGGTTCCGGCGGGTTGGGGCCAGCAGGTGCGCTACGACGTCGAGTTCGCGAACGAGCCCACGGTGGGCCGCACCTCCGCCACGTACTCCTACGGGGCGACCCGGCTCTACACGCCGGCCCGCTACCCGCTCACCGGTGGCGGCGAGTTCACCTCGTCCGCGATGTACAACGGCCGCCCGGCAGCCGTACGGATGGGCGGGGTCCCGGTCGCCTGGACCAACCGCTACGAGGGCCGCACCCATGTCCAGCCGGTGCATGCCGGGGGCGACTTCTACCTCTCGGTGACTCTGGGCGCGCGGGCCGCCGAGATCGCGGAGAATCCGCAGATCGGTCTGGTGCTGCGGGTCTCCGTGCTCGGTGCGGAACGGACCGGACCGCAGCACGGAGCCCCCGTACGGGCCGGGGGGTCCGGCGGTGGTGCGGACAAGGATGCGGACAAGAAGGGCGATTCGTCCGCGTCCGCAGACAGCGGTGGTACCGGAGGGGCAGGATGGACCGGCATCGCGGCTGCCGCCGGGGCGGCCGTCATGGCTGTGCCGGTCGCCGTGTTCGTATATGTACGCAGCCGCCGCAGGGCAGCCGCACGGACGACGAGGGGAAGCGCGTGATGAGGCAGCGCAGCAGGGGCCGGGCGACGCTGGCCGCGGTGGCGGCGATGTGCGCGGTGGCGGCGCTGCCGGGGCAGGCGTACGGGGCCGGTTCGCCCGCTTCGTACACCTTCGACCCGGATGCCGAGGCGGTCAGTGGCGCGGAGATCAGTACCGATGCGCCGTCGCTGAAGGCCGGTTCGGTCTACAAGAGTTCGATCAAGGTCCACCAGAAGCTCTACTACCGGCTGAACCTGGACGCGAAGACGAACGCCTACGTCTCGGCCGTCGTCGTGCCCAAGGGCGGCGGCAAGGTCGCCTACGGCGACGGCATCACGGTCAGCATCAGGGACAGTTCGGACCTGCAGTGCAGCTCCCAGGACGCCAGGTTCCAGTCCGCGGAGTACCCGCGTCCGATCGCCGCGTACGCCTACCGGACCGTGAACAAGGACAGCAGCTCCTGCCAGGGCGCCGGCACGTACAACGTCCTGATCGAGCGGGAGAGCGAGGACACCTCGGGGCCCCAGGACTGGGATCTGGAACTCCGGTACGCGTCGGAGCCGCAGCTCGCGAAGGGTGGCTCGACGCCGACCGAGGCGCCGGAGGACTGGCCGTCCGCCTCGCCGCCGCCCCCCTCCCCGGCCACCGACAACCGCAGGCACGGCGGGAGCAGTTACTACGACGCGACGAGCCTTGAGACCGGTGAGTGGAAGGACGAGATCGCACCGGGCCAGACCCTCTTCTACCGGGTCCCGGTGGACTGGGGGCAGCAGATCTTTGCCACCGCCGGTCTCGGCAACAGCACCGCCCCGGACGCGGACGACTACATCAGCGGCGCGATCGCGATGTCCCTGGACAATCCGGCACGCGGCCATGTCGACGCCGCGTCCCCCATGGCCTACAAGGGCGAGCCGGCCGTCGTCTCGCTGGACCCGGTGCCCCCGGTGGCGTACGAGAACAGGTTCGCCTCCGACAGCAGCGTCAGCGCGATGCGCTTCGCAGGCTGGTACTACCTGTCCGTGACGCTGAGCCCGGAGGTCGCCAAGCCCTACGGCTCCAAGCCGTTCCCGCTGACCGTCTCGGTCAAGGTCGACGGGAAGGCCGGGGCCACGCCGTACGCGGGCGATGCCGGGATCTTCGGTGTCACGCAGGACGACAGGGACCTGGCGAGGAGCGGCCAGAGCGGCCCGCAGGCGGCCGAGAGCCAGAGCAGCACGATGAAGCTGGTCGGAGCGGCGGGCATCGGCGCGGGCGCCGTGCTGGTGCTCGGGCTGGGCGCCTGGGTGCTGCTCGCCCGGCGCGGTGCCGCGACGGCACCGGCCGGGAGGGCCGACAGGGGACAGCAGCCGTTCGGAGGGCCGCCGCAGGCCTGGTAGCCGGATGGGAGCCGTCGTCGCCGGGGGAGCAACCCGGGCGGCAGCTCCGCGCTCAGGCCTGGGTCAGGGCCCAGATCCCGACGGCGAAGCAGATCAGCGCCACCAGCAGCACCGGGACCGCCACCTTCGGGGGCGGTCCCGGCCGCTTGTGCGGAGCGTGTGCCGCGGCGTGCGACGGCTGCGGGGCCTGGGACGGCGCCTGGGCGAAGTGCGGCGGAGCTCCGGCTGCGGGAAAACCGGGTCCCGAGGCGGGAGCCTGCGGGTGCTGAGCGGTGTAGGCACGAGTGAGGGCTTGTTCGTGCTGCACCGCGGCCGTGGGCGCCTGGGAGAGGTCCGGTGCGGCGGCGGGGAAGGGGGACGCCGTATGCGCCGGAGCCTGAGTGGCGGGAGTGGCCGGCTGTGCTGTCCGGGGCGGCTGGGGCGTGGCTGCGGGGTGTTGCGGGGGCGGCTGGAGGTGGAAGCTGCCTGTCTCCGACATGGAGGCCGGGGGCTGTGCGTACGGCTGTTGTGCGGCCTGCCGGCCTGTCTGCTGCCCCGACGCCGGCGTCGCCTGCTCCTGCGGGCCGTCCGGGCCGGGCGTCGCGGCCGGCGGCGAGGCGGGTACCGGCCCGGTGGGGCCGAATCCTTCGGGCAGCGGGCCGATCTGGTCGAAGACCTCCACCGGCTCGTCGTCGATTCCGGGCTCGGGCAGCATCTCGACCGCGGCCGTCAGGGCCTTGCGCGCACCCGTGGCAGTACGGAAGCGGGCCTGGGGGTCCGGCTGCAGGAGGCCCGCGAGCACCTGCCACAGCGGCTCGGGGATGCCCTGCGGGGCGCTGGGAGTGCCGTGCGAGGCGAAGTGCTCGACGAGCGCCTGCGAGTCGGGTTTCTTCCCCTGCAGCAGATACAGCGCGACCAGGCCGACCGCGAAGAGGTCAGCGGAGAAGTCCGGCTCCGCGCCCATCATCTGCTCGGGCGCGAAGTAACCCGGCGTGCCCACCACGTAGTTCGTCTCGGTGAGCCGCGGCTCACCCTTGCGCATGGAGATCCCGAAGTCGGAGAGCCGCAGATGCGGCCGGCCGGTGCCGGTGGCCTCCATAAGGATGTTGGCGGGCTTGATGTCCCGGTGCACGACCCCCTCGGCATGCACGGTGGACAGTCCGGACAGCAGCTGGTCGAGCAGGGTGCAGACGAACCGAGGGGGCAACGGCCCGTAGTCACCGATGACATGGGCCAGCGAACCGCCGCTGATCAGGTCCATCGTGAACAGGACCTTGTCATCGTCCGCGGCCCAGCTGGCCGGGGCGAGCACATGGGGATGCTCGATCCGCAGCGCCTGCTCACGGACGAAGCGCAGCAGCGTGTGTGCGTCGCTCTGCTGGAGAACCTTGGCTGCCACATAGCGACGGCGCCGGTGATCCCAGGCACGCCAGACAGCACCGACCCCACCACGTCCGATCGGATCGATCAGCTCGTACCGACCAGCGAAGACCTCACCCATTGCGCTGCGCCCGCTCCCCGTTCCTGCTCTCGGCCGGTGCTTGTGCCCGCGCCCGGATACTGCGGATACCGAGCCTGTGCCCGGTCTAGCTCTGGTGTCCCTCGTAGTGCGCCACCGCGTCCGCGGTGCGTCCAGCGCCGTACACCTTGAGGAACTCTGCCAGTTCCGGGTGCGTCGGGGCGAGGGAGTCCGCAGCATCGATGATGTCACCGGCGGCCGCGACGGACCGCAGCAGCGACTGGATCTCGCGGACCACCCGGCGCACGGTCGGCGCTCCGCTGGTCGACGAGGTCTGGCCGGTGGAGGTGAGCACGGAGCCGCCCTGGGACTTCTTGATCTCTTCCATGCGGTCGGTTGCCTCTCCCGCGCTGACACTGCCGTCCGCGACCTGACTGGCCAGTTCCTGGAGCGCCTGGACGCGCTGCACGACGGCCGGGTTGCCGATCTTCGCCCGCTGACCGCTCATGAGCTGGGAGAGCATGGGGGCGGACAGCCCGAGTACTGCGGCGAGCCGGGCCTGGTTCAGGCCGAGATCATCGATCAGCCGGCGGAAGAGCGCCCCCAGCGGCTCTCCGTACCAACTGCGCTGAAGATCCCTGGCTCTGGCCGTCGCCTCTTGCTGCGCTGCATCCATTGCGTCTCCCCTTCGCTGCGGCTTCGCTGCTGCGAACCTCGACGAGCATCTTACGGAGCGTGGTCGTCGACCGGGAGCCCCAATCTTTTGGAGGATTCGGGGGATCACCCGGTACTCTGGTCTGCGGCGGTGGGCACCACGCAGCTGCGTGGGATGCTGCCCGCTTTTCGGGGCCTTAGCTCAGTTGGTAGAGCGCTGCCTTTGCAAGGCAGATGTCAGGAGTTCGAATCTCCTAGGCTCCACACCCTGAAGACCCCTCTGAACTGCGGAAACGTGGTCAGGGGGTCTTTTGCTGTCTTGGGTCCGATTTCCGTCCCGCGCCCAGGTCCGGGACGCGGCGGGTGGACCCGATGCCCACGCCACCAGCGGTGAGGTGCCGTGGACGACGAAGAGCGCCGGAGAACCCGAAGGTCTTCCGGCGCTCGTTACCCGTGCAGCTCAGCAGCTGATCAGGGGCGGTCGTCCAGGTCCGTGCCGTCGATGGCATCCGGTCCGTCCGCGTCGGTCTGCTTGGCCTGGACGTCCGGGTCCAGGAGCGTCCCGGTCCCGTCGACCGAGGAGAGCGGGGCGCGGTCGTCGACCTCGGTGGGCGCCGGCGGCTCGACCAGCCAGTCGGGGTTGGCCTGCTTGTCCCACCACCGCCAGGCGGCATAGGCGCCGCCCGCGAGGATGCCGGCCACGGCCAGTCCCTTGAACGCACGGCCGGCCTTGGCCCGCCGCTGGTGCTTCCGGGCCAGCTTCCTGATCTCCTTCGCCGTGACCTGCCCGCGCAGAGCGGCCAGGGCGGCCGCGCTGCGGGCCGTGGCCTCCGTGGCCACGGGCTGGGCGGCGGCCACGGCGCTCTCGACGCGCGGGACGGTGTAGTCCGCCGCGCTACGGGCTGCCTGACGGGTGCGGAGCGCGGCACGCTGCGCGGCCTCGTCGACCTTGGGGGGCACGTGCGTGCGGGCGAGTTCGATGCGTGGGGCGAGATGGGCGCCGTACTGGACGCGGGCCTGCTTGGCCGCCCGCGATACCTTCGGCGCGATCAGCGTGCGAGCCTCGTGCGCGTAGTGAGCGGCCTGGTCCTTGGCCGTGTCGGCGTAGGGTGCCACCACTTCCGCGGCGTGCTGCACGCTGTCCCTCGCCGAGTCGGTTGCGGCGCGCACGCTGTCGATGCGGGTCACGGGATCCTCCTCCTTGGTGGCGGGTAGGTACTCCGCCTGTCCACCCAATCCGAGATCATGCCTGCATGGGGCCTCTGCGGCATGTAGGGCGGGCATCCGGGTCATTCAGGTCATCAGGGACACCCGCGGGCAATGAGGTGCAAGGGGAGCCTGTCGTCGACAATGCCACGGTTCGGTCTGCCACGCGCCTGTCGTCACGCACTTGGCCGCATTCGTTCCTGCGGGAAGCGGTACCGGCTGTCGTCGTCGGGCGCCCACGGAGGGGCCGGAAAGCGCAAGTGACCGGTGCGGCGCAGGCAGGCCGGCCGCTGCGGCGGGTGGTCCGTGCGAGGATCGGTGGACGTCAGAGAAGACTTACGGAAGGCAGATCGTGGCCGAGCAGCTTTACGCCACCTTGAAGACCAATCAGGGCGACATCGAGGTCCGGCTTCTGCCGAACCACGCGCCCAAGACGGTCAAGAACTTCGTCGAGCTCGCCACCGGTGAGCGCGAGTGGACCCACCCCGCGACCGGCAACAAGTCCAAGGACCGGCTTTACGACGGCACCGTCTTCCACCGGGTCATCAGCGGCTTCATGATCCAGGGCGGCGACCCGCTGGGCAACGGCACGGGCGGCCCGGGATACGAGTTCGGCGACGAGTTCCACCCCGACCTCAGCTTCACCAAGCCGTACCTGCTGGCCATGGCCAACGCCGGCCCGGGGACCAACGGCTCGCAGTTCTTCGTGACGGTGTCGCCGACCGCCTGGCTGACCGGCAAGCACACCATCTTCGGCGAGGTGGTGGACCCGGCGAGCCAAAAGGTCGTGGACGCCATCGCGGCCGCCGCGACCAACGCGCGCACCGACCGGCCGGTGCAGGACGTGGTCATCGAGTCGGTCGTGGTGGAGACCCGCTGATCGCGTTCTGTCGCCGTACGCTCACTCTCTGATCGGCCCGTCCGGGAACCAACTGCCCTGCCCGTCCGTACTTGATGACAGAGCGGACGTGCGGGGCGGCCTTGTCCGCCCTGCCGCCAGGACGAGGACCGAGGGGACCGGGAAGTGATGGAACCGATGGACCAGCAGCCCCCGGGCGGGCAGAGCCCGTCCGCCCCCGTCGACGGCCCGGTCAGCTGCTACCGCCACCCGGGCCGCGAGACCTCGATCCGCTGCACCCGCTGCGAACGCCCGATCTGCCCCGACTGCATGGTCAGCGCCTCGGTCGGCTTCCAGTGCCCGGACTGCGTCCGCCAGGGGTCCGGTACGGGGCACAGCCCGGCTGCCAACCAGCCGCGCACCCTCGCCGGCGGCACGATCGCCGCCGACCCCCGGCTGATCACCAAGATCCTGCTCGGGATCAACCTCGCGGTGTTCGTCGCGGTGCTGGCCAACAGCGCGCTGGTCGACGATCTGGGGCTGCTCGGACAGGCCACCATCCACGACGGCGGTCCGTTCGAGGGTGTCGCGGAAGGCCAGTGGTACCGGCTGGTGACGTCGATGTTCCTGCACCAGGAGGTGTGGCACATCGCCTTCAACATGCTGGGTCTGTGGTGGCTCGGCGGGCCGCTCGAAGCGGCGCTCGGCCGGGCCCGCTACCTCGCGCTCTACCTGCTATCGGGGCTGGCGGGCAGCGCCCTGACCTACTGGCTCGCGGCGCCGAACCAGCTCACGCTGGGTGCCTCCGGTGCCATCTTCGGTCTGCTGGGTGCCACCGCGGTGCTCATGCGCCGGCTGAACTACGACATGCGCCCGGTCTTCGCGCTGCTCGCGATCAACCTGGTCTTCACCTTCAATCCCTGGGGCGGCATCGCCTGGCAGGCACACGTCGGCGGACTGGTCGCGGGCACGCTGATCGCGATCGGCATGGTGCACGCCCCGCGGGAGCGGCGGAATCTCGTGCAGTACGGCACCTGTGCCGTGGCCCTGCTGGTGGTGATCCTGATCGTGGCGGTCAGAACAGCGGCGCTGGCGTAAGAAGCCCGCCTCAGGCCGGTGTGGACCGTTTGTGATCGAAGTTGTCCACAGCGTGCACCCGATCTTGTGTATTCAGCGGGTACAACTGTGCCCCTTGTCGCTGAACTGGGTTTTTCCAGCAAGGACAAGGGGCGTGCCGCCCCGTTCGGGGTGGCTGCAGTCACACCGGCGTCAACGGCCGAGGAGTTATCCACAGATCGTCTGGCCTTTTCCCCCGCCTGTGGATAACGCTGTGGGTAACTCAGGGCAAGGGTTGCGGGACGGGGGTCCGCTGTGGAGCTAACTGCGCTGCGGAGCTACTTCCACTGGGTGGAGACGCCGAAGCCGCCGGCGATGAAGCCGAAGCCGACGACGATGTTCCAGTTCCCCAGCGCCTTGATCGGCAGGTCGCCGTCGGTCACGTAGAAAACGACGATCCAGGCCAGACCGATCAGGAAGAGCGCCAGCATGACCGGCGCCACCCAACTGCGGTTGGTCAGCTTTATGGCCGTTGCCTGCTTCGCCGGAGGGGGCGTGAAGTCGGCCTTCTTGCGGATACGTGACTTCGGCACGAGGAACTCTCCTGTCGATGCGCTGCGTTACCGCGCAGGGAACTGTGGCTGACGCCGGGGCGGGCGCGAGGGGGGAATGCTGCCTCCCCCGGGCGTCCGTTAGCGTAGTGCTTCCGTGGCGCCGAAGGAGATAAGGGTACGTTGAGCAATTCTGCCGACTCTCCCCCAGGCCCGGTCCGGCGCAGCCTCCGGAATCCGGTCAGAGTGCTCACCGCTGCCGTTTTCGCCCTGGCCGGCCTCATCTTCGTCACCAGCGCCAACACGGCCAAGGGTACGAATATCCGTACGGACTCCTCGCTGCTGAAGCTCTCCGACCTCATCCAGCAGCGCAGCGAGAAGAACGCCGGCCTCGAGGAATCGGCCGCATCCGTGCGCGAGGACATCGACACCCTCGCCCAGCGCGACGACGGCAGCACCAAGGCGGAGGACGCCCGGCTCAAGGCGCTGGAGCGGGCCGCCGGCACGACCAAGCTCTCCGGCCGGTCCGTGTCCGTCACGCTCAACGACGCCCCGCCGAACGCCACCGCGAGCCCCGGCTACCCCGATCCGCAACCCAATGACCTGGTGATTCACCAGCAGGACCTGCAGGCAGTCGTCAACGCCCTCTGGCAGGGTGGCGCCGGCGGCATCAAGGTGATGGACCAGCGGCTGATCTCCACCAGCGCGGTGCGCTGTGTCGGCAACACCCTGATCCTCCAGGGCCGGGTCTACTCGCCGCCGTACAAGATCACCGCCGTCGGTGATCCCGGCAAGCTCAAGCAGGCGCTCAACGCCTCCCCGGCGATCCAGAACTACCTGCTCTATGTGAAGGCGTACGGGCTCGGCTGGAAAGTCGACGAGCGCGAGGCGGTGACTCTTCCCGGCTACTCGGGCACAGTGGATCTCCACTATGCGGAGCCGGTGAAGTAGCGAGCAGCTGCGGGGAGGCCGACCGGTGTCGGTGCGACTGATCGTCAGGACGTTCAGCGAACTGTGCATCACCGTCGGTGCCCTGATCATTCTCTTTGTCGTGTACGTACTGTTCTGGACCGGTGTGAAGGCGGCCGGTGCCACCGAGGGGCAGATCGACGACCTGCAGAACCAGTGGGCGCAGGGGCCGGTCTCCGCACCCGCGACCTCCCCGGAGTCGCCCGCGCCGAAGCCCCCGGCGCCCAGGGCCTACCGCGACGGGAAACCGTTCGCGATGCTCTACGTACCCCGCTTCGGGAAGGGCTGGGAGTGGCCCGTGCTGGAGAACACCGAGGTCAAGACCCTGCAGAAGGGCCTCGGGCATTACCGCGGCACCGCCGGGCCCGGTGCCACCGGCAATTTCGCGGTGGCCGGACACCGCCGCACGTACGGCGATCCCTTCAAGGACTTCCCGGAGCTGCGCGCCGGTGACGCGGTGGTGCTGACGGACGGGACGACGTGGTTCACGTACCGCATCGACAAGAGGCCGTACCGCACCGTGCCCGGCGACATCGGCGTCATCGACCCCGTCCCGCGCAAGTCCGGCTTCGACGGTCCCGGGCGCTATCTGACGCTGACCACCTGCGACCCCGAGTGGGGCAGCAGCCACCGGCTCATCGTCTGGGCACACCTGGATGCGACCCAGCCCGTGACCGCCGGAAGGCCGACAGCTTTCCACAGCTGACCCACGGCCCTGCCCCGGCCCTTTAGTCTGGTCCCGTACCGAATGGAGGGGTCAGCATGTACGGCTGGATCTGGCGTCATCTGCCGGGCAACGTGTGGGTGCGTGGGTTCGTCTCGCTCGTGCTCGCCCTGGCGGTTGTCTACGTGCTGTTCCAGTACGTCTTCCCGTGGGCGGAGCCGCTGCTTCCGTTCGGCGATGTGACGGTCGACGGCGCCGGTCCGACAGGAGCCGGCCGATGAGCGCCCGCATCCTGGTCGTCGACAATTACGACAGCTTCGTCTTCAACCTCGTCCAGTACCTCTACCAACTGGGCGCCGAGTGCGAGGTGCTGCGCAACGACGAGGTGACGCCGGCGCACGCCCAGGACGGCTTCGACGGCGTCCTGCTCTCGCCCGGCCCCGGCACCCCCGAGCACGCGGGCGTCTGTATCGACATGGTGCGGCACTGCGCGGCGACCGGCGTCCCGGTCTTCGGGGTCTGTCTCGGCATGCAGTCGATGGCGGTGGCGTACGGCGGTGTCGTGGACCGCGCCCCCGAGCTGCTGCACGGCAAGACGTCGGCGGTGACCCACGAGGGCAAGGGCGTCTTCGCCGGTCTGCCCTCCCCCTTCATCGCCACCCGCTACCACTCGCTCGCCGCCGAACCGGACACGGTCCCCGGGGAGCTGGAGGTCACCGCGCGCACGGCCGACGGCATCATCATGGGGCTGCGGCACCGGGAGCTGGCGGTCGAGGGAGTGCAGTTCCATCCGGAGTCGGTGCTCACCGAGCACGGCCATCTGATGCTGGCCAACTGGCTGGCGCAGTGCGGTGACGCCGGAGCCGTCGAGAGGTCGGCGGGACTCGCGCCGGTGGTGGGCAAGGCCGTCGCGTGACCCCACCGCGCCACGGATCCGACGCCGGCCAGGACGGCCCGTACGAGCCGGAGGCGTACGAGGCCGCAGGCGCGTTCGAGGCGGCGGTCGGCCAGCTGGTGGACCCGCTGAACGATCCGCTGCCGGGGGAGCACGCCTCACCCTGGTTCCGGGCGGAGAACGCCCCCGGAGAGCCGGCGGCCGGCCCGACGACCCCGGACGATGGCCCGGCCGTCCCGCCGGGCGTCGGCGTCACC
The DNA here is from genome assembly GCF_023701695.1 of Streptomyces sp. RKAG290. Taxonomy (GTDB): domain Bacteria; phylum Actinomycetota; class Actinomycetes; order Streptomycetales; family Streptomycetaceae; genus Streptomyces. The sequence goes on from NZ_JAJOZC010000001.1 coordinate 3,513,635, forward strand.
GAGGCTGAGCCGCCACACGGGCCACAGGCGGCTCAGGGCCCCCCGCGCGAGTGGTACGACCCCGAGGGCTACGAACGGGACTGGTACGGCCACCAGGAGCCCCTCCGGGCGGCCCCCGCCGAAGTGGTTCCCCCCAACGACGAGACCGTCGCGCTGCGTACGGCGGACACCCGGCGAATAGTCCCCACCGCGGCGACCACGCACCGCGCGGGACCGGAACATGGTTCGGGGGCCCGCGAGAAGCAGCAGGAGAGCACCGTAGAGGCCGGTGCGTCCGGTGACGCCGGCGCAGCCCTGGAGGCGGACGGGTCCGGCACAGCGGCGAGCACCGGTGGCCGGGCCGAGCGGCGCCGTGCGGCGAAGGGCCGCGGCCGAAGGCGCGCCGAACCGCAGTCGGGAGCCGCGTCGCAGACGGGCGCCCCCGCGAAGCCGATGTCGCGCGTCGAGGCGCGACGGGCGGCCAGGGCGGCCAAGGACAGCCCCGCCGTGGTGGTCAGCCGGGTGGTCGGCGAGCTGTTCATCTCGCTGGGCGTGCTGATGCTGCTGTTCGTCACCTACCAGCTGTGGTGGACCAACGTGCGCGCCGACCAGATCGCCGGCAACGAGACGCACAAGATCCAGGACGACTGGGCCAGCGGCAAACGTGCGCCCGGCGCGTTCGAAGCGGGGCAGGGTTTCGCCATCATCCACATCCCGAAACTGGATGTGGTCACGCCGATCGCCGAGGGGACCAGCAAGGACAAGGTCCTCGACCGCGGCATGGTCGGCCATTACGGCGAGGCGCCGCTGCGCACGGCGATGCCGTCGGCCAAGCAGGGCAACTTCGCGCTGGCCGGCCACCGCAACACGCACGGCGAACCGTTCCGCTACATCAACCGGCTGAGCCCCGGCGACCCGATCGTGGTCGAGACGCAGGATGCGTACTACACGTACGAGATGACGAGCGTCCTGCCGCAGACCTCGCCGTCCAATGTGTCGGTGATCGCCGCGGTGCCGCCGCAGTCGGGATTCACCAAGCCCGGGCGATACATCACGTTGACGACCTGTACACCCGAATTCACGAGTACGTACCGATTGATCGTCTGGGGCAAGATGGTCGACGAACGGCCGCGCAGCAAGGGGAAGCCCGACGCGCTCGTGGGCTGAACGGGCTGAACAACATCACGACAGGGACGGTGCGGTGGCAGCGAGGACCGAGGACCAAGAGCAGACCGGCGAGTCCGCGCCCCCGGTGCGGCACAGGAACCGCCATCCCGTCGCGACCGCGGTCAGTGTCTTCGGCGAACTCCTGATCACCGCGGGCCTGGTGCTCGGGCTCTTCGTCGTCTACTCCCTGTGGTGGACGAACGTGCTCGCCGACCGCGAGGCCACCAAACAGGGCGACACCATCCGCGACCGCTGGGCCGGCGGCCCGGGGGCGCTGGACACCAAGGACGGCATCGGCTTCCTGCACGTCCCGTCGATGAAGAACGGTGAGGTGCTAGTCAAGAAGGGCACCGACACCGAGATCCTCAACGACGGCATCGCCGGCTACTACACCGATCCGGTGAAATCGGCGCTGCCCGCTGCCAAGCACGGCAACTTCACGCTGGCCGCCCACCGGGACGGCCACGGGGCGAAGTTCCACAACATCGACAAGGTGCGGACCGGGGACGCGGTCGTCTTCGAGACCAAGGACACCTGGTACGTCTACAAGGTCTTCAAGGAGCTTCCCGAGACGTCGAAGTACAACGTCGACGTGCTCCAGGCGGTCCCGAAGGGCTCAGGCATGAAGAAGGCCGGCCGCTACATCACCCTGACCACCTGCACGCCCGTCTACACGTCGAAGTACCGCTACATCGTGTGGGGCGAGCTGGTCCGTACGGAGAAGGTCGACCGCGACCGTACGAAGCCGGCGGAGCTGCGCTGACGCGGAAGCCGCCTGAGCGCTTGAGCGCCTGGCGTCCGAGTGCCTGGTGTCTGCGTGCCTGAGTGCGTGCGTGCTTGGCGTTTGAATGCCTGAACCTGCCGGTACAGCAAAGGGCCCCGGTCACCGTTGCGGTGCCGGGGCCCTTCGCTGTGCCGTGTCCGGTCGTCAGTCCTGCTGTCCGTTCTGGCCGCCGAAGATGTTGCCGGGCCCGCCTCCGTCGACGGTTGTCAGGGTGACCGTGCCGCCCTTGTCCACCTGGGTGTTGGGCGCCGGAGCGCTGATGACCACCTTGGCGTCCGGCTTGTCGACCGAGTTGGGGCCGAGCGCGACCACCAGGCCGAGGCCTTCCAGCTGCGTCTTCACGTCCTGGTAGGACTTGCCGACGATGTCACCCGGGATGGTGACCTTCTCCGGCTCGGGCGGGCCCTTGGACACCTTCAGGATGATCGGGGCGTCCTTCGCGGCCTTCTTGCCGGCTGCCGGGGACTGGTCGACCACCTGGTTGGCCGGCTTGTCGGAGTCGACGTCGGTCCTGCCGACGTTGGTGAAGCCGAGTCCGGTGAGCTGGGCCAGCGCGTCGTCGTACGTACGGTCGGTCACCGGCGGCACCGAGAGCAGCTTCTGGGTGGCGACCGAGAGCTTGACCTCGGAGTTCTTCTCGGCCTTCGTGTCGCCCTTCGGCGACTGCTCCAGGACTCTGCCCGCTTCCACGTCGTCGGATTCGACCGAGGTGACCGAGACGGTGAACCCCTTCTCCTCCAACGTCTTGCGGGCGCTTTCCTCGGTCTTCTCCGTGACGTCCGGGACATCGATCTTCGGAGCGCCGCTGGAGACGAAGACCGTGACGGTCTCCTCCTCCGCCATCTTCTCGTCCGACGTCGGTGTCTGGCGGCAGATCTTGCCCTGGGGCTGCTCCTCGCACTCTTCCTTCGGACCGGTCTTGAGCACCACGTTGGCGTTGTCCGCGAGCTTCCGTGCGTCCTTGACGGTCAGGCCGACCATGTTGGGGACGTCGAACTTGTCGCTGTCGCTGTTCGTGTCGCCGAAGACCGCCTTGCCGATGAGGATCGCGCCGATCAGCACCAGGATGCCCGCGATGACCAGCAGGATCGTCGAGGTGTTGCTCTTCTTCTGCCGGCGGCGGTCGGGCCGGTCGTCGTAGCCGTAGCCGCCGTCGTCCGGGTTGACCGGGGGCAGCATCGACGTCTGGGCGCCGTTCTGGTCCGCGGCCCGCAGGGCGGTGGTGGGCTGGTCGTTGCCGTACCCGTCATAGCCGCCGTATCCGGCCGCGCCCATCGCCGAGGTGGCGGCGACCGGCTGTCCGTCGAGGCAGGCCTCGATGTCGGCGCGCATCTCGTCGGCCGACTGATAGCGGTAGTCCGGGTCCTTGACCAGGGCCTTCAACACGATCGCGTCCATCTCGGGCGTGATCTCGGGGTCGAAGTTGCTGGGGGTCTGCGGCTCTTCCCGTACGTGCTGGTAGGCAACCGCGACGGGTGAGTCGCCGATGAACGGCGGCCGGACCGTCAACAGCTCGTAGAGCAGGCAGCCGGTCGAATACAGGTCGGACCGTGCGTCGACCTGCTCGCCCTTGGCCTGCTCCGGGGAGAGGTACTGGGCAGTGCCGATGACGGCGGCGGTCTGGGTCATCGTCATGCCGGAGTCGCCCATGGCGCGGGCGATGCCGAAGTCCATGACCTTGACCTGGCCGGTGCGCGTCAGCATGACGTTGGCCGGCTTGATGTCACGGTGCACGATGCCCGCGCGGTGCGAGTACTCAAGCGCCTGGAGGATGCCGACGGTCATTTCGAGGGTGCGCTCGGGCAGCAGCCTGCGGCCCGAGTGGAGCAGCTCCCTGAGCGTCGACCCGTCGACGTACTCCATGACGATGTACGGGATCGAGACCCCGTCGACGTAGTCCTCACCGGTGTCGTACACCGCGACGATCGCCGGATGGTTGAGCGAGGCGGCGGACTGGGCCTCACGGCGGAACCGGGCCTGGAAGGACGGGTCGCGGGCGAGATCCGCCCGCAGCGTCTTCACAGCTACGGTGCGGCCGAGCCGGGTGTCGTGAGCGAGGTAGACCTCGGCCATGCCACCACGGCCGAGCACCGAGCCCAGCTCGTACCGGCCGCCGAGGCGACGCGGCTCTTCCATAACTGTTCCAGCCCTCTCCGTCAGTCCTGACCGCACCGGTGTGCGGTCCGGCGGTGTGCTGTTCGCGGATACGCTACCGGCCGCGCACTACCTGATCGGCCCGCAGGCGATACCTGATATCCGACCGGTATCCCCTCGTGCCGATATGGAGCCCGGTGTGGGTGGCGTCACTTCTTGCCGTCGATGACTGCCTGCATGACCGCCTTCGCGATGGGGCGGCCAGTCCGCCACCGGAGATGTCGTCCCGGTTGGCGTCGCTGTCCTCGACGACCACGGCGACGGCGACGGGGGAACCGCTGTCGGTCTTGGCGTACGAGATGAACCAGGCGTACGGGTTCTCGCTGTTGTTCAGACCGTGCTGAGCGGTACCCGTCTTGCCGCCGACGGTGACGCCCTGGATCTTGGCGTTCGTCCCGGTGCCCTTGTCGACGACGGTCTCCATCATCTGCTGGAGCTTCTGGGCGTTCTCACCCGAGAGGGGCTGGCTGAGCTGCTCCTTCTCGTGGGTGTAGATGACGTCCAGGTTGGGCGCCTGCCGCTCGGCGACCATGTACGGCTGCATCAGCTTGCCGTCGTTGGCGACCGCGGAGGCCACCATCGCCATCTGGAGCGGCGTGGCGCGGTTGGACGCCTGGCCGATGCCCGCCATGGCGTTCTGCGGCGGGTTGTCCTTGGGGTAGATGCTCGCGTCGGCGCGGACCGGAGTGAAGACTTCCTTGTTGAAGCCGAACTTGTCGGCTGCGTCGATCATCTTCTGGTTGCCGAGGTCGTCGCTGATCTTGCCGAAGACGGTGTTGCAGGAATACCGCAGCGCTTCCCGGAGCGAGGCGTTCTCACACGGGATGTTGCCCTCGTTGTCGAGGTTCTGGCTGGTCTGGGGAAGACGGAACGGCAGCGGCGACTTCGTCTTGGCGTCGATGTCGGTGTAGAGGCCGTCCTCCAGGGCAGCGGCCGCGGTGACGACCTTGAAGGTCGAGCCGGGCGGGTAGGTCTCGCGCAGCGCCCGGTTGAGCATCGGCTTGTCCTTGTCCTTCAGCAGGGACTGCCAGGCCTTGGTGTCGGCCTTGTCGTTGCCCGCGAAGGTCGAGGGGTCGTACGAGGGGGTGCTGGCGAGCGCCAGAATCGCGCCGGTCTGCGGATCCAGGGCGACGACGGCCCCTTCTTGTTGCCGAGCCCCTTGAAGGCGGCCTTCTGCGCGGCGCTGTTGAGCGTGGTGACGACGTTGCCGCCCTGCTTCTTCTCGCCGGTGAACATCGACATCGTCCGGTCGAAGAAGAGCTGGTCGTCGTTGCCGGTGAGGATGCCGTCCTCGATGCTCTCCAGCTGTGTGGCGCCGAAGGCCTGGGAGGAGTAGCCGGTGACGGGGCCCACATGGGGCCGTCCTGCCAGGCGCGCTTGTACTTGAAGTCGCTGTCCTTGGTCTCCTTGGACGCCGTGACCGCGTTGCCGCCGTCGACGATGATGTCGCCGCGCTCGTGCGCGTACCGCTCGATACGGACGCGGCGGTTCTCGTCGCGGGTGTTGAGCTCGTCGGCGCGCACGTACTGGAGGTAGTTGGTACGTACGAGCAGGGCCAGGATGAGGAGTCCGCAGAAGATCGCGATCCGGCGCAGGGGCTTGTTCACGGGCGGACCACCTGGGTCATCTCGGCGTCGGAGGAAGGCGCGGGGGCCGGTGCGGGGCGGCGCGCGGTGTCGCTGATCCTGATCAGGATCCCGATCAGGGCCCAGTTGGCGATCACGGACGATCCACCGGCTGCGAGGAACGGCATCGTCATACCGGTCAGCGGGATGAGCCCCATGACACCACCGGCGACGACGAAGACCTGGATGGCGAAGGCGCCGGACAGGCCGATGGCGAGGAGCTTGCCGAAGGGGTCGCGAGCGGCGAGCGCCGTGCGGACCCCGCGCTCGACGATGAGGCCGTAGACCAGCAGGACGGCCATCATCCCGGCGAGGCCGAGCTCCTCACCGACGGTGGAGAGGATGAAGTCGGCGTTGGCGGCGAAGCCGATCAGGTCGGAGTGGCCCTGCCCCCAGCCGGTGCCCATGGTGCCCCGGAACCGAAGGACATGATGGCGTTGCCGATCTGCTCACAGGCGCCGTCCGTCTGATAGCAGGCGAAGGGATCCATCCACGCGTCCACACGCTGCTGCACATGCGATTCGAACGTGGACACACCCACCGCTCCGGCCGCGGACATCAGCAGACCGAAGACGATCCAGCTGGTCCGCTCCGTCGCGACGTACAGCATGATCACGAAGAGGCCGAAGAACAGGAGTGACGTTCCGAGGTCGGTCTCGAAGACCAGGATCAGGATCGACAGCACCCAGATGACCAGGATCGGTCCCAGGTCGCGGCCGCGCGGCAGGTACAGCCCCATGAAACGGCGGCTGGCGAGGGCCAGCGCATCGCGTTTGACCATGAGATAGCCCGCGAAGAAGATCGCGATGATGATCTTCGCGAACTCGCCGGGCTGGATGGAGAAGCCGGCGATCGTGATCCAGATCTTGGCGCCGAACTTGCCGGGGAAGAACATCGGCAGGATCAGCAGAATCAGTGCCGCCACCATGGAGATGTACGTGTAGCGCTGCAGGATGCGGTGGTCCTTGAGCAGCATCAGGACTCCGACGAACAGAGCCACACCGATCGCGGAGTACATCAGCTGCCGGGGAGCGGAGGGAGTGAATACCCCGTAGAGGTTCTTGGCGTCCCTGATCAGCTTCGGCGACTGGTCCAGCCGCCAGATCAGCACCAGCCCCAGCCCGTTGAGGAGTGTGGCCAGCGGCAGCAGCAGCGGGTCCGCGTACGGGGCGAACTTGCGCACCACAAGGTGGGCCACGCCGCCGAGGAGTACCAGGCCGAGCCCGTATCCGAACATGCCGGAAGGCAGCGAGCCGTCGATGGCGAGACCCACGTTGGCGTAGGCGAACACCGAGATGCCGATGGCGAAGACCATCATCATCAGTTCGGTGTTGCGCCGGCTCGGTGCGTCGATCGCGCCGATCGTGGTCGTGTTGGTGACAACGCTCATGGTGCTGAAGGCCCCTACGGCTTTACTGCTTACCGCACTGCGGGACCAGCTTCTTCTCTTCCTCCGAGAGGCTGGGACCAGGAGTGGGAGTCGCTGAAGTCTGCTTGGTCTTGGTGGCGTCGGACGTCGAGGACGTCTTGGTTGCGTCCGTGTCCGTACCGCCGGCCTGGCCCTCGTCGCTGGGGGCGTTCTTCTCGGCTGCGCGGCGCTGTGCGTCCTTCTTGCAGGCGGTCGCCTGGTTGGAGAGTTCGGTGATCTTCTTGCGGGCGTCGGCGAGGCTGCCCTCGGCGATGGTCGCCTCCACCTGCTTGCGCTGGTAGGGCGGGAGGTACTTGAGTTCGATCTCGGGGTGGTCGCTCTCGATCTTCGAGAGCGAGACCCAGGCGAGGTCCTGGCTGATGCCCTGGTACAGCGCGACGTTGTCGTTCTTCGCGCCGACGTAGAACTGGGTCTGGGTCCAGCGGTAGCCGCCGTACAGGCCGCCGCCGATGACCGCCAGCGCGAGCACGACGTACAGGGACCGCTTGAGCCACTTGCGGCCGCCGCCGGGCTTGACGAAGTCGTCGTCGGAGTAGGACCCGAACGACCCGTCCGGCATTCCGCCGTAGCCGACGTCGTCACCACTGCCGGGAGGGCCGAAGCCACCCGCGGGCGGCGGGACGGGACGGCCGAGGCCGGCCGCTCGTCCGGCGGGGGTCTCCATCGCGCCGCCGTCGTTCAGCTGGGCGGCCTGGTTCTCCGCGACCGCGCCGACGATGACCGGGGTGTCGTTGAGCTGCCCGGCCAGGGTGTCGTTGCTGTCGACGTCGAAGACGTCGGCGACGATGCAGGTGATGTTGTCCGGGCCGCCGCCGCGCAGGGCGAGCTGGATCAGGTCCTGGATGGTCTCCTGCGGGCCCTGGTAGCTGGCGAGCGTCTCCTCCATCGTCTGGTGGGAGACGACGCCGGAGAGCCCGTCGGAGCAGATCAGATAACGGTCGCCGGCCCGGACCTCGCGGATGGAGAGGTCGGGTTCGACGTGGTCGCCACTGCCCAGCGCGCGCATCAGCAAGGAGCGCTGCGGGTGGGTGGTGGCCTCCTCCTCGGTGATCCGGCCCTCGTCTACCAGGCGCTGGACCCAGGTGTGGTCCTGCGTGATCTGGGTCAGTACGCCGTCACGCAGCAGGTACGCGCGTGAGTCGCCGACGTGTACGAGGCCGAGGCGCTGACCGGTCCACAGGAGAGCGGTGAGCGTGGTGCCCATGCCCTCCAGCTGCGGGTCCTCCTCGACCATCATGCGCAACTGGTCGTTGGCCCGCTGAACCGCGGTACCGAGCGAGGTCAGGATGTCGGAGCCCGGTACGTCGTCGTCCAGCTGGACGAGCGTGGAGATCACCTCGGAGCTGGCGACCTCACCGGCTGCCTGGCCGCCCATTCCGTCGGCGATGGCGAGAAGGCGCGGACCGGCGTAGCCGGAGTCCTCGTTGCCTTCCCGGATCATGCCCTTGTGCGATCCGGCGGCGAAGCGCAGGGAAAGACTCATGCGCACCTCGCCCGTCGGTTCGGGGTACAGCCGGTCTCGAGCCACACTGCCCACCCTCCGGTCGGGAGCCTGCCCGGGTCCGTTGCCCGGGCCGCCGCGGCTCGCTCGCTCCGCTCGCTCATTGTCGTACTACTTCCGCAGCTCGATGACGGTCTTGCCGATCCGGATCGGCGCGCCCAGCGGAACAGGCGTCGGGGTGGTGAGACGGGTCCGGTCCAGATACGTGCCGTTGGTGGACCCGAGATCCTCGACGATCCACTGGCCGTCACGGTCGGGGTAGATCCTGGCATGCCTGCTGGACGCGTAGTCGTCGTCCAGCACGATCGTTGAGTCATGGGCCCGGCCCAGCGTGATGGTCTGCCCCTGGAGCGCCACCGTGGTGCCGGTGAGGGTGCCCTCGGATACGACCAGCTTTGTCGGTGCCCCCCGGCGCTGGCGGCCGGGCTGCTGGCGTTGCTGCGGCGGTGCCGCAGCGGTTTGTTGGCGTGCCTGTGGCGGGCGCGCGTCGGTCGCGGTGCGGCGTGAGCCGCGCTGCGTGACGCGCGTTCCGAACAGGTCGCTGCGGATGACCTGGACGGCCACGATCACGAACAGCCACAGAACGGCAAGGAAACCTAGCCGCATGACCGTCAGGGTCAGCTCTGACATTGCCCCCGCTTCACCCTTCGGCTTGCCTGTAAACGATGGTGGTGTTGCCCACGACGATCCGCGAGCCGTCGCGGAGCGTAGCGCGGGTTGTGTGCTGCCCGTCTACCACGATGCCGTTGGTGGAACCGAGATCCTGGATCGTCGAGGGCGTTCCGGTCCGGATCTCGCAGTGCCGGCGGGAGACGCCGGGATCATCGATCCGCACGTCGGCGTCGGTGCTGCGTCCCATGACCAGCGTCGGGCGGGAGATCTGATGGCGGGTGCCGTTGATCTCGATCCAGCGTCGCACCTGCGTGTTCGGCAGGGGACTGGGGGTGGCCGGCGGGCGCCGGTCGGCCGCGGGCGCTGCGGGACGCCCGGCGCCCGGCGGCGGGGCCGCGGGCATGGGCGGCGCGGAGCTGGGCGGATAGCCGTAGCCACCGGGAGCCTGGGGAGCGGCGGGGCGCCCCTGTCCGGGGCGGCCCGGCTGAGCCGACTGTCCCGGGTGGTTCGGGAACCCTTGCTGGTCCGGCTGGCCCTGCTGTGACGAACTCGACGCCAGCGTGCGGCTGCGTACCCGGTAGAGACCGGTGTCGAGGTCGTCGGCCTTTTCCAGGTGGACCTTGATGGGGCCCATGAACGTGTAGCGCTGCTGCTTGGCGTAGTCCCGCACCAGGCCGGACAGCTCGTCGCCCAGCTGGCCCGAGTACGGGCTGAGCCGCTCGTAGTCGGGGGCGCTGAGCTCGACGATGAAGTCGTTGGGGACGACGGTCCGCTCGCGGTTCCAGATGGTGGCGTTGTTGTCGCACTCCCGCTGGAGAGCTCCCGCGATCTCGACCGGCTGAACCTCGGACTTGAAGACCTTGGCGAAAGTGCCATTGACGAGACCTTCGAGACGTTGCTCGAAACGCTTCATGACTCCCATGGGGCACCTCCTCCGGTGTCGTCGTCCCTGTACTGCTTACTGATCGTATCCACGCGTCGGGAAATCGGCTGGTTCCCCTTGTCTGCCCTGCGGATGAGTGTCCCCCCTCACACGGATCGTAGAGGCGGCCTCCTGACAGTGTCCCGCACCTTGGGTGCAGTCAGGAGGAGTGGGGGGCGGCCGCTCCGGGTTCCCGGTTCCCGTCAGGGGTTCGGCGAAACAAACGGATGTGAATCCACCCTGTCCAGCGTGCTAATCTTCCGGATGTCGCCAGGGGCTCGCACCAACAAGTGAGAGTTTCTGGAAACACCACTCATGCGCGAGTGGCGGAACGGCAGACGCGCTGGCTTCAGGTGCCAGTGTCCTTAGGGACGTGGGGGTTCAAATCCCCCCTCGCGCACAAGAGAGAAGCCCCGCAGACCACGGTCTGCGGGGCTTCTTCGGTTTGCTCCCCGGACTTACGGACGGTTTGCTCCCGCGCTCCAGCCGTTTGCTCGCCGGGCGGCCGGCGCCGGGGCTGGTACCGGGTTTGGTTTCACGTGAAACGCCCGATTCGCTACGCCTGAGGGCTGTGGGCGACCGCGGGGGCGGCCGAAACACGACCGCCGAAGGGCGCCGGAACGCGACGCGAAGGCCGGGGTCCGCGGACCCCGGCCTTCTCTATTGCCTGCGCCGTTCTCGTAGAGAGGTGCTGCCACCCCGGCAGGGAGGCGCGTGGCACTCTCGCGTGGCACTCCCGCGCGGAGGCGCCTGCCGTCCCGGTACGGGGTCGTGCGCTCCTCCGGTACGGCCGCGCGGCGGATTGCGTACGACTCAGACGGCGAGCCGGGAGGCGAGGTTCTTGGCCTTCTCCGTGGCGTCGGTGAACGCCTGGGCGCGGGAGGCGTCGGCGAGCGGGATGAGTTCGGCCATCTCCGGCTTGGAGTGCGCCAGCGTCAGCTCAGGGACGATGAAGTCGACCTCGGCGGCAAACATGGCCGTCAGCAGCGTCGCCAGATAGTTCTGGACGAACTCGGCGCCCGCGCGGGGCGTGCCCGGCGCGTACGAGCCGCCACGGCTGGCGACGACGGTGAAGGGGGTGCCGGCGACGGGGCTGTCCGGGCCGACGTTGTGGCCGACGATGATCACCTGGTCGAGCCACGCCTTCAGGGTGGACGGGATCGTGAAGTTGTACATCGGCGCACCGATCAGGACCGCGTCCGCAGCGGCCAGCTCGGCGGCGAGTTCGCCGCGCAGCGGGTCGTTCGCGCCGGCGGCCACGGCCGCGGCGTCCAGGTGCGGCAGCGGTTCGGCGGCGAGGTCGCGGTAGATGACCTGACCGTCGGGGTGCTGCTCGCGCCAGGCCTGCACGAATGCGGCGGTGACCTCGCGCGACGCGGAGCCCTGGGGGAAGACGGCGGAGTCGAGGTGCAGGAGTGTGGCCATGAGGGTCTCCACGGTTTCGGTAAGGCGGCGGGCCGGTCGGGCGAGCCGAAGTTTCGTATGTACCTAGTAATAGCATAGTGACTTACTAATCGTAAGTCCCACACGGTGACGCAGTACTCTGGGCGTATGGCGGATCACAGCGAGCAGGCGTGTCGGCGGGTCGACGTGGGCATCAGTCGCGTCTTCGAGCTGTTCGGCAAGCGCTGGACGGGGCCGATCGTCTCCGTGCTGCTCCAGCAGCCCGTGCACTTCGCCGATCTGCGCCGAGCGATTCCGGGCATCAGCGAGCGCATGCTCTCGGACCGGCTCTCCGAGCTCGGTACGGCGGGACTGGTGGTCCGTGAGGTCGACGAGGGGCCGCCGCTGAGGGTTTCGTACCGCCTGACGCAGGCCGGTGCCGCGATGGAGCCCGCGCTCAAGGAACTGGGGCGCTGGGCCGAGACGCATCTGAAGGACGGCGCCGGCGACTGTTAGCCGGGCTCCGGGCGGCCTGGCGCCGGCTGTGGCAGGCCGGGCGCGACCACGGTCACGGTGCCGGTGGCTCCGGAGGGCTTGTGTCGCTCGTCGAGTTGTAGCGCAGTAGATACGTGGCGAACCGGCCCAGATCTTCCGCCGTCCACTCCGCCAGTCGGTCCTGGAAGGCGCCGCGGCGGCGGGCCTGTGTCGAGGCGAGCGCCCGGGTTCCGCTCTCGGTGGGGTGCAGTACCTGGATGCGGTGATCGGCCGGGTCCGGGTGGCGCTCGACCAGGCCCAGTTTCTCCAGGCCGGAGACCTGTCGGCTGACCGTGGACTTGTCGAGCATGTAGTGCGCGGCCAGATCCGTGGCGCGGCATCCCTGCTGTTCGTCGATGTGTGCCAGCAGTGTGTACGAGACCAGCGGCAGCTCCGGGTGGAGGTGGGCCGCGGTGGCCCGCGCGCGGCGCGCGAAGGCGGTCAGCTCGCGCTGGATGACGTCCAGTGACTCTTCGCGTTCTCCGGGGGTGCCTGGCACGGGCTCGCCTTCCTCGAAAGTTCAGTTGTATAGTACAACGGAATAGGGGTTGTAAAAGCCAACCATCATCCGAACCTTCTGGAGTCTTCCGATGTCCACAGGCCAGAGTGCCGCTCCCGGCTCGACCGCCGCAGCGCTGCGTCATGTGCTGAGCCACCTCGTCACGCCGCTGCTGATGTGCGTCGGTATGGGGCTCGCCTACCTCGGGGCCTTCCATGCCCCGCAGCCGCACGATCTGCGGGTGGACGTGGTCGGTTCGGGACCGAGCGCGCAGGTGCTCGCGCAGACTCTGCAGGACAAGGGAGACGGGGCGCTGAGTGTCCGCACGGTTGCCGATCGCGCCACGGCGGTCGATCACCTGAGGACGCAGGCGAGTTACGGCGCCTACCTGCCGGGGAAGAGCCCCGAACTGCTGGTGGCCGCCGCGTCCTCCGACACCAGTGCCACGGTGGTGCAGAAGGTGTTCACCGAGGTGGCGGCCGGGCAGGGCGCCCCACTGAAGGTGACCGACGAGGCCCCGACCGCGGACGGCGACCCGACCGGGCAGGGGATCTTCTTCCTGCTTGTCGCGGTGAGCATCGGGTCGTACGCGTCCGTCGCCGTGATCGGCGGAGCCGGTGGAGTGCTGGCGCTGCGCATCAGGGCGCTGCTGGCCGTTGGCGCGTCATTCGTGGTGAGTGTGATCGGGGCGGCGTTCGCGGGACCGCTGTTCGGGCTGGTGGAACACGGCCTCGGCGGTCTGTGGGCTATGGCGTGGCTCTACTCGGCGGGCATCCTGCTGATCGGTGTCGGGCTGCACACGTTCCTCAAGCGGTGGACCACGCTCGGGGTGATGGTGCTGTTCGTCATGCTCAACTTCACCAGCTCCGGCGGCATCTTCCGGCCCGAGCTGCAGCCCGGGTTCTTCGGCGCGCTGCACTCCTTCTGGAACGGGGCGGGCTTCGTCGAGGGAGTCCGCAGCCACGTGTACTTCGGCGGGCACGCGCTCGGCGGGCACCTGCTGGTGCTCGCGCTCTGGTTCGCGGCCGGCCTGGTCGTGGTGGCACTGGCGGGTCTGGCGGAGCGGAAGCGCCGCAACGCCGTGACCGGTGCGGAGACCGCGGCCACCGGTACCCATCGGCGCGTGGCCACCGACCCTGCGGACGAATCCGCAGCCGGTTCGGCGGCGGCAGTGGAGCCGGGTGCCGGGGAACGGCCGGGGACGCGGGCCGGGACGGAGACCGAAGCGGCGGCCGAAGAGGAGATGGAGGAGACGGTAGCCGTCTGACCAGGAGAAGACGGAGGAGACGGTAGCCGTCTGACCAGGAGGAGATAGAGGAGACGGTGGCCGCCTGACCAGGCAGGGGAGGCCGTGGCGAGAGTTTTCCACAGGCGGCGGAGCCGGTCATCCACAGGGGCAGACGGCCGCCGGTGAACGGCGGTACCGTCGTCGGCAGTTGATGTTGTACCGGGGCGCCGGACGGCGGCTTCGGGCGAGGTCGGGGGAGGCTGTGCGCCATGGGCGAGATCGAAGCGACAGTGCCGGTGCCGGTGCAGCGCGCTGTACGGGATGATCCGCGGATTCCGGTGGTGCCCGGGTTCGCCCGCCGTACGGACCCGGAGGACCGCACCACCCCGCAGCCGCCGAGGGAAGTGGGCAAGGCGCTGCGCGAGCGCGTGCCCCGTTCCTCGCATCAGGCGCTGGACCTGCCTGCGGGGCGGCCCGATGCGGTGCGAGCGGTCGAGGAATCGAACCGGGGCAGGGTGCCCGGACTCACGCCGATCCGAGTGGGGCGGATGGCCGCCTCACCGTTCGCCTTTCTCCGGGGTTCGGCCGGGCTGATGGCGCATGACCTCGTGGGCACCCCTGTCACCGGGGTGGGCGCCCAGCTCTGCGGTGACGCGCATGCGGCCAACTTCGGTCTGTACGGCGATGCGCGGGGCAATCTGGTCATCGATCTGAACGACTTCGACGAGACCGTGACGGGCCCCTGGGAGTGGGATCTCAAGCGCCTCGCCACCTCATTGGTGCTCGCCGGCCGCGAGGCGGGTGCGGACGAGGAGACCTGCCGCAGAGCTGCCTACGACACGGTGGGCGCCTACCGGCGGACGATGAGGCTGCTGGCAAAGATGCCCGCGCTCGACGCATGGAATGCCATCGCCGACGAGGAGCTCGTCTCGCACACCGACGCGCGGGACCTGCTCGGGACACTGGAGCGGGTCTCGGCGAAGGCCCGTAACAACACCAGCGCCCGCTTCGCCGCCAGATCCACGGAGGACTCCGAGGACGGCGGACGCCGTTTCGTCGACGCACCGCCGGTGCTGCGCCGGGTGCCGGACGCCGAGGCCGCCGCCGTGGCGGCGGGACTCGGCGCCTATCTGGGCACCGTCTCGGAGGACCGGGTTCCGCTGCTCGCCAGGTACGCGATCCACGATGTGGCGTTCCGGGTGGTCGGCACGGGGAGCGTGGGCACCCGGTCGTACGTGGTGCTGCTGCTCGACCACCGGGGGGAGCCGCTGGTGCTGCAGGTGAAGGAGGCCAGGCCCTCGGTGCTGGCGCCCCACCTGCCCGCCGTGGGGTTCGACGTGCCGGAGGTGGTGCACGAGGGGCGTCGGGTGGTGCTCGGACAGAAGCGGATGCAGGTCGTCAGCGACATTCTGCTGGGCTGGGCGACCGTGGACGGGCGGCCCTACCAGGTACGGCAGTTCAGGAACCGCAAGGGCAGCGTCGATCCGGCGGCCTTGGCGGCCGACCAGGTCGACGACTACGGCCGGATGACCGGAGCGCTGCTGGCGCGAGCCCATGCGCACAGCGCCGATCCGAGGCTCATCGCGGGCTACTGCGGGAAGAACGAGGAGCTGGACGAGGCGCTGGCGGCGTTCGCCGTGACCTACGCGGACCGCACGGAGGCGGACCACGCGGAGCTCGTGCAGGCGATCGGTGCCGGGAGGATAGCCGCCGAACTCGGGGTGTGAGCCCCGTCCCGCCGACCGTGCGTCCCCGGGGCACGGGCCGTGGCCATACGCTGGACGGGTGACCCACGAAGCCGCCGGGGTGCCGACCACCCGGAACGACGATGACCGGCAGGACCACGACCGGCAGCACGAGCAGCCCGGCCGCCCGGCCGACATGCCCGCGGACGCCGCTCCCACCGAGGCCCAGGCCGCCGGCGCCGGAGACACTGCCGCCCCGGCCGCCGACGCCACCGGTGGTGATGCCGGGGCCGCAGGCGGTGCGGCGGGCCGTGCGGAGGACGGGCCTGCCGACGGCGCATCTGAGCAGGCGCGGCCCGAGGCGCGCCTCGCCCATGCTGTGCGGGTGGCCGAGCAGGCCCTGATCGAGTTCGAGATCGCGGTGGAGACATTCCGGGTCGAGGTCGAGAACTTCTCCCGGCTGCACCACCAGCGGCTGGGCCCGATGTACGCGCGTCTCGACGAGCTCGATGCGCAGATCGCGGAAGCACGGGCCGCCAGGTCCGGCGATCCCGAGGATCTGCGCAAGGCGCAGGAGGCGCGGGCGATCGTGATGCCCATGCCGGGTGTGGACGAGCTGTTCCACGACTGGATGGACTCCGACGGGCTGTCCCCGAGGCGGCCGCGATGCTGACGGAGCAGCCGGTCCGGCCGCCGAAGCGGGTCCGGCCGACCGAGGAGGTCCGCAAGCTGTACCGCGAGCTGGCCCGCAAGGCCCACCCGGATCTGGCCCAGGACGAGAAGGAGCGGGAACGCCGGGACGAGTTCATCACCCGCGTCAACGCCGCATACGGGCGTGGGGACGAGGCACTGCTCAAGGAGCTGGCTCAGGAGTGGGCGGCCGGGCCGGCTGCTCCGGAGGCTCAGCTCAGCGAGGCCGACGAGCTCTACGCCCGGCTGGACTGGCTGACGCAGCGCAAGGAACTGCTGACGGTGCTCGCCCAGGACCTGGAGCAGAGCGCGATCGGCGCCATGCTGCGGATGGCCCCGGACGATCCGGATCACCTGCTCGAGGAGATCGCCGATCAGCTGCTGGGCGAGGTATCGCAGCGTGAGGCGGAACTGGCGGGCCTGGTGCAGTAGCGTTTCCGGTGACTCCGGAGCGTACTTACGAGAGAAGGCATGACCCATGAATTTCGGCCCGCTTCCCACGGTCGATGTCGCGGCGGTACCGGCGGACGGCTTCGTGCTGGATGTCCGGGAGGCCGACGAATGGGCGGCCGGACACGTCGACGGCGCCGTGCACATCCCGATGAGCGACTTCGTGGGCCGCTTCGGTGAGCTGACCGAGGCGGCGGAGGACGGCCGTCGCGTCTATGTGATGTGCCGGGTCGGCGGCCGCTCGGCCCAGGTCACCCAGTACCTCGTGCAACAGGGGATCGACGCGGTGAACATCGACGGCGGGATGCTCGCCTGGGACGGTGCCGGGCGCCCCATGGTCACCGACAACGGCAACCCGGCCTTCGTCGTCTGACCTGCGCCTACCGGACCTGACGGGGCGGGGCCGGGGACGGGGCCGGGGGAACGGACCGGGTTCGTTCGGGCCTGTTCGCGCCTGATCTGTTCGGGCCCGGCCTGCCGGGATCCGGTCTGATGTTTGGTGTCTGGTGTGAGATCTGAACTGAGCCGACTTGATCCGGCCCGACCTGCGTTGACCTGCCTGAGCTGAGCTGAGCTGAGCTGACCGGCCCGGGGCTGGGGATCGGCTGGTCCCTTTCCGGCCGGGCGCTGGGGGCCCTTTCGCTTTGGGTCTCTGCTGACGTCTCAGTCGAGGGAGTGCGCTGCCAGCAGGTCGCCCAGCGCCTCCTCGTGGGCCGCTGCCGGGCCGAGGGAGAGCTCGATCTGCTTCGCCCAGGCATGGAAGCGGTGCAGGGGGTAGTCGGTGTCCGCGCCGAAGCCGCCGTGCAGGTGCTGTGCCGTCTGTACGACCCGTCGGACACCGTCGGATGCCCAGATCTTCGCCACTGCGACATCGCCGGCCACGGGCAGCGTGCCACCGCCGCCGGTGGCGATCCGCCAGGCCGCCTGCCAGAGGGTGACCTCCATGGCCCGCAGATCGATGTAGCGGTCCGCGGTCTGTACGGCGACGGACTGGAAGGTCGCCACGGGGAAGCCGAACTGCTCCCGCTTCCCGGTGTACTCGCTCGTCATGGCCAGCACGGCCTCACCGAGTCCGAGTGCGAGTGCGCAGGTTCCGGTGGTGAGCAGTGCCTGCAGCCATTCCCAGGCACCGTCGGCTTCGATCAGCTCGCGGCGCCCGATACGCACCGCGTCCAGCCGTACCTCGCCGAAGAGTTCGCCGCTGGTGGAGACCTGCTCGGCGATGGTGACACCTGCCTGGCCTCGTCGGACCAGGGCCAGGACGGTCCGGCCCTCCGTGGTGTGGGCGGGCACCGCTATCCAGTCGGCGGCCTGGGCCCACGGCACCGCGGACTGCACACCGTCGAGTACCCAGGCTTCCTCCGCCCCTTCTCCGCCGACCCCTTCCCCGCCGATCCCGTCTCCGCCGATCCTGTCCCGGCCGGCTTCGCCCCCGCTGCTGTCCAGGCGTGCGGTGACGGCGAGTTCGGCCGGATCGTGGCCGGTGCGCCCATTGGCGCCGACGGTGAGGACCAGCTCACCCCGGCCCACACCGGGCAGCAGCTCGGCGGCCAGTTCCTGCCCGCCGTAGCGCTGGAGTGCCATCGCGACCGCGCACGTCTCCAGGAGCGGGACCCGTGCGAGGACCCTCGCCGACTCGCGAAGCACCAGGCAGAGCGCGACCAGATCGAGGCCCGCCCCGCCGTGCTCGGGCGACAGGGTGAGGCTCAGCAGATCCCCGGCGGCGAGGCCGGCCCACAGCGAGCGGTCGATGTCGTCGGCCACCGCACCCGGCACGAGTGCGGGGCTGGGGACCGCGTCGGGCACCACGCCCGAGAAGACCGCCCGTGCCGCCTCTACGGCTGCCTGCTGTTCCTCGGTGAAGGTGAAGTCCACTGTCCTGGCCTCCCACGAACCTCTGCGCCCGTACCCGGACCTGACGGGTCGTCAAGATAGAACAGGTTCTACAAGAAGGGAACAGTTGTGGTCCCTGGCGCGGCCGCGGCCGCGGCCGCGACTGTGGGTGTGACTGTGACTGCGACTGCGGGTGCGGGTGGCGGTCAGCGGTCGAAGTCGATCTCCACCTCTCCGGTCACCGGGTGGGACTGGCAGGCCAGCACATAGCCCGCGCCCGTCTCCTCCGGTTCCAGTGCGAAGTTGCGGTCCATCCGCACCTCGCCCGAGACCAGGAAGGCCCTGCAGGTCCCGCACACGCCCCCCTTGCAGGCGTACGGGGCGTCCGAGCGGCTGCGCAGCACCGTCTCCAGCAGCGATTCGCCCTCCTGTACCGGCCACTTGCCCGAGCGGCCGTCCAGGGTCGCGGTGAGCATGCTGTCGGCCGGAGTCTCGACCCTTGGCCGGGCAGCAGCGCCGGGCCCGTCCTCGACGTGGAAGATCTCCTGGTGGACGCGGGTCCGGTCGACGCCCAGTCCGTCCAGCGCTCCCTCGGCGGCCCGGACCAGGCCGAGCGGGCCGCACAGGTACCAGCCGTCCACCTCGGTCACCGGGAGCAGCGCGGGCAACAGGGTGAGCCGTTCGCGGTCCAGCCGTCCGGATGGGAGTCCCGCCTGCTGCTCCTCCCGCGAGAGCGCGGTGACCAGCTGGAAGCGGTCCGGGTAGCGGTCCTTGAGGTCGGCGACCTCGTCCAGGAACATCGTCGATGCGGCGGTCCGGTCGCTGCGGATCAGGCAGAACGAGGCGTCGGGCTCCCGCGCCAGCAGCGTCGCCGCGATGGAAAGCACCGGTGTGATGCCGCTGCCGCCGACCACGGCCGCGAACTGCCCGGCGCGCGGCGTGAGCACGAAGCGGCCCATCGGGGGCATCGCCTCGACCTGGTCGCCGACGACGAGCTCCTTGAGCGCGTACGTCGAGAACGCGCCGCCGTCGACGAGCCGGATGCCCACCCGGAGTGCCGGGTCGGCCGGCGGCTCGGTGGCCGGTGCGCAGATCGAGTACGAGCGACGGATCTCTTCGCCGCCGACGGTGTAGCGGACGTTGAGGTGCTGGCCGGGCTTGTGGCGGAAGGTCTCACGCAGCTCTGGCGGCACGGCGAAGTCGACGGCCACCGAATCGTCCGTGAGCCGTTCGATCGCGCTGACGCGGAGC
The DNA here is from genome assembly GCF_023701695.1 of Streptomyces sp. RKAG290. GTDB lineage: Bacteria > Actinomycetota > Actinomycetes > Streptomycetales > Streptomycetaceae > Streptomyces. The sequence goes on from NZ_JAJOZC010000001.1 coordinate 3,533,361, forward strand.
GGATGGAACATCTACAACTCCTTGAAGTGATCGAACGGTTCACGGCATGCCGCACACCTGCGCAGCGCCTTGCAGGCCGTGGACGAGAACCGGCTCAGCAGCTCCGTGTCAGTGGAGCCGCAGTGCGGGCAGCGCACCGACAGGGTCAGAGGCACGGGGCCGCCGGAGGGGGAGGCGGCATCGTGCGGCCGAGGGGGCGCGATGCCGAACTCGGCCAGCTTGCGCCGCCCTTCCGCGCTGATGTCGTCCGTGGACCAGGCGGGTGCGAGGACGGTGACCACGGAGACCTCGGTCATGCCGTGGTCGTGCAGCACGCGCTCGATGTCCGCGGACATGGCTTCTATCGCGGGGCAGCCGGTGTAGGTGGGGGTGAGCCGGACCTTGACGCGGCCCGGCGCGAGCACCTCCACGCCCCGGAGCACACCCAGCTCCTCCAGGGTCAGCACGGGAAGCTCCGGATCGGGGACGGAGCCCGCGAGGCTGCGGAGCTCTTCCTCCAGCGTCGTCCCGGTCACCATGACGCCCCCGGGTGGCTGCGGTGCAGGTGCTGCATCTCGGCGATCATCCGGCCGAAGGGCTCGGTGTGGATGCCCTGCCGGCCCGCTCCTGCCGTCCAGGCACCGGCCTGCGCGCCGGTCGGCACGGTCAGCGTGGCCCGGTCCAGTACGGCGGTGACGGATGTCAGCCAGTTGCTCTGCAGGGCCTTCCAGTCCACGTCCACGCCCTCGACCGGCTGGAACAGCTCACCGGTGAAACGCCACAGGGCGTCCACCGCGCGCTGCATCCGGTCGTGGCTCTCCGCGGTGCCGTCGCCGAGGCGCAGGGTCCACTGCTCGGCGTGGTCACGGTGGTAGGCGACCTCTTTCACCGCCTTGGCCGCCAGCCCGGCGAACTCGCCGTCGCCGGCAGCCAGCTGCTCGTACAGCCCGTGCTGGTGGACGGAGAAGTAGAGCTGACGGGCAATGGTGTGGGCGAAGTCGCCGTTCGGCTGCTCGACCAGCTGGACGTTGCGGAAGGCACGCTCCTCGCGGAGGTACGCCAGCTCGTCCTCGTCCCCTGCGAGGGAGAGGAGCAGCCGGGCCTGGCCCAGCAGGTCCAAGGCGATGTTGGCGAGGGCCACTTCCTCCTCCAGCACGGGGGCGTGGCCGGCCCACTCCCCCAGCCGGTGCGACAGCACCAGCGCGTCGTCGCCCAGGGCGAGGGCCGCGGTCACAGGTGCTTCACCCCGTCCGGGATCTTGTAGAACGTCGGGTGCCGGTAGGGCTTGTCGCCGGCCGGCTCGAAGAACGTGTCCTTCTCGTCCGGTGAGGACGCCGTGATCTCGGTGGACGGCACCACCCAGAGGGAGACCCCTTCGGACCGGCGCGTGTACAGGTCGCGGGCGTTGCGCAGTGCCATCTCGGCGTCCGGGGCGTGCAGGCTGCCGGCGTGGGTGTGGGAGAGCCCACGACGCGAGCGCACGAACACCTCCCACAGCGGCCAGTCGGTCGAGCTGCTCATGCTGTCCCCTCCCCGTTCGATACGGCTGTGTGCTTCTGTGCGTAGGCGGCGGCCGCGTCGCGGACCCAGGCGCCTTCCTCGTGTGCCCGGCGGCGCTGGGTGAGGCGCTGTTCGTTGCACGGGCCGTTGCCCTTCAGGACCTCCTGGAACTCCGTCCAGTCGATCGCCCCGAAATCGTGCTGGCCGCGCTCCTCGTTCCACCGGAGGTCCGGGTCGGGGAGGGTGAGGCCCAGTACCTCGGCCTGCGGGACGCAGATGTCGACGAAGCGCTGCCGCAGCTCGTCGTTGGAGTGGCGCTTGATCTTCCAGGTCATCGACTGGGCGGAATGCGACGAGGCGTCGTCCGGCGGGCCGAACATCATCAGGGAGGGCCACCACCAGCGGTTCACCGCGTCCTGGGCCATCTCGTGCTGTGCGGCGGTCCCGCCACTGAGGGCCAGCAGCAGCTCGTAGCCCTGGCGCTGGTGGAAGGACTCCTCTTTGCAGATGCGGACCATCGCCCGGGCGTAGGGGCCGTAGGAGCAGCGGCACAGAGGTACCTGATTGGTGATCGCGGCCCCGTCCACCAGCCAGCCGATCGCGCCGACGTCCGCCCAGGTCAGGGTCGGGTAATTGAAGATCGACGAATACCTCTGCCGCCCGGCGTGAAGCTTGTCGAGCAGCTCCTCGCGGCCGGTGCCGAGCGTCTCGGCGGCGCTGTACAGATACAGACCGTGGCCCGCCTCGTCCTGCACCTTGGCGATCAGGATCGCCTTGCGGCGCAGCGAGGGGGCGCGACTGATCCAGTTGGCCTCGGGCTGCATGCCGATGATCTCGGAGTGGGCGTGCTGGGCCATTTGCCTGACCAGCGAGGCGCGGTAGGCGTCGGGCATCCAGTCGCGCGGCTCGATGCGCTCGTCGGCCGCCACGGCGGCGTCGAAAGCCGCCTCCAGGGCCCCGTCCGCCCCATCGGTACTGCCTGCTGTCGCCTGCGCTGTCTGGCCCGCAGTCACTGCCGCCATCCCGGACTCCCTACCGACCGATCGTTCGGTTCAATGTCTTCAATGGTGAGTCTGCGGCCCGTAGGGTGTCAACCCTGTGGATAACTGACCGGGATCGACGGGGATCGGGGCGGGATGGATTCGTACGACGACAGGGGCGTCGGCGGCGGGGAGGGACGCGTGGCCGGACCCGGTTCAGGGACGGTTCCTGAGCCCCGCAAGGCCCCAGGGCCGCGCAAGGGCCCCGAGCCCCGCAAAGACTCTGAGGCCAGTGAGGCCCGCGATGGGGCTGAGACCCTGAGACCCGCAGGAGCCCTGAGCCCCGTACGGGCCCTGATCTCGGCAAACGCGCTGAACCCGACCCCGGTCCCGAACCTGGTACCGGTCCGGGACCCGGCAATGGCCCTGAACGCCGCACTGCTCCGGAACTCCGCACGGCTACCGAACTCCGCACGGCTACTGGACCCCCGCCGGCTCTGAGCCGCGTACGGGTATGGCAGGGCTGTCGTTTCCGTACCAGGTCGCTGCCGCCGTGGCACTTTCCGTGATCGGGGTGATCGCGTGCGTTCAGCTGGGCATGGTGTTCCTGCACGTCGCGCCCTCCAACACGCTGACGAAGCAGCACGGCAAGGCGGTGGACGAGTGGGTCTATCCCGAGTTCGAGCAGAACTGGAAGCTCTTCGCCCCCAACCCGCTGCAGCAGAACATCGCCGTACACGTACGCGCTGAGATAGCCGGCGCCGACGGCCGTCGTACCACCCCCTGGATGAGTCTCTCGGGCGAGGACGGCAAGGCGATACGCGGCAATCTTCTGCCCAGCCACGTCCAGCAGAACGAACTCCGGCGGGGCTGGGACTTCTACCTCGGCTCCCATGACAGCCAGAACCGGGCCAACGGGCTGCGCGGCACCCTTTCCGAGCAGTACATACGCCGCATCGTGATGCTGCGGCTGAGCGAGCACGACTACGGCGGCACCGTCGAACGGATCCAGGTCCGGTCCGAAGTGAGGTCCGTCGCGGCTCCGTCGTGGAGCGACGAGAAGATCAGCACGAAACCGTCCTACCGGGTGCTGCCCTGGTGGACCGTCACCGCGGCCGACCTCCCCGAGGGCTCGGCGGACGCCAAGGAGGCGGACCAGTGAGCACGCCCGGCCCGACCGCAGGCTCGCCCGCGGCATCCAGCGCATCACCGCCTCGGCCCTCGGCCCGTACCAGAGCGCCGTCATCCGGATCGGCTTCTCCGCCACCTACCTGCTGTTCCTGCTGCGCGAACTGCCGCACCGGCACGAGATGTACGGCCCCGGCGCCCCGTGGCGCTGGGACATGGCGGAGCAGCTCATCTCGAACAACCAGGCCTTCACCACGCTCATGTGGTCGGACAACGCCGTCTGGTTCGAGATCGTGTACGCGCTCGCGTTGCTCGCGGCCGCGCTGCTGATGGTGGGCTGGCACACCCGCGCCATGTCCGTCCTGTTCATGGCCGGAGTGCTCTCGCTGCAGAACCGCAGCATCTTCATGGGTGACGGCGGCGACAACGTCATCCACCTGATGGCGATCTACCTGGTGCTGACCCGGTGCGGGCAGGTCTGGTCACTGGATGCCCGGCGGGCGGCGCGCAAAGCACGGGCGGCGCAGTCGGCGGACGAGGGAGACGAGCAGGAGGAAGGGGAGCCGGTCAGGCGGGCCGGCGGCGGGCGTCCGGCGCGCGGGGATGCGGCCGGTCCGCTGCTGTGGGCGGCGTTCGGCGCCGTCCTCATCGGGGCCACGGTGACGGACAGCCTCGGCGGTACCGTCTGGCTGCCGGTGCTCTTCTGGATCCTGTGGACCGGTCACGCCGCCTGGTGGGCCGTGAACCGTTACGCACCGCTCAGCGAGCCGCGCACTCTGCTCGACGTCATCGCGAACCTCGCCCACAACGCCACCCTCGTCGTGATCATGGCCGAGGTCTGCCTGATCTACTCGACCGCAGGCTGGTACAAGATCCAGGGTTCGAGGTGGCAGGACGGCACGGCGCTGTACTACCCGCTCAAACTCGAATACTTCACCCCCTGGCCCGGACTCTCGGACATCCTCGCCGCGAGCGGTGTGATGGTGATGGTGCTGACGTACGCAACGGTCATCGTGCAGGTCGCCTTCCCCTTCACCCTGTTCAACCGACGCGTCAAGAACGTCCTGCTGGTCGCGATGATCGGTGAGCACGCCGGTATCGCCCTGCTGCTGGGGCTGCCCTTCTTCTCGATGGCCATGATCGCCGCGGACGCCGTCTTCCTGCCGACCGTCTTCCTCGTGTGGATCGGCGGCCGGGTCTCGCTCGGACGGGAGCTGCTGTTCCAGCGGCGCGAAACGGTGCCGCAGCCCCGGGACGGGGCCGAGGAGCGGGAGGCGCCGCAGCACAGCGCCGACGGGGGCCATACGCTCGTCAGGTGAGCAGCGAGACCGGCAGCACCGGTAGCACGGGCAATAACGACAGCGGCGGCAGTAGCGGCGGTGGCGGCGTTACCAGGGGGAATCCGTCGACTGACGAGTCTGCGGCGGCTGAGTTGCCCGTGGCGGCCGAGCCGTCCGTTGGGGACACATCGCCCGTCGGGGCCGAGCCGCCCGTCGGGGCCGAGCCGCCCGTCGGGGCCGAGCCGGCTCAGTACGACGAGGGATTCGGGACGGAGATCGGCGTCGGGCCGCATCCGCTGCCCTGGCCCGAGGGCGAGCGGTACGATCCCGAGCTGCTCGCCCACGGCGACCGGCGCAATGTGGGCGACCCTTACCGGTACTGGACCCGGGAGGCGATCGTCGCCGATCTGGATCTACGGCGTCACGACTTCCATGTGGCGGTGGAGAACTGGGGCCACGACTTCAATATCGGTTCGGTGGTACGCACCGCGAACGCATTCCTCGCCAAGGAGATCCACATCGTCGGGCGGCGGCGTTGGAACCGTCGTGGGGCGATGGTCACCGATCGCTACCAGCATGTCCGCCATCACCCCGACACCGCGGATCTGACCGCCTGGGCGGAGGCCGAGGGCCTGCCGATCATCGGCATCGACAATCTGCCGGGCGCCGTGCCGCTGGAGCGGACCGTGCTGCCGCGCCGGTGTGTGCTGCTCTTCGGACAGGAGGGGCCCGGTCTGACGGAGGAGGCCCGTAACCACGCGTCGATGGTGTGCTCGATCGCGCAGTTCGGTTCCACCCGGTCGATCAACGCGGGGGCTGCGGCGGCGATTGCGATGCATGCGTGGGTGCAGCGGCATGCGGATATTCCTGGGGAGGCTGTGCAGGCGGGCTAGTTGGGGCAGCTCGCTCTGTGAGAGGGAGCGGGGGCGGGTGGGGTCCGGGGCCCCGGACCCCACCCGCCCCTTCCCGTACCGCCCTCCCCGCCCCCGCCTCCTTTTTCCGTCAACGGGGCTCTGCCCCTGGCTCCGGGGCCTTCGCGCCTCGAACGCCCGACGGGCTGTATCGCCGGCTGTCAGCGTTGGCGGCGGACTTCCAGGGTGCGGAAGCGGTTGGACACGAAAGCGCCGTCGCACAGGGCCGCGTTGGCCGCCGGGTTGCCGCCCGAACCATGGAAGTCGGAGAACGCCGCCGTCTGGTTGACGTACACGCCGCTCGTGAGGTTCAGCGAGAGCTGGGCCGATTCGTCCAGGCAGACGTCCACCACCGCGCCCTCGACCTCGGGGGATGTGGTGTACGCGCCGACCGTCATCGCCCCCTTGTCGCGGATCGTGCGGCGCAGCAGTTCCAAGGCGTCCGCCGTCGAGTCGACCGCCACCGCGAAGGAGACCGGGCCGAAGCACTCCGAGAGGTAGGGGGAATCTTCGTCCGGCTTGGCTCCGTCGAGCTTGACGATCAGCGGCGTACGTACCACCGCGTCGGGGAACTCGGGGTTGGTCACCTCCCTTGAGGGCAGGACGACTTCGCCGAGCTGCGCGGCCGCCTCCAGACGTGCCCTCACCTCGGGATTGACCAGGGCGCCGAGCAGGGCGTTCGCCCGCGCGTCGTCACCCAGGAGTCCGGTGACCGCCGCGGCGATGTCGCCGACCACGTCGTCGTACGTCTTGTCGCCGACGTCCGTCGTGATCCCGTCCCGGGGGACCAGCAGGTTCTGCGGGGTGGTGCACATCTGGCCGCTGTAGAGGGAGAGCGAGAACGCCAGGTTGGAGAGCATGCCGCGGTAGTCGTCGGTGGAGTCGATGACGATCGTGTTGACCCCGGCCTTCTCCGTATAGACCTGTGCCTGGCGGGCGTTGGCCTCCAGCCAGTCGCCGAAGGCCGTGGAACCGGTGTAGTCGATGATCCGGATCTCGGGCCGGACCGCCAGGGACTTGGCGATGCCCTCACCCGGTCGCTCGGCGGCCAGGGCGACCAGGTTGGGGTCGAAGCCCGCCTCGGTGAGCACCTCGCGCGCCACCTGAACCGTGAGGGCCAGCGGAAGGACCGCCCGGGGATGCGGCTTGACCAGGACGGGATTGCCGGTGGCGAGGGAGGCGAAGAGGCCCGGGTAGCCGTTCCACGTGGGGAAGGTGTTGCAGCCGATCAGCAGCGAGATGCCGCGGCCCGCCGCGGTGAACGTCTTGTGCAGCTCGATCGGGTCGCGCTTGCCCTGCGGCTTGGACCAGTCCGCGGTCCGCGGAGCGCGGATCTGCTCCTCGTACGCATACGCCACCGCCTCCAGCCCGCGGTCCTGGGCGTGCGGGCCGCCGGCCTGGAACGCCATCATGAAGGCCTGTCCGCTGGTGTGCATCACCGCGTGACCGAACTCGTGGGTGCGGGCGCTGATCCGCGCCAGGATCTCCAGACAGACCAGGGCCCTGGTCTCGGGGCCCGCCTCGCGCCAGGCCGGCATCCCGGCGCGCATCGCGGGAAGCAGGACGTCCAGGTCGGCGTGGGGGTACTCGACGGCCAGCTCCGGGCCGTACGGGGAGGTCTCCCCGCCGGTCCAGCCGTCGGTGCCCGGCTGGCCGAGGTCGATACGGGTGTGCAGTACGGCGTCGAAGGCTGCTTTGCCCTCGGCGGCGCCCAGGCTGCCGGGGGAGCCGGCCTCGCCGTACGCCTTCGGGTGCTCGGGGTGCGGGGACCAGTAGGCACGCGAGCGGATCGCGTCGAGGGTCCGGTCGAGCGTGGGGCGGTGCTTCTCGGACAGCAGGTGCGGGGAGAGCTCGGCGGCCATGACGGACCAACTCCTCATCGAGCTGGGCAGGGACGGGCGGACAGAGTTAGAGTAACCGAACGATCGGTCGGGACAAGGGGGCCCACGAAACCTGTGGACAACTCGTAGGGGAGGATCGCTGGCATGACCACGGCCAAGCGGGACACGTACACCCCGGAGACTCTGCTCACCGTCGCTGTCCGTGTCTTCAACGAGCGCGGCTACGACGGCACGTCCATGGAGCACCTGTCGAAGGCGGCGGGGATTTCGAAGTCGTCGATCTACCACCACGTCGCAGGCAAGGAAGAGCTGCTGCGGCGAGCGGTCAGCCGGGCGCTGGACGGGCTCTTCGGAATCCTCGACGAATCGGGTGCCACGCGGGGCCGGGCGATCGGGCGGGTCGAGTACGTCACCCGTCGCACCGTCGAGGTGCTGATAGCCGAACTTCCCTATGTCACGCTGCTGCTGCGGGTGCGGGGCAACACGAAGACGGAGCGCTGGGCGCTGGAGCGGCGGCGCGAGTTCGACCAGCGGGTGGGCGATCTGCTCAAGGCCGCGGTCGCGGACGGTGATCTCCGCTCCGACGTGGACATACGCCTCGCGACGCGGCTGCTCTTCGGGATGGTCAACTCCCTGGTGGAGTGGTACCGGCCGCTACCGGACGACGGGGCGGAGCGGGACCAGCTGGCGGACACCGTCGTCCAGCTGGCCTTCGACGGCATGAAGTCCAGTCGTTGAGCCGAGCCGAGCCGAGCCGATCCGAGCCGAGTCGTTGAGTCGTTGAGCTGAGCTGCACTGGGCTGGGCCGAACCGGGCTGGGCTGCACCGGGCTGGGCCGTTGAAGTGGGCCGTTGGGCTGTTGGCTGTCGCCTCGGGCCGGGCCGGCTCTCCCGCCCGGCCGGCCGTGCCTCAGGTGAGTTCCGTGGGGCGGTCGGGGCCCGGTGCCAGGTCCGTCTCCTCGAAGACCAGCAGGGTGCGGGTGGAGAGCACCTCCGGGATGGACTGGATCCTGGTCAGGACCAGCTCGCGCAGCGAGCGGTTGTCCTGCGTGTGCACCAGCAGCAGGACGTCGAAATCGCCGCTGACCAGTGCGATGTGCGTGGCGCCGGGAAGTGCCTGGAGCTGCTCGCGAACGGTGCGCCAGGAGTTCTGCACGATCTTGAGCGTGATGTAGGCGGAGGCCCCCTGCCCCGCCCGCTCGTGGTTCACCCGCGCGCTGAAGCCCCGGATCACCCCGTCTTCGATGAGCCGGTTGATCCGCGCGTAGGCGTTGGCGCGCGACACGTGGACGCGATCGGCCACCGACCGTATCGAGGCGCGGCCGTCCGTTTGGAGCAATCGGACGATGGCGCGGTCGATGGCGTCGAGCGGGCGCGCCGGAGGAATCCGGCCGGGGTCCTCGCCGCCTTCGGCCATTTGTTCAGCTGCCATGTTCCCGCGCCTCCCTGTCCTGGACGAGCTGTCCCCATCCCAGGCTGTGGAGAACCGTTTGTCCACAGGCTGACGGTGCCTGTAGCCAAAATGCGCTCGCGACCGAACAATCGGTAGGTGAGGCGCACCACACTCGCCCTCGCACAGCTTTCGATATTTCGACATATTTCGTCACCCCCCGATATCGGGCACCACTCGATGTCGACAGCTGCCACTCGATACCACTCGATGCCAGGAGGTGCTTGTCATGACGGTCCAAGAGCTGCCCGGCGCGGCCGCCTACCGGCCCACGCCGCCCCCGGCCTGGAAGCCGCTCACCGACCCCGCGCCGCTGCTCCCGGACCCCGAGCCGTTCCGCGTGCTCGGTACGGCTGCCGCGGCCGACGCAGACCCCGAGCTGCTGCTGCGGCTCTACGCCGAACTGGTGCGTGGCCGGCGGTACAACACCCAGGCGACGGCCCTCACCAAGCAGGGCAGACTCGCCGTCTACCCGTCGAGCACGGGGCAGGAGGCCTGCGAGATCGCGGCAGCCCTGGTGCTGGAGGAGCGGGACTGGCTCTTTCCCAGCTACCGCGACACGCTCGCAGCCGTGGCGCGGGGCCTTGACCCGGTCGAGGCACTGACGCTGCTGCGTGGCGACCGGCACACCGGCTACGACCCGCGCGAGCACCGCATCGCCCCGCTCTGCACCCCGCTTGCCACCCAGTTGCCGCATGCCGTGGGCCTGGCACACGCGGCGCGGCTCAAGGGCGACGACGTGGTCGCCCTCGCCATGGTCGGCGACGGCGGCACCAGCGAGGGCGATTTCCACGAGGCGCTGAATTTCGCGGCCGTCTGGCGTGCCCCGGTCGTCTTCCTCGTACAGAACAACGGCTTCGCCATCTCCGTACCGCTGGCCAAGCAGACCGCGGCACCGTCCCTGGCGCACAAGGCCGTGGGGTACGGGATGCCGGGCCGGCTGGTCGACGGCAATGACGCGGCCGCCATGCACCAGGTGCTCTCCGAAGCGGTCGAGCGGGCCAGGAGCGGCGGCGGACCGACGCTCGTGGAGGCAGTCACCTACCGCATGGACGCGCACACGAACGCCGATGACGCGACCCGCTACCGCGTCGACAGCGAGGTCGAGGCGTGGCGGGCACACGATCCGGTCCAGCTCCTGGAGCGCGAGCTGACCGGGCGCGGGCTGCTCGGCGACGACGGCATCGAGGAGGCGCGGGAGGCCGCCGAGCGGATGGCGGCCGGACTGCGCGAGCGGATGAACGCGGACCCGGTGCTCGACCCGATGGATCTCTTCACCCACGTATACGCGGAGCAGACCACGCAGCTGCGTGAGCAGGCAGCCCGCTTGCGTGTCGAGCTGGACGCGGAGAGCGACCAGCACGGCGCGGACGACAGAGGAGCAGGGCGATGACCACCGCAGCGGCCACGGCCGGAGAGCGGACGGCGAAGGCCAAGCCCGCCACCATGGCGCAGGCACTCGGGCGCGCGCTGCGCGACTCGATGGCCGAGGACCCCTCGGTGCACGTACTCGGGGAGGACGTCGGGACGCTCGGCGGAGTCTTCCGGATCACGGACGGCCTGGCGAAGGAGTTCGGCGACGACCGCTGCACGGACACCCCGCTGGCCGAGGCCGGCATCCTCGGGGCGGCCGTCGGCATGGCGATGTACGGGCTGCGGCCGGTCGTGGAGATGCAGTTCGACGCCTTCGCCTATCCGGCGTTCGAGCAGCTCATCAGTCACGTCGCCAAGATGCGGAACCGGACCGGGGGCGCCATGCCCCTGCCGATCACGGTCCGGGTGCCGTACGGCGGCGGAATCGGCGGCGTCGAGCATCACAGCGACTCCTCGGAGGCGTACTACATGGCGACCCCGGGTCTCCATGTCGTCACGCCCGCCACGGTCGACGACGCCTACGGACTGCTGAGGGCCTCGATCGCCTCCGACGACCCGGTGGTCTTCCTGGAGCCCAAGCGGCTCTACTGGTCGAAGGCGGACTGGTCGCCCGCGGCGCCCACAGCCGTGGAGCCCATCGGGCGGGCCGTCGTGCGCCGGCCCGGGCGCAGCGCGACGCTGATCACGTACGGGCCGTCCCTGCCGGTGTGCATGGAGGCCGCGCAGGCCGCGGTCGAGGAGGGCTGGGACCTCGAAGTCGTCGATCTGCGGTCGCTGGTGCCGTTCGACGACGAGACGGTGGCCGCGTCCGTGCGGCGGACCGGCCGCGCTGTCGTCGTCCATGAGTCCACCGGTTTCGGCGGTCCGGGCGGCGAGATCGCGGCCCGGATCACCGAGCGCTGCTTCCACCATCTGGAGGCGCCGGTGCTGCGTGTCGCCGGTTTCGACATCCCCTATCCGCCGCCGATGCAGGAGCGACACCACCTGCCGGGCGTGGACCGGGTGCTCGACGCCGTCGCACGGCTGCAGTGGGAGGCGGGGAACTGATGGCCCAGGTGCTCGAATTCAAGCTTCCGGATCTCGGCGAGGGACTGACCGAGGCCGAGATCGTGCGCTGGCTGGTGGAGGTCGGCGATGTCGTCGCCATCGACCAGCCGGTCGTCGAGGTGGAAACGGCCAAGGCGATGGTGGAGGTGCCTTGTCCGTACGGGGGCGTGGTGACCGCACGGTTCGGCGAGGAGGGCAAGGAACTTCCGGTCGGGGCACCCCTTTTGACCGTCGCGGTCGGGTCGGTGGAGGGGCCCGGCAGCACGGCGGAAACCGGTTCCGGTACGGGGACCGCCGAGCCGGAGCCGTCCGGGTCGGGCAACGTGCTCGTCGGGTACGGGACCGGCGCACCGCCGGTCCGCCGCAGGCGGGTCCGTCCTGAGGGGCTCACGGGGCCGGCCACTGTCGCAGCTCCCATCTCCCCCGTTTCACCCGTCGCCCCCATCTCGCCCGTCTCCGCCGTCTCGCCAGTCCCCTCCGTCGTTCCTGGCGCATCCCAGCCTGCTGCCGCCGCGGCTGCGGGCTCCGCCTCCGGTGTGGTTCCGGATGGCGTGCCGGGGCCGGTTGCCGTCGTGTCCCCGTTGGTGCGCAAGCTGGCGCGGCAGCACGATCTCGACCTCCGGCAGCTCGTCGGCTCCGGACCCGACGGGCTGATTCTGCGGGCGGACGTGGAGTCCGCCATCCACTCAGGCGCCGTGACGGCACAGGCGGCGGCGGTGACGGCCGAGGCGCCGGCACAGCCCGCAGGCGAACGGGTTCCGTTGCGCGGTGTACGGGGCGCGGTCGCCGACAAGCTGACGCGCAGCCGGCGCGAGATCCCGACGCCACCTGCTGGGTGGACGCCGATGCCACCGAGCTGATGGCAGCCAGAGCGGCGATGAACAGCGCCGGTGGTCCCGGCGCCGGGCCCAAGGTGTCGGTGCTCGCCCTGCTTGCCCGAATCTGCACGGCCGCCCTGGCCCGGTACCCCGAACTCAACTCCACGGTGGACCAGGAGGCACGTGAGATCGTGCGGCTGCCCGGGATCCACCTCGGCTTCGCGGCCCAGACGGAGCGGGGGCTGGTCGTCCCGGTCGTACGGGATGCGCAGGCGCGCAACGCGGAGTCGATCGGCGCGGAGATCACCCGGCTCACCGAGGCCGCCAGGACGGGGACGCTGAAGCCGGCGGAGCTGACCGGCGGCACGTTCACGCTCAACAACTACGGCGTGTTCGGCGTCGACGGATCCACCCCGATCATCAATCACCCGGAGGCCGCGATGCTCGGCGTCGGCCGGATCGTGCCCAAGCCATGGGTGCACGAGGGCGAGCTGGCCGTGCGGCGGGTGGTCCAGCTCTCGCTGACCTTCGACCACCGGGTCTGCGACGGCGGCACGGCGGGCGGCTTCCTGCGCTACGTGGCCGACTGCGTGGAACAGCCTGCGGTACTCCTGCGCACGCTGTAGGCACCAGTCGTCGGGGCTCCCAGCGGCGTGTGCCGGCGCTGGCGGGGGCCCGGGGCGGCCGCCTTGCGCCGAGGGAGGTGCGGGCCGGCTGGACTTGTGCCGACGGCTTTGAGCGAGGCCAGCCTTGCGCCGGCGGAGGTGCGGGGAGCGCTGGCGGAGGTCCAGGGCGGCTGGCCCGGCACGGCGCGGAGGCCGTCGGGCGGGCGTGGAGGGCGGTTGGTCCAGTGCGCCTGCGGGCTGGACGGCTTGGCACGTCGGGCGGCCTGGCAGTGAGCGGCTGGCACGTCGGTCGGTCCGGCGCGGTGGGCGGCTGGGTGTCGGGGAGCAGGCTTGTCCAGGGGCATCCGGCTTGTCGAAGGGCAGCTGGTCGGCTCGTCACCAAGGTGGACGGTCGGCTCGTCGCACGGCAGCCGGTCGGCTAGTCAGCCGGCGACCGGCCGGCAGCTCGTAGGTGAGAGGCGCGAGGCGAGAGCTGCGAGGCGGTTCGCAGGTCGGGAGCACCGCGACTCTTCCGGTGTTCCCCGTTGCCGTTCCCCGTTCCCCGTTGCCGTTCCCCGTTCCCCGTTCCCCGTTCCCGTTCACGGTTCTTCCGGTCCCTATTTCCGTTCCGCGTTGATCCACGGGATTGCGGACGGGCAGATCCGCCGGGCCGGGGGGCACGCATACTCGGGGCATGACCGCGTATGACGCCATCGTTCTTGCCGGAGGTGCCGCCAAGCGGCTCGGCGGCACCGACAAGCCCGGCCTCCGGATCGGGGGCCGGGCGCTGCTCGACCGCGTGCTCGCGGCTTGCGCCGAGGCGGGGACCACCGTGGTGGTGGGGGGCCGCCGGCCCACCGTGCGTGCCGTGACCTGGACCTGCGAGGAGCCTCAGGGCGGCGGTCCGCTGGCCGCGCTCGGTGCCGGGGTGCGGCACACAACGGCGGAGCGCGTGCTCGTGCTCTCCGCCGATCTGCCGTTCCTGGGGGCGGACACGGTCGAGTCGCTGCTGGCCGCCGCAGGTCAGGGGGGCGTGGAGGGTGCCCTCTGCGCCGATCAGGACGGCCGCGACCAGCCGCTGGTGGCTGTCTATCGTGCGGAACCCCTGCGCCGTGAACTGGCGCTGCTCGCCACGGAGCACGGCGGTCTCGCCGGACTGCCCCTGCGGCTGTTGACGCACGAGCTGCGGCTTTCCCGGGTGGTGGCGGATCCGCTCGCATCGTTCGACTGCGACACCTGGGAAGACATCGCTTCGGCCCGGGCCCGGATCAGAGAACATGGGACCGTGCTGGACGAATGGATCACCGCAGTCAAGAACGAACTGGGCATCGAACTCGACGTCGACACCGGCGTCCTGCTCGACCTCGCCCGTGATGCCGCCCACGGCGTCGCCAGGCCTGCCGCGCCCCTGACGACTTTCCTGGTCGGCTACGCGGCGGCGCAGGCGAGCAGCGGCGGGGGTGGACCCGAGGCAGTGGCCGAGGCGGCCCGCAAGGCCGCCGCGCTCGCACTCCGGTGGGCGGACGAGACAGAGACGCCATGACGGGCCGCGGCGGCAGCACCGGGCGGCCCCCGGCGAGGGACCCGGCAGCTGAGGCGCCCGTCGGGGCAGCCGGCCAAGCGCCCAACCGTGCGACTGGAAGGGGCCGGGCTGCAGGGCCCGTGAGCGGCCAGTCGCGTACGGAGCACCTGTCCGGAGGGGAGAGCCCGCCGCCGCGGTAGGGCGAACCGTCGTCGAGGGCCGGGCCGGCGCTGATAACCCGGCTGCCAAGAACCCCACCACCCCGAGAACCTCACCGCCGAGACGACCCCCATCGAAGAAACGACCCCCGCCGCCGAAGTGACCCACACCGCCGATGGGACTCGCGTCGCCGAAGCGACCCGCGGTGCCTCTGCCGCTCGCGCGACCACGGACGGCATCAACGGGGCCGCTGACACCCGCGCGACCACGGACGATGCCCGAGCCGCCGAGGCCGCGGCCGACGAGGAGCGGGCCGTGCAGCAGGCTCTCGCGCTGGTCGGCCGCCAGTCCCCCCGCGATCTCAGGCCCGATGGGCCTGGCCGGTCGCGGCCCGAGGGCCAATCGCGGTCCGAGGTCCCTGGACGGTCGCGGGACCGGCCACCCGCGTCGGACCCGTTCCGCGCCGACCCCAACGGCTCCTCGCGCAGCGCCGTCCGAAGTGCCACGGACGACCAGCCCTCCCCGCACGGCGCCTCCCCGCAGGGCTCCTCCCCGCACGGCGCCTCCCCGCAGGGCTCCTCACTGCACGACCCGTCCCCGGACGAACAGCCTTCCCCGCTCGACCAGCCTTCCCCGCGCGACCGGCGACGCACCCGCGCGACCCCTTGGCGTGAGGCCCGTGCTGTCGCGGCGGATGCAGGCCGTGGGGTTCCGCCGCGCATGGCGCACCGACCCCTCGATCACGCACTCGGACACGTGCTCGCCGAGCCCCTTGCCGCGCTCACCGATCTGCCGTCCTTCGACACCTCCGCCATGGACGGCTGGGCCGTCGCCGGTCCGGGGCCCTGGAGCATCCGGGAGAGCGCGGGCATCCTGGCCGGCCATGCCGCTCCGAGCCCGCTTCCCGACGGCGAGGCCGTGCGCATCGCCACGGGCGCCCGCATCCCCGCGGACGCCACCGCCGTGATCCGCAGCGAGCACGCCCACGCCGACGAGGGCAAGGCGCAGTTGTACGCGCAGCGACAGGTCAGCCCCGGACAGGACATCAGGCCGCGCGGACAGGAGTGCCGTTCCGGCGAGCAACTCCTGCCCGCCGGGGCTCTGGTGACGCCGGCGGTCCTCGGGCTGGCCGCAGCCGCCGGATATGACCAGCTGCTCACCCGCCCCCGGCCGCGCGTCGACGTCCTCGTTCTGGGCGACGAACTGCTGACGGCCGGGCTGCCCCATGACGGGCTGATCCGCGATGCGCTCGGGCCGATGATCGGGCCGTGGCTGCGGGCGCTGGGTGCGGAGGTTTCCGCCCCACGACGCCTGGGTGACGATGCGGAAGCTCTGCGGCAGGCGCTGCTGACGTCCGAGGCCGACCTGGTCATCACCACCGGCGGCACCGCCGCGGGGCCCGTCGATCATGTGCACCCGGTCCTCGCCGGGATCGGCGCCGAGCTGCTCGTCGACGGAGTCGCCGTGCGCCCAGGGCACCCCATGCTGCTCGCCCGGCTCAGCGCCGGGGGGCCGTACCTCGTGGGCCTGCCCGGCAACCCGCTGGCTGCGGTGTCCGGGCTGCTCACGCTCGCCGAGCCGTTGCTCAGCGGGCTGGCCGGGCGGGCCTCGGAGGAGCTCTACCGGGTTGCGGTACGAGAAGACGTACACGGCCATCCGCATGACACGCGACTGGTCCCCGTGGTCCATCGTGCAGCCGGTGCACGCGAGTTCAGTCACCGCGGCGGGGCCGGAACCGGGGGCGGGGCAGACCACGTCGTACCCCTGCATTACAACGGTCCCGCCATGTTGCGCGGGATCGCCGCCGCGGACGGGCTGGCCGTCGTGGAGCCGGGCGGGGTACGGTCCGGCACCGAGGTGGAGATCCTCGATCTACCGTGGGCCTCGGCGACGCCGTGGACTGAAGGGTGTTTCACGTGAAACTTCCCGGCCATGACGCGATGGCCAGGCGCGCCGACGAGCATGTCGTACCCACCCGGGTGATGCTCCCGCGCCGGGTCGTCGACGGACCGGCTCGACAGGTCGCCAAGCGGCTGATGATGGCTCTGATGGTGCTGGCCGCCACGGTGCTGATCGTCTGGGTCGACCGTGGGGGTTACCACGATGCGGCTGACGGCAAGGTCGACTTCCTGGACGCGCTCTACTACGCGACGGTCACCCTCTCGACCACCGGGTACGGCGACATCACCCCGTACAGCGACGTTGCCCGGCTCACCAATGTGGTGTTCGTGACACCGCTGCGCGTGCTCTTCCTCATCATCCTGGTCGGCACCACTCTTGAGGTCCTCACGGAGCGGACCCGGGAGGACTTCCGGCTGAAGCGTTGGAGAACCAACTTGCGTGACCACACCGTTGTCGTCGGCTTCGGCACGAAGGGCCGTTCGGCCATTCAGACCCTCTGCGCCACCGGCCTGAGCAAGGACCAGATCGTCATCGTCGACCCTGCGTCCAAGGTGATAGAGATCGCCAACGCCGAGGGGTACACCGGAGTGCTCGGTGACGCGACGCGCAGCGATGTGCTGCTGCGGGCCGAGCTGCAGAAGGCACGCCAGATCATCATCGCCACCCAGCGCGACGACACAGCGGTCCTGGTGGCCCTGACCGCTCGCCAGCTCAACCGTGGCGCGAAGATCGTCGCCGCGGTGCGCGAGGAGGAGAACGCCCCGTTGCTGCGGCAGTCGGGCGCCGACGCAGTGATCACCAGCGCCAGTGCGGCGGGACGGCTGCTCGGTCTCTCCGTGCTCAGCCCCAGCGCGGGCACGGTCATGGAGGACCTGATCCAGCAGGGCAGCGGGCTCGATCTCGTCGAACGGCCGGTGATAAAGGCCGAGGTAGGCAAGAACGTCCGGGAGACCGGCGACCTCGTGGTCAGCGTCCTGCGCGGTCACCGGCTCCTCGGTTACGACGACCCGGCGGCCAGTCCTCTGCAGTTGACGGACCGGCTGATCACCATCGTGCGGGTCACGAACGACCCGCCCATGAACCACAACCCGCAGGCCGCTCCACGCCCCTGAACCCCGCGCCCATACGCCGCCGCGGTCATTCCGGAGCCGGCCCCGCCAGCACGTGAGGCGCATCCGCACACCGACCTGGTCCAACGAGTCGTCGGGCAGCCACCGTCCGCACCGAATCCCCGACCGAATCCCCGACCGAATACCCCCACCGAACCCGCGCTCCGACACCCCCCGCACCAAATCCCCCGCACCGACACCGCCCCTCCCCGAGCGAACCGGCGCCGCACCAACCGCGCTTCACGGGTGTCCGCACAGCACGGAGTAGCCTCGCGGCCATGCATGCGATCACGATCCCCGAACCCGGTGGCCCCGAGGCGCTCGTCTGGGCCGAGGTGCCCGATCCCGTACCCGGCGAGGGCGAGGTCCTCGTCGATGTCGTCTCCAGCGCGGTCAATCGTGCGGATGTGCTGCAGCGGCAGGGCTTCTACAACCCGCCGCCCGGCTCGTCCCCGTACCCGGGCCTGGAGTGCGCGGGCCGGATCTCGGCCATCGGCCCCGGCGTCACCGGCTGGTCGGTCGGCGACGAGGTGTGTGCGCTCCTGGCAGGCGGGGGTTACGCGGAGAAGGTCGCCGTTCCCGTCGGTCAGCTGCTCCCCGTACCGGCGGGGCTGGACCTCGTTCTTGCCGCGGCACTGCCCGAGGTGACGTCGACCGTCTGGTCGAACGTGTTCATGGTGGCCCACCTGCGCCCCACCGAGACACTGCTGGTGCACGGTGGCTCCAGCGGCATCGGCACGATGGCGATCCAGCTGGCCAAGGCGATCGGCGCCCGGGTCGCGGTGACCGCCGGCGGGCCGGGCAAGCTGGCGCGCTGCGAGGAGCTCGGCGCGGACATCCTGATCGACTACCGGCAGCAGGACTTCGTCGAGGAGATCAAGAAGGCGACGGACGGGGCGGGCGCGGACGTCATCCTCGACATCGTCGGCGCGAAGTACCTGGACCGGAATGTGCAGGCGCTCGCCGTCAACGGCCGGCTCGCGATCATTGGTCTCCAGGGCGGGACCAAGGGAGAGCTCAATCTGGGTGCCCTGCTGACCAAGCGGGCCGCCGTCACGGCGACCTCGCTGCGTGGGCGCCCGCTCGCCGAGAAGGCCGCGATCGTCGCAGCCGTACGCGAGCATGTCTGGCCCCTCATCGCCGACGGGGTCGTGCGGCCGGTGGTGGACCGTACGCTGCCGATGTACGACGCCGCGGAGGGGCACCGGGTGATGGAGTCCAGCACACACATCGGCAAGGTGCTCCTGCAGGCTCCCGCGACCGCCTGAGCCCGGCCGCGACTGCCTGGGCCCGGCGCGGGCTCCTGCAGGCTCCTGCGACCGCCTGAGCCGGCGCGACTGCCTGAATCCCCCGACGGGAACCGCACGAGAACCCCGTAAGCGAAGGGGACGCCATACGCCAAGGGCCCGGCACACGAAGATCGTGTGCCGGGCCCTTCGGGCGTGACCGCTAGGTGTGCGTGAGTGCGAGCGTGCGGGCAGGTCCCGGACTACAGGTACGGGCCGGAGCGAATCGCTCCGTGCGGGTCCGCGCCTCCGCCGTCCTCCTCCTCGTGCCCGCTGCCGGGCGGCAGGGCGCGACGCATCTGCTCCAGCTGCGCCCGCGCCGCCATCTGCTGGGCGAACAGCGCGGTCTGGATGCCATGGAAGAGGCCCTCCAGCCAGCCCACCAACTGGGCCTGCGCGATCCTCAGTTCCGCCTCGGAGGGCACCGAATCCTCGGTGAACGGCAGGGACAGCCGCTCCAGCTCCTCCACCAGCTCCGGTGCGAGGCCGTCCTCCAGCTCCTTGACCGAACTGGCGTGGATGTCCTTGAGGCGCACCCGGCTCGCCTCGTCGAGAGGAGCCGCCCTTACCTCCTCCAGGAGCTGCTTGATCATGCTGCCGATGCGCATGACCTTCGCGGGCTGTTCGACCATCTCCGTCACCGGGACCTCACGCGACTCGTCGTCAGTGCCACCGCCGCCGATCGCCATTCCGTCCTGTCCCACTACGAGGACTTGGGGGTGCTCCTGCGACCGTTCATTCCTCGGCATCTCCATGCCGTCCATTGTCTCGCACACGTGCCGTACAACACGGTGGTGCCCCCGGAAACGCGTGATCCACCGTTTTCGGGGGCACCGAACGCCGCGGCGCGGGCGGTCAGCCCGTCGCCGGAGCCTTCCGCCGGGTCACCCGGCGCGTCGCGCCAGCGTCAGCCGTGACCGGGTGAGCAGCGCCGCGAGCGCCCCGGCCAGCAGCGGGACGACGACGGCCAGCAGCCCGATGGTCTCCCAGGGCACCACGATCGGGGTGTAAGCGGATTCCATGGGGGACATCCGCATCTCCCGCAGCGCGTTGCGCAGGTCGATCAGGCGCAGCGCCACCGCGGGCACCAGCCCCGCCCCCGTACCGAGCAGCACCCCGGTGAGCGCCACCACCAGGCACTGGAACCCCGACAGGCTCCGGCGTACCCGCAGGGGCGCGCCCACGGCGCTGAGGGTGGTCAGGTCGGCCTCCGCGTCGGCCTTGGCCAGCCCGGTCGTGATCGCGGCCGCGCCCAGGGTCACCACTCCGGCGAACAGCGTCAGGACCAGCATCATGATGTCCTCGCGGTCCCGGGACCCGGCGGCGGCCTGCACGTAGACGCCGCCTCCGGCCTGCTCGAGCGCGGCCGAGGTCCGCTGCTCCTCGGCATCCGTCGGCGGGCGGGAGACGGAGTACACACTGCCGTACAGCGCGGTGTGCAGGCCGATCCGCTGCGCGCTCCTCTCCGGCATGATCATCCGGATCCCGGGGGTCTCGGCGTACTTCGCGTCCGCGACGTACACCTTCATCCGGTCGGTCGTCCGCCGGGCCGGGCCGGGGTGCCGTGCGCGGTTCTTCTTGTCCTTCTCGCTGTACCGGTGGACGGACTTCAGGGTGACCTCGCCGTCCTTCGCGTATGCCCGGTTGAGCAGTACGGGGGTGCCCGCGGCCAGTGCCGCGGCGGCGGCCGGGTCGTCGAGCTTCACGTAGGTCTTCAGCAGTGCCGCGTCACCGACGACGATGTTGCTCCCGCCGCTGCCGAACGTGCCCATGGTGTAGCGCTCGTCCAGGCAGGCGGGGGAGTGCATCATGCTGCGGTGTTCCTCGGCGGTGAGCCGTGCGGCGAGCTCCTTGGCCCCCTTGGTGTTGAGCGGGCAGGTGTGTCCCTTGCCGGTGGGCTTGACCAGTTCCATCGAGCCGCAGCTGTCGTCGTCCTCGTAGTAGACGTTGCAGTCGCTGCCCGCCCAGACCCGCGAGACATCGGCGGGCCTGCCGGTGGCTGCCATGTTCTGTTCCACGGCCGCCCGCGCCAGCGGTAGCCGCTCGACGCTCTTCTCGTCCGTGGTGTAGAGCACGACCGACTTCTCACCGAGCATCGGCGTGTACTCGTAGTCCGACTCGGCCATCTTGCTGGACATGAACGTGGCGACGGCCACCGATCCCGCGACCGCGGCCATGATCGCCGCGACCGCCGGAGCGGTCCGCCCGCGGTTGCGGGCCGCGTCGCGCAGCGCCATCCGGGGCGAGAGCGGGAGCCTGCGGCCGAGCCGGCCCAGCAGCCCGACGATCACCGGGATGCAGGCGAGCAGTCCGAGTTCGGCGACGACCGAGCCGCCGGCGACCAGCGTGGACCTGCCGCTGACACCGCCGTAGACGGCGACGGCGACGCCGACGGCCAGCGCGCAGGAGCCCACCACGGGCAGTACCCGGGAGCTGCGGCGCACGCCCCGCCGTCCGGTGAGCGACTCCAGGACCGACTGGCGGCTCGCCACGACCGCCGGGGCGAACGCCGCCAGCAGTCCGGTGACCAGCCCGATCGCGGCGACGGCCAGCAGTTCCTTCGGATGCAGCGAGAGCGAGCCGAACCGCTGTCCGGCCTGGTCCTCGATCATCGGCCGGAACACCACGGTCAGCAGCAGCCCGGCCGCCACTCCCACGACCGCGCCGACGCCGCCGAGCACCAGCCCGCCGGAGAGCACCACGGCCCGTACGTGACGCCGGTCCCCGCCGCAGGTGCCGACGAGTCCGAGCTGACGGCGGGAGCGGCGCGCACCGACGGCGAAGGCCGGTCCGGCGAGCAGCACGATCTCCAGGACCGCCATGGCCACCACCGTGACGAGGGCCGCGCTCAGCTCGGTGGAGCCGCTGCTCATGGTGTTGCTGCCCAGCCTCCGGGTCAGCGGGACCTCGGAGTCCGGCGGCGGGTCCAGGACGACCTGGCGGGAGACGACGAGGGCGCCCTTCTTGTTGGCCGCCATCACCTCGGGCCAGCTGACGCCCTGCGCGCCGGACGCCTTCACCAGCCAGGTCGTCTCGCCCGCGTTCGGCGGCAGCACCTTCTTGTCGTGGGCGGCGGTGGCCTTCCACGGGGCGATGACCGCGCCCGGGTCGGCGTAGAGCGCCTTGACCTCCAGGTCGTCCGGCTGCTCGACGGCGCCGGTGATGGTGTACTTCTGCTCCGGCCCGCGCAGGGTGGTCCGTGAACCGACGTGCAGCCCGGACGACTTCAGGAACGACTCGGTGGCGACGATCTCACCGGGGCCGTGCGGGAACGTGCCGTCGACGAGGTCGATCTTGCCGCGCGCCAGCCGGTCCGAGACCTGGAACTCGAAGATGTCGGTGTCCGTGATGCCGTAACCGGTGGTGACGCTCGCGGGCACCGACTGGATGCTGATGCCCCGCGCGCCCTGGGGGAACGCGGTCCGCAGGTCGAGTGCGGGCGCGTCCTCGGACGGCGGGGTGTCGCTGAGGCTGCCGTAGTTGTCCCCGTTGACCGACTGCTCCATCGGACCCGAGCCGGGGTCCTTGAACAGCGCGTCGGCCGCACCCATCTCGGCCGTCAGTTTCTCGGTCTCGGTCTGGGTGGCGCTGCGGTACGTGACATCGGCGGCCGTCACCCCGAGCACCGGCAGCGCGATCATCGCGACCACCAGCGCGCTGCGGCCCTTGGCCCGCATGGCGTCGCGGCGGGCTATCCGCAGGGCGGCGCGCCAGCCCGTGAAGACGCTCACTCGGCACTTCCGGCGGTCAGCAGCGAGTCGGCCCCGGCGGTCAGCGTCTGGTCGACGATCGAGCCGTCCCGCAGGAAGACGACCCGGTCCGCCCAGGCGGCGTAGCGGGGCTCGTGCGTCACCATCACACCGGCCGCACCCTGGTCGCAGCGGTTGCGCAGCAGCGCCAGGACGGCCTCGCCGGTCTCGGAGTCGAGCGCCCCGGTCGGCTCGTCGGCGAGCACCAGGCGCCGGTCCCCCACCAGCGCGCGGGCGATGGCGACGCGCTGCTGCTGGCCGCCGGACATCTCGTCCGGGAAGCGGTCGGCGATCTCCAGGAGGTTCATCTCCTCCAGCGCGGCACGCGCCTCCTTGCGGGCCTTGCGCACCGAGACACCGTCGAGTTCACGCGGCAGGGCGATGTTCTCGGCGGCGGTCAGGGCGGGGATCAGGTTGTAGTCCTGGAAGACGTAACCGACGCTGCGGCGGCGCAGCGCGGCCACGCCCTTGCGGCCGAGCGTGGCGATGTCCTGGCCCTCGATGACGACCTGGCCGGCTGTCGCGGTGTCGAGACCGCCGGCGATCGTCAGCAGGGTGGACTTGCCCGAGCCGGACGGACCCATCACGGCGACGAGCTCACCGGCGTGCACGGACAGGTCGATGCCGCGCAGGGCGTGCACCTCGGCGATGCCGGTGCCGTGGGTACGGGTGAGCGCGCGGAGTTCGAGCACCGGAGCATCCACCGACAGGGGCGGAGCGGCTGGGGACGGGGCGTGCAGGGACATGGCGGGTGGTTCCCCCTCGGAACGGTTCTGCGGTCGGTGGCGGTCGGTGGCGGACGGGCGACTGCGCGATGCGAAGTGTCGGGGCCGGGACCGCGATGCGGAGTGGCGGGGCCGGGACCTCGCCCGGAGCGCCCCGGCCGGCGGCCGTGGTTCAGCGGGCGAAAGGCCGGCTCAGCGGAACGAACAGTCGGCCCAGCGGTGCGGGACACCGCCGTTGAGCGAGCCGGTCTCCTGCCCGGCGGTGCGGGCGGGTGGCTCAGCGGTGGGTGGAGGCCCGGGTCAGCGGCCTGCGCGGAGCCGGGCGGTACGTGCGGGGCCGCGCGTGGACGTGTTCGGCTCCGGCTCCGTGGCGGCGGCCTCGGCGAGCCGGACCAGCCGGGACTCGCAGTGGTCCAGCCAGCGGGCCTCCGCCTCCGCCTGGAAGATCAGCTGTTCCAGTACGAGCAGCCAGGCGACCTCGTCGCGGTTGGCCGGCACATCGGTGAGGGCCTGCGCCTTGAGGCGCGTGTAGTCCTGCATCGCCTTCACCGTGTGGTGGCGCTGGGACTGGATGACGGCCCGGATGTCCACGCCCGGAGCGCCGACGGCCATGGCGAGCTTGATGGCCAGCTCGTCGCGGGGCGGGCTGCTGCGGTCGACCGGCGTCTCGAACCAGCTGCGCAGCTCGGCGCGACCGTCGTCGCTGATCGAGTAGAGGGCGTGGCCCTGGTCGTCCTCGCCGTCCTGGGCGACCAGGCCGTCGCGCTCCAGCCGGCTCAGCGTCGTGTACACCTGCCCGACGTTGAGCGGCCAGGTGGAGCCGGTGCGCGACTCGAATTCGGTGCGGAGCTGGGAGCCGTACCGCGGCCCCCGTTCCAGCAGGGCCAGCAGCCCGTGACGGATCGACATACTGAGTATGTATACCGAGTATGTTGCCGAACGCAAGTCTCCGGGGCCACCCGTGCGGCCGTGGAGCCGGTCGGTGCGCGAGGGTCAGTAGGTGCGGCGCATGCGGAGTGCGAGGAAGCCGAGACCCAGGCCGACCAGGGCGATTCCCACGCCGAGCGACACCCCCCGTACCTCTCGCGCCGCCGGTCCGCCGAGGGCCTGACGCGACTTCCGGCCGGCTTCGGCGGACGTGCTCGCATCGGGCGTCACGGCCGGCGCCACGGCGGGATCCGACGCGGCGGGTTCCTCCTCGGTCGGATCCATGGCGTCGTCCGCCTGTTCGATCTCCTCGGGCGTCAGCTCCCGTCCGGGCCGCGGCCGCCCTTCCCCGGCAGGCAGCCCCGCCAGCGGTGACTGCTCGTCCTCGGGGCGCGGTGATCCGGCGCTCGGCGAGGGCGATCCGTCGGTGGCGGACGGGGAGGCCGAGGCGGGTGACGCCTGGGGCGCGGGGTGGGCGGGCGCGGCCGACGGACCGGTGGACGCACCGGGGCCGTGCGGAGCGGCAGGACCGACGGAAGGCGGTACGGAGGGAGTGGCGGACGGCGCCTCGATGGACGGCGGCACGGCGGACGGGGGTGCGGAAGGTCCGGAGGCGGCGGAAGTCTCCGCGGACGCCCCGGGGGCCGCCGCAGGCAGCGGCGGCGCGAAGGCGCTGGCCGGCGCCGGGCCCCCGGCGGTCGCCCGCTGGTCCGCGTACGCCTGGCCACCCGTCACGGCCCCCAGCGCCGCGGCTGCCGTCATCGCCAGGCAGGCCACGCACCTTGAGGACCGCGAGGGGCGGTGTCCTGAAGCCATGCGATCAGCGTCACATGTGACGTTATGTCCGGCATCTCAGGTGGCGCGGATGGATGTCCCCCGGACCGGCGGCGCCGACGTAGCCCGGCACGGGCGGGGGGCCCTGGGGCCGAGCGAAAGACCTAGGCAGGGTCGCCCGTCGCGATGCGGAGCTCGAAGTGGGCACCCGTCTTGGGGACCGCGGTTCCGGAGGTGGGGAACTGGTCGATGATCTGGTCCTCGGCGTAGGCGTTCCCCGGCACCTTGATCTGCTTGATGGTCCAGCCCGCCGCGTCCGCGCAGGCCCGCGCGGAGAGGATGTCCTTGTAGAGGAAGTTCGGAGCGTCGACCTTGTTCGGGTCGTCGTTGTCCTCCATGGCGTCGGTGCAGTCCTCGGTCTTCATCGTCCGGTTCCGCTCCGGATCCTTGTGGTCGGCCGCCGGGGACTCGCTCGACGTGGTGTCGTCCTTGCCCGTGTCGTCGCCCTTCATCGAGAGCACCGTGATCAGGCCGCCGATCGCGATCAGGGCAACGACGATCGAGCCCACTATGACCGGCATGTTCCGCTTGGAGCCGCCGCCGCCCGCAGGGGAGGTCGTCGTGTGCGGCGAGACGGAGTAGGGCGGCGGGGTCTGCTGCTGCATCGGCGACATCGGCGCGGAGGTCTGGTACGCCGGGGCCGACTGCGGATAGCCGTACGAGGGGGCGGGCGTCGGCGGGCCGTAGGGGCCGGGCTGCTGCTGCGACTGGTACGGGCCGGGCTGGTACGGCGTCTGGACGTGCTGCGGTGCGGGGGCGGACTGGTCGACCGGCGGGAAGACCGCCGATCCCACACCCGAGCCGCTGTTCGCCGGTGCGCCGGCGCCGGCGACGATCACCGGGGCGCCCGTGTGCCCGCTCGCGCTCAGCACCCGCGTGATCTCGTCCTGCATCGCGGCGGCGCTCGGGAAGCGCTCGTTCGGGTTCTTCTTCAGCGCGCGGGCGACGAGCGCGTCCATCGCGGGGGTGAGCGACCGGTTGATCGTGGACGGCGCGACCGGCTCCTCCTGGACATGCGCGTACGCGATGGCCAGCGGCGAGTCCGCGTCGAACGGGATGCGCCCGGTCAGCAGCTGGAACAGCATGATGCCGACCGAGTACAGGTCGGAGCGCGCGTCCACCCCACGGCCAAGGGCCTGTTCGGGGGAGAGGTACTGCGGCGTGCCGACGACCATGCCGGTCTGCGTCATCGACGTGACGCCCGACTGCATGGCGCGGGCGATGCCGAAGTCCATGACCTTCACGACGCCGCGCTTGGTCACCATCACGTTGCCGGGCTTGATGTCGCGGTGGACCAGGCCCATTTCGTGGCTGGTGTCCAGGGCGGCCAGGACGTCGGCCGTCACCTTGAGCGCCTTCTCGGCCGGCATCGCACCGTGATTCGTGATGTCCGCCTGGAGAACGGAGCCGAGCGGCTGCCCCTCGACGTACTCCATGACGATGTACGGCATCAGCGCGCCGCCGAGCTCGTCCTCGCCGGTGTCGAAGACGGAGACGATGTTGGTGTGCTGCAGCTTGGCGACCGCCTGCGCCTCGCGCCGGAACCGCTCACGGAAGGACTGCTCACGGCCCAGTTCCGTGTGGAGCGTCTTGATGGCGACCTGCCGGTCGAGCGCGGAGTCGTACGCCAGATATACGGACGCCATCCCGCCTTCGCCGAGCAGGTCACGCAGCTGGTAGCGGCCGCCGGCGACCGAACCGCCCG
Source organism: Streptomyces sp. RKAG290 (assembly GCF_023701695.1). Lineage (GTDB taxonomy): Bacteria > Actinomycetota > Actinomycetes > Streptomycetales > Streptomycetaceae > Streptomyces. Next base: position 3,560,191 of record NZ_JAJOZC010000001.1, read on the forward strand.
CGTAGCGACCCTGGGCCCCTTGTGCGCCGTCCTGGCTCATGACTTACTTCCCCCTCGGGCGCGCTGCTCACGCGAAGATCCGTATTACGGGCCAAGTCTGCCCGAGGGGTACGACACGTCAAGCCAGGTGCCCGTTCCGTGACCCTACGCACAAGAAGCGTCTCGGAAGCGTTACAGGAACCGCATGTAATTTGCGCGGGTGGCGCGCCAGCCGGTTGGATGACCCGTCCCTCTCGAAAACGGTGTGTCCGACGAAGGCTGTAGCGTGACGTGGCAATGCAGCAAGGCACCGTGAGAACCCGCGGACGCGCGGACATATACGACGGCGAGGACTGATGGCACCCGAACCCGAAGCAAACGGCGGCGGAGTTCCGGATGGCACCGACTCCTGGGGCATCGGCGGTGTGGTCGGCGACGGACGGTACCGGCTGACCGGCCGCCTCGGCCGGGGCGGTATGGCCGAGGTCTTCGCGGCCGAGGACGTCCGGCTCGGTCGCACGGTGGCGGTGAAACTGCTGCGCTCCGATCTCGCCGAGGACCCGGTCTCCAAGGCCCGGTTCACGCGCGAGGCGCAGTCGGTCGCCGGCCTCAACCACCACGCGGTCGTGGCGGTGTACGACTCCGGCGAGGACACGGTGGCCGGCCAGACCGTCCCGTACATCGTGATGGAGCTCGTCGAGGGCCGCACCATCCGTGACCTGCTGCTCAATGCGGAGGCCCCGCCCCCCGAGCAGGCGTTGATCATCGTCTCCGGTGTGCTGGAGGCCCTCGCCTACTCGCACCAGCACGGGATCGTGCACCGGGACATCAAGCCCGCCAACGTGATCATCACGCACTCCGGCGCGGTCAAGGTGATGGACTTCGGCATCGCCCGTGCGCTGCACGGCGCGCAGTCGACGATGACCCAGACCGGCATGGTCATGGGCACGCCGCAGTACCTCTCCCCCGAGCAGGCGCTGGGCAAGGCCGTCGACCACCGTTCCGACCTGTACGCCACCGGCTGTCTGCTCTACGAGCTCCTCGCACTGCGGCCCCCATTCACCGGCGAAACGCCGCTCTCCGTCGTATATCAGCACGTTCAGGACATTCCGGTCCCGCCGTCCGAGGTCTCCGACGTGGTGCCGGCGGAGCTCGACGGACTCGTCATGCGCTCGCTCGCGAAGGACCCGGACGACCGGTTCCAGAGCGCCGAGGAGATGCGCGGCCTCGTCCAGTACAGCCTGCAGATGCTCCAGGTCCAGGGCGGCCACACCGGTACGTGGAACACCGGACCGGTCGTGCTGAACGAGGGTGGGAACACCCCGCCCCACGGGATGACCGGCGCCACCCGGGCGATGGGGCACCCGCAGCACGGCGACACCTCGCAGGGACCGATCCTGCCGCCGATGAACCCGGACGACGGCGGGTACGAGGGCGGCAGCAGCCGGCGCGGCGGTGGTGGCCGCGGCAAGATGTGGCTGTTCGTCGTACTGGCTCTGATCGCGATCGGGGCGGGCGTCGCCATCGCGCTCAACGCGGCGCAGGGCGGCGGCAAGAAGCACGAGGAGACACCGCCCTCGACGTCCAGCTCCCCCTCCCCGTCGAAGAGTTCGGCCTCGCCGACCGACGAGGAGACCGAGGACACCCAGCAGCCGGGGAACTCCACCGGTGATCAGCAGGAGACGCCTGAGAAGCCGTCGTTCACCCCGTCGCCCACACCGAGCGAGCCGTCCGACTCCCCGTCCGCCACGGCGTCCCAGTCGGACCCGGGCAACACGGAGAACGGCGGAACGGGCACCAACGAGGGCAACGCCGGCACGAGCGAGGGCAACGCCGGTACCACCGAGGGCAACTCCGGTACCAGCGAAGGCAACACGGGCGCCAGTGAGGGCAACTCCGGCACCAGTGAAGGTGCCACCGATGGCGGGGACGGTGCGCCCGGAGGCGCTGCCGAAGGCGCCACGGAAGGCGCCGCGGCGGGGGCCGGCACGACCGCCGGGTGATGCTCACCCCGTGAAGGCCTCGCGCACCGCGTCGTACTCACGGGTCCACCAGACCGCCAGGGCCGACACCGCAGGGAACTGCGGGTCGGCCCTCCGGTCGTTCAGGCAGTAGCGCCAGCGCAGTATCCAGAAGTCGTTGAGCCGCTCCCACCACACCCGGTGCACCGCGGCGGCCAGTTCGGCGGCCCCGGCTCCGGCCGCCTGCCGGTAGGCCCGTGCGTACGCCCGCACCTTCGTCAGCTCCAGTTCGCCGGCCGGCCGCACGAAGAAGATCGCCGCGGCCCGCACGGCCTCCTCCGCGCGGGGCTGCACGCCCAGCCGGTCCCAGTCGAGGATCGCCACCGGGTCGGCGCCCCGGTAGAGCACGTTCAGCGGGTGGAAGTCGCCGTGCACCCAGCCGGTCGCCGGGATGCCGGGGGGCGGCGGTCTGTCCCCCGCGTGCCGGTCCAGCAGGGTGCGCCGTTCCAGGAGCCGGTGCTCGGCCAGTTCGTCGAAGGAGTCGCGGGGCCTGCGGCCGCGAGCCGCGGCCAGCAGCTCGTCGATCAGCGCGAAGGTGTCGGCGGGGTCCGGGCTGGCGCAGCCTGCCCCGGCTTCCGCGCCCGCCTCCATCACCTGCGCGAGTCCGGTGTGTACGGCTCCGAGCAGCGCCCCGAGCCGCACCGACTGGGCCACGGTGAGCTGGGCGCCTGCCCGGTGCAGCCCGTCGACCCAGGGGTGCAGGGCGTAGCGGCGGCCGCCGATCTCGGTGACGGTGCCGCCCTCGGTGTCCTCGACGGGCGGGGCGACGGGCACGCCGAGTGACTGCAGCCGCTGGGTGGCCCGGTGCTGGCGGACGATCGTGGCGCGGTCGCCGGTGGAGTCGTCGAGGTGGTGCTTGAGGAAGTAGGAACCGCGGGTGGTGGAGACCCGGTAGCCGTGGTTGAGCAGGCCCTGGGTGAGGGGTTCGCAGGTGAGCGGCTCACCGGTGTCCGGGTAGCGGCGCAGCACCTCGCCTACCGGGGGAACAGGCGGGAGGGTTACAGATGAGCGCGGCACTCGCCAGATGTTAGATCACGCTGTGTTGCCGGCCCTCTCGATTTGCGTGAAAGTCCAGAGTGTGCACCGTGACGAAGTGCGGGTCGAGCCGGAGGTAGGCGGCCGCGAAGGGCTCCCCGTTCACCTCGGCGGGGCGGGGTCCGAAGAGCTCACGCTGGGCGCAGGTCGGCTCGATGATCTCCGCGGGCCCGGTGAACTGCACGGACCACAGCCCCTTGCTGCCCGTCGAGGTGGCCGCGTTGCAGTTGTCCGCGCCGTACGCGACGACCGTGCCGTTGCAGGCGTCGTGGTAGCCGAGGCTGCTGTGCATGCGCAGCACGACGCGGCCCTCGATCACGATGTGGCGGGCCACCGTCAGGATCGGAAGTGCCCGCATGCTCGTCGCCAGCCGGCCGTAGGGGACCCGGCCGAGCAGTTCGATTGCGTGGAGTTCCTCGGATGACATGAGCTCCACTGTCCCCGGGCGCGGGGAACGTAAGAAAGAGTCCGCAGCCCCGGGTGGCGCGGGACCAAAGTCCCGAAGGCTTCTTTCTTGCTGGTCAGCGCTTTTCGGCCTGCAGCCGCGCCACATAGGCGGCGGCCTGCGAGCGGCGTTCCATACCCAGTTTGGAGAGCAGGCTGGATACGTAGTTCTTGATCGTCTTCTCGGCGAGATGGAGCCGCTCACCGATTACCCGGTTCGTCAGCCCCTCGCCGATCAGGTCCAGGATTCTGCGTTCCTGGTCGGTGAGGCCCGCGAGCTTGTCGTCCCCGCGGCTCTTCTGGCCGTCGCGCAGCCGCTCCAGCACCCGCTCGGTGGCCGCCGGGTCGAGCAGCGACTTGCCGGCCGCCACGTCCCGTACCGCGTTCAGCAGCTCGTTGCCGCGGATCGCCTTGAGGACGTATCCGGAGGCGCCCGCCATGATCGCGTCGAAAAGTGCCTCGTCATCGGCGTACGAGGTCAGCATCAGACAGTGGATGGACTCGTCCTGGGAGCGGATCTCCCGGCAGACCTCCACCCCGCTGCCGTCCGGCAGCCGCACGTCGAGGACCGCCACATCGGGCCGGGTCGCGGGGATCCTGACCAGCGCGTCCGCTGCCGTACCGGCCTCCCCGACGACCTCGATGTCGTCCTCCACCGAGAGCAGCTCATGGACTCCGCGACGGACGACTTCGTGGTCATCCAGCAGAAAAACAGTGATTTTTCCTTCTTTGCGCACAAACGCAGTCTCACACACTCCCCTCTTCCCTGCCGCTGTCCGGCGAGATAACGTGCCGTTGTTCCGGCGGCCTGCAAGGCTGTTACCAGTGCTGTGACCAGCGAGAGTTCCCGTATTTTTCGATTTACTTGGAAATCCAAGCAAAATCGCAGGTCAGATAGGGTTTCGCAGTTACGCGAGGCACTGGGTAACGTGCTTAATAACAGGGCGCTCGCCGGGGCACCTGTCACGCCTGTTCCCGGACCGAGCGGCACCCACCCCGTGCACGGGTACGGACACAGGCGAGCCGCACTGGTCTCCCGGCAGACCCCGGGGGCCGGACCGACGGAGGAGCACGCACGTGACCGTGGAGAGCACTGCCGCGCGCAAACCGCGACGCAGCAGCAAGCGGACCAGCGCCGCGAAGACGCCACAGAGTTCCGGACCCGAGCTTGTACAGCTGCTGACGCCCGAGGGCGAGCGCGTGGAGCACCCGGACTACTCGATCGACCTGACCGCGGACGAGCTGCGAGGCCTGTACCGGGACATGGTCCTGACCCGCCGCTTCGACGCCGAGGCCACCGCGCTGCAGCGCCAGGGCGAGCTGGGCCTGTGGGCCTCGCTGCTGGGCCAGGAGGCCGCCCAGATCGGCTCCGGCCGGGCACTGCGCGACGACGACTACGTCTTCCCGACCTACCGTGAGCACGGCGTGGCCTGGTGCCGCGGGGTCGACCCGACCAACCTGCTCGGGATGTTCCGCGGTGTGAACCACGGCGGCTGGGACCCGACGGTCAACAACTTCCACCTGTACACGATCGTCATCGGCTCGCAGACCCTGCACGCCACCGGTTACGCCATGGGCGTGGCCAAGGACGGCGCGGACTCGGCCGTGATCGCGTACTTCGGTGACGGCGCCTCCAGCCAGGGCGATGTCGCCGAGTCGTTCACGTTCTCCGCGGTCTACAACGCCCCGGTCGTGTTCTTCTGCCAGAACAACCAGTGGGCGATCTCCGAGCCGACCGAGAAGCAGACCCGGGTGCCGCTCTACCAGCGCGCACAGGGCTTCGGCTTCCCCGGCGTCCGGGTCGACGGCAACGACGTGCTGGCCTGCCTGGCCGTCACCAGGTCGGCGCTCGAGCGGGCCCGCCGGGGTGAGGGCCCCACCCTCGTGGAGGCGTTCACCTACCGGATGGGCGCGCACACCACCTCCGACGACCCGACGAAGTACCGGGCCGACGAGGAGCGCGCCTCCTGGGAGGCGAAGGACCCGATCCTGCGCCTGCGCACCTACCTGGAGAAGCAGGGCGCCGCCGACGAGGCGTTCTTCACCGGCCTGGACGAGGAGAGCGAGACCCTCGGCAAGCGGGTACGCGAAGCGGTACGGGCCATGCCCGACCCGGACCGGCTGGCGATCTTCGACCACGCCTACGCCGACGGCAGCGCGCTCGTCGACGAGGAGCGCGCCCAGTTCGCCGCCTACCAGGCATCGTTCGCCGAGGAGGGCAAGTAGCCATGGCCATGGAAAAGATGTCCATCGCGAAGGCGCTCAACGAGTCGCTGCGCAAGGCCCTCGACACCGACCCCAAGGTCCTCATCATGGGTGAGGACGTCGGCAAGCTGGGCGGGGTCTTCCGGATCACCGACGGGCTGCAGAAGGACTTCGGCGAGGACCGGGTGATCGACACCCCGCTCGCCGAGTCCGGCATCGTCGGTACGGCCATCGGCCTGGCGCTGCGCGGTTACCGGCCGATCGTGGAGATCCAGTTCGACGGCTTCGTCTTCCCCGCGTACGACCAGATCGTCACGCAGCTCGCGAAGATGCACGCCCGCTCGCTCGGCAAGATCAAGCTGCCGGTCGTCGTGCGGATCCCGTACGGCGGCGGCATCGGCGCCGTGGAGCACCACAGCGAGTCGCCCGAGGCGCTGTTCGCGCACGTCGCGGGCCTGAAGGTGGTCTCGCCCTCGAACGCGTCCGACGCCTACTGGATGATGCAGCAGGCCGTGCTGAGCGACGACCCGATCATCTTCTTCGAGCCGAAGCGCCGGTACTGGGACAAGGGCGAGGTCGACACCGAGTCCATCCCGGGCCAGCTGCACCGGGCCTCCGTCGCCCGTACGGGCACGGACCTCACGCTGGTCGCGTACGGCCCGATGGTGAAGGTCTGCCTGGAGGCCGCAGCGGCCGCCGAGGAAGAGGGCAAGTCGATCGAGGTCGTGGACCTGCGCTCGATGTCCCCGATCGACTTCGACGCCATCCAGACCTCGGTCGAGAAGACCCGCCGGCTGGTCGTGGTCCACGAGGCGCCGGTGTTCTACGGCTCCGGCGCGGAGATCGCCGCCCGGATCACCGAGCGCTGCTTCTACCATCTGGAGGCACCGGTGCTCAGGGTCGGCGGCTACCACGTCCCGTACCCGCCCGCCCGGCTGGAGGACGAGTACCTGCCGGGTCTCGACCGCGTGCTCGACGCCGTCGACCGCTCGCTGGCGTACTGAGGACAGGGGCGTGACAACGATGACCGACACTTCCAACGCTGCTCGCTTCCGTGAGTTCAAGATGCCCGACGTGGGCGAGGGACTGACCGAGGCCGAGATCCTCAAGTGGTTCGTCCAGCCGGGCGACACCGTTACCGACGGCCAGGTCGTCTGCGAGGTCGAGACGGCCAAGGCGGCCGTGGAGCTGCCCATCCCGTACGACGGGGTGGTGCACGAACTGCGCTTCGCCGAGGGCACGACCGTCGACGTCGGCCAGGTGATCATCTCGGTGGACGTGGCGCCGGGCAGCGGCGACGCGGTGGCGGCCGAGGCCGCCGAGCCGCAGACCGTACCCGCACCCGCCGCCGAGCCCGAGCCGGAGCCGGAGGCGCCCAAGGGCCGCCAGCCCGTGCTGGTGGGCTACGGCGTGGCCGAGTCCTCCACCAAGCGGCGCGCCCGCAAGGGCACCGAGGCGGCGCCCGCCGCCGCGTCGGCCGCGATCCAGGGCGAGATGAACGGCCACGGCCCCTCCGCCGTCCCCGAGGCCCGCCCGCTCGCCAAACCGCCGGTGCGCAAGCTGGCCAAGGACCTGGGCATCGACCTGGCGGAGGTCACCCCGACCGGCGAGGGCGGCGTCATCACCCGCGAGGACGTGCACGCGGCGGCGACGCCCGCGCCGGCCGTCGTACCCGTGCAGGCCGACGCTCCGGCTCCGGCCGCGGTCCCGGCCGTCGCCGCCCCCGCGGCGGGCGCGCGCGAGACCCGTATCCCGGTCAAGGGTGTCCGCAAGGCCATCGCGCAGGCGATGGTCGGCAGCGCCTTCACGGCTCCGCACGTCACCGAGTTCGTGACCATCGACGTGACGCGCACGATGAAGCTGGTGGCGGAGCTCAAGGAGGACAAGGAGATGGCGGGGGTGCGGGTCAACCCGCTCCTGATCATCGCCAAGGCCCTCCTGGTCGCGATCAAGCGGAACCCCGAGGTCAACGCCGCCTGGGACGAGGCGAACCAGGAGATCGTGCACAAGCACTACGTCAACCTGGGCATCGCCGCCGCCACCCCGCGCGGACTGATCGTGCCGAACATCAAGGACGCGGACGCGCAGACGCTGCCGCAGCTGGCCGCGTCCCTGGGCGAGCTGGTCTCCACCGCCCGCGAGGGCAAGACGTCCCCCGCGGCGATGGCGGGCGGCACGGTGACCATCACCAACGTCGGCGTCTTCGGCGTCGACACGGGCACGCCGATCCTGAACCCGGGCGAGTCCGCGATCCTCGCGGTCGGCGCGATCAAGCTCCAGCCCTGGGTCCACAAGGGCAAGGTCAAGCCCCGCCAGGTCACCACCCTGGCGCTCTCCTTCGACCACCGCCTGGTCGACGGCGAGCTCGGCTCCAAGGTGCTGGCCGACGTGGCCGCGATCCTGGAGCAGCCGAAGCGGCTGATCACCTGGGCGTAGGTGTGTGCGATGGCCCCGCGCGAAGCCCGCGCGGGGCCATCGGCATGTCCGGCTCCCGCAGGGCGGTTCGGCGAACACGGTCTTGCCGACGGTGCGCGGCTTGCGTCCCGACAGGCGGTCCCGCTTCAGGCCCCGTCCGGGGTGAGTTCCACGAGGTGCCGGGCCGTGCCGACGGGGTCGACGATCTGGTGCAGGTGCGCGCCGGCCAGGTGCGCTACGCACCACCCGCGTTCCCTCGCGTCCGTGGCCACGTCGTCGTACGGGGGCCCGAACAGCAGGTACGAGCACGGGTGGTCGTCCCAGCCGTCGGGGACCGGGACGTGCTGCTCGTAGTAGGACAGCGGCAGCCTCGGCTGCTCGTCGATGACCCGCTGCCTCATCGCGGGGTCGGAGAACATCGGTGCGATGTCGGCCTCGTCCCACCAGTCGGTCCAGCGCGGCAGCGTGCCGTCGACTGCCATGGGCCCGAGGAACTCAAGCAGTTCGGGCGGGGCGACAGGGGTCGGTCCGGTGCGGGCCGGCAGGGCCGCGTCGACGAAGACCGAGGCGGCCACCTGGTGGTCGAGCCCCGCGCGGATGGCCGGGATGAACAGCCCCGCATTGCTGTGTGCCACCAGCACGAGCGGCTGATCCGCCGGGATGTCCCGCAGGCCGTCCCGCACGGCGGCGGCTGCCCGGGGCCAGAACGGCGGTTCGCCTGCGCCCACGTCCAGCAGGGACGGTACGCGTACCTGGTAGCCGGCGGCGGTCAGCTGCTCGGCCACCGGGTGCCAGGTCGAGGGACCGACCGAGGGGCTGTGGACGAGAACGAAGGTCGGCTGCATACGGGCATCCTGTCGCGGCACCACCGCCGCTCGCGCCCGAGTCGGCTGACGGCGAACACCGCGTGGAACGCCTTCCAGGCCGGTCTGCGCCGGGCGTAGGCGCAGGGGCGGTTACGGCCGGAAGTACTCCGACATCATGTCGCTGACCCATTCCGGCTGCTCGACCTCCACCGCGCGGAACTCCGCCATCGTCGGCTTGAGGTCGATGACCGGGGTGCCGGAGACCGCGTCGAGGCCGACCACCGTCAGTTCGCGGCCGCGGACGGATTCGACGGCGCAGCACGTCACCCCGATGCGGTTCGGTCTGCGGGGCCCGCGGCCGGCGAAGACGCCGACGGGCGGGAGGTCGGACCGGCCGCGGTAGGGGCGGGGTTCCCGGTAGTCGTCGTGTTCCGGGAACCGGTCGAAGACGAAGAGGACCTCCACGTGGGAGAACCCCTCAAGCCCCTGGAGACATGCCTCGCCGAAACGTTCGTCGACGGTGATCGTGCTGCGCACCGCACCCCAGTTGTCCGTGTGCTGGACGTCCGTCCGGTCGTTGCGGACCGTGCCTATCGGTGTGATCTCGAAGCTTGGCATGGCAACGTTCTATCGCCTCGGCCGGTGGCGTGCCCAGAGGCGGACGGCGCGCGTGCCGCCCGGCTGCACGTGTAACAGGAATGTATTAGTGGGTGGTTGGGCGGAACGGGCTCCCGGGCCCGGCCGGTCCTGATGATCAGAAGCGCTCGCTCGGACCGACCCGTACCGAGCAGCCGGCACCGCCACCGAACTGAGGAAGAAACGATGCGCGTTCACAAGCTCACCTTCGCAGCCCTGGTCGTTGCCGCGGGTCTCTCGCTCACGGCCTGCCAGAACGACGATGACGGCGCGGGGCAGAGCGACCCGTCGGCCGGGTCCACCGCGTCGTCCGCGTCGTCCGCGTCATCCGCGTCATCCGCGTCGTCCTCGGACGGTGGTTCGGGCTCGGGCGGTTCGGATCAGGGCGACGGGAAGGAGTCCGCCGGGACGAGCTCCGCCGGCTCGGACTCCGGTAGGTCGAGCTCCGGCGGCAGCGGGAGCGGCTCGGGTGCCAAGCCCGCCAAGTGCACCACCGACGGGCTGGAGGTCACGGCGAAGAACGGCTTCATCGAAGGCGACCGCGACGGATCGGTCGTGGTGCAGCTGACGAACGGCAGCGGTGCGGACTGTGTGATCTCCGGGTTCGCGGGCGTCGACCTGAAGACCAACTCGGGGACGATCTCCGCCACGCGCAAGGGTGAGCCCGGCGACCCGTACGTCCTCAAGAACGGGAAGGAAATCGACTTCTACGTCAGCTACCCGCTCAATGAGTCGGGCGGCTCCGGCGTCCGCATCACGGGGCTGGTGGTGACACCGCCGAACGAGACGAAGTCGGTCACTCTCGACTGGCCGGGCAACGGCTCGCTGCCTGCCTCGGACAGCCCCGACGGTGCCCAGGTGCTGGTGGGCCCGATCGGCAGCGCAGGCCAGGGCGGCTGATCCGCTCGGCCCAGGAGTTCAGGGCGTTGCCGGACACGCGAGAGGGGCCCCGCGGACTTTCCGCGGGGCCCCTCCCTCGTGGTGCGGGACCGGGCTACTTCTTGAAGCCGTAGTCCATGAGCTTCTTCGCGTCCGCGGTGCGGTTCGCCTCCGAGGTGGAGGTCAGGACCGTGCCGATGACCGTCTTGCCGCTACGGGTCGCGGCGAAGACCAGGCAGTACTTGGCCGACGGGCCGGAGCCGGTCTTCACACCGATCGCGCCGCTGTAGGTGCCCAGCAGCTTGTTGGTGTTGGTCCACGACATGTAGCGGTAACCACCGCTCTTCGTGGTGGTCTTCTGCTTCGTCGACTTCGTCTTCACGACCGTGCGGAACGTGGAGTACTTCATCGCGCTGCTGGCGAGCTTCGTCAGGTCGCGCGGGGTCGAGTAGTTGGACCCGTTCCCTATGCCGTCGAACGAGTCGAAGTGGGTGTTCTTCAGCCCGAGCGTCTTGGCGGTGCTGTTCATCTTGCCGATGAACGACTTCACCCGGGCCGCGCGCGTGGAGCCGGAGCCGAACTTGTCGGCCAGCGCGTACGCGGCGTCGCAGCCCGACGGCAGCATCAGGCCGTACAGCAGCTGACGGACGGTGAGCTTGTCGCCCACGATGAGGCGGGCCGAGGACGCGCCCTTGGAGACGATGTAGTCGCTGTACGCCTTCTGGACCGTGACCTTGGAATCAAGGTTGAGGCCCTTCTGCGCCAGCACCACCCGGGCCGTCATGATCTTCGTGGTGGAGCCGGTGGAGCGACGGGTGTCCGCGGCCTTGGTGAAGAGGGTCTTCCCGGTGCCGTTGTTCATCACGAAGCCGCCCTTGGCGACGATCGTGGGCGTCTTCGGTGCGGCGGCGGCCTGCGCCGTGGACGCGAACGCGCCGCCCGCGATGACGGCACCTGCGGTGAGGGCGACCGTGGCGGTGGCCGATACGCGCCTTATGCCCTTAATGCCGATATTCAAGTTGAACGCTCCAAATGCCCCTGGAATGCGGCCACATGAGGGTGCCGCGCTCTGGTGAGACTTATGAGTCCGATGAATGGTTGTGGCATGCGAGGAGTGATTTTTTACGACATCAGGGAGTGGGGCGCGGGCCGGTGGTGGTCCTGGCCGCCCGGGGGTGGTGATGCCGCCCGCTCCCGGCGTCCGGGCCCCGCCTCCGCCCGGTCCGTGGCGTGCCTTGTCGGTGCTGGGCTCAGTCATCGTCCGACCCCTCACTCCGTGGGGCGCTCTCCGGGCGCCCCGGGCCCGCCGTGTACCCGGGTTCGGGGCAAGTGCACGGGAGCTGCGCCAAGGATGTCCGGTGGGGTCCAATATCCGGACGCGCCACCCTCTGCATGCATGTTGTATCTATGCTGTGTGCATGCCAGCCCCAGCCTCGTCCCCCGTCCGCCCGCCCGTGAAGCAGCCACCCGCCGCCGAACGCGTCTACACCCACATCAAGGAAGCGGTACTGGACCGCCGCTACGAGGGCGGGACGCTGCTGACCGAGGGCGATCTCGCGGACGCCGTCGGAGTCTCCCGCACACCCGTGCGCGAGGCGCTGCTGCGGCTGGAGGTCGAAGGACTCATCAAGCTCTACCCGAAGAAGGGCGCCCTGGTGCTCGCCGTCTCCGCCCAGGAGATCGCGGACGTGGTGGAGACCCGGCTGCTCGTCGAGGAGTTCGCCGTACGCAAGGCCGTGCCCGCGTCCGCGAAGCTGATCGCCCGGCTGGAGGAGCTCCTGGAGGAGCAGCGGCAGATGTCGCTGGCCGGCGATCTGGCCGCCGTCTCCGTGAAGGACCGCTGCTTCCACGCCGAGATCGTCCGCCACGCCGGCAACGACATCCTGTCCCGCCTCTACGACCAGCTGCGCGACCGGCAGCTGCGGATGGGCGTCGCCGTCATGGAGGCCCACCCCGGCCGGATCGCCGACAACATCGCCGAGCACAGCGAACTGCTGGAGGCGATCAGGGCCGGTGACGCGGACGGCGCCGCGCAGGTCGTGCGCCGCCACGTCAGCCGGGTCAAGGCGCTGGTCAGGGGGGAGGACCGGTGAGTTCCGCCGCCTCTCCCACCCTGTCCTTGCCCGGCGACCCGCCCGGCGGCCGCCGCGCCGCCCGGGTCTGGGGCGTCGGCGTCGCCGTCTACTTCGTCGCCATCATCTTCCGCACCAGCCTGGGCGTCGCCGGACTCGACGCCGCCGACCGGTTCGACGTCAACGCCTCGGCGCTCTCCACCTTCTCCATCCTCCAGCTGCTCGTCTACGCCGGCATGCAGATACCTGTCGGCCTGATGGTGGACCGGCTCGGCACCAAGAAGGTCCTCACCATCGGGGCCGTCCTGTTCACCCTCGGACAGCTCGGCTTCGCACTCTCCCCCTCGTACGGCACCGCGCTGGCCTCCCGCGCCCTGCTGGGCTGCGGCGACGCGATGACGTTCATCAGCGTGCTGCGCCTGGGAGCCCGCTGGTTCCCGGCCAGGCGCGGCCCGCTGATCGGTCAGGTCGCCGCACTCTTCGGGATGGCGGGCAACCTCGTCTCGACGCTCGTCATCGCACGCTCCCTGCACGGCTTCGGCTGGACCACCACCTTCGTCGGCAGCTCACTGGCCGGCGTCCTGGTGCTGGTACTGCTCCTGCTCTTCCTCAAGGACCACCCCGAGGGACACGCACCCCCGCCCGCCGAGCACTCCGGCGCCGCGTACGTGCGCAGACAGATCGCCGCCGCCTGGCGGGAGCCCGGCACCCGGCTCGGCATGTGGGTGCACTTCACCACGCAGTTCCCGGCGATGGTGTTCCTGCTCCTGTGGGGCATGCCGTTCCTCGTCGAGGCGCAGGGACTGAGCCGGGCGACCGCGGGGGAGCTGCTCACCCTCGTGGTGCTCTCCAACATGGCCGTCGGCCTCGTCTACGGCCAGATCATCGCCCGCCACCACGCGGCCCGGATCCCCCTCGCGCTGGGCACCGTCGCGATGACGGCCCTGCTGTGGGCGTCGGCCATCCTGCACCCCGGGGACCACGCGCCGATGTGGCTGCTGGTCACCCTGTGCGTGGTGCTCGGCTCCTGCGGGCCCGCGTCGATGATCGGCTTCGACTTCGCCCGCCCGGCCAATCCGCCGGAGCGCCAGGGCACCGCGTCGGGCATCGTCAACATGGGCGGCTTCGTCGCCTCGATGACCACGCTGTTCGCCGTCGGTGTCCTGCTGGACGCGACCGGCGACAACTACCGCATCGCGTTCGCCTCGGTCTTCGTCCTGGAGACGCTCGGGGTCGTACAGATCCTGCGGCTGCGGGCCAGGGCCGCGCACCGGGAACGCGAGCACCATGTGGTCAGCCGGGTGGAAGCGGTGCACGTACCCGCCTGACCCCCGGACCGCGCCCCGTCCGGCGGCGTGCCCGTCCACTGCCGGGCGGACGCCGCCGGGCGCTGTGCTGTGCCCGACTACGGGGTGACGGCGAAGTTCTGCAGGATGGCGCCCGCCAGGTCCTGGTCACCCTCGGACTTGATGCGGTCCGCGACCGCGCCCGCCCGCACCCGGCCGCAGGCGAGCCGGACGTACGTCTCCCAGTCCATCGACAGCGTCACCGCGGGACCCAGCGACGGCGCACCGTCCACCGATCCGTGGCCCTCCGCGTCGACCCGGACCGTGCGCAGGAATTCCACCGGACCGTGCACATCCAGCACGACCGCGGAGTTGGGCGGTGCGCCCGCGTCCTTGGCCACCACCTTCGGCAGCGCGGCCAGCAGCGTGTCCCGGACGATCAAGGCACCGGGGGAGTCCAGACTGCCGGGCTGCCGCAGCGTCGTGCGCAGGTCCTGCTCGTGCACCCAGACGTCGAAGGCACGCATCCGCAGCGCCAGTTCGAGGGTCTGCTCTGCGCCGAGCGGCGCCCGCGTCATGGTCTCCGGGTCACGCGACTCGTTGCGCAGCTGACGGGCCCGGCGGATGATCGTGTACTCCAGCTCGGAGGTCATCTCCGGCGCGGTGTGGTGGCGCCGCACGTCGACCTGCATCTCCATGTAGCGAGCGAACTCGCTCTGCACGTGGTAAAGATCGCGCGGCAGCGTGTGGATCGGGCGCGGATCGCCGAGCTGCTCGCACTCCATGCCGATGATGTGCGACACGATGTCGCGCACCGACCAGGCGGGGCACGGTGTGCGGACGTTCCACTCCCCCTCGGTGAGCGGGCTCACCAGCTCGGCTATCGACTCGATGGAGTGGGTCCAGGCGTCGGCGTAGGTCTGGAGGATGGGATGGACGGTCACGGGACCCCTCGTGCGGTTCTGCGGTGCATGGGCTGGAGAGCTTGGGCGCGGACGGCGGGCTGCGAGCTGCAGTGAGGTTCGGTCGGTCCAAGTTACGCTGCGAGCAGGCACCCCGGCAGTGCTTTCGTGTGACGATCGTAGGCCCGTGTTGACGGCTCATATGCCAGGACGGTGGTAGTGTGCGCGCCTCTCTCATCCAGATCGCAGTAGACCCGGACGAATCCGTCAATTCCCGTAGGGAGCGCGCGGCTTCGCTGATCGCGGCCCAACGGGGCGCCGACCTCGTGATCCTGCCCGAGCTCTGGCCGGTCGGAGCCTTCGCCTACCAGGAGTTCGAGGACGAGGCCGAACCACTGCGCGGCCCCACCCACGAGCGGATGGCCAAGGCGGCCGCCGAGGCCGGGGTCTGGCTGCACGCCGGCTCCTTCGTGGAACGGGCGGCCGACGGCACGCTGTACAACACCACGCTCGTCTTCACCCCCGACGGTGAGCGGGCCGCCACGTACCGCAAGATCCACCGCTTCGGCTTCGACAAGGGCGAGGCGGTCATGATGGGCGCCGGCGACGAGCTGGTGACGCTCGCCCTGCCGCAGACCACGCTCGGCCTCGCCACCTGCTACGACCTGCGCTTCCCGGAGATGTTCCGGGGGCTGGTCGATGCGGGCGCGGAGACCCTGGTCGTCGCGGCGGGCTGGCCCGAGCGCCGCCGCGCGCACTGGACGCTGCTCGCGCAGGCCAGGGCCGTCGAGAACCAGGCCTACGTGCTGGCCGTCGGCTCCGCCGGCACCCACGCGGGGGTCCAGCAGGCCGGCCACAGCATCGTCGTCGACCCGTGGGGTGAGGTGCTCGCCGAGGCGGGCGCGGACGAGGAAGTGCTGAACGTGGAGTTCGACCCGTCCCGGGTCGCCGCCATCCGTGACCAGTTCCCGGCCCTCAAGGACCGCCGGATGGGGCTCGCCCCGCCGACGACCCTCGGGTAGTCGGGCACCGGCGCCGGCCGGTTCCGCGTCACCGCCGGACCGGCGCCCTCGCTTGCCCGGTGCCTGTTTCACGTGAAACAGGCACCGCCCGCGCTCAGTCCTCGTGATCCTTCTCCGCGAGGACGATCACGCACACCGCCACCGCGATCAGCAGCGCCGCATCCGCGTCGTCACGCACGATGTCGATCCCGTACGTGTCGCGCACGGTCAGCCAGCGGCGCGAGATCTGGGCCAGCAGCTCCCCGTCGTAGTCCACCGCGAACTCGCGGTCCAGGATCTTGCCGCTGACGTCCAGCTCGGTGCCGTCCACCAGCGTCACCCGGTAGTGGTTCCGCAGCAGCGACAGCCGCTTCCGCTTGACCTTGGCCAGCTGCTCGCCGTCCCGCTCGATGAGCATCGTGTCGCGCAGGCTGATCAGCTTCTGCTTGATCTCGACGACGATCCGGCCCTGCGCGTCCTTCAGCTCGAAGGTGTCGCGCACCCGCATGGCCTTGCCGTCGACGAGGAAGACCTTGCGCCCGTCCGCATCCTCGATCCAGTAGTCGTCACCGATGCCGAACAGTCGCTCACGCACGAGAAGTCTCATGGCTCACAGGTTCCCCGAGGCACCTGTGGAATGCGTGGACGCCACGGTGATGTTGACTGTTCACATGGCAACACGTGCGCGCGTCAGGGCCCCCGAACTGATCGGCAAGGGCGGCTGGCTCAATACAGGAGATCAGCAGTACACCCTCGCTGACCTGCGGGGACGAATCGTGATCTTGGATTTTTGGACATTTTGCTGTGTGAACTGTCTGCATGTCCTCGATGAGCTGCGCGAGCTTGAGGAGAAGCACCGCGACACCGTGGTGATCATCGGCGTGCACTCGCCGAAGTTCGTCCACGAGGCGGAGCACCAGGCCGTCGTCGACGCCGTCGAGCGGTACGAGGTGCACCACCCGGTGCTGGACGATCCCGAGCTCGCCACCTGGAAGCAGTACGCCGTGCGCGCCTGGCCGACGCTCGTCGTGGTCGACCCCGAGGGGTACGTCGTCGCCCAGCACGCGGGCGAGGGGCACGCCCACGCCATCGAGAAGCTGGTCGAGGAGCTGGAGACCGAGCACGCGGCGAAGGGCACCCTGCGGCGCGGTGACGGCCCCTACGTGGCCCCCGAGCCGGTGGCCACGCACCTGAGGTTCCCCGGCAAGGCGCTGCTGCTGGCCGACGGCGGGTTCCTGGTCTCCGACACCACCCGTCACCGGCTGGTCGAGCTGGAGGCCGACGGCGAGAGCATCCGCCGCCACTTCGGCACCGGCGACCGCGGCTTCACGGACGGCGGGCCCGAGGACGTTCGGTTCAGCGAGCCGCAGGGGCTGGCGGTGCTGCCCGACGGGCGGATCGCCGTCGCCGACACCGTCAATCACGCCATCCGCGCACTCGACCTCACGACCGGTGTGACGAGCACCCTCGCCGGTACCGGCCGCCAGTGGTGGCAGGGGGCGCCTACCAGCGGCTCGGGCCGCGAGGTCGACCTCAGCTCGCCGTGGGACGTGGCCTGGTTCGACGGCCGGCTCTGGATCGCCATGGCGGGCGTGCACCAGCTGTGGACGTACGACGCCGAGGACGGCACCGTGCGGGTCGCGGCCGGCACGACGAACGAGGGACTCGTCGACGGACCGGGCGACGAGGCCTGGTTCGCCCAGCCGTCCGGGCTCGCCGCCACCCAGGACCGGCTCTGGGTCGCCGACTCGGAGACATCCTCGCTGCGCTACGTGGACCTGGAGGGCGCCGTCCACACCGCCGTCGGCACCGGACTCTTCGACTTCGGCCACCGCGACGGGGCCGCCGGCCAGGCGCTGCTCCAGCACCCGCTGGGCGTCACCGCGCTGCCCGACGGGTCCGTCGCCGTCTGCGACACGTACAACCACGCCCTGCGCCGCTACGACCCGGCGAGCGGTGAGGTCACCACGCTGGCCACGGATCTGCGCGAGCCCAGCGACGCCGTGCTGGTCGACGGCGATCTCGTGGTCGTCGAGTCCGCCCGGCACCGGCTCACCCGGCTGCGGCTGCCCGAGGAGGCGGTACGCGTCGCGGACCAGGCGCACCGGACGCAGCGTGCCGCCACCGAGATCGCCGCGGGCACGCTCCGGCTCGATGTCGTCTTCCAGGCGCCCGCCGGTCAGAAGCTGGACACCCGGTACGGGCCCTCGACCCGGCTGCTGGTCTCGTCGACCCCGCCGGAGCTGCTGGCGCAGGGCGAGGGAGCGGGTACCGACCTCTTCCGCGACCTGGTCCTGGCGGACGGGGTGACCGAGGGCATCCTGCATGTCTCGGCGATGGCCGCGTCCTGCGACGACGACCCCGCGAACGAGTACCCGGCCTGTCACGTCCACCAGCAGGACTGGGGCGTCCCCGTCCGCGTCACCGCGCAGGGAACGCCCCGGCTGCCCCTGGTGCTCGCCGGGATGGACGACCAGGGCTGAGGGATGTGGCGCTGAGGGTGGCGCAGGCGAGGGCTCAGAAGTCGTCGGCGCCGTTGCGCAGCTCGTACGTCCAGTAGCCGGTCAGTGCCTTCGCCGGGTCGACGGCGATGCCCTCGGCTCCCGGCGCGCGCACGGCGGCCTGTCCGCCGCCGTGCTGGAGCGTCACGGAGAACGCGATCACGGGCTCGACGTCCTCGTCGGCGCCGCCGTCCGAGAGCTTCACCAGCGCGTAGGCCGGTGCGCCGGCGGCGAGCACGACCGGGGTGGCCGGCTTGCTGCTGCCGACCGCCGGCACGTTCTGCTTGTGGCTCTCCAGGAACTGGATCTCGGGGAAGCCGTTCAGCCCGCACGTGTGGCCCGAGGTGTTCTTCGCGGTCAGGACGAGGTGGGTGAGGGGCGGGCCGTCCTGGGCGGCGGCGCTGATCTTCAGGTCCTCGGTGGTGCAGGCGGGGGTGGTGGCGGAGGTCTTCGAGGTGCCGCTGACCTTCGCCGTTCCGCTGATCTCCGCGGTGACCGGGGTCTTCGCGGTGCCGCTCGTCCCGGTGGCGGTGCCGGTCGCGGTCTTCGCGGCGGCCGGTGCGGAGCTGTTCGCCGGGCCTTCGGACCGGGTGCCGGTCCCGCTGCCGCCGCAGGCGGTGAGCGCCAGGGCGAGGACGGCGGTGGTGGTGGCCAGGGCCGTGGTGCGGTTGCGGAAGGCAGACATGGAATTTCCCCCGTGTGTGACGGTGAGGCGAGGGCCGGGCGGGGTGGTGAGTCGCGCCTGACCTGCTGACATCCATGAGTCTTCCGGCTGCCGCTCACGTCTCGTTGCTGTGCGGCTAACGTCCTGCCGTCGTCGCGTTGCCCGTGCGGCGCCGGGGTTCACCCGTCGTCGGTGAGCCGCCGTACCGCCTCTTCGTGCCGCCGTACGTACTGTGGCGCGGCGGTCACCCGCAGCAGCACCTCCAGTGCCCCCACGGCGCCCTCGTCGTACCCGGCGCGCTCCGCCTCGTCGGCGGCCCGGTCGAGCAGCCGGATGCCTTCGGCCTCCGCGCCGAGGGCCAGTTCTGCCTCACCGCTGACGGCCAGCAGCAGTACCCGGCGGGCGGCGTCCTCGTGCTCGGGGCCGAGGTCGAACGCGGTCCGGGCGGAGTCCAGGGCGTCCTGCGGCCGGCCGTCGGCGAGCTGCATCCGGGCGAGGTGCTGCAGGGCGAGCATCTCGGTGTGCGCGTCGGGTTCCTGCCGCGCCAGTTCGAGTGCGCGTCCGCAGCCCTCCAGCGCCAGGTCGAGCGCGCCCTGCTCGGCCTGGACGATGGCCAGGTTGATCAGGGCCGTCGCCTCGCCGAGCCGGTCGCCGGCCCGCCGGGCAAGACCGGGGGAAGGCTCCAGCAGTGCGACGGCTTCCGCGGTCCTGCCCTCCTCCGACAGCACCCAGCCCAGCAGATTGCGGACCCGGGACTCGGCGTACGGGTCGCTCCGTGCGACCGCGGCGTCCAGTGCCAGCTCCAGCATCGGTGTCCAGCCGTCCCGGGCCCGCCACACCACGTGCGGCCACTGGAGCAGGATGATCCGCCAGGCACGGTCCTCCAGGCCGGCGCTCCGGGCGGCGGCAGCGGCCAGGGCCAGGTCCTCGCGCTCGCCGGCCAGCCAGCTCATGGCCGCGGCGCGGTCGGTGAAGTCCCGTACGGCGGTGGGCCGGTGGTAGTCCTGCGGCAGTACGAAGCAGGGCTCGCCGCCCGGTTCGGCCGTGTCGGCGGCGGCGAGGGCGGTCGCGATGCAGTGGTCGAGGACGCCGACGAGGGCTTCGGGCCCGGACGCGGGGTCGAGGCCGCGGGCGTACAGACGCACCAGATCGTGCAGCACCCAGCGCCCCGGGCCCGTCTCGGTGACGAGGTGGGCGGCGGCGAGCCGCTCCAGCGCGGCCGCGGCGGCGACCGGGTCACTGCCGGCGAGTGCCGCGGCCGTGTACGGGTCGAAGTGGCTGCCGGGGTGGTGGCCGAGCCGGGTGAAGTGGTGGACGGCCTCCGGCGGCAGTTGCTGCACGGTCAGCCGCAGCGCGGCGGAGACCCCGGTGTCCTCCACGTCCAGGTACGTCAGCCGGCTGCGCTCGTCTGCCAGTTCGTCGGCCGTCCCGGCGAGTGTCCGGTGCGGGCGGCCCGCCAGCCGGGCGGCCGTGACCCGCAGGGCGAGCGGCAGTCCGCCGCAGAGTTCGGCGAGCCGGCGGGCCGCCACCGGTTCGGCGAGCACCCGCTCCTCGCCGAGCACCCCGGCCAGCAGGGCGGTGCCGTCCGGTGGTCCGAGCACGTCCAGCGGGACCGGGCGGGCGGCGTCCGAGGCGACGAGGCCGTCCAGCCGGTGCCTGCTGGTGATCAGCGTGACGCAGTCGGTGCCGCCCGGCAGCAGTGGTCTGACCTGGGCGGAGCTACGGGCGTTGTCGAGGACGACGAGCAGGCTGCGCCGGTCGGTGAGTGAGCGGAAGAGCGCCGCGGCGGCGGCGACGGATTCCGGGACCCGGCGGGGCGGGACGCCGAGTGCGAGCAGGAACTCGCGCAGGATCTCCAGGGGTGCCGGCTCCCCCGTGTCGCCGAAGCCGCGCAGGTCGGCGAAGAGGCGTCCGTCCGGGAAGGCGGCGGAGGCGCGGCGCGCCCAGTGCAGGACGAGTGCGGTCTTGCCCACCCCGGCCGGTCCGGTGACCAGGCAGACGGGTGCCTCGCCCGCCGCCGCGCGGGAGAGTGCGGCGAGTTCGGCCGCCCGGCCGTGGAAGCCGCGCGGGGCGCGGGGCAGCAGGTCGGCGGGGTGGGGGTCGCCGGCGGGGAACGGCGGGGGAGGGGTGCGGGGGCCGGTGGGCGGGTGGTTCCTGGGCGTCGGTGCGCGCGGGTCGTGCCGGGGTGGCGGGCCCGGTGCCGGTCGTCGCTTCGGTGCCCGCCACGGACGGCGGGCCGGGGGCGGGCTCGGGGTGGCCGCGCAGGATCTGCGCGTAGGCGTCCGCCAGTTCGCGTCCCGGGTCGATGCCCAGTTCGTCGGCGAGCAGCCGCCGGGTGCGGTGGAACCGGTCCAGCGCTTCGGACTGGCGCCCCGACCGGTAGAGCGCCGTCATCAGGGCCGCCGCCAGTGGTTCCCGCATCGGATGGGCCTCGGCCTCGGCCCGTAGTACCGCTGCCGCCCGGTGGTGCTCGCCCAACGCGACGTACGCGTGCGCCAGTTGCTCGACCGTGGTGAGCCGGGACTCCTCCAGGGCGTGTGCGGCCGCCTGGAGGGGTGCGCTGGGGAAGGTGCCGGTGAGGGCGGGCCCCTGCCACAGGGACAGGGCCTCTTTGAGCATCAGCATGGTGTCGGCGGGGTTGCGCTGCTCGCGGGCCAGCGTCAGCAGTTCCTCGAACCGCTGGGAGTCCAGGAGGGTCTCCGGCGCCCGCAGCACGTACGCGTCGCCCAGGGTGGCGAGCTCGACGCCATAAGCCTGTGCGTCCGCGTCCACCAGCAGGGCGCGCAGCCGGGAGACGTGTCCCTGGATGACCGTGCGGGCGCGCAGTGGAGGGGCGTCGTCCCACAGGCAGTCGGTCAACCGCGCGATGGTGACGGGTGTGTTGGGGCGCAGCAACAGTGCGGCGAGCAGACTGCGGCGCTTGGCGGGTCCCAGTGGCAGCGGCCCGGTCAGGGTGTCGATGCCGACCGTGCCGAGCAGCCGGAACTCCACGAGCGGCTCCCCTTCCGGGTGTGACGCGCCCGGTGCCGGGTCACGGACTGGTGCCCAGAATATCGGGGGTCCGGAAGCGACGGGTCAGGGGTGCGCCCGCAGTGCGGGCGCACCCCTGCCAGGTCACAGGCGGCGTTCGTCCTCGGACACGACCGTGGTGGTGGGCGGTACGACCATGCGGCGGCGTCGCATGACGCTCGCGTAGACGAAGACGCCGATGATGCCGACGATCATCATGATCCAGCCGACCATGTCGACGTTGACGCTGTCCAATTCCCAGTCGGTCGCGAAGGCGAGAATCGCCCCTGCACCGATGAGGATGATGCATCCTCCGAGTCCCATGAGTTCCGCCTCCCAGACACCCCGGAAGCTCCGGGTCGTGTACGCAGCGAGTACCCGGCCCGGTAACGGCCATGCGTGCCAAGGGCGATCGGGCTCCGGGGTCAGCCCGCCAGGAAGGCGGCCAGGGCGGTCGCGAGCAGGTGCGGGTCGTCGGCTCCGCACAGTTCACGGGCGCTGTGCATCGACAGGATGGCCACGCCGATGTCCACTGTCTGGATGCCGTGCCGGGCGGCGGTGATGGGGCCGATCGTCGTGCCGCACGGCATCGAGTTGTTGGAGACGAACGTCTGCCACGGCACGCCCGCCTGCTCGCACGCCGCCGCGAACACGGCCCGGCCGCTGCCGTCGGTCGCGTACCGCATGTTGACGTTGACCTTGAGGATCGGTCCGCCGTTGATGACCGGGTGGTGCGTCGGGTCGTGCCGCTCGGCGTAGTTGGGGTGGATGGCGTGGCCGGTGTCGGAGGAGAGGCAGACGGTGCCGGCGAAGGCGCGGGCGCGGTCCTCGTACGTACCGCCGCGGGCGAACACCGAGCGTTCCAGGACCGTGCCGAGCAGCGGTCCGTCCGCGCCGGTGTCGGACTGGGAGCCGTTCTCCTCGTGGTCGAAGGCGGCCAGTACCGGGATGTACGGGATCTCCGCGTCGGGCCGGCCTGCGACGGCGGCGAGCGCCGCGGTCGCCGCGTGCACCGAGAGCAGGTTGTCCATCCGCGGCCCGGCCAGCAGTTCACGGTCGCGGCCCAGGTAGGAGGGCGGCTCGACGGGGTGCGGCATCAGGTCCCAGCCGGTGATGTCCTCGGCGTCGACGCCCGCCTCCGCGGCGACGAACCGGATGAGGTCGCCCTCCTCCACGTCTCCGAGTCCCCAGATCGGCTGCATGTGCTTCTGGCGGTCGAGCTTGAGGCCGTCGGCGTTGGCCGATCGGTCCAGGTGCACGGCCAGCTGCGGGACGCGCAGCAGCGGCCGGTCGATGTTGACCAGCCGGTGCGTGCCGTCGCGCAGCGAGATCCGCCCGGCGAGGCCGAGGTCCCGGTCGAGCCAGGTGTTGAGGAGCGTGCCGCCGTAGACCTCCACGGCGATCTGCCGCCAGCCGTACGCGCCGGTGTCGGGCAGCGGCTTCACGCGCAGGTTCGGCGAGTCGGTGTGCGCCCCGGCGATCCGGAACGGGGTGTGCGCCTCGGCGCCCTCGGGGACGTACCAGGCCACGATCGCGCCGCCGCGCAGTACGTACTTCCCGCCGGTGGACCCGTCCCAGGCCGCCGTCTCCTCGACCTGCCGGAAACCGGCCTTCTCCAGCCTCGCCGCGGCGCTCGCCACGGCGTGGTACGGGGAGGGGCCGGCCATCAGGAAGGCCATCAGGTCGTCGGTGTGCCCGCGGTCGAAGCGGAGGGAAGAACTCATGTTCTTCACTGTAACCAGGCCCGGTCCGCGGGGTTCACCGTTGTCCCTCCGGCCGCCCCCGGTTACCGTCCCGGCAGTGCCGAGGTCGGCTTTTCGCCGTTCTGCGCCTGCTTGGCGCGTTCGGTGAACATGGCGGCGATGTCCTTCACCTGCTGGTCGGAGAGGGCCGAGGTGCCCTCGGTGCCGGTGCTGACGCCGAGCACCGTCGTCCCGGACCGGATCTGGGTGAGGGTGGCCGGTCCGCCCATCGTGCCGGTTCGGGCCCGGTTGGCGAGGTGCTCGTCGCCGGGGTCCCCGATCTTCACCGGCACGGCGCCGATGCCGACCCGGTCCCCGCCGTAGTACCCGGCGAGGGCGTCGTAGGCGGCGTCGGCCGACTTCTCGTCCTTGTAGGCGAGCGTCCAGAAGTTCAACGCGGTCCGGTCGGACTTCCGGGTGAAGGCGGAGACGCCCCAGAAGGTGATCCTGTCGCAGGCCGTCCGGTGCTTGTCCTTGGCCGCGGTCAGGCAGACGGGCGGCGGGAATTGTGGGTTCCGCTCCTGGGCCTGCGGCTTTGTCAGGTTCTGCCAGCCCGGTACCGCCTTCGCGTCCGGCAGGACCGAGGCGACCTCCGCCTTGCCGAGCGCGCGGGCGGGGCTGTCCCCGCCGCCGTCCCCGCCGCCGCAGCCCGTGAGCAGCAGCAGCGCCGCCGCCCCGCCGGCCACGCCCCGTACGCGATACCTCTTGCCCGGACGATTCATACGTCAGCCTCCCCCTGAGGGCATCAGCGTACTCAGCCGGAACGACAACACCGCCACCCGGAAGTTTCTCCAAGTGGCGGTGCGTGCAGGGAAGTCGGGCGTGGCTAGAACGCGGCCTCGTCCAGCTCCATCAGGGAGTTGTCGACGGACTCGGCGAGCGCGCGCTCGGCGCCGACGCCCGGCAGGATGTTCGCGGCGAAGAACTTCGCGGCGGCGATCTTGCCCCGGTAGAAGGCGGCGTCCTTGGCGGAGGCGGTCGGCAGCTTCTCGGCAGCCACGGCCGCGCCCCTGAGCAGCAGGTAACCGACGACGACATCGCCGGAGGCGAGCAGCAGGCGGGTGGTGTTCAGGCCCACCTTGTAGATGTTCTTCACGTCCTCGCCGGTCGCGGTGAGGTCGGTGATCATCGTGCCGACGATCGCCTCCAGGTCCACGGCCGCCTTGGCGAGCGAGTCCAGCGCGCCGGACAGCTCGTCGTTGCCCTGGGCGCCCGCGAGGAACTTCTTGATCTCCTCGGAGAGCGTGTTGAGCGAGGCGCCCTGGTCGCGGACGATCTTCCGGAAGAAGAAGTCCTGGCCCTGGATGGCCGTCGTGCCCTCGTACAGCGTGTCGATCTTGGCGTCACGGATGTACTGCTCGATCGGGTACTCCTGGAGGTACCCGGAGCCGCCGAACGTCTGGAGCGACTGCGCCAGCTGCTCGTACGACTTCTCCGAGCCGTAGCCCTTCACGATCGGGAGCAGCAGGTCGTTGAGGCCGTGCAGCGCCTTCGCGTCCTCGCCCGCGGCCTCCTTCTCCTGGATCGCGTCCTGGACGGAGGCGGTGTACAGGACGAGGGAGCGCATGCCCTCGGCGTAGGCCTTCTGCGTCATGAGCGAGCGGCGTACGTCGGGGTGGTGCGTGATGGTGACCTTGGGGGCCGTCTTGTCCATGAACTGCGACAGGTCGGTGCCCTGGACGCGCTCCTTGGCGTACTCCAGCGCGTTCAGGTAGCCGGTGGAGAGGGCGGCGATGGCCTTCGTGCCGACCATCATGCGGGCGAACTCGATGATGCGGAACATCTGGCGGATGCCGTCGTGCTTGTCACCGATCAGCCAGCCCTTGGCGGGGTGCTGGTCGCCGAACGTCATCTCGCAGGTGTTGGACGCCTTGAGGCCCATCTTGTGCTCGACGTTCGTCGCGTAGACGCCGTTGCGCTCGGCCAGCTCGCCGGTGGTCCAGTCGAAGTGGAACTTCGGGACCATGAAGAGCGACAGGCCCTTGGTGCCGGGTCCGGCGCCCTCGGGCGGGCCAGCACGTAGTGAAGGATGTTCTCGGACATGTCGTGCTCGCCCGAGGTGATGAAGCGCTTCACGCCCTCGATGTGCCAGGAGCCGTCCGCCTGCTCGACGGCCTTCGTGCGGCCCGCGCCGACGTCGGAACCGGCGTCCGGCTCGGTCAGCACCATCGTCGAGCCCCACTGCTTCTCGACGGCGATCTCGGCGATCTTCTTCTGCGCCTCGTTGCCCTCCTCGAAGAGGATGCCGGCGAAGGCCGGGCCCGAGGAGTACATCCACACGGCCGGGTTGGCACCGAGCAGCAGCTCCGCGTAACCCCAGATCAGGGAGCGCGGGGAGGTGGTGCCGCCGATCTCCTCGGGAACGCCCAGGCGCCAGTACTCGGAGTCCATGAAGGCCTGGTAGGACTTCTTGAAGGTGTCGGGGACCGGTGCGGTGTTGGTCTCCGGGTCGAAGACCGGGGGGTTGCGGTCGGCGTCGGCGTAGGAGTCGGCGAGCTCGTTCTCCGCGAGGCGGGCGACCTCGTCGAGGATGGTCTTCGCGGTCTCGACGTCCATCTCCGCGAACGGTCCGGTGCCGTACAGCTTGTCGCGCCCGAGGACCTCGAAGAGGTTGAACTCGATGTCGCGGAGATTCGACTTGTAGTGCCCCATGGGAAGGCTCCGTAATCAATAGCAGTGGCGCGCAGCGCCCCGTGGAGGGGTGAGGATCGGGCGACGGGCTGTGGCGGAAAACCGGTCTGCCGCGCCGTCCGGGACCTGGCCGGGCCCAGACGTATCAGCTGACCTCTCCGATGATGCTACCCGTCAGTAATAAGACGCAACCCTCAAGGCACAGATGTGTCCGATTACTCTTTGCCTCATGTACGGCTACGACCAGAATCAGGGCGCACAGCAGCCGATGGGTGGCGGCTACGGCGAGCAGCCGCTGTATCCCGAACCCTCGCCGCCCTCGCTGGGCGACGCGGTACGGGCCTTCACGACCGGCTCGCTGGCCGCCGAGGACTTCCAGCAGATCTTCGCGACGTCGAAGGTCTACTGCCCGCGTGGCGACAATCCGGGCTTTCTCGCGCTGCACAACACCCAGCAGCCGGTGATCCCGATGTTCACCACGCTCAAGGAGCTCCGGCTCTACGCCGGCAAGGAGTCCAAGTACTTCGTGATCACCGGGGCCGAGGTGATCGACCTGCTGCCCACCGGCTACGGATTCGTCCTGGATATGGAGGGCGAGCACCGGATGGTCTTCGACGCCAAGGCTGTCGAGCAGATGGTCGACTTCGCGATGCGCCGTATGTACGGCTGACCGCCGACCCCCCCGGAAAGGGGCCCGTACCGCGCGGCGGTACGGGCCCCTTCCTGCTGCTTCGGCCGGAGCGGGAATGGAAGCCGCCTTGCAGGATGTTCACCATTCAACTAAATTGAATCGCAGAAGACTCCCCGGAGGTGGCTCCCATGCCCGCAGTGACCGTCGAAAACCCGCTGACCCTGCCCAAGGTCGCCGCCTCGGGCGATGCAGCGGCCCGTCCCGTGCTCGCCGTGACCACGGCGCCCAGCGGGTTCGAGGGCGAGGGATTCCCGGTGCGCCGCGCCTTCGCGGGAATCAACTACAAGTACCTCGACCCGTTCATCATGATGGACCAGATGGGAGAGGTGGAGTACGCGGCCGGAGAGCCGAAGGGCACCCCCTGGCACCCGCACCGCGGCTTCGAGACCGTCACCTACCTGATCGACGGCACCTTCGTGCACCAGGACTCCAACGGCGGCGGCGGCACCATCCGCAACGGCGACACCCAGTGGATGACGGCCGGATCCGGGCTGCTCCACATCGAGGCGCCGCCGGAGTCGCTCGTCATGTCGGGCGGCCTCTTCCACGGCCTCCAGCTCTGGGTGAACCTGCCGAAGGCCGACAAGATGATGGCCCCGCGCTACCAGGACATCCGCGGCGGCCAGGTCCAGCTGCTCGCCTCCCCGGACGGCGGCGCGCTCCTGCGGGTGATCGCGGGCGAGCTCGACGGCCACGACGGCCCGGGTATCACCCACACCCCCATCACGATGATCCACGCCACCGTGCGCCCCGGCGCCGAGGTGACCCTGCCGTGGCGCGAGGACTTCAACGGCCTCGCGTACGTGCTGGCCGGCCGCGGCACCGTGGGCGAGGAGCGCCGCCCCGTCCACATGGGCCAGACCGCCGTCTTCGGCGAAGGCTCCTCGCTGACCGTCCGCGCCGACGAGCAGCAGGACGGCAACACCCCGGACCTGGAGGTCGTCCTCCTCGGCGGCCGTCCCATCCGGGAGCCGATGGCGCACTACGGGCCGTTCGTGATGAACAGCCAGGCCGAACTGAAGCAGGCCTTCGAGGACTTCCAGGCCGGCCGCCTCGGCACCGTGCCCGCCGTCCACGGAATGTGAGCCGCGCAGCCGCCGTATGACGGTCCGTCACTCGTACGGCGGCGCGAGCGGGGACACCCCCCGCTCCGCGTGATCGGGTGGGAGGGTGCAGACCCAGAAGCTCCTCCTGCCCGTCGGTGCACGGCGCACCGCCGCCTGGTGCGGTGTCGTCCTGCTGGTGGCCGCTGTCGCCGCCGTCGCCATCTGGTTGTGCATCATCCTCAAGACCGCCCTCACCCCCGTGCTGCTCGCGCTGCTCGGTACGGCGCTGCTCGGTCCGGTGCACCGCCGGCTGACCGCGCACCGGGTGAACCGCTCGGTGGCCGCCGGGCTGACCTGCGCGCTGCTCGTCGCGGTGGTCGGCGGCGCCGGCTACATCGTCGTCACCGCGCTCATCGACACCGGCGACCAGATCGTCCAGTCGCTGAAGGACGCAGGCCAGTGGGTCGCCGACCACTTCGGGGTCGAGGGCAGTACGAACGTGGACGACCTGGCCACCAACGCGAAGAAGCTCGTCGAGAAGTTCGGTGCGAGCGCCGCGGGCGGCCTGCTGTCCGGCCTCAGCCTGGTCGGCACGCTCATCGCCACGAGCGTGCTCGCGCTCCTGCTGACCTTCTTCTTCCTGCGCGACTCCGACCGGGCCGTGCACCTCGCGCACACCGTCGCCCCGCGCGGCACCGGGGATCTGGTCGAGGCGATGGGCCGGCGGGCGTTCGAGGCCGTCGAGGGCTTCATGCGCGGCACGACCTTCATCGCGCTCATCGACGCACTCTGCATCACGGCCGGCCTGCTGATCCTGCGCGTGCCCGGCGCGGTGGGGCTCGGCGCACTGGTCCTGGTCGGCGCCTACATCCCGTACCTTGGTGCCTTCATCTCCGGAGCCGTCGCGGTACTGGTGGCGCTCGCCGACCGGGGGCTGGTGATCGCGCTCTGGGCGCTCGGCGTCGTCCTGGCCGTCCAGGTGCTGGAGGGCCACATCCTGCAGCCGATGATCCAGAGCCGGACGGTCCAGATGCACCCCGCCACGATCCTGATCGCGCTGACGGCGGGCGCGAGCGTGGCGGGCCTGCTCGGGATGCTGCTCGCGGTCCCGGCGTGCGCGGCGGCGTTCGGCATCATCGGCGAACTGCGCAAGGGCCACCTGCCCCCGGCGCACCTGCAGTCCGGGACGGACCCCACTCCGGACACACCCCCACCGGGCCCCTCCGACGGGTGAGGGGGGAACCCGCACGCATCACGCCGCACGCATCACGCCGCAGCCATCACGCTGTACGCGCCAGGCAGCACGGCCCCGGCCCCTGCTACGGCTCCGGCTCCGGTTCGGAGACCGGCTCCGGCTCCGGTTCCGCCCCTGTCAGCTCCACGGGCTCCGCCGACTCGTACAGCTCGAACCAGATCGACTTCCCCGCCCCTCGCGGATCCACCCCCCACGCGTCGGCGAGCATCTCCATCAGCACCAGCCCCCGCCCGCTGGACGCCATCTCTCCGGGCCGCCGCTTGTGCGGCAGCTCGTCGCTGCCGTCGGCCACCTCCACCCGCAGCCGCCGCTGCCCTTGCTCCCCGGTGGCCGTCGCGACGATCAGCGCGTCGCCGTCCGTGTGGACCAGCACGTTCGTCGCCATCTCGGAGATCATCAGCACGGCCGAGTCGACCTGCTCCGGATCCGCCCAGTCGTGCAGCAGCTCGCGCACCTGCTGCCGGGCCGCCGCGATCCGCTCCGGTTCGGCCTGGGCGATGGTCAGCGCGGTCCGCCGCGGCGCCGTGTGCCGGGTCGTGGAGCCCTCGCGGCGCAGCAGCAGCACCGCGATGTCGTCCTCGCGCCGGTCCGCGAGCGGGCCCGTCGTGTAGTGCGAGGGCGGCCCGTGCACGGCCTCCACCAGCGCGTCCGCGAGCTTCTCCAGGTCGCTCGTGTGCCGCTCCAGGATGGGCCGGAGCCGGACCCAGCCGGTGGCCATGTCGTGTCCGCCGGTCTCGATCAGCCCGTCCGTGCAGAGCATGATCGTTTCTCCGGCCTCCAGCACGACCCGGGTCGTCGGGTAGTCCGCGTCCGACTCGATGCCCAGCGGGAGCCCGCCCGCGGTCTGCCGGATGACCGCGGTCCCGTCGGCGGTCATCACCACGGGGTCCGGGTGGCCGGCCCGTGCGATGTCGAAGGTGCCGGTCTCCGGATCCACCTCCGCGTACAGGCAGGTCGCGAAGCGTGCCTCCGCCTGCTCCCCGTCCGCGTGGGCGTCGGCGAGCCCGGCGAGGAAGCGCGAGGCCCGCGAGAGCACCGCGTCCGGGCGGTGCCCCTCGGAGGCGTACGCGCGCAGGGCGATCCGCAGCTGGCCCATCAGCCCCGCGGCCCGCACGTCGTGGCCCTGGACGTCACCGATGACGAGGGCGATGCGGCCGGTGGGGAGCGGAATCATGTCGTACCAGTCGCCGCCGACCTGGAGCCCGCCCCCGGTCGGGACGTAGCGCGCGGCCACCGTCATCCCCGGGACGCTGGGCCCCAGGGACGGCATCATCGAGCGCTGCAGCCCCAGCGACAGCTCCCGCTCGGTCTCGGCGATCCCGGCCCGGGCGAGCGCCTGCGCGAGCATCCGGGCCACGGTCGTCAGGACGGACCGTTCGTCCGGCGAGAACGACACCGGATGCCGGAACCCGGCCATCCACGCGCCCATCGTGTGCCCCGCCACGATCAGCGGCAGGAAGGCCCAGGAGCGGCGCCCGAACCGCCGGGCCAGCGGCCAGGTTGCCGGGAAGCGGAAGCGGTAGTCCTCCGGGGTGGGCAGATAGATCGCGCGCCCCGTCCGCGCGACTTCGGCGGCCGGGTAGTCGGTGTCCAGGGGCATGTCGGTGAACGGGCCCTCGTCGCCCAGGTTGTGACCGTGCTGCCCGACGATCGTCAGCCGCTCGCCCTCGATGCCGAAGACCGCCAGGCCGTCCGGCGAGAATCCGGGCATGGAGAGCGAGTAGGCGACCCGCAGCACCTCCGCCGTCGACCGGGCCTCGGCCAGCGCCCGCCCCGCGTCCAGCAGGAACGCCTCCCGGGAACGCCGCCAGTCGCCGGTGATCGGGGTGTGCGCGCCGGCGGTGCCCGGCTGCGGCTCGGCGACCTCCTGGAGGGTGCCGACCAGCACGTAGTCCACGTTGCTGCCCTGCGCGGGCGGCAGCGGCTTGGAACGGCTCCGCACGGTACGCAGGACCCGCCCGTGCTCGTCCACGATCCGCAGCCGGGCCTCGGCCAGCGTGCCCTCGGCGACGGCCAGGTTGATCACCCCGTAGATCTCGTTCCAGTCGACGGGGTGGAAGCGGGAGCGCACCTGCGACTCACGGAAGACACCCGGCTCGGCGGGCAGCTCCAGCAGCCGGGCGGCCTCCGCGTCGAGGGTGACCGTCCCGGCTCCGTTGTCCCAGCGCCAAAGACCGGTCGCGGTCGCGGCCAGAACATCCTCGGTGCGCATTGCCCCACTTTAGGAAGATGTGCGGTCCAAACGCCACCGAGGCGTCCGGCCCCGGGGCCCACCGGCGATCTTGATGCGGACAATGGCAATGAAACGGTCCGGTCGCGGGCGGTAGCCTGGGGTGGCTGTATTTGCCTCCCACCGCGAAGACTGGATGAACGACGATGCATCGGTACAGGTCCCACACCTGCGGCGAGCTCCGCGCCTCTGACGTCGGCACCGACGTCCGGCTGAGCGGCTGGCTGCACAATCGCCGAGACCTGGGTGGCATCCTCTTCATCGATCTGCGCGACCACTACGGTCTGGTGCAGCTCGTCGCCCGCCCCGGCACCCCCGGCAACGACGCCCTGGCGAAGCTCACCAAGGAGACCGTCGTACGGATCGACGGCAAGGTGTCCGCCCGCGGCGCCGACAACGTCAACCCGGAGCTCCCGACCGGCGAGATCGAGATCGAGGTCACCGCGGTCGAGGTGCTCGGCGAGGCCGCCCCGCTGCCCTTCACGATCAACGCCGAGGACGGGGTCAACGAGGAGCGGCGCCTGGAGTACCGCTTCCTCGACCTGCGCCGTGAGCGCATGCACCGCAACATCATGCTGCGCTCCTCCGTCATCGCCGCGATCCGCGCCAAGATGGTGGCCCTCGGCTTCAACGAGATGGCGACGCCGATCCTCACCGCGACCTCCCCCGAGGGCGCCCGTGACTTCGTCGTCCCGTCCCGGCTGAACCCGGGCAAGTTCTACGCGCTGCCGCAGGCGCCGCAGCAGTTCAAGCAGCTGCTGATGATCTCCGGCTTCGACCGCTACTTCCAGATCGCGCCGTGCTTCCGCGACGAGGACGCCCGCGCCGACCGGTCGCCCGGCGAGTTCTACCAGCTCGACGTCGAGATGTCCTTCGTCGAGCAGGAAGACGTCTTCCGCCCGATCGAGAAGCTGATGACCGAGCTCTTCGAGGAGTTCGGCAACGGCCGCCACGTCACCTCGCCCTTCCCGCGCATCCCGTTCCGCGAGTCGATGCTGAAGTACGGCAACGACAAGCCGGACCTGCGCGCCAAGCTGGAGCTCGTCGACATCTCCGACGTCTTCGCCGACTCGGAGTTCAAGGCCTTCGCCGGCAAGCACGTCCGCGCCCTCCCGGTGCCGGACACTGCGGGCCAGTCCCGGAAGTTCTTCGACGGCCTCGGCGACTACGCCGTCGAGCACGGCGCCAAGGGCCTCGCCTGGGTCCGCGTCGGCGAGGACGGCAAGCTGGCGGGACCGATCGCCAAGTTCCTCACCGAGACGGACGTCAAGACGCTCACCGAGCGCCTCGCCCTCGTCCCCGGCCACGCCGTGTTCTTCGGCGCCGGCGAGTTCGACGAGGTCTCCAAGATCATGTCGGTCGTCCGCGTCGAGGCCGCCAAGCGGGCCGGTCAGTTCGAGGACGGCGTCTTCCGGTTCTGCTGGATCGTCGACTTCCCGATGTACGAGAAGGACGAGGAGACCGGGAAGATCGACTTCTCGCACAACCCCTTCTCGATGCCTCAGGGCGGCCTGCAGGACCTTGAGGAGAAGGACCCGCTGGACATCCTCGCCTGGCAGTACGACATCGTCTGCAACGGCATCGAGCTGTCCTCCGGCGCCATCCGTAACCACGAGCCCGAGCTGATGCTCAAGGCCTTCGAGATCGCCGGTTACGACCGCGAGACCGTCGAGCACGAGTTCGCGGGCATGCTGCGCGCCTTCCGTCTCGGCGCCCCGCCGCACGGTGGCATCGCCCCGGGTGTCGACCGCATCGTGATGCTGCTGGCCGACGAGCCCAACATCCGCGAGACGATCGCCTTCCCGCTGAACGGCAACGCCCAGGACCTGATGATGGGTGCCCCCACGGTGCTGGACGAGACCCGGCTGCGTGAGCTGAACATCCAGCTCCGCAAGCCGGCCGCGCCCGCGAAGGACGCCGCCGAGAAGTAGGGGAACCCGAACACCGGGTTTCACGTGAAACAGCCCCTGGCCACCGGCCAGGGGCTGTTTCACGTCCCGGCCGGGGTCCGGGCCCCGGCCCCGGCGGCGACGCCCGCTCCTGGCGCCTCGTGCGATGCGCTGACGAATGGCTGCGCGCATACAAGTACATGAATCACCTGAACGGGTACAGCCGGATGGCCCCGGCTCCGGATTGGCCGGGCCCGGCTGCGGCAAAGACTGCCTGGGCCGACATCGGCGCAGCGGACTCCAGGCCGTGTCCGCAAAGCCCCGCGGCTTCGCCATCGACTGCTGAGGAGCTCCTCCGTGCCCGTGCCTCGTTCGCGCGTTCCTCTGCGCCTTCCGTACGTCGTCTGTGCCGTCCTGGTCCTGCTGCTGACCGGGTGCGGCGCCGGCGCCATCATGGGCATGGGCGGCAGCGGTGCTCTCCCGAAGGCCGCGGGCGCCACCGGTGTTCCCGGGCCGCCCGGGGCCGCCGCGGTGGCGGCCTCCCCGTCGTCGTCGGCCGCCGCCGTCGTGCGCCCCAGACCGTCGCCCACCCCACCGCGGGAGATCCCGGCACTGGGCCCGCAGACCCGGGCGGCGATCCCGCCCGGCACCCGCCAGGCGTTCGTCGTCACCGGCGAGTCGGCGGACTCCAACCGGTCCACCGCCGTGCTCTACACCCGGGATGGCCCCGCCGCGGACTGGCTGCCGGCCATGGCCCCCTGGCCGGCCCACAACGCCCTGAACGGCTGGACGGACGAGCACTGGGAGGGTGATCTCCGCTCACCCGTCGGCGTCTACACGCTGACCGCGGCGGGCGGCCGGCTCGACCCCCCGGCCACGGCCTTCCCGTACGACCTGAGCCCGGACTTCAGGGTGGAGGGCGAGGGCTTCTACGGGGAGCCGCTGGAGGGTTCGTTCGACTACGTCATCGCCATCGACTACAACCGCGTCCCCGGCACCTCGCCGCTCGACCACACCCGCCCGCTCGGCGCGGAACGCGGGGGCGGCATCTGGATCCACGTCGACCACGGCGGCCCCACGCAGGGCTGCGTCTCGGTCACCGAGGACCGGATGAAGGAGCTGCTGACCCTGCTCGACCCGGTGAAGGACCCCGTCGTCGTGATGGGGGACGCGGCCTCGCTGAGCCGCTGAAAGCGGCCGCGCGCCCGGTTCGTGGCCCGTAATCTGAGGACTGCCCGACCGGTTCTTGAAGAGGCAGGCGTGAGCGTGGTCGACGAGAGTGTGCTGACCCAGGAGATCTTCGAGGATCTGGCCCGTCATGCCATACGCGCGGAAGAAGCGCTGCGTCTGGAGTTCGTGAACGGGAAACTGGGGGTCAAGGCTGTGCCGGACGGGGATCACGGGCGGATCATCGAGTGGCTCACCCGCCAGTGCATGCAAGCCGACCCCGGCCTCTGGCTCTACGCAGAACAGGGTCTGCGGATCGAGACGTACCGGAAGGGAAATGCGCGGCCTGACGGGGCGCTCGCCAGGAGTGGTGCGTTCGTCGGCCAGGGGGAATGGGCAGACCCCGCTGCCGTCCTCATGCTTGTGGAAGTCACCTCGTACGACCAGGACACCGACCTCCGGGACCGGGTCGAGAAGCCGCGTGCGTACGCGGAGACCGGCATCCCCGTCTACCTGCTCATCGACCGCGGGACCTGCGAGGTCAAGGTGCACTCACAGCCCGACGGGGTGCGCTACGAAACGGTGGTGACGGTCCCGTTCGGCAAGACGGTCCGGCTGCCCGACCCGGTCGGCATCGAGCTGGACACCGAGCCGCTCAAGAACTGGGTGCGCTGACCGGAGACGGAGCAGGCCGCCGGAGTACGAGAGAGGGGCGGGGCCGCAGTGCGGTCCCGCCCCTCCCCTTACGCACATCCGGTTACGCGGGCTTCTCCTCCAGGCGGGGGAACAGCACCGCGCCCTTCGTCACCGTCGTACCCGCCGGCAGCAGGCCCCAGGTGTCCGCGTCCTGCACGCGCTGGTCGGACAGCGCGCCCAGGGACTCCCCGGCGCCCAGGGACTCCCACAGCTTCTGCGAGGTGTCCGGCATCACCGGGTTCAACAGGACCGCGACCCCGCGCAGGGCGTCGGAGGCCGTGTACAGGATCGTCGCGAGGCGGGCCTTGCCCTCCGGCGACTCGTCCTTGGCGACCTTCCACGGCTCCTGCTCCGTGATGTAGCCGTTGATCTGCTTCACGAAGTCGAAGATCGCCAGGATGCCGCCCTGGAAGTCCAGCTCCTCGCCGATCTTCAGGTCGGCCGTGGCGACGGCCTGCGCGAGACCCTGCCGGACCGCCTGCTCGGCCTCGCCCGCGGCCGTGGCCTCGGGGAGCGTACCGCCGTAGTACTTGCCGACCATGGCCGCGAGGCGCGAGGCCAGGTTGCCGTAGTCGTTGGCGAGCTCCGAGGTGTAGCGGGCGGTGAAGTCCTCCCAGGAGAACGAACCGTCGCTGCCGAAGGCGATGGCCCGCAGGAAGTACCAGCGGTAGGCGTCCACACCGAAGTGCGAGGTCAGGTCCTGCGGCTTGATGCCCGTCAGGTTCGACTTCGACATCTTCTCGCCGCCGACCATCAGCCAGCCGTTGGCCGCGACCCGGCCCGGCACCGGCAGACCCTGCGCCATCAGCATCGCGGGCCAGATCACCGCGTGGAAGCGCAGGATGTCCTTGCCGACCAGGTGCACATTGGCGGGGAAGGTCGAGTCGAACTTCTCCTGGTTGGCCCCGTAGCCGACCGCCGTCGCGTAGTTGAGCAGCGCGTCGACCCACACGTAGATGACGTGCTTCTCGTCCCACGGCACCGGGACGCCCCAGTCGAAGGTCGAGCGCGAGATCGACAGGTCCTGAAGCCCCTGCTTCACGAAGTTGACGACCTCGTTGCGGGCCGACTCGGGCTGGATGAAGCCGGGGTTGGCCGCGTAGAACTCCAGCAGCTTCGGGCCGTACTCGCTGAGCTTGAAGAAGTAGTTCTCCTCCTTGAGGATCTCCACCGGCTTCTTGTGGATCGGGCACAGTTTCGTGCCGTCCTCCGCCTCGATGAGGTCGCCGGGGAGCTTGTACTCCTCGCAGCCCACGCAGTACGGGCCCTCGTACCCGCCCTTGTAGATCTCGTCCTTGTCGTACAGGTCCTGCACGAACTCCTGCACACGGTCCGTGTGCCGCTTCTCCGTCGTACGGATGAAGTCGTCGTTCGCGATGTCGAGGTGCTCCCAGAGGGGCTTCCAGGCCTCCTCGACGAGCTTGTCGCACCACTCCTGGGGTGTGACGTCGTTCGCCTCCGCCGTACGCATGATCTTCTGACCGTGCTCGTCCGTGCCGGTGAGGTACCACACCTTCTCGCCGCGCTGGCGGTGCCAGCGGGTGAGCACGTCGCCTGCGACGGTCGTGTAGGCGTGGCCCAGGTGAGGAGCGTCGTTGACGTAGTAAATGGGGGTCGAGACGTAGAAACTCTTCACGCCGTCGCCCCCCTGCTTCTCTGATCCAGTGGCCGCCATGGTCGAAATCCTAACGGTCCGTGGGAGGTCCACTCGCACCGATAAACCCGGGCACGGGCGGGGAGCGCTCCGCGGAGAGCGACCTGGGCGCCGACGACTACCTGGGCAAGCCGTTCGAGTTCCCCGAGCTGGTGTCCCGGGTACGCGCGCTGCGGCGGCGCAGCGCCCGGCCGGTACGGCCGCAGCTGGAGCGGTACGGCACCCTGCTCGACACCGTGCGGCGCTCCGCGACCCGGGACGGGCGCGAGCTGGACCTCTCGCCGAGCGTTCACCGTGCTCCAGCTGCTGGAGGCCGACGGCGGAAACGTCAGCGCGGCCTCTGCGTTCCATAGCGGTGGCGTACGGCGGTACGGTCACGGCGGTGCCGGGCCCGGAGGGCGGGCTCGCCGTGACCGTACGCCTGCCGGTGGATCAGGCGCCGGTGCCGTCCCAGGCGGCCAGCGCGGCGACCACCTCGCGGTAGAACACGGCGTCCGCGACCGCGCGCGGGGCGCGGCCCGAGTGGAAGAAGCCGGCGTTCGGGGCGTCCAGCTTCCGCAGGAAGTCGAAGCCCTTCGACTCCTCGTCACCGAACGCGACGAACTGGAAGAACAGCGGCAGCCGTGCCGCGTCCGCCAGTGCCTGGCGGGCGGCCTGCTTGGCGTCCGGCGGGCCGTCCGTCTGGAAGATCACCACTGCCGGGCCGGTGGCCTCGGACTTCTCGTAGTGCGCGACGACCTCTTCGACGGCGCGGTGGTAGTTCGTCCGGCCGAGCCGGCCGAGGCCCGCGTTCAGCTCGTCGATCCGGCCCTCGTGGCCCGACAGCTCGACCGTGCCGGTGCCGTCGATGTCGGTGGAGAAGAAGACGACCTGCACGGTGGCGCTCTCGTCCAGGTGCGCGGCGAGGGCGACGGCGCGGTCGCCCAGGTGCTGGGCGCTGCCGTCCTTGTAGAACGGCCGCATGGAGCCGGAACGGTCCAGGACCAGATAGACGGTGGCCCGCAGACCGGTCAGCCCGTTGGCCTTGAGCGCGGCCTGGGCGGCCTTGTACGGGACGACGAGCTCCGGCGCGCGGGACCTGACCCGGGCGAGCGGGAGCGCGGGCTTGCCGTCGGCGGCGGCCGCGGGGGCTGCGCTGGTTGCGGGAGCCGCGGTGGTCGCGTCGGCCACGGGCTCCGGGGCGGGTACGGGCTCCGGGGCGGGGAGGGGCTCCGGGGTGGCCACGGGCTCGACCGCGGGTGCCGGTGCGGGCTTGACCGCGGCGGCCGGTTCGGGCGCGGGGATCGGCTCGGGCGCGGTCACGGTGGCCGGCTCGGGCGCGGCGGCCGGCTCGGGCGCGGTCGCGGTGGCCGGCTCGGGCTCGGCGGCCGGCTCGGGCGCGGTCGCGGTGGCCGGCTCGGGCTCCGGGTTCACGTCGATGGTGATCGGCGCGGCGGCGGGCACGGGCTCGGCCTCGGCGGCGGCCGGCTCGGGCGTGGCGGGGGTCTCGGCCGACGGCTCGGCCGGGGCTGCGGTCGGAGCCTCGACAGGCTCCGTCACCAGTGCCTCCGCGCCGGTTTCCGGCTCTGCCGCTTCCGGCTTAGCCTCCGCGGCCTTGCTCCGGGGGCCGGAGCCCTGCGACGGAACCGTGGGGGTGGCCTTGGGGGCGGCGGCCTTGTCGAAGGCGGCCGCGACCAGGTCCGTCGCCAGTTCGGCGTCGCCCTTGGCGGACCGGGACGTGGCCGAACGGGGTGAGGCCGGGGCCGGTACCGATGCCTTGGCGGGCGGGGCCGGTTCGGGCGCCGTCTCGGCCTGCGCAGCCGGTTCGTCCACCGCCACCGACTCCGACTCCGTGGGCCGGGTGCGCTCGCCCTGGGGCGGGACCGTGGCCGTCGTCAGCTCGTTCTGCTCCGTGCCGTCACGGCCGAACACCTTGCGCAGCAAGCTCCGAATGCCCATGGGCGTGGCCTTTCGCATGAGTTGGGTGCGATGAATGTCCGTACTGCGGGAATTGATCCCTGGCCAGGGCGGATACGTAAGGTTAGCGGCCGGATCCGGCCGTTCGCTGGCGCGGCCCGCCTGTGGGACAACCGAGCCGAAACCGAGCCCGGACCGAGTCCTGCCACTGTGCTGTGGTCGTCCTATGTACGTCATTCATATGTGTTCCCGCAGTGCCGAGTTGCCGGGTTGACGTGTGCGGCCGGTGCGGTCTGATCAGCGGTCAGGATGGCTTATGGGTGCTTCGGCCGGTTCTTCGCGCATCCGGAGCATTAGAGTCGGACGCATGGTTTCCGGTGAGGCGCCGCAGGCGGAGGGCAGCGTTCGGGTCGACGTCTGGATCTGGTCGGTCCGGCTGACGAAGACCCGTGCGCAGGCTGCCGCCGCCTGCCGCGCGGGACATGTGAAGGTCGCCGGTGAGCGCGCCAAGCCCGCCCAGGCGTTGCACGTCGGCGACGAGGTACGGCTCCGGCACGCGGGCCGGGACCGGGTCGTGGTCGTGTCGAAGATCGTGAAGAAGCGGGTCGGTCCGCCGGTGGCGGCGGAGTGCTTCGTCGACAACAGCCCGCCTCCGCCGCCGCGTGAGGCCGCGATCCAGGTCCCGGTGCGGGATCGGGGGGCGGGGCGGCCGACGAAGCGGGATCGGCGCGAGATGGACCGGTTGCGGGGGGAAGGGCCGCCTGCGGAGTGAGCGGGGGCGTTCCGGGGGTGCCCGGGGCCGTCCGGGGGCCGTTCTGTCCTCAATCGCCGGACGGGCTTTGCAGGTGCCCTCAATCGCCGGGCGGGCTCGGACGATGCCCTCAATCGCCGGGCGGGCTTGAGTTGGCCTGGGGATGTGAAGGGGTGCGTTCGGGGGAGGCGATTGCTCGCGCTGCTGCCACCTCTTGGCGCAGCGGAGCCAGCACGCCCTCCTCGTCGCCCGGGAGTTCGGTGCGCACCTCCACCAGGACCTTGCTCGCCCTTATGCCTTCCGCGAGTTCGCGCAGCTGGCGCTGCACCTCGGCCACCTCTGCCGGTTCAGGTTCCGGGGCGCCGTGGTTGACGCGGACCCGGGCCGCCGTCGTGGCGTCCACGATGCGTTCCACCGCGACGACCAGCGGCCACCAGGCGGCGGCGCGCGGGCCGGTCGGGGGCGGCTCCGTCAGGGCGCGCTGGAATTCGGAGCGTACGGACGACAGGTCGCGGTAGATGCGGCGCCGGGTCCGTACCCGTTCCGCCCGGTCGCCGGCGGCCTCCGGCTCGAAGGCGTACGCCACGTAGTCCGCGATGTCCGCCACCGCGTCGGCCAGCCGGTGGCCGATCCGGGTGTGCCAGCTCTCCGGCCACAGCAGATAACCGGCCACCAGCACGATGCCGCAGCCGATCAGGCTGTCCAGGAAGCGCGGCCAGACCAGGTGCACGCCCTGGTGGTTCAGCAGGTGGGACAGCAGCAGGATGACCGGGGTGATGGCCGCGGTCTGGAAGGCGTACCCCTTCGCCGTGAGCGCCGGGATCAACGCGGCGAGCAGCATCATCACCGGCACGTCCCACCAGCCGAGCGGCACCTCCGCCAGCACCGGCGCCGCGATGACGAGCCCCGCCGCCGTGCCCACCGAACGCAGCACGGCGCGGGAGAACACCGAGCCGAAGTCGGGCTTGAGCACGAAGGTGACGGTCAGCGCCACCCAGTAGGAGCGCGGCACGTCGATCAGTGAGGTCAGCGACTGGGCGAGACCGATGCACAGCGCGAGGCGCAGCCCGTACTGCCAGGAGGACCCGGAGAGCAGGACGTTGCGGGCGGCGCGCCGGATGCGTACCCCGAGAGCGGCGGGGCGTCCGAGCCGGTCGTCGACGTTGTAGGGGTCGGGGTCGGCCTTGTGGACGACCACGGCGGCGTGCCGCAGGGCGCTGTCCACG
The DNA here is from genome assembly GCF_023701695.1 of Streptomyces sp. RKAG290. Classification (GTDB taxonomy): domain Bacteria; phylum Actinomycetota; class Actinomycetes; order Streptomycetales; family Streptomycetaceae; genus Streptomyces. The sequence continues at coordinate 3,600,920 of NZ_JAJOZC010000001.1, forward strand.
GCCCGGGTCGAGGGCGAGTCCGGTGCGGGCAGAGAGGGTTCACCGCCGCCGGTACGGCTCTCCTCGATGTCATCGGCCAGCCGCCGCACCGCCGCCGGGATCTCGGGAGGCAGCGGACGCCGCCGCAGGTGCACCGCGGGCGCCGCCTCGACCAGCGGGATGACGACGTTGAGCTGGGACAGCATCCGCACCATCGTCCCGCTGCGGCCGTGGTAGCGGGCGCGGCGGGCGAGGATCAGGTCGTAGGAGGTGTTGAGGGACTGGGTGACGGCCTGTCGCTTCTCCTCGTACGCGTCGGTGCCGGCGGCGGCGAGCAGGTCGGCGACGGTGCAGTACGTCTCCGCGACGGAGACCCGCTCCGGCAGTTTCCGCCGGAACGGCCAGGCCAGCAGCGTCAGGACGAGGACGAACAGGCCGCCCAGCGTCAGCAGCAGCGGCGGCACCCACCAGGGGTTCGGCATCGGAAGCCCGGCGCCCACCACCGAGTTGAGCAGGAGCAGCAGCCCCGACACGGAGGCCACGGCGCCGATCGTGGACATCATCCCGGAGACGAGTCCGACGACCGTGAGCACGGCGACGGCGCCCCAGCCGGTCCCGAACACGAGCGTGCCGATCATGATGCCGAGCGCGCCGAAGAGCTGCGGCACGGCGATGTTGAGGATGCGCATCCGGTACGCGTCGGCGGTGTCGCCGATCACGCCGGAGAGCGCGCCCATGGAGACGAGCGCCCCGTACGCCGGCCGGTCGAAGGCGAATCCGGCGGCGAGCGGCGCGGCCAGGGCCACGCAGGCGCGGGCGACGGCCGCCCAGGGGATGGGGGCGGACTGGGGGCGCAGGCCGTACCGGAGCCAGACGGGTGGCATCCCCCGCCGCGGCCCCCCGGCGGGCGTGCTGCCCCGGCCCGCGCCGGGGACGGGCCCGGTGGTGCCTGTCTGCTCCGCGTCCGGCCGCGTGATGCCGCCTTGTCCCCCACCCGGCCCGGTGATGCTGCCCTGGCCCGTGCCGGGCCCGGTGGTGCCGGTCTGTTCCGCGTCGGGCCCGGTGCCGGCCAAGGCGTCCCCCTCCGGTGCTCGACGGTCAGTTGCGGTATCCCTCGACCTCGTCGGCCGGGCGGACGCGTGCCTGTGACGGGTCCTCCCCGAACTCGCTCAGCGCGCGACGCTGCCGCAGCAGGTCCCAGCACTGGTCGAGCCGGACCTCCACCGTACGCAGTCGTGTCCTCTCCTCGGCGGACAGGCCCGGTTCCTGGCCGTTGCGGTCGCGCAGGGCGCGTTCCTCCGCGACCAGTCCGTCGATGCCGCCGATGATGTCCCGCTCCTGCTCGTCCATGACGTCTCCTGTTCAGCGGTGTCCGTGGTCAGCGGTGTCCGTGGTTGCGCAGCACGATGACCGTCTTGCCGCGTGCCCCGCCGGTCCGGTTGCGGTCCAGGGCCTCCGGGGCCTTCTCCAGCGGGAGTTCGATGTCGATGGGTACCCGCAGCACCCCGTCCGCCGCGCCCGCCGCCAGGATGTCCAGCAGGACGGGCGTCGGATCGAGCCGGAAGTCGATGCCCCGGACACCCGCGGGGAGCGACGCCCCGGCCGCGACGCCTCGGGTGCTGAGCGCGATGCCGCCGGGGCGGACCGTCGCGGCGTGCGCGGCGAAGGTCTCCGGATCGGCGGAGGCCAGGTCGGCGAGCGCGTCGATGCCGTCCGGGCAGGCGGCCCGCAGCGCGTCCGACGCCGGTCCGTCCGTGGTGTCGATCGTGACGGCGGCCCCCAACGACCCCATCCGGGACCGCTCGTCGCCGCGCACCGCGGCGATCACGCGCACGTCCCGCGCCTTGGCGAGCTGGGTCAGGCAGCTGCCGACCCCGCCCGCCGCCCCGATGACCAGCAGGCTCTCGTGGCCGCGGAGCACCGCGGCCTCCAGGATCTGCGCGGCCGCCATCCCGGCGGTCGGTATCGCGGCCGCGAACCGGCCGTCGAGGCCGAGCGGGACGAGTGCGATGGCGGAGTCCTGCGGTACGCAGACGTAGTCGCAGTACGTCCCGGCACCGACCGGCGGGCCGCCGGCCCGGCCGAAGACCTTGTCGCCGACCCGGAAGCGGTTGTCGCCGCCGCCGATCATGTCCACCCGGCCCGCGAAGTCCGCGCCGACGACCAGCGGGAAGACGTGCGGGACCTGTCCGTCCAGGGACCCGTCCGCCGTCTGCCAGTCGTACGGGTTGAGCGAGGCGTACTCGACCCTCACCCGCACCTCACCGGCGGCCGGCTCCGGCTTGGGGACCTCGACCAGTGCGGGACCGGCCCGGAATGCGCTGACGGCGATCGCTCGCATGACGAAGACCTCCCAGTCGCCCCCGGCAGTGCACGGGAACCACTCTTCCCCGGCCCGTGCGCGCCCGCACGTCGGCGCCCGCGGGGGCCGGGCGCTCACCGGCCGCCCTGCAGTTCCAGGTCGACGAGCAGCGCGCGGTGGTCGGTGGCGGGCAGCCGCAGGAAACGGACGGCGCGCACCGAGAAGTCGTCGCTGACCAGCACGTGGTCGATCTGGGTGCGCAGCGGGGTGGTGCGGTCGGCGGGCCAGGAGTACGTACGGGAGGCGCCGGCCAGGCGGGCGCTGTCGTGGAGGCCGCCCGCGTCCAGGACGGCCCGGAACGCCGCATGGTCCTGGGAGGCGTTGAAGTCGCCCGCCACGACGGTGCGCTCCGCGCGGGCAGCGGCGGCGAGGTCGCGGATCCGGCCCAGTTCGCGGCGCCAGGTGCCGACGCCGCCCGGGACCGGCGGCATGGGGTGCGCGAGCTGCAGCCGGACCGCCCTGCCCGCCACCCGGGCGACCGACCCCGGCATCGCCATCTCGCCGTCGATCCGGCCCGCCGGGCGCAGCGGGAACCTGCTGAGGATCGCGGAGCCGAGCGAACCGTCGAGGCGGACGACGTCGCGGTACGGGTAGGAGGCGGCCGGGACCCGGGCGGCGAGGGCGTCCGCGCAGCCGAGGTCGCACTCCTGGACGAAGACCACATCGGGCCGTTCGCGGCGGACCGTGGCGATGAGCGCGTCCGTCGCCGCGCCGAACTCCACGTTGGAGGTGAGGACGCGCAGCCGGGCCACCACCGCACCGTGCGCGCCCGTGGCGCCGGGACCGTACGGGCGCACGAACCACACCGTCAGCGCCAGTGCGACCGCCGCCCACACCAGGCCGCCGCGCCACCGGGCCAGCGCGGCGAGTCCGAGGCCCGCGGCACCGGGCAGCAGCAGCCAGGGCAGGAAGGCCAGGGCTTGCGGGACAGGGGTCACGCCGTCGGCTCCGACGGCTCGGAAGCCGAGCACCAGGCTCACCCCGGCGAGCAGGAGCGCGGCCGCGCAGAGCGCTGTGCGCCCGCAGGGCGGGCCGGACGGGCCCGTACGGCGGAGCGGGAGCGTCATGCCCCGGACGGTACGGGCAGTACCCGCTGGGCCCAGATCCGCGCCGCGACCGCGCACACCGCAAGGGCCAGGCCCGTGCCGAAGACGATCCACACCGTGGTGCGCAGGGATGCCGTCAGCGCGTCGTACACCGCGGCCGCCCCGTCCTTCTCGTTGCCCGGCACCTCGGCCAGCACCCGGTTGCGGGCGTACGCCAGCGCCCCGCGCAGCACCAGCGCGCCGATCGCGAAGCCGGCCCCGGCGACGGCGGTGGCGGAGAGCGCGGCCAGTGCGGAGCCCCGGCGGCCGGGCCCGCCGCGCACCCACGCCAGGACCACGGCCAGCAGTGCGAGGACCAGCGTGCCGACCGCCGGCCACACACCGGCTGCCCGCAGCCACCGGAAGCTCTGGCGCAGCTGGTCCGCACGGTCGGCGGAGATGATCTGGATGTCGGTGTGCTGGACCGGGATCTGGTCGGCGAACGGCACCCCGTTGTCCACCAGGTTCTGTTTCACCTTGTCCGTCACCGGCGCCAGATCGATGGTGACGGACTCGCCGCTTTGACCGTCCAGCGCGGCGGTGACGGCCTCGTGAGCGGTGCGGTTGGCGGCGTTCCATGCGGCCTGGAAGGCATCGGTGGTGGTGAACGACTGCACCGCCTGGTGCAGGAAGTCGCGGACGGTGTCCTGGAGCGGGCCGACGTCGATCTGCTTCATCGCCTCGTCGGTGATCAGGTCGGCCACGGTGTTCCGCACGTCGGGGTCGGAGGCGAGCGGCGCCACCGCGGCGACGTAGCGGTCCGTGTCGTCGATCTCCAGATCGACCCAGGCGGAGAGCGCGCTCAGCGGCACCAGGACGGCGAGCAGCACCAGCAGTACCGCCGAGAGTGCCGTCGAGAAGTAGGTCCGCACCCCACCAGGGAATCCCGGATGGCAGCGGGGCGCCCGGGCCGTGAGCCATTCGAGTTGCCGGGCGGCGCGACCAGGTGTGCTCTGGAGGAAAGAGGGGGCGACGGAAGGAGCTCTCCGCCATGGCCGCACACGCTTCGGTGCCGGCACGCGGAACGCGCGCGCGTGCCCAGCACCACTCCGCCCTCAGCTGGGCCCTGCCCGTCACGCTCGGCGTGATCCTCGGCTGGTACGCGACGTCCATCGTCCGGGGCGGCGGCGTGCTCACCGGCACGCAGCTCGCCCTCGGACTCGTCTCCGGCGCCGTGCTCGCCGCGCTCTGCTTCGGCCTGGGCCGGATGCAGAAGAGCCTGCCGCACGAGCTCCGGGCGGCCGCCTACGGTGCGCTGTTCGGCGGCTCGATCGGATTCCTGTACAGCCTGTCAGGCAAGAGCGTGCTCGCGGCATCGGTGCTGGGCCTGCTGACCGGGGCGGCCATGCTGCTCGCCGCGTACTACACCTTCCACACCCGGGAGAACTGAGCGCCCCGCGCATCCCTCCGTGAGCGATCCTTGACCTTCTCCGCGGGGGAAGGCCAAGGATCGGCGTGCCGGGCGAGTACCGCCCGGTATGAGGAGGCACGAGGGTGACGGACGACGGGCAGGGGCGGCCGCCCGCGGCGGAGCTGGTGACGATCGGGGCGTTCGCCCGGCTGTCCCGGCTGTCCGCCAAGGCGTTGCGCCGTTACGACGAGCTGGGCCTGCTGAAGCCCGTCCTGGTCGACCCGGTGAACGGCTACCGGTACTACGACCCGGCGCAGGCACGGACGGCGAGGCTGGTTGCCTGGCTCCGCCGGATCGGGATGCCGCTCGCCCGGATCACGGAGGTGATCGCGCTGGACCCCGGCGCGGCCGCCGCTGCGATCCGGGTCTACTGGGCGCGGATCGAGGCCGAGACGGCGGCCCGGCGGGACCTCGCGGTCTTCCTCATCGACCAGCTGTCGACGGAGGAAGCAATGGCTCAGGTGGGAACACTCGGAATCCGGTACGCGGCGGGCACCGACATCGGTGCGGTGCGGGAGACCAACCAGGACGCGGTCTACGCCGGGTCCCGGCTGCTCGCGGTGGCCGACGGGTTCGGTGAGGGCGGTGCGGGGGCGAGCGCGGCGGCGATCGACGCGCTCCGCAGGCCGCCGGCGCCGGGAGCGGCACCGGCCGCGGAGCTGCTGAACACCCTGCACGACGTGGCAGAGGAAGCGGCACGGGCGGTGCGGGACGCGCTCGCGGGGACCGGGGTGCCCGCCGAGTCGGGGACCACGCTGACCGCGATGGTGTGGACGGGCTCGCAGCTGGGTCTCGTGCACATCGGAGACTCGCGGGCGTATCTGCTGCGCGGGGGTGAGCTGTTCCGGATCACGCACGACCACAGCCTGGTCCAGTCGATGATCGACGACGGCTCGCTCACCGAGGAGGAGGCGTTCTCGCACCCGCAGCGGGCGATGCTGCTCAAGGTGCTTTCGGGCGGCGATCCGCAGGGCTCAGGACCCGACCTGTGCGTGCGGGACGCGCTGCCCGGGGACCGCTATCTGCTCTGCTCGGACGGTCTCTCGGCGGTCGTCGAGGGCACGGCGCTGGCCCGCGTGCTCGCCGCGGCGGACGGCCCCGGCACGGCCGTCCGGGAGCTCGTCGCGCTGGCCGGTGCGGCGGGCGCCCCCGACAACGTGGCCTGTGCGGTGGCGGACGTCGTGGCGCTGTGACGGCACGGGGCGGGCCCGCGCATCTTCTGCGCCGGGCCCGCCCCGGTGCGCGGGGCCGGTGGACGTCAGGCGCGCACCACGGTCACCGGGCACGGTGCGTGCTGGGTGACGTGCAGGCTGACCGAGCCCAGCAGGGTGGCCTTGAAGCCGCTGATCCCGCGCGCGCCCACGACCAGCAGATTCGCGCCCTCGGCCCGGTCCAGCAGGGCCTGCGCCGGGTTGCCGATCACCACGACCTTGCTGATCCCGGCGGCGGCCACGGCGCCGAGGGCCTCTTCGAGTGCCTCGGTGAGCGACACGGTGGCCACGGCCTGCGGGTCGAAGTCCTCCGGCATGCCCGGCATCATGGACGCCCAGCTGGTCGAGGGGTACTCCCAGCTGTTGACGGCCTCCACCGTGTCACCGGTCAGCTCCGCCTGGCGTACGGCCCAGTGCAGCGCCTTGATCGACGACTCGGAGCCGTCAACGCCCACCACGATCCTGCCCATCTCTGCCTCCAGCTCGTTCGGCCCGGTTACGCAGGTGCGCCGCGCGGACTCCCGCGCCGCGCACCTTCCGGAACAACTCTAGTCAAACCGGGTCAAACCACAGCCCGTCCGCGGCTGGTCACGCCCGCCGGAGTCCGGCCAGTTGCTGCTCGAAGGGGACCACCTCGTCGTCGAGTCCGAGGGCCCTGGACGCTCCGGAGACGGCCCGGCCGCCCGTGATCGCACTCGCGAGCTCGCCGCCCGCGCGCCGGATGCGGGCCGGCAGGCCCTCGGTGTACTCGTCGCCGGACGAGCCCCAGTCCTCCGACGCCGCGTACACCGAGGTCGGCAGCGTCACGGCCCGCAGGTAGGCGAAGAGCGGACGCATGGCGTGCTCCAGCACCAGCGAGTGGCGGGCGGTGCCGCCGGTGGCCGCGACGAGGACGGGCTTGCCGGTCAGCGCGGTGTTCTCGACGAGGTCGAAGAACGACTTGAACAGTCCGCTGTACGAGGCGGTGAAGACCGGGCTGACGGCGATCAGCCCGTCCGACCCCGTCACCGCGCCGATCGCCTCCTCCAGGGTGGCCGACGGGAATCCGGTCACCAGGTGGCCCGCGATGTCGACGGCCAGGTCGCGCAGCTCGATCACCCGGACCTCGACCGGGCGGTCCTGCTCCGCGTCCAGCCGCTCCCGGGCGGCCGCGGCCAGCCGGTCGGCCAGCAGCCTGGTCGACGAGGGGCTGCTCAGCCCGGCCGAGACGGCGACGATCCTCAGCGGTTCGGTGGCGAACACGGCGTCAGCTCTCCTTCGTTGCGGTGGTGGCGGCCGCGGCGACGGCCGGGTGGAGGGGTGCGGAGTCCGGTACGCCGGCCGGACGCAGGGTGGCGAACTCCTTCCGCAGCACCGGGACGACCTCCTCGCCGAGGATGTCGAGCTGCTCCAGGACCGTCTTCAGCGGGAGCCCCGCGTGGTCCATCAGGAACAGCTGGCGCTGGTAGTCGCCGACGGCGTCCCGGAAGGACAGCGTCCGCTCGATGACCTCCTGCGGGGAGCCGACGGTCAGCGGCGTCTGCTGCGTGAACTCCTCCATCGACGGACCGTGTCCGTAGACCGGTGCGTTGTCGAAATACGGGCGGAACTCCCGTACGGCGTCCTGGGAGTTCTTCCGCATGAACACCTGGCCGCCGAGGCCGACGATGGCCTGTTCGGCGGTGCCGTGCCCGTAGTGCGCGTACCGCTGCCGGTAGAGGCTCACCATCTTCCTGGTGTGCTCGATGGGCCAGAAGATGTTGTTGTGGAAGAAGCCGTCGCCGTAGTACGCGGCCTGCTCGGCGATCTCCGGGGAGCGGATCGAGCCGTGCCAGACGAACGGCGGCACGCCGTCCAGCGGGCGCGGGGTCGCGGTGAAGGACTGCAGCGGCGTACGGAACTTCCCCTCCCAGTCCACGACCTCCTCGCGCCACAGCCTGTGCAGCAGGGCGTAGTTCTCGACGGCGAGCGGCATGCCCTGGCGGATGTCCTTGCCGAACCAGGGGTAGACCGGACCGGTGTTGCCGCGGCCCATCATCAGGTCGACGCGGCCGTCGGCGAGGTGCTGGAGCGTGGCGTAGTCCTCGGCGATCTTCACCGGGTCGTTGGTGGTGATCAGGGTGGTCGAGGTGGACAGGATGATGCGGTCGGTGCGGGCGGCGATGTAGCCGAGCGTGGTGGTCGGCGAGGACGGGACGAACGGCGGGTTGTGGTGCTCGCCGGTCGCGAACACGTCGAGGCCGACCTCTTCGGCCTTCCGCGCGATGGCGACGGTGGCCTTGATCCGCTCGTGCTCGCTCGGTGTCGTGCCGGTCGTCGGGTCGGTGGTGACGTCTCCGACGGTGAAGATCCCGAACTGCATGGCGCCCGCCTCCAGAGTGCTTCAACGGTAATGGTTGAACGTTGAACTATATGAACACACCCTACAACCGAGCACCCTGCTGTCCTATTCCGCCGTCGCGAGGAACCGGGCGGGGAGTGGTCCACCCCGCTCGGTTCGAAGGCCGGCGTTCCCTACGGGGTGACGATCGGGAACGAGGTGTCGGCCTCGGCCAGCAGTGAGAACAGGGTGGCGAGCACCTGTGGATCGCCCTCGGTCGCGATCCCGTCGAGCCCGCGCCCGGCGAACACGCCGAGCAGCTGCGGCCTGGTCAGCGTGAGGGACAGGCTCGCCGGGGTCCGGGCCGGGGCGGCGTCCTCGGTGGCGCGCTGGGTCGGCGCCCCGTTGTGCAGGGTGAGGCGGTGGCGGGTGTGCTTGTTGGTGAGGACCAGGTCGATGACCAGGTCCTGGTCCCAGGCGCGCGGCCCGTCGACCCCCCAGTCGGGTTACTTGCGCACTTCATCACTCTTGTCCGGACGGCCGCGCCCACCGCGCTCACTCCCGGCCGGCGGCCTCGGCGGCTCGGGCCGCCTCGATCTCGTGCTCCGCCCACTCGCTCCACTCCGCCTGCATCTGCATGAACCGCTTGCCCCACTCCAGGGTGAGCCGGCCGTAGACGGACAGGTCGCTGTCGTCCCAGTCGGTGGCACTGTCCGTGGACTGGAACTCGGCGTGCCGGGCGCGGGCGAACTCCGTTCGCCTGTGCAGGAACTCGCGGGCCTCCTCCCATTCGACCGCGCCGAGCAGGAAGACCCGCAGCAGGATGTCGTTGCGGCGGTAGCCGTTCGGGGTGACCACCAGGAGCCACTCGCGCAGTTCGGCGCGGCCCGCCTCGGTGAGCTCGTACGTCTTGCGGCCGCGCGGGCCCTCGGACGCGACCCGGGTCAGGCCTGCGGCGTCGAGCTTGGTCAGCTCCGTGTAGATCTGGCTCTGGGTGGCGGGCCAGACGTGCGCGAGTGACGTACGGAAGGTGCCCAGCAGGTCGTAGCCGCTGGCCGGTCCTTCCGCGAGCAGGCCGAGGAGTGCGTGTCGAAGGCTCATGGGGATTACTTTACCTCCGACATTCCACTATTGACATGTCGGACGCGCACCTTCTATGTTTGACATGTCAGTCCAGGAACGTGAGGCGGCCGGTCACCGGCACTCCGCACGAACCGGCACTCGTCCGTATGCAACAGGGGGACTTCTCATGGCGTACCTGCGCAGCTTTCTTCCGTGGATCGCAGTCAGCGTGCTCGTCGGCACCATCGACATCAGGTACGCCCTGCTGGCCGGGCTGGTGCTCGCCCTCGCCCTGATCGTGGTGCAGCGGCGGGCGGGCAGCGACTGGGCAGCACTCGTCATCGAGACCGGCGCGGCCCTCTACTTCGCAGTGTGCACCGCCGCCGCCTTCGCCGCACCGGATTCCGACCTCGTGACGGACTACTCCTCGGCCGGGTCGTCCCTGTGGCTGGCCCTGCTGGCCTGGGGGTCGCTCGCCATCGGCAAGCCGTTCACGATGGGGATCGCGCGGACCACGGTCGCGGCCGAGCACTGGGACAGCCCGCTGTTCCGCCGGGTCAACACCGTCATCACCGCGGTCTGGGCCGTCGCCTTCACCGTCGGCGGCGCCGGCTCGGCGTGGCTGCACCACGCGCAGCCGGACAACAGCACCGCCCGCACCGTCCTGACCGTCGTCTGCATCGCCGTGCCGATCCTGTTCACCGTGCGCTACCCGGAGATCGCCCGCGCCCGGTTCGTCGCCGCCGCGCCGGCGCGCACGGCAGAGTGACCGCCAGGGTCTCCCGTCCGAATCACGCAGCGCTGATCCGGGCGAAAGACCCTAGACTCTGCGCATGACCTCCGTACCGTGCCGGAACTGGTGGCGCTCCTCCTAGGAGCGGCCACCTCTTCTGCGCGGGACCAGGGCCGTTCGACATGGACGGCCCTTTTTCTCTGCCCTCTTCCGGTACGGGTCCGGCTTCCGGTACGTGTTCCGGGCCCGGCGGGCCGTCCTCCACGCACACACCGACGCGAGGAGAGACCACTCATGACCACGACATACGCCGAGGCGTCCCCCGGCACGGCCACCGCTCTCGAGGAGCGGATCAGGCAGGACCCCGCACGCTTCCGCGTCCTGACCGGCGACCGGCCCACCGGCGCGCTCCACCTGGGGCACTACTTCGGCACGCTCCACAACCGGGTGCGGCTCCAGGAGGCCGGCGTGGAGGTGTTCGTCCTCGTCGCCGACTACCAAGTGCTGACCGACCGGGACGTGGCCGAACGGCTGACCGCGACGACGGAGGGGCTGCTGCTGGACTACCTGGCCGTCGGCATCGACCCGGCCCGTTCGGTGATCTTCAACCACAGTGCGGTGCCCGCCCTCAACCAGCTGCTGCTGCCCTTCCTCAGCCTGGTCACCGTCGCCGAACTGGGCCGCAACCCCACGGTCAAGGACGAGATCGCGCACTCCCGGCAGGCCTCCGTCAGCGGCCTGATGTACACCTACCCGGTCCACCAGGCCGCCGACATCCTGTTCTGCAAGGGCAATCTGGTGCCGGTCGGCAAGGACCAGCTGCCCCATCTCGAAGTGACCAGGACCGTCGCCCGGCGGTTCAACGAGCGCTACGGGCAGGTCTTCCCGGAACCCGAGGCGCTGCTCTCCACCGCGCCGCTGCTGCTCGGCACCGACGGCACCAAGATGAGCAAGAGCCGCGCCAACTCCCTTGCGCTGAGCGCCGATGCGGACGAGACGGCCCGGCTGGTCAAGGGCGCGAGAACGGATGCCGACCGGCACATCACGTACGACCCCGAGGGGCGGCCCGGAGTGTCCGCTCTGGTGCTGCTGGCCGCGCTCTGCCTGGGCCGCGACCCGCACGCCGTGGCCGAGGAGATCGGCGGCGGGGGCGCGGCGGCGCTGAAACGGACGGTGACCGACGCCGTCAACACCCGGCTGGCCCCGATGCGGGCCCGACGGGCGGAGTACGCAAGGGACATGGGGTACGTGCGGTCCGTGCTGCGGGCCGGGAACGAGCGCGCCAACGCCGAGGCCGACGCGACGCTGGCGCAGGTGCGCGAGGCGATGGGGAGCCCGGTCTAGGGCCTCTCGTTCGGATCAGGCCGGATAAGGGAGCGCGGCATCAGTGGGGCCGGCCGCAAGACCCTACGCGTCCGGCGCGGCATCAGCGGGGCGTCAACGACTCCCGCCTGCCCAGGAGTTCGGCCAGACCGCGGCGGGTGGCGGCGATGACCACCCGGTCGGTGGGCCGCAGCACGTAGCCGGGGTGCAGGTTCCACACCAGGCCGCCGGGGCGCTCCTCGGTGCCCTGGCCTGCTGCGGGGGCCGGGGGAGCGGGGCGGGGGCCGCCGTGTCCGGGCGGCGGTCGCCCGGCGGGGCCACGTCCAGGGCGAGGACCCGCCAGGCACCGGAGCGGAACGCCTGCTCCACCGTCCGGCCCTCCAGCTGCGGATGCCCGGCCACCTCGACCGCGGCGAACAGCATCACCTTCCGCTCGACCGGCACCGCGCCCAGGATCTGCCGGCCCATCATGGCGACCGCGAACGAGGGTGCGGCCAGATGGGAGACCGAGCGGGAGCGGGTCAGGGCCTGCGGGTGGGCGGTGCGCAGCGTGCGGTAGACGGCGGTGGCGAACTCGTCGTCGAACAGGCGCAGCGTCACCCGCAGGTCCGGCTTGACCGAGCGGGCGTACAGCGCCGCCTCCAGGTTGGTGGTGTCCGCGCTGGTCAGGGCGAGCATGGCGCGGGAGCGCTGGACCTTCGCGGCCTCCAGCACGCCCTCCTGCGTGACGTCGCCGATGACCACCGGCACGTGCAGTCGCCGGGCCACCGGGATGCCGCGGGCGTCCGGGTCCTCCTCCACGCACACCACGGGGATGCCCAGTTCGCGCAGCTGGACGAGGACGCGGGTGCCGATCTTGCCGAGGCCGAGCAGCACCACGTGTCCGGAGAGGCCGCGCGGCGGGCGGCGCAGGGAGGAGGCCGTACGGAGCGAGCCGAAGGCCTCCAGCACCCCGGCGACGAGCAGCGGCAGCAACATCAACCCGGCCACACCGGAAAGCAGTTGGATGACCTGACGGGCGGTGGGGTCGCCGATGGCCGGATCGCCCATCGCGAACAGGTCGAGCAGGGTCAGATAGGTGGCGTGCAGCGGATCGTCGCCGGTGGTGAACGAGGACGCCACCGCCAGGCCCAGGACGGCCAGGCCGACCCCCAGCGCCGACCAGCGCAGCCGGCGTGAGAAGAACTGGCTCAGCGGTGCGCTCCTGCCGCCCATCCTGGGTGTCGGCCCGGCCGGGCCGGTCTGGCTGACGGCCTCCAGGACGATGGTTCCGCGCCCGGTGGCGGCGGCCACCTCGGCCCGGTCGGGCAGCAGCCGGGGGCCTTCGTCGCCGCTGCTGTCGGAGCCCTCGGTGCCGGCCGGGTCGTGCGTGGTGGAGGAGAGCAGGGCCAGCGTGCACAGGCCGGGGTCGGCGGCCTGGCCGTTGCGGGGCGGGGTGCGCTCGGCGGCACGCAGGAGCAGGCCCTCCGCCTGGATCACCTTGCTGGACCCGGCGAGTGCGGTCGCCGCGAGGGCGGGGGCCGCGGTGTCGGCGTCGGACAGGACCGTGGTGGAGGCGTCCAGTGCGCTCTGCCCGGCACCGGGCGAGGTGACGGCGGCCGCCTGGTCGAGCAGGGTCTCCAGATACTGGCCGAGCTTGCGGTTGTAGAGCCGGATCACCAGCCTGACCCGGGGGTTGAGCCGCCGTGCGGTGAGCGCGGCGCGGATGTTGCGCTCGTCGTCGTCGTAGACGAGGGCCAGTGCGGCGGCCGTGTCGACGCCCGCCTCCTCGAAGGCCTCGTCGGAGGGCTCCGCCGCCTGGAGGATGCGTACCGCCTCCACGCCGGCGTTGGTGTCGCCGTCCCCGTTTCCGCCGCCGTTGCCGCCGTTGCGGTTCATCGCCGACGACATCCGGCCGAACAGGGCGGCCGCCCGCCCCCGCCCGGTCAGCGGCAGCTCCGGCCGTCTCGCGTCCGGCCCCGGCGGCAGGACGAGGGTAACCCGCTCCCCGTACACGTAGCGCAGTTCGACGGCCAGCCGCTGGGCGAGCGCGTCGTCGCCGCAGACGACCATGTGGCCGGAGAACGGGGAGCGTTGGGGCTGCTGGGGAAGTGGAGGCACAGGTCCCAGCATGCCCCGTTCCCTTCCCGTGCTCGCTGCCGCCGGCGGCCCCCGGGTGTTCCGGACCGCCGGGCGCGGGGCGGGAAGGCGATCATGGCCACGAGCCGCTGCCGGCGCACCCGGTCCGGTGCTGTCCCCGGTGCTGCGGCGCCGCCGTCGGCGGCGCCGCAGCAGCCGGGCCTTTCCCCGTCCCCCGTGCACCCCCGGGTGTCTCCCCCGTGGTCTCCCGGCCGGTGCTGACCGGATCGTGTCACCCGTGGCCGGGCCGCCGCATTGCCGGAGTACGGCAGTCTTTCCCCAGCCTCGGTGCCGGGCACCGGCACCGGTCCGTATGCGTTGTGCAAATGTCAGTGACGAATCAGCAAACAGGAGGCGGCGCGTGCCGGAGCCGGAGATTCCCGACAGCTTCCTGGAGGGCTATGCCCGAATACTCCGCGACGTCGCCCTCACCGGCCGCCGGGTCACCCGGGAGGAGCTGGACACCCGCCGCGCCCTGGGCAGGCTTGCCGCCGAGGCCGGGCACCAGCTGCGCGCCCTGGTCCGGATGCACCTGGCCGAGTCCCGCACCGCCTGGCCGGCCACCGCCGCGTCCGCGTCCGCGGACAGCGTGCTCTTCGCGATGGAGCAGGCGGTCGACGCGTTCGCCGAGGGCTTCGAGCGGGCGCAGCGGCTCACCGTGCGGCGGGAGGAGGCGGCCCGCCGGGAGTTCATCGACGATCTGCTGTACGGGCGCAGCGACCTGGGCCGGCTCGCCGAGCGGGCCACCCGGTTCGGGCTGCGGCTCTCCCGCGCCCACGCGGTGGCGGTGGCGACGGGCCCCGACGCGTACACCGAGACGGATGCCGTGCCGCGTCATGTGGAGTCGGCGCTGCTGGCCAGGTTCGGCGGCCGCAAGATCCTGCTCACGACGAAGGACGGCCGGCTGATCTGCATCGCGCCGGGAAACCAGCCCGATGTCCTGCGGTACTTCGCCAAGCAGGCCCATGCGGCGACGGACGGCGGCCGGGTGGCCGTCGGCCGGGCCCACCGGGGCCCCGGCGGCGTGGTCCAGTCGTACGACGAGGCGCTCGCCGCGCTCGACCTGGCGGACCGGATGGACCTCGACGATCCGGTGCTGTACTCCGCCGATCTGCTGGTCTACCCCGTGCTGACCCGGGACCGGCAGGCGATGGCCGATCTGGTGCGCAGCGAGCTCGGCCCGCTCCAGCAGGCGCGGGGCGGCGCGGAGCCCCTGCTCAAGACGCTCTCCGTGTACTTCGAGGCGGGCTGTGTCGCGGCCGAGACGGCCCGCCGGCTGGCGCTGAGCGTGCGGGCGCTCACCTACCGGCTGGAGCGGATCCACCAGCTGACCGGCTCCGACCCGTCCGACCCGATGCACCGCTACACACTGCAGACCGCGGTGATCGGGGCGCGGCTCCTGGACTGGCCCGCGAACGAGGTGTGAGCCCCCGCTGCCCGAGCCCGTCGCCGGGCCCTTCCGCCGCACCCCGAATGCGGGGACGGAGACCTCCGCCTAGCGTGATCACTCGGGGGATCCGGCGTGCGCAGCGAGGGAGATCCGCACCATGGCCCGACATTCACGTCAGTCACGGGAATCGGCCGGGGACGGACCGGACGACGGCTACGGACCGGGGGCGGGCGCGGGGCGGACGGCGGCGCCCTCCCGGACCGCGCCGGGCCAGGAGCGCGGCCCGTCCCACCGGTGGTGGGTGCTGGGGGTGATCGGGCTGGCCCAGCTGATGGTGGTGCTCGACGCGACGATCGTGAACATCGCGCTGCCCTCCGCCCAGCAGGACCTCGGCTTCAGTGACGGGAACCGGCAGTGGGTCGTGACGGCGTACGCCCTCGCCTTCGGTTCGCTGCTGCTGCTCGGCGGCCGGATCGCCGACCTGGTGGGCCGCCGGGTGGTCTTCCTGATCGGGCTGGTCGGCTTCGCGGTGGCCTCGGCGATCGGCGGCGCCGCCCCCAGCTTCGAGATCCTGGTGCTGGCCCGGGCCCTGCAGGGCATGTTCGGCGCGCTGCTGGCACCGGCCGCGCTCTCCCTGCTCACCACGACGTTCACCGTTCCCAAGGAGCGGGCGAAGGCGTTCGGTATCTACGGCGCCATCGCGGGTGCGGGCGGTGCGGTGGGTCTGCTGCTCGGCGGGGTGCTCACCGAGTACCTGAACTGGCGCTGGTGCCTGTACGTGAACCTGATTTTCGCGTTCGTCGCCTTCGTCGGCGGCTGGCGCCTGCTGACCGCGGGTGCGCCCGTCGACCGCCCGAAGCTCGACATCCCGGGGACCTTGCTGGTCTCGGCCGGTCTCTTCTGCATCGTGTTCGGGTTCTCCAACGCCGAGACGCATCCGTGGAGTTCGGTGCAGACCTGGGGGTTCCTGCTGGCCGGTGCGCTGCTCCTGGTGGCGTTCGCCTGGTGGCAGACCAGGGCCGCCCACCCACTGCTGCCGATGCGGGTGGTGCTCGACCGGGACCGCGGGGCGTCGTTCCTCGCGATGTTCATCTCCGGCGGCGGCATGTTCGGGGTGTTCCTCTTCCTCACGTACTACCTGCAGAAGAGCCTGTCCTACTCGCCGGTCTCCACCGGTCTGGCGTTCATCCCGATGGTCGTCGTCATGATCGTGACGTCCGTGACGACGACCAACGTGCTGGTGCCCAGGTTCGGCGCCAAGCCGATCGTGCCGCTCGGCATGGGGCTCGCGGCGGCCGCGATGGTGTGGCTGACCACCCTGAACCTGAGCAGCAGCTATTTCGCCCATGTGCTGCCGCCGCTGATCTGCCTGGGCCTCGGGCTCGGCATGGTCTTCGCCACCGCGATGAACCTGGCCACCGCCGGGGTGGCGGCCAGGGACGCGGGCGTGGCCTCGGCGATGGTCAACACCAGCCAGCAGGTCGGCGGTTCCATCGGTACGGCGCTGCTGAACACCCTCGCCACCAGTGCGGCGACCAGCTACCTGGTCGGCCGCAAGCCGACCCCGGCAGCCGTCGCCCAGGCCCAGCTGGAGAGTTACTCCACCGCCTACTGGTGGTCCGCGGGTTTCTTCGCCCTCGGCATGCTGATCACGGTGATCCTCTACCGCCGGGGCGCGCCGCGCCCCCACCGGACGGACGAACCCGAACCGGCGCGGGCCTGACAGTCCCGCTCGGCGGTCGCGGCCGGCGGCCGGGCGCCCTCCGTCAGCCGGACGAACGGAATGGACTCGCCCACCCGCCGGTAGCCCTCCGCGCTGCCGTCGACCGTGAACCCCATGTACGCGCAGAGCCGCCGCGCGACCCGGGGGTGACGCGGCGCGTAGCGCACCATCAGCTCGCCGCCCTCCTCGGCCGGCAGGTCGGCCGCCGTCACCGCGTGGAACCGGCGGCCGTCCTGCACGGTGGCCTGCGGCGTACGTTTCAGGTTGCGGTACCAGTCGGCCGCGGGCCCGAATCCGGACGCCACCGTCCAGCTCCGCCGGCCGTCCACCGTCGCGGACTCGACGACCTCGATCGCGGTCCGCCGGGGCTGCCCCGACGTGCGTCCGATGTGGACGAGGAGCAGCAGACGTCTCCGGAACAGCGGTCCGAGCCCTGCGCGGAACATGTGGATCGGCAGCCGGACGACGGTGCGTCGCCAGCCGGTCGGCGGGGCCGGGTGCTGGGGGCCGGACGAAGCTGCGGGTTGATGCGTCACTGTGCAAACGTTGCACAATCAAAAGATCTTCGGAACCGCCGGACAGGGTGGTTGCAGGACTGGCCCGATACCTTCGCGAATCCTGCCCGGTGCGGATTCGAGTACGGCTGCCCGGCACGGTACAAAGAGGGATGGCCGTTCACGAACAGGCATCCGAGGGACGACCGTCCGCCCCGGGCGGGGAGGACGACGTCGATGCGGTGACGCGGGCGGTGCTGACGGCGTCGAGGCTGCTGGTGGCGGTCTCCGCGCGTTCGCTGGCGGCGGTCGAGGACCGGGTGACGCTGCCGCAGTTCCGGCTGCTCGTGGTCCTCGCCACGCACGGGGACGCCAAGCTGGTCTCGCTCGCCGAGCGGCTGGGGGTGAACCCGTCGACCGCGATGCGCATGCTGGACCGGCTGATCGTCGCCGGCCTGGCGGAGCGGCAGGTCAATCCGGCCAACCGGCGTGAGACGGCGCTGCGGGTGACCCCCGAGGGGCTCCAGGTGGTCGAGGACGTCACGGCCGGCCGCCGCCGGGAGGTCGCCGCGATCGTCGAACGCCTCGCCCCCCAGCAGCGGTCCGCGCTGATCGAGGCGCTGACGGCGTTCACCGCGGCGGGCGGCGAGCCGGCCGTGCCGGGGTGCGGCGCGCAGGCCTACCCGCTGGGCTGGGCAACCGACCTCCCCGCCCCGCACGACATCTGACGGCCGGGAGGGGCTCAGCCGACGGTCCCGAGCTCCTCCCGGGCGGCGGGCGCCTCGGGCGCGGGCTGCCGCGCGGCGCGCGTCCCTTCGCCGTTGCCCGACCCGCCGGACGGTCCGCCCTTCCCGCCGCGCCACTCCTGGATTCTCGCCACGGCCGGCTGGGTCCAGCGCGCGGTGAGCGGGCCGACGATGACCAGGATGAGGACGTACGCGGTGGCGAGGGGGCCGATCCGGGGCTCGGTCGCCACGGCCAGTCCGGCGATGACGATGGAGAACTCGCCGCGGGCGACGAGCGTGCCGCCCGCCCGCCAGCGCCCCCGCGATCCGATGCCGGCCCGGCGGGCCGCGTACCAGCCGGTGGCGACCTTGGTGAGGACGGTGACGACGGCCAGCAGCGCGGCCGGGAGCAGCACCGGCGGGATCTGCGCGGGGTCGGTGGAGAGCCCGAAGAACACGAAGAAGACGGCGGCGAACAGGTCCCGCAGCGGGGTCAGCAGTTTGCGTGCCCCTTCCGCGACCTCTCCGGAGAGTGCGATGCCGACCAGGAAGGCGCCGACGGCCGCCGAGACCTGCAACTGCTGGGCCACCCCGGCGACCAGGACGGTCAGCCCGAGCACGACGAGCAGCAGCATCTCCGGGTTGTCGGAGGACACGGCCCGGCTGATCAGCCGCCCGTGCCGCAGCGCGAGGTAGAGCACGAACCCGACGGTGCCGAGGGCGACGAGCAGCGCGATGCTGCCCCCGGCGAAGCCCACGCCCGCGAGCATCGCGGTGAGCAGCGGCAGGTAGACGGCCATCGACAGGTCCTCGATGACCAGTACCCCGAGGATGACGGGCGTCTCCCGGTTGCCGAGGCGTCCCAGGTCGGCCAGCACCTTGGCGATCACCCCCGACGAGGAGATCCAGGTGACCCCGCCCAGTGCCACGGCCCCGACCGGGCCCCAGCCGAGCAGCAGCGCCGCCACGGCGCCCGGGGTGGCGTTGAGCACGAAGTCCACCGCGCCCGAAGGGTATTGGGTCTTCAGGCTGGTGACGAGTTCGGAGGCGCTGTATTCGAGCCCGAGCAGGAGCAGCAGCAGGATGACGCCGATCTCGGCGCCGACGGCGGTGAACTCCTCACTGGCGCCGAGCGGCAGCAGCCCGCCCTCGCCGAACGCGAGTCCGGCCAGCAGGTAGAGGGGGATGGGGGAGAGCCCGATCCGCCCGGCGAAGCGGCCGATGATGCCGAGCCCGAGGATGACGGAGCCGAGCTCCACCAGCAGTGCGGTCGTGTCGTGCACGATCAGCCCTCCGCAATGATCTCGGAGAGCGTGTCCACGCCCTCACGGGTACCGACGACGACGAGCGTGTCGCCGATGGCGAGCCGGAAGTCCGGTCCCGGTGACGGATGTGCGCTGTGGGTCCGCAGCACCGCCACGATCGAGGCCCCGGTCCGGGTCCGCGCCCGGGTGTCCCCGAGCTGCCGGCCGCCGTAGGGGGAGCGCGCCCCGAGCGGGATGTGCTCGGTGACCAGGTCGATGCCCTCGGTCCGCACGGCGTCGATCGGTGCCGCGTCGATGAGGTGCGCGAGCCCGGTGGCCTCCTGTGGGGTCAGGGGTACGGAGAGCCGGCACGAATCAGGATCGTCCTGGTCGTAGAAGCCGATGAACCGGCGTCCGTCGTGGTGGACGACGACGGAGATGTGCTGTCCCGACTCGGTGGTGTAGTCGTACTGCACTCCGACTCCGGGCAGCGTGGTGCGGTGGGTTCCCATGGCTTCCTCCCGAGGAGCGCGGCGTGCGGTGACGTTCTTGGTGATCTCTTTAGCTCCCCATTACCCTATCCGGAGGCTCCCGCCGTCTTTCGGGCACGGGTCCGGGCCTCGTCCCCGGACAGGTCGTAAGCTCGCGCCGGCGGCCGGGGAGCCCCGGCAACGGGCGGAAGGGGCATGCGATGGCGAGCTTTCCGGATCTGAGGTTCAGGGCGGTCACGTCGCTCCAGCGGCACGTGGTCAATCCGCTCGCCCGGCGCGGCCGGGGGCAGATCCTCCTGGAGACCACCGGCCGCACGTCCGGGCTCCCGCGGCACACCCCGGTCGGCGGCCGCCGCACCGGCCAGGAGTTCTGGTTCGTCTCCGAGTTCGGTGACAGGTCCCAGTACGTACGCAACATCCGGGCCGACGCGAGGGTCCGGGTCCGGATCAAGGGCCGCTGGCACCAGGGCACGGCGCACCCGCTCCCCGAGGACGACGCCCGCGCCCGGCTCAGGACCCTGCCGGCCTACAACAGCGCGGTGGTGCGGGCGTTGGGCACGGATCTGCTGACGGTACGGGTGGATCTCGCGGACTGAGCCCGGCCGCGGGTCGTCCGTGCGCCAGCCCGGACGCGCACGTGCCCGGCGGTGCGCAACCGGCCGGGCACGTGCGGACGCCGATCCGCCGGATCAGTCGGTGACCTCGATCCTGCCGTTCGGCGCGGTGGCCGGTGCGGCCTGCGCGCCCTGGGCCGGCACTGCGGCCGAACCCTCCTTGGGACCTGCGCCCTTGAGGTTCTTCAGCAGCTCGGCGAGGTCGACACCCGTGGTGGAGCTGAGCAGTTCCATGCCCTGGGCGACGTTGTCCGCGACGGTCCGCGACAGCTGGCTCGCGCCGTCCGTCGAGATCACCGTCATCTTGTCGATGGCGCTCAGCGGCTCGGACGCCTTGGCGACGACCTGCGGGAGGACCTCGACGAGCATCTGGAGCACGGCCGCGTCACCGTACTGCGCGAAGGCGTCCGCCTTCTTCTGCATGGCCTCGGCCTCGGCCGAACCCCGTGCGGCGATCGCGGCGGCCTCGGCCTCGCCTTCGATGCGGACGGCGTCGGCGAGCGCGGAACGGTGCAGCTTCTCACCCTGACCGGTCAGCCGGGAGCGCTCGGCGTCCGCCTCGGCCTCCTTGACCTGGGCGACCTTGCGGGCCTCGGCCTCCTGCTCGGCCCGGTAGCGCGCGGCGTCGGCGGGCTTGCGGACCTTGGTGTCCAGCTCGCGGTCGGTCAGCGCGGCCTGGCGCTGGGCGACCTTCTCCTGCTCCTGGAGGACCTCCTGCTGGCGGGCGGCCTCGGCGAGCGGGCCGGCGGCGTTCGCCTTCGCGGCAGCCGCTTCCGTCTCGGCCTTGATCTCGGCCTGCTTGAGGTAGAACGTCCGCTCGGCGATGGCGATCTCCTCGGCGGCCTTCAGCCGGGCCTGCTCCGAGGCACGGCGGGCGATCGCCTCGGCGATGTCCGCCTCCTGCTTGGCGCGGGCGGCCTCGGGACGGCCGAGGTCCTCCAGGTAGGAGCCCTCGGTGGTGATGTCCTGGATCTGGAAGGCGTCCAGGATCAGGCCCTGCCCGGACAGGCTGGCCTCGGCCTCCTCCGCCACCTGGCCGGCGAACGCGGCCCGGTCGCGGATGATGTCCTCGACCGACATCCGGCCCACGATGGCCCGCAGCGCGCCGGAGAGCACTTCCTGGGTGAACCCGACGATGCCGTTCTGCTGCCTGAGGAAGCGCTGGGCGGCCGCGCGGATGGCGTCCTCGCTGCCCCCGACCTTGACGATCGCGACGCCTTCGAGGTGCGACTTCACTCCGCGCAGGGTGACGGCCCCGCGCACGGCGACCGGGATGTGCCGGCTGGAGAGGTCGAGGGTGAACTTCTGCTGGACGAACGGCACGACGAAGACCCCGCCGCCGACGACGACCTTCTGGCCGCTGTTGTCGATGCTGGTGCGCCCGGTCACCGGGTCGGTGGACTTCTTGCCGCGGCGGCCGGTGATGATGAACGCCTCGCTGGGCCCGGCGACCTTGTAGCGGGTGATGACGACGAGGGCGAGGAGCACGCCGAGTACGACGACTCCGATGATGGCGATCAGGACTGGACTCATACAGGTGTCCCCCTCTGCCGACCGAAGGGGACGGCAGTTGTGTGGCGAGCGGTGGTGAACCGGCCGGCGTGCCGGCTCAGCGTTCGACGGGACGGACCGAGACCGAGGAGGACGAGAGCGTGGCCTCGACCCAGATCTCGGTGCCGCGTGCGACCGGCGTCAGGCTCTTCGCCGACAGCTTCACCGTGTGGCCCCCCAGCTGCAGGAGTACTTCCCCGTACCCGCCTGCCGGGATGGGCGTGACCACGGAGCCGGAAGTGCCGACCAGATCGTCGTCCCGCGGCGTGGCATTGGTCTGATCCCGCATCAGGGCCTGGCTGAACTTCCAGGTCAGCCAGGCCGCGACCAGTCCCGCGCCGCCGCCTGCGGCGATGGCGACGGCGGTGCCGGCACCGGTGGTGCCGAGCACGATGGCACCGCCGAAACCGAGCATCGACACGAAGCCGGCGATCACGGGAAGGGAGAGCAGACCGTCGAAGAGGCCGCCGAGCAGACCCCCGAAGAGACCTTCGAGGATGCCGTCGAAGATCAGGGACAGCGTGAGCAGTGCGACTCCCGCAATACCGAGACCGAGAAACAAGGTCACGTGATCACCCCTCACGGTCTGCGGAATCCGCGGAATCCCCCGAACATTTCCGTCGAACTGGCTGGATGGTCCCATACAACCCTGACCGCCGACACTGCCGTATCCCGGCAGTGTTCTACCTGTTACCGATGCCGGACAGATGCTCGGCCAGGGTGTCCAGGGACTGGAACGTGGCACCGAGGAGCGCCACGTGCTTCCAGCGCAGCACCCCGTCGGCGTCGACCAGGAACACGGCACGCCGCACCCCGATTCCGGGCGCGGCCACCCCGAAGGAGCGGGCGATCTCCCGGCCCGGGTCCGCCAGCAGCGGCATGCGCAGACCGTGGGTGCGGGCGAACGACTCGTGGCTGTCCACCCCCTGCGGACTGATTCCCCAGACCTCCGCGTCGAGTTCGTCGAAGGTCTCCATGCCGGAGGAGTACGAGCAGAGCTGCTTGGTGCACACTGCCGTGTTGTCACCCGGGTAGAAGGCGAGGACGACGGCCCGGCCGCGTGCCGCGGAGAGGGTGTAGTCGCGGCGCTGATACGTGTCGCCGTCGAGCGCGCCTCCCGCGAGGGTGAAGTCGGCGACGGGCCGACCGAGTTGCGGTGACGATCCCATGCGTGTCCTCCGGTGCCGGATGCTGCGGCGATAGTGATTCCCGTGCTGTGTACAGCATGCTCGTCACGGATGGGCCCACCCGCACCGGAGGTACGAATGACAGAGCGACGACCGCCGAAGGCGGCGGTACTCCTGCTGCACGGCGGCCGGGAGACCGGACTCGGGGCGCCGCTGCCCGGCCCTTTCAACCTGCCGGCGGTGCGGATGCGCCCGTTCGCGCGGGCCCTGGGACGGGCGCTGCCCGGGGACGTCCTCGTGCGCGCCGTGACCTATGGGCACCGTGGCTGGAACGGGTCCCGGGCGGATCCGCTGCACGACGTCCTGCGCGCCCTGGACGAACTGCGGAGCGCGGCGGGGGAGATCCCGGTGGTGCTGGTGGGGCACTCGATGGGCGGCCGCGCCGCGCTGCACGCCGCCGGTCATCCCCTGGTACGGGGTGTGGTCGGCCTCGCCCCGTGGTGTCCGGAGGGCGACCCGGTCTCCCAGCTCGACGGGCGGGACGTCGTCCTGGTGCACGGCACGCGCGACCGCATCACCAGCCCGGCAGGCTCCCGCACGCTCACCGCACGGGCCCGCCGGGCAGGCGCCCGCACGTGTCTGGTCACCGTGCACGACAGCGATCACGCGATGCTCCGCCGCGCCCCCGCCTGGCACCGGCTGACGGTCTCGCTGGTCACCGGGGTGCTGGGCCGGGCACCGCTGCCGGGGCCGGTCGCCGAGGCCCTGCGGCTGCCGCCGGGGGCCCCGGCGGAGGACGGGGCGGTGGACCTGGACCGGCTGAACGCCGGCAGCGCGGCGCCCTGCGGCGGGGTGGAGTAGCGGGGCCGAGACGGAACGGTGGCAGGTGATCAGCCTTCGGCAGCCGTCCCGCCGTCCGTCCCGCCGTCCGTCCCGCCGGCCGTCGCTTCCGGCTCCTGGTCCGGGTCGGTCAGGAACAGGCCGAGGACCAGCGCGAGGACCGGAACCCCGCACAGGATCGTGAACACGCCCTGCGGCCCGTACGCCTGGGCCGCCGCACCGAGCGCGGGAGCGGTCAGGCCGCCGACGCTGACCGCCAGGCCGAGCGTGACGCCGGCCGCGGTGCCGGGGCGGCTCGGCAGGTAGTCCTGGCCCAGCTTCACCAGCACGGCGAACGGGATGTTCAGCGCGAGGCCCGTCAGGGCCGCGAGGAGCAGCGGAAGGACCGTGCCCGGGGTCAGCCGCAGGGCCGCCAGGGCCGGCACGGCGAGCAGGCCGCCCAGCTGGACGGTACGGACCATGCCGAAGCGGTCGGCGATCCGGCCCCCGAGCAGCGTTCCGGCGACCCCGCCGGCGAGGAAGCAGGTGAGGGCCGCGCCCGCGAGGCCCCGGCCGGAGTGCAGCTGGCGGATCCAGAACAGCTCGATGAACGTGACCGCGCCGAGGAACGCCGCCGACCGGACCACCGAGATGCCGGTGAGGACCAGGAAGGGCCGCCACCGGTCCCGCCCCGCCCGCACCGCCGTGCGGGTCGCGGCCGCGACGGGGCGGTGCCGGAGCAGGACGAACGCCATCAGGACGGCCGGCGGGACGAAGAGCGCCGTCGCCCCGACACCCATGGCGACGAGGGCCGGGGTGGCCAGCACCGGAGCCAGGAAGAAGCCCACGCTGCCGCCCGCCGCGAAGATGCTCATCGCGGACGCGCTGTCCCCGGCCGCCTCCCGCGCCGCCTTGCCGGCCGCCGGATGGAACATCGCCACGCCCAGTCCGGACAGCAGCATGAGCAGCCAGACCGCGGCGTACGGCCGGACCGTCCCGGACAGGCCCAGGCCGATCCCGGCGACGGCCAGCCCGGCGGGCGCGAGCCGGCTCAGCCGGAAGCGGTCCACGGCGACACCGATGAACGGCTGCGGGACCGAACTGCCCAGGGCCGCCGCGAGGGTGAGTCCGGAGGCGGCGACATAGCTGTAGCCGCGGTCCAGCACGAAGTACGGGACACAGGCGGGGACCAGCCCCTGGTAGAGGTCGTCCACCGCGTGCGCGGCACCCCACATCCGCATCCGGCGCCAGGCGGACACCGGTGCGGACCGCTCCTGGGCGGGCCCGGGGCCCGGTGGGGGCACGGACGCGGGCTGGGACGAGGGGTGGCGGGCGTGGTCGGGCGGGCCGTTGGACCGGTCATGAGCGCGGCTCCTTGCTGAGGTCCCTTCGAGGATCGCGGGGTGAGGGCGCAGCGGGCTAGCGATACTCTGCCGACCTATGTCGCCAACCCGCCGCACCCTCCACGGGCCGACCCGGGTGCCGCTCGCCCACCAGGAGCGCATCGACCGGCACCACCACCTGGAGCACCAGCTCATCTGCCCGTCGCGCGGGGTGCTGGAGGTGTCCACGCCGCTCGGGATGTGGGCCGTGCCGCCGCACCGGGCGGTGTGGATCCCGGCCGGCGCGGAACACTCCCACCGGGCCCACGGACCGACGGAGCTGCGGGCGCTGACCTTCGGTCACCTGGACAATCCGCTGCGGCTCGACCGCCCGACGGTGCTGGCCGTCACGCCGCTGCTGCGCGAGGTCGTGGCCTGCCTGACCGACGACACGGAGCTCGCCGGCGACCAGCGGCAGCGCCGGAACCTGGAACGGGTCGCCCTCGACCAGCTGCGCCGGGTCGAACCCCTGGAGGTCTGTCTGCCGGCACCCGCCGACGCGAGGCTGCGGGACATCGCCCGGATCCTGCGGCACGACCCGGCGGACGGGCGGACCCTGACCGAGCTCGGCAAGGCCGTCGGCTCGGCGCCCCGCACCCTGAGCCGGCTCTTCCGCGCGGAGACCGGGATGTCGTTCCCGCAGTGGCGCACCCAGCTGCGGCTGCACCACGCGCTGACGCTGCTGGCGTCGGGCGGATCGGTCACCACGGTGGCCGCGGCGTGCGGCTACAGCGGGCCGAGCGCGTTCATCCAGTCCTTCCGGCACGCCTTCGGCACCACGCCGGGGTCCTACGCGGCGGGCGGATCGTAGGCCGCTCGTTCGGATCATGCCGGGCCCGCGGGTCCGGGCCCGCACCTCCGCGGCGAAGGGCCCGGGACAGCCCTCAGCGGATCACCCCAGTTCGAGGCTGGTGATGCCGAACAGCCCGGAGTGGTCGACGTCCGGCGTCGCGCCGGTGTACATGCGTGCCGTCTCGAACGACGGGTTGAGCCCGAGCTGTTCGGCCAGCCGCACTGCGGCCGGGTTGACGTCGGGTACGTCGACGGCGACCGGGGTGGACGGCTCGGTGGCCGCGAGCGCGCTCACCAGGGCGCCGGCGATCTCGGGCGTGGCCGCGTACAGCGGGCCGATGCGCGAGGAGGTACGGCAGGCGCGCAGCACGCCGAGGCCCTGCACCTCTCCCTCGCGCAGCGCGACGAGGGCGGTGCGTCCGGGCGTGGTGGTCCAGGCGGCCAGGAAGCTGTCGCGCTCCGCCGGGAAGAACCGGCGGTCGTACGCGGTGAGTTGCCCGAAGGGCAGGGTGCGGGCGTCCACCAGGGTGACCCCGGGCGGTGGTGCGACGTCCACCGGCACCAGGCCCTCGTACCGCATGTTCGTCCAGGCGGCGCGGAAGCCGGACCTGCGGTAGTTGGCCTGCTGGTCCACCACCCCGTCGAGACCGGTGTTCCGCCCGGTCAGCCGGGCCGTCCCGGTGGCCCAGAGCCGGCTCCCGTATCCCTGGCCGCGCAGCTCCGGGCGGGTGAGGTAGAAGCCCAGGAAGCCGAAACCGGAGCCGTAGCGGACCACGGAGACGCAGGAGGCGGGCGCCCCGTCGAGCCTGCCGATCAGGAAGCCGCAGGGATCGGCGGCGAAGAAGGCCTGACCGTCGGTCAGGCCCGGGTTCCAGCCCTCGGCATGGGCCCAGTCCGCCATCATCCTGATGTCGTCCGCGCTTGCTGTGGTGATCTCGAATGTCGGCACGGAACAACCCATACCCGTGTGCCGGCCCGTTCAACGACGCCTCACCGCTGTCCCGCTCACCACCCCGTCCAGAGCAGGTGGTTGACCAGCAGGGCGACGACGGCCTGGGCGGCCAGCCAGCCGCGGCGGCCGGGACCGGGCAGCAGGGCGGCGGCCGGCAGCAGCCAGAGCATGAAGGGCTGCCAGATCCGTTCCGTCTCCGCCTTGCTCATCCCGGACAGGTCGGCGGCCAGCAGGGCGAGGAACGCCGCGAGCACGAGCAGGACCAGCCGCTGCGGCGGGGCCGTGATCCCGGTCCGCAGCTCGCGCACCGCGCCCGGCGCGCCCGCCGCGGTCCGGCGCAGACCCGCGAGCGTCGCCGGTCCGACGGCAATCGCGGTGCAGGCGAGGTTGGCCCAGACCCAGTACGAGTACGGCCGGAAGCCGCCCGCCGCCTGGTAGTAGCGCTCGACCAGCAGGTGGTACGCCTCCCACCAGTCGAAGCCCGCCAGGGTGAAGGCGACCGGCACCACCAGCGCCCCCAGCACGAACAGCGGGACGGGCCGGGCGGTGCGGGTGAGCACGAGAACGGTCAGGAGCAGCAGCGCGATGAGCGCCAGACCGTAGCTGAGGTAGCAGGTCAGGCCGTACAGCAGGCCCGAGCCGAGCGCGGCGGCCGCGGGGCTGCGGGCCGTCCGGGTCGCGGCCAGGGCCAGCAGGGCGACGGACCAGGCGGCGACGGCGGCGAAGTAGCCGTCCGCCGAGGTGCCGGCCCACACCGCGACCGGGGCGAGGACGAGGAACGGCGCGGCGCGGCGCGCGGTGTGCTCGTCGGCCAGGGCACGGACGGCGATGAGCGCGGCCACCACGGCGGAGCTGCCGGTCACGATGCACCACACCCCGGCCCAGCCGCCGCCGCCCAGACCGATGCGGTCCAGCAGGACGAAGGTGAGGGTGGCGCCCGGGGGGTGTCCGGCCACATGGGCGGGCCAGTTGCCCGGCGGGCCGATCAGGATGTGGTCGTTGAAACCGCGCAGGGCGGCGCCGATGTCGTCGAACCGGCCGATGACCCGCAGGTACTCGTGCTTGGTGGTGAGGCGTTCGGCGATGCCCCGGCCCCAGCCGTCGATCAGCGCCAGCGAGAAGACCCAGGCGAGCGAGGCCCCCCAGCAGCTCAGCAGCAGGGCCCATCGGCGCAGCCGCACGGCGAGGACCGGACCGTACGCGACGACGGCCGCGGCGACGGCGGGGCGGCCGCGGTGCCGGGGCCGATGTGCGGATACCAGGACGCCAGCAGCGGCGGCCAGTGCACGTACAGCGTGTGGTCGGCGTTCTCGATGGCACGGCCGACGAACGCGGCGACGGCGACCAGCAGCACACCGGCGCCCGCGGCGGCCAGGTCGCGGCGGTGGCCGGTGCGGTGCTGGTCGCCGCGCGGTGCGGTGCGGTGTTCCGTGCGGTCCTCGGTCTTCACCCAGGCACGGTATGCACTGCGGAGCGGCGTGGCGGGGTGGCGGACGGGCGCGTCACCGAACCGTCAGATTCCGGACCGCGCCCTTGCGGTCAGGTCCGGGTGCCCGGCGGCTGCGTTCGGGGGAGTGACGTCACGCTTTCGTCAGGAGTCGTACGCGCCCTGCGGCGGTACCCCGGGCTTAGCTTCGGGGCATGGGCGACAGACGTCGGAACAGATTCACCATCCCCGCTTCCCTTCCCGGACTCTCCTCCGGCCGGGCCGCCGAGCTCCTGGAGCGGACCCCCTCCGCACCCGGGTTCTGGCGCAGCCCCGTGCGCGGGGTCCGGTTCACCGCGGTGCTCGGACTCGTGCTGCTCGCGGGGATCACGCTGATGTTCGTGACCGGTCTGCTGTCGTACGCCGCCTACAACCCCGACCTGAACCCGGTCAACGACAAGACCCCGGACAAGGGGCTGCTGGGCTTCTACCTCTTCGCCTGGCCCACCGGCCCGCACTGGCTGTACCGGCTGACGCAGGGGCTCCACGTCACCGTCGGCATCGTGCTCGTCCCGGTGCTGCTGGCGAAGCTCTGGTCGGTGGTGCCGAAGCTCTTCGCACTGCCGCCCGCCCGGTCGCTGGGGCAGGCGCTGGAGCGGCTGTCGCTGCTGCTCCTGGTGGGCGGGGCGCTGTTCGAGTTCATCACCGGACTGCTCAACATCCAGCTGGACTACCTGTTCCCCGGCTCCTTCTATCCGCTGCACTTCTACGGGGCGTGGGTGTTCTTCGCCGCGTTCCTCGCCCACGCCGGGCTGCGGACGCCGCAGGCGGTGCGGGTGCTGCGGTCGGGCGGGCTGCGCGGAACGTGCCGGACGACCCGCTGGCCTCCCCCGCCCCGGCCGCGCCGACGCTCTCGCGGCGCGGCGCGCTGGCGATGGTGGGCGCCGGGTCGCTGGTCCTGCTGATCACCTCGGCCGGGCGGAGCTTCGACGGGCCGCTGCGACGCCTGGCCGCGCTCACCCCGCACGGCGCCGCCG
This sequence comes from Streptomyces sp. RKAG290, assembly GCF_023701695.1. Classification (GTDB taxonomy): domain Bacteria; phylum Actinomycetota; class Actinomycetes; order Streptomycetales; family Streptomycetaceae; genus Streptomyces. Next base: position 3,630,270 of record NZ_JAJOZC010000001.1, read on the forward strand.
AACCCGGCTCAGGACCCAACGGTTTCCAGATCAACAAGACCGCGGCCGCCGTCGGCATCACCCCGGCCGAGACGGGCGAGGGCTGGTGGCTCACCGTCAGCGGACCGGCCGGGGACCTCCGGTTCACCCGGAAGCAGCTGCTGGCCATGGAGCAGCACTCCGCGGCGCTCCCGATCGCCTGCGTGGAGGGCTGGTCCACGTCGGACCAGTGGTGGCGCGGCGTGCGGCTGAAGGACCTGGCGGCGCTCGCCGGATACCCGCACAGCCCGCCGGGCGTGCTGGTGGAGTCCGTCCAGCGCAGTGGACCCTTCCGCCGGGCGGCGCTGCGCGACAACCAGGTGCGCGACCCGCTCTCGCTGCTGGCGTTGCAGGTCAACGGCGAGGACCTGTCGCCCGACCACGGATACCCGGCGCGGATCATCGTGCCGGCCGCACCCGGCGTACTCAACACCAAATGGGTGTCCCGGCTGACCTTCGGAGAGCTGTGAACAGGCTGAATCCCCGCAACATCGTGCGGCGTCGGTACGGGGAGGGCCCGCTGCACCTCCTCCTGATGGCCGCTTCCTTCGCCGTGGCCGGGTATGCGGGCGTGCGGCTGCTGGCCGGGGACACGCTCGGCGTCGTCCTGTGGTTCGTCGGCGCGGCCCTCGTGCACGACCTGGTGCTGGTGCCGGTGTACTCGGCGGCCGATCTGCTGCTGCGGCGCTCGCTCGGTCCGCGCTCCGGGCTGGTCAACTTCGTCCGGGTGCCGGTCTTCCTGTCCGGCCTGCTCCTTCTGGTGTGGTTCCCGCTGATCACCCGGCGGACGGAGCGCTACGAACCGGCGAGCGGGCTCTCCTCCGATGTGTTCCTGGGGAACTGGCTGCTGATCACGGCCGCGCTGTTCGCGGTGTCGGCGCTGTGGCTGGTGGTCAGGACGGTCCGGCTGCGCCGCAGGGACACGAACGTGCGGCCGTCCGCCTCCCACTGATCGGCCGGCTGCCAGCCGAGGGGGCGGGCGTACCGCAGCAGCGCCGGTGTGCCGAGCCGGGCCCAGGGGAAGGGCGCGTCGGCGGCGGTGCGGTCGGCGAGGGCCCGTCCGTCGTGCAGCTGGACCTGGACCCGCTCGTCCACGTTCTGCGGCGCCGTCTCCGCGATGAGCAGCCCGCCCGGGGCGAGCAGGGCCGCCGCGCGGTGCAGGAGCCGGTGCGGGTCGCCGCCGATCCCGACGTTGCCGTCGACCAGCAGGACGGTGCCCCAGCGGCCCTCGCCCGGGAGCGGCTCGAAGACGGAGCGGTGCAGCGCGGAACCGCCGAGCCGCATTGTGCGGGCCACCGCCGCCTCGCTGACGTCGATGCCGAGCGCCCGGTGGCCGCGGGCCGCCAGCGCGGCGACCAGCCGCCCCGGCCCGCACCCGACGTCCAGGACGGGGCCCTCGCAGCGGTGCAGCGCGGACAGGTCCGCGGCGTCCGCGCCCGCGCACCAGCGCTCGACGTCCAGCGGCAGCAGCCAGCCGTCCGTGCGGCGCAGGAACAGCGGACCGTGGCCGTTGCGCAGGGCGTTGGCGTACGGGTCGGTGCTCCAGGACGTGGTGTCGGGGTGCGGCGGGCTCAGCACCTCGGGGTCGGGGACCGTGTGGCTCATCGGGCCGCCGCCCGGGTCAGCCCGGCGAGCACCGCGGCGAACCGGCCGAGCGGCGCGAGGGACGCGACCTCCACGGCGTCGGCGGCGGTGTCCACGTCCCGCAGCCGGGGCAGGTCGCGCACGGCCAGCCCGGCGTCGACCAGCCGCCGCCGCTGCACCTCGCCGGTCTCCGGCACGGACATCGGCACCCCGCGCAGCAGCTCCGGATCGGGATCGGCCAGGCCCAGTGCCCAGAACCCGCCGTCCTCGGCCGGTCCGAACCACGCGTCGCAGCCGTCCCAGGCGCCGGGGGACAGCGCCGGGGCCAGGTCGGCCGCGGAGATCTGCGGGGTGTCCATGCCGATGAGGAGCGTCGGGCCGGTGCAGCCGGCGAACGCGGCGGCGAGCCGTTCGTCGAGACCGCCCGCTCCCTGCGCCACCACCTCGATGCCGGGCGGCAGCCAGGGACCGGGCGCCCCGTCGAGAACGACCGCGCGCCGCCCGGCAGGCAGGGCGAGGACGGTACGCAGGGTGTCGCCGAGCGAGGCCTCGGCGAGCTGCGCGGCCTCGGCGGGGGAGAAGGGCGGTGTGAGCCGGGTCTTGACCCGGCCGGGCAGCGGCTCCTTGGCGATGACCAGCAGCGTCGTCGGGGCGGTGCGGGCGCCCGGACAGGCGGGTGGGTTCATCGGGACGCCCCCGTACGCACCGTCGGTTCCCCGAGCCGTACCGGCGGCTCGGCCAGCACGGCGCGCATGTCGCGCACCGCGTGCCAGGTCCCCCGCCAGGTGCCGGTGACCTTCGACTTCCCGGTGCGCGAGAGGTACGGGACGTCCGTCTCGGTGACCCGCAGCCCCGCGTCCGAGGCGCGCACCACCATCTGCAGCGGGTATCCGCTGCGCCGGTCGGTGAGACCGAGCGCCAGCAGATCGGCCCGGCGCGCCGCCCGCATCGGCCCGAGGTCGTGCAGCCGCAGCCCGGTGCGCCGGCGCAGCAGCCGGGCCAGCGCCAGGTTGCCTGCCCGTGCGTGCAGCGGCCAGGCGCCGCGCCCCTCGGGGCGACGGCGGCCGAGCAGCAGATCGCTCTCGCCGTCGGCGATCCGGCGGACGAACCCCGGAAGCAGCCCGGGATCCAGGGAGCCGTCGCAGTCGCAGAAGCAGACGAACTCCGCTTCGGCGGCCAGCAGTCCGGCCTGGCAGGCGGCGCCGAAGCCGCGCTGCGGCTCGTGCACCACCGTCGCGCCGAGCGAGCGGGCCAGCTCCGCGGAGCCGTCGGTGGAGCCGTTGTCGACGACGATCGCGCGCCAGCCGCGCGGGATCGCGCTCAGCACCCCGGGCAGGGCTCCTGTCTCGTCCAGGCAGGGCAGGACGATGTCGGCGCGGGGGCCGGAGTAATCGGAGAGATCGGTCACGCGGCTCACCCTACGGAGCAGAAACCGGCATTTCGGTCAACAGGTTCTTACGAAACATGGACGTCGGCCAGGTGGCCCCACCTCGGCGCCCCGGCCCTGCGGCGCCGGGTGCCAAGGTGGGGTCATGCAGCCCGCGAATCCAGCCCGCCCCGCGTGGGAGAGCCGGGGACCCGAGGACCAGGGGCCCGGCCCCGGCCCCGGTCCCGCCCCCGGCCACGTACTCGTCGTGGACGACGACCCGACCGTCGCCGAGGTCGTCGCCGGGTACCTGAGCGGCGCCGGCTACGACGTGGCCCGCGCCGCGGACGGCCCCGCCGCGCTGGAGCACTTCGGCCGCCGCCGCCCCGACCTGGTGGTCCTGGACCTGATGCTGCCCGGCATGGACGGCTTCGAGGTCTGCCGCCGCATGCGGGCACACGGACGGGTGCCCGTCATCATGCTGACCGCGCGCGGGGACGAGGACGACCGCATCCTCGGCCTGGAAACGGGGGCGGACGACTACGTCACCAAGCCGTTCAGCCCCCGCGAACTGGTCCTGCGCGTCGACTCCGTTCTGCGCCGGGCCAGAGCGGCCGCCGCTCCGGCCGGCCGCGCGCCGCTGGTGGAGGGCGCGGGGCTGGTCCTCGACCCCGCCGCCAGGCACGCGACCTCGGACGGCCGGGCGCTGGCCCTCACCCTGCGCGAGTTCGACCTGCTCTCCTTCCTCCTGCACCACCCGGGGCAGGTGTTCACCCGGGAGGAGCTGATGCGCGAGGTCTGGGGCTGGGACTTCGGTGACCTTTCCACGGTGACGGTCCATGTCCGCCGGCTGCGCGGCAAGGTCGAGGCGGACCCGGCCCGCCCGGAACTGATCCGCACGGTCTGGGGCGTGGGCTACCGCCTTGACCTGCCGCCCGCCCGGGCCGCGGTTCCCGCCGTCCCCGGAGCGCCGTCATGACCGACATACTCCTCATCGCGCTCTTCGCGTTCCTGGGCGCCGCCGCGGCCGGGCTGCTCGGCGCACTGGTCCTGAGGTTCTTCCGGCACCGCTCGCTCGTCGTCTCGCTGACCGTGGTCGCCGCGGTCGCCGTGACCGCGATGCTCGCCGGGACGCTGGCCGTCGCCTGGGCGATGTTCCTGTCGCCGCACGACCTGAGCGTGGTCACGACCGTCGTCGCGATGGCCGCGGTCGTCTCGCTCGCCACCGCGATGCTGCTCGGCCGCTGGGTGGCGGCGAGGAGCCGCGATCTGACCCTCGCCGCCCGCTCCTTCGGCGACGGCGGCACCTTCGCCGCCCCCGAGGCCCCCGCCACCGCCGAACTCGCCGCCCTCACCCGCGAACTCGCCGCCACCAGCGCCAAGCTCGACGGTTCACGGGAGCGCGAGCGCGCCCTGGAGACCTCGCGGCGTGAGCTCGTCGCCTGGATCTCGCACGATCTGCGCACCCCGCTCGCCGGACTGCGGGCCATGTCCGAGGCGCTGGAGGACGGCATGGCCGTCGACTCGCGACGCTATCTGCGGCAGATACGCACCGAGGTGGAGCGGATGAACGACATGGTCGGCGACCTCTTCGAGCTCTCCCGGATCCACGCCGGTTCGCTCACCCTCAGCCCCACCCGGATCTCCGTGTACGACCTGGTGGGCGACGCGCTCGCCGGTGCCGACCCGCTGGCCCGCGAGCACGGCGTACGGCTGGTCGGCGACCGGATCGAGGCGGTGCCCGTGGAGGTCGACGGCAAGGAGATGAGCCGGGTGCTGGGCAACCTCCTCATCAACGCGATCCGCCGCACCCCCGCCGACGGCACCGTGGCGGTGGCCGCGCAGCGCGCGGCGGGCGGTGTGGTCCTGTCGGTGACCGACGGCTGCGGCGGCATCCCGGAGGAGGACCTGGCCAGGGTCTTCGACACCGGATGGCGCGGCAGCCACGCCCGTACGCCTCCGGCCGGTGCGGGCCTCGGGCTCGCCATCGTGCGCGGGATCGTCGAGGCGCACGCCGGCCGGGCCGAGGTCCGCAACGTCACCGGCGGCTGCTGCTTCGAGGTGACCCTGCCGGCGGTGTGAGCGTCAGGCGGTCACGACGGAGGACGTCTCCCGCAGCGGGGCCGCCGCGAACTCCGCCATCCCCTCGGCGAACCCCACCGCGGGCATCCAGCCCAGCTCCTCGCGGAGCCGCCGCGAGTCCGCCGTGACGTGGCGTACGTCCCCGAGCCGGTACTCGCCGGTGACCTCCGGGGCGGGACCGCCGTGCGCCGACGCCAGGGCGGCGGCCATCTCGCCGATGGTGTGCGGCTCCCCGCTCCCGGTGTTGTACGCGGCGAACCGGCCCGGCTCGTACCCGGCAACGGCCTCCAGAGCCACCGCGTTCGCGGCCGCCACGTCGCGCACGTGGACGAAGTCCCGCCGCTGGGCGCCGTCCTCGAAGACCCGGGGCGACTCCCCCCGGGCCAGGGACGAGCGGAAGAAGGAGGCGACTCCCGCGTACGGGGTGTCGCGCGGCATCCCCGGCCCGTACACGTTGTGGTAGCGCAGCGACAGCGCGCGCCCGCCCGTCGCCCGTGCCCAGGACGAGGCGAGGTGCTCCTGGGCGAGCTTGGTCGTGGCGTACACGTTGCGCGGGTCCACGGGCGCATCCTCGCCGACGAGCCCGGGGGTCAACTCCGTACCGCAGGAAGGGCAGAGCGGCTCGAACCGGCCCGCGGCCAGGTCGGCCTCGGCCCTCGGGCCCGGCCGGACCGCGCCGTGGCGCCGGCAGTCGTAGCGGCCCTCCCCGTAGACCACCATCGATCCGGCGAGCACCAGGTTCCGCACCCCCGCCGAGGCCGCGGCGGCGAGCAGCACGGCCGTCCCGAGGTCGTTGCACCCGACGTACTGCGGAGCGTCCGCGAAGTCCTTGCCCAGGCCGACCATCGCCGCCTGGTGGCACACGGCGTCGACACCGCGCAGCGCACCGTCCACGGCCTCGCGGTCGCGGACGTCGGCCACGATCAGCCGCTCCCCGGCCGGCGCCGGCCCGGCGCCCCGCCGTGCGCCGAGGGCAGCAGGGCGTCGAACACCACCGCCTCGTGCCCGGCCGACACGAGGGTCCGCACGATCTCCGACCCGATGAACCCGGCTCCGCCGGTGACCAGTACACGCATGACCACCACGCTAGGGCGCGGCGGTCCGCGGGCACGGTTGCGCCGTCGGCACGTCACGGGACCGTAAGAACCCGACCCGTTCGGCCGGACGGCACCGGGGGCCGGCGGGTGAGGTCACCCGCCGCCCCTCAGACGAACAGGAAGGCGCCCGCGGTCGCCGCGCCCAGCGCCGTGCCCGCGGTCACCTGACCGACCGTGTGGTAGCCGAGCGCCACCCGCGACCAGCACACGGCCAGGGTCATCGCGTACCCGAGGAGCCACCACGGCGAATGGACCACGGCGAGCAGGGCGACGACGGCCGAGCCGACCGAGGCGTCCACCGAGATCTTCCAGACCGTGTTGACGGCCAGCAGGACGACGGTCATCGCCCAGAGCCCGAGCATGGCGGTCAGGATGCCGGTGGGCGCACCGCCCAGCACCATGACCGCCGAACCGACGCCGATGGAACCGAGGATGACGAGGAAGATCGGGGCCCGCTTGGTGCGGTCGACCACATGGCGGTCGCCCCAGGTGCCGCGCCCGCGCTCCCACTCGATGTAGCCGGCCGGGATGATCCCGGCGCACAGCGCGCCGAGCAGCCCCCAGAGCAGGCCCGTCCACCGGCCCGCCGCCGCCAGCCCGATCGCCAGCATGCCGGCGAGCAGGAGGTTGCGGGGCTGGAAGACGTCCGTCACCGTGCGGGCGATGGAGGTGTTGCGGGAGGTCTCCGCGGTGTCGGCGGTGCTCATGCTGTCCGTTCCTTGGCTGCTGTGGAGGATTCCAGGACCTGCCGGGTCCGCTCTGCCGTGACCGTCCGGTACGCGGCCGCGACCCGGACCAGCCAGGCGACCTCGTCGTCCTGGTCGGTCGCGTGCTGGGTGCCGACGGCCGCCGCGTCCCCCGGGACCGCGCCGCCGCTGTGCGCCGCGAGCGCCGCCTTGATCCAGTACGCGTCGGTGAGCGGTCCGGTCCGGCCCGGGTCGGTGGTGTCGGCGGCGGCGGCCTCCCCGGCGGCCGCGAGCAGGGTGTCCGGTGCGTAGTGGCGCAGTTTCTCCACCGCGTCGGCGATGTCCGCCGCCCATCGGTCGATCCGCAGGTCCGCCGGGGTGTCGAACCGGGTCAGTTCGCGCACCAGGGACGCCGGCGGGTCGAACGGCTGGTCCGGGAAGGCGGCCATCAACTCACGCCACAGTCCGTGCAGTTGGACCTGTGCCCGCCAGAGCTTCGCTCGGCGGCGGACGTTGCTCAGGGCCGGGATGGAGGCGCCCACCGCGAAGAAGGCGAACAGCACGAGCTGCGCGGCCTCGGTGATCTCGTCGAACCGCAGCGCGAAGTCCTCGCTCGGCCGGTCGACGACGCTGACCCAGAGGAACAGGGTGCGGCTGACGGTGTACCCGACGCCGATGAACATCGCGAACGTCATCATGGCGAGGCCAACCCGCAGCCGGCGGAGCCGGGCCCCCGCGGTGGCGAGCGCCCACTGGTAGGCGCAGACGGCGGAGGCGGTGCCGAGGTAGAGGTAGAACACGCTCATGTAGAGCGTCGCGCCCCACTGCCCGGCATGGTCGGCGACGAAGCGGTCCGACGGCACGGAGCGGTCGACGACCGTGAAGAACAGCACCGTCAGCAGCACCAGCGTGGCGACGGACGCCTTCGTGGCGACCTGCTGGATCAGCCGGGCGAACCGTACGTGCCGCGGGACGTCCCCCGCGTCTGCGTACTGGCCGTAGATGGCGACGATGTAACTGAGAATGGCCAGGATCGCCACGGTCGCCGTGTAGTGCTTGATGAGCACCGAAAGATCGGTGACGGAGCTGTCGTTGAGCCCGATGCGCACGACCCGGGTCTTGGTCCACAGCGCGGCGGCGAATCCCGCGTAGCAGCCCCACAGGGCCCGCCGGCGTCTGTCCTCCTCGTCGCCCCACAGAGCGGCCGGCATCCGCCACAGGGCGACAGCTGTCATCAGGCCCGCTATCAGGTAGCCGGCGAGGTCAAGGGGGGTCACGGCAGAAGTCCTCGGGGTGGGGGGAAGGGGGTTCGGCTGCGCGGACGTCCCGTCCGGACCTAGGGCGTGTTTTGAAAGTCCCGCCTGCCCGGCGGCGCCTCCCTTCGGGCGGACGACGCTACTTTCAAAACACGCCCTAGGTCCGGCGAAACAGGCCGCGGCGGCGGTGGGCGACCGGCCGGGAGAGCGAGTTGGCCAGCCGCCCCACCATGTCATCGCTCGTCACGTCCCTGGCCATCCGGGGATGAGCGAGGCACCGAATTCGGCCATGCGTTCGTCGTGGGTGTCGTACTGCGCCCGCGCCTGTACGGCGTCCGGGGACCGGAGCGCTTCGGCGCCGACGACCCGGGTGATCAGGGAGGTGTCGAAGACGGGAAGCAGGCGCTGGAGTTGTTCCGCGTCCATCGAGGTGCCGTGGTCGAACCACTCGTGGCACAGCTCGTGCAGGATGACGTGCTGGGTCTGGTACGCGGTGGGGCGCCGGCGGTAGAGCACGAAGCTGGTCCCGCCGGCCTTCAGCCGCAGCCCGCAGGCGGAGTTGACGCGCGCCAGCCGGTCGGGCATCTCGTGCAGCACGATGGTGCGGCCGCCGGCCGCCTCCATGTTCGCCACCAGTCCGGCGATCGAGAAGGGGGCGGGCAGGGGGAGACCGGCGAGTCCGGCCTCGCACTCCTTCCGCAGTTCGCGCAGGGACATGGCCCTAACCCCGTGGTCCGCCGTCGGCCGGGCGCTGCCGGTCCTTCGCGTTCTCCAGCAGGTCGAGCGCGAACTGCAGCAGCTCCGGGGGCAGTCCGTCCTCGTCCAGCCCCCGGCCGGCCAGCCCGTTGATGTCCCCGGTGCGCCGCTTGGCCAGGAACTGCAGACCGGCGACGACGTCGTCGACGACCTCGGACTCCTCCTTGAAGAAGCGCCAGTCCACGCCGAAGCCGAGGCCGAGCGCCTTGAGGATGTCCTCGGACGGCTGGGTGACCTTGCCGGCCAGGATGTTGGAGAAGTAGCTGTGCGAGAGGGAGCCGCCGCGCTCCTTGACCAGGTCCGCGAAGACGCGTCCCGAGATCTTCCGGCCGGGAAAGGTCTTCTCGACCATGTACTCGACCTTCTGCCGCAACGTCCTCAGTTCCGGCGCGCGTTCTTCGGCGCTGTCCATCCGGCCCCCACGTTCACGTTCCCCGCCCGCCGTCTGCGCGGCGCCTCACGGCGTCCGACTCGGTCAACGGGCTCGTACTGTAACGAACCCTGTCCCGTGGGCCCCCTCGCGGGAACCGGAAGGGCACACCGAACGGGGACGTAGTGGAACATCCTTCTCCGGTGTACAGGAGCAGGCTTGCGCAAACACTCTAAGTCACTGTTAACTCGAAAAAACACCGGCAGGGGACCACGAGGGGAGTCCCTTGCCGGTGAATTCGTGGGGTCGCGCGCCCCGGGCGGGCGCATGGGGTTCGCCGGGTCGCGCGCGCCCCGGGCGGGCACATAGGTGTAGCCCTTCACGACGGGGGATGCGTGAAGGGCTACGCGAGCATTATGGACCCAGGCCCAGCAGTCATCAACTGACCGGCGGGTCAGCGTCCTTGATGTCCGCCGCGCGGGGGCCGGTAGCTCCGGCCGCGGGCCCGGGCGCGGGCGCCGGACCTGCGGTTCCCGCGGGCGCCGGGGGCGGCCCGGTCAGAAAACTTCTCCCGTCCGGCCAGGGAAATCTGTCGCGGCTATGATAGAGACGATGGCTCGCACAACGAGAGTTCCTCTGACGGACAACGAAGTCAGCGATACGCGGCAGGTGCCCATGCCCCCCGAAACCACTCCCCCGCATGCCACCGACCGCCTCGATGACGACGACTACCCCGCCTACACCATGGGCCGCGCCGCCGAGATGATCGGCGCCACGCCCGGATTCCTCCGCGCGATCGGCGAGGCCAGGCTGATCACCCCGCTGCGCTCCGAGGGCGGCCACCGCCGTTACTCCCGCTATCAGCTCCGTGTCGCCGCGCGCGCCCGGGAGCTCGTCGACGGAGGCGCGCCGGTCGAGGCGGCCTGCCGCATCGTGATCCTGGAGGACCAGCTGGAGGAGGCGCTGCGGCTCAACGAGGAGCTGCGCAGGCCCACTCCGGGCCGCGGCGGCTCCTGAGGGCCGGCCCGCGATCCTGCCTGCCGCCCCGCTCCGGGGCGCGGTGTTCAGCCTGGCGCCCGGGCACTGCACCGCGGAACAGTGAATATCTGTAGCGGCAAGGATAGAATTTTACGCAATGCGCGATGAAGGTTTATGACACGCCGGGCGGAATGTAATTACGTCCTGCGCCCGCCCGCATTCATTGTGCTACTGTAGTTCCCAGTTGCAGTTGTGGTTCCCAAAGACTCCAAGTGCTCTCCTCGGCTAAATGGGCTGATGGGTGCACTTTTGTATTTCCGGTTCATTACCCGGATGGGGTAATCATCACAGCGACGCGGGACTGGCACAGTGCGAGTCCCCGGGCTCTGCCCCAGAAGGAGATAAAACATGGCTACTGGCACCGTCAAGTGGTTCAACGCGGAAAAGGGCTTCGGCTTCATCGAGCAGGACGGCGGCGGCGCTGACGTCTTCGCCCACTACTCGAACATCGCCGCCAGCGGCTTCCGTGAGCTGCAGGAGGGCCAGAAGGTGAACTTCGACGTCACGCAGGGCCAGAAGGGCCCGCAGGCGGAGAACATCACCCCCGCGTGAATCTGATTGCTCCGGCGCTCACGCGCTGAGAAGCTTTCGCGCAGCTGGGGCCCGCACCTTGGGGTGCGGGCCCCAGCTCGTTGCTTTTCTCCGGGCCCACCCCGAGCGACGCCGTGCCGGTACGACCGCCACGAGCTGCCGGGGAAGCGCCCAGGACCAAGATCTTCACCGTGCGGCGGACGATCCGCCATGGCTCCCGGACCGGAACACCGGTCCGCCGGGGCCCCGTGACGTGAACTGCAGGCCCGCTCCGTAGGCCCGCGCGTCCCGTCATTGCGAAGCACCGGACCCGGTTCGACCGGGCCCGCATCGGCTCAAGACCGGCTGCCGGGCTTCGTTCACGTATGCCAACGGCCCGTTCTTGCGATTCTTGTGCCGCTCGTCGCCGCAATGAATTCCTCGATACGCGCCATATCGAGGAAGGTTCTGAATGAACCGCGACCGTACAGCTCGCTCCAACGACCGTTTCTCCCGTACCCCCCGCAGCGGTGGTTCCGCCGGCTCCGGTGGCTCCCGTTCGGGTGGCGGCTTCCGCTCGCAGGCCCCGGGCCGCCAGGGCAGCGGACAGGGACGCTTCGGCGCCCCCGCCCAGCGCTCCGGTGGCTACGGCCGCCGGCCCGCCGCCAAGCAGGGCGAGTTCGCCCTGCCGAAGACCATCACCCCGGGACTGCCCGCCGTCGAGGCGTTCGCCGACCTGGACATGCCCGCGCCCCTGCTGTCGGCGCTCGCCATCGAGGGCGTCACGGTGCCGTTCCCGATCCAGGCAGCCACGCTGCCGAACTCGCTCGCCGGCCGTGACGTGCTGGGCCGCGGCCGCACCGGCTCGGGCAAGACGCTCGCCTTCGGTCTGGCCCTGCTGGCCCGGATCGACGGACGCCGCGCCGACGCCCGCCGCCCGCTCGCCCTGGTCCTCGTGCCCACCCGTGAGCTGGCCCAGCAGGTCACCGACGCGCTCACCCCGTACGCCCGCTCGCTCAAGCTGCGGATGGCCACGGTCGTCGGCGGCATGTCGATCGGCCGCCAGTCCGCCGCGCTGCGCGGCGGGTCCGAGGTCGTCGTCGCCACTCCGGGCCGGCTCAAGGACCTGATCGAGCGCGGCGACTGCTCCCTGGACCGGGTGTCCATCACCGTCCTCGACGAGGCCGACCAGATGGCCGACATGGGCTTCATGCCGCAGGTCACCGAGCTGCTCGACCAGGTGCAGCCGGAGGGCCAGCGGATGCTGTTCTCGGCCACCCTGGACCGCAACGTCGACCTGCTGGTGCGTCGTTACCTGCACGACCCGGTCGTCCACTCGGTCGACCCGGCCGCCGGTGCGGTGACGACGATGGAGCACCACGTGCTCTACGTCCACGGCGCCGACAAGTACGCCACCACGACGGAGATCGCCGCCCGCGACGGCCGGGTGATCATGTTCCTGGACACCAAGCACGCCGTGGACAAGCTCACCGACCACCTGCTCAACAGCGGTGTCCGGGCAGCGGCGCTGCACGGCGGGAAGTCCCAGCCGCAGCGCACCCGCACCCTGACCCGGTTCAAGACCGGCCACGTCACGGTGCTGGTCGCCACCAACGTCGCGGCCCGCGGCATCCACGTCGACAACCTCGACCTGGTCGTCAACGTCGACCCGCCGAGCGACCACAAGGACTACCTGCACCGCGGCGGCCGCACCGCCCGCGCCGGGGAGTCCGGCAGTGTCGTCACGCTGGTGCTGCCCAACCAGCGCCGCGAGATGACGCGCCTGATGTCCGACGCCGGGATCACCCCGCAGATCGCCCAGGTCCGCTCCGGCGAGGCCGAGCTGAGCCGGATCACCGGTGCGCAGGCGCCCTCGGGCATCCCCGTCGTCATCACCTCGCCGGTGTCGGAGCGCCCCAAGGGCGGTTCCTCGTCCCGCGGCCGGCGCAGCCGCCCGGCCCAGGCGCGACGCACCTCCTCGGCGTCCTCCTCCTCTTCGTTCTCCCAGCCGCGGAGCGGCGGTGCGGAGCGCCGGGCGTCCGGCAGCCGTGCCGCCTGATCGACACCCGCGTTCCCGTCCCGCTCCGCTCCCCGACCCCGTTGAGGCACTATGCGCTGCGTCATCGCCCGCTTCCCGTTCGACCTGTTCAAGCACGAGGTCGAGGAATCGATGAAGGGCATCAAGCCCGAACCCGTCACCGGGGAATCGGTGATCATCAGCCGTCGTGTCTACCCGGTCAAGCAGGTGGGTGAAGTGATCACCCGGCAGGACCGCCGCGACTTCACGTCCGGTGAGGTGACCAGGGCGCTCGCGCGTCTCGGCTTCACCTGCCGCTCCGTACCGGCACCCGCCGCTCCGGTGGTGCTCAGCCCCCTGGAGGCGGCATCCGCCGCACTGGGGACGCCTGGTCAGGACGCCTGAACCACCGCACCACACGCCGGGGCCCGGCTTCCTCTCGGGGGAGCCGGGCCCCGGTGCGTCCGGCGGCCGTCATTGCCAGAACGCCTCGGCGAGCGTGAGGCCGAGGAACACCGCACCCAGTCCCGCGAGCACGCTCGCCACCACGTTGGCCGCCGCCTGGAACCGCGCACCGCTCTCGGCCAGCCGCAGCGTCTCGTAGCTGAAGGTCGAGTACGTGGTCAGCGCCCCGCAGAGCCCTGTGCCGAGCAGCAGCTGGACGTGGGAGGACGCCGCACCGGCCGCCGCGGCGCCGGTCAGCAGCCCCAGCACGAGGCAGCCCGTCACGTTCACCGTGAAGGTTCCCCACGGGAAGGCGGTGCCGTGCCTGGACTGCACCGCGCGGTCGGTCAGGTAGCGCAGCGGCGCGCCGACCGCCGCACCGACGATCACCAGCAGCCAGTTCACCGGCCCTCCCCCGTGCCGGCCCGCTCTGACCCCGGACCTGACGACTGACTCCACGCCAGCACGCGGCGGGTCAGCCACACCGCGCTCCACACCGCCGCGAGGGCCGCGAGCACGGTCAGTCCCAGATAGGCCAGACCGCTGCGGGCCCGGCCCCCGCCGACGAGGCGCTCGAAGTCCGCGGCATAGGTGGAGAAGGTGGTGAACCCGCCCAGCACCCCCGTACCGAAGAACGGCCGCACCAGCCGGTGGGCCGTCCACGCCTCGCTGATCACCACCAGGAACACGCCGATCGCCGCGCAGCCGATGACGTTCACCACGAGCGTCGTCCAGGGGAATCCGAACGTCGAGGTGGGCCACAGGAGCGAGGCCCCGTAGCGGGCGGACGCCCCGGCCGCGCCGCCGAGCGCGACCACCGCGACGACCGGTGCCTGGGGGGCGGTGGCCTTGGCTGACACACGTCTCCTACCTGCCGGGGCGCCCGGCGGACGCGGTCGTGCTCTTACGCAGGCAGGGACCGTTGGCGGCGTGGTCCGGCCGCGGTTCGGGTACGGCGGGCCCCGCCGCCTCGCGGGGACCGTCGCCGGCCTGGGCGTGTTTCAGATTATCGCCCGCGCCGTGCGGTGGCGTGCGGGGGAGTTCACCGGCCGGCCCCGGGGGCTCCCGGGGCAGCCCTCGGGGGCTCAGCAGTGGCCGGGGCGGGCGTACAGCGTGACCTGAGCGCCCTTGACCTGCACGCGACGGCATTCGACGAAACGCTGCCGCAGGGTGTCCCGCTTGATCCGCTCCTGCGGGAACGGATCCTGCGGCTGGCCCGGCGGATCGCTCAGCGCGATGATGCGGCGGGCCGCGAGCATGCGTGCCCGTATCCGGTGCGGGGCGTTCTCGCTGCCCTCCAGGGTGTGCCCGCTGCGCGGGCCGTGCAGCACGGCCAGGTCCGGCAGGCCCCGGTACGAGCCTGGGTAGGACAGGGCCCATTCGCGCCGCCGGGCCGGCAGGAACAGCACGCCGTCGCTCGGTGACCGGTCCGACATGGTCCGCACCTCGGCCGCGATGGCCGTCACGTCGTCCTTGCGGCTGTCGGGCGTACGCATCTGAAGCGTGACGGGGACCAGGGCGCCGAGCGAGGCCAGGACCGTAAGGCCGAACAGCAGCGTCCGCGGCGCGAACCGCGTGGGACGGTCCGCGTGCCGGGCGGCGCGCAGCCACGCGTCGAGGGCGCCGCCGACGAGCAGCGCCAGGCCCAGGCAGGAGTAAAGGACATAGCGGTCGACGTACATGGGTTCGCGCAGCGAGGCCAGCAGCAGCGCCGCGGACGGTACGAGCAGCAGTGGCAGGGCGAGGCGGACAAGGCCGACCGGGCCGGCCTCCCGCGCCGGATGCGCCTCGGTCCCGGCCGCTCCGCCGCAGTCCCCGGCCCCGGTCCCGGCGCGCAGCCGGACGGCGGCGCACAGCAGGCCGACCGCGGTCATCGCGGCGAGGGTGAGCCATTCGCCCAGCTGCGGCCAGCCGATCCAGGACACCTGCCCCGACTGCCCGGCGCTGATCAGGACCAGCGGGGCCAGTCCGGCGAAGGTGAGGGCGGCAGCCGTCGCCCAGGCCCGCAGCACCTCGCGCGGCAGGCGGCCGAGGACGAGGCTCAGCCCGTGGGCGAGGAGGACCAGGACGGCGAACTCGTGCAGCCAGCCCGCGGCGACGACGGTGAGGGCGTACAGCCCCCACTTCGCCCGGGAGGTGCCGGACACCGCACACAGCAGCAGCCAGGTGGCCAGGGCGACGAGCGCGCAGACCATCGCGTACGAACGCCCCTCCTGCGCGTACATCTGCACGGGCGGGACGAGGGCGAAGCAGAGGCCGCTGACCACTCCCACCCGGTTGTTCACCAGGCGGCTGCCGATCGAGGCGACGAGGAACGCGGAGAGCGCCGTCGCGAGCACCGAAGGGAGCCGCAGGGTCAGCAGTCCGTCGTCCCATACGGCGAACAGCGCGTGCATGAGTAAGTAGTAGAGACCGTGCACCGCGTCGGCATTGCCCAGCAGTTGCCAGATCTCCGAAGGGCTCCGGTGCGCGACCTGATAGGTGACTGATTCGTCGCGCCACATGCTGTTGTCCCGGGTAATACCCCACAGTCCCATCAGCAGTGCCGACAATGCGGGAAGCAACCCCGGCAGGTACGGCCCGAGAGGCCGGGAACCCCGCTCGGTACTCCGGGTGCATTCGCCTTGTGCGGGCCGCAGCCCGGTGGAAGTGGCCGTGCTCTGCGGTCGGTTGATGAGACGCTCCGATTCGGGCCGGCGGAGTCCGTGGGAGGGTGTGACTTTTCGGCTTTCACCCTACCCAACACCGCTGGATTCGGGGGCGTTTGGGAGGACAGGGCAGAATGGCGAATTCCGTTTGTACGCACGAACTCGGCGAGTCCGTATGCCCGCCCGCCCGGCCGGTCAGCGCAGGAGGTTCCGCGTCCACCTCGGGCAGCGGGCCGTCCGCGCGGATCGCGGTGCCGTCGTGCGCCCGGCAGGGACTGCGGGACAGCGCTGAGGCGGCGGGCGAGCCGGCGGCGGAGACCGGGGGCGCGGTGGGGGTGCGCACCGCGCAGATAAGGACGGACTCGGCCGGTCCTGTGCGGCGTGGATGACGGGGGCGATCGCCGCACCCGTGCGTTTCCGAGGGTGCGGATGTGGTGATCCAGATGGATGCCGACCTCTCGCATCCGGTATCCGGAGTTCCGGTTGCGTTCGAAACAGTGTTCGCCGAGGATGCCGCGCTGGTGAAAGGTTCCCGATAAGCGGCGGGCGGTTCGCTTGCGACGAGTGGCCGTGGCCTCGCAAGGCACTCTCCGCATGGGCGAATTTCTACGTCAATGCGATTCTGCGGCTGCAGGTGAAGGAAGCCACCGCCGAATTCGAGGCATGGCGGGCCTCGGTGCCGCTGAATGCGATCGACGTCCCGTCGGTGCGCAGCAATGGATATGCGTTCCAGGTGGAGACGGACCACCGGGCCGTCGGGCTCGGGTTGCGGATCGTGGAGGTGCCGATCCGGTTCGGGGAAAGGGGCAGCGGTGCGTCGAAGCCCGGTCTGCGGGCGCAGTTCGAGTCCGCCCTCGTCCCGTAACGGCTGCTCTTGGTCGAAAAGCCTCTGACCTGCGGTTTCGTCGATATTTTTCACCCGATCGGCCAGCGCCTCTGCGGGCCGGGCGGCGAAGACGCAGGGTGGTTCCATGTGGCCCCATCGAGTCTGGCTGGGCGCCGCGGTCCTCCCGCTCACCCTGTTGACGCTGCGGGACGCCCCGGTACGCCTCGTGCTGCCCGTCCCCGCCGCCCCCGCTCACGAGCGGCCGCGCGGCGGGGTGCCGCAGCCGGCGATCGTCAGCCGGGCGGCCTGGCATGCGGACGAGGGCATGGTCAGGGAGCCGGCGGTCTACACGGGCGCGGTCCGGGCCGTCTTCATCCATCACACGGGGAGTCCAACGACTACGACTGCGCGGACGTGCCGCGCATGCTGCAGGCGGTGGAGGAGGCCCACATCAAGGGCAACGGCTGGGACGACATCGGCTACAACTTCCTCGTCGACCGGTGCGGGACGATATACGAGGGCCGGGCCGGCGGCATCGGGCGCTCGGTCCGGGGTGCGCACACCACGGGCTTCAACGCCGACAGCGTGGGCATAGCGGTGCTGGGCAACTACGGACGCGGCACCAAGGTGCCGCCGGTCCTCATACGCGCCCTCGCGAAGGTGGCCGCGTGGAAGCTGCGGCCCGGCGCCGATCCGCGCGGCAAGGTGCGGCTGGTCTCGACGAACGACGCGAGCAGGTACCCGAAGGGCACGGCCGTCACACTGCACGTCATAGCGGGCCACCGTGACGTGTACCAGACGAACTGCCCCGGCGAGGCGCTGTACGCGCAGCTGCCGGCGATACGGGCCGCGACGGCGGCCCTGCGCGAGAGGCTGACGGGGACGGCGGACGCGGAGACACCGCGCTGAGGCGGCGTTCGCGGTGAGAGCCGGCCCTCGCCGGTGAGTTCTGGGCGGGCGGGCCGCGGGGCTGTGACGGTGCATGGGGGCGGTGGACGCGGAGACACCGTGCTGAGGCGGGCTCCGCGGTGAGAGCCGGCCCTCGCCGGTGAGTTTCCCGGCCCCTGAGGCGGGCTCCGCAGTGAGTCCGGTCCCGGCTCCCGCGAGTGAGTCCCGGCTCCCGCGGCTCGCCGCGCTGTGACGGGCTACGGGGGAGGGCCCCGGGGCCGTGTCCACCGACCGGTGGACGTCGGGTTCCACCGGTCGAGGCTGCCGGGCGGGTGGCCTCGCGGACCAGCATTTACCGCATGAGAATGCGACCTGTACGTATGGCCCGCTGGAGTGCGCGGCACCCGTGGACAGCGATCGTCGGCTGGTTCGTCTTCGTCCTGCTGTGCCTGGGCGCGGGCATCACCGCCGGCAACAACCCGGCCACCACCGAGGACTTCTGGGTCGGCGAGGCCGGCCACGCCGAGTCGATGGCCACCGACGGCGGCCTGCAGCGCCGGCCCACCGAGCACGTCCTGATCCGGGCCAGGTCCGGCCCCCTGGACCTAACCCGGGCCGGCGCGGCGGCCCGTGACGTCACCGCCCGGATGAACGGGCTCCCTGAGGTGGCCGACGTGGCACCCCCGGTCCGCTCGAAGGACGGCAAGGCCCTGCGGGTGACCGTGGTCATGAAGGGCGCCGAACTGGACGCGAAGAAGAACGTCGTCCCGCTCCTGGACCGGACGGCGCAGGTGGCCGCCGCTCACCCGGACCTGATAGTGGAGGAGACCGGTTCCCCCGCCATCAGCAAGGGCGTCAACGACCAGCGCGGCGAGGACCTCGCCCTCTCCGAACGCCTCACCCTGCCGGTCACGCTCGTCATCCTGCTGATCGTCTTCGGCTCGGTGGTCATGGCCGGCGTACCGCTGCTGCTGGCGCTCTCCTCGATCGCCGCGACGATGGGCCTGGCCATGCTGGCCTCGCACCTTATGCCCGACCCCGGCGTCGGGACCAACATGATCCTGCTCATCGGACTCGCGGTGGGCGTCGACTACACGCTCTTCTACCTCAAGCGCGAACGCGAGGAGCGGGCCCGTGCGGGCGGCCGGCTCGGTCCCGAGGCGCTGGTGGAGCTTGCGGCGGCGACGGCGGGGCGGGCCATCGTGGTCTCCGGCCTCGCGGTGATCGTCTCCACCGCCACCCTCTACCTGGCCACGGACGTCATCTTCTCGTCGCTGGCGACGGGCACCGTCCTGGTCGTCGCCGTAGCCGTGATCAGCTCGCTCACCGTGCTGCCCGCCCTCCTGGTGAAGCTCGGCCACCGCACCGAATGGCGCGCCGCCAAGAAGGCGGCCCGGCAGGCGAAGCGCGGTGCGCCGGTCGCGACGAAGCCGGCGAAGCCCGAGAACGGCCGGGTGTTCGCCGCCCTCATGCGTCCCGCGCAGCGGCACCCGGGGATCACCCTGTGCGTGTCCGTCCTGGTCATGCTCGCGGTGGCTGCGCCCATGCTGGGGCTCAAGCTCATCGACCCGGGCAAGGACACCTTCTCCCGCTCCATCCCGGCCATGCAGGTGTACGACCGGCTGACCGGCGAATTCCCCGAACTCCTGGTCAAGCACGAGGTCGTGGCCCGCGCCACCCCCGGCCGGGCCGCCGAGGTCAGGCAGGCGCTGGCCGATCTCGGGCAGCGGGCCCAGGCGGACCCGCTCTTCTCCCGGAACGCCGAGCCCGTGGTGCGGACCTCGGACGACGGCCGGATCAGCGTGCTGGAACTGGCCGTGCCGCACCCCGCCCCCTCCGCCGAGGCGATCGACTCACTGAACCACCTCCGTGACCGGTACATCCCCTCCACCGTAGGCGGGTTGACGGGTGTGGAAGCGGCCGTCAGCGGCGACGTGGCCCGCGGACAGGACTATGTGCACCACGAGCGGCGCAAGTTGCCGCTGGTGATCGGCTTCCTCCTGCTGCTGACCTTCGCGACGACGGCGGTGGCCTTCCGTTCCGTGGTCGTCGGCCTGATAGGCGTCGTACTGAACCTGCTGTCCGCGGCGGCCGCGCTCGGCGCACTCGTGCTGGTCTTCCAGGGCACCTGGGCGGAGAACCTGCTCGACTTCGACTCGCTCGGCGCGATCGCTTCCAGGGTGCCGCTCTTCCTCTTCGTGATCCTTTTCGGCCTGTCGATGGACTACCAGGTCTTCGTCGTCAGCCGGATCAAGGAAGCCATGGAGCACGGGATGACGGCCCGCGAGGCGGTCATCGACGGCATCGCCCGGTCGGCGAAGGTGGTGACGAGCGCGGCGCTGGTGATGGTCACGGTGTTCGCGGCCTTCGTCTTCCTGCACCTGACCGAGATGAAGCAGATGGGCTTCTGCCTGGCGGTCGCGGTCCTGCTGGACGCCGTGGTCATCCGGATGATGATCCTGCCGTCCGTGCTGCTGCTCCTCGGCGAGCGTGCCTGGCGCCCGCTGCGCCGCTCGCGGCGGACGCGCAGCACTGCCCCGGCCGCCCCTTCCCTCCCGCACGTAGGCTGACGCGCATGATTCAACGGCCTCGGCGCGGCGACCCGTTCTGGATCTGGGTGCTTCATGGGTGGGAGGCGTTCTCCTGGGCACTCATCGCCCTGGTCACGCTGGTCACGATGCTGGGCGGCACTCCGGTGTCGCGCAAGCTCGTACTGCTCGCGCTGATGGCCGTGCTCGGCCTCTGTTACGCCCTGGTGCGCAGGAACCCCGGCCATCCGGTGTTCGGCCCGAGCCGCTATCTCTGCGTGCTCGTCGTGGTGTTGGGCGTCGTCTCGTGGCTCGGCGACGGCCTCGGGGTGTTCTACTTCGTGACGCTCGCGCAGTTCATCGTGTTCGCCGACAGGCCGAGGGACGCGATCCTTTTCAGCGGCCTCGGCGCCCTGGGGATCACGGTCGGCGGCAGCCTGCGGGCGGGCGGGCAGGCGCATGTGTTCCTCACCAACACCGGTTCGTCGCTGGGCGTCTGGGCCGTGGCGGTCCTGATGGCGGTGCTGACGCCCCGGGCGCTGGCGCAGCGTGACGAACGTGCGGCGCTGCGGGCGGAGTTGAAGAGCACCCGGCTCGAACTGGCCGAGGTCCACCAGCGCCAGGGCGCCGCGGAGGAACGCGAACGCCTCGCCCGGGAGATCCACGACACCCTCGCCCAGGGCTTCGCCTCCATCATCGTGCTGGCGGAGGCGGCCAGGTCCCAGCTGGCCCTGGACGTCGACCGCAGCGCCCAGCAGTTGCAGTCGATCGAGCAGACGGCCCGGGAGAACCTCGCCGAGGCCCGGGTCCTGGTCGGCGCCGCCCCCAGCAGCGGCGTGGCGGCCGGATCGCTCGCCGCGACGCTCCGCCGCACCCTGGACCGCTTCACCGAGGACACCGGCCTCACGGTCACGGCGGAACTGGCGGACATCGCGTGCGACCAGCCGACCCGGATCGCCCTGTTGCGGTGCACCCAGGAGTCGTTGGCCAACATCCGCAAGCACGCCGCCGCCACCACCGTGGGCGTGGTGCTGGCCCGGCAGCCCGGCTGCGCGGAGCTGGAGATAACCGACGACGGCCGCGGGTTCGTCGTCGAGGACTCCCACGGCTTCGGCCTGGACGGCATGCGCAGACGCCTCGCGGAGTTCGGCGGCGGTCTCACCGTCACCAGCTCGGTCGGCGACGGCACCCGCATCCTCGCCACGATCCCTCTGAACGACAGGCCCCAGGTGTGACATGAACCCCGACCCCGCGGCAGCAGCCGCTCCCCTGCGCATCATCCTGGCCGACGACCACACGGTGATGCGTGCCGGCCTGGTCGCCCTGCTGGGCTCGGAACCCACCATCGCCATCGTCGGGGAGGCGGGCGACGGTCGGGAGGCCGTCCGCCTCGTCGAGCGGCTCCGGCCGGACCTGGCCCTGCTCGACCTGCGGATGCCGGTCCTCGACGGGGTGGGCGCCACCACGGAGATCGTCGCGGGGCCCACCGGCACCCGCGTCCTGATCCTGACCACGTACGACACCGACGCGGACATCGAACGCGGCGTGGAGGCCGGCGCCACCGGCTACCTGCTCAAGGACGCCACCCGCGAACAGCTCGTCGACGCCATACACGCGGCCTCCCGCGGCGAGACGGTGCTGGCGCCGCGGGTCGCCCAGCGCCTGGTCGCCAAGATGCGCCGGCCGGTGCCCGTGCACCTGACCGCCCGCGAGTCCGAGGTGCTCGAAGCGGTCGCCGACGGCCTGTCGAACGTGGAGATCGGCCGCCGGCTGTTCATCGGCGAGGCCACGGTGAAGACCCACCTCCTGCGGATCTTCGCCAAGCTCGACGTCAACGACCGCACGCGTGCGGTGGTCGTCGCGATGGACGGGGGCCTGCTGCGGCGGCGTCAGGGACCTGCGTGAGCGGCCGGGGGCAGGGGGCGCGGGGGCAGGGCGCCGCCGCTACAGCGCGTCCGGTCCCCGCTCGCCGGTGCGCACCCGCACCACCGTCTCCACGGGCGACACCCACACCTTGCCGTCGCCTATCTTGTCGGTCCTGGCGGCGCGGACCATCGCCTCGATGACCGGTTCCACGTCCGGGTCGGCCACGACGACCTCGATCCGTACCTTGGGCACCAGATCGACCCGGTACTCCGCGCCCCGGTACACCTCGGTGTGGCCGCGCTGGCGGCCGTACCCGCTGGCCTCGGTGACGGTCAGCCCGTGCACGCCGAGCTCCTGGAGCACGGTCTTCACCTCGTCGAGGCGGTGCGGTCTGACGATCGCGGTGATGAGCTTCATGAGGCGGAGTTCCTGTCCTTCGAGAGCGGCGACGGGCGGACCACGGCCTGCGGCGCGCCATGACCCAGGGCGCCGTGATCGTAGGCGCTCTCCGCGTGCAGCGTCTGGTCCAGCCCCGTGAGCTCCTCCTCCGCGGAGGCCCGCAGACCCATCAGCCGGTCGATCGCCTTGCCGATCCCGTACGTCATGAGGAACGTGTACGCCGCCACGGCGAGCACGGCGACGGCCTGCCTGCCGAGCTGGCCGAGCCCGCCCCCGTAGAGCAGGCCGTCCGTGCCGCCGGTCATCGTGGCGGTCGCGAACAGGCCGATGAGCAGGGTGCCGACGATGCCGCCGACGAAGTGCACGCCGACCACGTCCAGCGAGTCGTCGTAGTCGAACCGGAACTTCCACGCGACCGCGTACGAGCAGACGACGCCCGCGGTGAGTCCGACCGCGGCGCCGCCCACTATGCCGACCGTGCCGCACGCCGGGGTGATCGCCACCAGGCCGGCGACGGCGCCCGAGGCCGCGCCGAACGTGGTGGGGTGCCCGTCGCGCTTCTGCTCGACGAAGAGCCAGCCGAGCAGTCCGGTGCACCCGGCGACGAGCGTGTTCAGGACCGAGGCCGCGGCCATGCCGTTGGCGCCGAGCGCCGAGCCGCCGTTGAAGCCGAGCCAGCCGAACCAGAGCAGTCCGGCGCCGAGCATCACCATGGGCAGGTTGTGCGGGCGCATCGCGTCCTTCTTGAACCCGATGCGCGGACCCACCACCAGGGCGAGCGCCAGCCCGGACGCGCCGGACGCGATCTCCACCACCAGACCGCCGGCGAAGTCCAGCGCGCCCAGTGAGTCCTTGATCCAGCCGCCGGGGCCCCACACCCAGTGGGCGACAGGAGCGTATACGAGCAGCGTCCACACCGGCACGAAGGCCAGCCATGCCGCGAACCTCGTACGGTCCGCGATCGCGCCGCTGATCAGCGCCGCCGTGACGATGGCGAAGGTCAGCTGGAACGTGGTGAACAGCAGGGTCGGCACGCTGCCGGTGAGGGTGCCGGGGCCGATGCCCGCCATGCCCAGGTGGTGCAGGTCTCCGACGAGCCCGCCGAACGCGTCGTCGCCGAAGGCCAGCGAGTAGCCCGCGAGCAGCCAGACGACCGTGACCAGCGCGATCGACACGAAGCTCATCATCAGCATGTTGAGGACGCTCTTCGTACGGACCATGCCGCCGTAGAACAGTGCCAGACCGGGAGTCATCAGCAGGACGAGTGCGGTGGCGGCCAGCAGCCAGGCGGTGTCGCCTGTGTCGAGGCCTGCCGCGGCCACGGTCACGTGGGTCACGGGGGAGTCCCTCCTCGGGGCGGCGTGCGGTTCGGGCGACTGCGAGCGTGACCGGCGCGCGTTTCGTAACGAGGACCTGTGTGTTTCCGCGACATTTCATTGCGCGAGGGTTGCGAAGATCTCACCGGTGCGCGCGACGCGCTCCGGGACATCGACGAGCCCGGCCCGGTGCACGGCGGGAACGGACACCGCGGTGCGCCGGGCCGCCGTACGCCGGGCCGTAGCGCGCAAGGCCGTACTGCAACGGGGCGCCCCGCCCCGCCCCGCCCCGCCCAGCGCGGCCCGGCCCGGCCCGAGGAGGCCGGGTCGCGGACGGCCCCGTCAGTGCAGGGTCTTCAGCATTTCCGCCCCGAACGGGGCGATGTCCCCGGTGCGGCCGTGCAGGGTCTTCGCGGCCCACTCGGGGTCGGCGATCAGCGCACGGCCGATGGCGACCATGTCGAACTCGTCGCGCTCCATCCGGTCCAGCAGCTGGTCGATGCCGGTGACGCCGGAGCTGTTGCCCTGGAAGGCGCTGAAGAAGTCACCGTCCAGGCCGACCGACCCGACGGTCACCGTCGGCCTGCCGATGATCTTCTTCACCCAGCCGGCGAGGTTCAGGTCCGAGCCGTCGAACTCCGGCAGCCAGTAGCGGCGGGTGGAGGCGTGGAAGACATCGACTCCGGCCTCGGCCAACGGCGTGAGCAGGGTGTCCAGTTCCTCGGGCGTCTGCGCGAGCTTCGCCTCGTAGGCGTCCATCTTCCACTGGGACATGCGGAAGAAGAGGGGGAAGGCGTCGGACACGGCCGCGCGGCAGGCCGCCACGATCTCGGCCGCGAAACGGGTGCGCGCGACGATGTCGCCGCCGTAGGCATCCGTACGGCGGTTGCTGCCGGACCACAGGAACTGGTCGATCAAGTAGCCGTGTGCACCGTGCAGTTCGACGCCGTCGAAGCCGAGACGCTCGGCCGCGGCCGCCGCGTCGGCGAACGCGGCGATGACATCGTCGAGGTCCTTCTGCGTCATGGCGCGCCCCTTGGGCTCGCCCGTCAGGGACACACCGGAAGGGCCGACCGGCTCGGCGTCCGCCACCGGCGGAGCGCCCTCGGTGCGGGTGACGCCCACGTGCCACAGCTGCGGGATGATCGCGCCGCCCGCCCGGTGCACGGAGTCGGCGACGTTCGCCCAGCCGGCGAACGCGTCCTCGCCGTGGAACCGCGGCACCCGGTCGCTGGTGCCGGCGGACCCGTGGTCGATGTAGGTGCCCTCGGTGATGATCAGCCCCACGTCGCCGGCGGCCCGTCGCGCGTAGTAGTCCGCCACGTCCTGGCCCGGCACGCCGTCCGGGGAGAACTGCCTGGTCATCGGCGCCATGGCGATCCGGTTGCGCGAGGTGAGCCCGCGTACCGCGAACGGCCGCGAGAGGGTGTCCGCTGCGCGGCTGGCGGTTACGTCTGTCACGTCATGTCCTGTTCATAGGCTCAGAGTGTCCATCCGTCGCCAACATGCGAGCCCCGCTCCGGCATCCCGCTCCCGGTCCGATGTGGCACAGGTCTCCACGGTCCGCCGCGCCACGTGCGGCACGGCGCCGCCGGTCCTGGCGGCCGGCGGTGCGGGGCCGCCGGGGCCGCCGGCCCGGGCGTGGACCAGCCAGCGGCCGCCGCCGGGGCCGCCGGGCCGGGCGTGACATCAGACAGTGGCCGCCGGCACCGCGATGGCGGTGAGAACCAGTCCCCCGCCGACCAGCCAGCGCCCGTCGAGCCGGTCCGGCAACGGGGGCGTGCCGGCGGGAGCGGCGGGGCGCGGGACGAGCAGCCTGGCCGTGAACGTCATCGTGTCCGGCGCGAAGACGATGTCCGCGTCCTCGAACCCCAGCCGCTGGCCGGTGCGGGGGTTCCAGGCCTTGTAGACGGACTCCTTCGCACTGAACAACAGGCGGTCCCAGCAGACCTCCGGGTGCCGGACCCGGTGGTCCGCCAGTCGCAGCTTCTCCCGCGGCAGCGCGATGGCGTCCAGCAGCCCGGCGCGCAGGGGCGAGTGCGGTTCGGCGTCGATGCCCAGCATCGTGATGTCCGTGTCACGGGCCAGTGCCGCGCCCCGGAACCCGGCACAGTGCGTGAGGCTTCCGACGGTCCGGCCGGGCCACTGCGGGGCGCCGTGCCGGCCGGGCAGCACCGGGCCGGGGGGCAGGCCCAGCTCACTCATCGCCAGCCGCGCGCAGTGCCGGACGGTGGTGAACTCGCGGCGCCGTGAGGCCACCGCCCTGGTGACGAGGGCCGCCTCCTGCGGGTACAGCTCCGCCTCCGGCGGATCGACGCGCGACTCCACGACGGCCGCGCAGGACGGCAGTATCCGCTCCAGCACGGGCGGGCCTCCTTCCGCTGAGCTCTGCTTGTGCGTGACCGACGGCTACCGCGGCAGGATCCGGCGCGGCGGGACCGTGGGCGGGTGCCCGGGGCGCTGCCACTCGCGGGGGTAGCCGAGCGAGACCTCCTCGAAGCGCACCCCGTCGTGCCAGGTGGTGCGGGGGATGTGCAGATGCCCGTAGACCATGACCTCGACGTGGAAGCGCAGGTGCCAGTCGGCCGTGCGTTCCGTGCCGCACCACAGGGCGAACTCCGGGTAGCGCAGGATCTGGGTGGGCTCCCGCACCAGCGGGAAGTGGTTGACCAGCACGAGGGGCAGGTCCGGGTCCAGGGCGGTCAGCCGTGCCTCCGTCTCCCGGACCCGGTGCTCGCACCACTCCTGGCGGCTGGCGTACGGGTCGGGGAAGAGGAAGAACTCGTCGGTGCACACGACCCCCTTCTCGTGCGCCTCGGCCAGAGCCTGCTCCCGGGACAGCCGGGGGGAGGTGCGGAAGGTGTAGTCGTAGAGCAGGAAGAGCGGAGCGACGACGACGGGTCCCTCGGGCCCCTCCCAGACCGGGTACGGATCCTCCGGAGTGACGACACCCAGCTCGCGGCAGAGCCGGACGAGGTGCTGGTACCGCTCGACGCCGCGCAGCCCGCTGGTGTCCTGGCGCGGGGTCCAGAGCTCGTGGTTGCCCGGCGCCCACACGACCTTGGCGAAATTGCGGCTGAGGGTGCGCAGCGCCCAGTCGATGTCCTCGGTCAGTTCGCCGAGGTCCCCGGCGACCAGCAGCCAGTCCTCGGCCGTCCGGGGGCGCAGCTCCTCGACGATCTTCCGGTTCTGTTCGTAGGCGACATGCAGATCACTGATGGCGAGCAGGTTCCCGTGGTTCAAGATCACCTGTCCAGGCAGAGGTTCGTACCGGCGTGTTCGGCCTTGCGCTCACACAACTGCGGCGGCGGGACCCGGCGCCGATGTACGGCTCCCGTCGCGCGGGCCCAGCGTTTCAGATCCCACACCGGACCGTCACCCGGATCGTCACCCCGGGCCGTCCGCGTCGTCGTCCCCGTCCGCGTCGTCGGCCTCGTCCTCGTCGAACTCGTCGTCGAGGTAGCCCTCTTCGAGCGCGTCCACCAGATGCTCATCGATCGGATTGCCCAGCGCGTCCTTCTCCATGAGCATGCGGCGCAGCACGTTCAGCGGATACAGGCCGCGTTCGGGGCCGTCGGCCGGCAGGCTCACGCAGGGGGTGTCGAGGACGCCCGCCCGGTCGGCGGGGTCGAACAGCGGGGCAGCCGCCCCGTCGGCCGTGGTGTCCGGCTCGTACTTCCACACGGTCCCCCGCTCGCGGCAGATCACTTCGCCGAGGTACCAGACGGCGCCCTGGACGAACGGACCGCGCCGCTGCGCGGCGATCTCCGCGTCGGTGTCGAAGGACTCCCGCAGCAGAGCGTCCAGCACGTCGAGGGAGGAGCGGCCGAAGTCGAACCGGTCCGCACCGCCCGCTTCCCGGGCCCAGTCGGCGAAGGCGGTCTGCCGCTCGGTCAGCCATGCCAGGAGCTCTGGGTGCCGGGCCGGATCGGAGCCGTGGTCCGCGTGGTCGTTCATAGCGCCCCACCGTAGCGAACCGTTCTGAAGCGGAACTCAAATGCCTCTCCGGGGACGTGAGTTGACATATGCCCCGTCAACAAAGCGTTGCACCAGGCGGCACTTGGGGCCCTAGGCTGACTGCCGGTGGACGGAGGAATGTCACGGGGGCCCATTCCGTCCGCCAATCCTGTCCCATGAGCCCCCACCAGGGACATGCAGTGAGCACACCGATATCAACCCGTCTGAAACGACGCCTGGCCTCGGGCCTCGCCATCGTTTCCGCGGCGGGGATGATGCTGGTCGGCCTCCCGGCCGCACCGGCACAGGCCGCACCCGGCGACGTCGCGAAGATCACCACCGGGAAGCGATGCGATCAGCTCCACCTCAAGAAGACGTACCCGCGTACTCCGGCGAACTCCGGCGCGCCCGGCAGCGGTCATCACGAAGTCTTCCCGGGTGCGGACGAGCAGTACTTCTTCGACAACCTCTTCAAGGGGTTCGACAACCTCGCCGCCCCGACCGACCAGCAGATCGACAAGGCCGGCCGGACCGACGCCGACATCGACGCGTGGGACAAGAAGTACGCGGCATCGAAGAACCCGGACGACATGCGGAACGGGATCTACGCCCGCTACGGCCGGTTCAAGGACACCGCGAGCAACCCGAACCTGGCGTTCGGGAAATGGATGTCGCGCTACCTGATCAACAACGAGATCAACAACCACAAGGGCGGCGAGTTCGAGCGCAAGACCGTGCGCGACTTCAACATGGTCGGCCCGGACTGGCTGTGCGAGGTCACCGTCGAGATCCGTGACAAGGACGGCAAGCTCGTCACGCGCCGCAAGTACGACTCGTACAACCAGAAGCGGAACGAGTTCGGCGAGTTCAAGTCCAACGGCAAGTACCGCTCGAACCAGCTCGGTGCCGACAAGATCGTCATGCGGCACAGGGACGCCAAGTTCGACTTCACGAAGAACAAGCTCGTCATGTACGCCGGGGACAGGGCCACCAAGGGGACGACGAACCAGTACGGCGCCCTGAACAGGGCCCTGCAGGGCGAGCGGAGCACCGCGGCCAACCCGGTCCGCATCTACGAGCGGCGCGCGACCGGCAAGGGCGTCTACCCGACCACCAAGTACTCCAAGTCCTACCAGGTCATGAACCCCGACCCGGCGAAGGGCTCCCGGGGCCCCTCAACGACGCCGCGTTCGAGTCCGGCAAAACGCCCGCGGACGCCAAGGCGCTCCAGCGCCAGTACCAGCAGGCCAACACCCGCAGCGGCCTCGGCCGCGGCCCGGGCGGCATCGACTTCTCCACCCTCCAGCTCCAGTACGTCGGCAATCCGGTCAAGGGCAAGGGCCTGGACTACTCCGTCAAGGCCGACTACATGGCGGACGAGGACGAGAACCCCGGCTACGGCGGCCAGGCCAAGCTCGAGCTGGCCTCCGACGCCATGTTCGCGTGGCTCGCGCTGACGCCGGACAAGTTCTGGGTCAACCTCAACCCGGACCAGCCCGACAAGATCATGGACTCGACGTTCGCGAAGACCGATGCCGGGCGGGTTCTCCTCGAATCCGACCTGGCGATGAAGAAGGACTTCGCCAACGCGATCAACCCCGACAAGCACGCCGGGGCCCGCACGTTCTGGGACACCGCCCCGCGGCGTGACGGACTGCCCTGCTTCCCGATGGTCCGCCTGTGGATCGAACCCGAGCCCGCCAAGGTCCGCGAGCAGGACGGCGGCATCTACATCCTCGACGCACCGCTGAAGGTGTCCACCGAGTGGATGGACGTCGACTACGAGAACCCCGGCGCCCGCATCTGCAAGCTCACCGATGCCGAGAAGCGCACCAGCGAGACACTGCTGCGCGCCAACGTGATGCCCGAGGTCGAGAAGCGCGTCAACACCACGGCCACCTACGCCGACCTGCGCCGCGTCTACGCCTCCCGGGTCGCCGCGGAGTGGATCCGTCAGCAGGACGCCAAGAAGCCGACCGACTTCCGCAAGATCATCAACAGCAACGACATCGACCGGTGGAAGCTGCGCGCCCCGAACCAGAACTGGTCCAAGAACGAGACCTGGCAGCGGTACATGAAGTCCTACCGCGAAGGCGCCGAGTGGTTCGAACTCCGCTACGGCGGCAAGGTCTACAACCAGGGTGTCGGCGGCATCGACTTCTCCAAGTCCCCGAAGCGGAACATCACCGAGACCCGCTTCAAGGCCGAACACCCACGCCTGCCCGCCACGACCAGGACGTCCGTCCGCGCGGAGACCTCCGCCCGGGACACCGACACCTCCTACCTGGGCGGCAACGGTGCGGGGCAGACCGGAAACGGTGGCGGGACGCCGACCCCACCCCGACCCCGACCGACCCGGGCAAGCCCGACCCGACGCCCAGCGCCCCGGGTGAGCCCGACCCGACCCACACCGACCACCCCGAGCCGGGCGGGACCGGCGGCAACAGGCCGGACCCGGACGGAGACCTCGCCCACACCGGCAACGACCTGCCGGTCGGCCTGATCACCGGTATCGCCGCCGCCGCGGTGGCCGCCGGTGCGGGTCTCGTCCGGTGGAGGCGACGCCGGAACGCCGCAGGCTGACCGGAAGCACACCCGCACGAAGGGCAGAGGGGGGTCTCCCGTTCCGGGGGACCCCCCCTCTGTGCCACCTGTGCACGGCCTGTGTCCGGACTGCGTCCGGCCTGTGTGGACCGGACGCAGCCCGCATCGGTACGGGTTTACGGGGCACGGGGTCAGTGACTACGGTGCGGGGAATGTCCCGCAGCCACGCCACACCCGCAACCCCCGTAAGACGAGCAATGGTGCAGGTAGGTTCCACTGCCGGATGGGGTGAAATCCGTGGGTGAAGCACGGCAGACGTCCCAGTACCGGGCAGCTGCGGTGCTGCCTGCCCCGCGTGCGGTCCTGCCGGATCCGCAGCCGCCCCGGCCCGCCCCGCGCAGGCCGTCGGCACCCGCGGGCGCCGGCGGCGGCAAGATGCGGGACGCGTTCTTCGACAACGCCAAGTACCTGGCGATCGTCCTGGTCGCGATGGGACACGCGTGGGAGCCGCTGCGCGGTGACAGCAGGGCCGCGGCCGCCCTCTACATGGCCGTCTACGCGTTCCACATGCCGGCGTTCATCGTGATCTCCGGCTTCTTCTCGCGCAGCTTCGACGCGAGTCCGAACCGGATCAGGCGCCTGATCACGGGCGTGGCCGTGCCCTACGTGATCTTCGAGATCGCGTACACCGTGTTCAAGTGGGTCGCCGACGACGACCCGGGCTACCCGATCAGTCTGCAGGACCCTGGTACCTGACCTGGTTCCTGATCGCGCTGTTCATCTGGCGGCTGACCACCCCGATGTGGAAGTACGTCCGGTGGCCGCTGCCGCTGGCCCTGGTGATCGCGATGCTGGCCTCCGTCTCGCCCGACATCGGTGACGACCTCGACCTGCAGCGCGTCCTGCAGTTCCTGCCGTTCTTCGTGCTCGGACTGGTCCTCACACCCGAGCACTTCCGGCTCGTACGCCGCCGGAAGGCCCGCCTGCTGGCGATACCGGTCCTCGCGGCCACGCTGGCGTTCGCGTACTGGGTCGCCCCCCATGTGAGCGCCGCCTGGTTCTACCGCCGGGACAGCGCCCAGGAGCTCGGGGCACCGGGCTGGACCGGCGCCGTCATGACGCTCGCCATGTTCGGCTGCTCGGTGGTCCTGGTCGCCTGCTTCTTCTCCTGGGTCCCGGGCCGCAAGCTGTGGTTCACGGCCCTCGGCGCGGGCACCCTGTACGGCTACCTCCTGCACGGCTTCGTCGCCAAGGGCTCCCGCTTCTGGGACTGGTACGACGCACAGTGGCTGCACACCCCGCTCGGCGAGGTCGCGGCGACCTTGCTGGCAGCCTCGGTGATCACGGTGCTCTGCACACCACCGGTGCAGCGGATGTTCCGGTTCGCGATGGAGCCGAAGCTGGAATGGGCCTTCAAGCCCACGACGGCCGTCGGCGAGGGGAAGCGGCAGCGGTCCGTGTGAGCGACTGGAGCAACGACACGATCCCGTCCGGCCGAACCCGTCGGACGGGATCGTGTCGGACCGGGTCAGCCGGATGGGATCGCCTCGTACAGGGCCCCACCCCTCCCCACTCGGGTCCGCCGGGTGCCGGGACGCTCACTCCGGCGGCTGCTCCGGCGGGTTGAGCCTGCGGAAGTACGTCCAGCTGGTCTCGTTCGGCTCGCTCCACTTCTCCGGCGCATGCGCGAACTCCGGCTGGTGCTCGGCGATGTAGGTACGAGTGCGCTCGGGGACCTCGGCGTACGAGCCCAGCTTCCGGCCCCGGCAGTGGAAGGTGAGGCCACCCGGCGCCTGGCCGCGGGCCATCCACGGGAGCCACGGGGACATCCGGGTCCACGACATCGTGGCCGGGACGCCGGGGGCCGGGCCGGCCAGGTCGGCGCGATCGGCGAAGAACTGGAAGAGCTCCAGGGCCTTGTAGGTGTCGCCGGCCGAGTGGACGGGGTACTGGGCCACCGGCAGCGGCGAGGGGTAGGACAGCGGGATCTCCAGGCTGAAGCAGACCTGGCCGCCGAGTTCGGTCGTCGGGATCGGGAAGGGGCGCCACTTCTGGTTCGCCGGGTCGTTCCAGACGTGCACCACCGGCAGGTCCTGCCAGGTGTCCAGGATCTCGCGGGTGACGGGGTCCAGGTAGAAGGCGGCCTCACGGGTGAGCAGTTGATAGGCGTCCGGGCCGGCCTCCACGTCCTGGACCAGGCGGGCGACGTTGAGCCCTTCGAAGCCGAAGACGCGTCGGTAGGGCTCGTCGGGGGTCCAGGAGTACACGTCTCCGGACCACCAGTACGTGACCTCCTCGCCGTCCAGCGAGGCCCGGGTGCGGGCGAAGGAGCGGAGCGGCTCAGCTGGTGTCGTCATACGGACCACTCTGCGCGACGTCCACCTCGGCCGGGAAGGGAACGTCCGGACCGGGCGGGAACCAGGGCCTCAGTCGTGCAGTGTGCGTGGCGGGAGTCGGGGGCGGCCCCGCCGGCCGTGCTCGCGCCGGCCGTGCTCGCGCCGGCCGTGCTCGCGCCGGCCGTGCTCGCGCCGGTCCGGGGAGGTTGGCCCGTACATGAACGCGGCGGCGCACTCCGGCGGTGCCGGGGTGCGCCGCCCTGGGGTGGGACGGGTTGCGGGTGGTGGCCCGCGTGGTCATGCCGGTTACTTCGGGTCGTTGTTGAACTTGGCGGTCGACCAGAAGTATCCGAGGACGGTGAGGGCGAGGCACCAGGCGATGGCGAGCCATCCGTTGTTGCCGATCTCGGTGCCGAGGAGCAGGCCGCGCAGGGTTTCGATGGCGGGGGTGAAGGGCTGGTACTCGGCGACGGGCTGGAACCAGCCGGGCATGGACTCGACCGGGGTGAAGGCGCTGGACAGCAGGGGCAGCAGGATCAGCGGCATCGCGTTGTTGCCCGCGGCTTCGGCGTTGGGGCTGATGAGGCCCATCCCGACGGCGATCCAGGTGAGTGCGAGGGCGAAGAGGACGAGCAGTCCGAATGCCGCGAGCCACTCCAGGACGGTGGCGTCGACGGAGCGGAAGCCGATGGCCACGCCCACGGCCCCGACCAGGACGACGCTGGCGACGGCCTGGAGGACGCTGCCGATGACGTGGCCGACGAGCACGGAACCGCGGTGGATGGCCATGGTGCGGAAGCGGGCGATGATGCCCTCGGTCATGTCGTTGGAGACCGATACCGCGGTGCCGACGACGGTGCTGCCGATGGTCATCAGCAGGATCCCCGGGACGATGTAGGCGATGTAGTCGGAGCGGTCCGTGCCGCCGATGCCCGCGCTCATCGTGTCGCCGAAGATGTAGACGAAGAGCAGCAGCAGCATGACCGGGGTGAGCAGCAGGTTCAGGGTGAGCGAGGGGTAGCGCCGGGCGTGGAGCAGGTTGCGACGCAGCATCGTGGAGGAGTCGCGGACGGCGAGGGAGAAGGTGCTCATCGGGCTGTCTCCTTGGACTGGCCGGCCTGGCTGGGCAGGCTGGGCTGCGGGTCGTTGCTGGTCAGGGCGAAGAACACGTCGTCGAGGTCGGGTGTGTGGACGGTGAGTTCGTCGGCCTCGATGCCTGCTGTGTCCAACTGGGCGAGGAGGATGCGCAGTTCGCGCTGGCTGCCGTCGCTGAGGATTTGCAGTGAGAGTGCTTCGTCGTCGCGGGTGGCGTCGGTGAGGGTGTCGGCGGCGTTGCGGTAGGCGGTGGGGTCGGTGAAGCGGAGTCGTACGTGTCCGCCGGGGACGATGCGCTTGAGTTCGTCGGCGGTGCCTTCTGCGGCGATCTTGCCGTTGTTGAGTACGGCGATGCGGTCGGCGAGTTGGTCGGCTTCTTCGAGGTACTGGGTGGTGAGGAGGACGGTGACGCCGGTGGCGACGAGTTCGCGGATGATCTTCCACATGTTGTGGCGGGAGCGGGGGTCGAGACCGGTGGTGGGTTCGTCGAGGAAGATGATTCTGGGGTTGCCGACGAGGGTCATGGCGATGTCGAGGCGGCGCTTCATGCCGCCGGAGTAGGTGGAGGCGGGTTTCTTCGCGGCGTCGGTGAGGTCGAAGCGTTCCAGCAGCTCGGCGGCGATGCGGCGGCCTTCGCTGCGGGTGAGGTGGTGGAGGTCGGCCATGAGGAGCATGTTCTCCTCGCCGGTGATCAGTCCGTCGACGGCGGAGAACTGTCCGGTGACGCCGATCGCGGCCCGTACGGCCTGTGGGTCCGTGGCGAGGTCGTGGCCGCCGACGTGGATCTTTCCGGAGCCGGCGTCGGCGGTGATGAGTGTGGAGAGGATTTTGACGGCGGTGGTCTTGCCGGCGCCGTTCGGACCGAGCAGCGCGAAGACCGTTCCCTCGGGGACGTTCAGGTCGATGCCGTCAAGGACGACCTTGTCGCCGTAGGACTTGTGCAGTTCGTTTGCCGAGATGGCCGAGCTGGTCATGATGGGTGCTCCTCAGAGGCTGCGGGCGGTGATGTCGCCGTGGGCGGTGGTGGCGTGGATGTTCAGGGCGGCGGTGGCGCCTTCGGTGTTCTGGAGCGAGTTGTTGATCCGGCCGTAGCCGGAGCCGGCGTCCAGGGACGCGGAGACCCCGCGGGCGGCGCCGACCGAGATCTCGCCGGACTGGGTGCTCAGGTTGACCGTGCCGCGCACGGCCTCGGTGATGCGGATGTCGCCCTTCTGGGTGCTGATCTCCGCGGGGCCGCCCAGGCGGCCGACCGAGACGTCACCGGCCTGGAGGGTGAGGCGGGCGCCGTCCGTCTCGTCGAGCTTGACCGTGCCCTGCGCGCCCTCGAAGGCGACGTCGCCGAGCCGTCCGACGCCCCGGAACTCGGCAAGGGCAGCCTTCGCCTCGACACGGGAGCCGGTGGGGAGCTGGATGGTGACCTCGACGGATCCGGAGTTGCCGAGGAGCCGGTTCTTCGCCGCGGGGGCCGCGATGTGCAGGGTGCCGTCGCTGTAGGCGACCTCGATCTGCTCCGCGGCCTTCACGTCGCGGCTCTTGGAGCGGTCCGCCGGCAGGACCTCGACCGTGGTGTCGGCCCGGTCGGCGGCGATGAGGCGGATGCGTCCGGCCGGGATGTCCAGGACTGCGGAGACGGGGTGGGGGTGTCGAACTTCTGCATGGTCTTTTCCTTCGACTCGTTGTTTCCGATGAAGGAAAAGCTACGTTGCATTCAAAGATCAGGCAACGGTCTTGTTGCGCAACAACCCAGTAATTGCAGGTCAAGACCGGGATTTCGTTGCAATGGTTTTGAACCCTAATGCAACGACGCGCACGTCGTCGTTGCAATGGAATGAAGGTGAACGCTATGCTGGCGGCACCAGGGACCATGAAGGAGGCCGTGATGCCGGGAGGCAGACTCACCCCGCAGGAACGCCAGCAGATCGCGGTGGGACTGGCCGACGGCCTCGCCTACGCGGAGATCGCCAGGAGCCTCGACCGCCCCACCTCGACGATCACGCGCGAGGTGATGCGCAACGGCGGTCCGACCGCCTACCGTGCCGACCTCGCCAACCGGGCCACCGAGCAGCGCGCCCACCGCCGCAGGCAGGCTGCGCCCAAGGGGTGGAGGCTCCGCCGCAGCCCCACGGGCGCGACGCCGAGGCCGTGCGCGAGTACGAGGAGGAGTTCACCACCGTCCTCATGCAATCGGGTCTGTCCAACAAGATGATGTCCCGGGTGCTGGTCTCCCTCTACACCACCGACGCGGGCAGCCTCACCGCGTCCGAACTGGTCCAGCGCCTCCAGGTCAGCCCGGCGTCCATCTCCAAAGCCGTCGCGTTCCTCGAGAGTCAGGGTCTCGTCCGCCGGGAGCGCGACGAGCGCCGCCGTGAGCGTTACATCATCGACGACGACGTCTGGTACCAGTCGATGATGGCCAGCGCCCGGGCCACCGTCCAACTCGTCGAGACCGCACGTCAGGGCGTCGGCATCCTCGGCCCGGACACCCCGGCCGCCGCCCGCCTGGAGAACATCGCCCGCTTCCTCGACTTCGTCAACGAGAGCATCACCCGCGCCGCGGAGCAGGCCCGCGATGTCCTCTACGCGAAAACCGAAACGCCCTCGGACAGCACCACGGCCTCGGGCGGCACCGCCTGAGCACACGTCCGGATCTCCGGGTCAGGGGAGCGTTCGCCACCGGGTTCCGGTCGGCCACTGCGTCGGGGCCCCGGCCCTGCCGGTCGGCGTGCCTCGGTACGGCGGCCGGCGCCTCGGCGTTACCGGTTGAGGAGGGCGCACACGGTCTTGCCGCCGGCCGGCCGCTGGGTCACCGCCGTGGTGCGGGCGAGGCTGCTGACCATGTGCCAGCCGAAGCCGCCGGTGCCGTCGCTCAGGTCGGGGGTGCGCATGTACGGGGCCTGGGAGCTGCCGTCGTGCACGGCCACCTCGATGCTGTCCGAATTCGCGGTCAGGTCGAGGGTGCAGATGCCACCGCCGTGGCGCAGGGCGTTGGTGACGAGCTCCGAGACCACCAGGATCACGGTCTCGGCGGCGTCGGCGGCGATCTGGGGCTGCCCGAGCCCTGCGAGGAAATTCCGGGCACTCTCACGTGCGCCGGCTACGGATGCTGCGGAGCGGACGGTTGCGACGTTGACGCTCATGGTGTTCATCAGGTCACCCCGGTCTCTGGATCGTATTGCCCGGTTCTGTCAGCCACGTGCTCCTGCCCGGCCTGGGGCCGGTAAACCGTACGAAAGCCCCGGACGCGGCGTGTGCCGGGCCGATCATCCATGCGGCCGACAGGGTGGCTGCGCTGCTCCCGGGCGTCGAGCCGGCATCGAGGCGGGCGTAACGGTGCAGGTCGGAGCAGGTGTCCTCGACCGGAGCGGCCCGTCCGCGCCCCCTCGGCGATCGATGCCGACTATCTCTCCGTCTAGCGCACGGAAATCTATGGCGGCGGTAGTAGACATTGAGTGGTGCGGTGGTTATGGTTTCTCTCGTAGCCGAGATCAAGCAAGGCCCGGCAGATGATGAACTGCCAGGCAGCGGTACATGCGGTTGCAGTTCGCAGGACGGTGCGGTGGTGGAGTTCCGAAGCCGGGGTAGTTGCTGGATGGCGACGGGACTGACGACCGGACCGGGTGGCCCGCAGTGATCAGGGGCCGCCGTGAGCAGTTCGTCGTACCAGCAGTTCGCAGTACCAGTAGTACGCAGTTCCCGTTCAGCAAGTAGTTCGTCCAGAGGGAAAGAACGGAGGACTTGAGCGCCATCAGGATCGCCCGGGCGGAAATCGATGGGCCCGGGTACCGCAGGACATCGATAGTGAGGTGGTCTCCGGTCAAGCAATCGCGATCCCCGCGTCCCCGGCAGAGTTCAGGTCGGGTCTGCGGAAACAGAAGGCCGGCGCAGTTCCGAGGCTGGCAGATGGTGTAGCAGTTCCTTCGGGGCCCTGGTGCCAATGGCACCAGGGCCCTCCACGCGTTCCGTAGAGAGGTGCAAGTGACAGCAGACGACTCGTTCGGCCGTCTCGATGACGACGACTATCCCGCCTACACCATGGGCCGGGCCGCCGAGATGCTCGGCACCACCCAGGGCTTCCTCCGCGCCATCGGCGAAGCCCGCCTCATCACCCCGCTCCGCTCCGCGGGCGGCCACCGCCGCTACTCCCGCTACCAGCTGCGCATCGCCGCCCGCGCCCGGGAACTCGTCGATCAAGGCACCCCCATCGAGGCCGCCTGCCGCATCGTCATCCTCGAAGACCAGCTCGAAGAGGCCCAGCGCATCAACGCCGAATACCGCCGCGGCACCGAGACGGCGGACTCACCGCCCGCGGGATGAAGAGCCTCGGACAGCGAAGAAGCCCCCGGCAGTCGGCCGGGGGCTTTTTTGGTGGGGAGCGGATCGCACCGGCAGGCCCGGCCGGGAGGCTGCCGGACCCGTACCGCCGCCAGAAGGTGCCGGACCCGCGCCGCCCGAAGGGGCGACACGCGCCCGTGGCAGCCCCTCCGCCGCAGGGTGCCGTGGAAGGATCGCGCGAGCCGGGCGTCCGACCGGACCGGATCGAGAACTCGGTACGTGGGAGAAGAGATGTCCCTGCCGGACCCGCAGCGGGAGGCCGAAGCGGCGGCGGCCATCGGCTTCGACCTCAGCGCATGCGACCAGGAGCCCATCCACCGGCTGGGGATGATCCAGTCCCACGGAACCCTGCTCGCGGTGGAGGCCGATACCGGCACCGTCGACAGCGCTGCTCTGAACACGGACCGCCTGCTGGGGATCGCTGCGGAGGAGTTGGTCGGAGGGCCCGTCACGCGGGTGCTGTCCCCCGGGCACTGGGCCGAGGCGCTCGATTTCGGCGCTCAGCACGAGGCGGCGAGCCTGGTTCTCCCCGTCTCCGTCGATGTGGCGGGCACTCCCCGGATGTTCGACGTGACCGTGCACCGGCAGGGGCCCCTGCTGGTCCTGGAGTGTGAGCCGCGCGCCGTCGAGGCGCCGCGCTTCGCCCACTTCTACCAGGGGGTCCGGCGAGCCCTGACGCGGCTGCGGTCCTCGACGACAGCGGCCGAATGCTGCCAGGCGGCCGCCCGGGAGATCCGGGCGCTGACCGGCTTCGACCGGGTGGTCGCCTACCGCTTCGACGGGGAGAACGGACCGGGAGAGGTGGTCGCGGAGGAACTCACCGAGGGCCGTGAGCCCTGGCTGGGACTCTGGTTCCCCGCCAGCGACATCCCGTCCCAGGCGAGGCGGCTCTACCGCGACAACTGGATCCGGGCGATCGCCGACGTGGACGACGTCGGCGTGGGCCTGCACCCTGCGCTCCGAGCCGGTTCGGACCTGCCGCTCGACCTGTCGAACTCCGTGCTGCGCACGGTGTCCGGCTTCCATCTGGAGTACCTGCGGAACATCGGGGTGAAGTCGTCGATGTCCGTGAGCGTCCTCCGGGAGGGCGAGCTCTGGGGGCTGATCGCCTGTCACGGCTACTCCGCCGTCACCGTTCCCCCGGAACTGCGGGCGGCGTGTGAGTTCTTCGGCGTGGCCTTCTCCCTCCAGCTCGCCGTCATCGAGGAGCGGGAGCAGACCGAGGCGCTCCACGCATCCCGTGAGCGCCTCGACCGGATCATCTCCCGGGTCACGTCGGACCTGGAGGACTCGCTCCTGGCAGGTGACGACGCCGTGCGGACCCTGCTGGACGCCGATGGCGCGGCGCTCTGCCGCGGTGGCCGCAGCACCCTCAGCGGGATGCGGCTTTCCCCCGCGCTGCTGGAGACCCTCCAGGCACGTGCGGAAGGGCCGGCGCCCGGCACGGTCTGGAGCACGGACCGCCTCTCCGAGGAGCCGGACTGCCCCGAGGACGTGAGGGAGGACGGTCCGGCGGGCGTGCTGATGGTGACGTTGAGCCGTTCGGGTGACTTCCTCGCCTGGTTCCGCAAGGCCCGTCCGACCACCCGCAAATGGGCCACCGACCCGTCCAGGCCCGTCCGGGTCGGGCCGCGGGGCGAACGGCTCACCCCGCGCGGCTCAGAGGCCGTGTTCCGCGCGGTCGTACACGGACAGTGCCTGCCCTGGACGCCGGCCGACCGTGCCGCCGCGCAGGAACTCTGGCGCACGCTGACAGGACTCGTACTCCGGCACGAGGCGGAACTCGCCGCGCTGAACGAACAGCTGCGCATCACCAACTCCGACCTCGACTCCTTCGCGCATGTGGCAGCTCACGACCTCAAGGAACCGCTGCGCGGCATCTCCAACGCCGCGACCTTCGTCATCGAGGACGCCGCCGCGGAGCTGGACGCGACCACCGTCCGCCGACTGCACACCATGCGGCGGCTGGCCGGCCGGATGGACGACCTGCTCGACTCGCTGCTGCACTTCGCCCGGCTGGGCCGGGGCGGTCTGCACCGCACCCGTGTCCCGCTGGAACGGGTGCTGGATTCCGCGCTCGACGTGGCCGGCGAGCGGCTGGCCGAGGCCGGCGTGCGGGTCGTCGGACACGACCTGCCTGAGGTGTACGCCGACGAGAACCGGCTCTACGAAGTGCTGGTCAACCTCCTGGTGAACGCGGCCAAGTACGCCGCGGACCAGGGCGATCGCACGGTCGAGGTCCTGGTCGACACGCTCCGGCCACCGGCAGGCGGGCCTCCACAGCAGACCGTCGTGGTCCGTGACAACGGCATCGGTATCCCGGCCGACCAGCAGCACGAGGTCTTCGACCTGTTCCGCAGACTGCACGGGCCGGACGAGCGCGGGGGCGGCACGGGTGTGGGACTCGCGATCGTCAAGCGGATCGTCGAGCGCCACGGCGGCGAGCTGTGGCTCGACAGCGAACCAGGCCGCGGGACCGCCTTCTTCTTCACCCTGGGGCAGGACGGTGGCTGAGCAGGATGAAGGCGGCTGAACGGCAGGACTGAGCGGGGTGAAGGCGGCTGAACGGCAGGAAGGTGGCAGCGCGGCGGGAAGTCCGCTGAGCTGCGGCTAGGCGGCCGCTCGTCAAGAGGGAGGCTGATCGTCAGGACGGAGGCTGTTCGTCAGGACGGAGGCTGAGCCGCAGGGCCCTCGTCCTTGCCCTTCGCCTTCTTCTGCCAGTAGTCGACGGCCCCTTTCAGCACCGTGCGGAAGAGCTCGAAGTTGACCGGCTTGTAGATGTAACTGTCGGCGCCCGCCGCGTACGTCGTGTCCACCTCGTCCGGCCCGGTGGACGACGTGAAGGCGACCACGGCCACGCCGTCCAGTTCGGGCCGGGAGCGGATCGACCGCAGCACCTCGGCTCCGCCGGGACCGGGCAGCTTCAGGTCCAGGAGGACGAGCCCCGGCCGGCGGGCGGCTGCCAGCAACCGCTCGACGAATCCCGTTCCCCGGTCGGTGAATTCCAGTGTCAGACCCGGATGGGTGAGGCCGAGCGCCCGCGCAATGGCCTCGGAGTCCTCCGGCGAATCCTCGACCACCCAGACGAGGTCGGGGTCGATCCACCTTTCCCCGGCAGCCCCGCTCATCCGGTCACCTCCGCCTGGGCGACGAGAACGGCGATGTCGTCGGCGCCGGCTCCCCGGAACTCCACCACGGCCTCCGTCAGCCGCTCGGCGAATCCCTGGGCGTCACCGGCGCCCGTCCGCGCCACCGCGTCCCGCAGTTGCGATTCGAAGAACGTCCCGTCGGCCGCTCTCGCCTCGGTCACTCCGTCGGTGAACATCACCAGCGCGTCCCCGGGCTCCAGGCGCACCGATCCGGATCCGTACTCGATGTCCTCCAGCACACCCAACAGGTCGCCATGGGCCGGGAGTTCCTCCACCGTGCCATCGGCGCTCCGCACCAGGGGTGCCGGATGGCCGGCACTCCAGTAGCGCAGCCGGAATCCTTCGCCGTCGGGTACCAGCACCGCGACCAGCGCTGTCACGAAGCGGGACGTGCCCTCCCTGACCAGTGCCTGATTCAGCCGCTCCAGTGCGTGCTCGGGTGTGCTGCCGTCCTCGAGAAGGGTGCGCAGGGTGTGGCGGGCAAGCCCCGTGAACGCCGCCGCCTCCGCCCCCCGGCCGCAGACGTCGCCGATGAGGAGGGTCACGCCGCCCTGAGCCGCCGGGACGGCGTCGTAGAAGTCACCGCCCACGTCGAGCGAGACGTCACCCACCTCGTACGCGGAACTCAGCGTGAGGCCCGCGATCCGCGGCAGTTCGCTCGGGAGCAGGTGCCGCTGGAGGGAGACCACGTGTCGGCGCCGCTGTTCGTACAGGGTGCTGCTGTCGATGGCCAACGCGGCCCGGTCCGCCAGATCCGCCAAGAACCGCGAGGCGCCCTCCGCCCCGATCACCCGGTGGTAGAAGAACGTCAGGCTGCCCAGGCCCCGGCCCCGGGCCTTGAGCGGGTTCACACTGATCGCACGTACGGCACGGCCGGCCCCGGGCGAGGGCGAGGCGGGCCCGAAGGGCCCCCTTCCAGCTCCTCACCCTTCAGTACGAGGGCCTGCCCGCCGTCGACCACCCGCTTCAGCACACCCGTCAGCCAGGCGTCCTCGGCCGCGATCCTGCCGAGCCACTGCTGTTCACCGGCGTCCATGTGCGCGAAGGACACGGGCGTCAGCCCCTCGGGAAGGCACAGATGCAGGACGCACCCCTCGGCGATGGCGGGAACGGCCGTGCGAGCCACCCGCCGCACGGTGCTTTCCACGTCAAGGCTCGAATCCATCTGCAACGACGCCTCCGCCAGGAAGGCGTCACTCACCCGGCGCACCTCGTCGTCGCGCCGCGCCACGATGCGCCTGTCGGAGACCATGGCGACCTCGGCCACCTGCTTCAGCCGGGTCCGCAGCGTCGCGTCGATCGCGTCCCTGTCGGCGGTGCCGACCATGAACGACGCCCAGTCGCCCCCTCCCAGCGGCACCGCGCACTCCGCCACGCTCCGCGCGCCGGCTGCCGCCAGCACCTGGACCTGCGGCATGGCACCGTCGAGCTCCGACACGTCGCGAACGACGACGGTCGGCTCGCCGTCCGGAGCCCCGGCCACGCCGGGCCCGTCGGCTTCATCGAAGGTCTGTTCGAGCTCCATGAGTGCTTGCGCCGGTTCCGCGAGGGTGACGCTCCGCAGGTAGTGCAGCAACCCGCCGCTCCAGCGGGCACCCACCACGGCCAGCACACCGGGCATCCGGAGCAGCATGTCGTAGAGGGAGTCGGCCAGCCCCGTCACGTCCTGCGCGGTCTCGGCGACATGCCAGAGCTCGTGCAGACGGCCGGACCACCATCCGTCATCCGCCTGACGGGAAGCTCTGCCCTCGTGCTGCTCCACCGCTGATCCGCCGTCCCGTATCACCATGTCGGCCCCGGCCCGTCACGGGAAACGCTATGCCACCCTGCGGCTGAGCGCCTCCAGGCGCGGTCCCGGCGAGGGCCGGCTACGCAGGAGAAGCGGGAGGCTGATCACCGGGTCCCGCACGCCAGGAGGCCCGGGAGGGTCCGGCACACGCGGTGGCCGGTACGAGGAAGGCGTAGCCGGTACGAGGACGCCACAGCCGGTACGAAGCGGCCGCTCGCACCCAGGCGCTCAGCGTGGAGAACGCCACCTGCCGGAGCCGCTCGGACGAGACCTCCCGGTGCACGTACCGGCTGACGGCCACGAAGGAGGAGGTCGCCGAGACGGACCAGGGGACCTGGCACGTCTCGGCACTCGCGACGGCCAAGGACGGGGCACGCCGTTCCTCCGTCAACAGGGCAGCCGGACGATCACGCACCCGGCAATCCGGTCCCCAGCCGTTCCATACAGGGAAGTTCGGGTACCCGAGTGGCACGACAGAACCGACGGACGAGCATGGAGAGCGCCATGGCGAAGACGAAGGCATCCGGTACCACGCACCCGAAGTCCGCCTCGGCGGCAGGCCGGGCCGCCAAGGGTGGCAAGTCGAAGAGCAGCAGGACGGCCGCTGCGAGCGCACTGTCGCAGACCTCCGGCGGCAAGGCGGGCACGGCCGACGCGAAGACGACCAAGTCCGCAGCGGCCTCCGCCGCGGGCAAGACCGTACGGGCCAAGAAGCGGTCCAAGTCCGAGAAGAGGGCCGCGGCCAGTGCCCTGGCCCAGTCTCCGGCCACATCGCGGCGCAGGCCGGGCAAGAAGATCCTCACGGCCGCCGCCAAGGTGCTGGCTGACAAGAAGTCGACCAAGGCGGAGCGTTCCGAGGCGGCGAGCACCCTCGCCCAGGCCGCGGCGCACGCACTGAAATAGTCCGCGCGACCCAGCTGCTGTCCGCCCGTCCTGCTCCGAACCGGAGCGGTACGTCGTGGGGAGCCTGGAAAGAGCCTCCGACACCAAGGCGCCCAAGCCGGTCGGGGGCTCTTCCCATGAGAACCCGTCGTGGCCCGCCGCACCGGCTCGTCGGGTCGCCGGTCACGGGTTGCCGGGTTGCCGTTTCATCCGGCCAGGGCTGCTCGTATTTCGCCTGTGGCTGACTTTCTCCCGAAAAGGCGATCAAACCGATGAGCCGCCCCTCGTGCGGCAGTCCCTTTTATCCAGGGGC
The DNA here is from genome assembly GCF_023701695.1 of Streptomyces sp. RKAG290. Classification (GTDB taxonomy): domain Bacteria; phylum Actinomycetota; class Actinomycetes; order Streptomycetales; family Streptomycetaceae; genus Streptomyces. The sequence goes on from NZ_JAJOZC010000001.1 coordinate 3,674,362, forward strand.
TTTCTTTTGTTGCAGTGGGAAAGGCTTTCCCGCTGTTCTGGCAGCGAAATTTATCTCTGCGGGTCGACCGTGTTGGCGAGCGCGGAGGCGTGCAATAAAGGAACTGGCTGTTCATTTTCGTGGTATAGTCCTAATGAATTTACAGGACGCCGCAAAAAAAGGGGAATGGCGTGAATACCGAGAAGGTTACGGCTCGACGTCTTACGGCCGGAGAGGCTTCGGAACTGGGCCTCCAGGACGGCATTTTCGTCTCGGCGGAGATGAGTGGCCTTCCTCTCGACTGCTTCGCCCCGGCCTTCCTCACGGAGCCGGGTGAGAATTTCGAGGGGAAGTCCTTCAGGGCGAAGACGATCTTCGGTGATGAAATTCATGTGCTCCCGGACAATGCCGAAGAGCGTGGAATCTGGATTGCCGACAAAGCGGGAGAAGAGATCGAGGTCCTGCGGAGCGCCGGAGTTCTCCTGAACCTCGCCCTCTTCGTGCCCGACGGAAGCATGGAATCCCTGCAATCGCTTTACGCCGCCGCGCGGGACGCATTCGGTGCGGGGATCGTTCAGCGGTGGAGTGAGGAAACCGTCGCGGTGCCGGACGTCAAGGTCGACCTGTACGAGGAGCCGGCCCGGGGACGGAAGAACACGAACAGCCAGAACCGCGACCGTCGCGCCCTGGACATCTACCCGACCCGAGTGCGGTTCCTGGAACCCAGTGACGGCTGGAGGTTCATCGTCGAACCGCACAAGGAGATCGTCGACGACACCCCGACGATCTGACCTGATAGCGGATCGCGACGTTGTCGGCCATCGAGCCGCGTCCTGTCCCTGAGGGTGCCTGCACTGCCCGGCAATAATGCAGGGCATGAAGCTACGCGGGGACAAGGTCGTGCTGCGGTCTGCGACACGCGGCGACGCCGGGGTTCTCGACGGGATCGTCCGGGAGCCGGAAGTCGCCGCGTGGTGGTCGCCTCCGGAGGACTACGAGGGCATGCTCGCCGTCGTGGTCGAGTGGGAGGTCGTCGGAGCGATCCAGTTCCACGAGGAGACCGATCCGGAATTCCGGCACGCCGGAATCGACGTCTTCCTGGCGGCGCGGCATCAGGGAAAAGGGCTCGGCACCGACGCTGTGCGCACACTGGCCCGATGGCTGATCCAGGAGCGCGGACATCACCGGCTGGTCATTGATCCGGCCGCGGCCAACGCGGCGGCGATCCGCAGCTACCGCAAGGTCGGGTTCAGGCCTGTGGGGATCATGCGAGCGTACGGCCGGGACCGCCGGACAGGACTCTGGCAGGACGGCCTGCTCATGGATCTGCTGGCGGAAGAACTGATCTGACGTCAGCCGCGGAAGGCGCTTCCAGCCCTGCCCTGCCAGGCAGGGCAGGGCACTGCCCATTGCCCGCTGACCCCTCCACTGTCCCGGCCCTCCTGCGTTTGTCGCCGGTCCCCAGCGAATTCGTCCGCGCTTGGTAACAGGGGATCTTGTGCGGGCGTTCGTATGTCTTCATGGGTGCACGGCATCGGGGAGAACACAAAGGGGTGGGCGGACATGGCAAAGCACAAGGGAAGGGGATGGCACGGTCGGCTTCTCGCGGCGGCGCTCGGAGTGACAGCGGTGGCCGCTGCCACCTCCGTATGGACCGCGCAGGCTGACACCGTCGGGGGGCGGCAGCCGGAAGCGCGAGTCTCCGCGCCGGACGGCCGGGACCGGAGCGTGGCCAAGGTGGCGGCGGACATCGCGCACGCCTCGGACCGCGGCGCCCGGGGCGTCAACATCACCATCGACGACGGGCCGGACCCGGTCTGGACGCCGCAGGTGCTGCAACTCCTGGCGGACAACGGCGTGAAGGCCACGTTCTGCATGGTGGGCACGCAGGCCCAGGCGCACCCGGACCTGGTCAAGAAGGTCGTGGCGGCCGGGCACCGGCTGTGCGACCACACGGTCTCCCACGACACCGCCATGGACGGCAAGTCCGAGGCGTACCAGTCGCAGCAGATCCTGGACGCCGAGCGCATGATCACCAAGGCGTCCGGCGGCGTCCGGCCGCAGTACTACCGTGCCCCGGGCGGCGCCTTCACCCCGTACAGCCGGCACCTCGCCGCGTCCCGGGGGATGCGGCCGCTGGGCTGGAACGTCGACTCCAAGGACTTCGAGCGTCCCGGCGTGGACACCATGGTCGCCACCGTCAAGAGAGAGGTCTCCAACGGACCGACCATCCTCTTCCACGACGCGGGTGGGGACCGTTCCCAGACCTTGGCCGCTCTGCGCGAGGTCCTGCCCTGGCTGAAGCAGCAGGGTTACTCCTTCGGCTTCCCCGTGCGCTGAGTGGGGATCTCGGCCCCAGCAGATCGAGGACGGCGGCCGGCCACGGGCCGTGCTCCGGGCAGCAGAGGAGCGCGGGACGGCCAAGTTCTGAACACCGCAGGAGCCTTGTCGCCTTGAAGGTCCGGACCCCGGCCCGCATGAGCCTGCTGCGTTCCTGTCTGCGGTGGCCGAGCCGCATATGGGGTGAATGCGCCCCAAAGGGCTAGGGTCGACGGGTGAGTCGAATCGACAGGACCGCCGAGGGTGCGGGGCCGTTCACGACCCGGCTGACCTGGCGCCTCAGCGACGGGGGCACCGCCGTCTGGGAGTCGCGCCTGGCGCGCAAACGCGGCCGGCTCACCGTGCGGGCCGCGGGCGATTCCGAGTCACGCTCCCGAAGCGCGGACAACGAGTCGGTCGGCCGGCTGCGCAGGCTCAACGCCCTCGCGGCGGGTGCGTTCGTGGTCGGTGGGGGCCTGTTCGCCTCCGGGGCCGCAGTGGCACAGTTCGGTCCGGGCGACGTGACGGGTGCCTGGATCTTCTTCGCCGGCGGCCTGTTCTTCAACGCCGGCGGCTACGTCTCACTGCTGCAGGCCGTCAACGCTCCCCGCCAGGACGACGGCGGAGCAGGAGAGCTTGCCGCGCGGCGCTGGAGATGGTGGAGCTACGAGCCCGGCCGGATCGACTGGCTGAGTACGTTCGTGCTGTTCGTGGGAACGCTGGTTTTCGGCATCAACCTGCTGAGTTCCTTGTTGCAGGGACTGTCGGCGCAGCAGGTGAACAGGCTGGTCTGGGCTCCTGACATGGTCGGGTGCACGTTGTTCCTGATCTCGGGGCACCTCGCCCTGGTGGAGGTCTGCCACGGCAGACCGGGCATCCGTCCCCACGAACTCGGCTGGTGGATCGTGGCGATCAACCAACTGGGGTCCGTGCTCTTCATGGCTTCGGCACTGGCCGACTTCACCCGTCCCGCCACGGGAGGCGTCGTGAACATCGACATCGCCAACTGGGGCACCCTCACCGGAGCGCTCTGCTTCTCCGTCGGAGGCGTGCTCCAGTACTTCGAGCGCCCGTGATGCCTCGCGGCTGATCCGGGCCACGGGTAAGGGCCCGGGTCATGGACCCGGGCCCTTACTTGTGGAGCGGGCGTCACAGCCCCTGTACCGCGCGGTGTGCGGATCCCCTCGAAGGCTTGGGGCCGCCGCGCCGCAGTCCTCTCAGCCTTCCCGGCGCGCCGTGTCCTCCTGCAAGTACGCGGAGATCATGGCGAGATCATCGGCGATGTCCAGCACGCCGTTGACGTCGGTGTCAGGGGTCGAGGCGCCGTTGACGCCTGCGAAGAAGACGTCGTAGCGGCCGTTGCCCTTGTCCAGGTAGCCGGCGATGGTGATGGCGCCGACGGCCAGCCGGTTGTTGAGCGCGTCCAGCCCGACGGCGGCGCCGGTCTTGGCGAACACCTTTCCGCGGGCGGGGCAGTGGGTGCAGTTGTCGGCCAGCAGCCCGTCCACGCCGAGGATGGGCAGCGCATTGCGGAAGACCGCGGCCTCGGGGGTGTGCTGCCAGTACGTCAGCAGCTGCGCCACGGCCCTGGGCGTGGTCCGGTCGACGGGGTTTCCGCCGCGGCCGTCCAGGAGCTGGACCTGCTTGCGGTCGACGCCCGCGCGATCCAGGAAGTCGGCCAGCACCGGGAAGCCGTCCATGCAGTCCTTGCTGCCGGCCGCGACCGCCATCAGACAGATGGTGAGGTTCCCGCCGAGGTTGTGGCTGACCTTGAAGATGAGCTTGGCGTACTGGGAGAACGGCGGCGAGGTGTACAGCGCCACGCGCGGCCGGCCCGTGTACGAGCCGGGGAGTTGCCCGACCGGGTTGGCACCGGTCGGCTTGGCCGTCACCTTCACCCCGGCCCGCCCCAGCGCCTCGATCAGCGCGGTGCGCCCGAAGGCCGCCGGATCGGTGATGGGCGACACCTTCAGAGCCGGTTCGGACCGGGCCGCGATGGTGCCGGAAACCCTGATCCGGGTGCCGTTGGCCGAGGTCGTCACCTGGATGTCGGTCGGCTGCCCCGCCGCCACGGTCTTCACCGTCGACGTGACGCGGTACGGGGCGACCTTCGGCCGCCAGTCCAGCCGGGCGGGCGCGCCGGGGCGGGCGCCGGGGGTGGTCAGCAGGTCGATGAGGTTGTCGTTGATGATCAACGGCGTCGGGACCGGGTCGAAGACCGGCTCGGGCCGGAAGAGCCGGTTGTCGACGATCACGTTCCCGTTGACGCGGGTGATGCCTGACTTCCGTACCTGCTGCGCGATCTTGTTGATCCCGGCGAGCGGATTCTCCGGGGTGAGAGTGGCGCCGGGGAAGTCGTTGGCGTACGTGTGGTCGAGGTCGGTGTAGTCGACCGTGCCGTCGGGGCGGGTCCTGCCGCCCATGGTCAGGTCGCCCTGCGCGACGAGGCCGAGATTGCCGTTCAGCGCGCTTCCGCGGCGCTCGCCGATCGCGTAGACCGGCGTCTTGAAGCGGTGGTCGCCGCCGAGGGTGTCCCACGCTCCGGAGGTCCCGAACAGCTTGGCCACCGACCCGGGGATGAAGAACTGGTCGGCGAATCGGCTGTGAACGACCCGGCCGGTGTCCGGGTCCTGCTGGAGCAGGCCCCACTGGGCGTTGGGGTAGTCCGGCTTCCGCATGATCTCCGTGATCCGCGGGTCGAGCCGGTCGGCACGCACGTTGTCCGGCGACGAGACCGCCTGGGCCGCCCCGCCCGATGTCAGGGCCAGGAGCAGCAGGGCACTGCATCCGGCGACAATGCGACGCCGAACAGATCCGGAATTCTCTCCTCGCACCGCAACACGCACCGTTCGTCTCGGCAGTTTCCTGTCCATGGCGTCAGGTATGGACCCGGAGGGGCGCCGGATACGGGCGGCGCGAACGGTTGTCACCCGAACGGCACGCAGTATTCGTCGAATTGCGCAGCGAACGCCCGGTCCTGACGGTGCGGTGGCGCCTGATGCCTGATGCCTGATGCCTGATGCCTGACGGCGGTGCGGTGGTGCCTCAGGTCCCCGGATGGTTCAGGGTGCGCACGAACTGCTCCGCGAGCTGCTCGGTGTCGATGTCGTCCGCGCTGCGCCCGGACAGGATGTGGAAGAAGGGCGGGCCGATCAGGAGTGCGGTCGCCTGCTCCAGCGAGAGGTGCGTCCCGCTCGACGCACGCACCGCCTCCACGACCTCTGCGGCGCTGTCCCCGAGGATGTCGCGGGAGCTGAGCAGCGCGGCGACGTCCGCGTCGTGCTGCGCTTCCCCCATGAGGGCGCGGTAGGCCGCCCCCGCGTGGGAGCGGGACAGGAAGGTGACGAGCGCGTCGAGATACGCCTTGAGGTCGCTGCGGGGGGCGTCGCTGCCGGACACGGACAGTTCCTGCCGGGCGTCGATGGCGCTGGCCTCGTAGAGGACCTCCGCCTTGTTCGACCACCAGCGGTACACGGTCTGCCGGCCCACGCCCGCCCGCTCGGCGATGCCCTTCATGGTCAGTGCCGCGTACCCGACTTCGACGAGAAGGTCGTCGACGGCGTGCAGCACCGCGGCACGTGCGCTTTCACTGCGGGGCCGTCCGCGGCCGCTTCCGTCCATCATGCCGCCACTATATACGAGGCACTGTGTCTCGGATGTGTTAGCTTTACGGAGCACGGTGACTCGTAAATGGGTGTCCGGCCTTCCCTCGCCCGGTCCGGGCAGGGGCCTGCCGGACGAGGTCCGGCCGTGCTTCGTGTACGGCAATCCCAGAAGGAATCGAGAGCGATGGCTCCCATATCGGAGGGCGTTCTGCGCCCGACGCAGCGGTCCGGCCCGGTGCTCGCCTGCGTGAGCGTGTGTACTGCCCTGGTCGTCGGATTCGTCGCTGCCATCAACCTGGCAGTGCCGCGACTGGCCGCGAGTTCACTGCAACCGACCTCGTCGGACCTGTTGTGGATCGTCGACGCCTACGTCGTGATCTTCGCCTGCCTGGTCATCCCTGCCGGTGCGGCAGGCGACAAGCTCGGCCGCAAGGGCGTCCTCATGGCGGGACTCGGCATATTCGCGTGCGGCGCCCTGGTGTCGGCACTGGCGCCGAACGTGGCGGTCATGCTGATCGGTCGCGCCGTCACGGGCCTCGGCGCCGCGTGCGTCCTGCCCAACTGCGTCGGCATCCTCCTGCACGCCACAGCCCCCGAGCGGCGCCCGCACGCGCTGGCAGTCTGGGCGGCGGCCTCCGGTATCGGCGGCGTCGTCGGCAACGTCGGCGGCGGCACGGTGCTGAGCGCGGGCTCCTGGCGCGCGCTGTTCGTGGCGGCCGCCCTCATCGCCGCCTGCTGCCTGGCATGGGCGGCACGGTCGGCGCCGCGCAGCGCCCGGCTCGTGCGCACCCTCGACGTCCCCGGCACGCTGCTGTTCGTGGCTGCCGTCGTGGCGCTGCTGACCGGAATCATCGAAGGGCCCGAACAGGGCTGGGGCAGCACCCTCGTCCTCATCGCCTTCGCCTGCAGCATCCTGCTGAGCCTGTGCTGGGTGCGAGTCGAGCTGCGCGCCCCGCATCCCATGCTCGATCCGCGGCTGTTCCGCAGCCCGGCACTCAGCAGCGCAAGCCTCGGCATGACCCTCACGTTCTTCGGGACCTTCGGGCTCTTCTACGTCAACGCCTCACTCCTGCAATACGGGCGCGGCTTCTCCGTCCTGCAGGCAGGACTCGGGATCATCCCGCTGACCGTCCCGCTCCTGGTGGGCACCCGCCACGTTCCCGGGCTCGTCCGCCGCATCGGCATCCCCGCGACGCTCTCCGCGGCCTTCGCGCTCACCGGCGCCGGCCTGCTCGCCCTCTCGTACGCCTCGACCATGGCCTACCCGGTGTACGCGGCCGGTCTGTTCGTCGTCGGACTCGGCATCATGCTGGCCGCACCCTGTCTGACCGCTCAGATCGCTTCGGCGTTGCCCGTGGAGAGGGCGGGCATCGCCGGAGGCCTGCAGTCGGCGACCCGCGAACTGGGCAGCGCTCTGGGCGTGGCCGTCGTCGGCACCGTCCTCACCGCCGGCTTCACCCGCCACCTCCCTGCCGACCTGAGCAGGCACACGCCGCTCCCACGCACGGTGCAGGAAGCACTCACGCCGGCCACGGCCGACCACACCGCCGTCACCGAGGCGTTCACCCAAGGCGCCGACACCGCGCTGCGCGCAGCCGCCCTCGTCGTGCTCCTGGCCGGAGCCCTCGTCGTGGCCGGCGCCCGCCGGACGGCCCCGCGCTAAGGGCTCTCACACCACCTGACTCGGCGACGCCGACGCCGCCGTGCTCAGGGACTCCCTCCATCTCCGCCACCCACCTGCCCTTCCAGGGCGAAGAAAGGACACGCTCATGCGTGCATTTGTCACCGGAGCGACCGGCTGGATCGGATCCGCCGTTGTCGACGAACTCATCTCGGCGGGCCACCAGGTCATCGGCCTGGCCCGATCCGACCGGGCCGAGCAGGCTCTCGCGGCCAAGGGCGCCGGCCTCGTCCGCGGTGACCTGGACGATCTCGCCTCGCTGCGACGGGGCGCCGCCGAGGCGGACGCGGTCATCCACATGGCCAACAAGCACGACTGGGGCAACCCTGCCGAGTCCGACCGCTCCGAACGAGCCGCGGTCCAGGCCCTCGGCGACGCGCTGGCCGGGACCGGCCACCCGTTCGTCGTCGCCGCGCCGCTCTCCGGTCTCGTCGAGGGCCGGGCGGCCACGGAGGACGATGTGTCTCCGGCCGTCGGCCCGGAGTCCAACCGGGGCGGCAGCGAGAACCTTGCCCTGGAATACGTGGCCCAGGGCGTGCGGACCGTGATCACCCGGTTCGCACCGAGCGTCCACGGGCGCGGCGACTGGGGGTTCGTCAACTTCCTCACCGAGGCCGCCCGCAAGCAGGGAGTCTCCGGCTACGTCGGCGACGGCTCCGCCACCTGGTCGGCGGTGCACCGCGACGATGCCGCCCGGCTGATCCGCCTCGGCATGGAGCAGGCACCCGCGGGGACGCGACTGCACGTCGTCGCCGAGGAGGCCGTCACCACCAGGGAGATCGCCGAGGCGATCGGCCGCAGCCTGGGCCTGCCGGTCGAGTCCGTCGCCCCGCAGGACGCCGGAGGCCATTTCGGCTTCGTGGGCAGCTTCTTCGCCTCCACCATGACCGCGTCCAGCGACGCGACCAGGCAGCTCCTCTCCTGGGAGCCCACCGGGCCGACCCTGCTCGCGGACATCGAAGCGGGCGCCTACACGGCCTGACGAGACGCCGGGCGAAGCGAGGCCCGTCAGGGCCGCGCTCCCCACGCTCGTCCCCACCTCAAGGCGGTCCCACCGCCCACCACTCACCACCCACCGCCCACCGCCCATCGTCCACCGGCCATCGCCCATCGCCCATCGTCCGAAGGATCCAGGATCATGCCCACACAGCCCCACACCCTCGCGGAACCGCGCGTCTCCGCCGCTCTGACCCGCATGTTCGAAGCCGCCGCCCGTGACGACGAGACGGCGGCCCGGCTGCGGGGCATCCAGCCCCACGAGCGGGGGTCGCTGACGGCGCAGGAACTTGCCGACGCGGTGCGGGAGATCTACATGCCCGTCTCCGCCGACGGCGGCAAGCTCCTCTACAACCTCATCCGCGCCACCAAGCCGGCCACCGTCGTCGAGTTCGGCACCTCGTACGGCATCTCCACCCTGCACCTGGCCGCCGCCGTTCGCGACAACGGCGGCGGCCAGGTCATCACCACGGAGATGAGCCGGACCAAGGCGGCCGCCGCCCGCGAGACCTTCGCCGCGACCGGCCTCGACGACGTGATCACCGTGCTGGAGGGGGACGCCCTGCAGACGCTCGCCGCACTGCGGCAGTCGGTCGACTTCTTGTTCCTGGACGGGTGGAAGGACCTCTGCCTGCCCGTCCTGCAGCTCCTCGAACCCCACATCGCCCCCGGCACCCTCGTCGTCGCCGACGACGTGGACCTACCCGACCTCGGCCCCTACCTCGACCACGTCCGCGACATCGACAACGGCTACCACAGCGTCACCTTCCCCGTTGAGGACGGCCTCGAAATCAGCTGCCGTCTCTGATCGAGTCCCTCCGGGCAGGTTTGTCCGCCCGAGGCACCCGACCCGTAAAGGGGCAGGTCACGGGCGCCCTGACGCGGCCGGCGCAAGCCGCGTCAGGGCGCCCTGTCACGCTTCAGGCCAGGCACAGTCAGGCCCGGTCAGGCCCGGTCAGGCCCGGTCAGGCACGTCAGGCGCGCGGCCACAGACCGCGCAGGTCGGGGCTGCCCGGGGCGGGCAGGGAAGCCCGGAGGGGCAGGGCGAGCAACTACATGCCAGTGGTCCGCACGGCCGGAAGGCCGGACCGCCGAACGGCACGCGGCCCCGATCGGCCGCAGTCCCTGCTGCGTCCGCCCAGCCGGCGGCCGCAGATTTCACACGCCGTGCATAGAACGGCACGCTCCGCTCCCTCTAGTCTCCTGGCATGGCAGCAGAGGGAATGCTCGCTGCTCGTCGCCATGTCGATTTCGGCAGGGTGGCGAGCGCGCTGTGTACGTCCGCCACGGCGTGACCGCCGAGGCCGGCCGCTTGTCGCCCGACCGTGGTGCAGCCCTTGTCCGGCACCCGGTGCGGCAGTGATCCAGGTCTGAGCCGGTCCGTTCACGCCCTACCGCCTTCGTTGCGGAATTCCCACGTGGCGCCCGGACGCCCCAACGCCCTTTGCCCGCACCTTCCTTGTTGCCGGCAGGAATGCCGCCAGCCGTGCCCGCAAGGCGTTCATGAGTTCCGCGTGTCCAGAAGTCGGTTCCGAATTCCGCAGTCCCATCGATGGACCACAGGAGGAAACGATCCATGAGTCACAACGACAGACCGCAGGTGAGCCGGCGCGGCTTCCTCGCCGGTACGGCGGCAGCAGCCGCCACAGCGGCCGTACCCGCGATCGCCCAGGTCGCCGCCGCCGGCTCGGCGGCCGCCGCTGCCCGCCCGAACATCCTTCTCATCGTCACCGACGACCAGCCCAAGCAGACCGAGTGGGCGCAACCCAAGACGGTCGACTGGCTCGCCGGCCGAGGCGTGAAGTTCACCAACGGCCATGTCACGACCCCGCTCTGCGCACCGTCGCGGTCATCCGTACTGTCCGGGCAGTACGCCCACAACCACGGCGTGCGGAACAACAGCGCCTCGTACCAGCTGGACCAGGACACGACCCTGCCGCGGTACCTCAAGCAGGCGGGCTACCGCACGGGTCTGTTCGGGAAGTTCCTCAACTCCTGGACGCTCGCCGACAACCCGCCGCACTTCGAGGACTTCGCGCTGTTGCAGCCGGCCTACGTCGACGCCCGGTGGAACGTCAACGGCGCGGTCCAGACGATCAACGGCTACACGACCGACATCATCAAGAACCGGACGCTGGACTTCCTGGACGAGGCGACGACCGACAGCCGCCCCTGGTTCGCGTACGTCACGCCGTTCGCCTCGCACGGGCCCCGTACGCCCGCGCCCAAGTACGCGGGGACGGACGTGCCGGACTGGAACGGACGCCCCTCCGTCCCCGAGGCCGACCGCAGTGACAAGCCGGGCTACATCCAGAGCGCGACCGGGACCCTGGCCGACGGCCGGCGGATCCGCGCGGAGCAGTTGCGGACCCTGCGGTCCGTCGACGACGCGGTGCAGGCGTTCAAGGACAAGCTGACGAGCCTCGGACAGCTGGACAACACCCTCGTCATCTACATCGGGGACAACGGCTTCGGCTGGGCGGACCACGGCTGGACCAAGAAGTCGGTGCCCTACCGGGCCGCCCACGAGGTGCCGTTCTACCTGTCCTGGCCGGCTGGCGGCCTCGGCGCCGGAACCACCGACGACCGCATCGTCGCCAACATCGACATCGCGCCCACCGTCCTCGACGCGGCCGGTGTCACACCGGGGCACTCGCAGGACGGGAAGTCGCTGCTGACCTCGTACAGCCGCGATCACCTGCTCGTCGAATGGTGGAAGCAGGGTGCCGCCGCGGGTGGCCCGCCGACCTGGTCGTCGTACGTCGCCAAGAACAAGCAGTACACCGAGTACTACGACCTGAAGACCGACGCCAACGGTGTGGTGTCCGGCACGGGGCAGCTGAAGTTCCGGGAGCACTACGACCTCGCGGGCGACCCGCACCAGCTGAAGAACAGCCTGTACCAGGCGACCCCGCAGGACGAGCAGAACCTCGGCATACCCGCACTGGCGGCCCAACTCGCCGCCGACCGTACCGTCTAGGGCCTGCCCTCCGGATCAGGCCGGGTCTGCCGTCCGGATCAGGCCGGGCCATTCGAGCGGGACGCGGCACCGGGGCCCTGCGCGCGGCATGATCCGGACGAGAGCCCAGTCAGGAGCCAAGCCCCCGGCAGGGGCCCGCAGCGACCGCCGCGGGCCCCTGCCGGACGGCTCTACCAAAAGGAGTTGCTGTGTCCTCCGCGTCTTCCTCCTCCTGCTGCACGCCGGGCCACGGTGACGCCACGACCGTCACGATCGCCCCAGCGCCGCCCCCGCCCCGGTCGGCATCCGCCCTGCGCGTCGCCAGGCAACTGGTCGACCTCCCCGGCGGGCGCTTCCTCATGGGCACCGACGACCCGACCGGCTTCCCGGCCGACGGCGAAGGCCCGGTCCGCGAAGCCGAGACCGCACCCTTCCGTATCGCGCCCGCAGCCGTGACCAACGCCCAGTTCGCCACCTTCGTCAAGGCAACCGGCCACGTGACGGAGGCCGAGCGCTTCGGCGTCTCCTTCGTCTTCGCCGGACTCCTGCCGGACGAACTCGCCTCCTCCTCACCGCCGGTGGCGGCGGTTCCATGGTGGCGAGCGGTGCAGGGCGCCGACTGGCGGCGCCCTGCGGGCCCTGGCTCCTCCTTCGCACCCCGGCAGAACCACCCGGTCGTGCACGTCTCGTGGAACGACGCACAGGCGTACTGCGCCTGGTCGGGCACGCGGCTGCCGACCGAGGTGGAGTGGGAGTACGCGGCGCGTGGCGGCCTGGAGCAGCAGCGCTACCCGTGGGGCGACGAACTGACGCCCGGCGGAACCCATATGTGCAACATCTGGCAGGGGGAGTTCCCCACGCACAACACAGCTGCGCACCGCCGCTTCGGCACAGCCCCGGTGACTTCGTACCGACCCAACGGCTACGGGCTCTACAACGTGGTGGGCAATGTCTGGGAGTGGTGCGAGGACTGGTTCACCCCGGACGCGTCCCGGGTGATGCGGGGCGGCTCCTACCTGTGCCACGACTCGTACTGCAACCGCTACCGCGTTGCGGCCCGAAGCTCCAACACGCCGGACAGCTCGACGGGGAACATCGGCTTTCGCGTGGCGGCCTGATGGGGACGGCGGTCTGAGGGGACGGCCGCCTATGGGGGCGGCGGCCTGAGGGGACCGCCGCCCCCGTTAGGCGCCAAGTTCTCGATGAGCACCTGGGCACGGAGGCATCGCGCCAGGTCATCGCGCCGTCGAGATCTCCACGCCTCCTGGAGGCCGGACCAGGCCGGGCCTGTCACGTTCCGGGCGCCGTAGCTGCTGACCTGGCGGGCCCTCGAACCGGGGCGGACGCGACTACGCCGAAGCATTGGTGCTCCGATAGGCTGATGATCGCGAACGCTGACCCGTAAAGGGCAGAGCATGACATAGAGGGAGCAATCTGGTGTCGACCCGCAGGATACCCTCCGGTATCTGGATTGTCGGTCTGCTGGTCGCCGCCCTCGCCGCAGTTTCCTTTTTGACGGTGCAGGCTTCCCGGAACGAGCCCGCGAAGAATACCGCGAGTGCCGATTCCAAGCCCAGCGCGAAACCTCACCCGTCCGCCCTCAAGCCCAAGGTGCATAAGGTCCCCGACGACTCCGGGGCCGGGCGGCGGATCGTGTATTCGCTTTCCCAGAAAAGGGTCTGGCTGATCTCCGGGAACGAGTCCACCGCCCGTACGTTCCTGGTGTGGCCGGGCAATGTGCCCCCGGCGAAGGGGAAGCACTCGGTGACTTTCCGTCGCGCGGAGGGCACGGGAAGCGATGGCGTGCGGATCGAGCACGCAGTCTATTTCGGGTCGCAATCAGCCTTCTCCAACGCAGTCGACGGCGCCTCCCCCGCACCGGACGGCACGGTGAAGACCGGCGCCATTCGCGAGACCGTCGCGGACGGAACAGCCCTGTGGGATTTCGCCACAAAGGGCACCGCCATTCACGTGGTCGACTGAGGTACTCGAGTGTCGGATCGGTACCCGTACTGACCGCTCTTCACCGCCGTTACTGGCACGCTGTGGCGCGAGCACATCTGGTGCAGCCAGGTCCCGAAGCCACAACTTCATGGTCCTGCCACGTAGGCTCACGCCGTTGGCCAGTGCATCAGAGTGGGGGAGCGGGCCGATGAGGCATGTGACGGATGTCTTCCAGCCACTGCAGGCGGCCGACCCGCTTGTGGTGGGTGGCTACCGGCTCGCCGCCCGGCTGGGCGCGGGTGGCATGGGGCGGGTCTACCTCTCGCACACGCGGGGTGGCCGGCCAGTGGCGATCAAGGTCGTACGCCCGGAGCTGGCGGACGACCCGGACTTCCAGCGGCGGTTCGGCAGGGAGATCAGGGCAGCCCAGCGGGTCCGCGGGGCGTACACCGCTGAGGTGATCGACGCCGACGCGGACGGTGAACCACCCTGGCTGGCCACGCTGTACGTGCCCGGGCCGTCCCTGGCCGAGGCCGTTGCCCGGCGGGGTCCGCTGCCGGTGCCCGCCACGCTGTGGCTGATGGCGGGGATGGCCGAGGCGTTGCAGGCGATCCATGCCGAGGGCATCGTGCACCGGGACCTGAAGCCGTCGAACGTGCTGCTGGCCGCCGACGGTCCGCGCGTGATCGACTTCGGCATCGCCGTGGCAGCTGACGGAACCTCATACACGGCGACGGGACACTCGGTCGGCACGCCCGCGTACATGGCCCCGGAGCAGGCATCCGGGGCGGCGGTCACGGCGGCGACCGATGTCTTCGCCCTTGCCCAGACGGCGGCGTTCGCGGCGTTGGGCAGGCCTCTCTACGGTGATGGCCAGGGTGTCTACGTGTTGTACCGGATCGTGCACACCGAACCCGAACTGTCGCTGCTGCCCGAGCCCTTGCGTCCGCTGTTCGCCCGCTGCCTGGCCGCCGATCCGGCGGAGCGGGCCACGCCGGCAGAGGTCTTGGAGTGGTGCCGGCAGCGGTTGGGAACGGACGCCGACGCGGGCGGAGCATCGGCCGTGTGGCAGGAGATCGGCGGGCAGGAGGTCGCGGTTCCGCCGCCCGTGCCGGACCCCACCCCTGTGCAGCCGCAGCCGCTGATCGGGTACACGCGCTCCCTGGCCGGGGCGCTGCGGCCGACGCCTACGGAGCGCAAGGTGCGCAGGCGGCGCACCGCACTGATCACGGCCGCCGGTGTGGTGGGGGGCGCGCTACTGGTAACGGCCCTGGCCTGGACGGTACTGGACGCGAAGAGCCGGGCCGATCAGCGGGCCACCGACGGATCATCGGCATCCGCCACGGGACCGGCCGCACGGTCGTCGGCTTCGGCGCGGGGTTCCTCGTCGGACTCCTCCGGCTCCTCCGACTCCCCGGACTCGGCGGCTCCGGGAACCGGTGAAGACAAGAACGGTCCTTCGTCGTCCTCCTCGGCCTCGCCCCGAGATCCGCGGCCCGAGCCGTACTCGGTCATGCTGGATCTGGGGAACTCGGTCAACCTCAAGGACCCGGACGAGGAACCCAAGGGCCGCACGGGGGACATCCGGTTGGGATGCCGGTTGGCCGGTTGTGAACTCGAGAGCGACACGAGTGTGTTCGTCGAGCTGTACGGCAAGCCGGGCGGCACGGTCGAGGAGTGCCGTCGGATGCTCAAGGACGAGAAGAACCACCGCCTCCCACTCGCCGGTGCGGCGAACGGGAGCGAAGTCTGCATCAAAGGCCCCGCAGGGGACATCGCGCTGCTCGTGATCACGACGAAGTCGACCGCTATGCCGGACATCGCCTTCCTCCAAGGTGACCTGGCGATCTGGCGAGGGGCGGCCTAGGAGATCGATCAGGCCTGTCCGGGGGGCCGGCGGACAGGAGCCGGAAGCCGCAGCTGCTCGGCGGGATCGCGACGCATGCCTCCCGCCGGCTCAGGACAGGCCGTCGAGCGGCCTGAGGAACCGGCGCTCGTAGCGCTTGATGCAGCGGGTCTCACGAGCCAGGTCGAACGCCTGCTGGCACTCCGGGTCGGACATGCTGTCCGCGCGGTACTGCTCGTACGCGGCCAGACTGGGGAAGGAGAACAAAGCGTAGGCAATGTCGCTGTCGCCCTCACTCGGCAGGAAGTAGCCGTGGTGCGTCCCGCCGAACCGGTTGACGAGCCGGACCCAGCGGCGACCGTACTCCTCGAAATCCGCAATCTTGTCAGCGTCGATCTCGTACTTCAGGTGAATGGTGACCATGCCTGCATGATGCCGTGTCACGGATGGGTGCCCGTACGATCGGGGCCGGTGGCCAGGGCATCCGGCACGGATATGCCCGGCGCACAAGGAAGCCCCCGGCCCCTGCCCCGAGGCTTCGTGGAGCATGGGGCGGGTGACGAGAAACGAACTCGCGCTCTGAGCTTGGGAATCACCCGGCCTTCGGGGTCACATGCCCGGTGCGGCCTGTGAAGGCTCGGCCGTGTGCGGAGTCTTCCGCGCTCCCTGGGGCGCCGCTGCTGACCGTTGATTACCGCTCCGACTGGCACGCAGTGGCACTGCCGGTCACAGGTTCAGGTCCAGGCGTCATGGAGGTCCTCGGGCGTGAGGGTGGGGACGTCGGCTGTGCAGCCGCTGCGGGTGACGGCGAGCAAGGGGGTGGTGTCGTCGGCGCCGGGAAGCTGGGAGCGGTGGGTGACGAGGCGGCCGAGGTCGCGGTTGTCGAAAGGCTTGTTCTCCAGCCACTTGACCGAACCCACGAGGATGATCTTCTTGGCGATGGGGGCGCGGTCGGCGCCGACGATGTCGATCTCCGGGGCGTTGGTACGGGTCCAGTAGCCGCCGATCGCATCGGTGCCCGCGGGCAACTGCCCGTCGTCGGAGCCGAGTCGCCACAGGGCTTCGCGGATGACGGGCTCGATGGCCCTGCCCCGCCAGGACGTCCAACTGGCACGGATGGTGTCGAGGACGCGGTCGCCCCGGCCGCGCTCGATCGCGGGGATGCCTGGGCCGATGAAGGAGAGCCAGAAGCGCAGGTATGGGTCGTCGATGCGATAGCGGGTCTCCCGGCTGGGTTTGGTGGAGAGGGGGAGCTCCGCGGCGACCATGCGGCGGGAGGTGAGAAGCTCCAGCGAGCGCGATACCGAGCTGGGGTTGAGGCCGCCGGCGGCTCTGCCGATCAGGGTGAAGGTGCGCTCGCCATGACCGATGGCGCCCAGGACGGTGCGAGCCTGCGCCTCGACGGGGAACTCGGCAGCCAGGGACCGCTCGCCGCTGACCAGCAGGGCGGACGTCGGTCTGCGCAGGGCCAGTTCGAGGTACTCCCACAGCCCGGCGCCCTGTGGCCATTCCTCCAGGATGAGCGGGAGCCCACCGGACACCAGATAGGCGTCGAAGGCGTCGGCGGGCGGCAGATCGAGCATCGAGGCGACCTCTGCCGGATTCAACGGCGGCACGACCATTTCGGTGCCCCGCTGGTAGAAGGGCCGCCCGTAGGTGTTGAGCTGTTCCATCATGGCGATGTCGGAGCCGATGAGGACGAGCAGAACGGGCAGTTTCGACAACGTCCGGTCGAATGCCTTCTGCAGCGCGCCCTCGAAGCTCGGGTCCTCGCGCACGAGGTAGGGCATCTCGTCGAGGACCACCACGCTGGGCGAGCCGGTGGGCAGCGCGGAGGCGAGCATGGTCAGCGCGGCGTCCCAGGTCAGCGGGGCGGCGAAATCACTGAACCGCGCCACGTCGGGAAGCCGGGAAGCGGCCACCTCACCGGCGAAACCCGCCAGATCCTCCTCGCGGGAGCCACCGACGGCGGTGAAGAACACATGCGGCAGACCCGTCTGCTCCAGGAACTCCTCCACCAAGCGGGACTTGCCCACCCGGCGGCGCCCGCGGATCAGGACGGCCCGCCCCGGACGCCCGCTGCGTCCGCCGTCCTTCACCGGACGCAACAGGTCGTCCAGAAGACTGAGTTCGTTGCGGCGTCCGATGAATCCGTTCACGGCAGTCCACCTCCATGGAATGAGCCTTGATACTTCTACTCAAGATACTCTCATAAATGGAAGTATCGATGATTGACGGACAGTGTTGCGGCGCCGGGCCCCCTGCCCGTGCGCCTTCCCGATCGAGCAGCAGAGGCGCAGCCCCGGGTGCGGAAGCGGATCAGAATGCCTCGCTGCGCGGTCTCCTCGGCGACGGTCAGTTCGTCGTCGCCTACCTGCGTCCGTCCGGCATCCTGGTACGTGGTCAGATCTCTGGGTCCGGCAGGCTGCGATCTGCAGAACCTCGGCGGTAGTTGGTATCGCTCACAAGAGGGACTCGATTCTCGTCCCGGCGCCGCCGAGGGGACCGAAGTACACGGCAATGAAGTGATCACTGCTTTCCCAGGGAGTGGGAATTTATGGAGAAGGTGGCGTGCGTCCATTGCGGCCAGGATTGGGTGCAATGTTACAAGCGTAAGGATTCTGGCCAGATCTTCTTCATGTGTCCGGAGTGCGAATCCCTGTGGCTAAAGGAAGAGAATGTACATGATGAGACAGGCATGTATCTCAGTGAATTTCTTCTCACGGGAGACTCCGTGAAGGACTGGGGGGCGATTATCCCTTGTGCCGAACCCACGCTGCCCCGGAGCAGCGGTCCTTCGTGACGGTCCGGCGGTTTATTCGGAGAACCGTTTCGGTTGTTCGGACAAAGGCCGGGCGACGGGAATCGAACTCGCGCTCTGAGATTGGGATCAACGGTACCTGCGGAGTGCAAACGCGCTCTGAATTGGGGATAGAGCGCGCTGGGGGCGCTCCTGGTGTGGTCTTGAGGTGCCCTTGTTCATCGCTGTTGTCTGTTCTGCTGGGCACGGATGAGGCAGGAGTGACGGGGGGCTTCGGGTGGTCGCCACAATGCGCGCCGATGGGCATGCCGGCGGGGTCCGGTGTGCACTCAAGCTCACGACCAGGGGAGGCAGTCCTCCGCGGAGAACTCCCCGACCGCTGCGTCCTTCACGCTCTCAAGGTCCGAGATGTAGGGGAGGGCGTCGGGAAGCGGTGTGCAGAAGGTGACGTGGGAAGTCAGCGGCGCCTCGTCCGTATCGGCGAAGGACAGCGAGACGTAGGCCCTCACCGCGGTGTCACCGAAGTCCTTTTGCGCGCGCTGCAGGCAGGCGGCGACGTAGGCCAGGCACCTGCGTACGAGGACGGGCGCGCGTTCGTCCGTCGCGGTGGGCAGGTCGTAGTCCGTCATTCCCCTGCCGTTGATTGTGGTTTCCTCCGCGAGTCGGTCGGAGTATTGCGGCGGGTTCTCGAGGAGGAGATCGGTCAGCACCCGGCCACCGGAGGGCATCAAAGACCATCCGCGCTCCACGACTTCACGGAACATGAGGGGAATGTCCGGGGAGCTCAGTCCCGTTGTGTCCGTCTCCTGCAGGAGCGCCCTCATTCGAGCATTGCTTCGCATATCTAGCCCTCGCCGAGTGCGGCGAGCCCCTTTCTGATTCCTGCAGTGAAGCCCGCACCGCTCCCTACCGACCTCTCGATGCTGCGCGGAAGCCCCTCGAACTTCCCCGTTTCGACGTCGTACTGGTACTGAGCATGTCCGCGAGGATCTCCCTCGTCCACTGGCCGGTGCGCACGCGTGAGGGATACAGGGATCCACGGCGAACACCTTGCATGCGGGCGCCGGTCAGCAACATCCCGTCGGTTCTCGCTGAGACCAGGACGGCGTCCGTCAGGTCGGCGTCGGCGAGGTCGGCGCCGACGAGCCTTGCGCTGCGCAGTGAGGCTCTGCAGGCAACGGCGCCGGTCAGACGGGCGCGGGAGAAGAGGGCGTCGTCGGCGTTGGCGTCCGTCAGGTCGGCGCGGGCAAGGTCGCAGAGGCTGGCGTTCGCCCGGGTGAGTACGGTGCCCACCAGGCTTGCCTCGCGCAGATCGGCGTCGGTCAGCGAGACGTCGGTGAGGTCGCAGCCGGTGAGGGTGGCGCCACGCAGGTCCCCGTAGCTGAGGTGGACGCCGGTCAGGTCCAGGCCCGAGAGGTTCGCCCCGGCCAGCGGGATGCCGCCAAGGTCGTTCTCGGTGGCCCACGGCTGCGTCCACGTCCGCACCATCGCGCGCCAGTCGCCGGTGCCGCTGATCAGGGCGAACCGGAGTTCAACCAGGAAGCAAGCGTTCTCGGGCAGGGTCCATCGCCTTCGCAGCTCGGTAGCGTGGCTGTTCGCGTCCGGCATGCCGGGTGGAGTGGTCATGCGCCTGGCGCTTCCATCCGTGTTGTCACGGTTGTTTGATCTGATGCAGGAAGCCCTTCACACGGCTCAGGTGGTAGACCGCCTCGTCGTGCTTCTTGAGGAGGACTTCGAGTCCTCGATCCGTCAACCCCTCCGGCAGTCGTTCCATCTCCTTCCAGAGGAACTTACGGACCACCATCCCTAAAGCAGACCCCAGGAGCCGGGAAAGCGGACACGGATGTGTTGAAGAAGTATGTCCAACTCCTCGGCCTCATCGCGGCGGCGGTTCATCAGCCCGTTGGTAGTAACGAAGAATTCGCCATTGTGCGTTTTTGGCACCGCTTATTGGCATGGCCCGCAGCTCGCCTCGGAGTGAGATCCGGGGGCGGCTTGGGAACCGCCACTGATCGACCAACCGCCCGTCATTTAAGGACGCGCGTGACGATCCAGAGTTCGTCATCCTCGGACGTGACCGCGCACAGGTGGCGCCCGTCCACCGACAGTGCCAGAAACTCCGGCGAGCCCGTCGCGCCGGCCACGCGAGACGGCAGCCCTGTTCCGACGGAATCCTTGACGAGGACCCATCCCACAGCACTGCCGCCCCGTCCCGGCGGCACGATGAGGAGTTCCCCCGCACCTGACACAAGAGGCAACCTGGTGGTCTCAGCCAGCCACTGACGATCCAGCTCCGCCATGACGTCGGCGCGCGACTCCGGGATCGTCGCACTCGGCTTGACCTCGACCCCCGTCACGGCGTGGATGGCGGTCAGGACGGCAGGCACAGGACAGGGGGCTTCCGTCCCGATGGGCAGCAGTCCGCACGCTTCGAGCGTGTGCTGCCAGGACGGTGTCTCCGCGCTGGAAGCAGCTTCCATGTGATTTCCCTCCCGAACGATCCGGGCCGGATTTCCATCAGTTTCCTTCGTAAAAGAAGTGGTGGTCCCCGCCCGGCTTGTTGATCTTGCCGTATCTTTCCATATTTTCGGGATACCCGAAAGAGCCGTCCGACCGTTGGACCCGACCATTGTCCCAGCCGAAATTCACTAGTTCTCTGGAATCGTCGATCTTGGGTTTTCCCGCATGGAAGTGCTGACCAGCAGGATCGTGAGTATGCTCCACGACCACCCTGGATCCCTGATCAGTCTCGAACTGACGGAAATTCCCCCAGGGAGATGCATCGCTTGAATAGGTGTACCCCGGCATGTGCTTCAGGCTCTTGTCGCCAGTTACGGTCCACTCGGCGATCGGGGTCTCGCCGTACGGTACCCCGGCGGCTTCGAATGCGGCTCTTTCGGCGTCGGCTCTGTTGCCGAACGGGTTGGAATGCTCTCCCTTAGGCGCATACGGGGTGAGCCCGAGGGGATCGGCCCAGGTCATGGGATTGTGGACGTAGACGGCCGGGTTCGGGGCGGGGGCGAGCCCCAGCGGATCGGGTGTGGTGTAGCGGGCCGTCTGCGGATCGTAGTAGCGGTGGTGGTTGTAGTGGAGACCCGTTTCCGGGTCGTAGTACTGCCCAGGAAAGCGGAGTGGGGTGTACGTGGTGGCATCCGCGTTCCACGTGGTGTTACCCCAGAGCGTGCTGCGCGTGCGCCACGCGATTTCGCCGGATTCGCTGACGAGTTCGGTCGGTGTACCGATCAGATCAGTGGCGATGGCGAAGAAGCGGCTGTCGATCTCACGCTGGGTGGTTTCTTCGGTGAGGCGTTCGGTCTGTGCGAGCGGGGTCAGACCATGGTGGTCCCACGTGAGCGTTACCCGGTGGGGGAGCCGTTCGGGGTGACTGGTGGTCTGTTCCGCCAGGACTGTGCCGTCCCAGGTGAAGGTGGTTCGTTCCGCGACACTCGTACCGTCTGTGGCGATCCGTTCCTTGGAGCTGCGTCGACCGAGAGGGTCGTAGCGGTAACGCCACTGTGAGCCGTCGGGAGTCGTGACTGCGGTGAGCTGGTCGTCGGCGTTGTAGGAGTAGCGCCAGATCTCGGCCTTCTTCGATGGACGAGCCTTGCGGCGCCGCACCAGACGCCCTGAGGCGTCGTACGTGTAGCTGTTGGCGCCCGCGCGCAGCAACCGGGTTCCGGTGTGGGCACGGTCGCCTCTCGCATCACCGCCGGAGGCGTGTCCGGGCCAGGTAGCGGAAGTCTGGTTGCCGGCCACGTCGTACGCGTACGCCTCCGTCCAGGCGGCGGCAGTGACCTGCGTGACCCGGCCGGCCTCGTCCAGGTCGAAGTGCTGGAGACCTCGCAGGGTGTCGTCCAGGGCCGTGACGTGACCATCGACGCGATAGGTGTATGCGCGCTCGTTGAGGGTTTCGCCGCCGGTGGTGAGGCGCTGTGGGCTCAGGCGGCCCGCGGCATCCCAGCCGGAGGCCAGGGTGAGGACTCCGCCGAAGTCCCGCTCGATTTCCCGGCCGGCCATGTCGTGCGCGAAGGCGATGCGGTGGCCGTCGGCCGTCAGGTCTGTCGTGCGTCCCGCCGTGTCGTAGCTGTACGTGGTGACATGCCCGGTGGGTGTGGTGCGCTGTGTGCGTCGGCCGAGGGCGTCATAGGCGTACGTGGTGGCGCGCCCGTCGGCGAGCTCCGTCTTGACCAGACCGCGGCGGTCATACTGGTAGATCAGCTCACTGTCCGGCCCGGCTGCCCGGGTCATGCGCCCGGCTCTGTCGTAGGCGTAGGTGGTCACCGCGCCCGCCACGTCCTTGGCCACTACGCGACCGAGCGCATCTCGTTTGTAGGCGAGGGCCTCCCCGAGCGCGTTGGTACGAACCGTGATCTGTCCCGCCGGGTCTCGGGTATAGGCGAGGGTGCGGCCGTCGAAATCCGTTTCGGCGATCAGTCGGCCGACCGAGTCGTAGGTGTAAGACCAGGTCAACCCCTGGGGGTTGGTGACGCGCGTCAGCCGTAGCTCGGTGTCATGGACGAATTCGTAGCGAGCGCCGTCCGGGCCGGTGCGTGTCATCGGCAGCTCGAAGTGCGTGTATCCGAAGCAGGTGACCTGGCCCATGGGGTCGGTGTGACTGGTGCGGTTGCCCTCGCCATCGTAGGTCCATGATTCGGTCCCGCCGTCCGGGCCTCTACGGGAAGCCAGTTCACCGTCCACGGTCCACTGGAGCTGGGTCACCGCGCCCACGGGGTCTGTAACGCGTACGGGTCGGCCGAAAGCGTCGCGCTCGTAGCGGGTCTTGCCACCCACTGGATCGGTGACTTCCAGCGGCAGTCCGGCTGCGTCGGTCATGACCGTGACGACGGCGCCGAGAGCGTCAGTGACCGAGACGAGCCGTCCGTAGGCGTCATAGGCGAAATGAGTGGTGTGTCCGGCTGGGTCGGACACCGCGACGCGGTTGCCGCGTTCGTCGAACTTCTGTTGCCGACGGCAGCCGTCAGGTCCGGTGAACTCCGCAAGCAGGCCCAACTCTTGCCGCACTGAGCTGAGTTCGCTGCCGTCCGGACGAGTGACGGTAGCTAGCCTGTTCTTCTCGTCGTACTCGAAGGCGGTGGTGCGGCCGAGCGGGTCGGTGCGAGTGAGGAGATTGCCGCGGGTGTCGTAGGTGAAGCGGGTGGTGTGACCGAGCGGGTCAGTGGTGGCCAGCACGCGGCAGTCGGTGCCGATCAGATCGAGTGGTGTGTCCGGACAAGGTGCTGAGGGTGGTAGTGCGGTGGCTGGTGTCCGGATCCGGGTCCCCGTACACGAGGGTGAGTTGCACGTGTCCCGCTTCGCCACCCTCGGCGACACACCGGTCCCGGTCGTCGTAGGTGTAGCTGTACCGGCTGTTGTTGGAATCGATCCATGCCGTCACCCGGCGTCGGGTGTCGTAGGTGAAGGTGAGGGCAGCCCCTGACGGCTTGTTGACGGTGGTGAGGTTGCCGTCGGTGTAGCCATAGGCGCGCAGGGGAAGGGACGTTCTTCGGTCGGCGGCCACGGGCGCCTCGCCGCTCGCAGCGGGGGTGAGCAGTGCCAGAGCGGAAATGAGTCCGTCCGCAGTCGTCAGCTCCAAGTGGTAGCCGGCCGAGTGGACCATTGCCAGAGGTGTGCCGTCGTCGGTGCGGTCGAAGATGATGGTGTTGTTGTTGCGGTCACTGATCTCACCGAGCCAGGCGTCGCCGTCATCTCCCGGTTCCGCCCCGGGCGGGGCATTGAAGTGGCGTATGAGGCCGTTGTCGGGGTCGGTGACGGTGTAGTCGCCTCTCTCGTCGCGGCTGAGGACGCTGCGTGAGGTGCCGGTTTCGGGGTGGGTGGGGAGTCCGGGGACGGGGTGGGGGTAGGTGATCAGGAGGCCGTCGTCGGTGATGTGAATGACGCCGTTGGCGTCGATCTCCAGGCGTTCGTCGACGGTGGAGGACCAGGAGGGGCCGAAGAAGCGGCCTGCGGTGTAGCCGGATTCGACGCGTCGGGTGAAGGCGAGCGGTAGGACGCCGGGCAGCACGACGTCGGTCTGGGGCAGGAACATGCGGCCCGAGGCGAGGTCGACCGGGTCTGTGTTCTTGGTGGTGCGTTCCGCGTCGGGGCGATTGTGGGTGCCTTCAGGCGCGTCGTCCACCAGGCGGCGGGCCTTGTTCGCGTCCTCTGCGAGGTCTGCGATTTCTTTCGCGGTCCGGGCTCCCTTGACTGCAGCTCCGCCGCCTCCGGGCGCATTTTCCACCACGCGGAGGGCCTTGTTCGCGTCCTGTGCGAGGTCTGCGAGTTCCTTCGCGGTCCGGGCGCCCTTGACTGCGGCCCCGCCGCCGCCGGTCGCGGCGGTGAGGACCAGGTCGGGGACGAGGCGGCCGAGCCCTTCGGCCGGGTCCTTCATGAACGCGGTGACCATCTGCTTGCCGGTGCCCCAGGGGTCGTTGGCGACCTGGACGAGTCCGGCGGCGGTGTTGTTCAGTGCGAGGGCGTACTCGGCGGGGTGGGTGAGGTTGTACGGGTCCATCGGGTTGACGGTCCGTACGAAGTTGAGGATTCCGGCCGTGCCCTTGGTGATCCCGCCGACGAAGTGGGTGTTCATGATCTGCGTCTCGGCTAGCCCGTCGGCGACCTGCTGTGCGTACTTCGGCTTCTTCGGCGCAGCGTCCCGCGCGGCAGCCACCGCGGTGCGAGCGGTCTCCGCAGCGGTGTTGCGCTGCTTACGGGCCTCCGCCAGGAGTTGCTGGGCCTCCTCCATGCGGGCCTTGCCGGGGTCGGTGAACTCACCCGGCCTGGGCGGAAGCGTGGAGGGGTCGCGTTTGTCGGAGGGCATGGCGTTGTACTTGTCGACGGCCTTGTTGAACGTGTCGCACTTTTCCTTGTGGGCGTCCATCGCCTCCTCGGAGGCCTTGGTGCCTGCCTTCCACTTGTCGATCGCCAACTGGGCCTGACCCTGCGCCCATTCGACCGTCCCGGCAAATGACTCCAGCGCGCCCGCGGCCTTCTCGAAGGCGTCGGCAGCCTTGAACCACTGGGGTGGCTCCACGGACACCGAGTCGCGGAACGCGTCCGCCGTCTTGCCCTTGAGCTCGGAGGCGTCCAAGCCCTTGAGCCCGCCACCGACGTTGTCGAGAGCACCTTGCAGGTTCTTGAGGTGCGTCGCGGTCGAGCGGATTTCGGACGGGCTGCCGTAGATCAGCTTCTTCTTGTCCTCGGTCTGCCCCAGGTCCATCTCCTCGACCTCGGCGCCCATCCGGTTCGCCACCGAACGTGACTGCTCACGCACCCAGTCCGCGCCGGAGTCCCAGCCCACGTCCTCCAACCGGTCGGCCGTCCAGTCCCCGGCGTCCTCGACCCGGTCACCGACCCACTTGGTGCCATCCTCGACGGCGTCCTCGATGACGTCCGGAGTCAGATCGCTGACAAGATCCCCGAGCCCCATGGATCAGTTCCCCCCGTTGTCCTGCTGCTGTTGCCGGGCCCGCTCCTCGGGTGACGGCCCGAACGTCTCGTCCACCGACCGGTCGAAGGTCTCTTGGTCGATCCCGAGCAGGTTGTTCATCAGCTCGGTCCGACGGCCGCCGTTTCCCTCGGTCACCAGTGCTCGCCCGGTGTCCTTCCAGGTCTGCCCGGCCTCGTCCCCCGCCCGCTGGAACGACTCCGGACTGTAGTCCGGGCTCAGGTAGTCCGGGGTGAGCACGTCACCCCAGCCCTGCTTGACGATGTCGGCCTCGGACGCGTTCGGATTGCCCACACCGGCGTTGACCACGATCTTCAGCGTGCCCTCGATGTACTGGTCCTCCTCCCACAGGACCCCGGCGGACAGGCCCAGCTTCGCCGCGATCGCGTTGGCGTCCTGGACCAGCGCCCGGACCCCCCACTCCCACCGCTCGCAGAAGTCCTCGAACGTCACCGACAACCCGTAGTGACCGGCCTCCATACCGGTCATCGACAGGCCCGACACTCCCTTGCCCAGGACCGCCCCGGTGCCGGAACCGATCCCCTCCAGCTCGGCCACCGCCGCCCTCAGACCACTGGTGATCTTCTGGACACTCGCCGGATCTATGTGCAGATCCCCCGCGCCACCGCCGCTCATCGCCCCTGACCTTCACTGTGAGCCGGTGCGACAGCCGGAGCGTCCGCATCCACCCTGTCGACGGCGGCCGCATCCGGAACGATGCCCGTCACCGGCGGAAAGAGCATGGATCCGTCGGGGTCGGCGATGTTCACCGCAACTCCCGCCGGCACGCCCATCGCCGGAACGATCTCGTCCAGCAACCGCGCACCCCGCAATTCCGCGAACTCCCACGGCCGCCCGGCATCCGCTGTATGCCCGGTACCCCCGCCAGCGTCGAGTGAGCTCCGCGCCTGCGCGAACCGGGCCAACGCGGCCTCGTCAGTGAACCCGCAGACCCAGCGGACCCCGCCGGACTCCGCGGTCCACAGCCCGCCCCCGTCCAACGGCACCAGCACCAATGCCCGCCGCAGTTCCCCCAGTAGGGCCCGAGGATCACCCACCCCGGCCCGTTGGTCCGCTATCCGCTCCGCCAGTACTGTCCCCTCGGTCATGGCCCCCCGTTCAAAAATCCGCCGACCGCTCCCGAACACCGTAGAACACCACGCCCGCGCACGGATCAGCGGTTCCGGCGGCCGTGGCTGCCTTCGGCCGGGAGGGGCGTGAAGGTTGGGGGGAGCGCGGGGCGCAACGGCGTCGGACGGCTTGGCCCACGTGGCGAGCCTGTCGGGTGACAGTTCCGGCGTTCTCAGTGCACACAGGGACGCCGGTGCGCAGCTCACCGGGGCATACCGTGGGTCAGACAACAAAGAAGCCCCCGGCCGTGGGCCTGGGGCTTCTTCATGGAGCGGGTGACGAAAATCGAACTCGCGCTCTGAGCTTGGGGATCACGGGTTGATCACCGCAGGAAATGCCCTCTGAACTGCGACTATTCGCAATTTGGCGTCACCTTCGACTTGGCTGTTGATCTCCCCTTCTCCCCGTGGTTCCCCGTCGTGTCGGGCACGCAACGGGCACGAGCGTGAGAGATGAGGTAGGCGACCCATTCCGCACCCCGGGTCGCACTCTTTACCGTGCGGACGACCTCATCACGGAGCAGCCTATCGACGGCTGCAGGCCGTGGCCTCATGCTTATCAGTTCGCTCGACGGGCCCCTGCAACACGGCAGTTCCAGACTGATGCTGCATTGACCTACCGCCAGAGTACGGAAGGGTTCGCCGACGATCGGCCTTGTTGGTTTCAGCCGCTGATGTCATTGAGGGACGGTGTCCTTGACAGAGTCTCCTGGGGGGTCTGGCGCTTCCGCCCACCGAGCCGCCTGACGACAATTACGGCGAGTGCTGCGATGGCAACCACTGTGACAGTTATGCCGATCATGGCTCCCGTGCCCATCGTTGCAAACATCTAGTCCCCCTGGTCTTCTCAAGTCGCCGCAGTCAGCGACTCACGGTCCCGCGTAGGCATCAACATGACAGCTAGCCTCCTGACGTGGAAGTCAAAGCCGGAAGTCTTGAGCACCATCTGAGCTTGAGATTCAGCCGGACCGCGCCCATGCTCCTCAACCCACCACTTACCCCAGCTCCCATCCCGGAGTCTGAGCGCCCCCCGCCGGAGGCATGCCTTGAAGCCGCGGGCTTTGGTCTCATCTTGTGCCCTCGGGTCTACACAGCGGGCGCGCGTCGGCGGCGGCAGCGCCGAGCGGGCCGAAGGCAGGAGCGCGGGCGCAGCCAGAGCCGGGTGCCTTGATGAGGTAGAGAAACCCTGTAGCAGCTCATGGCCTCGGTCAAGCAGAGTGCGAATCGGTCGGCAGGAGTCGACTGGTGAAGCCGGCTTGGCGGAGTCGCTCGTACGCCTCGGTTGCGTCGGCAGGTACGGGCTGGCGGATCATGAATCCCTGATCCGGGTAGATCATCAGTCGCTGCAGCGTGCCCGTAAGCATGTCGATCACCAGACGTGCGTCACTCCGCCTTTGTCGGTGGCTGATGCGCAACGGGCTTTTCTGGAGGGCTGGGTGCAGCGCGGTTCGACGGCCCAGGCGCTCGCCCAGCGGTCGCGGATCGTGCTGGAGTGCGCCGAGGGCCACTCGATCATGGAGGTGTCCCGCCGGCTGCGGAACACTCCGTACACGGTCCGCACCTGGCGACGCCGTTTCCTCGAACGGGGCCCGGACGGCTTGTGTGACGACCCACGTCCGGGCGTGCCGCGGAAGATCACCGATGCCGATGTCGAGCGGGTGATCGAGATCCTCGACAAGGTTGCCGCCTATTGCCGACGAATCTCCGACTCAGGTCAGACAACGAAGAAGCCCCCGGCCACTGGCCTGGGGCTTTTTCATGGAGCGGGTGACGAGAATCGAACTCGCGCTCTGAGCTTGGGAAGCTCATGTTCTACCATTAAACTACACCCGCGTGACGTCCTGGCTGACCAGCGACGCATCGTCCCACACTGTACCCCATCGCAGGCCCCCCGAGACGCGAGTCCGGGCGTCGGCCGTGGTGGTGGCGTGTCGTGTCGGGGGCGGATGCGGGTGACGGGGGCGGGAGTTGGGGGCGTAGCGTGGGTTGTCGGAGTGCCGCGTGGAGTGGCGTCCTGTTCATCCCCTAATGTGGCTTTCTCGTCCACGGCTTGATGGGGAAGGGACTTGATGGACTCCATGGAGCGCACCGTCGTCCGCTGTGCCGAAGGGCACGTTTTCACTACCGCTTCGTTCCCGATGCAGCAGCTCGGGTCCGGGCGGATCGGTCCCGGGCGGCTCATCCGCTGTCCTCGTTGCGCCCGGTTGCGGCAAGCCGTGCCCGTGGTGTTCGAGGAGCGGTAGAGCCTGCGGGAAGGTGACGACAGGCGCGCGGGGCGGCCCGATGAGGGTGGGCCCGCGCGTTCTGCGTATCCTCGGTGGGTGCTTCTCTCAGACAAGGACATCCGGGCCGAGATCGACGCCGGACGCGTACGTATTGATCCGTTCGATACGTCGATGGTGCAGCCCTCGAGCATCGATGTGCGGCTCGACCGCTACTTCCGGGTGTTCGAGAACCACCGCTATCCGCATATCGATCCGGCCGTCGAGCAGGTCGATCTGACCCGCACCGTCGAGCCGGAGGGGACGAGGCGTTCATCCTCCATCCCGGTGAGTTCGTGCTCGCCTCGACGTACGAGGTCATCTCGCTGCCCGACGATCTCGCGTCGCGGCTGGAGGGCAAGAGCTCGCTCGGCCGGCTCGGGCTGGTGACGCATTCGACCGCCGGGTTCATCGATCCCGGGTTCTCCGGGCACGTGACCCTCGAGCTGTCGAATCTGGCGACGCTGCCGATCAAGCTCTGGCCGGGGATGAAGATCGGCCAGCTGTGCATGTTCCGGCTGAGTTCCCCGTCGGAGTTCCCGTACGGCTCCGAGCGGTACGGGTCGCGTTACCAGGGGCAGCGCGGTCCGACCGCGTCGCGCTCGTACATGAACTTCCACCGGACGCAGGTGTGACGCCGATGAGTGATGACATGCGGGAGAACCTGACGTACGACGGTTTCGGGCATGCCGTCCGCGAGTTGGCGCAGGCCGTCGCCGACGACGGGTACGAGCCGGATGTGGTGCTGAGCATCGCGCGTGGCGGGGTCTTCGTCGCGGGCGGGCTGGCCTACGCGCTGGACTGCAAGAACATCCACCTGGTGAACGTCGAGTTCTACACCGGGGTCGGCACCACCCTCGAAATGCCGGTCATGCTGGCGCCCGTGCCCAACGCCATCGACTTCTCGGACAAGAAGGTCCTCATCGCCGACGATGTCGCCGATACCGGGAAGACGCTGAAGCTGGTGCGTGACTTCTGTATCGATCACGTCGCCGAGGTGCGCTCCGCGGTCATCTACGAGAAGTCGCACTCGCTCGTGAAGTGCGAGTACGTGTGGAAGAAGACCGATCGCTGGATCAACTTCCCGTGGAGTGTCCTGCCTCCAGTACGTAGGTCGGGGGAGCCGGTCACTCCGTCGAGGGAAGCTCTCTGACCTGTGGCTGCTTAGGCCGCGATGGTTGTTGATGTCCCGAGCGCTCTTGAAAACCGTCGTGGCAGCGACGTCACCGTGGGCTCAAATCCCACACCCACCGCAGGTGAACGGCCCCTGACCGGGTAAGTCGGTCGGGGCCGTACTCATGTGCGCTATCTGTCAGGCACTGTGGTTTCCCGTCAGCTATGGAACGGCACCAGTGGGTGCGGCTCCGGGCCGGCCGGGTGCCTCAGGAGTCTCCCGGCTGTCGGTGCCGACTGACCGCACCCATGATGACCTTGATCGCAAGCCCGAGGATGACGAGATCAGCGATCATCTGCCCGGTGACCACGCGCCGGGCTGCCTCGCTCTTGGCCGTGACGTCGCCGAAGCCGACCGTTGAGAAGACGGTGACGGCGAAGTACAACCCGTCCGTGTGCGTGAGGGGCCCGCCGAAGTTGCTGGTCGACATCGTCGCCATGACGACGTAGGTGCTGGCGAACAGAAGCAGGAACAACGGAACGCTGATGGCCAGGGCTTCGGCGGCCCTCAGTCCAGGGAACGGCGAGCGGATGATCGAGCGGACCTGAAATCCGACCAGGGCCATGAACGCGACCAACCCGATGACCAGGATCGTGACGGCGAACCAGGGCGAGTAGTGATCCAGGGGCAGCAGAAAGTACAAGGTCATCAGAACGGTGACGCATCCCGCGATCCGCAGAACAGCCCGCACGATCATGCCGCGCGGGGGCCGGGTGGGGCCAGTTCTGTCAGTCACTGGTCGTATGCGTGTGGGAGGACTCATCGACGGCAGCGCGCACCCAATCGTGGGCACTGCCAGGTTCGAGGGTGGCGAGGAGCTCTGTGAGTGAGCCATCCCAACTGTCT
This sequence comes from Streptomyces sp. RKAG290, assembly GCF_023701695.1. Classification (GTDB taxonomy): domain Bacteria; phylum Actinomycetota; class Actinomycetes; order Streptomycetales; family Streptomycetaceae; genus Streptomyces. The sequence continues at coordinate 3,705,307 of NZ_JAJOZC010000001.1, forward strand.
CTCGCGCGTTCGGCCGCTGCTGTGACGACCATCTGCCGTGTTTCTGTGTCCTTGCAGCGAACCAGCGTGATGGCGGCATGAGGGCCGGCCTCTGCGAGGATCCTCTGCGCGTGTTGCGCGTTGGTTCCGACGTGTCCTTTACGCACTCCAGCGGCGTGTGCCCCACCTTTGCCCCCTTCAGCGCGGAGAGCAGCCCCATGAATCCGATCATCCAGGAGACGGAGATGCGGAACAGGGCATTGGCAAGGCCGTCGGCTGTGAGCACGCGAGACTGGGTCAGGCTCAGCGAGCCGTCGGCGTTTCCTCTGATCACCACGGCATTTGTGCCGTCCTTGCGGGCTTTCCTGCGGAAGCCTCGTCCGAGCGATGCCAGCATGTGTTCGGCGCGATGGCGGTTGTCAAAGCTGGCGATGACTACCGAGTCCTGCCCGGATTGCGCGACCGAGGTGGTCTCCGACGTCATGGGAGCGTCCTTCGCAGCCGAGTGACCGAGATCAAGGCCTGATTGAGGGCACAGCCAGGTCTGCTCGTTGGGCTTGCTGTCTCATTTTAGCTGTTCAGGCGCCTGCCGCTCTCTTGATCATGGTGAGCGGGTCCCGTTCCTGCGGGAACGCATCGGAAACCGGACCACGCGGTCGGCGGAGCGGCTTTGGGCTGGAGCTGCTTCGGGGCGAGTGATCATGGCCCCTTAAGCTTCCGGCGAGTCGGGCAGTCTGTGGACCTGCCCGTCAAAGCACGACGTTGGAGCGATGATAAGACCCCCGGGGCCCATGGCCCCGGGGGTCTTATCGGCTCTGTTCAGCTCAGATCGTGCCCAGTTTGAGGATCGACACCAGCGCGACCAGCTGGATCGCGGAGGCGCCCAGCGCCTTCGGCCAGGGCAGGTCGTGGGACTTGCTCACCATCGAGGTGAGCAGTGCCGCCGCGGCCAGCCAGGTGATCCAGCCGAGGATCTGGACCACGGAGTTCTCGCCGCCCAGGAAGAGCGCGAAGACCAGGCGGGGGACGTCCGTGATCGACATGATCAGCATGGAGAGGCCCACCGTCGGCTGCCAGGCGCCGTCGCCGCCGAGCTGGCGGGCCAGGGTGTGGGTGACCGCGCCGAGTACCAGGCCGCCGATCACGAAGCCGATGCCCGTGATGACGACGTAGGGGATGGCGGTGCCGACCGGTGAGTGGATCGCGTCGTCGCGGGCCTGGTCGAAGCCGAACAGCGCCAGCAGGCCGTAGAGGAACGTGACGATGAGCGCGGGGCCCCAGACGGGGTAGTCGCGCATCTGCCAGAACGTCGGGCCCGGTCGCGTCACGATGCCGCTCAGCAGCTGCTTCCAGTGCAGGCGTGGGCCCGTGGGCTGGACGGGGGCCTGGCCGGCGCGGTAGGTGTTGCCGTCGCCGTACGGGTCCTCGTTGATGCTGAAGGCCTGGGTGTGGCCGGGGCTGTTGGCGTACGGGTCGCCCTGGTGGGGCTGCGGGTACGGGTCGCCGAAGTACTCCGGCTCGTCGGCTCCGCCGCCGTTGTAGCCCGGGCCGTTCCGGGAACCGGGGGCGGCGTTGTAGCCGCCGCCCTGGTGCGGGGCGCCGTTTCCTCCCGTCGGCGGCCATGGCTGCTGTCCGTACGGCGGCGGTGCCTGATTGCCGTACGGCTGCTGCCGCGGTTGCTGTTGCGCTTGCTGCGGGGTGCGGTTGTCCCGGCCGCGTCCGATCCTGAATCCAGCCACGTAATCGAACGTACCTGGTCCACCGGGGTCGGGAGGGAGGGGCAGGGGAACTGGACCGCCTTTGCTGCCTACCTGTGACATCCCCTAAGGGAACCCCGGGGGCTGTCCACAGGGCCCCGGGGGTTTTCAGCGGGCGCCGAACAGCGCGCTGGTGAACGTGATCAGCGGGCGGTCCGGGGTCGCCGCCGGGTACAGCGCGATCAGGTCGGCCGTCTCGCCCCGGTGGGTGCGGACAACCGTGTCCGGGCTCTTGTCGCCGTCGAAGTCCGCGTAGCGGATGAGGAGGGCCGTTTCTGCGGGGGCGGGGGCGGAGGCGGGGGCGGAGGGCGAGGAGCCGCTCGCCGCCTTGTCCCGTAGCGGGGCGGCCGGGAGTACTTCTGCCGGGGCCCTGAAGCGGTACGTGCCGCCCGGCCGTGCCGGTCCGTCGGGGCTGCCGAGCAGCAGCGTGCCCTTGGCGGCGGTACCGGGGTCGTGGGGGCGGGCGGCGTACACCAGGTCGTCGTAGCCGTCGTCGTTCGTGTCCGCCCGGGGCTCGGGGGCGGCCAGCGCCGGGCCGGCGCCGGGGATGGTGCCCCCGGCGGCGTGCGGGCGGCCGTCCCGGGTGAACGGGCCGCGCAGGAAGCTGAACCGGCCCGAGCTCGCCGTCACGGCCAGGTCGGGCTTCCGGTCGCCGTCGAAGTCACCGCAGACGGGGTGGTCGGGCCACTCGTTCCCGAAGCGGGCCCGGTCCGGGATGCGGAGCGCGACCGCCTTGCCGGTGAGGCCCGCGGGGGAGCCGAAGAGGATCTGCAGCGGCACGGGCGGGCGGCCGATGCCGTTGTACGGGGGGTCGGTGGCCACGATCAGATCGGTGAAGCCGTCCTGGTCCAGGTCGCACGAGGCCTCGGCGTCGAACGCCGAGGGGAGGGTGTCGCCGATCTTGGCGGCGTTCGCGTGTGCGCTGAGCAGCTGGCGTACCGACGGGTCGAGGCCACGGGCGGCGGAGCCGTACACGATGCCGATGCCGGCGTCGTCGCCGTGACTGTCGGCCGCGGGCTTCACCAGGTTGTTCAGGACGAGGTCGCGGTGACCGTCCCCGTTGAAGTCGTCCGGCGTGTGGCTGCCGCTGCCGCGCGGTACGGGGCGCCGCTCCGCACCCGCCAGGCCGGACAGGGCGGTGGGCGGGGCGTCGCCGTTCTTGGAGCCCTGGGAGGCCGGGGAGGCGGGGGAGCCCGTGCAGGCCGTCAGCAGGAGTGCGCAAGCGGCCCCGACCGCCGCGGTGGTGACCACCGCCCTGGCCGTCGCCGTCCTGGCCGTCCCTCTGCCCGGTGCCTTGGCGATACGTATCCGCACAGGAGTACCTCGTCCGTTTCTTCCGCCTCGCACGCCTTGCAGGCCTCGTACGCCCAGCGCGTCTCGCATGTCTCGCAGGCCGTACGCCTCGCGTCTGCCTGACAAGTCCGTACGTCCCCCGTACGCCCCCGCACGTCCCCCGCCGGTGCGCACCCGTCCCGGCGCGGTGGCCGTCCCACATGATGCGTCACCGGGGCGGGAAAGCAGAAGCGGCCGGTCCTGCCCCCGAGGCAGGTCCGGCCGCTTGTGCACCGCTGTGGCGCAGTACCGGTTACTTCACCGGTTCCGGCTCCGGTGCGTCCACCGACTCCGGCTCGCCCGCCGGATCGGCCGGGGTCCGCACCGAGTCGAGCAGCAGCTGCGAGACGTCGACCACCTGGATCGACTCCTTCGCCTTGCCGTCGTTCTTCTTGCCGTTGACCGAGTCGGTCAGCATGACCAGGCAGAACGGGCAGGCGGTGGAGACGATGTCCGGGTTCAGGGAGAGGGCTTCGTCGACGCGCTCGTTGTTGATGCGCTTGCCGATCCGCTCCTCCATCCACATCCGGGCACCACCGGCGCCGCAGCAGAAGCCGCGCTCCTTGTGGCGGTGCATCTCCTCGTTCCGCAGACCCGGGACCTTGGCGATGATCTCGCGCGGGGGCGTGTAGATCTTGTTGTGACGGCCCAGGTAGCAGGGGTCGTGGTAGGTGATCAGACCCTCGACCGGCGTCACCGGGACCAGCTTGCCCTCGTCCACCAGGTGCTGGAGCAGCTGCGTGTGGTGGATGACCTCGTACTCGCCGCCGAGCTGCGGGTACTCGTTCGCGATGGTGTTGAAGCAGTGCGGGCAGGTCGCGACGATCTTCTTCGACGACTTCGCCTTCTTCGTCGAGTCGTCCTCGTCGTCCTCGCCGAACGCCATGTTCAGCATCGCGACGTTCTCCTGGCCGAGCTGCTGGAACAGCGGCTCGTTGCCCAGGCGGCGGGCCGAGTCACCGGTGCACTTCTCGTCGCCGCCCATGATCGCGAAGTTGACGCCCGCGATGTGGAGGAGCTCCGCGAAGGCCTTCGTCGTCTTCTTGGCGCGGTCCTCCAGGGCTCCTGCGCAGCCGACCCAGTAGAGGTAGTCGACCTCGCTGAGGTCCTCGACGTCCTGGCCGACGATCGGGACCTCGAAGTCGACCTCCTTGGTCCACTCGACGCGCTGCTTCTTGGCGAGCCCCCAGGGGTTGCCCTTCTTCTCCAGGTTCTTGAGCATCGTGCCCGCCTCGGACGGGAACGAGGACTCGATCATCACCTGGTAGCGGCGCATGTCGACGATGTGGTCGATGTGCTCGATGTCGACCGGGCACTGCTCCACGCACGCGCCGCAGCTGGTGCAGGACCAGAGCACGTCCGGGTCGATGACGCCGTTCTCCTCGGCGGTGCCGATGAGGGGGCGCTCGGCCTCCGCGAGTGCGGCCGCGGGAACGTCCTTGAGCTGTTCCTCGGTCGCCTTCTCGTTGCCCTCCATGTCCTTGCCGCCGCCGGCCAGCAGATACGGGGCCTTGGCGTGCGCGTGGTCGCGCAGGGACATGATCAGGAGCTTCGGGGAGAGCGGCTTGCCCGTGTTCCAGGCGGGGCACTGCGACTGGCAGCGGCCGCACTCGGTGCACGTCGAGAAGTCGAGGATGCCCTTCCAGGAGAACTGCTCGACCTGGGAGACGCCGAAGACGTCGTCCTCGCCCGGGTCCTCGAAGTCGATCTCCTTGCCGCCCGACGTCATGGGCTGCAGCGCGCCCAGCGCGACCGCGCCGTCGGCGTTGCGCTTGAACCAGATGTTGGGGAAGGCGAGGAAGCGGTGCCAGGCCACACCCATGTTGGTGTTCAGGCCGACCGTGATCGCCCAGGCCATGGTGACGCCGAGCTTGATCATGGCGGTGAGGTAGACGAGGTTCTGCAGCGTGCCGAGGTCCAGCCCCTTGAAGGCGGCGACCAGCGGGTACGACGCGAAGTACGCGGCCTCGTAGCCGTCCACGTGGTGCAGCGCGCCCTCGAGCCCGCGCAGGGTCATGATCGCCAGGCCGATGAGGAGGATGACCGCCTCGACGAAGTACGCCTGGCCCATCTTGGAGCCCGCGAAGCGCGACTTGCGGCCGGCCCGGGAGGGGAGGTTCAGCTGGCGGATCGCGATGAGGACGAGGATGCCCACGGTCGTCGCGAGCGCGATGAACTCCGTGTAGACCTCGTACGGCAGCCAGCCGCCGAGCACCGGCAGGACCCAGTCGGCCTTGAACAGCTGGCCGTACGCCGTGAGGATCGTCAGGCCGAGGGTCAGGAAGCCGACGGCGACGAACCAGTGCGCGACACCGACGATCCCCCATCGGTTCATCCGGGTGTGGCCGACGAACTCCTTGGCCAGGGTGATCGTGCGCCGTTTGTAGTCGTCGGTGCGACTGCCGGCCGGGACCGGCTGTCCGAGCGTGACGAACCGGTAGATCTGCGCGACGGCTCGGGCGATGAGCGCAACGCCGACCACGGTCAGCACCAGCGACACGATGATCGCGGCGAGTTGCATTGGGGGCTCCTCGGGCCTGCGAGGGTGGGTTCCAGCGTCTACTAGCGAGTACTGGGGATTACTAAGCAGTAACTTAATCAGTCTGTGCTGACACTATCCACTTATTCCGCCGCGCTGTAGCCGGGCAGGCGGTGATCTGTGTCGCTCAGGTAAGCCTGGCCACGCCGGGTGAGGCCGCGGACCGCCCCGCGCAGGGGTGTGCGTACGGCCTCCGTCAGGATCGCCAGATCCATGGCGACCCGGTGGTGCTCGGCGTAGTGCTGTTCGAGCAGGGCTGCCTCGTTCCACGGCATCGCGGAGCGGTGGCGTACCTGCGCCAGGCCGGTCAGGCCGGGCTTCAGTTCCTGCCGCCAGTGTCGCGCGCCGGCGGCCCGGCCCCGTTCGTCACCCGGCGCGAGCGGTGCGGGGCCGACCAGTGAGAGCTCGCCCCGCAGGACGTGGGGGAGCCGGGAGAGCACGTCCAGCCGCAGCCGCCGGGTGCGCAGTGACCGCAGTGTGAAGGTCCTGCCCGCCAGTCCGGTCCGGGGGGAGCGCGTCAGTACGCCGCCGGGGTGCCCCTGCACGGCGAGTGCGAGGGCGGCCACGGCGAGCAGGGGAGCGACCAGGAGCAGCAGGGCCGAGCCGAGGGTCAGGTCCAGGGTGCGCTTGGCGGTGGGGCGCGGCGGTGGCGCCGGGGCCAGTGCTCTCAGTCTGCCGAGGGCGCGCGCCGCGAGGGGTGGTCGCGGGGGCTGCCATGTGCGCCTCGGCTGCCTCGGTCTAGGCATCGGCCCCTGCCCTTGCCTCTGTCTCTGCCGCTGCCTGTGCATCTGCATCGTTCGCACCTGCCTGGGGTCGGCTGCCTGGAGTCGGATCGGATGCCGGTTTTGCGTGGCTCACGGCATTTTGTGACAGAACGATCCCATGACGCGATGATGGGGAGGGGTGTGTGGCCCCCGCCGCGGGAAGGTGTCGCCCGGAATCGACTCGGGATCCGTCCCGGGAGTGACCCGTATGCGGCGTGTGTGCGCAGTCACGAAGGCGAGAAATCGCAGGTGGCGCGCGGTGCATGCACAATAGTTGAGTCGACTCGGCTCAGGTCCTTTGACTCTGGGACTCAGGTCATGCATCCTTGAGCCAGATCCACTCAAGTAGTCAGTTGGAGGAATTGAAATGGCACGTGCGGTCGGCATCGACCTGGGCACGACTAACTCCGTCGTCAGCGTTCTCGAAGGCGGCGAGCCCACCGTCATCACCAACGCCGAAGGCGCCAGGACCACGCCGTCCGTCGTCGCCTTCGCGAAGAACGGCGAGGTACTGGTAGGCGAGGTCGCCAAGCGTCAGGCGGTCACCAACGTCGACAGGACGATCCGTTCGGTCAAGCGCCACATGGGCACTGACTGGAAGATCGAGATCGACGGCAAGGGCTTCAACCCGCAGCAGATGAGCGCCTTCATCCTGCAGAAGCTGAAGCGTGACGCCGAGTCCTACCTGGGCGAGAAGGTGGCCGACGCGGTCATCACCGTCCCGGCGTACTTCAACGACTCCGAGCGTCAGGCGACGAAGGAGGCCGGCGAGATCGCGGGCCTGAACGTCCTGCGTATCGTCAACGAGCCGACCGCCGCCGCGCTGGCGTACGGGCTCGACAAGGACGACCAGACGATCCTCGTCTTCGACCTCGGTGGCGGCACCTTCGACGTGTCCCTCCTGGAGATCGGCGACGGCGTCGTCGAGGTGAAGGCCACCAACGGTGACAACCACCTCGGTGGTGACGACTGGGACCAGCGTGTCGTCGACTACCTGGTGAAGCAGTTCGCCAACGGACACGGCGTGGACCTGTCCAAGGACAAGATGGCTCTCCAGCGTCTGCGCGAGGCCGCGGAGAAGGCGAAGATCGAGCTGTCGTCCTCGACGGAGACCTCGATCAACCTGCCGTACATCACGGCGTCGGCCGAGGGCCCGCTGCACCTGGACGAGAAGCTCACGCGCTCGCAGTTCCAGCAGCTCACCGCGGACCTCCTGGACCGCTGCAAGAACCCGTTCCACAACGTCATCAAGGACGCGGGCATCCAGCTCTCCGAGATCGACCACGTCGTTCTCGTCGGTGGCTCGACCCGTATGCCGGCCGTCGCCGAGCTCGTCAAGGAGCTCACGGGCGGCCAGGACGCCAACAAGGGTGTGAACCCGGACGAGGTCGTCGCCATCGGCGCCTCGCTCCAGGCCGGTGTCCTCAAGGGCGAGGTCAAGGACGTCCTGCTGCTCGACGTCACCCCGCTGTCCCTCGGTATCGAGACCAAGGGAGGGATCATGACGAAGCTCATCGAGCGCAACACCACGATCCCGACCAAGCGTTCCGAGATCTTCACGACGGCCGAGGACAACCAGCCGTCCGTGCAGATCCAGGTCTACCAGGGCGAGCGCGAGATCGCGGCGTACAACAAGAAGCTCGGGATGTTCGAGCTGACCGGTCTGCCGCCGGCCCCGCGTGGCGTGCCGCAGATCGAGGTCGCGTTCGACATCGACGCCAACGGCATCATGCACGTCGCTGCCAAGGACCTCGGCACCGGCAAGGAGCAGAAGATGACCGTCACCGGTGGCTCCTCGCTGCCGAAGGACGAGGTCAACCGGATGCGTGAAGAGGCCGAGCAGTACGCGGACGAGGACCACCGTCGCCGCGAGGCCGCCGAGTCCCGCAACCAGGGCGAGCAGCTCGTCTACCAGACGGAGAAGTTCCTTAAGGACAACGAGGACAAGGTCCCCGGCGACGTGAAGACGGAGGTGGAGACCGCGCTCACCGAGCTGAAGGAGAAGCTCAAGGGCGAGGACACCGCCGAGATCCGTACCGCCACCGAGAAGGTCGCGGCCGTCTCCCAGAAGCTGGGCCAGGCGATGTACGCCAACGCCCAGGCCGAGGGCGGCCCGCAGGGTGACGCGCAGCCGGGTGCCGAGCAGGCCCAGGGCGACGCCCAGGACGATGTCGTCGACGCCGAGATCGTCGACGACGAGAAGGACACCAAGGGCGGTGCGGCGTGACCGAGGAGACTCCGGGCTTCGAGGAGAAGCCCGACGTCCCCTCCGGCGCCACCTCTGACGACGCCGAGACCGAGGCCGCCGCCACCCCCTCTTCGGAGGAGGCGGCGGCCCCGGCCGGGGACGCGAACCAGACAGCCGGTCTGACGGCACAGCTGGACCAGGTCCGCACCGCGCTCTCCGAGCGCACGGGCGACCTCCAGCGGCTCCAGGCCGAGTACCAGAACTACCGTCGCCGCGTGGACCGGGACCGGGTCACGGTCAAGGAGATCGCTGTCGCGGGTCTCCTGTCCGAGATCCTGCCCGTGCTCGACGACGTCGGCCGGGCCCGTGAGCACGGCGAGCTCGTGGGCGGGTTCAAGTCGGTGGCCGAATCGCTGGAGACGGTCGTCGCCAAGCTCGGCCTGCAGCAGTTCGGCAAGGAGGGCGAGCCCTTCGACCCGACGATCCACGAGGCCCTGATGCACTCGTACGCGCCGGACGTCACCGAGACGACCTGCGTGGCGATCCTGCAGCCCGGGTATCGCATCGGCGAGCGCACCATCCGTCCCGCACGGGTGGCGGTGGCCGAACCCCAGCCGGGGGCGGCACCCGCGACCGCGAAGGACGCGAAGGAAGAGCAGGCAAGTGACGAGGAGAGCGGTGGCGGCGAGGAGGTCTGACATTCTGTCCGACCACCTGGCAGTACACCGCCCGGCCACCTGGCCGGTCGTCCGGAAGGAGGGACGTCGATGAGCACGAAGGACTTCGTCGAGAAGGACTACTACAAGGTTCTCGGCGTCCCCAAGGACGCCACCGACGCCGAGATCAAGAAGGCGTACCGGAAGCTCGCCCGCGAGTTCCACCCGGACGCCAACAAGGGTGACAACAAGGCGGAGGAGCGCTTCAAGGAGATCTCCGAGGCCAACGACATCCTCGGTGACACCAAGAAGCGCAAGGAGTACGACGAGGCGCGCGCCCTCTTCGGCAACGGCGGTTTCCGCGCCGGACCCGGTGGTGGCGGAGGCAACTTCAACTTCGACCTGGGGGACCTCTTCGGAGGTGCCCCGGGCGGGGGCCAGGGCGGCGGAGCCGGCGGCTTCGGCGGCGGCAGCGGCGGCCTGGGCGACGTCTTCGGCGGCCTCTTCAACCGGGGCGGCGGTGCGGGCACCCGCGTGCAGCCGCGCCGCGGCCAGGACATCGAGTCCGAGGTGACGCTCAGCTTCACCGAGGCGGTCGACGGGGCCACGGTCCCGCTGCGGATGTCCAGCCAGGCACCCTGCAAGGCGTGCTCCGGCACCGGCGACAAGAACGGCACCCCCAGGGTCTGCCCGACCTGCGTCGGCACCGGTCAGGTCTCGCGCGGCAGCGGTGGCGGGTTCTCGCTCACCGATCCCTGTGTGGACTGCAAGGGCCGCGGCCTCATCGCCCAGGACCCCTGTGACGTCTGCAAGGGCAGCGGCCGGGCGAAGTCCTCGCGGACCATGCAGGTGAGGATTCCGGCGGGCGTGCTGGACGGCCAGCGGATCCGGCTGCGCGGCAAGGGCAGCCCGGGCGAGCGCGGCGGACCGGCCGGCGACCTCTACGTCGTCGTCCACGTCGACTCCCACCCGGTCTTCGGCCGCAAGGGCGACAACCTCACGGTCACCGTGCCCGTCACCTTCACGGAGGCGGCGCTCGGCGGCGAGGTGAAGGTGCCCACGCTCGGCGGGCCGCCGGTCACCCTGAAGCTTCCCGCCGGCACCCCCAACGGGCGCACCATGCGCGCCCGCGGCAAGGGTGCGGTGCGCAAGGACGGCACCCGCGGCGACCTGCTGGTCACCGTGGAGGTGACGGTCCCCACGGACCTGGGTACGGATGCCCGGGACGCCCTGGAGGCCTATCGCAAGGCGACCGCGGACCAGGACCCGCGGGCGGAGCTGTTCCAGGCAGCGAAGGGAGCGTGAGATGGACGGCCGCCGACGTAATCCGTACCAGCTGACCGATGAATCCCCGGTGTACGTGATCTCGATCGCGGCCCAGCTCTCGGGCCTGCATCCCCAGACGCTGCGCCAGTACGACCGCCTCGGCCTGGTCTCGCCCGACCGCACGGCCGGGCGCGGCAGACGCTACTCGGCCCGTGACATCGAGCTGCTGCGCACCGTGCAGCAGCTGTCGCAGGACGAGGGCATCAACCTCGCCGGCATCAAGCGGATCATCGAACTGGAGAACCAGGTCGCGGCCCTCCAGCAGCGGATCGCCGAGCTCTCGGCGGCCGTGGACGGTGCGGACGCGGCTTTGCAGCAGCGCGAGGCGCAGGTGCACGCCTCGTACCGGCGCGACCTGGTGCCCTACCAGGACGTGCAGCAGACCAGCGCGCTGGTCGTCTGGCGGCCCAAGCGGCCGAAGGACTGAGCGGGGTTCGACCACCCGCGGACGGAGCCCGTCATCCCGGATTCTCAGGGGTGGCGGGCTTCTCCGTGCGCGGCGAGCGCCGTCGGCGGTGCAGCAGGATGATGCTGGTGGAGGCCTGGTCCCGGGGGCGATGCGGGCGGGTCGGGGAGCAGGGAGTTCCCCGGCTGATCCAGGGCGTGGCCACGCTCTCCCCTTTGCGCGGGCACACCCCCGACGCGGGGGAGAAGATCTGCTGGGTGCCCTCGGTCAGGAGTCCTGATCCAGGATTCCTGACTGGGCGATCAGGTAACCGAGCTGTGCACGGCTGTTGCTGCCGAGTGCGGCGGCGAGCTTGGCGACGTGGGCCCGGCAGGTGCGGACGTTCATGCCGAGACGACGGGCGATGGAATCGTCGACGTGGCCTTCTATGAGGAGCTGGGCGATGGAGCGTTGGACCCCGCTGATGCCCAACGGCGTCGGGTCGTACTTGACCTCTTCGCGCAACGGGGCCGCCCGGCTCCAGAGTTGCTCGAACACGTTGGCCAGGTACTCGACGAGTCCGGGGTGGCGCAGTTCCAGGGCGACCTGGCGATCGTCCTGGGCGGGGATGAAGGCCACGGTCCGGTCGAACACGATGAGGCGCTCGATGAGCTCCTCCAGCGTCCGTATCTCGACGTTGCCGTCAGCCATCCGGTCCGCGTACGCGAGCGTGCTGGGGCTGTGGCGCACGGTGTGCTGGTAGAGCGTGCGGATGCTGACCCCGCGGTCGACCACGGACAGGCCGCGTTCCAGCGACTTGCTGAGGCGATCTTCGATTCGGCCGCCGCCGGGCTGGACGGTGAGCACCTCGGTGCGGCACTCTGCGGTGGCCAGATCGAGAGCGGCGTTGATCCGGTTGACCCCCTCCAGCACCGTGATGGCGTGGGTGGTCGGCGGGCCCTGGGCGCTGATGTCCATGAAAGGCTCGAACGATTCGGTCAGCTGGACCGAGTGCCGGCGGCGCTCCAGGATCTCGCGCTCCACGGGATGCAGATGCTGTGCGAGGGCCGCTGACGGCGGGACCGGCCGGAGCCAGGCAGGGTCGTCGGGGTCGGGATGGAGCAGGGCGAACTCCATCAGGCAGGGCGCCGGTTCGACTTCGGCGCGCGCGATGCGTCCCAGACGCAATGCGCTGGCGTAAAGACGCCCTCCCGCCTCGCACAGTTCGGTGATCCCGTGAGGATGTGTCGGCTTTGTGTTATTTGCGGTCATATCTTCACCCCCAGGTTCCTGAACATGCAGGAACATGATGCATCTACTCAGTGGTGTTCGCGTGCCCAGGTGGGACATCGTCTTAGGTGCGGGGGAGAAGAATCCACAAGTGAGGACGAAGCCGACTATGTATAAGCGAATGCTTCGCTCGGCGCTTGCCGCCTCGTTCGTTGCGGCCCTGGGTATCGGGTTGCTGGGCGGCAGCGGCATCGGTCAGGGCAGCGAGGGGGCTGCCGCTGCCGGAGACATCGGCTGGACTGTCCTGTCCGCCGGCTCCGGCGACATCGGCTGGACTGTCCGGGCTGCCGCTCCCGGCGACATCGGCTGGACCGCCCCGGCCGTCAATTCGGGCGACATCGGCTGGACCACTCAGCCCGCCAGTGTGAACACAGCAGCATGACCACCCCGCCGGACGACCGGACATTCAGGCGCGAGATGGCAACCGCGTACCGCTCAGGGTGGCATTTCATCGACCTCGTCACGGCACTCCCCCACCGTGGTGATTCGTTGATGGTCACTCTGTTCGGCGACCCGGTCGTCGTCGCCCGCGAGGACGACGGCGAAGTCCGCGCCTACCGCTGTCTCCGCAAGCCGCGTGGCGCCCCGCAGCCCGTGCGTTGTGCGATTCGGTACGACATGATTTTTGTGAACCTCGCGCAGCGTGACCACCAGCTGTTCGAGCCTGAAGCCATCGCCGCCACCCCCCGCAGTGCCTGAGCGATCCCCCGTCGTTCCACGTCGCTCAGACACTCCCCCACACAACGGCGCCACCGTGACCTGAACACGGTGGCGCCGTTGTGCTGTGCCCGTACGCGGTCAGCCCCGGCCGAGCGCCCGGTCCAGGGTGATCTCGATGACGACCCGGTCCGGGTTGGGTGACGGCGTGCGCTCGTAGCGTTCCGTGTGACGGCGTACCGCGTCGTCGACCCTGTCCTGCTCCGTACGCACCCTGGCGACGCCCTCCAGGGTCGCCCAGCGGCGCTTGTGCACCTGGCAGACCGCGACGCGGGCACCCTCCGGACCCGCGGCCAGGATGTTGGCGACCTTGCGGCTCTTCCTGTTGGTGATGATGCGGGCGAGGCCGGCCTCCGGGTCGTACGTCACGCACACCGGGACCACGTGCGGGGTGCCGTCGGGGCGGGGCGTGGTGAGGGTGCACAGATGGTGCTCGCGCCAGAAGGCGAGGTACTCGGGACCGGGGTTGCGTACGTCGACTGCCATGGGGCCAAGGGTAGGCAGCGGGCGCGCCGTTCTGCGGTGGCGGGCAGGCGCACCGGCCGGTTCACTCGGACAAGGGGCACGGAACGGCGCGGGAGTGGGCCCGTTCTTGCCTTGAGTGGAATAGACTCAACTTTGTGCACGTTGACCGTGTCATCACCGAGTACGGGCCAGCCATCGCAAGGAGGAGAAAGCGCACGTGGACGCCGAGCTGACCAACAGGAGCCGGGACGCCATCAACGCGGCCACCACCAGGGCCGTGAAGGACGGGCACCCCGATCTGACCCCGGGGCATCTACTGCTTGCGCTGCTCGCGGGCGAGGACAACGAGAACATCGTCGATCTGCTCGCCGCGGTCGAGGCGGACCAGATCGCCGTACGCAGCGAGACCGAGCGGCTGCTGGCCGCGCAGCCCAGCGTGACCGGGTCGACCGTCGCCCCGCCCCAGCCCAACCGCGAGCTGCTCTCCGTCATCTCCGACGCGGCACGGCGGGCGAAGGAGCTCGGCGACGACTACATCTCCACCGAGCACCTGCTCATCGGCATCGCGGCCGAGGGCGGCCGCGTCGGTGAGATCCTCGACCGTCAGGGAGCCAGTGCGAAGAAGCTGCTGGACGCATTCGAGAAGAGCAGGGGAGGGCGCCGGGTGACCACACCGGACCCGGAGGGCCAGTACAAGGCCCTGGAGAAATTCGGTACGGACTTCACCGCGGCGGCCCGTGAGGGCAAGCTCGACCCGGTCATCGGGCGCGACCAGGAGATCCGCCGTGTCGTGCAGGTGCTCTCGCGGCGGACCAAGAACAACCCGGTGCTCATCGGCGAGCCCGGCGTCGGCAAGACGGCCGTCGTCGAAGGGCTCGCCCAGCGCATCGTCAAGGGCGACGTCCCCGAGTCCCTCAAGAACAAGCGGCTCGTCTCGCTGGACCTGGGCGCCATGGTTGCGGGCGCGAAGTACCGCGGCGAGTTCGAGGAGCGGCTGAAGACCGTCCTCTCCGAGATCAAGGAGAGCGGGGGGCAGATCATCACGTTCATCGACGAGCTGCACACCGTCGTGGGGGCGGGCGCGGGCGGTGACTCCGCCATGGACGCGGGCAACATGCTCAAGCCCATGCTGGCCCGCGGCGAGCTGCGGATGGTCGGCGCCACCACGCTCGACGAGTACCGCGAGCGGATCGAGAAGGACCCGGCGCTGGAGCGCCGCTTCCAGCAGGTGCTGGTGGCGGAGCCGTCCGTCGAGGACACCATCGCGATCCTGCGCGGGCTCAAGGGCCGCTACGAGGCCCACCACAAGGTGCAGATCGCGGACTCCGCGCTGGTCGCCGCCGCGACCCTCTCCGACCGCTACATCACCTCCCGTTTCCTCCCCGACAAGGCCATCGACCTCGTCGACGAGGCGGCCTCCCGGCTGCGGATGGAGATCGACTCCTCGCCCGTCGAGATCGACGAACTCCAGCGCGCCGTGGACCGGTTGCACATGGAGGAGCTGGCCCTCAAGAACGAGTCCGACGCCGCCTCCAAGCAGCGTCTGGACAAGCTCCGCCGCGACCTCGCCGACAAGGAGGAGGAGCTGCGCGGCCTCAACGCCCGCTGGGAGAAGGAGAAGCAGGGCCTCAACCGGGTCGGCGAGCTGAAGGAGAGCCTCGACGAGCTGCGCGGGCAGGCCGAAAGGGCCCAGCGTGACGGCGACTTCGACACCGCCTCCAAGCTGCTGTACGGGGAGATCCCGGGCCTGGAGCGGGAGCTGGCCGAGGCCGCGGAGGCCGAACAGGAAGCCGCGAAGGAGCCCAAGGAGACCCTGGTCAAGGAAGAGGTCGGCCCGGACGACATCGCCGACGTCGTCGGCGCCTGGACCGGCATCCCGGCCGGGCGGCTGCTGGAGGGCGAGACCCAGAAGCTGCTGCGCATGGAGGAGGAGCTGGGCAGGCGACTCATCGGACAGACCGAGGCCGTGCAGGCCGTCTCCGACGCGGTGCGCCGCACCCGGGCCGGCATCGCGGACCCGGACCGGCCCACCGGCTCGTTCCTCTTCCTCGGCCCGACCGGCGTCGGCAAGACCGAGCTGGCCAAGGCACTCGCCGACTTCCTCTTCGACGACGAGCGGGCCATGGTCCGCATCGACATGAGCGAGTACGGCGAGAAGCACAGCGTCGCCCGGCTGGTCGGCGCCCCGCCCGGCTACGTCGGCTACGAGGAGGGCGGTCAGCTCACCGAGGCCGTCCGCCGCCGCCCGTACAGCGTGGTCCTGCTGGACGAGGTCGAGAAGGCCCACCCCGAGGTCTTCGACATCCTGCTCCAGGTCCTGGACGACGGCCGGCTCACCGACGGACAGGGCCGGACGGTGGATTTCCGCAACACCATCCTGATCCTGACCTCCAACCTCGGCAGCCAGTACCTGGTCGACCCCCTGACCAAGCCCGAGGAGAAGAAGAAGCAGGTCATGAACGTGGTGCGGGCCTCGTTCAAGCCGGAGTTCCTGAACCGGCTCGACGACCTCGTGGTCTTCTCCGCCCTGTCCGGCGACGAGCTCGCCCACATCGCGGGGCTGCAGATCGACCGGCTCGCCAAGCGGCTGGCGGACCGCCGGCTCACCCTCGACGTCACCCCGGCCGCCCTGGCCTGGCTGGCCGAGGAGGGCAACGACCCGGCCTACGGCGCCCGGCCGCTGCGCCGGCTCATCCAGACGGCGATCGGCGACCGGCTCGCGAAGGAGATCCTCGCGGGCGAGGTCACCGACGGCGACACGGTACGGGTGGACCGGGTCGGCGACGGCCTGATCGTGGGCCCCGCGGCCTGACCGCGGCGCACGCCATCCCGGCCCGGAACGCGTCGGCGGCCCCGGTCCCCACCTGCTGGATATCAGCTTGTGGCGGATCGGGGCCGTGCGGGCTTGCCATGCCCCGCCCGGCATGGGAGAGGATGGCAGCCAACCGCACGAAGGGAAATTACGGTGAGCATCGATCCGTCCTCGATTCCTAACTTCGGGGGCCAGCCCGAACCGCAGGCGGCAGGACCGGAGGGCCCCGTCGTCCCTGACCAGGACCTCGTGAAGCAGCTTCTGGAGCAGATGGAGCTGAAGTACGTCGTCGACGACGAGGGCGACCTCGCCGCGCCGTGGGAAGACTTCCGCACGTACTTCATGTTCCGTGGCGAGGGCGAGCAGCAGGTCTTCTCGGTCCGTACGTTCTACGACCGCCCGCACGACACGGACCAGCGTCCGGTCCTGCTCGACGCGATCGACGACTGGAACCGCCGGACCCTGTGGCCCAAGGTCTACACGCACACGCACGAGCCCGAGGAGGGCGCCGAGGACACCGGCACCTCCGTCCGGCTGATCGGTGAGGCGCAGATGCTCATCGGCACCGGCGTCAGCCTGGAGCACTTCGTCTCCTCGACGGTCAGCTGGGTGCGGGCCTCGATCGAGTTCGACAAGTGGCTGCTGGAGCGTCTCGGCCTGGCCCCGGCCGACGAGAACGCGGACGGCGCGCAGCCGGCGGACGGCACGGAGCAGGCCGCTCCGGACGCCTGATCCCCGGCGCGGAACAACAGCCCGGCGCGGGGAGCGGTCCGATCGGACCGCTCCCCGCGCCGGGCTTTCTCACAGGCTCTTCAGCCCGGGTGACCGCCTCGGCCGGCACGGGCCGCTCCGCGGAGCAGTCCCTGAGCTGCCGCGTGCCGGCGTGGCGTCAGCGAGCCGCCGTGGGCCGGCCCTCGCAGAGCGCCGTCTCGACGGCGTCCCGCATGTCGTCGTCCTGGGCATCCGTGCCGCCCGGGTCGACGTTCACCATGGCCGTCGCCCGTCTGCCGTCGGCGGTGGCGCCGCCCAGGGTCTCGTACCCGAAGATGTCGCCGCCGTGGCCCCAGTAGACGCCGCCGCAGGGCAGCTGCCGGCCTTCCAGGCCCAGGCCGTAGTACCGGCCGTCCGTACCGGGGTGCGACGGGGGCGTCATCATCTCCTTGAGCTGCGCCGGACGTAGCAGCCTGCCGCCCACGAGCGCGCCCAGGAAGCGGTTGAGATCGGATGCGCTGGATATCATCTCGCCGGAAGCGCCCGCGACCGACGGGTTGATCGCGGTGACGTCCATCAGTGGCGCGTCCGGGCCCGGCCGTGCGTATCCGCGGGGGTGCGGGCCGAAGATCGCCGGGCTGTCACCCGGTACGGACGTCGCGTGCAGCCCGAGCGGCCTGATGATGCGTCGGCGGATCTCCTTGCCGTAGGTGTGGCCGGTCACCTTTTCGATGAGCATGCCGGCCAGCAGGTAGTTGGTGTTGGAGTACTTCCAGCTCTTGCCGGGCGGGCGGAAGGCCGGCTGGTGGGCGAGGGCCAGGTCCACCAGGTCGCGGGTGTCGTGGTGGGCGAGAGGGTCCTTGAGGATGTCCTGCGGGCTGAGGTAGGTGAGGTAGTCGGGCAGGCCGCTGGTGTGCTGCAGCAACTGCCGGACGGTGATCACCCGCCCGTCGCCGCCGGGGCCGCGGACGACGCCCGGCAGGTAGCGCTCAACCGGCGCATCCAGGGCCACGCGGTGCTTGCCCACCAGTTGCAGCACGACCGTCGCCACGAACGGCTTGGTCATGCTGCCGATCCGGAACCTGCTGTCGCCGCGCACCGGCGTCTGTGCCGGCACGTCCGCGACACCGCTGGTCAGCGACGAGCTGCCGTGCCGGCCACTCGTCCCGATGAGTGCCCCGGGCGCACCGTCCACGGTGGTCAGCCGGTGCAGGAGCGCGCGCAGCCGGGCGTCGTCCGGGGCGTGGGTGGAGGGTGCGGCCGCGGATACGGCCGCGGGTGACGCGGCGGCGACGTTTCCCGGCAGCATGCCTCCCAGGACGCCGGCCGCCACGGCCAGCGTGAGGGCTCCACCCAGCGTGCGCTTGTACTTGGTCACGTGTTCTACCTCCGTCGTAGCGAGCCCGGTCACCGCTGTCGAGGCGGTCGGCGCGGAGCGGCGAACCCTCGCCTCCCCGCGCCTGGCTCACGATGCCCGAACGGTGCCGGCCCGCACGATGGGGTGGTCATCCGGAACGGTGGTAGGGGCAGCCCCCGTGTCGCGGCCCCTGCCTCAACGCCCTTCGGGCCGCCTACCGTTGCCGCAGGCGGGAGGCGGCCTCGCGCAGGACGCTCTTCCTCTTGCAGAAGGCGAAGCGGACCTGGCTGCGGCCGGCCTCCGGGTCGTCGTAGAAGACGGAGTTGGGGACTGCGACCACGCCGCACCGTTGCGGCAGGCTGCGGCAGAAGGCCAGGGCGTCCTTCTCGCCGAGGGGCGCGATGTCGGTGGTGATGAAGTAGGTGCCCTGCGGGCGGAAGACCTCGAAGCCCGCCTCGGTGAGTCCGTCGGCGAGGATGTCGCGCTTGGCACGCAGGTCCTCGCGGAAGCCGTTGAAGTACTCGTCCGGCAGGCGAAGTGCTTCTGCGACCGCGTACTGGAACGGCCCGGACGACACGTACGTCAGGAACTGCTTCGTCGTGCGGATGGCCGCTACCAGCGGAGCGGACGCGGTGACCCAGCCGACCTTCCATCCGGTGAACGAGAAGGTCTTGCCGGCGGAGGAGATGGAGACCGTGCGGTCGCGCATACCCGGGAGGGAGATGAGCGGGATGTGCTCGCCTTCGAAGACCAGGTGTTCGTACACCTCGTCCGTCACCACGATCAGGTCCCGTTCCACCGCCAGCTCGGCGATCGCCATCAGCTCCTCCCGGGTCAGCACCATGCCCGTCGGGTTGTGCGGGGAGTTGAGGAGCAGCAGGCGGGTGCGGTCGGTGACCGCGTCACGGAGGGCGTCGAGGTCCGGGCGGAAGGCGGGCGCGTGGAGGGTCAGGGGAACCCGCTTCGCACCGGCCATCTGGATGCAGGCCGCGTACGAGTCGTAGTACGGCTCGAAGGCGATGACCTCGTCGCCGGGTTCCAGCAGGGAGAGCATCGTGGCGGCGATGGCCTCGGTCGCGCCGGCGGTGACCAGTACCTCCGTGTCGGGGTCGAAGGCCAGGCCGTAGAAGCGCTGCTGGTGCTCGGTGACGGCCGTGCGCAGCTCAGGGATTCCGGGGCCGGGTGGGTACTGGTTCCCCTTGCCGTCCCGCAGGGCGCGGACGGCGGCCTCGCGGATCTCCTCGGGGCCGTCGGTGTCGGGGAAGCCCTGGCCCAGGTTGATCGCGCCCGTTGCGAGCGCCAGTGCCGACATCTCCGCGAAGATCGTTGTCCCGAGTCCGTCCAGCCTTCGGTTCAGCAGTGGCCTGGTGTTCATGTCTCCACCGTTCTCACTCGGGTACCCGTCGCGTCTCTGGGGACCATCCTGACTCATGGGCGCTCCTGCCCCCGTGCGGTGCGGGAAGCGCGAGGACCGTCGTGCCGAACGCGGCGGGGCGAGGGTCGAGCAGCGGTCGTCGCTGCGTCATGACCGCCATCCGGCGCGGAAGCTCTGGAGTTGCTCAAGTCTGCTTTGGCCGCGTGGGGGTGAGGGCATCCCTCCCCCACGCAGGAATCGGTGCGAAGCGGGGGACTCGCTTCGGGGGACGGAAGGACGTGGGATCCGTGAAGGGATTTCTCGTAGTAGCGATCGTGATCGTGGCCGTGGTGGTGCTCGTGTCCGCGATGGTCTCCGCCGGGAGCCGCGGCAAGTCGTCCGGCCGGGGCCGGCGCAGCGGCGCGGTCGGCGGCGGGGCGGCGGGCGGCAGCTGGTGGGCGGGCGGCGGAGGCGGCTCGTCGTGCGGCAGCGGCAGCGGCCATTCGGGCGGTCACTCGGGCGGCCACTCCGGTGGCCACTCGTGTGGCGGGGGTTCCTCGTGCGGCGGCGGTTCGTCGTGCGGGGGCGGCGGGGGCGGATGCGGCGGAGGCAGCTGACACGGGGCAGCTGGTCCGCGACCGGGCAGGTGCACGACGCCCGGTACCCGCGAAGGTGTCCGGCGGGACTTCGGGTCCCGCCGGACACCTTTTTGCCGGGCCGTGCCGCGAGTTACCGGTGAACAGGTGAACCGGAAGGCCCCCGAGGGGATGGAAACCACGCCAAGTTGGGCAAAAACGCTGTGAGTGAGGCGTAGTTCGTGATTCCCTCGGTTGAGAGAACATTCAGCCCTCGGACCCCAGTTGGACCTGATCGGGCGCTTCCCACCTCCCACGTGCACCACGTCGGGGGCGTCCCCTGTCCATGTGTCCATGTGTGTTTTGCGGAGCCGACCCATGCTCACGACCCTCCATACGGCCTATTCCGACACCCGTGCCGCCGATCTCGCCTGGGCGCTGGGGCGCGAACCGCTCCCGGCTCTCGCCGTGCTCGACCTTCATCTCGCCGGTGCCCAACTGCAGTTGCGGCTGCTCGGCGCCTCCCATCAGGTGCTCCTGGAGGAGGACGGCGGCAACTGTTCCGAGACCGTCGCCTGCATCCCCGGCAGCAGCACACCGCTTCCCCTGGGTGTCGCCAAGCGGGTCGGGGACTGGGAGTACGACTTCGCGGCACACGTCGAGACGCTCAGCGCCGGTTCGTTCGCGGGCCGCGCGCAGGAACTCCTGGCGCTCGTCGCCGAACACCCCCACGGGCTCGCCGGGACCTTCCCCGGCAGCCCGCACGCCTTCACCGCCATGCTCGCCCAGCGGACCGAGGGGCAGGTGCGGTGGCGCACCTGGCATGCGTATCCGCAGGACGGACAACTGGTGGTGACGCGCACCCGGGTGGGCGTGCGGATGCCGGCAGCCGTGCTGTGACGGGGGCCAACTCCGTTGCGAGTGCTCCACTTACACCCTTGTGGGTGACAAGCGGCGACGTGTCAGTGACGTAGCGTTCGCGGCATGATCGACCAGCAGGTGTCGCTGCGAGGGGGCGCGGCGCGGCTTCCCGTACGGCCGAGGACCGGTCGGTACCTCGTGCTGGCCGCGGTCTTCATCTGCGCCGCCTGCGGTCTGGTGTACGAGCTCGAACTGGTCGCGCTCGCCTCCTACCTGATCGGCGACTCCGTCACCCAGGCCTCCGTGGTGCTCTCCGTGATGGTGTTCGCCATGGGCATCGGCTCGCTGCTCGCGAAACGTTTGCGCAGCCGTGCCGCCGTCGGCTTCGGCCTGATCGAGGCCGCGCTCGCGCTGGTCGGCGGCTCCTCCGCACTGGTGCTCTACGCGACGTTCGCCTGGATCGGGGAGTCGCGGTACGCCCTGGTCGGGTTCTCGCTGGCGATCGGGGTCCTGATCGGGGCGGAGATCCCGCTGCTGATGACGCTGATCCAGCGGGTCGACCGGCAGGACGCGGGCGGCGCCGTCGCCGACCTGTTCGCGGCGGACTACGTGGGAGCGCTGGTCGGGGGACTGGCGTTCCCGTTCCTGCTGCTGCCGATGCTCGGACAGCTGACCGGGGCGCTGTTCACCGGTGCCGTCAACGCCGCGGCGGGCGGGGCGCTGGTGCTGTGGCTGTTCCGGCGGGACCTCACGTGCCGTTCGCGCTGGCTGCTGATCGGCGCCAATGTGACGGTGATCGCCGTGCTGGCCACGGCCGCGGTGCTCGCGGACGACTTCGAGCAGGCCGCGAGGCGGGCGGTGTACGGCGACCGGGTGCGGGTCGCGATGCGGACCGACGTGCAGGAGGTGGTGCTGACCGGCGCGGGCCGCAGCTCCCTCGACCTCTATCTGGACGGGCGGCTGCTGGTCAGCTCGCGCGACGAGTTCCGGTACCACGAGGCGCTGGTGCACCCGGTGATGAACGGGCCGCACGCGCGGGTGTTGATCCTGGGCGGCGGTGACGGCCTGGCGGCCCGCGAGGTGCTGCGCTACGCCGACGTCCGGAGCGTCACCGTGGTGGAGCTGGACCCCGCCGTCACCCGATTGGCCCGTACGGACCACGCGCTCTCCGCACTGAACGCGCACGCCTACCGAGACCCCCGGCTGACGGCCGTGACGGGGGACGCGTTCACCTGGCTGCGGTCGGCGCACGGCCGCTACGACGCGGTGATCTCGGATCTGCCTGACCCGGGGATCTCGGCCAGCACGAAGCTCTACTCGGCGGAGTTCTACGGCCTGGTGTCCGAGGCCCTCGCGCCGGGCGGCAGGCTGGTGGTGCACGGGGGTTCGCCGGTCGGCCGGCCGCACACGTTCTGGACGGTCGAGGCGTCGATGCGGGCGGCGGGGCTGCGCACCCGCCCCTACCGGATCGGCGGCCGGTGCGCCGGAGCCGCGGTGGGCGCGGGCCGGGCCACCGGACGGCCCACGAAGGCGCACGGCTGGGGGTTCGTGCTGGCCGGACCGGGCCGGACGCCGGCGCTGGGCCTGGACCCGGGGGCGCCGGAGCTGAGGTCCCTGACGCAGCCCGCGCTCCAGGAGGCGGGGCGGCGGGCGGAGGCCGGACGGCTGCGGGGGCAGGCTCCCTCCACGCTGGTGCACCCGCGGTACTGGGAGGAGCCGTGAGCGGTGCGTGCCGCAGGCGTGGGGGGTGGCTCCGGAGGCGCGGAAGCGGTGACGTGGTGGCCGGGGCTGAGTAGGCTCGGTTTCCATGGAGCATGAGGTGTTCGTTCCGGTTCCGGTCCCCGCCCTTCGGCGGGCGCTGGTCGATCCTGCCCGGGTCGCGCGCTGTGTGCCGGGGCTTCAGCAGGACGCCGACGCGTCCGCGGGCCCGCTGGCCGGCCGGCTCAAGGTGCGGGTCGGCGGCCACACCATCACCTACCGCGGCGCGCTGCGGCTCACCCCGCTGACGGACGGGCCGCAGGGGGACTCCGGGTACGCGGTGTCCGTGGCCGGCGAGGGTGCCGAGGCCCGCGGCAGCGGTTCCGCGAAGCTGGCACTGACCGTCCGCCTGACGGAGCGGGAGGACGGCACGGCGATCGCTTTCGAGGGCACGGTGAGCGGCGACGGCCGTCTGGTGGAGCTGGACGCGGCGGCCGCGCTCGCGGCGGCCCACCGCCTGCTGGACCGGTTCGCCCAGCAGCTGGTGACGGAGGCGCTCGCCGCCCACGTGGAGGCGGACGAGGCGTCGGGTGTGCTGGGGGGCGATGCCGCCGGTTCCGGCCCCGGCCCCGATTCCGGCGGGCAGGCCGTCGATCAGGACGAGCAGGCCGTCGGTGAAGCGGTGGAGAAGGCCATCGAGGAGGCCGCCGAGGAGGCGGACGAGGAGGTCCCGCCCACTCATGACGCCGCCGCCGACGAGGCGCCGGCCGGGGAGCAGCCGCCGCCGGACAAGGCCTCCGTCTTCGACACCCCGGTGGCGCCGTCGTCGATGGACCCGGTCGCCGGGATCGAGTTCACCGTCCCGGACGAGCCTCCGGCCGAGGCCGCGCATGCCCGGCGCACCATGATCGGGCGCAGTGCCGAAGAGGTCGACCACGCCCCGCCGCGCGGCCGGTACGCCCCCGTGCCGTCGCCCGACTCGACCGGTGCGGGCGCCACGCTCCGCTGGGTGGCCCCGGCAGCCGCCCTCGCCCTCGCCTCCGCCGTGGTCGTCGGACGGGCACTGCGGCGCCGGAGGTAGCCGCGCCAGTAGTGTCGTCCTGTGAGCAGCAGCGAGAAGGACGTCCGGCTGTCCGTCGGCGACGCAGAGTTGACCGTGAGCCCCACCAATGGCTGCCGTATCAGCAGCCTGCGGATCGGTGGCACCGAACTGCTGCGGCAGGGGGAGCGGTACGGCTGCTTCCCGATGGTGCCGTGGTGCGGGCGAACCGAGAACGGGCAGTTCCACAACGGCGATGTCCTGCATCAGATGCCGTTGACCGCCCCGCCGCACGCCATCCACGGCACCGGCCGTGACACGGCCTGGAGCATCGCCCGGGAGGGTGCGACGGAGGCGGCGTTCTACTACGACCTGGCCGACCCCTGGCCGTATCCGGGCCGGGTGACGCAGACCTTCGAACTCGCCGAGGACTCCCTCACGTTGGCGTTCGGCATCGAGACGTACGGGGACTCCTTCCCGGCGCAGGCCGGCTGGCACCCCTGGTTCCGGCGCAGCCTGGACAGCGGCGAGGACGTCCGGATCGACTTCGACGCCGACTGGCAGGAGGAGCGGGGCGAGAACCACCTGCCGACCGGCCGCCGGATCCCGCCGCTGGCCGGTCCGTGGGACGACGCCTTCGGGATGTCCGACGGTGTCCAGGTGACCCTCACCTGGCCGGAGCAGCTCGAGCTGACCGTGAAGAGCCCCTCCGAGTGGGTCGTGGTCTACGACGAGCAGGCCGAGGCGGTCTGTGTGGAGCCGCAGTCCGGCCCGCCGAACGGGCTGAACACCGCACCCCGCTACGTCACCCCGATCGAGCCCCTGGAGATCTCGACGACCTGGAGCTGGCGCAGGCTCTGACGCGCTGCGGCCCGGAGCCGGCACCGGCGCTGACGGCGATCGGGCGCGGGCGTCGCTCAGGTGCTGGTGATGACGTGGAAACGGGCGCCTATCCTCGTAGCCATGACAGACGTACGCGCTGAGCTGCTGCAGCAGATCAAGGACAAGGCCGTTGTACACGGCAAGGTGACGCTCTCCTCCGGTCTTGAGGCGGACTGGTACATCGACCTGCGCCGCATCACGCTGGACGGCAAGGCCGCTCCGATGGTCGGTCAGGTCATGCTCGACGCGACCGCCGAGCTCGACTACGACTGTGTCGGCGGGCTGACGCTGGGTGCCGACCCGGTCGCCACCTCGATGCTGCACGCCTCCGCCGCCCGTGGCCGGGAGCTGGACGCGTTCGTCGTCCGCAAGGCGCAGAAGGCCCACGGGATGCAGCGCCGGATCGAGGGCGCTGAGGTCAAGGGCCGTCGCTGCCTGGTCGTCGAGGACACCTCGACGACCGGTGGCTCGCCGCTGACGGCCGTCGAGGCGGTCCGCGAGGCGGGCGGCGAGGTCGTCGCCGTCGCCGTGATCGTGGAGCGAGGTGCGGCTCCGGCCATCGCCGAGGCCGGCCTCCCCTATGTGCACGTCTACTCGGTTCCGGACCTCGACCTGTCCTGACCTGCGGTTTCCTTCGAGGGCGGCCTGTTTCACGTGAAACAGGCCGCCTTTGTCGTATGTCCGCAGCGGACAGCGCCGAATGCTGGGGGAATACACCGGGTGGAGCCGAGGCCAGAGTCTGGGAAGATGGGGGCGACGATGACGTCGCCCCCAGGTCAGGGAACCAGCACCGCACACCCGCACATCCCAAGGAGCGGACAGATGCCCATCGCAACCCCCGAGGTCTACGCCGAGATGCTCGACCGGGCGAAGGCAGGCAAGTTCGCCTACCCGGCCATCAACGTGACCTCGACCCAGACCCTGCACGCTGCGCTGCGTGGCTTCGCGGAGGCCGAGAGCGACGGCATCATCCAGATGTCCACCGGTGGGGCGGAGTTCCTGGGCGGCCAGTACAACAAGGACATGGTCACGGGCGCTGTCGCCCTCGCCGAGTTCGCGCACATCGTCGCCGCCAAGTACGACATCACGGTAGCGCTGCACACCGACCACTGCCCCAAGGACAAGCTGGACACCTACGTGCGTCCGCTGCTCGAGGTCTCCGCGGAGCGCGTGGCCAAGGGTCTGAACCCGCTGTTCCAGTCCCACATGTGGGACGGCTCGGCCGAGACGCTGGCCGACAACCTCTCCATCGGCCAGGAGCTGCTGGCCAAGGCCGCCGCCGCCAAGATCATTCTTGAGGTCGAGATCACCCCGACCGGCGGTGAGGAGGACGGCGTCACGCACGAGATCAACGACGAGCTGTACACGACCGTCGACGACGCGCTGCGTACCGCCGAGGCCCTCGGTCTGGGCGAGAAGGGCCGCTACCTGCTGGCCGCGTCCTTCGGCAACGTGCACGGCGTCTACAAGCCGGGCAACGTCGTGCTCCGCCCCGAGCTCCTCAAGGACCTCCAGGTGGGCGTCGCCGACAAGTACGGCAAGCCGGCCGGCAGCCAGCCGTTCGACTTCGTCTTCCACGGCGGTTCCGGCTCCACCGCCGAGGAGATCGCCACCGCGCTGGAGAACGGCGTCGTGAAGATGAACCTCGACACCGACACCCAGTACGCCTTCACCCGTCCGGTCGCGGACCACATGTTCCGCAACTACGACGGCGTGCTGAAGGTCGACGGCGAGGTCGGCAACAAGAAGACCTATGACCCGCGCACCTGGGGCAAGGCCGCCGAGGCGGGCATGGCCAAGCGCGTCACGGAGGCCTGCGCCAACCTGCGGTCCACCGGCACGAAGCTGAAGTAGTCCGTACGGATGTCTGCCTGGGCCCGGTATCCCTTGGGATGCCGGGCCCACGGCATGTCCGCGCCCGGCAGGAAAGATGTGAGGGAACCGCTGTGAACACGCCCTACGACTTCGACACCGTCATCGACCGCCGCGGCACCTGGTGCGTCCAGTGGGACGGGGTCGCGGACCGGTTCGGGGTGGACGGGCTGCTGCCGTTCACCATCTCGGACATGGACTTCGAGACGGCCCCCGAGGTGCTGAGCGCCCTGCGGGCCCGGCTCGACCACGGCGTGTTCGGCTACACCGACTGGCAGCATGAGGACTTCACGTCGGCGATCGCCCACTGGTACGAGACCCGCTACGGCACGACGATCGACACCGCCGGGCTGGTGTACGGGCCGTCCGTGCTCAGCCAGCTGTCGCAGCTGCTGCAGATGTGGACGTCGGACGGTGACGGGGTCGTCGTCCACACCCCCACGTACGACGGTTTCCGCAAGGCGATCACCGGGCTGGGGCGGGAGCTGCGGGGGGTGCCGCTGGGGGACACGGCGGCGCTGGAGCGGGAGCTCGCCCGCGCGGACAGCAAGGTCCTTCTGGTGTGCTCGCCGCACAACCCGACCGGGCGGGTGTGGACGGAGGCGGAGCTCACGGAGCTGGCCTCGCTCGCCGCACGGCACGGGGCCGCCGTGATCAGCGACGAGATCCATGCGGACTTCGTGCACGACGGACGCCGGCACGTGCCGTGGACCCGGGTGGCGGGTGAGGGGCGCTGGGCGGTCATCACCTCGGCGTCGAAGGCCTTCAACTTCCCGGCGCTGACCGGTTCGTACGGGATCATCGGCCGGCCGGCCGACCGGACGGAGTTCCTGCGCCGGATGCAGACCGCGGAGGGGCTCGCCTCACCTGCGGTGCTCTCGCTGACCGCGCACATCGCCGCGTACCGGGAGGGCGGGGCGTGGCTGGACGCGGTGCGCGCGTACGTCGCCGGGAACCTGGCGCTGGTCGCCGAACGCCTGGACGCGGCGTTCCCCGGGCTGGGCTGGGAGCCGCCGCAGGCCGGATACCTGGCGTGGATCGACCTGCGCAGGGCGGGCGTCGAGGACGACGAGGCGTTGCAGCGCGTGCTGGTCGAGCGGGAGCGGGTGGCGGTGATGCCGGGGAGCGTCTACGGGCGAAGGGGTTCGTGCGGCTCAATGTGGGGTGCCCGCGGAGCAAGGTGGAGGCGGGGGTGGAGGCGTTGATCAGGGGAGTGGCGGCGGTGCGGGCGGGCGGCGCGTAGGGGGCGGCGGCTTTCGGTGGCGCTGCCCCCGGACCCCCGCTCCTCAATCGCCGGAGGGGCTTGAACACCCCCGGGCCCCCGTGCCTCAATCGCCGGAGAGGCCTGAACACCCCCGGTGGCCTTCCGGTTGCCTGGCGACGATGCTGAGGGCATGGAGGAGAGAGCAGCAGGGGCGGCCGCCGGTATCCGGGTCGGTTCGCCCACCGGGCGGTGGGTCATTCTCACGACCGTGCTCGGGTCGAGCATGGCCATGCTCGACTCCACCGTCATCAACGTCGCGCTGCCCCGCATCGGCGAGGACCTCGGCACCGACCTGGCCGCGCTCCAGTGGACCGTCAACGCCTACATGCTGACGCTGGCCGGGCTGATCCTGCTCGGCGGGGCGCTCGGTGACCGGTTCGGCCGGCGGCGGGTGTTCGTCGTCGGGGTCGTGTGGTTCGCCCTCGCCTCGCTGCTCTGCGGCATCGCGCCCGACGCCGCCGTGCTCATCGCCGCCCGCGCCCTCCAGGGCGTCGGCGGGGCACTCCTCACCCCCGGGTCACTGGCCCTGATCCAGGCGAGCTTCCATCCGGACGACCGGGCCCGTGCGGTCGGGCTGTGGTCCGGGTTCGGCGGGGTCGGGGCCGCTGTCGGGCCGTTCGTCGGTGGGTGGCTCGTGGACGGGCCGGGCTGGCGGTGGGTGTTCCTGATCAACCTGCCGGTCGCCGCCGTCTGTGTGCCCGTCGCGCTGCGCCACGTACCGGAGTCCCGGGACCCGCACGCGCACGGCCGCTTCGACGTCCTCGGGGCGGCGCTCGGCGCGTTCGCCCTCGCGCTGGTGACGTACGCGCTGATCGCGGCCCCGGGACGCGGCGCCTCCCCGGCGGTGATCGGGTCGGCGGTGGGCGGAGTGCTGCTCGGCGTCGCGTTCGTCCAGGTCGAGCGGCGGCGGGCGGACCCCATGCTGCCGCCGTCGGTGTTCGCCTCCCGGCAGTTCACCGCCGTCAACATCGTCACCCTCTGCGTGTACGCGGCGCTCGGCGGCTACTTCTTCCTCTCCGCGATCCAGCTGCAGGTCGTGGCGGGGTACTCCGCTCTCGGCGCGGGCACCGCCCTGCTGCCGACGACCGTCCTGATGCTGCTCTTCTCCGCCAGGTCCGGCGAGCTCGGCCAGCGCATCGGCCCCCGTATCCCGCTCACCGTGGGCCCGGTGATCGCCGCCACGGGAATGCTGCTCATGCTGCGGGTGGGACCCGGGTCGAACACCGTGTCCGGGTACCTGACCGATGTGCTGCCCGCCGTCGCCGTCCTCGGCGTCGGACTCGTCACCCTGGTGGCCCCCCTCACCGCGACCGTCCTGGCGTCCGTGGACACCGCCCGGGCGGGCCTCGCCAGCGGGATCAACAACGCCGCGGCCCGTGCCGCCGGGCTGATCGCGGTGGCCGCGCTGCCGCTGCTCGCCGGGATGGGCCCGGAGGCGTACCGGGACGCCGGGGAGTTCGCCTCGACGTTCCGGCGCGCCATGCCGATGTGCGCCGGGCTGCTGGTGCTGGGTGCCCTGATCGCTTACGCGACCGTCCGCACGCCCCCGAAGGGCGTACGGGACACCGCGCGGCCCGAGTGCACGGTGAACTGCGGCGTCATCGCCCCGCCGCTGGAGACGGCGCCGCAGGGGGCGCACAGGGCGCAGGGGCAGTGAGCGTCCGGGCGGGCATTGTGCGTACCGAGTGCCCCGGCGGCGCCGTTGCCAGGCACACTTGAACCCATGTCGATCCACGAGAACCTGCTCGGGGCCCTGCCCCGACCCATCTGCCCGACGACCCGGGACCGCGCGAACTGCTCGCGGCGGACACCGCGCCCGCCGAAGTCGCCGCGAAGTACCCGACCTCCTCCCTGGCCTGGGCGCAGCTCGCCGACGAGGCGTTCGAGGGCGGCCGGGTCATCGAGTCGTACGCGTACGCCCGCACCGGCTACCACCGCGGACTGGACGCGCTGCGCCGGGCCGGCTGGAAGGGCCACGGCCCCGTACCGTTCGAGCACGAGCCGAACCGCGGCTTCCTGCGCGCCCTGCACGCCCTCGCGCGTGCCGCGCAGGCGATCGGTGAGAAGGAGGAGTACGAGCGCTGCTCGTCCTTCCTCCGCGAATCCTCACCGACCGCCGCCGAGACCCTCGGATAGCACCGCCGGGACCCGCCCGGTCCCGCACCGCGCGGACCCCGCAGGCGCAGGACTGCCTGCGGGGTCTGCGCGTCCCCGGGGGTGCCGTTTAGGATGCGAGCAGGGGACCGGAGCTCCACCACCTCACGGAAGGGGCGGACCGCTACCCGGAAGCTCGTGTCGAGGAGACAGAAATGTCGACGATCCACCCCGACCCCGAAGCCACCGGTGCGCAGACCCCGCACCTCGACTTCGCGGGAACGACTCCGTACGAGGACTATGTCCAGGCGGATGTCCTGACCCACCTCCAGCACCTTCGCTCCGACGATCCGGGCGAGATGGTCTTCCTGGTCACCACCCAGGTCATGGAGCTGTGGTTCACCGTCATCGTCCATGAGTGGGAGACCGCCGCGCACGCGATGCGCGAGGACCGGCTGAGCGTCGCGCGCGACGCGCTGAAGCGGTCGGTGCGGGAGCTGGAGGCGCTGAACGCGTCCTGGACGCCGCTCGCCCAGCTCACCCCCGCGCAGTTCAACTCCTACCGGTCCGCGCTCGGCGAGGGCTCCGGCTTCCAGTCGGCGATGTACCGGCGGATGGAGTTCCTGCTCGGCGACAAGTCCGCGTCCATGCTCGTGCCGCACCGGGGCGCCCCCCGCGTCCACGCCGAGCTGGAGAAGGCGCTCGGTGAGCCGGGTCTGTACGACGAGGCGCTCGCCCTGCTCGCCCGGCGCGGCCACGCGGTGCCCGAGGCCGTGCTCGGCCGTGACCTCACGCAGAAGTACGAGCCGTCGCCCGAGGTCGAGGCCGTCTGGGCGGAGATCTACGCCAACCAGGACCAGCACGACGAGCTGGTCCGCCTCGGCGAGGCGCTCACCGACGTCGGCGAGCTGGTGTGGCGCTGGCGCAACGACCACCTCGTCGCCACCCGGCGGGCCATGGGCTCCAAGACCGGGACCGGCGGTTCGGCCGGGGTCGCCTGGCTGGAGAAGCGCGCCACGAAGAACGTGTTCCCCGAGCTCTGGACGGCCCGCAGCCATGTCTGACCTCCAGGAGCGCGCGAAGGCGCTCGACTCAGCCGACGAACTGGCACCGCTGCGCGACCTGTTCGTCCTCGACGACACCGTCTACCTGGACGGCAACTCCCTGGGCGCGCTGCCCCGCCACGTGCCGGCCCGGCTGCAGGAGGTCCTCACCCGCGAGTGGGGCGAGCTGCGCATCCGGTCCTGGGACGAGAGCGGCTGGTGGACGGCGCCGGAACGGATCGGCGACCGGATCGCCCCGATCGTCGGGGCGGCCGCCGGCCAGATCGTCGTCGGTGACTCCACCAGCGTGAACGTCTTCAAGGCCGTCGTCGCCGCGAGCCGGCTGGCGCCGGAGGGCCGTGACGAGATCCTGGTCGACGCGCACACGTTCCCCACCGACGGGTACATCGCCGGGTCGGCGGCCCGGATGACGGGTCACCGGATCGTCCCGGTCGCCCCCGCCGACGTCCTGGACGCCCTCGGTCCGCGTACCGCCGCCGTCCTGCTCAACCACGTCGACTTCCGCACCGGCAGGCTCCACGACCTGCCCGGCCTCACCGCCGCGGTGCACGCGGCGGGCGCCGTCGCCGTGTGGGACCTGTGCCACAGCGCGGGCGCGCTGCCCGTCGGCCTGGACGAGCACGGGGTGGACCTGGCGGTCGGCTGCACGTACAAGTACCTCAACGGCGGGCCCGGTTCGCCCGCGTACCTGTACGTCGCCGAGCGCCACCAGGCGGTCTTCGACTCGCCCCTGCCGGGGTGGACGTCGCACGCCGACCCGTTCGCGATGACCCCCGGGTACGCCCCTGCCGAGGGCGCCGTGCGGGGCCGGGTCGGGACCCCCGACATCCTGTCCATGCTGGCACTGGAGGCGTCCCTCGACGTCTGGGACGGGGTCGGGGTCCAGGCGGTGCGGGCCAAGTCCCTGGCGCTGACGGACTTCTTCCTGGAGTGCGTCGAGGCGTACGCCCCCGAAGGGCGGGTCACCTCGCTCACCCCGGCCGCCCACGGCGAACGCGGCAGCCAGGTCGCGCTGCGCTGCGAGGACGCCGAAGCGGTGATGAGCGCGCTCATCGCGCGGGGTGTCGTCGGGGACCTGCGCCGCCCCGACGTGCTGCGGTTCGGATTCACACCGCTGTACGTGGGGTTCGCGGACGCGGAACGTGCGGCGCGGGTGCTCGCGGAGATTCTGACCGGTCCTTCGGCGTAGGCTGCCGGTCCGTCCGGCTACCGGCTCGCCCCGGTCGCCGGACGGGTCCGGGGCGGTCCGGCGTTCAGATCCGGACCGGCCCCGGTGCCGTATCCGTACACATCCGCCCGCAAGGATTCCCGGCGGGCACGTACGGCTGCCGTACTGGTACCGTCCCCGCAGGTCAGGCCAGTTGGGCATTTGCCAGGGACGGTTGGAGCAGCATGTCGGATTCTGCCGCGCGTGATCGGGACGCAGCCGAGACCGAGTCCGCCTTCTCGCATCCGGCGCTCACCCCCGACGCCTCCGCCGCCTACGGCAGCCACCCGGACCAGACGATCGACTTCTACGCCCCGCACGACGGGCGTACCGGCGCGCCCGTCGTGGTCGTCCTGCACGGCGGTGCGTGGCGGGCCCCTTACGACCGGCTCCACGTGTCCCCGTTCGCCGGCTTCCTGGCCCGGCGGGGGTTCGCCGTCGCCAGCGTCGAGTACCGGCGCGGCAGCGAGATCCCGCAGCAGCGCGGCTCGGGCCCGGTCGCCGGCCGCTGGCCGGAGACCTTCGACGACGTCGCGGCTGCCATGGACGCGCTGCCGGAGCTGCTGGCGCGCGAACTGCCCGGGGCGGACGCCCGGCGGATCGTCGTCACCGGGCACTCCGCGGGCGGGCAGCTGGCCCTGTGGGCCGCCGCCCGGCACGTGCTGCCGGAAGGCTCGCCGTGGCGGCTGCCGCGCCCGCCCGCGCTGCGCGGCGTGGTGGCCCTCGCCCCCATCGCGGACTTCACCTCCGCGATCGAGCTGGACGTGTGCTCCGGCGCGATCGGGCAGTTCCTGGGGCGCGAGGAGGACTTCGCCGCACGGCGGGCGCACGCGGATCCGGCGCTGCTGCTGCCCACCGGCATCGCGACCGCGGTGGTGCAGGGCACCACGGACCTCACCGTTCCGCAGGCCGTCGTGGAGGCGTTCGTCGACGCCGCGGCGAAGGAGGGGGAGACCGTGGGGCTTACGCTGCTGCCGGACGTCGGGCACTTCCCGCTGATCGACCCGGCGGCCGACGCGTGTGCGGTGGTGGCCGAGGAGATCGCCCAGCTGGCCTGGTGAGACCGGCGGTACGGCGGCGCGGCGGACCCGGGTAGTACTTGCGACGGACGGCCCAGGATCCGCATCACTGCTGACGACCCCGGCCCGGCGCGCCGCCTACCTTGGAAACGTGACCGAGACCAAGACCAGAAGCCCGGAGCTACGGGCGGCCGCAGGGGCGATAGGCGGCCTGCGGCAGGACCTCATCCATGACGCGTTCGCCTACCGCCCGCTGCCGCACATGCGGACCGGCGGGCCGCTGACCCGGTGGCTTCCGGAGCGGCTCCGGGCGCGTGTCGTGTGGGCGCCGCACGCGGTGGTGCTCGGGGCAGCGCTGCTCACCTTCATGGTGGGGTTCAGCAGTACCGGCAACGCCGGCGTGCTCATGTCCGGGCTGCTGCCTGCGGCCTGTGTCGGGATGACGCTGGTCAGGCCGGTCGGGGCGTTCTGGATGTCGATGGCGCTGACCCCGGTGACCGTGGTCGTCGGCGGGGAGTACGGGCCGTGGGGGGACGCCACCTTCTTCTCGCACCTGGTGGTGCTGGTCGTCGTCGCGGCGCGGACCCGACCGCGCACCGCCGCCTGGATGTGGGGCCTGACCGTGCTGCTCGGCACGCTCGTGGAGAACGCCGCCGGCTGGGACTCCGCGTCGAACACCGCGGCCATGGCGGTGACCTCCGCGTTCGCCCTGCTCGTGGTGAGCCTGGTGCAGGTCCGCCGGGAGGCGGAGCGCGAGGTCACCGTGCAGCGCACCGTCACCGCGGTGGAGCGCGACCGGCGCACGCTGCTGGAGGAGCGCACCACCATCGCGCGGGAACTGCACGACGTGGTCGCCCACCACATGTCGGTCGTCGCGATCCAGGCCGAGGCCGCCCCCTACCGGGTGGAGAACCCGCCGCCCGAGCTGGAGCAGGCCTTCGTCACGATCCGGGAGAACGCCGTCGCGGCGCTCACCGAACTGCGCCGGGTGCTCGGTGTCGTGCGCGCCGAGGACTACGAGGCCCCGGACGCGCCACAGCCCACGCTCGCCGAGCTGGACGGGCTGCTGGCCAACGTCGGCGAGGCGGGCCTGGCGACGGAGAAGACGGTCACCGGCGCGGTGCGCGAACTGCCGCAGGGCGTCGAGCTGTCGGCGTACCGGATCATTCAGGAGGCGCTCAGCAACAGCCTGCGGCACGCGCCCGGAGCGAGCGCCAGGGTGGAGATCGGCTATGTGCTCGGCGGGCTCGGACTGCGCGTCGTCAACGGCCCGGCGACCGGCCCGGTGAAGCCGTCGCCCGGGGCCGGGCACGGGATCACGGGGATGCGGGAGCGGGTCGCGATGCTGAACGGTGAGATGACCGCCGAGACGACCACGGACGGCGGTTACGAGGTCACGGCCTTCATCCCCGTGCAGCAGGCCCCGTCCGACGCCCCGGTGGAGCAGTCGTGACGGCCTCCGCGGGTGCGCCGATCCGGGTGCTGATCGTCGACGACCAGATGATGGTCCGCGAGGGCTTCTCGGTGCTGCTCAACGCGATGCCCGGCATCGAGGTCGTCGGCGAGGCGGTCAACGGGCGCCAGGCCGTCGCCCAGGTCGCGGCACTCCGCCCCGACGTGGTGCTGATGGACATCCGGATGCCGGAGCTCAACGGCATCGAGGCGACCCGCGAGATCGTCGCCGCGGACGCCAACGCCAAGGTGCTGGTGCTGACCACGTTCGACCTCGACGAGTACGTCTACCAGGCGTTGCGTGCCGGTGCCTCCGGCTTCCTCCTTAAGGACGCTTCGGCCCGGCAACTCGCGGACGGTGTGCGGGTGGTGGCTTCCGGCGAGGCGCTGCTCGCCCCCACCGTCACCAAGCGCCTGATCACCGAGTTCTCCAAGCTCGCGGCGGCCCCGCGGCCGCCCGCCCTCGCCCAGATCGGCGACCTCACCGAGCGCGAGACGGAGGTGCTGGTCCTCATCGCCCAGGGTCTGTCGAACGCGGAGATCGCCTCGCACCTGGTGGTCGCCGAGTCCACGATCAAGACCCACGTGAGCCGCATCCTGGTCAAGCTGGGCCTGCGCGACCGCACCCAGGCCGCGGTCTTCGCCTACGAGGCCCGGCTGGTCACGCCCTCCTGAGCGCGGCCGGGGCCGGTCGGTCCGGGAAGGGCTGGCCCGGGGCCCGGCGGCCGGTTAGCGTCGCCGCATGTTCCCGTCGACGCGCTCCTCCTCCGGCCCGGCCGCCTCGTTCGACCCCTGGTCGGCGGCGTTCGTCGCCGATCCGTATCCCGCCTATGCCGAGCTGCGGGCCGCCGGCCGGGCGCACTACTTCGAGCCCACCGACCAGTGGCTCGTGCCGCACCACGCCGACGTGTCCGCGCTGCTGCGTGACCGGCGCCTGGGCCGGACGTATCTGCACCGCTTCACGCACGAGGAGTTCGGCCGGACCGCGCCGCCCGCCGCGCACGAGCCGTTCGAGACGCTCAACGGGCAGGGGCTGCTGGATCTGGAGCCGCCGGACCACACCCGGATCCGGCGGCTGGTCTCCAAGGCGTTCACGCCGCGCACGGTCGAGCGGCTCGTCCCGACCGTGCGGCGGCTGGCCGCCGGGCTCGTCGACGACTTCGTCGGGTCGGGCGGTGGTGACCTGCTCAAGGAGGTCGCCGAGCCGCTGCCCGTCGCGGTGATCGCCGAGATGCTCGGCATCCCGGAGTCCGACCGGGCGCCGCTGCGGCCCTGGTCGGCGGCGATCTGCGGGATGTTCGAGCTCAACCCCTCCGAGGAGACCGCCCGCGCCGCGGTACGCGCGTCCGTCGACTTCTCCGCGTATCTGCGCGAGCTGATCGCCGAGCGGCGCGGAAACCCGGGCACCGACCTGATCTCCGCGCTCATCGCGGCCCACGACGAGGGCGAGCGGCTGACCGAGCAGGAGATGGTCTCCACCTGCGTGCTGCTGCTGAACGCCGGACACGAGGCCACCGTCAACACCACCGTGAACGGCTGGTGGACGCTGCTGCGCCACCCCGCCCAGCTGGCCGCGCTGCGGGCGGACCACGGGCTGCTGCCGTCCGCGGTGGAGGAGCTGATGCGGTACGACACCCCGCTCCAGATGTTCGAGCGCTGGGTCCTGGACGACATCGAGATCGACGGCACGGTCATCCCGCGCGGGTCCGAGGTGGCGCTGCTCTTCGGCTCGGCCAACCGGGACCCGGCCCGCTTCACGGACCCGGACACGCTGGACCTCTCCCGGCAGGAGAACCCGCACGTCACCTTCGGCGCGGGCATCCACTTCTGCCTGGGAGCCCCGCTGGCCCGGGTGGAACTCGCGGCCTCCTTCGAGGAGTTGCTGCGGCGGGCGCCGGGCATGCGGCTGGTCGCGGAGCCGGAGTGGAATCCCGGGTACGTGATCCGGGGACCGAAGGAGCTGCGCGTGGAGCTGTGACCGGCCGGGCGCGGGGGCCGCGTGCGACCGGTGCGCCCGGGGCGTCCCCCGTGGGCCGCGCACGGCCGACAGGGGACGGGTCACGCCCGCGGGCCGTGTCAGTTCAGCATGTCCCGCCGGCGCAGCGCCCCCAGGCCGCCCGCCACCAGCGCCACCGCGACCGCGGTGAGCAGCGCTACCGGTCCCCACTCCATCCCCGCCCCCGGCAGCTTCGGCAGGTGGGTGAACGGCGACAGGTCCATCACCGGCTGCGGCAGATCCAGGGCGGGGCCGATCCAGCCCAGGGCCAGGCAGAGCCCCACCAGGCCCCAGGCGGCCACGGCGGCCCTCGGCAGCGCCCCGTACAGCAGGACCGTCACCCCGCCCAGCAGCCAGACCGCGGGCAGCTGCGCCAGTGAGGCGCCGAGCACGGCCGGGAGGTCGTGCCCGTATCCCGCGGCCAGGCCGAGGCCGCCGGCCGCCATGATCAGGGCCGCGCCGCCGAAGGCGATGACCAGGTGACCGGCCGCCCAGCCGGTCCGGCCGACCCCGCCCGCCAGCACCGGTTCGGCGCGTCCGGCGGTCTCCTCGCCGTGCAGCCGCAGCACCGAGGAGACGATGTACAGCGCCGCCACCGTGCCGAGCACGGAGACCATCGAGGCGAGGAACGCATCGGTCAGACCGGCCTGCCCGCCCATCCGCTCGAAGATCTCCTTCGTCTTCTCGTTGTCCCCCACGAGATCGGCGGCTCCGCCGGTCAGGCCGCCGAAGACGACACCGACCGCGGCGAACCCCACCGTCCACCCCACCAGTGCACCGCGCTGGAGCCGCACGGCGAGTCCGGAAGCGGTGGCGATCCGGCCCCGGGCGGGACCCGGTCGCGTCGCCAGGAAGCTCATGCCGACATCGCGCCGCTCGGTCAGCGCGTACGCCAGGGCGCACTGCACCGCCGCGGCGCCGGCGAGCACGAGGAGCACCCACCACCGCTCGGCCGCGT
Source organism: Streptomyces sp. RKAG290 (assembly GCF_023701695.1). Classification (GTDB taxonomy): domain Bacteria; phylum Actinomycetota; class Actinomycetes; order Streptomycetales; family Streptomycetaceae; genus Streptomyces. The sequence goes on from NZ_JAJOZC010000001.1 coordinate 3,742,920, forward strand.
ACGGCCGCACGTTCTCCGCCCAGCCGATGGGGGAGAGCCAGGTGAACACCGACGAGCCGTCGTCCGTCGCGGAGTCGCCCGCCGCCTTCAGGACGAAAGCGGCGCCGATCACCGCCGCCGTCAGCCCCTTCGCGAGCCGCGCGCTCTCGGTGAACTGAGCGGCGATCGCGGCGGTGCAGGCGAACAGCACCCCCACCCCGGCGACGGCCGACGCGAGCGCCACCGCTCCGGCGCCGCCCGCCCCCGACCCGGCCATCCCCGCCATGATCATCAGGGCCAGCCCGGCGTTGGCGATCACCGCGGCGAGCAGTGCCGCGGTCAGCGGGGCGCGGCGCCCCACCATGGCCGAGGAGAGCATCTCCTGACGGCCGGTCTCCTCTTCCTCCCGGGTGTGCCGCACGACGACGACCAGGCTCATCACCGCCGCCAGCGCGGCCCCGAAGGCCATCATGCGCCAGCCGACGAGTCCGCCGACGGAGTCGCCGAACACCGGCCCGTACATCGCCCGCACCGAGCTGTTGCCGTTCATCGAGGCGGCGAGCTCGGCACGCCGGCCGGCCGTGTCGTAGAGCGCGGAGATGGACTTCCCGACGGAGGAGAACGAGCCGCCGAGCACGATCACCCAGAGCGGCATGATGATCCGGTCGCGCCGCAGGGCGAGCCTCAGCAGGGGCCAGGTCCCCGCGAGCTGTCCGGCCCCCGCCCGGCGCCCCGCGCCGGCCTTGGCGGTCATGGTCACGGCAGTCATCGCGCCGCCACCTCCGGGGCCGGGGCGGTGTCCGCCGCGTAGTGCCGCAGGAACAGCTCCTCCAGCGTGGGCGGGGTGCTGCTCAGCGACCTGACCCCGGACGCCGAGAGCGACTTGAGGACGGCGTCCAGCTTGTCCGTGTCGACCTGGAGTGTGACCTGGCGCCCCTGGATGTCGAGGTCGTGCACCCCGGGCAGTCCCGCCAGCCCGGCGGGCTCGGCGGCCAGTTCGGCACGGATGTTCGTCCGCGTCAGATGGCGCATGGCGGACAGCGAGCCGGTCTCCACCGTCCGTCCCTGCCGGATGATGCTGACCCGGTCGCAGAGCGACTCGACCTCACTGAGGATGTGGCTGGAGAGCAGGATCGTCCGCCCGCGGTCGCGTTCCTCGGCGACGCAGGCCTGGAAGACCTCCTCCATCAGGGGGTCGAGCCCGCTGGTCGGTTCGTCGAGGATCAGCAGGTCCACCTCGGAGGCGAACGCGGCGACCAGGGCCACCTTCTGCCGGTTGCCCTTGGAGTACGTCCGGCCCTTCTTGGTCGGGTCGAGCTCGAACCGGTCGACGAGGCCGGCGCGCCGGGCGTCGTCGAGGCCGCCGCGCAGCCGCCCGTAGAGATCGATCACCTCGCCGCCGGAGAGGTTGCGCCACAGCGTGACGTCACCGGGGACGTAGGCCACCCGCCGGTGCAGTTCGACCGCGTCGTGCCACGGGTCGCGGCCGAGCAGCTGGGCGGCGCCGGAGTCGGCCCGCAGCAGGCCGAGCAGCACCCGGATGGTGGTGGACTTCCCTGACCCGTTGGGCCCGAGGAAGCCGTGGACCTCACCGGACTCGACGGCCAGGTCGAGCCCGTCCAACGCGTGTGTCCGGCCGAACGACTTGTGCAGCCCGGCCACGGTGATTGCCTTCGTCATGATTTTGAAAGTACGCTACTTTCACAAACTTGTGAAGTTAAGGAAGCGTATAAACTCGGAGCCGGAACCGGGGACGGGGATCAGCCGGGGGATCAGGGGAGACGATGGGCCGATGAGCAGCGAAACCGGAGAGCAAGCACGCCAGGCGGAGGCGGGGGACGGGCGCGACGCGGAGGCCGTGTCGCGGTTCGTCGAGCGGTTCGCGTCCGAGATGACCGAGGCGGGGATGCAGCGCATGGCCTCGCGCGTCTTCGCCGCGCTCCTCGCCGACGACGACGCCTCCATGACCTCGGCCGAGCTCGCCCTGGCCCTGCAGATCAGCCCGGCCGCCGTCTCCGGCGCAGTGAGTTACCTCACTCAGGTCAGCATGGTGGGCCGCGAGCGCGACCCGGGTTCCCGCCGCGACCGCTACCGCCTGCACAACGAGATCTGGTACACCACCTTCGCCAGCCGCGACCAGGTGCTCACCCGCTGGGAGCGCACCCTCAAGGAGGGCGCCCGCACGCTCGGGGAGCACACGCCGGCCGGTGCGCGGATCGCCGAGACGGCCGCGTTCTTCGAGTTCCTGCAGTCGGAGCTGGAGGGCCTGATGGGCCGCTGGCAGGAGCACCGCAAGACCCTCGACCTCCCGACGGCCGCCGGGCCCGCGGGCGCCTGACGGCGCCCGTCACGGACCGGCGACGGCATGGGCGACGGGGGAATGGGCGGCGGGGCCGGCTACCCCTCGACCGCCGGCAGCATCAGCCCCCACGCCCCCGGCCGCACCGTCCAGGTCCGCGTCCGGACCGGCCCGCCGACCTGTATGTCCGCGCGGTAGCGGAAGTCCGCGCCGGAGACCGTGACGGCCTTGGCCTCCGTGGTGACCGGTTCGCCGTCCGGCGAGTGGATCGTCACCTCCGCGAGGCCGCCGTCGCCGCACCCCGAGGTCATGGTCACCGATTCGACCGGGCGGTCCAGATCGTTCAGCAGGACGCCGTCCGCCTCGACCCGCAGCCGGTGCAAGGGCGGCGGGGCGGCCGGCGCCGAGGGCGCGGTGTGCACCAGGGTGCGGACCAGGGAGCGGCAGGTGTCCCAGACCGCGGTGACGCCCGTGTGGGGCGCCTCCGCGCCCGGTGCGCCGCTCAGGGCGGGGATGCGCAGCGCGCCCAGGACGACCCCGTCGCTGTCGTCGACCAGCAGGTCCAGCCGCCGCACCACGCCGTCGAGCGCGGTGCGGGCGGCGGCCACCGCACCCGTCGGCACGCCGAGTGAGTGGGCGAGTTCCAGCGCGGCCGCGGCGCCGACCGGGATCAGTGAGAGGGCGCTGCCGGCGGGCTCCCGCTCGCGGTGCAGCAGGGCCACCGCACGCCTCAGCGCCCGGTCGTCACCGATCACCACCGCGCGCCGGCCGCCCCGGCGGGACAGGGCCCGGGCGAACTCCTCGGGGTTGTCGGGAAGGCAGATCTTGGCGTGCGAGCCGGCGCTCAGCACGTCCTTGGCGATCCGGACGGACTCGCCGTCCGTCCGGCGGGCGACCGGATCGATCACCACCAGCAAATGGGGCGCACCGTTACCGGGGGCTGGGCAGCCGACACCTCGGTCCTTCCTCGGGTAGCATCTTGGTGCAAGAGCCCCTTGCGCTATTGCGCCAGGGGCTTGGTCTATTCCGGGGCACCCGGTTCGACGGTTCAGGCCTTGTCGTACAACGTCGTACGGCATGTACGACGTTTACGTACGCCCCCTGACCTTGGACATGCCCCGCCCGGAAGGGGTGTACGCCTGTGCCCGCACTTGTGCTGCTCGGTGCTCAGTGGGGTGACGAGGGCAAGGGGAAGGCCACCGACCTCCTCGGTGGATCCGTGGACTATGTGGTGCGCTACCAGGGCGGCAACAATGCCGGCCACACGGTGGTCGTCGGCGACCAGAAATACGCACTTCATCTCCTCCCCTCCGGAATCCTGTCACCGGGGTGTACCCCGGTCATCGGTAACGGTGTCGTCGTCGACCCTGCGGTCCTGCTCTCCGAGCTGAGTGGGCTGAACGACCGCGGCGTGGACACGTCCAAGCTGCTGATCAGCGGTAACGCTCATTTGATCACCCCGTACAACGTCACGGTCGACAAGGTGACGGAACGGTTCCTCGGTAAGCGCAAGATCGGCACGACCGGGCGCGGTATCGGCCCGACGTATGCCGACAAGATCAACCGGGTCGGCATCCGCGTCCAGGACCTCTACGACGAGTCGATCCTGGAGCAGAAGGTCGAGGCGGCCCTGGAGCAGAAGAACCAGCTTCTGGCCAAGGTCTTCAACCGGCGCGCGATCGAGGCCGGCAAGGTCGTCGAGGACATGCTCCAGTACGCGGAGCAGATCAAGCCCTACGTCGCCGACACCACGCTGATCCTGAACGACGCCATCGACGCGGGCAAGGTCGTCCTCTTCGAGGGCGGTCAGGGCACGCTGCTCGACGTCGACCACGGCACGTATCCCTTCGTCACCTCGTCGAACCCGACCGCCGGCGGCGCCTGCACCGGTTCCGGCGTCGGCCCGACGAAGATCAGCCGGGTCATCGGCATCCTCAAGGCCTATACGACGCGTGTCGGCGCCGGTCCGTTCCCGACCGAGCTGCTCGACGAGGACGGCGAGGCGCTGCGCCGGATCGGTGGCGAGCGCGGTGTCACCACCGGCCGTGACCGCCGCTGCGGCTGGTTCGACGCCCCGATCGCGCGGTACGCGACCCGGGTCAACGGGCTGACCGACTTCTTCCTCACCAAGCTCGACGTGCTCACCGGCTGGGAGCAGATCCCGGTCTGCGTGGCGTACGAGATCGACGGCAAGCGCGTCGAGGAGCTCCCGTACAACCAGACCGACTTCCACCACGCGAAGCCGGTCTACGAGATGCTGCCGGGCTGGTCCGAGGACATCACCAAGGCGAAGACCTTCGCCGACCTGCCGAAGAACGCGCAGGGTTACGTGAAGGCGCTGGAGGAGATGTCCGGCGCCCCGATCTCCGCGATCGGTGTCGGCCCCGGCCGGACCGAGACCATCGAGATCAACTCGTTCCTGTAGGCACCTGGAGCGGAAGGAGGGCCGGGGCGCCGAGCGTCCCGGCCCTCCCGCATGTGCGGCCTCAGTCCTCGCCGCAGATCCGCAGCCCCTGCGGCGTCGCGCACGGCAGGTGGCCGTGGGTGCGGACGACGTCCTGACCGCTGCCGCGGCTGAGGTAGGCGAGGAAGCTGGAGGCCAGTGAGTCGGCGGGCGGGCTGCCGTAGGTGTACGCGTACTCGATCTCCCGGTACGGGTAGCTGCTGGTGCCGATCGTGTCGACGGACGGGGTGGTGCCGTCGATGGCGAGCTGGTGCGCCCCTGCCGGTCTGGTGCCGGAGCGCAGTTCGCTGTAGCCGATCGCGCCGGGGAGCCGGCCGACCGTGGCCAGGACCTGTTCGGTGGAGTCGAGTTCACAGCGGATGACGGGGGCCTGCGGGTCGTCCTTCGTGGTGCAGTCGCGGGAGGACTGGGCGGGCTCGTTGCGGCCCAGGACCCGGCGTTGGAAGACCTCCCGGGTGCCGGAGTTGGCGTCCCGGCTGACCAGCAGCACGGGGAGGTCGGGGCCGCCGACCTCCTTCCAGTTGCGGACGTCGCCGCGGTAGATCCGGCGGACGGTGTCCCGGGTGAGGTTCTTCAGCGGCACCCGGTCGTTGACGACCAGGCGGAAGAGCGAGACGGCGACGCGGTTCTCGCGCAGTTGCGGGAAGCCGCTCGGCTTCGGGCCGTCGGAGAGGGCCACGAGGGCCGGCGATCCGGACCGCCCGGCTCCGGCACCCCGTTCGGCCAGTTCTCTTATCCCGGCGGTGCTGCCGTGCGCGTCCACCGTGACGGTCGCCCCCTCGCACGCCTTGCCGTACTTCACCGCCAGTTCCTGAAGGACCGGCTCGAAGGCGGTCGAGCCGGTCAGGGTCAGCTCGCCGCGGGCGCAGCCGATCGGGGGCGGGGTGTCGTCGCGCACCAGGATGATGGCGGCCAGCGTGACGACGCAGACGGTCAGTGCGACGGTGATGAACCGCGCGGCCCGGCCGAACAGCGGGGGCTTCTCGTCGGGGCGGGCCGCCTTGTTCGGCGTCACCTCGCCGTCCCGGATGCCTCCGGTGACCCGGATCGGGCTGCCCACCCGCCCTCCGGTGAGCAGGACCAGGAGCTTGAAGTGCTCGCCCCGGTTGAGCGGTACGCGCGGCAGCCGGATGAGGGAGCCGGTCCCGCGGAGTCCGGCGGCCGGGGTGAAGTGGTCCATCAGGTGGTCGGCGCCGGGGGAGTGGGTGACCGCGATGCCGCGGACCCGGCGTTCGGAGAACCCGACGACCAGGCCGTGCAGTTGCTCGTCAGGGCCGGTGTAGTCGCCGCGGGTGATGGACTGCGAGCCGTCGTTCTCGATGCGCAGCAGGACGAGCGTGGCGTCGGACATGTCCGGGGTCTCGTCGAAGAGTCCGAGCCGTACGTTGGCCCGCGCCTGGCCGGCGTCGCTGCCGATCGGGGTGTCCATCTGGACCCGGTAGCCGATGCGTTTGCGGCGGGGCACGCGGCGCTCGTACCAGAGCACGCCCACGGAGGCGAGGACGCCCAGCACGGCGGTGAGCACGGCCACGATGTTCTCGGCGCTGAACCACTCCACGGCCTTCACCAGCTCTCCTCGGGGGTGCGTGCGCACCCGCGGCCGCCGGCCTGCGGTGCGCGTCACCGTACGTGCGAAGAAAGGGAGTTGGGGCCGATGGGTGTTTCCTTCGGGCGACGTTCGCCCGCTGTTCGTCCGGTGGTCAGGGGTGAGGTGCGGCCGACCACCGGAGGGCTGGTCTAGACCTTGACAGGTCCAGACCAACAGGGATTGGGTGTCGGGGTGCCAGGACGGCCCGCCCGCCGGTGTGCGCGGGGGCCGTGCCCGACGAACCGTGCCTGTCGAAGGAGTGAGCAGCGCTGAACCGCATCAAGAGCGTTCTGACCGTACTGAGCGCCGTCATCGCGACGGCGGCCTTCCTTCCCGCCGCGGCGAACGCCGCGCCCGCCACCACGGCCTCGGCCCCGTGCGCACCGGTCTGGAGTTCGTCGACCGTCTACCGGGCCGGTGGCGCCGTCTCGCACCACGGCCGCAACTGGACGGCGAAGTGGTGGACGCGGAACGACAATCCGGGAGCCACCAGAGTCTGGAAGGACCGCGGGGCCTGTACGGGCGGGGTCTCCGACTTCGTCATCAGTGAGGCGGAGTTCGACGAGATATTTCCGGACCGCGACGCCTTCTACACGTACCAGGGCCTGATCGACGCGCTGCACGCCTACCCCCGCTTCGCGAACACCGGGAACGAGGCGACGCGGAGCCGGGAGGCGGCGGCGTTCCTGACGCACGCCGACTTCGAGTCGGTCGGTCTGCAGTACGTCAAGGAGATCAACGAGGCCAACTACTGGATCAAGTGCGACTACAGCCAGCCCTTCGGCTGCCCGGCCGGTCAGTCCGCGTACTACGGCCGCGGCCCGATCATGTTCAGCTGGAACTTCAACTACAAGGCCGCCGGTGACGCGCTCGGCCTCGACCTGCTGAACAACCCGTGGCTGGTCGAGCAGGATCCGTCGGTCGCCTGGCAGACCGCCCTCTGGTACTGGAACACCCAGAACGGTCCGGGCACCATGACCTCGCACCACGCCATGGTCAGCGGGGCAGGCTTCGGTGAGACGATCCGCTCGCTCAACGGGTCGCTGGAGTGCGACGGCGGCAACCCCGCGTCCGTGGCGGCGCGGGTGGCCAAGTACGAGCGCATCACCGGCATCATCGGTACGAAGCCGGGTTCGGGGCTCACCTGCTGAGGGTGCGGCGGGCGATTCGTGCGCGGCGGGCGGCTGACCGGTCGGACAGTACGGCGTCCCGCATGCTGGACGGGCCCGAAGGTTTTTACCTTCGGGCCCGTCGGCGTCCGGGCGCCGTTGCGGAGTGGCTCCCTCCGTAATCGGCCCTGCTGAAGGCTCCCTTGACGGAGGAGGGTGTGCGGTGCCCTCCGTGTGGAGGATTCGTCGGGAAGGAATCCCCGCGTTGGTCTAGACCTTGACAGGTTCAGACCAGCAGCGCTTGAGTGTCGGTCACCCCCCATGGCGGCGCACCGATGAGCTCGGTGCGCCGCGCCTAAGGAGTGCTCACATGATCAGACGCATCATGGGCCTGCTCGCCGCGCTGGGCGCGGTTGTCGCGACGGTCGTCATTCTCCCCGCCACCACCGCGTCCGCGGCCGAGTGCGCGGGCGCCTGGAACTCCTCGTCCGTGTACACCGGCGGTGGAGCCGCCTCCTACAACGGCCACAACTGGACCGCCAAGTGGTGGACCCAGAACGAGACGCCGGGCAGCTCCGACGTCTGGGCCGACCAGGGAAGCTGTGGCGGCGGCGGTACGGACCCGGGCGACCCCGGTTCCTCCGCCGGCTTCATCGTCAGCGAGGCGCAGTTCAACCAGATGTTCCCGGGCCGCAACTCCTTCTACACCTACAGCGGGCTGACCGCCGCGCTGGACGCCTACCCGGGCTTCGCCAACACCGGCAGCGACACGGTCAAGCGCCAGGAGGCGGCGGCGTTCCTCGCCAACGTCAGCCATGAGACGGGCGGCCTGGTGTACGTGGTCGAGCAGAACACGGCCAACTACCCCCACTACTGCGACAGCAGCCAGCCCTACGGCTGCCCTGCCGGGCAGTCCGCGTACTACGGCCGCGGCCCGATCCAGCTCAGCTGGAACTTCAATTACAAGGCAGCGGGCGACGCACTCGGCATCGACCTCCTGGGCAACCCCTACCTGGTCGAGCAGGACGCGGCCGTGGCCTGGAAGACGGGCCTCTGGTACTGGAACACCCAGAGCGGTCCCGGCACCATGACCCCCCACAACGCCATGGTGAACAGCGCCGGATTCGGTGAGACGATCCGCTCCATCAACGGCTCCATCGAGTGCAACGGCGGCAACCCCGCTCAGGTGCAGAGCCGGATCGACAAGTACCAGGCGTTCGTGTCGATCCTCGGCACCACGCCCGGGTCGAACCTGAGCTGCTGACCCGCTGAGATCCCGTGGACAGGGGGTGCTTCCGGCTTCACGGCCGGAGGCACCCCCTGTCGCCGCTACCGGTCCTCGGTGATGTCCTCGGCGATGTCCAGCGCCCGGAACGCCAGCCACAGGTCGTAGCGGGCGCTCGGCGACCGCAGCAGCGAGCGCTGGAGCACCGTTTCCAGCCGGGTCAGCCGCTTGCGCATTCCGGGCACGGAGATCTCCAGCGCCTCGGCGGCCGCGCCCAGTTGGGCCTCGCACGCCAGCCAGGTGCGCAGCGTGGTGTGCGGGTCGGCGGCGCCGGCCGCCCCGGGGATGCCGAGCGGGCGCAGCTGCTGGGCCGCCCAGGAACGGACCGCGGGGATGCGCAGGATCTCGTCCAGCGAGAGGGCGGGCGCCGTGGTGCCCCCGGCCGGACGGCCGGGACGGGCAGGGTGGGCGTGGCGCGGATGCACAGCGCCAGGTCGAGCGCGGCCTGGTCGGCGACCCGGTTCAGATCCAGGTCCAGCAGCTCACCGATCAGCCGCAGCCGGGCGGCCAGGGTGTTGCGGTGGATCTTCAGATGCCCGGTCGCGTGCGAGGAGAAGGCGAGCCAGGACGCGAGGGTCGCCGCGAGCTCCTGACTGCCGGGGTCCTGGCTGCGGCGGGGCAGGTAGCTGAGCAGCGGGGCCAGCAGCGCGTCGGCCCACCGCGCCCCCTCGGCACCGACCACGAGCGCGGGCTCGGGAGCCGACCCGAAGCGGGCGTGCCGGCCGGGCAGCCCGCGGGCCACGGCCAGCGCGTGGAACGCCTGGCGGTACGCGGTCGCCGTGTCGGGCAGCGGCACGTCCTCGCTGATGCCCACGACGCAGTCGGCCACCACCGCGGCCACCTCCGGGCCGAGTTGCCCGTCGGCCGGTTCCGGTCCGGCCGGCGCGATGAGGATCAGATGGCGCGCGTAGACCGGGCACCGGATGATCCACGACCGCCCGCCGGACAGGTCCGCGCAGATCCGGGCGACCTCGTCACGGCTGTCGCCCGGGCACTCGACGACACAGACCCGGACCGGGTCGGGCAGGCTGGGCTTCAGGGCGCCCGCCACCTGGTGCGCGATCGACAGCTGGCCGGTCATGAGTAGATGAAGTACCGCCTCCCGGCCGCGGGACTCCGCCAGATCGACGCGACGGCGCTTGCGCTCGACGGTCTCGGCCGCCCAGCACATGGCCAGCGGCAGCGCGGCGTCGGCCACCAGCGTGGGAAGCCCGTCCGGGAGCGGGCGCCGGCCGACCACGCCGAAGACCGGTGCGGCCACGCCCGACGGGCCGTCCAGGGAGAACAGCAGGGCGGCCTGCGGCCCCTTGTCGAACGCGAGGGAGCGGGCGCCGAGCGCCGTCAGCTCCTTCGCACCCTCGGCCGCGAGTGCGGCCGATCCGGCGCTCGCGGCATCCGGGTCCCGGGCGACGCCGTGCAGAACGGTGCCGTCGCGGCCGACCAGGCCCGCCCAGCCGTCCGCACGGCCCGACACCCAGCGCAACAGCTCCTGGGAGCCACCGGCCCGGGCGAGTCCGAGCATCCTCATGACGTCGTCGGCCCGACTCCCCGCGTGCACACTTCCCCCGCTCCTGCCGGAAACCGGAGTGCAGAGTACCGGTTCGGTTGTGCGGACTGATACCTCCGCCCGGCCACACAGTGCGAACTGAATCTTTACCGGCCCCTACCCACCGGCCTAGAGTCCGAACGCGGTTGCGGGCCTTTCGGGGGAGAGGCACGGGGGACGACGGCAGCGGCTCACGGGGGTGGCCGCTGCCGTCGGCCGCAACCGCCGCTGCGCGCCGCGTTGTCAGTGGTGACCCTTAGCGTCGGAGACCAGAGATGGTCGGCGCACGAGGAGAGGTCACCACCATGGAGTTCCGGATCGAGCGCGGCGTACTGGCCGACGCCGTCGCCTGGGCGGCCCGGGTGCTGCCCACGCGGTCACCCGTTCCCGTGCTGGGCGGTCTGCTGCTGGAAGCGGCGGACGGCCGGCTGTCCGTCTCCGGCCTCGACTACGAGGCATCCGCCCGGATCGAGGTGGACGCCGGGACCGAACGGCCGGGCCGGGTGCTGGTCATGGGCCGCCGGCTGCTGGACGTGTGCCGGGTGCTGCCCGAGGGGCCGTGGAGTGCGCGGTGGAGGGCTCCCGGTTCACGGTGACCGGCGGCGGCGCGGGCTTCGGACTGTCGGTGCTGCCGCTCGACGACTACCCGGCGCTGCCTCCGCTGCCGGAGGTCCTCGGGGCCGTGGACAGCCAGGAGTTCGCGGCGGCCGTCGCGGACGTGACGGTGGCGGCGGGCCGGGACGACACGCTGCCGACGCTCACCGGTATCCGGCTGGGACTCGACGGTGACCGGATGACCCTGGCGGCCACCGACCGGTACCGCTTCGCGGTCCGCACCCTCGGGTGGAAGCCCGCGGCGGCCGGTGTGTCGGCCGATGTCGTGGTCTCGGCCCGCAGGCTCACCGAGATCGCCCGCTCCTTCGGCCGCTCCGGCCTGGTCAGCCTGGCGCTGGACAACGGCTCGGCGGGCTTCGAGCTGGCCGGGATGCGCACCACGGTGCGCCTGCTGGACGGCCGGCTGCCGCGCCACGACAAGCTGTTCGCGATGAAGGACCCGGTGACGGCGGTGACCGACCTCGAGCCCTTGGTCGAGGCGGTGAAGCGGGTCTCGGTGGTGGCTGACGGCGACAGCCCGCTCCAGTTCGCCTTCCGGCCGGACTCCGTGCTTCTGCAGGCCGGCTACGAGGACGACGTGGCGTCCCAGCGGCTGCCTGCCGAACTGGCGGGCACCGACGAGCTGACGGTCGCCTTCAACCCCACCTACCTGATGGACGCGCTGTCCTCGTTCGACACCCCGGTGGTCCGGTTCCACCTGATGGGGCCGGGGCAGCGCGCCATGGTCACCGGACATGCGGACCGCGAGGACGCGACGGGTCTGCTGGAGGGGCCCCACCAGCACCTGCTCATGTCGGTCAAGCCGCTGTTGTAGGCGCGGGGCCGGGCTGACTGCGCCCGGCCCCGCACCCCTCCCGCGTCCCTGCTCCGGCTACTTGGTGAAGTAGAAGTACTTCCAGGCGCCGTGGGTGGTCGTGTTCAGGAAGTCACCCGACTCGCTGTCCACGTACGAGGCGCGGGCACGCATCCGGTAGCCCGTGTCGTGGGCGCCGGTCAGCGTCACGATCGACTTGCCGTTGGTGCCGAGCTTGAAGTACTGCTGGCCCGCGTCGTACCACTTGCCCTGGTAGTAGATCTCCAGGGCGAGCCGGTACTTGCGGTTCTTGAAGTAGCTCATCGTCGTGGTGAAGGCCGGGTCGGTCTTCTTGTGGAAGTACGCGTACGAGGTGGAGCCGATCTTCGCCGTCCGGTACTGCTTGGAGACGGTGGTCGAGACCCTGACCTTCGCGTACGCCGTGGACGTGACCGTCCTGGGCGCGTAGCGGCCGTCGCCCTTGAAGACGGCGGTGACGGTGGTGTCCCGGGTCATGTCGACCGTGGCGGACAGATTGCCCTTGGAGCTGACCTTGCCGGTCTTCACCAGCTTCCTGGGCTTGTCCGTGCCGTACGGGTCCGCCCACAGTTCGACGGTGCGGCTGCTGTACGTCGTGCCGAGGTGCGCGGTGAACGACACGTCGGTGCCGTAGGCGTACAGCGCCTTGTTGTGGTTCAGGGTCAGCGAGGTGGCCGCTCGGGAGACGGCGACCTTGTCGCTGCCCGAACCCGGGGAGTGGGTGGCGTCGCCCGCGTACGACACCTTGTAGGTGACCGTGCCGCCGGCGGGCGGGGTGTCGGTGAAGGAGAACGTGCCGTTCGACTTCAGGGCCACCGCGGGCAGGGCCTTGCCCTTGGCCGACTCGAGGTCGGTACGTGTCACCGTGGCCTTGGCGCCCGCGGCGAACGCGCTGTTCGACGCGGCCTTGCCGGTGACGGTGAGCTTCTTGCCGCGCGTCGCCTTCGCCGGGGCGGTGACCGTGACCGTGGTCACGGACCTGACGGGGTCGGTGAGCACCCGCAGCGAGCGGACACCGTTGCTGTTCACGGTGAGGGCGAAGAGCCGGCTGGTGTCCGGTGCCCAGGCCAGGCCGGCCGGGTCCAGGGTGTCCGAACCGCTGGTGTAACCGGTGTTGGGGAAGTCGTACGTCCGCACCGGCTTGGCGGTGACGCCCTGCTTGTACACGTAGACGTCCGGCTCGTACCAGCCGTCGATGCCGGCGGCGACCGTCCCGTCCGGGGCGATGTCGACGGCGTTGGGGTACGCGTCGGACGGGTACGCGATGTCGGGCTTGAGGTCCGAGGTCCGGTACACCTGGTGGGTGTACGGAGCGCCGCTGGCGACCACGAGCTGCGAGCCGTCCGGGCTGAGCGCGAGGTCGCGCAGGTTGCTCCCGTTCGCGAAGAGGTACGCGGTCCGCACGGCCGTGCCCGAGCCCACGTCGTACGTGGCGAGCTCCGTCGGACTCTGGCTCTCGATACCGGCGGCCAGCACGTCGGGCGCGCCCGGGGTGGAGGCCAGGGTCGGCGCGTAGGTCCAGGTGCCGTTCGTCTCCTGGCCCAGGTCCACGACCGGCTCGGCGCCGCTCAGGTCGAGCGAGCCGAGGTGGCCCGAGCCGCCCCCGGCGTACCCGAACCAGAGCTTGCCGCCCGCGAGCGCCGGGTACTTCGGGCCCGTGCCTTCGCCGGTGGCGTACCGGGCCGACTCCTTGAGGGCCGCCGTGTCGATGGTGACGATGGCATCGGCGCCAGGTACGGCGGCGAAGAGGGTGCCGGAGTCGGCGGACAGGTCGAGGCCGGTCACCCCGGGCAGCGACGGGATCGTCGCGACGACCGCGCCGTTGTAGTCGGCGACGAGGACCTTGCCGCCGACCGGGTCGCTGATGAAGACCCGCTTGTGCACGCCGTCGGCGACGATGTCGCCGACGGACGCGGCAGGAAGGATTCTGCTGGAGTCGGCGGCGGCCGGATTCGCCGCACCGCCGACCAGTACCACTGAGCTGAAGAGGACCGCGAGCGAGGTCGCGGTGGAGATTCTTCGCGTACGCAAGATGCTGATGTCTACCCCCACGGTGAAGAGGGCCGCATGGCACCCGGAGATGAGAACGGGGTGCGGCCCAGGACCGCAGGGTATGTCATGACCTTCACAGGTTTTACACAGGTGCCCAGGTGGGGGCGTCGGCGGACCCGGCCAGGCGCCGGACTCGTGCCGTGACCCTCTCCGGTCAGCCGGACTTCGTGTACGCGAGCTTCTCGCCGGTGGCCGTGTTCTCGCGGCTCAGGGTGCCGTCCGGGAGGAGGGTGAGCGTGGTGGCGCTGCCCGGTGTGCAGGACGACATGGGCCGGCCGAGCGTCACCGTGGACGGCCCGACCTGGAGCGGCTCGTCCCCGCTGACGTCGGCCGTCAGGTCGGCCTGGAACACGCAGCGGTAGGTGCCGCCGGTGTCCGTCGGGCCCTCGGCGGTGAGGGTGAGGACGGCGTCGCCGGCCCGGCCCTGCTGGATGACGAGTTCGCGGGTGGAGTGGCCGGAGGCGTTGTCGATGGAGCCGGACCAGGTGCCCAGGTAGCCCTCGGGGACGCCGCCCTCTTCGCTGCCGTTCTGCGCGTCGTCGCTGGGGACGGGTCCTGGGGGCCGTCGGGGGAGGGGGAGTTGGAGGAGTCGTCCGACGGGGAGGGGCTCGTCGAGTGCGTCGGGGAGGCGTTGGTGTCGCCGCCGTCGTTCATCAGCGCGTAGACGGAACCGCCGGCCCCTATGGCCACGAGAACGGCGATCGCGACGAGCGCGACGGTCGAGCCGGCGCCCCTGCGGGCGGGTGCGGGGTCCTGGTTCGCCGCCGGGTACTGCGGGCCGTACGGGGGCGTGGAGCCGAAACCGGGCTGCTGCGGATATCCGTACGCGTAGCCCTGGTGGGGTTTCTGCTGCGGATACCCGTACCCGTGGTCGGGGTTCTGCTGCTGCGGATAGCCGTATCCGTGGCTGGGGGTCGGCTGTTGCGGATAGCCGTATCCCTGGCCCGGGTACGGCTGGGCGGGCAGTTGCGGATAGCCGTACCCGGGGGAGGGCGCGGGTGCGGGGGTCCGGGCGGTGGTGGCCCGTCCGTCGGGGACGCCTGCGGCGCGTGGAGACCGACCGTGGTGGGGAGGGTGTGGACGCTGCCGGGTACGGACTGCTGCGGGGGCGTGGGTGGTTCGGCCGGGGACGCCGCGTCGGGGGCCGGTACGTCCGGTGCCGGTACGGCGGCGGCTGCGGCGGCCGCGGCGGCCGCGGGAGCTGCGGGGGTCGCGGGGGTCGCGGGGGCGTGCGGGGGTGGTGTGTCCTGCGGGGGTGTGCCGTTCGGCGGCGTTGCCGCGTCGGCCGGGATCGCGTCGGCGGGGGTCGTGTCGGCCGGGACCGGGCTGGTCGGGACCGGGCCGGCCGGGACCGCGTCGGCCGGGACCGCGTCCTCCGGGTCCTCCGAGTCGAGCAGTTCCACGGCGTGGCGGCCGAGTTGGGCGATGAGCGCGCCGGGCAGCCAGGGCTCCGCCGTGTGGTCCTCGGACAGCCGGTCCAGGATCTCGTCCGTCGTCGGTCTCGCCTCCGGGTCCTTGCGCAGGCAGTCCTGGATCAGTTCCACGAGGTCGACCGGCACCCCGGTCAGGTCCGGGTCCTCCTGCGCGATCCGGAACAGCAGTGCGTGCACCCCGCTGGCCGCCGCGCCGAACGGCAGCCGCCCGGTGGACGCGTACGCCAGCACCGAGCCCAGGCAGAACACGTCGCACGCCGTGGTCACCCGCTCGCCCCGCACCTGCTCGGGCGACATGAAGCCGGGGGAGCCGACCAGGGCGCCGGTGCGGGTGAGACCGCCGTCGGTGACGGTGTCGAGGGCTCGGGCGATGCCGAAGTCGATGACCCGGGGCCCGTCGATGGTCAGCAGGATGTTGGAGGGCTTGAGGTCGCGGTGGATGACGCCGGCCGCGTGGATGGCCCTGAGGGCATGGGCGAGACCGGCACCCAGGATGTGGACCGACCGCTCGGGCAGCGGGCCGTACGCCCCCGGGGCCGGGCCTGCCGAGGTGCTCGCGCGGCCCGTGACGGTGGTCTGGAGGGAGGGGCCGGCGACGTATCCGGTGGCCACCCACGGCACGGCGGCCTCGGTGTCGGCGTCCAGCACGGGCGCGGTCCAGGTGGAACCGACCTGGCGGGCGGCCTGCACCTCCTGGCGGAACCGGTCGCGGAACTCCTGCTGTTCGGCCAGCTCCTCACGCACGAGCTTGATGGCGACCGTACGTCCGCGGTCGGAGCGGGCCAGGTACACCTGGCCCATGCCGCCTGCGCCGAGCCGGCCCAGCAGGCGGTACGCGCCGATGCGTTGCGGATCGGCGGACCCGAGCTTCTCCATGGTGTGCAGTCCTCCCCCGTACGGCGACACGCCGGACGGGTCGAGAATAGCGGCGTGGTCGAGGCGTGGCGGGGTGCGGTTGCCCGGTCCCCGGCCGGGACTTGTCCTCAATCGCCGGACGGGCTCGATTTTCCGGCCCTCGCGAGCCGGTCCCGCGAGGGCGTCCCGGTCCGCGGTGCCGGTTCCGTCCTCAAGCGCCGGACGGGCTGGGTGGTGCGGGGCCGGCTCGGGGGTGCCGGGTGGGCTGGGGTGTCGGGTGGGCTCGATTTCCCGTCGTCCGTGAGGGCTTCCCGGTCCGCGGTGCCGGTTCCGTCCTCAATCGCCGGACGGGCTGTGGGTGCCGGACGCGCCGGGGGTGGCGGGTGGGGATGACTCTGGGGTTGTTCTCAGGGTGTCCATCGCCTCTGACAGGCGTTCCAGTACTCGTACCGTCTCCGCGAAGCCCTCCGCGCCCAGCTCCTGGGCCAGACGTGCGGCCAACTCCGCGTGGCCGGGGCCGATTCGGGAGATCGCTGCGTGGCCCTCCTGTGTGGGGCGCAGCAGTTTGGCCCGGCGGTGGGCGGGGTTCGGGACGTATTCCGCGAGGCCCTTGTCCACCAGCAGATCGGCGGTCCGTTGTACGCCCTGGCGGGTCATGCCCATGGCGCGGGCGATTCCGGCGACCGGCAGCGGCTCGTTCAGCACCGCGCCGAGCACCTGCCAGCGCGCGGCGGTCAGGCCGGCCGGCCGGGTCAGCTCCTCCGACACGGTGAGGAACTGACCGTTGAGGCGGAAGACCCCGAGAGCGGTCCGGCTCAGCCGGTCCTGGTCCGCGCGGCTCATCCCTGGAGCACCTCGTACGCGCTCGCGTCCGAGTCGTGGAAGAGCCGGAACCAGGCGTCGAGCTTCACGGCGTCGTACACACCGAGCCGGGCGAAGACCTCACGGGCGAACGCGACCGGCTCGGTCGGACCGGCGGTGATCAGGTCGCCGTCGGTGACCGCGTCGGCGTCGACGTAGTGCTTGCCGCCCGCGTAACCGGTGGCTGCCAGGTAGAAGGACACCGCGCTCGTGTGCGCCCGCTCGTCGAGCAGCCCCTCACGGGCCAGCCCCGCCGTCGCCCCGCAGATCGCGGCGACCGGCACGCCCGCGTCCAGGAAGGTGCGGGCGGCGCGGGCGAACGGTGCGAGTGCGTCGCCGGTGTCCCACAGGTCCGCGCCCGGCAGGATCAGCAGCTCGCTGTCCTCGGGGCGCAGCTCCGCGAGCGACAGACCGGGCTGGACGGTCAGCCCGCCGATGCTGGTGACGGGGGCGGTGGTGGGGCCGACCGTCCGCACGGTGAAGCCGTTGCGGGCGAGATGGGCGGTCGTGTGCCCGGTCTCCCAGTCGGCGAAGGTGTCGTACACGGCAAGGTGTGCGGTCCTGCGGGTCATGACGGCCTCCTCGACGGGAAGAACGTGTATGCCAACATGCTGTCATTTCGACAATGTGTTGTCAATTGGTCGAGGTGCGCGCGGTCGGGGTCCGTGCGGCCGGGCCCCGGACGACCCGACACCCTGCCGAATCACGCGGTCCAGGCCATACAAGATGGCCATATCGGGCGGCGTCCGCAGCCGCCTACGCTCGTCGTATGACCCCTCATCCCCCTCCTGCCGACTCCGCCGCCGGGGCGGCCGTGAAGGCCGCCGACCGCGCGCACGTGTTCCACTCCTGGTCCGCCCAGGGCCTGATCGACCCGCTCGCCGTCGCCGGCGCCGAGGGGGCGTACTTCTGGGACTACGACGGCAACCGCTACCTGGACTTCACCAGCGGCCTCGTCTACACCAACATCGGCTACCAGCACCCCACCGTCGTCGCCGCGATCCAGGAGCAGGCGGGGAAGATGACGACCTTCGCGCCCGCCTTCGCGATCGAGTCGCGCTCCGAGGCCGCACGCCTCATCGCCGAGCGCACCCCCGGCGACCTGGACAAGATCTTCTTCACCAACGGCGGCGCCGAGGCCGTCGAGAACGCCATCAGGATGGCCCGGCTGCACACCGGCCGCACGAAGGTGCTCTCCGCCTACCGCTCGTACCACGGCGCCACGTCCACCGCGATCAACCTGACCGGTGACCCGCGCCGCTGGGCGTCCGACAACGGCTCGGCGGGCGTCGTCCGGTTCTGGGCCCCGTTCCTCTACCGCTCGCCGTTCTACGCCGAGACCGAGGCGGAGGAGTGCGCCCGCGCGCTCCAGCACCTGGAGGACACCCTCGCCTACGAGGGCCCCGCGACCATCGCCGCGATCATCCTGGAGACCATCCCGGGCACGGCCGGCATCATGACGCCGCCGCCCGGCTACCTCGCCGGGGTCCGGGAGATCTGCGACCGGTACGGCATCGTCTTCGTCCTCGACGAGGTGATGGCCGGGTTCGGGCGCACCGGCAAGTGGTTCGCCGCCGACCACTTCGACGTGGCGCCGGACCTGCTGACCTTCGCCAAGGGCGTCAACTCCGGTTACGTACCGCTCGGCGGCGTCGCCATCTCCGCCGAGATCGCCGCCACCTTCGAGACCCGCCCCTACCCGGGCGGACTGACCTACTCCGGCCACCCCCTGGCCTGTGCCGCCGCCGTGGCCACCATCCATGTGATGGAGGACGAGAAGGTCATCGAGAACGCCGCGCACATCGGCGAGACGGTGCTCGGCCCCGGCCTGCGCGACCTCGCCGAGCGCCACCCCTGCGTCGGTGAGGTCCGCGGCCTCGGCGCCTTCTGGGCGCTGGAGCTCGTCCGCGACCGGGAGACCCGCGAGCCGCTGGTCCCGTACAACGCGACAGGCGCGGCGAACGCCCCGATGGCGGCCTTCGGTGCGGCGGCGAAGAAGAACGGCCTGTGGCCCTTCATCAACATGAACCGCACCCACGCCGTTCCTGCCTGCAACGTCACCGAGGCCGAGGCCAAGGAGGGGCTCGCCGCCCTGGACGCCGCCCTGTCGGTGGCCGACGAGCACACCGCGTAGCTGCGCCGGCGCACGGCGCCCCTCCCCTGCCCGGCGGTCCGGCCGGTCCGCTCGGTCTAAGGTGGCCGAAACCGAAACGGGGAGGGGCGCCATGCGCGCGAGCGGAGCTGTCACCCGCAGTACGTTGCGACAGCAGATCGCGGACGCGCTGCGTGACGAAGTGCTCGCCGGGCGTCTGCAGCCGGGACGGGAGTTCACCGTCAAGCAGATCGCCGAGCAGTACGGCGTCTCCGCGACGCCCGTCCGTGAGGCACTCTTCGACCTCTCCGCGCAGGGCCTGCTCGAATCCGATCAGCACCGCGGATTCCGGGTGTACGAGTTCACCGTCGCGGACTACCGGGCGATGGTGGAGGCCCGCACCCTGGTCATGGACGGGGTCATCCGGGGCGTCTTCCAGGAGCAGTCCCCCGCGCAGCAGACGGCGTACCGGGACGCGCTCGTCTCCGTACGCCGCCGCGCCGAGGAGGCCGCCCGCGCCGCGCGCGGCGGTGACCTGGACATACTCATCGGCTACGACCTGCGGTTCTGGCGCGAGCTGGGCGCGCTCGTCGGCAACTCCTACATCAGCGACTTCCTGCACCGGCTGCGCGTCCAGGCGTGGGTGTTCGCCGTGCCGTACCTGCGCGGCGACGCGGACGTCCGGGACTGGCTCTGGAACGGGCACGCCGAACTCGTCACGGCGATCACGCACCGGGACCGCGACGCGCTGCGCGTGGTGATCGACGACTACAACGGCCACGCGCTGAGCTGGGCGGACCGCCTGGCATCCGGGACCTGGCCCGTCCCGGGCCCGGGACGCAGCCGCCCGGGCCGGACGGAACCGGCGGCCCGGCCCGCCCGAGGACCTGACCCGCGCAGGCCTGAACCCCGGCCGACGAGGGCGCCGGGCAAGGCGCGGCGAAGTCGGTCATGAGGGAGCACTGTCCGCGACGTCCCGACCGCATTACGCTGTCCCGACCATCGCACGCACCCGTTGGAGAGCGAGACTTCATGGCCTGTGACCTGTGGCTGGTCCCCCTCGTCGATGTGCTGTGCCACAGCCCCGACAACCCCTTCGCCGAAGAGATAGCCGTCTACGACAAAGCGCTGGGCGAGGCCGGGCTGCCGCCCGTACCCGTCTACGCCTACATGCCGGGCCTGACCGGTGACGTGGCCCCGGTCGCGGGCTTCGACTACGACGCCCTGCACTTCCTGCGCCGCGCCTATCTGCTCCAGCTCAGCGGCCTCGCCGTCACGCCCGTGGACGAACTGGGCGGCGACTACGAGCAGTTGCTGGAGATGTTCGAGCCGACGGCCCAGCAGTCGCACCTCGTGTGGCACTACGACCACGCGGGCGCGTACGTCCCGCTGGACTTCCCCTCCCCGCTCTCCAACGACGACCTGCTGGAGGGCGGCGGCCCGCTCGGCTCCTCGCACGGGCTGCTGCGGGAGCTGGAGTTCGTCGCCCCGTCCATCGGCATCGATCCGGCCAACCCGCCGGCCGCCCCCTGCCGCCCGCCGCGCCCACCGCGCTGGAGGAACCGGCCGGTCCGATCCCTTACGACGACAACCCGTTCGCCCGGGAACGCCACGTCTGGCTGGGTCTGCACGCGGCGGTCACTCGCAGCCTCGCCCAGGGCTCAATGATCATTTTCAGCTGACGGCAGGGCTCCCACCCGCCGGAGTCCCCGCGACGACCACCGCGCAACGGTCGCCGGCCGGCGGCCCTTCATGTGCCGGCGGCCACCGGCCATCGCCCACCGGTCATCGCGGGGACTCCGGCGGCCGCTGCCGCGGCATGTTCGGCCGGCTCATCGACTGCAGCGGGAACCGCCCCGGCTGCACCCCCTGCTCCGCCCGCCCGCTCCCCGCGCCGCCGGACACCAGCGCCTGCATCCCCATCGGCGCGGGACCGGCCCGGAACTCCACCATCCAGTCCGCGGTCTCCGACCGCACGAGCTCCGTGACGTCCTCCGAGAAGCGCCGCAGCACCCCGAGGCACCGCTCGGCCGCCTCGCTCGCCGTCCCCTCGGTCGGGCCCAGCACCTCCCGTACGCACTCCGAGGCCCAGTCGAACTGGAGCACCTGGAGTCGCCGCTGCACGGCCTGTGCGGTGGCGAGATTCCTTATCCAGCCCGAGGTCAGGCCGAAATACCGGTCGCACGCCATGCACGCGGCACCCAGCAGCAGCGACAGGTACCCC
Organism: Streptomyces sp. RKAG290; assembly: GCF_023701695.1. Taxonomy (GTDB): domain Bacteria; phylum Actinomycetota; class Actinomycetes; order Streptomycetales; family Streptomycetaceae; genus Streptomyces. Next base: position 3,764,154 of record NZ_JAJOZC010000001.1, read on the forward strand.
CAGCCCGCCGCGTCGTGCAGCGCACCCGTCAGGTCGAGCAGCGGCAGCGCGGCACCCGCGACCGCGCCGACCGCGGTCCCCATCCGCAGCACCCTGGCCCCGAGCCGCTTCCAGACCCGGTCGCCCAGATACCAGTCGGCGGTGCGCAGCGCATCGGCCTCGACCCAGCGGTACAGCTCGTCGAGCCGCTGGGCGGGTTCCCCCCAGTCACCGAGCGGGAAGGGCGTCCCGGTGAGATCCCGGCCGTGCGCCTCCCGTCCCTGCGCGCCGGAGCCCGTACCGGAGGAAGGGGCGGAACCGGCCGGACCGGGCACACCGGAATCGTTGCGGGGCGGCCCTTCGGGCTGCATCTCCGGCTGACTCACCGGGGTACTCCTCTGCATGCTGCATAGCGACGCGTGTGATTCGACCGCGTCCTCGACGATGGGCGGATCTCTGCCCTCTGCCCTCTGCTCACCCGCGCTCCACGCGACCGGCAGTCCCCGTGCGTAACCTTGCGTGACGACCCGTGCGCGTACACGTACCGGGGCGCATGCCCTTCCTACCGCCGAATGGTGGGCCGTGGGGTCGAAATCGAGGTATTCCCGGGTGCGCAGGGGCTGTGATCAGGTATAGGAGTCTCGCCACCGCCGGCCCGGTCTCACTCGAAAGAGTTGCCCGCCAGTGGGTGGGGCGCGCCGCCCGGGGACCACGTAGGCTCGGCGTACCGAAACATTTGTCGTCGAAATGCCTGGAGTGACCGTGATTCCCGGTGGTGGTCAGCCCGATATGCAGCAGCTGCTGCAGCAGGCCCAGAAGATGCAGCAGGACCTCGCCGAGGCCCAGGAGGAACTGGCGAGGACCGAAGTCGACGGCCAGGCGGGCGGGGGTCTGGTAAAGGCGACCGTCACCGGCGCCGGCGAGCTCCGCGGCCTGGTGATCGACCCGAAGGCGGTGGACCCCGAGGACACCGAGACGCTCGCGGACCTCGTCGTCGCGGCGGTCCAGGCGGCGAACGAGAACGCCCAGGCGCTCCAGCAGCAGAAGCTCGGTCCGCTGGCCCAGGGCCTGGGCGGTATGCCGGGCCTCCCCTTCTGACCAAGGACATACCCAAGAGTGTGCGTAGCCCCTACGGTACGTACCACGACTCAGCCAGGAAGGCTTTCCGTTGTACGAAGGCGTGGTTCAGGAGCTCATCGACGAGTTGGGCAGGCTGCCCGGCGTCGGTCCCAAGAGCGCGCAGCGGATCGCCTTCCACATCCTGCAGGCCGAGCCCACGGATGTGCGCCGGCTCGCGCATGCCCTCCTGGAGGTCAAGGACAAGGTCCGCTTCTGCGCGATCTGCGGCAACGTGGCCCAGCAGGAGCAGTGCGGGATCTGCCGTGACCCGCGCCGCGACCTGACGGTCATCTGTGTGGTCGAGGAGCCGAAGGACGTCGTCGCGATCGAGCGGACCCGCGAGTTCCGGGGCCGGTACCACGTACTGGGCGGGGCGATCAGCCCCATCGAGGGCGTCGGCCCTGACGACCTGCGCATCCGGGAGCTGCTGGCCCGCCTCGCCGACGGCTCCATCACCGAGCTGATCCTGGCGACCGACCCCAACCTGGAGGGCGAGGCCACCGCGACGTACCTGGCGCGGATGGTCAAGCCGATGGGCCTGCGCGTCACCCGGCTGGCCAGCGGCCTGCCGGTGGGCGGCGACCTGGAGTACGCGGACGAGGTCACCCTCGGCCGTGCCTTCGAGGGAGGCGCCTGCTCGATGTCTGATCTTCTTTCAGCCGTTCCTCCGAGGTCTCACGACGGCTTTACGTTGAGCGCCGTTATCTTCTACTCACCGTCTCCGGCCGCGCCCACGGGAGGTCGTCTCGATGTCTGACGCCACGCTGAACACTGTCACCCAGGACCCCGACGACTTCGCGGTCCAGATCGCCGACCAGATCAAGACGTTCATCGTCGCGGTCACCGAGGTGTCCAAGGTCGAGGAGCCGGAGGAAGCCGTCCCGGTGCTGCTCCTCCAGGTCTCCCAGCTCCTGCTGGCCGGCGGCCGGCTGGGCGCGTACGAGGACATCCTCCCGGACGAGCGCTACGAGCCGGACCTGGGCGCCGAACCGGATGCCGACGGCCTGCGCGAGCGCTTCGCGGCCCTGCTGGAGCCGATCGACGTCTACTCCGAGGTCTTCGACCCGTACGAGCCCCGCAAGTCACCGGTCCCGGCCCGTATCTCCGACGACCTGGCCGACCTCGTCACGGACCTGGGCCACGGCCTGGCCCACTACGAGGAGGACCGCATCACCGAGGCCCTGTGGTGGTGGCAGTTCTCCTACTTCTCCAACTGGGGCTCCACCGCCTCCGCCGCCCTGCGCGCGCTCCAGTCCCTGATCGCCCACATCCGCCTGAACCAGCCCCTCCAGGCCCTCGACGGCCTGGACACCGACCAGGACGCCGGCGACGACGACCTGGCCGAGGAGGCCGGCCGCGTGATGGTCGAGGAGATCGCGGGCCCGCTGGGGTTGCGGCCGGTCAAGTAGGGGCTCCTCCCGGCACCGAGACTTTTCACCCGTTCAGCTGGCGATATAAGGATTTCCTTTTGTCGTGCTCCCGCGTACGCTGAGATGCGGAGCATGAACTGGGCGATCAATCTCCACGTATCGGTGGAGCAGTGGCTGTTGGCGCTGGCGGAGGAGGATCCCGTGACAGCGAACCTCGTAGAGGCTGCGGTCGACATGCTTGCGGAGCACGGGCCGGCTCTAGGCCGACCGCTTGTGGACAAACTCCATGGCTGCCGTACTCACAATCTCAAGGAGCTCCGCCCAGGAAGCGCGGGCGGCAGCGAGGTCCGGATTCTGTTTGTCTTTGACCCTGCTCGGCAGGCGATTCTGTTGGTTGCCGGCGACAAGGCGGGCCGCTGGACGGACTGGTACCGCAAGTCGATCCCGGTGGCTGAGGCCCGCTACGAGGAGCATCTGGTCCGTACGGTGGCAATCCCTGGAGACGGAGAGGCCCGATGAGTCAGCACAGCAGCTGGGCAGAGGTCAAGCGCCGCATGCGCGAGAGCCATCCCGAGGTGTCCGATGCGGAGTGGGAGGCGCGTAAGCAGTCCGCGCGTACGGCGACCGAGGCCTACGTGCTTGGTCACCACCTGCGTGAGATCCGTGAGGAGCAGGGACTCACGCAGACGGATGTGGCGCGTGCGGTAGGCATCTCCCAGGCGCGTGTCTCGCAGATCGAGCGCGGCGAGATCCACAACCTGGAGAGCATGCGCACCTATGCCGCAGCGCTGGGGGCGAGAATCACGGTGTCGATCGAGTACGGCGACCGGACGGTGGGTGCCGCCTGACGATGTCGGTCGTCCGGCGGCGTCGCGCGGATATCGCTGTATCCGCGCGACACCCTGCGCCCCGCACCCGAAGCGTCGCTGTCCACTCCCTTCCGGTGTCTCGAACGGAACGTGTGGCTTTTGGCCGTGACTGGCCGTCAACCGCCAACTGGTGCATGGGCAGGGCCCGGACGCCGATGCAGGCAGCCGTGGGCCGGTTTCCGGTCCACTTGGCCGCGCCCTGGCCGAAGTGCGTCGCCCTCGTGGCCCGGGGCTGAGTTTCCGCAGGTCCGCCCGAGGCTCAAGCCCCGAGCTGCGAGCCTCGAAGTCCGAGCCTCTTTCTGTAGGAATGGGTGGTGAGGTTGAACCCACCCACCCTCCCAAGTCCCGCGTACACCTGCGCGGATGACTTTCGGTGATCGGCTTGCGTCACAGCGTGTGCACGCTCTAGGTTCGGCGTAACAGTCCTTAAAAAGGACGATCCCGGCGGTGCGCCAACACCAACCGGGATCTCGTCCTGATAGATCGAAAGCTAGTGAGGCTCGATCCACATGACTTCCACCCACATTAGTGCTGCCCTGCGCGCTCCCGCCCACCGCATGGCCAAAGCCGGGTTCGGCAAGCGGCACGCCCCCGACGAAGCACCGCGCGGCGCCGCCGACTTCGTACATCTGCCCGCGCGGGAAGCGGCGATCGCCGCGTACGTCGACCGGCTGCCCGAGGGTGCCGCGATCGGCTACAAGGTGCTGGCGGACGAGCTGCCGGACTACGGGCAGCAGGCGTGCCGCAGCGCGCTGGACCGGCTGACCCGGGCGGGGCATCTGCGCCGGGTCCGGGTGCAGATCAAGGTGGAAGGCAGCGGGCGCTGGGTGACGCGTACGTTCTTCTCCCGCACCGCCCGCGACGCGGCCTGGTGGAAGAAGTACATCCGGTTCATCAACGGCGTGGACGTCCCGGGCCAGCCACAGGCCGCTCCCGCGGAAGCCGCTCCCGGCCCCTCGGAGTCGTACACCGTCCTGGCAGGTCTCGGCCGCAGGGAGCCGAGGCTCCAGCTCTCCGAGGACGAGTGCGTCTCGCTGGAACCGCTGGTCCGTGAGTGGCTGGCGCGTGGGGTGGGCCGGGAGCAGGCCAGCCAGATGCTCGTCGCAGGACTGCCGGCCTCCGTGCATTCCGCCGGGGCCTTCCTCCGAACCCGACTGGAGAACAAGATGCCGCCCGCACCGCAGCCGAAGAGCAACGAAGTCCGCGAGGAGATCGTGGCGGCGCTGGAGATGTGCGCCTTCTGCGACGAGGACGAAAGCACCGCCACGCTCGTGGACGGGGTCTGCGCGGACTGCCGGGCGGACATCGACCGGGACGAGGCGAACGGGACGACGGGCGACGTCCCGGACACGTTCCTGGCCCGGCCCCGGCAGCGTACGGACGTCGCGGACAAGGTGGCGGGACTGCGCGCGGAGATGGGCCGCCCGGCCGTTCCGGGGGCGCGGGCGGGGCGGTGACCCGTCACCCCCCGTCGCACCGCAGGTCCTGCGCCCGCATGAACCCCAGCTGCGCCCCGTTGTCCGTGCGCGACACCCGCCACAGCTCGTCCGCGCCCGACCGGGTGCCGTTCACCGGGATGCCTGGGGCCAGGTAGCCGACGATGTCGGTCCACGGGTTGTCGCCCGCGTAGATGGGGGCGTCGGCATGCGTCGCGAAGCAGGTGCCGCCCGCGTGGGCGGGGGACGCGGCGAGCGGGAGGGCGGACAGGGCCAGGAGCAGGGGGAGTGCGCGGAGCGGCTTGCGCATGGGGCCTCCGGGAGAGCGGGGGCTGGTTGCGGCCCACAGTAGGTGCGGGAGACCGCCCGGCGGCTGACCTCGCTCGGCGTGTGGAAATTGGCCGCGACGCTGTCGGTGCCCGCTGCTAGCCTCCCCGAGCCCGTGATCATCACGGGGCTTGCAGGGAGGGGACTCGAAAGCATGACAAGCGGGATAAGACGTGGGCGAGCCGGTTGGCTCGGGGCGCTGGCGGTCGGTGTGGCAGTGGTGATGGCGGCGCCGAACACAGCCGTGGCCGCCGACAATCTGCCGCCGCTCCAGCCGGTCGCCGCGGACTTGGAGACCGGTCCCAAGGCGTGTGCGGCGGGGGAGGATCGGCCGTACCTGGCGACGTCCCCACAGGTGCGCGCGGTGTTGAGGGATCCGGTGGAGGACGACCGTCCGTCGGAGGGTGACTTCGTCACCGGGGAGTTCGAGGCGTGGTGGACGGACGGGGACGGGGCCGAGCAGCGGCGGACCTACAGCACACCTGGATTCCTGCCGTCAGGGTCGACGATGTCGTGGCGGCTGCCTTCCGACCTGCCTGCGTGGACGGTCATCTCCTGGCGGGTGCGAGCCAATGACGGTCAGGACGTTTCCGCATGGAGCGCGGCCGATGCCGACGGGGCGGGCTGCGAGTTCGTGATCGACGATGCGAATCCGGAGAAGCCCACGGTCACCTCGGCCGAGTACCCGGAAGACGTCTTCTGGTCGGGTGGTGTCGGGGAGTACGGAACGTTCCGTTTCTCTTCACCGTCCGACGACGTCGTCGACTACACGTACAGCTTCCTCGGCGGTCAGCGTGGAACAGTGAAGCCCGACGGGCCGGATGGGGCGGCGGAGATCCGCTTCATGCCGACGTCAAGGGCTCCCGTCGCCCTCGACGTGTACGCGAACGACCGCTCAGGGCGGCGTAGTTCATCCACCGTGTACTACTTCTACGTCGCAGCGGGCCGCACCCCCGTCGCCCAGTGGGCGCTGTCGGATGCGGCGGGTTCCAAGTCCGCCGCAGCAACCGCGGGGCCCGTGGCGCATGCCGGAGTGGGTGTCTCCTTCGGTGGTCCGGGGCCCTCGGGTACCCCGTTGACGTCCACGGCGACGCTCGACGGCACCGGGCACGGCTTCCTGACACCCGCCGCGCAGGTCGTCGATACCGGGAAGACGTTCGCGGTCGGCGGGTGGGTGCGACCTGCGGCGCTGAGCCACGACATGACGGTCGTCAGCCAGGACGCGGGCACCGCGCCCGGGTTCACTCTCGGAGCCCGTACCGGCGGCGCCGAGCCCGTCTGGTCGTTCGGTATCGGTGGTGTGCGGGTCAGTGGCGGTCGCCCCGAGGCCGGCGAATGGGCCTATGTGCTCGGGCTGTACGACGCCGAGACGGGGCTGGCGCGCCTGTACGTCAACGGCGTGGAGGTGGGCACCGCCACCGAGGCCGCAGCCTCGACGGTCACCGGTGACTTCCAGATCGGCCGGGCGCGCGGCAAGGCGGGCTACCGGGACCGCTGGCAGGGCGAGATCGGTGATGTGCGCGCGTACGACCGGGTCGTCGTCCCCGACGAGGCCGCGGAGCTGGCCCACCGCACCCCGCAGGCGCGTGGGCGCTGGTCCCTGGAGGCCGAAGCGGACGGACTCAGCCCGGAGGCGAACGGGGGCGAGCCGCTGAGGCTCGCGGCGGGTGCTTCCATCTACCACCTGCCGGCCGACGCGTGCGACCCGGCCGCCGACCCGGATTGCGCACCGGCCTCGGACCCTCTCGTCGGCGCGGGACATCTGGCGCTCGACGGGGCCGGCGGTCACGCCGCCACGGACAGCCCGGTCGTCGACACCGGCGACAGTTTCACCCTCGGCGCGGTGGTCCACCTCGCGGACCGGGAGCCCACGCGTCCCATGACGGTGCTGTCGCAGGGCGGAGAGCACGGGGACGCCTTCAAGGTGCGTTACGTGCCCGAGAAGCTGAGGTTCGAGCTCGTGATGGGGCACGCGGACGCGCAGGGGGCCGACGAGACCGTGGTCGCCGTCCAGGCGCTGCCGGACGGTGAGAGTGGACGGGGTTACCGCATTGCGGTCGTCCACGACGCCGCTCACGACCGGATCACGCTGTACGTGGACGGACAGGCGAGCGACGCCGCCTTCCGTGCCGGCTGGACGAGCACCGGCGGGCTCCAGGTGGGGCGCGGCCGCACGGCCGACGGCTGGGGCGAGTACCTGCACGGCTCGGTCGACGAGATCCAGGCCTTCTCGGGGGCCCTGAGCGAGACTGCGGTCGCGCAGCTCGGCTTCGGCGGGGACCCCTGCCTCGACTGCTGATCAGAGCCCTAGTGTGCCCCGGCGCTCCCGTGTGGGCTGGGACACAATAGGGAGTGCCCGGACGATCGATGGGCAGCAGCCTCGTACGAGCAGTTCGGGACGACACGCCGATGATCACGTGGTGAGCGGGACATCTCACCATGTGATATCGGCGAGGCGTTTCCGGACTGCTCGTTAAACTGAGCCGACCGCAGCAATGGATTGAGCTAGGAGCGCACGTGGGCCTTGTCGTGCAGAAGTACGGAGGCTCCTCCGTAGCCGATGCCGAGGGCATCAAGCGCGTCGCCAAGCGAATCGTCGATGCCAAGAAGAACGGCAACCAGGTGGTTGTCGTGGTGTCAGCGATGGGCGACACGACGGACGAGTTGATCGATCTCGCCGAGCAGGTATCCCCGATCCCTGCCGGGCGTGAGTTCGACATGCTGCTGACCGCGGGAGAGCGGATCTCCATGGCCCTGCTGGCCATGGCGATCAAGAACCTGGGCCACGAGGCCCAGTCGTTCACCGGCAGCCAGGCCGGCGTCATCACCGACTCGGTCCACAACAAAGCGCGCATCATCGATGTGACGCCGGGCCGTATCCGTACGGCGCTGGACGAGGGGAACATCGCTATCGTGGCGGGGTTCCAGGGTGTGTCCCAGGACAAGAAGGACATCACCACCCTCGGCCGCGGCGGGTCCGACACCACTGCTGTCGCGCTCGCGGCCGCGCTGGATGCCGAGGTCTGTGAGATCTACACCGATGTGGACGGTGTCTTCACCGCCGACCCGCGGGTCGTGAAGAAGGCCCGGAAGATCGACTGGATCTCCTTCGAGGACATGCTGGAGCTGGCCGCGTCCGGTTCCAAGGTGCTGCTGCACCGGTGCGTGGAGTACGCACGCCGTTACAACATCCCGATCCACGTCCGCTCGTCCTTCTCGGGACTGCGCGGGACCTGGGTCAGCAACGAGCCGCAAGGGGACCAGCAGGTGGAGCACGCGATCATCTCCGGAGTCGCCCATGACGTCTCCGAGGCCAAGATCACCGTCGTCGGCGTGCCCGACAAGCCGGGTGAGGCCGCAGCGATCTTCCGCACGATCGCGAACGCCGAGGTCAACATCGACATGGTGGTGCAGAACGTCTCCGCCGCGTCGACCGGTCTGACCGACATCTCGTTCACGCTCCCGAAGTCCGAGGGCCGCAAGGCCATCGACGCCCTGGAGCGCAACCGCGGTGCCATCGGCTTCGAGTCGCTGCGCTACGACGACCAGATCGCCAAGATCTCCCTGGTCGGCGCCGGTATGAAGACCAACCCGGGCGTCACCGCGGGCTTCTTCGAGGCGCTGTCCGACGCGGGCGTGAACATCGAGCTGATCTCGACCTCCGAGATCCGCATCTCGGTGGTCACCCGTGCCGACGACGTCATCGAGGCCGTGCGCGCCGTGCACACCGCCTTCGGCCTCGACAGCGACTCCGACGAGGCAGTCGTGTACGGGGGCACCGGCCGATGACCGCACGCCGCCCTTCGCTCGCGGTCGTCGGCGCGACCGGGGTGATCGGCGGCGTCATGCTCCAGATCATTTCGCAGCACGCGGATATCTGGGGCGAGGTCAGGCTGGTCGCCTCGCCGCGTTCGGCCGGCCGCAAGCTGGTCGTGCGCGGTGAGGAGACCGAGGTCCTCGAACTCGTCGAGGACGTCTTCGACGACGTCGACGTGGCGCTCTTCCTGGTGCCCGACGAGGTCTCCGCGCGCTGGGCTCCGCTCGCCGCGTCCAAGGGCGCTGTCGTCATCGACGACTCCGCGGTCTTCCGCAAGGAAGGCGACGTGCCGCTGGTCGTCCCCGAGATCAATCCCCATGCCGCCCGGATCAGGCCGCGCGGCATCGTCGCGAGCCCGAACTGCACGACCCTCGCGCTGATCGTCGCGGTCGGTGCCCTGCACGCCGAATTCGGGCTGCGGGAACTCGTCGTGTCCTCGTACCAGGCCGTGAGCGGGGCCGGGCGCGACGGCGTCGCCGTGCTGCGCGAGCAGCTTTCGATGGTGGCCGGTACCGAGCTGGGCACGAAGCCCGGTGACGTGCGCCGGGTCGTGGGGGACACCGACGGCGGCCCGTTCGCCGCCCCCGTCGCCCTCAACGTCGTGCCGTGGGCCGGTACGGACGCCGGGGACGGCTGGTCGTCCGAGGAGCTGGCGATCCGCGACGAGTGCCGCAAGGTCCTCGACCTGCCGCACCTTCGGGTGTCGGCGACCTGCGTGTACGTCCCCGTGGTCGCCGCCCACTCGATGTCCGTGCACGCCCGCTTCGAGAATGAGGTCGCGGTCGACCGGGCGCACGAGATCCTGGCGACCGCGCCCGGCGTGGTGCTGTACGACAGCCCCGGAGCGGGGGACTTCCCGACCCCGTCCGACGTGGTGGGCACCGATCCGACCTGGGTCGGCCGGGTCCGGCGGTCGATGGACGACCCGATGGCGCTGGAACTCTTCGTCTGCGGCGACAACTTCCGCAAGGGCGCCGCGTTGAACGTGGCGCAGATCGCCGAATCGGTGGCTGCCGAGTTTCCCCGGTCCTGATTTCCCCGGTCCTGATTTCCCCGGTACTGATCGAACCTGTTTTGTACGCTCTGTGGATGCCCTGTGAGCAGGTTCTGGTCTGAACCTCTTGAGCTGGGGTGTCGCGGTGTCCGACGATGACCTTTCGGCCCGTTGCAACCGCCGGTCGGGGGCAGGCGTCTAAACCGTCACTTCTTGCGCAGCGGGGCGCACATTCGGGGCATTTGGGGAAGAGCGGTTACGTATGAGGGCATATCGCAAGGTGTCAAACGCGGTGCCGTGTGCGTACAACCCTGACGGGGGGAAACGTGTCCAACTGGCGTGGCAGAGGTTCTCGATATCACAGTGGTGGGCCCCTTGCGCGGCGCTTCGGTGCGACCGCTCAGACGGCCCCGCGCGCCCGGCGGTATGCCGGTGATCGCGCCCATGCCGGCTACGCGACCGACCGGGCTGCCGGCACAGCGCGAGGGCGCTGAGGAGAGCGTGGCAGCCGGAACGACCGTCGACCATCTCACCGAGACCTACCGGGCCCACTACCGTTCGCTGCTCGGCCTCGCGGCCCTGCTGCTGGACGACACCGCATCGTGCGAGGACGTCGTGCAGGAGGCGTTCATCCGCGTGCACTCGGCGCGCAGCCGGGTACGGGAGCCCGAGAAGACACTGGCGTATCTGCGCCAGACCGTCGTCAACCTCTCCCGCTCCGCGCTGCGCCGCCGCATCCTCGGGCTCAAGCTGCTCTCCAAGCCCATGCCGGACATGGCGAGCGCCGAAGAGGGCGCGTACGACCAGCTGGAACGGGACGCGCTGATCAAGGCGATGCGGGGACTGCAACGGCGCCAGCGCGAGGTATTGGTGCTGCGCTACTTCGCGGACATGACCGAGGCACAGGTCGCCACGACGCTGGGGATATCCCTGGGGTCGGTGAAGGCGTACGGTTCCCGCGGCATCGCGGCACTGCGCGTGGTGATGGAGGCGCAGGCATGAGCCGGCGCGACGACCATGACCACGACCATGGGCTCGCCGGTGAGCACGGACACCTGCGCGGGCCTTCACGCGGACATCGGAATGACCGGACTGGAAACGGAATTGTGAACCACGGGCCGGACAACACCCCGGGCGCGGACGGCGACCCACTGACCGATCTCTTCGGCGGTGGCGCCGGCTCCCCGGTGACGCGGGAGTCGACGAGGACGCGCTGCGCCGGCTGATGCACGGCGCCGTGCAGGATCTCGCACCCGGCGACGGCAGCCTCGACCTGCTGCACCGCGCGGTGCCGGCCCGGCGCGCCCGGCGCCGGCAGGCGCTCGTCGGTGCGGCGGCGGCGGCGCTGCTCATCGGCACCGCGGTCCCGGCCTTCGTCCATGTCGCGAACTCCGGGGGATCGAGCACCGCCAGTCCTTCGCTCGCCGGTCACCGCGAGCAGGCGCAGGGCGGCAGTGGCGAGGAGCCAGGTCAGAGTGCCGCCGGCGGGAGCGGCGGCGGCGGGAGCAACGGGCAGGACGACGCCGGTGAGGGTCTTCCCGACAGTTCGGCCAGCCCGTCCGGCAGCGACGGCGAGGGTCAGCAGGGCGGGGTGGCCGGCAGTTCGGCCGACCCGGCCGTCAGCGCGGCGGTCGACATGCCTGCCTGCGATCCCGGCCAGCTCGGGGTCGCCTCGGCGCGGACCGGCTCGGCGGGTGCCGACGGGACGGTGTACGGGGCGTTCCGCATCGCCAACGTCTCCAACACGAACTGCTCGGTGAGCACCAGCGGCACGGTGGGCTTCGAGGCGATGGGCGCGGCCGACCCGGCCAAGATCGTGGTCGTCCGGCACACCCAGGGTGACGCGGCGTCCGGACTGCCCGATCCCGCCACGGAGGAGGCGACGGTGCTGCTGAAGCCGGACATGGCGTACGAGGTGCAGTTCGCCTGGGTGCCCGAGGACACCTGTCCGACCTCCGGCGGTTCACCGACCCCGACCCCGACGGACGGTGCGGCAGGCAGCACCGGCGTCGCGGCCGGCTCCACCGAGGGCAGCGGGACCGGGGACACCGAAGCGGGTACGCAGACGCAGTTCGGCAGCGAGGACGGCGACGGGGCGGCGCAGGGCAGCGTCTCCGTGAAGCACACTCCGGAACCGGGAGCGCCGGTCGCCGAGACGAAGATCGCCAACGCCTGTGCGGGCACGATCTACCGGACGGGCGCGCTCGAACCCTCGTCGTAGGGCGGGGTGGGGCGGGTCCGGGGCGTGCGAGGCGGCTGGGCCGCGCGGGGCGGGTCCGGGGCCCGGGCGTGCTGGGAACGTCAGGGGCCAGGGCGTGCGGGGCGGGTCTGGGTCCCGCGTCGTGCTGGGAACGTCAGGGGCTGGTGGGCGCGTCTTCCGACGTGGCAGGTGTGCGACCCGATGCGGCCGGTGTGCCATCCGGCGTGGCAGGTGTGCCAGGAGGGTTGCCCGGTGCGGTGGCCGGGACGGTCTCCCTGTCGGTCTCGCTCCCGGCGTCGGCGATCAGGCCCAGCCGCAGGTCCCGGAGGGCCTCGGCCTCACGCCGGATCAGCCGGAACCACATGAAGAGCACGAACCCCGCGAAGACGAACCACTCGCCCGTGTAGCCGAGGTTCTGGAAGGCCTTCAGGTCGAGCCCGCTGTTCTGCGGTGCGGCGGCCGGTACGGGGCGCAGCGCGCTGCCGCCCTTGCCCGCCGGGGCTTCGGCCCCCGCGCCCGCAGCGGACGACGTGCCGTCGGAGCCGGAGCCGGAGCCGGAGTCGGTCTTGGTGTCGGTGTCGGTGTCCTGGAGCGTGACCCAGGCGTCGTACACGTTGTACGGCACCAGGTTGACCAGGGAGGCGGCGCTGATCATGGAGACCTGGCCGGCGGGGAGGCCGCCCGTCGCGTCCACCCCGGGGGTGGCGGCGTTCTCCGAGGCCTGGAGGTCGCCGGTCACGGTGATGCTGCCGGTCGGTGCGGCCGGCACCGGGGTGTGCCCGGCCTTCCCGGGCAGCCAGCCCCGCACCACGGGCAGCGCCTTGCCGCTGTCGGTGCGCAGCATGCCCACGACGTAGAAGCCGTCCCGGTCGTCCAGCTTCCGCCCGGGCACCAGGAACTGGTCGGCATACCGGCCCGTCGCGGTGGCGGGGCGTCCGGAGGTCACCGTGTCGACGGGCAGCAGGTCGTCGAGCGGCTCGGCGGTCCTCGTGCCGGGAGCGGGCTGCTCGTCGGCGGCCTCGTGCGTCTGCACGCGGTCCTCGAAGCGGCCGAGCTGCCAGGTGCCCATGAACACGCAGAACGGGATGGCCAGCACGACGAAGAGGTTGATCCCCCACCATCGCGGGGTCAGCAGGAACCGGTACACCCCTCCACGGTACGGTCCCCGCTCCGGCCGTCCGGAGCGGGGGCACCTCATGAGCGGCCCTTTATCCAGCCCCTACGCGTCCGTCGCCGGTGCTCCCAAGTGGCGGGCGGCGAAGTCGAGCTCCAGCCGGACCTGCTTGATCCGCTCCTCCACGACGAGTGAGCCGTGGCCCGCGTCGTACCGGTAGACCTCGTGCACCGCGTCGCGGTCCTTCAGCCGGTCGACGTAGTTCTCCACCTGGCGGATCGGGCAGCGCGGGTCGTTGACGCCCGCCGAGATGTAGACGGGGGCCCGCACGGCGTCGACGTACGTCAGTGGCGACGAGGCCTCGAAGCGCTCGGGCACCTCCTCCGGCGTCCCGCCCAGCAGCGTGCGGTCCATGGCCTTCAGGGCCTCCATCTCGTCGTGATACGCCGTGACGTAGTCCGCGACCGGGACCGCGGCCAGGCCCAGGGCCCAGTCGTCGGGCTGCGTACCGAGGCCGAGCAGGGTCAGGTAGCCGCCCCAGGAGCCGCCGGCCAGCACCAGCTTCGCCGGATCCGAGAGGCCGGACTTCACCGCCCATTCCCGTACGGCCGCGATGTCCTCCAGCTCGATCAGGCCGACCCGGTGCTTGAGCGCGTCCGTCCACGCCCGCCCGTAGCCGGTCGAGCCGCGGTAGTTGACCCGGACGACCGCGTAGCCGTGGTCCACCCAGGCGGCGGGGCCGCCCGCGAAGGCGTCGCTGTCGTGCCAGGTCGGGCCGCCGTGGATCTCGAAGACGGTCGGGAAGGGTCCCTGGGCCGGGGCTGCGGGCCGCTGGACGAGCGCGTGGACGCGGCCGCCGGGCCCCTCCACCCACACGTCCTCGACCGGCACGGACCCCGGAGCCTTCGCGCCCGGCGGATCGAGGACCACCGCGCCGGTCGTGGAACGGACCACGGGCGGCTCGGCGGCCGACGACCAGAGGTACTCCACCGTGCCGTCCGGCCGGGCGGTGGCACCCGAGACCGAACCGGTGGGGGTCTCCACCCGCACCAGCGCGCCGTCGGCGGCCGCGGGCTCGTAACGCCACAGCTCGCTGCGGGCCTCGAAGCCGTGCTCGATCAGCAGCGCCGAGCCGTCGTGGTACCACTCGGCGCCCACATCGCCCGGCAGGTCGATGGAGAGGTCCGTCTCCGTGCCCGTCAGCGGGTCCCAGATCATCGGCTCCCAGCGGCCGCGCCGCTGATGGCCCACCAGCAGCCGGGCATCCCCGGCCACCGGCGCGAAGCCGAGGACCGCCAGGCCCAGCTCCTTCGTGCCCCCCTCGGTGTCGTCCAGCTCGGCGACCGTGCTGCCGTCCGGCCGCACGACGCGCAGCGCGGAGTGCATCGCGTCGCCGTGCTCGGTGTGCTCCAGCGCGATCAGCGTGCCGTCGTGCGACAGGTCACCGACCCCGGCCGACTCGCGGTGGCGGTAGATCTCGACGGGTGCCGCACCTGGCCGTACGACGTGGACCGAGGTCCCGTCCTCGTCGGTCGAACGGCCCACCACCGCGGTCCCGTCCCGGCCGATCGCGAGCCCGGCCGGGTAGGAGGGCATCAGGCCGGGCGCCGCCGGCTCGTCCTTCGCGTCCTCGCTGCCACGGAACGGCTGGCGCATCCACACCCCGAACTCGTCGCCGTCGGTGTCGTCGAACCACCAGACGGCCTCGCCGTCCGGTGTCAGCACGCCGTCCGTCGTCCCGTTCGGCCGGTCGGTGACCTGGCGCTGCTCGCCGGTCGCGCGGTCCCAGGCGTACAGCTCGTACGTCCCCGTCGCATTCGAGACGAACAGGGCACGGTCCGGTGCGTCCTCCGCCCAGTCCGGCAGGGACACCCGGGGAGCCCGGAAACGCTGCTCCCACACCGGGAGGTCCGCAACGGACTCGGTCATCGGGCCAGTGGTCTCAGTCATGCCCCCCATTCTGCGCCGGGCGGCCGACAATCCGTTCGCCCCGTCCTCAGCCTGTGGATAACCTCGCGGGCATGGATGCTCCGACGCCCGCCGACTGGCGCGATGCCAACCGAGCGATGTGGGATGAGCGTGTGCCCATCCACGCCGGCAGTGACTTCTACGACCTCGGCTCCTTCCGCGCGGGCAAGGACTCCCTGCGGGCCTTCGAGCTGACGGAGGTCGGGGACGTGACGGGCCGCTCCCTGCTGCACCTGCAGTGCCACATCGGGCTCGACACCCTTTCCTGGGCCCGGCACGGGGCCGCGCAGGTGGTCGGTCTCGACTTCTCCGAGCCCGCCGTCGAGACCGCCCGCTCCCTGGCGCAGGACCTCGGCTTCGGCCCGGACCGCGCGGCGTTCGTCGCCGCCGACGTCCACGATGCGGCGGAGGCCGTCCCGGACTCCTCGTACGACATCGTCTACACCGGGGTCGGGGCGCTGAACTGGCTGCCCGACATCGACCGCTGGGCCGAGACGGCTGCCTCGCTCGTCGCGCCCGGGGTTTCCTCTACCTGGCGGAGTTCCATCCGTTCACCGACTGCCTCGACGACGCGACCGGCTCCAAGATCGTGCACGACTACTTCAGCCGCGAGGCGTGGGTGGACGAGACGCCGGGCACGTACGCGGACTTCGACGCGCCGACCGTCCACAACCGCAGCGTCGAATGGCAGCACCCGGTGGGCAGCGTGGTCTCGGCGCTGGCCGCGGCCGGGCTGCGGATCGAGTTCCTGCACGAGCACGACGCCTCGCTCTTCCCCCGCTTCCCGGTGCTGGAGCGCCAGTCGGACGGCTGCTACCGCTTCCCGACGGAGCGGCCGCGCATTCCGCTGATGTACTCGATCAAGGCCACCCGGCCGGGGCAGCCGGGTCGCGGCTGATTGTCAGTGGTGGGGTCCAGACTCGGACCATGACCACGACTGCTGATCTGCGCGCCACGGTCGAGAGCTACTGGACCGCGGCCGACCTTCGCGACTGGGACACCTTCGCGGCGACACTCGCCGACGAGGTGCTGTACGACCTGCCGCAGACCCGCGAGCGCATTCGCGGCAAGGAGCGGTACGTCAGCTTCAACCGGGAGTACCCGGGGGAGTGGCGGGTGCGTGTGGAGCGGATCGTGGCCGACCCGGACGGGCAGCAGGTCGCGGTCCGCACGCTGTTCACGGCCGGCGCGCAGGAGTCGCACGCCATCCACTTCTTCGCGTTCGACGAGGCGGGGCGGATCAGCGAGATCACCGACTTCTGGCCCGAGCCTTACGAGCCCCCGGCGGGCCGGGAGCACCTCGTCGAAAGGTACTGAGGGGCGGCTTGTGGCTGAGCCGCCCGCCCTGCCTGAGCACGGCAGCGGCGCGGCGGCCCTCCGGAGCCGGGAGCTCCTGGGCGCCGCCGCGCCGCCGCCTTCTTCAGCGCCTACGCGGCTTCCGCGTCTTACGCGGTCTTCAGCGCGTGCGCGGCCTTCAGTTCCTACGCGGCGGAGCTGAAGGCGGGCAGGTAGCCGCCCGACTGTCCCTCGGCCTTGGGGTGGTAGGAGTTCTCGACCGGGATCGAGACGCTGTGGAGCCACGCGTCACCGGAGCACAGCTCGTGCCCGGTGAATTCGTCCGCGACGCCGGAGAAGGTGAATCCGGCATCGGCCGCCTGCTTGGCGATGACGCCGTTCATCACGTCGGATGCGTTGTTGATGGCCGTGCGCTCCGCCTCCGTGAGACCGGCGATGCAGCTGCCGCCGATCTCGTAGAAGCGCGGGTAGCCCAGCACCACGACATGCGCCTGCGGAGCGCTCGAATGGATGGATGAGTAGAGCGAACTCAGGCCGGAGGGCAGTGAGTTGTTCATCTGGGAGACGGCGGAGTCCACGCTGGCGAGGCAGGTGGCCTCGCCGGACAGCACGCAGTCCTGCATGACGTCGGCGAACCCGACGTCGTTGCCGCCCGCGGTGACGCTGACCAGCGTGGTGGACGAGCTCAGTGCGCCGAGCTGGGTGCCGGCCACGGAGCTCGTGGTGGCGCCCGAACAGGCGACGAAGGTGAACGAGGAAGGGGAGTGCGCCGCTGCCCAGAGGTAGGGGTAGGCATTGGTGCTGCGGCGGCAGTCCCCGCTGTCGGAGAGGTAGTCTCCCGCGCCGACACCGGACGAGTACGAGTCGCCCAGGGCGACGTACCCGCCGACGGCGGCGGAGTCTGCCGAGGCCGGCTGGGCGATGCCCAGAGCAGCCGCGGCGGCGAGGATCAGAGTGGATGCGGACGCCCAGAATCTCCGTACTGACATAGCTGTCAGCCCTCCGAAGTGTGGGGGGTGGGTGGGGGGTTGAGTGAGCGTCAACTGTTCTAGCAGCTTCGGGTACCGGTCGGTAATAGTCATGCGGGAACCTGCCGGAATTGCCCGAATGATCGTTCGGTAACCGTAGCTCCGCGCGTAGATAAACCTCGAACTCCCCCTGAAACAAGGGTTTTACGATTTCCTGGTCATCACTTCGCAGGCGGTCGCGCGAAGGAGTGGCAGGGGCAGCTGACGGACCCTCAGCGCACGTCACTGCGCCCGACGAGCGCGCCCGCCCGGTCGATGCAGATCACGTCGACGGCCACCGGCGCGCCCCGCAGCACCGACAGCGCCTCGTCCCGCGCCGCGACGGCCACCAGGTCGCCGAGCGGAACGCCGCGCGCGAGGCAGGAACGGAGCGCGGCGAGACCGGTGTTCGCGGCGGCGACCTCGGCCACCAGGTCCTCGTCCGCGCCCCCGGCCCCGGCGAGTTCGGCAAGGAAGGACGGATCGACCTGCGACCGGCCCGAGTGCAGGTCGAGATGGCCCGCGGCGAGCTTCGACAGCTTGGCGAAACCACCGCAGACCGTGAGCCGTTCCACCGGATGGCGGCGCACGTACTTGAGCACCGCGCCCGCGAAGTCACCCATGTCCAGCAGGGCGATCTCCGGCAGTCCGTACTCGGCCGCCACGGTCTTCTCCGAGGTCGACCCGGTGCAGCCCGCCACATGGGTCTGTCCGGCGGCCCGCGCCACGTCCACGCCGCGGCGGATCGAGTCGATCCACGCCGAGCAGGAGTAGGGCACCACCACCCCGGTCGTCCCCAGGATCGACAGCCCGCCCAGGATGCCCAGGCGCGGGTTCCAGGTGGAGCGGGCGATCTCCTCGCCGTCGTCCACCGAGAGCGTGATCTCCACGTCCCCCGAGCCCCCGTGCTCCGCGGCGACCCGCTCGATGTGCTCCCGCATCATCCGGCGCGGCACGGGATTGACGGCGGGCTCACCGACGTCGAGCGGCAGGCCGGGCAGCGTGACCGTGCCCACGCCCGGCCCGGCCATGAACACCACACCCGAGCCCGGCGGCAGCGTCCGCACGGTGGCCCGCACGAGAGCGCCGTGCGTGACGTCCGGGTCGTCGCCCGCGTCCTTGACCACCCCGACCGTCGCCCGGCCCCGGCCAGCTCCTCCACCGCGAGCGCGAACGCGGGGGTCTGCCCCCCGGGCAGGGTGATCGTCACCGGGTCGGGGAAGTCGCCGGTCAGCAGGGCCGTGTACGCGGCCGTGGTGGCGGCGGTCGCACAGGCACCGGTGGTCCAGCCGGGCCGCAGACCGGTGTGTTTGAGTTGGGCGCTGCGCCCGCCCGTCGCCTCACCCATGGAGGGTCCCGATGCACGTGCTCGTACTCGGCGGGACGACACAGGCCCGCCGGCTGGCCGGGCTCCTGGTGGCGGCGCTGGGCGCCGGGGACTGGGTGACCAGCTCGCTGGCCGGCCGGGTGGAGGGTCCGAGGCTGCCGCCCGGCGAGGTGCGCGTCGGCGGCTTCGGCGGCGCCGACGGCCTGGCCGCGTGGCTGCGCACGCACCAGGTGGATGCGCTCATCGACGCCACCCATCCTTTCGCCGGGACGATCAGTTTCCACGCGGCCGCCGCCGCCGCTGACGCCCATGTTCCCCTGCTCGCGCTGCGCCGCGCCGGCTGGGTACCCGGCGACGGGGACGACTGGCACCCGGTCGCCTCGCTGGCGGGGGCGGCCGAGGTGCTGCCCTCGCTGGGCGCACGGGTCTTCCTGACGACCGGCCGCACGGGGCTCGCCGCCTTCGCCGGTCTGGACGCGCTCTGGTTCCTGGCGCGGTCGGTTCAGGCCCCGGAGCCGCCGTACCCGGCCCGGATGGAGGTCCTGCTGGACCGGGGGCCCTTCACCGAGGACGGGGAGCGCGAGCTGATCCGCCGGCACCGCATCGACGTCGTCGTCACCAAGGACAGCGGGGGCGCCGCCACCGCGCCCAAGCTCGCCGCAGCCCGCGAGGCACGGCTCCCGGTGGTGGTGGTGCGCCGCCCGCCGGTCCCGGCCGGCGTGGAGGTGGTCGCCACCCCGGAACAGGCCGTCGCCCGGCTGCGCGCGCTCCTGGGGGGCCTGAGGGCGAGGCCTGAGGGTGGGGCCTGAGGGTGGGCGGTGCCTGCGGGCGGGGCGGCCTGCGGGTGGGCGCGGCAGGACCTGACGCCGGGCCCGCCCACGTAGCGGGTCGTCCGACCCGGGCCGGGGGCTGAACTGGAGAGTCCACCGCACGCACCCGGTGTCCGCAGGCTCTACGGGTCGTCCGACCGGGCCGCCACGGGGCTGAACCGGAGAGTCCGCCGCACGCACCCGGCTGCCGCACGCGCTACAGGTGATCCGACCTGGCCGCGGGGCTGAACTGGACCTTGATGCTCAGGCCGCCGTCCCGGTTGGCCCTGCTGGTGACGGTGGCCAGGTGGGCGTGGGCGATCGACTCGACGATGGAGAGCCCGAGACCGGCCCCTTCACCGGGGGCGTGCCGTCGCTCCTGCGCGCGGTGGAAGGGCTCGAAGAGCCGGTGTACGGAATCGGAGGGGATCCGGGGCCCGGTGTTGGAGACCTCCAGGGCGCCCGAGCGGATGCGGATGCGGACGCTGCCGCCGGGGTGGTTGTAGCGGACGGCGTTGATGAGCAGGTTGCGTACGAGATGTTCGAGCAGGACGTCGTCGCCCTGCACGGTCAGCGGCTCGCAGTCGGTCCGGACCGTGAGGCCTGCCGCGGCCGCTTCGTCGGCGAGGGTGGCCGAGACCGAGGCGACGGTGCTGTCCAGTGCGACCGGAACGCTGCGCTGGAGCCCCTGGTCGGATGCGGCGAGGAGGAGGAGCTCCTCGATGAGGTGCTGACTGTTGTCGGCGACCTGGATGAGCTTGGTCCTGATCTCGGCCACCCGGTCGGGGCTGGGGTGGTCGGCGAGACCGATCTCGGCGGCGGCCCGCTGCACCGCGAGGGGGGTGCGCAGTTCGTGGGCGGCGTTGGCGGCGAATCTCTGCTGGGCGGAGACGAGCTGTTCGATGCGCCCGAGCATGGCGTCGAAGGTGTCGGCGAGCTCCTTGAGTTCGCCGGGCGGTGCTTCGAGCGCGATGCGTTCGTGGAGGTTCTCCCCGGACAGCCGGCGGGCGGTCGTCGTGATCACGCTGACCGGCCGCAGCACCCGCCCGGCCATCCACCAGGCCAGGGCGATGGAGAGGACGGCGAAGCAGAGGAGGGCGATCCCGGAGACCGTGAGCAGGCGGTTGAGGGCGGCGTTCTCGGCCGCGTCGCTGATCTGCCGGGTGATCGCGAGGGCGGGGACATGCTCGCCCGGCGCCACACCGGGCAGCGATTCGGCCGGTGCCGGGGAGGCGGACCGGGCCGGGGACGGTGTGGCCCAGTCCGACGGCAGCGCCGACGCGGGCACGGTGGTGGTGAGGGCGGTGGAGATGCTGGTGCCGAGCCCCTCGCGTACGAGGAGGTACACCAGGCCGGTCAGGATTCCCCCGGCCAGCACGAGGAGCCCGCCGTACAGGGCGGTGAGCCGGGCGCGTTCGCTGCTCATGCGGTGCCGCCGATGCGGTAGCCGGCGCCGGGCACGGTCTCCACGACGGGCGGTTCACCGAGTTTGGCCCGCAGCTTGCTCAAGGTGACCCGGACCGCGCTCGTGCGGTAGCTGGTGTCCTCCTCCCAGACCTGCTCGATGAGGTCGTCGCTGCTCACGACGGCACCGTCGGCCCGCAGCAGGGTCTCCAGCACTGCGAACTCCTTCCGGGAGAGCGAGAGGTACCTGCCGTCCCTGCTCGCCTGGCGGCGGGAGGTGTCCAGGACGAGGCCGGCGCGCTCGATGACCGGCGGGAGGGCCGGGCGGGCCCGCCGGCCGAGCGCGAGGACGCGGGCCAGGAGCTCGTCGTACGCGAACGGCTTGCCCAGGTAGTCGTCGGCGCCCAGGCTCAGCCCCGCCACCCTGTCGCGCAGCGCCCTGGAGGCCGTCAGCATCAGGATGCGGGTGAGCATGCGCTGGGCCACGACCCGGCGGCACACCTCGTCGCCGTGCACGTCGGGGAGGTCGCGGTCGAGGATCATCACGTCGTAGTCGCCCAGCGCCAGCTTGCGCAGCGCGGTCCGCCCGTCGGGTGCCACGTCCACGGCGAGGGCGTCACGGCGCAGCCCCTCGGCGATCATCTCCGCGAGGAAGGCCTCGTCCTCCACCACCAGTACACGCATGGCATCTGTCCTACCTCATCTGCACCTTTCGTCTTTGTTAACGACTTCGGCGAGAGAAACGAAACACCGCTCCTCGGCACGCTGCCGGTGCGGCCGAGATCCGGCCCGCAGGCTTCGGCAAGGAGAAATCCATGACCGCGCGCACCACACTCCGCTCACGTTCAGCAGTGATCGCCACGGGGTTCGCAGCCCTCGCCCTGTTCACCTCGGCCTGCTCGGGAGGTACGGACAGCGGAGGCACCGAGAAATCCACCGCCGGAAGCGGCAACAGCCAGGCGGACTCCGGCAAGGCGGACGACGCGGCCGTCAAGGAGCGCAAGTGCCTGCGGGAGCACGGCCTGAAGGTCCCCGAGCCCAAGCCCGGCGAGGACTCCAGGGGGCTCACCATCGGCGGCGACATGAACAAGGACGAGATGGAGAAGGCGCTGAAGGCGTGTGCGGGCAAAGGCGGCGTCGGCGGGGGCGGCGGGAAGATCACCCAGGCCGACAAGGACATGATGCTGAAGCACGCCCGGTGCATGCGCGAGAACGGCTACAACATGCCCGACCCGAAGTTCGACGGCTCGATGGCGCAGGCCATGCCGATGCCGCAGGGCGCGGAGAAGAAGAAGTTCGAGACGGCCTCCAAGGCGTGCGAAGGCATCCTCGGATGAGGCGCCGCACGGCAGTGATCGCCTCGCTCGTCGTGCTGGCCCTGGCCGGCGGCGGCGCGGTTGCCGCGACCACGCTGGCCGAGCCGGACACCGGTCAGGTCCGCGAGGAGTCCGGTCTCCCCCCGGCCACCGCCGACGTCGAACGCGGGGATCTCAGCGACAGCACACAGGTCGACGGCACCCTCGGCTACACCAGAAAGCGCAAGGTGAACTCCGGTGTCGCCGGCACCCTGACCTGGGCCCCGGGTGCGGGTTCCGCGGTGAAGCGGGACGGGAAGCTGTACGAGATCGACGGCACCCCGGTCCGCCTGATGTACGGCTCCGGCCCCATGTACCGCACGCTGAAGGACGGGGACGAGGGCCGCGACGTACAGCAGCTGGAGAAGAACCTGGCGGCCCTCGGCTACACCGGATTCACCGTCGACGACGAGTACAGCGGGCTCACCGCCGCCGCGGTGAAGCGCTGGCAGAAGGCGCACGACCTGAAGCAGACCGGCGAGGTGGGCCCCGCGGAGATCGTCTTCGCGCCGGCGGCGGTCCGCGTCAAGGGGGTGCGGCGGCGGTCGGTGACCAGGTGGCGCCCGGTACTCCGGTGCTGTCCACGACCGGCTCCGAGCGGGTGGTGACCTTCGCGCTGGAGGTGTCCGAGAGCGGGTCGGTGAAGGTCGGCACCAAGGTGAGTGTCGTCCTGCCCGACGGGTCGTCGGCGAAGGGCGCGGTCTCCTCGGTCGGCAGGAGTGCTGAGCCGGGCGACGACCCGCAGGACAAGACCCCCAAGATCGGCGTCACCGTCGCGTTCGACGACCCGGACAAGGTCGGCGGCATCGACCAGGCACCGGTCACCGTCAATCTCACCGGCGAGACGCGCAAGGCGGTGCTGACCGTCCCCGTCGACGCCCTGCTGGCACTCGCCGACGGCGGTTTCGGCGTCCAGGTGGTCCAGCACGGCAAGGCCCGCGAGGTGAAGGTCGAGCTCGGCCTGTTCGGGCAGGGCCGTGTGGAGGTGTCGGGCGGTGGCCTGCGCGAGGGCATGAAGGTCGGGGTGCCGAAGATATGAGCACCGTGGTCGCACTCGGCGGCGTCACCAAGGAGTACCCCGGCGGCGTCAGAGCACTGGACGGGGTCGACCTGACGGTCGAGCAGGGTGAGCTGCTGGCGATCGTCGGCCCCTCTGGCTCCGGCAAGTCGACGCTGCTGCACATCGTGGGCACCCTGGACCGGCCGACCAGCGGATCGGTCGCGGTGGCCGGCCGCGACATCGCGAAGCTCTCCGACCGGAGACTCTCCGCGCTGCGCGCCCAGCACATCGGCTTCGTGTTCCAGGCGTTCCACCTGGTGCCCGGCGTCAGCGCCCAGGACAACGTGGCCGAGGGACTCCTCTACTCCGGACTCCCGCGCGCCGAACGCCGCAGACGAGCCGCCGCCGCCCTGGACCGGGTGGGCCTGGCCGAGCGCATCGGCCACAAACCCCACGAGCTCTCCGGCGGGCAGAAGCAACGGGTCGCGATCGCCCGCGCACTCGTCGGCGAACCCGCCCTGCTCCTCGCGGACGAGCCCACCGGCGCCCTGGACACCGCGTCCGGCGAGACCGTGATGAAGCTCCTCCACGACCTCCATCAGGACGGCGCCACCATCGCCGTCATCACCCACGACACGGACATCGCCGCGCGTCTGCCCCGGCAGGTCCGGATGCGCGACGGCAAGGTCGTCGCCGACACGGGACGCGACGCCAAGGTCATCGCCGACACGGGACGGGGCGGAGCGTGAGCGCCGGCACGCGGCAGCGCCCCGCGCACGACTCCCTGCGCGCGGCCCGGCTGAGCCCGCGCGACATCGCGCACGTCGGGTCCGCCGGGCTCCGCAGCCGGCCGATGCGCGTCGTGCTGTCCGCGCTGGGCATCGCCATCGGGATCGCCACGATGATCGCCGTCGTAGGGATCTCCGCGTCGAGCAAGGCCCAACTGCTCCAGCAGCTCGACGCCCTGGGCACCAACATGCTCGTGGCGACCCCGGGGGAGTCGATGTTCGCCGGGGAGACCGTCAAGCTGCCCGAGGGGCGGTCGGCAAGGTCGGCCGGATCCACGGCGTGCAGGAGGCAGGCGCGACCGGTGACCTGGAAGCCACCGTCCGCCGCAGCGAGAAGATCCCGAAGGACGAGACCGCGGGCATCGCGGTCAAGGCCTCGACGGAGACACTCCTGAAGGTCCTGCGTGGCAAGGTCGGCCACGGCACCTGGCTCAACAAGGCCAACGGCCGCTACCCCACCGTGGTCCTGGGCCATGTCGCCGCGAAGCGGCTGGGCATCACCGGCCCCGGACAGCAGGTGTGGGTCGACGACCGCTACTTCACCGTCGTGGGCATCCTCGACCCGCTGCCGCTCTCGCCGGAGATCGAACGCTCGGCCCTGGTGGGGTGGGACGCCGCCGAGGAACTGCTCGGCTACGACGGCCACCCCACCTCGGTGTACGAGCGCTCGACGGACGCCACCGTGCACGACGTGCGCAAGCTGATGGCCGCCACCATCGACCCGCAGAACCCGCAGGACGTACGGGTGAGCGCCCCGTCCTCGGCCCTGCAGGCGAAAGCGGCCACCGAGGGTGCCTTCAGCAGCCTCCTCCTGGGCCTTGGCGGCATCGCCCTGCTCGTCGGAGGGGTCGGCGTGGCCAACACCATGATCATCTCGGTGCTGGAGAGACGGTACGAGATCGGGCTGCGCCGCTCACTGGGCGCGACCAGGGGGCAGATCCGCATCCAGTTCGTCACCGAGTCGCTGATGCTCTCGGGGCTCGGCGGGCTCGCCGGCGTCCTGCTGGGCGGAGCCGCGACAGGGGTGTACGCCGCGAGCGGCGGACTGCCCTGGGTGGTGCCCCTCTGGGCGGTCGCCGGCGGCTTCGCCTCCACGCTGCTCATCGGAACGGTCGCGGGCCTCTACCCGGCCGTACGGGCCGCCCGGCTCTCACCCACGCTGGCCCTGCACGCCGCCTGACCCACGAAGAGCGCCGCGGGCAGGGGAGGGCACAGCCCGGCCGACGACTCGGGCCGCGGGCCCGCGGCGCGGAGGAGACCTGATGGACACCAACCACCGGCGAGCCGAGCCGGGTTCGATTCCGGGGGTCCGGCAGACCGCGTGGCGGTCGGGATCGAACCCGACGGCTGCCCGGCTGCGGCTGCCCGGAGTACTTCCCGTCCGCTGCTCCAGCGCACGCACCTACGTTCGCGGCACGGCCACTGTCGTCGAACTCCGCGGAAGCCTCGACCTGGCCACCGTCCCCGCGGTCCGGGCGCATCTCGATGCCGCCGCCGCTCCGCCGGGAGCCCGAGTGGTCGTGGATCTGCGGCCGGCCGACTTCTTCGACTGCATCACCCTGGGACTCCTGTGCCGGGCCCGCCGCAGAACGCTGGGGTCCGGCGGCTGCCTGAGCGTGGTCTGCACCCGCCCCTGGCACCTGCGGATCCTCGAAGCCACGGGGCTCGGTACGGCCCTGCGGCCCGCCCCCACGCTGGAGCACGCCCTCACCCGGGCGGCGCGACCGTGAAAGGCGGGCAGGCCTTATCCGCTCGCGCCGCGCTCGTGACGGTGGACCGCACCCCCTCGCGGCGCGAGGGCGGCGGCAGGCCCTACCCGCTCATTCCTTCTCGTCGGCGATCGCGTTGACGGCGGCGGCCGCGATCGCGCTGCCGCCACGACGGCCGCGCACGATCAGGTGCTCCAGCCCGGAGGGGTGTGCGGCCAGGGCGTCCTTGGACTCGACGGCGCCGACGAAGCCGACCGGGACACCGATCACGGCAGCGGGCCGCGGTGCGCCCTCCTCGATCATTTCGAGCAGCCGGAAGAGGGCGGTGGGCGCGTTCCCGACGGCGACGACCGCACCGTCCAGCCGGTCGCGCCACAGCTCCAGGGCGGCTGCGCTGCGGGTGGTGCCGAGTTCCGCCGCGAGAGCCGGAACCGCCGGGTCGGACAGCGTGCACACCACCTCGTTGTCCGCGGGCAGCCGCCTGCGGGTGATGCCGCTGGCGACCATGGACACATCGCACAGGACGGGCGCCCCGGCCCGCAGCGCCGCGCGGGCCCGGCGCACCACGTCCGGGGTGAAGGCGAGATCGCGTACGAGGTCGACCATGCCGCACGCGTGGATCATCCGGACCGCGACCTGGCTCACATCGGCGGGCAGTCCCGTCAGATCCGCCTCCGCGCGGATCGTGGCGAAGGACTGGCGGTAGATCGCCGGTCCGTCCTTCTCGTACTGGTGCACAGTGCGTTCGCTCTCTTCGTCTCTGCATCGGGGAACGGCCGTCCGGGCGCGGCCGCGCGACCCAAGCCGGGCACGGGACGCCGCACCGGCAGTATCTCCGTAGCACCGGCGCGTACGCCGCCCGGGCCACAGGTGTGAGCTCCCGCTCAGACCGTGCGCCGGCGGATCCACCACGCGCAGAGGGCGGCGAGGCCGGCCGCGAGAGCGAGGTGGATACCGGTCTCGGCCCACTGGAGGGCCCAGAAGTTGCCCGCGGGCTGGTAGCTCACCCGCTGGTGATAGCCCGCGTCGGCGAGCGCGTCGATGCAGGCCTTGGCCGAGTCGCAGACGGCGTAGGCAGGGGGCATGTGGGCGGCCGCGTGGCCGGAGGCATCGACGGTCTGCTCGGAGACGACCCAGGAGCCCGGCTCGCCGATGTCGACCTGGGACACCGAGTCGATGCCGTAATTCGCCATCGTGTCCGCGGTGAACGGTGCGTCGATGCGGAGCGGCGCGGCCAGCCGGGGCCGGACCCACAGCACCATCGCGACCTGTACGACGGTGTAGAGCACCAGGGTGGTGGCCATGGCGGGCACGGTGCGACGAATGAGGAGGCCGAGAGCGACGCCGAGCAGGAAGGCGAACGCCGCGTAACCGAGCGGGGCGATGCCGCGGGCGCCGAACACCAGGGGATCGATCCGCGGGACGAAGTTGTCGGTGTTGTCGGATCCGCCGGCGCCGATGGCCCGGTCGATCGGGCCGCTCCACCAGGAGACGGCCAGGCTGGTCAGCCCGGCGGCGGCCACGGCCACCAGACCGGGGAGAGCGAGTTTGGCCGTCAGCCAGCGGGCCCGGGTGATGCTCTGGTTCCAGGCCAGGCGGTGGGTACCGGCCTCCAGTTCCCGCGCGACCAGGGGCGCACCCCAGAACATCCCGGCGAGCGGCGGGACGAGGAGGACGGCCGCTCCGGCTGCGTAGTACGTGGCCTGATCCGCCCCGGTGAGTCGGCGCATCAGATCGCTTCCCGCGGTGTCGTAGAGGTCGGCCAGCTGCGGTCCGGTGGCGGCGAGGATGAGCGTGAGGGCGACGACCGCGACCATGACCACCGCGGCTTGGGAACGGAACTGACGCCAGGTCAGCCAGATCATCGGAGGCTCTCCAAGGTGGGTCGGGACGCCCGGTCCGCGAGGGCGGGCCGGCTCGCGCTCATGTAGGCGAGAACGATGTCTTCGAGGGGGACGGGCCCGGTGCTCCAGCTGGCGACGGCGAGCTCGGCAGGGGCGTGAACCGGTCCGTCAACCGGTCCGGCGGTGCGCACGAGGAGGGTGGTCCGGTCGTCGGTGCGGGTGGTGGAGACGATGTGGGAGCCGTCGGGAAGGGCCGGCGCGGAAAGGCCACCGTGCTCGTGCCGGGGGCCGGTGAGGCGGTGGTGCGAGGCCAGCAGAGCGTCGATGTCGCCGGCCACCTGGACCCGGGATGCGACAAGGACGATGAGGTGATCGCAGACCCGCTCGATGTCGGAGACCAGGTGGGAGGAGAGCACGACGCCCATCGCGTGCGCCTGCGCGGCCACCGTCAGATCCTCCATGAACTCCCGCCGGGCCAACGGGTCGAGCGCGGCGACGGGTTCGTCCAGGACGAGGAGTTCGGGCCGCTTGGCGATACCGAGCGTCAGGGCGAGCTGGGCGCGCTGGCCACCGGAGAGCCGACCGGCGGGCTGGGCCGGGTCCAGGCCGATGCGGTGGATCCGGTCGCGGGCGAGGGCGTCGTCCCAGCAGGGGTTGAGGCGGGCGCCGAGCGCGAGATGATCGGCGACGCTCAGTGCCGCGTACGTGGGTGTGTCCTGGGCGACGAAGCCGACCTTGGCAAGCTGGGCCGGGTTCTGGCCGGGCCGGCCGCCGCAGACCTCGATCGTGCCTGTGGTCGGTGCGAGCATGCCGGCGGCGAGATTGAGCATGGTGGATTTGCCCGCCCCGTTGGGACCGACGAGGCCGACGACCTTCCCGGCCGGCACGTCGAGGTCGCAGTCCGCGAGCGCCCAGCGCTGCCGGTACCGCTTGCCCAGACCCCGGGCCCGCAGTACGGCGCTCATGCGGGCCCCCCGGTCCGTGCGGTCCCTGTTCTCGTGATCCCGGTAGCCCCTGAGGTCTTTGTGATCATGGGCAACTCCCTTCTGCGTGATGCGGCATGTCCTACCTGCCGGACGCTACGAGGGCCGGCCGCACCGGCGCGTCGGGCTGCCGGGCCCCTTCGGCTCCTGCGCCGGGAGGACCTCGGCCGCCGTCATCCCTGCGATGTAGCCGGGCGAAGTACGTGGCCGGGCGGTGCCGGTCCGTGGGGAGGATGCCGCCGGGCGGGGCAGCCGGTGACAATGGGCCGGTGATGTACGTATCGGCGGCGGGCCGGCTGCGGGACGGGTACGCGGCGCTGGTGCGGCCGGCCGGCCCGCTGCCCCGGCCGAACGCACGCGACCTGGTGCTCGACGCCGTGCTGGCGCTGGTCTTCGCCGCCGTGGCGGTCGACTACGCGGTGAGCGCCGGAACGGGCACGACGTACCAGGACGTCGGCGGTGTGACACAGGTACGCGAAGGGGCGGCCACCTGGTTCGGTGCGCTGGCCCCGGTGCTCCTGTGCTCGGTGCCCCTGGTCCTGCGCCGCCGCTATCCGCTGGCCGTGCTGTGGGCCGTGATGGCCGCGGGCCTCTTGGCGCCGGACAGCGAAGCACGGATCGTCTTCTACGCCTTCGTCATCGCGACCTACAGCGCCGTCGTCCACAGCCCGTACCGGATGCCCACGACGGCGAGCATCCCGGTGGCGCTCCTCGTGCTCAACGGGGTCAGGGCCGCGGAGGTGCCGACCGTTCCGAACGAGTACGTCCCCCTGTTGATCCTCATCCCCCTCGCTGCGGCCGCCGGCGGCCTGCGCACGTGGAAGCTGCGCGCCGACGAACGCCAGACGCGGATGGCCGAGCTGGAACGCGCACGTGCCGAGGAGCTCGACCGCGCCGCCGAACGCGAACGCTCCCGTATCGCCCGGGAATTGCACGACGTGGTCACCCACCACGTCAGCATGATGGTCATCCAGGCCGGCGCCGCCCGGAAGGTCATGGACGCCGCCCCCGACCTGACCCTCGAGGCGCTTCTGGCGATCGAGTCCGGGGGACGGGCGGCGATGGCGGAACTACGCCACACCATGGGACTGCTCACCATGAACACCGGCGACGACGGCGAGGCAGGTACCGGCACCGGCTCCGCGGCTCTCGCCCCGCAGCCGGGCTTGGACGAGCTGGCGTCCCTCGTCGGCAGGGTGCGGAGCACCGGCGTACCCGTGGAACTGACCGTGACGGGGACGCCCCACCCCGTGCCGCCGGGCGTCGGCCTGGCCGCCTACCGGGTGGTTCAGGAAGCGCTGACCAACACGGTGAAGCACGCGGCGGGCGCGAGCGCGAAGGTGGTCGTCGAATACGGTGCCGGCCGCCTGTACGTGGAGATCACCGACACCGGAGGCCGCCCGAGCACCTCCGCGGCCACCGGGGACGGACACGGGCTCATGGGCCTGCGTGAACGCCTGAGCCTCTACGGCGGCACCCTGCGCGCGGACCCGCGCCCCGGCGGCGGCTTCCGCACGGCCGCCCTGATTCCCCTGGAGGCAATGTGACCGGCCCGCTGCGTGTGGTGGTCGCGGACGACCAGGCGCTCGTCCGTACCGGCTTCCGGATGATCCTGGCGTCGGAGGGCATCGACGTGGTCGCGGAGGCCGCCAACGGCGCGGAAGCCGTCCGGGCGGTCCGTCGCACCCGGCCCGACGTGGTCCTGATGGACATCCGGATGCCCGAACTCGACGGCCTGGAGGCCACCCGCCGCATCCTCACGGGCGCGCCCGGCGAACCGCGTGTGATCATCCTGACCACGTTCGACCTGGACGACGTCGTCTACGAGGCGCTGACGGCCGGAGCCAGCGGCTTCCTGCTCAAGGACGTCACCCCGGAACACCTGGTCGCGGCGGTCCGCGTGGTCCGCACGGGCGACGCGCTGCTGGCCCCGGCCATCACCCGCCGCCTCGTCGAACGGCACGCCCGCCAGGCACCCGCGCCGCCGGCCGGCACTCCCGCGGGGCTCCACCCCGACCTTTCCGCGCTGACCCCGCGCGAACTCGAAGTGCTGCGCCTGCTCGCCCGGGGACTGAGCAACACGGAACTCGCGGACCGCCTCCACCTGTCCGGAACGACCGTCAAGACCCACGTCTCGCGCATCCTCGCCAAGCTCCAACTGCGCGACCGCGTACAGGCCGTGGTGGCCGCCTACGAGACCGGGCTGGTCAGCGCGGCCCGGGACGGCATACCCGTCCCGGGCGGCGCGGACGGCGGGCGGCGCGAACCGTGAACCACCCACGCCGCTCCAGCCGGCCTCCCGGGCGAGCGTCGGCGGCGCCGGGGGGCCGTGGCGGCGTCCGTGGCGCCGACGGGCGATGTCCGGATGTGACAGATAGCCGTCATTGCAGTCATGCCGCCCGGCGGTGACGATGGACGCATGTCCTCCAGCACCTGCCGCGTGGTGATCGCGGTCTTCGCCGACGTCGACCTGCTCGACGTCACCGGTCCGGCCGAGGTGTTCGCCCTGGCCAACCGGGAGACCGGCGGTGGTGCGGGGTACGAGGTCAGGCTGGCCGGTCCCGAAAGGAGGCCGGTGCTCACTTCGGCCGGGGTGCGCCTCATGGCGGACCTGGCGTTCGACGAGGTGGGGGCCGCCGTGGACACGCTGCTGGTTCCCGGCGCCGTCGACATGCGCCCGGAAGGTCCGGTGGCGCGTGTCGACGACGAGGTGGTGGCGTGGGTACGGGCCACGGCTCCGCACGCGCGTCGCATCGCGTCGGTGTGCGTGGGCGCGCACGTGCTGGCCGCGGCGGGGCTTCTGGACGGGCGGCGGGCCACCACCCACTGGTCGACCGCGGCGCAGCTGGCGGCCGACCACCCCGAGGTGCGGGTCGACCCGGACCCGATCTTCGTGCGTTCCGGCAAGGTGTGGACGGGTGCGGGCATCAGTACCTGCATGGACCTGGCCCTCGCGCTGGTGGCTGAGGACCACAGCGAGGAGCTGGCACTGGTGGTGGCCCGGCAGTTGGTGATGTACCTCAAGAGGCAGGGCGGCCAGAGCCAGTTCAGCGTCCCGCTGAGCCGGCCGGCCGCGACGCGTCGGGACATCGACGAGCTGCGGGTGTTCATCACCGGGCACCTGGACTCCGACCTCTCGGCGTCCGCGCTGGCGCAGCGCATGTCCCTGAGTGAGCGTCACTTCGCCCGCGTCTTCCACCAGGAGACCGGCACCAGTCCGGCCGCGTACGTGGAAGCCGCCAGGGTCGAGGCGGCGCGCCGCCTGCTGGAGGCCACCGACGATCCGCTGGAACGGGTCGCGGCCGCTGCGGGCCTGGGCTCGGTGGAGACCCTGCACCGGGCGTTCCGGAAGCAGATCAGCACCACCCCGGCCGCCTACCGCCGCCGTTTCCGCACCACCGCCTGAGCCTTTCGCTTCCCTCTTCGTCCTCCGGTCCCTCTTTTACCTCCGGCGCGTGAGCCCGCGCGCCGGTGGCCTCGTCACACCCGAATCAGTTCCCGAGGCCGGTACTTCGGCCGTTTTTGGTCCGCCCTCGTCTCCGGTCCGGTCCCTCTCTACGGTCCGACTGTCCGCAGGTCCGGCTCACTTCGGTCCGGCTCCCGTTAGTCCAAAGTCCCTCTCTCCGAAAGGACCCTTCAGTCATGAACGCCTCCACCCCCCTGCGCGCTGTCATCGGTCTCGACAACACGCTGCCCCGTCTCGCTGCGACCACCCTGATCATGATCGACTTCCAGAACACCTACCGCACCGGCGTGATGGCCCTGGAAGGCGCCGAGCCCGCGCTGGCCGCCGGGGCGCGGCTGCTGGCGGCGGCCCGCGAGGCGGGTGCGCCGGTCATCCACATCGTCAACGACGGCGGCGAGGGAACCCCGTACGACATCCGCGCGCAGATCGGTGCCATCAGCCCCGAAGTGGCCCCGGCCGAAGGCGAGCCGGTCGTCGTCAAGCAGTTCCCCGACGCCTTCCACGACACGGAGTTGGAGAAGCTCCTGCGCGAGCGGGGCGCCGGGCCTGACCTGGTGCTGGCCGGGTTCATGACCCACATGTGCGTCACCTTCACCGCCCAGGGCGCCTTCAATCACGGCTACCGGCCCACGGTGGTGGCCGAGGCCACCGCCACCCGCGCCCTGCCCGCCCCCGACGGCGGCACCCTGCCCGCCGCCACCCTCCAGACCGCGGCCCTGACCACCGTCGCCGACCTCTTCGGCTTGGTGGCCCCGAGGTCGCCGATCTCGCGGGCTGACCCGCCCCGTCCCGGCCGCCGTCAGGCGTCGCGCGGGGGCTGCGTCTCGGCGGGGAAGAGGATGGGGCTCAGCAGGTGGCGGGTGCGTTCCGGCGCGGGGCCCAGCGCCATCCGGGCAGTGATGACCTCACGCATCTCGCCGATCATCTCGGTGAGTTCGTCCGGGCTGAGCCAGAGCGCGTGCTGGCGGAAGCCCACCGCGTCGGCGACCGGGTCGGATCCGTCGCGGTCGAGGTAGGCGCTGAACTCGGCCAGGAGCGTGGCCATGGCCACGGCGAAGGCCCGGCGGTAGTCCTCCGGCGACAGGGACGCGGCCGTCGCGGCGTCGATCACCGCCCGGTCGCGGTGCAGCCGGTAGCGACGCTCGACCGAACCCCGCACCCGCTGTTCGCCCTCCACGCTCAGCAGGCCACCGTCCGCCAGCAGGCCGACGTGCCGGTAGACGGTGGCCTTCGAGACGTCGGGGAGCAGCGCGCAGAGCTCGGTGGTGGTTCGTGTCCGCCCGTCGTGCATGGCGTGCACGACGCGCATCCGTACCGGGTGCAGAAGCAGATCAACGGTGTCCATGGACACAGATTCTCATCCTCGATACCTTTCTCAAACTTGAGAACGTCGAGAATGGGGTCACCTGGTCATGCCGCACTCACTGCCCTCGCACTCACTGCCCTCCCGCGAGCCCGGGACCACCCTCCCCGAGCCACCGCTGGGGCGCCTGTACGACGCCGGCGGCCGGCGGCTGATGCTGCACCGCTCCGGGACCGGGGGCCCGGCGGTGGTGTTCCTGCCGGGGGCCGGGCAGGTCGGGCTGGACTACCTGAACGTCCACGCCAAGGTCGCGGAGCTGACCACCAGCGTGCTCTACGACCGCGCCGGCACCGGCTGGAGCCAGCGGGCCGAACTGCCCCGCACGGCCGCCGAGGTGGGCGGTGAACTGCACGACCTGCTGCGCGCCGCCGACGTGCCCGGCCCGTACGTACTGGTCGGCCACTCGCTCGGCGGCGCCTACGCACGCCATTTCGCGCAGCGGTTCCCGGGTGAAGTGGCCGCCCTCCTGCTGTTGGACCCCTTCCATGAGGACCTCCACGGCCGTGTTCCCCAGGAGGCGCGGGACAGGCTGGCGCAGTCGCACGGCCAGGAGCCGCCGGACCTGACGGACGAACAGTTCGAGCAGGCGCGCACCCAGGCCGCACCCCTCTTCGCCAAGTGGCCCGAACCGGTGCGGGAGCCGCTCATCGAACACCACCTCAGGACCGCGTGGCGGGCCGGGCTGCGCGAGGACCGCAACCTCTACGACGAGGTCGCCGGCGAACTGCGCGCCGGCGGGGGCCTGCCCGAGGTGCCACTCATCGTGCTCACCGCCCTGGGGCACGACGACACCCAGGCGCATCTGTGGTCCGACGGGGTGCTGCGTGCGATCAACGAGGCCAAGTCCGCGCTGCACGCACAACTGGCGTCCTCGCTGCCCGGTGGCGAACAGCGGATCGTCGGCGACGCCGGACACGGCTGGCTCCACGAGGAGCGCCAGGACGCCGTTCTGCTCGCGATCGGGGACCTCCTGGACCGGGCCGTGTGATGCGTGGGTAGTGGCCGGGGGCCGGGGCCGGGGGCGGGGCCCGGAGGCCCGGAAGTCCGGGGGGTGCGGGGGCGCGGAGGCCCTGCGGCCCGGACGCGTCGGCGCGCGGCCTCCGTTCCGGACTTCGCGCACGGCTGCCCGGAGCGCTCGGCTGCCCGGAGCGTGCGACCGGTCAGCGTCCCTCGGTGCCGGCCGGCTGTTCGCGGTTGCCGGTGAGCTGCTCGCGCAGGACCGTGTCCAGCGAGGTGGGTTCGCGGCCGATGAGGGTGGCCAGTGTCGGGTCGACGGTGGCGAACTCGCCGGCGCGGGCTGCTGCGAAGATGCCGAGCAGCTGGTCCGCCGCCTCGGCGGGGACGCCGTTGCCCACCAACTGCTCGCGGAACTGGGCGTCGGATGCGGTGACCCTCGTGATCGTGCGGCCCGTGACGTCGGCGGCGAGGCCGGCGATGTCGTCGAAGGTGAGCGCCTGCGACGCGGTGAGCGGCGGCGTGGGGCCGTCGAAGCAGCCCTCGTCGGCCAGGACGGCGGCGGCGGCTTCGGCGAGGTCCGCGTGCGTGGTCCAGCTGACCGGACCGTCCGCGGGGAGCACGACCTGGCCGGACTCCAGACCGTGACCGGCGAACTGCAGTCCGCTGGCGGCGTAGAAACCGTTGCGCAGCGAGGTGAAGGGCACGCCGGTGGCGCGCAGCGCTTCCTCGGTGGCGGCGTGGTCGCGGCAGGCCTGGAAGTGCGACGAGGCGGCGGCGCCCATCTGGCTGGTGTAGAGGATGCGCCGGGCACCCGCCGCGACGGCCCCGTCGATCGCGGCTCGGTGCTGCCGCACGCACTCCTCGCCCATCTTGTCGACGGAGACGATGAGCACCTGGGAGGCGCCCTCGAAGGCGTGGGCGAGGCTGTCGGCGTCGGTGAAGCTGCCCTGCCGCACCCGTACGCCCTGGTCGGCGAGGGCCTTCGCCTTCTGCGGGTCGCGGACGCTGACGCCGATCCGCTCCGCCGGCACGCGGGTCAGCAGCCGCTCGACGACCTGACGGCCGAGCTGTCCGGTGGCTCCGGTCACGATGATCATGATGTGCTCCAACGATTGGTTCCAGTGGAATCAAATTCAGCGTAACACTGGTACTAACGTCGGTATCGGCGGCGCGGTACCATCGATACATGTCTCCACGTTCACGCGGTTCCGGCGACGTCTCCGCCGTCGAAACCGACACCGCCGCCGCAGCGACCGGGCGCGAGCAGCCCCGTCAACGGGTCATCGAGGCCGCCATCGATCTGCTGGTGCGCGAGGGGCGCGACGCGGTCACCACCCGCGCGGTCGCGGTCGCGGCAGGGATGCAGCCGCCGGCCATCTACCGGCTGTTCGGCGACAAGAGCGGGCTGCTCGACGCGGTGGCCGAGTACGGCTTCGCCAGGTTTCTCGCGACCAAGCACATCGACCCGGACCCGAAGGACCCCATCGAGGACCTGCGGGACGGCTGGGATCTCGCGGTCGAGTTCGGTCTGGCCAATCCCGCGCTGTACGCGCTGATGTACAGCGAGCCCACGAGGGCCTCGTCGGCCGCTTTCAAGGCAGGCATGGAGGTCCTGATGGGCCGCATGCGCCGCCTCGCCGCCGGTGGCTGGCTCCGCGTGGACGAGGAGCTGGCGGCCGCGCTCATCCATGCCACGGCGCGCGGCGCGGTGCTCACCTGGCTGACCCTGCCCGAGGACCGGCGCGACCCGGCGCTGCTGACCACCATGCGGGAGGCCATGGTCTCCGCCGTGACCAACCAGGAGCCCGCCGTGCAGGAAACGGGCCCGGCCGGCGCCGCCCGTGCCCTGCGCGCCGCGCTGCCCGAACAGACGACGCTCAGCGGCGCGGAACAGCACCTGATGAGGGAGTGGCTGGACCGCCTCGCCGCCGGCGGCTGAGACACCACGCCGGTTCGGCGGGCACCTCCCGGCGACCACACCCCCCCCCGCACGCCCTCGCGGCGCGTGCCGGCGGGCGCCACCCCCCCGCACGGGCTCACGCCACCTCCCGGCGACCACACCCCCCCCGCACGCCCTCGCGGCGCGTGCCGGCCGCCCTCCCCCGGAAGACGGAAAACGGCTCGCCGGGGTGGCACACCGGCGCCATACGATTGCGGTGGCTCACAGATCCGCCCGTCACCGGCGCCGTACGAAATGGAGCATCCAAGGATGGCTCGACACCTGGTAACCAGCGCGCTTCCCTACATCAACGGGATCAAGCACCTGGGCAACATGGTCGGGTCGATGCTTCCGGCGGACGTGTACTCCCGGTACCTCCGCCAGCGCGGCCACGACGTCCTCTACATCTGCGCCACCGACGAGCACGGGACACCGGCCGAACTGGCCGCCAAGGCGGCCGGACTGCCGGTGGCGGAGTTCTGCGCGCAGGCCCACGACGCGCAGAAGGCCGTGTACGACGGTTTCCAGCTGGCCTTCGACCACTTCGGGCGCAGCTCCTCGCAGCAGAACGTCGAGATCACGCAGCACTTCGCGCGGAAACTGCGGGAGAACGGGTTCATCGAGGAGCGGGCGATCCGCCAGGTGTACTCGCCGGTCGACGGCCGTTTCCTGCCGGACCGGTACGTCGAGGGCACCTGCCCGCACTGCGGCTACGACAAGGCCCGCGGTGACCAGTGCGAGAACTGCACCCGCGTACTCGACCCGACCGACCTGCTGAACCCGCGCTCGGCGATCAGCGGCTCCACGGAGCTGGAGGTCCGCGAGACCAAGCACCTGTTCCTGCTCCAGTCGAAGCTCCAGCACGAGGTCGAGGCGTGGGTGGCCCGGAACGAGGACGGCTGGCCGCAGCTGTCCTCGTCCATCGCCCGCAAGTGGCTGACCGAGGGCCTGCACGACCGTGCCATCACCCGCGACCTCGACTGGGGCGTCCCGGTCCCGGCCGACACCTGGCCGGAACTCGCGGCCGAGGGCAAGGTCTTCTACGTCTGGTTCGACGCCCCGATCGAGTACATCGGTGCGACGAAGGAGTGGTCGGACGCGGCCCCGGACGGCGAGCGGCGCGACTGGAAGTCGTGGTGGTACGAGGCCGACGAGACCGTCCGCTACACCCAGTTCATGGCCAAGGACAACGTCCCGTTCCACACGGTGATGTTCCCGGCCACGGAGCTCGGTGTCCGCGAACCGTGGAAGAAGGTCGATGTCGTCAAGGGCTTCAACTGGCTCACGTACTACGGCGGAAAGTTCTCCACCTCCCAGAAGCGGGGCATCTTCACCGACGCCGCGCTGGAGACGCTGCCGGCCGACTACTGGCGCTACTTCCTGATCGCCAACGCCCCCGAGTCCGACGACTCGTCCTTCACCTGGGAGCACTTCGCCACCACGGTCAACAAGGACCTGGCCGACACCCTCGGCAACTTCGTCAACCGCGTGCTGTCCTTCTCCCGCAAGCGGTTCGGGGAGACCGTCCCCGCGGGCACGGCGGCCGGCGAGGCAGAGGCGAAGCTCGGCGAGGAGACCGCGCGGCTGCTGGCCGAGTACGAGCAGCACATGGACGCCCTCCAGTACCGCAAGGCCGGTGCCGCGCTGCGCGCCCTGTGGTCGGCGGGCAACTCCTACCTGGAGGAGAAGGCCCCTGGCTGGAGATCAAGACCGACCCCGAGGGCGCGGCCCTGACGCTGCGCACGGCGATGAACCTCATCCACCTCTACGCGATCGTCTCCGAGCCGTTCATCCCGGCCTCGGCCGCCGCCATGCGCGGTGCCTTCGCTCTGGAGGGCGACACCGCGACGTGGGTGAGCGCGGAACAGGCCAGGTCGCTGGATGCCGTGCCGGCCGGGACAGCCTTCACCGTGCCCCCGGTGCTCTTCGCGAAGATCACCGAGGAGGACCTGGAGTCCTGCCGCGCCCGCTTCGGCGGAGCCGACGCCTGAGGCCGCCCTGCCCCATCGGGTCGGCGAATACGGCGACAGATGAATACGGCGACAGATGAATACGGCGACAGGTGAAGTCGGCGACGGGATGAAGACGGCAACGGGATGCGGCAGCGCGGCGTACTCCGAAGGGCGGCGTACTCCGGCGGTGCCGGGGTGCGCCGCCCTGGGGTGGGACGGGTTGCGGGTCGGTGGCCCGCGTGGTCATGTCGGTTACTTCGGGTCGTTGTTGAACTTGGCGGTCGACCAGAGGTATCCGAGGACGGTGAGGGCGAGGCACCAGGCGATGGCGAGCCATCCGTTGTTGCCGATCTCGGTGCCGAGGAGCAGGCCGCGCAGCGTTTCGATGGCGGGGGTGAAGGGCTGGTACTCGGCGATCGGCTGGAACCAGCCGGGCATCGTGTCCACCGGGGTGAAGGCGCTGGAGAAGAGCGGCAGCAGGATGAGGGGCAGGGCGTTGTTGCTGGCGGCTTCGGCGTTGGGGCTGATGAGGCCCATGCCGACGGCGATCCAGGTGAGCGCCAGGGCGAAGAGGACGAGGAGCCCGAAGGCCGCGAGCCATTCCAGGACGGTGGCGTCGGTGGAGCGGAAGCCGATGGCCACGCCCACTGCCCCGACCAGGACGACGCTGGCGACGGCCTGGAGGACGCTGCCGATGACGTGGCCGACGAGCACGGAACCGCGGTGGATGGCCATGGTGCGGAAGCGGGCGATGATGCCCTCGGTCATGTCGTTGGAGACGGACACCGCGGTGCCGACCGCGGTGCCGCCGATGGTCATCAGCAGGATGCCCGGGACGATGTAGGCGATGTACTCGGAACGATCCGCGCCGCCGCCACCGATGCCCGCGCTCATCACGTCGCCGAAGAGGTAGACGAAGAGCAGCAGCAGCATGATCGGGGTGAGCAGCAGGTTCAGGGTCATGGACGGATAGCGGCGCGCGTGCAGGAGATTGCGGCGCAGCATCGTGGAGGAGTCGCGGGCGGCGAGGGAGAGAACGCTCATCGGACTGTCTCCTGGGACTGGTTCGGGACGGTGGTGTCACTGGTCAGGGCGAAGAACACGTCGTCGAGGTCGGGTGTGTGGACGGTGAGTTCGTCGGCCTCGATGCCTGCGGAGTCGAGCCAGTCGAGGAGGGAGCGCAGTTCGCGCTGGCTGCCGTCGCTGAGGATTTGGAGTGAGAGTGCTTCGTCGTCGGGGGTGGCGTCGGTGAGGGTGTTTGCGGCGTTGCGGTAGGCGGTGGGGTCGGTGAAGCGGAGTCGTACGTGTCCGCCGGGGACGATGCGCTTGAGTTCGTCGGCGGTGCCTTCTGCGGCGATCTTGCCGTTGTTGAGTACGGCGATGCGGTCGGCGAGTTGGTCGGCTTCTTCGAGGTATTGGGTGGTGAGGAGGACGGTGACGCCGGTGGCGACGAGTTCGCGGATGATCTTCCACATGTTGTGGCGGGAGCGGGGGTCGAGACCGGTGGTGGGTTCGTCGAGGAAGATGATTCTGGGGTTGCCGACGAGGGTCATGGCGATGTCGAGGCGGCGTTTCATGCCGCCGGAGTAGGTGGAGGCGGGTTTCTTCGCGGCGTCGGTGAGGTCGAAGCGTTCCAGCAGCTCGGCGGCGATGCGGCGGCCTTCGTTGCGGGTGAGGTGGTGGAGGTCGGCCATGAGGAGCATGTTCTCCTCGCCGGTGATCAGTCCGTCGACGGCGGAGAACTGTCCGGTGACGCCGATCGCGGCCCGTACGGCCTGTGGGTCCGTGGCGAGGTCGTGGCCGCCGACGTGGATCTTTCCGGAGCCGGCGTCGGCGGTGATGAGTGTGGAGAGGATCTTGACGGCGGTGGTCTTGCCGGCGCCGTTCGGACCGAGCAGCGCGAACACGGACCCGGCCGGGATGCGGAGGTCGATCCCGTCGAGGACGACCTTGTCGCCGTAGGACTTGCGCAGGCCGACTGCGAGGACGGCGGCGGGCGGCACCTGGGCATCGCCGTTGCTAGACGTGGACATGACAGACGAAGGCATGCGGCACTCCCGATCGAGGGCTGAAGTGGGTGGACGTGTGGGTGAGGGTGTCGGCTGACGCCGGCTCTCCGCGTCGGAGAGCATGGCGCCCCGTTGCACCGGGGCCAGGGCCCTGAACGACCCGACCGCTTCCGGGGTCAGGCCCGGCGCGACCGCTCTCGGGGCCCGGGTCAGGCCCGGCGTGACCGCTTGTGGGGCCAGGGCTCTGCGCGATCCGACCGCTTCCGCGGTCGGAGCCGAGCGTGACCGCTTCCCGGGGGCAGACCGGGGGCGGCCGGTTTGCTCTGGGGGTCAGGGCTTGGCGCGGCGGACGTCGATGTTGCCCCAGCGAGTCCGGGCGCGGATCTTGACGGTTTCCTCGGTCTCCTCCGGGGCCCCGGACGTGGTGAGCGCGTTGCGCACCTGCCCGCGGTCGGAGCTGACGTCGAGCCAGGCGGCGGTGCCTTCGCGGACGCCGACGTCGATGGCTCCGAAGGAGGTCTCCAACTGGACGGTTCCGCGGGCCACTTCGTCCACGCGCAGGGTGCCGTGGGCGGTGGTGGCGGTGATCGAGTCCTCGGCGCGCCGGATCTCGATGTCGCCGTTGGCGCCCTTCACCCGCAGTTCGCCGGTGGCGGCGCCGACGGTCGTGGTGCCGTGCGAGTTCTTGAGGGTGGCGGGCCCGTCGACGAGGCCGACGCGCAGGCTGCCGGAGCTGGTGGTGATCTCGGCCATGCCCTCGACCCGGTCCACGGTGATCGAGCCGTGCGACGCGGTCAGCTTCAGCGGGCCGGTCGTGTCGAGGCGGACGTCGCCGGACGAGGTCTTCACCCGGACCTCGCCGAGCCGGCCCTCGCCGAGCACCTGGGCCCAGGCGCCGGTCATGTCGACGCCCGAGCCGGTGGGCAGTTCGACCGTCACGTCCACAGTGCCGGTCCGCCCGATGAGGTAGCGCTGCTTGGGTGTCCTCACGGTCAGCGCGCCGTTCGCGTATGTCACCTCGGTCTGGTCGGCCGCCCGTACGTCCTGGTCCTTCTTCGGGTCGCGGGGCCGCACCTCGACGACGGTGTCGGGACGTTCGCCCGCGGTGAACTGGATGGAACCGGCCTCCACGTGCGCGGTGACCGAGATCGGTTCGGGAGTGTCGAAAGAAGGCATGGCTGTCCCGTCCTCTTGGCTCTCTGGGGCGTCCCCGCTGGTGGGACGTGGTGTGGGTGGATGGGTGCGGGCGAGGGTGCGGTCAGCGCACCCAGCCCGTGAAGTTCTGTCCGATGGTCTGGGTCTTCTCCGGCGTACGGGGCCGGGCGCCGCCCTCGACCGAGGCCGACACGGCCCGCACCAACCACGCGTTGACCGACAGTCCCTCGCGGCTCGCGGCCTCCTCGGCGCGGGCCTTGAGGTGGGCCGGCAGGCGGAGGTTGACACGGGCGGTGCCGCCCTCGTCGCTCTCTGCCGGGGCCGGGGCGCCGAGTGGTTCGGGGGTGCGGTGGGCTCGGCGGGGATGACGTCAACGGTGGGCGGCAGGGTCACCACGAAGTCGGGGTCGAGCCCGCGCAGCCGTACGTCGACCGAGCCGGGGGCGAGTTCGCGGGTGATCTCGTCCATCGCGGCGGAGAGCACGTTGAGCATGGTCAGCCGGGTCGCCGACTCCAGCGGAGCGGTGAGCCTGTCTGCCAGCTCACGGGCTTCGTCGCCGCCGGCCTCGGCGGCCACCGCGAGTTCGCGGCGGAGGGTGTCGACATACGGGGTGAGGTCCATGACGCCATAGTGGCATCATAGTGGCTCCGCATGCAACCCTGGAGGTGCCATCCCTGCGGCATGTGGCTATCGCAACCCATTTGACCTGCGCAAACTCGATGACGCCAACTCGAATGATCGTGGCGCCATGCGTGCTCAGGGGTGCTGGCTGGTGCGGAATGGCTCCGGGTGGCACAAGGGTGGCGCCATCTGGCATCAGGTCGCGCCACCAGGCGCCCCTGGTGTGCCAGGTGGTGCCAAGTGACGCCATGTGGCGCGCAAGGTGGCTTCCCGCCTCGGTGGGGTGACGTGGGGGTGACGTGTGGGGCAGGTGCGGCCGGGTACTAGCTCAGCGGTTCAGTTCACCTGCAAAAGTGCACAACGCCGACTTCGGAACAAATGAGGGCAACGCCGCTGCGATGGTGGCATGCCGCCAAGGAACAGAAGGCCAATGCAGAAGTGGCAGTACGGTCCCGGCTGGGCGAATCTGGAAGAACGCGAGCCATCCGACGGAGGCGCCGTGGTCACGACTGAGGAAACAACGCGCACCAGCGCGATGCCACTGCACGGCAAGGTTCTGCGGCTTCCGGGCGTGTACGGCCCGCAGGCCGACAGCTCCTTCCTCGCATCCGCGATGCGGCGTGACCTCGTCGCTCCAGGAGTGGATCTGCTGGACCTCTGCACCGGCAGTGGCGTCCTGGCTCTGCACGCCGCCAGGCTCGGGGCGCGGGTGACCGCGGTGGACATCAGCCGACGGGCGGTGGCATCGGCCAGGCTGAACGCCGCCCTTGCGCGCCTGCCCGTCTCCGTACACCGTGGCGATCTGCTGTCGGCCCTGCCGGGCCGGTCGTTCGACGTGCTGGTCAGCAACCCGCCGTACGTACCTGCGCCGAGCCTCTCACTGCCGCGACGCGGTGCGCGCCGGGCCTGGGACGCCGGGCTCGACGGCCGGATCCTCATCGACCGGATCTGTGACGCCGCTCCCGTCGCGCTCCGGCCCGGGGGGCTGATGCTGATGGTCCACTCGGGTTTCAGCTGCCCCGAGGAGACCGTGCGCCGGCTCGGTCGCCTCGGGCTGGACGCTGCGATCAGCGACCGTATGACCCTCCCTTTCGGTCCGGTGATGCGTGGCCGGTTGTCCTGGCTGCGTGAACGCGGCCTGGTACCGGCGGACATGAGCCGGGAGGAGCTGGTGGTGATCCGTGCCCGGAAGGACTGAGAAGCCGCGCCGAGTAATGGTGGAGCGCGACGGCCCGATGCTTGTGGAAGGGCCGGTCGAAGTGACCACTCCCGACGGGGAGGTAGTGGTCTCCGACCGGTTCGTCGTCGCGATCTGCACCTGTCGCCGCAGCCGCACGTACCCCTGGTGCGACACCAGTCACCGCCGCCGGGAACCCGCGCCGGGTTCCGCTGCGGAGGACGACGCCGACCGGCCGGCCGGAGCGCGGAGCGGCGAAGCCGGGAGGACCACCGCGCACAGCACCGGCGGCACCGGTGGCACCGATGCCACCGACGGCACTGATGCCACCGACGGCACTGATGCCACCGACGGCACCAACGGCACCGATGGAATGGACGTCGCAACAGTGAAGGACAGCGGATCGTGACCACGTCGACGGCTGAAGCCCCCCGCCGCACCGCCATGTCTCCCGGCCTCCCGCATGCACGGGGAGTCCTCTCCGGGAGTCTCCTTTCCGTACTGAGCGGCCGGCGGACGGCCCTGCCCTCCGACGAGGAGATCCACCGGGCCGACCCCTACGGCGACGATCTCCAGCTCCTTCTGTACGCCCTCTACGAACTCCACTACCGCGGCTTCGAGGGAACGGACGAGGAACTGGAGTGGAATCCGGACCTGTTGCGGGTGCGCGCCGCGGCGGAGGCCACGTTCCTGCGGGCGTTGCGCGACGGCACCTCAGGGGGTGACGACGTACAGGGGGCAGTGGACGCGATGCTGGTGGAACCCGTCGGGGACGACGGACAC
This sequence comes from Streptomyces sp. RKAG290, assembly GCF_023701695.1. Classification (GTDB taxonomy): domain Bacteria; phylum Actinomycetota; class Actinomycetes; order Streptomycetales; family Streptomycetaceae; genus Streptomyces. Next base: position 3,808,291 of record NZ_JAJOZC010000001.1, read on the forward strand.
AGCGTGAGCCACTACCTGCAGCGCGAGGGCGAGCTGTGGCAGTTGCGCGAGTACGCGGCGCTGCGCTCGCTCTACCACCTCAAGGAAGCGGACCCGCACCTGTGGGTCGTGCCACGGCTCAGGGGACGGGCGAAGGCGGCCATGGTGGCCATCGAGTTCGACGAGTTCGGCGCCGGCCGGGCCGAGAACATCCATGCGCAGCTGTTCGCCGACCTGATGGCGGACCTCGGGCTGGACACGGCATACGGGACCTACCTCGACGCAGCCCCCGCCGAGGCCCTGGCCACGGTGAACCTGATGTCCCTGTTCGGACTCCACCGGTCCCTGCGCGGGGCGCTCGTCGGGCAGTTCACCGCCGTGGAGGTGACGTCCTCCCCGGGCTCGCGAAGGATGGCCAACGCCCTGCGCCGCGCAGGGGCCGGCCCGGCGGCTCAGCGGTTCTACGACGAGCACGTGGAAGCCGACGCGGTCCACGAACAGGTCGTCCGTCGTGAAGTGGTCGCCGGGCTGCTGGAGGACGAACCCCAGCTCGCGCCGGACCTCGTGCTGGGCATCGAGGCGACCGCACATCTCGAGGACCGCCTCGCCGCCCACCTCCTCGCCTCCTGGCGCGACGGGCGCACCGCACTGCGGGCGCCGACCGGCGACACGGCACCGCACGAAACGCCCCTCCCGGGACGTTGACGGAGGCCCGGGCAGTTGGCGGACCGACGCCGCGCCACGATCACGGGTGACCGAATATGATCACGTCGATCGGCCAGGGGGGCGGATCTTTTCAGGGCCTCTGGGGGCGACGCCGTGGGTGTCATTGTGGGTGCAATTGTTGCGGTATTCGTAGTCGTGGCCGGGTGGTGGGTCGTACGGACCTACAACCGGCTCGTTCGGCTGCGGAATCAGACGCAGGCGTCATGGGCGCAGATAGATGTGCAGTTGAAGCGGCGGCATGAGCTGATACCGAATCTCGTCGAGGGGGCGCGCGGCTACGCCGCTCACGAGCGCGGCACCTTCGAAGCGGTCACGGCCGCGCGCGGGGCGGCGGCGAGCGGCGGGCTCGGCGTGACGGACCAGGCGGCCGCCGAGGACGCGCTCACCGCGACGCTGGGGAGGCTGTTCGCGCTCGGGGAGAGCTATCCGGAGCTCAAGGCGGATCAGCACTTCAGCACGTTGCAGGCCGAGTTGAGGTCGGCGGAGGACAAGATCGCGTACGCGCGGCAGTTCTACAACAGCGCAGTGCAGAGCTACCACACCGCCCTTGAGAGCTTCCCGGGGAACGTCGTGGCGGGGCTGGGCGGCGCGCACGGGCGGCGGGAGTACTTCGAGGCCGAAGCCGTGGCGCAGGATGTCGTCCAGGTGAGGTTCGCGTGACGCACATCGAACAGCTCTACTGGGGCGGCGCAGGCCTGATCGTGCTCTGGCTCGTCGTCTTCGGGCTCGCGCTGGTCGCCACCCGGAACGGCGTGGTCAGGCCGGGTCCCGCGACCCAGGAGTTCGGCCCCGACCCCGAACCGCCGGCCGTGGTCAGCCTGCTCGGCAACGGCTGGCGCGGCGTGGAGTACGCCGCAGCGGCCACCCTGCTGGACCTCGCGGCCCGCGGGCTCGTCGAGGTGCGGCAGCCGGGCGACGACCCGGTCCGCAGCACCGTTCACCTCACCGCGGCCGGCCGGGCGGCGCCCGGGCTGATGCCGTACGAGCAGCGGGTACTGGACCGTGTCACCGCCCGCACGGTGGAGGGCGGCGCGCCCATCGGGGCGATCGCCTTCCGTGAGGAGAAGCGTGCCGCCGCCTGGAACGCGAAGTTGCGCCAGGAGATCATTGCCGACGCCCGGGTGCGCGGCCTGTCCCGCTACCGGTTCGCACCGTTGCTCGGCAGTGCTCTGCTGATCGGTGCCTTCGTGCCCGGTGCGCTGTTCACCGTGGCCGCGGTCATGGGTGGGCACAACCTGCGCGCCGCGCTCGCTGTCGGTGCGGCCCCGGGTGTCGCACTGGTCTTCCTGCTCGGCAAGACGCTGGGCGAGCGGGCGACGCCGAAGGGCCTTGAGCGCGCCGGACACTGGGCCGGACTGCGGAACTGGCTCACAGCGCACGAGGACTTCGCCCAGCTGCCGCCCGCAGCCGTGACGGTCTGGGACCGCTATCTCGCGTACGGGACCGCGCTCGGCGTCACCAGCCTGACCGGCCGGCTCCTCGGCTTCGACTCCGGCGACCGGCGACGCGTCTGGTCCTCGTACGGAGGGACCTGGCGCGCGGTACGGATCCGCTACCCGCGAATGCGCCCCGGCTTCGGCGGCTCGGCGGGCCGGCTCCTGCAGCTGGCGACCGCGGCGGGCGTGGTCGCGGCGGCCCTCTGCGCTTTCGCGGTGCTGCGGCAGCCCGACTGGTCGGCCACGGTCGAGGCGCACAGCGACGGCTCGTGGCGCCAGCCAGGCCTGGTGCTGAGCGCGGGCTGGGTGGGCAGTCTGCTGCTCGGGCTCGTGGTGGCCGGCAAGATCAGTCGTTGGACGCTGCTCCTGGTGTTCCTGGCGATGATGCCCGGTAACTTCGCGCGGAGCAGCGACAACTGGTTCACCGACGCGGCGGCCCACGAGGGGCCGCTGTCCGGCGAGTTGGCGGCCGTCGTGATCTTCGGCGCGCTGGCCACGTACCTCCTGGTACTCGCCTGCCTGGAGCGCCGTGAGCCCGACACGATCACCGGTGAGGTGCTGCGGATGGAGTCGCGCAAGGGCAAGGGGGCGGCCCGTTTCCTGGCCCTGGACGAGGGAAACACGGACCTGACCACCGCCTGGGCGCTGCCGGCGGCCTCGCAGGGCATCGCGACCGGCGCCCAGGTGCGGCTGAGGGTTTCGCGGGGCACCCGCACCATCCGCTCCGCGGAGCTGGTGAGGGCCGCGATGCCGGAAGGCGACCGGCCGAAGGCGCCCGAGCAGGCCGCCTCTTAAGGAGGAAGACGCTCCGGGGCGCCTCCGCGATGAGGCGCTCCGGAGCGTCTGCGTAGTCGCTCACCGAGGCCAGGTCCAAGCTGGGCAGCCGGACTACCGCGAGGCGCGGTGGATAACGCTCCGAGTTCCGACCGTCACCGGATGGCTTCAGGTGCCCGGTGCGTTCCTCGCACAACGCCTGGCAGTTCTCATCGGAGGAAACGGCGGGTCGACCGGAAGATGCCGAGGACCTCCGACCAGGTTCTCCCAAGCGAGCTCCGAAAATGCAGCAAGGGCCTGATCCTCAGAGAGGATCAGGCCCTTGGCCTGGTGTTTCAGCTGTCGGGGTGGCGGGATTTGAACCCACGACCTCTTCGTCCCGAATGAGGGTCGGTTACTGATCTTGCCAGCGTGGATGCCGTTTGCCCTGGTCAGAGGGTCGGGTTGGCGGGGTCTCGGGTGGTCTCGAAGGGGCTAGGGGAGCGGGTTGGCTCCCAGATGGCTCCCAGCGGGACCTCAGTCAGAGTCGCTGCTCGGACAGGCGAACTTGCATGAGGTGCGCGGTGTAACCGCTGCGTGGCAGTTGGTGCGCCGTCCGCCCGCAGACCGATCGGGCAGAGCAGATCGGCTGAACCGCCCTTTCAGGGACCTCGACGCCTTCGTAGCTCTGCCCGAGGCAGTTTGGCGAACCCGGGCGTGCACCTTCACATCTGGAGCAAGAATGGCTGCCTGGTGGATCAAGAAGGATAGGGGGCGGGGTTCTGCATGACGAGCCAGGCGGAAGTAGGCGGCATGAGGATCGCCAAGGCGCTGTCGTACGTGTGTGGTCATCGGGACGAACTCGCTGCGCTGCTCGATGAGGACGACGCTGCCTTGCGCGCTGTCGGAGCCGTAGTCGGTGGTCCGGCCGCGGACAACGTCTCGCTCACCGCCCTTCTGGACGCTCTGCACGCAGCAGTTCGACGCGCAGGCGACCCGTCGGGGGTCTACGGCGCGACGGGCCGCGGTGTGATGCCAGCCGGTGTCGCTGATGTGGACGTCGTGTACCGGTGCCCCTTGCAGTTGTGCATCGGCCGATCCACTCATGAGGTGGACGACGACTTGCCACGCTGCCAGTTCGCCTCCGCCGAGACGGCGCTGATCCGGGAGAGGCTTCCGTAGTGGGAGGGCTTCTCAGCGAACTCAGCAAGAAGCTGGCTGAACGGTGGCTGACCCTTCTCGTACTGCCAGGCGCGCTCTACTTGGCGATCGCCGCAGCTGGGCACACCCTTGGGCAGAGCGCTGCGTTGGACGTGGGGCGGCTCACTCACGCGATCTCGGACGCGGCCCGGGCTCCCCAAGTAACCACGATAGGGGGTCAGGTTGTGCTGCTTGCTGCCATCCTGGCCGGTGCGGCCGTCACTGGTCTGGCCGCCCAGTCCCTCGGCTCCTGTGTTGAGCGCGCCGCCTTGGCCGCCGGCTGGGGAGCATGGCCCTGGCCGTTCGGTGAGTTGGCCGAGCGTCACGTGGCACACCGACAGCGTCGTTGGGACGCGGCTCGGGCTGAGTACGAAGCCCTACGGCTTCTGGAACTCGCTCCACGACCAGGCGACCGCCCCGGGCCCCGAGAGCGTCACCGCGCGGCCCACAGGCGCGAACGGATCGCCGTGGAACGGCCCGAACGGCCGAGCTGGAGTGGTGATCGGATCCACGCCGCCGCGGTCCGGCTGGACCGAGACGCACACATCAATCTCCTCGTCCTCTGGCCACACCTCTGGCTCGTGCTGCCAGAAGAGATACGCGGCGAGATCGGCAGGGCCCGCGCCGCGTTGGCGCGAGCGGCCGTCCTTGGGGGATGGGCCCTGCTCTATCTGGCTCTGGCCTGGTGGTGGTGGCCCGCGGTGCCGCTCGCCGCCACCTTGGTGGTCATTTCGGCACGTCGCCTCCGTGCTGCGTCGGACACCTACGCCACGTTGCTGGAGGCATCCGTGCGCCTTCACCTGACGGACCTGGCCGACAAGCTGCGGATCGAGGAACAGCCGATGGGCCCTCCGCTCGGTGGCGCGGTCATGCGAAGGCTGAGCAGCCCAGCGCCTGCGACGGAACCGGCTTCGTGAGCTGCGTGAGATTCGGAGGCTCTCCTCGGCAGACCTGAACAGTGCAGCAATCAGACCTACCGGACATCACGAGTGACAGGGCGGTTCATGCAGGGGCGTGAGCAAGACTTCGCAAGGGAACGCGAACTGGAGAAACGGATCGCCGTCGTGGGTCTACGCCTGGACCGTTTGGCCCGCGAACAGGACCCTGGCGTGGTGCTGGAGCCGGAAGCAGTGGTTGAGGCTCGCCAACTTGCCGCGATACTCCGAAACGTCGAGGCCGACCTGGACGGTCATCATGCCCTCGGTTGGTTGCACACCTTCAGGTACAAGGCACTTCCCGAAGGGGCTGGGCAGTGGGACAGAGACGAGGCCGTCGCAAAGTTTGCGCCCTGCTTCGTGTTCGGCGCCGATGAGGAGGATCTGCCGGAGGAACTGCTTCCAGATGTGGCCCAGCAGGCGCTTGGCTTTGTCTGGAGAGTTCAGCAAGGGATGAACGCCTCGCCGAGCCCGGCCCTGCGCGCAAGAGTGACCGATCTCCTGCGACGCATCGCGGCTGCTCTTCCCCGTGGTGAAAGCGAGTACGCGGAAACGTTGTCCGATCTTGCTGTCATTCTGAAATCACACTTCGATGCGGGTGGTGAACCAGAGGATCTGGACGCGGCGATCGACGCCGCCCGGGGCGCGGTGGCGGGCACGGCAACAGGGCACCCGAACAAGCCGGTCATGCTGTCCAACCTGTCAGGTGTGCTGATGGAGCGCTTCACCCATACGGCTGAGGCAGCGGACCTGGACGATGCGATCGAGACCGCCCGATTGGCAGTCCAAGCTGCCGAGGGCTCTCCCGCCCACCGGCCCGGCGGACTCAACAACCTAGGCACCGCGCTACAGACCAGGTTCACCGAGAGAGGCATCCTGTCGGACCTGGACGCGGCGATCGAAGCCTTTCAGGAAGCGTCAGACCTCTGTACCGAGGACGACGAGAACGCAGGAGTTCTTCACAATCTGGGGACCGCCTGGCATGGCCGATATGAAAACACCGGCGTGCTGGCGGATCTGGACAACGCGATTGAGTGCTGCCAGGCTGCAGTCGAGGCTGCCTCCGAGGAACATCCTGGGCGTCCCATGTTCCTGTCTGGGCTCGGCCGCATCGCGCTCACGCGATTCGAGCGTACCGGGGAAGCAGCCCATTTGGACCGATCCGTCAACGCGTTCCGAGAGGCTCTGGAGATGCTCCCGCCGGGGCACCGGGCTCGTGGGCTTCGTCTCTCTGGCCTCGGACAAGCTCTCCTAGCGCGATACCGCCTCGGCGGCGACAGATCCGACCTCGATGCGGCGATCGAAATGAACCGCGCTGCCTCCCGAGAAATCGCCCCGCAACAGATCGAGTTCAACGCGGTTCTCAACAACCTGGCCACCTCTCTCTGGCAGCGGTTCGAACGCACTGGTCATATGGCCGACCTGGACGAGGCGATCAGCGCGAGTCGCGCTTCTGCGCAGGCCACCGCGGACAGTCACGTCGACCGGCCGACCCGTCTGTCCAACGTTGGTCTGATGCTGTGGACTCGGTTCAAGCGCACCGGGGCGTCGTCGGACCTGGATGCCGCGGTCGAGTTTGCACACGGAGCTGTGAAGACGGCACCTCGTGCACACTCCGCCTTGGCGGCGATGCTGTCCAATCTCGGGGCGGTGTTGTTGCAACGCTACGAACGGAACAGGGACCTTCAAGACCTCGACGAGGTGATCCGAGGGAACCGCGAGGTCCTCAGGATTGTGGATGCAAGCAGCCCTGATCGCCCTCGTTTCCTCGCGAATCTGTGCACCGCCCTGCATGCCCGCTTCCAGCGCACTGGAAGCTTTGAGGACCTGGACGGCGCGGTCGTGGCGGGACGCGATGCGACCGCCACTGTCCCGTCCCACCACCCTGAGCGTCCGAAGTACTTGTCCTTGCTGGGAGGTGTGCTGACCGGCAGGTTCGAGAAGACCGGATCTGTAGCGGACCTGGATCAGGCGGTGGGTGCGTGCCAGGCCGCGCTCGACATCTCGCCCGCGGAACATCCAGAGCGCGCCGACTACCTGTTCCAGCTCGGGACGGCCCTGCATCGCCGGTATCAGCTGACTCACTCACCACACGACTTTGATCTGGCCCTGGCTGCCCACGTGGAAGGTGCGCGAGCCGACGGGTCCAGGCCCTCGATTCGGATTCGGGCCGCTCAGGCAGCGGCCTCAATGACCGGAGGCCCAGATCCTGATCTCGCAGCCGAGCTCCTGGCCGGTGCCGTACGCCTGCTGCCCGAAGTGGCAGACCGCCGGCTGAGCCGTGGTGACCAGCAGCACGCCATGGGCAAGTCGTCCGGGCTGGCCGGAGACGCCGCGGCACTGGCTCTTGATTCTCACGAAGGCACACCCGCCGATCGAGCAGTGCGGGCACTGCAGTTGATCGAGGTCGGCCGCGGCGTCCTCCACAGCCAGGCGCTGGACATGCGGAGCGACCTCGCAGAACTTCGTGAGCGTCATCCCGACCTGGCCAATCGCGTCGAGGTGCTGCGGGACGAGCTCGACCGGCCGATGGATATGGATATGGCCTCTCCCACGAAGCCCGGTGGGGAAGTTAGCGCGGCCGTACGTGCGGTCGATGCTGAGGAGCAACGACGCAGCCGCGCCGACCAACTTCAGGCCACGCTGGACAACATCCGAACGCAGGACGGGTTCGCCAGTTTCGCTCGTCCCCCCGCCGTCACCGAGCTTCTAGCACAAGCCAACTCCGGCCCAGTGGTGAGCTTCAACGTCAGCCACTACCGCAGCGACGCACTGCTGTTGACGTCCGATGGAATCGAGTCCCTGAACCTGCCCGGCCTCACGTACGACCTCGTCATCGACCAGATACAGACCTTCCACAGGGCCCTGGAAACTGTTGCGGATCCGCACACGACGCCCCTCGCTCGGAAAGAGGCGCAAGCGACGCTTCACGCTGTCTTGGAGTGGCTGTGGGACGCGGCGGCCGAACCGGTTCTGCGTAGCCTTGGTTTTACTCGTGAGCCCACTCCTAGACAGTCGTGGCCCCGCGTCTGGTGGGCGCCTGGCGGGCTTCTCTCACTGCTACCCCTGCATGCTGCAGGCCATCACTCCGAGCCGCCCCGGGCGGGCTTGCGAGACAGGGAACCGCGGACGGTCATGGACCGCGTCGTCTCCTCGTACACCACCACGATTCGCGCACTGCACCACGCACGCCGTCATCGAGCCTCCGCGCCGTCTGTGAGCCGGGCATTGATTGTGGCCATGCCCACAACTCCGGGCGTCCAAGGCCGCCTGGACCACGTCTCGGAAGAAGCTGCAATGCTGTGCGGCCTGCTGCCCGAGCCGACGCTGCTCACGGAGCCGGACACAGAGGCTGAGGGCATGACCGCCCCCGGTCCGGAGACACGACCGACCAAGGCGCGGGTCCTGAAGTCTCTCTCCGATTGCGGGATCGTTCATTTCGCATGCCACGGTGCCCACGACTCCGACGATCCGTCCCAAAGTCTGTTGCTTCTGCACGACCACGAACGCGATCCGCTCACGGTGGCGAGCCTCGCAGAAGTGAGGACGGACTCGGCCCAACTGGCCTACCTGTCAGCGTGCCGAACAGCGTTCATGGAATCCGTGGAGCTGATCGATGAGGCCATCCACCTCACATCGGCCTTTCAGCTTGCCGGTTTTCCCCACGTCGTTGGCACCCTCTGGGAGATAAACGACGAGGTGGCCTCACATATGGCAGCCGATTTCTATGCTGAGCTCGGCGGGGGCACCGACCAGCATGGTGGCCTCGACACAGATGCAGCTGCCCGTGCTCTGCACCACACCGTGTGTAAGGTCCGAAATCGATATCCAAGGTCCCCCTACCTCTGGGCGGCCCACCTGCACGCCGGGATCTGAAAGTCGGCGGTGCCGCAGCTGCCGAGCTGTGGCACCGACACCGACATGTTCAAGGTGGGGTGCCGCTCGCACCTTGGCTATGCCTGACGCGAGTACGCGGCGTCAGGTGGGTCTCGGCATGATGGGCGGACCACTCTCGCAGTGACCTCGTACACCAACCCTCGCCGACGGGGCGTAGGCCATAGATCAGCACCGTGCTGGAGAACTCGTCCGGTGTGACGGAGACCAGCCGCCACAATGCGCGTCGGCCGGCCGCGTTGCCGGGGGTATCAGTTGTTCGAGCAGAGTTGAGGCCGCAGAAGTCCTGCCTGGGGCACGGGTCTCACGCTGGACGCGATCAACCTGCTGCGGGTGCGCCATCGCGACGGCGTTCGCAAGCGCCGACTCATTGCCCCTGATGTTGCCGTGCCACCACCCCTTCAGACCACCTGGCACGTGGCCGACGCCTGTGGCGTCGCTCAAGGGGGTCTCGGGTCGGCGCGTAGGGCTGCGGTGACCCGGGTGCGGAACCCGTGGGCCCAGAGGTCTTGGTCCACGGGTTCCCGGGACGTGCACCGTCGACGAGTGAGAACGTGCGGGGGTGGATGGCTTCGCACGGATGGGGGCGTCCTTTGGGAGCCGATAGCATTGGGATATCTCGATAACCCCTGTTATCGAGGGTCAATAGCAGTCAATCTGAAGAGCGCCCGTAGCGTTCGGCTCGGAGGCGCAGGAGGCAGCAGCGCCCGCCGACGGGGCAGCCAGATGCACTGCGACAAGATCGTGAAGGAGGGACGCCGTGGCTCACCAGCCGGTTTCAGTAGCTGGTTCATCGCAACCGTTCGCGGCTGTGCCCCACGTCTCGATGTCCGAGATCGCGGTGCTTGCGCGAGTGAAGCGTCCTGTGGTCTCGACTTGGCGTCGGCGGCATATGGACTTCCCGGCAGCAGTCGCGGGGAGTGCAGACAGGCCCCTTTTCGATGGCGGACAAGTGGTGGGATGGCTGATCTCCTCGGGTCTAGGAAACACCGACCCCGCAGAGCTCCGTTCTGAGGTCGCCCTCTTCGGCATCGTGGCGCTGAAGCACGAATTCAGTGCGTGGCAGCTCATCGAGGTTCTGGGGAGTCTGTTGTGCCTGCGTAAGCTCGACGGCCGTCCGCTGGCCAGCCCCGACACCGCCGCTTCCGTCAGCGATCACACTCTGTGGGCTGCAGTGATGCACCGGGCAGAGCGGATGGACGCCGAGGACGAGCTCGTCCTGCGCGAGCTGCGCGCCGCCGATGCCGCATACATCCCGCTCGTTCGCCTCGCAGAGGACCTGGTCGAGGCCGCATACGACGAGCGCGGCGCGTACGAATGGCTGCTTGCCTCCCGGTCCCGCCTCGGCCTGGACGCCCTCACTGCCGATGCGGTGGCACCCGAGTTCCGGAACCTAGTCATCCAGCTCGCGGATCTTCCCGCCCGGCTGGAGAGCACCGGCTCAGTTACCCTCGCCGACCCGCACGCCCGCGCCGGCGACCTGCTTGCCGCGCTTCTGGGTGAGGCCGAGGACTGCGAGCACATCACCGCCCTTGCTGCCGACCCCGACGGACGGCTGGCCCGTATCGTCCGACGCCGACTCCTGCTCGCGGGCGTCGACGAGCTCGCACTTGACGTACAGACTGGCCCCGACCTGGAAGAACGCCTCGCCGACCCGGACCTCGTCGTTACCCAGCTCCCTTACCTTCCCGGCGAAAGCCGCTCGGTGCTCGCTGCCCTGGAAGGCATCGAGCGCATCGCCGACCTTCTTGGCCTCGGCTCCACGGCGCTGATCCTGGGCCCCGCCGACGCCCTCGTCGACGCGCTCAAGGGCACGGAGGTATCCCGGCTGCGGTCGGAGCTCCTGCGCAGCAACATTGTCGAGGCCGTCATCTCCCTTCCCGGCGGTGTGCTGCCCTTCCGCCCTGGTTACCGCCCGGCTCTGTGGATCCTCACCCGCGGCCAGGTCCCGGCGACGGAAGGGAAGGTCTTACTCGCCGACATCAGCGCCCACCCTCTCACCGAGGACGTGCGCACCCGGTTGGCTGAGGACGTGCTCCTCTGGCGCGCCGAAGGCTTCCGCGCCCTCGACGGCCATGACCCCCGTTACGGCCGCGCGGCGGACGTCGCGGCCCTGGACCGCGCTTTCGGCGGTCCGCTGACACCGCCCGCCCCGCCTGCCTCGGCGATGCTGTCCCACACGGTCAGAGAGCGTCCCGCGCTCATCGCCGAAGCGGAAACGCGATTGGGGCGTGCAGCGGAGGCGGGCCGGTCGTACGAGGACGAGCACGGGCCCTACCGCGGTGGCATCCTCCAGAGAGTCGGGCGCCTGCCTCGGCGGACCACCCTCGGTGCGCTGATAGCCGGAGGCCGGGTGACCAGGCTCAAGGGCCACCGTCTCGCCGACGACCACCTGACGGGCGATGGCCACCACACTGTGCTCGGCTCGGACGAGATCACCGGACACGCTCCGGTGGGCGCGCGGCTCATGGACCGGCTGATCCTGGCCGCCTCGTATGACTGCGTCGCGCTCACCGAGCCGGGGGACATCGTCTACACGCTGACCCCTCGGCTCGGCCTGTACGTCGACGACAAGGGGTTCAGCGTCGTCGCCTTCCCGGCCCGCATCCTGCGTGTCAACCGAGACGCCCAACACCCGCTGACCCCGCGCGTCCTGGCCGCCCTCCTGGGGGCAGCCCGCGATACGGGCCGCAGCCCCAGTGCCGTACGCGCCGCCCGTCGCATCGAGGACTACCAGCTGCCCGACCTCGAACCCGATGACGTTCGGTGTTTTGACGCGTTGCTGGCGGAGACTGAGCGCCGGGAGGCGCTGCTGCGCGCCCAGGCCGACGCACTGGCCGAGGCCCGTCGACTGACGATCGCCGGCCTCGCGGACGGCACACTCCGTGTAGGCCCAACCTGACCAATCATCGTACGTAGCAGACCCAGTGCCTCTGGCGCCCAGAAGTAGCAGGCGCAGCAACCAGGAAGTAGGAACGATGCCCCCGCGTAAGCGAACCGCCGCCGGACAGGGCGAACTGCCCGGTGTCTCCAGCACCAAGGAGATCCAGGACATCCTGTGGAAGGCCGCGGACAAGCTCCGTGGCTCCATGGACGCAGCCCAGTACAAGGAGTTCGTGCTCGGCCTGGTCTTCCTGAAGTACGTTTCCGACGCTTTCGCCGAGCGCCGCGACGAGCTGGCGGCTGACCCGGAGCTGGCGGCTATTCCGGAGCACCGGCGGGCGGCGTTCCTGGAGGAGAAGGACGAGTACACCGAGAAGAACGTTTTCTGGGTGCCTCCGACCGCCCGCTGGGACCACATCGCGGAGAACGCGTCCAGTGCGGAGGGCGGGGTGGGCAAGCTCCTCGATGAGGCCATGGACGAGGTGATGGGAGCGAACAAGGCGCTCACCGGCGTCCTCCCGAAGATTTTCAACCGCGACAACGTCGACCAGAAGCGCCTGAAGGAGCTGGTTGACCTCATCAGTGACGCCCGCTTCACCGGCCACGGCGACCGTCCCGCGCAGGACGTGCTGGGTGAGGTGTACGAGTACTTCCTGGGTCGGTTCGCGAGGGCGGAGGGCAAGCTCGCAGGCGAGTTCTACACGCCGGCGAGTGTCGTGCGGCTGCTGGTCGAGGTCTTGGAGCCATACGAGGGCAGGGTGTACGACCCGGCATGTGGGTCGGGCGGCATGTTTGTGCAGTCGGGCAAGTTCGTCGCCAGCCGGCGCGGCAAGGACCACACGCACGACATCGCGGTGTACGGCCAGGAGGCCAACGAGCGCACGTGGCGGCTGGCAAAGATGAACCTCGCCATCCACGGGATGGACCCGAAGGGCGTGGGGGAGCGGTGGGCGGACACGTTCGCCGACGACAAGCTGCCGCCCCACATCAAGGCCGACTTCGTGATGGCCAACCCGCCGTTCAATATGTCTGACTGGGCACGGAAGACGGACGACCCGCGCTGGCGGTATGGCGTACCGCCGCAGTCGAACGCCAACTACGCGTGGCTCCAGCACATCGTGTCGAAGCTGGGAGACCGGGGCAGCGCGGGCGTGGTGTTGTCCAACGGTTCGATGTCGTCGAAGCAGTCGGGTGAGGGGGAGATCCGCGCGGCAATGGTGGCGGCGGACCTGGTGGCGTGCATGGTTGCACTGCCGGCCAACCTGTTCCGCACAACGGCGATTCCGGCGTGTTTGTGGTTCCTGACGAAGGACAAGTCACCGCAGGGAACGAAGGCGTTGAACGACCGGCGCAGCCGGGTGCTGTTCATCGACGCACGGACTATGGGCACAATGCTCGACCGAACGGAACGCATCCTCACGGACGCGGACCTGGAGAAGATCGCTGATACGTACCACGCATGGCGGGGCACGAAGTCAGCTAAGGATAAAGGTCTTTCGTACGGGGACGTAGCGGGTTTCTGTCATAGCGTGACGCTGGAGGAGATCGAGAAACACGACTACGTGTTGACGCCCGGAAGGTACGTGGGTGCGGCGGAGGTTGAGGACGATCCGGAAGCCGAGCCGGTGGAGGAGCGCATCGCGCGGCTGACGAAAGAACTCTTTACCCACCTCGATGAGTCCACGAGGCTCGACGCGGTGGTCCGTGAGCAATTGGGGAAGATCGATGGCTAAAACTGAGACTGCCACTGGGGGGCGTGACGCTACCACCGGTGTGATTCCGGGACGTTGGGCGCTGAGCGTTGGAGACCCACAGACGGCTACAGCGCCAGGGTTTCGTTGGACTCGACTTTCGGATGTCGCCAGACTCGAAAGTGGACACACGCCGAGTCGTCGAAAGCCTGAATATTGGGGTGGCGGTATTCCTTGGATCGGAATCAAGGACGCGACGGGGAACCATGGCCGTACGATCACGTCGACGCTTCAAAGCGTAACAGAGTCAGGGATCGCCAACTCTTCCGCGCGGATCCTTCCTGCAGGGACCGTATGTTTGTCTCGAACCGCATCGGTGGGATATGTGGTCACGATGGGCGTCGAAATGGCGACCAGTCAAGATTTCGTTAACTGGGTTTGCGGTCCGAATATTTCCTCGAGATATCTGCACTACATTTTGATGTCGGAACGGGAATCTGTGCGACGTTTCGCTCACGGAACAACTCACCAAACCGTTTACTATCCCGAGGTGAAGGCGTTTCATGTCTGCATTCCTGAGCGGGCGGAGCAAGATGCCATCGCGAGGGTGCTCGGGGCTCTGGATGACAAGATCGCGATCAACGCGCGTATCGGAGACTCGGTGGACTTCCTCGTTGGTAGTTATTATCAGCGCTTGGTGAGTTCTCAGGTGCTCCGGAAGATGTCGCTTGGTGATATTGCGGACGTTAATAAGAGGACTGTGAAGCCCTCGGATGGGAATCTTCGCTATGTGGATATCTCGAGTGTCGGCGTTGGGTCCTATGAATGGCCGGAGCTGATTTCCTGGAATGAGGCGCCAGGGCGGGCGCGCCGGAAGGCTGCGGTTGGTGACACTATTTGGTCGACCGTTCGCCCTAATCGGCGCTCTCATGCACTCGTGCTTGACAATGATCCGAGTCTGGTCTTTTCAACTGGCCTCGCCGTTCTGAGTCCGAAGAGTGTTGGCGCTGCGCTTCTTTATGAAATCACTCGAACCGGTGATTTTCTAGGCTATCTGGAGAGTGTCGCCGAAGGTAGCGCTTACCCGGCTGTGCGGGCGGAGCGATTCAAGAACGCGCCGGTTCTCTTGCCAGCTGCCGAAGAGTGCGAAGCCTTTGAAAAGGTTGCCCTGGAGCTACGGCAGCGAGCACACCAGGCGGCAGTGGAATCCCGCACCCTAGCTACCCTTCGAGACACCCTTCTCCCCCAACTCATGTCCGGCAAGCTCCGCGTCCGCGACGCCGAGCGCATCGTGGAGGACGCCGTATGACCCGCGACAGCGACGCCAAGCACGACGGCAAGATGACCGAGTCCACCTGGGAGAACCTCGCCATGGACGAGCTTGGCGAGCTTGCCTGGGATGTCAAAGAAGGCTCCGCCATTGCCCCCGGCAGCGAAAGCCCCGCAGCTCGCAAGGACTGGGACGACCTAGTCCTCCACGGCACGCTCACCGAAGCGATCGAGCGCCTCAACCCCGACCTCCCCGCCGCTGCTGTCCACAAAGCCCTGCGCATCGCCTCAGACCCCGCTTCCACCGAGGCGTACCCGGAGAACAAGCAGGCGCACGCCCACCTCACCGATGGCGTCCGGCTCACCTACACCGATGACTTCGGCGCCGAGCAGACCCCCACCGTTCGCCTCGTCGACTTCACCGACCCCGACGCGAACACCTACCTCGCTGTCAACCAGGTCACCCTCCGGGACAGCGACGGCCGCCACCGCCGTCTCGACGTCGTCCTCTACGTGAACGGCCTGCCCTTCGCTGTCATCGAGCTGAAGAGCGCAGCCGCCGAGAATGCCACTCTCAAGAACGCTCACGCGCAACTCCAGACCTACCTGGCCGAGTTCCCGATCGCGTTCCGCTACAACGTCCTGTGCCTGGTCTCGGACGGCATCACCGCGAAGTACGGCACGGTCTTCACCCCGTTCGAGCACTTCGCCCCCTGGAACGTGGACCAGGACGGCGACCCCGTCGACACCAACGCCCCCGACTACGACGGCCTGGAGGCCCTCAGCCTCGCGCTGCACGGCCTGTTCACCCAGCCCCGCCTGCTCTCCCTCACCCGTAACTTCGTCAACTTCACGCCCACTGGGAAGCGCATCGCCAAACCGCACCAGCACTACGCAGTCACCAAGGCAGTAGACGCGATCGTCACCGCCTCCCAGAGCAACGGCCAGGCCGGCGTGGTCTGGCACACGCAGGGTGCTGGCAAGTCCGAGGAGATGGTGGAGACCTCCGCGTTGGTCTCCCGCCACCCCGCCCTCAACAACCCCACCATCGTCGTCGTCACCGACCGCAACGACCTCGACGACCAGCTGTACGACACTTTCCTGGACAGTCAGACCCTCCTCGGGCAGGAGCCCCGCCAGGTCGCCACGCGCGAGGAGCTCCGTAGCGACCTGAAGATCCGCAACGTCGGCGGAATCATCTTCACCACCCTGCAGAAGTTCGGCCTCAGCAAGGAGGAGAAGGACGCGAGTGCCAGCCATCCTCTCCTCTCCGACCGTCGCAACATCCTCGTCGTCGTCGATGAGGCACATCGTTCGCACTACGACAGCCTCGACGGGTACGCCCGTCACCTCCGCGACGCACTCCCGTACGCCACCCTTATCGCCTTCACCGGCACCCCGATTTCCAAGGCTGACGCTGACACCCGCGCGGTGTTCGGTGAGTACATCGACATCTACGACCTCAAGCGGGCCGTGGACGACGAGGCCACCGTCCGCGTCTTCCACGAGCCGCGCGTAATCGACGTGTCCCTGCCGCCCGGCATGGACCCGTCCAACATCGACGCGCAGGCCAATGCCCTCACCGAGGGTATGGACGACGCCGAGCGCCGCCGCGCCGTGCAGTACGCGGCCACGATGAACACGGTCTATGGCGCACCCGGCCGCATAGCGACCCTCGCCGACGACCTGGTGGCCCACTGGGAGACGCGCCGCGAGCTGGTGAAGCCGGATATCGGCGGCCCCGGCAAAGCGATGATTGTGTGTGCCACCCGCGAGATCTGCGTCAGGGTGTTCGACGCGCTGGCCGAACGCCGCCCGGACTGGGCGAGCGACGAGGTCGACCAGGGCGTCATGAAGATCGTCTTCCACGGTGACCGTACCGACCAGGAACACCTCCGCAAGCACGCCCTCCGCAAGTCCCAGCAGAAGACGGTCCAGGCACGCGCCAAGGACCCGGACGACGCGCTCGAACTGCTCATCGTGCACTCGATGCTGCTCACCGGTTACGACGCGCCGCCGATCCACACCCTCTACATGGACCGCCCCATGCAGGGCGCCAACCTGATGCAGGCCCTGGCCCGCGTCAACCGCCGCTTCCGAGGCAAGCAGGATGGCCTCTTGGTCGGCTACGCACCGCTCACCGACAACCTCACCAAGGCACTGCGCGAGTACTCGCAGCAGGATCAGCAGGACCAGACACTCGGTGCGGACATCGAGCGGGCCATCACCGAGGTCAAGAACGAACTGAGCACCATCAAGGGCCTGCTGGCTGGCTCGCACTGGCAGGAGCGGCTCGCCGGCACGACGCACCCCGAGCCGCGCAAGCGAGCCCTGCGGCTCACCTCCAATTTCCTTCGCGACCCGCGGACCCCCGGCAACAAGGTGGAGCCCGGAGCCGTACCGCTCTCCACCCGATTCAAGGACAGTGCCGCCCGCCTGGACCGGTTCTACCGGGTCTGCGCGATGAGTAAGGAAATCGCCGAGCGCTGCGAGGACCTGGCGGACTGGCGACGCGATATCTCGTTCTTCAGCGAGGTACGGGCTTGGATGGTCAAGCTCGACGCCGCCGACCGCGAGGCGACGGGCCAACCTCTGACCGCCGAGATCCGCCGCTACCTCGAAGCGCTCGCCGCCTCGGTTGTCGACGCCGACGAGATCACCGACCTGTACGAAGAGGCCGGCATCGGCAGGCTGGACATCACCCGCCTCAACGACGCGCAACTGCGCAAGCTGGAGAACTCCGAGACCCCGCACCTGGTCGCTGAGGCCCTGCGCCGCATGATCGAGCAGAAGATGCGCGAGGTGACGAAGCACAACGTCGTACGGCACGAAAGCTTCTCCGAGCGCCTGAACGACCTGATGCGGCGCTACATGCTCCAGCAGCTCACCAGCGTCCAGGTGATCGCCGAACTCGCTGCGATGGCCCGGGAGGTCTCCGACGAGGCCCGCCGCGGCGAGCGCTTCGACCCGCCGCTGAACCATGCGGAGCTGGCCTTCTATGATGCCGTCGCGCACCGCGACATGGCCGAGCTGATGGCTGGTGGAGACGACACACTGGCGAAGATCGCCCGGGCGCTCGTCGCGGACATCCGGAAGAACCTGTCGGTCGACTGGCTCTCCCGAGAGCCCGTCCGCGCCAAGCTGCGCACCCGGATCCGTCGGGTCCTGGCGATGTTCGACTACCCGCCGGAGGAGGAGAAGGAGGCCGTGGACTTGGTCCTCAAGCAGATGGAGACCTTCGCGGCCCAGTGGGCACCCGGCACGAAGTAGTCACGTCTCGGTGGATGGGCCGCAGCTCGGCTGCTCATCCACCGAGATCGCGTCACGGACCGGCCCTGGGCAGTGCCTTGCCCTGCCCAGGAGTCAAGAGCGAAGTCGCGTCGAGGCGCGCCGCGAGAGCAGGAACTTTCCCTTCGTGAAGTGCTCGAATCGGACGTTGACGGTCGGGGCGCGCCCTCCGGCAGCAGCGCTCTTGTGATCAATCGACGCAAGCCACGGCCGCGCCCCGGCTGGCGTACGAAGCGCGAATGCGTTTGGTCCGATTCGACGTCGCGGACGCCCTCTCCGGATCGTTCCCCGTCTGGTTCCACTGCCCCCCACCCAGCGAACCGGATCACGAAGCGAGTTTGTGCCGGGTATTGATAACCCTGGTTATCGATGAATTAGATGCTTGAACTCCCACGGTCTCTCTAATGTCTCGTTCTGACAGCGCCGGAGCGATGGAGCACTGGAGAAGACCGTGACCGAGCATCCTGAGAAGAAGGACCACCCCACCGACCACCCTGCCGCGGTGTCTCGGGGCAGAATGAGGAAGCGCCGACTCTTGCGCGTCTCCTGGACACCCGTCTCGCCGAGTCGGTCCTCTCCGACGCGGTCCAAGCGCTCATCCGCGAGGCACTGGGGGACAGCGAGGAGTCCGACGCATCCACTCTCTCCCGCGTGTACCTGCACTCGGTCTCCGTCACGGGATTCCGCGGCATTGGGCGCAAGGCCAGGCTCTGCCTCGCCCCCAAGCCGGGCGTGACGCTCGTGGTGGGGCGCAACGGCTCGGGCAAGTCCAGCTTTGCCGAGGGCATCGAGACGGCGTTCACCGGCAAGAGCGCCCGGTGGGACGGGCTCAACCCGGTGTGGCGTAACGACTGGCGCAATCTGCATGAGGACTCCGATCCGAAGATCGAGGTCAGGCTGGGCATCGGGGGAGACCCTCGGCCGAGCACGCTGACCTGTACATGGGATGGTGATGACGTCACGCTGCCGGAGGTCGAGTTCAAGCGGCCCGGACACGGCAGGGGCGCCTTCGACGGGCGGGCTGGAAGCAGGCGCTGACCGACTACCGGCCGTTCCTCTCCTACTCCGACCTCGACCGGATGATCAGCGGCAAGCCGGCCGCGATGTACGACGGTGTCGCCATGATCCTGGGCCTGGGGCAGCTCACCGCAGCGGACGGCAACCTTCAGCGCATGGAGAAGGCGCTGGACGCCGCGGTGAAGAGTGCCGAGGCGGAAGTGCCGGAACTCGTAGCGATGCTGTCTGCACTGGACGACACCCGGGCGGAGAAGGCGCTGGCCGCACTCAGCGCCGCGGGACCTCCGGACTTCGACACTCTGGCTGCTCTGGTGGAGGGTCGGCCCAGCACAGACGACGGCCACCTCAACACCCTGCGGGCCACCGCAGCCCTGACCGGCCCCCGGCTCGATGAGGTGGGCCGGGCCGTGGATCGGCTGCGCGAGGCTGTGGCCGTGTTGGACGACGTGCGGGCATCCGGCGCCGAGGACGCTCACCAGCGGGGTGCGCTGCTGGCGAAGGCACTGGAGCACAGCCGTCGGCACCCCGATGAGGAGTCCTGCCCAGTCTGCGGTTCGGAACGGTTGCTGGACGACGCGTGGGCCGAACGGGCGGTCGAGCAGATCGCCGTCCTCCAGCTGGAAGCCACTGCCGCCCAGGAGGCGCGTGGCGATCTGGCGGACTCGATGGACGCCGTGCGGTATCTCATCGCCCAGGCACCTGCATGGACGCCGGCTGCACTCGTCGATCCGTGGAAGGAGTGGACGGCCTGCCGGGGCATCACCGATGCCGAACAGCTCGCTGCGCGCGCCGAGACCGCCGCTCTGGTGCTGGCCGACGCCTGCGCAGTGCTGCGGGAGGAGGCGGGCCGGGAGCTGGAGAGGCTCGGTGAGGGCTGGCGGCGGGCCGTCGAGAGGACGGCCGGTTGGGTCGGGCCGGCCAGGGCCGCTCACGCCGGAAGGCCGAAGTTGCGACAGATCAGGGCGGCACGCAAGTGGCTCAAGGAAGCCTCCGGCGCACTGAAGCAGGAGCGGCTGCGGCCCTTCACCGACCACACGCAGCGGATCTGGGAGGACCTGCGGCAGCAGAGCAATGTCGGCCTGCGGTCGGTACGTCTGTCGGGTACCGACAAGGCTGCCGTGCGCAAGCTCGTCATGGATGTGTCGGTCGACGGCAAGAACGCTTCGGCGCTCGGCGTTATGAGCCAGGGGGAGCTGCATTCCCTCGCCCTTTCGCTCTTCCTGCCGCGTGCTGCCGCACCGGACAGCCCCTTCGGGTTTGTCGTGATCGACGACCCGGTGCAGTCCATGGATCCGGCCAAGGTTCATGGACTTGCGAAAGTCCTGCACGAGCTCGGCGAAACCCGGCAGGTGGTGGTCTTCACCCACGACACGCGGCTGCAGCACGCGTTCAATAATCAGGACCTCGCGGTGACGGTACTGGAGGTCGAGCGCGGCGAGGGATCCGCGGTGAAGGTGAAGCCGGTGACGGACCCGGTGGCGCAGGCAGTAAAGGACGCTCGGGCTCTCGCTAGTACGGCAAACCTGCCGACGGTGGCCATGACCCATGTGCTGCCGGGTATCTGCCGCACGGTGCTGGAGCGCGCCTTCACAGAGGCCGCGCGGGTGCGGCTGCACCGGTCCGCGTGCTCCGAGCACGATGCGGAGAAGGCAGTCGCCAAGGCCGAAACTCTGATGAAGATTGCCGCGCTGGGCCTGTTTGGCGACGCAGCCAAGACGGGGGACGTCTACCGGGAGCTGCGTCGGCTCTGCGGGGCGTACGCGCCGGATACGTTCAGCAAGTGCCAGGAAGGCGCCCATCCTGCCGGCACACCCATGCCTGCCCCCCATCGGTTCGTCGATCTGATCGAGGACATTGCGAAGAAGGTCCGCAAGCCTGAGGAGCCGAATCAGTGAACCCGCCAATTCAGCAGTTGCTCGACACCGCCGACAGGCTCCTCATGGATGAGCCCACGGCCATGGGGAAGAGCCGGTACCGCGGGGCGGCCTTCGCTCTGCGGATTGCCCTGGAATCCGCGGTCTGCGAGGTGCTTCTCGCTTCACCGCTCGCCGTCGGCAGAACGTCGGCGCGAGCGATGTTCCTCTGTCTCCGTGGCCACACCGACGCCGAGACCGCACGACGCGCGAAGGCAGTATGGAGGCTGCTGTGCCTGGGGTGCCACTACCACCAGTACGAGATCGGCCCCTCGGCGGAGCAGGTGCGGTCCTGGCGCCGTGAAGTCCACTCCGTCATTGCCCTGGTGAGCACCTGATCGCCCCATCCACGCCAGTAACCGATACAGGGGAGCCGATTCCCGCAATCGGCTCCCGAAGGCCGCCGTATCCTCATGAGGGGGGGTGCGGCGAGCGGCTCAGCACAAAAGACTCCGGCGGCGCCAGGGGTACTGCCTGAATTGGGATGCTCGTGTGCTTGTTACTCCGGAACATAGGACGCTTCATCGGTTACAGGCTCATCCCACTTGTCCCACGCAGCCTTCGCGCGTTCCCCCTGCGGGCCACCCCACCTCATGAGGTTCATCTGCCTGTTGCCCAGAACCGACCCTCGAATCTGATCGTTGATGGTGCAAACCTCAAGAAGGTGCTCCATCTGCTCGTCAGTCATTGCGTGGACAAGACCATTGAGGATGGAGAGCACTGCTGCCCCGCCCTCGTACGAGTTTGCTTTCTCAGCCAGCGTGATCAGAGCAGGAACAAGCCGAGGATCGGGTCGCTCTCCGAGATAGAAGGCCACCGCCCCCGTCATGCCCCTCAAGGCTCCAGGCGTGACGATGTCCGCAAGTCGACTCAGCAGCATCCATCGACTGGGGCAGGCTGGGCTTGATCCGCTTTGGCGGACATTCGAGATCTGGGGTTCAGCCCCGGGAGGATGTCCATCATGGAGAGCATGGGGAAGAAGAAGCCTCGCCGCCCTCGCCGGTCGTTCACGCCGGAGTTCAAGGCCGAGATCGTCGGGCTGTGCCGACGGGGTGACCGCTCGGTCGGTCAGGTGGCCAAGGACTTCGAACTGACCGAGACCGCCGTGCGGGACTGGGTGAAGCAGGCCGAGGTCGACGCGGGCGAGCGCAACGGGCTGACCAGCGGCGAGCGCGAGGAACTGGCCGCGCTGCGACGGGAGAACCGTCGGCTGCGCGAGGATGTTGACATCCTCAAGCGGGCCACGGCTTTCTTCGCGAAGGAGACCCGGTGACGGTGCATCCGTTCATCGAGGCGGAGAAACGTGCAGGTCACAGCGTCAAACGGGCGTGTGAGCTGATGAAGGTCTCCCGGACCGCCTTCTATGCCCGCCGCTCCGGCCTGCCCGGTCCTCGTGCGGTGCGGGATGCCGAGCTGACCGAGCAGATCACCGCAGTCCATGCGCGATCGCGCGGGACCTACGGGGCCCCGCGCGTGCATGCCGTACTCACACGCGAGGGCGTCGGGTGCGGTCGGCGTCGTGTCGCACGACTGATGCGGGCCGCCGGACTGCAGGGCCGGCACCGCCGCCGACGGCACGTGACCACGGTCCCCGATCCCAAGGCTGCCTTGCGTCCCGACCTCATCGTCCGGGACTTCCAGCCCGGCCGCACCGGGCTCGATGCCCGCTGGTGCGGCGACATCACCTACATCCCGACCGATGAGGGCTGGCTCTATCTGGCCACGGTCATCGACATCGCCTCCCGGCGCGTGGTCGGCTGGGCAACCGCCGATCACCTGCGGACCGAGCTGGTGGCCGACGCACTGACAGCCGCCTGCCGGCAGCGGCGCCCCACCCGTCCCGTGATCTTCCACTCGGATCGCGGCTGCCAATACACCAGCCAGCAATTCGCTTGCCTGGCAGTCCAGTTCGGAATTCGGCTGTCGGTCGGCCGCACCGGTCAGTGCTGGGACAACGCGCTCGCCGAGTCGTTCTTCTCGACCATCAAACGGGAACTGCTCGGCACCTCCGCCTGGCCCAGCCGGGCCGCCGCCCGCACCGCGATCTTCGACTTCATCGAAGGCTGGTACAACTTGCACCGACTGCACAGCAGCCTCGGCTACCTCAGTCCCGCTGAGTACGAGAGCGCACTCGCAGCCTGACCACCACACCAATGGTGTCCGTCAAAGCGGAGCAAGCTCACTTCCTCGCGGGCGCCGACCAGTTCCAACTCGTTGCGAGCCCGTGTGACGAGGTTGCGCTCGAACGCCTGGAGGGCGTTGACATTGTTCCCCTTGATGGCCCGGTCCAGTTCCGCCTGCATCTGTGCCGCTACACCGCCATCCTCGGCCAGAAGCCGGATCTTGCCGATGACGTCGGCCGCTACCGCGATCCAGATGGAGATGAGCGCAGCACGGTATGCCCCGGCGCCGTATGCCGCCACCGCCTCCTCTACGTATCTACGTGAGGTGAGCGACCGCACCTGGTTCTTGACATCCTCCAACGCACGCATGCCCCACCCCTCCGAGACGTCCAACGAACAAGCAGGTTAGGCGCGCGAGCAGCCGCGCAAGGGCACTTCCCGAGGATCGACCTTCGGCTGCTCGCGCCCAGACGGCTTGCTGCCTGGATGCGAAAGCCATGCGATAGGGGTTCAGACCCGGCTCCCGCCCTGCCCTCGTGGCGTCCCTATCGCCATCGGTGGCCAATGGAAGGGCCGGTCGCAATCCGAAGGTGCTGCTTCGCTGCCGTGATGGACCGTCTAACCTGCCGACCATGATTCGTGCTGTGGTGTTCGATGTCGGTGAGTGTCTGGTGGACGAGACTCGGGAGTATGGGACTTGGGCAGACTGGCTGGAGGTGCCGCGGCATACCTTCGCGGCGATGTTCGGAGCGGTCATCGCGCAGGGGCGGGACTACCGCGAGACGTTCCAGGAGTTCCAGCCCGGGTTCGACCTGGCTGAGGCGCGGGAGAAGCGTGCGGCTGCAGGTAAGCCTGAGTGGTTTGGTGAAGATGATCTCTACCTGGATGTGCGGCCCACGCTGACAGCGCTGCGAGACGCGGGCCTGTGGGTGGGCATCGCGGGGAATCAGACCGTTCGGGCCGGCGGACTGCTGCGCGGCCTGGACCTGCCGTCCGACCTGATCGCCACCAGCGACGACTGGGGAGCGTCGAAGCCGAATGTGGCCTTCTTCGAGCATGTCGTCGAAGCGACGCCTGCTGAGCCGGGCGAGATCTTGTACGTCGGCGACCGTCTCGACAACGACATCCGCCCGGCTGTGCAGGCTGGCCTGCTGACAGCGCTGATCCGGCGTGGGCCCTGGGGCACGATCCAGCAGCGTGATCCGGACGCCGACGCAATTACGACGATGCGGATCGACTCGTTGGCGGAGCTACCGGAGAAGATCGCTAAGTTCAACGCTGGAGAGCGCTGACTGTCGTACCCCAGTCGTAGAGGCGGTCGTCGAGGTCGCGGACGCACTGCTCGTTCTGCCAGGGAGTGAGCGTGCGCCGGACCTCGCGGACGCGGTCCATGCCGGTGGCGTACCAGGTGATGGCAAGTTGGTCGAGCGCCTGGGTTGCGTACCGGCATGCCTCCTCCGGTCGGTTGTCCGCAGCTTCGACCGCGGCGAGGTCGCCAAGGATGACGGTGCGCTGCTTGTCCGATGTAGGCGGCAGGTCGTTGAGGACCTGGCCGAGGGATTCCCGCGCTTGGGGGTAGTGGCCGGCCTTGAGCTGCGTATTGCCCTTGAAGGCAGCCAGGCGGACAGGGCTGAACCAGTCCATCCATACAGGCGTGGGGCGCTCGGAGCCTGCGGCGAGGGTGTCCTCCGCGTGGCTGATCAGTTGTAGCGCGGTCCGCGAGTTCCCGCAGCGGGTCTCGCACTCGGCTTCGACGGCATCGAGCCAAGCCCAGAGTTCCGAGGAGGCGTCTTCGCGGCGTGCGTAGGTGCGGGCGGCGACCATGCGCTCGACCGCTGCATCCCTGTCTCCTGCCCACCCAGGTATGAAGGCCATGTGAGCGAGGACTGCCGATCCGAGGAGTGAGTCGTCGGCTTCGCCCGCGGCCTGTAGGGCGCGCAGGAGTGTGTCGGACGCCTGGTCGGGCTGGCGTAGGTCGAAGAATTCGATGCGGCCGGCGAGCAGGTAGGACTCGGCCAGGGCAGCGGCGAGGATCCTGCGGGTGGGGTTCGCTGTCTCGGGCAGCAGAGCGCAGCCAAGCCGAGCGTGTTCCATGACTGCTGGGTGAAGGGTGGCCGGCGCCACCGACCAGTACAGGTGTCGGTGGGAACGCGTGATGGCCTCGAAGTCGCTTCCAACCGAAGCCGGTTGTGTCGCGGTGGCGGACTGGGCGGGGACTGAGGCCAGCCGCGTTCCGGACAGGTGGCGGTGTGAGGAATGGCCAGCTGTCGTCTCGGGCTGGCGACGTTCAACCCCCCAGGGCGGGGTGAAGCCGAGGTCCTCCATGCTCTGGCCCAACAGGTGGGTCAGGACTCGGTGAACGTCAGGCTGGGGCCAGGGTGGTGTGGCGGACTCCCAGCGCCGGACCTGTCGGACTCCGACGGCCAGTCCGCGGATGCCGAGCTTGGGTGCGGCCTTGGTGATGGCGTCAGCCAGGGCTTGTTGGGAGTTGTATCCGGCAGCCATGCGGGCGGCCTTGAGTCGGGTGTTGCCTGCGGGACGGGACATGGGTCTCCTCGGGATGAGCTCTCGTCAGAGAGTGCCACGCGATGTCCCCACCACGACACGGAATCATCCGTGGACGAGCAAGTAAGCCCTGTAGATGTCCCCTTGATGACCTATCAGAGTCCTTGAACAGGGCCTGATGGGCCAGGATGATGGCACTTCCACAAGCCCAGCAGCAAGCGGCTGCGAGCAGCAGCTAGGCGGCAGAGCCGCGTCGACGGCGCTGACGGCCAGTTCACTCGCAGCAGCATCGGCAGTATGGAGGTGAGAAGGATGGGCAGCGCGAACATGGCGGAGCCGTGGATCGAGCATGATCTCGGCCCATTCGGACCGGCAGCCCTCAAGTCGTACTCCGAAACGCGGCACGCCACGGACGGCAGTGCGTTCCTGAAGGTCTACTTGGGCATCGATCCCGAGGGCCGGCGTCGGCGCGAGGTCGCGACGATTGAGCGCGCGGTCCTACGGGGAATCTCGGTTCCGCCCGTCCTGGCCACGGGGAGGGGCGAAGCCGGATCGTGGACAGCGTTCCGGTCTGTGGCTGGGACACCGTGCTCGACAGGCACGCACGAGGCAGTTGAGGAATACGTCGATCACGTCGTGGCTGTGAGTGGACGACTGCACCGGTCCACTGCCGGTCTCACTTCAGGATCCGGGTGGGAGGCGCGGCGTGCCGATCTCGGTTCGTCCCGCCAGTTCCTTCTCGACCAGTTCTCTCCTCGCTGTCAGAGACTGCCGTGGTGGGCGGTGCTGAGTACAGCTCTGCGAGCCATCGATGCGCATCCGGTCGTTCACCTGCACGGTGACCTCAAGGCCGAGCACCTCCTCGTCGATGGCGCTCGCCTCCACGTCGTCGACTGGGAGGCGAGCGCCCGAGGGCCGGCCGTCCTGGACTACGCAGACGTGGTCTTCCACCTCATACGCGACCTGCTGTACGAGGGCGTGCCACCCGGACGTGTCCCGATCGATCTCGTGACCCGGCTGCCGTTCAGCGGGCCGGTTCTCGCCTGGCGACTACTCCTCTGGCTCGACCGGCGTCGCCCCGGAGACATCGACCTCGTCACCGCCCACGACGTCTACCGGCTCGCAGCCGAAGAGCAGGCCGCCTCCGCGTACAGGTCCCTGGCTCACGCCATCCTCCGCCTCCGCGCTGTCGGCGTTCCTCGTTGAATCCACGCTTCATCGATCGTCCAGGCGCGCTGACGCCTGTGCTCAGCTCATCCGCTTCTGCCCCCTTGAACGGGAGTTCGTGATGCCTCGTACGAGCACGACCATCGAAAACAGCCACCTCGTCATCGACACCGGCATGGCCCATCCGGATGCGACGACCATCGTGGAACGCAAAGGGCTCGGCCACCCGGACACTCTTGCTGACCACCTTGCCGAGCGATTGTCCCGCGCTTACAGCCGATACACCGTTGCACGCTTCGGCGCCGTGCTGCACCACAACTTCGACAAGCTCGCACTCCTTGGCGGGGCCAGCGAGGTCCGCTACGGGGAGGTGGGATGACGTCGCCGGTGCGGGTCCTGGTCAACGGGAGGGCGGCACCAGCCTGCGCTGGTGAGCGCATCCCGGTCACGGAGATTGTGGAAGCCGAGGTTCGGGCGTTCTTCGCCGAGCGGCTCGCCGAGGTCTCGGAGCACCTCGACATCACCTTCAACATCACCAGCAATTCGAGTCCAGGCGCCGTCCTCACCGGCGACGCGGTGCCGGACCGAACCCGCTGGTTCAACCCACGCTCCATAGACGATCTTCGCGAGCGGCGTGTGCGGCTCTCGAATGACACCTCCCTCGGCACTGGCTGGGCGCCGGAGAACCCCTTCGAGTCCTTCGTCCGTGAGCTGGTGGACCACTTCTCCGGCGAGAGCGAGTTCACCCTCCCCCGCGCGTGGTGCGGCTCGGACGTCAAGCTCATGGGGTACTGGGACGGGGAGCAGGCGGACGTCGTGCTGTGCGTCCCCCAGAAGTCGCGTCACGTCGGCAGCCGCGCGGAGTACGTCGGAAACACCGAGAGTGTCCTTGCTGAGTGCTACCGGCTTGCCGACCTTCGACTGCCCGGCTCCAAGGCCCGCTTCCGATTGAACGCACGCGACGTCCCGGAGAAGGACGAGTTGTACCTGACCTACTCCGGCAGCTCGATCGAATCCGGTGACGAGGGCGTGGTGGGGCGAGGCAACCGCGTGAACGGGCTGATCACGCCGTTACGGCCGATGAACCTGGAGGGTGCCAACGGCAAGAATCCCGTCTACCACGTCGGCAAGCTCTACAACGTGGCCGCGCAGCGACTCGCCAGCCGGCTTCACGAGGCAACCGGAGGACACGCCGAGGTTCATCTGGTGAGCACCACAGGACAGCGGCTCGATCAGCCCTGGCGCATCCTCGTCCGCCTGTCCTCGCCGGACGCCGAGGTCGACAAGGTGCAAGCACTGGTCGCGGAGGCTCTCGGCGAGTTCCCGGCCCTGACGGATGAGCTCGTTTCCGACGGGATCGTGCTGAGCTGATGAGGACGCGGACGCTCGGAGAGATTCCCACAGGGTGCCGACAGCGATTGCTCACCCACTACGGGCCCGAGGTCCAAGCGTGGCTGGACGCAGCCCCTGGCCTGCTGGAGCAGGCCGCGGAGCGCTGGGAGCTGTCCCTCAGCAGCTACCACGACGCCGGACACGCCTCAGTGATCGCGTTGGCGACCTCCTCCGACGGCCGTCCCCTGCTCCTCAAGGCATGGGCTGACCCTGCTCGGTACCGGCACGAGATCAGCGCACTGCAACTGTGGGCCGGCGGCCCCACTGCGGACGTGGTCGAGGTGGCGAACGATCTTGGGGTTGCCGCACTGGAACTGGTGGGGGGTCGCCCCGGTGGCGCGGATCGGCCAGCACGCGAAATCCAGATGGTTGCTGTCGCCCTCCACGGGCTGCACACCCTCGGCCGGCGCAGGAACCGGCCCACCGGCTTTCCGCTGCTCGCAGACCACCTGCGAACGGAAATGCTGCCCCGGATCGAGCAACGGATACAGACAGTCCGCCTCGGTGCGTGGCGTCCCCTCATCGACGCCGTCTGCCCGTCGCTTGCCGACCTGACGGAAGACGCAGGCCGCACGACCGTCCTGCACGCGGACCTGTACCGCGAGAACGTGCCCTTCGACTGGATGGGCCTCCCGCGCCTGCTCGATCCGCTGCCCATGGTGGGCGACGCAGTGTTCGACTGGGCCTTCTGGACCGTCTACTACGACCTCGGACACGGAATCGACAGGCGGCTCGCCGCTGCCGCCCGAATCTCCCGGATCCCCGTCCCGGTATTGGCTCCATGGTGCA
Organism: Streptomyces sp. RKAG290; assembly: GCF_023701695.1. Lineage (GTDB taxonomy): Bacteria > Actinomycetota > Actinomycetes > Streptomycetales > Streptomycetaceae > Streptomyces. Next base: position 3,837,251 of record NZ_JAJOZC010000001.1, read on the forward strand.
GAGCACTGGCCGTCGACGGATTTCTCTTCTACATCGAGTCCAGAGATCCGAGGGCACAACGCATGTCGGAAGTGCTCTCCAGCCTTTCACCGTCGATCCCAAGGAGGGACTCGTGACCACCTACGTCCTCCGCCACGGGCAGACCAACTACAGCAGGCGGTATCTGGTCAATGGCGACCCGTCCAAGCCCATCCAGTTGACCGAGGAGGGACGGCAGTCGCTGAGCCGGGGCTGGTCGACCCTTCCCCTCCACGCAGTGCGGACGTGGCTGACCAGCGAATTCCCCCGCGCTCAGCAGACAGCATCTCTGTTGATGGGTGTTCCCGCAGCGGCGCTGGTCATCGACCCGCATCTGAACGAACTCGACTACGGGGCCTTTGAAGGCGGCCCGTTCCTGGAATACGCGGTCTGGCTTGACAGCCACGGCGCGACCAAGCGCCCAGAGGGCGGAACCGAATCCCAGCGAGAGGGCATCCGGAGAATGCTCAAGGGAGTGCTCGCTGCCCTGGAGCATCCCGGGCCCCGCGTCCTCGTAGGGCATGGCCTGCTGATCTCCGTGCTCCTCTGGCACAAGAGCCGCTGCTCGGACGAGGCAATGCCGCTCTTCTTCCCGGAGGCGCCCTACGTCGAGCCGATCGTCGTACCTGACGCCGAGCTGCCCGTCTGGATCACGGCGCTGCTGAGTGATCTTGACCGAGACGCGCGCCAAGAAGCCGCCGGCCGTGATAGCGCGGCCATATTGCGGATCTACGGAGGCTCGGCGGTTGCTACCGTCGAATCCGCATCCCACTCGCCTGATCTAAAGGATCTTCCTCATGCATGATGCCCGCGCCCTGATCGAAATGGGTGCCGAAGCGGTTCGTCGGCTCGCTCGTCGTGGTTACACACTGGACCTGTCCGCACTGGAGGACCTCCAGTCTCGGCGCAACCAGAACATCCGCTCGGCCGACGAGCTGCGGGCAGAGTCCAAGCGGGTGGCGAGCGAGGTCCAGCAGACGGCCAAGCAGGGCGGTGACATTGCCAAGCTGAAGGAGCGCGCTCGCCAGCTGAAGGACGAGATCCGGGAGATCGAGGCTGGGCAGGAGCAGGTCCAGGAACAGCTCCGCGACCTCCTCCTCAGCATCCCGAACCTGCCGGACGATGCGGCACCCGATGGTGACTCCGATGCGTTCGCGGTCGAGGTCAGGCGCGTCGGCACACCGCCGGCCTTCCCGTTCGAGCCGAAGGACCACGTCGACCTCGGCGAGGCCACCGGCATCCTCGACTTCGCACGGGCGACGAAGCTCTCCGGCCCGCGCTTCGCGGTCTCCCGCGGTGCCGGAGCAGCGCTGGAGCGAGCCCTGGCGACTCTCTTCCTCGACCTCCACACCCGCCGGCACGGGTACATCGAGCATGCGGTCCCGTACCTGGTCACCCGTAGGACCATGACCGGCACCGGGCAGCTGCCGAAGTTCGAGGAGGACCTGTTCAGGACCGGCGTCGCCGATCGGGAGCTGTTCCTGATCCCGACCGCGGAAGTTCCGCTGACCAACCTCTACGCCGACGAGATCATCCCTCCCGCTGAGCTGCCTCTGGCGCTCACCGCGCACACGCCGTGCTTCCGTTCGGAGGCCGGATCGTACGGGCGGGACACCCGGGGCCTGATCCGCCAGCACCAGTTCTCCAAGGTGGAGATGGTCCGGATCGTCGATCCGAAGGACGCTGACGCCGAGCTAGTAAAGATGGTTGGCCATGCCGAGGCATGCCTGAAGGAGCTCGGCCTCGCCTACCGGGTCGTCACCCTCCCCGCCGGCGACACGGGCTTCTCCGCCCAGCTCACGTACGACATCGAGGTCTGGATCCCGAGCCAGAACACGTACCGCGAGATCTCCTCGATCTCCAACTTCGGCACGTTCCAGGCCCGCCGCGCGAACATCCGGACCCGCGGTGAGGACGGCAAGCCCAAGCTCGTCGCCACGCTCAACGGCTCCGGCCTCCCCGTCGGCCGAACCGTCGCCGCGCTTCTCGAACAGTCCCAGCAGGAGGACGGCTCCCTCGTCCTGCCCGAATCCCTCTTCCCGTACCTCGGCTTCCGCCGTATCTCGGCGGACGGAACACCGGAGGCATAACGTGCTCGTCGGCGTCTGCGACTTCCCTGGTAGCTACGCCTTTCCACCCGCCGGATACGGCGGGATCGAACGATGGCTGTGGGCGGTCGCCGTAGGCGCCCGAGCCGCAGGCGCCGACGTACACCTTCTGGGGCCGGGCTGGCTCACTGACCTGAAGAACGACTGGGTCCGTAAGCCGGTCCGCCTGGAAGACATCACCACCGGATCGCTCGCCTCACGCGATCTGCGAAGCACCGGATACGACCTACTGGTCGTCGGGCACGAATATCCGTCGCTGCCGGCTTGGACGCGTACCTGGAACGAGCTGGACTGCGACGTCGCCACGTTCCAGCACTCCCCCGTCTTCCAGCACGCCGACTCGGCCTTCGACGGCAAGCGGTCACGTCTCTACTGCTACTCGCCCGAGATGATCGAGCGCTACGCAGAACATCAGCCAATCCCTGAACTCGCTGTCCACCTCGGCCTTGACGAGGAAGAGCCGCCGGCAACAGCAGGCAGTGACCTCGTGTGGCTCGGCCGCATAGACGAGGAAAAGGCGCCGCACATCGCCGTCCGGGCCGCCCAGATCCTCGGCCGCCGAATACAGATCGTCGGCCCGGTATTCGATGAGGCATACATGCGACGCCACGAACGCCTCTTCAGCGCAAGCCACGTGAAGTGGGTCGGCGAACTCGGCGGCCCCGCCAAGACCGCCGCTATCCGCGGCGCCTCCGTCTTCGTCTACACCTACGCCCGTACGTATGTGGAGGCTGGCGCCGCAGTCTTCGGGGAGTCTCTCCGTGCCGGAACCCCCATGGCCGCGCTCACGTGGCGCGATGGAACCTGCGCCGAGGCGGCCCTGTGCGATCGTACGGGCGTGATTACGGTGGCCCACCCGGACCAGAGCGACGAGACAGCAGCGGAACTTCTGGCCCTGGCCATCGACCAGACCGAGGACCTCAACCACACGGAAGTCCAGGAGATCGGGATACATCGCTTCGATCCGACCCGCCACTTCACGGCGATGTCGACTCGGTCATGCTGACGCATTGGGCCAGGGAACACGCGCTCAGAACGTCACCCCCTCCTGAGGGCAATCTACCTGCAGCGCTACAGCAAGTCCTCGGTAAGCAATGGGAGTTCTCTGCCTCCGACGGGCGGATCGCGATCGAACACGCGCACAGGGGAACTCCGTACTGCCCTCCTCGCCGCGCCCCGTCATGGGAGGAGCTGCTGGCGGGGCTGAAGGCAGGCTTCGCGGCTCAGGGCGTCCCACAGGCCGCCTGCCTGCCACTCCGATGGGGCCGCGAGACCGAGCTGACGATCTCAGCTGTCCAAGCCCTCGACCCGCTCCTTAAGGACGGGCGCCCGCTGACATACCGTAGCGGCTTCCTGCCCCAGCCCGTTGTCCGATTCACCGGGCAACGGGACACAACAGGTGCCCTCCGGGATGGGTTTCTGACCTCGTTCGTCAACGTCTCACGTGTCCAGCCGATTCAGCACCTGGACGAGTACGGAGCCATCTTGGACGGCTGGCTCAGCGTGCTGTCACGATTGGGCTTCCACGCGCGCCACATCAGCATCCACGGCGAGCTTGCAGCGTGGCGGCGCCGCCAAGTCGAAGGGATCACCCTTCGCATCAGGCACCTCGACCTGACACTCGGCGATATCGTCCTCCTTTGGAACGTCGACAACCCCGCGCGCATGGCAGTAGACCTGGGCACCGGGCTGGAACGACTGGCCTGGGCACGGACGCGGCAGGGGTGGAAGGACCTTGTCTTCGGTAGATTCGCGTCCCTGGCGCCACCGCCGACTCTGGATGCCGTCCGCACCGCCACTCTTCTCCTCGCGCATGGCATCCGTCCCGCCGCGCGAGGGGCTGGTGGAATCACCCGCCGGATGATCGGAACGGTCGATCCCGGTGTGGCGAGGCTGGGCGTCAGCTCCCTGGTGCGCGCGTCGTACCGGTACTGGCGACTGTTCGGTGAACCGAATGTTCCATGGCCAGCCGTGACCATGGCGATCGAGCAGGAACTGGGCATCTGACGGAAGGTTTCTGACGGATCGAGCCACTCCCCTGGGGCGGTTTCACCGATCGGTTCCGAAAAGCAAGCATCAAATAGCCGTTGGCACCCTAACCACCGAACCGCGGCCGGTACCCGAACCTCTCGCTGCAAAAACGGAGTTCGCCGACGGCAGACAGGAATACTCGTAGAAGGACTGGCCACGCGGGGCAAGGCATGTCAAGGTAAACGACCTTCCCGGAGATCTTCAGTTCACGTGGTTCGGAGTAATACCAGTGGCTCCGGTAAGCTCTGGATTCCCGCTTGGCCGTGTCGCTCCCTGGCACCCCGCCCGCTTTTTCTGCGGGCAGAAGATCTACTCCCATGCCTTGGAGGCGCTCCTGAGTCCGGATTCCCCGTTCGATCCATCCGTTGCGATTGGCGCTTCATCCGCGTACTGGGTCGGTCCCCGGCACTTGGCCGGCGATGACGGACGTCCCTACGATGCCGTCGCGGACCGTCTCGCCGGCATCGGCTGGACGAGCCTGACCGTCGTTCGCGGGCACCGTGAACTCGACGAGCCGCTGGAGGACCATCAGGTGCTGCGCAGCACGGTCCTGCACATCAGTCCCGACAGCCTTCGGTGGGCTCAGTGGGTCCTGCCGGACGAGCCATTCCATCTTGGTGGGCTGCCGATCGCGTGGCAGGTGTCGGCCCGTTCGGATGTGAGCAATCCGCTCGCCGACTGGTCCGCCTACTTCACACGCGACGTCCCGGGTGAATTCACAGCCGACTTTCTTGTGGCGCTCGACGCATGCGGCCAGCCCAGCGCTGTGTCCGCCGGCTCTGAGGCGGTGCTCGATTCGGTCGCTGCGCATGGTTGGCTGCGTGACGCCGATCAACCGCATGCGGCGGCAATGCATCCCACCTTCACTACCCGCCTCAGCCTCGGCGAGGTGCCGCCCCTCATCCAGGGCTCCGACCCCCGCGCTCTGACGGTCGAGGCGGACGAGCCGGGTGCGACGGGCTGGCAGGCGTGGGCTGAGCCCAGGATGGGTGCCTCGTACTTGTGGGCTGCGTCGTTCAGTGCCGGCGTGCCGCACGGCCTTGTTGCCGCCTTCGCCTCGTCGCTCAGCTCGACGGCACCGGTACTGCGGAGGGTGCTGCCGGAGAGTACGCGGGACCAGCTCCTGCTTGCCCCCGCCAGCTGAGCCGTACTCCCGCGCTATGAAGCCGGGCTCCCGGACGGGGCCCGGCTTCACGTCGTTTCGGCCAGTTGGGCGAGCTTATGTTCGAGTCCGGTGCGTGCTGCTCGCCATCGCGGTCATATCTGTGCGACTCGTGCGCGTGTCGGCTGAGCTTTAAGCCAGGTGGGCCGAGGTGCAACCGATGCGGCCGTGCAGTGCACGAAGGGCGGTCGGCCCCTTCGCTGCCAGTGATGCTCTACAAGTCAGTACCCGCTGGCCTCCTTCAGAATCTCGATGCTCTCGTGATCCTTCGGCTCGGAGCGTCGGAACTGGGGATGGCCAAGGTCCATCTGGAGCGCGGCGTGGAGGGGAGCGGGATACCGCGTCCGGTCTGCCCAGGAGAGTGCCTGGTGGCTGAGCCGTGCCGCAGCGACCGCGAGAATCTCTCGGTCGTACCCGTCCCGCGTGTGCATGGGGGTAATTTCCCGCGTGGTCATGCTGTACCACGGTGAGTTGAGTTCGTTCTCCTTACGTTCGTCGGCGTTCTTCGATGCCTTTCCGGGTTTGGCCCGCCAGCGGGTCTTCCACTGACCGTGTCGCTTCTTGCCGTAGTTGCGGGGTTCGGTGAACAGGAACCACGGGTGACCCTCGGGGCGGTCCTCCGGGTAGTACAGGTCGCTGGAGGTCTTGAGCGGGACGGTTTTGCCGTTCTTCTGCTTCTCGGTGACGGCGACCAGACGGGGCATCTCTGCTTGCGCGCAGTTCATGCGGATGATGCCGACCGGGTTCCAGGACGGAGGTAGTCCGCTTGCGGGAAGCCAGAGGCGCGGGTCGTCGGGATCCTTTCCGAGGCCCTGCTTGTTGTTGTGAAGGCCAGGCCAGACGCGGCGGCTCGCGTGGCCGTCGATCATCAGGGCGTAGGGCAGGCCGTCGAGTTCGTCGTGGAGCTCTTGGAGGGCCGTGCGGACGTCATCGCCGGCCTGTGCCCAGCGCTGGAAGTCGCTGTCCCCGTTCTCTGTGTGAAGGGGGTAATTGGCGGCGTGGAAGTTGCTCTGCGCGAGGGCGTAGTGCTCCCACCGCGGATGGATGTTGCTCCAACCGATCATGCGCCAGGGGCCGCCCGGTTCAGGAGACGGGATGATCGCGCTGGCCGTGATGATCCGTTTGGGTGCGCCCTTGTACTTGCGGTCTGTGGCCTGTTTGCGGATGTGGATGCCGCAGAACGCCATGCGGGGCAGCGGGTACGGATCGTCGTCGGGGTAGAGGGCGCGCTCGAAGCGGTCGTCCACGACGCCGCATGAACGGTAGAGGTCCAGCACACCCATGTAGACGCGGTGGTCTTCGAAGGCTTTCGCGGGCTTCTTGATGATGTTGAAGGTCTTGGTGAAGGAGTCGTACTCGCGGCCGACGAGGAACTGAGACGGCACTGCGGCTTTGGCTAGTTCTCGCACGACCTGGTGTTTGGCATCGTTCTCCGCAAGGGCGGTCTTCACCTCGGCGGATTTCATACCCTCGTGCTCCTCGCCGCGCACCGGGATCTCCGTTTCGCACCACGCGGCGAGGAGGACCCCGGGTTCTGCGAACTTACTGATGATCGTTTGGGCGTCGGCGGTGCGCTGAGTGCCGGGGCCGTGCTCCAGGAGGGCTTCGGCGTTGCAGAAGACAGCTTCGATGCCATCGGCGAGCGGGATGGTCTTCTCTCCGCTGGGGTCAGGGTCGATGTCGTGGGGATCGAGGCCGTAAGGGTGGGCAAGCCCGTGGATCATCCGAGTGAGGGTCGCTTCCCGGTACCACAGGCACAGGATGCGGAGCTTCTTGTACCCGGCCGCCTCAACGGAACGGTGGATTCCTTCGGGAGAGGGCTTGCCGATGAGATCGACGTACTCGCCGTCCTCCTTCTTCTGCTTCTTCTCTTTCGCCTGGGCGGCGGTGGCGGGCTCATGGGCACGCTTGCCGAAGACATTGCCCTTCGACTTGAGGTCGAGCAGGGAGGCTGTGTTGCCGAAGACGCGCTGGACGTGGTCTCGCAGCAGCGAGAGGTGGTAGATGCCGGCGCCGGTTCCGACGGCGAAGGAGTCTGTCTTGGGCATGGTTGGCCTGATCGCACCAGGTGGCGGCGTCAGGATGTCGATCCGTTTGCCGTTCTCGTCCTTGGCATTCAGCCGGTTGCGCTCGTCTGTGACGCGTTCCTCGATAGCGGTGAGCGATGACCGGTCGGTGCTCATCTTCGCCAGGATTTCCAGCGCGTGCTTGTTCGTCTGCCGCAAGCCGCGCCCATCTAGGGATACGGACATGAGGGGCCTGTCCGCCCCTGGTCCACCAGGACGGTGCTGGCATGGATCACCGTGTTGTTGACGCGTCGGATGTGGGCGTCGAGATTCAGTACGGGATTCGGCTCGGCCGTGTAAGTGGCCATCTTCACCGACAGGCGAGACATCGCGTACTGGACCTGGCTGCGGGTGGGATTCTGGGGAAGGGCCATGATCGCTTCGCCAAGGTCGACCGGGTGGGCGAGATTGGCGAAAACTGGGCCGATGGGCTGGTCCCAGGCGATCAGGTCACCGGTGCTGATCGGCCGGTACTGCACTGCCGCGATGTTTTCGGAAGGCTGCCAGTCGGCGGTCCGGTGCTTCGTTTCGCCGTTCGCAGCCTCATACGCCTCAAGGACTGGCTCGATTTCCTGGTCGAGGAACGGCTTCGAAGCCAGTTTCCTTGCGATGTGCCACTTCACCGCCTCGTATGCCCAGCTGTCCGGGCTGGCGGGCTTGCCGTCCTCTGGCTGAAGGATGTTCTCCGCGAGGCTGAGGCGCCGGGGCGCAGCCTCGGCCACCAGCCGAGCCAAGGTGGGCTGGTCCATGAAGGGGATCTCGTCCAGCGGGACCTTACGGGCGATGCCCTCCAGGTAGGTGAAGACCTTCCTGAGAGTCTCGGGCTCCACGGGGTTGAGCGTCACCATGAAGGCCAGGTACTTGTCCAGGTAGACGTAGCCGTCGGTGATCTGCTGGAGCACGGTGACAGCGATGGAGTAGGGGACCAGGAACGGGTCGGACTCCTGAACGTCCTTGATCCACTTTCCGTTTCTTGCTGCCGTGCTCCCCAGCTCTCGCCAGGCCCTGCGGACCGGCGATTGGTAGTCGCCGAAATCCCAGACCAGGGCGGTCATGTCGCCCAGAAGTTCCGGGGTGCACCGGATCGATGTGGTGTGCGCGGTGAGATCCCGCTGCGTGTTGCTTCGCCCCATGAGCAGGGGTACCTCGTCTCTCGTTCTCTCCCACCGGGGAGAGGAATGCGGGCCTGTCTCCGCCATAGCAAAACGGAGGCTGCAGTGGTCAGTTCAGAGCATCTCCTGGTCCAGGCCCGCGTAGGTGAGGAATGCCTGAAGCGCTTGACCGTAGAGCTCATTCATGATTTCGCGCTGCTTGGGAGTCCAGTCGCGATAGATCTGCTCGATGATGGTGGCCAGGTCGGAGCTGAACTTCTTGTCGTGAATGGAGTGGTCCACGATGTGGAGTGTCATGTCGGTCTCGCCACGACGAGCGCGGCCGGCGAGCTGGATGAGCAGGACGAGCATGCCTGCCACGAGTTCCTTGCGCAGGTCGTGGTCCATGTTGGAGAACCGGGCCGGGGAACGAAGGATTTTGGTCAGCTGCTTCCAGGAGGCTTCGCTCGCTGTGCGCAGTACGGCCAGGGGCTCGTCGCTGCCGCCGACAGGAAGGGTGTTGAATCCGGCGGCGTTGACGCTCGCGTGCAGCCAGTCGGTGTCCTCGATGCTGAGAACGGGCCGGACGCACAGATAGATATCACGGACCGCCGAGCGCGTACCGACGACGATGTTCAGGCCCCTCCCGATCACAGCGAGAGGCGCAATGAGGATCTCTCCCCGGTCAGGAAACTCCTTGAGCTCCTCGCGGACCATCCGGTCCACATGAGCGGGCAGATGTTCCTCGTAGCGCTGCTTCTCCGGCTTCTTCACCAATAGGCAGACCCGGTGATTCAGCCCGTCGGCCTGTGCCACCCCAGCGGCAAGGTGCGCAGCTTGCTCATAGGAGTTGACGGCGAGGATGACGCGGGCCCGCTCCGGTTCCTGCTTCTCCAGGCGGGCAAGGCGCCTGGAGAGCTGTTGCTCGTACAGGCCCTGCCAAGGTCGCGGAGCGCCTTCGGTTTCAGCTCCTGAGGGAGCCCTCCGACCCTCATGGCGTCCCCGTTGTTGCCCCGTACCGGGGTGGCGACGGTGACGATGGACTCGGGGCGGGTGTCGGGTAGCCACCAGCGGACCGGGGCGTGGATGTGTTCCTGTACTGCTTGGGGCAAGTACGCGGTGGCGGACAGACCCATGACCGGGCGCTGCACGCCGGCGGTCAGCAGGGCGGTGAGTCCGCCAAGTTCACTGACGAAGGTATGGGGATCACCACCGAAGGAACGGGACAGGAGCTCCGCTTCCTTCTCCTTGTTGTCCATACCCTTCACCTGGTAGCCATGGATGAGGCGGCCCAGCATGGCCAGGGGGTAGAGGGTGGAGACCGTCCTGCTGCGCATCGTCTCGAGGATCTTTCGAACTGATCCCAGGTCGAGGTAGCGCAGAGTCTGCGCCTGCATGCGCACCTCGTCCAGGGCACCGTCGAGCTCTCGGAGCACGGTGCGGGTGACCAACAGGTTCACCACGGCGGCTCGCTTATGCGCATCGGGCACGAGATCGCACAGGAGCGTGCGCATCGCGTCGCGGGTATCAGTGAGGTGGTCTTGGCCGCGCTGCGCCGTGAGCGTGGTCAGGGCCGTTTCGACGGCGTCCCAGTCGGCTCCTTCGGGAAGCTCGATCTCCTCATCCGGTTCTGCGTCGAACCAGGGTGCGGGCATGATCTCGTCGAGGAAGGCGAATAGCTCCGGCGTAACATCCTCAGCTGAGGTCAGGTCGGGGAAGAGAATGCGCAGGATTTCGCGGTCCCTGGACCGGGCCAAACGCCAGCCGGTGTTGTCGCGGCTGGCCCCGTCAGGGCTGTCCGCCTCGCTGCCCGGGTTCATCTTCAGCCCGCTGCCGGAGCAGAGCCACAGCAGCAGCATCTCAGCCATGAGCCGGGCGTGACTGACCGGCGCTACGAGGCCCATCTCATGGACTACGGGGAGATTCTTGGCATCGGAGTCGATCTCCCGCAGCGCACTCGTCCGCTTCCGGGAGGCCAGAGTGATTTCCGAGGTGCAACTGCTGATGGCAGCCGTCTGGAATGCGTCGATCTCATCGATCACGAGCGCATCACAGGCGCGCAGCGTCATCTCCAGGACGCTCATGCCCCTGGTGCCGCGAGCCTTGCCGCGGAACTCCTGCCCGTCCAGGACGACGCCGATGCGTGTCTGGCCTTCCAGCAGGTTTGCGTGGTTGGTGACGATGACGGCCGCGTCGGCGGCTTTATAGAACTGCTGGAACTTTCCGCACACCGGGGCGAACGAGCAGGTGAGCCGCGTGGAGCCGGTTGCCGCGGAGGTCAGCGAGGTGCAGTTTTCCTCACCGTGCGGATACAGGGTGGGCGGGTCCATCAACGCCCGCTGCGCGCAGCCGGTCGACAGGAGCCCGATGTCGGTCCTGGCACGCCGGTCCCACTCGTCGATCTGGGTGGAGGACCCAAGGGCGGCGTAGTCCATGGCTCGGCGGTGCATGCTCGACGGAGACATCAGCGGAGTGCAGTGAGCGGGCTCGTCGAGATGCTCTTTCCGGTGCAGGTAGGTCAAGTCGTTGTTGATGTCCCAGGCCATGTCCAGGGTGGCGCGGACATCAGTGACGGCGAGGGCGATCCGTCGGTCGTTCATCGCCGCCCAGGAAGCCAGGACCCGTACCAGGACTGTCTTGCCGCTACCCGTGGGGGCGTTGAGGACCTGTAGGTCTCCGGCAGTCAGGTCGAGTTCGGTCAGCGTGCCGTCGGTGGTCTTCATGCTCTTGAAGAAGCGCTTGAGTACCTGGTGCAGGTAGGCGACGCTCTTGTTCTGCCCGCTGAGGATCTTGGCGACGTCCAGGAGTTGCTTCACCGTCGGCGCGACTCGGTCGCGCTGCGGGCGGGTGTGCACTTGCGGCAGAACCTCGTGGCCGGGTGCTTCAAAGAACCCGGGAGTCTCCTGGATAGAGATTTCCCTGCTGGTCGTGCCATGTTCCTTGCCCAGGTAGGCCGTCCTCGTCCGGAGCGTTCCCGGGCCGGCGAACGCCTGCGCCTTGGGGCGCTTGCCGAAGGTGAAGAACGGGCCGGTGACACGATGCGCGTAAGCGAGAAAGTCCCCTCCCACCCGGGGGATCACCGCGTTCGCCAGATGCGGATCCCCGGATGGCAACCGAAGCGACCCTCCCGACTTGTCCGCGGAGGCGGGATCGGGAGTCAGGGTGCCGAGCAGCGCGAGGACCGCGGCTCTGATCCTCTTCTCGTCCGTCCATTCCTGAGCCATCAAGAACATCACTTGGCGGATCAGATTCCGCTCGGCCATGGGCAGGCTTGGCCATTCCGCCCATGCCTGCGGCTTGCGATAGGCGAAAAATGTGGCCTCTTCGAAGCCGGCCAGGACGTGGCCCTCGTCGTCCTTGCGGGGGAAGTAGTGCGCGGCCAGCGCGAGTGCTCCGGCCAGGCCGGCTTCCTGCCCGGTCATCTCCCCGATCATGCCCGGTCCTCCTTGACCTGCCCGATGATCATCTCCAGGTAGTCCGTGGCGGTCATCGCTGCCTTCATCCTGTGGATGCGGCACACCGCATCGAGTTGGTCCACCTGCTCCTGGCGATGGTCGGGCACCACCAGATACTCCGCGCCACCCTGATCGCCGCCGTCCATGTGCAGCTTGTTGACCAGGTGATTCGGCCAGGTGTAGTCCTTGAAGTCGGCAGGAAACAGTGGCTTCTCTCTGCCTTCGCGGGTGATCCATAGGTCGCACTGGTCCCGTTGGGCCACAGGTGCGACTCCCAGGCCGTTCCCTCCAAGGCCGCAGCAGCGGCTCGGTGCAGGGCCAGCTCGGGGAGACCGGGGATAACCGTGTAGCGCCACACGGGCCTCACCAGCGCCACATACTCCGTCGCTGGCTTTGCTTCCGGCACTTGTGGCACGGCCCCGGTCCACAGGCGCGCGAACCTTCCGGACGGCACCCGGCATTCAAATGTCGGGCTCAGGACCGGCGCTGTCTTCTTCCGAGCAGTCACGACGAACTCGTACGACGCGCCCGTCTCCTCGTGCCAGGGGTACAGGCACCGCACCCTGCCCGGGTGCGTCCGCCCATCCGGGAAGCCGCCACCTTCATAGGCCACTTGCAGGCAGGGCACGGCCACCACCAGCCGTTGTACTGCGCGTACTGAGGGATCGGCTTGTAGAAGTCGTTTGCTCGGGATGGAAGGTTGAGTTCCGCGAGGTTGCCACACGGCTCCGTCGGGTTCTCCACCAGCGTGGAGCGGTGCCTCTCGTAGAAGGGGCCCTTGATCGAGCTGAAGACGGCTTCCTGGCTGTACTCGTCATCCAGCTTCGGTTTCGTCACCTGGCCGGCGAACTTGCCGACTTTCTGCGCGGCCCGCATGACGCGCTGGGCTTCGTGCCGGAAATCGAACCCCTCTTCGGTGGCGACACCCTCACTGTCCATGAGGCGCACACCCGCGAGGGCCTCGCTGTCGATCCAGTCAGGCAGCAGCCCCTCCAGGGAGCCGGCCCGGTCGCCGGTGAGCCTGCCCATCAGTTCATCGAAGGGAATCAGGTGGCCCGGGCCACAGGCTGCCATCAGGATGCCGTGGGCCTCCATGAGACGGTCGAGGCGTCTCGGCCCGTCCAGTTCCTCGTTGGCCATCGCGTGCTCACACACGGCGAATGCCTTGACGATTTCCAGCAGCGAGTGAGTCTGCTGAATGCCTGTTGTGTCCTCAGCTTGCTTCACGCGCCGGACCCTACGGCAGGGCACTGACAATGAGGCCGAGAACGCTTACGACCTCGTGCACGATAAGGATCGTCGCTGCATCAGTGCAGGTCAGCGGCTCGGGCGTCGCGAAGGCGCAAGCCGTTGACCTGCGGCGACGCCTATCGTGCACGAGCTTGTTAGTCAGAGCTCCCGTTGATGCCCTCGGTATCGATGCCGGGATACAGGCTGCGGTATGCATCGAGATGATCGGCGATGTGGTACTGCCCGGAGTCTGTAAGGAACCACCGGTACGGCCCGTGAGTCACTCCGTCGGGGTGCCGCAACACAATGAAGCCACGGCTCGGGGTGCGTCCGTCAGGGCTTTGCCCCACTGCCAGGTAATGCGGCCCACGGCCCGCGAGACTGCCGTCTACCCCCTGCGTCCCAGCGCGCGCAACGCGGACCATGATCTTCCATAGCCACGACGACAGCAGTGGTGCGGGCGGTCCCGCCTCGCGACGAACACCGAGCGCTGCGCGTGCCACCGCTCGGCCGGGCCGGGTCATCTCCACCCGGGTACGGGGCAGATCCCCCAGCCCGTCGATGTAGACCCGGTCTCGGTATACAAAGATCAGGCCGCGCCGCTCCAAAGCGGCCACGGAAGACCCGGCGCCGGGGTCGTGCACCCCAGCCGCGCGCAGCCGCTCCTGGATGCGGGTGTAGCCGACTGCATCGGATGAGGCGGAGAGGGCCAACGTCATGCGCCGCCACTCGGCGGCCGGCCGTCGCTCCGCACTCAGGTGGCGGGCGTGGCGCTGTTCTTCCTCGGCTTCCTGATCCTGCCGGAAGATGCAGGTCAGATAAGTGCGCTGCCGGTCGTTGAGGGAGCTCCAGGCATTCAGCTTCCCAGCCGGCTGACGGACGCGTGGGGCAGGAAGCAGCGGAAGAGGATCCTTCGGGCGGCTGCGACGCCAGGCATCCATTACCACCCGGTCAGGAATCCGATAGACGTGGGCAAGCATGCGGACCACCTGCCCGAGGGTCTCTTGGGACCCCACGCCCAGCCGCGTACACGCCTGCCACGTTCGAGGTCACGGATCTTCTCAGCGCTGATACGCAGGTCATGTGCGCCCCGCTTGTTCCGCAGAGCCGAGGCGACCTCTTCGGTGCTCATGCCTGCGTCACGGCGCAAGTCGGCCAGGCTCTCAGTGCCCGGGTCGCGCCCCGTCAGGACCTGTGCGCCGCACTGCAGGACTTCCAGTAGCCGACCGAAGGCCCGGTCCCCGACAGCCCGTGTTCCTGCCTCCCAGTGACGTACGGCACGCGGAGTAACTCCCACAGCCTCGGCTAACTCTTCCACGCTCATGTCTCTGAACAGGCGCTGACACTCCAGGGCCTGACTACGTAGGGACTGCGCCATGCCAGAAGCAAAACGCAGTGAACAGTTCACCGCAACCGCCCCTGAGTGCCGATTGTGGGCGAGGCAACTGATGGACCAAGAAGGGGCGGAAGACCAACGTCCTCGCTCAGCTCCACCGCACCGGTACTACGTCGAGCGGGATCAGCTCCTACGGCCCCTGCCAGCTGGCCGTGCCCCACGCCACGAAGCCGGACCTCCCGCATGGGCGGTCCGGCTCCTGGCTGCTCCGGCAGGTCCTCCGCATTGCGGACTTGTGGTGCCCGGGGCGGGACCGTGTCGTACCTGGATGCTGTATTCAGCTCACTAACCTGGCTCCGACCGTCGAGGCCGGGAAGCGCTCTGGCCGGACCGGTTCCTGGCCGAGGCTAATGAGTGCCGTGGCCCTTCGTCAGAAGGTGTTGGCGGTGAAGGGACGCGAGGGTATGGCTACGAGGCCGAGCAGGCGGTTGAACTCCGTCCGGTCCTCTTCGCTCATGAGCTCGTGGGCGTTGCCGAGGTTCTTCAAGGTGAGCTGCTGCATGAACGGGGCGAGGAAGCGCTGCAGTGCTTCCGGGGCGTCAGCCCGTGCCTGCCGGTGCTTCACGAAGCGCTTGAACTGCGCGTCAAAATCGAGGAACTCGCTGCGAGTCGCTGTGAGGACATGAGCTTGCTCCTCCTTGCTGAACGGCCGTCCGTCGCGATGGCTCCACGTGTTGGTGTCGGCTCGGCACTTGAAGTCCGCGTCGGCGAGGAGGGCGATGATGTCGGGTCGGGATGAGGTTGCGGTCATACGGGTGTGACGCTCCTTGTGGGATTGGATGGGGAGCATCAATCGTCTGGAGAATCGCCGGTTGGGCTATCCGGCGATCGTCGGCTATGTTGCGCCCGTTTTCCCGGGTCAGTGCCCGCGGCTGGATTGGTTCGACGCCTGAGCCGCGGGCGGTGTGGAGAGGACCGGTGTCGGGATGTGCCGGCCGTCTCGGGCGCCCGCGGACTGGAGGTTTTCGGGTGCTGCTGCGGGCAGGTGGGCGCTGCGGCGTAGGCGCCAGACGAGGACATCGCTGATGGAGGCTGCGCTGCCGAGCTCGCGTCGCACGGCGGCGTCGGTGAGCAGTGCGCCGGGGTCGTGGCCCGCTTGTCGGGCGTCGGTGAGGGTGGCGGCCAGGGCGGGCCAGCCGGGCTCTGCCTGGATCCGTTCGGCGAGCTCTGGCAGTGCCTGGTGCAGGAGAGCGGCTTGCCGCTCTCGAATACGCGGTGCCATCCGCTGGCCTCGCTGGTGGAGGGCGGCGATGGGGTGGGCCGCGGCAGCCTGGTAGGCGGTGCGTAGATGCTCGGCGGCTTGCTGGGCTGCCGCTGCCTGCTGGCTGTGGTGCCTTTTGGCGTGCCAGTTCGCCGCGGCGATGGTGAGGAAGAAGGCCATGTCGATGACCATCGCCGTGGTGGCTCCGTCTTCGCCGCGCCCGAGTGCGGGGCCACTGTGGACGAGATCGTGGGCGGCCTGCCGCAGAGCGTGGTCACGTCCGCGTACGGCGCGGACATGGGAGCGGCCGGCCCGCTCGAACGCGTTGGCCGCCTCCCGCAGTTGTGCACGGGTGTGCGCGGCAGAGGTCTTGGCGAGCGCGTCCAGGACCTCACTCGCTGCGCCGATCTGCGCTGCCGCCCTGCCGTCGTCGCCGTGGTCGATGATCAGTAGGGCTTGCCAGCTGGCAGCCGCAGCCCGGCGCCGAGCGAACGCGGGATGGGTCACCTGCGGCAGGGCGGGCTGCACCGGCTCGGAACCGCCCTCGGAGACCGCCTCTGCTCGGAGAGACCAGCGTTCGCGGATACGGGGCAGGGACAGGTCGGGTGCGAGGGTGGAGCCGGCATAGAAAACCGGCTCGTCGTCCTTGTTGCGGTCACCAGGCAACGCGACCTTGTAGCCGAGCAGATCGCCCGAGGGTGCGATCCGCTTGCGGATCAGAAGGCCGTCGGCGGCTAGACGGTCGAAGAACTCATCTGTGGAGGCGGCGCCGGCCGACGCGCCGCGCACGGTCTCGCGCAGCTCCTCCCGCACCGTGCCCTCTCTCCCATGGCGTTCGGCTTTGTGGCGCTCGGCGCTGGTGGGGCGTTTGGCTGCGGTGCCGTCGCCGGGGGTAACGCGGTGTAGGTCGTAGTCGGCTTCGATGAGACGGGCTTCGGTCTGGGCGCGTTGGCCGGAGCGGTGGTGGTCGGGGCGGCGGCCGTCCTCGCGTACGAGGGTGGCGATGATGTGGATGTGGTCGTCGGCGTGGCGGACGGCGGCCCACCGGCACCCTGCGTCGTCTGGGCCGCCGGAGTCGATGCCGGTGGCGGCGACGATGCGGCGGGCGATGTCGCCCCATTCCTCGTCGCTCAGGATGCGGTCGGTGCGTGCTGCGCGGACGGAGCAGTGCCACACGTGCTGTTCGGGTCGCTGGTCTTCGTCGAGGAGGTGCAGTGGCTGGTCGAGAAGCCGCTGGAGGTCTTCCTTCGTCGCGGAGGGGTCGCGGCCGGGGTCAGGCGCCATGTCGTCGAAGGAGGCGACAAGGTGGGGGTCGACGTGCTCTTCGCGGGTGCCCTTGCCGTAGAGGTAGTTGAGCAGGCCGCGGGTGCTGCTGCCTTGCTTGTGGATGCTGGGGATCAAGTGGTCTCGTCCATCTGGCGGTTGTTGATCCGCTCAACGGCTGACCTGGTGGCGGTGGCCGCGCGGCGGACGTAGGTGAGGGTTTCCTCGATGCGGGCGCTGTCGATGTCGCCGCCCGAGTTGAGTGTCTTGGTCATCTGGTTGAGGTTGCTGCCGGCCCAGCCGAGCTTGCGGCCGGTGGCGAAGAGCTCGGTGAGGACGTCGTGGTCGGCGGCGATGGTGGCGGCGGTGCGGGTCTGGTCGCGGGCGGCGGCCAGGGCGGAGTGGGCGAGGAATCCGGCGATGCTCATGCCGACGGCGTCGGCGCCGGTCTGGATGAGGGTGCGTTCGCGTTCGTTGAGTCGGACGCTGTGGGCGGGGCGCTGCTTCTTGTCGCGCGGGCGGGGTTTCCCCTTGGTCAGGCGCGTGTGGCTGGCCGTACTTGGCTGCGAACCGCCCTCGGTCGCAGCCCTCCCGTCCGGCGCCCCCTGGCGCTGGTCGGGCCCCGCCACCCCTGGGGCGAGGTCGGGTTCGGACGCTCCCCTGCGGGGGAGTGTCCGAACCTCCAACTTGCTCCGCTTTGGGCTGGCGTGGCTTGGGGCGCGTTCTGATGCTCTGGGCTGTGGGTGCACGAATCCTGCATGGAGAGCAGCTCCTGGTTGAGGGGAGAGGGCAGCGGACCAGGTCGACGTACGGGCAGCGTCCCCAACGCCCGCTGGTTCGAGCGGTGAGTCGCGAGGGAGGGCCGTGCGTGCCTGGTCAAGCGGTGCCAATGGGGCGGGGCCGTGGGACCAGACGGGGTGCTGGTCCACGGCCCCCGTTCGGCGTTCAGGGCTGACCGGATATCCGGTCAGTCCGTGGGGACGGCGGTCTCGCAACCCTGCTCTGTCGCCAGGAGGGCCTTGAGTTCGGTGAGCCGGTCCTCGGAGATGGGGAGGTCGGCCTCGCGGATGGCGTTCCGTAGGACGGCGCGGGTGGCTGTTCCGTGCATGGCGATGGCCGCGCGGCCGATCGCGAGGAGTTCGTCCATCTCGGCACCGGGAGGACGTCCGTAGCGTTGCGCCGCAGGGACGTCGTCCTCGTGGGACGGCTCGGTGGTCTCGCGCGTGGGGACCGAATCGTGCAGGGGAATTTGGTTCTGCACGGATCGAGGAGGCAGGGACTCAAGACGAAGGTTGGAGTCGGCGTGCTCCCCGGCTTCCTCGCTCGTCAAGTCGAAACCTGCACCCGATCGGCTGCGCCGCGGAGTCGTCTCGACATGGCGCAAGGCGCCTTCGTTCGGAGTGAAGGCGGTCCAAGGCGATGGCAGTTCGATCGTGGCCAGCGCTGTCGCGTGACGGCGGACGGCAAGCTGGTGCAACAGCACTTCGCGCTGGCGCTGGTCGACTCCCACAGACGCTTGGGCGACGGCGCGGGAAAGCCGTCGCGCCGTTCGCCGGCCTCGCCAGCCGGCGCGCTGCTTCGGGGTTCGCTCCGCAAGGTGCGCGGCCAGGGCGACGGCCCTGCGGGTGGCACGGTCGCGGCTGATCTGCGCGGCGTCACGATCGTGTTCGGCGACCCCAAGGCGCGAGAGGCCGCGTTCGCGTGCTTCGCGACCTATCCGGGCGAGGAGGCTGTGGGAGGCCGCCTCGGGCGTGCGGATGCGCAGTTCGATGCCCATGGTCTGATGCCAGAGCAGTGCGGCCATGACCGGCCCCACGAAGGCCCGCACCGTGCCGCCGACCACACCTGACTCGGCATACGCGGGGATCACCTGTACAGCGGTGATCACCCAGGTCAGGACGCCGGATAGGCCGGGTGCTTGCCTGGGGCCGTGCAAGTTCTGCCGCGCCAGCAGGGCCGTGGCGAAGAGGGCGAGTTCCGCGGCGGCGAACAACGCGGTGCGCTGGGTTGTGCCGCTCATGTCGAGGTAGTCGGCGGCGAACCGCCAGCTGGTGTCGGCGCTGTAGGCGGTACATCCGACCGCGGCCAGCGCGGCGACCCTGACCGCGGGCGTTCCGGGCTGTCGCTTGGCGTGGTTTCGGGGAGCGCGTTGGTAGATCAGCCAGCTGACCAGCAGCACTGTGCAGGTGGCCAGGAGAGCGGCGAGCGCGATCGGTATCGCGTTCCAGTACCCGATTGCGGGCATGGCAAGTTCCGTCATGCAGGGGTCTCCAAAGGACCCGCCGCGCCGTGTGGGCAGGCGTGGGCGCGGACGGGCGGTGTGGTGAAGGTGAGCTGGTGCGGGGCGGCGCCGTGCGGTCAGGCGGAGAGCTGGCGTCTGCGGTCGGCGCCGGTGAGGACGACGGTGGTGGTCATCTCGGCGAGACGGGAGGCGACGCGGTCGCCGACGGCGTCGCGAAGCGCGGCGGTCGGCAGATTGGTCGTGAGGAGGGTGGGGAGCAGGTCGGTGTAGCGGCGGTTGATCAGCCGGTACGTGAGCTCTTCGGTCCACTCCGACTGCTTGGCTGCGCCGAGGTCGTCCAGGATCAGCAGCGGGCAGGTGCTGAGGGTGGCGAGGTCGCGCTCGGCGTCGTGGCCGGGGCGTGGGCGCAAGCGCGCATACAGGTCGGCTGTGGTGGCTGCCTCCCACCGCAGCCGTACCCCGGCGGTCAGCAGTGAGCGCACCGCGCCGTACGCCTGGTGCGTCTTGCCGGTGCCGGTGGGCCCGGCGATCAGCAGGGACGGTCCGAGTGCGATGCCCCGGGTGCCGCTCGGTCCGGGCCGTGCGGCGAGGGCCACCTCGTCGACCCAGGCGGCAACCTGCTGGTTGTCGGCGAGGGCATTGCGGTAGCGGGGCGGGATGCGGGCCGCGGCCAGATCCAGCGCGGTCACCCGCTCCGGAGGGGCGTCGGCAGGTGACGTAGTTGGATCGATGCCCCGTTCGGCGAGGATGGTGCCGAGGCGGGCCGCGAGGGTGTTCATGCGCTGCGGCTCGCGGCTGGTGGTGACTGCGGTCACAGTTGACCCCCGTAGGCCGCCTCGACGTCCGCGGGCGCCGGGTTGGTCCATGCCCGGTGTGGGGCGGCAGCTGCCCGTGGAGCGTTCATGGCCTCGTTGACCAGGCTCGGCAGCAGTCCGGCGGACAGCCCCTTGGTACGCATGCGGTCCATCCCGGCCCTGATGTGGTCGGGGGACAACCCCTCGCCGAGCAGTTTGCTGACCACCTTGCCGAGGTGGCCGAGGACGTCGCTGGGCGGGCGGTGCTGGCATGCGGCGACGTGCTCGGCGACCAGATTCTTGGCCGAGACCGAACCCGAGACGGCAGGGGGCGTGGGGGCGCTTGCGCTCCCCACCGGAGGTGATCCTAGATCCAGGATCCTAGGTCCTAGATCCGGACCCTGAGTCCTCACCGCAGTCTCCCAGCGTTGTGGTGAGGGCTCACTGAAATTGCCCTGACCTGCGGTTTCCCGGTTCACGGAGGGCTCGCTGCGTCCGCGTGACGTATCAGGGCGTTCACCGTGAGGGCTCACGGCCTGTTCATGGAGGGCTCCGTGAACAGGCAAGGCCGCCTCGTCCGACCGGCTGCCCTGGTGGCGCGGGCAGGCCGGGCAGCGGCTGCCGCTGGGCCGGTTGATCTTCTGGTGACGGGCCCAGGTGACCATGTGCAGGTACCGCTTGCCGTCGTCGCCTTCGTATCGGCAGATCAGACCCGCACTGTCGAGCTGCGTGAGGTCGTCCTCGACCTCCAGAGGGCCGTGCTCGGGGCGCAGGGACCACAGGGCGCCGGCGATGACGGCGGCCTGGTCGCGGAAGCGGCCGTGGTCGTCCGCCTGCGTAAGTAGGCCGAAGAAGGTCCGCTCGGCATGGACGCTCACCGCGGCGAGCGACTCGGAGATGAAGGCTTCCGGCTTGATGGTGCGTATCCGCGCCATGTCTATCGCCCTGCCTTCGTGGGCCGAGCGGGCGAGTTCGGCGACGGGGATGCGACTACGGCCACGAAGGCAGTAGCTTGTTGGGGCATGCACAGTTCCTCACCCGGTGGCGATATGAACGCCACCGTCTTGATCGTTCAGGTACGGGCGATATCGGTAGGGACGTCTTAGCCCCCGGCGTTGGCCCGCCGGGGGCTTCTTCATGTGCTCGGAGCCGCAGGCGGTTCCGAGCACATGGCCAAGACAGCCACATCTTCCCCGCACAAGTCCAGCATTCCGCCGGGAAAGCAAACAGCTCTCGGCGAACGTGTCGTGCGCGGCCTCCTTAAAACGGTAGACCCGAATCGCCGGTTGACAAAGAAGTTGCATAAATAGGGCAGTTGGCAAGTGAATCCGTGGGAGGCGCTGGTGAGTGCGCGATGCAAGATACCCACGTCGAGGCCACGTAGGTGCTACCAGCATGAGGGCATCAGGTGATTTGGTCATCCGCCAATTCCGGTCTATGTTGCGCCGCTCACAAGGAGCCTGAGGACCAGACCTGACAAAAAAGATGCGAAACATAGCAGCACATCGCCGGTTACCCAAACCGGCAATGCAGAGCTACAACTGACCCATGCCTGAGAGCCCCTTGGGAATTGGTCCGGCCGGCGTGCTGACCGCCCGTGCCATTACCCGTGCCCGCACAACACGCGGATTCGCCCAGCGCCAGCTGGCCGAACGGGTCACCGCGCTCGGCCGACCCATGACCATCACGATGCTGTCCCGCATCGAATGCAGACAGCGCCGCTGCGATGTCGACGACCTCGTCGCCATCGCAGCCGCTCT
Organism: Streptomyces sp. RKAG290; assembly: GCF_023701695.1. GTDB lineage: Bacteria > Actinomycetota > Actinomycetes > Streptomycetales > Streptomycetaceae > Streptomyces. The sequence goes on from NZ_JAJOZC010000001.1 coordinate 3,859,068, forward strand.
CGGCCTCTCCCCGCTTGCCCTGCTCGCCGAGACGAGTTAGCGGAACGAGCCCCAACAGCGCTCCCCGGGTGGGCCAACACCCGGCAGCCGCTACGCGCACCACCCCGCCCGTACCTGAACCACCAAGACCGGCGTACCCGTCTCCGCACGGCCGCGCCAGAGAAGGAACCTCCTTGCGCCGAGAGGCCATTCCCCCTGCCCTGTTGCCGTTCCGCCTCCGTACCGCGAAGGAGGCTATCTCGCATGGCTGAGCAGCCAGGCACCGGCGTAGCGCCGCCCCGCCTCTACCGTCCCGAGGACATCGCTGCTGTTCTCGGTTGCTCTGCCTGGTGGGTCAAGGACAGGGCCCGCCGGCGGCTGATCCCCTTCACGCGGGTCGGCCGCGCGTACCGCTTCACCGCAGAACACCTCGCAGAGATCATCCGCCTCCACGAGGAACGGCCCGCACGGGCGTACCAGCCCGTCACAGCTCGGGCCGCTGCCAAGGCTGATGCCCAGCAGGCGAACGCCGCCCAGAGTGCCGCGCCCACAACCCGCCTGCGGGCGCGGCCTCCGGTCCGCGCCAGGCAGAGCCAGTTCAGCACCGTCGCCTGACACGACCGCGTACCAAGGGAGAGGAGGAGCGTGGGTTTCGCGGAGAAGCGCGCGAACTACTGGCGTGGCCGGTACAAGACCGCACCTGGGAAGCACCTCACGGTCGTCGACGAGGGCGGCAAGGCGATCAAGTTCGCCACCAAGGGCGAGGCTCAGCGTGCCGCGAGCGAGGCCGAGAACAAGTACCGGCGCGGCGACTGGCGTGACCCGGCACTCGGCCAGGAGACGTTCGGCGAGTACGCGAGCCGCTGGTACGAGGCCCAGGACCTGGCCGCATCGACGATGCAGAACTACAAGCGCCACATCGAGGAGCACCTGCTTCCCGACTTCGGGGACCATGCGCTCGCCGGCATCCTGCGCTCGGACGTCGACCGGTGGGAGAAGAAGGAAAGGGCCCTGTACGCGGCCTCCAGCGTCAAGACCTGGCGCTCGACGTTCCACCTGATCTACGAGGACGCGATCGACGAAGGGCTGATCACGTCGAACCCGGCGACCAGGCGGCGTGGGCGGGGCAAGCGCGCGGGTCGCTCCCGTGACCGAGGCCCGGAGAAGGTCGTCACCGATCCGCTCGGCATCCTGTTGATCGCCGAACGGGCAGCACTGCTGTCCGGCCGAGATGACGAGTTCGTCGCCGTCGTCCTCAAGGGATACACCGGCATGCGCTGGGGTGAAATAGTCGGCCTGGAGACCGAGTTCGCTCGGCCTGGCTCCGTCCGTGTCGAATGGCAGCTGTACGAACTGGACTCGGGCGAAATGGTGCGCTGCCCGCCCAAGGACGACAGCTATCGCACCCTCGACTCGATGGACTGGCTGTCCGCCCTGGTCGCCAATCACATCGCCCGCACGAAGCCGACGCCCTGCCCCTGCCACGGTAGGACCTACATCTTCCGCGGGCAGGGCACGGCTCGTACGGGCGGCCACCACGGTGCGAAACTCGTCGACGTCGCACGCCGTGCCGAAGTCTCCACGGGGACGGTGTCCAACGTCCTCAACCACCCCGATCGCGTCGCTGAGGCGACGCGAATGCGGGTGGAGGAGGCCATCACGGACCTCGGGTTCGTACGAGGCGGCGCGGTGGTGGAGCCTGCGGCCCACTGGCGCAGGAACGGTTTCGCGACGTGGCTGTTCACCCCGGCGGTATCGGGCTGGTACCCGAAGAAGGCCCCGCAGGAGGCACGACCCGTGCCGCTACTCGGCGAGCCGTGGCCAGGAGTCCCCGCGCGAGGGCGGGGCGCCGGCCAACGAGCTGACGCCTGCTGGCTCCCGATCGCCAAGGGCCTCACGCCTCACGGACTGCGCCACGCCCATAGGACCGTGATGGAGGACCTCGGCACCGAGAAGGTCCTCATGGACCAGCGCATGGGACACATCGACGGCTCCGTCTCGGCGCGCTATGCCCATGTCACCCCTGGCATGCGCAAGCGCCTCATGCTCGGCCTGACCGAGCAGTGGGAGGCAGCTCTCGACTCGCGGCTTGCCATGTGTCCTACATCACCGGTGCGCGTGCTCGGTGACCTTCTGCGCGTTCGCCGGCAGGCGCGTGGCTTGGTGTAACACCAGCGGTGAGTGGCGCCTGTGACCCCCACGGGTCACAGGCGCTTTCGCCTCGCTCGAAGCACCTGTGCCTGCCCACCGAGCCCGATCATGCCGACGGGATCTGGGCACTCGATTCCTTCTGGTGGTTTTGGCGAATCGGCGGGCGCTGGTGCCAACAGACCTGGCTCAATAGGCGCATGGAGATGGGCGAGCACTGGGCATATCGCGTGAGGCCGAAGGAGCTGGGCAGCGCGGTCCGCCAGGTAGAGATCGTTCGTGTAGGCGGTCCCCGCAGGACGGGCGGGGTCCACGTGCGGTTCCTCGAAGGCGACGCTGCCGGGCTACAGGAATGGGTCAACCCCACTTGTCTCGTGACACCGTGGGCGAAGGCCGGAGAGTTCCACGCGGACGACGCGGCGGAGCTGGCATTGGCCGAGGCGTCGCGACACGTGAGGGGCAGCACGGAATTCGAGGCCGCGCGGCTGATCCTTGGGTTCGTTCGACCGAAGAGCAGACTGCGCCTGCGGCGAGGTGTCCAGGACGCCGGGATTCTGGACATGGGCAGGTTGGATGAGACCGTACCGCTCATTGGCATGGACTCCGCGGAACTGCGGGACGACCCTATGGTCCACGAGAACCGCGACGGCCAGTGCCTGGCAGGTTGGCCAGTCACTGAACGTCTCGCCCGTCATGTAGCAGACCGTCTCGCCGACGTGATCCTTCCGGAGGTGGACCGAAAACAGCAGAGCCTTGAGCAGGAACGTGCGCAGTCCTCCTGGTACTCCTCCTACAGCCGTCGCGACGACCGCAAGCTGGATGCCGAGGCGGCTGTCCTGAAGACCGTGCGGGTGTGGTGTGGCGTGGACAAGTCCGAGCGCTACGACGAACTGGTTGCCCTGCGCGCAGAGGTCATCAGGCTCGGGCAACTGGTCGAGCGGGCGGTGAGGACCCTACGTGACCGCGGTCACGGCTTCATCGCCTCCACCATTGAGCGCGAGCTTGGCGTCCATATCTCCAGCCTTGATCCAGACGTTCGTCGCTGAAGTCGTGCCGCCGGTCTGGCTCCGGCTGGGGTGACGGGACTTCCACCTGAGCCTTCTCCTCCAGCGGCTTCTCCTTCTCAGGCCGCTGGGGGTGCCAGCCGTCGAGAAACGGTCGCAGCTGGTCGCCCGTCGGCTGTGCGTGGAAGTTGTGGCCGGTAAGTCCCCTGCCGCGCGCGGTGGGGTCGAGCCGCTCGGCCTCCGCCTTCCCCCACGCCGACCACTCCTTCAGCCTTTCGGCGTCGAGGTTGTCGGCCGACGTGGTGGCGGCTTTGTCCAGCGCTGTACAGAAATCCCTGATCGCCCCAGCAGTCCGCCACTGCTCCAAGGCCGTGCTGAAGCGCTCGGCCCGCACTGCGTCCACGGCCTTAATTGTCGCGATGCCGACGGCGGCCTCCCACTCTCGTTGTGTGCGCTCCGACTCCTCCGCTTCCCGCAGCCGGCGCTCTTTCTCCTTCCTCTCCTGTTCCTCGCGCAGGCGCCGCTGCTCGGCTTCCTGTTCCTCTCGCAGCCGCCGCTGCGCAGACTCGCGCTCCAACCGAGCCCGCTCCTGCTCTTCCGCATGTGCCTTGAGCGCTCGGAAGACCGAACCGACTTGGTCCTCCAGCGGCTTCTTGGCAGTGTCGGCCCAGTCCTTCTTCCATCCGGAGGCGTAGCTGTAGCCCGCGTGCTGGCTGATGTGCAGTTCCAGCTCGCCGGACGGCTCGGCCCGCATCGCCGGAGTGACCCGCTGCCAGTCGTAAGTACGCCTGCCCGGTTGCTTGGGCACGTACCGGACTTGCTTCTCCCGCTCGCGGAAGCTCACCTCGTACGTCTTTCCATGCACCGTCAGCAGGGGGCGCGCCTGCCTGCGTTTCTTGGACACTGCGATCTCGCCATGGCGGACAAGAGCCTGCTCGGCGAGGAGCCGGAGCAGGGAGATCATCCGGGGGAGGACCTCCTCGGAGATCTCAAAGGCACTGTGGTCCGCGGTGACTGCGGCGATCACGTCCTCAACGTCGATGATCACACGGCTGCGTGCCAGTCGGATCCGATTCCACTCGGTGTCGTCCTCGCCGGTCACCCTGAGCAGGCCGAGAACGAAGTCGCCCTTGGCCCGCCCGCTGTGCTTGAGGCTGTACCCCTCGGGGGCACACTGCCGCGCCGCGTCGAATGCTCGCCGGTAGCGGGCCCGCTCCTCGTCGCTCGGGTTCGGGATGCGGAGGAAGCGTCCGGCCTCCTGTACCTGGGTGATCAGGGCCGCTCCGATCGCGGCCGGTGAGGGGCGCGGGGGCTTCGCAGTCGCGGACGAGGGCGCTGTCTGTCGGCGGGGCGGGCCAGCCTGCGGTGTCAGCTTGGGGGCCGCCGAACGCTGCCTGCGTGGAGTCCGCTCCGGCCGGTCCGGGTGGTGCCCGTGCTCCAGGTAGAAGCGTCCGTCATTGGTGATGTCCGCCTGCCACCTCCCGCTCTGCTTCGGCATGGTGATCAAGCCTCGGCCCTTGAGGGCGTGAGCGGTGGCGGCAAGTTCCGGGCTGTCTGAGGTCACAGGCTCTGTCCCCTCCCCGATGCGGGTGAGCAGGACCAGCTGGCGATCATTGAGTGGCGACCAACGGTGCATGGTCACGGTCGTACAGTGTGTGCTCGCGTCAGCACAACCCGTATTGGGCGATTGCCTCGGCGGCTGAGAAGGATTCCGGCGAGCGAAGGCGTTGTGCGGACCTGAGCCGCGTCTGTCGACGCGTTGGTGTTCCAGGGCCTGGGGCGGCAGCCGGGGGTGCGCCTTCTGGCTCGCTGACTTGCTGGGGGAGTTCACCACCGAAAGAGTCAGTTGCTTGTTCGAGAGAAGGGCTGGACGAGGCGTCTGGAACCTCCAGAGCCACGAGACTGGCTGAGGCTTCCGGTGGATTGGTCGTACGACTGTCGGAAGCTGTCACGTACCTTCTGGGCATGGCGGCGCAGCGAGGTTCTGGCAACGAGGTAAGCGGTGGCCACTTCACTGGGGCTGTGATTCAGGCAGGGACCGTGCGTGGCGACGTGTCGGTATCGGCGCCTGTGCACGAAACGGTGAATACAGTGATCCGGGAAGTGCGGACGATGCGATTCGTTCCGATGCTGTATCGGGTTCTCGCATCCCTTGCTGGGTGCTCGGCAGCTTATGGGGCGGGCCGTGGCGACGCACCGCTTCGGGGAGCTGGCGCCGCGTGCAATGCCCTCGGCATACCCTCAGGCTGGACGATGCCGGCTGCGAGCTGGGTCGCTGAACGGTCCGACTTCGTGGGGAGTGTAGCCACGGTGTTGGTCCTGGTTGGGCTCCTGACCGTGCCGAAAGCATGCCATCTTGACGGTGATCTGGGTGAAACGTTGGAGTGGCGCGGACCGTCGTCCACGGTGCTGGGGCTTGCGCTCCTGATGCAGTGCGGATCGGTATGGCAGTCTTTGCTGACTATCGCACCAGTTATCGCTTTCGGGATTTGGCAGGTCGGCCGGGAGGGTATTCCCGGAGACCGGTCGCAGCGTGTCGGAATCGCGGTAGGTGGGGTACTCCTTGCCCTGGCGTTCGCACCCCTCTACATGTTGCTGTGGCCGTTCGGTCGGGAGGCTGTCAGGGCGGACTCGAGTCGGATCCCGCAGCGGCCCTAGAACGAGGCCGCCGTGATGGTTTGGGCGGAATTACTCCCGCGACCGTGGGGGCGCCAGTCAACTTGCCATGGTCTGCACACCAGTTAGCCAATGAATGGCGCGCACTCTGCCACCGGAATCTGTTGGTGAATTCGAGGCCGCGGACGTGGCGGGTGGCGCCTTGCCCGCGGTCGTCAGCGGTCGGTGTCCCGTGTCATGTTGAAGGTGAGGCTGGAGAAGTCCCTGCCCTGGAGTACAGGGCCGTTCTGGGTTCCTCCGCTGATGCTGTTGTGTACTTCACTGCCCGAGCCGGTCTGGGCATGCTGCCACCACTCTTCGAGCAGCACGCGGAACTCCCCATCCAGGGCGGCCCGTACGCCCAGCGCCGTCGCCAGCGCCTGGGCGTGTACGGGGTCGGCAGGGTTGTTCTCCAGATCCGCGATCTCCAACTGGCCCGAGCTGACCCCAGGCGATCCGTCCGGCTCCGCGTCCTGTGCTGCGCCGCGCTGGAAGGGACGCCTCACGAGTGCCGTGAGTCCTTGCCACGCCTGGCGCCCGGCTTCTCCGCCAGCGCTTCCGGCCAGTGCCGCCAGTGCCGCTGCGGTGATCGGGTCCATACCAGGCTCCCCAGGTCGGTATCTGATCGTCACACCTTAGGTCCGTGGGACGGAGTCATGCAGAATTTCCCGTGTACCCGGAGCCTTTGCGTTCCATCGCCGGACCCGCCCGGTTGAGGCCGCCTCGCCCTCATCTCGCCGACGGGGCAATACTGTTGACGCATGGTGGACGAGACGCGCAACAGCCTGGACGGACGTGCGGACGTGGTCGTTCAGGCCGGGCGCATTGGTGAGTTGCATCAGCACCTGCACGGCATCGAAGGTCCGGCCGCGCCGATTCCCTTCCAACTTCCCCCGACGCGCCTACGGTTCGAGAACCGGCTGGCCGAGCAGGAGCGCATCACGCGCGCGATCGATGCGCACGTGGCACAGGCGGGGCCGCTCGTCGTCGCACTGACGGGAATGGGCGGGATCGGCAAGACCGCTCTGGGGTTTCATGTGGCCCGCCGTTTCACGGACCGATATCCCGACGGGGTCCTCTACGTCGACCTGGACGACTTGCGGCGGGACGGTGCCGTGGAGATCTCGGACGCCGTCGGGGAGCTCCTGACCGGGCTGGGCGTATCGCCGGAGTTGCTGGAGAGATCACTCGCAGGCCGTACGAAGCAGCTCTGGACGCGGACCCGGGACAAGCGGCTGATCGTGGTGATCGACAACGCGCGGTACGGAAGCGAGGCGACCCCGCTTCTCCCTGCGTCGGACGACAGCCTGACGATCATCACCAGTCAGGGAGCCCTGTACGACCTCGACGCTGCGGCTGTGGCCGAGGTCCCGGTAGGCCCGCTAGCAGTGGAGGACGCGGTGCGGCTGCTGGGCCACTTCGTGGACGATCCTCGCTTGTCGGCGGAGCCGGACGCACTGGTCGAGTTGGCACGTGGGTGTGGTGGTCTGCCGGCCGCTCTTCAGGTGGCCGGTCAGTGGGTACGCAAGTACCGCAGGCGGAACCTGTCCCGGCTCGTCGCCGAGCTGACGGCGGAACTGCGCGGAAGGGGCATTCCCGTGGTCGAAGCCGTGTGGGACGCCGCCTACTCGGGGCTGGATCCTGAGGCCGCGCGACTGTACCGGCTGCTTCCAGAGCTTCCGGGGCCCGTGGTCGAGGAGCCGGCCGCCGCCGCCCTCCTCGGCTGCGATCCCTGCCGGGCGGGGGACGCCCTGGAGGAGTTGGAGTCGGCGGGGCTGCTGGAGGGCAGGGCCGACGACTGGCGTATGCACGCCCTCCTGCGGGGTCACGCCGAGCGGCGTGCGCGACTGGAGGACCCGGACGGGCAGGAGCGGGCACGCGCTCGCCGCTCGCTGTGTTCCTGGTACAGGCGGCAAGCCGCGCGCGCGGATCTCCTGGCCGCGGGCCCGCGGATGACGTTCGCGGAGCTGCCGGAACCCGTGGGCGCCGACTCGTGCGATATCGAGTTCCCGGGCAAAACGGAAGCGCTGCGATGGCTGGAATCGCACCGGCTCGCCCTGTACGGATGCGTCCGGCTCGCCTTCGACGCGGGGCTCTATGAGGACGCCTGGGCGCTGTGCGAACCGCTGTGGACGCACTTCCTCGACCACCCGCACTACGCCGACGTCATGGACACCTTCCGTACGGGGGTGGCTGCCGCGGACCGGACGGAGTTCCTTCCGGCCATGGTCAGGATGAGGTGTCAGCTGGCACGTCCGCTGTGGGAGCAGGGGCTGTTCGACGAAGCGGCCGAGCAACTGAGGCATGCGCTCAACGCCTCCGAAGCACTGGGAGCGTCACCTCCGGAGCGGAAGCTGACCGCCTCGGCGGTCGAGTTCCGAGGCTTGCTCAAGTCCGACCTCGGGGACTGGTCCGGCGCCGCCGAGGACTTCGAAGTGGCGAGGGCGATCCACGCGGAGATCGAGAACGCGTACGGCGTACTGCTCCAGACCTACCTGTTGGGAAAAACCGCGGTGCGACAGGGAGAGTTCCAGGTGGCGGTCAGGCTCCTGGAAGAGGCTCACGCGATGGCGCGGCGGCAGGAGCGCCCGCGCATGGTGTCGCGCACCGGATTCGAACTGGGCCGCGCACTCAGGCTGGTGGGCAGGGCGGAGGAGGCGTACGCGTTGGTGAGCGTGGCGCTGGACGGCGCGCGCGCTCGGGGATCCGTCACGGACGAGGTACGTGTTCTGGAGGAACTGGCGGCTCTGGCGGAAGCCCGCGGTGACGCCGAGACCGCCGAGCGGCACCGTGTGACTGCGAGGCACATCAGGCGACAGGCCGGAGGCATCTCTTCCGACGCTCAGAGCTCGTAGTCGAGGTCGTCCTCATGGGCGGCACTCAGTTGTACGCGGACGGCCGTCGGCCCGGTGTCGCACAGGAGTGACACGGGTAGTGACGCGTACGTGCCGGCCCCGAGCCAGGCGTGTACCGCGGACACCACGGCCGTCGGATCCACGTGCGACACCATGCCCCCGTCCCGCTGAGGTTCTACGCGGAGGCTGAGCAGTCCGGCCGTGCGGTGTCTGAGTAGGCAGCGCCGGGGTGACAGGATCGCGGCTGCTGTTCTGCAGCCCGGCGCCTCCTCCAGGACATGGGCCGTCCAGCCCTCCGCGGTCCACGCCGTGTGCTGCCCGGCGTGGCCGGCGGTCTGGGCGCGGCGCCAGAGCAGGGCGGCACTCTGCACCTGGCGTGGTCCTGCCGTGGGGTATTCGGCGGTCAGATGGTGTACGGCCTGCTGCGTGTGCGCGGGGAAGCGTTCGACGGCGATCCGGTGACCCGACACCTCGGCCCGTACTGCGAGAGCAAGGGGCTGACGAGGTGTCGTGGACGGCCGGGCGAACGACGACGCGTCCAGCGGGCTCGACGGAGGGCGCAGTCCGAGCATCCGGTAGAGCTGCTCTCGCAGCAACTGGAGCGCCCGGCCCTGCTGGGCGAAGGCGCTGGCGGCCGGACCACGGGTGTCCGTGGACCGGGACTGCAGGAGAGCGTCCTCCAGGCCGGAGGCGGCCGACAGCCTGGGTGTCGAATCCAGCAGCCGCGCCATCGGGCTGCCCGGGATGAGCTCACGGCCGCCGTCGTAGGCACTGACGACCGGGCGGCCGAGGGCCGCCGCGTAGAGAGCCGTGGAGCCGTGGTCGGTGACGACGGCATCGGCGGCGACGAGAAGTGCGGCCCACTCCTCGTAAGGACGGGCAAGGACCAGCCCCGCCCTGAGCGCAGGGGCGAGCCGCCGGGAAAGATCGAAGAGCCCGGTCCTGCTGTACTCGTTGGGATGCACGATCAGAGCGACCTGAAAGGCGTCGTGCGCCAGGATCCCGGTGAGTTCGGCGGGCAGCCCGGGCCGGCGGGCAAGGAGCGAGTCCGGCCCCCACGTGGAGGCGAGGACGACGAGCTGCCGCGGTCCCGTCCCCAGGGCGGCGCGGTAGTCCTGGCGGTGGGCGACCGAGGCGAGAAAACGGTCCAGGGTCGGATCTCCGACCACAGCGGCCCGGCCGGCGGCCGACGGACAGTGACGCGCCAGACGATCCAGCTGCTCCTCGTGGGCCAAGGCATGGAGATCGGCCCAGGGTTCGCCGTCGGCCAACAGGTAGTGGGGATCCAGTCCGGAAGGCACTTCGGGTGAACCGTCTTTGCTAATGGCCTTGTTGAAGCCGGCTCCGTGCGGCAACAGCGCGCGAGGCCCGGACAGCTCGTGGAATTCACCCTTCGGGCTCGCGGTCAGGACCAGGTCGTGCCTGCTCCGGCGAGCCTCGTCCCAGGGCACGATGCGGCCACCCGACCTGTCCAGAGCGGCGAGCGCGTCGACGTCGAAGTGCGATCCGGGGAGCAGCGTGAACCGGACGGTGATGCGAGTGTCGCCCTCGAAAACGGGCAACACGTCGAGGAGCCGATGCAACGCCCCGGCGGAACGCACAGCGACGAGCACTTCGCTGCTCTGCTGCTCTGCTGCTCTGCTGCTCTGCTGCTCTGCTGCTCTGCTGCTCTGCTGCTCTGCTGCTCTGCTGCTCTGCTGCTCTGCTGCTCTGCTGCTCTGCTGCTCTGCTGCTCTGCTGCTCTGCTGTAAATTTTGTCAAGTCTACCCGGCAGCGGCGTTCGGCGGGGGCGAATTGACCCGAAAGGTCAGGGTCGTCTGCGGGAGCCTGGTACGGCATGGCCCTGATCGTACCGGTGGCGGAACGCCCTCCTTCTCGCCCTGTGTCCAGTACGGTGACTTCTGGTCGGCGATCCGGAGAGCTGGTGGTCCATGAGCACGCGAGGTGAGTCGGAACCCCCCGTGGCAAGGGTCATGAACAGTCTTTCCGGCAATGTCGATGGACAACTGGCTCAGGCGGGAGTCGTCCATGGGGCATTTCCTTCAACTACCACGCGGCACAGGCTGCAGAGCACGCGGTTCGCCGTCCCGATCAGGTTCCGAGGCCACCTCGCGGGTTCGTTAACCGCCTAGGGGTGCTGGCCGAACTCGACGACTTAGTCGGACACGATGATGCTCCTGGCTGCCCGATTGGCGTGTTCAGCGGCCTCCCCGGCATTGGCAAGACGGCAGCAGCCTGTCAATGGGCCCACAATAATCAACCGCGTTTCCCTGGTGGGCAGCTCTTCGTCGACTTCGCCGCGCTGCGCTCAGGAACCGGCGGAGACGTCTCGGAGGCGCTCGCCATCTGCCTCAGAGCAATGGGAGTACGGGACCAGTACCTCCCTGCGGGGCTTGCCGAGCGGACGTCCCTCTACCGGAACCTGTCCGCCGAGCGGCGGATGCTGGTGGTACTGGACGACGTTACGCGCCCGGCGCAGGTCGTCGCCCTGCTGCCTCAAGGGCTAGGGAGCGTTGTATTGGCGACCAGCATGTGGCGGCTCGGTGAGCTCATTCTCGACGGAGCGTCTCTGCTTCACCTTGATGTTCTCGACGCCGACAGTGCTATGGAGCTACTGGCGGCTCTGTGCGGGCCGCAGAGGATCGCGGATGAATCCGCTGCCGCGGTGCGATTGGTCGAACTCTTGGGCGGCCTGCCGATTGCCATCCGTATCTGTGGCGCGCGGCTGGTGACACATCGCCGCCTGACGATCACCGCGCTGGTTGATGACCTGTCCGACGAACAGAGCCGCCTCAGCCGCATCACCGTTTCCTCAGCGCACGAGGAGCGCACTGTGTCCGCAGCCCTTGAGATTGCTTACCGAGACCTTCCTGAACCTGCCGCGCGCATGTACCGGATCCTTGGCCACTTCCCGGGCCACAGTTTCGACACAGCCCTTGCGGCGCTGGCCGCCGGGCTGGGCACGGCGGAGGAGGCCCAAGAGGCCCTGGACGTGCTGGAAACCGCCAGCTTGCTGTCCGTGCTGGACGACCGCAGATACGCATTGCATAGCCTGGTACGACTTCACGCCCGCGACAGGGCGAGGGCCTTCGACTCGCCGGATGCCGAGCGGGAGACTGTTCGTAGGGTCACCAGCCACTACCTTGCGCTGACTGTCATGGCCGACTTCGCCGTACGGGCCGACCGGCTCCGGATCGCCGTGATGGCCGAGGTCTTCGGGGCAACCGATTCGGGCGCTGTCGCAGACCCGTTCGCCGGTGCCGACGACCCCGCCCGCGACGCGATCAGCTGGCTGGAGGCCGAACGCGCCAACATCATGGCCGTGCTCCGCGCCGCGTCCGGGTTCGGCTTCGATCGCGCGGTGTGGCAGCTGGCGGAGGCATTCACCGTCCTCTTCCTGCACCACCGGCACCTTGCCGATTGGCGAGAGTCGCTAGAACTGGGCGCCGACGCCGCCCAGCACGATGGCAACCCCGCGGCCGAGGCCAGGCTGCGCAGCTTGTTGTCCAGACCACTGCTCGACTTGGGGCAGGACAACCAGGCCAAGACAGAACTGGACATCGCCGAGCGGCTTGCCGTGGAGTCGAGAAATCTGGTCCTCCACGCGTCGGTTCAGGAGTTCCTCGGTCGGTACTGGGACCTCCACGACTCCGCCCGCGCGGTCGACGCGTACCGTAGCTCGCTCGCTCTGAATGCCGAGGCCGGGGAGAAGCGGGGCGAGGCCCTGGCCCTGTACTTTCTGGGCTGTGCCCAGAGCTCAGCCGGCGATCATGTCGCCGCCCTGACAGCACTCTCCCAGGCCAGGGACACGTTGCTCACTCTGCGGGACGAGCGGATGGCGGCTCGGGCCCTCGCTGACACCGGCCGGGTCAGAGCGCGGCTCGGCGATACCGAGGGGGCGGCAGCCGCTCTTTCCCAGGCCGCCGACGATCTGCACCGGGCCGGGGCGTCCCACTACGAGGCCCAAGCATCGGAAGATCTGGCAGACCTCCTGGACGACCCGGCTGAGGTACGGACCTACTTGCGCCGGGCCCTCACCGTCTACGAGGAGGGCGGCAGCCCTCGCGCGGCGGATGTCCTCGCCCGGTTGGCGGCTGGCTGACCCTTCGGCGGGCTCGCCGAGCGGATCAGTAGCTGCTGCTGCCGCCGCGGCCCTTGCTGCAAGGCCAGTGTCGCGCCGTCCAGAGGTGTGCCCAGGCGCAGAAAGGCGTAGACCGCTGCCGCAGCTGTGCCGGGATCCGGGCACGGACCATGCGGAGCACTGACGTTCATGATCCGTCCATCGCGTAGCCCGACCAGGCAACCGCCCTCACAGGGCAGCGCGGCGATCCGGGCACCCGGAAATTCGTCCAGGAGACGTGCGATGCCCTTTCTCCCCTCCTTCGGAGCGAAGACCTTCGAGGCTGAGCACACGACGGTGGCGCTCTCAGTGAGCCGCGTGTCCGGCTCTTCGACATCGCAGGCCAGGTGCCAAAACGAGTCTTCGCTCTCTCCTGTCTCCCCGGCCAGCGCAGCCGGGAAGCGGTGGACGTCCACACGGAGCTCTGCCTCCGTGTCCCGTACGACAGAGGTGTGCACCATCAGAGACCGAACCCACGTGGTGTCCGGGGAGGAAGGGGGAAAGCACGGGGGCCGCGGCACAGGCGTTTAGGCTGAGCGAGGCCAAGGAGGCCGTAGACCAGCCCACGCAGTCGCGGCAAGGATTCCCCGGGCTCCGCGAAAGCGCTGGCGGCGACCGCTGCGAACCGGTCCGCGCGGTGACGTGCCACTGTGGCCTCCAGTTGCGAGCGCAGCGGCCGGTCGGCGGCCAGCCATCCGGCTGCCGATCGCAGCGCGTACCCTGCTGTGCCCGGTACGGCCTCGGAACCGAACGCAGCCAGTAGTACAGGTCGCCCGATCGCTGCCCCGTAAAGCGTCACCGAACCGTGGTCTCCGATAACCAGGTCCGACGCCACCAGGGCCTGTTGCCAGCCATCCGTGGGGTCGACGGTGATCAGGCCAGCCTCCAAGGCGGTCTGCTGCATGACCCGGACTTGCCAGGCGCCGTGGCCGGACCAGACGTTCGGGTGCAGGACGAGCGCCACGCGGAACTCGTCGGTGGGTAGCTGAGCCAACAACTCCGCGGGAAGCCCCGGACAGGATCCGACCAGAGACTCCTCGCCCCAAGTTGAGCTCACGAGTACCAATTGCTGCCCGGGCAGCACGCCGAGGGCGGACCGGTACCGATCTCGCCATCGGGCGCTGGCTCGAAGCCGGTCGAAGCAAGGGTCGCCCACGAGCACTGTTCTTCCGACTGTCCCGGGGTGAGTGCCCGCCAGTTGGGTTGCTTGGGCGGGGTGCGACACCGCGAGCCAGGCTCGCCGGGCAGTCAGTAGGTCCTCGGGGACCAGACCGGAGAGTCGGGTGCCCGGGCCGGTGGAATCGGGGACCTGCTTCTGGAACCCGACCCCGTGCGGCAGTACCAGTACCGGATAGTCGCCGGGAGGGACTGTGACGTTTTCGGATGCGGAGATCAGCAGGTCAGGTGTTATCTCCGAGAGCTGGGACCATGGCAGGGTGCGACAGCCCATGGAGCGGAGCAGGTCGAGCACACCGTCGTTGAAGGCGGACGTCGGGTCGTACGCGAAGAGCACGGTGATGCGAGGATCGTCATGGACGATCTCGGGCACCACGTCCAGCACCCGTACGAGCGAGGTCACCGTCCTCGCGGCCACAACCAGCGTCCGGTCGCCGACAAAGGTCCGCCAGCGCGCGGCATCGGGTCCTACGGGGACGAGAATGCGGTCATCGGACTCCATCGCGTGCCTCCGCCCGCCGGCAGGATCGCACACAACCCTGTCAACCGGCTCCCGGCTCCCGGCTCCCGGCTCCCGGCTCCCGGCTCCCGGCTCCCGGCTCCCGGCTCCCGGCTCCCGGCTCCCGGCTCCCGGCTCCCGGCTCCCGGCTCCCGGCTCCCGGCTCCCGGCTCCCGGCTCCCGGCTCCCGGCTCCCGGCTCCCGGCTCCCGGCTCCCGGCTCCCGGCTCCCGGCTCCCGGCTCCCGGCTCCCGGCTCCCGGCTCCCGGCTCCCGGCTCCCGGCTCCCGGCTCCCGGCTCCCGGCTCCCGGCTCCCGGCTCCCGGCTCCCGGCTCCCGGCTCCCGGCTCCCGGCTCCCGGCTCCCGGCTCCCGGCTCCCGGCTCCCGGCTCCCGGCTCCCGGCTCCCGGCTCCCGGCTCCCGGCTCCCGGCTCCCGGCTCCCGGCTCCCGGCTCCCGGCTCCCGGCTCCCGGCTCCCGGCTCCCGGCTCCCGGCTCCCGGCTCCCGGCTCCCGGCTCGATTCTTTATCGCATTTATGGGTGCTGGGCAACCGTTCCACCGCCTTCTCTCCCCGGAAGGCTACTTGCTGGCTGAGTCCCCGAGCGGCTTCGGTAGCGGCGGATGTAGCTCATTGAGGCAACTCCATCAGGGGTAGCCAATCGAAGCCGGTAAGGAATCTGCTGATACGCCCATCGGACTTCGTACAGTCCCAACTCCGAGTAGGTGCGTTGCTGTCCTGCACCTCTGGCAGGCGTCGGCGTCGAAGGCATGGCGACGCCGCTTGGGGCGTGCCTGTGAGCACAGCAGCCCTTGGGCTGAGGTCAGTGGCATGCGCACATTCACGTCGTCTGGTCAGCTCGAAGGCGATTGTTCTCCTCTTCCAAAACGGTGATGTGCCGTTCCAGCTCCGCGCGGCTGGGCTTGCTTGGCGCCGTCGATTTCGCGATGTGGGCCCGGGGTGGCTCTCCCGCGAGGCCGATCGGTTCGAACGCAACGATCGTTGAGGGGGCCTTGCCGCACTCGGGGCACCTCATGGAACGGGGTGGTCTGTCGTTCTCCGCATGACACGAGGTCGTGGCGATGCGCCCGCAGTAGAGCCGCACGCGCCATTGCATGATCTCGTGGGGTGGAGTCTCTTTGAACGACTTGATGTGCTTCCATGCCTTGCTGAGTCCCTCCTGGTGGACGAGGGCACGCACGGGGTCTGCGTAGACCTCGTCCAGGTGCCTGGCAACTTGTTCGCGGGCAACCTGTCGGATGTCTTCTAAATCCTTCTGCCATCGGTGATCGCTTCGGGTGAGTTTGTACGACTCCAGGGGCAAGCCATGGCTCTTGTATTCCACGGTACGCATGAGGTGCACCGTAGATTCCTGGCGCCGGAGGACGAGGGGTGGACCGCTTCTGATCGGGTTCAAGCTCGTCTCTGGTGGCATCAATTCGCGGGTGCCCTTGGGTGATCGTTAGAGCCTGCCTTTCGATCGTGGCGAGTTCGATCAAAGCCGTCCGGCGCTTGCGAGGTGGCGCTCTGCATGCGTGAATGGCTGGTTGGCAGAGGGGGCTGCGACCGGGCGAGAACATCTTGTTCTGTGTCGTTACAGAGGCAGGACTGGACCAGCAGCTCGACCTGCGGCAGCTCTGCTTGGACCGCTGTCTTGGCTGGCATCCGAGAGGCTGTGACTTCAAGTTTCCCAGCTCCGCCGGAGGACACCGTGTCGGTTCTGAGGCCCAGCTGCTCACGGGGGGAGGTGCCGCTGGCGGCGGCTCTTGGGAGCCGGATTCTGGGGTCGGCTCCCAAACGGCTCCCAAGAGGGCCCCGGAAACCACTCAGGGGCCTGATCCACTAAGTGGATCAGGCCCCTGACCTGGTGTTTCAGCTGTCGGGGTGGCGGGATTTGAACCCACGACCTCTTCGTCCCGAACGAAGCGCGCTGCCAAGCTGCGCTACACCCCGATCGCCGCCGGTCTCCCGGCGACATCGATTACTTTAGCCCACCGGCGGCCGGAGGCGAAATCCGGTTTTTGTGCCGATCGGGGTCCGGGGCGAGCGGGGTCAGGAGTCCCGGGGCGTGAGGGTCAGGAGAGTCGCCTCGGGAGGGCACGCGAAGCGGACCGGGGTGTAGCGGTTGGTGCCGCAGCCCGCCGAGACGTGGAGGTAGGCGCGGTTGCCGTCCACGGAGTGGGAGGAGAGGCCCTTCACCCGGTCCGTGTCCAGGTCGCAGTTGGTGACCAGGGCTCCGTAGAAGGGGATGCAGAGCTGGCCGCCGTGGGTGTGGCCCGCCAGGATCAGCGGGTAGCCGTCCGAGGTGAAGGCGTCCAGTGAGCGCAGGTAGGGGGCGTGGACCACGCCGATGGAGAGGTCGGCGCCCGATTCGGGGCCGCCCGAGACCTCCGCGTAGCGGTCGCGCTTGATGTGCGGGTCGTCGAGTCCGGTGAAGGCGAGCTCCAGGCCGTCGAGCTTGAGGCGGCCGCGGGTGTTCGACAGGTTCAGCCAGCCCGCCTCGTCGAAGGCGTCGCGCATCGGTTCCCACGGGTTGTGGACGACGTCGACCGCCGGGGCGTTCCCGTTGAGGCCGTGCTTGCCCGCGGTCTTCTCGAAGAGGTAGCGGACGGGGTTACGGAGCTTGGGGCCGTAGTAGTCGTTGGAGCCGAAGACGTACACACCCGGGTACTCCATCAGCGGACCGAGTGCGTCGAGCAGCTCCGGTACGGCCTCCGGGTCGGAGAGGTTGTCGCCGGTGTTCACGACGAAGTCCGGGCGCAGTCCGGCCAGGGAGTTCAGCCAGGCGCGCTTCTTGCGCTGGCCGCTCACCATATGGACGTCGGAGATCTGCAGGACGCGCAACGGACGTGCTCCGTGCGGGAGTACGGGGACGGTGACCCTCCGCAGGCGGAACGAGCGGGCCTCGAATCCGGCCGCGTAGGCGAGGCCCACGGCGCCGGCCGCGGCGGTGACCGCCGTGATTTTCAGGGGTACTCCGTAGCGTGCGCGCATGTGCCCATCGTCGCAGACAGCGCGGGCCGACAGGAAAACCGGCGGGCGGCGGGTGCCCTGTACCTGCCACAATCACCACATGACCACGCTCAAGTCCAAGCTCAAGGAAGACCTCACCACGGCCATGAAGGCGCGCGACGAGCTGACCTCGTCCACGCTCCGGCTGACCCTCACCGCGATCACCAAGGAGGAGGTCAGCGGCAAGACGTCCCGCGAACTCTCCGACGACGAGGTGCAGAAGGTGATCGCCAAGGAGGCGAAGAAGCGCCGCGAGGCGGCCGAGGCCTTCTCCCAGGGCGGCCGGAGCGAGCAGGCCGCGCGGGAGAAGAAGGAGGGCGAGCTGCTCGACGCCTACCTCCCGAAGCAGCTGGGCGACGACGAGCTGACCGCGATCGTGGCGTCCGCCGTCGACGAGGCCAAGGCCGCCGGGGCCGAGGGCCCGCGCGCCATGGGCGCCGTCATGAAGATCGTGAACCCGAAGGTCGCGGGGCGCGCGGAGGGCGGCCGGGTGGCCGCCGCGGTGAAGAAGCTCCTCGCGGGCTGAGATCGAGAGCTGAGATCGCTGGCTGAGACTGAGAGCTGGGATCTCGGGCTGAGATAACTGGCTGGGATCGTGGGCTGGGCTCGCGGGAGAGCCTGGCGGTCGGGCCCGTGGACATGAAGGTGGGGCGCTCCCGGACAGGGAGCGCCCCACCTTCATGTCCACCGCAGCCGCAGGTCAGGGACCGTGCGTCCCGCCCTGGCCTCGGCCGTTGCCGTCGTTGCCGCCGATCAGGTCCGGCGAGATGCTGATGCCGGGGAAGGGGCTGTCGTCGCCGGGCTTGTCGTCGCCCTCGCCCGGCTTGTTCTTGTCCCTGTCCCGGTTCCCGCCCTTGTCCTTGTCCTCCTTCGGCTTCGCCCGCGGCACGGAGACCGGGGTGAAGGCCGGGGTTTCGGAGGCGTTCAGGGAGCCGGTCATCGCCGTCTTCCAGATCGGACCGGGCAGACAGCCACCGCAGACGTCGTCGTAGTACTGGCCGCCGATGGTGATGTTGCTCATCGGGATCTGCCTGGCGCCGTCGCTGCCGACCCATACGGCCGTGGACAGGTTCGGCGTGTAGCCCACGAACCAGGCGTTCTTGCGCTCGTCGGTGGTACCGGTCTTGCCCGCGTTGTCACGGTCGCTGAGACCGGCCTGCGTTCCGGTGCCGTCCTCGACGACGCCCTTCAGCATCTGGTTGATGGTGTCCGCGGTGTGCTCGCTCATCGCCTGGGTGCACGTCGACTTGGGGACGTCCATCTGCTTGCCGTCCGGCTTGGTCACCGAGAGGATCGCGACCGGGGAGCAGTACTTCCCGCGGTTGGCGAAGGTGGCGTACACCGAGGCCATCGCCAGCGGGGTCGACTCCTGGCCGCCGAGGGTGGTGGAGGCGACCGGCTGCAGCGGCTTGTTGTTGCCGCGGATGTAGCCGACCTTGTCCGCCATCGAGAGGGTCTCGCAGAGGCCGGCCTTCTGCTCCAGCTTCGCGAAGTAGGTGTTGATCGACTTGCCCAGCGCGCTGGTCATGTCGAACGTGCCCTTCTCCGTCTCGAGCTCGTTCGACACCTCCCAGGGGCGGGTGTCCGCGGGCGCGTTCTCGCAGGTGCGGAAGCTCTCGCCGGGCAGGCTGATCTGGTGGTCCGAGGTGAAGCTCTGGGCCGGGCTGATGCCCTTCTCCAGCGCCGCCGCCGCGGTGATCGGCTTGAAGGTCGACCCCACCTGGAAGCCGGCGTAGCTGCCGCCCATCTTGTGGTCGACGGCGAGGTTCAGCACGGTCTGGTGCTTGGACTGGTCCAGGCCGTAGGGGCGGGACTGGGCCATCGCCATGATCTGTCCGGTGCCGGGCTTCACCTGCACCACCGCGTCGGCGATCTTGTCGTCCTTGTTGACCCGGGAGGTGGCGGCCTCGTTGGAGGCGGCCTGCGACCGCGGGTCCAGAGTCGTCTTGATGGTGAGCCCGCCGACCGCCCAGAGCTTGGCACGGTCCTTGGCTGTCTTGCCGAAGGCCGGGTCGCCCGTGACGATCTGCCGTACGTAGTCGCAGAAGAAGCCTGAGCCGCTGACGGCGGTGATGCAGCCGTTCTGCGGCCGCTTGACCTTCAGCTTGATCGGGGTGTCCTTGGCCTTGTCCGCCTCGTCCTGCGAGACGTCCCCGACATCCGCCATCCGCTGGAGCACGGTGTTGCGACGCTTGGTCGCCTCCTCCGTGTCGTTGACGGGGTCGTAGCGGCTCGGCGACTGCACGATGCCGGCGAGCAGCGCGGCCTCCTCCAGCTTCAGGTCCTTCGCGGACTTGGAGAAGTAGCGCTGGGAGGCGGCCTCGACGCCGTACGCCTGCTGACCGAAGAAGGTGATGTTGAGGTAGTTCTCCAGGATCTTCTTCTTGCCGAGCTCTTCCTCGACCTGGATTGCGTACTTCAGCTCCTGGACCTTGCGGCCGAGCGTCTGCTGGGTGGCCTCGGCGACCTTGGCCGGGTCGTCGCCCGCCTCCTCGACGAAGACGTTCTTCACGTACTGCTGGGTGAGTGTCGACGCGCCCTGCGCGGTCCCGCCCGACTGCACGTTGCGGTTCATCGCGCGCAGGATGCCCTTGAGGTCGACCGCGCCGTGCTGGTAGAAGCGCGCGTCCTCGATCGCGATGATCGCCTTCTGCATGTACGGGGAGATGCTCTTCAGCGGCACCACGGTGCGGTCGCGCGAGTAGACCGTGGCGATCTGGCCGCCCTGGTTGTCCAGGATCGTGGTGCGCTGGCTCAGCGGAGGGGTCTTCAGGTTGGCCGGAATCTCGTCGAATCCGTCGACGGTTCCCTTGGCGGCGAGACCCAGTGCTCCGGCGGCCGGCAGCGCGATGCCCGCCAGGACCACTCCGGAGAGTGCGGCGACACCGAGGAACTTGGCGGCCTGCTGGGTCGTCGTGAGACCCCCGCCCGAGCGCTTCTTTGGCATGGGGGCAGCCTACGTTCTCATTCGCCGGACACACGTATATGCCTTGGCCTAAGCTGCTCTCAACTGTCACAGCAGTCCGGTTCCGTATCAACCCCCCTGCACGACCCGACCACGAGTTCAGGCGCTCCCGAAATCGCCTCGTGTGTCATCGAACGTCCGTTGTGACTCGGGTGATCTGTCCAGATTCTGGCTGGATAGTCGTGCATGTCCTCACCTCACTCCCCTGGGTGATCTGCCGCATACGCATAGTCCGTTCGGGCCATTCAAGATTGGGCCCGAAGGGGGTGTTGTGCTGTCGCCACCTTCCGTAACGTCCTCAACTGGCAGCGGTGAATATGCCGCTGTCGCCGTGGGGGAGCCTCGATTCGGGAGAGGACGGCGCCGGGATGGGCTGGGTAACCGACTGGAGTGCGCAGGCAGCCTGCCGCACTACCGATCCGGATGAACTGTTCGTACAAGGGGCAGCGCAGAACAGGGCCAAGGCGGTGTGCACCGGATGCCCGGTGCGGACCGAGTGCCTGGCCGATGCGCTGGACAATCGCGTCGAGTTCGGCGTGTGGGGCGGGATGACGGAGCGGGAGCGCCGCGCACTGCTGCGCAGGCGCCCGACCGTCACGTCCTGGCGCCGGCTGCTGGAGACCGCACGCAGCGAGTACGAGCAGTCCACGGGCATCCTGCCCGTGGCGATCGGGCTGGAGGACGACGAACTGCACGATGCGTTCGCAGCCGTGGGGTAGCCCGGGCGGTGGACGACCGGTCACCCGGCCCCGTGCGGCGGACCCGGCTCGGCGAATGCCGTGCGACGGGCCTGCGCAGCGGGCCGGTGACGGATGACGGGGGGACTACGCAGCTCCGGCCGGAGCGGAACCGGTCGCGAGCCGGTCCCCGATGGCTCGCAGTCCTGCGAGGTCATGGACATCTCCGGGCAGCGCGGCCACTGCGGTCACGGCCACCTCGGGGTGCAGTGTGGTGAAGCGGTCGCGTGTGCGCTGTTCGCGCGCGACCACCTGCATCCGTTCGGCATGCAGACGCAACAGACCTGCCGTCAGTTGTTCGACGGTGACGGCGTCTGCATCGGTTTGGGGTGTGTCGGCGGGCTCGTGCTCCGAGGCATGCTCGGCCGGGTCGGGGGTGGCGGCTCCAGCGGTGTCCGTGGCGTGTGTGGTCCCGGCGTCGGGGGAGTCGGCGGGCTCACGAAGTCCAGCCTTCCCGGCCGTCTGATCCACAATGCCGGCGGCTTCAAGATTTTCTGCGGCGGCCAGCGCGTGCTCGGCGGAGAGCCGGGCGGCCTCGCTGCCGTGCACCCGGTTGAGGACCAGGCCCGCGAGCGGCATGTCCTCCGCCGCTAGGCGCTCCACGAAATACGCCGCCTCGCGGAGCGCGTCCCGCTCCGGCGTCGCGACGACGAGGAACGCCGTGCCGGGTGCCTGGAGGAGCTTGTACGTGGCGTCGGCGCGGGTGCGGAACCCGCCGAACATGGTGTCCATCGCCGCGACGAACGTCTGCACGTCCCGCAGGAACTGGCCGCCCAGCAGCTTGCCGAGCGTCCCGGTCATCATCGACATGCCCACGTTGAGGAACTTCATCCCGGCCCGGCCGCCCATTTTCGCCGGCGCCATCAGCAGCTTGATGAACTTCCCGTCCAGGAACGAGCCCAGCCGCTTCGGTGCGTCCAGGAAGTCCAGCGCGGAACGCGACGGCGGGGTGTCGACGACGATCAGGTCCCACTCCTCGCGCGCCCGCAGCTGGCCGAGCTTCTCCATCGCCATGTACTCCTGCGTGCCCGCGAAGCCGGCCGACAGGGACTGGTAGAAGGGGTTCTCCAGGATCGCGCGGGCCCGCTCGCCGTCCGCGTGCGCCTCGACGATCTCGTCGAAGGTCCGCTTCATGTCGAGCATCATGGCGTGCAGCTCACCGGTGCCCCGCGTCTCGATCCCCTTGACCCGGCGGGGGACGTTGTCCAGCGAGTCGATGCCCATGGACTGGGCGAGCCTGCGGGCCGGGTCGATGGTGAGGACGACGACCTTGCGGCCGCGCTCGGCCGCCCGCACGCCGAGCGCCGCGGCGGTCGTGGTCTTGCCGACCCCGCCCGAACCGCAGCACACGATGATCCGGATGTCCGGGTCGTCGAGCAGGGCGTCGGTGTCCAGGCCGGGGGCGGTATCGGCCGCAGCCATCGGGGTGCCCTGTCCCCCGCCCGGGTCCGCCTCCGTACCGGCCTCCGGTTCAGCACCCGCGGCCTCGGCCGCGGTCCGGTCCCTGGTCCTGTCCGATGTCATGAACCCACCCCTTGTCCCGCCGCGTCTTCGCCCACACCCTGCTTACGGAGCTCGATCGCCAGGTCGTACAGCCCGGCCGGGTCCACGCCCTCGCCGATCAGCGGGAGTTCGTAGCCGGGCAGCCCGAGGCCGGCCAGCACGGCACGCTGCTCGCGCTCCAGACCGACCCGCTGGGCGTGCTCGGAGGCCTGCTCGACCAGCGGCCGTACGAGCCCGGCGGAGCCGGTCACACCGGCCCGGGTCAGCGTCTTCGCGATCTCCTTGCGCCGGCCGCCGGCCGCCGTGCGCAGCGCGTCCTCGTCCAGCACGTGCGGGCGCACCATGTTCACGATGACCCGGCCCACCGGAAGTTCCGCCGCCTGGAGTTCGGCGATGCCGTCCGCGGTCTCCTGGACCGGCATCTCCTCCAGCAGGGTCACCAGATTGACTGCGGTCTCCGGGGACTTCAGCACCCGCATCACGGCCTGCGCCTGATTGTGTATCGGGCCTATCCGGGCCAGCCCCGCCACCTCGTCGTTCACGTTGAGGAAGCGGGTGATGCGGCCGGTCGGCGGCGCGTCCATGATCACGTAGTCGTAGACGAACCGGTTCTGCTTGTCCTTGCGCCGCACCGCCTCGCACGCCTTGCCGGTCAGTAGGACGTCCCGGACACCGGGCGCGATGGTGGTGGCGAAGTCGATCGCGCCGAGCTTCTTGAGCGCCCGGCCCGCGCTGCCGAGCTTGTAGAACATCTGGAGGTAGTCGAGGAGGGCGCGCTCCGCGTCGATCGCGAGGGCGTACACCTCCCCGCCGCCGGGCGCGACGGCGATCTTGCGCTCCTCGTACGGAAGGGAGTCCGCCTCGAAGAGCTGGGCGATGCCTTGCCTGCCCTCGACCTCGACGAGGAGAGTGCGCCTGCCCTCGGTCGCGAGGGCGAGCGCGAGAGCGGCGGCAACCGTGGTCTTACCGGTACCGCCCTTGCCGCTGACGACCTGGAACCTGCTCACGTATTCGAGCCTAACCAGTCGCGCCGCAGGCTACGCACGAGGCCGGGCGTCCTGTGGATTGCTCAGGCATTACAGTCGGGCCATGACCAAGTGGGAATACGCGACCGTGCCCCTTCTCGTGCACGCGACCAAGCAGATTCTGGACACCTGGGGCGAGGACGGCTGGGAGCTGGTCCAGGTCGTTCCCGGCCCGAACAACCCCGAGCAGCTCGTGGCCTACCTGAAGCGGGAGAAGCAGTAGTGGCGGGCGCCGTCGAGGCGAAGCTCGTCGAGCTGGGACTGGCCCTGCCCGAGGTGGTGCCGCCGCTGGCCGCGTACCAGCCGGCCGTGCAGTCCGGGGTGTACGTGTACACCTCGGGCCAGCTGCCGATGGTGGACGGCAAGCTCGCCGTGACCGGCAAGGTCGGTGCGGAGGTCACGCCCGACGAGGCCAAGGAGCTGGCGAAGACCTGCGCGCTCAACGCGCTCGCCGCGGTGAAGTCGGTCGCCGGTGACCTGGACCGGATCGCGCGCGTCGTGAAGGTCGTCGGTTTCGTCGCCTCGGCCACCGACTTCACCGGCCAGCCGGCCGTGATCAACGGCGCGAGCGAGCTGCTCGGTGCGGTGCTCGGCGACAAGGGCGTGCACGCCCGCAGTGCCGTGGGTGTCGCGGTGCTGCCGCTGGACGCGCCGGTCGAGGTCGAGGTCCAGGTCGAGCTGACCGGGGTCTGAGCCCTGCCGCTGCGGGCTCTTCGCCGTGGCGCTCTCGCCCCGCTCCGCTCAGGCGGTCCTCTCTGGCCTGCTCTTTTCCGCTCTTCCTCGATCCCGTCCGGTCATGGCGACCGGGCGGGATCTTCCGTGCCCGGGGCAGCTCCGGGGCGTCTGTGTACAGGGCATGTACGGATCGCCGCCCCTCTCGAACATCGTCACGGTTCCGGATAGCCTCCGGCCATGTCCAATGGTCAGTGGTACCCACCGGAATGGCCCGACCGGATCCGGGCCCTCGCCGCCGGGGAGCTGACGGCGACGGTGCCCAGGCGCGCTGCCACCGTGATGCTGCTCCGGGACGCCGCCGCGGGTACCGGGGGCGGGCCCACTGTCCACATGCTGCGCCGGCGCACGTCGATGGCCTTTGCCGGCGGGGCGTACGCCTATCCGGGTGGCGGCGTCGACCCGCGCGACGACGACCTGCTCGTCGGCTGGGCCGGGCCCGCGCCGGAGAGCTGGGCGCAGCGGCTCGGGGTCGCCACGGCGGCCGAGGCGCAGGCGATCGTCTGCGCGGCGGTCCGTGAGACGTACGAGGAGGCGGGTGTCCTGCTCGCGGGCCCGACCGCCGGCACGGTCGTCACGGACACCACCGGCGCCGACTGGGAGGCCGACCGCGCGGCGCTGGTGACGCGTGACCTGTCGTTCGCCGATTTCCTGCGGCGACGCGGGCTGGTCCTGCGCTCGGACCTGCTCGGCGCGTGGGCGCGCTGGATCACTCCGGAGTTCGAGCCGCGCCGCTACGACACCTGGTTCTTCGTGGCCGCGCTCCCCGCGGGCCAGCGCACCCGTAACGCCTCCACGGAGGCCGACCGCACCGTGTGGATCGCTCCCGCCGATGCCATCGAGGGCTACGACCGCGGCGAGCTGCTGATGATGCCGCCGACCGTCTCGACGCTGCGCGGGCTCAGGGCGTACGCCACCGCCGCGCAGGCGCTGGAGGCGGCTTCGGCCCAGGACCTCGCTCCCGTGCTCGCACAGGCCCGCCTGGAGGGTGAGGAGCTGGTTCTGAGCTGGCCCGGGCACGAGGAGTTCACCAAACACATCCCGGCCGGCGGCGCGGGCGGTGGGGCGGCATGAGCGACGCCGCAGCGCTGCCGGGGCAGCCGCGCGGCGGGGTGCTGTCCGGCTCCGCCACCACTCGTACGGTCAACGTCCTCGCGCCCAACGCGTCGCCGATGACGCTGGACGGCACCAACACCTGGATCGTCGCCGAGCCCGACTCCGATCTCGCGGTGGTCATCGACCCGGGCCCGCTGGACGAGGCCCACCTGCGGGCCGTCGTCGACGCAGCCACGCAGGCGGGCCGCCGGATCGCCCTCACGCTCCTCACCCACGGCCACCCCGACCACGCCGAGGGCGCGGCGCGCTTCGCCGAGCTGACCCGTACGAAGGTGCGCGCCCTGGATCCGGGGCTGCGGCTCGGCGACGAGGGTCTGGGCACGGGGGACGTGATCACGACCGGCGGGCTGGAGATGTACGTGGTGCCGACCCCGGGGCACACCGCGGACTCGCTCTCGTTCCATCTGCCCGCCGACCGTGCCGTGCTGACGGGGGACACGATCCTCGGCCGGGGCACGACGCTGGTCGCGCACCCGGACGGGCGGCTGGGGGACTACCTCGACTCGCTGCGGCGGCTGCGCTCGCTGACGGTCGACGACGGGGTGCACACGGTGCTGCCGGGGCACGGCCCGGTGCTGGACGACGCGCAGGGCGCGGTCGAGTTCTACCTGGCGCACCGCGCGAACCGGCTGGCCCAGGTGGAGACGGCCGTGGAGGCCGGGTACCGGACGTCGTCCGAGGTGGTGGCACACGTGTACGCGGACGTGGACCGGTCGCTGTGGCCGGCGGCGGAGCTCTCGGTGCTGGCGCAGCTGGAGTACCTGGAGGAGCACGGTCTGATCTGAGCGCCCGCTCTGTCATCCGCAACGTGTGAGGGCCCCACCGACGCCGGTGGGGCCCCTCACACGTTGTTCGCCACGGGGTCAGCGGGACCGCTTGGCCAGCCGCTCCACGTCCAGCAGGATCACGGCACGGGCCTCCAGCCGCAGCCAGCCGCGGCCGGCGAAGTCGGCGAGAGCCTTGTTGACCGTCTCGCGGGAGGCGCCGACCAGCTGGGCCAGCTCCTCCTGGGTCAGGTCGTGCACGACGTGAATGCCTTCCTCGGACTGGACGCCGAAGCGGCGCGACAGGTCCAGGAGCGCACGGGCGACACGGCCGGGCACATCGGAGAAGACCAGGTCGGACATCTGGTCGTTGGTCTTGCGCAGGCGCCGGGCGACGGCACGCAGCAGGGCGGTGGCCACCTCGGGACGCACGTTCAGCCAGGGCTGCAGGTCGCCGTGGCCGAGGCCGAGGAGCTTCACCTCGGTCAGCGCGGTCGCGGTGGCGGTGCGCGGGCCCGGGTCGAAGAGCGACAGCTCACCGATCAGTTCGCCGGGGCCGAGGACCGCGAGCATGTTCTCGCGTCCGTCGGGGGACGTGCGGTGGAGCTTCACCTTGCCCTCGGTGACCACATAGAGCCGGTCGCCGGGGTCACCCTCGTGGAAGAGCGCGTCGCCGCGCGCGAGGGTCACCTCACTCATCGAGGCGCGGAGCTCCGCGGCCTGCTCATCATCGAGCGCCGCGAAAAGCGGGGCGCGCCGCAGAACGTCGTCCACGAGTTCTCTCCTTGTCGGCCTGTTCAGGGAACCGTGGTCCCCATCATGCCGGACGGTAAAACAGTGCGATCAATCACAAACCAGTTTGACGCACGCGCGTGCCGGAGCGTACGGCAGGGGGCCGATCGGGGGCGGATCGCCGGTGACCGGGGCGGATGTCAGTGGCTGGCTCTAGGCTGGCCGGGTGTCCAGAACGCCGGTGAGAGCGCAGGCCAAGGGGGCTGATGGGGTGTCGGAAGGCCGTAATTCCGCTGTGGGCGAACAGGCTGCGAGTGGAGCGAAAAAAGCGACAAAAGGCCCGGCGCGGCGGGCTGGTGGCGCCGGCCCGGTGAAGAAGCCGAAGGCCGGGCAGGAGCCTGCCACGACGCCGGGTGCGGGGCCGAAGGGGAAGGGCAAACCTGAATCGCACCTGGCCATGGTCCGCCGGGCCCGCCGGATCAACCGTGAGCTCGCCGAGGTCTACCCCTACGCGCACCCGGAGCTGGACTTCAGGAACCCCTTCGAGCTCCTCGTCGCCACGGTCCTGTCCGCCCAGACCACCGACCTGAGGGTCAACCAGACCACCCCCGCGCTCTTCGCCGCCTACCCCACCCCCGAGGACATGGCCGCGGCCGTCCCGGAGGAAATGGAAGAGATCATTCGGCCGACCGGCTTCTTCCGGGCGAAGACCAAGTCGCTGATGGGCCTCTCCACGGCCCTCCGGGACAACTTCGGCGGCGAGGTGCCCGGGCGCCTCGCCGACCTCGTGACGTTGCCGGGAGTCGGCCGCAAGACCGCCAATGTCGTTCTCGGCAATGCGTTCGGAGTGCCGGGCATCACGGTCGACACCCACTTCGGCCGGCTGGTGCGCCGCTGGAAGTGGACCGACCAGGAGGATCCGGAGAAGGTCGAGGCGGAGATCGCGGCGATCTTCCCCAAGAGCGAGTGGACGATGCTCTCGCACCGCGTCGTCTTCCACGGCCGCCGTATCTGCCACGCCCGCAAGCCTGCCTGCGGCGCCTGCCCGATCGCCCCGCTCTGTCCCTCGTACGGAGAAGGCGAGACGGACCCCGAGAAGGCGCGCAAGCTCCTGAAGTACGAGATGGGCGGGCAGCCGGGGCAGCGGCTGAGCCCCCCGCCGGACTACCCGGGCAAGCCCGCCCCCGCCCTGGGCGCCGGCTGATTAGTGGCGCCGCTCTGGAACGAAATGCGGGACGACAGGCGTTTGTGAGACGAGGGGTGCCCATGAAGACGCATGAACACAGCACGGACGCGGCCGCTGCGGCCGCGTCAGCCGTGCCCGGGGTGACTGCCGGCCGCGACGCCGCGATCACGGTCACCACCGAGGGCCTGCCCAGCTGGCTGGAGCCGGTCGCCAGCGCCGCGCGTACCGTCGAGCCGCAGCAGCTCAGCCGTTTCCTGCCGCCGGAGAACGGCGCGGGACGCCAGTCGGCCGTTCTCGTCCTGTTCGGCGAGGGAGCGCGCGGACCCGAACTGCTCCTCATGGAGCGGGCCGGAAGCCTGCGCTCGCACCCTGGGCAGCCCTCCTTCCCCGGTGGCTCCCTGGACCCGGAGGACGGCGACCAGGCGACGACGGGTCCGCTCCGGGCCGCGCTGCGGGAGGCCGAGGAGGAGACCGGCCTCGATCCGCACGGTGTGCAGCTGTTCGGCGTGCTGCCCCGGCTCTACATTCCGGTGAGCAGCTTCGTGGTGACGCCGGTACTGGGCTGGTGGCGTTCGCCCAGTCCGGTCGGTGTCGTCGACCCGGGCGAGACGGCGCGGGTCTTCACGGTCCCCGTGGCGGATCTCACGGACCCGGCCAACCGGGCGACGGCAGTGCATCCCAGCGGCCACCTGGGCCCGGCATTTCTGGTCGAATCCGCACTCGTGTGGGGGTTCACGGCCGGTGTGATCGACCGGATCCTGCACTTCGCCGGCTGGGAGCGCCCCTGGGACAGGGCCAAGCAGGTGCCGCTCGACTGGCGCGCATGACAGGCTGACTCCCGTGCTCCGCCGCTCCGGGCCCGCCCGGACCCGTGGAGACGTACGGGCCGGGTGACGAATCTGCGAGGCAATCGACGGTGAACGTGCTGGACATCCTGCTGCTGGCCGGCGCTGTGTGGTTCGCGGTCATCGGCTATCGCCAGGGTTTCGTCGTCGGCATTCTGTCGGTGATCGGATTCCTGGGCGGCGGTCTCGTCGCCGTATATCTGCTGCCGATCCTGTGGGACCAGGCGACGGACGGCTCCGGGGTCTCCTCGACCGCCGCCGTCGTCGCGGTCGTCATCGTGATCGTGTGCGCCTCGGTGGGGCAGGCCTTCACCACCCACCTCGGCAACAAGCTCCGCCGGTACATCACGTGGTCGCCCGCGCGCGCCGTGGACGCGACGGGCGGCGCCCTGGTCAACGTCGTGGCGATGCTGCTGGTGTCCTGGCTGATCGGCTCCGCGCTGGCCGGTACGTCGTTGCCGACGCTGGGCAAGGAGGTCCGCAGCTCCTCGGTCCTGCTCGGCATCTCCCGGGTGATGCCGCCGGAGGCCTCGACCTGGTTCACGGACTTCTCCTCGGTCCTCGCGCAGAACGGCTTCCCGCAGGTCTTCAGCCCGTTCGCCAACGAGCCGATCACCGAAGTCAGCCCCCCTGACCCGGCCCTGGCGGGCAGCCCCGTCGCCACCCGCGCCAAGCAGTCCATCGTCAAGGTCGTCGGTACGGCTCCGAGTTGCGGGAAGGTCCTCGAAGGCACCGGCTTCGTCTTCTCCGACCGCCGGGTGATGACCAACGCCCACGTCGTCGGCGGCGTCGACGAGCCGACCGTCCAGATCGGCGGCCAGGGGCGGCTCTACGACGCGAAGGTCGTCCTCTACGACTGGCGGCGCGACATCGCCGTACTCGACGTGCCGGATCTCGACGCGAAGCCGCTCAAGTTCACCGACACCGACCACGACGCCGAGACCGGTAACAGCGCGATCGTCGCGGGCTTCCCGGAGAACGGCTCGTACGACGTACGCTCCGCGCGGGTCCGCGCCCGTATCGACGCCAACGGCCCGGACATCTACCACCGGGGCACCGTCCGCCGCGACGTGTACTCACTCTTCACCACGGTCCGTCAGGGGAACTCCGGCGGACCGCTGTTGACCCCCGACGGCAAGGTGTACGGAGTCGTCTTCGCCAAGTCGCTCGACGACCCGGACACCGGCTATGCGCTGACGGCCGACGAGATCCGCCAGGACATCGCACAGGGCCGCACCGCCAACCAGCAGGTCGACAGCCAGGCGTGTGCGCTCTGAGAGCTGTCCCGCCAGGGATTGCGGGACTGCACTCAGCCCGAGAAGGACCGGGGAGTCAGAGCGTGAGGGTGGTGGCGGCCGGCCGTGAGGCCGTCCGTGGGGATTATCCGCGCGGATGGCGCAGCCGCGCCGAGACCCAGCGGGCCCGGCGGCGGAGGATGCGCGGAATGCCGAGCCGGGGATCATGCAGAACATGCATAGCGTGCACCCGGCCCTGACGGCCGATCCCCTCATGAGTGCCCGTAACCGCCGTGGCGGTCGAGCGACGATTGCGTGCTGCGTCACCGAAGTCGTGCGTCCAGCCCATACCCCGACGTCTGCCCGTGCCTCATGGTCGGTAATCGCCCATCCGTCAGCCAATTGGCCTATGCGGCAGGCAAGTGGCTGTTCGTAGGACGCGCGTGCGTATCGGCTAGCGGTCGGGCTCGGGATCCTTGAGCCAGTTGATGAGTTCGGCCGAGAACCCGGCCGGATCCTCCTCGTGGGGGAAGTGCCCCAGACCGTCGAAAAGTCGCCAACGGTACGGTGCCTCGACGTACTCGCCGGACCCCGCCGAACTCCGGGTGCGTACCGCCGGATCGAGTGAACCGTGCAGGTGCAGCGTGGGCACCCGGACCGGCCGCTTCATGCGCCGGTAGAACTGGATGCCGTCCGGACGGGCCAGTGAGCGCACCATCCACCGGTACGGCTCGACCGAGCAGTGCGCCGTGGACGGGATGGACATCGCGCGCCGGTAGACATCCATCGTCGCGTCGTCGGGGAACTCCGCGGTCCGCGGCCCGGCCCAGTCGTGGATCAGCCGGCCCACCAACGCCGCTTCGTCCGCGACGAGCTGACGCTCCGGCACCCAGGGCCGCTGGAATCCCCAGATGTACGAGCCCGCGCGGGACTGCGCGAAGTCGGACAGCATCGAGGAGCGCCACCGCCGCGGATGCGGCATCGAGGAGACCACCAGCCGGCGCACCAGCTTGGGGCGCATCACCGCGGCGGTCCAGGCGAGGTAGCCGCCCATGTCGTGGCCGACCAGGGCGGCGTCCGGCTCGCCGAGTGACCGGATCACGCCGGTGATGTCCAGAGCCAGGTTGGCCGGGTCGTAGCCCCGGGGGTGCGGTCGCTGCCGCCCACTCCGCGCAGGTCCATCGCCACCGCCCGGAACCCCGCCTCGGCGAGTGCCGGCAGCTGATGGCGCCAGGTCCACCAGAACTGCGGGAAGCCGTGCAGGAGCAGGACCAGTGGTCCTTCACCCATTTCGGCGATGTGGAAACGGGCGCCGTTGGCCGCCACGTCCCGGTGGGTCCAGGGGCCGTCCAGCCGGACCGGGCCACCCGATCCGGCCGGGGGGCCCAGCGGGCCGCCGGAAGCCGGTGAGGCCGGGGGCTGCGGTGTGGCGGCAGGGCCGGCCGGCTGCTCGTGGCCCGTCCGGTGTTCCGGGCCTGCTGGGCCGAATGCGCTGGAATCGGGGACGGTCATGTGGATGAGCGTGCCACAGCTGTCGCCTTGTCCTGGACCGGACGGTTCTCGATGGCCTTGTCCGCAAGTGAGCTGCCGCCTGCCGGAAGGATCGCGTCCGCACCGACGCTCGCACGCGGGTGCGGCTTGACGCCCTGCAGGATGGCAGCGGTCTCCTTGGCCGACGCGATCGACTTCTCCGGCGGCTTGACCTTCTTGAACTTGGCGTAGCCGAAGAGCGCGAGCAGGATACCCAGCAGAATGAACGCGCCGCCGACGATCAGGAACGACCAGGCGAGGCCCAGTCCCAGGTTGTGGATTCCGTACGCGGCCGCGAAGCTCAGCACCGGGATCGCGAAAAGAATCAGCACACCCGTGACGATGAACGCCACGCTGCCGATGACGCCACGCTTGACGTCCTGCCGCACCTCTGCCTTGGCCAGGGCAATCTCGTCGTGCACCAGCGCCGACATCTCGGCCGTCGCCGTGGCGACCAGCTGGCCGAGACTGCGGTCCGCGCTGCCCGCGTAATTGCCGGGGTCGCTCATCCCTGACTCCCTCTCCTGTTCAACACGTCCGATGACAGATCATGCCGGACCGTCCGGCTTGTTGCTCGCTGCCCCCGCCAGTTGGGCAAGGCGGCGGTGCTCGGCCGCCTTCCTCTCGTGGATCGCGGCCATCCGCAGGTGGTACTCCGGATCGTCCTGTTCGTAGATGTCGGGCACCCCGGACTCGTCCTCGTCGCGCTCCTCCGCGTCGAACAGCGCCCGGTATCTGCGTACCCGGAGTTTGAGCAGTACACCGGAGAGTACGGCGGCAATCAGGGAGCCGAGCAGAACCGACGCCTTGATCTCATTGATCATGTCGTCGTCGCCGGCGAAGGCGAGCTCGCCGATCAGCAGCGAGACGGTGAAGCCGATCCCCGCCAGTGAGGCGACCGCGAAGACATCGGCCCAGGCCAGGTCCTTGTTCAGCTCGGCCTTGGTGAACCTGGTGGCCAGCCAGGTACCGCCGAAGATCCCTATCGTCTTGCCGAGGACGAGCCCCAGCACCACACCGAGCGCCTCGGCGCGGGTGAACACCCCGGCCAGCGCGTCGCCGGAGAGCGAGACCCCGGCGGAGAAGAGCGCGAACAGCGGTACGGCGAGTCCGGCCGACAGCGGACGGACCAGATGCTCGATGCGTTCGCCGGGGGAGCGCGCCTCACCGTCGCGCTTGGTGCAGCGCAGCATCAGGCCCATGGCGACGCCGGCGATGGTGGCGTGGACGCCGCTGTTGTACATCAGCCCCCAGATGACCAGGGCCAACGGCAGGTAGACGTACCACCCGCGCACGTTCAGGCGCAGCAGCAGGTAGAAGACGGCCAGACCGGCGAAGGCGCCGATGAGCGCGATGAAGTCGATGTTGTCGGTGAAGAAGATCGCGATGATCAGGATCGCGAAGAGGTCGTCGACGACGGCGAGCGTGAGCAGGAACGCGCGGAGCGCGGACGGCAACGAGGTACCGATGACCGCCAGGACGGCGAGCGCGAAGGCGATGTCGGTGGCTGTGGGGACGGCCCAGCCGTTCGTGGAGCCACCGCCGAGCGCCGTCACCAGGGCGTAGACGGCCGCAGGAACGGCCATGCCGCAGAGGGCGGCGACGACCGGGAGGGCCGCCGCCTTGGGGTCCCGCAGCTCACCCGCGACGAGTTCGCGCTTGAGCTCGACGCCCGCGACGAAGAAGAAGACCGCGAGCAGCCCGTCGGCCGCCCAGTGCGCCACGGAGAGGTGCAGACCGAGCGCCTCGGGTCCGAAGTGGAAGTGGCTGACGCTCGCGTAGCTCGAGCCGAAGGTGTTCGCCCAGACCAGCGCGGCCACCGCGGCGACCAGCAGGATGACTCCGCCGACTGTCTCGGCCCGCAGTGCGTCGGTGAGGTAGTTCCGCTCGGGGAGCGGCAGGCGTCCCAGGAAGGTGCGGCGGGGGGAGGGGGGTGCGGGGGTGGGCGCGGCCACGAGTGAGGACCTCCGGGGCGGTACGGCAGCGATGGCATGACTGATGCACTTGCCGACCAGACTTCCCGGCACACCCTTTGGAGAATTCTTGTCGTGTTGTTGACCAGCTGCCACTGTACCCGGGGTGTGCGGGGCGGTAGGCGGGAACTTGAGCGGTGATCTTCACCCTAAATGCCCGAAGGGCATCCGGCGCGCTGCCGGATGCCCTTCGGGGAGGTCGCCTCTGCTGCCGCCTCCAGGAGACCTGGGGACGGCGTGGGGAGGAGGCCCTGCTGCCGTGCTCAGTCCTCGGAGGAGGACGACGGCAGCTGGGTCTGGATGAGGTCCATGACCGAGGAGTCGGTGAGGGTGGTGACGTCTCCCAGGGCGCGGTTCTCGGCGACGTCGCGGAGCAGGCGTCGCATGATTTTGCCGGAGCGGGTCTTGGGGAGCTCGGCGACCGGCAGTACCCGCTTCGGCTTGGCGATCGGGCCGAGCGTGGTGCCGACGTGGTTGCGCAGCTCCGCGACGAGCTCGTCGGAGGCGGTCGCGGTGCCGCGCAGGATCACGAACGCGACGATGGACTGTCCGGTGGTCTCGTCGGCGGCGCCGACCACGGCGGCCTCGGCGACGGCAGGGTGCGAGACGAGTGCGGATTCGACTTCGGTGGTCGAGATGTTGTGTCCGGAGACGAGCATGACGTCGTCGACGCGGCCCAGGAGCCAGATGTCGCCGTCCTGGTCCTTCTTGGCGCCGTCGCCGGCGAAGTACTTGCCTTCGAAGCGTGACCAGTAGGTGTCGAGGAAGCGCTGGTCGTCGCCCCAGATGGTGCGGAGCATCGAGGGCCAGGGCTCGGTGAGGACGAGGTAGCCGCCTCCGCCGTCGGGGACCTCGCGGGCTTCGTCGTCGACGACGGTGGCGCTGATGCCGGGCAGGGCGCGCTGGGCGCTGCCGGGCTTGGTCGCGGTGACGCCGGGCAGCGGGGAGATCATCATGGCGCCGGTCTCGGTCTGCCACCAGGTGTCCACGATCGGGCAGGTGTCGGCACCGATGTGCTTGCGGTACCACATCCAGGCCTCGGGGTTGATCGGCTCTCCGACCGAGCCGAGGACCCGCAGTGAGGACAGGTCGAACTTCGCGGGGATGTCGTCGCCCCACTTCATGAACGTGCGGATCGCGGTGGGTGCGGTGTAGAGGATGGTGACGCCGTACTTCTGGACGATTTCCCAGAAGCGTCCCTGGTGCGGGGTGTCGGGGGTGCCCTCGTACATGACCTGGGTCGCGCCGTTGGCGAGGGGGCCGTAGACGATGTAGGAGTGTCCGGTGACCCAGCCGATGTCGGCGGTGCACCAGTAGACGTCGGTTGCGGGCTTGAGGTCGAAGACCGCGTGGTGGGTGTAGGCGGCCTGGGTGAGGTAGCCGCCGGAGGTGTGCAGGATGCCCTTGGGCTTCCCGGTGGTGCCCGAGGTGTAGAGGATGAACAGCGGCTGTTCGGCCTCGAACGCCTGGGGGGTGTGCTCGGTGGACTGGCGGGCGGTGATCTCGTGCCACCAGACGTCGCGGCCCTCGGTCCAGGCGGTGTCCTGCCCGGTGCGGCGCACGACCAGGACGTGCTCAACGCTCTCGATGCGGGAGACGGCGTCGTCGACGGCGGGCTTGAGCGCGGAGGGTTTGCCGCGGCGGTAGCCGCCGTCGGAGGTGATGACGACCTTCGCGTCCGCGTCCTCGATGCGCTTGGCGATGGCGTCGGCGGAGAAGCCGCCGAAGACGACCGAGTGCGCGGCGCCGATGCGGGCGCAGGCCAGCATCGCGACGGCGGCCTCGGGGATCATCGGCAGGTAGACGGCGACGCGGTCGCCCTTGGTGACGCCGAGTTCGGTCAGGGCGTTGGCGGCGCGGGAGACCTCGTCCTTGAGTTCGGCGTAGGTGATCGCGCGGCTGTCGCCGGGTTCGCCCTCGAAGTGGATGGCGACCCGGTCGCCGTTGCCCGCCTCGACGTGGCGGTCCACGCAGTTGTACGCGACGTTGAGCGTGCCGTCGGCGAACCACTTCGCGAACGGCGGGTTGCTCCAGTCGAGTGTCTCGGTCGGCTCGGTGTCCCAGGTCAGGCGGCGGGCCTGCTCGGCCCAGAAGCCCAGCCGGTCCGCCTCGGCCTGTTCGTACGCCTCAGCGGTGACGTTGGCGTTCGCGGCCAGATCGGCAGGCGGCACAAACCGCCGCTCCTCTTTGAGCAGATTGGCCAGGCTTTCGTTGCTCACGACTTCTCCCATTCCCAGGGTGTCCGTTGTGTCCCAGGGCATAGCTCATCAGGCCAAAGGCCGGGTGACAAGTGTCTGCCAGGAATTGGTTTAGACCTGTGTTTCGTGTATGGAGGCACGATCCCGCCTCCGCGGCGGGTGAAAGCAGAGCATCGGGCTGCCGTGCGGAGGTGCAGGTTGCACGGCGGTGCGGAGGCGGGACCACAAGGTCTCACGGACCCGGGGTGCGGGCGGTTCAGGCGCTGGTAGGGGCCAGCTCGGCCGGATCGTGCGGAGTCGGGGACCGGTCGGTGCCGCCGGGGTCGTGCGGGCCGGTCGGATCGTACGGATCGTACGGGGCGGAGGGGCCGATGCGGTCGAAGACCTCGTCGATGCCATGGCCCGCGCCGATGCCTTCGGTCAGCAGATACGACTGAGCCTCGGCCACATGGAAGTACATGCCGTGCAGTTGGAGTGTGCCTTCGGCGAGGCGTCGCGCCACCGATCCGTGGGCCCGCAGATGGTCGAGCTGCTGGACCACATTGGTGAGACAGAGTTGTTCCACCTCATCGGCGGGCAGCCTGCCGGAGATCCGGGCCCATGCGTGGCGTTTGGAGGCCATCCGGTCGAGGCTGGGCTTCCCATGCCGCAGCCAGCGCCACAGGGGAGTCTCCGGGGTGTCGGGCTTGGCCCCGAGCAGTGCGTTCATCGCGCCGCAGCCTGAGTGCCCGCAGACGGTGATGGACTCCACCCCCAGGACATCCACCGCGTACTCGATCGCCGCCCCCACCGAGTCGTCGCCCGTCTCGGAATCCGGCGGCGGCACCAGATTCCCGATGTTGCGCACGGTGAACAGGTCGCCCGGACCGCTTGCCGTGATCATGCTCGTCACCAGGCGGGAATCCGCGCAGGTGATGAACAGCTGCGAGGGGCGCTGGCCTTCCCTGGCCAGTCTCGCCAGCTCCTCACGCACCAGGGGAGCCGTGTTGCGCTGGAACGAGCTGAGGCCGCTGACCAGCCGGTGCCCGCCGGTCCTGCGTGACGGGGCGGCGGCGTGATCGGGTGCGTAGTCGGTGGGGTGGCCGGGGTGCTGTTGGGTGCCCGTGGGGTCGGTGGAGTTCATGGCACCTGAGGTGCTTGTCGAGCCGTTGAGTGTCAGGTGCTCGGGCATGAGGTCCTCGGTGAGGCCGGTGGCATTGAGATCGCCTGGCGGATCGGTTGCGGGGTGGAGGGGAACTGGGTGTGCCATCGGCGCCGTCACGCCCGAGCCTGTGTGTGCGTCCGTGTCCGCACCTGTGCCTGCGCCTGTTGCCGTGGCGAGGGCGGGGGCAGTGGGGGCGGCGGCAGTGGTGGCGGCGCCGGCGGGCGGGGCGGTGCCGGAGGTTCCGGCGGCCTCGGTGGTGGCGACGGTGCCAGGATGTTGGTGGCCTGGGCGTTCGTGGCCGGAGAGGGTGACGGGCACATGCTCGGGCCGGTCGTGACAGTGATGGTTGCGCCAGGGCGTCCAGGGGCGGCAGCAGGAGTGCGCTGCTGAGGCGGGCTCGCCGATCCGGCCACCGGACCTGCCGGCGAAGACGGCCCTGCCGCCGTGGGCGGTATGGGCCTTGCTCCAGTCCTGGAGCATCTCGTACGCCGCATGATCGATGAAGAAGCCGTCCAGCTCGACGACCACGTCCGCGTCCTGCGGCAGCTGGCCCAGCGTCCGATTGAGCCGGGGCACAGCCAGGAAGGTCAACTGCCCTCGTACGACGACCAGGTGCTGTCCGCTCTGTTCGGTCACGGTGATCCTGGTTCGCGCCAGCCGGTGCAGGGCAACGGCCACCGCCACCGCGATCCCGATGGCTACCCCCTTGAGGACGCCGAAGAGCAGCACGCCGGTGATCGTCGCTCCGTACACCAGGAATTCCCGGTGCCTGTGGACGTTACGGATATGCGCGAAGTTCACCATTTGGATGCCGACCACCATCACGAGCGCGCCGAGGGCGGCCAGCGGAATCCACTCCAGCGCGGTGACCAGCAGGCCGGTGGCGAGCAGCACCCAGACGCCGTGCAGCACCGTGGAGGCGCGGCTCGTCGCCCCGGCCCGCACATTCGCCGAACTGCGCACCGCACCACCGGAGACGGCCAGCCCGCCCAGCAGACCCGACACCGCGTTGGCGATGCCCTGGGCGCGTAGCTCCCGGTCGAGATCGGAGCGTTTCACGGGGGCCAGGCCGGGCCGGAAGCGGGCTCGGCGAGGCCGGTCGTGCTCTCTCCGGCCTGCCCGCCGTCCCGCTCGGCGGCCGGTCCTGTCGACCGCACGCTGGACCGGCCGGCTGCCAGCTTGTCGACGGCGACGGCAGCGAGCAGGGATTCCAGGCTGGCCACCAGCATCATCGTGAACACTGCTGTGGCCAGGCCGAGTACGGGCCCATGTGGCATTTCGGGCAGGGCGTGCGAGCGCCAGGACGGCAGATCGACCCGTGCGATCGACGGAGCTGCGAAGGCGGCCACGGCGGTGGCGACGGCCACGGAGACCAGGGCTGCCGGAATTCGGCGCATGATGAGGCCGGTCCGCCCCGGAATCCGGGGCCACAGCACCAGGACCGCGATCGTGAGACCGCCGATCAGCGGCGCTGCCGGACCGACTCTCTCCAACTGGGCTGGCAGCGCCAGAGCGTTGGAGACAGCTGAGCTCTCCGGCGAACCGCCGAGCACGATGTGCAGTTGAGCGAGTGCGATGGCCACACCGATGCCGGCGAGTGTCCCGTGCACGATGGCTGGGCTTACCGCGAGCGCGCTGCGGGCGGCCCGCAGCGAACCCAGCAGGATCTGCAGCAGACCTGCGCCGATGGTGATCGCGCAGGTGGTGCGCCAGCCGTAGATCTGAATCGTCTCGGCGGTCACCACGGTCAGTCCTGCGGACGGGCCGGAGACCTGGAGCGGGGTGCCGCCGAGCAGGCCGGCGACGATGCCGCCGACGGCGGCGGAGATGAGGCCGGCTTCCAGCGGGGCGTCCATGGCGACGGCCAGGCCGAGCGACATGGGGATGGCGAGCAGGAAGACGGTGATCGATGCGGACACGTCGGCGCCCGCGATGCGGAATCGTCCGCCGCGACGCGGCGGTGGCGGGCTGTGAGGTCGCTTGGCCCCCGAGGAACGGGGAGGTCGCGAACTGCGGGATGAGTGGTCATGACGAGTGGGGACGCAGGCAGACATGTTTCCCGTCTCCTCCGGGGCAGCGCGGTCGCGGAACGTGGGACGCGGCCGTGGGTCACGGCGTGCAGCGGCGGGATATCTCAACTCTCGGTAAACAGATCGTAATGGAGAGTAAAGATCCGTGTCCACGATTGAGGGCAAATGGGCCACCTAATCACCCATTCCAGTGAATAGGCAGCTTTTCATTCGGCCCGTCGCGTGGATTTGTGTGCCTTCCATGCGAGTTTGACCGCGCCATGTCGGCACTTCAGCGGAAATTACCTGCAGGGAAGAGGGTGGGCGGATGATGGCCGCCACGAAGAGGATCGCCTTGGGCCTCATGACCGTTGCGCTGGTCGCGGGAGTGGCCGGCTGCTCCGGGGCGAACCCCGGGTCGGGTCCCTCAGGAGCTGCGGCCGCGAACGGTGCCGCCGGGCCAAGAAGAAGGCTGCCGGCGGCCAGGCACCCAAGAGCGTGTTCCGGCTCATCGGAGACGGTTCCACGGCCTTCACGGGCGTCCAGCCCAAGCAGCCCGCGGTGCAGCGGCTGGCCCCCGGTCAGAAGCCGCCGCAGTTCGTGGTGTTCTCGTGGGACGGTGCGGGGGAGGACAGCCAGAAGCTCTTCTCGCACTTCCGCAAGGTGGGCAAGAAGTACAACGCGCAGATGTCGTACTTCCTCAGCGGCGTGTACCTCCTCCCCGAGGCGAAGCGGAAGCTCTACGACCCGCCCAAGCACAACGCCGGCAGTTCCGACATCGGCTTCAACGACACCAAGGGCATCCGTGACACCCTCGCCCAGGTCCGCGGTGCCTGGCTGGACGGCAACGAGATCGGCACCCACTTCAACGGCCACTTCTGTGGCGCGGACGGTGGCGTCGGCACCTGGTCCGTCGACGAGTGGAAGAGCGAGATCAAACAGGCCAAGTCCTTCGTGAAGGGCTGGAAGTCGAACGACCCGGAGCTCAAGGGCATGAAGCCGCTGCCCTTCGACTACGACAAGGAGCTCGTCGGCGGCCGCACTCCCTGCCTGGAAGGGCAGAAGAACATGGTGGCGGCGGCGCGCTCGATGGGCTTCCGCTATGACTCCAGCGGTGTCAACGATCAGGTCTGGCCCAAGAAGAAGAGCGGCATCTGGGACCTCTCGATGCAGCTCGTCCCGGTGCCAGGCCGCGAATTCGAGACCCTCTCGATGGACTACAACTTCATGTTCAACCAGTCCGGTACGACGCAGGGCGACCCGGACGAGCACGAGTACTGGGGCAACCAGATGCGGGACGGTCTGATCGAGGCCTTCGACCGGTCGTACGAGGGAAACCGTGCCCCGCTGATCATCGGTAACCACTTCGAGTCCTGGAACGGCGGCACCTACATGCGCGCCATCGAGGAGACGATCGAGACCGTGTGCACCAAGGAGGGCGTGCGCTGCGTGTCCTTCAAGCAACTGGCGGACTGGCTGGACGCACAGGACCCCGCGACGCTCGCGAAGCTCGGCACGCTCAAGGTCGGCGAGGCGCCGGATACGAGCTGGAAGGCCTTCCTCGGCGGGGCCGCGAGCTCCGGCAAGAGTCAGGGCAAGGCTGCCGCGAAGGCAGCTGCCGGCTCCGCCGGGAAGCCCGCCGATCACAAGGCAGCTGCCGGCTCCGCCGGGAAGCCCGCCGATCACAAGTAGGGCCGCCCGGCACACACGAGGCTTCCGCCCCGGTGGGCCGCCGATCACGGGTGATGACGGCCCCGGCCGGGGTGGCAGCGTCGACAGCGCCGGCCGGGACGGGCCGCATCCGGCGGCGGGTGGGTCGGCCTGACCGGCCCACACCGGGTCGGTGGGCTCGGACGGTGCCGGGTGGGTCGGTGGCGCCTCGGGCCCGCGTCGGGTGGGTTGGAGGTGCCCGCGGCCCGCGGCGGGTGGGTCGGAGGTGTCAGAGGTCTCCCCCGGCCCTGGTGGGCCGTTGGCGCCCAGGCCCCCGCCGGGTGGGTCGGCAGCCAGGCCGCCCCGTGGTTCCCGATTGCGTGGGGCCGGAGCCTGCCCCCGGTCACCGTCCCGGCGCCGCCGCCCGTTCACGCAGGCTGTGCCGCTCCGGCCTGAACGCACCGCTCGTCGAGCACGAAGGCCGGGTCCACCTGGGACGCCAGATCGGCCCCCGTCTTCTCGTTGCCCCAGCTCTCCGCGTTCTTCAGATGGAAGTGCACCATCTGCCGTGTGTAGCGTTCCCAGTCCCGCTGCTCGTACGAGTCCTCCGCGGCGTTCTGCAAGGCCTGCAGCGCCATCCGGTTGTCCGCCTCCAGCAGCTCGAAGCGGGCGGGGCGGCCCTTTTCCATGGCCCGTACCCAGTCGGAGTGGCCGACGGTGACCAGCAGGTCGTCGCCGACCTCGGCGCGCAGGTACTCCAGGTCGTCCTCGCCCTGCACCTTGTTGCCGACGACTTTCAGCGCGATCCCGAAGTCCCGCGCATATTCCTTGTACTGGCGATAGACCGAGATTCCCTTGCGGGTCGGCTCGGCGACCAGGAAAGTCATGTCGAAGCGGGTGAACATTCCCGAGGCGAAGGAGTCCGACCCGGCGGTCATGTCGACCACGACGTACTCCTCGGGCCGTCGACGAGATGGTTGAGGCAGAGCTCGACCGCGCCGACCTTGGAGTGGTAGCAGGCCACCCCCAGATCCGACTCGGTGAACGGCCCGGTGGCCATCAGCCTGATGTCCCCGTCGTCGAGCCCGACCGTGCGGGCGCAGGCGTCGTAGATCGGGTTGTCCTCACACACGCGCAGCAGACGGGATCCCTCGCCGGGCGGTGTTGTCTTGATCATCGTCTCGGCCGAGGCGATGCGGGGATTGCTGCCCCGCAGATACTCCTTGATCAGAGGAAGCTGCGCCCCCATGGCCGGCAGTGTCGCGGCCTCCTCCTCGTCGAGGCCGAGCGCGGCCCCGAGGTGCTGGTTGATGTCGGCGTCCACCGCGACGACGTGGGCCTCATTGGCGGCAAGGTGGCGGATGAAAAGCGAGGACAGCGTGGTCTTGCCGCTGCCGCCCTTCCCTACGAAAGCGATCTTCATGTTCACCTAGGGTAGTGGCTCGATTGCTTTCTGTTGTCGCACTTCGTGAAGAAGGCCACTCCAGGGCGGTAGGCGGGCGGGAGGCGCGTAGCCTCGCTACTTATGAGTACGACTTCCTCGGACCCGCTCGCCACGCTGGGCACCCTGCCGGGTGTGACGGATGCG
Source organism: Streptomyces sp. RKAG290 (assembly GCF_023701695.1). GTDB lineage: Bacteria > Actinomycetota > Actinomycetes > Streptomycetales > Streptomycetaceae > Streptomyces. The sequence goes on from NZ_JAJOZC010000001.1 coordinate 3,901,444, forward strand.
GTGGACTCCGTACGCAAGGCTGTCGACCGCGTCTACGGCCACCGCGTCATGCGGCGCCGCAGTAACGAAGTCACCGCGGAGGCCGCCCTGCGGGGCGCCCGTGGGTCGGCTGCGCTCTCCGGTGCCGACTGGAATCTGGAAGAGGTGCGTCGTCGCACCGACTTCACCGGTGACGGTGAGGCGCATGTGATCGGAGCCGCCCTGCGGCTGACCGCCGAAGCGGGCCAACTGCTCTCCATCTGGCGGCAGTCGCCGCTGCGGGTCCTGGCGCGACTCCACCTGGTGGCCGCCGGTGGCGCAGCCCCCGATGACGCGGTCGGGCGACCCAGGCTGGCGGGTGAGCCGGTGGACGAGCCGCTGATCGAAGCGCCGCTGCCCGGCGCCGATGAGGTGGCTGGGCGATTGGAAGGGCTCAGTGGGCTCATTCTTTCGGGGAGCGAGGCGCCGGCTCTGGTGACGGCTGCGGTCGTGCACGGCGAGCTGTTGGCTCTGCGCCCCTTCGGCTCGTACAACGGCCTGGTCGCGCGGACCGCTGAGCGGATCGTGCTGATCGGCAGCGGTCTCGACCCTAAGTCGATCTGCCCGGCAGAAGTCGGCCACGCCGAGCAGGGGCGGGCGGCGTATGTCGCCGCCTTCGAGGGTTACCTGTCCGGGACGCCGGAGGGGATGGCGGCCTGGATCACGCACTCCGCCCGAGCGGCGGAACTGGGTGTCAGGGAATCGACGGCGGTGTGCGAGGCGCTTCAGCGCGGCGCCGCGTAACGAGTCCGGCGCGACCAGCGCGGCGTCGAGCGGTTCGACGGCGTCGAGCGATTCCCCCGGCTTCCCCTGGAGTCGAATGACTCTTCTTACTCCTCCGGTGGTCCCAGGGGTCGGGGCGGCCGGGAAAAGGGTTGCGGCGGTACCGTCCTAGGTACCGCCGCTGGCATGTCCACCCGGTTACCAAGCGTCCTCGAGATATGCCCATCAGGTCGGGTACTTCGCCCGTCCCTGGTGCGGCTGGCCCGTAATCGACGGGTCGACGTCGCGTGGGTGCCCGGTTTTCATGCGCGGTCCGTGGGGCCTTCTCAGCGTTAACAGGTCATCCTCACGGATGTCCTTGGTCTCGCGGGCCGGTGAATCCTTTGTACTCCAGAGGCCGGGTGAGCGGAAGTGCTGGCTGCACTTCTTTACTTTTGGGTTCAATTACGGACGAGTTGGTTCAATCGGACGGGCGGAATTGCCGGGGCGGCGATGGCGGTCGCCGTCGTGTTCCGGGGCGTCCCGCCCTGGGGTGATGGTGGACGGCGTTACGCACCCACCGCGGCGGTACGGCGGCGGGCGCTGTACCAGACGAGCCCCGCGGTGAGGGCGGCTGCTCCTACCGCCGCTGCGGCCACGAGCGCCGGACGCGGAGGCAGTGAGAAGTTGGGCAGCCGCTGCTTGAGCCGCACCGGGCGGTCGAAGACGAGAATCGGCCATTCCCGGAGAGTCGCTTCGCGCCGCAGGGCGCGGTCGGGATTGACCGCGTGCGGGTGACCGACGGATTCCAGCATCGGCACATCGGTAGCTGAATCGCTGTAGGCGTAGCAACGTGCGAGGTCGTAGCCCTCCGACACGGCAAGCGCCTTGATCGCCTCGGCCTTGGTCGGGCCGTACGCGTAGTACTCCACTTCACCGGTGAAGCAGCCGTCGTCGCCGACGACCATCCGAGTGGCGACGACACGGTCGGCACCGAGCAGCTCACCGATGGGTTCGACGACTTCGGCTCCCGAGGTCGAGACGATGACCACATCGCGTCCGGCGGTGTGATGTTCCTCGATGAGTGTCGCCGCTTCGTCGTAGATGATCGGGTCGATCAGGTCGTGCAGGGTTTCGGCGACAATTTCCTTCACCTGCTGGACGTTCCAGCCCTTGCAGAGTGCGGAGAGATACTCCCGCATCCGCTCCATCTGGTCGTGATCGGCGCCCCCGGCAAGGAACACGAACTGTGCGTACGCGGTGCGCAGTACAGCGCGGCGGTTGATCAGCCCGCCTTGATAGAAGGACTTGCTGAAGGTCAGCGTCGAAGACTTCGCAATGACCGTCTTGTCCAGGTCAAAGAAGGCTGCTGTGCGCGGCAAGAAGCAGTTTTCCACAAGGCAGAGCATAGGGGCCCACCATTCGGCGTAAACTCCGGCGCGTGGGTTTGCCTGAGAAGGCTGTCGGGTACACCATGGAAGTCACGGATCGTTCGCGACCGTGCTAACCCGGTCCGGCTCCTCCCCCCCCCGAGTCGGCCGTGGGGACGACCCCCGCTCTCCCCCCCGGCGGGGGTCGTCGCATGTCCGGACGCGTTTCTGCCGCTCGGAACCAAGCATTTCTCCTCCTTCTCGGCCGCGATGGCCAGCTTCTGCTCGAGACTCACACCAGCATGCATGGTCACGTTGTGTAACGGAAGGGCTGCTCTCCGGATGTCGCCGGTTTGAGCGACGGGGTTATTCACAACGGCGGAGTTGTCCACAGTTTTCGAGCAAGATCCACACGATTTCCTGAAGCGCTGCACCGTGATTCCACCCGTGAAGTCCACGGGTTCCGGAATCACCGTTCTCGGCACGCCCGAGATCGCCGCCAACCGCGGTGAAGGTGAGTGAAGAGGGGGCTGAGTCGTGGCTGAATCCAGCGCACGGGATCGCTTGCCGGCCGTCGGGGCGCGGCGGGGCGGGCCGTTGATCGTGACCGAGGACGTGGATCTGCTCGACGATCTGCTGAGGCTGTGCGCGGCTGCCGGCGCGGAGCCCGAGGTCCATCACTCGCTGCCTGATCGGCGAGGGGGCTGGGAGCGGGCTCCCATGGTGCTCGTCGGGGACGACGCGGCGTCCCGGTGCCGTGGGGCGGCGCGCAGGCGAGGTGTGATGCTCGTCGGCCGTGACCAGGACGCGCCCGACGTCTGGCGCCGGGCCGTGGAGATCGGGGCCGAGTACGTGCTGCGGTTGCCCGATTCGGAGAGCTGGCTCGTCGACCAGATCGCCAACGCGGCCGAAGGGGTCGGCAGGCCCGCCCTCACGGTCGGGGTGATCGGTGGACGAGGCGGCGCCGGTGCGTCCACGCTGGCCTGCGCCCTTGCGGTGACCGCGGCGAGAACAGGTCGGCGGACCATGCTGATCGACGGCGACCCGTTGGGTGGCGGTATCGACGTGCTGCTCGGCGGCGAACGGGCGGAGGGCATGAGGTGGCCTGATTTCGCCCATTCCAAGGGGCGGGTCGGAGGCGGAGCTCTGGAGGAGTCGCTGCCCGCGTTGCACGGGCTGAGGGTGCTCAGCTGGGGCCGCGACGACTGGGTGGCCATCCCCCCGCCGGCCATGCAGGCGGTGCTGGCCGCCGCACGCAGGCTCGGCGGGGTGGTGGTCGTAGATCTGCCGCGCCGGGTCGATGAGGCGGTGGCCGAGGCTCTTGCCCAACTGGACCTCGGGCTCATGGTGGTACCCGGGGAGCTGCGTGCCGTCGCGGCGGCGAAACGCGTGGCGTCGATGGCGGGGATGGTGCTCGACGACCTCCGGGTGGTGGCACGCGGGCCGTACGCGTCCGGTCTCGACGAGGAGTGGGTGGCGCACGCCATGGGGCTTCCGCTGGCCGGCGAACTCCCCTTGGAAGAAGGTCTGCTGGCCGAGCAGGACATGGGTGAGCCGCCCGGTGGCAGTGCCCGCGGGCCGCTTGCCAGGTTCTGCACCGCCTTCTGGGACCGGGCGCTCGCCGGTGAGGGCGCGGGAGGCCCGGCGGTCGGAGGTGCCTCATGACCGAGACGCTGCTCGACGCGGTGCGACAACGGCTGGCGCAGAGCGGCGCAGCGCCGACTCCGGCAGGCGTCGCGGCCGCGCTGCGGGCGCAGGGCCGGCTGCTCGGCGATGCCGAAGTGCTCGGTGCAGCCGATGAGTTGCGCGGCGAGTTGGTCGGGACCGGTGTGTTGGAGTCGCTCCTCACGGATCCGGCGGTCACCGATGTTCTGGTGTCCGCACCCGACCAGGTGTGGGTGGACCGGGGCGGCGGACTCGAGCTCACCGACGTGACCTTCGCTGACGCGGCGGCGGTGCGCAGGCTCGCGCAGCGGCTCGCGGCTGTGGCGGGGCGGCGGCTTGACGATGCCAGGCCCTGGGTGGACGCGCGGCTTCCGGACGGGACCCGGATGCATGCGGTGCTGCCCCCGGTGTCGGTCGGATCGACATGCCTGTCGCTGAGGGTGGTCCGGCCCAGGGCCTTCTCGCTGAGCGAACTGGTCGCGGCAGGGACCGTTCCGCCAGGGGGTGATCAGGTGCTGCGGGCAATGGTGGAGGCCCGCGTCTCCTACCTCATCAGTGGGGGGACGGGGGCGGGAAAGACCACGCTCCTTGCGAGCCTGCTGGGTGCGGTGGGGGAGCGGGAGCGGATTGTGCTCGCCGAGGATTCGGCCGAGTTGCGTCCGGACCATCCGCACGTCGTACGGCTGGAGTCGCGTCCCGCCAACCAGGAAGGTGCCGGGCGTGTGACGCTCCGGGACCTGGTGCGACAGGCCCTGCGCATGCGGCCCGACAGGCTGGTGGTCGGGGAAGTGCGGGGCGCAGAGGTCACAGAACTGCTGGCCGCGCTGAACACCGGCCATGAGGGCGGTTGCGGGACGGTTCACGCCAACGCCGCCGAGCACGTCCCCGCCCGGCTGGAGGCGTTGGCTACGGCGGCGGGGCTGGACCGGGCGGCACTTCACAGCCAGTTGGCGGCGGCGCTGTCGGTGGTGGTTCATCTCGTACGAGACAGGGCCGGGACGCGTCGGATTGCCGCGATCCAGGTGCTGGAGCGGGATACGGGAGGGCTGGTGGTGACCGTACCGGCCCTGCGCTGGGGCGCCACCGGATTCGAGCCGGAGCGGGGCTGGGAACGGCTGCGGTCGCTGATCGGGGGTGCGTAGTGACCGGTACTACGCAGGTGGGGATGCCGGCGGCAGTGCATGCGGCCGTGTTGTGCGCGGGGGCGGCTGCCTGGCTGGTGCAGGCCGGCCGGGGCCAAGGGCGCGGGCGAGCCAGGGTGCTGTTCGTCGATGGGACAGCGGATCCGCCCCGTCGGGAGCGCTGGGAGAGAGGCCTCCTTCGGTTCAGGGGTTGGGTGAGCGGGCGGCGGGAGTGGCTGTGCCTGCCTGTGGCTCTGGCCATCGGGGTTCTTGGCGATTCCGTGCTGCCGATGCTCGCGGGGGTGGTCGCGGTGCCGGTGGTGCGGCAGTGGTTGCGGCGAAGGGGGATGCGCAAGAGCCGGGAGCATCGGGCCGACGGGGTGGTGGACCTGTGCGGTGCGGTCGTGGGGGAGCTGCGGGCCGGCCGCGAGCCGGGGCAGGCGCTGCTCGTCGCGGTCCGTGGAACGGGACTGCTGGGCGAGGCAGAGGCGGTGGTGTCGGCCGCGGCGCGCTTCGGGGGCGATGTCCCGGGCGCGCTGGGGCAGGCGGCGCGCGCGCCGGGCCTCGACGGACTCGCCGGAGTGGCGGCCTGTTGGCGGGTGACGGTGGACGGCGGGGCCGGACTCGCGGCGGGTCTGGACCGGCTGGAGGGCGCGTTACGGGCTGAGCGGCGTCGGCGGGAGGAGCTGCGGGCGCAGCTGGCAGGGGCGTGGTCGACGGTCGCGGTGCTGGCTCTGCTGCCGGTGCTGGGCATGGGGCTCGGGGCGGCTCTCGGAGCGGACCCGCTGAGAGTGCTGTTCCACAGTCCGGCCGGGCTGATCTGTCTGGTGACGGGCGGCTTGCTGGAGGCGGCTGGGCTGTTCTGGGCCGGCCGGATCGTCCGGGCGGGGGAAGCCGTATGAGTGCCGTGTTCGGTGAAGTTGTCCACAGGGTGGGGGCAGTGGGGTTGGCGGCGGGTGCGTGCACCCAGTTGGCGCTCGCTCTGGCCCGTCGGCGGACCAGGCGACTGGTGCGGCGCCGGGGTGCGGCGATTCTGGCTGTGGGCGCTGTGGGCGCTGTGGGCGCTGTGGGCGCGGTGGACGCCGTGGACGCGCTGGGAGCTGTGCGTGGGGTGGGCGCAGTGGGTCCGGTGGGGCCAGTCAGCCGTGCCGGCTCGGTTCCCTCAGCCGACTCGGTTTCCTCGGTCGACGCAGTCGACTCGGCCGGCTTGGTCGGCCAGGTGCTGCGGTGGCCCGGCCGCCTGGTTTCTGCTGATGCGGCCAAGCAGTGGGCGGCGTTGTCCGGTGTCGTGCTGGCGGGCTGGATTCTGGTGGGCGGGCTGCTGGGGTGGGTGGCTGGCCTGGCGGCGGGGTACGGCGCATGGCGGTGGCTGCTGGCTCGGCCGGGCAAGGCGCCGTACGGCGCGGCCCAGGAGGCGGCGAGGGCTGTGGAGGCGGTACGTCAGCTCCCGCTGGCAGCCGACCTGTTGGCGGCCTGTATCTCCGTCGGGGCCGGACCACGGGAAGCGGCTGAGGCGGTGGGCGAGTCGCTCGGCGGGCCAGTTGGCGAGCAACTGGCGCGAACGGCCGCAGAGATCAGGCTCGGCGGTGATCCCGCTGTGGCCTGGGGGAGGTTCGGGGAGATACCGGGTGCTGCAGCTCTGGCCCGCTGTCTGGACCGGGCCGGTGCGACCGGCGCCCCTGCGGCGGAGCCGGTTTCCAGGCTGGCCGAAGCGATGCGGGCCGAGCGTTCGAGCGCGGGGGTGGCGCGCGCACAGCGGGCCGGAGTGCTGATCACCGCGCCCGTCGGACTCTGCTTCCTGCCTGCCTTTCTGGCTGTGGGAGTGGCGCCCGTGGTGATCGGCCTGGCGGCTGGGCTACTGCATCCCTGACGGTCAAATCATGTCAATAGCTCAATTTATGTAGAAAAAGATTCCACGGGGGTTCGAAATGATGCAGAAAGTCATGAAATGGGCGCGAACCATGGCGCGCCGAGCACGGGCCGACAGCGGTATGACGACGTCCGAATACGCGGTGGGGACGATCGCTGCCTGTGCGTTCGCTGCGGTGCTCTACAAGGTTGTCACCAGCCCGCCGGTCATGGCGCAACTCCAATCGCTGCTCAAGGACGCACTCGATGCGAAATTCTGAGAGCGGTATCGCGGCGGTCTCGGGTCCTCGGCGGAGATCTGGGCCGGTGGGGTTGCGGGCTGACCGGGGCGCGGTGACGGCGGAGGCCGCCATGGCGATTCCCGTGCTGGTGGTGTTCGCCCTTGCCTTGTTGTGGGCGCTTATGGCTGCGTCGGCCCAGATCCGGTGTGTGGACGCGGCCCGGGCCGGTGCGCGGGCGGCGGCCCGCTCCGAACCGGCGGCACAGGTGCGGGAGGCCGCCCTCTCGGCGGCACCCGACCGGGCGGGCGTGGAGGTGGAACGGACCGGGGAGCTGTGGCGGGTCAAGGTGGCCGCCCCGACGCCCGGCCCGGGCCCCTTGTCCGTCACGCTGAGAGCGGAGGCCGTGGCGTCCGCCGAGGACGCGGTGGGGGTGACGCCGTGATGCGGCACGGTCGGCGAGCGGTGCGCCGGTGGATTCAGAGGCGGTACGGGGGGCGTGAGCCGCGGGAGCGGGGGCTGGCGACCGTGTGGGTGGCAGTGACCACGGCGACGCTGTGCACGGTGTTCGCGGTGGTGCTGGCGCTCGGGCAGGTAGTTGTGGCCCGGCACCGGGCCGGCGGCGCGGCGGACCTGGCTGCCCTGGCAGCGGCGGACCGGGCGCTGGAGGGAACAGCCGCGGCCTGCCGGGTGGCCCAGGAGGTGGCCGGGGCGCAGGGAGCGGAAGTGGTGCGGTGCGCCGTGCAGGGGGAGATTGCCGACGTGATCGCCCGGGTGAGCCTCGGACCGTACGCACCGGAGGTCAGGTCCCGGGCCGGCCCCGCGACGCAGTCTCCTGCGCCTACTGGGCCGCCGCAGAGCCCGTAGCCCCGCCAGGGCCCTCTCGGTCTTCCGCGGAGCCCGGAGCGTCCATAGCCCCGTCGGCGCCCTCTGGGCCTCCACCAAGCCCGCAGAGCCCGTAAGCCCCGCCGAAGCCCTCAGGGCCTCTTGGGAAGCCCGGAGCGTCCGTAGCGGCCCCGCCAGGGCCCTCAGGGGCTCCCGCAGGGCCCCGAGCGGCCGCAGGACCGGGTGACCGGGGGCCCGGAGACCTGGATGGCGGGGCGCCGTCAGGCCCGTCCGGCGCGGCGCCCGGAGACCCTTCCGGCGTGGTGCCCAACGGATCGCCCGGAGACCCGTCCGACACAGCACCTGGCGGATCGCCCGGAGACCCGGGTGCGTTCGGCTCCGTCGGTCCACGCGGGTCAGGAGGGGCGGATCGGAGGAGTTCGGTGAGCAGGCGTACGGCGCCTCGTTTGTGCAGCGGATCGTTGCCGTTGCCGCACTTGGGGGACTGGATGCAGGACGGGCAGCCTGCCTCGCACTCGCAGGACGCGATGGCCTGAAGAGTGGCGGTCAGCCAGCCGCGTGCGGTGTGGAAGGCGCGTTCGGCGAATCCGGCACCGCCCGGGTGCCCGTCGTACACGAAGACGGTCGGCAGCAGGGTGTCCGGATGCAGCGGTACGGACACGCCGCCGATGTCCCAGCGGTCGCAGGTGGCGAAGAGCGGCAGCATCCCGATCGACGCGTGCTCGGCGGCATGCAGCGCGCCGCCCAGGATCTCCGGATTGATCCGGGCGGTGTCGAGCTGGTCCTGCGTGACCGTCCACCACACGGCACGGGTGCGCAGCGTGCGGGGCGGGAGGTCCAGCTTGGTCTCGCCGAGCACCTCGCCGCTGATCAGTTTGCGACGAAGGAAGGAGACGACCTGGTTGGTGACTTCCACCGAGCCGAAGCAGAGGCGTCCGTCGCCCCACGGGATCTCGGTGTCGGTCTCCAGGACGGCGATGGCGGTGGTGTCGCGTGCGGTTGTCGAGTACGGCGGACTGGCCTCCTCGACCAGGGCGGCCGAGTCGTCGAGGTCCAGTTTCCGCACCAGGTAGGTGCGGCCCTGGTGGAGATGGACGGCGCCCTCGTGAACGGCGGTGTGCGCGGCGGACTCGTCGACCGTGCCCAGCAGCCGGCCGGTGCCCTCCTCGACGATCTGGACGGGACGGCCGCCCTCGCCCCGGATGTCGGTGAGGTCGGCAGCCCGCTCGCGGCGGGTCCAGTGCCATCCCGACGGCCGTTGGCGGAGCAGCTTCGCGGCTTCCAGCTGCGGGAGCAGATCGGCCGTGGCGGGGCCGAAGAGGTCCAGGTCGGTTTGGGTCAGCGGCAGCTCCGCGGCGGCGGCGCACAGATGGGGGGCCAGGACGTACGGGTTGTCCGGATCGAGGACCGTCGACTCCACCGGCTGCTGGAACAGGGCCTCGGGGTGGTGGACGAGGAAGGTGTCCAGCGGGTCGTCACGGGCCACCAGGATGGCGAGGGCGCCTTGCCCCGCCCGTCCCGCGCGGCCTGCCTGCTGCCACAGCGACGCCCTCGTGCCGGGGTAGCCCGCGATGACGACGGCGTCCAGGCCGGAGACGTCGATGCCGAGTTCGAGGGCGGTCGTGGCGGCCAGGCCGAGGAGCTGACCTGAGTGCAGGGCGCGCTCCAGCGCGCGGCGTTCCTCGGGGAGGTACCCCCCGCGGTACGCGGCGACGCGGGCGGGCAGCGAGCGGTCGATCTCCGCCAGGCGTTCCTTGGCGATGACGGAGATGAGTTCGGCGCCGCGCCGGGAACGTACGAAGGCGACCGAGCGCACGCCCTGCACGGTCAGGTCGGTGAGCAGGTCGGCGGTCTCCGCCGTGGCGGTGCGGCGTACGGGTGCGCCCTTCTCGCCGTGCAGGTCGGTCAGAGGCGGTTCCCACAGGGCGAAGACCAGTTCGCCGCGCGGGGAGGCGTCGTCGGCGACCTCGACGACCTGGAGGCCGGTGAGGCGGCCGGCCGCTGCCGAAGGCTCCGCCGCGGTGGCGGAGGCGAGGAGGAAGACGGGTTCGGAGCCGTAGCGGGCACACAGGCGGCGGAGCCGGCGCACCACCTGGGCGACGTGGGAGCCGAAGACGCCCCGGTACGTGTGGCACTCGTCGATGACGACGTAACGCAGGGCGCGCATGAAGGAGGACCAGCGGGGGTGGGACGGAAGTATCCCGCGGTGCAGCATGTCGGGGTTGGTGAGGACGTAGTTGGCGTACTGGCGCACCCATTCGCGTTCCTCGACGGGGGTGTCGCCGTCGTAGACCGCAGGACGGATCCCGTTGCCCAGCGGAGCCGCGAGCTCCTTCACGGAGCGCCTCTGGTCGGCTGCCAGGGCCTTGGTGGGAGCGAGGTAGAGAGCGGTGGCGCCGCGCCCGTTGGGAGCCTCGGAGCCGTCCAGGAGGGCGCTGAGGACCGGGGCGAGGTAGGCCAGCGACTTGCCGGACGCGGTGCCGGTGGCGATCACGACCGACTCGCCGTCCAGCGCGTGCTCCGCCGCGGCGGCCTGATGGGCCCAGGGATGGTCGATGCCGGCCTTCTGAATGGCCGCCACCACTTCCGGACGGATGCGATCGGGCCAGATGGCATGGGTTCCCGTGCGCGGGGGCAAGTGCTCCGTATGAGTGATGCGCGCGGACCGGCCCGCCCCTGCGGCGAGCCGGTGGAGGACCATGTCTGGAGAGGGGCGGGAGCCCCCGCTCTCAGGCGGTCGACAGGGGCGGTGATTCTTGGCCATCGGCACCGAGTGTGTCACTGGCGAGGCGGACAATGGTCCCAAGGCGTCGTGCATGGCAGCCGGTAAGTGATTGAATGCCATCGCGGCTGGCGATCCGTCCCCTGGCTCCGCCGGGGAGACTGAGGGGCGACCGCTCGATAGCAAGGTGCTGGAGGATCCGTGGACCTGTCCTTGTCGACTCGCAATGTGTCCGGCCCTGGTGGCGACCGTACGGTCGTCGAGGTCGGTGGCGAGATTGATGTGTATACCGCGCCCAAGCTGCGCGAGCAGTTGGTCGAGTTGGTGAATGACGGCAGCTACCACTTGGTTGTCGACATGGAAGGCGTCGACTTCCTCGACTCCACCGGACTCGGCGTGCTCGTGGGTGGCTTGAAGCGTGTTCGGGCCCATGAGGGCTCGCTGCGCCTGGTCTGCAACCAGGAACGCATTCTCAAGATTTTCCGGATCACCGGTCTGACCAAGGTGTTCCCGATTCACACCACGGTCGATGAGGCCGTCGCGGCAACCGACTGACGGCCGGCCTGCGGTCGGACCGGCTCCAGAGCCGGTCCGGCGGCATCCGGTGCGACCGCAGTCGGTGCGGCGACAGCTTCGAAGACAGCCGGCCGGGGTGACGTGATGGCAGCGGTTCGTCGGTGGCCGGTTCTTTCGGTGGCCGACGTCCGACGCCTGTCCGTCACCCGTTCGGCGGTAGTCGGCTGATCAATTTGTCAGCCGCTGCTCACACGAGTTCCGTCAGCCGTCAGCCGTCAGCCGTCAGCCGTCAGCCGTCAGCCGTTCGGCGGCAGCGGGCCGGGCGCTGTCCGGACGGCATCCGGCGGGCGGGTATCCGGCGGATGGCGGGCCGGTGCGTCGGCCGTCGGCTTCCGGAGAGAGCTCGGAGAGAGCCAGGAGTGCTGGGCCACAGGCCCGGTTCCTGGGATGCACACACGTACGTTCGAGGGGATCGCATGGCCACCGTTGAACTCCGCTTCAGCGCCCAGCCCGAACACGTCAGGACGGCCCGCCTCGTGGCGGCTGCCGTGGCGCGCCGGGCCGGTGTCGATGAGGCCGTGCTCGACGAGGTCAGACTCGCCGTGGGGGAGGCCTGCAGCCGTGCGGTCGGGCTGCACCGCAGCCACGGCATCACCGCTCCCGTCACGGTCGTCCTGATCGAGGAGGAGAAGTCCTTCTCCATCGAGGTCGGCGACGAGGTGCCGGGTCCGGGCAGTGACGGGGCCGTGCCCGGTGGGTCCGGCCGCGACGCCACGCCCGGGGTGGGACCGGATGAGCCGGAACCCGACGCCGAGGGCGACGGCGAGGACGAGATGGGCCTCGCGGTCATCAGCGGCCTGGTCGACGACGTGGAAGTCAGATCCGGCGCCGACGGCGGCGTGATCCGGATGAGCTGGCCGAAGACGCCGGTGACGGTACTCCCCTGAGGTGACACACGTCCCGGGACGGTTCGGCCGCCCCGGCGGCGTAGTCGGCCCCCTTTGATCAATTCTCCGAGGCCCTGCTGAGCAGGGCCTTTTTCGTTTCTGCCTGATCAATGATCTCCGGAAAATGCGTCTGCCCCATTACTGCATTCGGTCCAATCGGCGAAGGTGATCAATTGCCGTTCGGTGGATGAAGGTCAATTACATTTACCGCGCACTGTTTTGATCGTGTTCCGCTACCTACAATCCGTCCACGTCTTGAGCGCTGAGCGTCAAGGAGGACGTATGGCGGGGTTCGGCACCACACCACTGGCAGAACTGACGCAGTTTTCCGCACTTTCCGACCCACCCACCACTCTCGCAGCGGCGGTGCTCACCGATGACAACCGCGTCATCGTGATCGTCGTCGCGGTCGTCGCCGTCGCGGCGCTGCTGGTCGCGCGGCTGCTGGCACGCCAGGTACTGGCGGCCGGTGAGGGCACCGATCGCATGAAGGAGATCGCGGCGGCCGTCCAGGAAGGCGCAAATGCCTATCTGGCCCGGCAGTTGCGTACGGTCGGCATCTTTGCCGTCGTGGTCTTCTTCCTGCTCCTGTTGCTTCCGGCCGACAACTGGTCGCAGCGCGCGGGCCGTTCGGTGTTCTTCCTGGTGGGTGCGCTTTTCTCGGCGGCCACCGGATACATCGGTATGCGTCTCGCCGTACGGAGCAATGTGCGGGTGGCCGCCGCCGCGCGTGAGGCGACTCCCGCGGAAGGTGAACCGGAAAAGGATCTCACCGCCGTTTCGCACAAGGCAATGAAGATCGCATTCCGTACCGGCGGCGTGGTCGGAATGATCACCGTCGGCCTCGGGCTTCTGGGAGCTTCCTGCGTGGTGCTCGGCTACGCCGCCGACGCGCCCAAGGTGCTGGAGGGCTTCGGGCTCGGGGCGGCACTGATCGCGATGTTCATGAGGGTCGGCGGGGGCATCTTCACCAAGGCGGCCGATGTGGGCGCCGACCTGGTGGGCAAGGTCGAACAGGGCATCCCGGAGGACGATCCGCGCAACGCCGCCACCATCGCCGACAACGTGGGCGACAACGTCGGGGACTGTGCGGGAATGGCCGCCGACCTTTTCGAGTCGTACGCGGTGACGCTGGTTGCCGCGCTCATTCTCGGCAAGGCCGCCTTCGGCGACGCGGGACTGGCCTTTCCCCTGATCGTGCCGGCGATCGGCGTGCTCACCGCGATGGTCGGCGTCTTCGCGGTCGCCCCGCGGCGCAGCGACCGCAGCGGGATGACCGCCATCAACCGCGGATTCTTCATCTCGGCGGTCATCTCGCTCGTGCTGGTGGCCGTGGCGGTCTTCGTCTACCTGCCGTCCTCGTACGCGGACCTGGACGGCGTCACCGACGCGTCCATCACCTCGCACGGCGGCGATCCGCGGATCTTCGCCCTGGTCGCCGTTGCCATCGGCATCGTGCTGGCTGCCCTGATCCAGCAGTTGACGGGCTACTTCACCGAGACCAACCGGCGCCCCGTCATGGACATCGGCAAGTCCTCACTGACCGGACCGGCCACCGTCGTACTCGCCGGTATCTCCATCGGTCTGGAGTCCGCCGTCTACACCGCGCTGCTGATCGGGCTCAGCGTCTACGGAGCGTTCCTGCTCGGCGGTACGTCGATCATGCTGGCGCTCTTCGCGGTGGCGCTGGCGGGCACCGGGCTGCTCACCACCGTCGGGGTCATCGTCGCCATGGACACCTTCGGGCCGGTCTCCGACAACGCTCAGGGCATCGCCGAGATGTCCGGCGATGTCACCGGCGCCGGCGCGCAGGTCCTGACCGACCTGGACGCCGTCGGCAACACGACCAAGGCCATCACCAAGGGCATCGCCATCGCCACGGCCGTCCTCGCGGCAGCGGCGCTCTTCGGCTCCTACCGGGACGCGATCGCCACTGCGGTCGACGACGTCGGCGCCTCGGCCGGGGAGATGGGGCTGAGCCTGGACATCTCGCAGCCCAACAACTTGGTGGGCCTGATCCTCGGTGCCGCTGTCGTCTTCCTCTTCTCCGGCCTCGCCATCAACGCGGTGTCCCGGTCCGCCGGGGCCGTGGTCTACGAGGTGCGGCGGCAGTTCCGCGAGCACCCGGGGATCATGGACTACACCGAGAAGCCGGAGTACGGGCGCGTCGTCGACATCTGCACCAAGGACGCGCTGCGCGAGCTGGCCACGCCCGGCCTGCTGGCGGTGCTGGCACCGATCGCCGTCGGTTTCAGTTTCGGGGTGGGGGCGCTCGGCTCGTATCTCGCCGGCGCGATCGGCACCGGGACGCTGATGGCGGTCTTCCTGGCCAACTCGGGCGGTGCGTGGGACAACGCCAAGAAACTCGTCGAGGACGGCCATTACGGCGGCAAGGGGAGCGATGCCCATGCCGCGACCGTCATCGGTGACACGGTCGGCGACCCGTTCAAGGACACGGCCGGGCCTGCGATCAACCCCTTGCTCAAGGTGATGAACCTGGTGGCGCTGCTCATCGCGCCCGCGGTGGTGCAGTTCAGCTACGGCGAGGACGCGAACGCCTGGGTGCGTGCGGTGGTGGCGGTGCTCGCCATCGGGGTCATCGTCGGCGCCGTCTACGTCTCCAAGCGGCGCGGCATCGCCGTGGGGGACGAGGGAGGCTCCGGCGGCGAGGGCGGGGACAGTCCCGCCAGGCCGGCGGACCCGGCAGCCATCCAGTGAGCCGGACGCCGGAGGGCGACCGCCTCCGCTAGACAGCGCGAGGCCAAAGTGCGGGCGGGCGAGGCATCCTGATGCGTCGTCCGCCCGTTGACACGTCCGAACGAGTGCTTGTTCGGTCGGGTGTTCCCGTGCGCAGGGGCCGTGCGGGTGAGTTGTATCTCCCTCATTTTGCTTGGTGCAAATGGCTGCAAAAGACTACTCATCGGACGCTGGGCACCCGGATGGAGGGCGCTCGGCGTGTAAGTTCCGGGGCCGAGAGCCTTGGAAGGGACCAATCCGGTGAACAAGAAGCTTGCGGCCGCGCTGTCCGGCGGTGCGGTACTGGTACTTACGCTGTCGGGCTGCAGCGACGACAGCGACAACAAGGTGAACGACTGGGCCAAGAAGGTCTGTGACCAGGTCCAGCCCCAGCTGCAGAAGATCGCGAACGCCAACGCCTCCATCCAGCAGCAGACCGCTGACAACAGCAAGCCCGCCGACGTCCAGGAGACCGACTCGGCTGCCTTCCAGCAGATCTCGAAGGCCTACAAGGCGCTGGGCTCAGCGGTCGACTCGGCGGGCCCTCCGCCGGTCGACGACGGCGAGACCACGCAGAAGGAGGCCGTGAAGGAGCTCAACGCCTCCTCCGTGGCGTACGCGGATCTGCAGAAGAAGGTCGATGATCTCGACACGAAGGACCAGGCGAAGTTCGCCGACGGCCTCAAGGACATCGCGGACGAGCTGAACAAGATCAGCACCAACGGGGACCAGGCGCTGAAGAAGCTTCAGTCCGGCGAGGTCGGAACCGCGATGGCCAAGCAGAAGGGCTGCCAGAAGCCGACGGCATCGGCATCCCCGTCAGCCGGTTCCTCGAAGTCGCCGTCGAGTGACTCGAAGGGCTCCGCGGAGGCGTCCCCGTCCGCCTCGCCCAGCAAGAAGTCGTAACCGGGCAGCCCCCGGCCACGGCCGCACACCCCGAACGAGCAGCTGTACGACCGCGGACCGGCGGGCGTACGACCGGCCCGGCGGCCCATGGTGGGCCGGCGGGCCGCTGCCGTTGTCAGTGGGAGCCGCCACAATGGGTCATGTGAGTAAGACCAGCCTTCCCGCACCCGACCATGCGACCCGGCTCCGCGAAGCCCTGCTCGCCGCCGCTTTCACCGCCGACGGGCTCCTCGACCTGCTCGGTGCGCCCGCCTACGCCGCGCTCGCCCGCAGCGAGACCGTTCCGGCGCTGCGTGCCACCCGGGGGGACGCGCCGCTCGACACGCTGGTGCGCCTCTTCCTGCTCCAGCGCCCGGTTCCGGCCGGGCGGGCGGCTGCCGTGCTGCCGCTGCCGGAGTGCGTGGCCGACGGCTGGCTGACCGAGGCGGACGGCGAGGTGCGGGCGACCGTCGACGTCCGGCCGTACGGCGGGCCGGACGGCCAGGACTGGTTCATCGTCTCCGACCTGGGCTGCGCCGTCGGCGGCGCGGGCGGCATCGGCTCGCACGAGGAGGGCGTCGTCCTCGGCATCGGCGGGGCGTCCACCACGCTGGCCGGGATCACCCTGCGCAAGCCGGTCGCCTCCGCCCTCGACGTCGGTACGGGCTCCGGCATCCAGGCGCTGCACGCCTCGCAGCACGCCACCCGGGTCACCGCCACCGACCTGAACCCGCGCGCGCTCGACTTCACCCGGCTCACCCTCGCCCTGTCCGGCGCCGCCCCCGCAGACCTGCGCGAGGGTTCCCTCTACGAACCCGTGGCCACCGAGACGTACGACCTGATCGTCTCCAACCCGCCCTTCGTCATCTCGCCGGCCGCCCGCCTCACCTACCGTGACGGCGGCATGGCCGGCGACGACCTGTGCAGGACCCTCGTGCAGCAGACCGGTGACCGGCTGAACGAGGGCGGCTACGCCCACTTCCTCGCCAACTGGCAGCACACCGAGGACGAGGAGTGGCAGGACAGGCTGCGTTCCTGGGTGCCGCGCGGGTGTGACGCCTGGATCGTGCAGCGTGAGGTGCAGGACGTCACGCAGTACACCGAGCTGTGGCTGCGCGACGGCGGCGACCACCGCACGGACCCCGCCGAGTACGCCGCGCGTTACGACGCCTGGCTGGACGAGTTCGAGGCCAGTGGGACAAAGGGCGTCGGCTTCGGCTGGATCACGCTGCGGAAGTCCGCCGCGGCCGCCGCAGGGAACCCCTCGATCGTGATCGAGGAGTGGCCGCACCCGGTGGAGCAGCCGCTCGGCCCGGCCGTCGAGACGCACTTCGCCCGGCAGGACTATCTGCGGGAACAGGACGACGCGGCGCTCCTGACGGGCCACTTCGTCCTCGCCGCCGAGGTCGTGCAGGAGCAGGTCGGGCTGCCCGGCGCGGAGGACCCCGAGCACGTGGTGCTGCGTCAGAACCGAGGTATGCGACGCGCGACGAAGGTCGACGCGGTCGCCGCCGGATTCGCCGGCGTGTGCGACGGGTCATTGCCTGCGGGCCGGATCCTGGATGCCATCGCCCAGCTGATGAACGAGGACCCGGTGCTGCTGCGCGACCGCACTCCGCAGGCGATCCGGCTGCTGGTCGAGGAGGGCTTCCTGGAGCCGCTGCCCCCGGCCGGCCGGGCTGCCGGATGATCCGTATCGAGCTGGACGAGGCGTCGCTCGGCGCGACGCGGATCGCGATCAGCCCGCTCTGGGACGCCTTCTGCAGCCTGCACCTCACGATGCCGCACCGCGCTCCTTCACGGCCCTACCAGGAGTGGGTGGTGCGCGCCCGTGAGGTGCTGCGGGAGGACGACCGGACGCATGCGCTGCGACTGCTGATCGACGGCCCGCTGAGCTTCCCGGACTTCCTGCTGCCCCGGCCGGTCGGCGCCACTTCGGTCGAGGCGGAGCTGGAGACGGTCCGGGCCACACCGGCCGCCGCCGTACGGGCCGGCGTCGCCGAGCACTATGCGGGACTTGAGGACCACCCCCACGTACGGCCGTATCTGGTGGATCCCGAAGCGGCCTGCGCGGCGCTCGCGGACGCGTACGCGGCCTACTGGGAAGGCGCGATGGCGGCCCACTGGCCCACCATGCGCCGACTCGTCGAGGACGAAGTCCTCATCCGGGCAAGGACCTTCGCCACCGAAGGTGTCGACGCGCTCTTCACCGGCCTGGAGAGCCGCGCCAGATGGACCCCGCCCGTCCTGGAGCTGACCAAGCACATCGACGCGGACTACCGGGCGGGTGAACGGCGGCTCCTGCTCGTGCCGCTCGTCTTCGCCGAGGGCTGCCGGCTCTACTCCACCGACGACCCCGAGGTCCTGACGGTCTCCTTCCAGGCCCGTGGGGCGGGGGCCCTGCGCGAAGTGCCCTCGGAGCGCCCCGAGAGCGGCGACCGGCTCGGGCTGCTGCTCGGGCGGGGCCGCGCCTCGGTCCTGCGGCAGCTCGGCGGACCGCTCACCACGGCCGGGATATCCGACCGGCTGGGCCTCGCGCCGAGCACGGTCTCGGAGCATCTTTCGGTCCTCGCGGAGACGGGTGTCGTCACCCGGCACCGGATCGGCCGCAGCGTGTACTACCAGCTCACCGACACCGGCCGGGCCCTGCTCGCCCTGCTGTCCGGGGAGGACGTGCTGCGCGCGGTGTCCTGAGGGGGCGGCGCGAAACGGTGCGGAGGGCCGGCGGAGGGCCGCCGGAGGGAGCAGGTTGCGGGCCACGGGCGGGGCGTGGTCGGGGACGATTCGGCGGCCACCGAATCGATGGCGGGCGCGGCATCGCCGCGCCTAGCGTGCCCGCCATGCTTGCGATCGAGGCGGAGAACCTGCGCCGCACCTACACCAGCCGGACCGGCTTCCTGCGTCCGCGCCGTACCGAGACCCTGGCCGTGCGGGGGATCACCTTCGAGGTGGCGCGCGGCGAGCTCTTCGGGCTCCTGGGCCCCAACGGCGCGGGCAAGACCACCACCATCAAGATGCTCAACACCCTGTTGCTGCCCACCTCCGGCACAGCGCGGGTGCTGGGCCACGACGTGGCGTCCGACCCCGTCGCCGTGCGCCGCCGGATCGGCTACGTCTTCGGCGGCGACCGGGGCCTGTACGACCGGCTCTCCGCCCTCGACAATCTGCGCTACTTCGCCGAGCTGTACGCCGTCGAACCCCGCGAGCAGAGGCGGCGGATCGCCGAGCTGCTCGATCTGGTGGGCCTCACCGGCCGGGAGAAGGAGCGCGTCGAGGGGTACTCGCGCGGGATGCGGCAGCGGCTGCACATCGCGCGCGGCCTGCTGCACCGCCCCGATGTCCTCTTCCTCGACGAACCGTCCATCGGGGTCGACCCGGTGGCCGCGAGGGACCTGCGCCGCACCGTCTCCGATCTGCGGAGTGGTGGCACCACCGTGCTGCTGACCACGCATTACATGGCCGAGGCCGACGAGCTGTGCGACCGGATCGCGGTCATCGCGGGCGGCACGATCCGGGCGCTGGGCACTCCGGACCGGCTCAAGTCCCGGGTCCAGGAGCGCGGCATCCTGGAGATCGAGGCGTACGGGGCGGACGACGAGCACCTCGATCGCATCCGGGACCTGCCGGGCGTGCACGGTGTGGCCGCCGAGGACCGCGGCAGCCGACAGGCCGTCATCGTGCAGACGGAGCCGGGCGCCGAGCTGCACGCCCAGGTGCTGGCGGCGCTGGACGGCGTCCGCGTCGGACGGGTCGTCACGCGTGAACCCACGCTGGAGGATGCCTATATCGCGATCGTCGAGGAGGCGCAGGCGGAGGAGGAGGCGCAGGCGGAGGCGGAGGACAGTGCCCGCCATGCGGACGGGGACTACCCCGGAGGCCCCGGGGTCTCGATCAGCCGGGCGAACTCGCCGAGAGGCCCGGCCCCGCCGAGAGCGCCGGCCCACTCGCGGCCGTCCGGCCAGCTCAGGCCGCCCGTTCCACCGACGGGTCCGCGGCATGAGCGGCATGAGCGGCATGACCCCCGCCCGGGCGCTGCGCTTGACTGCCGTCGGAGTGCGCACCCATGTCTCGTACATGAGCCGTTCACCGATCGAAATCACCTTCGCCGTCCTCGTGCCCCTGGTGTACGCGACCCTCTCCGTCTATCTGTTCCGCGCCGCAGACGACTCCGACCGGCTGCTCACGGCGGCCGTCGGAGCAGGGCTGATGGGTATCTGGTCCTCGGTGCTCTTCGGGTCGGGCGGAGCCGTGCAGAACCAGCGCTGGCTCGGCACGCTGGAGACACTGGTCGCCTCGCCCACGCCACTGTCGCTCGTGCTGCTGCCGATCACCCTGGCCACCGCCGTCATCGGCACGTACTCCATGGGGGCGACGGTGATCTGGGGCGCCGTGCTGTTCGACGTGCCGCTCGACTTCTCCCACCCGCTGCTGTTCCTGGCCGCCGTACCCGTGTGTGTCCTGTCGCTCGGGATGATGGGGCTGCTGCTCGCCGCCACGTTCGTGCTGCTGCGCAACGCAAACGCGCTCGCCAACCCGCTGGACGCCCCTGTGTGGCTGCTGTCCGGGATGCTCGTGCCCGTCACCGTGCTGCCCGACTGGACGCGTCCGGTCTCCTGGGCGCTGCCCACCACCTGGGGTTCGCGGGCGGTGCACGCGGCGACCTCCGGGGGCGCGGGAGCCAGTGAGGTGCTGGTCCCGATGGCCGTGGCTGTTGCCCTCGGCACGCTGTACGCGCTGGCAGCCGTCCTGGTCCTCGGGCGGGTCGAGCAGCGCGCGCGTGCCGCCGCCACCCTCTCTCTCGCCTGAACCCAGGAGTCTCCCCGCATGCCTGTCAACACACCGGCCCCGGCTGCCCCGGACCCGACCTCCCCAGACCCCGCTGCTCCGGACCCGGCTGCCCCAGGGAGGGCTGTCCCGGATCCGGCCGTCCTCGCGGGCCCGCTGCCTTCACCCGGAGTGCGGCGGAGGATCGCTTCCGCGGCGCGTCTCGTCGTGATCGGCGGTGCCCTGTCCTACCGGGCGCTCTTCAACTGGACGACGCCGCCCATGTTCGTCGGCACCCTGCTGGTCGGGCCGCTGCTGCAACTTCTCTTCTTCGTCTTCCTGGGACGTCAGCTCCAGGTCGCCGACGACCGCTTCTACCTACTCGGCAACGCCGTCGTCGCCGCCTCCACCGCCTGCGTCTACGGCGGCACGATGGCCATCGCCAACGAACGCCGCTACGGGACGCTGGGTGCGGTGCTCCTGAGCCCTCGGAGCCGTGCTCCGCTCTGGTTCGGGCGTGCCTTGCCGTACGTACTGAACGGCCTTGTCATCAGCGTCTTCACGCTCGGATCGGCCTGCCTCCTGCTCGGTCTGCGGATTCCGCTTGGCGCTCTGCCGGGGCTGGCCGCGGTGCTGCTCGCCGCATCGGCGGGGTGCTCGGCGTTCGGTCTCGCGCTGGGGGCACTGGGGCTGCGCTTCCGTGATGTCTTCCTGATCTCGAACGTGGCGAGTTCCGTACTGCTGCTGCTGACCGGTGCCAACGTCCCGAGGGAGAACCTTCCGGAGTGGATGCGCGCCGTCGGGGGCGTACTGCCGATGACCCACGCGGCAGAAACCGCACGTGAGTTGAGCGTCGGCGCCGGACTCGACGGTCGGGGGATCGCTGCCGAACTGGCCATAGGCGCCGGGTACGCGCTGCTTGCCGTCGTGCTGCTGACGGTGTTCGAACGTGGCAGCAGGCGGCGAGCGACGCTTGACGTGATGTGAATCAGGCCATCGCCGGCCGGGCGTCCGGGAGACCTGTTCTCGGCGGGTCCCTGCTGTTCACCCTGGGTTCGCGTCGGCGACGTTCCGCGGTGGGAGCCTCCCCCGGAAACGACACGGCGGGAAGCCGTGCGACACGGAAGCGGTACGGACCGCAGGCGCGGCACCGAGCCGTACGACGCGGCACCGACCGTGTGACGTGCGGCGCGGACCCGGGCACCGGCCGGCTCCGCGCCGCACGTCCCGGTCCGCCCGCCCCGCGTGCGCCCGGTCCGCGCCGGGGGAAACGAGAGGCGTACGGGTATGGAGAGCGGACCTGCGGTCTTCGCCGGAACTGCGTTCGCGCTGTTCGGTGCCGCACTGCTGTGGTGGACGGGGGCGCGCACGCTCCGACGTGCGCCGGTGGCGCACGGGGTGAGCCCTGTCGTCTCCACCGCACTCGCCACCGTGTTCGGCGTACTTTTCCTCGTCCTCGGAGTGTGGTGCCTCACTCGCATCTGAACCCGCTTCCGAACGCGCATCCGGGCTCACCTCCGGACCCCCGGACCCACCCGGCTCCCGGGCAGGGCCGGGAACACGCCCGGACTGTCCCCACTCCGCCCCCGGTACCCGCAGGGCAGCCACAGCGCCCCCGAAACCCGCAGGCAGCCGCCCTGCGGACAGCGGACCGAGCGGGCCGGGCGGCAGGAAAGGCGGAAGTCGGGTTACCGTTCGAGTGGCCGTTGCGGGCTTTTGCCGTTTGACACGGGGGCGGGTTGTACCGTCACACTCCGCAGCGACAGCACAGTCGGCAGCGCCATCGCGCTGCCCTGGTGCCCACCGAGCGTCGACCGGAGAGAAGAGCGAAGTTGTCCCCGACCAGCGAGACCGCACAGGGCGGCCGCCGACTCGTCATCGTCGAGTCGCCTGCCAAGGCGAAGACGATCAAGGGCTATCTCGGCCCCGGATACGTCGTCGAGGCGAGCGTCGGGCACATCCGCGACCTCCCGAACGGCGCGGCAGAGGTGCCGGACGAGTACACCGGTGAGGTACGCCGTCTCGGCGTCGACGTCGACAACGACTTCCAGCCCATCTACGTCGTCAACGCCGACAAGAAGTCCCAGGTCAGGAAGCTCAAGCAGCTTCTGGCCGAGTCCGACGAACTCTTCCTCGCCACCGATGAGGACCGCGAGGGCGAAGCCATCGCGTGGCACCTGCAGGAAGTGCTCAAGCCCAAGGTCCCGGTCCACCGGATGGTGTTCCACGAGATCACCAAGGAAGCGATCCGGGCCGCCGTCGCCAACCCGCGCGAGCTCAACCAGCGCATGGTCGACGCCCAGGAAACCCGCCGAATCCTCGACCGTCTCTACGGCTACGAGGTCTCGCCGGTCCTGTGGAAGAAGGTCATGCCGCGGCTGTCCGCGGGCCGTGTCCAGTCCGTCGCCACCCGCCTCGTCGTCGAGCGGGAGCGCGAGCGCATCGCCTTCCGTTCCGCCGAGTACTGGGACCTGACCGGCACGTTCGCGACCGGTCGCAGCGGTGACGCCTCCGACCCCTCGACGCTCACGGCCCGCCTCAGCGCGGTCGACGGGCGCCGCATCGCCCAGGGCCGTGACTTCGGTCCGGACGGGCAGCTCAAGGCCGGTTCCGCCCAGACCCTGCACCTGGACGAGACGAACGCCCGCGCCCTGGCCGCCGCGCTCGCCGACTCCACGTTCGCCGTGCGGTCCGTCGAGTCGAAGCCGTACCGCCGTTCCCCGTACGCCCCCTTCCGTACGACGACCCTCCAGCAGGAGGCGAGCCGGAAGCTGGGCTTCGGGGCCAAGGCCACCATGCAGGTCGCGCAGAAGCTGTACGAGAACGGCTTCATCACCTACATGCGTACCGACTCCACGACCCTCTCGGACACCGCGATCACCGCGGCCCGTGCCCAGGTCACGCAGTTGTACGGAGCCAATTACCTGCCGGACAAGCCGCGCACCTACGCCGGCAAGGTCAAGAACGCGCAGGAGGCGCACGAGGCGATCCGCCCCTCCGGGGACCGCTTCCGCACCCCCGCCGAGACCGGCCTGACCGGCGACCAGTTCCGGCTCTACGAGCTGATCTGGAAGCGGACCGTCGCCTCCCAGATGAAGGACGCGGTCGGCAACTCCGTCACCGTCAAGATCGGCGGCCGGGCGAGTGACGGCCGCGACGCCGAGTTCTCCGCCTCCGGCAAGACGATCACCTTCCACGGCTTCATGAAGGCCTACGTCGAAGGCGCCGACGACCCGAACGCCGAGCTCGACGACCGTGAGCGCCGGCTGCCGCAGGTCGCCGAGGGCGACGCGCTGTCCGCCGACGAGGTCTCGGTCGACGGCCACGCGACCAAGCCGCCGGCCCGTTACACCGAGGCCTCGCTGGTCAAGGAGCTCGAAGAGCGCGAGATCGGCCGCCCGTCGACGTACGCCTCGATCATCGGGACCATTCTCGACCGCGGCTACGTCTTCAAGAAGGGCACGGCGCTCGTCCCGTCGTTCCTGTCCTTCGCCGTGGTCAACCTGCTGGAGAAGCACTTCGGCCGGCTCGTGGACTACGACTTCACGGCCCGGATGGAGGACGACCTCGACCGCATCGCACGCGGTGAGGCCAAGTCCGTGCCGTGGCTGCGGCGCTTCTACTTCGGTGCGACGGCCGGTGACGAGACGGCCGGTGCCGGAAAGGCCTCCGACGCCGGCAACGGCGACGGCGACCACCTCGGCGGGCTCAAGGAGCTCGTCACCGACCTCGGCGCGATCGACGCCCGGGAGATCTCCTCGTTCCCCGTCGGCAACGACATCAAGCTCCGGGTCGGCCGGTACGGCCCGTACATCGAGCGCGGCGAGAAGGATTCCGAGGGCCACCAGCGCGCGGACGTCCCCGAGGAGCTGGCGCCCGACGAGCTGTCCGTCGAGTACGCGGAGGAGCTGCTGGCCAAGCCGAGCGGCGACTTCGAGCTCGGTGCGGACCCGGAGAGCGGGAACCAGATCATCGCCAAGGACGGGCGCTACGGCCCGTACGTCACCGAGGTGCTGCCCGAGGGCACCCCGAAGACCGGCAAGAACGCGGTGAAGCCGCGGACCGCTTCGCTCTTCAAGTCGATGTCGCTGGACACGGTGACGCTGGCCGACGCGTTGAAGCTGATGTCGCTGCCGCGCGTCGTCGGCGAGGACGCCGAGGGTGTCGAGATCACCGCGCAGAACGGCCGCTACGGCCCGTACCTGAAGAAGGGCACGGACTCGCGGTCGCTCACCTCCGAGGACCAGCTCTTCGACATCACGCTCGAAGAGGCACTGGCGATCTACGCCCAGCCGAAGCAGCGCGGCCGGGCCGCCGCCAAGCCGCCGCTGAAGGAACTGGGCACGGACCCGGTGAGCGGGGCGCCGGTGGTCGTGAAGGACGGTCGCTTCGGCGCGTACGTCACCGACGGCGAGACGAACGCGACGCTGCGGTCCGACGACAGCGTCGAGGAGATCACGCCGGAGCGCGGCTACGAGCTGCTCGCCGAGAAGCGTGCCAAGGGTCCCGCCAAGAAGAAGACGGCAAAGAAGGCCCCGGCCAAGAAGGCGCCCGCGAAGAAGGCGACCACGGCGAAGAAGACCGCGGCGAAGACGACCGCGAAGAAGACGACTACGGCGAAGAAGTCCGCGGCGAAGAAGACGACGACGGCGGCGAAGAAGACTGCTTCCGCGGCGTCCACGTCCACGGAGGAGTGACCTCACCGGGTTGTGAACGCCGAGGTTGTGAACGCCGGACGGGCTGGAGAGATCTCCAGCCCGTCCGGCGTTTTCGGGGTTCGGAGGGTTTGCGGTGCGGGTGGGGCGGGTGGTGCGGTGCGCTTGTGATGCGGGCGTGGGGTCGGCGGGGGCGCCTGCGGCGGGCCTTGTCCCCTCCCCGCCCCTTCCCGTAACCGGGGCTCCGCCCCGGACCCCGCTCCTCAAGCGCCGGAGGGGCTGTGGGTGTCCCGCTCCTCAAGCGCCGGAGGGGCTGGGGGTGTCCCGCTTCTTAAGCGCCGGAGGGGTTGTGGGTTGAGCTGTCGGCGGGGTGGGGCGAGAGGCTGGGGGATGAGCTGTCGGCTGGGCTGGGTGTGGGGTGTTGCCCTGGGGTGCTGGGTGGGTCGGTTCCGTGGGCGGCGACCGTATGTTCGGACGCGGCCCCCGGGCACGGGGTTGCTCCCGATAGGCTGGGCGGATGACGCGAGCCGAGCAGCCAACGGTCGTGAGCCCCACCTCCGACACACTTGCCGCAGACTCACGCGAGCGCGCCGTACGAGCCCTGTTGCGTGTTCCCCCGCTGAAGCGGTTGTGGAGCGCCCAGCTCGTCGGCGGTATCGGCGACGCACTCGCCCTTCTCGTGCTGGTGTTGCTGTCGCTGCAAGCGGCGGTCCTTGAGGGCTCACTCGGATCCGGATACCGCGGGGCGGCCTTTGCCGTCGCCGCCGTGTTCGGCGCCCGGATTATTTCCACCTTGCTCTTCGGAGCCGTACTCCTGGGTCCGCTGACGACCCTGACGGGGCCGGGAGGGCCCGTCGACCGGCGGTGGCTGATGATCGGGGCCGACGGGCTGCGGCTCGCGCTGCTGGTCGTCGCCCCCCTGTGGATCGACTGGATGCCCGACAGGGCACTCATGATGATCCTGATCACCGTCTTCGTCACCGGTGCCGGCGAACGCCTGTGGAGGGTAGCCAAGGAGAGCGCCGCTCCCGCGCTGCTGCCCGCCCCGCCCATCGAGGGCGCCGCCGTGCGCCCGCTGCCGGACCACCTCGACGCTCTTCGCCGGCTCTCCCTGCGTACCGACTTCGCGGTCGTCCCGGCCGCCGCGGCCGTACTGCTGGTGGCCACACTGATCGGGAATCTGCTGGGCTCGGGCCTGGACTGGTTCTCCTTCCACCAGGCGGCCCTCGGGTCCTACGTCGCCGCGGGGCTCTTCTCCGCCTCCATCTCCACCCTGTACTTCCTGGAACTGCCCGGTTCGCCGACGCCCCGTCCGCGCTCGCCGCTGGAAGGGCTGCGCAGGCCGTCCGCCGGCAGCGGACCGGACAAGGGCCGAACCGGTGCCGTCCCGCTGATCGTCGGGACCTGCGCCGCGGTGGCCGGAGCCATTGCGGCGGCGGGCGCCGTCGCCGTACTGCACGCCACCGATCTGGGCGGCGGACCCGCCACCCTCGCGCTGCTGGTCCTCGCGCTGACCGGCGGCACCGGCGTCGGTATCCGCACCGCCCGGAAGGTGCTGCCGGCCCTGTCGCGGCGGCGCCTGCTCTCCCTGGCCACCGCTGTCACCGGAGTCGCGCTCCTGGCGATGGGCCTGGTGCCGGACACGGCCACCGTCGTGCTGATCGCCGTGCTGGCCGGATACGCGGCGGGCGTCGCCGCGAACACCGGCCATGTACTCGTCGATCAGGAGACCGAGGAATTCCGCCGGTCCAGGGCCACCGAACACCTCCAGGCCCTCGTCCGGGTCCTGATCGCGCTCGGCGCGGTCGGCGGCCCGCTGCTGGCCGCCGCCATCGGCACCCACCGGCTGACGGCCGGTGACTTCGTCTTCGCGCACGGCGGAGCCGCGTTCACCCTGATGCTGATCGGCGCCCTGCTGCTGCCGGTCGCCGCGATCGTCCTCGCCAAGACGGACGACCGTGCCGGAGTGCCGCTGCGCCGTGATCTGCGCGAGGCGTTGCGCGGCGGCGACCCGTCCGTCGCCCCCGCCGCCACCGGTTTCTTCCTCGCCCTGGAGGGCGGCGACGGGGCCGGCAAGTCCACCCAGGTGGAGGCGCTCACCGAGTGGATCCGGGCCAAGGGCCACGAGGTCGTGGTCACCCGCGAACCGGGAGCGACCCCGGTCGGCAAGCGGCTGCGTTCGATCCTGCTCGACGTGTCGTCGGCCGGACTCTCCAACCGCGCCGAGGCGCTGCTGTACGCCGCCGACCGCGCCGAGCACGTCGACTCGGTCGTGCGTCCGGCGCTGGAGCGGGGCGCGATCGTCATCTCCGACCGCTACATCGACTCGTCCGTCGCCTACCAGGGCGCGGGCCGCGATCTCGCGCCGACCGAGATCGCCCGGATCTCGCGCTGGGCGACGAGCGGGCTCGTACCGCATCTGACGGTCCTTCTGGATGTCTCTCCGGAGACCGCGAGGGAACGGTTCACCGAGGCGCCCGACCGGCTGGAGTCCGAGCCGCTCGAATTCCACAACCGGGTGCGGTCCGGCTTCCTGACCCTGGCCGCGGCCGACCCGACGCGCTACCTCGTGGTCGACGCCGGCCAGGAGCCGGAGTCGATCACCACGGTCGTACGTCACCGGCTCGACCAGCTCCTCCCGCTCTCCGAGGCCGAGGTCAAGGCCGTGGAAGAGGCGCGCAAGGCCGCCGAGGAAGAGGCCAGGCGCCTCGCCGAGGAGGAGGCCGCCCGCAAGGCGGAGGAGGAGCGGCTGGAGCGCCAGCGGCAGGAGCAGCTCGCCAAGCTCCGCGCCGAGGAGGAGGAGCGCAAGCGCCGCGAGCTGGAGGAGGCACGCCGACGCGAGGCCGAACGCCAGGCGGAGGAGGACCGGCAGCGCGCCGAGGAGGCCCGTCGGCTCGCCGAGGAGGAGCGGGTCCGGGTCGAGGCCGAGGAAGCGGCCCGCGAGGCCGAACAGGCGCGGCTGCGCCGCCAGGCCGAGGAGGAAGCGCGGCTGCGTCAGGAGGCCGAGGCACGGCGTCTGGAGAAGCAGCGCAAGGCCGAGGAGGCGCTGCTGAGGGCCGAGGCGGCCCGCCGCCAGGCCGAGTCGGAGTCGGCCGCCGCGGCCGAGACCGCGCGGGCGGAGGCTGCCGCGGCAGAGGCGGAAGCGGCTGCGGCCGCCGCCGAGGCCGAGGCGGCCGCCAGGGCTTCCCGGGCGTCGTCGCGGTCCACCCGGTCCACGCGGTCCGAGCCGTCCGAGTCGTCCGTGCCGGACAACGAGCTGACGGTGCCGACCCCTCTCGTCAGTCCGAACGAGATCACGCAGCCGGTGCCCTCCCCGGTGGAGCCGTCGTCCGGTTCCACCCGGTCCCGGTCCTCGTCCGCGACCTGGCCCTCCGACGAGGCCGAGACGGCGATGATCCCGAAGATCACCGACCCGTCGGAGCGCCCCGGCAGGCGGGACACCGCAGGTGCGGCGGACGAAACGGCGGTGCTTCCGCCGGTACGTGACGCGGGACGTGGATCCGCACGGGACGCCGATCCGGCCGACCGGGTACCGCGGGGCATCTTCCGGGACGAGAGCCCGGCCGACTCCGCACCGGAGGGTGAGAACGAGCGCACCCGCGAGCTCCCGCAGGTCCCGGACCCGCACGCGGCCCAGCAGCCGGTCCAGGGCCGGCAGGAGAGTTCCGGCAGGTCCTCTCGGCGGCCCCGCCCCGACTGGGCGGAGGAGACCCCGCTGGACGATCTGCCGACGCTGGCGGACGAGCTGCTCGGGGACCACGACGACGAGGGCCCGTCCAAGCCGGGCCGCGGACGCCGCCCGCGCCGCTGATCCGGTCGGTACCTGCCGGCCGGAGAGCCGGCAGGTACCGGGAGTCCTGGGGCGCCTGGCTTCCCGTTACGCGGGGGAGGCCCGGCGCCCCGGGGCGTCTGTAGGTCACCCGGTACACGGACCCAGGGGACCGGGCCACCCGGCCACACACGGACCCAGGGGGCCGGGCCATCCGGCAACCTCGCCATCCGGCCATCCGTCCTGTCGGGATTGTCAGACCCGTCCCTCACAATGGGAAGCCGGATCGACGGGTTCGACAGGTTGGACAGGTCGGGTTCGACAGGGTTGGACAGGTCGGGTTCGACAGGTTCGACGGGTTTCGACAGGAGTCACGGCGAAAGCTGTGACGAAGGCCATCGAGGGCTTCGAAGGCCAGGACAAGAGCCACAGAGAGTCGCGCTGCCCTCCCATGGGAGGGCAGCGCGACCCGCACACCACCGGAAGGGCGGAGACCCATGTCCGTATGGGACGACCTGGTCGGCCAGGACCGGGTGCAGGAGCAGCTCGGCGCCGCCGCCCGGGACGCCGACGCGCTGGTCACCGCCATCTCCACGGGAGAGCCGGTGCCTCCGGGCTCCAAGATGACGCACGCCTGGCTGTTCACCGGACCGCCGGGCTCCGGACGGTCCACCGCCGCCCGGGCCTTCGCCGCCGCTCTGCAGTGCACCAGCCCGGACCGTGCCATGGGCGGGGCGCCGGGCTGCGGTTTCTGCGACGGCTGTCACACCAGCCTCATCGGTACGCACGCCGATGTCGACGTGATCCGCACCGACCTGCTCTCCATCGGTGTGAAGGAGACCCGCGAGCTTGTCCGCCGTGCCCAGCTCTCCCCGGCCGTCGGGCGTTGGCAGGTGATCGTCATGGAGGACGCCGACCGCCTCACCGAGGGGGCCGGCAACGTCCTGCTGAAGGCGGTCGAGGAGCCCGCGCCCCGCACCGTGTGGCTGCTCTGCGCGCCCTCACTCGAAGACGTGCTGCCCACGATCCGTTCCCGCTGCCGTCACCTCAGCCTGCGCACGCCGTCGGTCGACGCGGTCGCCGACGTCCTGATCCGGCGCGACGGCATCGACCCGGAGCGGGCCGCGGCCGCCGCCCGCGCCACCCAGGGACACATCGGCAGGGCCCGCCGCCTCGCCACGGACGAGCGGGCCCGCTCCCGCCGCGCGGCCGTCCTCAAAATGCCGCTGCGCGTCGAGGACATCGGCGGCTGTCTCAAGGCCGCGCAGGAACTGATCGACACCGCTACGGACGACGCCAAGCAGGTCTCCGAGGACGTGGACGTCAAGGAGACGGACGACATGAAGGCCGCACTGGGCGCGTCCGCCGGCGGCAGGATGCCGCGGGGCACGGCCGGGGTGATGAAGGAGCTGGAGGACAGGCAGAAGCGTCGCAAGACCCGCACCCAGCGCGACAGCCTCGACCTGGCACTCACGGAGCTGACCGGCTTCTACCGCGATGTGCTCGCGCTTCAGCTGGGCTCGCGGATCGCCATCGCCAACGCGGACGCCCAGGACTCCCTCGACCGCGTCGTCCGCTCGTCCACACCCGAGCGCACCCTGCGCCGGATCGAGGCGGTGATCGCCTGCCGCCGGGCGCTGGACCGCAACGTCGCCCCGCTGCTCGCGGTGGAGGCCATGACGATGGCGCTGTGGTCGGGCTGACGTAACGCGTCCGACGTCGGCCGCCGGCCTGTCGGTCACCACCCGCCGCCCGCCGATTCGCCGGTCAAGGGCCCAGGCGCCACGGATTCACCCGAATGAGCAGGGAATCGGACGAGTCGTCACACGGCGGCTACGCTCCGGGAATGGACACCAGGCGCCCGCTCCGTACCCTCGCCATCGCGCTCGGCACTGCCGGCCTCCTCATCTCCGGTTGTAGTAACGGGAGTTCGACGACGAGCGCCTCGTCCTCCGCGCAGACCGCCTCCGCTTCCCCCGTGCCCGCGGCACTGAAGAAGTTCTACTCACAGCGCCTCAGCTGGCGGGACTGCGGTGTCACCGGATTCCAGTGCAGCACGATGAAGGCGCCGCTCGACTACGCGAAGCCGGACGGCGCCGAGATCAAGCTGGCGGTCTCCCGGAAGAAGGCCACCGGGCCGGGCAAGAAGATCGGCTCGCTCCTGGTGAATCCGGGCGGGCCCGGCGGGTCGGCCATCGGCTATCTCCAGGGCTACGCCGCCATCGGCTACCCCGCCCAGGTGCGGGCCCGCTACGACATGGTCGCCATCGATCCGCGCGGGGTGGCACGCAGCGAACCCGTCGAATGCCTCACCGGCTCGCAGATGGACGCGTACACCCAGGTCGACCAGACGCCGGACGACGCCGTGGAGGTCACCAAGCTCAGCGGCGCGTACAAGAAGTTCGCCTCGGGCTGCGAGCAGCGCTCCGGGGAGGTCCTGCCGCACGTCTCCACTGTCGAGACGGCGCGTGACATGGACATCCTCCGTGCCCTGCTCGGTGACGATCAGCTGCACTACGTCGGGGCCTCGTACGGCACCTTCCTGGGCGCGACGTACGCCGAACTCTTCCCCGCCCGGGCCGGCCGGCTCGTCCTCGACGGTGCGATGGACCCCTCGCTCCCGTCGGTCGAGATGAACCGCGACCAGACCGCGGGGTTCGAGACCGCGTTCCAGTCCTTCGCCGCAGACTGCGTGAAGAAGGCGGACTGCCCGCTCGGTACGACGTCCGCCGCCGACGCGGCCACCCAGCTGAAGAAGCTGTTCAGCGACCTCGACGCCAAGCCCATCGCCACCGGCGAGTCCCGCAAGCTCGGCGAGTCCCTCGCCACCACGGGTGTCATCGCCGCCATGTACGACGAGGAGGCCTGGCCCCAGCTCCGCGAGGCGCTCACCGCAGCCGAGGCGGGCGACGGCTCCGGTCTGCTCTCGCTGGCGGACAGCTACTACGAGCGCGAGCCGAACGGCACGTACGCGAACCTCATGTACGCCAACGCGGCCGTGAACTGCCTCGACCTCCCGCCCGCCTTCAAGACCTCCAAGGCGGTCACCCAGGCCCTCCCCACGTTCGAGAAGGCCTCCCCGGTCTTCGGCAAGGGCTTCGCCTGGGCCTCCCTGAACTGCGCCTACTGGCCGGTCCGCGCCACCGGCACCCCGCACCGCATCAAGGCCGAGGGCGCGGCCCCGATCGTGGTGGTCGGCACCACCCGGGACCCGGCCACCCCGTACAAGTGGGCGAAGTCGCTGGCCGGCCAGCTCTCCTCCGGCACCCTCCTCACCTACCAGGGCGACGGCCACACGGCGTACGGCCGCGGCAGCGACTGCATCGACACGGCGATCAACACCTACCTCCTGGAGGGCACCCCGCCGAGCGACGGCAAGAAGTGCTCCTGAGCTCACCGATCCGTGGCCTGACCTGCGACTACGCCGCTGCAGCGGGCTGGTGCGGAGCACCCTCGGAAACTGTGTAGACTTGGCGTCGCTGCTGATCGCATCATGGTGCGACAGGGCGTGCCGCCTTAGCTCAGTTGGCCAGAGCAACGCACTCGTAATGCGTAGGTCTCGGGTTCGAATCCCGAAGGCGGCTCTGTAGAAGCCTCAGGACTCACTCGCCGTGACCTGGGGCTTTTGCTTTTCCTGGATGCGCCGGCGACGCCGGGCGCGGACCCCGCGAGTGTGGTGCCGGCCGTCGTCGATCCCAGCTTCTACGAGCAACTCTTTGAACTCCTCGTAGTCGGCGCGTGGGTCGAGCAAGCGTCCGTCCGGCCGCGAGAAGGCGACGTCTTACTCCGCGGCAGCTCGGCAGCTGTGGCTCGCATCTCGTGTAGCTGCGCCATGTGGTCATGGAGAAATCAGCGGCTGCCGACCTGATCGCCGCTTCGGGCCGCGAATCGTACAGCGCGAACACGTCCCCTTTGAACTCCGGCGGATAGTTCTTCATGACCACGAGATGTCCGTTCTCGGATCACCAGGATCCAGTGTCTCGTCTGTCCGACATCCGGGGGGCAACGCCCGATTGGACCTTCCTGATGCCGACGCCGACAGCCCATTCGGCATTGACCAACGGCGTCGAAGTTGCGCCCGGGCCCCTTGCGTTGGGGCGGGGTGGGCCCGGGGCGGGGGGAGCCGGGGCCGAGGGTACTGTGGGTTTCGTGATCGATACTGTTCGGGGGTCTGCTGTGGTGCCGGTCAGGCGTGTGGTGCTTCCGCTGGTCATCTGGGTGGCCGTGGTGCCGTGGCTGCTCGCTACGGGGACGACCATGCTGTGGGGGTTCTCGCAGGAGCCGGACGGGCTGTTCTTGACGTTCGGCACCCGGCTGGCACTCGTGCCGCTGCTGCTGGTAGGTGAGGTCGTCGGCGTGGTGGCGGCCTTCCGACGCTATGACGGTCTCCGCTCCGAATTCTGGCCGGGAGCCGGTCTGGCGTTTGCTCTTCTGGCGCTGTTCACCGTGATGGCGGTGGCCGCTACGTGGGGCGAGTGGGGCGGGATGCTGTTGATCTGGGCCCTGTACACCGGCTACGTGTTCTTCGTGTTCGTCTTCGGCGGGATGGCCTGGAAGAAGGTCTTCGCCTAGGCCGCGCTCTTGAAGAAGATCACGCAGCCAGCCCCTGGCAGCACGAGAACACGAACGGCTTGCGGGCAGCATCCCCAAGGGCGCCGACCTGGCAGCCCACACCCTCCACGACCTGGCGACCGCCCGGCGGACGTCAACGGCCGCGCACGCAGAACGCCCGGCTGGGAAACCCCAGCCGAGCGCCTCGCTAAGCTCCTGGCCACAGCCAGTTGATCACCTGTGTGGCAACGGCCCTTGGAATTCGCCGTGCGCCGGGGGCCTTCCTCATGCTTGGCTGCTACTTGTACTTGCCGTAGTAGCCGGTGAGGTTCGTCAGTTCGCAGGTGGCGGCGCCGACGAGGCACAGCGGGGAAGCGTACTTACTCTTGTGGACCCAGGTGACGTGTCCGCCGTTGTAGATGTAGATCTCGTGGTTGGGCATTTTCCGGTGGTTGCCGGAGCGGATTTCCCAGCCTCCGCGGGTGATGTGGAACGTCAGGGCGCCGTCGATGGCTCCCTTGACCTTGGCGATGCCGCCGCAAAACGGGTTGGTGGAGTGGGTGACCATCCGGATGTCGGCGTATCCGGAGCCGGCGCCGAGCTTCTTGACCTGCATGTCCTTGGCGCTGGCGGTCTTCTTGGCTACCAGCTTGTGGTTGGACTTCTTGTAGACGTGGGTCGCCTTGACGGAGGTGTATCCACTGACCTTGCGGCTCTTCCAGGTGATGACGGCGGACTCGGAGGTGCGGTAGCGGGAACTCTTCCAGTCGAAGCTGCGGTTGTCGCCGCCGTAGACGTACTTTTTGCCCCAGTACTTGCACGCCTTGGGAATGGGCTGGTCTATGTACTTCTGGGGTATGAACGTCGTCCACGTCAAGGTGGTGGTGGCCGACGCCTTGGCGGCCTCGGCCTGGGCGATGGCGGTGCGCTGGACGGCTGCCGCCTTGGTCTTGCCGTGGTCGACCTCGGGCACGGCGACGGTGAGGCCCCAGGTGCGGGCGGCGGAGGTGTCGCCCTTGAGCTGGGGGATGATCCGGTACTGGTAGGAGGTGCCGGCGCTGGCGGTGGTGTCCTTGAAGGTGGCCTGGCCCGGCTTGGAGGTGGTGAGGGGGGTTTCGTCGCGGAGGATGGTGTAGCGGGCGTTGGCTGTGTACGGCTTCCAGGACAGTGTCACGGACCCCGGAGCGGCCGTGGAGGTCACGCCGCGGTCGGCCAGGGCGTTGTTGACGAGGGCGGCCTGGCCGCCGCTGGTGCGGCCGATGCTCAGGTGCTGTTCGGCGAGGTCGGAGCGCTGCTGGGCGCTCAGGGGTGCCGACTGGCCGGGGGCGTCGTCGGCGTGGGAGGCCACCGTGGTGGTGGCGAGAAGTGCGAGGGGAAGGGCGGCGAGGGCCGCCACGCGGGGCACGGATGCGCTGACACGCACGTGGTTCTCCGTTCATTGGGTGGGTGCGGAACGTGCCTCAGTGCTTCTTGTCGAGTTCGGGGGCGCCCCGGCACTGGGTCTTGGTGCTCATCGACTTGCCCGCGACGTAGATCTCCGTCTGGGACTGTCGGAGGGTGATCTTGTTGCCGGACTGGGTGGACGTGATGGCCAGGCCCTTGCCGGACTAGGTGAAGCCATTCATGGACAAGTAGCGGTCCACGTGGCGTCCGACCGTTCTACGAGTAACGGACTCCCCGTAGAGGCAAATTGGGTCGGGGCCCCCTCACCATAGAGTTTGGGTGGCGGGGGTGCCTATCGTCTAAAAGGGAGCCTTGCAGGTGGGAGGAAAGGGCAGTTGGGGCCGGCGGAATCTGGGATGCCGTGAACCCATTGCGTCGGGGTGTGGTGTCTGCGGAGCTGGATAAGTGGTTGCCGCACCGTGCGGGCCGGAGAAGGACGCTCTCTTGCCCCAGAACCCCCTGCCCGCGACACACCTGCTCGGCGGCGCGGAAGAAGAGCTCCATGCGCTCATGGCGGAGCGAACGCGTCCTGCGGAGATACCACCCTCGTCGTCCTGACGGTCGAGGAAGCCGCCCGCCGCACCGGCATCGGCCGGACGAGGGTGTACGAGTACGTCGCCTCCGGCGAAATCTCGTCCGTCAAGATCGGCAGTCTCCGCCGCAATACCCCCGCGGCGGTGAGCGAATTTCTGGCCCGGTGACTCAACTCGGGCGACTTCGCGGCTGGCCTTGGCGGGGGAAGACACGGCAAAACCGACAGCTGAACGGCACCTCTTCGGTTCTCCAGGGCAAGGACGGCCGTCGGCGCCGGCACGGCTATGTCACCGACGGAGTCAAGAACGACGGCAAGTCTGAGCACTGCCGAAGCGGCCGCAAGACCCGTGCGGAGACCGCCAAGGCCGTACTCGAGCTTGAGTGCCGACGCGACAAGGGGGCGGCTGTCGTGGAGCGGCTACTTTTCTGATGAAGCAGGCTCCTTCTCCTTCAGCATCAGGTCGATGATGCCGGTCAGGTCTTCCTCGGACACCGCGCCACGGACGGCCCCTGCGACCTTTCCTGAGCGGTCGATGACCAAACTGAAGGGCAGAGCCTGTGCGTTCACCACGCCGTGGGGCAGCTTGAGAAACTGTTTTCCCGCCGGGTCGTGCAGGCTCGGGTAGGACAGTTTGTGGTCACGTTGGAACGCCAGGGCGTTATCCACGCTCTGCTCGGTGTTGATGCCCAGGATCTGTACCCCCTGGTCCTTCAGCTTCCGTTGAGTGCGGTCCAGCGCCGGAGATTCCAGGCGGCAGGGGCCGCACCAGGAAGCCCACGCGTTGACGATGACGACCTTGCCCCGGTAGTCGGGCAACCGGGTCGCTTTCCCGTCAAGCGACTTGCCCGAGAAGTCGGGAGCAGCAGGGCGTTCGGCGACCGGAATGCTGCGGAACAACGGCTGCGCTTTGAGGGGTTGCTCGGTTGAGAGCGTGTCCGGGGTGGAACACCCGGTCAGGGCAAGAGCGGTCATGGTCGTCCACAAGGCCCCGCGAGAAATCGTCTTCATGATCGTTCAGTATCCCAACCCTGTTGCCGGGGGCGGCAGTCGGGTGGCGGCATTCCTCGTGAAACACGGGCGCAGTGCTAGGGCGGCCCGCCGCGCACGCGGGGCTGCGGACGTCCCGCGGAGCTACCGCCTACTGGATGCCGCCGAACGCCTTCTTGTTCTTGGCCTTGTAGTTGAAGACGACGTAGTAGTCGCCCTTTCCGTACTTCTTCCAGTCGGCCATCCATGACGTCCCGTTGTCCTTGCCCTTGATCGTCTGGATCAGTGGGTCCTTACCCTTGGCGCGCTTGTATGCCTTCGCCGTGAAGGCGGTCCGGCCGTTGCCGTAGATCCCGAAGTGCAAGAAGTGCTTGCCCTTCTTCACGCTGTGCGCCTTGGTGGTCTGGGTCTTCCCCGTGGTCTTCCATGTGCTCTGCCACGCGAAGGCGTCACCGGATATCCCCAAGGTGACCGCTGCCGCCAGGGCCGTCGTCCCCGCAACCTTCGACATCATGCGCATCTTCATAAGGTTCCCCTGTTATTGGGCTGCCTGTCCGGCGGCCCGAGGCTCGAACGTAGACGCGAATGCATGATCTTCGCGACGTCCAACAGGGAGGTGACCAATAAGGCATTGCCCCTTGGGGAGGGGTCGTGTCCGCCCGCTCTCCTGCGTGCGACCGGCGATCCCGCGGCCGTCCCGAGGCCGGGCACCGGCCCGTGTGGGACGGATCACAGCCAGGACGCTGGTCCCTCAGTTTTCACACACCGTCAATTCCCGTGTGCAACTAACAATGACCTCGGCATCCAGAGGTCCTCCAGGGGTGCGGCGAGGGGCGGAATCGCCTCGAACTCGCCCCTCGCCACGGCATCCAGGAGTCAGGTGTCTCCGACAGGGAAGTGTCCTCGCAGGGGTGCCTTGTCGATCGCCCGGCCTGTCTCAGCCAGTGGGCGGACGGCTGCCGTCGCTCACGCGGCAGATGGCGTCCACTGATCCGCAGGCAGCGTGGAATGCCGGCAGGGGCAGTGCGGATCAACACACAGCACGTCGTGGGAGAGTACGGACAACACCGCAGCCTGTAGTCGAGTCTCCTGCCCCAGCTTCTCCACTATTCGCGCAATATGCGCCTTCACTGTGCGCTCGGCGATACCCAGCACCCGCGCCAACTGACGGTTCCCCAGCCCCGTACCCAACAGGAGAAGTACTTCCCTCTCCCGGCCCGTCAGCTCCTTGAGCCTTCCCGTATCACGCACCGGGGCAA
This sequence comes from Streptomyces sp. RKAG290, assembly GCF_023701695.1. GTDB lineage: Bacteria > Actinomycetota > Actinomycetes > Streptomycetales > Streptomycetaceae > Streptomyces. Next base: position 3,939,022 of record NZ_JAJOZC010000001.1, read on the forward strand.
TCCCTGTACGTCGGTAGGCACACGCTGCATCTGCCGCATCGGACCGCTTGGTCATGGCGGGTCCCTCCTGATCCCGCTGTTCCCAGCAGAGCCCCGTGCCCTGGGTGCGGCGGCGATCATGACCCAACCTACCTGCCGGTAGTGACAGGGGCACGCTAGAAAACGCGGGATCCCTCAAGGGTATTGCCGCAGGGGTCATTTCCGGCCAACTCTGCGCCCGCATAGGTTCGTTCTGCGCACTAGCAAAGGCCAAGAACGCCGAGAGAGCACTGCATGCAGCCGCATGCCCACGCCTCGTTTCGTCGCGTCAGCCATCGCCGGTACCGCCGTCCTGGCCGTGGCCGCCTCACGGATGCCACTGAAATCCTCAACAGCGCCAGTGCCGTCGCCCCTCGGGCGTCTTCTGCTGCTTGAGGTACGTGGTGTAGCAGGGGTTCGACGCCGCGGGAGGTGTGGTGATCCGCTCGTGCCCCAGGTGGAGCGGAGCGGGCGTCGCGGCTCGGAGCTGCGCGGGTCAGCTGTGGTTGGTGGCTGATGCCGCGTCGGGGTGGACGGTGAAGATCCGGTCCAGGCCGACGATGCGCAGGATCCGGGTGACGTCGGTGGGGACTGCGGCCAGGGCTGTGTCGGCGTTCTGTTCCCTGGCCAGGTTGTGGGCTGCCAGCAGGGCGGAGATGCCGCTGGAGTCGCAGAATGTCAGGCCGGTCAGATCCAGCACCAGTAGTTGCCCGGCAACCAGGGTGAGGCGGTCCACAGCCCGGCGGAGCCCGGGTGCGGTCCTGTGGTCGAGGACACCCGTGATCTCCAGTACGGGCCCGGTCGCGGCGTCTCGGGCATTGATCGTCAGCGGGCTCATGTCCGGTCTTCACCGACGGGGGTGGCGAGCGGGGCGGGCATCCCGAGGGCGAGGAGCGCGGTGTCGTCGTCGAGTCCGTCGCCGAAGCTGGTGAGCAGTGCGGTCAGCGCGGTGATCAGGGCTTGTGGTCCAGCCGGCGGCTGGGCGGCGGTGAAGGTGCGCAGGGCGTCGTCCCCGTAGAGCTCGCGAGTGGGGCCGGTGCGGGCCTCCGTGAGGCCGTCGGTGTAGAGCAGCAGGGTGTCACCTGCGGACAGTTGGGCGTGGGCGGGCGTGAACTGTGCATGGGGCAGCGCGCCGATGAGCATGCCGCCGGGGGTGGGCAGGAAGTCGGCGCTGCCGTCGGCGCGCTGGATCAGCGCGGCGGGGTGGCCGCCGGAGGCCAGGTGCACGCTGACGTGGTCGCCGCCGGGACGGAGGACGCCGAATATGGCGGTGCAGTAGCGGGCCTCGCCACTGGCGTACCGCTCGTGCAGCACCGTGTTCAGGGTGGTCAGCACCTTGACGGGGTCTGCATCGTGCAGGGCGGCCGCCCGCAGTGTGTAGCGGGTCAATGAGGTGACCGCGGCGGCTTGGGGGCCCTTGCCGCACACGTCGCCGAGGAAGAACGCCCAGCGGCCGGCACCGAGGGGAAGAGGTCGTAGAAGTCTCCGCCGAGCAGGTCCGGAGAGGCGATGTGGTAGTGGGAGCCGGCTTCCAGGCCGGGAACTGCGGGGAGTTGGGCGGGCAGCAGGCTCTGCTGGAGAACGGCGAGAGCTTCCTGGAGGCGCTCGCGGTCGGCCTCTGCCCGGCGGTGCGCATCTTCAGCCGCCTGACGTCCGCGCAGCAGCTCGGTCTCGTAGGCGCGGCGGTCGCGGGCGTCGAAGATCGTGGTGCGGACGAGCATCGGCTCTCCGCCATCGCTGGTCTTCACCTTCGAGGTGACAAGCACCGGCATCCGCTGCCCGGCGGCGGCTTTGATGTCCAGGGCGATACCGCCGGCCTCGCCGTGCATCTGCAGGAGTGGGGCCAAGTGCGTCTCGTAGTAGAGCTTGCCGCCCACCGTGAGCAGATCGGGAAAACGCATCCGTCCCACCACCTGCCGCCCGGAGAGGCCCAGCCACTCCAGCAGGGTGGTGTTGATCTTCGCGATGGTGCCGTCCATCAGCGTCGACAGGTAGCCGCACGGAGCCTGCTCGTACAGCTCCTCTGCGCTGTCCTCCAGCAGAGCGGAGAAGGCCACGTCGGTGGCGTCCACGCGCCTCTGCGTCCTGCCCGGCTCCTGCTCGGTGGGGCCGGTCATCCGGCCACGTCGATGAAGCCGGTGATCGCCTCGGCGGTGGCCTGCGGGGCGCTCAGCTGCGGGCAGTGCCCCGTCGCGTCCAGTGTGACCAGGCGGCTGCCGGGGATCGCTTCATGGATGTAGGCGCCGACCTCCCGGGGGGCGATCGCGTCCTGCTCGCATTCCAGGACCAGCGTCGGCACCACCACCGTCCGGAGGTCTTCGCGGCTGTCGGACAAGAACGTCGTGCGGGCGAAGACCCGGGCCATGCCGGGGTCGGTCGCGCAGAACGAGGCGGTCAGCTCCTGGCCGAGTTCCGGCCGGTCCGCGTTACCCATGATCACTGGAGCCATCGCCGCGGACCAGCCCAGGTAGTTCGACTCCAGCGATTCCAACAGCTCATCGATATCGTCCGCGCTGAACCCGCCCCGGTAGCCGTCCTCGTCGATGTAACGGGGTGACGGAGCCACCATCGCCAGGCGGGAGAACCGCTGTGGTGCCTCGGCCGCTGCGAGCACCCCGACCATGGCGCTGACCGAATGCCCCACGAAGGTGACCTCCCGCAGGTCCAGCTCCTCGCAGACGTCCAGCACATCGCGGGCGTAGCCCTCCAGCGAGCTGTAGCGCTGCTCACTCCAGGCCGAAGGGTCCGAGCGGCCGGAGCCCACGTAGTCGAAGAGCACCAGCCGGAAGTCCTTGACCAGCATGGGGACCACGAGGCGCCACATGTTCTGGTCGCAGCCGAATCCGTGCGCCAGCAGGAGAGTCGGCCCGTCCTCACGGCCGGTGACGGTGACGTTGTTCCTGCGACTGATGTCAACGCCCGGCAGTTTCTCCTCGCCCGGGGCTGGCGGGCCGACGCGGCTGCCGGAATCGGCGCCGGAACCGAAAGCGGCGCCGCCGGTCCGGCTCCCGGTGTGTGAATCACGGTCGCCTTTAGGTGTTGCGTTCATTCAGAACCTTCCCTGATACGCCACGTATCAAGGAGTTCCCGCAATGGAGGGAAGCGTGGGGAACCACAGGAACGGGCCGAGATAAAATGCCGAAGCCGGCATAATGGTGAATTGAATTCGACGTGGAAGCAGATAGCCAGGGTGGCGTGGGTGACGTTATACGGAGTCAGAGCGCACGGGTAAACGTCAGGAAGGAGCGATGTTCTCGGCCGTCGGGCCTTTCTGGCTCGCCGCGATGTCGAAGGTGACCTTCTGGCCTTCGAGCAGCTCATGGGAGTCCTGGGCGGCGATGTTCGAGAAGTGGGCGAACACGTCGGCGCCGCCACCGTCCTGCTCGATGAAGCCGAAACCCTTGGCTGCGTTGAACCACTTCACGGTGCCGGATGCCATGCCGTATCTCCTTAGGGCGGTGTGCCGGGCCGTAATGTACGGATACCGGGTCGCCGCGATGATGCCCCGACCGGAAGGTGACCGGAAATGCAAAAGCGCTTCCGGCGGCTTCATATACCGTAGGAGGCGCTTGACGTTTGGGAACCACAACTGCAACTTCAAGCGACAGTAGCATGCCATGGGGTGCTCGGTGCGTTAAATATCGCTATTCTGTTCGTTGGGATAAGAACACTTCCGGTGTGACCCCTTAAACCCTCATGCCGCGGTCATAACTATTGGCCATTTCGGAGCGCAACGTTTCCGGAGGCCGGTGTGTTCGGGGTTCGCAGGGCACGACCACTGCGGTGCGCGGTACGTACCGTTGCGTCCCGCCTCGCTCTGTCGGTGGCGTTCGTCGGACCGCGGTGCCCAGTGCATCAACCGGCCAGGGACGCGCGGAGCCGACGAGTGCTCGACCGCGAGCGGCTGCCGGCGGCCCCACATTCGTTCGCTCCGGCGCCGGAGGGAACTGCCGGGCGGCACGGCGTGGAGGGGCCCTGGTGCCGATGGCACCAGGGCCCCGAAGGAACTGCTACACCATCTGCCGGCCTCGGAACTGCGCCGGCCTTCTGTTTCCGCAGACCCGACCTGAACTCTGTCGGGGACGCGGGGATCGCGATTGCTTGACCGGAGACCACCTCACTATCGATGTCCTGCGGTACCCGGGCCCATCGATTTCCGCCCGGGCGATCCTGATGGCGCTCAAGTCCTCCGTTCTTTCCCTCTGGACGAACTACTTGCTGAACGGGAACTGCGTACTGCTGGTACTGCGAACTGCTCACGGCGGCCCCTGATCACTGCGGGCCACCCGGTCCGGTCGTCAGCCCCGTCGCCATCCAGCAACAACCCCGGCTTCGGAACTCCACCACCGCACCGTCCTGCGAACTGCAACCGCTTGTACCGCCGCCCGGCAGTTCATGCCTGCCAGGCCCTGCTGTTCTCTCTGGCTACGAGAGAAACCATAGCCAGGCCACGACTCAATGTCTACTCTCGACAGCACAGATTTCGGTGTGTCTCCCGGTGAGACAGTCGGCCTCAGCCGTCGGAGGGGTGCGAGGCGCACCGCCCCGGTTCAGTGGTTGTCGCTGCTGCCGGCCCGGCGGAGCCGGTCGGCGTTGTGGGTGATGGCGTCCACGCGGTCCGCGAGGTCGGGGTGGCCGGCCGTGAGGTGTGTATGCGTGTCGGCGAGCGGGTTGATGAGGTTGGCGGCGTCGTTGTCGGCGAGGGCGTCGGCGAGGTTTGCCTGGGGTGTGTGGGCAGGCGGCTGGAGGTCGGTGAGTGCGGTGATCTGGCCCGCGAGCTGTCGCAGGTCGGCGGCGTTTGCCCGGGCCCAGGTGTTGATGGTGCGGTCCGCGGCGCGGCTGTTGCGGGTGGCCTGTACGCGTTGTTCCCCGGTGGTGCCGGGCGCGCCGGGCCGAACCCGCAGATAGCGCCGTTCTGCCGCCTGGCGGCTGGTGACGCCCAGGGGGTGGGCGAGGTCGGCCCAGCTGGTGCCGGCGGCGCGGGCCGCTTCGATGAGTCCGGGCTCCCAGCCGGCCAGCTGCTCGCGCAGTTCGCGCAGCATGAGGAGGGCGGCCAAGGCCTCCTCCGAACTGGCCTGACCGCCCTCTTCGTGTTGCGCCCGGGTGCCCTGGGCGGTGCGGACGGCTTCGTCGATCGTTTTCAGCGCTGCCACGGCGGCGGAGAAGGAGGAGGTGGGGTCGCTGGGGGGATGGGATGCGTTCACTGGACCTCTTCTCGCGCTGTCATCCACTGGATGACGCAGTACTTGTCATCGTTTGGATGACATGCTACAACGGTGGCACACGAAGCGCATTGGCAGTTTCTGCCAGACCTTTGGAGGTGTTTTCGCGATGTTGATGCGCACTGACCCGTTCCGCGAACTCGACCGGCTCGCCCAGCAGCTGACGGGTGCGACAGGTACCTGGTCCAGGCCCTCGGCGATGCCGATGGACGCCTACCGGGAGGGCGAGGAGTACGTGATCGCCCTCGACCTGCCGGGCGTCGCCAAGGACGCGATCGATGTCGATGTCGAGCGGAACATGCTCACCGTCAGGGCCGAGCGGCGCCCGGCGGCGAGGGCGGACGATGTGCAGATGGAGCTCTCCGAGCGGCCCCTGGGCGTCTTCTCCCGCCAGCTGGTGCTGGCCGACACCCTGGACACCGAGCGCATCACAGCCGACTACGACGCAGGGGTGCTGACCCTGCGCATCCCGATCGCCGAGCGCGCCAAGCCCCGCAAGATCTCGATCGGCGGACAGTCCGAGCACAGGGAAATCAGCGGCTGAGGAGCCGGCTTCCCGGCCGCGCCGACATCGGAGGACGGGCATCGATCCCTCGCCCCGTCCGATCCCGTCCTCCGCTCTGCGCACCTCGCGCAGCACCCGTCTGCCGCGCCCTGCACCAGTCCCGGGCCACGACGCCCTCTTCGGCCCGCGAAAGCACCGCTCCCTGATCCGGCCTGATCCGGCCTCTTCGGCCTGATCCGCGGAAGGGCCCGAGCGCGCCTGGGGCCCGGGAAGCGCGACAGCCTCGCCGGCATCGACCGAGGCGGCCGATGCCCATGTCAGTACTTCTCCTGCCAGCACACACGCCCTCGTACGAGAAAGGCGATCACTCGCGATGTCTCCGCTGCGCGCACCGGCCGCTGCCCGGACGGACATGACGTTTCACCAGATGCTGGAAAGAATCCGCTACGAGGGCGCATATCCCACCCGGGAGCGCGCCGAGGACGTCGCGCGCGCCGTGCTGGAGGCCTTGGGCCGTCAGCTCACCGGCGACGTACGCGTCGACCTCGCCGCCTGCCTTCCCGCCGAGGCCGCCCTTGTCCTCACCAGCCGGACCCCCGACAGCCGGCCCCTCACGGGCTGGGGTTTCGTCAAGGACCTGGCCGCCCGCACCGGCGGCACGCCCGCGACCACCCGCTGGGACACCGGGGCCGTCCTCGCCGCCGTCGGCCACCTGGCCGGCCCCGGCCTGCTGGACCGCATCCTCGCCCAGCTCCCGTCCGGATACGCGCTGCTCTTCGGCCGTCCGGAGCTCATCCAGGCCGCATGACCGCTTCCGGGCGGGACCGTGCGGGGGCCGCCCTCCGGGTGGGGCAGGGGCCGGGCGGCAAGGGGCTCCGGTGATGACCTCGGCGGAGCCCTGTCCGCAGGAGGCCGGGACGGCGGCCCTCGCCGGGCGCTACCGGGTGAGTCGGGCGTGGATGGTCTTGCCGGAAGCGGGCCCGGGGGTGATGGTCAGTTCGCTGGTGAGGCGGCGGACCATGTGCCAGCCGAAGCCGCCGGTGCCGTAGTTGAGGTCGGGTGCCCGCTCGCGTGGCGGCGCCGGGCTGGGGTCGCTGACCGCGGCGGTCATCGTGACGGGGTCGGCGGACAGGGTGAGGGTGTAGCGGCCGCCGCCGTGGCGTACGGCGTTGGTGGCGAGTTCGGAGACCACCAGGATGAGCGCGTCCGCCGAGGCCGGGTCCGGGGCCGGAGTGAGGCTGTCGGTGAAGGCGCGGGCTGACTCGCGGGCCTGGTGGATGCTGTCGGCGCCGGTGCCGCGCACCACGGTCGGTGCGGAATGCCTCGGTGCCACGGCGATCGTCGTGCTGTTCATGCGCGTTTCCCCCACCTGCTGTGATCGGACGTGCCGCTCGGGGCAGTCGCAGACAGCCTGAATGCCCGCTCACGGCAGCCTTCACACCTTTGGCCGCCGCTCCGGAGCAGTAAGTCCCTGACCTGGGGAAACTCGAACGAGCGCGAACACCGCTCACCGCCTTCGAAGTGCAGGCGGCGAGTGTCGTCAGCGGCTGTTGACCGGGCGTCGTGGTGGGAAACGCCTGACCGGGGCCTCGCGGTGGAAGCCTCCGACCGGGGCTCGCCCGCTGCTTCCCGCCGCTCGTACGGACGCGGGGCCGGCGCCGCCCGTCCGGCCGGCCCCGGCCCCGCGTCCGTACCCCGGCAGTGTCCGCCGCAGCTGCCGCGTGCCTCCCCAGGCGGGAGGTCAGCGATGAACTCCCGTTCCGCTGAAGGGGTGAGACGGCTTCCCGGTGTGCGATTCGTCGAGCAGGCCGTACCGCCACCCGAGTGTGACCAGGTGGGCGTCGTGGGAGGCGCCCATGCGGAGCCGGAGAGCGCGGAGCCGCTCCCTCGCCGCGTCCCGTGACAACTGGCAGGCGTGGGCGATCTCTTGGAGGGATGCGCCGCTGGAGACGAGACGCACGATGCACGCCTCCGCCTCCGAGAAGGTGCCGTCGAACTCGGCGGGTTCGGGGCGGTCGAGCTGCCCGTTGCAGTACCCGACGTGCGTGAGGGCGGCCCGGCCGCTCACGCCGAGTCTCCGGCTCATGGAGGAGACCTGAACGCTGACCGTGCCCTGGGCGATGCTCAGCGCCCGGGCGGTCTCCGCAGTGCCGATGCCGCTGGCGATCTTGCCGAGGATCCGGACCTGGGCCGGGGTCAGCCGCGCGGGCACTGCGCCGGGCCGTGCGGTCATGGTCGGACCTGTCCGTTCTGCTGAAGTACGTCGGTGGGCTGGAGGGGGCCGTGGTGGCGAGTGGGGCCGGGCTGCCGGGCCGCATTCGCCACCTGCCGGTGGTCGTGGTCAGGCGGTGATCTTCTGCTTGCCGAGCTGCACCGGCATGGCCCTCAGACCGCTGGAGATGAACGACTCGACGGGCTGCAGCTCCTCGTCGGGTACTGCCAGGTCCAGGTCGGGGAACCGCTCGAAGAGCGCCGGGAGGGCGATGCGGGCTTCCAGGCGGGCGAGGGGGCGCCGATGCAGAGGTGCACACCGTGGCCGAAGGCCAGGTGGCCCTGGAGGTCTCGGGTGATGTCGAAGTCGGCTGCGTCGGTGCCGTGGTACTCCGGGTCGCGGCCGGCGGCGGCGTACGCGGGCAGGATCGCCTCGCCCTTGGCGATCGTCTGCCCGTCGGGGAGGGCGATGTCGTCGACGGCGTAACGCAGGGGCAGGTTGGCCACGCTCGGCGCCCAGCGCAGGGTCTCCTCGATGACGTCGTTCCAGGAGGCGCCGCCCGTGCGGACGAGCTTGAGCTGATCGGGGTGGGTGAGCAGGGCGTGGACCGCGTTGCCGATGAGGTTGACGGTGGTTTCAAAGCCCGCGGCGATCACGAGCAGCAGGGTGTAGAGGAGTTCGTCCTCGCTCAGGCGGGTGCCGTCGTCGTCGCGCGTGGTGGTCAGGACGCTGGTCATGTCGTCGCCGGGCGAGGTGCGCTTGAGCGCGATCAGCTCGGCGAGCAGGGTGTGGATGCCCTGCCAGGTGGCTGCGGCCACCTCGGGGGTGACGGTGGTGTCGAAGATCCGCTCGATGAGCTCCGCGGTGCGCGGCTGCATCTCCTCGGGAATCCCGAAGAGCTCGCAGATGACCTGCATGGGCAGCGGATGGGCGTACATGGCGCGCAGATCGACGGGCTGGTCGTCCGGCGCCGCCGCCATGTTCTCTATGAGCGCGTTGCTGATCTTCTCGATGCGGGGTGCGAGCGCCTCGGTGCGGCGGGCGGTGAACGCCGGGGCGACGAGCTTGCGCAGCCGGCGGTGGTCCGTGCCGTAGGCGGTGAACATGTTGTCCACGCCGATCCAGGTGTGGAGCCAGGAGTCCGGCCGCACTTCCCCGCGCTGCCAGGTGGGCCAGTGCTTGCGGGGGTCCTTGCTCACCCGGTCGTCCGTGAGCAGCTCCTTGATCAGGAGATGGCTGGTGACGGCCCAGGCCGGGGTGCCGCCGGGCAGCGTCACGCGGGATGCGGCGCCGCGGCTCCTGAGGAGTGCGGCTTCTGCGTGGATGTCGCGTCCGGTGGGGTCGATGTCGTAGGGCTGGTCCATGGGGTGACTCCTGCCTGGTTGGGAGTGACGGGGGTGAAGCGCGCCGGGAGGTGGGCGAGGGCACGGTGGAACGGGCCCGGACGCCAGGACAACTGCTCACGGGGAAGCGTGAGTTCGAGGTCGCACAGGTGGCTGGTGAGACGCTCGATCGCGGCTGTCGCCATGAGCAGCGCCGGCTGTTTGGCCGGGCAGACATGCGGTCCCGAGCCGCCGAAGGCGAGGTGCGAACCGCCGTCCGTGCGTGGGGAGTCGGTGGGGATGTTGTCCGGTGCGGTGTTGGCTGCGGCGTAGGAGACGAGGACGAGCTCGTTGGCCTGGATCCAGGTGCCGTGGAAGCGGATGGTGCGGCGGGGGAAGTGGGCCGAGTAGTTCGCCATGGGCGGCTCGCTGCGCAGCACGTCGTTGATCGCGTCACGGGCGGTGAGCGCGCCGCTGGACAGGGAGCTGTAGTAGTCCGGGTTGGACAGCATGCGGGACAGCGCGTTGGAGATCAGGTTCGTGGTCGGCTCGTGCCCGGCGGCCATGGTGAGCACGACCTGGTGGACGACCTCCTCGGGGTCGAGCCCCGCGGGATGGTCCATGAACCAGGAGGTCAGGTCGTTGCCGCGGCGTTCGTGCTTGAGGGCGATCAGCTCCATCACGTAACTCTCGAAGTCCGCGTTCGCCTTGGTGGCCTCCTCGGGGCCGGCCGACTCGAACATGCCGGCCAGCGCGGCGACCAGGCGGGGACTGTAGTGGTCGGGCATCCCGAACAGGGTGTTGAACACCACCAGGGGCAGCGGCCGCGCGTACTGCGTGACGAGGTCCGCCTCACCGGTCGCGGCGAACTCGCGGATGAGCTGGTCCGCGGCCTGGGCCACCTGCTGGCGCAGGTGGTGCGGTTCGACGAGCGAGAAGCTGTCGGTGATCACGGACCGGTAGCGGTCGTGGACCTCGCCGTCGTTGAACAGGGCGTTGGGGCGCCACTGCATCATCGGCAGGACCGGGCTGTCCGCCGGCAGCGTCTCCTGCCAGACACGCGGGTCCTTTGACCAGGTGCCGGTGTCCTTCAGGAGGTCGAGCGCGGCCTGGTAGTCGATGACCAGGTGGGCGCCGACGCCGGGAGAGATCTCGACGGGGGCGACCGGCCCGTACTGCCGCAGCCGGGTGTAGACGGCGTGCGGATCGGCGGCGAAGTCCGGCCCGTACAACGGCACGAGCTCGGGTGTGTAGTTGGTCATGAGGCGCCGTCCAGGGCGGAGTGGGCGATCAGGTGGGAGACGAGCGCGATCAGTGCGTCGATGGACGACGTCGCGTCGCGCGCGTCGCAGAGCACCAGCGGGGTCTGCTCGTCGAGGTCGAGATGCTCGCGCAGTACTTCGACGGAGTGGCCCGGGGTGTCCTCGAAGACGTTGACCGCGATGGCGTACCGCAGGCCCTGTTCCTCGATCATGTCGATGACCTCGAACGAGTCGTCCAGGCGGCGGGTGTCGACCAGGACCAGTGCCCCGAGGGCCCCGCGGGAGATGTCCTCCCACAACGGCTTGAAGCGCTGCTGTCCCGGGGTGCCGAAGAGGTAGAGGACGAGATCGCCGGGCAGGGTCCGGCGGCCGAAGTCGATGGCCACGGTCGTGGTGCTCTTGTGCGGCACGCCGGCCAGGCTGTCGACCATGGTGCCGGCCTGCGTCATGGTCTCTTCGGTGTGCAGCGGCACCGTCTCGGACAGGGCGTCGATCATGGTGGTCTTGCCGACTCCGAGAGGCCCCGCGACCAGGAGCTTTACGAGCGTCTGGTCAGCGTTCGCCAGGTATCTTGGGTTCGCGGATGGAGCGGAGTCCACTGAGCACCCTTTCTAGGAGCTGCGGTTCCGGCCGTTGGGCCTCGGGGATGGGGGCACGGGCGACGAGGTGGCCGGCGTCGACGAGATCGGCAACCAGGACGCGCAGGACGCTCACCGGCAGATGCAGGTAGGCGGCGGCTTCGGCGAGCGGCAGGGCGCCGCCGTGGATCAGCACGGCCAGGCGACGCTGCGCAGGCACCAGTCCCTCCGGGACCCGCGAGCCGGCCGCGCTCAACACCGTGAGGCGGTCCAGCGTGTTGCGGGTGGGCTGAGCGCATCCGGTGGTGGCCAGGTACGCCGGGACTAAGCGCCTGCCGTGGCGGCTGGCCGTCATGAGGGTGTGCCGGCGTCCCGTGCCTGCGAAGTCATGACCTTGTCTCCGAGGGTCGCGACCTGGATCTGCATGTGATGGGCGACGACACCCATGTCGACCTCCCGGCGGGCGAAGACCGCCAGAACGGTGTTGGAGCCCGCCGGTATCGCGAACACGAACCCTGAATCCGTGTCGACGACGACCTGCCGCAGCCTGGTCCCCGAGTCGCCGGAGAGCGAGATGGCCACTGCGCGGGCGGCGCCCTGGAGCGCGGACATCATCGCGGACGCGCCCTCTCTGGCCTCCCGGGCGAGGTTGGGCGACGCGCCCTTGACCAGGCCGTCCCCGGAGAGCACCAGTGCGTGGACGACGTGAGGCAGGACCAGGAGTGGCTCCAGCACCCAGGACACGTCCTTGATCACGGAGCGCTTGGGGTCAGTCATCAGTGGTTCCCTTCAGGGTGATCGATCTGTGAGGCGGCACGCCCCGAGGCCGTACCGGCCTGGAAAGCAGTCCATGTCGCCTGCGTTTCCTCAGGCGTGAGGGCGTTGTCCGGACGGGCCGCGGGCAGTTCGCCGGTGGGGCGGCGGTCCCGGCGGCGACGGCGCGGCAGGGCCTCTTCGGTCCCTTCGGCGTCCGCGGCCCTGTCGGCCTCTTCGATCCCTACGGTGTCCGAGGTCCTGCCGGTCGCCTCGATGCCTACGGCGTCCGCGGCCTCGTCGGTTCCTGTGACCCCCGCGGCGTCCGCGGACGGCAGGGCGGCCGCGCGGGCCGGTGACGTCCTGCGAGGCAGGGTCGTGGTGCGGGGCGGCGCGGCCGGGCGGGGCAGCGGGGCCATCGCCGACATCGGGTGGGTCTCCTCGTCGAGGAGCGTCAGCAGGTTCCCGGGGATGAACACGACGGCCCGGACTCCGCCGTACGGCGACGGCTTGTCCATGGACACGGAGAACCCGTACTGGTGCATGAGGCGACTGATCTTGGCGAACCCGGTCCGCGGCGGATCGCCGAGTTCGGTCAGCAGGATCGAGCGCTGTCCCGACAACAGCCGGGTGGCGAACTCCGTCTCGTCCGCGTGCATGCCCACTCCGGCGTCGTCGATGACGATGCAGGCGCCGGACTCGACCTGGTGGAGGCTGACGTCGATGGCGAGGGTGCCGTGCGTGTGGTGGATGGAGTTGGCCAGCAGTTCGGCGACGGTGATGGCGATCGGCTCGACCGCCCGTGCCACCACCGCGACGGGGATGTCCATCTGGCTCGTGACCTGGACCCGGTGGTAGCCGCGGATCCGGGACTGGGCGCCGGCCACGATGTCGCCGAGGTGCGAGTCGGCGTGCGTGAGGCCGGGCCATGCCCCGCACAGCACCCCGGTGCCCTGGATGTGGCGGAGGTTCTGCTCGTTGAGGTGGTCGAGCCCGAGGAGGTCCTGAGCCAGGCCGGGATCGTCGTAGCGGTGCTGCATCTCGTCGATCTTGCTGCGCATCTGGTGGCTGAGGGCCTGGATGACGGTCGTCGCGCCCCGCACCACGGTCTGTGCGGCCTCGTCGACGCGGTGCCGCTCGGCCGTCACCGTCCGGGACAGGTGATCCAGGACTTCTCTGTGGGCCTGGTCCGTTCCCGTGCCGGTGAAGGCGGAGTGCAGGAGCCCCGGCACCGGGACGTGCCGATGGGCGAGGTGCATGGTGAGGGCCGGGAGGCGGGTGCCCACCAGGTGCCGCGTCTCCTCGACCAAGGCCTGCTGTCCGGCGGCAAGTTGTGCGGCCTCGCCGACAGCGGTGTCGCGCTCATGGGCGACCTTGTCGCGTTCGTGGGCGGCGGTGTCCCGCTCGTGGGCGGCGATGTCGCGCTCGCGTACCACGGTGTCCCGGTCACGGGCGACGGCGTCGCGCTCGCGGACGACGGCCTCCCGGTCACGGGCGACGGCGTCCCGTTCGAGGGCAACGGCGTCCCGGGCGCGAAGGGCGGCATCCCGTTCCGCGTGCAGGGCCGCGGTGAGACGGCGGGCCCGGAGCAGGAGTGGCGCAGCGGCAAGAGCCGCACCCGCGGCCGCTGACGCGAGCAGCACCACCAGTATCTGCGTCATCAAGTAGTCCTCAATTGGGGGGTGTTGGGCAGGAAGGCTAGCGGGGGCCACGGCGGCGGAAGGGAGTCGGTCTCCGTGCGCGCGGCTCTGAGCCGGCGGCCCGTCCGGAACGTGATCCCGCCACCATCCGCAAGGGCGGCCCCGAACCCGAACGCGCGCTCATCGCAACCGCCTTGGGCATGACGCCACAGGTGGCTCGGCCGCTCGGTACGCGTCGGTCCGTCGGTGCCGACGGGCGGGACCGGTCCGTGTGCGGATGCGCGGCGGTGTGGGGGGTCAGTCGCACGCATGGGCATCCGGGCCGAATCCGAGTCGTATCCGCATCTGGTTTTGGGCATGACAACGCACTGCTCCGGTGGGGAGTCCGCGGCGTGAGCCGGCGGACCGCGGCGCAGGGGTGCGGTGAGGCGTGTGGGAGCAGGCGTGACAGGCGGACGGGAGCGGCACCCGAGGCGTCGGACCGCCCGCGGACTCACTCCGGAGGGCGCACGCCGGGACGCGTGCCGGTACGAACGATGTCGACGGGGTTGCCGAGCGGCGGAGTTGGCCACTCCACCGGTTGCACCTGCCAAGGCGGCACGGTCCGCCGCGCGGACGACAACGTTGGCTCCGGTGTGAAAGGGCGGTGGAGAAAGTGTGATGCGCCCGGGCCGGTCTCGGTAAGGAAGGCATCCTGTGGGGCAATTAGCACATCCCGCGTGACATCTACTCGACTTGGGGCAAAATTGTTCACTGAAAGGTGATCATGCGCATTCCGCGAGTGATGTTACTGAGGTGATTCCGCTTTTGGGAAGGGCAGTTGGGACCCCGCACGCCCGCAGGGGGAGGTATCGGGCGGCCCGGTGCAGCGGACGCGGCGCTTGTGGCACGGACGCGGGGCGAGTCGTTGCAACGAGGAATCCCGGTGCGCGGCCGCTGCCTTCCCGGGAGGGCCCGGCGGGTCGGTGCGGGGTGCGGGGGGCCGCCGATCCGCCTCAACGGCTGTGGCGGGTGGTGCCCGTGTGGTGGCTGAGCGTCGCGCTCGTGCCCCCTTCGGTTCGCGGGTGCGGAAGCCGTCGGGCTCGCCCGCTCACTGCCGTCGGCGGGCGGTCCGGATGGGCAGTCCGGATGGGCAGTCCGGCCGGAACTGGCCGGTCGGACAGGTCGAAAGAGGAGCTGCCGCCGCGCCGGGAACGCGGGCAGTCTGAGGACACCGAACGGTTCCCCTCCCTTCCCGCTCCAAGGAGATTCCCCATGGCGCTGACCGCCGACAGGCCCACTACGAAAGACATATCGAGCCCGCTGAACGCACAGCTTCCGGACCTCGCGGTCCGGTCCCGGCTGGCCGCGCTCAACGCCTTCCTGATGAGCGGCCTCACCCTGTGGCTGGGTCTGGTCACGCTCAACAACATCAACGACTTCGGCACCAACAAGGCGCTGATCAGCACCATGCTCACCATGAGCGATCTGGTGAAGGACCCGGTCCGCGGCAACGGCCTCGAATGGCGGGCGATGCCGGAGTCGATGGCCACCCCGGCACTGATCGGCGTCATCATCTACGAGGTGCTGATCGTGGCACTGCTGGCCAGGGCGGCTTACGGGCTGGTGCGCCGGGCGCGCGGCCAGGAGACCGGCATCGTCGTCACGCAGCGGGCGAACATCGCCCTGGGTGCCTTCGCCGGCCTGTTCCTGCTCTTCCTCTCCGGCGGCATGTTCTTCGGCTACTGGATCTACATCGGCGCCGCGCAGCAGGTCCACTTCACGGGCCTGATCATCGGGCTGCTGGCCGCATTGCTGGTGAATCTTCCCTCGGTGACCGGCGCTCAGCAGGAACGCTGACACCCACCTCCGCGGACCCGCGCCGCGCGCTGCCCACCGTGTTGCAGGCTGCCCCACCGGCGGTCCTTCCGATACCGCCCCCTCCCCCAAAAGGGGTATCGGAAGGCCCGCCGATGGGGCATGTGTGTGTCCCGGGCCAGTTATTAATGTCCCTGGTCATGGGGGCATACACAGCACAGATCGATTCAGGTACCTCGACTTCCACCCTGCGGATCGCAGGTGCGGCGCGCGCCGCTGTTCTGTTTCTCGAAGAGGCACGCTGCTGCGTGCAGATCGTCTTTCTGATGCGTTTCCTGGCGGGGGCCGCGGTCTGTGCCGGCGGCAGCCTCGCGGGGGTGGGGCCGGAGCTGATCGCACCGGGCGTCTGCTGGGTGCTGGCGACCTTGTTCACGTACGGCATCAACGGGGTGTCGGACGTCCAGGAGGACCGGCTCAACCGGACCGGGCGGCCGATCGCCCGCGGCGATCTGTCACCGCGGGCAGCCGCCCGGCTGACCTGGACGGCCGCGGCAGGCTCGGTGGTCACGGCGCTGGCCTGCGGCAACGCAACTCTGCTCGCCTTCGACCTGGCCTTCCTGCTGATCGGTTACGCGTACTCCGCGGCGCCGTTCCAGCTCAAGCGCAGTGCGGCGGGCACCTCGGGTTCCGTACTGCTGATGGGGCTGCTGACCTACGCGGCGGGCTGGACGGCCGCGGGGGAGGGCCGCCCCTCGGGCTCCGTGCTGGTGCTGGCCACCGCGATGTCGCTGTGGATGTGTGTGGTGGGGGCCGTGACCAAGGACTTCTCCCACGTCCGGGGCGATGCCGCCGCAGGCCGGCGCACCTCGGTGACCGCTTGGGGGGACGGCACGGCCCGACTGGTGGGCGGCGTGGGGGCGCTGCTGATCGCCGGCGGCTTCCTGTCGGTCGCCTGGCACGGGGTGGCGCTGCTGGTTCCGCCGGCCGTGGTGCTGGCCGCAGGGGCCGTCGTGGTGGCGGTGCTGTGCTGGACGACGCGCGGTGACGCCGCTCGCGGCCGTACGCCCTACCGGGCCTTCATGGTGACGCAGCATCTGGTCCATGTGACGCTGTTCGCCGGGCTCGTGCTCTCCGCCTGACAGACCGACAGGGAGTAGAAGGCAGAGGGCAGAAGGGCAGAAGGACAGCCAGGCCGGCTCGGTTCGATCAGGGGCGGCAGGTCCTGTCCGTGAAATGCGGTCCGTCGATACACCCCGCGCACTCCAGGAGTGCGCGGGGTATCCGTATGTCCGCAGGACTTCGAAGCGGGGCCGGGCCGTGCGACGGCCGGAACGCGTGGTTCAGAAGCGCCTTCGGGGGTTCTCCTGCTGGGCGAGGAGACCCCGCTCGACTGCCTTGTTCACCGCGTCGATACGGGAGACGGCGTCGAGCTTGGTGAATATGTTGCGCATGTGCCGCTTGATGGTCCCCTCGGCGATGCCGAGCTTGACCGCGATCTGACGGTTGCTCATGGCCGTTGCGACCAAGGTGAGTACCTCCTCCTCGCGGTCGGAGAGGCCGCCGGCGCCGTCGGGTGCGGTCTGCGGGGCGCGGAGGCTGTCGGGGGAGACCGAGACGGTCACGGTGCGCAGCTCGCCGCCCTCGCGGGAGCGCACGGCGGATATGAGGGTCTCGCGGCCGGTGCTCTTGTGGAGGTAGCCGCTGATGCCGAGCCGCAGCAGCTCCTGCACCAGCTGCTGACCGTCGTACATGCTGAGCACGATGATGCGCAGTCCCGGGTCGCAGGTGAGCAGCCGGCGGACGGTGGCCGGGGGGTCGTTGCGCGGCATCTCGATGTCGAGGAGCACGACGTCGGGGCGGTGCACCGCGGCCAGCCGGATGGCGTCCTCGCCGTTGCCCGCCTGCGCCACGATCTCGAAGCCCGGTTCGGTGCGCAGCAGGTCGCAGAGGGCCTCGCGCAACAGGGTGTGGTCGTCCGCGACGAGTATCCGTACGGTTTCGGGGGTCGGTTCGCTCATCGGAGGGGCCGGTCCTCCTTGATGGGTATCCACATGGTCACGTGGGTGCCCCGGCCGGCCGACGAGCCGATGTGGAGGGTGCCGCCGAGGAGGTCGGCGCGTTCCTGGAGGCCGGTGAGGCCGTTGGTGCGGTCACCGGCCAGCACCCGGTCCACGTCGAAGCCGAGGCCGTCGTCGATGATCTCGGTCTGGATCTCGTGCGGGGCGATGTCGATGTGGACCACGATGTTGCCCGCCTCCGCGTGGCGGAAGGAGTTGCGCAGGCATTCGCGGACCATGACGAACAGCTCCTCCGACACCTGCGTCGGAATCCACTCGTCCAAGCCCCGCACCCACAGCTGGACCGGCACGCCCTCGTCGCCCATGGAGGCGACGAAGGCGGCGAGCGCCGCTTCCAGACAGCCGGTGATGGCGGGACGGCGGAGCTCGGTGACGAGCTCTCTGGTGTGGGCGAGGGTTTCGAGGATGGCGTCCTGGGCGGCCCGTACCTCCTTGGGCACGTCGGCGTTCTGCCGGGACACCCCCAGTTCGTAGAGCTCCAGCTGGCGCATGGCCAGGCTCAGGGAGTTGCCGATCTGGTCGTGGATCTCGCGGGCGAGCTTGCGGTGGCCCTTGTCGTGCACCTCGCGGACCCGGGCGAGCATGAAGGAGTCGTACGCGATCGAACCGACTTCGAGGCGCCGTCCGATGCCCTGCTGAAGGGCGCGGATCGCGGCGGCGTAGGCCTGGTAGATCCCGTCGACGTGCTCGGTGCACTCCAGCAGGCGCTCCAGGACGGTGTCGAAGAGGATGACACCGGCCCGCACCGAGTGGGTGAGATGGACGCCCTGCTGGACCCGGGCGCTGCCGAGGTCGACGACTTCGGCGATGTGGCTGTCGGACACTTCGGTCAGGCCGGCCTGGAGGCTGTCGGCGCAGTCGCGGAAGATCCGGCGGCCCTGCAGTTCGCACTGCGCCCAGACCTCCGGGTCGGAGGCGAGCGGGCTGTTGATCCCGCGGAGCCGGGAGTGGTAGAGGGCGATCACCTCGTCCTCGTAACCTCTGAAACGGTCCACGGGCCGGCCGTTGCGGCGGCTGCCGAGACGGCTCTGGGCCTGTTCACTCATCACGCTCTCCTCCCCCGTGCCCAACGGCATTTCTGATCGTCGAACCGGTGCAGGATAAGCCGATTTGCGGATTGGGCGCCGATGTTGGCTGGAATCAGCCATGCCCCGGGGGGAGCTCAGCGGCGGCGGCGCAGCACCGCGGCACGGACCTTCAGCAGGTTCGGCACCAGGGCGTAGACCACGGCCGGCACGACGAGCCCGGTGATGACCAGAGTGCGCAGGAGCATCGGGAATCCTGCGACGTAGGGGCCGATCGCCAGCTGGACGACCGTGAGGGCCGTGAAGACGGCGATCCAGGTGAGCAGGACCCGCATGTGCACGGAGGGCAGCGGGACTGCCTGGGCGGGAGCGGCGGACCGGGGCTGATTCCGGTCGGTGGCGGCGGCGGTGGCAGAGGTGGTGGCGGCGGGGCGGGCGACGGTGGTCATGGGGTGTCCCATCCATGGGTCGGTGGATCGTGCAGGGGGCGGTGGTACGACGGTGCCTTTGCTGCTGTCGCGATGACCGTGTCCTGGGGCCTGGGCGGTGGTGCTGCCCTCGGCGACGAGCTCAACTAAACCAACCAACCAGTTGGATGTCAACCATCCAGTTGGTTGGCATCTCGCGGAACCCGTTCTACGCTGGTGTCATGACCTCGGACACGACCCACACCAAGGAACGGCTCCTCGCTGCGGCGAAGGAGGAATTCGCAGCTCACGGCATTGCCGGGGCGCGCGTCGACCGCATCGCGGAGCTGGCCGGCGTGAACAAGGAACGGATCTACGGCTACTTCGGCAACAAGCAGAAGCTGTTCGACGCCGTCGTCGGCCGCGCGCTCGACGAGCTCGCCGAGGCCGTCCCGCTCAAGGGCGGCGACGATCCCGCGGAGTACGTGGGGCGGGTGTACGACTTCCACCGGGACAACCCGGTCCTGGTCAGGCTCTTCTTCTGGGAGGGGCTGCACTACCGCGACGGGGTGCTGCCCAACGAGGAACGCCGCCGCGGCCACTACGAGGAGAAGATCGCCGCGCTGGCCGAGAGCTTCGGTACCGAGGCGTCGCCGCAGGTCGCCGCCTGTCTGCTGAGCCTGATCGGGCTCGCCGCCTGGCCGAACGCGGTCCCTCAGCTCGCCCGGCTGATCATCGGCACGGACACCGGGGCGCTGGATCTGCGCAGCCACGTGGTCGCGTTCGCCCGCCAGGCGCTGTCCGGGACGACCGCAGCCTCCCCGGCGGTGGCCGCCGCCACGCCGGCGGCCTGAACGCTGCCCCGTACCCTCCACCGGCCGGATACCCCCGAGGTATCCGGCTACTACTTTCGGTCCGCTGCCACCCGGAGTAGGAGGCAGTGACGGCCCCGGCGGCCCTTCGCGCGTCTAGCGTTCCTTGCATACGGGTGGCCCCAGCGGTCACCGACAAGGACCCATGGGGGTAAGGGCAATGTCGCAGAATCGCGCGGCTCTAGCGGTCGCCTCTCCGCCGGTACGCATCACCTCACCACAGCTCGACATCATCCTCGCCGTCCGGAACGACCTCCAGCGCTACGGGCTGGAGGGCATGCTCGCCTCCGTCGCGACGGTCGGCAGCTGCCGGGCCTTCTCGGAGCTCTCGGCCGCGGTGGACGCCGTGCACGACCCGAGGACCGACCTTCTGCTGATCGTCCCGGAGCCGGCGGACCTGGACAGCGACTCCGTACTGCACCGCGTCGCCGAGTACGGCGTGCGGGTGCTCCTTCTCGTGCCGGACCAGCGGTCCGTGGACCTGGACCGGGTCGCGGGGGTGCCCGGCGCCTCGCTGCTCTTCTCCGACGGCCTCGACGTGGAGGCGCTGGGCGACATGCTCGACGCCATGCGGGCCGGCGAGGTGCGCATACCGGCCGTGCTCACCCGGGGCCTGCTGGAACTGGCCGGACGCGGCGCCCGCGAGGTGCCCGCCGCGCCCCGGCTCACCCCGCGCGAACGCGAGGCGCTCACGCTCGTCGTGGACGGGCTCAGCAACAAGCAGATCGGCCGCCGGCTGCGGATCTCCGAGCACGGGGCGAAGCGGCTGGTGGCGAACATCCTCGCCAAGCTCAACTGCCCCAACCGCACGCTGGCGGCAGCCCGCGCCCTGCGCGAGGGACTGTGCGGCCATGCGCCCGCCCCTGCCCCACGCACCACTGTCGGCCCGCCGGTCGCCACCCACGTACCGGCATCCCCCTACGACACCGGTTGGTGAATGACGCCATGAAGCACGCCACGAACTCCGCCATCGATCACGCCGTGCACCACGACTCCGCCGTCGATCACGCCGTGCACCACGAGGAGCCCGGCCGCGCCGTCACCCGGGCCGCCTTCTTCGACGTCGACGAGACACTCATCAACACCAAGAGCATGTTCGACTTCCTGCGGTTCTGGATGGCCCGGCACGGGGACGACGGATCCGGCTACGAGGCCGTGATGGCCGGGGTCAGGGCCGACGCGGACTCCGGGGTGCACCGCTCGGAGATCAACCGCGGCTACTACCGGCGGTTCGCCGGGGTGCCGGCCGACGAGCTGACGCGGGCCGGGCGCGAGTGGTACGAGGAGTACCGGCGCGGGCCCGCCGCCGTCACCGTCGCGACCTGGGCCGCCGCGAGCCGGCACCGGGAGGCGGGCGATCTGGTGGTGCTGGTCTCCGGGTCGTTCCGGGGCTGCCTGGGGCCGCTGGCCGAGGACCTGCGGGCCGACCTGGTGCTCTGCTCCGAACCCGTGGTGGGGCCGGACGGCAGGCTGACCGGTGAGGTGGTGCGCCCGATGATCGGCTCGGTCAAGGCCGACGCGGTCCGCGAGACCATCGCCGAACTGGGCCTGAACGCCGCGGAGTCCAGCTGCTACGGCGACCATGCCAGCGACCTGGACATGCTGATGTCCGTGGGGCGTCCGGTCGTCGTCGGTGGTGCGGACCGGGTGCTGATGGAGCACGCCCAGCGGCTCGACTGGCCCGTCCTGTCCGCGGCGCCCGGATACCTGCGTACCGCGGGCGCCTGGGCGGCCGCCGAACTGACCGGAATCACCGACCACGCCGGGACGGCCTCGCACGCGGGGATCGCGCACCACGCGGACGTCACCGACCACGCCGCAGCGCGATCGCGGTGAGCACCAGACCGTCGCGCACCGCCCAGTGGCCGGTGAACCAGCCCAGCCTGGCACCGTCCACCACCGGCCCGGGAACCATCAGCCGGGCGCGGTAGGTGCCGGCCAGTGGGTCGAAGGTCAGCCGGGCGTCCCGGAAGCCGAGCCAGCGCCCGGTGAGCGGGTACCACGTCTTGTAGACGGTCTCCTTGGCGCTGAACATCAGCGTGGGCCAGTGCACTTCGGGCCGGATCCGGGCGAGCTCACGCAGATGCTCCCGCTCGGACGGCACGGAGATGTGACGCACCAGCCGCTCCTCCAGCGGCGCGTGGAGCTCGGCGTCGATGCCCACGCTGTGGAAGTCCGCGCTCCTGGTCAGCGCCGCCGCGCGGTAGCCGTCGCAGTGGGTCATGCTGCCGGTCACCCCGGCGGGCCAGCGCGGCTCGCCCTTGGCGCCCGGGAGCACCGCGGCCGGCTCCACGCCGAGCGCGGACATCGCGGTGCGGGCGCAGTTCCGGGTGGTGGTGAACTCCCGGCGGCGGTGCTCCACGCACTGCGCGAGGAGGGCCTCCTCCTCCGGCAGGACGCGGGCGCCGGGAAGGTCGGCCGTGGCGTCCGCGCAGGCAATGGCGGACGGCAGTATCTGCTGGATCACTTTCGCTCCTGGGAACAGCGGCGCCGTTGAACGGCGCACCCGGGGCAGCCGGATTCGGCGGCCCGCTGCCGTCCCAGGACAGGTCACAGCAGTGATGCGGTACGCCTCCGAGAGTGCCCCGTCGATGCCTCTTCCGCTACATGCCCTTTCGGGTACGCCGACCGGGCATGCCCGGACAGCGGTGACCGAGGGGAATACCCCGATGGGAATAGCCCGATGGCCATGCCCGGGTGACCGTGCTCGTACGGGTATGGCCGATCTGCCGTGACCGGGCGGCCGTAGCCGAACAACCGCACCGTCCGAGGGCTCATAAATGCCATATTGAGTCCCGAATTGATGCGGGTTAGCTTCGAGATATCGAAACGAATTCACGCCGCAACCGAAATCCGAGAACAGACCTCAACGGGAGAAAACGATGACCCATCCATTCCTGACCCGACTGGAATCCTTCCCGGATTCCGAGGCCATCGCATTCGAGGGCCGCACCTACCGGTACGACGACCTGCTGCGCCTCGTCGGCGAGTGGCGCCTCTTCCTCGACCGGCACGGGGTCCGGGCCGGTGAGGTCGTCACGCTGGAGGGCTCGTACTCCCCGCAGGCCTGTGCCGGTCTGCTGGCGCTGATCGAGCGCGGTGTCGTCGTCGTACCCCTGAGCACCCTGCCGGCCGCCAAGCGCGCGGAGTTCCTGGACGTGGCGCAGGTCGAGGTCGTCATCCGGGTCGACGCGGGCGGGGTGCACCACAGCGAGCGCACCGGCCGCAGCGCCGAGCACGCCCTCTACCAGGAGCTCCGCGACGCCGGCCGGCCCGGTCTGGTGCTCTTCAGCTCCGGCACGACCGGCCGCAGCAAGGCCTCGGTGCTCGACTTCGAGAAGGTGCTGGCCCGGTACGGCGAGCCGACCCGGCCCTCGCGGATCCTGTCCTTCCTCAGCCTGGACCACATCGGCGGCGTCAACACCCTGCTGCACACCCTGAGCCAGGGCGGCACCGTGGTGACGGTCGCCGAGCGCACCCCGGAGGCCGTCTTCCAGGCGATCGCCGAGCACCGGGTCGAGATCCTGCCGACCACCCCGACCTTCCTCAACATGGTGCTGATCTCCGGCGCCCACGAGCGGTACGCGACCGATTCGCTCACGCTCGTCACGTACGGCACCGAGCCGATGCCCCTGCAGACGCTGCGCCGGCTCGGCGAGGCGCTGCCGGGTGTACGGCTCAAGCAGACGTACGGCCTGTCCGAGCTGGGCATCCTGCCGACCCGGTCCAAGGGCGACGACACCCTCTGGGTGAAGCTCGGCACGGCCGGCTTCGAGCACAAGATCATCGACAGCATCCTGTGGATCCGGTCCGAGATGGCCATGCTCGGCTATCTCAACGCCCCGGCGCCCTTCGACGACGAGGGGTTCTTCAACACGCAGGACGTCGTCGAGGTCGACGGCGACTACGTCCGCATACTCGGCCGCGACTCCGAGATCATCAACGTGGGCGGCGAGAAGGTCTATCCGAGCGAGGTCGAGAGCGTCCTGCTCGGCGTGCCGAACGTCGCCGAGGCGACCGTCAGCGGGAAGCCCAACCCGGTCACCGGCATGGTGGTGAAGGCCACCGTGCAGCTGGTCGTCGACGAGGACCGGCGCGAGGTCGCCCGCCGCGTGCGGGAGTACTGCGGCAGTCGGCTGGAGGCGTACAAGGTGCCGGTGCTGGTGGAGATCTCCTCCGCGCCGCAGCACTCGGAGCGCTACAAGAAGATCCGGAGCGCGGCATGACCGCCCCGGAGCCCCGTCCCGCCGACGGGCCCGCCACCGGAGCGGCCGCGGACCGGGTCGCGCTGGTCAGCGGCGGCAGCCGCGGTCTGGGCCGGCTGCTCGTCGAGCGGCTGCTCGGTGAGGGCTGGCGGGTGGCGACCTTCAGCCGGTCCGCGAACGAGTTCGTCAAGGACCTCCAGGCGGAGCAGCCCGACCGGTTCCTCTGGGAGGCCGCCGACCTGGCCGACCCGGCGGCGCTGCGCGGTGTCGTGCGCACCGCGGTGCAGCGGTTCGGCCGGATCGACCTGCTGGTCAACAACGCGGCCGTGCTGCACCAGGAGCTCTTCCTCACCACGTCCCGCAAGCAGACCGACACGCTGATCGCCAGCAATCTGGTCGCCCCGATCACCCTGGCCCAGGCCTGCGCCCGCGCGATGACGCGACAGGGCGGCGGTCAGATCCTGAACATCTCTTCCATCAACGCCATTCGCGGGTACCGGGGAGTGGCGGTCTATTCCGCCACCAAGGCCGGACTCGACGGATTCAGCCGGAGCCTGGCACGAGAACTCGGTGCCTTCAACATCCGGGTCAATTCGCTGGTACCCGGATTCTTCGACAGTGACATGACCGAAGAAGTCACCGAGAAGAACCGGGAACGAATCCAGCGGCGCACACCGCTCGGCAGGCTCGGCGCCATGAACGAAATAGCCGATGCGGTTCTCTATCTCATCTCGCCCGGAGCCTCATTCATCACCGGGCAGTCAATCGTCGTCGACGGAGGAATCACATGCTGATCGCAACCGACATCACCGCCCTGATCCACCAGGAGATCAACGCACTGCTGCTGGAGGCCGGCCGCCCCGTTCACGCCTCGCTCTCCGGGGCCGAGTTCCTGCACGAGCTGGGGCTCAACTCGCTGCTGCTGGCCCGCCTCATCATCCAGCTGGAGACGGAGCTCGGTGCCGACCCCTTCGAGGAGGAGTACGTCATCTCCGACGTCCGCACCGTGGGCGCCCTCTCCGAGGCGTACATCCGCACCGTCGAGAACATGGCGGCCGCCGCCCTCTGAGCCACGGCCCGGGGGCGCCCGCCCCCAGGCCGGCGTCACCCGTACACACTCTGGAGGAACGACATGTCGCACGAGGCACTCATCGCCGTGGGAGACCGTTTCGAGGACTTCCTCACCAACCGCGGGACCATTCCGGTCTCCGACCTGCTGGCCCGGCTGCGTGCCGGCGAACTGTCCGAGAACCTGTCGGTCAGCATCGGGCAAGGCCTCACCGCCGAGCAGCTGGCGGAGATACGGGAGCTGGCCGAGGAGCACGGGGAGGCGGTGTCCATCGGCAAGTCCGGGGTTCCGGAACCGGCCGAACAGCGGCTCACGCACAAGCACCAGGCCAAGAACGTCCTGATCGGTCCGGTCGGCCAGACCGGCGAGAAACGGTTCGTCGCCGATCTCGTCATCGACGAGCGCGTCGAGGTCCTGGAGGACCACCTCACCGGTCAGCACATCCCGGCCATCACCCTGCTGGAGGCCGCGCGCCAGCTGTGGACGGCCGTCACCGAGCAGTTCTTCGTCACCGGACCCGAGCGGACCCGGTTCGTCATCAGCTCGGTCGACTCCACCTTCCACAGCTTCGTCTTCCCGCTGCCCGCGACCGCCCAGTACGAGCTCCTGGAACACCACCGCACCCCGGTCGGCTCGGTCTTCCGCTGCCGCATCGGCTTCCACCACGGCGACAAGCTCGCCAGCGTCGTGGAGGCCGAGTACCGGGTCATCCCGGAGAAGTTCAGCGCCAAGCAGGAGAAGCTCGCGGCCCGTCAGGCCGTGGTCAGCGAACTGACCAGGCTCCGCGAGCAGTCCGCACCCGCGGTGAGCGCCGAACGCGCCGCGTAGGGCCTCTTCGGCCCGACCCCCGGGGCCTGCCGTCCGGTACAGGCCCCGCCGGCCCCATCAGCCAGAGGAGAAGCAGATGCTGTGGGCGATCCACTGCCTCGACGCACCAGGCAGCGCCGAACTGCGCGCGGCCCAGCGGCCGGCCCACTCGGCCCGGCTCCGCGCGGCGAGCGTACGGCCCGTGCTGTACGGCCCGTTGGTCGCCGCGGACGGCAGCACCGCCGTCGGGAGCCTGATCGTGGTCGAGGCCGCTGACCGCGGCCAGGTGGAGGAGTTCGCCACCGGCGACCCGTTCGCCGTCTCCGGCGTGTGGGAGCGCATCGAGATCCAGGCGTTCGCACCGTCGGAGCGGTCCCCGGTACGGATCGGGACAGGTACGTCATGAGGCTGCGCCGGCTCCCGCCCGGTGTGGACGGCCAGGAGTTCGCCCGGGCCCTCGCGGCGTTCCGCGCGGCGCTGGGCGAGGCCTGGGTCCTCACCGAGGAGTCGGTGGGCCTGCCCGGATACGCCGACCCCCAGCCGATCTTCGACGCCGGGCACTTCGCGGCCTGCGCCGCGCTGATGCCCGGCTCGGTGGAGGACGTGCAGGCCGTCATGGGCATCGCCGGCACCTACGGTGTGCCGCTCTCGCCCGTGCTGCCCGGCCGGGACGCCGGTTTCGGGGGCGCCGCGCCCCGGCTGCCGGGAGCGGTCGCCGTCGACCTCGGCCGGATGAACCGGGTGCTCGCGGTGGACGCGGCGGCCGGCTACGCGGTCGTCGAACCGGGTGTCACCTTTCACGACCTCGACACCCGGCTCGGTGAACTCGGCCTGGAATACCGGGTGGACATGGCGGGCCCCCGCTGGGGAAGCGTCGTCGGGGAAGTGCTGGAACGTGCCGGGGGAGGCGCCGGGTACGAGGACGTGCCCGCGCCGCCCTGCGGCATGGAGATCGTGCTCGCCGACGGCGACGTGGTGCGGACCGGGATGGCGGCCCTGACGGGTGCGGGCCGCGGGGCTTCGGTCCCGTACGGCTGCGGACCGTCCTTCGGCCCGATGTTCGCCCGCTCGGCGCTCGGCGTCGTCACCAAGCTCGGGGTCCGGCTCCGTCCCGAACCGGACGGCCACCGCCCCTACTTGATCACCCTGCCACGGGAGGAGGACCTGGGGCCGCTCGTCGACATCCTGCGCCCGCTGCGGATGGACCGGACCGTCGGCGACACCCCGACCGTGCGCAGCCTGCTGCTCGACGCGGCCGCCGTCGGGCCCCGGAGCGCGTACTACGCCGGCCCGGGCCCGCTGCCCGACAGCGTCGCCCGCTCGGTGATGTCGCAGCTGCGGCTCGGCCGGTGGAATCTGTACGGGGTGCTCAGCGGGGCGCCCGCCGTGATGGACGCCCAGTGGTCGGTGATCCACGACGCGCTCGCCCCGGTCCCGGGCGTCCGCTTCTTCCGGGCCGGCGAGCACGACAGCCCGGCGCTGGCCGCGCAGGCCCGGCGCGCCCCCGGACAGCCGCCGATGCAGGCGGACGAGGCCGACAGCTGGCTGGAGAACGGCGGGCGGCTGGACCTGACGCCCGTCTCGCCCGCGACCGGTGAGGACGCGCTCGCGCAGTACGCCCTGGCCCGCGACCACGCCCACGCGTACGGCAAGGACTACCTCGGGGCCGTGGCGGTCGGCGCCCGCGAACTGCACCACCGCTTCATGGTCGTGTTCGACACGCTCGATCCGGCCGACCGGGCCCGCACCTTCGAGCTGTGCGGGCTGCTGGTCCGGGAGACCGCCGCGGCCGGGTACGGAATCCAGCGCGCCCACCCGGCCCTGATGGACCAGGTCGCCGCGACCTACGGCTTCAACGACCACGCCGTGCTCAGGCTCGGCGAACGCATCAAGGACGCACTCGACGCGGAGGGCATTCTCGCCCCCGGCAAGCACGGCATCTGGCCACGCCGCTACCGCGGCCTCGGCCTCTGAATCCGAGCGCGGGCCGGCAGCCGGCTCGGACGGTCAATCCAACGAGGGAAGCAGGGAGTCGGACCGTGAGGACCATGAGCAGAACGGACACGGCACGGACGGACACGGCACGGACAGGGGCGGCGCGGACGGACACCGCCGAGCTGGAGGAGGAGTTCGCGGCGCCCGCGGCCCAGCTGTCGCTCGGCACCCGTACCGCCGAACTGAACGGGCTGCACGCCACCGTGGCCGCCGGCGACGCCGCCGCGACGGCGCGCCAGCACGCCAAAGGCAAGCTCACCGCCCGCGAACGCATCGACCTGCTGCTCGACCCCGGCACCTTCCAGGAGGTCGAGCCGCTGCGCCGGCACCGGGCCACCGGCTTCGGACTCGAGGACCGGCGCCCGCACACCGACGGGGTGGTCGGCGGCTGGGGCACCGTCCACGGCCGGACCGTGTTCGTCTACGCCCACGACTTCCGGATCTTCGGCGGCGCGCTCGGCGAGGCGCACGCCGAGAAGATCCACAAGATCATGGACCTGGCCCTGGCGGCCGGCGCGCCGCTCGTCTCGCTCAACGACGGCGCGGGCGCCCGCATCCAGGAGGGTGTCACCGCGCTCGCCGGGTACGGCGGCATCTTCCAGCGCAACACCCGGGCCTCCGGCGTCATCCCGCAGATCAGCGTGATGCTCGGCCCGTGCGCGGGCGGCGCCGCCTACTCGCCCGCCCTCACCGACTTCGTCTTCATGGTCCGCGAGACCTCGCAGATGTTCATCACCGGACCCGACGTCATCCAGGCGGTCACCGGCGAGCAGGTCACCCAGAACGGTCTGGGCGGCGCCGATGTGCACGCCGGGACCTCGGGCGTCGCGCACTTCGCGTACGACGACGAGGAGACCTGCCTGGAGGAGGTCCGCCACCTGCTGTCGATGCTCCCGCAGAACAGCGCGGAGGAACCGCCCGCGGTCGCCTGCGACGACCCGGCAGACCGGCCGGGCGACGAACTGCTCGGACTCGTTCCGGCGGACCCGTCGCGCCCCTACGACATGCGCCGGGTGGTCGCAGAACTCCTGGACGACGGCGACTTCCTGGAGGTGCAGGAGCACTGGGCGGGCAACATCATCTGCGCGCTCGGCCGGCTGGAGGGCCGTACCGTCGGGATCGTCGCCAACCAGCCGGTGGTGCTGGCAGGCGTCCTGGACATCCACGCGTCCGAGAAGGCCGCGCGCTTCGTCCAGCTCTGCGACGCCTTCAACATCCCGCTCCTTACCCTCGTCGACGTCCCCGGCTTCCTGCCCGGCGTCGACCAGGAGCACGGCGGCATCATCCGGCACGGGGCGAAGCTGCTCTACGCGTACTGCAACGCGACCGTGCCCCGGATCCAGGTGATCCTGCGCAAGGCCTACGGCGGTGCGTACATCGTGATGGACTCCCGCTCCATCGGCGCCGACCTCTCGTACGCCTGGCCCGCCAACGAGATCGCCGTGATGGGCGCCGAGGGCGCGGCCAACGTCGTCTTCCGGCGGCAGATCGCCGCCGCGGACGACCCGGAGGCCACCCGCGCCCAGCTGGTCAAGGAGTACAAGGCCGAGCTGATGCACCCCTATTACGCGGCCGAGCGCGGACTCGTCGACGACGTGATCGACCCGGCGGGCACCCGGGCGGTGCTCGCCGCCGGACTGCGCATGCTCCGCACCAAGACCGTGCCGCTCCCGCACCGCAAGCACGGGAACCAGCCGGCATGAGCATCCGGCTGCTCTCCGGAGACCCCACGCCCGAGGAACTCGCCGCCGTCCTCGCCGTCCTGCACGCGCTGGCCTCCCACCCGGCCGGCGACCTCCCCGCCGATGTCGTCCGGCCCGCCCCCTGGTCCCGCGCGGGCCGCCGGACGAGGCCGGGCACGGAGCGGCAGGCCGGGTGGGCGCGACTGGCGTGACGCCGGCACGGCGCAGCGGTCCGGGGCGGGTCGGGCAATCGTCCGGTCCGAGGCCGGCGGTGGATCCGGCCGCACCAGGCCGGTCGAACTGGCGGGCACGCGCGAGTGATTCGGGCCGCCGCGGTGCGGGAGCCCCACGGCGACAGGTCCGTGACGGGCTCCGACGCCTGGGCGACGAGGGTCAGTTCGGCCGGGCGGGGTCGCCGGCCCCGGCCGGACGTCAGCGCGAAAGCTCTGCGACCAGGGCCGACGCCTCGGCGACGAGGGCGAGTTCGGCCGGGCTCATCGTCGGGTTGGCGGCTCGCCTGGCCGCCGCGTCGGCGAGGTGGCGGGCCGGGATGCCGTCGTCGGCGGCCAGGCGCGGCAGCAGCAGTTCCAGCAGTGCGCGGGCGCCCTCCGCCGCCGGGGTGCCGCGATCGACGGCTACGTGGGCCAGGATCAGCGCGGTCATGGCCCGGTCCAGGGCCGGCGGGCCCTCCTCGGTGTTGCTCCAGTCGATGACCACGGGGCCGGCGGCCGTCAGCATCACGTTGTCCGGATGCAGGTCGAGATGGAGGATCCGGTCCTCGGGATCCGACGAGAGCCGGGCCGGGATGGTGTGCAGATCGGCCAGCAGGCCGGCCAGCATGGCGGAACCCTCGTCCCCGTCGAGCTCGCCGGAGATCAGGGACTCCAGCATGGTCGGACCGGTCAGGCGCTGCAGGACCAGGTCACCGGGGCCGGCCGACGCGGGCAGCGGACCGAGCCGGGGGACCGGGTAACCGGAGGCCGAGAGGTACGACATGACGGGCATCTCGTGAATGGCTTCCAGCCCGACGCGATAGCGCCGCAGGACCCACGCCTCGTCCAGTTCGTATACGTCGGCGGAGCGTCCGGTGCCCAGCAGTTGGCCTATTCGCATGAGGGGAACCTACTCGGGCGAACCGCGCACGGGGAGATCGCGAGCGACTGTTTCACCGTGTCACCGCCGGTCACCGTGGTCGCACGGGGTGCTGCGAAGGGCCGGCCGGGATCTCCTGGAACCGGCGTGTCCGCGGGGGCGTTGCCGGCAACGCCCCCGCAACCGGGACCGTCCGCCGCATCCGTGGCCCGCCCGTCCCAGGGGATCGCGCAGTAGCCTTGAGGTACGCGCGGGACGGCCCGAGGAGGCCATGACGCATGGAGACTCTGATCACCGTGGCGGTTGTCATCGGCATGATCGCCGTGGTGGCGCTCGCCATTCATCTGCTCAACGGACGGCATCGCCACCGCCACCTGGCCACCGTCCCCCACGATCGCGGACTCACGGTGTTCCGCGGCCCGGCAGCCGGGAGCCGTGGCGGCGGCAAGCCGCCGCAGAGCCCGCGTCCGCCCGACAGCCCCTGAGGCTGTCCCGCGACCGGCTCACTTCGCATCCGAATACCGCTCCACCACCGCCGTGGTGAACGGGAAGCGCACCGGTGTCTCACCGAAGGCGGTCCGCCCGGCCAGCTCACCGGCCGCCCGGATCGCCTCGACGACGGCGTCCGCCTCCTGGAGCGGACAGTGCACGATCACCTCGTCGTGCTGGAAGAAGACCAGCTCCGCCCGGAGCCCGGCGGCGCCGAGCGACTGGCGCAGGGCGGCCAGGAGCAGCAGCGCCCAGTCGGCGGCGCTGCCCTGCACCACGAAGTTGCGGGTGAAGCGGCCGCGCGCGCGGGCGTCGGACGAGGCGTAGCCGGGGGTGAACCCGCCGTCCGCGGAGTGTGCTCCGGAGCCGTCCGCCGGCTCGTCGTCCTGCGGGATTCCGGCTTCCCCGTCGTCCCCGCTCCCCGCGGCGGGCGGACTGGTGCGGCCGAGCCAGGTCCGTACGAGACGGCCCTCCTCGCCCGCCTTCGCGGCCTCGTCCACATAGGCGACGGCCTGCGGGAACCTTCGGCGCAGGGCGGCCAGATTCTTCAGGCCGTCGCCCGAGGTCTGGCCGTACACGGCGCCGAGCAGCGCGAGCTTGGCGTGGTCGCGGTCGCCGTGGAAGGCGCGGTCCGACAGCGCGGTGTAGAGATCCCCGTCGTGACCGGCCACCTCCATGAGGCCCGGGTCGCGGGAGATCGCGGCCAGGACCCGCGGCTCCATCTGGTCGGCGTCCGCGACGACGAGCCGCCAGCCCTCGTCGGCGACGACCGCCCGCCGGATCACCTTGGGGATCTGCAGCGCACCTCCGCCGTTGGTCGTCCAGCGGCCGCTGACCGTGCCGCCGGGCTGGTACTCGGGGCGGAAGCGGCCGTCGCGGACCCAGTCCTGGAGCCAGCTCCAGCCGTGCGCCGTCCAGATCCGGTACAGCTTCTTGTACCGGACGAGCGGTTCGACCGCGGGGTGGTCGAGCTCCTCCAGCTCCCAGCGGCGGGTCGACCTCACCTTGATGCCGGCCTGCGCGAACGCCTTCACCACATCGGCGGGCAGATCCGGCCGGACCCGGCGGCCGAAGGCGGCGGACACCTCGTCCGCCAGCTCGGCCAGCCTGCGGGGCTCGCCACCGCCGGCGTACCGCTCGCCCAGCAGCTCCTGCAGGACGTCCCGGTGGACGTCGGCGCGCCAGGGCAGACCCGAGCGGTTCATCTCGGCGGCGACCAGCATGCCGGCGGATTCGGCGGCCGTCAGCAGCCGCATCCGGCCCGGGCGGTCCGTGGCGTCGTGGCGGGCGAGCTGCTCGGCGTACACCTGGAGCAGGGCGTCGAACGGCAGGTCCGCCCCGGACCTGGGTTCGAACAGCGAGGACTGGGAGCCGCGCTCCGCGGAGCGCGGCAGCGGATCGGGCGGCACCGGGCCGTTGTGCAGGCGGGCGTGGGCGGCTGCCGCCGAGCGGGGTTCGCCGAGCCGGCCCTCGTGGCCCAGCAGGAGGGACTCGGCGACCTCGATGTCGTAACACCGCGCCACCGTGACTCCGGCGGCGAGCAGCCGGGGGTAGATCTCGGTGGTCGAGCGCCACACCCAGCGGGTGACGTCGGGGCGGGAACGGACGGCCTCGACCAGGTCGGGTTCGGTCAGGACCGGGGCGGTGGGCAGGCCCGTGCGGCCCAGCGGGGCGAGGCGGGCACCGCCGCTCTCCGTGGCGGCGAGAGCCCAGCGTTCGGTCATATGGCCGAGTCTGGCACCCGGCACTGACAGCGGGGCGGCGTGCGTGGGCGACGCGCAGGCGGGAGGATCGGCAGCGGGCCTGCTGCGGGTTCCTGAACATCGACCGAGGGGACAGGCGCGATGGAAGCGATCGTTTTCGAGGAGTTCGGCGGACCCGAGGTCCTGCACCCCGCCCGGGTCGAGGACCCGCACCCCCGCACGGGGCAGGTGCGGGTGCAGGTCAGGGCGGCCGGGGTGAACCCGATGGACTACAAGATCCGCAACGGCTGGATGGAGCAGGTCTTCCCCACCTCGCTCCCGGCGATCCCGGGCGTCGAGTTCGCCGGGGTGGTCGACGCGATCGGCGAAGGGGTCACCGGTGTCGCGGTGGGCGACGAGGTGCTGGGCTGGAGCGCCACCGGTTCCTACGCCGAGTACGCGCTGGCCGACGCCGAGCTCGTCGCCCCCAAGCCGGCGGAGTTGAGCTGGCAGGACGCGGCGGCGCTGACCATCGCGACGAACACCGCCCAGCGCGTGCTCGACGAACTCGGCGTGGGCCAGGGCGACACCCTGCTGCTGCACGGGGCCGCCGGAGCCGTCGGGTCGGCCGCGGTGCAGCTGGCGACGGCCCGCGGCGCGACCGTGATCGGCACGGCCTCCCCGGGCAACCACGACTACCTGCGGGTGATCGGCGCGACCCCGGTGGAGTACGGCAAGGGGCTGGTCGGCCGGGTGCGCGAACTCGCCCCGCAGGGTGTGGACGCGGTCTTCGACGTGGCGGGGCGCGGCGCGCTGCCCGACTCCATCGAGCTGCGCGGCGGCACCACCGACCGGATCGTCACCATCGCCGACCAGGAAGCGGCCAAGTACGGCGTCGCCTTCTCCGGTGGCGGCGCCCGCTCCAGTGAGCAGCTGGCCGAGCACGCCCGTCTCGCCGCCGAAGGCGGGCTGCGGGTGCCGGTCGCCAAGGCCCTCCCGCTCAATGACGCCGCCGAGGCGCAGCGGCTGAGCGAGGCGGGTCACGTCCGGGGAAAGCTCGTCCTCCTGCCGTGACGCCTGCCGGCGGGGCCGGCCGGAGAATTGTTGTCCACAGGCTGTGGATGAATTCCGCCGACCCGGCCACGCCTACCCTGAGCTCATGGAACCGGTGATCGACCAGGCATTCGCGGCGGCGCTCTACTCGCAGGGCGACGCCGGTCTCGACACCGGCGCCTCCCTCCTGGCCGCGGATCCGGCGGCCGACGCGGAGCTGCTGCGGCGCGGCGAGGAGTTCGTGCGGCGCGCCTGGGAGCGCGGCTGGCTGCCCGCCGACCTCGTACGGATCGTCCGCCGCGAACTGGACGAGCACGGGGCCGGCCTGGCCGCCGGACTGATCGCCGCCGAGGTCCGGCGGTACGAGCGGCTGCCGCCCCGCTGGCAGTCCCAGCTGGACGAGCTGCCCGCGGCGCCGCGGCCCAACCGCCCCGACCGGTTCTCCTACGCCTCCGCGCTCCTGGGGCTCTACCGGCTGCTGCTGGGGCTGCCCGCCATCGAGCCGGTGGGGCCCCCGCCCGGTGCGCCGCGCGACGGGCTGCACCTGCCGCCCGCGCACGACGAGCCCCGCATGCTGACCCGGATCCGGGCACTGCTGGCCAAGGCCGAGGCGACCGGCTTCCCCGAGGAGGCTGAGGCGCTCACCACCAAGGCGCAGGAGCTGATGGCCCGGCACAGCATCGACGAGGCCCTGCTCGCCGCCCGTACGCACAGCAGCCGGGCACCGGGCGCCTGCCGGATCGGGGTGGACGCGCCCTACGAGACGGCCAAGGCGATCCTGCTCGACGCCGTCGCCTCCGCCAACCGCTGCCGCGCCGTGTGGAACAGCGACCTCGGCTTCTCGACGGTCGTCGGCTTCGAGCCGGACCTGGAGGCCGTGGAACTGCTCCACACCTCGCTGCTGGTGCAGGGCACCGTGGCGATGACCCGGGCCGAGGCGGGCCAGCGGGCCGGCGGGCGCAAACGGACCAAGACGTTCCGGCAGTCCTTCCTGATGGCCTACGCCCAGCGGCTGGGGCACCGGCTGGCCGACAGCACCGCCCGCGCCACCGCCGAAGCCGACGCCGAGGGTGCCGCGGCCGGCCCGCCGACCGCGGCGGACCCCGGACTGCTGCCCGTGCTGGCCGCCCGCGACATGGCGGTCACGGACACCGCGGAGCGGATGTTCCCGCGGACCACGACCAGCCGGGTCAGGGGTGCGACCGACCTGGACGGCTGGACGCACGGGACGGCTGCCGCCGACCGGGCCAGGATGGGCGGGCCGGCGCCGGAGATCACCGACCGGGGGTGAGGGGCGGACGGGTGCGGTGCCGGCGGGCGCCGCGTGCCGAACCCGACAAGTCGGGCACAACGGGAAATCCGGTTAGGCTCTGGGCATGAGCTGGCTCCGGGCGCTGAGGGAGACCGCCCGCTCGGGGCTGACGATCGAGCGACGGCGCCTCGAACCGCTGATCGCCATCCGCGGTGCGGCCGGTCTGGCCCTGGTGATCGGGGTGAGCCTGGCCCTGTTCGGGCCCGTCGTCGCCGCCAGCTCCGCCTTCGGGGCGTTCCAGGCGGCCATCGCCACCTTCCAGCGCAGCTGGCGGCCCCGGCCGGTGCTCGCCCTGGTCTCCGGAGTGAGCCTCGGAGTGTCGACGTTCATCGGGTACGTCACCGGCTCACGGCTTCTGCTCTTCATGATCCTGCTGGTGCTCTGGACCTTCCTCGCCGGACTCGCGTGGGCGGCCGGTCCGACGGGCGGCATCATCGCCGCGTCCAATGTCGCGATCATGCTGGTGACGATCACCCTGCCCACCTCCGTCGCCCAAGCGGCCCTGCACGCCGCGATGATCACGTTCGGCGGGGTGGTCCAGGCGACGCTGATCGTGCTGTTCCCGGTCCGCAGATGGGGCGCCCAGCGCGACGCCCTCGCCGATGCGCTGGCCGCCGAGGCGGACTACGCCCGCAGGCTGCGCCACGACCCGGTCGCCCACTTCGACCCGGTGCCGTTGATGGAGGCCCGCAGCGCGGCTGCCGTCACCCCGCGCCAGGCGCGCCGCCGCCCGGCCGAACTGCACGGCTCCCGCGGGGCCGCCGAGCGGATCAGGCCGGTGCTCGCCTCGCTCGCGGACCCGGCGATGGGCGTGCCGGCCGAGGGCCCGGAGCGCGACCGCGTCCGTGAGCTCCTTGCCGCCGCCGCCTCGCTGCTCGACGCGGCGGCGCGGGCGATCCGGCACGGCGACCCGGTGCGGCTGCCGGCGCCCGCCGTCGCCACCCTGAAGACCCCCGACACCGGATCGCTCCTCACCGGGCCGCCGCTCCGCGCCGCCGACCGGCTGGCCGCGCTGCTCTCCGACGTCATCGAGGCGGCCGAGGGCGAGGGCACCAAGGAGGAACGGGCCGAAGTCGAGGAGACCAACGACGCCATCAAGGCGAGCCGCGGCCGGATGCCCGCGGAACACCACAGGCGCCCCACGCTGCTGCGACTGATCCCGGTCGTGCTCAAGTCGATGCGCCGCGAGCTGCACCACGGCTCCCCGATCCTGCGGCACGCCGTGCGGATCTCCGCCGTCGCCGCCGTCGGCTACCTCCTGGGCACCGTGCTGCCGTTCGGCCACGGTTACTGGGCGCCGATGACGGCCGTGATGGTGATGCGGCCCGAGTTCTCCCAGACGTACGCACGCTCCGTGGCGCGCTTCGGCGGCACCGTCGTCGGCGTCGTCCTCGCCACCGTCATCGTGCAGACCGCCCACCCCGGCGTGGAGCTGTCCGCCGCCCTCGCCGTGGTCTGCGCCCTGCTGATGTACCTGCTGATGCGCACCGGCTACGCGGTCGGCCAGGCCTGCGTCGCCGCGTATGTCGTCTTCCTGCTCGGCATGGCGGGTGACGACTGGTCCCAGACCGTGCTCGAACGGGTCGTCCTCACCCTGGCCGGCGGGCTCCTCGCGATGATCTCGTACGCCGTCTACCCGGCGTGGGAGACCCCGCGGCTGCGCAACAGGCTCGGCGACTGGCTGAAGGAGGACGGCCGTTACGCCGCGTCGGTCGTCGACCAGTACGCCGAGCCGGCCGACCGGGGCCACGACGACGTCCGCAACGCCCTGCTCGCCAACCGCGCGGCCCGCGTCGCCTGGCAGGAGGCGGTGGCCACCGCCCAGCACGAACCGGTGCGCCACCGGGGCCTCTCGCACGCCGCCGCCGACGACACCCAGCACGCCCTCTCCCAGCTCGGCAGGGTCGCGATGCTGATGGAGGCGCACCTGCCCGAGGGCGGCGCCACCCCCGACCCCGCGGCGGCCCCGCTGGCCGAGGCGCTGCGCCGGGCCACCGAACAGGGGGCGAAGGCGGTGCGTGAGCGGCGCGTTCCGGACTGGACGCCGGTCCGGGAAGCGCTGGAGCGGTGGAGCGAGGAGGAGCGGCTGAGCGAGCGAGGGTCGGACCCGGTGGTGCGCAACGGGGCCGACCTCCTCCTCGAAGCCCTGGAGGAGTTCTCCCGGGGCCTGGACGCCGGCTCGCGTTCCGGCTCGTCCGCCGAAGGGGCTTAGGGCGTGTTTTGAAAGTCCCGCCTGCCCGGCGGCGCCTGGCACGCACGCTCGCGGCGTTGCGGAAATGGCCTAGTAGCTCCGCTACAAGGCCACGTCCGCGCCTTGCGATCGCACGCACCAGGCGCCGCCGGGCCCGCCCTTCGGGCGGACGACGCTACTTTCAAAACACGCCCGGGCCTCTCGTCCGGACCATGCCGGGCTCGCGTGCCCCGGCGCCGCACCTCGCGAAACGAAAGACCCCAGGACTCCGGTGCTACGACGGAGTCGGCAGGCCTGGCAGACCTTCGAGCGAGTCGGCGTCGGTCTTGCCCAGGGTGTCCTTGGTCCCGCCGTCCCACGAGACGACGACGGTCTTGCCGTTGTTGGACTCGACGGCTCCCGCGGTCCGGGCGGTGTCGCCGTCGGCGCACTTGAGTTCCAGCGTCACCTTCCCCGCGCCCGTGGCGGTGCCCGAGCAGACATGGGAGTCGGCGACGACGACGGCCTTCCCGGATGCGACGGACAGCACCACGGCCTTGCCGTCGGTCTGCCCGGCCCAGGCACCCTCGAGCGCCTTGAGGCCGGCGGAGGAACCGCTTTCCCCGTCACCCGCTCCGGAGCCGGAGTCGTCGCTGCCGGCGGGCGCCGGGGCCGAGCCGGAGGCGGAGCCCTTGTCCGCGCTCCCCTTGTCGCCGTCACTGCCGCAGCCGGTGAGCGCGAGCGCGGTCAGCAGGCCGGTGGCGACAACTGCGCCGGTACGTACGAGTTTGCGCATGTGGAATTCCCCCTAGAGGACGAAAGACCATCCAAGCTACCAGTGAGTCGCCACCGGGTTCAGGAGGTCAACTCCCGGAATCGGGAGCCGAAGAGGCCTGTCGCGCGTCTCTCTTCCGGGAAGCTGTAACCGAGGGAATACCGCCCGTGCACGTGCATCTGCCCATGCATCCGCTCATGCAGGCGAAATTGAACACAGCTATGATCCGAGACAGTTGACACTTGCACCTTGCAACTCGGGGAGCGTCCTGTGCACCACGTGTACAACGGCATGGCGGCCACAGAGCTTCGCGGAGTCGTCTGGCAGAAGAGCAGACACAGCAACTCCCAGGGTTCCTGCGTGGAGTTCGCGAAACTGCCCGACGGGGATGTGGCGATGCGCAATTCGCGCCATCCCGACGGGCCGGCGCTCGTCTATACGCCGGCCGAGATAGAGGCGCTGCTGCTCGGCGTGAAGGACGGGGAGTTCGACCATCTCATAGCGGAGGCATGACCTCCGCCCGCCGGCGCGGCACCGCACCCCGCAGCGCCGGGCGTCATCTCATTACGCCGACGGAACGTCACGCCGGTTCGGACAGCCGGAAGAGCGCCCAGACGACCTTGCCGCGCAGCTTCCCGCCGTGAGGTGAGCCTTCCGTACCGAGTACGGGGGAGGGGTGCCAGCCCCAGCAGTCGCTGAAGGACTCCACCAGGAAGAGGCCGCGGCCGGATTCCGCTGAGTCGGCGGCCTCGGAGGCCACCGGGCTCGCCTGGCTCGGGTCGCGCACCGCGCACACCAGCCGCGAGGTCCAGCGCATCAAGTGCAGGCGCACGGGCGGATCCTGCGGTTCGCGCGGCGGGTCGGCGGGCAGGGCGTGCCGCAGCGCGTTGGTGACCAGCTCGGACACGACCAGGGCGACGTCGTCGAACCGCTCGCTCAGACCCCAGCCGGTCAGGGTCGAGCGGGTGAACTGCCTGGCCCCGCCGACGGCCTCGTAGCGGGCCGGCAGCGCACAGGTGGCCGATCCGGAGACGGCAGAGGGATCGATTGGCGGAAGGCCCTGCCGTAACGGCTCGAGCATCGTCGATCCATTCGTCCCCATGCGAGGCACTCCCGGGATTCGCGGCTGTCTCGGTAC
This sequence comes from Streptomyces sp. RKAG290, assembly GCF_023701695.1. GTDB lineage: Bacteria > Actinomycetota > Actinomycetes > Streptomycetales > Streptomycetaceae > Streptomyces. The sequence goes on from NZ_JAJOZC010000001.1 coordinate 3,978,182, forward strand.
TGCGGGTACTCGGGTACAGCGGCACAACACGAACGAGCACGCAGGTGCGCGAGGCCCATGGTTCCGAATGCGCACGGCAGATGCAAGGGCAGATGCACGTGCACGCGCCTGACCTGTCCGATCCCGTGCCGGTTCTTGCTCATTTCTTCCGGGGTGGAGTTTCGGGGACTTGTGGAAGTCTTCCCATTTCCGTAATCGATTGAGTACGGGCTGAAGCGTTTTGATGGCAGAATCCGGCTCTTGGGGTTCAGGGGGAGCTCCGATGTCCGGGAAGCGATGGGGAGGGTTGGGCCAGTGGCGGCAGGCGAGTCGAGTGGATCCGTGGTGCGGCGCATCCTGCTGGGCTCGCAGCTCAGGCGGTTGCGCGACTCGCGCGGTATCACCCGTGAGGCGGCCGGCTACTCCATCCGGGCTTCCGAATCGAAGATCAGCCGCATGGAGTTGGGACGGGTGAGCTTCAAGGCCAGGGACGTCGAGGATCTGCTCACGCTCTACGGCGTCACGGACGAGGCGGAGCGCGACTCCCTGCTCGGCCTGGCCCGGGAGGCCAACGTGGCGGGCTGGTGGCACAGTTTCGGCGATGTGCTGCCCGGCTGGTTCCAGACATACATCGGTCTGGAAGGGGCGGCCTCGCTCATCCGGATCTACGAAGTCCAGTTCGTGCACGGTCTGTTGCAGACCGAGGGCTACGCCCATGCCGTCGTCTCCCGGGGCATGCGCGGCGCCCCCGCGGCCGAGATCGAGCGCCGGGTCGCGCTGCGGCTGGAGCGGCAGAAGGCCCTCGTCGCCGAGCGGGCCCCGCGCTTCCATGCCGTACTGGACGAGGCGGCGCTGCGCCGGCCGTACGGCGGACGCGAGGTGATGCGCGCGCAGTTGCGGCACCTGATCGACATGTCGGAACAGCCCAACATCACTCTTCAGGTGATGCCCTTCAGTTTTGGCGGACATGCCGGGGAGAGCGGCTCTTTCACGATGCTTCGATTCCCGGAATCCGATCTGTCGGACATTGTCTATTTGGAGCAGCTGACAAGTGCGCTCTATCTGGACAAGGCAGAAGAAGTCGCCCAGTACGAAAAGGCCATGGTGCGGCTCCACGCAGACAGCCCGGGACCCGAGGAGAGCCGCGATCTGCTTCGCGGTCTTCTCCAACTCTCCTGATATTTCAGTACGATGACGACCCAACAGGAGTCTGCACCTGCAGTAAGGGATCGCATGTCCTTCTTCCGTGAGCTGGCCGACCAGTACATCGACGGTGAATGGCGCACCGGCACCGGCTCGTGGGACATCATCGATTTCAATCCCTACAACGGGGAAAAACTCGCCGCTATCACCGTCGCCACCGCGGACGAGGTGGACCGCGCCTACCGTGCGGCCGAGCGCGCCCAGCCGGCCTGGGCCACCGCGAGTCCGTACGAGCGCAAGCGCGTGCTGGAACGGGCCCTGGGGGCCACCGAGCGGCTGGCCGACGAGATCGTCGAGGCGGTCATCGACGAACTGGGCGGCACCCGGGTCAAGGCGCAGCACGAACTGCGTGCGGCCCAGGAGTTCCTGCGCGAGGCCGCGCACCAGGCCTTGCACCCCGGCGGCCGGATACTGCCGTCGCCGGTGGACGGCAAGGAGAACCGCCTCTACCGGCTGCCCGTCGGGGTCGTCGGCGTCATCAGTCCCTTCAACTTCCCCTTCCTGGTGGCGATGAAGTCGGTCGCGCCGGCCCTGGCGCTGGGCAACGCGGTCGTCATCAAGCCCAACCAGAACGCCCCGGTGGTCGGCGGCGGGCTGATCGCCAGGATCTTCGAGGACGCGGGGCTGCCGGCCGGACTGCTCAACGTCGTGATCACCGACATAGCCGAGATCGGCGACGCGTTCATCGAGCACCCGGTCCCCAAGGTGATCTCCTTCGCCGGATCCGACCGGGTCGGCCGTCATGTCGGCGCGACGGCGGGCGCGCTCTTCAAGCGCACCGTTCTCGAACTCAGCGGCAACAGCGCCCTGGTGGTGCTCGATGACGCGGACATCGACTACGCGGTCGACGCCGCCGTCTTCAGCCGGTTCGGCTACCAGGGGCAGGTCTGCATGGCCGCCAACCGGATCCTGGTGGACCGCGCCGTGGCGGCCGAGTTCACGGAGAAGTTCACCGCGCGCGTGGCGGGGCTGCGGACCGGCGATCCGCGTGATCCGGAGACCCAGATCGGCCCGGTCATCAACACCTCCCACGCGGACGCCCTGGCCGCCCTGGTCGAGCAGGCGATCGCCGAGGGCGCCACCGCGCCGGTCCGGGGCCGCACCCGAGGCACTCTCGTCGAGCCCACCGTGCTCGCCGGACTTCCCGAGGACTCCCCGCTGCTCTCCCAGGAGATCTTCGGCCCGGTGGCGCTGCTGCTCACGTTCGACGGTGAGGAGGAGGCCGTACGGATCACCAACGACAGCCCGTACGGGCTCGGCGGCGCCGTGCTCACCGCGGACGCCGAACGCGGGGTGCGGTTCGCCCGGCGGATCCACAGCGGGATGTTCCACGTCAACGACGCCACCGTGCAGGACGACCCGCTGGTGGCCTTCGGGGGCGAGAAGAACTCCGGGACCGGGCGGCTGAACGGCGAGGCGGCGGTGGAGGCCTTCACCACGCAGAAGTGGATATCGATCCAGCACGGCCGGAGTGTTTTCCCGCTCTGAATCACGCACCGCTACTCTCGTCAGAGTTGAGTGGAAAGGTGGGTGGGTATGTCCGCGATCCGGCTGCTCGTCCTCTGCGCCGTGCGGCAGCACGGCCGGGCGCACGGCTATCAGGTCCGCAACGACCTGGAGTACTGGGGCGCCCACGAGTGGTCCAACGCCAAGCCGGGGTCGATCTACCACGCACTGAAGCAGATGGCGAAGCAGGGAGTGCTGCTCGCCCACGAGGTCGCGCCGAGCACGGCGGGCGGCCCGCCGCGCACCGAGTACGAGATCACCGAACAGGGCGACGAGGAGTACTTCACGCTGCTCCGCGCGGCGCTGACCTCGTACGACCAGAAGCTGGACGTGCTGTCGGCGGGCCTCGGCGGGATCGTCGACCTGGAACGGTCGGAGGCGGTCGCCCTGCTCAGGGAGCGGGTGGCGGGACTGGCCAGGTGGCGGACGTCGGTCACCGACTACTACACCCCGGACGCCGGTCCCGAGTCGATCGGCCACATCGGCGAGATCATGAACATGTGGGTGCACTCCGCGGACTCCGGGGCGGAGTGGACGCTCGGGCTGATCGACCGTATCGAGGGCGGGGCGTACACCTTCGCGGGTGAGGGCGCTCCGTTCGTCGGCGTGCTGGCCGAGGGTGAGGAGAACCCGTACGCGACCGGTGTCACCGATCCCGGGGACGCCCACTAGGGCCTCGCGTTCGGACCATGCCGGGCTCGCGTGCCCCGGCGCCGCACCTCGCGGCGTTGTCGCCGGTACGTTGCCCGCGCTCACCATGGCCTTCGGGCCGCAGCGGCCCCGCCGGGAGGCGGGGCGCGGTGCTCAGTGGTGGAACGACGTCGCCGCCCCGTGATCCCGGCTCAGCGGATGCGCCTGGCTCCGCAGTTCCGGCAGCAGCAGCCGCAGATCCTCCAGCAGCAGCTCCGCGAGGTCCGAGGTGAATCCGTTGCGGCACACGATCCGCAGCACCGACAGGTCCTCCCGGTTCGCCGGGAAGGTGTACGCGGGCACCAGCCAGCCGCGCTCGCGCAGCCGCCGCGACACGTCGAAGACGTCGTACGCCGTCACCTCGGGCCTCGTCGTCAGCGCGAAGACGGGCAGCTGGTCGCCGCGGGTGAGGAGCCGGAAGTCGCCGAGGTCCTCGATCCGTTGGGCCAGGCCGCGGGCCACGTCCCGGGCCGCCTGCTGCACGGCCCGGTAGCCCTCCCACCCCAGCCGCAGGAAGGTGTAGTACTGCGCCACCACCTGCGCGCCGGGCCGGGAGAAGTTCAGCGCGAAGGTGGGCATGTCGCCGCCCAGGTAGTTGACCCGGAAGACGAGCTCCTCGGGCAGCTCGGCGGGCGAGCGCCACAGCGCCCAGCCGACGCCCGGGTAGACCAGGCCGTACTTGTGCCCGGAGGTGTTGATCGAGGCGACCCGGGGGAGCCGGAAGTCCCACACCAGGTCCTCGTCCAGGAAGGGCGCCACCATCGCCCCGGACGCCCCGTCCACATGGACGGGGATGTCGAGGCCGGTGCGCTCCTGGAGGGCGTCGAGCGCCGCGCAGAGCTCCTGGATGGGCTCGTACGAGCCGTCGAAGGTGGAGCCGAGGATGCCGACGACGCCGATCGTGTTCTCGTCACAGAGGTCGGCGGCGGCCTGCGGGTCGAGATGGAAGCGGTCGCCCTCCATCGGGACGAGCCGCGGCTCGACCTCCCAGAAGGTGCAGAACTTGTCCCAGCAGACCTGGACGTTCACGCCCATCACCAGATTGGGCCGGGCGTTCGCCGGGTACCGGTCGGCGTTCCGGGTCGCCCAGCGGCGTTTGAGGGCGAGTGCCGCCAGCATGCAGGCCTCGCTGGACCCGGTCGTCGAACAGCCCACGGCCGTCGCGGGGTCGGGCGCGTGCCACAGGTCGGCGAGCATCGCCACGCAGCGCCGCTCCAGCTCGGCGGTGCGCGGGTACTCGTCCTTGTCGATCATGTTCTTGTCGCGGCACTCGGCCATCAGCACCCCGGCCTGGGGTTCCATCCAGGTGGTGACGAAGGTGGCGAGGTTGAGCCGCGAGTTGCCGTCGAGCATCAGCTCGTCATGGACCAGGCCGTACGCGGTGGCGGGCGGCAGCGGCCCGTCCGGCAGCTTGTGCCGGGGCGGGGCCGACTCCATGCCGGCGGTCGGATCGGCCTCCCCGAAGAACGGATTGAGGGCGAGCCTGCGCCGCTCCTCCGACGGTTCGGTGCTGTGCGCGGAGCCCTTGTGGAGCGGCATCGCTGACCTGCCCTTCTCGGTTCTCGCTAGCGAGGCCGGACATGTCCGACGATACGGACAGTGCGGGTGTCCGGCGCGCCGGAACGGCCTGCGCCGCGAGGCGCGTCACCGGGGCGCGCGAGCCCGGCATGATCCAGGGGCCCCAGGGGCATCCGCCGGGTTCACCGCAGCGGCGTCCCGTCCCGGTGCAGTTGCATCTGCGGCCGCCCGGTCACCAGCAGCCAGGCCGGCAGCGAGGCGACGCAGAGCAGCGGGAGCAGCGTCGAGTCGGAGGCCAGTACCGCCGCCGCGAACAGGCTGAGCCAGCCCTGCCGGGTGACGGCCAGCAGCACGCCCAGCACCGCGCACGTCACCGCGAGGGCCACCGGCACCCCGTCGACCAGGGCGTGGGCACACAGTCCGAGCGCGACGCCGGAGAACACCGCAGGGAAGATCCGCCCACCGCGGAAGCCGCAGGCCGCGGCGATCAGCAGGGCCACGGTCTTCACCACCGCCATGACCGCGAACTCACCGGCCGACCAGCCGCCGGGGTCCGCGGCGAGCACCTTCACCTCGTCCAGCCCCTTGAAGAGGGTGAGGTGCCCGCCCAGGGCACCGAGCAGGCCGAGCAGCAGTCCGCCCAGGGTCAGGGTCGGCACCGGGTGCCGAACGGCGCGGAACGCGCGGTGCACGTACGGGAAGGCGTACACCGCCGCCATGCCGAGCACCGCCCCGGCGGAGGCGATCACGATCGCGAAGAGCAGATCGGCCCAGTGCGTGTGGGTGTAGTCGGGCAGCGACAGGTTGAAGCTGGGGTGCGCGAGGAGCGTCATCGTCAGCGCCCCCGCGGCCCCCGCTGCCAGCGGTCCGAAGAGGCGGTCCCAGAGGGCGCCCGGCTCGGCGCGCGAGGCGAACGTCTCGGAGAGGATCAGCGCCGCGGCGACCGGCGTGCCGAACAGCGCTCCGATGGTGCCCGCCGCGGCGAGCGCGAGCCACAGCGCGGCCGGGGTGTCCGGCGCGAAGCGGCGGCCCGCCCAGCAGGCCAGCGCGATGTTGGCCGCGGTGATCGGGTTCTCCGGGCCGAGGCTGACCCCGCCCGCCAGCGCCAGGACCGTCACCACGAGCAGCCCAGGCAGGACGCCCGGCGGCAGCGGCGGATCGACCAGGCCCATGGTCGCCGGATCGGGGCCCGCCCGGCCGGGCACCACCTGGATCACCAGGCCGATCGCCAGGCCGGTCGCCGTGAGCATCACGATCATCCACAGCGAGGAGTACCGGCCGACCGACAGGGCGTCGGGCAGCGTCTGCCAGAGCACGTCCTGCAGTTGCTCCGCGAGGAGGCTGATGCCGAGCAGGACCAGGGCCGAGGCCACTCCGACGGCCAGGGCGGGCACGATGAGCGTCAGCAGCCGGCGTGCGGGGGCAGGTCCGACGGAGACGGCGGAATCGGTGGCCATCGGCTCACCATAGCTATGCAAAAGCCCTATAACCCTCCAAAAAGGGCACCGTGCGGCGGTATTTCGGGCTTGCACCTCACGTCACGTCAGGGCTCAGGCTGGGACACGTACCCACCACGCAGGAAGGAGCGCGGAGCCATGGAGCACTCCGTGGGACAGGTCGCCGGATTCGCCGGAGTCACGGTGCGCACCCTGCACCACTACGACGGCATCGGGCTGCTCTCGCCCGGCGGACGCAGTCACGCGGGTCACCGGCGTTACCAGGACGCCGACCTCGACCGGCTGCAGCAGATCCTGTTCTACCGGGAGCTCGGCTTCCCGCTCGACGAGATCGCGGCACTGCTCGACGACCCGGACGCGGACCCGCAGGCACACCTGCGCCGCCGGCACGCACTGCTGTCGCACCGGATCGCCGAGCTCCAGCGGATGGCCGCAGCGGTCGAGACAGCCATGGAGGCACGGAGGATGGGCATCGATCTCACGCCCGAGGAGAAGTTCGAGGTCTTCGGCGGCAAGGATCCGGAGCGTTACGCGCAGGAGGCCGAGCAGCGCTGGGGCGGCAGCGACGCCTACGCCGAGTCGCAGCGCCGGACCGCCCGCTACACCAAGGAGGACTGGCAGCGGATGCAGGCGGAGGCCGCCGACTGGGGCGAGCGGTACAACGCACTGATGGAGTCCGGTGAGCCGGCCACCGGCGAGCGGGCGATGGACCTCGCCCAGGAGTACCGGAGCCACCTCACGACCTGGTTCTACGACTGCACGCCCGGGATCCACCGCGGACTCGGCGAGATGTACGTCGCCGATCCGCGGTTCAAGGCGTTCTACGAGTCGATGCGGCCGGGTCTCGCCGAGCACCTGCGCGACGCGATCAACGCCAACGCCGAGCGCCAGGAGTGATCCGGAGCCGCGTCCGGCGGTGAGCCGGAGCCGCGGCGTTCCCCGCCGGGCGGGAGCAGTGCTTACGGGGGCGGGGTGCCCGCCCCCGTAACGCCGCTCAGCTCCTGCTGATCACCGCGGCCGTGCCGTACGCGCAGACCTCCGTGCCCACGTCGGCGGCCTCGGAGACGTCGAAGCGCATCATCAGCACCGCGTTGGCGCCGCGCGCCTTCGCCTGTTCGACCAGCCGTTCCATGGCCTGGTTGCGGGTCTCGACGAGCGTCTTGGTCAGCCCCTTGAGCTCGCCGCCGATCATGGACTTCAGCCCGGCACCGATCTGGCTGCCCAGGTGGCGCGAGCGCACGGTCAGGCCGAACACCTCGCCGATGACCTGGGTCACCTGGTAGCCCGGTACGTCATTGGTGGTGACGACCAGCACATCGGACTGTGCCGTCTGCCCGCCGCCGTAATCCTCAATGCCCATGGTGTGGCACCTCCTGGGACCGAGTTTTGCCCCGGTTCGCCCGGTGTGCATCTCCACGGGGCCAGTGGAACCCGGAGGCGCTCCGCGGCGTTGATAGCTTGAGGCGCCCACACAGCCGCCATCGACCACATCCTGGAGCCCGGACCCTTGAATACGCTTGCGCTCGGACCGAGCTGGCTGGACCCGGACCATCTCATCGGGCAGTTCGGGCTGATCGGTGTGCTGGTCATCGTCTTCGCCGAGTCCGGGCTGCTGATCGGGTTCTTCCTGCCCGGCGACTCCCTGCTGTTCACCACGGGGCTGCTGGTGACCACGGACAAGCTGCACACCCCGCTGTGGCTGGTCTGCGTCCTGGTCGCGCTGGCCGCGGTCATCGGCGACCAGGTGGGCTACCTCTTCGGCCGCAAGGTCGGCCCGTCGCTCTTCAACCGCCCGGACTCCCGCCTCTTCAAGCAGGAGAACGTCGAGAAGGCCCACGAGTTCTTCGAGAAGTACGGTCCGAAGTCGCTGATCCTGGCCCGCTTCGTGCCCGTCGTGCGGACGTTCACGCCGATCATCGCCGGTGTGAGCCGGATGAACTACCGCTCGTTCATCACGTTCAACATCATCGGCGGGGTCCTGTGGGGCGTCGGCGTGACGCTCCTGGGCGCGGTCCTCGGCAAGATCGAGTTCGTGCACAAGAACATCGAGGCGATGCTGGTCCTGATCGTGCTGATCTCGGTCGTGCCGATCGGCATCGAGTTCCTGCGCGCCCGCAGCAAGTCGAAGAAGGAAGCCGCCGCGGGCGGCGACGAGCGTGACGACCAGGGCCAGGGCCCGGCCGGCCGCCGCGGCCGGCACGCCAAGCGCTGACCGCCCCTCGCGGAGCCGCTTCGCCGTACCGGAGTCAACGCGTCAGAAGCCGCGCGTCCGCTTGGCCGCGCGGCGGTTCGCGCCGCCGACCGCACCCGGCACCCGCATGAACAGCCGGGAGATCTCGCTTCCCAGGTTCACCCCGATGGCGATGGCTCCCGCCGTCGCCACCGCGGTCGACAGCGAGGCGAGCCCCCGGTCCAGCTCGTTCTGCGCGATGCCCAGCAGACCGAAGTACGTGGCGGAACCGGGCAGCAGCGGGCCGATCGCGGCCGTGATGAACGGCAGCGACGAGGTGTAGCGGTACCGCGAGAACAACTGCCCGAACAGCCCCACCAGACCGGCCGCCACCGCCGTGGCCGCCACCGGCGAGATATGACCGGTCCGGGCCATCGCCCCGTAGATCACCCAGGCCACCCCGCCGTTCAGGGTCACCGCGAGCACCGTGGACCGCTCCTGCTGGAGCAGGATCGCGAAGGCCAGGCTCAGCAGCATCGACGCCAGGATCTGGATCACCGGCCGGTCGTGCGTGATGAGGCGCTCCTCCGGGTTCAGCTGGGCCCCCAGCTGCAGGCCCCCGTAGAGCACCAGCAGCACACCGGCGACGATGCCGATGAAGAAGTACATGACTTCGAGCAGCCGCGCGGCCGCGGTGATGTAGTAGCCGGTCAGACCGTCCTGCACCCCCGCCACCAGGGCCCGTCCCGGCAGCAGGGCGAACAGCCCACCGGTGATGACCGCCGAGGGCCGGACGTCGGACCAGTGGGTGAGGGTCAGCGCCACCCCCATCGCGGCGGGCGGCATCGCGGCCGCGACGAACTGGTAGAACTCCGGGAGCCCGCGCCCGGCACACAGCCAGGCGAGCCGGTCACCGAGCATCGCGCCGAGCGCCGCCACCATGAACACCAGCGCCCCACCGCCGACCAGCACCGATGCCGCGCCGGCGAGTCCGCCGCCGGCCAGCGTGAGCACCCAGCCGGGGTACGGGTGCCGGTTTCGGCGGATCTCCGCGAGGCGCCGGTAGGCCTCCTCCAGCGAGACCTCGCCCTCCTCGGTGGTGATGTCGTCGATCAGCCGGAAGACCGCGGCCAGCCGGGTGTAGTCGGTGCCGCGGCGGCGTACGGTACGGCTCGCGGTCACCGGATCGTCGACCAGCGAGGGCTGGTGCGAGATCGACAGCAGCGTGAACGTGACGGTCGGCTCGCAGCGGTCGAGACCGTAGCTGCGGGTCACGGCGAACATCGCCGCCTCGACGTCCTCGGCGCCCTCACCGCCGGCGAGCAGCAGCTCCCCGATACGCAGCGTCAGGTCGAGCACGCGCGGCACCGCGGGGCCCACGTCGTCGTGCTTCTGGACCGGTTCGGGCGCCGGGCGCTCGGCGACCGGCATCCGCAGCATCGTGCGCATCCGGTCCTGCCAAGGGGCCTCCTTGGTCAGCCGGATCATCGGGATGCCGTGCGCCGGCGTGAAGGCGGCCGGGGAGTCGAAGGCGCTGTAGGTGCGCGGCGGTGCGAAGGCGGAAGCGGTCGTATCCGATCCCGGTGCGGAACCGGAAGCGGAACCCGCCCCCGGAGCCGGCTCGGGTGCCACCCCGGACGGCAGGGCGAATTCCGACGTCGGATGATCTTCCTCGGTCGGCGGCGCCGGCCTCCCCACCCCCGCGGGCTGGGAGAAGGCGCTGCGCGCCTCGTCGGACTGGGGCTTCTGGTCCTCCGGACCGCCCTGTTCCGCCACCACTGACCTCACTCATCCATCGGCTGCGCGTGCTCGGTAGCGCTCCTGCCCAGTATGGCCGCGGAGATGGGCACGGACGCGAACGGGCGGCACACCGTGAAGGTGTGCCGCCCGTTCGTTGCGCGGAATCGCAAGCGGAACGTCAGTGCGCGCCGCCCTGCGCCTCCAGGCGCTTGTACGAGTTCTCGATCTCGGCCTCGGCCTCGGTACGGCCGACCCAGTCGGCGCCCTCGACGGACTTGCCGGGCTCCAGGTCCTTGTAGACCTCGAAGAAGTGCTGGATCTCCAGCCGGTCGAACTCCGAGACGTGGTGGATGTCGCGCAGGTGCTCCACCCGGGGGTCGGAGGCCGGCACGCACAGCAGCTTGTCGTCGCCGCCTGCCTCGTCCGTCATCCGGAACATGCCGATCGCACGGCACTTGATGAGGCAGCCGGGGAAGGTCGGCTCCTCCAGGATGACCAGCGCGTCCAGCGGGTCGCCGTCCTCGCCGAGGGTGTTCTCGACGAAGCCGTAGTCCGCCGGGTAGCTGGTCGAGGTGAAGAGTCGACGGTCCAGGCGGATCCGGCCGGTCTCGTGATCCACCTCGTACTTGTTCCGCGAACCCTTCGGGATCTCGATAACGACGTCGAACTCCACGGGTGGCTCCTCCATGATCAACACATACGACTGATGGTTAAGTGTCCCCCACGGAGATGTGTGCTCGCGAAAGGGGCTGGTCAACGGTGGCCGAGCCGGTGAAAAGACCGTCGATCAAACCGTTCGCCAAGCTGAACAGGGCGGCCCTGACGGACCACCTCAACATGCGGAACGGACTGAGCAACTGGCAGTTCACGGCTGTCTCCGCCGCCCTCGGCCTGGCGCTCGCAGCCGGCGCCGTCCTTGCCGCCGGACCCTGGGACTCGGGTCAGCGTAAGGCCGAGCAGGACTGGGCGGTCGCCCGGGACCGCACAGGTGGCGCACATCACGACCCGGACGCGCCCGCAGGTCCCGACCCCGCACCCAGCGCCGCGGCCGTACTCGCGGCGCTCGGCACCGGCGTCAACAGGTCCGCGCCGGACGCCCCCGATGCCCCGGACGGCGCAGCGGCCGAACTCCGCGCCGTACTGGGCCCGCTGCTGAAGAACCCCGCACTCGGCACCCGGCGCAGCGCCGTCGTCATCGACACCGCCACCAACAAGCGGCTGTACGGGCAGGGGGCCGACACCCCGATGACGCCCGCCTCCACCGTCAAGATCGCCACCACGGTCGCGGCCCTGACCGCACTCGGCCCCGGCCACCGCATCCCGACGACCGTCCGGGCCACCGCGGACTCCCGCACCGTGACCCTGGTCGGCGGCGGCGACCCCACCCTGGACCGGGCGGCCCTGCGCGCCCTGGCCGCGGACACCGCACACGCCCTGAAGGACGGCGGGGTCGACTCGGTCCGGCTCCGCTACGACGCGTCCGCCTACTCCGGGCCCGCGCTCCACCCGATCGGCCCCAACGAGAACATCGCACCCGTGAGCGCCCTGATGGTCGACGAGGGGCGCCTCGACGACTCCGCGAGCGGGCCGGCCCCGCGAAGCGGCGACCCGGCCGGGGACGCCGCCCGCGACTTCGGCGAACTGCTGGACGAGGCCGGGATCTCCACCGGTTCCGGACCGGAGCCGGGCCGGGCGGCCGCCAAGTCCCGGCCGGTCGCCAGGCACCTGTCCGTCCCGCTGTCCGCCCTCGTGGAGCGGGCGCTGACCAACAGCGACAACGACATCGCCGAGGCGCTCGCCCGGCAGACCGCGCTGGCCCGCGGCGGACCGGCCGACTTCACCGGCGGCCGACAGGCCGTCACCGCGCAGCTGAAGAAGCTGAAACTGCCGCTCAAGGGCGTGAAGGTCGCCGACGGCAGCGGACTGGACCGGCAGGACAAGGTGACGGCCGCCCTGCTCGCCGGCCTCCTCGCCCGCGCGGCCGACCCGGACCACCCCGAACTGCGCCCCGTCCTCACCGGGCTCCCGGTGGCCGGCTTCAGCGGCACCCTCAGCGGCCGCTACACGACGAAGTCCGGCGGCACCGGGCTGATCCGCGCCAAGACCGGCACCCTCACCGGGGTCAACACCCTCTCCGGCACCGTGGTCGACCCACACGGCCGGCTGCTCGCGTTCGCCTTCCTGGCATCGGGCACCACCGCCCCCGCCGAGGCCCAGTCCGCCCTCGACGCCCTCGCCACCGCGCTGGCCGCCGGCAGACGATGAGCCGGTCAACACCACACCGCTCAGCGGGCGGAGCACGTACGGTTGACGCATGACGAGCATCGGTGGTGCGGGGATGGTCGACTGGAATCTCGCGGTTGCGACCGCGACCCGACTTGTTCGGCCGGGGCCCGAGATCAGCCGCGAGGAGGCCCGCGAGGTCGTCGCGGAGCTGCGCAGGCATGCCAAGGCCGCGGAGGAGCACGTACGTGCCTTCACCCGGATGATCCCGGAGGGGACCGAGCCGGAGGACACCCCGGTCCTGGTCGTGGACCGGGCCGGCTGGATCAAGGCGAACGTCGCGGGCTTCCGCGAGCTGCTCCGCCCCCTGCTGGAGAAGATGGAGGAGCGGCGCTCCAGCGGCGCGGGCGGCGCCGTGCTCGGCGCGGTCGGCTCCAAGGTGACCGGGGTGGAGGTGGGGATGCTGCTGTCGTTCCTGGCCTCCAGGGTGCTCGGCCAGTACGAGACGTTCGCCCCCGCCAGCCGTGAGCTCCCCGCCTCGTCCGAGGGCGGCGGCAGGCTCCTGCTGGTCGCGCCGAACATCGTCCACGTCGAGCGGGAGCTGGAGGTGGACCCGCACGACTTCCGCCTCTGGGTCGCCCTCCACGAGGAGACCCACCGCACCCAGTTCACCGCGGTGCCCTGGCTCCGCGACCACCTGCAGGGCGAGATCCAGTCATTCCTCGACGAGACCGACGTCGATCCGATGACGGTGCTGGAACGGCTCCGCGAGGCCGCCCAGTCGCTGGCCGGCGGCCGGCCCGAGGCGAGGAGGGCGAGGACGGCGGGCGCAGCCTCGTCGAGGTCGTCCAGACGCCCGCCCAGCGCGAGATCCTCGGCCGGCTCACCGCGGTGATGTCCCTGCTGGAGGGGCACGCCGACTACGTGATGGACGGCGTCGGCCCCGAGGTGGTCTCCTCCGTCGGCGAGATCCGGGAGAAGTTCCAGCAGCGCAGGGCGCGCGGCGCGAGCCGCCTCGACCAGGCGCTGCGCAAGCTCCTGGGACTCGACGCCAAGCTGCGCCAGTACCGGGACGGCGAGCGGTTCGTGCGTGCCGTGGTCGACGAGGTCGGGATGGACGGCTTCAACCGGGTCTGGACCTCGCCCAACACCCTCCCGACGAAGGCGGAGATCGCCAAACCGGAGGACTGGATCGCGAGGGTGCACCGTAAGGCAGAGTCATGATCACGGCGCGTCCGCGGGCGCGGGGTCACAGGAAAACGCGCCGGTAATCACCCATCCGAGGGACCGTAGGGGCATGGGAAGGCGTGCAATGCTCGATGAACGGCATTGCTCTGTCACCATCGACGCACTCTGAGTGACGGCACTCTTTCCTGTCCCGGCACTCCGAGGCACCTCTCCAGAACTTCACGAAGGGCACCGGACATGGGTCCCCATCCTGCGGTCGCGGCGATACGCCTGGCGGTCCGCCGCGTACTCCACGACGTCATCACCGACTTCGCCGAACAGACCGAACGCACCACGCACACCGCACGTGCCCCGCACCCCGAGCTCGCCGAGGCCGGAGCGGGCAGGCGGCGCGCCGCACTCCCCGAACGCCCCGATACCCCGCTGGTACTGGTGGCATGCTCCGGTGGCGCCGATTCCATGGCGCTCGCCTCCGCCCTCGCCTTCGAGGCCCGCAAACTCGCCGTCCGGGCCGGCGGCATCACCGTCGACCACGGCCTCCAGGACGGCTCCGACACCCGGGCCGCCGAGGTCGCCGGCCGCCTCGCCGCCATGGACCTCGACCCGGTCGAGGCCGTCGCGGTCCGGGTCGGACACGGCGGCGGACCCGAAGCCGCCGCCCGGGACGCCCGCTACGCCGCGCTGGACGCGGCGGCCGAACGCCACGGCGCCGCCGCGGTCCTGCTCGGCCACACCCGTGACGACCAGGCGGAAACGGTGCTGCTGGGGCTCGCCCGCGGTTCCGGCATCCGCTCCCTGTCCGGCATGGCCGCCGCGTCCGGCCCGGCCGGCCGCTACCGCCGCCCCTTCCTCCAGCTCGACCGGCAGACCGCCCGCAAGGCCTGTCTGGTCCAGTCCCTGACCGTCTGGGACGACCCGCACAACATCGACCCCGCCTACACCCGCTCCCGGCTGCGCCACGAGGGCCTGCCCGCGCTGGAGAAGGCGCTGGGCAAAGGAGTCGTCGAGGCGCTGGCCCGGACGGCGCAGCTCTCCCGGGACGACGCCGACGCCCTGGACACCTGGGCCGCCGAGGCCGACCGTGATGTTCGCGACGATGCGGGCCGGCTGGAGTGCGCCAAGCTGTACGCCCTGCCGCCCGCCGTCCGCCGCCGGGTACTGCGCCGTGCGGCCATAGAGGCGGGCTCCCCGGCCGGTTCCCTGTTCGCCCGTCACATCGAGGAAGTCGACCGCCTGATCACCGGCTGGCGCGGCCAGCAGGCCATCAACCTCCCCGGCCGCGTCGAAGCCCTGCGCCAGGGTGGCAGACTGGTGATTCGGCAGAGCTGACGCACAAGCGGCTGACATGCAGGCGAGCGGCCGCGCAGGTCCGGGACACCACCGGGCCCGGCAGGCAAAGAAAGAGACGCGGGTGAACGAGAAGGACATGGGCACCGACCTTCAGTCGGTGCTCCTCACCAAGGAAGAGATCGACGCGAAGCTCGTCGAACTGGCCGCGAAGATCGACGCGGAGTACGCGGGCAAGGACCTGCTCCTCGTCGGTGTCCTCAAGGGCGCGGTGATGGTCATGGCGGACCTGGCACGCGCCCTGTCCACCCCCGTCACCATGGACTGGATGGCCGTCTCCTCGTACGGTGCCGGCACCCAGTCCTCCGGTGTCGTCCGGATCCTCAAGGACCTGGACACCGACATCAAGGGCAAGCACGTCCTGATCGTCGAGGACATCATCGACTCGGGCCTGACGCTGTCCTGGCTGATGTCGAACCTGGGTTCGCGCGAGCCCGCCTCGCTGGAGATCTGCACCCTGCTGCGCAAGCCGGACGCGGCGAAGGTCGCGCTCGACTGCAAGTGGGTCGGCTTCGACATCCCCAACGAGTTCGTCGTCGGCTACGGGCTGGACTACGCGGAGAAGTACCGCAACCTCCCGTTCGTCGGCACCCTCGCCCCGCACGTCTACGGCGGCTGACGGCGACGCGCCCAACTCGCGTCGGCTCCGGGGAACCCTCACCGATTTCCCGCCGTTGAGCCTTCGAAGGCGGGTTTGACAGACGTCCCCGGCGGTCGTCGGTGACAATGCTGGGGTACCGTCCGAAGAACAGTCTTTACTCACAGCAGCATTTACCTACGGGCAGGAGGGACGGGGCGTCTTCGCTCCGTATGGATGGACGTGAAGCGATACTTCCGTGGGCCGGTCATGTGGATCGTGCTGGCCGTCCTCGCCGTGGTCGTGTTGATGCAGGTCGTCGGCTCGTCCGGTGGCTACAAGACGGTGGACACCGGCAAGGTGATCCAGGCGATCAGTAAGAACCAGGTGGAGCAGGCCAAGCTGACCACCGGTGACGATCAAATCCTCAAGATTGAGCTGAAGGACGGCCAGAAACTCTCCGGCGAGTCCGGCAGCAAGTTCCAGGCGAGTTACATCGGCAACCAGGGTGTCGAGCTGGCCGACACGCTGCAGAAGAAGTTCGAGAGCGGTGACATCGAGAAGGGTTACACCGTCTCGCCGTCGAAGCAGTCCCCGTTCGTCTCGATCCTCTTCACGTTGCTGCCCTTCGTCCTCATCGTGGTCGTGTTCCTGTTTCTGATGAACCAGATGCAGGGCGGCGGCTCCAAGGTCATGCAGTTCGGCAAGTCCAAGGCCAAGCTGATCACCAAGGACACCCCGAAGACGACGTTCGCCGATGTGGCGGGGTCGGACGAGGCGGTCGAGGAGCTCTACGAGATCAAGGAGTTCCTCCAGGAGCCGGCGAAGTTCCAGGCCGTCGGTGCCAAGATCCCCAAGGGCGTCCTGCTGTACGGGCCTCCCGGTACGGGCAAGACGCTGCTCGCACGCGCCGTGGCAGGCGAGGCGGGCGTCCCGTTCTACTCGATCTCCGGTTCCGACTTCGTCGAGATGTTCGTCGGTGTCGGTGCCTCCCGAGTGCGTGACCTCTTCGAGCAGGCCAAGGCGAACGCCCCGGCGATCGTCTTCGTCGACGAGATCGACGCCGTCGGCCGGCACCGCGGTGCCGGTATGGGTGGCGGTCACGACGAGCGCGAGCAGACGCTGAACCAGCTGCTCGTGGAGATGGACGGCTTCGACGTGAAGGGCGGCGTCATCCTGATCGCCGCCACGAACCGGCCGGACATCCTCGACCCGGCGCTGCTGCGTCCGGGCCGCTTCGACCGGCAGATCGCGGTCGACCGGCCGGACATGCTGGGCCGGCTGGAGATCCTCAAGGTCCACCAGAAGGGCAAGCCGGTCGCACCGGACGTCGATCTCGGCGCCGTTGCCCGTCGTACGCCCGGCTTCACCGGTGCCGACCTGTCGAACGTGCTGAACGAAGCGGCGCTCCTCACGGCGCGCGGCAATCTGAAGCTGATCGACAACAACATGCTCGACGAGGCCATCGACCGCGTCGTGGCGGGTCCGCAGAAGCGGACCCGGATCATGTCCGAGAAGGAGAAGAAGATCACCGCGTACCACGAGGGCGGACACGCCCTGGTCGCGGCGGCCTCACCTCAGTCGGACCCGGTCCACAAGATCACGATCCTCTCCCGCGGTCGCGCCCTCGGTTACACGATGGTGCTCCCGGAGGAGGACAAGTACTCCACGACGCGCAACGAGATGCTCGACCAGCTGGCTTACATGCTGGGCGGGCGCGCGGCCGAGGAGCTGGTCTTCCACGACCCGACCACCGGCGCTGCGAACGACATCGAGAAGGCCACAGCCACGGCCCGCGCGATGGTCACGCAGTACGGCATGACGGAGCGGCTCGGCGCGATCAAGTTCGGCGGCGACAACACCGAACCGTTCGTGGGCCGCGAGATGGGTCATCAGCGCGACTACTCGGAAGAGGTCGCCGCGCTGGTCGACGAAGAGGTCAAGAAGCTCATCGAGACCGCGCACAACGATGCGTGGGAGATCCTGGTCGAGAACCGCGACGTTCTCGACGCCCTGGTTCTCCAGCTCCTTGAGAAGGAGACCCTCGGCAAGGCGGAGATCGCCGAGATCTTCGCTCCGATCGTCAGGCGCCCGGCCCGTCCGGCGTGGACCGGCTCCGTCCGGCGCACGCCGTCCACCCGGCCGCCGGTGCTCTCCCCGAAGGAGCTCGCCCTCACCAACGGCGCCACCACGGCGAACGGCTCGGTCACGGACACTGTGCCGGCCACCGAGGCGATCCCCGAGGAGCGTCCCGAGAGCTAGCAGCCGACCCCGGCCCGGCCCCCGTCGCGGGGGCCGGGCCGGGCCCGGAATGGATGCCGCGTCCTCCAGGTTTTAGCCTGTGGGGGCGCGGCTTTCGTTATACCTGCGCGGATGTCCACGCAGCTGACAGTTCAGAGGAACGAGGCACAGATGACCGACCCGGTGACGCTGGACGGCCAGGGTTCGATCGGCGACTTCGACGAGAAGCGGGCCGAGGCGGCCGTACGCGAGCTCCTCATCGCCGTGGGGGAGGACCCGGACCGGGAGGGGCTGCGGGAGACGCCGGGGCGGGTGGCGCGGGCGTACAAGGAGATATTCGCGGGCCTGTACCAGACGCCCGAGGACGTCCTGACGACCACGTTCGACCTCGGCCACGACGAGATGGTGCTGGTCAAGGACATCGAGGTGTTCAGCACCTGCGAGCACCACCTGGTGCCGTTCCACGGGGTGGCGCACGTCGGGTACATCCCGGCGGCCAGCGGCAAGATCACCGGGCTGTCGAAGCTGGCCCGGCTGGTGGACGTCTACGCCCGCCGGCCGCAGGTCCAGGAGCGGCTCACCACCCAGATCGCCGAGTCGCTGATGGAGATCCTGGAGCCGCGCGGCGTCGTCGTCGTCGTGGAGTGCGAGCACATGTGCATGTCGATGCGCGGTATCCGCAAGCCGGGTGCGAAGACCCTGACCTCGGCGGTGCGCGGCCAGCTCCGTGACCCGGCGACGCGCGCCGAGGCCATGAGCCTGATCATGGCGCGCTGACGCCCGGCCAGGAGGAGGAGCGGGCGGGGCGTTACGCCGCCGCCGCGTTCTTGTTGTGGTCCTCGTCGTCCGGGAGCTTGCAGACGCGCTCCAGGAACAGGGCCGCCGCGACCACCGCGATGCCGGCCAGGACCGAGAAGCCGGCGTAGATCGCCTGGTCGCGGCGGGGCGGGATGTCGAGGGAGCCGAGCAGGAAGACGCCCACACCGCCGTACACCCCACAGACCAGGGACACGACGAGGGCACTGGCCTGGCCGAAGACCACGGCGCGGGCCGCCATCAGCGGTTCGACACCCTTCGCACCCGGCCGGCGCTCCCGCTGGGCGCGCAGCCGGGAGCGGATGGAGAGCGCCGTCGCCAGCAGGACGACGGCGATCACCGCGAGCACGATGGGCGCGGCCAGCGGCACGCTCGGCAGGGTGCCGAAGGAGTCCCAGAGGCGGGCGCCGCCCCAGGACAGCACCCCGGCGGCGGCGAAGAGGCCGGCCAGTACTCCGAGCCGTAGTTGCTTCACCGCGTGAGCCGCCCTTCGCCGCCTGTGTATGTCCTGCTGTCTCCTTCGAGCCTAACGACTACTCGGGCAGCCGGAGTTCCAGGTCGGCCCGGGCCAGTACGGTGCCGCTGTCGACGCCCGCCAGCAGATCGGCGACCGGGCCGACGCCGGGCAGCTGGGCCGCCGGATCCACGTCGTGCCACGGGGCGAGGACGAAGGCGCGCTCCAGGGCCCGGGGGTGGGGGAGCGTGAGGGCCGGGTCGTCGGAGACGAGGTCGGCGTACGCGACGATGTCGACGTCGATGGTGCGCGGACCCCAGCGCTCCTCGCGGACCCGGTCGAAGGCCTCTTCGATGGCCTGGCCGCGCTCCAGGAGCGAGGACGGGGGCAGGGTCGTCTTCACGACGACCACCGCGTTGAAGTACGACGGCTGGGAGCCGGGGTCGACGCCCCAGGGCTCCGTCTCGTACACCGGGGAGACGGCCTTGACCCGAAGGCCCGGCGTGTCCTCCAGGGCGTCGATGGCGCCCTGGAGGGTCTCCAGGCGGTTGCCGAGGTTGGAGCCCAGGGAGATCACGGCGCGTTTGGGGTTCGAGAGGGTGATGTCCGCGGCGTCCACCTGCTCGACCACGGAGGCGGGCACCGGCTGTACGGTCGGGTCGCTCTGCCCCTCGGTAGAAAATGCAGTCATGCTCGGCTCCGGGTGATGGTGATGGTGACGTCGTCGAAGGGGACGGTGATGGGCGCATCCGGCTTGTGCACCACGACCTCCACCTCCTCGACGCCTTCGTGCTTGAGGCACTGCTGGGCGATGCGCTCGGCGAGCGTCTCGATCAGGTCGACCGGTTCGCCCTTGACGACGTCGACGACCTCCTCCGCGACCACGCCGTAGTGCACGGTCTTCGTCAGGTCGTCGGCGGCTGCCGCGGGGCGGGTGTCGAGGCCGAGCACCAGGTCGACGATGAACGTCTGTCCCTCTTCCCGTTCCCGGGGAAAGACGCCATGGTGCCCACGGGCCTTGAGGCCGCGCAGCGCGACACGATCCACGCGAATCACTCCTGCTGTTGTTGTCGTAGGGGCACGGAGCCGCGTGCGGGCGGCGACCTGCCCTCGTGCGAATCTACCTGCGAGCACGGACAGCACTTGCCCGTGGGGCTGCGCAGGACCGCACGGGCCCGGTAGCCGCTGATACCCGGCTGTGCCCGATTCCAATCCCTGGGAGCTGCTTCTGGGGCCTCCACCGGGCTTGTACCCATTCAGGAGGGGGACTCCTCGTCCTCCTCCTCATCGGTTTCGGCCAGAACGGGCGAACCGTGGTGGGACCAGAGCTTCCAGCCGTCCGGAGTGCGGCGGAACACATTCGTGGCGACGACGAGTTGACCGACGAGCGGCCCCAGGGAGCTGCCCTCCTCGGCCGGGCCGCCGCTGAGGATGTTCTCCGTGCAGGTGACCAGGGCGGTGTCGCCGGTCATGGCGACCCCGACGTCGGTCAGGAAGAACTGGATGTACTCGGTGTTCGCCATGATCAGCGCGTAGCTGCGCAGCACCTCCCCGCGGCCGGTGAGCACCGGCCAGCCGGGGTGGACGCAGGAGACCGTGAGGTCCTCGCCGGGCAGCCAGAGCGCGGAGAGGTCGTCGAGGTCCCCGCGTTCCATCGCCTCGTAGAAGGCGGTGTTGGCCCGCTCGACCGCCTCGATGTCGGCGGCGGCGGACGCGTGCTCGTCCTGCGGCTCGTTCACGCGGCTCCCTCGACGGCGCGGGCGACTCGTACGGCGTCGGCGGTGGCCCGTACCTCGTGGACCCGGACGGCCCAGGCGCCCGCACGGGCGGAGAGGGCCGAGACCGCGGCGGTGGCCGCGTCGCGTTCGCGGGCGGGCGGCGGGGCGGCGCCCGCCCCGGCCAGCACATGGCCCAGGAAACGCTTGCGGGAGGCGGCGACCAGCAGCGGGCGCCCCAGCTCGTGCAGGGCGTCCAGACGGGCGATGAGCGAGAGGTCGTGCTCGGCGGCCTTGGCGAAGCCGAGGCCGGGGTCGATCACGATCCGTTCCGGGGCGACACCGCCCGCGACCACGGCGTCCATCCGGGTCCGCAGCTCGGCGACGACCTCGGCGACGACGTCGCCGTAGACCGCCCGGCTGTTCATGGACTCGCTGAAGCCGCGCCAGTGCATGACGACGAACGGCACCGAGGCGGCGGCGACGACCGGGACCATGTCCGGGTCGGCGAGCCCGCCGCTCACGTCGTTGACCAGGACCGCGCCCGCGGCGACTGCCTGCTCGGCGACCCGGGCCCGCATGGTGTCCACGGAGACCGTGACCCCTTCCGAGGCCAGGCCGCGGACCACCGGGATCACCCGCCGCAGCTCCTCGGACGCGTCCACCCGGCTGGCACCCGGCCGGGTCGACTCACCGCCGACGTCGACCAGGTCGGCGCCCTCGCCGACCAGGTCGAGGCCGTGCTTGACCGCCGCCGTGGTGTCGAACCAGCGGCCCCCGTCGGAGAAGGAGTCGGGGGTCACATTGACGACACCCATGACCGCACAGCGGTCCCACTCCGGCAGGTCCTGGACCGTGCCTCGTCCGTGCAACGTACTCATACGACCAGCGTAGGCCCGCCCGGAGCCGGGTCACGCCGCGCGGACTCCGGGCCTTCGGCGACGACCCGTGCGTGCGTGCAGGGACGCCGCCCGCCCGCCGGCAGCCGGCGGGCCAGCAGGCCGGGCAGCGCGAAGCTGACGAAGCCCTCGGCCTGCATGGCCGCCAGGGAGATGCGGGGCAGATCGCGGGCGGTGCGGTAGACGACGAAACGCGGCTCCCAGCGGGGCCGGAACTTGGCGTTGAACTTGTACAGCGACTCGATCTGGAACCAGCGCGACAGGAAGATCAGCAGGCCGCGCCAGACCCGCAGCACGGGTCCGGCGCCCAGCTTCTCGCCGCGGGCCAGCGCGGAGCGGAACATGGCGAAGTTCAGCGAGACCCGCGTGATGCCGAGCCGGGGGGCGGCCTGCAGGGACGCGACGATGAGCAGCTCGTTCATCCCGGGGTCGGCGGCGCGGTCGCGGCGCATGAGGTCCAGGGACATGCCGTCGGTGCCCCAGGGGACGAAGTGCAGCACCGCCTTCAGATCGCCGTACGGGGAGTGGGCGCTGTGCTCGTCGGCCTTGTGGGCGGTGGCGATGAAGCAGTCCTCGTCGGCGCCGTCACCGATCCGGCCCAGCGCCATGGAGAAGCCGCGTTCGTTGTCGGTGCCGCGCCAGGCGGCCGCGGCGTGTGCGATGCGGGCCAGTTCGGCCCCGCCGATGTCGGCCACGCGCCGGACCCGGGTCTCGTAGCCACCGCGCTCAATGCGCTTCACCATCTGGCGTACGTTGCGCATCGCGCGTCCGGCGAGCGAGAAATCCGCGACATCCACCACCGCCTCGTCGCCGAGCTCCAGGGCGTCCAGGCCGGTCTCGCGGGTCCAGACCTCGCCGCCGGTCTCGCTGCAGCCCATCACGGCCGGCGTCCAGGAGTGGGCCCTGGCTTCGTCCATGAACCGTTCGATGGCGCCCGGCCATGCCTCCACGTCGCCGATCGGGTCGCCGCTGGCGAGCATCACCCCGGACACCACGCGGTAGCAGACGGCGGCCTTGCCGCTGGGGGAGAAGACCACGCCCTTGTCCCGGCGGAGCGCGAAGTGGCCGAGCGAGTCGCGTCCGCCGTGCCGCTCCAGCAGCGCGCGCAGCCGGGTCTCGTCGTCCTCGGTGAGGCGGGCGGCCGGATGTTCGGGGCGGAACGCGAAGTAGATGGTGGTGACGGCGGTCAGCAGGCCGAGTGCGCCGAGGGAGTACGCCACGGTCCACGAGGTGACGCCGGCGTACTCGACCGGCCCCTCGAAGCCGAACAGGCCGTACAGCACGTGCTGGAGCCGGTCGGCGATGCTGGGGTTCCCGACCAGCCGGCCGGGGTGGACGCTGACGATGACCAGGCCGAGGCCCAGCGAACCCGCTCCGAGGAGGACGAAGTTGGCGAGCGCCCTCCAACGGCTGCGTGGGTCGGGAAGCGCGGTGAATTCACTCCGGTGGCGTACCAGCAGATAACACAGTGTCAGTGAGACGGCCGCGCCCAGCATCGAGTGCCGGTAGACGAACTGGGCGAGCGCACCCGCCGGGAGCAGCACGACCGCGGCCCGCCAGGCCCGTCGCTTGTGCCGCTTGAGGCCGTGGGCCAGGAGCAGCAGCAGGATGCCGGCGCTCAGCGCGAGCGCGGCGGCGAAGGGGCCGAGGGCGCCGGGGAGCACCTCGGCGAGGGTGTGCATCCGGCTGTGGCGGAAGCGCGGGAAGACCCCGGCGGCGACGTCGATCAGACCGACGACGGTGCAGGCCGAGCCGACGAGCACCGGTACGGTTTCGGGTCGCGGTCCGCGCACGAACCTGCGTACGCCAATCGGAACCGATCCCGATTTATCCCCATCTAGCGTGACAGACATCGCTTCCCGTGGTTCCGCGAGAGATTGTGGAGTCCGTCGGCCGGAGCGCTGCGGACGATGTGCGACCTCTAGGACGAGGCTTCCGGGTCGCGGGTTCACCGCATCCCGGAAATTTCCTGACAAGAAAGTTCAACCGCAATGGGCCTTACCGGCAACGCTGTCCTGATCCTGGCGATCGCGCTGGCCGTCGTGCTGTTCGCCGTCACGGTGTGGCTCTGGCCGAGACTCGCCCGGCGCAGTGTCCCCGTGGTGTTCGGCAGGATCGGCCTGTTGCTGGCGACCCAGGTGGCGGTGTTCGCCTCCGTCGGCCTGATGGCCAACAACTCGTTCCTCTTCTACGGCTCCTGGGCCGACCTGTTCGGCCAGAAGCAGGAGCTGGGCGTGGTCACCGACCATGCCGCCGGGACCCTGGCCGCGAAGAATATCGTCCGGGTGGGCACGCAGCGGCCCGATGTGCCGGGCGGGTCGCTGCCGGCCATGGGCGGCCGGATCGACAAGGTGGTGATCGCGGGGCGGCACTCGAAGATCGAGAGCTCCGCGTACGTGTACCTGCCGCCGGAGTACTTCCAGGCGGCCTACGCCCGGCGGAAGTTCCCCGCGGTCGTGGTGCTCACCGGCTACCCGGGCACTTCGGAGAATCTCATCAAGGGGCTGCGGTACCCGGGCACGGCACTCGAACGGGTGAAGGCGGGACGGGCGCAGCCGATGATCCTGGTGATGCTGCGGCCGACGCTGGCGCCGCCGCGGGACACCGAGTGCGTGGACATAGAGGGCGGTCCGCAGACCGAGACGTTCTTCGCGAAGGACCTGCCGCCGGCGATCTCGGCCGCCTACCGGGTCGGCAAGCGGGCCCGCAACTGGGGCATCATCGGCAACTCGACCGGGGGCTACTGCGCGCTGAAGATCGGGCTGCACCATCCGGCCCGGTTCACGGCGAGTGCGGGGCTCTCCGCGTACTACAAGGCGGCCGAGGACCCGACGACCGGCGACCTCTTCCACGGCGACCGGCGGGCACGCGAGCACGCCGACCTGTTGTGGACCCTGGACCACCGCCCGATGCCGGATTCGTCCTTCCTGGTGACGACCTCACGCCGGGGCGAGGCGAACTACGCCGGTACGCGACAGTTCCTGGCCAAGGTGAAGGCGCCCGCGCAGGCCTCGTCGATCGTGCTCGGGAGCGGCGGGCACAACTTCAACACCTGGCGCCGGGAGATCCCCGCCGCCCTGGAATGGCTGAGCAGCCGGCTCAGCGAGAACTGACCGGGGGCGGCGGCAAGGGGGCCGGGCGCGGGGGCGCCACGGCGCGGGGGCGCCACGGCCCGGGTCCGGTCGCCTCGCAGAGTTTGCGGCCTGGTCCGGCTGTCTCACCTCGCCGCGGCCCGCTCCGGCCGGTTCACAGCCCCGCGGTTTTGACCACGCGCGCGACGCTCTCCACGGCCACCTCGGCGCGCGGCACCGCCCGGTCGTCCGCGTCGATCGAGCGGCGCAGCGCCTCGTGGAGGCGGGCCGGGGTGAGTACGCCCAGGAACCTGCCCGCGCTCTCCTTGTCGATGACCGCGATCCAGCCGGCGTCGTGCTGGAGCATGGTGGCGAACGCCTGCTTGAGCGGGGCGCCGACGGGCAGCCACGCCTCCATCCGGCGGGCGTGCTCGCGCACGGTGCCCTTGGCGCCGGTGAGCGCGTCGCCGGCCGGGATCCAGCCGTGCAGATGGTCGTCCGCGTCCAGCACGACGGCCCAGCGAGCCCCCTCCGCGCGCAGCCGCCCGGTCGCCGTGGCCAGCGTGTCGTCGAGATGGACGACCGGCGGCTGGTCGAGGTCGCTCTCCTCGATGGCGGTGACCGACAGCCGCTTGAGTCCGCGGTCCGCGCCGACGAAGTCCGCGACGTAGTCGGTGGCGGGGGCGCCGAGCACGGTGGCCGGTGAGTCGAACTGCTCGATCGAGCCCTGCCCGTAGACGGCGATGCGGTCGCCGAGGCGGACGGCTTCCTCGATGTCGTGCGTGACGAACAGCACGGTCTTGCGCACTTGTGCCTGAAGCTTCAGGAATTCGTTCTGCAGGCGTTCCCGGACGACCGGGTCGACCGCACCGAAAGGCTCGTCCATCAGCAGCACCGGCGGGTCGGCGGCCAGCGCCCTTGCCACGCCCACGCGTTGGCGCTGACCGCCGGAGAGCTGTTCCGGATATCGGTCGCCATAAACGGAAGGATCGAGTCCGACCAGATCGAGGAGTTCCGCGGCGCGTTCGCGGCCCTTTCCCCGTTTCCAGCCGAGGAGATGAGGGACGGTCGCGGTGTTTTCCAGGACCGTTCTGTGCGGAAAAAGGCCGACCTGCTGGATCACGTAGCCGATACGCCGCCGCAGTTGGACGGGGTCGATGGCGGATATGTCGTCCCCGTCGAGGAATATCCGGCCCTCGGTCGGTTCGATCAGCCGGTTCACCATCTTCATGGTGGTCGTCTTGCCGCAGCCGGAGGGTCCGACGAGCGTGACCAGTTCACCCTCGGCGACCTCGAAGGAAAGATCGTCGACGGCGGTGGTGCCGTCCGCATACCGCTTGGTGACGTGCTCGAAACGGATCATGGTTCCCCATTGTGGCGCGTGTTATGTGAAGGACATGTTGCTGGAATACAACGGCTTCGGCGATTGTCAGTGGTCGAGGATAGGCTCGCCGGACATCAGTACGAGAGGGCGACCGGGAGGAGGGGGACGGGATGGCCGCACAGAACTGCCTGGTGACGAACGACTGGATCTGCGGGGAGTATCTCCGTTCCCGTAGCCAGGAGTTGACCGACGCCACGGTCCAGCACATCTGGATCACGGTGGTCTCGGTGGCGATCGGAGTGGCCGTGGCATTCCCGCTGGCGCTCCTCGCGCGCCGCAGCCGCCGCTTCGCCGGACCGGTCCTCGGGCTGACGACGGTGCTCTACACCGTGCCCTCACTCGCGATGTTCTCGCTGCTGCTGCCGCTGTTCGGACTCTCCGCCGCCCTGGTCGTCACCGGCCTGGTGCTGTATTCGCTGACCATTCTCGTGCGCAACATCCTGGCGGGTCTGGAAGCGGTGCCCGAGGAGGCGAAGGAAGCCGCGAAGGGCATGGGTTACGGCCCGGCCAGGCTGCTGTGGGAGGTGGAGCTGCCGCTCGCGATGCCCGCGCTGATGGCCGGGGTGCGGATCGCCACGGTGTCCACGATCGCGCTGACGACGGTCGGGTCGATCGTCGGGCGGGGCGGCCTGGGCAACCTCATCGACGACGCCCTGCCGAGCTTCTTCAAGGCGCAGGTGCTGGCCGCGTCGGTGCTCTGCGTGCTGCTCGCGGTGGTCGCGGACCTGCTGCTGCTCGGTGTGCAGCGGCTGCTGACCCCCTGGACCCGGATATCGAGGACCCACGACGCCGTGGGCACGGCCGGCACGGCGAAGGCGGTCTGACCCATGGGAGTTCTCGGCGAGGCCTGGACCTGGCTCACCACCGGCGCCAACTGGTCGGGGGAGAGCGGGGTGGCCCACCGGCTCGGCGAGCATCTGTACGTCAGCGGGGTGGCGCTCCTGCTGTCCTGCGCCATCGCGCTGCCCCTCGCTCTCTACCTGGGACACATCGGGAGGGGCGGTGCACTGGCCGTCAACATCTCCAACGTGGGCCGGGCGGTGCCGGTCTTCGCGGTGCTGGCGCTCTTCATGGTCTCGCCGCTGCGCAACGCCGGATACGTGCCGACGATCATCGCCCTGGTGTTGTTCGCCGTGCCGCCGCTGCTGACCAACGCCTACGTCGGGATGACCGAGGTGGACCGCTCGGTGGCGGAGGCCGCGCGCGGGATGGGCATGTCCGGCGGCCAGCTCTTCCTGCGCGTCGAACTCCCGCTGGCCTACCCGATGATCATGACCGGGCTGCGCTCGGCCGCGGTGCAGGTGATCGCCACGGCGACGATCGCCGCGATGGTCGGCCAGGGCGGGCTCGGCCGGATCATCACCGCCGGTTTCAACACGTACAACACCCCGCAGGTGGTCGCCGGGGCCATCCTGGTCGCCGTGCTGGCCCTGCTGGTGGAGACGGTGCTGGTCGGCCTCGACCGGGTGCTTTCACCGCTTCGCCGCCGCCGGACGGTGTGAGCCCCCGGCCGACTTACGCAACCGACATCGCTTATCGCATATGGCCCTGTTGCCGTGGACGGAGATCAACATGAGCAAGACCTCGCGCATAGCCGGGGCGGTCATCGGCATCGTTGCACTGGCGGGCTCGCTCGCCGCCTGCGGCGGCGACAGCCTGGAGAAGGACAACGGCGCCCCGGCCGGGGACAAGGACTCCGCGAAGAAGGGCTCGCTCGTCATCGGCGCCGCCGCCTTCACCGAGTCCAAGGTGCTCGGGGAGCTGTACGCGCAGATCCTGGCCGACGCCGGATACAGCACCTCCATCACCACGGTGAAGAACCGTGAACTGTACGAACCCTCCCTGGAGAAGGGCGAGATCGACGTCGTACCGGAATACGCGGCGACGATCGCGGAATTCCTCAACGCCAAGGTGAACGGGGCGAAGGCCGCGGAGTCGAAGCCGGTCGCCTCGGGCGACACCGCGGCAACCGTCAGCGCACTGGAGAAGCTCGCCACACCGCGCGGGCTGAAGGTGCTGCCCGCGGGCAAGGCGCTCGACCAGAACGCCTTCGCGGTCACCAAGGAATTCGCCGCGAAGAACAAGCTGGAGACCCTTTCGGACCTCGGCGCCTCCAAGGTCAAGGTGAAGATCGCGGCGGGCGACGAGTGCGAGGTGCGGCCGTTCTGCGCACCCGGCCTGAAGAAGACCTACGGCATCGACGTCACCGGCATCGACCCCAAGGGCGTCGGCACCCCGCAGTCCAAGCAGGCGGTCAAGGACGGCAAGGACCAGCTGGTCCTCACCACCACCACGGACGGTGTGCTCGACACCTACGACCTGGTGTTCCTGAAGGACGACAAGAAGCTCCAGAACGCGGACAACATTCTTCCGGTCGTCAATGCCAAGGACGCGGGCTCCCAGGAGATCGCCGACGCCCTCGGGAAGCTCACCGACGCACTCACCACTGAGGACCTGGCGGAACTGAACCGCAAGGTCGACGCCGAGCGCGCCAAGCCGGCGGATGCGGCCAAGGAATACCTTCAGTCGAAGGGCCTGATCAAGAAGTAGGGAAGCCCCGGGCAAGGGGCGGAGCGAGTGATTCGGGGGCCGTCAGGTAACCGGCGGGGAACAGATTGCCGGGCGGCCCCCCAATCGGCCCGTACGCACGGTAAATTTCAGGCCATGCCACGTGGACGCCACCGCCATTCGCCACCACTGCACAGAATCCTGCCGCCTTCGGTCGTTGCCGGGGTGTCGGTCGTCTGTGCCGCGGGAGCCTGGGCGCTCGCCGAGCCCCTGGTCCTGCGCGCACTGGTCGCCGCCGCGGCGGCGACTGCCGTCACCGGCGCGTATCTGATGCGCAGCTGGGACAGGGAGGCGGGCCGCCGCGTCGCGGAGCTGACGCGCGCCCGCGCCAGTGACGAGTGGCGCACCGAGGAACGCATAGCGGAACTCGAAGCCGATCTGGAGGAGTCGCGCGAGCTGCGCGCCCGCCTGGAGACGAAGCTCCGCCGCAAGCGCGTCGAGCTCGCCGGGCTGCGTGGCGAGCACGCCGCGCTGCTGCGGCGGTACGCCAACGCCGAGACCGAGCGCGCCAGCGTGCTGGAGAGCCGTCGGCAGCTCGCCATGGAGGCGGCCGCGCCGCCCCGCGAACTGCCCGCCGCCCGCAGCACCCCGACGCCCGCCCGGTATCTGCGCGCCGCGCAGGCCCTGGAGGACCTCACTCGCAACGGGGCGCTCCAGGAGGCACGGCGCACCGCCGAGCAGGCCAGGAAGCGCGATCTCGCGGAGCGGTCCCGGGAGGCCGACGAGCCGCGGGGGAAGCACGCGGCGGCCGCCCGTGAGGGCGCCGGGACCCCGGCCGAGCAGCACCGCCGCCCGGCCGCCGCCCTGTCCGCGCCCCGGCCGTCCCAGGCGCTGCCCGCATCGCGCCCCGCGCAGGCCGCCAGCGCGGTCGTTCCGTACGCCGCGTCCCGCCGCCACCTGGTGCCGCAGGGCAGCTTCGACTTCTTCGGTACGCAGAAGGCGCACGCCGCGATCGAGTCCGTGCAGAACGAGGACCTCGCCGACGTGGTGGGCGAGGAGGTGCTGGCCGCGCACCGCACGGGCACGGCCGACAACCGCGCCGTCGGCAAGGTCATCGACCTGACCGCGCACGACGAGACCGAGCAGCTGGACGTCGCGGAGCTGCGCAGCGCGATCTCGTAGCCGGGCGGCCGCCGCCGACCGGGATCGCGGCGCGGTGGCCGCTACTTGTCGATGTCGCCGACGACGAAGAACAGTGAGCCGAGGATCGCGACCATGTCGGCGACCAGCGTGCCCGGCAGCAGCTCGGTGAGCGCCTGGATGTTGTTGAACGAGGCCGAGCGGAGCTTCAGCCGGTACGGCGTCTTCTCGCCCTTGGACACCAGGTAGTAGCCGTTGACGCCGAGCGGGTTCTCGGTCCAGGCGTAGGTGTGGCCCTCGGGGCCTTCAGGACCTTGGGCAGCCGCTGGTTGATCGGACCGGGCGCCAGGCCGGCCATCCGGTCCAGGCAGGCGTCCGCCAGGTCCAGGGCGTTGTGCGTCTGGTCCAGCAGGCACTCGAACCGGGCCAGGCAGTCGCCCTCGGTACGGGTGACGACCTTCAGGGTGTCCTGCAGCTCCCCGTACGCCAGATACGGCTCGTCGCGTCGCAGGTCGAAGTCGACGCCCGAGGCGCGGGCGATCGGCCCGGACACCCCGTACGCGTGCACGGCCGCGGCCGACAGCACGCCCACCCCGCGGGTGCGGCCCCGGAAGATCTCGTTGCCGAGTACCAGCTTGTCGTACACGTCCATCCGGGACCGGACCGAGGCGACGGCGTCCCGGGCGCGGCCGAGCCAGCCCGCCGGGAGGTCCTCCTTGAGGCCGCCGACCCGGTTGAACATGTAGTGCATCCGGCCGCCGGAGACCTCCTCCATCACGGCCTGGAGCTCCTCGCGCTCCCGGAACGCGTAGAACACCGGGGTGATGCCGCCGAGTTCCAGCGGGTACGAGCCGAGGAACATCAGGTGGTTGAGGACCCGGTTCAGCTCGGCGAGCAGCGTGCGGGTCCAGACCGCGCGCTCCGGGACCTCCATGCCGAGCATGCGCTCGACGGCCATCACGACGCCCAGCTCGTTGGAGAACGCCGACAGCCAGTCGTGGCGGTTGGCGAGCATCACGATCTGCCGGTAGTCGCGGGCCTCGAAGAGCTTCTCCGCGCCGCGGTGCATGTAGCCGATGACCGGTTCGGCGTGCTGGATGCGTTCGCCGTCGAGGACGATCCTGAGTCGGAGCACGCCGTGCGTGGAGGGGTGCTGCGGGCCGATGTTGAGCACCATGTCGGTGCTCTCCGCCGCGCCGCCGATGCCGACTGTCGTCTCCGTCATGCGGACAGTATCCCTGCGGGGGCGGTGCTGTGGGGTGCGGGGTGGAACGCTTCGGGGGCCGGCGACCCGGGGGCTCCGGCCCCGGGCACCGCGCCTCAGCCGCCCGCGGGGCGGAGAGGCGCCGCCGGGGACACGTGCTGCGTCAGCCAGCCGAAGTCGCCCAGCCCGCCCCGCGCCAGCAGCTCCGCCGCCTCACCCGCCGAGGCCAGGGCGCGCACGTAGCCGGCCGGGTCGCTCGATGCCAGGGACAGCGGGGGCCGCTCCCCGTCGACGCCCAGCCCGCGCAGCGCCTCGCGCTGGGTGCGGAGCTCCGCGGCCGGACCGCCCGCCGCCGCGCACGCGTCCAGCGCCACGTGCGAGGTGAGGTCGCAGCTGCCGTCCGGCACCGGCCGCACCTCGCGGCCCGCCCGGAAACCCGTCAGCGTGCCGAACGGCGGCCGCGCCTCGCGTACGTGCATGTAGTCCACCGCCACCGCGAGCCCGCCGGACAGGGTGGACACCGCACGCGCCCACGCCTCGTCCCGCGGGCGGCCGATCTCCGCCCGGCCGCCCGGCCCCGAGGACGGCCACCACCGGCTCAGCCACCGCGCGTCGGCCCCGGTCACCGGCTCGCCCAGCCGCTCCGCACCGTCCGCCGTCCGCACCAGGACGTACCGGTCGACGCCGTCCTCGTCCGTCTCGGCGACCGGCGTCGGCACGTTGTCCAGCCACTCGTTGGCGAACAGCAGCCCGCGCACGCCCTGCGGCGGCTTCGCGCACCACTGGACCCGCGGGTCCAGACCGGGCGGGCGCTCGGCGAGCTCCACGGCGTACGCCCGTACCGCGAGACGGCCGCCGCCCTGCGCGGGAAGCGCCGCGAGCACCCCCGTCAACAGCTCTCCGCGCCCCGCCCCCAGATCCACCAGGTCCACCGCACAGGTCCCGAGCGACTCGGCCGTCCTGACCAGCAGCCGGGCCACGGCCGCCGCGAACAGCGGGGAGGCGTGCACCGAGGTACGGAAATGACCGGCCGGCCCCTCGGGGCTCCGGTAGAACCCGCCTTCCCCGTACAAAGCGGTCTCGGCCGCCTCCTGCCACCCACGCCACTCATCCGTCACGTAGGCAAGTCTCCACCTTGGGGAGTACGGTCTCCGGACCCGGATCGGTCCTTCGGCTGACCCGCGCACCTGTCGCCTGTCCCTACGCTGGGTTACGTGCAGCGCCTCTACGATTTCATCCGCAGACACCCGACGGGCGTCGACAGCTTCTGGGCTGTCTTCCTCCTCGGGATCTCCGGCATGACCATCGTCGTGGGCGACGCCGGCCAGGACGGCCGCAGCGCGCGCCTCGCCGTCGTGCCGGTCGTCATCGGCCTCAGCCTCGTGGTCGCGCTGCGCCGCCGCGCACCCGAGAAGATGCTGCTGCTGGCCATCGCGATGGGCGTCGTCCAGCTGGTGTTCGGGGTCAGACCGACCCCGGCGAACTTCGCCATGCTGGTGATCACGTTCACCGTGGCCACCGTCGGCGAGCGCTGGGCGTCCCGGCTCGCGCTGGCGTGCAGCCTGTGCGCGGCCGGTCT
Source organism: Streptomyces sp. RKAG290 (assembly GCF_023701695.1). Classification (GTDB taxonomy): domain Bacteria; phylum Actinomycetota; class Actinomycetes; order Streptomycetales; family Streptomycetaceae; genus Streptomyces. The sequence goes on from NZ_JAJOZC010000001.1 coordinate 4,010,791, forward strand.
CTCCCAGATCCGCTGGCCGAACGAGGAGCCGGGCGGCTGGGTGCAGAAGGTGTTCATCGTCATCGTGATGACGGTGCCGTTCGTGCTGGCCTGGGTGCTCGGCGACTCGATGCGGACCCGGCGGGCCTACTTCGACCAGCTGGAGGAGCGCGCGGCCCGCCTGGAGCGGGAGCGCGAGGCGCAGTCGAAGGTCGCGGTGGCCGCCGAGCGCGCCCGTATCGCCCGTGAACTCCACGACGTCGTCGCGCACAACGTGTCGGTGATGGTGGTGCAGGCCGACGGCGCCGCCTACGTCATGGACGCGGCACCCGACCAGGCCCGGCAGGCCCTGGAGACCATCTCCAGCACCGGCAGGCAGGCGCTCGCGGAGATGCGGCGGCTGCTCGGCGTTCTGCGGACCGGGGACGCCCCGGAGAGCGGGGAGTACGGCCCGCAGCCCGACGTGGAGCAGATCGAGGACCTGCTCGACCAGGTCAGGCAGTCCGGTCTGGCCGTCGACTTCAAGATCGAGGGCACCCCGCGCCCGCTGCCCAGCGGCGTCGAGCTGACCGCGTACCGGATCGTGCAGGAGGCGCTGACCAACACCCGCAAGCACGGCGGCCCGGATGCCGGGGCCAGCGTGCGGCTGGTGTACTTCGACGACGGACTTGGCCTGCTGGTGGAGGACGACGGCCGGGGCGCCGCGCACGAACTGTACGAGGACGGCGGCGCCGACGGCGCGGGCCACGGGATGATCGGCATGCGCGAGCGGGTCGGCATGGTCGGCGGCACGCTGGACGCCGGACCGCGGCCCGGCGGCGGATTCCGGATCAGCGCACTGCTGCCGCTCAAGCCGGCCAACTAGGGCCTTCCGTCCGGGTCCTCCCGGCCCCGGGGGCCACCGACGACCGACCGCTGAACGAACAGGAGACAGGAACCCCATGGCGATCCGCGTGATGCTCGTCGACGACCAGGTGCTGCTGCGCACCGGCTTCCGGATGGTGCTGGCCGCGCAGCCCGACATGGAGGTCGTCGCCGAGGCCGGCGACGGCGCGGAGGCCATCGAGAACCTCCGGTCCACCGCGGTCGACGTGGTGCTGATGGACGTGCGGATGCCGAGGCTGGACGGCGTCGAGGCCACCCGCCGCATCTGCGCGGCGCCCGATGCGCCCAAGGTCCTCATCCTGACGACGTTCGACCTCGACGAGTACGCCTTCTCCGGGCTGAAGGCCGGGGCCAGCGGCTTCATGCTCAAGGACGTGCCGCCGGGCGAACTGCTCGCCGCGATCCGTTCCGTGCACAGCGGGGACGCGGTCGTCGCCCCGTCCACCACCCGCCGGCTGCTCGACCGGTTCTCGCCGATGCTGCCGAGCGGCAAGGCCGAACCGCGTCACAAGGACGTCGCCAAGCTCACCGAACGCGAACGCGAGGTGATGCTGCTGGTCGCGCAGGGCCTGTCGAACGGCGAGATCGCCTCCCGGCTGGTGCTCTCCGAGGCGACCGTGAAGACACACGTCGGCCGCATCCTGACCAAGCTCGGCCTGCGCGACCGGGTGCAGGTCGTCGTCCTCGCCTACGAGACCGGGCTGGTGCGCGCCGGCGGCGGAGCCGGCTGAGCGGCCGGCCGCGGCGCTCAGCGCAGGATGCCTTCGAGGAAATCACTGCCCAGCCGGGCCACCAGCGTCAGGTCCAGCTGGTGCAGTACGTACCGGCCGCGGCGCCGGGTCGTGACCAGTCCGGCCTTCTTGAGGACCGTCAGATGGCGGGAGACCTCGGGGGCCGAGATGCCGTGCGTATCGGCGAGTTCCCCGGTCGTGTACGGGGAGCGGGCGATGTTGCGGCACAGCCGCATCCGCATCGGGTGGGCCAGCGCCTCCATCCGCAGCTGCAGCAGTTCGACGGGGGCGGGGGCGGGCAGCTCGGGCCGGTGCACGGGGTAGTGGATCACCGGGCGCCAGCCCGGCGCGTGCAGCACCATCAGATGCGGCCGGCCGAAGCTGGTCGGGACGAGCGTGAGCCCGGCGCCCACCGCCGGGTCGGTGGCGGCGGTCGAGCCCTCGGTCAGCTTGTCGATGCTGATCCGGCCGCCCGTCGCGTCGAGTGACACGGCGGTGGACACCGCGCCCATCGCCTCGCCGACCCCCTTGCGCCGCAGCAGATCCGTCTTGTGCCGGGCGTCGGCCACCAGCTGCACCCGCACCCGCCGCCAGGTGTCCGCGAAGAACGCCTGGTCGCAGTCCTCGAACAGGCGCCGGATCCAGCGGCGTACGGAGGCGGGGTCGGCCAGCAGCTGCTGGGTGAACTCCGACTGCCGCGGGCCGCGCGCCGCCGCCATGTCCAGCGCCCGGGCACGCATCCCGGGATCGCTGAGGGGTGAGGGCGCGCCGGTCCCGTACAGGGCGGCGCAGGTGAACTCCAGGGCTGCGGAGACGAACCGTTCGTCGTCCAGCCGGTCGAGGATGTCCAGGTCGTCGGCGAGGTCGGCGCCTGCCCTGCCGTTGCCGCCGCGGACCCCGGCGAACGGCATGAAGACGTCCGAGAAGCTGTTGCGCCACAGGAACTCCGCCTCGTGCAGCCGGTCGGCGAGGTCCGGCTCCAGTGCCGTGGTGGTGGCCGTCGCCCAGCCGTGCAGCCCCGGGTGATGCCCCGGCTCGGAGAGCGCGTGCAGGGCGAGCCCCAGCTCGGCGAGGGGGGAGGTCTCGAAGACGATGTGCGCGGGGTCGAGCCCCGCGATGTCGATGGTCACGCTCACCCCTCCATGGTGCGGGGTGGGCGCGGTGGTCCCGACCCCGATTGACGGCCGTCGTCAATCGGGGTCCGTGCGGTGCGTCTCAGGCCCGCCCGGCCACCCGCTCCAGGAACCCGCCCAGCGCGTCGCGCACATCGGCCGCCGTCCACTCCAGCCCCGCCTCGGCCACCGTGACCTCCGTGAAGGAGACCCCCGGCGGCCCGCCGGCCGCCGGATGCCACTTGCGGAAGAGCGCCACGCCCGTCTCCTCCGCAAGGCGCAGCGAGGCCTCGGACAGGACGTCCGGCGGGTAGGGCAGCCACACCTGGAACTGGTGCGTGTGCGGCGGCTCCGGATGCACCCGGAACCACCCGGCGCCGGCCTGTGCCAGCCCCTCGGACAGCGCCGCGGCCACCACCTTGGCCTGCGCCACGTACGACTCCAGCTTCGGCAGCTCCCGGTCCAGGCCGATGAGGGCCGAGAGCGCCGCCGGGAACTGCTGGAAGAGCTGGCCGCCGTACCGGTGGCGCCAGGTGCGGGCCTCCTCGACCAGCGAGGCGGAACCGGCCAGCGCGGCCCCGGAGATCCCGCCGAGGGTCTTGTAGAACGACACGTACACACTGTCCGCGAGCGCCGCGATCTCCGGCAGTCCCCGGCCGAAGCGGGACGTGCACTCCCACAGCCGCGCCCCGTCGAAGTGGACCACCGCGTCCCGTTCACGGGCGGCCGCGACGACCGCCTCCAGCTCCTGCCAGGTGGGCAGGACGAAGCCCGCGTCCCGCAGCGGCAGCTCCAGCATCAGGGTGCCGAACGGCTCCGCGAAGTCGTGGATCTCCTCCGCCGTGGGCAGCCGCGGCTCCGACGTCGGGTGGACGGTACGCAGCCCGCTGACCGCCCCCAGCGCGCCGCGCTCGTGCACCTCCGGATGGGCGAGCGGATGCAGCGCCACCACGGGACTGCCGGTGCGTCCCGCCCAGCACCGCAGGGCGACCTGCTGCGCCATCGTCCCGGTCGGGAAGAACGCGGCGGCCTCCATGCCCAGCTCGTCGGCGACGCGCTGCTCCAGCTCGGCGACGACGCCGTCCCCGTAGATGTCCGCGGTACGCCCAAGGTCGGTGACCGCGCCGGCGCCGGCGGCCAGCGAGGCCAACTGGTCGCCCAGCGACAGGTCCACCGGCGACCGGGACAGGATCCGCTCGGCCTGCCGCCACGCGGTGACCCGGCGCAGCCGCTGGGCGTCGTCCCCGCCCTGGTGTCCGGCGGAGCCCCGCGCCCCGTCCGCCGCCTCGTCCCGCACCTGCTCGTTCGTGTCTGCCATGGGACGATCATCACGCAGACCGGGGCCCGCGCCCAGCCGTTATCGAGGCCGGGTGCGCCGGGCCGGCGGGCGCGGGCCCGGGGTTTCCCACAGCCTGTGGACAGCCAGGAGCCCGGACGAAACGCTGGCGTAGCATGCAGAGAAGTCGTCCGGTACCCCCCGCGGACTGGAACGGAAGGCCACTGCCGCGTGAATGCAACTGCCCCCAAGGAGCCCCTCGACGCGAGGGACCGCCCCGCCCGCCTCACCGTCGGCGTCGTCGGCGCGGGTCGCGTCGGCCCCGCCCTGGCAGCCGCCCTGCAGCTCGCAGGGCACCGCCCGGTGGCCGTCTCGGGCGTCTCCGACGCCTCGGTGCGCCGCGCCGCCACCCTGCTCCCCGACGTACCCCTGGTCCCGCCCGCCGAGGTCCTGGCGCGCGCCGAGCTCGTGCTGCTGACCGTCCCCGACGACGCCCTGCCGGGCCTCGTCGAGGGGCTGGCCGAGACCGGTGCGGTCCGGCCGGGACAGCTGATCGTCCACACCTCGGGGCGGTACGGGACGAAGGTGCTGGATCCCGCGCTGCGGGCCGGCGCCCTGCCGCTCGCCCTGCACCCGGCGATGACGTTCACCGGTACCTCCGTGGACGTCCAGCGGCTGGCCGGCTGCTCCTTCGGCGTCACCGCCCCGGAGCAGCTGAGGCTCGCCGCCGAGGCGCTGGTCATCGAGATGGGCGGCGAACCCGAGTGGATCGCCGAGGAGTCCCGCCCGCTCTACCACGCGGCCCTCGCCCTCGGCGCCAACCACCTGGTCACGCTGGTCGCGCAGTCGATGGAGCTGCTGCGCACCGCGGGGGTCGCCGCCCCCGACCGGATGCTCGGCCCGCTGCTCGGCGCCGCCCTGGACAACGCCCTGCGCTCCGGTGACGCGGCCCTGACCGGCCCGGTCGCCCGCGGCGACGCCGGCACGGTCGCCGCACACATCGGCGAACTGCGCGCCCACGCCCCGCAGACGGTCGCCGGATACGTGGCGATGGCCCGTGCCACCGCCGACCGCGCGCTCGCCCTCGGCATGCTCAAGCCCGAGCTCGCCGAGGACCTGCTCGGCGTCCTGGCCGACGGCGGCAGGGCCGCTCCGGGGGACGGCGGCACTGCCGGCAGCACCGGACCGGAGGAGTCCCGATGACCGACCGCGCCGCCACCCTCCTGCGCACGGCCGCCGAACTCGCCGCGTACGCCCCGGAGCAGGCCCCGTCCGCCCCCCGGCCCGAGCGCGCCGTCGTGATGACGATGGGCGCCCTGCACGAGGGCCACGCCTCCCTGATCCGCACCGCACGCGCGGTCGTGGGCCCGGGCGGGCAGGTCGTCGTCACCGTCTTCGTCAACCCGCTCCAGTTCGGGGAGGCCGCGGACCTCGACCGCTACCCCCGCACCCTGGACGCCGATCTCGCCCTCGCCGGCGCGGCCGGCGGCGACGTGGTCTTCGCCCCGTCCGCCGATGAGGTCTACCCCGGCGGGGAACCGCAGGTCCGGATCTCCGCGGGCCCGATGGGCGAGCGCCTCGAAGGCGCCTCGCGCCCCGGGCACTTCGACGGCATGCTCACCGTCGTCGCCAAGCTGCTGCACCTCACCGGTCCGGACCTCGCGCTCTACGGGCAGAAGGACGCCCAGCAGCTCGCGCTGATCCGCCGCATGGTGCGCGATCTGAACTTCCCCGTGGAGATCGTGGGGGTGGAGACGGCCCGGGAGCCCGACGGCCTCGCGCTCTCCAGCCGCAACCGCTTCCTCGACCCGCACGAGCGCCACACGGCCCTCGCCCTGTCCCGGGCCCTGTTCGCGGCCCGCGACCGGCTCGCCGCCCAGCAGGCGCTGCACGCCCGCGCGCTGGCCGGCGGGGCGAGCGAGGACCGGGCCGCCGGGCTCACCCGGCTCGGCGAGGCCCGGCTGGCGGCCGACGCCCAGGCGGTCGCCCGTGCCAGGCCGGACGGCGGACCGGCCGCCGTGCGGGCCGCGGCCCGCACGATCCTGGAGGACGCGGCGGCCCAACAGCCGCCGCTCGCCCTCGACTACGTGGCGCTCGTGGACCCGGCGGACTTCACCGAGATCCCCGACGACCGCACCGCGGGCGACGCGGTGCTCGCCGTCGCCGCCCGGGTGGGCGCCACCCGCCTCATCGACAACATCCCGCTTACCTTCGGAGCCACCACGTGACCGGAATACGGCTGACCGCCCCCGCCCCCGGCTGGTCCATCGACGCCGACGTCGTCGTGGTCGGCTCCGGGGTGGCCGGACTGACCACCGCGCTGCGCTGCGCCGCCGCGGGCCTCGCCACCGTCGTCGTCACCAAGGCGCGTCTCGACGACGGCTCGACCCGCTGGGCGCAGGGCGGCATCGCGGCCGCCCTCGGCGAGGGCGACACCCCCGAGCAGCATCTTGAGGACACCCTGGTCGCGGGCGCGGGCCTGTGCGACGAGTCGGCGGTCCGGACCCTGGTCACCGAGGGCCCCGACGCGGTGCGCCGGCTGATCGAGACGGGCGCCCACTTCGACACCACGGACGACGGCGACATCGCGCTGACCCGCGAGGGCGGTCACCACCGCCGCCGCATCGCTCACGCGGGCGGCGACGCGACCGGCGCGGAGATCTCCCGTGCCCTGGTCGAAGCGGTCCGCTCGGCCGCACTGCAGACCGTCGAGAACGCCCTGGTCCTGGACCTGCTGACCGACGCCGACGGCCGTACCGCGGGCGTCACCCTGCACGTCATGGGCGAGGGCCAGCACGACGGCGTCGGCGCGGTCCACGCCCCCGCGGTCGTCCTCGCCACCGGCGGCATGGGCCAGGTCTTCTCCGCCACCACCAACCCGCCGGTCTCCACCGGCGACGGAGTGGCGCTCGCACTGCGGGCCGGCGCGGAGGTCTCGGACCTCGAATTCGTCCAGTTCCACCCCACGGTCCTCTTCCTCGGCTCCGGCTCCGAGGGCCAGCAGCCCCTGGTGTCGGAAGCGGTACGGGGTGAGGGCGCCCATCTCGTCGACGCGTCCGGTACGCGCTTCATGGTCGGGCAGCACGAGATGGCCGAGCTCGCCCCGCGCGACATCGTCGCCAAGGCCATCACCCGCCAGATGCAGCTGCACGGCACCGACCACATGTACCTCGACGCCCGGCACTTCGGCGCCGAGATGTGGGAGCAGCGCTTCCCCACCATCCTGGCGGCCTGCCGCGCCCACGGCATCGACCCGGTCAACGAGCCGGTCCCGGTGGCCCCGGCCGCGCACTACGCTTCCGGCGGCATCCGCACCGACCTGCGGGGACGTACGACCGTGCCCGGGCTGTACGCCTGCGGCGAGGCCGCCTGCACCGGTGTGCACGGCGCGAACCGGCTGGCCTCCAACTCGCTCCTCGAAGGCCTGGTGTTCGCCGAGCGCATCGCGGCCGACATCGTCGCGGACCGGCCCGGCGCGGGCGGCACCGCGGCCGGCCGGCCCCACGAGGAGGTGGTGGCCGCCGGCGCCCACCCCTTCCCCTCCCCGTTGCTGGCCCCCGAGAGCCGGGGGACGATCCAGCGCATCATGACCCGGGGCGCCGGCGTCCTGCGCTCCGCGGGCAGCCTGGCCGCCGCCGCCGAGGAGCTGGAGGACCTGCACCGCAGCGCGGCCCTCAAGGCCGGGGCGGCCGAGCCGAAGGTCGCGGTGCCCGGCGTCGACGCCTGGGAGGTGACCAATCTGCTCCTGGTCTCCCGGGTCCTGGTCGCCGCCGCCCGCCGGCGTGAGGAGACCCGCGGCTGCCACTGGCGCGAGGACCGCCCCGAGCGCGACGACGAGAACTGGCGCCGCCACCTCGTCGTGCGGCTCACCACCGACCGGCAGTTGGTCCTCCGTCGGACGGATACCGAGGCATTCGGCCCCGTAGGCCCGGCCGGGGCAGCAGACTGCGCAGCAGCAAGCACCACCCACCCCACTCCCGAGGAGCCGTAACCGTGAGCACGCCCGAAGAGAATCCGCGCCCCACACCCGTGGATGTACCGCTGATCCAGATCGGCGCGCCCGCACCTGCCGCGGGCGGCTGCGGGGACGCCTGCGGCTGCGGCGGGGACAACGGGTACGACGACCTGGACCCCCTGGAGTGCGGCCTGGACCCCGCGCTCGCCCAGCTCCTCGCGGACGCCGGTCTCGACCCGGTCCAGGTCGAGGACGTCGCGCACGTCGCCATCGAGGAGGACCTCGACGGCGGGGTGGACGTCACGACCGTGGCCACCGTCCCCGAGGACGCCATGGCCACCGGCGACTTCACCGCCCGTGAGGCGGGTGTCGTGGCCGGCCTGCGCGTGGCCGAGGCCGTGCTGTCCATCGTCTGCACGGACGAGTTCGAGGTCGAGCGGCACGTCGAGGACGGCGACCGCGTCGCCGCCGGCCAGAAGCTGCTGACCGTGACCACCCGCACCCGGGACCTGCTCACCGGCGAGCGCAGCGCGCTCAACCTGCTCTGCCGGCTCTCCGGTATCGCCACCGCCACCCGCGCCTGGGCCGACGTGCTCGAAGGCACGAAGACCCAGGTCCGCGACACCCGCAAGACCACTCCCGGCCTGCGCGCCCTGGAGAAGTACGCGGTGCGCTGCGGCGGCGGCGTCAACCACCGCATGTCGCTGTCCGACGCCGCGCTCGTCAAGGACAACCACGTCATCGCGGCGGGCGGGGTGGCCGAGGCGTTCAAGCGGGTCAGGGCAGAGTTCCCCGAGCTGGCGATCGAGGTCGAGGTCGACACGCTGCGCCAGGTCGAGGAGGTCCTGGAGGCGGGTGCCGACCTGATCCTGCTGGACAACTTCACCCCGTCGCAGACGGCCGAGGCCGTCGCCCTGGTGGGCGGCCGCGCGGTGCTGGAGTCCTCGGGCCGGCTCGCGCTCGGCTCGGCCCGCGCCTACGCCGAGGCCGGCGTGGACTACCTGGCCGTCGGCGCGCTCACCCACTCCTCGCCGATCCTCGACATCGGCCTGGACTTCCGCGACACCTACGGGGCCGACGCCTGATGCTGCTCACCATCGACGTCGGCAACACCCACACCGTTCTCGGTCTGTTCGACGGTGAGGAGATCGTCGAGCACTGGCGCATCTCCACCGACGCCCGCCGCACCGCGGACGAGCTCGCGGTGCTGCTCCAGGGCCTGATGGGCATGCACCCGCTGCTGGGCATGGAGCTGGGCGACGGCATCGAGGGCATCGCGATCTGCTCCACCGTCCCGGCCGTCCTGCATGAGCTGCGCGAGGTGACCCGCCGGTACTACGGCGACGTGCCGGCCGTCCTCGTCGAGCCGGGCATCAAGACGGGCGTGCCGATCCTGATGGACAACCCGAAGGAGGTCGGCGCGGACCGCATCATCAACGCGGTCGCCGCCGTCGACCTCTACGGCGGTCCGGCGATCGTCGTCGACTTCGGCACGGCCACCACCTTCGACGCGGTCTCCGCCCGCGGCGAGTACACGGGCGGTGTCATCGCGCCCGGCATCGAGATCTCGGTCGAGGCGCTGGGCGTCAAGGGCGCGCAGCTGCGCAAGATCGAGCTGGCCCGGCCGCGCAGCGTGATCGGCAAGAACACCGTCGAGGCCATGCAGTCCGGCATCATCTACGGCTTCGCGGGCCAGGTCGACGGTGTCGTCGGGCGGATGAAGAAGGAACTCGCGGCCGACCCCGAAGACGTCACCGTCATCGCGACGGGCGGCCTTGCTCCGATGGTGCTGGGCGAGTCCTCCGTCATCGACGAGCACGAGCCCTGGCTCACGCTCATCGGCCTGCGCCTGGTGTACGAGCGCAACGTGTCGCGGCTCTAGGGAGTGTTTCAGAAGTAGCGTCGGCCGCCCGGAGGGCGGGTCTTGTGTGGTCCGGTGCGTGCGAGCGCAAGGCGCCGGGGTGCCCTCGTAGCGGAGCTACTAGGGCATTTCGACAACGCAGCGAGCGTGCGTGCCGGACCACGCAAGACAGACGGGACTTCTAAAACACGACCTAGGGTCTTCGGACCAGGCCGGAGCCCGCGAGCCCGGCCTGATCCGAACGAGAGGCTTCAGGTCTTTCGCCGGTCCGCCCGGCCACAAGGCCCTGACCGGCGGTTCGGCGGCGCGGCGGCGCACCGTAGCCGCCGCGCCGCCAACGGCCAGTTAAGCGGATTTTGTCCATTTAGCACGTATTGTCGCGTCATGCCCACGCCTTACGGATCACGCGGCGGTATGGCGTTCAGCGCGGACGAGCTGCGAGTGCTCCGACGCGCCCTCGCCCTCGCCCTCCACCCCGCGCCCCTGCCCGACGAGGACGTCCAGGACTGCCTGCGGCTCGCGGGCTCCGTCGACGAGACGGTCGGCGAGGCGGGACGGCTGCGCGCCTTCCTCCTCGCCGACCTAGTCCGCTACCGAAACGCCCTGCCCGGCTCCCTCACCGGCTATCTGGAGCTCCTCCAGGACGCCCTGGCCGCCGGGTACGACCCCCGTCCCGAGGATCTGGCCGCGCTGCGCGCCCTGCGCGGCGGTCCGGTCGCCGCGGCGCTCCTGGAGCGCTGTCAGGTGATCGCGGAGCGTTCGGTCCGGGCGCGCCTGGCCGGGCGCTCCGTGTCCGCGACCACTCCCGCACCGCGGAGCCGGCTGCTCGCGCTGCCCGGCGGCCGGGCGGCGGAGCCGGAGAAGCCGAAGGCCCCGGCGGCCCCGGCCCGGCCGGCGGCGCCGTCGGACCGCCCGGCACCGAAACCCTCGGAGGTCTTCCCGCCCCGCCGCCGCCCGGCGCCGCCGCCGCAGGAGCGCGCCGCGGGGTGACGCGGCGCGAGGCGGAGGGGCCTCGCGGAAGTCCGTACCGGGCTCGCTACTCTGGACGGCATGGACTACGTATCCGCGCTCGTGCCCCCCGTGGTGATGGCCGCTTTCTTCATCGGTCTTGTCGTGACGATCGTCAAGAGCCAGGGCGGCCCCAACAAGGCGAAAGAGGACGCGGCCGTGGATGCGGCGATCAGTCGCGCGGAGGCGGCCCACCAGGCCCCCCGCACCGACGCGGTCTGACTCCGCGGAACCGCGCATTGCGCGCGGCACCGCACGAAGGGCGCACGGCTCCTTGAGGGCCGTGCGCCCTTTTGTCGTCCGGATAACCAGCCATTCCAGACATTTGGCACTAGGGTGACGCTGTGCCCCGCCAATTGGGAGAGCTGGAAGACGCCGTGATGACCCGGGTCTGGGAATGGAACCGTCCGGTCACCGTCCGGGAAGTCCTTGAGGACCTTCAGCAGGAACGGTCCATCGCCTACACCACCGTCATGACGGTAATGGACAATCTCCATCAGAAGGGCTGGGTACGCCGGGAAGTGGACGGCCGCGCATATAGATATACGGCGGTCTCCACCCGCGCCGCGTACTCGGCCGCACTGATGAACGAAGCCTGGTCGCGGAGTGACAACCCGGCCGCCGCGCTGGTCGCGTTCTTCGGGATGATGTCGGCCGAGCAGCGCGAGGCCCTCCGGGACGCCATGCGGATCGTTCTGCCGACTCTTCCCGATGATGGCGTACCGCCGAGCGGTGAAGCGGCCGGAGAAGCCGTGGAAGTGAGCGGTGAACCCGTCGATGAAGCCGCAGAAGCGGCCGATGGGGCGGAGCCCGAGGGCGGGCGATAGCGTCGGGGTATGTCCTCAGAGTCTTCGCAAACCGATTTCCAGACCGACCCGTCGGTTATAAACGTGGCCATCACCGTCCGGCGTGCGAGGACGAGCGATGTGGTGGCGGTCCGGCGGCTCCTCGACGGCTACGTGCGTGAAGGCATCCTGCTCGACAAAGCGACGGTCACACTTTACGAGGACATCCAGGAGTTCTGGATCGCCGAACGCGACGAGGACGCCCGGGTCATCGGCTGCGGCGCACTGCACGTGATGTGGGAAGACCTCGCCGAAGTGCGTACTCTCGCGGTCGATCACAGCATCAAGGGCGCCGGAGTCGGACATCAAGTGCTGGGCAAGTTGTTGCAGACCGCCCGCTGGCTGGGCGTGCGACGGGTTTTCTGTCTCACCTTCGAAGTCGACTTCTTCGCGAAGCACGGCTTCGTGGAGATCGGAGAGACGCCGGTCGACGGAGATGTCTACAGCGAGCTGCTGCGTTCCTATGACGAGGGAGTCGCGGAGTTCCTCGGTCTCGAACGAGTGAAGCCGAACACCTTGGGCAACAGCCGGATGCTTCTGCACCTGTGACCGTCGGAAGAAGCGCGAGCCCCTATGTCCGAATCGCGCACGTTTCCCGTCTTCTTGTGCTCCTGAACCTCTCCCGGGGGTTTGTGTTTTCCGGGGAAAAGCGGTTTCCTTTCCGCGTACTCCATTTTCGATGAAAGGAAATCCGGTGGCACAGAAGGTTCAGGTCCTTCTTGTTGACGACCTCGACGGCGGCGAGGCGGACGAGACCGTCACGTTCGCTCTGGATGGCAAGACGTACGAGATCGACCTCACCACGAGCAACGCGGACAAGCTCCGTACGCTGCTTGAGCCCTACGCCAAGGGCGGCCGTCGTACCGGTGGCCGTGCGGCATCCGGACGCGGCAAGGGCCGTGCAGTTCCCGGTGGCAACAAGGACACCGCCGAGATCCGTAAGTGGGCGCGCGAGAACGGCCACAACGTGAATGACCGCGGCCGTGTTCCCGCGGACATCCGTGAGGCTTACGAGAAGGCCAACGGCTGAGCAGCCGACTCATCGGAGTGGAGCCTCGTCCGGGCACGCGTCAGCCGGGCCCGGTGGCATTCCGTCGCCATGGCGTCCACGAGCCGGACGAGATCGGGAGCATCCCCACCCCTGCTCCCGAAGCCGGAGAGGGCCGGGAGCACCGGTTCGTCCTCCTGCCCGCGCACCGGCCGGGGGGGCCGCAGCCACACGGCGGCCCCCGGCGGGCCCGACCGGCCCGGCGGCGGTGGCGCGGTGATCCGGCCACCCGCCCCGAGAGCCGTCAGTGAGAGGGCGACCCCGCCCCACTCCAGCCAGTCCAGCAGCCCGGGCAGCTCATCCGCGCTTCCCGGTGCGACCAGCAGGCTCATCCGGCGGCCCATGAGCGCCACGGGCCCCGTGCGGCCCACCCGCCGCAGCGCCGCGTGTCCGGCGGCGGCGGGGACGACGAGCGCGTCGAACCGCAGCCCGGTCAGCAGCCGCACCGGGGCGCCGCCGGCGGTGGCCCAGCCGAGCTCCTGCTCGTACCACTGGGCGCAGCCGCCCCGTGGTTCACTCCCGGTGCAGCCGTCCCGTTCGGCGGGGACCGCGGTGCGAGGAGGCGGGACAATGAGAGCCATGTCGGAAGAACTCCGGATCCGGCCCCAGGGTTACGCAGAGTCCTTGATCGAACGCGTAGTGTGTCCGGGTTGGGGGCGTACGGGAGTATTCGGAAGCACGAAGATGTTCGCCCGTAGCGGAGGGAACCCGCGTACGCCGCATGGACTGTCTGTAATTGCGGGTAAGACATCCCTAGTGGGGAGGGGCGACACGCAGCCACCGGGCGTCTCACGTTCGCCATCGGCGTACTGGAGATAGGGGTATCTGCCTGGCCTGCGGGAACATCGTCTCGCACCATCGGGTTGGAGCAGTTGTCGGCGTTCGGGGCAGGAGATCCCCCGGGAAGCAGGGCCGGGTGTCGGCAGTTGAAATGAGCGGTCCCCGCTTGCGGGACTAAGCTGCGGAAGGACAGGGAGGGGACCGACCCCTTACTGCCTGACCGCTCTGAGGAGCGATTAACGATGTTCGAGAGGTTCACCGACCGCGCGCGGCGGGTTGTCGTCCTGGCTCAGGAAGAAGCCCGGATGCTCAACCACAACTACATCGGCACCGAGCACATCCTCCTGGGCCTGATCCACGAGGGTGAGGGTGTCGCCGCTAAGGCCCTGGAGAGCCTCGGGATTTCGCTCGAGGCGGTCCGCCAGCAGGTGGAGGAGATCATCGGTCAGGGCCAGCAGGCCCCGTCCGGCCACATCCCCTTCACTCCCCGAGCCAAGAAGGTCCTGGAGCTGTCGCTCCGCGAGGCCCTTCAGCTCGGCCACAACTACATCGGCACCGAGCACATCCTGCTCGGCCTGATCCGCGAGGGCGAGGGCGTCGCAGCCCAGGTCCTCGTGAAGCTGGGCGCCGACCTGAACCGGGTGCGCCAGCAGGTCATCCAGCTGCTCTCCGGATACTCGGGCGGCAAGGAGGCGGCCACAGCGGGCGGCCCCGCGGAGGGCACGCCCTCCACCTCCCTGGTGCTGGACCAGTTCGGCCGGAATCTCACCCAGGCCGCTCGTGAATCCAAGCTCGACCCGGTCATCGGGCGCGAGAAGGAGATCGAGCGGGTCATGCAGGTGCTGTCCCGCCGTACGAAGAACAACCCGGTCCTCATCGGCGAGCCCGGAGTCGGCAAGACGGCGGTCGTCGAGGGCCTGGCACAGGCCATCGTCAAGGGCGAGGTGCCCGAGACTCTCAAGGACAAGCACCTCTACACCCTCGACCTCGGTGCGCTGGTCGCCGGCTCCCGCTACCGCGGTGACTTCGAGGAGCGCCTGAAGAAGGTGCTCAAGGAGATCCGCACCCGCGGCGACATCATCCTGTTCATCGACGAGCTCCACACCCTGGTGGGTGCGGGTGCCGCCGAGGGCGCGATCGACGCGGCGAGCATCCTCAAGCCCATGCTGGCGCGAGGCGAGCTGCAGACCATCGGTGCCACCACGCTCGACGAGTACCGCAAGCACCTGGAGAAGGACGCCGCTCTCGAGCGACGCTTCCAGCCGATCCAGGTGGCGGAGCCGTCGCTGCCGCACACCATCGAGATCCTCAAGGGTCTGCGCGACCGCTACGAGGCCCACCACCGCGTGTCCATCACGGACGAGGCGCTGGTGCAGGCCGCGACGCTGGCGGACCGCTACATCTCGGACCGCTTCCTGCCGGACAAGGCGATCGACCTGATCGACGAGGCCGGTTCCCGGATGCGCATCCGCCGGATGACCGCGCCGCCGGACCTCCGCGAGTTCGACGAGAAGATCGCGGGCGTGCGCCGTGACAAGGAGTCGGCCATCGACTCCCAGGACTTCGAGAAGGCAGCGTCTCTCCGCGACAAGGAGAAGCAGCTGCTGGCGGCGAAGGCCAAGCGCGAGAAGGAGTGGAAGGCCGGCGACATGGACGTCGTGGCCGAGGTCGACGGCGAGCTCATCGCCGAGGTCCTCGCCACCGCCACCGGCATTCCGGTCTTCAAGCTGACGGAGGAGGAGTCCTCCCGTCTGCTGCGCATGGAGGACGAGCTCCACAAGCGCGTCATCGGCCAGAAGGACGCCATCAAGGCCCTCTCGCAGGCGATCCGCCGTACGCGAGCCGGCCTGAAGGACCCGAAGCGTCCCGGTGGCTCGTTCATCTTCGCCGGTCCGTCCGGTGTCGGTAAGACCGAGCTCTCCAAGACGCTCGCCGAATTCCTCTTCGGCGACGAGGACGCGCTGATCTCCCTCGACATGTCGGAGTTCAGCGAGAAGCACACGGTTTCCCGCCTCTTCGGTTCTCCCCCCGGGTACGTGGGATACGAAGAGGGCGGACAGCTCACCGAGAAGGTGCGCCGCAAGCCGTTCTCCGTCGTCCTCTTCGACGAGGTCGAGAAGGCCCACCCCGATATCTTCAATTCCCTGCTCCAGATCCTGGAGGACGGTCGCCTGACCGACTCCCAGGGCCGGGTCGTGGACTTCAAGAACACGGTCATCATCATGACGACCAACCTCGGGACCCGGGACATCTCCAAGGGCTTCAACCTGGGCTTCGCCGCCCAGGGCGACGTCAAGACGAACTACGAGCGGATGAAGGTCAAGGTCAACGAAGAGCTCAAGCAGCACTTCCGGCCCGAGTTCCTCAACCGTGTCGATGACACGGTCGTCTTCCACCAGCTGACCGAGGAAGACATCATCCAGATCGTCGACCTCATGCTCGCCAAGGTGGACGAGCGGCTGAAGGACCGCGACATGGGCATCGAGCTCAGCGGGGAAGCGAAGTCGCTCCTGGCGAAGAAGGGCTACGACCCCGTGATGGGCGCCCGGCCGCTGCGCCGGACGATCCAGCGCGAGATCGAGGACATCCTCTCCGAGAAGATCCTCTTCGGTGAGCTGCGCCCCGGTCACATCGTGGTCGTCGGCACCGAGGGCGAGGGTGAGGAGAAGAAGTTCACCTTCCGCGGCGAGGAGAAGTCGGCTCTGCCCGACGTCCCCCCGATCGAGCAGGCGGCAGGCGGCGCCGGCCCGAACATGACGAAGGAAGCGTGACCGGCGCCTAGCGCCCGAGCGTGATCGAGGGGCTGCCCCCGGACCGGTTCGTACGGTCCGGGGGCAGCCCCTTCGTCATGCGCTCAACGGCGTACGCCGGAGGCCCTTGCCGCCGGTCACCGCGGAGAACCCGGTGACGTCGACCACGAGGCCCGGCAGCACTTCCAGCGGGGTCAGATCGACGGCCGCGCCGCTGGGGTGCGGGGAGAGCCGGAGCGTCTTGAGTCCGGGAAAGACCCTGGGGAGCGGACCCAGGCCACCCAGCTCCCCGAACGGGGTGAGGGTGAGCGTGGTGACCGAAGGGACCACGGCCGCACCCTGGAACTCGGCGGCTCCCGCGCGCACCGTCAGGCTGGTCACCTGCGGGGACTCCCGGAGTGCGAGGCACATGGGAGGAACCGCCGTGGCTGATCTCAGTTCGAGATGCTGCAGCCGGTCCCAGCCGCGCAGCGCGTCGATCGTCATCGGGTGTTCGCCGCTGAGCGTCAGCGCGGAGACCTGCGGGTGCGCGGGCACCTCGCCCAGCCGGTGCGCCCTGAGGCCGATGAGGTCCAGAAACGACAGCCTGCCGCTCCCCGCCGTCGCCCGCAGCGCCGAGGGCGGCAGGTGGCTCATGTCCAGCTGGAGCCCACTGAGTTCCGGGAGCGCGCCGAGCGGGCCGAGGTCCTCGACCTCCGGGCAGTCCAGCAGCGACAGATCGGTGAGCGTAGCGGCGCAGTCGGCCAGGAAAGCCAGATCCGTCAGGGCGCTGTCCTCCCGGACGAAGAGCGAGACCCACGGTCTGCCCCGCAGCCCGGCCCGGAGCTCGGCCGAGGACAGCTTTCCGGTGATGCGCAGGTCCGTGACGGACGGCAGATGGCGCAGGGCGGCCAGCTGGTCCGCCGAGTCGACGCTCAGCCGCCGGTGCTTCAGCTCCATCACGGCCAGGACCTGCTCGGCGTAGGGGTCCGCCGGATACCTGTCCCAGCTGTCCCGGAACGACATGCCGAGCTGGGGGTGGGCCAGTACCCACCGACGGGCGTGCGGGACGGCCTCCGCGCCGCCGACCTCGTGGATCAGCTCCGCGATGCCATGGATCTGATCATCGGTGAGGCCGGGGTCCGCCGGGTCGGGCAGTTGCCGCAGCACGGCCGGACCGAGCTGGGCGAGCAGCCGGGCCACCCGTGCGGAGCCGGGCGGGAACAGCGCCGCCACGGCCTCGGAGGCCCGGGCGCGGGTGGTGTCGTCGAGCCAGGTGGCGTGCTGCGCACACAGCGCCGCCAGCACGTGGAGCTCGGTACGGGTGACGAAGCTGTCCGGGCCGGACTCGGTGTCCAGCAGACCGTTGATCAGCAGGGGGTGCTCGCGCCGGCCGCAGTGACCGGCGGCGAGCAGGATGACGTCCTGCCACTGCGGTGCGTCCGCCCGGCCGATCAGTTCGTGGAGATGACCGCCCTCCACGAACTCCTTCGCGGCGAGGAAGTCCTGGAAGGTCCGGTGGGCGAACTGGTAGATGCCGTCGGCCCGCTCCTGGAGCACGCCGCTGCGGTTCAGCAGGTGCGTCAGGATCTCCGCCGCCGAGCCCTGGCGCCGCACCTGCTCCATGCCCCGCAGGGCCTGCTCCAGCTGGTGCAGCGCCTGGTCGTTGCCCAACTCCGACTGGCCGCCGCGCACCAGCCAGATCGCGATGCGCTGGAGCAGCTGGGCCTGCTCGTCCACGTTCATCGTGATGCCCTCGGGTGCCTCGATCCTGCGCCGTCTGTCGCGGTTGCCGAGCAGCATGGAGAGCGCCGAGTCGTAGAGGCTCCAGCGGGTCTCCGGCAGCAGGCCCTGGCGCCGCCGGTGCAGGGCGCAGATGACGGCGCAGAGCAGCGGGGTGCGGGCCAGGTTGCTCAGCGTGGAGTTCCGGGAGAACTGCCGGATCAGGTCCCGCTCCAGCTCGGTCAGCGTCGCGTCGTCGGGGTCGTCCAGCCGCGCCGCCCGGTGCCAGGCGGCGACGAAGGCGGCGATGTCCTCGTCCCGCATCGGCAGCAGCCGCAGCTCCTCGAAGTCCTCGGACTCCAGCCAGCCGGGTCCCACGGCGTGCGGGCGCACGGTCGCCACGCAGCGGGTCGCCGGATAGCGGTGCAGCAGCCGGGACAGCCACTCGTACGCCGCCTCGCGGTCGTCCGGCGTGACCTCGTCCAGGCCGTCCACCAGCAGCAGCCCGCGGCCGGACTCCAGGACCCGCCCGGCCCAGCCCTCCGGCGGGTCGTCCACGGCCGTGCCGGCGGCGGCGGCCAGCTGCCCGACCGACGGGAAGGCGCCGCCCCGCGCCCGCAGGGTGCGCAGCGGGACGACGAACGGCACCAGGCCGTTGAGCGCGGCCAGCCTCGGCCCGAGGGTGCCCGCCGAGGCGTGGGCCGCCAGCCACCAGACCAGGGTGGTCTTCCCCGCGCCCGCGTCCCCTCGCAGCAGTACCCGGGGACGGTCGGCGAGCAGCGCGTCGATGCGCCGGGGCTCGGGGCGCCGCTCCCCGCGCTTGTGGGGGTCGCCGGGCGGCTGCGCCTCCAGGCTGAGGTAGGCGGTGTCCAGGTCCCATTCGGAGTCGTGCCGGCCGAGCTCGTCGAGCCCGAAGATCTTCGTGCGGCGGTAGGCGGCGCCGAGCGCGGCCGCGTGCTCCTCCTCGTGGCGCAGGTCGTTCGGGAAGTGGCCGTGGACCCGTTCGTGGCGGAGCTCGGTGCCCGAGTCGCGGTAGACCAGCCGTAAGGACGCCGAGGTGACGAGCGGGCCGAGCGGCACGCATTCCACGCGCCGGCCCTCGCGCCGCGGCGGGATCTGCCGGGCGATGCCGATCAGGACGTTGCCCGCGAAGACCGGGCCGCCGGACAGCCCCCGCAGCGCGGGCAGCGCCTGGCCGGCCCCGGCGGGCGGACCGTCGAGCTCGCACACGAGCAGATCGCGCACCCGGCCCGCCAGGGGCAGCGCGGTGGCGGTGTACTGGTCGGCCTCCAGGTGCTCGTCGGGGCCGTAACGCTGTACGTCGGGGAAGCCGGTGATCTCGCACCCGGGGAGCGCCCGACTGCCGTGCAGGACCCCGAGCCGCACCGGTTCGACCGGCAGCAGCGGGGCCGCCGTCTCGATGACAGCGGCGTCGAGGACGTGGTCGATCCAGACGACGGCCGCCTCCGTGTACCCGGCGAGGTCCGGGTGCGCGACGGAGCAGTTCCGGCCGGGCCCGACGACATGCGCACAGGTCAGCACCAGCCGACCGGTGAGCAGGACACCGCTGCCCTGGCCGGAGCCGGCGCCCAGGACCACGACGGTGCGGTCCGCGGGCTGCACCGGGGTCACGGCCTGGGCCGCCCCTGGCCGAACCGTGCGGTGCTGCCCTCGTCCTCGTGGCCGATCTGCCAGGCCTCGCCGGTCGTGACGTCGCGCGGTTTCAGGGTGAAGGCGACCTTGTGGGTGTGCCCGGTGCTGCGGGCCGCGTCGGCGCCCGCCTCCACCACCCAGGCCTTCACCCGGGCGGCGCCCTTGACCTCCTTGCGGAGTTCGAGGGTGAACTCCATCTGGATGTCGCCGACCTCGAAGGCCAGCGGACGGCCGGTGGCGCGGGCCGCGGCGTCGATGAGCTGGTTGCGGATCGACTCGACGGCATCGGCGAGCTCGATCCCGTCCGTGGCGGCGCTGCCCGCGCCGCGGGAGCTGTCCGCGGCTGTGGTGCCGCCCGTACCTGCGGTGTCGGTCGCCATCGTCCATCCCCCCGGGAGCTGCTCAGTTGGCTGTGCCAGCGTAGCCAGGTCGCGGGCCGAAGGTCCCGAAACGGACGGTCTTCGGTCCCACCGGCGGTGACAAGGCGCACAGCCCTTTTGGGGCCTACTAGGCGTCTTAGGAGCACGCGCCATGATCGCGGGAGGGACCTTCGGCCCCGCGTGCGGCAGGACCTTGGGGCATGTGGGGTGAAGTGCCCGGATAGCGGCGTCATGTCCGGTTGGGCCCGTTTGGAACAGGGGTTAAACGTGTTCGGACGAAGAGATTCCGAGGCGTCCGGAGGGCGGGTTCCGGGACCAGCGGCGGTGAATTCCCAGGGCTCCCACTACGGCTTTTCTTCGTAGATGGGGGGTTTGAGCACCGGCGGGGGTGCGGGTTACCAAGGAATGGCCAGCCCGGTCCGAGTACCGGGTCCAGTCATCTCCGGAGGATTTCCGCATATGTCGAAGCGCGTTTCGTTCCACTCCCACCGCCCGTCCGCTTCCCGTGTTCGCAGCGCCGTGGTGGCCGCCGGTCTGGGGACGTCGATGGTTCTCGGTGTGGGCGCTGCGTTCGCGGCCGGCACGGCGGGGACCACCGGCGCCACGAGCCTGGCGAGCACCGCCACCGCCGACTCGGTCGCCCAGCAGGCGGCCGCGCAGGGCAAGGCGGCCAAGCACGCCGAGCACGTCGCGGAGAAGAAGGCCGAGGCGAAGAAGAAGAAGGCCCAGGCCAAGAAGAAGGCCGCGAAGAAGGCCGCCGCGAAGCTTCCCTGGGAGACCCCCGTCTCCCACTACCAGCTGACCGCGAGCTTCGGCAACGACGGCAGCCGCTGGGCGCACAAGCACTCCGGCCAGGACTTCGCCGTGCCGATCGGCACCAAGGTCGAGGCCGCGCACAAGGGCACCATCGTGAAGGCCGGCCCGAACGGCGGCGGCGACGGTCCCGCGTACGGCAACGCCATCGTGATCAAGCACAGCAACGGCACGTACTCGCAGTACGCGCACCTCTCCAAGATCGACGTGCACATCGGTGAGCACGTGAAGAAGGGCGAGAAGATCGCCCTCTCCGGCAACACCGGCAACACCAGCGGTCCGCACCTGCACTTCGAGATCCGGACCACCCCGAACTACGGTTCCGCGGTCAACCCGGTCAACTACCTCCACAAGGAGGGCATCAAGGTCTGACCGGACCGCGACGCCACCCGCTACTGGGCGGCACCCGGGTCATGTGCCCGGGTGACCAGTTCGACGGCGACCTCCAGGACGGCCTTGCGCTTGTCCTCGGGGTCGCCGTCGATGTCTTTGAGCGCGAACATCCCGGCGTGCATGGTGAAGATCGCGCTGAGGCAGCGCACCTGGTCGGCCAGTGGCGCGTCGGGGTCCTTGATCAGGTCGATCAGCGCCAGGACCCGGTCCTTGACCGTCGCGCCGATGCTCAGGTCGCGGACGGCCGCCTGGTTCTCCTGCATGAAGCGGAAGAGCGGGGCGGCCTCGATCAGCGCGTCGTTGTAGCGGGCGAGGATCTCCTTCTTCGTCTCCAGGGTGCGCGGCTGCTCCTTGCCCCAGACGATCAGTTCCTCGACGGGACGGTTGAGATCCTCGAAGATGCTGACGAGGATGTCTTCCTTGGTCTTGAAGTGGTAGTAGAGCGCGGCCTTGGTGACGTCCAGCTTCTCGGAGATCTCGCGCAGCGAGGTCTTCTCGTAGCCCTGCTCGGCGAAGAGCTCCAGCGCGACGTCCTGGATGCGCTGGCGGGTGTTACCCCGGCGCGGCTGCGGCGTGCTGCCCATGGTGCTCTCCTACTTACTTGACGCCCGGCTAGTTGCAGGGTACTTTCCCCCAGTGTAGTCAACTAGCCGGGCGGCAAGTAAGTGCTCGGTGTGCAGGGGATCAGGGGAGTTGGGGAACATGTCGGACCTGAAGACGGCGACGGACGGGAAGGCGGTCGGCGCCAAGCCGAAACGCGAGCCGCAGCAGCGCAGCGTCCGGGTGGTGATGCTCGCCCTGATGATCGCCATGCTGCTGGCCATGCTCGACAACCTGATCATCGGCACCGCGATGCCGACCATCGTCGGCAGCCTCGGCGGCCTGGAGCACATGTCCTGGGTCGTCACCGCCTACACCCTCGCCACCGCGGCCTCCACCCCCATCTGGGGCAAGCTCGGCGACATGTACGGCCGCAAGGGCATGTTCCTCACCGCCATCGTGATCTTCCTGGTCGGCTCGGTCCTCAGCGGAATGGCCCAGGACATGGGTCAGCTGATCGGCTTCCGGGCGATCCAGGGCCTCGGCGCCGGTGGCCTGATGGTCGGCGTCATGGCGATCATCGGTGACCTGGTGCCGCCCCGTGAGCGCGGCAAGTACCAGGGCCTGATGGCCGGTGTGATGGCCATCGCCATGATCGGCGGACCGCTGGTCGGCGGCACCATCACCGACCACCTCGGCTGGCGCTGGAGCTTCTACATCAACCTGCCGCTGGGCGCCGTCGCGCTGACCATGGTCACCGCCGTGCTCCACCTGCCCAAGCGGGAGCGCACCAAGGCGAAGGTCGACTACCTCGGCGCCGGGCTGCTGACGGTCGGCATCACCGCGATCGTGCTGGTCACCACCTGGGGCGGCTCGGAGTACGACTGGAACTCCGCCGTCATCATGGAGCTCATCGCGATCGGCGTCGCCGCACTGGCCGGCTTCCTCTTCGTCGAGACGAAGGCCGCCGAACCGATCATCCCGCTGCACATCTTCCGCAACCGCAACTTCACGCTGATGTCCGTCGTCGGCTTCATGGCGGGCTTCGTGATGTTCGGCGCGGTGCTCTTCCTGCCGCTGTTCCAGCAGTCGGTCCAGCACGCGTCCGCCACCAACTCCGGACTGCTGCTCCTGCCGATGCTGCTGTCGATGATGGTCGTCTCGCTGGTCGCCGGGCGGGTCACCACCAGCACCGGCAAGTACAAGATCTTCCCCATCATCGGCTCGATCCTGATGGTGGCCGGCCTCTTCCTGCTCTCGCAGATGGACACCGACACCACGCGCTTCACCTCCGGCCTCTACATGGCGGTGCTCGGCGCGGGCATGGGCTTCCTGATGCAGGTCACCATGCTCGTCGCGCAGAACAGCGTCGAGATGAAGGACATGGGCGTCGCCTCGTCGGCCACCACCCTGTTCCGGACGCTCGGCAGCTCCTTCGGCGTCGCCATCATGGGCGCGCTCTTCACCGGCCGGGTGAACGACGAGATGGGCGCACGCGGCGGCGGCGCGGCCACCTCGCACTCCGCCCAGCTGGACGCGGCAAGCCTGGCGAAGCTGCCGGCCCCGGTGCGCGAGGCGTACGAGTTCGCGGTGTCGTCCGGCACCCACATCGCGTTCCTGGTGGGAGCCTCGGTCGGACTGGTCGCCCTGGTGGCGGCGCTGTTCGTCAAGGAGGTCCCGCTGCGCGGAGCCGGTCCTGAGCCCACCGACGCCGTGGCGGTCTGATCCGGCCGTCCGCTGAAGTGACGAGGAGGCCCCGGGGTGCACCACCCCGGGGCCTCCTCGTCGTCGTGCCCGGCCGGCGGACCCGCTCAGCTCTCCGACTGCCCGCGGCCGGACTCGGGGGCGCTGCCCGCCGCTCTCCTGCCGCCGGCTTCCGGGCTGCGCTGTTCGGCCAGCTGGAGCATCGGGTAGCTGCCGGTGTCGGTCGGCGCGTGCTCGGGCAGCCACAGCACGGCGACCGCACCGCCGGTGCCCTTCGCCGCACCCTCGGGCGCCGCGTTGCGGAAGGTCAGCCGGGCCCCGAGCACCCGGGCCTGACCGGCCGCGATCGTCAGCCCCAGCCCGTGCCCGTGCCCGGCCCGGTCGGTGCTCCCGGTACGGAACCTGCTCGGGCCCTCACGCAGCAGGGCCGCCGGGAAGCCGGGACCGTGGTCGCGGATCCGCACCACCCGTCCCTCGACCGTGACCTCCACCGGGGTGGAGCCGTGCTTGGCGGCGTTGCCCAGCAGATTGCCCAGGATGCGCTCCAGCCGGCGCGGATCGGTGCTGACCCACGACTCGTGGACCACCTGCACCCGCACCTGCGGGTCCAGAGTCGCGATCCGGCGGCTCACGAAGTCGCCCAGCGCGACCTCCTGAAGCTCGGCCCGTTCCGAGGCACTGTCCAGCCGGGCCACCTCCAGCACGTCCTCGACCAGCGTGCGCATCGCCTGCGCCCGGTCCCGTACGAGCTCGGTCGGACGGCCGGGCGGCAGCAGCTCGGCCGCCGTCAGCAGGCCCGTGACCGGGGTACGCAGTTCGTGCGCGATGTCCGCGGTGACCCGGCGCTCGGCCTCGATGCGCTCGTTCAGCGCGTCCGTGAGGGCGTCCACCGCACCGGCCAGCTCATCGGTCTCGTCCTGGACGACCCCGCCGACGGCGTCCCTGACCCGTACCTCCGTGTTCCCCTGCGCGACCTTCCCGGCCGCGGCCGCCGCCTTGCGCAGCCGGCGCGACAGCTGGCCGCCGATCAGCACACCCAGCGCGGAGCCGCCGAAGACCACCGAGACCGAGCCGATGATCAGGGCCCGGTCGAGATCGCCCATGATCGTGGTGGAACGGTCGGCGAAGCGGGTGTGCAGCGAGAGCACGTCGCCGTTGGCGAGCGGCACGGCGGCCCAGACGTCCGGCACCCCGCCCCCGTCCTCCACATGCGTGGCACGACGGTTCTTCCGGGTCTCCCGGCGCAGGCTGTCGGGCATCGTCGGATCGTTGAGCTTCGCGCCGAAGCGGGGGTCGGCCTTCTTCGTCTTCGTCGCCCCGTAGAGCAGCTGGGCGTAGGTGAGCCGCTCCAGCTGCACCTCGCGGGCGTTCTCCAGCATCGAGACCCTGGCCGCGTTGTGCACGACCAGGCTCAGCGCCACCGCGACCAGGGCGCCGACCGCCGCGATCGCGATGCTGATCTTCCAGCGGACACTCGTCCGCAGGGACGGGCGCCTCATGCCCTGAGCTTGTAGCCGAAGCCGCGGACCGTCTCGATCCGGTCCTGGCCGATCTTCGTCCGCAGCCGCTGCACATGGACGTCCACGACCCGGGTGTCACCGCCCCAGCCGTAGTCCCAGACCCGTTCCAGCAGCTTGTCGCGGGAGAGCACCGTGCCGGGCGTGGACGAGAACTCCAGCAGCAGCCGCATCTCGGTCGGCGTCAGACCCACCTGCTCGCCGCCCTTGCGCACTTCCATGCCCTCGGTGTCGATCTCCAGGTCGCCGAAGACCAGCACGCCGCCGTCCGGCTGCGCCTCCGGGTCGGCGCCCATGCCCGGACGGCCCCCCGAGGCATGGCCGAAGCGGCGCAGCACGGCGCGGATCCTGGCGACCAGCACCGCGCCGTCGAAGGGCTTGGTGACGTAGTCGTCGGCCCCGGCCTCCAGGCCGAGCACCACGTCGATCGAATCGGCCCGGGCCGACAGCATGATCACGGGGACCGTCGACTCGTCCCGGATGCGACGGCACAGGCTCACCCCGTCAAGGCCCGGCACCATGACGTCGAGCAGGGCGATGTCGGGCCGGTCGGCACGGAACGCGTCCAGGCCCTGCAGACCGTCGGGCATCGCGGTGACCACGAAGCCGTCGCGCTCCAGCGCCAGCTGGGTGGCCTCGCGGATGACGTCGTCGTCCTCGACGAACAGGACATGGGTCTCGGCCATCGGACAGCTCTCAGTTCTTCGTCGGTTCCGTCGGCTCAGGGAAGTCCCCTTCTCCGGCACCGACGGCTCGATTGAAGTCGTTGTGCACCCGGTCCAGCTCGCTGAACCGGGTGTTCGCCCAGTGGTACGTGATCACTTCCTCGCCCGAGGGGTAGGCGACCGCGTCCTTCTTCCCGTACACCTGGGTCGTCACCACCAGGTCACCGCGGTCGATGGTCCCGTAGACCGCGGGCTGCTCGGTGGTGAACACGTTCTGGTACGTGCCGTCGGCGCGCGGCCGGTACACATAGGTGCCGACCCCCACCGAGTCGCCGCAGGTCATCACGTTCACCACCACGTCGGCGGCGGGGGCGTCGGTCAGGGAACCGTACGAGGTGTCCACCGGGTACTCGTCACCGGTGCAGGGCTTCAGGTCGGTCCGGACCCGGCCGCTCACCTTCGGGTCCGACTTCAGCAGGGCCACCGCGTCGACCCGCGGAGCGGGCTCGGCCGTGGACGGCGTCGAAGCGGTCGGCGTGATCCGCGCGACCGGCTGGCTGCCCGCCGGGCCCTCGTCGCGCGTGCCCGTGCCGCCGGTGGAGCAGCTGACGGTGAACAGACCGAAGACGGCGAGCCCGGCCAGAGCCGTACTGCTCGCCGCCCAGCCGGTCAGCAGGCGTCTGTTCCCGCCGCCGGACCGGTTCCCGCTTCCCCCGCCGGTGACTCTGCCGCCGCTTGCGCCGCCGCCGTCACCGCTGCCTGTCAGGCCGCGCACCGCTCCCGCCCCCGCTCGTCATGACGCCCGATCTCCGGCGCCCCTGCCTGTGTCCGCCGCCGCACCGGGGCCACCGCCGCGCCACCGGCGGCCGGCCGGTGCTCCCGGTCCTCACGGATCCGGGCCTCCCGGCTCGCCGCTTCCCTGCTCTCCAGCTCCTGGCGCAGCCGGGCCAGCGCACGGTGCAGCGTGCTCTTCACGGTACCGGCCGACATGCCGAGCGCCGCGGCGGTCTCCTCCGTGCTCATCTGCTCCCAGTGTCGCAGCACGACGACGCTGCGCTGCTTGGGAGCCAGCACGCCCAGGACGTCCATCAGCAGGGCGCGGTCGGCACGCTGTTCGGTGCCGTCCTCGATGCTGGCGTCGGGGAGCTGCTCGGTGGGGACCTCGTCCAGCTTGCGGGCCCGCCACCACTCGGTCCGGGTGTTGATCATGACGCGGCGAAGGTAGGCGTCGGCGAGGGACTTGTCGGCGATGCCGTCCCAGCGGCGGTAGGTGCGGGCCAGGGCGGTCTGCAGCAGGTCCTGCGCATCCACGGGATCGGGGACCAGCCGGCGTGCACTGCGCAGCAGCGCCTCCTGCCGGGTTCGCACGTACTCCTCGAATCCGAGCACCTCGCCCTGCGCCATAACAACCGCCTCCGTCCCCGTAGAACCCCGTGGTACCGCTGCCAGCCGCTTGGTCGTCGGGCTGACGTCGGTGACGCTACGGAGCAGTTGTCACGAGGCTGTGCGGAGCAGCCATACGCCGACGCACGGCTGCCCATCGGTTGTGTAACAGCGCAGGGGAGGGGGCGGGCCGCCCCCGAGGGGCGGGAGACGGCGCGGGGGCCGGGCGGGGGTCCCGCCCGGCCGTCAGGTCAGCGGCAGCCGGTACTGGCCGCCCGCCAGCGGTTCGACCAGGCCGTCGGCGACCAGGCCGTCCAGCGCACGGGCCCGCTGCACCGGTTCCTCCCACACCGCGTCCAGTGCGGACTGCGGGACCGGCGTCACCGCCTCACGCAGCACCGCGAGCAGCCTGCCGCGGACCTGCCGGTCCGTGCCGGCGTACGTCTGGGTGCGGCGCGCGGGCCCCTGGTGCGCGGGCTTGCCGGCCAGCTGCCAGGCGCACTGCGACGCGATCGGGCAGCGCGCGCAGTCCTCGTTCTTCGCGGTGCAGACGAGCGCTCCGAGCTCCATCGTCGCGGCGGCCCACCGGGCCGCCTGCTCGTCATCCTCGGGCAGCAGCGCGCGGGCGAGCTTGCGCTCGGCGGCGGTCGTCGCGTTCGGCGGGTACTGGATGCCGGTCGCGGCCCGGGCGAACACCCGGCGGACGTTCGTGTCGAGGACGGCGTGCCGCTGCCGGTAGGCGAACGAGGCCACGGCCGCCGCCGTGTACTCACCGATCCCGGGCAGCGCGAGCAGCTGGGCGTGCTCGCTCGGTACGTCTCCGCCGTGTCGTTCCGTTATTGCCTGCGCGGCCCCGTGCAGGCGCAGCGCCCGCCGCGGGTAGCCGAGCCGGCCCCAGGCGCGTACCGCCTCGCCGGGCGGTTCGGCGGCCAGGTCGGCGGGGCGCGGCCAGCGGGCCAGCCACTGCTCGTACACCGGGAGCACCCGGTTGACGGGGGTCTGCTGCAGCATGAACTCGCTCACCATCACACCCCAGGCGCCCGCTTCGGGGCGGCGCCAGGGCAGATCGCGGGCGTGCTGGTCGAACCACCCGATGACGGGGGTATGGAGGGAGGCGGGGGGCGTCTGTGTCGCAGTCGTAGCAGTCATCGCACGTCCGATCCTGGCACGGAAGGGCAGACGATGGCCCGGGGCACGGGGGTGTCGCCCCTCATAAGAGCCCTTGGAGTGATAGTGCCACCCGTCTGTCCCCACGCCACCGGACATCCGGTCCGGCAACTGGCCGCACCCCCTGCGCACCCCGTTGCGGCAACTGGCCCCATCGGGCTCCGTCCCCGGTTCCGTTCGACCGACGGCAGTGACGGAGGGTAGGTATCCAACCCCCGTGATCACGCTGGGCGATCATCGCGGTGGGTGCTCCCGGAGCGCCGGGGGAGGGAACGAGCCGTCCCGGGATGATGATCGGCAAAACTTGCGGATCAGGGCGGCGGGTGGGGCGGGAGTTGGCGCCGATCTCTCGTACAGTTTGCGCCGTGGGATCTCTGCGTAATCCGATCGGGCCGCTACCCTCCACCATCTACTGGCGACGGAGGGCAGTTGCGGCGACGCTGATCGCGCTGCTCGCGTTGCTGGTCGTATGGACCGTCACCTCCGGTGGCGACAAGGGGAATCACGACGACTCCCGCCCTCCCGGCTCCGGTCCCACCGACGCGATCACGCCCGGGCCCTCCGGTTCGGGCCCGGCCATCAGCGAACAGCCGGGCGGACGCGACGAGTCGGGCGGTACCGGCGGCGGCGACGGCAGCGGCGGCGGAGGCTCGGACGCCGCCTCCGGCGGTTCGGGCGACGCCAACGGCGGTTCCGGCGAAGCCGGTTCGGGTGCCGGCGGCGGATCGGGCGACGGGGCGGGCGGTGCCTCCGGCGGCGGCACAACCGCGGGGCAGCAGGTCCCGGCCGGCTCCACGCTCCCCGACTGCACCCCTGCCGCACTGCAGTTGACCCTGAAGACCGACCTCAGCTACGACCCCGACGAGAAGCCGAAGTTCCGGCTGATCGCCAAGAACACCTCATCCACAGCCTGCAAGGCCGACTTCGGCCCGAAGAGCACGGTCGTCACGATCACCGAAGCCGGCGGTGACGACGACGAGCTGTGGTCCTCCAAGGACTGCCCGCGCAAGGCGTCCGCCGTGCTGCTGAAGGTCCCGGCAGGGGCGACCGTCGTGCACACCGTGGAGTGGAACCGCGCGAAGAGCGCCCCGAAGTGCGCGACACCGCCCGCGGGGAACGCCGGCCCCGGCACCTACCTGGTCGAGGCCAAGGCGCCGGGCGAGCCCGTGCAGCGTGCCTCGTTCGTCCTCGCGAAGGACTGACCGGGCCCCGGACGCGGGCCGGGGCCCGGTGTGATCCACCGGGCCCCGGCACCGCACCACGTACGCCGTGGCGCCGGGCGCTACACGTACCGTTCGAGAATCGACGACTCGGCCAGCCGCGACAGGCCCTCGCGCACGCTCCGCGCCCGCGCCTCGCCGACCCCGTCCACCGTCTGGAGATCGTCCACGCTCGCCGCGAGCAGCTTCTGCAGACCGCCGAAGTGCTCCACGAGCCGGTCGATGATCGCCCCGGGCAGCCGCGGCACCTTCGCCAGCAGCCGGAAGCCGCGCGGCGAGACCGCCGAATCCAGCGTCTCCGGGGAGCCGCTGTAGCCCAGCGCCCTTGCCACGACGGGCAGTTCGAGCAGTTCGGTGTGGGACAGCGCGTCCAGTTCGGTGAGCGCCTCCGCCACCGTGCGCGACCGCTTGGCGGTCGGCTCCGGAACGTAGTCGCGCACGACCAGCTCGCGCTCCGGCTCCACGCCGGCGATCAACTCGTCGAGCTGCAGCGAGAGGAGGCGGCCGTCGGTACCCAGCTCCACCACGTACTCGGCGATCTCGGTCGCGATCCGGCGGACCATCTCCAGCCGCTGCGCGACCGCGGTCACGTCCCGGACCGTCACCAGGTCCTCGATCTCCAGCGCGGAGAGCGTGCCCGCGACCTCGTCGAGCCGGAGCTTGTACCGCTCCAGCGTGGCGAGCGCCTGGTTGGCGCGGGAGAGGATCGCGGCGGACTCCTCCAGCACCCGGCGCTGCCCGTGCACGTACAGCGCGATGAGGTGCATCGACTGCGAGACGGAGACGACCGGGAAATTGCACTGACGGGACACCCGGTCCGCCGTGCGGTGGCGGGTGCCCGTCTCCTCCGTGGGGATGGAGGCGTCCGGGACCAGCTGCACACCGGCCCGCAGAATCTTGGTCATGTCCTTGTCGAGGATCAGAGCCCCGTCGAGCTTGGCCAGCTCTCGCAGCCGGGTCGCGGTGAATTCCACGTCCAGCACGAAGCCGCCGGTGCACATCGACTCGACGGTCTTGTCCATGCCGAGCACGATCAGCCCGCCGGTGTTGCCACGGAGAATGCGCTCCAGGCCGTCCCGCAGGGCCATTCCGGGCGCGACGGCGGTCAACGAGGCGCGCATCAGCGCCTCGTTACCGGTGCCTTGGCCGGACTTTCCGGGCGATGCTGCCCGGTCGCTGGCTGCCACTGCACTCCTCCGGTCACACGTTTGCGGTGCCCTTAGGGCCTCTCGTTTGGATCAGGCCGGATCTGAACGAAGGACCCACGTCCCTCATACCGTTCGTACGGACGGGCGAGACCAGGGCAAAGTCTACCGGCGTGCGTCGTCCTCCTGTGGGGCCTGTGCACGAGACCGGCGCGGGAGCACTCTCAGCGCGTCGCCCATGTTGGCGACTTCCGTGACCTTCATACCGGCCGGGACCTTCCCCGGGTCGCTCGGAACCAGTGCGTGCGTGAAGCCCAGCCGGTGTGCCTCCGCGAGTCTGCGCTGCACCCCGGTGACCCTTCTGACCTCGCCCGCCAGCCCCACCTCGCCGATCGCCACAAGATTCTTGGGCAGCGGTGTGTCACTCGCCGCACTGGCCAGCGCCAGCGCGATCGCGAGGTCCGCGGCGGGCTCGGTGAGCTTCACGCCGCCGACCGTGGCGCTGTAGATGTCCCGCTTGCCCAGCGAGCTGATCCGGCCGCGCTGCTCCAGCACGGCCAGCATCATCGACACCCGGGACGTCTCCAGCCCCGAGGTGGTGCGCCGGGGCGAGGGGATCTGGGAGTCGACCGTGAGCGCCTGGACCTCGGCGACCAGCGGCCTCTTGCCCTCCAGGGTGACGGTCAGGCAGGTGCCGGGCACGGGTTCGTCACGGCGGGTGAGGAAGAGGCCGGACGGGTCGGCGAGGCCGGTGATGCCCTCGTCGTGCAGCTCGAAGCAGCCGACCTCGTCGGTCGCGCCGTAGCGGTTCTTCACACCGCGTACGAGCCGGAGCCGGGCATGGCGGTCGCCCTCGAAGGACAGCACCACGTCCACGAGGTGTTCCAGCAGCCGAGGGCCGGCGATCGCCCCGTCCTTGGTGACGTGGCCGACGAGCATGGTCGACATGCCGCGCTCCTTGGAGGCGCGGATGAGCGCCCCGGCGACCTCGCGGACCTGCGCCATACCGCCGGGCGCGCCCTCGATCTCGGGCGAGGCCACGGTCTGCACGGAGTCCAGGACGAGCAGGGACGGCTTGACCGCGTCCAGGTGGCCGAGGACCGCGGACAGGTCGGTCTCGGCGGCCAGGTAGAGATGGTCGTTGATCGCCCGGATCCGGTCGGCACGCATCCTGACCTGGCTGGCGGACTCCTCGGCGGTCACATAGAGCGTGCGGTGCTCGTCGCTCGCCGCCTTCGCCGCGACGTCCAGCAGCAGGGTGGACTTCCCCACGCCCGGCTCGCCCGCCAGCAGCACGACGGCGCCCGGCACCAGTCCGCCGCCCAGCACCCGGTCGAGCTCGCCGACGCCGGTCGAGCGGGCGGTGGCCTGCCGGCTGTCGACCTGCCCGATGGGGAGCGCGGCGGTGGAGACGCGGCCGGCCGCGGTGGTGCGGACAGCGGGGGCGCCGCCGAACTCCTCGACCGTCCCCCACGCCTGGCACTCGAAGCAGCGGCCGAGCCACTTGGCGGTCGTCCAGCCGCATTCCGTGCAGCGGTAGGACGGCCGGTCCTTCGCGGATTTCGTACGGGCAGCCATGGCGCCACCGTATAGGTGAGCTCGGACAGTGCGGCCCGGCGCGGTGCGGCCGCGGGGGAGCGCGCGCCCCTCCCTGCAACGGAACAGGGGATTCCTGTCCGCTTTTAAGCGATACGTTCACCCGTAAGGGTTAAATCTACGCAAGGGGCGCCAGGCGTATGCCCCGCCCTGCCTACGGTCGCAAGGTGACGACCAGCAGGCTGGAGACCCCCACGAACACCCCCGGCGCACACCGGGCGCAGCGCCGTGCGCCCCACTCCTCGCCGAAGCAGCCGCCCGCCCGTTACGAGCCGCATCTCGACGGCCTGTTCACCTACTGCCTCTCCGTGCTCTGCGACCACGATGCCGCCACCGACGCGCTCGGCGGTGTGCTGGCACTCGCGGAACGCCAGGGCGGCCGGTGTCCCGCGGACGAGGAGGAACGTAAAACCTGGCTGTACGCCCTGGCCAGGTGGACGTGCCTGCGCAGGCTCACCGAGCAGAGGCAGGGCCGCCAGGCCCACCGCCAGCACGACGGAGCACGGGCGCGCAGGCAGTCGGAGAAGGAGAGCCGCCGCGGCCAGGCGGTGCAAGGGGCGCGCGCAGGACGGCGCACGCCCCCGCCCGCCGCTTCCGCCCACGCACCGAAGACCACGCCCCCCGCCTCCCGCTCCGTCAAGCCGGCCGCCGCCGTCGCCCCGCAGACCCCCGTGGCGGCCGAGGCGCACCGCCGCGAGCTGGCCCAGCTGGCCTGGCCCGAGGCCGCGGGCACCACCCCCGAACAGCGAGAAGCGCTGGAGCTGGCGGTACGGCACCGGCTCACCCCGGTCGCGGTCGCCGCCGTCCTCGGCCTGGAGGCCGCGGCTGCCAGGGAGCTCCTGGCCGCGGCGGCCTGCGAGGTCGAGCGGACCAGGGCCGCCCTCGCCGTCGTCGAGTCGGGCAACTGCCCCACGGTCGGCAGGCTCACCGGCGATCGCCGGGTGCTGCTCTCCGCCACCCTGCGCCGCGAACTCGTACGGCATGTGGACGACTGCCCGAGCTGTCGCCGCGCCGCCGAACGGGCCGACGCGCAAGGGCCCTGGCCGGGCGGAGCCCTCACCCCGGCCGCGGCGCTGGCGGTCGTCGAGGCGCCACGGCCGTCCGCCTATGTGGCCATGATCCACGCCCAGAAGCATCAGAAGAATCGGTCCGCCACTCCGCGGTTCGACCGGGCGGGCTTCCCGATGGACCCGAAGGACCATGCCGCGCGCCGGGACCGGCTGCGGTCCCGGGTGATGACCACGACGGTCGTCGCCACGGTCGTCGCCGCCCCGGTGATCGCCCTGTGGTCCGCCTACCGGGGCGCACCGCTCATCGGGGAGGGCCACGACGGCTCCTCGGTCTCCGCGGCCGATACGGACGACAGCCAGGGCCTCGGCGACCCGTACGACCACTACGAGAACGCGGGCAACGCCCGCCCCGAGGCAGGCCCCCGCTTCACGGACGGCGACGGACTGCCGGACGTCTCGGCCGAGGTCATCAGCGTGGGCACCGACCCGGGGCCGGACGGGGCGCTCCACGGCGCGGGCCGGCTCACCGTCGAGGCCCGTTCGTCGGGCGGCACGACGATGATCACCCTGACCGCCTCGAAGGCCGGGCCCGTCACCTGGTCGGCCAGGACGCCCGCGTCCTGGATGCGCCTCAGCAGCTCGTCCGGGAAGCTCGCCGCGGGCGCGAGGGTCACCATCCGCGTCCTCGTCGACCACGCCCGCGAACCGGCCGGGCGCTGGACCGCACGGGTAGCCGTCGCCCCGTCGGGCTCGGTCGTCGCGATCCACGGCCACGGGCGGTGGGTGTCGCCGCCCGGCACTACGCCGCACCCCACGCGGCCGGGCCGCACCCTGCATCCGCGCCCGCCCGTCCCGTCGGACCCGCCGCCGTCCTCACCGGATCCCACGGACCCGACGCCCGACCCGACCCCCGACCCGACGGACTCCGGCCCGCCGACGGGCGACCCGGAGCCGTCCCCGGACCCGTCGGCCCCGACCGGCCCGGGAAAGGGCCCGAGCACGCCGCCGCCCGCGAACTGAACGGACGGGGCCACGCCTGGCCCCCGGAGCCGGGAGCCAGGGATCGCGGGGGCGCCCTCAGGCCGGGTCGGCCGGGTGCGGCGCCATCGGCAGCAGCGAGGAGAGCCGCTCCTCGCACAGCTCGACCAGCCGGTCGTACCCCTCCTTGCCCATCAGCTCGATGAGCTCGGGCCGGTAGGACACGTACACCGGGTCCCCGGCCCCGTGCGCGGAGGTCGCCGAGGTGCACCACCAGTGCAGGTCGTGACCGCCGGGACCCCAGCCCCTGCGGTCGTACTCACCGATCGTCACCTGCAGCACCCGGGTGTCGTCGGGCCGGTCGATCCAGTCGTACGTACGCCGGACCGGCAGCTGCCAGCACACGTCCGGCTTGGTCTCCAGGGGCTCCTTGCCCTCCCGCAGCGCCAGGATGTGCAGCGAGCAGCCCGCGCCCGCCGCGAAGCCGGGGCGGTTCTGGAAGATGCACGAACCCTCCCAGCGCCGCGTCTGGCGCTCACCGTCGTCGTCGGTCTGGACCCAGCCCGAGTCCGTACCCACGTCGTGGAACTGCCACAGGTCAGGCGTCAGCCGGGCCACGTGACCGGCCACCCGCTTCTCGTCGTCCTCGTCCGAGAAGTGGGCGCCCAGCGTGCAGCACCCGTCGTCCGCGCGTCCGGCCTGGATCCCCTGGCAGCCACTGCCGAAGATGCAGTTCCACTTGGAGGTCAGCCAGGTCAGGTCGCAGCGGAAGATCTGCTCCTCGTCCGCGGGGTCCGGGAATTCCACCCAGGCCCGCGCGAAGTCGAGCCCCGTCTCGTCGGACCTCTTGGGTCCCTTTGTGTCCGGCTGCTGCATCTCCTGCTTCGTTTTCTGCTTCTCGGTGACTTTGCCCGGCTTCGCCTTTTTCGTCTTTGGCACGCGCCAAGAGTAAGTCGGCAGCCGCAGTAGCGTTCTGCGTATGAGACTCGGAGTCCTCGACGTGGGGTCGAACACGGTTCATCTGCTCGTGGTGGACGCGCACCCCGGCGCCCGCCCGCTGCCCGCGCACTCGCACAAGGCGGAGCTGCGCCTGGCGGAGCTGCTCGACGAGGACGGGGCGATCGGCCCGCCCGGCGTGGACCGGCTGGTGACGACGATCGCCGGAGCGCTCCAGGCCGCCGAGGACAAGGGCTGCGAGGACGTGCTGGCGTTCGCCACCTCGGCGGTACGGGAAGCGAGCAACGCCGACACGGTGCTGGCCCGGGTGCGGGACGAGACGGGCATCGACCTCACCGTCCTCAGCGGCGCGGAGGAGGCCCGGCTCACCTTCCTCGCCGCCCGCCGCTGGTTCGGCTGGTCGGCGGGCAAGCTGCTGGTCCTGGACATCGGCGGCGGCTCGCTGGAGATCGCGTTCGGTATCGACGAGGAGCCGGACGCCGCCGTCTCGCTGCCGCTGGGGGCCGGACGCCTCACGGCCGGCTGGCTGCAGGGCGACCCGCCGGACCCGGCGCAGGTGAAGGCGTTGCGCCGGCACGTGCGGGCGAGTATCGCCCGCAGCGTCGGCGAGTTCACCCGCTTCGGCCGCCCCGACCATGTCGTGGCCACCTCCAAGACCTTCAAGCAGCTCGCCAGGATCGCGGGCGCCGCACGCTCCACCGAGGGGCTGTACGTGCAGCGGACCCTCAGCCGCAAGGCACTGGAGGAATGGGTGCCGAAGCTGGCCGTCATGACGACCGAGGAGCGCGGGAACCTGCCCGGCGTCTCCGACGGACGGGCCGCCCAGCTGCTGGCCGGGGCACTGGTGGCGGAGGGCGCCATGGACCTCCTGGGCATCGAGGACCTGGAGATCTGTCCGTGGGCGCTGCGCGAGGGCGTCATCCTGCGCCGGCTCGACCACCTGCCGGCCCAGGACCCGGCGGCCCTGGCCTGAGGGTCACCGCACACGGGCGCGGTGATCCTCATGGCGCTTCTCACTTTCCGCCGGGCTCTCCCGGCGCACCCCATCGCTGCCCGTACGCTGTCTCCGTGGCAGAACCAGTGGTGCGCATCCCGGATGCGAAGGTCGCCCTGTCGACGGCCTCCGTCTATCCGGAGTCGACGGCGACGGCCTTCGAGATCGCCGCACGCCTGGGTTACGACGGCGTCGAGGTCATGGTCTGGACCGACCCCGTCAGCCAGGACATCGAGGCCCTGCGCAGGCTCTCGGACTACCACCAGGTGCCGATACTGGCCGTTCACGCCCCCTGCCTGCTGATCACTCAGCGCGTCTGGTCCACCGATCCCTGGGTCAAGCTTCAGCGGGCACGCGCCGCCGCGGAGAAGCTCGGGGCGTCGACCGTCGTGGTCCACCCGCCGTTCCGCTGGCAGCGGCAGTACGCCCGCGACTTCGTCACCGGGCTCTGGCGGATGGCGGACGAGACCGATGTGCGGTTCGCCGTCGAGAACATGTACCCGTGGCGCTACCGGGACCGCGAGATGCTCGCCTACGCCCCCGACTGGGACGTCACCAACGACGACTACCGGCACTTCACGGTGGACCTCTCGCACACCGCGACCGCACGCGCGGACGGCATGGCCATGGTCGACCGGATGGGCGACCGGCTGGCCCACGTCCACCTCGCCGACGGCAGGGGCTCCAGCAAGGACGAGCACCTGGTGCCCGGCCGCGGCGACCAGCCCTGCGCGGAGCTGCTGGAGCGGCTGGCCCGTACCGGCTTCGAAGGCCACGTCGTCATCGAGGTCAACACCCGCCGGGCGATGTCCACCGCCGAACGCGAGGCGGACCTGGCCGAGGCGCTCGCCTTCACCAGGCTGCACCTCGCGTCGTCCTCCGCGCGGGTGCCGCGCTCATGACCCCGGACGCCGAACCCCCGAGCCCCAGACGCCGCGGCCGCCCCTCCCGTGACTCGGCGACGGCCGGACCCGACGCCCGTACCCGCATCCTGGAGGCGGCCCGCAGCGAATTCGCGGCGCGCGGCTACGACAAGACGTCGATCCGCGGCATCGCGAAGGCGGCCGCGGTGGACGCGGCCCTGGTCCACCACTACTTCGGTACGAAGGACGAGGTCTTCGCCGCCGCGATCGAGGTCTCGTTCGTGCCCGCCCTGGCGATCCCGGACATCCTGGGCAGCGGTGCGGACGACGTGGGGGAGCGGCTGGCCCGCTACTTCATCTCGGTCTGGGAGAACCCGGCGTCCAGGGCCCCGCTGCTGGCGGTCATGCGGTCGGCCATGACCCACGAGGCGGCGGCGAACGTCCTGCGCGGCTTCGTACTGCGGCGCCTGCTGGGACGGATCGCGGACCAGCTCGACGTACCCGACGCCACTTTCCGCGCGGAACTGGCGGCCTCGCACATGGTGGGCATCGCGATGCTGCGGTACGTGATCCGGGCGGAACCGCTGGCATCGGCGGACCCGGAAAAGATCATCGCCATGGTGGCCCCCACCCTGCAGCGCTACCTGGCCGAGGCCTGAGCCCCGGGGAGTCCGGCCCCTCCGGAGGCCCTGGAGCGGGGCCCGGAAGCCGAGCCCGCGGGCGCCCAGCCCCTGAGCACCACATCCCGCATTCCGGACACCCCGTCCAGATCTTGGCACGGGAGGCGTACGCTCGGAACGAGTCTTTTCTGTCGAAGGAGCGAGAGACGATGCCCCAGCTGAGGTCCCGCACTGTCACCCACGGCCGCAACATGGCGGGCGCCCGCGCCCTTATGCGGGCCTCGGGCGTAGCGAGCGAGGACATCGGCAAGCCGATCATCGCCGTCGCCAACTCCTTCACCGAGTTCGTCCCCGGCCACACCCACCTCGCCCCGGTCGGCCGGATCGTGTCCGACGCGATCAAGGCCGCGGGCGCGGTGCCCCGCGAGTTCAACACCATCGCGGTCGACGACGGCATCGCCATGGGCCACGCCGGGATGCTCTACAGCCTCCCGTCCCGTGACCTGATCGCCGACTCCGTCGAGTACATGGCCGAGGCGCACTGCGCCGACGCACTGATCTGCATCTCGAACTGCGACAAGATCACCCCGGGCATGCTGATGGCCGCGATGCGCCTCAACATCCCCACGGTCTTCGTCTCCGGCGGCCCGATGGAGGCCGGCAAGGCCACCCTCGTCGACGGCACGGTCCGCAAGCTCGACCTGGTCAACGCCATCAGCGACGCGGTCGACGAGAGCATCTCGGACGAGGACATCCTCCGCATCGAGGAGAACGCCTGTCCGACCTGCGGCAGCTGTTCCGGCATGTTCACCGCCAACTCGATGAACTGCCTGACCGAGGTCCTCGGCCTCTCCCTCCCCGGCAACGGCTCCGTCCTCGCCACGCACACCGCCCGCAAGGCGCTGTACGAGGAGGCAGGCCGCACGGTCGTCGAGATCACCAAGCGCTACTACGAGCAGGACGACGAGACGGTCCTGCCGCGCGCCATCGGCACCCGCGCCGCGTTCGACAACGCGATGGCGCTGGACATCGCCA
This sequence comes from Streptomyces sp. RKAG290, assembly GCF_023701695.1. Taxonomy (GTDB): domain Bacteria; phylum Actinomycetota; class Actinomycetes; order Streptomycetales; family Streptomycetaceae; genus Streptomyces. The sequence continues at coordinate 4,049,355 of NZ_JAJOZC010000001.1, forward strand.
TGGGCGGCTCGACCAACACGATCCTGCACCTGCTGGCCGCCGCCGAGGAAGCGGAGCTGCCGTACGGGCTGGACGACATCAACGAGGTCTCGCGCCGCGTCCCGTGCCTCTCCAAGGTCGCGCCCAACGTGGCCCCCGGCGGCACGTACTACATGGAGGACGTGCACCGGGCCGGCGGCATCCCCGCCCTCCTCGGTGAGCTGCACCGCGGCGGGCTGCTCAACGAGGACGTCCACTCGGTGCACTCGGACACGCTCGCCGAGTGGCTCAAGAACTGGGACGTCCGCGGCGGCTCGCCGTCTCCGGAGGCCGTCGAAATGTGGCACGCGGCCCCCGGCTGCGTCCGCTCCGCGACCGCCTTCTCGCAGTCCGAGCGCTGGGACACCCTCGACCTGGACGCGGCGGGCGGCTGCATCCGCGACGTCGAGCACGCCTACTCCAAGGACGGCGGCCTCGCCGTCCTCAAGGGCAACCTCGCCGTGGACGGCTGCGTCGTGAAGACGGCCGGCGTCGACGAGTCGATCTGGACCTTCGAGGGTCCGGCGGTCGTCTGCGAGTCGCAGGAGGACGCCGTCGACAAGATCCTCCGTAAGGAGATCGAGCACGGCGACGTCGTCGTCATCCGTTACGAGGGCCCGCGAGGCGGCCCCGGCATGCAGGAGATGCTCTACCCGACGTCGTTCCTCAAGGGCCGCGGCCTCGGCAAGACCTGCGCACTCGTCACCGACGGCCGGTTCTCCGGCGGCACCTCGGGGCTGTCCATCGGCCACGCCTCGCCGGAGGCCGCTTCGGGCGGCACGATCGCGCTCGTCGAGGACGGCGACCGGATCCGGATCGACATCCCGAACCGCTCGATCGAGCTTCTGGTCCCCGACGCCGAGCTGGCCACCCGCCGCGAGGCGCTGAACGGCGTGTACGCGCCGAAGAACCGCGAGCGCAAGGTCTCGGCGGCGCTGCGCGCCTACGCGGCCATGGCGACGAGCGCGGACCGCGGCGCCGTCCGCGACGTCTCCAAGCTCGGCTGAGCGATCACGTGTCCGGCCCCTCCTCGGAGGGGCCGGAACCACGAGGCCGCACGTCCCGTAGGCACCTGCGCACGCGCAGGGGATCACGGCGACTGACGTGCGACGGCGCCGCGCCCGTCATGGGCGGGCGCAGCGCCCCCGCCCGGCGTGCCCGGTGCTCTCGCCGGCCCTGGGACAATCGACCTCGTGAGCGAGAACAGCGACACCCCCGACGGCGCGACCCCCGGTACCGGCGAGTCCGCGACGGCCTCCACCGCGACCACCCCGGGTCCGCAGCCCGAGCCCCTCCGCTTCTTCGGCACGACCTGGGTCGCCCACGACGGCAACTACGGGCTCCGCCGTGCCGGAGCCGCCGTCGGCTCGCTCGCCGCGGCGGTCGCCTCCTGCTTCGTGCTGCGGTTCGCGTACGAGGGCCTGGAGATCGCCGACGTCGGCAGCTTCGTCGGCATCCTGGTGGTCCTGATGTTCGCCGTCTGCAGCGCCATCGCCTTCCGCAAGACGTGGGAGGGCTTCAGCAGCCGCCCGGCCGACCCGGGCCGCGAGGACAATCTGCGCGGCCTGAAGACCATCGGCTTCATCGGCTCGCTGATCGCCTACTTCATCCGTACGTTCATCGAGGCGCCGGGCGAGAAGCTGCGCCGCACGGAGTACGAAGCGGCCCAGGTCCGGTACGCGAAGCGCCGCTCGACCAGGACCGGAAACCCGGCGGCCCGCAAGACGGCCAAGGGCAAGAAGGTCCGCCGCAGGTAGCCGCGTCGGCGGCGGCCTGTCGTCGCCGGCGGCCGCATCTGGGCGGCCGACTCCGGCGCCGGCGGTCGGCGGCCGCACCTGGCAGCGGCCCCTTCGCGTGAGCCGCGCCTGGCACCGGCCCTCCGCGTGAGCCGCACCTGGCACCGGCCCCTCCCTGTGAGCCGCGCCCGACACCGGCCCCTCCCCGTGAGCCGCCCCGCCGCCAGCCCCCGCCGACACGGCCCCGCCGCCCCGGCGGGCTCCTCACCGGCGCGGCCCCGCCGAGGCCACCATGGCCTCATGGCCCCTACGCAGCCCCCGCAGCCCCCGCGCGCCCTGTCGTTCGACCGCGCCGCCGCCCAGTACGCCACGGCCCGTCCCGACTACCCGGACGCCCTCTTCGACGCCGTCGAGGAACTCACCGGCCGCCCCCTGCGAGGCTCCCGCACCCTCGACATCGGCGCGGGCACCGGCATCTCGACCCGCCTCCTGCACGACCGGGGCGCCCGGGTCGTCGCCGTGGAACCAGGCCCCGGCATGGCGGCGGAACTCCGCCGCGCCCTGCCGGGCACCCCGCTGGTGAGGGGCGACGGCAACCGCCTCCCCTTCGCCGCGGCCTCGGCCGACCTGATCACGTACGCCCAGTCCTGGCACTGGACGGACCCCGCCCGCTCGGCCCCCGAGGTCCTGTGCGTCCTGCGGCCGGGAGGCGCGCTCGCCCTGTGGTGGAACGTCGCCGACCACGCCGTCCCGTGGATCGCCGAGCAGGACACCCGCCTGCACCGCTTCTTCGACGCACAGGCACGTGGTGAGGCCGAAGCGGACGCGCACACCGGCGCCCACGGCTCACCCGTCCGCTCCCGCGACCTGCCGCCCGAGCTCGACTTCGTGCACCGTCGCGTGCCATGGACCCGGCGGGTCCCACTGGCCACCCACCTCGCCAACCTCGGCAGTCACTCCGCGTTCCTGGTCCTCGGCGAGGAGCCCGCCCGGCGCTTCCTCTCCGAGGAGCGCGAGCACCTCGCACCGCACTTCCCGGACGGCACGGTCGAGGAGACCTACGTCGTCGATCTGAGCGTGGCCACCGTCGCCATCCGCTGAACCGGCGCATGCCGACGCCCGGACGGCTTGACGGCAGCACCTCACCGAGCGCAAAATTCATCACATGATGAATTCTACGGGCGTCGCCATCGAGGCCCGCGGCCTCACCGTCGTACGGGGCAGCCGCACCGTCCTGAAAGGCCTCGACTTCACCGTCGAACCCGGCAGGATCACCGGACTCCTCGGGCCCTCCGGCTGCGGCAAGTCCACCCTGATGCGCTCCGTCGTGGGCACCCAGGCCAAAGTCACCGGCACCCTCGACGTCCTGGGCAGCCCCGCGGGCCACCCCTCACTCCGGCCACGGATCGGGTACGTCACCCAGGCGCCGTCCGTCTACACCGACCTCACCGTCCGGCAGAACCTCGACTACTTCGCGGCGATCCTGCAGCCGGGCCGACGGCACCGGGACGCCCGCCGCGAAGCCGTCACCCGCGCCGTCACCGAGGTCGACCTGACCAGCCACTCCGACGCCCTCGCCGGCACCCTCTCCGGTGGCCAGCGCACCCGGGTCTCCCTCGCGGTCGCACTGCTCGGCACCCCCGAACTCCTCGTTCTCGACGAACCCACGGTCGGTCTGGACCCGGTACTCCGACGCGACCTGTGGAGCCTCTTCCACAGCCTCGCCGCCGAACGCGGCACCACCCTCCTCGTCTCCTCCCACGTCATGGACGAGGCCGAGCGCTGCCACCGGCTGCTCCTGATGCGCGAGGGCGAGATCCTCGCCGACGACACCCCCGAGGCCCTGCGCACCGCTTCCCGCACCGACACCGTCGAAGACGCCTTCCTCCACCTGGTCGACGCGGCCGCCACCCGTCAGGAGAACGCCCGATGAGCACGACCCACGCACCGACAACGCCGACAGCACCGGCCGAATCCCGCACCTCCGCCCTGAGCGCCGCCCGCACCCTCGCCACCGCCGCCCGCGTCCTGCGCCAGCTGGCCCACGACCCGCGCACCATCGCGCTGCTCCTGCTGATCCCGGTCGTGATGATCACGCTGCTGCGGTACGTCTTCGACGGCAGCCCCGGGACCTTCGACTCCATCGGCGCCTCGCTCCTCGGCATCTTCCCGCTGATCACGATGTTCCTGGTGACCTCGATCGCCACCCTGCGCGAACGCACCTCGGGCACCCTCGAACGCCTCCTCGCCATGCCGCTCGGCAAGGGCGACCTGATCGCCGGCTACGCCCTCGCGTTCGGCGCCGTCGCGGTCGTCCAGTCGCTCCTGGCCACCGGCCTGTCGGTCTGGGCCCTCGGCCTGGACGTCACCGGGTCCCCGTGGCTGCTGCTCCTCGTCGCCCTGCTGGACGCCCTGCTCGGCACCGCCCTCGGCCTGTTCGTCTCGGCCTTCGCGGCATCCGAGTTCCAGGCCGTCCAGTTCATGCCGGCCGTGATCTTCCCGCAGCTCCTGCTCTGCGGACTGTTCATCGCCCGGGACCAGATGGCGCCCGTCCTCGAAGCGATCTCGAACGTCCTGCCCATGTCGTACGCCGTCGACGGGATGAACGAGGTCCTCCACCACACCGAGATCACCGGCGACTTCGTCCGCGACATCGCGATCGTGGCGGGCTGCGCGCTGCTGGTCCTCACCCTCGGCGCCGCCACCCTCCGCCGCCGCACCAGCTGACGGGCCGGTGCGAGGATGGCGCTACGAGCACCGAGAACCGCGAGCACCGCCCGGAGGGTGAACCGCATGACCCAGACAGTTGCAGTCCTCGGCACCGGCAAGATCGGCGAGGCCCTGCTCAGCGGCATGATCCGGGCCGGGTGGCGCCCGTCGAACCTGCTGGTCACCACCCGCCGCTCCGAGCGGGCCGAGGAGCTCCGCAACCGCTACGGCGTCGACTCCGTCACCAACGCCGAAGCGGCAAAGCGCGCCGACATCCTCATCCTCGCGGCCAAGCCCCAGGACATGGGGCGCCTCCTCGACGAGCTCGCCGCCCACGTGGCCGCCGACCGCCTGGTCATCAGCGCCGCGGCCGGCATCACGACCGCCTTCATCGAGGACCGCCTCACCGCGGGCACCCCGGTCGTCCGCGTCATGCCGAACACCCCCGTCCTGGTCGACGAGGGCATGTCCGTCATCTCCGCGGGCAGTCACGCCTCCACCGAGCACCTCGCCACCACCGAGGCGATCTTCGGCGGGGTCGGCAAGACCCTGCGCGTCCCCGAGTCACAGCAGGACGCGGCCACCGCGCTCTCCGGCTCCGGCCCCGCGTACTTCTACTTCCTGGTCGAGGCGATGACGGACGCCGGCATCCTGCTCGGTCTGCCCCGCGCCCAGGCCCACGACCTGATCGTCCAGGCCGCCATCGGCGCCGCCGTGATGCTCCGCGACAGCGGCGAGCACCCCGTCAAGCTCCGCGAAGCCGTCACCAGCCCGGCAGGCACCACCATCAGCGCCATCCGCGAGCTGGAGAACCACGGCGTGCGCGCCGCGCTCATCGCGGCCCTCGAAGCCGCGCGCGACCGCAGCCGCGAGCTCGCCTCCGGCAACGGCTGAGCGCCAGGGCCCTTCGTCCGGATCGAGCCCGGCATGATCCGGACGCGCGGCCGCCGTCAGCCCCGCACCGGCGGCAGCGACCAGCTCCGCACTGCGCACCACCTTCGCGAACCCACCGCCGTGCAGCGACACGGCGGTGGCCCGCGCCAGCTCCTGCGCGCCGAGCGTCCACCCCCACGGACCGGCGCCGTCGAAGGTGTACGTCGCGTCGAGCGCGAAGAACACCTCATAGCCGCGGTTCCCCGCCATCCGCGCCGTCGTCTCCGCGCACATGTTGGTCTGGATCCCGGCCACCACGATCTGCCGCACCCCACCCGCCCGCAGCCACGCGTCCAGATCCGGCGTCCCGTAGAACGCCGAATTCACACTCTTCGTCAGAAACAGCTCGGGCCCGCTGCCCTTCCCCCGCCGCTCCCGCACGTACGGCTTGAGGTCGTTCCCCGGATATCCCACCCGCAGCGGCGAATCCGGCTTCGACGAGTCATGCCGTACGAACACGACCGGACGCCCGCTCGACTGCCAGGCATCGAGCAGCCCGGCGATGTTCCGGTCCGCCGAGGGATTGTTGCGAGGCCCCCAGTACTCCGTCTCCTCGAATCCCTGCTGCACGTCCACCACGACCAGCGCTGCGTTCTCTGCGATCTCCATACCTACGATGCTGCCGCCACGGGCCCCGGTAGCCCAGGGGTCAAAAAGCCATCGATCGATGCTTTACTGCCACCATGGCCACGCCCTCGGCGACTCTCCCCGCCCCGTCCCGGATCGCCCTCGTCTCCTTCCCGGGCATCCGCGCCTTCGACGTCTCGGTCATCACGGAGGTCTGGGGCGTGGACCGCACCGACCGGGGTGTCCCGCCCTTCGACCTGCGGCGCACGGCGGCCACCCCCGTGCCCGTCCCGCTGCGCGGCGGCCTCTCGCTGGCCCCCGACCGCACGCTCGCCTGGCTGTCCCGGGCAGACCTGATCGTCGTCCCCGGCCTCGACGACCACCTGACGCCGGCCCCCGAACCGGTGCTTGACGCCCTGCGCCGCGCCCACGCCCGCGCCACCCCGATCGCCGCCCTCTGCGGGGGCGCCTTCACGCTGGCCCAGGCGGGACTCCTGGACGGCCGCCGGGCGGTCACCCACTGGAACCTCACCGACCTCCTGCGCGCCCGCCACCCCGACGTGACGGTCGTCCCCGATGCCCTCTTCGTCCACGACGGCAACGTCTGGACCTCCGCGGGCACCGCGGCCGGCATCGATCTCTGCCTCCACCTCGTCCGTACGGCCCATGGCGCCGAGGCCGCGGCGGCGATCGCGCGTTCGATGGTCACGGCCCCCTTCCGCACCGGCACCCAGGCACAGTTCATCGAGCACCCCACCCCGCAGACCGACCGCGACGCCGACACCCTGGCCGCGGTACGGGCCTTCGCCCTGACACATCTGGCCGAACCGCACACGGTTGCCGGACTCGCCGCCCGAGCCGGCATGTCGCCGCGCTCGTTCGCCCGTCACTTCCAGGCGACCACCGGCATCGCGCCGCTGCGCTGGCTGATCACCCAACGCATCGCAGCAGCTCAGAAGCTGCTGGAACGCACCGACCTCCCCCTCCCCGAGGTGGCCCGCCGCACCGGCTTCGGCAGCGAGATCACCATGCGCCAGCACTTCGCGACCCACCTGGCCACCAGCCCTCGGGACTACCGCCTGGCCTTCCACCACGCCCCGGCGGAGCCGGGGGTTGACACACCCCACCCGCATCCGTAGTGTGCTCCGAGTTGTCCGACGTGAGCGCCGACCCCGGTCGGTCCCCGGACAGCGATTCCGCAGTAACCACAACGAGCGAGCGACAGCTGTCGCCTGCCTCTGCGTGCGCATTTGCGAAATGAGGAATCCGCGTTCGAAGGAACGCGACCCCGATTAGCGTCGGGGCCCTGGATTCCGCTAAAGTCTCACTCGTCGGAACGGCCCAACAGCCGGGAAGACAAGCCCCACTGACTGGGAATCAGGCCCGAAAGGATCTGATAGAGTCGGACTCGCCGGAAAGGGAAACGCGAAAGCGAAGAACTGGAAAGCGAAAATGCGAGGCCCGCTTCGACCGGGAATCGGACACGAAAGAGTCTGATAGAGTCGGAAACGCAAGACCGAAGGGAAGCGCCCGGAGGAAAGTCGCAGAAAATTTTCTGCGGTGAGTACAAAGGAAGCGTCCGTTCCTTGAGAACTCAACAGCGTGCCAAAAGTCAACGCCAGATATGTTGATACCCCGACCTGCTTCGGCAGGTTCGAGGTTCCTTTGAAAGTCCTGCGAGGTCACTGACCTGGCAGGCAATGCACATAGCGAGGACATAGTGGACGGTCGGTCTTATTCCGACTTGATCGTTCCGCTCTCGTGTGTGTGATCCCGATTACGGGAAAACATTCACGGAGAGTTTGATCCTGGCTCAGGACGAACGCTGGCGGCGTGCTTAACACATGCAAGTCGAACGATGAAGCCCTTCGGGGTGGATTAGTGGCGAACGGGTGAGTAACACGTGGGCAATCTGCCCTTCACTCTGGGACAAGCCCTGGAAACGGGGTCTAATACCGGATAATACTTTCCCTCTCATGGGGGAAGGTTAAAAGCTCCGGCGGTGAAGGATGAGCCCGCGGCCTATCAGCTAGTTGGTGGGGTAATGGCCTACCAAGGCGACGACGGGTAGCCGGCCTGAGAGGGCGACCGGCCACACTGGGACTGAGACACGGCCCAGACTCCTACGGGAGGCAGCAGTGGGGAATATTGCACAATGGGCGAAAGCCTGATGCAGCGACGCCGCGTGAGGGATGACGGCCTTCGGGTTGTAAACCTCTTTCAGCAGGGAAGAAGCGAAAGTGACGGTACCTGCAGAAGAAGCGCCGGCTAACTACGTGCCAGCAGCCGCGGTAATACGTAGGGCGCAAGCGTTGTCCGGAATTATTGGGCGTAAAGAGCTCGTAGGCGGCTTGTTGCGTCGGTTGTGAAAGCCCGGGGCTTAACCCCGGGTCTGCAGTCGATACGGGCAGGCTAGAGTGTGGTAGGGGAGATCGGAATTCCTGGTGTAGCGGTGAAATGCGCAGATATCAGGAGGAACACCGGTGGCGAAGGCGGATCTCTGGGCCATTACTGACGCTGAGGAGCGAAAGCGTGGGGAGCGAACAGGATTAGATACCCTGGTAGTCCACGCCGTAAACGTTGGGAACTAGGTGTTGGCGACATTCCACGTCGTCGGTGCCGCAGCTAACGCATTAAGTTCCCCGCCTGGGGAGTACGGCCGCAAGGCTAAAACTCAAAGGAATTGACGGGGGCCCGCACAAGCAGCGGAGCATGTGGCTTAATTCGACGCAACGCGAAGAACCTTACCAAGGCTTGACATACACCGGAAAGCATCAGAGATGGTGCCCCCCTTGTGGTCGGTGTACAGGTGGTGCATGGCTGTCGTCAGCTCGTGTCGTGAGATGTTGGGTTAAGTCCCGCAACGAGCGCAACCCTTGTTCTGTGTTGCCAGCATGCCCTTCGGGGTGATGGGGACTCACAGGAGACTGCCGGGGTCAACTCGGAGGAAGGTGGGGACGACGTCAAGTCATCATGCCCCTTATGTCTTGGGCTGCACACGTGCTACAATGGCCGGTACAATGAGCTGCGATGCCGCGAGGCGGAGCGAATCTCAAAAAGCCGGTCTCAGTTCGGATTGGGGTCTGCAACTCGACCCCATGAAGTCGGAGTTGCTAGTAATCGCAGATCAGCATTGCTGCGGTGAATACGTTCCCGGGCCTTGTACACACCGCCCGTCACGTCACGAAAGTCGGTAACACCCGAAGCCGGTGGCCCAACCCCTTGTGGGAGGGAGCTGTCGAAGGTGGGACTGGCGATTGGGACGAAGTCGTAACAAGGTAGCCGTACCGGAAGGTGCGGCTGGATCACCTCCTTTCTAAGGAGCATCTAGATTCCGCAAGGAATCGAGAGCCACTTCGTCGACAAATGTTCGACGGTGGTTAGCTCATGGGTGGAACGTTGACTATTCGGCACGACAGGTTGTTTTTCACTAGTACTGCTTCGGCGTGGAATGTGGAGGGTGATCGGTCGGGTCGGGCACGCTGTTGGGTATCTGAAGGTACGGCCGTCATGGTCGTCCTTCGGTTGCCGGCCCCAGTGAACTCGCCCGGTAAGGGCGGGGTGATGGGTGGCTGGTCGTTGTTTGAGAACTGCACAGTGGACGCGAGCATCTGTGGCCAAGTTTTTAAGGGCGCACGGTGGATGCCTTGGCACCAGGAACCGATGAAGGACGTGGGAGGCCACGATAGGCCCCGGGGAGCTGTCAACCAAGCTTTGATCCGGGGGTGTCCGAATGGGGAAACCCGGCAGTCGTCATGGGCTGTCACCCGCTGCTGAACACATAGGCAGTGTGGAGGGAACGAGGGGAAGTGAAACATCTCAGTACCCTCAGGAAGAGAAAACAACCGTGATTCCGGGAGTAGTGGCGAGCGAAACTGGATCAGGCCAAACCGTATGCGTGTGATACCCGGCAGGGGTTGCGCATGCGGGGTTGTGGGATCTCTTTTTCACGGTCTGCCGGCTGTGAGACGAGTCAGAAACCGTTGATGTAGGCGAAGGACATGCGAAAGGTCCGGCGTAGAGGGTAAGACCCCCGTAGCTGAAACATTAACGGCTCGTTTAAGAGACACCCAAGTAGCACGGGGCCCGAGAAATCCCGTGTGAATCTGGCGGGACCACCCGTTAAGCCTAAATATTCCCTGGTGACCGATAGCGGATAGTACCGTGAGGGAATGGTGAAAAGTACCGCGGGAGCGGAGTGAAATAGTACCTGAAACCGTGTGCCTACAAGCCGTGGGAGCGTCGCTGTATGTGCTTGCACATGCAGTCGTGACTGCGTGCCTTTTGAAGAATGAGCCTGCGAGTTTGCGGTGTGTTGCGAGGTTAACCCGTGTGGGGAAGCCGTAGCGAAAGCGAGTCCGAATAGGGCGATTTAGTAGCGCGCTCAAGACCCGAAGCGGAGTGATCTAGCCATGGGCAGGTTGAAGCGGAGGTAAGACTTCGTGGAGGACCGAACCCACCAGGGTTGAAAACCTGGGGGATGACCTGTGGTTAGGGGTGAAAGGCCAATCAAACTCCGTGATAGCTGGTTCTCCCCGAAATGCATTTAGGTGCAGCGTCGTGTGTTTCTTGCCGGAGGTAGAGCACTGGATAGGCGATGGGCCCTACCGGGTTACTGACCTTAGCCAAACTCCGAATGCCGGTAAGTGAGAGCACGGCAGTGAGACTGTGGGGGATAAGCTCCATGGTCGAGAGGGAAACAGCCCAGAGCATCGACTAAGGCCCCTAAGCGTACGCTAAGTGGGAAAGGATGTGGAGTCGCAGAGACAACCAGGAGGTTGGCTTAGAAGCAGCCACCCTTGAAAGAGTGCGTAATAGCTCACTGGTCAAGTGATTCCGCGCCGACAATGTAGCGGGGCTCAAGCGTACCGCCGAAGTCGTGTCATTCATACACATATCCCCAACGGGAGTATGGATGGGTAGGGGAGCGTCGTGTGCCGAGTGAAGCAGCCGCGGAAGCGAGTTGTGGACGGTTCACGAGTGAGAATGCAGGCATGAGTAGCGATACACACGTGAGAAACGTGTGCGCCGATTGACTAAGGGTTCCTGGGTCAAGCTGATCTGCCCAGGGTAAGTCGGGACCTAAGGCGAGGCCGACAGGCGTAGTCGATGGACAACCGGTTGATATTCCGGTACCCGCTTTGAAACGCCCAATACTGAATCAGGCGATGCTAAGTCCGTGAAGCCGGCCCGATCTCTTCGGAGTTGAGGGTAGTGGTGGAGCCGACGAACCAGACTTGTACTAGGTAAGCGATGGGGTGACGCAGGAAGGTAGTCCAGCCCGGGCGGTGGTAGTCCCGGGGTAAGGGTGTAGGCCGTGTGGTAGGTAAATCCGTCACACATTAAGGCTGAGACCTGATGCCGAGCCGATTGTGGTGAAGTGGATGATCCTATGCTGTCGAGAAAAGCCTCTAGCGAGTTTCATGGCGGCCCGTACCCTAAACCGACTCAGGTGGTCAGGTAGAGAATACCGAGGCGTTCGGGTGAACTATGGTTAAGGAACTCGGCAAAATGCCCCCGTAACTTCGGGAGAAGGGGGGCCATCACTGGTGATTGGATTTACTCCATGAGCTGGGGGTGGCCGCAGAGACCAGCGAGAAGCGACTGTTTACTAAAAACACAGGTCCGTGCGAAGCCGTAAGGCGATGTATACGGACTGACGCCTGCCCGGTGCTGGAACGTTAAGGGGACCGGTTAGCTGACTTTCGGGTCGGCGAAGCTGAGAACTTAAGCGCCAGTAAACGGCGGTGGTAACTATAACCATCCTAAGGTAGCGAAATTCCTTGTCGGGTAAGTTCCGACCTGCACGAATGGCGTAACGACTTCTCGACTGTCTCAACCATAGGCCCGGTGAAATTGCACTACGAGTAAAGATGCTCGTTTCGCGCAGCAGGACGGAAAGACCCCGGGACCTTTACTATAGTTTGATATTGGTGTTCGGTTCGGCTTGTGTAGGATAGGTGGGAGACTTTGAAGCGGCCACGCCAGTGGTTGTGGAGTCGTCGTTGAAATACCACTCTGGTCGTGCTGGATGTCTAACCTGGGTCCGTGATCCGGATCAGGGACAGTGTCTGATGGGTAGTTTAACTGGGGCGGTTGCCTCCTAAAGAGTAACGGAGGCGCCCAAAGGTTCCCTCAGCCTGGTTGGCAATCAGGTGTTGAGTGTAAGTGCACAAGGGAGCTTGACTGTGAGACCGACGGGTCGAGCAGGGACGAAAGTCGGGACTAGTGATCCGGCAGTGGCTTGTGGAAGCGCTGTCGCTCAACGGATAAAAGGTACCCCGGGGATAACAGGCTGATCTTCCCCAAGAGTCCATATCGACGGGATGGTTTGGCACCTCGATGTCGGCTCGTCGCATCCTGGGGCTGGAGTCGGTCCCAAGGGTTGGGCTGTTCGCCCATTAAAGCGGTACGCGAGCTGGGTTTAGAACGTCGTGAGACAGTTCGGTCCCTATCCGCTGTGCGCGTAGGAATATTGAGAAGGGCTGTCCCTAGTACGAGAGGACCGGGACGGACGAACCTCTGGTGTGCCAGTTGTCCTGCCAAGGGCATGGCTGGTTGGCTACGTTCGGAAAGGATAACCGCTGAAAGCATCTAAGCGGGAAGCCTGCTTCGAGATGAGTATTCCCACCCTCTTGAGGGGTTAAGGCTCCCAGTAGACGACTGGGTTGATAGGCCAGATGTGGAAGCCCGGTAACGGGTGGAGCTGACTGGTACTAATAGGCCGAGGGCTTGTCCTCAGTTGCTCGCGTCCACTGTGTTAGTTCTGAAATAACGAACGGCCGTGTTTTGTTCCGGTGTTGGTTAATTTCATAGTGTTTCGGTGGTCATTGCGTTAGGGAAACGCCCGGTTACATTCCGAACCCGGAAGCTAAGCCTTTCAGCGCCGATGGTACTGCAGGGGGGACCCTGTGGGAGAGTAGGACGCCGCCGAACTCCTTTTAAAATAGTTAAGCCCCGTGCCCTTGTGGCACGGGGCTTTTCTGCGTTCCGGACAGTTTAAGGTCGTGGCATGCGCTACGAACTGGTCATCTTCGACAACGACGGTGTGCTCGTGGACAGCGAGCCGATCTCCAACACCATCCTGGCCGACTACCTCACGGAGCTCGGGCACCCCACCTCGTACGAGGAATCCCTCCGTGACTACATGGGGGCCGCCGTGCACCGGGTGCACGACCTCGTCGAGGAGCGGGGCGGGGAGAAGCTGCCCGCGGACTTCGACGACACGTTCCACTCGCGGGTGTTCGCCGCGTTCCGGCAGGAACTGCAACCCGTACCCGGCGTCGAGGAGCTCCTCGGTGACTTCGTCGCCGACGGGGTCCCGTACTGCGTCGCCTCCTCGGGCAGCCACGAGCGGATCCGGGTCGGGCACCTGAAGACCGGGCTCGACCAGTGGTTCGAGGAGGAGTGGATCTTCAGTGCGGAGGACGTCGGACGCGGCAAGCCGGAGCCCGACCTGTTCCTGCGCGCCGCCGAGCGGATGGGCGTGGCACCCGAGCGGTGCGTCGTCATCGAGGACAGCCCGCTCGGGGTGGAGGCCGCCAGGGCCGCGGGTATGGACGTGTACGGGTTCACGTCGATGATGCCGGCGGACCGGCTGGCCGGGGTGACCGGGCACTTCTCCGACATGGCACAGCTGCGGGAATTGCTTGCCTGACTCATCTACCCATGGGTAGAAACTGGCTCTACGCTCGCGCCCATGACAGATGCACGTATGCGGCACGGCAGAGCCTCCCTCGCGTTGAGCTTCTTCGTGCAGGGCGTCACCTTCGCTCTTCTCGTGACGCGGATCCCCGCCGTTCAGGACCGGTACGGGATATCCGACGGCCTGCTGCCCGTGTTCCTTGCCGCTGTGCCGATCCTGGCCGGTGCGGGCAGCGTGGTCACCGAGAAGGTCGTCGCACGGGTACGGCCGAGGGTGGTCCTGCGGTGGGCACAGCCCGTCGTGCTGCTTGCGCTGCTCGGTGTCGGGGCCGGGAACGAGGTGTGGGAGGCGGCCCTGGCGCTCGGCGCGTTCGGGCTGGCCGTCGGTGCGCTGGACGCGTCCATGAACATGATGGGCGTCAGCCTGCAGCGGGCGTACGGACGTTCCATCATGCTCGGCTTCCACGCCGCGTACAGCCTGGGCGGGATCGCCGGTGCGTCGATGGCCTGGGCCGGGGCGCACTGGGACCTGTCGCTCCTGGCCTCGTACCTGCCGGCGGTGGTGGTGCTGCTGCCCGTCGCGTTCATCGGGAGCCGGTGGTACGTCGAGGGCAAGCTGGAGGACGAGGGACAGGCCGCCGGGGCGCAGGGGAAGGCTGTTGCGGTCTCCTTCAAGCTGCTGATGCCGCTGTGCCTGGTGATGAGCTTCGCGTACATCGGGGACTCGACGGTCTCCAACTGGAGTGCGAAGTATCTGCAGGACGTGCTGGGAAGCTCGGAGCAGCTCTCGACCGTTCCGTACAACGTCTACATGGTGACGACGCTGCTGGGGCGGGCCGTCGGGGACTTCGGGTGCGGCGGTTCGGCGCGGTGGCCGTGGTGCGGTTCGGGAGTGTGCTGGCCGCGGCCGGGTTCGGTGTGGTGGCCGTGGCGGGCGGGGCCTGGGTCGGGATGCTCGGGTTCACGATGCTCGGGTTCGGGCTGTGTGTGATCGTGCCGCAGACGTTCGCTGCCGCGGGGCGGATGTTCCCCGGCGCGAGCGACACCGCGATCGCCCGGCTGAACATCTTCAACTACGTGGGGTTCCTGGTCGGGTCGCCCCTGGTGGGGGCGCTCGGGGACGCCTGGAGCTACCGGGGGGCGATGCTCGTGCCGATGGTGCTGGTGCTGGCGGTGCTCGTGTATGCCAAGTCGTTCGGCGCGGAGCCTGCCCGATACGGTGGCGGGCATGAGCGGCCGCGCACAGTTGATGTGGGATGACGCAGTAACGGGATACGACTTCGGGGACAGTCATCCCATGGACCCGGTCAGACTTGCCCTGACGATGGGCCTGGTGCGGGCGTTCGGTCTCGACCGTGCGGTGGACGTGGTGGCGGCCAAGGCGGCCGGGGACTCCACGCTGCGGCTCGTGCACCGCTCGGACTACGTGAGCGCCGTGCGTGCGGCCTCCGCGGATCCGGCGGGCGCCGACCAGAGTTACGGCCTCGGGACGATGGACGATCCGGCGTTCGCCGGGATGCACGAGGTGTCGGCGCTGATCGCCGGGCAGTCCGTGGCCGCGGCGGAGGCCGTGTGGCGTGGGGAGACCGCTCACGCGGTGAACTTCACCGGCGGGCTGCATCACGCCATGCCCGGCAGTGCGTCGGGTTTCTGCATCTACAACGACCCGGCGCTCGCCATCGCGCGGCTGCTGGAGCTGGGGGCGGAGCGGGTCGCCTACCTCGATGTGGACGTGCACCACGGTGACGGGGTGCAGGCGGCGTTCTGGGAGGACCCGCGCGTTCTCACGGTCTCGCTGCACGAGCACCCGCGCACGCTCTTCCCGCAGACCGGCTGGCCGGAGGAGACCGGCGCGGGGGCCGGGGAGGGCGCCGCGGTGAACGTGGCGCTGCCGGCCGGGACGGGCGACGCGGGGTGGCTGCGCGCGTTCCACGCGGTGGTGCCGGAGCTGCTGGCGGACTTCCGGCCGCAGGTGCTGGTGACGCAGCACGGGGCCGATACGCACTTCGAGGACCCGCTGGCCCATCTCGCGGTGTCGCTGGACGCCCAGCGGGCCGTGATGGCGGCCTGCCACGACCTCGCTCATGAGTACGCCGACGGCGGGCGCTGGGTGGCGCTGGGCGGGGGCGGTTACGCGGTCGTGGACGTGGTGCCGCGGTCCTGGACGCACCTGGTGGCGATCGCCGCGCACGCGCCCATCGACCCGGAGTCGGTGATCCCGCCGTCCTGGCGGGACGAGGTCTACGCCAGGACCCGGCAGCTCGGACCGGCCCGGATGACGGACGGGCGTGTCCCGTCCTGGAAGTCGTGGGAAGAGGGCTACGACCCGGCCGACCGGCTGGACCAGGCGGTGCTGGCGAGCCGGCGTGCGGCGTTCCCGCTGCGGGGTCTGCTGACCTGACGGACCGGGCCCGGCGTGCGGTGTTACGCCAACTGTGCGGCGTATCGCGGGTTTTGGCCCCTCGGCGGCCCCGGTGCGAGAGCATCGGCAGGGTGTTGAGCACCGGCGCGCTGCGCGCGCATCTGCTGGCGGCCCGGCTGGCCGGGCCCGTGGCCACCTCGCGGGAGGTGAGTCTGCGGAGTTACCGGCTCTTCGCGGCCAGGGACCCGAGGGTGACGCTCGGCCTCGATCCCGAACACGGCTGGGGGGAGCGGGACCTGCTTCGGCTCATGGCCGACAAGTGCGGGGTCTCGGACGACCCCGCGCATGTGTCGGGTCCCGACGTGATCGATCCCGAGCGGACGCTGGCGGGCCTTGACGCGTTCGCCGAGCGGCTGTCGGATGCGGCGGTCCGGCGCGTTCCGGTGCTGTTCGGGACGGGGCATCCGCACCGGCTGCTCGGCTTCTACGCAGCACTGGCAGACGCTTTGTCGTCGGTCGGGTGCACCGTACTCACCCCCGCGCAGGGGCGATGTATCGACATAACGACCCGGTTCGGCGTACGCACGTACCACCTCGACTACGTACGGGGAGTTGCGCTGGTGCGCGACCCCGGCGTGCGGGCGCCCGATGGTGGTACCGGCGCACACTCCCACTCGCCGCTGCCGGTGAGGGTCGCCCTGGAGGCCGCGGCGGCGTCCCGCGGACCGCTGCCGGAGCTCGTCGTCGGGGACCACGGCTGGGTCTGCGGGGCAGGTCAGCTGGGCATCGAGGCGATCGGGCTGGCCGATACGGATGATCCCGCGCTGTTCGTCGGTGAGGCCGAGGGGCGGGTGTCGGTCGCCGTTCCGCTCGACGACGCCGTGCGGTCCGCCTACTACCTGCCGCTCACACGCTATGTACTCAATCGGGCGTGTCTGTCACAGTAGGCGGCCGATCGCCTCTCCTCTTCCCCACTCGCATCACCCGCCCCTAATCTGGGGAGTGAGCGCACAACGACGAAGAGTCACCGGAGGGGAAGCCGGGGCGCGTCGCGTGCGGAAGGTACAGGTGGATCATGGCTGCTGGCAGCGAGAGGCCTCTCAACGAGGTCAAGTTTCTGACCGTGGCGGAAGTCGCCTCGGTCATGCGAGTGTCGAAGATGACCGTGTACCGCTTGGTGCACAGCGGTCATCTGCCGGCGATCCGGGTGGGCAGGTCCTTCCGGGTCCCGGAGCAAGCGGTTCACGAGTATCTCCGGGAGTCCTTCGTGGGGTGGGGTCGGCCTGACATTCCCCTCGGATTACGTCCCTCACCCGGTGGCGGGTAGGCTAGGCCGACGTAGGTCGTGTGGGCCCAGACGCCCCGCACCAGTGAAGAAGAAGTGAGCGAGGGTAGTCGTGGGCTCTGTTATCAAGAAGCGGCGTAAGCGGATGGCCAAGAAGAAGCACCGCAAGCTGCTCAAGCGCACGCGCGTTCAGCGTCGCAACAAGAAGTAAGCGAACGCAGTTCGTGAAATCCGCAGCCCTTCCGCCGATCCGGCGGGAGGGCTGCGGTGCTGTGCGGGTACGTACCGAGGTGCACACATTCGGGCCAAGACGGGGTACAAGGCCGCCGCGCAGTCATCACAGGGCAACATCCACCCGCTACGGTGACGACCGGGGGAGAACCTCTTCGCAGGACCCCCGCTCACTCACCTCACGGGAGACCGACGGAAGGCGCTGATCTTGGGGAAGGTCGTGCTCGTCACGGGAGCGGCCCGGCAGCTGGGCGGCCGTTTCGTGCGACGCATCCAGCGTGATCCGGGCGTGGACCGGGTGATCGCGGTCGACGCGGTCGCGCCCGGACACCAGCTGGGCGACGCCGTCTTCGTACGCGCGGACATCCGCCAGCCCGCCATCGCCAGAGTTCTGGCCGAATACTCCGTCGACACGGTGGTCCACCTGGACGTCAGCGGCAAGGCGCTCGGGGCGCAGGGCCGCACCACGGTCAAGGAGACCAATGTCATCGGCACGATGCAGCTGCTCGGTGCCTGCCAGAAGGCCCCGGCCGTCCAGCGGCTGGTGATCAAGTCCAGCACCGGGGTCTACGGCTCCGCGCCGCGCGATCCGGCGGTCTTCCACGAGACCACCCCGCCCAAGTCCCTGCCGAGCGGGGGCTTCGCGAAGGACGCCGTGGAGGTCGAGGGGTACGTACGGGGCTTCGCCCGCCGCAGGCCGGACGTGGCCGTGTGCGTGCTCAGGTTCGCGAACATCCTGGGGCCCGACGCGGATTCGCCGCTCGCGGACTATCTGTCGCTGCCGGTTCTGCCGACGGTGTTCGGGTACGACCCGAGGCTCCAGTTCGTGCACGAGGACGATGTGATCGACGTGCTCGGCATCGCCGCGAGTGAACCGGACCGCGGGACGCTGAACAGCGGCACCTTCAATATCGCCGGGGACGGGGTGCTGCTGCTCTCGCAGTGCGCCCGGCGGCTGGGGCGGCCGACGATGCCGCTCCTGCTGCCCGCGGTCACCTGGGTCGGGCAGGCGCTCCGCACGGTCGGGATGACGGACTTCTCGCCGGAGCAGATCCGGTTGCTCACCCATGGCAGGGTGGTCTCCACGGTCCAGATGCGCGAGACCCTGGGCTTTCGGCCGCGGTTCACCACGGTGGAGACGTTCGCGGAGTTCGCGCGCAGCCGGGGTCCGGGGCTGCTGCCGCCCGAGGCGGTGGGCCGGGCCGTCGACAGACTGGCAGCGATGCCGTTCGCCGGGGGACCGGCGGGGCTCCGGAGATCACCGGGGCCGGCGACGACACACACCCGACTCCGAGCGTCAGGTAGAGGAGCGCACCGACGATGGCGGATGCCAAGGTCATTCCGTTCGACGACGACCGTTCGCGGTCGGGGGCTTGCCGCGCGCCGCGCGCCGGCGGTCCCCGGGACGCGGCACCGGGTCCGTGAGCGCCCTGCCGGGGCAGCCGGACGCCGCACTGCCGCCACAGGAGCCGCAGGAGGCTGTGGCAGCCCCTGAGGGCGCGGAGCGGGGTGGCTGGGACCGGCGGATCGCGGGCGGACTGGCGTTTCTGCGGCGGCGGGTCACGGGTGAGTACGACGTCGACGAGTTCGGCTACGACGAGGAACTCACCGACCAGGTGCTGATGTCGATGCTGCGCCCGATCTACGAGAAGTACTTCCGGGTGGAGGTGAAGGGCATCGAGAACATCCCGTCGGACGGCGGGGCGCTCATCGTGTCCAACCACTCCGGGACGCTGCCGCTGGACGGGCTGATGCTTCAGGTCGCGGTGCACGACAACCATCCGGCGGAGCGGCATCTGCGGCTGCTCGCCGCGGACCTGGTCTTCATGCTGCCGGTCGTCAACGAACTGGCCCGCAAGGCGGGGCACACGCTGGCCTGTGCGGAGGACGCGGAGCGGCTGCTGAGGCAGGGCGAGCTCGTCGGGGTGATGCCGGAGGGCTTCAAGGGCATCGGCAAGCCGTTCAGCGAGCGGTACAAGCTGCAGCGCTTCGGGCGGGGTGGCTTCGTGTCGACGGCGCTGCGTGCCGGGGTGCCCATCGTGCCGTGCTCGATCGTGGGGGCGGAGGAGATCTACCCGATGATCGGCAACTCCAAGACGCTGGCGCGGCTGCTGGGTACGCCGTACTTCCCGATCACGCCGACGTTTCCGTGGCTGGGGCCGTTGGGGGCGGTGCCGTTGCCGACGAAGTGGACGATCCAGTTCGGTGAGCCGATCGCCACGGATGGTTATCCGGTGGAGGCGGCGGAGGATCCGATGCTGATGTTCAATCTGACGGATCAGGTGCGGGAGCAGATTCAGCACACGCTGTACAAGTTGCTGGTGCAGCGGAGGTCGGTGTTCTTCTGAGGCGGGGGCGGCAGGCGGCGGGTGCGGGTTCGTCCCGGTGCCGCTCTGTCCTCAATCGCCGGACGGGCTTGATTTGGCCGGCCAGGGTTGATTTGGCCGGGCAGGGTTGAGCTGGCCGGACGGGCTTGGGGTGGCCCGTCCGGCGGGTGGGTCAGTTCTTGTCGTCCTCGCTGTCGATGCCCAGGCCTCCGATCAGGCCGGGGATCAGCGGGGGCAGGGTGATGTCCGGCGTCGGGGCCGTGCTCGGGGTGTCGTCCGACGGTTCGGTGGTACCCGGTGACGGCGGGTCGAAGAGGTCGTCCGCGCCACTTCCCCCTCCGATCAGGCCGTCCGCCGGGCTGCTGCCCGAGTCCGACGGGTGGGGCGAGGAGCTGGTGCCCTTGTCGGCGTCGTGCGAGCCGGCGGGTGACGAGTGCGAGGGTGACGGCTTCCGCGAGGTGGGGGCCGTACCGGTGTCGGTGGAGCCGGGCTGCTGGGATCCGCCGCTCGTCCTCTCCGGAGCGCGGGGGAACAGCGACTGCAGCGGCGCGACTTCCTCGTCTATGGCCGCGAAGACCGAGCTCACCTGGTCCCCGACCTCGGTCAGTTGTACGGGCAGCCGGTCGCGGAGGTTGCTCCAGGTCTTGCGGTGCGAGCGGGAGAAGGAGTCCAGGGTCTGGATCGGCCCGATGGCACCGTCCCGCTGGTAGGCGGCGTGGAGCAGGCGGTGGCCCTCGGTGGCGTCGTGGGTCATGCCGTTGAGCGTGCGTCTGACCTCGCCGAGCTGCTCGTGGTCGAGGTCGGCCGTGCGGGCGCGCTCCATGAGTCTGCGGGCTTCGCTGAGCCGGGTCGAAGCCTGGTCCAGGTACGCCTCTCCTCGGTCCGTGTCGCTGTCGGCCAGGCCGAGATGGATGTCCTCCATGCCGCGCTTCAGCCCGTAGAGCGAATCACCCGGCAGGGCGTCGGAGCTGGCGGCGGCGACCCCGCCGAAGGCGCCCGCTGCCACCCCGACGGTGAGCCCGCCGGCTGCGAGGCCCTTCGTCCAGCGTGATCTGGGGCGCAGTTTGCGGAGTGGCGAGGCCCGGTGGGCCCCCTTGCCCCGTTGTTCGGGAACCGCGGGCGCGCCGCCCGCGGCGAACATGGCCTCCATGGCGGCGACGAGCTGGGCTCGCTGCACCACTTTGACCTCGGGATCCAACTCCGGCTTCGGTAGCTCACCGAGGCCGTTCGCCAGGGCCAACAGCGGTCCGCGGTCGGCCGGTTCGGCCGGGTCCTCGGGCTGTACGGCCGCCGCACCGCGGAGCGACTGCTCCTCCACGGCCTGGGCGAAGGCGTTCGCCCGCCGGTGTGCCGAAACGTTTGCGATCACTGGCGGCACCTCCTCTCGTCATGACGGTCGACTCCCCTGAGGGTCCGGAAGGTTGCACACCTTGAGCGCATCCACACGATTGAGTGAGTGTCTGCGGACATGGGGTGACGACAGGGGGCCTGCAACCGGCACAACGAGTGGCGCGGCACTTGGGTTACGCACGAAAGATGATCGGACCAGTGCGTGATGAACGTATCGCCGAGAGTGATTCGGCCCGGGGTGAGGTCAGCGGGCATCGTCCGGAAGGAGCCGGGCAAGGGTGCGCACGGCGCGGTACTGCAGCGTCTTGATCGCGCCCTCGTTCTTGCCCATCACCCGGGCGGTCTCGGCGACCGAGAGCCCTTGCAGGAAGCGCAGTGTCACGCACTCCTGCTGCTGGGGGTTGAGTCGGCGCACTGCCTGCAGCAGTGCGGCATTGGAGAGGGACTCCAGGACGGAGTCCTCCGGGCTGCGCTCGACCTCGTTGGCGTCGAGCATTTCACCGGTGGTCACTTCCAGTCGGAAACGACTGGACTTGAAGTGGTCGGCGACCAGGTTGCGAGCGATCGTGACCAGCCAGGCGCCGAAGTCGCGGCCCTGCCAGGTGAACGTGGAGATACGCCGCAGGGCGCGCAGGAAGGTCTCACTCGTGAGGTCCTCCGCCGTCGCCTTGCCTCCCACGCGGTAGTAGATGTAGCGGTACACGGTGTCGCTGTACTGGTCATAGAGGCGGCCGAAGGCGTCAGCCTCACCGGCCTGTGCGCGCTCGACGAGATCCATCATGCGCGCGCTGTCGCTGTCGGCCGTCGGCCGACGAACGGTGGACGTGGTCGTTGCGCCGCGGTTGCTGCGTCTTCCGACCGCCGCACCGCGTTCGGCCAGGGCGTAGCAAGGGCCGACAGGTGCAGGGGTGGCAAAGGCGGGTACGGCGTACGCGGTGGGGACGAAGCCGCGCAAGCGGTCGGCGACCGTTGCGCGCAGCGTAGCCAGGCCCGAGGCGTCAACCCCGACGTGTGGGTACACGGGACTCCCAGAGGCAGAGCTTCCATCACGTGCAGTGCGAAACCGTCACTCGTCGTAGTGAGTGGTGGGTTCCTGAATGCGTCTGAGGAGAATAACGCTTCGTACAGGCGGTGCTACACCCAGTTGCTCAAATCATCGATTACGTCGCTTCTGTAGCGACTATTCGACACATCAAGTAGCACATCGTGACCGTTTATTGATCGTTTCGCTTCGGGATCTGCCTGCGGGCGCGACAGGTTGTGGTCGATGTCGGTAACCCGACTGGCCGGAGCGGTCGCGGGGCAGGGGGTCCCGATTGGCGGCAGGGGGCCGGGCGTGGCCCGGCCCCCTGACAGATCCTTGCCGCGGCGCGATCAGCGGCGGCGGCGGTGCAGGGCGACGGCGGCGGCGGTGCCGCCCGCGAGGGCGCCCACGCCTGCCGCGGCCGGGATGCCGACCTTGGCCGCCTTGCGGCCCGTCCGGTAGTCGCGCAGCCGCCAGTCGCGGGCGCGGGCGTGCTTGCGGAGCTTGGTGTCCGGGTTGATCGCGTACGGATGCCCGACCAGGGAGAGCATCGGGATGTCGTTGTGCGAGTCGCTGTACGCGGCGCAGCGCGCCAGGTCCAGGCCCTCCGCCGCCGCCAGGGCGCGTACCGCCTCGGCCTTCGCGGGGCCGTGCAGCGGTTCGCCGACCAGGCGCCCGGTGTAGACGCCGTCGACGGATTCGGCGACCGTGCCGAGCGCGCCGGTGAGGCCGAGGCGGCGGGCGATGATCGTGGCGGTCTCCACCGGGGCGGCGGTGACCAGCCAGACCTTCTGGCCGGCGTCGAGGTGGGCCTGGGCGAGGGCTCGGGTGCCGGGCCAGATGCGGTCGGCCATGTACTCGTCGTAGATCTCCTCGCCGATCGACATCAGCTCGGAGACGCGGTGGCCCTTGACGATGGACAGGGCGCTGTCGCGGGCGTCCTGCATGTGTTCGGGGTCTTCGACGCCGGCCAGCCTGAACCAGGCCTGCTGCCAGGCGAACCGGGTCAGCTCGCGGCGCTCGAAGAACTTCCGCTTGTACAGGCCGCGACCGAAGTGGAAGATCGCGGCGCCCTGCATCACGGTGTTGTCGAGGTCGAAGAAGGCGGCGGCCCGGTCGTCCCCGACGACGGGGAAGTCGGGTTCGCCGGCCCGCGCGCCGGCTTCGGCGGACTGTTCGGCGTCGAGCGACGACTTCCGCGCCGCTTCTGCTGCTGCCTCGCCTGCCAGCACGCTCCGTGCTGTCGCCGGGCGCCTACGGGGTGTGAGCCATCCAAGTGCGGCCATGTCGTGAGCATAGCCAGTCCGTTCGGCCCTTCCCGACCTGCCGGGATGCGGTGGCGTGAACTCTCGGGGGCCGATTTGTTAAACGGGCGATTGGGGACGTAGCGGATGCGGGTCGGAGCGGGTCCGTCCCCGGCGCAGAATGAGAGGCATGAGTGCCCTGCTGCGTCGTACGAAGAAGAAGCCCGCGGACCGGGTGGTGACCCTGGTGGGAAAACCCGGGTGTCACCTCTGTGACGACGCCAGGGCGGTGGTGCGGGCGGTGTGCGAGGAGACCGGCGCGTCCTGGGAGGAGAAGGACATCACCCGGGACGAGGAGCTGCACCGTGAGTACTGGGAGCAGATCCCGGTGGTCCTCATTGATAACGAACAGCACACGTTCTGGCGGGTCGACCCGGTAAGACTGCGCAGCGCGCTGCTTTCCTGAGGGAAACCCGGTTACCATCGTGGGCGTTTTGAGTGGTCTCGGGGGCGTGGCTGTGAGGAGTGTGTACCGCTTTGCCCCTTCGGGCCTGCAACGGGCTGATGCGATCCATGGTTCCTGGATCGCACGACGAATGCGCGTGACCCCGGTCACTTTGACCGGACAAATCGGACACAATCTTTGTGCACGCGTTCACAAAGACATAGCCTGCATTCGACGGGGCGGCCATGGGACATACGGCCGCCTGCAGCCCCGCTCATCCCGCAGGAGCACCGTGGCAACTGGCCGAAATCACCGACCGGCGACCCGTAGCCGAGGAATTCCCGAGGCCACCGTCGCCCGACTTCCGCTGTATCTCCGTGCGCTGACCGCGCTCTCCGAGCGCTCGGTCCCCACGGTCTCCTCCGAGGAGCTCGCCGCGGCGGCGGGGGTCAACTCCGCGAAGCTGCGCAAGGACTTCAGCTATCTCGGTTCGTACGGGACGCGCGGCGTCGGCTACGACGTCGAGTATCTCGTCTACCAGATCTCCCGTGAGCTCGGCCTCACCCAGGACTGGCCGGTCGTGATCGTCGGTATCGGTAACCTCGGCGCCGCGCTCGCCAACTACGGCGGATTCGCCTCCAGGGGTTTCCGGGTCGCCGCGCTGATCGACGCCGACCCCGCGATGGCCGGTACGCCCGTGGCCGGGATCCCCGTCCAGCACGCCGACGAGCTGGAGAAGATCGTTCACGACAACGGCGTGTCGATCGGTGTCATCTCGACCCCGGCCGGCGCCGCCCAGCAGGTCTGCGACCGGCTCGTGGCCGCCGGGGTCACCTCGATCCTGAACTTCGCCCCGACCGTGCTCTCGGTGCCCGAGGGCGTCGACGTGCGCAAGGTCGACCTCTCCATCGAGCTGCAGATCCTCGCCTTCCACGAGCAGCGCAAGGCCGGCGAGGAGGCCGCCGCCGCAGGCAGCGGCCCCGACCCGGCCGCACCGCCCGTGCGCGCCGCGACCAGCAGCCGGAAGGGACCCGACGGGGACATGCCCGCCGTGATGCCGGCATGAGTCTCCTTGTCGTAGGGCTGAGCCACCGCAGTGCCCCCGTCTCCGTGCTGGAGCGGGCCTCGCTGGCCGCCCACACCCAGGCCAAGCTGCTGCAGGACACCCTCGCCGCGGAGCCCGCGGTCGAGGCCGCCGTCCTCGCCACCTGCAACCGCATCGAGCTGTACGCCGACGTGGACAAGTTCCACGCGGGTGTGGCCGAGCTGTCCACCCTGCTCGCCCAGCACAGCGGCGTCGGTCTGGACGAGCTCACTCCGTATCTCTATGTGCACTACGAGGACCGGGCCGTCCACCACCTCTTCTCGGTGGCCTGCGGACTGGACTCGATGGTCGTGGGCGAGGGCCAGATCCTCGGCCAGATCAAGGACGCGCTGGCGCTGGGGCAGGAGCTCCACACCGCCGGCCGGCTGCTGAACGACCTCTTCCAGCAGGCCCTGCGGGTCGGCAAGCGCGCCCACAGCGAGACCGGGATCGACCGGGCCGGGCAGTCGCTCGTCACCTTCGGTCTCGAACAGCTCGCGGAGGGGCGCGACACCGGCGTCTGGGCGAAGGGCAAGCGCGCGCTGGTGATCGGCGCGGGCTCGATGTCCTCGCTGGCCGCCGCGACCCTGGCCCGTACCGGCGTCGCCGAGATCGTCGTCGCCAACCGCACCCGGGCCCGCGCCGACCGGCTGGTCGAGATCCTCAACCAGGCCGGCGGCACGGGAGTGGCCGCGCACGCCGTGGAGATGGCCGCGGTCACCGACGAACTGACACGTGCCGATGTGGTCGTCTCGTGCACCGGCGCCACCGGTCTGGTGCTGAGCGCCGAGGCCGTCGCCGGGGCGCTGGGGCTGGACTTCGACTCCCCGGGCGAGGCTCCCGCGCCGCCCGCCGCCGCGCCGCCCGCCGACCTGGACCAGCACGCGGCGTGGGTGGAGAACGGTTCCACCACCGCGACCGCGCAGGCCCAGGCCGTCCGCCGGGTCACCGTGCCCGCCCAGTCCACCGGCCCCGTCCGGCTCGCCCTGCTCGACCTCGCCATGCCGCGCGACATCGACGGTGGCGCGGCCGGCCTCGACGGTGTGCGCCTCGTCGACATCGAGTCGCTCGCCGAGGCGTCCGCGGACGCCCCGATGGCCGCCGATGTGGACCAGGTGCGCACCATCGTCGCCGACGAGGTCGCCGCCTTCGGTGCCGCCCAGCGCGCCGCCCACATCACTCCCACCGTCGTCGCCCTGCGCACGATGGCCGCCGGAGTGGTCGCGGGCGAGATCGCACGGCTGGACGGACGCCTCCCCGACCTGGACGAGAAGCAGCGCGCCGAGATCTCGCAGACCGTGCGCCGCGTCGTCGACAAGCTCCTGCACGCGCCCACCGTGCGGGTCAAGCAGCTCGCCAGCGAGCCCGGCGGTGCCGGGTACGCCGACGCGCTGCGGGAACTCTTCGACCTCGACCCGCAGACGGTCGCCGCCGTCTCCCGGGCAGACCTGAACGACCCGAATCGAGGGCGGTCATGACCGACAACTCACCCCTGGGCGCGGGGGCCACCAAGCCGCTGAGGCTGGGGACCCGGCGCAGCAAGCTCGCCATGGCGCAGTCCGGCCTCGTCGCCGAGGCCGTCAGCGAGGTGACCGGTCGGGCCGTAGAGCTCGTCGAGGTCACCACGTACGGGGACACGTCCAAGGAGCTCCTCGCGCAGATCGGCGGGACCGGCGTGTTCGTCGCCGCGCTGCGCGAAGCCCTGCTGCGCGGCGAGGTGGACTTCGCCGTCCACTCGCTGAAGGACCTGCCGACCGCGCAGCCCGACAACCTCGTGCTGGCGGCGGTGCCGGCCCGCGAGGACCCGCGTGACGTGCTGGTGGCGCGGGACGGGCTGACCTTCGAGCAGCTGCCGTCCGGTGCCCGCATCGGCACCGGCTCGCTGCGCCGCATGGCACAGCTCAACGCGTACGCCCGCAGCCACGGCCTCAGCATCGAGACCGTGCCGATCCGCGGCAACGTCGATACGCGTATCGGATTTGTACGAAGCGGTGAACTGGACGCGGTGGTACTCGCCGCGGCCGGACTCAGCCGCCTCGGACGGAGCGGTGAGGTGACCGACTTCCTGTCGGTCGACACCGTTCTGCCCGCTCCCGGCCAGGGAGCACTGGCGATCGAATGCGCTGCGACCAGCGCTGAACTCGCCGCCGCGCTCGCCGAGCTCGACGACCCGTACACCCGGGCCGCCGTGACCGCCGAGCGTGCCCTGCTCGCCGCCCTGGAGGCCGGCTGCTCCGCACCTGTGGGTGCGCTGGCCGACCTCCTGGCCGACGGTCAGGCTGTCAACGAACTGCGCCTGCGCGGTGTCGTCGGTTCCACCGACGGTTCCTCGCTGGTGCAGCTGTCCACCACCGGTCCCGTCCCCACGTCGCTCGACGACGCGGCGGCTCTCGGTCGCGAACTCGCGGCCGAGATGCTCGCCAAGGGTGCGGCCGGTCTTATGGGGGAGCGAGCACTTTGAGCCCCAACGGCCCCGCCGCATCCGATTTCCCTGTCCTGTCCGCAGGGCACGTCACCTTCCTCGGCGCCGGTCCCGGCGACCCGGGACTGCTGACTCTGCGCGCCGTCGAGGCGCTTGCGAGCGCGGACGTTCTTGTCGCCGAGCCGGACGTTCTCGGCGTCGTTCGCTGCCATGCGCGGGCAGGCGTAAGCACGCCTGAGCTGACGGTTGTTGACGCGCAGTCAACAGCCGCCGGCGTTCCCGTTCTCAGGGATGCGGCCAATCTTGTCATGGAGGCCGCGAAGGGCGGCAGGCGGGTCGTCCGTGCCGTCTCCGGTGACCCCGGCCTGGACGGGAACGCGGGCGGCGAGATGCTTGCCTGCGCCGCCGCCGGCATTCCCTTCGAGGTCGTGCCGGGCGTCGCCAACGTCGTGGGGGTGCCCGCGTACGCCGGGGTGCCGCTGCGTGACGCGCAGGGCGCCGACGTCCGGTTCGTCGACGCCCGTACCGCCTCGGACCGCTGCTGGAGCGAGCTCGGCGCGAGCGATGCCACGTGCGTCATCTCGACGTCGCTCGACTCGGTGGCCGCGGCCGCCGGTGAGCTGGTCTCGGCGGGCCGCAAGCCCGACACCCCGCTGACCGTGACCGTCGCCGGCACGACGACCCGCCAGCGCACCTGGACGGCGACGCTCGGGACCATCGCCCAGCTCTTCAAGCAGGCCAAGGTCCTCCCGTCGCCGGAGGGGCACCGGCCCGTCATAGCCGTGGTCGGGGAGCGCAGCTCCGCCGCCCAGCGCGACCAGCTCGCGTGGTTCGAGTCCAAGCCGATGTTCGGCTGGAAGGTGCTCGTACCGCGCACGAAGGAGCAGGCGGCGTCGCTCTCCGACCAGTTGCGTTCGTACGGCGCGGTGCCGCACGAGGTCCCGACGATCGCCGTCGAGCCGCCGCGTACGCCCCAGCAGATGGAGCGCGCGGTCAAGGGCCTGGTCACCGGCCGCTACGAGTGGATCGCCTTCACCAGCGTCAACGCGGTCAAGGCGGTCCGGGAGAAGTTCGAGGAGTACGGGCTGGACGCCCGTGCCTTCGCCGGGATCAAGGTCGCGGCCGTCGGTGAGCAGACCGCCGCCGCGCTCGTCGACTTCGGTGTGAAGCCGGACCTGGTGCCGTCCGGTGAGCAGTCCGCCGCCG
Organism: Streptomyces sp. RKAG290; assembly: GCF_023701695.1. GTDB lineage: Bacteria > Actinomycetota > Actinomycetes > Streptomycetales > Streptomycetaceae > Streptomyces. The sequence goes on from NZ_JAJOZC010000001.1 coordinate 4,077,942, forward strand.
GTCTGCTGGAGGACTGGCCGCCCTACGACCCGGTCTTCGACCCGATCGACCGGGTCTTCCTGCCGCGCGCCGACATCGCCACCGAGACGCTGGTGGCAGGTCTCATCGAGCTAGGCTGGGAGGTCGACGACGTCACCGCGTACCGCACGGTCCGCGCCTCGCCGCCGCCCGCCGACACGCGTGAGGCCATCAAGGGCGGCGGGTTCGACGCGGTGCTCTTCACCTCGTCCTCGACCGTGCGCAACCTGGTCGGCATCGCCGGCAAGCCGCACAACGTGACGGTCATCGCGTGCATCGGCCCGGCCACGGCGAAGACCGCCGAGGAACACGGCCTGCGCGTGGACGTGCTGTCCCCGGAGCCCTCGGTGCACAAGCTGGCCGAGGCCCTCGCGGCCTTCGGTGCGCAGCGCCGGGACGCGGCGAAGGAGGCCGGTGACCCGGTGACGCGGCCCAGCGAGCGTCGTCCCGGGGCGCGGCGGCGCCGTACGACGACCTGATCCGGGCGTAAGCGATGCGGGGCCCGGCTGCTTCTTCAAGCGGCCGGGCCCCACTCGTTTGCCGGCTCGTTCCGGGACTCGCCTCCCGGCCCTTTTCCCGGCACGGGTGTCGGTAAGACGGTGAGGTGCGCGGGTCTAATCTCGAAGGATGACTGTGTACGGAAACTTCCCCGGCTCTCGCCCCCGACGGCTGCGGACGACCCCCGTGATGCGGCGGATGGTCGCCGAGACACGGCTCGACCCGGCGAATCTGATCCTGCCCGCGTTCGTGCGCGAGGGCATCGACGCGCCTGTCGCCATCTCGGCCATGCCCGGCGTGCAGCAGCACACCCTGGACACCCTGCGGAAGGCCGCCGTGGACGCGGTCTCGGCGGGCGTCTCCGGGATCATGCTGTTCGGTGTGCCGCTGGACGAGAAGAAGGACGCCCGCGGCACGGCGGGCACGGACCCGGACGGCATCCTCCAGCTCGGTCTGCGCGCGGTGCGCGAGGAGGTCGGTGACGATCTCGTCGTCATGTCCGACCTCTGTCTGGACGAGACCACCGACCACGGCCACTGCGGGGTGCTGACCGAGGACGGCCGGGTCGACAACGACGCGACGCTGGAGCGGTACGCCGAGATGGCCCAGGTCCAGGCCGACGCGGGCGCCCATGTGGTGGGCCCCAGCGGCATGATGGACGGCCAGGTCGGCGTGATCCGCGACGCGCTGGACCAGACCGGCCACGAGGACGTGTCGATCCTCGCGTACACGGCGAAGTACTCCTCCGCGTTCTACGGCCCGTTCCGCGAGGCCGTCGGGTCCTCCCTCAAGGGCGACCGCAAGACGTACCAGCAGGACCCGGCCAACGCCCGCGAGTCGCTGCGCGAGCTGGCGCTCGACCTCGACGAGGGCGCGGACATGGTCATGGTCAAGCCGGCCGGGCCGTACCTCGACATCCTGGCCAAGGTCGCCGAGTCGGTGGACGTGCCCGTCGCCGCGTACCAGATCAGTGGCGAGTACTCGATGATCGAGGCCGCCGCCGAGCGCGGCTGGATCGACCGGGACGCGGCGATCATGGAGAGCCTGACCGGTATCCGCCGGGCCGGCGCGCAGATGATCCTGACGTACTGGGCGACGGAGGTCGCGCAGCGGCTGGGGCGCGGCGGCTCCTGAAGCGGTGACCACGAAGGTCCCGCCCTGCCCGTGAGGTACTCCGGGCGCAGGGCGGGACCTTTGCGTGACCCGTCCGGCCAGTGGCTCTACTTCCCGGTGGCGTAGGAGGTCCAGATCCGGAGCGGGAAGACGTTGCCGCGGTCCGCGTCGTCTCCGCCCACGCCCTGCATTCCCAGCAGCTGAGGGGTGCCCGGCTTGTTGCGGAACATCGTCACCGCCGTGGTCAGTCCCTTGGCGTGGCCGATGAACCAGGCCGACCTCATCCGGTCGTCCCCGTCGGTCCCGCCCCCGAGAGGCCGTCGAGAGCCGTGGAGCCGGCGAGCACATCGAAGTTCCTGTCCCGCGCCAGTGCCGTCCAGGCCACCATCCCCAGGGTGTTCTTCACGTCGTCGGCGACCGAGGCGTCCATCGCGCGCTGCGGCGCCGGCTTCCCGAAGCCCTCGACCGTCTCGCCGTCCCGCGTCACGCTGGTCACCGAGTACGGGTCGGCCCTCATGCCGCCGTTGCTGAAGGCGGTGTACGCGTCCGCCATCCTGACCGCGCTCGGTGTGGACGTGCCGAGGGCGAAGGACTTGTCCAGGCGGGCCAGGCTGTCCTCGTGCAGCCCGGCGGCGACCGCCATCGCCTTCACCTTCTTCAGCCCGATGTGCTTGCCGAGCCGTACGAAGGTGACGTTGGCCGACCTGATCAGCGCCTCGCGCAGGGTCGTCGGCGCCGTGACCGGCACCGCGACCGCGCCGCCACCCGGCCGGTCCGTGGGCACCGCGCGCGGGCCGCTCGTGATGAGATGCCCCGCGCTGTCGTAGCCGCTGTCCAGGGTGATTCCGTCGCCGTTCTGAAGAGCCGCGGCCAGCACGAAGGGCTTGAAGGCCGAGCCGACGGGGACGCCCGCGGTGTCGGCGTTGTTGGCGAAGCGGGTGGTGGCGTCGGCTCCGCCGTAGACCGCGACCACGGCTCCGTCCTCGGGGCGCACGGACGCGGCCCCGACCTCGACGTACTTGTCCGCCGGGCGCTTCTCGGGGTCGAGGTCGCGCCTGCGCACGCTCCGCACGGCCCGCTCCAGCTCCCGCACCCTGGCCTTCTCGAAGGTGGTGTGCACCCGGTAGCCGCCCCGGGCGAGGTCCTTGGCGGTGAGGCCCGAGCGCTTCTTGACGTACTTGTTGGCGATGTCGACGAGGTAGCCGGTCTGGCCGCCGAGGCTGGTCGGCTTGACGGCGTCCCGCGGCTCGGGGAACTTCGTGTACGTGGCCCGCTCGGCCTTCGTCATCATGCCGTTCTCGACCTCCCGGTCCAGGATCCACTTCCAGCGCTCGACGGCGCGTTCGTGGTTGTCCTTGCCGCCCGCCGGGTCGTACTGCTCCGCGCCCTTGAGCAGGGAGGCGAGCATCGCCGTCCGGCTGGGGTCGAGTTCCTTCGCGGGGACTCCGTAATACGTGACCGCCGCGGCCTGGATGCCGTAGGCGCCGCGGCCGAACCAGCTGGTGTTCAGATATCCCTGGAGGATCTCCGCCTTGCTCTGCTTGTTGCTCAGCTTGAGCGAGATGAAGAACTCCTTGAACTTCCGCTTGGCCGACTGCTCCTGGCTGAGGTAGGTGTTCTTCACGTACTGCTGGGTGATGGTGGAGCCGCCCTGGGTCTCACCGCCCTCGACCATGCTGACGGCCGCGCGGGCGATGCCCTTCACCGATACCCCGGAGTCGGAGTAGAAGGTCTCGTTCTCGGCGGCTATGACCGCGTGCTCCATGGAATCGGGTATGTCGGCGAGCGTGACGCTCTGCCGGTTGACCGCGCCCACGCTCACCAACTGGCTTCCGTCCGCCCAGTAGTAGACGGTGCCCTGCCTGCGCGCCTCGGCGTTCGCGTCCGGGATGTCGACGGAGGAGTACACGGCGGCGAACAGCCCGGCCAGCGCTCCGATTCCGAGCAGGGTCACGCTCAGCACCTGCCGCCACGAAGGGACCCAGCGCCGCCAGTTGGTTCTCCCCCTGCGGGGGTAGTCGACGCGGCGCCCGCGGGGGGCTTTCGGGCGGATGGGGCGTCGGAACATGCTCCAGCTCCTCGTTCACCGTCCGCATCGGGGGGTTGCGGACTTGTGGGAGGAGATGTTCCGGATCGCGATCAGGTTGTCTCGGGGCCCCGTCCGGGCCGCTCCCGACGGGCGGCGGGCCGGTGGGCTCAGGCCGCCGGTTCGCGGCCCCAGGCCTTCAGGATCCGGGCCGCCTCCAGGCCCAGGGCCCGGTCGTCTGCCAGCCGGTGCAGGACCTCGGCCCGGTCGTCGCTCGGGCCCGCGTGGTTGAGAGCGGCCAGGGCGTTGTCGCGGACGAGCCGGTCCTCGTCGTCGAGAACGGCGGCCGCCATCGCCTCGTGGACCTCCGGATCGTCCGCGTAGGGGCTCAGGGCCATGGCCGCGTACTGGCGCACCAGCTCGTCGTCGGGGCCGCGCATCACGGTCAGCAGGGCGTCGCCGGCGCGCCGGCGGTGGGCGTCGTCCGTGGGCGGCGACAGTCGCAGGGCCTTGGTGGCCTCGACCCTGGCGAGGTCGTACTCCTCGGGGTCCGCGGTCACCGAGGCGATGAACGGCAGTGCCACCGGGTGGTCGGGCCGGTCCGTGAGTATGTCCCTTATGTCGGCGACGAGTTCACGCTTCTCGTCGCTCTCGGCGGGCAGCGCGCGGAACTGATCGATGAGGCTCTCTGTCCGGTCCATGCTGTGTGGGTTTCCCCGTCGGCGCCGGTGCATTCCCGGGCGGCGTGTTTCACGGCAGCTCGACGAGGCCGGAGAACAGCAGGTAGGCGAGGACGACCGCGACGGGTGCCAGCAGCGCGAAGAGGGCGCGTGACCCGGCCCGGTCCGGCCGGCGTGGCAGGCACCAGCTCACGAGGAGCAGGAGCAGTGCCACCGCCAGACCGCACACCAGGACCGTCAGCGCGGTGTCGAAGCTCGCGTCGAACCGGTCGGACTCGGCGTCCGAGCACGAGTCGCACGCCATGGGCGAGAGCAGGCCCCAGATCAGCGTGAGGAACGCGAGCGGCAGGGTGACGACGGTGGAGATCAGCGGCGCCACCCAGCCGCCCCGCCGGGAAGTAGTGAGCTCTGCATCGGCCATGCGTGCTATTCAACCGTGGTCCGGGCAGCGGGACATGAGCTCCGGTACTCAGATGCTCAGTCCCACCAGAACGACCAGGTCTCCCGGCCGAGCAGCGCCTCGCCCGCGTACTTCTCCAGGGTGTCCAGCGCGCTCTGGTGGATGTTGTCCGGGCAGAACGCGAAGTGCTCGGCGGCCAGCGCCAGCGCCTCCGCCTCCGTGGTGGGCGGCCGCCCCACGCTGACGGTCAGGGTGTCGAAGCCGAGGGCCACGACCCGTATGCCGAACCTGTCCTCCCAGGAGCGCAGGACCGCGCAGAGCCGGGCGACGTCGTTCTCGTGGTTGAGCGGGCCGCTCCAGCCGATCGCCGCCGGGATGTCCGCACTGCGCCTCGCCGGCACGAGCGCCAGGCGTGCCCCCTCCAGGGCCATGCCGTCGTCGGTCAGCATGTCCGCCAGCTCCGCGGCCAGCGTCTCCGGGCTGTCCGGGCCGTCTGCCACGGGCGTGGGCGCCAGCCCCGGCCAGGCGTTCTCGGTGTCGAGCTCGTCCTGCGCGTACGCGTCCCATACCTCGCTCAGGACGTCCTCCGCGTCATGGTCGCCGGGATAGGACGTACCGCCCGGGTCGAGGTCCCACGCCTGGGGCCACTGGTCCCGTCTCCCGCCGTCGATGAGCACCGGCAGCAGCCCGAGGCCCCGCCCCGCGTCGCGCAGCGCGGCCCAGTCGCCGGGGGCCGCGGGCCCGTCCGCGTACCAGAGCAGCGGTTCGTGCCACGGCCCGTCGGTCGTGGCGTCCACGACTGTGCCGGGCGGGAGTTCGAGCCCTGAGGTGGCCAGGGACGGGAGCGGGTTCGGAAGCGTCGCCATGTCGAGGAGCGTACGGGCGGCCACTGACAGCCGGTCGCCCCGCTGGGCGGTCCGCCGGTCGGTCAGGAACCGATGTGCGCGGCGAAGGCCGACCAGGTGGTGGGGGCGAGGGTGAGCGTGGGGCCCTCGGGGTTCTTGGAGTCCCGGACGTGGACGGCGGCGGGGTGCGCGGCGATTTCCACGCAGGCGCCACCCTGTTCGCTGCTGTAGCTCGACTTCTGCCAGTCGTAGGTGACTTCGAGGCAGGCGCCGCCCTCGTCGCCGCTGTAGCTGGACTTGAACCACGCGCGTGCAGTGCTCATTGCTCTCCTAGCAGCCGGTCCAACAGGCCTTTTGTGTCCTCGGTGTTGAGGGCCTGCGTTCGCAGCATCGCATATTTGCGTTCCAGGATGCTTACTTCATCCGGGGCCGAGATGAGCTGACTGCCACGTTGTGTCTCGGTGTATGCAAGACGCTGATGGTCCGGAGTCTCCAGGAGGATGAACGGTCCGGAGAGGCCTGCGTGTGTCCTTCTGCCGAGGGGCATGATCTGGATCGCGATTCCGGGGATGTCAGCGCAGTCACGCACATGCCGCAAGGTCTCGACATGTACCTCGTCCCCGCCGAGGCGGTCGATCAGGATCGCCTCGGAGACAATGAAACTGGCCGTCGGTGGCTGCTTTCGCAGCAGGATCTCGCGACGGTCGACCCTCGTCGTGATGCGCTGTCCGATTTCCTCCTCGGTGAGAGCCGGTACGTCGGTGCGGAACACCGCACGCGCATAACTCTCCGTCTGGAGCAGCCCCGGCAGCACCTGGTTCTCGAACCACGACAGGGCCAGCGCTTCCCGCTCCAGGTCCAGATACTCCTCCGCCCAGGCCGGCACCAGATCCACCTCCGGCAGGTTCTCCACCGCCGTCTCCAGCGCCCCTTCGTCTCCAGCAGGGCGTCCAGGCGGCGGGCCAGCGGCAGCTGGAGGGCGCGTCTGCCCTGCTCGATGGAGGCGATGGTTTCGGGCTGGGCGCATACCTGGTCAGCCAGTTGGCGCTGGGTCAGCTCCGCCGTGGTGCGGAACCGGGCGACCAGCGCGCCCACGAGCTTCATTGCCGACGCGTTCTTGCGCTGCCGCTTCCTGGGTTGCATACGGTCCCCACTTCCCACCCGCCTTCGTGCTTCACGCGCGCCCGGCCCGTACAAGAAATCTGTACGGGTGCGCGCACTGCGACAGAGTAGTGACCGGGTGTGACGCTCGTCCCATGAACGAGACGATGCAACTCCCGCTGCTGCGCGAGCGGTTCTTCCGGCGGGACCGCCGGTCGGTCCGGGCGGCCAGGGAGTTCGTGCGGGACGCGCTCGCCGACTGGGGGTTCGGTGCGGTGCGGGCGGACGACGTGGTGCTGTGCGTCAGTGAGCTGGCCACCAACGCGCTGGTGCACGGGGTGCCGCCCGGTCGTGGGTACCGGGTGATGCTGTGGCTGCGGGACGAGGGGCGGGTACGGGTCGAGGTGCACGACAGCGGTGACGGGCGGCCCGGGGTGCGCGAGCCCGACGGGGAGTCGGGGCGGGGGCTGGTGATCGTCGCCGCGCTGGCGGACCGGTGGGGGTGGGGGAGCGCGTGCCCGGGAAGGTCGTGTGGTGCGAGTTCGGCTGAGGTGGCGGGCCGGGTCAGGCCGGGTTCAGCCGGTCGGTGAGGTCGACGGCCTCGCGTACGTCCTCGTCCGGGTCATCGGACAGCTGCCTGAGCAGCTCGCCGACGCCGGGGGTCGACCAGCCGGCCACCGCCTCGACCAGGGCGGTCCGGACGGTGGGGTCGGGATGGCCGGCGAGGTGGGCCAGTTGGCCGACCGGGCCCCGGCGGCGCATGCCGAGCCAGTGCAGGGTCGCGCGCAACTGGGCGGGGTCGCCGGGGTCACCGGCCTCGGCGATCCGCCGGAGGAGGACGGGGGTTGCCGGGGCGGGGCCGTCGAGCGGGTGCGGCCTGCGTCGGCGCAGCCTTTGCGAGCCGTACTCGCCGCGCACCCGGCAGCCGTAACAGGTGCAGGGCGGCTTGCCGTTGGAGTCGGGGAAGTAGCGCCAGCCGGTGACCTGGCGGACGGCGTGGAGGCGGTGGATCTCGCTCCGGGTGACGGCCCGGGGGACGAAGACCTCCCAGCCGCGCGGGTCCTCCAGCTCGGCCACCCGGCGCACGGCGTCGCTCGCCGTGGTCGTGACGTGGGTCCGGCCCGGCCGGTTGCTGTAGTGGCCGACGGTGACGGCTTCGTCGTCCGGCAGCCGGAGCTGGACGGCGACGAGGCCGCGCGGGCCGCCGTGGCGGGCGAGTTCGCGCAGCCACTGGTGAGTCAGCGTGTAGGAGGGCAGGACCGGGAAGCAGAACAGGCCCTTGTCCCCTCCCGGCCGTGACTGACGGCCCGTATACCGGACTTGCGGATGCGGGCCGCGTTGGCCGCGGGTGTCAGGTGTACGAACATGGCCATGGCGCGATCGTAGGGGAGCCGCCGGGGCGAGATCACGGGGATTTGCAGCGGCGGCGGCCTGTCCGTGGACGGGGAGACCCACCGGATCTGGTTCGAGTACGACTTCGGGACCGGCACCGGTGACGGTGCCGGCCCCGGTGCCGGTTTCGAGGGGGGCGGGGCTCAGTAGACGAGGGCGTCGGCCATCTCGGTCTGCCAGTACGTGACGAAGCCGTTGTCGTCCCAGTAGGTGTTCGCCGGGAGCGTCAGCTGGGCCGGGGTGCCAGTGGAGCTCTCGGGGCTCCTGCCGGAGAAGTTCACCTGGAGGCGGGTGGCCTTGCGCGGGGCGGGGCCGCTGCCGGGCTCGCCGGTCAGGCCGATGGAGGCGTATGCGGACTGGCCCGGGTCGAGCGTCACGACGGCCTGCGGCTGGCTGTCGTCCAGGACCGGGAAGACGGCCTGCGCGTCGTCGAACCGGAGCTTGGGTGCGTAGTACGCGTAGCAGGGGCGGTTGCCCGCGTTGGTCAGGGTCAGCAGCAGGTGGTTGAGGGGGCGGCTCACCTTGCTGACGGTGGACTTGGTGTTCCCGCCGTCGCAGGCGACGGGCTTGCGGTCGGTGGTGCTGCCCGCCTGCTCCGTGGAGCCGGTCGCGCCCTTTCCGCCGTTCGTGGCGGGCGGCGCGGTGTTCTTCGGCGTGCCGCCCGCCTCGGCGTCGGCGTCGGTGCCGTCCTTCTCCGGCACCGCGGCCGGGGACTGGGACTGCTTGTCGGTGGTGTTCGCCGCCGAGGCGGACGATCCCGCCTTGCCGTTGTCGCTCGTGCTGCCGTCGTCACCGCTGCATGCGGTGAGCGAGAGGGCGGCCAGGAGCGCGGTGGTGGCGAGGACGGTGGTGCGGATGCGGTTGCTGCGCATGGTGGTGCTCCCCGTGAAGTGGTGGTGGTCTGAGCCGCTCAGTGCTGGGTGATCAGGACCATGACGACGGTGCCGGTCACGATCACCACGCCGATGGCCAGAGCATCGATGAGCTCGATGCGGAAGAGGGTTCGCATTGCTCGTCCCCCGTGGTCTCTGCGGTGTGGTCACAGCTTGTGGGGCAGCAGATTCCGGCCGCAACGCCCGCCGAGCCATTGGGGATGCTGGAATGCCTGCGCGTACTGTGACCTGGGCAGATTCCATGTCCCTGGAACGGTATTCCGGGATGGATCAGAGGGGGAGCACGCCAGTGGCGACGCCGGAGGCCGAAGAATTCGCGGCCCTGCTCAAGGAACTGAAGGGCCGTTCGGGGCGCAGTTACGGGGTGCTCGCCACGAAGCTGCACGTCAGCACGTCGACGCTGCACCGGTACTGCAACGGGGACGCCGTCCCCAACGAGTACGGGACGGTGGAGCGGCTGGCCCGGTTGTGCGGGGCCACGTCGGACGAGCTCGTGGAGCTGCACCGGCGGTGGATCGTCGCGGAGGCTGCGCGGCGGCGCGGGAAGTCGGAGGCCGGTAAGCCGGAGAGCGCGGCGGCGGGGGAGGCCCCGGCGGCTCCCGTGGTCGATGCGGTGCCCGATGCGGGGAGTTCGCCGGCCCCGGCTTTCGAGGCCGAGAGCCGGCCCCGGCCGGAACCCGAGTCGGAACCCGAGCCTGAGGCCGGGGCCGGGCCGGAAGGGGAGCCCGGACCCGGGTCCGACCTGGAGCGGGAGCACGGCCCGCGGCCCGAGGTTCCCGTGGCCCGTTGGCGCCGCGCGTCCGCCCGTACCCGCGTGTTGCTGGCGACGGCCGCCGTGGTCGCGCTCACCGTGCCCACCGCCGTCGTCGCCAACCACCTCGCCGGGGCGAGCCAGGACGACGCCGGGCGTCCCCCGGCCGTGGCGGGCGTCGAGGACGGCAAGAAGGCGGACGCCGTGTCCGGCGCCTCGGAGAGTGCCGCCGCCTCGCCCAGCGCGTCGCGAAAGCCGAGTCCTTCCGCGAGCACCGGGTCCGCCACCCCGTCCGTACGTCCCACCACGTCCGTGTCGCACGGGGCCGGGGCCAAGCCGGCGGGCGGCACCGGCCGGCCGCCGACCGTCACCATCAGCTCGTACAACTGGGAGGAGCCCTGCGGCCAGTACTACCTGCTGGACCAGGGCGCCGATTTCGTGCCTCCGCCGCCCGTGCCGCAGGACACCCGCGGCTGGGCACGCGCGCTGGGTGGGGTGGACGGCGGCCAGATGCTGCTCGAACTCACCGTGCAGGGCACCTCGCAGGAAGCGGTCGTCCTGCGGGGCCTGAACGTGCGGGTGCTGAACCGCGGCGCACCCCTGAAGAGGTCCGCGTTCTCGATGGGCGAGGGCTGCGGGAGCGGTATCCAGCCACAGTCCTTCGACGTGGGCCTGGACGACAGCCGTCCCACGCTCACCCCGGTGGCGGGGAAGCAGGGGGACGAGACCGTGCCGGCGAAGGACTTCCCGTTCCGGGTCTCCTCCAGCGACGTGGAGGTCTTCGACCTCGACGCGCATGTGGAGGGCCATGACGTGAGCTGGTACCTGGAACTGGACTGGAGCAGCGGCGGCCGGACGGGCACCCTGCGCATCGACGACGGCGGCAAGCCGTTCCGTACGAGCAGCATCGCGGGGCGGCCGGAGTACCGCTACAACAGGCAGACTTCCAAGTGGGAGGCCGCCGGCTGACGGGCGGTCACCGAGGTCTCCCCGCCGTCCTCGACCTCCCCGCCGTCCTGATGCACGATCTCGGTCCACGCCATCATCGTGCGGACGACCGCGTAGTCGTGGCTCAGTCCGGCGCCGTCCATGACCACGGTGCCGAAGCTGTCGCCGGCGGACCAGCTGCAGGCCACGTGCGCGCCCGGTTCCTCGTCGCCGCTCGCGTACGAGACGCAGTGGACCGGGGCGCCGGTGGGGCCGTCCCAGGTGGCGTCGATGACCGAGTCGGACTCGGCGAGCCCCCGTTCGTAGCTGTCGGCCGTGTCCGCCGGCACGTCGTGGAAGTCACCGGTCGCGCCGAAGACGAGGGTGCTGGGCAGGCCGCCGTTGTCCGCCAGGTGCTCCACGGTTCCGTAGGCGTACGAGAACGAGCCGGCCCGGGACGGCATCCACACCGCGGCCAGGTCCGCGTCGACACCGTCCATGGCCGGCCGGGCGGAGAGCAGGGGCTCACCGAGGAAGGTGGCCGGTGCCGATGCCGTGTGGTGCGGGGGCGCGGCGCGCACGTGGTCCATGAGGGCCAGGGGAGAGACCAGGGCGAAGACCGCGAGGGTGACGGCCGTCCAGAGCACGGCGAAATCGCGGACTCCGGGTGCCGGGGGCGGCGGGAGCATGCTGTACGTGGGATCGCTGTCGCCCGGAGCCGGAGGTGGCAGGAGACGGGCCAGGGCGCGGATGCAGGCCCGGCTCTCCAGGGCGCCGACCACGAGGTGCGGAACGATGGTGAGCAGGGCGGCTGCCGCTGCCCACACCGACACGGGGGACGCGGTCCTGGGGATCAGGGCCACGGTGGCCAGCGCCGCCGCGACGAGCACGCTGAGGATCGGGGTCCGTACATGGGCCCGGAGCAGTCGGCGGCGCGGGCGGCCGAGGGCGGTAAGGGTCTCGGCACGGATCACCCGGCGCAGGTCGTACGGATACCGCTGGGCGTCCTCCTCGGCCAGCCGGACAGCTTCGGCGGTGCTCGGGGCGCTCGCCAGGGACGTACGGACGTCATGGCGTTGCATACGGGCGCCGGACCGGGGAATCGGGCCGGCGAGCGAGGGCCTGCCACCGGTACCCATACGGACCCGGTCGAGATGGAGCGCCTGCGGCGATCCGGGGGCCAGTGCGCTGACCCGGTCGGCCAGTCCGGGACCGCGGGAGTGGCGGCCGGGGCGGTCGAGCGCATCGGATTCCAGGCAGAGTTCGGCGTACGCGGTCAGCAGGTCCAGGTCGTCGGGGAAGGCCGCCAGGCCCTGGCGGTAGGCCCGTTCGGCCTCGTCGTCGTGGTCGTCGTCGTTCTCGCGGGCGTGCGCGCGGCCGAGCAGGGTGTGGAGCGCAGGGTCTGGGCCGAACTCCTCCAGTGCGGCGGTCGCCCGCGCACGCGCGTCGGCGGGTCTTGCGGCCTGAAGGGCGGCGTGAGCCGCGGCCTTCGCTCCTTCGAGCGTGTGCTCGTGATCGGTGCCCTGCATGGAGATCCCCACCCCTGGTCATGCGGCCGACGAGGGTCGGCCGCGTCACTATCGCCTGTCGGCCGACGGCCGGTCAACGCAGTTCGGGTGACGATTTAGCAGGTCGGAAGGGGCGTGTGGGGTAGTCGGCATGGGGCGCGTACCTTGACCGGCGGGGGTGGAGAGCCCAGTTCCGGGAAGGTGGTTCGGTGCCCGTTCCGCAGGAGTGGTGAAGGGCACCGCGCAGAGACGATTGTCGAGGAGACGCATGACCAGCAGTACGGACGACAGACCGGAACACCGTGCGGAGGCGGCCGCGGCACAGGAATCCCCTGACGTGGCGCCCTCCGCGGACTTCACGGCCCGCACGCTGCGACTGCGTCGCCGGCTGGAGCGGCTCATCGGGATTGCCGCCACCGAGGGCAACCAGCTCATCCCGCTCCGCAACGGCGACGAGATCTTCGCCGCGATGCTGGACACCATCCGCCGGGCCGAGCACACCGTGGACATGATGACGTTCGTCTACTGGCGGGGCGACATAGCCCGGCAGTTCGCCGACGCGCTCGCCGAGCGGGCCCGTTCCGGCGTGCGCGTCCGCCTGCTGCTGGACGGGTTCGGCAGCAGGCTGATCGAGAAGGACCAGCTCGCCGCGATGGACGAGGCGGGCGTCAAGGTGGCGTGGTTCCGCAAGCCGCTCTACATCTCGCCGCTGAAGCAGAACCACCGCTGTCACCGCAAGGTCCTCCTCGTCGACGAGGAGACGGCGTTCACCGGCGGTGTCGGGATAGCCGAGGAGTGGTGCGGCGACGCCCGCAACGAGAACGAGTGGCGCGACACCCATGTGCAGGTGCGCGGTCCGGCGGTGGACGGTCTCGCCGCCGCGTTCGCCCAGAACTGGGCCGAGTGCCATGAGGAGCTCTTCGACGAACGTGACCGCTTCGTCGAGGCGAAGCCGTGCGGTGACGCGATCGTGCAGGTCGTGCGCGGGTCGGCCAGCTTCGGCTGGCAGGACATGCAGACGCTGCTGCGGGCGGTCCTGGAGTCCGCCGAGGAGCGGATACGGCTGGCGACCGCCTACTTCGCGCCCGACGCGTATTTCGTGGAGCTGCTCTGTGCCGCCGCACGGCGCGGGGTCGAGGTGGAGATCCTGCTCCCCGGGCCGCATACGGACAAGCGGGTCTGCCAGCTGGCGGGGCAGCGCCACTACGAGGCCCTCACCGCCTGCGGCGTGAAGATCTTCCAGTACCAGCCGACGATGCTGCACACCAAGGTCATCACCATCGACCGGGTGGCCTCGCTGATCGGCTCGACCAACTTCAACCGCCGCTCGCTGGACCACGACGAGGAAGTGATGCTCGCGGTGCTGGACACCTCGTTCACCGCGACTCTGGACGAGCACTTCGATCAGGACCTGGAGCTGAGTGAGCTCATCGACGGCCGCAGGTGGCGGCGGCGTTCGGTGGCGCAGCGGGTCCGGGAGGCGTCGGTCGTGCCGATCCGCCGCTATCTGTGACCACCGGCCGGGAATTGATCATTCCGGGCCGGTGCTCCCCCGGCCCGGTTTCCGGTCGGAGTGATTGCGCCGGTAATTCCGCCGCGGTTGCCTGACCTGTCCCGCTCCCTGAAGATCAGCGCGCCAGTGTGGCGAGAATGACCTTTCCCTGGTTGCCGCGACAGTGGACGGTGACCTTCCTGGCCAGCCGGAGAATCATCGGCCATCCGAATCCCCCGGTCCGGCCGGTCATGTCAGGGACACGGGACTGCGGGTGGGCGGGGCTCGGGTCGGCGACCCGTACGTGCAGCGCGCCACGGTCGGCCTCGAACGACAGGGCGGTGACGGCTCCGGCGTACCGGATGGCATTCGTCACCAGTTCCGACGAGAGCAGCAGCAGGTTCTGCACCGTATGGGCGGACGGTGCCGGATTGAGTTCCGCGGCGAAGGCCGCGGCGGCGGCGCGTGCGTCGGCCGCCCTGAGCGGCGGCTCGGTCTCCGAGAAAACACTCCGGTCGGAGAGAACGGGTGCGGTGCACTGGTCGGTCATGGTGATTCACCCCGTGGAGAATGTCGTCAGCCGGTCTTGATTGCTTGACTGCGTGTACCCGAGCTTTTTCCAGGTATCCGAAATTGATTCGTACGGGTGAGGTGGAATGTGCTCCTGCGGCGGTGGAGGCGTGCGGATCTCTCCCCGGGGCAGGTGTACGGGACAGGAAAGCGCGGTACGTCCGGAGGCGGTTCCGGGTCGGCCGCCGCGGCGAAGGGAACAGCCCATGAACGAGTCCGTCGACCCCGCACCGGACTCGACTGCGGTGATCACGGAGCCGGTGCCGGATCTCCAGCTCCAGCTGCTGATCCAGCTTCTCGACCGGGAGATGCGCTCCAGCCTGCCGCTCACCCTGACGATCCCCGCCGGTGTTCTGCACGGTGACGTGATCGGTCACGAGGCCTGGAAGGCCGACTGGTCCAGGAGCCTGCGGCAGGTCGAGGGCGAGGGTGCCAACCTCATCGCCGAGTTCCCCGAGACGGTGGACCAGGGCATCAAGGAGCTGCGCACGGACGACGGCGCGCAGCAGCTGCCCCGCTGGATCCATCTGCGGGACGCCACTCTGATCTTCGGCGGTATGGCCCCGCTGCGGCTGCCGCTGTGGCGTGGGCGGCTGGCCGACGTGTCCGGGTGGGCGCTCGGCCGGCCGGAGTAGCGCAGGCCCGCGGACGGGGCGGGACACGGGACAGGGGCGGGGTCCGGCACACATCGGTGTGCCGGACCCCGCCCCTGTCCCGTCAGGACGTGCGGCGCGTGCCGCGTCGCTCAGAGCCGCTCGGGGGTCCGGATGCCGAGCAGCGCCATGCCCTGGTGCAGCGTGCGGGCGGTGAGCTCGACCAGGAAGAGACGGTTCTCGACTACCTCCGCCGGGTTGTCGTCGCTCAGGACGTGGCACTGGTCGTAGAACGTCGTGAGGTGCGAGGCGAGCTGGTAGAGGTACGCGGCCAGCTTGTGCGGCTCGCAGCCCGCCGCCACCTCGGACAGGACCTCGCCGAACTGGTCCAGGTGCAGACCCAGCGCCCGCTCGGCCGGCGCGAGCTCCAGCTCCGGGTGCGCGACCGGCTTCGCGTCGCCGGCCTTGCGCAGGATCGACCGGATACGCGCGTACGCGTACTGGAGGTACACCGACGTGTCGCCGTGCAGCGACACCATCTGGTCCAGGTCGAACTTGTAGTCCCGTACGGCGGAGGTCGACAGGTCCGCGTACTTCACGGCGCCGATGCCGACGTAGCGGCCGTTCTCGACGATCTCCTCCTCGGAGAGTCCGATCTTCTCGGCCTTCTCCCGGACCACGGCCGTCGCCCGCTCGACCGCCTCGTCGAGCAGGTCCTCCAGCCGGACCGTGACACCCTCACGGGTCTTGAACGGCTTGCCGTCCTTGCCGAGCACCGTGCCGAAGGCGAGCTGGTGCGCCTTGACGTCCTCGTTCAGCCAGCCGGCCCGGCGGGCCGTCTCGAAGACCATCTTGAAGTGCAGGGACTGCCGGACGTCCACCACGTACACGAGGGTGTCGGCCTTGAGGTTCTGGACCCGGTCGCGGATCGCGGAGAGGTCGGTCGCCGCGTAGCCGTAGCCGCCGTTCGTCTTCTTGACGATCAGCGGGGTCGGGTTGCCGTCCGGGCCCTTCACGTCGTCGAAGAACACGCACAGCGCACCCTCGGAGCGGACGGCGACGCCCGTCTCCTCCAGGATCCGGCAGGTCTCCTCCAGCATGTCGTTGTAACCGGACTCGCCGACGATGTCCGGGTCGTTGATCTTCATGTCGAGCTTGTCGAAGACCGAGTAGAAGTAGATCTTCGACTCGTCGACGAACCGCTGCCACAGGGCGAGCGTCTCCGGGTCACCGGCCTGGAGGGCGACCACCCGGTTCCGTGAGCGGTCCTTGAACTCCTCGTCGGAGTCGAAGAGGGCCCTCGACGCCTTGTAGAGCCGGTTCAGGGACGACATGGCGGCTTCGCCGTCGGCCTTGTCGTCCTCGTGGTTCAGCTCGCCCGGGTGCTCGATCAGGTACTGGATGAGCATGCCGAACTGGGTGCCCCAGTCGCCGATGTGGTGCCGCCGCACGACGGACTCGCCGGTGAACTCCAGGATCTGCACCATCGCGTCACCGATCACGGCGGACCGCAGGTGACCGACGTGCATCTCCTTGGCCACGTTCGGCTGGGCGTAGTCGATGACCGTGGTGCCGGCGGCGCTGTTGTACGGCACGCCGAGCCGGCCCTCGTCGTCCGCGGCACGGGCGGCCAGGGTCTCGATGATCGACCGGTCCGAGAGCGTGATGTTCAGGAAGCCGGGGCCGGACACCTCGATGTCCTTGATCAGGTCGGTCGCCGGGAGGGCGGCCGTGACCTGGGCGGCCAGCTCGCGCGGGTTGCCCTTGAGCTTCTTGGCGAGCGCCAGGATGCCGTTGGCCTGGAAGTCGGCCCGGTCGCTTCGGCGCAGCAGCGGGTCCGCGGTACCGGCATCCGGCAGGGCTGCCGTCAGGGCGTCCGCCAGCTGCTGCTGGAGCGTGGAAGCGAGGGAATTGACCGAGGCCATCAGCTGGCTGCCGTTTCCGTAGGGGTACAAGGGATGGCCCCAAGTATCCCACGGTGTGTAAAGCCGTTTTCGCGCTGTGGGCGGTACCTGGGAGAATGACGACTGCCCCTATGAGTCCTACAAGAGAGAAGGACGTGCCGACCGTGGCTCAGAGTCAGAGCAGCACCGAGACCGACTGGGTCTCCCGCTTCGCGGACGATGTCATCGCCGAATCGGAGCGTCGTGCGCCTGGCAAACCGGTCGTCGTCGCCTCCGGTCTCTCCCCGTCGGGCCCGATCCACCTGGGCAACCTCCGTGAGGTCATGACCCCGCACCTGGTCGCCGACGAGATCCGCCGCCGCGGTCACACCGTCCGGCACCTGATCTCCTGGGACGACTACGACCGCTACCGCAAGGTGCCGAACGGCGTCCCGGGGTCGACGAGTCCTGGGCGGAGCACATCGGCAAGCCGCTGACCTCGGTGCCCGCCCCGGCCGGGTCCGCGTACCCGAACTGGTCGGAGCACTTCAAGGCCGCGATGACGGACGCGCTGGACGAGCTGGGTGTCGAGTACGACGGCATCAGCCAGACGGAGCAGTACCTGGCGGGGACGTACCGCGAGCAGATCCTGCACGCGATGCGGCACCGCGGCGACATCGACGCGGTCCTGGACCGCTACCGGACCAAGAAGGACCCGGCCGCCGGCGGCGCCGGCAAGGGTGGCAAGAAGCCCCAGCAGAAGAAGGCCGACGAGGCCGAACTGGAGGCCGAGGCGGGTTCCGGCGCGGCGAGCGAGGACGACGGCAGCGGCGGCTCGGCGGGCTACTTCCCGTACAAGCCCTACTGCGGCAACTGCGAGAAGGACCTGACCACGGTCACGTCGTACGACGACGACAGCACCGAGCTGAACTACACCTGTTCGGCCTGCGGCTTCGCCGAGACGGTCCGGCTGAAGGAGTTCAACCGCGGCAAGCTCGTCTGGAAGGTCGACTGGCCGATGCGCTGGGCGTTCGAGGGCGTGATCTTCGAGCCGAGCGGGGTGGACCACTCCTCGCCCGGTTCGTCGTTCGTCGTCGGCGGCCAGATCGTCCGCGAGATCTTCGACGGCGTGCAGCCGATCGGACCGATGTACGCCTTCGTCGGCATCTCCGGCATGGCGAAGATGTCCTCCTCCAAGGGCGGCGTGCCGACCCCGGCCGACGCGCTGAAGATCATGGAGGCGCCGCTGCTGCGCTGGCTGTACGCGCGGCGCAGGCCCAACCAGTCCTTCAAGATCGCCTTCGACCAGGAGATCCAGCGGCTCTACGACGAGTGGGACTCGCTGGAGCGCAAGGTCGCCGACGGCTCCGTGCTGCCGGCCGACGCCGCCGCGCACGCCCGCGCGATCGGGACGGCCGCCGGTGAGCTGCCGCGCACGCCGCGCCCGCTGCCGTACCGCACCCTCGCCTCGGTCGCCGACATCACGGCCGGGGCCGAGGACCAGACGCTGCGCATCCTCAGCGAGCTGGACCCGGAGAACCCGCTGACCTCGCTGGACGAGGCCAGGCCGCGGCTGGACCGGGCCGAGAACTGGATCACCACCCAGGTCCCGGCCGAGGCCCGCACCGTCGTCCGCGACGAGCCGGACAAGGAACTCCTCGGCTCGCTGGACGACCAGGGCCGCGAATCGCTGCGGCTGCTGGTGGAGGGGCTCGACTCGCACTGGTCGCTGGACGGGCTGACCACGCTCGTCTACGGCGTGCCGAAGACGCTGGCCGGCCTGGACGCCGACGCGAAGCCGACGCCCGAGCTGAAGACCGCGCAGCGGTCGTTCTTCGCGCTGCTGTACCGGCTGCTCGTCAGCCGGGACACGGGGCCGCGCCTGCCCACGCTGCTGCTCGCGGTCGGGGCGGACCGGGTGCGCCGGCTGCTCGGCGCGTAGCGGCCGGCTGCCGCGCAGGACGTACGGCGAAGGGCCGCCACCCGGTGCTCGGGTGGCGGCCCTTCGCCGTTGCACAGCCGGTCAGGCGCTCAGCCGTCCGGTCGCTGCGGCGTTCGCCCGGTCGCCGAGTGGTTCAGGTGTTCACGCGATGTGATCCGCTTCGAGCTCGGCGTGGTAGCGGTTCTTGAAGCCCTGGATCAGCTGGCGGAGCAGGGCCGCGCTGCGCGGGTGCCGCACGTTGTGGCCGTCCGACAGGTGTATGTCGAGGACCTCGATGCTGGGGTACGTGCTGTGCTGGGTCACGAACGCGGCGAAGACCTCATACGCGATCTCGCTGAACTCCGCGTCCTCCTGCGCCCACTCCTCGGCCCATTCCTCGGCGGCCTCGGCGACCGGCTTCGGCTGCTCCGGGGCCTCTTCGGCCTCGGGGGACGGCAGCCGCTGCTCGCTGCGGGGACCCGGCACGGCGCCGATCGTGCCCACGTTGCCCAGCGGACGGGTGCGGCCGGGGCCCGTAGGGATCATCACCGGGGTGGGCTCCAGGCCGTCGACGTACGTCGGGTTGTACGAACCCTCGTACGCGCCGTCCGGCGCCTGCGCCGCGAACCACGGGCTCTCGTGCGAAGCCGGGCCCTGCTGCTCCTGCCACTCCTCGGCGGCGGGGTCCTGGGGGTGCGCCTGGGGGTAGCTCTGGGGAGGGTTCTGCGGGTGGTTCCGGAGTTCGTTCCCCGGGTGCTGCGGCTGGTGCTGGGGCTCGGCGTACTGCTCCTGCTGCCCGGCGTGAGCGGGGGCGAGCTCCGGCTGCCGGCCCTGGGTCTCGCCCTGGACCTGGGCCTGGGCCGTCTCGACGGCGGCGGGGGCCGGGGGCAGCAGGGCCGGTTCGATGCCTGCGGCGGCGAGCCCGGCGGGGCCGGTCTCGGCCAGCGGCACGCCGTACTTCGCGAGGCGGAG
The DNA here is from genome assembly GCF_023701695.1 of Streptomyces sp. RKAG290. Classification (GTDB taxonomy): domain Bacteria; phylum Actinomycetota; class Actinomycetes; order Streptomycetales; family Streptomycetaceae; genus Streptomyces. Next base: position 4,097,525 of record NZ_JAJOZC010000001.1, read on the forward strand.
CGGCATCAGGGACTCGACGGGGGCCTTGCGACGCCAGTTGCGGCCGAAGCGGGCCTGGAGGCGGGCCTGGTAGATCAGCCGGTCCTGTTCGAGCTTGATGACCTGCTCGTACGACCGCAGCTCCCACAGCTTCATCCGCCGCCACAGCCGGAACGTCGGGATGGGGGAGAGCAGCCAGCGCGTGAGCCGGACACCCTCCATGTGCTTGTCGGCCGTGATGTCGGCGATCCGGCCCACGGCGTGCCGGGCGGCCTCGACGGAGACCACGAACAGCACCGGGATCACGGCGTGCATGCCGACGCCGAGCGGATCGGGCCAGGCCGCCGCGCCGTTGAACGCGATCGTCGCGGCCGTCAGCATCCAGGCCGTCTGGCGCAGCAGCGGGAACGGGATGCGCAGCCACGTCAGCAGCAGGTCCAGCGCGAGCAGGACGCAGATGCCGGCGTCGATGCCGATCGGGAAGACCAGCGAGAAGTTCCCGAAGCCCTTCTGCAGGGCGAGCTCGCGCACGGCCGCGTACGAGCCCGCGAAACCGATCGCTGCGATGAGCACCGCTCCGGCGACCACGAGCCCGATGAGTATCCGGTGCGTGCGTGTCAGCTGCATCGCGGCCACCCGCGACCCCTCCCCGCTTCTTCGTCTCCGACGTCCGGTCTGGAAGGACGATTTCGAGTTCTGGCGGGCACAGCCTGGCACATGCGGGCGTGGTGCGTTGCGCGGGGAGGGGCGAAGTCCGGTTCCGGGATGAGGGCCGGGCTTCGTAAAACCGCTTCTGCGCAGGGGCGTTGGGGCTTCAGGGCCCCTGCGGTCGGGTGTTTCGGGGCGGGGAGGGAACGGTCAGGCAGCCTTCTTGACCGAGGACTTCGGGCGGCCGGCAGGCTTCGTGCCAGGGGTCTGCGCGGCCGACCGGGCCGGGGGCTGAGCCGGCCGGCCTGCTGGGATTCAGGCAGCCGGTCGACCTTCGGGGCTCAGCCCGCCGGCCGCCCGGGCTCAGCCTGCCGACTTGGCCGTGGACTTGGTGGTCTTGGCCTTGGCCTTGGCCGTGGACTTGCCGGAGGCCTTGGTCGCCTTGTCCGTCGTCTTGCCGGTCTCCTCGTCCGAGGCCTTGTCCGATGCCTTGGGGGACTCGGGCGAACCGCTCGCCTTCGCGCTCTCGTTGGCGGTGGCGACGGCGGCGACTGCCTCCTTGGCCGCCTTCTCGGCGCCCTTCAGGATGTCGTCGGCGGACGGGGTCTTCGCGCCCGCGTAGCCCGCGCCGTTGTACGTGAGGGTGACGACGACGTTCCCCGTACGGGCGATGACCGTCGCGTACTTGAAGTCCTCACCCGTCTTGTCGAGGTCGTAGGTGACCTTGGTCGCCTCGTCGCCGATGGAGCCGACGGGAGCCGTGACGAGCTTCTTCGCACCCTCGGCCGCCTTGGCCTTGGCGAGCTGCTTGGCCATGTCGTCCCCGGCCCGGTCGGCGCCGCTGCCAAGGGCCTGGTCCGAGGCGAAGCGGGTGAAGCCGACGTCGAGCCAGCGGTACTGGGAGCCCTTGACGCCGTTGTCGTCGAGGCCGTTCCAGGAGCAGCTGCCGCGGGCGGCGGTGTCACTGGACTTGCCCTCGGTGCCGTTCTTGTCCCTGGCCGAGGGGACCAGGGACTTGACCGTCTTCGCGGTGATCGACTTGCACGGGTCGGGCAGCTCGGCGAACTTCGCCGGCGCGACGCTCGCCTTCGACTGTGTCGCGTCCGGCGCGGCGGACGACGAGGAGGAGCCCTCGTCCTTCTTGCTGTCGGAGTCCGACGAGCAGCCGGCGACGACGAGCATCACCGGAACGGCGGCGCAGGCGAGTATGCGGGTGAGTCGCGGGGCTGATCGGTGCATGGTTCCTTCACTCGGGTGGCGCGGCGGTCGGGCTGCCGGTTGGTGGGCGGGCGGCGGACGCCGGACGTCGGGCGGGTGGCAGACGTGGTTCCGGAGGGCCACGGTACGACGGACGGCAGCCGGATGCCGCCTCGGCCGGATGGTTCGCCGGGCGGTCGGCCGCCGGTCCGGACCGGCCGGGGACGGGGTTACTCGCTGAACCTGTCGACCAGGTTCCCGCCCAGTGCCTGGGCCTTCTCCTGCAGTTCCTTGCTGTCGGGGACCTCGGTGGAGAGGGCCGGCTGCGCGGTGTACTCGATGGTCACGATGACGTTCGATGTGCGGAATACCACGCTCACCGTGCGGTGCTGTGCGGTGGAACCTGCCCGGGTGAGCAGATCGTCCAGAAATGCGCTGTCGCCGAGGGAGTCGAGCATGCGGGGCTGGAGGTTCTCGGCGGAGCTGCCGTCGGTGGTGTCCCCGCTGCTCTTCCCGCCTGTGCCCGGGTCCGTGCTCTTGCCCGCGTCCGTCTTCTCGCCCGCGGTCCCGGACGGGGAGCTCCCGGGGGAGTCCGAGGAGCTCGGGGTCCCGCTCTCCGGTCCGTCCGACGAGCCGGAGGACGAGGGCAGATCGGCGGCGGCCTCCTTCTTCGCGTACACCTCGCGGGCGCGGTCGTCGTCGCTCACGGACGGGTCGTAGGAGACGACGCGCTCGAAGTCGACGAGGAGGCTGCGGGTGCCGTCGGGTCCATCGGACTTCCACCGGCAGCCGACCCGGCGGTCGGTGTCGTACGTCACGGTGGCGGAACCGTCGAAGACCTTCTCCTGCTGGGCCTCGGGCAGCTCGGCGGCGCCCGGCAGGAGGTCCTTCAGGGTGGCGGGCGGGATGGAGCGGCAGGCCTCGGGAAGGGTGCGGTACTTGCCCGGGGGCGCGGCGGAGGTGGCCAGGGTGCCGGGCTTGCTGTCGGTGGCGGAATCGCTGGTTCCGTTGCCGCTGCTGCAGCCGACGGCGAGCGCTGCGATGAGCACGGCGCCGGGGGCGTACGCCATTCGTCGCACGGTCCTGGGCTCCCTTCGTGCGAAAAACGGTTGCCGCTCGTCGGCGGCCGGTGGACACAATGTGTATCGCACGCACCGCTGTGAATGCCGGTCGGCCGACGCTTTTGCCGACCTTGGCACCGGTTTTGCGCTTTCAGACTTTTCGGGGGAATCGAGGAACTATGTCGTATGTAGAGGTGCCGGGGGCGAAGGTTCCCATCCGGATGTGGACCGACCCGGCTTCGGTCGAGGACGTCGCGATGCAGCAGCTGCGCAACGTCGCCACGCTGCCCTGGATCAAGGGCCTGGCCGTCATGCCGGACGTCCACTTCGGCAAGGGCGCCACGGTCGGCTCGGTGATCGCGATGCACGGTGCGGTCTGCCCGGCGGCGGTGGGCGTGGACATCGGCTGCGGAATGTCCGCGGTGAAGACCTCGCTGACCGCCAACGACCTGCCCGGGGACCTGTCCAGGCTCCGTTCGAAGATCGAGCAGGCCATTCCGGTGGGCCGCGGCATGCACGCCGAGCCGGTGGACCCGGGGCGGCTGCACGGCCTCGAGGTGACCGACTGGGACGACTTCTGGCAGCGGTTCGACGGGGTGGCCGACGCGGTCAAGTTCCGTCAGGAACGCGCCACGAAGCAGATGGGGACGCTCGGCGCCGGCAACCACTTCGTCGAGTTCTGCCTCGATGAGGCGGGTTCGGTCTGGCTGATGCTGCACTCCGGTTCCCGGAACATCGGCAACGAACTGGCCGACTTCCACATCGGGCAGGCCCAGAAGCTGCCGCACAACCAGGATCTCGTCGACCGCGACCTCGCGGTCTTCATCGCGGACACCCCGCCGATGGAGGCCTACCGCAACGACCTGTTCTGGGCGCAGGAGTACGCGAAGCACAATCGCGCGGTCATGATGGCGCTCTTCCAGGACGTGGTCCGCAAGGAGTTCAAGAAGGCCAAGGTGACCTTCGAGCCGGTCATCTCCTGCCACCACAACTACGTGGCGGAGGAGCGGTACGAGGGCATGGACCTGCTGGTGACCCGGAAGGGTGCCATCCGGGCCGGCTCCGGTGACTTCGGGATCATCCCGGGCTCGATGGGCACCGGCTCGTACATCGTGAAGGGCCTCGGCAACGAGAAGTCCTTCAACTCGGCCTCGCACGGAGCGGGCCGGAAGATGAGCCGGCACGCCGCGAAGCGGCGCTTCTCGACGAAGGACCTGGAGGAGCAGACGCGGGGCGTGGAGTGCCGCAAGGACTCCGGCGTCGTGGACGAGATCCCCGGCGCGTACAAGCCGATCGAGAAGGTCATCGACCAGCAGCGCGACCTGGTGGAGGTCGTCGCGAAGCTGAAGCAGGTCATCTGCGTGAAGGGCTGAGCGGTCGGTGGTGTCCAGGGCGTCCGGCTCAGGGCGTCCGGGGACGGCTGAGGGCGGACGGTTGTGGAGGCTTGCCTGGTGCCGCCTGACCGGCGGTGGCAGGTGACGGCGGCCGGGTTGAGGCTTACGGGGGGAGCCTCAACCCGGGTGTCCGGGTGTCCGGGTGTCCGGGTGTGCGGGGTGCCCGGTCCGTGGGCCGTCAGGCGGTGCGGTGGACCTTGGAGTTGGAGGCCTGGGCCCGGGGGCGGACCACCAGGAGGTCGATGTTCACGTGGCTGGGGCGGGTGATGGCCCAGGTGATCGTGTCCGCCACGTCGTCGGCGCTGAGGGGGGCGTCGACGCCCGCGTACACCTTGGCGGCCTTCTCCTCGTCGCCGCGGAAGCGGGTGGTGGCGAACTCCTCCGTCTTGACCATGCCGGGGGCGATCTCGATCACGCGGACCGGGGTGCCGACGATCTCCAGGCGGAGGGTCTCGGCCAGGACGTGTTCGCCGTGCTTGGCGGCCACGTAGCCGCCGCCGCCCTCGTAGGCGGAGAAGCCCGCGGTCGAGGAGAGGATGACCACCGTGCCGTCGCCGCTCGCGGTGAGGCGGGGAGCAGGGCCTGGGTGACGTTGAGCGTGCCGATGACGTTGGTCTCGTACATCTGGCGCCAGTCGGCCGGGTCGCCGGTGGCGACGGGGTCCGCTCCGAGTGCACCGCCCGCGTTGTTGACGAGGACGGCGAGGGTGCGGAACGCGGTGGCGAACTCGTCGACCGCCGCGCGGTCGGTGACGTCCAGGGGGTAGGCCGTGGCTTCGTGACCGGCCGCGGTGATCTCGGCGGCGAGCGCCTCGATGCGGTCCTTGCGGCGCGCGGTCAGTACGACGCGGTAGCCGGCGGCCGCCAGCTGCCGGGCGGTGGCGGCACCGATGCCGCTGCTCGCTCCGGTGATGACGGCGATGGGGGTTGCGGCCATGGCGGGCTCCTCGGACAGCTGGTCGGTACGGGGCCAGGATAGGCAGGGGCCGGCCGGGTCAGTGGTTTCGGGGGGCATACATGATCACGGCCATGCCGGCCAGGCAGATCAGTGCGCCGGTCACGTCCCACCGGTTGGGCCGGTAGCCGTCGGCGGCCATGCCCCAGGCGATGGAGCCGACGACGAAGACCCCGCCGTACGCGGCGAGAACCCGGCCGAACTCGCCGTCCGGCTGGAGCGTGGCGACGAAGCCGTAGGTGGCCAGGGCGATGATGCCCGCCCCGATCCAGGCCCAGCCGCGGTGCTCCCGGACGCCCTGCCAGACGAGCCAGGCGCCACCGATCTCGAAGAGCGCGGCGACGACGAACAGCGCGAGGGAGCGGAACACGGACATGTGAGCAGGGTGCCATGCAGGCACGGGGGCGAAAGACGCGCCGAACCAGTCAGTAAATACGCATAATTCAGGACGATCTGTATCTTCAGGACATGGTAGTGACGCGTAAGGGTCTGCTGAGGGTGTCCGCTGCGGCGGCAATGGCGTCGATCGTGGCGCTCGGTGCGGGCGGGACGGCTGCGGCCGTCGGAGCGCCGGTGGTGCGGAGCATCGCACCGGAGGCGGACATCTCCCATCACGGGCATGTCTCGCTCTGGGGTACCGGGCTCGGGATCTGGTTGCGCAGCTCGAACACCGGGCCGTCGGACCTCGCGGGGGTGACGGTCAGGCTTCAGGTGTCCGTGCCGCTCGCCGGCCGGCAGGAGCTGCCCGGTGAGTGTCTGCAGTCCGACCGGCAGACCGTGCTGTGCCGGACGGGTCCGTTGCGTGCGGACGGCTCGCAGGAGCGGCAGCTCGCGCTCGAACTGCAGCTCCTGGGACGGCCGAAAGAGGTGGTCGTCCGCATCGACACCGTGTGGAGCGGCGGGGCGACGGACCGGAATTCGAAGAACAGCGAACATGAGGTCCTGGCTCCCGCCACCGGGGACGAATACGTCTTCTGAGCCGCGGCCGGGTCCGTGCTCGACGGCCGCGGTGCGGGTGATGTCTGCTCCGTACACTCTCTGCATGCCGCAGAAGTCACCCGCTCCCCGCCGCGCCGCGATGCTCGCCGAGCTCTCCGTCGTGTCGCGCCGCTACATGGCCTCGTACGCCCTGTTCAACCAGGCCGTCGCCGACCGCCTGCGGCTGCACCCCACCGATCTGCAGTGCCTCAACCTGCTCGGCCTGGAGGCGGCGCCCGTCACCACCGGCCGGATCGCCGAGCTGACGGGGCTCACCACGGGATCGGCGACCCGGCTGGTCGACCGGCTGGAGCGGGCCGGCTATGTGACGCGCGCACGGGACACGGCGGACCGGCGGCGGGTGCTGGTGGCGACCGTGCCCGAGCGGATGGCGGAGTTCGGGGCGGTCTGGGAGCAGCTGAACGGCGGGTGGACGGCCATGTTCGAGGCGTACGAGGACGACGAGGTCGCGCTGCTCATCGCCCATATGCGGCGGACGGTGGAGCTGAGCGCGGTGCAGATCGCGGGTCTGCGGGAGGGTGACGGCGGGCCGGGCTGAGCCGGTCGCGTCACGCTCGGCCGCCGGCCGGGTCCGCCGGCCCGGTGGTGCCGCTGCCGAAGTCGCGGACCGCTTCGGTCACGATCGCCTCCAGGCGGGCGTGGTGGGCGCCGCGCCAGTACGCCCGGTCGCACTCCGTGCACTGCGCGAAGACCTCGTACGAGCGTTGCGTGCCGCTCTGCAGCTGCGCCCCGAGGGTGTCCTTGTCCGCCGCCGCCAGTTGGCCGTTGCAGGCGGTGCACCGGGTCCACGGCGCGAGTTCCGGCGCGAACCGCTCCAGTACGTCGCGCAGCTGGACCTCCGGCCGGTCGCTGTAGACGTAGGCCCCCGCCCAGATCTCCCGCCGGTGGAGCAGCCCCCGGTCCCGGGTGAGCAGGACGCGTCGCTCCTTCGCCGAGAGCTTGGCCAGCGCCGGGTCGCCGATGTCCTCGTACGCGTAGGCGGCATCGATGCCGAGCAGCCGCAGCCGCCGCGCGAGGGTGCCGAGGTGCACGTCCAGGAGGAAGCGCAGGGGCGCGCCCGGCACGTGCTGCGGGCGCTGCACGGCGCGCACGTCGACCAGTTCGCCCGCTGCGGGGATGTGTGAGAACGGCACGGGGCGCCCGTCGACGAGGAGCTGCCCGGCCTCGGTCAGCGGGACTCCGAGCGATTCGACGACGTGGCCGAGGGTGGACGAGCCGTCCGTGGTCACGGCGGTCCGTCCCCGGCGGCGTTCGTGTGCGACGAAGAGCCTCAGTTCAGGGGCGACTTCGAGGTGGATCTCGGGTCCGTTCACCTGGTCAGGATGCCATTGGGCCGGGCGCGGCAGCCAGGGATTTCGGGCGCGGGGGCGTGCGGCTCAGGGGCGGAAGGCGGCGGCGTGCTCGGTGGCCCAGGCGGCGAACGTACGGGCCGGACGGCCGGTCAGCTTCTCGGTCTCGCCGGTGACCTCGGCCGGTGAGCCGTCAGTTGCCGCCCAGTAGGTGAGCAGCGCCTCGGCGATCTCCTCCGGCACGAAGGGGGACACGGACTTCTTCCAGGCGTCCCGGCTCACGGCGTTGACGGTCGCGGAGCTGCCGGCGGACGCGGCCAGGAGTTCGACCTGCTCGGCGGCGGTGAGCGATTCGGGGCCGGTCAGGTGATACGCGGTGCCCCGCAGCCGCGCGTCGGTGAGGACGGCGAGGGCCGCTTCGGCGATGTCGGCCTCGTCGATCGGGCTGGTCTGGCTGCGCGGGTAGGGCAGGTCGACGGGGTGTCCGCCCCGCACGGCTCCCGACCACTGGTAGGCGTTGCCCGCGAAGGCGCCCGGGCGCAGGAACGTCGAGGTGAGGGGCGAGGCGGTGAGGGCCGCTTCGACCGCGTGGTGGGAGGCGGCGATCGGGTTGGACGCGGCGTCCGGGGCGAGGACCGAGCTGGAGGAGAGCAGCACGATGTGCTCCACTCCGGCGGCCTGTGCGGCGGTGAGGAAGTCGTCGATGTGGGACGGCTCGGCGTAGAGGAAGACGGAGTCGACGCCTTCCAGCGCGGCCGCGAAGGTGTCGGGGTCGTCGAGGTCGCAGGGCACGGACGGGATACCGGCCGGCAGGGAGAGCTGGGCGGGATTGCGGGAGGCGGCGCGGACGGCGTGGTCGCCGTGGTGCAGCAGCGAGACGAGCGCGGAGCCGACGCGGCCGCGGCATCCGGTGACGAGAGTGAGCATGGCGGTGGAGTCTCCTCGGTGTGGGTGCGACCCGGTATCTCTCTGCGACCCGGTATCTGCGACCGGGTTCTGCGGTGGATGTCCGGGATCCGGTGTCGACGCGCGTGGTGCGCGGCGACCGGGCGGGTGTCCCGCGGGCTGTCCGGCGCGGCTGGTGGCACGGCACAGTACCTGTGAAGCACATTTTCTGCGTGACGCAGATAAATATCCAGGAGGTGGGCCCATTCGTCAATCGGTTTGGCGCGACGGCGCCTGGCGCGTCGGTGCCGTCCGCTCCGTCGCCCCGGCCGGGGCGCCTCCCGGGCGCCTCCCCGGCCCCGCCGCAGTGCGTCCCCGCGCGGCCCCGTCCTGACGTGCGCCCCGTCCTGACGTGCGCCGCCCGGGGCCCGGCCGGTCGCCGTCGCCGCCCCCGCCGGTCAGCGCCCCGGGTGGAGGTCCAGCCGCCAGTCGTTCGTCAAGAGCTGATGGCCGGGCGGGTACTCGACCTCGCACTCGCCCAGGAGGACGAACCCCGCCTTGCGGCAGACCCCGTTCGACGCGCCGTTGGCCACGGACGGGTAGGCGTGCAGATAGCGGTGCTTGTTCTCGGCGCGCGCTTGCTCGGCCACGGCCGCGGTCGCCGCCGACGCGATTCCCCGCCCCTGGAAGCCCGGCAGCACGGCCCAGCCCGTCTCGTACACCTCCTGGCCCTGCCAGGTGCGCTCCCAGAACCCGATGGTGCCCACGGCCTCGTCCTCGCCGGTCAGCGCGACGCGGAACATCCTGCCCCGGCCTGTCCGGTCCGCGCTCAGCGTCACATAGCGGGCGTGACGCCCTATGAGCTGCTCCTCCGACTCGGGACCGCCCAGATGGGCCATCAGCTCCGGCGCGTTGGCCCGGCGGAGCAGCTCCAGGTCGCTTTCCGACCAGGGCTCGATCCGTACGGATGACGCTGTGGTGTGCTCCATGTCAGCACTGTAGGAGAGGTCACTGACAATCAACGGGCGGTGAGCGAAGTCGGGGGCACGCCCACCGTCGCCGTGAAGTCCCTGACCAGGTGGGCCTGGTCGCTGTACCCGAGGTCCGCGGCGAGCCCCGCCCAGTCCACGGCCGGGTCCGACTCGGCCCGTTCCAGCGCCTCGTGGATGCGGTAGCGGAGGATGACCCACTTGGGGCCGACGCCGACGTACGTGGCGAACAGCCGTTGCAACGAACGCACCGACACCCCCTCGGCACGGGCCAGTTCGCCGACGCGGCAGACGGTGCGGTCGGTGCGGACCCGCTCGACCAGGGCCATCGCCCGGTCGGCCTGCGGATCCGGTTCGGGGCCGAGCGCCAGCAGGTAGGCGTCGAGTGCCGCGATCCGCTCGTCCTCCTGCTCGGGGTCCAGCACGGCCGACGGCGGGGCGGGCGGCGTGAACACCTCGGCCGCCGGGAGCCGGCGCCCCGTCCACTGCGACACCGGCCGGCCCGGTGCGAACGGCCGGAAGCCGCCGGGGCGGAACTGCACCCCGCAGACCCGGCCCCGGCCCTCCAGCTTCTGGGTGAAGAGCTCCAGGCCGATGCCCGAGACCTCCGCGAACCCGGCGTCGTCGCCGCAGCCCGCGTAGCGCTCGAAGACCAGGTTCACACTGGGGTGCGGCACCAGGCGGGAGGCGTACGGCCGGGGCAGGTCCCAGTCGATCAGCCAGTAGTGCTCCAGATACGGCCGCAGTGCGGGCGCGGGCTCGCGGCGGCGGAAGCGTACGTGCGTGAACAGGTCGGAGGCGTCGACGATGCCCCGGGTGTCGCGCCGGGGGCCGTGAGGACCTTGAGGGCCAGCCATGGCGGCCGATCCTATGACGCGGAGCGTCGGCGACCGACGACGACGCGAGGTCCGGCGCCAGGGCGGACGGGCCCGGCGTGATCGGAACGAGAGGCCGCCCTGCGGGAGAGCCCTCAGCCCCGCTGGGCCGGCGCCGGCGTCGGACGGTCGCGGTCCGGACCTGGTTCGGACCCGCCCGCGACGTCGGTGGCCGGAAAGTGTGCGCCCGGCGCACTCGCCCCGTCGTAGAGGGCGCTCAGGGAGACGTATGCGCCGTCCACGATCCTCTCCGCGTCCACCAGCATCGCGCGCTCGGCGAGCCGGGCCGCCTGATGGGTGTACGGGGACGGCGGTGCCGGGTGCCGACGCCGCCACCAGCTCTCCGCCGCGGCGTAGATGCCGGCGCCGAAGACCAGGACGGGGATCGACAGGGCCAGAAGAGCGTCGCCCATGGCAGGCCTCCTTCAGTTTCCGTGCCCTCCTGCATCGGCAGGTACGACAGGTCAGCTGAAGATCATTCTTCGGCCAATGAATGGCCGGATGTGGCCGGTCGTTGCGCGCACTCCTTGCGGGGCGGGCGTGTCGCGGGACAGCCCTTAGGGGCGCGAAATCAAGGAGATGACGCTCAAGGGGCGTAGTGGAGGGGCGTGCTTCCGGGTGCGGTCTCCCGGGCCGTGCTCCTCGCCCCTTCGTGAACTCCGGGCACCAGTGGCCCTGCGGGGCGGGCGTCTGCGCCCCCGGCAGGTCGGGTGTCTCGAAGAGCGGGGGAAGGTCTCGGCTGAGCAGCGGTCGGGCCGTTGCCATGGTTCTCACCTGCTGTGCGGGAGGTGACCGTCGTGGTGCTTTGCCGTCGCGGGACTGCGGCGACCCACGTAAGTGGTTCGGTGCGAACCCGTCCCCGGATTGGTTCCTGGACGTCGGACCGCTCACCTGCCGGGGAGGTGCGGGGCGACGCATCCCGGGGGTGTGGCGTTCCCCACAGGGAATGCACGGGCGAGGAAAGCAACTGCACCGTTTCATCTTCTTTGTCCGGCAGGGCTGTTGGGGCACCGCCCGAGGCCGGTGAAGAAATTGTGACGGCCGGCGGTTTCCTCGCCATACGATCACCTCAAGTCGCATCTGCGTGTCCCATTTCCGCTGCGACCCCTTCTCTCTTGTTCGGATTCCCGAAGGGCTCTTGTGAAGTTTCGCCGGATTCTTGCCACAGCTGTCGCCACCGCAGTGACCACGCCTGCCCTCCTGCTGTCGGTCACTCCCGCATTCGCCGACGACAAGCCGGCAGCGCAGACGCAGGAGAAGCCGTCCATCGCGGAGCTGGAAAAGGCCGCCGCCGCTGCGAAGGTGGCGTATGACGAGGCCGTGGCGGCTGAGAACGCCGCCCGCGACGCCCTGACGGCGCTCGATTCCGACACCGATCCCCTGGTCGTGGCAGTCAAGGCCGCGAAGGCGGTGGCGACCGGCGCCGCCACCGCGAAGACCGAGGCCGATCAGGCGGTCGTCGACGCCAAGGCGGCGGTCGACGCCCTCACGGAGACGGCGACCGAGGAGGAGAGGACCGCCGCGGCGACCACTCTGACCGAGGCGGAGGCCACCGCCGTGGCCGCCGCCGATGCCAAGGCCGCCGCTGACGCCAAGGTCGTGGAGGCCGACGACGCGCACGACGACGCGAGGGTCGCCGCGGCGCGGAAGCTGGGCCAGGCGCAGAAGGCCACCAAGGAGGCGCTCGCTGACATGACCGCCGCCGACGAGGCGCTGGCCAAGGCGAAGGAGGAGGCGGCCGAGGAGGGTGAGGACGGCGAGGACTGCGTCCCCGAGGCCCGGCTCACCACGGTCGTCACGGGCCTGCCGTCCACCGTCGTCGCCGGCACGAAGGTCGCCTTCAAGCTCCGGGTGACCAACGGCACCGAGGAGACGATGGACAAGGTGCTTCCGTTCGTCTACGTCCACGCGACCGACGAGAGCGGGCAGGACGGCATCGACGACCTGGTGCACCTGCAGTGGTCGTCCGCCTCGTCCTCGACGTGGAAGACCGTCGACAACAAGCACTACATGGACGCCATCAGCCCGCTGAAGGCCGGCGCCCACGCCGACGTCAAGATGCGTCTCACGGTCGACGCCGCCGCCCCGCGGGCAACGGCGTCACCTTCGTCGCCGGTGACTACTTCAACGACAACGGCTCCTGCGGAGGCAACCCGGACCTCGAAGGCTACGAGTTCCTGATCGCCGCCGCGGGCACCGATCCCGGCAAGGTCGACGACGCCGAGCCCGGTGTGACCGCGCCGGCCGGCCCGGAACTGGAGCCGCAGAGCGGCGGGTCGTCCCGTCCGGTGAGCGGCACCCTCGCCGCCACGGGCCCGTCGTCCGACATGTCGCAGCTCGCCCTCGTGAGCGGCGCGGCGCTGGCGATCGGCGCGGGCGCGGTCTTCGTCGTACGCCGTCGCGAGACCGGCTCCCACGTCTGACGCGTGAGGCGGAGCGCCGGCCGGGCGACCCGGCCCGCACGCTGAACGCCCGACGGGCCCGACACCGCATGGTGTCGGGCCCGTCGTGGTGACACGGCCGGTGCGGGGCGCCGAGCCGGGTGTTGACGCCGGACCTCGGGGCCCCGGCGCGTCAACCACCGAAGGGCGTGCCGCCCGGTGCGCCTCAACTGCGCAAATATGCCTTTTCACTCCAGCAATCGATAACGGGTGTCTTTCTGTAGATGTTCGGGTCGTAACGGATAGGTATGGGCGGGCCGGGCCGAACGGCCCGTCGCCTGACCGGAAGGAAACCGCCCCATGTTTCGTCCTACTTCTCGCCGTCGCGCCGCGGGGCTTGCAGCGGCGATCGCTGCCGCCGTCCTCCTGCCGATGGCCTCCGCCGCACCGGCGAGCGCCGAGACTCTGCAGGCGCACGTCTCGTACGTCAGCCAGGACGGGCTGGGCAACACGAAGTACGACGTCCGCTTCAACGGCAGCGTGAGCCCTGACGGCCCCACCCACTACACGATCGAGGGAGAGCTGGACGCCTACTGCTCGGACGGCGCCATCACTCGCCAGTCCGCCACCTTCGGTTACAGGAACTGGAACGGGACCTGGCAGTACAAGAGCGTCTGGTGCGACGAGACGCCGGTCCGCATCTCCGTGCGCGGCACCCGGCACTCCGGTGGCTCAGTGGAAATGATCGTCGGGGCCACGAGCGCCGCGTTCAACACCTACAGCTACGGGGACGTGGAGTTCTACCAGATCGGCAACTGACCGGCGCCGTAGAGGCGCAGTCCCGCCGGTGGACCCCCGCTGACGTCCTGGGCACCGTCCAGGCTTCCGCCGGGGTTCACCGGCGCGGACGGCTGGGCGTGCCGATCCGCAGCGGATCCCGTGCCGAGCGCCGGCCGGGCGGCCCGGCCCGCACGCTGAACGCCCGACGGGCCCGACACCGCATGGTGTCGGGCCCGTCGTGGTGACGCGGCCGGTGCCGGGGCGCCGAGCCGGGTGGTTGCACCGGCCGGCTGGGCGGGCGCGTTCCGGCGGTGCGCCGAGCCGAGCGGGTGACCGCGGGCAGGGTCCGCACCCCGTGGCGGGCCCTGCCCGATCGTGCGGTCGTGGGTCAGCGGCCCTGGAGGTACTCGGAGTAGTAGTAGCCGCGCTCAAGATCGAAGTGCGCCTTGTTCGCCTTGAGGTGGGTGATCCCGTACGGGCCGCCCAGGTTCAGGTAGTCCAGGCCCGCGCGGTCCCCTTCGACCTCGGAGTAGCCGGCGGCGGACTTGCCGCCCTCCCAGCCACCGTCGGAGTTGTTGGCGGCAGCGGGGCCGGCGGCCACGAATCCGGCTGCGGCAACGGTGGCCAGGGTGATCGCGATACTACGAAGCATGGGTGATCCCTCTCGACAATGCGTAGCAGGCAGTGTGCAGTTCAAACCCTTACCGTCGGCAGCCCTGCAAGGACGCAACCGCGCTGAGGTGCTGCCGGAACGCACCTGATCAGCCGAAGCGGCGTGAGCCCGTCGGCGGTCCCCGCGGGTGCTCGTGGTGCCGCGCCTGCCGCGGCCCGCCGTGCGGGTAAATAATAGTTCCGGTTTGTCCTTCCAGTTCCGATACGCGTAGATTCCTGCCACGCTGCCCGCGAACTGCGCTTTCTCAGCTCACAGTTGAGTGACCACGCGAGCCGTCGTCATCGACCGGGAGGACCCTGCCCACATGTCCGGAACTGTCGACCGGTGGACCACCACACTGCGCGGAGCCTGGAGGGACGGCACGCTGTGGCCCTGGTGCCTGGCGGCCATCGCGGCGGCCTGCGGCTATGCCGTGGCCACCGTCTTCCACCCCGGATACCTCAGTGCGGACAGCAACACCCAGCTGTGGCAGGCGCTGGGGGACGAGCCGGTCAACGACTGGCATCCGCCGGTGATGGCGCTTGCGTGGCGGATCGTCATCCGGATCACGGGTGACTTCTCGGCCATGGCCGCCCTGCAGGCCGCCGTGCTGTGGGGGCGTTGTGGGTCCTCGCCCGGCTGGGATGGAAGAAGACCGGCAGTCGCGGGCTCTCCCTCGCCGTCCTGGCCGTCGGGTTCGCGCCGCACATCATGAACCTCACCGGCGTGGTGTGGAAGGACGTGCACCTGGCGTACGCGCTCCTCGCGGTCTTCGCGATCACGCTCACCGTCCGCGAGCTGTCACCGGACCGGGTCAGGACTCGCTGGGCGCTGCTGGTGCTGGGCGTGCTGTTCCTCGCGTACGCCGCGCTCGTACGGAAGAACGCCATTCCCGCCGTGGTCCCGGTCTTCGCCATGCTCGTCCTCGCGGCGTGGCCCGCCCCGGGGCGCCGCCGCTGGCTGGCGGCCACCGGTGTGTTCGCCGCGGTCGTGATCGCCGGCAGCGCCGGTGTGTCCGCGGCCACCGCCCCGGTGCCGACCCGCGTGTACGCGGTGATCCCGGTGGACGATCTCGTCCACGTGCTCACCCCGGCCCAGGTGCGGACCGCCGCCGAACAGGCGGGGGCGAGCGCGGACGTGCGTGACCGCCTGGTCGCGGCCACCGTCGACTGCCGGCGGCGGAACCTCACCTCCGACGCCTACCTGCAGTGCTACCCGCACGGCCGGACCTTCGACGTGACGTATCTGGACCGGCACGCCGACGTCGTCGTCCGGATGTGGGCGCAGCAGATGCCGCGGCACTGGAAGGGCTACGCCGAGTACCGGATCCGGGTCTTCACCAAGCTGCTCTTCCAGAGCAATCAGGTCTTCTGGAACGGCACCCACGTCAACGCCGGCGCCCGACTGCACCCCGAGGTGCAGAAGGAGCCGCTGAACGACACGCTGCGGTCCGCCCTGCAGAACTACGTGACCGGGTTCGCCCGCGACCTGCCGATGCTCTTCCAGGGCTGGTTCTGGCTCGCCGTCTCGCTGGTGCTCGTACTGCGTCGCCGGTGGAGCGGCCCTTACACCCGGGAGCTCCGGCTCCTGGGGGCCAGCTCCCTCCTGTACGTCCTCGCCTACCTGCCCACGGCGCCCGAATCCAACTACCGTTACGTGTACTGGCCCGCGCTCTCCGGGACCGTCGCACTCGCACTCGTCGCGACCGCCTTCGTGGCGCGGCGCCGCGCCGGTGAACCGGACGCCCGTGCCGCCGTGCCGTCGGCCGGCCGGGCCTCCGAAGCCGCCCAGGCGGGACCGCGCGAGGACGCCGGCGTGGCCGTGTGAGTGCCCGCCGGGGTCTGCGGACCCCGCCCACCTTCAGGAGGCGGCAGGAAACCCCTGCTCAGGGCCACACCAGGCAGTACGCCTGGTGTCCCGCGTCGTGCAGCCGGTGGCTGAAGTCCTGCCACTCGTGCAGCAGTTGGTAGACGTTGAAAGCATCGCGAGGACCGCCGCGATCCGGGACCGTGGACCAGATGAAGGCCGCGGCGCCCACCGACTCCTCGCCGACGCCGCGCAGCGGGTCGACGACCGTCATCGGGAGCTTGACCACCGCGTAGTCGGGGTGCAGGACGACCAGCTCCAGCGGCGGCACCTTGTGCAGGGGTATGCCCTGTATGCCGGTGAGGACCATCGCGGCCACCGTCTCCGGCTTGATCTTGGTGAACATGCCGCCCATGCCCAGCTCGTCGCCCCCGAGCTCCTCCGGGCGCATGGAAATGGGCACGCGTGCGGCAGTGGCCCCGTCGGGGGCCCCGAAGTACTTGTACGTCACCCCCACCCGGCCACCACTCCTGCTTCCGGCTCCGCCGCCCACCTGCGCACCACCGGCCTGTATGCCCTGCCTGCGCTCAGCCTCGCGCCGGTGCCGACCCCGCCGGGCAGGCTCGGGCCCCAGGTCGTCGGTCCCTTCGCCCACTCCGCCACCGCGATGCATATCTCATCCACCCGACTACTAACTAGGAGACACAGCCCCCGCCGCGCAACCCGATCATCGTGTCAGTGACCTCCCCCACGGGCGTGCGGTGAAACACCCGTCCGCAAGACCGTCCGTGGCTCTGACACCATGGCATGTGTGAGCTTTCCCTATGACGCCCCAGTTTCGCAGACGCTTTTCGACCGCGCGTCCCTCGTGACGCCCGGCGGCGTGAACTCTCCGGTACGTGCCTTCCGGGCCGTGGGCGGTACGCCCCGCTTCATGGTGTCCGGTACCGGTCCGTACCTCACCGATGCCGACAATCGTGAGTATGTCGACCTCGTGTGCTCGTGGGGGCCGATGATTCTCGGCCATTCCCATCCCGAGGTCATCGCCGCAGTTCAGGAGGCTGTCGCCCGCGGCACCTCATTCGGTACGCCCGGTGAGGGCGAGGTCGCGCTCGCCGAGGAGATCGTGGCCCGGGTCGAGCCGGTGGAGCAGGTGCGGCTCGTGTCGTCCGGCACCGAGGCGACCATGTCCGCGATCCGCCTCGCCCGTGGTTTCACCGGCCGGGCGAAGATCGTGAAGTTCGCCGGGTGTTACCACGGTCACGTCGACGCGCTGCTCGCCGCCGCCGGGTCCGGGGTGGCGACCTTCGGTCTGCCGGACACCCCCGGGGTCACCGGCGCGCAGGCCGGCGACACCATCGTGGTCCCGTACAACGACCTGGAGGCCGTGCGGGCCGTCTTCGCCGCGCAGCCGGGTGAGATAGCCTGCGTGATCACCGAGGCGTCGCCCGGCAACATGGGCGTCGTGCCGCCGCTGGACGGTTTCAACGCGGGTCTCAAGGAGATCTGCGCCGCCGGCGGAGCCCTGTACATCTCCGACGAGGTCATGACCGGGTTCCGTACGTCGAAGGCCGGCTGGTTCGGCATCGACGGCGTGCGGCCCGACCTGATGACCTTCGGCAAGGTGATGGGCGGCGGCTTCCCGGCCGCCGCGTTCGGCGGGCGCGCCGACGTGATGGCGCACCTGGCCCCGGCCGGCCCGGTCTACCAGGCCGGCACCCTCTCCGGGAACCCGGTCGCCACCGCCGCCGGCCTCGCCCAGCTGCGGCTGCTGGACGACGCCGCGTACGCGAAGGTCGACGCGGTCTCCGCGGAGATCCGCGGGCTGGTGAGCGAGGCCCTGACCAAGGAGGGGGTCGCGCACACCGTGCAGGCGGCGAGCAACATGTTCTCCGTCTTCTTCACGGACCGGCCGGTCCGCAACTACGACGACGCGAAGCAGCAGGAAGCCTTCCGCTTCACCCCGTTCTTCCACTCGATGCTGGCGCAGGGCGTCTATCTGCCGCCGTCGGCGTTCGAGTCGTGGTTCGTCTCCACCGCCCACGACACCCGGGCCGTCGAGCGGATCGCCGCCGCGCTGCCCGCCGCCGCCCGCGCCGCATCGGAGGCCACCGCATGAGCGAGACCAGCAGCAGCACCGGTCGCAAGGACATCACCGTCGTCCATCTGATGCGCCACGGAGAGGTGCACAACCCGGACGGCGTGCTGTACGGCCGCCGCTCCGGCTACCACCTCTCCGAGCTCGGCCGGCAGATGGCCGACCGGGTGTCCGAGCACCTGGAGAAGCGCGACATCACCCACGTCGTCGCCTCCCCGCTGGAGCGCGCCCAGGAGACGGCCACGCCGGTCGCCAAGGCGCACGGCCTGGACCTCGCCACCGACGAGCGGCTGATCGAGGCCGCCAACGTCTTCGAGGGCAAGACCTTCGGCGTCGGTGACGGGGCGCTGCGCAAGCCGGACAACTGGAAGCACCTGACGAACCCGTTCCGGCCGTCGTGGGGTGAGCCGTACATCGAGCAGGTCGTACGGATGATGGGCGCCCTGGACGCGGCGCGTGACGCGGCCCGCGGGCACGAGGCGGTGTGCGTCAGCCATCAGCTGCCGATCTGGATCGTGCGGAGCTTCGTGGAGCGGCGGCGGCTGTGGCACGACCCGCGCAAGCGGCAGTGCACGCTCGCGTCGCTGACCAGCTTCACCTACCAGGGCGACAAGATCGTGTCGGTCGGGTATTCGGAGCCGGCGCGGGACCTGGTGCCGGCGCACCTGCTGGCGGGGGCGAAGCCGGTGAAGGGGGCGTCGAAGGGCGTCGGCGCGTAGCGCCGGGTGCGGGGCGGGTCGCCCGGGTTCGTCCGGGTGCCGCTTGTCCGCAATCGCTGGACGGCCTTGATCGGACATGTCCGACCGACCCCGGAATCGGTCTTGCGTTCGGTCAAGGCCGGGGGCTGGTTACGTAAAGAATTGTGTGCTATTTCGGGGAACCCTCGTGTTGCTTCGCCCATCTAAGCCATTGCCAGTTTGTATGGACTTAGGGCAAAACGACCGCAGATGGGAACCCGCATGCGTGACATCAGCCGAAGGGGTTTGCTCGGAGCCGGACTTGGGGCCGCGGCCGCCATCGGGGTGGCGGGCTGCAGTTCCACCGACTCCGCCGACGTCGGCCGGCCGGGCCCGAGCAAGGGGGCGAAGGGCGCCGGGGGGACCGCCAAGGGCACCGGGCCCGCGAAGAAGGACGTCAGGGCCATCGGGGACGGTTCCACCGCCGACACCGGAAAGCAGCCGCGCCAGCCGGCCGCGCCGGTTCCGCTCGAACCGGGCCAGACGCCGCCGCAGTTCGTGATCTTTTCCTGGGACGGCGCCGGCGAGGTCGGCAACGGGCTGTTCCCGCGTTTTCTGGAACTCGCCAAGGAACACGACGCGGCGATGACCTTCTTCCTCTCCGGGCTCTATCTGCTGCCCGAATCGAAGAAGTCCCTCTACCGCCCGCCCAACAACCCCATCGGAGCCTCCGATATCGGTTATCTCAACGATGACCACATCAAGGCGACGCTGAGCGGTGTACGTCAGGCCTGGCTCGACGGGCACGAGATCGGCACCCACTTCAACGGGCATTTCTGCGGCGGTTCCGGATCCGTCGAGAACTGGTCGCCCTCCCAGTGGCAGAGTGAAATCGATCAGTCGGTCTCCTTCGTCACCGAATGGCGCACCAACACCGGCTGGACCGAACTCGACCCGCTGCCCTTCGATTACCGCAAGGAACTCGTCGGCGGCCGCACCCCCTGTCTGCTCGGACAGGACAATCTGCTGCCCACGGCGAAGAAGCTCGGCTGGCGCTACGACGCGAGCTCGCCCGGCGGCACGCAGGTGTGGCCGTCGAAGCGCATGGACGTCTGGGACCTGCCGCTGCAGGGAATCCCGTTCCCCGGGCACACCTTCGAAGTCCTCTCCATGGACTACAACATCCTGGCGAACCAGTCGAAGAACTCGACCAACGGAATGCCGTCCCGCTATCCGGGCTGGCGCGAACAGGCCACCCAGTCGTACATCGACGGTTTCCAGCGCGCGTACGAAACGAACCGTGCGCCGTTCTACATCGGGAACCATTTCGAGGAGTGGAACGGCGGCATCTACATGGATGCGGTCGAGGACGCGCTCAAGCACATTGCCGGGAAGAAGGATGTGCGCCTCGTCTCCTTCCGGCAGTTCGTCGACTGGCTCGACGTACAGGACCCGGCCGTGCTCGCGAAGCTCCGTACGCTGGAGGTCGGTCAGGCACCCGACGGCGGCTGGAACACGTTCTTTAAACAGGCCTGACAACGGGCTTTACGGGCACCGAGGGGGGTGCCCAAGATCCCCGAAACCGCCATGCGAAACTTTTCACATGAGCTATGGCCGCGCACCTCGACGCCGCTTCACCCTGCTCGCCGCCCCGGCGGCGGCCGTCGCGCTCGCACTGACGCTGAGCGCGTGCGACTCGGGCGACAAGACCGGTGGCGGCGGCGACACCCACTTCGTCACGGGCTCCGGTGGGATCTCCACCGTGGCCAAGGGCGAGCGTGCCGAGGCTCCGAAGCTCGACGGCGAGAGCCTGGACGGCAAGCCCCTGGACCTGGCCGACTACAAGGGCAAGGTCGTCGTCCTGAACGCGTGGGGCTCATGGTGCGGCCCCTGCCGCCTGGAGGCGAAGCACTTCACCAAGGTGGCCAAGGCCACCGCGGGCCAGGGCGTCCAGTTCATCGGCATCAACACCCGCGACGCGCAGCGCGGCCCGGCGATCAGCTTCGAGCAGGACTTCGGGATCAGCTACCCGAGCTTCTTCGACCCGACCGGAAAGCTCCTGCTGCGCTTCCCCAAGGGCATGCTGAACCTGCAGACCATTCCGTCGACCGTCGTCATCGACCGGGACGGGAAGATCGCCGCCCGCTCGCTGGCAGCGCTCGACGACACCAAGCTGCACGAGATGATCGACCCGTTGATCGCGGAGAAGTGATCAGGTGATCACCCTCGCCGAAACCAACGAGACCGTCATGAGCGGGGCCCTGCCCATCGCCCTGCCCATCGCCGTGCTCGGCGGGCTCGTCTCCTTCTTCTCGCCGTGCGTCCTGCCCCTCGTCCCCGGCTACCTCAGTTACGTCACCGGGGTCAGCGGCGCCGACCTGGCGGATGCCCGGCGCGGGCGCATGGTCGCGGGTGCCTCGCTCTTCGTGCTCGGTTTCACCGTTGTGTTCGTCTCGGGCGGCGCCCTCTTCGGTTTCTTCGGGCAGACGCTCCAGGCGAACAGCGGGGTCCTGTCCAAGGTCCTCGGCGTACTGATGATCCTCATGGGATCTTCTTCATGGGCCTGATGCCCTGGATGACGCAGCGTGAGTTCCGCATCCACAAGAAGCCGGTCTCCGGACTGGTGGGCGCCCCGCTGCTAGGTGCCCTCTTCGGGATCGGCTGGACCCCCTGCCTCGGCCCGACGCTCAGCTCGGTGACCTTCCTCGCGATGGACCAGGGCACCGCCGGACGCGGGGCCATACTGACCGTCGCCTACTGCCTCGGCCTCGGCGTGCCCTTCGTGCTCGCCGCCGTGGCCTTCCGCAAGGCGCTCGGCGCCTTCTCCTGGGTCAAGCGCCACTACGTATGGGTCATGCGCATCGGCGGCGGCATGATGATCGTGACCGGGCTGCTCCTGCTGACCGGCGCGTGGGGCAGCATGATGCAGGAACTGCAGGGCTGGTCCAACGGCTTCACGGTGGGGATCTGAGTACCGAATGAGCAACACCAAGTCCAACCCCTCCCAGCAGCGCGAGCGCCCGGACGAGCGGGAGGTACGCGCCGAGCAGGACCGGGAGACCGCCCGTGAACTCGGCGCCGCGGGCTCCCAGCTCTCCACCGCGCCGCGCGAGGAGTCGCTGGCGAATCTGCCGGCCATGGGGATCATCGGCTGGGTCCGCTGGTTCTGGCGCCAGCTCACCTCCATGCGGGTCGCGCTGATCCTGCTGTTCCTGCTGTCGCTCGGCGCCATCCCCGGCTCGCTGATCCCGCAGAACAGCGTCGACGAACTCAAGGTGCAGACCTTCCAGCAGGCGCACACCACCGTCACGCCGATCTACGAGAAGCTCCAGTTCTTCGACGTCTACAGCTCGGTGTGGTTCTCCGCGATCTACATCCTGCTGTTCATCTCGCTCATCGGCTGCATCGTGCCGCGCACCGCCACGTTCGTCGGCCAGCTGCGCAGCCGCCCGCCGGGCGCACCCAAGCGGCTGACCCGGCTGCCCGCGTACACCACCTGGCGCACCGATGCCGAGCCCGAGCAGGTCCGTGAGGCCGCGCTCGCGATGATGCGCAGGCGCCGCTACCGCGCGCACACCGACGGGGACGCGGTCGCCGCCGAGAAGGGCTATCTGCGCGAGGCCGGGAACCTGATGTTCCACATCGCGCTCATCGTGATGCTGGTGGCCTTCGCCGCGGGACAGCTCTTCAAGTCCGAGGGCGGGAAACTGGTTGTCGAGGGCGACGGGTTCTCCAACACGATCACCCAGTACGACGACTTCAAGTCCGGGTCGCTCTTCGACAAGGACTCGCTGTCCCCCTTCAGCTTCAGCCTCGACAACTTCATCGGCACGTACGAGCGCAGCGGCCCGCAGATCGGCACGCCGCGTACCTACGAGGCCCGCGTCACGTACTCCAAGGGCGCCTACGGCAAGTCGCAGAAGTCCGTCATCAAGGTCAACGAACCCCTCGTCGTCGACGGCACCAAGGTCTACCTGAACGCCCACGGCTACGCGCCCGTCGTCTCCGTCAAGGACGCCAGGGGCAAGGAGGTCTACCGCAACGCCGTGCCGCTGCTGCCCATCGACAACAACGTCACCTCCACCGGTGCGATCAAGGTGATGGACGGCTACCGCGACAAGAACGGCAAGAAGGACCAGCTGGGTTTCCAGGCGTTCTTCGTGCCGACCTTCGCGGGCAACGGCAAGGGCACGATGTTCTCCCAGTTCCCGGCCGCCGACATGCCGGTGCTGGCCCTCAACGGCTTCCACGGATCGCTCGGCGTCGACTCCGGACTGCCGCAGAACGTGTACCAGCTGGACAAGTCGAAGATGACGGAGTTCAAGGACGCCAAGGGCAAGCAGCTCAAGCAGCGGCTGCTGGTCGGCGAGACGATGAAGCTGCCCGACGGCGCCGGCTCGATCACCTTCGAGGGCATCGACGAGTGGGCCAGCTTCCAGATCTCGAAGCAGCCCGCCAGCGGCTGGGCGCTCACCGGGGCCATCGCCGCGATCGCCGGGCTCGCCGGTTCCCTGTTCATCCAGCGGCGCCGCGTCTGGGTCCGGGCCGTACGCGGCAGTGACGGCGTCACCGTCGTCGAAATGGCGGGGCTCGGCCGCAGCGAGTCCGCGAAGCTTCCCGAGGAGCTGGCCGATCTCGCGGTCACGCTCAACGCCGTGGCGCCCACCGCGCCCGGCCCAGACCCCGACCCCGACCCCGATCCGGACCCGACCTCGTCGACGCGTCCTCCGCAGAACCTTCCGAAGGGGCTGAGAAGTGAATCTCGCCGCCGCAACCAACGAGAACCTGGCACACACCAGCAATGTGCTGATCTACTCGTCGATGGCCGTCTACACGCTGGCCTTCTTCGCGCACATCGCGGAATGGGTGTTCGGCAGCCGCAGCAAGGTCGGCCGCACCGCCGCCGCGCTGACCACCGAGGCAGCCGCCGCCACGGTGAAGGTCGAGGTCGCACAGAAGGCCGGGGCCACCGCCGTACTGGACCGGCCGAAGATCATCACCCGTACCGCGGCAGGTTCCCGCGACGTCCCGGACGGGCCCGGCGCGGCCGGCGGCACGTTCAAGGGCGACCTGTACGGGCGGATCGCGGTCTCCATGACCGTGCTCGCCTTCCTCGTCCAGGCCGGCGGCGTCCTCGCCCGCGCCCTGTCCGTGAAGCGTGCCCCCTGGGGCAACATGTACGAGTTCTCCATCACCTTCTCCGTGGTGGCGGTCGCCGCGTACCTGATCCTGCTGGTGCTGAAGAAGAACGTCCGCTGGATGGGGCTGCTCCTGGTCACCACCGTCCTGCTGGACCTCGGCATCGCGACCACGGTGCTGTACACCTCCAGCGACCAGCTGGTGCCCGCACTGCACTCGTACTGGCTGTGGATCCACGTCTCCACCGCCATCATCTGCGGTGCCGTCTTCTACATCGGCGGCGTCGGCACGCTGATGTACCTGTTCCGCGACAGCTACGAGAACAAGATCGCCAACGGGGTGGAGCCGGGTACGTTCGCCCAGTCCGTGCTCTCCCGGCTGCCCGCCGCGTCGACCCTGGACAAGTTCTCGTACCGGATCAACGCCGCCGTCTTCCCGCTGTGGACGTTCACGATCATCGCGGGCGCGATCTGGGCGGGCGACGCCTGGGGCCGCTACTGGGGCTGGGACCCCAAGGAGGTCTGGTCCTTCATCACCTGGGTGGCGTACGCCTGCTACCTGCACGCCCGCGCCACCGCCGGCTGGAAGGGCCGCAAGGCCGCCTACCTGGCGCTGATCGCCTTCGGCTGCTGGCTCTTCAACTACTACGGCGTGAACATCTTCGTCACCGGCAAGCACTCCTACGCCGGCGTCTGAGGGTCCTGCCGCACGCGTCGGACGCCGCTCGCCGGTCCGGCCAGGCTCAGGCACAGGAGCCGCACCTCACGGGTGCGGAACGTGCCCTGCGGGGTCACGCTGTAGCCATGACCGATGCGACGTCCACGATCGAGCGCGGTACCAGCGAGACCCGGGGTGACCAGCAGACTCTGCGCTTCACCCTCCGGCTGCCCCACCCCGTCCCGCGGGTGTGGGCAGCCGTTGCCAGTTCCGAGGGGCTGCCGGGGTGGCTGGCCGCAGCCGATCCGTTCGAACCGCACGTCGGCGGGGCCGTCACGCTGCGCTGGCTGAACACCGCACCGGACGGGCAGGCCACGGTCGCCTCCGGCACCGTCACCGCCTGGGACGTCGAGCGGATCGCCGAGTACACCGTGGACGGCCTGCACGGCCGGATGCGCTTCCACCTGGAACCGCCGCGCGGCGAGCACGTGCTGCTGCGGTTCACCAACGAGTTCCGCGGCGACGACGCCCTGCGGCTGGACTGCCTCGCCGGGTGGCACGACCACTTCTGCCACCTCGTGGACGCACTGGCGGGCCACCCCGCCGACTGGACGAAGTGGACGCCGGTGCGGTGGGCGGGGCTGCGGGAGGAGTACGCGGCTCAGCGGTGACCCGGCGGGGCGCGCCGGACGGGTACCGGGTCAGTCCTCGCCGATGTCCTCGTTCCAGAGCGCGGGGTGCTCGCGGACGAACCCGCGCATCAGCTCCACGCAGGCGGCGTCGTCCAGCAGCACGATCTCAACCCCGTGCCGGGCCAGCCAGTCGTGCCCGCCGTGGAAGGTCTCGGTCTCACCGATCACCACCCGCGAGATCCCGAACTGGCGCACCAGGCCGGAGCAGTACCAGCAGGGGGACAGCGTGGTCACCATCGTGGTGCCCCGGTACGAGCGCTGCCGCCCGGCGGCCCGGAACGCGGCGGTCTCCGCGTGCGTCGACGGATCGCCGTCCTGCACCCGGCGGTTGCGGCCGCGGCCGAGCAGCTCACCGTCCGCCCCGTACAGGGCGGCGCCGATCGGGATGCCGCCCTCGGCGAGGCCCGCGCGGGCCTCGCCGAGAGCGGTCGCCAGCCATGCCGTGTCCCGGCCGGCCGTGCTCATGAGGCGAGCGGGGTGTCCAGGACCGCCTTGCGGTGACTGAACGTCTCCAGCGAGTACCGGCCGTGGTAGTTGCCCATGCCGCTCTCGCCGACCCCGCCGAACGGCAGGTCCGACACCGTCAGATGGGCCAGCGGCAGCCCGATCCCGACGGCGCCCGACGACGTCTCGGCGACCAGCCGTTCACGTACGGCGTCGGACTGCGTGAACGCGTACAGCGCGAGCGGCTTGTCCCGGTCGTTGATGAACGCGATCGCCTCGTCGAGACCGTCGACCGTGACGATCGGCAGCACCGGGCCGAAGATCTCCTCCCGCATCACGGGCGCGTCCGGCGCCACATCGGCCAGCACGGTCGGCGCGATGTACTTGCTGTCCCGGTCGTACGCCCCGCCGGTCACCGTGCGGCCGGAGCCGAGCAGGCCGGTCAGCCGGTCGAAGTGGCGCCGGTTCACGATGCGCCCGTACTCGGGGTGCGTCGAGGCGTCCGCCCCGTACAGCCCCTCGACCGCGGCGGCGAGCGCGTCCGCGAGGGCGGCGCCGGTCTCCGGGTCGGTCAGTACGTAGTCGGGGGCGACGCAGGTCTGGCCCGCGTTCAGGAACTTGCCGGCCGCCAGCCTGCCCGCGACCGCCTTCAGGTCCGTGTCGCGGTCCACGAACACGGGTGACTTGCCGCCGAGTTCGAGCGTCACCGGAGTGAGGTGCTTCGCCGCCGCGGCCATCACGATCCGGCCCACCGTGCCGTTGCCGGTGTAGAAGATGTGGTCGAAGTGCTCGGCCAGCAGCGCGGTGGTCTCGGGGATCGCGCCCTCCACGACGGCGACCGCGTCCCGGTCCAGATAGCGCGGCAGCAGCCGGGCGACGGCGGCGGAGGTCGCGGGCGCCAGCTCGCTCGGCTTCGCCACCACCGCGTTGCCCGCGGCCAGCGCGCCGACGACCGGGGCCAGCAGCAGCTGCGCCGGGTAGTTCCAGGGCGCGATGACCAGGACGACGCCGAGCGGGTCCTGCACGGTGTGGGCCTTCGCCCCGCCGAGCGAGGCCGGTACGGGGGCGGGCTCGGGCCGCAGCCAGTCCGCCAGGCGCTCCAGCGTGTGGTCGATCTCGCGGACGGTGAAGTCGATCTCGGTGCGGTACGCCTCCTTGCGGCTCTTGCCGAGGTCGGCGTGGAGCGCGTCGGCGAACTCGTCACCGCGTTCGGTCAGCATCGCGCGCAGCTGCCTGAGCTGGCCCGTGCGCCAGTCGAGGCTCTTGGTGCGGCCGCTGCGGAAGGTGGCGCGGAGGCGGTCGACGGTCTCGGCCGGGGTCTCGACGGGCGCCAGCGCGGCGACGATCTCGCGGGCCAGCTGCTCGGAGGAGGCCGGGTTCTGACCGGTGTGCAGCGTGCGGTCGGCGACGGTGTGCGCGGCGAAGGGGGAGGCCGCCGCGTAGTCGGCGCCCCGCGCGATCAGCCGGTCCTCCAGCAGCCAGGGCGCCTTGTCGGCGAGGCCGCCGATGGACTCCTCGGCGTTGCTGAATCCGGTCATGCGGTAGCCGGCGAACGGCCAGCTGCCGTCCTCGCGGCGGGCGGCGAGCAGCGCGGCCGGCGCGTGGCAGAGCACGCCGAGCCGGGTACCGGAGTCGAGTGCGGTGGTCAGCAGCCGCCCGGAGAGCTCGCTCACGGCCAGGTCCTCCATGGGCCCGTGACCGCCGGGGTAGAAGACGGCGTCGTACCGGTCCGGGTGGATGTCCTCCAGCCGGGCCGGGCTGCGGAGCTCGGCGCCGATCGATTCCAGGTACGCGGCGACGGCGTCGGCCTGCTCCTGACCGCCGTTGGCGGCGGCCGCCAGGCTGCCCGCGTCCACGGTGGGCGTGACGCCGCCGGGGGTGGCGAGCGTGATGGCGTAGCCGGCCTCGGTGAAGACCCGGTGCGGCGCGGCCAGCTCCTCGGCCCAGAACCCGGTGGGGTGGGTGGTGCCGTCGTTGAGGGTCCAGTGGTCTGCGCCGGTGAGAACGAACAGTACGGAGGGCATGGGGGTACTCCCTTGCGGGCGAAATGCGGGGCGGGCTCAGAAGCCCGTAACTTGATATGCTCAAGCAATCCAGTTCATGTAACTGCCAAATATTGAGCATGTCAAATAAATGTCGGCGGATGCCGATCGAAGAATGGCCGACCATGACCACCGAACCGACGCCCCGCGCCGTCACTGCTCCGGACGATGGAGCCGCCCCGACCCCGGAGGACCTGCTGGAGCCCCTGGCCGTCGTCGTCCGCGGCCACCACGACGACCTCACCGCCGCCGCCGCCCGTCATGGCCTGTCCACCTCGCAGGCCCGGGCGCTGATCGCGCTCAACCAGCCCATGCCGATGAGCGCGCTCGCCGCCCACCTGGTCTGCGACGCGTCGAACGCCACCGGCCTCATCAGCCGCATGGAGACCCGCGGCCTGGTCAGCAGGGCCCCGCCCCCGGCGACCGCCGCTCCAAGGTCGCGAGCCGCACCCACCAGGGCACGGAGCTCGCCCACACGATCCGCGCCGAGATGCGCGCCGTGCACGGCGCCCTGGAAGCGCTCACCCCGAGGAACGCACAGCGCTGCTGCCCCTGCTCGACCGGCTGGGGCAGCTGCTGTACGCGTGATCCGTGCCGCCCTACGAGGCGGGCGGTGCCTCCGGCCCGCTGTCGCGCCGCTTGAGCTCGTCCTCCCGGCGGCGCAGGTCCGCCTCCCAGTCCTTGAGCAGCGACTCGTCCCGCCGGCTCTCGTCCTTCAGCGACTTGAGGAATTCGGGATTGTCGTCCGGCGCCACCCACCGGGTGCGCCGGGCGCTGTGCCACTCGGAGGGCGTGCGGCCACCGGCGGGCACCTCGCGCACCTTGCCCGCGGCCAGCCACACGATCGGGCCGACGATCCAGAACAGCAGGATGATGAAGACCCAGGCGACCTTCGGCAGGTGCTTGGCCTCGTCCTCCGGGGTGTTCAGGCAGTCGATGAACGCGTAGATCGTCAGCGCCAGCGGCAGAAGGTAGATCAGGGCCCGGAGCATGGTGGAAAAGTCCCCCCGAGGAGAGTTGGCGGGGCAATGTCCCGCCCCGGTGACGGGCCCAGGGTAGCGGGTGGCCGATACTTGTCCGCATGGCTTACGACGATCTTCGATCCCTCCTCCGGGCTCTGGAGCGCGAGGGCGAGCTCAAGCGCATCAAGGCCGAGGTCGACCCGTTCCTGGAGGTCGGTGAGATCGTCGACCGGGTGAACAAGGCCGGCGGGCCCGCGCTGCTCTTCGAAAACGTCAAGGGCTCCTCGATGCCCCTGGCCATGAACGTGTTCGGCACCGACAAGCGGCTGCTCAAGGCGCTCGGGCTGAAGTCGTACGCCGAGATCAGCGACAAGATCGGCGGGCTGCTCAAGCCGGAGCTGCCGCACGGCTTCGTCGGGGTCCGGGAGGCCTTCGGCAAGCTCGGCACGATGGTGCACGTACCGCCGAAGAAGGTGAAGTCGGAGAACGCACCCGTGCAGGAGGTCGTCCTCACCGGCGACGACGTGGACCTGGGCCAGCTGCCCGCGCTGTTCACCTGGCCCAAGGACGGCGGCTCGTTCTTCAACCTGGGACTCACCCACACCAAGCACCCCGAGACCGGCGTACGCAACCTCGGGCTCTACCGGCTCCAGCGCCACGACCGCCGCACCATCGGGATGCACTGGCAGATCCACAAGGACAGCCGCAACCACTACCAGGTCGCCGCCAAGCGCGGCGAGCGGCTGCCGGTCGCTATCGCCTTCGGGGCGCCGCCCGCCGTGACGTACGCCTCCACCGCACCGCTGCCCGGCGACATCGACGAGTACCTCTTCGCCGGGTTCATCCAGGGCAAGCGCATCGAGATGGTCGACTGCAAGACCGTCCCGCTCCAGGTCCCCGCGCAGGCCGAGGTCGTCATCGAGGGATGGCTGGAGCCCGGGAAGACGCTGCCCGAGGGGCCGTTCGGCGACCACACCGGTTTCTACACGCCGCAGGAGCCGTTCCCCGCGCTGACCATCGACTGCGTGACGATGCGCAAGCGCCCGCTGCTCCAGTCGATCGTGGTGGGCCGGCCGCCGACCGAGGACGGGCCGCTGGGCCGCGCCACCGAGCGCTTCTTCCTCCCGCTGCTCAAGATCATCGTGCCGGACATCGTGGACTACCACCTCCCCGAGTCCGGCGGCTTCCACAACTGCGCGATCGTCTCGATCGACAAGAAGTACCCGAAGCACGCCCAGAAGGTGATGAGTGCCATCTGGGGCGCCCACATGATGTCGCTGACGAAGCTGATCGTCGTGGTGGACTCCGACTGCGACGTCCACGATCTGCACGAGGTGTCCTGGCGGGCGCTCGGCAACACCGACTACGCGCGTGACCTCACCGTCGCCGAGGGGCCGGTCGACCATCTCGACCACGCCTCCTACCAGCAGTTCTGGGGCGGCAAGGCCGGCATCGACGCGACGAAGAAGTGGCCCGAGGAGGGCTACACCCGGGACGGGGGCTGGCCGGACATGGTCGAGTCCGACCCGGAGACGGCGGCGAAGGTCGACCGCCGGTGGAAGGAATACGGACTGTGAGCGCCGCCGAAGCGACCCTGGGCTCCGGCCCCGCGCAACCCCACAGCAAGGTCAGGGCATTCCTGCGGCTCGTGATGATCGAGCACTCGGTCTTCGCGCTGCCCTTCGCCTTCATCGCCGCCCTGACCGCGATGTTCCAGGTCGACGGGTCGATCCACTGGGTCACGCTGCTGCTCGTCACCGTGGCCATGGTCGGGCTGCGCACCTTCGCGATGGCGTGCAACCGGATCATCGACCGGGAGATCGACGCCCGCAATCCGCGAACGGCGGGCCGTGAGCTGGTCACCGGCGCGATGTCGGTGAGGTCGGCCTGGACGGGCGCGCTCGTCGCCGTCGTCGTCTTCCTCGGTGCGGCGGCGCTGCTGAACCCGCTCTGTCTGGCGCTCGCGCCGCTCGCGGTGATCCCGATGGTCGTCTATCCGTACGGGAAGCGGTTCACCAACTACCCGCACGCGATTCTGGGGATCGCCCAGGCCATAGGGCCGATCGGTGCCTGGCTGGCGGTGACCGGCAGCTGGTCGTGGGACGCGGTGATCCTGGGTCTCGCCGTCGGCATCTGGATCGGCGGCTTCGACCTGATCTTCGGCTCCCAGGACGTCGAGGCGGACCGGGCGCACGGGGTGCGCTCGGTGCCGGCCAGGTTCGGGATTCCGGCCGCGCTGTGGGGCGCGCGGGTCTGTCACGTGCTGACGACCGCGCTGCTGGTCTGGTTCGGCCTGGCCACCGACGCGGGGCTCTTCTACTGGATCGGCATGGTGATCGTCGCCGTGGCCTTCGTGTACGAGCACCGGGTGGTGCGGCCGCACGACCTGTCGCGGCTGAACCGGGCGTTCTTCCAGGTCAACGGGTTCATCGGGATCGCGCTGTTCGCATGCGCGCTGCTGGACCTGCTGGTGCGCGGCCTGACTGTCTGAGCGGGCCTGGGCGGGCCCGGTCTGCCCCGGCCTTCCGGGCGGCCCGGCTACTTCAGCCCGGTGGGCAGCGTCGGGGCCGCGGGTATGGAGGTGCGGCGGGGGCGGCGGAAGGCGAACGCCGCCACCACTCCGCCGGTGAGGCCGAAGAGATGGCCCTGCCAGCTGATGCCCGAGTCGGTCGGCAGGACGCCCCAGAGCAGCGAGCCGTACACCGCGGCGATGACCACGCCGAGGATCACATCCAGCGGCCGGCGGTCCACGAAGCCGCGGACCAGCAGGTAGCCGAAGAGGCCGAAGACGACGCCCGACGCGCCGAGCGTGACCGTGTTCGCCGGAGCGGTGAGCCAGACGCCCAGGCCGCCAGTCACGATCACGGTGAGCACCACGCCGGCGAAGCGGCGCAGCCCGGCCAGCGCGGCGACGAAGCCCAGGACCAGCAGCGGGACGCTGTTCGACGCGACGTGCCCCCAGCCGCTGTGCAAGAAGGCGGCCGGCACGATGTCGAGCAGCTCGCCCGGCTCGCGCGGGCTTATGCCGTGGCTGTCCAGGCTGTGGCCGGTCGCGAGGTCGACGCCCTCCAGCAGCCAGAGCAGTCCGACCCAGCCCAGCATCACCGCGCCCGCCACCACTGCCCGGGCCCTGGTCTCCTCGCGCATGCGGTACATGGCTGACACCCCCTTGTCCTTCGGAACGTACGGAGCCCCTGGCTCGGTTCCGGACGGCGGGTGCCGGATAGGCTCGGGTCTGTGGATTCCGGGACTTCAGTGAGTCAGCAACGGCGACAGCCTTGGATTGTCGGGGTTTCGGGCGCTTCGGGCACCCCATTCGCCGCTGCTGTGCTGCGCGGGCTGCTGGCTGCGGGCGAGAGCGTGGATCTGGTGGTGAGCCGGGCATCGCGGCTGACCCTGCTGGACGAGACGGGGATCGCCTTCCGCGACGCGCACTGGGAGCAGGACCTGCGCGGCTGGCTGGCGCGGGGCGCCGACGGGAAGCCGCACACCTTCGACGTGGACGTGACCGGGGTGCGCCACTGGCCGGCCGGTGATCTGGCCGCCGGGCCGTCGTCGGGGTCGTACCCGGCGAAGGGGATGCTGATCGTCCCGGCCTCGACGGCGTGCGTGGCGGGGGTGGCGCTCGGGCTCTCGAAGGATCTGCTGCAGCGGGCCGCGAGCGTGACGCTCAAGGAGCGGCGGAAGCTGGTCGTGGCGGTGCGCGAGACCCCGCTGAGCGGTCAGACGCTCAGGCATCTGGTGACGCTGGACGAGGCGGGCGCGGTCGTGCTGCCCGCCTCTCCGGCGTTCTACGCGGGTGCGACGCACATCCAGGATCTGGTGGATTTCGTCGCGGGGCGGGTGCTGGACGCGGCGGGTGTGCCGCACCGGCTGTACCGCCGCTGGGAGGGAGAGCTCGGTGGCGGCTCCCGTGGCTGATCCGGCCGGGGTCAGCGCTTCTTCGGGGTGCGGGTCTTGTCGACCCGGTGGGCCGCGGCCGGCTGGTGGGCACGAGAGCGGTTGGCCATGTCCTGCAGCTCGCGCATCCGGGCGTAGGCCATCTCGATCGTGAACACGGGTTCTCACTCCTGAAGATTCGAAAGCATTTTTTGGATGTTCTGAAAGATTTACAGGCGCTGAAGCCTGTACGCCTTAGATTCTACACATAGACTCGCGATACTGCTGAACAATGGAAGGTTTCAGTCACATGGACGCGGTGGACAGGCAGCTCATCCAGGCCCTCAGAGAGAACGGCAGGGCCTCGTACGCCGAGCTGGGACGGCTCGTGGGGCTCTCCGGGCCCAGCGTCACCGACCGCATCAACCGGCTGGAAACCGCCGGGGTCATCACCGGCTACCGCGCCACCGTGGACGCCGCCTCGCTCGGGCTCGGGGTCACCGCCCTGATCGGCATCTCGCTCTCCGACGCCGCCGACCACGAGGACGTCGCGCACCGGCTGAAGGACCTCGCCGAGATCGAGGACGCGTGGTTCATCGCGGGCGACGACTCCTACATGCTCAAGGTGCGGGTCGGTGACGTGGACGGTCTGGAGAAGACCATCCGCCGGCTCAGCGGCACCAAGGGCGTCTCGCGCACCCGCACCACGATCGTGCTGTCCACCAAGTGGGAGAACCGGGTCGGCGACCTGCCCGAGGAGAGCTGACGCGAGGAGTTCCCGCGGAGAGCCAAGGGGGTCCCCTGGCCGCGTCGGGCGGGGGAGTACGGTGAGCGAAGTCTGTTACGTAGAGAAATGGGAGGCGCCCTAGTGGACGCGGGACTCAAGCGCGAGCTGGAGCAGAAGGTCCGGGCCGGCGAGCGGCTGACCCGCGAGGACGGGATCGCGCTCTACGAGTCCGACGACCTGGCCTGGCTCGGCGGTCTGGCCCATGAGGTGCGTACGCGCAAGAACGGCGACGTCGTCCACTTCAACGTCAACCGCCACCTCAACATGACCAACGTGTGCACCGCGTCGTGCGCGTACTGCTCGTTCCAGCGCAAGCCGGGCGAGAAGGACGCGTACACGATGCGCATCGAGGAGGCCGTCCGCCTCGCGAAGGCGATGGAGGGCGAGAGCCTCACTGAGCTGCACATCGTCAACGGGCTGCACCCCACCCTGCCGTGGCGCTACTACCCGCGTTCGCTGAGCGCGCTGAAGGAAGCGCTGCCCGAGGTCTCCCTCAAGGCGTTCACCGCCACCGAGATCCACCACTTCGAGACCATCTCCGGGCTCTCCGCCTCCGAGATCCTCGACGAGCTCATCGAGGCCGGTCTGGAGTCGCTGACCGGTGGCGGTGCGGAGATCTTCGACTGGGAGGTCCGCCAGCACATCGTCGACCACGCCACCCACTGGGAGGACTGGTCGCGCATCCACCGGCTCGCGCACGAGAAGGGCCTCAAGACCCCGGCGACGATGCTGTACGGGCACATCGAGGAGCCCCGTCACCGCGTGGACCACGTGCTGCGGCTGCGCGAGCTGCAGGACGAGACCGGTGGTTTCCAGGTCTTCATCCCGCTGCGCTACCAGCACGACTTCGTGGACATGAAGGACGGCAAGGTCCGCAACAAGCTCCAGGCACGGACGACGATGGCGACCGGCGCCGAGGCGCTCAAGACCTTCGCGGTCTCCCGGCTGCTCTTCGACAACGTCCCGCACGTCAAGGTCTTCTGGGTGATGCACGGGGTGCAGACCGCCCAGCTCGCGCTGCAGCACGGCGCGGACGACATGGACGGCTCGGTCGTCGAGTACAAGATCACGCACGACGCGGACAACTACGGCACGCCGAACAAGCTCGGCCGCGAGGACCTGCTGGACCTGATCCGGGACGCGGGCTTCCGGCCCGTCGAGCGCAACACCCGGTACGAGATCATCCGCGAGTACCCGGGTCCGGACGCGGAGCGGCGCGAGTCGCCGCAGCCGATGCGGGTCTGACCCGGCGCGCGCCCCGGGCGCGCGCAGCGCTGTACGAAAGCTCCGGCCGCCGTCCCCGGCCGGAGCTTTCTCGCGTTCCGGACGCCGCTTGAGGCCGGAGTCCGTAATGGTTAATCTGCCCTCATGGCGCTTACTTTTGAGCTGGACCCCACCTTCGACCGGCCCCTGCGGGACGGCATAGCAGCACTGTGGGCCGATGTGTCCAACGCCGGTGGCGCGGTGGGCTTCGTGCCGCCCGTCACGGTCGACGACGTCCGGCCCGAACTGGTCAAGCACCTCACCGCGATGGCCGAGGAGCGCACCCGGCTGCTCGTCGGGTACGACGAGGAGGGCGCCGTCGCCGCCACGGCCTTCCTCACGCACAACACGCACCGGCTGATGAAGCACTGGGTCTGGCTTTACACCGTCATGGTCCACCCCGCCACCAGGGCCGTGGATACGGGCGCGACCTGATGGCCGCGACCGCCGACGCGGCGCGCGGCATCGACGGCATCGAGGCCGTCCGGCTCACCTGCCGGGGCGGCACGGGCGCCGACCGCTTCTACGCCGCGTGCGGATACAAGGAGGTCGGGCGGGTGCCGGGCGCGATCCGGGTGGCCGACGGGGACGACCGCGACGACATCATCATGCTGCTGCCGCTCGACTGAGGGCGCGCTTTGGGTCAGCCCTGCGAACTGATCGATTACGGGGCATGCTTCACTGGTCGGGCAGGACTGTCGTACGTAGAGAGAAGGCAAGCCGT
Organism: Streptomyces sp. RKAG290; assembly: GCF_023701695.1. Lineage (GTDB taxonomy): Bacteria > Actinomycetota > Actinomycetes > Streptomycetales > Streptomycetaceae > Streptomyces. Next base: position 4,132,778 of record NZ_JAJOZC010000001.1, read on the forward strand.
GTCCGCTGCCAGGCCGAGCGCAATGATCCGGTACACCGCGATGCGCCTCAGCATCTTCGTCGGCTGCCTCGTGCTCGCCGCCGTGGCCGTCAACTTCGGGCTGCTGCCCTCCGGGGCGGGCGGCTCGAACGTCATCTGGGTCGTCCTGCTCGCACTCGTGCTCTCCGCGCCCCTCAGCTACGTCCTGCTTCGCAAGCAGCGCGACGAGATGTCCGAGCAGATCGTCTCCAAGGTCGACCGGACCAAGGCGCGCCTGGAGGCGAACCGGAGCCGCGAGGACAGCGTTTCCCGCTGACCCGGGAGCCACTCATCCGTAAGGATCGAGTGAGAGCCGGGTAAGAGGAATGTAAGCCTCGTCACACCCACCCCCTTTCTTTCCAAAACCCCAGCGCCGGAGCAACCGCTCCAGTACTGGGGTTTTCGCGTTCCCGGGCCCCGTCAGGGGGTGTTCACCGCTGAACCGGTACCAAAGAAGACCTTTGAGGTTCCCAAAGTTCAAGTGTTAACGTGTTCGACATGAAGACAGCTGTGCGCCTCCGACCTGCCGTGAGCATTCCGCTCGTGGAGCGCCTGCATGTCGACCTCTGCCGCTGTATGTCCGCGGTCTGTTGCCGCAACGTCTGAACCGGCATCATGCAGCGGCCCCGCCCCTGACGCGGGCGCCGCACCCCCGTCCCCCGCACCGCGCCCCCGTGCGTCCCGATGCGTCACATCTGGAGTGTGTCCGTGTCCGCGAACCCCGCGTCCGCCACCACCGATGAGCCCTCCGGCTCCGGTTCCCGCATACCCAAGGTCCCGTTCTGGGCCCAGATCGTCGCCGGTCTCGTCCTCGGTGTGCTGCTCGGCTGGCTCGCCCGCAGCCAGGACGTCCAGTGGCTCTACACCACGCTCGACAAGGTCGGCCACATCTTCGTCCAGCTGCTGAAGCTGGCCGTCGCGCCGCTGGTCTTCTTCGCGATCCTGGTGTCGATCACCAACCTGCGCAAGGTCAACAACGCCGCCCGGCTGGCCGGCCGCACCGTACTCTGGTTCATGATCACCTCGCTGATCGCGGTCGCCATCGGCCTCGCGATCGGCCTGATCACCAACCCGGGCTCCGGCACCGGCCTCACGCCGAAGGACGGCGAGCTCCCCGAGCACGCGGGCTCCTGGCTCGACTTCCTGACCGGCATCGTCCCGGAGAACGTGATCACGCCGTTCACCGAGCTGAACGTCCTGCAGATCGTCTTCATGGCCGCCGTCGCCGGCATCGCCGCGCTTCAGCTCGGCGAGAAGGCCCAGCCGATCCTCACCCTCAGCGAAGCCATCCTGGAGCTGCTCCAGAAGGCCCTGTGGTGGGTCATCCGCCTCGCCCCGCTCGGCACCGTCGGCCTCATCGGCTACGCCATCGCCGACTACGGCTGGGACCTGATCGGCAAGTACGCAACGTTCACCGCCGACGTCTACATCGGCTGCGCCCTGGTGATGTTCGGCGTCTACCCGCTGCTTCTCGCCACCGTCGCCAAGGTCAGCCCGCTGCAGTTCTTCAAGGGCGCCTGGCCCGCGATCCAGCTGGCCTTCGTCTCCCGCTCCTCGGTCGGCACCATGCCGGTCACCCAGCAGGTCACCGAGCGCCTCGGCGTCCCGAAGGAGTACGCCTCCTTCGCCGTCCCGTTCGGCGCGACGACCAAGATGGACGGCTGCGCCGCGATCTACCCGGCGCTCGCCGCGATCTTCATCGCGCAGATCTTCGACGTCCAGCTGGGTGTCGGTGACTACATCCTGATCGCGTTCGTCTCGGTGATCGGCTCGGCGGCCACCGCCGGTCTCACCGGCGCCACGGTCATGCTGACCCTGACGCTGTCGACGCTGGGCCTCCCGCTGGAGGGTGTCGGCCTCCTGATGGCCATCGACCCGATCCTGGACATGATGCGCACCGCCACCAACGTGGCCGGACAGGCGCTGATCCCGGTGATCGTCGCGGCGCGCGAGAAGATCCTCGACCACGACGCGTACAACTCGGCCTCGGCCTCCCCGATCGACGCCGAGGTGCGCGACACCGAGCCGGAGCGCGTGCCGGTCGCGGCCTGAACCCGGGCCGCAGTCGCGGCCGCGTCAGGCGTGACAGCCGGCGCAGGTGCCGCCAGCGACGTGTGGGCCTCTCCTCCAGTCCGGAGGAGAGGCCCACGATGCGTTGGGGGCCGCCCGGCGCTTCGCGGAGAACTCGCGGTTGGCCAGCGTCTGGCTGCGGTACGCCTGCGGCAGGTCCGGCATCGCCAGCAGCCGGTCACAGGCCCGCAGCGAGCCCTCGAAGTCGCCGACCCAGTAGGCGGTGATCGAGTACTCGAAGAGCAGCCCCCAGCGGTACACCCAGGGCTGGATGAACAGCAGGTCCTCCGGCGGCTCCCGGTCCAGCCCGGCGCAGACGAAGGCGTACGCGGCGTGGTGCCTGCCGAGTCCGCGCAGCCGCGAGGAGAGTTCGTAGCAGGCTTCGAGCCGCTCGGGGCGTGCCTCCCAGGCGCGGGAGAACGCGTCCATCGCGGCCGGCCAGTCGTCGGCCTCGGCCCTGAGGATGCCGGACTGCAGCAAGGAGTAGTAGACCTCTTCGCCCCAGCCGCCCATCAGGGCGCGGCGTTCGTAGAGTGCTGTCGCCTTGTGGCTCTCGCCGAGGTCGCGCATGGTCTGGGCGAGGTAGAAGACCGTACGGGTGTTGGCGGGGTCCCGTTCCAGTTCGGCGCCCAGCAGCCGGGCGTCCCGTTCGAACTTGTCGTGGCGGGATCCGCCGTCGGCATGGTCCTCGATCACGAGAGCGTCCAGATTCTGCTGGCCCTCGCCCTGATCCGCGGTCAGGTACTCATGGGTGACGCCCTCGTACCGCCAGGGCAGGTCGCCGCGGACCAGCCGCTTGATCCGGTACTCGGTGGTGCCCTCGTGCCGCAGGAGATAGGAGTCGGCGGTGAGTGGGGGCAGCGGGGCATCCTGGCGTAACACCAGGTCGGCGTCGAGGAGCAGCAGGTAGTCGGCCCTGGCGTGGGCGCGGCGGATGTTCAGGGTCCGGTTGTGACCGAAGTGCACCCAGGGATCGTCGTGCAGTTCCCCGGGGATGCCGTCGAGCGCGGCGCGGATCAGCCGTTGCGTGCCGTCCGTCGAGCCGGTGTCGGAGATCACCCAGGTGTCGACCAGGCCCCGTACGGAGGCGAGGCACCGTTCGATGACGCGCGCCTCGTTCTTGACGATCATGCATAGGCAGATGGACGGCTTCATGGCGTTACCAATCCCCGGCGGCAGCTCAGGGCGACGACCCTATGCAGGGTGCGTGGGGTGCGGACGGCGGCACGCCGGTGCGCGGGCAGGGATCAGCTCTTCGTGGGTGCGGCAGGGCGGTGGGCGTTGCGATTGCGTCGTTTACCGGCCAGCTGCCCGGTGCGGGTGCCCGCTCCGTACGACGGGGCCGGGCCCCGCGCCGTACTCTTACCGGGGAGTAGTGCGACGGGGGTGGAAGGAAGTCGACGTGAGTGCTGTGAAGGGCAAACGGATGCCGCGCGCCGTGCGCGAGCAGCAGATGATGGACGCCGCGGTGCGGACGTTCGGGCAGCGCGGCTACCGGGCCGCCTCGATGGACGAGATCGCCGAGCTGGCCGGGGTGTCCAAGCCGTTGGTGTATCTGTACCTGAATTCCAAGGACGAGCTCTTCACCGCGTGCATCCGGCGCGAGGCGAAGACGCTGCTGGAGGCGGTGCAGGCCGGGGTGGAGCCGGGGCTGCCCGCCGACCGGCAACTGTGGGCCGGGCTGCGGGCGTTCTTCATGCACACCGCGGAAAACCCGGACGGGTGGGCGGTGTTGTACCGGCAGGCGCGCACGCACGGGGAGCCGTTCGCCACCGAGGTGAGCGTGATGCGCGATGAGATCGTTGCGTTCGTGACGGGTCTGATCGGGGCCGCGGCGCGCGAGGTGCACCACGATCCGGCGCTCCCCGACCGCGATGTGGCGGGGCTCGCACAGGCCTTGGTGGGCGCGGCGGAGGCGCTCGCCGGCTGGGCGAACGAGACGCCGGGCGTCTCGGCCAAGGAGGCCGCGGCCACCTTGATGAACTTCTCCTGGGCCGGTCTGGAGAACCTTATGAACGGCCGTCCCTGGCAGCCGCGGGGTCAGTCCGCGGGGCGGGGCTGACGTCCCGCCCGACGCCCACCGTCCCGGTGAGGTGGACCCGGTCGCCGCTGCGGAGCTGGAAGGCGGTGCCGTCGCAGGCGTAGGTGACGGTGCCCGGCAGCAGGACGGGCGCCTTGAAGTCGGCCCGCACGGAGCGGATCAGGTGCGGCTGCGGGGTCTCGGCGAGGCAGCGGGCCACGGTCCACATGCCGTGGGCGATGGCGCGCGGGAAGCCGAACAGCCGCGCGGTCAAGGGGTACAGGTGGATGGGGTTGCGGTCGCCCGACGCGGCTCCGTAGCGCCGGCCCAGATCGCCGGGCAGCCGCCACTCGGCGAGGGCGGGGAGCGCGGTGTCCGCGGGGCGCGGGTCCTGGGCGGCGGCCCCCGAGGTCTCAGCCGTCCCAGCGCCCGAGGTGGCTCCCGACGCCCCGGCGCCCGAGGTGGCCTCCGGTGCCCCGGTGCGTGTCGCGTGGCGGGAGAGGTAGCCGCTGCGGGACTCCCACACCAGTTCGCCCGACAGCCGCGCCTCGGTGACCACGGTGACCTCGGTGCCGCGCCGGTGCGGCGTCAGTCCGGCCGCGTACACCGTGAGTTCGAGCCGGTCCGTGGGGTGCAGGGCCCGGTGCGCGGTGATCTCGATCCAGGTGTGGACCAGTCCGGTGACCGGCAGCGGGAAGCGGCGCCGGGTCATCAGCTCCATGGCGAGCGGGAAGGCCAGGACGTGCGGGTAGCTGACCGGCAGTGCGCCCGACTCGGCGAAGCCGCAGATCCTGCTGTACGCGGCCAGTGGTCCGGGTGCGACGGGTGCGGCCGGGCGGACCCGCCGGTCGGCGGGCAGCGTGGCGCCCGGCCGGCCGGGGCGCTTGAACGGGGAGGTGAGGGCGCCGCGGGCCAGGGACAGGATCAGGCTCGGCATCGCGTCACGCTCCCAGCAGGCTCTGGCCGCAGACCCGGACGATCTGGCCGTTGACGGCCGTCGACGCGGGCTGGGCGAACCAGGCGGTCGTCTCGGCGACGTCGACCGGGAGGCCGCCCTGCGAGAGGGAGTTCATCCGGCGGCCCGCCTCCCGGATGAAGAGCGGGACGGCCGCGGTCATCTTCGTCTCGATGAAGCCGGGGGCCACCGCGTTGACCGTGACGCCGTGGTCGGCGGCGGCGCGCGGGGCGAGCGAGCGGACCAGGCCGATGATGCCGGCCTTGCTGGCCGCGTAGTTGGTCTGGCCGTTGTTGCCGGCGATGCCCGCGATGGAGGCGGTGGCGACGATCCGGCCGCCGCGGTTGACGGTGCCGGTCTTCAGCAGCGCGTCGGTGGTGCGCAGGACGCTGTCGAGGTTGACGTCGATGACCGAGGCCCAGCGGTCGGCGGCCATGTTGGCGAGCCGCCGGTCACGGGTGATGCCGGCGTTGTGGACGAGGATGTCGAGGCCGTCCGGGGCGGCGGCGGCGATCCGCACGGCCGCGTCGTCGGCGGTGATGTCCAGCGGCAGGGCGGTGGCGCCGAGCCGGTCGGCGGTGCGCACCAGGTCCTCCTGGGCCTGCGGGATGTCCAGGCAGATGACGTGGGCGCCGTCCCGGGCCAGCACCTGGGCGACCGAGGCGCCGATGCCGCGGGCCGCGCCGGTGACAAGTGCGGTGCGTCCGGCGAGCGGGGCGGTCCAGTCGGCGACCGGATCGGGGGCGGCCGCGGTCACCTCGATGACCTGGCCGCTGATGTAGGCGGACCGGGGCGAGAGCAGGAACCGCAGGGTGGATTCGGCCCCGGCGACGGCGCCGGGTACGAGGCGCAGGAGCTGTACGGTGGCGCCCTTGCCGATCTCCTTGCCGAGGGAGCGCACGAAGCCTTCGAGGGCCTGCTGGGCGGCGGCCTGGTGGTGGTCCTCCGGGGACGGGCGTACGCCGAGGACGACGACGCGGCCGCCCGGGGCGAGTGAGCGGACGACCGGGTGCAGCGCGGCGTGCACGTCCGCGAGTCCGGCGGCGGTGTCGACGGCCGTGGCGTCCAGGACGACCGCGGCGGGCCGGTCCGCGCTCGCGTCGACCTTGAGGCCGGTGGCGGCGAGGATGGCGCCGAGTTCGTCCGTGACCGTGGAGTCCCCGGCGGTCAGGTGGCGGACCGGGCCGGTGAGGGACTGGCTCTCCAGGGACCAGCGGCGCAGCGGTGCGGGCTGCGGCAGGCCTATCCTCCGGGTCAGAAACCGGCCGGTTGCTGTGCCGGTGAAGTGCAGATAGCGGTCGGCCATTGTCCAGACTCCCTGCTCGGTCGTAGATTTACTCCGGAGTAAGGTTACTCAAGAGTCAGGAGTAGGTCGAGATGAGTTGGTCGAATTGATCCCCCTCGCACTCCCGCAGCCCCGCAGGGTCGCGGTCATCGGCGGCAGCCGCATCCCCTTCGCGCGCTCCGACGGGCCCTACGCACAGGCCTCCAACCAGCAGATGCTCACCGCCGCGGTGGACGGTCTGGTCGAGCGGTTCGGGCTCCGGGGACAGCAGGTCGGCGAGTTCGCCGCGGGCGCGGTCCTCAAGCACAGCCGGGACTTCAACCTGGCCCGGGAGACCGTGCTGGGTTCGGGGCTCGACGCGCGCACCCCCGCCTACGACATCCAGCAGGCCTGCGGCACCGGGCTGCAGGCCGTCATCGCCGCCGCCAACAAGATCATGCTCGGTGCGATCGACTCCGCGATAGCGGGCGGCGCGGACACCACGAGCGACGCGCCGCTCGGCGTCAACGACGAACTGCGCAGGCTGCTGCTGTCGGCCCGGCGGGCGAAGTCGGCGGGCGGCAAGGCGGCGGCCCTGGCGGGGGTACGACCCCGGCATCTCGTCCCGGACATCCCGCGCAACGCCGAACCGCGCACCGGCCTCTCGATGGGGGACCACGCGGCAGTCACCGCCCGGCAGTGGGACATCGGCCGCGCGGACCAGGACCTGCTCGCCGCCACCAGCCACCAGCGGCTGGCCGCCGCCTACGACCGGGGCTTCCTGGACGACCTCGTCGTCCCGTACCTCGGGCTGGACCGTGACCAGAACCTGCGCCCCGGCTCCACGGTGGAGAAACTCGCCACGCTGAAGCCGGTGTTCGGCGCGGACCACCCGGACGCGACGATGACCGCGGGCAACTCCACCCCGCTCACGGACGGCGCCGCGACGGTGCTGCTGGCGAGCGAGGAGTGGGCCGAGCGGCACGGTCTGGAGCCGCTGGCCTACCTCTCCCTGTACGAGACCGCGGCGGTCGACTACGTGGGCGGCGAGGACGGCCTGCTGATGGCGCCCGCCTACGCCGTGCCGCGGCTGCTGGAGCGCGCCGGGCTGACGGTCGAGGACTTCGACCTCTTCGAGGTGCACGAGGCCTTCGCCTCCCAGGTGCTCGCCACCCTGGCCGCCTGGGAGAAGCAGGGGCTCGCGCCCGTCGACCGGGAGAAGCTCAACGTGGCGGGTTCGTCCCTGGCCACCGGGCATCCGTTCGCCGCGACGGGCGCGAGGATCGTCGCCACGCTCGCCAAGCTCCTCGCGGAACGTGACGCCCCTGGACGGGGGCTGATCTCGATCTGCGCGGCCGGCGGCCAGGGGGTCACGGCGATCCTGGAACGTCCCTGATCCGCAGCGCAGTTACGCACGGCTTGAGGATTTTCTCAGGACGAACCGGCCGCCGGACGGACCCGGTGAACCGCCCGACCCCGATGCTGAGGAGCCGCACGTGTCCACGCCACCCGCCACATCCACCGCACCCGCCGCCCCCGTCCTGGTCGAGCCGACGAGGACCAGGGCGGCCGACGGCAGCGTCCAGCAGGTCTCCGTACCGGCGTTCGCCCCGCCGGTCCGGCGCGGCTCGCTCGCCGAGATCCCGTTCGACAACGCGCGCGAGGCCCCGGCCGACGCTGTCCTCAGCCGCAAGCAGCCCGACGGCAGCTGGCAGGACGTGACGGCGGCGGACTTCGCGGCCGAGGTGCTCGCCGTCGCCAAGGGCCTGATCGCGGAGGGGCTGCGCAGCGGCGACCGCATCGCGATCATGGCGCGTACGACCTACGAGTGGACGTTGCTCGACTTCGCCGGCTGGGCCGCCGGTCTGATCACCGTCCCCATCTACCCGACCTCCTCCGCCTTCCAGGCCCGCTGGATACTCCAGGACTCGGGCGCGGTCGCCTGTGCCGTCGAGACGGCGCAGGAGGGGCGGATGATCAGCCAGGAACGCAAGCAGCTCGGCGACCTCACCCACCTCTGGCAGTTCGACACGGGCGTCCTGGGGCGGCTGAAGAAGGCCGGCCGGGACGTCCCCGACGACGCCGTCGCGGCCCGTCGCGCCACGCTGGAACCGGACACCCCCGCCACCCTCATCTACACCTCGGGCACCACCGGCCGACCCAAGGGCTGTGTGCTGACGCACGGCAACTTCTTCGCCGAGGTCGACAACGCCATCGAGCTGCTGCACCCGGTCTTCAAGTCGGTCAGCAAGTACCCCGCCTCCACGCTGCTGTTCCTGCCGCTGTCGCACGTCTTCGGCCGGATGGTCGCGATCGGCTGTCTGCGCGCCCGGGTCCGGCTCGGCCACGCGCCGTCCATCCGGACCGAGGACCTGCTCGCCGACCTGGCCGGCTTCAGGCCCTCGTTCCTGCTGGCCATCCCGTACGTGCTGGAGAAGGTCTACAACACCGGCCGGGCCACCGCGGAGAAGATGGGCCGCGCCTCGTCCTTCGACCGTGCCGCACGGATCGCCCAGCGGTACGGCCAGGCCGTCGAGGCCGCCGAACACGGCACCGGACCCGGTCCCGGCTGGGGTCTGCGGGCGGCCCGCGCCCTGTACGACCCGCTGGTCTACCGCCGCATCCGGGCCGCGCTCGGCGGCCACGTCCGGTACGCGATCTGCGGCGGCTCCCCGCTGGGCCACCGGCTCGCCTCCTTCTACGCGGGAGCCGGCATCGAGATCTTCGAGGGCTACGGCCTGACGGAGACGACCGCCGCCGCCACCGTCACCCCGCCCCTGAGGCCACGCCTGGGTACCGTCGGCTGGCCGCTGCCCGGCACCGCCGTGCGCATCGCGCAGGACGGCGAGGTGTTGCTCAGCGGCGGTCAGGTGTTCCAGGGCTACTGGGACGCCGAACGCGGCGAGCCGGTGCCCGCCCTGGACGGCGGCTGGTTCGCCACCGGGGACCTGGGCTCCCTCGACGAGGACGGCTACCTCACGATCACCGGCCGCAAGAAGGACATCATCATCACCTCGGGCGGCAAGAACGTCACGCCGGCCCCGCTGGAGGACTGGCTGCGCGCCCACCCGCTGGTCAGCCAGTGCATGGTCGTCGGCGACAACCGCTCGTTCATCACCGCCCTGATCACCCTGGAGCCGGACGGGCTCGCCCACTGGCGGCAGATGAAGAAGAAGCAGGACGTCCCGTTGCGCGAACTCGTCCACGACGAGGAGCTGCGCACCACGCTGCAGCGCGCGGTCGACGAGGCCAACCGGCTCGTCTCGCGCGCCGAGTCGATCCGCAAGTTCACCGTCCTGCCGGTGGACTTCACCGAGGAGGGCGGCCACCTGACGCCGTCGCTGAAGCTGAAGCGGGACGCCGTGGCGCGGGACTTCGACGCGCAGATCGAGGAGCTGTACCGCAAGTGAGGCCGGGGCGGGCTCCCGGCGCCCCGACGGGGGCCGCGAGCCCGCCCCCGCCCGCGGCCGGGGCACGCCGCAGGTGAGGCCCCGGAGAGACCTTCGGCTCTTTTCCGGCTACTTTCGACGGGCGGTCCCGGCCCATCGGCCGATGCCCGCCTTCGGGCGCCCGGCCTAGCTTGGCGGTATGAGCCTCGAACGCGCACGCCACCACCGTTTCCGGTCGGCGCTCGCCCTGTTCCTGCTGGCCCCGCTGATCGGGGAGTTCCTGCTCGGGAACCAGCCGGTCACCGCACTGCCCTCGGTGTTCCTGCTCGCGCCCCTGTACGGCGGCGGCGCGCTGCTGGTGCGGGAGGCCGCCCGGCGCGCGGGGCGCGGCTGGCCCACGATGATCCTGCTCGGGGCGGCCTACGCGCTGATCGAGGAGGGGCCGGTCGACCAGATGCTGTGGAACCCGCACTACGGCGGCTTCGACATGGGCGCCGCGTACGCCGGGGCCCGGGTGCCGCTGCTGGACACCGGCGTGCAGTTGCTCCAGGACGTGCTGACGATGCACACCGTGTGGAGCATCTGCGTGCCCGTGGCGCTCGTCGAGGCCTTCGCCCGGGACGGTGACCGCACCCGCCCTGGCTCGGGGTCCCCGGTCTTTCGGTGACCGCCCTCGTGTTCGCCGGGGGCTCCGGCTTCCTCGCCCTGGCCCAGGTGGAGTCCGAGGACTTCGTGGCCACGCCGGCGCAGTTCGCCGGTGCGGGACTCGTCATCGCCGTACTGATCACCGCCGCCTTCCTGTGCCGTGCGCCGGGCGCGCGCGCAGCCGGGCGGCGGGTTCCCGGTCCCTGGGCGGTCGGTGCGCTGTCCTTCGCCGCCACGAGCGGGTACTGGGGACGGGAGTACCTGCCGGACGGGGTACCGGCGGCGGTACCGGTCATCGGCTGGGCCGTGCTGCTCGCGGCGGTCCTGGTGCCGTGCGTCCGTTGGGTGCGCGGCGAGGGGTGGTCCGGGGCGCACCGGCTCGCTCTCGCCGGGGGCGCGCTGCTCACGTATGCCTGGGTGGGGTTCGAGCAGGGACGGTACCTCGACGTGTCCCGCGCCACCGGGCTCATCGGCAGCACGGTGTTCGCCGCGGGCGCCCTGGCGCTGCTGGTGGCGGCGGCGAGGTCCGGTGCGTGCCGGGAGCCGGGTTCACCCCCACCCCTTGTCTGATAGGGCGTCAGGTACGACGATGGCCCCGCGCACGTCAGGTGACGAGGCGTCAGATGTGGGGAAGGAGGCCGTTCGGTGCCGATACTGCCCGCCGGACCGCTGTCGTACGGGATGCAGCTCCCGATCCAGTCGCAGAGCGCCATCTACGCCGAGCCGTGGGAGGCCGCGGCCACCCCCGCGGACCTCGTCGAGATCGCCCGCACCGCAGACCGGGCCGGGTTCACCTATCTGGCCAGTTGCGACCACGTCGCCATACCGCGGCGGCTGGCGGAGGCGATGAGTACCGTCTGGTACGACCCGGTGGCCACGCTCGCCTTCCTCGCGGGCGTCACCGAGCGCGTGCTGCTGATGAGCCACGTCGCCGTCGTCGGCCTGCGGCATCCGCTGGCCACCGCCAAGCAGTACGCCACCCTCGACCACCTCAGCGGCGGCCGGCTGATCCTCGGGGTCGGGGCCGGGCACGTGCGGGAGGAGTTCGACGCGCTCGGGGCGGACTTCGCCGGGCGCGGAGCCGTGCTCGACGAGACCGTCGACGCGCTGAAGGCCGCCCTCGGGCCCGAGGAGTACCCGGAGTTCGCGGGGGAGCGGTTCGCCTTCAGCGGGCTCGGCCAGCTTCCCCGCCCCGCCCAGGCGCGGGTGCCGGTCTGGGTGGGCGGCTCCTCGCCCGCCGCGGTGCGCCGGGCCGCCGTGCGGGGGGACGGGTGGCTGCCGCAGGGGGACCCGCGGGCGAGGCTGCCCGCCCAGATCGCCCGGCTGCAGGCCCTGCGCGAGGAGGCCGGGGTCGAGGAGCCGATCGTGGTCGGCGCCATCACCGAGCCGCTGTACGTGGGTGAGCCGGGCTGGTCCGTGGGGCGGCGCACCCTCAGCGGGAAGCCGGAGGTGCTCGCCGAGTCGCTGCGGGAGTACGCCGCGATGGGCGTGCACCAGATCCAGGTGCGGTTCCGCAGCCGCGGCAGAAGTGAACTGACCGATCAGATGGCGGCGTTCGCCGCCGACGTCGCACCTCACCTCGACAGGTAGGAGTCAGGCCATGGGCAAGCTGGACGGGCGGACCGTGCTGATCAGCGGGGCGGCGCGCGGGCAGGGTGAGCAGGAGGCGCGGCTCTTCGCGGCCGAGGGCGCGAAGGTGGTGATCGCCGACGTGCTCGACGAGCAGGGCCAGGCGCTCGCGAAGGAGCTGGGGGAGGATGTCGCGCTGTTCGTGCACCTGGATGTGAGCCAGGAGGCGGACTGGCAGGCCGCCGTCGCCGCTGCCAAGGGCGCCTTCGGGAGGATCGACGGGCTGGTCAACAACGCCGGGATCCTGCGGTTCAACGAGCTGGTGAGCACGCCGCTGGAGGAGTTCCAGCAGGTGGTGCAGGTCAACCAGGTGGGGGCCTTCCTGGGGATCAGGACCGTCGCGCCGGAGATCGAGGCCGCGGGGGGCGGGACCATCGTGAACACGTCCTCGTTCACCGGCCTGACCGGGATGGCCTTCGTGGGGGCGTACGCGGCGACGAAGCACGCCGTCCTCGGGCTCACCAGGGTGGCCGCCATCGAGCTGGCGGCCAAGAAGATCCGGGTCAACGCCGTGTGCCCCGGGGCCGTGGACACCGCGATGAGCAATCCCGCGCTGCTGGACCCGGCCGCTGACGTGGCGGAGTCCTCGGAGGCGCTCGACGCGTACTACAGCAAGCTCGTCCCGCTCGGCCGGATCGGCCGGCCGCAGGAGGTGGCGGCCCTCGCGCTGTTCCTGACCTCGGACGACTCCTCGTACATCACCGGACAGCCGTTCGTCATCGACGGCGGCTGGCTGGCCGGCGTCAGCCTGTTCTGACCCTCCCGGAGACCTCATTTACCTGACGGGGCGTCAGGTATTGACGGGTCGGAGTGTCGGTGGAACAGTCGGACGCATCAGAATCTGACGGTCTGTCAGAAACGATTGAGGACGGTGAACCCCCTTGGAATTCGGGCTCTTTGTACAGGGGTACGTGCCCGCCGCGCGGGCCAGGACGGACCCCGGGGCAGAGCACAAGGCGCTGATCGAGGAGACCGAGTACGTCATCCAGGCGGACAAGTCCGGCTTCAAGTACGCCTGGGCCTCCGAGCACCACTTCCTGGAGGAGTACTCGCATCTCTCGGCCAACGACGTGTACCTGGGCTACCTCGCGCACGCCACCGACCGCATCCACCTCGGGTCCGGCATCTTCAACCCCCTCGCCCCGGTCAACCACCCGGTGAAGGTGGCCGAGAAGGTCGCCATGCTCGACCACCTGTCGGAGGGGCGCTTCGAATTCGGCTCCGGCCGCGGCGCGGGCAGCCACGAGATCCTCGGGTTCATGCCGGGCATCACCGACATGAACCACACCAAGGAACTCTGGGAAGAGACGATCGCCGAGTTCCCCAAGATGTGGCTCCAGGACGAGTACGCCGGCTTCCAGGGCAAGCACTGGTCGCTGCCGCCGCGCAAGATCCTGCCCAAGCCGTACGGGAAGTCGCACCCGGCGATGTGGTACGCGGCCGGCTCGCCGTCCTCGTACGCCATGGCGGGCAGGAAGGGGCTCGGCGTGCTGGGCTTCAGCGTGCAGAAGGTCTCCGACATGGAGTGGGTCGTCGAGTCCTACAAGAGCGCGGTCAAGGACGCGGAGCCGGTCGGCGACTTCGTCAACGACAACGTCATGGTCACCTCGACGGCGATCTGCGCCGAGACCCACGCCAAGGCCGTCGAGATCGCGGTGGGCGGCGGGCTGAACTACCTCCAGTCGCTGCTGTTCCGCTACCACGACACCTTCCCCCGCCCGGAAGGCGTGCCGGAGTGGCCGGAGCTGCTGCCGGAGTACTCCGAGGAGATCATCGAACTCCTCATCGCCGAGGAGCTGATGATCTGCGGCGATCCCGACGAGGTGCTGGGCCAGTGCCGGCGGTGGGAGCGGGCGGGGGCGGACCAGCTGAGCTTCGGGCTGCCGATCGGGATCAGCCCCGAGGACACGATGAACTCGATCAAGCTGATCGGGGAGCACGTCATCCCGAAGATCGACACGGACCCGGTGCACCGGACGACGCGCTTCCGCGACGCGGCGTGAGCGACTGACGAGTCAGGTCCGGGGGCGGAGCCCCCGGCCACACACGGGCGGCGTCTTCCCGGACCGCCGCTCCGCGAGCCGGGGTGCGTACCGCGGCCGTACGCACCCCGGCGCACCGGACCACCACAGAGAGGACCCCGTCATGCTCGACCACCTCATCCGCGGAGCGACCGTCGTGGACGGCACCGGCGGGCCCTCCTTCCGCGCGGACATCGGAATCCGCGACGGCCGCATCGCCGTCATCGCGGAACCCGGGTCGGCCACCGAGGACGCCGCGACCACCGAGGACGCCACCGGCCTGGTCCTCGCGCCCGGCTTCGTCGACCCGCACACCCACTACGACGCCCAGCTCTTCTGGGACCCGTACGCCACCCCGTCGATGAACCACGGCGTCACCACCGTCGCCGGCGGGAACTGCGGTTTCACCCTCGCCCCGCTCCACCCGGACCGGCCCGAGGACGCCGACTACACCCGGCGCATGATGTCGCGGGTCGAGGGCATGGCCCTCAAGGCCCTGGAGGAGGGCGTCGACTGGACCTGGTCCAGCTTCCGCGAGTACCTCGGCGCACTCGACGGGCGGATCGCCGTCAACGCCGGTTTCATGGTCGGCCACTGCGCCCTGCGCCGCCACGTGATGGGCGCCGACGCGGTCGGCGGGCAGCCCACGCCCGCCCAACTGGACGCCATGCTGGCCCTGTTCCACGACGCCATGGACGCCGGGGCCTGGGGCCTGTCCACCACCCAGTCCGCCACGCACTCCGACGGCGACGGGCAGCCGGTCGCCTCCCGGCACGCGCGGCCCGAGGAACTCCTCGCGCTCTCCCGTGCCGTCGGCGAGCACGAGGGCACCCAGATCGAGGCGATCGTCGCCGGCTGCCTCGACCAGTTCTCCGACGACGAGATCGAGCTGTTCGTCGACATGAGCGCCGCGGCCGGCCGCCCGCTCAACTGGAACGTCCTGACCATCGACGCCGCCGTCCCCGAACGCGTACCGCGCCAGCTGGTCCCCAGCGAACGCGCCCGTCGCGCCGGCGGCCGGATCGTCGCGCTCACCATGCCGATCCTCACCCCGATGAACATGTCGCTCGGCACGTTCTGCGCCCTGAACCTGATCCCCGGCTGGGGCGACATCCTCGCCCTGCCCGTGCCCGAACGCATCGAACGGCTCCGCGACGCCGCCACCCGCGCCGAGATGCTGCGCCGCGCGGGCAGCAAGGAGGCCGGTGTCTTCCGCCGCCTCGCGAACTTCGGCCGGTACGTCATCGGGGACACCTACAGCGCGGCGAACGAGGGCCTGAGCGGGCGCGTCGTCAACGACATCGCCGCCGAACGCGGCCAGGACCCCTTCCACTGCCTTGTGGAGATCTGCGCGGCCGACGACCTGCGTACGGTGCTGTGGCCGATGCCCACCGACAACGACCCCGACTCCTGGGCGCTGCGCCAGCGGACCTGGGAGCACGAGGACGTGATGCTCGGCGGGTCCGACGCGGGCGCACACCTGGACCGGATGTGCGGCGCCCCGTACACCACCCGTTTCCTCGGCGACTGTCTGCGCGGCCGCAAGCTGGTCCCGCTGGAACAGGCCGTCAAGATGCTGACCGACGACCCCGCGCGCCTCTTCGGGCTGCGCGAGCGCGGCCGCGTCGCGGAAGGCTTCCACGCCGACCTGGTGCTCTTCGACCCCGAACGCATCGACGCGGGACCCGCCACCCTGGTCCACGACCTGCCGGGCGACAGCCCCCGGCTCGACTCCAAGGCCCTGGGCATCGTCTCGGTCCGCGTCAACGGGGTGGAGACCCTGCGCGACGACAAGGTGACCGGAGCCGTCCCCGGCACGGTGCTCCGCTCCGGCCGCGACACCCGGACGGTGAGCACCGTATGAGCGCCGGCCGGCCCCGTGACGCGCGGTCCCCCGAACAGCGGCTCTTCATCGGCGGCGAGTGGACCGAACCCGCCGGCGGCCACTACGAGGTGGTCGACCCGGCCACCGAGGAAGTCGTCGGCCTGGCCCCGGAGGCGAGCCGCGCGCAGGTGTACGAGGCGGCGGCCGCGGCGCGCGACGCCTTCGGCCCCTGGTCCCGCACCCGCCCCGAGGAACGTGCCGCGATCCTCGACCGCGCCGCCGGCCTGATGCAGCGCGACTTCACCGCCAACGCCGCGCTCGCCCAGGCGGAGAGCGGCGCCACCACCGCAACGGCGCGCGGGATGCAGGTCGCCGTGGGCGCCGCCCGCTTCCGGCGGTACGCGAAGGGCGCGCTGGAACCCGTGGAGGAGGCGGTCCCGCCGCAGATCAACGAGGCCGGGCCGATGGGCCGGGCCGGGATCTTCGGCGCGCTCACCGTCCGCCAGCCCGTGGGCGTCGTCACCTGCATCACCTCGTACAACAACCCCTGGGCCAACCCGGCCGGCAAGATCGCCCCCGCGCTCGCGATGGGCAACACGGTCGTGGTGAAGCCCGCCCCGCAGGACCCGCTCTCCGTCTACCGGATGGCCGGGGCACTCGCGGAGGCGGGCGTGCCCGCGGGCGTCGTCAACGTCGTCAGCGGCTCTGGCGCCGAAGCGGGCGAGGCCGCCGTGGACTCACCCGACGTCGACATGGTCAGCTTCACCGGCTCCACCTCCGTCGGGCAGCGCATCGCCGAGGTCTGCGGCCGCGGTATGAAGCGGCAGTTGATGGAGCTGGGTGGCAAGGGCGCGGCCGTCGTGTTCGACGACGCCGACCTCGACTCGGCGGTCGCGGGCATCGGCACCACGTTCTCCTTCTACAGCGGTCAGATCTGTACGGCTCCGACCCGTGTGCTGGTCCAACGGGCCGTCCACGACGCGCTGATCGAGAAGCTCACCGCTTATGCGGGATACCTCACGGTCGGCGATCCGACGGCGATGGGGACCGTGGTCGGTCCGGTCATCTCCGCCGCCCACCGCGACCGCGTCGAGTCGTACGTCGAGCTGGGCCGGAAGGAAGGCGCCCGGGTGGTCACGGGCGGCGAACGCCCGGACCCGACCGGGCGCGGTTTCTACGTCGCACCCACGCTGCTGGCCGACTGCACCCCGGACATGCGGGTCGTGCGGGAGGAGATCTTCGGCCCGGTCGTGGTGGTCGTCCCCTTCGGCGACGAGGAGGAGGGCATTGCGCTGGCCAACGACAGCGACTACGGGCTGATCGACTACGTCTGGTCCGGTGACGTGGCCCGCGCCTTCCGGGTCGCCCGCAGGCTGCGCGCGGGCGGGGTCGGCGTGAACACGATCGGCCGGAACATGGAGGCCCCGTTCGGCGGCTTCAAGCGGAGCGGCGTCGGGCGCGATGTCGGCTCGTACGCGCTGCACGCGTACAGCGAACTCCAGGCGATCGTCTGGCCGGGCTGAGCGCGGACCGGTCGTCGGGCGTCGTTCAGCCGGTGTCGTGCCGGCGGGGCGGTGTGGGGGCTGCCCGGCCCGTGTGTCTCTCACCCGGTGGTGAGCCGGGCGTCCAGCCGCTCCAGGACCCGCCGCCCCGCCCTGCCCACCCCGACCGGGACCAGGGCTGCCCGGCCCGGGACGCGAACCCCGCCGGTGAAGGCGACCAGGGTGTGGCCGGGGGTGGTCGCGGACGGGGTGGCCGCGATGCCGATCAGCACGAAGCGGCTCTGCAGCCAGAGCCAGCCGGGGCGCCGCACACCGTGGAAGCGGGCGTGCATGCCGAACCGGCTGCGGGCCACCGCCTCGACCCGGTCGCCGTCCGACCGGGTCAGCGTCAGGCGCCTCATGTCCGGTACCAGCAGAGCCAGTTCACCGCCGATGTCGGCGATCAGCGGCTCGACCTCGGCGCAGCGGGCAGCGATCTCACGGGTGGTGACACGCGCGCCGCGAACGCCGGCCGCGAGGGCGTGCAGCCGGCGGACCGGGTCGAGCCCGGCGGCGGCGGGCCACTGGGGGAGCGGGGTGTCGGTCATGACGTCCATGCCTTCCGGAAGGAGTCCCGGGCCCGGGACAGTCGGGACTTGACGGTGCCCACCCGCAGGCCGAGCAGGGCGGCGGCGGACTGTTCGTCCAGTCCTTCGAGGTCCCGCAGGACGAGAACCGCCCGGTGCTCGGGGGAGAGCCGGGCGAGGACGTCACCGATGTCGGCGCCGAGCTGCGGATCGCCGCGCTGGGGCAGGGTGGTGAGGTCGGCGGGCACGGACCTGGCGCCGCGCCGGGCGACCCGGACCGCCTCCCGGCAGGCGATGGACCGCACCCAGCCGTACAGCGCCGCGGGTTCCCTGAGCGAGCGCAGGCTGCGGAAGACGGCGACGAGGGTCTCCTGGACGGCGTCCGGCCCGTCGGCCAGGGCGATCGGGGTGCAGATGCGGCCGGCGTACGGGGTGAGGACGTCCAGCAGCTCGTTCATCGCGAGCGTGTCGCCGCGCTGGGCGGCCACGACGAGGCGCACCGCGTGATCGCGGTCGTGGTCATCGGGCACGGGCCGGGGTTTCCTCTCTGGCCGCCACCCGGAGCGCGGCGGCCGCGAGCAGCAGGCAAAGGGGCGTGTACAGGGTCCAGTTGAGCAGAGGGAAGGTGTCGCCGGCCTCGGCGTCCAGCCCCGTGCGCAGCCCCGCCGCCCAGCCGATCCCGGCCAGCCCGCGCAGCGCCGTGCCGCCGGCGACCGCGAGTGTCCCGGCCTGGAGCAGCCGGCCCGCCCGGTGTGCCCGGCCCAGCCGGGCGCGGGCGGTGACCAGGGCCGCGCCGCCGAACAGGACGGCGGCCAGCGGCAGTACGACGGGCGGGGTGAACGGCGCGTCGATGCCGAGCACGGCGTACGAGAGGGTGGCCGCGTCCCCGGCGGGCCAGGTGCGCCCGGTGGACCAGAACACGTGCAGCAGTCCGTCGGCGGTGAGTACGGCGCCGACGGCGAGAGCGGCGGCGCGGCGGGTGGGCAGTAGACGGTCGGGTGTCAACGGGGTCTCCTCTGCGGGGTGGTGGACAGCGGTGAGGTGTCGCGTCACCCCACAGAGGAGGCGGGCCGCCGATTCGTTCCCACGACCTGACGACCCAAGTATCTCGTCATCAAGTATCTTGACATCGAGAATAAGTCCCGGCAGGCTTCCCCCGGTCTGTTGATCTCTGGACGTCGAGGTAGTCGGGGGTGGAGCGGTGCGACGCACCAAGGGGAGCAGGGAAGACAAGGGGAGCAGGGGCGTGCCGGCGCGGGCGGGCGGGCCGGGGCTGCTGGCGCAGCTGCGCAATCCGCCGGGCGGCAGGAACGCCCGGATCATGCTGCTCGCCCTGGGCGTGGACCGGGCCGGAACCGGCCTGTGGGCCGCGTCCTCGGTCCTGTACCTGACCTTCGTGACTCACCTGAGCGCTCAGCAGATCGGCGTGCTGCTGGGGGCGGCCGGTGTGGCGGGCATCGCCGGTTCGCCGCTCGCCGGCCGGCTGGCGAGCCGCTTCCCGGTGCGTCCGCTGCTGATCGGCTGCCATCTGCTCCGGCTGGTGACCCTGACACTGGTACTGGTCTGCGCGGACTTCGAGGCGCTGCTCCCCGTGGTCGCCTTCACCTACCTGGGCGACCGGGCGGCGAAGACGCTGGAGATGCTGTTCGCCACCCGCACGGCGGGCGAACGCAGGGCCGCGTACCAGGCGTTGTCGCGCAGTGCGGCGAACGCGGGCTACGCCGTCGGTGCGGGGACGGCGGCAGTCGGCCTGGCCGTGGGCACCACGGATGCCTACCGGGCGCTGATCCTCGGCAACGCGCTGTCCTTCGTCGTCGCCGCGGCGCTGGTGTGGCGCACGGGTGAGCCGCGGGAGCGGGCGAGCGAGGTGGTGCGGACCGGGCGGGCGGCGGCCGGTGCTTCCCGGGCTCCCGCCGCCGGACCCACGGCCGGCGGGACTCGCGAGCAGGGCCGGCGGAAGGGGCCGTGGCGGGACCGCGGCTACCTCCGCTTCGTGCTTCTCGACATCCCGATGAACCTCGACGACTCGATCCTCGGCGTGGGCCTGCCGCTGTGGCTGGTGAACCGCACCTCGGCCCCGCACGCCCTCGTACCGGCCTTCCTGGTCATCAACACGGTGCTGGTCGTGGCGCTCCAACTGACCGTGTCCAAGCGTGCGGAGGGACCGCGCCGGGCCGTCCGGGCGGTGCTGCTGTACGGAACCCTGATGTTCGTGTGCTGCGTGTGCCTGGCCACGGCCGGCGGGTGCGGTACGTGGGCGGCGGCAGCCGTCCTGCTGGCGGCGGCGGTGCTGGTCACGCTGGCGGAGCTGATGCGCTCGGTGAGTTCGTGGGAGCTGGCCGTCCTGCTCGCACCCCCGGACGAGCGGGCCGCGTACCTGGGGGTGGCCGGGATGGCCCAGTCCATTCAGAAGTCGGCCGGGCCGCCGCTGCTGACCGGCGTGGTGATGGCGGCAGGGCCGGTGGGCTGGCTGGTGCTCGGCACGGCGGTCGCCGGGCTGGCGGTGGTGCAGCAACGAGCCTGCACCCGCAGGCTGTTCCGCGTCCCCAAGGCGGTACCCGCGCCCGGGACCGGAATGGAACTCGATCCGGCCGACCGGCGAAGTACAGGAGAACCACCCGAACAAGCCCAAGCATTCGAGGCGTTCTGACGAACGAAAGGAGCCCCGATGACCGTCGGACCACCGGGAGTCCGCACCCGCGAGGGGAATGTCCAGGACAGTGACGCCCAGGTGATCGCACGGTCCCGGGATGAGCCCGAGCTGTTCGCCGCCCTCTTCGACCGGTACGCCGGCGCCGTGCACCGTTACGCGGCCCGGCGGCTCGGTCCGGAGGCGGCAGAGGATCTGATGGCGGAGACGTTCACCACCGCCTTCCAACGACGCCACACGTACGACCTCAAGCGTGCCGACGCCCGTCCGTGGCTGTTCGGCATCGCGACCAACCTCGTGGGCCGCCACCGCAGAGCCGAGGCACGCCGATTCAAGGCGCTCGCCAAGGTTCCGGAGCCGGTGGAGCACGAGGAGCCGGTCGCGGACCGCGCGGTCGCCAGAGCCGGCGCTACAGGGGTGCGCCGGGACCTGGCGGCCGCGCTGGCCGGGCTCTCCGCCCGGCATCGCGACGTCGTACTGCTGGTGGCCTGGGCCGACCTCGACTACGAGGAAGCGGCACGGGCCCTTGGGGTGCCTGTCGGCACGGTCAGATCCCGGCTGCACCGGGCTCGCAGCAAACTGCGCGAAGCACTGGGCGGATCCGATCCGACAGCTTTCCGAGAGGCAGACGCCCATGCATGACATCGACGAACTGCGAGAACTGAAGGAGTACGACGCGGGGGCACCCCCGCTCGACGACGAGACCCGGCGACGGGTGCGGGCCCGGCTGGTCGCCGCGATGACCCCGGCGAACGGACCCGCTCCGGTCGCCCGGCACCGCCGCCCCGTCCTGCGCATCGCCCTCACCGGCGCGGTCGCGGCCGCGATGGCCGCCGGCGTCCTGGTCGTCGTACAGCACGACGACGACGGCCAGGGCCTGAAGGCGACGCCGCCGGCCGCGAGTTCGCCCGCCATGACGAACGTGAGCGCACAGACCGTGCTCAACGGCGCGGCCGGGTACGCGCGGAAGCACGAGCGGACGGTCAGCCCGCGGGACGACCAGTTCATCTACACCAAGGAGATCATCAAGGAGACCGACCTCGGTACCGGCGTGACGAAGAGCCACGTCGACGAGGACTGGCGCTCGGTGGACGGCTCGCAGCCCTCCTGGGTCATGGAGATCGGCAAGGGCTGGTGGTCACAACCGCTCGGGAAGAACGAGAGCATGTGGCCACCGCAGGACTGGGGCACGCTGCGAAAGCTCCCGACCGACCCCGAGAAGCTGATCCTCTCGCTGCTGCACAAGACCGGGCCCGACGACCGGAACGACTCGCTCGCCGAGATCAGCGAGCAGGAGTGGTCGGAAATCCACTTCAGCCTCGCCGGACTGCTCAAGCTGGTCCCGGTGATGCCGCAGGGGCTGCGCCCGGCGGCCTACGAGGCGCTCGGCATGGTGCCCGGAGTGAAGGCGGTCCCGAACCAGAAGGACGCCAAGGGCCGCACCGGCGTGGCCGTCACCTACGACGACCCGACCCTTCCGGAAGGGGCCGGAGGCTTCGGCGGGTACTTCATCTTCGACCCGCAGACGTACCGGTTCCTCGGCTTCCGCGACCAGCGCACCTCGGACGGCGGCAAGAGCGGGACCAAGAAGCCGACGACGTACACCCAGCTCTCCTACCTCGACAGCTGGGCCGTCGTGGACAAGGCCAAGCAGCGGCCGTAGCCGGACGGCTGACGCGTGACACCTGAGGGCGGCCCGGACCGGAAGCCGGTCCGGGCCGTCCTGGGCTCCGCCGCGAGGCGCGGGACCAGGGCACGCGAGCCCGGCATGATCCGCACGAGGGGGCCCTAGGAGTTCCGCCGGGACCGGGACAACAGCACGTAGGCGATGATGCCGACCACGATGACGGCCAGCACGATCCCGATGAGCAGCCCGCCCCCGAACCCGCCGGACCCGTGCTTCCGCCGCTTCTTGCTCTTGTACTTGCTCTTGCTCTTGCTCGTGTACGCCCGGACGCCGGCCGCTTTCGAGTGGGCGGACAGGGCCGCGTCCAGATGACCCGAACCCTGCGCGGAAACGGCACGGGCGGCAGTGGGTGCGGCAGCCGGTGCGGCGGCCGACGCGGCGGCGGGCACCCCGCCGACGAGCACACCGGTCAGAAGCAGCGCGGTGGCAGCGGAACGCCTGCGAGTGCGCGTACGAGTCCCGGTGGCGGCGTGGGAGCCGGCACCTGTGCCGGTGTCGGTGCAGGTGCTGGTGCTGGTGCTGGTGCGAATCATGACGGTTGACCTCCCCCGAAGTCGCCGAAGGCTCGGCTTTGCGCACCGTACGGCATACGTTTGGTCGGTCACCAGACAACGACGGAGGTGTCCTCGCATGCGGATCGCCACAACGATCTTCCTCACCGACGAGACGATCACACCGGTGCGGCTCGCGCACCAGCTTGAGCAGCGGGGATTCGCCGGGCTCTACCTTCCGGAGCACACGCACATCCCGGTGAGCAGGGAAACTCTTTACCCGGCGGGGGGCGAACTGCCGCCCGAATACGGCCGCACGCTGGACCCCTTCGTGGCCCTCGGGCAGGCCGCCGCGGTCACCGAGCGCCTGACGCTCGGCACCGGCATCACGCTGATCGCCCAGCACGACCCGATCGACCTGGCCAAGCAGATCGCCACCCTCGACCACCTCTCCGGCGGTCGCTTCACACTCGGTCTCGGCTTCGGCTGGAACGTCGAGGAGGCCGCGGACCACGGCGTCGACTGGCGCACCCGCCGGGAGCTCGGCCGCGACCGTATGGCACTGATGCGCGCGCTCTGGTCCGACGAACCAACGGCCTACGACGGTGAGTTCGGATCGGTCCGGGCCAGCTACGCCCACCCCAAGCCGTTCCAACGGCCCCGCGGCCCGGTGGTCGGCCCGCGCACCCTGATCGGCGGAGCGGCGGGCCCGAAGCTGTTCGCGCACATCGCGGAGTACGCGGACGGCTGGCTCCCGATCGGCGGCCGCGGCCTGACGGAGTCGGTGCCGAAGCTCCGTACGGCCTGGGAATCGGCGGGCCGCGACCCAAAGGACCTCCAGGTGGTCCCGTACGCGGTCCTGCCGGGCGCGGGCAAGCTGGCCCACTACGCGGACCTGGGCATCGAGGAGGTCGTGCTCCAGCTGCCCCCGGCGGGCGAGGCGGAGGTGCTGCGGACCCTGGACGCGTACGCCGAGTACCTCTAGGGGCAGGGCGCGGGGCCGGCCCCGCGCCTGTGGGCCTGCCGCCGGTGACGGCGGCAGGCCGCGCTCCGCCCGCTACCGCGCACGCATGAGCAGATGTCCCCGGCGGTACCGCTCCCCGTCGAGCGGCTCGCGCAGCATCCGGCCGACCTCCACGAACCCGGCTTCGCGGGCCAGCGCGGCAAGGTCGTCGATCGGCCATCGGTAGGCCGTCGTCACCTTGTGGTCGAAGGCCGCCACCGGCCCGTCCTCGGCCTCGAAGAAGCCGAGCAGGAATGCGGCGCCCGGACGCAGCACCCGGCGGAACTCGCAGAAGTACGGCGGGAGTTCCCGCGGCGGGACATGGATGACCGAATACCAGGACACGATGCCGCCCAGCGTGCCGTCGGCCAGATCCAGGGCGGTCATCGAACCGGTCTCGAACCGCAGGTCCGGATACGCCTCGCGGGCCAGGCCGATCATCACCGGGGACAGGTCGACGCCGTGGACATCCAGCCCCAGACCCCGCAGATGCGCCGTGAGGTGTCCGGGCCCGCATCCCAGCTCTGCGACCGGCCCGGCGTCCGTCGACCGTGCGAGCTCGGCGAACGCGGCGAGGACCGCACGGTCCAACGGAAGACTGTCGAGCGAGTCGCGGAAGAGATCCGAGTAGAGGACCGCGACGGCGTCGTAGGCATCTGATGTCGTCCGCAGATACGAGGCGGGCTGAGACGAGGAGGGCTGAGGCGAGGTGGAGGGTTCCGTCATGGGAGACGACCCTAGGGCGGCTCTGAACGGATACCCAAGCGCCTTTCTGGCGCCGCGCCTTGGCAGAAAACGTTCGGCTCCGCTCGGCCGGCACAGAGAAGCGCGTGGAGACACGGCAGGGCGTGCTGATGGAATGACGTGATGCGACGTGATGTGTCGGTGGTGTCGGTGGACCGAGGGCAGTACCCGGACACGCGGACGCCCTGGGAGGACCCGGACTGGCGGGAGGCCGCCCTCACCTGGGCGGTGCGTGGACTCGCCGCCCACGGCCTGCGCACGACGAGGCGGCTCGCGGTGCGGCTGCGGCCGTGGTCGGTGCTGGTACGGATGTCGGCCGAGGACGAGCCCGACGCGTGGTTCAAGGCCAATCCGGCCGCCAGTGCATTCGAAGCGGGACTGACCGAGGCGCTGGCGCGGTGGGTCCCCGGCCACGCACTGCATCCGCTCGCCGTGGATGCCGCGCGAGGCTGGTCGCTGCTCCCGCCCGGCGGCGCCCTCTTCCGCGACGTACTCCGGCACGACTCCGCCGACGGGAGGGCCTGGGAGGAACCGCTGCGCCAGTACGCGGCCATGCAGCGCGCGCTCGGCCCCCGCACCCAGGAAATGCGTCAACTCGGCGTTCCGGATGCGCGGATGGCGGTGCTGCCCGCCATCTTCGACCGGCTCGTCGACGGGAACACCTCCCTGGACCCCGCCACCCGCACGGCGCTACGCGCACTGCGCCCCCGCCTCAAGGACTGGTGCGACGAACTCGCGGCGACCGGCATCCCCGACTCGCTCGACCACGCCGACCTGCACGACGGCCAGTTCTTCGCCCCCCGACCGGGCCGCTTCACCTTCTTCGACTGGGGGGACGCCGCGGTCTCCCACCCCTTCTGCAGCCTGCTGGTCCCGCTGCGCACCGCCGCCGACCGCTACGGGACGCCGGTGCTGCCCAGACTGCGGGACGCCTACCTGGAACCGTGGACGGACACAGGGCTGACGGCTGCCGGTCTGCGTCGCGCGGTGAGCCTGGCCTGGCGCCTGGGCGCGGTGGGCAGGGCGTGCTCCTGGGCCCGGCTCTTCCCGGGGGCGGGCGAGGGCCGGCGGCGGTGGGGGACGCGGCGGGGGCGCGGTGGCTGGCGGAGCTGTTCGCGGAGCCTGCGGTCTGAGCCGGCAGGGCGGCCCGTTCCTGGCGGGGGTGTCCGGCGATGCGGCAGGCCACGCGTGCCCGGCTGCCCGACCGCACTGGTTACGTGTGCCCGGCTTCCCGACCGCACCTGGCCAGGTGATCACGACCGGTCGGTACGGGACCGAGCGGTGGGCGGCGGGCCCGGAGCGGCCGGCCCCCAGACCAGGCGCTCCGGTCGCTCTTCCGGGACCGGGCCGGAGGGGTGGGTCAGCGCAGTCCGGCGAAGAGATCGTTCTCGGGCAAGGGTGCGCCGGTGGTGTCCTTGACCCGGACGAAGGTCTCCGCGCCCATCAACTCGCCGAACCTCTCCTTGCCCATCTTGAGGAAGAAGATGTTCTCGCCCTGACTGGCGTGCGCCGCGAGCGCGTCGAACTTCTGACCGCTGAACGCGGTGGTGTCCACCCACGTGGTGATCTCGTCGTCGGGAAGGCCGATCTCGGCCATCGCGGCTTCCTCGGCCGGATCCGGCTCCGGCATGTCCTCGTGGAACTCGCGCATGGTCTCCCCGAACCGCTGCATCATCGAGCGGGGCATCGTCGTCCAGTACACCTTCGGTGTCAGGTCGGTCAGCTCCAGCGCCGCCATCGTGATGCGGTGGGCCTGGATGTGGTCGGGGTGGCCGTAGAAGCCGTTCTCGTCGTAGGTCACGACCACATCGGGCCGGTAGTGCCGCATGAGGCCCGCAAGCCGGGCGGCGCCCTCCTCCACGGGGGTCTGCCAGAAGGAGCCCGGGGCGTCGTTGCTCGGCCAGCCCATCATCCCGGAGTCGGCATAGTCCAGCAGCTCCAGGTCGCTGATCTTCAGCACGTCACAGCTCGCCTCGAGTTCCTTCCGGCGCATCGAGGCGACGGTCGCCGGATCGTGCCCGGGACCGCCCGGCTTGACACCCCCCGGCCCGTCACCGCAACCGCCGTCGGTACATGTCACGAGAACCGTGCGGATGCCTTCCGCCGCGTACCGGGCGAGGACCCCTCCGGTTCCGGTGGCCTCGTCGTCGGGGTGGGCGTGCACGGCCATGAGCGTCAAGGGTCGGTCAGTCATGAAACATTCCTCCAGCAGAAATACGTGTCGGTCCGAGTGTGCGGTGCGGGGCGTACCGCGATCCCGGCGGCCCGGACCCTGGCGGGCGGACGACCGCGTGGTCCCCACGTCCCGGCCCGCGTGGCACCGGTCCCTCTGTCGGTGCAACCGCGCCGGCCGGACCCGCTGTTCCCGAAGCGGCCGCTTTCGACTCGCGCCCGCGCTTGTGCCTGCGGGTGGCTCGTCGTCGCCGGGGGCCCAGCAGCTCGCAGGGCACAGGCTAAATCGCACCTGTGGGGCACGAAGCGCCTGGTCAGCAGCCTGGAGCAGGTCAGTGGACGGCGCTGCTCCCGAGCCTTCCCACCGAAGCGAAATGACGCTCAGGACCGGTCAGGTGCATGCCCACGTGCACGCTCACGCCGGACCGGTTCCTACGGACCGCAGCGGTGGGTGCTGCTCGGTGATCCCCGACGGCTGGAGCAGCGGCGGCGGCTCGGGACCGGGGTCCTCGGTGACGACGACCCCGGCGGCCGCGTGGTCGAAGCCGGCCGGCCAGCGGGTGTGCTCGCTGGCCAGGGCGTCCGCCAGGCGGGCCCGGAGAAGGTCGGCCGTGCTCAGGTCCGTCCCGCGCAGGTCCGCCAGGCGCAGGTCTGCCCGGTGGAACACCGCGCCGCGTGCGTCGGCCTTGCGCAGGTTCGCCTCGCGCAGGTCGGCCTCGGTGAAGTCGGCCTCCCGCAGATCCGTCTCGGCCAGCCGGGCCCCGCGCAGGTCGGCCAGAGCGCAGCGGGTCCGGCGGAGGATCGCCGTCTTGAGGTCGGCGTGCCGCAGGACGACCGAGACCAGGGACGCCTGGGTCAGGTTCGCGTGATAGAGGCTCGCCGCCTCCATGCTGGAGCTGTCGAGGTTGACCTCGGGCAGCCACAGCCCGTCACAGTCGGCCCGGCGCAGATCGGTGGCGCCGAGGTTGACCCAGGACTGATCCCGCCGCTGGCACAGCACGCCGAGACCCGTCAGCGCCACCTGGGAGTCGGCGGCGCGGGCTTCCAGCGGTGCGATGTCGTTGATGGGCACGTCCACCGCCGGCGCCTGCGGACCGGTGGGCGGCCAGGGCAGGTGCGTCCGCAGATACGCGGCCTGGATGGAGATGACGGCTTCGCGGTCACGGGCGGACTGCTCCGCGACCCGCCACAGTGTGTGCAGCCCGCCGACGCGCACGTCCAGCTTGTCGCTGCCGAGCTGCTCGACCGCCCGGCTGAACCGGTCGGTGACGTAGCCCTCCTGGGTAGCCCGCAAGCCGGCCTGGCTGACGCCGAGTTGTCGCCACGTGGCGTACGCGCCGAAGAACACGGCCAAGCCGCCGATCACCTGCAAAAGCGTGGTGCGGACATCGTTCACGGCCTTCAGCCGGTCCTGGGGCGCGACGGCGGCCCCCGCGAGATCGTGGTCGACCACGGCACCCGGCAGGACGACGAATACGGCCCCCAGGACACCCAGCCCCACCGCCCCGGCGAGCAGCGTCACGACCGCACGACGACCGGCCGGCCACCCGCGCCGCTCTCGGCGGCTGTGGTCCGTTTCCCCCATGGCACGGGAGCCTAGACGCACCTCGGAATGCGATCAAGGTGCTCAAGTGGCCGCCGGTATAGGGGAAATGGCCTGGTGGAGCAGGGAGGGGAGCCGGTCCGGCGCCGGTCGTGGCATCGTCGGCTCGTATGATCGATGAATTCGCGAAAGAGTACCTGCACAGCGATCTGCGAGTGATGCGCGAGGCGATGCTCTGGAAGCTCGACGGGCTCGGCGAGTACGACGTCCGACGCCCGCTGACCTCGACGGGGACCAACCTTCTCGGCCTCGTCAAGCACCTGTCGGTCTGGGAGTCCAGGTACTTCGGCGAGGTCTTCGGCCGGCCGTTCCCGGAAGCCCTGCCCGATGGGACGACGCGGGGGAGCCCGGCACCGATCTGTGGGCGACGGAACATGAGACGCGCCAGGAGATCATCGACCGCTACCGCCGCGCGGCGGAGCATTCGGACACGACGATCACCGCCCTCGCCATCGACTCCCCCGGCAACGTCCCCTGGTGGCCCCGCCCCGAAGTGAAGCTGTTCAACATCCTGGTCCATGTGCTCACCGAGACCAGCAGGCATGCCGGACACGCCGACATCCTGCGCGAACAGCTCGACGGCTCGACGGGGACAGCGGCCGAATACGCGGACCCGGGGCGCGACGCCGCCCTGGAGGAGGCCCGGCACGCGAGGATCGAACGTGCCGCGCTGGCGGCTGCCGCCAAGCCCGGCCAGGTCGCGTAGGCGCGTGTGTGCCGCAGCGGAGGTCGGAGTTGGTCCCGGGACCGTCTTCACCGTGACGGGAGCCCCCGGCCCTCTCAGTCGGGCAGTGCCGCCGTGAGGTCGACCTCGATGAGTTGTCCCGTGAAGCCGAGCTGGGAGACGCCCAGCAAGGTGCTGGCGGTGGTGAACGCCGGTCCGAGTGCGGAGGCGTTGAGCCGCTGCCAGGCGGCTCCGAGGGCGGCCCTGTCGTCGCTGCGTACGTAGATGACCGAACGCACGACGTGCTGCGGCTCGGCGCCCACCGCAGCCAGTGCGGTCATCGCGTTGGCCACGACCTGGTCGGTCTGCAGCTCAAGGTCGCCGGGGCCGACGAGTGTGCCGGTGCCGTCGAGCGGACACTGCCCTGCGAGGTACGCCGTTCGGCCGGCCTCGACGACGGTGATGTGGTGATAGCCAGGCGTCTCGTGCAGAGGGGCGGGATTGATGCGGGTGATCTGCTCAGTCATGCGGTGAGTCTGACGGCCACGGTCCCGGGGCGCACCGGCATTTGTACGGCCACGGATCAGCCCGCTCCTCAGGCCGACCTGCGCTCGTCCTGTTGGGCGGCGGTGCATTCGTCGCAGCAGCCGGGGGCCGGGGCTCTGAAGGCCCGGTCGCACTCGTCGCAGTTCTGGAGCGGAACCGCGGGATAGGCGCCCGACAGGGAGCGCCCGGACGGGAGCAGCACGGTGAGCCGGTGCCTCAGCAGTTTCGCCGGGAACCTCAGGGGCCGGGGGAGGTCCGCCGTGAGGGCATGGCGGACGGCGGCCGGGGAGACGTCGCGCTCGAACCAGGCGACGACGCCGGGCGCCAGGAAGTCGATATCGGCCTCGGTGAGGATCAGTTGGGAGTCCTGGCGCTGGAGGCCGATGAGGAGTGCCGCAGCGGCGTGCAGCATCCGGGGCCTGTGGTGGAGGGGCTGCGGGAGGGGCGGTGGCGGCGGCTTCTGAGCCGTGGGCACGGGTACGAGGCGGGGCGGGATGACCTCGGCCGGGGGCGGCGGTGATGTGGGCTCCGGTGCGGGTGCGGGTGCGGGTGCGGGAGCCGGAGCCGCTGCCGGAGTCGGGGCCGGGGGCGCCTCCCAAGCCGCTTCCGTTGCCGGGAGCGCAGGCCTTACGGGAGCCGGAGTGGGCGCGGGCGCGGGAACCGGTGCCGGGGCTGGGTGGCGGGCCTGGTGCCTGGGCTGTTGCCTGCCCATGGCGGCCGCGTCCGGGTGGTTGTAGGACACCGTGCGGGTGTGCACGCGACCGTCAGCGCCGCGCTCCCGAGTCCGCTTCAGGTAGCCGAACTGCTCCAGCTCGCGAAGGGCGGAGGCGATGCGGTGTTCGCTGTCGGGCAGTCGCTCGACGAGGGTCTTGATGCCGATCCTGGCGCCGGACGGCAGCGACTGGATGTGCACGGCGAGGCCCCTGGCAGCAAGGGAGAGCTTGGGGTGCTGGCTGAGGTGGTTGCCCACCACGGTGAAGCCGCTGGTGTGGCGGATGTTGACATGCACCACGCCCGATGACGGGGCATGAGGGGGCGCGATAATCTTCTGGGCATCCATCGGGAAGGGTCTTTCTTCCTCGTTGGTCAGGCCCTCGCTCGGGATTGCCGTCCCGGCGGGGGCCGTCACATGTCTGAAGTTTGGTGCGGCGAGCATATGCCAGGCAACCCGGTCCAAATCCAGCCCAGTTGGCGAATCTCACCCGTGCGGGTGACGGGCCGCCAGGGTGGGTCGGGTTGGTGAAAAGTTCTTTCTCCAAGTGCTTTAAAGCCTTTTATGTCGCGGGTCACCGGGTCGCGGTCGACCGGGTCGCGGTCGGAGGTGCACCGGGTCCCGGATTCCCGCGATCCGGTGGCACCGGCGCGGATCAGCCCCGGCGTGCGTACGTGATGAGCGACCCCCGCGGAAGAGATCGTTGCCGTGCGCCTCTGAGCCCGCTCGGCGTGACCCTAATCTGTTGGTGTGACGCCGAGCGAAGACCTTCAGTTTCCTGCAGCACTTGCCGCCGCCATGGTGATTCGGGGCGCATGGAACGGCGAGGACGGTGTCGACTTCGAGCCCTTCGACTCGTTCCTGTCTGCCGATGAGACAACCCACTGGCTCCGGTCCTGGACCGGCAACAGCGATCTCAGCGGCGACGACTTCCGCATGTTCGGCATGGACGGCACCGGCGGATCCGCAGCCTTCTGGCTGGTCCGGCAGGGCCGCCCGCTGGTCGAGCAGCCCGTTGTCTTTCTGGGCTCGGAAGGGGAGACCGGTGTCGTCGCCCGCAGCCTGGGCGCCTTCCTGTGGCTGCTGGCCGATGGATTCGGCCCGTTGGAAGCGGCCACCTCGGACGGGCCCGAGCCCGGGTGGGCCCCTCAGGCCAATCGCGACCTGGCCGCCGTCGCGGAGGAGTTCGCCCCGGGGCACCGCGAGTCCGCAACCGCGGTGATGGAGCAGGGCGCACGGGAGTTCCCCGACTTCGACGACACGATCATGAGGCTCTGCCGCTGAACCCGGCCACCTGAGAGGCCGGATCGGGCCGAAGTCCCCCCGGAGTCGGCCCTGCCCAGCCCTCAGACCCCCTCGACGAGCAGCCATCCCCGGTGCGGCAGGTCCTGGGTGAGGGTCAGGGTGCGGGTGGCCGGACCGTGACCGTCCTCGGGGGCGGCCGTGTCCAGGGTTGCCGGTGCGGGGGTGGTGAGGGGGCGAGCAGGGTGGCGTCGGCCGGGCCGGTGGTGTCCGGGAGGCTGATGCGCGGGCGGGCGGGGTCGGCGCTGCCGTTGGCGATGGACAGGCGTCGGGCGTGCTTGGTGCGCGCGAGCCGGGGGATCAGGTACGGGCCGCCGCTGACCAGTGGCAGCGTCGGGGTGTCGCCCTCCAGGCGCCGGACCAGGGCGTGCAGCAGCGCCTGACCGTCGTCGTTGTACGGCAGCAGGTGCGGCGCGGTCGCGGCGAGCACCGCGACCCGGCCGCCGAGCGCGTTGTCCCCACGCACCGCCCGGCGCCCCAGGGCCGCAGGTCCGGTGTGAGCACCTCGCTCCATACCTCGGCTCCCTCGGCCGGGCGCAGCCGGGCGAGGGCGGGTTGCAGGTTCACGCTCAGGAAGAGGTCGACGCCGTCGGTGTCGACCACCGAGGGCGGCGGGGTGAGTACGCGCTCCAGCGAGTACGGGCCGGGCTCGGACGCCGCCTCGCGGTCCACCAGTTCGGTCACGGTGGCGGGCAGGAACTGTCCGAAGCCGCGCCGCGTGAGGAGGTCGGCGGCCACCCCGTCGAGGAGCAGGCCGCCGGAGAGCATGTGGTGCAGCGTGGCGTCGTCGAAGGCGTCGGCCGCCTCCCCGAACAGGGCCTGGACGGGGGCCGCGGCGGCGGTCACGGGGACGCCGTGGCGCAGGAGGAAGTCGGCCGTGGGCCCGGGGTCGACGGCCAGGTCCGCGAGGTGGCCGGAGCGCCGGGTGCGCACGTGCCCGGGGGCGTTCGGCGGGACCGGGACGCCTACCCCAGGGTGCCGAGCTCGTCGTGGTGGAGGTCGGCCACGTGGTCGAGGGCGGGCCTGGAGCGCCGCAGCAGACTCGCGATGCGGGGGTAGCGGCGGGCGTGACCGGACTGCGACGGGTGCAGGTTGAGGAAGAGCGCGTCTGCGCCGCTGAGTTGGGCGGTGACCAGCTCGGACCAGGTCTGGGTGTCGGATTTGGACCAGGCGGTGTGCGGCCAGTTCTCGATCTCCGGCTCGGCCCGGACCCCGGCGGGCCGCAGCACGCGCTGGCTCTCCAGCAGCCACACCGAACCGCTCAGCGTCCGCCCCGGCGCGTCACTGTAGGGGGCGAAGTGCGGACGCTGGACGACCTGGCCGTCGATGCTGAGGGCGTCGAACAGGGCCGGCCAGTCGCGTCCTTCCACGGCGTGCACCGAGGGCAGCGAGCTCATGAGGCCGAGCCTGGACCGGCCGCCGGAGTGCTTCCCGACCGCTTCGGCCACCTCGGTCGCGACCTCCAGCTGGGCTTCGTTCCAGGTCTGTTGGAGCAGGGCGCGCCACGGGTGCGGTTCGCCGGGGGCGGTGACGGTGGCCACCAGTTCCGTACGCTCGACCGGCCTGCCGGCGAGTTCGGCGAACCGGGCCAGCATGAGCGGCTCGAAGCCGCCACCCCACTCCAGGGGCGCGTGGTTGTGGAACCGGAAGTCGTCCTCCAGCCACAACACGCGGAAGCCGAGCCCGGCGAACCGGGCGTAGTGCGCGGTGAGCCAGGACCGCCAGCGTGGGCAGGCGAACGAGGCCTGCCCTGCCGCGGCCGTCCCGTCCGCCCCGACCATCGGGGCGAAGCCGTGCCGGCCGCGACGGCCCCGGTCGGCGTGCCCGGTGGTCACCCACGGATTGAGGCTGACCTCGACCCCGGCCTCGCGCAGTACTGCGGCCGCGGCGGCCGTCGTCTCGTACAGCCGGTCCTCCTCGGCCGGTGTCGGGTGGCCCCCGTGGAACTCCTCGGCGGCGAGCAGCAGAACCACCTCCGCGACCTCCGAATCCCGGCAGAACGCGGCTAGTTCCTCAGCCTGCCGAGCGGCGGAATCGGGCTGGACCTGGAATCTGAGGTGGTACCGGGCGGGCATGCGAGGCCTTCTTCTGGGCGGGGAGGGGATGGAGGCGAGGGGGAAGGGGTGCGAGGGGTGGAGGCGCGTGAGCAAGGAACCGGGCGCTGGAGCGCGCCTGACCCGCACCGGCTTGGCGCGGATGCGGGTCAGGCGGGTGCTCCCGAGCGCACTTAGGTGAGCGGGCCGGGTCAGTCCTCTTCGCGTGCGGTCAGGTGCAGCGGCGGGACGGAACCGTGGCCTGCCGAGGCCGGCTGACCGGAGTGACCGGAGTGACCCGGGTGGCCGGGCTGGTGGACCGCGCTCGCCGGGGTGAGCGTGAGGGTCTGCTCGGCGGCGGTGCGGGCGCCGCCCACCTCGTTGCCCGTCCTGTCCGACCAGGCGCGAACCGGTGTGGTCTCGGCGAGCCGGCCGTCGGCCGAGGACAGTCCGATCACGAGCCCGCTGTAGCGGTTGACCAGGCGGAAGGTGCCGGTGGGCGTGCCGCCCGTGGTGGTGTTCGGGATGACGAACCACTGCTGTCCAGCTGTCGGCCCGCCCGCCGGGGCATCGGTGGCGGTCGGCCTGGCAGCCCAGGCGCGGCCCGCCTTCGAGCCGGAGTCGACGCCGAGCAGCTGTGCGGTGGCGGTGTTGGAGATCCGGTAGGACCCGTCACCGTTGGGGCCGAACTTCCAGCGGCCGAGGGCGCTGCCCGAGGCCCGGGAGGTGACCGCGGAGCCACCGGAGACCTGGGTGAGGACGCGGCCGTTGCCCGCGGCGATGGAGTACGCGCGGCCCGCCTTGACGGGGGCGGCCGGAGTGCCGGTGTCGACGGTGGTGTCGTAGTACTCGCCGTCGGCGTTGTCCGAGCACGAGAACGAGCAGTAGGAGCGGAACGTCCTGCCCACCACGTTGTTGGTGGTGCGGCTCACCGGGTCGAGGAACCAGCGGTACCAGGAGCCGCTGCGGTAGTCGCCGGAATCGCCGATCAGCCGCCACTTCTGGGTGGCGAGGTTGTCGGTGACGTAGAACCGCTGCTGCTCGGAGCCGTCCTGGTTGACGGTCTCCGGCTCGCCTATGTAGAGGCCCAGGTGGGCGTCGTAGGCGATGTTCATGGTGAGCAGGTCGGACTTGGCGGGCAGGGTGCCGGCCGCCTGCTGCTCCTGGACGTTGCCGGGGTTCTTCGGGTCGTAGTCGTGGGCGACGGGTGTGTACCCGGTGGTGTGCTTCGCGTCGACCGGCTCCATGTTGCTCTCCAGGCCGCCGCGGCCCGGCTGCGACCACGCGCCGTCGTACCACTTCTTCCAGGACCTGGGCGCCATCTTGCCGGACATCGGTGCGCGGGCGACGTGCGCACGGGTGCCGTCGGTCCAGCCTCCGGAGACGCCGCCCTTCGGGATGGCGCGGGAGTTGTAGTACACGTAGAAGTAGCCTGACGCGGCGTCCACGAACAGCCGCGGGTCGCCATTGCCGTAGTCGTACGTCTCGTGCGGGAACGCCGCGTTGTCGCCGCGCTTCGTGCTGTACGGCGAGGTCAGCACGTGGTCCTTGATGTCCCAGGTGCGGCCCTGGTCCTTGGAGACGGCGTAGTCGATCGCGTCGTAGTGCAGCCCGTCACCGAAGGGGTCAGGAGTGAACTCGTTGTGCACCAGGCCGTACCAGTCGCCGGTGTCCGGGTCCACCCAGACGCCGAGCAGGTCGCAGTAGTTCGCCTGGGAGTAGCGCGAGTCCGCCCCCGCCTTGGTGGCCTCCCGGCCGGTGGGGCTGTTGTCGCACCGCCAACTGGTGTCGTCGTTACGGTCCTTGGA
This sequence comes from Streptomyces sp. RKAG290, assembly GCF_023701695.1. GTDB lineage: Bacteria > Actinomycetota > Actinomycetes > Streptomycetales > Streptomycetaceae > Streptomyces. The sequence continues at coordinate 4,168,097 of NZ_JAJOZC010000001.1, forward strand.
GTTGGCAGGATCGACGGCGTCGCTGATCGGGGACCGGGTGGCGGAGTCGAAGTCCTTGCCCGAGTAGAACGACCAGTTCCGCTCGTCCTCCTTGCTGTAGAGCGCGTGCGCCGACTGGTAGTAGAAGGTGCCGTCCTTGTCGATGTACGGGGACGCCGGGGTGTCGTCCGGGTTGTTCCACGCCCCCTTGGCGCCGATCGAGACGGTGAACGTGGGGTCCTGGGCCGACGCGGGGGCGGCGCCCCACGCTCCGAGCAGCACGACGGCCGAGGCGGCGAGCGCGCCGGCGATCTTCGTTCTGGGACGGGCTGACACTGGTACTCCTCTCGATCCCGGGCCGCCGCCGGAGGGCGGCCCGCGGGGGACGGACGTCCCGGCCCGGCCGGCACGCGAGCGCGCTGCGGCGGGTCGGGGGAGGGGCAAGCGGAGCCGCGCGTTCTTGGCTACGGCGCGGTCCGCGGCGCGGGTGCACGGAGTGGGGGCCGGGCACGCTGTCGCGCGGCCGGTCCGACGGCGGTCGGTGGGTGGAGAACGAGTGTTTACAGCGGCGTGTGGATTAGTTTGAATAGAATCCGAACTAATAAGGGGCTGTCAAGACATCCGACCGGGATCGCCCCGGCGGGGCCACGGGGCGGGGCGACTTGTCATCATGAGGGCCCACCCGCCCGACCGGATCTGGAGGAGACCCGTGAGCTGGAGGAAACCCGTGTCCCACCTCACGGCGCCCCCGCCGCACGCCGTGCCCGCCGGGCAGGCCGCGCCCCAGGACCGGGGGGCCGGCCGCCGCGCCAACCTCGGTGCGGTGCTACGGCTGTTGCGGGACGCGGGCCCGCACTCACGCGCCCAGCTCGCCACCGGCACGGGCCTGCCCAAGCCGACCGTCACCACCCTGGTCGCGGAGCTCGTCGCGCTCGGTCTGGTGCGCGAGGGGCCCACCCGGCGGGAAGGTGCGGTGGGCCGGCCCGGCACGCTGATCCATCTCGACGGGAGCGGCCTGTGCGGAATCGGCATGGAGATCAGCAGCGGCTACGTCCAGCTGCTCGCCCTCGCGCTGGACGGTGAGACGCTGCACGAACACCGGCTCGGCCTTTCCGTCGCCGACTCGGACCCCGGCACGGTTCTGGACAGCGCCGCGCAGCTGGTCCGTGCCTGCCTGGCTGAGCTGGACCGGCAGGGAGTCCGCCCGGCCGGTCTCACCCTCGCCGTCCCGGGCGTGGTGGACCGCGCGAGCGGCACCGCCCGGTACGCCCCGACGATCGGCTGGCGTGGCGTCCCGGTCGCGGACGAGCTGGCCGCCCGGCTCGGCAGCGAACTGCCGCCGCTCGCCGTGGACAACGACGCCAAGCTCGCCGCCCTCGCCGAATACGCCCTCGTCCAGGGCGACGGCCTGTACGACATGGTGTGCCTCACCGGGGAGCGCGGCATCGGCGCCGGCATCATCAGCGACGGCAGGCTGCTGCGCGGCGCCACCGGGTTCGCCGGCGAGGCCGGCCACATGCCGCTCGACCCGGGCCGCCGTCCCTGTGTGTGCGGCCGGCGCGGCTGCTGGGAGACGATGGTCGGCCTGGACGCGATCCTCCGGCTGGCCGCCGACGCCGACGACCCGCTGCACGACACGGCCATCGAACTGCCCGAGCGGCTGGCCGAGTTGGGGCGACGGGCCCGTTCCGGCGACGAACGCACCGGCCGGGCGATGGCCCAGGTGGCCGACGACCTGGGCCTTGGCGTCGCCCTGCTCGCCGACGTGCTCAACCCCCGGGTGGTGGTACTCGGCGGCTACTTCACCCACATCGGGGACGTCATGCTGGACCGCGTCCGCGAGGTCGTCCACGAGCGCGTCATCGCCCCCGACGCCGGCGGCTGCGAGGTCCGCCTCTCCACGCTGGGCTTCACGGCGGCGGCGCGGGGCGGGGCGTACGCGGCGCTGGAGGGGGTCTACCAGGATCCGGGGGGTGTGTGACGCCTCGGTGCCGTGGGCGGCTGAGCGCTGGGCGGCTCGGCCCGCGGACTCCGGAGGCGGTGCTGCGGGGCGGGTCGCCCCGGGACTCCGGAGGCGGTCAGCCGTCCGGTGGGCGTCAGTTGCTGAGGGCCGGGGCGCGGCGCAGGTGGTCAGCCGACGCGCCCCACGTGGATCACGACGATGTCGACCTGGGCGTCCTTGATCTCGTACAGCACCCGGTAGCGGCCGGCGTGGACGCGGCGCAGTGCGGGGGAGCCGTAGGGTGTCGCGCCCTCGGGGGGCGGGTTCACGGCGAGCAGGTCGACGGCGTCCATCAGGAGGCGCAGGCCGTCGGGGTCGTCCCTGAGGAACCGGGCCGCCTGGTCGATGGCGTGCTCGTCCCAGGTGATCAGGTGCGTCAACTCTGCTCCAGGCCGAGCCGGGCACGTACCTGGTCGTGCGGAACCGTGTCGACGGAGCCGGAGGCCTGCCGCGCCTGGTACCGGGCGAGAGCCAGCGCGTCCTCCAGCTCGGCGAGCTCCTGCGGGTTGATCAGTATGGCCGCGGGCTGGCCGTGGTCGGTGATCGTGATCCGTTCCCGCGCGTTCGCGGCCCTGCGGACGAGGGAGCCGAAGCGGGCGCGGGCCTCGGTGATCGGCCAGGTATCACTCATGCAGCAAACCGTACACTTTCTGACAGTTCTGTACGTTCGACTGAGAAGTCAGTGGGTCGTTGGACCTCGATGCGCGCCTCCCGGTTTGCGGCGGCGGGCCCAGGTGGAGGATGCGCATGTACGACGTCAGCGGCTTCAGGGACATCTCGCCGACCACGCTCGCCGACCTGCTGGGGCGCGGGCAGGTCATGGACATCGGCATCCGCCCGCTGTGGCCGTCGAAGCAGCGGGTCGCCGGGCCGGCGTTCACCGTGCGGTGTCCTCCGGGCGACAACCTCATGCTGCACGCGGCCATCCACCGGGCCGAGCCCGGATCGGTCGTCGTCGTCGAGGCGGGCGACGTGGACTACGCGTTGGCCGGCGGGAACGTGTGCGCCGTCGCGCAGCGCCGGGGGATCGCGGCGTTCGTGCTGGACGGGGTGATCAGGGACCTCGCCGAGGTGCGCGAGCTGGGCTTTCCCGTCTTCGCCCGGGGCGTCATCCCCTTCCCGGGCACCAAGAAGGCCGTGACCCCGCTCAACGAACCCGTGCGGTGCGGCGGGGTGACCGTGCGGGCCGGGGACATCGTGGTCGCCGACGAGGAGGGCATCGTCGTCACCCCGGGCGCCCGGAGCGCGCAGGTGCTGCTCGACGCCCGGGCGAAGATGGCGAAGGAGACGGCTGAGACCCTCGACGAGTGGGAGGCGGCGCACCGCGCCCGCATCGACAAGCTCCTCGCCGACGGCGGTCATGAGGGCTGACGGCCCTGGGGCGGGACCGGTGCGCGGGGCATCGGAGCCGTGCCGCCGGTCATGATCCGGCGTACGGTCGGTCCCCCGCGCTCCGGACCATCACTTGTCAATCAACTCTGCTACCTCGGGCGGAAGTTCACCGCCCGAGTAGGCGACGAGAATCCGGGCTTCCTCGGGTGTGTCCCCGACGGCGATGGCCACCGCGGGGGAGAGCCCGTCCACCTCGTAGGCGGTCTCCGTCGTCGCAGCCTCCTCGTCCCCGCCCTGGGAGCCGGTGTCGTCGCACGGGGGCTGGGTGGCGGGGCCGAGCTTCCCGCCGACGGTGAAGTCCACGTTCGCCACATCCTGATACGTGCGGTCCCGGTAGGTGACCCGATAGGCGCAGGAGGCCGACCCGCCGCCCCCGCCACTGCTGTCGGCCGTGCACGCGGCAGCCGATACCAACACGACCGCCACCGCCAGCAGTCCGCACGCAGACCGTCCACTCCAGCTCATGTGTGTCCCCTCGTAGGCGTCACGCCGGTGATCCTGTGCCGAGTCGACGTCGAAGAGCCGGCATCGGTTCCCCCCGCCCACCATCCGAACCGTGTTCCGGGTACCACAGCGGCCCGGAGCGACGCTCGGGCGGTGAGCGCCGCTTCGAGCCCGTCCGGCGGTTGAGGACGGAACCGGTGCGTCGGTGACCGGGCATGCGACCGGCGCCGGCCACCGCGGCAAAGGCCCGCTCTCAGGCGGCGGGCGGCTGCGGGCGTGGCCGGCTACACGGCTCGTAGCGCCCTCGGGCGGGGCGAGGGCGGGGTCTTGTTCAGGAGCGGCGGGAGGTCCGTCAGGGCGTTGATGCGGAAGTCCGCGGTGTCGGTCACATCCGGGTGGTCCGCCCACCAGTGCCCGCACGGCCCCCGCCGGATGTGCGCCGCCAGCAGCCCCGACGACTTGGCCGGGAACAGGTCGTTCGCCGGGTGGTCGCCCACGTACAGCGTCGACCCGGGGTCCGCCCCGGACACCTCCAGTACGCGGGCGAAGAACTCCGGGTCCGGCTTGGCCACGCCCCACTCGTCCGAGGTGACGACCAGGTCCGCCGGCAGGTCCAGCGCCCGCAGCAGCTCGCCCGCCCGCACCGTCCCGTTGCCGGCGACCAGCACCCGTACGCCCAGCGCGCGCAGTTCGGCCAGTGCGGGCCGTACGTCCGGGTAGAGGTCCGACTCGTCGAGGTGCTCGCCACGCCCCGCCGCGGCGCGTGCCAGTGAGGCCTCGGTGACGTCTATGTCGGGGCGCAGGATGGACAGCGCGTCGGCGCTGTCCCGGCCCTGGACGACCGCGGCCCCGACCAGCGCACTCAGTGTGTGCGTCGGGACGCCGAGCCAGTTGGCCCAGGAAGCCCAGTAGCGGTCGTCGCGGATGAGTGTCTCGCCGATGTCGAAGACGATCGTTTCCATCACCGGGCCGAGCCTACGGGTCGAGGACCGCTGCGCGGCCCAGGCGCCAGGGGGCACGAGAGCCCTGTCCGGCGGGGATCTCGCGGCCCGGTCGCCGGGGCCGCGAGAGCCTGTCCGGCGGCGATCATGGCCGGGACCGCGCCCGGTCCGCCGTAGGGACCCGAGCGCGGCGCGGGAGATCCGGCCGGTCACCGGCCCACTGCTCGCTCGTATGCTCGGTTCATGACCGATCCTCAGCGCGGACGCCCCACCACCAACTCCATGCGGCGTGCCCTCAAGCGCGCCCGCGACGGTGTCGCCCTCGATGTGGCCGAGGCCGCCGTCCTGCTCCAGGCGCGCGGCGACGATCTGACGGATCTCGCCGCCTCCGCCGCCCGGGTGCGGGACGCGGGCCTGGAGGCGGCGGGCCGGCCCGGTGTCATCACGTACTCCCGGAAGGTCTTCATTCCGCTGACCCGGCTCTGCCGGGACAAGTGCCACTACTGCACCTTCGTCACCGTGCCCGGCAAGCTCCGGCGCGAGGGCCACGGCATGTTCCTGTCACCGGACGAGGTCCTCGACATCGCCCGCAAGGGCGCGGAGACGGGCTGCAAGGAGGCGCTGTTCACGCTCGGCGACCGGCCCGAGGACCGTTGGCCCGAGGCGCGGGAGTGGCTGGAGGCCGAGGGGTACGACGACACCCTCGCCTACGTACGCGCCATGGCGATCCGCGTCCTGGAGGAGACCGGCCTGCTGCCGCACCTCAACCCCGGCGTGCTGACCTGGACCGACCTCCAGCGGCTCAAGCCCGTCGCCCCGTCCATGGGCATGATGCTGGAGACGACCGCGACCCGCCTGTGGTCCGAGCCGGGCGGCCCGCACCACGGTTCCCCGGACAAGGAGCCCGCCGTGCGGCTGCGCGTCCTGGAGGACGCGGGCCGGTCCAACGTGCCGTTCACCACCGGCATCCTCATCGGGATCGGCGAGTCGTACGAGGAGCGCGCCGACTCCCTCTTCGAGCTGCGCAAGACCGCCCGCGCCTACCACGGCATCCAGGAAGTCATCGTCCAGAACTTCCGCGCCAAGCCCGACACGGCGATGCGCGCCATGCCGGACGCGGAGCTGGAGGAACTGGCCGCCGCCATCGCCGTCGCCCGTCACATCCTCGGCCCGTCCGCCCGTATCCAGGCCCCGCCGAACCTCGTCGACGCCGAGTACGCGCTGATCGTCGGGGCCGGGATCGACGACTGGGGCGGGGTCTCGCCACTCACGCCCGACCACGTGAACCCCGAGCGCCCCTGGCCGCACATCGACGAACTGGCGGCGAGGACGGCCGAGAGCGGCTTCGCGCTGCGTGAACGGCTCACCATCTACCCGGAGTTCATCCAGCGCGGCGAGCCCTGGCTCGACCCGCGTCTCCTCCCACACGTCCGCGCCCTCGCCGACCCGGAGACCGGGCTCGCGAAGGAGGGGGCGATCCCCGTCGGCCTGCCGTGGCAGGAGCCCGACGAGGGGTTCAACGCCTCCGGACGCACCGACCTGCACCGCACCATCGACACCGAGGGCCGCACGGCCGACCGCCGCGACGACTTCGACGACGTGTACGGTGACTGGGAGGCGCTACGCGAGGCCGCGGCGCCCGGCATGGTGCCGTCCCGCATCGACGGTGACGTGAAGGCCGCCCTGAGCCAGGCCGCGGACGACCCCACCAAGCTCACCGACGACCAGGCCCTCGCCCTGCTGCACGCGGACGGTCCGGCACTGGACGAGCTGTGCCGGATCGCCGACACGCTGCGCCGTGACGTGGTGGGCGACGACGTCACCTACATCGTCACCAGGAACATCAACTTCACCAACGTCTGCTACACCGGCTGCCGGTTCTGCGCCTTCGCCCAGCGACGCACCGACGCCGACGCGTACACCCTCTCCCTGGACCAGGTCGCCGACCGCGCCGCGCAGGCCTGGGACGTCGGCGCCGTCGAGGTCTGCATGCAGGGCGGCATCCACCCGGACCTGCCCGGCACCGCGTACTTCGACATCGCACGCGCCGTGAAGGAACGCGTGCCGGGCATGCACGTGCACGCGTTCTCGCCGATGGAGGTCGTCAACGGGGCGACCCGTACGGGGATGTCCATCCGGGACTGGCTGGTCGCCGCAAAGGAGGCCGGGCTCGACTCGATCCCCGGTACCGCGGCCGAGATCCTGGACGACGAGGTCCGCTGGGTCCTCACCAAGGGCAAGCTGCCCACGGCGACCTGGCTGGAGGTCATCAGGACCGCCCATGAGGTGGGCCTGCGCTCCTCGTCCACGATGATGTACGGCCATGTCGACCAGCCCCGCCACTGGCTGGGCCACCTGCGGACGCTGGCCGGCCTCCAGCAGGAGACGGGCGGCCTCACCGAGTTCGTGACCCTGCCCTTCATCCACACCAACGCGCCCGTCTACCTGGCCGGTATCGCCCGCCCCGGCCCGACCGACCGCGACAACCGGGCCGTCACCGCGATGGCCCGCCTCCTCCTGCACCCGCACGTCACCAACATCCAGACCAGCTGGGTGAAACTGGGTACGGAGGGCGCGGCCGAAATGCTCCGCTCGGGCGCGAACGACCTGGGCGGCACGCTGATGGAGGAGACCATCTCCCGTATGGCGGGGTCCAGTTACGGCTCGTACCGGTCCATCCAGGACCTGGTCGCCATCGCGGAGCTCGCGGGCCGGCCGGCGAAGCCGCGTACGACGCTGTACGGGGAGGTGCCGCAGGAGCGGGTCTCGGCCGCCGCCGCGTCGGACGGGCACCTGCCCGAGCTGCTGCCGGTGCTGCCTTAGGGGCCCTGGGGAAGGAAGGGGGGCGGCCCGTTCGCGACAGAGCCGGGCCGCCCCCTTCCTCCTTGCCGTCATGGGTGAGCGACGTCCCCGCCGCTGTCGTACCGCCCGGCCAGTGGGGCCGACGGAACGGCAGCAGGGGCAGGGAGCATGTCAGTCGAGGCGGCGCGGGCTCCCGAGAAGTCCGGTCTCGACGTCGGTCGGGACCATTTTGACCAGCTTCCGGTGCTGGGTCGTGCACCACAGCATCATGTCGTCACCGAGTGAGGGCAGCGCTTCCGCCTGCACCGGGGGCAGCCCCAGGAGGCGCCCGAGGATCGCCGCCTCCTCGGGGGAGACCCGCTGGATCCCGACGAGTCCCGCGTTCTGGACCAGCCTCGGTGACGTCGGGCCCAGGAACGGCAGCAGCGTCAGCACGGACTGCCACGGTCCGGGCGCCAGCCGGCTGCGCGGCGGGCGCATGCCGCAGTCCCGCACGATCAGGACGGGACTGGTGACGGACGCGCCCTGCGGACCGACCTGTTTGACGTCGTGCACCGTCATGCACTGCTGGCCGCCGCCGGCAGCCTGCGCGAGCCCGGTCCACGCCTGCGGCCTGGCCGTCTCGACGGCGACGCGCGCGCCGGTGCCGGCCGTGCGCAGCGCCACCACCTGCGCCGACCACAGACTGCCGATGACCACGACATCGAGTTGAGCGGGACGGAAGAGGCCGAGCACTGCGGGCTGCCTCTTCGCGTCGACGCCCACCACGACCCCGTCGTCGCCGAGCGGCAGTGACAGCGCGGCGAGCTGTTCCACGGGCAGCACGTGCCGGTCGCGGCGCGGGCCGATCAGTCCGAACCCGGCCCTGCCCGCCGGGTCGCCGGTGGTGCGGAAGCATTCGGGCCGGCGGGGGCGGAGGGCGTCATCCGATGGGTGTTCAACGGGTACCTCCGAGGGGCAAGGTGGCCAGCACGCCGGGGACCTGTTCGCGGTCGAGCCGTACGAGGTTGACTTTCACACCGCGTGCGGCGCGCTCCAACTGCCGTCGCACCGAGACGAGTTCGTCGCTGCCGCGCGCGGTGAGCCGCACGTAGCCGCTGACGGCCGGTGTGCCGCCGGTGCCGCGGGACACCGCCAGGCTGAAGGTGCTGGCCGACGCGGGCATCGACGTCAGGAGCGCCACCAGCTGTGCCGAGGGCACCGCGTCCGCGCCCAGGTGGGGCCAGCGGCCGACCCAGTAGGTCGTGTGCCAGCGGTCGTCGCAGCGCCAGGCGCGGGGGGACTCCGCCGTGCGCCGCGACGCCACGTCTGCCCGCATCGCCTGCGTGCTGGCCTGGGGATTCACCCCGGCCGATGTCGCGAGTGCGGACGTCACCTGCGCCTCGGTCAGTACCGAGGCGTCGAAGCCCGCCCCGGCCAGCCGGCTCGCCAGCTGATCCGTGGCCCGCAGGAGCGCGCGCTGCGCTCCGCCGACCCCGCCGCCGCGTGCGCTCACCGCCTCCGGGCACAGCTCCGGGTCGAGTTTCAGCGCGATCCATGTCAGCCGGGTCGCCGGGGTGCCGGCCAGGGCCTGGAGCGGTGCGTACGACCTTGCCGCCGCGGCCTGTTCGGGCACGTGGGGGCCGGGCGCGGGCTGCGTGTGCTGCACGACCTGTACCGACTCCAGCCGGATGTCGTCCACCTCGAGGGCTTCGTGCAGCAACCCGAGTTCCAGCGGCCGGGCGTCACGGGCCGTCCGCAGCGGTTCGTTCCGCGGCTGCACGAGCAGCAGGGCCGTCAGGAACGTCCCGTCACCCACCATCCCTATGGCGCGCTCGCTCTGCCGGTCGGTGTAGGTGTACGTCCGCAACGCCGCCTCGCACTCGACGACCGGTGCCAGCGCGGGATCCACGCCTTCGGCGGACCACGGTCGTCGCGCGGCCGTCAGCCGTCCGCGCAGCGCCATGACCGCGTGGAGCCACTCCATCACCGGCCGCCCACGCCGCCGCAGAAGTGCCAGTACCACCAGCCCTGCCGCAACCACGCCCATCGGGACCAGCAGGATCCTGTTCGTCACCCACGCGATCAGCATCAGCGCGGCGGCGACTTCCATCAACACCACCTGGTGCAACCGCACCCCGCCTATGCGTCCCGGCCTCGGGTGCACACTCATCACTGCAGTCGTCGCGCTGCTCATCCCCCGGTATGTCCTCCGTGTCACGGCACTACGGCGTCTGCGAGTCGGCCGGCCGCCATCGGCACACCGGCCCGCGACCGCCAACTGTCCCACGCCCGGTGCTGACGGAGTCGAACGGGGGTTCGCGGTGCGCCCTGCCGGGCAGGCGCGTTGGCCGGCTCCCCCAAGTACGGACCCGCACGGCGGTGAACGAGCGTCGGCGGGCATAGTGGGTGCCGCTCGCGAGGCAGCTATAACCACGGGGAGAAAAAGGGCAGATGGCATCACGGCGGGACGAACTCAATGCCTACACCTTTGCGAAGAAGCGGCTGACCGCCGCCTTTCTGCAACCGTCCGCCGTCGGTACGGACGAGGGGGCGCCGCGCCCGCTGCGGGCCGTGCTGCCGGGCGTGGTGGTGGGTGCCCTGCTGGTGGCGGGCTTCGGGGCCTGGGGCATCTTCAAGCCCAAGGTTCCGGACGGCTGGGACGACCCCGGCGCCCACGTCATCGTCGGCAGCGAATCGACGACCCGTTACGTCGTCCTGGAGACCGACGGAGTCAAGCGCCTCCACCCCGTACTGAACTTCTCCTCCGCGAAACTGCTCCTGGACCCGGAAAGTTCCTCGGTGATCCAGGTGGACGAGTCCGAGCTCGACAACGGAAAGCTCCAGCGCGGCCCCATGCTCGGCATACCGTACGCACCCGACCGGCTGCCCAGCGGGGACGACGCGGGCCGGAACAAGCTCTGGGCGGTCTGTGAGCAGCCCGGCGGCGGCGCCGGCGGCACCGTGCAGAAGGCGGTCTTCCTGCTCGCCGACCGGGAGGCGGACAAGGTGGGCGGCAAGCAGCAGCTCCACGCGGGCCAGGCCCTCTACGTCGAGGCGGACGGCGAGGACGGCACGCGGTACCTGGTGGACTCGGACGGCACACAGCACGTCATCGGGGCCGGCGGCAACAAGCTCTCCGCCCGGGACGAGGTGCTGCGCCGCTCGCTGTTCAGCGAGGGGGCCAAGCCCCAGAAGGTCACCAAGGACTGGCTGGGCACCCTCCACACCGGCGCGCCGATCGACTTCCCGCGGCTGCCCGGCAAGGCCGGTGACCCGGCCGGCGTCACTGGCCTGGACCCCGCCCTGAACAAGGTGGGCACCGTTCTCAAAGCCGTGGCAGGCACCGGCATGCAGCAGTACGTCGTCCTGCCGGGGTCGGTCGCCCCGGTGTCCGACCTCGTCGCCCGGCTGCTCCTGACGAGTCCGGAGGCGGCCGTGCTGGGCCAGAAGGCACAGGCCACCGAGGTCGGACCGCAGTCCTTCACTCCCTCGCCGGACGAGTTCTACGCGAAGTACGGCTGGCCGGAACAGGTCCCGACACAGGCCAACGACACTTCGGCCCGGACCGGCACCGTCTGCAACGTGCTGCACGGCGTCACCGCGGCGGGCAGGCCGAAGCTGACCACCTGGGCCGGAGCCCGCTATCCGGTCGCCTTCCTGGACGGGGCCACCAGCGCTTACGTCACGCCCGGCAGCGGTGAGCTGTACCGGCAGTTCAACGGTTCGTCCCCCGGCACCGGGTCGCTCTTCCTCGTGGCGGACACCGGGCTGCGTTACGCCGTGCAGACGAACAACGACAGCAGTGCGGACCCCTCCAAGATCGGGGCCGACGCGAAGCCGCCGACGGCGGAGGAGCAGGCTGCCGACGTCAACAAGGCCCAGACCAGGCTCGGTTACAAGGACGTCAAGCCGTTGCCGGTGCCGGACAACTGGTCCGCCCTCCTGCCCAAGGGGCCCCGGCTCGACGCCAACAGTGCCAAACAGCCGCAGAGCTCCTGAGGACGGGGAGAAGGAAGCGCGTGATGACCACTCGCAGTGGATTCCGTTCCTCGGCCGTCGTGCTGCTCCTGATGTGCGCGACGGGCGTCGGCCTGCCGGGGCTCGCACCGGCGCCGGCGGCAGCTCAGGACACCGACCCGCAATCCGGCTCCGAGGCCAGCGGTGAGTGCACCTTTCCCATGAAGAAGCAGATCAAGGGCCGTCCCTGGGCGCTCCAGCGACTGGTCTTCGACCAGCTCTGGCAGGACACCAAGGGCAAGGGGGTCCGGGTCGCGGTGATCGACACCGGTGTCGACGCCACGAATCCGCAGCTGAAGTCCGCCGTCGACCGGGCGTCCGGGACCGATCTGCTGGGGCCGCCGAAGGACGGGGCCCAGGACCCGGCCGCGGGTGCCTCGAAGGGCAAGGGCAAAGGAGGCGACGGCACGACCGATCTCATCGGCCACGGCACCAAGGTCGCCGGTATCATCGCGGCCCGCCCGCGTCCGGGCACGGGGTTCGTCGGTCTCGCTCCGGAGGCGACGATCATCCCCGTCCGGCAGAACGACGACAAGGGCAGCGGCACTGCCGCGACGATGGCCGCGGCCATCCGTCACGCCATTGCGAAGCGCGCCCGCGTCATCAACATCTCCCAGGACACCGTCCAGCCGCTGCGAGCCGACTCCGACCTGGCGCTTGCCGTGCGCGAGGCGCTGAACCACGACATCGTCGTGGTCGCGTCCGCGGGGAACGACGGCCTCGCCGGCAAGGTCAAGGCCACGTACCCGGCGGCCTATCCGGGTGTCCTGGCGGTCGCCGCCTCCGACCGCAACGACGAGCGGGCGCCGTTCTCGCAGACCGGAGCCTTCGTAGGGGTCGCAGCGCCGGGCGTCGACATGGTGTCCACCGTTCCCAAGGGCGGCCAGTGCGTCGACAACGGCACGAGCTTCTCGGCCCCCTACGTGGCCGGGGTCGCCGCCCTCATACGGGCCGAACACCCGCGGTGGACCCAGTCGCAGGTGGTCGCCCAGATCGAGCAGACCGCCGAGCGCGCGGTCAAGGGGCGCGATGACTTCATCGGTTGGGGAGTGGTCGATCCGGTGCGCGCCCTCACCGACGACGCACACCCGGTGAACGCCCCCACCCCGGACCGGGCCGTGTCGGACGGCCCCGTCGGACCGGAACCGATCGCCCTTCAGCTGGGTGAGACCCGGCAGGAGCGGTACGAACGGATCTCGGTCTATGTGCTGGCCGCCACGGGCCTCCTCCTCGCAGTGATCGCCGGAACCGCGATCGTGCTGCGGGATCGTCGCCGCCGACGAACAGGGTGAATAGTCAACAACTGTGCAAGCCGGGGCCTCTGTTGGATTCCGTGGTGGTCGCAGCTAAAGTGATTATTGACAACTTTGGTTTGATGTACGTGCGGAATCTGACAGTCAGGTGACGGTCGGGTAGTACGCAACATCCGATTCATGGGGGAAGGTGCGTTGTGGGAGACAAACTCAAGCTTTCAGCTGATCAGATCGACAAGCTCATCAGCGAGCTCGGCAATATGCACGACACGCTCGAGAGCAGGATCAGCCACCTCAACGGGGTCATCGACGCCGTCGAGGGCCACTGGAAGGGCGTCGCGGCCAACGCGTACAACGGCCTCCAGACGCAGGTCAACCTCGATGTGCGCAACCTGAAGGAGCTTCTGGCCTTCACCAAGGAAGCCGTGACGGCGAGCCGTGACGGCTTCGACGCCGAGGAGATCGAGCGGCTCAACAGCTTCAAGGGCGTCGGCGGCGAAGACCTGGGCAGCAACGGTGTCCTGGACCGGTTCCAGGTCTCTTAGTAACCCGTCCCAGTCCCGCCTCGCATCAAGGAGACCGTTCCATGGAGATTACGTACTCCGGCGTCGTCGAAGCCTCGAACCAGGTCAAGACCACCGCCAACACCATCAAGACCCAGCTCGACGAGCTGAACACCAAGGTCAAGGCCGTTGTTGCCACGTGGGACGGTGAGACGCAGCAGGCGTTCCACGACCGTCACAGCACCTGGGACATCAAGGTGAACCACATGCACGAGACCTTGCTGACCATCTCGACGAAGCTCATGGAAGCCACAGAGGGCTACCGCGCGAACGACCTGGCCCAGGCCAGGCGCTTCCACGGCTGACCCAGGCTCAGATGAATCACGACGGAACCGGCGGGCTGTGGGTGTGGGATGCGGTCACCGCATCCCACACCCACGCCTGCGGTTCCGCGGCACTTTAGGGGAGGTGCTCGCATGAGACCTGAACTTCCGGGCGACGGATCACCCGCGTCCGATCTGGCGACGCCCAGCGAGTCTCTGCAGAAGTTCAAGATTCGCGTGGACAAGCTGCTGACGAAGCTCGACGGCTCACCGGCTGCGCACAGCCGCATCACCGAACAGAAGATCACCCCCGCCGCGTACGGCACCGGATTCCCGGAAGCCATGGGACTGTCCAGCGCCTACGACATGGTGCACGCGCGCCTGACGCTGATGTCGAAGACGCTCGGTGATCAGCTGGAGGCGATGGGCATCACGGTCGACCTGGCCGATCGTGGCTATGAGAACGTCGACCAGGAACATTCCGAGCGCCTGCACGCCATCCAGCAGCGCACGGAGATCTACTACAGGAAGCCGGAACCCGACAAGGACTCCGATGCGCCTGCAGGGGGCAAGGACAAGCCCGGCGACGGTTCGTCCAGCGGTACGGACGGCTTGTAACACCTGAAGTGAACGGGGGACAGGGATAACCATGGGCGAGAAGCTGCCACCACTCAACGCCTGCTACAACACCAGTGACTTCGAGAACGCGTCGTACCAGGAAATGCTCAACATGGTCACCGGCGTCAACGCCACGGCGATCATGGCTCGGGGCACCGCCCTCGTCGACGCGCAGACCGAGATCGAGAAGATCGGCACCGAGCTCAAGGAGCACGTCGGCCGCACGACCTGGAAGGGTGCGGGCGGCGACGCGTTCCGCGAGTGGGGCAACGACTTCGCCAAGGAGACCCTGAAGCTGGCCGACTACGCCGGCACCGCGGGCAGCTCGCTTCAGACGGCCGGCCAAGCCCTCAGCGAGGTGGCCAAGGTGGTTCAGGGGCACCCTGACGCCGTGGCGATGTGCTACGCGGACGAGGCGAAGGAAAAGGCCCGGATCAAGGCCGTCGAGACGGCGCGGAACGAAGCCATTCCGCAGATGAACAAGCTCGCTTCGTATTACATGATGGCGGAGCAGTCGATCTCCTCGCAGGAGGAGCCGAACTTCAAGCCGCTGCCGAATGCGGCACTGCCGGACACTTCGGTTGACACCTGGCAGACGGGTTATGGGTCTCCGGGAAATGCCTCCGGAAGCACGGACTCGGTGACAAGTCCGCAGAGCGGGCACACGTCGACGGTCGATCACCAGTACAGCACCGTGCGTCCCGATGGTGTCAGCCCGTCCTCCCCTGACGGCACACCCGTCGGCCACACGCCGCAGCACGTTGGCGCGGTGCCCGGGGCCCCGGACACCACGGGGACGAACATCGACACGGTGACGATGCCGGACGCCCCGACCCCTACCACGACCCCGCCCACTGGTGGATTCCCCCCGCAGGGCCGACAGGCGGTGGACACCAGACACCTCTTCCGCCGGTGGTGATGCCTTCGCGTACGGGCTCGTTCGGGCCGGGCGACGGCATCGGGCGTATCTCCCCCAACGGGCCTGGCGGCAAGGGTGGCGTGGAGAGCGTCCGGCCTCCGGCGGGCACCCCGGCAGGGGCGGCGTCGAAGGCGTCCGGCCTCCCATGGGCACTCCCGGCCGGGGTGGCGTCGAAGGTGTCCGGTCTCCGATGGGAACCCGGACCGACACCGGCATCCACGGCGGTACGCCGGCCCAGGGCGGCCGGAGCGGGGTCGGCCCGGCCCGGGGCACCTCGCGCGGGACGGTCATCGGTGGCGAGAAGCCGTCGACCGGCCGCGGAATGATGCAGGGCCACGCCGGTGGCGCCCCCGGGATGGCCGGGGGGCGGTCCGGTGGCCCAGGCATGGGTGGCGGCTCGCAACGCCGGGTCACCGAGCCGGGTGGCACCGTGCGGACACCACGCGGAACGCAGCCGGGAGCGGGACGGGAATTCACCCCAGGCGGCAGCGGGCTCGTCCGTGAGTCGCCGCGATCGGGCGGAGCGATGGGTCCGATGGGCGGTGCCATGGGCGGGTCCCAGGGCACCCGGCGACGTTCACAGCGACGTGACGGCGAGAGCCCGGATTACCTTGCAGAGGACGAAGAGACCTGGGGCACGGGGGACGACGGTGTGGTTCCCCCCGTGATCGACTAGAGCCGGTTCCGGAGCGGCGACGCCGGACGGCGGACAGAGAACGAGTGGGTGGCATGAGGTCAACGGTCAGGCATCACCGCAGGCGAGCGTCGGCGGTGGTGTCCGCGCTGGGTTCCCTGCTCCTCCTCGGTGGCGCTATCGCCCCGACCGCATCGGCGGACACGATGCGCGATCGCGAGTGGTACCTGGACCGGATGCAGGCCGCCGAGATGTGGAAAGTCAGCACCGGTAAAGGGATCACTGTCGCTGTACTCGATACCGGCGTGATCCCCTCCGTCCCTGAACTGACGGGGAAAGTGCTCACCGGAAAGAACTTCGTCGAGCCGGAGCGGGGTGCGCACAAGGACAAGGACGGGCATGGCACCGCCATGGCGATGCTCATCGCGGGTAATGGGGTGAACGGTTCGGGTGTGAAGGGTCTTGCGCCAGACGCGCAGATTCTCCCGTTGACCGTTTTCGGATCTTCCAAAGAAGCAGGCACCAATCACCTCTCGGCTCTGCTTGATGCCATCCGGTACGCCGCTGACAGTGATGCAAAGATCATCAACATGTCGTTGGCATGGGAATACTTCATGCTCGATAACGGCGAGCGGGCACAGATTCAACAGGCCGTCGATTACGCCGTGGAGCGCGGAAAGCTGCTTCTGGCGGGGAGCGGCAACACCGGCGACTCGGGCAACTACGTCGGGTACCCGGCGGCTACCGCCGGGGTGGCGGGCATCGGGGCAGTCGACAAGACATCCTCGGTCACGAAGTACTCGGTGTCAGGACCCCAGGTGGCGCTTGCCGCCCCGGGGGAGGACATCCCGATCCGCTGTGTCGACGGCAAAGCGGGCTACTGCAACAGCGGCGGCACCAGCCAGGCAACCGCCATCGCCTCCGCCTCCGCCGCCCTCATCTGGTCCAAGCACCCGTCCTGGACCGGCAACCAGGTCCTCCGCGTCCTGATGAACACCGCGGGCAAGCCGACCGAAGGCAAGGTCCCCAGCCGCTACATCGGCTACGGCACTGTCCGCCCCGGCTGGCCGTCCTCGGCGACCCCGGAGACCCGGGCCCGGCCGACGTGAACCCCCTGGTGGCTGCCCGGTCGCCGAAGAAGTCCCCGTCGCCCTCGGCGTCGGAAGCCGGCGGTTCCGGCTCCTCGAACGCTTCGAAGCAGCCTGCCTCGTCCGCCGCCTCCGAGAAGTCGGATGACGGCAAGGGTGTTGGCGCGATCGTCTGGATCATCGTCGGAGTCGGTGTGGTCGTCGTTGTCGGCGCGGTGCTCCTGCTGCGCCGGAGAACCGCCGGTCTCCAGCGTTGAGTGCGGGTTAACCCGCACCGCCCCCCATTCGAAATCATCTGTACGCCATAGGCCAGGAGGAGGCATCGTGGACGACGAATTCATACGCGGCCTGCAGCAGTTCCAGGAGCAGGCACTGAACCTGCAGAGCATGATGACCGACATGCAGAACCGGATGCCGCAGGGCGCCGAAGGAACGGACGCCCAGGGTGCCGTGACTGTACGGCTGGCGGCGGACGGGCTTCCGGAGTTCATCCGGGCCGCATCGGACTGGCAGCGTCGGCAGGATCCGACGGCTGTCGGGGCTGCTGTCAGCGAGGCTTACGGAGCGGCCATGAGCCAGCAGATGACGGCATGGGCCCAGGCGCTCGAGGATGGCAACTGGCAGGCCAAGGCAGACCAACTGGACAGCCAGGCGCCTCAACCGGCCCCTCCCACGGGGCAGCCCGACATCCCCGAACGGGACCTGCGCTATGTCATCTCCCGCCCCCTCGACGAGCTGGCCGAGGATGTCCTTTCGGCCTTCGACGTGGTGGACCGGATGGACGAGACGGCGTCCGAGCCGGCCGAGGTCGAGGGAACGTCCGCTGGCCGCCATGTGACCCTCGTGGTGACCAAGGGCGCTCTGCGCTCCTGCGAGGTGGATCGGCAATGGGCGGCCGGACAGTCGTACATCGGACTGAACCAGGCTTTTGAAGAGGCCCTCGGTGATGCCAGGGCCAAGCTGAGCAGGACTGAGGCTGCAAGCGCGGACGGCATTGCAGGCCTGCAGGTGGACAGTTTGCTTGATGAGGCGCTGGCCATACTCCGAAATCCGCAACGTTTCATTGACTGAGTTTCGAAGGGTAGGTCGAAATGGCAGATCTGAAGCACATCACCGACGCGCTGCGGACCGAAGCGGGAATGTGGGATAAGCAGAGTGCTTCCATGGGGGAGGTGGCCCGCGCGACCGACGGGATGAGACTGACACGCCTCGAGGCCGGCATCTTCTTTCTGGTTGTCTCCAACTACAACGAGGCCATCGATCACATCTCGGCCCGATGCTTTGAGGGAGAAGGCCGCATGGCGGAGGTCGCGGATGCATTGATCAAGAACGCGAACGCCTATGACAATCACGAGGCAGAAACCACCAAATCCGTCGAAGACGCCTACTGATAAGAGGAATTCGCAATGGCATTCAATGTGGCTCAAACGCAGGCGACAGTAGAGAAGTTGAACTCCGGCGTTACGAAGATGTCGGCCAAGCTGGATCTCATCGGCCCGGCCGTCGAAAAGGCGGTTAACCATTGGTACGTTCCGGATGCCATCGCCAAGCCGTTGATCTGGGCTGCAAACAAGTTGATAGAGCTCGGATGCTGGATCCGGGACAAGGTCGTCGAATGCCTCAAGGGCGCTGCCGCGCCAGTGATGTTCTTTTTGGATGCGCAGGAATGGCAAGGGCCGTCGATCCGGGGGAAGGTGTCGGGCGTTGCCGGAAACGTCGCGGGGGAAGCGCTCATGGCACCCCTCAGCTGGACGGGCGAAGGCGCCACAGCGTACGTCGGGGCCGTGAAGGGTCAGCCCATCGCAGCCACTCAGATCGAGACGACTTCCGATAAGCTTGCCACGGCATTGACGCTTTGCGCGGTGGCCGGAGCGGCATTCTATTTGGCGCTGCTGGCCGTTGTGATCAAGGCCATCCTTATTATGATCGCGGCAGCCGCTGCCGCGGCCACCGGCGTAGGGGCGCCGGTGGGATTTTTGGCTGCCGTGGGCGAAGCGCTGTCGGATGCCGGCATCATCGGCGGACTTGTGGTCGGGGTGGTGGGGGTGCTCACAGCGCAGGCTGGTCAAATAGCCGTTGCCAAGGGTGAAGCAAACGACAACAGCGCCTTCCGGGGAGGCAAGTGGCCGTCCGCGACTGTTTGATGTAGGTGCGGCGCTGCCGAATTGATTCTGCTAGCTCGGCAGTTCTTCATAATGCCGGGAAGGCAGGATCTTCTGAATGACGGGTGATGGTTTCGCATGTACTGGATTCGAGTACCGCTTTGGTGTGCCTCCCTGGCTTGCTTCTATGTGGTGTTCGCTGTTCGGCCTCATAGTCTGCCGCTGCTGATCCTTCTTTACGCCCTGTTCGTTCTCCTTCCGAGCTTTGCCGAGGGATACGCGCAGCGGCGGCGTCAGAAGGACTGGTACGGACAGTTCGGGTCCATCGACGCATTGCGGTCGATCGTGACGGACGAGGCGGAACTTCGCCGGATCCGTGACGAAAAGGGGTTGCTGGTGGCTGCCCGCCGGTTCAGGCGCCAATTTCCTCGGTGCCCTTTGCCCGAAGCCCTGAAGCTCGTTCAGTCGCTGTGACCGCTCACGCCCTCTCCGTGGCCACCCAGGTCGGAACAGGCACTCCTGAGGCCGCCATGGGCCCGACGGCTGTCCGGTGCCGGCAGGGTCTCTGCGTCGCGCCGGGCCTCGGCACCTGGCTCAGTGCAACGGCACCCGGCGTCGCGACCGTGACGCCGGGTTTGCGCATCCCGGGACCGGGCGCGTGAATTCTCGGATCGACAGAACAGGTGGCCTGATGCGCGTATCGCGGGTAGTTCTTTGGGGCGTTGGCCTGGTGGCGTTGGCAGGTGTCTTCTTCTCGTTGCAGTCGGGTCTCCCCAAGGCTGTCTGGATTCTCTGCATCGTCCTGGCTGTGGCCTGCCCGACAGCGGCCGAGGGGCGTTCTGCATGGCAGACACCGGGTGGGCGCCGAGCGGAACAACGCGACTGGTACGCCGCCAACTTCGGCTCGATCGACGCGCTGCGGCAGGCCACTGACGAGCCGGGTCTCCGTCGCATCCGTGACGAGAAGGGGGCTGCGAATGCGGTGCGCGAGGTCAAGCGCCAGCACCCCAAACTTCCGCTGGACGTGGCGGTGACGCTCGTCAAGGCGCTTTGAGCAGGAGAAGAAAACACCATGACCACTCCCTCCCACACCACCGAAGGGCTCTCGCTCCCCGCTGAGCGGGCGCGCCGCGGCGGGTTCTACCTTGTGCTGATCCTGGCGGCGATGCTCTGCCTGGTGCTCCTCGAAGGACTCGTCTTCTTCGTGGTCGGCGTGCTGATCATGGGTGAGGACACGGGGTTCATGGGTGAGCCGGGCGTCGCCGGATATCTGGGACTGCCGCTGCTGGGAGGTGTGGTGACCCTGCTGCCGCTGCTCGCCCTGGTGTCGCGTTATCCGGCCCTGCGCATCGATCCGGTGGGCATGAGCAAGGTGCAGCGCGGGGGCACGGAGACCGTGCGGTGGGCCGATATCGACCAGGTCCGGTTCAACAGCAGGCAGAGCCTGCTGCTGCTGGTCCTGAAGGAGGGGGCTCTCCCGGAGCAGCGGATCGCCGGTGGAGGCCCGAGGGCGGTTGTTCTCCACTCGCTCGGAAACTCCCTGTGGCGCCGGCGGAGGCCGCAGCACCCTGCCCTGATCATTGACGCGGTCGAGCGTTTCGCTCCGGGAAAGTACACCGCCCAGCCCTGGAATGGCCAGGACGGTGTCAGAGGGGCCGGCGCCCCGGCGTAGCCGAGGCATGCGGGGTCCGGGGGCACGCGGTTCGGGGGCGCCGACAGTTTTGGACTTGCAGGTCCATTTTTGTCGTCGCACAGTGGCAGCGCGCCCTGACAGTCATGGGCGCCCCGACCGGTCGAACGCCTCAGGCGATCCGGCCGTCCGGTTCCGCAGTGGCGAACCAAACAATGGAGAGAACCATGTCTGTGCGGCTTGCGGGCAAGACCGCCCTTGTCACCGGAGCGACCAGCAACCTCGGGCGTGCCATCGCGGAGGCCTTCGCCGCCGAGGGGGCGTACGTCGTCGTCTCGGGCCGCAGTGCCGAGCGCGGCGCGGAGGTCGTCGACGGGATACGTGCGCGCGGTGGCCGCGCGGAGTTCGTGCGGGCCGACCTGGACGGCAGCGCCGACGCTTCGCAGGCGCTCGCCCGGGAGGCCACGCGGGTGCTCGGCGGGCGCATCGACGTTCTGGTCAACAACGCCGGCGTCTACCCCCGCAACACCACGGTGACCGTTGACGAGAAGACCTTCGACCAGGTCTACGGAGTCAACGTGAAGGCCCCGTTCTTCCTGACCGCCGCCGTCGCGCCCGCCATGGTGGAGGCCGGTGGCGGGGTCATCGTCAACCTGGGTTCCTGGATCGCGCGGCTGGGCATTCCAGGCGCCCTGTACAGCTCCACAAAGGGGGCGGTGGAGACGCTGACCCGGGCCTGGGCCGCGGAGTTCGGGCCGCAGGGGGTCAGGGTCAACGCGATCTCCCCGGGTGTGGTCCAGACGCCCGCGCCCGGCGAGACCCACCCGGGCGAGATCATGATGAAGGGCACCCCGGCCGGGGTGATGGGCACCCCCGGCGACATCGCGAACGCAGCCGTCTACCTGGCCAGTGACGAGTCCTCGTTCGTGCACGGCATCGTGCTCGACGTCGACGGCGGCCGTACCGCCGTCGCCGTCATCGCCGCCTGACACACGCACGGCAACGGTCCCGGGAGCAAGCCGCTCACTCCGCGGCGCCGCCCGCGCGGCGCAGGTCCGCGATCCCCTGGTCGAGAGCGGCGCGCAAGTGCGTGGAACGGCCCGTCGACAGCAGGATCGACACGCCTCCCTGGATCCCGGCCAGCAACGCCGCAGCCCTCGCGTCGGCATCGAGATCGGCGGGAAGCGCACCGGCGGCCTGCAGCGCCCGGACGCCCGCCGCGAGGCTCTCCTGCCAGCGGCGCAGCAACTCGACCACGATCGCCCGCGCCCCGGGAGTCGAGCGCCCGATCTGAAGAAACAGCGAGCCGAGTGGGCACTGGTCCCCCTGCGCTTCGTAGCGCCTGATCACCGCGTCGCGCCACTGTTCCCAGGACTCCCACGAGTCGAGGCGGCCCAGATAGGGCTGCTGGTCCTCCAGGACCTGGTCCGCCTCGAACTGGGCTACGGCGAGGAGCAGTTCGTCCTTGCCTGTCGGAAAGTAGTGGAACAGCTGGCTCTTGCTGGTGCCGGTCCGCACCATGATGTCGTCGAGTGTCGCCCAGGCGACACCTCTCTCCCGCAGCACCGCTGCGGCCCCCTCGACGATCCGGCTCCGCGTCGCCTTCCCCTTCGCCGTCAGCTTTCCGGGCACCGCCCACCTCCATGACCGTAATGGACTCTTCGGTCCATTATGGTGCCGGCAGGTCTCGGTGAACGCAGTCCGAGGCATGGCAGGTGTTTGTACGGAGGAGGGGCCGGCCCCGATCAGGGCCGGCCCCTCCTCCGTACTCAACAGCGACCCGCTCAGCCCAGGTCCGGCGGCAGCCAGCCCGTTTGGATCAGGGACGGCGTGCTGCGGCGGGAGACGAACAGGCCGCGGCCCGGTGGCAGGGGGCGGGCCTTCACATCGCCGAGGAGTTCGCCCTCACCGGGGTGGCCGGACAGGACGACGCCCTGCGCGCCGAGTTCCTTGAAGCGCTGGATGAACGGTTCGTACGAGGAACGGCCGGCGCCCGCGCTGCTGCGCGCGATGATGAAGTTGACCCCCGCGTCGCGGGCGTAGGGCAGGTTGTCGACCAGCTGCGCCATGGGGTTTCCGGAGGACGTCGCGACCAGGTCGTAGTCGTCGACGATGATGAACGCCCGCGGCCCCCGCCACCAGCTGCGCGTGCGCAACTGCTGCGGGGTCACATCGGGGCCGGGGATGCGGCTGGTGATGAGGGTGTTCATGTCCTGGAGGTACTTCTCGAACGCGTTCTGCGTCGTCGAGTATCCGACCAGGTACGGCTCGGGCACGCACTCCAGCAGGCTGCGCCGGTAGTCGCCGACACAGATCAACGCCTCCTGCGGGGTGTACCGCTCGGTGATCTGCTTGATGAGCAGCCGCAGGAGTGCGGTCTTCCCGGACTCCGACTCACCGAAGACCGCGAACAGCGGGTCGGTGTCGAAGTCGACGAAGACCGGTGCGAGGTTCATCTCGTCGAGCCCGATCGAGATGCCGGGGCGCTGCTCGCCAGGACCGCTCGGCAGCTCGCGGGCGGAGAGCATCCTGGGCAGCATGCGGACCTGCGGAGCGTGCGGGCCGGGCCAGTGGTCGGTCGAGGCCCGGACGAAGGCGGCGGTGGCCTCGGACAGGGTGTCGGCGCCGGTGGAATCGTCGATGCGCGGCAGCCCGCCCATGAAATGCAGCTTCTCCGCGGTCAGGCCGCGGCCCGGGGTGCCGACGGGGACGTTCACCGCCACCCTGCGGTCCAGTTCGGAGTCGGTCGGGTCGCCGAGGCGCAGCTCCAGCCGGTTGAGCAGCTGGTCCTTGAGCGCTGCCCGCATCTCCATGTACCGGGCGACGGTGGCGATCAGGTGCACGCCGAGCCCCAGACCCCGGGCGGCGATGTCGGCGACGACGGGCTCCAGGAACTCGTAGTCCGTCTTGAAGGACTGCCAGCCGTCGATGACCAGGAAGACGTCGCCCCACGGCTCGCCCGGCAGCCGGCCTTCGGCGCGGAGCCGGCGGTAGGTGGCGATCGAGTCGATGTTGTTGTCCCGGAAGAACTCCTCGCGCCGGTTGAGGATCCCCGAAACCTCGGCGACCGTACGGCGGATCTTCTCCGGGTCGAGCCGGGAGGCCACCCCGCCGACGTGCGGCAGGCCTTCGACGGCGATCATGCCGCCGCCGCCGAAGTCCATCCCGTAGAACTGCACTTCGTGCGGCGTGTGGGTGAGGGCGAAGGAGCCGATGAGCGCACGCAGGAGGGTGGACTTTCCGGAGCGGGGGCCACCGACGATCAGCATGTGGCCGGCGGCACCCGAGAAGTCCCGTACCAGGGAGTCGCGTCGCTGCTCGAAGGGCTTGTCCACCAGGCCGAAGGGAACGACCAGAGAGCCGTTGTGGGCGTACTGCGGGGAGTGCAGTCCGCGCTCGGGCGTCACCGCCAGCGGAGGCAGCAGCTGATCGAGGGACGGGGCTTCGGTGAGAGGCGGCAGCCATACCTGGTGGGCGAGGGGCCCCTGGCCCTCCAGGCGGCGTGCGATGACGTCGAGAACGGTGTCGGCCAGGGCGTCGGGGGTTCCCTGCCCGGGTGCGTGGGAGACGTTCGGATCGGGTTCGGGGTAGTGGACCGCCACCGGATCCGCGGTGAACAGCACGGGGCGCCGGTCGATGGGGAGGCCCCCGCCGGCGGCGACCGGGGCGACTCCCGGCCGGTAGGTACCCGACACGTAGGCGGCCTTGAAGCGGGTCATCCCCTCGGTGCCGAACTTCAGGAACCCGGAGCCGGGGACGGACGGCAGGTGGTAGGCGTCGGGTACGCCCAGGGCGGTACGGGATTCGGCGGCGGAGAAGGTGCGCAGACCGATCCGGTAGGACAGGTAGGTGTCCAGACCGCGCAGGCGTCCCTCCTCCAGGCGCTGCGAGGCCAGCAGCAGGTGCACACCCAGGGATCGCCCGATGCGGCCGATCTGGATGAACATGTCGATGAAATCGGGCTTGGCGGTGAGGAGTTCGCTGAACTCGTCGATCACCAGGACCAGCGAGGCCAGGGGCTCCAGCGGGGCCCCGGCGGCGCGTGCCTTCTCGTAGTCGGTGAGGTTCGCGTAGTTGCCCGATGCCCGCAGGAGCTCCTGGCGGCGCTGCAGCTCACCCGTGATGGAGTCCCGCATGCGGTCGACCAGGGTGAGGTCGTCCGCCAGGTTGGTGATGACCGCGGCGACATGCGGAAGCTCGGACATCCCCGCGAACGTCGCGCCGCCCTTGAAGTCGGCCAGGACGAAGTTGAGCGTCTCGGAGGAGTGGGTGACCGCCAGGCCCAGCACCAGGGTGCGCAACAGCTCGGACTTGCCGGAACCGGTCGCTCCCACACACAGCCCGTGCGGGCCCATGCCCTCCTGCGCGGCCTCCTTGAGGTCGAGCATGACGGGCGAGCCGTCCTCACCGACACCGATCGGTACGCGCAGCCGGTCGGCCGTCGAACGCGGCCGCCAGGCGGTGCTGGTGTCGACCGCCGCCGGATCGCCGATCCCCAGCAGATCCGTGAAATCGAGGTTCGCGAGCAGAGGCTCGTCGTCCTCCGCACCGCTGCCCATCCGCAGGGGGGCGAGCTGACGGCCCAGGGCCTCGGCGGTTTCGACCGGCAGGAGGTCGGGCGTGCCGTGATAGGTGGCCGCGGCCGACTCCAGCCGGAGCCGCCCCGGCCGTACGGCGATGTGCAGTTGGCCGCGGGGCTCGTTCAGCTCCTCCGGGACGATCTCCACGACGGTCACCCCGTGCAGCCCCTCCGCGGAGGCGAGCAACGACTCCGCCGGCACGAGACTTCCGTCCAGCACGACGACGACGTGCGGCTGGTCAAGGAGCGGGGCGCCCTCGCGGTTGAACCTCGAACGGCCGCCGAGCGTGCCCGTGAGGAGTTCCTCGACCTCCATCAGGTTGTCGCCGAAGAGCCTCTTCGTGCCTGCCCCGTCGGACGACCCGGGGACCTGGGCGTGCGGCAGCCACTTCGTCCAGTCCCACTGGTCGGTCACATCCGGCGATGCCGCCACCGCCACCACGAGGTCGTCAGGTGAGTGCAGCGCGACCAGGCCGGCCACCATCGCGCGTGCGGAGGCCCGCGCCGGCCCCGGCTCGCCCGAAATCACGATGTGGTAGAAGGCGCGGAGGGATATCGCCATGGGAAGCCGGTCGAGCGAACCGTGCGTGGCCAGGAACTGGTGCATGGCTCCGGCCGACAGCGGCTCCAGCTCGTCCAGCGGCGCGGTGCTCGGAGCCACCAGCGGTGTCCACAGCTGCTGCGGTCCCAGACCGACGCGCACCTGCCCGAAGTCGGTGTCGCCGATCCGCCGCTCCCAGAGCCGCTCGCCCTCGGCGACCAGCGACCACAGCTGGTCCGGGTCCGGGTGCAGGTAGAACTGCGCGTCCCGCTGGGCCCGTACGGTTTTGCGTACCTTCCGCCGGGTCTGCGCGAGGTACTTGAGGTAGTCCCGGCGCCCTTCCGAGGCCTCGCCCTGGGATCCCTTGCGGTGCCGCATCACCTGAGCTATCGCCATGGCTGCCGTCGACAGCAGCATCATGACGCCCATGATCTTCATGAACGGCTGTGAGCCGGGCATGAAGAAGAACACCACCGACGAGCCCATGCCGAGCATGGGCAGCAGCTGCATGGCCATGCCCTCCTGCTGCCCGCGCGGCAGTTCAGGAGGCGATTCGAGTCTCACTTCCGCCGCACTTGTCTCAGGCGGCATGGCCCGAGGCGGGCGTTTGACGACGATCTGGGTCACCGGCGAATCAATCCCTCAGTGCGGCCCGGAGAGTTGTGGGCCGGCACCCCCGTGGCAGCGACCTACCTCCGCGTGCCGATAATCCTACGTGCAGCCCATGGAGGGGCCCCCGATAGGGTGGCGCTCTTGCTCAGGAGCTCGGTGCACAGTGAACGAGGGGGATATACCAGGTGAGTTCGACCATTTCAACCGGTTTCTGCCGAATAACGGTCGTGGCGCCGGACAGTCGTATCGATGTCGCCCTCCCGGACGATGTCGCTGTCGCCGATCTCCTTCCGGAGGTCCTGCGGCTGACCGGCCAGGCCACACCGCCGGGCGCGCCCCCCGGCTACCACCTGGCCCGCCGCGACGGCACCCTCCTGGACCTCACCCACCCGATGGCCGTCCAGCGAGTCCTGGACGGCGACGTCCTGCGGCTCCGGCCCTTCGCGGAATCGCTCCCCCCGGCAGTCTTCGACGACGTCGCCGACGCCGTCGCTTCCGCTGTCCGCCGCGACCGCGCTCTCTGGAGCGACCAGCTGTTCCGCGGCTCCGGTCTCTTCGGCGGCGCGCTCCTGCTCGTACTCATGGGCTTCGTGCTCTGGTTCTCCGACCCGGTCCGGCATGACATGCACGGCCTGCCGGGCATCGTCGCCGCCGCCGTCGGTGTACTGCTCGTCACGCTCGCCGCCGTCAGGGCGCGGAGCTACGGCGACCGGGCCTCAGCGGTCGCGCTCGGCCTCGCGGCTCTGCCGCACCTGATGATCGCCGGGTCCGGCATTCTCGCGCTCGACCCGGGCACCGGCATCGGGCGTCTGCAGTTCCTGCTCGGCTGCGCCACGGTGCTCTGCTTCTCCGCCGGACTCGTCGCCGCGATGCCGTCCGGCGACGCGCCCTTCGTCGCCGTTGTCTTCGCCTCGGCGGTCGGCACCCTCGCGACGTTCTGCTCGATCCTCACCGAAGCCCGGCCCAGCGAGACCGCCGCTGTCTGCGCCGTGATCGCGATCGGAGCCATCGCCTTCCTTCCCGGGCTGTCCGCGAGGGTGGCCCACCTGCCGATCGGCTACGCGGCGCCCCGCCCCACGACGGACGCCGACCTCGACCACGAGGCGGGCGTCGCTGACCGTGGTCCGGTCGACGCCGAACGCATCGCGGCCCAGGCCCGGCGCGGGCACGAGCTGCTGCTGGGCCTTGTCGGAGGCTGCTCCGTGCTCGTCGTCGCGGCAGCCGCCGTCCTGGGCTTCTCCAGCGACGTCTGGGGTCAGACCCTCGCGCTGGTCGCCGGCCTGGCGATGCTGTTGCGGGCACGGCTCTTCCGCTACACCGCCCAGGTCGCCGCCGTGCTGGGCGCGGGCCTCATGTCCCTGGGCCTGCTGGTGCTGGGGCTGTCGCTCAACCCGCCGGCCAGTGCTGTCATCAAGCTCCTGACGGAACAGGACCGAGGACCGCTCGACATCCGCACCCTGTGGCTCGCCGCGGCAGTCACGGCCGGTGCCGCCCTGCTGATCGGGATCGCTCTGATCATTCCGAAGAAGGGGCTGTCCCCCTTCTGGGGCCGTTTCTCCGACCTGGCCGAAGTGGTTCTCCTCCTCGCGCTCGTCCCCCTCTGCCTGGCCGTCCTCGACCTGTACTCCGCGGCGCGCGGCATGACCAGTTGAGGTCCGACCGGCCGATCAGGAGCGGACAGGCTCCGGCCGCACCGGGTTCGTGACCCTGCCCTTCATCCACACCGACGCGCCCGTCCACCTGGCCGGTGTCGCCCGCCCGGGGTGTGGGTGAGGTCGGCCCTACTTGCCTGAACCGACGTGGTAGCCGATCGGGTCGACGTAGACGTCGGGAGCGTGGCCGCTCGGGGCGGCGACGGTGATGGTCAGGGCGTCGAGGTTCACGATCTCCGAGACCTTCTCGTTCGGCGGGGTGACGGAGAGCCGCGTGTAGGTCTTGCCGGAGCCGCTGTTGTCCGGGATGTAGTGCAACAGGAAGCGGGTCTCCTCGCCGGGCCCGATGGTGGCGGTGGCTGCCGGGACGTCGGTGCGGGCCGCCTCGGGTCCGGTGTCGCCCAGGCCGTCGGGGCCCACGAGCTCGACGCCCGGGAAGCCGTGCATGCTGCACTTGTCGGAACCGGTGTTCTTCAGGTTGACCACCACCTGGTTCTTGACCCCCGTGGCGGAGGCGCTGAGGGCGAGATTGTCGGTCTTGCACATGGCGCCCGACTTCGCGGAGCTGGTCTGGGCGCCGAGCTCACCGTTCTTGCCGGAGCCGGTGGAGGAGCCGGACGACGAGCCGGACGAGGAGCCGGGCGACGAGTCGGCCGAGGCGCCGGACGAAGAGCTGGCCGCGGAGTCGGACGAAGACGAAGAGTTGTCCGAGGCCGAGCCCTGGCCGCCGGTGGAACTGCTCGCGGTCTCGGATGCACCGGTGTGGGCGGAAGCGCTCGATCCGTCGCTGCCGCCGCACGCGGTCAGCGTGAGGCCGGCAGCGGCGACGACGAGGGCGAGGGCGGACATCTTCTTGACGTGCATCGATACTCCTGGGAAGCGGTGTCGTCACGCTCGCTGCGGCCGAGCGGACGTTGTTGTTTCATATGACACCTACCGCTGGTCGAGGCGTTGCAACAGGAGTGGCGTCAAGACACCCCTGTGACACACGAGTCGATGCGCCGTTACGGGAAGGCGGAGGAAGCGGGACAGGCCGGGCCCGCCCACGTCAGGCCGCGGATCCGCGTGCGCCTGGCGCGGGTGATCCGGCACGTCGGCGAGCATGATGCGGGCGCTTCTGGAGCACCCCGGTGGGGCGTGATGTTTGAGCGGCGCCATGCGGGTCAGGCGTTGGGTGTTCCTGAAGTCGAGAACAGCAAGGTGTGAGTGACATGGCTGCCAACGAGAAGACCCAGGCCAAGACCGAGCAGGCCAAGGGCAAGGTCAAGGAAGCTGCCGGACGCACCGTGGGCAACGAGCGTCTCACCGCCGAAGGCCGTACCGACCAGGCCAAGGGCGACGCCCGCGAGGCCAAGGAAAAGACCAAGGACGCTTTCAAGCACTGACCTTCCCCCGCACCACCACGCCGCGCGTCCCACCCCCCCCCTGGACCGCCGC
Source organism: Streptomyces sp. RKAG290 (assembly GCF_023701695.1). Taxonomy (GTDB): domain Bacteria; phylum Actinomycetota; class Actinomycetes; order Streptomycetales; family Streptomycetaceae; genus Streptomyces. Next base: position 4,197,547 of record NZ_JAJOZC010000001.1, read on the forward strand.
GTGGCACGTATGGCCCGGCATGCAAGTGCCGGGCCATACGCACGTCCGGGGGCGGTCGGAGAGCCGCTGCACTGTCGATCGGCCGTGCGGCGGATCGGCGGCACGGCGGATCCGCTGCACGGCCGATTCATCGCACGGCCGGTCCGTCGAGCGCCGTGGGCGTGGCCGACGCGTCAGGCGAACTTGTCGTGATCGGCCAGCACGGCTTCGATCACACGCAGTTCGTTGGCGGCCCGCTCGCCGTCCGTGTCGGCGTATCCGGTCAGATTCAGCAGCGCCTTCCACAGCGCCCACCCGCGGGCCCGCGCCCAGGTACCGTCGTCCTGGCGGGCCGCGTGCCGGAACGCCTCCCTGCTGTCGCCGGAGAACATCCCCCACGCGATCACCAGATCACAGGCGGGATCGCCGACCCCCGACGTACCGAAGTCGATGACGGCAGCCAGTTCGCCGTGGGCGACCAGCAGGTTGCCGGAGGCGATGTCGCCGTGGAACCACACGGGTTCCCCGCACCACTCGGCACAGAGCGCGGCGTCCCAGACCACGCGGGCCCGGTCCGTGTCCACCCGGCCCTTCAGCGCGGTCAGGCAGCGCCGGGTCTCCTCGTCGTAGTGGGCCGGTGAGGCGCCCCGGTACCAGCTGTGCTCCCCGGCGAGCGGCCCGCCCGTCGTGTCGCAGCGCTGAAGGGCGAGGACGAACTCCGCCACGGAGACCGCGAACCGGGGGAGGTCGTCGATGCGGTCGGGATCGGCGGTCTCGCCGCGCAGCCAGCGCCGGACCGACCACGGGTACGGATAGCCCTCGCCCGGAGCGCCCAGGGCGAGGACCGGGGCACGGCGACCGGCAGGGCGGGCGCGAGACGCGGCAGCCAGTGGTGCTCCTTCTCCACCGCGGGTACGTAACCGGCGGCCGTCGGGAGGCGTACGGTCATCGCGTCGCCGAGGCGGTAGGTCCGGTTGTCCCACCCGTCGACCTCCACCGGTCTCACCGGCAGACCGCTCCACCGCGGGAACTGGACGTCGATCAGGCGCTTCACGAGCGCGGCGTCGATGCCGGCGCGCCCGTCCGGAGAGGGTGATGGCATCCAGCGATCATCACTTCGGGCGGCCGGCCGACGCAACAGGATTTGGGCCGGTGGACACAGCAGGATGTGGGGCGGCGGGCGCAGCAGGAACTGGGCAGTCTGATCTGGGTAGTCGGACCCGTGGAGCTGTCCGGCCCGAACTGCCCGTCCGATCCGTGACGGCGCCGGGCCGACACTCCTCGACCTGTGGGCGTCCGACGGCCACCCCATCCCCCGACCCGTGGGCGTCCGACGGCCGCCCGCACCCCGACCCGTGGGCGCCGGTCCGCCCGGCGGGTCAGCCCACCAGCAGGTCACGCTTCAGGTCGCGGATGTCCTTCGCGTCCAGGCCCAGCGCGCGCTTCTCGTACGCGGAGAAGGCCCCGAACTCCCTCCCGACCTCGTCGAACCCCGAGTTCAGGTACGCGGGGCGCACGTCCAGCAGCGGCTTGTACACCGCGGCCTGCGCCGCCGGCATCGAGGCGAGCGCCGCCGCGTTCGCCTCGGCCCGGTAGTCGTTGGAGGCCAGATAGTCGGCCATGACCGTCGCGCGCGGGACGCCGAGGGCCGTGAGCAGCGCCGCGTTCGCCCAGCCCGTACGGTCCTTGCCGGCTGTGCAGTGGAAGACGACGGCACGCGAACGGTCGTCCGCGATGCCACCGAAGACGGTGCGGTAGGCGGTCTTCGCGGTGTCGCCGCCGACCATGAACTTCTCGCCCTCGACCATCATCGCGACCCCTTCCTCAGGGGTCGTCGGCATCGTCGTGAAGGCCGGTGAGCCGGCCAGGACGTCCGCGACGACGTGGGTGGCGCCCGTCGGCACCCGGTCCGGCCCCGCCGCGCGCTCGGACTCCATGCGCAGGTCGTAGACCGTGCGGATCGACAGGCGCCGCAGCTTCGCCAGGTCGGCGGTGGTGAGCTTGTCCAGGGCGTCGGAGCGGTAGATCTCGCCCATCTTCACCCAGTGCCCGTCGGTGGTGCGGTAGCCGCCCGCGTCACGGAAGTTGACCGCGCCCTGGAGGTCGATGAGCCGGTCCGCGAGGCGCAGCGAGCCGCCGCGCTCGGGGACGAGGTCGAACCACTGTCGGTCGGCGGCGGGCAGCCCCCGCACGGTGACCTGGCCCGACGAGCCGCCGGAGGCCACGGTGCGGCCGCCGGCCTCGACGGCGACGCGGCGTACGCCCGGTGCATTCCACCGCACCGTGTACGAGCCGTCGTCCGACGCGGTGACCGTGGCCCGGGTGAACGGTATGCGTGCGTGCGACTCCCGCGCGGGACCGGCGGGGGAGGAGGTGTGCGCCGCGGCGGCCGGGGCGGTGAGCCCGACGAGCAGGGCCGCGGCCAAGGCGTAGGAGGAGGCCCTTACACGAGTCAGTTGCGTCATGGGGAGATCGTCGTCAGCCCCGGGGAGGGCAGTGTCAACGGTCGGTGAACACCGCCGTAAGCCGCCCCGAACACCGCGCTTCACCGGCCCGGAGCGGGTGGGGACGGTCCGGATCGCGCACAGCAGAGACTTCCGGACGCAGCGGGAATCCCCGGAGAATGCCGCGCAAAACTGAACCGAACCAGCACTTCGTACATACTGTTCCGCCCCATGATCCGCGTGGTCGTTCGATTACAGTTCTGCGCAGTCGCCGCGCAGTCGCACACGGGACGGACGATCGGGAGAGGGGCACGGTGGGCACAGGGACCACAGCTGTCTGGGGCCGTGCCGAGCAGCAGGACTTCCGCAGCCGGGTACGTGGCGCACTGCTGGGCGGGGCCATCGGCGACGCGCTCGGCGCGGGCGTCAGCGCGCTCACCCTGGAGGAGATCCGCGCGGCCCACGGGGCCGACGCCGTCACCGACTTCGTCCCCGCGCACGGCAGACGGGGCGCCGTCACCGCCGTCACCCAGCTCAACCTGTTCACCGTCGACGGGCTGATCCGCGCCCAGGTCCGCCGCGACACCGGCGCCTGGCACCCGCCCACCGATGTGCACCAGGCACATCTGCGCTGGGCCGCCACCCAGCGCGACTGGGGCCCCGACGAGCGCCGGAAGGACAACGGCTGGCTCGGGGGCCAGGAATGGCTCTACGCCCGCCGCGCCCCCACCCGGGAATGCCTGAACGGCTTCGGCGACACCACGATGGGCACCCTGGACCGGCCCAAGCACCCCGCCGCGCACGACTCGGCCGCGCTCACCCGGTCCGCCCCCTTCGGACTGCTGGTCGGCTGGGAGCCGCAGCTGGTGCTCCAACTGGCCGTGGAGTGCGCCGCCCAGACGCACGGCCACCCCACCGCCCTGCTCTCCGCCGGAGCCTTCGCTGTGCTGGTGCACGGGCTGGCGCGGGGCGAGACGCTGGACGGTTCCGTACAGCACGCACTCGCCCTGCTCGCCGAGCGCCCCGGCCACGAACCCGTCACCGAGTCGCTCCAGCAGGCTCTCGGCACCGTGCGCCAGGGGATTCCCGGCCCCGCGCTCATCGAGTCGCTGGGTGCCACGGACTCCGCCGATGAGGTGCTCGCCGTGGCCGTGTACTGCGCCTTGGTCGGCGAGGACGTCCGGCACGGGCTGCGGCTGGCCGTGAACCACGGCGGGCCGTCCTCGGCCACCGGGGCGCTGTGCGGGGCGCTGCTCGGCGCGCTGCACGGCGAGACCGCGCTGCCGCCGGCCTGGCTCGCCGAGCTGGAGGGCAGGGCCACGCTCCTCGAACTCGCCGACGACTTCGCCATGGAGATGACCCAGGGCCCGGCCCTGCACAGCCCGGCCGCCGTCGCGGCAGGCTGGCTGGCCCGCTACCCGCGCGGCTGAACACCCGGGCGCTCGGGCCTTCCGGAGTGCGAACCCGGGCCTTCCGGAGTGCGGACCCGGGCCTCCCGGAGTGCGAGCCCGGGCCTTCCGGAGTGCATGGAAAAGGGGTGAGGGGCGGGGTACCGGGAAGCCGCCGCATCCCGTGTCCCGCCCCTCACCCCCGTACAGCACCGGCTTGCCCGAAGGGGCCGGGATGCTGGTCCTGGTGGCGCGAGGGTCAGTCCTTCACGCCTTCGGCGACCGTCACGTCGTCCGGACCGCCCTGAGCCGGCACGGTCGCGCCGGCGTCCGGTCCGTCGCCGTCCGAGTTGATCATCGCGATGATCGCGTCGCGCTCCGGGGTGTCCTCCGGCTTGATGAAGCCGATGAGGATGTAGAGCACGAGCGAGATCGCCAGCGGCAGCGCCACCTGGTACTGCAGCGCGACGTCCGTCTTCACCGAACCGTCGAAGTTGTAGTTGGTGAGGTAGAACGCCAGCAGACCGGCCGCCCAGCTGACGAGCGCCGCCGTCGGTCCCGACTTACGGAACGGGCGCAGCAGGCCGAGCATGAACGGGATCGCGATCGGGCCCATCAGACCGGCGACCCACTTGATGACGACGGAGATGATGTCACTGAACGTCGGCGAGTTGATCTGGGTCGCCAGCGCCATGGACAGGCCCAGGAAGCCGAGCGTGGAGACCCGCGCGGCCAGGAGTCCGGTCCGGTTGCTCCAGTTGCGGGCGGCCTTGGAGAGGACCGGTGCGATGTCGCGGGTGAAGACCGCCGAGATGGCGTTGGCGTCCGAGGAGCACATGGCCATCGTGTGCGAGAAGAAGCCGACGACGACCAGACCCAGCAGACCGTGCGGCAGCAGCTGCTCGGTCATCAGCGCGTAGCTGTCGGAGGCGTCCGGCTTCTGTGCGTGGACCAGCAGCGGGGCGCACCACATCGGGAAGAACAGGACCGTCGGCCAGACCAGCCACAAGATGGCGGAGAGCCGGGCCGAGCGGGTCGCGGAGGCGGCGGAGTCCGTGGCCATGTAGCGCTGGGCCTGGTTCCACATGCCGCCGTTGTACTCGAAGGTCTTGATGAACAGGTACGCCAGCAGGAAGGTCACGGTGTACGGACCGGCCGTCGCGTCCGTGTGGCCCTCGGGCAGCTTGTCCCAGACCGTCCACAGGGTGCTGAAGCCGTCCAGCTTGCTCATCGCGGCGATGAGCATGGCGACGCCGGCGAACAGCTGGATGATGAACTGCCCCAGCTCGGTGAGCGCGTCGGCCCAGAGCCCGCCGACCGTGCAGTAGACGGCGGTGATGATGCCGGTGATGAAGATGCCCTGGGTCAGGGTGATGCCCGTGAAGACGGACAGCAGCGTGGCGATGGCGGCCCACTTGGCACCGACGTCCACGATCTTCAGCAGCAGACCGGACCAGGCGAGCGCCTGCTGGGTCTGGATGTTGTAGCGGTTCTTCAGGTATTCGAGCGGCGAGGCGACGTGCAGCCGCGAGCGCAGCCGGTTGAGCCGGGGAGCGAAGAGCTTGGCGCCTATCCCGATGCCGATGGCGATCGGCAGCGACCACGTCACGAAGGACGTGACGCCGTACTGGTAGGCGATACCGGCGTAGCCGGTGAACATCACGGCGCTGTAACCGGACATGTGGTGCGAGATGCCGGAAAGCCACCACGGCATCTTGCCGCCGGCCGTGAAGAAGTCGCTGACGTTGTCGACACGCTTGTGGGACCAGAGTCCGATCGCGATCATCACGCCGAAGTAGCCGATGAGCACGACCCAGTCGAGACTGTTCATGTGCCCCTCCTGGGGTCCGCCTTGTGAACGGGAACGCGCTTCGTCAGTACGGCCGCTCAGCGGGGCCCCCGTGCGGGAGCGGGGACTTCGGGGATTGAACCGCCTGTCCGGTCCCTCGGTCAAGGTCTCTCGCGATCAGAAATGTGAACACCGATCAGTAAGCCGAACGATTTTGCCGTTTCTTGACCCACGGAGGCGTTGTCGTGAACGTGACGGCGGCCACACGATGAACAGGCACTTCGTCAGGCTGTGCAGAGAACGACAGAACGTCCAGGAGCGCCGAAGAGCACAGAAAGACCGCACGGGATGCGGGTCCCGTGCGGCCGAGAAAGGAGGAGAACTGCCCCTGTCGAACCCCCTGTCGAGTTCCCTTCGGAACTTATCGGCACCTCAGCGCATCAGCTCGCCGGCGTTGACCAGCAGGGACTGCCCGGTGATCGCCCGCGCCCGGGCGGAGGCCAGAAACACCACGGCCTCCGCCACATCGCCGTCCGTGGCCAGCTCCGGCAGCGCCATGCGCTCGGCGAGCCTCTCCAGTACCTCGGCCTCGGGCACCCCTTCGGTGTGCGCGGTGAACTGCACGTAGGCCTGCACCGGCGGCCCCCACATCCAGCCCGGCAGCACCGTGTTCACCCGGATCCGGTGCGGCCCGAACTCCCGGGCCATGGAGTACATCGCCGAGGTGAGCGCACCCTTGGACGCCGCGTACGCGGCCTGCCGCACCTGGGACGGTGCGGCCACGGCGGACTGCGTGCCGATGACGACCACCGATCCGCCGCGCTCCTTCAGGGCGGGCAGGCAGGCACGCGTCATCCGCAGGGTGCCCAGCAGATTGACGTCGATGACCGACTTCCAGGTGTCGAGGTCGGCATCCTCCACCCCGCCGAAGTAGCCGTCCAAGGCGGCGACGTGGACCACCGCGTCGATCCGCCCGAACCGCTCGACGGCCAGCGCCGCGAGCGCCGCGCACTGCGCCTCGTCGGTGATGTCGGTGGCGAGGTGCGCCGTGTGGAGCCCCTCGGGATCGATCTCGGCCGCCGACTTGGCGAGATTGGCCGCGGTACGCGCGCCGAGCACCGCACTGCCCCCGTCCCGCACGACCGTGGCCGCGATCTGGTGCCCCAGCCCGGCGCCCACCCCGGAAACGATGACGGTCTTCCCCGCGAGCAACATCGGCGCCTCCCGGCTCTGGCAGTTCTTCTGACGGGGCGTCAGAGTAGGTGCTTACGTGAGGTGAGGGAAGTCAGTCGACGTACTCGACGCTGACGTGTGCGGGATTGAAAGGGGCGCGCCCCTTTCCGGAGGGCATGATGTACACGGCCTTGAACACCTTGCCGGTGATGGCGCGGCGCTGTTCGAGGCCTCCTTGCTTCCACTCGTTCTCATAGTCACGGGCCAGTGATCGATTGGCTTGTTCCTGGGCCCAGGCCAGCTGTTCCGCCAGCCTGTCGAGTTCGGCATTCATGGAGGAGAGTGCCTGGTAGTAGTCATCCGGACGCATGCCGCGTAAGGAGGCGTCGTCTGCTGCCCACGCCGAGATCAGCGCCCCTTTGCGGGTGTCGATCATGGAAATGTGGGCTCTGACGTCGCTGACAGGCAAGGTCGGCAATCCGGTTGCGGAAGGCGCGGCCGCGCGTGCGCGGGCCCATTCTGTGATCAGCTCTTCCAGCCAGGCGTCGACCGGCGCGGCGCGGCGACTCACCTTGCCGCAGGCGTTGCGGACCTTGCCGGGGCAGTAGTAGATGACGTGCCCCCGCCGGGATACCCATTTGGTGCTCATGCGGGCCCTGCAGATGCCGCATCGCAGAAGACCGGTGAACACGTGCTTACGTTGGTTGGCGCCCTCAAGGTTCCCCGAGACGCCCATTCTTCGATCCTGCAGTCGGCGGCGATCGAGTTCCAGCTGGGCGTCGGCCCACGCCTTCCGCGAGATGACCGGTTCCCATTTTCCGTTGATGGGCAAGCCCTCGTCGCTCAACAGGACGCGGCCCCAGCCGTCTGTCTGGCGTGTGTCCTGGGTTCGGTGCTTGCCCCGATATGAGGCGAACCCGCAGTAGCGAGGGCTCGTCAGGATGACCTTCACTGTGGCCGGGGCCCACTTTGCCCCACGCGGTGACGGGATTTTGTCTCGATTGAGTTCGCGAGCGATCCCGGCGATCGGCATACCGCTTGTGAACCGTTCGTAGATTCGGCAAGCCACCCGCGCGCGGTCCGGCCGCAGCGTTCCGTCCGGATTCCATGCGTACGGGGTCCGGCCGGTCAACTCCCCGGCGGTGGCGTCCGCGAGATGATTCCGAGCTACCCGGCGGGAGGTGTCCTCCGATGCCTTGAGGGCCATGATGCACAACATGCGGGCCATGTGACGGTCGGCGTCATTGATCAGGTTGAGGTCGCCTGTGACGCCGATTGCTGGATGTTTAGTGTGTTCGACCACATCGATCAGGTCTTCAAGATCCCGTGGCTGACGCGCCAGCCGGTCGGTGTCGTAGAAGATGATGCCGTCGATTCGGCCTGACAGAAGGTCTCCCAGCATGCGGTGGAACTCAGGTCGCATCACCGCCCATTCGGCTGAGCCGTCTGTTTTCGCGATCCTTCTCTTCTTGAAAGCTCCGGTGTCGTTCTCCCGGTAGGTCTCGGCGAATGGCCCCCATCCGAGCTTGATCCGCTTCTCTTCAGAGTCGTGGAGTTGCAGGTCGATTGCCCGCTCGTCACCTCGACGGTCACACGATGTGCGCAGGTAGGCGCCCGGGCGGCGAGGGCGGTAGTCCCGGATGAAGTCGCCCACGGCGAGTGCAACCGGGGTGCGGTTGCGGACGCGCTCGGGGATCACGAACCCGTCCAGCGAGGGATCGGTAGGTGGGGTATCGCTGTGATGTGGGCCCACGGCCCTCCTGTCATTCGTTCTATGCGCACCTGAACGTAGCCACTTGAGGTGAGGGTTGGGGCGCATAGCGGAACGATCCAGCAAACGAACGACCAGTCGCGCAGGCGTTCCCATTGTAAAGATTCTGACTTACCGTCAGGAACGCTCTGGACCTGTGCGACAAGGGAGAATGTATGGCTGACGGCGGACGCGAGGTGGGCCACTCGGACTTGTATGCCGAGTTGGCATCAGCCGGCCCCTATGGGGTCAAGGTCGGGCACGCGCTGATCACGATGGTTGAGCCTCACCCCGGGCATGAGCATGCCTACCATCGATGGTACGAGGATGATCATTACTACGCAGGCGCGATGGCTATGCCCTGGATGTTCGCCGGCCGGCGCTGGGTGGCCACCCGTGATCTCCAGGGGCTGCGGTACCCGGAGAAGTCGGCGGTCGCGACGCCGGTCGGTGCCGGGTGCTACCTGTCCACGTACTGGGTGACGGAAGGGCGCTACGACGACCACATGAAGTGGACCGTCGGGATCAACAAGCGGCTCAACCGGGACGGCCGGGTCTACCAGGACCGCACCCATGTCTTCACGGCGTTCCAGGACCACGAGGCGACGGTCTACCGGGACGGCGCCGCCGGTCCCCGGGACTTCCACGCCCTCGACCACCCGTACCGCGGACTGGTCCTTGAGGTGATCGACGCCGAAGGGCCCGAGCAGCGGGCGGAGTTGCTGGAGTGGCTGCGCTCCAGGCACCTGCCGAAGCGGCTGAGCGGGTCGCCCGCGGCGATGGTGACCGTGTTCCGTCCCACGCCGTTGCCGGGCGACCGCATGACGTACGTGAAGCAGGTCGAGGGCGTCGACACCCGGCTGACCCTGCTCTGGTTCCTCCAGGAGGATCCGAGGGAGTGCTGGGAGGAGTACTTCACCGGGCTCGACGTGACGGTTGCGGAATCAGGCCTGGGACGGGCGGAGCTGGTGGCGCCGTTCATTCCGACCGTGCCGGGCACGGACCGGTACGTCGATCAGCTGCGGTGAGCCGCCGGCCGGGCGGTGCCCGGCGGCGGCCGCGTTCCCCGGAGTCTCGCGGGGAGCCCCCTCGGCCAGGACGGCGAACCAGTCGAGAGGGCTACCGGCAGCACCTGGATCGGCGCGGCGATACGGCGAAGAAAACTCATCGGTCAGGCGTCGATGGCACCCCTGGCGACATCACGCACGAACGCGTTCCAGGAGCCGGGGACGAAGTTGATCGAGGGTCCCTCGGGGGCCTTCGAGTCGCGTACGGCAATCCCTTGCACGAGAGGGGACTTGACTTCGACGCAGGCGCCGTTGCCCCCGGAATACGACGACTTCGTCCACTTATCCGTAGCACCCTGACGAATGGCCATGTTCACTCCGGTTCAGAGAGTTGTGTGAGTAGCGCCAACGACGTGCTTGTTTCTTGCTGGCGTGATCGACGCTACTCGCCAAGCTCCCTGAGTGAAGGGGCCGTTCACTCGACCGGATGGCATATACCATGCGGGTCTTCCGCTGCGAGGTGGCGACGGTGTACCGTGCCGTCGCCCCACCCGTAACATCGCTTCTTTTCTCGCAATACGGACTTTACGGGCTGACTGGATTGAAGGCCCGTCCGGCCGGAGTTCACGCCGCGTTCAGGCGGGTGTACTCCTTGGCGATCCCGTCGATGAAATGCCGGGTCTGCTCCACATTCAACGCCTGCGCCCGCAGGTGCTCGTACATGACGCTGTACCGCTGCACGTCATTCGCCTTCTCCAGGTAGAGGTCGCTGGTGACGCCCTCGATGTAGACGACGCTGGAATCCGCGGCATCGGGGAATTCCAGGATGGCGTACTGCCCGTTGATGCCCGGATGGGCGCCCATTTCGAACGGCAGTACCTGCACGGTCACGTGCGGCAGGTGCGACAGCTCCACCAGGCGCTCCAGCTGTTCGATCATCACCTGCTTGCCGCCGACCCGCCGGCGCAGCGCGGACTCGTCGATCACCGCCCACAGCCGCAGCGGGTGCTCCGGGGCGTTGATCCGGTCCTGGCGGCGTGAGCGGACGCTCACGCGCTTGTCGATGTCGGTCTGCGGCGCCTCCGGCAGGGCGCCGTTGATCAGCGCCTCGGCATACTGCCTGGTCTGCAGCAGGCCCGGGACCACCTGGGGTTCGTACACCCGCAGCGACTCGGCGTCGGTCTCCAGGCCGATGTAGACGCTGTACGGGATGTCGCCGAAGGCGTGCCACCAGCCCTGCTGCCGGGAGTCCTTGGCCATCTGCATGAGCGAGTCGACGACCCGGTGGTCCTCGACCTCGTACACCCCGCAGAGATCGCGGACATCGCGTTGGCTGATGGAGCGGCGGCCGTTCTCCAGGCGGCTGATCTTGGACTGCGAGACCAGCAGCCGCTCCGCCACCTCCTCGGCCGTCATGCCCTTGATCTCGCGCAGTCGGCGCAATTCCTGACCCAACCGGCGTCGCCTGACGGTGGGATTGACGTTGGACGGCACGGAAACGGCACCTCCGGCTATGTAGCTGTGCGTATCTACTGCTCAGCAGATTGCCACCCGGGCGCCCGGCCGCGCTGGGAAATGGCCACACGCAGCGGCGCGGGGCAGCCGGTGGTACCGGCTGCCCCGCGCTTGGTGCGGCTCCCGAACCGGGTCTTTGGGGACGTCGGTGCGGCGGTATTCGGTTGTTGCGATGGTGCGGTGGTGCTGGGTGAAGCGGGTGGTGCGGGTGCTGCGGCGACGCCCGTGCGGCCCTAGTGGACCGCGGTGTGCGCCATGCTGTCGCGGCGGGACTGCGACTGCACTTGCGGTTGCAACGGCACGCCGGCCGCCTGGTTGCGACGCGGTTGTGCGACCGCCCCGTTCTGGACGTCCATCACGGCGTGCGCCACGAGACCGCCCATCGGGTCGTGCCTGATCAGATCCCGGAGCCGGGAGCGCGAAGAGCGCCCCTCGTTCCCGGGGTACAGGTGCTTGCCGAGTCCGACCGCGTGGGCCAGTGCGGCGAGCGCCGCGGTCCGCGGGTCCGGCGGTACGCCGGTGCGGATCGCACTGTCCAGCCGGGCTCTGATGTCCCGGCTGATTGCCGTGTCCGTCGCCTGGTAGCGAGTCGTCGGCAGCACTCCGCACATCTGGCCCGCCACGGCATGCACCATGCCGCACCGCTCCAGATGAGCGAGGTAAATCTGGCGGAGCCCCAGCCGGGGTCCGCCTATCCAGTGGACGGCCCTCACCGGGCTGCCGCGTCTGCGCAGCAGTTCCAGTGCGGAGTCCAGAGTCGGATCTCCTGTCGGCCGTGGCATCACCACGGCGATACGATCCCCGTCAGGGGCTATCCGTCCTGCCAGAGCCAGCTCTACTAGCTGTGCTCCGGCGAGGCCGAGGTCGAGCGACTGCGGCTGCGCTGTGGTACCCGTGGTCGGGTCCAGAGCGAGCAACAGAAGCTCCTCCGGAATTGTTCTGCGGCTCCTGCCCATCCATGCCTCCCCGCGTGGATGAGTGACAGGGTGACCCCTCTCACATCTGTCTGTCGAGGGTGCCTGGGTGCTTTGTACGGGAACCAGTAGGTATGTCGTTCTCGTCTAGCAGTCCGGCCGAGGGTTCACACGGGACACTGGTAGATGGTTCGGACAGCGCGGGGATGTCCCCGCGCCGCATGGAGGAGGCATCGGTGGCGGGCGAGTCCCCCGACAAGTCGGAGCAGCAGAAGTCGTCGGGAACGGCTCGGAGCGAGCGCGATCCGCGGCTCGCCGTCTTCCGTGAACCCGCCTCCCCGGCGGAGTCCGGCGGCAGGGCGGACACGGCGACGGCCGTTTTCCGAACGCAGCGGGCCGGGGCGGAGGCCGAGAGCGAGTCCACGGCCGACGCCGGCCCCGGCGCGGCCGAGGAACCGGCGACCCGGGAGTCCGAGGGCGCCACGGCCGCGGAGGAGGCCCCTGAAGCCCCTGAGGGCTCGGTGGAGGCCCCTGGGGCCGCACCGGGCGCCGCGGAGCCCGCGGAGCCGCCCGAGGAGCCCGAGGAGCCCACGGAGGGCGTCGAGCCCGCTGAGGCCGTCCCTGTGGCGGAGGCCGGTGCGGCGGATCAGGGTGGCGCGACGGATTCCGCCGGTGCGGCGGATTCGGCCGAGGAGCCGGAGAATGCGGCTTCCGGGGACACCGGGTCCGAGCCCGAGGGCGAAGCGTCCGAGGCGCCCGAGGAGGGCGATGCGCGGCTTCGTGCTGCGGTAGCCGCCTGGGTCTCGACGGCCGACGGCGACCAGGCCGAGGAGGGTGACGGTGACGAGAAGTCCACCGACGCTGAGGGAACGCGCCCGGGTGGCGAAGAAGTACCCACCGCGGCCGACGCAGCTGAACCGGCCGCACCGGCCACCGGCGCCGACGATCACCCTGACCTGACCGAGACCGAGTCCGAGCCGGAACCCGTATCCGAGTCCGAGCCCGTATCCGAGCCGGAGGCCGCCGAGGCGGCCACCTCCGGCGAGGCCCGCGTGCCCCGGACCCGTGAGGAATCAGGCCCCGCGGCATCGGAGGCAGCGGCGGCGGCCGGGAAGTCCGTCGCGGCGAAGCCCGCCGCGGAGGTGGCGTCGGAGGCCGGCGACCAGCGTGGGATCGATCAGCCGACGGCCGTCTTCAAGGCGCCGTCGCTGCCCCGCGTCGACCAGCCGACGACCGCGCTGAAGATCACCCCGCCACCGGCGAAGCCGAAGCCCGGGTCCGAGCCCGGAGCCGCGCCGCAGTCCGGGCCGGATTCCGGCCGGCAGACCAAGCCCGAGTCTCCCGCCGAGCGGACCAGCAAGTTCGTACCGCTGCGCGCCGACGACGTGCGGCCGGCCCCCGTGCCCCGCAGGCCCGAGGCCGACCCCGCGCCGGAGCCCGGCCGTTCCGCCCAGCAGCAGCAGCAGCAGCAGCAGCGGCAGCAGCAGCAGCAGCCCGCCGCGTCGCTCAGCGGTGCCGAGCGGACCCGGCAGCAGCCGATGCCGCCCAGGCCGCCGCTCGACCTGCTGGCGGAGCTGACGAACACCCCGCCGCCGCCGGAGACCCCGGTCCGCACCGCGGTGCGGAGGGTCAAGATCTGGACCCCGCTGGTCCTCCTGCTGCTCATCGCGTTTGCAATCGTGCAGATGGTGCGCCCGCTGCCGGACCCGACACTCACGATGTCGGCGAAGTCGACGTACAGCTTCAAGGGCGCCGCGCCGTCCCTGCCGTGGCCGGAAAAGGGTCAGGGCTACATGGCGGCGACCGGCCTCGGCAAGGTCGGCTCGTTCGGCGAGCAGAAGCCGGTGCCGATCGCGAGCGTCGCCAAGGCGATGACCGCGTACCTCGTGCTCAAGGACCACCCGCTCAAGCGCGGGCAGAAGGGTCCCGGCATCCCGGTCGACGCCAAGGCCGAGTCGGACGGTCAGCTCTTCAGCGAGGGCGAGTCCACCCTGGACACGGTGAAGAAGGGCGACGTCCTCTCCGAGCGCGACGCACTCGCCGCTCTCATGATCCCGTCGGCGAACAACATCGCCCGCCTGCTGGCGCGCTGGGACGCGGGCTCGGAGAAGGCGTTCGTCGAGAAGATGAACGCGACCGCCGACGAGCTGGGCATGAAGAACACCAACTACACCGACCCCTCCGGGCTCACCGCTTCGACGGTCAGCACGGCGGAGGACCTGGTGAAGCTGGGGGAGAAGCTCGTCGAGTTCCCGGCTCTGATGGACATCACCAAGCTGCCGGAGTGGAAGGACCCGTCGGGCAAGAAGTGGCGGAACTACAACACGCTCGTGCCCTACGACAACGCCCTCGGCATCAAGACCGGCTCCACCACCAAGGCGGGCGGCAACCTGCTCTTCGCCGCGCACAAGATGGTCGACGGTACGGACCAGCTCATCGTCGGCGCGGTGCTCGGGCAGTACGACACCCCGATCATCGACGCGGTGAACGCGGCCAGCAAGAAGGTCATGCTGGCCACGCTCGACCTGCTGGAAGGCGCCAAGATCGTCAAGAAGGGCGATGTGGTCGGCACGGTCGACGACGGCATGGGCGGCACCGCTCCGGTCGTCGCGACGAAGGACGTGAAGGCGGTCGGCTGGTCCGGTCTCACGGTCAAGCTCGAACTGACCGACGACGGCAAAACGATCCCGCACGCGGCGGCAGCCGGTACCCATGTCGGCACGCTCACCGTCGGCGAGGGCGCCAGCCAGGTGAAGGTGCCGGTCGCGTTGCAGAGCGACCTGGCGGAGCCGACGGCCGGCGAGAAGCTGACCCGGGTCGGCTGACCCGTCCCACCGACCGGCCGGACGACGGCCGGAAAGGTACGGGAACGAGGCGGGGGAGGGGCGCCGGGAACGGCACCCCTGCCCCGCTTACGTACGTGTTAGCGTCCCGGAACAACCCAAGGACGCAGGGACGGCGTCCTCACAGGTGAACGGCGAACGGTGCACGGCGCATGAAGCCCGGATTCCGGTTCGGCGGTACGCAGAGCGGCTCGGGCAGCGCGGCAGGGAAGTCGAAGCGTGCGCCTGACCGGCGTACGGAGCCCGGGGTACGGGACGGGGAGACGGGGAGAGCCGTAGTGACCACCGCGGAGCCGAAACCCGGCCGCGAGGCGGCCGACAGCAGAGGCATGAGGGGCAGCGACGGCAGTATGCGGACCAAAGTGCCTGCCCCGCGCGCCCCCGAGTCGGACATCGCCCCACCCGTTCTGACCCGCACCCAGCTGCTGCTGCGGCACCCGGTGACCATCGCGACGGCGACCGCCGCCGTCACGCACGTCCTCTGGTTCTTCTTCTTCGCGAACAGCGGCGGCGACATCGCGGCCCAGGACGCCTGGGCCGAGTTCGTCGGCCGGCACCCCGGTACCGCGTACAACCTGGCCTGGTACGGGGGCATGCACCCCGTCTCGTACAGCGTCGTGTCGCCGTATCTGATGTCGGCGCTCGGCGTCCGTACGACGATGATGATCGTCGGTACGGTCTCCGCGGGGCTGACGGCGTTGATCCTGGTCCGGGTGCGGGCCGTCCGTAATCCGCTCGCCTGCTCGCTGGCCGGTGTCTTCGCGTACCTGTGCAACGCGCTGTCGGGCCGCGTGACGTTCGGGCTCGGCATGATGTTCGCGCTCGGCGCGGTGGCTGCGGTGTTCTGCTGGCCGTACCGCTGGCGGTACAAGCGGTGGGCGAAGGCGGCTGTCGCCGCTCCCCTCGCCGGGCTCGCGACGGCCGGCAGCCCGGTGGCCGGGCTCTTCCTCGGTGTGGTCGCTGCGGCACTGTTCCTGAACAAGCGGCGGCCCGGGGCGTATGCGCTGGGGCTGGCGCCGGTCGTGGTGGTGGCACTGTCCGCGTGGCTGTTCCCCTTCTCCGGAACGCAGCCCATGTCGATCGCGACGCTGTCGCTGCCGTTCCTCTTCGCGGCCCTGACCTTCTTCCTCGTGCCGCAGGACTGGAAGACGGTGCGGACCGCGGCCGCGGTCTACGGCATCGGGACGCTGCTGACGTACGTGGTGGACTCGCAGATCGGCTCGAACGTGTCGCGGATGGCGATGCTGTTCGCCGGAGTGGTGCTGCTGGCCGCCCTGCCGTACGCGGAGCCACGCTCCCGGCGGTGGTACGCGCTGGTCCTGGCGTTCGCCGGGCTGAACTTCTGGATCGGGTTCAAGGGCGTCGACGACATCGTCAGGACCGCGCCCACCGCCTCGTGGACCCGGTCGCTGGCGCCGCTGGTCAACCAGCTCCAGCAGGTGGGTGCGGAGAGGGGCCGGGTCGAGGTGGTCCCGCCGAGCAGCCACCGCGAGGCGTCCGCGCTGGCGCCGTCGGTGAACCTGGCCCGCGGCTGGAACCGGCAGGCCGACATGAAGCGCAACCCGCTCTTCTACGACGACACCCTGGACGCCGTCAGCTACCGGCAGTGGCTCGACCGCTGGGCCGTGCACTACGTGGTGCTGCCGCAGGGGACCCCGACGCCAGTGGCGCGGTGCAGGAGGCGGAGATGGTCGGCAAGGGACTGCCGTACCTGAAGCCGATCTGGTCCAACGCCGACTGGCGGATCTTCGCGGTGGACAGCCCGGTGCCGCTGGCCAATCCGCCGGCGACGGTGGACGAGGCCGGTGCGGGGGAGCTGACCATCCACGTGAAGAAGGCGGGCCGGGTGCTGATCCGGATCCCGTACTCCCGCTGGCTCGCCCTGGTCGACGAGGACGGCAGGAGCCTGGAGCGGCCGCAGGAGACCGAGGCGTCCAAGCAGCGCGAGGGCGAGGACGTCCCGAGGGACTTCGCCAACACGAACGGCTGCCTGATCAAGTTGGACGAGGACGAGTACGGCGACGAGTGGACGGAGCTGCTCGCCCCGCGCCCCGGCGTGTACCGGCTGGGCGCGCCGTACCAGCTGCAGCCCGGCACGCCGTGCCCGGACGAACTGCGCTGACTCGTCGGCGCGCTGAGGCGTTGGGCGGGGCGCGTCGGTGCGTGGGGCGCGTTGGCCCGCTGACGCGTTGGGCCCGCTGGCGGCCCGCTGACCCGCTGGCGCTCTGACCCGCCGGCGCGCTGACACCTTCAGCTTTGCGGGGCGTACCGGAACCAATCACGCCCGATCCCTCCCTCAGGGCTGCAGGCCCTGGCATGGTGTGCAGCCATGAGGTGCCAACATTGCGGTGGTGAACGGCGGGGCGCGCTGCCGGGTATGGGCTGCCCCGACTGCGGTTCGGTGACCCGCTCGGGCGGCGGGGACGGTGGGTGGATCGCCCGGGAGACGCTCGCGGGCCGGATATCCACCCTGCCCAGAAGCCGTAAGGCCTGGCTGGCGGCGGGAGCGGTGGTGCTGACCGGTTCCCTGGTGACCGCCGTGTCGGTTCTCGCGTCGGCCGGCGGCGACAGCCGTACCGAGGCGGTGGGCCGCCCGGGTGCCGGACCGGGTGACCGCGAGGGCGGTGCCCCCAGCCGGATCGGCCCCTCCGACCCGGACACGGAGCCGGTCCCGCCTTCGGACCCGGACCCGTCGGATTCCGCGGCCGGCGCCGGCCAGACCTCGCAAGCACCCTCACGAGCGCCGTCCGGCTCGCCTTCATCGGAGCCCCGTTACCGCTACGCGGTGTGGGCCGGACCGGGCTGCTCGACGGGCGAGTACCGCGAGTACGGCCGTTTCGAGAACGGTGACGCCGGCTGGTACACGGTCGACTCGGGCGGCTACCGGGGCAGTTCGTGCGACGGCCGGTTCAGCGCGGTCCCGATGTCCGGCACTCCCGACGAGGACCGGGGCAGCACCGCCACCTGGTCCTGGCACCTGGGAGCCGGCTACCGGGAGTGCGCGCTGACCGTCTTCGTCCCGCGCTCGGACCGCGACCGGGACGTAGCCGGCAACCCCACCGTCTACCGGGTGCTCTCCGACCCCGACAACACGGACTCGGCCTACACGGGCTTCGCCGTGAGCCAGGTCGCGCACCGGGGCACCGAGGTCGACGTGAACACGTACCCGGTGAAGGGCGACACGTTCGCGGTGCAGCTGATCGACCGGGGCCGGGACTGGGGCAGCGAGAAGCTGCTGGGCGCGCATCACGCGGCCGCGCAACTGAAGGCCTCCTGCCGCTGATACCCGTGGCGAGGCGGTGCTGTTGCCGTCCTGAGGGCCAAGTACTTTCCGTGATGGAAAGTTGATGCGATGATGGCAAGTGTCAGGTCGCTCGTGCGCCTCAGGAAGGATTCGGTGTGCTCATGCCGCCGCAGGAGAGCAAGTCCGCGCCCGTGGGGCGCGACGGCCGGTCGGCAGTGGACGCCGAGGACGCGCTGAAGGGGGTGGAGGCGGCGAGGGAGCGGGCCCGTCTCCAGGCCGGGCTGACGCCGAAGTGGTACGGGCCGGCCGTGGCGGTCGTTTTGGTGCTGCCGAGCGCGGTGCAGGCCTGGAGCCAGGGCAGGGGCGGCCAGGCGGTCCTGGTGGCGCTCCTCGTGTCGCTCCTGGGCCTCGCCGCCGTATGCGCGCTCGTGCGGGCCGCCAGGAGGGGGACCGGGGTGCTGGTGACGCAGCCCTTGTCCGCGCGCCTGCGACGGAGCCGGATCGCCCTTCCGGCCGTCCTCGCGGCGGGGCTTGTGGTGGGAGGGTGCTGCTGGTGGGCCGGAGCCGGGGAGGCCGTGACCCGGATCGCGGTGTTCGCGGTGTGGGGCCTCGGCGTGTGGGGTGTGTCCGTTGCCCGTAACGCGGCGACCGAGCGGGCTCTGCGGGAGCTTGCGTGAACGGCGACCCGCCGAGAGGTGAGCGGGCCGCCCTGGACGAGACCATCCACAACCCGACCCGGCTGGCTGTGGTGGCCTTCCTCTCCGCGTGCGACGAGGCCGAGTTCGCCACCGTCCGCGACGGCTGCCAGGTGTCCGACTCGGTTCTCAGCAAGACCGCGTCGGCGCTGGAGGCCGCAGGCTACGTGGACGTCCGCAAGGGACACGTAGGCAAGCGCCCCCGAACGTGGCTGTCCCTCACGCCTGTCGGCCAGGAGGCGCTGGCACAGCACATCGCGGCGCTGCAGGACATCGTGGCAACGGCCCGGAGTGCGGGCGCGGGTGTGGACACGGGCACGGATGTGAGTGTGGGCGCGGGTGCGCAGGAACCTGTTGTCCGTCGACGGGGAGAACCGCGCACGGGCGCGAGAACGACTCCCGGCGACGGGTCCTCCGAAGGGCGGTAAAGGCCTACGTGTGGCTGCCCGTGAGAGTGGCGTAGACGACGACGTTGTCGGCGTAGTGACTGTCGGCCTTGGAGTAGTCGCCGCCGCAGGTGATCAGGCGGAGTCCCGCGTGGTCGAGGTTGCGGTAGACCTCGACGGTGGGGAACTTGTCTTTGGGATAGACGGCGGTCCGGTCGACAGTGAATTCGGCGGTCCGTCCGTCCGCACGGCTGACGTCGATGCGGTCGCCGGGGTCGAGCCGGCCGAGCTTGAAGAACACCCCCGGGGTGCCGTTCCAGGTGACGTGCCCCGCGATCACGGCGGGGCCCACCGCGCCAGGAGTGGCGCCCGGGCGGTACCAGCCGGCCTTGGCCGGGTCCCGCGGGGTCTCCATCGCACGGTTCCTGCCGAGTCCGAGTTCCTCCAGGGCGGAGGTCACCTCGAGCGAGGGGATCGTGATGCTGACGGGCCGGGAAGCGGGCAGCGCGCTGGCGTGCGCGGGAGGCTCGCCGGACGGCGTCGCGGTCTTCCCGCCGCTGTTCCCCTCGGCTTTCCCGCCCGGTTGCGCTTTCCCGCCCGGCTGCGCCGGGGGCTGCGCGGTGACGGCCGGGCTGCCCTTGTCGGCGGCGGGGGGCGGAGCGGGCTGCTGCCGGCTCGTTCCCAGAGCCAGCAACAGCCCGCCGATCAACAGCAGGGAGCCGGCGGTGGCGATGAGCGTGACATTGCGCCGCCGTGATGTCCTGCGGTGCTCGCTGTCCTCGTGGGTCTCGTTCATCGCGTCACCTGTCCCTGTGTCCGTTTCCCTGTGCTCGGCCGCGGCCGTGACCGGCGTGGACCGGGCGTCGATCGGTGTCGACCCCGGCCCCGGCCGTGACCGGGGTGGACCGGGCGTTGATCGGTGTCGACCGCGACGTCGACCGGGGCCTCTGTGCGCGGTTGTGACCAGGTGTCACCCGCCCTCGCCGTGACCGGCGGTGATCCGGCATCGATCGGTGCGGGAGGTCTCAGCCGTCGTGCCGGACATCGGCGACGCGAATCCGGCGGCGCGCGGCGAACAGGCCTCCCGCCGCGAGGACGGCCACGCCACCCGCTGCGAGCAGGCCCGGCGACTCCACGCCCTCGGTGCTGCCGCCACCGGTCTCGACCCCGCCCGCGGGCATCGAGCCGACCGCAGCGCCCTTGACCATGCCGCAGCTGGCGGGCGCGGTGGCCTCTTGGGGAAGCTTCGGGTCGAGCTCGCTCTTGCCCTTGCCGAAGTCGTACTTGGCGTTGCCGTTCGGGTCGATGCCGTGCTGGACGACGTGCAGATCCTTGATGTGGTCGGCCACGGCCTGCGAGACGGGGATCGTCCGGGAGTAGCTCAGCTTGCCGTCCTTGTCCGCGACAGGCATGCGGTCGACGGCGAGGCCGCTGTCCTTGGACGTGTCGCCCTTGGTGGTCAGGGAGATGTTGATGTCCCCGTACATCGGCACCCCTTCGGCGGTGCTGACGATGCCGTCGCCGTCCTTGTCCGCGCTCTTGTCCGGACAGCGGAAGTCGTGTCCGTCGGTCGAGCCGTGGATGTGCTGGGCGTGGGGCATGCCGGGCACCAGGCCCTCTGCCTCGATCTTCACGGTGAGCTTCCTGCCCTCCGTGCTCACCATGGCCGTGCCACTCGCACCCGAGTCGTTCAACTGCTCCAGGTCGATCTGATAGGTGTCACCGTCGGCCGCTTTCGTGGTGCTGCCGGCGGCGTGTCCGTCGTGGGCGAGAGCGGGTACGGCCACGCCGAGAGTGAGTGCGGCGGGCAGAACCAGCAGTGCGGTGAGACGGGTTGTACGGCGCGCTGTCACGAAGACGCATCCCCTTCCGGCGGCTCCGGCGCGAAGCCGGAACCGCGTTCGGTCGCTGATGTCGTCTATTCGGTGCCGTCGGAAGAAAGGATTGGTCCGAACACGACAACCTCAAGGGCGCCGGCCTTTGCGTCTGCGGACGCGAACGTCGTGCTCGTCGACCGGCACGGCGGCCTCGTCGACAGGCTCGTTGGCCTCGTCGACCGGCATGCGGCCTGGTCGTCAGCCTCGTCACCGAGCGGCCCGCGGCGACGACCTCGTCGACGACCGCGGCATCGCCGCCCCGGCCGGGGCCCGTGAGAGTCGCCTGCCGCTATTCCTGCGCGGGGCGGCCGAGTTGCCGTACGGTCCACCCGGCCGTGCGCCAGCTTTCGGCGTGGAGCAGGTTGCGGAGGTCCACCAGGACCGGGTCGGCCACCAGGGTCGCGAGCGCCTTGGCATCGGCGTCACGGAACTGCGGCCATTCGGTGGCGACCACGATGAGCTCGGCGCCCCTGGCGGAATCCACCAGGTCCTCGCAGTATTCGAGTTCGGGATTGCGCCGCAGCGCAGCGGTGACGGCGTGCGGGTCGTGGACGGTGACGTCGGCTCCGCGCTGGTGCATGAGGGCGGCGATGGCCAGGGCGGGGGACTCGCGTACGTCGTCGGTACCGGCCTTGAAGGAAGCGCCCCAGACGGTCACACGGACGCCTTCGACCTGCCGGCCGAGGGTCTCCTCGATGAGGGCGAGCGCGGCTGCGGGACGTGACTCGTTGACCAGTTCGGCGGACCGCAGCAGCGTGGCGGCGTCGAGTGCGCCGAGGGCCTGGGCGGAGGCGGTGAAGGCGCGTGCGTCCTTGGGCAGACAGCCGCCGCCGTATCCGGGACCGGCGTTGAGCCCGGCGCGGCCGATGCGGGGGTCGACCCCGATGGCTTCGGTGAGCTGGTGGACGTCGGCCCCGGCGGCGGCACACATGTCGGCGACGCCGTTGATGAACGAGATCTTCATGCCGAGATAGGCGTTGGCGGCACCCTTGATGAGTTCGGCCGTGGCCGGGTCGGTGACGAACAGCGGCACCTGGGCGCGCAGGAGCGGTGCGTAGACCTGCCGCATGACGTCCTCGGCGCGGGAGGAGGGGACACCCACGACGATACGGTCGGGGCGCAGGGTGTCCTCGATGGCGTGGCCTTCGCGCAGGAACTCCGGGTTCCAGACGACCTCGACCTCCTCCCCGGCGGGGGAGAGCCGGGCCAGCAGGGCGCCGAGGTCGCGGGCGGTGCCCACGGTCACGGTGGACTTGCCGACGACGACGGCGGGACGGGTGAGGAACGGCGCGAGGGCACGGGCCGCGCCGAACACCTGCCCGGTGTCGTAGCTGCGCCCGTCCGCGTCGATCGGCGTGCCGACCGCGAGGAAGTGGACGTCGGCGAAGGCGGCCGCCTCGGCGAGGTCGGTGGTGAACCGAAGCTGTCCGGAAGCGGTGTGCGTGGCCAGGAGTTCCGGCAGGCCCTCCTCGTAGATGGGACATTCGCCTGCGTTGAGCCGGTCGATCCTTGCCCGGTCGAGGTCCACGCCGATCACTTCGTGGCCGATCTCGGCCATCGCCGCTGCGTGCGGGATGCCCAGGTGGCCACATCCGATGACGGATACGCGCATGGTTTCGACGCTCCTGTCCTACTTGCCGCCCGGCGTGTCCGGGCCGCTCGCGGGCGCCACGCTAGCCGCCCGCGACCGGTCAGGACATCGGTGGGCGGTTGCTCAACCATGGTTTCCATTGCCCTGGTTGACGAGCGACGGCAGGCACTCGGGAGGCGGTCTCGGGCGGCTGTGGCCGCGCGCGAGGAAGCAGCCCTGCCGGGATCGCAGCCCTGCCGGGGCCGCAGCCCTGCCGGGGCCGCAGCCCTGCCGTGGCCGTCCCTGCGTCCCGTCCTGATGAGGCCCGGACGGGAAGACCAGGACGCGACGGAACCGGAGTCCATAGGATGGGGGCGAGGCGGAGCTGTAGCGCAGAGGTCGTCGCGCGCGGTCTCCAAAACCGCGAGGACGCCGGTTCGAATCCGGCCGGCTCCGCCTTCCCGCCCTGTCCGGCGTATCCCGTCCCGGATCAGGACGGTCCGGTACGGCGGCGCGAGCGTGCGGGGGCAGTCGCAGAACACCGGCCAGATCGATCACGAAGGTGAACGGCGCGGCCAGCTCTCCGGAGGAGCGACGGGAGACCCAGTCATCGAAGTCGGCCCTCGACCGGACGGCGCGCCCCTCACTCCCGGGACGGACCAGGTCCAGCAGCTCAGCGGGGCCGATGTACCGGAAGGGCGGATCCAAGAGATCACTCCAGTTCCTGTCGTTTCCTGTCGTTGGGTGCCCCTCTGCACGATGTCCAAGAGCAGGAGCAAGTCCGCGCCAGGCCATCGGTCAGAGGGGCGGCGTCAGGACGGACTCAACGCAGGACCGGACGTCCTCCATGACAAGGTCGGGGAGCACCGCAAGCGCCAAGTCCCGCCGCCGTACATGGGGGTTGCCGATCTCCTCCATGACCTGCGGCTGCCAAGAGGACAGTCTGCCGAGGGCGGAGTTCAGGCTGTCGGGTCATCGTCCACCAGGGCGGTCATGAGCGCCACGATGTCCGCGCGGACGGTGTGAACGGGGGCGGACACTGCGTCCAGGCGCTCTCGTACGTGCAAGCCGCGCAGGCCACAGACTGTCGCGAGACCTGCGAGGGCGAATCGGATGGCCTCGCTGTCCCGGTTCCGGAGCAACAGGAGCTCAGGCACCTCCCGGCTGATGGCTTGGCGCGTCAACTCAACGGCGGCAGGCTCCTGCCAGGGGGCGTCGAGCGCGGCGGTGCGGTCGGCAAGGGCGACGATCATCGAGGGCCCGGTCGCCGCGAGCCGCATCAGGTCACCGAGCAGGATCAACCTGCTTCCTGCGGGGACGGAGTCGTCGAGGACCAGCCCGGCCAGGAACGGCACGGCCTCCACCGTGTCATCGGTGCAGGTTCCCTGGTGGGCCACCGCATCGGCGAGGTCACCGAGGAACTCGTACGCGGACCCGTAGGACTCGCCGAACGCGAAGTCCTCACTGAGCAGCCAGGCCGCGGCCGCAGGCGGGTCGTCCGCACTGCCGTACATCCGCTCCGCGACCGCCTCCACGGAGCGGACCAGCATCGCCGGCTCCCCCACCTCGATGCGGGGCCAGGGCGGTGCGGCCGGTGGCCGTGCCGGCTCCGCGGAAAGGGGGACGGGGACGGGCACCTCCGCCCCGTCCTGCTCGTGCACGAGGCCCTCCCGAGTGAAGACCCGTTCCATGGTCTCCGCATGGGCCTCGCTGGAGCCGTGGTGAAATCCACCGTGGGCGCGCGCGACTCGGGCCATCCGTATCCGCTCGTCCCGGAGGAACGCCTCCAGCGCCATGCGTTCGTGCCCGCTGTGGACAGCCATCGAGAAGACGTTCCACCAGCCCTCCAGCTCGGGATCCGTCTGCGGGGTGCCGTACCAGAAGCTGGACTTGACGAACCGGAAGTGGTCCTGAAGCCGGACAGCCGTCAGTCGGTGTCCCATCCCGGCCAGCTCGGCCGCGACTGCCCGGGCGGCCTGCTCGGTGGGCAGGCGGAGTGTGTACTGGACGCCCCATGCGGGTGGCGCGGCGGCCATCAGCTGCACTGCCAGGTGAACATCGCGCGGTCGAAGCGCCGGTCCCTCAGATCCTGCGGTCGGATCAGCCAGTACAGGGTGCCGAGGCCACCCCATATCATGTCCGCCGCGGCGTCGCCGGCGAACTGCGCCAGGAGCACCCAGCCGGCCACCTCCTCGGCCAGACGCGGTTCCCGCCCGTGCGCACCGAAAGAATGCGGGCCGTGCCCCTCCCACTCGAGCCTGTCGGTACCAGCAGGCAGCCCCGGCACTCCACCCAGGCGGCCGACGACAGCATCTTCCCCACTCTGTGGCTCCAGCCGTACGCCGGGCCGCAGCAGACCGAGCCACTGCTCGGCAGCGTCGGGCGACAGGTGCTGACGAGCGAGCGAGCACAGGGCGTCGTCGCGGGAGACGTGAGTCATGTGACCGATCATGCACGGCGTCACTGACAGTCGGCACGGGGATGCCTTCTGATCCGTAGCTTCAGCCGGATCGGAGGGAGCACGGCTGCCTGCAGATCTGTAGTCCACCAGCCGGGTCGCCCGGCGCGACCGTACCGGCCACTGAACCGGCCAGGGAGGAGCGCTGCAAGGGCGCCCGGTCCGCCCACGGAGGGGTAGGCGGACCGGTTGACGATGAAGACTTGGCGTTCGGCGTGCGCCGGCCTCAACGCGGACAGAGCCGTGGCCTCGGCACGCACGCGCCGAGGGCGGGTGACGGCCGAGTCATGCCGCCTGGAGCACTTCGCAGGGGCAGTGGTGGAATTCCAGGCCGAGTTCGTGGTCCACGGCTGCGCTCGAACGCGTGGCGGCTTCGGCAACCTTCTCCCAGGAGCCGTACTTCATGTAGAGCTGGTCCGCCGTCGGGCCGAGCGGGTTGCCGTACTTCTTCTGGTTGCGTGCTTCCAGCTCCGCGACCTGTTCCGGGGTCATGCCGGCGCGGACGATGTCCTTGGCGTCGTTGCGCATCTGGACCAGCGTGCGGGCGATGTCCTCCTCCGAACGCCCTTCGGCGCGCATGGCGCACTCCTTGCGCTCCATCTCCTCAAGGAGGTGGTGGTACCGCATCCGCTGATCCCGGGCGACCTCACGCTGCTCCGGAGTCTCACTCCGGATCAGGCACACGACGGGTTCCGGGCTGGTGCAGTCACCGTGGTCCGGGGCGGCTTGGGAGACAGGGGCGACGATGACCGAACCGCAGCCGACGAACGACCGGCACGGGTGCGCCACGAGCCCGGCGGCGGAGGCGGACTGGAGGGGGAGGAAGACGGCTTGGGCGACGAGCAGCGTGGGTACCACGCGGCGGGCCAGCGAACGCAGACTGGTCAGTGACATGTGTTCATCGTTGGGCAGGCCACAACGACACCGAAGGATGGCGGGGCCGTAGTACCCCCAGTGGGCGGCCTGCTCCACTCCGCCGAGTGAAGCGAGGACATTTCTCCGTGAGCACCCGGCCGATCTGGCACGGTTGTGGCACGGGGTGACTTGTGATCCGAGGCTGAATTACTCAGGCGGGGGTGAGTACTTGGACTCTGGTTGGTCCCGGGGTGAGCCGGAACTCTTGAGCCATGCCACAAAGACCTGTGAAACTCGTTCCCCAGCTGATGGCGATCCTCGTGCTGATTGTGATGACGCTAGCGCTGTGGGCTGCCTGGCTGGGCTGGGACCAGCACCGTGACGTGCAACCTGATGGTTCGGTGACCGGCCCGTACGAGGCGTGGCAGGTGATCGGGCTGGTGCTGACCCTGCTGGTACCGGTGTACTGGGCGGCATCCCGGCGTTACATCGCGGGCGCCGTGCTCGGCGTCACCATCGGTCTGACCGGTGCCGCCTATTACGACTGGTCGGACGACTCCAGCGGACTGTTCATGGTCGGCGTGGGCATGGTCATGGTGGGCAGCCTCGTCGTGACCGGTGCCGTTTCCGCGGTGATCGCTTCCGTGACGAAGGCCGACCCAACCTGACGCGGATACCAGCGTGTCAGCAGCGGGACTGCCTGGACGGCGGACGGCGGACGGCGGACGGCGGATGGCGAATGGGGCGGCGCCGAGCGCTAGAAGGCGTCGTGCACGGTCTCCGGAATCGCGCGGACGCCGGATCGATCCGGCCGGATGCCGCCATCAAAAGTCCCCGGACCATGATCGTCCGGGGGCTTTTCGCTGGTAATCCCGGCAGGAGCCGAACCTGAGACACCCGCTCCAAGGGCGAGGTCGAGGTCGGGTGGCTGCTGGGATGAGCCGCGAAGAAGTGCACCAGGGCAAGTGCTCGCTCGCGCGCCGGTGTTGCCGCCGAGTCCCTGTGTGTCTCCGCCCGTTCTGGCACGCGAGTGGCATGGCCGCCTTCTGATCCGTAGCTTGAGAAGATCGGTCAGCGATTGTCAGTGCGGTCGCTTCTCGGCCCCAGAGAGTTGCTACCGGCCGGGGTGGTTACTGGGGTTGCGGTATGGCGCTGCCGGACCCCTAAGGCGACTCGGTGGGCTTGCCGCAACGGCGGTGCATCCCTCGGTAGATCACCCAGAGGCTGGCCAGGACAAGCACCGCTCCGCCGATTGGCCAACCCATGGAGGCTCCATCGCGGTAGTCCCTGATGCCGATCGCAAGAAGCACAACAGACAGGGGCAGCCCTGCCCAGTCGAGGGACCTGTTCAATCTCGTGGGTATCGAAGGCTCGTTCACAGCTTGATCCTTACAGGCGCTTGTGTCTGCCACCAGATGCGAATGCACCGCAAGGCGCAGCGCTTTGACCTGCGGACTCATCCTTATCCAGGGCGATCAAGGGGAGTCGTCGACATCGGCGGACCCGGTTTGTTGCTCGGCTGGCTGTCCGCTGAGGTTCGACATCGACCGCTGCCGTCCGCCCCTGTTGGTGTCAGGCACTGAGGTCAGGCATCCGGCCCGGCTGTCAGTGCTGCATGGCACTGTGCCGCCATGACGACAACGACGGAGCTCACCCTCTTCGCCGACTACTTCCAGATACACGTGTCCGACGCGGATTCGGACGGTGATCTGAGCGACGCATGGACTGAACAGGCCGTTGCCGATCACCTCGCGGTTGCACCGGATGCGCTTGGCATCGGCACAGCGGTCAATGTCAACGTTTCCGTCACTGTCGTCGTCCTGCCTCAGGAGCCGAGTGATGACAGCTCGGAATTCGATCACGTCGTCGAGGCCGGCCTCTATGTGTCGTTGGGTCACCTGACGGTTCTGGGCTGCACGGACTACGCCCCCGAAGCGGCTGCATTCGAGGTCCCGCCAGGCTGGAACCGCGTCCGCGTGTCCCGGAGCAACTTGGCCCGGGCAGCTAAGGCCGATGTCGACTCTCACGAGAGCCCCGAGACCACTGAGAAGATCCGCATCCAGGTGTGGGCGGCCCCGGAAAGCCCAGCAAAGATCATCAAGCGGTGGTCCTAGGTCGACGGAGTCTTTGATGGCTGCTGAGGCGGCAGCGCCGAGCGGACTCGGAGGCAGGCGCGCGGGAGCGGCCTGAGGCGAGTGCCTTGATGAGGTAGAGAAACCTGTAACAGCTCTCGGCGTCGGTCAGACAGAGGGCGAATCGGTCGCCAGGGGCGACTGGTGAAACCGGCTTGGAGGAGTCGCTGGTATGCCTCGGTCACATCGGCAGGCACGGGCTGGTGGATCGGGACGTAGTGGCACACCGATTCACCGCCGGGCTGATCGGGCACGAAGAGGCGTGGATCGGCCGTTCCCTACCGACGCGCCCGACGGTCTCGGAGCTAGGGGCGGTAGTAGCCGCGCACCGTCGGTGAAGAGCTATGCACTGCGGTGGAGCTGTAGGTAACTCGGTTGTTGTGCGCCTGTACCCGGCTCGCTTGCTCGATCAGGAGCCCGTCGACGTTCTCCGTGCGGTTGCGCCGCAACAACAGCTTGACGATCAAGGCAAACGCCGTCACTCCCATGAGTCCGAACATGACGCCAAG
This sequence comes from Streptomyces sp. RKAG290, assembly GCF_023701695.1. GTDB lineage: Bacteria > Actinomycetota > Actinomycetes > Streptomycetales > Streptomycetaceae > Streptomyces. The sequence goes on from NZ_JAJOZC010000001.1 coordinate 4,226,075, forward strand.
CTCGATCACGGATCCCCCTCTGTGGCTGCTCAGTTCATTCAGCGTGGGGTGACCATGACATGCACCTCGGGCTCGCGGTATCCAGGGCCGAAAAGCTTGAGGATCTTCTGAGCTCGGCCGGAGCGCCATGCGGGGCCAGTGCATTACGTGAGGCCTGTTAGCAAACCGCGCGGTCGGCGTAGCGACTCTGGCCGGCCCAGGGGGCCCAGATCGCCGACACCACCGCCTCACTTCCTCAACCCATCACTTGCCCCAGCTTCCATCTCGTCCGCCTTCGGCCCACCCTCCGTGGAGCGGGCGTGGTTCCTGGCGTCAAGGTGGAGCGCGACACTGTACGAACGACCTTGAGGCCATGGGCCGCGGCTGCTCGGCTCTGCCTGGGTCGAGGGTGGTCGGGATGGGAGCTCCACGACGCTCACCGCGAATCCGCCGGCACTCGCGGACGGCGCCCCGTCCCATCCCGGAGTCTGAGCGCCCCCGCCGGAGGTATGTCCTTGGCCCGCGGATCGGTCTCGGCTCATGCCCCTCGGGCCGAAGGCAGGAGCGCGGGAGCGGCCTGAGCCGGGAAGCGCGCCCGGCGGAGCGGAGCGCAGCCGGGTGCCTTGATGAGGTAGAGAAACCTGTAACAGCTCTCGGTGTCGGTCAGGCAGAGGGCGAGTCGGTCGCCGGGGGGGGGGGACTGGTGAACCGGCTTGGCGGAGTCGCCGGTACGCCTCGGTCACATCGGCAGGTACGGGCTGGCGGATCGGGATGTGGTGGCCCACCGCATGGCACGGCAGCGAGCATGCGAAAGGGCCAGTTCGAGAGGATCAAGCCTCCGAACTGGCCCTTGGTGCTGTGCCCCCGGCAGGATTCGAACCTGCGACACCCGCTTTAGGAGAGCGGTGCTCTATCCCCTGAGCTACGAAGGCCGGGGCCTGGAGGGAGCCTTGGTGAGGATCCGGTGGGTGGATCTTCGTCAAGGGCTACAGGCCCACTTGTCGGACGAGGGGCGTTGCTTCTGCGATCTTGCTCAGGCAGGCAGCGGAACGTACCAACGACTGACCAGGGACAGCCTAGCGGATCTGTGCCTGTGAGTGGCTGCCCCGTGGGGTTAGCGGCGTCGGGCGTGGGCTTTCGCCGCCTTGGCCTGCACGTTTTTGAGAGGGCGGTGCTGGCGATGCCGAGCTCGGTCTCAGGCTGCGGCGGTCTGCTCGGACGCTGCGCACCGTACAGCGGGCTCGGCGGGTGGCGTCGGGTCAGCCGCGTTCGTGCGGGTGGCCGGGCAAGTCGGCTCGCGGTCGTGATCCGGATGTGATCGGCGCCCCGTAATCTCCGCCTGGCCAGGGGGTGCGCGGGGTGCGCGGGCAGGGTGGGGGACGGGCATGACATATCGGCGTGTGGCGGTACCGGCGCTTGTCGGAGGGGTGCTGGTCACCGTGCTTCTGTGGTGGGCCGGGGCGAGTGCGCAGGCGTTGCAGTTGCCGGGCAGCAGTGGCGTGCTCGGTGGCCGGGTTGCGACTGAGTTCGGGCGCTGGCTCGCCCCGTGGTCGTACGATCCGCCGGGCCCGATCCTGTTCGGCGCCGGGGTGACCGGGGCCGATGGTGACCGCTACCTCAGGCTCTTTCACACGTCGATGCAGATCCGGTTCGGCGCGGTCTTCGCCTTCTTCGTGCCCGGGGCGATGCTCCTGGTGCGCAGGGTGCCGCCGGTGAACGGCCGCAGGTCGGCCCTGTTGCTCGCGGTGTGGGCCTGGGGTGTGGTGGCCGGGACCCTGGCGGTGGCCGTTTCGGCGCCGTGGCGCATCGCCGCGCAGGGGCACGCCAGTTACCGGTTTCTGCCTCAGCTCGCGAGTGTGATCTCCTCCGGGCGGCAGATCCTGGTGGTGGCCGCGCTGGTCGCCGCGGCGGGACCGTGCTCGCCGCGCGGGGCGGCGTCAAGGACATGGGGGCGCTGCCGCGCGAGGCCGTTCCCGTGCTGGCCGCCCGGTTGGGTGCCACCGCAGGGACCGCTGTGGTCGCGCTGTCCGTCGTGGTCCTGTCGTACCAGTCGGTTGCCGCCACCATCCAGACGTCCTTCGCGGGCAGCGGGCTGCTCGCGGAGCCGGGCGACCTGCTGCGTCAGTGGCTGCTGCTCGGCGCCTGGACGGGGCCGTCGGGTGTGCAGCTCGGCGACTGGCTGCTGTACCGGGCCTCCGACGTGCTGCTGCTTGTCGTGGTGTGGTGGTCGCTGCGGTGGCTGTCCGGACTACTCACCCGGGTCACCTTCCCGGCGATGGCGGTCGGCGCCGTCTGCGCGACCGTTCTGGGTCTGCTGGCCGGCCAGTTGCTACGGGTGGGTACGGGCGGGTCGGGCCTGAGCGCGGGGCTGCTGCAACTGTCCGCCGGGCTCGGCGAAGGCGTCCCGGCGGCCGTGACCTGCGGCCTGGCGGCGGGGATCGTGGCGGCCGCGACGCTGCGGACGGCCATGCGTCGCACGGGGGCCAGGGGAGCCCGGCTGGTCCGGACTCTCCGGAGGCCGTTCAGGCCGCGCCTGCCGTCCAGGAGTGAGCGAGCGTGCGGGCGGTCGGGCGCGACTGCCCCCGACACCGACCCCCAGGGCGTGCTGTTCCAGCATGTGCGGCAGCACCGAGCCGTAGCTGAACATGTCGGGGCCGTCGAAGAGGACGACCAGCCGGCACAGGGCGATTGCCAGGTGTGCTCCCGCCCCGAGCCGCGTCAGTCGTCGCGCAAGGCGCCGATCACGCTGCCGAGGTGGGCGCGGACGGCTGCTTCGGCCGCCTGCGGGTCCCTGGCCCTCATCGCCTCGATCACGGCCAGATGTTCACTCAGGGACTTCTGTGGACGTCCCGTATGCCGACGGAGTGGTGGCGCGTGCGCCGGTCCGGGGCGGAGGGGGAGTGGCGCCGGGGGGTGCGACGAGGTCGGGCGCCGGGCGCCGGTCGCTCCCTTGACGGGGGGCGGGTGCGGGCATAGCGTCGCGAAAGCCCTGAGCAAGCGCTTAGAAAGGTCGTTCGTGCCGCACACCGACCCGACCCCAGCCACACCGGCTCCCGAACCTTCCGCAGGGGCGGCAGCGCCCACCGCCGAGGCCGCCGCAGCCGCTGCCGAGGCCGCCGAGGCCGCCGCCCGGGTGGAGGCCGCGCTGACCGGTCCCGACGGCATGTTCGCCGTCGTGCGGGCCGAGGACGGGCCGCAGGCCGGCTCGCTCGTGTACGCGGAGGGTCCCAGGACCCTGCGTGAATTCGTGGAGACCACCTGGGCGTTCGGGGACCGGACGTTCCTGATCGCGGGGGAGCGCAGCTACACCTACGCCGAGTTCTTCGCCGCGGCGTCGGCGCTCGCCTGCCGGCTGAGCGAGACGTACGGACTCAGCCCGGGCGACCGTGCCGTGGTCGCGATGCGCAACCATCCGGAGTGGCAGATCGCGTTCTGGGCCGCGCAGCTGGCCGGACTGGTCGCCGTCCCGCTGAACGCCTGGTGGACCGAGGACGAGTTCACCTACGCGCTCGACGACTGCGGACCGCGGGTGCTCCTTGTCGACGGGGAGCGGATGCCGCGGGTCGAGGCCTGGGCCGCCAGGTCGGGGGCCCGCGTGATCGTCTTTCACGACGAGGAGCGCGAGGGCCGTGAGGCGAGCGCGGGCGCCGTCGAGTGGTACGAGGACCTGCCCGCGCCCGATCCGCTCGCCGCACCCCCCGAGGTCGAGATCCGGCCCGAGGACGACGCGACGATCATCTACACCTCCGGCACCACCGGCAGGCCCAAGGGCGCCGTCGCCACGCACCTCGCCCAGGCCGGCGCCGCGCGCAACCCGCGGTTCCACGCGGCGGCCTCCGCGCTCAACAGGGGCATCATCCCGGGACAGGGCCCGGCGCCCGTCGTGCTGCTGACGTTCCCGTTCTTCCACGTCGCCGCGTTCACCAGCTTCTACGCCGCCATGTCGGCGGGCGGCACCCTCGTCCTGATGCACAAGTGGGACGCGCAGGAGGCGTTGAAGCTGATCCGTGAGCACGGCGTCATGCAGTACGCCGGAGTGCCGGCCACCGCGCTCCAGCTGCTCGCGGCGGCCGCCCTGGACGAGGACGGGCTGGAGAGCCTCCAGATGCTCAACACGGGCGGTGCGGCGGCCCCGCCCGACCTGGTCGCCAGGCTGACCGCCCGCTACGGCGAGCGGATCGAGCCGCGCAACGGCTACGGGCTGACCGAGACCAGCGGCGGCGTCCTGGCGAATTTCGGCGCCGGATACCGGCTGCACCCAGGCAGTGTCGGCCGGCCGACCCCCACCACGGAGGTGCGGATCGCCGGGCCGGCAGGTGAGGCGCTGCCCGAGGGCGGGATCGGTGAGCTGTGGCTGCGCGGCCAGGCACTGGTGCGGGGCTACTGGCAGGACGAGGCCGCGACGGCGCGGGCGTTCACCGACGGCTGGTTCCGCACCGGAGACCTGGCGGTGGTCCACGAAGGGCGGGTCAGCATCGTCGACCGGATCAAGGACATGGTGATCCGCGGCGGGGAGAACGTGTACTGCGTCGAGGTCGAGGCCGCGCTCCACGACCACCCGGATGTCGAGGACGCGGCGGTCCTCGGGGTGGCCCACCCCGTGCTGGGCGAGGAGGTCGCCGCGGTCGTCCGGCTCCGCCCCGGCGCCGGCGCCACGGCCGAGGAGCTGCGGGCGCACGTCGGGCGGAGCCTGGCCGCGTTCAAGGTCCCGGCCCATGTGCTGGTGTCCGCGGAGCCACTGCCCCGCAACGCCACCGGGAAGATCCTCAAGCGGGAGCTCCGCGGTCCGGTGGAGCAGGAGGTGCGGGCGGGGCAGGAGGTCAGCGGGGAGTGAGCGGTCAGGGGCGGGTGATCCGTACCCGGTAGTTCCCCTGGGAGTCCTTGTCGATCACCGAGATCTGTACCCCGTTGGCCCGGTCGGTGAAGGTCTGGCCGGGCTGGAACGGGGCATCGGAGAGCTCGGCGTGCACGTTGGGCTGCCGGGTGCAGCCGCTGCTGTCCTTGGTGCTGTCGGTGACGGACACGGGCCCCTGGCCGGTGTCGACGTCCGAGCTCACCTTGTAGATCAGCACCCCGGGCCGGCAGACCGCCTGGTCGTTGCCCGCCTGGGTCCGCACCTCGACCGCGTAGCCGGACTCCGCGGTCAGCGGCACGAACGCCAGCTTCGTGCCGCCGGTGGTGGCCAGCGGTTCGAGGACGTGGTCGCTGACCCCGGACCGGGAGGCGCAGCTGATCTGGCTGTTGTCCAGCCAGCCGAGCTTCCACTTGTGCCAGCCCAGCAGGTCGTTGTTGGCCCCCCAGTCCTCGGACATGATGTCCCAGTGCCCGACCGAGCCGCCGCCCTCCATCGTGTAGAGGTCGGGCAGGCCGAAGACGTGGCCGTTCTCGTGCGGCAGGACGCGGTATCCGGTCTGGGCGTACGACCCCGAGCCGTCGTCCTGGCGGCTGTAGACGAAGGACGTGTTGGCGAGCGGTACACCGTCCGCGTACGGGGCGTCGTCGTTGCCGGAGAACGTCACGGACAGCACGGTGTCCAGGGCGGACGGGCCGGCGTTCGGGCTGACCAGGACGTTGACCAGGTCGTACGCGCTGAAGTCCACCCTCGGGTCGGCGGCGGCGATGATGTCCTGGACGAGGTGGCCGTAGCCCGGTTCGTACGGTGACCCGCGCTCGATTCCGTAGCCCGAGAACGGCAGTGGCATCCGCAGCCAGGTCTTCACCGGGGATTCCGGGACGTAGGTGAGCCGGCCGTAGGAGCTGGTGCGGAACCAGTCGGTGGTCTGCGGGAAGAATTCGGCGAGCCGGTCCATGGCCGGCTCCGTGCCGGGCGCGTCCGGGAAGTCGACCATCAGGTTGAGCGCGTGGATCTGGCCGGTGGAGCGGGAGTAGCCCGGCTGTGTCGGCAGGCCCTCCGACATCTGTACGCCCATGGCCGCGGATATCCGGCACGGGCCGAGCTCGGTCGATCCGGTGGTGGCCACGGGTCCCGCGGAGGCCCGGCTGGGGAGGGGGAGCGAGCTGCTGGCCGAGGCCAGTGCCGCGATGACCAGGGCTGTTGCCGCGCCAAGGACGACCGGGTGGCGGTGCTTGCGTATCCGGTGGCGGGGCTGGTGCATGAAGGCGCCTTCGGGGCCGCGGCAGCCGGCCGACCCTGGCTGCGCTCTGGCGATCAGCCTGTGACGGGTGGCGCGGCGCCGCCCGTTGGGTGCGCCGAAGGGGTGGGATTCTCCCGTTTCAGGGAGGTGTGATGCAGGTCACATTAAGCCGGGAAATAACCGGGGATCCTTTCCCCGTTTACACCGGTGTCCCTGCGAAACGGGGAGGCGGTCCCCGGTTACCCGGAGAGGCCGCCCGAGAACCGCACAAGCCGAAGCCGGAAGACCGGAAAGAGAAGGAGCGCCGCCGTGGACACCGTCGCCCGCACCGCCGCCGGAACCGCGCAGTCCCGTACGCCCCGCCCGCGGGCCGACGCGCTGCGCAACCGGGAGCGGATCGTGACGGCCGCGCGCGAGATGTTCGTCGAGTTCGGGCCGGATGTGCCGCTCGACGAGGTCGCCCGCCGCGCAGGCGTCGGCAACGCCACTCTCTACCGGAACTTCCCCGACCGGGCCGCACTGACCCATGAGGTCGTCCTCGCGGTCACCTCCCGCACCACCGACCGCGCCGAAGAGGCCGCGAACGAGGAGTCGGACCCCTTCGTCGCGCTCACCCGCTTCGTGCACGCGGCGGCCGACGAACGGATCGGGGCCCTGTGCCCGATGCTGTCCGGCGGCTTCGACAAGGACCATCCCGAACTGCTCGCCGAGCGTCGGCGCCTCGAAGAGGCCGTCGAAGGGCTCGTCGCGCGCGCCATGTCCGCGGGGCGCCTGCGTACCGACATCGCCGTCGGTGACGTACTGGTCGCCCTCTCCCAGCTCACCCGGCCGCTGCCTGGCATCGCCTGCCTGGACATCGACCGGTTCACCCACCGTCACATCCAGCTGTTCCTGGACGGACTCGAGGCCCCGGCCCGGTCCCGACTGCCCGGAACGGCGGCGACCTTGGAGGATCTGCGGCGCCGGACATGACAGGCGCGCCGGGCTCCTGACACGGCTGCCCGGCCGCGCGTCCGCCACGCCTCGACCACCCCTTCCTTCCGACCCACGCCCGCCCCTCGCTTTCACCGAGCCTTCACCGCATTCACGGTTCACGACTCCGCGCGCCCAGACGCGTCCTTAGGTGGCTACTCCCATGTCAAAAACAGCTGATGTCCGACTCCCTGATCCGAGTCGCTGGAAGGCGCTGGCGTTCATCGCGCTCGCGCAGTTGATGGTCGTGCTCGACGCCACGATCGTGAACATCGCACTGCCGCACGCCCAGACGGACCTGGGCATCACCGATGCCAACAAGCAGTGGGTCATCACGGCCTACGCCCTCGCCTTCGGTGGACTGCTGCTCTTCGGAGGGCGCATCGCCGACCTCTGGGGCCGTAAGCGCACCTTCGTCGTCGGTCTGATCGGCTTCGCGCTGGCCTCCGCGCTCGGCGGGGCCGCACAGAACCAGGGCATGCTCTTCGGTTCGCGCGCCCTCCAGGGTGTGTTCGGCGCACTGCTCGCCCCCGCGGCGCTCTCGCTGCTCGCGGTGATGTTCACCGACGCCAAGGAGCGCGCCAAGGCGTTCGGCATCTACGGGGCGATCGCCGGTGGCGGTGGCGCCGTCGGCCTGATCCTCGGCGGCCTGCTCACCCAGACGCTGAACTGGCGCTGGACGTTCTTCGTCAACGTCCCGTTCGCCGTCATCGCCGCAGCCGGCGCGTACTTCGTGATCCGCGAGCCGGCCGGCAGCCGCAACCGTTCCTCGCTCGACATCCCCGGTGTCGTCCTGTCCGCACTCGGCCTGGTCTCGCTGGTGTACGGATTCACCCGCGCCGAGTCCAGCGGCTGGTCGGACCCGGTGACCATCGGTACGTTCGTCGCCTCCGTCGTGCTGCTGTCCGCCTTCGTCCTGACCGAGTCCAAGGTCAGGTCGCCGCTGCTCCCGCTGCGCGTCGTGATGGACCGCAACCGCGGTGGCGTCTACCTCTCGCTGGGCCTCGCCATCATCGCGATGTTCGGCCTGTTCCTCTTCCTCACGTACTACCTGCAGGTCGTCAAGGGCTACTCGCCGATCAAGACGGGCTTCGCCTTCCTCCCGATGATCGCGGGAATGATCACCGGTTCGACGCAGATCGGCGCCCGGCTGATGACGCGGGTCCCGGCCCGCAAGCTGATGGGACCCGGGTTCCTGACCGCCGCCGTCGGCATGCTGCTGCTCACGCAGCTGCAGATCGACTCGTCCTACGCGGCGGTCATCCTGCCGGGACAGCTGCTGCTGGGCCTGGGCATGGGTACCGCGTTCATGCCCGCCATGTCGCTGGCCACGCACGGCATCGAGCCGCGTGACGCGGGTGTCGCCTCCGCGATGGTCAACACCTCGCAGCAGGTCGGCGGTGCGATCGGCACGGCGCTGCTCAACACCATCGCCGCCTCGGCCGCCACGGCGTACGCCACCTCGCACGCCGCGCTCGGCGCCACCGACCCGGAGCAGCTGAAGCTCCAGGCGATGGTGCACGGCTTCACCGGCGCCATCTGGTGGGCCGTCGGCATCCTGGTGGTGGCCTCCGCGATCGCGGTGACCTTCATCAACGCCGGCCGCCCGTCGATGACCACGACGTCCGGTGGCACCGGTTCCGGTTCCGCCGACGGTGTCGAGGACGAGGTCAGGATCCCGGTCGTCGCTCACTGAGCCACCGGGCAAGGCGTCCCGTGACGTGAAGCGCACGCTGCCCCGGTTCCGTTCGACGGAACCGGGGCAGCGGTGTGTGCGGGGTGGGGCGGTGGTGCGTGCGGTGCGGGTGGATCAGCGGAGCCAGGGCAGGTCGGCGTCCGTGCCTTCCGGCTGCAGCCCGGCCGCCATGACCCGCATGATCTCGCCGAGCGAGTGCACCTGCTCGGGGGTGAGCCGGTCGAACATCGCCTGGCGTACGGCGGCGACGTGGCCCGGTGCCGAGCGGCGGAGCATCTCGTGGCCCTCGTCGGTGAGGACCGCGTTCTGGCCGCGCTTGTCCGACGGACAGTCCTCGCGGCGGACCCAGCCGTTCTTCTCCAGCCGGGCGACCGCGTGCGACAGCCGGGAACGGGTGATCTTGGCGTCCTTGGCCAGCTCGGTCATCCGCTTCTGACGGCGGGGCGCCTGGGAGAGCTGCACCAGCAGTCCGTAGTAGATGTGCGGCATGCCGGCATCCCGCTGCAGCTGGCGGTCGAGATGGTCCTCCAGGAGCGTGGTGGCGTGGAGGTAGGCGCGCCACACGCTCTGTTCGTCGTCGGTGAGCCAGCGCGGCGCACCGGTGGATGCCGTGGTCATGTACTCCACTGTACGACCTTTTCTTGAAAGTTGAACTAGATAGAGCTAAGGTCTCCGAAGGTAGGAACTTGAAAGTTAAAGAACGGTTCCTGCCGAAAGTCCATGTAGAAGACTTACCTTGAGCAGCAGCGGATGGGGAGTGCCATGACTGTCACCGCGGAGCGCATGCCCGCCCTCTACCTCTCCCACGGCGCCCCGCCGCTGGCCGACGACCCGCTCTGGCCGGGCGAGCTGGCGGCCTGGTCGGCCGGGCTGCCCCGCCCCACCGCCGTCCTCATGGTGTCCGCCCACTGGGAAGAGGCCCCGCTCGCCCTCGGCGCGACCGAGACCATTCCGCTGGTCTACGACTTCTGGGGCTTCCCCGAGCACTACTACCGGGTGCGGTACGCCGCCCCGGGCGCCCCGCAGCTCGCCGAGAGCGTCCGCAAGCTGCTGCGCGGCGCCGGTACGCCTGTCCAGGACATCCCGGACCGCGGGCTCGACCACGGCGCGTACGTCCCGCTGGTGGAGATGTTCCCGGAGGCCGACATCCCGGTGCTGCAGATCTCCATGCCGACGCTGGACCCGCAGAAGCTGATGGACATCGGGCGCAAGCTCGCGCCCCTGCGCGACGAGGGCGTATTGATCGTCGGCAGCGGCTTCTTCACCCACAACCTGGCCGCCCTGCGGCATCCGGGCGGCGGCATCCCCGGCTGGTCGACGGAGTTCGACGACTGGGGAAGCCGCGCACTGCAGGCGCAGGACATCGACGCGCTGCTGGACTTCGAGCACAAGTCCCCGGCGGGCCGGCTGGCCCATCCGCGCACCGAGCACTTCGCCCCGCTCTTCGTCACCCTGGGCGCCGCCGAGCAGGAGCTGGACCAGGGGCGCAGCGTGATCGACGGGTTCTGGATGGGACTGGCCAAGCGCTCGGTGCAGTACGGCTGAGGCCGGGACCGGCCAGGCCGCCACCCGCCTGGGCCGGTCCGGCGGGTCAAGGCCGGACCGGCCCAGGACTCAGAGGGCCGGAGGGTTCAGCTCGACGGAACGGAGCGCGGCGGCCAGCGCGGTCGGGTCACCGATGTCCAATGCGGTGTCGGTGAACTTGATGGTGTGGTCGTCACCGTGCGCGGCCGCCCGGGCGAAGACCTCCTCGGGGGACAGACCGTCCGGCACGGCCGGGAACGCGGCGGGCTCCGCCGGGGAGTACGCGGCGGTGACCGCCGCGCTCGCCGCCCATGCGGCCTCCAGGCTCGGCCCCCACAGCTCCCGGGGGAGCGCCGGCAGCGCACGCAGCACGGCATTGGGCGCGGTGGCGGCGTGCACCAGCATGATCGGCGCGCCGTGCCCGTACGCCGCGTAGCGGTGCGTCGCGGCGCGCACCAGCTCCTCCAGCCGGGCGCGGGCCAGGTCGGCGTCCGGCACCGGCTGCCGCGGCCACAGCGGGAACGCGGTGAGCTGCCCCAGCCGGTTGCGGATGCCGCCGCTCTGGTCCGGCACCCGCGCCACCGCGTCCAGCGCGGCCGCGGCATCTGCTGCGGGGGCGAGCGAGGACAGCGGGGGCAGCGGCTGGTGGCGGGCCGCCCAGTAGCCGAGCCCGTGGGCGAGCTCCGCGACGCGGGGCGCGTTCTCCCCGGCGGCCAGCAGCGCCCGTACGGCGTGGCCGACCCGGATCACCGGGTGCGTGGCGCCGGCCGCGATGCCGGGGAGCAGCCGGGGCCACCACTCGGCGAGGACCTCGCGCCAGGGCCGGTCGGCGGTCTCCCGCCCGAAGTACGCCGTCCAGTCGGCGATGCGCCGCGGGTCACCCAGGGCCTCGCGCCAGTTCGCCGGGGTCACCTCGGCGAACCGGTCCGGCATGTCCTCCAGCTTCTCGCGATAGTGGTCCAGCCAACGGTGCACGCCCGGTGCCTGGCCGTGGTGCACCAGTGCCTCGACCGCCATCGGGGCGTGGTTGCTCAGCCAGCCGTCCCGCTCGGGTCCGAAGGAGTGAAGCCGCTCCAGCGCTTCGTCGAGCGTGCCGGAGGTGTCGGGTGCCTTGCGCGTGGTGTCGTCCATGCGAGATCACGCTAGGCATCCCGCCTGCTCTCGGTAACGGGCTGCGGACCTAGGGCCGGCCCGGGCGGGACCGGGCCGGGACTAGGTCCGTGGTCGCAGTTGTTTCTCGTACCAGGAGACGTCCCAGTACCGGTCGAACTTCCGGCCGACCTCCTCGTACGTACCGACGTGCCGGAAGCCGAAGCGTTCGTGCAGCCGGACCGAGGCCTCGTTGGGCTGTGCGATGCCCGCGTAGGCACGGTGCAGGTCCTCGTCGGCGAGGGCCTCGAAGAGCGCCGTGTAGAGCAGGGTCCCGATGCCGCGGCCGACCGTGCCGGGGGCGCAGTACACGCCGACCTCGACGGAGGTGGAGTACGCCCCCTTGGGGCGGAAGGCGCTGCTGGTGGCGTAACCCAGTATCCGGGGAGCTGTTCCGTCGGCATTACGGACATCCTGGGCAACCAGCAGCCGGTGCGGGCCGTCTTCAGGGTGGGAGCGCAACCAGGGCAGACGCTGACCGGGGGTGAAGGGAACCGTGTCGAATGTGAGGGCGGTCTCACGCACGTAGTGGTTGTAGATGTCCGTGAGGGCCGCCAGATCGCTCTCGACACCCGGCCTGACCTGGGTCTCCGTGCCGAACCTTGTCATGTGTCCTCCCCTGGTGGCGCGACAGGGTACTGCATGATCGCGAAAATGAATGCCACGCAGGGGAATTCTGTCCGGATTCCAGTCGTTGTTTCCTTCGGAAGCTGGGCACCCGAAAGGGTGTCGCGACCTACTCAGCAAGGAGCACGCATGGCAACCCGTGCCGTCGCCCGTCGTTCGTCCGCCACCGGCGGGACCAACCGGGCAAGCAGTGTTCGCGCCGTGGGCGGGGAGATCGCCGATCGCGACCTGGTCGGCATGTACCTGGACGAGATAGCGCGCACGCCGCTGCTCGACGCCGCCAAGGAGGTGGACCTGTCGCAGACCGTCGAAGCGGGCGTCTTCGCGCAGCGGATCCTCGACGGCGTGGTGGAGAGCGAAGCCGGCGGGGCCACGCGCGAGGAGCTGGAAGCGCTGGTCGCCGAGGGCGAGCGCGCCAAGGACGTATTCATCCGTTCCAACCTCCGGCTGGTCGTTGCCGTCGCCCGGCGCTATCCGCGGGCCGGGCTGCCGCTGCTCGACCTGATCCAAGAGGGCAACGCCGGTCTGGTGCGCGCGGTCGAGAAGTTCGACTACGCCAAGGGCTTCAAGTTCTCCACGTATGCGACGTGGTGGATCCGGCAGGCCATCACCCGTTCCATAGCCGACCAGTCGCGCACGATCCGGCTCCCTGTCCACCTGGTGGAGGAGCTCGGCCGGATCCGCCGTGTGCAGCGCGAGTTCAACCGCGAGCACGGGCGCGACCCGGAGCATGCGGAGATCGCCGCCGAGCTGGACTCCACCACGAGCCGTGTCGGCGACGTCCTGGACTGGGCCCGTGACCCGGTCAGCCTGAACATGTCGGTGGACGACGACGGCGACACGCAGTTCGGCGACCTCCTGGAGGACACCTCCGCGGTCTCGCCCGAGCAGTCGGTGATGACACTGCTGCGCAGCGAGGAGCTGGAGGAGCTGATCGGCAAGCTCGACAACCGGACCGCCTCGATCATCCGAATGAGGTACGGCATCGAGGACGGCCGGGAGCGGACCCTGACCGAGGTGGGCAAGCAGCACGGGCTCACCCGGGAGCGGATCCGCCAGATCGAGAAGCACGCACTGCTCGAACTGAAGCGAATGGCTCACGACACGGGCTTTGACGCTGCGGCGTGAGCCCGAGTCCAGTAACCTCCGAATTAGGCCGCTTCACATCGGCCCCCTGAGCTGAGTCCCGGCGCCCACCCCCCCCTGGCGCCGGGGCTCATTCCTTTTTCCGGCGTGGGCAGGCCGCCCTACGCCACCGAGGACGCCGAGGCGCGGGTGAGCCTGCTGCCCAGATCGTTCAGATACGCCACCAGCTGCGGCGGCTGGTGCGCGGTGAACTCGCAGTCCACCAGCGCCAGCCGCAGCGCCACCCACTCCAGCGAGCCCGGCAGCGCCGCACGCAGCCGGCAGCTGTGCTCGCCGGTCGGCTCCAGCGGGCCGAACGCGGCGGGCAGCCGCGAGGCGACGAAATCCGCCGGGGCCGCGAAGCTCACGTCGGCCGCCAGCTCCGGCCGGCTGCGCGCCATGGAGCTGCTGAGGAATTCCGCCGCGTCGCCGGTGGGCAGCTCACGGGGTGCGAAGCGGGCCCCCGTCGCGAACGGGTCACTCACCCGGTCGACCCGGAAGGTGCGCCAGGCCTCCCGGTCCAGGTCGTAGGCGACCAGATACCAGCGCCACCCGGTGCTGACCAGGCGATACGGCTCGACCTGCCGCCTGGACTCGGCGCCGTCCCCGGCGCGGTACGCGAACCGCAGCCGCTCCCGGCCGGTGACCGCCGACGCCATCACGGTCAGCGTCTGCGGGTCGATCGTCGCTCCGTCACCGCGGGTCAGCGGCACCGTCGCGTTCTGCAGGGTGGACACCCGGTGGCGCAGCCGGGAGGGCAGTACCTGCTCCAGCTTGGCCAGCGCCCGTACGGAGGCCTCGTCGACGCCCTCGATGGCATGCCCGGCCCCGGCCCGCAGACCCACCGCGATGGCCACCGCCTCCTCGTCGTCCAGCAGCAGCGGAGGCATCGCCGTACCGGCCACGAGCCGGTATCCGCCGACCGACCCGCGCGACGCCTCGACCGGGTAGCCGAGGTCGCGCAGGCGGTCGATGTCGCGGCGGATGGTGCGCGGGCTGACTTCGAGCCGGTCCGCCAGTTCACTGCCCGGCCACTCACGCGGCGTCTGGAGCAGTGACAGCAGATTCAGCAGTCGTGCCGGGGTGTCGGTCATGTCACCCAGGATGCCCGCCCATTGGGTCATGATCTGACCTAATGCACGTCTAACTTCTTCGTATGACTTCCTCCGCACCCCTGCCGTCCACGGCGGCCGCCCCCGCGGTGTCCCCGGACCCGTCGGACCGCCGCAGGTGGTTCGCGCTGGCCATCGTGATGACCGCGGCCTTCATGGACCTGGTCGACGTCACGATCGTCAACATCGCCATCCCGAGCATCAAGCGGGACACCGGTGCCTCGTTCAGCTCGATCCAGTGGATCACCGCCGGATACGCCCTGGCCTTCGCCGCGGGGCTGATCACCGGTGGCCGGCTCGGCGACATCTTCGGCCGCAAGCGGCTCTTCCTCATCGGGATCGGCGGCTTCACCGTGGCGTCCGCACTCTGCGGATTCGCCGCCAACCCGGAGATGCTGGTCGCCTCCCGCATCCTTCAGGGCGGCACCGCCGCGCTGATGGTCCCGCAGGTGCTGTCCATCGTGCACGCCACCTTCCCGGCGCACGAGCGCGGCAAGGTCTTCGGTCTCTTCGGCGCGATCGTCGGCCTCGGCGCCGTTTCCGGGCCGCTGCTGGGCGCGCTGCTCACCGAGTGGAACATCGCCGGTCTCGAATGGCGCCCGATCTTCCTGATCAACCTGCCGGTCGGCATCGCGGGCCTGGTCCTGGGCCGCAAGTTCATCACCGAGTCCAAGGCCCCGAAGGCGCTCCGCCTCGACCTGATCGGCGTGGCGCTGGTGACGCTGGCGATGCTGATGCTGATCTATCCGCTGACCCGTGGCGAGGAGCTGGGCTGGCCGCTCTGGGGCTACCTGTCGATGGCCGGCAGCCTCCTGGTCTTCCTCGTCCTCGTGCTGGTCGAGCGGGAGAAGGCGCGCCGGGACGGCTCGCCGCTGGTCGAGCTGTCGCTGTTCCGGGTCAAGAGCTTCGCCGCCGGCATCGCCGTGCAGCTGACCTTCGGAATCGGCCTCGGCATCTTCTTCCTGGTCTGGACGCTGTACATGCAGGAGGGGCTCGGCTGGAGCGCGCTGCGGGCCGGCACGACCGGTATCCCGTTCTCGATCGCGGTCTCCTTCGCCGCCGGGATCTCCGTACAGAAGCTGGTGCCGCGCTTCGGCCGCAAGGTGCTCCAGGCGGGGGCGCTCCTGATGGCCGCCGGGCTGCTGCTCTACATCTGGGAGTCCGACCGGTACGGCATGGGGATCACGTCCTGGCAGATGGCGCTGCCGCTGGTGGTCATGGGCGTCGGCATGGGGCTGATCGTGGCCCCGCTGGCCGACGTGGTGCTGTCCGAGGTGCCCAAGGAGCACTCCGGTTCCGCCTCCGGGCTGTTCAACACCGTGCAGCAGATGGGCAACGCCTTCGGGCTCGCCCTCGTCTCGGTCGTCTTCTTCGGGGCGATCGGCGACGATCTCACGCCCCGGCAGGTCGGCCCGGCGTTCGCCGACGCCTTCGAGCAGTCGCTGTGGTGGGTGGCCGGCGTGCTCGTGGTGATCTTCGTGGTGATGTTCGCGCTGCCGGCCCGGGCGAAGCAGCACGTGGAGGGTGGCGACGACGCGGCCGATCCGGCCGTGGAAGCCGCTGACGAGCCGGTGCTGACGCACTGAGCAGGCGGTGAGGACGACGGTGCCCGTGCCCCTCGGGGTGCGGGCACCGTCATGTCCGCCTCGGTCAGCAGATGCGCGTCCGGCTCTCCATCGCGCGGCGCGCGGTGTCCTCGTCGCCGTACACCTCGCACATGTGGCGGCCGTCCGGCGTCGCCGTGTGCTCGACCTCCCACAGGCTCGTCTCGCTGCCGTCCAGGAGCAGGAACGCGTGCTCGTACAGCGTGAAGCCCGCGTCCCGCCCGTCCACCTGGCACTGCCGGCCGAAGATCTGCGTGATGTGGTGGGCGAAGGCGGCCCGCAGCCGGCGGGCGGTCCCCTCGCCGGGTGCGTCCCCGTTCTCCGCGCGGCGCAGCACCCGGCGTGCGTGGTCCGCGGAATTGTCCGGGGCGTACGTCCGGGGGAGCGGGGCCGGGGGTGCGGCCATCAGGGCGGTGAGGATCTCCAGGTCGGCCTGGGGGCCCTCGTCCCCGAAGAGAAGGGTGTCCTGGAAGCCGCCGGTCAGGCGGGCCGCGGCGATGTGCACGTCGGCCTCGTCGTCGTAGAGCTCGTGTTGCCGCAGGCCGGGCTGCGAGCCGTACCGGGGATCCGCGGCGTCCCGCTGACCGCCGTGGATCAGCTCCCACAGGGCGAACGGGGTGCCGTCGGCCAGCAGATACGTGTGCCGGTAGGTCTCGCGGTGCAGGGTGGAGCTGTGGTGCGAGGAGTGCAGGGAGCTGCTGTGGGCGAGCGCGGTGCCGAGCCGCTCCACCGAACTGTCGGGCAGGTCGAACGAGTTGAGAGCCCGTCGCAGGAGTCGCTCGAGGTGCTGCTCGGTTGTCTCGTACGGATCGCTCAAGGTGCTGTCTCCAGGCCGTCGCCGCGTGTTACTCGATGCGTGCATAACGTAGTCCCTGGGTCTGACATCGTGACCGGGGTTCACAAAAACGTACGGTGCACGCAGAAGGTTCCCGGCGATTTTCCCGAACTTCCTTACGCGGGAGGTGAGTCGGTTCCCGGTCCGGTGCCGTCCGCCGGCTGCCCGGGACGGCCCTGCGTGCCGTAGAGATCGCCGTACGAGGGGTAGGTGCCGCCTCCCGCGCAGCCGTTCACGCCCGAGGCCGCCCGCACGGCCTTCACGATGGCGCGGGTCACGGCCTGCGCACCCGCCGCCAGCAGGTCGTTGAGCGCGATCGGGTTCGCCGGGTCCAGCGCGTGGGTGCCGGTGGCCAGGGCGAAAACGGTGTCCCCGTCGGTCAGCAGATGCACGGGATGGATGGCCCGCGCCAGTCCGTCGTGCGCCGTGCCCGCGAGCTTCTGCGCCTGCGCGCGGCTGAGATCGGCGTCCGTGGCGACGACGGCGAGCGTGGTGTTGAGCGGGGGGCGCGTGTTCCCGTCGTGCGCCTGCGCCAGGCGCTGTTGCGCCGCCCGGTGGATCTCCGGCGCGGGGGCGACGGCCGGCTCGGCGGCTCCGTATTCGCCGTACAGCACCCCGGTACGGGGATCGAGCACCGAGCCGGCGGCGTTCACCACGACCAGCGCGCCCACGGTGAGCCCGGAGGGCAGCCGCACGCTCGCCGTCCCCACCCCGCCCTTGAGCTGTCCGGCGACCGCCCCCGTGCCCGCGCCGACACACCCCTCGGCGACCGCCGCCCCGGGCGCCGTGCGCGCGGCGTCCTCCACGGCGGCCCGGCCGGTGGCCGCGTCCGGGCGGGCCCGCCAGTCACCGCCCCGCCCGAGGTCGAAGAGGCACGCCGCCGGGACCACCGGGACGACCTGTGCCGGATCGGCGCCGACCCGCACCCCGCGCCCCTGCTCCTCCAGCCAGGCCATCACCCCCGACGCCGCGTCCAGGCCGTACGCGCTGCCGCCGGTGAGGACCACGGCGTCGATGCGCTGCACCAGATTGCGCGGGTCGAGCGCGTCCGTCTCCCGGGTGCCTGGGCCGCCGCCGCGTACGTCGACCGCCGCGACCGCACCGCCCTGAGGGGCGAGGACCACGGTGGTGCCGCTGAGCGCCCCCTCGCCCGTGAGCCGCGCATGCCCCACGCGCACCCCGGCGACATCGGTCAGTGCGTCCTGCGGGTCCGGCAGCCGCGAAGGAGTCGGCGGGCGGGTGCTGTCCTGGCCGGTCATCCGGTGCTCCTCGTGGTGCGCGCGGCTGGTTGCGGGGCTGCACGGCGAACGTACCGGCAGGGGTGGGGGAAGGTGACCTCTCCACCGCATCGGGCACGAACCCGGACCGCGCACCGCAACCGGCCGCATGCCGGGTGAGCGGTGCGCCCACCCGGCCGTACCCCCGGGAGTCGCAGGGCGACGCGCTCACCCCGTAGCTCCACAAAACAGGACCAAAATCCCCATACGGCCCTACGGTGACGGGGTGACCGAGCCACCAGAAGCCTCCGCTGCCGCCGCGCAGCCCGCCCCCGGTGTCAGCGCCGGCTCCTCCGGCGCGGCCGAAGACCCGCCGCCCGCCGGCTCCGGGGCCGCGGGTCCCCGGTCCGCCACCGCGCGCGCGACCGCGGCCGGTGCCATCGTCTCCCTCCTGCTCATCATCGCGATCGTGCTCGGCAGCAGGCTTCTGGAGAACTTCGACTCGGCCCTCCTGCCGTACGCCGTGGCCACGGTCTTCCTCGCCTTCGGAGTGGCCTACCGCTACACGGTCTGGATCTCCGCACCGGGAGCCAGGCGGCTCTTCAGGAAGGGCTGGGGGAGCCTCTTCTCTGCCGCCAACTTCCGCCAGGCCCCGACCGCCCTGCCGAAGATGATCGCCACCTACCTCGGCTTCCAGAAGTTCCTCGGCGCCCGCTCCCACGCCCGCTGGGCCGCCCACCAGCTGATCTTCTGGGGCTGCATCCTCGCCTCCCTGATCACCTTCCCGCTGACCTGGGGCTGGTTCACCTTCACCTCCGGCAGCGGGTCCGGGCCCGGCTACGAGATGCGTATCTGGGGCTTCAAGATCATCGGCTTCGACTCCCTCAACATCCTCGGCTGGCTGATGTTTCACGGCCTGGACATCGCGGCGGTGCTCGTCATCCCGGGCGCCTGCTACTTCCTGTGGCGCCGGATGAAGGACCGCGGTGCCATCACGGGCCAGCGGTTCGGCTACGACCTGGTGCCGCTCATCGCGCTCGTCGTCATCTCCGTGACCGGCCTGCTGCTCACCTTCTCCTCGATCTTCCTGCACGGCGGCGGATACGAGTTCCTGGCGATCCTCCACATGGTCGCGGTGGTCTTCACCCTCATCTACATCCCGTTCGGGAAGTTCTTCCACATCGTCCAGCGCCCTGCCGCGGTCGGGATGCAGCTGTTCAAGTACACCGGCCGGCAGGACGAGAAGGTCTTCAACTGCCGCCGCTGCGAGGAGCCCATCGACACCGCCCGTACGTCGAGAACCTCCGGGGCACCATGCGCGACCTCAGCCTCGACTTCGACGCGTGGACCGAGTACTGCCCGCGCTGCAAGCGGGTGCTGCGCGGCAGTGCCTATCTCTCCCAGGTGAAGAAGGGCTTCAATTGACCGCGGATCCGCGAGCGGCCGACACACGTGCGGTCATTCCTCTCGACCCCTCCCTCGCGCCGCCGGGCACCCGCGCCTTCCGGGACGCGGGCGGCATCCCCGCCGACCAGTGGCACGCCGACCAGAACGGCGAGACTCTCGTCCCCACCCACTGCTGCTTCTGCGGCGTCCAGTGCGGGATGTATCTGCGCGTCGACCGGGCCGGCAAGGTCTTCGGTGTCGAACCCCGCAACCACGACATCAACCGGATGCGCCTGTGCCCCAAGGGCATCAACGCATATCAGCAGGTCAACCACCCCGACCGGCTCACCGCCCCGCTCATGCGCCGCTCCCGTGACGAGGACTTCCGTGAGGTCTCCTGGGACGAGGCGCTCGACTTCACCGTCGCCGAGATCAAGCGCATCCAGCAGACCCACGGGAACGACGCCTTCGGGCTGCTCGGCGGCGCCAGCCTGTTCTCCGAGAAGACCTACCTGGTCGGAAAGTTCGCCCGGGTCGCCCTCAAGTCCCGGCACGTCGACTACAACGGCCGGCTCTGCATGGTCAGCGCGGCGGGCGCCAACAAGCTCGCCTTCGGCATCGACCGGGCCGGGAACCCCTTCTCCGACATCCTGCTCACCGACTGCCTGCTGATCGCGGGCTCCAACGTCGGCGAGTGCTTCCCCGTACTGACCCAGTACGTCTGGGGTGCCCGGGACCGCGGAGCCAGCCTGATCGTCATCGACCCGCGCGAGACGGCCATCGCCCGCACCGCCGACATCCACGTCGCCCTGAAACCCGGCACGGACTCGGTGTTCTTCAACGCCGTCCTGAACGTGGTCATCGAGGAAGGGCTCACCGACGAGAACTACCTCGCCGCCCATGCCACCGGCTGGGCGGAGGTGAAGGCCAAGGCCGCCGAGTACCCGCCGTCCAGGGCCGCGGAGGTCTGCGGCATCCCGGCCGAACAGGTCGTCCAGGTCGCCCGCACCTTCGCCCGCGCACCCCGGGCCATGGCCTGGCACGCCCGCGGCATCGAGCACCACTCGCAGGGCGTCGAGAACTGCCTCACCGTGATCAACCTCTGCACCGCCACCGGACACATCGGCAAACCCGGCGCCGGATACGGAACCCTCACCGGCCAGGGCAACGGTCAGGGCGGCCGTGAACACGGCCAGAAGTCCGACCTCCTGCCGGGCGGGCGCTCGATCATGAACGAGGAGCACCGACGGCAGATCTGCGAGATCTGGGGGATCGAGGAGTCCGAACTCCCGCCCGCCGGTACGTCGATGATGGAAATGGTCTGGCAGATGCAGCGCCGTGAGATCCGCGGACTGATCGGCATCTGCAACAACCCCTTCGTCTCCCTGCCCAACTACAAGGTGGTCAAGGAGGGGTACGACGCGACGGAGTTCCACGCGCAGTTCGACTTCTTCCTTTCCGAGACCGCCGCCAACGCCCATGTCGTCTTCCCCGTCACCAGCTGGGCCGAGGACGACGGGGTGATGGCCAACGCCGAAGCCCGAGTGGTCAAGCACAACAAGGCCCAGGAGCCGCCCCCCGGCGTACGGACCGACACCTGGGTGATGTGCGAACTCGCCAAGCGCCTAGGCGTGGGCGACAAATTCGCCTTCGCCGACTCCCGCGAGGTCTTCGACGAACTGCGGGTCGCCTCCGCCGGCACCGTCAACGACTACTACGGCATCACCTACGAGCGGCTGGAGGAGACGGGCGGAATCGCCTGGCCCTGCCCCTCCACCGATCACCCCGGCACCCCCCGTCTCTTCGAGGACGGCAGGACCTACCACCCCGACGGCAAGATCCATATGCAGGTCGTCGACTGGCACCCGCCGATGGACCCGTACGACGACGAACACCCCATGTCCCTCACCACCGGACGCACCGTCGCGCACTTCCTCTCCGGCAACCAGACCCGCCGCCTGGGCGCCCTCGTCGAACAGACCCCGCGCCCGTGGGCCGAGATCCACCCCTCCCACGGCTTCCGCAACGGCGAACCGGTCCGCGTCGTCACCCGGCGCGGCAGCGAGGTCTTCCCCGCCCTGGTCACCGAGGCGATCCGCCCCGACACCGTCTTCATCCCGTACCACTGGCCCGTGCCCGCCGCCGCCAACGCGCTGACCATCGATGCCCTGGACCCCCGCTCCAAGATCCCGGAGTACAAGGTGTGCGCCTGCCGCATCGAGCACGCCGAGAAGATCGACGAGGTCCCCGCACCTCCTGTCGCGCCCGGACACGTCGCCTACCCGGAGACCCAGGTCTCCCGTACCGACCCGTTGCCGCCCACGTCCCCGCAGGGCCGTGGCACCTCGGAGAGGAGCTGATGCCCGCATGATGGGCAGAACGATCTTTATCGACCCGGGGCGCTGCATCGGCTGCCAGGCCTGTGTCTCCGCCTGCCGCGAATGCGACTCGCACCGCGGCAAGTCGATGATCCACCTCGACTACACCGACGAGGGCCAGTCCGTCGCCTCCCTCCCCACGGTCTGCATGCACTGCGAGGACCCCGTCGCCCCGTGCGCCGAGGTCTGCCCCGCCGACGCGATCCTGGTGACCGCGGACGGGGTGGTGCAGCAGGCCGACACCACCCGCTGCATCGGCTGTGCCAACTGCGTCAACGCCTGCCCCTTCGGCGTCCCGAAGATCGACCTCCAGGCCAAGCTGCAGATGAAGTGCAACCTCTGCTACGACCGCACCGCCTACGGTCTCGCCCCCATGTGCGCCACGGTCTGCCCGACGGGCGCCCTCTTCTACGGCACCGTCGAGGAGCTCCAGGCGGAGCGCCCCGGCGTCCAGGTCGCCGACACCTTCGTCTTCGGCGAGAGCGAGGTCCGCACCGGCGTCGCCATGGTCGTCCCCGCCGACCGGGTCCAGTGGCCGGTGCCCGGCGGCCTGCCCGTCGTGGAGATCAACGGGAAGGACGTCCGCCGATGAGCGTCACCGGACAGCAGCCCTCCGGGGACCCGCGGGGCGCCCTGCACGACCGGATCGCCGCGGACTCCCTCACCACCCGGCGCGACTACCTCCGGATCGTCGCCACCGTCTCCGGTGGCCTCGCCGTCGGCGGCCTCGGCGTCGCCGGTGGCATCCTCCCGCGCCACGGCGACCCCGACGACGACAAGGCACTGGAGCCGAAAAGGGTCAGCGGCCAGCTGCTGCCCGGGGAGTCCGTCTCCTTCCACTACCCGGACGAGGAGGACGTCGCTGTCGCCGTACGGCTCAACGACGGCACTCTCGTCGGCTACTCGGCGATCTGCACCCACCTCGCCTGCGCCGTGCTGTGGCGCAAGGACCGGGGCTCCGAGGGGAGCTGTACTGCCCCTGCCACGAGGGTGTCTTCGACGCCCGTACCGGCGAGGTCACCGCGGGACCGCCGCCCCGGGGACTGCCCAAGGTGGTCCTCACCGAGCAGCCGGACGGCAGCATCTGGGCGGTGGGCACCACCCGCTCCGGCGAGAGCATCGAACACGGCCTGTGCCGCCAGCTCGGCGACGACCGCTCGGACCTCGCCTCCCGGATCGGCTGTCCCGGGGCCAAGAGGGGCGCCGAGGCCCCCGCAGCCGCGGGAGTCTCCCGTACCGCCCCGACCGGGGCGGCCGAGGCCGGGACCGGCCCCGAGACCACCGGCAGGCGGACATGACCGATGCCCAGCAGCCCGAGCCGGGCCCGCACTACCCGGAGTACCACCCCGGCAGCGCCCGGCCCGAGCTCAACCGGCCCGTCCGTGAGCGCTACCCGCAGATCCGGCCCACCAGCGGCTACGGCGACCCCCGCGTCCGCCACACCGGGCCGGGGCCGGGGGCCGGCAGCGACCAGGAGCCGGAGCGCTCGTCGAAGCTGACGGCGCGGCTGACCCTGGCCATGACCGTGGTCATCGGACAGCTCTGGGGCCTGACCGTCATCGTCGACGAATGGATGGAGGGCAACTCCGGCACCGCCTGGTGGGGGCCGGTTTCCTCTGCCTGTCGTTCCTCGTCGTGCTCGGCCTCTGGGCAGTCGACCCGAAGGACCGCTGACCACCGCCGTCTCTCGGGGGCGGATGCCCGCTCTGAGGGCGGCCGCACCCGGAGAGCCCGGGTGGCCCGGAGTGGCCCGGAAGGGCGAGGTGTGCGGGAGGGCCCGGGGTGGTCCGGAGGGACGGGTGTGCCGGAGGGCGGCCGCACCCCGCCGGGGGCCGGGGTGCCCCTGAGAGCGGCGGTGTCCCGAAGGGCGGCCGTACCCTGGGGGGTATGAGTACCGCCCCCACCCCCGGACCGCGTGATTCGAAGCCGGAACCGCCGGACCGGCCGAAGCCCAAGCCGGCGTTGATCTTCGACGATCCGCTGGACCAGCAGTCCGCGGACGACACGGACCGGGGCTGGGGAGAGCGGGCCCCGTCCGGCGGCAGCGCCGCCGACCTGGCCCGATTCCTCGACGAGAAGCCCCCGCACCACGGCTGAACCGGCGCTCCGGGCCCGGCCGGGGTGCTTGCGGCCGCGCGAGCTATCCCTCGCGGTCCGGTCCCGGACCGGCGTCGCGGTTCTCCCCGGCCGGGCCGCCACGCTGCGCGACGAGCGCGTCGCGGATCTCCTTCAGCACCTCCAGCTCGCTGATCTCCAGCGTCTCCTGGACGCCTTCCTTCGCCGCCAGCATGGCCGCGCGCCGGGCGAGGTACTTCGCCATCGGCAGGACCATCAGGAAGTAGACGACGGCGGCGGTGATCAGGAAGCTGAGGGTGGCGCTGAGCACCGAGCCCCACAGGATCCGGATTCCGTCGGTCGTCTCGCCCGTCTTCGGATCCGTCAGGCAGGGGCCCTTGAGACAGGAGCTGTAGCTCTCCAGGTTTTTCGTGCCCACCGCACCGACGAGCGGGTTGATGACGCCCCTGACGATCGCGTTCACGATGTTGGTGAACGCTGCGCCGATGACCACGGCGACCGCCAGATCGATCACGTTGCCACGCAGCAGGAAGGCCTTGAAGCCCTCCAGCAGACCGAACTTCTTCTTCTCGCTCAAGGGTGAGCCGTCCTTCGTACGTGCCGTGGGGGGAGCAAACTCCCGGGCAACCTACGGCAGTACGAGATGAATCGACCCAATCCAGCGCTGTTGTCAGGTGACATGGTGGTTCATCAGTACGAATCAGCACAGGATCACCGCGAGTCCGGCCGAGACTCCCGCACCTGCCAGGGTTGCGGCCGTGGTCCGGGGCACGGACAGCACGATGAGAGCGCCGCGCTCCAGCGAGCCTTCGGCGGACGCCTGCGGCACCTGGGTCACCCGCGCGTTCTTCGCCAGCACCCGGGCCTCGGTGTCGGGCCCCTCGGACGCGATCACGTCGACGTGATCTCCCGGCCGCAACAGCCGCACGGTCGCCGCATCCGCGATCCGGACAGGCGCCGACACCAGCCGGGCCGGCGGCGACGCCTGCTCCGGAGCCGTCCCGGCCGAGCCCGCGGACGCGCCGGATGCCCCGTGTGCCGCCTCGCCGCCCCCGCCCCCGCTCCCGCCGAGCCCCGAGGCGGCCAGCGCGGCAGCCGTCAGCGCCAGCCCCGCGGCCATCGCCCGCCGCTGGCGCCACACCGCCCGCCGCAGCCGGTGCCCGCTGCCTCCGCGCACCCGCAGGGGCGGGAACGCGGGCACCCCGCAGGGCGCAGGCGGGGGCGCGCACACCGGCGGAGAGCCGGAATCGGAAGGAGCAACGGGCCGGGGAGAAGGTACGGGGAAACCGGAAGGGCGCATGCCAAACACCGCCTGCAGTAAGGAAACTCAGGGAATCGAGGGAGTCGGAGAATCGAAGAGTGCGACCGGAAGACCGACCGGACCAACGAGCCGGAAGACCGACCCGGACCACTGGCCCGGACCACCGGCCCGGACGCCCGGACCCAGCAGCTCCGGACGAACAACCCTCACGATCCACCCTCCGGGCGATTCCCGCCGAGCCCTGTGGACGGCCCACCCGATGTGGATAACTCCCTCACCCACCCGATGTGGATAACTCCCTCACCCACCCGAGGTCGTCACCCGCCCCACCTCACGCCGACTCGTTCCCCGCCCTGCCTCCCGGCAGCTCGCACCGACGCTCGCCCCGCACGAGGCCGACGCCCGCCCAGCCTCCCGTGCAGTCCGCGCCGACACCCGCCCCGCCTCCCGGCAGTCCGCGCCGACGCCCGCCCCGCGCCCGAGGACAGCCCCGCGCCCGAGGACAGCGCCCGCCCCGCCCTACGGCAGCTCGATCCCCGTGTCGATCCCGTCCAGCGCGTGTCCGCACGGGCAGGCGCGGTCCGCCTCTGCGGGCAGTGCGGTCACCGCGTCGAAGAGGACCGTGCGCAACCGGTCGACATTGGCCGCGAACACCTTCAGGACTTCGGCGTGGGAGACGCCCTCGCCGGCTTCCGCGCCCGCGTCCAGGTCGGTCACCAGCGTCATCGTCGTGTAGCAGAGGCCCAGTTCGCGGGCGAGCACGGCCTCGGGGTGGCCGGTCATGCCGACCACCGACCAGCCCATCGCCGCGTGCCAGCGCGACTCCGCCCGGGTCGAGAAGCGCGGCCCCTCGACGACGACCAGGGTCCCGCCGTCCACCGGCTCCCAGTTCCGGCCCCGGGCCGCCGCCATCGCGACCTTGCGCCCCTCGGGGCAGTAGGGGTCGGCGAAGCCGAGGTGCACCACGTTCGGTGCCACCCCGTCCGCCCTGGTCTCGCCGTCGTAGAACGTCTGGACGCGGGTCTTCGTGCGGTCCACGAGCTGGTCCGGCACGAGCAGCGTCCCCGGCCCGTACTCCGGGCGGAGCCCGCCCACCGCGCACGGGCCGAGCACCTGGCGCACGCCGACCGAGCGCAGCGCCCACAGGTTGGCCCGGTAGTTGATGCGGTGCGGCGGCATGTGGTGGCCGCGTCCGTGCCGGGGGAGGAAGGCGACCCGGCGGCCGCCGATCTCGCCGAGGAAGACGGAGTCGCTGGGCGCTCCGTAAGGGGTCTCCACGCGCACCTCGGTGACGTCCTCCAGGAAGGAGTACAGCCCCGAACCGCCGATGACACCGATCTCTGCCGTACCGCTCTCTGCGCTCACCATGCGGTCACAGTATCGGGGGCGGGAAACGCCGAGGACCCCGCCGAGTGGATCAGCGGGGTCCCAGGTGGAGCGGGTGGGCCGACGGCGGTTCAGGCGGCCGACGTACCGCTCGACGAAGACGATGAGGACGACGAGGAACTCGAAGAGGAGGACGCCGAGGACGAGGACGTCGACGAAGAGGCCGAGGACTTGCTGTCCGACCCCGTCGAGGACGACGATCCGGAACCGGACGTCTTCGCGGCTGCCGGGGCGGGCGTGCTGCTCGACGAGGAACCGCGGCTGTCGTTCCGGTAGAAACCGGATCCCTTGAAGACAATGCCGACCGCCGAGAACACCTTCTTCAGGCGTCCTTCGCAGTTCGGGCACACCGTCAGGGCGTCATCGGTGAACTTCTGCACCGCTTCGAGGCCCTCGCCACACTCGGTGCACTGGTACTGATAGGTCGGCACTTGTTCCTCCTGGCACTCTGACTCGATGAGTGCTAACGACGCTCCATAGTGACGTATTCCGCTGGATCAGTCCACCGTGACCGGCCCGCGGTGACGGACACCACGTGCCACGGTCCGCCCCGAAGCCCTCGGATGGAGCCGGGATCGCAGTGCCAGCAGGGTGACCAGCGCCAGCGCCGTACCCACCAGCGGCACCAGGAATCCGGTGCTCGCGCCGTGGGCGTCCGCGAGCCGTCCGGCGACCGTCACGGCCGCCGCCTGCCCGAGGGCGACCGCGCCCGTCAGCCAGGTGAACGCCTCGGTCCGGGCGGAGCCCGGCACCAGTGCCTCGACCAGCGTGTAGCCGCTGATCAGGGCCGGGGCGATGGACAGGCCGACCAGCAGCCCCAGCCCGGCAAGCAGCGGTACGGAGTGCACCGCCCACAGGCCCGACGCGGTCAGGGTGAGTGCGGCGTACCCGGCGATGAGCCGGCGCCGCGGTCCGGTCTTCCAGGCGATGGCTCCGCAGGCGATCCCGGCCAGCATGTTGCCGGCCGCGAAGATCCCGTACAGCAGCCCGTTCGCGCCGGGGCTGCCGATCTCCTCGGCGAAGGCGGTCAGCGAGACCTGCATGCCGCCGAAGACCGCGCCGATCCCGAGGAAGGCCACCGCGAGCACCCGTACGCCGGGTACGGACAGGGCGGAGGCGTGCCGCTGGGGGCCGGTGGACGTGGTGTCGCGCACCGCGGGCTGGGTGGCGCGCTGTGCGGCGAAGAACAGGCCGCCGACCAGCGTCAGGGCGGCTTCGGCGATCAGTCCCGCCGCCGGGTGCACCGAGGTGCACAGCGCGGTGGCGATGACCGGTCCGATGACGAAGGTGAACTCGTCCGTCACCGATTCGAAGGCGGCGGCGGTCGACATCAGCGGTGAGGCCTCACGGCCGGGTGCCGCGCCCAGCACGGCCGCCCAGCGGGCCCGCACCATCGGGCCGACCTGCGGGATGGATGCGCCGGTGGGCACGGCCGCCAGGAAGAGCGCCCACATCGGCGCGTCCGCGAGGGCCAGCACCGTCAGGGCGGATACGGACGCGGCGTGCACCAGGACACCGGGCAGCAGCACCGCCCGCTGGCCGAAGCGGTCGGCGAGCTTGCCGGTCTGCGGCGCGAACAGGGCCATGGAGACGCCGCTCACGGCCGCTACCGCGCCCGCGCTGCCGTACGAACCGGTGGTGTGCTGGACCAGCAGGACGATGCCGATGGTCAGCATGGCGAAGGGCTGCCGTGCGGCGAAGCCCGGCAGGAGGAAGGTCCACGCACCCGGGGTGCGCAGCAACTGCCCGTATCCGGGGCGGTCGGAGACCGTGGACGCCACGGTCCATGCCTTTCTGCTGCCTGGTGGCGGTGCTCCTGCGGGGCGGGCCGGCACGTGGGTGCGGGCCCGGTCAGGGGCTGCCGAGAGCTGTCCTCTTCGCGCGGGACTGCGGTAGATGCCGGGCGCTCGCAACAGAGGCGGAGGACGCCACGACCGCCATACGGTCGCGCCAGCTCTGCGTCAGGCAGAGTTGGTGTCGATCAAATCAGTGAGTAGCGGTGGATCAAGTCGTTGCCGGACGCGGCACTTCGGTGCGGCACCGGGGTGCGTCACAGCTGTGCGCAGCGTCGGCGGGTTTCCTTCATGGTACAGGCAAAGACTCTTGCGTACCTGTGATTCCGCGCAAGTCACCCTCCGTAACCTGGGAACGCGGGTGTGTTTTCAGTGGTGGGCCTTTGTCTCGTGAGACTTCTCCCGGCGCGTCCTGGCCTCCCGTGCCTTTGCCTCCTCCGGTGTCCTGCCGAGCTTCTTCACCGCCTTGAGGGCATTGGACACGTGGGGGCCGGTGAAGGCTTCGCCGCCGGTGTGCCCCTCGGCTCCCAGCCAGCCGGCCAGCTTGCCGCCCTCGCCGACCGCCCGCAGCCGTGCCTCCGCCGCGTCGCGCACCGGATCGGTGGCCACGACCAGGAGTTCGTCCCCGCGGCGCAGCACCGTGGGCGGCGTGGGCACGAAGCTCTTGCCGTCCCGTACGACCAGAGTGACCGCGGCCCCGGAGGGCAGGCGCAGTTCGCCGACCTCCACGCCGTGCATCTTCGACTTCCCGGGGATGGCCACCGAGAGCAGATGTCCGCGCAGCCGCTCCAGGGGCGCCGACTCGATGCCCAGGTCGGCGGCCTCGGACGGGTCGTCGGCGATCTTGAGGGCCTTCGCGAGCCAGGGCAGGGTCGGGCCCTGGATGAGGGTGTAGACGATGACGAGCACGAACACGATGTTGAAGACCCGGGTGGAACCCTCGATGCCGGACACCATCGGGATGGTCGCCAGGATGATGGGCACGGCGCCGCGCAGCCCGGCCCAGGACATCAGGGCCTTCTCCTGCCAGGGCAGCCGGAACGGCGCCAGCGAGATGAAGACCTCCAGCGGCCGGGCCACCACGGTCAGCACCAGGCCGACGACGACGGCGGGCCAGAAGTCGTCGAGCAGGTCGTGCGGGGTGACCAGCAGGCCGAGCAGCACGAACATGCCGATCTGGGCCAGCCAGCCGAGTCCGTCGGCGAAGCCGCGGGTGGCGGGCCAGTGCGGCAGCTTGGCGTTGCCGAGGATCATCGCCGCGAGGTAGACCGCGAGGAAGCCACTGCCGTGGACCATGGCGCCCGCCGCATACGCGGACACCGCGATCGCCATCACCGCGATCGGGTAGAGGCCGGAGGCGGGCAGTGCCACATGACGCAGTCCGTACGAGCCGAGCCAGCCGACGGCGATGCCCACGGCCGCGCCGATCGCCAGTTCCAGGGCTATCTCGCCGACCAGCAGGTACCAACTGTCCACCGGGCCCTGAGTGGAGAAGGCGACCACCAGGATGACCACGGGGGCGTCGTTGAAGCCCGACTCGGCCTCCAGGACGCCGGTGATCCGGGCGGGCAGTGGCACCTTGCGCAGCACCGAGAAGACCGCGGCTGCGTCCGTCGAGGAGACGACCGCGCCGATGATCAGCGCCTGCCGCCATTCCAGGCCGACCAGGTAGTGCGCCCCGGCCGCTGTCACACCCACACTCACCGCGACACCGACGAGGGAGAGCATCACGGCCGCGGGCAGCGCGGGTTTGATCTCTTTCCACTTCGTGCCCAGGCCGCCCTCGGCGAGGATGACCACGAGGGCCGCGTAGCCGATCACCTGCGTCAGTTCCGCATTGTCGAACTTGACGTCGAAGATCCCGTCCTGCCCTATGGCGATCCCGATGCCGAGGTACAGGAGCAGGCTGGGGAGCCCGCTGCGTGACGAGATGCGTACCGCCGCCACCGCGACGAGCAGGACGAGTGAGCAGACGAGCAGCAGCTCGTTGAGCGCGTGGACAGTCAGTGGCCGGTCCTTCCCTGAAAAGGCCTGCCGGATCGTGTTCCGGCGGCCGGTACTTCGTTACCTTACCTAATCTTTAACGTTTTCTTGATGCGTTCGAGTACTCGTGCGATCGCTACGCAATTCGAGTCATCCCGATACCGCGTCAGAGGGGCTCCGACGCTGCGCCTATGGTTGCTCCTGCACTCCCAGGACCACCCTGCCCCTCGAAGGACAGCGATGCCCGCCAACACAACCGCCTCTTCCGGCTCCACCGGTACCGCCGGTGGCGGGACCGGCAAGAAGAAGGGGCGGCGCGCCCGCCTGCTCGTGATCGTCCTGGTGCTGGCGCTTGTCGCGGGTATCGGTTACGGCACGTACTGGTCCGTATCCACCGTGCGGGCCTCGTACCCGCAGACCCGCGGGACAGCCCAGCTCGCCGGCCTCGACAGCAACGTCGAGGTGAAGCGCGACGGCAACGGGATCCCGCAGATCTACGCGGACTCCGACGCCGACCTGTTCCGCGCCCAGGGGTTCGTCCAGGCGCAGGACCGCTTCTGGGAGATGGACGTCCGCCGTCACATGACGGCCGGCCGGCTCTCCGAGATGTTCGGCTCCGGCCAGGTCGAGACGGACTCCTTCCTGCGCACGCTGGGCTGGCGCAAGGTCGCGCAGGAGGAGTACGACCACGTCCTGTCCCCGGAGACCAAGAAGAACCTCCAGTCGTACGCGGACGGGGTGAACGCCTACCTCAAGGGCCGCGACGGCAAGGACATCTCCGTCGAGTACGCGGCGCTCGGCTTCACCAACGACTACAAGCCGACGGAGTGGACCCCGGTCGACTCGGTCGCCTGGCTGAAGGCCATGGCCTGGGACCTGCGCGGCAACATGCAGGACGAGATCGACCGTTCGCTGATGACCAGCAGGCTCGACTCGAAGCAGATCCAGGACCTGTATCCGCCGTACCCGTACGACAAGCACAAGCCGATCGTCAGCGAGGGCGCGATCTCCCCGGTCACCGGGAAGTACGACCCCAAGGCGACGCCTTCGGAAGGCGTCGGCTCGTCCACCGCGCAGGGTGCCACGCAGGGCCTGAACACCCAGCTGGGCGCGCTCTCCGACACCCTCGACGAGATCCCCGCGCTGCTCGGCCCGAACGGCACCGGCATCGGGTCGAACTCCTGGGTGGTCTCGGGCAAGTACACGACCACCGACAAGCCGCTGCTGGCCAACGACCCGCACCTGGCGCCGCAGCTCCCCTCGCTCTGGTACCAGATGGGGCTGCACTGCCGCACGGTCTCGGCGACCTGCAAGTACGACGCCGCCGGCTACACCTTCTCCGGCATGCCGGGCGTGATCATCGGCCACAACCAGGACGTCGCCTGGGGCTTCACCAACCTGGGCGCGGACGTCACCGACCTCTTCCTGGAGAAGGTCTCCGGCGACGGCTACCAGTACGACGGCAGGGTGAAGCCCTTCACCACCCGCGAGGAGACCATCAAGGTCGCGGGCGGCAGCGACCGGCACATCACCGTCCGTGAGACGAACAACGGTCCGCTGGTCTCCGACCGCAGCAGCGAGCTGGAGAAGGTCGGCCAGAAGGCCCCTGTCACCAATGCCGCCCCGGACCGTGCGGACGGCTACGCGGTGGCGCTGAAGTGGACCGCCCTGGAGCCGGGCAAGTCCATGGACGCGGTCTTCGAGCTCAACCGGGCCAAGGACTTCACGTCCTTCCGTGCGGCGGCCGAGCACTTCGAGGTCCCCTCGCAGAACCTCATCTACGCCGACACCAAGGGCCACATCGGCTACCAGGCGCCGGGGAAGATCCCGGTCCGCAGGTCCGGCGACGGCACGATGCCCAGCCCCGGCTGGTCCTCGGCGTACGGCTGGAAGAAGGACCCGATCCCGTTCGACGAGCTGCCGTACGAGTACGACCCCAAGCGCGGCTACATCGTCACCGCCAACCAGGCCGTGATCGACGAGGACAAGTACCCCTACCTGCTCACCAAGGACTGGGGCTACGGCACCCGCAGCCAGCGGATCAGCGACCTCATCGAGTCGAAGATCAAGGGCGGCGGGAAGATCTCGACCGATGACATGCAGAAGATGCAGATGGACAACACCAGTGAGATCGCCGCGCTGCTGGTGCCCGAACTGATGAAGATCAACAT
This sequence comes from Streptomyces sp. RKAG290, assembly GCF_023701695.1. GTDB lineage: Bacteria > Actinomycetota > Actinomycetes > Streptomycetales > Streptomycetaceae > Streptomyces. The sequence continues at coordinate 4,258,444 of NZ_JAJOZC010000001.1, forward strand.
CTCGGACAAGGACATCCGGGAGGCCCAGAAACTGCTGGAGGGCTGGGACTACACCCAGGAGGCCGACTCCGCGGCGGCCGCGTACTTCAACGCGGTCTGGCGCAACATCCTCAAGCTGGGCTTCGGCGACAAGCTGCCCAAGGAGATGCGGGTCAAGGGTGAATGCCTCAACGTCCCGCCGGCCAGCAGCTCCGGCCCGGTCGACGAGCAGGACAAGCTGGTGCGCGAATGCGGTCAGCGCGCCCCGGACTCGGCACAGCCGGACGGCGGTGACCGCTGGTACCAGGTCGTCGCGAACCTCATGGACAAGCCGGACAGCGACTGGTGGAAGTCGCCGAGGAGCCGCAAGGACCCGGCGACCGAGAACCGCGACGAGCTCTTCGCCCGCGCCATGGAGGACGCCCGCTGGGAGCTGACGGCCAAGCTCGGCAAGGACATCACCACCTGGAACTGGGGCCGGCTGCACCAGCTGACCCTGAAGAACCAGACCCTCGGCAAGGAAGGGCCCGGACTGCTCCAGCGGGCACTCAACCGGGGCCCGTGGGACCTCGGCGGCGGCGAGGCCGCGGTGAACGCCACCGGCTGGAACGCGGCCGGCGGCTACGAGGTCGTCTGGGTGCCGTCGATGCGGATGGTCGTCAACGTGGGGGACTGGGACAAGTCCCGCTGGATCAACCTCACCGGCGCCTCCGGGCACGCGTTCAGCGCGCACTACACCGACCAGACGGACAAGTGGGTCAACGGTGAGCTGCTCGACTGGTCCTTCGGCACCAACGCGGTGGCCGGATCGACGACCGACACGCTGACCCTGAAACCGTAGGGCGGGCGCCCGGACGTTCAGCCGCGGCTGAAGCGCCGGGAGCCGGCCGGTGTCACCACGGCGTCCACGGGGTGGTCGTGCGGTTCCTCCGGGACCCGCGCGGCCACCTCGTCGCCGTACAGCAGGACGATCAGCGCCGGGTGCGCCCCGGCCGCAGCGAGCCGCGCCAGTACCCGGTCGTAGCTGCCGCCGCCGCGGCCGAGCCGCATCCCGCGCCCGTCCACCGCGAGGCCCGGCAGCAGCACCACGTCCGCGCCCAGGACGGCCTCGGGGCCGAGCCGCTCCCCGTCCGGCTCCAGCAGCCCCCGGCCGGCCGGCAGCAGCCGTCCGGCGCCCTCGTACGGGGCCCAGTCCAGGTCGTTGTCGGCCAGGAGCACGGGCAGCAGCACCCGTACGCCGCGCGTGCGCAGCGCGTCCAGCAGGGCGTGCGTGCCCGGCTCGCGCCCCACCGAGACGTACGCGGCGACGGTACGGGCTCCGGAGACCTCGGGGAGCGCGAGCGCTTCGCGGGCCAGGGCGGCGGCGGCCCGCTCGACGTCCTGCGCGGTCAGGAGGCGGCGCGCGGCGCTCAGTTCACGCCGCAGCAGCGCCTTTGCGGACATGTCGGTGTTCAACGGGGCACCTACAGATCTCTCGTACAGGCATATATAAGTACAAAGTTAACCGGAGGCTCATGTTCCGCCCAGAGGCGGCGGTTAAGGTTCAGCGCATGACTCAGTCGAACCCCAGGATCAGCAAGGCTGTCATCCCGGCAGCGGGCCTCGGTACCCGCTTCCTGCCGGCCACCAAAGCCACTCCCAAAGAGATGCTGCCTGTCGTCGACAAGCCTGCCATCCAGTACGTGGTCGAGGAGGCGGTGGCCGCCGGCCTCTCCGACGTACTGATGATCACCGGTCGCAACAAGCGTCCCCTGGAGGACCACTTCGACCGCAATTACGAGCTGGAGTCCGCGCTCACCCGCAAGGGTGACGCCGAACGGCTGCGCAAGGTCCAGGAGTCGAGCGACCTCGCCACCATGCACTACGTCCGCCAGGGCGACCCGCGCGGCCTGGGCCACGCGGTGCTGTGCGCGGCGCCGCACGTCGGCGACCAGCCGTTCGCGGTGCTGCTCGGCGACGACCTGATCGACCCGCGCGATCCGCTGCTGGCACGCATGGTGGAGATCCAGGAGCGTGAGGGCGGCAGCGTCATCGCGCTGATGGAGGTCCCGCCGGAACTGATCCACCAGTACGGCTGCGTGGCCGTCGAGCCCACCGCCGAGGGCGATGTGATGCGGATCACCGGCCTGGTCGAGAAGCCGGAGCCGGCCGACGCGCCCAGCAACCTCGCCATCATCGGCCGCTACGTCCTGGACCCCGCGGTCTTCGAGATACTGCGCCGGACCGAGCCGGGCCGCGGCGACGAGATCCAGCTGACGGACGCGCTGCAACTGCTGGCCGAGGACGAGAAGATCGGCGGCCCGGTGCACGGCGTCGTCTTCAAGGGCCGCCGCTATGACACCGGTGACCGGAGCGATTACCTCCGTGCCATTGTCAGACTCGCGTGCGAACGTGAAGACCTGGGGCCGGAGTTCCGGACCTGGCTCCGCAGTTACGTCACCGAGGAGATGTAGCACCTTGAGCAGCACGATCTGGTCGGTGGACGAGCACCTGGAAGACATCCTCGCCGCGGTGAAGCCGCTCGAACCCATCGAGCTGCAACTGCCCGAGGCACAGGGCTGCGTCCTGGTCGAGGACGTCGTGGTGGAGATCGCCCTGCCGCCCTTCGACAACAGCTCGATGGACGGCTACGCGGTCCGCGTCGCCGACGTGGAGGGCGCCACCGAGGAGTTCCCCGCCGTCCTCACCGTCATCGGTGACGTCGCGGCGGGCGACGCCGGTCTCTCCGGTGACCAGCGCGTGGGACCGGGCGAGGCCGCCCGCATCATGACCGGCGCCCCGCTGCCGGCCGGTGCGGAGGCGGTGATCCCGGTCGAGTGGACCGACGGCGGCACGGGCGGCGGCCCCGCCGCCACGATGCGCGCCCACAGCGACGCCCCCGAGGGCGCGGGCGGTGAGGTCCGCGTCCACCGCCCGGTCGAGGCCCGCGCCCACGTCCGGGACCGCGGCAGCGACGTACGTCCGGGAGACCTGGCGCTGCGCGCGGGTTCGGTGATCGGACCCCCGCAGATCGGCCTGCTCGCGGCGATCGGCCGCTCCACGGTGAAGGTGCGTCCCCGCCCGCGCGTCGTCGTCATCTCGACCGGCAGCGAACTGGTCCAGCCCGGCGAGGAACTGACCGGCGGCCAGATCTACGACTCGAACAGCTTCGCGCTGACGGCCGCCGCGCGCGACGCCGGAGCGATCACCTACCGGGTCGGCGCCGTCACCGACGACGCCGAGACGCTCCGCGCCACGATCGAGGACCAGCTGATCCGCGCCGACATCGTCGTCACCACCGGAGGCGTCAGCGTCGGCGCGTACGACGTGGTCAAGGAGGCCCTGTCCTCGGTGGGCGACGAGGACGAGCCGGGCAGCGGCATCGACTTCCGCAAGCTGGCCATGCAGCCCGGCAAGCCGCAGGGCTTCGGCTCCATCGGCCCCGACCACACCCCGCTGCTGGCGCTGCCGGGCAACCCGGTGTCCAGTTACGTCTCCTTCGAACTGTTCGTACGGCCCGCGATCCGCACCCTGATGGGCCTGCCGGACGTGAACCGCCCGAGCATCCGGGCCACGCTGGTCACCGGGAAGGCGCTGTCCTCGCCCGCCGGCAAACGGCAGTTCCTGCGCGGCACGTACGACGCGCAGGAAGGCACCGTCACCCCCGTCGGCGGTTCCGGATCGCATCTGATCGCGGCCCTCGCCCAGGCGGACGCGCTGATCGTGCTGCCCGAGGACGTCACCTCCGCCGAGCCCGGCGCGGACACCGAGGTGATCCTGATCCGCTGACCGACGCCCGGTGGCGGTACGGTATCTGCCGCTGTGCCTTCCGGGGGACACCCCCCGGACCCCGGGACTGCACCCCGGTGCAGCACAGGGGCAACCGGCGCCCTACCGCTAGGCGGAGTTAGTTGAGTACGCAGAACAGGCTGACGCATATCGACGAGGCGGGCGCCGCCCGCATGGTCGACGTCTCCGAGAAGGACGTCACCGCGCGCGTCGCCCGCGCCAGCGGCCGGGTCCTCGTCTCACCGCGCGTCGTCGAGCTGCTCCGTGGCGAGGGTGTCCCCAAGGGCGACGCCCTCGCCACCGCACGTATCGCCGGGATCATGGGCGCCAAGCGCACCCCGGACCTGATCCCCCTCTGTCACCCGCTCGCCGTCTCCGGGGTCGAGGTCGACCTGAGGGTGGCCGACGACGCGGTGGAGATCACGGCCACCGTGAAGACGACGGACCGCACGGGCGTGGAGATGGAAGCGCTGACCGCGGTGTCGGTCGCCGCGCTCACCGTGATCGACATGATCAAGGCGGTCGACAAGGCCGCGGTCATCACCGACGTCCGGGTCGAGGCGAAGTCGGGCGGCAAGTCCGGCGACTACCGGCGCCCCGCGCCCGGCGGGGCGGACGCATGACCGCGCCGGAGACGCCGCCCGCCCCGTCCGATTACCGCGCCCTCGTGGTGACCGCGTCGAACCGCGCCGCCGCCGGGGTCTACGCCGACAAGGGCGGTCCGCTGATCGCCGAGGCGCTGAGCGGGCTCGGCTTCACCGTCGACGGGCCGCAGGTAGTCCCGGACGGCGACCCGGTCGAGCAGGCGCTGCGGGCCGGGGTGGCCGCCGGGTACGACGTCATCGTGACCACCGGCGGTACGGGCATCTCGCCCACCGACCGCACCCCCGAGGCGACCCGCCGCATCCTGGACCACGAGATTCCCGGCATCCCCGAGGCGATCCGGGCCGAGGGCCGCGACAAGGTCCCCACGGCCGCGCTCTCGCGCGGACTGGCCGGTGTGGCCGGCCGCACGGTCGTCGTCAATCTGCCCGGTTCCACCGGCGGCGTCCGCGACGGCCTCGCGGTCCTGACCCGACTCCTGGTGCACGCCGTCGACCAGCTCCGCGGCGGCGATCACCCCCGACCCGGGAGCCCGAGCTGAACGTCCCGACCTGGCCGGTGATCCTGGTGGACGGCGATGTCGCCCTCCGGCCGATAAAACTGCGAGACCAGAGCGCGTGGCGCGAGGTCAACCGGCGCAACCGGGACTGGCTGCGCCCCTGGGAGGCGACCGTGCCGCCACCGGCTCCGGGCGGCCCGGTGGCCCAGCGGCCCACGTACCGGCAGATGATCCGTCATCTGCGCGGCGAGGCCAACGCCGGCCGGATGCTGCCCTTCGCCATCGAGTACCAGGGCCGGCTGGTCGGTCAGCTGACCGTCGCCGGGGTCACCTGGGGCTCGATGTGTTCGGGCCATGTCGGCTACTGGGTGGACCAGGAGGTGGCGGGCCGCGGGGTGATGCCGACCGCCGTCGCCCTCGCCGTCGACCACTGCTTCCGCGCGGTCGGACTGCACAGAATCGAGGTGTGCATTCGCCCGGAGAACGGGCCCAGCCGGCGGGTCGTGGAGAAACTCGGATTCCGCGAGGAGGGGATCCGGCCCCGCTATCTGCACATCGACGGCGCATGGCGGGACCATCTGATCTACGCGCTCACGGCCGAGGAGGTGCCCGACGGGCTGCTCCGGAGGTGGCGACGGGCCAGGCCGGAACGCCCCGGAACACCGTCCTAATAAGATGTATGTTCGAAATTGATCGGCGCATGACTGCTAAAGACCCCGCAAACGCCGACTGTTGATCCGAACAATCACAAAAAAAGTCCGTGATATCAGCCGGATCGTGCGACACACCGCGTCAATTGGCGGATGCCTCCGCGCAAACCCCTCTACGGTGTGAGATGTGAGCAGCAGCGGCCTCATCTACGCAGTCATCGTCGGGGCCTGGGCCGCCTACTTGGTGCCGATGTGGCTCCGCAGGCAGGACGAGCTCAACGAAGCCCGTCCGACGGAACGCTTCAGCACCGCCATCCGGCTGCTGTCCGGACGGGCGGCGATGGAGCGCCGGTACGCCAAGGGGCTCCAGGAACGCACCGACGATGAGGCGGCGCCCGACGCCGAGCCGGACGTGAGCACGGATCGAATGGATTCCGTCGACGTCCGGGACTTCTCCGCGCCTCCGGCGCACACCGAGGCCCGGGTGCACGACCCGGCCCGTACGCCGGACCGCACCACGCCGGAGCGCGCACCGCGCAAGCGCCCGGCCCCCAAGCGCGCATCCGACCCCGCATCCGACCGGCGCCGGCGCCCCGGCGGCATCGACGCCGAGCGGGCCCGGCGTGCGCAGCGCACCCAGGTCCTCGCGCGCCGTCGGCGCACCACGGTCATGCTCTTCCTCGCCTTCACGCTCGGCGCGATCGTCGCGGCGGTCGGCGGCCTCCGCTTCCTCTGGGCCCCCGCGGTTCCCGCGGTGCTGCTGAGCACGTACATCGTGCATCTGCGCGCCCAGGAACGGCGCAGGTTCGCCTTCACCATGGACCGGCGCCGGGCCGAGGTGGCGGCGCAGCGGCTCCGCGAGAACCGCCCCCGCAGGCACCAGCCGGCCGCGACGGCCCCCGCCGAGCCGGACGAGGACCCCGAAGCGCGCCACCCCGCCCCGAGCCCACCCCCACGCTCTCCCCGCAGGAGGCCGGCCGCCGCGCCCTGGTCGAGCAGACGGACCACGCGGAGTGGGTGGACCAGCAGCGCGAACGAGGCCGGGTCCAGGGCGACAGCTGGGAGCCGGTCCCGGTCCCGCTGCCGACCTACGTCACCGCCCCGGTCGCCCCGCGCGCCGGCGGCGGCGTCGAGGTCGGCAACCCGGAGACCTGGAGCGCGGCCCGCTCCAGCACCGCCGAACCCACCCAGCCGGCCCCGCACCCCACGGCACCCCCGTGGACCCGGCGCCACGCCAGCGCACCAACCAGTCCCGCCGCTCCCGCGACCGGGGCCGGACCCCCCTCTTCGACCAGTACGAGGACGGCGACCGCCCCCGCGCGGCCAACGAGTGAGACCCCCGCACCGCACTGCGACACCGACTCGGCTGACCAGCGCGGAACGGATTTCCGAGCACCCCGTCGAGGGTGCTAAAGTTTCACTCGTTGCAAGGGCCTGTGGCGCAGTCTGGTAGCGCACCTCGTTCGCATCGAGGGGGTCTGGGGTTCAAATCCCCACAGGTCCACCGCAGCTCAGAGCCCCTACCGGGGAAATCCGGTAGGGGCTCTTTGGCGTCGTACAGCAGCGGAGTACAGCAACTGCACACGAAGTCCGAATCGACCCACAGCTCACCAGCCGCCCTCTTGGCGATCTCCCGAGCCTCCCGGCGGATCCGCAGCGCGGTCATGCAGATCTCAGGCAGGGGCAAGGTGGCCGACGACGCCTCGGTCTTGGTCTCGTCGTGCACCAGCTGGCGGTCGATCCGTCTGGAGGAGCACTCAAAGCTCTGGGTCGGCTGATTGCACGCAGCGGAACCCGACGTGGCTGGTGGTGTCGCGAGGGCCGTGCGCCTGGCGTGCGGCTGGCCGGTACCGGCGGCAGTAGGAGGGTGCGCAGAGGTGTGAGCCGCCTTTGATGACGAACTGGTCGTGCTCGCTCAGGGTGGTGCGTGGCAGGCAACAGGCGGGTGCGGTGCCTTGGCCGCCGAGCCCGGGCGCTTCCGCCGAGTGGTTGGGGGTCCAGCGTGTTGCGGTCAGTTCCCAGACGTTGCCGGTCGCGTCGTAGAGGCCGTAGCCATTGGGCGGGAACTTCTTCACTGGGGAGGTCCGGGTATGGCCGTGCGGGGCCGTGTTCTGGAAGGGGAAGCGGCCGTGCCAGGTGTTGGCCATGATCTGCCCGCTGGGCATGAAGTCCTTCCCCCAGGCGTAGGTTGCGCAGTCCAGGCCGCCTCGTGCGGCGTGTTCCCACTCGGCCTCGGTGGGCAGCCGCTTGCCCGCCCATGCGGCGTACGCCTGAGCGTCTTCCAGCCCGATGTGCACCACGGGGTGCTGGTCCCGGCCGTGGACGGTGGAGCCGGGGCCTTCGGGGTGGCGCCAGCTGGCGCCCGGCACCCAGCGCCACCATTGAGTCCAGTCGTGCAGAGGTACGGGTCCTGATGTCGGGGTGAACACCTGCGAGCCGGGCACCAGCAGCGAGGGGTCGGCTCCGGGGAAATCACGTGAATCGGGGGTCGTCTCCGCGATGGTCACGTGCCCGGTGTCGGCGACGAAGCGGTGGAACGCGTCGTTCGTGACCGGATGGTCGTCAACCCAAAGGCTGTCCACCCTTGCGGTGACCACCGGGCCTTCCTCGGGGTAGAAGTCGGCGCTGCCCATCCTGAAGGCCCCGCCCGGAACCAGGGTCATGCCGCACCGGGACGCGCGGTCGTTGTCAGGTTCCACGCTCGGAGGGCGGCCGGGTTCTCCTTCGACTGCGCCGATATCCGCCCCGAGGCCACCTGCGCCCCGCATGGTCTCCCTCATGCGCCTTGCGGGGGCTGGACCCCGTGCTCGGGCTGGTGCTGTGCCAGGTCGGGTGTTTGGGCATGGGGATGGCGGAGCGTCGTGACGTACTGGGTGATGGGGCCGATTTGCAAGTGCTCGTGCGGCACCAGCTGTCCGGGCTCGGGTGGGGTGTAGGGGTCGGGTGTTCCTGGTTTGATCGGTGGCTCGATCGCCAGAGACTTCAGGAATGCGCCGGCTGCGGCGGCCATCGGATGCACCACCCAGGCATGTGGGAAGTCGACAGGGTGCTCTTCGCGCGGGTCCCATTCGAGGTTGTACAGGGCCGGTACGTTGTAGGGCGCCCAGGTGGAGTAGAAGTCGTCGTTCTGGAACAGGTGGGCTTTCCACTGGTGCCACTTCACCGCCTGTAGCCGGTTGCCCTGCATGCACAGGACGGTGTCGCGGCCAGATTCGTCGTTTTGGCCGAGAAGGAAATCGCGCATGTCCATCCCGTCGATCTGGCGGTCAGACGGGACAGTTCCGCCGCCGGCCAGCACCAGAGTGGTGAACAGATCGACTTCGTGCACGAGTTCGTTGCTGACCGTGCCGGGCTCCACGTTGCCCGGCCAGCGGATGATGCACGGCGTCCGGTTCGAGCCCTCCAGCGAGGTGAACAGGGAGCCGCGCCACGGGCCGGCGAATCCGCTCCACAGGCCGCCAAGCGGATCAGGGTCACTGGCGGGCATCCGCCACGTTGAGTCGGGTCCGTTGTCGGACGTCCACACCACGATCGTGTCGTCGGCCAGCCCCAGCGCTTCGCACGCGTCCAGAATCCGGCCGGTGAAGTCGTCCACCTGGGTCAGCAGGTCGGCCCAGTTCCCCCGCCGCGTCTTGCCCGCGTACTCCGGATCGGGAATCGGCGGGACGTGTACCTGGGTGTAGGGCAGGTACAGGTAGAAAGGCTTTCCCTCGTCGTGAGAGCGGTGCATGAAGTCGATCGCCCAGTCGGTGATCTTGCGGTCGAACTCAGCCCGGAACTGAGTGTCGTAGGTGGCGATCACTTCATGCTCTTCGCCCTTCCTGCGTCTGTAGATCGGCTCGGGCTCCAGAGGGATTTTGGTATCGCCTGTGTAGGGCGCTGAGGTGACAGTGCCTTCGGGGAAGTAGGACTGCGTTGTCCACAGCACCTCGTCGGCGGTCCGCGGTGACCACACCGCCTCGTCGAACCCGAAGTCGACAGGGCTACGGCTCTCCGGATCACTGCCCAGGTGCCACTTGCCCCACATACCGGTCGCATAGCCCGCATCGGAGAGCGCCTGGGCGATCGTGATCTCCCACTGCGTCAGGCCGTCCGGGCCCCCTGTGAGCGGGACCGTCTGCGTCCCGGAGCGGATCGGGTGCCGGCCGGTCAAGAGCGCGGACCTGCTCGGCGTGCACTGTGCTTCGACGTTGAAATTCAGCAGCCTCGATCCTTCGGAGGCCAGCCTGTCGATGCGCGGTGTCGGTGCCCCGCGCAACACCCCGCCGCCGTAGCACCCTGGCTCACCCCATCCGAGGTTGTCCCAGAAGAACACCACGATGTTCGGCTGGTCAGTGCTCACGATCTACTCCTCACCGCAGCTGGTCGAGCTAGGGCAGCCTCTGATTCGTGACCTGGACGACTAGGTCCCCCGCCCTTGTGTGGCCGCGATCTAGACAGGGACCCGCCACGCTGGGACACCGCACGCCCACAGGGTGCACTGAACCAATGCTGCGCCACCATGCCTGTCCAGGCATCTGCAACCGATGGTGAGGAGCTGCGAGCAGGCGTGCCAGATACGTGCTGGACCGAACGGCCAGTCACGGTCATTTGAAGCCGCCGCGGTTTCCGCAATGTCTCTTACGGTCGTCGCAGAGGCAACCAGGCTGACCTGCGGTTATGTCCTACATGACCCGGCTTACGGAGCAGATGTCGTTCCGGTTGGCCGGAGCCACCGGCGTTCAGCACCCCGGACGCCCGTTCTGGTCTGCCGATACCCGCTGTGCAGACTCCAGGATCACGGCCCACGGAAGTTCTCGATTTGCCGGCCGTAGTTCGCGCTCGCCGGAGCGACGACGTAGCGGTCAGCAACAGGGTGTGGGCGAGGCTCAGTCGGCAAGCGAGGCGTATCCCGCACCGGCGAGCCGGTCAGTGCTTCCAGGCGTTCCAGCTCGCCGTTCGCCCCTCAGCCCCCGCATGGACAGGCTCGCAGCCCTCAGCGACCGCCACGCCGATAGTTCGCATCGAGGGGGTCCGGGGTTCAAATTCCCCAGGTCCACCGCACACCGCAGCTCAGAGTCCCTACCGGGAAATCCGGTAGGGACTCTTTGGCGTCGTACAGCAGCGCGATCCATCCACCGTCACGGCGTTCCTGCGGTGCCGAAGTGTCCGCGTCGCGGTGCGATGACGCATGCCGGGGGCCGAGGCACAGACCGATTCAACCGCGACGAACTTCCCTGGCTGCACCCGGCGTCGTGTCGTTCTGCGGTGTGAACTGTGCGCGCGGGACATCCGGACCGGCACCCGCGCCGATGGCCGCTTTCCCTCGTCCCGCGCCGGGTCAGTGCGCGGCGTCCAGGCGGGCCCGCTGTTCGTCCGTCAGCTCCAGGTCGACCGCCGCCAGGTTCTCCTTCAGCTGGGCCACCGACGACGCGCCGGCCAGCGGGATCACGGGCAGGCGGCTGCCGATCTGCCAGGCCAGCACGACCTGGTTGACGCCGGCGCCGGTCTCGGCGGCGACCTCGTGCAGTACCGCGAGGCGGGCGGGTGTGCCGGGGTGGTCGAAGTCCTGGGGGAGCGGCTTGTCGGCACGCGTGTACGCGCCGGTCAGGAGCGGCGAGTACGCGACCAGGGTCAGGTCCGGTTCGGCGCGCAGGTAGCTGAGCAGTTCGGGTCCGGCGTGGCCGAGGCTGCCGTCCTCGAAGAGCGGGCTGGGGACGTCGGACCGGGGGCGGAGGTAGCTGTGCTGGTACTGGAACACCTCGTAGCCGGGGACCCCGGCCGCGGCCGCGAGCGCCCGGGCGCGCTCCAGCCGCCAGACGGCGTGGTTGCTGGCACCCAGCAGCCCGACCGTCCCGTCCGACGTCAGCTCCCCCAGCGCCTCGACGGTTTCGCGGAGCGGGACGGTCCGGTCCTCGATGTGCGCGTAGAGCAGGTCGAGCTTGTCCACCCCGAGCCGCTCCCTGCTGCGCTCGGCGGCCTCCCGGACCGCCTTCGCCGACAGGCCCTCCGGGTTGTCGACGTAGCCGGTGCCGGGGGCGAGGGGTTCGGCGCCCAGCTTGGTGGCGATGACTATCTCGTCACCGATACCGCGGCTGCGCCGCCACTTCCCGAGCAGCCGCTCGCTCTGGCCGCCGAGGCCGCCGTCGACCCAGAAGGCGTAGTTGTCGGAGGTGTCGATGAAGGTGCCACCGGCCTCCACGTAGTGGTCGAGGACGGCGAACGAGGTCTTCTCGTCGGTCACCGACCCGAAGAGCATCGCGCCGAGCGCCAGGACGCTCACCTCGCGGCGAGTGGCGGGATCCGTTCCTATGGTGCGGTACTTCATGGCTTTCCCCTCCGGTTCCGGTCACCCTCGGTCGGTGGCCGTGGGAGGGAGTGTGGTTGTTGAAGTGCGCTTCATCGCAAGGGGGTCGGCCTGCCCCGGCAGGCTCAGTGGCGCGTGCGGAATGTGCGGCGGCACCTCGTCGGCAGGGGTGAAGTGCCTTTTGAGCAGCGGTCTTTGGCCGGGTGTCAGGGCGTGGCGACCGGTTCCGGAAGTGGATATCCGCTCCGGAGTACGCTTCGCCTACGCTGAGAGCGCTCACATGCATCAGTGTTTCCCGTACAGAGGAGCGTCCTGTGACGGCCGGCATACCGCACCCGCAGATCGACACCAGCAAGCCTCACCCCGCGCGCGTCTACGACTGGTTGCTGGGTGGCAAGGACAACTACCCGGTCGATCAGCAGGTGGCGGAGACCCTGCCGGAGGAGGCGCGGGGCAACGCGGCGCGGAACCGGGCGTTCATGCACCGGGCCTCGGCCTGGCTGGCGCGTGGCGGGATCGACCAGTTCCTCGACATCGGCACCGGCATCCCCACCGAACCCAACCTGCATCAGATAGTCCAGGCAGTCACACCGGCGGCCCGGATCGTGTACGCGGACAACGACCCGATCGTGCTGCGCCACGCGGAGGCACTGCTGGTCAGTGCTCCCGAAGGGGCCACCGACTACCTCCACGCCGACGTGCGGGAGCCGGAGGCGATCCTCGAACGGGCGCGGAAGCTGCTGGACTTCGACCGGCCCATCGCCCTGTCCCTGATCGCGCTCATGCACTTCCTGCCGGACGACCAGGACCCGTACGCAATCACTCGCACTCTCGTCGACGCGCTCGCCCCGGGCAGCTACCTGGTCCTTTCGCACGGCACCGCCGATCAGCACCCCGAGCTGAAGCAGGAGACCGAGACCGCGTACAAGAAGGGGGCCATCGCGCTGCGGATGCGTACGCGCAGCGAGGTGGAGCCGTTCTTCGAGGGACTGGACCTCGTCGAGCCCGGACTCGTTCCCGCCGCCGAGTGGTACCGGGAGGGTCCGGCGCCGGTCAACGAGCGCAGCGGTTTCTACGTGGGTGTGGGACGGGTCCGATGAACACCCGGGCGGGCCGGGAGTTCGCGGCGGCGGACGGTGTCACCCTCGTGTACGACGACTCGGGCCCGTCCGGAGGTCTGCCGCCCGTCGTCCTCGTCCACGGCCATCCGTTCAACCGGAGCATGTGGCGCCCGCAGGCGGCGGCGCTGGTGGCGGCCGGACATCGGGTGATCACGGCCGACCTGCGGGGCTACGGGGACAGCGACGTCGTGCCGGGGCGCACCCTGTTCCTGGACTTCGCCGACGACATCGCCGCGCTGCTGGACCACCTCGGCATCGGGCAGGCCGTCGTCGGCGGGCTGTCCATGGGCGGGCAGATCGCCATGGAGTTCCACCGCTCGCACCCGGACCGGGTCGCGGCCCTGGTCCTCGCCGACACCTCCCCGGTCGCCGAGACCGAGGACGGCAAGGCCTTCCGCAACCGGCTGGCCGACCGGCTGCTCGCCGAGGGAATGGACGGTTACGCGCGCGAGGTGATCGACCGGATGATGGCCCCGTACAACGTCACCGCACTGCCCGACGTGGCCGCGCAGGTGCTGGAGATGATGCGCACCACCGCTCCCGAGGGGGCCGCGGCCGCACTGCGGGGCCGGGCCGAGCGGGCCGACTACCGGGAGTCGCTCGCCGGGGCCGTGGTGCCGGTACTGATCGTCGTCGGGGCGGACGACGGATACACGCCGGTCGCGGACGCGCAGGCCATGCACGGGCTGATTCCGGACGCGGAGCTGGTGGTGGTCGAAGGGGCCGGCCACATGCCCAACCTGGAACGGCCGGAGGCGTTCAACGACGCCCTGATCGGGTTCCTCGACAGCCCCTAGGGTCTTTCGTTTGGGTCAGGCCGGATAAGGGAGCGGGGTCCGGTGCTGTGCCTCGCAAGGCGGAGGAGGGAGCCGACGCGGAGCGTCGGCGACCGACGACAACGCCGCGAGGTGCGGTGCCGGGGCACGCGAGCCCGGCATGATCCAAACGAGAGGCCCTAGCCCTGCAGCGGCTTGGCGAAGCAGCGGCTGTTGTCGTACGTCCGGTAGTGGCCGAACTTCCCGCAGGGCGTGTAGCCGCTGGAGAGGTAGAGGGCGATCGCCTCGGGCTGCTGGTCGCCGGTCTCCAGCACCATGCGGGTGCGGCCCGCGGCGCGGGCGTCGTCCTCCAGGGCGGCCAGGATGCGGCGGGCCAGTCCGTGGCCGCGTTCCTCGGGTATCACGTACATCCGCTTGAGCTCGGCGTCACCGTCCGAGTAGCCCTCGGCGTTGTGCTCCTGCGCGCGCCAGCCGCCGGTGGCGACCGGGCGTTGTGCCGCGTCGTAGGCGACCAGGTACAGACCGTGCGGCGGGTCGAACATCGTGGCGTCCAGCGGTGTGATGTCGCCCTCGTCCCCGTAGCGCTCGGCGTATTCGAGCTGCACGCTGTCGTTGAGTTTGACGGCGTCGGGGTGATCGTAGGCGCATGGCTGGATATTCATGCGAGACATCGTACATGTATGCGGATGCGGGATGTCGATATCGTGCCGGAATGCTGACTGTGACCTCCGTGAATGTAAACGGCCTCCGCGCCGCCGCCAAGAAGGGCTTCGTCGAGTGGCTGGCGCAGACCGAAGCCGATGTGATCTGCCTCCAGGAGGTCCGGGCCGAGCCGCAGCAGCTGCCCGACGAGGTGCGTGAGCCCGACGGGTGGCACACCGTCCACGCGCCGGCCGCCGCGAAGGGCCGGGCCGGGGTCTCGCTGTACTCCCGCCGGGCGCCGGAGCGGGTGCAGATCGGGTTCGGCGGCTTCGGTGACGCGGGGAGCGAGGAGTTCGACGCGAGCGGCCGCTACGTCGAGATCGACCTGCCCGGTGTCACGGTCGCGAGCCTGTACCTGCCCTCCGGCGAGGTCGGCACCGAGAGGCAGGACGAGAAGGAGCGCTTCATGGCGGCCTTCCTGCCGTACCTCGCGGGGCTGAAGGTGCGGGCCGCCGCCGAGGGCCGAGAGGTGGTGGTCTGCGGTGACTGGAACATCGCCCACCAGGAGGCGGACCTCAAGAACTGGAAGGCCAACAAGAAGAACTCCGGCTTCCTCCCCGAGGAGCGGGAGTGGCTGACCCGGGTCTTCGGCGAGGCCGCGTACGTCGACGTCGTGCGCGCCCTGCACCCGGACGTGGAAGGCCCGTACTCGTGGTGGTCCTACCGGGGGCGCGCCTTCGACAACGACGCGGGATGGCGCATCGACTACCAGGTGGCGACCGCCGGGCTGGCGGAGCGCGCGGTGAAGGCGTGGGTCGAGCGGGCCACCACGCACGGCGAGCGGTGGAGCGACCACGCGCCGGTGACGGTGGTGTACGAGCAGTAGGAGCGGGCCGCCTGTGCGTACGTGCGGGGGGCGGTTGCCCCCTTTGTGACGGTGGCCTGTTCCCCGTGCGTGCGTCGGCGGCTGCCCTGCTCCGGCGGCTGCCCCGTGCGCGCGCCGGCCGCTGCCCTACGCCGGTGGCTGCGCCGCCTCCGCGTCGCGGCGCAGGCGCCGGTCCAGGGCCATGGAGAGTTCCGCGTCCACCACCGCGCGGGCCAGCGGGCGCAGTTGGGGTGGTTCGGCCTGCGTGCTGTGGTCGCGCAGGGTCGCCACGAAGAGGTCGGCGAGGGCGTCCGCGTGTTCCCGGACCCGGCGGCCGGAGGCGAGCACCTCGGCGAGCGGGACCCCTTCGCGTACGAGCTCGGCGGACACCTCCAGGAGACGGCGGCTGATGTGCACGATCTCGTCGCCGTCCGTGCCGAGGTAGCCCAGTTCCATGGCGGTCGCCAGGTTCTCCGGGGTGGACTCGCCCTCGAAGTAGTCCGCGAGCTGCTCGGGGGTGAGCCGGACCGGGGTCTCCTCGGTCGGTTCGCCCAGGCCCAGCACCTCGGCGACGTCGCGGCCGCTCTCGAAGGTGCGGGCGAGGTCGGCGATGCCGGTGAGGGTGTGGCCGCGCTCCAGCAGGCCGGCGATGGTGCGCAGCCGGGCCAGGTGGTGGTCGTCGTACCAGGCGATGCGGCCTTCGCGGCGGGGCGGTGAGATCAGGCCGCGTTCCCGGTAGAAGCGCAGGGTCCGTACGGGGATGCCGGCCTCCTTGGCCAGCTCCTCCATCCGGTATTCACGGTGCTCGCGTCCGTCTGCCACACCCGCACCCTACCGGCCTCCCCCGCGAGGGAGGCCGCGTGTTGTACCGCCGGTAACTTTCCTTCGCCGTACCCTACCCATCGGTACGGAGCTGTTCTAGTCTCCCAACAATGCCAGTGATTGCTGGCAGAGTCGTGTGACGTACCGCGGGAGGCGGCAGCATGGCCCAGCACGAGCATGTACGAGTGGCGGTGATCGGATCCGGGTTCGGGGGCCTCGGAGCCGCTGTCCGGCTGCGCCGCGAAGGCATCACCGATTTCGTGATCCTGGAACGCGCCGGGTCGGTCGGTGGCACCTGGCGCGACAACAGTTATCCGGGCTGCGCCTGCGACGTACCGTCCCACCTCTACTCGTTCTCCTTCGCGCCAAACCCCGAGTGGCCCCGCACCTTCTCCGGGCAGGAGCACATCCGCGCCTATCTGGAGCACGTCGCGGACACCTTCGGGCTGCGCCCGCACCTCAGGCTGAACCACGAGGTGACGATGATGCGCTGGGACCGGGAGGAGCTGAACTGGGTCATCGAGAGCGCCGACGGCACCACGATCGTCGCCGACGTCGTCGTCTCCGCGACCGGTCCGCTCTCCGACCCGAAGATGCCCGACATTCCGGGGCTCGCCGACTTCCCCGGCAAGGTCTTCCACTCCGCCCGCTGGGACCACGACGCCGACCTGACCGGCAAGCGCGTCGCGATGATCGGCACCGGCGCCTCCGCGATCCAGATCGTGCCGTCGATCCAGCCGAAGGCAGGGAAGCTGACGCTGTTCCAGCGCACCCCGCCGTGGGTCATGCCGCGGATGGACCGCTCCATCAGCGGCGCCGAGCGCTGGCTGCACCGCACGCTCCCCTTCACCGGCACCGCGCGCCGCGGACTCCTCTGGGGAATCCGGGAGTTGCAGGTCAGCGCCTTCACCAAGCACCCCGACCAGCTGGGTCTGGTCGAGCGGATAGCCAAGTCCAACATGGCGCGGTCGATCAAGGACCCGGCGCTGCGGGCCAAGCTGACCCCCTCGTACCGGATCGGCTGCAAGCGCATCCTGCTCTCCAGCGCCTACTACCCGGCGCTCGCGCAGCCCAATGTGGATGTGGTCGCCTCCGGTCTGAGCGAGGTGCGCGGGTCGACGGTCGTCGCGTCCGACGGCACGGAGGCCGAGGTCGACGCGATCATCTTCGGTACGGGCTTCCACGTGACGGACATGCCGATCGCCGACCGGGTGGTGGGCGCGGACGGCATCACGCTCGCGGAGTCCTGGAAGGACGGGATGCAGGCGCTGCGCGGTGCGAGCGCGGCCGGCTTCCCCAACTGGATGACGATCATCGGTCCCAACACCGGGCTCGGGAACTCCTCGATGATCCTGATGATCGAGGCCCAGCTGAACTACCTGGCCGACTACCTGCGGCAGCTGGACGTGCTCGGCGGGCGGGCCGCACTCGACGCGCGGCCCTCGGCCGTCGGGGCCTGGAACCGGGGCGTGCAGGAGCGGATGAAGCGCACGGTGTGGAACACCGGTGGCTGCAACAGCTGGTACCTGGACTCCAACGGGCGCAACACCACGGTCTGGCCCGGCACCACCGCCGAGTTCCGCAAGGTGACGCGCAGGGTCGACCTCGCGGAGTACGAGGTCGTACGGGCGCCCGCGGGGCGCGATACGCACAAGGCCGTGGCCGAGGAGGTCGCGGGATGAGCCGGCAGCTGCGGCGCGAGGTCACCCGTCCGGTGCCCGCGCGCGAACTCATGGCCGTCTCCGCGGACGGCTCCCGCGTCCATGTCGAGGTGCACGGGCAGGACGGCGCACCCGCCGTGGTGCTCTCCCACGGCTGGACCTGCAGCACCCGCTTCTGGGACGCGCAGATCCGGGACCTGGCCGTGGACCACCGGGTCATCGCCTACGACCAGCGCGGCCACGGCGGCTCGCCGGCGGCCGGCCGGAACGAGTACACCACCGACGCGCTGGCCGACGACCTCGAAGCGGTGCTCGCTGCCACGCTGGCGCCGGGCGAGAAGGCCGTACTCGCGGGGCACTCCATGGGCGGCATGACGATGATGGCCGCCTCGCGGCGGGCCGGTCTGCGCGAGCACGCGGCCGCCGTGCTGCTGTGCAGCACCGGGAGTTCGCTGCTGATCGCGGAATCGCTCGTGCTGCCCATGCGGGCCGGCGCGGTGCGGTCCCGGATGACCCGGGCGATCCTCGGTGCGCGGGCACCGCTCGGGCCGGTCACGCCGCTCTCCAGGCGCATCCTCAAGTACGGCACGATGGGCGGGGGTTCGGCTCCGGACCTGGTCGACATCTGCGCCCGGATCGTGCACGCCTGCCCGCGCGCGGCCCGGGTCGCCTGGGGGCAGGTGCTCGCGGAGCTCGATCTCGACGAGGGCGTACGGGAACTGCGGGTGCCCACCGCGGTGATCGCGGGTACGGCCGACCGGCTGACGCCGCCCGTCCACGCCCGCGCCCTCGCGGCGGCGCTGCCCGAGTGCCTGGGGCTCACCGAGTTGGCGGGGGTAGGACACATGACGCCGGTCGAGGCGCCGGAGACGGTCACGGCGAAGATCCGGGAGTTGGCGAGCACGTACCTCCCGGTGCAGGGTACGGCTGTTGTCGAGGGCAAGGAGGAGGTCGCATGAGCGGCAGGCGCAGTCTCGAAGGACAGGTCGTCGTCGTCACGGGCGCGGCGCGCGGCGTGGGTGAGCTGCTGGCCCGCAAGCTCTCGGCGCGGGGCGCGAAGCTGGCGCTGGTCGGCCTGGAGCCGGACGAGTTGAAGAAGGTCTCGGAGCGGCTGCACGCGGAGAGCGACCACTGGCACGCGGACGTCACCGACCACGAAGCCATGGCGCGGGTCGCGCAGGAGGTCAAGGAGCGTTTCGGGAAGGTCGACATCGTCGTCGCCAACGCGGGCGTCGCCTCCGGCGGACCGTTCGTCGACTCCGATCCGGTGGCCTGGCGACGGGTCATCGAGGTCAACCTGATCGGCGGCGCGGTGACCGGCCGGGCGTTCCTGCCGGTCCTGATGGAGAGCCGCGGCTACTTCCTGCAGATCGCCTCGCTGGCCGCGATCACTCCGGCACCGATGATGACCGCGTACTGCGCGTCCAAGTCGGGCGTCGAGGCCTTCGCGCACAGCCTGCGGGCCGAGGTCGGCTACCGCGGGGTGAAGGTCGGGGTCGGCTACCTGTCCTGGACGGACACGGACATGGTGCGCGGCGCGGACCAGGACGACGTGATGCGGGAGCTGCGGCAGCGGCTGCCGTGGCCGTCCAACCGCACCTACCCGCTGGGCCCGGCGGTCGACCGGATCGTGGCCGGCATCGAGCGGCGCTCCGCGCACGTGTACGCGCAGTGGTGGCTGCGCGGGATGCAGTCCGTGCGGGGTTACCTGCCGGCGCTGATCGGCGCCGTCGGGCAGCGGGAGATGCAGCGGTTCGGATCGCGGCTGGAGGGCGTCAGCAAGGGGTTGGTGGGCGCCGGAGGCGCCGCTGACCAGGACGAACGCGCGGCGCGCACGCAGCGTGAGTGATCGAAATGCGGCGAATGTCCGGGCGTGTAAGTCTGGTCGAGGCCCCACCGGGGCCACCCCCACGCACCCCACAGAGGAGTGAACAGCATGGGCATCGCCGACCAGTTCAAGGACAAGGCGCAGGATCTTGCCGGCCAGGCGCAGAAGAAGATGAAGGACGGCAAGGGCGAGAACCGGGGCCGGTCGCAGAATGCGTCCGACCGGGCCTCGGACGCGTCTGAGCGGGGTCGTGACAGGGCCCGGGGTGCGGCGGACGACCTTCGCGAGAAGTTCGACCGTTGACGTCTGCGCTTTCGCTAGTTGCGCGTTGAGGGACGCGCCCGGTTTCCGGGCGCGCCCCTTTTCTCTGTCTCCAGGGCGCCTTGGCGGCCCAGCCGCGTCGGGGCGGATCTACCCCAGCGCCCTCTCCAGTGCGTCGAACGCCGCATCTACCCGCGCCCCGTGGTCGTCCGCCAGTGCCGCCGCCGGCTCTCCCGCGAGGAGGCGGCGGGCGGTGGTGGCGTAGACCGAGCGGTAGGCCGCGACGGTCAGGGCCGCCGCGAGCTCCGGGTCGGCGAATCCGGAGCCGGTCCCGGCGAAGGTCCGTGCCAGGGCGTGCTCCAGGTCCTCCACGCCCTCGCGGGCGCGGGCGCGCAGGGCGGGCGAGGCCAGGACGATCCGCCAGAAGGCGGGGAAGTCGTCGTCCACCGCGGACAGCGGATGGCGCTGGTCGAGGAGCCCGAGCGCCAGGCCGCGCAGGGCGGCCAGCGGGGACTGCCCCGGCCCCCGCTCCCGTACGGCCTGGGTGAACAGTTCGATCGCCTGGGGGATGCGGTCGAGGAAGAGATCCTCCTTGCGCGGGAAGTAGTTGAAGACCGTCATGGCGGAGACGTCGGCGGCCCGGGCGACCTCCGCGACGGTCACCTCGTCGAAACCGCCCGTGAGGAACAGCCCCGTCGCCACGTCCGAGATCCGCTGCCGCGTCGCCCGCTTCTTCCGCTCCCGCAGCGGCAGTTCCGCTTCCTGGCCTTCCCGGTCCTTCGTCATGGCGAAAACTCTAGCGAGAAAACTATAGCGAACATACTTTTATAGTGACTAAAGTTATCTGGCATGGATCTCATGACGCGCTACGACGTGGTGGTCTCCGGCGCCGGACCCGTCGGCCTGCTGCTCGGCTGCGAACTGCGGCTCGGCGGGGTGGACCGGGTACTGATCGTCGAGCGCATGGCCGAACCGGACGAGACGATCAAGGCGGGGGCCGTCAACACCCCCACCGTCATGGCCCTCGACCGGCGGGGGATGCTGCCCGCCCTGGTGCAGGTGCAGCGGCGGGCGATGGAGCTGTTCCGGGAGTTCCAGCGGGCGCGCGGCGGCGACGAAAACACCCCACCGCCCCCGAAGTTCGCCGGCCACTTCGCCGGGATCATGCTGGACGCCCGGCTGCTGGACGCGGCGGACCCGGCCTTCGCCGACGCCGGTCCGGCCGGTGACGTGGGGCTGGTGCCGCAGGCCGCGCTGGAGCGGCTGCTCGCCGACCGTGCCCGGGAGCTCGGCGTCGAGCTGCGCAGGGGGGTCGAGCTGACCGGCTTCGAGCAGGACGACGACGGGGTGACCGTGCACCTGGCACCCGCCGGCGGCCCGGCGCCCGAGTCCGTGCGCGCGGGCCGGCTGGTCGGCTGCGACGGCGGGCGCAGCACCGTGCGCAAGCTCGCCGGCTTCGACTTCCCCGGGACGCCGCCGGAGATCACCGGTTACCAGGCGATGGTCGGCCTGGCCGGCGCCGAAGGGCTCGGAGCCGGCTGGATCGCGACGGACGCCGGCCTGTACGCCTACGGCCCGGTGCCCGGCCGCATCCTCACCGTCGAGTTCGACGGACCGCCCGCCGACCGCACGACGCCCGTCACCGCCGAGGAGCTGCAGGGCAGTCTGCGCCGGGTGTCCGGCGTGGACGTCACCGTGACCGAGGTGCGCACGGCGACGCGGTTCACCGACAACTGCCGTCAGGTCACGGACTACCGGGCCGGCCGGGTGCTCCTCGCGGGCGACGCGGCCCATGTGCACTCACCGTTCGGCGGGCAGGGGCTGAACCTCGGCATCGGGGACGCGATGAACCTGGGCTGGAAGCTCGCCGCCGTGGTGTGCGGCCGGGCGCCGGAGAGCCTCCTCGACTCGTACACGGCCGAACGGCATCCGATCGGCGCCTGGGTGCTGGAATGGAGCCGCGCCCAGGTCGCCCTCATGCGGCCGGAGTCGCACGCACGCTCGCTGCGGGCGGTGGTCACCGACCTGACCCGTACCGTCGACGGCACCACCCACCTGGTCAAGAAGATCTCCGGCGTCTGGCAGCACTACGACCTGCCGGGCAGTCATCCGCTGGTCGGACGCAGCGCACCCGACCTGGAACTCGCCGACGGCAGCCGGCTCGCCGACCACCTGCACGGCGGCCGCGCACTGCTCCTGGACCTGGCCGACGACCCGAAGCTGCGGGCCGAGGCCGAGGGCTACGGCGGCCGGGTGGACGTCCGGGCCGCCGCCTGCCCCGGCCGTCCGGAACTGGCCGGGCTGCTGGTGCGCCCCGACGGGTTCACGGCCTGGGCCGCCGACCGGCAGGGGCCGGACGCCGGGCGGGAGCAGGCGGGCCAGGAGCCGGGGAGCCGGTGGCGGACGCGTTGGAGCGGTGGTTCGGAGCGCCCGCAGCGTGAGCCCCGGCGCCTTCCCGCAGGGCGGCCCTCAGCGCGGCGGCAGCGGCGGCCGGCGGCGGTCGGGGACGTCGGAGTAGGTCGGGGCCGTCGCCGGCGGGTTCGCGGCCAGCAGGTCAAGGGCCGCCCACACCGCGTCGTCGAGCACCGCGTGCCGGCCCTCCGCCCAGTCGAGCGGGGTGCGCAGGGCCTCCAGGTCCGGTTCGACCCCGTGGTTCTCCACCGACCAGCCCCAGGCGTCGAACCAGGCCGCGTTCATCGGCACCGTGATCACCGTGCCGTCGCCCAGCTGGTGCCGGCCGGTCATGCCGACCACCCCGCCCCAGGTGCGCTGCCCCACCACCGGGCCCAGTTTCAGCAGGCGGAACGCGGCGGTGATCATGTCGCCGTCGGAGGACGTCGCCTCGTCGGCAAGCGCGACCACCGGGCCCCGTGGGGCGTTGGAGGCGTACGACACCGGCTGGGCGTTGCGGGTCAGGTCCCAGCCGAGGATGGTGCGGGTGAGCTTCTCGACGACCAGTTCGCTGATGTGGCCGCCCGCGTTGCCGCGCACGTCCACGATCAGGGCCGGCCGGGAGACCTCCAGGCGCAGGTCCCGGTTGAACTGGGCCCAGCCGGAGCCGCCCATGTCGGGGATGTGCAGGTACCCGCAGCGGCCGCCGCTCACCTCCCGTACGACCTCACGGCGTTTGGCCACCCAGTCCTGGTAGCGCAGCGGGCGTTCGTCGACCAGGGGGACGACCGCCACGCGGCGGGCGCGGCCCTCGCCGCCGGCGGGCAGGAAGGTCAGCTCGACCGTCGTGCCGCCCGCCGCGGAGAGCAGCGGGTAGGGGCCGGTGACCGGGTCGACCGCGCGGCCGTCGACATGGGTGAGGACCGCGCCCTCCCTGATGCCCGTACCGGCCAGGGGCGAACGGGCCTTGGAGTCCGAGGAGTCGCCGGGCAGGATGCGCTGGATGGTCCAGTCGCCGTCCCGGCACACCAGGTTCGCGCCCAGCAGGCCGATCGCCCGCTGGTAGTGCGGCGGGCCCTCGTTGCGGCGTGCGGGCGCCACGTACGCGTGGGAGGTGCCCAGCTCGCCCAGCACCTCACGCAGCAGATCGGCGAACTCGTCGGGGGTAGAGACGCGTTCGACCAGCGGGCGGTACTGGTCCAGGATGGCCGGCCAGTCGATGCCGCACATGTCCGGCTCCCAGAAGTAGGAGCGGATGATGCGGCCCGCCTCGTCGTACGCCCCCCGCCACTCCGCGGGCGGGTCGACGTCGTGCAGGATGCGGCGCAGGTCGAGGAAGACCGTGGAGTCGTTGTCGCCGGGTTCGGACGAGGGGACGGCGCTGAGCTCGCCGT
This sequence comes from Streptomyces sp. RKAG290, assembly GCF_023701695.1. Taxonomy (GTDB): domain Bacteria; phylum Actinomycetota; class Actinomycetes; order Streptomycetales; family Streptomycetaceae; genus Streptomyces. The sequence goes on from NZ_JAJOZC010000001.1 coordinate 4,281,990, forward strand.
CGTCCATGACGACGAGCCGTGAGCCGTCGCCGCTGACGGCGAACCAGTCGATGTGGCTGACGAGTTGGGTCTTCTTCGCCTTGGCGATGCTGAAGTGCTCCAGGGTGGGGCGGCCCGACATGTCCGCCGGGTTGGCGAACGTCTCGCCGAGCGCGCCGGAGATCGGCCAGCGCAGCCAGACCAGCCCGCCGCCGGCGACCGGGTACAGCGCCGAGTACTTGGAGGCGGACACCGGGAAGGGCGTGACGCGGTTCTGCAGGCCCTCGAACTCGACGGTGACCGTGGAGCCTTCGGCCGCCCCGGCCTCGGCGGAGTCCACCGGATCGAGGCCGCCCGCGGCCGGCCGGCCGTCGGGGGAGAGGGCGAAGGGCGACGGGGTCGCCGAGGAGAGCGGGACCAGGTACGGGCGGCAGCCGAGCGGGAAGGAGAGGTCGCCGGTGTGCACGTCGTAGACCGGGTCGAAGCCGCGCCAGGAGAGGAAGGCGAGATAGCGGCCGTCCCCCGTGAAGACGGGATTCTCGTCCTCGAAGCGGCCGTTGGTGACGTCGACGACCACCGGTTCCCCCGGACCCGTGATCCGGGCGAGCTTGATCTTGCGCAGCGAACGCCCGATGCCCGGATGCGACCAGGTCAGCCAGGCACCGTCCGGCGAGAAGGCCAGATCGCGGACCGGGCCGTTGACGGACCGGATCAGTTCGGTGGGTTCGCCGGTGGCGGTCTCCTCGTCGGTGTCCAGGAGCAGCAGCCGGCCGTCGTGCGAGGCGATGGCGAGCCGTTCGCCGTCCGGGTCGGCGATCAGCTCCTGGACCCGGCCGACCAGGCCGGGGGCGAGCCGGCGCGGCGGACGGTCGCCGCTGGCGCGCGGCAGCGAGGCGATCTCGATCGAGTCCTCGCCCTCCGCGTCGGTGACGTAGGCGACCTGGCCACCGCTGCCGAGCATCTCCGGCAGCCGGACCCGGACGCCGGGGGTGTCGCTGATGGTGCGGGCGGGGCCGTCGCGGTGGGTGAGCCAGTACAGGCTGCCGCGTACCGAGACCGCGCTGGCACGGCCGGTCTCGTCGACGGAGAGCGCGTCGACATGGCTGGCGGCCGGCACCTGGTAGCTGCGCCGCCCGGCCCGCGGCCCGCCGAGCCGGACCGCCAGCTTCCGGGGGCCCGCGGTGGGCGACTCCAGGTCGTCGACCAGCCAGAGTTCCCCGGCGCACTGGTAGACGACCCGCCGGCCGTCGCTGGAGGCGTGCCGGGCGTAGAACGCGTCGTGGTCGGTGTGGCGGCGCAGATCGCCGCCGTCGGGCCGGCAGGAGTAGAGGTTGCCGACGCCCTCGTGGTCGGAGAGGAAGGCGATCCGGCCGCCGACGAACATGGGCGAGTCGAGGTGCCCGCCGATGTCCGGCAGCAGTCGCTCCCCGTGCAGCCACAGCCGTCCGGTCGCGCCGCCCCGGTACCGCTTCCAGGCGGCCGGCTCGTGCGGGGGTGTGCCGGTGAGCAGCAGGGTGCGCCGTTCGCCGTCGATGTCGGCGACCGCGATGTCGGAGACCGGGCCCCAGGGAAGCTTGCCGCCGGGGCTGCCGTCGGTGGGCAGGCTGTAGGCCCAGGAGAAGTACGAGAACGGCTGGTTGTGCGAGGAGACGGCGAGGATCTGGGCGGCGTCGCCCGGGTCGGGGGTCCAGCCGCGGACCCGGGCATCCGTCGAGCCCCAGTAGGTCAGCCGGCGGGCCGGGCCGCCGGCCACGGGTGCGAGGTGGATCTCGGGGTCGAGGCTGCGCCAGGTCGTGTAAGCGATCCGGGTCCCGTCGGGGGAGAAGCGCGGGTGGCTGACTCTGGTGCGGTCGACGGTCACCCGCCAGGCGCGTCCGGGCTGATCGCCCTCGGGGACGAGGGGGGCGACCCAGAGATCGTCCTCTGCGGCGAAGCAGAGCAGATCCTCGTGGAGGTGCGGGAACCGGAGATACGAGACGTCGTCACTCACCCCCCAATGCTTTCCGGGCGAGGGGGCGGCGGCAACTTGTGGTGCGGAACACAAGCGAAACGATTTCGTTTCGCTCGACCGGCGAGGTACCGTCGAGGTGTACGAAACAGTTTCGTTCGATTGACTGACGTACGAATGAGACGGACTCAGCGGAACAGGAGGTCGAGACATGGCACGGACAAGGCTCACGCCCGAGCGTGAGAGCGAGCTGTACGCCGCCGTGCTCGACCTGCTTCGCGAGGTCGGCTACGACGCCCTGACCATGGACGCCATCGCCGCGCGCACCCGTTCCAGCAAGGCCACCCTCTACCGCCAGTGGGGGAGCAAGCCCGAGCTCGTCGTCACGGCCCTGCGGCACAACAAGCCGGTGTCCCTCGGCGAGGTCGACACCGGCTCGCTGCGCGGCGACTTCCATGCCGTGCTGGACCGCACCGACGACTGTCAGATGGAGAAGGACTCCGCGCTGATGCGGGGTCTGAGCCATGCCGTCCACGAGAACCCCGACCTCCTCCAGGCCCTGCGCGAACTGCTGATCGAGCCGGAAATGACCGGCCTCGAGATGCTGCTGCGCCGAGCCGTGGACCGGGGTGAGCTGCGTCCGGACAACCCGGCGCTGAAGTACGTACCGCACATGCTGATCGGCGCGTTCGCCGCTCGGCAGCTGGTCGAGGACCGCGCTGTCGACCATGCGTTCCTCACCGACTACGTCGACTCCGTGATCCTCCCCGCTCTCGGAGTCTGACCCCCGTCCCTCGCACGGCCCTCTCCCCACGCCCCACCTGACACGCCGCTCTCGTCGTCGGGCTGGTTCCTCACGCCCTGTTTCCACTCAACGACCTGACCGGGAGTACGCCTCCGTGGCCACATTCCTCTACAAGCTCGGACGGCTCGCCTTCCGGCGCCGCCGCTATGTCGCCCTCGTCTGGGTGGCACTGCTGGCGCTCGCCGGATTCGGTGCGGCCTCCGCGTCCACCGCCACCTCCAGCTCCTTCTCGATCCCGGGTACGGAGGCCCAGAAGGCCTTCGACCTGCTGGAACAGCGATTCCCCGCAGCCAGCGCCGACGGCGCCACCGCACGCATCGTCTTCAAGGCCCCCCAGGGCGAGAAGATGACGGACCCGGCGAACAAGGCCGACGTCAAGAAGATCACCGGTGAGCTGAAGTCCGGCTCGGACCAGATCGCCTCGGTCGTCGACCCGTACGCGGGCAAGGCCGTCTCCAAGAACGGCACGACCGCCTACGTCTCGGTCACCTACAAGGTCAGCTCCATGGAGCTGACCGACGCCACCCGGGACGCCCTTCAGGACGCGGGCGAGACGGCACAGAAGACCGGGATGACCGTGGAGATCGGCGGTGACGCGCTCCAGGTGATGCCGGAGACCGGCGCTACCGAGGTCATCGGCATCGCGCTGGCCGCGGTGGTGCTCGTCATCACCTTCGGCTCGCTCATCGCGGCGGGGCTGCCGCTGCTCACCGCCCTGATCGGGGTCGGCATCGGCGTCTCGTCGATCACGGCGCTGGCCAACGTGCTCGACCTCGGCTCCACCACCTCCACCCTCGCGATGATGATCGGCCTCGCGGTCGGCATCGACTACGCGCTCTTCATCGTCTCCCGCTACCGCGCCGAACTGGCCGAGGGCCGGGAACGCGAGGAAGCGGCGGGCCGTGCGGTCGGCACGGCGGGTTCCGCGGTCGTCTTCGCCGGGCTCACCGTGGTCATCGCCCTGGTCGGCCTGGCCGTCGTCAACATCCCGATGCTGTCGAAGATGGGCTTCGCCGCCGCCGGCACGGTCGCCATCGCCGTCCTCATCGCGCTCACCCTCGTCCCCGCCATGATGGGCTTCGCGGGCAAGCGGGTCATGGGGCGCAAGGCGCGCAAGGCCGCCGAGGCCGAGAACAAGCCCGACGCCAAGCCGAACATGGGCACCCGCTGGGCGCGGTTCGTGCTGCGCAAGCCGGTGTGGGTGCTGCTCGTCGGCGTCATCGGTCTCGGCACGATCGCCATCCCGGCCGCCTCGCTGGAGATGGGTCTGCCGGACGACGGCGCCCAGCCCACCAGCACCACCCAGCGCCGCGCCTACGACCTGCTCTCCGAGGGCTTCGGCCCCGGCTTCAACGGCCCGCTGCTGGTCGTCGTCGACACGGCGAACAGCTCCGACGGCAAGACCGCAGCCAAGCAGGTCGGTGACGAGATCTCCGGCATGAAGGGTGTCGTCGCCGTCACCCCGGCCACCTTCAACAAGGCCGGCGACGCGGCGATGATCACCGTCGTCCCGAAGGACCGCCCGAGCTCCGTCGAGACGGAGAACGTGGTCCACGCGATCCGTGACGCGGGCAAGGACATCAAGTCCGACACCGGCGCCGAGGTCCTGGTCACCGGTGCCACCGCGATGAACATCGACTTCTCGCAGAAGATGAACGACGCGCTGCTGCCGTATCTGGCGCTCGTCGTCGGCCTCGCCTTCCTGCTGCTGATGGTGGTCTTCCGGTCGGTCCTGGTGCCGCTGAAGGCGGCGCTCGGCTTCCTGCTCTCGGTCGTCGCGGCCCTGGGCGCGGTCGTCGCGGTCTTCCAGTGGGGCTGGCTCGGCTCGCTCTTCGGGGTGGAGCAGACCGGTCCGATCATGTCGATGATGCCGATCTTCATGGTGGGTGTCGTCTTCGGTCTCGCGATGGACTACGAGGTCTTCCTCGTGACCCGGATGCGGGAGGCGCACGTCCACGGCGAGAAGCCCGGCCAGGCCATCGTCACCGGCTTCAAGCACGGCGCCAGGGTCGTCACGGCCGCGGCCGTGATCATGATGGCGGTCTTCTCCGGCTTCATCGGCTCCAGCGAGCAGATGATCAAGATGATCGGCTTCTCGCTCGCCATCGCCGTCTTCTTCGACGCGTTCGTCGTCCGCATGGCCATCGTGCCCGCGGTCCTCGCGCTGCTCGGGAAGCGGGCCTGGTGGCTGCCGCGCTGGCTGGACCGGGCGCTGCCCAACGTGGACGTCGAGGGCGAGGGGCTGCGCAAGGAGCTCAGCGACACGGCCTCGGCCGACTCCGGCCCGGACGCCGGCGGCGAGCGTGAGCTGACCCGCGTCTGAGCCGTCCCTGAGAGCCGCTGACCTCCGGGGCCACGTCTGAGCGGAGCGCGGCCCCGGAAGCGCCGGTTACCTGTGGGGACGGGGGGGCCGGAGCGACGAGAGCCCCGTGCACATGGTGCACGGGGGCTCTCGCCATGACACCCGTCAGGCGCGCGCGGTCTCGGTCCTGGCTTCGGTGTGCGTACGGCGCAGGAAGCGGATCAGGGGCGCGCTGTCGAACTGCACCACCTCGACCCCGCTCGCCGAGTGGAGTTCGACGACCAGCTGGGCCCGGCCGCACGGCCAGATCCGGAGACTGTCGCGCTCGACGGGGGCGCGCAGTCCGCGCTCCAGCAGCTCGCGTCCGACGGCCCACTCCGCGCCGCCGGGGAAGGCGATGTGGATCGTACTGGGGCCGTCCGCGGTGTCGTACCGCAGCTCGACGGGGACGGTGGGCAGGTCGCGGGCGTCGGTGACGAGCCGGGCTCGGGCATGTTCTTTGATCACGGGGGACATGGGCCGGCTCCTCCTGTTTATACGTCTTCGTCCTCCAATGTCCCATATTTTACGTAAAGAGCACTGTGAGAACTCTGGGCAGTTGTGACAGACCCGCTCTTGCGAACGCTTCGCAACAAGGCTCTATCATTGAGAGGTTCATGACCCCGCGCAGCAATGCAGTAACGCAGGAAGCGGAGCCTCCCCCATGCATGTACCCGACGGATTCATCAATGCACCCGTCTCCGCCGTCGCCGGAGTCGTGGCCGCCGGTGCCGTGGCCGTCAGTCTGAAGGGGGCCCGCCGCGAGCTGGACGAGCGCACCGCGCCGCTGGCCGGACTGGTCGCCGCCTTCATCTTCGCCGTGCAGATGCTGAACTTCCCGGTCGCCGCCGGTACCAGCGGCCACCTCCTGGGCGGAGCGCTGGCCGCGATCCTGGTCGGGCCGTACACCGGCATCCTGTGCATATCCGTCGTGCTGATGATGCAGGGCATCCTCTTCGCCGACGGCGGGCTGACCGCGCTCGGGGTGAACATCCTCGACATGGGCATCGTGACCACCGTCGTCGCCTACGCCCTCTTCCGCGGCCTGGTCCGCGTGCTGCCCCGCACCCGCCGCTCCATGACCGCCGCCTCCTTCGTCGCCGCGCTCGTCTCCGTACCGGCCGCGGCCTGCGCCTTCACGCTGATGTACTGGATCGGCGGCACCACCGACATCCCGATCGGCAAGGTCTTCACCGCGATGGTCGGGGTCCACGTCCTGATCGGCATCGGCGAGGCCGCGATCACCGCGCTGACCGTCGGCGCCGTCATCGCCGTACGCCCCGACCTGGTCCACGGCGCCCGCGGTCTCACCGCCCCGCTCAAGCTCCGGGTCGACGGCGAGCTGGTGGACGCGCCCACCCGGGAGCCCGTCGCCCCGGTCGCGGCCACCCGCTCCAACCGGGGCCTGTGGGCCACCGGCCTGATCACCGCTCTCGTGCTGGCGGGCTTCGTCTCCTTCTACGCCTCCGCCAACCCCGACGGCCTGGAGAAGGTCGCCACGGACCAGGGCATCGACAAGAAGGCCGAGGAGCACGCGGCCAAGGACTCCCCGCTCGCCGACTACGGCGTCAAGGACATCTCCGACGCCCGGATCTCCGGCGGACTGGCCGGCGTGATCGGCGTCGGCGCCACCCTGGTCGTCGGCAGCGGCGCGTTCTACGTGGTCCGCCGCCGGCGGACGACGGACGAGCCCGCTGTCCTCACCCGCACCGACGAGAAGGTCTGATGGGCGCGGGACACGCACACAAGCTCTACCGGCACGGCCACTCGCCGGTCCACGACCTGCCGCCGCACTGCAAGCTCGCCGCCGTCTTCTGCTTCGTCGTGGTCGTCGTCACCACCCCGCGCGAGGCCGTCTGGGCCTTCGGGCTGTACGCGCTGCTGATCGCGGGCGTCACCGTGCTGGCTCGCATCCCGGCCGGCTTCCTGCTCAAGCGGCTGCTGATCGAGGTGCCGTTCGTCGCGTTCGCACTGCTCATGCCGTTCGTGGTGCCCGGCGAGCAGACGCACGTGCTGGGCCTCTCCGTCAGCGTCCCCGGTCTCTGGGGCGCCTGGAACGTCCTGGCCAAGGGCACCCTCGGCGTCGCCGCCTCGGTACTCCTCGCCTCCACCACCGAGCTGCGCTCCCTGCTGCTCGGCCTGCAACGCCTCAGGCTGCCGCCGCTGCTCGTCCAGATCGCCTCCTTCATGATCCGGTACGGCGATGTGATCACCGACGAGATGCGCCGGATGTCCATCGCCCGCCGCTCGCGCGGCTTCGAGGCGCGCGGGGTCCGGCAGTGGGGGGTGCTGGCCAAATCGGCCGGCGCGCTCTTCATCAGGTCCTACGAGCGCGGCGAACGCGTCCACCTCGCGATGGTCAGCCGCGGCTACACCGGCTCCATGCCGGTCATCGACGAGGTGACGGCCTCCCGCACCCAGTGGGCGTACGCCTCGGCCCTCCCCGTGCTCGCCCTCGTCGTCTGTCTGCTGGGATGGACCGTATGAGTCAGCCCTCCGCCGCCCCGTGCCGCCCACGCCGCCGTCCCTGGAGGTCAGCGGTCTCGCCTACGCCTATCCCGACGGCCATCAGGCCCTCTTCGGCGTCGACCTGACCGTCGCGCACGGCGAGCGCGTCGCCCTGCTCGGCCCGAACGGCGCCGGCAAGACCACCCTCGTCCTCCACCTCAACGGCATCCTCGACGCGGGCGCCGGCACCGTCCGGGTCGCCGGGCTCCCGGTCGCCAAGCGCAACCTCGCCGAGATCCGCCGCCGCGTCGGCATCGTCTTCCAGGACCCCGACGACCAGCTCTTCATGCCCACCGTCCGCGAGGACGTCGCCTTCGGACCCGCGTCCGGCGGACTGCGCGGTGCCGAGCTGGAGGAGCGGGTCACCGACGCGCTCAAGCAGGTCGGCATGGAGGAGTACGTCAACCGGCCGCCGCACCACCTCTCCTTCGGCCAGCGCCGCCGCGTCGCCGTCGCCACGGTCCTCGCCATGCGGCCGGAGATCCTCGTGCTGGACGAACCCTCCTCCAATCTGGACCCGGCCTCCCGCCGCGAACTCGCCGACATCCTGAGGTCGCTGGACGTCACCGTGCTGATGGTCACGCACGACCTGCCGTACGCCCTGGAGCTCTGCGGCCGCGCGGTCATCCTCAGCGACGGCGTCATCGTCGCCGACGACCGCACCCAGGACCTCCTCTGCGACGAGGAACTGATGGGCGCCCACCGGCTGGAGCTCCCCTTCGGATTCGACCCGCGTTCCGTGACGGTGAACATGAGGTGACCCGCCCCACCTGCGACCTGCGGTGCAATGCACCATGGGGGGATGAGCGGGAGCGCAGGAGCAGGCGTGGACGTACGGGGCACCGTGGCGCCCGGATTCGAACCGGTCCGGGATGCTTTCATCCGTAACTTCGAGCAGCGCGGTGACCGCGGGGCGGCGGTCGCCGTCTACCGGCACGGGCGCAAGGTCGTCGACCTGTGGGCCGGGACCAGGGACGTCGACGGCGTCGAGCCGTGGGCCGTCGACACCGTGCAGGTCGTCCGCTCGGCGGGCAAGGGCGTCGCGGCCGCCGTCCCGCTGCTCCTGCACCAGCGCGGCCAGATCGACCTGCACGCCCCGGTCGGCACCTACTGGCCGGAGTTCAAGGCGAACGGCAAGGAGCGCGTCCTCGTACGCGATCTCCTCGCCCACCGGGCCGGCGTCCCGGCCCTGGACCGGCCGCTGACCCCCAGGAGGCGGCCGACGGCGTGAGCGGGCCGCGGGCGGTCGCCGCCCAGCGCCCCCAGTGGCAGCCCGGCACCGAGCACGGCTACCACGCGCAGACCTACAGCTGGCTCGTCGGCGAACTGGTGCGACGCGTCAGCGGACGTACCGTCGGCCGCTGGGTCGCCGAGGAGATCGCCCGCCCGCTCGGCCTGGACTTCTGGTTCGGGATCCCGGCGGACGAGGCACACCGGGTGGGCCGGATCGGCCAGGTCGAGCCGCCCGCCGGGGACGGCACCGGCGCGCTGCGGATGCGCCCCAAGCGCTCGGTCGTCGATGCCTACCGCGACCCCGAGTCGCTGACCCGCAAGGCGTTCGGGGCCATCGACCCGTTCCCCGACGAGAACGACCCCGGTTACCGGGCCGCCGAACTCCCCGCGTCCAACGGCATCGCCACCGCCCGGGGCCTGGCCCGCATCTACGCCGCGATGATCGGCCCGGTCGACGGCCACCGGCTGTTCGCCCCGGCCACGCTGACGCTGGCCCGCACCGAGGAGTCCGCGGGCCCCGACCGGGTGCTGGTCGTCTCCACCCGGTTCGGCCTCGGCTACATGCTGCACGGACCGGCCTCCCCGCTGCTGTCCCCGGGCTCCTTCGGCCACCCGGGCCGGGGCGGTTCGCTCGGCTTCGCCGACCCCGAATCCGGCATCGCGCTCGGCTATGTGACGAACGGTCTGCAGAAGGGAGTCACCGCCGACCCCCGCGCCCAGGCCCTGGTCCGCGCAGTACGGTCGGTGCTATGACTCCTGCTGCGCGCTCGCGATTCGACGGTTACGGCGTACTCATCACCGGTGCGGGCCAGGGCATCGGCGCCGCCACCGCCCGCAGACTGGCCGCCGAGGGAGCCCGGGTCCTGGTCACCGACCTGGACCGCGACCGGGCCGGGCGGGTTGCGGCGGAGATCAGGCAGAGCGGCGGCTCGGCCGACTCGCTGGCCTGCGACGTGTCCGAACGGGCCGCGGTCGAGGCGGCGGTGGCCCACGCCGTCTCGGTGTTCGGCGCCCTCGACGTGCTGGTGAACAACGCCTACTCGTGCACCCCCGACTCCGCGCTCTTCGAGGACGAGCCGGACGAGGCCTGGCAGCGCGACCTGGACGTCACGCTCAGCGGCGCCTACCGGTGCTCGCGCGCCGCGCTGCCGCACCTCGCCGCGTCCGGCCGGGGCGCCATCGTCAGCATCGGGTCGGTCAACGGCGAACAGGACTTCGGCAACCACGCCTACAGCGCCGCCAAGGCGGGCCTGGCCAGCCTCACCCGTACGCTCGCGGGCCACGCAGGACCGCGCGGGGTGCGGGTCAACCTGGTCGCGCCCGGCACGATCCGCACCGACGCCTGGGCAGGACGGGACGCCGAACTCTCCCGGCTCAGCGGCCTCTACCCGCTCGGCCGGGTCGGTGAGCCCGAGGACATCGCGGCCGCCGTCGCCTTCCTCGCCTCCCGCGACGCGGCCTGGGTCACCGGTACGACGCTGTCCGTGGACGGCGGGCTGACCGCGGTGAACACGGCCTTCCGGCGGGCACTCGCGAAGGAGTAGGGCGCCCGTCATCCACCGCGGTCGGCGTACGCGCACGCCGCTCCCGCGCACGGCGCTGAGCCGCACCGCACAGCACGGCACCGGCCTCCCGGGGCAGTCCCGGGAGGCCGGTGTGTGAGGTTCCCGTCCCCCTCAGGCGGGTACCTCCAGTTGCTGCTTCTGCTCGTTGCCGGCGCCCTCCCGGGCGGCTCCGCGGGAGGTGAACAGCCGGTCCGCGGCCAACGCGCCGGGACCCGTGAAGACGATCAGAAGCAGCGTCCAGCAGAAGAAGACCGCTGCCTCGCCGCCGTTCTCCATCGGCAGCAGACCTCGCTGCTGGTGCACGTCGAAGTACGCGAACGCCATGGAGCCGGAGCCCACGAACGCGGCCGTTCTCGTACCGAGGCCGAACAGCACCAGGGTGCCGCCGGCCAGCTGGATGACAGCGGCGTACCAGCCCGGCCAGGTACCCGCCGGGACCGGTGCGCCGCCCAGGACGCCGAAGACCGAGGCGAGCCCGTGGCAGGTGAAGAGCAACCCGATGACGATGCGGAACAGGCTGAGCGCGTAGGGCTGTGCCCGCCCCAGGTGAGTGATCATCATGAGGGCCGTCCTCCTGTCAGCTGTAGACGCCGAACTCGTAGAGCGAGTAGCCGTAGCCGGAGCCGCGGGCCGTGCCGTTGATCCGCACGTAGCGGCCCGTGCCGTTGACGTCGATGTCGTCGATGTCGCCGTTGCCGTCGGTCACCGACTTCACCGTCGTCCAGCTCTGCCCGTCCTCGGACGTCTGGATGTCGTACGCCTTGCCGAACGCCGGGTCCCAGGCGAGCTGCACGTGCTTGAAGCTCGTCGAGGCGCCGAGGTCGACCTGGACCCACTGCGGGTCGCTCCAGTCACTGGCCCAGCGGGTGTCGAACTTGCCGTCCACCGCGTTGGCCGCACCGCATGGGCAGCCGCCGGTCGGGTCGGTCTGGGAGGTGGAGGCCGTGGCGGTCTTGCCCTGGGACACGTTCGTCCCGTCCACCTTCGGCGGGATCACCTTCAGCGACTTGGTCTCGATGCCCTCGTTGCCGTGGCCGTCCGTGGCCTTCACGTAGACCTTGTAGACGCCCGTCTTGCTGGGCGCCTTCGCGGTCAGGGTGCCGTCGCCGTTGTCCTTGGTCTCGGCGGGTACCAGTGCCTTGTTCTGGTCGATGTAGTTGCTGCTGAAGAGCACCTGGTAGGTGATCGCGTCACCGTCCGGGTCGGTGGTGCGGGTGCTGATCTTCACGTCGCTGCCGGTGGCGACACCGGTGGTGGCACCGTCCACCGCCATGTCGGTGATCACCGGCGGGGTGTTGTCGCCGGAGGTGTCGGCCCCGTACGCCTTCTTCACCGCGTAGTACGAGAGCCGCTTCTGGCCGCCGGGCAGCAGGTTGAACCACACGCCGCCGAAGTCGTCCTCGACGCCGTAGTGGAACATCGTGGCGCCGAGCGCCACCCCGGTGTGCCCGGTGATGCAGCCCCACGCCTTGGTGTAGCCCTCGCCCTTGGCGACATCGGTCGGCTCGGTCGGGACGCCGTTGGCGTCGTCGTCGACCTCCCACTCACCGGCCGGACCCGTCTCGGTGACGATGTAGGGCTTGTCGTAACCGCCCTGCTCCCAGTCGGACTTGATGTTGCACACCGCGTTGTAGGCGTTGACGGCGTACAGGTCGAGGTCCGGGGCGTTCTTCTTGTAGTACGGCCAGGCGCCGGTCCAGGCGTCGGTCGAGGTGACCGGGTGGTTGGGGTCGACCGCGTGGATCTTCTTCGCGATGTCGTTGACGAAGGTGGTGTACGCGTTGCGCTGGGCCTCCAGCTCGTCTCCGCCGTAACAGTTCTGCAGGCCGAGCGTCGACTCGTTGCCGACGTTCCACATCAGCACGCCGGGGTTGTCCTTGTAGGTGTCGACCCACTTGGGGAACTCGGCGAGCATGTTGTTCTTGTACTCGGTGTCCGTCAGGTAGTTGACGCAGCCACCGGCGCCCGGACCGCCGCCCGGCTGGAGCCAGAAGCCGGCGATCACCTTGACGCCGTGGGCCGCCGCCGTGTCGAAGAGCGGCTTGCTGGTGGCGTCGGTGCCCCAGGTGCGGATGGTGTTGACGCCCATGGACGCCACGTCCGGCATGTACTTCTCCGCGTCGGCGACGGAGGGGCCCCAGGTCAGACCCTTGACCGTATACGGCGAACCGTCCACGCTCAGCTGCCAGTTGCCCTGCGAGCCGGTGACCTTGACGATGCTGCCGGCCGCCTGGGCGGCGGGCGCCTGCAGAGCCACCAGGGCTCCGGTCAGCAGCGCCGCCGCCGCGAATGGGGCCACGATGCGCCTGGCCGTGCGGGTGGGGGGTGGTGCATGTCCATCTCCTTGCGGGTGGGGGGAGGCGGGTGCGGGGGGAGCGTCGTACGTGATCTTGGAGAGCGCTCTCCGGAATGGGCCGAAAAATGGCCCCGGCTCCGGGGGTGGTGGCCCTGCGGGCTACGGGAGTTCGTAGTTGCCGTCGAGCACGGCGCCCGCGTCGGGGTGGTTCTCGTCGTAGCCGTGCGGGTCGCACTGCAGACCGCCCTTGACGCAGTGGGTGACCATCGCGTCGAGGGTGGCGGCGTCCCACCCGTTCATGAAGTCGTAGTGGAAGGAGAAGCCGGCGCCGCTCGCCAGTTTCACCTGCGACATGTCACCGTTGACCGGCCAGGCCATCTTGAACTCGATCATCGGCAGCGCGACGGGGTGGTCGGCCGGGCAGGAGTTGTAGTTGGCGCCCCCCGCCACCGGGTAGGCCATGTGGCTCTTGTGGTCGGGCGTGTCCAGGTGGATGCCGTCCCAGCAACTCGGCGCCTGGAGGCGCAGGTTGAGGTAGGTGTCCCGGCTGGTCGGGCAGGTGGCCGGGAAGTCGTAGTTCTTGAACGACTCGCCGCACTCCCAGCCCTCGACGGTGCCCTTGAGGTTCTTGAACTCGTCCTTGGTCTGCATCGGGCTGCCGACGACGTACCGCAGTCCCCTCGGGAACGGCCGCACGCTGCGGTAGTCGGTGACGCCCGACTTGTAGTAGATGGTCTGGACGCCCTCGGGGAGGATCTTCGTGTCCCCGTTGAACAGGCTCGGCATCCAGTAGCCGGACTTGTCGCCGGGAGCCAGGCAGGTGGTGCCACCCGCCTCCAGCGAGGCGGTGGTGGTGTTGGCGTTCGTCGTGGTGTTGCCCATGAACGTGTGGTCATGGGACTTGCCGGGCTGCCCCGGGTAGACGATCGGGTCGTCCGGAGCGGTGTGCGTCGGGGCGCACTTGGCCTGGAACTCGTGGAAGTACGCCGGCGGCGGTACCTCCGTCGAGGGGGTGACCCCGGTGACCGGCGGGTCGGCCATGATGTAGCCGTCGCCGTCCGGGTCGTCGCCCGAGGCCTTGGTGGAAGCGGCCATCCCGGGCATGCCCGGCATGGAGTAGGCGGCGTGCTCGGCGTGGGTGCCCGCCGCTGCGGCCGGCGTTTCGGTGGACGCGTTCGCTGTCGCCGTGATTCCGGCGATCCCGGCCGTGGTCAGGGTCAGCGAGGTGAACAAGAGCAGTCCGGTGAGTGTTCTTGACCTCCGTGGCATGGAGACCTCCTGCTGCGTGGGTGGGGGAACGTGGGGTGGTGGGAGAGCGCTCTCCCGTCCCGGAGTGTTCCGCTCCTGACAAGAGCGTGTCAATAGTTGGTGAACAGCTGTCGTCGGCGTGAAATCTGCGGAACGGGACGCGCCGGCCTCCGACAAGGCGCACTGGCCTGCGAGGAGTTGACCGCACGCCCACTGCCGGGCGCCCCGCTGGTGAGGCATGGAAAAGGAAGAAAGGGCCGGACGAGCCGGCCCGCCCCGCCCGTGCCGCTCAGGTGTGACGTGCTGGAATGCGGGTGGAGCCCGACCGCCGATGCGTCGAGGCTGCTGGACGGGAGTGACTTGTGAGGGTTTCGGGCCGATGGCGGATATTCCTGATCACCCAAGTGCTCCTGACTTCCGGGGTACTTGCGGGGACGGGATGTACCGCCGATGGTGCGGGGGAGCCCGCGGGCGGGATGACGCCGAAGGCGGGCGCCTACCTGAACTCGGCCCTCGACATCATGGAGGCGAACTCCCTGGTTGCCGCGGACGTGAACTGGCCGAAGGTCCGGCGGGGCGCCGTCGGCCGTGCGCGCGGGGCCCGGACGCCGGCCGAGACCTACCCGGCGATCCGGGACGCGCTACGGGAGCTGGACGACCACCACAGCACCTTCCGGGACCCTGAGGAGGCGTCCGCGGAGCTGAATGCGCCGCCTGAGGACCTGATACTTCCCGAAGGCCGCCTCCTCCCGGGCGCCGTCGGATATCTGCTGCTACCTCCGGTCCCGTCCGACGGTGTCGCCGCCCCCTACGTCCGCTCGGCGCGCTCCACCGTCCGTTCGCTCGACGGCCGGGGCGCCTGCGGCTGGGTCATCGACCTGCGGGGCAACCACGGGGGAGACATGTGGGGGCCGCTCGCCGCCGTGGGGGCCGTCCTCGGCGACGGCACGGTCGGCGCGGCCGTGTACGCGGACGGCAAGAAGGACCCCTGGGTGATGGAGCGCGGCACTCCCCGTCAGTACGCGGCGAAGTGGGGCCCCGCCGAGCCCCTCGCGCGGCCGGCGCCTCCGTGGCCGTCCTGACCGGCCCCGTTACCGCGAGCGCGGCCGAAGCGGTCACCATCGCGTTTCGGGGGCGCCCCCGCACCCGTACGTTCGGGAAGCCGACCGCCGGCGTCCCCACCGCGAACTCGTCGTACCCGCTCTCCGACGGGGCACTGGTCGTCCTGACCGTCGCCCGCGAGGCCGACCGGGACGGGCACCTCTACGACGGGCCCATCGCCCCCGATGTGGACGTTCCGTACACCCCGGGGACCGACCGGGTGCGCGACGCCGCTGCGGACTGGCTCGGCACGCAGGCGGCCTGCCGCCGGTCGCGCTGACCGTCGGGTCGTCGGGCAGCGGGTTGCTCAACTCGCGTGCAGCATCAGCCCGATGCCCACCACCATCAGCCCGGCCGCCGCGATCCGGGGCGCGCCGAACCGCTCCTTGAAGAACACCGTGCCGATGGCCGCGCCGACGATGATCGAGGACTCGCGCAGCGCCGCGACCGGGGCCAGTGCCGCACGGGTCTGGGCCCACAGGACGAGTCCGTACGCGGCCACGGACAGTGCCGCGCCGAGCAGTCCGCGCGTGGCGTACGGCCGCAGTTGGGTCACCAGTGCCGAGCGGCGGCGGTACAGGGCGTAGAGGGGAATGGCGACGCCCTCCAGGACCATCAGCCAGGCGATGTACCCGAGCGAGCTGCCGGAGGCGCGTACCCCGACGCCGTCGACCGTCGTGTAGCCGGCGATGGCGAGACCGGTCGCGAGCGCGGCCACGATCGCCGGCCAGTGCGGGCGCTTGCCGGAGCCGCGGATGCCCCACAGGGCCAGCCCGACCAGTCCCGCCGAGGCGACCGCGACACCTGCCGTGGCCCAGCCGTCCGGGCGCTCGCCCACGAAGACGGCGGCGAGGACGGTGACCACGAGCGGGGCGGTGCCGCGGGCGATCGGGTACATCTGGCCGAAGTCGCCCAGGGTGAACGAGCGCATCAGCAGCAGCATGTACGCCACGTGCAGGACGGCGGACGCGAACAGGTACGGCCAGGCCTCCGCCGCCGGGAACGGGACGAAGCCGGCGGCGGCCGCCCCGATCAGCAGCCCGCCCCCGGAGATCAGGGTGAAGGACAGCAGCTGGTCCTTGATCGCGTGCGCGATGGCGTTCCATCCGGCGTGGGTGAACGCGGCGACCAGGACGGCGAAGGCGACCAGCGGCGTCATGCGGGCTGCTCGCGCACGTCCACCACCGTGGCGCCGGCGTGCTCGATCAGTGACTGCGGGCCGAGCGGGAAGACCGTGTACGGGGTGCCCGCCGCCGCCCACACCACCTCGTGGGCCAGCAGCCCGCGGTCGGCCAGCACCCGGGTCCTGGTGCGGTGCCCGAAGGGGGGCACGCCACCGATCGCGTAGCCGGTGGCCTCCCGGACCACGTCCGCCCCGGCCGCCGGACCTTCGCGGCGCCCAACTCCTGCCGCACGAGCTCCATATCGACGCGCGAGGAGCCGTCCATCAGGACCAGTACCGGTACCCCGTCGGCCTCGAAGATCAGCGACTTGACGATCTCGCTGAGCTCGCAGCCGAGGGCGGCCGCGGCCTCGGCGGCGGTCCGGGTGGCTTCCGGGAAGCGTCGGATCTCGACGTCGAGGCCGAGCTCGCGCAGTGCCTCGGCGAACCGGGGGTGGGCGGCGGCGGTGTCGGTGCCTGTCGGGGCGTTGGTGTCGGGAGTGCTCATGGTCTGCACGCTATCGGCCGAGGTCGGTGGCGTGCGAGCGGGTTCCGGGACCCGCTCGGTGTACGGCGGGGGCCCCTGTCGTGGTTGCGGGGTGGGGGTGGGGCGTGCGAGTGGTTGAGGTGCGGGATGCCGCCCGGACGGAGCGCGGTCCGATTCGCCTCCTGCGTGGGGGCTTCGAACCGGAGGGGCGCGGCGCTGTGCCGGCGCGCAGCTCGCACAGGTCCGCCGGTCTCGCGGCCGGACAGCGGATTCCGGGCGTCCGTGCGAAAGCTCTTGCGCAATGGTCAAGAATCGTTGACCATTACTCGCATGCCTAGCGACGATCTTCCCGAGACGTTTCACGTCACCACTGACGAGCAGTTGCGCGCGGTCTCCAATCTCACGCGTCACCGGATCATGGCCGTGCTCCGCTTCGAGCCCGCGACGATCACGCAGATCGCCGGGCGGGTGGGCCTTGCGAAGGGGAGTTCCAGCTATCACGTACGGCTGCTGGAGCGGGCCGGCCTGGTGAAGGTGGTGCGGACGCGGAAGGTGCGGGGTGTCACCGAGCGGTACTACGCGATGGCCGCGGGGGCGATCGCGCTGCCGGATCCCGGCGAAGGGGGGCCGGACGTGCTGATGCGCCATGCGGTGGCGGACCTGGAGGCGTCGCCGGGGGATGGCGAGCGGCACGTACGGATGGCGCATCTGCGGCTCACCGAGGAGCAGTTCGCGCAACTGGGGGCGCGGCTGCAGGCGCTGGCGGACGAGTACCGGGAGCTGTCCGATCCGTCGCTGCCGGACGCGTCGCTCGTCTTCGCACTGTTCCACCCGGCAGCGCGTGAGCAGGCCGACGGGGGTGCCAAGTGAGAGCATCAACAGGGAAGTTGCCGACCGGGTTCGGGCGGCTGTGGACCGCGCAGACGGTCTCCTCGCTCGGTGACGGGGTGACGCATGCGGCACTGCCGCTGCTCGCGCTGACGCTGACGCGGGACCCGATGGCGCTCGCCGTCGTCACGGCCGCCGGGACGCTGCCGTGGCTGCTCTTCGGGGTGCTCGGCGGCGCGCTGGTGGACCGCTGGGACCGCCGGCGCACGATGTGGGTCGCGGACACGGCACGTGCGGCGCTGCTCGCGATACCCGCGGCGGCGGCCGCCCTCGACGTGCTGAGCATTCCGCTGCTCGCTGCCGTCGCCTTCCTGCTCGGCCTCGGCGGGCTCTTCTTCGACACGGCCGCCACGGCCTATCTGCCGGATCTGCTCCGCCGCGACTCCGTGCTTCTGGAGCGCGCCAACTCCCGCCTGCGCGGCGCCCAGACCGCCATGTCCGGCTTCGTGGGGCCGCCTGCGGGCAGTGCGCTGCTCGCGCTCGGGCGGGCGGTTCCGCTGCTCACCGACGCGGTGTCGTTCGCGCTCTCCGCACTGCTCGTGCGTACGTTGCCCGCCATGCCCAGGCCCGTGCCGGAGGTCCGCGAGTCGCTGCTTCGGCAGGCACGGGCCGGTGCCGCGTACGTCTTCCGGGACCGGGTGCTGCTCGGCCTGGCGCTCCGCCCGGCGGTCGGGAACGTCGCCTTCCTCGCCGTGGAGACCGTCCTCGCCCTCTTCGCGCACGAACGCCTGGGCATCGACACCTACGGCTTCGGCCTGCTCCTCACAGCGGAGGCGACCGGCGGCCTGCTGGGTGCGGGCATCGCCTCCTACCTCGGCCGCCGACTCGGCACCGGCACCGCACTGACCTGCACGGCCGCCGTGGAAGGGCTTGCCATGCTGGGCCTGGCCGCTGCCCCGAACCCGTACGTGGCCGGGCTGGCGCTCGCCGTCTGCGGGGCCGGCATGGGCGCCACGATGGTGCTCGCGCCCTCCCTCCGGCAGGCGATCGTCCCCGCCCACCTCATGGGCCGGGTCGCCTCCACCTCCCGCATGCTGGCCATGTGCGCCGCCCCCGTCGGGGCCTTCCTCGGCGGCTGGCTCGCCACCACCTACGACATCCGCACCCCGCTCTACGCGGCCGCCGTCCTCCTCCTGGCGATGACGGCCGTCACGGCGTCCATGACCAGCAACCGCCGGGTCGAGGAGGCGCTGCGTGCCGCCGCCCCGGCCGGCGGCCCGGATCACCCGGTGGCCAAGGACCCCGTCCACGAGGGTGCACCTGACCTGGTGTGACGCCCCGCCGCGCAGGCGTCACCACGGGGCGGGTGACAGGTCCCCGCGGGGCGCGACCAGGTGGCCGGGGCTGTCGGTTGCGGCGAGTTGGCGCCGGCCGTCACGGCCCCGCGAGCAGGACCGCCGCGACGACCGGCCCGGCCGCGTCGCCGCCGTGGCCGCCGGACTGGACGAGGGCCGCCGCTGCCAGGTCGTTGCTGTAGCCGGTGAACCAGCTGTCGGACGTGGCGTGGCCGTCGATCTCCGACGAGCCGGTCTTGGCGCCCTTGTCGCCGCCCACACTCGCCATGGCCTGGGTCGCGGTGCCCTCCGGAGCCGTGGCGGTGTAGTGCAGCATCTCCTTCAGCTGCGCCGACACCCCGCCCGGAAGCGGGTTCGCGGTGGCGAAGGTCCGGTTGTCCAGGCTCTTCGGGACGATGTAGGGCTGCAGGAACTGTCCGTGGGCGGCGGTGGCGGTGACCGACGCCATGTTCAGCGGGTTCATCTGGATCTTGCCCTGGCCGATGAACGACGCGGCCGTCTCCGAGCCTTCCGAGGCGGGCACCTTGCCGTCGACCGTGGCGATACCGGTCCGCCAGACCTGGCCGATCCCGAAGTACTGCCCGGCCTCGTCGTGCAGCGCCGTGTCCCGCTTGTCGCCCAGCGGCAGCACCGGCTTGATGAAAGCGGTGTTGCAGGACCTGGCGAAGGCGGTCTTCAAGGTGGGGGCAGGCATCGAGAACTCGTCCAGGTTGTGGAAGGTCACGCCCTCCCAGGGCACCGTGGACGGGCACTTGACCGGCGAGTTCGCGGAGCCGAGGCCGTTCTGGATGATCATCGCGGCGGTGATTATCTTCATCGTCGAGCCGGGGGCCACCGCGGCGCTCCGGGCCGGTTCGAAGCCGTTCGCCGGGTTGTTGGCGATGGCCCGGATCGCACCGCTCGACGGTTCCACCGCCGCCACGGACGACTTGTCGAACTTCTTCACCGCCGCCTCGGCCGCCGCCTGGATCTTCGCGTCCAGCGTGGTCGTCACCCGGCCGGGCTTCCCCTTCACGAGGGTCAGCAGCGTCTTGTCCACCCCGTCCGCGTTGGCGCTGTTGATCCAGGTCTCGATGCCCGTGGTGCCGCCGGCCTTCTCGCCGTACTTCTTGCGCAGCTCGTCCAGGATGCCGCCCAGCGACGGGTACTTCTCCTTGCTGAGCACCTGGCCGTTGCGGTCGACCGCCTCGATCGACGCGGTCGAGGACTCGCCGGTCTCCAGGGTCTCGCCCTCCCGGAGTTCCGGATGGATGACGCTGGGCTTCCAGTCGACGAGCGCGTGGCCGGTGGTCAGGCCGCGCACCACGGTCAGGTCCGAGTCGTAGGACCAGGTTTTGGTCTTCCCCTTGTACGAGACGGTCGCCCGGACCGTGTAGGGGACCTTCGAGCCGGTTGCCGCGCCGGGGGTGATCACGGCCTTGGTGACGTGTGCCGACTCGCTGTACTGCGTCAGGACGGATGCGGCGTCCGCCGCGTTGTTGGTGAGCTTGGACGCGACCTCCGCGTCGCCCTTCGCCCACGCCGCGAGGAAGTTCTTCGACGTCTGGGCTATCTCGTCCTTGGTGACCGGGCCGGTCCGCACCTCCTGCGAGGTGGTCTTCGCATCCGAGCCGCCGCCGACTCCGCTGTCCCCGAGCCCGTCCAGGACGTTGTACGCCCCGTAGCCCACCCCGCCGACCACGACGGCGAACACCCCGCCGATCACGGCGACCTTCGCTCCACTGCGCATGCGTGCAGTCCCCCTCCCCAGGAGGCCCCTTGAACATGTTCAAGGGGGCTTTTCCGGGCACTTTACGGGACTGCTGTGACAGCGGAGTCCGTTGTTATCGGAACGCGATCCGCCATGGCGTGAACAGGCCAGCTAAATCCAGGTATCCAGCCACATCCGGTCGCGCCAGGAGTTCTCCGGAATGGAGGTTCCGGTGTACAGCGGCCAGAAATAGATGAAATTCCAGACAATCAGCAGGACAAGTACGCCCGCCGCGACCGCTCCCAGGGTCCGGCGCCGTTCTCCCGAGGGGTCACTGGTCGTCAGGCCCATTTCGTGTTTTGTCCCGGTACCCGCCGCCGGACCCAGCATCGCGCCGATCATCATCGCCACCGCGAGGCACAGGAACGGCACGAACACGACCGCGTAGAAAAGGAAGATGGTGCGCTCCTGGTAGAGGAACCACGGCACCCACCCCGCGGCGACACCGCAGGCGATCGCGCCCGCCCGCCAGTCGCGTCGGAAGAGCCAGCGCCACAGCACGTAGAGCAGCGCGAAGCACGAGGCCCACCAGAGCAGCGGGGTGCCGATTGCCAGCACCTCGCGTGCGCACTTGCCGGTCTCCGACGCGGCGCAGCCGTTCTGCTCCTCGTAGAAGTACGAGACCGGCCTGCCCAGCACGATCCAGCTCCACGGGTTGGACTGGTAGGTGTGGCCGGACGTCAGGTTCACGTGGAACTCGTAGACCTGGTTCTCGTAGTGCCACAGGCTGCGCAGCCAGTCGGGCAGCCAGGTCCAGCTGCCGCCCTTGCCGTCGGTGGCCGCCCAGTCCCGGTAGTAGCCGTGCCGGCTGGGGGAGTTGTGAATGATCCAGCCGGTCCACGAGGCGATGTACGTGAGGATCGCGACCGGCACCGTGGAGAAGAACGCCGGGACCACGTCCCGCTTCAGCACCGCCGCGTACGGCCGTACCGCACCCGCCGTACGCCGTGCCCCCACGTCCCACAACACCGTCATCAGGCCGAACGCGACCAGGATGTACAGCCCGTTCCACTTGGTGGCGAAGGCGAGCCCCAGCGAGAGCCCGGCCGCCAGACGCCATGGGCGCCAGCCGAGCCGCAGGTTCTCCGCGACCCCGGCGTCCGGCCGCAGCACCCCCTCCGCGTCGACCGGCAGCGCGGCCGCGAGCCGGCGCCGGGCCCAGTCGCGGTCGATCAGCAGACAGCCGAACGCGGCCAGCACGAAGAACATCAGCACCAGGTCGAGCAGCGCGGTGCGGCTCATCACGAAGTGCAGCCCGTCCACCGCGAGCAGGGCGCCCGCCAGGCAGCCCAGGAACGTGGAGCGGAAGAGCCTGCGGCCGATCCGGCACAGCATCAGCACCGACAGCGTGCCGAGCACCGCGACCATGAACCGCCAGCCGAACGGGGTGAAGCCGAAGAGCTGCTCCCCGATCCCGATGATCCACTTGCCGACCGGCGGATGCACCACGTAGCCGGGGTCCACCGGGATCTTCACCCGGGACGGATCGCTGAGGATCAGCTTGTCGATGTCCTTGGGCCAGGCCCCTCGTACCCCTGGTTGATCAGCGCCCAGGAATCCTTGGCGTAGTACGTCTCATCGAATATCACCGCGTGCGGGCTGCCCAGGTTCCAGAACCGCAGCACCCCCGCGACCAGCGCCACCAGCAGCGGACCGCCCCAGGCCGACCAGCGCAGCAGCCGGTCCGCGAGCAGCGGGGGCACGCCGAGCACCGCCCACAGCTGGCTCCCGGGGCGGGTGTACGGCGGAACCAGCCGTTCCCGCAGCCCGATCCCGGGCCGCGGTGAATGACCGAAGCGGCGCAGCCGCTGCTGCCAGGAAGTCGGCTCCGGGCCGTGCTGATCCCCGGCGTCTTGGCCTTGCCGGGCTTCGGGCGCTGTACTCGTCACCGCGCCATCGTAGGGAACGCATCTGTGCGAGCGGTGTCGCCCGTGCTGGGAGTATGGACGTTGTGACTGGAACGACTGGAACGCTGGTACTCGCAGGGACCCCATCGGTGACGTGGCGGACGCCCCGCCACGCCTCGCCGCCGAACTGGAGACGGCCGACGTCGTCGCCGCCGAGGACACCCGCCGGCTGCGCCGGCTGACCCAGGCGCTGGGCATCCACACGACGGGGCGTGTCGTCTCCTACTTCGAGGGCAACGAGTCCGCCCGTACGCCCGAACTCGTCGAGGCGCTGACCGGCGGCGCCCGCGTGCTGCTGGTCACGGACGCCGGGATGCCGTCCGTCTCCGACCCCGGCTACCGGCTCGTCGCCGCCGCGGTGGAGCACGGCATCAAGGTCACCGCGGTGCCCGGCCCGTCGGCCGTGCTCACCGCGCTCGCCCTGTCCGGGCTGCCGGTGGACCGGTTCTGCTTCGAGGGCTTCCTGCCGCGCAAGGCGGGCGAACGCCTCGGCAAGCTCCGCGAGGTCGGCGACGAGCGCCGCACCATGGTCTTCTTCGAGGCCCCGCACCGGCTCGACGACACCCTGGCCGCGATGGCCGAGGTGTTCGGCGCCGACCGGCGCGCCGCCGTGTGCCGGGAACTGACCAAGACGTACGAGGAAGTGAAGCGCGGTCCGCTGGGCGAACTCGCGGCCTGGGCGGCCGAGGGCGTACGCGGTGAGATCACCGTCGTCGTCGAGGGCGCGGCCGACTCCGGGGCCGAGGGACTGGACGCCGAGGAGTTGGTGCGCAGGGTGCAGGTGCGAGAGGAGGCGGGGGAGCGGCGGAAGGAGGCGATCGCCGCCGTGGCCGCGGACGCGGGGCTGCCCAAACGCGAGGTGTTCGACGCCGTCGTGGCAGCAAAGAATGCGGCTCGGACCGGCCCTGCGGACGGCAAAGGACTATCGTGAAAGGCAAAGCGAAAGCCGCGTACCGGCCCCTTTTGCCACGAGAAGGCCAAGACCGCTCAAACACTCGACAGGGCCCGGTGCGCTCCCGCCGGTAAAGGCGTCCACTGGACAGCAGGACGCATTCTCCGGAGTGCTTGTCCGGCGGACAAGAGGAGCAGGCATGAGCGAGATCGCAGCAAGCACCGTGCACGAGGCGTATGCCTTCGCCTGCATGAGGTGCGGATTCGGCTGGGAACAGGCCTACGAGATAGAGCACCACGTCGACGCTTCCCACAACGCATTCGTGGTCTACAAGGCGGACGGCGAACGTGTGCCCTCGCCCCTTTCCACGCCCACCTGCACGAACTGCGGCGGGCATGTCGTCCGGATCATGCGGGCCGGCCGGGTCTCGACGGTCCAGCAGCTCCTGCGCAACCGCGACTCCGACGCCGCAGCCGACGCCCGTGAGCGGGAGAGCGAGGCCGTGGCGGCCACCGCCGCTCCCACCGGCGGGCACCACTGGCACCTCTCCGACCTGCTCCACCCCTTCCACCGCAAGTGAGGCCCAAGTTCCACCGCAAGTGAGGCCCAGGCCCTTCCACCGCGAGTGAGGCTCCGGCCGCGGTCCTCGTACGATCGTGGCCATGAGCCGTACCGAAGCCCCGCCGCTGCCCGAACCCCTCCGGGTGCCGGTCGCCGATTCGCACACCCACCTGGACATGCAGGACGGCACCGTGGAGGAGGGCCTTGCCAGGGCCGCCGCGGTGAACGTGACCACCGTGATCCAGGTGGGATGCGACGTGAAGGGGTCGCGCTGGGCCGCCGAGACCGCGGCCGCGCACGCGAGCGTGCACGCGGCGGTCGCCCTGCACCCCAATGAAGCGCCGCGGATCGTGCACGGGGATCCGGACGGCTGGTCGCGGCAGGGTGCCCGCGAGGCGGGCGGCAGGGCCGCCCTCGACGAGGCC
The DNA here is from genome assembly GCF_023701695.1 of Streptomyces sp. RKAG290. GTDB lineage: Bacteria > Actinomycetota > Actinomycetes > Streptomycetales > Streptomycetaceae > Streptomyces. Next base: position 4,306,381 of record NZ_JAJOZC010000001.1, read on the forward strand.
CTCGCCGAGATCGACGCGCTGGCCGCGCTGGACCACGTGCGGGGCGTCGGCGAGACCGGGCTCGACCACTTCCGGACCGGCCCCGAGGGCATGGCGGCCCAGGAGGAGTCCTTCCGGGCCCACATCGAGATCGCCAAGCGGCACGGCAAGGCGCTCGTCATCCACGATCGCGAGGCGCACGCCGATGTGCTGCGCATCCTCGCGGAGGCGGGCGCTCCCGAGCGGACCGTCTTCCACTGCTACTCCGGCGACGCCGACATGGCCCGGATCTGCGCGGACGCCGGGTACTTCATGTCCTTCGCGGGCAACATGACGTTCAAGAACGCCCAGCCGCTGCGCGACGCGCTGGCCGTGGCGCCCACGGAACTGGTCCTGGTCGAGACGGACGCACCGTTCCTGACCCCCGCCCCGTACCGCGGACGGCCTAACGCGCCGTATCTGATTCCGGTCACGCTGCGCGCCATGGCGGCGGTGAAGGGCATCGACGAGGACACCCTGGCGTCGGCGATCGCCGAGAACACGGCTCGCGCGTTCGACTACTGACCCGGCCGTTCGCGACGCTGGGTAGTCGCGCCGCTTTGGAGAGTCACAGGAGCTCCGCTATCGTCCCGGGCGCCAAGAGTGAGCCGGCCGGTACGGATCTTCTGGAGCGTCGTGAGCAATTCGCAGGGCAGCCACCGTGCTGCACGTGGCCGGGGGCGCACGGCGGCCGTGACTCCGCGCGGCCCCGTCACCGCCGTCGTCCCGGGCCCGTCGCCCGTACCGCTGCACGAGGAGCTGACGCTCGGCGCGTGGCCGCTGCACGCGCCGACCGCCGTCGACCTGGTGGCGGGCGGCCCCGCCCCGGTCACCGGCCCCCGCACGGGCCCCTGGCAGGCCCCCACGGTGCCGGCGTTCACCGTCCCGCCCGTCGCCGCGACGCCCACCCCACCATGCCGGCGTTCACCGTGCCCACCCCCACCGTGCCGGCCTTCACCGTGCCCGCTCCCGGCGGCCGGGCGGGTGCGCGGCGGGCCGCCCGGCGGCGCAGGGTGCCTGTCCGCTCCGAGAACCTGCGCCGCCTGGTCCCGCAGGCCCTCGTCGTCGCGTTCCTGGCGGGCGGCACCACCGCGTTCGTCGCCGACGACAAGGCGGTGACCCTGGACATCGACGGGGAGCCCCGCACCCTGCACACCTTCGCGGACGACGTCGGCGAACTCCTCGCCGACCAGGGCATCGCCGTCGGCGGACCCGGGACGGTGTTCCCGGCGCCCGGCAGCGAGCTCGGCGACGGCGACGAGATCACCGTCCGCAGCCGGCGCCCGGTGACGCTCACCCTCGACGGGGTGCGGCGCCGCGTCTGGACCTCCGAGCACACGGTCGGCGACGCCCTGCGCCGGATCGGGGTGCGCGCCGAGGGGGCCTACCTCTCCGTCTCCCGGGCCGCGCCGATCGGCCGCACCGGACTGGCGCTGGACGTACGCACGGAGCGCACCGTGACCGTGATGGCCGACGGCCGCGAACACACCGTCCGCACCAACGCCGCCACCGTCCGCGAGGCCGTCGCACGGGCCGGCGTCGCCCTGCGCGGCGAGGACACCACATCCGTGGCCCCCGACAGCTTCCCGCGCGACGGCCAGACCGTCTCGGTGCTGAGGATCACCACCACCCGGGAGGTGCGCGAGGAGCCACTGGCGTACGCCGTCGAACGGACCGGGGACAGTTCGCTGGCCGTCGGCACGGAGGTCGTCGAACGGGAGGGGCGGGACGGCTCGCGCCGCGTCCTGTACACCCTGCGGACCGTCAACGGCGTCCGGCAGAAGCCCAGGGAGGTGGACGCGGAGCTGGTGCGGGAGCCCGTCAGCCGGGTCGTGCGGGCCGGCACCGGGCCCGGTCCGGCGCCCAAGCCGGGCTGAGCGCTGTCCCGCGGTCCCCGCGGACCGTGCGGGCAGCGGGGGCGAGCTACGGCGCCGCCCGGCGGCCGTAGGCTTGACGGGTGAGCACCACAGAGCCCGACGCCCTCCTGGGCCCCGCAGACATCCGCGAGCTGGCCGCGACGCTGGGCGTACGCCCCACGAAGCAGCGCGGCCAGAACTTCGTCATCGACGCCAACACGGTCCGGCGGATCGTGCGGACCGCGGAAGTCCGCCCGGACGACGTGGTGGTCGAGATCGGCCCCGGCCTGGGTTCGCTGACCCTGGCGCTGCTGGAGGCGGCCGACCGGGTCGTCGCCGTCGAGATCGACGACGTGCTGGCGGGCGCCCTGCCGGCCACCGTCGCCGCCCGGATGCCGGAGCGCGCGGACCGGTTCACCCTCGTCCACTCGGACGCGATGCTGGTACGGGAACTGCCCGGCCCGCCGCCCACCGCACTGGTCGCGAACCTCCCGTACAACGTCGCCGTGCCCGTACTGCTCACCATGCTCGACCGCTTCCCGAGCATCGAGCGGACCCTGGTCATGGTCCAGGCCGAGGTCGCCGACCGGCTGGCCGCCGCCCCGGGCAACAAGGTCTACGGAGTGCCGTCGGTCAAGGCCAACTGGTACACGGACGTCAAGCGCGCCGGCTCCATCGGGCGCAAGGTCTTCTGGCCCGCCCCGAACGTCGACTCGGGACTGGTGTCCCTGGTGCGCCGGGCCGAGCCGGTCGCCACCACCGCGAGCAAGGCCGAGGTCTTCGCGGTCGTCGACGCCGCCTTCGCCCAGCGCCGCAAGACGCTGCGGGCGGCCCTGTCCGGCTGGGCGGGCTCCGCGCCCGCCGCCGAGGCCGCCCTGGTCGCGGCCGGCGTCTCGCCGCAGGCCCGCGGCGAGGCACTGACGGTCGAGGAGTTCGCCGCCATCGCCGAGAACAAGCCCGCGGCGCCCGCCGCAGCGGACCAGGCCGCCGGGAGCGCCGAGTGAGTGTCACCGTCCGGGTACCGGCCAAGGTCAACGTCCAGCTCGCCGTCGGCGCCCCGCGCCCCGACGGCTTCCACGACCTGGCCAACGTCTTCCTCGCCGTGGGCCTGTACGACGAGATCACCGTCACCCCGGCCGACGGGCTGCGCGTCACCTGCGCGGGGCCCGACGCAGCCCAGGTCCCCCTGGACGTCACCAACCTCGCCGCCCGCGCCGCGATCGCCCTCGCCGAGCGGCACGGCATCGCACCCCGTGTGCACATCCACATCGACAAGGACATCCCGGTCGCGGGCGGGATGGCGGGCGGCAGCGCCGACGGGGCAGGCGCCCTGCTGGCCTGCGACGCGCTCTGGTCCACCGGCGCCACCCGCGAGGAACTGCTCGCCATCTGTGCCGAGCTGGGCAGCGACGTCCCGTTCAGCCTGGTCGGCGGCGCGGCCCTCGGAGTGGGCCGCGGCGAGCAGCTGACGCCCGTCGAGGTCGGCGGTACCTTCCACTGGGTCTTCGCGGTCGCGGACGGCGGCCTCTCCACCCCGGCCGTCTACCGCGAGTTCGACCGGCTCACCGCGGACACGCAGGTGCCCGCGCCCGTCGCGTCCGACGCGCTCCTGGCGGCGCTGCGCGCCGGTGACACCACGGCACTCGCGGGCGCCCTGAGCAACGGCCTGCAGCCCGCGGCGCTGTCACTGCGCCCCTCGCTGGCCGACACCCTCGCGGCGGGCACCACCGCGGGCGCGGCCGCCGCGCTGGTCTCGGGCTCCGGCCCGACCACCGCGTTCCTGACCGAGGACGAGGCGTCGGCCCGCAAGGTCGCCGACGCGCTCATCGCCTCGGGAACGTGCCGCAACGCCCGGATCGCGACATCCCCCGCGCCGGGCGCCACGCTCCGCTGACCGTGGCGCCGCGGACGTGCGGCCAGGCTCAGCCGAGCCGCACGCTCCGCTTCGCCAGCTCGTAGGCGGGGAGCATGCTCCGGTGCTCCTGGGTGTCCAGCCCGCCCAGGTGCACCACGACCGGGCCTTCGGGGGTGGCTACGGCGAAGGCGTGTGCCTCGCGCGACTCGTCCATGACCTTGCTGTGGACGGTGTAGCCCGCCTCGACCACGGACAGCTTCCCGACCGTGCTCTGCCTGTACGTGATCTTCGAGGCGTTCTCGTCGGCCTTCACGAAGCCCTCCAGCGCCTGGCGCGGGGAGCCGCCCTTGCCGTCGCCCTGCCAGACCCGCAGGAATCCGATGTGCCCGGCCGGCTTCGCGTCGATCTCACAGGCCATCGAGACCGGACCCTGCGTGGCGAGAGCGGCGAACTCCGGGTCGGTCTCGGGGGCGACGGCCTTCGCCTTCCAGCCCTTCGCCACATCGAAGGTGACCCGCAGCTCGCACCCGGAACCGGCGCCCCCGACCGTGCCGCCCCTGGCCGCCGTCTTCCCGGCGGCCCGCTTCGTCGCCCCGCCGTCCGGGCCGGGGCCCGCCTTCGCACCGTCGCCCGACTCCGACGAGCAGCCCGTCAGCGCCCCCGCGACCAGCAGTACGGGCACCAGCCCGCGAACCGTACGACCCACCATGAAGTCCCCACCCCGGCGCAATTCAGGGCCCGCCCCCCGGGCCTTGATCATTTCGGGCAAGGTACCGCACGTACGGGGCCCCGCGGGAGCCGGTTACGGGCCCGCCCCGCACGGGTGAGCGAGCGCTCGTGCGGAGCTCCGCACCGTGGCGACTACGCTGAAGGTCAGAGTTTTCCTTCGAGCTGGAGCGTTCGTGGCCGTCAACCTCGTCAATGTCGAGCAGGTCAGCAAGGTGTACGGCACCCGTGCGCTGCTCGACGGTGTGTCCCTCGGTGTGTCCGAGGGGGACCGGATCGGTGTCGTCGGTCGTAACGGAGACGGCAAGACGACCCTCATCCGGATGCTCGCCAAGCTGGAGGACGCGGACACCGGCCGCGTCACCCACAACGGCGGGCTGCGGCTGGGCGTCCTGACCCAGCACGATTCGCTGGATCCCAAGGCCACGGTCCGCCACGAGGTCATCGGTGACCTCGCCGACCACGAGTGGGCGGGCAGCGCCAAGATCCGCGATGTGCTGACCGGACTCTTCGGCGGTCTCGACCTGGCGGGCTTCGAACACGGCCTGGACACCGTCATCGCCCCGCTCTCCGGCGGGGAACGCCGCCGGATCGCGCTCGCGAAGCTGCTCATCGCCGAACAGGACCTGATCGTCCTCGACGAGCCGACCAACCACCTTGACGTCGAGGGCATCTCCTGGCTGGCCGGCCATCTGCGGGCCCGCCGCTCGGCGCTGGTCTGCGTCACCCACGACCGGTGGTTCCTCGACCAGGTCTGCACGCGCATGTGGGACGTCCAGCGCGGTGCGGTCCACGAGTACGAGGGCGGCTACAGCGACTACGTCTTCGCCCGTGCCGAACGGGAGCGGATCGCCGCCACCGAGGAGGGCAAGCGCCAGAACCTGATGCGCAAGGAGCTGGCCTGGCTGCGGCGCGGCGCCCCCGCCCGTACGTCCAAGCCGCGCTACCGCATCGAGGCGGCCAACGAACTGATCGCCGATGTGCCGCCGCCGCGCGACACCAGCGCGCTGATGAAGTTCGCCAACGCCCGGCTCGGCAAGACGGTCTTCGACCTGGAGGACGTGACCGTCCAGGCAGGGCCCAAGACGCTGCTCACGCACCTCACCTGGCAGCTCGGTCCCGGTGACCGGGTCGGCCTGGTCGGGGTCAACGGCGCGGGCAAGACCTCGCTGCTGCGGGCGCTGGGCGAGGCCGCCCGCACCCAGGGCGAGGAGCAGCCCGCCGAGGGGAAGATCATCGTCGGCAAGACGGTGAAGCTCGCCTACCTCTCCCAGGAGGTCGCCGAGCTCAACCCGAACCTGCGGGTGCTGGAAGCGGTCCAGCAGGTGCGTGACCGGGTCGACCTCGGCAAGGGCCGGGAGATGACCGCGGGGCAGCTCTGCGAGCAGTTCGGCTTCACGAAGGAGAAGCAGTGGACCCCGGTCGGCGATCTGTCGGGCGGTGAGCGGCGCAGGCTGCAGATCCTGCGGCTGCTGATGGACGAGCCCAACGTCCTCTTCCTCGACGAGCCCACCAACGACCTCGACATCGAGACCCTGACCCAGCTGGAGGACCTGCTCGACGGCTGGCCCGGGTCGATGATCGTGATCTCCCACGACCGGTTCTTCATCGAGCGGACCACGGACCGCGTGATGGCGCTGCTCGGTGACCGCTCGCTGCGGATGCTGCCGCGCGGCATCGACGAGTACCTGGAACGCAGGCTGCGGCTCGCCGGGACGGTCACGCCCGCCTCGGTCCCCGCGTCGGCCCCGCAGGCCGCCGCGTCGGCACCGGCCGTCTCGCCGCAGGCCGCACGTGCGGCGAAGAAGGAGCTGCAGAAGGTCGAGCGGCAGCTCGACAAGATGTCGACCCGCGAGACGACGCTGCACGCCCAGATCGCCGACAACGCCACGGACTTCGAGAAGGTGGCGAAGCTGGACGCCGAACTGCGTGAACTGGTGGCGGAGCGCGATGTGCTGGAGATGCGCTGGCTGGAACTGGCCGAGGACTCCTGACCGCTGAGGGGCGGCACCGCACAACTGGGGTGACTGGCCCCGCCGGTGTGGCCGGTGGGGCTTGTGGGGCGGATGGTAGAAAGAGATCTTGCCCGGCGCGGTAGCCGGACCGTGCCGCACCGCAGGTGACAAAGGAACAGGGGGACGGGCCGATGAGCCAGCCGCCCGGACAGCAGCCGCCGCAGGGTGAGTTCGGAGCCCCTTACGGCCCGCCGCCCGACACGCCCCCCACCCCGGGCCAGGGCACGGCGCAGCCGTCCGGCCCGTACGGCGCCGGTCCCCAGCAGCCCGGCCCCTACGGACAGCCCACGCAGCCCGGCCCGTACGGCGTGCCCGGTCGGTCCGGCCCGTACGGACCGCAGGCGCCCCAGGGTTACGGCTACCCGCCGCAGCCCGGCCCGTACGGGCAGGCGCCCCAGGGGTACGGCTACCCGCCACCGCAGCCGCCGCAGTCCGGCGGGCCCCGGGGCGGCGGACGGTTCCGCGGCAGGACCGGCGTGCTCGTCGGTGCCGTGCTCGCGGTGGCGCTCCTGGCCGGTGGCGGTATCTGGTACGTCTCCGGCGGGGACGACAACGGCGGCAGGCCCACGAACTCCGGTCACGGCTCGGGACACCCGAAGGTCTCGCCCTCGCCGACCGAGGGCGGCGGCAAGGACGACGACAAGGGCGACGACACGATCAGCCCCCGCGCGGAGGCCGACGCCATCAACGCCGCGCTCGAGCCCGGCGAGGCGAAGGCCCTCTGGATCCAGAAGGGCGGCGTCGATCTGCCGGAGCTCGGCGACGACGTGTACGGGCCGTGGATCGTCGGCGACACCATCGTCAAGGCCATGTTCCACACCGTCTCGGGTTACTCCGTCACCGACGGTGAGCTCAGGTGGAGCCTGCGGCTGCCCACCAACGCGTGTGCGGCGCCCTCCCGGCCCACCGCCGACGGCAAGATCGTCCTGGGCATCAAGCACACCACCGCGGGCGACGCGGAATGCAGAGACCTGCAGATGATCGACCTCAGGACGGGCAAGGCCGGCTGGCGCAAGTCGTACGTCCGCCAGGGCGCCTGGGACGGGCTGTCCGACCTCGCGATGTCGATCAACGGCGACACCGTGACCGTGGGCCGCACCAGCAGGACCGACGCCTTCCGGGTCAGCGACGGCAAGGTGCTGTTCGGGGAACTGCCCGGCAACTGCCAGCCGTTCGGGTTCGCCAGCGGCGACGTGGCGATCGCCGCCGCGAGCTGCCAGACCGCCGCGGACGACCACAAGGAACAGCAGGTACAGAAGATCGACCCCGCCACCGGAAAGCGGCTGTGGACGTACAAGGTGAAGAAGGGCTGGCAGGTCGCGCAGATCTACTCCGCCGACCCCGTGGTGATCTCGCTCAAGCAGCCGGACAAGTGGGGCATCCTCGTGCTCAACGCCGACGGCACCTACCGCACCCAGCTCTCCGGCGGACCGGGCAACTACGCGCCCAAGTGCGACAAGGACATGATCGTCCAGGGGGCCGACCTCGACAACTGCGTCGGGGTGGCCGCCGATGCGAACACGTTCTACATGGCGACCGGGCCCGTCGACATCAAGGCCGGTACCGGCAACAGGGTCGCCGCGTTCGACCTGACCACCGGCAAGCACAAGTGGACGGTCGCCTCCCCGGCCGACCAGCCCTTCGTGCCGATGCGGACCGAGGGCGGCAAGCTGCTGATGTACGTCGAGGCGGCCAAGAACAAGGGCGGCGGCATCGCCACCCTCCCGCCCACCGGCGGCACCCCGCAGATGCTGCTGCGCCACCCGGCGTCGGGCGCCGCCACCGAACGCGGCTTCTACGACCCGCGCATCGCCTACGTGGGCGGACGCTCCTTCCTCATGCAGACGAGGATGAGCGGCAGCAACGACGAGGAGATCGAGGCGCGATCCATGGTGGCATTCGGCAACTGACGGCGGCTTAGGCGTAACGGCGGCATCACGGGCCGGTTCTCCCTTGGGAACAGGGGTGGACCGAACCGCAGCCCGCCCTGTGGCGGGTGGTACAAAGAAGCCCCGCTCGACTGTCGTGACACTGCGGAATCCATGCCCGATTCGCTCCATTTCGCCGGGGATCAGGGGGTCTTGTTCGACCCTCGGAGCCCCGGCGGAATCGCGGGGGAGTCCGGAACGGGCACAGGACCGCACGAAGGGGGACGCGCTGATGACCCAGCCGCCCAGCCAGCAACCGCCGCAGGGAGGCTTCGGCGCTCCACAGGAGCCGCCGCAGGGGGTTCCTCAGCCGCCCAAGGGCCCGCCGCAGACCCCGCCGCCCGCGCAGCCGCCCCAGCCGCCGGCCGCCCCGCCGGGCCCGCCGTCCGCGCAGCCGGGCTACGGCTACCCGCAGCAGCCCGGTCCCTACGGGCAGCCGCAGCAGCAGGGTCCGTACGGCCAGCAGCAGCCGGGCCCCTACGCCCAGCAGCCCGGCCCCTACGGCCAGCCGCAGCAGCCCGGTCCCTACGGCCAGCCGCAGCAGCCCGGTCCCTACGGCCAGCCGCAGCAGCCCGGTTACGGATACCCGCAGCAGCAGTACCCCGGCGCACCGGTCCCGCCAGGACCGACGGGCCCCGGCGGCGGCAACCCCTTCAAGGGCAAGCCCCTGATGATCATCGCGGCCGCGGTCGCCGCGCTGCTGGTCATCGGCGGCGGTGTCTACCTGGCCACGAGCGGCGGCGACGACGGCAAGAAGCCCGTCGCGAAGGAGAGCAGCGGCGGCCCGCAGCCGTCCGTCTCGCCCTCCGTCGACGAGGGTGACGGCAACGGCACCGGCCGCGAAGGCGGCGACGACCTGAACGGCGGCCGCAAGCCCGGCGAGGCGAAGGTCCTCTGGCTCCAGAAGAACGACGTCGACCTGCCGCGCAACGGCGCCGACGTGTACGGCCCCTGGGTCGTGGGCGACACCCTCGTCAAGGGGATGTACCGCACCTTCGCCGGCTACGGGGTGGCCGACGGCAAGCAGAAGTGGAAGCTGAAGCTGGACACGGACATCTGCTCCGCGCCCTCGGAGGTCACCAGCGACGGCAAGATCGTCATCGGGGTGAAGAACGGCACCACCGACAAGGCCGACTGCTCGGAACTCCAGCTGCTCGACCTCAACACCGGTAAGACCGGCTGGAAGAAGGAGATCAAGAGCAGCGGTCTCTTCGACCTGATGTCGGACATCTCCCTCGCCATCAGCGGCGACACCGTGACGGTCGGCCGCACCGGTGCCTCCAACGCCTTCCGGGTGAGCGACGGCAAGGAGCTGTTCGGCAAGCGGGACGGGATCTGCCAGCCGTTCGCCTTCGCGGGCGGACCCAAGCTGATCGCCGCCACCAGCTGCCGCGTCCAGGACGTCGAGAACCCGCAGCACGAGATCGAGGAGATCGACCCGGTCACCGGGAAGCCCAAGTGGACGTACAAGCCCGCCCGTGGCTGGGAGGTCGACAACGTCTACTCGGTGAGCCCGCTCATCGTGTCGCTGACCAAGGGCAGCAGCTCCGAGGACAAGCAGTGGAGCATCCTGGCGCTCAAGGAGAACGGCACGCTGCGCTCCCAGATCGTCAGTGACAAGGGCGACAAGTTCCCCGCCGGCTGCGGTAGCGCCTTCGCCATCTTCGGCAAGTCCGTCGACGGCTGCGACGGTGTCACGGCCGACGCCAACACGCTCTACATGCGGACGCAGGACGACACCAGCGGCACCTCCCGCACCAACAAGGTCGTCGCGTTCAACCTGAACACCGGCAAGACGAAGTGGAAGGCGAACTCGCCGGCCGAGCACACGATGAAGCCGCTGCGGATGGAGGGCGGCAACGTGCTGCTCTACGTGGACGCGGGCTACGACAACGGCGGCGGGATCGCCACCCTCGCGCCGACCGGCGGCACTCCGCAGATGGTGCTGCAGCACCAGGACTCGACCTCGGAGATCGAGAGCTCGTTCTACGACGAGAAGATCCTCTACGCGGGCGGCCGTTCATTCATCGTGAGCGGGCGGGTCAGCGCGACCAACGACAAGGAAGAGCTGGAGACGAAGACCATGATGGCCTTCGGCAAGTGACGGCTCGCACCTGAAGGCACCCGGCCGGCCGCGGACGACACCAGACCCGCCCGCGGCCGGCGCCGGCCCCCGACTTACTCACTTTCTCCCGAGGTACGCAACGCCATGACGCAGCCGCCCCAGCCGCCGCCCAACGATCCGCCCCAGGGCGGGTTCGGCGCACCGCAGGACCCGCCGCCCGGTGGGTTCGGCGCCCCCACGCCGCCGCCCGCCGATCCCTTCGGCAAGCCGCCGGCCACCCCGCCGACCCCGCCGACCCCGCCCCAGCAGCAGCCCGGCTACGGCTACCCGCAGACGCCGCCGCAGGGCCAGCCGCCGCAGCCCGGCTACGGCTTCCCGCAAGGTCAGCCGCCGCAGGGTCAGCCGCAGCAGCCGGGCTACGGGTTCCCGCAGGGCCAGCCGCAGCAGGGTTACGGGTTCCCGCAGGGTCAGCCGCCCCAGCAGCAGGGCTACGGCTATCCGCAGCAGGGCCAGCCGCCCCAGCAGGGCTACGGCTACCCCACCGCTCCGATGCAGCAGCCCTACCAGCCGCCGCAGCAGGGCGGGAACGGCCCGAAGAAGTTCTCCACCCAGGCGCAGATCATCGTTGCCGCGGTGGTCGCCGTGGCGCTGATCGTCGGCGGCGGTCTCTGGTTCGCCTCCAGCGGTGGCGACGACAAGAAGGACGAGGCGTCCAGCTCCGCCGGCACCACCGGTGAGGGCAAGGGGAGCGGCGGCAACGGCCCCGGCGGCGGCGGCAAGGAGAAGGCCCCGGCGAACACCAAGGCCGAGGTCGCCTTCCAGCTGCCGCAGCCCAAGGTCACCGACGTCACGAGCGTCGACGGCTCCTGGCTGACCGACAAGGCGTACGTGAAGACGGGCGTCAACGAGATCGTCGGCTACGACCAGGCCAAGGGCACCAAGCTCTGGTCGATCCCGCTGCCCGGTCAGCTGTGTGCCGCCTCCCGGCACATGAGCAAGGACTTCAAGACGGCCGTCGCCTTCGAAGAGGGCAAGCGGACCGCGACGAAGAAGTACCAGGCGTGCAACCACGTGGGCGCCCTCGACCTGAACACCGGCAAGCTGATGTGGAACAAGTCGGTGACCGCCGCCTCCGGTGGCGACGCCCCCGTCAGGTTCGCGGAGGTTACCCTCAGCGGCACCACGGTCGCCGCGGCGGGCACCGAGGGCGGCGCCGCCTTCGACCTGAACACCGGCGCCGAGCGCTGGAAGCCGAAGGTCAGCACCGACGGCTGCTACGACACGGGCTACGGCGGCGGTGAGGCACTCGCCGTCGTCCGCAAGTGCGGCACGTACGACGACCCGCAGCTCACCATCCAGGCGCTGAACCCGACCACGGGCGCCCCGATCTCCTCGTACAAGATGCCGCCCGGTGTCGACTACGCGAGCATCGTCTCCACCAAGCCCCTGGTCGTCGCGGCCGACGTCGGCGACACCGCCGGTGACGGCAGCGGGATCTCCGACTTCTTCTCGATCGACGCGGCCAGCGGCAAGCTGCTCGTCAGGATTCCGGCCGACGCGGAGAAGTACGCGGCGAGCTGCCGGTCCACCGAGGTCGAGAGCTGCCAGCAGCTCGCGGTCGGCAACAACCGCATCTACCTGCCCACCGAGGAACACGAGGGCAACAGCGACGACTACGGCAACACCAACGAGATCGTCTCCTTCGACCTGACCACCGGCAAGCCGACCAGTGACCGGGCCGACGCGGGCGAGCGCTACACGATGTTCCCGCTGCGCATGGACGGCGGCAACATCATCGCGTACAAGGAGCCCCCGTACGACAAGGGCGGCCAGATCGTCTCCATCGACGGCAGCACCTTCAAGCAGACCGTGCTGCTGGAGAACCCGAGCGACGAGTCCGTCCGGGACGCGGAGACCAGCTTCTCCGCGGAGTACGCCGAATTCCGTTACAGCAGCGGGCGGTTGTACATCTCCGAGACGATGCTCAGCAAGCCGAGTTCCAGCTCGCTGGACGACAAGGAATACCTCGTCGTCGCATTCGGCGCCAACTGATCAGACATCAGTAATGCCCCTGGCCCTGCCGGTCGATCATTCGACCGGCAGGGCCGGTCGTTTTCTGTCCGTCAAGCAGCCCTGAAACGCGCATGATTCGGCATTCCGGTGGTCTTCTGTCAGCTAAGGTGCCCGCTGCGTCGAACAAGCGTGTAACTTGCCGGGTCTAGAGGGCCGGGGGGCCTGGCGGCGGTGCTACGGGGGTGCTCGATGGGCGTGCGGCTCATGGTGGTCGATGACCACCGACTGCTCGCCGAGGCGCTCGCCTCGGCGCTGAAACTGCGTGGTCACCGGGTGCTCGCCGCAGCCGCGCCCACCACAGGAGCGGCCGAGCTGGTGGTCAGCCGGGCCCCGGAGGTCTGCCTGTTCGGCACGGCGGCGCCCGCCGAACCCGGCGCCTTCGACCCGATCGTGCGGATCAGGCGCGAGCGCCCGCAGATCGCGGTGGTGGTGCTCGGCCCGGTGCCGAGTCCGCTGGGGATCGCGGCAGCCTTCGCGGCCGGCGCCGCGGGCTATGTCCGTCACGACGAACGCATCGAGGGCGTCGAGCGGGCGATCACCAAGGCGCGGGCCGGTGAGGCGGCGGTCGCGCCGCAGCTGCTCCAGTGCGCCTTCGCCGAGCTGCTCAACCCGGCCGTCCAGCCGGACGACGAGGGGCAGCGGCTGCTGCAGATGCTCACGCCGCGCGAGGTCGAGGTCCTGGTCCGGGTCGCCGAGGGCGAAGGTACCCGGCTGATCGCCGCCGGCATGCGGATCGCGCCGAGCACCGCGCGCACCCACGTGCAGCGCGTGCTGATGAAGCTCGGCGTCGGGTCCCGGCTGGAGGCGGCGGCGCTCGCCGCCCGCACCGGCCTGCTGGACCGGGCGGCCGTGGGGACGCGGCAGGGGCCGGACACCGTCGGGTGACGGCTGTCCGGCCCCTGCCGGTGGTGGTGCGGTGACGCGTCAGCTGTCCGGCGTGTCCGTGGTGTCGGGGACGCCGGCCGGCGGCTGGGCCGGGCGCAGCTTCAGCCAGACCAGGAAGAACAGCCCCAGGGCCAGCATGGCCAGCCCGGTCCACAGGTTTATGTGGACGCCCTGGGCCTTCTTCAGGTCCGCTTCCGACGGGCTTATCCCGGCGATGGTGACGATGACTCCGTAGACCACGAAGAGACCGCCGATGATCCGCCGGATGTCGAAGAGGCGGGCCGCCGTCGCGGACTTCTGCTCCAGATCGGAGACTTCCTTGTGCAGGTCAGGCATGGTGAGTTACTCCGATCAGAACGAGTAGGGGATGTAGCAGGCGGCGGCGAGCACGATCGCGCCCCAACCCAGCAGGGCCGGCTTGCGGTACCAGGCGCTGTCGCCCTCCTCGGGCACCTCGGCGTCGCCCGGCGACTCGGTTCCGTAGACCAGACCGGCCAGTTCGGCCTCGGGCTTGGGAGCCGTGAAGAGCGTGACGGCGACCATCACGACCGCACCGGCGACGAATCCGACGATCGCGGAGACGAAGTTGGCGCCCTGGTCGCTCGGGATGTCGATGATGCCCTGCTTGTAGATGACGAAGTAGTTGACCATCGCGGCCGTGGTACCGGCGACCAGGCCCCAGACGCCGGACTTCATCGAGGCGCGCTTCCAGAACATGCCGATGATGAAGACGACGAACATCGGGACGTTGAAGAAGGAGAACAGCGTCTGGAGGTAGCTCATGATGTTGGAGAAGCTGGCGGCGATGAACGCCGTGCCGATGGAGGCCACCACACCGATCACCGTGATCCCCCGGCCGAAGCCCAGGTAGTACGCGTCCGGCTGGTCCTTCTTCACGTACCGCGCCCAGATGTCCGTGGTGAACACGGTGTTGAACGAGGAGACGTTGGCCGCCATACCTGCCATGAACGCGGCCAGCAGACCGGTCACCGCGATGCCCAGGACACCGTTGGGCAACAGCTCCTGCATCAGCAGCGGGATGGCGTCGTTGTAGGTGAGGTCCGAGCCGGGGGTGCCGATCTTCGGCACGAGGACGGCGGCGACCAGACCCGGGATCATCACCAGGAAGACGATGAAGATCTTCGGGAACGCGGCGATCAGCGGGGTGCGCTTGGCCGCCGAGAGGTTCTTCGCGGACAGGGCGCGCTGCACCTCGGCGAAGTTGGTCGTCCAGTACCCGAACGAGAGCACGAAGCCCAGGCCGAGGATGATCGTCAGCCAGTTGGCACCGAGCGGGTTGGCGTCACCGATGCCCGTGCCGCCCCAGGCGGACATGAAGTCCTGGCCGTGGCTCTTCTCCAGTGAGCCGGACAGTCCGTCCCAGCCGCCGACGCGCTTGAGGCCCAGCAGTGTCAGTGGGATCAGCGCGGCGAGGATGACGAAGAACTGCAGCACCTCGTTGTAGATCGCGGAGGAGAGCCCGCCGATGGTGATGTAGACGAGGACGAAGAGACCCGCGACCACGATCGCGACCCACTGCGGCCAGCCGAGGAGCGCCTCCACGACGATCGACAGGGCGTACAGGTTGACGCCCGCGATCAGGATCGCCGCGAAGGCGAAGAGTATGGAGCTCAGCAGGTGCGCGGACTTGTCGAAGCGCTGGAGCAGGAACTCCGGTACGGAGCGCACCTTCGACCGGTAGTAGAAGGGCATCATCACGAGGCCCAGGAAGACCATGGCCGGGATGGCGCCGATCCAGTACCAGTGCACGACCGCGACGCCGTACTGCGCGCCGGTCGCCGCCATGCCGAGGATCTCGGTGGCGCCGAGGTTCGCCGCGACGAAGGCCAGACCGGTCACCCATGCGGGCAGTGACCGTCCGGAGAGGAAGAAGTCGAGACTCGTCTTCACGCTTGCCCGAGCGGCGAAGCCGATGCCGAGAACGACGACGAAGTAGATCGCCAGAATCGTGTAGTCGAGCCCGTTCGTGGGGAGCCGGAGCCCTGCAGCCAGATATTGCATGTGGGGGTACTCGCTTCGTTGCGCGAACTGAACCCGAAGGAAACTACGCTCTTGTGTTCAGAAAATGAACAGTTCCGATGAGGTTCTTTGTTGGATTGTGATCGTATTGCCGGAATCCCGGGCCCTAACCCTGGCGAGATCCCGCTCACATGTGCGCTCGCGCACTACCTCATGTCGTAGGCGTCCACTCATTGACGCCCCTGTTGACTTGTGGTTCATTGTGTTGGGTTATGTTTGGGAGGAGTCTGGTGAAGAAGACGGTTACGACGCTCGCCGACGGCCGGGAGCTGCTCTACTACGACAGCCGCGACGACGTGGTCCGCGATGCCGTCGACCGGCGGCCGCTCGACCCGGTGGCGACGTCGTCCGAGATCCGCCGGGACCCCCTGCTCGGGGACAGCATCGCCATCGCCTCGCACCGCCAGGGCCGCACCTACCACCCGCCGGCCGACGAGTGTCCGCTCTGCCCCTCGCGGGAGGGACGGCTCAGCGAGATCCCGGACGACAGCTACGACGTCGCCGTCTTCGAGAACCGCTTCCCCTCGCTCGCCGGCGACGCCGGCCGCTGCGAGGTCGTCTGCTTCACCTCCGACCACGACGCGTCGTTCGCCAACCTCACCGAGGAGCAGGCCGGCCTGGTCCTGGAGGCCTGGACCGACCGCACCGCCGAGCTCGCCGAGCTTCCGCAGGTCAAGCAGGTGTTCTGCTTCGAGAACCGGGGCGCCGAGATAGGCGTCACCCTCGGCCACCCGCACGGCCAGATCTACGGCTACCCCTTCGTGACCCCGCGCACCGAGCTGATGTTCCGCTCGATGGCGGCCCACCGCGCGGAGACCGGCGGCAACCTCTTCGACGACGTGGTGGCCCGTGAGGAGGCGGACGGCTCGCGGGTCGTCCTCGCCGGGGAGCACTGGATCGCCTTCGTGCCGTACGCGGCGCACTGGCCGTACGAGGTCCATCTGCACCCGCGCCGCCGCGTCCCCGACCTGCGGGAACTCGACGACGCCGCGCGCATGGAATTCCCACAGGTCTATCTGGAACTCTTGAGGCGATTCGACCGGATCTTCGGCCCCGGCGAGCCGCAGACCCCGTACATCTCCGCCTGGCACCAGGCACCGTTCGGGGTTCCCGGACGGGAGGACTTCGGGCTCCACCTCGAGCTCTTCACCATCCGACGCACCCCCGGCAAGCTGAAGTTCCTCGCGGGTTCCGAATCCGGCATGAACGTGTTCATCAACGACGTGCCGCCGGAGACCGCGGCCCAGCGACTGCGAGAGGTAGCGAGCGAGTGAGCAAGTCCCCCAAGAAGTACCTGGTGACCGGCGGCGCGGGATACGTGGGCAGTGTGGTCGCCCAGCACCTGCTGGAGGCGGGGCACACCGTCACCGTCCTCGACGACCTCTCCACCGGCTTCCGCGAGGGCGTCCCGGCCGGGGCCGAGTTCATCGAGGGCCGCATCCAGGACGCGGCGAAGTGGCTGGACCCCTCCTACGACGGGGTGCTGCACTTCGCCGCGTACTCCCAGGTCGGCGAGTCCGTCACCGACCCGGAGAAGTACTGGGTCAACAACGTCGGCGGCTCCACCGCGCTGCTCGCCGCCATGCGCGACGCCGGGGTGCGCACCCTGGTCTTCTCCTCCACCGCCGCCACCTACGGCGAGCCGGTCTCCAGCCCCATCACGGAGGCCGACCCCACCGCCCCGACCAGCCCGTACGGCGCCACCAAGCTCGCCGTCGACCACATGATCACCGGCGAGGCGGCCGCCCACGGACTGGCCGCCGTCTCGCTGCGCTACTTCAACGTGGCGGGGGCGTACGGCAGCTGCGGCGAACGGCACAGCCCCGAGTCGCACCTGATCCCGCTGGTCCTCCAGGTCGCCCTGGGACAGCGCGAGTCGATCTCCGTCTACGGCGAGGACTACCCCACCCCCGACGGCACCTGCGTCCGCGACTACATCCACGTCGCCGACCTCGCCGAGGCCCACCTGCTGGCTCTCGGCGCGGCCACCGCGGGCGAGCACCTGATCTGCAACCTCGGCAACGGCAACGGCTTCTCGGTCCGCGAGGTCATCGAGACGGTCCGCAAGGTCACCGGCCACCCGGTCCCCGAGACCGCGGCCCCGCGCCGCGGCGGCGACCCGGCCGTCCTCGTCGCCTCCGCCACCACCGCCAGGGAGCGCCTGGGCTGGCAGCCGTCCCGCGCCGACCTGGCCGGAATCGTCTCCGATGCCTGGACGTTCGCCCGCCGAGAGGAGCCCACCGCACCATGACCGACCACGCTGAGCTGACCGCCGCCTTCACCGAGCTGTACGGGACCGCGCCCGAGGGGATCTGGGCGGCACCCGGCCGGGTCAACCTGATCGGCGAGTACACCGACTTCAACGGCGGCTTCGTGATGCCGCTCGCGCTGCCGCAGACCGCGCGGGCCGCCGTCGCCCGCCGCACCGACGGCCAGCTGCGGCTGCACTCCACCGACGTGCCGGGCGGTGTCGTCCAGCTCGCCGTCGAGGAGCTCGCCCCGCACTCGGGCCACGGCTGGGCCGCCTACCCGGCCGGGGTCGTCTGGGCGCTGCGCGAGGCCGGCCACCAGGTCACCGGCGCCGACATCCAGCTGACCTCCACCGTCCCCACCGGCGCCGGGCTCTCCTCGTCCGCCGCCCTCGAAGTGGTCACCGCACTCGCGCTGAACGACCTGTTCGGGCTCGGCCTCACCGCGGCCGAGCTGGCGGTCCTGGCCCAGCGCGCGGAGAACGCGTTCGTCGGCGTCCCCTGCGGCGTCATGGACCAGATGGCCTCGGCCTGCTGCACCGAGGGCCACGCCCTGCACCTGGACACCAGCGACCTCACCACCCGCCAGGTCCCCTTCGACCTGGCCGCCCACGGCCTGCAGCTCCTCGTCGTCGACACCCGGGTCAAGCACGCGCTGGGCGACGGCGCGTACGCGGAGCGGCGCGCGGGCTGCGAGGAGGGCGCCCGGGTACTCGGCCTGCGTATCCTGCGTGAGCTCCCCTACGAGGGGCTGGCCGCCGCGCTCGACACGCTGGCCGAGGCCGGCGCGGACGAGTCCGTCGTGCGCTATGTACGCCATGTGGTCAGCGACAACCAGCGGGTCGAGCAGGTCATCGCACTGCTCGACGCCGGTGAGGTGCGCGCGGCCGGACCGGTACTCACGGCGGGGCACACCTCGCTCCGGGACGATCTGCGGGTCTCCTGCGTGGAGCTGGACCTGGTGGTCGCCACGGCGAACGCCGCGGGTGCGCTCGGTGCGCGGATGACGGGCGGCGGTTTCGGCGGCTCGGCGATCGTGCTGGTGGAGGAGGCGCAGGCGGACACGGTCACCAAGTCCGTGCTGGAGGCGTTCACCTCGGCCGGCTACGCGGCCCCGGGCGTCTTCCCCGCGGTCCCGTCGGCAGGGGCGCGCAGGCTCGCCTGACCGGCCGGCCGGGACGTCCTGCCGAGCTGCTTGGTGAGGGTGAACTCGGTGACGCCCGGCGGGTAGTCCGCCACCTGCCCGACCACTTCGTAACCCCGCTTCCGGTAGAAGTCCGGGGCCTGGAACTCCCAGGTCTCCAGCCGGGAGCGGGTGCAGTCCCGGTCCGCGAGGGCTACCCGTTCCGCCTCGGCGAGCAGTCGCGAGCCGAGGCCGGAGCCGCGGTGGCGGGCGTCGACCCAGAGCAGATCCACATGGAGCCAGTGCGCCCAGGTGCGGCCGGTCAGGCCGCCGGCGATCCCGCCCGCCCCGTCCAGCGCCCAGACCTCCAGCGGGACCTCGTGTGCGGCCGGCGTATCGCGCAGCGCGCGGATCTCCGGGGAACCCGCGGTGTTGTCGTCACGCAGCCGACGGCCCAGCAGAATACGACGTTCTTTGTCTACTTCTGTCTCAAGACGGAACATGAACAACACCCTAGGACCGGCCGGACGGTCAGTTCTGCGAATCACCTTCCGCTCCGGGCCACCGCCCGTACGCTGATGCTCAGCACCGGTGGGGGCCGGTGCTGATTCAGGGGTACGAGACAGCCGGGTGCGACGCCCGGGCGGGGTGGCAGTCGGTGCACGGCGGCGGCCGTGGCACTGCGGTCCAACTCCCCGTTCCGGGCGTCGTACCCGTGCCGGTCCGTCCCTGCCGGGGGGTCGCACGCTACGGGGCGCCCCAGAACACGCAGCGTGGGGGTACCTGTGGTCCGTATCCGGGTTCTCGTGGTCGACGACCACCGCATTTTCGCCGAGTCGCTCGCCGCGGCGCTCGCGGCCGAGCCGGACGTGGACGTGGCGGCGGCGGGCAGCGGCCCGGCAGCCCTGCGCTGTCTGGAGCGCGCGGCCGCCGAGGGACGCGGCTACGACGTGATGCTGGTCGACGCCGAACTGGGCATCCTGGCCCCGACGGGGGGCCGCAGGGCCTTGGGTCCGGTGCCCGCTCCGCGCACCGGGGAGGGCGGTCAGGTCGTCGACGGGATCTCGCTGGTCGCCGGGGTCCGTGCCGCCCGGCCGTCGGTCCGTACGGTGGTGCTCGCCGAGAAGGACGACCCGCGCCGGGCCGCGCTCGCGCTCCAGGCGGGGGCCGGCGGCTGGGTCGCCAAGGACTGCTCGCTGCAGCGGCTGCTGGCGGTCATCCGGGGCGTGCTGCGCGACGAGACACATCTGCCCGCAGCCCTGCTCACCGGCGTGCTGCGGGAGCTGATGGCGGAACGCAAGCACCGCAGCGAGAGCGAGGAGCTCGTCGAGTCACTGACGCCGCGCGAGCGCGAGGTGCTGCGCTGCATGGTGGCGGGGCTGGGGCGCAAGGCGGTGGCGGAGCGGCTCTTCCTCTCCCCGCACACGGTGCGTACGCACATGCAGAACGTACTGGGCAAGCTGGGCGTGCACTCGACGCTGGCGGCTGTCGCGCTGGCGAGGCGGGCCGGGGTCGGCCCCGCTGATCCGGCGGCGCCCCGCGACCCTTCGCTAACCGGGGATGTTGTCGAACGGGGCAGTCAACTGGCGTAGCAGTCCGGCCAGTTCGCCGCGCTGATGGCGGGAGAGCTCGCCGAGGATGGCGCGCTCCTGGGCCAGCAGGCCGGCCAGTGACTGGTCGGCCTTGTCGCGCCCCTCGGCGGTGAGCCGGACCAGTACGCCACGGCGGTCGCTCGGGTCGGGGAGCCGCTCGACGAGGTTCTTCTTGGTCAGCCGGTCGATGCGGTTCGTCATGGTGCCCGAGGTGACCAGGGTCTGGGTGAGCAGCTGGCCGGGGGAGAGCTGGTACGGATCGCCCGCGCGCCGCAGCGACGTGAGCACGTCGAATTCCCACGGCTCCAGATTGTGCTCGGAGAAGGCGATCCTGCGGGCCCGGTCGAGATGGCGGGCCAGGCGGGAGACGCGGCTGAGGACCTCGAGTGGTTCCACGTCGAGGTCGGGGCGCTCTCGGCGCCATGCAGCGACCAGTCGGTCGACCTCGTCCTCCATGTGGATCAGTGTAGAGGGTCTGTCGACATGAAGTCTCTTGAATTCGAGTGTCTTGACATCAAGATACTTTCTGGCTGATCCTGGACGGCATGACCGCACCCACCTGGGATCCGCAGCAGTACCTGCGTCACGCGGACCATCGCACCCGTCCCTTCCACGATCTGCTGGCCCGCATCCCCGAGCTCCCGGGTGCCCCCGCCCCCCGGATCGCCGACCTCGGCTGCGGAGCGGGCAACGTCACAGCCCTGCTCGCCGAGCGCTGGCCCGGGGCCCGCATCACCGGCTACGACAACTCCCCGCAGATGCTGGAGCGGGCCCGCTCCCACGCCACCGCCCTGCTGGACTTCGCCGAGGCCGACGCCGCGACCTGGACGCCCGCCGGGAGTCACGACCTGATCGTCTCCAACGCCCTGCTCCAGTGGGTCCCCCGCCACGCCGACCGCTTCCCCGACTGGCTGGACGCCCTCAGCCCCGGCGGCATCTTCGCCCTCCAGGTCCCCGGCAACTTCGACCAGCCAAGCCACGCCCTGATGCGCGAACTCGCCGAGTCCCCGCGCTGGCGCTCCCGGCTGGGCGGCCGCCTGCGCCACGCCGGCGCGGTACTGAGCCCCGCCGCCTACCTGGACCGCCTCACCGCTCCCGGCCGCACGGCCGACGTCTGGGAGACCACCTACCTCCACCTCCTGTCCGGCGAGGACGCCGTCCTGGATTGGGTGAAGGGCACCGGGCTGCGCCCCGTCCTCACCGCCCTCGCCGACGACGAGGAGGCGCGTGACGCCTTCCTTGCCGAGTACCGCGATCTGCTGCGCGCCGTTTACCCCGCGGGCCCGCACGGTACGGTCTTCCCGTTCCGCCGCATCTTCGCCGTGACCCGCAGGGAGAAGTGATGATCGCCGCAGTCGACCATGTCCAGCTGGCCGCCCCCGAGGGCTCGGAGGAGGCGCTGCGCGCCTACTACGTGGACACCCTCGGCATGACGGAACTCCGCAAGCCCCCGGTCCTGGCCGCCCGCGGCGGATGTTGGTTCCAGGCGGGCCCGGTCCAGCTGCACCTGGGCATCGAGGCGGACTTCCGCCCGGCCCGCAAGGCCCATCCGGGCCTGCGCGTGGCGGGCATCGAGGCCTACGCGGCCCGGCTGGCCGAGCACGGCGCGGAGGTGAAGTGGGACGAGGAACTTCCGGGCCACCGCCGCTTCTTCAGCCACGACCCGGTGGGCAACCGGCTGGAGTTCCTGGAACCGGACGCCGGCTGAGCGGCCGCGCCGCACGCGGGAGCGCCCTGCCCCGGAGATCCGGGGACAGGGCGCTCGTGGTCCGGCGGGACGCTCAGTACATGTTGTTGTAGATGTCCCAGCCGTAGCCGATCTTCACGCGCTTGGCGATCGTGCCGGTGCCGGTGGACGTGTAGCGGTACACGTCACCCTTGCCGTCGACGCCGAGCAGGTCGGCCTTGCCGTCACCGTCGATGTCACCCGGTGCGGAGAACTTCTTGTAGGTGTTGAAGCCGGTGCCGATCTTCACCCGTGCCTTGAAGGGCGTGGTGGCGCTGCCCGTGCCCTTGTACAGGTAGAGCGTGCCGCCGGAGGTGCGGGCCACCACGTCGGACAGGCCGTCGCCGTTGAGGTCACCCGCGCCGACGAGCTTGTTGTACGTGTTGAAGCCGTAGCCGACCTTGAGCTTGGTCGCGAAGCCGGTGCCGAGCCCGTTGCCCTTGTACAGGTACAGGTTGCCCTTGGTGTCGCGCGCCAGCAGGTCGCCCTTGCCGTCGCCGCTCAGGTCGCCGGGACCGGTGAGGCTGTTGTAGACCTGCCAGCCGCTGCCGATGTAGTTCGCCCCGACGTAGAGCTGGCCCTTGTACAGCTGGACGAGGTCGGCCCAGCCGTCGTTGTCCAGCGAGGAGGCGAGCGACAGCGTCACCTGGTTCCAGCTGCTGTCCGAGCTGCTGGACTGGCGGGGGAAGAGCTGCCCGTTGTTCCTGGCCTGGTACCAGTAGATGCGCCCACCGGTGGTCCGGGCCTCGACCTCGTGCTTGCCGAAGTCCGGGTTGCCGCCCGCGCCGACGAACAGGGCCGCCGCGTTCCATCCGGTGCCGCCGGTCGTCCGCGGCTCGAAGGTGCCGTAGCCGGTGGACAGGTAGGTGTAGACGTCGCCGCCCGGCTTGCGGGCGACGATGTCGCTGAGCCCGTCGCCGTCGACGTCGTCGACACCGACGAGCTGGTTGTAGATGTCGAAGCCGTAGCCGGTCTTGACGCGTGCCTTGAAGGGCTTCGCGAGGTCGCCCGTGCCGGCGTAGAGGTAGAGGTCACCGGCGGGCGTCCGGGCGAAGACATCGCCGATGCCGTCGCCGTTCACGTCGTTGGCGCCCACGATCTGGTCGTACGAGCCCCAGCCGTAGCCCACCTTCACACCGGCCGCGAAGGGCGCCGTGTCGACCTTGCCGGTGGACCGGTAGGCGTAGAGGTCGCCCGAGGGGGTGCGCGCCAGCAGGTCGCCGCGGCCGTCCCCGTCCAGGTCGCCGGGGGCGACGACCTTGTTGTACTTCTGCCAGCCGGTGCCGGACCAGGTCGCGTAACCGGTGCTGTCCGCGCCCCAGCTCTGGTAGAGCGAGAGCTTGCCCGTCGCCGACAGCGTGAGGAAGTCGGGCATCCCGCCGCCGTCGAGGTCGCCCGGCGCGATGATGTCCTTGGGCATCTCGTACTGGTCGTTGCTGTTGATCGTGTACTGGTGAGCGCCCGACGAGTCGGCCATCACCCACAGGTTGCCGTCCAGGCCCCGGTACATCGTGTCGCTGTAACCGTCGCCGTTCACGTCGAGGCGCGGCCTGGCGGGAACGACCGCCGCCTTCGCGCCCGCGACGGCCGCCGCGCGCGACTTCTTCGCGGCACGCTTCGGCAGGACGAGGGTCGGCTGGGCGCCGGCCGCGGGAGAGACCCGCGGTGCGGTGCCGTGCGGCGCGGGCGCCGCGCCATCGGCCGAGGCCGGAGCGGCCAGCAGCATGCCGGCCGAGAGAACGAGTGCGGTGCAGGCCGCGAGCCGGCGTGCGCGCGTGGCGCGTGCGGGCATGGCGCGGCCGGGTTCCACAGAAGACAAAGCCCCCCAGGGGTAAGTGGTGGAACCGGGAGAAACGCATTCACAGGTGCATCACATGCAGGGTGAAAGGTTCCCGGGATGGTCACAGACTCTACAACTGTGACTCACGGGACTGAAGTGGTTTAGCGCTGGATCATGTTTCGGCTTGGACACGCCCGGACCCGGCCCCCGCCGCCCCACCACTCAGTTCTTGCGGTGCCCTATCAGCCGCGGCTTCGACTCCAGGTTCTCCAGGCCGTGCCACGCGAGATTCACCAGATGCGCCGCGACCTCGGCCTTCTGCGGCTTGCGGGCGTTCACCCACCACTGGCCCGTCAGCGCCACCATGCCGACCAGCGCCTGCGCGTACAGCGGGGCCAGCTTCGCATCGAAGCCCCGGGCCTTGAACTCCAGTCCCAGGATGTCCTCGACCTGCGTGGCGATGTCGCTGATGAGCGAGGCGAACGTGCCCGTCGACTGGGCGACCGGCGAGTCCCGGACCAGGATGCGGAAACCGTCCGTGGACGTCTCGATGTAGTCCAGCAGCGCGAACGCCGCCTGCTCCAGCAGCTCCCGCGGGTGACCCGCGGTCAGGGCGCTGGTCACCATGTCCAGGAGCTGACGCATCTCCCGGTCCACCACCACGGCGTACAGCCCCTCCTTGCCGCCGAAGTGCTCGTAGACAACCGGCTTGGAGACCCCGGCGCGCGCCGCGATCTCCTCCACCGATGTGCCCTCGAAACCCTTGTCGGCAAAGAGGGTGCGACCGATGTCCAGCAGTTGCTCGCGGCGTTCCTTACCGGTCATCCGCACACGCCGGACTCGCCGGGTGGAGGGTGCACGGCTGTTCTCGCTGCTTGCGCTTCCGTCGGTCGCCACGTCGTCAATCATGCCGCGTCGGCCTCCGCCGAGTGGCGCCGGGACTCGATACGGGCGGCGTCGGGCCAGCGCACGTCGGTCGCCCAGCCCAGCTGCTCGAACCAGCGGATCAGCCGGGCACTCGAGTCGATCTGCCCCTTCATCACACCGTGCCGCGCACTCGTCGGGTCGGCGTGGTGCAGGTTGTGCCAGGACTCACCGCACGACAGGACCGCCAGCCACCACACGTTGCCCGACTTGTCGCGGGACTTGAAGGGGCGCTTGCCGGCCGCGTGGCAGATGGAGTTGATCGACCAGGTCACGTGGTGCAGCAGGGCCACCCGGACCAGGGAGCCCCAGAAGAACGCCGTCGCCGCACCCCACCACGACATCGTGACCAGACCGCCGACCAGCGGCGGGATCGCCAGCGAGAGGATCGTGAAGGCGAGGAAGTGACGGGAGATCCCGCGGATCGCCGGATCCCTGATCAGATCCGGGGCGTACTTCTGCTGCGGCGTCCGCTCCTCGTCGAACATCCAGGCGATGTGCGCCCACCACAGGCCCTTCATCAGGGCCGGCAGCGTCTCGCCGAAACGCCACGGCGAATGCGGGTCGCCCTCGGCGTCCGAGAAGCGGTGGTGCCTGCGGTGGTCGGCCACCCAGCGCACCACGGGACCTTCCACGGCGAGCGAACCGGCCACGGCCAGGGCGATGCGGAGGGGGCGCTTCGCCTTGAACGAACCATGGGTGAAGTAGCGGTGGAAGCCGATCGTGATGCCGTGGCAGCCGATGTAGTACATCGCCACCAGCAGACCGAGATCGAGCCAGCTCACACCGCGGCCCCAGGCCAGCGGCACCGCCGCGACCAGGGCCACGAACGGCACGACGATGAACAGCAGGAGCGCGATCTGCTCGATCGACCGCTTGTTGTCCCCGCCGAGCGTGGCGGAGGGGGGACCGTCGGCCGCCGGAGCGGCCTCGATCACGTCGGGGCTGGTCTTCATGGGGAGTCCCCTGGGGAGTGAGAGCACGACGGACAGACAGGTCCTGCCGCCCGGATCGCACCGAGCCGATCCGGGCGGGAGCACCTGGGGGCTACGCGTGCGTAACCTACGGCGTCGTAAGTATGGCAGCGCGGAGGCCCGCCACAAGGGGGAGAAGCCGACCGGGCACAGAGTGGCGGCATACGGGGTAGGGGACATGGCGCGTACCCCGGACGTACCCACCGTGAACACGGAACACCTTCCGGGGCGCGAACAGCACCGACGGCACGGACACCTATCCTGGAGAGGTCGGACAGCGCGGTCCGCACTCTGCTTTCCCGGGGGTGGCGTGGCACCCGCTGCCAGCCGTGGGCCCCGGATCCCGTGCTCAACCACTGCAAGGAGCCGCACACTGTGAGCAGTGCCGACCAGACCCCTGCCGCCAGCGCCGAGCTGCGCGCCGACATCCGCCGCCTCGGTGACCTGCTGGGCGAGACCCTCGTACGCCAGGAGGGCCAGGAGCTCCTCGACCTCGTCGAGCGGGTCCGCGCCCTGACCCGCACCGACGGCGAGGCGGCAGCCGAGCTTCTCGGCGACACGGACCTGGAGACCGCCGCGCAGCTCGTGCGCGCCTTCTCCACGTACTTCCACCTCGCCAACGTCACCGAGCAGGTGCACCGCGCCCACGAGATGCGCGACCGCCGCGCCGCGGAGGGCGGGCTCCTCGCCCGCACCGCCGACCGGCTCAAGGACGCCGACCCGGAGCACCTGCGGGCCACCGTCAAGAACCTGAACGTACGGCCCGTCTTCACGGCGCACCCCACCGAGGCCGCGCGGCGTTCCGTACTGAACAAGCTCCGCCGCATCGCCGCACTCCTGGAGACCCCGGTCATCGAGGCCGACCGGCGCCGGCAGGACATCCGGCTCGCCGAGAACATCGACCTCATCTGGCAGACCGACGAACTGCGCGTCGTCCGTCCGGAGCCCGCCGACGAGGCCCGCAACGCCATCTACTACCTCGACGAGCTGCACGCCAACGCGGTGGGCGACGTCCTGGAGGACCTGGCCGCCGAACTGGAGCGCGTCGGCGTCGAGCTGCCCGCCGGCACCCGCCCCCTCACCTTCGGCACCTGGATCGGCGGCGACCGCGACGGCAACCCCAACGTGACGCCCGCCGTCACCTGGGAGGTGCTGATCCTCCAGCACGAGCACGGCATCACCGACGCCCTCGAACTCGTCGACCAGCTGCGCGGACTCCTCTCCAACTCCATCCGCTACACCGGAGCCACCGACGAGCTCCTCACCTCCCTCCAGGCCGACCTGGAACGCCTCCCCGAGATCAGCCCCCGCTACAAGCGGCTGAACGCCGAGGAGCCCTACCGGCTCAAGGCCACCTGCATCCGGCAGAAGCTCGTCAACACCCGCGAGCGTCTCGCCTCGGGCACCCCGCACCGCCCCGGCTGCGACTACCTCGGCACCTCCGAGCTCCTCGCCGACCTGGTCCTCATCCAGACCTCGCTGCGCGAGCACAAGGGCGGCATCGTCGCCGACGGCCGGATGGACCGCACCATCCGTACGCTCTCCGCGTTCGGCCTGCAGCTCGCCACGATGGACGTCCGCGAACACGCCGACGCCCACCACCACACCCTCGGCCAGCTCTTCGACCGGCTCGGCGAGGAGTCCTGGCGCTACGCCGACATGCCGCGCGACTACCGGCAGAAGCTCCTCGCCAAGGAGCTCCGCTCCCGCCGCCCGCTCGCCCCGACCCCGGCCCCGCTGGACGCCGCGGGCGAGAAGACCCTCGGCGTCTTCCATACCATCAAGGAAGCCTTCGAGCGCTTCGGCCCCGAAGTCATCGAGTCCTACATCATCTCGATGTGCCAGGGTGCCGACGACGTCTTCGCCGCCGCCGTCCTCGCCCGCGAGGCCGGACTCCTGGACCTGCACGGCGGCTGGGCCAAGATCGGCATCGTGCCGCTCCTGGAGACCACCGACGAGCTCAAGGCCGCCGACGTCATCCTCGACGAGATGCTCGCCGACCCCTCCTACCGCCGGCTCGTCTCGCTGCGCGGCGACGTGCAGGAGGTCATGCTCGGGTACTCCGACTCCTCCAAGTTCGGCGGCATCACCACCTCCCAGTGGGAGATCCACCGCGCCCAGCGCCGGCTCCGCGACGTCGCCCACCGCTACGGCGTACGGCTGCGCCTCTTCCACGGCCGCGGCGGCACCGTCGGCCGCGGCGGCGGCCCCTCGCACGACGCGATCCTCGCGCAGCCGTGGGGCACGCTGGAGGGCGAGATCAAGGTGACCGAGCAGGGCGAGGTCATCTCCGACAAGTACCTCATCCCCGCGCTCGCCCGGGAGAACCTGGAGCTGACCGTCGCGGCCACCCTCCAGGCCTCCGCGCTGCACACCGCGCCCCGCCAGTCCGACGAGGCCCTGGCCCGCTGGGACGCGGCCATGGACACCGTCTCCGACGCCGCCCACGCCGCGTACCGCAAGCTCGTCGAGGACCCGGACCTGCCGACGTACTTCCTCGCCTCCACCCCGGTGGACCAGCTCGCCGACCTGCACCTGGGCTCCAGGCCCTCCCGCCGCCCCGGCTCGGGCGTCTCGCTGGACGGGCTGCGCGCCATCCCGTGGGTCTTCGGCTGGACCCAGTCACGGCAGATCGTGCCCGGCTGGTACGGCGTCGGCTCCGGCCTCAAGGCACTGCGCGAGGCCGGTCTGGACACCGTCCTGGAAGAGATGCACGAGCAGTGGCACTTCTTCCAGAACTTCCTCTCCAACGTCGAGATGACCCTCGCCAAGACCGACCTGCGCATCGCCCGGCACTACGTCGACACCCTCGTCCCCGACGAGCTCAAGCACGTCTTCGACGACATCGAGGCCGAGCACGCGCTGACCGTCCAGGAAGTCCTCAAGGTCACCGGCAACACCGAACTGCTCGGCACCAGCCCGGTGCTCCAGCAGACCTTCGCCATCCGTGACGCCTACCTGGACCCGATCTCCTACCTCCAGGTGTCACTGCTGGCCCGCCAGCGCCAGGCGGCCGAGCGCGGCGAGGAAGCCGACCCGCTGCTCGCCCGCGCCCTGCTGCTCACCGTCAACGGTGTCGCGGCCGGGCTGCGCAACACCGGCTGATCAACGCCGTCGCGGGTGCGGTCCCGTCACAGGGCGACGAACGTCGCCACCAGCAGGACCGCACCCGCGATCCCGGTGCCCCAGGCGATCCGGGTCAGCCGCAGACCGCCGCCGATCACCAGCGCGGCAAGGACCAGCGCACCGCCCAGCGGCAGCCACGCATGCAGGAAACCCGGCGTCCCCGTCCGTACGACCTCGAAGGTGTCCGGCTTCACGACGACGGGGAAACGATCCCCCTTCTTCGCCGCCACGGACTTCTCGACCGACACCCGGGAGCGCGCGGCCCCGTCGTCGGACGGCGCGTAGGGGCCCGTGCAGACCTCGCTGCCGCACGCGGTGACCGTCATGGTGCCGTGCTCGCGGCCCTTGGCCAGCACTATGTGCTGGGCCGAGTCCCACGAGGACAGAAACCCCGCGACGAGCAGCAGCAGGACGACACAGCCGAGCCCGGCGCTGCGGCCGTACTGCAGGGCACGGTGGGAGGAGCTGCGTTTCATGGGGGCCGATCCTTGGCCAGGGCCCCGCATCCGGTCAAGCCGCGGCCGAAAACAGCCCGGTTACCGGTGGGTATGTCTGGATTTCCGGCCCGTCGGAGCTCAGGAGTTGTACGCGCTCTGCGCGCGCTCCAGACCCTCCGCCAACAGGCACTCCACCGAGTCCGCAGCCCGGTCCACCAGGAACGCGAGCTCCTTGCGCTCCGTGGACGAGAAGTCCTTCAGCACGAAGTCGGCGACCTGCATCCGGCCCGGCGGACGTCCGATCCCGAACCGGATCCGGTGGTACCCCGGCCCCATCGACTTCGTCATCGACTTCAGCCCGTTGTGGCCGTTGTCGCCGCCGCCCAGCTTCACCCGCAGCGTGCCGTAGTCGATGTCCAGCTCGTCGTGGACCGCCACGACGTGATCGAGCGGCACCTTGTAGAAATCGCGCAGCGCCGTGACGGGACCGCCGGACAGATTCATGTACGACATCGGCTTCGCCACCACCACCCGGCGGCTCAGCGGTCCGGGCGGGCCGATCCGGCCCTCCAGCACCTGCGCCTGCGCCTTCGGCGCCCGCTTGAACTTCCCGCCGATCCGCTCCGCGAGCAACTCGGCGACCATGAAGCCGACGTTGTGCCGGTTCGCCGCGTACTCGGGACCGGGATTGCCCAGGCCCACGATCAGCCAGGGGTCGGTGGCGTCGGACATCGCGCTGGGTCTCCTCGCGTACGTACCAGTGGCAGACAGGGAAAACGGGGCGGCGGACCTCCCGAAGGAGACCGCCACCCCGTCAGTCAAGCAGGTGGGGCGAGGCTCAGGCCTCGGCAGCCTCGGCCTCGGCGGCCTCGGCGGTCGGCTCCTCGGCCTGCGCGGAGACGATCTGGAGCACGACGGCGTCCTCGTCACCGGCCAGCACGGAGCCCTTGGGCAGCGGGATGTCCTTGGCGAGGATCGAGTCGCCGGCGTCCAGGCCCGCGATGGAGACCGTGACGGACTCGGGGATGTGGGTGGCCTCGGCCTCGACGAGCAGGGTGTTCTGCACGTACTCCAGCAGGTTGGCGCCCGGGGCCAGCTCGCCCTCGACGTGCACCGCGATCTCGACGTTGACCTTCTCGCCGCGCTTGACGGTCAGCAGGTCGACGTGCTCGATGTTGCCCTTGAGGGCGTTGCGCTGCACGGCCTTGGGGATGACCAGAACGTCCTTGCCGTCGACCTCGAGGCCGATCAGGACGTTGGCGGTACGGAGCGCGAGCTGCAGCTCGTGGCCCGGCAGCGTGATGTGCACGGACTCGGCGCCGTGGCCGTAGATGACGGCGGGCACGAGGCTGGCGCGACGGGTACGGCGGGCAGCGCCCTTGCCGAACTCGGTACGGACCTCGGCGTTGAGCTTGATCTCGGCCATGACTGCACTCCTCGTAAGGTGACAAAACTCCGGTGGGTCACCCGGCCCACGACAGGCCTGCTACGAAGAGCGCGTCGATAACGGACCGCCGTACCTATGGGTACGGCCTCCCTCGCCGAGCAACTCGCTGAGTCTACCCGGCGGGGAGGCCGTACCCAAAGTGGATCTTCTGTGACGCTTTTTCCTACTGCTCGCGCCTACTGCTCCTCGAAGAGGCTCGTAACCGAACCGTCCTCGAAGACCTCGCGCACCGCGCGCGCGATCGTCGGCGCGATCGAGAGCACCGTGATCTTGTCGAGCTCCAGCTCACCCGGGGTCGGCAGGGTGTCCGTGAAGACGAACTCGCTGACCTTCGAGTTCTTCAGGCGGTCCGCGGCCGGGCCCGAGAGCACGCCGTGCGTCGCCGTCACTATGACGTCCTCGGCACCGTGCGCGAACAGCGCGTCGGCAGCGGCACAGATCGTGCCACCCGTGTCGATCATGTCGTCGACCAGCACACAGACCCGGCCCTCGACGTTGCCCACGACCTCGTGGACGCTGACCTGGTTCGGCACGTCCTTGTCGCGGCGCTTGTGCACGATCGCCAGCGGAGCGTCCAGCCGGTCGCACCAGCGGTCGGCGACGCGGACCCGGCCGGCGTCCGGCGAGACGATCGTCAGCTTCGAGCGGTCGACCTTCGCACCGACGTAGTCGGCCAGGATCGGCAGCGCGAAGAGGTGGTCGACCGGGCCGTCGAAGAAGCCCTGGATCTGGTCGGTGTGCAGGTCCACCGTGAGGATGCGGTCCGCACCGGCGGTCGCCATCAGGTCCGCGATCAGACGGGCCGAGATCGGCTCGCGGCCGCGGTGCTTCTTGTCCTGGCGGGCGTAGCCGTAGAACGGCACGATGACCGTGATCGAGCGGGCCGACGCGCGCTTCAGCGCGTCCAGCATGATCAGCTGCTCCATGATCCACTTGTTGATCGGAGCCGTGTGGCTCTGGATCAGGAAGCAGTCGGCGCCGCGGGCGGATTCCTGGAAACGGACGTAGATCTCACCGTTGGCGAAATCGAAGGCCTTCGTCGGCACGAGGCCGACACCCAGTTGGTGTGCAACCTCCTCGGCCAGCTCGGGGTGGGCGCGGCCGGAGAAGAACATCAGTTTCTTCTCGCCGGTCGTCTTGATCCCGGTCACAGCACAGTCTCCTCAGACGTGTTCCTGGCGCTGCACGCAGATGTCCCGATGTGCAACGAGCCAGCCGAAATGGGGTGAGCATCTATCACGGTACGCCGTGCGCGACGCACCTGATTCCGGTCAGCTTTGGCTGCCGGTGTCCTCCGCCGAGGCCTGAGCCGCCTGTGCGGCCGCGCTGCCCGGACGCTTGCGGGCCACCCAACCCTCGATATTCCTTTGCTGGCCGCGGGCCACGGCCAGCGAACCGGACGGCACGTCCTTGGTGATGACCGAGCCGGCCGCGGTGTAGACGCCGTCCCCGACCGTGACGGGTGCCACAAACATATTGTCCGACCCGGTCCGGCAGTGCGAGCCGATCGTCGTGTGGTGCTTGGCGACCCCGTCGTAGTTCACGAAGACGCTCGCGGCACCGATGTTGGTGTGATCGCCGATCGTCGCGTCACCGACGTACGACAGGTGGGGGACCTTCGTGCCCTCGCCGATCGTGGCGTTCTTCATCTCCACGTACGTACCGGCCTTGGCCTTCGCACCCAGCTTCGTGCCGGGCCGCAGATACGCGTACGGGCCGACCGTCGCCCCCGGGCCGACCTCGGCCCGGTCCGCGACGGTGTTGTCCACCCGCGCGCCCGCGTGCACGACGGTGTCCGTCAGCCGGGAGTTCGGGCCGACCTCGGCGTCCTCCGCGAGGTGCGTCGTCCCCAGCAGCTGGGTCCCGGGGTGCACGATCGCGTCCCGCTGGTACGTCACGGTGACGTCGATCAGCGTCGACGCCGGGTCCACCACGGTCACGCCCGCGGTCATCGCCCGCTCCAGCAGCCGCTGGTTCAGCAGCCGGCGGGCCTCGGCGAGCTGCACCCGGTTGTTGATCCCGAGGATCTCCCGGTGGTCGCCGGCGACCGAGGCGCCGACCCGGTGCCCGGCCTCGCGCAGGATGGACAGCACATCGGTGAGGTACTCCTCGCCCTGGCTGTTGTCGGTGCGGACCTTGCCCAGCGCGTCCGTGAGCAGTCGCCCGTCGAAGGCGAACACCCCGGAGTTGATCTCACGGATCGCGCGCTGCGCCTCGGTGGCGTCCTTGTGCTCGACGATTTCGGTGACCGCTCCGGTCGCCGGGTCGCGGACGATCCGGCCGTAGCCGGTGGAGTCGGGGACCTCGGCGCTCAGCACGGTGACGGCGTTGGCGTCGGCGGTGTGTGTGGCGGCGAGCGCGGTGAGCGTCTCGCCGGACAGCAGCGGGGTGTCGCCGCAGACCACGATCACGGTGCCCTCGACGGCCCGCCCAGCTCGTCGAGCCCGACGCGCACCGCGTTGCCGGTGCCCTTCTGCTCGGCCTGGAAGGCGGTGCGGACCTGTGCGTCCGCGGCGGTGAGATGTGCGGTGACCTGCTCACTCGCGTGGCCGACGACCACGACGAGGTGCTGGGGCTCCAGCTCGCGGGAGGCCGCGACGACATGTCCGACGAGCGAGCGCCCGGAGATCTCGTGCAGGACCTTGGGGGTCTTCGACTTCATGCGGGTGCCCTCACCCGCTGCGAGGACGACGACGGCTGCCGGGCGTTCGGAGCTCACGGATATGCCCTTCGGCTTCGGGTGGTGGACATCCGCAGGATACCGGGGGGCATGGGGCCGGACATGAGGGCGGGCCCCGACCGGAGAGGTCGGGGCCCGTTGCGTGGGCTCCCGGGGAAGGAATCGAACCCTCATTCAATGGACCAAAACCATTTGTCCTGCCATTAGACGACCCGGGATGGTCTTGCACTTATGTCCGGTTTTGCGGTTCGGGCGAAAGTGCAGCACCTACTATGCCGTACCACCAGCCCTCGATGCGACGGTAAAGATCAGCACTTTGTAGTACATGGATCGCAAGGCAGCCCCGGTAATTCTCGCCGACGTTCTTCCGGACAGTGACGGGCTGGTGCTTCTTCAGTGTCGTCTTGCCGAATCGTGAACTATCGGCACCCGTGTGTGCCATCCAGAAGCGTTCGGCTTCGGCCACGTCCGCAGTCTCGTGGATGTTCACGTGGAACTTGAGCTGCTCCTGGGTGAAGCCGAGGAGGCGCAGCCAGGTAAGGAAGACGCCGATCACGTCGGGATCGCTGTTGATGAAGGAGACGCGTTCCGATCGGCGGTAGGCCTTGGATTTGCTCCCTTCCGCCCAGTAGAGCGCCACACCCACCAGGAAGAGCTCGCGGTCACTCAGTGAGGCGGTCTCACGGCGGGCTGATTCCCGGGTCTGTTGGCGCTCCGTCTCGCGTCGGTGAAGCGTGGCTTCCCAACCGCGCCGGGCGATGGCCGAGGCGTCCTCGCGGCTGCGCCTCGGCGGCTTCGGCAGATCCCGCACCCACAGCGAGATCGAACCCTTGGAGCACCCCAGCTCCACCTGGATCTGGTCGTACGTCATGCCCTGGAGCCGCAGTTCGCGCGCCTTCTTGCGCAGGTCGTCCTTGGCGTTGGGCCGCTTCGTCCACTCGGGGGCGGGCTCACCCTCCAGGAGGCGGTTGAGGAGGTCGTTGTTGTGGAGCTTCAGCCGGTCGCGGATCTGACGGCGGCTCAAACCCTCGCGTCGCAGCGCGACCGCCTGCTCCCGGAGGCCCTCGAAGTCGGCGTACTTGCTGGTGATTTCCGTCATGGGACAAGCGTTGTCCGGAATGCGGACGCACGGGTCGAATGTGCGGTCGATTCGCCATTTCGGGCGATCGTCGATCGTTTCTTCAGCATTCGTACGCGCGACGTGCTGTTCAGGTCACCCGAAAATGAGGTGCGCCCGCCCGTACGCTGGACGTCATGACCGCAACGGGGGCAGACCGGGAAGCGGCGGGTCCGACCACCCGCAGCTACTGGTGGTGGGAACGGCGACGGAGTGTCGCACTGGATGTGGGACTGGCGCTGCTTTCGGCGCTGGAGTGTGCGTTGGAAGGGGTGGCGTTCGCGGGGGACACCGGGCTGCCGGTGCCGCTGGGAGTGGTGTTCGGGCTGTTCGCGGGGGCCGTGCTGCTGGTGCGCAGGCGGTGGCCGATCGCCGTGGTGCTGGTGTCGGTCGCGACGACGCCGGCCGAGATGGGCTTCCTGATGGGCCTGGTCGGCCTGTACACGCTGGCCGCGTCCGACGTGCCGCGGCGGATCACCACGCTGCTGATGAGCATGTCGCTGGTGGGCACGTTCCTCGTCACGTACGTGCGGCTGCGGCAGGGCGTCTCGGCCAACGCCGACTTCGGTCCCGGCGACTGGTACGTCCCGATGCTGTCGCTCTTCATGGCGGTGGGGCTCTCCGCGCCGCCGGTGCTGTTCGGCCTCTACATAGGGGCGCGTCGCCGCCTGATGGAGAGCCTGCGGGAACGGGCGGACTCGCTGGAGCGGGAGCTGTCGCTGCTCGCGGACCGGGCCGAGGAACGGGCCGAGTGGGCGCGCACCGAGGAGCGGACGCGGATCGCCCGCGAGATGCACGACGTGGTCGCCCACCGGGTGAGCCTGATGGTGGTCCACGCCGCGGCGCTGCAGGCGGTCGCGCCCAAGGACCCGGCCAAGGCGGTGCGCAACGCCGTGCTGGTCGGCGATATGGGGCGGCAGGCGCTGACGGAGCTGCGCGAGATGCTCGGGGTGCTGCGCACGGGCGAGCCGATGGTGGCCAGGGTGACCAAGGTGCCGCTCGCCTCGGTCGGCCGGGTGGCCGCGGCCGCGGCGGAGGACGGGCCACGGCTCCACGAGGTGGAGACGCTCGTCGGGGAGTCGCGGGCGGCGGGGATGACGGTGGAGCTCTCGGTGGAGGGCGAGGCGCGTCCGTACGCCCCCGAGGTCGAGCAGACGGCGTACCGGGTCGTGCAGGAGGCGTTGACGAACGTGCACAAGCACGCGGCGGGCGCGAAGACCTGGGTGCGGCTGGCGCACCGGGGGGCCGAGGTCGCCATGCAGGTGGAGAACGGTCCGTCGGACGCGGGCACGGCGGACGCGGGATTGCCCTCGGGGGGCAACGGTCTCCTGGGCATGCGGGAGCGGGTGCTGGGGCTGGGCGGGGTGTTCGTCTCCGGCCCGACGGACGCGGGCGGCTTCCGCGTATCGGCGGTACTCCCGCAATCCACCCCACCCGCCGTCTGAGGCCGCGGACGGGCTTCGGGGCCGGGCCGGCCTCTCAAGCCCGTCCGGCGTTTGAGGACGGACCCTCACGGTGGTGACCGGGGCGCCCGGCGAGACCCGGCGACCCGGAGACCCGAAGACCCGGCGCCTCCGGCGCCCGCTCAGCCCGAGACGAGCCGTTCCGGCTGGATGCCGGTGACCAGCGTGGCCAGCGCCTGGTCGATGTCCGGGCCGAGGTACCAGTCGCCGGTGTGGTCGACGCTGTAGACCCGGCCCTCGGTGTCGATCGCGAGGACGGCCAGTCCGTCCCCCTCGTCGCCCAGGGGCGCGACCTCCGTTTCCAGGGCGCGTCCGAGGTCCGCCAGGGTCCGGGCGAGGTGCAGCCCGCGCAGGGGGTCGATCCGTACCGCCGCCGGTGCGATCTGGCGGCCCGGTGCGGTCGCGGTGATGTGCAGGCCGCCGAATTCGGCCCAGGCCTCCACCGCTGCCGGGAAGACGGCGTGCTGGTGGCCGGCCGGTGATGCGTGCGAGCGCAGGGCGTCGGCCCATTCCTCGGCCTGCCGGATGTCCCAGCGGCCCGGCTGCCAGCCGGCGGCGCGCAGGGCCGCGTCGACGGCGACGGGGAAGCGGGTGGAGGTGTGGCGGTCGTGGTTCGCCGGGCCCGCTTGTTCGGGGAAGTCGTTTCGGTCGGCCATGTGGGCGCGGTCAGCCCTTCTCTGCGGTGGTCGCCGCTCCGGTCGTGGTGAGGTCGATGGGGCGTACGCCGAAGTGGCCGAGCATCACCGAGCAGGAGCGGCAGGGCGGGACGTAGCTGCCGTGCATGGGGTCGCCGTCCTCGCGGATGTGGCGGGCGGTGAGCCGGGCGTGCTTGAGCGCGCGGCGGGCTTCGCCGTTGGTGAGGGGCTTGCGCTGGGCTCGTTTGGAGCGGCCGGTCTCCGCGGCGGTGAGGTGCCGGGAGAGCAGTATCGCTTCGGGGCAGCGGCCGGTGAAGCGTTCGCGCTGACCACTGGTGAGGGTGTCGAGGAAGTCCTGGACGAGGTGGTGCAGGACAGGTGGCTGGTCGCCCTTGCCGGCGGTGCAGGTGAGAGTTTCGCCGCGTACGGACAGCGCTGCGGCCACCGCGGGCAGGATGCCGTCGCGGCGGTGGGTCAGACGGGGTGCGTGGCTGGTTTCGGTGCTGCTCCAGCTGAGTCGCGGGTCCCCGGTTGTGACGGTGTGTGCTGTGTGTGCGGTGTGCATGGTGCTGTGTCCCTCCGTGCCCGCAGCGGCAGCTGCCGAATGTGCACGCCCCCTGTATGCGGGTGACAGCCTGCCAAATGTGTCGGGTCGTGTGAAAGCTGGGTCGGGGAAAGGTGTGTGCGTGTCGCGCGACAGCGGCCCTGTCGTCGCTCGTCCGTCACGCCGCCGTGACGGTTCGTGACGGAATTGGCCGCGGGCAGGAGGGGCGGGCCCCGTTCTTGCGCCACCGCATAGGCTGTGACCGGACCGCCCCATGGGCAGGTCGGTCCTCATCAGCCAGACGCAGCAGGGGGCAACCGCCATGACGACAGGTCGGCTCGGGCAGCAAGCCGCGCCACCGAACGGGGCCTACGCCGGGCAGCTCGTGCACTTCCCGGATCCGGTCCGGGCGTCCCGCCACCCCAGAGGTGTGCGCATGGACGGGAACGGCTGTCCGGAGTTCGCGCCGTACGCGCGCGCCGCCGCCGAGATCGCCGAGCCCCCGCAGGGCTTCGGCATCGATGAGCTGCGGCTCACGGACTACGTATCGGCGAACGCGGCGTTGGCGGCCAGCGGCCATGAGCTGTGGGACACGATCCCGGCGGTGGCCACCCCGCACGGCTGGACCTGGCACCACGTGCCGGGCGGCCGGCGCATGGAGTTGGTCCCGGTCGAGGTGAAGGCGCTGCTGCGGCACCACGGCGGGCTGGCGACGACCGCGGTGGACCAGAACAAGCGGGGCACGCGTCCGCTGCAGGAGACCCGGCCCGCGCACTTCCGGCTTCCGAAGGGGGCCGTGGCGGTGAGCGAGCAGCAGATCCAGGGTGTCGAGGAGGACCTCGGCTACCGGCTGCCCGGTGCGTACCGCTCGTTCCTGAAGGCCGCCGGTGGCTCGGCCCCGGTCGGTGCGGCGCTCGACGCGGAGCTCGGCCTCCTGGTCGACCAGCCGTTCTTCACGGTGCGCGAGGAGGCCGCCGTGAACGACCTGGTGTACGTCAACAAGTGCCTGCGGGACCATCTGACCAAGGACTATCTGGGGGTCGGTTTCGTTCAGGGCGGCATTCTCGCGGTCAAGGTCCGGGGCCAGGCCATCGGTTCGGTCTGGTTCTGCGCGTACGACGACGCGAGGGACCAGGACGGCTGGAGCGTGCAGGAGCGGGTGGACCGGCTGCTGCTGCCGTGCGGTGCGGACTTCGACGCCTTTCTGCAGCGCCTCGCGGGCAATCCCCCGGAGCTGGAGACGGTGGCGAACCTGATGGTGGACGGCGGCTTCGCGTACGCCGTCCCGGTGGAGGGGTGAGCGCGGTGGTGACCTTTGCGCAGGCGCAGGAGCGCGCGGACGAGTGGGTCAACGGTGATGTTCCGGCGTACCAGCACCGCGAGGTGAGGGTGCGTGAGTTCGAACTGGGCTTCGTGGTGTGGGCCGAGGACCGCGTCGACGGCCCGGTTTCGGACGGTGGCCGGCAGCGGCTGGTGATCGCCCGGGACAGTGGTGAGGCGACGTTGTGGCCGGGGCTGCCGGTGGGTGAGGTGATCCGGCGGCACGAGGAGGAGTACGGCGCTGTGGACGTGGCGGAGGCTGCTCCGGAGCCGCCGCAGCGCATCGACCTGAACCAGACGTCGTTCCTGTTGAGCCCGCCGGAGTGGCTCCAGGAGGCCGCGGACAAGCTCGGTATTCCGGACCGGCGGGCGGATCGCGCCGGGGAGCCGGCCCCGCCGGCTGCCCCCGCCGCTCCTTCCCCTTCCCCTTCCCCTTCTCCTTCTTCTCCTCCTTCGCAGGGCGGGCAGGACGCTTACGAGCCCACCGCGTACTCCGGGGTTCCGGCGTCCGCGCCGCAGCCGCCGGCCGGGGCCACGCCGTGGGCGGGGACCGACACCAACGCAGGCTCCGACGAGGGGGAGGTGGCGCTGCCGGCCACGGTGTTCGCGCCGCCGCTCTCCGGCGCGGACGACGAGGGCGCGCCGCCCAGGGTGGTGTCGGCCGAAGCGCCGACCGCGCTGATGTCGGGCGGCAGTGCGCTGCCCCGGACGGCGATCGTGCCCGGTCTGGGTCCGCAGCGTCCCGGGGCTCCGGCTCCGGGCGCCCCCGGCACTCCCGCACCCGGACACCGCGGTGGCCCCGACAGCTCCCACCCCGGGGACATCGCGGACGCCGCCACCAGCAAGGCCGCCGTCTCGCCGCGTGGTCCGCGCGGCGGGGGTTCGACGACCCCGCCGCCGCCCGGTGCCCCAGGCATCCCGGGTTCGCCGGCGGGTGCGCCGCTGCCGCCGCCCTCGGGGCCGGGTGCGCCCGGAGCTCCGGCGGGCGGGTACATGCCGACGCAGCTCGCCCCGCAGCAGGGCCCGCCCGGTGTTCCGGGCGCCCCGCAGCCCCCGGTGCGCCGACTCCGCCGCCCGGTGGCGACGTGCACCAGGCAGCCACCATGTTCGCTTCCCCGGGTCAGGTCGGCCCGTCGGCTCCGCAGCCGCCCGGTCCGCCCGGTCCGCCCGGTGTGCCGGGTGCTCCGCAGCCCCCCGGCCCGCCCGGTCCGCCGCCGCCCCCCGGGTCGACGCCGCCCCCCGTCGGCGGTGCGCACCATGCGGCGACGATGCTCGCGGGCCCGGCGCAGATGGGCCCCTCGGCTCCGCGGCCGCCCGGTCCGCCGGGCGCTCCGGGTGCCCCGCAGCCGCCCGCGCCGCCCGGCGCCACGCCGCCTCCCGGTGGCGGTGTGCATCACGCGGCGACGATGCTAGCGGGTCCGGCGCAGATGGGCCCGTCCGCTCCGCAGCCGCCGGGTCCGCCCGGTCCGCCCGGTGCGCCGATGGGCGGTGCCCGCGGTCCGGTGCCGCCGCCCGGCCACACCCCGCCGCCCCCGGCGTACGGGTATCCGCAGGCGCCGGCCGGTCAGCCGACCGTCGGCCCCGGCTACCAGGCGGTGCTGCGCTACCGCGCGCCCGACGGCAGCGAACAGCAGCTGATCCGGCGTTCGGCGCCCGGCACCCCGCACCCCGAGTGGCAGATGCTGCACGAGCTGCGGGCGATGAACGTGCCGCCGCAGCAGGTCATCGAGCTGCACACGGAGCTGGAGTCGTGCGAGCTGCCGGGTGGTTACTGCGCCCGGATGATCCGGGAGACCTGGCCGCAGGTGCGGATCACCAGCGTCGCCCCGTACGGCACCGATCACGCCAGCCGGCAGCAGGGCATGCAGCATCTGCTCACCCACCAGGGTGAGCTGCACCAGGTCGCGGACGGCCCGGCGCGTCCCGCGCCGGTGCGGGCGCCGCTGCCGCAGCTGCCGCCCGCGATGCCGGTGCCGCCGGAGGCCGTGGCGGAGGAGCTGCTGCAGGCCTTCGGTCCGCAGGGCGTGCTGCGCTTCGACCAGCGCGCGGTGTCCCGTCAGGGTGTGCCGGAGGTCGTGGCGAGGACGCTGGTGTGGGCGGGACTGCCCGCCGACTTCGGGCCGTTCTTCTGGGCGCAGCCGGGTCAGCCGGTGGTGCCGACGCTGGCCGAGCTCGCCGCGCAGCGACAGGTGCAGCCGGCGTCCGACGCGGGGTCGTACCTCGTGATGGGTTCGGACTTCGGCCGGGCGATCTGCGTGCAGTACGGGACGGCGAACATCGTGGCCGTGCCGGTGGAGGCGGGGCCCGGCGGGCAGTCGGTGCCGCCGCAGTTCGTGAACACCGGGCTGCCGGAGTTCACCCGGTCCCTGGCCCTGCTCGGCCGGATGTGGCGGCTGCGTTTCGGCCTGAATCCGGAGCAGGCGGGCCGCTGGACGGTCGACTTCCAGGCACAGCTCGTCGCACTGGACCCGGCGGCGCTCGCGTCGCCGGAGAGCTGGTGGTCGGTGCTGCTGGAGCAGATGTGGGACGGCTTGATCTGATCGTCGAACATCCGTAGTACTTCAACGGGTGTGGTGCTCCGTCCCCTGCTGGGGGGCGGGGCACCACGCCTTTTCCGGCTGTGATGCCTGTCGCTTCCGTCTTGAAAGCATCGAAACGATTCCGACTTCCGGGCCAATTGCCGCATCCTTGACGTATTGCGGGATGGTCGGGTCGGAGAGTCGGAAAGAGGCGTCAAGGATGAGTTCTGCACCGGTGTCCGCACACGGCTTCGTCGGCGTGCGCGGACGTGGTTACCGTCCGGAGCAGGTGGACCGCACGGTGGCCGCGCTGTCGGCGGAGCGGGACGGGGCCCAAGAGCAGGTGGCGCGGCTGACGGCGCTGGCGGAGCGGCTGTCGGCCGAGTCCGCCCGGCTGGAGGAGGCCGTGGCCGTGCTGCCGCCCCAGGACTATGTGTCGCTGGGGGAGCGGGCGCAGCAGATCCTGGCGCTCGCGGAGGACGAGGCGGAGTCCGTGCGGGGCGCCGCGCAGGAGGACGCCCAGTCGCTGCGGGACGCGGCGGACCGGGCGGCGCGGGCCCTGCGCGAGTCGGCCCGCGCGGATGCGGAGGAGATGCGGGCGGCCGCGGTGGGCCATGCCGGCCAGGCGCTGTCGGCGGCGGAGGGCTCGGCCGGTGAGCTGCTGGCCGCGGCGCGGCTGGAGGCGGCGGCGGCCCGCGAGGAGTCGGAGGCCGCGATGGCCGGGACCCGCCGTCGCACGGAGAGCGTGCTGGCGCACCAGGAGCAGGAGCACGCGGAGCGCTGGAAGGCCGCGGAGCAGGAGCTCGCGCAGGCCGAGGCGGCGCAGTCGGCGGAGCACACGGAGCTGACCGGGCGGGCCGAGGGCGGGCTGGCCGAGGCGCGGCGGACGCTGGCCGAGGCGGAGGAGACCGCGCGGCACGGCCAGGAGGACGCCGAGGCGCAGGGTGCGGAGCTGATCGCCGGCGCCCGGGTGCGTGAGGAGCGGGTGGCGCGGGAGACGGAGCGGATTCTGCGGGAGCACGAGGAGGGCCGCGAGGAGGTGCAGGCGCACATGGCGCACGTCCGCAGTTCGCTCGCGGCGCTCACCGGGCGGGTGACTCCGGCGGGGGACTGATCCGCCGGAGGGCGAAGGCCGGGCGGTGCGCGATGAGCGCCGCCCGCCCGCCGCCCGTGACCGCGTGGTCAGGTGCGGCCCGCCGGGGGCGCGCCTGCCAGGATCCACGGCTCCTGTGCCTCGTACATCCGCCGTTCCTCGACGGCGGTGCGCTGTCCGAGGACCGTGCCCAGCCAGCCCGCGAGGAAGCCGGCCGGGATGGAGACGAGCCCGGTGGTGGTGAGCGGGAACCAGTTGAAGTCGTGCCGGGGGAAGACGGCGCCGGGTGATCCGGAGACCAGGTTGGTGCCGGTGATCAGGACCAGCACGGCCGCGGTGCCGCCGATGAGGGTGCAGAGCAGGCCGGTACGCGTGAAGCGGCGCCAGAACATGCTGTAGACGAGCGCCGGAGCCAGCGCCGACGCCCCGACGCAGAACGAGAGCGTGACCAGCGCCTGGAGGTTCCAGTGCCGGGCCGGTACGGCGAGGGCGATCGTGAGCAGTCCCACGCCGACCGCCGCCGCCTGGGCGGTGCCCATCTCGACGGTGCCGGCGACGGGTGCCTTGCCCGGTGTGCGCACGCCGTGCAGCCCGTGGGCGAACAGGTCGTGGGCAAGGGAGTTCGCGCAGGCCAGGATCATCCCCGCGACGGAGGAGAGCAGGGTCAGGAAGATCGCGGTGGTCATGGCCGTGACGACGAGCGCGCCGGCCTCGCCGCCCCCGGCGACCGCCCCGCTGACCTGTAGGACCGCGCTGTTGCCCTGGGCTCCGGCGGCGGTGATGAGGTCGTGGCCCACGAGTGCGGCGGCGCCGAAGCCGATCACGGCGAGCAGCAGGCACAGGACGACGACGGCCGAGACGGCCCAGGACATCGAGCGCCGGACGTCCGGTGCGCTGCGGGCGCTGGACATGCGCATGGTGATGTGGGGAAGGCAGGCGCCGCCGAGCACCACGGTGAGTTCGGAGCTGACCATGTCGGTGCCGTTGCCGCCGAACTGGAGTCCGGAGTGCAGGAAGGCGTGGCCCGCGCCGCTGCCCTGGCGGGCCGCCGTGAGCAGGGCGCCGGTGTCCCAGCCGAACCTGTTCATGATCAGTACGGAGACGGTGAGGCAGGCGCCGAGGAGGACGACGGTCTTGACGATGTGGATGAGGGCGGTGCCCTTCATGCCGCCGATCGCCGCGTAGCTGATCATCACGATGCCGAGGGTGACGATGGAGCCGGTGCGGAACCCCGAGCTGTCGAAGCCCAGGATGAACGCCAGCAGGTCGCCGCTGCCCGCGAGCTGGACGACCATCAGGGGGACGAGGGCGACGAGGGTGACCGCGCAGCCGGCGATCCGGACCGCCCGGCCGGGTGTGCGGCGGGTGAGCATGTCGCCCATGGTGAACCGGCCCGCGTTGCGCAGCGGTTCGGCCAGCAGGAACATCAGCAGGACGAGCGAGAGCGCGGTGCTCAGGGCGAGCACCAGGCCGTCGTAGCCGGTGAGCGCGATGACCCCGGTGGTGCCGAGGACGGTGGCGGCGGAGAGGTAGTCACCGGCGATGGCGAGGCCGCCCCGGACCGGTGAGAGCGAGCGGAAGCCGGTGTAGAACTCGTCGAGGTCGTCGCGGTCCGGGCCGGTCATGACGCAGAGCAGCAGGGTCACGGTGGCCACGGCGATGAAGGCGACGAGGGACATCGTCTGGGCCGACTCGTCGAATCCGGTCATCGGCGGGCTCCTGTTCTGCGCAGTTCTGCGGCCAGCGGGTCGACGGTGCGCCGCGCGATCCGCTCGTACAGGGCGATCGCGAGGAGTGTGACGGGGAGTTGGCACAGGCCCAGTGCCAGACCGGTGTTGAGGCCGCCGCCGATCTCGTGGTTCATCAGGTCCGGGGCGAAGCCGGACAGCAGCAGGAAGAGCGTGAAGTAGCCGAGTGCGGTCAGGGTGGCGGTCCGCCGCAGCAGGCGGTACGCGGTCCGCAGCCGGCGCAGGTCGCCGTGGTGTCCGGGGGCGGGGCGGGGCACGGCGGGCGGGGCCGGCCGGCGGGTCGGTGGCGCGGGCGCCGAACTCTGCCAGGGCAGCAGGGACTCCGGCCGTTGCGGGGGCGGGTAGGCGGGCCGGTGGCTGGGGCGTGCGGGCCGGTACGCGGGCTGCTGGGGGCGCCCGTGCCGGGGGGAGTGCGAGGGAGGGGGTTCGTACGACATGGCGGTGCCGCTCCTTGCATGGCTCGGGCCCGGGGACGGACTGCAAGGTCGAAGCGCGGGGTGCGCTGTAGGAGCGCGAACGCTACTCGCGGGTACGGCGGCTGGGGAGGGGCTGGCGTGAAGTACCGACGGTAACTCGTCAGTTGTCTAGTCTTCTGGCGGTGAGGGAGCGCTCTCAGGCTCTTCGGTGAGGATCGGGAAGCGCCTGGGGGTCACGAAGAGGAGTACCAGCAGGGTGAGTACGGCGGCCGCGGCGGCCCCGAGGTAGACCTGGTCGACCGCCGCGTCAACGGCCCGCCGCAGATAGTCCGTT
Organism: Streptomyces sp. RKAG290; assembly: GCF_023701695.1. Lineage (GTDB taxonomy): Bacteria > Actinomycetota > Actinomycetes > Streptomycetales > Streptomycetaceae > Streptomyces. The sequence goes on from NZ_JAJOZC010000001.1 coordinate 4,351,089, forward strand.
GCCGCCGCCGTCAGTGAGCCCGGGTCCTCCAGGGCGTGCGAGACGGAGTCCAGGTCGCCGGGCAGGCCGGGCACAGGCGCGTCGGCGAGCCGGGAGGCGAGGACGCCGTTGGCGACGGCGCCGAAGAGCGCCGCGCCGATGCTCTGGCCCAGCTGGCGGCAGAAGAGCACGGAAGCCGTCGTCGTACCGCGTTCGGACCAGCCGACGGTCGACTGGACGCCGACGATCAGCGGGAGTTGGAAGAGCCCGAGCGCCGCGCCGAGCAGCAGCATGATCAGGGCGGGCTGCCAGGCCTCGCCCGGATAGGGCAGCAGCGGGAAGGCGAGCAGGACCAGCAGGGCGCCGGTCATGCCGGTGATCGCGGTGCGGCGGAAGCCGATGCGGTTGTAGACCCGGTTGGAGAACGCCGCCGACACCGGCCAGCTCAGCGTCATCACGGAGAGCACGAAGCCGGCCGCGATCGGTCCGAGGCCGAGCACCGACTGCGCGTACGTCGGCAGGAAGACGGTGGGCGCGACCATCAGCAGACCCATCGCGCCCAGGGCGAGGTTGACCGAGGCGATGGTGCGCCGCCGCCACACCCAGCCGGGGATCACCGGTTCGGCGGCGCGCCGTTCGATGAACACGGTCAGCGCCGCCAGCGTGGCGGTCGCCCCCAGCAGCCCGAAGGAGGGGGCCGAGAGCCAGGGCCAGGCGACGCCGCCCTGGACGAGTGCGGTCAGCAGTACGGCGCCGGTCGCGAAGACGGCGAGGGAGCCCGCCCAGTCGATACGGGGGCGGGGCGCTCCGGCCGCACGGCGGGCGCGGGACGGCTCGTGGAGGTGGCCCACCACGAGCCAGAGGGCGAGCGCCCCTACCGGCAGGTTGATCAGAAAGATCCAGCGCCAGTCCGCGTACACCGCGAACAGCCCGCCGAGCAGCGGTCCGGCGACCGCCGACGTGGCCCAGACGGTGGACAGCCTGGCCTGGATCCTCGGCCGTTCCTTCAGCGGGTAGAGGTCCGCGGCGATGGTCTGGACGGTGCCCTGGAGGGCGCCGCCGCCGATCCCCTGTACGACGCGGAAGGCGATCAGCGCGGCCATGTTCCAGGCGGCGGCGCACAGTACCGAGCCGAACAGGAAGAGGATCACGCCGGCGATCAGGACCGGCTTGCGGCCGAAGGTGTCGGAGAGCTTCCCGTACACCGGCAGCGTGACGGTCACCGCCAGCAGGTAGCCGGAGAAGATCCAGGAGAAGACGGAGAAGCCGCCGAGATCACCGACGATCTGCGGGATCGCGGTGGAGACGATGGTGCCGTCGATGGCGGACAGCGCCATGCAGAGCATCAGCGCCGCGACGACACGGCCGCGTCGGCCGGGCGCCGCGGGGGAGGGTGCGGGGCCGAGCCCCGACCCCGATATCGCTTCCGTACCGCCGCCCGCGCCACTCACCAGGATTCCTTCCCCATGCACGTACTTTCGGACACTGTCTCACCTGCGGCCGCCGGTGGGCAGACGGCAACCGGCACTCGCCCCGGCCCGCAGTGCTCCACCCCCATGCGTGCACCCATGGGACCACCCCCTGAGAACCCGCTCCACCCAAGGGCCGAGACCCCTAGGGGTAGCTCCTTACTTGTGTCCAGGGGCTGTTCCTCCGGGCGGAGGACGTGCCCGGCCCCGCCCGGGCCGTAGCGTGGTCCTTGCACCGCGATTGCGGCAGACCACAGGGGGCGGGGTGGGGTAAACCCCACCCGAAGACTGCGCTGGGCACCAGCGCGCAGGACCCCCTCCAGCGACCAGACTTCACAGCAGAACGGCGACAACACGTCGTCGGCCGACATAGGAGATAAACCGTGACAACGGCTGTAACCATTCCCAGGCACGGGGGCACTGGAGGGCGTACGGCTGTTGCTGCGCGAGCGCGGCAGGTCGTCAAGGCGTACGGGGTGGGGGAGACCCGGGTCGTCGCGCTCGACCATGTCGATGTGGACATCGCCCGCGGGCAGTTCACCGCCATCATGGGCCCGTCCGGCTCCGGCAAGTCGACGCTGATGCACTGCCTGGCCGGTCTGGACACCGTGACCTCCGGGCAGATCCACCTCGCCGAGACCGAGATCACCGGTCTCAAGGACAAGAAGCTGACCCAGCTCCGCCGCGACCGCATCGGCTTCATCTTCCAGGCGTTCAACCTCCTGCCGACGCTCAACGCGCTGGAGAACATCACGCTGCCGATGGACATCGCGGGCCGCAAGCCGGACGCCGCGTGGCTGCGGCAGGTCGTGGAGACCGTGGGCCTGTCCGAGCGGCTCAAGCACCGCCCGACCGAGCTCTCCGGCGGCCAGCAGCAACGGGTCGCGGTGGCGCGGGCGCTCGCCGCCCAGCCGGAGATCATCTTCGGTGACGAGCCCACCGGGAACCTGGACTCGCGGGCCGGCGCCGAGGTGCTGAACTTCCTGCGCAAGTCCGTCGACGAGCTCGGCCAGACCATCGTCATGGTCACCCACGATCCGGTCGCCGCCTCCTACGCGGACCGCGTGCTGTACCTCGCGGACGGACGCATCGTCGACGAGATGCTCAACCCCACCGCCGACCAGGTGCTGGACCGGATGAAGGACTTCGACGCGCGCGGGCGGACCTCATGACCGTCTGGAAGACCTCGATGCGCAACTTCTTCGCGCACAAGGGACGCATGGCGCTCTCCGCCGTGGCCGTCCTGCTGTCGGTGGCGTTCGTGTGCGGCACGCTCGTCTTCACCGACACGATGAACACCACGTTCGACAAGCTCTTCGCGGCCACCTCCGCCGACGTCACCGTCAGCCCGAAGGCCGCCGAGGTCGCCGACACCCCCGAGAACGGCAAGCCCGAATCGCTGCCCGCCTCCCTCGTCGCCCGGGTCGAGAAGGCCGACGGGGTGAAGGAGGCCGAGGGCGGCGTCTCCAGCATGGCCGTCACGGTCGTCGACAGCCACAACAAGAACATGGGCTCCGAGACCGGAGCCCCCACGATCGCCGGCAACTGGACGCACAACGACCTGCGTTCCATGGAGATCACCTCCGGCCACGCACCGCGCGGCCCGACCGAGGTGATGGTCGACGCCGACACCGCGAAGAAGCACCACCTGAAGATCGGTGACGAACTGCGCACCATCGCGGTCACCGGCGACATCAGGGCGAGGATCAGCGGCATCGCCGCCTTCAAGGTCACCAACCCCGGCGCGGCGATCGTCTACCTCGACACCGCCACCTCCCAGCAGAAGCTGCTCGGCAGTGCCGGCGTCTTCACCCAGGTCTCCATCACCGCCGAACCAGGCGTCAGTGACGCCCAGTTGAAGAAGAACGTCGCCGCGGCACTGGACGGCTCGGCCGCGTACAAGGTGCAGACCCAGAAGGAGGCCGCGGAGGCCAACAAGGACTCCATGGGCTCGTTCCTCGACGTCATGAAGTACGCCATGCTCGGCTTCGCCGGGATCGCCTTCCTCGTCGGCATCTTCCTCATCGTCAACACCTTCTCGATGCTGGTCGCCCAGCGGACCCGCGAGATCGGCCTGATGCGGGCCATCGGCTCCAGCCGCAAGCAGGTCAACCGGTCCGTGCTGCTCGAAGCGGTGCTGCTCGGCATCTTCGGATCGATCCTCGGCGTCGGCGCCGGGATCGGGCTCGCCGTCGGGCTGATGAAGGTCATGGGCGCCGTCGGTATGGAGCTGTCCACCCAGGACCTCACCATCGCCTGGACGACCCCGGTGGTCGGGCTCGCGCTCGGCATCATCGTGACCGTCCTCGCCGCGTACATCCCGGCCCGCCGGGCCGGCAAGGTCTCCCCGATGGCCGCTCTGCGCGACGCCGGAACGCCGGCGGACGCCAAGTCGGGCTGGATTCGGGCCGGGATCGGCCTGGTCCTCACCGGCGGTGGCGCGGCGGCGCTGTGGGCGACGACGCAGGCGGACAAGTCCAGCGACGGCTCGCTCCTCCTAGGCCTGGGCGTGGTCCTCACGCTCATCGGCTTCATCGTGATCGGCCCGCTGCTGGCCGGGATCGTCGTACGGGCACTCAGCGTCGTCGTCCTCAGGTTCTTCGGCCCGGTCGGCCGGCTGGCCGAGCGCAACGCACTGCGCAACCCGCGGCGCACCGGAGCGACCGGCGCGGCGCTCATGATCGGCCTCGCGCTGGTGGCCTGCCTCTCGGTGGTGGGCTCCTCCATGGTCGCCTCGGCCACGGACGAGCTGGACAAGTCGGTGGGGGCGGACTTCATCGTGCAGTCGTCCAGCGGCCAACTGATCGTGCCGCAGGCCGCGAAGGCGCTTCGGACCGTGCCCGGCATCGAGCACGTCACGAACTACAAGAGCGTCAGCGCGAAGCTCACCGCACCGGACGGCTCGACGGAGGACGAGGGCGTCGTCGCCGCCGACCCGACGTACAAGGAGGACCTGCGGCGCACCACGGTCGCCGGTGATCTGGCCGCGGCGTACGGCAAGGACGCCATGTCGGTCGGCAACGGGTACGCGACCCGCCACCACCTCAAGGTGGGCGACCGCCTGACCGTCGCGTTCAAGGGCGGCGACACCGCGAAGCTGAAGATCGCCGCGATCACCTCGGACGACACGAGCGTCGACAACGGCGCGATGTACACCAACATCAAGACGGCCGAGAGCTACGTCCCCGCCGACCGGATGCCCAAGAACATGATCATGTTCGCCAAGGCGCAGGACGGCAAGGAGAAGCAGGCGTACGCGGCCCTCAAGAAGTCGCTCGCCGACTACCCGCAGTACAAGGTGCAGAACCAGGCCGACTTCAAGCAGGACCTGAAGGACCAGATCGGCCAGCTGCTGAACATCGTCTACGGCCTGCTCGCCCTGGCGATCATCGTCGCGGTGCTCGGGGTCGTGAACACCCTGGCCCTGTCGGTCGTCGAGCGGACCCGCGAGATCGGCCTGATGCGCGCCATCGGCCTCTCCCGCCGCCAGCTGCGCCGGATGATCCGGCTGGAGTCCGTGGTCATCGCCCTGTTCGGCGCCCTGCTCGGCCTCGGCCTGGGCATGGGCTGGGGCACCTCGGCCCAGAAGCTGCTGGCACTGGAGGGCCTCGGCGTCCTGGAGATCCCGTGGCCGACGATCATCACGGTGTTCGTCGCCTCGGCCTTCGTCGGACTGTTCGCGGCCCTGGTCCCGGCCTTCCGGGCAGGCCGGATGAACGTCCTGAACGCCATCGCCACGGACGGGTGAGAAAGCGGCCCGCATAGAATGACGGTTCCGGCCCCGGGGCGTTCCTCCAAACGCCCCGGGGTCGATTCGTGTCCCCGCAGGGCCCGGGAAGGGCGAGGGGCGTCCCCGGAACACCGTTGCGGAAGCGACTGTCAGCCCGGAGTCGTAGGCTGGACACCCCGGCCCGTCCGGGGGTGGTTCACGGCTCAGGCCGGATCAGGAAACCACCCTCAGCACGTGTCGGGCCCTTCGCGTTGCCCACTGGCAGCAGCCGGCTGCCAGATCTCGCCCTCGTTACCCGGACGGAAGCCCTTCATGAGCCTGCACGGTCTGCTGGATGTCGTCGTACATGACCCGGCGCTGTCCGAAGCGGTGAAGGCCGCCGGGGACGGCCACCGCATGCACATCGACCTGGTCGGCCCGCCCGCCGCCCGGCCCTTCGTCCTGGCGGCACTGGCCAGGGACGCGGGGCGGACCGTGCTCGCCGTCACCGCGACCGGGCGCGAGGCCGAGGATCTGGCGGCCGCGCTGCGCACGCTGCTGCCGCCGGACACGGTCGCGGAGTTCCCGTCCTGGGAGACCCTCCCGCACGAGCGGCTCTCGCCCCGGTCCGACACCGTGGGCCGCCGCCTCGCCGTGCTGCGGCGCCTCGCGCACCCCAGGCAGGACGACCCGGAGACCGGGCCGGTCTCCGTGGTCGTGGCGCCGGTGCGCTCCGTCCTCCAGCCGCAGGTCAAGGGGCTCGGCGACCTGGAGCCCGTGGCGCTGCGCATCGGGCAGAGCGCCGACCTCGGCGAGACGGTCGAGGCGCTCGCGGCCGCCGCGTACTCCCGGGTCGAACTGGTCGAGAAGCGCGGCGAGTTCGCGGTCCGCGGCGGCATCCTGGACGTCTTCCCGCCGACCGAGGAGCACCCCCTGAGGGTGGAGTTCTGGGGCGACGACGTCGAGGAGATCCGCTACTTCAAGATCGCCGACCAGCGGTCGCTGGAGATCGCCGAGCACGGGCTGTGGGCGCCGCCCTGCCGCGAGCTGCTGCTGACCGACGAGGTCCGCGAGCGGGCCGCCGCGCTCGCCGAGGCCCACCCCGAGCTGGGCGAACTGCTCGGCAAGATCGCCGAGGGCATCGCCGTGGAGGGCATGGAGTCGCTCGCCCCGGTCCTCGTCGACGACATGGAGCTCCTGATCGACGTGCTGCCCAAGGGCTCGATGGCCGTGGTCTGCGACCCCGAGCGGGTGCGCACCAGGGCCGCCGACCTGGTCGCCACCAGCCAGGAGTTCCTCCAGGCGTCCTGGGCGGCCACCGCGGGCGGCGGCGAGGCCCCGATCGACGTCGGCGCGGCCTCGCTGCGCGGCATCGCGGACGTCCGCGACCGGGCCCGCGAGCTGGAGATGATGTGGTGGTCGGTCTCCCCCTTCGCCGCCGACGACGAGCTGGACGACGACACCCTCAAGCTCCGGATGCACGCCCCGGAGACGTACCGCGGCGACACCGCCCGCGCACTCGCCGACACCAAGGGCTGGCTGGCCGACGGCTGGCGCACGGTGTACGTCACCGAGGGCCACGGCCTCGCCTCCCGTACCGTCGAGGTGCTGGGCGGCGAGGGCATCCCGGCCCGCCTCGACGCGGATCTCGGGGAGATCTCACCGTCCCTCGTCCATGTCTCCTGCGGCGCCATCGACTACGGCTTCGTCGACCCGCAGCTGAAGCTCGCCGTCCTCACCGAGACGGACCTGACCGGTCAGCGCACCGCCATCAAGGACCTGGGCCGGATGCCGGCCCGCCGCCGCAAGAGCATCGACCCGCTGACGCTGGAGACGGGCGACTACATCGTCCACGAGCAGCACGGCGTGGGCCGCTACATCGAGATGGTGCAGCGCACGGTGCAGGGCGCCACCCGCGAGTACCTCCTCGTCGAGTACGCCCCCGCCAAGCGCGGCCAGCCAGGCGACCGGCTCTACATCCCGACCGACCAGCTCGAACAGGTCACCAAGTACGTCGGCGGCGAGGCGCCCACCCTGCACCGGCTCGGCGGCGCCGACTGGACCAAGACGAAGGCGCGCGCCAAGAAGGCCGTCAAGGAGATCGCGGGCGACCTGATCAAGCTCTACGCGGCCCGGATGGCGGCCCCCGGCCACGTCTTCGGCCCGGACACCCCCTGGCAGCGCGAACTGGAGGACGCCTTCCCGCACGCGGAGACGCCCGACCAGCTCACCACCATCGCCGAGGTCAAGGAGGACATGGAGAAGTCCGTACCCATGGACCGGCTGATCTGCGGCGACGTCGGCTACGGCAAGACGGAGATCGCCGTGCGGGCGGCCTTCAAGGCGGTCCAGGACGGCAAACAGGTCGCCGTCCTCGTCCCCACCACCCTCCTGGTCCAGCAGCACTACGGCACGTTCACCGAGCGGTACGCCCAGTTCCCCGTCAACGTGCGGGCGCTGAGCCGCTTCCAGTCCGAGTCCCAGTCCAAGTCGACGCTCGAAGGGCTGCGCGAAGGCTCCGTCGACCTGGTCATCGGCACCCACCGCCTCTTCTCCTCCGAGACGAAGTTCAAGGACCTCGGCCTGGTCATCGTCGACGAGGAACAGCGCTTCGGCGTCGAGCACAAGGAGCAGCTGAAGAAGCTCCGCGCCAACGTGGACGTCCTCACCATGTCCGCGACGCCCATCCCCCGTACGCTCGAAATGGCGGTGACGGGCATCCGCGAGATGTCGACGATCACCACGCCGCCCGAGGAGCGCCACCCGGTCCTCACCTTCGTCGGCCCGTACGAGGAGAAGCAGATCGGCGCGGCCATCCGCCGCGAACTGCTCCGTGAGGGCCAGGCGTTCTACATCCACAACCGCGTCGAGTCCATCGACCGGGCCGCGGCGCGGCTGCGCGAGATCGTCCCCGAGGCCCGGATCGCCACCGCACACGGCCAGATGTCCGAACAGGCCCTGGAACAGGTGGTGGTGGACTTCTGGGAGAAGAAGTTCGACGTCCTGGTCTCCACGACGATCGTCGAGTCCGGCATCGACATCTCCAACGCCAACACCCTGATCGTGGAGCGCGGCGACAACTTCGGCCTCTCCCAGCTCCACCAGCTGCGCGGCCGCGTCGGCCGCGGCCGCGACCGCGGCTACGCGTACTTCCTCTACCCGCCGGAGAAGCCGCTCACCGAGACGGCCCACGAGCGCCTCGCCACGATCGCCCAGCACACCGAAATGGGCGCGGGCATGTACGTGGCCATGAAGGACCTCGAGATCCGCGGCGCCGGAAACCTCCTGGGCGGCGAACAGTCCGGCCACATCGCGGGCGTCGGCTTCGACCTGTACATCCGCATGGTCGGCGAGGCGGTCGCCGGCTACCGGGCCTCCCTCGAAGGCGGCGTGGAGGAGGAGCCCCCGCTGGAGGTCAAGATCGAGCTCCCGGTCGACGCGCACGTCCCCCACGACTACGCCCCCGGCGAGCGGCTGCGCCTCCAGGCCTACCGGTCCATCGCCTCGGCCTCCTCGGAGGACGACATCAGGGCGATCCGCGAGGAGCTCACCGACCGCTACGGCAAGCTCCCGGAGCCGGTCGAGAACCTCCTCCTGGTAGCCGGCCTGCGCATGCTGGCCCGCGCCTGCGGGGTGGGCGACATCGTGCTCCAGGGCTCGAACATCCGGTTCGCCCCGGTGGATCTGCGCGAGTCGCAGGAGCTCCGCCTGAAGCGCCTGCACCCGAAGACGATCATCAAGCCGGCCCTCCACCAGATCCTGGTCCCGCGCCCCACCGCCGGAAGGATCGGTGGCAAGCCGGTCGTGGGCCGCGAACTGCTGGCGTGGACGGGTGAGTTCCTGACGACGATCCTGGGGTCGTAGCGCGGGGTCTGACCCCGGATGCATTGGCCCCATCGGCCCCGCCGGACATTCGGCGGGGCCGATGGGGTGCCAGGGGTCAGTGCGCGGGAGGCTTCCTGAACGTCAGCCACACGGTTTTGCCGAGGGTGTGATGGTCTACGCCGAACTCTGCCGCCAGTGCGCCGGCGAGGAACAGGCCGCGACCCGAACAGTTGCTCTCTTCCGGCTGCTGGACCACAGGCAGGCCGCCGCCGCTGTCCCGTACCTCCAGGCGCACGAGCTCCTCCGTCGCGCGGAGGCCGACGGCGAACTCCCGTCCCGGCGGGACGCCGTGGAGAACGGCGTTGGTCGCCAGTTCCGAGACGCAGAGCCGTATGTCGTCGACCAGGGGAGTCAGCCTCCACTCCGTGAGAACGCCGACGACGAAGTCGCGTGAGGCACCGACGGAAGTGCGCCGTCGGGGGAAGCGCCGTTGCTGCGACAGAGACACGGTGGTTCACCGCCTTGCTCGTGGGCCGTAACGCGATGACCGTACTGCTATTCGCGAAAAGCGGCAAGGTATCCTTTGGGGGAGTCCGGACGCGTCGCCTACCGTGTGCATCGAAAGGGTCGCTCGGGCGCCGACGACGAAGGAGACGGTCATGGGTGAGGGCGAGCGGATCAGCACGTCCGCCCGGTATCTGGCGCCGGCCGTCCCGGGCGGCACAGACGCCTGGGGAGCCGAGGCGGCGGCCGCGGGGCGAAGAGGAACGCAGCGGATCGTGCGGGCCGGAGAGGTGCTGGCACCCGACCGGATCGCAGACATGCTCGGGGTGGAGCGCGGCTGCCAGGTCGTCGAGCGCCGACGGATCATGCATCTCGACGGTGAGGCGTGCGAGTTGACGGACAGCTACTACCCGGTGGAGATCGCCCGGGGCACGGGCCTGGCCGGGACGGGGAAGATCCGGGGAGGTGCCGTTCGGCTGCTTGTCGATCTGGGGTTCACCGGCGTACGTGCGCAGGAGGACGTGGTGGCCCGCATGCCGTCCGAAAGCGAGCGGGCGGCCCTGAGCCTGGAGGCCGGTGAGCCCGTGCTCGAACTGACGCGGCTCACACTGGCCGCAGATGACCGGCCCATCCAGGCCGATGTGATGGTCATGCCGCCGCGGGGCCAGAAACTGCGGTACGAGATCAGGATCGGATGACTGTGCCAGGACCGGACGCGGAAGCTGCGGACCACCGCTCCCTGCACGCGCGGATCGCGGCCGATCTGCGGGACGAGATCATGTCCGGGGAGCTGGCTCCCGGAGCCAGCCTGCCTTCCACCGTGCAGCTCAAGGAGCGTTTCGACGCCTCGAACGCGACCGTGCAGAAAGCCCTGCAACTACTCAAGGGCGAGCAGCTGGTGATCGGCAGGGCGGGTGCCGCCGTGACGGTCCGGGACCACCGGCAGCGCACGGTCCGCCCGGCCTCGTACATGGCCCCGGCAGGCTCGGGGGAGCCGTACCGCTGGCTGACCGAGACCGAGAGGAACGGCTCCCGGGCCCACACCGCGCTCCTCGAAGTCGCTGAGGCCGAGCCACCCGCGGATGTCGCCGAGGCGCTACGGCTGCCCGCATCCGGTACCGCGCTCCTGCGCCGCCAGCTTCTGATGATGGATGACGAACCGGTCGAACTGGTCTCGTCCTACTACCCGCTGGAGATCGTCCGTGGCACCGCGATCACGGAACGCCGAAAGATCCCTGGCGGCACTCCCACGCTCCTCGCGACGCTGGGCCATCCACCACGCCTCAGCGTCGACCGGGTCTCCGCCCGCGTGCCCACCCAGGACCAGTACCAGGCACTGCGACTGCCCGGCGACCTGCCGGTGCTGCGGACCCTGCGCGTCGTGTACAGCGACGACGAGCGCCCGATCGAGGCGACCCTCATGGTCAAGGCGGGCCATCTGTACGAGTTGCAGTACGAGTTCGCTGCCGACTGACCGAGGGCCTGGGCGTGGCGGGTTCGCAGGCCCGCGCGGGGTGTGATCCGGGACGCATCCATGACGAACACCGGTCATGGATGCGTCCCGGCGGGGAAGACGTCCATAGGATTCCCGGGTTGGTTCGGCTTTCTCCCCGTCAGGACGGCTACGAGTGATATCTCCCCGCGATTGTCGAGTGTTGGTGCCCGCCCTCGGCGTGGCAGTCATGCTGTCCCTGGCGGGCTGCGACCCCGACAAGATCGCCTCCGGGATCGAATCGCCGAGCGCCGGATCGAACGGCGGCGGTGAGTCCGTCACCGGCTTCGGCGCACTGCCGCTCGACAACGGCGACGGTACGAAGCCGGGCCTGGCGCCGCTCACTTCGGACAAGGACCGGGCGGCTGCCCGGAAGGTCATCGAGAAGGTGGCCACCAAGGGGCGTGGGCCGAAGACCGGCTACGAGCGGGACAAGTTCGGGTACGCCTGGAAGGACTCCGTCGACGACGTCCCGCTCTCCCACAACGGCTGCGACACCCGCAACGACCTGCTCGCCCGGGACGGCAAGAAGGTCGAACTCCGTTCGGGCTCCGACTGCGTGGTCGTCGCCATGACGCTCAAGGACCCGTACACCGGCAAGACCATCGAGTGGCGCAAGAAGCAGGCCACCAAGGTGCAGATCGACCACGTCATGCCGCTGTCGTACGACTGGCAGATGGGCGCCGCCCGGTGGAGCGAGGCCAAGCGGCAGCAGATCGCCAACGACCCGCTCAACCTCATCCCGGTGGACGGGCCCGCCAACGGCTCCAAGAGCGACTCGGGCCCGGCGTCCTGGCTGCCGCCGTACAAGCCGATCCGGTGCTCGTACGCGCTGCGGTTCGCCCAGGTCTCGCTCAAGTACGAACTCCCGGTCACGGCGCCGGACAAGAAGGTCATGCTGGAGCTGTGCGGCGGCTGACCGCCCGGCGGGACCCGGTGGAGCTGGGCGAGGCGGCCCCGCGGTGACGGACGGGCGGCGCGCGAGCCGGGGCGGCAGCGGTACGGTCACGTCCACGTGAGCGGAACCACAACGGTTCCGTACAACCCGGGGCCGCCCGCCGGTGTCGCCCTTTACGCTCGGATCTGCGCGCACGCCCATGTGCGCGCGGAAGTTCCACGACCGTATCCAGGAGCAGCCATGTACGCCCCGGGTTATCCGCCGACGGCGCCGCACAGAGTCCCCAGCCGGGCCTGGATCGTGTCGATGCGGGTGCTGTTCTGCGCGCTCTCGGTGTTCTCCATCGGGATGCTGCTCTGGGCCCCGCTGCTCCGGCTCGCGATCGTGCGCCGCAGGGTCTTCGACTGGTGGCTGACCGGGGGCGCGTTCGTGGCCGTCCTCGCGATCCTGCTGGTGGTCGGCCGGGACGACGGCGACGCACACGGCATCGACTTCGTACTCATACCGCTGCTGCTCCTGGGGATGCTGGCCGCGCCCGTCCACTACCTCGTCGCGGACGTCCGCCACTACGGACGGGTCACCGGGCAGAAGACCATGGGCGGATACGTGCCGCCGGCGCCGGCGCCGGGGTACGGGTACGCCACCACCGTGCCGTCGACCGGACAGCCGGGGCCGGGCCCGCAGCCCGTCCCGCCGCAGCAGACCTTCCCGCAGCAGACCTTCCCCCAGCCGCACTACCAGCAGCCGCAGCCCCCTCAGCAGACCCCGCCGCCCGCGCAGTACCCGCAGCCCCAGCGCATCGACCAGGTCCGCGCCGAACTCGACGAGTTGAGTGACTACCTCCGCAAGGAGGAGGGCCGGTGAGCGGTCGCCTCATCGGCGGGCGGTACGAACTGGCGACGATCCTCGGACAGGGCGGCATGGGCCAGGTCTGGACGGCCTACGACCAGCGCCTCGACCGCCGGGTCGCGGTCAAGCTGCTCCACCCCGACCGGGTCATGGGCTCCATCGGCAGCCAGGCGGCGGCCGAACTGCGGCGCCGCTTCGTCCGTGAGTGCCGGGTCACCGCACAGGTCGACCACCCGGGCCTGGTCACCGTCCACGACGCCGGCAGCGACGGCGACGACCTGTTCCTGGTCATGAGTCACGTCGAGGGCTCCGACCTCGCCGACCACCTCGCCGAGCACACCCCGTACCCCTGGCAGTGGTCCGTCGCGGTCGCCGCCCAGCTCTGCGCCGTCCTGTGCGCCGTGCACGCCGTGCCGATCGTCCACCGCGACCTCAAGCCCCGCAACGTCATGGTGCGCCCGGAAGGCACCGTCCTCGTCCTCGACCTCGGTGTCGCCTCGGTCCTGGACACCGACACCACCCGCCTCACCCACACCGGCTCTCCCATCGGCTCCCCGGCCTACATGGCGCCCGAGCAGGCGATGGGCGGCGCCGTCGGCCCGTACACCGATCTGTACGCACTCGGCGTGCTCCTGCACGAACTGCTCAGCGGCGACGTGCCGTTCGCCGGATCCACCGCCCTCGGCGTGCTGCACCGCCACCTCTACGAAGCACCCGTCCCCGTCCGGCAGCTCCGGCCGAACGTCCCCGAGGCGCTCGAAGCGCTCGTGCTGCGGCTGCTCGCCAAGGACCCGCAGCACCGTCCCGCCAGCGCCCAGGAGGTGTACGAGAGCCTCGCCCCACTGCTCCCCACCCGGAGCACCGGGCTGCCGTCACAGCCGCTCGACCCGACCCGCCCCTTCCTGCGCCCGCACGCCCCGTGGCCCGACCGCGTCACCACCCCGCCCGCCGCCCAGCCCGCCCCGATGCCCGCCCGGCCGGATGTCGCGGCCGCCGTCGACGAGGTCAAGAAGCTCCTCGGTGAGGGGCGGATCACCCAGGCCGTGGACCTCCTCGGCGGCATCCTCCCGGCCGCCGCCGAACAGCACGGCGAAGGCTCCCCGGTGGTCCGCATCCTGCGCAAGCAGTACGCGGCGACCCTGATGGACGACGGCCAGTACCGCCGCGCCCTGCCCGAACTGCGCCGCCTCGCCGACGACCACGCGGCCCAGGCCGGACCGGCCGACCCGCAGACCCTCCAGTTCCGCCGCGACGCCGCGCACTGCCTGGAACAGCTGGGCGAGACCGCCGCCGCCCTCGCGGAGTACCGCGCGGTCCTGCCGTACTACGAGAACCGCTACGCGACGGGCAACGACCCGGCACGCTCCTACGAGATCCGCCACCGCATCGGCCACCTGCTGCTCGCGCTCGGCGACCACGCCGCGGCCCGCGGCCAGCTGCAGTCACTGCTGTACGACACCGAGCGGATGTACGGCCCGCACCATCCGCTGCCCGCCGAACTGCGCCGGCAGCTGGAGCGCCAGCTGAAGGTCCGCGGCGGCTGAACCACGGCCCACGCGAGCCAGTTCACCCAATGGCCGCCCTCGGCCACACGTTCCATCCGCTCCCGACATATCGACCGGCTGATGTACATTCGTGCTGATCTCGCTGGTAGTGCCTTGTTTCAACGAGGAAGAGATTCTCGAACGCTTCCATGAACGCGTGACGGATGAGATGACCCGGCTGGGCCATGAATTCCAGCTCGTGTACATCGACGACGGGAGCGCGGACCGGACCCTGCCGATCCTGCGGGAGCTGGCCGCCGCCGATCCGCGGGCCCGCTACGTCTCCTTCAGCCGCAACTTCGGCAAGGAGGCCGCCATGCTGGCCGGCCTCCAGCACGCCGAGGGCGACGCCGTCGTCATCATGGACGCCGATCTCCAGCATCCCCCGGAGCTCATCGGCCGCATGCTGGAGGAGCACGCCCACGGCTACGACCAGGTGATCGCCCGGCGCACCCGCACCGGCGACCGCGTCACCCGGACGGTCACCGCCCGTGCCTACTACTGGCTGATCAACCACCTGGTCGACGTGGAACTCGTCGACGGCGTCGGGGACTTCCGGCTGCTGTCCCGCCGGGCCGCCGACGCCGTACTCGAACTCACCGAGTACAACCGCTTCTCCAAGGGACTCTTCGCCTGGGTCGGCTTCCCCACCACGACGTTCAGCTACGAGAACGCGGTCCGCGAACAGGGCCGGTCCGCCTGGACCTTCGGAAAACTGCTGAACTACGGCCTCGACGGGCTCCTCTCGTTCAACAACAAGCCGCTGCGCGCCGCGCTCTACCTCGGGCTGCTGCTGATGTCCCTCGCCTTCCTCTACGCCGGATGGATCGTCGGCGTCGCCCTGGTGAAGGGGGTCGACACCCCCGGATACGTGACCCTCCTCGTCGTGGTCACCGCCCTCGCCGGCGTCCAGATGGTGCTGGTCGGGGTGATCGGGGAGTACGTCGGCCGGATCTACTACGAGGTGAAGCGCCGCCCGCACTTCCTGGTGAAGGACACCAACACCCGGATCCGCCGGCCGGCCCCGGAACAGGAACCCCTGGAGTTCGTCCGCCGATGACGCTCAAGGCACAGCTGGCCCGCTTCGCCCTGGTGGGCGTCGTGAACACCGGCACGTACTACGGCTGCTACCTCGCCCTGCTGACCCGGCTGCCGTACATCGCCGCGCACGTGGCGGCCTTCGCGCTCAGCATGACCGGATCGTTCTTCCTCAACTCCTACTTCACCTACCGGACCCGCCCCACCTGGCGGAAGTTCCTGCTCTTCCCGCTCACCAACGCCGCCAACTTCGTCATCACCACCGGCGGTGTCTACCTGCTGGTCGACCTGGCCGGGTTCAGCAGCCGGTACGCCCCGCTGGTCGCGGCCGCAGCCGCCATCCCCCTCACCTTCGTCGTCTCGCGCACGATCATGCTGCGGCCGGACGTACCGCCGAAAACGACTCTCCCGGTGCGCTGATCGAGGCCCCGCGGAGCCCACATCCCCAACTCCTCCCGAATCGTTGGTCGAATCAGTGGCCCGGACCACTTCCACTGCCTAACATCGATCACCGCAAGGCTTTGTGCACCGCCGCACAATCTCCTCGGGAGGCTCCTTTGCACCGCCGCCGTCGCACCGCGCTCACCGTCTCCGCCGCACTGCTCGTCGCAGCACCCCTCCTCTCCGCCTGCGGCAGCCAGGCCCACCCGGGCGCGGCAGCCGTCGTGGGCGGGGACCGGATCGCGGTGTCCACCGTGCAGGCCCAGGTGGCGGACGTGCGCGACGCCCAGAGCAGCTCCAAGCAGGCTGCCCAGACCACCGGCCAGTCCGGCCAGCTCGTCCGCGCCAAGCTGCACGGGATGATCCTGGACCGGGTCCTGGACCGCGCCTCGGCGGACGCCGGCGTGACGGTCAGCCGTGCCGAGATCCAGCAGATGCGGAAGTCGGCCGTCGCCCAGTACAAGGGGGAGAAGGGGCTGCGCGCCGCGGTGCTCCAGGAACGCTGGATCTCACCCGGCCAGATCGACGCCTTCCTGCGCGAACAGATCCAGCTCACCAAGCTGTCCCAGGCACTCAACGCGGACCCCTCGACCCCGGCCGGCACGAAGATCCTCGGTGACGCGCTGACGAAGGCGTCCAAGGCACTGAGCGTCGACGTCAATCCGCGCTTCGGCACCTGGGACAACAAGCAGATCCAGCTCGCGGACTACAAGGCACCCTGGATCAACCAGGTCACCAAGCCGGACCGGGCGGCGGCGGAGGCCGGGGCGTAGCGGAACCCGGGCGGCCGGGTAGATTCGCAGCGTGAACGCTGAAGACCCCGGCCGCATCGTCCTGCTCACCGCCAGCCACCGGGTCGCGCCCGGACTGCTGTCCTGGCCCGCCTGGCAGACCCTGCACGCCGCGGACCGGGTGCTGTGCGGCGAGCCGGACCAGCCGCAGCTGCCGTATCTGCGGGAGGCCGGCGTCAGCGTCGAGCCCGCCGTCCCCGACGCGCAGGAGCTCGTCGAAGCGTGTTCCGGCGGCCGGACGGTGGTCGTCCTCAGCGGCGGCGAGGGGAACCAGCCGCTGACGGACGGGCTGGCCCGGCTGGCCGGCTCGGGACGGGTGCAGATGCCGAACCTGGAGCTGCTGCCCGGTTCGTACGACCTGCCGGGCGCCCGGCTCCTCGATGTGGTCCAGGTCATGGACCGGATCCGGATCGAATGCCCCTGGACCTCGCAGAAGACCCACAAGGGCCTCGCCAAGTACGCCATCGAGGAGGCGTACGAACTCGTCGAGGCGATCGAGGACGGCGACCGCGAGGAACTGCGCGAGGAGCTCGGCGACGTACTCCTCCAGGTCGTGTTCCACGCCCGCATCGCCGAGGAGGACGAGCAGGAGCCGTTCTCGCTGGACGATGTCGCGGCCACCCTCGTCGAGAAGCTGATCCACCGCCATCCGCACGTCTTCGGCGACGAGACCGCCGAGACGCCGGAGGACGTCCACGCGCACTGGCTGCGGACCAAGGCCATCGAGAAGCAGCGCGCATCGGTGACCGACGGCGTGCCGCTCGGCCAGCCAGCTCTGGCGCTCGCGGCGAAGCTGGCCGGCCGGGCCCGTACCGCCGGGCTCGACGTGACGCTCCCCGAGGGCGACGGCATCGGCTACCGGCTCCTCGCGCTGGCGGTACGCGCGCAGGAGGACGGCACCGACCCGGAGGCCGCCCTGCGGGCCGCGGGGCGGGCCTACCGGGACGCGATCAGGGCGGCGGAGGGCAACGGGTAGCGGGATGGAGGGCAGCGGCTAACGTCGGGGGTGAACGACAGCCCCGCCGACACCCCTGCCGACTCCTCCGCCGACCACGCCCCCGCCGGCTGCCCCGCGCATGCGGCGGCCGCCGTGCCGCCCGCCCCCGAACTCTTCACCTGGGAGTTCGCCACCGACCCGTACCCCGCCTACGCGTGGCTGCGCGAACACAGCCCCGTGCACCGGACCACGCTGCCCAGCGGGGTCGAGGCCTGGCTCGTCACGCGGTACGCGGACGCTAAGGAGGCCCTGGCCGACAGTCGGCTCTCCAAGAACCCGGCACACCACGCCGAGCCGGCGCACGCCAAGGGCAGGACGGGCATTCCGGGCGAGCGCAAGGCGGAGCTGATGACGCATCTGCTGAACATCGACCCGCCCGACCACACCCGGCTGCGGCGTCTCGTGTCGAAGGCGTTCACTCCCCGCCGCATCGCGGAGTTCGCACCGCGCGTGCAGGAGCTGACGGACCGCCTCATCGACTCCTTCGTGGAGAAGGGGGAGGCCGACCTCATCCACGAGTTCGCCTTCCCGCTCCCCATCTACGCGATCTGCGACCTGCTCGGCGTCCCGCGCGAGGACCAGGACGACTTCCGGGACTGGGCGGGCATGATGATCCGCCACGGCGGCGGTCCGCGCGGCGGGGTGGCTCGTTCCGTGAAGAAGATGCGCGGCTATCTCCTCGAACTGATCCACCGCAAGCGCGAGACCCCGGGGACGACCTGATCTCGGGACTGATCCGGGCCAGCGACCACGGCGAGCACCTGACCGAGAACGAGGCCGCAGCGATGGCCTTCATCCTTCTCTTCGCCGGCTTCGAAACTACGGTCAATCTCATCGGCAACGGCGTCCACACCCTGCTGCACCATCCGCAGGAGCGCGAGCGGCTGCAGCGGTCCCTGGCAGCGGGGGAGACGGAGCTGCTGGCCACCGCCGTCGAGGAACTGCTGCGTTACGACGGGCCGGTGGAGCTCGCGACCTGGCGGTTCGCCACCGAGGCACTGACGATCGGCGGACAGCGGATCGCCGAGGGGGACCCCGTACTGGTGGTGCTCGCGGCCGCCGACCGGGACCCCGAACGCTTCGACGGCCCGGACTCGCTGGACCTCTCACGGCGTGACAACCAGCACCTCGGTTACGGACACGGCATCCATTACTGCCTGGGAGCACCGCTCGCCCGGCTGGAGGGGCAGGCCGCGCTCGCCACGCTGCTCACACGCCTTCCTGACCTGCGACTTGCGGTGGAACCTGTCGATTTGCGCTGGCGTGGCGGGCTCATCATGCGTGGACTACGCACACTTCCGGTGGAGTTCACCCCCGGAGTCGCCTCCGAGGAAAGTGACACTCTGTCAACTCTGTGACTTTCACGTGATCTCTGCTGCATCGACTTGTGACACACGTTCGAGTCCCGCTAGGTTCACCGTTCGACTCACCCGTCACTCGTCCGTCACACGGAAGGCATTCCCATGGGCTCCGCGAACGGCAGACACCGTCGCCCTCGGCAGGCACCCGCGATCATCGTCGCCGCAGGCGTGACCGGCTCGGCCATCGCCATCCCGCTGCTCGGCGCGGCCGGTGCACACGCGGCAGACGCCTCGACCTGGGACCGGGTTGCCGAGTGCGAGAGCGGCGGCATGTGGAGCGCCGACCTCGGTAACGGTTACTACGGTGGCCTGCAGTTCTCGCAGGAGGTCTGGAAGTCGTACGGCGGCGACTCGTACGCCCCGCGCGCGGACCTCGCCAGCCGCTCCCAGCAGATCGCCGTGGCGGAGAAGGTCCTGGACGACCAGGGGCCGAAGGCGTGGCCCAGCTGCGCCGTCATCTCCGGCCTCGCCGTGGACGGGACCCTGCCGGGTGTCGACCCGGGCAGCACTCCGTCCGCCGACCCGTCGGACAGTGCGGACCCGTCGGACAGTGCGGACCCCTCGGACGACGCGGAGTCCGGCGACGCGTCCCCGGAGGCGACGGACACGCCTTCGGACGACGCCTCGGACGACGCGGCGGGCAAGGGCGGTGCGCCGGACGACTCGGCGTCCCCGGCCGCCGACTCGTCCGCCAGGCCCTCGCGCTCCGGCTCGTCCGGCGCGACCGACCCCTCGGGCGCCACTGACGCGTCCGGCCGGGCGGGCGGCAAGCACCGCGGTACCCCGTCCCCGAGGGGGCCGGCAGTGACCGGGATTCGGGGCGGCACGCCTCGCGCGGCGAAGGTGACGGGCGGGGCAAGGGCGCGCCCGCAGCGGACGGCACGTACACCGTCCGTCCCGGCGACAACCTCTGGGCGATCGCGGACGCACAGAAGCTGCCTGGCGGCTGGACGGGGCTGTACGAGGCCAACAAGTCCGAGGTCGGCTCCGATCCGGATCTCATCCTGCCTGGCCAGAGCCTCGACCTCGGAGTGAAGGCCGGCTGAGAAGGGCCCTGGATCCAGTCTGATCAACAGCTGAAAACACCCCGAAACTGGGGTAGTTAAGAGGCCTATGTCCCACTTTTGACTAAGTGAGACATGGGTCTCTTTGCGTGAACTGGCGTGTCTTGTCCGAGAGGTCCCCGCGCATCCGCTGCGACCTGCGCAAACAGACGTTCTTCGGATGCAAGTAAGGGCTGTTTATCCGGTATGTCCTTCTTTGATGTGGGGGGTTCATGTGTTTACGGTCGGAACCGCTCGCACCGCGGGCCCCGTCGACCGTCACGCCGAATCCTGCCGTCGGTCGAAGGGAACAGACGCGTAAAGCGCCGTAGGCAGGAGCGGGGGACCCAGGTAAGTGCCGGGCCGATCGTCGCAAGACGCATCAGGACCGGCTTGGGGTGAAGTCGTGCGCCAGCGCGCATGACCGGGCAACTCACTAGGCCCGAACCCGACAGCTCACCTCGCAGGCGTCGGTGAGGAGAAGTCTCGATGCTGCTCAACAGCAAGGGCAACAAGCACCGTCGCCCGTCCAAGGCCGTCCGTATCGCCACGCTCGCCGGTGTCACCGGTGCCGCCATCGCCGTGCCCCTGATGGGTGCGACCGGCGCGTCCGCGGCCTCGGTGTCCACGTGGGACGCCGTCGCCCAGTGCGAGTCCGGTGGCAACTGGTCCATCAACACCGGCAACGGCTACTACGGCGGTCTGCAGTTCTCGCAGTCCAGCTGGGCCGCCGCCGGCGGTACCCAGTACGCGGCCCGCGCCGACCTGGCCAGCAAGTCCCAGCAGATCGCCGTGGCCGAGAAGCTCCTCGACATGCAGGGTCCGGGTGCCTGGTCCTGCGCCGGCGCCGGCAACCTGAGCAACGACGGTGTCGACCCGGGCGTCGACACCGGCTCCTCCGCCGGCAAGGCCGAGGCCGCGCCCAAGAAGGCCGAGCCGAAGAAGGCCGAGCGCACCGAGGCCCCCGCGACCAACCGCTCGGAGCGTTCGGCGGCGCCGTCGAAGAAGACCGTGACCACCCCCACCGGGGAGAAGGTCAAGAAGGGTGACGGCGAGTACAAGGTCGTCACCGGCGACTCCCTGAGCAAGATCGCCGCCGACCACAAGGTCAAGGGCGGCTGGAAGCACCTGTTCGCGCTGAACAAGGACATCGTCAAGCACGCCGACGTGATCTTCCCGGGGCAGCAGCTCCACCTGGTGAAGTAGTTCGGCCTCTCCTCGCCGACCGCCCCGGTCCGGCCCGCACCTTCCCCCCCCGTGCGGCCGGGCCGGGGCTTCCCGCATTGCGCCTTGATCGTTCAACTGTTGTGGTTACCGGTCAGTAAATTTCTGGTCGTTTGCCCTGCTATGCCTGCCCTCGGGTCCTTTTTCGTCCCAGGGGACGGGCGTGCGGCCGTCTCGGACGGCCGAGCCGGTTAGGCTCTTGTCGCAAGGCCAAAGTGACCCTGCACCACCAGCGTCATATCCCAGAAGGAGATCGCCTCGTGCCGTCCATCGACGTCGTCGTAGCCAGGGAAATCCTCGACTCCCGGGGCAACCCCACGGTCGAGGTCGAGGTTGGCCTCGACGACGGCAGCACGGGCCGTGCTGCCGTCCCGTCCGGAGCCTCCACCGGTGCGTTCGAGGCCATTGAGCTTCGCGACGGTGACCCCAACCGCTACCACGGCAAGGGTGTCGAGAAGGCCGTCCTCGCCGTCATCGAGCAGATCGGCCCGGAGCTCGTCGGCTACGACGCGACCGAGCAGCGGCTGATCGACCAGGCGATGTTCGACCTGGACGCCACCGAGAACAAGGGCTCGCTCGGCGCGAACGCCATCCTCGGTGTCTCGCTCGCCGTCGCCCACGCCGCGTCCGAGGCCTCGGACCTGCCGCTGTTCCGCTACCTCGGTGGCCCGAACGCGCACCTGCTGCCCGTCCCGATGATGAACATCCTCAACGGTGGGTCGCACGCCGACTCCAACGTGGACATCCAGGAGTTCATGATCGCCCCGATCGGCGCGGAGTCCTTCTCCGAGGCCCTGCGCTGGGGCGCCGAGGTCTATCACACGCTGAAGAAGGTCCTCAAGACCAAGGGCCTGTCCACCGGTCTCGGCGACGAGGGCGGCTTCGCGCCGAACCTGGAGTCGAACCGCGCCGCGCTCGACCTCATCGTCGAGGCCATCAAGGAAGCCGGCTACGCCCCGGGCAAGGACATCGCGCTCGCGCTCGACGTCGCCGCCTCGGAGTTCTACAAGGACGGCAAGTACGAGTTCGAGGGCAAGTCCCGCTCGGCCGCCGAGATGACCGAGTACTACGAGGAGCTCGTCTCCGCGTACCCGCTGGTCTCCATCGAGGACCCGCTGTACGAGGACGACTGGGCCGGCTGGAAGGTCATCACCGACAAGATCGGCGCCAAGGTGCAGATCGTCGGCGACGACCTCTTCGTCACCAACCCGGAGCGCCTGGCCCGCGGCATCGAGGAGGGCTCCGCCAACGCCCTGCTCGTCAAGGTCAACCAGATCGGTTCGCTGACCGAGACCCTGGACGCCGTCGAGCTGGCTCAGCGCAACGGCTTCAAGTGCATGATGTCCCACCGCTCCGGCGAGACCGAGGACGTCACCATCGCCGACCTCGCGGTCGCCGTGAACTGCGGTCAGATCAAGACCGGCGCCCCGGCCCGCTCGGACCGCGTCGCCAAGTACAACCAGCTGCTGCGCATCGAGGAGATCCTCGACGACGCCGCGGTGTACGCGGGCCGCTCGGCGTTCCCGCGCTTCAAGGGCTGACACGTACAGCAGGCGCTGACAAGCCCGACCGGGGCAAGTGCCCCGGCCTCCGTCCGTCCCCGCACTCGGTCCCGTACCGTGTGCGGGGACGGACGTGCGTAATGGGGAGGCGGAGACATGGCCGCGAAGGACCGGGACCGGTTCTCCACCGCGACCCGGCTGAGGCTGCTCGGTGAGCAGACCGCAGCCCGCGTGTACCGCTCCCAGAACCGCCGCCAGGCCCGCCGCTCCCGCCTCACCGGCCGGGCGGCCTTCCTGGCCCTCATCGTCTGCTCCCTGGTGGTCGCGCTCGCGTACCCGATGCGGCAGTACGTGTCGCAGCGCGACGAGATCGCCGACCAGGAGCGGCTCGCGCAGGAGGCCGAGGCGCGTACCGAGGAACTGCGCGACGAGAAGGCGCGCCTCCAGGACGACGCGTACATCAAGCGGCTGGCCCGCGAGCACCTGCACTACCTTCTTCCCGGGGAGACCGGCTACACGGTGGTCGACCCCGACGCGGTCAAGGAGCGCAACGGAAAGCCGGAGGAGTCCGGCCGGCCGTGGCACTCCAACCTGTGGGACGGCGTCGACAGCGCCGACCGCGGCTGACCCGTATTCCTTTCACCTCTGCAGAACCGCAGTTCGAGCAGCCCGATCAGAACCTAGGCAGGCATGGAAACGCCCCCTCCCCAGACCGAGTCCACCGCGCCCACCGACGCGGACATCGCCGCGTTCCAGCAGCAGCTGGGGCGGCCGCCGCGCGGGCTGCGTGCCATCGCGCACCGCTGTCCGTGCGGAAACCCGGATGTGGTCGAGACGCAGCCCCGGCTGGAGGACGGTACGCCGTTCCCGACGACGTTCTACCTGACGTGCCCGCGTGCGGCGTCCGCGATCGGCACATTGGAGGCGAACGGGGTCATGCGGGAGATGACCGAGCGCCTCGGTACGGATCCGGAGCTGGCCGCGGCGTACCGGGTCGCGCACGAGGACTACATCGCGCGGCGGGACGCCATCGAGGTGCTGGAGGGCTTCCCGAGTGCGGGGGGCATGCCGGACCGGGTGAAGTGCCTGCACGTGCTCGTGGGGCACTCGCTGGCCGCGGGGCCGGGGGTGAACCCGCTGGGGGACGAGGCGATCGCGATGCTGCCGGAATGGTGGCGCAAGGGGCCGTGCGTTTCGCCCTGCGGCGGGCCGGGCTCGGACGAGGGCTGACCCATCCCCCGGGGCTCCGCCCCCGGACCCCCGCTCCTCAATCGCCGGAGGGGCTTGGAGGGGGCTCCGCTCACGGACCCCCGCTCCTCAATCGCCGGAGGGGCTTCGGCCCCGAACCCCCGGTCCTCGAACGTCGGAGAGGCTTGAAGACATGACGCGCGTGGCCGCCATCGACTGCGGTACCAACTCGATCCGCCTGCTGGTCGCGGATGCCGACCCCGGCACCGGAGAGTTCGTCGAGCTCGACCGGCGGATGGAGATCGTCCGGCTCGGGCAGGACGTCGACCGGACCGGCCGGCTCGCCCCCGAGGCGCTGGAGCGGACCTTCGCGGCCTGCCGCCAGTACGCGGCGGTGATCAAGGAGCACGGTGCGGAGAAGGTCCGCTTCGTCGCCACCTCCGCTTCCCGGGACGCGGAGAACAGGGACGACTTCGTCCGCGGTGTGCTGGACATCCTGGGTGTGGAGCCCGAGGTGATCAGCGGCGACCAGGAGGCCGAGTTCTCGTTCGACGGAGCCACCAAGGAGCTGACCGGGCGCGACGACCTGGCGAAGCCGTACCTCGTGGTGGACATCGGCGGCGGCTCCACCGAGTTCGTCGTCGGTGACGACCGGGTGCGGGCCGCGCGGTCCGTGGACATCGGCTGTGTCCGGATGACCGAGCGCCACCTCGTGCGGGACGGCGTGGTCGCGGACCCGCCCGCAGCTGCCGCCGTCGAGGCGATCCGCGCGGATGCCGAGGCGGCCCTGGACCTGGCCGGCGAGAGCGTCCCGCTCACCGGGGCGGGCACGCTCGTGGGGCTCGCCGGCACGGTCACCACCATGGCGGCGATCGCGCTGGGTCTGGAGGAGTACGACTCCGAGGCGATCCACCACTCCCGGATCTCGCTGGAGCAGGTCCGGGAGATCACCGGGCGGCTCCTCGCCTCGACCCACGCGGAGCGCGCGGCGATGGGTGCGATGCATCCGGGACGGGTCGACGTGATCGGCTCCGGGGCACTGATCCTGCTGGCCGTCATGGAGCGCACCGGGGCCCGCGAGGTGGTCGTCAGCGAGCACGACATCCTCGACGGCATCGGCTGGTCCATCGCCTGAGGGCGCGGGGTAAGGCCCTTGGCGGGCCGGAGCCGCAGAATGCCCTCCCCGGGGCTCCGTGAGGGGCGCCGGGGGCGGGGTGCGCGGCGGGCCGGGAACGGCGCTCATACGCATTCCTGCCTGCACCTTTGAGCCGCTGAGGGCCACCCGGGGGACCCCTCCCGAGACACGTCGCGACGAAGTTCGTGAACTTCTTCACAAGGAATTCGGTCCCTTGGGGCAGACTTCTGCTCCGTACGGGCCTCCGGGAGGGTGTGCGGGGTCACTCGCGACGCGAACGGGCCGGTTCCAGGGGTGTTGCGGGAGTGTGAACCGCGGGGGTGGTCCACCCCGCCCGGCGGCTCAAGGGCCAGCTCACAAGCGGTGAACAACGTTCGCCACGGTGTCGTGGTTCCCCTCCGGGGCCATGAGCTGGGTCACGTGGGCGGCGAAGTGTAGCAGAGGGTGGGCCATACCTTGTGAAGGGGCTCACGAGCATGCCCCCCGAGGGGGGTGGATACTCGATGGCATGAGCACCACGGAGCGTCCCAGGATCCTCGTAGTAGGCGGTGGGTACGTAGGCCTGTACGCAGCTCGGCGCATTCTGAAGAAGATGCGCTACGGAGAGGCGACCGTCACGGTCGTCGACCCCCGGTCGTACATGACGTACCAGCCCTTCCTCCCCGAAGCTGCTGCCGGCAGCATCTCGCCTCGGCATGTCGTCGTCCCGCTGCGACGCGTGCTGCCCAAGGCTGAGGTTCTCACCGGCCGAGTCACGACCATCGACCAGGACCGCAAGGTCGCCACGGTTGCGCCGCTCGTCGGCGAGGCCTACGAGCTGCCCTTCGACTACCTGGTCATCGCGATGGGCGCGGTCTCCCGTACCTTCCCGATCCCCGGCCTGGCCGAACAGGGCATCGGTATGAAGGGCATCGAGGAGGCCATCGGTCTGCGCAACCACGTTCTGGAGCAGCTGGACAAGGCTGACTCGACCACCGATGAGGATGTCCGCCGCCGGGCGCTCACCTTCGTCTTCGTGGGCGGCGGGTTCGCCGGTGCGGAGACCATCGGCGAGGTCGAGGACATGGCCCGCGACGCGGCGAAGTACTACACGAACGTGAAGCGCGAGGACATGCGCTTCGTGCTCGTCGACGCCGCCGACAAGATCCTTCCCGAGGTCGGCCCGAAGCTGGGCACCTGGGGCCGGGAGCACCTGGAGTCCCGTGGCGTCGAGGTCTTCCTCTCGACCTCCATGGACTCCTGCGTCGACGGTCACGTGGTGCTGAAGAACGGCCTCGAGGTCGACTCCAACACCATCGTGTGGACGGCCGGCGTGAAGCCGAACCCGGCGCTGGCCCGCTTCGGTCTGCCGCTCGGCCCGCGCGGTCACGTGGACACCTCCGAGAAGCTCCAGGTGCAGGGCACCGACTACATCTGGGCCGCGGGCGACAACGCCCAGGTTCCGGACCTGATCGGCCGCAAGGCCGGCAACCCGAACGCCTGGTGCCCGCCGAACGCCCAGCACGCGCTGCGTCAGGCCAGGGTCCTCGGTGACAACGTCATCTCCGGGATGCGCGGCTTCCCGCAGGCCGACTACAGCCACGCCAACAAGGGTGCGGTCGCCGGTCTGGGCCTGCACAAGGGCGTCGCGATGATCGTCATGGGCAAGGTGAAGATCAAGCTCAAGGGCCGTCTCGCCTGGTACATGCACCGTGGCTACCACGGCATGGCGATGCCGACCTGGAACCGCAAGATCCGGATCTTCGCCGACTGGACCCTTGCGATGTTCCTCAAGCGCGAGGTCGTCTCGCTCGGCGCCATGGAGACGCCGCGCGAGGAGTTCTACGAGGCCGCCAAGCCCGCCCCCGCGCCGGCCGCCGCCAAGCCGGTGGGCGAGAAGGCCAAGGCCTCCTAGTCCTCCCCCGGGCCGGAGGCAAACACCTCCTGGTCCGCCCGCGGATGCCCCGTATCCGCACTGTCCGTCGCACAACGCCCGAAGGGGCCGTCCGCCATCCGTGGTGCGGGCGGCCCCTTCGGCGTATCGGCGCGGGGTGGGGTGGTGTGCGGTGCGGGGGTGCGGGGGCCAGCGGCCCGGCGGATGCATGTGCCGTACAGGTATTTTGCCGATCCATTGCGCAGTAGCGGGATGGCCCGGCCGCCGGAAACTGTTGAGGGGGTGTACCTCGCCGCGGCGCCAAGGGTGCCGGGGCGTGGTCCGAGACATGTGTGGGCATGTCTGGGCACGTCGGGAAACACCATCACGGAGGTGTGCGCCATGGCAGACGCCGCGTCGCGGCTGACCGCTCTCGCCCAGGAGTTGCTGGGAGAACCCCTACCGGTCCGCATCCGGGCCTGGGACGGCAGCGAATCCGGGCCGCCCGGTGCCCCCGTCCTCGTCATCAGGAACCGTCGCGCCCTGCGCCGGCTGCTGTGGAAGCCGGGCGAACTGGGCCTGGCCCGCGCCTGGGTGGCCGGGGAGATCGACATCGAAGGCGACCTGTACGAGGCCCTGGACCTGATCGCCGGGCTGATCTGGGACCGCGGCGCGGAGGCGAAGGACAGCGTCCACCCGGTCCGCGACCCGAAGCTGCGCGCCGCCGCCAAGGGGCTGCTGCAACTGGCCGGCCCCTGGCCGCCGCCACCTCCGCCCCGGAGGAGGTACGCCGCCGCACCGGCACCCTGCACACCAGACGCCGCGACAAGGAGGCCATCAGCCACCACTACGACGTGGGCAATGACTTCTACGAACTGGTCCTCGGCCCGTCCATGGTCTACTCCTGCGCCTACTGGGAGGACGGCGGGAACCTCGAGGACGCCCAGCGCGACAAGCTCGACCTGGTCTGCCGCAAGCTCGCCCTGAAGGAGGGCGACCGCCTCCTGGACGTCGGTTGCGGCTGGGGCTCCATGGCCGTCCACGCCGCCCGTGAGTACGGCGCCCGGGTCACCGGCGTGACCCTCTCCACCGAACAGGCCGCCTTCGCCCGCAAGCGCATCGCCGAAGAGGGGCTGACCGACCGGATCGAGATCCGGGTCCAGGACTACCGGGACGTCAGGGACGGCCCGTACGACGCCATCTCCTCGATCGGGATGGCGGAACACGTCGGCTCGGTCCGCTACCGCGAGTACGCCGACGACCTCTACGCACTCCTCAAGCCCGGCGGGCGCCTCCTCAACCACCAGATCGCCCGCCGCCCGGAGAGGGACGAGTCCGCGTACCACGTGGACGCGTTCATCGACGCCTACGTCTTCCCGGACGGCGAACTGGCCCCGGTGGGCCGGACCGTCGCGACCCTCGAAGAAGCCGGCTTCGAGGCCCGCGACGTCGAGTCGCTCCGCGAGCACTACGCACTGACCCTGCGCCGCTGGGTCGCCAACCTGGAGAGGGACTGGAGCCGCGCGGTGAAGATGACCTCGCCCGGCCGAGCCAGGGTCTGGCGGCTCTACATGGCGGCCTCCGCGCTCTCCTTCGAACACAACAAGATCGGCGTCAACCAGATCCTGGTGGTGCGTCCGGTGGCGGGCGGCAACGCCCGCATGCCGCTGCGCGCCCGCGACTGGAAGGCGTCCGCGACCGGCTGAGCCGGACCCGGACGCGGCAGAGGGCCGGTACCCGCCACGGCGGGTACCGGCCCTCTGCCGTAGGCCGTCCGGCACTACTCGGTCTTGATGGCCGTCAGCATGTTGAGCCTGGCGGCGCTGCGGGCCGGCCACATCGCGGCCAGCACCCCCACCAGTCCGGCCAGCAGCAGGAAGAGCGCGATCCGGCCCCACGGCACGACCAGGGCGTACTGCGGGATCTGGGACGACGCGGCCTGGCCGATCGCCCAGCCGAGGAACAGGCCGAGCGCGATGCCGACCACCGCGCCGAACAGCGAGATGACCACGGCCTCCAGCCGGATCATGCGCTTGACCTTGCGCCGGTCCAGGCCGATCGCCCGCAGCATGCCGATCTCCTGCTGCCGCTCGAAGACCGACATCGCCAGGGTGTTGACGACCCCGAGCACCGCGATGATCAGGGCCATCGCCAGCAGGCCGTACATGATGTTCATGACGAGGTTGATGGAGCCGCCGAACATGTCCCGGATGTCCTGGCGGTCCATGACGCTCATGCCCGGGTTGTCGCCCAGCGCGTTCACCAGGGACTGCTCGTTGGCCGCGCTCGCGCCGCCGTCCGTCTTCACCCAGATCTCGCGGATGTCCGCGCGGCCCTCGTGCGGGGCCACCTTGTCGCGGGGGATCAGGACGGGCGACAGGAACTCGTTGTCCTTGTAGAGCGCGCCGACCTTCAGGCTCTCCTTCTTGTCGTCCTCGTAGGTGACCGGGACGCTGTCCCCGGCGTGCCAGCCGTGCGACTTCGCGGTCTTCTCCGAGACGGCGATCTCGCCCTTGCCGAGGGAGTCCATCGAGCCCGCGACGGTGTCGACGGCGAGGACCCTCTGCACGTCGCCGGGGGTGACGCCGGACGCCGAGAGCGAGGTCTTGCCGATGTCCAGCCAGACGGACTGCTGGGGCGAGACGGCGGTGACGCCGTCGGCCTTCTCCAGGGCGGTGAGCGCCGACTCGTCGAGCGAGTCCCCGCTCGCCATCGACACCATGTAGTCGGCCTTGACGTTGTCCGTCGTCATCCGGTCGACCGCCTGGCCGAGGGTGACGCCGAGCACCGAGATGCCGGTGACGAGGGTGAGCCCGATCGCCAGCGCGGAGGCGGTGGCACCGGTGCGCCGCGGGTTACGGACCGCGTTCTGCGCGGCGAGCTTTCCGGAGACCCCGAACAGCCGCTGCAGCAGCGGGCGGACGAGGGCGATCACCGGCCGGGACAGCAGCGGGATGAGGATGATGATGCCGATCAGCGCCAGGAAGGCACCTGCCGCGATGGCGAGCTGCGCACTCGTACCGGACTTCGCCGCACCGGCCATGATCGCCGCCGCGCCGAGCAGGGTGATGACCGCGCCGATCGAGTTGCGCAGGACCAGGGACTTCACGGTGGCCACCGCGTGCATGCTGTTCATCGCCGCGACCGGCGGGATCTTCGCGGCCCGCCGGGCGGGCAGCCAGGCGGCCAGCACGGTGATCACGACACCGACGGCGAAGGCGGTGAGGACGGTGGTCGGGGCGACCACCAGCGGGCCGGCCGGGATCTTGCCGCCGAACAGGCTCATCGCGGAGCGCAGCCCGGTGGCGAGACCGAGGCCCAGGGCGAAGCCGATGACGGACGCGATCAGGCCGACCACGGCTGCTTCGAGCAGCACCGAGCGCTTGACCTGGCGGCGCGAGGCACCGACGGCGCGCAGCAGCGCCAGCTCCTTGGTGCGCTGGGCGACCAGCATGGTGAAGGTGTTGGCGATCAGGAAGATGCCGACGAAGAGCGCGATGCCCGCGAAGGCGAGCAGCACCCTGTTGATGCTGCTCAGCTCGGACTCGGTCTGCTCGGCCTGCTCGTCGGCGCGTACCTTGCCGGTCTTGGCGACGGCGTCCTTGGGCAGCAGCGGCTTCACCGCGGTCAGCAGTTGCTGGTCGGTGGCGCCGGACGCGGCGGTGACGGAGGCGTCCTGGAACTCGCCCGGCCTGAGGAAGAGCTTCTGGGCCACCGCGGTGTCGAAGAGGACCAGGCTGCCGCCGGCGTTGACCGCGCCGTCCTCGGTGGTGAAGACGCCGGCGAGGGTGTACTCCTTCACCGGCCCGTTCGTGGCGACCCGGACGTGGTCCCCGACCTTGTACTCGCCCTTCTCCGCGGTGTCCTTGTCCAGGGCGATGCTGCCCGCCCCGGCCGGCCCCGAGCCGTCGGTGAAGGAGTACTGCGCGTCCTTGCCGCCCTTGCCGGGGGCGAAGTTGGCGCCGGTGTTGGACCAGCCGTTGCCGATCAGCTTGCCGTCGGGGTCGGCTACCCCGGCGAAGCCGGAGACCCGTCCGGTGGCGCTCTCCACGCCGTCCAGGCCCTGGATCTTCTTCAGGGTGGCGGCGTCGATGCCGGGCGTCTTCGCATCGCGCTGGTCGGCGTAGGTGGTGACCGCGACGGCGACGTCGTCGTAGTTCTTCGCCGACTGGCTGCGGAAGGCGTTTCCGAGGGTGTCGGTGAAGACCAGGGTGCCGGAGACGAAGGCCACGCCGAGCATCACGGCGAGGACGGTCATCAGCAGCCTGGCCTTGTGCGAGAGCACATTGCGCAGGGCGGTACGGAACATGTCTGTCAGTCCTGGGGATGGGGAGGGGTTCCGGACGGGGGCATGGGTCAGGCGTCGCGCGGCACGAGGCGGTGCGACGACGGGCCCGGGGAGGGGCCGGGCTAGCTGGTGCGGCCCTTGGCGTCGAACGCCTTCATCCGGTCCAGCACCCCGTCCGCGGTGGGGTGCATCATCTGGTCCACGATCGCCCCGTCCGCGAGGAAGATCACCCGGTCCGCGTAGGAGGCGGCGGCCGGGTCGTGGGTCACCATCACCACGGTCTGGCCCAGCTCGCGCACCGAGTTGCGCAGGAAGCCGAGGACCTCGGCGCCGGACCGGGAGTCGAGGTTGCCGGTCGGCTCGTCACCGAAGATGATCTCCGGCTGCGAGGCCAGGGCGCGGGCCACGGCGACGCGCTGCTGCTGGCCGCCGGAGAGCTCGGTGGGCCGGTGCTTCAGGCGGTCGGCGAGGCCGACCATGTCGATGACCTTGCGCAGCCAGTCCTGGTCCGGCTTGCGGCCGGCGATGTCCATCGGCAGCGTGATGTTCTCCAGCGCCGACAGCGTCGGCAGCAGGTTGAACGCCTGGAAGATGAAACCGATCTTGTCCCGGCGCAACTGGGTGAGCTGCTTGTCCTTGAGGGACCCCAGCTCCGTCTCACCGATCCGCACCGATCCGCTGCTGAAGCTGTCCAGACCGGCCACGCAGTGCATCAGCGTGGACTTGCCGGAACCCGACGGGCCCATGATCGCGGTGAACTCGCCCTGCGGGAAGTCCACGGTGACCCGGTCCAGGGCGGTCACCTTGGTCTCGCCCTCTCCGTAGACCTTCGAGAGTTCCGTGGCGCGGGCTGCCACCGCGGTGGCGCGGCGAGCGGTGGACATGGTGGTCACGGGAGACTCCAGGGTCGGTTTCGTACGGGAACGGAGTGCCCGTCCCCGAGGGGCCCGCCAGGGGCCGCTTCCGGGGGATGGGCACTGCTCCATCGTCTCCGCCGTTCCACCTCCGGTCGTCACTCCCGGTGCCCGTTCCGGGGGCCCTCTTGAGTCGCACCACAGGGGCGCCGGCGTCCTCCTGCGGTATGACATGGACCCTGAGCCGGGTGGACCTGTGGGTGGGCTCGCCCGCGCCCGTGGCGGGGTCCTCGACCGGGGGGCGAGCGGGGCGCCGGGTGCGTGCTCGGCCGCCCGGGTGGACGTCCTGGGCTCGTCCGTCACCCGGCAGGGGTGGCGTACCCCTGGCGATCCATGGCGTGCCCCTGGCGAATCGGCTGTGTGGGTGCGGCGAATTTCCGTCAATTCGGATTACCTGTCGCCGCGCCCACGACCCGCCCAGGCATGTGACTATCCCTCTTGGGCGTGCTGACGATCCCTCAAACGATCAATAAAATAAGACAACATCGAGCCACTGCTCGGCTGATCGACGGGCGCCCACGGATAGGGTCATGTGCCAACGCGGAGCCGCGCGCCAAGCCCGGATGGTGGAATGCAGACACGGCGAGCTTAAACCTCGCTGCCCCTCGGGGGCGTGCCGGTTCAAGTCCGGCTCCGGGCACCATCGCGCGCAGGGGACGAGCAGGGACCGTACGGCGTCGGGCGGCATGAACGCCCCACGTCCGAGCCCCGCACCGGCATGGTCGCGGCCTTCGGGGACGATCACTCAGGGTCCGGTCGCAGGGGTGCGCACGAGTTCCTGCGGGACAGCCCTCAGACCGTCCCGGGCGGGACCTGTCCGCCTGTTGCCGCGTCTGCGGCCGGGGCGGGGCCGTCCGCGGTGCGGCGGGTCAGGGCGCACACCGCGGCGCCGAGGGCGAAGCCGTAGACGGAGACGAGGCCGTGGCCGTTGGACTGGGCGAACCAGACCACCAGGCCGAGCGCGGGCACGGCGGCCGCGAGCAGGGTCTGCTTCACGTTCTCGGGGTCCCGGGCAGCGCGCAGCCTGCGCAGGAGAAGGGCTGCGGACAGGGTCGCGGCGAGGAAGTACGTGGCCCCGGAACTTCCGGCGAAGTTGCGGGGGTCGGTGCTGTGGCCGCTCTCGCCGAACAGGGCGTCGATCCGCCCGGGCAGCAGGATGCCGGCGAGGAACAGGCCCAGCGTCAGGGGTGCGCCCCAGAACCAGTCGGCCAGCGCGGCGATGACGGCCAGAGTGGCGATGTTCCAGGCGCCGCCGAGGAGACCGCCGTTCTGCATGAAGGTCGCGGTGAGGATCCGCCACCAGCCGGATCTGGCGGGGTCGCTGTCGAGGGCGTCCATCGCGCCGGACCAGCAGAGCTGGGTGATGACCCCGGCGAGGGCGACCGCGGTCAAGGCCACCGCCGCCCACGGGATGCCGCGCCCCCGCAGGGTGCCCCGGCCGACCAGGGCCAGTCCGCCGTTGATCATCAACATCATCAGTGCTGCCGTGGTCACGTTGAACAGCAGTCCGCCCATCGCCACCACCCCCTTCCAGCGCAGTTTGAATCCCCCGATGATGACAGTAGACGCGGCCTCGGCAGTTTGCCGCAGGTGGCGACGCGGCTCGACACGCAGGCGGGCAGCATGTACTGCCACGTGCCCAACAAGAGCGCCCTGCTCCAGCTGATGGCCTGGCACTGGCCATGGCGGCGCGCAGCAGCCAGCAGCAACCTCGCATGTGAGCGTCCAGCTCTGCCGAGCATCTTTGTGACGGTCCATCGGCTCCGGCCGGCGGACCGTTCTCGTTGTCGGACTCGCCCCGCCCCGCCCGTTTGCGTCCGGCCCTGCCGGCCGGTGGCGTCTCCGAATTGGGACCTGGATTGGGCCCCAGGGCCCGTGCCGTAACAGGGGCCCCTCTCGTAGCCTCCCTGCCCTAAGGCCATACGGGAGGACAAGCCATGTCACGGACGAGGTCTCGGGAGCCCATACCCGGCAGCAGGCGGGGTGACCGGGGCGCCACCGCGTTCGAGTACCTCGGCACGATCCTGGTCGTGGTGGCCCTCATCGGCGGTATGGCGGTGGCCGGCCTCGGTGGGCAGATCAGCCACCGGATCCACTGCCTCGTCGCCTCGATCGGCGGCGGCAGCGGCGGGTGCGACAGCGGCAAGGGCGGCGAGGCGGGCGGCGATCCCAACGCCGAGTTCGAGCCCATCACCTGTGCCACGGTCACCAAGTCCGGTACCCAGGGCGGCAAGTTCGGCGTCTCGTTCGAGACCCTCGGCATCGAGTTCGGCGGCGAATTCGGCTTCGAGGAGACGACGTCCAAGGCCAAGACGGATGTCAACAAGGACGGCAAGATCGACGACAAGGACGAGCAGGTCTCGCTCACCTTCACGGATGCCGGTTCGGTGAAGGGCACGGAGAAGCCGAAGGCCCGCGTCAAGATCGGCGACGTCGGCAAGGACAAGGTGGAGATCGGTGCGGGTCTCACGGTCACCACGGGCGACACCTGGGTGTTCGACAGCCAGAAGGAAGCCGACCAGTTCCGCAAGGACCTCCAGGAGTACAAGAAGCTCAACCGGCTGAACAAGCTCTCCAACCTCAGCCCGGTCGTGGGCGGCGCCACCGAGGTCGCCAGTTGGTTCGGCAAGGGGCCGAAGGCCACGGAGAGCCGCCTCAAGAACAACATCGAGGACAAGCTCGGCAACAAGCACATCACCACCCAGAAGCTCAGCCTCGAGGTCGCCGCCCAGGCCGGTTTCCAGTTCGGCGCCGGGATGAACGCCCCGGACACGACCAACCCGGACGGCACGACCACCCCCGCCCCAAGCCGGGTGCCACCGTCGAGGCCGGCGTCAAGATCTCCGAGGCCCAGGAAGTCACCCTCACGCAGAACCACATCAACAACACCGACGCGTACACCTACCAGGCCAAGGCCACCGGTGGCGCGTACGCGAAGGGCGAGGCCGGCCCCGCCAAGGCCGGTGCCGAGGCCAGTGGCTCGGCGGCGGGGGCCATCACCGTCACCGTCGACAGCAAGACGGGCAAGGTGAAGAGCATCACGATGACGCGGACCCTGGAGGGCAAGGCGGAGGCCAACGCCGGTGTGAAGGGTGATGTCAACGGCAACAAGAAGGGCGGCGGCACGACCACCCAGGTCGTCACGACCACCGTCCCGCTGGACGACAAGAACCTCTCCAAGGAGGAGTCCGACCGCATCAAGTCCCAGATGTTCTCCGGCCAGGGCATGAACAGCGCGTTCAACTACCTGTTCACCGGTTCGCCGGTCCCGACCGAGGACCCCGGCACCGACGATCCGTTCGGCCACTACGCGTTCCAGCACGGCCAGGTCAGCAAGCAGGAGTACGACGGGTCCTCGTCGTCCGAGGAGATCGGTCTCGACATCAACCTGGAGGTGGCGGGCATCAACGGCGCCTACACCACGTCCGAGACCGAGAAGAACCTGCAGAAGGCCGAGTTCCTGGGGGCGCCCACCAACGGGCAGCGCTCATTCGTCCCGTACAGCTACTGTGCGAACTGATCGACCAGTACAAGGAGACGTGATCATGACCTACCGTTCCCTCCGCCGGACGGTGCAGGCCGTCGCCGTCACGACCGCTGTCCTCACCGCCGGCCTGACGCTCACCGCGTGCGGCTCCGACAAGGACGGCACACCGGCCGCGCCCAGCGGCTGGAAGGAGTTGTCGGGGCCGACCGTGTCGCTCTCCTACCCGGACGATCTGACCGAGCAGAGCAAGGCGGAGCGCGGCAAGCTCAACGACGCCGCGGCTCTCCGCAGCGAGGGGGACCGGCCCACGGTGAAGGTGTCGATCCAGAGCGGCTTCGCCAGCGCCTCGAACGGGGACGACGCGGCCTCGGTCGGCAGGGCGCTGCTCATGGCGACCACCGAGGTGAAGGGCACCAAGGACGCGGACGTCGAGGGCGCGAAGGGCGCCAAGCGCATCGACTTCACGTACACCGGCACGGGCGTGCCGCAGTCGCCCCCGAAGGGGGCCGAGGTCAACGGCGTGGTCATCACGGGCGTCGACTCCGACGGGAAGATCTACTCCGTGCGCATCGACGCCCAGGCGGGCAAGCTGAGCGACGCCGACCGGACGAAGATCGTCGACAGCATCAAGGTGAAGTAGTGCCCGAGCGCCGGCCGACGACGAAGAGGCAGTCGAATGTCCCGATATGACGCACGCCGCGGGTACGCCCCGCCCCCGCGCACGACAGGCCCGGCTGCTCGACCTGATGCTGCCCTGGGCCGCGGGCATCCTGGTGACGCTGATCGCGGAGCTGGGCGTCGCCGTGGTCGTCTGGGACTGGATAGCGGGCGACGACCCGTCGAACGTGGCCTCGCCGGCCCGGACCATCCTGTTCCTGCACCTGCCGTCCGCGCTCTGCATCGCGCTCGGCACCTGGGCCGCGGCGGCCCTGCACCGCTCGCCGTCGCGCGATTCGCGCGTACGGCACCTCCTCGCCGCGTTCGCGCCCGCCGTGGCCCTGCAGTTGGTGATCTTCTTCTCCCAGGGGAGCGACCTCACGGTCATCACCTTCCTGGTCCAGCTGGTGGTTCTGGTGGTCGGCTGCGCGGTGGGCTTCCTCGCCGACCGGCTGCGCAACGGTGAGAGGTAATCAAGGAACCCATGAACACCTCGCTCGTACTCATCGGTGTGGTCGCCCTGGTGGCACTCAGGTCCTCGCACGGACCGTCCAGCAACTGCGCGGAGCACGCTCCGGCGTCTCCGCGCCGGCGCGCTGCATCCGCGTGTACGAGCGCGACACGGCGACCGGCTCCTCGAACGACCGGCGGACCTGGCACGTCTTCGCGTTCAGCGCGCAGAACGGGGAGTGGGTCGAGTTCCAGGACGGCGGCAACAAGCGCTTCATCGAGGGCGCACGGGTCACGGTGCGCTACGACCCCGCCGACCCGAAGCGGACCGCCACACTGGCAGGCAGCTCGCGCGGGGTCCTGGCCGAGGGGGCCGTGGGCCTGGCCCTGATGGGGCTCGTGCTGGTGATGTTCCTGACGGACTTCCCGGAGAATTTGTTCTCCTGACGGGATGCCCGGCTATCCCCTCGGGGAGCCGGGCGTGGGCGGCCAAGGAGAAGAAGGCGCTGTACCGCCGGATCGCCGAGCTCGGTCACGAGTACGCGGGCACCGAGCCGCGGAACATGCTCGTCACCCTCACGGAGAACGAGTCGATCGACTGGTCGTTCGGCAACGGGGCGGCGCAGCACGCCCCGTGACGGGCTCCAGGATTCCGGCGACCGACGCGCCTCCGCGAGTGACCACCGCGCGCCCGGCCACCCGACGACGAAAGAGCGTGAACGCGCCGACCCTCCGCCGGGTGGCCGGTTCCCGCTCCTCCGTATCAGCCACGCCCCCGCCCCTGCACGTGAAGTGCGGCCGGAACCAGCCCGGGCCCTCGCGTCACCTGCGTGCCGCGGGCGTTGAGAGGGACGGTCGGGAGGCCTTGCCCGCGCCCCGGCGGCAGGGCGCGGTGCTCTCTCATCTCCCTGACAGAGGCGCCGAGTTGTTGCTCAGAAGAGCCACTTGTACTGGTTCCAGCCGTACGTGCCGATCTTCACCTTGGGCTTGTACGGGGAGGCGGCGTCGCCGGTGCCTGCGTACATCCACAGCGCGCCGGCCTTGTCGCGGGCGAGAAGGTCGGTCCGGTGGTCGTTGTCCATGTCACCGATGGAGACGAGCCGGTTGTACTGGTTCCAGCCGCTGCCGATCCTGGTGCGCTTGTCGTACGGCGCGTTCTGGTTGCCCGTGCCCGTGTAGAGCCACAGGACCCCGGCCTTGTCGCGGGCGACGATGTCGTTCCTGCCGTCGCCGTTCAGGTCGCCGTTGCCGGCGAGCTCAGTGTAGGTGTCCCAGCCGTAGCCGACCTTGATGCGCTTGGTGACCGTGCCGTTCTCGTGGCCGAGGTAGAGATAGAGGTCGCCCTTGGAGTCGCGGGCGAGCAGGTCGCTTGCGTCGGCTCCACCGAGGTTGCCCACGGAGACGATCAGGTCGTAGATGTCCCAGCCGTAGCCGATCTCCTTCGACACCTGCGTGTCGGCAATCTGGAACCGCATCTTGTCGCCCACGCGGAGCCAGAAGCCGTCACGCTCTCCGTCGGCCGTGAGGTCGACCTGGGTGATGGCACTGACGGTCACGGTATATCCCTCGAACACGCGATAGGCGAGCCTGCCCCCGTGCCTCTTCTCGTAGGAGTACAGGTACGCGTCTTCGGTTATGCCGTACAGGGGGTACGACGGGGGAACGGCCCCGGGTGCGGCGGTGGAGGAAGCCGCCGCCGATGGCTTGTCGGCTGCCGTGCCGGCCGGCGGCCGCGCGGAGTCTGCGGCCACGGCGGAGGTGCCGGTGGCGACAAGGGCGACGGTGAGGGCCGCGGCTGCGGCGCGAGCGGCTGTTCGTCTGTGCCTACGGCCAGAAGTGTTGGCCACGAAGTGCTCCCTGGATCGTGATGGGCCGTGTCCCGCGGCGAGTTGCCGGCGGGCCACGGATTCGGCTGAATCGTGTCACGCCTGTGGGCACATAACCTTCACTTCTGATCAGTGCGGCAGGACCTCGGCCTTTGCGAGTCGTTCAACCTCGTCGCGTTGAAGGGGGATGAACCAGGCGGTCGCAGACGTTCGCGCCACTCGGGGCCGCCGGCCGCAGGAGCGAAGGGAGTTGCAGCCCGACGGGTGAAAACAGGTGGGCCGCTAACCGCGTGACTGCGAGATTGGTCCCATGATCGAAACAGGGCACAAGAAGGATCTGCAGCTGTATCTGCAGGACGCGCGCGACACGTTCCTGTGGAAACTCGAAGGCGCGTCCGAGTACGACGTCCGTCGCCCCATGACCCCCACCGGCACAAATCTGTTGGGGCTGGTCAAGCACGTGACCGGCGCCGAGGCGTTCTACTTCGGCGAGGTCTTCGGCCGGCCCGTGGAGGCGCCGGTGCTCTGGATCGCCGGTGACGCCGAGCCGAATGCGGATCTGTGGGCCACCGCCGACGAGGCGCGTGAGCAGATCGTCGCGCAGTACCGCCGGGTGTGGGCGCACTCGGACGCCACGATCGAGTCGTTGGAGCTCGATGCCGTCGGCCGGATGCCAGGGGAAGGGCGCCAGGAGCTGACGCTCCACCGGGTCCTTGTCCACATGGTCGCCGAGACCCAGCGGCATGCCGGGCACGCCGACCTGGTCCGGGAACTGATCGACGGGACCACCGGGCTGCGGAAGGGCAGCGACAACATGGCGCCCGGCGACGCGGCGTGGTGGGGGAGTCATCGGGACCGGGTGGAGCGGGCGGCTCTGGACGCTTCGGGCGGTTCCGGGAGCGCGTCGAGGTGGGCGGAGCAGGGTCAGGTTGCGGGGGACGGGCCGGGGGCGGGTGCCGTGGACTCCCGGTGACGGGGGCCGGCATGGGGTAGCCGGCGTACGGCTCGGGAGGTCAGGGGGAGGAGGGCTGCGACAGCGGAGGCGACACCGGCGGCCGCGGTGAGGTGGAAGGCGCCGTACGTCTGGGACAGCGGGCCTACGGACAGCTGGCCGATCGGGATCGCGACGTACGACAGCAGGTCGTCGTAGGAGGCGACGCGCGAGAGGACGTGCGGCGGGACGTGTTCCTGCAGTGAGGTGTCCCAGGCGACGGCGGTGACGGCGGAGCCGAGCCCGGCGACGAACGCGGCGGCGAGCAGCCACGGGGCGGGCAGACGCGCACCGAGCGCGAGCAGGGGGAGCGCGGCGAGTGCACTGGTCAGCTGTCCGAGGCGCAGCAGGTGCCGGACCACCAGCCGGTACATCAGCAGGCTCGACACCAGCAGACCGAGGCCGCGGGCGCTGAGTACGAATCCCCACGTCGCTTCGCCGTCGAGCTGCCGGGTGAGCTGGGGCCCCAGGATCTGCCAGGTGCCGGTCTGGGCCAGATTCATCAGGCAGAAGGACAGCGCGCCGGCCCACACCCAGCGGATTGCACGGAACTCTGTCCACCCGTCGCGGATGTCGGTCAGGACGGTGGTCCGCGGGGCGCGGACCTGGCGTGCGTGCACGGCCGTGCCGCGTACGTGTCGTGCGGGAACGTGAGCCGCGCGAGGAAGACCGCCGCGAGCAGATAGGTGCACGCGTCGAAGGCGATGGCGGGACCGCTGCCGGCCGCCGCCACGAGCACGCCCGACAGGCTCGGCCCGAGGATCTTCGTGGCGTTGCGTGCCGTTCCCAGCAGCGAGTTCGCCTGCTGGAGCCGGGCCTTGTCGACGAGTTGCGGTACGACCCCGCGCAGCGCCGGGGTGGTGAACGCGGCGAGTGCGCCGTTGAGGAACTCCAGTACGGCCACGGCAGGCAGCGAGTAGTGGCCGGTCAGCAGGAGCGCCGCGACCGCGCCCTGGGTGAGCGCGGCGCCCAGGTGGGAGGCCACCAGCACGGTCCGGCGTGCGGAGCGGTCGGCCACGGCCCCGCCCAGCAGGAGCAGTGCCAGCAGCGGCAGCATGTGGGCGGCCAGGACCACACCGAGGTCATGAGCGCTGCCGGAGGCGTCCAGGACCGCGAACGCCAGCGCGACCGGTGCCATCGAACTGCCGAGCAGCGACACCAGCCGTCCGGCGTAGAACGCGCGGAAGCGCGGTTGCTTGAAGAGAGCGGGGAGGGCGGGGAGAGCAGGAAGAGGAAGAAGTAGAGGCACCGGTGGATTCTGCTGAGACCCCGATGGCGCGCGCTAACGTTTCGGCACGAGGCGAAAGTTCAGGAGCGAAGGGCCCGGAGGCGAAGCGTGGTACTGCTGCGGCTGAGCTCGTTGGCGCTGTCGCGGTCCAGGTTCGCACTGTCGCCGCTGGCCGAGACGCTGGGCTCGATGAGCGTGCTGACCAAGCCGTGCTCCGACCCGTGGCTGCTGCCCTGGTACACCCGCCACCACGACGCCTTCCGTGCCGTTCTCGACGCCGACCCGTTCGCCAAGGGGCTGGTCGAGCTGATCGGCTCGACCAAGTACCTGCCCGGCTACATCACCCTCCCGCCGTCCGGCGGGATGCGCACAGCATTCGCCGACGAGCTGGCGCCGGTCGTGGCCGCCCGCGACGAGGCCGTAAGCGCCGATCTGGAGGCGGCCGTGGCGCACAGTTGGCAGCGCCACGATCTGCGGTGGCTGACCGGACACGGGTGGGGCGCCCGGACGGCCGACCTGTTCCGGTACACGTGGCATACGCATGTCGTCGCGGACTGGCCGCGCCGCCGGGCGCTGCTGGAACGGGACGTCAGCTATCGGGCGGGGCTGCTGGCCGCCTACGGCTGGCCCCGCGCCCTGCAGCAGATGAACCGCCGCAGCGCCTGGGTCGGCACCGACGCGATCCGCTTCAGCCATCAGCCCGGCCCGGACCGCGTCGTCGGTGAGGACGGCATGCTGTTCGTGCCGGTCTGTGTGACGAGCGGCACCTGGCTGTCCGAGGAGCCGCCCGACCGGTACGCCCTGGTCTACCCGGCCCGTGGTGCCGCTGCGGTCGACCCCGGGCGGCGGGAGCCCGCGCGCGCCCTGGAACGGCTGATCGGCACCGGCCGCGCCGCCGTGCTCCACGAGCTGGCGCGCCCCGCCACCAGCACGGAGCTCGCCGGCCGGCTCGGCCAGTCCCTCGGCACCGTCGGGGGGCACCTGGCCGTCCTGCGTGATGCGGACCTGATCGCGGGTACGAGGGTCGGCAGGCGCGTCGTCTACCGGCGCACCGAGGCCGGCGATCTCCTGGCCGGGCAGTGCACGGCCTGATCAGGGGCCCGGCACCGGACGGAAAGATCCTCCCCTGGCACTAGGGAGATTGCTTTGCCTAGCCATTACTCTTGTGGGAAGGCCACGCTGGGTGGCCATGGAGGAGTGAGATGAGGAGCAGCAACCCGGTCTTCTCGCGACGGGGCTTCAGCCGCGACAACGGTTACGCGAACGTCAACGCGGCACCGCAGGCCGGGGCCCCCGTAGCGGGTGCCAACCCGTACGCCACCAACCCCTACGCCCAGCCGGACAGCCAGTACGGCGCCCCGCAGGCGCCGGCGCGCTCCGGTGTGATGACGATCGACGATGTCGTCACCCGTACGGCGCTGACGCTGGGTACGGTCGTGCTCGGTGCCGCGCTCGCCTGGGCGCTGCTGCCGGTGGACGAGGCCAACCTCAACAAGTCGTACGGCATCGCGATCGGCGCCGCGCTGATCGCCTTCGTGCTGTCGCTCGTCCAGTCCTTCAAGCGCAAGCCCGTTCCGGCGCTGATCATCGCGTACGCGGCCTTCGAGGGCGTCTTCCTCGGGGTCATCTCCAGCGCGGTCAGCACCTACATCTCGCCCGGTGTCGTGATGCAGGCGGTGATCGGCACCATGTGTGTCTTCGCCGGTGTGCTGTTCGCGTACAAGATGCGCTGGATCCGGGTCACCCGCCGGTTCTACGGCTTCGTGATGGCCGCCGCCATGGGCTTCATGCTCCTGATGGTGGTCAACCTGCTGTTCGCCGCGTTCGGTGGCGGTGACGGCCTGGGCTTCCGCAGCGGTGGCCTCGGCATCCTCTTCGGTGTCGTCGGCATCATCCTCGGCGCGTGCTTCCTGGCCCTGGACTTCAAGCAGGTCGAGGACGGCATCGCTTACGGCGCCCCGCGCGAGGAGTCCTGGCTGGCGGCCTTCGGCCTCACCATGACCCTGGTGTGGATCTACCTGGAGATGCTGCGCCTGCTCTCCATCCTCAGCGGCGACGACTAGTCGTGGAGCCGGCTCACCCGCCGGCTTGCCCGAACGGCCCGCAGGCTCCGTCACGGAGCCTGCGGGCCGTTTCCGTTCCACGCTCTTTCCTGTGTCACGGGGACGGGGACAGGAGGCCGCTAGAGCAGCTTGCGGGCCGCTCTGCGCAGGTCGTACTCGTGGACGATCGCCTTGGCGTGTCCGTAGGCGAGGTCGTGTTCACCCCGCAGCCAGCTGACCTTCTCCTCGAAACGGAGAGCGGGGCCGTCCTCGACGGTGCGGAGCCAGTCGGGGATATCACGACCGGTGCATTGCGGGATTCTGGAGAGCAGATTGCGGTGGGTCTCTTCGGAGAAGACTTGGGACATCGGCGCCTCCGACGCGTTGTGCGCGTTGCTGGTCCTTCCCGACACCGTGCCTGAGCGTCGGCCCGTTGGCAACCGTCCCGGAGGGGCGCGTAGGGTCGCGGAGTGCTCGATACGACGCCCCTGATCATCGCCGTGGACCGATTCGCCGACCGGTTGCGTGCCGCCCCGCAGAGCAGGCTGCAGCGTGGAGCGGCGGCCGAAGGGCTGGCCGTGGCCAGGGAATTGGCCGTGCGGGCCCAGCGCGTGGAGGCGCCGGAGCGGGAGCCGAGGATCATGCCGGACGCCGGGATGTTCGCGATCGGCGACCAACTGGCCGTCGCGGGGCGGGATCTGGCCGTGGCACTGGAAATGGCCCCGTCCGTGGAGCTGGACGAGGCCGTGCAGTTCGTCGAGGAAGCCACCGCGCGGGCGTTCGCCTAGCCGACAGCCGGCGGGCGGTCGGCGCTCGGTGCGCGCGGTGTCCTGGGGGCGGCCGACGAGAGCCGCTGGTGGCGGGGGTGGAGCCGGTGACCGGTCCGCGCGCTAGAAGCTCGCGATGACGCGGTCGGCCAGTATGTAGACGTTCTCCCTGCCGCACGAGAACGTCAGCGCGTACGCACCGGACACACCGGAACCACCCAGCAGCACCGGGTGCTCACCGGCCTGCAGCGACTCGGACAGGCGCTCGGCCGTCTCGCGGTGGCCGGGGGTCATACAGAGCGTGGTGCCGTCGGCGAAGACGTAGACGTCCAGGGTGCCGAGCGGGCCGGGGCGCACGTCGGAGAGTTCGGTGCGGCTGTCGGCGAGCTCTTCCAGGCGGTTCACCGTGCGCTCGTGGTCGGTGACGACGGGTGTCTGTACCGGCACGAAGTCGGGGTGCGAGGGGTGGCGGCGGCGGGCCGCTGCCAGCTCGGGCGAGTCCTCGGCGAACTCCACGATCTCGGGGAGTTCGGTGACGTCGGCCAGCTCGGCCAGTTCCGTCAGCTCCTCCAGAGCTTCGGTGGCGTCGAGGTCCATCGCCTCCAGACCGGCGAAGTCCGACATCTCCAGGCCGGCGAAGTCCGACTGCCGCGGCATGAAGAACGGG
Organism: Streptomyces sp. RKAG290; assembly: GCF_023701695.1. Taxonomy (GTDB): domain Bacteria; phylum Actinomycetota; class Actinomycetes; order Streptomycetales; family Streptomycetaceae; genus Streptomyces. Next base: position 4,395,247 of record NZ_JAJOZC010000001.1, read on the forward strand.
GCGTCCTCGCCGATCCCGGCCAGGCCGCCCAGCAGGGACGGGGCGTCGGCGGCGTCGCGGGCCTCCTGCGAGGCCCAGAAGGCACGGGCCTCGGCGAGCTCCCGCTCCCGCTCCTCGGCCAGCGCCTCGGCGACCGCCGCGCGTATTTCCGCGGCAGGGGTGGCGTCGTTACGGCTCTGAGCGGGTACAGCAGCTGTATGGGCGCGGCCGTCGGCCAGCTCCCTTCGCAGGGCCGTTACCTGCCTACGCAGCCCGTGAGCGGCGTGCAGAGCAGCAGCGCCCACGGCCGTGGCAGCGGCGGTGGTCAGCAACAGGGCAAGAGGCATGGCGCTCACTGACATACTCCCGGTTTCAATCGATCCCCCGACTTCCTACATCAGCTTGACCTGTACCGGCACCCTGTGTCAGTGCATTACGTCACGAATTGGACAGGTCTTTGTGCCTGGGGTTTAGCCCTGATGCGGGTGTGACCTGCGGGAATGACTCTCCCCCAGGAGATAGGTCACATCCTGGGGGAGATTCGGTCACGGTCGGGGCTCGGAACCGGCCATTCTGTCCGGCCGAAGGGCCTCGGAGCGGTGGTGCGACGCCCCGCTGCGGCCCGGCCCGAAGCGGCTCAGCTCAGCTCAGTCGCTCGATGACCATCGCCATGCCCTGGCCGCCGCCCACGCACATCGTCTCCAGACCGAACTGCTTGTCGTGGAACTGCAGGCTGTTGATCAGCGTGCCGGTGATCCGCGCGCCGGTCATGCCGAAGGGGTGGCCGACGGCGATGGCGCCGCCGTTGACGTTGACCTTGTCCAGCGGCAGGCCGAGGTCACGGTAGGACGGGATCACCTGGGCCGCGAAGGCCTCGTTGATCTCGGCCAGGTCGATGTCGTCGACGGTCAGGCCGGCCCGCTTGAGGGCCTGCTTGCTCGCCTCGACCGGCCCGTAGCCCATGATCTCGGGGGAGAGGCCGGAGACGCCCGTGGAGACGATCCGGGCCAGCGGCGTCAGGCCGAGCTCGCGCGCCTTGGTGTCGGACATGATCACGAGCGCCGCGGCGCCGTCGTTGAGCGGGCAGCAGTTGGCCGCGGTGACCAGGCCGTCGGGGCGGAAGACCGGCTTCAGGCCCTGCACGCCCTCCAGGGAGACGCCCGCGCGGGGGCCGTCGTCCTTGGAGACCACGGTGCCGTCCGGGGTCGTCACCGGGGTGATCTCGCGCTCCCAGAAGCCGTTCTTGAGGGCTTCCTCGGCGAGGTTCTGCGACCGGACGCCGAACTCGTCCATGTCCTGGCGGGTGACGCCCTTGATCCGGGCCAGGTTCTCCGCGGTCTGGCCCATCGAGATGTACGCGTCCGGGACCAGGCCGTCCTCGCGCGGGTCCTGCCAGCTCGCGCCGGACTCCTCGGCGCGGGCCGCGGTGCGGGCCTCCGCGTCGGCGAAGAGCGGGTTGTGGGTGTCCGGGAGGCTGTCGGAGTTGCCCTTGGCGAACCGGGACACCATCTCGACACCGGCCGAGATGAAGACGTCGCCCTCGCCGGCCTTGATGGCGTGCAGCGCCATGCGGCTGGTCTGCAGGGAGGACGAGCAGTAGCGGGTGACCGTACAGCCGGGAAGGTGGTCCATCCCCATCTGCACGGCGATGATGCGGCCCAGGTTGTTGCCCTGCTCGCCGCCGGGGAGGCCGCAGCCGAGCATCAGGTCGTCGATGTCCTTGGGGTCCAGCTCGGGGACCTTGGCCAGCGCGGTCTGGATGATCGTGGCGGTCAGGTCGTCCGCCCGCAGGTCCTTCAGCGAGCCCTTGAAGGCCCGGCCGATGGGGGAACGGGCAGCAGAGACGATCACGGCTTCGGGCATCACGCGGCTCCATGAGGGATGGAAGGCTTGTGGCAGGACTGCTCTGGAAGTTACCCGGACGTACCGCAGAGGTCACCCGACAGGCAGTGTGATGCGGGCCTCTTTTCTAAGCAACCGCTCAGTCTGGCGCCCGGCCCGTTTCCGTCGGGGCCGGGCATCGGTCCGCAGGGGCGGCGCCCCTGTCCGGCCCGCTTAACCTGTGGATGACGGACGGCATCAGGAGGAAACGCGGTGACGGAGCGCAGCTCGCTGCGGGACCTTGTGTACGAGACCCTGCGGCGGCGGATCGTCGAGGTCGAACTCCAGCCGGGGCAGCGGCTCGTGGAGCGGGATCTCGCCGCCGAGCTGGAGGTCTCCCGCATCCCGCTGCGCGAGGGGCTGCGGCTGCTCGCCGCGGAGGGACTGGTCGTGCTGGTCCCGCACCGGGGCGCCCTGGTGGCGCCGTTCACGCCGGCCGACGTGCGGGACCTCTTCGACGTACGTGAGTCGCTGGAGTCCCTCGCGGCCCGGCTGACCGCCGAGCGCCACGACGAGGCCGGCCTGGCCCGGCTGGCGGAGCGGCTGGAGCGGGCGAGGGCGGCGACCGGGTCCGGTGACTGGCGCGCCATCGCCGAAGCGAACGCGGGCTTCCACGTCGACATCGTGGAGCTGGCCGCCAATCCGCTGCTCAGCGGCATCATGGGCCCGCTGGAGGCCCGTACCCACTGGCTGTTCCGGCTGACCGCCCAGCGCGACCCGGACCAGCAGTGCGCCGAGCACGAGGAGCTGTACGAGGCCGTCGCGGCCCGGGACGCGGACCGGGCGGCGGCCCTCGCCCACGCACACGTGGCGAGCGGCCGGGCGACCAGCACGGAGCTGGCCGCCCGCTGGTCGCACCCCGAGGTCGACCCGGCCGAGGTCGCCTCCCGCCGTCGGCGCCGCCGCGCCCCGGCGGCCCCGGCGGCCCCGGAGCCCGCGCAGGCCCCGGCCACCCCTGCGGTGTGAGGCGGTGAGCGGCGCAGCGCCCCGTAAGGCGGTGACGGTGCCCTGCCCCTGTGCAGCGGCATGAGGCGCTGACCGGTGCCGCGCGACACCGTGAGGAGGCGTGCGGCTGCGGCCGGCGGGCCCGATCCCCGGCCGTCCGCGCTCAGGCGTGCCGCGGTGAGGTGTCGGTGCCCGGACGTCGCTCCACGCGGGTGGAGCCGCCCTCGCCGTGCATCTCCGGGTGCGGGTGCGGCTCGGTGGGCGCGGGCAGACGCCGCCGCCTGCGGTGCTTGAGGAGGGCCCAGGGGGCTCGCGCCCCGGTGACCTCCGTACCGGCCTCCTTGGCCGCCTGGGAGGCCGCCTTGGCCACCGGCAGGATGTCCTCACGCCGGGCGCCGTCCAGATGATCGGACTCGGGCCACAGCCCCAGCACCGCGCAGAGCGTGGGCAGCAGCGCCATCGCAGCCGTCGCGTAGCCCTCCGCCGACGGGTGGTAGTTGTCCGGGCCGAACAGCTCCCGCGGATTCGCCTCGAACTCCGGGCCCAGCAGGTCGCCCAGCGACACCGTGCGCCCGCCCTGCTCCACGGAACCGATCGTCTGCGCCGCCGCCAGCTGCCTGCTCACCCGCCGGGCCAGCCACCGCAGCGGCTGGTAGACCGGCTCGATGGTGCCCAGGTCCGGACAGGTCCCGACCACCACCTCGGCCCCCGCCGTACGCAGCCTGCGCACCGCCGTGGTCAGACAGCGCACCGACTGGGTCGCGGGCATCCGGTGCGTCACGTCGTTCGCGCCGATCATGATCACGCAGACATCAGGGACCCGGGCCGGGTCGGCCAGCAGCAGCGAGACCTGCCGCTCCAGGTCGTCCGACCTGGCACCCGGCTGCGCGACGTTGCGCAGGTCCACCGGCCGTTCGGACACCGCCGCAAGCCCCGAGGCGAGCAGCGCCCCCGGTGTCTGCCCGGCCCGGCGCACCCCCTGCCCGGCCGCCGTGGAGTCCCCGAGCAGTCCGAACCGCAGCGGATCCGACGGTCCGGCGAACGCCACTCCGTACCGCCCGTCCGCGCTCGGCGGGACCGGCGCTGTGCCGCCTCCCACCAGCCGCTTCGCCAGCTGGACCTCCGCCAGCAGGATGCCTACCGCCGCGGCTCCCAGCAGCCCGACGCTGCCGCCGCCGTAGGCCGCGCCCGCCGCGATCCGCCGTGCCACCCTCGCCCTCGACACAGTCCGGTCCACCTCCTCGTCGCCTTACGGCCTCACCCACGACCGCCAGCGGCGTCGCGGCGTACCGCGGGTGAGGTCGTCACTGCCGTACACAGAGCTAACTGCCCCCAAGGGGCCGTCGTTCAATCGCTTCGCCCAATCTCGTGCCCGTACGCATACTCTTGCGGCACCATCTCGGAGACCCCGGAGTACACGGTGCAATTCCACGATTCGATGATCAGCCTCGTAGGCAATACCCCGCTGGTGAGGCTGCGCAATGTGACGGCAGGCATCCAGGCGACGGTCCTGGCCAAGGTCGAGTACTTCAACCCCGGCGGCTCGGTCAAGGACCGGATCGCCCTGCGCATGATCGAGGCCGCCGAGCAGAGCGGCGAGCTGCAGCCCGGCGGCACGATCGTCGAGCCGACGAGCGGCAACACGGGCGTCGGCCTGGCGATCGTCGCGCAGCAGAAGGGCTACAAGTGCATCTTCGTCTGCCCGGACAAGGTGTCCACGGACAAGATCAATGTGCTGCGCGCCTACGGAGCCGAGGTCGTCGTCTGCCCCACGGCGGTCGACCCCGAGCACCCGGACTCGTACTACAACGTCTCCGACCGGCTGGTCAGTGAGACGCCGGGTGCCTGGAAGCCCGACCAGTATTCCAACCCGAACAACCCCCGCTCCCACTACGAGACCACCGGTCCCGAGCTGTGGGAGCAGACGGAGGGGAAGATCACCCACTTCGTCGCGGGCGTCGGCACCGGCGGCACGATCAGCGGCACCGGCCGCTATCTGAAGGAAGCCAGCGGCGGCGCGGTCAAGGTCGTCGGCGCGGACCCGGAGGGCTCGGTCTACTCGGGCGGCTCCGGCCGGCCGTATCTGGTCGAGGGCGTCGGCGAGGACTTCTGGCCGTCGGCGTACGACCGCACGGTCACCGACGAGATCGTCGCCGTGTCCGACAAGGACTCCTTCCAGATGACCCGCCGGCTCGCCAAGGAGGAGGGCCTGCTGGTCGGCGGCTCCTGCGGCATGGCGGTCGTCGGTGCCCTGGAGGTCGCGAAGCGGCTGGGGCCGGACGACGTGGTCGTCGTGCTGCTCCCGGACAGCGGGCGCGGCTACCTGAGCAAGATCTTCAACGACGAGTGGATGGCGGACTACGGCTTCCTGGAGGGTTCCGGCCCGTCCGCGCGCGTCGGGGACGTCCTCGGCTACAAGGAGGGACCGATCCCGACGCTCGTCCACATGCACCCGGAGGAGACCGTCGGGGAGGCGATCGACGTCCTGCGTGAGTACGGCGTCTCGCAGATGCCGATCGTGAAGCCGGGCGCGGGCCACCCGGACGTGATGGCCGCCGAGGTCATCGGCTCGGTCGTCGAGCGGGAGCTGCTGAACGCGCTCTTCGCCCAGCGCGCGTCGCTCTCCGACCCGCTGGAGAAGCACATGTCGCCGCCGCTGCCGCAGGTCGGTTCCGGCGAACCGGTCGAGGACCTGATGGCGGTGCTCGGCGGCACGGGTGCGGCGGACGCGGCGATCGTGCTGGTGGAGGGGAAGCCGAAGGGTGTCGTCAGCAGGCAGGACCTGCTGGCGTTCCTCGCCAAGGACGCGTCGGCGGTCGCCAAGCCGTAGGGCCGGGATGTAAACGGCCGGAGTGCGGGCTTCGCGAAAACGGTACGAGCGCGACACGTACCCGCAGCACCCGCTTAACACGGGTCGGGCAGATTAGTGGGTGTCGGCAGGGAAACCCGCCGGCACCGATACGGCGACACGGACTACGGAGCGGCTCCCGGACCTCCACCGTCGCCTGGATGCGGAGACCGGCCCTGACCCGGACCGCGTCCCTCGCGGGGACCGCCGTCGTCCCGCCCCCTGGGAAACCGGGGGTGCGGCGGTCCCCGCGATTCATCTATGCGCGGAGATCGCGCGCACCCTCCTGGTCCCCGTCGCCCTCCTGCGCGCGGGGCGTGGCAGCCCAGCTCGCCAGCAGCGCGAGGCGTTCCGCGCTCCGCGACCCGGGTTCCGGGGTGTAGACCACCACGGACTGATCGGGGTCACCGGGCACGCCGAGCGTTTCGTACGGGAGCGTCAGCGCGCCCACCACGGGGTGGTCGATCCGCTTGACGCCGTACGTCTTCGCCTTCACCTGGTGGTCCGCCCACAGCCGGCGGAAATCCTCGCTCTTCATCGACAACTCGCCCACCAGTGCGGCCAGTTGTTTGTCGTCGGGGTGCAGCCCCGCGTCCAGCCGCAGATACGCGACCGTCTCCGCCGCCACCGCCGGCCACTCCGGGTACAGCTCCCGCGCGGCCGGTTCCAGGAAGGTCTGGCGCGGCATGTTGCGGTCGGCCGCGGGCATGCGGGAGAAGCCGACGACCGCGTCCCCCATCGCGTTCCAGGCCAGCACGTCCATCCGGCGGCCCAGGATGAAGGCGGGCGCCCGGTCGAAGGTGTCCAACAGCAGCCGCAGCCCCGGGCGCACCCGCTGGGCGGCGGGCGGCGTCGCCTTGCGCGTCCCGGGGCGCGCCACCGTGCGCAGGTAGGCGTGTTCCGTCTCGTCCAGCCCGAGCACCCGGGCTATCGCGTCGAGCACGGCGTCCGAGACGCTGGGGCCGCGCCCCTGTTCCAGCCGGATGTAGTAGTCGACGCTCACCCCCGCGAGCTGTGCGACCTCCTCGCGGCGCAGGCCGGGTACCCGCCTGCGGCCGTAGGAGTTCAGCCCGACGTCCTCGGGCTGAATGCGGGCACGTCGTGAGCGGAGGAAGTCTCCGAGGTCGCCGTCCATGCCGCCGATCGTAGAAGACCGGGCCGCCGCCCAGCCTGGTACTGCCGGACCCAGGAAAGACGCATCCCTGGGTAGCCGCCCCGCACTGCCGCAGAGTTGGGCCCAGGCCGGGGAGACGCCCCGGCCCCACAGCACAAGGGAGTACGGACATGTCGTACGGGACGCTCGCAGGCCGCACCGCCGTCATCACCGGAGCCGCCAGCGGCATGGGGAACGCGACCGCCCGGCTGCTCGCCGCGCAGGGGGTCTCGGTGGCGCTGCTGGCCCGCCGCGCGGAGCGGCTGGACGAGCTGGCCGCCAAGATCGGCGCCGACGGCGGCCGGGCGCTCGCCGTCGTCACCGACGTCACCGACCAGGCGTCCGTGGACGCCGCCGCCGAGCGGGTGCACGCCGAGTTCGGCCGGGTGGACCTGGTGGTCAACGCGGCCGGGGTGATGCTGCCGAACCCGGTGGACGAGGGCCGCACCGACGAGTGGCAGCGGATGCTGGACACCAACGTGGCGGGCGCCCTGCGCATCATCCGGGCCTTCACCGCCGACCTGGTGGCCGCGGCGGCCGAGGGCCGCACCGCCGACTTGGTCAACATCTCCTCGATCGGGGCGCACGTCACGTTCCCCAACTACGCGGTGTACGGCGCGACGAAGGCCGCGCTCACCTATCTCTCGGCCTCGCTGCGCACCGAACTCGGGCCGCGCGACGTCCGCGTCACGAACATCGAGCCCGGCCTCACCGACTCCGAACTGGCCGGACACGTCGACAACGCGGAACTCAGCGGCCAGCTCGACGGCATGTTCGACGCGCTCGGCGGGCTGTCCAGCGACGAGATCGCCGACCTGATCGCCTACACGACCAGCCGGGCACGCCACATCAACCTGCGCCAGCTGGTCGTCCTGCCGACCCGTCAGGCGTGAGACCCGTCGGGCCGCTCAGTCCTCCCAGTCGGGCTTCGGCCGCTCGGCCTCCCGGCGCCGGAACAGCCTCCTGCCGCCGGTCGCCTGGAAGGCGTTGACGCCGACGATGCCGAGCCAGGCCACGACCAGCCCCTGGATGCCCGCGTTGGCGACGCCGATGGCGGACAGCGGGATGGCCAGGACCAGCGTGATGATCGCGAATCCGTAGCGCTCACCGAAATGCCCCATCGGCGGCTCCGGGGTACGCGCCCCCGGGCGACGACGATCTGCTGCTCCGCGAGATGACGCCTGACCCGCCGGTCGAGCGTCCCGTCGAGCCGCTGCTCGACCTTCTCCAGAAACGACTCGACGAGCGCGGACTCGTAGTCGGCCCCCAGCTCGCTGCGGGCCTGCAGGGTGGCCTTGAGCTCCTTGTTGAGCTCGGTGTCGGGTGCGTCCATGGTCCTACGGTACGAAGCCGGGGCGGCAGGGTCAGTGGGGCTAACCCCCCTGTTTTCCCGGTGGGTGGGCGCCGGGGTGCGGCGACACGCCTCCTGACGGCAGGACCGGACGAGTTCGACGCGTTCTGTGCGGCGACCGCCAAGCGCCTGGCGGGACCCGCCCAGCGGATCTGCATATGGACATGCAGGTCCCTTGCTGGCTGAATGGATCTGTCGGAGCCGGATCGCGGCGCGACGGATCTACCGAGGGGACAGGATGAGCGGGAGCAGCCCGACCGCGAGGTTGCAGCAGCTGTTCGAGGGGCGCAGGCTCACGCCCACCCAGCGGCGCATCGCGCACTCGATGGTGCGCCGGGCCGGTGAGGCACCGTTCCTGTCCAGCGTCGAGCTGGCCGAACTGGCCGGGGTCAGCCAGCCCTCCGTGACCCGGTTCGCCGTCGCGCTCGGCTTCGACGGCTATCCCGCGCTGCGCCGGCACCTGCGCGAGGTCACCCCGGCCGGACCCGTCGCGGGCGGCGGCGAGGACACGTACAACGAGTACCAGCAGGCGGTGCACGCCGAGATCGAGAACCTGCGCCACCTCGCCGAGCTGCTCGCCGACGCGGGACCGGTCGAGCGGGCCGGACGGCTGCTCGCCGCCTCGCGGCCGCTGCTCGTGCTCGGGCTGCGCGCCGCCTCCTCGCAGGCCCGCGGGTTCGGATACTTCGCCGCCAAGGTGCACCCCGACGTCCGGGTGCTCGACGAGGGCGGCAGCATGCTGCACGACCGGATCGACGCCGCCCGGCGGGCCGGGGCCAGTGCGCTGATCTGCTTCGCGTTGCCGCGCCACCCCCGGGAGGTCGTGGACGCCCTCGCGTACGCACAGGAGCAGGGACTGTCCGTGGTGTCGGTCGCCGACTCGGCCTTCGCCCCGGTGGCGGCCCACAGCGACCTGCTGATCCCGGCCGCCGTCGGGACCGGGCTCGCCTTCGACACGGCGTGCGCGCCGATGCTGCTCGGGCGGGTCCTGCTGGAGGCCATGTGCGACGACCTGCCCGACGCGCAGGCGCGGCTGGAGGAGTTCGACGCGAAGGCGGCGGCGCGGGGTCTGTTCATCGAGTGAGCGGTGCGTTCGCCCCGTGCGGGGGGCGGTTCCGTGAGCTTGCCCGGTCCCGGGCTGGGGGTTTTGTCCTCAATCGCCGGACGGGCTTGAGTGGTGCGGGTGCCCCGTGGGGGGTGCGCTGTGTTCGGTGGGTGGTGGTCCGGTGCCCCTCCGGGGCGTCTCCTCAAACGACGAACGTTCCGCGGGTACGCGAGGGGCCCGGGTATCTGTTCGTCGTCCTGCGGGGACTCCCCTGCACGGCCCCGGACCGGTCCGTCCCGCGTCTGCGACGGTCATGGGGGCCGGTGTGCAGACGCGACCGATGCAGGGGGTGGGGACGTGCAGGGGAGTCCCCGCAGGAAATGGCGTAGGACCCGGGTCCCTCGCGGACCCGGGTGAACACGCCATTTCTGAGGAGACGCCCCGGAGGGGCACCACCCCCACCCACCGGGCAGAGCGCACCCCCCACCTCGGGGCCCCGGAACCCCACGGGGTGACCCGCGCATCTCAAGCCCGTCCGGCGATTGAGGACGGAACCCCGAACCAAGGGCCCCGCACCCCGCGGGGTGACCCGCGCATCTCAAGCCCGTCCGGCGATTGAGGACGGAACCCCGAACCAAGGGGACCCGCACCCCGCGGGGTGACCCGCGCATCTCAAGCCCGTCCGGCGATTGAGGACGGAACCCCGAACCAGACGAAGACTCGGCCCAGGCGTCAGAGCTCCAGCTCGGCTTCGATCCTCTTCAGCTGGTGGCGGGCCATGGCCAGGTTGGCGCGGCCGGAATCCAGGACCAGGTAGAGGAACAGGCCGTTGTTCCCACGGGTCTTGAGCAGCCGGATCAGGTGGTACTGGGTGCCCAGGGTAATCAGGATGTCCTCGATCTCGTCCTGGATGCCGAGGTGTTCCATGGTGCGGAGCTTGGCCCGTACGACGTCGGTGTTGCCCGCCGCCGCGACCTCCAGGTTGAATTCCTTGCCGCCCCCGAGGGTGCCCAGGGCCATGCCGCTCGTGTAGTCGACGAGGGCGACACCGGTGGTGCCCTCGATGGACGACATCGCTTCCTTCAGTGACGCTTCGGTGTTCGCCATGAGTGCTCGATTCCTTTCCCTGACCGGCCGTGCTGACCGGTCGTTCCGTTTCTGGTGTGCTGAGCTGTTCCGTGGTGCGGGCGGCGGCCGGCAGTGCTGCGGGGGGTGCCGTCCGCCGGTGTCAGGTCGGTCGGTGGGGCAGGGCGCCCGGTTGCTGCGGTGGGCGTGGCTCGGGGCTCCGCTGGCCGGGCGGGGGCTGCGGGGTGCGCTCCAGTGCGGCGTCGACCAGCTCGCCGATCCGGGTGCCGGCCCGGCGGCCCTCCAGATGGAGCCGGCCGACGTTGATCCGGTCCTCGGCCAGCAGGGTCAGCACGGCCGACGAGCCGGCGGCGTACGTGGCGATGTAGCCCGTCTCGCCGCGCACGAGGAGTTCGCGGAAGCCGCCCCGGCCGGTCGCTTCCGTCATCCGGATCGAGACGCCGAGCGCGGCCGCGGTCAGTGCGGCGACCCCCTCCGCCTCCACCCCCGGGGTGTCATGGGCGAGGACGAGGCCGTCGGTGCTGGCCGCCAGGGCGCCGAGGAGGAGCGGCACCCGGGCCCGCAGCCGCTGGAGTTCGGCCAGGACGTCCTGGACTTCGGCCTCGGGCACCATCAGCTGTCTCCTCCCGGCACGCTGTCTGAGCGCGCGTATCACAGGGCCTCCAATGCGTCTCGGAGCCGGCGCAACAGGGCGACGTCGGGGTCGGCCGTGACCTCGGGCAGCGCGATCCGGGCGGCCGCGGAGGCGGCGGGGCCGGTCGGCTGCCGGACCGCTTCCACCAGCCCGGCGGCCGCCAGCCGCCGCAGGTCGACCAGGGTGTGGAACGCCGACCTGCCCAGCTCCTGGGCGATGCCGGTCGCGGTACGCACCCCGTCCACGCAGTCCAGGACGCGGCGTTGGCGCGGTGGGACGGGGGAGTCGACGGGGCGGCCGGTCCGGACGAGCGGGGCGCTGTCGGTCACCGCCTCCGGCCAGATCCGGTCCAGCAGTTCCCGGCGCCGGAGCGTCTCGCGCTGCACGGCATCGACGGGGACGGGGCGGACCGGGCCTATCCAGTGGGCGACCCCGTACCGGAAGCGGGCCGGGGTGCGGGTCGGGGCGAGGGCGAAGAACGCCGCGTCGTACAACGCCCCCAGGTGGCACAGCTCCAGCGCGCCGCCCGGCACCCGCCCGCTGTCCACGAGGTAGCGGCCGACCCGCTGTCCGGCACCGGCCTGGGCGACCGCGTCCCACCAGCCCTCGCGGTGCAGTGCGCCGCCCCGGGTGAGCAGGACGTCGATACCGGGCGTGGCCGGGCTCTCGGCGTGCACCACCTTGCCGTCGGCGAGGTAGAGGGTGCCGCGGTCGCGCATCAGGGCGCCGGTGGCCCGTTCGGCTGCGAGGCGCTGGAGCATGGGCGAGAGTACGGGGACGGGGGCGGGTGCGGGGGCGGTCGTTCTCATGCCAGGACCAGCCGCTCGGCCATCTCGCCCAGCCGTATCCGGGCCAGGGCCAGATTGCCCTCCGCGCGGTCCAGCCAGAGGTGGAGGAAGACGCTGCTGTCGAAGGCCGTCTCGACGAACCGGAGGATGTGGTACCCGGCGCGGGTGGTGACGATGACATCCTCGACCGGGGGCGCCGTCCCCGCGCTGCCGGGCGTGGCCGGTGCTTCGGGTGGGCCGAGCGCGAAGGCGGGCTGCTCGGCCGCCATCCGTGCCACCTCGGCCGTCTCGGCCGCGGTGGCCTCGTGATCACCGTTGGGCGAGTCGCCGATGGTGCCGAGAGCGAGACCGCTCGTCCAGTCGACCACGGCGGCGCCACGGGCACCGGGCAGTCTCATGACGTCGAGCAGGCATTCGTCGATTCCGGGCACGCGGACTCCCCTCCGACGCTGCGTGCGGCTGTGACCACGAGGTTACGCAACGTGCTTGCACCAGGTGGAGGTTTTGGCATTTTCCACAGGTACATGCAGGCGATGGCGGAAAATGCCCCGCCGGAGGCCGATGGGCGTGGCCCGCAGGCCCGCCCGCGCCCCTTCGCCCGGCCGCTCGGGCCCCCTTCGTGCCGACTCCCTCCCCACCCTGTTGACTGGAGCTATTCAGTCAATCAAGATGTGAATAGAAAATTCACAGTCGCGAGGAGGCATTGCCATGTCAGGACCCCGCCCCGTACGGGCACCGCGCGGTACGGAACTGAGCGCCCTGGGATGGCAGCAGGAAGCCGCCCTGCGCATGCTGCAGAACAACCTGGACCCCGAGGTCGCCGAGCACCCCGACAAGCTCGTCGTCTACGGCGGCACCGGCAAGGCGGCCCGGGACTGGCGCTCGTTCGACGCGATGGTGCGCACGCTGCAGACGCTCAAGCAGGACGAGACGATGCTCGTCCAGTCCGGGCGGCCGGTCGGCGTCATGCAGACGCACGAGTGGGCCCCGCGGGTCCTGATCGCCAACTCCAACCTGGTCGGCGACTGGGCGAACTGGGAGGAGTTCAGGCGCCTGGAGGCCCTCGGGCTCACCATGTACGGCCAGATGACCGCCGGCTCGTGGATCTACATCGGTACGCAGGGCATCCTGCAGGGCACGTACGAGACTTTCGCCGCCGTCGCCGCCAAGAAGTTCGGCGGGACGCTGGCCGGGACGATCACGCTGACCGCCGGGCTCGGCGGCATGGGCGGCGCCCAGCCGCTCGCCGTGACGATGAACGACGGCGTCGCGATCTGTATCGACTGCGACCCGCGCGCCATCGACCGCCGCATCGAGCACCGCTTCCTGGACGTGAAGGCCGACAACCTGGAGCACGCCCTCCAGCTGGCCACCGAGGCGCGGGACGCCCGCAAGCCGCTCTCCATCGGCCTGCTCGGCAACGCCGCGGAGCTGCTGCCGCGCATGCTGGCCGAGGGCGCCCCGGTCGACATCGTCACCGACCAGACCAGCGCGCACGACCCGCTGGCCTACCTCCCGCTCGGGATCGACTTCGACGACATGGCCGCGTACGCCACCGAGAAGCCCGCCGACTTCACGCTGCGCGCCCGTGAGTCGATGGCGAAGCACGTCGAGGCGATGGTCGGCTTCATGGACGCGGGCGCCGAGGTCTTCGACTACGGCAACTCGATCCGCGGCGAGGCCCAGCTCGCGGGCTACGAGCGGGCCTTCGACTTCCCGGGCTTCGTGCCCGCCTACATCCGGCCGCTCTTCTGCGAGGGCAAGGGCCCGTTCCGCTGGGCGGCCCTGTCCGGCGAGGCGTCCGACATCCACAAGACCGACAAGGCGATGCTCGAACTCTTCCCGGAGAACGAGTCGCTGCACCGCTGGATCAAGATGGCCGGCGAGCGCGTGCACTTCCAGGGGCTGCCCGCCCGCATCTGCTGGCTCGGCTACGGCGAGCGCGACCGGGCCGGTGAGCGGTTCAACGACATGGTGGCGAGCGGTGAGCTGGCCGCGCCGCTCGCGATCGGGCGCGACCACCTGGACTGCGGTTCCGTGGCCTCCCCGTACCGGGAGACCGAGGCCATGCTCGACGGGTCCGACGCGATCGCGGACTGGCCGCTGCTGAACGCCATGGTCAACGTGGCGTCGGGGCCTCCTGGGTCTCCATCCACCACGGCGGCGGTGTGGGCATGGGGCGTTCCCTGCACGCGGGCCAGGTGACGGTCGCCGACGGCACGAAGCTCGCGGGCGAGAAGATCCGCCGGGTGCTGACCAACGACCCGGGCATGGGGTCATCCGGCACGTGGACGCGGGGTACGACATCGCGGAGTCGGTCGCCGCGGACAAGGGCGTGCGGGTGCCGATGACGGAGGACGGGGCGTGACGTCGCCGACCGGGTCGCCGGCCGGCGGCCCGCAGCCTTCCTTCCAGGCCATGTGGCGGGAGCTCGCTCCCATCGGGCGTCATCCGGAGAGCGGCGGGTACCGGCGTCACGCCTGGACCGCCGCCGACGCGGACTGCCGTGCGTGGTTCCGAGCGCAGGCCGAGTCGCGCGGGCTGACCCTGGAGCTCGACCGCAACGGCAACCAGTGGGCCTGGCTCGGCGACCCGCTGGCCGGGGACGCGGTCGTCACCGGTTCGCACCTCGACTCGGTGCCGGACGGCGGCGCCTTCGACGGGCCGCTCGGCGTCGTCTCCTCCTTCGCCGCCCTCGATGAACTCCGCCGCAGGGGAGTGGAGTTCACCAGGCCGCTGGCCATCACCAACTTCGGCGACGAGGAGGGCGCCCGCTTCGGCCTCGCCTGCGTCGGCTCCCGGCTCGCCGCCGGCCAGCTGACGGTCGAGGCCGCACACCGGCTGCGGGACGGCGAGGGCATCACGCTCCCGCAGGCCATGGAGGCGGCCGGGCACGACCCGGACACCCTCGGCCCGGACCCCGAACGGCTTGCCCGTATCGGCGCGTTCGTCGAGCTGCACGTCGAACAGGGCCGCGCCCTCGACCTCAGCGGCGACCCGGTCGGCATCGCCTCCGCGATCTGGCCGCACGGCCGCTGGCGGTTCGACTTCCGCGGCGAGGCCAACCACGCGGGCACCACCCGCCTCGCCGACCGGCGCGACCCGATGCTCACGTACGCCGAGACCGTGCTGGCCGCACGGCGGGAGGCGGAACTGGCCGGCGCACTGGCCACCTTCGGCAAGATTGCCGTCGAGCCGAACGGCGTCAACGCCATCCCCTCCCTGGTACGCGGCTGGCTCGACTCCCGGGCCGCCGACCAGGACACCCTGGACACCGTCGTCACCGGCATCGAGCACGCCGCCCGGGAACACGCCCGGCGGGCCGGGATCGATCTCGAAGTCGTACGGGAGTCCTTCACGCCCGTCGTGGAGTTCCAGCACGCCCTGCGCGACGAGCTGGGCACGATCCTGAAGGGCGCCACCCGTGGCACCGGCCGCGCCGTCCCCGTGCTCGGCACCGGAGCGGGCCACGACGCGGGTATTTTGTCCGCTTCGGCCCCTACCGCCATGCTGTTCGTACGGAACCCCACCGGGATCTCGCACTCGCCGGCCGAACACGCCGCCGAGGACGACTGCGTGGCCGGGGTGATCGCACTCGCCGACGTACTGGAAGGTCTCGCGTGCCGCTGACAACGGAGCCGACGGGCAAGCCCCCCGCCGTGACGTACTGGCTCTCCCATGCCTGGCTCGGCACCCATGTCGAGCCGGGCGTGGTCCTGGAGGTGTCCGGAGGGCTGATCGCCGGGGTGCGGACCGGCGTCGACTCGCCACCGCCCGGCGCGACCGTGCTGCGCGGGCTCACGCTGCCCGGCCTCGCCAACGCCCACTCGCACGCCTTCCACCGGGCCCTGCGCTCCACCGTCCAGGTCGGCTCCGGCACCTTCTGGACCTGGCGCGAGACGATGTACCAGGTCGCGTCCCGGCTCACCCCGGACACCTACTACGACCTGGCCCGCGCGGTGTACGCCGAGATGGCGCTGGCCGGCATCACCGCGGTCGGCGAATTCCACTACCTGCACCACGCGCCGGGCGGCACCCCCTACAGCAACCCGAACGCGATGGGTGAGGCTCTGATCGCGGCCGCGCGCGAGGCCGGCATCCGGATCACGCTGCTGGACACCGCCTATCTCGCCGCCGGATTCGGCCGACGGCCCTCCCAGCACCAGCAGCCCGACCGGCACCAGCTGCGCTTCTCCGACACCACCGCCGACGCCTGGGCCGAACGCGCCTCCCTCCTCAAGGGCGACGAACACGCCCTGATCGGCGCCGCCGTCCACTCGGTCCGTGCCGTACCCGCCGACCAGCTCGCCACGGTCGCCGAATGGGCCGAGGCGCGGCAGGCGCCGCTCCACGTCCACCTCTCCGAGCAGACCGCGGAGAACGACGCCTGCCTCGCCACCCACGGCTGCACCCCCACCCGGCTCCTCGCCGACCACGGGGTCCTCGGCCCGCGCACCACCGGCGTGCACAACACCCACCTCACCGACGAGGACATCGCGCTCATCGGCTCCTCGGCCACCGGCACCTGCATGTGCCCGACCACCGAACGCGATCTCGCCGACGGCATCGGCCCCGCGGTCGCCCTCCAGCGCGCCGGCTCCCCGCTCTCGCTGGGCAGCGACAGCCACGCCGTGATCGACCTCTTCGAAGAAGCCCGCGCGATGGAGCTCAACGAGCGCCTGCGCACCCGGACCCGCGGGCACTGGACGGCGGCCGCACTGCTGCGCGCCGCCTCCGCCGACGGCCACGCCGCGCTCGGCCGGCCCGACGCGGGCATCCTCGAACCGGGCGCGCCCGCCGACCTGGTGACGATCGCCCTGGACTCCGTCAGAACAGCGGGGCCGGTACCCCGGCTGGCTGCCGAAACAGCCGTATTCGCCGCCTCCGCAGCCGATGTGCGCCACACGGTGGTCGCCGGCCGGCACATCGTGCGAGACGGACAGCACGCACTGGTCGCCGACGTCCCCGCAGCGCTCGCGAAGGCCATCGCCGCCCTGCACCACTGAGCGCTCTTGAGGGGCCGGTCAGCCCCGCGCCCCCGCCGACACGCAAGGAGAGCAGCCCCCCGATGACGACGACCGCCATCTCCCACATCTCCGCACTGGTCACCAACGACCCCTCCCTCGGTGACAACTCCCCCCTCGGACTGATCCAGGACGCGGCCGTCGTCATCGAGGGCGACCGGGTCGTCTGGACCGGTGAATCAAGCAAAGCACCCGCCACCGACAACGCCGTCGACGCGGCCGGCCGGGCCGTGATCCCCGGCTTCGTGGACTCCCACTCCCACCTCCTGTTCGCCGGTGACCGCACCCAGGAGTTCAACGCCCGGATGTCCGGCCGGGCCTACACCGCCGGCGGCATCAGGACCACCGTCGCCGCCACCCGCGCCGCCACCGACGAGGAACTCTCCGCCAACGTCGCCCGCTACCTCGCGGAGGCGCTGCGGCAGGGCACCACCACCTTCGAGACCAAGTCCGGCTACGGCCTCACCGTCGAGGACGAGGCCCGCGCGCTGCGCATCGCCGCCCGCCACACCGACGAGGTGACCTTCCTCGGCGCCCACATCGTCTCCCCGGACTACGCGGACGACCCGGCCGGCTACGTCGACCTGGTCACCGGTCCGATGCTCGACGCCTGCGCCCCGTACGCCCGTTGGATCGACGTCTTCTGCGAGAAGGGGGCGTTCGACGGGGACCAGGCCCGCGCCGTGCTCACCGCGGGCCTGGCCAAGGGTCTGCACCCGCGCGTGCACGCCAACCAGCTCGGCCACGGTCCCGGCGTCCAGCTCGCCGTCGAACTCGACGCCGCGTCAGCCGACCACTGCACCCACCTCACCGACGCCGACATCGACGCCCTGGCCCAGTCCGCCACCGTCGCCACGCTGCTGCCCGGCGCCGAGTTCTCCACCCGCGCCGCCTGGCCCGACGCCCGCCGCATCCTCGACGCGGGCGCCACCGTCGCGCTCTCCACGGACTGCAACCCGGGCTCCTCGTTCACCTCTTCCATGCCCTTCTGCGTCGCACTCGCCGTGCGCGACATGGGCATGACCCCCGACGAGGCACTCTGGTCCGCCACCGCGGGCGGCGCCGCGGCCCTGCGCCGCACGGACATCGGCCGCATCACCCCCGGTGCCCGTGCCGACCTGGTGATCCTGGACGCGCCCAGCCATGTCCATCTCGCCTACCGGCCGGGCGTACCGCTGGTGCACGAGGTCTGGCGGCGCGGCGAGCGCATCGGTGTACGGGAGCGCGCCTGACGTCACGGCAGCAACGCGGAAGGACCTGCCCCTTGTCGGGGCAGGTCCTTTGTCCGGCAGTCCTCGCACGGCGGTGCGAGGTGCCCGCTCATTCGTCCAGCGTCAGGCCCTTGCGGAGCTTGGCCAGGGTGCGGGAGAGCAGCCGTGACACGTGCATCTGGGAGATGCCGAGCTCCTCGCCGATCTCCGCCTGCGTCAGGTTGGCGACGAACCGGAGCGAGAGGATGTGCCGGTCGCGGCCCGGCAGCGAGGCGATGAGCGGCTTCAGGGACTCGACGTACTCGATGCCTTCGAGACCGTGGTCCTCGTAGCCGATCCGGTCGGTCAGCGCGCCTTCGTTCTCGTCCTCCTCGGGCTTGGCGTCCAGCGAGCTCGCGGTGTACGCGTTGCTCGCGGCCATGCCCTCGACGACCTCGTCCTTGGTGATGCCCAGGCGGTCGGCGAGCTCGCCCACGGTGGGCGCTCGGTCCAGCTTCTGGGCGAGCTCGTCGCCCGCCTTGGCCAGGTCGAGCCGCAGCTCCTGCAGGCGGCGCGGCACGCGCACGGACCAGCTGGTGTCACGGAAGAACCGCTTGATCTCGCCGACGATGGTCGGCATCGCGAAGGTCGGGAACTCGACTCCCCGGCTGAGCTCGAAGCGGTCGATCGCCTTGATCAGGCCGATGGTGCCGACCTGGATGATGTCCTCCATCGGTTCGCTGCGGGAGCGGAACCGGGAGGCGGCGAACTTGACCAGGGCCAGGTTCAGCTCGACGAGCGTGTTGCGTACGTAGGAGTACTCGCGGGTGCCCTCTTCGAGGGACTCGAGCCGGGCGAAGAGCGTCTTCGAGAGCGCCCTGGCGTCGAGCGCCCCCACTTCGGCGTAGGGCGGGATCTCGGGGAGCCCCGCGAGGCCGTCGGTGAGGTCTTCGGTGTCGCTGTTGTCACTGCTTGTGGTGCTGCTGCGCGGACCGTCCAGGACGGTCGCGGCAAGGGAGTCTGATTCGGTCAGTCCCTGAGGACATGCTGACGTCGCGTGGTGGGTACGCGATTCGTCGAGCCGGGGTGACATGGTCTCCTCCATCGTTCTCGGCATATGGCTGCCGATGCCGATACGTGTCTCCTGCGGTGAAGCGGCGCCTCCAAAGCCGGCCGTGTTTTGGGTGTCCCCCTACCCTTACCCGGTCTTTGCGGGTCGTTACAAGCTCCAATTGACGCTATATGTCCGGTTTGTTGAGGTCTTCGGCTACCGCGTGGCGCACGGAACGCGTACTGTTTTAGGAACATCAGCGACAGCTGCAACGCAACTGCATGCACGGTGATGCAGACAGTGACGATCAGTGAAGAGGGACGGGCATGGGCCGCGGGACGGTCGGCAGCGCGAACCGGGGGCGGCTTCAGGTCGAGGCCCGGACCGATGGCCGCAGCGAGATTGTGACGCCAGTGGGTGAGCTCGATCACCACACGGCCGATCTGCTGCGCGAGCCCTTGGAGCACGCGGTCGAGCAGGGGCGTGCGCGCCTGGTGGTCGACTGCTCGAAACTCGAATTCTGTGATTCCACCGGACTGAACGTCCTGCTCGGTGCCCGCCTCAAGGCGGAGGCGGCCGGGGGAGGGGTCCATCTGGCCGGAATGCTGCCGGTGGTGGCGCGGGTCTTCGAGATCACCGGGGCCGAGGCGGTTTTCACCGTCCATGGCTCCCTCGAAGAGGCCCTGGAGAGCTGATCGGGACGTGCTCTTTCGTCCCGGATGTCTCATCTGTTGCCCGCGTCACGCGATTCGCGTAGGCGAAGTGGGTGTTGTCACCAATCGGCCGGGCAGGAGACCCCCCGTCAGGCCCTCGGTGAGCTGCACGCTCGGTATCTGTGCGGTAGCTGTATGAGTGTCGGTAGCGGTATCCGTTTTTTGTATCTGTTCGATGGCGACATGGTGAATCGGTGAGGTGAAGCGCTGATGAGCACCACCCGGCAGCATCCGCCGGGCGACCTCGGCCGCGAGCCGGAGGGCGCAGGCGTGGGTGCACGCGCCGACGCGGAGACCCGCGCGGAAGCGGGCGCCGGCGTTCCCTCCGGCGGGCCCGTCGAGCGGCAGTGGCGCACGCTGTCGCTCCGGGAGGCCAGCGGCATCGTGCCGACGGCCCGAGATTTCGCCCGTCAGGCCCTCCACGACTGGGGCTGGCTCCCCGCGGCGACCGCCGACCGCCGTGCCGCCGCCGAGGACGTCCTCCTGGTCGTCTCCGAGCTGGTCACCAACGCGTGCCTGCACGCGGACGGCCCCGACGAGCTCCGGATCTCGTGCACGCCGAAGGCGCTGCGCGTCGAGGTCGCCGACGGCAGCGCGGGACAGCCCGCACCGCGTACCCCGCACCGGGCGGGGCGCCCCGGTGGCCACGGCATGTTCATCGTGCAGCGGCTCTGCCTGGACTGGGGAGTCCTGCGGGTGCCGGACGCCCCCGGCAAGACCGTCTGGGCGGAACTGGCCGCCCCGGCGTAGCCGCCCGCGGGTTTCCTGCCCGGACCCGGGGGAGCCCCCTCCCCCGGGAGCCCGTCCCGGAATAACCGAAGAGCCTGAGCACCTTGAGGAGCGCGCCGATCCGGCGCGCTCTTTGTCTTCCCTCCACAAGGCCCCAGGCGTACCTTGAGCGCCCAATCTGATGTGTCGTCAGTTATTGGTGCCGCGCCCGAGCGGCGCACGGCGACTCCCGGCATGAGGGGAACTCGAGGTGTCGTACCAGAAGCGAACAGCTCTCGCGCTGGCGTCCGGGCTGGCGGGGGCGGCGGTGCTGATGGCCGCGCCCGTCGCCCACGCGACGGTCGTGGACGTCAACTACAAGTGCAAGACCCCGATCGGGGACAAGGCCGCCGTGTCGCCCATCGACATCAAGAGCGTCAGGAGCGGCAGTGGCTACAAGCTCACGATGTCCTTCCAGAAGGGCGTCTCGTCCAGCCCGGTCGAACTGGGCAAGGGGGCGATGAACCCCAGCGCGGTGATCAAGGTGGGCGGCGCGGACCCGGGCCAGGTCGCGGTCTCCGGACCGGCCAACCCCGCGGCGATTCCCGCCAACAGCCCCATCAAGATCAGTGACCTGTCGGGGACGTACACCCCGAAGAAGAGCGGCAAGGTCGACTTCACCGCCGGGGTGCTCACCATCAAGGCGCTCGGTACGACGACGACCTGCACCCCGTCCAACAACCCGGGCCCCTCGCTCACCCTCGACGTCAAGGCCGGCGGCGGCGGTGCGCAGAGCGCACCGGACACCGGCGGTTCGCTGCCGAAGACCGGTCCGCTCGACTCCGCGGTGGCGCTCGGCACGCTGGGCGGCACGGTCCTGCTGGCCGGCGCGGCCGGGGTCCTGTGGCTGACCAGGCGCGGGCAGCGGGCCGCGGGCTGACAACCCCGCGCACCGCAGCCGCCGTCACGCACCAGGGAGCCGCCCATGTCGCCGATGACCGGTCACGCCGCCCGATTCGCCCTCGCCCTGCCGCTGCTCGCCGCCCTGTGGGCCACCCTCACCCCGGCCCCGGTGGCCGGCGCCGCCGAGCACCCGGCTGCCCCGGCCTGGACGGCGCAGCCCGCGGCGAACGGCGACGGCCGGGGCGGCGGCAGACCGTACCTCTACCTGGAGGGCCTGCCCGGCAGCGTCCTCCAGGACCGGCTCTCGGTCACCAACCCGGGCCCGGAGCCGGTCACCGTACGGCTGCGCGGCGCGGACGCGTACAACACCGGCAGCGGCGGCTTCGCGGTGCGGGGCGCGCACGGCTCCACCGGGACGGGGGCCTGGCTGCGCACCGCCGCCACGAAGGTGACCGTCCCCGCCCGCACCCGCGCGGAGGTGCCCGTCTCCGTCACCGTGCCGCCGGACGCGCTGCCCGGCGACCACCCTGGTGCGATCGTCGCCGAGAGCGGTGGCCGCTCGGTGGGCGTCCGGGTCCAGCTGCGTGTCGGCGGGCCGACGCTGGCCGCGCTCACGGTCGAGGACGTCACGGTGTCCGGGCGGACCATCCACTACACGCTGGTCAACCGGGGCAACGCGGTCCTCGTGCCACGTCTGGCGGTCAGCGCCGACGGGTTGTTCGGGGCCCTGCTGCGGCGCGACGCCCGCACCCTGCCCGTGGAGCTGCTGCCCGGACAGCGGGTGCGGTTCACCGAACCGTGGCGGGACACCCCCGCCCTGGACTCCGCCACCGTCCGGCTGCGCGTCACGGCGGCGGGCGGCGCGCACGGCGAGGCGACGGCCGCCGCGCGCTTCGTCCCCTGGACACCGGTGGCCGGCGGCGCGCTCCTCCTGCTGGGCGCCGTCGCCGCGGGTGCGTACGGCATGCGGCGACGGCGAAGAGCGCGGCAGGGCGGGCGCGACGACGGGCCCGCCCCGTCCCCTGACCCACAACAGCGACCCGATGAGAGGCACTTGGTGAAGGCGGGAGCGGAATCGTGACTGGAAGGACCGGACCGGTGGGACCCCGCAGCGACGGCCGCGGGCGGGCGGGCGTGCTGCTCGCCGTACTGCTCGCCACGCTGCTGCCCGCCCTGCTGCTGACCGCGACCGCCGCCCACGCCGCAGGCCGGAGCGCGGCGGACCCGAAGCCGGCGGTGACGCTCTCCAAGAAGCAGGCGGGCAAGGGCGGCGAGGTCACCGTCAAAGGCAGCGGCTGGCCGGCCGGCACCCTGCTGATGATGCTGATCTGCGGTCGGTCCACCCCCGCACGCGGCGTGATCGGCGGCACCAACTCCTGCGCCAACGCGGACGGCCGGGCCGTCACCACCGACTCCAAGGGCGCGTTCACCAAGAAGCTGCCGGTCGCGGAGCCGCCCGAACCGTGCCCCTGCGTGGTGCACGTCGCCACGGTCACCGGCGAACAGGCCCTGGCCGACGCCGTGTTCGTCGTCGCCGGACACCCCGTCGCCGCACTGCCCGAGCGGAGCGGTGACGGGAAGCTCGCCGTACTCGCCAGCACCCGGCTGGAGGGCGACAGCGGAATCCTCACCTGGTTCGGCGCCCCGGCGTCGCGCCGTCTCGTCCTCACCGTCGGCAACCTGGGCTCCGCCGCGGTCAAGAACCCGGTCTTCGAGGTCGGCACCGCACACGGCGTCTACGCCCCGCAGTGGGAGGAGCGGCAGTGGCGAGGGACCATCGAGCCCGGCCGCAAGGCGCGCGTCGAACTCCCGGTCGAGCTGTCGCCTGGCGCCCACGGCGACTACCAGATCTCGCTGAAGTACGGCTCGAAGGTGCTGGCCGAGCAGCCGTGGGGGGTCGGCCGCCCGTGGGGCGTGACGCTCTTCTGGATCCTGCTCTGCCTCGTCGTGCCCGCCGCCGTGTTCCGGATCGGCATGGCGATCGTCGACAAGGTACGGCCGCGCCCCGCGCATGCGTCGCGCCGGCGCCCCGGCCGGCTCGCCGAGGTGACCGCCCGGCTGCCGAGGCTGCGGCGGGCACCGGAGCCACCCGTGAGCCCCGCGCCCGCGACGGGCGCGAGCACCCCGGCGGCCGCGCTGCCGTGGTTCACCCCTGATTCCGCACCGTCAGAGCACAGACCGACGACGAAGGGACATTCGTGAGTACGCAACGCAGGACGGTCGCGGCGGGAGTCGCGATGATGATCGGCGGGGCGGGCATGCTGCTGGCCGCGAGCCCGGCCCAGGCCGCCGACGTCTCGTACAAGACGGAGTGCATACCGCCACCCATCTCCGGCCTGCCGGCCGTGCAGGGCACCACGAAGGTGCAGCTGACGGCGCCCGCGGCCGCCAAGGTCGGGGACACCGTCGAGGTGGTGTGGAAGACGGTCGAGGCCGCCTCCAGGAACCCCGACGTCCTGGACCTGGACAAGGACACCGTCAAGCCGACCGGCACGGTCAAGCTGGGCGGTGCCGCCACCGGCGACCTGAAGATGGAGGGGCCGCGGCAGAACCCGGCGATCCCCAAGAACAGCCCGATGATCCTGCCGGACATGAAGGGCTCGCTGAAGCTGGAGAAGGCGGGTGACCTCACGCTGACGCCCGACGGGTACAACATCAACGTCTCCAAGCCGCTCTCCACGGACACCAAGTGCTCCCCGAAGGAGACGGTCCAGCCGGGCGCGACGATCAAGGTCACGGACGGCGGGGGCGCGACCACCGGCGGTGCCGACACCGGTGGCGCGGATGCCGGCGGTGCGGACGCGGGTGGTGCGGACGCGGGCGGTGCGGATGCCGGCGGTGCCGACACCGGCGGCGCGGATGCTGGAGGTGCGGACGCGGGCGGTGCCGACACCGGTGGTACGGACGCCGGAGGCGCCACCGCGGGCTCCGGCGGCAGCGGCGGTGCCACCGACTTCCCGGGCAAGGAGGTCGCCGTCGACTTCGCCTGCAAGTCACCGGGCCCGGCCGCCATCGCCGGCAAGGTGACGATCAACGCCAAGAAGGACGGCGGGAGCTACGGACTCACGGTCAAGACGGCCAAGGGCGTGATGGACAGCCCGGCCGATCTGCCCGCGGGTGCGCTCAAGCCGTCCATGAAGATCGTCATAGGCGGCGCGGACAAGGGCTCGGTGAACGTCACCGGGCCCGGGAACCCCGCGCCCCTGGAGACCGGGAAGCCGGTCGACCTGCCGGACATGACCGGTACGTACAAGCCGGGGGCCTCCGGCAAGTCCACCCTCACCCCCGGCACCCTGACGATCGACGTCACGCTGGGCACATCGAAGATCAACATCCCGTGCACGGTCAAGGGCACGCCGAAGGCGTCGCTCGAACTCGACACCACCGCCCAGCAGGGCGGTGCGTCCGGCGGCGACACCGCGGGCTCCGGCGGAGCGGCGGCGGCGGGCGGCACGGCCTCCGGCGGCGGGCTCGCGGCCACCGGAGCCGAGGACAACGGCGCCCTGCGCGCACTCGGCCTGGTCGCCGGCACGGCGATCCTGCTGGGCGGCGCGGTGTTCACCTTCACCCCGTGGCGCAGGCTGCGGTCCGGCCGGTGAGCTGAGCCCGTGGACGACGGCAGGGGCCGCCGCACCGTTTCGACGGTGCGGCGGCCCCTGCTCGGTGCGTCGTGCGGTCAGCTCACATCGCTCATGTGCTGCGTGACCTTCCGGCGGTACATCCAGATGCCGACACCGGCGATGACCGCGAGGATCGCCTCGAAGGCGACGGCGCCCGAGGTGTTCAGGTCGACGCCGAGCTGCGGGGACGTGAGGAGGCCGGTCACGGAGTCACCGGCGGTGACCGCCAGGAACCAGACACCCATCATCTGGGAGCTGTACTTCGCCGGGGCCATCTTCGTGGTGACCGACAGGCCGACCGGGGAGAGGCAGAGCTCCGCGACGGTCTGGATGAAGTAGATCGCCACCAGCCACATCGGGCTGACCCGGCCGCCGTTGGCGGCGGTGTCGATCAGCGGGATCATGAAGACGACGAAGGAGATGCCGATCAGCGTGAGGCTGGAGGCGAACTTGACGGCGGTGCTCGGCTCCTTGCCGCGCTTGTTCAGCCACAGCCAGCCAGAAGCGACCACGGGTGCTATCGCCATGATGAAGACCGGGTTGAGCGACTGGTACCAGGACGTCGGGAAGTCGAAGCCGAACAGGCTGTTCGTCGTCGAGTTCTCGCCGAAGATCGACAGGGTCGAGCCGTTCTGGTCGTAGATCATCCAGAAGACGGCTGCGACCACGAAGAACCAGATGTAGCCCGACAGCTTGGACTGCTCGGTGTTCGTCAGTTCCTTGTCGCGCTTCATGCGCACCAGGACCGCGACCGGGATGATCAGACCGGCGATGGTGATCGGCAGCAGCGCCCAGTCGGCGAAGTTGCCGGTGACGGCGAGCAGCGTGTAGAAGACGCCGGCGACGATCAGCCAGATGAGGCCCTTGCGCAGGACGGAGCGCTTCTCCTGCTCCGTCGCCGGGGTGGAGACGACGTCGCTCTCCGGGCTCAGGTGGCGGGTGCCGAGCATGAACTGGGCGAGACCCAGGGCCATGCCGATCGCGGCCAGCGCGAAACCGAAGTGCCAGTTGACGTTCTCGCCGACGGTGCCGATGGACAGCGGGGCGAGGAAGGCACCGAGGTTGATGCCGATGTAGAAGAGCGTGAACCCACCGTCGCGGCGCGGATCCTCCGGCCCCTTGTAGAGGTGGCCGACCATCGTGGAGATGTTCGCCTTCAGCAGGCCGGAGCCGAGCGCGACGAGCACGAGGCCGGCGAAGAAGGTCGCCGAGTTGGGCACGGCCAGCGTGATGTGGCCGAGGATGACGACGGCGCCACCGATGGCGACCGTCTTGCGCGGCCCCCAGAAGCGGTCGGCCATCCAGCCGCCGGGCATGGCGAGCAGGTAGACCATCGCCATGTACACGGAGTAGATCGCCGTCGCCGTGGTGGCACTCATGTGCATGCCGCCGGGCGCGATCAGGTACAGCGGAAGCAGTGCCTTCATGCCGTAGAAGCTGTATCGCTCCCACATCTCGGTCATGAAGAGAGTGGCCAGGCCGCGGGGGTGGCCGAAGAAGGTCTTCTCCGCGCCGACGGGGCGGGCGGGGTCCTTCGTCAGGCTGGACGCCATGGTCGATCCTTGCTTGCTCGGGACGCGCGTCGCCTCGTGAGCGGTGCGCGCCCGGTGGGGGAGGCCGGCACCGACGCGGGTACGCCCACCGCGTCGGGATCCACGCCCGGTGCCTTCTTCGGCGCTCCGGGCCCGGCCCACAGGTCTCTCACTGAAAACTTCCGGACTGGCGGGTACCAGCCCCGCACACAAAAGAGACCCTGGGCGCTAATAGCTGCCCAAAGGTCCTTGAGTGGTGCAACAGGCGTTGAGACACAATACGACACGACACGGGGCGATATGGAAGGACTTGAGACATGGATCACAGGTCCAGGTGCAACCACAGTCCCACATTCGAAGGTCCGGACCTGAACCGGGCACAGACCCGCAGGGCTTTTGGATCACCTCACTGCTTGTGCGCTGCGCGGACTACCATCACTCCATGACCCGTGTACTGCTCGCCGAGGACGACGCATCCATCTCGGAGCCGCTGGCCCGCGCCCTGCGTCGGGAGGGTTACGAGGTCGAGGTCCGCGAGGACGGTCCGACCGCTCTCGACGCCGGCCTCCAGGGCGGCATCGACCTGGTCGTGCTCGACCTGGGGCTGCCCGGCATGGACGGCCTCGAAGTCGCCCGAAGGCTCCGCGCCGAGGGGCACACCGTGCCGGTCCTGGTGCTGACCGCCCGCGCCGACGAGGTGGACACGGTCGTCGGCCTCGACGCGGGCGCCGACGACTACGTCACCAAGCCCTTCCGGCTGGCCGAACTCCTGGCCCGGGTGCGGGCACTGCTGCGCCGCGGGGCCACCGAGCCCGCCCCGCAGCCCGCCACCCACGGCGTCCGGATCGACGTCGAGTCGCACCGGGCCTGGATGGGCGACGAGGAACTCCAGCTCACCGCCAAGGAATTCGACCTGCTGCGGGTCCTGGTCCGCGACGCGGGACGGGTCGTCACCCGCGACCAGCTGATGCGCGAGGTCTGGGACACCACCTGGTGGTCGTCCACGAAGACCCTCGACATGCACATCTCCTGGCTCCGCAAGAAGCTCGGCGACGACGCGGCCAATCCCCGCTACATCGCCACCGTCCGGGGCGTCGGCTTCCGCTTCGAGAAGAGCTGACGTACAGAAACACTCATGCGCCGACGACTGATCAACTCCACCCTCGCCGTGGTGCTCGTGGTGATCGCCGTCTTCGGCGTCTCCCTCGTCATCGTGGAGACCCGCACCATCAGCAGCAGCGCCCAGGAGAGCGTCGACTCCGAGGCGCTGCGGCTGATCAACGTGATCGAGAGCCGGCTGCTCGGCTCCGAGCGGATCAACCCCGGGGTGCTCGCCGAACAGGTCGACAACAAGCGCTACGCCCGCGTGGAGATGCCCGGCCGCGCCCCGATCGAGGTGGGCGAGCGCCCCAGCGGCAGGGTGATCAGCGCCTCGGAGAAGGGCGAGCACGGCGAGAAGGTCACCGTCGAGGAGTCCGGCTCCGCCGTCACCCGCGAGGTCGGCCGCACCCTGATGATCATCGGCGCGGTGGCGCTGCTGGCCATCGTCTCCGCCGTACTGCTGGCCGTACGCCAGGCCAACAAGCTGACCTCGCCGCTCACCGACCTCGCCGAGACCGCGGAACGCCTGGGCTCCGGCGACCCGCGCCCGCGCCACAAGCGCTACGGGGTGCCGGAGCTGGACCGGGTCGCCGACGTGCTCGACGCCTCCGCCGAACGGATCGCCCGGATGCTGACCGCGGAGCGCCGGCTCGCCGCCGACGCCTCCCACCAGCTCCGTACGCCGCTGACCGCGCTCTCCATGCGGATCGAGGAGATCTCCGTCACCGACGACCCGGACACGGTGAAGGAGGAGGCGAACATCGCCCTCACCCAGGTCGAGCGGCTCACGGACGTGGTGCAGCGGCTGCTGACCAACGCCCGCGACCCGCGGACCGGCTCGGCCGTCGTCTTCGACCTCGACGAGGTCGTCAAGCAGCAGATCGAGGAGTGGCGCCCCGCCTACCGGGGCGAGGGCCGCGCCATCGTCTGCTCCGGCAAGCACGGGCTGCGGGCGGTCGGCACCCCCGGGGCGGTCGCGCAGGTGCTGGCCGCGCTGATCGAGAACTCACTGATGCACGGCGGCGGCACGGTCGCCCTGCGCACCCGCGTCACCGGGAACCAGGCGGTCATCGAGGTCACGGACGAGGGCCCCGGGGTCCCCGCCGACCTGGGCGCGCGGATCTTCGAGCGGACCATCAGCGGCCGCAACTCCACGGGCATCGGCCTCGCGGTCGCCCGCGACCTCGCGGAGGCGGACGGCGGCCGCCTGGAACTGCTCCAGCAGCAGCCCCCGGTCTTCGCCCTGTTCCTCAGCCGAGTGGCCCTGAACAGAAAAGAACCGGAACGCCCGGTGAGGTAGCCCCAGCCATCTGAAGCAGATCAAGCCCGTCCGGCGATGGAGGACAAGTCGTCCGCCCGGACGCCCCGTGCCTGCCGACGAACCCGCTACCGCCGCACCACATCGACCCGCGCAGCAGGCGCAGCCACAGGCACGGCCGCCGGCTCGGGCATGGGCGCCGGCACAGCCACCGCACCCGGCCCGGTCTCACTCAGCGCCGGCTCTTTGTCAGGCAGCGCCTTGAAGACCCAGGTCCGATAGGACCAGAAGCGGAACAGCGTCGCGACACCGATCCCGACGATCTTGAAGACGTTGCTCTGGACCGGGCTGTTCCAGCCGAACCCGTACGTCGCCGCGTACAGCACACCGGTCTCGATGACCGCCCCCACCGCACTGAACAGCAGGAACAGCGTCAGCTCCCGGGTGCGCCCGCTCTTGTCGCGGTCCCGGTAGGTCCAGTAGCGGAAGCCGATGTAGTT
This sequence comes from Streptomyces sp. RKAG290, assembly GCF_023701695.1. Taxonomy (GTDB): domain Bacteria; phylum Actinomycetota; class Actinomycetes; order Streptomycetales; family Streptomycetaceae; genus Streptomyces. The sequence goes on from NZ_JAJOZC010000001.1 coordinate 4,424,557, forward strand.
GCAGAGGATGGCGACGAGCGTCGCCAGCAGGCCCGCCCGCACCGTCGGGATGTCCGTGTAGCGCCACAGCAGGTTGGATACCGCGATATTGACGACCAGGCCGACCGCGCCGACCACGCCGAACTTGGCGACCTCCCGGGCCAGCAGATCCAGCCGGTCCCGCAGTGCGCCCCGTTCACTCATGGTGATTGCTCAGCCCGTCTGTCGGTTCGGCTTCAGGTTCCGTCAACCCAGCCATGCTAACCAGCCCGTCCGCCGGCTGCCCGTGAGTACCGGCACAGGTGTGGCGAGGCTGTGACACCCGCCACCCGTCCCGGTGCCCGCAGCCCCGGGCGCGGGGCATCGTCGGGCGGCCCCGGAGCGTGCGGATACCCTGGAGGAGTGACGTTCCCGGTAGTCGGCATGGTCGGTGGCGGTCAGCTCGCCCGTATGACCCACGAGGCGGGCATCCCCCTCGGCATCAAGTTCAAGCTCCTCAGTGACACCGCTCAGGATTCGGCGGCCCAGGTGGTGAGCGAAGTCGTCGTGGGCGACTATCGCGACCTGGACACGCTGCGTGCCTTCGCGCGCGGCTGTGACGTGATCACCTTCGATCACGAGCAAGTGCCGACCGAGCACCTGCGGGCCCTGGAGGCGGACGGCATCCCCGTGCGCCCCGGCCCCGACGCTCTGGTGCACGCCCAGGACAAGGGGGTGATGCGCGCGAAGCTCACCGAGATCGGCGCGCCCTGCCCCCGCCATCGCATCGTGAAGGACCCGGCCGACGCCGGGGCCTTCGCCCAGGAGGCCGGCGGCTTCCCCGTCATCCTCAAGACCGTGCGCGGCGGCTACGACGGCAAGGGCGTCTGGGTGGTCCGCTCCGAGGCGGACGCGGCCGACCCCTTCCGGGCCGGCGTCCCGGTCCTCGCCGAGGAGAAGGTCGACTTCGCACGCGAGCTGGCGGCCAACATCGTCCGCTCGCCGCACGGCCAGGCCGTGGCCTACCCGGTCGTCGAGTCCATCCAGGTGGACGGCGTCTGCGACACGGTCATCGCGCCGGCCCCCGAGCTGGACGAGCGGATCGCCGGCGAGGCCCAGCAGCTCGCCCTGCGCATCGCCTCCGAACTCGGTGTCGTCGGCCATCTCGCCGTCGAGCTCTTCGAGACCGCCGACGGCCGCATCCTGGTCAACGAGCTGGCCATGCGCCCGCACAACTCCGGGCACTGGACCCAGGACGGTGCGATCACCTCGCAGTTCGCCAACCACGTCCGGGCCGTCCTCGACCTCCCGCTCGGCGACCCGCGCCCGCGCGCCACCTGGACGGTCATGAGCAACGTCCTCGGCGGCGACTACCCGGACATGTACCAGGCGTACCTGCACTGCATGGCCCGCGACCCGCAGCTCAAGATCCACATGTACGGCAAGGACGTGAAGCCCGGACGCAAGGTCGGCCACGTCAACACCTACGGCGACGACCTGGCGGATGTGCGCGAGCGCGCCCGGCACGCGGCCGACTACCTGCGAGGAACGATCACCGAATGACTTCCCCCGCCTCCACCGCGCCGGTCGTCGGCATCGTCATGGGCTCCGACTCCGACTGGCCCGTCATGGAAGCAGCGGCCAAGGCGCTCGACGAGTTCGAGATCCCCTACGAGGTCGACGTCGTCTCCGCCCACCGCATGCCGCGCGAAATGATCGCGTACGGGGAGGACGCCGCGGGCCGCGGCCTCAAGGTGATCATCGCGGGCGCGGGCGGCGCCGCCCACCTGCCCGGCATGCTCGCCTCGGTCACCCCGCTGCCGGTCATCGGCGTGCCGGTCCCGCTGAAGTACCTGGACGGCATGGACAGCCTGCTGTCCATCGTGCAGATGCCCGCAGGGGTCCCCGTGGCCACCGTCTCGGTCGCCGGCGCACGCAACGCGGGCCTGCTCGCGGCGCGTGTCCTCGCCTCCCACGACAGTGAGCTGCAGGCCCGCATGGTCGAGTTCCAGAAGGAGCTGAACGACCAGGCGGCGGAGAAGGGCAAGCGCCTTCGCAGCAAGGTCGAGGGCGCGGACTCCTTCGGCTTCGGAAAGTAGGACAGCGATGGACCAGCTGGAGCGGGCCCGGGAACTCCTCGCGGAGCACCCGGTCGTCGACGGCCACAACGACCTGCCGTGGGCGCTGCGCGAACAGGTCAACTACGACCTGGACGCGCGCGACATCGCCACCGACCAGTCGGCCCATCTGCACACCGACATCCCCCGGCTGCGCGCGGGCGGCGTCGGCGCCCAGTTCTGGTCCGTCTACGTACGGTCCGACATGGCGGGCGAGGACGCCGTCAGCGCCACCCTGGAACAGATCGACGCGGTCGCCGAACTGCTGGAGCGCCACCCCGCCGACCTGCGCCGCGCGCTGACGGCCGACGACATGGAGACGGCCCGCGCCGAGGGCCGCATCGCCTCCCTGATGGGGGCCGAGGGCGGCCACTCCATCAACAACTCACTGGGCACCCTGCGCGGCCTGCACGCCCTCGGCGTCCGCTACATGACGCTCACCCACAACGACAACATCGCCTGGGCCGACTCGGCGACCGACGACCCGGGAGTCGGCGGACTCTCGCCGTTCGGCCACGAGGTCGTACGGGAGATGAACCGCACCGGCATGCTGGTGGACCTCTCGCACGTCGCGGCGACGACGATGCGCGACGCGCTCGCCACCTCCACCGCCCCGGTGATGTTCTCGCACTCCTCGGCGCGGGCGATCTGCGACCACCCGCGCAACATCCCCGACGACGTCCTCGCACAGCTCCCGGCCAACGGCGGCATCGCCATGGCGACCTTCGTGCCGAAGTTCGTCCTGCCGGAGGCGGTCGCCTGGACACAGGCCGCGGACGAGAACATGCGCGCCCAGGGCCTGCACCACCTGGACACCACCGAGCGGGGGATGAAGATCCACGCCGCGTTCGAGGCGGCGAACCCCCGCCCGATGGCCACCGTGGCCACGATCGCCGACCACCTCGACCACATGCGCGAGGTCGCCGGGGTCGACCACATCGGCATCGGCGGCGACTACGACGGCACGGCATTCCTCCCGGAGGGCCTGGAGGACGTCTCGGGCTACCCGAACCTCGTCGCGGAGCTGCTCGGCCGTGGCTGGTCCGCCGCCGACCTGGCCAAGCTCACCTGGCAGAACGCGGTACGGGTGCTGCGCGCCGCCGAGGACGTCGCCCGGGACCTGCAGACCCGCCGCGGCCCGTCCCACGCCACGATCGAGCAGCTGGACGCCCCGAAGGCCTGAGCCGGGGGCGGGTGAACCGGGACAGCCCTTAGCAGGCGCAGAGACAGAACGGGTGCCCCGCCGGATCGGCGTACACCCGGAACGTCCGCTCCCGGTCCGCCGCGTCGAGCACCGTCGCACCCAGGGCCAGCACCTCCCGCTCCGCCGCGTCCAGGTCGCTCACGGTCAGGTCCAGGTGGAACTGCTGCGAGCCCTCCGGGCTCGGCCACCGCGGTGGTACGAAGTCGGGTGCGGCCTGGAAGGCGAGCGGCGTGCCGAAGCCGCCGGTGAGATCGACCCAGCTGTCGCCGTTCTCCTCCACCACGGTGACGTTTCCGCCGAGCACCTCGGCGTAGAAGCCTGCGAGGGCTACGGGGTCCGGGCAGTCCAGAACGACGACACCCAGCGTGGCGACGGCCATGACGTTTCCTCCTGGGACAGATGCGGTCATGCGGTTACCGGTATAGGGCTCCAACAAGTAACCGTTACTGCATGCTCCCCCAACGGGGGTAACGTCGCAACCATGAATGAGAGGGAATCCGCGCCCGGCGGACTCGCGCTGATCGAGGTCCTGGTCAACACCCTGGACGTCGAGACGGGTGCGGACACCCTCACCACGGTGGAAGGGCGTGCCGAACTCGGGATCACCGAGCCGGACGTCCCGGCGGCCCGCGACCTGCGCGAGGCCCTGCGCACCGTCTGCCTCGCCCATGCAGGCCACTGCCCGCCCGACGACGGCTCGGTCTCCCTGCTGGACCGCCTGCTCGCGGACGCGCCCCTGCGCGTCGCCGTGGACGCGGCGGGCTCCGCGGTGCTGCGCCCCGCCGGGGACCCCGCGGGACTGACCGCCAGGGTCGCGCTGGCCATCGCCACCGCGTCTGCCGACGGGACCTGGGCCCGGCTCAAGGCGTGCGAGGCGGCGGACTGCCAGGAGGCGTACTACGACCGCAGCCCGGCGGGGCGCCGCCGCTGGTGCTCGATGTCGGTGTGCGGGGCCCGCGCGAAGATGCGCGCGTACCGCGCCAGGCGCGGCTGACACGCGTCGGCTCAGGCCTCGGCCGGCCCGCGACCCGACACGTCCACGCGTCGGCTCAGGCCTTCGGCCGGCCCATCGCGCGGTACGTCCACCCGGCCTCGCGCCACACCACCGGGTCCAGGGCGTTGCGCCCGTCCAGGATGATGCGGCGGTCCACGGCCTCGCCCAGCACCGCCGGGTCCAGCTCGCGGAACTCGCTCCACTCCGTCAGGTGCAGCACCACATCCGCGCCGCGCACCGCCTCCAGCGCCGTGTCCGCGTAGCCGAGCGTGGGGAAGAGCCGGCGGGCGTTGTCCATGCCCTTCGGGTCGAAGACGGTGACCTGGCCGCCCTGGAGGTGGATCTGCCCGGCGACGTTCAGGGCGGGCGAGTCGCGTACGTCGTCCGAGTCCGGCTTGAAGGTGGCGCCCAGGACGGCCACCCGCTTGCCGAGGAACGAGCCGCCGCCCACGGCTTCCCGGGCGAGCTCGACCATGTGGCCCCGGCGCCGCATGTTGATGGAGTCGACCTCGCGCAGGAAGGTCAGCGCCTGGTCGGCGCCCAGCTCACCGGCGCGCGCCATGAACGCCCGGATGTCCTTGGGCAGACACCCGCCGCCGAACCCGATCCCCGCGCGCAGGAACTTCTTGCCGATCCGCTCGTCGTGGCCGATCGCCTCGGCCAGCTTCACCACGTCGCCGTCGGCGGCCTCGCAGACCTCCGCCATGGCGTTGATGAACGAGATCTTGGTGGCGAGGAAGGAGTTGGCCGAGGTCTTCACCAGTTCGGCCGTCGGGAAGTCGGTCACCACGAAGGGGGACCCCTCGGCGACCGGTACGGCGTACACCTCGCGCAGCAGCTTCTCGGCCCGCTCGCTCTCCACGCCGACGACGATCCGGTCCGGGTGCAACGTGTCCTTGACCGCGAAGCCCTCGCGCAGGAACTCCGGGTTCCACGCGAGCTCCGCATCCGCGCCGACGGGCGCGAGCTCGGCCAGCCGGGCCGCCAGCCGCGCCGCCGAGCCGACCGGCACGGTGGACTTGCCGACGACGAGTGCGGGCCTGGTCAGATGTGGTGCGAGCGATTCGAAGGCGCTGTCCACATAGCTCATGTCGCAGGCGTACTCGCCGTGCTTCTGCGGGGTGTTCACGCAGACGAAGTGCACATCACCGAACTCCGCCACCTCTTCCCATGAGGTGGTGAACCGCAGCCGCCCGCTGGCGCCCGCGATGCCGGCGACGTGCTTCTTGAGGATCTCTTCCAGCCCCGGCTCGTACATCGGGACCTTGCCGGCCGACAGCATCTCGATCTTCTCGGGCACGACATCGAGCCCGAGGACTTCGAAGCCCAGCTCCGCCATGGCCGCGGCGTGGGTGGCGCCGAGATAGCCGGTGCCGATCACAGTGATCCTGAGGGCCATGTAGTGCTCCTGGGAGATGCGGACAGACGTGCGGTGAACGAGCATAGTCGTGCCCCCGAATCGCCTCATTCGGGCTGTCGCGAAGCTCACGGCCCCAGCTCATATGCCTTTACCGGGGCGGGAGCCTAAAATTGGGTTACTTAACGGTAGTTAGCATCTTGGGGAGTGAGCGTCTTGGCGGGTTCGACCGATTTCGACCTGTACCGTCCGGCCGAGGAGCACGACATGCTCCGTGAGTCGGTGCGTGCGCTCGCCGAGGCGAAGATCGCCCCCTTCGCGGCCGCGGTCGACGAGGAGGCCCGCTTCCCGCAGGAGGCGCTGGACGCCCTGACCGCCGCGGACCTGCACGCCGTGCACGTCCCGGAGGAGTACGGCGGCGCCGGTGCCGACGCGCTCGCCACGGTCATCGTGATCGAGGAGGTTGCCCGCGCCTGCGTATCCTCCTCCCTCATCCCGGCCGTGAACAAGCTCGGCTCGCTCCCCGTGATCCTTTCCGGCTCCGAGGACCTGAAGAAGAAGTACCTGGGCCCGCTCGCCAAGGGCGACGCGATGTTCTCGTACGCCCTCTCCGAGCCGGACGCGGGTTCCGACGCCGCCGGCATGAAGACCAAGGCCGTGCGCGACGGCGACTTCTGGGTCCTCAACGGCGTGAAGCGGTGGATCACCAACGCGGGCGTCTCCGAGTACTACACCGTCATGGCGGTCACCGACCCGACCAAGCGCTCCAAGGGCATCTCGGCCTTCGTCGTCGAGAAGTCGGACGAGGGTGTCTCCTTCGGCGCCCCGGAGAAGAAGCTCGGCATCAAGGGCTCCCCGACCCGCGAGGTCTACTTCGACAACGTCCGCATCCCCGCCGACCGCATGATCGGCGAGGAGGGCACCGGTTTCGCCACCGCGATGAAGACCCTCGACCACACCCGCATCACGATCGCCGCCCAGGCACTCGGCGTCGCCCAGGGCGCGCTGGACTACGCCAAGGGCTACGTCCAGGAGCGCAAGCAGTTCGGCAAGCCGATCGCCGACTTCCAGGGCATCCAGTTCATGCTCGCCGACATGGCCATGAAGCTGGAGGCGGCCCGCCAGCTCACCTACTCGGCCGCCGCCAAGTCCGAGCGCCTCGACAGCGACCTCACCTTCTTCGGCGCCGCGGCCAAGTGCTTCGCCTCCGATGTCGCGATGGAGGTCACCACCGACGCGGTCCAGCTGCTCGGCGGCTACGGCTACACCCGGGACTACCCGGTGGAGCGGATGATGCGCGACGCCAAGATCACCCAGATCTACGAGGGCACCAACCAGGTCCAGCGGATCGTCATGGCCCGCAACCTGCCGTAACGGCGTCACGTACCTCGCAGCACAGCGCACAGCCTCTCCACCCGCAGCAGAGCCTGCACCCGCAGCACCCGCAGTGTCAGCGCCCCGCTTCCGGCCCGTTCCGGTCGCGGGGCGCAGTGCTGTCGCCGCGCCGCGGGTCCACCGGCCGGCGCGGTGGCTTCTCCGTCGGGGTCCACTCGACTCCGAAGCCGTACGCCCGGTCGATCTGTTCGTGGCTGGACAGGACGGGATGGCCGGGGAACCAGCGGACCTCGCGTCGGACGGTGAGCCCCGCGCCGTCCGGAGTGACGAGGGCGACGGCGCAGGCGATCGAACCGGCGGGGGACTCGTCGAGCAGGATCCGGCACCCCGGGTCGCCCGGCGCGGTGACCGAGACGGCCGCGCCCAGCCGGCGGAAGTCCACCGCGCCCTCGTAGATGTAGACGAAGAAGAGCAGCCGGTCGAAGAGTGCCCGGTGCTCCGGATTCACCCGGAGCGTCTCGCCGTCGGACGACTCCCCGGTCCGGTCGTCGTGGTCGAGCGCGACGTACGGCCACGAGGTGAGCGAGCCGTAGTCGTCGGCCAGGGCCTGCACCACCTTCACCGTCCCGTCCTTGAACGAGATGAGGCAGCACAGGTTCAGATCCGCCCCGGAGCCCGGCAGCCAGTTGAGATTGGCCTGAAGTGCACCCCTGCCGCCGAACCGGGTGTGCGGCGCGGCCCGGGTCAGCTCGGGCGGACGCGTACGCGCGCGCGGTGGTGAGCTGGTGGTGGGCCCGGCCACGGGCTCCGTCCGGGGCGGGCCGCTCGGGCCGCCCAGCCTGATCACGCCACGCGGTCTGTCATCGGTACTCATGAGGCCCCCCGGCCAGGTGTTCCGTCGGGAACGCGGGTCTGGATTGTATGCCTGAGCTGACGAGCCGTGAGGTACGCTCTGCGCCCACGGCGATACTCCATGTGTGCACCGCCGTGCGGGGGCGCGGGCGCTAGGTGATCGCTGGGGAGCGAGAGGCGCGAAGTGGGGAGTCCCCTGAGGTTCTCTCCTAGGGATGGGCATGCCCGTAAGTGCATTGATGGATCGTCAGGACGTCGCCCGGCTGGTCAGGAAGCTCGCCGCCGAGCCGCGGCTCGCCACCCGGGAAGCCGAACTCAGCGCGCTGGCAGCGGCGTTCGCGTCGAAGGACACCGCGCTGCTCGATCCGTGGACGGAGCTCGACCTGCTCCACGCGTACGCCCGGCCGGAGAGCATCGGCCTCACCGACGGCGGCGCCGAGGAGCACCGGGCGTGGTCCTGGCTCGAGGCGCTGCTCGGCGCACTGGTCTTCGTGCCGCTGATGATGACGTGGTACGGCCTGACGCAGGCGTCCAGTGCCTACCAGGCGCTGACCGGAGCCGACCCCAAGGCGGCGTCCAGGCCCTTCCTGCAGTTGTGGCAGTCCGGCTTCGACGGGCATCTGACCGGTGCGTTCACCTTCGGGCACGTCGCGATGGGCGCGACCTCCGCGATCGCGCTGCTCTTCGCGCTCGTACTGGTGCACGGACTGCGCAAGTCCTCCGTCACCCGCCGCGAGGAGAGTGCGCAGCGCGAGGCGGAGAGGCTGGTCAGGAGCCTGGTGCCGGTGCTGACCCGGGCCCAACTCGTGCTGAACACCCACCGCTTGTCGTCACCGCAGCGCTTCACCGCCGAGCTCACCGAGGCGGCCGCCACGCTCACCCGCCTCGGCAACAAGGCGGTCAAGGTGCAGAAGGACCTCTCGGCCGCGGCCGAGGTCGTGGGCGGCGCGGTGGAGAAGGCCGAGCGGCGCCTCGCCGGGATCGACAGCTCGGTACGTCCGCTGGAGGATGCGGCGGGCCGGATCGAGGAGGCCGTGCGTGACGGCGGCAAACAGGTCGAGTCGGCGGTGAGCGGCAACGGCGTCCTGGTGAGCAAGGCGCTGGAGGACGTCCGCGAGGTCAACAGCTCGGTGCGCGACGTGATCGACTCGGCCGGGGACCGGGTCGAGGATTCGCTCAGCACCCTTGCCGCGTCGCAGCGTTCGTTCACCACCGGCATCGAGGTGGCCTCCGACGTCTCCGCGCAGGTACTGAGCCGGCTCAGCGACGTCGCCGAGGAATCGGCCCGCGGTGTCGAGGCGTCGCGCGACGTCGTACGACGGCTGGCCGACCAGACGGGGGCGCTCCAGGAGGTGGCGGAGCGGTTCGGCGGACTGGTGGACGCGCTGCGGACCGTGCCACCGCCCGCTGACCGGCGGGCCCGGCCCCCGGTCGAACTGGAGAAGGTGCCCCAGGACGCCGTCCCGCCGCGGGGCGGCACCCGATGAGGGCGCCCCGCTTCAACCCGCTGCACCTGGCGGGCTGGCTCTTCGCCGACATGCTCCTGGTGCTGGCCCTGGTGGCGATGGGGGACCGCGGCGATCCGCTGGCGGCCGAGGCGGTGGCCAAGCCGGGGAGCTCCGCGTCGGCGAAGCCGAAGCCGTCGAAGGCACCGAAGCCCAAGGGCCCGCGTTCCGTGGTGAACAAGCCCGTGAAGGTGTCCATCGACGCCGCGCCGGGGGACAAGAGCCACATCAAGCAGCGGCTGCGGGCGGTGACCGCCCCGTACCGGGGGCGTCAGGCCGCGTTCGTCCTCACCTTCGGCCGGCACGCGGACCCGGGCGCGGGCGGCGCGTACGCCCACGAGGTCAACACCCTGCTGGGCAAGGCCCGTCCGGACATGTTCAAGGGGGCCACGACCCGCGACTTCTGGAAGGGCGGGTCCTCCTCGGGCCACGCCGACATCGAAATCTACTTCTACACCTACTGACCGGCACAACCGGAGGTACGAGACCGTGCAGATCCTTCCGTTCTACCTGCTCTGTGACGAGTCGGGCTCGATGTCCGGCGGCCCGATCGACGCCATCAACAACGCCCTCCCCGAGCTGCACCACGAGATCAGCACCAACCCGACGGTCGCCGACAAGACCAGGTTCTGCCTGATCGGATTCTCCGACGACGCGAGCGTGCTGCAGCCGCTCGTCGACCTGAGCGACATCGACCAGGTCCCGGCCCTGGCGGCCGGCGGGCTGACGTCGTACGGCGACGCCTTCCGCACGCTGCTGCGGTGCATCGAGGCAGACGTGGCCGCGCTCAAGGCGGAGGGGCACGAGGTCTACCGCCCGGTGGCCTTCTTCCTCTCCGACGGAATCCCCACGGACCACGGCTGGGAGCAGGCGCACAAGGAGCTGGAGCAGTCCCGGTTCTGCCCGAAGATCATCGCGTTCGGCATCGGTGACGCGGAGGAGGTCACGATCGGACAGGTGGCCAACTTCCGGGCGTTCATGCAGAAGGACGCCACGGTGTCCCCCGCCCAGGCCCTGCGGGAGTTCGCCTCCAGCCTGACCCGTTCCATCGTGCGGTCCGCGAGCAGCATCGCCGCCGACGGCGGGTCCGGGTTCACGCTGGCAGTGGACGAGACCGTGCCCGGGTTCTCGACCGTTTCCCTCGACAAGCTCTGAGGACGTGATGATGGAGCAGGAGGGACCGGGCGGGTCCGGTGGGGATGCCGGGCACGACGACCCGTTGCAGGCGGTCTGGCAATCGGTCGAGTCGATCGTTGCGCCCGGTCGCTCGCAGCCGCCGCAGCAGCAGCCGTCGCAGCAACTGTCGCAGCCATCCCAGCAGTTGCCCGGCCGGCTGCCACCGCATCAGCCGGCCGGCGTTCCGGAGGCCCAGCAGCCGCCCGGTGTCGCGGAATCCCAGGGGGCGCCCGGCGCGCGGGAAGCCCAGGGGTCGCCCCGGGCCCGGGAATGGCAGTCGGCGCCCGGCGTCCTGGAACGGCAGTCGGCGCCCGAACACCGCCCCGTACGTCAGGAGCCCGCCCCGGCACGGGAGTGGGCCCCCGCGCCCGAGCCCGCCCCGGCACCGGAGATCGCCCCCGCACCGGAGCGTCGAACGGCCGGAGCGGAACCGGCGCCGCCGCTCGGCGGACCCCTTGGCGAATCGGTCGGCGAATCAATCGGCGAACCCGTCGGCGAACTCCTCGGCGAGGCTGTCGGTGCACTCGGGGAGCCCCGGCACAGCGGCAAGCGGCCGCCCTCCTACGCACCCGTCCCACAGGGCCTGCCGAGCGCGGGCGAGGACCCGGCGGCGGCCGTTCTGCCCGACATCGTCGTGGACGGTGCGGCATACGGCCCGCTGACAGTCAGGGCCGCCTCCGTGCGCGGGGACTCCCACCGGTACCTGGGTGAGCCGCGCCAGGACGCGTTGTGCGTCACCCGGATCGGCACGCCCGGAACCGGGGAGATGATGCTGCTCGCCGTCGCCGACGGGGTCGGCTCCGCGGCCCGTTCGCACGTCGGGTCCAACCAGGTGTGCCGTCTCGCGGCCGTCTATCTGGACCGGGTGGCGCAGGCCCTGCTCTCGGCACTGCGCGCCGATGACCTGCCCGCCTTCACCGAGCTGGCGGACGAGGCGGTCGGCCGGATCGCCGTGCTGCTCGCCGACCTGGCGATGCACGAGAACCAGAAACCCGAGGCGTACGCGACGACCCTGCGGGTCCTGCTGGTGCCGCTGGACCCGGCCGTCCGCACGCGCGGCTTCCTGGCCGTGGGCGACGGCGGCACGGCCCTGCTGCGGGCCGGTGCCTGGCACCTCGACGTCACGGAGGAGGAGGATCCCGACGGATCGGGGATGATCGACACCCGCACGGCCGCCCTGCCGCTCACCCGTACCGCCGTGGCGAGGCTCCTGGCTCCCGCGATGCCGGGCGACGTACTGGTGCTCTGCACCGACGGCCTCTCCACCCCGCTGGCGGGGGACCAGGAGATGCGCGACTTCCTGCGGGCGGCCTGGGGCAGCGGTGCGGTGCCGGGGCCCGTCGACTTCCTGTGGCAGACGCAGTTCCGGGTGAAGTCGTACGACGACGACCGCAGCGCAGTCGTGCTGTGGGAGGGGCCCGCATGAGCGTGCACGACGGCCTGGACGTCACCTACGACTCCCTGAAGCTGTTCGACAAGGTCGGCGACGGCGGACAGGGGGAGGTGCACGCGATCGGCGGGCCCGGTGCGCTGCTCTACAAGAGCTATCGGGAACCGCACAAGGTCGACGGTGCCGCCCTCGCCGCGCTGGTGTCGCTCCGGCAGGCCCTGGGGCAGGCCGACCGCGACCGGCTGGACCGGGAGGCGGCGTGGCCGTTGTGCCGGGTGGTGGACGGGGACAGGGCCGTCGGCTTCCTCATGCACCGGGCGCCCGATGCCATGACCTGGAAGACGTCGAAGGGGGACAGCAAACTCGTCGAACTGTCCTACTTGCTGCGGCTGCCGAAGGCCGCCTGGCAGTCGGTCAGGCAGCCCTCGCCGGCCGAGCGGTACACGCTGGTCGTGGCGCTGGTGGCGCTCTTCGAGTGGCTGCACTCGGTGGGTCTGGTGGTCGGGGACCTTTCTCAGGCCAACGTGCTGTGGACGGTTCAACCCGCGCCTGCCGTATACCTCCTGGACTGCGACGGTGCCAGACTCTCCGGGCAGCGCCCGGTGCTTGAGCAGGCGGACACCCCGGACTGGCACGACCCTCTCGCCCCGCAGGGAACCGTCTCCGTGGACAGCGACCGCTACAAGGCCGCTCTGATGGTCGGCCGGGTGCTTGCCCAGGACGCCTATGTCTCGCCCGGCAAGCCGCTGGTCCCCGTGCCGGGAGTGCTGGACGAGCGGCGGGAGGCGGCGGTGCGGCGGCTCTGGCAACAGGCGGAGGGCGCCTGCGGCACCCGCCCCGATCTGGGCCAGTGGCGCACCGCGCTGGCGGGCCGCGACGTGATCAAACTGATCGCCGCCCGCCCGGCCCAGCGCCCGTCCGTCGACCGGTCGAAGTTCGACGGCAACCGCCAACGGGGCACGATCAGCTTCCGGGACTGACGGGGGCGGCGGAATCTCGGCACCACTACTGGTGATCAACTCGCGCCACTATGGTGGACCGATGCCATCGGTCAAGCAGGTCCAGATCACCTTCGACTGCGCGGAACCCGAGCGCGTCGCCCGCTTCTGGTGCGAAGTGCTGGGATACGTCGTACCGCCTCCCCCGGAGGGGTTCGCCACCTGGGACGACTACGACCACTCGCTGCCGCCCGAGCGTCAGGGCGCCGGGTTCGTCTGCATGGACCCCGCAGGCGTGGGGCCGCGTATGTACTTCCAGCGCGTCCCCGAAGGGAAAGTCGTCAAGAACCGGGTGCACCTCGACGTACGCGTCGGAACCGGGCTCGTGGGCGAAGAGCGCCTGGCCGCACTCGAGGCCGAGTGCGCACGGCTGATCCCGCTCGGCGCGGTGCGCGGGCTGCTGCAGCTGGCCGACGAATTCGACGAGTCGTGCCTCGGGATGCAGGACGTCGAGGGCAACGAGTTCTGCCTCGACTGAGCGGCCACGAAGGTGTCTCGCCGCGTTGTCGGGACGCCCGCATACATCCAGTGTGGGACGCCCGCATACATCCAGTGTGGGACGTCCGCATACCTCCGGTGTGCGGACGTCCCTCGGCCTTGCGATGCACCGCATCTGACGCCGTGCGCTGTCGCCGCACGTACTGGCCGCGACGGCAGCCGTGCCTCTTCCTCGACGGCTACCCGGTACGACGCGTCACTTGGGTGCCTGGAAGCCGCCGATCCGCTGTTCCAGCAGGTCGGCCAGGCGCAGTGTGGTGCGGTCCTCGAACATCGGGCCTATGAGCTGCACTCCCACCGGCAGACCCTCGGGGGACCGGCCCGCGGGTATCGCGGTGGCGGGCAGGCCGGGCATGGTGGCAAGTCCGGCCCAGACGAGCTGGTCGAAGTACGGGTACTCGACGCCGTCGATGTCGAGCCGGCGTTCCAGCAGATCAGGGTTGTGGTCGTGCGGGAACGCGGGGGTCGGCGTGATCGGACACACCACGGCATCGAACTCGCCGAACAGCTGCCGCCAGCCGTGGCGGTGCAGCTCGCGACGGTTGTTCACCTGGATCCAGTCGCGGTGGCTGCACGCCATGCCGCGCAGCCGCGCCGCGCCGAGACTCCGGTCGTGTGCGCTCAGTCCGGCGGCGCGGGTCCGCAGCTGCTCGTACGCCTCGACGGGAAAACGCGCAACGGAGCCCGAGAACAGCAACTGCGTGTAGAGCGTCCCGGCTTCGGCCAGATCGGGCAGCAGCGGACTGTGCCGCTCGACGCGGGCGCCGCCGTCGACCAGCGCGTCGGCCACCCGGTTCACGCCCGCGCGCACGGCGGCCCCGGTCGCAATGAGCGGATGCTCGTCGAGGACCAGGACCCGGAAGTCGCGGAGCCGCTCATGACGCGCGGGCGGCAGCGTCACGCGGTGCGCCACGCCGGACGTCAGTGGGTCAGGACCGGCCATGACGTCGAGCAGGAGCGTGAGGTCGCGGGCGGCGCGCGCCATCGGACCGACGACGGCGAGGTCGAGGTCGAGCGGCAATGCCGGCTCGGCCGGCGGGACCATACCGCGGCTCGCGGCCAGCCCGACTGTCGGCTTGTGCGCGTAGACACCGCAGAAGTGCGCGGGGGTGCGCAGCGAGCCGGCGAGGTCGGAGCCGATGGACAGCGCGCCGAACCCGGACGCCAGGGCCGCCGCCGATCCACCGGAGGACCCGCCCGAGGTGCGAGCGTGATCCCACGGGTTGTTGGTGGTGCCGTAGATGTCGTTGAAGGTCTGGATGTCCTGTAGCCCCAACGGCACATTGGTCTTGCCCAGCACCACCGCACCGGCGGCCTTGAGCCGTGACACCTGTACCGCGTCCTCGGCCGGTACGAAGCCCCGGTGCTGCGGCATGCCCCAGGTCGTGGGCAGCCCGGCCATGTTGTACGACTCCTTGACCGTCACCGGAATGCCCAGAAGGGGTCGATCCTCCCCCGGCCGAATTCCTGGTCGGCATGACGCGCAGCCGCCCGGGCCCGATCGAAGTCGGACACACAGATCGCGTTGATCACTCCCGCGTCCCGCTCGATCCCAGCGATCGCCGCCTCGGTCAATTCCACCGAGGACACCTCACCAGCGCGCAACGCGGCTGCCATTTCTCCGGCCGACCGGAAATTCCCATCCATGAATCCGACGCTAACGGACCGCCCCGGAAGCCATAAAATCCCATTTCCCGCAACGGGAGATTCCGCGAAATCGCTTGGCTGGGTGGGCGGTTCCGTCGTCGTAGGTACGGACGCGCCAGGAGGTGTCGCGGGGCTACTCCTCGGTGAAGACTTCCTCGGCGGAGGAGGCGGTGGCAGCGCGTTGAAGCCACTGGTGCAGGCGCTGCGGGTCGTTGCAGTCGGCGATCTTCGTTCGGATCTCGTCGGTGACGGCGATGCCGCGTACTTCGAGGACCAGCAGGAGGCCTTCGGCTCGGCCCTCGGCGCGGCCCTCGTCCCGGATTTCTTCCGACATGAAGGACTTGTAGAAAGAGAGGTCCACGGCCACCAGGTTCCTCCACTGTTGTGCGGCCGGGCGGTTGCCCAGGCCTTGTGCGGTGAGTTCGACGATGGGGTCGGCGATGTTCTCCGGTGCCTCCCGCAGCGCGGCGGACAGCGTTTTCAGTATGGCACCGACGTCCGGATTGTCGGCGTGTGCGATGGCGGCCAGAGTGGCGAGCGCGAGGTCCTTGCGGGCTTCGGCCACGTTCGTGATGACGGGCATGTTGTGTGGACCCGCGACGAGGGGGTTGAGAGTGAGCGTCTGCCACTGGCGGAGGCCGATGCTGAGGGGGCGAGCGGCCCATTCGGCCGTCACGAGGTCCTGGCAGACGACCAGGAGCAGGACGGGCAGGCCGCCGTATCTGTTGTAGAGGTAGCTGACGTAGTAGGGCCAGCTGATTGTCTTGCGCGGGTCCTTCTTGCCCTGGGCCTCGATGGCGAGAAGGAAGGGGCCGTCGTGCTCCGTTTCGATGCGTAGAAGGGTGTCGACCCGGCGTTCGACCGGGCTGGTTTCGGTGAGGTCGGTCGGTAGGACGGTGGCTGAGGTGGGCGGCGGGATGTCGATGCCCAGCACTTCGGAGACCCGGGAGAAGAGGCCCGGGTACTCCTGGAAGATGCGGTGCATTGCCTCGTGCGGTGAGCTGACCAATGCAGGTCCGTTCGGGTTGAGGGTGGGGCGAGGGAGCACTGTCGCGGGGCTACTCCTCGGTGAAGACTTCCTCGGCAGAGGAAGCGGTGGCAGCGCGTTGGAGCCACTGATGCAGGCGCTGCGGGTCGTTGCAGTCGGCGATTTTCGTTCGGATCTCGTCGGTGACGGCGATGCCGCGTACTTCGAGGACCAGCAGGAGGCCTTCGGCCCGGCCTTCGGCTCGGCCCTCGGCGCGGCCCTCGTCCCGGATTTCTTCCGACATGAAGGACTTGTAGAAAGCGAGGTCCACGGCCACCAGGTTCCGTTCGGGTCGAGGGTGGGGCGACCGGAGACAAGTTCGTCAGGCCGCTTCGTACAGGTCGGTGTGTTCGGTTCGGCAGTCGCGGCAATGTCCTGGCTCGGTGGCGCGGAAGGCGCGTTCGCACGTTTCGCAGTTCTGGAGCGGGATGACGATGACCCTGCGGCGCGGTGGTGGTGCCAGGGCCTCGGTGCCGGGCAACGGCGGTGGCAGGCGGGTCGTGATCCGGTGCCGCAGGAGCCTCGCCGGGTGCCTGAGAGGCGTCGGGAGGTCTGCCGTCAGGGCGTGGCGGATCGTGTCCGGGTGGGCTTCACGTTCCAGCCAGGTGATGACGCCTGGGGTGAGCGTGCTGATCTCGGCCTCGGAGAGCGTGAGTTGGGGTGCCTGGCGGCGGAGGTCGGCGAGCAGCGCGGCGGCCGTGCGATGCAGGTCCGGTGTGGGGGTGTGAGGCTGGGGAGTGGCGGCGGTGTCGCCCTGGGAGCCGTGGGCGGCGGTACGAAGGCCGGGGCGGGCAGCGGCGTCGGCTCGGGCAGTGGCTCCGGTGCCGGTTCCGGTGTCGGGACGGGCCGCGGTTCGGGGGGCGTCCGGATCGGTGGCGGCGGGGGTGGTGCGGGCCGCTGCCCTGCCGGTGGGGCGGTGCGCTGCGGTCGTCGCTCGGGTGGTGCTTCTGTGCCGGGCTGGTTGTACGAGACCGTGCGGGTGACGACCCGGCCGTCCGGGAGGCGTACGCGGTTGCGGTGCAAGTAGCCCGTGGCCTCCAGTTCGCGCAGGGCGGCCGCGATGCGGGCTTCGCTCTCCGGGAAGCGCTCGGTGAGGGTCTTGATGCCGGCCTTCGCCCCGGTGGGCAGCGACTGGATGTGTACGGCCAGCCCGATCGCGATGAGGGAGAGGCCGCGGTGCTGGGCGAGGTGGTTGCCGATGATCGTGAAGCCTGCGGCGTGCCGGACGTTGACGTGGATGACACCGGATGTCGGTGTGACGTCAGGCGGGGAGCCGGGGGAGCCGGGCTGGGCGCACGGGGGCGCGGTAATCTGCGGGGTATCCATCAGGAAGCGTTCTCTTCCTCGTGGTCAGGCCCTCGGGCGGGATTCGCAGTCCCAGCCGGGGGCCGTCTCATGTCTGTGGTTGTCGCGGCGAGCATATGCCAGCCAACCCGCCTCAAATCCAGCCCAGTTGTTGTTTTTCACCCGTGCGAGTGACGGGGGTCTGAGTGGGGTGGGGTCATTTCCCTAAGTTCTTTAAAGCCTTTAGACGTCGTGGTCCGCCGCGTCGCGGACCACCGGGTCGTGAATCAGCGCGTCTTGGGCGTCCACGACCCGGTGGCGGCGGTCACGGTGCGAGGTCGAGTTCCGCCCATACCGTCTTGCGCGGGACCGGTCCGGGGATGACGCCCCAGTGGTCGGCGAGGGCCTCGACGATGAGCAGGCCCCGCCCCCACTCCGCGTCGGCCGCAGGCGCGGATGGTACGGGCAGCCGGTCGCCCCGGGTGTCGGTGACCTCGATCCGCAGCAGCGCATCCCTCCGCACGGTGAGCCGCAGTTGGAAGTCCCTGCCCTGCACACGGCCGTGCACGGTGGCGTTGGTGGCGAGCTCCGCGACGATGTGCGCGGCCGACTCGGAGGGGAGTCCCCAGAGGTTGAGGTGGGCCACCGCGAGCAGGCGGGCGAGCCTGGCGCCCCGGCGGGTGGGTGAGAGCAGCACGGTGAAAGCCCAGCTGGTGGTGGGGTGTTGGGGGCTGGCGATTTGTTGGTTCACATCACTCAGCGTGGCCGCGTCTGCGTACCGTGCACAGTGACGAAGCCCTTGCGTACGGTGATTGTCCGGGGCTTGTCCAGTGCTGTCCTGGCTGTCCGGCGTGACGTGCGGGGAACGGGGGCGGTTGAGGAAGTACGGGCACGCACGTCGGAAGTGGGGCACGGATGAGTGTGGACGGGGTCGGTGCGGAGCAGGGTGATGGCGGGGCGGTCGAGCCCGGTTGGGATGAACTGCGCTATGGGATTCTGAGCCGTACCCGGAACACGGCGCGCCCCCGGCCTGGGACATGATCCGCGGTCGTGGGGCATCCGCATCTGCCGAGCGCCGAGGTCGCCGTCACCGCCGCGCGCGAGGTCGCTCGCGCGTACAACGTGGAGATGACCGTCACCGACGACATCGGCGCCGACCAGGCCTCGCGCCGCGCCTCGGCCGGCGCCTTCGCGGTGCTCGATCCCGGCGGTTCGTTGCCGCACGAGGCGTTCATCGGGCTGGGCGGTTCACCCGTGGTCACCGTCCAGGTCTTCCCCGAGGACGACGCGAAGATCACCGTCGAGGGAGTGGTGTTC
Organism: Streptomyces sp. RKAG290; assembly: GCF_023701695.1. Classification (GTDB taxonomy): domain Bacteria; phylum Actinomycetota; class Actinomycetes; order Streptomycetales; family Streptomycetaceae; genus Streptomyces. Next base: position 4,443,216 of record NZ_JAJOZC010000001.1, read on the forward strand.
GATGACGTCCCGCGTGACTCGGTCCCCGCCTTCCTCCGCTCCGCCCGGCCCGCGAACGATTGACTGTGGATCGTCTACGCGCCGGGTCCGCGGGGCCTGTCGCTCAGCGGACCCGGTCGTAGATGAGCGACAGGGTGCCGTGCTCGCCCGCGGACTGGGCGGCCAGCGTCCACCGGCCCGTGGGCAGGCCGTCGTCGAACAGGCGGGGTCCGCCGCCGAGGAAGACCGGGAAGACCGTGAGCGCCAGCCGGTCGACCTGGTCGGCCGCCAGCAGCGCCTTGATGACACTCGCGCTGTTGAGCACGAGGATGTCGCCGCCCTCGGTGGCCTTGAGGTCCGCGACCACCTCGGCGGCCGGCCTGTCGACGAGCGTCGTCCGCTCCCACGGCGCCTTGTCGAGTGTGGAGGACAGGACCACCTTCTCGGTGTCGAGCAGCCACTGCGCGAAGCCCTCGTCGCGCGGGTCGACGCCCTCCGCACCGATGACGGTCGGCCAGAAGCCCAGGAAACCCTCGGCGTTGACCCGCCCGAGCAGGGCAGTCGTCGCGGTCTCGTGGACGCCGGCCATGTGGTCGCGGGCGACGTCGGTGTGGGCGTACGGCATCACCCAGCTGTTGTCCTCGGGGCGCGGGCCGGCGTAGTGGCCGTCGAGGGAGAGGCTCATGTTGATGACGACCCTGCGGCCGGCGGTCTGCTCGGTCATTTCGTGCTCCCTGTGTCGGTGTCGTGGTCCGTGTCTTCGGTGTCTTCGGTGTCGTGCGGGTCCGCGGCGAGGATCGCCGCGAGCCTGTCCAGGCTCTGGCCGAAGCCGATCTCGATGCCTGCGACGAAGTCCGCGGAGTCGACCGTGGTGTCAGCGAGCTCCCAGTGGACGTCGAGGTCCGTGCCGGTGCCGGTGCCGGTGGGCCGGAGGCCGAGGCCGACGTGGGCGGTGAAGGCGGGGGTCCCGTCCGGAAGCAGCGGGGAGAGCCGGTAGGTCAGACGTTCACCGGGGCGTACGTCGTCGACGACACCCTCGGCGCGCCCGACGACCGGCTCGGAGCCGTCGGCGTCCTCCGCGTCGCGGTACTCCTGGACGATCCGGCCGCCCGGGCGGGCCTCGAAGACGAGCTCCGATATGCGGAGGTCGTCGGGCGCCCACCAGCGGGCGAGGAGCGCGGTGCGGGTCAGGTGGCGCCAGACCGCCTCGGGGCTCGCTGCCAGCGACCGGAGGAACCCGAACGAACGGCCGTCCGCCCACCCCGGCCGCTCCGCCGCGAGCCGCTCCGCGCGGAGATCCGCCCCGTAGCGGTCGAACGTGGTGTCCGCGCCGCCGACCTGGTCGGCCGTGTCGGCGAGCCGGCCGAGCGCGTCCGCCAGCTCCCGCAGGGCGGCGGACCGGAGCGCGTAGACGCGGCGCTGGCCGGTGCGCTGCGAGGTGACGACCCCGGCGCGCTCAAGGGTCTGGAGGTGTTTGGTGGTCTGCGGCTGGCGCGCCTCGGCCAGCTGGGCGAGGACACCGACCGAGCGGGGCCGCTCGGCCAGCAGACTCACGAGCCGCCAGCGGGCCGGGTCGGCCAGTGCGATGAGGAGTGCGTCCATGGCTCCAATATTCACCGTAGAGAATATTCTCGTCAAGGAATATGTCGGCTGAGGCGCCTCCGGCCGGTCCCGGCCGGTCATTCAGGGGCGGCGAGGGGAGGGGCGAGTGCGGAGTCGTCGTCCATGCCGCCGGCCCCGCGGTGAGCGCGCCGGGCGGCAGCGGCCGAGGAGCCTGGCCGGCGTTCGGTGGCGTACCTTCCCTGTGCATGACGGACATCGACAAGCTCACCGGCCTGTTCGAGGCGCTGGGCGCCGACGACGCACCGGGCTGGGCCGACTCGGAGGCCGAGGAGGACATCCCTCAGCTGGCCCGGTACCGGTTCCTGCGCATGGTCTGGCAGGACATCGACGTCTGGAGTTCGGCGGCGCCCGACTGGGTCGAGGCCTACCGGAAGGACGGCCCGGCGAGCGGTGCCGTCGAGCGGGCACTGCGGCTCGGGCTGACCCCCGGTGAACTGGGTGAGATAGCGCGCGAGGTCGCGAGGGAGACCGCGTTCGGATTCCTCCTCGGACTGGCCGACCCGGCGGACGGCGAGCTTGCGCCCGAGACCGAGGCGCAGTTGCCCGGCTGGTGCCTGGCCGAACTGTCGCCCGGGGGCGAGCCCACGGGGCGGGTGCTGGGCGCGCTCCACGAGGACCTGGACGAAGTGGAGCCGCAAGGCCCGACCGGAGGTGTCAGTTGACCGCGTTCGACGTCAGCGAGCGGCGGATCTGGGACGGGCGGGCCGAGAGCTACGCCCGTACCTTCGCCCGCCTCTGCGCCCGTACGGTTCCCGCACTGCTGGACGCCGCCGAAGCGGGGCCGGGACGCGGCTGCTCGACGTGGGGTGCGGGAGCGGCAGTGTGACGGTCGCCGCCGTCGGCCGGGGCGCGGCCGTACGGGCCGTGGACGCCGAACCCGGCATGGTCGAGGCGACCCGGCGGGCGGCGCCCGGCGTCGAGGTCCGCACCGGCTCCCTGCCTCAGCTCCCCTATCCCGACGGCGAGTTCGACGCGGTGGTGGCGAACTTCGTGCTCAACCACGTAGGCCGGCCGCTGGAAGCGCTCGTCGAACTGCGCCGGGTCACCCGCCCCGGCGGCCGGGTCGCCGTCACCATCTGGCGGGTGCCGGGCGCTCCCGGCCAGGCGCTGATCGGGCGCGCCGCCGAGGCCGCCGGACTGACCCGGCCCGAGTGGCTGGCCACCGTCGACGAGGAGCACAACTTCCCGCGCACCACGCAGGGGCTGGCGGAGCTGCTGACGTCCGCCGGACTCGCGGACGTGCGGAGCGAGGAGCTGTCCTGGGACCACCACGCGGACGCGGAGGAGTGGTGGGCCGGTCCCGCGGCCGGGGTCGCCGCGATCGGACAGCTGGTCAACAGCCGGGGGCCGGAGGGCGTGGCCGCGGCGAAGCGGGAGTACGACGTGCTGTGCCGCGAGTTCGCCGACGCCGGCCGGGGAGGGCGGCTGGCGCTGCCGCACGCCGCGCTGCTGGCACAGGGAAGGGTGTAGCGGCCCCCCGTGCCGCGTGGCCGGGGTGAGGGAGGGCGGAGCGGCAGCCCGTAACGCCTGACCCGTGCCGCCCGGCCGGGAGCGTGCCTGCGGCGACCGGCGGTCGCGCAGACGGCGGGGCCCGGACGGTGAACCGTCCGGGCCCCGCTGCCTCGGCTCGCCTCAGTTGCTGGAGACCGTGACCTTCTCGTCGTTGTTGAGCTGCTCGACCAGCTGCTTGACCTTGGTCTTGTCCCAGACCAGGTTGCCGCCCGTGGAGCCGGAGATCGGCATGTTCATCGACTTGCCGTCGCCGCCCGTGACGCCCTTCATGGCGAAGAACATGTTGCCCAGGTCCCAGAGGGACATGTCCTTGTCGACGACGAGGGTGTCCAGGCCCGCGCCCATCGTCGGGTACAGCTTGAACGGGTTGAGGATCGTGGACGGCGTCGCCGTCTGGTTCGCCAGCGCCGCGAGGAACTTCTGCTGGTTCTTCGTACGGTCCAGGTCGCTGGCCGCGAAGGCGTACCGGGTGCGGACGAAGGCGAGGGACTGCTCGCCGTTCAGCGTCTGCTTGCCCGCCTGGAAGTCGGCGCCGGAGTTCTTGTCCTTGAACGCCTTCGGGATGTCGAGCTCGACCCCGCCGATCGCGTCCACGATCTGGGCGAAGCCGCCGAAGCCGATCTCGACGTAGTGGTCGATGTGCAGGCCGGTGTTGAACTCGACGGTACGGACGAGGAGTTCGGGGCCGTCCTCGGCGTACGCGGCGTTCAGCTTCGTCGTGCGGCCCGTGCCGGGGAACTTCTTGCCGGACTCGGAGCCGACGAACGACGGGATCTCGACGTTCGAGTCGCGCGGCAGCGAGACCAGTGTCGGGCCGTTGGAGCCGTCGTGCAGGATCATCATCGAGTCGGTCCGCTTGCCCTCGGCGGAGCCGGTGTGCAGCTTCTTCTTGTCCTCGGCCGTCATGCCCTCGCGGCTGTCGGAGCCCACGATCAGGTAGTTCGTGCCGTCGCCGCCGTCGGGCCGCTCGATGACCTTGGACAGGTCGACGTCGCGCTTCAGCTTGGAGTCGGCCCAGAAGTACGTACCGACGGAGACGGCGAGCACCACGACCACCAGGGCCAGCGCGCCGATCTTGATCCGGCGGCGCCAGTCCGGCGCCGCCGACGGGCGGCCCTGGACGTATCCGCCGTCACCGGGTCCACCGCCGTGCGGTCCGCCGCGGCCGCCGTTGCCGCCGCCGTAGACCTGGCCCGTGTTGTAACCGCTGTCGTACTCTGCGTCGTCGTAGCCGCCGGACTGCTGCGGCACCTGCGGCGGCCTCGACGGCGCGGGGCGCCGCTGCGGCGGGGCGGGCTGCTGCGGGACGGGGCGCTGGACGTGCGGCATCCGGCGGGCGCTCTCGGGCCGGTCGCTTGCGCTGCCCTGCCCGTAGCGGTTGCCGCTGCGGTTGTCGTCGCTCCAGCCCTCGGGCCTATCGTTCATACGATCCAGTGTGCAGGCCCGGCCCACTGCTATTACAGGGTGTGAGGGAAATCGGACCAGGGCTGTTGCGAAGCTGATGCATTGCGACGTGCCCGAAGCCCCCGCATAGGGTGGAGGGCATGACAGATCAGGCGCCGCGCCCGGAGGGCGACATTCCGGGCAAGCCGACCGCGGCCTCCCGGACCACCCTCAGCCACATCATGACCGGCAGCGACACGAATCTGCTGGGTACGGTGCACGGCGGCGTGATCATGAAGCTGGTCGACGACGCGGCGGGCGCGGTGGCCGGCCGGCACTCCGGCGGCCCCGCGGTGACCGCCTCGATGGACGAGATGGTCTTCCTGGAGCCGGTCCGCGTGGGTGACCTTGTTCACGTGCGGGCCCAGGTGAACTGGACCGGCCGCTCCTCGATGGAGGTCGGCGTCCGCGTCATGGCGGAGCGGTGGAACGAGTCCACCCCGGCCCAGCAGGTCGGCAGCGCCTACCTGGTGTTCGCGGCGGTCGACGCGGACGGCAAGCCGCGCGCCGTACCGCCGGTCGTCCCGGAGACCGAGCGCGACAAGCGGCGCTACCAGGAGGCGCAGATCCGCCGCACGCACCGGCTGGCCCGGCGGCGCGCGATCAGGGAACTGCGCGAGAAGCGTGTGGCCGACGGCATCGAGGACTGACCCGCGCCCCGTCCCGTAGGGGCCGACGGCGTCGAGGGCTGAGGGCCGGGAGCCGTCGCGGCTCCCGGCCCGTCACTCACGGGCAGACCACCTCGTCGCCCGTGACCGCACCGAACCTGCCCCGGTCGGGCTCCTCGGCCCGGACCCGCGCCACCTTGCTGTAGTCCGCGCCGGCGATCACCTTCATCGTGGGCCCCTGCCCCTTCACCGCCCGCAGCTCCACCCCCGGCAACGCCGCCGCCAGCGTCTTCGCGGACCGGTCCCAGCGCGGGTCGTACATGATCAGGGTGTGCTTGAGAGCGCGCTGCCCGTCGGTGAGCGGGGCCCGGGTGGTGTCGAAACCGGTGGCGTGCAGCGCGGTGTCGACCGTGCCGCCGAGCCCGTCCTTCGGAGTCCCGTTGTAGACCTGGACCCGGATCCGCTGCGGCGCGACGTCCACCGTCCTCGCCGGCGCCTGCTTGGGCTTCTGCACCGTGAGCGGCTTGTCGTCGCGCAGCGCCTGGAACAGCTGCGCCGACTTCTTCGGATCCCACTTCACCGTCGAGCCGATGCCCTTCACCTGGTAGGCGACGTCACCCATCGGCACCGAGGTGAATTCGGACGAGGCGGCGGTGAACCCCCGCATCGCCTGGCCGATGTCGAGCATCTGCTGCGTACCGAACCCCTTGTCCGCCCGTACCGACTTCAGCATCGTCGAGGCGACCTCGCGGAACTTCACCGGGTTCAGCAGCACCCCGCTGCTGGTCGCCTGCTTGATCAGCGAGGCCAGGAACTTCTGCTGGCGCTGCATCCGGCCCAGATCGGCGGCGCCGTCGACGTGCCGGGAGCGTACGTACTGGAGCGCCTGGCCGCCGTCCAGCGTGTGGGTGCCGGCCGCGAGGTCGAGACCGGTGTACGAGTCCTTCATCGGCCGGGCGGTGCAGATCCGCACCCCGCCCAGGGTGTCCACGGTCGTCATGAAGCTGGTGAAGTCGACCTCCAGATAGTGGTCGACCTTGACGCCCGTCATGTGCTCGACGGTCCGCACGGTCAGACCTGGCCCGCCCTCGGCGTAGGCGGCGTTCAGCTTCACCGGATGGGCGGCGTGCTCCTTGCCCGAGGTCTGGTCCCGGTGCGCGGGGATCTCCGCGAAGCTGTCGCGCGGCAGGCTGACGACGCTGGCACGCTCCTTGTCCGCGGACAGGTGCACCAGCATGACCGTGTCGGTGCAGTGGCAGGGCGCACCGCCCAGCCGGTACTTCTGCTTCTCGTCCTCGGTGATCTTGTCGCGGCCGTCGGTGCCGACCAGCAGCAGATTCATGCCGTTGCCCGCCCGGGGCCGGTTCTTCATGTCCTTGAACGGGTCGATCCGGTCGATCCCGGTCTCCAGGTTGGTCACGACGGCGTGGCCGATGCCACCGGCACCGAGGACCAGGACGGACAGCCCGGTCGCCACCCGCATGCCCCAGCGGGGTCTCTCGTCCTGCTTTCTGGGCCGCCTGCGCTGCGGGGGAGCGGCACGGGGCCGCGGTGGACGGGGGAGCGGTGCGGCGTGGGCACGGGGGGACACCTCCGCGGTGCAAGGGGGATCTGTCGCACGGTAGGCCCATACGATCTGCATCCCGGTCAGCAACCCGGCGGCGCGCGCCGCAGTCCCCCATTCGCGGTAACGTGGCGGCCGAATAACGCCGCCTGGTGGGGTGCGAACCCCCGGCGCCCCCGAGGACCCACCGAGGACCACATGTCTGCCGCGCAGCACCCCGCCGTCTCCGTGATCATGCCGGTGCTCAATGAGGAGCGCCATCTCAGGAACTCCGTCCGGCACATCCTGGAGCAGGAGTACGCCGGAGAGATGGAAGTGGTGATCGCGCTCGGCCCTTCCACGGACCGTACGGACGAGATCGCCGCCGAGCTGGTCGCCGAGGACCCCCGGGTCCACACCGTGCCCAACCCCACCGGCCGCACGCCCGCCGCGCTCAACGCCGCGATCAAGGCCTCCCGCCACCCCATAGTGGTGCGCGTCGACGGCCACGGCATGCTCTCGCCGAACTACATCGCGACCGCCGTCCGGCTCCTGGAGGAGACGGGCGCGCAGAACGTCGGCGGCATCATGCACGCCGAGGGCGAGAACGCCTGGGAGGACGCAGTCGCCGCGGCCATGACGTCGAAGATCGGCGTCGGCAACGCCGCCTTCCACACGGGCGGCCAGGCGGGACCTGCCGAGACCGTGTACCTGGGTGTCTTCCGCCGGGAGGCCCTGGAGAAGGCGGACGGGTACAACATCGAGTTCATCCGCGCCCAGGACTGGGAGCTGAACTTCCGCATCCGTGAGGCCGGCGGCCTGATCTGGTTCTCGCCCGAGCTGCGGGTGCAGTACCGCCCGCGCCCCTCCGTCCGGGCGCTCGCCAAGCAGTACAAGGACTACGGCCGCTGGCGCCACGTCGTCGCGCGCTACCACTCCGGCTCGATCAACCTGCGCTACCTGGCACCGCCGACCGCCGTCGTCGCGATCGCGGCGGGCATCGTGGTGGGCGCGGCGGTCACCCCGTGGGCGCTGGTCGTCCCGGCCGGGTACGCGGCGGCCATCGTCGCCGGGTCGCTCCCGGCGGGCAAGGGCCTGTCGCTGAAGGCACGGGCGCAGATCCCGGTGGCGCTGGCGACCATGCACATGTCGTGGGGGTACGGCTTCCTGACCAGCCCGCGCTCGCTGGCGAAGAAGGTCATCGCCAGCCGCCGCCCGGCGGTCCGCGAGCCGGACGCACCGGTGGCCTGAGCGGGGCGGCACAGTACGTACATGAGAGGGGGCGCCCGGTGAACCGGGCGCCCCCTCTCATGTGTTCCGCGGGTCCGCTACATCTGTCGGTACGGCCAGTACACGTCCATGCAGTCGTCCGTCTTGCCACCGTTGACCGACTCGGTGCCCTCCAGCGGGTCGCTGTCGTCGGCCACGGCCTTCGGGAACGTGGCGCCCGTCCGCCAGTCCGAGCCGACCGTGAGCGTCAGCCCGGCCCCGTCCGGCGTCTCCTTCACGGCACTGGTCGGCAGCGACAGCGCCTTGGCGACCGACAGCGCGTCGGACTTGCCCTGGGCGCCGGCACTGCGCGGATACGCCACCTCGGTCGTCAGCGCCGAGCCGGGATCGGCCGACGTGTCCGCCTCGGTGAAGCCCTTGGCCTTCAGCAGGTCCCGGACGGTGCCGGCCCGGCCCTGGGCCGGTGCCTGGCCGTCGGCGGAGGTGCCGTTGACGACGGTCACCCCGAGCGAGGCGGGAGCACCGGCCTTCGGGCCGGCCGCCGCCTTCTTCGCCGCCTTGGCGCGGTCCTTCGGGTCGAGCGACTGGTCGTCGCGCAGCAGCGCCCAGAGCTTGTCGGCGGCACCGGGCTTCGGCAGGACGTGGGCGTCGGGGTCCTCCGGGTCTTCGATCCGCGGCATCGTCAGCATGTTCATCTTGTCCAGCGGCACGTTCTTCAACTGCATGCCGAGGTCGAACAGCTTCTTCACCGTGCCGATCTCCTCGGAGACCTGGAGCGACTTGGTCCCGGTCTCGGCCAGGTTCATCAGGCGTCCGGTGTCCGTGAAGGCGTTCTGGTTCTTCAGCTCACGCATGACGGAGTTCAGATACATGTGCTGGGCCTTGGACCGGCCGATGTCGCTCTCGAAGGCATGCCGGGTGCGCAGCCACTTCAGGGCGTCCTCGCCCTTGATCTTGTGCCGGCCCGCCGTCAGCCTCAGGTGGGAACCACCGGGCACGCCGGGCTTGGACACGTCGTTGACGTTCTGCTTCACACACACCCAGGCGCCGCCCACGGCGTCCGCCATGTCCACCACACCTGCGAAGTCGACCATCATCCAGTGGTCGATGTAGACACCGGTGAGCTTCTCCCAGGTGTCCAGCGTGCAGCCGGGGCCGCCGCGCAGCGTCTCGTTGATGATGCCGTTGCTGGCGGGGTACTTCTTGTGGGTCTCGGGGTTCTCACAGGCCGGGATGTCCACCCGGGTGTCCCGCGGGATGCTGACGACCGAGGCGTTCTTCCGGTCGGCCGACACGTGGAGCAGCATCTGCACGTCGGCAAGTGGGGTGCCGCCGACGCTTTCCTTCGACCCGCCGAGCCTGAGGTTCTCCTTGCTGTTGCGGCTGTCGGAGCCGATCAGCAGGAGGTTCAGCGGGGTCTGGCCCGCGGCGTTCGGCGCGGTCTTCTTCGCCGCACTGTTGCCCGCGCTCCGCTCACCCTTGCGGAGGTTGCCGTTCAGGTGCTGGTACCAGAGATAACCGGCCGAGCCGGTGGCGAGTATCAGGAACGCGACGGAGAAGGCTATCCAGCGCAGCACGCGCCGCTTCTTCCGCTTCCCGGCGCGGTGGGGCCGGCCGCGCCGGCCGCCGTGGCCCGCACCGTGGCCCGCGCCGCGGCGGCCGCTGTCCGCGTCGCCCGCTTCCGCGTCCCCGCCCGGTGCGGCGGCGTCGCTCTTCCCGTCCTGGTAGAGACCGTCGTCCCAGCCGTGCTGACCGGCATGCCGGACGCGTGGCCGCGTCCCCTCCCCAGGCGTGCTGCTCCGTCCCACCAGGACCCCCCTGCTGCTCAGACTCGCGGTATGGCGCAGTGACCCGGTGTCACTTGGCGCACTCTGCCTTGTCGGCGCTGGCCTTCGGAATGTCGATCTTCGCCGGACCGGTGATGGGGGTGCCCGCACCCTTGAAGTCCGCCCCCAGCGTCAGCTTCATCGCCTGCAGCCCCTCGGCGTCGGTGGTCCCCTTCTTCAGGGCCGAGCCGGGCAGGCCCATCATCGCGGCGAGCGCCCGTGCCTGGTCCGCCTGGTTGGGCGCGTACTCAAGCGTCGTCTTGGCGAGCTTCGCCGGGGCGTTGGCCTTGTTCGTGGACTTGAGGACGCCCTCTTCGTTCTGCAGCCAGGTGACGGTCTGCTGAGCCGCGCCGGCGATCCCGCCGCCGTTGTAGACATCCACGCGCACGTCGGCGGCGGCCGCCTTGGTGCCCTTCAGCAGCGCGTCCTGCTTGCTCTTGGCGGCCTTCTTCTGCGCGGCCACCTCGGTCAGCGAGGTGTCGTCCTGCATCATCGAGAACAACTGAGGCGCCTTGTTCGGGTCGACGACCACCGTGATCGGCTTGGGCTCGGCCGGGTTGTCTATCACCGGAACGGTGACGAACGAGATGTTCTTCGTGTCGATCTTCTTCAGTTCCTTGGCGAGCGAGGTCAGCTTCGGCACCGAGTTGATGGCGGAGTCGACCGTCAGCGCCTTGGTCGCCGCGTCCGCCAGTTTGAACAGTTTCGTCGGACTGGTCAGCGTGTCCTCCGACTTCATCTGCCGGATCATCGAGCCGATGAACTGCTGCTGCACCTTGATCCGGTCCAGGTCGCTCTGATTGCCGAAGCTGTGCCGGGTCCGTACGAACGCCAGCGCGTCCTCGCCCTGGATCTTGCTCTCGCCCGCCGGGAGGTCGAGGTGCGAATCGGGGTCCTTGACCGGGTGCGCGAGGCAGACCTTGACGCCGCCGACCGCCGTGGACAGCTGCTTGACCGCGTTGAAGTCGACCATCATGAAGTGGTCGACCTTCAGGCCGGTGAGCGCCTTGACCGTGTCCATCGTGCAGCCCGGGTCGCGGTCGTTCTGGCCGAGGCTGGTGTTGAACCGGACGTTCTCGGTGCCCTGGATGGTCTTTTCCGAGCCGTCCGGCTGCTTGGACTTGCACTCCGGGATGTCGGTGACGAGGTCACGCGGGATGCTCAGCGCCGTGGCGTTGGTGCGGTCCTCGGAGACGTGGAACAGGATGTTCGTATCGGCGTGGCCGACACTGCCCTTGTCGCCGTAGCCCTCGTTGCCCTTACCGGTCCGCTTGTCCGTGCCGATGACCAATATGTTCAGCGGCGCGTTCGCCGTGGCGACGTCCTTGTTACCGCGGTCGCCGATGTCCACGGAGTTCAGGTTGCCGTTGAAGTGCTGGTACAGCAGGTACCCGCCGACCGAGGTGCCCACGAGCAGGAAGGCCGTCACGCCGCCCGTCCAGAGCAGCGCCTTCTTGCGGCGCGCCTTGGGAGCCTTGCGCTTGCGGCGGCCGGCACCGTTCTCGGCCGGGCCGGAACCCGAGCCGGAACGTTCCTGGCCGCGCGGGCCGGACGCCGAACGGCGGCCCCCCTGCCGCGGCACCTCGCGACCGCGGCGCGAACCCTCGCCCGCCGCCGCGCCACGCCCTCCGCCGCCGTCCTCAGGGCCTGCGCCTCTGCGCCTTGATCCGCGCGGAGCCGAGGTGTCCGCGCTGCCGCGCGAATCCTCTCCGGATTGGTTCAGTCGCAGTTCGTAGTCGCCGGTGTCCGGGTTGAGAACCCACTGGTCTGCGGGGTCGATTCCGTCCGCCCGCCCACGGCTTTGTGCATCCACGGTTGCCTGAGTCCTCCGTCGGTGCCACGCGAGGCGCCTCCCCCGAAAGGCGCTCAATCTTTCAGTCCGTAAGTGCTCGGCCCGAGGGCCGGACGCACCGGATCGCGTCACACTATCCGTCCGGTTCGGCGTCGAGCGACGGGCGTGACACATTCCACGACCCTTACAACCGGGCATTCTTCCCATTGCACGCCGAACGCTGATGTCCGCTTGGTCATTGCTTTACTGCTTGCACAGGTCGGTCGCGGCGTTGTTGCCCGAATAGGTGGGCGTGGGGCTGGGACCAGGAGCGCCGGACGCCCCGCCGGACCTGCTGTCCTTGTCTTCATCCTGTGAATGTTCCGAGCCCTCCCCGTTGCCGGTGTTCTTGCCGTCGTCGCCGTTGAGCTGATCCGCCGGAACAACTGCGAGCGGCTCGTCGTCGCGCAATTGCTTGAAGAGCTTGTTCGCGGCGGGTTGTACGAGTTCATCCCGGTTCGGGTTGGGCCGGTACGGCTGCCGCGGGACGGTCAGGAACTGAACCTTCTCGGTCGGTACGTTGCGCATGCCGCGTACCAGCTCGTAGAGGTCCTTCAGGCTGTCCAGCCCCGGGTCGGTGGTCAGCGCCTTCGTCGCCGCGTCCAGCACCGGGTAGAGCCGGGTCGGGTTCAGGAGCACGCCGTTGCTCTGCACCTTGTTGACCAGCGCGCCCAGGAACTGCTGCTGGCGGTCCATCCGTTCGGTGTCACTGCCGTTGCCGATTGACTTCCGGGCCCGCACGTAGCCGAGCGCCTCCTCGCCGTCGAGCTTCTGGCGGCCCGCCGGGAGCTTGAGGTGCGCGGCGGAGTCGTTGATCGGCTCCTTGAGACAGATCTGGACGCCGTTCACCGCGTCGACCATGTCCTTGAAGCCGTTGAAGTCGACGACCATGTAGTGGTCGATGCGGATGCCGGTCATCTTCTCGACGGTACGGATGGTGCAGGCGGTTCCACCGAACTCGAAAGCCCAGTTGAACTGGCCGAATTGCGGCTTGCTGGCGGTCTTGTCCGGCTTGTGGCAGGACGGGATGTTCGCCATCAGGTCCCGCGGGATGGACATCGCGGTGGCGCTCTTCCGGTTCGCGGCCAGGTGCAGCAGGATCGTGGTGTCCGAGCGCTGGCTGCCGCCGTCGTCGCGGCCGTACTTGCGGTTGTCCCCGGCCCGGCTGTCGGAGCCGATGAGCAGGATGTTCTCCGCGTTGTGGACGACGGACGCGGGCCGCTCCTTCTCGTACGCCTTGAGTTCGGCGGCCGCGGAGGTGTCCGTCCGGATGTTGCCGTCGAGCTTCTTGTACAGCCACCAGCCGACGCCCGCGGCGACGAGCACGACGAACGAGGCACCGAGCGCGGTCCAACGCAGCCAGTGCCGCTTGCGCTTGACGGTGATGTCGATGGTCGGGCCCGGCCGGGAGCCCCCGGGCTGCGGTTCGTCCGAGGCGTGCGAAGGTCCGCCGCCCGGCCCGTCGCCCGATCCGCTGCGCGTCTCACCGCCAGGGGCGCTCTGCGGGGTGTCCTTCTCCCCGCGCTCCTCACCGGTCGACCCGTCCGGCGTCTGGTCCTCGCCCGCGGCCGAGTCGTCGGGGTCGGCCGGCGTGCCGGCACTTTCGGTCACGTCTGCGTCCATCCTTCACGTTCGGCAGCGCACTGGGGCCGCCGGTTGCAGAAGTAGACGGCTGAACCTCACGCTTGGTTGTGCCTTGAGTGGTCTGTACCGCAGATCATGTACCGGAGTTGACGTTCAGCCGGGAGGGCTCGGCCCACGCTGGGCCGGACGGGTGTCCCTCGGACCGCTTGTCGTACCGCGCTGTCGACCGGGACCGGGGCCGACCGCATGGCCGTCCGGACGGGGCCGGCGCCCGGTGAACGCAGGGTGTGCCGCGTGGGCGCGAGGCGGGCGCCCGGCCGTCACACGGTGCGGGTGACGCGCTCGCTCTCGACGCGCTGGGCCAGCTTGTCCTCACCCAGCTGCCCGAGGTGCCGGCACAGGACCACGGACCCCCCGGTCGCCAGCGGCGCGAAGAGCCCCGCGCTGAGGCCGTCCCAGGTGTCGTACGTCCGCCCCGAGAGCAGCCGCGACCCGTCGCCCAGGCCCAGCGCGGCACCGTCCTCGCGGGCCCGCGCGACCAGCTGCGCCGAGGTGAGCGCGACCTCGCCCACGGCCAGCGCCGGGGCATCCGGGTCGACCGGCGCGAACGGGACGAACCTGTCGCCCTGCCCCGGCACCTCCACGGCGTAGTCCGCGAATCCCTCGGGCGGCTGCGGGAACCTGCCGCCCATCGGGCGCAGCGCCAGCGCGATCCGCTCACCGCTGCAGGCCCGTGCGGCCTCCAGCGTGTCCGGACCGGTGACGACGAGATCGGCGGCGGCGGGGTCGCCCTGCACATCGACGACGACGCCGACCGAGGAGCAGGCGAGCAGCCAGACGGCGGACTGCCAGTGCGCGGGCAGCAGCAGCGCGAGCCGGTCGCCGGGCTCCGCGGCCAGGTCGCCCTGCAACAGGTTGGCGGTCTTGGCCACCCAATTGGCGAAGGTGGCCACGGACAGTTCGACGCGCTCTCCGGTGGCGTCGTCGTAGAAAGTGACCATGGGGCGGGCCGGGTCCGCGGCAAGCGCGGAACGCAGCAGGTCGGCAGGGGTGCGGTCGCTGGCGTTCATCCGCGCAAGGGTACGCGGCGGTGGCGGGCCGGACCGGGCACAGCGGGTGCCTGGTACACCGGTTCGGCAGACGGGCCGTCAATTGCCCGGCGAAACACCGGTCGCCGGAGTTGTCCGGTTGTGCCCAGGATCATTTGTATGCGTGCCTTCATTGCATCCTCCATCGGTGTCACCTGTGCGGCAGCTCTCGTACTGCCGCTCGCCGCGCCCGCGGGCGCCGCCTCCGACGCCCCCGCCCATCCGACCGCCACGGACCAACGGTCCGCCGAGGCCTCCGAGCCCGCCCAGCTGCCCGGCTCGACGCAGTCCCTGGCCCTGTCCCCCTGTCCACCGCCTCCGCACGGGCCACCGACGCACCCGCCGCCGCAGCCGCCGGGCAGGGGCTGGCGGAGCGCGACGTCCACCCGTTCTCCATGGTCGGCGTCGTCTGGGACGACGTGGACGCCGAACTCCACGGCACCGCCCAGGTCCGCACCCGCGCCACCGGCACCGGCCGCTGGTCCGGCTGGCAGGAGCTGGAGACGCACAACGCCGAACACTCCGCCGACCCCGGCACCGCCGAACGCGACTCGGGCGCCGCCCGGGGCTCCACCGCCCCGCTCTGGGTCGGCGCCTCCGACGGCGTGCAGGTCCGGGTGCGCCCCGAGGCCCCCGACACCAGGGACGCCGAGACCTCCGTACCGCTGCCCGGCGGCCTGCACCTCGAACTGGTCGACCCCGGCGCGGACCCGCAGGAGACCCCCGCCACCGGTGCCGCCGGCGCCGACCGCACCGCCCGGCAGGGTGCCGCAGCGCTCCCCGCCCTGGGCAGGTCCGCCACCGACGCGGCCGCCGGCTACGCGCCGGGCGCCAAGCCGTACATCGGACCCCGCCCGCGGATCATCACCCGCAAGGGCTGGGGCGCCGACGAGAAGCTCCGCGAGCGCACCTTCGCGTACACCAAGACCGTCAAGGCGGCCTTCATCCACCACAGCGCCACCGGCAACAACTACAAGTGCTCCCAGGCGCCCTCGGTGCTGCGCGGCATCTACCGCTACCACGTCAAGAGCAGCGGCTGGCGGGACATCGGCTACAACTTCGCCGTCGACAGGTGCGGAAACATCTACGAGGGCCGGGCCGGCGGTGTGACGAAGGCCGTCATGGGCGCGCACACCCTCGGCTTCAACACCAACACCATGGGCATCGCGGTGCTCGGGACCTTCACCAACTCGACCCCGCCCGCCGCAGCCGTCAACGCCGTCGCGAAGCTCACGGCCTGGAAGCTCGGCCTGTTCGGCGCCAACCCGAAGGGCAAGGTGACGCTCACCTCGGGCGGCAGCAACAAGTACAAGAAGGGCAAGAAGGTCAAACTGAACGTCATTTCCGGCCACCGGGACGGATTCGCAACCGAATGCCCCGGAGCACGTCTCTACAAGAAGCTCGGCACGGCACGGACCAGCTCGGCCCGGCTCCAGGGCCGCTGACGGGGAAGGAGCCGAACGGCGCCGACGGCGCCCGGGGCCTGCTGCGGGCTGCTGACCGAAGGACACCCCCTCCGGTCTGCATACACTGGCCAGCCCAAGAAGCTGTTGTCCGATCTCCGCTGGGCGCGGGACGCCTGGCACGGCCGCTCGCGGCGTTGCCGGAGTGCCCGAATGGCTCCGCCATGAGGACACTCCGGCGCCTTGCGATCGACCGCGCCGGACGCCCCGCGCTGATCCAGCGGAGATCGGACAACAGCTTCTTACCAGGCCCGGCCCCAGCAGGAAGCAGAGACAGTGCTGTGACAGAGGCAAAAGAAGCGATTCTCCTGGTCGGCGGCAAGGGGACCCGGCTGCGCCCACTCACGGTGCACACGCCGAAACCCATGGTTCCGGCGGCAGGCGTCCCCTTCCTCACGCACCAGCTGGCGCGTGCCCGGGCGGCCGGGGTCGAGCACATCGTCCTCGCGACGTCGTACCTGGCGGAGGTCTTCGAGCCGTACTTCGGCGACGGCTCGGAGCTCGGCCTCCACATCGAGTACGTCACCGAACGTGAACCGCTCGGCACCGGCGGCGCCATCCGCAACGTCGCGCAGCGGCTCACCTCCGGTCCGGACGAACCGGTGCTCATCTTCAACGGCGACATCCTCACCGGACTCGACATCCGGGCGCTGGTCACCTCGCACGCCGACTCCGGAGCGGACGTCTCGCTCCACCTCACCCGGGTCGACGATCCGCGCGCCTTCGGCCTCGTCCCCACGGACGACAGCGGTCGCGTCACCGCGTTCCTGGAGAAGCCGCAGACCCCCGAAGAGATCGTCACCGACCAGGTCAACGCGGGGGCGTACATCTTCCGCCGGTCGGTCATCGACACCATCCCGGCCGGCCGGCCGGTCTCGGTCGAGCGCGAGACCTTCCCCGGACTGCTCGCCTCCGGCGCGCATCTGCAGGGCATGGTCGACTCCACGTACTGGCTGGATCTCGGCACTCCACAGGCCTTCATACGCGGCTCGGCCGACCTGGTCCTGGGCCGCGCCCCCTCCCCGGCCGTCCCCGGGCGGTGCGGCGACCGGCTCGTGATGCCGACCGCCACCGTCGCCCCCGACGCCAAACTCTCCGGCGGTACGGTCATCGGCGCCGACGCCGTCATCGGCGCCGGCGCGAGGATCGAGGGCTCCACCGTGCTGGCGGGCGCGGTCGTCGAACCGGGGGCCGTGATCACGGACTCCCTGGTCGGAGCAGGTGCCCGAGTGGGCAGCCGGACCGTGCTGGTGGGCGCCGTCATCGGCGACGGGGCCAAGGTCGGCGCCGACAACGAACTGCGCGACGGCATCCGGATCTGGTGCGGGGCGCACCTGCCGGCCGCGTCCGTGCGGTTCTCCTCGGACGAATGACCGGGGCGATCCGCTCCTCGTAGGACAGCCCGACTGGCCGGAATCAGCCGTACCCTCGACAGGCACCCCCGACTACCGAGGACCTCACCCGTGGCAGGACGATTCGCTCCCCGCAGCGCCCCGCGCGCGGCCGTCCCGCGCCAGGCGACGACGCCCGCACCGGCGGCGCTCACCCGCGTCTGGACCCCGCCGGGCCCGCTCGACCTGCGGCTCGTCCTCGGACCGCTGCGCCGCGGCCCCGCCGACCCCACCTTCCGGATGTCCGCGGACGGCTCCGTCCGGCGGGCCACCCGCACCCCCGCGGGCCCCGGCACGCTCCACGTCGTCGCCCGCGAAGGCCGGATCGAGGCGGCTGCCTGGGGCCCCGGCGCGGCCTGGCTGCTGGACCAGCTGCCGACGCTGCTGGGCGCGGCGGACGAACCGCACGCGTTCACCCCGCGCCACCGCCTGCTCGCGGTGACGCACCACCGCAGACCGGGGCTGCGGCTGCTGCGCACCGGACTGGTGATGGAGTCCCTGATCCCGTCGGTCCTGGAGCAGAAGGTCACCACGGACGAGGCGTACCGCGCCTGGCGGCTGCTGGTCCGCAAGTACGGGGAGCCGGCGCCCGGCCCGCAGGAGTACGGCCTCTACGTCATGCCGGATGCCCGCACCTGGTCCCTGATCCCGTCCTGGGAGTGGCACGGCGCGGGCGTCGACAGCAAGCGCTCGGCGACGATCCTGCGCGCGGTCCGGGTGGCCCGCCGCATGGAGGAGGCGGCCGCCATGGAACTGACCGAGGCGATGGCCCGGCTCCAGGTGATCCCGGGCATCGGCCCCTGGACGGCCGCCGAGACCCTGCAGCGGTCCAACGGCGCCCCGGACGCGGTGACGGTCGGCGACTACCACCTGCCCGGCATCGTCGGCCACGCACTGGCCGGCAACCGGAACGCCGATGACGAGGAGATGCTGGCCCTGCTGGCCCCGTACGCCGGCCAACGCCACCGGGCGACACGTCTGATCATGCTCTCCGGCAACACCCCGCCCCGCCACGCCCCGCGTATGCAACCGCGCAACATCGCGAGCCTGTGACGCGAACCCGGCCCCGCCCGGCGCGCTTCGGCCCGTCCGGCGACTGAGGACCTGGGTCCGGGGCGGAGCCCCGAAACCCACGCCCCTCAGCGCACCGTGACGAACTCCTCCGCACCCCGCGCCCCCGAGCCGGAGGCGTCACCGCCGCCCGGCCCACGGCCACCGCTCCCAGCGGATCCCAGGACGAGGGCAGCTCCAGCACCTCGCGCACGACATCGCGGCAGAACATCGTCGAGGACACCCACGCCGACCCCAGCCGCTCACCCGCCAGCGCCACCAGGAAGTTCTGGATGCCGGCGCCCGCGGCGACCACGAACATCTCGCGTTCCGCCGCGTCCCGCCGCTCGTCCCCGTAGGTGTGGGAGCCGTCCATCACCAGGCACGGAACCACCAGATACGGCGCCCGGCGCAGCACGTCGCCCCGCCGCACCCGCTTGGCGACCGACTCCTCGCTCCTGCCGTCCCGCCGCAGGTCCGCGATCCAGGCATCCCGCATCGCGTCCAGCAGCCGGGTCCGCGAGTCCGGCGACTCCAGCAGGACGAACCGCCACGGCGTCGTGTGATGCGGCGCCGGCGCCGTCACCGCCGCGGCCACGGCCCGCCGCACGGCTCCCGGGTCCACCGGCTCGTCGGTGAACTCGCGCACTGTCCGCCGCTGGGTCACCGCCTCCCGTACCGCCTCGGACGTGCCCAGCCGGAACATGTCGTCGGCCGCGACCCGCACCATCGCGCGGGCGCCGCCGGCGTCCGCCGGGTCCACGACATGGCCGAGCCCGCGCACCACCGCGACCGGCAGCCCGTCCGCCTTGCCCTTGACCAGGTCACCGGCCGAGGCCAGCTCGTCCGCGGTGGCGACCACGGTCGCGCTCAGCGGATTGCCGTGCGCGTCGCTCCCGCCCCGCAGGTCGTCCAGCACCCGCACCCCGGCCGCCCCGATCGCGACATCGGTCAGCCCGTTGCGCCACGGCCGCCCGAAGGTGTCCGTGACGACGACGCCGACCTCGACGCCGAGGGTGTCCCGCAGGCCCTCGCGGATCGCCCGGGCCGACGCGTCGGGGTCCTCGGGCAGCAGCAGGACCGTTCCGGCGGGGGTGTTGGAGGCGTCGACCCCGGCCGCGGCCATCACCAGGCCCTGCCGGTTCTCGACGATCCGCAGCGTGCCGCGCCGCGCCACCACCCGTACCGTCTCGGCGTCGATCGCCGCCTCCCGGTCGGTGGCCTCGACGATCCGGCCCTCCGCCTTGGAGACGATCTTCGAGGTGACGAGCAGCACGTCGCCGTCGGCCAGACCGGGCTCGGTGGCGGCGATCAGCTTCGCGAGATCGTCCCCGGCCCGCACCTCGGGCATTCCGGGCAGTGCCCACACCCGGTACGAGGGCGCGGCGTCCGGGGCGGCGCTCATGCCCGTACCTCCTCGGCGAGGGCCAGTGCCTGCCGCGCCATCTCGGCCGTGGCGGCGACGTCGGTCATCATCAGCGGTACGCAGCGGCAGCGGATACCCGCGGACTCCACCTCGTCGACCGCGCCCGCGTCCACGGTGTCGACGAGCCAGCCGTCGAGCAGCCCGGAGCCGTAGTGCTGTGCGACCGCGGCGGCCGTCGACTCGACGCCCACCGCGGCGAGCACCTTGTCGGCCATCCCGCGCACCGGCGCGTCACCGACGATGGGGGAGAGGCCCACGACCGGCACCCCGGCCTCGGCGATGGCTTCCCGGATGCCGGGCACGGCGAGGATGGTGCCGACGGACACGACCGGGTTCGACGGCGGGAAGATGATGACGTCGGCCTCGGCGATCGCCTCCAGGACGCCGGGCGCCGGCTTGGCCTGCTCGGCACCGACGGGCACGATCGCCTGGGCCGGGACGGAGGCGCGCAGCTTCACCCAGTACTCCTGGAAGTGAATGGCTCTGCTCTCGCCGTCGACATCGACCGCCACATGCGTCTCGACCCGGTCGTCGGACATCGGCAGCAGCCGGACCCCCGGCTTCCAGCGCGCACAGAGCGCCTCCGTGACGGCGCTCAGCGGGTAGCCCGCGCCGAGCATCTGCGTCCGGACGATATGGGTCGCGAAGTCACGGTCGCCGAGCCCGAACCACTCCGGGCCCACGCCGTACGCCGCGAGTTCCTCCTTGACCTGGAAGCTCTCGTCGGTACGGCCCCAGCCCTGGTCCTCGTTGATGCCACCGCCGAGGGTGTACATCACGGTGTCGAGGTCGGGGCAGACCTTGAGCCCGAACAGATGGATGTCGTCACCGGTGTTGCCGATCACCGTGATGTCCGCGTCGGGCGCGGCCTCCTTGAGGCCACGCAGGAAACGAGCACCACCGATACCGCCGGCCAGAACCACAATGCGCATGCGGACAGTTTGTCAGGCGGAGCCCGGTGGACGTCGGCGGGCCGTCAGACCGTGGCGCCGGCCGGAACGCACTGGGTGGCGTGCATCGGCATGTCGGTCAGGCCGGGGTAGTAGACGTGCAGGCTGACGGCCGGTTCGAGGGAGGCGTTGACCACCTCGTGGGCGTAGCCGGGTGCGAAGACGCGCTGGGCACCGGCGCCCAGGGTCCGCTTGCCGCGGTCCGTACGCTCGGTCAGTTCGCCTTCCAGCACGGTCAGTACGCCGGAGGACAGGCCGTGGTCGTGCAGGCCGCTGCCCTGGCCGGGGACCCAGCTGAGCAGCCAGACCTCGTAGCCGAGCGGGGTCGCGTGGGCTTCGGGGACGGTGTGCAGCCGGTGGTACCAGCGGCTGGTGGCGTCGTACTGGACGAGCGGGGCCCACCTGGCGCGGTCGTCGGCGATGCTGCGTGCGAGCCCGACGAACTCCGCCACGGTGGTGGGGTGCTCACGGGCGGGGCGCAGCAGGTGCTGGACCTCGAGGAGGTCGCCGGCGATCTGGAGGTCGCTGTCGCTGTTCATGGGTGCGGTGGTTCCTCGGCATGGGGTGCAGTACGGATGCAGGGGTGTCGCGAGGACCGGAGGGACCGGGTGGCCGCGGGCCGCGAAGGCCGCATGGGGAGGGTCCGGGGGTCCGGGATGAGCTGGGTCCGGCTGGAGCGCGAAGGCTCAACAGCTGAGACAGCTGGAACAGCAACAGCGAGCCTGCACAGCGCTGCGGAACCCACGGACGTGGGTGACGCGCATTGCTGAGGTCACTGGCATGGCATCAAGGAGAACCGGAGAACCTCCGACTGTCAACCCAATGCCCGATTTGGGGGTAATGTTTCACCTCATCCGGTTGCTCCGAGCGGAGAAAGGTTTGTGCAGCCCCCGCAGCGGAGATGTGGCGCAACAGGTGGACCGCTAAACGCAGTCGCACCCCCGTGACCCGACTGTGATCTTGGTCGCTTCGGTGATCGAATCGCAACGTGACCACCCCTCCGGGAGTTCCTTCCTGTGTGAGGTGAGCGCGCGAGGGAGCCCATGGCATATGTCAGGTTTTTGGTGATTTGAACACTTTCCGCATACGCTTGGTTCCGCAGAGTGAATACCGGGCCCAATAGCAGATCTGCGCTTGACTGGCCCGGAGATACACACTTGTAATTTCACTCGTGTCGTTCGGCCGATTCGATAACGGCCGCATCACGGGGACGCAAGAGACAGACGAGGGGCGCACATGACCGAGCTGTTCCAGCAACTGCTGGTCGAGGACGCGGACGAGGAACTCGGCTGGCAGGAGCGCGCACTGTGCGCGCAGACCGACCCCGAGTCCTTCTTTCCCGAGAAGGGCGGATCCACCCGCGAGGCAAAGAAGGTCTGTCTCGCCTGTGAAGTCCGGTCCGAATGCCTTGAGTACGCCCTTTCCAAAGACGAGCGATTCGGCATCTGGGGCGGTCTTTCCGAGCGCGAACGACGCCGTCTGAAGAAGGCCGCGATCTGATAAGCCACCCAAGAGCCGTCCCGTAATCCCTGGCGGGCGCACGACGACAGCCAGGGATTACGGGACGGCCCTTGGCCGCCGGACACCACGTCCGGGCAATCCGGGGCCGGCGACACCGGCCCCTCCGCGGAGCCGACCGCTCCCCGGACCAGGGCGCCCATGGCCCGCCGCCTGCACCATGCCCGCAGGCGGCGGGCCATTGCCATGCCCGCCCAAGGCTGCGCCCCGGCCCCGGCGCCGACGGCTCACCGGACCCCGCGCACGGCCCCCGGCCGCTGTGCCGTTGCCCTCGTTCAACCGCTCCGCGCCACCCCGGTTATCCGTACCGTTAGTGTGGGGCCCCGTCCGAGACGCGCCAACGACCCGACAGAGCGCGCGTGTACACCAATGCAGCCCCCGGGGGACGCCCCCCGGACCCGGCCGGAGGGCCCGTACCTCGATGTCCGTGCACAGCCATTCGACGGCGCCGTACGCGGCTGCCGCCGCCCCAGAGTTCCCCCGGCATGTCGTCACCGCCGTGCTCGTCTCCCACGACGGCGCACGCTGGCTGCCCGACGCTCTCGCCGGGCTGCTCGGGCAGGAACGCCCCGTACAGAACGTCGTCGCCGCCGACACCGGCAGCGCCGACGACTCCGCGCGGCTGGTCACCGAGGCGCTCGGCGCCGACCGCGTCCTGCACCTCGCGCGGCGTACGAGCTTCGGCACCGCAGTCGACGAGGCGAGCCGCACCGCCGGTGTGCTCACCCCGGACGACCTGCCGTACCTGAAGCGGCCCAGCGGCTGGGACCCGGTCACCAGGTCCTGGCGCGACGACGCCTACGACCTGCCCGAACTGCCCCACGGCGAACCGGTGCAGTGGCTCTGGCTGCTGCACGACGACTGCGCGCCCGAGCCCGACGCACTCGCCGAGATGCTGCGCGTCGTCGACTCCGACCGGCACGCGGCGATCGTCGGACCCAAGCTCCGCGGCTGGTACGACCGCAGGCAACTCCTCGAAGTCGGCGTCTCCATCGCCAACAGCGGCCGGCGCTGGACCGGACTCGACCGGCGCGAGCAGGACCAGGGCCAGCACGACCAGGTCCGAACCGTCCTGTCCGTCTCCACCGCGGGCATGCTGATCCGCCGTGACGTGTGGGAGGAGCTCGGCGGGTTCGACCGCAGGCTGCCCCTGATGCGTGACGACGTCGACCTGTGCTGGCGCGCCCACATGGCCGGGCACCGGGTGCTGGTCGCCCCCGACGCCGTCCTGCGGCACGCCGAGGCGTCCGCCCGCGAACGCCGTCCCATCGACTGCGCCGGACGCTCCGTCTCCAGCCCGCACCGCGTCGACAAGGCCGGCGCCGTCTACACGATGCTCGTCAACGCCCGCGGCAAGCTGCTGATCTGGGCGCTGCTCCGGCTCGTGCTCGGTACCCTGCTGCGCACGCTCGCCTACCTCGTCGGCAAGGTGCCCGGCCAGGCCCTCGACGAGGTCGCCGGGCTCCTCGGCACCCTGCTGCGCCCCGGCCGGATCCTGGCCGCCCGGCGCACACGCGGCAAGGGGAACATCGACCCGGCCGAACTTCGCGGGCTCTTCCCGGCACCGGGCGCCACCGTCCGCGCGACCGTCGAGCAGGTCGCCGGGAACTTCGGCGGCAGCTCGGAGGCGGAGGCCGGCGGCTCGCGGCACGGCGCCGTCGAGTCCGGACCGGGCGGTGACGACGCCGATTTCCTGGAGATCGACCAGTTCGCACGGCTGAAGCGGGTCGGGCGCAAACCGGGCCCTGTCCTCTTCGCCGTCCTGCTCCTGGTCTCCCTCGTCGCCTGCCGCGGCCTCCTCGGCGGCGGCGCACTGGCGGGCGGCGCACTGCTGCCCGCACCGGGCGACGTCTCCGACCTGTGGGGCCGGTACGCCGACGGCTGGCACACCGTGGGCACCGGCGGCACCCAGACCGCGCCGCCCTACCTGGCCATGATCTCGGCCCTGTCCGCGCTGTTCCTCGGCTCCACCGGTTTCGCGCTCACCCTGCTGCTGGTCTGCTCGGTCCCGCTCGCCGGACTCACCGCGTACTTCGTCTCCAGGCCGCTGCTCCCCTCGCGGCTGCTGCGGGCCTGGGCGAGCGTCGCGTACGCCTTCCTGCCCGCCGCCACCGGGGCCCTGGCGACCGGTCGCCTCGGCACCGCCGTCCTGCTCGTCCTGCTCCCCCTGATCGCCCGCACGGCCGTCTCCGCGCACGGCCTGCGCAGCGGCGGGGGGACGCGCGGCAGCTGGCGCGCCACCTGGGCGTACACCCTGCTCCTCACCCTCGCGATGGCGTTCACGCCCATCGTCTGGCCCCTCGCGGTGGTCCTCGGCCTCGGTGTCCTGGCGCTGCGCCGCGACGACATCACCGCCTACGGACTCCGCTTCGTCGCCGCGATCGGCACCCCGCTGCTCGTGCTGGCGCCCTGGTCGCTCTCGCTGCTGACCAGCCCGTCGTCCTTCTTCGAGGAAGCGGGCCTGGAGACCGGTACGGGCACGGCCTCCGCCCTGGACCTGCTCGGGATCAGCCCCGGCGGACCGAAGGCGGCGGGCAGCGTCCTGCTGCTCGGCATCGTGCTCGCGGCGCTGGCCGCGCTGCTGCGCGGGGAGCGGCAGTTCGCGGTCCGGACCGCCTGGGCCGTCGCCCTGGTCGGCCTGGCCTTCGCCGGGCTCGCCAACGGCTCCGGCTGGGCGGGCCCCGCCACCCTCGTCTACGGCAGCGCGCTGATCGCCGCCGCCCTGATCGGCGCGGACGGCGCCCGGGTACGCGTCGCCGAGCTCAGCTTCGGCTGGCGCCAGCCGGTAGCCGTCCTGATCGCCCTCGCCGCCGGGGTGGCCCCCGTACTGGCCGCCGTCGGCTGGATGATCGGCGGCGCCGCGGGCCCGCTGGAGCGACGTGACCCGGTGCAGGTGCCGGCGTTCGTCGCCGAGGAGAGCAGCACCCGCGACCAGCCCCGCACCCTGGTCCTCGGCGGCACCTCACCCGGCTCCGTCGCCTACACCCTGGTCCGCGGCTCCGGCGCCCGGCTGGGCGACGCCGAACTGGCCGCGGCCGGGGCGGCAACAGCCACCTCGACAAGGTCGTCGCCAACCTGGTCGCGGGTTCCGGCGCCGACCAGGGCAGCCAGCTCAGCGGTTTCGCGATCCGTTACGTCCTCGTGCGGGACGGCGCACCGAAGCAGATGAGCCGGGTGCTCGACGCGACGCCGGGCCTCAGCCGGCTCAGCCAGCTGGACGGCAGCGCACTCTGGCGGGTCGACCGGCAGGTCGCCCGCATCATGATCATCCCGTCCACCGCCGGTGACGAGCAGCTTCCGGTCGGCTCCCTCCCGGTCGAGGCGCACACCAAGATCCCCAAGGGCGGCAGCGGCCGGGTGCTGCGGATCGCCGACGCGGCCGACCCGGGCTGGCAGGCCACGCTCGACGGCCGGACGCTGACCCGCAAGACCGTCGACGGCTGGGCGCAGGGCTTCGAGCTCCCCGCCGAGGGCGGCTCGCTGGACCTCACGTACGAGACGCCCTTCACGCACTCCGCGTGGATCTGGGCCCAGGCCGCGTTCGCCGTCGTCCTGCTGGTCCTGGCCCTGCCGGGCCGCCGCCGGGAGATCGACGACGACCTGCCCGAGGAGACCGCGCCGGTCCCCGCCGAGCCGGTCGCGGGCGAGGGGCGCCGGGCGCGCAGGCTGCGCGCGGCCGCCCAGGCGGAGGGCGAGGCCGACGGCGAGGACGTCGACGCGGAGGACCGGGCCGAGTACGTCCCCGCCATGCCGCCGTCCGCGCCGCAACCGCCGGCCGTCGACGACCAGGGCGTCTTCGTCCCGCAGCAGGCGGACGGCGAGACAGGCCAGTACGCGGCCGTCCCGCAGCAGGCCGAGGGCGACACCGGCCAGTACGCGGCGGTCCCGCAGCAGGCCGAGGGCGACACCGGCCAGTACGCGGCGGTCCCGCAGCAGGCCGAGGGCGACACCGGCCAGTACGCGGCGGTGCCGCAGCAGCAGTACGGCGAATGGGACGCCCAGCAGTACCAGGGCGCCGACTACCCGCAGCAGTACCAGGACGGCCAGTACCAGCAGGGCCAGTACCCGCAGGGCCAGTACGGCGCGGGGCAGCAGCCCGACGCCGCCGGCTACGACCCGTACGGCTATCCGCAGCAGCAGGGCGACTACACCCAGTACGACCAGGGCCAGGGCCAGGGGCAGTACCCCGGCGCCCCGTACGACGCCAACGCCCCGTACGGCACGGGTGACCAGTACGGCAACACCCAGTACGACGCGGGCCAGTACGACACGAACCAGTACGCCCCCGGCCAGTACGGCGAGCAGCAGCCGCCGCACGATCCCCAGAACCCCGACGAGAACACCGACGAGAACCCCGCCCCGGGCCAGAACCCGTGGCCGACCGGTAACGCATCGCGAGGCGAGTCCGAGTGAAGTCCACCAACCTGTCCCTCATCGTGGGGGCCGCCGCTCTCGCGGCCGTCACCGGATTCGCCGCGCTCACCGTGCCCGGAGAGGGGGGCGCCACGGAGGCGAAGGCAGCCACGCGGCTGCCCGTGGAGCGGTCGAGCCTGCTCTGTCCCGAGCCCGGTCTCTCGGACCTCGCGGACACCACGTACACGTCCTTCACTCCGGCCGGGAAGAGCGGCGGCGAGGCGGGCGTGGCCGAACTGCAGTCGTCCACGGCGGCCAAGGACGAAGCGAAGAAGGGCAAGGAGAAGAGCAAGGGCAAGGGCAAGGCGGCAGACCCGGACAAGCCCGTCCTCGCCCTCAAGGAACCCGGCAAGCCGGCCACCGCCGAGGTGTCCGGCTCGGACGCCCCCGCCCTCGTCGGCACCGCCACCGGCCGGCTGGCCCCCGGCTGGACCGCCCAGCAGACCACCACCGTCGAGGCGGGCGAATCCCGCGGCGTGCTCGGTGTCGGCTGCACCGCGCCCGACACCGACTTCTGGTTCCCGGCAGCGAGCACGGCGAAGTCCCGCGAGGACTACGTCAACCTCACCAACCCGGACGACACCGCCGCCGTCGCAGACATCGAGCTGTACGGTCCCGACGGCACGCTCAAGTCCGATGTGGGCGAGGGCATCACGGTCCCCGCCGGATCCGGCGTCCGCGTCCTGATCTCGACGCTGACCAGCAAGGCGGCCGAGGACGTCACCGTCCACGTCACCACCCGTACCGGACGGGTCGGCGCCGTCGTCAGGACCGCGGACAGCAGGACCGGCAGCGACTGGCTCACCGCCTCCGCCGCCCCGGCGGGCACCCTGGTGCTGCCCGGCATCCCGGCGGACGCGACCTCGGTCCGGCTGGTGGCCTTCGCTCCCGGCGAGGACGACGCGGACCTGAAGGTGAAGCTGCTCGGCAAGACGGGCGCGATCTCCCCGGCGGGCCACGAGGACCTGCACGTCAAGTCGCGGATGACCGCCGGGGTCGACCTGAAGGACCTCACCCGGGGTGAAGCCGGCTCCCTGCAGCTGACCCCCGCCCAGGACGGCAGGGCCACCCCGGTGGTGGCCGCACTGAGGGTGGTCCGCGGCAAGGGCGACAAGCAGGAGGTCGGCTACATCCCGGCGACCGGGCCGGTAGGCGCGCAGGCGACCGCCGCCGACAACCGCGCCAAGGGCTCGGTCCTCTCGCTCACCGCGCCGGGCGCCGCAGGCACCGTGAAGGTCACGGCATCCGCGGGCAGCAAGGGCGGTACCCCGGTCAGCAAGACGTACAAGGTCGCCGCCGGCACCACCCTGGC
The DNA here is from genome assembly GCF_023701695.1 of Streptomyces sp. RKAG290. Lineage (GTDB taxonomy): Bacteria > Actinomycetota > Actinomycetes > Streptomycetales > Streptomycetaceae > Streptomyces. The sequence goes on from NZ_JAJOZC010000001.1 coordinate 4,471,006, forward strand.
GGTCACCCCGCCGGTACCGGCAGGGCTCAAGGGCACGTACGCGCTGACCGTCGAGACGCAGTCGGGCGGCCCGGTCCACGCCGCCCGCACGCTCACGCTCCCGCAGGACGGCATCCCGATGTTCACGGTGCAGACCCTGCCGGACGACGGCGGAACGGTCGAGGTGCCCGCGGCCGAACAGGACCTGTCGGTCCTGGACGACTGAACGCGGCTGCGGGGGCCCGGCCCCCGCAACCGCGCCCTGCTACTCCTGCCCGTACCGGGGATCGACCGACTCGGGCGAGAGCCCCAGGAGCTCCGCGACCATCTCCACCACGACCTCGTGCACCAGCAGCGCACGCTCGTCGCGATTCTTGGTGCGGATCTCGACGGGTCGCCGGTAGACGACGATCTGCGCCGGCCGTTCCTTCTCCGCGGGCAACGCGCTCCCCAGCGGTACCGCCTCCTCCGCGGTACCCGGTACGTCGAGAACCACGAAGTCGACCTCGGCCAGCTGCGGCCAGCGCCGCTCCAGCCGCTCCACCGAGTCCTGCACGAGATCACGGAAGCTGTCCGCCCGGCTGACCGAGAGCGGCACCTGGGGCGGGGCGACGGGCCCGCGCATGCCTCGGCCGTGTCGGTCTCGGCGCCGTGGTCTCGGCTCGGACGGGAGGGGCGGCGGTACGGGACTGTCCATCACTGACGCAGCGTAACGCTCTGCGCGGCCCGCCGGTCGCTGCTGCCCGGGTAGCGAACCGGCCTGCCCGCTCCTGAGCAATCCGGCCATGCGGGAGCCCCTTTCCGGCCCTGCTCCTGACCACTGCTCTCCCACCTTTTGACCGCTTTTGGATCGAGTGGTGACCGGAATCGTTGTCGTCATGACCTGCACCCCTCTGTTGCCGTGCAGGTCAGGGGAGTTGCACCGGAAGCGGCCGCGCCGAGCTCCCGGGGCGACACGGTGGGGTGAGCTGAGGGAGAGTCGTCGCGGCCCGCTCAAGAGTGCGGTACCGTCCAACATCGTGAGCCCTGTACGTCGCTGTTCGCGCACCGCGTGCGGCCGCCCTGCCGTCGCGACACTGACGTACGTCTATGCCGACTCGACTGCGGTCCTCGGCCCGCTCGCCACCTACGCCGAGCCCCACTGCTACGACCTCTGTGCCGAGCACAGCGAGCGCCTGACCGCGCCCCGTGGCTGGGAGGTCGTCCGGCTCTCCGATCCCTCCGCGCCCACCCGCCCCAGCGGTGACGACCTCGAAGCGCTCGCCAACGCCGTACGGGAAGCAGCGCGTCCGCAGGACCGCGGCGCCGGGCCAAGGGGCGGCGGTCCGCGCGCCGCCGATCCGATGGAGGTCGCCCGCAGGGGCCACCTCCGCGTGCTGCGCTCGCCCGACTCCTGAGCCAGGACTGCCGCCGGGTAGTTTGGCTGGTCCGAAGAGACCACAGGAGGACCGGCCCGTGACCGCAGATCTGTCGCAGCTCGTGAAGGCGTACGACGTGCGCGGTGTCGTGCCCGACCAGTGGGACGAAGCCCTTGCCGAGCAGTTCGGGGCGGCGTTCGCCGAGGTGACGGCCGCGGACGCGATCGTGATCGGCCACGACATGCGCCCCACGTCCCCCGCCCTGTCGGGAGCCTTCGCCCGGGGCGCGGCCGGCCGGGGCGCGGACGTCACGATGATCGGCCTCTGCTCGACGGACCAGCTGTACTACGCGTCCGGGGTGCTGGACCTGCCGGGCGCGATGTTCACGGCCTCGCACAACCCGGCGCGGTACAACGGCATCAAGATGTGCCGCGCGGGCGCCGCACCGGTGGGGCAGGACACCGGCCTCGCCGAGATCCGCACCCTGGTCGAGAAGTGGTCCACCACCGGCACCCCGCAGTCGGACGCCACCCCCGGCACGATCACCGAACGGGACACCCTCACCGACTACGCCGCGTACCTGCTGTCGCTGGTGGACCTGTCCGCGATCCGCCCGCTGAAGGTGGTCGTGGACGCGGGCAACGGCATGGGCGGCCACACGGTCCCCACGGTCTTCGCGGACCTGCCGGTGGAACTGGTCCCGATGTACTTCGAGCTGGACGGCACGTTCCCGAACCACGAGGCCAACCCCCTCGACCCCAGGAACATCGTCGACCTCCAGGCCAGGGTGGTGGCCGAGGGCGCCGATCTGGGCCTGGCCTTCGACGGCGACGCGGACCGCTGCTTCGTCGTGGACGAGCGGGGCGCGGGCGTCTCCCCGTCGGCGATCACCGCCCTGGTCGCAGCCCGGGAACTGGCGCGCAACGGCGGCCACGGCACGGTCATCCACAACCTGATCACGTCCCTCTCGGTCCCCGAGGTCGTACGCGAACACGGCGGCACCCCGGTCCGCACCCGGGTGGGCCACTCCTTCATCAAGGCGGAGATGGCCGCGCACGGCGCGATCTTCGGCGGCGAGCACTCGGCGCACTACTACTTCCGCGACTTCTGGAACGCGGACACGGGCATGCTCGCCGCCCTCCACGTCCTGGCCGCCCTGGGCGGCCAGGCGGAACCCCTCTCGGCCCTGGTGGCCCAGTACGACCGCTACACCGGCTCGGGCGAGATCAACTCCACGGTCGACGACCAGCCGGCCCGCACGGCGGACGTACGAGCAGCCTTCGCCACCCGCGAGGGCGTCACCACCGACGATCTGGACGGCCTGACGGTCACGGCCCCGGACTGGTGGTTCAACCTCCGCGCCTCCAACACCGAACCCCTGCTCCGCCTGAACGTCGAGGCCCGCGACGAACAGACGATGACGTCAGTACGCGACGAGGCCCTGACCCTGATCCGCAAGGTGTCCTGACAGCCAGGCCTCTCCGGCGCTCGAGCTGCTGTTCAAGCCTCTCCGGCGTCTGAGCCGCTGTTCGAGCCTCTCCGGCGTTGAGCTGCTCTTCGAGCCTCTCCGGCGCTTGAGCTGCTATTCAAGCCTCTCCGGCGTTTGAGGAGCGGGGTCCGGGGCGGAGCCCCGGTTACGGGAAGGGGCGGGCAGGGGACAAGGCCCGCCGCAGGCGCCCCGCCCCGGTCGGGGCCGCCCACACGCACGGGCCCCGGGCCCAGCCCCGCCCACCCCGGAGCCACAGGCTCCCCCGCTCCCCGCCCCGGCCAAGCGCGCCCCCGCCACCCCAGCGGTAGGCTGACCTCGCCCGACCCATGAACAAGAACACGCACCCGTGCTCGCCCGAAGGGACCCACCCCATGCCGCTCGAAGCCGGCCTCCTGGAGATCCTGGCCTGCCCGGCCTGTCACTCCCCCCTCGACGACCGCTCGGCGGCAGACAGCCCCGAACTGGTCTGCACGGGCAAGGACTGCGGCCTGGCCTACCCGGTACGGGACGCCATCCCTGTCCTCCTCGTCGACGAGGCCCGCCGCCCCGCGTAACCGGGCCCACACCCCGCACGGTGATCAGCACGTGATCGGAGGACCGTCCACATGCTCGACGAGTCGTTGCTCGATGCCCCGGAAGCCCTGGCCCGAGCCGACCGCCGCGGTCTGCTGCGCGGCGCCGCCGAGGCCGGGGCCAGGGTCCGCACCGCCGCCCGGCACGCGACGGAGGCGGGGATCACCGAGCTGACCGCGGAGGGCCGCCCGCGCGCCGTCCTGGTCGCAGGCTCCGGCACCGCCGCATCCGGCGTCGCCGACCTGATCACCGCCCTCGCCGGGGCCTCCGCGCCGGTCACACGCATCCACCCGACCGGCGTCGCCCCCGCCGCGGGCGCGATGCGCTGGACGCTGCCCGGCTGGGCCGGCTCCGTCGACCTGCTGCTCATCGCCACGGCGGACGGGTCCGAACCCGGCCTGGCCCTGATCGCCGAGCAGGCGTACCGCCGCGGCTGCACCGTCGTGGCCGTCGCCCCCCGGCAGTCACCGCTGCGCGAGGCGGTCGACGGTGTGCACGGCCTCGTCGTGCCGATGGCCTCCGCCCCGCACGGCGAGTACGACGCCGAGACGTCGGCCGCCGGCCCGGGCACCCTCTGGGCCCTGTTCACCCCGCTCCTCGCACTGCTCGACCGCGTCGGCCTGGTCACCGCACCCCCGGAGGCGCTGCAGAGCGTCGCCGACCGCCTGGACCGCACGGCGGAACGCTGCGGGCCGGCGATCGCCACGTACAGCAATCCGGCCAAGACCCTGGCCGCCGAACTCGCGGACAGCCTTCCCCTCATCTGGACGGAGGGCGAGGCCGCGGCCCCCGTCGGGCGCCGGTTCGCCGCGGTCCTGGCCGAGCTCTCGGGCCGTCCGGCCCTCGCGGCCGAACTCCCCGAGGCGCTCCCCGCCCATGGCGCACTGCTGGCCGGGGCCTTCGCCGCCGGAGCCGACCCCGACGAGTTCTTCCGCGACCGGGTCGACGAGCCGGAGGCCCTGCACGCCCGGGTCGTCCTGCTCCGCGACCGGCCCACGGGAGGCCTGAGCGCAGCCCCCGCGGCCCGCGAACTGGCGCTGGGCCACGAGACGGCGATCAGCGAACTCGAACCGGAGGAGGGCAGCAGGCTCGAAGCCCTCGCCGAACTCCTCGCGGTCACCGACTTCGCCGCCGTCTACCTGGCCCTGGCCTCGGCAGCCCGCGCCTGAACCACCCGACGCGCGAGGGTGCCACGCCAAGGCACCGGATCGCGGCGCCACGCCCCATACAGACCACGCACCACCGCAAGCCCGAGACAGGCCGCGCACCACCCCAAGACCACGCACCCCACAAAGCACGAGGACGAACTCCATGGACCGGCTCTCCAACACCGTGCGCCCGTACGCCTGGGGCTCCACCACAGCCATCCCCGCCCTGCTGGGTGTCGCCCCCACCGGCGAGCCGCAGGCCGAGATGTGGATGGGCGCCCACCCCGGAGCCCCCTCCCGGATAACCCGCACCGGCCCCGACGCGACGTCCGGCACCACGCCGCCCACCGCCGAGCAGCCCCTCACCGACGTCATCGCCACCGACCCCGTCCGCGAACTCGGTCCGGCCACCGTCGAGAAGTTCGGCCCCCGGCTCCCCTTCCTGCTCAAACTGCTCGCCGCCGGAGCCCCGCTCTCCCTACAGGTCCACCCCGACCTCGCCCAGGCACAACAGGGTTACGCGGACGAGGAGCGCCGGTCCGTCCCGATCGACGCCGCCCACCGCACGTACAAGGACGCCAACCACAAGCCCGAACTGATCTGCGCGCTCACCCCCTTCGACGGCCTCTGCGGCTTCCGCCGGCCCATCGAGGCGGCCGAGGCGATGGAGGCGCTGGGCGTCGACTCCCTCAAGCCGTACGCGGACCTGCTCCGCGCCCACCCCGAAGAGGCCGCACTGCGCGAGGTCCTCACGGCGATCCTCACCGCGGACCCGGTCGAGATGGCGGAGACGGTGACCGCCGCGGCAGCCGCCGCGGAACGGCTCGGCGGCGCGTACGCCCCGTACGCGCGCATCGCCCACCACTTCCCGGGCGACGCCGGTGTCATCGCGGCCATGCTGCTGAACTACGTACAACTCCAGCCCGGCGAGGCCCTGTTCCTCGGGGCCGGAGTGCCACATGCCTACCTCGACGGCCTCGGCGTCGAAATCATGGCGAACTCGGACAACGTGCTGCGCTGCGGCCTGACGCCCAAGCACATCGACGTACCCGAACTCCTGCGCATCGTCCGCTTCGAGGCGACCGACCCCGGGGTCCTGCGCCCCGAGGCGTCCCCGTCCGGCGAGGAGCTGTACGAGACTCCGGTCGACGAGTTCCGGCTCTCCCGCTTCGACCTGTCACCCGGCGCCGCCCCGGTCGACCTGACCGCGGCCACTCCGCAGATCCTGCTCTGCACGGCGGGCGCGCCGAAGGCCGGTGAGCTGGGCCTCGTGCCCGGCGAGTCGGTGTTCGTACCGTCCGGGGAGAAGGCGGAAGTGTCCGGCACCGGCACGCTGTTCCGGGCCACAGTGGTGGCCTGACGTACCGTCCGCATCATTGACTGCAACAATGTCCGGCCGTACCGCGGCCGCCGGAGCCGCAGCACCGAAGAAGGGACACCAGGCACCCATGAGTGCGTCAGGCGGAACCAAGGCGATCGTGGCGGCACTCGGCGCCAACCTCGCGATCGCAGTGGCCAAATTCGTGGCGTTCCTGTTCAGTGGCTCGTCGTCGATGCTCGCGGAGAGCGTCCACTCGCTGGCCGACTCGGGCAACCAGGGACTGCTGCTGCTCGGCGGCAAGAAGGCCAAGCGCGAGGCCACCCCCCAGCACCCCTTCGGATACGGGCGCGAGCGTTACATCTACGCCTTCCTCGTCTCCATCGTGCTGTTCTCGGTCGGTGGCATGTTCGCCGTGTACGAGGGCTACGAGAAGATCAAGCACCCGCACGCGATCGAGGCCTGGTACTGGCCGGTCGGCGTCCTGGTCTTCGCGATCATCGCCGAGAGCTTCTCCTTCCGGACGGCCATCAGGGAGTCCAACGAGACCCGAGGCTCGCTCTCCTGGAGCCAGTTCATCCGCCGCGCGAAGGCCCCCGAGCTCCCCGTCGTGCTGCTCGAGGACTTCGGCGCGCTCATCGGTCTGGTCCTCGCCCTCGCCGGCGTCGGCCTGGCCCTCGGCACCGGCAACGGTGTGTGGGACGGCATCGGAACCCTCTGCATCGGCATCCTGCTGATCGTGATCGCGATCGTGCTGGCCGCCGAGACCAAGTCCCTGCTGCTCGGCGAGGCCGCCGGCACCGACCAGGTCGAGAAGATCAAGGCCGCGGTCGTCGACGGCCAGACCGTCACCGGCATCATCCACATGCGCACGCTCCACCTCGGCCCGGAGGAACTGCTGGTCGCCGCGAAGATCGCGGTGCAGCACGACGACACGGCCACCGAGGTCGCCCATGCCATCAACGCCGCCGAGTCCCGCATCCGTGAGGCAGTCCCGATCGCCCGGGTCATCTACCTGGAGCCGGACATCTACAGCGAGGCGGCGGCCGCGGCCGGCACCAACCCGGCCAAGGCGCCGGGCGGATCGACCGCCGCACCCGCGGCCGACGAGACGCCCGACACCCCGGCCGACCCCACGGAAACCAGCCACTGACCGCACCGGACGCGCCCTTCGAGGCCGCTCCCGGACCCGGTGGGCTGGGAGCGGCTGGGCCGTTCGGTGTAGATTCGACAGCAGTGCCAGACGTCGCTGCTGATGGCGGTCGATCGGTCCGTACGCGGGACCGGCCGAGGGAGAGAGGGCCTCCGACGGAACGCGCTGCGAACCGCTCGGGCATTCGTGTGCCCGGCCGACCGCAGAGCCGACCACCCACCCTCGAACCGCATCACGAGGAGCAGCACGTTATGACGACGGTCGCCAATCGACAGGACTTCAAGGTCGCCGACCTCTCCCTCGCAGCCTTCGGCCGCAAGGAGATCACCCTGGCCGAGCACGAGATGCCCGGCCTGATGTCGATCCGCAAGGAGTACGCCGCCACGCAGCCGCTGGCCGGCGCCCGCATCACCGGTTCGCTGCACATGACCGTGCAGACGGCCGTGCTGATCGAGACCCTGGTCGCCCTGGGCGCCGAGGTCCGCTGGGCCTCCTGCAACATCTTCTCCACCCAGGACCACGCGGCCGCCGCCATCGCGGTCGGCCCGAACGGCACCCCGGAGGCCCCCGCCGGCGTTCCGGTCTTCGCCTGGAAGGGCGAGAGCCTGGCGGAGTACTGGTGGTGCACGGAGCAGGCCCTGACCTGGCCGAACACGCCCACCGGCGGCCCGAACATGATCCTCGACGACGGTGGTGACGCCACCCTCCTCGTCCACAAGGGCGTCGAGTTCGAGAAGGCAGGCGCCGCCCCGGACCCGTCGACCGCGGACAGCGAGGAGTACGCCAACATCCTCACCGTGCTGAACCGCACCCTCGGCGAGTCCCCGCAGAAGTGGACCCAGCTGGCGTCCGAGATCCGCGGCGTCACCGAGGAGACCACCACCGGTGTGCACCGGCTCTACGAGATGCACCGCGACGGCACCCTCCTGTTCCCGGCGATCAACGTCAACGACGCGGTCACCAAGTCGAAGTTCGACAACAAGTACGGCTGCCGCCACTCGCTGATCGACGGCATCAACCGTGCCACCGACGTCCTGATCGGCGGCAAGACCGCCGTCGTCTGCGGTTACGGCGACGTGGGCAAGGGCTGTGCGGAGTCGCTGCGCGGCCAGGGCGCCCGGGTGATCATCACGGAGATCGACCCGATCTGCGCGCTGCAGGCGGCGATGGACGGCTACCAGGTGGCCACCCTCGACGACGTCGTGGAGCAGGGGGACATCTTCGTCACGACGACGGGCAACAAGGACATCATCATGGCCGCCGACATGGCCAGGATGAAGCACCAGGCCATCGTCGGGAACATCGGTCACTTCGACAACGAGATCGACATGGCCGGCCTCGCGAAGATCGACGGTGTCGTGAAGGACGAGGTCAAGCCGCAGGTCCACACCTGGACGTTCCCCGACGGCAAGGTCCTGATCGTGCTGTCGGAGGGTCGTCTGCTGAACCTGGGCAACGCCACGGGCCACCCGTCGTTCGTGATGTCCAACAGCTTCGCGGACCAGACGCTCGCCCAGATCGAGCTGTTCACCAAGGAGTCCGAGTACCCGACCGACGTCTACGTGCTGCCCAAGCACCTCGACGAGAAGGTCGCCCGCCTCCACCTGGCCGCGCTCGGCGTGCGTCTCACGACGCTCCGCCCCGAGCAGGCCTCCTACATCGGTGTCGAGGTCGACGGCCCGTACAAGTCCGACCACTACCGCTACTGATCCCGTAACCGCGAGGGACTGCCGGTGACCGGTCACAGTCACCACCGGTCAGTGACAACCGGCCCCCGGCAGACCCCGCGCCATCGCAGTCCGCGGACGCGACAGCGTCAACGGACCCGGTGACTCAGCAGCAGCTACGAACGCAGGCCCCCGCACCCCCGTGTCGGGGGCCTGCGTCGTACCGCACCCGCACAGCCCGAGGAACCCGAAGGACCCCATGCCCCGCGGCCGATATTCGCTCCACGATCTTCACGACCACACCCCCCTCGGTGAAGAGCACTTCCACTGCGCCCCCGGCCCCTCCGGCTGGCGCTACGTCTCCCAGTCGACCGCCCCGTCCGGCGATCACCTCGGATCCGTCGATCTCACCCTCGACGAGCTCGGCCGCCCCATCCGCCTCGAACTCCACGCATCGAGCTGGCAGATCCGCGGCGCCGCCCTCGAAGGCGTCACCTGGGTCCGCACCGATCCGACCGGCACCCATGCCACCGAAGGCAATGTCCGCGCACACACCTTCACCGGCACTTCCCCCGCGTTCCTCATCGCGACCGCACGCCTGCTCCGCCTCACCCCCGATTCCCCGACGACCCGTCTCCGCGTCGTCACCTTCACGGATCCGGTCCTCGCACCCCGTACCGTCGACCAGTCCTGGGCCCTGGTGAACAGTGAAGCGCACGCCACTGACAACGGCCCGCTGACCGTGGACGAGTACCAGGTCAACGCGCTGGACACCGGCGAGCAGCACACCGTCCACATCGCAGGCGACGTGGTCCTGGCGGCCCCGGGCATCGAGCTCGAAGAGCTGGAGTCACCGCCCTCGACCCGTTAAGCGGGCGGAGCGAATCCGGTAGCCGGCGGCTGTGCCCCGTCCACCCCGGGAGCAGCCGCACCGTCCGCCCCGCCGGACCGGACGGGCGCCACCCGCGCCGGATGAGCCGCAGGAGCGGGGTGAGGTGACGGAGCCGCAGGAGCCGACGGAGCGGAATGAGCTGGGGGTGCGGGGTGAGCCCCCGAGCCCCACGGCGCGGTCACCGTCCCCGCCATCGGGCCGGGCCACCCCGCATGCGCCCCCACTCCCGCAGGACCGCCGGCAGCGGAGCGGCCGGCGGCGAACACCCGGCGGGCGTCCCGCACCTGCCGCTCGTTCACCACAGCCGCCAGAAAAGCCGCCGCGGGTACGCCCGCCGGAGCCGGAACCCCCGTCCGCGCCGCAAGCTCACCGGCCAGCCGCCCGGCCATGCTGCGCCCCACGTCGGCATCCAGCTGGTGCATCCGCGTCAGGTACTGCCGTACGGCCAGCCACAGCTCGTCCGGAACCGCGGAAAGGTCCAGCCCGGCGAACCTTCCGACCAGCCACGGCGGCGGAGGCGGCACCGCGGCGGCCCGGCCCGCCGGCACCCGCTCCCGTATGACGAGCGTCCCCGCGAAGACGTCCCCGAGCCGTCTCCCACGCGCCGACACCAGCGACGCGACGGAGGCGACTACCCCGACAGTCATCAGGATCTCCACGACGCCCATCGCCCCGCGCACCAGCGCGTGCCGGAACCGGATCGGCCCGCCGTCGTCCCGCACCACCCGCAGCCCGCATGCCAGCTTCCCCAGCGAACGGCCGTGGCTGAGCGTCTCCACCGCGATCGGCGCCCCCACCAGGACCAGCAGGAAGGTCGCCACGGAGATGGCGGCCGTTGCCGCCTCGTCGAGCGCGGCCGTAGCCATGACCAGCCCGATGGACACCGCCACGAACGCCGTTCCCACCACAACCAGATCGATGACCAGAGCCAGCGCACGGCTCGGCAGTTTCGCCGGCCGCAGCCCCAGCACGACCGCGTCCCCGGTCACGAGTTCATTCATCGCCGCCCACCCCTTCGCCGACCATCCCTGCCCCTCGGGGCCACAGTCTGCCAAGCTGACCGGCAGACGCGCCGCAGTAGTACGGACCCGTTCGCACCCATGCCTGGAGCAGCAGCCGACCATGGACCTCGACGTCTTCGTCAACGCCCACCGCAGTGAGTGGGACCGCCTGGATCACCTCCTGCACCGCGGGCGCAGGCTCACAGGCGCGGAAGCCGACGAGCTCGTCGACCTCTACCAGCGCACGGCAACCCATCTCTCCATGGTTCAGTCCGGTGCGCCCGACCCACTGCTCACCGCGCGCCTCACACAATTGGTGGCCCGAGCCCGTTCCACGGTGACCGGTACCCGCCGCGCCTCCTGGCGCGACGCCGCGCAATTCCTCACGGCGGGATTCCCCGCAGCGGTCTACCGCTCCAGGCACTGGTGGATACCGACGGCCGTCGCCTCCACGCTGCTGGCCGCTCTGATCGGCTGGTGGATCGGTACCCACCCGGAAGTCCAGTCGGCCATCGCCGCCCCGGACGACCTCCGCCGTCTGACCAGCCCGGGCGGGGAGTACGAGACCTACTACTCGAGCCATCCCGCGGCCTCGTTCGCCGCCCAGGTCTGGACGAACAACGCCCAGGCCGCCGCCATGTGCCTGGTGCTGGGCGCGTTCCTCTGTGTCCCGGTGATCTGGATCCTCTTCGTCAACGTGCTCAACCTCGGGGTGGGCATCGGCCTGATGTCCTCGGCCGGCCGGCTCGACACCTTCCTCGGCCTGGTCCTTCCGCACGGACTGCTCGAACTGACAGCCGTCTTCGTCGCGGCAGGCACCGGCCTGCGCCTCGGCTGGACGGTCATCGACCCAGGCCCGCGTACCCGGCGGACAGCTCTTGCGCAGCAGGGCCGCGCCGCGATCGGCATGGCCATCGGCCTGGCCCTCGTCCTCTTCGTCTCGGGCGTCATCGAAGGCTTCGTCACCCCCTCCGGCCTCCCGACCTGGGCCCGTATCGCCATAGGAATCGCCGCCGAGCTGGCCTTTCTCGCGTACGTCTACATCCTGGGGGGCCGGGCAGCCCGAACCGGCGACGCGGGAGACATCGGCGCTGCCGAACGGAGCGCCGAGCTGCCGGTGGCTGCGTGATGTGCGTACGCCGCTGCTGACCTGCTAGTCTCCTCCTCGCCCCAAAAAACCGTTGACACGGCGGACTGGGGGAGGTAGATTAGAACGGTTGCCTCGAACTGGACAAGTTCGGGCCCAGCAGTTACAGTTCATCTCGCTCTCACCGGAAATTGAATTTCCGCAGAGCCACCGACTCCCACTTTCTGAATCATCAAGCCGGTTAGTTCGGCCGAACTGATTCTGATAAAGTCGAGTCAGCCGAAAGGCAAGGCCACTTCAACGGCCACCGGAAATCAAATTCGAACCGGAAACGGAACGAAATTGAGTCTGGTAAGGTTGGAACCGCCGGAAAGGGAAACGCGAAAGCGAAGAACTGGAAAGCGAAAATGCGAGGCCCGCTTCGACCGGGAATCGGACACGAAAGAGTCTGATAGAGTCGGAAACGCAAGACCGAAGGGAAGCGCCCGGAGGAAAGTCGCAGAAAATGTTCTGCGGTGAGTACAAAGGAAGCGTCCGTTCCTTGAGAACTCAACAGCGTGCCAAAAGTCAACGCCAGATATGTTGATACCCCGACCTGCTTCGGCAGGTTCGAGGTTCCTTTGAAAGTCCTGCGAGGTCACTGACCTGGCAGGCAATGCACATAGCGAGGACACAGTGGACGGTCGGTCTTATTCCGACTTGATCGTTCCGCTCTCGTGTGTGTGATCCCGATTACGGGAAAACATTCACGGAGAGTTTGATCCTGGCTCAGGACGAACGCTGGCGGCGTGCTTAACACATGCAAGTCGAACGATGAAGCCCTTCGGGGTGGATTAGTGGCGAACGGGTGAGTAACACGTGGGCAATCTGCCCTTCACTCTGGGACAAGCCCTGGAAACGGGGTCTAATACCGGATAATACTTTCCCTCTCATGGGGGAAGGTTAAAAGCTCCGGCGGTGAAGGATGAGCCCGCGGCCTATCAGCTAGTTGGTGGGGTAATGGCCTACCAAGGCGACGACGGGTAGCCGGCCTGAGAGGGCGACCGGCCACACTGGGACTGAGACACGGCCCAGACTCCTACGGGAGGCAGCAGTGGGGAATATTGCACAATGGGCGAAAGCCTGATGCAGCGACGCCGCGTGAGGGATGACGGCCTTCGGGTTGTAAACCTCTTTCAGCAGGGAAGAAGCGAAAGTGACGGTACCTGCAGAAGAAGCGCCGGCTAACTACGTGCCAGCAGCCGCGGTAATACGTAGGGCGCAAGCGTTGTCCGGAATTATTGGGCGTAAAGAGCTCGTAGGCGGCTTGTTGCGTCGGTTGTGAAAGCCCGGGGCTTAACCCCGGGTCTGCAGTCGATACGGGCAGGCTAGAGTGTGGTAGGGGAGATCGGAATTCCTGGTGTAGCGGTGAAATGCGCAGATATCAGGAGGAACACCGGTGGCGAAGGCGGATCTCTGGGCCATTACTGACGCTGAGGAGCGAAAGCGTGGGGAGCGAACAGGATTAGATACCCTGGTAGTCCACGCCGTAAACGTTGGGAACTAGGTGTTGGCGACATTCCACGTCGTCGGTGCCGCAGCTAACGCATTAAGTTCCCCGCCTGGGGAGTACGGCCGCAAGGCTAAAACTCAAAGGAATTGACGGGGGCCCGCACAAGCAGCGGAGCATGTGGCTTAATTCGACGCAACGCGAAGAACCTTACCAAGGCTTGACATACACCGGAAAGCATCAGAGATGGTGCCCCCCTTGTGGTCGGTGTACAGGTGGTGCATGGCTGTCGTCAGCTCGTGTCGTGAGATGTTGGGTTAAGTCCCGCAACGAGCGCAACCCTTGTTCTGTGTTGCCAGCATGCCCTTCGGGGTGATGGGGACTCACAGGAGACTGCCGGGGTCAACTCGGAGGAAGGTGGGGACGACGTCAAGTCATCATGCCCCTTATGTCTTGGGCTGCACACGTGCTACAATGGCCGGTACAATGAGCTGCGATGCCGCGAGGCGGAGCGAATCTCAAAAAGCCGGTCTCAGTTCGGATTGGGGTCTGCAACTCGACCCCATGAAGTCGGAGTTGCTAGTAATCGCAGATCAGCATTGCTGCGGTGAATACGTTCCCGGGCCTTGTACACACCGCCCGTCACGTCACGAAAGTCGGTAACACCCGAAGCCGGTGGCCCAACCCCTTGTGGGAGGGAGCTGTCGAAGGTGGGACTGGCGATTGGGACGAAGTCGTAACAAGGTAGCCGTACCGGAAGGTGCGGCTGGATCACCTCCTTTCTAAGGAGCACTTCTTACTCGGTTCGCCGGGTCAGAGGCCAGTACACCGGCGAATGTTCGGTGCTGGTTGCTCATGGGTGGAACGTTGACTATTCGGCACGACAGGTTGTTTTTCACTAGTACTGCTTCGGCGTGGAACGTGGAGGGTGATCGGTCGGGTCGGGCACGCTGTTGGGTATCTGAAGGTACGGCCGTCATGGTCGTCCTTCGGTTGCCGGCCCCGGTAAAGCATCGTGTAAGCGGTGTGTGACGGGTGGCTGGTCGTTGTTTGAGAACTGCACAGTGGACGCGAGCATCTGTGGCCAAGTTTTTAAGGGCGCACGGTGGATGCCTTGGCACCAGGAACCGATGAAGGACGTGGGAGGCCACGATAGGCCCCGGGGAGCTGTCAACCAAGCTTTGATCCGGGGGTGTCCGAATGGGGAAACCCGGCAGTCGTCATGGGCTGTCACCCGCTGCTGAACACATAAGCAGTGTGGAGGGAACGAGGGGAAGTGAAACATCTCAGTACCCTCAGGAAGAGAAAACAACCGTGATTCCGGGAGTAGTGGCGAGCGAAACTGGATCAGGCCAAACCGTATGCGTGTGATACCCGGCAGGGGTTGCGCATGCGGGGTTGTGGGATCTCTTTTTCACGGTCTGCCGGCTGTGAGACGAGTCAGAAACCGTTGATGTAGGCGAAGGACATGCGAAAGGTCCGGCGTAGAGGGTAAGACCCCCGTAGCTGAAACATTAACGGCTCGTTTAAGAGACACCCAAGTAGCACGGGGCCCGAGAAATCCCGTGTGAATCTGGCGGGACCACCCGTTAAGCCTAAATATTCCCTGGTGACCGATAGCGGATAGTACCGTGAGGGAATGGTGAAAAGTACCGCGGGAGCGGAGTGAAATAGTACCTGAAACCGTGTGCCTACAAGCCGTGGGAGCGTCGCTGTATGTGCTTGCACATGCAGTCGTGACTGCGTGCCTTTTGAAGAATGAGCCTGCGAGTTTGCGGTGTGTTGCGAGGTTAACCCGTGTGGGGAAGCCGTAGCGAAAGCGAGTCCGAATAGGGCGATTTAGTAGCGCGCTCAAGACCCGAAGCGGAGTGATCTAGCCATGGGCAGGTTGAAGCGGAGGTAAGACTTCGTGGAGGACCGAACCCACCAGGGTTGAAAACCTGGGGGATGACCTGTGGTTAGGGGTGAAAGGCCAATCAAACTCCGTGATAGCTGGTTCTCCCCGAAATGCATTTAGGTGCAGCGTCGTGTGTTTCTTGCCGGAGGTAGAGCACTGGATAGGCGATGGGCCCTACCGGGTTACTGACCTTAGCCAAACTCCGAATGCCGGTAAGTGAGAGCACGGCAGTGAGACTGTGGGGGATAAGCTCCATGGTCGAGAGGGAAACAGCCCAGAGCATCGACTAAGGCCCCTAAGCGTACGCTAAGTGGGAAAGGATGTGGAGTCGCAGAGACAACCAGGAGGTTGGCTTAGAAGCAGCCACCCTTGAAAGAGTGCGTAATAGCTCACTGGTCAAGTGATTCCGCGCCGACAATGTAGCGGGGCTCAAGCGTACCGCCGAAGTCGTGTCATTCATACACATATCCCCAACGGGAGTATGGATGGGTAGGGGAGCGTCGTGTGCCGAGTGAAGCAGCCGCGGAAGCGAGTTGTGGACGGTTCACGAGTGAGAATGCAGGCATGAGTAGCGATACACACGTGAGAAACGTGTGCGCCGATTGACTAAGGGTTCCTGGGTCAAGCTGATCTGCCCAGGGTAAGTCGGGACCTAAGGCGAGGCCGACAGGCGTAGTCGATGGACAACCGGTTGATATTCCGGTACCCGCTTTGAAACGCCCAATACTGAATCAGGCGATGCTAAGTCCGTGAAGCCGGCCCGATCTCTTCGGAGTTGAGGGTAGTGGTGGAGCCGACGAACCAGACTTGTACTAGGTAAGCGATGGGGTGACGCAGGAAGGTAGTCCAGCCCGGGCGGTGGTAGTCCCGGGGTAAGGGTGTAGGCCGTGTGGTAGGTAAATCCGTCACACATTAAGGCTGAGACCTGATGCCGAGCCGATTGTGGTGAAGTGGATGATCCTATGCTGTCGAGAAAAGCCTCTAGCGAGTTTCATGGCGGCCCGTACCCTAAACCGACTCAGGTGGTCAGGTAGAGAATACCGAGGCGTTCGGGTGAACTATGGTTAAGGAACTCGGCAAAATGCCCCCGTAACTTCGGGAGAAGGGGGGCCATCACTGGTGATTGGATTTACTCCATGAGCTGGGGGTGGCCGCAGAGACCAGCGAGAAGCGACTGTTTACTAAAAACACAGGTCCGTGCGAAGCCGTAAGGCGATGTATACGGACTGACGCCTGCCCGGTGCTGGAACGTTAAGGGGACCGGTTAGCTGACTTTCGGGTCGGCGAAGCTGAGAACTTAAGCGCCAGTAAACGGCGGTGGTAACTATAACCATCCTAAGGTAGCGAAATTCCTTGTCGGGTAAGTTCCGACCTGCACGAATGGCGTAACGACTTCTCGACTGTCTCAACCATAGGCCCGGTGAAATTGCACTACGAGTAAAGATGCTCGTTTCGCGCAGCAGGACGGAAAGACCCCGGGACCTTTACTATAGTTTGATATTGGTGTTCGGTTCGGCTTGTGTAGGATAGGTGGGAGACTTTGAAGCGGCCACGCCAGTGGTTGTGGAGTCGTCGTTGAAATACCACTCTGGTCGTGCTGGATGTCTAACCTGGGTCCGTGATCCGGATCAGGGACAGTGTCTGATGGGTAGTTTAACTGGGGCGGTTGCCTCCTAAAGAGTAACGGAGGCGCCCAAAGGTTCCCTCAGCCTGGTTGGCAATCAGGTGTTGAGTGTAAGTGCACAAGGGAGCTTGACTGTGAGACCGACGGGTCGAGCAGGGACGAAAGTCGGGACTAGTGATCCGGCAGTGGCTTGTGGAAGCGCTGTCGCTCAACGGATAAAAGGTACCCCGGGGATAACAGGCTGATCTTCCCCAAGAGTCCATATCGACGGGATGGTTTGGCACCTCGATGTCGGCTCGTCGCATCCTGGGGCTGGAGTCGGTCCCAAGGGTTGGGCTGTTCGCCCATTAAAGCGGTACGCGAGCTGGGTTTAGAACGTCGTGAGACAGTTCGGTCCCTATCCGCTGTGCGCGTAGGAATATTGAGAAGGGCTGTCCCTAGTACGAGAGGACCGGGACGGACGAACCTCTGGTGTGCCAGTTGTCCTGCCAAGGGCATGGCTGGTTGGCTACGTTCGGAAAGGATAACCGCTGAAAGCATCTAAGCGGGAAGCCTGCTTCGAGATGAGTATTCCCACCCTCTTGAGGGGTTAAGGCTCCCAGTAGACGACTGGGTTGATAGGCCAGATGTGGAAGCCCGGTAACGGGTGGAGCTGACTGGTACTAATAGGCCGAGGGCTTGTCCTCAGTTGCTCGCGTCCACTGTGTTAGTTCTGAAATAACGAACGGCCGTGTTTTGTTCCGGTGTTGGTTAATTTCATAGTGTTTCGGTGGTCATTGCGTTAGGGAAACGCCCGGTTACATTCCGAACCCGGAAGCTAAGCCTTTCAGCGCCGATGGTACTGCAGGGGGACCCTGTGGGAGAGTAGGACGCCGCCGAACTCCTTTTAAAATAGTTAAGCCCCGTGCCCTTGTGGCACGGGGCTTTTCTGCGTTCCGGACCAGAACGAACTGGAATGGCTCCCGGCGGGCCACGTCCCTCCTACAGGACGCGCCCGCTGATCCGGCGCCGTATGCCGTGCTCCTACAGGCGGCCTGCTGCCTTGAGAGCCAGATAGGCGTCGGCGAGGGCCGGTGCGAGGCTATCCGGCGTGGCGTCGACGACCACCACGCCATGACGTTGCAGCTGCTCGGTCGTCCGACGCCGTCGAGCCTGAGCCTGGGCTCCGGCAGCGGCTTCATAGATCGCGTCCACTGTGCCTCTCGCGCCGGCCATCTCCTCGACGTGCGGGTCGCTCACGGCCGCCAGCAGCACCGTGTGCCGCTGGGCCAGGCGAGGCAGGACCGGGAGCAGGCCTTCTTCGATAGGTGCCGCATCGAGACTGGTCAGAAGCACGATGAGGGAACGTCGAGGGGCACTCGCCAGAGCCGTCGCGCTGAGACCTCGCGCATCCGTCTCCACGAGTTCCGGTTCGAGCGGCGCCATCGCATCGACCATGGCAGCCAGGACTTCCCCGGCTGCCCGGCGCTGAACGCGGGCGCGTACCCGACGGTCGTAGGCAAGCAGATCCACCCGGTCGCCGGCGCGGGTGGCCAACGCGGTCAGGAGCAGCGTCGCGTCCATTGCCGCGTCGAGACGGGGGACGTCACCGACCCGCCCCGCCGAGGTTCGGCCGGTATCGAGGACGACGAGGATGTGACGGTCGCGCTCGGGACGCCACGTCCGCACGGCGACGGCAGACTGACGTGCCGTGGCCCGCCAGTCGATCGAGCGGGTGTCGTCACCGGGGACGTAGGCCCGCAGACTGTCGAACTCCGTGCCCTCGCCGCGGGTGAGGACACTGGTGCGACCGTCGAGTTCGCGCAGCCTGGCGAGTCGGGAGGGCAGATGCTTGCGACTGGTGAACGGCGGCAGGACCCGGACCGTCCAAGGGACTTGATGATTCCCTTGGCGTGCCGCGAGCCCCATCGGGCCGTACGAGCGGATGGTGACCTGCTCGGCCCGGCGGTCCCCGCGTCGGGTGGGGCGCAGGAGAGTGGTGAGGCGTCGGCGCTCGCCGGGCGGGATCATCAGCTTGTGGCGCGACGCGGACTCTTCCGTGCCGGAGAGCCAGCTGCTGGGAGGCCAGGCGTCACGGAGGTGTGCCCGCAGGCGACGGCGGGAAGGGTTGACTACGGTGAGTTGCACCTCGGCATCGTCACCGAGTCGAACGGTTGTATCACCAGATCGGGTGAACTGGAGCGGACGCACTGGCGCAGCCAGGGCGTAGTCGCACAGAATTGCTAGAGACAGCGGGGCATTGACCGCGAGCATGCCCGTCCAGCTCGGAGCCAGGATGCCTACGGGGAGTGACCCCAAAGCGGCGAGGAGCGCGGTGCGTCCGGTGAGGGCCACAATTCACCGCCTCATCGGGGTACGGGGACTTGAGCGAGAACTGCGGTGATGACGGAGTCGGGGGTGACTCCTTCCATCTCCGCCTCGGGGCGCAGCTGGATGCGATGCCGGAGCGTGGGGAGGGCCAAGGCCTTCACGTCGTCCGGAATCACGTAGTCGCGGCCGGTGAGCCAGGCCCAGGCCCGGGCGGTGGAGAGCAGAGCGGTGGCACCTCGGGGGGAGACCCCGAGCGACAGCGAGGGGGAATCACGCGTGGCACGGCAGATATCTACGACGTAGCCGGCGATCTCGGGGGAGACGCTGGTCCTGGCAACCGCGGTGCGAGCGGCTTCGAGGTCGGCGGGCCCGGCGACCGGGCGTATGCCCGCTGCCTTCAGATCGCGGGGGTTGAAGCCGTCGGCATGGCGGGTCAGGACACCGATCTCGTCCTCGCGGGACGGCAGTGGCACGGTCAGTTTGAGCAGGAAGCGGTCCAGCTGGGCCTCAGGCAGTGGGTACGTGCCCTCGTACTCCACCGGATTCTGCGTGGCTGCGACGAGGAAGGGGTCCGGCAGGAGGCGGGGGGTGCCGTCGACGGTGACCTGGCGCTCCTCCATTGCTTCCAGGAGGGAGGACTGGGTCTTGGGAGGAGTCCGGTTGATCTCGTCGGCGAGCAGGAGATTGGTGAAGACCGGCCCCGGCTGGAAGGAGAACTCGGAGTTGCGGGCATCGTAGACGAGAGATCCGGTGACGTCGCTGGGCATCAGGTCGGGGGTGAACTGGACGCGCTTGGTATCGAGTTCGAGTGACGCTGCGAGGGCCCGGACCAAGAGGGTCTTGGCCACACCGGGGACGCCTTCGAGCAGGACGTGGCCTCGGCAGAGCAGAGCGACGACGAGTCCGGTGACTGCGGGGTCCTGTCCGACCACAGCCTTGGCGATCTCGGAGCGCAGAGCTTCCAGGGAGGCGCGCGCCGCGTCGTCGCTTCCTATGGTCTCGGATGTCCCGGCGGGCGCTGGGGGCGGGGCGCTCATGAGGTACGAACCTCCCTTTCGAGGCTGTCGAGTTGGTCTGCGAGATGAACGAGAGCGGCGTCGTCGGACGGGGCCGGGCCGAAGATCAGCTCGTGGAGGCCGCTGCCCGTCGTGCTGAGACGTGCGGAGACCGCAGGCAGGAGGGCTGCGGGGGAGTGGGCGTCCCGCGGGGAGACGCCGACGAGAGGGGCGATGCGGGCACGAGAGGCGTGGCGCAGCGAGGCGGCGGCCCGGTCACGGGCGTTGGCCTTGCGGTGGAGGCGGGCGCGTCCCTCGGCCGACTCGGAGGCGCGGATGGCAACGGGCAGACGTTCAGCGACCACGGGACCGAGGCGTCGTGCTCGCCAGACTGCGGCAAGTACGGCGGCGAGGGCGAGTTGCAGGGTGCCCCAGAGCCAGCCCGACGGGATCAGGTCGGTGAAGCTGCTCTCGCCGCCGGTGCTGTCGTCGCCCGAACTGCCGCCATCGTCTCCGCTGCTGCCCGCGGCGGAGGTGTCAGCAAGCGAGGGGAGGTACCAGACCAGATGTGGGCGGGAGCCGAGGAGTTGAAGGGCCAGCGAGGCATTGCCCTGGTTGTCCAGACGATCGTTGTAGAGGAAGTCCGGGGAGCCGACGAGGACGGTGTCACCCGCTCGTTGCTGCTGGACGAGGAGCAGGGAGGGGAGCCCATCGGCCGGGTAGCAGCCGAGGGAGTCGTGGCTGTCCGAGGCGTAGCGAACGCCGCCCGTCTCGGCCTCGCCGGCTTGTCGGGCGGCGTCCAAGGAGCAGCGAGGGGCACGTGCGGTCACCGGGGCGGAGGACTCCGCGCGGACACCGGGAGTCAGTCTGCTCACGGACGGAGGCCCCGGGGCGAGGAGAACGGTCCGGCCCGCCGCATCGGTGGTCGCGGTGCGGAGTGCGTTCTGCTGCTGCGGCGTCAGCAGGTTGGGCCCGGCGACGAGCAGGGTGGTGCCGGGGCCGGCCGCGGATGTGGCGGCCTTGAGCGTGGTCACGACACGGACGGAGACGCCACGGTCCTTGAGGAGTTCGGCGACGGCCCGGCTGCCGTAGCGGTCCGCGGAGCGGGGGTCGAGACGTCCGTGCTGATCGCCGGAGCGGGTCGCGGCCAGGGCGACTCCGGCGGCGATGAGCACGAGGACGGCGAGCAGCAGGCCACGGATGCGGATCCAGAGCTGACGGGGGTGGGGGAGGCCGAGGTGGAAGGGGCGGTGGCCACGGTCATCCGGCAGCCTCCTGGAGGGTGCCGTTCAGTTGCGGCTTGGCGGACTCGAGCTCGAGGTCCAGGGCGAGCATGCTCTGGTATGCCTGCCGGTCGGCGGTCCGGCCGCCGTATGCGACGTCGTCGAACTGCCGGGCTGCCGACTGCAGTCGTGCGGCATGTGCGGGGAGCGGGTGGCCTGCTTCCGCCGCGGCCTCATCGGCGGTACGGCCGGGGCGGGGGTCCAGCAGGGCCCGTTCCTCGAGGGAGCGGACGAGGGCGCGCATCCGTTCCTGGACCGCCTCGTTCCAACGGCCGGCGGCGGCGTGGGTCTCAGCGGCTGTGCGGTGTTGCGCCGCGTTGCGGGGGCCGTTTTCGAAGAGGGGGTCCGCCGGCCTCTTGTGGCTGCGTTGCGGGCTGCCCAGCCGCCAACGGAGTGCGGCGAACAGAGCGATGGCGATCAGAGCCAGTACGACCAGTCCGACCGGGCCGCCGGGGGCGGCACCGGAGGCGGACGAGAGGAGGTCGCCGATCCAGGTCCAGAGGTGGTCGAGGGCGCGCTGGAGGGGGTTCGGGTCGTTCTCGTGGTACATCGGCTTGGACAGTTCGTGCCGTGCCGCCTCGCGGGCGGGGACCCGTGAGGTGTCCACGGGTATGCCGCCGCCGGCCCGGATCAGTAGCTGTACTGCCGCTGTGTCACCCGCCCCCGACACGGCGTCAGCTCCTGTTGTCGTAGCCCGGCAGGCCGGCTGCCCGGGCGAGGTCGAGGTCGAGGGCCTCGCGCCGGATGCGCTGGTCCACGTAGAGCAGGGCCATCACACCGGCGGAGAGCGGATAGGTGATCGTCGCGACGACCACGTCGCCGATGCCGGAGACGATCAGGAACGGCCAGCCGAAACTGTTGGCGCCCTCGGTGAGGAACGCGCTCAGACCGCCGTCGTCCACAGCCACGGCGATGAGGCCGAACGGGATGCCGATCACCAGGCTCACGACGAGCGTCAGCAGCCAGGTGAGCGCCAGGATGCCGAAGGTCCGCCACCAGGCACCGCGCACCAGCTTGGCGGAGCGCCGCATCGAGGCGGTGATCGACTGACGTTCCAGCATCAGAGCCGGGGAGGCGAGGCAGAAGCGGACCATCAGCCAGAGAAGCAGGACACACGCGACGAGCAGCCCGATGAAGGCCAGCCCGACACCCGCCGTGTCGCCGATCAGGAACCCCGGAAGGAGACCGACGGTCATGATGGCCGCGGCCATGACAGCCAGCAGGAGTGTCAGACCCAGCAGCGGAAGCATCCGGGTACGGGCCTCGGCCCACGCATCGGAGAGAGTGACGGGGCGGCCGAGCACCGAGCGGCTGATCACCACGGTCAGAACCGCAGTGGTGAAGAGCGTGGCGAGCATCGAGATGAGCATGGTCGGCGTGCTGTTCAGCAAGGTGGACTGGAGCGAGTCGGCAGCCTGTCGCACGGCCTCCGCGCCGGTCGCGTTCGCGTCGACCGACGGGGGCTCGGGCAGCAGGTAACGCTCCACGAGGATGATCGCGGTCTGGGCGATCACGGAGACGGCGAGCGTGATACCGAGGACCGTGCGCCAGTGGGCGCGCATGGCGGATACGGCGCCGTCCAGGATCTCGCCGACGCCCAGGGGCCGGAGCGGGATGATGCCGGGCTTCGCCGCATCGGGCCGACGGCCCCAGCCGGGTGCCGGCGGGCGGACGCCCCAGCCGGGGGCGGGCGGCGGCGCGCCGGGGCCGGTGCCGGAACTGCTCGGCGGGGACCACTGCCCTGCGGGCGGCTGCGTGGGAGACCAGTTCCCCGCAGGCCCGCTGCCGTCGACCGGCTCGGAAGGCCGGGGGATGCCCGCCTCCTGGCCGTCGGAGGGGGCAGATCCGGGCGAGGCCCAGCCCGGAGTGTCGTTCATTCTCGCTCCTTCACGGTCCTGTCCGCGCATGGTGGCGTCAGGTTGGCAGCCATCGTGCCACGCGTGGCACCTGTCCGGGCCTGGCCTTGTATCTCCTTCGTCCCTTCATTTGTGGGCGGCTCACCGGGCAGACTGGATGGATGGCTGATCAGGACGCGCAACCGCCGCTGGGCATCGAGCCCCCGGCGCTTCCCGTACTTCGCTGGGACGAGCCGCCGGAAGGCCCTGTGCTGGTGCTTCTCGACCAGACGCGGTTGCCTGCGGAAGAGGCCGAGCTGGTGTGTGCCGACGTCGCCACGCTGGTGGAGGCGATCCGGACGCTGGCGGTGCGGGGAGCACCGCTGCTGGGCATCGCAGGGGCTTACGGGGTGGCTCTCGCCGCCGCACGGGGCCAGGACGTGGCGCAGGCGGCCGGACTGCTGGAGCGGGCGCGGCCCACCGCGGTGAACCTCGGGTACGGCGTACGGCGGGCCGCTGAGGCGCATCGGACGGCCGTCGAGAAGGGTGCCGACCCACGGCGGGCGGCGTCAGTGGCATTGGAGGAGGCCCGGGCACTGCACCGGGAGGACGCCGCGGCCAGTGGGCGCATGGCCGAGTTCGGGCTGGCCCTGCTGGACGAGCTCCTACCCGGGGACGCGCATCAGCTGCTGACCCACTGCAATACCGGAGCGCTCGTCTCGGGCGGCGAGGGCACCGCCTTCGCCGTGGCGCTGCGGGCCCACCGGGCGGGCCGGCTGCAGCGGCTCTGGGTGGACGAGACACGGCCGCTGCTGCAGGGAGCCCGGCTGACCGCGTACGAGGCGGCGCGCAACGGCATGCCGTACAGCCTGCTCACGGACAACGCGGCGGGGTCGCTGTTCGCCGCGGGGGAGGTGGACGCCGTGATCATCGGGGCGGACCGCATCGCTGCGGACGGCTCCGTGGCCAACAAGGTGGGGAGTTATCCGCTGGCGGTGCTCGCGAAGTACCACCACGTACCGTTCATCGTGGTGGCGCCGACCACGACCGTGGATCAGGCCACCGCGGACGGGGCATCGATCACCGTGGAACAGCGGCCCGGCCGGGAAGTGACGGAGGTCACATTTTCTCGGGTGGGTGTGGTCGGGCGGGAAGCGGGCGGTGTGCTCGTGGCACCGCCGGGAACCCAGGCGTACAACCCCGCCTTCGACATCACGCCGCCGGAACTGGTCACGGCGATCGTCACGGAGGAGGGCGTAATCTCCCCGGTCACAGGGGTCGGACTGGCAGAGCTGTGTGCCAGATCATCGCAGATAACGATTAGCTAATGGGATGATGTCGTTTATGAAGGGACGCGTCCTTGTCGTCGACGACGACACCGCACTTGCCGAGATGCTCGGCATCGTGCTGCGTGGTGAGGGGTTCGAGCCGTCGTTCGTAGCGGACGGCGACAAGGCACTTGCTGCATTTCGTGAGGCAAAGCCGGACCTGGTTCTGCTGGATCTCATGCTGCCCGGTAGGGACGGCATCGAGGTCTGCAGGCTGATCAGGGCCGAGTCCGGTGTGCCGATCGTCATGCTCACTGCCAAGAGCGACACGGTTGACGTGGTGGTGGGCCTGGAGTCCGGGGCCGACGACTACATCGTCAAACCGTTCAAACCTAAGGAGTTGGTTGCCCGGATCAGGGCACGTTTGCGCAGGTCCGAGGAGCCGGCACCGGAGCAGCTGACCATCGGCGACCTGGTCATAGATGTGGCCGGGCACTCGGTGAAGCGGGACGGGCAGTCCATTGCCCTGACCCCGTTGGAGTTCGACCTGCTGGTCGCGCTCGCCCGCAAGCCGTGGCAGGTCTTCACCCGTGAGGTACTGCTCGAGCAGGTGTGGGGCTATCGCCATGCCGCTGACACCCGGCTGGTGAACGTGCATGTTCAGCGCCTGCGCTCCAAGGTCGAGAAGGACCCGGAGCGGCCGGAGATCGTGGTGACCGTCCGAGGTGTCGGTTACAAGGCCGGACCGAGCTGACATGTCCCTGGGTAGTACTGCTCCGAAGCCCGGGGAGCCGGGAGTCCGTGCGGAGCGGGCTGCCGGTTCAGGGCACACGTCGTCCTCCGTCGGGCGGTTCCTGCGGGGCGGCCGGTTGTTCCATGACCGGGCGCCCGGCGGGCCGGTCCCGCGCCTGCTGATGCGCTGGGTGCGGCGCCCGCTGCTGCCCGCCGTGCGGCTGTGGCGGCGCAATCTTCAGCTGCGGGTCGTCGCGGGCACGCTGCTGATGTCCCTCGGTGTGGTGCTGCTCCTCGGCCTGGTCGTGATCGGACAGGTGCGCAACGGCCTGCTGGACGCGAAGGGCAAGGCCGCCCAGACCCAGGCCGCGGGCGGTTTCGCGGCTGCCCAGGAAAAGGCGAACGCGCCGGTCACCCCCGCCGCCGGACAGGGCGGCGATGCCGCGGACGGCACGACGGGCAACAACTCCTGGCGGACCGAGCTGGTCGACCAGCTCGCCAGTGGCGGGAAGAACGCCTTCAATGTGGTGGCGCTCAGCGCCGACGAAGGATCCCGTGCGCCCCGCGGTTCGGGCAGTGTCGAGGCCGCGAGCATTCCGCAGAGCCTGCGCGAGTCCGTGAACAAGGGCCCGGGAGCGTTTCAGACGTACTCCCTGATCCAGTACGCGAACGGGCAGGAGTCGCAGCCCGGTCTCGTCGTGGGCAAGCGGCTCTACGACATCGACCGCAACCCCTACCAGCTGTACTACGTCTTCCCGCTGACGCAGGAGGAGAAGTCCCTGACCCTGGTCAGAGGCACTTTGGCGACCGCGGGTCTGTTCGTGGTCGTCCTGCTCGGGGCCATCGCGTGGTTCGTGGTGCGCCAAGTCGTCACACCCGTACGCATGGCGGCGGGCATCGCCGAACGGCTCTCCGCAGGCCGGCTCCAGGAACGGATGAAGGTCACCGGCGAGGACGACATCGCCCGGCTCGGTGAGGCCTTCAACAAGATGGCGCAGAACCTTCAGCTGAAGATCCAGCAGCTGGAGGAGCTTTCCCGGATGCAGCGGCGCTTCGTCTCGGACGTCTCGCACGAACTGCGGACCCCGCTGACGACGGTGCGGATGGCCGCGGACGTCATCCACGAGGCACGTGTCGACTTCGATCCCATCACGGCGCGCTCCGCCGAGCTCCTGGGCGACCAGCTGGACCGGTTCGAGTCGCTGCTCTCCGATCTGCTGGAGATCAGCCGGTTCGACGCGGGAGCCGCTGCGCTGGAGGCAGAGCCGATAGACCTGCGGCAGGTCGTGCGCAGGGTGATCGGCGGCGCCGAGCCGCTGGCCGAGCGCAAGGGCACCCGGATCCGGGTGGTCGGTGACGAGCAGCCGGTGATCGCGGAGGCCGATGCGCGACGGGTCGAGCGGGTCCTGCGCAACCTGGTCGTGAACGCCGTGGAGCACGGTGAGGGCCGCGATGTCGTGGTGCGGATGGGGGTGGCCGGCGGCGCGGTCGCGGTGGCCGTCCGGGACTACGGCGTGGGGCTGAAGCCCGGCGAGGCGACCCGGGTGTTCAACCGCTTCTGGCGGGCTGATCCCGCCCGTGCACGGACCACCGGCGGCACCGGTCTGGGGCTTTCGATCGCCGTCGAGGACGCCAGGCTGCACGGCGGCTGGCTGCAGGCCTGGGGCGAGCCCGGTGGCGGTTCGCAGTTCCGGCTGACGCTGCCGCGCACCGCGGACGAGCCGCTGCGCGGTTCGCCGATACCGCTGGAGCCCGAGGACTCCCGACGCAACCGGGAGAACCGGGAGCGGGCCGCGGCCGCCCCCGCGCCGGCTGCCGGCGGCGAGCACCGGCTGATGGCGGTGCCCTCCCAGCAGCCGGGCGCGGACCGCTCGCTGCTGCCCGTACCGGCGCGCGCACCCGTGCCTGCCCGGACCGCACCCGTCTCGGTGCACCCGGCGGCGCTGCCGGGCAGCGGTGCACGCGTGGTGCCGCGCCCCGCCGAGGAGCGGCCGGGCCACAACGAATCCCCTGGGCAGGATCCGGGGCGGGAGGACACGACTCGTGGGCGCTGACCGTCTTCAGGGCGGCCGTGGACGTGCGGCGGGGCTGACCGTGCTGCTCGGATGCGGCACGCTGCTGCTGTCCGCGTGCGGCTCGATGCCCGTCACCGGGGACGTCAAGGCCGTGGACGCCTCGCAGCCCGGTGACTCCCAGGTGCAGGTCTACGCGGTCGCACCGCGTGACGGCGCCACACCCAACGAGGTGGTCGACGGTTTCCTTGAGTCGATGACCAGCGATGACTCCGATTTCCGGACGACGCGCAAATACCTCACGCGGGAGGCGTCGAGCAGCTGGAAGCCGAGTGCGGTCACCTCCGTGCTTGCCAAGGCGCCGAACCGGAGCGAGCGGCCGGTCCACGAGGGCGACCGCAGCACCACCGAGGTCAGCTACACCCTGACCGGCGAAAAGGTGGCCACGGTCGACGAGCAGAACGCCTACCAGCCGCTGGCTCCGACGGACTATTCGCGCACTCTCCACCTGGTGCGGCAGAACGGCCCGGACGGCAAGCAGTGGCGTATCGACATCGTGCCGGACGGCCTGGTGCTCGGGCAGTCGGACTTCAAGCGCCTCTACCGTTCGGTCAACAAGTTCTACTTCGCCACCGGGCGGTCGGAGGCCAAGTCCACACTGGTCGCCGACCCCGTCTACATCCGTAACCGGACGGACCCCGTCACCGGGATGGACACCGTGACGCAGGCGGTCCGCAGCCTCCTGAGGGGGCCGACCGACTGGCTGCGGCCGGTGGTCAAATCACGCTTTCCCGCGGGTACGGCCCTGAGGAAGGACGTCACCTCGCTGACGCCCGACGACCGCAACGTACTGAAGGTCCCGCTCAACAAGAAGGCGGACGGGGCCGGGCAGCGCTCCTGCCGGATGATGGCCTCGCAGGTGCTCTTCACCCTCCGCGAGCTGACGTCCGCGCGGGTCGAGCAGGTGGAGCTGCAGCGTTCGGACGGTTCGCCGCTGTGCGTCCTCGGGGCGGATCAGGCCGAGGAGTACGCCCCCGACGGTTCGTCGGGCGGGCCGGACAGCCAGTACTTCGTCGATGCCAAGGGGCATGTGCAGCGCATCCCGGGGAGCACCAAGGGCAGTGGCGATCCGGAGCCGGTGGCCGGGCCGTTCGGCACCGGCCCGGTGCGGGTGAGTGCGGTCGGCGTGGCCCGGGACGAGCAGCTGGCCGCGGCGCTCTCGCAGCATGACGACGCGCTCTACGTGGCTCCCGTCACCGAGGACGGCGAGCTGCCGCCCCCCGCGGTGACGAGCAAGGCCGGCAGTGCGAAGGACCGCCTCACGGCGCCCAGCTGGGACGGCAGGGGCGACCTCTGGGTCGCCGACCGGGACCCGGACAACTCCAGGCTGCTGCGGCTGGCCGGTGGTGCGGGCAAGCCGCAGGAGGTCACCGTGCCGAGTCTGGGCGACAGCCGGATCAAGGCGCTGCGGCTGTCCTCGGACGGGGTGCGCATCGCACTGCTGCTGACGCAGGACGGCCACACGACGCTGAAGATCGGCCGGATCGAGCGGCACGGGCCGCAGGACGAGCAGCAGGTTTCCGTGGTCGACCTCCGCCAGGCCGCGCCCCAGCTCGCGGACGTGACCGCGATCTCCTGGTCGGGCGGGAGCCGGCTCGTGGTGGTCGGCAAGGAGGAAGGCGGGGTGCAGCAGGTGCGTTATGTGCAGGCGGACGGCTCGACACCCTCCTCAGGTGTGCTGCCCGGGGTGAACCAGGTGTTGGCGATCGCCGCTGCGGACGACGAACAGCTGCCGCTGATGGCGGACACGCTCGGCGACGGAATAGTGAAGCTGTTGCCCGGAGACAACTGGCAGACGGTCCTCAAGCAGGGCTCGGCGCTGGTCTACCCGGGCTGACGCCCGCGGCCATCCCTGCCGGCGTTTTCCACAGGGGTGGTCCACAGGCTCCGGCAGGGGCACAGTGGAACCATGCGCGGGTGGTGGCGGGAGATCGCCGGACTGGTCCTGCCGGTGGCCTGCGGAGGCTGCGGCAGACCGCGGACCGAGCTGTGCGAGGAGTGCGGCGCTCAGCTGCACGGCGGGGCGCCGCGCCCGGTGAGACCTGAGCCGGAGCCTGCCGGTCTGCCCCCGGTGCACGCCGCCGCCGCTTACGAGAACGCCGTACGGGCGGTGCTGCTGGCCCACAAGGAGCGGGGAGTACTCGGCCTCGCCGGAGTACTCGGCAAGGCGCTGGCGGGCGCGGTGAGGGCCGGGCGGGGCCACCGGATCCCGGGCCGCTGCTGCTCGTGCCCGTACCGTCGGCACGCCGGGCCGTCGCGGCACGCGGACATGATCCGGCGCGCCGGATCGCGCTGGCGGCAGCGGCGGAACTGCGTCGCGCGGGTACCCCGGCGCGGGTGGCCGCCGTGCTGCGGCAACGGCGCCCGGTGGCCGACCAGTCGGGGCTCGGCGCCCGGGATCGCCAGGCGAATCTGGCGGGGGCGCTGGAGCTGGTGGCCGGTGGCCGGCGACTCCTCGGCGCCGGACCGGTGGTGCTGGTGGACGACCTGCTCACGACGGGGGCCTCACTGGCCGAGGCGGCACGGGCGATCGACGAGTCCGGCAGGCCGGAAGGTACTGCTTCCAGGGTGCGCCGGGCGGCCGTTGTCGCAGCTTCTCCGTCCGCCTTCGAAATAAACCGGAACTGGCAGTGAACTTGCATCGTTGCAGGTAGCGAGTGGGTAAAAGGACCTGAACGGAGGTACGTGCGAGTAGCGGGTGCCGACAGGTGGTCGAGCAGGCTATGTTCGGTTGTGAGGAATGGTGAATGCCAGACCTCGATGAATGCACCACCAGGTTTCGGGCAGGTAACCCACCGGAAGTTGAGTATCCGGAAATTCGGTGGGGTGGAACCTCGCCGACGGGGGAGGAGGAGGTGGAAGTCACCGAGTCCGCGGCTCCGGCGACCACCGGAGCCTGGTGCAAGAGGGAGACGCTCCGCCACAGAGCGGAGCGATCCGGGAACGGAGTTCTGCGTGGACATCGTCGTCAAGGGCCGCAAGACCGAGGTGCCCGAGCGGTTCCGCAAGCACGTGGCCGAGAAGCTGAAGCTGGACAAGATCCAGAAGTTCGACGGCAAGGTGATCAGCCTCGACGTGGAGGTGTCCAAGGAGCCGAACCCCCGTCAGGCAGACCGTTCCGACCGGGTGGAGATCACGCTCCGCTCGCGCGGGCCGGTCATCAGGGCGGAAGCGGCCGCAGGCGACCCGTACGCAGCGTTGGACCTGGCCACAGGCAAGCTGGAGGCGCGGCTGCGCAAGCAGCACGACAAGCGCTACAGCCGCCGCGGCACGGGCCGCATCCCCGCTGCGGAAGTCGCCGAAGTGGTGCCGGAGGCGGCGTCGTTCAACGGTGAAGGCGAGCTGATCCCGGAAGAGACGGCCAAGCCCGTACCCACCACCAGGATCGGCTCGCTCGAGGTACAGGGCGAAGGACCGCTGGTGATGCGCGAGAAGACGCACGTCGCGGCACCCATGTCGCTCGATCAGGCGCTCTACGAGATGGAGCTGGTCGGACACGACTTCTATCTGTTCGTCGACTCCGACACGAAGGAACCCAGTGTCGTCTACCGGCGGCACGCCTACGACTACGGTGTCATCCACCTGAGGACCGACCCGCTGGCCGCCGACGAGGCGGGCGGCGCGGGTGGTGCGCTCGGCGGCTGACGCCCACACTCCGTGGTGCCCCTGGAGCGCCCTGTGCGCCCCCAGGGGCACCCGCGTGCGACCACTGGATCACCGCTCTGACGTCCAGGCATGAAATCATGGCGGCCCAAGCCAATCGGTGCTGGGTGAACTGCCGTTGGCAGACAGTTTGTGAACTTCAGGCCGTGGCCTTCAGGGGGAGGAACGATGGCGGACACCTTCGGGCCCGTGCGCGATGCTAGTGGTGCCGACGATGCGGCCGGTGCCCATACCGGGGCCGACGAGGACAGCGGCTCCCGCAAGGAGCCGATCCGGGTCCTCGTGGTCGATGACCACGCCCTCTTCCGCAGGGGACTGGAGATCGTCCTCGCACAGGAGGAGGACATCCAGGTCGTCGGCGAGGCGGGGGACGGGGCGGAGGCGGTCGACAAGGCGGCCGATCTGCTGCCCGACATCGTGCTGATGGACGTACGGATGCCCAAGCGCGGCGGCATCGAGGCCTGCACCTCGATCAAGGAGGTGGCCCCCAGCGCGAAGATCATCATGCTGACGATCAGCGATGAGGAGGCCGACCTCTACGAGGCCATCAAGGCCGGCGCCACCGGGTATCTCCTCAAGGAGATCTCCACGGACGAGGTCGCCACCGCTATCCGTGCGGTCGCCGACGGACAGTCCCAGATCAGTCCGTCCATGGCGTCGAAGCTGCTCACCGAGTTCAAGTCCATGATCCAGCGGACCGACGAGCGGCGGCTGGTGCCCGCTCCCCGGCTCACCGAGCGTGAGCTCGAAGTCCTCAAACTGGTTGCTACGGGCATGAATAATCGCGATATCGCGAAGGAACTCTTCATTTCCGAGAACACCGTGAAGAACCACGTCCGCAACATCCTGGAGAAGCTGCAGTTGCACTCCCGGATGGAGGCCGTGGTCTATGCCATGCGGGAAAAGATCCTCGAGATCAGGTGACGGGCCGGGTAAAGGCCCGGGAATGCGTGATCATGCCAGGACGCGGGCGATTTCCCGGGTGAGCGGATCACGCAGCTCCGGTGCGTCGACCCGCTCCAGCCTGACCTCCGTGCAGCCGACCCAGGACGCGGCCTCGACCAGGGCCTCGGCCATCGGCGGCACGGCCTTCGCGCCTGCCAGGGACACCTGCCGGGCGACCAGCGTGGAGCCCTCGCGCGCCGGGTCGACCCGGCCCTGCAGCTTTCCGCCCGCCAGCAGGGGCATCGCGAAGTAGCCGTGGATGCGCTTCTGCTTGGGGACATAGGCCTCCAGCCGGTGGGTGAAGCCGAAGATCCGCTCGGTGCGCGCCCGCTCCCAGACCAGCGAGTCGAACGGCGAGAGCAGCGTCGTACGGTGTCGGCCGCGCGGCTCCGCGGCCAGTGCCGCCGGATCCGCCCAGGCCGGCTTCGCCCAGCCCTGCACCGTCACCGGCACCAGGCCAGAATCCGCGACCACGGCGTCGAACTGCTCGGCCTTGATCCGGTGGTAGTCGGCGATGTCCGTGCGGGTGCCGACGCCCAGCGACTGCCCGGCGAGCGCCACCAGCCGGCGCAGGCACTCCGCGTCGTCCAGGTCGTCGTGGAGCACCGCGGCGGGCAGGGCGCGTTCCGCGAGGTCGTAGACCCGCTTCCAGCCGCGCCGTTCGGTGCACACCACCTCGCCGTACATCAGGGCCCGCTCGACGGCGACCTTCGATGCCGACCAGTCCCACCACTCCCCGCCGTTCTTCGCGCCGCCCAGCTCCGTGGCCGTCAGCGGGCCCTCGGCGCGCAGCTGCTTGATGACGGTGTCGTACGCGCCGTCCGGCAGGTCGTGGTGCCATTGCGGGCGCGAGCGGTAGGCGCGGCGGCGGAAGGCGAAGTGCGGCCACTCCTCGACAGGCAGGATGCATGCCGCGTGCGACCAGTACTCGAAGGCGCGGCCACCCGACCAGTACGCCTCCTCGACCGTGCGCCGGCCGACCGCGCCGAGGCGCGCGTAGGGAATCAGCTCGTGCGACCGCGCGAGCACCGAGATCGTGTCGAGCTGCACGGCGCCGAGATGCCGCAGCACCCCCGGCACCCCTGCCCGGCGGTCCGGGGCACCGAGGAAGCCCTGGGCGCGCAGGGCGATCCTGCGTGCCTGGTCGGCGGAGAGTTCGGCTGCGGGAGGCTGCACAGACGTCATGCCACGAACCCTAGAGGGCGGCACTGACATTCCGGCCGGGACCGGCGGGCCCTCACGGGCGGGTGGCCGCGCTCGCCGGAACGTAGGCGCTGGTGCCCGGCAGGCCGAGGTCGGACGGGAGCAGCGCGCCGGTCCACGTGTCCCGGCGGACCCCCTTGTTCAGCAGCCCCGAGCGCTGGTCGCCCTCCATGCGGAAGCCCGCGCGCAGCGCGACGGCCCGGGAGGGGACGTTCCCCGTCTCGGCCCGCCACTCCAGCCGGTCCCCGCTGAGCGCGGTGAAGGTCCAGCGGGCGGCGCAGCGGACCGCCTCCGTCATGTAACCGCGACCGCGGTGGCCGCGGGCGGTCCAGAACCCCACCTCGTACGTGCCCGGCAGGCTCCGGCGGTTGATGCCGAGCGCACCGGTCAGCGCCCCGCCCTCGCTCAGCACCACGGCGAAGTTGTACATGGAGTCGTCCTGCCAGCCGCGGGGCGAGAGCTGCCGGGTGAAGAGGTCCGCGTCGGCGCGGCTGTACGGCGAGGGGACGATTGTCCAGCGCTGGATGTCCGGATCCTGGCAGGCGGCGTAGACCTGGTCCGCGTCGCCCGGGGTGAAGGGGCGCAGCAGCAGACGGTCGGTGGTCAGAGTGATCGGCTCCATGTACGGATTCTGGTGACGAGCCGGACGTGTGGCGAGCACTTTTCGGACTTCGCGGCACCTTCGGTGCCCTTCGGCCGTTGATCGGGGAGGGCACTGCGAGCTCAACGCAGTGGCAGCCCTCCCGGCGCGGCTGGGTCCTCGCTTACGATGGCCGTTGCGGTGGGGCCCACCTGCCGTGCCCGCGCCAGAGTCCATAACAAGACCCAGTGCCAGGCCCGACCGGCAAGGAGACCAGCCTCAGTGTCCGTCTTCAACAAGCTCATGCGTGCAGGCGAAGGCAAGATCCTGCGCAAACTGCACCGCATCGCGGACCAGGTCAGCTCCATCGAAGAGGACTTCGTCAACCTCTCCGACGCCGAGCTGCGGGCGCTCACCGACGAGTACAAGGAACGGTACGCGGACGGCGAGAGCCTGGACGACCTGCTTCCCGAAGCATTCGCGACCGTCCGTGAGGCCGCGAAGCGAGTCCTCGGACAGCGCCATTACGACGTCCAGATGATGGGCGGCGCAGCCCTGCACCTCGGCTATGTGGCC
Source organism: Streptomyces sp. RKAG290 (assembly GCF_023701695.1). Lineage (GTDB taxonomy): Bacteria > Actinomycetota > Actinomycetes > Streptomycetales > Streptomycetaceae > Streptomyces. The sequence continues at coordinate 4,505,143 of NZ_JAJOZC010000001.1, forward strand.
GAGATGAAGACCGGCGAGGGCAAGACCCTCGTCGGCACCCTGCCCGCGTATCTCAACGCGCTTTCGGGCAAGGGCGTGCACCTGATCACGGTCAATGACTACCTGGCCGAGCGTGACTCGGAGATGATGGGCCGGGTCCACAAGTTCCTCGGCCTCGACGTCGGCTGCATCATCGCCAACATGACGCCGGCCCAGCGCCGCGAGCAGTACGCCTGCGACATCACGTACGGCACGAACAACGAGTTCGGCTTCGACTACCTCCGCGACAACATGGCGTGGTCGCAGGACGAGCTCGTCCAGCGCGGTCACAACTTCGCGATCGTCGACGAGGTCGACTCGATCCTGGTCGACGAGGCCCGTACGCCGCTGATCATCTCCGGCCCCGCCGACCAGGCCACCAAGTGGTACGGCGACTTCGCCAAGCTGGTCACCCGGCTGGCCAGGGGCGAGGCGGGCAACCCCCTCAAGGGCATCGAGGAGACCGGCGACTACGAGGTCGACGAGAAGAAGCGCACCGTCGCGATCCACGAGCCCGGTGTCGCGAAGGTGGAGGACTGGCTCGGCATCGAGAACCTCTACGAGTCGGTGAACACCCCCCTCGTCGGGTACCTCAACAACGCCATCAAGGCCAAGGAGCTCTTCAAGAAGGACAAGGACTACGTCGTCATCGACGGCGAAGTCATGATCGTCGACGAGCACACCGGCCGTATCCTCGCCGGCCGCCGCTACAACGAGGGCATGCACCAGGCGATCGAGGCGAAGGAAGGGTGGACATCAAGGACGAGAACCAGACCCTTGCCACGATCACCCTGCAGAACTTCTTCCGCCTCTACGGCAAGCTCTCCGGCATGACCGGTACGGCGATGACCGAGGCCGCCGAGTTCCACCAGATCTACAAGCTCGGCGTGGTGCCGATCCCGACCAACCGGCCGATGGTCCGGGCCGACCAGTCGGACCTGATCTACCGCACCGAGGTCGCGAAGTTCGCCGCCGTCGTCGACGACATCGCGGAGAAGCACGAGAAGGGCCAGCCGATCCTGGTCGGCACCACCTCGGTCGAGAAGTCCGAGTACCTCTCGCAGCAGCTCTCCAAGCGCGGTGTGCAGCACGAGGTCCTCAACGCCAAGCAGCACGACCGGGAAGCGCCGATCATCGCGCAGGCCGGCCGCAAGGGCGCCGTCACGGTCGCGACGAACATGGCGGGCCGCGGTACGGACATCAAGCTGGGCGGCAACCCCGACGACCTGGCCGAGGCCGATCTGCGCCAGCGCGGACTCGACCCGGTCGAGCACGTCGAGGAGTGGGCGGCCGCGCTGCCCGCGGCGCTGGAGAAGGCCGAGCAGGCCGTCAAGGCCGAGCACGACGAGGTCAAGGAGCTCGGCGGGCTCTACGTCCTGGGCACCGAGCGGCACGAGTCGCGCCGCATCGACAACCAGCTGCGTGGTCGTTCCGGCCGTCAGGGTGACCCGGGCGAGTCCCGCTTCTACCTGTCGCTCGGCGACGACCTGATGCGTCTGTTCAAGGCGCAGATGGTCGAGCGCGTCATGTCGATGGCGAACGTGCCGGACGATGTGCCGATCGAGAACAAGATGGTGACGCGGGCGATCGCGTCGGCCCAGTCGCAGGTCGAGCAGCAGAACTTCGAGACGCGTAAGAACGTCCTGAAGTACGACGAGGTGCTCAACCGGCAGCGCGAGGTCATCTACGGAGAGCGCCGCCGGGTCCTTGAGGGTGAGGACCTGCAGGACCAGATCCGCCACTTCATGGACGACACGATCGACGACTACATCCGCCAGGAGACGGCGGACGGGTTCGCCGAGGAGTGGGACCTGGACCGGCTGTGGGGCGCGTTCAAGCAGCTCTACCCGGTGAAGGTCACGGTCGCCGAGCTGGAGGACGCCGCGGGGGATCTCGCCGGGGTCACCGCCGAGTTCATCGCGGAGTCGGTCAAGGACGACATCCACGAGCAGTACGACGAGCGCGAGAAGACGCTCGGGTCCGACATCATGCGTGAGCTCGAGCGTCGTGTGGTGCTGTCCGTCCTGGACCGCAAGTGGCGTGAGCACCTCTACGAGATGGACTACCTCCAGGAGGGCATCGGCCTCCGGGCCATGGCGCAGAAGGACCCGCTGGTCGAGTACCAGCGCGAGGGCTTCGACATGTTCAACGCCATGATGGAGGGCATCAAGGAGGAGTCGGTCGGCTACCTGTTCAACCTGGAGGTCCAGGTCGAGCAGCAGGTCGAGGAGGTTCCGGTGCAGGACGCGGCGACCTCCCTCTCCAAGGAGGACGCCGTACCGGCGGCGCGTCCGGAGATCCGTGCCAAGGGGCTCGACGCTCCGCAGCGCCCGGACCGGCTGCACTTCTCCGCTCCCACGGTGGACGGGGAGGGCGGGGTCGTCGAGGGCGACTTCTCCAACGCTGCGGGTGATGCCGGGGCTGAGTCGGACGGGCTCACCCGGGCGGAGCGGCGCAAGGCGCAGAAGAGTGGTGGGGGTGGGCGGCGCCGCAAGAAGTAGCGTGCGCTGACACCTTTATTGCGGCCGGGGGCCGGGCACCGTGTGGTGTTCGGCCCCGGCCGTTGTGCGTGGGGGTTGGGGTTGGGGTGTGGGTGGACGCCGTGGTGGGTGGCTGCGGTGGGTGGTCGCTGCGCGGGGTCTTGTCCCCTCCCCGCCCCTTCCCGTAACCGGGGCGCCGCCCCGGACCCCGCGCCTCAATCGCCGGTGGGGCTGGGTGGGGCTGGGCGAGCCGGTAGGAGTGGTGGGGGAGGGATTTGGCCGGGGCGGAGGTGAGGGGGCCGTACCGGCCGTGTGAGGCGGGCTGGGTGGGTGGTGCCGGTTGGGTGTGAGGGTGGCCGATGGCTGGTGGCGGTCGGGTGTGGGCGTGGCCGATGGTGGTGCGGGATAGGTGGTGATGGTGGTCGAGGGTGGTGCGGCCGGGTGTGACGGTGGTTGAGGGTGCGCCGGTTGGGTTGATGGTTGCCGGTCCGGCTACTGCCGCCCGCTCCGTGCAGCCCGTCCAGGCCGCTCGCACCCGGCCGGGTGAGTGGCCGGCCGGGCCGGGCCGGGCTGTGTGGCGCGGCCGTGGCTTGCTGGGTCAGGGGTGGCGGGCGGGGGTGTTGCCCAGTTCCACTGCCGCGCAGCGCCAGCGGAGATCCGGGCCCTGTTCCAGGCGGAAGGCCATGGCGCGGACCTGTTCGCCCGCCGCGACGCTCGCGCAGGCCTCCACCACGCCGGGCGCCGGCTGCGCGCCGCGGCACATGCGGATGACCGGGCGGGCGCCCCGGCTCCTGAGCGGTGTGGCGGGGGCCAGTTCGGCGAGCTGGTCGTAGGCCTCGCCGATCGTGTGGCCGAGCATCCAGTGGACGGGGCGCTGGCCGCTGAGGACCGCCAGGAGGCGTTCCGCGAACCACTGGTGGGGCCGGACGCGCTGGGGTGTCCGGCGGCGTTGCGTGGGTACGGTCTCGGGCCTGCGTGCGTCGTTCCGTCCGGCGGGCCGGGTCCTGTTCGTGGTCATCGCTCATTGCCCCCGTGCTTCAGAGGCCCGGTCAACTACCGGGCGGTAACTTCTGCTGTGGATCTTCTACGGGGGTGCCGGACGCGGCCGCAAGCGTCGGTGCGGCCGGGGGAGGGGAGCCCGGAATTCACCTATCCGAGTGGCGGACCCGGTTCGGCGCGGGGGCCGGGGGCGGGCCGGGCAGGGTGAGTGGCGGTTGCCGGGTGGACGGGGCGGAGCCCGTACAGGTAACCCCAAAGGGGGACGTCGCACGTATCCTGAGGGCGTCTTCCGACTACGAAAGCGGCCTAGCCATGCGCGTGTACGTCCCCCTGACCCTCTCCGGTCTCGCAGCGGCGCACAGGGCGGGCGAGCTCGGTCCCGGTCCGCTCACCGCCTATGCGGTGACCCCCGGACTTCGTGAGTGGTACGTCTCCGACGACATCGAGGAGCTGGAGTACGCGGCGCTCAACCGGGCCGCGTCCGCGTCGCTGCGGATGATCGCCGGGGACCCCGGTGCCACCCGCCGTCGCGTCGTCGTGGCGGTCGACGTGCCGGACGGGGACGCGGTCGCCGACCCGGACCACATCCTGGACGCCTCCTCGCTCGGCGAGGTCACGATCGCCTCCGCGGTGGCAATCGCCAAGGCGGCCGCGGTGCACGTCGACTCGGACGAGGCGGACAAGGACGTCACGGCGGCCGCGGCCGCGCTGGGGGCGGCGGACCTCGGGGACGACGACGCGCAGTTCACCGTGGACGGCGCCGAGGACCACGAGCTGCTGTGGTTCGGGATCCAGGAGATTCCCAACCTGATCGCCTGAGCGCGGCGGGGCCGGGCGGCGGCCGCCGTACCGGTTGTCATAGGCGCCGGGTATTTTTTTGGCATGGGGAAGCACGGGAAGTACCGCACACATCTGGTCTGGGACTGGAACGGCACGCTGCTCGACGACAACACCGCGGTCGTCGGCGCGACGAACGCCGCGTTCATGGAGGTCGGCGTCGCGCCGATCAGCCTTGAGCAGTACCGCGAGATGTACTGCATCCCGATACCCCGCTTCTACGAACGGCTGATGGGCCGGTTGCCCACGGAGGCCGAGTGGGACCGGATGGACGTCGTCTTCCACCGCCACTACACCGAGCAGCGGGACGCCTGCGGGCTGACCGAGGGGGCCGCGGAGCTGCTGGCGCAGTGGCAGCAGACGGGCCGCAGCCAGTCGCTGCTGAGCATGTACGGGCACGAGGAACTGGTCCCCGTGGTGCGGGGTACGGCATCGAGCGGCACTTCGTGCGGGTCGACGGCCGCACCGGCCGGTCCGGCGGCAGCAAGGCGCAGCACATGGAACGGCACTTCGCGGCGCTGGACGGGATATCCCCGGCCCACACGGTGATCATCGGTGACGCGGTGGACGACGCGGTGGCCGCGGCCCATGTCGGCGCGCGAGCCGTGCTCTACACGGGCGGCTCGCACAGCCGGGCCAGTCTTGAGGTCGCCGGGGTGCCCGTCGTGGACACCCTCGCCGAGGCGGCGGCGCTCGCCGAGCAGTTGGGCGGGTAGCAGCGGGTAGCAGGTAGCGGCGGGCGCGTGCCGACTTGCGCGTAGCCGGACGGGCGGCAACATCAGCCGGGCCGTTCGCCGTTCCTCAGGTGACCGGACCCATGGAGCGGAGCAGTATCGGGACGCCCGGCCGTCGGCCCGTGGCCTCGTGACGCTCCCCGTTCGGACCGGCGGGTGTCTGTCCAGAGTGTCAAAGTTCGGGGCCCTCTTTTGTACAGATACGGCTCGTGACGGGCACGGGGGCGGGCGAGATAGCCTGGACCCCGTGATCAGCGCGATACGCCTCGGGGGCAGCGAAGCCCCCGGCATTCGCCCGGAGTGCCACAGCGCCCGGGCCCTGACTGATCCCCTCCGCCCGGACCGACTGCCAAAAATGGCCAATATGGTCCCGGGCCTCTCTCATAGCGGCATAGCGTCGACTCCGACCGGAAACCCCGCGTCGTGGCGGTACGTCGCCTTTTTCACCTACGTCACGCAACGGCGCGCGACAGGAGCCAGAGGACATGCAGACCAAGCTGGACGAAGCCAAGGCCGAGCTGCTCGTACGGGCCGCCAAGGTAGCTGACAACAGCCCGGGCGGTGGTGTCGGTGGCCCGGGCGGTACCCCCCGGGTGCACGTCGCGGCCACCGGGGCCGACAGCGGCACCGTGGCCGGGCAGGAGCGTTCGGGCCAGGACGTACTGCTCGCCTATCTCCAGCGCTACTACCTCCACACCGCTCCGGAGGACATCGGCGGCCGGGACCCGGTCGACGTCTTCGGTGCCGCCTCCTCCCACTACCGGCTCGCGGAGGACCGCCCGCAGGGCACCGCCAACGTCCGGGTGCACACCCCGACCGTCGAGGAGAACGGCTGGACCTGCAGTCACTCCGTCGTCGAGGTCGTCACCGACGACATGCCGTTCCTGGTCGACTCCGTCACCAACGAGCTGTCGCGGCAGGGGCGCGGCATCCACGTCGTGATCCACCCGCAGGTCATCGTCCGACGCGATGTGACCGGCAAGCTGATCGAGGTCCTCACCGAGGGCGCCGGCATCTCGGCCGGCCCGGAGAGCGGCCGGAAGAACGCCAAGGGGGCCAAGGACGCCAAGGCGGAGCTGCCGCACGACGCGCTCGTCGAGTCCTGGATCCACGTCGAGATCGACCGCGAGACCGACCGCGAGGACCTCAAGCAGATCCAGGCCGACCTGCTGCGGGTGCTGTCCGACGTACGGGAGACCGTCGAGGACTGGGACAAGATGCGGGACGCCGCGCTGCGCATCGCCGACGACCTGCCCGGCGAGCCGCTCGACGAACTCGCCGACGACGAGGTGAACGAGGCCAGGGAGCTGCTGCGCTGGCTCGCCGCCGACCACTTCACCTTCCTCGGCTACCGCGAGTACGAGCTCAAGGACTCCGACGCGCTGGCCGCCGTGCCCGGCACCGGACTCGGCATCCTGCGCTCCGACCCGCAGCACAGCGAGGACGAGGCACACCCGGTCAGCCCCTCCTTCGACCGGCTGCCCGCCGACGCCCGCGCCAAGGCCCGTGAGCACAAGCTCCTCATCCTGACCAAGGCCAACAGCCGGGCGACCGTGCACCGCCCCAGCTACCTCGACTACGTCGGCGTGAAGAAGTTCGACGCCGAGGGCAACGTCATCGGTGAGCGCCGCTTCCTCGGGCTCTTCTCGTCCGCCGCCTACACCGAGTCCGTGCGCCGGGTGCCCGTCATCCGCCGCAAGGTCGCCGAGGTGCTGGAGGGCGCGGGCTTCACGTACAACAGCCACGACGGGCGCGACCTGCTCCAGATCCTGGAGACGTACCCGCGCGACGAGCTGTTCCAGACGCCGCCCGACCAGCTGCGCTCCATCGTGACCTCGGTGCTCTACCTCCAGGAGCGGCGCCGGCTCCGGCTCTACCTGCGCCAGGACGAGTACGGGCGCTACTACTCCGCGATCGTCTACCTGCCGCGCGACCGCTACACCACCGGTGTACGGCTCCGGCTGATCGACATCCTCAAGGAGGAGCTGAACGGCACCAGCGTCGACTTCACCGCCTGGAACACCGAGTCGATCCTCTCCCGGCTGCACTTCGTCGTCCGGGTCGCCCCCGGCAGTGAGCTGCCCAGCCTCACCGACGCCGAGGCCGACCGGATCGAGGCCCGGCTCGTCGAGGCCGCCCGCTCCTGGGCCGACGGCTTCCAGGAGGCGCTGAACGCCGAATGCGGCGAGGAGCGTGCCGCCGAACTGCTGCGCCACTACGGGCACTCGTTCCCCGAGGGCTACAAGGCCGATCACTCGGCACGCGCCGCCGTCGCCGACCTGGTCCACCTCGAAGCCCTCAAGCAGAACGAGCGGGACTTCGCCCTCAGCCTGTACGAGCCGGTCGGCGCCGCCCCCGGCGAGCGCCGCTTCAAGATCTACCGGACCGGCGAGCAGGTCTCCCTCTCCGCCGTCCTCCCGGCGCTCCAGCGCCTCGGTGTCGAGGTCGTCGACGAGCGTCCGTACGAGCTGCGCTGCGCGGACCGTACGCACGCCTGGATCTACGACTTCGGTCTCCGGCTGCCGCAGACCACGGGCAACGGCAGCTACCTGGCCGACGACGCCCGCGAGCGGTTCCAGGAGGCCTTCGCGGCCGTGTGGACCGGCGAGGCCGAGAACGACGGCTTCAACTCGCTGGTGCTGAGCGCCGGACTGAACTGGCGTCAGGCGATGGTGCTGCGCGCCTACGCGAAGTACCTGCGCCAGGCCGGATCGACCTTCAGCCAGGACTACATGGAGAGCACCCTCCAGAACAACGTCCACACCACCCGGCTGCTGGTCTCGCTCTTCGAGGCCCGGATGTCGCCGGAGCGCCAGAGCGCGGGTACGGAGCTGACCGACGGGCTCCTCGAAGAGCTCGACGGGGCCCTGGACCAGGTCGCCTCGCTCGACGAGGACCGGATCCTGCGGTCCTTCCTCACCGTCATCAAGGCCACCCTGCGCACCAACTTCTTCCAGCGCGCGGACAGCGGCAAGCCGCACAGCTACGTGTCGATGAAGTTCGACCCGCAGTCCATCCCGGACCTCCCGGCGCCCCGGCCGGCGTTCGAGATCTGGGTCTACTCGCCGCGCGTGGAGGGCGTCCACCTGCGGTTCGGCAAGGTCGCCCGCGGTGGGCTGCGCTGGTCGGACCGGCGCGAGGACTTCCGTACCGAGATCCTCGGCCTGGTCAAGGCGCAGATGGTGAAGAACACCGTCATCGTGCCGGTCGGCGCCAAGGGCGGCTTCGTCGCCAAGCAGCTCCCCGACCCGGCCGTCGACCGTGACGCCTGGATGGCCGAGGGCATCGCCTCGTACCGCACCTTCATCTCGGCGCTGCTCGACATCACCGACAACATGGTGGCCGGCGAGGTCGTGCCGCCCAAGGACGTCGTCCGGCACGACGAGGAGGACACCTACCTCGTCGTCGCGGCCGACAAGGGCACCGCGAAGTTCTCCGACATCGCCAACGAGGTCGCCGTCGCGTACGGCTTCTGGCTCGGCGACGCCTTCGCCTCCGGCGGCTCGGCCGGCTACGACCACAAGGGCATGGGCATCACCGCCCGGGGCGCCTGGGTCTCCGTCGAGCGGCACTTCCGCGAGCTGGGCCACGACACCCAGACCGAGGACTTCACCGTCGTCGGCGTCGGTGACATGTCCGGCGACGTGTTCGGCAACGGGATGCTGCTCTCCGAGCACATCCGGCTCGTCGCGGCCTTCGACCACCGGCACATCTTCATCGACCCGAAGCCGGACGCCGAGACCTCGTACGCCGAGCGGCGCCGCCTCTTCGACCTGCCGCGCAGCTCCTGGGCCGACTACAAGAAGGAACTGATCTCCGCGGGCGGCGGCATCCACCCCCGCAGCGCCAAGTCCATCCCGATCAACGCGCACATCCGCGAGGCGCTCGGCATCGAGTCCGGCGTCACCAAGATGACGCCGGCCGACCTGATGCAGACCATCCTCGGGGCGCGCGTCGACCTGTTGTGGAACGGCGGCATCGGTACGTACATCAAGTCCTCCACCGAGTCGAACACGGACGTCGGCGACAAGGCCAACGACGCGATCCGCGTCAACGGCGAGGACCTGCGGGCCAAGGTCGTCGGCGAGGGCGGCAACCTCGGCGCCACCCAGCTCGGCCGGATCGAGTTCGCCCGCAACGGCGGCCGGATCAACACCGACGCGATCGACAACAGCGCCGGCGTGGACACCTCCGACCACGAGGTGAACATCAAGATCCTGCTCAACGGCCTGGTCCGGGACGGCGACATGACCGTCAAGCAGCGCAACAAGCTGCTGGCCGAGATGACCGACGAGATCGGCCATCTGGTGCTGCGCAACAACTACGCGCAGAACACGGCACTGGCCAACGCGGTCGCGCAGGCGCCCTCGCTGCTCCACGCCCACCAGCGCTTCATGCGGCGGCTGGGCCGGGACGGTCACCTCGACCGCGCCCTGGAGTTCCTGCCCACCGACCGGCAGATCCGCGAACTGCTCAGCGGGGGCAAGGGCCTCAGCCAGCCCGAGCTGGCCGTGCTGCTCGCCTACACCAAGATCACGGCGGCGCAGGAGCTGATCGGGACCAGCCTGCCGGACGACGAGCACCTTCAGAAGCTGCTGCACGCCTACTTCCCGCGGCAGCTGCGCGAGCAGTACGCCGACGCGGTCGACGGGCACGCGCTGCGGCGCGAGATCATCACCACGGTGCTGGTCAACGACACGGTGAACAGTGGCGGCTCGACGTTCCTGCACCGGCTGCGGGAGGAGACCGGGGCCTCGATCGAGGAGATCGTGCGGGCGCAGTTCGCGGCCCGCGAGATCTTCGGGCTCGGCCGGGTGTGGGACGCCGTCGAGGCGCTCGACAACCGGGTCGCGGCCGATGTGCAGACCCGGATCAGGCTGCACTCGCGCAGGCTCGTCGAGCGCGGTTCGCGCTGGCTGCTCGGCAACCGGCCGCAGCCGCTGGAGATCGCCGGGACGATCGACTTCTTCCGGACGGGTGTCGAGCAGGTCTGGGCCGAGCTGCCCAAGATGCTGATGGGCGCCGACCAGGAGTGGTACCAGTCGATCCTGGACGAGCTCACGGAGGCGGGGGTGCCGGACGAGCTGGCGCAGCGCGTCGCCGGATTCTCGTCCGCCTTCCCGGCGCTCGACATCGTGGCGATCGCGGACCGTACCGGCAAGGACCCGCTGGCCGTCGCCGAGGTGTACTACGACCTCGCGGACCGGCTGGGCATCACCCAGCTGATGGACCGGATCATCGAGCTGCCGCGCGAGGACCGCTGGCAGTCGATGGCCCGTGCCTCGATCCGCGAGGACCTGTACGCCGCGCATGCGGCGCTCACGGGTGACGTGCTGGACGCGGGCGACGGGGCGGCCACGCCGCAGGAGCGGTTCGAGGCGTGGGAGGAGAAGAACGCGGCGATCCTCACGCGGTCGCGGTCCACGCTGGAGGAGATCCAGGGGTCGGACGCGTTCGATCTGGCGAATCTGTCCGTGGCCATGCGGACGATGCGGACGTTGTTGCGTACGCACGCGTAGGGGTGGGGCTGGGGCGAGGCGGTGCCGGGTGCGTTCCGGTGCCGCCTCGTCTTGTCCTCAATCGCCGGACGGGCTTGATGTGCCGGACGGGCTTGATAGGCCGGGCAGGCTTGAAGGCCGGGCCGGCCCGGGGCTCGGGAAGAGGGGTGGGCGTTACTTTTTGTTGGTGAACTTTTCGTAGGCCGCTACTACTTCCTTCGCCGGGCCGTCCATGCGCAGCGTTCCCGCCTCCAGCCAGATCGCCCGGTCGCACGTCTCGGTGATCGACTTGTTGTGGTGGCTGACCAGGAAGACCGTGCCGGCCTGCTGGCGCAGCTCGATGATCCGGTCCTTGCTGCGGCGCTGGAACTTGGCGTCGCCGGTGGACAGCGCCTCGTCGATCAGCAGGACGTCGTGGTTCTTGGCGGCCGCGATCGAGAAGCGCAGCCGGGCGCCCATGCCGGAGGAGTACGTGCGCATCGGAAGGGTGATGAAGTCACCCTTCTCGTTGATCCCGGAGAAGTCGACGATGTCGGCGTAGCGCTCGCGGATCTCCTCGCGGGTCATGCCCATCGCGAGCCCGCCGAGGACGACGTTCCGTTCGCCGGTCAGATCGCTCATCAGCGCCGCGTTCACCCCGAGCAGCGAGGGCTGGCCCTGGGTGTGGACGCGGCCCTTCGTGGCGGGCAGCAGGCCGGCGATCGCCTTCAGCAGCGTCGACTTCCCCGAGCCGTTGGAGCCGATCAGGCCGATCGCCTCCCCCTTGTAGGCGGCGAAGCTGACCCCCCGCACGGCGTGCACCTCGCGCACACCGGGGGTCTGCCGGCGCGCGGCGATCCGGCTGAGGGCCGAGGTGGCGCTGCCCTTGCCGGTGCGGGCGCCGTTGACCTTGTACGTGATGTGGACGTCGTCGACGACGACCGTGGGTACCGCGAGCTCCGTGCTGTCAGCCACGTCCGTAACTCTCCTCGGCCTTCCAGAAGTAGATGAACCCGCCCACCCCGCACACCAGCGCCCAGCCGGCCGCGATGGCCCACACGTGCGGGGGCAGCTGGTCCCTTTCGAAGCTGTCGATGAGGGCGAACCGCATCAGGTTGATGAAGACGGCGGCCGGATTGACCTCCAGCGCCAGCTTCACCAGGTGCGGGACCCGGTCGCCCTGAAGCATCGTGCCGACGCTCCACATGACGCCCGACGCGTACATCCAGGTGCGCAGGATGAACGGCGTCAGCTGGGCGATGTCCGGGGTCCGTGCGGCCAGCCGGGCCATGACCATCGAGATGCCGGTGTTGAAGACGGTCTGCAGGGCCAGGGCCGGTACCGCCAGCAGCCAGGCGGGCTGCGGGTACTGGCCGAACACCAGCAGGATCAGCACCAGCGCGCCCAGCGAGAAGACCAGCTGCTGGAGCTGTTGCAGCGCCAGCGCGACCGGGAGCGAGGCGCGCGGGAAGTGCAGCGCCCGTACGAGCCCGATGTTGCCGCTGATCGCACGGGTGCCCGCGGTGATCGAGCTGCTGGTGAACGTCCAGATGAAGACGCCGGTGACCAGGAAGGGGACGTAGTCGGGGACGCCGTGCTTCGTCTTCATCAGGACGCCGAAGATGAAGTAGTAGACCGTCGCGTTGAGCAGCGGGGTCATGATCTGCCAGATCTGGCCGAGCTTCGCCTGGCTGTACTGGGCGGTGAGCTTGGCGGTGGCGAACGCGGTGATGAAGTGGCGCCGCCCCCACAGCTGCCGGACGTATGCCGGGAGGGACGGCCTCGCCCCGCTCACGGTGAGCCCGTGCCGGGTGGCGAGGGCGGCGAGTTCTCCTGGTGCGTACACGGGCGGGAGCACGGCCGGCGGGGTGTCCACCGGGGCCGCCGGGGCTGTTGTCTGGCTCACCACGATCGCTTTCGACGGAGGCGGGAAACAAGCAGGAGCGACGGGACGGGACCGTATCGTCGCAACGCCGAGGGTAGGGCGTACCGACGTCGCAACGCAACCGTTTCGTCGTCACGGACTATGATTCCGGTCATGACCACCGACCCGGGAAGCCGCCGCCGTGTCCCCGCCGGAGCCGCCGTGCTGCGGGAGGACGTGACCGATGCGATCCGCAGCGCGGTCTTCGAGGAACTGGCCGCGGTCGGCTTCGCCCGGATGTCCATCGAGGGCATCGCCCGGCGCGCGGGCGTCGGCAAGACCGCGGTCTACCGGCGCTGGAAGTCCAAGCTGCACCTGGTTCTGGACCTGGTCTCGGCCGTCGCGGTGCAGGGCATGCCGGCCCCGGCCACCGGATCGCTCCACGGGGATGTCCGCGCCGTCCTCGAACTTGCCGCCTACGCGCTGCGCCACCCGCTCGCCTCGCAGGTCATCCCGGACCTGCTCGTCGAGGCGGCCCGGAACCCGGAGATCGCCGACACCATCAAGGCCGCCCTCCTCGACCCGCAGCTGGGCATCGCCGCCGTGGTCGTACGGGACGCCGTGGCACGCGGGGAACTGCCGCAGGACAGCGACCCGGACCGCGCCCTCGACCTGATCGTCGGGCCGCTCTACTGGCGCCTCGCCGTGGTCCGCGGCGAGCTGCCGGCGGGATACCTGGACGACCTCGCGGCCTCGGCCGTGGCCGCCCTCACCCGCTGACCGGCCACGGGGAACCGGCCGGGCACGCGCTGCGTCCCTGGTCGTGGCAGGCCCGGTTGTCCCGAGCGAGCCTGCCCCCGGTTGCCCTGCGGTCCGGGGCGTGAAGGTGCTTTTAAGGGCCACCGGTCCATCGGCTAGTCTGATGGACGGGCCGCCCACCGGGCCTCCCGTGAGCATGCGCGTCAACGTGCTCCCGGGCCGTCCGGGCGAAGCCCCGGGCACTGCCGTCACCGCCGAGGACGAACCCCTGGATCCGATCGGAGCGGAGCGGTGCTGTTCGCGGGGTGAGCACGGTGCAGGCGTAGTCACTCGTTCGGGACCGTAACCGGTGACCCCCGACCGTTCACACGGTTGAGCCATACGGACAGCCAGGCCCCCGATGAACGGACGTGCTCAACATGCCGCCACGGCTCAGTGTCGTTGTCCCCGTCTACAACGTGGAACTCTTCCTGACGGACTGCCTCAAGTCCCTCGCGGAGCAGACCATGACCGACCTCGAGGTGGTGATGGTCGACGACGGGTCCACCGACGGCAGTGCAGCTCTGGCCGCGGAGTTCGCCGCGCAGGACGACCGCTTCCGACTGGTGAGCCAGCAGAACGGCGGGCTGGGGCACGCCCGTAACACCGGTGTCCGCAACTGCGACCCGGAGAGCCGCTACCTGGCCTTCGTCGACAGCGACGACATCATCCCGCCGGGCGCCTACGAGCAGCTCGTCGGCGCGCTGGAGGAGACCGGCTCGGACCTCGCGTCCGGCAACGTGCTGCGCCTGCGGACGAACGGCAAGCTCCAGCAGTCGCCGATGTTCCGCAAGCCCATGGCGACGACGCGGATGCGCACCCACGTCTCCCGCGACCTGGACCTCCTCGGCGACCGGATCGCCTGCAACAAGGTCTTCCGCCGCTCCTTCTGGGACAAGCACGAGTTCGCCTTCCCCGTCGGCGCGCTCTACGAGGACATCCCCGTCGTGCTGCCCGCCCACTTCCTGGCCGGCTCCGTCGACATCGTGAAGGACCCGGTCTACTACTGGCGCGACCGCCCCGGCTCGATCACCACCAGCCGGGCCGTCGTCCGCGGTATCCGCGACCGGGCCGCGCACGTGCTGGAGGTCTCCACCTTCCTGGCGGAGAACCGCACGGCCGCCGACAAGAACCACTACGAGGCCCACGCCCTCGCCAACGACCTCTGGTACTTCATGGAGGTCCTGCCCGACGGCGACGAGGAGTACCGCAGCGCGTTCCTCACGTACGCCAACGAGTTCACCGACCAGGTCGACCCTGCGGTGCTCGACGGGCTTCCGCTGCGCCTGCGGCTGATGTGGCACCTGGTGCGTCAGCGGCGCATGGACGAACTGCTGGCCCTGCTCGCCTTCGACAAGCGCGAGCCGGGGGCCTTCGGCGTGCGCGGTGTGCGCCGCCGGCAGGCCAGCTACCCGGTGCTGAAGCAGCCCGTGCCGCCCCAGGTGCTGCGCGTCGCCGACCGCGACCTCCCGCTCGCCGCCCGGCTGCGGGACGCGCAGTGGCGGGACGGCAAGCTGCACCTCAAGGGGTACGCCTACATCCGTAACCTGCCCGTCGCCTCGGGACCCAGCGAGTTCCGGATCGGCTGGCTGCGGGCTGGCCGGCGCAACGTCGTGCCGCTGCGGCTGCGCAGGGTCGACGAGCCGGAGGCCACCGCGCGCTCCCGGCAGAGCCTGCACGACTACGACCGCGCGGGCTTCGAGGCCGTCGTCGACGCGTCCAAGCTCCGCATCGCCGCCGACGGCACCCCCAAGCAGCTCACCTGGCAGCTTGAGGTCGGCATCGCCAGGAACGGCCTGCTGCGCCGCGCCTTCCCCTCCGTCCGCGAGGCCTCCGTGGCACCGCCCGTGTACCGGCCGGACGGGGACCACCGCATCGTGCCCGCCTTCGAGGGCGACAAGCTGGTGCTGCACGCGGAGCGGATCGACGCCCGGCTCGAGACCCACCGCGCCGGCGACAAGGCCGGCACCGTGACGGTCTCCGGCATGGTCCGCGACCGCCTCGTCAAGGGCGCCCTGCAGCTCCGCCTCAGCCACAAGGCCACCGACACCTCCTACGAGGTCCCGGTCGCGGTGGGCGAGGGCACCGAGTCCTCGGCCGCCGGCTGGCGCCGCTTCACCGCGGAGCTCCCGCTCGCAGCCGTCACCGAGGCCCGGTCCACGGCGGACGACGCGCCGAAGAGCCTCGGGTACAGCGTCCATCTCGTCGGCCCCAAGGGGCAGAAGACGCCGATCGACGTGCCCGGCCCCGTGCTCCCCGGCCGTTACCCGCTCGGCGGCGGCGAGGACGGCGCACGCCGCGAGCTCGCCTTCGTCACGAGCTCCCGCGGGAACCTGCTGATCAGCGACCGCGCCGTGCAGCCCTCCGTCGAACTGGCGAGCTGGACGGAGGACGGCCAGCTGTTCCTGGAGGGCACGTTCCCCGAGGACCCGGACCACCCCGTCGAGCTGGTGGCCCAGAACAGCAGCCACCGCGAGGAAGCCGTCTTCCCGGTCGAGTTCACCGGCGCCGACGAGGCCCGGCGGTTCAGGGCCGAGCTGCGGCCGGACGCCGTCGAGGGACCCGGCGGCGCGCTGCCGCTGGGCGAGGGCAACTGGTACTTCTTCTTCCGCGAGAAGGGCGCGGGCGACGAGAGCGGCGACATCGCGCTGCGCATCCCGGCCTCCGCCTTCCGCACCCTGCCCGCCACCCGCAACCTCTCCGGCCGGGACTACACCATCGAGCGGCGCTTCGGCGACCAGCTGCTGGTCGTGTCCGCCCCGGTGCTCACCGCGGCGGAGCGGGGCCTGCGGGCCAAGAAGCTGCTGAGCGAGGCGTACACCGCGCAGAGCGGTGCGCCGCTGCGCGAGGCCGTCCTCTACAGCAGCTTCGACGGCCGTCAGTTCTCCGACTCGCCGCGCGCCGTCTACGAGGAACTGGTCCTCAGGGGCGCCGAGCTGGAGCACCTGTGGGTCGTGCGCGACCAGCAGGCCATCGTCCCCGCGGGCGCCACCGCCGTGGAGCACGGCTCCGCCGCCTGGCACACGGCGCTGGCCCGCAGCCGGCACATCGTCACCAACACGCAGCTGCCGGAGTGGTTCGTGCGGCGCGCGGACCAGACCGTCGTCCAGACCTGGCACGGCACCCCGCTCAAGCGCATCGGTCTCGAGCTCGCGGGCACGATCCAGGCGAACGCCGCCTACATCGCCACCCTCAAGCAGCGTGCCCAGCAGTGGAGCTTCCTGGTCTCCCCGAACACCTTCTCCACCCCGGTCCTGCGCCGTTCGTTCGGTTTCGAGGGAGAGGTGCTGGAGTGCGGCTATCCCCGTAACGACATCTTCCACGCCCCCGACCGGACGAAGCTCGCCGAGGCGGTACGGGAGAAGCTCGGGATCGCCAAGGACAAGCGGGTCGTGCTGTACGCCCCGACCTGGCGCGAGGACCAGCAGCTGGGCGGCGGGCGCTACTCGCTCGGCCTCCAGCTCGACCTGGCCGCGGCCGAGCGCGAACTGGGCGCGGACACCGTGCTGCTGGTGCGCCGTCACTACATGGTCACCGACCGGCTGCCGGACAGCGGCACCGGATTCGTCCGGGACGTCTCGCGCTACCCGGACGTCGGCGAACTGATGCTGATCAGCGACGCGCTGGTCACCGACTACTCGTCGCTGATGTTCGACTTCGCCCAGACCGGCCGTCCGATGCTCTTCCACACCTACGACCTGGAGCACTACCGCGACACGCTGCGCGGATTCAGCTTCGACTTCGAGGCGCGTGCTCCCGGCCCGCTGATCCCGGGCTCCGACGACCTCATCGCGGCCCTGCGCGATCCGGCCCGGGCCATCGCGGGACACGCGGAAGCGTACGAGGCATTTCGCCGGGACTTCTGCGACCTCGACGACGGCCGGGCGACCGCACGGGTGGTCGACCGGATGCTGTAGTCCGCACCACCGCTGAACAACGCCCCAGCGGGGCCCCAAGTGCCCGGCCGGTACCCGTACCGGCCGGGCACCGGCGTGTAAGGAACCGCCGGGCGCCGCGATGGTGAAGGGGAATTGACGCACGGGCTGTGCGAACTGCCTGAACCGTTCGAGTGATTCGGCCATCCCGGCGTTTGCGCTGATGTGCGGCGCATCTAACCCACGTGTCCCATAAGTATGTTCATCGGTGCGTTGCATAGTGTCGCCGGGTTGCTACGTTCTGTTTTCATGGGTATCCGAATGCGGTGCGAATCCTGGGACGTGCGACGCGCAAGAGCCGTTGTGCTCGTCGCCGCGGCCGCAGGCCTTCTCACCCGCATGATCATCGCGGCGAACGTGCCGGGCCCGACGGATGTCCGTTTCTTCGCCGGGTTCGCCAAGGCCGTCTCCGTGTACGGCCCCATTCGCATCTACGCGCATCCGCTGCCGGGCCTGCCCGTCTACAACCACCCGCCGCTGGCCGGCTGGATGCTGCTCGCTCTGAACAGCTTGTCCGAACTCGGAATGTCGTTCGGCACGCTGATCAGATCACCTGCGTCGATCGCCGATTTCTTCTGCGCACTTCTCGTGTTCGAAATCGTCCGGCGGCGCGCCGGCATCGGCACGGCGGTGCTGTGCGGCGTCGGAGTGGCCGTCAGCCCGGTGCTGATCGCCACCTCCGGCTACCACGGCAACACCGACGCGGTCGCCATCGTCTTCGCCCTGGCCGCCGCACATCTGCTGGCCGACCGGAAGTCCCCGCTGGCCGCGGGGGTGGCCGCGGCGCTCTCGATCAGCGTCAAGTTCATCCCGGTGGTGGTGATTCCCGCGCTCTTCGTCGTCGCGCTGCGCGGCGGCCGGCCGGTGCTGGTCCGCTTCGCCGCCGGGTTCGGCGCGCTGTTCGCACTCGTGTGGGGACCGGTCCTGGTGACCGTGCCGCACCAGCTCAGGGCGAACGTCCTGGAGTACGCAGGCGGCAGCTACCGCCTCTGGGGGCTCGTCCGGTTCGCCGACGCCTTCGGACTGCCGGAACCCGTCATCACCTTCATGCAGGGCGGCGGGCACTTCCTCTTCGTGCTGGTCTGTGTGGCCGTGGGGGTCCGGCTGGCGTGGCTGCGGCCCGCGCAGCTGCCCGGGGTGGTCGGCGCCACGCTCGGCCTGCTGCTGCTCCTGTCCACCGCCTCCGGCCTGCAGTACCTGACCTGGGCGGCCGCCGGGATTTTCGTTCTCGGCTGGTGGGAAGGGCTCGCGTTCAACTGTGTGGCCGGACTGACGGCCGTACTCGGCTACAGCGGACGCTCAGCCGTGCGCTGGAGCGAGTTCGTGCTGCAACTGGGCGCCGTCGGCTGGCTCGTCCTCGCGGCCGGTCTGGTCACCGGCGTCCGACGGCTCCTGGCCACGCAGCCGGGCGCACCCCCGAAGACCCCCGCCGGGCGGACACCGGTCTCCGCCCCCCGTACCTCGCAGCCCTCCGATTCCCCCGTCAACTGACCGTGGAACCGGCGCAGCACCCGCCACCGCCCCATCCCCGACCCCAGCACCGAGCACCGAGCGCAACTGGAGAACGCCCCGTGAAGGAAAGCCCGAGCCCCAGGATCGGCATCCTGGTGGTCGCGTACAACGCGGAGACAACGCTGGAGAAGACCCTCGACCGGATTCCGGAGGATTTCCGTTCCCGGGTCGACGAGATTCTCATTCTCGACGACGCGAGTCATGATGCGACCTTCACCGCCGGCTGCCGCTGGTCCCAGGCGGAGGGAATGCCACGGACCGTCGTGATGCGGCACACCAAGAACCTCGGATACGGGGGGAACCAGAAGGCCGGATACGCGCTGGCAGCCGCGCACGGACTCGACATCATCGTGCTGCTGCACGGCGACGGACAGTACGCCCCCGAACTGCTCCCCGAAATGGTCGCCCCGATCGAACGCGGTGAATGCGAAGCCGTTTTCGGATCGCGGATGATGAAATCCGGCAACGCCCTCAAGGGCGGTATGCCGCTGTACAAATGGCTCGGCAACCGCATCCTCACCAGGCTGGAGAACGGCCTGCTCGGTTCGCAGCTGACCGAATTCCACTCCGGGTACCGGGCCTACAGCGTCGAGGCGCTGAAGAAGCTGCCGATCGACCGGAACACCGACGCGTTCGACTTCGACACCCAGATCATCGTCCAGCTGCTGAACGCGGGAATGCGGATCAAGGAGATCCCCGTGCCCACGTACTACGGCGACGAGATCTGCTACGTCAACGGCATGAAGTACGCGAAGGACGTGGTCAAGGACGTCCTCGAATACCGCCTGGCCGTCAAGGGGTTCGGCACCTGTGCCTGGATCCCCAAGCCCGTCGAGTACGCCTTCAAGGAGGGCGACGGCTCCTCGCACGCGGTCATCCTGGAGAAGATGCGCAAGCTGCCGCCCGGCCGGGTCCTGGACCTGGGCTGTTCCGGCGGCCTGTTCGCGGAGCGCCTGGAGGCGCTCGGGCACGAGGTGACCGGTGTCGACTTCGTAGAGGTGCCCGGAGTGCGCGAGAAGTGCAGCTACTTCCACCTCGCCAACCTGGAGGACGGGCTGCCGGTCGACGTCGGCGTCGACTTCGACTACGTGGTGGCCGGGGACGTCATCGAGCACCTCTCGCGCCCCGAGCGGGTACTCACCGAGGTCGCCACCGTGCTGCGGCCCGGCGGCCAGGTGCTGCTGTCCGTACCGAACTTCAGCCACTGGTACTCACGGATGCGGGTCGCGGTCGGCGCCTTCGACTACGACCGCCGCGGCATCCTCGACGAAACGCATCTGCGGTTCTTCACCCGGGCCAGCCTGCGCCGCACGGTGCGCGCCGCGGGCTACGACGTCCTGGACATCGCCTCCACCGGGGCGCCGTTCTGGTCGCTGCTCGGGCGCGGCCCGCTCGCCGCGGTACTCGGCGGGCTGTCGAGGCTGCTGACCCGGATCAGGCCGACGCTGTTCGGCTATCAGCACGTCGCACTGCTCACCCCGCATGCGGCCGAGACGATCATCGCTGGAGAGCACGTCGATGTACAGGACATCCTCAACCGACAGTACGTCCCTGCCGACCGGGTCGGCGTCTGAGGCGACCATCCCCGAACCCACCGCCGCCCCCGCGTCCGAAACCCCGGCCGCCGCTGTCAGGAGCAAGGTCTTGACCCTTCCCAGTCTGCTGCTGCTGCTCTTCGCCGTGTTCTCGTCGGCGGGCGGCCAGATCATGCTCAAACACGGGATGAAGGGCGCCGCGGCCACCGCCGGGCAGCACGGCGGTTCCGTGGCGCTGCGGGCCGCCACCAGCCCCTGGGTCGTGGTCGGCCTGGTGGTCTTCGCGGTGTCCGCCCTCGCCTGGATGTCGACGCTGGCCAAGGTGCCGCTCTCCATCGCGTACCCGTTCAACGCCCTCGGCTACCTGCTGATCGTGCTGGCCGGAGCCACCGTGCTGCACGAGCGGACCTCGATGTGGACCTGGGGCGGCTCGCTGCTCGTGGTCGTCGGCCTCGCCACGGTCATGGCGGGCCAGCAACGCTGAGCCCGCCCACGCCGAAGGGCCCGCCGCCGGAACGTTCCGGCGGCGGGCCCTTCGGGCTGTGGCTGTGCGGGCAGGTCAGACCGTGCCGGGCGCCGGGGCTCCTCGCCCAGCAGGACCCGGCGCACCACGCGCTCGGCGGCGCGGCCGTCGTCGTACGGGCAGAACCTGGCGCGGAAGGCCTTGAGCAGCGCCTCGTTCTCCGGGCTGTTCCAGCTGCCGTCGGTGAAGGCCTGGGCCAGCTCGTCCGTGGTCGTCGCGACGGCACCGGGGGTCTCGCCGGGCTTGCCGGACAGCAGGTCGAAGACGACGCCGCGGACCGTGCGGTAGGTCTCCCAGTCCGGTGCGTGCACCACGATCGGGCGGTTCAGGTGGGCGTAGTCGAACATCACCGACGAGTAGTCCGTGACCAGCGCGTCGGCGGCCAGGCAGAGGTCCTCGATCCGCGGGTGGTCGCTGACGTCGATGATCGACGGGCTGTCGGGCAGACCGGCGCCGCCGTAGAAGTAGTGCGCGCGCACCATGACCACGGTGTCCGGGCCCACCGCCGCGCAGAACTTGTCCAGGTCGAGGCGGCTGGTGAAACCCGCCTCGTAGTCGCGGTGGGTGGGTGCGTACAGCAGGGCGCGCTGACCGGGGCGGATGCCGAGCCCCTCGCGGATCTTCTCGATCTGCTCCTGCGTCGCCGTCGCGAAGACGTCGTTGCGGGGGTAGCCCGTCTCCAGCGAGCGCGCGGCGCTCGGGTAGGCACGGGACCACACCTCGGTGGAGTGCGGGTTGGCGGAGACGCTCCAGTCCCACCGGTCGACGCGCTTCAGCAGCCGGTCGAAGTTCAGCCCCTGCGCGGCCGCCGGGTAGTTCTGCTGGTCCATCCCCATGATCTTCAGCGGGGTGCCGTGGTGCGTCATCACGTGGATCTGGCCGGGGCGCTTGACCAGGTGGTCGGCGAAGTTGACGTTGTTGAAGAAGTACGTGGCACGGGCCAGCGCCGCCCAGTAGCGGCGGGTGCCGGGCACCACGTAGTCGATGCCCTTGGGCAGCGAGTCCACCTGGTTCTTCGACACCACCCAGACCCCGTGGATGTCGGGGGCCAGCTCCTGGGCCTTGCGGTAGATCGCCTCGGGGTTGCAGCTCACGCCGCGGTTCCAGTAGGCGGCGTAGACCGCGAGCTTGGGGTCGAGGGGAAGCTTGCGCTGGGCCTTGTAGTAGCGCGAGGTGAACGACTTCTTCGCCTTCGCGCGTGCCGTGGTGGGCGCTGAGCGCAGCCCGCGGCGGGTGGCGAGAGCGGTGTCCAGCGCGCCGAGCGCGGCGTACTTCCCGCCGCCCATCAGCTGGGGCCGCAGCCCCTTCGCGCCGCCCGGGAACTTGAAGCCGTCGGGGCGGTGGGCGCTGTGGAAGGAGGCGACGGCGGTGACGTACTGCCTGCGGCGCTTGGTCACCGACGGGTACGCGGACAGCAGCTCCTGGACGGCGCGGTCGAAGAGCAGACCGCGTACCGGGCTCAGGGCCGGGCGCGCCTCCACGAACGCCATGAGGTCCGCGTAGGCGTCGACCAGCTCCAGCGGCGTCGAGCCGTCCGTCGGCTCCGCGTCGTCCGCCAGGCCGGGCAGGTAGCGCTGCTGGCGGTGCTCGACACAGGCCGTGTCCAGCGTGGCGATGGAACCGGCGACGGCGAGCGTCTCCAGCGCGTACATCCGCTCGCCGTGCTGGCCGGGGCCGAAGGCCAGGCCCTCGCGCTCGGCGAGGGTGCGGCGGACCGCCCGGTTCCAGGACACCGGTGCGATGTCGAGGAGGTCGGTGCGCTCCGCGAGGGTGAGCGGGCCGGCCGGCATCCGGCGGAGCAGGTCCAGCGACCGGGTCTGGCGGACCTTGCCGCGGAACGGGCGCTTCTGGTGACCGAACAGCAGCACGTCGGGGTCGCCGGCCAGCTCCAGCCGGTCGGCCACGGTCTGCAGCGCGCCCGGCAGGTGGATGTAGTGCCCCTCCAGGAACAGGAGGTAGTCGCCCGTGGCCCGCTCGGCTCCGGCGTTGCGCCGGCCGTGGGCTCCGCCGGCGGCGGGCAGGTGGATCGCCTGGACGCGGCTGTCGCGTGCGGCGAACTCGTCCAGCAGCAGGCCCGAGCCGTCCGGAGCGCCGTCATCGACACCGATCACCTCGATGTCCGTGAACGACTGCGAGAGCACCGACTCCAGGCACTCGCGCAGACTTCCTCGGGCGCGGCGGACGGGGATGATGACACTCAGCCGGGGCATACAGACTCTTTCTCGGACTGTGCGTACTGGGGAGCACTCAGATTACTGCGGAGCGCTCAGCAGAACGGGCAGGGGGCGGGCGAGGGTGCGATGGTCGGGAGGCGGGCGGGTAGGCCCCAGGTGAGGCGGCCGGTCGGCCGAAGCCATCCGATCCATGGACATGGACGCGGTGATTCCCGTCGGAACCGGTGTCGGGACGGTACACGCACCACATTGCCGCCGATGTGGTCGACCGCGCGGCTGATGAAGCCCCCCACTTATCATACTACCCGGGACAGTAAGTGAACCTTGGACATCTGGGGGCGCGCGGGGCCGCGGCGCGCTCCGGCACGGGCGCGGGGCAGCCCGGGTGAGTAACCGGACTGCCCCGCGTTGACGTGCTGCGGGCGTGGATCACGCCCGGGCGGCTATTTGACCGCGCCCGCCATGACGCCGGAGACGAACTGGCGCTGGAAGGCGAAGAACACCGCGAGCGGAATCACCATCGAGACGAAGGCGCCGGGCGCCAGGACGTCGATGTTGTTGCCGAACTGCCGTACCTGCTGCTGGAGTGCGACGGTGATCGGCGGCGAGTCGGAATCCGCGAAGATCAGCGCGACCAGCATGTCGTTCCACACCCAGAGGAACTGGAAGATCCCGAGCGAGGCGATCGCAGGCCCGCCCAGCGGCATCACCACCCGGGTGAAGAGGCGAATCTCACCCGCCCCGTCGAGCCGGGCCGCTTCCAGCAGCTCCCGCGGGATCTCCGCGAAGAAGTTGCGCAGCAGGAAGATCGCGAACGGCAGGCCGAAGGCGGTGTGGAAGATGATCACGCCGAAGGTCGTCTCGAAGATGCCGACCGCGCCGAACAGCTTGGACACCGGAATCAGCGCGACCTGCACCGGGACCACCAGGAGCCCCACGACCACCAGGAACCACCAGTCGCGGCCGGGGAACTCCATCCAGGCGAAGGCGTACCCGGCGAGCGAGCCGATCACCACGACCAGGACCGTCGACGGGACGGTGATCATGATCGTGCTGAACAGCGAATCGGTGATCGTCGAATTGTCCAGCAGGCGCTGGTAGTTGTCGAAGGTCAGCTCGGACGGGACGGTGAAGACCTTCCACCAGCCGGTCGCCGCGATCCGGTCCGCGCTGCGCAGCGAGGACAGCAGCAGCCCGATGGTCGGCATCAGCCAGAACAGGGCCACCAGGATCAGGACGACCCGCATCACGCCGCCGCCGGCCCGGGCCGCGATCCGGGCGCCGAGGGACCGCCCGGTCTTCGCCGCTCCGGGGCCCGGGGCAGCGCCCGTCCCGGTGGGCGCGGCCGTGGTCGAGGGTGTCGTCATCGGCGCCCCTCCTTCCGTATCCGCCTGATGTTGAAGAGCATCACCGGAACCACCAGCAGCAGCAGGAGCACGGCGATGGCGCTGCCGATCCCCAGATCCGCGTCCGTGCCGAACGAGGACCGGTAGAGCTGGAGCGCCAGCACGTTCGCGTCGTCCTGCGAGGAGCCGGGCGCGATGATGAAGACCAGGTCGAAGACCTTCAGGACGTTGATCATCAGCGTCACCAGCACCACCGCGAGGACCGGGGCGAGCATCGGCACCGTGATCCGGCGGAACACCTGCCACTCGTTGGCCCCGTCCACCCGGGCCGCCTCCAGGAGTTCGCGCGGCAGGCCCGCCAGCCCGGCCGCGATCAGCACCATGGCGAAGCCCGCCCACATCCAGACGTAACTGCCGATGATGCCCGGCGTCACGAAGGACGGGCCGAGCCAGTCGACCCCGTTGTACGGCTCCTTGAAGTTGGAGGCCGGCAGGCGGAGTTCGGCGCCGTCCGCCGAGGCGGGCAGCGAGAACGTGCCGTCGGCCGCCGCGGTGGCCGAGGCGACCACCTTGCCGCCCTTGACGGCCTCGACCTTGATGCCCTTGAGCCCCAGCTCCTTGGCGTCGATGACGTTGGGCTTACCGCCGCCGCCCTTGGTGAAGTCCAGCCAGGCGGTGCCGGTGATCTTCCCGTCGTCCGCCGTCGCCGGGGCGTGGGCGGGTTTGGCGTCGCCGGGCATCTTCGCCGGCAGCACCCCGACCAGCGGCAGCTGGACCGGTTCGCCGGCCCGGACCGGCACCTTCGTCACGAAGGAGCCGCCGGCCGCCGCCTTCAGCGGATGGACCGGCAGCGGGTGCGCCTTGGGGAAGCCCGCCGACTCGGCGAACGTGTCGTGCACACCGACCCACACGGCGTTGGCGACGCCGCGCTCCGGCGCCTGGTCGTACACCAGCCGGAAGATGATGCCCGCGGCGAGCATCGAGATCGCCATCGGCATGAAGACGATCAGTTTGAACGCCGTGCCCCAGCGGATCCGCTCGGTCAGCACCGCGAACATCAGGCCGAGGACGGTGGAGACGGTCGGTGCGAGTACCACCCAGATCGCGTTGTTCTTGATCGCCGTACGGATGGTGTCGTCCGTGAACAGCGCCTTGTAGTTGTCGAGTCCGGCAAATCCGGTACCCGCCTGGTCGAAGAACGACCGGTAGACGGAGTACACGATCGGATACACCACGAGCGCACCGAGCAGCACCAGCGCGGGCAGCAGGAAGAGCGCGGCGATGACCCTGCGGGTGCCGGTCACGCTCCTGCGGCTGCGCACCGGACCGGCACCCTGCGGACCTGGCGGACTCCCGGGTTCGGCCTTCCGGGGGGCGGGGACCGAGGTCCCGCCCGACCGTTGCGTGTCGGCGGGGGCACCTCGTCGGCGCCCCCCGCTGCGGCTGTCGTCATCGCGTCAGCTCTTGTACGCCTTGGCCGCGTCGGACTCCAGTTTCGCCTGGGTCCCCGCGATGTCCTTCGGGCTCTTCAGGAAGTCCTGCAAGGTCTTCCACTCACCCTTCCCGGGCGTCCCGCCGAACGACTGCGGTGCCTGGTCGGACATGTCGAACCGGACGGCGTCGCCGGCCGCGATCAGCGCCTTCGCCATCGTGCGCTGCACCTCGTTGGGGTACGCGGCGGCGTCCAGGGCCTTGTTCGGCGAGATGAACCCGCCCTGCTCGGCCCAGATCTTCGCGGCGTCGGTGGAGGCCAGCCAGGTCAGCAGGGCCTGGGCGCCCTTGCCGTCCTTGAGGGCCACCGCCGCGTCGCCGCCGGTCACCACGGGCGACTCGGCGCCGACCGCGGGGAACGGGAACACCTTGGCGTCCGTACCGATCTTGGCCTTGGTCTGCGCGATGTTGATGCCGACGAAGTCACCCTCGAAGACCATGGCACCCTTGGGCTGGTCACCGCCGGTGAAGGTCTGGGTGACCGACGCCGGGAACTCCGTCTGCAGCGCGCCGTCGGCACCGCCCGCGATCAGCGAGGGCTTGCCGAAGAGCTGCGCGAGCGTGGTCAGGGCGTCCTTGACGGACGGGTCCGTCCACTTGATCTTGTGCTGCGCCAGCTGGTCGTACTTCTCCGGGCCCGCCTGCGAGAGGTAGATGTTCTCGAACCAGTCGGTGAGCGTCCAGCCGTCCGCGCCGCCCACCGAGACCGGGGTGACTCCCGACGCGGACACCGTCTCGGCGGTCGTCAGGAAGTCCTTCCAGGTCTTCGGCTCAGCTGCCCCGGCGTTCTCGAACGCCTTGGTGTTGTACCAGATCAGGGACTTGTTGGCGGCCTTGAAGTACACCCCGTACTGGGTGCCGTCGACCGCGCCGAGGTCCTGCCAGACCTTTGAGTAGTTCTTGGCCAGCTGGGCCTTCGCCTCCGGGCCGGCGGGCTTCGCCCACTTCTTCGCCACGGCCTGCTGGATCGCACCGACCTGCGGGATCATCGCGACGTCCGGCGGCTGGCCGCCCGCGATCTTCGTACCGAGGAAGTTGACGATCGGGTCCTGCGCCGGCACGAAGGTGACCTTCGCCCCTGTCCGCTTCTCGAACTCCTTCAGGACCTTGACGAAGTTGGCCTGCTCCGGGCCGGTCCAGACGGCCGCGACGGAGATCTTCTCGCCGTTCAGTTTCGGTAGTTCGACGCTCGACGCGCTGTCCTTGGTTCCCCCGGACGCACCCCCGTCGGGCTTTGTCTTTCCGCCGTCACCGTCGTCGCCGCAGCCGGTGAGGGCCAGTGCGCCGATGGCTGTGAACACCATGGCGGCCCTACGAATCCGAAGCGTTGTGCGCATCCCTGCCCCGTTTCTCTGTGCGCGTGCACTGACCGGGCACCCGGCCGGAGTCCCGGGGGTGCCGGTCATACGTCATGTCATCGTGTGCGCACAGTCCTACGCCCGGCATCCGGGTGCCGCAATACCACCCTCGCGCCCAACTCGGTGATCGTGATGGGCTCGTGACGTGAGATCAACGGCGGTATCAGGCGATTGGGGGACGACAGGCCCGTCGGCCGGGCCCGTCGTCCCTCAGGGATGGGCGGGCGCCAGCGGTGCCAGCGGCGCGGCGTTCACCGAACGCGCCGCCCGGTCCAGCGCACTGGCCAGCAGCGCCAGGTCCGTCGGCCCGTTGCCCAGTTCGCGGAGCGGGCGGCGGGTGGGCGGGTCGCCCATCCGCTCCCACTCCAGCGGTACGACCGTGGGCCGCAGCGTCGCCGTACGCGGGATGCGCCCCGTGACCCGGCCGCCCTGGAACGGCGTCACCCGCCCGTCCGGATGGCCGAGCCGGCCGCGGCCCGGCGCCGGATCGTCGGGCGAGGGCGGGACGACGGGCGGATCGAGCACGACCCGCAGCCGGGCCCCGCGGGCCAGCTCGGTGTCCTCCGTACGGTCCGGGCGGGCGGACGTGGCGACCAGGTGGACGCCGAGCCGGCCGCCCTCCCTGGCCACGGCCTCCAGTGCCCGTACGACCGAGCCGGCGGCCGGCCGCCCAGGGCTGCCGAGCGCCGGGGCGATGAGTGCGTCGAAGTCGTCCACGAGCAAGACGAGCCTGGGCAGCGGTGAGGGCCCCGGCTCGGCCTGCCGCGCCGCGGCGGGCCGCAGCTGCAGGGTGCCGCTCATCGAGGAGTCCAGGTCGCCACGCTGCTCGGACGCGCTCGGGGGCCGGCGGCCGGCCATCCGCTGGGCGACCTCGGGCCTGTTGTGCCACTCGGTGAAGTCGAGCCCACCGAGGAGTTCGGCCCGCCGCTTCAGCTCGCCGCCCAGCGCCTGGGCGAACTCCCGCATCCTGACCGGGTCGGAGGCCACCAAGTGCGTGAACACGTGCGGGAGTTCGGTGCAGGGGTGCAGGCTCTCGCCGCGTTCGCCCCCGGCCCCGTCGACCAGCAGGATGCCGAGCCGGTCCGGCCGGGCGGCGGCCGCCAGCGAGGCGGCGACGGCCCGCAGCAGCTCGGTACGGCCGCTGCCGCCCGGGCCCTCGATGAGGAGGTGCGGCCCCTCGTCGGCGAGATCCACACTCACCGGTCCCCGGGGCCCGGCCCCGAGCACCACGACGGGCCGGGAGGCGAAGGGGGCCGCGCCGTTGTCCGCGGAGCCGGCCGGGGCGCCGGATGCCTGGCCGGGGCCGGCGTCCGCGCCGCCCCGTCCGGGCCCGCCGCCGCGCGTCGCGACCTGCGGGGCGTCGCCCTGACGCGGCCCGCTGACCCGGCTCGACGAACGCCCCGACCCGGCGGACCGGAGGCTGTCGGCCCCCGGCACGTCCCCTGAACCGCCCCAGGAGCGGGTGTCGGAGCCCGGCAGGGTGCGCGAACTGGGCGTGTCCCCAGGCGCCCCGTCGTAGCGCTGCCCGCCGACACGGGGTGCGGGGTGCGCCCGGAGGCGGGGACGTCGGAGCGGTCGGGGTAGGGGGTGCGGCCCGAGTCCGTGCGGTCGTACGTGTCGCCACGGCTGCCGGGGTACGGGGTGCGGCCCGAGCTTGCGCTGTCGTAGGTGTCGCCACGGCCGCCGGCGGGCGTGCTGCCGGGGTACGGGGTGCGGCCCGAGCCCGCGCGGTCCGGGTACGGGGTGCGGCCGGAACCTGGGCGGTCGGGGTACTGCGTGCGGCCCGAGTCCGTGCTGTCGTACGTGTCGCCACCGGCGCCGCGCGGCACGCCCGGGTGCGTCGCGTCCGGGCCGCCGCGGCCCTCGGGGAGCGGGGTACGGGGTCCGGCCCGACCCCGGGGCGTAGCCGTCGGCCGGGTCCGGGGCGGCGGACGTGCGGGACGGCTCGCTGCTCGTGCGCTGGGCCCCCACGCGGGCGCGGCCGGAGCCGCGGGGGTCGTCGCCCGTCGTACCCGTACCGGCTGTCCAGCTGCCCGAGCCGCGGACCGTCGCGCCCGGCTGGTCGTCCGCCGTCGAGGCCCAGCGGGCCATCAGGGAGGCGGGGGTGGCGCGGGCCAGGCCCAGTTCGTCCAGGAGCCGGGCGGACGGCGGGAGCGCCACCGCCGCCGGGCGGCCCGTCAGCGCTGCCGAACCCTCCGCGCGCAGCGGGGCCAGCGCCCGGCCGAACCGTTCCGCCCAGTTCGCGGAGACCGCGTCCACCGCGGCAACCGTGCCGTGGCCGGCCGCCCGGCCGCCCGCCGTGCGGAGCAGCCGCAGGGCCGTGGCCACATCCCCGCTGAGCATCGCCACGGCCCCGCACTCCCGGAAGGCGATCGAGGCCCGGCACGCCGCCTCGTACGTCGCGGCCACCGGTGAGGTGGGGGTGGCGGCCGGTGTCTCGGCCAGACAGATCAGATGGATGCCCGCCGCCGCGCCCGCCGCGGCCAGCCTGGCCGTGTTCTCGCGCAGCACCGCGGAGCCGGGGTCCCCGTCCACGATCACCACGGTGAACGGGCCCGCGTGGTGCAGCGCGGCCTCGGCGACCGTCGCGCGGTCGAGGCTCGCCCAGCCGGGACCGAGGGCCCGTCGTCCAGCCGGCGCACCAGTTCCGACGTCCGGGCGGCGGCCTGTTCGCGGTCGTACGCGAGCAGCAGGCGGCAGTCCTGGCCGTGCATCGGGCGCAGGTGCGGCAGCCAGCCGAGCCAGGACCACTCCCGCCTGCGCTCGTCGACGCCGCGTGCCCGGTCCGCGCTGATCAGCACGATCTCCAGATCGGCGGGGGAGTGCAGGGCGGCCAGCTGTGCCACCGCCGAGCGGGCGAGTCCGGTCAGCCGGTCCCGCGGTCCTGCGAGCCCCAGCGAGCCCGCCTCCCGCAGCCCCACGGTCACCGGTACGACGGGCAGCTCGGCCCGGTCGGTGGTGCCCAGCCTGACCACCAGGGCCTCCGGATGCGTACTGTCGCGCTCCCACAGCCGGGGCCGGGGCCGAGCGCGGTCAGCAGTACGGACGCCGGATCGGGCCAGGTGCCCTCAGGGGCGGTCGGCAGCGCGGTGAACGTGGCGGCGGACGGGACCGGCGGACCGCTCTCGTCCGGCGCGCTCTCGTGTACCGGATCGCCCTTGCCGCCCGCGAGCCGACGGGCCCAGGCCCCTATGCCGCCGCGACGGGGCGGTTCCTCGTCCGGGAAGCGGCCGGCGCGCCCGGAACCGGACTGCGGCCGCGCCACGGCCCGCCCGCCCCGGTCGTCCTCGGAACCGCGCTCGTGGTCGCGGTCGTGGTGGCGGTCGTGGGAGGCGGCGGACTCCTCGTAGGAGCCGGGGCCGGGGGGCGCCGCGGCGCTGTACGCGTGGGCGGAGCCGAAATCGTCACCGGGTCCCGGGGCCGCGGCGTCGGCCGGCGCCCTGGCCACCCTCAGGTGCCCCTCGCCGTCCGGTGCCGTCCCCAGCGTCGGCGTACGCGCACCCGAGGTCAGCCGGAGCGTCGATTCGCCGAGCCGCAGCAACGCGCCGGGCTTCAGCCGGACCGGCCGGTCGCGGACCTCCGCGCCGTCCAGCGAGGTGCCGTTGGTGGAGCCCAGGTCGGCCACCGCGACCCGGCCGTCCTCGGAGACCGTCACGGCGCAGTGCAGCCGGGACACGTCCGGGTCGTCGAGCGGGACGTCGGCGTCCGCCGAGCGGCCGATCCTGATCTGTCCGCCGTGCAGCAGATGGACCCCGCCCGCATCCGGGCCCGCGATCACGTGCAGCTGGGCCGGAACGGCGTCGTCCGCCGCCTCGTCCCCGCCCGGACCTGGAGGGAGAGCACCGCTCCGTCGACCAGGGGCGGCTCACCGAGCGCACACCGGTGGGAGTCGAGACGCTCGCGCCCGGCGAACAGCACCACCGCGCCGCTGCCGAGGGAGCCGTCGGGGCCGGAGACGGCCGCGGCCAGATTGGAGGCCACCGCGGCCAGTGCCGTCCCCGCGGGGGCGGTGACCAGCACGTCGCAGGCGCGCGCCGGGGTCTGGCCGCTGCGCGGCGCGAGGACGGTCAGCCGGATCTGCATCGCCGTCAGCGGTCCCTTCTGCGCGGGGTGCCCGGCAGGGGAAATGCCCTGTGATTCCCCCCACCCGGCACGGACGCGTCGTCCGGTACAGGTTCGTCACGTACCCCGGGTTCCCGACCCCACGGTTCCGTGCTGGAGGCATCCTCGCACCTGCCACTGACAACACGCCCGGGGGTCGCCGCTAAGTGATCTTGAAAGGTCGGCTGTGCGCCCAAAAGTGCCTGCTTGGCCCGTTCTTCGCCGGGGGCCGGCGAGGTCCGCATCGGCCCCGGAGCCGTTCCTCGTACCCCTGTGCGGCAACCATCCGTCCGAGAGGAGCGTCCTCCTCCGCAACCGGTGCGCCCGGGACGGTAGACCCGGCCCCTCCGGAAATTCCGGACAAAGCGGTAACCTGCCGGACCCGGTCATCCACCGCCGTGACCCCGGCCATGATCGGCCGGGCAGGCCCTAGAGTGGGCCGGAAACTCCCGGACGGATCCGGGGGACCGCAAGCACCACGATCAGCAGGGAGCGCATGACGTGCGGCCGGTAGGCAGCAAGTACCTGCTCGAGGAGCCGCTGGGACGCGGCGCCACGGGCACCGTCTGGCGTGCCCGCCAGCGCGAGGCCGCGGGAGCCGAGGCGGCCGTCGCCGGCCAGCCCGGCGAGACAGTGGCGATCAAGGTCCTCAAGGAGGAGCTCGCCAACGACGCGGATGTCGTGATGCGGTTCCTGCGCGAGCGCTCCGTGCTGCTGCGGCTGACCCACCCGAACATCGTGCGCACCAGGGACCTGGTCGTGGAGGGTGATCTCCTCGCCCTCGTGATGGACCTGGTCGACGGCCCTGACCTGCACCGCTACCTCCGCGACAACGGTCCGCTCACCCCGGTCGCCGCCTCGCTGCTCACCGCGCAGATCGCGGACGCGCTCGCCGCGAGTCACGCCGACGGCGTCGTCCACCGCGACCTGAAGCCCGCCAACGTGCTGCTCGACGAGCGCGACGGCAGGATGCACCCGATGCTCACCGACTTCGGCATCGCCCGGCTCGCGGACTCCCCGGGGCTGACCCGGACCCACGAGTTCGTCGGTACGCCGGCCTATGTGGCGCCCGAGTCGGCCGAGGGCCGTCCGCAGACCTCCGCCGTCGACATCTACGGCGCCGGAATCCTGCTGTACGAGCTGCTCACCGGCCGGCCGCCGTTCGCCGGCGGCACCGCGCTGGAGGTCCTGCACCGGCACCTCAGCGAGGAGCCCCGCCGCCCCAGTACCGTTCCCGCGCCGCTGTGGACCGTCATGGAGCGCTGCCTCAGCAAGGACCCGGACCGGCGGCCCAGCGCCGAGAACCTGGCCCGCGCGCTGCGTACCGTCGCCGCCGGCATCGGTGTGCACGCGAACTCGGCGCAGATCGCGGCCGCCGACGGGGTGGGCGCCCTGCTCGCACCCGACCCGGCGCCCACGGCCGTCCCGGAGGCGCCGGGGGCGGCTGACCCGACGCAGGTGCTGCCGAGCAACGCCGGCTCGTACGACCCGAACGCCTACGACCCCAACGCGGCCACCAGCGTGATGCAGCAGAACCCCGGCCAGGGCGGCACTCACGCCGACCCGACCTCGGTCATGCCGCCCGTCCCGCCGCGCCCGGAGGGGACTCCGCAGCCCGACGGGCCGCACCCCTGGCAGTCCCAGCTCCAGGCCGCACGCGACCGCAACGAGCAGACGCAGGTCCAGTACCTCGACCCGAGCCAGGACCCGCTGCGCCGCCGCCCCCAGCGTCAGCAGCAGCCCCAGCAACAGCAGCCGCGTCGCCAGCAGCAGCAACAGCCGCAGCAGTACTCCCAGCGGCAGCAGCCCCAGCAGCAGTACCAGCCGCAGCAACAGCAGTACCAGCCGCAGCAGCAGCGCCAGCAGTACGCGCCGCCGCAGCAGCCCCAGCAGCCTGCTCAGCGGCCGCCCCGCGAGCCCAGGCAGCGCAGCGCCAACCCGATGAAGATCCCCGGCCTCGGCTGTCTGAAGGGCTGCCTGTTCACGCTCGTCCTGCTCTTCGTCGCGAGCTGGCTGGTCTGGGAACTGACCCCGCTGAAGGACTGGATCGGCCAGGGGCAGAGCTACTGGCACGCGATCAGCGACGCGGCCTCCACCGTGAGCGACTGGGTCTCGAAGGTGGGCGGCAGCAGCGGTAACTGACGGGGCGCCGGACCACCGGTCCGGCCGGCCGCTCCGCAGTCCTGTAGCTATGTCGACTTCTGCGGGTCAATTCCGCGGCATTTCGCCCGTAGAAGTGAAGGTTGGCGCCATCCAGGGCACGCAACCCCCCGATCGCCGCGTAACTTTGTCGACCGGGGGTTGTTGAGCGAGGGTCCATCGCCAGCCGCTGAGGGAGCAGTCTTGGCACGCAATATCGGCAGCCGGTACACCGCGCACCAGATCCTGGGGCGCGGCAGCGCCGGCACGGTGTGGCTCGGTGACGGCCCCGAGGGGCCCGTAGCCATCAAGCTGCTCCGCGAGGACCTCGCGTCCGACCAGGAACTCGTGGGCCGCTTCGTCCAGGAGCGCACCGCCCTGCTCGGACTCGACCACCCGCACGTCGTCGCCGTGCGCGACCTCGTGGTGGACGGCAACGACCTGGCCCTCGTCATGAACCTGGTCCGCGGCACGGACCTGCGCACCCGGCTCGACCGCGAACGCCGGCTGGCCCCGGCGGCCGCCGTGGCGATCGTCGCGGACGTCGCCGACGGCCTGGCCGCCGCGCACGCCGCCGGGGTGGTCCACCGCGACGTCAAGCCGGAGAACATCCTGCTCGACATGGAGGGCCCGCTCGGCCCCGGCAACTCCCACCCCGCGCTGCTCACCGACTTCGGCGTGGCCAAGCTGATCGACACCCCGCGCCGCACCAAGGCCACCAAGATCATCGGTACCCCTGACTACCTGGCCCCCGAGATCGTCGAGGGCCTCCCGCCGCGCGCCGCCGTCGACATCTACGCCCTCGCGACGGTGCTGTACGAGCTCCTCGCGGGCTTCACGCCCTTCGGCGGCGGCCACCCCGGTGCGGTCCTGCGCCGCCATGTCACCGAGACCGTCGTCCCGCTCCCCGGCATCCCCGAGGAGCTCTGGCAGCTGCTCGTCCAGTGCCTGGCCAAGGCCCCCGCCTCCCGGCTGCGCGCCTCCGAGCTGGCGGCCCGGCTGCGCGAACAGCTCCCGCATCTGACGGGCATCCCGCCGCTGGACGTGGACGAACCGGACGACGAACCGGAGCCCCAGCCGCACGGGCAGGGCTACGACGAGCAGCAGTACACCCCGGCGGCGGAGGAACCCCGCCGCCGCGGCGCGGTCCCGCTGGTCCCCGGGTCGTCCCCGGACTCCAACCGGGACACCCACACGAGCATGCGCGTCCCGGCCCCCGACGAGCTCTCCGGCGGCCCCCGGGGCACCGCCCGCGCCCCGCGCGCCCCGGGCCGGCCACGCCCGGGCTCGGCCCGCAACAAGTCGGCGGCCATCCGCAAGCGCCGCCTCACCCTGGGGGCGGCGGCCCTGCTGCTGGTCGCGGGGGTCGGTGTGGGCGGCTGGCTGGCGATGGGCGGCGACGACACGGGCGCGAACCCGCAGGACACGAAGAACTCCGCTCCCGGCACCCCCTGAGCACCGGGAACCCGGCCTCCGGAGCTCCGGAGGCGACGGGTGGGGAGAGGGCGGCCGCAGCGGCGATCACGCGGCCCGAGGAACGTCCGCGCCGACAGCCGTTACGCTGGACCCGTGGCAGTCGTCGATATTTCCGAAGAGCTGAAGTCCCTCTCCTCGACCATGGGGTCGATCGAGGCCGTCCTGGACCTGGATGCGCTGAGGTCGGGCATCGCCGTGCTCGAGGAGCAGGCGGCCGCGCCGTCCCTCTGGGATGACCCGGAGGCGGCGCAGAAGATCACCAGCAAGCTTTCGCACATGCAGGCGGAGGTCCGTAAGACCGAGGCCCTGCGCGGCCGGATCGACGACCTCGAGGTCCTCTTCGAGCTCGCCGAGGACGAGGGTGACGCCGACGCGCTCGCCGAGGCCGAGACGGAGCTGGCCTCCGTCAAGAAGGCGCTCGACGAGATGGAGGTCCGTACCCTCCTGTCCGGCGAGTACGACGCCCGCGAGGCCCTGGTCACCATCCGCGCCGAGGCCGGTGGCGTCGATGCCGCAGACTTCGCGGAGAAGCTCCAGCGCATGTACCTCCGCTGGGCCGAGCGGCACAACTACAAGACCGAGGTCTACGAGACGGCCTACGCCGAAGAGGCCGGAATCAAGTCGACCACCTTCGCCGTGGAGGTGCCGTACGCCTACGGCACGCTCTCCGTCGAACAGGGCACCCACCGGCTCGTCCGGATCTCCCCGTTCGACAATCAGGGCCGGCGCCAGACGTCCTTCGCGGGCGTCGAGGTGCTGCCCGTGGTGGAGCAGACGGACCACGTCGAGATCGACGAGTCCGAGCTCCGCATCGACGTGTACCGCTCCTCCGGCCCCGGCGGCCAGGGCGTCAACACCACGGACTCCGCGGTCCGGCTGACCCACCTGCCGACCGGCATCGTCGTCTCCTGTCAGAACGAGCGCTCGCAGATCCAGAACAAGGCATCCGCGATGAACGTCCTCCAGGCGAAGCTCCTTGAGCGCCGCCGCCAGGAGGAGCAGGCGAAGATGAACGCGCTCAAGGGCGACGGCGGCAACTCCTGGGGCAACCAGATGCGTTCGTACGTCCTGCACCCGTACCAGATGGTCAAGGACCTGCGTACGGAGTTCGAGATGGGCAACCCGGAAGCGGTCTTCAACGGCGAGATCGACGGCTTCGTGGAGGCGGGCATCCGCTGGCGCAAGCAGAGCGAGAAGTAGCCTCACCCGCACAGCAGTTGAGCCCGGGCGGTCACCACCGCCCGGGCTCTTCCTTGTTCCGGTTCGGGCGAGTTGGGGGGGATGTCGTGGTGAGTGCGTCACAGTCGTGGTTCCGAATGACGGTCAACTGGCGTCAAAACGGGGCACTTTCCTCGGAACGGCCTTGACGTAGTCCTTAACTCTGGACAGGCTGCTGGAGCAGCATGCGTATGTCTGGGACGGGTGTGATCGGGGGCGGGCGGCATGGCCACGGCACGACGTGGGCCGGCGTTCGGAGCAAACCCCGCTGGGCCACCGCCCCGCATATGGCTGCTCCATTGACGAGAACAGCTACTGGGGGTAGCAGCACATGACGAAGAAGACGCGAGTCCGCGTCGCGCGGATAGCCGCCGGTGCGGTCATTGCCGCCGGCGCCTCGCTCACCGCCGCAGGTGCGGCGCAGGCCATCGGCATCGGTGTCGAGGTCCCGGGTATCGGCGTCAACGCCGAGGCGAACCAGGACGGCCTGAACATCGGCGTCAGCGGCGAGGACGACGCGGCCGGCGGCGGTGACGCCACTGGTGGTGAAGACGCTGCTGGTGGTGGCGACGCGGCCGGTGGTGCTGACGTGGCCGGTGGTGGCGATGTCGCCGGTGGCGCCGATGTCGCCGGTGGTGGAGATGTCGCTGGTGGCGAGGACGCTGCGGGTGGCGGTGACGCTGCTGCTGGTGGTGAAGACGCTGCGGGTGGCGGTGACGCTGCTGCTGGTGGCGAGGACGCTGCGGGTGGCGGTGACGCTGCTGCTGGTGGCGAGGACGCTGCGGGTGGCGGTGACGCTGCTGCTGGTGGCGAGGACGCTGCGGGTGGCGGTGACGCTGCTGCTGGTGGTGAAGACGCTGCGGGTGGCGGTGACGCTGCTGCTGGTGGTGAAGACGCTGCGGGTGGCGGTGACGCTGCTGCTGGTGGCGGCGACGCTGCGGGTGGCGGCGACGGTGGCGGTGACGCTGCCGGCGGTGGTGACGCGACCGGTGGCACCGGGTCCGCCACCGGTGGCGACGACGCCAACACCTGCACCGTCGACCTCGACGGTGCCGAGTGCGCCGACAACACCGACACCGACTCGGTCGGCAACCAGCCGGCCGAGCAGGGCAAGGGCAAGGACGAGCTCGCCGAGACCGGTGCAGCCGAGACCACGTTCCTGCTGATCGGTGCCGCGACGATGATCGCCGGAGGCATCGGCTTCCGGTTCCTGCCGCGTCTGGTCAACGGCCGTACGGTCGCCTAGGTCCGACAGCGGTAGCGGTACACGTACGCACAGAGGGACCCGGTCCGCTTCCGCGGACCGGGTCCCTCTGTGCGTGAGCGGGCGAGGCCGGTCAAGCCGTGGTCCTCGCGGACTCCCGGGGCTCCGTGGCGGGGGGAAGCTCCACCGACCCCACCGGGTCAGCCTCCACGACCTCCGCGGCCGGCGTGCTCGTGGACGACGCCTCCTCCCGCCGCGCGGACAGGAAGCTGACAGCCGCGCAGACCAGCGCGATCCCGCCGACGACGTACCAGTTGAGGCCCGGGATGTCGGTGGAGTGCGACAGGTCGTAGAGCGCCCCGGCGGTCAGCGTGCCGACCATGTTGCCGAAGCTGCGGAAGAAGTGCATGGCACCCATCGCCCGCGCGAGCCGGTCCGCCGGCATCCGGTTGGCCACCCACAGGTCGAAGGACGGGGTGAACAGGATGTCGCCGAAGACCACGACCAGGCAGCCCACGACCACCCAGGTCGCCGTCTGCCCCGCACCGAAGAGACCGTAGGCCACCGCCATCGCCAGGAACGCGACGCCCATGACCTGGCCGGGGCGCAGCCGCTTGGACATGTAGCGGAACGCCGGGTACTGAAGGACCAGGAGCGCGAGACCGGTGATCCAGAACGGGGTGGAGACCGGCAGGTCCGAGGCGAACTCGTCCATGTGCAGCGGCATGCCGACGAGGAAGCTGATCGACAGCACCCAGAAGACGCTGGAGAGCAGGAAGTAGCTCCCGCCGCCGCCGAGCTGAAGCCCCTTCAGGACCGCCACGTTGACCAGCGGTGTCTTCACGGCCACCCGGTCGGCCTGACCGCCCGCGTCGGTGGGGATGAACGACGCCGCGGCGGCGCAGTACCCGGCGAACAGGATGAACACCACCAGGAACAGGATGGCCATCGACGAGCCGAGGAACAGCCCGCCGATCACCGAGCCGGCGATGACACCGAGCTGGCAGGACATCTGGAACGACGAGAAGGCCTTGGGGCGGTCCTTCTCCGGCAGCGTGCCCAGGATGTTCTTCAGGCCGGGGAAGGAGATCCCGGAGCCGAAGCCGACGAAGAAGGCCAGCAGGCTGTAGAACGGCACGCCGTCCGCGAAGCCCATGCCGCCCAGCGCGACGGCCTCCACGGCGATGCCCACGATGATGCTGGCACGGGTGCCGAACCGGGCGGCGACCCCTTCGTAGAAGAAGGTGGCGCTCAGCCGGCCCACGTACGTCAGGAACATCACGAATCCGGCCCAGAAGCCGCTGTACTCCACGCCGAGCGTCGAGATCAGGTGCGGGAACCAGATGTAGTTGCCGATGTGGGCGAGCGCGATGCCGGAGTTGACGCCCAGCAGCACCTTGCGGCTCTCCGGGCTCAGAACATGGCGTTCCTGGCGGCTCATACGGTGACCTTTCCTTGAGTGGGGGTGGCGCGCAGGTCGCGGATGGCCGTCACGACCGCGGCACGGTCGAGCGCCCGGCCCCGGATGTACGTGGCCTGCGGAAGCTCCGACAGGGGCCGGCCGGCCGCCGCCGGCGCGATCAGGTTGAACGTGGCGGGACGGCCCTGCGCGATGAGGTCCGTCCCCGGCTCGCGCCCCGACAGCTCGTCGAAGAAGCCACGGGCCGTCGTGGTCGCGGTACGCAGCAGGGCGTCGCGCAGCCCCGGCTTGCCCAGGTCGTCACCGGCCAGCAGATCCAGCTCGCCCTTGAGCGCGTCGCCGTGGAACGCACCGGTGTTGCCGCAGTCCGTCCCGATCAGCAGCGCCCCGCGCTCCAGCGCCGCCAGGCTGTTGTCGCGCATGTTGACCAGTGCCGCGGTCCGGGTGTCCTGGACCTTGAACTGAATGCCGAACGGTTCCTCGATCGCCGACACGTACTCCAGGTTGGCGAGGTCCTGGGTCTCCCGGAATCCGGGCCGCCGGTACTCCCGCAGGAAGTCCTCGCGCTCCATGATCATGGGGCGCAGCCCGCTGAGGGTGGACACGAACCGGGCGCCCGCCAGCTTCTGCCAGTCGGCGGCCGACAGCCCGACGTCGCGCACCGGGTGGGCGAAGATGCGGAAGCCGAAGTCGTAGGCCTGCATCACCTCGTCCCGGGTGTTGCAGTCGATGACTGTTCTCAGCCCGTGCTCGGCGGCCAGCCGCGGCACGTGGGCGAGGATCTCTCCCGGCAGCCGGGAGAAGCGCTTGGCGCTCTCCGGCTGTTCGGCACCCTCGGTGAACATGACCTTCAGGAAGGTCGCGCCGCGGGCCGCGTTGGCCGCCAGCACCGTGGCCAGATCGTCCTGGACGCCCAGCATGAAGACGGGGGCCGGGAACTCGACACCGTGACCGTAGTGGCCGTCGGTGTCCTTGGTGGCCGTGGCCGCGTAGCCGCAGTGAGCCACCTCGGGCCAGGGCAGCGCCGACTCCTGCCTGCCCTGCTCCCAGCCGTCCTTGACCAGCGGGAAGCCGAACATGTCCACGACGTGCGTGACCCCGTGGTACAGGTACTGCATCGCCGAGATACGAGGGTCGTCGAGCGAGTCGTCGAAGTTGGCGGGCAGCGCGAGGTGGGCGTGCGCCTCGGTGAAGCCGGGCCACAGCTCGGGCGTGACGGCGTCGTCCGGGTCCCGCTCGGCGACGGGCGTCACGGAGGAGAAGTGGCCGTCCTCGACGGCGACTTCGTACACCGCCGTCGGATCGAGTTCCGGAATGGCTGCGCGCATCAGCGGGCCACCTGAACCGAGATGGTGAACTCGATGTCGTCCAGCGCCGCCCGCACCCGGCCGGACGCCTCGTCGCGGTCCTTGCCGGTGTAGATCAGGTGACCGAGCCAGTCGAAGTTGCTCTTGGACAGCCGGGACACCGTGCGGCCGGGCTTGGCGTACGCCAGTGCCTCCACGAAGCCCGGGGAGCCCTTGAGCC
Source organism: Streptomyces sp. RKAG290 (assembly GCF_023701695.1). Taxonomy (GTDB): domain Bacteria; phylum Actinomycetota; class Actinomycetes; order Streptomycetales; family Streptomycetaceae; genus Streptomyces. Next base: position 4,545,309 of record NZ_JAJOZC010000001.1, read on the forward strand.
GGTCGAAGCCGATGGAGACGAGCTCACCGTCGACGGGCGAGCCGAACCAGTGGCCGCCGGCGATGAGGTCACCGGGGACGGGCAGCTCGGGCTTCTCGCCGAGCGCCTGGCGGATGACCTCCAGGTAGGCGTTGACGCCGCTGGAGAGCTCCATCAACTGCGGCACGATGCCGCCGGTGAGCCGGCCGTTGACCTCGCACAGCACGGGTCCGTCCGCGGCGAGGATGTACTCGGCGTGGATGAAGCCGAAGTCGACGCCGAGGCCCTTGAGCACCTTCTCGTTCATCGTGAAGAGCTCCTCCTCCAGCGGGTGGCCGCGGAAGTAGGTCAGGCCCATCTCGATGAAGTACGGGAAGCCGCTCAGATTGCGGTCGGTGATGCCCAGGTTGACGATCTCGCCGCCCTGCAGCACGCAGGCCTCGACCGAGACCAGCTCGCCCTCGACGAACTCCTCGACGACGATCTCCGGGATGCGGGTCACACCGCGGCCGTAGTCGTCCACCTTCGCCAGGTCGGCGAGGTAGTCGGTGAGTTCCTGGTCGTTACGGAGCAGGAGCACGTGCAGGCTCGCGGTGCCGTCGGACGGCTTCACCACGCAGGGGAAGCCGATCTCGCGGACCGCCGCCACCATGTCCTTCGGGTCGGCGACGGCCACGAACCGCGGCTGGCGCACGTCGCTGTCCTGCAGCGTCAGGCGGGTGCGGTGCTTGTGGCGGGCGTTGAGCGCCCCCTCCACGCTCATCCCGGGCAGGCCGAGCGAGCGGGCCACCGACGCGGCGTGCACCGTGTGGTACTCGCTGTACGTCGTGACGCCGTGCACCGGCTTGTTGGCGTGGATCTCCTTGGCGAGCCGCTCCAGCTCGTCGATGGAGAAGGCCTCCACGCTCTTGATCACATCGCACTTGGGGTGCGCGAAGGCCGCCTCGGCCAGCGGTGAGGCGCCGAGGTAGAAGTCGGGGTCGGCGGAGACGAAGGTGACGTCGTGCCCCAGTTCGAGGGCGTTGGCGATGCCCTTGATGCCGTTCGGGTTGCATTCGACCATGAGGATGTGCATGGGAGATTCCTTCGCTAGGCAGGGTTGGGGGGAGAGTTCAGGGGAGGCGGATCACAGGCCCGTGGGGGACCTGACCGGGCTGCCGCGGCGAGAACGGCGGGCAGATCGAACCCGAGCCCGGCCATCACCTCGTGGTGGTCGCCGCCCTCGGTGGGCCAGGTGTGGCCCGCGTTCACGCCCGTGACCTCGCACCGGGGCATCAGGAGCGCCAGGGCCTCGGCGACCCCGCCCTCGCGCCGGTGCTCCTCGACGACCACGAACCGGGAGTGTTGCTCCGCCAGTTCGGTGGCCGCGCGGGCCAGGTGGGCGTGGTCCAGGTACACGAGATGGGCGTGGCCGAGTTCCGGTCGCCGCTCGCGCGCTTCGAGCGCCAGCCGGGTGCCCTCCTCGCCCACCGAGACCAGGCACGGCTCATCGGCCGTGCCCCGGGAGTCCCAGGTGACGAGGGGGAGTCCGGGTCCGTCGGACGGCAGTGAGGTGTACGAGGCGTTGCGTCCGGTCCGGATGTAGTGCGGCCTGCCCGACCGGGCCGCCGCACGGACCACCGCCCGCATCTCGGCCTCCCCGTACGGCGCCGCGATCGTCACGCCGGGCACGCTGCGCAGGACCGCCAGGTCCTCCAGGCAGTGGTGCGTGGTCCCGAACCAGGCGCCGGAGACGCCGGCATAGGGGGCGACGACGGTCACTCCGGCGTTGAGGTAGCCCAGCGTGAGCTTCAGGCTCTCCGCCGCCCTGAGCGCCGCGAACGGCGCGAAGGTCGACACGAAGGGCAGGTAGCCGCCCACCGCCAGGCCGGCGGCCATGTCCACCATGGCGCCCTCGGCGATGCCCAGATTGAAGAACCGCTCCGGGTGGGCGAGCTGGAAGGGGTGGTTCTTGCCGCCGAGGTCGGCCTCCAGGCAGAGCACCCGGGGGTCCTGCCGGGCGATCCCGGTGAGCTCGTCGCGGTAGGCGTCCCGGCCCGAGAGCGCCTTCGGCGCCGTCGACGCCTCCGTGATCACCGCCGTCATCGGATCGCTCGCTTCCACTTGGCGGCGCGCGCCGCGTCGATGGTGACGTAGTGGGAGGCGGCCTTGCCCTCCACGGCGGGGACGCCCTTGCCCTTGACCGTGTCGGCGACGACCGCCAGCGGCCGGGTGGCTCCCGAACGGTCGCCGGACAGCACCGCGGTGAGGGCGTCGAAGTCGTGCCCGTCCACCTCGGCCGTCTCGAAACCGAAGGCGGCGAACCGGGCGGCGAGCTGCGGCAGCGGCGAGACGTCCGCGACCATGCCGTCGTTCTGGCCGCCGTTGCGGTCGACCACCAGCACGAAGTTGCCCAGCCGCTGGGCGGCCGCGACCTGGCAGGTCTCCCAGACCAGGCCCTCCTGCAGCTCGCCGTCGCCCGTCACGGCGATGCCGAGCCCCGGCAGCCCGCCGAGCCTGCGGGCCATCGCCCAGCCGGCCGCGTAAGGCACCCCGTGGCCGAGGCTCCCGGTCGGGAAGCGCACCCCGGGCACCTTGGGGCCGGGGTGGCCGGTGTAGGGGTGGCCCGCCATGCCGTACAGCGGTGCCGGGTTCTCGGGCAGGGTGCCGTTCACGTAGAGCGCCGCGTACAGCCCGGCGGCCGCGTGGCCCTTGCTGAGGACGACCTCGGTGCCGTCACCGGACGAGGCCCGGTGCAGGCCCGCGATCAGGATGTCCAGTACGGACAGGCTGCCCCCGAGGTGGCAGCCGCGCGGGCTCGCGGCCATGTCGACGACGAGCCTGCGGGCCCGCAGGGCACGCTCCGCCAGCAGGGCGTGGTCCGGGGTGCGGGCACCGGCGGACGCCGGCAGGCCGGCCGTGTCGATCGTGTCGGTCAGGACGGTCATCATCGGCTCCCTTCCGGCAGGGCGAACCAGCGGGCCACCGCGTCGCCCAGCAGCGACCGCGCGGTGCGGTACTCCTCGGCGCCGATGCGCTCCTGGTCGGTGTGGTCGAGCGCGGAGTCACCGGGCCCGAAGGCGACCATCGGCACGCCGCGCCAGGTGGTGGCGAGCGTGTTCATGTCCGAAGTACCCTTCTTGACGACGAACCGGGGCCGGACGCCGGTCTGTGCGAAGGCCCGGGTGAAGACCTTGACCAGCGAACTGGTCCGGCCGCCGCTGTGGCCGGGGGTGGCCCGCTCCATCGAGATCTCGACGCCCTCGCCCTCGTGCGACCGGGCGGCCGCACGCAGCGCGTCGAGGTCGGCGCCCGGCGGTACCCGGAAGTTGAGGATGCCGACGGCACGGTTGTGCTCCCGGCCCGTCTCGCAGCGGACGTCGATGACGGCGCTCAGGGCGTCCGGGGCCTGCTCGGTCACCGAGGCCCTGATGGCTTCCAGGGCTCGGATCAGGGTGTCGGGCGCGGAGACCGCGTCCATGCCCGCCGAGTGGCCGCTGTCGACGGACGCCGTGACACGGAGCTTGAACAGGCCGTAGTAGCCGAGCGTCAGCTTGTCGCTGCCGCTGGGCTCACCGATGACGACGGCGTCGGCCGGGTAGTGGTCACGCGCGTGGAAGGCGCCCTTGGACGAGGAGATCTCCTCCTCGACCGCGCCCACCACCCGCAGCTGGCCGTCGGCCGGCACGTCGGCGGCGGCCAGCACCTCCAGGAAGGCGGCGAGGCTGCCCTTGGCGTCCACGCTGCCGCGGCCGTGCAGTTCGCCCTCGCGCCACTCGGCCGGCCAGTGGTGCGGCACCGTGTCCAGGTGGCCGAGCAGCAGCAGACCGCGGTCGCCGGTGCCGCGGGTGGCCACCAGGTTCCCGGCGGCGTCGATCTTGGCGTCGATGCCGCGCTCGGTGCACCAGTCCAGCAGGTAAGCGGCGAGCTCGTGCTCGTCCCCGGAGACGGACGGCACACCGACCGCCCGGCTCAGCAGGGCCAGGTCCGCCTCGGGCGCGCTGCCGCGCCAGAACCGGGTCCAGCCGGACGGATCGGCCAGGGTGTGCGGGCCGGTGATGGCGATGTCGGCGCTGCCGCCCTCCAGTGCCATCTCGGCGGCGCGCACCTTCTGCCGCATCCTGCCGCCCGCGTACTGTGCCGCCTCGCCCTGGTGGGCGTGGCGCAGCGTCGATGCCGGGTCCGACGGGTCGGTGAGCAGTCCGGCGGTGCCGGTGACCAGCCGCAGGTGGTCGGCGCCCAGCGCGTTGGACAGGGCCGCGGCGAGCACGTCGGCGTCCACGTTCAGCGGGGCGCCGCCCTCCCGGTCACGTACCGGTGCGGACAGGCACACCACGTCGTACGCGTCCAGCAGGGTCCGCAGCCGGGCGGTGTCGACCTCGGCCGGCACCCCGGCCCGGTGGTCGCGCACCACCCGGGTGCGGCCTTGCGCGGTCACCGTCTTCAGCGGCCGGTTGGCGCGCCCGGTGACCAGGGAGCCGCGTGCGGCGACCGCGGTGAACACGTCGAGCCCGAGCGCGCGCAGGCCGTCCTCGACCGCGGGCAGGGTGACCCGCTCGTACGCGTCGACCAGGTGCGCCATCTCCACGGGCGGGCAGTAGCGCACCGAGTCACCGTTGGCGAGGCGCAGTTCGGGCATGGGCCGGCCGATGGCGGAGTAGTGCCGCTCGATGCCGGCGGCACCCCCCGCGACCAGCAGGACCTGGGCGCCGCGCGCGACGAGCGCGGCGATCTCCGCGTGGACGGAGCCGCGGTCCAGGGTGGCGCTGCCCACCTTGACCACGTACAGGGGGCGGGTCACGGCGCCACCGCCGCGCAGCTGAGGCCGGTCCACTCGACGTAGCCGAGGGCCAGGTTCATCGTCTGGACCGCCTGGCCCGCCGCGCCCTTGATGAGGTTGTCGATCGCGGCGATGGTCACGCACTGGTCGCCTTCCACGTCGACCGCGACCTCGGCGATGTTCGACCCGACGACGGCCTTCAGCATCGGGAAGTCCTGCGGAGCCTTGGGGGACGGCCGTACCCGCAGGAACGCCTTGCCGGTGTACGCCTTGGCGTAGGCGCGCTTGACGTCGAGCGGGGAGACGCCCTCCTTCAGCCGGCTGTACGCCGAGATCAGGATGCCGCGCGGCACGTCCAGGCTGTGGGTCGAGAAGCGCAGGTCGGGAGCGGTGCCGGTGAAGTACGTCAACGCCTGCGTGATCTCCGGCAGATGACGGTGGCCGTGCAGCTTGTGCACCCGGAAGTTCCCGGACCGCTCCGCCGGCTGCTCGGAGCCGCCGCGGCCGCCACCGGTGGAGCCGGTCTTGGCGTCGACCACCACGTCCTGCTGGACCAGCCCTTCGGCGAAGAGCGGGTAGAGCGCGTAGATCGTCGCCACCGCCATGCAGCCGGGCAGATTGATGAACCGGCCCTCCGGCAGCGAGTCCGACAGATCCGGGACGTAGTAGACGAACTCGTCGGCCGGGGGGTGGGCCACCGACGCCGGGTAGTGCTTCGCCAGCTCCTGCGGGTTGTTCAGCCGGAAGTCGCCGGCCAGGTTGAGCACGTACTTGGCGCGGTCCGCGATCTGCGGCAGCCGCTCGGGCAGCGCTCCGGTGGGCAGGCAGGTGATGGCCACGTCGACCTCACCGAGCTGGTCCAGCGGGCGCATCTTGATGCCGGCGAGCCGCGGGTGGTTGCGCAGCCACGGATGGACGGCCCCCACCTGCCTGCCTGCGGCCCGCTCGGCGGACAGGAAGGCGAGCTCCACGTGGGGGTGGTTGAGCAGCAGCCGGATGACCTCGCCACCGGTGTAGCCGCTCGCGCCGATGACGGCGACGCGTATCTTCCGGTCGGGCGGGGGATTCTGGAGTGTCGACTTGTCAGCCAAGGCGGGCCGCCTTCTCATAGGGCCGGCGGTAGTCGCCGTCCGCGACGAGCTTGCGGATGGCGTCCGGGCGGCGGGCGACCTTGGTGAACGCGTCGGCGTAGCGCAGCGCCCGCTCGTACTCGACCGGTGAGCGCAGCTCGCGGCACAGGACCAGCGTCGAGTCGAGCATGGCGAGGGTCGACGGGAAGTCCTCCGGCCGGTGGTCACGCACCGCGCCCGGGTTCAGCGAGAACGGGTAGCCGTTGCCGAACCCCGCCCGGTGCACGAACGGCAGGTGGCAGGGGATGGGGGTGTTCTGCCACTCCCTGGCCGGCACGCCCTCGGCGACCAGCAGGTCGTGCACCGCGTCCTTGACCGCCCACACCGGCAGGTCCTCCAGGCCGACGGCCTCGGGCACCAGCGTGATCCGGTACATGTTGTACGCGTGGACGTGGCCCTCGGGGACGTACGGGGCGCGGAAGAACCCGGTGGAGTTCAGCGTGTCCGCGATCAGGCGCGAGTTACGGGCGCGCACCTCGTCGTAGTACGGCAGCCGCTCCAGCTGGCTCTGGCCGAACGCGGCGGCGACCCACGACATCTCGTAGTCGATGCCGTTGCGCGCGGTGTAGTCGACCGCGCGCCGGTGGGCCTCCTCGGTGGCGAAGAAGGCGATGCCGCCCTCGCCGCCGAGCGGGAAGTTCTTGTCGGCCATCAGGCTCTGGCCGGCCGCGTCACCGAACGAACCGGCCACGCGGTCACCGATCTTGGCCGAGTGCGCGTGCGAGGCGTCCTCGACGAGCGCGATGCCGTGCCGGTCCGCCAGTGCGCGCAGCGCGGGCACATCGGCCGGCAGCCCGTGCACGTGCACCGGCATGATGGCCCGGGTCCGGTCGGTGACGGCGGCGGCCGCGGCCGCCGGGTCCATGCAGTAGGTACGCGGGTCGATGTCGACGAACACCGGGATCGCGTGCGCGGCGACGACGGCCTGCGCGGTGGCGATGAAGGTGAACGCGGGCACGATGACCTCGTCACCGGGCTGCACACCGGCGCCGATCAGGGCGAGGTGCAGGCTGGAGGTGCCGCTCGCGGTGGGCAGCGCGTACTCGGCCCCGACGTAGCCGCGGTAGGCCTCGGCGAAATCGGAGACGACCTTCTCGGGCGCGCGGCGCTGCGAGAGCAGCATGTTGAAGACGTCTTCCTTGGTGATGATCGGGAAGAGCGTGCGGCGCAGTTCCTTGGGGATCAGCGCCTCGCCGCCGAAGGCGGCCAGTTCGGAGGCGAGTTCCTCGGCGGAGGGAAGCGGAAGGGGGGCGGAGGGAAAGTCGGTGATCAAGACGGGGCTCCGGTGGTGAGGGGGCGCGCGGCCTGGCTGAGGGCCATCCGGACGCAGGCCGCGACGAGAGGGCTCAGCCGGTAGTTGAACTGCACTCCGGGGATCAGATCCGCGTCGGCCTCCTCCTGCGTCCACATGGTGCGCAGGTCGTAGGCGCCGAAGATCTTCAGCCGCTCGGCGCGGGCCCAGACCGTGCGGTCGTCGGTGAGCATCGCGGCGGCGGGGCCGAAGCCGAGACCGGTGAGGTCCACCACCAGGGTGGGGGCGGACAGGTCCCGGGCCCGGTCGTCGAGCAGGTGGTCCCGGCTGGCGTCCAGCGAGATGTGGTCGAAGGCGGCCGGGCCCGGGTCGCTCGTGACGCCGACGCCCAGCCAGCGCAGGAACGCGGCGTCCTTGGCGGACAGCTCCGGCGCGTTGACGGTGTCGCCGTGGCCGATGCCCTGGCCGGCGAGGGCCGCGTGCACGGCGGCGCTGCGGCTGTTCAGCAGAACGGCGTGGGAGCGCCCGGTCCGCTTGGTCAGCAGACGTTCCAGGCCCGGGAGTTCCCGGTCGCTCTTCTCGATACTCATGACCACGCCGGAGGTCATGACCCGGGTGAGTACGGTCGCTGTGTCGAACAGTTCCATGAGATCTGTCTTCCTTCGTGTCACACGGCCGCGGGCAGCGGGGTGTCACTGCACAATTCCGCGATGTACGCGGCCAGATGGCCTGCCACATTCACGCCGTGCACGGCTGAGGAACGGGCGAACTCGGGATTCGCGTTCACTTCGAGAACCAGGAGTTCTCCGGTGGAGAGGTCCTCGATGAGATCAATTCCGTAAAAGCCCTCGCCGAGCGCGTCCACGACCTGTCCGCAGAGCTTCTCGATCCGGCCGGTGATCTCCAGGCGCTCCACCCGGGCGCCCAGATGCGTGTTGGTGCGCCAGTGGTCCGACACCCGCTGGATGGCGACGACCGGGGTGCGCCCCACCACGACGACCCGCAGGTCGTGGCCCGGCTTGTCGATGTACTCCTGCACCAGGACGGGGAACAGCTTGCCCCCGGCGTCCGCCGACTCACGGCCGCCGACCCATGCCTCGACCGAGTCCGAGTCGGTCACCTTGGTGACGCCCCGGCCCCACGACCCGCTGACGGGCTTGATGACGGCCGGCAGGCCGAGCTCCGCCACCGTGCTGCGTACCTGGTCGTAGCTGAAGGTGTGGCGGGACACCGGGTGCGGGATGCCGTTCCGGGCGAACAGCAGGGCCTGCAGGCCCTTGTCGTTGCAGGTCTCGATGGCGGCCGACCGGTTCAGGGTCGTGACGCCGGTGAATTCGAGGCGGCGGGCGACGCCGACGGCGTCCCGGTGGGACAGGTTGCGGATCATGGCAAAGGCGGGCGGGGGTTCGACCCCCGCGACCACCCCCGCGAGGTCCTCCGCCAGCAGCGGCCGGACGTTCAGCCCCTCCTCGCGCAGTGCGCCGAGGAGGAGCTTCTCGTCCGGTCGCAGCATGGTGACCGAGAGCAGGACCTCGGGAGCGGACTTCACTCGCCCCAGTCCTCTTCGACCTCGGGGGCCAGGGCGACCCGGACGACTGCGTCGTCCTTCTCGACGACCTCGTGCTCCTGCCCGCAGGCACCGCACTCGGTTATCTCGCCCTTCTCCCAGTCGTCCTGGATCTCGAAGTCCGTGTCGCACACCAGGCACTGCGGCGCGGAAATGGTTGCAGGCATTGCGTTCCTCCCGTCTTGGCGGCCACCGGGTCGGTGACCTCACCGAATATCGCGTTCTCGCCGGGAGGCGGCAAAGGGTGTCCGGGGATTCCGTCAACTGCTCCGTAATAAGTCAACTGCGGGCCTGGGGAGTGACGGAGAAGCCCCGACCTGACGCAGGGGCCGTGGACCTGACGGAGATGGGGAGCGCGGCTTCCGTCCCTCTGCGGGCTCCTCTAATCTCGGCTCCCATGATCAGCCCACTGGCAGCCGCACTGTTGCGGCAACTGGCCGCAGAAGGCGTGGCAGGCTGGCTCGCGGAGGACGCCGCCGTGCCCTTCAGCCAGGCACGGCTTCGCCGGCTCACCGCCAAAGGAACCTTCAGCGGTCTGCTCTCCGCCGCTGCCTCGGCCGACTCCGTGCGCGACGCCTGCGACGCGCTCCTTCGCCTGTACGAGGCGGGGGACGGCGACGACGGATTCGTCTCCGCCGCGGTCGACCGGGACATCTGCCGGGCCGTGGACCGACCCAACCTGCTGTTGCGCATCACGCCGGACGAGCCGGGCCTGCGGGCGGCCACCGCCACCGTCGCCGCCGGCTACGGCATCGACATCGCGCCCGTCTGCTCCCTGGACGACTGCGTCGATGCCATGGACGCCTACTTCACCGGGCTGGACCTGGCGCTCGCCGCCGGACTTCCCCTGGAACGCCTCACCGCCGTCATCTCGGTGCCGGTGGGGCAGCTGGACGCGGAGGTCGACGCCCGGCTGGACCGGCTGGCGTCGAAGGAGGCCCTGGACCACCGCGGCACGGCCGCCCTGGCGGTGGCCAGGCTGGCCTTCCGGATACGTGAGGAGAAGCTGGGCGAGGAGTGGTGGCGAGTGCTCCGCGCCGCTGGCGCGAGGCCGCCGCGCCTGCTGTGGACCACGCCCCGCCCGCACCAGCTGACCGCCCTGGTCGGTTGGCGGACCGGGCAGGCGCTGTCCGCCGAGGTGCTGGAAGAGGCGGTCGCCCACGGGGCCCCGAGAGGCGACACGCTGCTGAAGAGGGACGCGGCGGGCCGGGCCGCGCTGGCGGGCCTCGACGAGGTGGGCATCGACATGACGGAGGTGTCGCACGCCCTGGGTGCCGCCCGGGGCGGTGCGGGCCGGCCGGCCAGGTCCTGAGGGAACGGTGCGGTGATGTCGCGGGGCGGCAGTGAGGGCGGTGCGGCGGTGTCACGGTGCCGCAAAGCAGTGCAGCCGTGGCGCCGTGCAGCAGAGCCGCAGAGCAGCAATGCCGCGGAATCGCGTTGCCGGGTCCGCGTCGCCGTAGCCCCGCGACCCGGTACCGCGCAGGCCGGGACCCGGGCCGGGGCTCGAAAGCCCGGCCCGGGTCCCGGCGCGCCCGGTCAGACAGCGGCGCCCTCGCGGACCCGGCCCGGGAAGGAGCTGCCCGTCAGCGCCAGCAGCGGTGCCGCCTTCACCGCCGTCTCCTCGAACTCCTCGTCCGCGTCGGACAGCGCCACGACGGCTCCGCCGACCCCGTACCTGACCCGGCCCGGGGTGAGGACCGCGGTGCGGATCACGATGCTGAAGTCCGCGGCGCCCGAGAGCGAGAAGTAGCCGATGGCTCCCGAGTAGATCCCTCGCGCACCGCCCTCCAGACGGTCGATGATCTGCATCGTGCGGACCTTGGGCGCCCCGGTCATCGACCCGCCGGGGAACGCCGCGCGCACACACGCCACGCTGCCGGTGTCCGGCCGGAGCCTGGCCCTCACCGTGCTCACCAGCTGGTGCACCGTCGCGTAGCTGCGCACCTGGAAGAGCTCGTCCGCCCGGACGGAACCGGTGACCGCGCAGCGGCCGAGGTCGTTGCGGACCAGATCGACGATCATCAGGTTCTCGGCCCGGTCCTTCTCGCTCGACCGCAGGTCCGCGACGAGCGCCGCGTCCTCCTCGGGCGTGGCGCCACGGGGCCTGGTGCCCTTGATGGGGCTGGACTCGACGTGTCCGGCGGCTGACACGCTGACGAAGCGCTCGGGAGACGTACTGAGTACGGACACCTCCCCGAACTGCAGCAGAGCTCCGAACGGCGCCGGGCTCAGCCGCCGCAGCGTCCGGTAGCTCTGCCAGACGTCCAGGTCCCCGTGCCACTCGGCCTGGTTGGTCAGACAGATCTCGTAGCTCTCGCCCGCGCCGAGTTCCTCCTGGCAGGCATCGATCAGCCGGAGGTACGCGTCACGTTCGTGCCTCAGCCGGATTTCCCCGCCGGGCGCGAGCGGCCGGGGTGCGGGCTCGGCCGGCCGCGACTCGGCTGCGGCGAGCCGCCCGGCGGTCTCGGCGAGCCAGCGGCGGGCGGACTCCTCGTCGCCGTCCTCGGCCAGGGCGAGGAGGTGGGTGGTTTCGGCCAGGTGATCCACGACGAGCGCGCGGTCCGCGAACACCATGGCGGCGTCGGGTTCCTCCGAGCGGTGCACGAGGTCGCCGCCGCACTCCGCCTTGAGCTCGTAGCCGAGGTAGCCGACCCAGCCCAGGGCGAACCCGCCCGGAAGGGACGGAAGTTCGACCTCGGTGGCGCGCAGGTCCTGATCGATCCAGGACAGGAACGGGCCCGAGACGATGCGGGTGGCGGCCCGTTCGCGCACGGTCACCGTGCCGCTCCAGACGTCCGCCTCGGCGACCCGGGCGAGGGGACCGGTGGCATCACCCATGACGGAGAAGCGGCCGTCCGCGCCACCGGGCCGGCTGCTGTCCAGCCAGTACGCGTGGTCGTTGCCGCGGAAGAGCGTGGCGTAGGCCTTCTCCGGGTCCCGGACGAGAGGCACCTCCCGGGTGAGGACCTTCAGCCGCCGCGCGGGAGCCGTGGCAACTGGGGCCGCGGGGGCGGTGGCCGGCTCCGGCGCCGCGGAGCGCCGGAGCCGGCCACGCCGGGGGTGGTGTTCCCGTGTCAGCCGCGCGAAGTTGCGCAGCAGCTCGTGCCCGTACTGCGTGCGGATCGACTCGGGGTGGAACTGCACTCCCCACAACGGCCGTTCACGGTGGCGCAGCCCCATCAGCACACCGTCGGGCGTCCAGGCGGTGGCCTCCAGGCCGTCCGGCAGGCCGGTCACCGCGAGCGAGTGGTAGCGCACCGCCTCGAACGGCGAGGGCAGTCCGGCGAAGAGGCCCGTGCCGTCGTGCAGCACCGGGGACGGCCTGCCGTGGCGCGGCTCGGGCGCCCGGACGACGTCCGCACCACCGAACAGCCCGATGCCCTGGTGGCCGAGGCAGATCCCCAGCAGCGGTATCGCGGCCTGCCGGACGACGTCGTGGCAGATGCCGAAGTCGGCCGGGCGGGCCGGGTTCCCGGGGCCGGGGGAGATGACCACGTTGTCGAACTCCGCCAGGCGCTGCGCCCGCCAGCGCGGGTCGTCGTTGACGACGACCTCGGGCTCCTCGCCGTTCACCTCGGCCAGGTAGTGGAAGAGGTTGTGGGTGAACGAGTCGTGATTGTCGATCAGCAGTGTGCGCATGGCGTCCCCTCAGCCGCTCGTGACGACGACCTCGAGCAGCATGTGCTCGACCAGTTCGCTGCTGTACTCGCCCTCGACCATCGGCTCGCTCGCGACGGTGCGCAGCGTGCGCCCGCACTCGGCGGCGATCTCGTGCAGCCGTGCCAGGTCACCGCGGTCGCTGAAGTGCAGCAGGACCCGCCCGTTGCCGGTGACGGCGTCGGGAGCCTCGGTCAGGAAGCGGCGATGGGTCCGGTAGCCGGGGTCCACGTACGCGGCCTCGTGGATCGATCCGTAGGTGTACGTGTCGGGTGCGCGCACATAGTTGGAGCTCCAGAAGACGGTGTCGAACCGCTCGCCGCCGAGCCCGGAGAACAGATCACTGTGCACCGCGCTCAGCCGTTCCTGCACGCCGTGGCGCTCGGCGTTCATCCGCGCGTTGCGTACCGCGGGGAGGCTGATGTCGGCGGCCACCACCCGCGGGGAGCCGGCCAGCGCGCTCAGCACCGCGACGACGCCGGTGCCGCAGCCGATCTCCAGGAACGACCCGCGCGGTGCTTTCGCGGCATCCTCGCCCAGCCCCAGGAAGTCGATGGACGCCTCGGTCGAGGGCGAGTAGACGGGTGCGAACACCTCTCCCAGCAGGTCCCACTCGCGGCCCGCCATACCGAAGACGAACGGCCGGTCGTCCCGGGTGAGGGAGGCGTGGCTGCGTTGCAACGAACGTTCATAGCTCTGGACTTGCGTCACGCGTGGGGCCCCTTTTCGCTCTGTCATCGGTCGGGCACTCCGGGCGAGCGCTCCGGCCATGACAATGCCGCCGGCGTCGCGCCGGCAGGAAGGTGTCCCGGCCACAGCCTCCGGCGCCGACGTGGTGCTCCGGCCACCTCCACCGCTCTGACCAGCAAGTTCACAAATCAAGCCACTGGTTGACTCGGTCCGCTCACAGGTTTTAGGTTCGCGGCAGGACTTGTGGTCCATACGTTCCGGAATACCTGGGGCGTCCCTGGGGGAGGGAACAGAACCATGTCGAGCGATGACGACCCGGTGAGAGACGCCCTGTTCGGCCTGCTCGAACTGCTGGCGACGGAAGCACCGCCCGGCCGCTTCGACGACGTGCTGCGCACCGCGCGGTCCGCCGGTGGCGACGACGGGTCCGCCGTGCTGCTCGACCGCGCCCGGAGCCTCGCCCTGGACATCCACAGTCTCTTCGCCCGCCGGCATCAGCGCGAGGCCGGACTCGCCGCCCTCGTCGACACTGCCAGGGAACTCACCCTCCCCTACGACCTGGACGCACTGCTCAAGGTCATCACCCGCCGCGCACGGCTGCTGCTCAACCTCGACATGTCCTGGATCAGCTTCTACGACCCCGCCGACGACTGCTCCTACGTACGGGCGGCCGACGGGCACGCCTCCGCGATCACCGTCGGCTTCCGCATCCCGGCGGCCGGCGGTGTCGGCAACCGGTCCAGGTCGCTCTCGGCCCCCTTCTGGTCCCCGAACTACCTCCAGGACGATCGCTTCACCCACTCCGCCGCCATCGACGGCGTGGTGCGCGCCGAAGGGCTGCAGGCCCTCATGTCGGTCCCGCTGCACGACGGCAACCAGGTCTTCGGCGCCCTGTACGTCGCCGACCGCAACGTCCGGCACTTCGCGCCCGACGAGATCACCCAGATGTCCTCGCTCGGGGACCTGGTCTCGGTGGCGATCAAGAAGGCCCGGCTGCTCGCCCAGGCCATGAACGAGATATCGGAGCTCGAACTCGACACCTCCCGGGCCACGGACTCCTCCTCCGCCTCCCGCTTCCTGCGCGACACCCAGAGCCGCCTGACCGACCTGGTGCTGCGCGGCCGGGACCTGCGCGAGCTGGCCGTCGCCGCGGGCGACGCGCTCGGCGGCACCCTGCTGATCCGCGACGTGGCCGGCAGGCAGCTGGCGGCCTCCGGCGCCGCACCCGCTCTCGACGAGGGCGAGCTGCTGAAGACGGTCCTGGACGCCCACACCGAGCGCGCCCCCATCAGGTCGGCCGCCGGTCTGTGGTGCTGCCCGGCCACCGCCGGCGACGAGATCCTCGCCACCCTCGTGTTCGCACCGCACGAACCGGCCACCGAGCACACCCTCCAGCTGCTGCGCACGGTCGCCCAGACCACCGCGGTCCTGCTCCAGGTGCAGCGCAGCGCGGCCGCGGCCGAAGGGCACATGCGCGACCAGCTCTTCAACGAACTGCTCAGCACCTCGCAGTACACTCCCGAGCAGCTCGCCGAACGGGCCCGCAGGCTCGCGGTCGACCTGACGGAGCCCCATGTGACCGTGGTGGCGCGGCCGGAGGGCGGGGCGCAGGGCAAGGCCGTCGTGTGGGCCTCCTCGTACGCGCACCGGCTCTCAGGCCTCAAGACCACCGACGCCGGCTACATCGTGCTGCTGCTGCCCGGCACCGATCCGGGTGCCCGGGCGCGCAGCGTCTCGCACGAACTGTCCTCGGTGCTCGGCCATCCGGTGACCGTGGGCGCGGCCGGACCCATCACGGACGCCGTCTCCATCCTGCACACCTACCAGGAGGCGCGGCGCTGCCTGGACGCGCTGACCGCGCTCGGCGGCACCGGCGCCACCGCGTCGCCGGACGAACTCGGCTTCCTGGGCATGCTGCTGTCCGAGCGGCCGGACACGGCCGCCTTCATCGGGTCCACCATCGGGCCCGTACTGGACTACGACACCCAGCAGTGCACCGAGCTGGTGCGCACCCTGGAGGCGTACTTCGCCGCCGGGAACAGCCCCACGCGCGCGGCGGAGAGCCTGCACGTGCACCCCAACACCGTCTCGCGGCGGCTGGAGCGCATCACCGATCTGCTGGGCGCCGGCTGGCAGGAGCCCGTACGGGCCCTGGAGGTGCAGCTCGCGCTGCGGCTCCAGCGCGCCCGGCACACGCTGCGCAGGGCCGGCACCGCGGCGCCTCAGGCAGACGCGCCGGTGGCGTAGGAACTGCTCATCCGCAGGGGCCGGACCACGCAATCCGGCTCGGCCACCATGGCGGTGGCCGCCATGGGCTCCGTCGCGCGCAGGTCGTCCCAGGGCTGACGCGGAGGGGGGCCCGGGTGGGGCACC
Source organism: Streptomyces sp. RKAG290 (assembly GCF_023701695.1). Lineage (GTDB taxonomy): Bacteria > Actinomycetota > Actinomycetes > Streptomycetales > Streptomycetaceae > Streptomyces. The sequence goes on from NZ_JAJOZC010000001.1 coordinate 4,560,716, forward strand.
GCGGCCGGGAAGGGGTCCCGCAGGCTGTGCCCGCCGCGGCCCGTCTCGCCCAGCAGCGCGGCCGCGTGGGCGACCGAGGCGAGCGTCATGTGCCGGTGCCAGCCACGGAACGAACGGCCCTCGAAGTCCCGCAGCCCGACCCGCTCGCCGACCTCGGTGAAGTCCCGCGCGACCCGGCGGGACAGCCGGCTCATCCGCAGCAGCGCGGGCAGCGGGGCCTGCGTCATGTCGGTGAGGAACAGTTCCCCCGCCGCCCGCAGCGGATCGTTCCACACGCCGAGCAGCAGCAGACTGCGCTGCCCCCGCCCCGGCACTCCCCGGGTGTACGGGACGCGCTGCCCGAACGCCACCCGCACCGCGACGACCAGCGCACTGGAGGCACCCCAGCGCACCTGGTGGCGAAGTCCCTTGACCGCCTCGACGATCTGCTGCGCGGACACCGCGCCCGCCCCGAATCCCGGCAGCGCCGGATCGGCCACCGCCAGCCGGCTCGACGGCCCGATCCGGGCCAGCACGGGCATCCCGGCACCGGCGAACTCCCGCATCAGCAGCGGCAGATTGTGACCGCCGGCGTTGAGCAGCAGCGGCCGGCCCGGCACCGGCCAGCGGTTCATCGTCTCCAGCACCACGGCCGCCGCGCACTCGTCCGGCGTCTCCGCCACCGTCTGGGCAGGAATGTCCGCACGCCGTCGCCGTACGCCGTCCTGCAGCCAGCAGTCGGGCAGGTGCAGCCGCCAGTTGACGGGCACGCTCACCTCCTCCGAGGCGAACCACAGCCCGAAGGCCCGCTGGCCCGATGCCTCGCCGCTCCCGGCCTGGCCCGGCACCACACCCACCGACTGGTCGCCGGCCTTGGGGATCGACAACTGCTGCAGGACCCACGCCTGCGGCGGAACCGTCCGCTGGACGTAGCCGGCCAGCGCCTCCCGGACGGGGGCCCAGTCCCAGGTGGAACTGGAGATGAAGTGCTGGAGGCTCTGTTCGACCGCCGAACCACCGGTGAGCGAGGCGATGTTGCGCATCGTCTTGCGGCCGCCCGCGGTCAGCAGCCCGCGCAGGTACTGCTCCCCCTTCATCCGCTGGTCCCTTCGGCGCAGTGATGCGGAGAACACCGTGGCGGCCAGCTCGGAGACCACGTCGGACGGTTCGTCGGCGTCCGGGAAACCGGCGAATACGTCCTGGGCTTGGTTCAGGGCTCCACTCATACGCCAACGGTGACCCTGGCAGGCCCCGCTGGGCGAGGTGTGCCGGGCACCAAATCGCCCCGGCCCGTGGTGCTCCGGCCACCATAAGATCGTCTCCGGGCGTCCGGAACCCCCGTTGTGGGTCGGTACGGGGTGTGGTGGGGTCACCACCCCCGCACGCCGGAAGTGACGAAGCAAGTGACGGAACACCTGACGAAGTCAGCCGCAACTGACAGGGCCGGGGCCACGGACTGACGCATCCGGGCGGGGCCGCGCAGAGTGGGTCGGCACGGCACCCCTGACCGGGTGTGTTTCCCTCACCTTCTGGAGTACACAGCCATGCCTGAAGCCGGTAGCGGTCCTGCTGTACCTCCGGGGCCCTGGGCCCAGTCCGCACCCGGCCCGAGCGGCGCCCCGCTGGCCGAGGCGGTGCTCGCCGTGGCCCGACGGGACATCGCCTCCTTCCACGCCCTGCCCCTCTCGCACGGGGGATCCATCAAGAACTCGAAGATCCGTGACGTCTACGAGGCGCTCTTCGGCCAGGCGCAGCTCGCCGCCGAGGTCTCCTACAGCGGCACGATGCTCGACTCGTTCTTCCGTCCGCGCGGACCCCTGCGTGCCGCACAGCGGCTGGCGGCGCGCAGCTTCGGCGCGGATGCCACCCTCTTCCTGTCCGCCGGCACCAGCACCGCGAACCGGGTGGCGCTCGGCGCGCTGGTACCCGCCGGCGGCAGGGTGCTGGCGGACCGGAGCTGCCACCAGTCCGTGCACTTCGCACTCGGCGACCTCGACGCGGTGACCGAGTACGCGCCGATGCGCCGGTGCTGCGCGGACTGCCCCCGGTCCTTCGCCGACCTGCGGCAGCTGCTCGACATGTTCGCCCTCGCCGTCGCCGAAGGAGTGCCCTACGACACGGTCGTGCTGTCGGCCGTCTCCTACGACGGGGTCCGCTACGACCTGCCCGCACTGCTCTCGTCCCTGGCCGAACTGCACCCGTCGGTATCCGTCCTGGTCGACGAGGCGTGGGGCGCCGTCCACCGCTACCACCCGAGGCTGCAGCCGCTGACCGCCCTGGAGGCGGTGCGCCGGCTGCGCGAGACGGAGCCGGGTCTGCCGATGACGGTCGCGGTGACCCACTCCGCCCACAAGTCCATGTCGGCGCTGCGGCAGGGCTCGTACCTGCATCTGATGGGCGACGGCGAGCTGCAGGAACGCGTCGCGCAGTCGCTGTTCCAGCACCACACCACCTCGCCGAGCTGGCCCGTGCTGGCCAGCCTCGACCTGGCCAGGCTGCAGGCCGAGACCGAGGGGGAGGCGCTGCTGGACCGTTCGCTGAGCCTGGCCCGGACCCTGCGCTCCGAGATCTGCTCGGACCCCCGGCTGTCGGCCTTCCGCGTGCTCGGACCCGAGGGCCACCTGACCGACCCCGCCCTGCTCGTCCACGAGGACCCCACCCGGGTCCTGGTGGACATCGGCGCACTGGGCATCACCGCCGCGGAGTTCCGCCGCATCCTGTTCGACGAGTACGCCCTGTACGTCGCCAGGGAGAGCGGCGACGCCGTCGTCTTCCACGTCCACATAGGCGTCGACGAAGGCACACTGCTGCGGCTGCTCGACGCCCTTCGCACCCTTCAGCGCACCTACCGGGCCACGTCCGAGGCGCTGGCCGGTGACACCGCCGAACACTTCATCATCGCCTACCCGCCCGGCATCCCGATCACCGTGCCCGGCGAAAAGCTCTCGGCCCGGACCCGCGAGGAACTCGACGCGCTGCGCATCAGCGGCGTCGAGATCTACACGCTGCGCCAAGGAGGCACAGCGGCCCACCCGGCTCCGGCATCCTCCCTCCTCAGTGGAACGGCAGATACGGAGTGACCAGATGCTCAAACTTGTCGACATCAGAAGGAACGCGGCCGCCCGCCCCGCGCACGTCGCCGTGGTCGACGGCGAGACGCGGCTGACCTGGCAGCAGTTCGAGGACCAGGTGAGCCGGGTGGTGGCGGGGCTGCACGCGGTGCTGCCTCCCGAACGCCCGGCCCGGGCGGCGTTCGCGGCCGGGAACAGCTGGCAGCTCGTCGTCGTCATGGCCGCCTGCGCCACGCTCGGCATCCCGTGCGCCGGCCTGGACTTCACCGCGACGCCCGAGGCCACCGCGCGCGCCCTGGAACAGCTGCGCCCCACCGTGCTGTTCAGCACCGCCGCGTACCGGCCCCTGCTGGAGGCGGCGGGGACGCGGGCCGGCGAGGCGCTCGCCGTCCACCTGGACGGACGCGTCGGCAGCACGCCGACCTACGCCGCCCTCGCGGCCACCGAACCCCGCGAAGTGGCCCCCGTCGAGCAGCCCTTCGCGATGTACTGCTTCACCTCGGGAACCAGCGGCACACCCAGGATGGTGATCCGGCACTCGTCGTTCGAGGCGCGCCGGCTTGCCCTGCTGGTCGAGCAGTTCGCTTTCGACAAGGACGACGTCCACCTGGTGACCGTTCCGCTCCACCACTCATCGGGTCCCGGCTGGGCGCGGGTCTTCCTCGCCCTCGGCGGCAGGATCGTGCTCTGCCCGCTGGGGGACCCGGCGCTCATGGCCCGGCTCATCCGCACCGAAGGCGTGACCACCACCCTGGTGGTGCCGCCCGCCCTCGCCGCCCTGGTGTCGCACCCGGCGTCGGCGGACCTCGCCACCACCTCCCGGCTGCGCTTCGTGCTCTCGGGCGGCAGGCACCTCAACCGATGGTTGGTCGAGACCGCCTGGGACCGGCTGGGACCGGTTCTGCACCTGTACTACGGCACCACCGAGACCGGCGTGAACACCCTCATCACCCCCGACGAGCTGCACACCTCTCCCGGCCGCGCGGGCCGGGCCATGGAGGGCAGCGCGGTCGCCGTGGTCGACTCGCAGGGACACCTCCTGCCGCCGGGCACGCGAGGCCGGGTCGCCATCGCGAGCTACCAGCTCATGGACGACTACGGGATCGGCCGGCCGGTCTTCCTGGACCTGGACACCGGCGACGGCGAGGGCGTCCGGCGGTTCCTGCTCACCGGCGACAGCGGCGTGCTCGACGACGAGGGACGGCTCGAACTCACCGGCCGCACGGACGGCGTCTCCAAGGTCGACGGGACCGCGCCGCTGGACGTCAACGTCTTCGGGCTCGAGTACGACCTGATGGACCTGCCCTGCGTGCGGGACACCGCGGTGCTCCGCGTCGACCTGCCGGAACTCGGAGACGCGCTGATCGTGCCCTTCGTCCCGATCTCCCTGGAGCGCGAGGCCGGCGGCTACCGGGCGGTCGAGGCCGCCTGCGCCCGCAGGGTGCCGTGCCTGCCCGCGTACGTGGTGCCCGTCGCCTCGATCCCGTACAGCCCGACCGGCAAGGTACGGGCGGGGGAGCTGCTGACGGACGTGCTCCCGGGCGTTCTCGCGCGGGAGCAGCGGAGGGAGGGGGAGGAAAGGAAGGAGGAGAGGGCGGAAGGCGTGGCAGCGCTCAGGTGACCGGGCGGTCGCGGTCGGTCACGCCGCCTGGTGGGCCAGCAGTGCCAGTGCGCACAGCAGCACCACCAGCAGGATGATCAGCATCATCGGATTCATGCCGCCGAGGGGTCCCTGCCCCTGCTGTTCCAGCCGTGCGCGGCTGGCCCGGCACACGGGGCAGCGCCCCTCGGCCACGGGCGCCGCACAGTTCGCGCACACCAGTCGGTCATAGGTCATGCGCTTTCCTCCTCCCGCGCGGCGGAGCCGCACAAGGCCTGTTCTCCGCACAACGCTCACGGAAACGCGACCGTTCCCCCTACCACTGTGCCAGCTCGCGAGGATTTCGGCGCGGCCCGCCGGACAGAGCAGGGAAGCTCCCGGTTCGTCCCCCGCTTGCGTTCTGCCACAAATCACCCATCCCGGTACGTGCGCCTGCACGCGTCAGCCGGGTTCGCGTATGGTCACGCTCACCTACTCCCGGCCGACCGTGGTGCATCCGTGATCCGATTCGACAACGTCTCCAAGACCTACCCGAAGCAGAGCCGTCCCGCTCTACGGGATGTGTCTCTCGATATCGAGAAGGGCGAGTTCGTCTTCCTGGTGGGCTCCTCCGGCTCCGGCAAGTCCACCTTCATGCGACTCATCCTCCGCGAGGAGCGCGCCAGCCAGGGCATGGTCCACGTCCTCGGCAAGGACCTCGCGCGCATGTCCAACTGGAAAGTGCCGCACATGCGCCGCCAGCTGGGCACGGTCTTCCAGGACTTCCGGCTGCTTCCCAACAAGACCGTCGCGGAGAACGTGGCGTTCGCCCAGGAAGTGATCGGCAAGCCGCGCGGCGAGATCCGCAAGGCGGTGCCGCAGGTCCTCGACCTCGTCGGCCTCGGCGGCAAGGAGGACCGGATGCCCGGTGAGCTCTCCGGTGGTGAGCAGCAGCGCGTGGCGATCGCGCGGGCCTTCGTGAACCGGCCCATGCTGCTGATCGCGGACGAGCCGACCGGCAACCTCGACCCGCAGACCTCGGTCGGCATCATGAAGCTGCTGGACCGGATCAACCGGACCGGCACCACCGTGATCATGGCGACCCACGACCAGAACATCGTCGACCAGATGCGCAAACGCGTCATCGAGCTCGAGCAGGGCCGTCTCGTACGCGACCAGGCGCGCGGCGTCTACGGCTACCAGCACTGAGCACCCAGCACTGAAAGGACGCCATGCGCGCCCAGTTCGTCCTGTCGGAGATCGGCGTCGGCCTCCGTCGCAACCTCACGATGACCTTCGCCGTCGTCGTCTCCGTCGCCCTCTCGCTTGCCCTGTTCGGTGGCGCGCTGCTCATGCGCGAGCAGGTCAGCACGATGAAGGACTACTGGTACGACAAGGTCAACGTCTCCATCTACCTCTGCGGCAAGGGGGATGCGGAGACGGTGGTCCAGTGCGCCAAGGGTGCGGTCACCACCGAGCAGAAGAAGCAGATCGAGAGCGATCTGCACAAGATGGACGTCGTCGAGACGGTGACGTACGAGTCGTCCGACGAGGCGTACAAGCACTACCAGGAGGAGTTCGGCGACTCCCCGATGGCGGGCAACATCACGCCGGACCAGATGCCGGAGTCCTTCCGCGTCAAGCTCGACGACCCGACGAAGTACAAGGTCGTCGCCACCGCCTTCGCCGGCCGCACCGGGGTGCAGTCCGTCCAGGACCAGAGAAGCATCCTGGACAACCTCTTCGGGCTGATGAACGGCATGAACGTCGCCGCGCTCTTCGTGATGGCGCTGATGCTCGTCATCGCGCTGATGCTGATCGTGAACACCGTCCGGGTGTCCGCGTTCAGCCGACGGCGCGAGACGGGCATCATGCGGCTCGTCGGCGCCTCCGGCTTCTACATCCAGATGCCGTTCATCATGGAGGCAGCGTTCGCCGGTCTGATCGGCGGTGTGCTGGCCTGCGTGATGCTGCTGGCCGGGCGTTACTTCCTGATCGACGGCGGCCTGGCGCTCCAGGACAAGCTGAATCTGATCGACTTCATCGGCTATGAAGCGGTCCTCACCAAGCTCCCGCTGGTGCTGGCGATCGGGCTGCTGATGCCCGCAGTTGCCGCTCTCTTCGCGCTGCGCAAGTACCTCAAGGTGTGACAAGCGCCCCGTGCGGCGCGCGGCCAACGGGCCGTGCGCCGTCGGGGCGTTGTCCTAGACTCGGCGCCATGCCGGGCCCCGCCTACCGTGTCGGGCCCCGCGGCCTGTGCCGCGGGGCGGCCCTGACATTGGTCTTCGCGAGTGTGCTCGCCACGGCCGCCGCCACCGGCTCGCTGCCCCACGGGGACGGGCGGAGTCCGCAGATGAAGGCCCGGTCCGTCGCCTCCGCCGCCGACCGTGACGCGGTGGCCGACGCAGCCGCCGATGCCGTGGCCGACGGCAAGTCCGGCACGGAGGCGGCCGAGGAGGTCGTCAGCCGCAGCGGTGACCGCTGGGGCGCGGTGTACGACGAGCGGGAGTACCAGGAGTTCGAGCAGGCCCTCGACGGCTCGTACACGGGCGTCGGGATCGCCGCCAGACGCTCCGCCGACGGGCTGGTCGCGGTCGCCCGGGTCCAGCCCGGCAGTCCGGCCGACCGGGCCGGCATCCGCGCGGGTGACCTGCTCCGCACGATCGACGGCCGCCGGGTCGACCGGCGCCCGGTCTCGGACGTCGTGGCCCTGCTGCGCGGCGACCGTACGGGCGCGGCCGCGGGCAGCGCCGTCGTCCTGGGCGTGCAGCGGGGCTCCGCCGACCGGACCGAGACGCTGCACCGGGCCCGGCTGGCCACCGAGGCCGTCACCGTGCGGCGGCTCGGACCGTACCGTTCCGATTCCTCCGCAGCTGTACGGATCGCGGTCGACTCGTTCACCAAGGGCTCGGGCGCCGCGGTCCGCGACGCCGTCCGCAAGGCGCCGGCGGGCGCGGGTGTGCTGCTGGACCTGCGCGGCAACTCCGGCGGGCTGGTCAGCGAGGCCGTCACCGCCGCGTCCGCCTTCCTGGACGGCGGTCTGGTCGCCACCTACGACGTGCACGGTGAGCAGCGCGCCCTGTACGCGGACGCGGGGGGCGACACCGAGCGCCCCGTCGTCGTCCTCATCGACGGCGGCACCATGAGCGCGGCCGAGCTCCTGACCGGCGCCCTGCAGGACCGGGGCCGCGCGGTCACGGTCGGCTCGCGCACCTTCGGTAAGGGGTCCGTGCAGATGCCGAGCAAGCTCGCGGGCGGCTCGGTGGCCGAGCTGACCGTGGGCCACTACCGGACTCCGGCGGGCCGGAGCGTGGACGGCCACGGCATCACGCCGGACCTCGCGGTGAGCGCGCGGGCCCAGCAGCGGGCCGAGACAGTATTGAGTGGCCTCGGGGGTGGGTCGTAGTGCGAAAATGGCCGCACTATGGCTAAGGAAAAGGACACCGGGCGCAAGATCGTCGCGCAGAACAAGAAGGCGCGCCACGACTACACCATCCTCGACACCTATGAGTGCGGCCTCGTACTGATGGGCACCGAGGTCAAATCGCTGCGCATGGGCCGGGCCTCCCTCGTGGACGGCTTCGTGCAGATCGACGGCGGCGAGGCGTGGCTGCACAACATCCACGTCCCGGAGTACGTCCAGGGGACCTGGACCAACCACACGGCCAAGCGCAAGCGGAAGCTGCTGATGCACCGGGCCGAGATCGACAAGCTGGAGTCGAAGTCGCAGGAGACCGGCCACACGATCGTGCCGCTGGCGCTGTACTTCCTCAACGGCCGGGTCAAGGTCGAGATCGCGCTGGCGAAGGGCAAGAAGGAGTACGACAAGCGGCAGACGCTGCGCGAGAAGCAGGACACGAGGGAGACGAACCGCGCGATCTCGGCGGCCCGCAGGCGCCAGCGGAGCGCGTAGCCGGGCACCCGGGGACCGGCCGCCGGCCGGGCCGCGGGGAATACGCTGGCCTCGCGGTGCGTTGGTCACGTACGATGGCACTGCACCCCACGGGGTGTGTGCCACCTTTGAAAAATCAACATGGGGATGATCGGTTTCGACAGCGGATGTCGAAGCAGGGGAAGCGAGTCGAGGAAGCGGCAATGATCTCGTTAACCATATGTCGCAAACAATAATCGCCAATTCCAAGCGCGATTCCTCCGCCTTCGCCCTCGCTGCCTAATTAGCAGCTAGCGAAGACTCTGCGGAGTGTCAGCCCGGGGGTGATCCCGACCCGGATCCTGGCATCACTAAGGGATCTAAACTTCTGAGCCCGGTCACGGGGCCCTGAAGGAAATCTAACAGTGACTGGGCCTGTCGGAGGCTTGTTCGTGTGACCTCCGGGGCCGAGAAAAGCGCAGCGAACTGCACTCGGAGAAGCCCTGGTTCCGCACCGTTGGACGCGGGTTCGATTCCCGCCATCTCCACAATTCCCATGTGAACGAGGACCCCGCTGCCACCGGCAGCGGGGTCCTCGTTTTTGGCTGCCCCGAGGGCCGGCCGGGCAGACCGGCGCGCGGGAGCGCGCGCCGGGGGCGTGCGGAGGAGTGCCGCACTTCAGGTGCGGAGCGGCTCCGTCCAGTGCCCGCACGGCAATTCGAAACAGTTGTATCTCTCATGATGAACAACACCCGACTGCGGGGCCGGAGCGTCCTCGGCGTGCGCTACATTCATCGTCCGGGTGCACTGTGGTAGGGGGCGCGTGGACAGGGTGGGGCCCGGTCCGGCGGCATATAACCGGTCAGTTGCGCGCACCCGATCTTGAGTGGGGGAAGTGCGTACAACAGTGGAAACTTGGCGTGAAGGTGCCCGTGCGGGGCACACACACGAGCCGAACGAAGTGACCATCCAACTCGACGGACTGGGACGGCAGCTCTCCGAGCTGTCCCCGGAACCCGGCGCTCCGGATGGCTCCGACGGCCCCGTATTCGTCGACGAGAGCGGTCGGCGCAGCAAGACACTCCGACGGCTTGGCTGGGTGCTGGCCGCGATCTGCGTCTGTTACGCGGTGACGCTGGTCGTCGCCGTCCTCGGCGGGAACTCCAGCGCGCCGTTCCTGCCGCTCTCCGGTCAGGAGGAGCACAAGAAGGCGGACGAGGTGCAGGTGCCGCCCGCACCCGGACAGAGCGCGGGCGCCCTGGTGTCGCCCGGTGCGACGCCCAGCTCCTCGCCCTCCGTCCCGGTGACCGGAGGCAGCGCGGCGGTGCAGCCGGGCAGCCCGGTCTCCGACCGCTCCTCGTCGCCCGGCGCCGGCTCCTCGGCATCGGCTCCCGTCGTGCCGCCCAAGGGCCACACCGAGCCGGCCGGCGGCACCGGTGGCACCGCTCCGACCGCGGAGACCTCGGTCTCCGCACCGCCCGCCGGGCCAGGGACGCCTCCCGTCGATCCGGAGACCCCGCCGCCGGCCACCTCGACCCCGCCGGTCGAACCCTCGGAACCTCCTGTGCAAGAAGGCGCCAACTAAATGACCATCCCCGTCGTACGGGGCAGGCACAACCGCAAGAAGCAGACCCGGCGGCGCAGGCTCCCCATGCGCTATCTGCTGCCGTTCCTGCTCCTCGTCGCCCTGCTCGCCATGCTGATGCTGCGCGGCTACGTGCACAGCGAAATCCTCGCCGACCACCGGATCCAGCCACCGGCGGCCACCGACCGGGTGCCCGAGCAGGTCCTCGACGGCGGGCCGGTCATCGACGCCCGCAGCACGACCGAGCCCGCCAAGACCCTGCGCATCCCCGACCACCGCATCGTGCTGACCTTCGACGACGGCCCGGACCCGGAGTGGACCCCACGAGTGCTCGACCGGCTCAAGGAGTACCACGCGCACGCCGTCTTCTTCGTCACCGGCACCATGGCCTCGCGCTACCCCGACCTGGTGGAGCGCATGGTCAAGGAGGGGCACGAGGTCGGGCTGCACACCTTCAACCACCCCGACCTCTCCTACCAGTCCAACAGCCGCATCGACTGGGAGCTCTCGCAGAACCAGCTGGTGCTGGCGGGGGCGGCCGGAATCCGTACCTCGCTGTTCCGGCCGCCGTACTCCTCGTTCGCCGACGCGATGGACGACAAGTCCTGGCCGGTCACCCAGTACATCGGCAGCCGCGGCTACCTCACCGTCGTCAACAACACCGACAGCGAGGACTGGAAGCGTCCGGGGGTCGGCGTCATCTCCAGGAACGCCACCCCGAAGAACGGCAAGGGCGCCGTCGTCCTGATGCACGACTCGGGCGGCGACCGGTCCCAGACCGTGGCCGCGCTCGGCCACTTCCTGCCCAGGATGCAGGCCAAGGGGTACGAGTTCACCAACCTCACCGACGCACTCGGCGCCCCCAGCGCGCACACCCCGGTCTCCGGGGTCGCGCTCTGGAAGGGCAAGGCGTTCGTCTACGCCGTCGACGTCTCGGAGCACATCACCGATGTGATGGTGGTGGGTCTCGCCGTCATCGGGGTGCTGGTCCTGACCCGCTTCGGGCTGATGCTGCTGCTGTCCTTCGTGCACGCGCGCCGGGTCCGCAGACGCGACTTCAGCTGGGGCGAGCCCGTCACCCGGCCGGTGACCGTCCTGGTGCCGGCGTACAACGAACGCGAATGCATCGCCAACACGGTGCGTTCCCTGGTGGCCAGTGACTACCCGGTCGAGGTCATCGTCATCGACGACGGCTCCACGGACGGCACCGCGGACATCGTCGAGGCGATGTGGCTGCCGAACGTGCGGGTGGTGCGCCAGCGCAACGCGGGAAAGCCCGCCGCCCTCAACAACGGCATCGCGCACGCCCGCCACGACATCATCGTGATGATGGACGGCGACACGGTCTTCGAGCCGGCCACCGTCCGCGAGCTCGTGCAGCCCTTCGCCGACCCGCGGGTCGGGGCGGTGGCCGGAAACGCCAAGGTCGGCAACCGGGACTCGCTGATCGGCGCCTGGCAGCACATCGAGTACGTGATGGGCTTCAACCTCGACCGCCGGATGTACGACCTGCTGCGCTGCATGCCCACCATCCCCGGCGCGGTCGGGGCGTTCCGCCGCGACGCACTGGACCGGATCGGCGGCATGAGCGAGGACACCCTCGCCGAGGACACCGACGTCACCATGGCACTGCACCGGGACGGCTGGCGCGTCGTGTACGCGGAGAACGCCCGGGCGTGGACCGAGGCGCCGGAGTCCGTGCAGCAGCTGTGGTCGCAGCGCTACCGGTGGTCGTACGGCACGATGCAGGCCATCTGGAAGCACCGCCGCGCGGTGGTCGAACGCGGGCCGTCCGGCCGCTTCGGACGGGTCGGACTGCCCTTCGTCGCCCTGTTCATGGTCGTCGCCCCGCTGCTCGCGCCGCTCATCGACGTCTTCCTGCTGTACGGACTCGTCTTCGGCCCCACCCAGCAGACGGTGCTCGCCTGGCTCGGCGTCCTCGCGGTGCAGGCCGTCTGCGCCGCGTACGCCTTCCGGCTCGACCGGGAGCGCATGACGCACCTGATCTCGCTGCCCCTCCAGCAGATCCTCTACCGGCAGCTCATGTACGTGGTGCTGCTCCAGTCCTGGATCACCGCTCTCACCGGCGGCAGGCTGCGCTGGCAGAAGCTGCGCCGCACCGGCGTCGTGGAGGCGCCCGGCTCGATGCCCAGCCAGCGGCGCGGCAGCAGCAACGACCGGAGGCCCGTCGCATGACCTACCCGAGCCATCCCTCGGCGTACCCGCAGCAGCCGCCCCGGGAGCCGCACACGGTGCCGTTCCCGGTCCAGGGCCCGCCTGCGCCGGCCCCGCCCGCCGGGGCGGCCCCGGCCGTCCCCGCCGGGGCGAAGGCGCCGGCAGCCGCCGAAGTGAAGGCGGGCGGCCGGGACCGCTACCTCGACCTGCTGCGGGCCGTCGCGCTGGTCCGCGTCGTCGTCTTCCACCTGTTCGGCTGGGCCTGGCTGACCATCCTGTTCCCGTCCATGGGCGTGATGTTCGCCCTGGCCGGCTCCCTGATGGCCCGGTCGCTGGCCCGGCCCGCCTGGAGCGTCATCCGGGGCCGGCTGCGCAGACTGCTGCCCCCTATGTGGGTGTTCGGCGCGCTCGTCGTACCGATGATGTTCGTGATGGGCCTGAAGCCGGTGCGGGAGGAGGGGATCTGGTGGTTCCTCAAGCTGGGCTGCTACCTCCTGCCGGTCGGCTCACCCCCGTTCCCCTGGGAGAACGGCTCCGCCGGCGGGTTCCTGGAGCAGTCGTGGGCCGAGCAGGCAGTGGGGCCGCTCTGGTACATCCGCGCCTATCTGTGGTTCGTGCTGGCCTCCCCGCTGCTGCTGAAGGCGTTCCGCAGACTGCCGTGGGCGACGCTGCTCGCCCCGATCGGCCTCACCGCCGTCATCGGCACCGACCTGGTGCCGGTCCCCGGCGCCACGGGTGAGGCACTCGTCGACTTCGCCGTGTTCGGCTCCTGCTGGATCCTCGGCTTCGCCCACAACGACGGTCTGCTCCGCACGATCCCGCGCTACATCTCGGTCTCCACAGCCGCGATGATCATGGCCTTCGGTCTGTGGTGGGCCTCCGGGCACCTCACCGAGGAGGGCTGGAACCTCGACGAGATCCCGCTCGCCCAGGCCTGCTGGTCGCTCGGCTTCTGCGCGATCCTGCTCCAGTACGCCCCCTCGTGGCAGCAGCTGCCGGGGCGGCTGGCCGGCTGGGACAGTCCGATCACCCTGGCCAACAACCGGGCAGTGACGATCTACCTCTGGCACAACATGCTGCTCATGGCGGCGATGCCGATGATCGACCAGCTGTGGAACGTCCCCTGGGTCGGCGACCACCTCGGTACGTACATCGAGGCGTCGTACAACGTGCTCGTGCTGATCCTGATATGGCCCCTGCTGGGGGTGGTGATCGTCGCGGTCGGCTGGGTCGAGGACGTCGCCGCCAGACGCAGGCCGCGCCTCTGGCCCAACGGCGCGCCGAAGCGGACCGGCAGGCGGTCCGCCGCTCCCGGCGCACCGCGGCCCACGGCCGGCGCGGGACCGCACCGGCGGTGACCGCCCTCACCGGGCCGCCCCCGGCCCGGTGAGAGCAAGGTTGCGCACAGGTCACCTCACAGCACCACACCGAAACGCGCGCTCCCTATCGTCGGGAACAACACCCGACCACCCGTGGAGGCGCATGATGGCTGGCCGTTGGATCGAACAGTGGGAGCCGGAGGACGAGACCTTCTGGCGCGAGACGGGCGAGCGGATCGCCCGCCGGAATCTCTGGTTCTCCGTCCTCTCCGAGCACATCGGCTTCTCGATCTGGTCCCTGTGGTCGGTGATGGTCCTGTTCATGGGACCCGAATACGGGGTGGACCCGGCAGGGAAGTTCTTCCTGATCTCCACGGCGACCCTGGTCGGCGCGATCGTGCGGGTGCCGTACACCTTCGCCGTCGCCCGGTTCGGCGGCCGGAACTGGACGGTGTTCAGCGCACTCACCCTGCTGCTCCCGACCGTCGCCGCCTTCGTGGTGATGGAGCCGGGGACCTCGTACACCACCTTCATGGTCGTGGCCGCGCTGACCGGCATCGGCGGTGGCAACTTCGCCTCCTCGATGACCAACATCAACGCCTTCTTCCCGCTGCGCAAGAAGGGCTGGGCGCTGGGGCTCAACGCGGGCGGCGGCAACATCGGGGTGCCCGTCGTGCAGCTCGCCGGGCTGCTGGTCATCGGGACGGCGGGTGCCATGCACCCGCGGATCGTGCTCGGTGCCTATGTGCCGCTGATCATCGTCGCCGCGCTGTGCGCCGCGTACTTCATGGACAACCTGGCCCCCGTGCAGAACGACACCGGGGCCGCCAGGGACGCCGTGCGCGACCCGCACACCTGGATCATGGCCGTGCTCTACGTCGGCACCTTCGGGTCCTTCATCGGCTACAGCTTCGCCTTCGGGCTGGTCCTGCAGACCCAGTTCGGCCGGACCCCGCTGCAGGCCGCCTCGCTCACCTTCATCGGCCCCCTGCTGGGCTCGCTGATCCGGCCCGCGGGCGGCTGGCTGGCCGACCGCTACGGCGGCGCCCGCATCACGATGGCGAACTTCGCCGCGATGGCCGTCGCCACCGGCGTCGTCGTGTACGCCTCCGGCATCGAGTCGCTCACCGTGTTCCTGATCGGCTTCACGGCCCTGTTCGTGCTCACCGGTCTCGGCAACGGATCGACGTACAAGATGATCCCTGGCATCTTCCACGCCAAGGCGGTCGCGCAGGGGCTGCGCGGCGAGGAGGCGGCGGCCCAGGGGCGCCGGCTGTCCGGGGCGGCCATGGGACTCATCGGTGCGGTCGGGGCGCTCGGCGGGCTCGGCATCAACCTCGCCTTCCGGCAGTCCTTCCAGACCTCGGGCGCCGGAACGGCGGCGTTCTGGTCCTTCCTCGTCTTCTACGGAGTGTGCTTCGCGATCACCTGGGCGGTATACCTTCGCCGTGCCGTTCCGGTCCCGGCGAAGCCCCAGCTCAGCTATGCCGAGGTGTGATGATGACCTGGGATCTCTCATTTTGATCAAGCCGGATCCGAACGAAAGACCCTCGCGGTGTCGGGTGACGTAACGGGCGGGAAATATGGGTGAACCGAGCCTGTCACGCATCGTTGGCAGGCTCGGTCCTCCGCACCATTGAGCAGCAGCGGGACGAGAGCCGGGTAGACCATATGCACGACGACGAACAGCACGGGCCCCTCGCGGGCTTCACGGTCGGCGTCACCGCCGCGCGCCGGGCGGACGAGCTCGGCACGCTGCTGCGGCGCCGGGGCGCCGCCGTGGTGCACGCCCCCGCCCTGCGGATCGTGCCGCTCGCCGACGACAGCGAACTGCTCGCCGCCACCAAGGAACTCATCGACAGCGTGCCCGACGTGGTCCTCGCCACCACCGCGATCGGCTTCCGGGGCTGGATCGAGGCCGCCGACGGCTGGGGCATAGGGGACCAGCTGCTGGACCGGCTGCGCGGCGTCGAGCTGCTGGCCCGCGGCCCCAAGGTCAAGGGCGCCGTCCGCGCCGCCGGCCTGACCGAGGCGTGGTCTCCCGCATCCGAGTCCATGGCGGAGGTGCTGGAACGGCTCCTGGAGGAGGGCGTCGAGGGCCGTCGCATCGCCCTCCAGCTGCACGGCGAACCCCTGCCCGGCTTCGTGGAGTCGCTGCGGGCGGCCGGCGCCGAGGTCATCGGCGTCCCGGTCTACCGCTGGATGCCGCCCGAGGACATCGCCCCGCTGGACCGGCTCCTCGACCTCACCGTCGCCCGCGGCCTGGACGCGCTCACCTTCACCAGCGCCCCGGCGGCGGCCTCGCTGCTGGGCCGGGCCGACGAGCGCGGCCTGCTTCCCGAACTCCTGAACGCCCTGCAGGGGGACGTCGTCTCGGCCTGCGTCGGCCCGGTCACCGCACTGCCGTTGCAGGCCCGCGGCATCGACACCGTCCAGCCGGAGCGCTTCCGGCTCGGCCCGCTCGTCCAGCTGCTCTGCCGCGAACTGCCCTCGGGGGCACGCACGTTGCCCATCGCCGGACACCGGGTCGAGATCCGTGGCCACGCCGTCCTGGTGGACGAGGAGCTGCGCCCGGTGCCGCCGGCCGGCATGGCCCTGCTGCACACCCTGGCCCGCAGGCCGGGCTGGGTGGTGGCCCGCGCCGACCTGCTGCGGGCGCTGCCCGGCAGCGGCACGGACGAGCACGCGGTGGAGACGGCCATGGCGCGGCTGCGTACCGCGCTCGGGGTGCCCCGGCTCATCCAGACCGTCGTCAAGCGCGGCTACCGGCTGGCCCTGGACCCGGCGTCGGACGCCAAGTACGCCGACTCCTGAGGCAGCTGTCGCCGCGTCAGGAAGGACGCCCGCAGGAGGAGGGCGAGCGCGGCGGTGCACAGGGCAGCCCGTACGGCGTTCCAGACGACCCACGCGTCCTCGAAGCGGTCCCGCACGGCGGCCGGGTCGGCGATGTGCGCCGGGTCCCCGGCGTCCGCCAGGCCGTGGTTGAGCGGGACGTTGACGCCCGAGGTGAGCAGGAAGGCCACGGCGTACACCACGAGCGCGGCGAGGACCCACCGGCGCGGGCCGGGGGAGCGGCGCTGCTGCCACGCGGCGAGCGCGGTGAGGATCAGCGCGCCGAAGAAGCCGGCGAAGAAGACCGGGTTCTCGATGACGTCGTTGATGTTCTGCATGACCTCGATGAAGGTCCGGTCGTCGCTGCGGCCCAGGGCCGGCATGACCGCACAGGAGAAGACGTAGAACGCGCCCGCGACGAGGCCGGTGGTGACGGCGGCGCCGCCGAGCACGACGTGGGGGAGAGTGCGGGTCGGCCGCTCGGCCTGGCTGGTTGTCATGCGTTCCAGTCAAGAGGCGCGGGCGGCCGCACTCCATGGCTCAGGCGCGCAGCTCCATACGCGGGCGTCCAAGGGGCCGGATACCGTGCGGGGATGACTACCGACATCCACCGGCTCGACGCGGAGGTGCGACTCCGTCCCGTCACCGCCGACGACGCCGCCTCCCTCGCCGAGTCGATGACCCGCAGCCGTGCGTACATGCAGCCCTGGGAGCCCGAGCGGCCGGACGCGTTCTACACCGAGCAGGGCCAGCGGCAGCGGCTGGCCGGGCTGCTTGCGGACCGCGCGGCGGGGCGCGTGATGCCCTGGGTGCTGGTGGACGCCGAGGACCGGGCGATCGGCGGGTTCAACCTCAACGCCATCGTGCTCGGGCCGTTCCGCAGCGCCACGTTCGGCTACTGGGTGGACGTCGCCCATGCGGGCCGCGGGCTGGCCACGGCCGCCGTGCGGCAGATCTGCGCCCTGGCCCGCGACGAACTGCGGCTGCACCGGCTCGAGGCCGCGACCGTGCTGGACAACACGGCTTCGCAGCGGGTGCTCGCCAAGTGCGGCTTCGAGCAGTTCGGCGTGGCCCCGCGCTACCTGCACATCAACGGCGAGTGGCGCGACCACCGGCTCTTCCAGCTCATCCTGCACGACGGCCCGGTGACCGGGGAGCCGGCCGCAGGCACCTGACGGAGCCGGGGGTCACCGGCCGCCGGCCGCCCGGCGCTCGTGGCGGTGCCCGGCCAGCGGCCACGGCGGGTGCGGGGGCAGCACCTCCGCGAAGCGGTAGCCGGCCTTCCCCGCCACCCGGCACGACGCCTCGTTGTCCACCTGGTGCAGCAGATCCAGCCGCACGAGCCCGTCCCCGGCGAAGGACGCGAACGCCCAGCCGGTGAGCGCTCCGAGGGCCTGCGGGGCGATCCCGCGGCCGCGGGCCGGCGCCGCCGTCCAGTAGCCCACCTCGGCCGAACCGGACCCGGGGCCGGGGAAGTGCAGGGCGACGTGTCCGACGGGCCCGTCCCCGAGCGCCGTGTCCACCACGGCGAAGCCGTAGCGCAGCCCGGACTCCCGGCCCTCCTCCTGCGCCCGCAGCCAGCGTGCTGCCGCCTCCTCGTCCGCCACCGGGGCGCGGGAGCCCGCCTGGACGGCAGGGTCGCGATACGCGTCCAGCAGGGCCGCGAGGTCGCCCGGCAGCCAGGGACGGAGCAGCAGGGAGCCGTCGCGGATGCGGGCGGTGCGCAGGTGGGCGTTCATCCGGACATCGTAGGAGGGGAGTTGTCGCGGCCCGGCCGGCGGCAGGGGTTACGGGCGGGGCCCTCGAGGGGCACTCTGGTGTCGACGTCGGCCGGACCCGAGGCGGTGACATGCGCATGGCGGCGCGCAAGGGCTCGTGCGACTGGCGGTTCGACGCCGGGCGGCTCTGCCTGGATCTGGTGGCGACCGGGGCGGGCAGTGCGGACGCCCCCGATCCACTGGACCGGCCCGAGCGGCTGGCCGACTGGCTGGTGGCGTCCGGAGCCGTTCCGCAGGGCACCCGGCTGGACGCCGTGGACCGCAACTGGTTGCTGCTATTCCGGCAGTTGAGGACCGCGGTGGACCGGCTGCTGACCGCGGAACTCGGCGGCCGCGGGGCCGAGGGCGCCCTGGAGCGCGTCAACGCCCTCGCCGCCGGAGCGCCGCCCGGACTGCGTGCGGTGCGCACCGGGAACGGCACCCTGGTGCGCGGGCTCAGCACCGAACCCGACTGCCGGGCGCTGCTGTCCGCCGTGGCGCGCGACGCCGTGGAGCTCCTCACCGACCCGCCGGCCCTGGGCGGGCTGCGCCGCTGCGAGGGCGACAACTGCCGCCGTCTCTACCTGGACACCTCACGCGGCAGGCGCCGGCGCTGGTGCTCCAGCGAGGTGTGCGGGAACCGCGAACGGGTCGCCCGGCACCGGCGGCGGAACGCTGACCCGGCCTTGCGAGGCACCGCACCGGACCCCGCTCCCTGACCCGGCCTGACCCGGACGAAAGACCCTGGGGCCTCTCGTCCGGATCAAGCCCGGCTCGCGTGCCCCGGCGCCGCACCTCGCGGCGTTGTCGTCGGTCGCCGACGCTCCGCGTCGACTCCCTCCTCCGCCTTGCGAGGCACCGCACCGGACCCCGCTCCCTGACCCGGCCTGACCCGGACGAAAGACCCTGGGGCCTCTCGTCCGGATCAAGCCCGGCTCGCGTGCCCCGGCGCCGCACAGACCCCGGCGCGGTGCCCTGCGGATCCGTGCCGAAAAAATCTTGCTCGATGGCTGAGTGAATCGCCGCGCATCCCCGTATCGATGACCAAGGAGCTCAACAGGGTCTCGACCTGGAGGTTCGGGTGCGCAAGGATGCGGCCGTGGCCGACGACCGTCCGCACAGGGCTCGACATCGCAGTGAGCCGCCCCCGTCACCCTCCGCCGTCCCCGACGAGGAGCTGATGCGGGCGCTCTACCGCGAACATGCCGGACCGCTGATCGCCTACGTGCTCCGCCTCGTCGCCGGTGACCGGCAGCGAGCAGAGGACGTGGTGCAGGAAACGCTCATCCGCGCCTGGAAGAACGCCGGTTCGCTGGCCAGGGCGACGGGTTCCGTCCGGCCCTGGCTGGTGACGGTCGCCCGGCGCATCGTCATCGACGGCCACCGCAGTCGGCAGGCCAGGCCGCACGAGGTCGAGCCTTCGCCGCTGGAGGTCATTCCCGCGGAGGACGAGATCGACAAGGCGCTGTGGCTGATGACGCTCTCGGACGCGCTCGAAGATTTGACGCCCGCCCACCGGGAAGCATTGGTCGAGACCTACTTCAAGGGCCGCACGGTCAACGAGGCGGCCGAGGCGCTCGGCGTCCCCAGCGGCACGGTGCGCTCGCGGGTCTTCTACGCACTGCGCTCGATGAAGCTCGCACTCGAAGAGAGGGGGATCACGGCATGAGCGACCAGGAGTGGGAGCCCTTCGGGCCCCGGCCGGCAGGTCCCTCCCGGGAGCCCTACGGGTCCCGGCCCGCAAGTCCCTCCCGTCCCGGGGGCCCCGCTGATCCCTTCATCCCGGCCGCCCCCACCGGCCCCGACGACGAGGCCGGGCACGATGCCGCCGGCGCGTACGTCCTGGGGATCCTGGACGACGCCGAGGCCTCCGCCTTCGAGGCGCATCTGGCCGGCTGCGCCCGCTGCGCCGCGCACCTCGACGAGTTCGCCGGCCTGGAGCCGATGCTCGCGATGCTCGCCGAGTCCCCGGCCACGGTGCCGGGCGCCCGTCCCGTCCCGCACGTCCCCGCGCCTCCCGCCCCCCGGATGCTCGGCCACCTGGTCGACGAGGTCGCGGCCAAGCGCGCCCGGCGTACGCGGCGGGGCAGATACCTGGTGGCGGCGGCAGCGGCACTGATCATCGGCGGGCCCGTCGTCGCCCTGTCGGTCACCGGCGGCGGCGACAGCCCCTCCGTCGAGGCGGCCGACCCGCACCCCACCAGCCCCGCCGAGGACGCCTTCTTCCACCACATGAAGGAGAAGGTGCAGGCCACCGACCCCGGCACCGCGGTCGACGCCACGATCGGCATGGAGCCCAAGGCCTGGGGCACCCACACCGTGCTGGAGCTGAAGAACGTGAAGGGCCCGCAGAAGTGCCGCCTGGTCGCCGTCTCGAAGACGGGTGAGGAGGAGGTCGTCACCTCCTGGTCCGTACCCAAGTGGGGGTACGGCATCAAGGGCTCCGCGCACCCCGCCGCCACGTACCCGCTCTACGTCCACGGCGGGGCCGCGATGGCCCGGACGGACATCGACCACTTCGAGGTCCGTACGTTCGACGGACAGCGGCTGGTGAGCGTCGACGCCTGACCGTTATCCCGGCGCGCAAGATCAATGCTCGTGGCAGGTGCGCGACGGGCCCCCCTTCGCATAGGGTTGACGGCTGCCCAATGCACGTCAGAAGGGGGTCTCGGTGGCCGCGCAGGATGCCGCTGTCGATTCGTTGCGGGACCGGGAAATCGGTGTCGAGCAAGAACATCTCGACCGTGTTTACCACCGCCTCGAGGAGAAGATCCACGAGGCGGAATTTCTCATGAGTGATGCCGTCAAACGCGGCCAGGTAGGTACACCCGGGGCGCTCGCCGAGCGCGACGCCCAGGTGTTCCGGGCCGGGATCCACCTCAACCGGCTGAACAGCGAGTTCGAGGACTTCCTCTTCGGGAGGATCGACCTGCTGCTCGGCAAGGACGGTGAGCGCGGCCCGGACGGCGCCTTCACCTCCGTGGAGCCGGCCGACGACGCCGTACGGGAGG
Organism: Streptomyces sp. RKAG290; assembly: GCF_023701695.1. Lineage (GTDB taxonomy): Bacteria > Actinomycetota > Actinomycetes > Streptomycetales > Streptomycetaceae > Streptomyces. The sequence continues at coordinate 4,581,895 of NZ_JAJOZC010000001.1, forward strand.
ACAGCACCGCCGAAATCGCGGAGACACTGCACATCGGCCGGATCGGGGTCCTCGACTCCGACTACGCACCGCTGGTCATCGACTGGCGGGCGCCGGCCGCCGCGCCCTTCTACCGCTCGACGCCGAAGGAACCCGGCCGGGTGGTACGCCGCCGGGTCATCCGCTCCAAGGGCCGCCGGGTCCTCGGGGTCGAGGACGACCTGATGCGTCCCGAACTGACCGCGCACCTGGCGGGGGAGAACCTCCCCGTCATCGGTGACGGTGCGCTGATGGCGGCGCTCGGGCAGGCCCGCAGCCACACCATGCGGGACATCGTCTCCTCCATCCAGGCCGAACAGGACCTGGTGATCCGGGCCCCGGCCGCCTCGGTCACCGAGGTCTCGGGGGGTCCCGGCACCGGGAAGACCGCGGTCGCGCTGCACCGCGCCGCGTACCTGCTCTACCAGGACCGGCGGCGGTACGCGGGCGGCATCCTCGTCGTCTCGCCGACGCCGCTGCTGGTCGCGTACACCGAAGGGGTGCTGCCCTCGCTCGGTGAGGAGGGCCAGGTCGCCATCCGTGCGGTCGGCTCGCTGTCGGACGAGGCGGCGGGCACGGCGGGCGCCACCACCTACGACGAACCCGCCGTCGCCCGGATCAAGGGCTCCTCCCGGATCCTCCACGTGCTGCGCAAGGCGGCCCGCGGGGCGCTGGAGCAGCCCGGGGCCCGGCCGGCCGCCGAGGACGAGGGCCAGCTGGCGTTCGGGGAGGAGGAGGCTCCGAGGGACGTCGCCACCCCCACCCGGCTGCGGGTGGTGGCCTTCGGCGCCCGCGTCGAACTGCACGAGGACGAGCTCCGGCGCATCCGGAACAACGTCCTCGGCGGCACCGCACCGGTCAACCTGCTGCGCCCGCGCGCCCGCAAGCTGCTGCTGGACGCGCTGTGGAGCAGGTCGTCCGGCCGGGGCCGCTACACCGACCCGGAGCTCGCCGCCGAACTGCGCTCGTCGTTCGACGAGGACGTCTCCACCGAGACGCCGTTCATCGAGTTCCTGAACGCCTGGTGGCCCGAGCTCACCCCGCGCGGGGTGCTGGCCGCGATGGCGGACGAGAAGCGGCTCGCCCGGTGGGCGCGGCGCATCCTCAACCAGGGCGAGGTGCGCCGTCTCGCGCGCTCCCTGAAGCGGCTCGACAGTGCGGGGCAGGGACCGCTGTCCGTCCACGACGTGGCGATCCTGGACGAGCTGCAGACCCTGCTCGGCACCCCGAACCGGCCCAAGCGCAAACGCGAGTTCGACCCGCTGGACCAGCTCACCGGTCTGGAGGAGCTGATGCCGCAGCGGGAGGAGACCCAGTGGGAGCGGGCCGAACGGCTCGCGGCGGAGCGCACGGAGTACGCGCACGTCATCGTCGACGAGGCGCAGGACCTCACGCCGATGCAGTGGCGCATGGTCGGCCGTCGTGGCCGGCACGCCACCTGGACGATCGTCGGCGACCCGGCGCAGTCCTCCTGGTCCGACCCGGACGAGGCGGCGGCGGCACGTGACGAGGCGCTCGGCAGCCGGCCGCGCCGCCGCTTCACGCTGACCGTCAACTACCGCAACCCGGCGGAGATCGCCGAGCTCGCCGCGAAGGTGCTGGCGCTCGCGATGCCCGGCATGGAGTCGCCGGCCGCCGTCCGGTCCACGGGCGTCGAGCCGCGCTTCGAGACCGTACGGGACGGCGATCTGGCCGGGGCCGTGCGGGAGGAGGCGCGGCGGCTGCTCGGGGAGGTGGACGGCACCGTCGGTGTCGTCGTCGCGATGAACCGGCGGGCGCAGGCCCGCACCTGGCTCGCGGAACTCGGCGAACGGGTGGTGGCGCTCGGCAGTCTGGAGGCGAAGGGCCTGGAGTACGACGCCACGGTGGTCGTCTCGCCCGCGGAGATCGCGGACGAGTCCCCCGCGGGGCTGCGGGTGCTGTACGTCGCGTTGACGCGGGCGACCCAGCAGCTCACGGTCGTCTCCGGGGAGCGGGATCTGCCGGACGAGGACGGGGTGCCGGACCTGCTCAGGGACTGACGCGCGCCCGGACGGCAGGGGGCGCAGGAGCCTTTTTCCGGTCAACCTGCGCTGCGGGAATCACTTCTGCAGGGTGTTTGTTAGCCTGGTGTTGGCACCGGCTCGATCCAAGCCCCCGGGCCCAACCTTCGTCGCTTAGAGCGACCACTTGCCGCGAGGCGAGCATGGCGGGTCGGTGCCACCTAATTGAAGAAGACAGACCCGCGTCACCTTCGGGTGACGCGGGTCTGTTTTTGTTTACAGGTCCGGGCGCGGGGCGGATGCGGTCCCGTCGGGGGTTCCGCTGGAGCCCTCATATCTCGTATGGTGGAAAACACTTTCCGAAGTGCGGCAGTCATTACCGGCTACCCATCGGTAGGTGCGAATATCGGAAGGCGTTCGCGGGCCTGTCGTTCGACTACGGGCCCGCCGCGTAGCAATGAAGCTAAGGAAAGCGAAGGACTCGGCCATGGCAACGGCGCCCAGCGTCTCGTACTCGATGACGGTCAGGCTGGAGGTGCCCGCGAGCGGCACAGCGGTCTCCCAGCTCACCACGGCCGTGGAGTCCTCCGGTGGCTCGGTCACCGGCCTCGACGTGACCGCTTCCGGCCACGACCAGCTGCGGATCGACGTCACGATCGCGGCCTCCTCCACGTCGCACGCCGACGAGATCGTCGAAGGACTGCGGGACATCGAGGGCGTCGTCCTCGGCAAGGTTTCCGACCGTACGTTCCTGATGCACCTCGGCGGCAAGATCGAGATGCAGTCGAAGCACCCCATCCGCAACCGTGACGACCTCTCGATGATCTACACCCCGGGCGTCGCACGGGTCTGCATGGCGATCGCCGAGAACCCCGAGGACGCCCGCCGCCTCACCATCAAGCGCAACTCCGTCGCAGTCGTGACGGACGGCTCCGCGGTGCTCGGCCTCGGCAACATCGGCCCGATGGCCGCCCTTCCGGTGATGGAGGGCAAGGCGGCCCTCTTCAAGCGGTTCGCCGGCATCGACGCCTGGCCGATCTGCCTGGACACCCAGGACACCGACGCCATCGTCGAGATCGTCAAGGCCATCGCGCCCGGCTTCGCGGGCATCAACCTGGAGGACATCTCGGCGCCGCGCTGCTTCGAGATCGAGGCCCGGCTGCGCGAGGCCCTGGACATCCCGGTCTTCCACGACGACCAGCACGGCACGGCCATCGTCGTCCTGGCCTCGCTGACCAACGCGCTGCGCGTGGTGGGCAAGGGCATCGGGGACGTACGGGTCGTCATGTCGGGCGCAGGGGCGGCCGGTACGGCCATCCTGAAGCTCCTCATCGCCGCGGGCGTCAAGCACGCCGTCGTCGCCGACATCCACGGTGTGGTGCACGCCGGCCGCGAGGACCTGGTCTCCGCCGACGCCGACTCGCCGCTGCGCTGGATCGCCGACAACACCAACCCGGAGTCCGTCACCGGCACCCTCAAGGAGGCTGTCGTCGGCGCCGACGTCTTCATCGGTGTGTCCGCCCCGAACGTGCTGGACGGGGACGACGTCGCGGCCATGGCGGACGGCGCGATCGTGTTCGCGCTCGCGAACCCGGACCCCGAGGTCGACCCGGCGATCGCCCGTCAGACGGCGGCGGTCGTGGCCACCGGCCGCTCGGACTTCCCCAACCAGATCAACAACGTCCTGGTCTTCCCCGGCGTCTTCCGCGGTCTGCTGGACGCCCAGTCCCGCACCGTCAACACGGAGATGATGCTCGCCGCCGCGCGCGCCCTCGCCGACGTGGTCGCCGAGGACGAGGTGAACGCGAACTACATCATCCCGTCGGTCTTCAACGACAAGGTCGCGGGAGCGGTCGCCGGAGCGGTCCGGGACGCCGCGAAGGCCGCCGGCGCGGCTGTGACGGGTCCCACGTCCGTCTGATGTCCGGCGCGTCGCGGGTCGCGGCGCCCCAAACGCCCCTTTAGGGTGGGCGGGCGACGCGTCCCGCAGGCCCCGCATTCGCTGCGGACCGCTTTCGGGGAGTCGACGGAACGTCACCACGACGAGGCAGTGGCGCTTTTCGTGTGACTCCGGGGGGTGCCGGATTGGCTTTCCCGCCGCAGGTGGGGGCAGGATGCGTATTCGGGCGCGAGGGTCTGGAGACAGACCCGGGTCCGGGGACTGTCCGAGGGCCCTGGCAGCATCGGCTTCGATCTCACGCCTCACAGGCAAGAAGAACACGGGAGTAACAACATGAACCGCAGTGAGCTGGTGGCCGCCCTGGCCGACCGCGCCGAGGTGACTCGTAAGGACGCCGACGCCGTGCTGGCCGCGCTCGCCGAGACCGTCGGTGAGATCGTCGCCAAGGGCGACGAGAAGGTCACCATCCCCGGCTTCCTGACCTTCGAGCGCACGCACCGTGCCGCTCGCACCGCTCGTAACCCGCAGACCGGCGACCCGATCAACATCCCGGCCGGCTACAGCGTGAAGGTCTCCGCGGGCTCGAAGCTCAAGGAAGCCGCCAAGGGCAAGTAACACCCATAGGCACGACGAAGGGCGGTCACCCCGACCAGGGTGGCCGCCCTTCGGCGTACGGGCCGCAGAACGCCCGTTGTGGGCCTCTCACGGGGCGAGGGCCCGGTCCCGGCGGCTTCCCGCCGCCGGAACCGGGCCCTCGAACGTCTCAGAGGCCGCCTCAGACCAGCGAACCGCCCGGCAGCTCCACCTTCGCGCCGAGCTTCTCCAGCTTCTCCATGAAGTTCTCGTAGCCGCGGTTGATCAGGTCGATCCCGTGCACCCGGGACGTCCCCTGGGCCGCCAGGGCGGCGATCAGGTACGAGAAACCGCCGCGCAGGTCCGGGATGACCAGATCCGCGCCCTGCAGCTTCGTCGGCCCGGAGACGACCGCGGAGTGCAGGAAGTTGCGCTGGCCGAAGCGGCAGTCGGAGCCGCCCAGGCACTCGCGGTAGAGCTGGATGTGTGCGCCCATCTGGTTGAGCGCCGAGGTGAAGCCGAGCCGGGACTCGTACACCGTCTCGTGCACGATCGACAGGCCGGCGGCCTGCGTCAGTGCCACGACCAGCGGCTGCTGCCAGTCGGTCTGGAAGCCGGGGTGCACGTCCGTCTCCAGGGCGATGGCGTTCAGCGCGCCACCCGGATGCCAGAAGCGGATGCCCTCGTCGTCGATCTCGAAGGCACCGCCGACCCGGCGGTAGGTGTTCAGGAACGTCATCATCGAGCGCTGCTGGGCGCCGTGGACGTAGATGTTGCCCTCGGTCGCCAGCGCCGCGGACGCCCAGGAGGCGGCCTCCAGGCGGTCCGGGATCGCCCGGTGCGTGTAGCCGTCAAGCCGGTCCACACCGGTGATCCGGATGGTCCGGTCGGTGTCCATGGAGATGATCGCGCCCATCTTCTGCAGTACGCAGATGAGGTCCTCGATCTCCGGCTCCACGGCCGCGTTCGACAGCTCGGTGACGCCCTCGGCGAGCACGGCCGTCAGCAGCACCTGCTCGGTGGAGCCCACCGACGGGTACGGCAGCCGGATCTTGGTGCCGCGCAGCCGCTGCGGGGCCTCCAGGTACTGGCCGTCCGCCCGCTTCTCGATCGTCGCGCCGAACTGGCGCAGCACGTCGAAGTGGAAGTCGATCGGCCGTCCGCCGATGTCGCAGCCGCCGAGCCCCGGGATGAACGCGTGGCCCAGCCGGTGCAGCAGCGGGCCGCAGAAGAGGATCGGGATGCGCGACGAGCCCGCGTGGGCGTCGATGTCGGCGACGTTCGCGCTCTCGACGTGCGTGGGGTCGAGGATCAGCTCGCCGGGTTCGTCACCCGGGCGGACCGTCACACCGTGCAGTTGCAGCAGCCCGCGCACGACCCGCACGTCGCGGATGTCGGGCACGTTGCGCAGTCGGCTGGGCCCGCTGCCGAGCAGCGCGGCGACCATCGCCTTCGGCACCAGGTTCTTGGCGCCTCGGACGCGGATCTCGCCCTCCAGCGGGGTTCCGCCGTGGACAAGCAGGACATCGTCTGTGCCGGTCATGAATCTCGCGTTCCGGAGTGGTCGGGCAGGGGGCCAATCGAAAGGGTAATGGCCACACACCCCTCCTCCGTAAGAGAACGGACGGTGTACGAACGTCATGAATCCGCCACAACACGCTCTGCTTCCGTCATCTTGCGGAGGGTCACCATCCGGATCGGCTGCCCGGCTGTGCGCTCCTTGTGCATCCGTACGCCCTGAGCTGCGCTCGGGCACCCTGCGCGACGACCGGGTCACTTGGCCCCCGCGAAGGCCGAAGATGCGGGATCATTTCTGCCATGACCGAGGTGTCCTCGCTCACAGGGCGGCTGCTCGTGGCCGCGCCCGCCCTGGTGGACCCGAATTTCGACCGCGCGGTGGTGCTGCTCCTCGACCACGACGAGGAGGGCTCGCTCGGCGTGGTCCTGAACCGCCCGACGCCGGTCGGCGTGCGGGACATCCTCACGTCCTGGGCCGGCCTGACCGGTGAACCCGACGTCGTCTTCCAGGGCGGCCCGGTCTCCCTGGACTCGGCGCTCGGCGTCGCGGTGATCCCCGGGGACGAAGGCCCCTCGGCTGGCGCCGGGTGTACGGGGCGATCGGCCTGGTGGACCTGGAGGCGCCCCCGGAACTCCTCGCCGCCGCGCTCGGCTCGCTGCGGATCTTCGCCGGCTATGCCGGCTGGGGGCCCGGGCAGCTGGAGGCGGAGCTCTCCGAGGGCGCCTGGTACGTCGTCGAGTCGGAACCCGGGGACGTCTCCTCGCCCCACCCGGAGAGCCTCTGGCGGGCGGTCCTGCGCCGCCAGCGAAGCGAACTGGCCATGATCGCCACGTACCCGGACGACCCTTCGCTGAACTGATGCGCCGGGCTTTCAGTACGCTTGGCTGTTATGAGCACTCTTGAGCCCGAGCGCGGGTCAGGTACGGGAACCCTCGTGGAGCCGACGCCACAGGTGTCGAACGGCGACGGCGACCACGAGCGCTACGCCCATTACGTTCAGAAGGACAAGATCATGGCGAGTGCCCTGGAGGGCACCCCCGTGGTCGCGCTGTGCGGCAAGGTCTGGGTACCGGGGCGCGACCCCAAGAAGTACCCGGTGTGCCCCATGTGCAAGGAGATCTACGAGTCCATGGGTGCCGGCGGCGACAAGGACAAGGGCAAGGGCGGCAAGGGCGGCAAGGACAACAAGTAGTCCGCAGCAGCAGGACCGATCCGTCCGGGAGAACCCCCGGGGCACGCAGTCGCGTGTCCCGGGGGTTCTTCGTCGTCCGGGGCCCGCCGTTGCACGGGCTGCGTCCGCGGGTCACAGAGTGGTTGAGACCACTTGTCGGCGACTTCGTCTGGACCTACCCTCCTGCCAGTTGTGCAGCGCGAAACGCGCGTTGCGCATGTTGCAACGCCTACCGGTAGGGGTCCCGGATGAAGCTTTCTGCCCGAATTGCCGCCCCGGCTGCGGCGCTTGTGCTGGCGGGTCTCACCGCCACCGCCTGCGCGCCGCAGACCTCCGACACCGGCGCCAAGGGGGACGAGAAGACCGGGACGCTGCGCGTCTGGCTGTTCCAGGAGGTGGGCAACAAGCCCAAGGAGAAGGTGGTCGACGCCGCGGTCGCGGACTTCGGGAAGGCCCATAAGGGCGCGAAGGTCGAGATCGAGTACATACCCGTCGAGACCCGCGCCCAGCGCGTCAAGGCCGCGTTCAACGACCCCAAGAGCGCCCCCGACCTCATCGAGTACGGCAACACGGACACCGCGGGCTACGTCAAGGACGGCGGACTCGCCGACATCACGCCCGAGTTCGGGGCCTGGGCGGACGCCAAGGACACCGACCCGACCGCGAAGCAGTCCGTGACGGTCGGCGGCAAGATCTACGGAGCGCCGCTCTTCGTCGGGGTCAGGGCGCTGTACTACCGCACCGACGTCTTCAAGGACCTGGGGATCGAGGCACCCAAGTCCCAGGCCGAGCTGATCTCCACCGCGAAGAAGATCCACAAGAAGAAGCCCGGCCTGTACGGGCTCGCGGTGGGCGGCGCGTACACCTACGGCGCGATGCCGTTCATCTGGGCCAACGGCGGCGAACTGGCCGACGGCGACGGTACGTACAAGGCCGCCGTCAACAGCGCGAAGGCCCGCAAGGGCATCGCGGCCTACACCTCGCTCTTCGGGGACGCCAACTGCCCGGCCGCCAAGTGCGCCGCCATGGGCGGGAACGCGACGGTCACCGCCTTCGCCTCCGGCAAGGCCGCCATGGCCATCGGCGGCGACTTCAGCCACGCGGCCGTCGAAGCCGGCACCGTGAAGGGCAAGTACGCCGTGGTGCCGCTCCCGGGCGTGGCCGAGGGCTCCATCGCCCCGGCGTTCGCGGGCGGCAACAACATCGGCGTGCTGAAGAGCAGCAAGCACCGCACCCTCGCCGTCGACCTGATGAAGTCGCTCACCGGCAAGCGGACCCAGGCGAAGATGTTCGACGCGATGGGCTTCCTGCCGACGTACACGGACGTGCGGGCCGCGGTGGCGAAGAAGCAGCCGTTCGTCGAACCGTTCGTCAGGACGCTCGGCGCCGGAGCGAAGTTCGTCCCCGCCTCCCCGGCCTGGGGCCAGATCGACTCCTCGCTGATCCTGCCGACGATGTTCCAGGAGATCGTCAGCGGCCGTAAGGACGTGGCAACGGCCTCGGACGACGCCGCGAAGAAGATGGACGCCGCGTTCGCCGACGCGGGCTGACGATGACGGCGAACAGCACTGCGTACAAGGCGCCCCGCACCTCCGGAGCGGGCGGCCCCACGCCCCGTCCGCTCCGGCGCAGCCGGCCCGTCTCGCCCGCCCGGCGGTCCGGCTGGACCCCCTGGCTCTACCTCCTGCCCGCACTCGTCCTGCTCGGCGGACTGCTGGTCTACCCGATCTACCAACTCGGCCTGATCTCCTTCCTGGAGTACACCCAGGCCCAGGTCAGCGGCGGTGAGCCGACCACCTTCCAGGGGTTCGGCAACTACGCGACGCTCTTCCACGACAGCCAGTTCTGGCAGGTGCTGCTGGCCACCGTGGTCTTCGCGACGGTCTGCGTGCTGGCCACCCTGCTGGTCGGCTGCGCGCTGGCCGTCCTGCTCACCCGGGTGCGGGCCGTGCCGCGGCTCGCGCTCATGATGGCCGCGCTCGGCGCCTGGGCGACCCCCGCGATCACCGGCTCGACGGTCTGGGTCTTCCTCTTCGACGCCGACTTCGGACCGGTCAACCGGGTGCTGGGGCTAGGCGACTTCTCCTGGACGTACGGGCGCTACAGCGCCTTCGCGCTGGTGCTCCTGGAAGTCCTGTGGTGCTCGTTCCCGTTCGTGATGGTGACCGTCTACGCGGGCATCCGGGCGATCCCCGCCGAGGTGCTGGAGGCGGCGGCCCTGGACGGTGCCTCGCAGTGGCGGATCTGGCGGTCCGTCATGGCGCCGATGCTGCGGCCGATCCTGGTCGTCGTCACCATCCAGTCGATCATCTGGGACTTCAAGGTCTTCACCCAGATCTACGTCATGACCAACGGCGGCGGCATCGCGGGCCAGAACCTGGTGCTCAACGTGTACGCGTACCAGAAGGCGTTCGCGTCCTCGCAGTACAGCCTCGGCTCGGCGATCGGCGTCGTGATGCTGGTGATCCTGCTGGCGGTCACGCTGGTCTATCTGCGCCTGGTGCGGCGCCAGGGGGAGGAACTGTGAGCGTGTCGTCCCTGTTGCGCGTCCGCCGGCCGGGCCGGCTCGCCGCCGAGGCCGCGGCCCTGGTGACCGCCGCCGTCGTGGCCTTCCCGCTGTACTGGATGGTGCTCTCCGCCCTCAAACCGGCAGGCGAGGTCCAGTCCACCCACCCCAGGCCGTGGACGCTGTCACCGTCCCTCGACTCCTTCCGCCGGGTCTTCCAGCAGCAGGACTTCGGGCGCTACTTCCTCAACAGCCTGCTCGTCGCCGGCACGGTCGTCATCGTCTCCGCGCTGATCGCCTTCCTCGCGGCCACGGCGGTGACCCGGTTCAGATTCCGCTTCCGCACCACGCTGCTGATCATGTTCCTGGTCGCGCAGATGGTGCCGGTCGAGGCGCTGACGATCCCGCTGTTCTTCCTGATGCGGGACTTCGGCCAGCTGAACACCCTCGGCTCGCTGATCCTGCCGCACCTCGCCTTCTCGCTGCCGTTCGCGATCTGGATGCTGCGCGGCTTCGTCAAGGCCGTGCCCGACGCCCTGGAGGAGGCGGCGTACATCGACGGGGCCAGCCGCACCCGCTTCCTGTGGCAGATCCTCTTCCCGCTGGTCTTCCCCGGCCTGGTGGCGACCAGCGTCTTCTCGTTCATCTCGACCTGGAACGACTTCCTGTTCGCGAAGTCGTTCATCATCAGCGACACCTCCCAGTCGACGCTCCCCATGGCGCTGCTGGTCTTCTTCAAACCGGACGAGAACGACTGGGGCGGGATCATGGCGGCCTCCACCGTGATGACCGTTCCCGTGCTCGTCTTCTTCGTACTCGTACAGCGACGCCTGGTCTCCGGACTGGGCGGAGCGGTTAAGGACTGACGTGGTCGATCTGATCCCGGCGCCCCTGCGCGCCGACTACTTCACCGACGCGGCCGGCTTCCTTCTGGATCAGGACACCGTGCTCGACGCACCGGCCGGCACCGAGGGGATCGCGCGCCTGCTGCGCGCCACCCTGGGCGCCGCGACCGGGCTGCCGCTCGCGCCCGGCCGGGGCGGCGCCGGGCAGGCCATCCGGCTGCGCATCGAACCGGGCGAGACGGACACACTGGGGCCCGAGGGCTACCGGCTCACCGTGGACGCCGACGCCGTCACGCTGCGGGCCGCGGCCCCGGCCGGTCTCCACTGGGGCGTCCAGACCCTCCGCCAACTGCTGGGCCCCGAAGCCCACCGGCAGGCGCCCGTGCACCCGGACCGGGTCTGGACCGTGCCGAGCTGCGCCGTCGAGGACCGGCCCCGCTTCGGCTGGCGGGGCCTCATGCTCGACGTGTCACGGCACTTCATGCCCAAGGCCGACGTCCTGCGCTACCTCGACCTGCTCGCCGCGCACAAGCTGAACGTCTTCCACTTCCACCTCACCGACGACCAGGGCTGGCGCATCGAGATCAAGCGCCACCCCCGGCTGACGGCAGCCGGGGCCTGGCGGTCGCGCTCGAAGTACGGCCACCGGGCCTCCGAGCTCTGGGACGAGACGCCGCACGGCGGTTACTACACCCAGGACGACATCCGCGAGATCGTGGCGTACGCCGCCGCCCGGCACATCCGCGTCGTCCCCGAGATCGACATCCCGGGCCACTCGCAGGCCGCCATCAGCGCCTACCCGGAGCTGGGCAACACCGACGTGGTGGACACCGCCGCCCTGTCCGTCTGGGACAGCTGGGGCGTCAACCCGAACGTGCTCGCGCCCACCGAGCACACCCTGCGCTTCTTCGAGGGCGTCTTCGAGGAGGTCCTGGAGCTCTTCCCCGCCGCCACCTCGCCGTTCATCCACGTCGGCGGCGACGAGTGCCCCAAGGACCAGTGGCGGGAATCGCCCGCCGCCCAGGCCCGTATCAAGGAACTCGGCCTGGCCGACGAGGACGAGCTGCAGTCCTGGTTCATCCGCCACTTCGACAACTGGCTCACCGCGCGCGGCCGCCGCCTGATCGGCTGGGACGAGATCCTGCAGGGCGGCCTCGCCGACGGCGCCGCCGTCTCCTCGTGGCGCGGCTACGCGGGCGGCATCGCGGCCGCCGAGGCCGGGCACGACGTCGTGATGTGCCCCGAGCAGCAGGTCTATCTGGACCACCGTCAAGACGGCGGCCCCGACGAGCCGATGCCGATCGGGTACGTCCGCACCCTGGCGGACGTCTACCGCTTCGAACCCGTGCCGCCGGACCTGAGCGAGGCGGCGGCCCGTCACGTCCTCGGCACCCAGGCCAACGTCTGGACCGAGGTCATGCAGAACCGGTCCCGCGTCGACTACCAGGTCTTCCCGCGCCTCGCGGCGTTCGCCGAGGTCGCCTGGTCGGCGCTGCCTGCTCCCGAGGACCGGGACTTCCCCGCGTTCGAGCGCCGAATGGCCACGCACTACGCGCGACTTGACGCGCTCGGCGTCGACTACCGGCCGCCGGGCGGCCCGTTGCCGTGGCAGCAGCGGCCCGGCATCCTCGGACGCCCGATCGAAGGCGTTCCGCCGCGCGTGTGATTCCCGGCCGCGGAGCGGTTCGGCGCTGCCACGTCCCCCGGGACCACGGCAGCGCCGAACCGCTCCGCGCGGCGTCACCCCGCACCGGCGTCCTGCGACTCGGCACCCTCCCGCCGGAACAGAATAAGTCGCACAAGCTCGCTGAATAGTGGCAATTCGCACTCTGCGCCGAAGAGGTGCGAAACGGGATCATCCCCCTGGCCAGGGACGGATACTCCCTTCGCGGACCCTCGCGTCGGGCCGGTCCGAAGATGTGCCAGAGTTGCCACGTCCGGGCTTCGAGCACGTACCGTACGGCGAAACAGGCGGTACAGCCGGGACACCGGGAAGGGGCAGCTGGGTTGACCACGCACGCACCGCAGGCGACGCAGTCCGTCACGCTGCCTGCCTCGCTGGACGAGGCCGTGGCGGCACTCGGCGCCATGCCCGCCGCCGTCCCCGTGGCAGGTGGCACGGACCTGATGTCGGCCGTCAACAGGGGACTCCTGCGCCCCTCCGGACTGGTCGGCCTCGGCCGGATCAGTGAGCTCCGCGGCTGGCACTACCAGGACGGCCACGCCCTGCTGGGCGCCGGACTCACGCACGCCCGCATGGGGCGCCCGGACTTCGCCGCCCTCATCCCCGCCCTGGCCGCGTCCGCACGCGCCGCGGGCCCGCCGCAGATCCGCAACGCCGGAACGCTCGGCGGCAACATCGCCACCGCCGCCCCGACCGGCGACGCGCTGCCGGTGCTCGCCGCGCTGGAGGCCGAGCTCGTCATCGCCGGCCCCGGCGGCGCCCGCCGCGAGATCCCGGTCTCCCACCTGCTGGCCGGCCGCGAGATGCTGGAGCCCGCCGAACTGATCGGCTTCGTCCGCGTACCGCTGCTGCACGCCCCCCAGGTCTTCCTCAAGGCGACCGGACGCACCGGCCCCGGCCGGGCCACCGCCTCCGTCGCGATCGTGCTCGACCCGGCCCGGCGCGGGGTGCGCTGCGCGGTCGGCGCCATCGCGCCGATGCCGCTGCGGCCGCTGGAGGCCGAACGCTGGATCGCCTCGCTGATCGACTGGGACGGCGAACGGGGCCTGGCCCCCGACGCGCTGGCCGCCTTCGGCGAGTACGTCGCCGCGGCCTGCATCCCGGACGAGGCACCGCCCGCCGACGGGGGAGAGGCGCCACCGCTGCCCCCCGCCGTACTGCACCTGCGGCGCACCGTCGCCGCGCTGGCCCGACGCGCGCTGGGGAGGGCACTGTCGTGAGCAACGAGGACCACGCCGATCAGCACGGGGGCTGGGAGCCGACCCCGCAGAGCGGCGAGTACGACGCGGACGCGACCGCCTTCGTGCGCCTGCCGCCGGAGGACCTGGCGAACGCCCCGCTGGCCGCACCAGGCCAGGGCTACGTACCGCCGATGATCCTTCCGCTGACCCCCGCCGCCGGGCTCGACCCGGCGGCCACCGGCAACTGGGTCGTCCAGACACCGAACCAGCAGGCCCAGCAGGGGCACGGTGGCGAGGCGGAGCCGCAGGTGCCCGAGGCGGTGCACTGGCCGGACCCGAACCAGCAGCAGTCGCCGTACGGATACCCGCAGCCCGCGCACCGGCCCCAGGACGCCGGGGAGCAGTACCCGGACCGGTACCGCGAGACGCCCGCCGCCACCGGCCAGTGGAACCTCGCCGAATCCCCGGAGCCCGCGGGGCACACCGGACAGTGGACGATCCCGGTCGCCGACGGCGAGCTCCCGGAGGAGTCCGGCGAGTTCTCCGCCTCCGCGCTGGCCGCCGGCTGGTACGCGGACCGGACCCCGCCGGCCACCCTGCCGGGCGGTGCGCCCGCGCCCTGGGCGACGCGGGAACCGGAGCCGGCGGCCGGTCACACCCCGCCGCAGGGGACGGACACCGGCCAGTCGCCGCATCCACCGGCCGACGCCGCGGCGGACGAGCCGGGGGACCGGGAGGACCGGTCCGACGCCGACACCCGGCCCGCGGCCCCGGAGCCCTCCGCGGACGCGCCCGAGACCTCGCCCGAGATCTCGTACGACGCCCCGTCGCAGGCAGCCCTCCAGGAGGACGCACAGCCCCTCGACACGGAGCAGCCCGACGCGGCGGCACCGGACGACGAGGCCACGGAAGCCGAAGCCCTGGTGGGCGCCGAGGCCGTGGGCGCCGACGCCGCGGAGGACGAGAGCGCCGAGGCCGCGCCCGCTGCCCCGCTCGACCTGCCCAGCGAGCACCCCTCCGCCTCCTACCTGCTGCACGTCAACGGCGCCGACCGGCCCGTCACCGACGCCTGGATCGGCGAGTCGCTGCTCTACGTGCTGCGTGAGCGCCTCGGCCTGGCAGGGGCCAAGGACGGCTGCTCGCAAGGCGAATGCGGCGCCTGCAACGTCCAGGTGGACGGGCGGCTCGTCGCCTCCTGCCTGGTCCCCGCAGCCACCGCGGCGGGCAGCGAGGTCCGTACCGTCGAAGGCCTGGCCGTCGACGGTGAGCCGTCCGACGTCCAGCGGGCCCTGGCCCGGTGCGGCGCCGTCCAGTGCGGCTTCTGCATCCCCGGCATGGCCATGACCGTGCACGACCTCCTGGAGGGCAACCACGCCCCAGTGAGCTGGAGACCCGCCAGGCGCTCTGCGGCAACCTCTGCCGCTGCTCCGGCTATCGGGGCGTGCTCGACGCCGTGAACGAGGTCATCGCGGGCCGCGAGGCCGCCGCCGAAGCGGCCTCGGCACCCGCACCGGAATCCACGGAACACGACGAGGCCCGCATCCCGCACCAGGCGGCGCCCGGCGCGGGTAGTGTGCAGGCCCATCTGCAGGACGGAGGCATGGCGTGAGCAACGACGCAGCCACCGCGGCCGGCGCGACCCACACGGCGATCAGCATCCCCTCGCTGGACGGCCCCGGCGGCCTGGAGGGCGAGCAGCCGCTGCTCGGCCTGGGCGCCTCGCTGCCGCCGGCCGACTCCCGGGCCAAGACCGAGGGCACCTTCCCCTACGCCGCCGACCTGTGGGCCGAGGGACTGCTCTGGGCGGCCGTGCTCCGCTCCCCGCACCCGCACGCCCGCATCCTGTCGATCGACACCTCGGCCGCGGCCGAGATGCCGGGCGTACGCGCGGTCGTCACCCACGAGGACGTCCCCGGCGAGAGCGCCTACGGGCGCCGCGTCGTGGACCGCCCCGTCTTCGCCTCCGACCTGGTCCGCCACCACGGCGAGCCGATCGCCGCGGTCGCCGCCGACCACCCCGACACGGCCCGGCTGGCCGCTGCCGCCATCGCCGTCGAGTACGAGGTGCTGGAGCCGGTCACCGACCCGGAGAAGGCCTTCGCGGCCGAACCCCTGCACCCCGACGGCAATCTGATCCGCCACATCCCGCTGCGCTACGGCGACCCGGAGATCGTGGGCGAGGTCGTCGTCGAGGGCCTGTACCGCATCGGCCGCCAGGACCCGGCGCCGATCGGCGCGGAGGCCGGGCTCGCCGTGCCCCGTCCCGACGGGGGCGTGGAGATCTACACCGCCTCCACCGACCCGCACACCGACCGCGACCTCGCCGCCGCCTGCTTCGGCCTGGAACCGGACCGGGTGAAGGTCGTCGTCACCGGTGTCCCCGGCGCGACCGGCGACCGCGAGGACCCGGATTCCAGCTCCCGCTCGGCCTGCTCGCCCTGCGCACCGGCTGCCCGGTCAAACTGGCCGCCACCCGCGAGGAGTCCTTCCTCGGCCACGCGCACCGCCACCCGACCCTGCTCCGCTACCGCCACCACGCGGACGCCGAGGGCCGCCTGGTGAAGGTCGAGGCCCAGATCCTGCTCGACGCGGGCGCGTACGCCGACGCCTCGTCCGAGTCCCTGGCCGCAGCCGTCGCGTTCGCCTGCGGCCCGTACGTCGTCCCGCACGCCTTCATCGAGGGCTGGGCGGTCCGCACGAACAACCCGCCCTCCGGGCACGTCCGGGGCGAGGGCGCGATGCAGGTCTGCGCCGCGTACGAGGGCCAGATGGACAAGCTCGCCACCAGGCTCGGCATCGACCCGGCCGAGCTGCGGCTGCGCAACTCCCTGTCCACCGGCGACATCCTGCCCACGGGACAGACGGTGACCTGCCCCGCTCCCGTCGCCGAACTCCTGCGCGCGGTGAGGGACTTTCCCCTCCCCTCGCTCCCGAAGGACTCCCCGGAGGACGACTGGCTGCTCCCGGGCGGACCCGAGGGCGCGGGCGAACCCGGCGCGGTGAGACGCGGCGTCGGCTACGCACTCGGCATGGTCCACATGCTCGGCGCCGAGGGCACCGACGAGGTCTCCACGGCCACGGTCCGGGTCCACGACGGGATCGCCACCGTCATCTGCGCCGCCGTCGAGACGGGCCAGGGCTTCACGACGCTGGCCCGCCAGGTCGTCCAGGAGACCCTCGGCATCGAAGAGGTCCACGTGGCCTCCGTCGACACCGACCAGCCCCGGCGGGCCCCGCCACGCACGGCCGCCACACCTGGGTCTCCGCCGGAGCGGTGGAACGCGCGGCGAAGATGGTCCGCACCCAGCTGCTCCAGCCGCTGGCGCACAAGTTCGGCATGTCCACCGAACTGCTCCAGATCGCGGACGGCAAGATCACCTCGTACGACGGGGTGCTGTCCACGACCGTCACCGAGGCGATGGACGGCAAGGAACTCTGGGCCACCGCCCAGTGCCGCCCCCACCCCACGGAGCCGCTCGACGAGTCCGGCCAGGGCGACGCCTTCGTCGGCCTGGCGTTCTGCGCGATCCGCGCGGTGGTGGACGTCGACATCGAACTCGGCTCGGTCCGCGTGGTGGAGATGGCCGTCGCCCAGGACGTCGGCCGCATTCTCAACCCGTCTCAGCTGGCCACCCGCATCGAGGCGGGCGTCACCCAGGGCATCGGCGCCGCCCTGACGGAGAACCTCCGTACCGCCCGCGGTCTGATCCGCCACCCCGACCTAACGGGTTACGCGTTGCCGACCTCCCTTGACGCGCCGGACATTCGCATTGTCAAACTCGTCGAGGAACGCGACGTGGTGGCCCCCTTCGGTGCCAAGCCTGCCTCCGCGATCCCGGTGGTGACCTCCCCGGCCGCCGTGGCCGCCGCGGTCCGCTCGGCCACCGGCCGCCCGATCAACCGCCTCCCGATCAGGCCCCAGGCAGCCGTCGCGGTCGCCAAGTCCTGACCGCGGGACGGACGCTGTTCGCCGGATTGCAGCCGCAATCCGGCGCCGCGACCGGTCGGCGCTGCTGCCTACAGTGATCTCCGAAGCTCTTCACGGGGAGGTTGCTGTGCTGCCGATCTATCCGGGGCGGGGTGCGTCGTGGCCCGCCGCCGCCACGCCGGGGCCGGCCGCCCCCGACACCGCCGGCGAACTCGTCACCGAACTCTCGTCGTTCACCGGCTTCCGCGACCGCATCGACGAACTCCTGCGTGACCTGCGGGCATCCCCCGCGGCGCCCGGAAGGCTCGGCGAGGACCCCGTGAGCCGCGGGCGGTTCGGCGGCGGCACGGGCAGCTGGTCCGAGGCGGACGCCCTGCACGGCTCGTACCGCACCGTCGTCGGGGAGCTGGAGCGGCTGTCCCAGCTGCTGTCGGACTCCATGGAGGGCATGGGTACCGCGGTGCTCGACTCCCACCGGGGTTACGCGCACACCGACACGGACGTCCGCGACCGCATGCTCACCGTCAGGAGCGAGGAGGGAGCGGCGCCGTGGGCACGGACTTCGACCGCTTGACCCACGAGGAGATGCTGCGGTGGCTCGACGAGGCCGCCGGCGGCGAGATCCAGGACGCGGCCGACCGCCTGGTGAGCGCGGCGGCGCAGATCCGCAGGATCGCCGAGGACCTGAGGACCCGCCCGCAGCGGGTGGAGTGGAAGGGCGCGGGAGCCGACGCCTTCCGCACCTGGAGCGCCGACCTGGCCAATGCGACGCTGCGCCTGGGGGACTACGGCGAGAGCGCCTCGAAGTGGCTCGCCGAGGCGTCGCGCGCGGTCACCTCCGCCCAGGCGTCGATCCCCCGCCCGCAGACCGGCATCCGGGCGAGCCTCGACGCGGCGGCGGCGACGCGGGACGACCCGGCCGCCTCCGCGGGCGCGCGGCGGTCCGCGGAGACCCTGCTCGCCTCGACGGAGGCCGGCCGGCAGGAGGCGGCGGCGCAGATGCGGAGGCTGGCGCAGACGTACGAGTTCTCGGCGGCGCAGCTCACCGCCCTGGAGAAGCCCGTTTTCCCGCCGCTGCCGCAGGAGGCCGTGCCGGACCGGCAGGGCCCCGACCCGGGCGCGGCCGCGAGCGCACACCTCGGGCGAACCGCCGCCGGCACCACGGTCGGTGTGTCCGCAGCACACGCTCTGCCGCCGCAGCGGGCCGGCGCCGAGGTGCCGGACGGCACGGCGGGGTCTGCCGGGAGCGCGGGCGAGCGCCTCTCCAGGGCGGCCGACCCGGCGGCACGGCCGGCCGCCATGGCCCTCGACGCGTTCGCCCCGCCGCCGGACGCCCCGCCGGCCCCGCCGGACCGCCCGCCGGGGCGATGGACGGCGCGGCCCCCGGCGGCGTGACCGGGCCGGCCGGCGCGGCGGCGCCGGTCCTCGCCGGCGCTCCCGTCACGCAGTCCGCCGCAACGGTTCCGGGCCGGCCGGCCGGCACCCCGCGCCCGGCGGTGACCGATGGGGGCTCACGCCGTTCGGCAACCGCCGTCCCCGCCGAGGGCGGCGGCATCACCGGTGGACGTCCGGTGCCGCCCGCCGCCGGGCGCCCGGCGGCAGCCCTGCCCCGTGGCACGGTGGCCGGCGCCGAGAGCGGGCAGCGGGGAACGCCCGTGGTGCGCGGTCCGGGAACGGGAGCAGCGGGTGCGGGGGCCGGCCGGAGCGGCATCTCCGGCGGCCGCTCACAGCCTCTCGGGGCGACGGGCGCGCGCCCGTTCACCTCCGGCGGCCTGCCGGTGAGCCGGAGCCCGCGCACCGGGCAGTCCCGTGCTGCCGACCGTGACGCGGAGGGGGATCACTTCGTCGAGGACGAGGAGACCTGGCAGTACGGCGACCGGCGCATCGTCCCTCCGGTCATCGGCTGATCCAAAGCGAACCGCCCGCCCCTGCATACCAGGGACGGGCGGTTTCATCAGGAGGCCGTGACCGGAATCGAACCGGTGTAACTCGAGTTGCAGTCGAGCCCCTAAGCCTCTCGGGCACACGGCCGTGCGTTGTTCTTCACCGACCGTAGGCCCCGGGGCCGTGAGGCCAAGGGTGCGGCCGGCCCCGCAACGCGACTGCCATACGGCGTTCATGATCGGCCGGCCGGTCCTACGACCAAGGGAGGAGAGCGGCAGCGACTCGCGACAGGGTTCATCCCGGATTTTGCCCCTTACTCTGGGCGGATGACCGTCCTGGAACCGCGTGACGCCGAGCTCTCGGCCCGCCTCGCAGACATCGATGACCTGGGCGGGGCCGACGTCGCCGCGACGCCGGAAGGGGTGCTCGGGAGGACCTACCGGGCGCTCAGCATCGGCATCGTCTCCGTCGTGTTTCTGATCGCCTTCGAGGCGACCGCCGTGGGGACCGCGATGCCGGTCGCCGCCCGTGAGCTGCACGGCATCCCGCTGTACGCGTTCGCGTTCTCGGCGTACTTCACCACCAGCCTCTTCGCCATGGTGCTGTCCGGGCAGTGGGCCGACCGGCGCGGACCGCTGGCGCCGCTGGCCGCCGGGATCAGCGCCTTCGGGGCGGGGCTGCTGCTGTCCGGGACCGCGGGCACCATGTGGATGTTCATCGCGGGGCGGGCCGTGCAGGGGCTCGGCGGCGGGCTGGTGATCGTCGCGCTGTACGTGGTGATCAGCCGGGCCTACCCCGAGCAGCTGCGGCCGGCGATCATGGCCGCGTTCGCCGCGAGCTGGGTGATCCCGTCCGTCGTCGGGCCGCTGGCCGCCGGGAGCGTGACCGAGCACCTGGGCTGGCGCTGGGTCTTCGTCGGCATTCCGGTCCTGGTGGTCTTCCCGCTGGCGCTCGCGCTGCCCGCGATCCGGCGGATGGCGTCCGGGCCGGCCGACCCGGCGGCGCCCGTCGAGTCCTACGACCGCCGGCGCATCGTGCTCGCGCTGGGCATCTCGCTGGGCGCCGGACTGCTCCAGTACGCCGGTCAGGAACGGAACTGGTTCTCGCTGCTGCCGGCCGCCGCCGGCGTCGCCCTGCTCGTCCCCGCGGTCCGCGGTCTGCTGCCGCCGGGCACCGCCCGGGCGGCCCGCGGGCTGCCCGCGGTGGTGCTGTTGCGCGGGGTGGCGGCCGGGTCGTTCATCGCCGCCGAGTCGTTCGTACCGCTGATGCTGGTCACCCAGCGCGGCCTGTCCCCGACCATGGCCGGGCTCTCGCTCGCCGCCGGCGGCGGGACCTGGGCGCTGGGGTCGTACGTGCAGTCCCGGCCGCGCCTGGAGCCGTACCGCGAGCGGCTGATGGTGGCCGGCATGGTGCTGGTCGCCGCGGCCGTCGCGGCCGCGCCGGCCGTGCTGATCGACGGGGTGCCGGTCTGGACGGTCGCCGTCGCCTGGGCCTTCGGGTGCCTCGGCATGGGTGCGGTGATGGCATCGACGAGTGTGCTGCTGCTGAAGCTGTCGGCGCCCGAGGAGGCGGGCGCGAACTCCGCGGCCCTGCAGATCTCCGACGGCCTCTCCAACGTCCTGCTGCTGGCCGCGGGCGGCGCCGCGTTCGCCGCGCTCGGCGGGGGAGCGGTGGGGGCCGTGCACGAGGCGGTGGAGGCCGGCGGGCAGGGCTCGCATCCCGGAGCGTTCGCGGTGGTGTTCCTGCCGATGGCGGGGGTCGCGGCGGTGGGGGCGTGGGTGGCCACGCGGGTGCGGGAGAACTAGTTGGTACTGGTTTGGCCCCACGCGGTGGTACCGTTTTGGTATGGCCATGAACCTGCGTCTTCGTGACGACCAGACCGAAGCCCTGAAGCAGCGCGCCGAGCAGGAGGGGACGAGCATGCACGCCATACTCCTGCAGGCAGTGGACGACTACCTGGCCAGGACCGCCCAGCAGGCCATCGTCCGCAAGACCGCGAAGGAGCAGGCGGCCAAGTGGGGCGAGCTCATGGAGCGGCTCAAGTGAGCTGCGTCTACCTGACCTCCGAAGACATCCTCGTCATTGCCGAGCACGCCTGCGCCGACATGCAGATCGTGGTCCGCGACGCAGGACTCCTCGAATCGGCCGCCCATCGGCCCTCCGCGGCCATGTTCGGTGAGGAGGCGTATCCCGACGTCGTCGACAAGGCGGCCGCGCTGCTCCAGTCCCTGGCGATCAACCATCCATTGTTCGACGGCAACAAGCGCACCGCCTGGCTGTCGTGCATGACCTTCCTGGCGATGAACGGGGTCGATCTCCGCCCGGACATCGACGCGGCCGAACGCCTGGTCATCGCGGTCGCCACCGGGGAAATGGACGAGGTGAAGGTCATCTCCCAAGGGCTGCGCGACCTGGTCGTCGACCACGTGTGACAGCCGTCGCAATTCCCGGCCGGGCGGCGCAGTCCGAGCTCGTTCGCACCCCGCCCCCCGGTAGGGTGGCCCGGTTGTCGTATCGCGTGCGTGCCCGTCCCGGCCCGTGCGGACAGCACCACACGTACCCGAGAGACCCGAACCGGAGACCGTGACTACTACCGCCTCCCACCACCTCTCACCCGCCTTTCCCGGCCGCGCCCCCTGGGGTACGGCCGGCAAGCTGCGAGCCTGGCAGCAGGGCGCCATGGAGAGGTACATCCAGGAGCAGCCGCGCGACTTCCTCGCGGTCGCGACCCCCGGCGCCGGCAAGACCACCTTCGCGCTCACCCTCGCGTCATGGCTGCTGCACCACCACGTCGTGCAGCAGGTCACCGTCGTCGCGCCGACCGAGCACCTCAAGAAGCAGTGGGCGGAGGCGGCCGCCCGGATAGGGATCAAGCTCGACCCCGAGTACAGCGCCGGCCCCGTGAGCAAGGAGTACCACGGGGTCGCGGTCACGTACGCGGGTGTCGGTGTCCGCCCGATGCTGCACCGCAACCGGTGCGAGCAGCGCAAGACCCTGGTGATCCTCGACGAGATCCACCACGCCGGAGACTCGAAGTCCTGGGGCGAGGCCTGCCAGGAGGCGTTCGACCCGGCGACCCGCCGGCTCGCGCTCACCGGCACGCCGTTCCGCTCCGACACCAACCCGATCCCCTTCGTGGCGTACGAGGAGGGCAACGACGGGATCCGGCGGTCCTCGGCCGACTACACCTACGGCTACGGCAACGCGCTCGCCGACGGCGTCGTCCGCCCGGTGATCTTCCTCAGCTACAGCGGCAACATGCGCTGGCGCACCAAGGCCGGTGACGAGATCGCCGCCCGGCTCGGTGAGCCGATGACCAAGGACGCCATCGGGCAGGCCTGGCGCACCGCGCTGTCGCCCACCGGTGACTGGATCCCCAATGTGCTCAGCGCGGCCGACAAGCGGCTGACCGAGGTCCGCAAGGGCATCCCGGACGCCGGCGGCCTGGTCATCGCGACCGACCAGGAGTCGGCGCGCGAGTACGCCAAGATCCTCCGGAAGGTCACCGGCGAGAAGGTGACCGTCGTCCTCTCCGACGAGAAGGCCGCGTCGAAGAAGATCGACCAGTTCACCGACGACGAATCGCGCTGGATGGTCGCCGTCCGCATGGTGTCCGAGGGAGTCGACGTGCCGCGCCTGGCGGTCGGCGTGTACGCCACCACCATCTCGACGCCGCTCTTCTTCGCGCAGGCCGTCGGCCGCTTCGTGCGCTCCCGCAGGCGCGGCGAGACGGCCTCCGTCTTCGTGCCGACGATCCCGATGCTCCTCGACTTCGCCAACGAGATGGAGGTCGAACGGGACCACGTCCTCGACAAGCCCAAGAAGGGCAGCGACGAGGAGAACCCTTCGCCGAGGAGGACAAGCTCCTCTCCGACGCCGAGAAGCTGGAGGACGAGGAGACCGAGGAGCAGCTGCCCTTCGAGGCGCTGGAGTCCGACGCGGTCTTCGACCGGGTGCTGTACGACGGTGCCGAGTTCGGCATGCAGGCGCACCCCGGCAGCGAGGAGGAGCAGGACTACCTCGGCATCCCGGGGCTGCTCGAACCCGACCAGGTGCAGCTGCTGCTCCAGAAGCGGCAGACCCGGCAGATCGCGCACAGCCGCCAGAAGCCGGCCTCCGAGGCCGATCTGCTGGAGAAGCCGGCCGGCGACCGGCCGGTGGTCACGCACAAGCAGCTGCTGGGGCTGCGCAAGCAGCTGAACACCATGGTGTCGGCCTACACGCACCAGAGCGGCAAGCCGCACGGGGTCATCCACACCGAGCTGCGGCGGGTGTGCGGCGGCCCGCCGAGCGCGGAGGCCACCGCCGGGCAGATCGAGCAGCGGATCAAGAAGGTCCAGGAGTGGGCCACCCGCATGACGTGAGCCCGCGGCAAGGCACGGGCAACGGCCCGGGGAGGGGACAGGAGTCCTCGCCCCGGGCCGTTCCCATGAGCGGGTGCAGCTCCCTCGCGCCCTGCCCCTTCGTCCCCCCGCGAGGCGCGGCGAGCGGCAGAACAACGGAACCGTTCAGAAAACTGGCCGGAATTTGTTCACAGTGAGTTAACGCTGGTTCACGTCCCGTCTACGGAGCGTGGCGAGCGAGTCGCCCGACCTGGACGCGCGTAGATGCGCGGCCGTCGGCCGACGCCTCGCTGACCGGCACTTATGCTCTTCCGGCACAACTGCTTTTCCATAAGCGCCCGGATTCTGGACGAGGTCTTCCGCTCAGCGGACTGGCTCGCTACTGTCCCAAAAATGTGAACGCCCCGTGGCAACGCCGCCGCGGAGCGCAGCCGGTGCCTTGGCCAGGCCGGCGGCCTCTCCGTGCGTCGCCGCTGGGACCGGTGACGCACAACCCGTGGGAACCAGCCGCTGCCGCTCACCAAAGAGGAGAGGGCGTCGTGACCGCGGAGACTTCCCAGACGCTCGACCGGGGACTGCGTGTCCTCAAACTGCTTGCCGACACCGACCACGGCCTGACGGTCACCGAGTTGTCCAACAAACTCGGCGTCAACCGCACGGTGGTCTACCGCCTGCTCGCCACCCTGGAACAGCACACCCTGATACGGCGTGACCTGGGCGGCCGGGCCAGGGTGGGCCTGGGCGTGCTGCGCCTGGGCCGCCAGGTGCACCCGCTCGTCCGGGAGGCCGCGCTGCCCGCGCTGCGCTCCCTGGCCGAGGACATCGGGGCCACGGCCCACCTCACACTGGTCGACGGCACGGACGCACTCGCCGTCGCGGTCGTCGAACCGACCTGGACGGACTACCACGTGGCGTACCGGGCCGGCTTCCGTCACCCGCTCGACCGGGGTGCCGCGGGCCGGGCGATCCTCGCCGCCCGGCAGAAGCCGGTGGGCGAGACCGCCTTCACCCTGACCCACGGCGAGCTCGAAGCGGGCGCGAGCGGGGCGGCGGCCGCGCTGATGGGGGTGACCGGGGTCGAGGGCAGCGTGGGCGTGGTGATGCTCGCGGACGCGGTCCCGGAACGGGTCGGCCCCCGAGTGGTGGACGCGGCACGCGAGGTAGCGGACGCGCTTCGCTAGCGACTGAGACCTTGCCCTCAATCGCCGGAACGGCATCCCCAGCCCGTCCGGCGATTGAGGACGGAACCGGTCAGGGCGGGTGCCCGCCTCCGCACGTGGGCCCCGGCCCCGCGACCCCGGCCCCGTGATCCCGGCCCCGGGCCCCCGCAGGCCCGAACCTCGGCGGCGGCCCCGGCAGGCGGCCGGTTAGATTGGGCGGGTGTTCACACGCCACTCGCGCTCCCGCACCCTCGCCCTCTGCGCCCTCCCCGTCCTCGCCCTCTTCGGCGTGGCCGCCTTCGCGCCGCTGCCGTTCACGCTGGCGCAGCCCGGTACGACGGCGAACGTGCTCGGGGACGACCACGGCGCTCCCGTGATCAGCATCAAGGGCACCCCCACCCGGCACACCACGGGCGAGCTGCGGATGACGACGATCGTGGCCACCGGGCCCGAAGCCGACGTCGGGATCGGTGACGTGGTCGACAGCTGGTTCCGGACGGACCGGGCGGTCATGCCCCACGACTCCGTCTATCCGAGCGGCGGCTCCGAGAAGCAGATCGAGAAGCACAACCTCGACGACATGGTGAAGTCGCAGGACCTGGCCGTGTCCGCCGCCGAGCGGTATCTCGGCAAGCCGCCCGGCTCGGTCGACGTGACCCTGCACCTCGCCGACGTGGGCGGGCCCAGCGCCGGGCTGTTCTTCGCGCTCGGCATCATCGACAAGCTCGACGGCGACGGCTCCGGGGGCGACCTCACCGGCGGCCGCACCATCGCCGGCACCGGCACCATCGCGCCGGGCGGCGCGGTCGGCGCGGTCGGCGGCGTCTCGCTGAAGACCCAGGCGGCCCGCCGGGACGGGGCGACCGTCTTCCTCGTCCCGAAGGCCGAGTGCAAGGAGGCGCACGCCGAGCTTCCGGACGGGCTCAGGCTGATCCCGGTCACGACCCTGAAGGGTGCGGTCTCCTCGCTGCGGGCGCTGGACCACGGGGGCAAGGTCCCTAGCTGCTGACCGCTTCCCCCGCCAGGTCGACGGCCCCCGCCCGGTCGACGCTCCCGGCCGACGGCTCGTCGTCCATCCTCCGCCAGGCCGGGAAGACCAGCGGGCTCAGGGTCGCGACCAGATAGACCGCGCCCATCGCCAGCAGCGCCCCCGAAGCGCCCGCGCCCTCCACCAGCAGGCCCGCCGCCAGACCGCCCACCGGCATGGCCAGCTCGCACCCCGCGGTGAGCGCGCCGGAGACCCGGCTGCGCAGCTCGTCGGGGACGCTGCCGTAGATCACCGTCGTCAGGATCGGGTTCAGGACCCCGCCCGCGACCCCGCTCAGCACCATCGTCACGGCGAGCGGCAGTGTGGTCCCGGTCAGCGCCGCGACCAGGAACCTCGGGGCCCCGCACAGCACCACGCACACGCTGAACACGGCCCGCCGTGAGTAGCGGTGCCCCACTGCCCCGTACAGCAGCGCCCCGGTCAGGCCGCCCGCCCCGAACAACGCGGTGAGCAGCCCGAGATCCCGCGCTCCGCCCAGTTCGGCCGACGCGTGCACCGGCAGCAGGACGGCGTTCCAGCCCTGGTCGGTGCCGTTCATGAAGAGGACTGTCACCACGACGCCCAGCAGCAGCCGGTTGCCGAACAGGTAGGCGTATCCCTCGCGCAGTTCGCGCCGGTAGGTGCGCAGGGAGACCGGCGCCGCGGCCTTCACGGGCTCCGCGGCGCGCACCCCCCGTACCCCCGCAGCGATCAGCGCGGCCGAGGTCAGGAAGGTCGCCGCGTCCAGCAGGAGTACGGTCTCCGCCCCCACCAGGGCGATCAGTACCCCGGCCAGCGCCGCCCCGACCATCCTGGCCCCGCGCGAGACGGCGTCGAAGAGGCTGGCCGCGCGGGCGAGCGTGGTGCCGGCGTGTGCGGCGAGGTCGGGCACCAGGACGTAGCGCGCCGTGTTGCCGGGGGTGTGGGCCAGCCCGTTGACCGCCATCAGCACGCAGAGCGTCCAGAAGGCGAGCGCGTCGGCGTAGTGGAGCAACGGGACCGCGGCGACGGCGAGTCCGCACACCGTGTCGGAGGCGACGGAGACCCGGCGCCGGCCGATCCGGTCGATGACGGGCCCGCCGATCAGTGCGGAGACCACGATCGGGAGGGTCGCGCAGAAGGCGACGACCCCGGCCCGGCCGGCGCTTCCCGTGGTCTCCAGGACGAACCAGGGGACGCCGATCAGGGTGAGTGAAGTACCGGCGGTGGATATCGAGTTGGCGGCCAGTACGGCAGTGAGTGGTACCCGGTTCCGCGTCTTCCCCCCGTCCACCGGCTAGGCCGGTCGGGGTGCGCGGGACGGCATGGCGGAGCGGTCCGGTATCAGGCGCAGGCCCAGCTCGACCATGGTCCAGCCCAGTTGGGTCCGCAGGTCGGCGCGCGGGGCGCGGCAAAGAGCGGCGAGGCGGAAGTCGGCCGCCTGGCGGCGCAGTTCGGCGGAGCGGATGCGGTGCAGCTGAAGGTGCGTGTGGGGATGCATGGGTGGTGGTCCCTTCAGTCGGTCGGGCGGGGGAAGACGTGCAGGTGGGTGCGGACCACCGCGGAGCCCTCGGTGTCCTCCGGGACCCGGTCGCGGTAGCTCTCGACGAGCTCGTGGATCTTCTCCGCCAGTTCCAGGGAGAGTTCGGGCGTGAGACGCACCTTGAAGTCGCTGAGGTCGGAGGAGCGCAGCCACTCCTCGGGCCACTCGTGCATGGTGCCGAGCCAGGTGTTCAGTTCCTGGGTGTGCGTGGTGGCGATCTCGTGCATGACGACGCCCATGGCCCCGCGCACCTCCGGGTCCGGGTCGCGGAGGAAGTCCGCGGTGCGGTCGAACGCCGTGCCCGTGTGGACGGCCTTCCACCACCGCTCGCGCCCCTTGCCGCGCTCCGGGTCGTCCGCCACGAAGCCGTACGAGGCGAGCTGGCGCAGGTGGTAACTGGTGGCGCCGCTGGACTCGCCGAGCCGGTCCGCGAGACCGGACGCGGTGGCCGGGCCGAACTCCCGCAGGGTGTTCAGCAACCGCAGCCGCAGGGGGTGGGCCAGCCCGCGCAGGGTGCGGGCGTTCACCATGTGGAGCTCCGGGGTGCCGGCCGGGGCGCTGTCGCGGCCGGCCTCGTTCTCTGCCATGCCTCCACCATAGAGTTGCAAAGAGACCTTTGCAACCGGTTTTTTGCAACTAGTTCTTTGGAACTCGCGGCCGGCCTCCCCGCCCCTTCCCGGACCCTTCCCCGACCAGGCGCACCGCTCCTCGACGAGGCGTCACCCCGCCTTGATGAACCCCTCCGAGACCAGCCAGTCCTTGGCCACCTCGTGCGGGTCCTCCCCTCGACGTCCACCTTGGCGTTCAGCTGCTGCGCGACCTCCGTCGTCAGCCGTGCGCTGAGCGGGTCCAGCAGTGCCGCGATCACCGGGTACTTGTCGAAGGTCGCGGTGTGGATGACGGGCGCCGCGTTGTAGTTGGGGAAGAAGTGCTTGTTGTCCTGCAGCACGTCGAGGTCCATCGCCTTGATCCGGCCGTCCGTGGTGAACACCTCACCCAGCAGGCAGGAGTTGGACTTCGACACCTGGGTGTAGACGATGCCGGCGTCCATCTTCTTGATGTTGCCGCCCGGGATCGACATCCCGTACGCCTTCTCCATGCCCGGCAGTCCGTCGTTGCGCGAGGCGAACTCGTTCTCCACGCAGATCGTCACCGCCGAGGGGTTCTTCTTCGTCAGCGCGGCGACGTCCGAAAGCGTCTTCAAGTGGTACTTCGCGTTGTTCTTCTTGCTGATGGCGAGCGCGTAGGTGTTGTTGAGGGTCGACTGCGGCAGCCACGTCACCCCGTTCTTCCGGTCCGCGGCGCGCACCGCCTCCCACTGCTTTTGCGGGTCGGTGATCGGCTTCGCGTGGCCCAGGTAGGTGATCCAGCCGGTGCCCGTGTACTCGTACATCGCATCGGCGTCGCCCTGGCGGATCGCCTCGCGCGCACTGATCGAGCCGGGCAGGTTCGTCCGGTCCAGCACCTCGGCCCCGGCGGCCTTGAAGATCAGGCCGATCATCTGGCCCAGGATGATGTTCTCGCTGAAGTTCTTCGACGTGACGGTCAGCGAGGCGCCGTCCAGCGGCGTGCCCAGCCCCGCGGAACCCGGGACCACGTCGTCGACCATCGGCGACCCGCTCTTCAGGCCGCACCCGGAGAGCGCCAGTGCCAGCACCACCGCCCCCGCCAGGCCGGTGCGCACGCCCGTCGCCCTGCGCCTTCGCTGCGGGCCCATCACCCCACCTCCAGTCCACGCGGCGTCAGCGCCAGCTCGACCAGTGAGGCCAGCCAGTCCACCAATAGCGCCAGCACCACCGTCAGCACGGAACCGAGCACCAGCACCGGCATCCGCTGGGTCTGGATGCCCGAGGTGATCAGGTCCCCGAGCCCGCCACCGCCGCCGAACGTCGCCAGGGTCGCCGTGCCCACATTGAGCACCAGCGCGGTCCGGACACCGGCCAGGATCAGCGGCACGGCGAGCGGCAGTTCGACCTTGCGGAGCGTCCCCATGGCCGACATGCCGATGCCGCGCGAGGCCTCCACCAGCGTCGGCTCGATCGCCTTCAGGCCGGCGACCGTATTGGAGAGCACCGGCAGCACCGCGTAGATCACCATGCCCGTGATGGCCGTCGAAGGGCCGATACCCAGCCAGATCACCAGCAGTGCCAGCAGGCCGATCGCCGGCGTCGCCTGCCCGATGTTGGCGATCGCGGTGACGACCGGCGCGCCCCTGCGCAGCCCCGGGCGGGTCAGCGCGATGCCCAGCGGAATGGCGATGATCAGCACCCAGAAGGTCGAGATGGCGGTCAGCCTGACGTGCTGCCACCACCGCAGCTGGACCGTGTCGCCGGCCAGTGAGTTCTCCGCGATCGAGTCGAGGGACACGTGGTTGATCCACACGTACGTGACGATCAGGACCACCGCGAGCGCCGCGGGCACCAGCATCAGCTTGCGCCAGGTGATCCGGCGCGGCGGCCCGGCCGGCGGCTGCGAGGGTTCCTCCTCCTCGTCGCGGAAGGCATGGCCCTTGACGTCGTGCTCGCCGGGCGGGCGGTCCCGGTCGGACGCGGGGACCGGGCCGCCGGGGCCGGGTGACTGAGGGGACGGGGACGAGGAGGGAGGAGTCATGCGTCCGCACCGCCCTCCAGCTCCTGCACGGTCTGGTGGGACCGCTGCTCCTCCAGCTCGTGCTGGTGCTCGATGGCGGTGAGCCGGTCGGCCTCCAGGAGCTCGTGCACGGAGTTCATCAGGGTGTGCATGTCGACGACGCCGATGAACTCGCCGCGTCGCCCGGTCACCGCGACCCGTCCGCCGCTGTCGGTGAGCACCGCCTCCAGTGCGTCGTGCAGCGTCGCGTCCCTGGTCACCGTGTCGTGCACCAGCTGCCCGGCACGCGCCAGCGAACCGCGGGCCCGCATCAGGTCACCGCGCCGCAGCCATTTGTAGGGGCGGTTCCTGCGGTCCAGCATCAGCAGTTCGTTGTGCGGTCCGCTGCGCAGCTTGTTGAAGATCGACTGGAGCGGGTCCTCGACGGTCACCGTCGGGAACTCGGCGATCTCCACATCCCGCACCCGGGTGAGGTTGAGCCGCTTCAGCGCCGCACCGGCGCCCACGAAACCCGAGACGAAGTCGTCCGTCGGGTTGGTGAGGATGGCCTCCGGGGTGTCGAACTGCGCGATGTGCGAGCGCTCGCGCAGCACGGCGATCCGGTCGCCCAGCTTGATCGCCTCGTCGAAGTCATGGGTGACGAAGACGATCGTCTTGTGCAGTTCGTGCTGGAGCCGGATCAGCTCGTCCTGGAGGTGGTCCCGGGTGATCGGGTCGACCGCGCCGAACGGCTCGTCCATCAGGAGCACCGGCGGATCGGCGGCCAGCGCCCGCGCCACGCCCACCCGCTGCTGCTGACCGCCGGACAGGGCGCGCGGATAGCGGCCGTGGAACTCGCGCGGGTCGAGGCCGACCAGGTCGAGCATCTCCTCGACCCGGTCCTTCACCTTCGACTTCGACCAGCCGACCATCTTCGGTACGAGGGCGATGTTCTCGGCGACCGTCATGTGCGGGAAGAGACCGGACGACTGGATCGCGTAGCCGATCTTCCGGCGCAGCTTCACCGGGTCCATGTCGGTGACGTCCTCGTCGCCGATCCGGATCCGGCCCGACGTCGGCTCGATCAGCCGGTTGATCATCTTCAGGGTGGTCGACTTCCCGCAGCCGGACGGACCGACGAGGATCACGGTCTCGCCGGCCTTGATGTCCATCGAGACGTTGTCCACGGCCGGGTTGGGATTGCCCGGATAGAGCTTCGTCAGGTTCTCCAGCTGGATGGTCGCGCCGGAGGTGGCGTTGACGGCCGGCTTCGGTTCGGTCTCTGCGGCGGTCTCAGACACGGATCCCCCTCGGGATGGTGAGCCGCCCCAGCAGCACGTACGCGGCGTCGAAGAGCAGGGCGAGGATGACGATGCCGAGCGTGCCCGCGAGCACCGAATTGATCGCGTTGGCGCTGCCCAGCGAGGCGATACCGCGGAAGATCTCGTTGCCCAGACCGGGCCCTGAGGCGTACGCGGCGATGGCGGCGATGCCCATCAGCATCTGGGTGGAGACCCGGATGCCGGTGAGGATCGGCGGCCAGGCGAGCGGCAGTTCCACCTTGCAGAGCCGGGCGATCCGCGACATCCCGATGCCCTTCGCCGCGTCCACGAGCGCCGGGTCGACGCCGCGTAGTCCGACGATGGCGTTACGGACGATGGGCAGCAGCCCGTACAGCGTCAGGGTGATGACGGTCGGCGCCACGCCGAGTCCGACCAGCGGGATCAGCAGACCGATCGCGGCGAGGGACGGAATGGTCAGGACGGTCGCCGTCGAGGTGATCGCCACCGAACCGCCCCAGCCGCTGCGGTAGCTGACCACGCCGATCAGCACACCCAGCGCGGTGGCGATGACCATGCACTGGAAGACGGCGCTGGCGTGCTGGAACGCGTCGGTGAGCAGCTGCTGGTGCCGATTGCCCAGATACGACCAGAAGCTCACGCGTCACTCCTCGGCTCAGTCGGTGTCCTGTGCGGCCTGCTCGACGAGCGGGATGATGCGCAGGGGTACGGGGTTCTCCATGACGATGGCCGTGGAGGCCCGGACAATGCCATCAAATCCGACAACCCGGTCGATCACCCGCTGGAGGTCGGCGTTGGAACGGGCCACCAGCCGGCAGAACATGTCGCCCTGCCCGGTGGTCGTGTGCAGCTCCAGCACCTCGGGTACGCCGCCCAAATGAGCCCGTACGTCGGCGCCTTGGCCCTGCTTGATCTCCAGCGTCGCGAAGGCGGTGACCGGATATCCGAGGGCCGCCGGATCGACGTCCGGGCCGAATCCGCGGATGACGCCATTCGACTGAAGACGGTCCAGCCGTGCCTGGACCGTCCCGCGCGCCACGCCGAGCCGGCGCGACGCCTCCAGTACGCCGATCCGCGGCTCGCGCGCCAGCAGCACGATGAGCCGCCCGTCCAGATGATCGATCGCCACGGTCCGCCTCCGGGGGTCACGGTGATGGTCACCATGTACAGATAGTCCGGCCATCATTGCTATCCACTGCACAGACTGCCCAGTGATTTCGCGAACTGTTGCGCATCTTGCGAAGCGGCGGGAACCTTCGGACATGACTGAGACGATGCACAGCACTCCCGGAACCGCCCGGCAGGCCGATCCCTTCCCGGTCAAGGGAATGGACGCGGTCGTCTTCGCCGTCGGCAACGCCAAGCAGGCCGCGCACTACTACTCGACAGCCTTCGGCATGAAGCTGGTCGCCTACTCCGGACCGGAGAACGGCAGCCGCGAGACCGCCAGTTACGTCCTGACCAACGGCTCCGCCCGCTTCGTCTTCACCTCCGTCATCAGGGCGACCACCGACCACGGCCGCTTCCTCGCCGACCACGTGGCCGAGCACGGCGACGGCGTCACCGACCTGGCCATCGAGGTCCCCGACGCACGCGCCGCCTACGCCTACGCCGTCGAGCACGGCGCCCTCGGCCTCACCGAGCCGCACGAGGTCAAGGACGAGCACGGCACGGTCGTGCTGGCCGCCATCGCCACGTACGGCAAGACCCGCCACACCCTCGTCGAGCGCACCGGCTACGACGGCCCCTACCTCCCCGGCTACACCGAGGCCGCCCCGATCGTCGAGCCGCCCGCCAAGCGGACCTTCCAGGCCGTCGACCACTGCGTCGGCAACGTCGAGCTCGGCCGGATGAACGAGTGGGTCGGCTTCTACAACAAGGTCATGGGCTTCACCAACATGAAGGAGTTCGTGGGCGACGACATCGCCACCGAGTACTCCGCGCTCATGTCCAAGGTGGTCGCCGACGGCACGCTCAAGGTCAAGTTCCCGATCAACGAACCGGCCGTCGCCAAGAAGAAGTCGCAGATCGACGAGTACCTGGAGTTCTACGGCGGCGCGGGCGTCCAGCACATCGCGCTCGCCACGAACGACATCGTCGCCTCGGTGCGCGCGATGCGGGCGGCCGGCGTCCAGTTCCTGGACACCCCGGACTCGTACTACGACACGCTGGGTGAGTGGGCCGGCGAGACCCGGGTGCCCGTGGAGACCCTGCGCGAGCTGAAGATCCTCGTCGACCGCGACGAGGACGGCTACCTGCTGCAGATCTTCACCAAGCCGGTCCAGGACCGGCCGACGGTGTTCTTCGAGATGATCGAGCGCCACGGCTCGATGGGCTTCGGCAAGGGCAACTTCAAGGCCCTGTTCCAGGCCATCGAGCGCGAGCAGGAGAAGCGCGGCAACCTCTGAGCCGACGCGGCACACCACGACGGGCGGGCCGGAATCGGCCCGCCCGTCGTGGTGTGCCGGATCAACGCCGCGCCTCAGTGGCCGGCCGGTGAATGCCCGGCGGCCGGCTTCACCGCGGAGTGCGAGGCATGTCCCGCGTCCTCCGCGGCCGGCTTCCGCGGGCTCGGCTGCGCCTTGCGCGCCTGCGGCCCGCAGCCGGTGCCGGAGCCTGCGCCGCCGGCCGGCCGGGCTCCGCGGCGGGCGCCGCCGGCCCCACCGGGTCCGGGGCCGGCAGCGGCTCGGGCGCCTGCGAGGGCTCGGGCGCCGGCAGCGGAGCCGGCTGCATGTCCTGCGGGCCGCCGGCCGGCGGCAGCCCCATGGTGTCCAGCGCCTCCTGCGCCCTGGGGGCGTCCAGCGGCGAGAACTGCGGGTTGGTGCGCAGCGCCTCCTCCAGATGGCGGCGGGCCGGCCCGAAGTCCCGCAACGCGCGCTGGATCATGCCCAGGTGGTACGAGTAGCCGGCGTTCCGGCCGCCCGAGTCGACGGCCTTCTGCGCGTACTCCTGAGCCGAGTCCGAGTCGCCCGAGCGGTGCAGCGCCCAGCCCAGCGCATCCGCCACCGCCGCGCTGCGGTGGCCGCGGTCCCACTCCGCCCGCAGCAGCTCCACCGCCGCGGCCGCGTCGCCGTGGGCGGCCTCGAAGCGGCCCAGCAGCAGGTCGTCGTCCACGCCCTGGCTCTTGGCACGGGCCAGCGCCTTGCGCAGCTGCGCGTACTGGTTGACGGAGTCGCCGTCCAGGCCGAGCGACTCGTACAACTCGCCCAACTCCAGCATGTATGCGGGCCGGGGCGACTTCGCCAGCGCCGCCTGGTAGTCCCGCTGGGCCTCGTCGGTGCGGCCGAGGGCCGCCAGCGCACGCGCCCGGCCGGCCAGCGAGGGGTGATGGGCGCGGTCGGTGCGCAGCGCGGCCCCGTACTGGGCGACGGCCTCCTCCGGCTCGCCCCGCTCCCAGGCCAGTTCGCCCAGCCGGGACAGGCAGGCCGCCTTCTCCGCCGGGGTCTTCGCCCGGTTCGCGGCGTCCTGCGCGGAGGCGAGCGCGTCCTCGCGCCAGCCGCGGTCGCGGTACATCTCGGCGGTCCGGCCCAGCGACGGAACACCGGACCGCAGCGCCGCGTACTTCTCCACCGCCTTGGTCGCCGACTTGAGGTCACCGAGGCCGTTGTACGCGTCGATCAGCTCCGGGTACACCGTCCACTGCTTCGGCAGCCGCCCCCGTACCGTCTCGCCCCACTTCTTCGCCGTGACGAAGTCGTGCCGGGCGTTGGCGAGCGAGGCCAGCCCCACCCAGGCCGCCTCGTTCCCGCGCTCACCCGGCTGCACGTTCAGGGACCGCTTCAGCGCCTGCTCGGCCCGGGTGTAGTACGCCGCGTCCGCGGCACGGTGGCCCCACTCCACGTACGCCGACCCGAGCACCGCCCACGACTGCGCGTCCGAGGGATGCGTGCCCACCCACTTCTGGCGGTCCCCGATGAGCGCCGTCAGATCGGAGAGCGAGGCGGGCGAGCCCGCGGCCGTCGCCGTCATGGCCCGTGACACCGGACCGGCCAGCGGCGCGGCGTCCTTGTCGTCGTCGGGCACGGCGACCACCGCACCCGTCACCAGCACCGCGCCCGCCACCACGCCGAACGCCGCCCGGCGCAGGGTCGTGCGCAGCGAGGCGGGGGGTGGTTCGGCCAGGGACGCGAAGTCCGGCGGCAGCGCGGGCGGGGACTCGTAGGGCGGGGCGTAGGCGGTCTCGGGGGAGTGGTCCGGCCCGGGGGCCGTCTGCGGCTGCTGTGGCGTGACGTCCATACCGATCACTCTGCGTCAGTACGACTAACACACAGCGCCTTGCGAAGGCAGCCGCATACGGGTTCACACCAATGGGCCCGGGTGTCAGTCTTGGATCATGGACGATCTTCTCGAACTACTGCGTGCGGGTCTGCCGGCCGAGGCGCTGATCACCGATCCGGACATCACCGCCTCCTACGCCAACGACATGGCGAGCTTCTGCGACGCGGGCACCCCGGCCGTCGTCGTGCTTCCGCGCACCGTCGAGCAGGTCCAGCACGTCATGCGCACCGCCACGGCGCTGCGCGTCCCGGTCGTCCCGCAGGGCGCCCGCACCGGCCTGTCGGGCGCGGCCAACGCCTCCGACGGCTGCATCGTGCTCTCCCTGGTCAAGATGGACCGGATCCTGGAGATCAGCCCCGTCGACCGGATCGCCGTGGTGGAGCCGGGCGTCATCAACGCGGTGCTGTCCCGGGCCGTCGACGAGCACGGGCTGTACTACCCGCCGGACCCCTCCAGCTGGGAGATGTGCACCATCGGCGGCAACATCGGCACCGCGTCCGGCGGCCTGTGCTGCGTGAAGTACGGGGTCACCGCCGAATACGTCCTCGGCCTCAACGTCGTCCTCGCGGACGGACGCCTCCTCACCACCGGCCGCCGCACCGCCAAGGGCGTCGCCGGATACGACCTCACCCGGCTCCTCGTCGGCTCCGAGGGCAGCCTCGGGATCGTCGTCAAGGCAGTGCTCGCGCTCAAGCCGAAGCCGCCACGGCAGCTCGCGCTGGCCGCCGAGTTCCCCAGCGCGGCGAGCGCCTGCGACGCGATCTGCCGGATCATGGAGCGGGGTCACACCCCGTCACTCCTCGAACTGATGGACCGTACAACAGTCCACGCCGTCAACAAGATGGCGAACATGGGCCTCCCCGAGACCACCGAGGCGCTCCTGCTCGCCGCCTTCGACACCCCCGACCCCTCGGCCGACCTGGCCGCAGTCGCCGAGCTCTGCACCGCCGCGGGCGCCACCGAGGTCGTCCCGGCGCAGGACGCGGCCGAGTCCGAGATGCTGCTCCAGGCCCGGCGGATGTCGCTCACCGCCCTGGAGGCCGTCAAGTCGGCGACGATGATCGACGACGTGTGCGTACCGCGCTCCAGGCTCGGCGCCATGCTGGAGGGCACCACGGCCATCGCCGAGAAGTACGGGCTCACCATCGGCGTCTGCGCGCACGCCGGCGACGGCAACACCCATCCCGTCGTCTGCTTCGACCACACCGACGCCGACGAGTCCCGGCGGGCCCGCGAGTCCTTCGACGAGATCATGGCGCTCGGCCTCGAACTCGGCGGCACGATCACCGGCGAACACGGCGTGGGAGTCCTGAAGAAGGAGTGGCTCGCCCGGGAACTCGGCGAGGTGAGCGTGGAACTGCACCGCGGGATCAAGGCGGCCTTCGACCCGCTGGGGCTGCTCAACCCGGGCAAGGTGTTCTGACCGGCGCACGCCTGTCAACTCTCCCCGTCCTGCGACTCGTCCGACGGCCAGGGATCACTCATCCACAGGTCGTCGGCGGGCAGCGGGGCGAGCAGCTCGGCGAGGCCCTCGTCGATGCCGAGCCGCTCGGTCTCGGTGCCCGGCGGAACCACCCGCAGCGTCCGCTCCACCCACGCGGCCACCGCGGCGGACGGCACCTCCAGCAGGGCGTTGCCGTCGGGCGAGGTCAGCGCCACACAGATGACGCCGCGCCCGTCGATCTTGGTGGGCCAGATCCGTACGTCCCCGTGCCCGCACGGCCGGAACACCCCCTCCACCAGCAGATCGCGGGCGAACGTCCAGAACACCGGGGCGTCGGAGCCGATGTGGAAGGTGATGTGCACGGCGTACGGGTCCTGTGTGCGATACGTGAGCCGGGCGGGCACGGGGATGCTCCGCTCGGGCGACAGGACCAGGTTGAGCTCCAGCTCGCGTTCCACGACGGTGTCCATGGGGTGCGTCCTTTCGATGCCTGCGGGCCGGTTCCTCGACCGGCCCGCACAGGGGAGAGCGCACTCCCCGCCATCCATTACGCGACTTCGGGAGAAAAGTTCGGCGTGACCGGAAAGTGGTCCAAACACCCGGACCGGCACGGGGGCACGCGGGTGTCTGATAGATGTGGACCCTTGTATTGAGGCCTCGAAGAGATACGGGACCACGGTGATGAGCGCCCCAACCCCGGCACCCGGTGACGAAAGCCCCCGCGAGGGGTACTACCCCGACCCGTCCATTCCCGGATACGTCCGGTACTGGAACGGCGCTTCATGGGTGCCCGGCACGAGCAGGCCCGCCCCGCAGCAGGGCGAGGCGATGCCCGTGGCACCCGCCGAGGACGCGGCCGGACCGCATCCGCCCGGCCCCGCGGCGGTCGACGAGACCGGACCGCTCTTCTTCGACGAGGAGCCGTACGACGACGGCAGCCGGCCCGAGCCCTCGACCGCCTGGCAGGCCGACGCCTCCCGGCAGACCGGCTTCGGCGGCGACCGCGACCGCCGGGTCTCCTGGGGCGGCACCGGACAGCCCGCACAGCCGGAGCCGGGCCCCGACCCGCGTACGTCCGCGGGCGGTTCCCCCGCGGCCGGCACTCCCACGGACCACTCCCCGGCCGCGGAGCGCACCGACCGCACCCCGGCCGACCCGCGCCGGCCCGCCCAGGCCGACCCGACCGGCGGTGCGCTGCCGGGCATGCGGGACGGCGGCGGACAGGTGGCCGAGAACACCGTCGCCATCCGGGTCGCCCGCCCCGGCCGCTCCGGCGGCGGCAGCCGTGACACGGGGCGTCCGCCCGCCGACGGCACGGTCACGATCCGCGCCGTGGGCCCGGCCGGCCGGACGCCGGGCCCGCGCGACGCGGAACAGCCGCCCGTCGAGGGGACGATGACGATCCGCGCGATCGGCCCCGCCGCCGACGCGGCGCAGGCCTCCGCGTCCGCCGCACCGGCCACGCCACGGGCCTCCGCGCCCGCTCCAAGCCCCGCGCAGCAGTCCGCGCCCGCCCAGGACCCGGCCCGGCTCAACAGCCCGCTCACGCCCGGCCCCGGCGGCGGTTCCACCTCCTGGGCCCAGCAGGCCCGGCCCGAACAGGCCGCCCGGCCGCAGCCGCAGGCGTCCGCACCGCAGCAGCCCGCGTTCCCCCAGCAGTCCCAGCCGCACCCCGGAGCCCAGGAGCCCCGGCGCGACCAGCCCGTCGTGCCCTGGAAGCCCCCGGTCGACGACCACTTCCAGCAACTCGCGGCGGCTCAGGCGGCGGCCCGGCCGGCCGCGCTCGGCAAGCGGTTCGCGGCCCGGCTCATCGACACGGTCGTGCTGGGCGTGCTCGTCGGCGCCCTCGCGGTCCCCCTGGCGACGCAGGCCGCGGACCACATCAACGAGAAGATCGACGCGGCCAAGCTGTCCGGCGAGACGGTCACCGTCTGGCTGCTGGACTCCACCACGGCCGGCCTGGCCGGCGTGGTCCTCGGCGCGTTCCTGGTCCTCGGCGTCCTCCTGGAGGCGCTGCCGACCGCGAAGTGGGGCCGTACGCTCGGCAAGAAGCTCTGCGGACTCGACGTCCGGGACATCGAGTCCCACGGGCCGCCCACGTTCGGCGCCGCGCTGCGCCGCTGGCTGGTCTACGGGGTGCTGGGCCTCCTGGTGATCGGGGTGGTCGACGTGCTGTGGTGCCTGATCGACCGGCCGTGGCGCCAGTGCTGGCACGACAAGGCGGCCCGTACCTTCGTGGCCGGCTGAACCTTCGCGGCCGGCTGAGGGGCGCCCGGGCGGGCCGTACCGGAACCGCCCGACGGGCCCCGCGCCGACCCGTGCGGCTGACGGCTCATCGGGTGAGGGCCGTCGGGTGGTTTCCGTTCCCCCGAACGCACCTGAGCCGTTGCGGGCGCCCGGGCGGCGGGGTGCACTGCCCCCATGAGCAACGATCAGCCGACGTCCGGTCAGCCGCCCGAGGACGACCCGTTCCTCAAGAAGCCGCAGGAGCCCCAGCCGCCGTCGTCGGGCTCGCCCTACGACAGCGCGCCGCCGCCGCCGCCTCCGCCGCCGTACGACCCCGGCCCTCCCGGCGGCGGTCAGTTCGGTGCCGCGGACCCGCTGGCGGGCATGCCGCCGCTCGCCGAGCCCGGCAAGCGCATCCTGGCCCGGCTGATCGACTTCCTGATCATCTCGATCCCGCTGTACCTGATCTCGTTGTTCTGGGGTGGCGCGGTCGAGGTGTCGGACAACAACGACGACGACGTCAGCGACATGTTCGCCCAGACCTACAGCGGTCATCAGCTGCTCTGGTCGCTGATCGCCCTGGTGATCTACGTCGCGTACGACACGTACTTCACGCACAAGGACGGCCGCACCCTCGGCAAGCGGCTGCTGAAGCTGCGGGTCGCGATGCTCAACGACGGCAGCGTGCCGGACACCGGCAGCTCGTTCCTGCGGGCCGTGGTGCTGTGGCTGCCGGCGCTGCTGTGCTGCCCGTGCCTGTGGTGGCTGATCAACATCGTGCTGATGTTCACGGACAAGCCGTACCGGCAGGCACTGGAGGACAAGGCGGCCAAGACGGTGGTGGTGACCACCAACTGAGGCCTGTCCCGCCGGGGGAGTGTGTCGGCACTCCACCCGGACGGGCCGGTCCTCAGCGCCGCAGCGAGTGCTCGCTCACCCGCTCCGCGGCGGCGCGTGCGGCCGGGATCGTGCTCTGTGTGCGGCCGGGGGCCTGGCCCCCGGCTTCGGCAGCGGCGGGGCGGGCGCCCTGGTGTGCGGATACCGCGGCCCCCGTCGTCGCCGCTTTCGCCGTGCTCCGGCGCGCCGGGGCGGGCACGGTGACGGCGACCAGCAGGCCGAGTGCCAGCGAGGCCGTACAGACCGCGGCGATACCGAGAACCGATTCGGTACGTGACAGCAGCAGCATGGCGAGGGTCGCGAAGACGACGGTGACCGAACCGTAGGAAAGCTGTGCAGCTGTAGGACGCGGCATGGCGTTATCCGTCCTCGGGACGTCGGATGGGCGGTCTCTCAACACGGTCGCACTGTCAAACGACTCTACGACGGTGGATGCCCTGGAGGAACGGGTAGTAAGCGTAACCTAACCCACAGTGCCGGAGCACAGGGGGCGCACGGAGTCATTCTGCGCGCCAATCCAGGGCTTTGACGCGCCGGTTGGGTGCGGAGGAGTCGTCCGGATAGCGGAAATGTGCTCCTGCATAGTGCACTTGGTCTGTTCAAGTCAAGGTCTGTCTTTTCTCGCGTAACTCCGGTCGAATGTCGTCACTTGTGACGCGTTTCCGCGCGCGGCCTCTTCACACTCCCGGGCCGCGGCCGCGGGCGCCGGGGAGGACTGCATCACGTGATCATTAAGAGACGGGCGCTTCGCACCGGGGCGGTTGTCGTGGCCATGGCCGCGACCGCCGCCACCGCATCCGCCTTCGCCACCGCTCAGGCTGATGACCAGGCGTCAGGCAAGGCTGCCTCCAGCATCGACCGCCGGGACCCGGGGTCGGCCAAGGGCAACGCGCACAACCTGGACGGCCCCTTCAGCAAGCAGCAGGACGCCCAGCGTCAGGCCGCTCTGGAGCAGGTCATATCCGGCGACAAGAAGGTGACGACCCGCGGCGGCTCCAACGTCGTCAAGCTCGACGACAGCAAGTACGTCGAGCTGGGCCGCGAGAAGACCGACAAGATCTTCACCATCCTGGTGGAGTTCGGCGACAAGGTCGACAACACGACCACGTTCGACCCGGACGGCGACGGCCCCAAGCCGCCCGTTCCGAAGTACGGCGGCACGGCGGGACCGGCGCACAACAAGATAGCCAAGCCGGACCCCAAGAAGGACAACAGCACCGCCTGGCAGGCCGATTACAACCAGGCCCACTTCCAGGACCTGTACTTCGGTGAGGGTGCCGGCAAGAACTCGCTCAAGACGTACTACGAGAAGACGTCCTCCGGGCGCTACTCGGTCGACGGCGAGGTCTCGGACTGGGTCAAGGTCCCGTACAACGAGGCCCGCTACGGCTCGAACTACTGCGGCTCGACCAACTGCGCCAACGCCTGGGACATGGTCAAGGACGGCGTGAACGCCTGGGCCGCCGACCAGAAGGCCAAGGGCCGTACGCCCGAGCAGATCAAGACCGATCTCGCCAAGTACGACCAGTGGGACCGCTACGACTTCGACGGCGACGGCAACTTCAACGAGCCGGACGGATACATCGACCACTTCCAGGTCGTGCACGCCGGTGAGGACGAGTCGGCAGGCGGCGGCACCGAGGGCACCAACGCCATCTGGGCGCACCGCTGGTACGCCTACGGCACCGACGCCGGCGCGACCGGCCCGGCCGACAACAAGGCCGGCGGCACCCAGATCGGCGACTCCGGCATCTGGGTCGGCGACTACACCGCGCAGCCCGAGAACGGCGGCCTGGGCGTCTTCGCCCACGAGTACGGCCACGACCTCGGCCTGCCGGACCTGTACGACACCACCAACACCGCCGAGAACTCGGTCGGTTTCTGGTCCCTGATGTCGGCGGGCTCCTGGCTCGGCACCGGTAAGAACAGCATCGGTGACCTGCCCGG
This sequence comes from Streptomyces sp. RKAG290, assembly GCF_023701695.1. Taxonomy (GTDB): domain Bacteria; phylum Actinomycetota; class Actinomycetes; order Streptomycetales; family Streptomycetaceae; genus Streptomyces. Next base: position 4,623,799 of record NZ_JAJOZC010000001.1, read on the forward strand.
CGACATGAACGCCTGGGACAAGCTCCAGCTGGGCTGGCTCAACTACGGCGAGGCCAAGGCCGCGACGAAGTCGACCCACAAGCTGGGCGTGTCCGAGTACAACACCAAGGACAAGCAGGCGCTCGTCGTCACGCTGCCCGACAAGGCCGTCACCACCGCCGTCACGACGCCCGCCGAGGGCGCCAAGCAGTGGTGGAGCGACATGGGTGACAACCTCAACAACACCCTGTCCCGCCCGGTCGACCTGACCGGCAAGGCCAAGGCCTCCCTCGACCTCGCCGGCTGGTGGGACATCGAGAAGGACTACGACTACCTCTACACCGAGGTGTCCGACAACGGCGGCACCAGCTGGACCGCGATCGACGGCACCGCCGACGGCAAGCCGCTCCCGCGCGACGCCAGTGACAAGCCGTCCCTGACCGACGTCTCCGGCAAGTACCAGAAGCTCTCGTACCCGCTGGACGCCTATGCGGGCAAGAAGATCGACGTCCGCTTCCGCTACGCCACCGACGGCGGCGCCGGCGGTGTGGGCTTCGCGGCCGACACCATCTCGGTCACCGCTGACGGCGCCAAGCTGTTCACGGACAACGCCGAGGGCGACGACAACGGCTGGACCAGCAAGGGCTTCTCGCGGGTCGGCTCGTCGTTCACCAAGGACTACCCGCAGTACTACCTCGCGGAGAACCGTCAGTACGTCAGCTACGACCAGACCCTCAAGGTCGGCCCGTACAACTTCGGCTTCTCGCAGTCCCGTCCCGACTGGGTCGAGCACTACCCGTACCAGAACGGTCTGCTCGTCTGGCTCTGGGACACCTCCCAGAAGGACAACAACGTCTCCGCCCACCCGGGCAAGGGCCTGATCCTGCCGGTCGACGCGCACGCCAAGCCGCTGAAGTGGGCGGACGGCACGGTCCTCCGTAACAAGATCCAGCCCTTCGACGCTCCGTTCAGCTGGTACCCGACCGACGGCTTCACGCTGCACAACGCGGACGTGGCCACGAAGATCAAGCCGCAGCTCGGCGTCCCGGTCTTCGACGACCACAAGGGCACCTACTGGTACAAGGAGAACAAGACCGGAAGCGTGCAGGTCGCTGACACCAACACCAGGATCTCGATCGTCAGCGAGCCGCTCAGTGGCTCCACGATGACCGTCCAGGTCGGCGCCTCGCACAAGTAATCCCGCATCACCGCAGGTCAAAGCATGATCGGCCGTCGCCCTCTAGCGGGCGGCGGCCGATCGTGTTTAGGTGCCTCTTGTTCCATTTCTTATTGACACGATGTCTCACGGGGGAGCGCGGAGTATGGCAGGCGGAGGATTCAGCAAGTTGCCGAACGGCAGTGTGGTCGTCGCGATCACGCTGCCGAGTCCGGCGGAGGGCGTGGGACCGGACACCCCGGTACGCGTCCTGGTGCACGCGGCGAACCGGGCCCGTGCACTGACCAGGCTGCGCAATCTCGGACTGCGCGCCGTCTACCTCCGCGGCAACGCCGAGCCGCCCACCCCGGACGAGATAACCGCCGTCCTGCACCACCCGGACGGCCTGCTCTGGCGCGCGAGACCCGAGCGGGCCCAGGAGCTCTGGCACCCGATCCGGGCGCTCCTGAGGCCCGCCCTGCCGGCCCGCCGGAGCTGACCGCTCACACCACGGGCTTGCCGGAGAGCACCACGCCGGCCTCCCGGAGCTCCACCAGCGCCCGGTCCGTCGTCGCCTCGGCGACGCCCGCGGTCAGAGCGAGCAGTACGTGCGTGGCGAAGCCCTCACGGACCGCGTCCAGCGCGGTGGCGCGGACACAGTGGTCGGTCGCGATGCCGACCACGTCGACCGCGTCCACCCCGCGGTCGCGCAGCCACTCGGCCAGCCCCACGCCGTTCTCGTCCAGGCCCTCGAAGCCGCTGTACGCCGCGGCGTACGCGCCCTTGTCGAAGACCGTGTCGATCGCGCCGGAGGCGACCGCGGGCGCGAAATTGGGGTGGAAGCCCACGCCTTCCGTGCCGGCGACGCAGTGCGCCGGCCAGGAGCGCTCGAAGTCCGGCGCCTGCGAGAAGTGGTCGCCGGGGTCGATGTGGTGGTCACGGGTGGCCACCACGTGCCGGTAGCCGGGCTGGGCCTCACCGATCAGATCCGTGATGGCGGCGGCGACATCGGCACCCCCCGCCACCGCGAGGCTCCCGCCCTCACAGAAGTCGTTCTGGACGTCCACGACGATCAAGGCGCGGTGCATGGCGGGTGTCCTTCGGTGGGGGAGGGAACAGCGGTCACGGGGATGACCCCGAGCCTAGAGACTCCGGCCCCGCTTAGGGAGAGGCGGGTCGAACCGGCAAAATCAGGCCCGCACGGCGCAACGGGGCCGAGGCGGTACTACGGAGCGTGTCCGGCTGGCGCGGACAAAGCGGTCACCGGACGGACCTAGGGTCTCTCGTTTGGATCAGGCCGGGCTCGCGTGCCCCGGCCTGCTCCAAACGAAAGACCCTGGCCCCCGCCGGTACCCGGCGCCGGACGGACCCCGCCCCCGCCGGTACTACCCCGCCCCCTCACACGTACTCGGTGGGGATCACCGGCTCGCCCCGCGACAGCTGCATCGCGGACATCGGCAGCCCCGCCCGCGAAGCGATGTGCCGCTCCCGGGCCGCGTCCAGCGGCTCCCGCGCGACGACCTCGCCGTCCTTGACCAGCTCCACCAGCAACTGCCGGCCGGCCAGCTCCGGCGGCACCGGGCCGGTGCCGATCACCTCGGCCTCGGCCACCCCGTCCTCGTCGAGCCGGCGCGCCGCCCACTTGCGGCCGCCGATCGAGGACTTCGCGCCCATCGACTTCTTCGCCACCGGCCGCAGCGGGTCCGCCGGGTCGGCGGAGGAGGCCCGGGCGACCAGCTTGTAGACCATCGAGCAGGTCGGCTGGCCGCTGCCGGTCACCAGCTGCGTGCCCACCCCGTACGCGTCCACCGGCGCCGCGGCCAGCGACGCGATGGCGTACTCGTCCAGATCCGAGGTCACCACGATCTTCGTCTCCGTCGCCCCGAGCTCGTCCAGCTGCTGGCGCACCCGGTGCGCCACCAGCAGCAGGTCGCCGGAGTCGATCCGGACGGCCCCCAGCTCGGTCCCGGCCACCTCGACCGCCGTACGGACCGCCGCCGTGACGTCGTACGTGTCGACCAGCAGCGTCGTGCCGCGCCCCAGCGAGTCCACCTGTGCCAGGAACGCGTCGCGCTCGGAGTCGTGCAGCAGGGTGAAGGCGTGGGCGCTCGTCCCGACGGTCGGGATGTTGTAGCGGAACCCCGCGGCCAGGTCGGACGTGGTGTCGAAGCCGCCGATGTACGCGGCGCGGGCCGAGGCCACCGCCGACAGCTCATGGGTGCGCCGCGCGCCCATCTCGATCAGCCGGCGCCCGCCCGCCGCGGCCGACATCCGCGAGGCCGCCGCGGCGATCGCCGAGTCGTGGTTGAGGATCGAGAGGATCACCGTCTCCAGCAGCACGCACTCGGCGAAGGAGCCCTCGACCCGCAGGATCGGCGAGCCGGGGAAGTACACCTCGCCCTCCGGGTAGCCCCAGATGTCGCCGCTGAAGCGGTAGTCCGCCAGGTAGTCGAGCGTCGGCCCGTCGACGATGTGCTGGTCGCGCAGGAACGCGAGCATCTCGTCGTCGAAGTGGAAGTTCTCGACCGCGTCCAGCACCCGCCCGATGCCCGCGACGACGCCGTAGCGCCGCCCCTCGGGCAGCCGGCGGGTGAACGCCTCGAAGACCGAGCGCCGGTCGGCGGTGCCGGCCTTCAGCGCGGCCTGCACCATCGTGAGCTCGTACTGGTCGGTGAAGAGCGCTGTCGACGGCACACCGACCCGTCGCCCAAGGTCCGCAGAGTTCATGCCGGGGATGCTACCCCTATTTCGTCAGAGTGACGAGATGGGGGTGTCGCGCCCCGCGCGGTGCCGGGCCCGTTTGTGCGATGCACCCTCCCGAGTGGCAGCATGGGGTAGGTGAGCGTCGCCCCCGTAGAGATCGAACGTCCCGAATCGGCCGAGGAGAACCTCGTTGTCCCCGAGCCCGACGTCCCCTGGGTGACGCTGGTCCACAACGACCCGGTCAACCTCATGAGCTACGTGACCTATGTCTTCCAGGCCTACTTCGGCTACTCCAAGGACAAGGCGCACAAGCTGATGCTCGACGTCCATCAGAAGGGCCGCGCCGTCGTCTCCAGCGGCAGCCGCGAGGAGATGGAACGCGACGTCCAGGCCATGCACGGCTACGGGCTGTGGGCCACACTCACCCAGGACCGCAACTAGCGGCTCGCCGCACCCGCACCGACCCGCCCCCGCCCGTCCACCATCGGAGAGAACCCATGGCCGGCCACTTCGAGGCCACCCCCGGCGGCGGCGCGGCCGTCGCGCTCGACGAGGTGGAGATCGCGATCCTGCGCTCCCTCGCCGTCCAGCTGCTGGAGCTCATCGGTCCCGGCGACGAACCCGCCGAGGGCGAGGACCCGCTCGCCGCGCTCTTCGCCGAAGGCCCGAGCGAACCCCCGAGCGACCCCGCCCTGGCCCGCCTCTTCCCTGAGGCGTACGGCGACGACGACGGCGAACTGCGCGCCGCCTCCGCCGAGTTCCGCCGCTTCACCGAGAACGACCTGCGCACCCGCAAGCGCGACGACGCCCTGGCCGTCGTACGCACCCTCGACGGACTCTCGCCCGCCGGGGACGGCGGCGCCGTGCTCACGCTCACCGCGCAGGAGTGCCGCAACTGGCTCGGCTCCCTCAACGACCTGCGGCTGACGATCGGCACCCGGCTGGAGGTCTCCGACGAGGACGGGGCCGAGGACGGCTCGCTCTACCGGCTGCCCGACAGCGACCCGCGCAAGCCCATGGTCATGGCCTACCTCTGGCTCGGCGCACTCCAGGAAACGCTCATCGAGACGCTGATGTCGTAACGCAGCACTTATGCACCACTGCTCCGTGTTCGCTCAACGGACGCTCAAATCCGAATAACGATCGCGTCACCTGATCAGTCTTTTTTGCAGTGCCTGGACACTGTTGTCCGCTTTTTCCTGTGGCATGCGCCACATAATGTCCGGTGGATCACCCTGGTGCCCGTGATAAATCTTCACGACCACTCGGGGACGCCACCCCTGTTCCCGAGGGCGCTCAAGGCCGGCGACCGCCGGCGGCACTCCATCCATATCCGGGGGGATCAGGACCTGATCCGCAGCCTCTACGGCGCGGATCAGCGTGGAGAAAGGCGCACCACATGACATCGGCGCAGGTCGACAACGGACAGGGCGGCCGCAGGGCCCCCGAGGCCGCAGATGCCACCACCTCGGGCGAGGGCTACCAGCGCGCTCTCGGCGCCCGCCAGATCCAGATGATCGCCATCGGCGGAGCCATCGGCACCGGCCTCTTCCTCGGCGCCGGCAAGGCAATCGCCAAGGCCGGGCCCAGCCTCATCCTGGCGTACGCCATCGCGGGCCTGGTGATCTTCTTCATCATGCGGGCCCTGGGCGAACTCCTCATGTACCGCCCGGTCTCCGGTTCCTTCTCGGAGTACGCCCGTGAATTCGTCGGGCCCTTCGCCGGCTTTGTCACCGGCTGGACCTACTGGCTGTTCTGGGTTGTCACCGGAATCACCGAAGTGACCGCCGCGGCCCAGTACATGACGTTCTGGTTCGACATTCCGCAATGGGTGTCCGCACTGATCTTCACGATCATTCTGTACGGCGTGAACCTGATCTCCGTGAAGCTCTTCGGTGAACTCGAATTCTGGTTCTCGATGGTCAAGGTCACCGCCATCGTCGGCATGATCCTCATCTGCGCCGGAATCCTCACCCTCGGCTTCTCCGACGCCGGCGACACCGCGTCCGTCACCCACCTGTGGGCCGACGGCGGCTTCTTCCCGCACGGCATCTCCGGCACCCTGATGACCCTGCAGATCGTGATGTTCGCCTTCCTCGCCGTCGAGCTCGTCGGCGTCACCGCGGGCGAGTCCAAGGACCCGAAGACCGTCCTGCCCAAGGCCATCAACACCGTGCCGTGGCGCATCGCCGTCTTCTACGTCGGCGCCCTCATCATGATCCTCTCGGTGGTGCCCTGGACCGAGTTCTCGCCGGGCGTCTCCCCGTTCGTCGAAGCCTTCCAGAAGATGGGCCTCGGCCTCGGCGCGGGCATCGTCAACTTCGTCGTCCTCACCGCGGCGCTCTCCTCCTGCAACTCCGGCATGTACTCCACCGGACGCATGCTGCGCGACCTCGCGCTCAACGGACAGGGCCCGAAGGCCTTCACCAAGCTGACGAAGAGCGGCACCCCCCTCGTCGGCACCACCGTCTCCGCCGCCCTCATGCTCGTCGGCGTCTGGATCAACTACCAGTGGCCCGGTGACGCCTTCACCTACGTCGTCTCCTTCGCCACCATCTCCGGCATGTGGGCCTGGATCATGATCCTGGTCAGCCAGATCCGCTACCGCCGCCTCGCCGACCGCGGAGACCTCCCGCAGTCCTCCTTCCGGGCCCCCGGCGCCCCGTACACCAGCGTCTTCGCCCTCGCCTTCATCGGCATGGTCATCGTGATGATGGGCATCGACAAGGACGCCAGGATCTCGCTGTACTGCGCACCCCTGTGGGCCCTGATCCTCGGCGTCTCCTACCTGGTCCTCAAGGCCCGCAACCCCGACAACAAGGCCTTCGCCGGGCGCTGAGCCCCACGCCTCTCCCGGCGCCGGTTCCACGATGCGGGCCCCCGCGTACCACTCCTCGGTACGCGGGGGCCCGTCGTCCTATCCTGGCGCCATGCTGACCCTCACCCAGGCGCTGTACGACCAGATCGTCGCGCACTCCCGCGCCGACCACCCCGACGAGGCCTGCGGCGTGGTCGCCGGTCCGGCCGGAACAGGCCGCGCCGAACGCTTCATCCCGATGCTGAACGCGGCCCGCTCGCCCACGTTCTACGAATTCGACTCGGCCGACCTCCTCAAGCTCTACCGCGACATGGACGACCGCGACGAGGAACCCGTGATCGTCTACCACTCGCACACGGCGACCGAGGCCTACCCCTCCCGCACCGATGTCACCTACGCCAACGAACCCGGCGCCCACTACGTCCTCGTGTCGACCGCCGACACCGACGGAGCGGGCCCCTTCCAGTTCCGCTCGTACCGCATCGTGGACGGCGCGATCACCGAGGAGGAGGTCGAGGTCGTCGAGGCGTACACCGCCTCCTGACCTCGGCCCCGGCACCCGCCCCACCGGCCGGACAGGGCCGCCGAGCCCGGCCCTGTCCGCCTGTCGAACACCAAACATCCACTAGGTGAGATCACATTCCGGATCCCGGACCGGGAATCGATACGATGAGCGCATGGTTCCCCATGACGTGAGCGACAAGACGCCGGGCATGCTGCTCGTGGCGCGCCTGCACGTCGACCTGTGCCGGCTCTCCAGTGCGATCTGTACGAACGACCGGACCACCGGCCGCGAGGCCTGAGCCGGGCCGACGCCCGGCGCCGCCCGACCGGGCGCCACCCATACGCACCACCCCCGCGCGGGGGCAGAGCCGCGCGCCCCACGCCCACCGCCACCACTCCGCTTCGACAGGAGCCCACGCCATGGCCATCGAGGTCCGCATCCCGACCATCCTCCGCACCTACACCGACGGCGCCAAGGCCGTCGAGGCCAACGGAGAGACCCTCGCCGACCTCTTCACGGACCTGGAGACCCGCCACACCGGCATCCGTGAGCGCATCGTCGACGGCGGCGAGCTCCGCCGCTTCGTGAACGTCTACCTCAACGACGAGGACGTCCGCTTCCTCGACGGTATCTCCACCAAGCTCAGCGACGGCGACAACATCACCATCCTCCCGGCCGTCGCCGGCGGCATGAACTGATGCGCTACGACAGCCCGCTCGCCGCAGTGGGCAACACCCCGCTCGTCCGCCTGCCGCGGCTGTCACCCTCGGACGACGTCCGCATCTGGGCCAAGCTGGAGGACCGCAACCCCACCGGCTCGATCAAGGACCGCCCCGCGCTCCACATGGTCGAGCAGGCCGAGAAGGACGGCCGGCTCACCCCCGGCTGCACCATCCTCGAACCCACCAGCGGCAACACCGGCATCTCGCTCGCCATGGCGGCCAAGCTCAAGGGCTACCGGATCGTCTGCGTCATGCCCGAGAACACCTCGCAGGAGCGGCGCGACCTGCTCGCCATGTGGGGCGCCGAGATCATCTCCTCCCCGGCGGCGGGCGGCTCCAACACCGCCGTACGCGTCGCCAAGGAACTGTCGGCCGAGCACCCCGACTGGGTGATGCTCTACCAGTACGGCAACCCCGACAACGCGGGCGCCCACTACGCCACCACCGGCCCGGAGATCCTCACCGACCTCCCGTCGATCACCCACTTCGTGGCGGGCCTCGGCACGACGGGCACGCTCATGGGCGTCGGCCGCTACCTGCGCGAGAACGTCGAAGGCATCAAGATCGTCGCCGCCGAGCCGCGCTACGACGACCTGGTCTACGGCCTGCGCAACCTCGACGAGGGCTTCGTCCCCGAGCTCTACGACGCCTCGGTCCTCACCACCCGCTTCTCCGTGGGCTCGGCCGACGCCGTCACCCGCACCCGCGAGCTGCTCCAGCAGGAGGGCATCTTCGCGGGCGTCTCCACCGGCGCCGCGCTGCACGCCGCGATAGGCGTGGGCAACAAGGCGGTCAAGGCCGGCGAACGGGCCGACATCGTCTTCGTCGTCGCCGACGGCGGCTGGAAGTACCTGTCGACGGGCGTCTACACCGCCCCCACGACAGAAGCGGCCATCGAAACCCTGCAGGGCCAGCTCTGGGCCTGAGACGTGCCGGCAGAACAGGGCCGGCTCCGGGCCCGATACGTACCGGCGAAACACTGAGGGCGGACCGAGGACAACCGGTCCGCCCTCCGTCGTACCCGGCGGCCCCTTGTCCGGAAAGCCCCTAGGGGCTTTCCGGTTTGGATCAGGCCGGATCCAAACGAAAGACCCTAAACCCGGCCACCGCCCCGCACCCGCGCCCACACCTGCGGATCCACCTCGCCCACCCGCCGCCGGAAGTCCCGCAGAGCCACCTCACGCAGCTCATCCGTCTCCAGGAAACTCGTCCGCCCCTGTGCGTCGCCCACCGAGCCCTCAGGCAGCGCGATCACACCCGGCCGCTCCCCGTGATCCTTGCTCGTGATCTTCGCGACGCGGACCTTCCGGCCCCGCACCGACATCACGAGGCACGGCCGGTCCTTGGACCCCGGCCCGTCCTCGAACGGCACCTCGGCCCACCAGATCTCACCGGGCAGCGGCTTCCCCCCGACCGCGGACTTCTTCCCGCCGGCGGACTTCCTGCCACGCCCCGGCCCCGCCGGCGGCCGCGAACGCGCACCGGACCGGCCCTGCGGACCCCTCCCGCCACGCCGCCGCCCGTCGGTCACCGCCGCGACGAGCGCGAGCAGAACAACAAGAGCGAACGCGAGCCACCAGCCGGACATAGTCATGTCCCGAAGGTACCCGTGGGGTCAGCGCTTCCATCGAACCGGTGACAGCACAGGTGAGTTCGCCCACAACGGCCCGCTCCGAAGGAGCGACCACCTCTTTCGCGCCTTACGCTCAACAAACCGCTCAACGATCCGCACGAACCCTCCCCGTTCTCACGCCACGGAGGTTCACGCTCCATGAAGCTCACCGTCGTCGGATGCTCCGGCTCGTTCCCGTCCGCGGGATCGGCATGCTCGAGCTACCTCGTAGAGGCCGACGGCTTCAGGCTGCTCCTCGACATGGGCAACGGCGCCCTCGGCGAGCTGCAGCGCCACGTCGGTCTGTACGACCTCGACGCCATCTTCCTCAGCCACCTCCATGCCGATCACTGCATCGACATGTGCGCGTACTTCGTCGTCCGCTACTACCCGCACGACGGCGGACGCCCCGCCCGCATCCCGGTCTACGGCCCCGACGGCACGGAACAGCGGCTCACCACCGCCCACGCCGACACCCCGTCCGACCATGCGATGAGCGAGGTCTTCGACTTCCACACGCTCAAGTCCGGCTCGTTCGAGATCGGCCCCTTCTCGGTGCGTACGGAGAAGCTCTGCCACCCCGTCGAGACGTTCGGCATCCGCGTCGAGCACGGCGGCCGCTCCCTCACGTACTCCGGCGACACCGGCACCTGCGAAGCCCTGGACGAGCTGGCCGAAGGTGCCGACCTCTTCCTCTGCGAGGCGTCGTTCGTCCACGGCAAGGAGGACATCCCGGACCTCCACCTCAACGGCCGTGAGGCGGGCGAGCTCGCCGCCCGTGCCCGGGCGAAACGTCTCGTCCTCACCCACATCCCGCCGTGGACCGACGCCGAGCGCAACCTCACCGACGCCCGCGAGGTCTACGAGGGCCCGACCGAGCTGGCCGTCCCGGGCGCCGTCTACGAGATCTGAGGACGCGTCTGCCCGGGCGGAGCCCCGGTCCCGGTCAAGGGGCCCCGGTCGCCGGAGTCGGCGTCGCGGGTGGCCCGTCCGGCGACCTCGACGAGAAGTTCGCCCAGGCCGGCGTCGCCGCCCTTGCCGAGCAGTTCCTGCCTGACAACGACGGAGCCCTCACCTTCCGCCTGGAAGGTGAGGGCTCCGTCGTGCGCGCTACGGACTACTTGGCCTCGGCCTTGAGGAGCTCCGCGAGCTCCTCGTCGGACTCGCGGCCCGGAGTCGGGAGGTTGAACCTGGTGATCGCGAAGCGGAAGACCACGTAGTAGATCACCGCGAAGCAGAGGCCGACCAGTACCAGCATCCACGGCTTCGTCGCGATGCCGAGGTTCAGGAAGAAGTCGACCGCTCCGGCGGAGAAGCCGAAGCCGTCCTTCATTCCCAGGGCCCAGGTGAGGGCCATCGAGACACCCGTGAGCACCGCGTGGATCGCGTACAGCACCGGGGCGATGAACATGAAGGTGAACTCGATCGGCTCGGTCACACCGGTGACGAAAGCGGTGGCCGCGAGGGAGAACATCATGCCGCCGACGACCTTGCGCCGCTCGGGGCGGGCGCAGTGGACGATCGCCAGGCAGGCCGCCGGGAGGGCGAACATCATGATCGGGAAGAAGCCGGTCATGAACTGTCCGGCCTGCGGGTCACCGGCCAGGAAGCGGGCGATGTCGCCGTGGGCGCCCTTGTACTCGCCGGCCTGGAACCACGGGAAGGAGTTCAGCAGGTGGTGCATGCCGACCGGGATCAGCGCGCGGTTGGCGACACCGAAGATGCCCGCGCCGACCGCACCGGAACCGACCAGCCACTCGCCGAAGTTGTGCAGACCGGTACCGAGCACCGGCCAGATCAGACCGAAGACGATGCCGATGACCAGTCCCGCGAAGGCGGACAGGATCGGGACCAGACGGCGGCCGCTGAAGAAGCCCGCCCAGTCGGGCAGCTTCGTCCGGTAGAACTTCTGGTAGAGCAGGGCCACGACTATGCCGATCACGACACCGCCGAGTACACCGGCGTTGACCGGCGCGTCACTCATGACGACCTTGCCGTCCACGACCCCGGCGACCTGCGGCAGGTTGCTGTCGGTGAACGTGGCGAGCACCTTCTGGAAGACCAGGTAGCCGGTGACCGCGGCGAGTGCCGTCGAACCGTCCGACTTCTTGGCGAAGCCGATCGCGATGCCCACGGCGAACAGCAGCGCCATGTTGTCGAGGATGGCGCCACCGCCTGCGGCCATGTAACCGGCGAGCTTGGTGATGACGGTGGGGAACGACTCACGGCCGAGCATGTCGGGGTTGCCGAGCCGGACCAGCAACGCGGCTGCGGGCAGCACCGCGACCGGCAGCATGAGGCTGCGGCCGATGCGCTGCATGACCGCCATGACGCCGGCGCCCCTCTTCTTGGTGACCGCGGGTGCGGTGCCAACCGTGGACATCAACTTCCTCCATTGGGCAAGGCGCCGCCCTGGCCAATGCGGGAACGGGAGGCGACGACTCGAAGAAACGTGGCAGAACGCCACGTGGTCTGGACCACTCAGTGGTGTAGACCAGTTTTAGCACGGTGAGGGTTAGATAAGGAACCTGCAATTTGCGACTACTTCGCATAAGCCACCATCCACGCACGGTGACATAGCTAAGGCCCCCGGACCGAATGGTCCAGGGGCCTTGGCCGGCCGAGGCGTTTGCCGCGCTCAGCGGCTACTTCGTGAGGTCGCGCTCGATCTCTTCCTCCACCTCGTCGGGCTCCCGCCCCGGGGTCTGGAGGTTGAACTTGGTGATCGCGAACCGGAAGATCGTGTAATAGACCACAGCGAACGCCAGGCCGATCGGAATGATCAGCCAAGGTTTCGTCGCCAGACTCCAGTTGATGACGTAGTCGATCAGGCCCGCCGAGAAGCTGAAGCCGTCCTTCGTGCCCAGCGCCCACGTGACCGCCATCGACACACCGGTGAGCACCGCGTGGATCGCGTAAAGCAGCGGTGCGACGAAGAGGAACGAGTACTCGATCGGCTCCGTGATTCCCGTCACGAACGAGGTCAGACCGACCGAGACCATCAGGCCGCCCACCGCCTTGCGGCGGTGCGGCTTCGCGCAGTGGTAGATCGCCAGCGCCGCCGCGGGAAGCGCGAACATCATGATCGGGAAGAAGCCCGTCGTGAACTGACCGGCCGTCGGGTCACCCGCCAGGAAGCGGTTGATGTCACCGTGCACGACCGTGCCGTCCGGCTTCGTGAAGTCCCCGAACTGGAACCAGACGAACGTGTTCAGGAACTGGTGCAGACCGAAGACGAGCAGGGCGCGGTTGGCGACGCCGAAGACGCCGGAGCCCAGCCAGTCCAGATCCACCATCCACTCCGAGAAGCTGGTCAGGGCATCACCCACCGGCTGCCACAGCCAGGCGCAGAGAGCCGCGAACAGCAGACCGACGAACGCCATGATGATCGGGACGAGCCGGCGGCCGTTGAAGAACCCCAGCCAGTCCACCAGCTTGACCCGGTGGTACCGCTGCCAGAACCAGGCCGACATCAGGCCCATCACGATGCCGCCGAACACCCCCGGGTTCTGGTACTCGGCCGCCGTGACCTCGGCGCCCTTCGTGACACACGTACCGAACCAGGTGCCGCCGGAGACGAACGTCGAGCCGCTGTCGCAGTCCACCGGGAAGGCGTGCAGCACCGCGTAGTAGACGAGGAAACCCGTCACCGCCGCCAGAGCCGTCGAACCGTCCGACTTCTTCGCCATGCCGATCGCGACACCGACGCAGAACAGCAGCGGAAGTCCGAGCCCCGAGTCGAGCAGCGCACCACCGGCGGCCGCGAACACCTTGGCGATGTTGTCCCAGCCGAGGCCGTCGGCACCGAACACGTCCGGCTGGCCCAGCCGGTTGAGAATGCCGGCCGCGGGCAGCACGGCGATCGGGAGCTGAAGGCTGCGCCCCATCTTCTGGAGGCCTTGGAAGAGGGTGTTCCACCACCTCTTCTGTGGGATCGCGGCGCTGCTCGTCGAGCTCATCGACATCCTCCCGGGACTGGCCACATTTGGCGGTCGTTGCAGACTGGTGTAGACCAGTTGCGGTACGGTGCGGAGCCCGCTCGGAGACAGGGCGCCGGTGATCGTCATCATTGGTGATCAGCTGGCCGCTCGCTCGCGAAGTTGGGCCAACCGTGCGTTACCGTGACGAAACGGACCCATGGTGGGCCGTCACATGTACGTGAAGAACCAGGGAGAAGGCCATGGCCAGCAAGGCTGAGAAGATCGTCGCCGGGCTCGGCGGAATCGAGAACATCGAAGAGGTCGAAGGCTGCATCACCCGCCTCCGCACCGAGGTCATCGACCCGAGCAAGGTCGACGAAGCCGCGCTCAAGGCCGCCGGCGCCCACGGCGTCGTCAAGATGGGCACCGCGATCCAGGTCGTCATCGGCACCGACGCGGACCCCATCGCCGCCGACATCGAAGACATGATGTGACCCACCGCTGAACCACCAGGGCCCCCACCGGCCCGACACGCCGCAGGCCCCGCCCCACCAGGGACGGGGCCTGCGGCGCGCCCAGGGGCGGCACCCCCCCGATCAGCGCACCCGGACCGCCAGGATCGCCACGTCATCCGTCGCCTCGCCGTCATCCAGGCACGCGTCCACCAGTTGCCCGCACAGATCACCCACCTCCGAAGGCACCGCCAACGCCGCCGTACGCAGCCGCTCCAGCCCCACCCCCAGCTCCTCCCCGCGACGCTCCACCAGACCGTCCGTGTACAGCACCAGCAACGCACCCGGCGGCAGCTCGAACTCGTCCGCCTCCGCGTCCCACTCGTCCACCACACCCAACGGGACCCCCTGCCCCGCACGCAGGAACCGAGCCCCCGAATGGTCGACCAGCAACGGCGGACAATGACCAGCCGACGCCACCACCGCCCTGCGCTCGTGCGGATCGACCGTCATGTACAACACCGTGGCCAGATCCGTCAGCGACATGTCCTGACTCAGCGCGTTCAGATGGGACAGCACCGCCACCGGATCCTCCCCCTCCACCAGCGCGTAACTGCGCAACGCCGTCCGCAACTGCCCCATCGCCGTCGCCGCACGCAGCCCCTTGCCCATCACGTCGCCCAACGCCAGCCCCGCCTTGCCACCGGGCAACGCCATCACGTCGTACCAGTCGCCCCCCGCCTGCATCCCCCGCGCCCCCGGCAGACTGCACGCCGCGATCTGCACCCCGGCGACCTCCGGCAACGTCTGCGCCAGCATCGACTGCTGAAGCGTCCCCGCGATCCGCCGCTCACGCTCGTACAGCAGATTGTTCTCCACCATCTGACCCGCGAACCGGCAGTACGTACCCACCAGCTGCCGCTGCCGCACCGTCGGCCGCCCCGGCTTCCGCCACGCCCACGCCAGCACCCCCAGCCGCCGCCCCGACGTCGTGCTCAGCGCCAGCGCGTACACCCGCCGGAAACCAGCCGCACGCCCCAGCGCCCGCACCTTCGGCGAGCAGGACGGATCGGTCTCCACGTCCTCCACGATCAGCACGCCGCCCGCATCCTCGGCTTCGTCGACCAGGAACTTCCCCGGCTGCAACTCCTCGACGGCCTCCCGGACCGACCGCACATCCGCCGGCAACCCGTGCAGCGCACGGGTCTCCATCGACGAACCCTCCTCGTCCCGCAGCCGCGCCACCCCCATGTCCGCCTCGAGCAGCCGCGCTCCCTCGCCCAGAACCTGATGCAGCGTCCCGTCCACGCTGTCGTGATCGGTGAGCCGCTCGGTCAGGCTGTGGACCCAGGTGATGTCCTCCAACTGCTCCGCCAGCCTGCGGTTCACCTCGTCCAGCTCACCGGCCGACTGCCGCTGCTGCGACACGTCATGGACGTACGCGACAGCCAGCGGCAGCTCGCTCCACCCGCAGTCGAGCGGACTCGCGCTGATGTCCAGCCACAGCGCCTGCCCGCCCTCCGGCCGGTACCGCACCTCGGCCCTGGCCGGCCGACGCAACCCCAGCGCGATGCCGAGCGGCGACTCGGGAAACCGCAACGGCTCACCGTTGCGGTCGTAGAACGACGTCGCCGCAGCGGCCAGCCCGCCCGGCTCCGTCGGCACCACAGCGCCGAACATCTCCGCAAGCCGGCCGTTCGCATACACCGTCGTCGCCTCCCGCTCGGTGGAAGCAATGAGAATGCCGTGCGGCGCTCCCTCCAGGACCTGGACGGACGGAAGGCCGTCCCTCCCGGGGGAGTGCGGTGCGGCATACGGCCGAATCGTCTCGCTGGTGCGGAGGGACATTCAAACCTTCCTGTGAAGAACACCATCTACAGCAAAATGTTAACTAAGATGGCGTTTGCGCAGTAAATGGCGAAAGGCCCCCGAGGACGGGCCAAAGGTCCCGCCACACGGCCGCTAGGCTTTTGCCCATGTCTCGTATCGACGGCCGCACCCCCGACCAGCTCCGCCCCGTCACCATCGAACGCGGATGGAGCAAGCACGCCGAAGGATCCGTACTCATCTCCTTCGGTGACACCAAAGTCTTCTGCACCGCCTCCGTCACCGAAGGCGTACCGCGCTGGCGCAAGGGCAGCGGCGAAGGCTGGGTCACCGCCGAATACTCCATGCTGCCCCGCTCCACCAACACCCGCGGCGACCGCGAATCCGTACGCGGCAAGATCGGCGGCCGCACCCACGAGATCAGCCGCCTCATCGGCCGCTCGCTGCGCGCCGTGATCGACTACAAGGCCTCGGCGAGAACACCATCGTCCTGGACTGCGACGTCCTCCAGGCCGACGGCGGCACCCGCACCGCCGCCATCACCGGCGCCTACGTCGCCCTCGCCGACGCCATCAGCTGGGCGCAGAGCAAGAAGATCATCAAGCACGGCCGCAAGCCGCTGACCGGCACCGTCTCCGCCATCAGCGTCGGCATCGTCGACGGCACCCCCCTCCTGGACCTCTGCTACGAGGAGGACGTCCGCGCCGAGACCGACATGAACGTCGTCTGCACCGGCGACGGCCGCTTCGTCGAGGTCCAGGGCACCGCCGAGGCCGAACCCTTCGACCGCACGGAGCTCAACGCCCTCCTCGACCTCGCCACCGCAGGCTGCGTCGACCTCACCGCCTTCCAGAACGACGCGCTCGCCCGCACCCTCGGCGAGTAGAGCCAGGTAAAGAAGCAACCAAGTACCCACTCCACAACGTCGATACGAGTACGGGCGCACGGGTCGAACCGTGCGCCCGTCCACGTATCCGCACCCGGGGAGGGACCACACCATGGCCACGCACCACCGACGTCGCCGCACCGCACTGGCCATCACCGCCGCCCTGCTCACCGTCACGGCGGCGGCCGGCTGCGGCGCCCTGGACAAGACACTCGACTGCGTCCGGACCGCCGACGCCATCGCCACCAGCGTGAACAACCTCCAGCAGGCCGTCTCCAACGCCTCGAACGACCCCACCCAGGCCTCCGAGGCCCTCGACGACATCGAGAAGGAACTCGGCAACCTCGGCGACAAGACCGACGACGCCGACCTCAGCAAGGCCGTCGACGACCTCCGCTCCGGCGTCGGCAACGTCCGCGACTCCATCGACAAGGGCGACACCACCCCCGACATCGCCCCGGTCACCGACGCGGCCAAGGAGATCGGCAAGGTCTGCACCCCGTAACGGACGGTCCGCCTCCGCGGCGATAATCGAGACATGACCCGTCTCATCCTTGCCACCCGCAACGCCGGGAAGATCACCGAACTCCACGCGATCCTCGCCGACGCAGGACTCACCCACGAACTCGTCGGCGCGGACGCGTACCCGGAGATCCCCGACGTCAAGGAAACCGGCGTCACCTTCGCCGAGAACGCCCTCCTCAAGGCCCACGCCCTGGCCCAGGCCACCGGCCACCCCGCCATCGCCGACGACTCCGGCCTCTGCGTCGACGTACTCGGCGGCGCCCCCGGCATCTTCTCGGCCCGCTGGGCCGGCACCCACGGCGACGACCGCGCCAACCTCGACCTGCTCCTGGCCCAGCTCTCCGACATCGACGCCCCCCACCGCGCCGCCAACTTCGCCTGCGCCGCGGCCCTCGCCCTCCCCGACGGCACGGAACGCGTGGTCGAGGGCCGCCTGCTCGGCACCCTGCGCCACACCCCGTCCGGCACCCACGGCTTCGGCTACGACCCGATCCTCCAGCCGGAGGGCGAGACCCGGACCTGCGCGGAACTGACCCCGGCGGAGAAGAACGCGATCAGCCACCGCGGCAAGGCGTTCCGGGCGCTGGTGCCGGTGGTGCGGGAGCTGGTGGGGTGAGCTCGTAGACACGAAAACGGCCCGCGCGCCGATGCTCGGTGCGCGGGCCGTTCGATCGGTGCGGCGGAAGGGATTCGAACCCTCAAGCCGTTTCACGGGCCACAGATCCTAAGTCTGCTGTGTCACCTCTGCACCACCGCCGCCAGCCGCCTGCCATGCTACCGGGCAGGCCACCGGGGTGGTAGGCGAGTTCTCCGTCGGCGCCGACCGGCGGGTGCCCCGGCGGCACCACGTGTCGGTGAGCGCATGGCAGTTGGGGCAGAGGTAGCGAAGGTTCCCGGCCCGGTTGTCGAGCCAGTCACCGTTGATGTGATCGATCTGAAGCGTGAAGGACTGCCGCCGCCACCTGCCACGGTTGCCGCAGGATGCGCAGCGGTACGGGACTCCGATCTCCTGCAGGGCGCGGTGAAGCCTCTCCCGGTTCGTGCGCCCTGACCCCTCCGGCCTGACCACCAACGTCGTCGGTGCGATCGGCCTGGCGGTGCGCACCTGGGCCGAAGCCCAAGGACGTCGTCCGAAGTGGCTCGTGTCGAGCCCCAGCTGAAGGACCTTGCGTCGCACACGGCGGTGGTTCGTGTCGTTGACCGCAAGGCCGAGTGCACGCATGACGTCGGCGTAACTCGTGGCTCGGGGGAGGGCGTCCCGCAGGGCCTCCCCCGGGATCGCAAGGCGTGCGTTCCGGAAGTGAGAGGTATCGACACCTCTCCTGCGCAGCAGACTTGCCAGTGCTGAGCGTGACCGGCTGTCGTCGTCGCCCATTCCGAGGCTCCGTGCCACTGCGCGCATGCTGTCGGCGTTGAGTGCGGCCGTCTGAAGCTCCTCCGTGGTGAACATCAGATCCAGGTGCGGACGATTCATGCCGGGAAAGTGGCTGACATCGATTCCCGCGGCTGCGATACGGCGGCTTATGTGGGAGAGCGTGCCACTGGCCGGTGCCGCACCGAGCTTGGTGACGACCTCACGCAGGGAAGTGGAGGACGCGACGGCCGCCGCAATGGCCGCGTCCGGGTATTTGCGCCACGGGCTGCGCTGCTTGAAGTGGGCTGTATCCAGCCCGTGTCCCGCGACCTTCTCCTGCAGTACGCGCCGCTGTCCGCCGCTCTTCTTGAGCCCGAGGCGACGCATCAGATCTGTCCAGTTCTCGGACTCGGCGACGGCAGCGGCGAGCCGCGCTCGCCCGTAGACGTCAGGCATGGTTCCCCCTCCGCATCCGGCCGCACGTTCGCAGCCTCGTACGGAGTAACGAACCGTTTATCGGTGAGTCACGTCCGATATCCGACAAGATGCGGAATGGCCCGTCCCGCTTCGGCGACAACCGAAGCGGACGGGCCATTTCCGCAGGTGCGGGGATTCAGAACTTCGGGTCCGGCGTCTGGGCCGCGACCAGATCTTCCGCCTCCTGGCTCGTCTCCACCGAGGGCGGGGAGCCGGCCAGGGGCTTGTTGGCGGTTTCCTTCATGCAGGCCACCGCGATCACGCCGACCACGGCGGCGCCCATCGCGTAGTACGCCGGCATCAGGTTGCTGCCCGTCAGGCTGATCAGCGCCGTGATGACCAGCGGGGTCGTACCGCCGAAGATCGACGCCGACAGGTTGTAGCCCACCGACAGGGAGCCGTAGCGGACCTGGGTGGGGAACAGGGCCGGGAGGGCGGCGGACATGGTGCCGAGCATGCAGACCAGGGAGAGGCCCAGCATCAGCATGCCGATGGTGATCGCCGGGATGCCGCCCTGGCGGATGAGCAGGAAGGCGGGGAGGGAGAGGATCAGGAAGCCGAGCATCCCCGTCATCAGGAGCGGCTTGCGGCCGAAGCGGTCGGAGAGTTTGCCGACCTGGCTGATGATCAGCATCAGGAAGACCATGACGCCGAGCAGGATGAGCAGGCCGTGGGTTTCGCTGTAGCCGAGTTCGTCGGAGAGGTACGTCGGCATGTACGACAGCAGCATGTAGTCGGCGATGTTGTACGCGCCGACCAGGCAGATGCAGAGGATCAGCGTCGGCCAGTACTCGCGGAAGATCTTGGCGAGGTCGCCCTTGGCGCTGGTCTCGACGCCGTCCGCGGCCTCGGTGGCGTGTGCGGTGCCGCCCTCCAGCTTCTGGAAGGCCGGGGTCTCGTCGAGGCGCAGTCGCAGGTAGAGGCCGACCAGGCCGAGGGGTCCGGCCACGAGGAAGGGGATGCGCCAGCCCCAGGACTCCATCTGCGGGGTGTCGAGGAGTGCGTAGAGCAGGGTGACCAGACCCGCGGCGCCGACGTAGCCGGCGAGGGTGCCGAATTCGAGGAAGCTGCCGAAGTAGCCGCGCCGCTTGTCGGGGGCGTACTCGGCGATGAAGGTGGAGGCGCCGCCGTACTCTCCGCCGGTCGAGAAGCCCTGGAGCATCCGGAAGAAGATGAGCAGCACGGGGGCCCATACGCCGATGGCGTCGTGGGAGGGGATGACTCCGATCGCGAAGGTCCCGATCGCCATCATGATCATGGTGAGGGCGAGGATCTTCTTGCGGCCGACCTTGTCGCCCATGGGCCCGAAGAACATGCCACCGAGGGGCGCACGAGGAAGGCGACGGCGAACGTGGCGAAGGAGGAGAGCAGCTGGGTGGTGTCGTTCCCTGACGGGAAGAAGACGTGGCCCAGGGTGGCGGCCAGGTAGGAGTAGATGCCGAAGTCGAACCACTCCATGGCGTTACCGAGCGATGCCGCTTTCACGGCGCGCTTGACCGCCTGGTCGTCCGTGACCGTGATGTCGGTCCGTCGCAGCCTCGGGTTTTTCCGTTTCCGGATGGCGCGGAAGAGGGCGGGGTGGCGCTTGACCGCTTCGGGGTCGGCCGCCTGGTGGGGGTCGGAGGCCGCCATGGCCGGATCCTCTCCTCGATGGGTGTTCCAGGAAAGGCTTCTGCGCAGCCATGGCGGTTGCAAACCGAATCAGCTGATGATTGCGACTTGCGTCACATTTATTCGGCCATTCGCGTCCGGTTTTCGTCGGGTCAGATACCCAGGTCCTTGATGATCTTGGCGACGTGGCCGGTGGCCTTCACGTTGTAGAAGGCGTGTTCGACCTTGCCTTCTTCGTCGACGACGATCGTGGAGCGGATGACGCCGGTCACCGTTTTGCCGTAGAGCTTCTTCTCGCCGAAGGCGCCGTAGGCCTCCAGGGTCTCCTTGGCGGGGTCGCCGGCCAGGGTGACCTTGAGGTTCTCCTGCTCGCGGAACTTGGCGAGCTTCTCGGGCTTATCGGGGGAGACGCCGATGACGTCGTATCCGGCGCCGGCCAGCAGGTCGAGGTTGTCGGTGAAGTCGCAGGCCTGCTTGGTGCAGCCGGGGGTGAGGGCGGCCGGGTAGAAGTAGACGATGACCTTGCGGCCCTTGTGGTCGGCGAGCGCGATGTCGTTGCCGTCGGCGTCCGGGAGGGTGAAGGCGGGGGCGGTGTCGCCGGGCTGGAGTCGCTCGCTCATGGTTCTCCTCGTTGGTACGTGGGGTGTACGGGACCGAGCGTAATAGGGGTGCCGCCGGGTGCGGGGGCGGTCGAGCTGACAGACTGTCGATGACGGTTTACCGGACGAGGACCACGGAGGCGGCGCAGTGTCGGATGCCAGGAGCCCTGCGCAGATCGAGGCGGACATCATCACCAGGCGTGAGCAGCTCGCGGTGGTGCTCGATGAGATCGGGGTGCGGGTGCACCCGAAGACGATCATCGGTGATGCGAAGGCGAAGGCCGCTCAGGCCGTGGACCGGACGGCCGGGCGGGCGTTCGTCGCGGTGAACCGGACGGTGTCGGACGTGAAGGCGCAGTTCGTGACGGAGGAGGGTGCGCCGCGGCTGGAGCGGGTGATTCCGGTGGCGTTGCTCGCGGTGGGTGTGGTGGGGCTGCTCACGGTGACCTCGCGGCGCGGGAAGCGTTGACCCCGGCGGCGCGCGGTCCGGGATCGGCCAGGTAGGTTGCGGGCGTGAGCGAGAACGCGGACGACAAGCTGCCCATCCGGATGCTGCACGACCGTGTGCTGGTCCGGTCCGATTCGCCGGAGGGCGAGCGGCGTTCCGGCGGCGGCATCCTGATCCCGGCGACGGCTGCGGTCGGTCGTCGGCTGGGGTGGGCCGTGGTGGTCGCGGTGGGGCAGAACGTGCGGACGGTGGAGCCGGGTGACCGGGTGCTGTACGACCCCGAGGACCGTGCCGAGGTCGAGGTGCGGGGTGTCGCGTACGTGCTGATGCGGGAGCGGGATCTGCATGCGGTGGCTGCGGACCGGTTCGAGGGTTCGGTCGATTCGACCGGGCTGTATCTGTAGCCCGCGCCGGTAGCCCGCGCGTGTGATCCGTACGCGTGGGCCGCCCCGGTGGTTCGCGGCCGTGGTGTGTGAGGCCTGGTGACTGTCGTCACCAGGCCTTTTTCCTGTTTTTTGCTACGGTGGTGTGACCCCGACGAGACGCGCCGTACCGGGCTTTTGCAAAGACGACGCACCCGTTGTTCGCGTGTTCTGTTTCGTCGGAGGTGCCGTCGTGGCGTGGGTTCTGTTGGTGGTCGCGGGTCTGCTGGAAGTGGCCTGGTCGATCGGGATGAAGTACACCGAGGGGTTCACCCGGCTGTGGCCGAGCGTGTTCACGGGTCTCGGGATCGTGGCGAGCATGTTGTTGCTGTCGCACGCGGCGCGGACCTTGCCGATCGGTACGGCGTACGGCGTGTGGGTGGGTATCGGTGCGGCGGGTGCCGCGGTGCTGGGCATGGTGGTGCTGCACGAGCCGGTGACGGCTGCCCGGATCTTCTTCGTGTGTCTGCTGCTGGTGGCCGTGGTGGGGCTGAAGGCGACCTCGGGTCACTGACGGGTCCGGACGTCCGCCGGGGATTTCGGGGCAGCCCTTACAGGCGGCCCGGGGCCCGGGTGCCGCGGGCGCCTTCGAGGAGGCCGCCGGCGGTGCCTCCGCCGTTTTCCCCGCCGCCGGAGTTCGTTCCTCCGACGTTCCCGCCGCCGGTGTCGGCGCCGCCGTCCGTGGTCCCGCCGTCCGTGGCCCCACCGGTGTCGGTGCCGCCGGTGGGGAGGCCGCCGATGGTGCCGGGACTGGTGTCCGGGGTGGTCGGACTGGTGGGCGGTGCGCTGGACGGGGTGCTCGGGCGGGTGCTCGAGGGGGTTCGGGACGGCTGCCCGGTGCCGCTGGGGGCGGTGCTCTCCTGGCTGGGCAGCGCGGTCTCGTCCGTGCCGCTCTCCAGATCGAGGTCGAAGTCCTTGACGGGGGTGCCGAGCAGGGCGGCCTTGGTGTACTGGGCCCAGGTCTCGGCGGGGGCGCCGCCGCCGTTGATGCGGGGCAGTCCGAGTGCGCCGTAGAGGGACTTCTGTGCGCCGGTGTCGGGGTCCTGGCCCATGACGGCGATGACGGTGGCGAGGCCGGGGGTGTAGCCGGCGAACCAGGCTGCCTTGTCCTCCTCGGCGGTGCCGGTCTTGCCGGCGGCGGGGCGGCCCGCGCCCTGGGCGGCGGTGCCGGTGCCGCCGTCGACGACGCTCCGCAGGATCGAGGTGGTGGTGTCGGCGGCTTCGCGGCTGACGGCCTGTTCGGTGGTGCGGCGGGGGAGCCTGATGGTCTCGCCGTCCTTGGTGACGTGGTCGACGAGGGTGTGGGTGCCGCGCTTGCCGTGGTCGGCGAGAGTGGCGTAGGCCCCGGCCATGTCGAGGACGCTGGCGGTGGCGGGGCCCAGTGCGATCGACGGGGACGCGGTGAGGTCGGGGGTGTCCTCGGGGATGCCGAGGGAGACCGCGGTCCCGCGGACCTTCTCGGGGCCGACGTCCTCGGCCATCTGGGCGTAGACGGCGTTGACGGACTTGTCGGTGGCGGTGCGGACGGTGATGGGCCCGTAGCTGACGTCGTCCTCGTTGGAGGGGTCGTATCCGGTGGGTCCGTCGGGGCCCTGGACCATGCGCTTGTTGGTGCCGTCGTAGATGGTGCTGGGGGTGATGCGCCTGCCGTCCTGGGTGGTGGAGTCGTTGGCGACGGCGGAGGTGAAGACGAAGGGCTTGAAGGTGGAGCCGACCTGGTAGTCGGTGCGGGTCGCGTTGTTGACGTACTGCTTCGTGTAGTCGATGCCGCCGTACATGGCGACGACGCGGCCGGTCGCGGGGTCGATGGAGGCGCCGCCCACGCGGACGTTGCGGTCGGCCTTGCGCTGCTTGCTGGTCTTGGACATGACGTTGGCGTCGACTGCCTCGACGAGGGCGTCCTGTTTCTTCTTCTCCAGCGTGGTGGTGATGCGGTACCCGCGGGTGGCGAGGGTCTTCTCGTCGATGATGTCGTTCTTGACGAGGTAGTCCTCGACGGCCTTGACGATGTAGCCGCGTTGGCCGGAGAGACTGTTGGCCGGCTTGACCGGGCCGGGCGGGGGGAAGGTCATGGCGGCGCGGTCGCCGGCGTCGAGCCACTCCTCCTTGACCATGCCGTCGAGTACGTAGTTCCAGCGGGCGAGGGCCGCGCTCCTGTTCTCGGGGTGGGTGATGACGTCATAGGCGCTGGGGGCGTTGAGCAGGGAGGCGAGGTAGGCGCCTTCGGCGGTGCTGACGTCGCCGATGTCCTTGCTGTAGTAGGCCTGGGCGGCGGCCTGGATGCCGTAGGCGTTGCGGCCGAAGTAGCTGGTATTGAGGTAGCCCTCGAAGATCTGGTTCTTGGATTCTTCGCGGTTGAGTTTGATCGCGATGAAGAATTCCTTGATCTTGCGGCCGACGGTCTGTTCCTGGCCCAGGTAGTAGTTCTTGACGTACTGCTGGGTGATGGTCGAGCCGCCCTGTTTGCCCTTGCCGGCGAGGGTGTTCCAGCCGGCCCGGAACATCGCCTTGACGTCGACGGCGCGTTCGGAGTAGAAGTCGCGGTCCTCGGCGGCGAGCACGGCGTGCTGGACGTCGAGGGGGACCTGGGCGAGTTTGATGTTCTCCCGGTTGACCTCGCCGTCGCGGGCGATGACGCTGCCGTCCTGGTAGAGGTAGACGTTGGACTGGGCGGTGGCGCTGGCGTTGGCGGAGGGGATGTCGACGAGTTGGTAGCCGGCGATGAAGCCGCCGATCAGGACCAGGGCGATGAGGAGGATGCCCCCGAGGACCATCCGCCAGGTGGGAAGGGCGCGGCGCCAGCCGGTGCGCTTGGGGCGTGGGGGTTTCTTCTGCTTCTTCCCGCCGGTCGTGTCCGTGGCCGGGGTGTCCTGTTGTCCGGGGGCGGCAGGCTCGCCAGGCAGGTCCTTGGGGTTCCAGCCCCGGGGGGCGGGGTCCCCGCTCTGCTGCTGTGGCTCGTCGCTCATGTGGTGCAGACTCCTCGGCCGCGGTCAGTTCCCCATAGTGCACTTTTCCGTGGAATAACTGCCGGATCGACCTCCGAAAAGCGGTCGCGGCGGCTGCCCCGGCTGGACTAGGGTTCTGCGCTTTGGTGTCCACACGCGGTGAGGCGCCCGACTGCGGGGGGTGGGGTGCTGTGCGGGTCTATGCGGTGGTGGCGGCGGGCGGGTTCCGGCGCTATGCCACGTACCGGATCGCGACGGCTGCGGGGGTGTTCACCAACACCGTCTTCGGCTTCATCCTGGCGTACACCTATGTGGCGCTGTGGGACGAGCGGCCGCGGCTGGGTGGTTACGACATGCCGCAGGCGCTCACGTACGTGTGGCTGGGGCAGGCGCTGCTGATGACGTGCGCCATGATGGGCGGCGGTTTCGAGGACGAGCTGATCGAGCGGATCCGTACCGGCGACATCGCGGTCGATCTCTACCGGCCGGTGGATCTGCAACTGTGGTGGCTGGCAGGGGACTTGGGCCGGGCAGCTTTTCATCTGCTGGGGCGCGGCATCGTGCCGATGGTGCTGGGCGCGCTGGCCTTCGATCTGGCGCTGCCCACGTCGGCCGGGGTCTGGTTGGCGTTCCTCTTCTCGGTGGCTCTGGGGGTGCTGGTCAGTTTCGCGATCCGCTATCTGGTGGCGTTGTCGGCGTTCTGGCTGCTGGACGGGGCGGGCGCGGCGCAGATCGCCTTCCTGGCCGGGCTGTTCTTCTCCGGACTGCTGCTGCCGCTGAATCTCTTTCCCGGTCTGCTGGGCGAGGTGGCGCGGGCGCTGCCGTGGTCGGCGCTGCTCCAGGTGCCGGCGGATGTGTTCCTCGGCAAGCACACGGGGTGGGGTCTGGTGCAGGCGTACGGGTTCCAGGCGGGCTGGGCGCTGGTGTTGCTGCTGGCGGGACGGCTGGTGCAGTCGGTGGCGACGCGGAGGGTGGTGGTCCAGGGTGGCTGAGGCAGCGGAAGTGGAAGCGGTGGTGGTGGAGCACCCCGCGGTGGTGTTCGCGCCGCGGTCGCGGGTGGTCGAGGGGGTGCGGGCGTACGGGCTGATCGTGGCGATGTGGCTGCGGTCGACGATGGCGTACCGGGCGTCCTTCGTGATGACGACGTTCGGGAACTTCGCGGCGACGGCGTTCGACTTCGTCGCGATCATGCTGATGTTCTCGCACGTGGAAGTGCTGGGCGGCTACACGCTGCCGGAGGTCGCCCTGCTGTACGGCGCGTCGGGTACGGCCTTCGGGCTGGCGGATCTGGTGCTGGGCTCGATGGACCGGCTGGGCCGCCGGGTGCGGGACGGGACGCTGGACACGCTGCTGGTGCGGCCGGTCCCGGTGCTCGCGCAGGTGGCGGCCGACCGGTTCGCGCTGCGCAGGCTGGGGCGGATCACGCAGGGGCTGCTGGTGCTCGGCTATGCGCTGGGCACCCTGGACATCGAGTGGACCGTGCTGAAGGTGGTGATGGTGCCGCTGATGCTGCTGAGCGGGGCGGCGATCTTCGGGGCGGTGTTCGTGACCGGGGCGGCGTTCCAGTTCTTCGCGCAGGACGCCGCCGAGGTGCAGAGCTCGTTCACCTACGGCGGGAACACGATGCTGCAGTACCCGCCGACGGTCTTCGCGAAGGATCTGGTGCGCGGGGTGACGTTCGTCGTGCCGCTGGCGTTCGTGAACTGGCTGCCGGCGCTGTACGTGCTGGGCCGGGAGTATCCGCTGGGCCTGCCGGACTGGGTGGCGTTCCTGCCGCCGGTGGTGGCGGGGCTGTGCTGGGTGCTGGCGGGTCTGGCCTGGCGCGTGGGTCTGCGGTCGTACCGGAGTACGGGCAGTTGACGGATATCGAGCGAGGCGGGGCAGGGGACATGGGTGCAGGAACCGGCGTGGGCACGGACTTCATCGAGCTGGACGGTGTCGAGAAGGTCTTCGACGTCCGCCGCAGGACGGGTTTCATGCGCAGCGAGCGGCGTGAGGTGCGCGCCGTCGACGGGATCAGCTTCCGGGTGGCGCGTGGCGAGATGGTCGGCTACATCGGCCCGAACGGCGCCGGGAAGTCGACGACGATCAAGATGCTGACCGGCATCCTCACCCCGAGCGGGGGTTCGCTGCGGGTGGCGGGCATCGACCCTTCCCGGGAGCGTACGAGGCTGGCACACCGGATCGGGGTGGTCT
This sequence comes from Streptomyces sp. RKAG290, assembly GCF_023701695.1. Lineage (GTDB taxonomy): Bacteria > Actinomycetota > Actinomycetes > Streptomycetales > Streptomycetaceae > Streptomyces. Next base: position 4,650,956 of record NZ_JAJOZC010000001.1, read on the forward strand.
TCGGGCAGCGCACCACGCTCTGGTGGGACCTGCCGCTGCGCGACTCGTACCGGCTGGTCCACCGGATGTACCGCGTCCCCGACGCCCGCTTCCGGGCCAACCTGGACCGTTGCATCGAACTCCTCGACCTGGAGGAGCTGTTGGACGTGCCGGTGCGGCAGCTGTCGCTGGGGCAGCGGATGCGCGGTGACATCGCGGCGGCGCTGCTGCACGATCCGGAGGTGCTGTACCTCGACGAGCCGACGATCGGGCTCGATGTGGTGTCGAAGGCCAAGGTCCGCGGGTTCCTGCGGGACTTGAACGCGGAGCGGGGCACCACGGTGCTGCTCACGACCCACGATCTGACGGACATCGAGCAGTTGTGCAAGCGGGTCATGGTGATCGACCACGGCCGGCTGATGTATGACGGGGCGCTGGCAGGCCTGCATGAGGTGGGTGAGAGCGAGCGGACGCTGGTGGTGGATCTGGAGCGTGAACTCCCGCCGATCCGGCTGGATCCGGACCTGTCGGTGCGCACGGTGAAGGTGGAGGGGCCGCGGCAGTGGCTGGCGTTCCCGGCGTCCGCTTCGGCGGCGCCGCTGGTGGCGCGGATCGCCGCGGAGTACCCGCTGGTGGACCTCTCGGTGCGGGAGCCGGACATCGAGGCCGTGATCGCGAAGATGTACGCGTCGGCTGCGAGCACGTAGATCGGTGACGGAACCCTACGCGTTCAATAGGCTGCGCGGTATGACTAGCGAACTTCCGGAAATGCGTGCCTCCGACGCTGAGCGTGAACGCATTGCTGAGATTCTGCGCGATGCGGTGGCCGAGGGCCGGCTGGAGATGGAGGAGTTCGAGCAGCGGCTCGACACCACCTACAAGGCCCGCACGCGTGGGGAGCTGGAACCGATCGTCCGCGACCTGCCGGTCGTCGGGGCGGCCGTGGCGCCGGTCGCCGCCGGGCAGTCGGGGACGGGTTCGATGGCCCGCTGGTCGGACCGTATCGGCAAGCCGGCGACGTCCGGCGGCGCCTTCGCGTTCTGGGGCGGATTCCACCGCAAGGGGAACTGGACGATCGGCCGGCTGTTCACCGCGTTCGCGATGTGGGGCGGCGGTGAGATCGACCTGCGCGAGGCGAACTTCGAGGACCGCGAGGTGGTCATCCGCTGCTTCGCGATCATGGGCGGCATGCAGGTGACGGTCCCGCCGGACCTGAACGTCGAGGTCCGGGGCATCGGCATCATGGGCGGCTTCGGGGAGAGCTCGAAGGACGAGGGCATCCCGGCGCCGGACTCCCCCGGGTACGGATCACCGGCTTCGCACTGATGGGCGGCGTCGGTGTGGAGCGCAAGCGGAGCAAGGCGGAGAAGCTGCGGCTGCGGGAGGCGGAGCGCTCGCGGGGCCGGCTGGAGAAGGGCGACGGCAACCGGTAGCGGGAGGCCCGTGCCGCGGTTCGCGCGGTTCGCGCTTTCCGTGCGGTCCGGTGGCCCGCACCTGTGCCGGGGCGGTCCGCACCACTGCCCGTGCCGTGCGCGCTGTCCGTGCCGCAGCCCGGACAGTCCGCACTCCGCCCCGCCTGTCCCGCCTGCGACCCGTCAGAGCGCGTCGGAGGACGGGCGGGTGGGCACCAGGTCGGCCGTGCCCACCAGGGAGCCCAGTCGCTGGTAGCCCGCGTCGTTCAGGTGCAGGTGGTCGCCCGAGTCGAACGCGGGTACAGCCGGTGCGGGTGGGCCGGGTCGCGCAGTGCGCGGTCGAAGTCGAGGAACTCGTCGAAGATCCCGCCGGCCCGGATCATCTCGTTGACCCGGGTACGCACGGTGTTCTGCACGGGGGTCCAGCTGCGGTAGCCCTGGTACGGCATCAGGGTCGCGCCGATGACGTGCAGCCCCCGGGCGTGGGCGCGTTGCGTCAGGGTGCGCAGGGCGTCCACGATCCGCAGCGGGTCCTTCTCCTGGGGGAAGCCCTGCACGTCGTTGATGCCGAGCGCGATGACGACGGTCTTCGCGCCGGTGATGCCCAGCACGTCGCGGTCGAAGCGGTCCAGGGCGCGCTGCCCGATGCCGTCGCGCAGCAGGCGGTTACCGCCGATGCCCTGGTTCACCACCGCGTACCGGCCGTTCAGCCGGTCGGAGAGGATGTCGGGCCAGCGGGTGTTCGCGTCGGTCGTGGAGCCGGTGCCCGCGGTGAGCGAGTCGCCGAGTGCGACGACGGTGCCGGCGGCGCTCTGGCTGTGCACGTCCACGGCCGTGAGGTAGCGCCAGGCGGTGCTGCGCCAGGTGCCCTGCCCGGTCTCCACGTAGGAGCTCTGGTGGCTGTTGGGGTGCACGGTGACCGGGCCGTCGGCGGTGGGCGTGCGCAGCGTGACGACGAGATCGGCGTCGGCGGCGACCGGGACGACGACGGGATCGCTGACGATCTGCCGGCCGGCGGCGACGGTGGTGGTCGGGGCGCCGCGGAACGTCACAGGACGCGTGTTCACTGTGACGTTGTCGATGAGCAGCGGCTGGGTACCGAAGAGGTTGGACAGGGTGATGCGGGCCGCGTTGCCGCCGATGCTGGTGTGGACGACGTTACGGACGGTGCGGTGGGTCAGATCCTGGCCGTGGTTCGGGTCGGCCGCTCCGAGGACGGGCGCGGCCGCCCAGGTGGCGAGCCAGAGCCCGGACGAGTGAGCCGGCGCCGCCGGCGTGCGGGCCCTGCCCTGCGGTCCGGTGGTGGCGGTCGCCTTCGGCCGGGACCCGGAGAAGAGCAGCGAGCCGGTGAACGCCACGACGGCGGCGAGCGCGGCGGTGCCCGCCACAAGGGCTATGAGCAGGGCGTACCCCTGGCGCCTGGGCATGGACGGTGTGTCTCCTCTGTTGGTGGGTCAGTTCAATGATGCGGCAGGGCGCGGGGAACTCAACATGCGGCCCGGGAGTAGGTCGGGTAAGGACAATGCGTACGGGGCGTCGGGGGCCGGCGCGTACGCGGACGGGTGGAGCGGATGAAGCGGATCGAAGGCACCGGACCGGGCGAGCCGGGGACCGGTACGGGCACGGCCGAGGACGCGGGCGGGGCGGGGCGTGGGCGGGCTCCGGGCGCCCGCGCGCCCGCCTCCCTGGCGTCGTTCGCGTACACCGCCGCGGACGAGGAGAAGCGTCGCGGCGTACGGCGTATGAAGACCACGGCCACCGGCCTCCTTCTGCTGGTCGCGCTGGTGTACGTCCTCGCCACGTGGGCGAAGAACGAGTCAGTGGGCGGCTGGCCGGGCTACGTCGCCGCGGCCGCCGAGGCGGGAATGGTGGGTGCGCTGGCCGACTGGTTCGCCGTCACGGCGCTCTTCAAGCGTCCGCTCGGCCTGCCGATTCCGCACACCGCCATCATCCCCACCAAGAAGGACCAGCTCGGGGCGTCACTCGGTTCCTTCGTGGGCGAGAACTTTCTGTCGGGCGGTGTCGTACGGGACCGGATCCGCTCCCTGGGCATCGGCGGCCGGCTCGGCGCGTGGCTGGCCGAACCGGAGCACGCGGACCGGGTGACGGCCGAACTGTCGACCGCGCTGCGCGGTGCGCTGACCGTGCTGCGCGACTCGGATGTGCAGGCCGTGGTCGGTGAGGCGATCACCCGGCGGGCGAACGCGGCGGAGATCGGCCCTGGCCTTGGCAAGATGCTGGAGAAGGTCGTCGCCGACGGCGGTCACCGCAAGGTGGTGGACCTGATCTGTGTGCGGGCTCACGACTGGCTGGTGCTGCACAACGACTCGGTGATGGACGCGGTGCAGGGCGGCGCGCCCGGCTGGACCCCGCGGTTCGTCGACAAACGGGTGGGTGAGCGGGTCTACAAGGAGCTGCTGCGCTTCGTCACGGAGATGCGCGACATGCCGGGGCACCCGGCGCGCGGCTCGATCGACACGTTCCTGACGGACTTCGCGGCCGACCTCCAGACGGACTCGGAGACGCGCGACCGGGTGGAGCGGCTGAAGTCGGAGGTCCTGGGCCGCGGCGAGGTGCAGGACGTCATCGCGTCCGCCTGGTCGTCGGTGCGCACGATGGTCATCGCGGCGGCGGAGGACGAGCAGAGCGAGCTGCGGCTGCGGGCCCGGGCGTCGCTGATGTCGCTGGGGGCCAGGCTGGCGACGGACGGCAGGCTGCAGCAGAAGCTGGAGGGCTGGCTGGAGGACGCGGCGGTGTATGTCGTCACGACGTACCGGACGGAGATCACGTCGCTGATCAGCGACACGGTGGCCGGCTGGGACGCGGAGCAGACATCGAAGAAGATCGAGGCACACATCGGCCGTGACCTGCAGTTCATCCGCATCAACGGCACGGTGGTGGGTGCGCTGGCGGGACTGGTGATCTATTCGGTGTCGCGCGCCCTGGGCGGCTAGGCGTGCTGTCCCGGGCCTGTGCCGGGCATATCCGGGCCTGTGCAGGGTCCTGTCCGGGCCTATCCGGGCCTGTCCGGGCCGGCCCGAGCCGGTCCGGCGGCTCCGGGGCAATTCCAAGCCCGTCCGGCGATTGAGGACGAACGGCTCCCGGGCCGCCCGGCTCCCACCGGGCCACCCGCACCGGGCCACCCGCACCGGGCCCACACGCACCCGCACCCGCTCCCGCCCCGAGGGGACCGGGTGCGTGTCCGCCCTGTCGATTCGTGCGGACACGCACCCGGGTTACGCGGGGGAGTGCCCATCAGTACGCACCGCGCCGCTCTCGTGTTCAACCCGGCGCGAAAATTTCTGCTCAGGCCGCTCGGCGGGTGACCGCCCACGACGCCGCGGCCACCGTGCCCGCCACGGTGAACACCGCGGGCCAGGCGCCGATCTTCTTGGCGAGCGCGTGCGAGCCGGCGAAGGCGGCGACATAGGCGGTGGTCAGGCCGGCGGCGGCCCGCGGCCCGGCCTGCCGGTTCCACTCGTACGCCGCGACCGTGCCCGCGGCAGCCAGGGCGACCCCGCCCAGCGGGCGTTTCCTGGTCCACCGTGCCGTGGCGTAACCGCCGACCAGTCCGCCTGCCGCCACCGCCGCTGCCGGAACCTTCGCCATCGCAGCCACCTCCGCCTGTCCGTCGTCCGCAGTCCGTCACTGCTTCTCGGCTCCGAGGCTAACGCCGCTTTCGGGCATCCCGTCGCCGAGGGGGTGTACGTGCGTTTACCCTGGAGGTGAACGCGTGTACACCCCTGCCGCCGAGCACCGTACGGAGAACCATGCCCGCGGACATACCGGTCCCAGCCGATCCCGCGACCCCCGCCGTCCGGGCCCCGCACCCCCGCCTCGCCGTCGGTGTGCTGGCGTTCTGCGGTGTCGTGGTCGCGGTCATGCAGACGATCGTCGTCCCGCTGCTGCCGCACATCCCCGAGCTGACCGGCGCCACCCCGGCCGCCGCGAGCTGGCTGGTCACCGTGACGCTCCTCACGGGCGCGGTCTTCACCCCCGTCCTGGGCCGGGTCGGCGACATGTACGGCAAGCGGCGGGTGCTCGTCGCCTCGCTCGCCGTGCTGGTGATGGGCTCGGTGCTGTGCGCGATCAGCTCCCACATCGGGGTGCTGATCACCGGCCGCGCCCTGCAGGGGGCCGCGCTCGCCGTCGTACCGCTGGGCATCAGCATCCTGCGCGACGAGCTGCCGCCCGAGCGCGTGCTGTCGGCCGTCGCCCTGATGAGCTCGACGCTCGGGATCGGCGCGGCCGTCGGCCTGCCGGTGGCCGCGCTCGTCGTGGAGAACTTCGACTGGCACACGATGTTCTGGGTCTCCGGAGTGATCGGTCTCATCGACATCGCGCTCGTCCTGCGCTGCGTGCCGGAGTCCCCGCTGCGCACCCGCGGCCGCTTCGACGCCGTCGGCGCGCTCGGCCTGTCCGCCGCACTGGTCTGCCTGCTCCTCGCGGTCACCCAGGGCGGCGACTGGGGCTGGGGGTCGGTCCGGACGGTCGGCCTGCTCGCGACCGCCGTCGTGGTCGCGCTGCTCTGGGGTGCGTACGAGCTCCGCGTCACCACGCCCATGGTCGACCTGAGGGTCTCGGCGCGCCCGGCCGTCCTGCTCACCAACATCGCCGCCCTGCTCATCGGCTTCGCGTTCTACGCGAACTCACTGGTCACCGCACAGATGGTGCAGGAGCCGAAGGCCACGGGTTACGGGCTCGGCGCCTCGCTCGTCGTCAGTGGACTGTGTCTGCTGCCGGGCGGCGTGGCGATGGTGGCGCTCTCGCCCGTCTCGGCGCGGATATCCGCCAAGCACGGCCCGAAGGTCAGCCTGGCGCTGGCCGCCGGGATCATCGCCGTCGGCTACGGGGTGCGCTACTTCACCAGCCACAGCCTCTGGCTGATCATCGCCGGCGCCACCGTCGTCGCCTCCGGCACCGCCATCGCCTACTCGGCGCTCCCCGCACTGGTGATGCGCGGCGTCCCGGTCAGCGAGACCGGCGCGGCCAACGGCCTGAACACCCTCATGCGCTCGATCGGCCAGGCCTTCTGCAGCGCGACGGTCGCCGCCGTGCTGGCCAACGTCACCTTCCAGGCGGGCGGCAGGACAGCCCCGACCCTCCACGCGTACCAGCTGGTCTTCGTCATCGCGGCGGGCGCGGCGCTCGCGGCCCTGACCGTCACGCTGTTCCTGCCGGGCCGCAGGCCCGCCGGGGCGGGTACGGTCGAGGAGAGCCGCAAGGTCCGCAAGGGCGGTGCGCGGAGGGCACGGATCCAGGAGGGCGCATGACCGGCGGCCAGGCCATCGCACCGCTCCCCGCCTCCGCGGAGGCGGGGACCGGCCGGGACGCGATCCTGCGCGCGGCTCGGCGGGCGTTCACCCAGCGTCCGTACGCCGAGGTGACGATCCGCCAGATCGCCGCCGACGCCGGGGTGAGCCCGGCCCTCGTGGTCAAGCACTTCGGCCGCAAGGAAGAACTCTTCAACACCGTGGCGGACTTCGGCCCGGCCGCCGCGGAACTCTTCGACGCCCCGCTCGACACACTGGGCCGGCACATGGTGGTCACGCTGGTGTCCCGCCGCCGCGAGCTCAAGTCGGACCCGCTCCTGCGCGTCGTGTTCTCCCTCGGCAACCAGGACGAGCGCTCGCTGCTGCGCGACCGGTTCCACGAACAGGTCACCGACGCCCTGACCGCCCGGCTCCCCGGCCGGGAGCGCGCGTTGCGCGCCGAGCTCCTGGCCGGTCTCCTCCTCGGCCTCGGCGCGACCCTCAGCCTCCACCGCGAGGGCGCGGGAGCGGCCGCGACGCCGGAGCGCATCGCGGATCTCTACGCGCCGGCGTTGCAGCGGCTGATCACGGGGTGAGGCTTCCGGGGGCGCTGCCCCCGGGGGTTCGGGGATCGTCGATGTCGACGGCGAGATCGAACTCGGCGGTCGAGTGGAACGTAGCGACGTTTCCAGACACCCGGATCCGGTCGAAGGGATTGGAATCCGAGAAGAACACCGCCCAAATCAGCTTACGGGCGGCAGTCAGACGGGCGAGGAAGCCGTCCGCGCCCATCGAGCCCTCGCCGCACCACAGCAGCCCTCCGTCTCCCAGTTCCGCAACGGCGAGCACGCCCACTGCGGAGACCCAGGACGGATCGTCCGCCAGCATCGCGTCGACGTCGAAGGGCTCGAGCACCGTGAGGCCCGCAGGCGCTCCGGGAGCGATGTCTACGTCGTAGGAACGCCCGTCGGCGAAGTAGAGCCCGTCCTCGGCGGGAAGCTCGTAGTCCCCCTCCCACAGCCGTTCGATCGTGGTCATTTCTTCTTGCACTTTCCGTTGCGCACGTGCTGCGGCCTTTCCTGAAGTCCGTTCGGGGGAACCGGCTCGCCCAGTTCGTGCCTCTGTGTTTTTAGCCTGTTCGCGGCTCGGCGGTCCACGGTCACGGCGGCCGGGCCGCCGCCCGGTCGGTGGTGCTGGTCCTCGCGGGGGCGGCAGCCTGCGCCCCGCCGTAAGCGCTGAGCGGCCCGGCCGCTCAGCGCGCCGCGTTCCGCTGCCCGGCCTCGTCGGTGTGGAGGCGGCGACGCGGCACCGGTATATGGTCTGGTCCAACCGACGAGGGGGGCCTCATGTCTGTTCGCATTCGCTCCAGCCGCATACCTACCGTCCGCGTTCGCAAGCACGCCGCCGCACTGGCCGTGGCGTCCGCACTGGCGGCGTCCCTGGCGGGCTGCTCCGAGGCAACCACGCCGAACGGTCCCGGGGGCGATGTCCCGTACGTGGCGCCCTCGACGAACGCGTCCGCGGCCGCCGACATGGTGGACAGGGTGGCGGCTTCGCAGGCGGCGGAGGAGGACGAAGGGGATGCCACACAGGCAGCGGGCGAAGCGGCCGCGAACAGGCCCGAGCTGGTACGCGACGCCTTCGCCGGACTCCAGGCCACGTACAACGACAGCTGCCTGCCCAACGGCGTGAACTGCGTCTACTTCTTCGGCCGGGTGAACGACGAACTGGCCTCCCTGGACAAGGCGATGAAGGCGGACGACCAGGGCCCCGCCCACTTCAAGGAGCCCCTTGCGTGGATGAGTGAGCTGCGCACCACGCTTGCCGGTGATACCTCCACGGCCAACCTGCAGAAGAACCAGAAGCAGTTGACCGGTACCCGCGACCGCATCAACACCTGGATGCAGGGCCACCCGGAGGACTACCGCTGACCGACTTCTCAGCCGGGGTGCGGGTCGGCCGAAGCACCGGTCGGCCCGCGGACGGGGTCACTTGCCCAGCCTCTCGGCCGAAGCGGCCCGCCGGGCGAATGCCGCGTCCATGGACTCCGCCATCTCGCGCAGGGCGGATTTGCGTTCCCGCTGGGCGAGCCGGTCCAGATAGAGGCGGCCACGAAGGTGGTCGGTCTCGTGCTGCAGGCAGCGGGCGAAGTACCCCCGGCCCTCGATCACCAGCGGTCTGCCGTCCTTGTCGCGGCCCCGTACGACGGTCCGGTCGAGGCGCGGCACCACCCGGTAGGGCCGGGGACGGACAGGCATCCCTCCGTCTCCTCGACCAGACTGCGCTGCTCGGCCGGCACCTCGTCCAGCACGGGATTGGCGAGGTGCCCGACGTGGCGCACGCCCCACTCGTCGGTGATGTCCCACATGAACAACTGCAGGTCCACATCGACCTGGTTGGCGGCCAGTCCCGCCCCCTCCGCCACCTGGTTCGTGGCGAACATGTCGTCGACCAGCCGTGAGAGCTCCGGCGTGCCGAACTCGGTGACCTCCCGGCACGGGCGGCGCAGAATCTCCTCGCCGACCACCGTGATGCGGCGCACCGCGCCCCGTCCGACCTCCGGCGCGAGTCGGGGAAAGGAGTCGACGGGTGCGCCCTGGACGCGCACCCGGCGGTCCTGCGAGGTGTCACCGGACCCAACAGCCATGGAGTATCAACGCCTTCCGCGCATGCCTGGGCGGCCGGGGAGGAAGTCCCGGCAGGCTCGGGTCAGCTTGACCGAATGCTTTGCAAAGTAGCACTCTTTGCAAAATGAGCGATGAGAAGCATCTGAGCGATGAGAGGCATCCGGCCGCGTCCGCCGGTCCGTTGCCGTACCGCGTGCGGCGGCCGCTCCCGGATCATCCGGTGCGCGTCGCCCTGCTGGACCTGCTCGCGGAGGGCGGCACTGTCACCTCCACGCAGGCGGCCGCCCGCCTCGGCCACAGCTCCGGGCTCTGCTCCTTCCACCTGCGCCAGCTCGCCCGGCACGGCCTCATCGAGGAAGCGCCGCACGAGGGCGGCCGGGTGCGGCCATGGCGGCTCCGCTGGGAGCCCTCCCGGCAGTCCGGTCAGGAGGAGCCGGGGGAGTTCGACGCACTCGCACGCGAGCTGGAGGACGAGAGCTACCGGCACTGGCTGGCCCACCGGAAGCAGGCGCCCGCCGAGTGGCAGCAGGACGAGTCCTTCAGTGCGGTGGTCCACCTCACCCCGGCCGAGACGGCCGAACTCGCCGCCTCCATCCGCCTGTTGCTCGCCGGCTACCGCGAGCGGGACCAACGGCCGTCGGCACGCCCCGCGGGCACCGTGGCCGTAGCCGCGGTCACCAGGCTGTTCCCCCTGCCGGCCGGCAACCCCGGTGAGCCGCCCACGGCCTGACGCGGCCGCCCGGAGCGCCTGAGCGCCCGGAGGCCGGCACCGCGGCACCCGAGGGCCGTCGGACCGGCATCCTCGTCGCTTCGGCCGCGGCGCCGGTGTGCCCGGCCGTCCGCCGTATCCGCAGCCCCGCCCGAACCGGCCGCACGGCGCACACCGTGCGCGCGCCCCCTACGAGGGCGTGCGCACCCGGCTTCACTCGGCGCCGGGCGTCGGCGCCGAAGCCGACTCCGCCAGTACCGTCAGCACCTTCGCGAGCTGCTCACGGGCTGCCGCCTCCGTGATGATCCCGTCCGCGCCGACCGCCTGCCGGTCCACCGGAACCCGGACACAGGCCTCCTCGACGACACTCGCGCCGGTGTATCCGAGTACGGTCCGCAGCGTCGCCTCCGCACCCTGGCCGCGACCGGGTGCGGCAGCGCTGACCCAGGCGACGGGCTTGTCGCAGATCTCGGTCCCGCCGACCGTCCAGTCCAGCAGATTCTTGAACGCCCCCGGCAGGGTGCCCGCGTACTCCGGGGTGCAGATCAGCAGGGCATCGGCCTCGCCGATCGCCGCGCGCAGCCCGGCCACCGGACCCGGCAGCGGCTCGACGTCGTCATCGGGATTGAAATGGGGGAGCGCCCCCGGCCCCTCGTGGAGGACGGCCCGCACCCCCGCGGGCGCCACGGCCTGCGCGGTGCGCAGCACCGTCTCGTTGGAGGAACCGGCCCGCAGGCTTCCGGACAGCAGCAGGATCACGCGTGGCGTCGACATGCTCGGACAACCCGACGGACCCGGCCCTCATTCCCCTGCCCGCGTCATCGATCCCGGCCCCGACGCTCCTGGTTCAGCTCCAGCTCGGCGACCACCTGGTCGCCGCTCAGCTCGCCGGTCGCCCGGAATCCCAGCTTCCGGTAGAACTCCTCGGGCCCACGTGCGCCGGGGACGTACGAGACGGTCGTACGTGTCCCGCCGCGCCGCCGCAGCTCGTCGTTGACGGCCTCCACCGCGAACCGTCCGTACCCGCGGCCCTGTCGCTCGGCGGCGATGTTCAGCCGCCAGAGCCCGGAGCGGAGGCGGTCGTCCGGCTTCCCGGAGTCGAACTGCACGTCGAGGAAGGCCATGACGAAGCCCACGAGCTGCTCGCCGTCGACGATCAGCCGGGGCCACGCGATGTCCGGTGAGGCGTAGGCCTGGGCCAGTGACCAGGCGACCGGCTTCACGAGTCGGTTCTGGTCGGGCCGGACCTTCAACGCGCAGGCCGCTTCGACGTTGTCAGGGGTGACCGGCACCAGGCGGAGTGGGGAGGACATCACCGCAACCTACATTCCGGGCCGGAACGGCACCCGTAATTATCAGCTGCCCCGAGCCGGCTGCCCCGAGCCGGCTGCGCCCCCTGCCGCCGCCCCGCGCAGTGCACACGGAGCGACGGACGGGGGTGGTACGGGCGCACGGGCCGGCCGCCGAACGCGACCCGTACACCCGTCCCGGGTCAGCTGAACCGGGGGTCAGCTGAAGAGGACCGACCGGAGCTTCAGCCGGTCGGAGGCGTGGCCGCCATTGGGCCGCAGCGTGTAGTAGGCGCCGTCGCAGTCCGGTCCGCTGAAGACCGTCGCGGTCGAGTCGGTGTTGTTCCAGGGCGTGTCCGCCGGGAACGTCACCTCCGGGTCGGCCACCTCGGGCAGGGTGACGCACTCCCGGCTCGGCGGGTCGACCAGGGAGCCCGTCTGCCGGCTCCCGTCGAAGGCGGTGTAGGTGTAGCTGAAGTGACCGTCGGCCGCGCTCGCCGAGCCAGGCAGGCTCACGATGAGCGAGAGCGCGCCGAGCGCGGCAGCCGCAGTGGTACGAAGTCGCATGGTGGGGGCACTCCTTGTGCGTTCATTCAGCGGATGACGAGGAACAGAACAAGATCGTTCCGCCTGGAGTCTGTCTCGTCGGAATCCTTATCGACCCTGCTGACCTGCGGATTCACCCGCACGCTGGATCCACTCACCCGTACGGGAGTTGCCGAATCGGTTCGCCGTCGGCCAGGTGGGTCACGCCCGCCGGGACCGCTGCGGAACGGGCCGTGTTGTGCAACCCGCACGGCCGCGCCAGGATCGGCGATGCCGCCCGCCGTGACGACGCACGCAGCCGCCACGCACCGCGCGGCGTCAGCGCCGCACCCCGCCTCACCGCAACGAACTCGACCCGGAGGCCATGCCGTTCATGACTGACTTCAGCATCCACCGCGGACAGGTGCACCACACCTGGGACCGGACGATCGCACCCGTCGCCACGCTCGCCCCCGGCGACGAGGCGGTCCTGGAGTTCCAGGACGCGGGCGGCGGGCAGCTGGACGTCGGCTCGACCGCCGCCGACCTCACCGAGCTGGACTTCGCCTCCCTCAACCCCGTCACCGGACCGCTGTACGTGGCCGGGGCCGAGCCCGGTGACGCGCTGGTCGTCGACATCCTCGACGTACAGGTGGGGGAGTGGGGCTGGACGGCCTGCCTGCCCGGTTTCGGGCTGCTCGCCGACGACTTCCCCGACCCGCACCTGCGGATCTCGGCGATCGCCGGCGGGTACGCGGAGCTGCTGCCCGGACTGCGGATCCCGGTGGTGCCGATGATCGGGACGATCGGGGTCGCCCCGCCCGAGCCCGGACCACACTCGGTCATCCCGCCCAGCCGCTGGGGCGGCAACATGGACATCCGGCACATCGGTCCCGGCGCCCGGCTCATCCTGCCCGTCGGGGTGGAGGGCGCCCTGCTCTCGGCGGGCGACGCGCACGCCGCGATGGGGGACGGCGAGGTCTGCGGCACGGGGATCGAGACGCGGGCGACGGCGCGGCTGCGGGTGGACGTCCGCAAGGGCGCGGCGCCCCGCACCCCGCTGATCGAGACGGACCCGGTCAGCGCCCGTACCGGTGCGGCCCTCGCCACGACGGGTATCGGGCCGGACCTGATGGAGGCGGCGAAGGACGCCGTCCGCGCGCTTGTCGACGAGATCTCGGCCCGTACGGGGCTCACCTCGCAGGATGCCTACCTGCTGGCGAGCGTGGCGGCGGACCTGAGGATCTCCGAGATCGTGGACGCACCGAACTGGGTGGTCACGGCCCATGTGGAGCGGGCGCTGCTGACGGTGGAGCAGACGCGGGCGCAGGGGTAGGCGCGGAGCGGCGGTGGGTGGGAGGGCCGCCCCGCCCACCGCTCTCCGACTGATCCGTCAGCCGGCCGCGTTGCGCCAGACGGTCACGTCAACCGTCATGTACGTGCTGGGCGAGTCCTCGGGCGAGTGGCCCTGATAGGTCAGGAGGGCCATGTGCCCCGTGCCCGTGGTGATGCAGATCTGCCGCCCCTTGGAGAGCTTGTCCACGTAGATGTTCTGTGTGAACCGGGTATCCGCACGGCAGACGGCCAGCGACCCCTCCTGCCCCGGGTCGAGCAGCACGAGATTGCCCTCGTCGTTCTCCGCGTCGAGGTATCCGCCGGTGTCGTAGGACAGGTCGTACCCGCCGTCCTCACCCTCCTGCGGCCGGACGTCCTCGTCGCCGAGCGTCAGGTGGTAGCCGGCGGTGAGGTTGATGGACTTGTAGTCGGCAGGCTCCGGATCGGGCTTCGCCGCAGGCTTCGGTTCGTCCTCGCCGCCCGTGTCCCCGCCCGCCGACGAACCGGAAGCGTCCGACGAACCGGAGGCGTCCGGCGAGCCGCTGTCCTTCGGCGAGTCGCTGCTCTGCGTCTGCTTCCCGTCGTCCTTGACCGCGAGGTACGCCGCGCCGCCGCCCACGCCGGCGAAGACCAGCGCGGCGACGACGCCGATGACGGCGACCCGGCCGCGTCCGCCCTTCGCGGGCTGGGGCTTCGGGTGCGGCTGGGGCGGAAGGTGCCCGGGGTAGGTCTGTGCCTGCATCGGGTACGGGGTGGGGTGCTGGGCCGGGGCGTGCGCCTGGGACGGCGGACCCTGGGGGTACTGCTGAGCGGGCCGGGCCGGCTGGGTGGGCTGCGCGTGCGGAGAGCTGTGCGCCGTCTGCGGGTACTGACCGGGCGGCTGTGTGACCGCCGGACCGTATCCCGGCGGCGGGGTGCTCGGCACCGCCGGCGTGGTGGGCGAGTAACCCACGGCCGGGCCGGGGCTGCCGGCCGGGGCGGTGGTCGGAGGCGGCGGGGTCTGGGCGGGGGCCGGAGCGGCCGCCCGTACGGTGATGTCGGCGGCGACCGGGCTCGGCAGCCAGTCCTCGGGGCGGCGCAGCACCGTTTCCGCGTTCGCGGTCTGGCAGAGCGCGATGACCTCGGCGACCGACGGCCTGGCCTCCGCGTCCTTGGCCAGGCAGCGGCTGACCAGCTCCATCAGCCGTTCCGGGACGCCGCTGAGATCAGGCTCCTCGTGCACGATCCGGTAGAGCACCCCGTGCGAGGTCCCCTCGCCGAAGGCGGGTGCTCCCGTTGCCGCGTACGCCGCGACCTGGCCGAGGGCGAAGATGTCGGTGGCCGGGGTGACCCGGCGCCCGGCGGCCTGCTCCGGGGCCATGAACGACGGGGTGCCGATGGTGACGCCGCTGCCGGTCAGCGAGGTCGCGTCGGCCGCGTACGCGATACCGAAGTCGATGACGCGCGGCCCGTCCGCCGCGAGCAGCACGTTGGACGGCTTGAGGTCGCGGTGCACGATGCCCGCGCCGTGAATGACGTGCAGCGCCTCCGCCATGCCGGCGATCAGCAGCAGCACGGCCTCGACCGGCAGCGCCCCGTGCGCGACGACCGCATCGGCGAGCGAGGGCCCCGGCACGTACGCGGTGGCCAGCCACGGCTGCGCGCCCTTGGTGTCCGCGTCGATGACGGGGGCGGTGAACAGCCCCTGCACGCGCTGCGCGGACTGCACCTCCTGGGCGAACCGCCGCCGGAATTCGGGGTCCTCACCGAACTCGGGCCGGATCACCTTGATGGCCACGGGCCGCCCGCCGGGCGTGTACGACAGGTACACCTTGCCCATGCCGCCCGCACCGAGCTTGGCGGCCAGCCGGTATCCGGCGATGGTGGCCGGGTCGTCCCCGGCGAGTGGCTGAAAGACCGGGGAACTGTTGCCCCCGTTTGGCTGCTGACCGCTCATGAACTTGTATCTCCCCGAAGAGCACTGCTGTCGAGACGGCACCTTATCCAAATCCGGGGCCGGGAAGCGGAGTCGCGCATCGGGGGCCCGTCTCCCGGCCGGACCGGGCTGCCAGAATGCGGTGCATGCCTTCCTTGGCGGCCCCCAGGCCGGATTCGAGGCGGAGGGTGTCAGGCGTAAGGCATGGCTGCACGCGGACGGCCGCCATGACGTGCACCTGCACGCCCGGGTCGGTCGGTACTGACCGGCCCGATCCACCTTCAGCAGCCCCGTCCGCCCTTAACAGCCAGAGCAGCGCAAGTGGCTGCGCAGCCCCTCACCCGGGCCACCGGCACACGTCCGCGCTAAGGAGGAAGACCCATGAACGACGAGCCCGTGCTCGGACACCGGGACGACGTGACGGCGGTCCGTGGGGAGGAGCGTGCGGTCGCCGCGCTGACCTGGGCGCTGGACGCGGGCACGGGGCCGGAGCTGTACCGGTTCAGGGCGGACGGGCCCTGGGGGACGCGTGAGGCACGGGGACACGACCTCGTCGCCGCGCTGGACGCCGTACGACGTGAACTGGAGGACGAGGGCTGGCTGCTGGCGGTCAACGCGGCGCGCCCGGACGTCTCCCAGAGCGGCATGCTGCGCGGCTCCGGGAGCAGCCGTGCCTATCTGCTGCGGGAGGGAATGCCGGGCCGGCTCGACGCCATGGTGAACCTCTTCGACGACGCCCCGCCGTCGGCCGTCACCACCGTGGACGCGCAGCGGGAGGCCCACGAGCGGTGGGTCCGCTCCCTCCGTCTCCGCGGCCCGTCGAAAGGCCCGCAGGCCGGACGCCCCAAGGGTCCACAGGGGGAGTGACCGGACGGGCGAACTCCCGGGGCCCAGGCGCGGCTGGGCCTGGGGTGGGGCCCCCGGGCCCTGGGAGCTGGGCCTGGTCCGTACCTAGGCTTTTCACGTTCGGGGGAGCGGTGGCACGACGTCACCGGCTGAACGCTGGAACCTATTCGTGGGGGCTCCCCTGTGTCCGAGTCATCAGACGTCGTCATGACCTTGCGAGGCGCCGAAGCGCCCCGTGACCGGCAGGCTTTACCGCGCGCTCTCGGCGCGGTGCGGATCCTGCTGCACCTGATGTTCGCGCTCACCGTGACGGGCGGCCTCGGCCTTCTCGTCTCCACCGACGGGGCACCATTGACCCCCGGCCTGTTCCTGCTGGCCCTGTACGCCCTCGTGCCCGGACTCCTGGCGCTGGCGCTCGCCCAGCTCATGCCGAGGGGCGGCAGATGGGTCAGGATCGGGCTGATCGCCCTGCCGGCCGGACTCCTGCTCGGCTCCCTGGGCAACCTCTACGCAGGTTCCGAACGCGGCTTCAGCCAGATGCTGCTGCCGTGCGCACTGTTGTTGCTGCTCGCCGGCAGGGAAGGCCGCGCCTGGTTCGACCTCCCGCAGGACCTCCGGCCGGCCAGGCCGCGGGGGGCGGGAGGCTGGTTCTCCTCCCTCACGGTCCCTTCGCTGCCGCACCTGATCAGGTGGCGTCGCGACCGCGGTCAGACAGCTGTCGAATATCTGGGACTCATCACCGTGGTGGTGGTGCTCATCGGGGCGATCTCCGCGGGCGGCATCGGGCCCCGGATCTCCGACGGCATCCACTCGGCGCTCTGCAGCCTGACCGGCAGCTCCTGCGTCACGGTCGTGACCGGCGCGGGCGGCGAGGGTGGAGAAGGCGGCGAGGACGGGGGCGGTGACGCGGGCGGTGGTGGCGCTGCGGGCGGCGGCACCGGAGGGGCCGGTGGATCCGCCGACGGAGGCGGTAACAGCGTGGTCACCGGCGGAAGTTCGTCGGACGGCGGCTCGTCGGGCGGCAGCTCGTCCGGTGGTGACTCCACGGCCGGTCCGAGTGGCGGTTCCTCCGGGACGGGTGGCGGGACCGACGTCACCGGCGGCAGCTCCAGCGGCGGCACCTCGGCGGGCGGGACCGGTTCCACGGGAGGCAGCTCCTCGGGTGGAGACGATGACGACGATGACGACGACACGGCCGCGGTGGCCGGTGGCTCGTCCGGTTCCAGCGGCGGCGGGGGTTCATCCGCTGCCGGCGGGAGCAGCGGCGGAGGCGACAGCGCTTCGGGCGGCAACAGCACCGGCGGGAGCAGCGGTTCCGGGGGCAGTAGCTCCGGTGGCGCCGCCGGGGGTACGTCCACCGGCGGTAGCGGATCCAACGGAGCTACCGGCTCCAGCGGCGGCACCTCCACCGGTGGAAACGACGACGATGACGATGATGACGATCCGGCCGTGGTGGGCGGCGGCTCGGGCAGTTCGTCGGGCGGCAGCGGTGACTCCGGCGGGAGCAGCAGCGGCGGGGCTAGCGGCAGTTCAGGCGGCGTCGGCGGAAGCAGCGGAAGCAGTACCAGCAGCTCGGGCGGCGGTTCGTCGGGCGGCGGCAGCAGCTCAGGCGGGAGCTCCGGAGGCAGCTCCTCCGGCGGCGGCAGCAGCTCGGGCGGCGGCTCCTCCGGCGGCAGCAGCGATTCCGGTGGCAGTTCCTCCGGCGGCAGTAGCAGTGGCGGGTCGTCCGGCGGGGCGAGTGGCAGCTCGGGCGGGAGCAGCGGCGGCCTGATCTCGGGCGGCATCAGCGGCGGCCTCATCACGGGTGGCAGCTCCGGTGGGGCGAGCGGCGGGAGCAGCTCGGGCGGGAGCAGCGGTGGCAGCAGCTCCGGTGGGGCGAGCAGTTCCTCCGGCGGGAGCAGCGGCGGCAGTTCCACCGGTGGAAAGGACGACGACAAGAACGACGACGACAAGGACGACGACCAGGACCAGGACGACCAGGACGAGGACAAGGACCCGTGCGACGTCGGGAACGCGTCGGCGGTGCAGTCGCTCTCCGAGCGGCCCATGGCCACGACGGCTTCCTACTCCCGCACGGGCACGGGCACGGGTGAGGCCACGAGCACGGTCACGACCCTTGCCACGGCCACCGGCACGCGGCGTGCGACTCCGGGCGCTTTCGTCTCCGTCGCCGCGCCCGCGGACGACGGTGAAGGGGGCATGGCCGAACTGATCGAGGCGATGTCCGCCCTCTCCCTGCCGGGCTTCGACACCTTCCAGGCAGCCGAGGACGCGGCGCGAGCGGCGCTCGACACGGGCGCCACGACATCGTCCGCCGACGGCGGTCACGAAGGGGAATCCGGCAACCCCGACACGGAGATGACCAGCCCGGACTCCGACACGGAGATGACGGGCCCGGACGAGTGCGACTACCCGGGCGACGACGGCCCCGACCCGCGCGACATCGCCGCCAACCCCGAGGTCAACTGGGAGGGCATCCCCGACTACGCGGTCTACCGCACCACGAACGAGCCCCTCTACCGTTCGGACAACCGCGACCCGTCGGTCATCTTTTCTGAGGGCTTCTCGCCGAAGAACACCCACAACGCGGACCTGGACAACTACGTACTGACCAACACGCCCGCGATCTACGTCTCGACGTCTACCTCGGGCAACCTGGCCTTCAGCTGGGGCGGGAAGTACGTCTACGACATCCGGACGCCGACCGGCGGGATCGACGTCAACACCACCTACGGGGACCACTCCCCGTATCCCGACCAGGAGGAGATCGCATTCCCCGGCGGCATCGACCCGAAATACATCCGGGGAGCCTGGACGAGCGGCCCGGAGGGTTACATCCCGAACCCCAACTACGACCCGGGCCCAGGTGTGGTCGAGGGCGACGCCACCCCGCTCAACGAGGAGGAGATGCGGGACGCGCCGCCCGACACGCCCCTGACCCGGGACGGCGACATCGACATGACGGACCCGGACGCCCCCGAGTTCATGGACATCGACTAGCGCCCTTCATTCGGCGAACGAGAGGCCCCAGGTCTGCCGGGCATGAGCGTGGCAGACCTGGGGCCCGCCCCTGGAAGCGGCGGGCCATGAACGCCGGTGGCCCTTGAACGCCTGCGATCCGGCGCATGCAAACCTGGCGTCATGGATACGTTCGAGCGCCGTCTCGACGGCGGGTGGGAGTGGTGGTCCGCCGCCGTCGAGGAGTCGCAGGAGGGACGCTGGGTCCGTGATGCCGTGGAGCGGCAGGTGATGAGGGACATCCTGAGCGCCACCGATCCCCTGCACGGTGGACGGATGGCGCCGTTCACCGAGGACTCGGCTCGTGTGCGGGTCGGGCGGATCGCGAACTGGGCAGGGGTTCTGCGACTCGCCGCCCGGGCGGGCGGCTGGGTGCTCCAACCGGTGACCGGCCGCCGCCCGCCGCACCCGGCGGGTATGGCCGAGCTGCTGTCCGGTGTCTACGCGGTCGCCGAGCAGGGGGAGCTCTGGATGAAGCAGCTCCTGGTGGGCGAACAGCCACCGATGAACGAGCTCGCCAAGGCCGAGAGCTTTCTGACCGGGCCGGGAACCGTCGAGGACCTGGAGCTGTTCTTCTACGACTGATGGTGGCCGGCGGGACGGCCCGTGGTTGCCCGGCCCGCCTCGCGACCGGCTACGCGCGGCTCCGGGTCAATCGTGGTCGAACTCGATACGGACGTAGGACATCGCGCCGTCGCCCTCGTCCTCGCCCCCGTTCCCGTCCTCGTCGTCCTGCTCCTCGTCGCCTTCCCAGCCGGTCGCCGGGTCGCCGGGGCGCCGCACCCGCAACGCACGGTAGGAGTAGCCGTCCAGATCGGCCTCCTCCCAGGTGAAGTGCACGGCCTCGCCCGGTTGCAGGGTCGCGAACGCGCCCGGGTCCGTGGTGTGCACGGCCGAGAAGTGCGCCCAGACCTCGCCCGGTAGTTCGGGGGAGGCCAGCACGCCCCAGCCGGACTCGTCGTCCCACCACCGGACGGTGCCGTGAACCGGATGATTGCTGATTTCTCCCCCTGCAGAGACAGGCGCCGGTGAACGTTCTGGATGCTCATCGTCAGCATGGACTGGCGAGAGCGTCAATGTGCCGGTGCATCCGTCTCCGCCGGCGCCAGGTTTGTAACCCCCCGGTGCATCGGCCCCCGGCGCGTCAGGCCCCGTTCCTGTGGGCGCCCTCCAGCAGGGCCAGTTCGTCCTCGGACAGGCGCAGTGCGCCGGCGGCGACGTTCGCCAGGAGGTGTTCCGGGTCGCCGGTGCCGGGGATGGCCAGCACGTGGGGCCCGCGGTGCAGCGTCCACGCCAGCCGGACCTGTGCCGCGCTCGCCCCGTGCGTCCGGGCCACGGCCGTCACCTCGTCCCCGTCGGCGGCGGTACCCGCACCCGCCTCGCCCCTGGCACCGGCGATCGCGTAGAACGGCACGAACGCGATCCCCTGCTCCCCGCAGGCGCGTACGAACTCGTCCTGCTCGGGCCGCAGGCCGATGCCGTACGGGTTCTGTACGCAGACCACCGGGGCGATCGTGCGCGCCTCGGCGAGCTGCTGGGGGGTGATGTTGGAGACGCCGAGGTGGCGGATGAGTCCGGCGTCGCGCAGCTCGGCCAGTGCGCCGAAGCGCTCGGCTATCGAGTCCTTGCCGACGATGCGCAGATTCACCACGTCGAGGTGGTCGCGGCCCAGTTGGCGCAGGTTCTCCTCGACCTGACCGCGCAGCAGGCCGGGGGTGGCGTGGGGCAGCCACTCGCCCGACGGGTCCCGGCCGGGCCCGACCTTGGTGGTGATCACCAGATCGTCGGGGTACGGCGCCAGCGCCCGGTTGATCAGCTCGTTCGCGGAGCGCAGCGGCGAGAAGTAGAAGGCGGCGGTGTCGATGTGGTTCACGCCGAGGTCCACCGCGCGGCGCAGCACGTCGATGGCCTGGCCGCGGTCCCTGGCGACGGCGTCGGCCGAAAGCGCCGCCCCGGTCTGCGGCAGCCGCATCGCGCCGAAGCCGATCCGGTTGACCGGCAGGTCGCCGAGGGTCCAGGTGCCTGAAGCGGCAGCGGTGATCGTGTGTGAGGTCATGCCGGAATGATCTCCGCGACGGCGGCGGGCGACCAATGATTCAGGTATGAATGAATCCAGGCAGGGGGTGCGGGTGATGGAGCTGGCGTTCTCGGCTAGTGACCTGGCGCGGATGAGGTTCGCCGTCTCGCCGATGTGGGAGGTTGGGACGAGTTTCAAGCTGCTGGCCTCCGGTGTCGCCGACCCCGTGCACCGGCGCTGGACGGAGCAGGTGCGGCCGCGGGCAACGGCCGCCGGGCTGGATCGGGGTTGGCTCGCCGAGCTGATTCCGCTCTCGGGCTACGTGCCCGACTTCCTCAACCCGGAGCCTGCCGGGCGGGCACCCACGCTCGCCGAGGAGCTGGCGGGAATCCTGGCCGCGCCGGCGGACCGGGTGCGTCAGGATCTCGACCGTCTTGAGCGTGAACAGGGCCGCCTGGGGCCGAAGTCGAGGTCGCTGTACGCCGATCCGCAGGCCCGTCTGGTGCGGGTGGCCGAGGAGGTCGAGACGTACTGGGAACTCGCGCTCGCCCCGTACTGGGCGCGGATCAGCTCGGTACTCGACGCCGACATCTTCCACCGGTCCCGGCAGGTCGCCGAGCAGGGCACCGAAGGGCTCTTCAACGACCTTCATCCGGCGGTGAGCTGGGATGACAACGCGCTGCGTCTCGCCCGTCGGGCGGGTGCTCCGTCGCGGAAGGTGGTGGGCGCGGGACTGCTGCTGATTCCCTCGGCCTTCACCGGGCCGTCCCCGCTCATCCGGGTGACGCCCCCGGAGCCTCCGCAACTGGCGTACCCGGCGCGGGGTATCGGCGCACTGTGGGGGACCAGGCCCGTCACCCGTACCGATGCCGTCGCCGCCGTGCTGGGGCGCTCCCGCACCCGGCTGCTCACCGAGCTGGAGGCTCCGGCGTCCACGA
This sequence comes from Streptomyces sp. RKAG290, assembly GCF_023701695.1. Taxonomy (GTDB): domain Bacteria; phylum Actinomycetota; class Actinomycetes; order Streptomycetales; family Streptomycetaceae; genus Streptomyces. The sequence continues at coordinate 4,672,818 of NZ_JAJOZC010000001.1, forward strand.
CCGAACTGGCCCGCCGTACGGGTCTGTCAGCGGCCGGTGTCTCGCAGAACCTCACCGCGCTGCGGGACGCGGGCCTGGTCAGCGCGCACCGGGCCGGCCGTTCGGTGCTCTACGCCCGCACGACGACCGCCGAATCCCTGCTCGCCGCCGCGGCCCCGTGACCGCAGGGGCGGCGATCCGGACACCGGGCCGGATCGGTCAGGCGGCGCGCGGCAGCGCGAGCCAGTCCTGCCAGCTGATGTCGCGCCCCAGGTACCGGGGCTGCCCGAAGGGCCAGTCGGCGGCGATCCACTGCGGCACCAGCGCGTCGAGGGCACGTTCCGCCTCGCTGTCGACGAGGTCGTCCACCACCCACCACGCGATCTCGCCGTCGGAGCCGGTGCGCTCGGGCGGATCGATGTAGACGCAGCCGAGGATCGCGGTCTCCGCCTCGTCCAGCAGCGCGTAGTTGAACGACTGGTGCGCGGCTATCTCCCGCTCGTGCCGCAGCAGGTCGACCCGGTCCTCCTCATGTGTCATCGTCTCACTGGGCCAGGCCCAGGCCGGCCCGAAGATCTCCCACAGCCGGTCCCGGGAGCCCATCACGGCGGGGTAATCGAGCGAGGTGTCCGCCTCCCGGATCGGCCGCAGGTGGAGCGCGGTGCCGGGTACGGGTACGGAGACGGGGTGGACGAAATCGTCAGGGAGCCAACTCATGGGGCCGAGGCTACAAGTGACCCGGCGGACAGCCCCCGGTTCCGCATGGCGGGCGACGATCTCAGACGGTCGTGGGGAACACGAACCGCACCCCCGTGGCCCGCTCCGAGAGCTCCCACAGCCCTCGGCCGGTCGCGGCGTCGGCCGCCCCGGCGGACAGCTCCACCCGCGTGAGTCCGCCGCGCAGCTCGCCCATGCCGTCCGGCCCTCGCGCAGCTCGCCCATGCCGTCCCGTTTCATGAACTCGCCGCCCTCCACACCCGGTGCCGTGGCCGCGTACAGCTGCGGCAGCGCGCCCCGGTCGGGGGTCTGGGCGAATCTGCCGATGCTCGACGAGAGGTGCGCCATGGATACCGAGTCACGTGCCGAGTTGGACTCCGCCGTGGTCCTCATCACCGGGGTGATGGCCGCCGGCAAGTCCACGGTGGCCCAGCTGCTGGCCGAACGGCTGCCCCGGGCGGCTCACGTACGCGGTGACGCGTTTCGCCGGATGGTGGTCGCGGGCCGCGAGGAGCTGCTGCCGGAGGCGACCGCCGAGGCCGCCGCCCAACTGGACCTGCGGTACCGCCTGTCCGCGATGGTGGCCGACGAATACGCGCGCAGCGGCTGGACGGCGGTCGTGCAGGACATCGTCCTGGGGCCGGATCTGACCGAGTACGTCGCCAGGGTGCTCACGCGCCCGCTGTACGTCGTCGTCCTGGCACCCTCACCCGAATCGGTCCGGAGCAGGGAGGCCCGGCGGCCGAAGGACGGATACGGCATCTGGACGGTCGAGGCCCTCGACCGCGCCCTTCGCGAGGAGACGCCACGCGTGGGGCTCTGGCTGGACACGTCGCGGCAGACCCCGCAGGAGACGGTCACAGCGATCCTCGACCGGCTCCCCGAAGCTCGGGTGTCGGCCGGCTGAGCTGCGGGAAGCCGGCCGGTCCGCCCGCAAGGCAGGGGCCGGCACGCGTCCCGTCACGCACGGCTGCGCGCCGCGTCGCCCTCGTGCTCGGCCGTACGTTCGCGGCGCGGGAGGAGCAGCGGCGTGGCCAGCATGAGGACGCCCGCGATCACGATCGCGGCGCGGGGGCTGGTGAGCCCGCCCAGCAGGCCCCACAGCGCGGTCATTGCCGCGATGGTCGCCTTGCTGGTGACCGACCAGGCGGACAGGGTGCGCGCGACGCGTTCCGGATCGGTCTGTTCCAGCCGGTAGGCGGCGAACACCGGGGTGAAGACGCCCATGCACGTGATCAGCCCGAGCTCCACGGCCATGACGAGCACCAGCCCCGCCGGGCCCGGGCGGACGAAGGCCAGCCCGAGCAGCCAGCACGCCCGAAGGGTCCCGGTGGTGAGCATCACCCTGTGCCGGCCGAACCGGGTGACCAGGCCACCGGCCAGCCGCGAGCCGATCAGGCCGCCCACGCACGGCACCGCGAAGGCGAGGCCGTACTGCCAGGGTGAGAACCCGAGATGGTTCAGCATGAGGACGGCGAGCAGTGGTGCGATCGCCATGATCAGGCCACTGACCAGAACGGTGTTGAAGAAGAGCGGCCGCAGCGCCGGGCTGGCCAGGATCGACCGCCACCCGTCGAGCAGGTCCCCGGCCCGGAGCCGGGTCCGCGCGTCGGCCCGCACGGGGAGTGACTCCGTACCGCCGATCGCGCGGATTCCCGCGGCCGAGAGCAGATAGCTGACCGCGTCGGCCACCACCGTCGTCACCGGGCCGAACAGCCCGATCGCGGCTCCCCCCAGCGGCGGTCCGAGCATGGTGGCGGTCCAGCTCGTGGACTCGAACCTGCCGTTGGCGACGACGAGGTCCTCGGGGCGTACGAGCGACTTCAGGTTCGCGCCGGCGGCGGCGCCGAAGGTGATGTCGGCCGCCGCGACGATCACCGACACGGCCAGCAGCTGGACGAAACCGAGCAGGCCGAGCGCGTACGCGAGAGGGATGGTCATCAGCGCCGCGAACCGGACCAGGTCCATCGCGACCATCACCGGCCGCTTGCGGCGGAAGTCCACCCACGGGCCGAGCGGCACCGCGACCGCCGCCCCCACCGCCAGCCCGGCGGCAGCCAGGACCGACACCTCCGTCGGGCCGGCGTGCAGCACGAGGATCGCGATGAGGGGGAAGGCGTCGAACGCGATCCGGGTGCCGAACGCGCTGACCGAGTAGGAGGCCCAGAGCCAGCCGAAAGGGCGTCCCAGCGACCGTCTCGCTCCCATGCAGGGCACACCCTTCGCAGCCGCATCTGTACAACCTGACGTTGATCAGGGATATCAAAGCCAGCACAAGGGGTGCGAATCAAACAACTGGACCGCTTGGTAGCAACAACCATTGGTTGTGGCATGAGGGCTCAGGGGTGGTGAGGGCGCCAGGTAGCCGGGGCGGATCCCGATGCCGTGCGCCCGGTCGGCAGGCCGTTGCGAGCGTATCGCGACGCCGGGACGGGACCGTCGCGACGCCGGGACGGGACCGCCTGGGTGCGGTGGGGTGCGGTGCGGTGTGGTGCGATGCGGTCGTCCGGTGATCTCGCCAGGCTTGCCCGGACCTGCCGGGCGGGGCGTGCGTGCCCCGCCGGTCAGTCCAGATCGGACATGTCGAGCACGAAGCGGTAGTGGGCCTCGTTGCGACGGAGGCGGTCGAAGGCCTCGTTCACCCGCGCCGAGGGGAGCACCTCGACATCGGCGGTGATGCCGTGCGCGGCGCAGAACTCCAGCATCGCGGCGGTCGCGGGCCTGCCGCCGCTGCCTGCCGAGCTGAGCTTCTTACGGCCGACGAGCAGGTCCATGGTCTCCACCGTGACGGGGCCCAGGTGCCCGAGGTGGCTGAGCGTGCCGTCCATGGCCACCAGACCCAGGTAGGGGCCGAGGGGGTGCGGGGCGGAGATGGTGTCGATGACGACGTCGAACCGGTCGCGGGCCCCGGCCATCTGCTCCGGGTCGCCGGACACGACAAAGCCCTGCGCGCCCAGCCGCCGCGCGTCGTCGGCCTTGTCCGCGGAGCGGCTCAGAACAGTGGTCTCGGCGCCCAGCGCCACGGCGAACTTGACCGCGAGGTGGCCCAGCCCACCCAGTCCCGCCACGGCCACCCGGGTCCCCGGGCTCACGCCGAGAGCGCGCAGGGGTTCCCAGACGGTGATCCCCGCGCAGAGGAGCGGCGCGGCGGCGGCCGGGTCCAGGCCCGCGGGCAGCGGATAGGCGAACCGGTCGCGTACGACGTACTCGCGGGAGAAGGCGCCCAGGGTGGCCGACCCGTCCTGCCGGTCGGTGCCGCCGTAGGTCAGGGTCGGGAAGGCGTGGCAGAAGTTCTCCTGGCCGGCCAGACACATGGCGCACTCGCCGCAGGAGTCGACGATGTTGCCCACCGCCACCGGGTCACCGACGGCGAAGCGGGTGATCCCGTCCCCGTCGCGGTCACCACGCCGGTGAACTCATGGCCCGGAACCAACGGCGGGTCCGCGGCACCGTCCCGGCTTTCGACCGCGTGCAGATCGGTGTGGCAGACGCCGCAGTAGTCCACGCGGACCGCGAGGTCGTCCGCGCGCAGTTCGCGCCGTTCCAGCCGGGCCCGCCGCAAGCCGTGCGCGGTCCCTTCCGCCTGCCATCCCACGGTGGTCCTCATGTCGACTCCCTACAGACAGACTGTTCGGTCTATTGCAGAGTAGGCGCCGACGGGACGCCAGGCAAACCAACTGTTCTGTTTGGTAGGGTGGCGGCATGATCGAGCAGCCCCTGACCCCGCGTGGAGCGGCGACGTACCGGCGCATGATCGAGGTGGCGACCCAGGAGTTCGCGGAGCACGGGATCGCCGGAGCCCGCATCGAACGGATCGTGGCTGGAGCCCGCTCCAACAAGGCGCAGCTCTACAGCTACTTCGGCAGCAAGGAAGGGCTCTTCGACGCCATCTTCTTCGGCTCCCTGGAGCGGATCGTCAACGTCGCACCGATCGACGCCACCGACCTCGCCGACTGGGCCGTGCGGCTCTACGACGAGTACCTCCGTCGCCCGGACCTCATCAGGCTGGCGACGTGGGCGCGCCTGGAGCGACGCCCGGCCGGTCACCTGGTGGACGACCCCGACCGCCTCGACGACGGCAAGCTGCGCGCCATCGGCGAGGCGCAGGCCGCCGGCTTGGTCCGCGAGGGCGACCCCTTCGGCCTGATGGCCATGGTGATCGCCATGTCCATGGCCTGGTCGCCGGTCAGCAACGTCTACGCCGCAACCGCCGACGAGCCCGAAGAGCTGCACGACCGGCGCCGCGCCCTGCTCCGCGAGAGCGTGCGTCGTGCCATGACGGCCGGCTGACGCGCCGGTTCGGGCAATCGGAGAGCGGCCCGGCGGCCGGACCGGGCGGCGGCGCCGGGCGGCCGGACGGAGCGGTGGGGCCGGGCGGTCGGACGGAGTAGCCGTACCGGGCGGCCGGATCAACGCAGTTGAGGAGTTGCTCCTCCGTCACGCGGAAGCCGTGATTCCCGTTGCGCGGCTCGTCGGTCTGCTTGATCATGACCGCCGAGGACCGTCGGTCCATGGCGGTCGACCGATGGACGAAAGGCCCTTCGTGCGCAAGCTCGTGTACTTCATCGCCTCCACCCTCGACGGCTTCATCGCAGGCCCGGACGGCGCCGACCCCAGCGGGCCGGACGGCTTCTGGCCGATTCCGGAGGACTACGTCGGGCACCTGATCGCCGAGTATCCGGAGACCCTGCCGGGCCCGGCCCGTACCGCGCTCTCCATCACGGCGGAGGGCACCCGCTTCGACACCGTCCTCGAAGGACGGCGGTCCTACGAGATCGGCCTCAAGGCCGGCCTCACCGACGCCTACCCGCACCTGAGGCACATCGTCTTCTCCCGCACGCTCGGCGAGAGCCCGGACCCCGCGGTGGAAGTCGTAGCCGCCGACCCGGTGGCGCGGGTCAAGGAGCTGAAGGATGAGGAGGGCAAGGACATCTGGCTGGTCGGCGGCGCCGAGCTGGCGGCCTCGCTCTACTCCGAGATCGACAGGCTGGTCATCAAGCAGAGCCCGCTGACCATCGGCGCCGGCATACCGCTCTTCTCCCGCAAGGCCACGTTCGACCCGCAGAGCTGGACACTCACGGACCACACGGTCCTCGGCAGCGGGGTGGTGTTCCTTACGTACGACCGCGCCGCCAACGACTAGAGCGCCGAAGCCGAGCAGCGTGCCGGCGCCGGCTGGGGCGGTGGGACCCTTCAGGTGAGCCCGTCGAGGAACCCCGAGATCAGGGCGTGCAGCGCGTCCGGACGTTCCAGGTGCACATCGTGGCCGGTCCCCGGAATGCTGACGGCAGTGGCGGCGGGGCGCCGACGCAGCATGTCGTCGGCCTCCTGTGCGGGAACGAAGCCGGACTGACCCAGGACGACCAGGGTCGGACACGTGACCGCGCGCCAATCGTCCCAGTAGGGGCGCCTGGCGCACTCGGCCACCGAGCCGACCATCACGTCCCGGTCGAAGCGCGGCCACCAGCCGCCGTCGCGCTCCTCCAGCCCGGCCGCCCACCCCTCACCGACCGGTCCGCCGCCGTGGAACCGGACGGCAGCCTCGCGCGAGGTGAACGGCACCGGCCAGGTGTCGAGCCCAATGCCGATCTTCTGCGCGCTGTTCGGGTCCCACTTGGCCGGCCCGGCCTCGACGAGCACCAGCGCGCGCACTCGCTCGGGGTGGTCGGCGGCAGTGAGCATCGCGGTGTGGCCGCCCATGGACTGGCCGACGAGGACGGGGCGCCGCAGCTCCAGCTGGTCGGCGACGGCGATGACGTCGGAGACGTAGGCGGCGCGGGAGACGTCCTGCGGATGACGTTCGCCGGCTCCGTGCCCGCGTTGGTCGACCGCGACGATCCGAAGGCGGGGGCTCAGCAGCCGGGCCACCGCATCCCATTCCCCGGCGTGCCCCGCCAGGCCGTGCAGCAGGATCACGGGCTGCCCCGGCCCGCCCCAGTCCCGGCAGACAAGCCGGACACCGTCTCGCACCACTACGCACTCGGACCAGGCCATGCGGAACCCCAGCTCTCATGATCTGCCGCAGGCCCAGATCATGCCGTACGAGCCGCTGCGAGGCACCGCAGTATTCGCCGCGCGAACCGCGAACCGCGAACCGCCGGGCGCCATCTGTGCACTTACGCATGCGAGTGGTCCCGCATCCGTGCGCTCACGTACGCCTGCACGCGCACCGACCGGCGAGAGGCGATGGCCCCTGCCGGCCGGCGTTGAGACGCTGCGTCAGACGGACGTGTCAGACCGAACTCTCCGCTCCGACGTCTCAGGCCCGACGTCTCAGGCCGCGGCGCAGCCGGCGCCGCTGAGCGTGAACGCGGTCGGCACCGCGTTCGTACCGCTCCGGGCGGCGGTGAAGCCGACGGTGACCGAGCCCTTGGCGGCGATCGTGGAGGTGTACGAGGCGGGGGTGACGCTCACCGTGCCGCCGGTCTGCGCGGGGATTCCGCCCCACATGTTGGTGACGGTCTGGCCGTTGGCGAAGCCGAAGCCCAGGGTCCAGCCATCGATGGCCGTGGTGCCGGTGTTGCGGATGGTGATCTCCCCCTGGAAGCCGCCCGGCCACTCACCGACGACGCGGTAGCCGACGGAGCAGCCCACGCCCGGCGTGGTTCCGCCCTCGTCCGTGGTGACGGCCACCGTGGCCGAGCGTGCCGAACGGTTCCCGGCCGCGTCGCGCGCGTAGACCGCGAAGGTGTACGCGGTCTTGGCACTGAGGCCGGTCACCGCGACGGAGTTCGTGGCGGTGGCGGCGACCGAGGTCTCCGACTGCCCACTGACACGTACGACGTCGTAACCTGCGACGGCAACGTTGTCGGTGGCGGCACTCCAGCTCAGGGTGGCGGAGGTGTCCGTCACGGCGGAGGCGGTGGGGGCGCCGGGGGCGGTCGGGGCCTCGGTGTCCTCGACGGCGCCGCCGAAGACGGTGGCCTCGCGTGACGTCTGGGCGATGCCGTTCGCCCCGTGGAAGATGCGCTCGCCCCAGGAGCTGAGCCGGGTGGGGTCGAAGTCGATCGTCAGGTCGAGGATCGGGTCGGTGTTGCCGCTCCAGGACCAGGCGATGTAGCCGAGCTTCAGCTGCTCGGCGGTGGCCATCATGGTGTCCTCGTCGGGGTCGCCGTACTGGTCGGCGGGGCCACCGAACTCACCTATGACCAGCGGGAGTCCGGCATCGACGAAGGCGTGCAGGTAGTCGGTGACCTTCCCGGCGGTGTTGTAGACGCTGTACATGTGGATCGAGAAGATCAGGTTGCCGGTGGTGTCGGCGTCGTAGACCGCCTGCGCGTTGTCGCGCATGACGCCCTGCCAGTCCTGCCCCCAGTTGGGCGCGTCCACCATGATCGTGTGCGCGAGTCCGGCGGCACGCAGCTTCTTGATCGCCGCGGTCGTGGGGGCGGTCCAGCCGGCGGGGTCGGTGTTGCCCCAGGGCTCGTTGCCGATGTTGATGACGACGTAGCCCTCCTGGCCGGCGAGCACGTCCTTCAGGCTGATCCAGTACTCGGCGGCGTGATCCAGCGTGCCGGCCGCGGAGTCCTCGCCGTATCCGGTGGTGTCGTGCACCTCCAGTACGCAGATGAGCCGGTTGGCCTTGCACTGGGCGATGACGGCGGCCACGTCCTCCGGGCTGTTCCTGCTCCAGCGGTAGCCGTCGGAGAGGACGACGCGGACGGTGTTGGCGCCGGTCGTCTTGATGTCGGCCAGTGACTGGGTCTCGCCGGGGTACCAGGCGTGGGCGTGGTTGACCCCGCGCATGACGAAGTCGTCGCCGTTGCCTTCGAGCAGGCGGCCGTTGCTGATGTGGAGGCCGGTGGCGGCGGGGGAGGCGGCCTGTGCCGGGGCGAGGCCGCCGAGGGCGAGGAGCCCGAGGAGGGTGGTCAGTACGGTCAGGAGGACGGCGACGGGACTCTTGCCTGCTGTGCTTCTCGCTGTGCTTCTCGCTGTGCTTCTTGCTGTTCTCACTGCGGCTCCAGGAGGTGGACGAATCAAGAAACTGAGCATCGACAGACGTTCCATGGCTTCATGGGAGCGCTCCCATTCTGCGCGCTCCCATGAAGCCACTCAGTCAGGAGCACGTCAAGAGATCGGACGGGGTGGGGAGCGCGGCGGGGTGGACTGCACGCCGCGAACAGGGCTATGTGTGCAGTGAGTTGGGCGGGTTGCGCCACGAACAGGCCGTGTCTGCCGGGGTTTCGCGGGCCGACTGCTGCCTCACCGGGGCGGCGGCCCCGCCCGCACCCGCGAGCGGCTGGCCGAGGCGCTGCCGGCGATGGAGCTGACCCTCTCCACGGACGAACTCGCCGAGATCGAGAAGGCGGTGCCGCCGGGCGCGGCACGCGGCGACCGCTACCCGTCCGCCTTCATGTCGGGCCTCGGCGTGGGCAACTGAGCCCCGCTCTCGCGGGATGGCTCCCCGCACGGGCGCCTTCGCTCGCTCTCAGACGTCGCTCGCTCTCAGACGTCGGTGCCGGCCCCGTCCCACCCTCCGGAGAGTTCCGCTATGAGGGCCGGGTCCCGCATCCCCGGCAGGGCGTACCCCTCCGCCGCGTCCCACGGGATGTCGAGGTCATCCATGTGCACGTGCCACTCGGCTCCTGGCAGCGCGCGCCGCAATGCGGTCACGGAGTCCAGCACATGGGTCATCACCGTCAGCAGCTGATCGGGAGCGAGCGGCAGCTTCGTGGACCCGTCGAGGATCTCGTCGGGCTCCCGGTCAGCCGGCGGATACAGATACAGGCTCTCCTGGTCGTCGTACGGGAAGGACGCCAGGTGGGCGGCGACGATGCGCTCGACCGACGCGGCCTCGGCCTCGGTCACCGGCGTCGCGCGCCGGGCGCCGTAGTAGAGAGAAACGCTCATGGCGTGAGCGTACGAGGAGGGTGTGACAACGCCCGTCGGACATCGCAGCGCCAGGGCCGGCCGTCCACCAGCCCGGACTGGTCCGTCCACGAGTCCGGAGAGGGCCGCTCATGAGCCTGGAGTAGGCCGTCCACGAACCTTAAGAGGGCCGTCCACGAGCCTGGAGAAGACAGCCCACATGGCACCGCCGACTGGCTGCCCACGTGAAAGCGGGCGGCGTGAGCGGGCCCGTGCGCCGTTCGCGCCGACGGGCTACTCGCCCTCGTCCGTGACCGCGTCCCAGACCGGCAAGGAGACTCCGGCCCCGGTCGTGACCTCCAGAACCCGGCATCCCATGAGCCGCACGGTAGCGAAGAGACTCCGCCGGACCTGCTCCGTGTCTTCGGGCGGGAAGCCGATCCGGATCTGGTGTGGGCGGGACGCGTCGTAGGTGAGCAGCCAGTCGGTGTCGACGGTCGCGAAATGGTCCTGTCCCATCTCGTTGTGCTCCGACCGCCAAGAGCCCCGGTCCGCGGTGGGTGCCAGCGCCGCGCGGAGGAGCCGAAGGCGCTCGGAGTGGGGCAGGGAACCCTCGGACAGCCGGAGACACCGGTGGATGCGCGGACGGAACGCGCTGAACCACGGCCCCAGGTCCGGCTCCATGTCTCCGAGAAGGCCGGAGCTGACGCGTCCACCGGACCAGCCCTCGACGAACTCGGCCGCGCCCATCCGATGCGTCTCGTACCGGCCCTCGCTGCTCCACACCACGACGGGCCATTCCCCGGGCGTTCCGTCCGTGAGCCAGCACAGCCGGTCGGCGTCGATGGTGGTGCCCCAGATCAGCAGAGCGCCCGGCTCGGGGCGCAGCGGATACGGGTAGCGCTCCCTGTCCCGCTCAGGCGATCCCGTCAGCTGTCCGCGCTGCCACTCCACGCCGTTGTACTCGCTCGCGCCGAACGGCGTACGAAGGTGGAGGAAGTCGCAGAACTCACCCCATCCATACGTGCTGACCAGCCACTTGTAGTCACTGGGCAGCCGGGTGCCGATCGCGGACTCGGCCGCGGTCCAGTCCCCGCAGGCGTCGATGGGCACGGCGGGTGGCGTGACGAGTCGCGCCAGGCTGCTCCACCCGGTCACATCGGGTCACCCACTACGCATGCCAGGCCGAGGCTGCCGCGGCAGCTCCCGCGGACATCGCCGCCCGCGAGCGAACTCGCGCCCGCACCGCACACCGCCGAACGCATCCGCGCTGCCTCGTCGCCCCGCTCCCGGCGCCGGTCGTACGGGATCCGCCAAGGCAGGGAAACGTACGCAGTCTTGAAGTCCCCATGGGCCATGCGGGCAGGGTAGGCGTCATCCGCGCCGGAATCGACCAGGTTACGAGCCGTGAAGCAGGCGTTCCGAACGGCCGAGACGGCCGCGCGCCATGCTCGGCCGGTCACGTCTGTGGATTTCCGGAGGAGACCGTCCCATGCCTGTACTCGATCGGTAACAGACCTACAGGGCAAGTTTGTTGAGGGTGGTTCCTGGTGCACACTCTGCTCGAAATCGAGAGCCGGAGGCTGCCGCACACGGCCGCGTACGGCTGACCACGGGGGAACACCATGAACACTCCTGCCTGCAAGAACCACAAGAGCCCAGAGGCTGGAAGTCCTACGCCCTCGGCGCTGCGGCGGTCGCCGCGCTGCTCGCGTCCACGGCATGCGAGCCGAGCGCGGCCGACAACTCGGACGACTCCAAGCCCTCGGCCGTGCCGAGCGCAACGAGCTCGGCGAAGTCGAGTGAGACCCCGTCGCCGAATCCGGCCGGCACTTCTGCCGCCACCGGCGGCAACAGCGACAGCGCAGACAAGAGCACCATCGCGGCCTGCACCCAGGCCGACCTCGGGGTCTCCGCCACGAAGGAGCCCGCGGACAGCAAGGAGGCCCGGCACCTCCTCATCACCGTCCAGAATGCCGGCGACAAGAAGTGCAACCTCTACCACTACCCCCACGTAAGACTCGGCGCCGACGCCAGGACCACGGTGCCCGTGATCAAGGAAAGCGACTCCGACCCGGGGAAGCCCGTCACCATAGCCCCGGGCGAGGAGGCCCACGCCGCGCTGCTCGTCAGCGGCGGCGCCAGGGACGAGTACGAGGCGAAGAGCATCACCCTCCGCCTCCAGGGCAGCAAACCCGGCAGCGACGCGAGCAAACCGATCGACGTCCCGATGCCCGTAAACACGCTGTACGCGGACGACGGCCAGCTCGTCACCTACTGGACGACTGCGTCCGGCATGGCCCTGGACTTCATCATGTCGAAGTGACGGACCTGGACCGGGGGAGCCGCGCCCGGTCCGCAGGGGGGCTCCAACGTCACCCCCGACCGGGGCACATCCTCGACGGGTAGACGGCTGTGGAGTACCGGCAGAGCTGTTCGACTTCCTGCCTGCTGATCAGGACCTGCAGCTGTCGTCCGCGGGGTGGAGGGAAGCTACGAAATCTGCCCAAGCCCTGCCGCACAAAGCGATGTACGGTCCCGCGGGCTGTTTCGAGTCCCTGACGCCGACAGACGTGCCGAGGCCGGCAACTTCTACACACTCCGTGCCGCTGCCACCGCTGTACGACGACTTGAACCATCGGGCGTCTTCGTGACCCATCACAGCTCCTCGCAGACTTGGATCAGGAGCGCTGCGGACGACTGGAGATCCAGCGCCTGCGCGCGCAGGTACTCGAACGCCAACTTATAGCGTTCGAGTTCCTGCGGCTTCTCCATGAACAGGCCGCCGCCGATGATGTCCACATACACGACGTCGAGTTCGGGCACGGATCCGCCCAAGACGACGAAGCTGCCCACGGCCGCTGCGTGCGCGCCCGCCGCGAACGGGAGGATCTGCACGGTGATGTTGGGCCGGGTCGAGATGTCGACCAGGTGTTTCAGCTGCTCCTGCATGACGGACCGCCCTCCGACCATCCGTCGAATGACTGCCTCATCAATCACTGCCCAGAGGTGTGGAGGCTCATCCCTAGTGAGAAGTTCCTGACGCTTCATTCGGATGTCGACCATGTGGTTGATCTCTTGGTCGGCGCATCTCATCTCTGAGGCGCGGTGGACTGCCTCGGCGTACCGCCGAGTTTGAAGCAGGCCCGGAACGTACATGCACGCGTAGTGATCCTCACTCACCACCTCGTCCTCGAGGGTGAGCATGAGATTCATGGATTCTGGGATCGGATCGGCGAGGGAGCGCCACCAGCCTTGAATCCGGGCGCCCTTGGCGAGCTCGACAAGGGACTCTCTCTCCTGTTCCGAGGCACCGTACTGGCGGCACAGAGCGTCGACGGCAGGCCACTTGACTGCGCCTTCCTTCGTCTCGTACCGACTCAACGTGGCTTTGGAAATACCAACCCGAGCGCCGGCCTCCTCCAAGGTGAGGCCCGTGGCGTCGCGGAGACGGCGTAGATCGGCTCCGAGCTGACGCCTGCGGGTGGTCGGTCCAACTGGCATGTCTTGGGCCCTTCGAGTCGGTCTCCGAGAGGGTGCGCGGTGTCGAGTCTCGCAGGTAAGACGGCGCACAACGGGGGCGCGCGTTGACTTGCGTGCTTCCCGTGAGTTGCTGTGAGAGTTCCATATTGAGAGTTTCACTGTCACGCTATGGGGGGGGATACGTTGGGTGACCGTCTGGATGAGGGAGGGGTGAGCGTGATGAGCGGGTGTCGCTTTGGCGTCGAGAGGAAGAGGTGGGAGCTTCCGTTCCTTGCGGAGGCGGAGGAGCTTGCCGGCCTACGTCGAGTGATGCGCCTTCACCTTGGGCTTTGGGGGCTCCCCTCGGTAGTCCACTCGGCTCAGGTTTGTGTAACTGAGCTCGTCAGTAACGTCATCAAGCATGTAGGTGCGGGCACGCCTACTTGTCTGGCGGTGAGCATGAAGGGGAGCCTTCTGCGTATCGAAGTGAGTGACTCCGATGGGCGGACGTTGCCGACGCTCGTCAAAACGGCTGGCCTGACGGAGCAAGGCCGTGGCATGGCGCTGGTGGACGGAGTCGCTGTTCGTTGGGGGGTCATCCTTCGCGGAGATTCCAAAATCACCTGGTGCGAACTCGCCACGGATCTGCAGACGGCCGACGGTCATGTGGGCGGTACGCAGGTAGCGAAGGTTGAGGCACTTCTCGGCCTGTGTGGGCTCAAGGTGAGGGCGGGGTCGCCGCCCCGCGAACCGTTGAGTGTCATGGAAGCAGCCGAAGCTGCGACGGGGCTGGTTGCTGACCTTCTCCACTGGTTGAGGGCGCACGGCTTCGACACGGACGAGGCACTCGACCGTGCGCACCTCCATTTCGAAGCCGGGGTGGAAGCCGAGGACGTCACTTCGTCGTAGCTGCCTCGCGCGCCCACGGTCTTGCCGAGGTGGCTGCTTTGGGGCACCTTCCGTTGAGAACGAGCCATGATCGGTCGGAGGCGTTGATCGGAGCCAGGGAATCGGCAGCATGTTCGCATGTCGCCCTCGAAGCCCATTTATTTTGGCCCGCCTCCTAGCGTGCGAGAGGGGCAGCAGTTTCGCACGCACGATGCCCTCTATGCCGCTGATGTGCACAGGTTCCGAGGTCGAGGTATCTCTGGCACGGCGCACGAGGGCGTCGACTCCATCGTCGCCAGTGGTGGCTATGCCGACGACGAGGATCTGGGCGACGTCATTGTCTATACGGCACAGGGTGGGAGTCCTGACAAGGATGGACGACTCACGGCGAATCAGGAGCTATCCGGGGTAAATCAAGGGATGTTGATCAACTATCGGGAGGGGCTGCCCATCCGATATGTGCGCGGTCTGGGAATCAAGAGAGGTAAGGCCACGGGGGGTTACACGTACCGCGGTCTCTATCTCATCGAGGGGTACTGGAGTGTGCGGACTGATCGTGGGCATCTCATGTGGCAGTTTCGCTTGGCTAAGGCGGTGGCCGGCGAGCGTTGGGATTCCGACGCCGAGGGCATCGCTGTTGTGGAGGAAGTGCTGACACCGTTGGAGCGGGTGGCTGCCAGGTACGTGAGTACCCAGCGGCGTGTGCGTAACACCGCGGAGGCGCGCGCTATAAAGTCTCTCTACGGCAACACCTGTCAGATGTGTCGCATCCCTGTAGTGGTAGACATTAACGGCGCCAGGTATAGCGAGGGTGCCCACATACATGCGCTCGGTAGGCCGCATGGTGGTCGTGACATGCGAAGTAATATTCTTTGTCTTTGCCCGAATTGTCACGTGCTATTTGATAATGGCGCACGTCTTATTACAGACGACTTCAAGGTTGTGGATGCTCTTAGTCGGGAGGTTCTTGGCGACCTCTATGTGGAACCTGAACACAGAATCGACCGGGCGTCTATACGTCAACACCGCACTCGGTGGGCGGATCGATCTGACGATATTTAGGTGAAGGGTTAGATCGCGGCGATCGCCGAGTACGTCAACACGTCCGCAGGCACCTCGTGGCGGAGCGTCCAGGTGATTCCCATGGGCTTGCTGCCCTTGTGCGTGACGTACTCGGCGGGCCCCAGCAGCATCCATGGCTGTGGACCGCCGATGTCTGTCTTCTTGTAGCGTCGGACGAAGAGGAGCACGTGAGTGCCGTTCTCCTTGTGGGTCTGGTAACGGATACCCGTCGGGGACGTCTCCGACGTCTGGTTCTGAGATTCCCAGTGAAACCGGGACTCGTTCAAGGCGTAGTCCTTGTAACGCGTCTCCGGGGAGAAGTCTTTCTCGTCCTTTTCTAGAGTGATGAGAAGGGCATCCGTCCGGATGTTCTCGCACCATTTCACGCCTTCTCGGAAGTGTCCGGGCATGAAGCCGCCCACGGTGGACTGGCCCAGCGCGGGGAGGATTTCTTCGCGGCTGTACGAGGCATGAACTGCCAGGGGCAGACCGGCGTGCGCACCGAGCAGCGGGATGGGCAGGTGGTCCGCCAGGCTGAGGGCGTGGGCCAGGACCTGGCGAAGCTCGTCTCGGAACGCGTGCTGGGCGTGCAGGGCCTCGAAGCCCTCTTGGTAGCTCGTAAAGTCGCCGCCCAACGGCCACAGGGAGAAGAAGAACATGCGGGCGTACGCCTGTTCCTGAGCCGTCAACTGGTCGTATGTGAGGGCATCGTCGATGAGTAGCTTGGTGTATGCCGAGACGCGTCCAGGGTCATCTACGTGGAGGAAAGCCGACACTCGCTTGAGGAGTGCTTCCTCGCCATCGGGTGCGGTCGTGTTGAGGAGCTTCGCTCGGCGTAGAAGGCCCGTCCAGGAGTTCCCGTTGCTGCGGTAGAGCTCTTTGAGCTCTCGACCGCTCTCCTTGAGATAGTCCGCAAGCCGTAGCTCCGCGTAGCTCGCTACCTCGCGGGCCAGCTGGGTGACGTTGACCCCGATCTGGCTGCGGATGTTGTCGATGATCAACGCCCTGGCTTTGGGCTCAAGGATGATCTGGCAACCGGAGGGAAGTTGCGGGAAGTCGTGCTCAATGTTTGTCAGCAGACGGTTCCGCGTGAGGTTGGTCAGGGCGCGGAACTGCTCCTCGAAGCGGAATTCCTTGCGGTGCTGGCCGATGAAGTCGAGGACCGTGAGCACGGCCTTGTCCTCCGTGCGGCGGAGGCCGCGCCCCAGCTGCTGAAGGAAGACTGTGGCGCTTGAGGTCGGCCGGAGGAGGAGCAGCGTGTCGACATCTGGGATGTCGAGCCCTTCATTGAACAGGTCTACGGAGAAGATGACTTGGAGTGCACCGGCGCGAAGCTCGTCAAGTGCCGATTTGCGCTCGTAAGGCTTGGATTCACCGGACAGTGCCACGGCGTTGAGGCCTGCGCGTCGGAAGAAGTCGGCCATGAACTGGGCATGTGCCACTGAGACACAGAAGCCTAGGGCGCGCATCGCCCCCGGGTCTGTGACCTTGTCCTTCACCGCCTTGACGACCAACCTGGCCCGGGCGTCGTTCCCCGTGAAGAGGTTGCTGAGGGCCCCTGTGTCGTACGTTCCCCGCTTCCAGGTGACGGCGCTCAGGTCAGTGTTGTCGGTGATTCCGAAGTAGTGGAACGGACTCAGGAGCTCATTCTCCAGTGCTTCCCAGAGTCGCATCTCTGCTGCGATGCGGCCGTCGAAGTACTGGTCTTGGACGTTTTGCCCGTCCATCCGCTCGGGGGTGGCAGTGAGACCCAGCAGCTCTCGCGGAGTGAAGTGATCGACGATCCGTCTATAGGTCGGTGACGTTCCGTGATGGAACTCATCGATCACGATGACGTCGAAGTGGTCTGGGGCGAGACGCTCCAAAGCACGTGCGTTGAGGGACTGAACGCTCGCGAAGATGTGGTCCCAGTTGTCGGGGACTTCGCCGCCGTAGAAGAGCTCACCGAAGTTCGCATCGACCAGCACGTTCTGGTAGACGCGCAGAGATTGCTCCAGGATCTCCTTGCGATGGGCCACGAAGAGCAGACGGGGGTCTCGTCCTAGCTTCTGTCGCAGGTGCTTGTAGTCCAGGGCTGCCATCACGGTCTTGCCTGTACCGGTGGCGGCGACGAGCAGATTGCGGTTCCAGCCGTGGACGGTGCGCTCGACTTCAAGACGTTCCAGCATGTCGCGCTGGTGGGGGTACGGGCGGACCTCCAGCCCGGACAGTGTGATGATATTGCGCCCCTGCGGGCCGGAGGCACCGCCGGCGTGGGAGAGGGCTTCGTCCAGTCGCTGTGCGTCGCTATCGGGGTCGTACGTCTCAAAGGAGCGCTCGCTCCAGTAGGCGTCGAAGGTTGCCTCGAACTTGCGAAGGACTGAGGGAGTCGCAATGGACGACAGCCGTACGTTCCATTCGAGGCCATCGAGGAGTGCTGCCTTCGACAGGTTGGAACTACCGACGTACGCAGTGTCGAAGCCGCTCCCGCGGCGGAAGAGCCATGCCTTGGCGTGCAGGCGAGTCGAGCGGAGCTCGTAATTGACCTTTACTTCAGCGCCGAACTCGCGAACCAATCGGTCCAGGGCGCGACGCTCTGTGGCACCGATGTACGTCGTCGTGAGGACCCTGATGGGAACGCCGCGATCGCGAGCCGATGTCAATGATTGTTCGAGTACGCGCAGACCGTGCCATTTCACGAAGGCGCACAGCAGGTCTACGCGGTCTGCCGTGGCCAGTTCAGCGCGTAGCTCGAAGCCCAAGCTTGGGTCTTCGGGGGAGTTGGTGATGAGCGCGGTCTCGGAGAGTGGGGTGGCGGGACGGATGGCATAGACACCAGGCGCCTCATGTTCCGCAACGGCGAGAAGCTGTCGCGGGCCATCGACGACCAAGTCCACCCACTCAGTCGCACCTTCAAGGGTATTGAGGGATTCCAGGATGTGGTTTGCGGCAAGTACTTGCTCTGCAGGCGTCAGTCCTTGAAGCACTCGACGCACGACGCTCGCAATGTGACGGGACAAAACATGAGGCGTGGACTCGCCTCCCACGACTTCATCGATGGCGCGCCAGCCCGCAGCGTTGAGCTGCTTCATACGCTCTTCGAGCCGACGGGTGATCAGAGTTTCATACAGCCCGGCAACGGGTGCGGCGTCTTCTTGAAGTTCCCTGGGCATGGCGTAGTCCCCCTCATCGCACTACCGATGCACGCAGTTGTATCAAGGGAAGCTGACAATGTCGGCGGGTTGAGTGTCCTCGATCACGCCGCTCCATGCCGCCGGACCGCGAGGGTCCCAGGGCAGCCCCCGTCGCGCCAGGCACCGCCTGGCTATCTCCTTCGACTGTGTAGATAGCGTCGGACCGGCCGATGCTCTTTCGGATGCAGTACTTGGCGGCACGCTGTCCAGAACCGCTCCAGTTCCAGCTCCGTGAGCAGGCGGTCTTGTTCGCGGTTACCCCACTGATCACGCTCACGCATGCGTTCAGGCATGCCTTCAGCGATCCAGTAGGCCAAGCCGTCCAGCCATACATCGAGGTGCTTGGCGGCGCCTTCGGCTGTGGCGGCTGGCCACTGCGGGCCTTCGACGACTACTGCGCCGAGGGTACGCATAACGTCGCTGCGCATCGCCTGAACCAGCTGCAGTTTCACCTTCGCCGACTCGACATCCAGATATCCTGAGCGCATGCCGTCCATCAGGGCAGATATGGCATCGCGACGTACGAGTAGCGCCGTCGTGCAGGCGTTGTACGCAGCTCTCCGGGACTTGTGGTCTTCGAGCGTCGACTGTCCCCGGGTGCTGATTCCCGCAGCGCGCACGGCTCCGCCTGCGCCCACGAGGGTACCGAGTACCGTTCCTGCGACTCCCATCAGCGCCAACTGTGTGGTCGGATCCATCCCGTCATTGTGGCGGGTCTGCAAGCACGGAACACAGCTGTCGGGCAGGGCGCGGCGATGGCAACTGGCTGGCTATCGCCCAGACCGAGGCAGTAGCCAGTTGCTCAGACCTGGGCGACTCACTCTCTATGCCAAGCGAGTCAACTCCCGCACATACTCCACCCCCGCTCCCCGGAAAGCAGCACCTCCTCGCCCGTCGGGACGAACCCCGTCCGGGTCAGGACCGACCGGGAGGCCGTGTTGGTGAGGGTGGCCGCCGCGCGCAGCGTCGTCAGGGCGTAGGTCGTCGTGCACAGCGTGAAGAGGTTGCGGACCGCCTCCGTTGCCAGGCCGCGCCCCGTGGCCTTCTCGGCCAGGCGGAAGCCCAGGTCGGCCGTGCCGTTCGCGGCGTCCACCAGGTTGAAGCGGCCCAGTATCTCGCCGTCCTCCGCCACCAGCAGGTGGAAGTGGCAGGCCCCGGTTGCCTGTTCGGCCAGGCGGGCCGCGTGGCGGGCGGCGAAGTGGGTGAAGTAGTCGTCGCCGCGGTCCGGTACGGAGGCGGCGAAGAAGGCGCGGTTCTCCTGCTCGAAGGCCAGCAGGGCCGGGGCGTGGTCGGGGTGCAGGCGCTGAAGTTCGGGCATGGCTGCAGCGTACGCAGCGTGCCCGGCCCGCCGACACCGGTTATGGGGAGGGGGTTGGGCGGGGGGTGCGGGGCCGCCCCCCCGCCTGACCTACAGCGCGCCCCCGTGGCAGTCCCGGTAGGGCCGCCCCGTGCCGCACCAGCAGGCCGCGCTCCTTGCCGGGGGCCAGGGGACCGCGCGGCCGCGGGCCGCGAGGGTCGTGGCGTACTGGGGGAGCAGGTCCGGGTCGGCCGGGGAGGCGGCCTCGGAGGCGGCGAACGCCTCGTACGACGGGACCGTGCCCGTCACGATGCCGAGGTTCGGGGTGCCCGTCGCGTGGAGGTCGCGCAGGGCCGCCTCCAGGCGGGCCAGGTGGTCCGGGTGGGAGGCGTACTCGCTGCCGAGGCTCGGGTAGGCGGTGAGGAGTTCGCTCAGTTCGCTCTCCGGCCAGTGCAGGACCGCCACCGGGAACGGCCGGGACAGGGCCGTGCGGTACGTGCCCAGTTCCGCGCGGAGACGGGTGATCTCGGCCCGCAGCTCGCCCGGGTCCGAGGAGCCCAGCGCCCACAGCCGCTTCGGGTCGTGGAGCTCGTCCAGCGGGACGGCCGACGTGTGCAGGGCGTCGGCCAGCTCGTCCCAGGCGTCGTGCCGGACGCCCATCAGGCGGCGTACCCGGTGGCGGCCGGTCAGCAGTGACTGGGTGGCATAGGGGACTTCCTCGCCCGGCGCGATGAGCAGGGTGAGGGCGGTGGAGAAGTAGTCGTGGGCCGCTTCGAGCTCGTCGTGGGCCTCCAGGGTCTCCGCCGCGATCTCCCAGGGCGCCGCTTCCAGCGGGCCGGCCGCGCGGATGCCGTCGATGATCGCGCGGGCCTCCGCCTCGTGGCCGTACTCCCACAGGTTGGCGGCGTTGAGCGCCTTCACCAGGTGGGGGTGCTCGGTGTCGGGGTTGCTGAGCAGTTCGTCGTAGAGCGTCGTGGCACGGGCGCGGTCGCCCGCGAGTTCCAGGTGGGCCGCCGCCTGGAGGAGCAGGGGCTCGTGGTCCTCGGGGTACTGCGCCGCGGTGCGCAGCAGGCGCTCGGCTTCGGTGGTGTGGTCGGCAGGCGTGTCGGGGCGCATGAACCACACCGTACTGCTGTAGGGCCTCGGGACGGAGAGTTGTTCCGGCTCTGGAGAGTTACGGGGCTTGGCCCTATCGTGCGGGCCGTGCGTGAGCGGATACCGGTGGTGGTGCAGCACGACCCGCGCGGACGGCGGCTGGCCGCGCGCGGGCTGTGGACGAGCGCCGAGCTGGTGATGACCCTCGGCGTCGTCCTGCTGCTGCTCGTCGCCCACCAGCTGTGGTGGACCAACCGGCAGGCCCGGGCCGGCGCAGCCCACACCGTGCAGGCCCTGCAGCGGGACTGGGGGGAGCCGGCGCCGGAACCGGCGGCTGGGGACGAGGGCGGAAGTGGGGGTGGGGCGGATGAGGGCGCGCAGGGCGGCAGTCCCGCGGTGGGAGCCGGCGACGCGGACAAGGGCGGCGGCTCCTCCCCGGCTGCGGACACCACTGCCCGTGCGCCCCGCAGGTCCCAGGCGTACGCCGTCATCCGGATCCCGCGCATCGGACTCACCGCACCCGTCGCCCAGGGCATCAGCAAGCGCGGCGTCCTCGACAAGGGGTACGTCGGCCACTACCCCCGCACCGCGCAGCCCGGCGGCTCCGGGAACTTCGCGCTCGCCGGGCACCGCAACACCCACGGAGAGCCGTTCCGCTACATCAACCGGCTGCGCCGCGGCGACCGGATCACCGTCGAGACCCGGGACGCCGTGTACACGTACACCGTCGACAAGACCCTCGACCGGACCGGTGCGGGGGACAGCGGGGTCGTGGCCGCCGTGCCGCGCAGCAATGTGAGGCCGTACGTCGGCTACCGGGCGGCCGGGTCCTATGTGACGTTGACGACGTGCACGCCCGAGTTCACCTCCCGGTACCGGCTGGTGGTGTGGGGGAAACTGACAGATGTGCGGGGGAGGTAGCGGATACGGGGGTTACGGGGGCAGCCGCCGGGCGATGGTGTGCCGCCGGGGCGGGGTCACTAAGGTTCCCTGACGTGCTCAGACGACGTCCGCAGTTGTTGTGGTTGCTGGTCCCCTACGTGCTGTACCTGGGGGCGCTGCCGTTCGTGAACCGGGTCCGGCCCGTCGTTCTCGGGCTGCCGTTCCTCTTCTTCTGGCTGCTCGGGGCGACCGTGCTGACCCCCGTCGCCGTATGGCTGACCCGACGGGGGGACCGCCGGTGAACGCCGCCGTCGCGACCTCCGTCTTCGGGGTCTTCATGGTCGCCACCGTGGCCCTCGGACTGCTCGCCGTGCGCGGCCGGCGCGGCGGGGGAGAGGGCGGTGGGCTCGCCGAGTGGTCGGTGGGCGGGCGCAGCCTGGGGACCGTCTTCATCTGGGTGCTGATGGCCGGCGAGGGCTACACCAGCTTCAGCTATCTCGGCGCCGCGGGCTGGGGCTACAACTACGGGGCACCGGTGCTCTACGTGGTGGCGTACATGTCCTGCGGCTACGCCGTCGGCTACGTGGTCGGGCCCATGCTCTGGGCGTACGCGCGCAAGCACGGCCTCGTCGGGATCACCGACATGGTCGCGCACCGCTTCGGGCGGCCCTGGCTGGGCGCGCTCGTCGCCGTACTCGCGACCGTCTTCCTGCTCCCGTACATCCAGCTCCAGATCACCGGCATGGGCGTGGTCGTCTCGACGATCTCCTACGGCGCCATCAGCCTGAACTGGGCCTACTTCATCGCCTTCGCCGTCACCACCGGCTTCGTCGTCGTGAGCGGGCTGCGCGGCAGCGCGTGGGTGTCCGTGCTGAAGGACGTGATGGTGATCGCCACGCTCGGCTTCCTCGCCGTCTACGTACCGATGCACTACTTCGACGGCTACGGGCCCTTCCTCGACCGGCTCGTCACCGAGAAGAGCGAGTGGCTGACCTTCCCCGGGCACGGGGACAGCGGGCTCGGGCAGGCCTGGTTCGTCACCACCTCGTTCCTCAACTCCCTCACCGTCGTGATCTTCCCGACCACCGTCGCCGGCTACCTCGGCGCGAAGAACGCCGACGTGCTCCGGCGCAACGCGATGTGGCTGCCCGCCTACAACGTGCTGCTGTTCGTGCCGATGCTGCTCGGCATGGCGGCGCTCTTCGTCGTGCCGGGGCTGGTCGGGGCCGAGTCCAACCTGGCGCTCTTCAAGCTCGTCGTGGACTCGCTGCCGGCCTGGTCGGTCGGGATCATCGGCGTGGCGGCCGCGCTCTCCTCGATCGTGCCGATGGCCGTCTTCATGCTGGTCATCGGCACGATGTGGGGACGCAGCGTGCTCTCGCTCGTGCCGCGCTGGGAACAGCGGCAGAAGGGCGCCGCCCAGGTGGTCGTCGTGATCGCGGGCGGCCTGGCCCTGCTGCTCACGTACACCGCGCCGAACACCCTCGTGCGGCTCTCGCTGATCTCGTACGAGGGAATGGCGCAGCTGCTCCCCATGGTGCTGCTGGGGCTGATGTGGCGGCGGCTGACTCTGCTCGGGGCGATGAGCGGGCTGGTCGTCGGGGTGGGTGTGGTGTGCGGGTTCGTGTTCACGGAGAACGATCCGGTGTGGGGCGTGAACGCGGGCATCGTCGCGCTCGGCGCCAATCTGGCCGTGGCGCTGGCGGTCACGTACGCGGGGCCGCGCGAGCGCGACGAACGGCCGGACGACGAGGTGCTGGCGCGGGACGACATCGAGGAGGAGGCGCGGGTGGCGGCGGCGGGGGCGGTGGGGTGAGCGCGGGGCGGTGACGCTTCGCGACGGGGCCGGCGGCGGGGCGGTGACGCTTTACGGCGGGGTCCGGGCTGCTGCTGGTGGTGGTGGCGGGGGTGCTTCCGGGGCCGGTGTCAGTGGCGTTCGCGCAGCAGCAGGACGATGACCGTCGCCAGCAGTGCCAGTCCCACCGACAGCAGCAGCGCGCCGTTCGCGCCGGTGCCCGTCGTCGCGATCGCGATCGTCACCGCCACGCCCGCCGACGAGCCGATGTAGCGGGCCGTGTTGTTCGCGCCCGATCCCATCGCCGCCCGCTCCGGCGGCACGGACTCGACCGCCAGCCGGGGCAGCGCGGCGTTCAGCAGCCCGCTCCCGATGCCCGAGACGACCAGCGCCGGGACCAGCCGCAGCCACACCGCCGGGCCAGGGTGCGCGGTGACTCCCAGGGTGCCGAGCAGGGTCAGCACGGCCACCGCGTGCAGGGCGAAGCCCGCGGCCAGCTGGTGGCGGGCCGTGACCCGGCCCGTCAGCCGGCGCGCCTGCAGCGCCACCAGGAACGCCGTACCGGACCAGAGCAGGAAGAGCCACGCCGAGTCGAGCGCCGACAGGCCCAGCGCCTCCTGGAGCAGCGTCGGCAGATAGCTGAACAGGCCGATCACCGCGAGCCCGGTGAACAGCCCGCCGGCCGACGAGGCCAGGAACGCGCGGCTGCGCAGCAGGGACAGGTCGATCAGCGGGGCCGCGGCCCGCCGCTCCACCGCCAGGAACGCGAAGGCCAGCGCGAGCGCGGCGAGCAGCAGCAGTGCGACGGGTGCGCGCAGCCAGCCCTCCCGGCCGAGCGTCAACGCGGTCAGCAGCGCCGTCATCGCGAGGCCCAGCACCGCCGCACCCGCCAGATCCGGCCGGGCGCCGCGCGGGGCGCGGGACTCGGTGAGCGTACGGAACGCGAAGGCGGCCGTGACGAGGGCGGCGAGGCCCAGCACGGCGTACGTCAGCTGCCAGTCGACGGACCCGAGCGAACTCGCCAGCAGCGGGCCGAGCGCGATCCCCGCGCTCACGAACGCGCCCCAGATCCCGGTCGCCCTGATCCTGGCCGCCCCCGCCGGGAACGCGCCGACCAGCAGTCCCAGGCTCGTGGCCAGGATCGCGGCGCTGGCCGCTCCCTGGGCGACCCGCGCCAGCGTGAAGGTGAAGGTGTCGGTCGCCAGCGCGCCTAGTGCCGTCGTGACGCCGAGAGCCAGGGTGCCGATCAGGAAGAGCCTGCGGCGGCCGTAGTCGTCGGCGAGGCTGCCCGCGACGAGCAGGACGGCGGCGAGGCCGAGCGGGGTGCCGTTGAGCAGCCAGGCCTGGCCGGAGGGCGGGGTGCCGAGAGCGGCGGAGACGGTGGGGACCGTCGTCATCGGCGAGGTGTAGTTCATCAGCGCCACGGCGGTGGCGACCGCGGTGATCGCGAGCGTCGGCCCGGGGCGGGGTGCGGGTGCGGACGTGGTCGCGGTTGTGGACGCATAGAGGGGCCCGCGGATCTGGTGGGCCGCGCGGGGCGGGGGCGTACGGGCTGGGCCATGGCATCGCTCCGGGGTTCGCATGGTCGCTGTGCAGCGGAGTCACAGGCCGCTGTCCACGGGTGGTGGGGTCACCGGGCCGCTGTGTGACTGGTCCAGCGGCCTTCGCGCGCCTTTCAGCGGGCCTCCGCGCGACTCGGTCGGGTCGGTTCGGCTCGGAGTCGCGCGGTCGACGCGGTGGGCACAGCCGGTGCGGTCGGAGCGGTCCAGTGGTCGGCCCGATCCGGTCGTCGGTCCGGCAGTCGGGGCCGGTCGCCCGGTCCGGTCGTCGGTCCGGGCGTCGGTTCGGTGAATGAACTTGTGTGGATGTGCTGACGCTAGCACGGTCAGTTCATTCATCGAACCTAGGAGGGGTAAAGTGGCCGCATGGCCCTCGGCAAGGACTACGTGACCCAGCAGTGCTCCATCGCCCGCGCGCTTGAGGTGATCGGTGAGCGCTGGACACTCCTGGTGGTGCGCGATGCCTTCTACGGCGTGCGCCGGTACAACGACTTCCTGGTGCACCTCGGGGTCCCGCGCGCCGTCCTGGCCACCCGGCTCCAGTCCCTCATCGAGGCCGGGGTCCTGGAGAAGCGCCGCTACCAGGAGTCGCCGCCGCGTGAGGAGTACCTGCTGACCGACAGCGGCAAGGCGCTCTGGCCGGTCGTCCGCACCCTCGGCGTGTGGGGGCGCGATCACGTGCCCGGCACGCTTCCGATGCGTGTTTTCGTTCACGCCGCCTGCGGCACGGAACTGGGCGCGTGGGGCGAATGCCCGGCCTGTGCCGCGCCCGTGCCGCCCGAGGAGGTCGAGATGCGGCCCGGTGACGGGCTGGACCTGGACCCGGACAATCCGGTCAGTCGCGCACTGCTCTCGCCCCGCCGACTCCTGCGGCCCTCGAAGGCGATCGTGTATAACGGTTAGCGGTTGATGATTGAAGTGCCGTCGTACGACGCGGCCGCAGGAGCGCGAAAGGGGGAGAGCCCATGGGAGCAGGTGCCATGAACCGCGCACGCGGTGGCCTCACCCGGCTGCTCCGCCCCGCCGGTCTGCTGGTCTTCTTCCTCGCCGAGGTACTGCTCGCCGAAGGCGGCAGCCTCTCCGCCGCGGTCGCGCTCGCCGCCACCGCGGCCGCCGGCACCGCACTCGTCGCCTGCTCGGTCATCAGCGCGCGCTGCGCCGTCCCGGTGCCCCGCACCCGGGTCCGTACCGCGATGCGGGACCGGGAGAAACGCACCGCGTTCCTGCCGCAGCGAGATCCCGACGCCAAGGGGCGCAGGCGCCCCCGAGCCCCCGGCCGTGTCCTTCTGACGGCCGCGTAAGGGTTCGCCCCTCTTCTTTCGTTTCCGTACGCCCGCCCGCCATGGCTGCCGCACCGCGGCCCGACGCCCATGGCCCCGCGGCGTGCACGCACCACCCGGCGTTCCCCGCGCGGATCGTCATGCCGAGTCCGATTCACTTCCCGGCACGACGAGACCCCCGGAGGGCTCATCCATGTCCGCCTTCATGTCCGCTTTCGCCAGCCTGGTCGGCGCCTTCGCCGATCTGCTCCACCCGTTCTTCCAGAACGCGTCCACCGCCGCCGCGATCGTGCTGTTCACCGCGCTCGTACGACTCGCCGTGCACCCCTTGTCGCGGGCCGCGGCACGCGGGCAGAGGGCCCGCACCAAGCTTCAGCCGCGCGTCGCCGAACTGCGCAAGAAGCACGGCAAGAACCCCGAGCGGATGCAGAAGGCGCTCATGGAGCTGCACAAGGAGGAGAAGGTCTCGCCGCTCTCCGGCTGCCTGCCCAGCCTCCTGCAGATGCCGGCCTTCTTCCTGCTCTACCACCTCTTCTCCAGCCAGAAGATCGGCAACGACCCCAACGAGCTGCTCGGCCACGAGCTCTTCGGCGCCCCGCTCGGCGAGCGCTGGCACGACGCGCTCTCGCACGGTGGTCCGTTCGGTGCGCAGGGTGCCGTGTACCTGGGACTCTTCGCCCTCGTCGCCGCGGTCGCCACGTTCAACTACCGGCGTACCAAGCGACAGATGGCCGCCAACCCCATCACTCCGACCACCGGCCCCGACGGACAGCCGGTCCCCGGCATGGGGGCGATGGCGAAGGTGATGCCGCTGATGTCCTTCTTCACGCTGATCACCGTCGCCTACGTGCCGCTGGCAGCCGCGCTGTACCTCGTCACGAGCACCACCTGGACCGCCGTCGAACGGGCCTACCTGTACCGCGACATGCCGGCCGCGGGCGCCGCCATGGCCACGGTGGCGTAATCGCGGAAGCGACTGCGCCGGTCCAGTGTGTGAACAGGGTCTTGCGGAGTGATCGGACGTCTTGGAGGATCGGACAGGCCTGCGATGGCCGCCACCCATCCGACGGGCCCGATCTCGACCAAGGGAGACAGACCGTTGAAGCTGCTTCGTGTGGGTACTGCGGGCGCGGAACGACCGGCGCTGCTGGATGGCGACGGAACCTTGCGTGACCTGTCGGGAGTCGTCACCGACATCGACAGCGCGCTGCTCGCCGACGAGGACGCGCTGGCCCGGGTACGGGCCGCCGCGGCCGCGCCCGGCGAACTGCCCGTGCTCGACGCCGAGGGGCTGCGGGTGGGATCACCGCTGGCCCGGATCGGCAAGATCGTGTGCATCGGGCTGAACTACCACGACCACGCCACGGAGACCGGAGCCCAGATCCCGACCGAGCCGATCCTGTTCTTCAAGGCGCCGGACACGGTGGTGGGGCCCGAGGACACGGTGCTCGTGCCGCGCGGCAGCGAGAAGACCGACTGGGAGGTCGAGCTCGCCGTCGTCATAGGGCGCACCGCCCGGTACCTGGACTCCGCCGAGGAGGGGCTCGCGCACGTCGCCGGATACGCGGTGGCGCACGACGTCTCCGAGCGGGAGTTCCAGATCGAGCGCGGTGGCACGTGGGACAAGGGCAAGAACTGCGAGACGTTCAACCCGCTGGGGCCGTGGCTGGTGACGGCCGACGAGGTGGCCGACCCGCAGGCGCTGCCGCTGAAGCTCTGGGTCAACGGTGAGCTGAAGCAGGACGGCACCACGGCCGACCAGATCTTCCCGGTGGGTGAGGTGGTGCGCTACCTGAGCCACTTCATGACGCTGTACCCGGGCGACGTGATCAACACCGGGACGCCGGCGGGCGTGGCCATGGGACAGCCCGAACCCAAGCCGTATCTGCGGGCGGGGGACGTCGTGGAGCTCGAGATCGCGGGGCTGGGGCGGCAGCGGCAGGAGCTGAAGGGGGCGTAGGGGTGGGCGGTGCCAGGGTTCGCCCGGGTGCCGCTGTGTCCTCAAGCGCCGGACGGGCTGGAGGGGTGTCCCCAAGCGCCGGACGGGCTGAAGGAATGTCCTCAAGCGTCGGACGGGCTTGGGTTGGCCGGGCTCGGTTGGAGGGGGTGTCCTCAAGCGCCGGACGGGCTTGATTTGGCCGGGCTGGGCTCGCATTGGCCTGGATGGGGTTGATCTGGTCCCGCGGGCTTGATGGGGGACCGTGGTAAAGATCGGAGGGGTGGGGCCGCCTGGGGCGGTGCCACCCCTCCGGTTCGGTTCAGGCGCCGAGTGTTGTGGCGAACTGTTCCAGTGCCTCGACCACCAAGGCGTGGTCCTCCGCCTGGGGCAGGCCGGAGACCGTGACCGAGCCGATGACGCCCGCGCCCTCGACCGCGATCGGGAACGAGCCGCCGTGTGCGGCGTACGTGGCCGGGTTCAGGCGCGAGGCGTCGTCGAACGTCGTCCCCTTCGCCCGGAACCGGGTCCCGACAAGGTAGGAGCTCTCGCCGTAGCGCTCGACGACCTTGCGCTTGCGGTCGATCCAGGCGTCGTTGTCCGCGCTCGAACCCGGCAGTGCGGCGTGGAACAGCTGCTGGGCCCCGCGTCGGATGTCGATCGCGACCGGCGCGTGCCGTTCCCGGGCCAGGGCGACGAGCAGGCCGCCGAGCGCGTACGCGTCGTCGTAGCCGAAGTGCGGCAGTGTCAGCCTGCGCTCCTGAGCGATCAGCTCGGAGATGGTCGGAGCGGTGGGGTTCATGCGGACTGCTCCTCGTCGGCGTGGGCGGGTGCGGTGGCCAGGGTCACGGTGACGCCTTCGCGGGCCGAGCGGCGGGCGGCCTCCAGCACGTCCAGTGCCGCGGCGGCCTGGAGCGCGGTCACCGGATTGTCGCCCTTGCCGCGCAGCGCGTCGGCGACCGCCGCGTAGTACGCGGGGTAGTCGCCGGGCAGGGTGCGGACCGGGGTGCCGCCGCCCGTCAGCGGGGACTCGCCCGAGCCGAGCCGGCCCCACAGCTCCTCGGCCTCCTCGCCCCAGGGTGCGTCCGCCGTCGGGCGTGCGCCCTCGCGCAGGGCGGCCTCCTGGGGGTCCAGGCCGTACTTCACATAGCCGGCGGTGGAACCGAGCACCCGGAAACGCGGGCCGAGCTGGGCCGTCGTCGCACTCACGTACAGGTGCGAGCGGACCCCGTTCGCGTGGGTGATCGCCAGGAACGTGTCGTCGTCCGCGGCCGCACCCGGCCGGCGTACGTCCGACTCCGCGTACACCTGCACCGCCGGCCCGAACAGGACCAGTGCCTGGTCGACGACGTGGCTGCCCAGGTCGAACAGCAGCCCGCCGATCTCCTCCGGGTCGCCCGACTCGCGCCAGCCGCCCTTCGGCTGCGGGCGCCACCGCTCGAAGCGGGACTCGAAGCGCTGCACCTCGCCCAGCTCGCCGTCCGCGACGAGCGAGCGGAGGGTGAGGAAGTCGTTGTCCCAGCGCCGGTTCTGGAAGACCGAGAGCAGCACCCCGTGCTCCTCGGCGAGGGCCGCCAGCTCCCGCGCTTCGGCCGCCGTGCCGGCGATCGGCTTGTCCACGACCACCGGCAGACCGGCCTTGATCGCGGCAGCCGCGATCGGGACGTGGGTCTTGTTCGGCGACGCGATCACGATCAGGTCGAGTTCGTCCGCGCGCTGCCACAGCTCGTCCGGCGAAGCGGCGAACCGGACGCCGGGGAATTCGGCACGGGCCTGCTCGCGCCGCTCCTCGTTCGACGTGACGACCGTGTCCAGGACGAGGCCGTCGGTCGCGGCGATCAGCGGGGCGTGGAAGACGGAACCCGCCAGGCCGTAGCCGACGAGTCCGACGCGCAGGGGGTTCCCGGACGGTCCGGAGGTCTCGTGAGTCGCGTGGGCAGTCATGCCTACCACTTTGGCAACGCTGTTGCCAAAGTGCAAGCGCGGGAGACAATGGGTCTGTGAACAGGAGTAATAGCGGCGCGAACCTGCCGACGCTGCGCAGCCACAACGCAGCGCTCGTGCTGGACCTGCTGCGGGTCGCGGGCGAGCGCGGGATCAGCCGGCTCGAACTCGCCGAACGGACGGGGCTCACCCCGCAGGCTGTCAGCAAGATCACCGCCCGGCTGCGGGCCGAGGGGCTGGTGGCCGAGGCCGGCCACCGCGCTTCCACGGGAGGCAAGCCCCGGACCGTGCTGCGGCTGGTGCCGGAAGCAGGCCATGCGGTGGGGCTCCATCTGGACCGAGACGGGCTGACCGTGGTGCTCGTCGACCTCGCGGGCGCGGTGGCCGCGAGCAGTACGGCTCCGCTGGACTTCGGCGCCCCCGCCGACGAGGTGGTCGCGGCGGCGGCCGGGGCGGTCGCCGCCGTGCGCGGCGACGACACGCGGCCGGTGCTCGGCGTGGGGGCCGCCGTACCGGGGCCGCTCGACCACCGGGGCGGGGTGCTGCACCGCGTCACGGGGTTCCCGCAGTGGGACGGTTACCGGCTCGGGGACGCCCTCGCGGCGCTGACCGGGCTGCCCGTGGTCATCGACAAGGACACCAACGCCGCGGCCTTCGGACTCGCTCTGCAGGCCGCCGGCGACGGCGCGGGTGACGGCGACTTCGCGTATCTCCATCTCGGGACCGGGCTCGGTGCCGGGCTGGTGCTCGGTGGCGCGCTGCACCGCGGGGCCCGGACCGGAGCTGGTGAATTCGGCCACCAGACCGTCCAGCTGGACGGGGTGCTGTGCAGCTGCGGCGGGCGCGGCTGCATCGAGGCGCTCTGTCTGGCGGCCGTCGCCCGCGGCGACGCCGCCGAGGCCGCGCGGGTGCTCGGCACGGGCGCGGCCAATCTGGTCGGGCTGCTCGACATCGACCGGGTGGTGCTGGGCGGACGCACCGTCGCCGCCGACCCGGACGCGTACGTCCGAGGGGTACGCGCCGTGCTCGACGAGCGCGCCAGGCGGGACGGGGCCGACGGGGTGCCGGTCCCGGTCGTCGCCGCCCAGGGAGGTGACCGCCCGGTCGCCGAAGGGGCGGCGCAGCTGGTCCTCGCCCCGCTGTTCGGCCGCGTCGGCGGCGCGGAAGCGGGCAGCGACCCGGAGCGGGGCGGGGGCTGAGCCCGCCGGAGCTGAGTCCTGTCTCCTTGCCGTCACGCAGGGGACGAACCCCGCCCGCCTGCCGCCCCTCCCGCGATCGCTCCACCCTGCCCGGCTGCCGTCCCGCCGTCCCGCGATCGCTCCACCCCGCCCGGACCCGTCTCACCAGCGGTCCGAGGTGGGCTGATCGGGGTGTTCCGCGCGGCCGACCGGGCGGCTTCGCGGCATGTCTGCGGCGGTGGGGCCGTGGCGGCGTGGCAGCGTCCCGGCCCATACCGGTGAACTCCGGGTCCGGGGCGAGCCGTCCGTTTCCGCGAGCAGCGAAGGCCGCCCCCATGCCCCCCACACCGCCCCACCCGCCACACCTCCGGAACACCCGGCGCCGCCGCCCTCACCCCAGGGCCGGACCAGGCACGGGCTCGCGCTCGGGCTCGCCGCCGCGAGTGTCGTTCCCGCCGTCGTGCTCGGCGGCCCCGCGACCGCGTCCGCCGCCCCGCAACGCAGCCCGGCCGCCGCACAGGCATCCGTGCCGACCCGGGCAACGGCCTCCGCGCCGGTCTCCGTCACCGCCGACCAGCAGCCCTCATGCGGTGATCCGGAGGCCGCCGAATTCCCGATTGACACCCGGATCCACGGCGGCCCCGACACGTACGCCTCCGGCGGCGGCTACGGCACCTGGTTCCTGGACCTGACCAACACCACCTCGCGGTCCTGCCGGTCCATCCACCCGGTCCTGGTCCTTACCGACGACGACCGCAAGCTGACCTCGGACCAGATCCAGCTGCAGTTCTCCGAGCGCGCCCACCCCGGTGTGGAGCACCGCGTCATCTGGGAGACGACCGACCGGGACGAGCACATCGGCGTCTTCGGCGGCGAGGGCGACGAAGCCTTCGGCGGGTTCACCGTGCCCGCCGGACGCACCGTCACCGTCCAGGTCCGGCTCGCGTTCACCTCCGACACCAGCCCCGGCCGGATCACCGCCAACGCCGCGATCGTCCAGCGGCAGCACCCGCCGGCCGGCCGGACCGAACGCGGCGGAGCGCCGAAGGGAAGTGACGGGGAGTGGGTCGGTGAGTCCGAGGACTACCCGTTCTCCGTGGTCGAGGACAGCGAGGCCGAGGACAGCGGGGACGAGGGCGTGGACAGCGACGCGACCGGCAAGGAAAGCGACGGCACCGCCGAGGTCGGCGGGGTCGGGGAGGGCCGTGAGGGTCGTGAGACCCCCGGGACCGGCAGGGAGAGCGCCGGTACGGGGAAGGAGCGCGACCGGCTCCCCGACGGCACCCGCCCCGGCACCGGCGACAGCAACAGCCCCAGTACCGGCCCCAGTACCGGCCCCAGTACCGGCACCGGCACCGGAACCACCGGCACCCCGCGTCCGGTCGCGCCCGGCCGTGATCCGGCCGGTATCCCGGAGCTCGCCAGCACGGGAATCCCCGTACCGGTGCCCTTCACCGGCCTCGCCGTCGCCGGTTTCCTGATCGGCGGCGGAGCCGTGCTGGTCCGCGCCCGCCGGACGCGCCGGGCCCGCGCCTGACTTGGCGCCTCGCGCGCCGGGTGTCGGGGACGTGCCGGGCCGCACCGGACGCGCCGTGCCCGTGCCTGACTTGGAGCCGTCGCGCCCCGGGCGTCGGGCACGCGTGCGTCGGGCTGTACCGGGCCCGCCGGGCCCGCGCCTGACTCGGCGCCTCGCGCCCCGGGCGTCGGGGACGTGCGCTTCGCGCCGTTCCCGGCCGGCGCGTCCACCCGTGTTCATGTCCGTCTGCCACCATCGGGCCGTGGACTACCCGCACGACCAGGCACCTGGCGCACCGATCCGCTCCGGCATCCCGGAGCACGGCCGTATCCCCAAGTACTACGCCGTGAAGACCCATGTGGCCGCCCTCATCGAGGAGTTGGGTGAGGGCGGCATGCTGCCGACGGAGCGTGACCTGGCCTTGCGCTACGAGGTGTCGCGCGAGACCGTGCGCCAGGCGCTGCGTGAACTGCTCCTGGAGGGGCGGCTGGCCCGGCAGGGCCGGGGCACGGTGGTCGCGGGCCCCAAGCTGGAGCAGCCGCTCTCCCTCGCGAGCTACACGGAGGGCGTGCGCCGCCAGGGCCGCGCCCCGGGGCGGCATCTCATCGGGCTGGAACGGTTCCCCTGCCCCGAGTCGCTCGCCGCCGAGATCGGGGTGGCGCGCGGCGAACCGGTCTGGCACCTGGAGCGGGTGCTGCTCGCCGACGACGAGCGGGTCGGCCTGGAGAGCACGTACGTCAGCGTCGCCCGGGTGCCCGACCTGGCCGAGAAGTTCGACCCCGACTCGTCGTTCTACGCCTATCTGCACGACCGGCTCGGGATCTCCTTCGGCGACGCGGACGAGCGCATCGAGACCGTGCTCGCCACCCCCGCGAGGCGCTGCTCATCGGTACGCCGCCCGCGCTGCCCATGCTGCTGATCCACCGGGTGTCCCGGGACGGGGGCGGGCAGCCGCTGGAGCGCGTACGGACCCTGTTCCGCGGCGACCGGTTCTCCTTCACCGCCCACCTGAGCGGACCCGGCTGAGCGGACCCGGCTGAGCGGACCCGGCTGAGCCGGTAGCGCCACCGGACGGTCCGCGACGACCGCAGGTCGACCCACATCGATAACGGAAACGTAACGGGTCTAGGCCAAGTTTGGGGCCCAGTTCACCCTCCCGTTGCCGTACCGATCCGTACGGGTCACCCGTCCCGAGGAGCGTTGTCGTCGTGAGAGTCATCGTCGTAGGAGCCGGCGTGGTGGGAACCATGCACGCCTGGCACGCAGTGAACCGCGGCCACGAGGTCGTCCAGATCGAGCGGGAGAGCGAGGCGCGCGGGGCATCGCTCCGCAATTTCGGACAGATATGGGTCAGCGGCCGGGCCGGCGGCGAGGAGCTGGAGACCGCACTCCGGGCCCGCGAGCTGTGGGAGTCCATCGGTGAGCGGGTGCCGGGCCTCGGCTTCCGGGCCTGCGGCTCGCTCACCTTGCTGCGCACCGAACGGGAGACCGCCGTCGCCGAGGCGGCCCTCGCCCGCCCCGATGCGGCGGCCCGCGGCTACAAGCTGCTCACCGCCGACGAGGCCCGCGGGATCAACCCGGCCCTGCGCGGCGACTTCGGCGCCGCCCTGTGGTGCGAGCGGGACGCGGCCGTCGAGCCGCGCACCGCCCAGCTCGCCCTGAAGCGGGAGCTGCTGGCCTCCGGCCGGTACAGCTACCTCGGGGGCCGCGAGGTGCGCGAGGTCGTCGGCAGCGCGTCCGTCCGCGACGACCACGGCGACGTGCACACCGGCGACGCCGTGGTCCTGGCCACCGGCGCCTGGCTCGGCGGCCTCGTCCGCGAGCTGGCCGGGCCCGGTCTGCCGGTGCGGCGGGTCCGTCTGCAGATGATGCAGACCGACCCGCTCGGCGAGGTGCTCACCACGTCCGTCGCCGACGCCGACAGCTTCCGCTACTACCCGGCCTACCGCGGCGAGGCGCTCGACGCCCTCAACGCCGGCCAGGCCCAGGCCCCCACCGCCGCGGAACACCGGATGCAGCTCCTGATGGTGCAGCGCCGCGACGGCGGACTGACCATCGGCGACACCCACGAGTACGAGCACCCCTTCTCCTTCGACACCGTCGAGGAGCCGTACGAGCACCTCACCGGCGTCGTCGAGTCCTTCCTCGGCCGCCCGCTGCCGAGGATCCGCCACCGCTGGGCCGGGGTCTACGCCCAGTGCACCGACACCGGCCGCGTCGTCCACCGCCAGCAGGTGAGGGACGGCGTCTGGCTGGTCACCGGGCCCGGTGGACGCGGCATGACCTGCTCGCCCGCAATTGCCGAGACGACCGCCGACGAACTGGGCTGGTGAAGAAGTTGACCACGAACAATCCCCGCAACCTGATCGTCCTCGACATGGCGGGCACCACCGTCGCCGACGGCGGCCTCGTCGAGCAGGCCTTCTCCGCCGCCGCCGAACACCTCGGTGTGCGGCCCGGCTCCGCCGACCACGCCGCCAAGCTCGACCACGTGCGCGCCACCATGGGCGAGTCCAAGATCACCGTCTTCCGTCACCTCTTCGGCGAGGAGTCCCTGGCCCAGCAGGCCAACTCCGCCTTCGAGGAGGCGTACGGGAAGCTGGTCGACGCCGGTGGCATCGCCCCGGTCCCGGGCGCCCGCGAGGCCGTCGAGCAGCTCAGGTCCGAGGGCCGGACCGTGGTCCTGTCCACCGGTTTCGCCCGCACCACCCAGGACGCGATCCTCGCCGCACTCGGCTGGCAGGACCTGGTCGAGCTGACCCTCTGCCCCGCCGACGCGGGCGGTCGCGGCCGCCCCTACCCGGACATGGTCCTCACGGCCCTCCTGCGCACCGGGGCCGTGGACGACGTCCGGCAGATCGTCGTCGCGGGGGACACCTCGTACGACATGCTCAGCGGCGTACGCTCCGGGGCCGGGATCGTCGCGGGTGTCCTCACCGGCGCCCACGACAAGGACCGGCTGAGGGGCAGCGGCGCCACCCACGTGCTCGGCTCCGTCGCCGAACTGCCCGGCCTGATCGCGCGGGCCGAGGCGTGACGGGCGGGTCCGCAGCCGCCCGCAGCGGCATCCGGTTCGACCGGGTCAGCGTCGCGTACGGCGGGAACATCGTCCTCGACCGGCTCGACCTCACCGTCGAACCCGGCGAGGTCATGGCCCTGCTCGGGCCCTCCGGATCCGGCAAGACGACCGCCCTGCGCGCCGTCGCCGGATTCGTCCGGCCCGCCTCCGGGCGGGTGTTCCTCGGCGACCGCGACGTCACCGCGCTGCCGCCGCACAAGCGCGGCATCGGCATGGTCGTCCAGCAGTACGCCCTCTTCCCGCACCTGCGGGTCCAGGACAACGTCGCCTTCGGCCTCAAGGCCCAGAAGGTCGACAGGTCCGAGATCCCCGGGCGGGTCGCCGAGGCCCTCGAACTCGTCGGCATGGCCGCCTACGCCCGGCGCTACCCGCGCGAACTCTCCGGCGGCCAGCAGCAGCGCGTCGCCATCGCCCGCGCCCTCGCCATCCGCCCCGGCGTCCTGCTGCTCGACGAACCGCTCTCCGCGCTCGACGCCCAGTTGCGCTCCGGGATGCTCACCGAACTGGCCCGGCTGCACCGGGAACTGCCGGACGTCTCCATCCTGTACGTCACCCACGACCAGGTCGAGGCGCTGACCCTCGCCGACCGGATCGCCGTCATGGACAAGGCGCGGCTGCGGGACTGCGGCACCCCGCAGGAGCTGTACCGGCGCCCGCGTACGGAGTTCACCGCCTCGTTCGTCGGCAACGCCAACCTGCTGCCGGTCACCGTCGCCGCGGCTTCCGACACGGTCGACTTCGCCGGGCACGCGCTCGCCGTCCCGACCGGCGAGGTGGCCGGCGGGGTCACCGCCACGCTCTGCTTCCGGCCGCATCTGGTCGGGCTCGGCGACGGCCCCAACGCCCTCTCCGGCACCATCGCCGAGGTCCAGTGGCGCGGCTCCACGCACCGGTTGTACGTCGACGTCGACGGTCACCGGGTCAAGGCGGACCTCCGGGAGCTGCGCGAGACACCCGCACTGGGGGACACCGTGACGCTGCACTTCGCGGCGCAGGACGCGGTGCTGCTGCCCGAGGGGCGGGTGGCCGTGGCTGACCCCAGCGCACCGCTCACGCGCCGGCGCCCGGCACCGGGGGCCGTGCCCACCCATCCCCGAGCTCTCGGTCCCGCTCGACCGGGGGAGACCCCACTCGCCCTCGTGGAACGAATACCCACGACGGTCTGGGCCCTGCCGCCCGTCGCCGTGCTCGCGGTCGTCTTCCTCTACCCGCTGCTCCTCGTCGTCCAGCAGTCCTTCAGCCCCGACGAGGGCGGCACCTCGTTCGCTCCGTACGCCGACGTGTTCGCCTCCGCGTCCTTCCGGTCGGCGCTCACCACCACTGTCTGGCTCGCGGCCGGTTCGACGGCCGGATGTCTCGTTCTCGGCTTCGTCCTCGCCATGGTCATCGCCTTCGTGCCGTTCCCCGGCGGCAAGGCCGTCGCCCGGTTCGTCGACGTCTTCCTCTCCTTCCCGTCCTTCCTGATCACGCTCGCCCTGCTGTTCGTCTACGGCAACGCCGGCATGGCCAACGGTCTCTGGACCGGCGTCACCGGGGCGGCCGACGGGCCCTTCCACTTCCTCACCACGCCGTGGGGTGTGCTCCTCGCCGAGATCACCTACTTCACCCCGTTCGTGATGCGCCCCCTGCTGGCCGCCTTCTCCCAGCTCGACACCGCACAGCTCGAAGTGGCGTCCTCGCTGGGCGCCGGGCCGGGCCGGATCGTGCGGCAGGTGATCCTCCCCGAGGCGCTCCCGGCGCTCGCGGCGGGCGGCAGCCTCGTCCTGGTGATGTGCCTCAACGAGTTCGGCATCGTCCTGTTCACCGGCGCGAAAGGGGTCACCACCCTGCCGATGCTCGTCTACAGCAAGGCCATCCTGGAATCCGACTACCCGGCCGCCTGCGTCGTCGCCGTAGTCAACATCGCGATCTCCGTCGGCCTCTACAGCCTGTACCGGGTGGTGAGCCGCCGTGCTGGTGCATAGCCGTACCGGGAAGTGGGCCACCTGGGCCGTCTTCCTCCTGCTCTTCGTCCCGCTGTTCGCGGTGCCGCTGCTGGTCATCCTCGCGGCCTCGTTCGCCACGAACTGGTCCGGTGCGCTGCCCTCCGGGCCGACCCTGGAGCACTACGACGCCGCCACGGCGGGTGACTCCCTCCAGGCACTCACCACCAGCCTGACCACCGCCGTCACCGCCAGTCTGGCCGCCCTGGTCATCGGCTCCTGGGCGGCGCTCGCCGCCGCCCGGCTGGGCCGCCGCGGCAAGCGGTTGTTCGACGCGCTGTTCATGCTGCCGGTCGCCGTGCCGTCGGTCGTCGTCGGGCTCGCCGTGCTCGTCGCCTTCAGCAAGCCGCCGGTGCTGCTCAACGGAACGCGCTGGATCGTGATCCTGGCGCACACCGTTCTTGTCACGGCGTTCGCCTACTCGTCGGTCTCGGCCGCGACACTGCGTCTGGACCCGATGTACGAACAGGCGGCCGCCAGCCTCGGTGCCCGGCCGTCCTACGTCCTGTGGCGGATCAGACTGCCGCTCCTGCTGCCGTCGCTCACGGCGGCCGCCGGGCTCTGCTTCGCCCTGTCCATGGGCGAGCTGAGCGCCACGATGATGCTCTACCCGCCGGACTGGACGCCCCTGCCCGTGCAGATCTTCGCGGCCACGGACCGCGGATCGCTCTTCACCGGAGCCGCCGTCGCCGTGGTCCTGATGGCGGCGACCCTGCTCGTGCTGTTCGGGGTCTCCCGCATCCGCACCAGGGCCTCCTACCGCTGACACCCCGTACGACCCCGAACTGCCCTCGTGCGAGACCCCGTACGAGAACCCGTGCACCACCCCGTGACGAACTCCGGCCGGCATCCGGCCGACTCCCAGGAGAGACGACCGCCATGCGCAAGAACCACCTCAAGCCCCTAGCCGCCGTGACCGGCGCGCTCGCCCTCACCGCGTCCCTCTCCGCCTGCGGCGGCTCGTCCGCCGCCTCCGACGAGAAGGTCGTCACCGTCTACAGCGCCGACGGCCTCAAGGGCGAGAACGGCGACGGCTGGTACGACAAGGTCTTCCAGGACTTCGAGAAGAAGACCGGCATCAAGGTCGAGTACGTGGAGGGCGGCTCCGGCGAGATGGTGCAGCGCGCCGTCCGCGAGAAGTCCAACACCCAGGCGGATGTGCTGATCACCCTCCCGCCGTTCATCCAGCAGGCGGACTCCAAGGGCCTGCTCCAGGCGTACGAACCGGCCGGCTCCGACCAGGTGGAGAGCGCCGACAAGGCGTCCGACGGCAAGTGGACCTCGGTCGTCAACAACTACTTCGGCTTCGTCCACAACCAGAAGGAGCTGAAGACCCCGCCCGCCACCTGGGAGGAACTGCTCGGCGCGAGGTTCAAGGACAAGATCCAGTACTCCACCCCCGGGGTCGCCGGCGACGGCACGGCCGTGCTCATCAAGGCCATGCACGACTTCGGCGGCAAGGAGCCGGCCATGGCGTACCTGAAGAAGCTCCAGTCCAACAACGTCGGCCCGTCCGCCTCCACCGGCAAGCTCGCCCCGAAGGTCGACAAGGGCGAACTCCTCGCCGCGAACGGCGACGTCCAGATGAACTACGCGCAGTCCAAGGACATGCCGAACCTCGGCATCTGGTTCCCGGCGAAGGCCGGCGGCAAGCCCACCACGTTCGCGCTGCCGTACGCGGCCGGGCTCGTCAGCAAGGCGCCGCACAGCGCCAACGGCAAGAAGCTGCTCGACTTCATGCTCGCCGAAAAGGCCCAGAAGGACGTCAGCGCGGTGGGCGGCGGCTTCGCCGCCCGCAAGGACGTCGAGGCGCGCGACGCCAACGCCGTCGCGCTGACGAAGCTGATGGACGGGGTCGAGGTCTTCGAGCCGGACTGGTCGGACATCGCGGCCAACCTCGACTCGTACGTGGACGCGTGGAAGTCGGCCACCGGCAGCTGACCGTTGCCGGACGATTCACCTCGGGGGTCTGGACCACCGAGGCAATGTCGCGGAAAGATAACGGGTCTAGTCCGAATCGCAACACCCATTCCGGCAAGGGGGAGTTGAACGTGCTCCCCGCATTCATCCGACGGAGGAACCTGTGACCACAGGCATGTCCCGCCGCACTCTCCTCATGAGCGCCGCCGCCCTCGCCGCCGCGGCACCGCTCGCCGCCACCACCACGGCCCGCGCCGCCGCCCGTACGCCCAAGGTCCTGGTCATCGGCCTGGACGGTGCGTTGCTGAACAGGATCCGGGACGCGGACGCGCCCCACCTCGACGCGCTGATGGCGTCCGGCCTCACCTCCGTGAGCCCGCTCTACGCCGACCCGATGGCACCCACGCTGTCCGGTCCCGGCTGGTCCACGATCATCACCGGCGTCTGGCCCGACAAGCACCACGTCAAGGACAACGCCTTCACCGGCCACGCCTTCGCGCAGTACCCCGACTTCCTCACGCGGATCGAGACCGCGAAGCCCGGCCTCTCGACGTACGCCGTGGCCTCCTGGAATCCGGTCACCGACACGATCTTCTCCGCGAAGGTCGACACCCGCGTCTCCACTCCGGAGGCGGAGTACGACACGGGCACCACGAGCAGGGCCGCCGCCGAGCTGGCCGGCGGCAACCGGGACGCGGTCTTCGTACACCTCGACAACGTCGACCACGCGGGGCACAGCTACGGCGCGGCGAGCACGCAGTACCTGGACGCGATCCACGGCGTGGACGCCCAGGTGGGCCAGCTGGTGGCAGCGGTGCGGGGCCGGGCCGGCTACGGCTCCGAGGACTGGCTCATCATGATCACCGCCGACCACGGCCACACCGACGCCGGCGGCCACGGCGGAGCCAGTGCGGCCGAGCGGCAGACCTTCCTCATCGCGAGCGGCGGCTCAGCCACCGCGGGCTCCACCCGGTACGACATCAAGATGCCGGACGTCGCCGTCTCCGCCCTCGCCCACCTGGGCATCGCCGTCGACCCGGCCTGGGGCCTGGACGGGCGGCCCTTCCAGCAGCCGGTGCCCGACGCCTTCGACGCCCTGCGCCCGCAGCTGCGGACCCGGGGCGACGAGACGGGTATCGGCGGCGCGGTCGTCGGCTTCACCCACACCCCGCCGGCCGGATGGACCGTCGACAACAGTGCGATGGGCACCGGCGGCGTCACCGAGTGGCGCGGCTGGGCCTTCACCACGGACGAGTTCTGGACCTCCGCCGAGCGCGGCCAGTGGCGCGAGACCAACGTCCGGGCCCGCAACGTCTTCGCGGTCGCCGACGGCGACGAGTGGGTCGACAAGAGCTACGCGGGGACCTTCGACTCCACCCTGGTCAGCCCCGCCTGGCCCGTTACCGGCGGCCGCACCGCCACGCTCGCCTACACCAGCCACTACCGCCAGGAGGCCCCGCAGAAGGGCGAGGTACTCGTCTCCTACAACGGCGGCACGCCCGTCACGGTGAAGACGTACACCTCGGACACCGTCTCGAAGGCCGAATCGCTCGCCCTCCAGGTCCCGGCCGGAGCCACCACCGCCCAGGTGCGGTTCCGGTACACCGGGGGCAACAACTGGTTCTGGGCGGTCGACGGGGTGAGGATCACGTCGGGCTGATCCGACGCCGCCCCCCTTTGCCGGACCCTCTAAAATCGGGGACGTCGGCGCTGCACAACGCGGTGCCGCCGGCGTCCCCGCACCCGGCGTACGGCAATCAGGAGTCCCGCATGGCAGAGCGCAAGCCGATCTCGTCCTGGCTCACCGACATGGACGGAGTCCTCATCCACGAGGGGACGCCGATCCCCGGCGCGGATGCCTTCATCAAGCGGCTGCGGGAATCAGGGCTGCCCTTCCTGGTCCTCACCAACAACTCGATCTACACCGCGCGCGACCTGCACGCCCGGCTGAAGCGCATGGGCCTCGACGTGCCGGTCGAGAACATCTGGACCTCCGCGCTCGCCACCGCCCAGTTCCTGGACGACCAGCGGCCCGGCGGCACGGCGTACGTCATCGGCGAGGCCGGACTGACCACCGCGCTGCACGACATCGGTTACGTCCTCACCGACCACGAGCCCGACTACGTCGTACTCGGCGAGACCCGCACGTACTCCTTCGAGGCGCTCACCAAGGCGATCCGGCTGATCAACGGCGGGGCCCGCTTCATCTGCACCAACCCCGACGAGACCGGCCCCTCCGCCGAGGGCCCGCTGCCCGCCACCGGCTCCGTCGCCGCCCTCATCACCAAGGCCACCGGCAAGGCCCCGTACTTCGCCGGCAAGCCCAACCCGCTGATGATGCGCACCGGGCTCAACGCGATCGGCGCCCACTCCGAGTCCAGTGCCATGATCGGCGACCGGATGGACACCGACGTGCTGGCCGGCCTGGAGGCGGGCATGCAGACGTTCCTGGTGCTCACCGGGCTCACCTCGGTCGCGGACATCGACAAGTACCCGTTCCGGCCGTCCACCGTCGTCGAGTCGATCGCC
The DNA here is from genome assembly GCF_023701695.1 of Streptomyces sp. RKAG290. GTDB lineage: Bacteria > Actinomycetota > Actinomycetes > Streptomycetales > Streptomycetaceae > Streptomyces. The sequence continues at coordinate 4,714,899 of NZ_JAJOZC010000001.1, forward strand.
GACCTGGTGGACCTCGTCGACCTGGGCTGACGCCGGATCCCGGGTGGGGGAGCGCTCAGGGCGCGGAGGCTTCCCCACTCCACCGGCCCAGTGCCGGAGGTCCTGCGGATGCGGAAAGCCGCCGCACGCGTGAACCTTCCATAAGGAGGTTCACGATGCGTTCAATACCCCTCACGTTCTGTGCCGCCGCAGTGGTTGCGGTGACCCTGATGCCCGCTTCCGTTGCACTGGCCAACTCCGACTCCGACCACGAGGACTCACGGTCCCGGGCCACCCTCTCGGTCTCCCCGTCCTCCATCGCCCCGGGCGGTGAGGTCGACCTGGAGGTCGACGGCTGCAAGGGCAAGGAGGCCAAGGGCAACTCCGACGCGTTCGTCTCCGAGGCGCGCTTCTCGCCCGGTGACGACCGGACGCTCTTCGCCGAGGCGCGGATCCGCTCCGACGCCGAGCCCGGCGAATACGACGTCGAGGTCGTCTGCAAGGGCGACAAGCACACCAAGGTGTCCGCCGTCGTCACCGTCGTCCACCGCAGCCGGCCCATGCCCCTCGCCCCGGTCCGCGCGGGCGGCGGCGGCACCGCCGTGCTCGCCGACCAGGCCGCCCACCAGGAGGGCCCCGGCACCGTCCACGCGGTGATCGGCCTCGCCCTGGCCGCCGTCGCCGCCGTCGCGGTCGCCTTCCGCAGCGTGCGCCGCCGCAGCCCGGCCACCGACTGACATGTCCTCCTCGGAACACTCGGCGGGGCACGGCAGGCTGCTCACCGGAGTGGCCTGGGCCGTGATCCTGCTGGGCCTGTGGCTCTGGGGCCGCGGCCTCACCGACGGCTCCGGCATCGGCTCCGCCCCGACCACCGGGGACGTCGCCGCGGTCGGGCGCCCGCTCGGCGTACCGCTGCCCCCGGCACACGACCCGATCAAGGGCGTGACACCGGCGCGCGTCGAGATCCCGTCGATAGGGATCCAGGCCCCCGTCGTCTCCCGGGGCCTGGACGAGGACGGGGCGATCGAGCCGCCGTCCTTCGACACGCCCCAGACGGTCGGCTGGTTCGGCAGCGGCACCGAGCCCGGCGCCAAGGGGCCGGCCCTCTTCGTCGGCCATGTCGACACCGAGACCAAACCCGCCGTCTTCTACGGGCTCAGCGCGGCCCGCCCCGGCGCCAAGGTCGAGGTGACCCGTACCGACGGCACGATCGCCGAATTCACCATCGACGACGTCCAGGTGTTCACCCGCGAACGCTTCAACGCCCAGAAGGCGTACGGCCCCCGCAAGGACGGCCGGGCGGAGCTCCGGCTGATCACCTGCGGTGGCACCTACGACCGTGCCTCGCACTCGTACACCGCGAACGTGGTCGTCTCCGCGTACCTGACCGGCGAGAAGTCGGCGCAGAAGGCGGCGCAGGAGACAGGCGGCAAGGTGAACGTGAAGGCGGGTGCCAGGAGCGGCACCTGACCCCTCGGCGCCGGCCCCCGCACCAGCGGGGTCCGGCGCACCTGGCTGTTCGGCAGCCGCACCGACGGGGTCGGCGCGCCTGGCCGTTCTGCCGTCCCACCTGCCGGATCGCGAGCAGGTCCGGCCCGGATGGCGCGGTACGCGGCCCGGCGCGGCTGCCCGGTTCTCCGGGTGCCGGGCCGGGCCGGTCCTCCGACCGCGGGGCGCGGGCCGCGGGAGTGGCCCGCGCGGACACGGGAGGTCGAGGGCGGCCGGGTTCGCCGCCGGGACCCGTCCGGGGGTCGGGCCGGACAGTCCCTCGCCCACTGTAGGGCGGAGAACTCCGCGCGCCCAAGCCATTTCTGACGGTACGTCGATAACCGGTCACCCTCCGCGAGCGGCGAAGCCGGGCAGAGCGTCGCGAACCCGCCGTAACGGCACTTCGGTGAAGTGGTGAGGGGCCGGGCGGCACCCGGGCCCTGTGCCAGGATGGACGGCGATGCGACAGTGCACCGCCGTCGCACCCGAGGGGAGTGGATGTACGGCAGTCACTACGGCCGGTTCGGCATGCGGGGAGCGGTCGCGGTCGGCGCCGCGCTGCTGCTCGCGGCATGTTCCTCTTCCGGCGACGGCGACGGCGAGGGGTCCGGCGCCGCGGGGAAGAACCCCGCGGCCGTCGGCCAGCAGCCCAAGGGCAGTGATCCGTACTGGGTCAACCCCGACGGGAACGCCGCCGAGCAGGTCGCCCGGTACACCGAGGACGACGACGGCAAGAACGCCGGGCTGATCCGCAGGATCGCCGAGCAGCCGGTCGGCGAGTGGATCGGCCCGGACAATCCGGAGGCCGAGGCGAAGGGCTTCACGGAGGCCGCCGCGAAGGCCGACCGCGAGGCGCTGCTGGTCCTCTACAACATCCCGCACCGCGACTGCGGGCAGTTCTCCAAGGGCGGCGCCGCCGACGGCAACGCGTACCGCACCTGGCTGGAAGGCGTCGCCAAGGGCATCGGTGACCGCGGCGCCACCGTGATCCTGGAACCGGACGCGGTGCTGCACCTGGTCGACGGGTGTACCCCGCAGGAATTCCACGAGGAGCGCTTCGACCTGCTCAAGGGGGCGGTGGAGCGGCTCAAGCAGCTGCCGGGCACCAAGGTCTACCTGGACGCGGGCAACGCCGGCTGGCACACGCCGGACGCCCTGTTCCAGCCCCTGGAGCAGGCGGGCATCGGCGCGGCCGACGGGTTCGCGGTCAACACCTCCAACTTCCAGACGACCGCGGTCAGCAAGGACTTCGGCAAGCGCCTGTCCGCGAAGGTCGGCAACAAGCCGTTCGTGATCGACACCAGCCGCAACGGCAACGGCCCGTACACCGGCGGCGATCCGGAAAAGACCTGGTGCAATCCGCCGGGACGGGCCCTCGGCGAGACACCGACGACGTCCACGGGCGACGAGCTGGTCGACGCGTACCTCTGGATCAAGCGGCCGGGGGAGTCCGACGGCGATTGCCGGGGCGGCCCGAAGGCGGGCGCGTGGTGGCCGGAGTACGCGCTGGGCCTGGCCCGCGGCACCAAGTAGGACGAGCGCCCTGCGTGGTGCCGCGCAGGGCGGCCAGGGTCTTTCTTTCGTTCGGATCATGCCGGGCATGCGAGCCCGGCATGATCCGAACGAGAGGCCCTACGGCACCTCCACCCACGTTCCCTCGGACGGCGTGCCCTTGTCGTCCGTGACGAAGAGCATGTACCAGCCCGACGGCACCAGCGCCCGGTTCTTCGGCACCGTCACCGAGATCCCGCCGTCCGTCCTCTTCAGGTCCAGCGCCACCGAGCGCTGGTCCGTGTCCGTGACGTGGGTGACGGCGCTCGGGCGCATCAGCTTCGCCGACTTGATCGTCGAGGCCTGGTTGGTGGTGAACACCGCCGTGCCGCCGCGCTCGATGCGCTTCGGCCCGGCGGTCAGCTCGGGACGTGAGTCGCGGTACAGGTAGGGCGGGGTGTAGATCTCGATCCGCTGCTCGAAGACGCCGGGCCGGGTGTTCGCCTTGTCGGAGTAGAGCGAGTCGGAGCCGAAGATCATGACCCGGCCGTCCGGCAGCAGTACGGACCCCGAGTGGTAGTTGCGTCCCACCGCCGGATCGGCGACCCGCTTGTACGTGTCCGACCCGGCGTCGTACAGCCGGGCCTGGAGGACGTCGGACCCGCCACGGCCCCGGTAGTCGTCGGAGCCGCCGGTGACCAGCAGGGAGTCGTCGGGGAGCAGGGAGGCGCTCGGGTAGCGGGTGCCCTCGTCGAGGGAGGCGCCGTCCTTGAACTCGGGGTCGGGGTCCTTGAGGTCGACCAGCCGGGACTTCTCGCTGGACTTGTCGGACTCACCGACGCCGCCGCCGCCGATCACCATGAACTTCTCGTCCTGGGCCGGGGGCAGCCGCACCGTCGCCGACGTCTCCATCTGGTCCGGGTCGCTCAGTCCGGGGATCTTGACGAACTTGTTCGTCGCCAGGTCCCAGACGCCGGGGGCACGGCCGACGGTGGCGGGGCCGTAGCCCGCGTTCGAGCCGGAGTAGAAGAGCTTGCCGTCGTCGAGGAGGAAGACCGCCGGGTAGGTGGGGAACTTCCGGATGATGCCGGTGTACTCCCACTTCTTGGTCTTCGGGTCGTAGACCTCGTCCTTGCCGGGCACGATCTGCCCGATCTCGTCCAGCCCGGACAGGGCGAGGACCTTGCCGTCCTTGAGCGTGGTCAGCGTCGGGTACCAGCGGGCCTCGTTCATCGGGTCGACGGTGATGTACTTCTCCGCCACCGGGTCGAACTCGTAGGCCTCCCGGATGCCCTGGAAGTCCTTCTTGTCGAGCGCGAGCTTCTGGGCGATCCCGTAGACGTTGCGGGTGTCGGACCCGGACAGGCCCGCTATCCGGTAGTTGTCCTCGGCGCCCGTCTCGTGCTTCGTGCCGGACTTCTGGGCCTCGACGTAGATCCGGCCGAGCCCGGGGTCGTTGCGCAGGAACGCGCCGGTGTTCTTGTCGAACACCTTCTTGGCCTTCTCCACCAGCACCGGGTCCTTGGTGACGAAGGTCTTGCCGTTGGCCTTACCGGTGAACCGGGTGCCCGCCGGGAGCGTGATCGGCTTGTCCGGGTCCTCGTTGTGGACGATCATCAGGCCGCCCGCCTTGGTGACGTCGCCCTTGAGCTTCTCGTACTGCTTCGTACCGCCGGCTATGAGCAGTTTGCCGTCGGGCAGTTGGGTGTGACCGGAGCAGAACATGTCCTTGGGCGTGGGTATGTTCTTGAACCCGTTGGTCTCCGGGTCCCACAGCACCGACCTGAAGCTCTTCGCGTCGAAGTTCTTCTGGTTGTTGCCCGAGCCCGCGACGAGCAGCACCTTGCCGGTGTGCAGGAGCGCCGCGTGGATGGTGTTGATCCGGAACTCGGCGGGTACGTCCAGGAAGTCCCAGTGGCCGTTGGCGGCCTTGTAGCCGGCCTGGTTGATCTTGTAGTTGTGGTAGCGCTCGGTGCTGAAGCGGTACAGCCACGGCCCGTTCGCTCCCGCGAGCGCGAGAACCACCGCCGTACTGATCGCCATGCGGCGGGTACGGCGGCTCGGACGGTACTTCATTCTTTACGTCCCCCAAGGGCGATCTGCATGGTCTGTTCGTTGCCGGCCCAGTGGGGCTGCTCCTGCTGGGCGTGGGCGGGCGGGCCGCTCGGTGGCGGCGGCCCCGCGCGCCGCTTCTTCTTCTCCGCCCGCACGGTGTACCGCCAGCCGAAGACCGGCGCCGCGGTGATCAGCAGCGCCAGTGCGGCCCAGGTCAGCATCGCCGGATGGCTGTGGCCGAGCACGAACGAGGCCACGATCGACCCGCCGAAGACCAGGATGAAGAAGAGGTGGATGCGGAAGGTCCCGAAGAGGGTGTCCGGGCTGGAGGAGTCGCCCTTGGGCGTGACCACGAAGGAGCTCTTGCGGCGCAGTACGGCGTCCATCAGGGAGCGTGCGTAGATCGGCGCGGACAGCGCGGACATCACCATCCCGGCCAGACCGCCGGAACCCTCGGGCTCGTGCGGCGAGACGTTGTGCCGGCGGTTCCAGATGTAGAGGCCGATCTGGAGCGCGGAGGCGTTGCCGTACAGCATCATCCAGACGGTCGGGTCGATCTGCACACCCGAGGCGCCCATCCCCAGGAACAGCGCGCAACTCAGTGCCGCGAGGATCCAGTTCATGGCGGACATCGGGTAGAAGATGATCATCATCGTGTAGTTGAAGAGCTTGCCCACGGGCAGTGAGTAGAAGCCCTTCCAGTACTGCTTGAGGATCGTCTCGTAGGTCCCGCGCGACCAGCGCAGCTGCTGGGTGAAGAAGTCGGTCCACGCGGTCGGGCCCTCGCCCACGGCCAGCACGTCCGGGGTGTACACGGAGCGCCACTTGCGGCCGGTGCGCGGGTTGCGGGCGCGGTGCATCTCGAAGCCGGTCGCCATGTCCTCGGTGATCGAGTCGTACAGACCGCCGATCTGCTTGAGGGCCGAGATCCGTACCGCGTTGCTGGTGCCGACGAACATCGGGGCGCCGTAGCGGTTGCCCGCGCGCTGGATCAGCGCGTGGAAGAGGAACTGCTGCGACTCGGCGGCCTTGGTGACGAAGGTGTCGTAGTTGCCGTAGACCTGCGGGCCGATGACGAAGCCGACGTCCGGGTCGCGGAAGTAGCCGAGCATCCGCTCCAGGTAGTTGGGCATCGGCACGTGGTCGGTGTCGACCGAGGCGAAGAAGTCGTACGCGTCACCGTGCGCGTCGAGCCAGGCGTTGTAGTTGCCGTGCTTGGTCTTCGCGCGGTGCGGGCCCTTGGCCTGGTTCCAGTGCGCCACCCCCTTGCGGGAGAAGTGGTGCACCCCCAGCCGCCGGCAGACCTCCTTCACGGCCGGGTCGTCGCCCTCGTCGAGCAGCCAGACGTGCATCAGGCCGCGGTGGCGGATGCGGACGGCGGCCTCCAGCGTCTTCGTCACCATCTCCAGGGGTTCCTTGCCCGGAACGAAGGAGGTGAGGAAGGCGACCCTGGTGCCGGTCTCCGGCACGACCGGGACCGGGTCGCGCGCTACCAGGGTGGCGTGCGCGTTGGAGAGGACGTTCATGGTGCGGAAGAGCTCGATCAGACCGATCGAGACCAGCATCACGATGTCGAGGATCAGCAGCGTGTCGTTCTTGAGGTTCGGGTCGCGCTGTGTCCAGTGCTCGGGCTGCATCAGCCAGGCGAACAGGCCGAGCGAGACGAGCGGTGCGGCCCCCAGCAGGAGCGCCGCGCGTATCCGGTGCGGCTCCTGGGAGAGGAGCGAGCGGTACTGCACGGTGTACGGCTTGGCGGGATCGGGCTGGGTCAGTGGCCCGGCCAGCCGGCTGTAGTGCTCGTAGTCGTAGCGTGGCAGCGCTTTCTTCGGTCGCCGCCGGTGTCCCCCGGCCCGGAGCTGCGGGGGTATCCGAAGCTGCGTGGTCCGGGAACTGTCGTCGTTGTTCTGCCGGGCGCCTGGCGGCGTCGACGTCATGGGTCATCCCCCTGCACGCAGCCGTGCCGCGTGGTCGGTCGGTCCTTTCGCCCGCCGCGTGTTCCCCCTGGAACGCGACCGACGGCTCAGTGGCGGGTCACCCTTCCTGAGACATGAATGGCGCCCTTCCGGTTGCATGATGCCTGCTCGGCATTTGCTCATGCACGAGGCCCCCACCTCGCGTCGGACACAACCGGAATATCCCCGCAATGCCCCCAACTGCACGGGGCGTCGGCCTGGTTGGTGCCGACGGTCCCCGACAGGTTGGCCGACCCCGGCCTCGATCGCAAGGGTGAAACAGGTGGTTAACCGCTCATACGCGCGATTTGGGGGGCTCTTGCGAAAGGGTGACGTGGAGGCGTATTGGGGGGCGCGTCGCCAGCTCTCGCGCCTCTGGGTGACAGTGTGATGACTGTCCGCCAGGATCGCGGCGTGCTTTGCACCGGCAAGGCGTTTGCTGTGCGCCCCTCGCGCGAAGGGTGCGGGAAACGAACAAGACCCCTCACGCGTGGTGAGGGGGTCTTGACTCTGCGTGCGCCGCCAGGGACTCGAACCCCGGACCCGCTGATTAAGAGTCAGCTGCTCTAACCAACTGAGCTAGCGGCGCCTGCTGACCTGGAGAACTCTACCCGATACGCGGCGGTGCTCCAGACCATTTCCCCGCCCGCACGGCCTGTCGGATGGTCGTTTTTTCCCTTCTATCCGTCAAAATGCGTTATGTCAGGAGAGTTAAGACACTGACGCCCGTACAGGTGCGCCCAAAGATCTTGACGACGCGGAGGAATCGCATGACTGTGCCGGCCTTCGAGGACTACGTACCCGCCGTTGACTGCGCCTGCGGGGGGTGCGCCGCACAACGGCGGGCCGCGGCCGCGGGACTGCCGACGCGGCTGGGAGGACATCCGGCCGCACACGGCGCGCGGCGCGCGCTGGTGCTGGTCACCGCTGCCGGAGTGGTGCTGAGCGCCGGCCTGGCCGAGGCGGCTGGCGTGGCGGCCGACCCCGCCCCGGGGACCGATCCGGCCCCGGTGCCGGGCGCGGCCGCGCCTGCGGCTCCGTTCCCGGACGATCCGCAGGACGCGGCCGATCCGGCCGATCCGGGTCCGGAGAGTCCGCAGGGCGGCCCGGGCCCGTTGCAGGGCGCGGGCGCCTCGGGCTCGTCGGACTCCGGGACCAGCACGCCCGCGCTGCGCACGACCAGCCGGGCCGACATCATCAACCGCGCGAAGAAGTGGGTCACCGCGCAGGTCCCCTACAGCATGAGCAAGTACTGGTCGGACGGGTACCGGCAGGACTGCTCCGGCTATGTGTCGATGGCCTGGAACCTGGCCGGCAACGAGTGGACCGGCAGCCTCGCCGCGTACGGGACACGGATCGCCCGGGAGGAGCTGCAGCCCGGCGACATCCTGCTCTTCCACAACCCGGCCGACCCCACCAAGGGCTCGCACGTCACGATCTTCGGCGGCTGGACCGACTACACGCACACCCATTACACGGCGTACGAGCAGACCTCGCCGCACACCCGCAAGCAGACGACGCCCATGGCGTACTGGACCAACTCGGGCAACTACGTCGCGTACCGCTACAAGGGGCTGACCGCCGGAGCCGGCGGCAGCGGCTCGACGACGACGGCCTTCCCGGGCGCCGGGAAGTTCGGCCCCGGCGCGAACAACGCCTACGTCACCCAGCTCGGCAAGCTGCTCGTCGGGCGGGGCGGCAAGCGCTTCTACAAGGTCGGGCCCGGCCCCGCCTGGAGCAGCGCCGACCGGCTGGCGACCCAGGCGTTCCAGCAGGCCCAGGGCTGGAAGGGCAAGGAGGCCGACGGCATCCCCGGGCCCGACACCTGGAGCCTGCTGGTGAAGGGGACCGGCCATGACATCCCGGCGGCGGGCGCGACCGGCCAGGGCGGCTCGACCGCGGTGCCCGCCTTCCCCGGCCGCGGCTATTTCCGGTCGGGTCAGTCCAACAGCCATGTCGACAGGCTCGGCAAACAGTTGGTGAAGAAGGGATACGGCAAGTACTACCTGTCGGGCCCCGGACCCCGGTGGACCGAGGCGGACCGGCGCAATGTCGAGGCCTTCCAGAAGGCTCAGGGCTGGCGGGGCACGGAGGCCGACGGCTATCCGGGTCCGGAGACCTGGCGGCGACTCTTCGCGTGACACGAAGCACATGACGGAGGCGGGAATGCGATCCACGGTGTCGGACAGCTCCGGTAACCCGGAGTACGGGGAGAACCCGGAGTACGGGCGGAACCCGGAGTACGGGCGGAAGCCGGAGTACGGAGAGGAGAGGTACGGGGCGGTCCCGGTGCGCGAGTGGGTGGGACCGGACGGAGCGGGACGGGTCACGGACGCCTGGGCCGCGGCGGGGGAGCGGGCGGCATCGGGCGGCACGCCGGGTGTGGGTGCGGATGCCGCGGGGGCGGTTGACGCGTTCGGTTCGGGGCCGGCCGAAGGGGTCGGCCCGGGGCCGGGAGCGGGGAGCGAACGCGAACCGGTGGTGTGGTCCGAGGCCCCGGTGGCCCCGGTGGCCCCGGTGGCCCCGGTGGCCCGGTCCGGGGCGGACTCCTGGGTGGACCCGGGGTCGGCTGACGGGGCGGACCCGGTGGCCTTGACCGGGGCGGGCTCCGGGATGGCCCCGGGGGCAGCTGACGGGGCGGACCCGGTGGCATGGTCCGGAGTGGACTCCGGGACGGGCCGGGTGGCGGGGTCCAGGGCGGACTCCGTGGTCGATGCGATGGCACGGCCCGAGCCGGACTCCGTGGTCGGTGCGGTGGCACGGCCCGAGCCGGACTCCGTGGTCGGTGCGGCGGCACGTTCCGAGCCGGACTTCGTGGTCCGTGGGGCACGTTCCGAGTCGGACTCCGTGGTCCGTGCGGGGGCGCGGTCCGAGCCGGACTCCGTGGTGGATCTCGTACTCGACCTGGTGCCGGGTGAGGGCGGACGCGCGGGCTCGGCCTACGGTGCGACCTCGGCGTCGGTATCGGTTTCGCCCACGGCGCCGGTGCCGGAGCCGGAGCGGTTTCGCTCGGGTGTCGAACCCGTAGTCGGTGCTCCGGTCCACCGCGGTGGGCCGAGCGACGCGGACCCGCTGCCCGCTCCCGCCAGGGAGGGGGGTGCGGCGACCGCCTCCGGGCCGGAGTTCGGTGCGGCTTCCGGTGCGCCGGATGCTGATGGGGCCGGTGTCTGGCCGCAGTCCCGTGCGGTCTCCCGTGGGCCGGATGTCGAGGTGGCCGACTTCGGGGCGGAGTTCGGCGCGGCTTCCGGTGCGCCGGCGCGCGATGCGGACGACGGCTACTGGCCGGAATCCGTTACGGCCTCCCGTGTGCCCGATGTCGATGTGGCCGGCGGCTGGCCGGATTCCGGTGCGGCCTCCCGCGAGCCGGACGCCGAAGCGGCAGCCGTCGGCGCGGAGATCGGCGCGGCTTCCCGTGTGCGGGACGCGGATACGGCCGCCGGGCGTGGCTCGGAGGCGGCGGCGCGTGCGGTGGCACCAGAGGCCGGTGTACTCCTCCTGAAGGCGACCGGGGCCAGCACACGCGCGACTGCCTCGGCGACCCCGGAGACCCTGGAGAGCCCCGAGACCCCGGAAAGCCCCGAGACCCCGGACCCCTCCGACACCGGCTCGTGGCAGCCGGCCGCGGAGGCGGAGCCGTTCTTCCCCGAGCGGGACGACGCTCCCGGCCCGGGAATCGTCCCCGGGCCCGGCTCCGCCGCGGGACGCCGGGACGCCGGTCCGTCCCTCTCGCTCGCGTTCGACGAGGCCGACACCGGCGAAATCCGCACCGATGTGCGGGTGGACACCGGCCGGCACCACTCGGTCATCGCCAACGAGCGCACCGCCTCCATCCCCGTCCACCTGCTCTTCCGCGACGACCCCGAGGTCGCCACGGACGCCGCAGCGCTGCCCGCCGCCGTCGTGCGACGCGCAGTCGGGGGCGAGCAGACGGCCGGTGTCAGGCGCCCGCCGGTGCCGCGGTCACCGCAGGTTCGGCCCTCGACCCGGCCCGCGCCGGTCGCCGACCCGCGGCTCCACGAACGGCCCGGCCCCGCGCTGCCCGGCTGGGTCGCGCTGCTCACCGGACTGGGCGGGCTCGCCGCCTCCTGCGGGGTCCTGTGGTGGGCCGGTACGATTCCGGCCAGGGTGCTGACGCGGCTCGGGCTGGGCCCGCGGCCCTACGAAGGCCTCGGCCTCGGCGCCTGGGCGGCGCTCGCGCTGCTGCTGACCGTGGTGCTCTTCGCGCTCGGCGGCCTGACCCGTGGACGCGTCGGGTACGCCTGGGTGCTGACCCTGTTCGGCCAGTACCGGGGCAGCGTGCGGCGGTCCGGGCTGATGTGGGTCAGCCCGCTGCTGCTGCGCCGGCGGATCGACGTACGGCTGCGGCACTGGCGCAGTGAACCCCTGCCCGCGGTGGACGCCAACGGCACGGCGCTGCGGGTCGTCGTCCTCGTCGTGTGGCGGGTCAAGGACACCGTGCGGGCGACGCTGGGGATCGCCGACCACGAGGAGTACCTGCGCGAGCAGGTCGAGGCCGCGATGGCGCGGGTCCTGTCCCAGCTGCCCGCCGACGCCTTCCACGAGGACGCGCACACCCTGCGCAACGCGGAGGCGGTCGGGGACGCGCTGACCCGGATGCTGAAGGCGGACTGCGAGCCGGTCGGCATCGAGGTGTACTCCGCGCAGCCGACCGGGATCGAGTACGCGCCGGAGGTGGCCGCGGCCATGCAGCGGCGCCGGATCGCGGCCATCGATGCCAAGCATCGGGACAGCGTGCTGACTTCGGTGGTGGACGCCGTGGACGACACCGTCAACCGGCTCACCGCCCGAGGGCTCGTGGAGCTCGACGACTACGAACGCAAGTCCCTGGTCAAGGACTTGACGGTGGCCTTCTACACCGGACGCAGCGGTGGGGACAGCGCCTGAGGCCTCGCGCCGGACGCTTCCGCGGCAACCGGAATCGGGCTCTCATTGGTCTGGACATGTTCATGATCCGTCAATAATCTAGGCCTTGGTCTAGACCGCACGACAACGCGCGCAGCAGTGCTCATGGAACCTCCCCCACGTTCGAGGAGCGACAGCAATGCGTAAGAAGACAGGCGCGGCCCTGGTGGGCCTTGCGGTAGCGGGCGTCTCGATGTTCGCGACGAGCAGCGCCAGCAGTCACGGATACACGGACAGTCCCATCAGCCGACAGAAACTCTGTGCCAACGGCACGGTGACCGGCTGCGGCAACATCCAGTGGGAGCCGCAGAGCGTCGAGGGCCCCAAGGGCTTCCCGGCGGCCGGCCCCGCCGACGGGGCGATCTGCTCCGGCGGTCACGGCGAATTCGCGCAGCTCGACGACCCGCGTGGCGGCAACTGGCCCGCCACCAAGGTCACGGCAGGCCAGGGCTTCAGCTTCCGCTGGCAGTTCACCGCCCGCCACTCCACGACGGACTTCCGCTACTACATCACCAAGAACGGCTGGGACCCCACCAAGCCGCTCAAGCGGTCCGACCTGGAGGCCCAGCCCTTCATGACGGTGCCGTACAACAACCAGCAGCCCCCGGCCACGCTGACCCAGCAGGGCACCATCCCCACCCAGAAGACCGGGAAGCACATCATCCTGAGCGTCTGGAACATCGCGGACACGGCCAACGCGTTCTACTCGTGCTCGGATGTTCAGTTCTGACGTGTAGTCAGTTACCGTGCGGCGCCATGAGGAGCGCAGGCACCGTCGCGGAGCTCGTACAGCGCCAATGGGGCGACCACCGGCCCGGGTTGAGACACGAGGACACCGTCCTCAGTCACCACCAGGTCGCCTCGGGCGCTGCCGCACGGGCCGCGCTCCTGGCGGATCTGCTGCCGGCGGGCAGTGAACCGCACCTCGGGGTGATGCTCGACAACACCCCTGAATTCCCGCTCTGGCTGAGCGCGGCGGCCCTGGCCGGGGCCGCCGTCGCCGGCATCAACCCCACCCGGCGCGGCGCCGAACTGGTCCGCGACATCATGCACACCGAATGCCGGGTGCTGATCACCGAGCGCGCGCATCTTCCGCTGCTCGACGGCCTGGCACTGCCGGGCGTCCGGGTGCTGGTCACCGACACCGAGGAGTACGCCGGGCTGCTCGCCCCTACGCCGGGGCGGAACCGGGCGACACGGTCCTCGCCGCCCCCGGGCCCGGAACCAGGATGCTGCTCTACTTCACCTCGGGTTCCACCGGTGCGCCCAAGGCCGCCGTGTGCACCCAGGGACGGCTCGCCGCGGCCGGCCGGTCGCTCGTCGACCACTTCGGTGTCCGGCGTGAGGACGTCCACTACATCTGCATGCCGATGTTCCACGGCAACGCGGTGATCGCCGACTGGGCCCCCGCACTGGCCGGCGGCGCCGCGGTCGCCCTGCGCCGCCGCTTCTCGGCCTCCGCCTTCCTCACCGACGTACGCGCGCACGGGGCCACGTACTTCACCTATGTCGGACGCGCCGTGCAGTATCTGCTGGCCACCCCGAGCGCCCCGACGACCGCGAGCACTCGCTGCGGACCGGCTTCGGCACCGAGGCGGGTGCCGTGGACGCGGCCCGCTTCCTGGACCGGTTCGGGGTGCGGCTCGTCGAGGGCTACGGCTCCTCGGAGGGCGGGGCGGCGATCCAGCGGACCCCGGACACCCCGGCGGGGGCGATCGGCCGGGCGTCGGACCGCGACGATCTCGCGGTCGTCGACCCGCGGACGGGCCGGGAGCGGGTCGCGGCGGTCTTCGACGAGGGCGGGAAGCTGGTCAACGGCGCCGCTTCGATAGGGGAGCTGGTCAACCGCGGCCAAACGCCCTTCGAGGGCTACTGGCGCAACGAGGAGGCGGACGCCGCGCGGCTGCGCGGCGGCTGGTACTGGACCGGCGACCTCTTCTTCCGTGACCCCGACGGCTTCCTCTACTTCGCCGGCCGCACCGAGGACCGGCTGCGGGTCGACAGCGAGAACCTGGCCGCCGCGATGATCGAGAACATCCTGGCCCGCTGGACGGACGCGGCGGCCGTGGCGGTCTACGCGGTGCCCGACCCGGTCGCGGGGGACCAGGTGATGGCCGCGCTGGCACTGCGCGAAGGGGCCGGGTTCGATCCGGCGGCGTTCGCCGCCTTCCTCCGGGACCAGCCCGACCTGGGGACGAAGATGGCACCCCGGTTCGTACGGATCGTGCGCGCGATGCCGGTGACCGCGACGAACAAGGTGCACCGGGCCCGGCTGCGGCTGGAGGGATTTCGGTCCGGTCCCGCCACGTGGTGGCGGGACCCGGAGGGTGCGTACGTACCGTTCGGGGAGGAGCAGCTGGCCGCCCTGACCGGCGAGTTCGAGGCCCACGGGCGCTCCGGACTGCTGTCCTCAGACGCCGGACGGGCCTGAGAGGCTGTCTGAGAGGACCGCCCGCCGCAGGTGCGTCGCCGCCAGTACCGCCCCGGTGAGCAGGAGCAGCGCACCCGCGGCGGACGCGTAACTCATGCTGTGCACGAAGGCCTCGCGCCCGATCGAGATCAGCGAACCGTCGCCGGTGGAGAGTGCGCCCGGCAGCGTCCTGCGGGCCACGTCCGGCGCCGAGTCCGGCATGTCGGCCGTGTAGACCGCCGTCGCCACCGCGCCCAGCAGCGCCATCCCCATCGCCCCGCCGAACTCCTGCCCGGTCTCCAGCAGTGAGGCGGCCGAACTCGCCTTCTCCGGAGGGCTGGTGGACAGGGCAAGGTCCGAGACGAGCGCCATGACGGTCACGATGCCGCTGCTCATCACGGCCGAGCCGACGAGCAGCAGCCACAGCGAGTCCGTGCCCGACAGGGCGAGGATCCCGAACCCGGCCGCCGCGATGACGAATCCGGCGCAGATGACGCGGCTGCGGTCGGTCCGCTGGGCGATGGCCGTGGCCGCCGGAGCCGCCGCCCCGACCGCCAGCGACGGTGCCAGGCTCCACAGTGAGGCCTCCATCGTGCTCATGCCGAGCACCGACTGCAGGTACTGGGTGGTGAAGAAGGCGGAGCCCATCATCGCGAAGGCGGCCAGCGCGTTCAGACCGATCCCGGCGGCGAAACCGCGGCCGCGGAACAGCTCCCGGCTGATCATCGCGTCGGCGCGGCCGCGCTGCCGGCGGACGAAGGCCCACCCGACGGCGAGCCCGGCAAGGACGATCAGCCCGTTGCGCAGGTCCATGCCGTGGGCGGCGCTCTCCTTGACCCCGTAGACCACCGGCAGCACCGAACCCATCGACAGCGGCACGCTGAGGAGGTCGAAGCGGCCCGGATCGGGGTCCTTGAACTCGGGCACCAGCACCGGCACCAGGACCAGGAGCAGCACCATCGCCGGGACGTTGATCAGGAAGACCGAGCCCCACCAGAAGTGCTCCAGCATGACGCCACTGAGCACCGAGCCCAGGGCGATCCCGCCCGCCATGGCACCGGACCAGATGCCGACGGCCCGGCTGCGCTGCCGCTCGTTGCGGAACATGTTCCGCACCAGGCCCATCGTCGACGGCATGAGCGTCGCCCCGCCGATCCCCAGCAGCGCGCGGGCCGCGATGAGCATCTCGGCGCTGGAGGCGTAGGCCGCGCCGACGGAGGCCGCGCTGAAGGCGAAGGCGCCGATCATCAGCAGCTTGCGGCGCCCGATCCGGTCGCCGAGCGAGCCCATCGTGATCAGGAGGCCGGCCAGCGCGAAGGCGTACACATCGAAGATCCAGAGCTGCTGGGTGGCGCTGGGGGCGAGGTCCCGGTCGATGGACGGGATCGCGAAGAAGAGGACGGACACGTCCATCGAGACCAGGAGAAGAGGGAGCAGGAGGACCACGAAGGCGGTCCACTCCTTGCGGCCGGCGAGCTCGCCGGGGGCGGTGGTGGTGCCCGTAGGGGTTGTCATGCCAGGAAATATACGAGCGTATAAAACAGTTGTCTAGTACGGATGTGTAAAACATTTGTACATCAGTGAGGGCAGCGCAAAACGCACGAGGCGGTCCCCGTGGAACGGGGACCGCCTCGTGCGTTGTCTGTGCGCCGCCAGGGACTCGAACCCCGGACCCGCTGATTAAGAGTCAGCTGCTCTAACCAACTGAGCTAGCGGCGCCTGCTGACTCGAAAATAATACCTGGTCCTCAGGGGTGCCGATGACACGTGTCCCCGACCCCTCCGGGCCGGCCGCAGGGGCCCCGGAGGCGGCCCGCTTTCCAAGAAAGTCACTTTCTTTCGTAAGTGATCTTTCTTTTTGCGTAGACCTTTGTAGGGTGAGCTCGTGACGAAACGACGACTCTCCCAGGTGGCCGAGTTCGCGGGTGTCAGCGAGGCGACGGTCAGCCGCGTCCTCAACGGCAGCCAGGACGTGGCGAGCACCACCCGTGACGCGGTGCTGAGCGCGCTGGACGTGTGCGGCATCGAACGGCCGCTGCGCTACCGCGCCCCGCGCGCCGCACTGATCGGACTGGTCGTGCCCGACCTGCAGAACCCGATCTTCTCCGCGTTCGCCGAGGCCCTGTGCGGGCTGCTCAACAAGCGCGGCCTGATACCCGTGCTGTGCACCCGGACCGCCGACGGGGTCTCCGAGGCGCACTACATCGAGATGCTGCTGGACCAGAACATCGGCGGCATCGTCTTCATCGGCGCCAGCTACGCCGACGCGGGCCCCGAGCACGGCCGGGCGCTGCGGGAGCGCAAGGTGCCGATGGTGCTGCTCAACGCGGCCGACGAGAACCTGGGCGTGGCCCAGGTCCGGGTGGACGACGCGCTGGCCGCCGATCAGGCGCTGACCCATCTCGCCTCGCTGGGGCACGAGCGGATCGGGATGATCCTCGGGCCGGTCGGGCATGTCCCCTCGGCCCGGAAGCTGGCCGGCTTCGCGAGCTTCAGCAGCCGTCGCGGGGGTGCCCCGGACGACTGGCGGCGGCTGGTGGCGCATGCGCTCTTCACCATGGAGGGCGGGGCCACCGCGCTGCCCCGACTGCTCGCCGAAGGGGTCACCGCAATCGTTTGCGCAAGCGACGCGCTGGCGCTCGGTGCGGTGCGGGGCGCCCGCCGCCAGGGGCTCTCGGTGCCGAAGGACCTCTCGGTGGTGGGCTTCGACGACTCCCCCTTCATGGTGGCGACCGAGCCGCCGCTGACCACGTCCAGGCAGCCCATCCAGGCGATGGCGACGGCCGCGGTGGCCGCCCTCGTGGCCCAGATCGACGGCCATGCCAGTGCAAACGAACTCATGATGTTCGACACCGAGCTGATCGTCCGCGGATCGACTGCCGCCCGCCCCCGCTGAGCACCCCTGGATTACCTCCGAAGGTCAAGAAGATTACTTTCTTGCGTAGATGCATTGACTTCTTGCGTAACCGGCTTCTACCTTCAGCGCAGCTTCAAGCGCTCGGGGTCCGACAGCCCCGCGGTTCACCCAGGAAGGCACGATTCGCATGGATGGCTTGTCCGGCATCAGCAGGCGTCAGGTTCTCGGTTCGGCGACGGCCGTCGCCCTGTCCCTCGCCCTCACGGCCTGCGGTGGTTCCGCCTCTTCGTCCTCCGGCGTGGACAAGAACGGTGTGGTGACGATCAGCGTCAACGGCATGCCGGCCAAGACCCAGCCGGTCGACCGCAAGAACTTCACGGAGGACGTCAAGGCCTTCGAGAAGAGCCACCCGAAGATCAAGATCGATGCCCGCGAGGGCCAGATGGACCCGAAGACCTTCGCGGCGAAGCTCGCCGGCGGTCAGCTGGAGGACGTCTACTACGTCTACTTCACCGACCCCGCGGGGCTGATCCAGCGGCGCCAGGCCGCCGACATCAGCAAGTACATCGCCGACGTGCCGTTCTCCAAGGACATCGACCCGGCGCTGCTCAAGGTCTTCAAGGACGCCGACGGCAAGACGTACGGCCTGCCCACCGGCAACTACTCGCTCGGGCTCCTCTACAACCGCGCCCTGTTCAAGAAGGCCGGTCTGGACCCCGACAAGCCGCCGGCCAGCTGGGAAGAGGTCCGCACCGCCGCCAAGAAGATCAGCGCGCTCGGCGACGGCACGGTCGGCTACGCCGACTACAGCAAGAACAACCAGGGCGGCTGGCACCTCACCTCCTGGATCTACTCCATGGGCGGCGACGTCGCGACGCAGCAGAACGGCAAGTGGAAGGCCGCCTTCAACAGCGACGCCGGGCGCAAGGCCCTCCAGGCCCTGCACGACATGCGCTGGACCGACAACAGCATGGGCACGCGCCAGCTGCTGGAGATAGCCGACGTCCAGAAGATGATGGGCTCCGGCAAGCTCGGGATGTACATGGCGGGACCGGACAACATCCCCACCATCGTCAAGCAGTTCGAGCGCAGCTACGACGACTACGGCCTGGCCGCCATGCCCGGCACGGCGACGCTCGGCGGCGGCGACGGCTTCATGTTCAACCCGAAGGCATCCCCGGAGAAGATCAAGGCCGGCCTCGCGTGGGTGCAGTGGAAGTACCTGCGCAGTCCCGAGCGGGAGAACGTGGACAGCAAGCGGTCCAAGACGGACGGCGTGCCGATCGGGCTCCCGCAGCCCCGGCTGTTCGCCGGTGAGACCCAGGCCGAGATCGACCGGATCCACGCCAAGTACGCCAACACCCCGGTCGCCAACTACAAGCCGTTCGTCGACCGCAACTCCCAGGTGGCGACCAAGGTCGAGCCGCCCAACGCCCAGCAGCTCTACACCGTGCTCGACGGCGTCATGCAGTCCGTGCTGACGAAGAAGGACGCGGACATCGACCAGCTGCTGACCGAAGCGGCGAAGAAGGCCGACGCCATCCTCGCCTCGGTGAAGTGACCATGACCGTGTCGCCGCTCTCCTCCGCCGTGGCGAAGAGCACCGGCCAGGAGCAGGAGGGCCCGGCAGCCGCCGGGCCCCCGGCCCCGGCCCGTACCACCGCAGCGGGGCCCGGCCGCTCCCGGCTGCGCCGTGCGGTCCGCGAGAACCTGGTCGCGTACCTCTTCCTCGCCGCCGGTGTGCTCTGCTTCGCCGTGTTCTCCTGGTACCCGATCGTGCGCGGCGCCCTCCTGGGGTTCCAGCAGGTCACCTTCGCCCAGCCCGCCCAGTGGGTGGGCCTGGACAACTTCCAGCGGCTCGTCGACGACCCGCTGTTCCTCACCGCCTGGAAGAACACCGGCTACTTCACCCTGCTCGCCCTGGTCTTCGGCTTCGCGGCCCCGTTCGCGACCGCCGTCGTCCTGAACGAGCTGCGGCACGGCCGCTCGTACCTGCGCATGACCGTCTACCTGCCGGTCATGCTGCCGCCGATCGTCACCATGCTGCTGTGGCGCTGGTTCTACGACCCGGGCCCCGGCCTGTTCAACAACGTCCTGGGGGTCTTCCACCTCCCCGCCCAGCAGTGGCTGGAGTCGGAGAACCTCGCGATGGTCTCCCTGGTCCTCGTCTCCACCTGGGCCAACATGGGCACCACCACCCTGATCTACCTGGCGGCGCTCGGCGGCATCCCCGGCGAGCTCTACGAGGCCGCGGAGCTGGACGGGGCGTCCATCCGGCAGCGGCTGTGGCACGTCACCATCCCGCAGATGCGCTTCATCCTGATGATCACGCTGCTGCTCCAGGTCATCGGCACGATGCAGGTCTTCGTCGAACCCTTCGTCCTCACCGGCGGCGGCCCCGACGACGCCACCGTCACCGTGCTCCTGCTGCTCTACCGCTACGCCTTCGTCTACAACGACTTCGGCCTGGCCAGCGCCATGAGCACGCTGCTCTTCGTGGTGCTCGGACTCTTCGCGGGCGTCTACCTGCGCCTGACCCGGACCAAGGGCTGAGAGGAACCGCCATGGCCGCCGAAACCCCCGTACGCACCCTGATCGCACCCGCCGAGATGAACCGCCGCACCGGCCGGCTCCTCTACCGCTTCGTACTGGTCCTCACCCTGATCGGCTTCACCCTCACCTTCGTCTTCCCGCTGTACTGGATGGCGACCGGCGCGATGAAGTCGTCCGCGGAACTTGCCGACCCCAACCCCACGATGTTCCCGCAGAGCTGGCACCCGGAGAGCTACACCGACGCCTGGACCAACGTCGGACTCGGGCACTACTTCCTCAACACCCTGATCCTCGCGCTGGGCGCCTGGCTCACCCAGCTGCTGGTCGACGTCTCCGCCGCCTACGCGCTGTCCAAACTGCGGCCGCTGCTGGGCAACGTGGTCCTCGGCATGATGCTGGCGACCCTGATGCTGCCGGTGTCCGCGCTGCTCGTGCCGACGTACCTGACGGTCGTCGACGTGCCGCTCCTGCACGTCAACCTGATCAACACGCCGTTCGCGATCTGGCTGCCCGCCGCCGCCAACGCCTTCAACATCTTCATCCTGAAGCGGTTCTTCGACCAGATCCCCGCCGAACTCCTCGACTCCGCACGGATCGACGGTGCCGGCACGCTCAGGGTCCTGGTCTCGGTCGTCCTGCCGCTGTCGCGGCCGGTGCTCGCCGTCGTCTCGATCTTCGCGATCGTCGGCGTCTGGAAGGACTTCCTCTGGCCGATGCTCGTCCTCCCCGACGAGGCCCGGCAGCCGATCACCGTGGCCCTCAACAGGCTGTCGGAGTTCATGCCCGCCAACCAGCTGCTGGCCGGCATGGCCATGGCCGCCGTGCCGCTGCTCGTCCTCTTCCTGATCTTCCAGCGCCACATCATCGCGGGCCTCACCGCGGGCAGCCTCAAGGGCTGACCCCCTCTCGTGCCCCTCGGGGCACCACCACCCCCGGGAATCCCCCACACAGGAAGGACACACTGCCGTGTCTCCTGCACCAAGAAAGCGCTCCCACGCCCTGCGGACCGTACTGCCGCTGCTCCTGTCGATGCTCGGAGTCCTGCTGTACGGGGCGACGGCACAGGCGGCCGACGCCAGGCTCGAAGCGGAGTCCGCACAGCTCTCCGGCGGCGCCGCCGTCTCCACCGAGCACCCCGGCTACACGGGCAGCGGCTTCGTCGGCGGCTTCACCGACGCCAACAAGGGCAAGGCATCCGTCTCGTTCGCCGTACAGTCCGGGGCGGCCGGTGCCGGCTCCGTATCCGTCCGGTACGCCAACGGCACCACCGCCACGATGACTCTCAGCCTGTACGTCAACGGCGCCAAGGTCCGCCAGGTGAGCCTGGCCGCCACGGCGAACTGGGACACCTGGGTCACCCACGAGGAAGCGGTCACCTACAAGGCGGGCGCCAACACCGTCGCCTGGACGTTCACCACGTCCGACAGCGGCAACGTCAACCTCGACAGTGTCACCCCGGCCACCCCCACCACCCCCACGGACCCGGGTCCCACCACCCTGACTCACCAGGCCGAGGACGCCTTCGTCTCCGGCGGCGCCGCCAAGGCCACCGCCGCGACCGGCTACGAGGGCAGCGCCTACCTCTCCGGCTTCACCGGAGCCGGAGCCCGCGCGGTCTTCTCCGTCAACGCCCCCAAGGCGGCCACCTACCCGCTGACGGTCCGCTACCGCACCGCGGACAGCGCCGCCGCCACCGTCACGCTCCTCGCCAACGGCGCCACCGTCCGCCGGCTCACCCTGCCCGGCACCGGCGGCACCTGGGCCACTGTCAACACCGACGTCACCCTGCGGGCCGCGCTCAACAGCGTCACCCTGCGCACCGCCGCCGGTGACAACGGCAACTACCAGCTCGACGGCATCGGCGTCACCGGCTCCACTGCCGCAGCGACCCGCGGCGCCACCCTCCCGTACACCGCCTACGAGGCGGAGAGCGGCAGCACCAACGCCGGCACGATCGGCCCCGACCGGAACTACCTCACCGTCCCGTCCGAGGCGTCCGGCCGCAAGGCCGTGGTCCTCGACCAGACCGGCGAATACGTCCAGTTCACCCTGACGAAGCCCGCCAACGCGCTGACCCTGCGCTACTCGCTGCCGGACAACGCGGCAGGCACCGGCACCGCTGCCACGCTCAGCGTCTACGCCAACGGCAGCGAGCTCAAGGACCTGCCGCTCAGCTCCAAGTACAGCTGGGTGTACGGCGGCTACCCCTACAACAACGACCCGTCCCAGGGCTCCGGCCACCACTTCTTCGACGAGACCCGCACCCTGCTCACCGGCGAGCTCCCGGCCGGCACCGTGCTCAAGTTCCAGAAGGACGCCGGCGACACCGCCGCCTCGTACACCCTGGACCTCGTCGAGACCGAGAGCGTCCCGGCCGCGCTCACCATGCCCGCCACCGGCTTCGTCTCCGCCACCACCCTCGGCGTCACCCCGGGCGACTCCACGGACGACACCTCGGCCCTCAACTCGGCCCTCTCCACCGCCACCTCGCAGGGCAAGGGGCTGTGGCTGCCCTCCGGCACCTACGACATCTCCGGGCACGTCGACCTCACCGGAGCCGACCTGCGCGGCGCCGGCCAGTGGTACACCGTGCTGCGCGGCAAGAACGGCAAGGGCGGGCTCTTCGGCCGCGGTGGCACCAGCAACGTCCAGGACCTGATGATCGCCGGTGACGTCTCCTACCGGGACGACGCCAATTTCGACGCGGCGATCGAGGGTGACTTCGGCAACGGCTCGACCCTGCAGAACATCTGGATCGAGCACACCAAGGTCGGCCTCTGGATCGACGCCCCGACCACCGGCCTCCTCGCCACCGGGCTGCGCATCCGCGACACCTTCGCGGACGGCGTCAACCTCCACAAGGGCACCAGCGGCAGCGAGGTCTCGCAGTCCAGCGTCCGCAACACCGGCGACGACGGACTCGCGATGTTCTCCGAGTCGCAGGCCGTCACGGACTGCGCGTTCCGCTTCAACACCGTGCAGCTCCCGCTCCTCGCCAACACGGTCGGCATCTACGGCGGCCACGCCAACCGGGTCGAGGACAACCTCCTCGCCGACACGGTCACCGGCGCCTCCGGCATCGCGATCAGCAGCCGGTTCGCCCCCGTGCCGTTCAGCGGCACCACCTCCGTACTGCGCAACACGCTGACGCGCACCGGTGGTTACGAGCCCAACTGGCAGAGCAAGCTCGGCGCGCTCTGGATCTACGCCGACTCCTCCGACATCACCGCTCCCGTCCTCCTCCAGGGCAACGACGTCCTCGACAGCACCTACAGCGGTCTGCTCATCAGCTGGCAGAAGAACGTCAGTGCCGTGACGGTCGACGGTCTGAAGATCGACAAGGCCGGCTCGTACGGCATCGAGATCAACTCCGCGGGAGCCGGGACCTTCTCCGGCGTCACCGTCAGCGGGGCCACTGCCGGCGGACTCTCCGTCGCGGGCGGCTTCGCGATCACCAGAGGCTCCGGCAACACCGGCTGGTAGCCCCGTCCGGTGCGGGCGGCCGCCCCTGACGGCGGCCGCCCGCACCACCCCTTTACCGAGCAAGGAGTCTCAGTGACCCACTGGTGGCGGCACGCCGCGATCTACCAGATCTACGTACGCAGCTTCGCGGACGGCAACGGGGACGGCACCGGCGACCTCGCCGGGGTCCGCAGCCGGCTGCCCTACCTGCGGGACCTCGGCGTGGACGCCCTGTGGTTCAACCCGTGGTACACCTCGCCGATGGCCGACGGCGGCTACGACGTGGCCGACTACCGCGACATCGACCCGCTCTTCGGCACCCTCGCCGAGGCCGAGCAGCTGATCACCGAGGCCCACGGCCACGGGCTGCGGGTCCTCGTCGACCTGGTCCCCAACCACTGCTCCGACCAGCACGTGTGGTTCCGCGCCGCGCTGGCGGCGGGCCCCGGGTCGCCGGAGCGGGAACGCTTCTGGTTCGTGCCCGGCCGCGGCGAGGGCGGCGAACTGCCGCCCAACGACTGGACCTCCTACTTCGGCGGCAGTGCGTGGACGCGGGTCACCGAGGCCGACGGCAGCGCGGGCCCCTGGTACCTGCACATGTTCGCGCCCGAACAGCCCGACCTGAACTGGGAACACCCGGAGGTGCGCGCGGAGTTCGAGGACATCCTGCGGTTCTGGCTGGACCGGGGTGTCGACGGGTTCCGGATCGACGTCGCGCACGGGCTGGCGAAGAAGCCAGGCCTGCCGGACGTCGGCCCCGACCCCGACGTCACCGACCTCCCCTACCAGGACTGCGACGCGGTCCACGACATCTACCGGTCCTGGCGCAAGATCCTCGACTCGTACGACGGGGACCGGACGTTCGTCGGCGAGGTCTGGCTGCCGGCCGCCGAGCAGACGGCCCGCTACCTGCGCGCCGACGAGCTGCACTCCGCCTTCAACTTCGACTTCCTGTGCCGCCCGTGGGACGCCGCGGCCCTGCGCGGGGTCGTCGACAGCACCTTCGCGGGGCACGCGCCCGTCGGGGCGCCGCCGACCTGGGTGCTGTCCAACCACGACACGATCCGCCACGTCACGCGGTACGGCCGCGCGGACACGTCCTTCGACATGGGCGACAAGCGGCTGAGTGACCCGAGCGACGCGGTGCTCGGCCGGCGCCGGGCGCGGGCGGCGGCGCTGCTGACGCTGTCCCTGCCGGGCGGGGTGTACGTCTACCAGGGCGACGAGCTCGGCCTGCCGGAGGTCCAGGACCTGCCTGACACGCTCATCCAGGACCCGACGTTCTCCCGGTCCGGCGGCAGGGACCGGGGCCGTGACGGCTGCCGCATCCCGCTGCCGTGGGCGGCGGACGGGGCGTCGCTCGGCTTCTCCCCGGAGGGCGCCGACGCGCCGTGGCTTCCGCAGCCGGCGGACTGGTCGGCGCTGACCGTGGCGGCCCAGCAGGGAGACCCGGAGTCCTTCCTCTCCCTCTACCGGGCGGCACTGGCCCTGCGCGGCGAACGGCTGGCCCGGCTCCCGGAGGAGCTGACGTGGGTGGACGCGGGCCCGGACACGGTGTGCTTCGACCGCGCCGGTTCCTTCCGCTGCCTGGTCAACCTGGGCGCGCCTGTGCCGTTGCCGGCGGGCGCGAAGGTGCTGCTCGCCAGCGCCGCGCTGGACGGCACGGGCATGCTGCCGCGCGACACGGCGGTGTGGCTCGAACTGTAGGCGGGGGAGCGTCCTCAATCGCCGGACGGGCTGAAAGACGTCCTCAATCGCCGGACGGGCTTGATTTCAAGCCCGTCCGGCGATTGAGGACAAAGCCCCACCGGGGGGCCTCCCGGAAGGGCTACAGGGCCAGGGACAGGAGCATCGGCGCCGCACGCCGGTTCAGCGCATCCGCCGCCGCGCGCAAGCGATGCGCATCCTCCACCGGCAGCGAGAGCGCCAGGCACCCCGCCGACGCACCCGCGGTCAGCGGCACCGCCGCGCACACCGTGCCGACCGCGTACTCCTGGAGGTCGAGGACCGGGACCGTCGCCGGCTGGCTGTCCAGCTTGGAGAAGAGGACCTTCTCGCTCGTGATGGTCCGCGACGTCAGCCGCGCGGGCTTGTGCCGCGAGATGTGGTCGCGCCGCCCGTTCTGGTCGAGCTGGGTCAGCAGGCACTTGCCGATCGCCGACGCGTGCGCCGCGGACCGGAAGTCCACCCACTCGTTGACCGCGGGGGTACCCGGGCCGTCGGCGTACTGCGTGACCCGGATCTCGCCGTCCACGTACCGGCTGATGTAGATCGCCGCACCGACCGAGTCCCGCAGCTGTACCAGCGCCTGCTGGAGGCGGGCCTCCACGGCCTGTCTGCGTGCGGCGCCCGAGCCGAGCAGCAGCAGCGACGCACCGATCACGTACGCGCCGTCGGTGACCTGCTCGACGTACCCCTCGCGGCGCAGCATCAGCAGCAGGGAGGCGAGATGCCCGACGGGCAGTCCCGTCTCCCGGGCGATCTGGGTGTCCGTCACACCGTTGCCGTGCTTGGAGACCGTTTCGAGAACGCGCAGGGCGTACTGCACCGAATGGAACGGCGCGGTCGGTTCGGGCTTCAACGCCACGGTTTCCCCCTAGCAGGTTGTGACCGCAAGCTCTGCCACCACGATAGCCGCCAAGGGCCGAACGTGGGGGGCTGTTGACGACTCCCTGGTGCGCCCCGGCGCCGTGGGCTGGGGCGCACCCGTCCGGCATATGCCGGAGTCAAGGGCGAGCGACGGATACCGAGGTCACAGCACCGCGTTGAGGAATTCGCGTGTGCGTTCGTGTTCGGGATCGGAGAAGATTTTTTCCGGCGAACCCGACTCCACGACCCGCCCGGCGTCGAACATCAGCACCTTCTCCGACACGTCCCGGGCGAAATTCATCTCGTGGGTCACGCAGAGCATGGTGATGTCGGTGTTCCTGGCGATGTCGCTCAGCAGCTCCAGCACGCCCGCCACCAGCTCCGGGTCGAGCGCGGACGTCACTTCGTCCAGGAGCAGGATCTCCGGCTCCATCGCCAGCGCCCGCGCGATCGCGACCCGCTGCTGCTGGCCGCCGGAGAGCTGGGAGGGTGGGCGTCGACCTTCCCTGACAGCCCGACCAGGTCGAGCAGCTCCCGGGCCCGGGTCTCCGCCTTGTCGCGGTCCATGCCCAGGACGTTGACCGGCGCCTCGGTGATGTTCTGCAGCACCTTCATGTTCGGGAAGAGGTTGAACTGCTGGAAGACCATCCCGATCTTCTTCCGCGCCTCGCGCAGATGCTTCTCCGACGCCGGCTTCAGCGAGCCGTTCGGCGCCTGCATGTGCGTCAGCGGGTCGCCGTTGATCCGGATCACGCCGTCGCTGACCCGCTCCAGCGTCATCAGCAGCCGCAGGATCGTGGTCTTGCCCGAGCCGCTGGGCCCGATCAGGGTGACGTGTTCGCCGCGCTCGACCGTGAAGTCCAGCTGGTCCAGGACGACGTGGTCGCCGTACTGCTTGACGACCTTGTCGAAGCGGACCAGCGGATGCCCGGTGTCCTTCGAGGTGGAGACCGGCACGACGTCCTCGGGCGCCGTGGCCGCGGTCTTCTGCAGGGGAGAGGTTCAGTGGCCAAGGCGCTTCTCCAGCTTTCTCATCAGCAGCGAGGTGGGGTAGCTCGCGACCAGGAAGATCACTCCGGCGAGGGTGAACGCCTCTGTGTAGACGAAGTGGTCACCCCCGTACTTGCGGGCTTCGAAGGCCATTTCCTGCACCGTGATCACGGCGAGGAACGGGGTCTCCTTGAACATCGAGATCGCGTAGTTCCCGAGCGCGGGCAGCACGTTGCGCACCGCCTGCGGCAGGATCACGGCCTGCCAGGTCCGACGGGGTGACAGGGACAGGGCCCGGCAGGCCTCCCACTGCCCCTTCGGCACGCCGTCGATCCCGGCGCGGTACACCTCCGAGGTGTACGCGGCGTAGTGGATGCCCAGCACCACGATGCCGACCGTCAGCGGCTCCACCGAGCTGAACACGGCTGCCGCGCCGACCAGTTGGACCAGTAGCGGGGTGGAGCGGACGAACTCCATGACCACCCGCACCGGCACGGTCACGAACCGGCTCGGAGTCCGGCCGGCGACCGCGATCGCCAGCCCGAGCACCGCGGCGACGAGCGTGCCGAGCACCGTGGCCAGCAGGGTGATCTTGAAGCCGTGGAGGAGCAGGGGGAGCGCCTCGTCGACGGCGTTCCAGTCGAATCCGCTGTTCACCGGACACCTCCGGCAGCCGGGGCGGGCGCGGCGCTGCGGGACTTCAGCAGGCTGCCACCGCCGCTCGCCAGACCGAGCCGCCGCTTGGCGGACCGCTCCAGCAGGTTCATCAACAGGGTCAGTGCGTAGGCCAGTACGAAGTAGCAGGCCAGCAGGGTCAGGTACGCGGTGAGGGTCTCACCGGTGCGGGTGCGCAGCTTCTCGATCACGGTCATCAGATCGGCCGCCGAGATGAGCCACAGCAGCGGCGTGCACTTCAGCAGCTGGATCAGCAGGTTGGTGAAGGACGGGATCATCTGCACCCACGCCTGGGGCATGATCACCTTGCGCATCCGGTGCAGCGGCGTCATGTTCAGCGCGACGGCCGCCTCGTACTGCGCCCGCGGGACGGAGTTGATCGCCCCCCGCACCACCTCGGCGCCGTACGCGCCGTAGTTGAGGCCGAAGGCGACGACGCCGCAGAGCAGCGGCGTCAGCTCGTACCCCGTCAGCGGCGGCATCGCGTAGTAGAGCCAGAACAGCTGGACGTACAGCGAGGTGCCGCGGAAGAACTCCACGACCACGCGGGACACGCCGCGCGACACCAGCAGCCGGCTGACCGACATCAGGCCGAGGGCGAAGGACAGGAACAGCGCCAGCAGCGCGCCCAGGACGGTCGCCTCCAGAGTGACCCACAGGCCCGAGCGCAGCTGTGGCAGATCGTCCATGAAGGCGGAGAAGAAGTCACTCATGCGGTGGGTTCCGTCCCTGTCAGCCCTTGCACAGATCGGCCGTCTTCAGGGTCGCCGGCGGGAGCTCGGTGGCTCCGAAGCCGTAGTCCTTGAGCAGGCCCACATAGCGGGACCTGTCGGAGACGATCTTCTTCAGCTCGCGGTTGAAGGCGTCCCGCAGGTCCTCGTTGCCCTTGCGGAAGACCGCGCCGCCCGGGCTGTACTGCTTCTTGCCGTTGAGCTCGGGCAGGAAGGCCTCGGTGACCTCGGTGCCCGCGTTGGTCTTGGCGAGCCAGCGCAGCGAGATGCCGGTCAGCAGGAACGCGTCGACCCGGCCGCCCTTGACCGCGTCCGCGCCGTCCTGCGGCTTCTGCAGCGTCTTGATCTTGTCCTTGGATATGCCCGCGCCCTCGGCGTACGAGCCCTCGACCGCTCCCGCCATCACCCCGATGGTGATCCCGGCCTTCTTCGCGGACGCCAGGTCGGTGACGTTCTTCGGGTTGCCCTTCTTCACCATCAGCGCGGTCGGCGAGATGAACTCGGGCTCCGAGAAGAGGGCGTTGGCGCAGCGCTCGGGGGTGATCGCCATGCCTGCGCTGACCACGTCGTACTTCTTGGCCTGGAGACCGGGGATCAGCCCGTCCCACTCGGAGAGGGTGGGCCTCAGCTCGTCGACACCCAGCGCCTTGAAGATCTCCCGGTGCAGGGTGGGCGCCTCGCCCTTGAGCGTCTTGCCTTCCATGTAGCCGTACGGGGCCTCGTCGGCGTACGCGACCCGGACGAATCCCTGCTTGCGGAGCTTGGCGAGCGCTCCCTCGCCGTCCGCGGAGTCGGCGCCGGTCTTGCTGCAAGCGGTGAGCAGGCCGGGGACGACGAGCAGACCACCCACGGCTGCCGATCGGTTGAGAAAGCCCCGGCGGGACAGGTTCGGGAAGTCAGCCATGGTTCGCAGTCTCCTGGAGGGTTCGAACAGTCCGGACAGGGTGAGCGCCTTCCCGATCCCGTACGTCTATGCAGGAAGAACTCGCATGTAACCGAACGGTGGCCGGAGGGTGACCTTCCCGTGTCCGAAGGTGGGCGGAGTGCGACGGGACGAGCGCGGGGCGTATTTCCGTGCAGGGCACGGCGGATGACGGGGTGTTATCGGGAGATGTCCGTAATGAGGTGGTGAAGTCGGTACGGTACGGACGGGGTTGGGATCAGCCGTCCAGGTCCGTGCCCGGGATGTAGCCGAGCCGCTTGTCCACCACGTTCGGCAACGGCTGCCCGGCGGACCACAGTTCGTACATCGCGACGAACTGCTCACCCAGCCGGTCGCGCCAGCCCGCCGTGTCACCGCTCATGTGCGGCGACACGATCAGACCGGGCACCTCCCACAGCGGGCTCGCCGGGTCGAGCGGCTCCTGCCGGAACACGTCGAGCGCGGCGCCCGCGATCCACCGCTTGCGCAGCGCCTCGACGAGATCGTCCTCGACGACCATCGGGCCGCGCCCCACGTTGATGAATCGGGCCGACGGCTGCATCAGCCCGAAGAACCGGGTGTCGAACATCCCGTACGTCCGCGGGGTCAGCGGCGCCGCGCAGATCACCCAGTCGGCCCGCGCCGCCAGCGGGCCCAGATCCCCGGCGCCGTGGATCGTGCGCCGGGCCGTGCGACCCACGAGCGCCACCTCGACGCCCAGCGCCATCAGGAGCCGGGTGATCGCGCGCCCGACCGGCCCGGCGCCGACGACCACCGCGCGGGAGCCCGCCACCGGGACGCTCTCACGGTGCCGCCACCGGTGTAGCCGCTGGAGCTCCAGCGTGCCGGGGAGGTCCTTCGCGAACGCCAGCACCAGCCCCGCCACGTACTCGGCGATCGGCTGCTCGAAGACGCCCCGGGCATTGGTCACCACGGTGTCGCAGTCCACCAGCTCCGGGCAGAGCAGCCGGTCCACGCCCGCACTCGCCGTATGCACCCAGGCGGGGCGCGGCCCGTCGCCGGGCCAGGCCTCCCGTACCGCGTCGGAGGCGAAGTCCCAGACCAGCAGCACATCGGCCAGCGGGAGCTGTGCGGCCAGACCGGCCCCGTCGACATGGCGGACCCGGACCTTTCCGGCCAGCCTGCCGAGCCGCGGCGACGGATCGGCGTCCAGGACGAGCAGGACGGGCTCCGGCATGGGGGACGGTTCCTCCGTGTCGGCCGAGGTGGACGGACGCCCCACGCTCGCAGCAGCTCCCGCGCCCGTCAACAGGTCGGAGCGATGACCGGGGCGGATGGGGGAATACTTGGAACGAGCGGGGGAGTCTCGCCACACCAGGAACACAGGAAGGGTGGACATGACGACCGTTGGATTCCTCTACCCGGGCCACTTCGCGGAGGACGACTTCCCGCGGATGGAGATCCTGCTGGACAGCACCATCAGACTCGTCGTCCACCACACCGAGAGCCCCGACGACGCGTATCGCGAAGACGCCCTGCGGGAGCTCGGCGCGCCCGGCCGGCTGGCCGCCGGCGCCGAGGAGCTGCAGCGGGCCGGGGTCGAGTCCGTCGTGTGGGCCTGCGACGCCGGCAGCTTCCTGCACGGCCTGCAGGGCGCCCACGACCAGGCGGCGGCCGTGGCCCGCTCGGTGGGCGTGCCCGCCTCCAGCACCTCCGTCGGCTTCGTCCACGCGGTACGCAAGCTCGGCGCCGCCCGGGTCGCGGTCGCCGCGACCTATCCCGAGGACATCGCCGCGCGCTTCACGGCGTTCCTGGGGGAGGCGGGCATCGAGGTGGTCGCCACCCACGCGGCCGGTGCCGCCACCGCCGCCGAGGCCGCGGCGTGGGGCCCGGACCGGGTCAGGGAGCTGGCCGTCGCGGCGGACCGCCCGGACGCGGACGTGGTGCTGCTGCCGGACACGGCCCTGCACACCGTGGCCCACCTCGCGGAACTGGAGGAGTTCCTCGGCAAGCCGGTGCTCACCGCGAACCAGGTGGCCGTCAGGGAGGCCCTGCGGCTGGCCGACCGCCCCGCCTGGGCCCCCCGGCTGGGCACACTCTTCGCGGCCCGCGAGTCGCCGCCGGCCCCGGCGTCGCCCAAGGCGCCGGCGAGCTGGGGGAGCGGCCGGAAGTACGCGCACGGCGGGAACGCGCACGGCCGAGGCCTCGGGGAGTAGGTTCTTTCGTTCGGGTCGGGACAGCCTTTAGGCCCGGGGCCCGGCAGCGGGCCCTGTGACCAGCTCCCATGGGCGGCTCCCGGGAATAAGCGGAGCCAACCTCCTGTTCCCTCTCTCCGGATACGCGAGCACATACGAGCACCACCGGAGAGGCCAGGACGTGGACGAGATTCGAGGCGACGAGATCCGTGGCAAGGCGGAGGGAACGGCACCCGTACCCCTCTCCGTGCTGGACCTGGTGACCGTGGGCCAGGGCCGTACCGCGACCCAGGCCCTGCGCACCGGCGTGGAGATCGCGCAGCTCGCCGAGCGCCGCGGCTTCCACCGCTACTGGGTCGCCGAGCACCACTCCATGCCCGGCGTCGCCTCGTCCTCGCCCGCCGTGATCCTGGCGCACACCGCCGCCCGCACCGAGCGCATCCGGCTCGGCTCCGGCGGCGTCATGCTGCCCAACCACGCCCCGCTCGTCATCGCCGAACAGTTCGGCACCCTGGAGGCCATGGCCCCGGGCCGCATCGACCTCGGCCTGGGCCGCGCCCCCGGCACCGACGGAGCGACGGCCGCCGCGCTGCGCCGCACCGAGCGGCTGAACGAGGGCGCCGACGACTTCCCGCAGCAGCTCATGGAACTCACCCGGTTCCTCGACGACGACTTCCCCGACGGCCACCCCTACGCCCGGATCCACGCGGTCCCGGGCCCCGTCCAGGCCACCTCGGACGGCGGCGTCCAGTCCCCGGCCCGCCCGCCGCTGTGGCTGCTCGGCTCGTCCGGCTTCAGCGCCCGGCTGGCCGGCATGCTCGGCCTCCCCTTCGCCTTCGCCCACCACTTCTCGGCCCAGAACACCGTGCCGGCCCTGGAGCTGTACCGGGAGTCCTTCAAGCCGTCCGCGGTCCTGGACGCGCCCTACGCCCTGATCGGCGTCGCGGCCCTGGCCGCCGACGACGAGCGCGAGGCCCGCCGCCAGGTGCTGACGGGCGCCCTGTCGATGCTCCGGCTGCGCTCCGGCCGCCCCGGTCTGGTGCCCACGCCCGAGGAGGCGGAGGCGTACGCGTTCACGCCGATGGAGCGCGAGTTCGTCGACAGCTGGCTGGTCAACATCGTCCACGGCACCGCCGACGAGGTCCGCACCGGCCTGGACGACCTGGCCAAGCGCACCGGCGCCGACGAACTGATGATCACCGCCAACGCCCACGGCGGCGAGGCCCGCCTGCACAGCTACGGCCTCATCGCGGACGCGTACGGCCTGCCGGGAGCCTGATCCCGTCCTCGCGTCACCGAAGCCGGTGCGGCCCTCCCGCGAGGGGGCCGTGCCGGCTTCGGCCTGTCCGCGGCCCGTCCCCGGTCACCGCTTAGGCCCCGCCGGGGCGCGAGCCGCAGCGGATCCGGTCCGTCTCAGGCCCGCAGTGCGCGGGCGCCGATCAGTTCGGCGATGCGCTCCGGGGCGACCGCGCGGGAGTACAGCCAGCCCTGGCCGGTGTCGCAGCCGATCCGGCGCAGCCGTTCCGCCTGGCAGGCCGTCTCCACGCACTCCGCGGTGACGGTCAGGCCCAGGCGGTGGGCCAGCTGGACCATGGCCTCGACGATCGTCTCGTCGGCGGGGCTGGGGTGCGAACCGTCCTCGTAGCGGAAGCCGCGCACGAAGGCGCCGTCCAGTTTCAGTACGGAGACCGGCAGGCGGCTCAGGTAGGCGAGGTTGGAGTAGCCGGTCCCGAAGTCGTCGATGGCGATCCGGACGCCCATGTCGGCGAGCGACTGAAGGGCCTGGAGCGGCCGGCCCGCCGAGCCCATCACCGCGGACTCGGTCAGCTCCAGCTGGAGCAGCGCCGGGTCCAGGCCGGTCTCCGCGAGGATCTCGGCCACATCGGTGACCAGGTCGGAGTCCCAGACCTGGCGCACGGCCACATTGACGCTGATGAACAGCGGCGGCTCGGCCGGGTGGTCGAGCTGCCAGCGCCTGGCCTGCCGGCAGGCCGCCCGCAGCACCCAGCGGCCGAGCTGCACGATCGAGCCGTCCTCCTCGGCGATCGCGACGAACCGATTCGGCGAGAGCATGCCGAACTGCGGGTGGTTCCAGCGCACCAGCGCCTCCACCCCACGCACGACTCCGTCGGCCATGCCGACCAGCGGCTGGTACTCGATGGTGAACTCGCCGCGCTCCACGGCCGGCCTGAGGTTGGACGAGAGGGCCTGGCGGGTCATCCGGTGGGCATTGCGCTCGGGGTCGAACAGGGTCCAGCGGGCCTTGCCGTCGGCCTTCGCCCAGTAGAGCGTGGTGTCGGCGGCCTGCATGAGCCCGGTGGCCGAGGTGCCCGCCACCGGGCGCTCCACCACACCGATCGACGCCGAGACGGAGAGCCGCTGGCCGCCGAGGTCGAAGGGCTTCTGCAGGGCGGCGAGCACCGTGCGGGCGAGGTCGGTCAGCTGCTTCGTACCGGTGGACTCCTCGACCAGGATCGCGAACTCGTCCCCGCCCAGGCGCGCGACCAGCGGGGCGCCGGTGGGGTGCGGGCCCTCCTGCCCGGCGCAGTCGGTGAGCCGGGCGGCGACGGCGGCGAGCAGCCGGTCGCCGATCCGGTGGCCCAGGGTGTCGTTGACCGCCTTGAAGCCGTCCAGGTCGAGGTAGCAGAGTCCGATCCGGCCGCATGCGGGCAGCGAGTCGTCCTGGTAGGGCGTGGTCTCCAGGACGGCGGAGAGCCGCTCGAAGAACAGCGTCCGGTTGGGCAGCCGGGTCAGCGGGTCGTGCATCTGGAGATGGCGCAGCCGATTCTGCAGCTCGCGCCGGTCGCTGACGTCCGCGACGGAGAGCAGCACCTGGCCGGGCGGCAGGCCTTCGTCGGCGGCAGTGTCCGGCGGGCCGGCCTCGGCCGCCCCGTTCGTCGCGGGCATCGGCACGACGGTGATCTCGGCCCACAGCGAGCGGCCGTCGGGGTGCTTGAGCCTGCGGGTGCAACGGAAGCGGGAGCGCCGGCCGTGCAGCACCTCGCGGTACGAGTGCCAGGTGCGGCCGTCCGCGGCGAGGTCGAACAGGTCGGACGCGGACTGTGCGGTGAGCGCCGCCGAGGCGACACCGACCAGGGCGGACAGGGCTTCGTTGGCGGTGACGACCAGGCCCTCGTGGTCGACGACGGCCATCGGCAGCGTGGCGGCCCGGAAGGCGGCCCGGTAGTCGTGCGGTTCGCAGGAGCCGGCTCCGTCGGCAGGCCACGAACCGTCACAGTCGGTGACCGATGGTCGTGCGGAAGAGGGGGCTGTGCCTGCCGTGGGCCTCGGCCCTTCGGAGGTTGCGCTCACCGTTCGCTCCCGCCATGCAGTTCTGTCCCGGACAGGTCTGGTCGGACTGGCCCGCCGCGTGGAGCGCCGTTGTGAGGGGCGGAAACCGCGCAGGAAAGCGAGGTGAAGCATAAAGGCTGGCGGCTCGGCCGTTCCAGCGCCCCGACTGTTGCGGACCTCGCGTCCGGCGTGCATGGGCCATTCGCGTGCAGTTCCGGTTTGTCCAGGACTGATCTTTTTTGCGCGGCTCTGTTCTCTAGCGTTGCGTCGGTGATCGATTGTGACTTTCGGTGAGCGGGCGCGTGGGGCGGCCGCTGACCCGACTGGGGCAGCACAACAGGACGTAACACCCGAACCGGCACAGGGTGGTCGGGAGGGTGCTGAAGATCCCAGGCGTCCGCACCCCGCACCCGGAGGTAGATGTGCAGCGTCAGCACGGACCCGGAGGAGTGGTGAGACCGAGTCCGCGCGCCGTGGTGGCCGGCCTGATCTCCCTCCTGGCGCTCGCCGCGATCTCCCTCGTCGCGGGGCCCGCCGCAGCCGCCAACGGTGCGGCCGGCGCCTGCGCGCTGCCCCGCACCGAGGCCCATCACTCGCTGGGCGTGGATGCGTGGAACGGCGCCTACGCGCGCCCCGACCACCCCTCGACGCGGTCATGGTCTTCCTCTCGTTCCCGGACGCCCGGCCGGTGACCACCCCCGCCGAACTCACCGCCGACTACTTCCCCGCCACCACCCGTTTCTTCCAGCGCGCCTCGTACGGAAAGTTCATCCTGCGCCCGCATCCGCAGCGGAAGTGGATCCAGATGCCCCGGCCGTCGGTCTGGTACGGGATAAAGCGTGACTGGGACAACGACCGGCGCAGCGCCTACCTGCGTGACGCGATCGACGCGGCCGACCCCGCGGTCGACTTCTCGCAGTTCGACATCGTCTACCTGGTCGCCGACCCGGACGCCCCGGGCGTCGACTCGGACGCCACCAAGGTCGTCAACTTCGACCGGCCGCTGCACGCCGACGGTACGGACATCAGGCGCGTCGTCACCGTCTTCGAACAGCACCCGCCGGACCACAACGTCCTGGCGCACGAGACCGGACACGTCTTCGACCTGCCCGACCTCTACCACCGGCCCTCGGACGGCAAGGGTGACTGGGACACCTACGTGGGCGACTGGGACGTGATGGGCAGTCAGTTCGGGCTCGCGCCCGACCTCTTCGGCTGGCACAAGTGGAAGCTCGGCTGGCTGGACGACAGCCAGGTGACCTGCATCCAGAGCGACCGGGTCGTCACCCTGGAACCGATGGCGGCGGTGCCCGTACCCGGCGCGTCCCTCGGTACGCGGCTCGCGGTGATCCGGACCGGAGAGGGCAGCGCCGTGGCGATCGAGGCCCGCAGCGCCACCGGCAACGACCGGTCCACCTGCACCGAGGGCGTGCTGCTCTACCGGGTCCGCAACGAGACCCCGTCGGGCGGCGGACCGGTCGACGTCATCGACACCCACCCCGACACCGCCTCCTGCTGGGACCAGTCGGTCTACCCGCCGCTCGCGGACGCCCCGCTACGGGTCGGCGAGACGTTCTCCGTGCCCGGCGGGCACACCACGATCGAGGTCGCCGACCGGACGCCCTCGGGTGCCTGGACGGTCCGGATCACCACCGGAACGTAGGGCGGACGGCGACAACGAAGAAGCCCCCTCGCTCTCGCGAGGGGGCTTCTTCCGTCTGTGCGCCGCCAGGGACTCGAACCCCGGACCCGCTGATTAAGAGTCAGCTGCTCTAACCAACTGAGCTAGCGGCGCCTGCTGACGTCGTAGACCTTAGCACCCTGATCGGCGGGAGGAAAAATCGAAATCCGGGGCCCTGACGAGGGTGCCGACCTGGCCACCCGCACGCATGCCCAGAGCAGTACGTCGGGCCCCGGCAGCCAGGGGCTACGGGTGTCGGGGGCGACCACCCAGCGAGGGCCGGAAGCGGACGGGCCGCAGGTCAGGGGCGGTACGGTCACCGCGTCCCCGGTGCCGTGACAGAGCAGCGGGGGCACCCTCCGGTCGCCGCCGTCCTGCCCCGCCGGGTCCTCGCCGGTACGGGAGCCCGGGCCGCCGCCCCACTCCTCCCAGTCCAGCAGTGAGGGCAGCCGCTGAGCGGTGCCGGGGGAGGCGAACAGCAGCATCCGCCCGCGGTGCGTGGCGACCGGGCCGGAGCCCGGACCGTCGGACCACAGGTGTTCGAGCATCCGGCGCCCGAAGAGTGTGGGCACGTTCACCACGTCGAAGGACGAACCGCACGGCAGGACCCCGGGGGCGGAGGGGTGCGACTCCCACTGGGCCAGGGTGCTGCGCGGGTACGCCGCGGCGCCGGCCAGCCACGCGGCGCCGGCCGCGGTGACCTGAGCCGTCCGGTCCCCGGCCTGCTCGCGCAGGACGGTGAAGATGTCGGCGTCCCGGTAGGGGCCGTCGCCGTGATGCAGCGTCGTTTCGTCTGGCAGCCATGCGGTCATGTGCACAGGTCTACCGGGAGTGATCAAGCGAATTCCGAGAGTTGCCGGAAACCGGGACAGTTCGGGGAGGTGAGGAGTATCTTGCCCGCAGGCATATGCCAGGGGTGCTACCCGCTGTCAGGACCGGGCCCGGCCGCGAGGCCGTCGCAGGACCGGCCGAGGGGGCGGAGCGCGGTCAGGGCCTGGGGTCGTTCAGCAGGCTCCGGCCGAACTCGACCATCTTCTTCGCGTAGTCCTCGGTCCACTCCGCCCGCTGCGCGATGTCCGCGGTGGTGAGCCGGTCGAACCGGCGCGGATCGGCCAGCTGAGCAGCGGCGATCGCCTGGAACTCCACCGCCCGGTCCGTCGCGGCGCGGAACGCCAGGGCCAGCTCCGTGGCGCGGCCCAGCAGCTCCTGCGGATCGTCCATCGACTCCAGGTCGAAGAAGTGCTCAGGATCGGCGACCGCGGCCGACGGTTCGAAGAGCAGGGGTGCGGGGCGCAGCCGCTGCTGCTCGTTCCGCTCGGGTTGTGCCATGTGGTTGTTCCTCCTTCGGTGGGCCCGACGGCCACCCTCTATTGTCCAACCCTGCGCAAGGGCGCTTACGAGGGCGTGCGCCCGGCCGCTCCCGGTCGTCGTGCCCCGACGCGCCCCCGTTCTCAACGGCCCCATCGCACCCGGTGTTCCGCCAGGTGCGCCAGCACCCGGTGATTGGCCTCCCAGCCGTCCGGGAACTTCACCGTGACCCCCAGCTGGACCGGCTCCGTGGACGGGTGCTCGTCCAGCAGCTCCGCGACGCCCTCGCGGCACACCACGATGCAGGCGTGGCGGTGGCGGGAGGCCAGGACGCACAGCCGGCCCGTCTCCAGATGGAACGCGGTGGCGTCCGGGCGCCCGGACAGCGGGTGCAGGACCACCGTCACATCGAACTCCCGGCCCTGGAGCCGGTTCGCGGTGTCCACCGCCACGCCCGTCACCCCCAGCTCCGCGAGCGCCGCCCGCACCGCGGCCGCCTGGTCGCGGTGGGCCGTGCCGACCGCGACCCGGTCCGCCGTCACGGGGGCCGGGTCCGGCGCGCGCTCGCTGGTGGCCGCACCGCCCCGGTCGAGGAGCCGGCGCACCACCATGGCCACCGCCCGGACCGCCTCGGGGTCCGTGCGCGGGGTGTGCCGGGCCGGGAGCTCCAGCAGACCCCAGCCGGACTCCGCGGCCTCGTCCAGCACCCGGTCCGCCGCCGAGCCGTCCGACGCGACACCGAACGACAGCAGCCGGTCGCCGTGGTCCGTACCGCTGCGGAACGGGGTGTACGGGTAGAACGCCTCCGACACCAGCGGCGCGGCCGAGGCCGGAAGCCGCCATGACACCGGCAGCCGGTGCTGCGGCAGCTCGGGATTGTGTGCCAGCAGGGTGGAGACCGCGCTGG
The DNA here is from genome assembly GCF_023701695.1 of Streptomyces sp. RKAG290. Taxonomy (GTDB): domain Bacteria; phylum Actinomycetota; class Actinomycetes; order Streptomycetales; family Streptomycetaceae; genus Streptomyces. The sequence continues at coordinate 4,753,318 of NZ_JAJOZC010000001.1, forward strand.
CCGACGGGTCGTAGCTCAACCCCGCCCACTGGTCCGCGCCCACGATCGAGAACGGGTCCAGCTGGCCCGGATCGCCCACGAACAGCGCCCGTTCGAAGAGGCCCGCCACGGCCAGCAGCGCGTCCGAGCGCATCTGGTACGCCTCGTCGACGATCGCGTGCCCCCACGGCTCGACGTTCTTCACATGGGCCCACTTGGCCGCCGTCGAGATGACGATGTCGAGCCCCGCCAGATCCGCCGCCTTCGCCGACTTCCGTACGTTGGCCAGGCCGTCCAGCACCTTGTCGTACGGGTCGGAGTCATTGCTGTGCAGCCGGCCGACCGGCAGCTCGGGGTCCTTCTCGGCCAGCCTGACCACCAGGTCGTCGACCTGGGCGTTCGTCTGCGCGACCACCATCAACGGGCGGCCGGCGGCGGCGAGTTCGAGTGCGGCGCGGACCACGAGCGTCGACTTGCCGGCACCGGGCGGGGAGTCCACCACGATGCCGCGGGCCGTGCCGTTCAGCGTGTCGTGGAGGATCGCGGCGGTGGCCAGGCCCGCCGCCGCGCCGGGGTCGAATACGGCTGTCACAGCAGATCCTCCGTGGTGACCCGGTCGGGATGCTCGGCCTGGGCGGCCGCGGAGCCCGGCGGGCCCCCGTGGGTCCACGGGGTCTCCTCCGGGTCCGGCAGCTTCGGGCCGCCGCGCTGGTCGTGCTCGAAGAGGGTCCAGGCGATCCGGTCGCCGGGCTCGGGCACCGAACCCGGGGCCGGCTCCTTGCCGCGGCCCATCCGGTCGGTGATCCGCAGCACCAGCGCGGCCGCCCCGTCCTCCTCCGCCGGCCCGTAACCGGCGAACTCGGCGGTCTGCGGCTTGCCGTCCAGCGAGCGGTAGACCTTGATCCGGTCGGCCAGGTGCGGCTGCTCCTCGGTGCGGACGGTGACCAGCGGGCGCGGTGAGGGGCGTTTCGACTCGCTGTACGCCATCTCCACCCCGGTCACCTCCCCGAGGAACGCCTCGCCCGCCAGCCGGCGTCCGGCCAGCACCAGCGGATCGTCCAGCGCCTCCTGGGCCTCCAGCTGCGCCTGCGCCGTCTCCCGCGAGGCGAGCTTCCTGGCGGCCGTCACCGCGTCGTCCCGGCGCGGCTGCGGCGGCTCCCCGGAGCGCACCCGGTCGCGGTGGCCGGTGAACGACCAGCGGTCCCGCGTCCAGCGGTCCTCGGTCCTCGACCCCTCGGGCAGCTCCCGCAGCAGGTCGATGCCCCGCCACACGGCGTCCCAGGTCGGCCGCAGCACACCGGCCAGCAGCGACCTGATCTCCCGCTCGGCCGCAGTCAGTTCGGCCAGCCGGGCGTCGGCCGCCAGCCCGTCCTCGGCCGCCGCGAGCGAGGTGCGCGCGCGGTCGTACTTCTCGATCGCGGGGGCCAGCAGCCGGTTGTCGAAGTCGGGGTCGGTGGCCGGGCCCGCGGGCGGGCACAACAGCTGCCCCTCGCGGTCCCGCGCCAGCTCGGCGCGGAGCGCCGCCTCGGCCCCGGACTCGCCGGCCGGCGGATCGATCCAGGCGAGCAGGGCGCCCAGGTGCTGGTCCTCCAGGGTGGACTGCCCGGTCGCCCAGTGCCGGTTGAGCAGATCGGTGCCTGCCAGCAGCAGCGAGGAGCCCGGCACCCGGGCGCGCTCGCCGTAGTGCGTCAGCCAGCGGCCCAGCAGCGGTACGCGCGCGGGCGCCGGATACGGGGTGTCGGGGTCGTCCTCGGCGGTGCGCCGGAACCGCATGGAGCGGCCGAGCAGCCGGACGAACTCGATGCCCGCCCGGCTCGGCACGATCAGCTGCGCGGCGTCCGTGCACAGCTCGGTCTCGACCTTGACCTTCTTGCCGGTCGCGGGGTCGGTCTCGCTGCGTTCGGCGGGCTCGATCACATCGGCGTACGACTCGATGTGCGGCAGGACCGCCTCGGCCAGCTCGGCGAGGAACGCGAACCGCAGGTCCCGGTCGCGCGGCTGGGCCACGGAGAGCAGCCGGGGCGCCTCCCGGTCGGTGCCGACGAGGGCGCCGAGCGGGGCGCCTGCCTCGCCCGCGGTGGTGAGCGGCACCAGGACGAGCGGCCGGTCGGTGAGATGGCGGTGCCGGACCGTCGCCATCGGCTGCGCGCGGCCGCTCTCCACGGCCTCGAGCCGGGCCAGGGTGCTGATCAGTGACATCCGGTGCGGCCCTCCAGCGCCTCGGCGCGCAGGGCCGCCGCGCGGCGCAGCGCGGCGACCGTCGGGTCCGCCGGGTCGCCCTCCTTGCCCGCGGCCGCGGCCAGCACCGAGCCGACCGTGGTCAGCCCGCCGAGCTCACCCCGCACGCTGCGGCCCAGTGCCTCCACCGCACCGGCCTCGCGGGCCCTGCCCCGGCAGTGGAAGGCGAGCTCGCAGGCGGCCAGGCACTCCGGCGCGTAGGCCGCGGCGACGGACTCGACCGCGGTGACCAGCTCCTCGGGGGAGCGCTCCGGGTCGAAGGTGGTGCCCTCGGGCAGGGCGGCCGCGATGTCCTCGATCCGGGTGAGCCTGGTCAGCTGGCGGCGGGTGACCGCGCGCTGCTTGCGCACGTCGACGACGGACGCGGTCGGCAGGTTGGAGAAGTCCCGGGGGCAGACCAGCAGCACCCGGTGACCGACCGCCGCCCCGTCGGTGACCTCCGCGATCCGCTCCAGCGCCAGTACGTACACGGCGGACTGGCGGGCGGCGGCCCCGACCTTCGCCGCGTCGGCGGAACTGTCGATCATGGGGAAGGACTTGATCTCGACGACGGTCCAGGTGCCGTCGGGGTGCACCACCACCGCGTCCGGCTCCAGGTAGGCGGGCGAGCCCGCCACCTGCAGGGCCAGCATCGGGTGGTCCAGCAGCGACCAGCCGCCCGCCGCGGTGGCCTCCCGCAGGGCCAGCGCGGTGCGCGCGGCGCGGCCTTCGGGGCCGGCGGCCGTCAGATCGGGCACTTGGACGTCACGCGGGGGTTCGCCTGGCTCGCCGAGCCGCTCGTGCAGCAGGCGCATGAGCTCCGTACCGCCGTCGGCCTTGACCTTGGCCTCGAAGGCGTTGCCCCGCATGAAGGCGAACTGCGACTGGCCGAAGGCGGCCGGTGAACCGAGCGCGGTGGCGAGGGCGGTCTTGTCGACCCCGGCCCCGTCGAGCAGGGCGCGTCGCTTGCAGCCGGGGTTGGCGGCGAGGGCGGCCAGTGCGCGGGCGTCCAGCGGACGCGGGGCGACGGCCGGGCCCCTCAGCTCAGCGAGCCGCTCTCGCAGCGTCACCGCCCGCGGCTCTTCCCGCGGAGACGGTGACGTCGGCCGGGGCAGGTGGACCGGCCGGTGCTGCGGCATCGGTGGGATCTGCGGAGGAGGTCCGCTGGCCGGGGATTCGCTCACCCGTGGAAGTCTTGCATCCGGCACTGACATCCGGGGACTTCGTGGCCGGCCTCACCCGTGCGAAGCGGGTCAGGGCCGCGTGGCTGACGCGGTTGGCGAGCCGCATCACGGGCCGGGCCAGCAGGGCGCCGAGCCCCATGACGGCCGCGCCGGCGACCGCGTCGAGGAAGTAGTGGTTGGCGGTACCCATCACCACGAAGGTGGTGATCAGCGGGTACGCGATGCCGGCGGCCCGGACGAGCGGGTGCCGGCCGTGGCGCCACAGGAGGATGCCGCACCACAGGGCCCAGCCGACGTGCAGACTCGGCATCGCCGCGTACTGGTTGGTCATCCCGCCCATGCCGCGCGGTGCGCTGGCCTCCGTGCCCCACCAGCCGTACGAGCTGTACTGGGCCATCGTGTCGACGAAACCGTGTCCGGCGGCCAGCAGCCGCGGCGGGCAGGTCGGCATCAGCGTGAAGCCGATCAGGCCGAGCATGGTGGAGGTCATCAGCCAGGTGCGGGCCCAGCGGTAGGCCGAGGAGTGCTTCCGGAACATCCATATCAGGACGGCCGGGGTGACGAGGTAGTGCAGTGAGGCGTACGCGAAGTCGGCGGGTATCCCTATGGAGGGGTGCGCGGTGAGCAGCCGGTTGAGCGGGTGCTCGAAGTTGAGCAGGAGCGCCTGTTCCAGATGCAGGAGGCGCAGCCCGTGGTCGACGGCGGTCGACACGTCGCCCCGCACGAGGAGTCTGCCGCCCGAGTACGCCGCGTACACCAGGGCGAGCAGCGGCAGCTCGGTCCACCAGCGGGGCCGGGGGCGCGGCGCGGGCGCGGTGGTGGCATGCGGCATCCGGAATTTCTCCATCATGTTTTCATGCGGCCGACGGCGGGCGTTCAACCGTACGGTGCGGGTCGGCCGCGGTTCCCCCGGGGGTGCACTTTCGGCCCCCGCAGCTGCTCTCGGTTGTCTGTGATGAGAGGGACGTCGGTGCGGCCCCACAGGTTGCCTCTCGGGCGGGTGCGCGATGATGGAAATCCGGACGATCCGTTCCATCCGTTCACCCGTTGTGCGTCGGACGGTTCCGTCCCCGTCGATGTCCAAGATCTCAGATCCAGGATCTGAGGTCTCAGTTTCAGGGAGAGCCGTCACATGGCACCGCGAATCCTGCTTGCCCGCCACGGTCAGACCGAGTGGTCCGTCAACGGCAATCACACCGGCAGGACGGACATCCCACTGCTCGACACCGGGCGCGCGGGGGCCAAGCTGCTCGGCGAGCGACTGCACCGCGGGCCGTGGGCGGACCTGCCCGGCCTGGAGGTCCGGACCAGCCCGCTGGTGCGGGCCGCCGAGACGTGCGAGATCGCGGGGTTCGGCGACCGGGCCGAGCGCTGGGACGCGTTGATGGAGTGGGACTACGGGGCGTACGAGGGGATGACACCGGCCGAGATCAAGGCGGCCCGCCCGGACTGGTTCATCTGGCGCGACGGCGTACCGGAGGGGGAGACCCTGGCCGAACTGTCGGCCCGCGCCGACCAGATCGTCGAGTGGGCCCGCTCGGCCGACCGCGACGTCCTGGTCTTCGCGCACGGCCACATCCTGCGGGCGCTGGGGGCGCGGTGGCTCGGCGAGGACGTGTCCTTCGCCGCCCGCATCCGGCTGGATCCGACGTCGCTGTCGGTGCTGGGGTGGGCGTACGGGGCGCCGGCGCTGGAACGCTGGAACGACACGGGGCACCTGGAGCAGTAGCCCTGCGGGGTTCCTGGGGGCGGATGTCCTCAATCGCCGGACGGGCTTGAGTCGATGTCTGCCGGCCGTTGGGCCCGGGCAGTTCCAGCCCGTCCGGCGTTTGAGGACGGAACCCTGTGCCCGGGTCCGGAGCGGGGCAGCTGCCCCCGAGCGCCGGGAGCGACAGGTTTTGTCGCCCCGGTCCGGGGGCGAGGGTTCCGTCCTCAATCGCCGGACGGGCTTGGGGGGTCCGGCGCGAGGGTTCCGTCCTCGATCGCCGGACGGGCTTGGGGGGTCCTACGGTCTCGGGCGGGCCGCCGTGTGGCGGTCGAGGAAGTCTGCGATGTCGACCGATCCCCGGGCCCGCGGCCGCAGTACCGCGACCGCCCCCGCCAGCATCGCCCGGATCCGGGAGGACTGGACCTGGTCCAGCAGGTCCAGCACCTGGTGACCCGTGGCCGCGGCCTCCTCCGCCAGGCCCGCGCGGGCCAGGTCCGTGGTCAGTTCGGCCCGGTACAGGGCCAGGTTCCGGGTGAAGTGCGGGTCCTGCAGCCGCGTCGCCCGCCGTGCGTGGCGCGCCGCCCGCGACCAGTCGCCCAGCGCCGACCAGCACTGCGCCTCCAGCATCTCCAGCTCCGCCTCCCGGAAGAAGGTCATCCACTCCGGGTCCGCCGTGGACGGGCCCTGCCCGAACGCGACGTGCGCCCGGCCGAGCGCACGCTCGCAGCCGGTACGGTCCCCGAGCCCCGCCCGGCCCCCCGCCTCCCGCAGCGAGAGCAGGGCCAGCAGCCGCGGTGAGCCCAGCGGCTGGGCCGCCCGCAGCCCCGCCTCCGCCGCGCGCACGGACTCGCGCGAGCGCCCCGTGTCCCGGGCCAGGAAGGACGCGTTGCAGAACGCGTGGGCCTCCAGCGCCGGGTCCCCGGCCACCCGCGACGTGGCCAGCGCCTCCGCGTAGTGCGAGCGTGCGTCCTCGAACCGGCCCGAGTCGTGGGCCAGCCAGCCCACCGAGATCGCCAGCTCACCGGCCCCGGCGTGCAGCCGGTCCGCCGTGGAGCGCCGGGTCGTGGTCCCGGAGTCGAGCAGCGCGTACGCCGCCCGCAACGGCTGCGAGGCCCGCCGGTACAGGCCGTCTCCGCCGTGCCGGTCGTCCAGCAGCCGGATCTGCCGCACCGCCTTCTCGACGGCACAGACCTCGGCCTCCCCGACCCGGCGCTGGGCGGGCAGGGAGGTGGATGCGGACGTCCCGCCGAGGCCCAGGCCCAGGGACGCGGCCGCCATCGCGGTCGAGCCGCTCGTCATGAATACGCGACGCAGCACGTCGCACTCCTCGTCGGTTTCGCTGCCGAGCAGCGAGGAAATCGGGGGCGGTGGGGCGTCCGTCACGGGCCTGGCCCCCCTGCCGCGTACCGATTCCCGCGGTGAGAAGCCCAGGTCCGCCAGGTTCGCCCCGGGGAACATGTGCAGGAAGACCCGTTCGTAGGCGTAGTTAGGGCAGCGGATCTCGCCTGACTCCACGCGTCCGATGTACCGGGCGTCGCACGCGACCTGCTCGCCGATCTCGCGGGCGGACCTGCGTACCGCGGCAGCGAACTCCCCGGCGGAGCGCTGTCCGCGCAGCCGCCGGAAGGCGAGGTTGGGAACTGCCCGTGTCGACACCATGGCGGGGCCCTCTCTGGTGCGAGCCGGGCCCTTGTTTCCGGTGTCCCGGCGGAGCAAGAACGTACCTGCTGTGACAAGTCGCACACGCTGTGTTTGCTGACAAATCGGATATCTCACCCACGATCCGCCATGAACTGCCACCCTTTGCGGCGGTGCGGGGCCGTAGCCCTTGACGCCGTCGGCGCGTTGGTCCATGTGGAGACGGAGTCCGGCTCCGCCCGGCGATGAGAGGAGAGGTCCCTTGTTGCATCTCGACACGGCGACCGGCTCGCGGACGACTGCGACGACGGCGACGAAGACGGCGACGACCGCCCCCACGGCACCCGCCGAGGGGGCCCCGGCGCCCGGTCCGCTCCCCGGCGCCGAACCGTGCGACCTGGTGACCGTCCCGGCCCGGCAGGGCCTGGAGGCCGTCGACATCCTGCGCCGCGGGGCGGATCAGGAGGCCGTCGGCCCGGTCCTGCACGACGGCCCCTGCGCCGTCCTCGGCTTCCTGGTGCCGCCGGGCACCGCGGAGGCGTGGGACGTGCCGGGCAGCGCCTGTACGAGGACGGACGGCCGCGGGCTGCGCATCCCCGCCGAGCCGCCCGTCTCCGGCGGCGTCTGGCTGCTGCCGCCCGTCCACGACAACACCCAGGTCACCGACCCGGCCGCGCTGCGGGCCGCGCTGGACCAGGCCGCCCGGCTGATCGAGGCGGCCGACAACTGCCGCTGAGCTCATAATGGCCGGACGGCGGGCGAGCGGACCGACCCGTCACGGCCGGTCCCCGACCGGTCCCGGACCCGATGAGCAGTGAGCAGGGACGAGCAGTGGCACGTCGAGGAGCGGCCGGCGGCGCGGGCGAGCGCAAGCAGCGCACGGACCGCAGGGCCGACCGGAAGGCGGCACGGGGCGAGCAGGCCGGGGGCAACGTCACCGAGCCGGTGGACGGCGGTCTCGCGGAGCTCGTGCCCGACCGGGAACGCAGGCGCGCCTGGACGCTGACGATCGACGGCGCGCCGCAGTCCCACGTGGACCTCGACGACCCGACGTACCTCTCCTTCGAGTACCAGCGCCGGATCGGTCACATCGCCGACCTGGCCGCACCGGCCGGGCAGCCGCTGCACGTGGTGCATCTGGGCGGCGGGGCCTTCACGCTCGCCCGCTACATCGCCGCGACCCGCCCCCGCTCCACCCAGCAGATCGTCGAGGTGGACGCCGCCCTCGTCCAGCTGGTGCGCCGGGAGCTCCCGCTGGACCCGCAGGCCAGGATCAGGGTCCGCGCCACCGACGCCCGCGCGGGCCTCGGGAAGGTCCAGGACGGCTGGGCGGACCTGGTCATCGCCGACGTCTTCAGCGGGGCCCGGACCCCCGCCCACCTCACCAGCACCGAGTTCCTCGCCGAGGTGCGCCGGGTCCTGAAACCCGGCGGGAGCTACGTGGCCAACCTGGCCGACGGGCCGCCGCTGGCCCATCTGCGCGGCCAGATCGCCACGGCCGCCACCGTCTTCCCCGAGCTCACCCTCGCCGCCGACCCGACCGTGTGGCGCGGCCGCCGCTTCGGCAACGCCGTACTGCTCGCCTCGGACGTGGCGCCGAAGATCGCGGAGCTGACCCGCCGGGTGGCGACCGATCCGCACCCGGGACGCGTGGAGCACGGCCGGGCGCTCGCCGACTTCACCGGCGGCGCGGCCCCGGTGCACGACGCCGACGCCCGCCCCTCACCGCCGCCGCCCGCCTCCGCCTTCCACTGACGACGGGCCGCTCTCCCGCACCGGGCGGTACGGGCGCGCCTCTCAGGACTTCACGACCTGGACCTGCGGCGGATGGTCGTTCCAGGTGCAGAAGACCGAGACCGTGGTGCCGTCGTCCTGGGTGAAGTCCACCCGGATCCAGGTGGTGTTCGTCCAGACCTGCATCGACCAGCCCGGCTCCGGAGTCGCCGACACCAGCTTCGCCCGGTCCGCGCCCAGCTCGAAGACGACCCGGCCGCCGTCCGTCGGGTAACTCTTCGCCGTGCCCGAGGGAGTGGCCGAAGGGGCGGGTGGCGGCGGAGTGCTCGCGCGGCTGCGGGAGGGGGCGGGCGAGGGGCTCGCGGACGGCTTCGGCGAGCTGCGTGGCTCGGTGCTGCGGGCGGACGGGGAGGGCTCCGGGCGCCGCGTCGAGGACGAGAGCTTCTCCGTGCTCGCCCGGTCACCCCGGGCGCTCGCCGAGATCGGCACCGCGCGCGGCGGGTCGTACGCCGTCCCCGCCATCACGGTGTGCACGCCCCACCACGACAGCGTGACCGCGGCGCCGGTGGCGAGCGACCACGCGAGCGCGTGTACGAGTCCTCGTTGCATCCGGCACATCCTGCACCACCGGCCCGCCCGGTGTCCCGCCGATGCCACCGGCCGTACCCGCCGCCGCCGGATGAAGTACGGTGCCGCCCATGCCAAGTGTGCTCGTGGTCGAGGACGACCAGTTCGTACGTTCCGCCCTCATCCGGCACCTGACCGAGGCCTCCCATACGGTACGGAGTGTCGGCACCGCGCTCGAAGCGCTGCGCGAGGTCGCCCACTTCCGGTTCGACGTGGTCATCCTCGATCTGGGGCTCCCCGATCTCGACGGGTCGGAGGCGCTGAAGATGCTGCGCGGCATCACCGACGTGCCCGTCATCATCGCGACCGCCCGCGACGACGAGAGCGAGATCGTCCGGCTGCTCAACGACGGTGCGGACGACTACCTGACCAAGCCGTTCTCGGTGGAACACCTCTCCGCCCGGATGGCCGCCGTGCTGCGCCGCTCACGGGCCGCGGGCGGCGAGGCGCCGTCGCCGCGCGTCATCCAGGTCGGCGGGCTCTCCATAGACCCGCTGCGGCGCCAGGCCGAGCTCGACGGCACCGACCTCGATCTCACCCGCCGGGAGTTCGACCTGCTGACCTTCCTGGCCGGCCGGCCGGGTGTCGTCGTCCCGCGCAAGGAACTCCTCGCGGAGGTCTGGCAGCAGTCGTACGGGGATGATCAGACCATTGACGTCCATCTCTCCTGGCTCCGGCGGAAACTGGGCGAAACGGCCGCACGCCCGCGCTATCTGCACACCCTGCGCGGCGTCGGCGTCAAACTGCAGCCGCCCGCCGCGCCCCGCGCCCCGGAGCAGCCCGCATGAGGTGGGCGCTGGTCAAGGTCTGTCTGGCGGTCACCGTGATGGTCGTGGTGGCCTTCGCCGTACCCCTGGGCCTCGTCATCAAGGAGATGGCGCGCGACCGGGCCTTCTCCGACGCCGAGCGGCAGGCCGCGACGATCGGCCCGACGCTCTCCATCACCACCGACCGGGACGAGCTCGACAAGGCCGTGCTCACCACCGAGCCCGGGGCCGCGGGCCGGATGGCAGTCCACGTGCCCGCCTCCGACGAGGCCGACAGCCAGCCGGTGGAGATCGGCAGCCGCCGCGCCACCCGCAAGGACCTGGAGACCGTACGGGAGTCGGGGCGCGCCTCCATCACCGAGGTGACCGGCGGCTCCGCGCTGCTCCAGCCCACCGCGCTCGGCTCCGGGGGCACCGCCGTCGTCGAGGTGTTCGTGCCCGAGGGCGAGGTCTCCAACGGCGTCGCCACCGCGTGGCTGATGCTGGCGGGCGTCGGCATCGCGCTGATCGTCGGCTCGGTCGCCGTGGCCGACCGGCTCGGCGTACGCATGGTGGAACCGGCCCGGCGGCTCGCGGGGGCCGCGCACGACCTGGGGGAGGGGCAGCTCGGGACCCGCGTACCTGAGGAGGGGCCGACCGAACTCCGGTCCGCCGCCGTCGCCTTCAACTCCATGGCCGACCAGGTCGTCCAGCTCCTCGCCAACGAGCGCGAACTGGCCGCCGACCTCTCGCACCGGCTGCGCACCCCGCTCACCGTGCTCCGGCTCAACGCCGCCTCGCTCGGCGAGGGCCCGGCCGCCGACCAGACCCGGTCGGCCGTCGAGCAGCTGGAGCGCGAGGTCGACACGATCATCAGGACCGCCCGGGAGCAACGCCCGCAGACCCAGGGGCAGGGCGGCGGGCCGGGGGCCGGCTGCGACGCCTCCGAAGTGATCCGCGAACGCATGGGCTTCTGGTCGGCGCTGGCCGAGGACGAGGGCCGCGAGGTGCGGCTGGCGGGAGTGGACCGCACGGTACGCATTCCGGTGGCCCGCCCCGAACTGGCAGCGGCACTCGACGCGTTGCTCGGAAACGTCTTCCGGCACACCCCCGAGGGCACCGCCTTCGCCGTCGACGTCCACCACAGCGCCGACGCGGTGATCGTGCTGGTCTCGGACGCGGGCGGCGGCATCGCGGACCCCAAGGCCGCGCTGGCGCGCGGGGGCAGCGGCCGCGGCGGTGCGAAGAGCGCGGTCGGCTCGACCGGGCTCGGCCTCGACATCGTCAGCCGGGTCGCCGAATCCACCGGCGGTGACGTACGGATCGGCCGCTCGGTGCTCGGCGGCACGGAGGTGCGCATCTGGATCGGGCTCGACGGACAGCGGCCCCAGCGCCGCGGACACCGGGTGGGGCGGCGGCGACGCGGAGTGACGCGACGGAACGCAGAGCTCCGATTCCGTTCCGGAGCAGGTCCGAACCTTTAGACCGGCCGATGCGCTCCTTAAGCCCACCCTAAGAACACCAAGTCGCAGCCCAAGTGCGGCATTTGCCGGATTCGGTGTCGCTAGCGTGCTCTCGCATCCCCCACTTCCGTATGACGAGGCAGGAACGCGATGGGCACCAGCACGCACCGGCGCACGGCGAGCACCAGGACCAAGGCGATCGGCGCGGTCGTCGCCGCGGCCGTGATCGGCGGAACGGTCTTCGCCCTCACCGGCACGGCCCAGGCGGCGGCGGTCGGCGCCGCCTACACCAGGACCAGCGGCTGGACGGGCGGTTACACCGGTCAGTACGTCGTCACCAACGACACCGGCTCCGCCAAGTCCGGCTGGACGCTCGAATTCGATCTGCCGGCGGGCACGAAGCTGAGCTCCCTGTGGAACGGCGAGCACACGGTCAGCGGCAACCACGTCACCGTGAAGCCGGCCAGCTGGGACAAGGAGCTGGCTGCCGGCAAGTCCGTCACCATCGGCTTCGTCACCACCTCGGACGATGCCGCCGCCGACCCCACCGGCTGCCTCATCGACGACGCCAAGTGCTCCGTCGACACCGGCGCCACACCGGAGCCCAGCGGCCGCCCCACCGAGACCGCGACCCCACCCCCACCGGCTCGGCCACCCCCACGGACCCGCCGGCCGGGACCGCGACACCGACCCCCACGCCGGCCCCCACCAAGACCGACAGCGCCGGCGGCGGCACGGCGAGCGGCGCGGGCTTCGCCCCGTACGTCGACACCTCGCTCTACCCCGCCTTCGACCTGGCCGACACCGCCACCAAGACCGGGGTCAAGCAGTTCAACCTCGCCTTCATCACCTCCGGCGGCAGCTGCGCTCCCCTCTGGGGCGGTGTCACCGGCCTCGGTGACGACAAGGTCGCCTCCCAGATCGGCGACCTGCGCGCGGCGGGCGGCGACGTCCGGGTCTCCTTCGGCGGCGCTTCCGGCTCCGAGCTGGCGCTGAACTGCACCTCGGCCGACGACCTGGCCGCGGCCTACGGCAAGGTCGTGGACGCGTACAAGCTGACCAAGGTCGACTTCGACATCGAGGGCGGCGCGCTGCCCGACACGGCGGCCAACTCCCGCCGCGCCCAGGCCATCGCCCAGCTCCAGAAGTCCCACCCCGGCCTGGACGTCTCCTTCACCCTGCCGGTGATGCCCGAGGGGCTGACCCAGCCCGGCGTGGACCTGATCGCCGACGCGAAGAAGAACGGCGTGGACGTCGGCGCGGTCAACGTCATGGCGATGGACTACGGCCCCTCGTACAGCGGCGACATGGGCACGTACGCGATCCAGGCGGCCACGGCCACCCAGGCCCAGATCAAGGGCGTGCTCGGGCTCTCCGACGCGGACGCGTGGAAGGCCGTCGCGGTGACGCCGATGATCGGTGTGAACGACGTCAGCACCGAGGTCTTCAAGGTCGACGACGCCACGCAGCTGGTGGAGTTCGCCCAGGAGAAGGGCCTCGCCTGGCTGGCGATGTGGTCGGGCACCCGGGACAAGGAGTGCGCGGGCGGTGCGCAGCCGTCCGCGGACGCGTCGTGCAGCTCGATCGCCCAGGAGCCGCTCGCCTTCACGAAGGCGTTCGGCGCCTACAAGTAGCCACCACCCCCTCGCGCATCCCGGCCGGCCCCACTCCCCCCACATCCGGCCGGGGTGCGCCCCCTTTTGCGCCCGGACGGGCCGATCCGGCCGCCTGCGGCGGAGGCCGGCCCGTCCGGCGACCGGGGACAGCGCCCGGCCGGAGGCCACGCGCTGTCCCGCTGCCGCACCCGAACGAAAGGCCCTACTGCGCCCGGTTCACCGCGGACAGCACCGCCGCGACCGCCGCCGCGACGGCGGACGTGTCCTGCCCCGCCCCCAGCGCACCTCATCGCCGACCCGGCACTGCGCGTACGCCGTCGCCCCGGGCCCCGCCGCGACCGCCGCCTCCTCCGCGAAGTCGACGATCGCGACCTCCACCCCCGCGGCCGCCAGCGCGTGCGTGAACGCGGACACCGTGCCGCTGCCCGTGCCCTCGTAGTCGCCCTCGCGCCCGTCCATCCGCAGCGTGCAGACGAACCGCTGCCCGCCCGCCGGATCGTGCTCCGTCGACCAGGACGTCAGGGCGATCGCACCGTCCCGCCCGGGACCAGATACGTCGTCTCGAACAGCTGCCACAGATCCTTCGGCGTGGCCTCCAGACCGCTGTCGTCCGTCGTGTCCTGCACCGCACGGGAGAAGTCCGCCCGCATCCCGGCCGGCAGGTCCACCCCGTAGTTGCTCCGCAGCAGATGGGCGATGCCGCCCTTGCCGGACTGGCTGTTGACCCGGATGACCGCCTCGTACGTACGCCCCACATCCGCCGGGTCGATCGGCAGGTACGGCACCGACCACCTCTCGGAGCCGTCACGCGCACGGTCCGCGAAGCCCTTGCTGATCGCGTCCTGATGGGTGCCGGAGAACGCGGTGTACACCAGGTCGCCGCCGTACGGATGGCGCGCCGGAACCGGCAGCCGGTTGCAGTGCTCCACCGTGCGGCGGATCTCGTCGATGTCCGAGAAGTCGATCATCGGGTCGACACCCTGGGCGTACAGGTTGAGGGCCAGGTTGACCAGGTCGACGTTGCCGAACAGGCACCCCTCCACCCGCTGCGCCCCCGCCAGCACCGCGAGTTCCGCGCACGCCACCCCCGTACCGCGGTCGTTGTGCGGGTGGACGGAGAGGATCACCGACCCGCGGCGGTCCAGATGGCGGTGCATGTACTCGATCTGGTCCGCGTACACGTTCGGCGTCGCGATCTCCACCGTGGCCGGGAGGTTGTGGATCACCGGCCGGTCGGGCGAGGCGTCCCAGACCTCGGTCAGGCTGTTGCAGATCTCCAGGACGAAGTCCGGTTCGGTGAGGATGAACACCTCGGGCGAGAACTCGAACCGGATGTCCGCCGCGGGCCCGGTCCGAGCCAGCCGCTCCATCTGCCGCGCCGCGTCCAGTACGACGCCGTGCACCTCGGCCCGGCTGCGCCCGAGGACGACGTCCCGCCAGACGGGCGCGGTCGGGATGTACAGGTGGACGACCACCCGGTCCATCCCCGCGACGGACTCGAAGGTCCGCTCGATCAGGTCCGCTCTGGCCGGGGTGAAGACGACCACCGTCACGTCCTCCGGCACGGCGCCGCTCCGCGCCAGGTGCCGTACGAAGTCGAAGTCGGTGCGGCTCGCTGACGGGTAGCCGACCTCGATCTCCTTGAAGCCCATCGCGACGAGCAGATCGAACATCCGGCGCTTGCGAGGGGTGTCCATCGGTTCGGCCAGCGCCTGGTTGCCGTCCCGCAGGTCGACGGGCACCCAGAGCGGGGCCTGCTCGATGCGGGCGTCCGGCCAGCCGCGGCCGGTCAGCGGGATCTCGACGCGGTCGAAGGCGGAGCGGTAGCGATGCGACGGCATGGAGCTGGAGCGTTGCGGATTCCAGCGGGGCGGGCGCCGGGCCGGACGCCGGGTTCGTGGACGCGGACATCGCCCTGCACCGGGCCGTGGTGGCGGCCGCCCACAACCCCGTACTGACCGACCTCTTCGGCGAGTTCGCCCCCGCGCTGCGCCAGGCGCTCATCGACCTGGTGGAGCTTCGGCCTGCGCCGCGACGACCCGCACCACGGCGACGCGGCACACCGGGCACTGGTCGCGGCGGTGGTGGCGGGCGACGCGGAATCGGCGGGCCGGGCAGCCCAGGCGGAACTGGAACAGACGCTGGCCCATCTGCGTACCGTCTGAGTCCTGGCAACTGCCCGTGGCACGCCCCGAAGGCATGGTCCAGGCTCTCGGGTTCGGGGAAAGAACACGGGAGCGCTCCCCGGCCCCCTCGTGGCCCGGTCTCCCGTTCACCTTCCGGCGGGCCGTCCCGCGCGAATCGGGTGCGGGAAAGGGTGTTACCGGGGGGCGGCGGAAATCCGGTGAGATCACGGCGGCTCCGCCGCGCCGGCCCCGTAATCCGCTCCCAACAAGCCGCTCACCTGCGAGAATTCGGGAACGCGCCGTTCCGCATCCCCTGTCCGCACGCTTTGGCAAGCCCTTGGCCGGACACGGTCTCGTGACTTGCAGGACACGCTCACGCAACGGAAGCGTCTTCAAGTCTTGACACCCACCCCTCCCAGGCAGGAACCTTCCGACATCGACGCATGGGAGCGCTCCCACATTGCATGAGGATTTCTCGTGTGAACGGCACTGCCCGTGTCCTCCCCCTGAAGCACCTGGCACCCGCACTCACCAGCGCGTATGCCGCGCAGTCGGAACCGCCAGTCCCACCCTGGAACAAGGAGTAGTGGAATGCGCATCACCCGCACCGTCGCCGGCCGAAGCCGCAGAGCCGCGGTTCTGGTCACCACGGGCCTGACAGCCTCGGCCCTGTTGCTGACCGGCTGCAGCAGTGACTCGGACTCGTCGGACGAGAGCTCCGATGCCAACGGGAAGATCACGCTGACCGTCGCGGACTTCGGGCAGTTCGGCTACAAGGAAGCCGGCCTCTTCGCCAAGTACCACGAGCTGCACCCGAACATCACGGTCAAGGAAGACACCACCGCCGATGAGAAGGTCTACTACCCCAAGCTGCTCCAGCAGCTGAACTCGGGCAGCGGTCTGGCGGACGTCCAGGGCCTCGAGGTCGGGCGCATCAAGGAGCTCGTCGACACCAAGGCGGACCAGTTCGCCGACCTCAGCAAGGTGATCGACGTCAGCGAGTGGGTGTCCTGGAAGGAGAAGCAGGCCACCACGGCGGACGGAAAGGTGATCGGCGCGGGTACCGACATCGGCCCGATGTCGCTCTGCTACAACACCGAGCTCTTCAAGAAGGCCGGTCTGCCGACCGACCGCGAGGAGGTCGCCGCCAAGTTCGCCGGGGGCTGGGAGGACTACCTCAAGCTGGGCGAGGAGTACAAGAAGAAGGCGCCTGCGGGCACCTACTTCATGGACTCCGCGAGCGCGATGTTCAACGCCGTGGTCAGCTCGAACGCGAAGCAGTACTACGACGAGAGCGGCAAGCCGATCTACGCGGACAGCCCCAGCGTCAAGCAGGGCTGGAACCTGGCGGCCGAGTCCGCGGACAAGAAGCTGACCCAGGGCCTCGCCCAGTTCAGCGACCCGTGGAAGGCGGCCCTGCGCAAGGGCACCATCGCCACCGTGGCCTGCCCCGCCTGGATGGCCGGACAGATCTCGCTGTCCGCCGGTGACGCCAACAAGGGCAAGTGGAACATCACCACCGCGCCCGGCGAGACCGCGGCCAACTGGGGCGGCTCGTTCCTCGGCGTGCCGAAGTCGGGCAAGAACGTCGACGAGGCCGGCAAGCTCGTCAAGTGGCTGACCGCCCCCGAGCAGCAGGCCGCCGTCTTCAAGGCGATCGGTGTCTTCCCGTCCAACAAGGGCGCCTACGACCTGCCCGACGTGAAGAGCGCCAAGCTCCCGTACTTCAACGACGCGCCGATCGGTGAGCTGTACGCCGACGAGGCCAAGTCCATCCCCGAGACCGTTCTCGGCCCGAAGGACGGCGTCATCAAGGACACCATCTCCACCCAGATCAACAACATGGAGCAGCGCGGCACCAGCCCTGACAAGGCATGGAAGGCAGCGACCGACTCGATCGAGAAGGCGATCGGCTGACGGTCGCAGCAGCGGGCGGCCCCCGGGCCGCCCGCACCTGCGTGTCCCCACCCGTGGGGCACCGGGGCTCCCGCTGCGCAGCCCGTCCCCGGCGGGCTTCCACGGGGCGACCGGACACCTCCCGGCCGCCCCGTGGAAGCCCACCGCACGTGCTCCCGGCCCCGCCCCGGCCCGTACCCGGGTAACCAAGCAATCCAGGGAAGGACTCCCGCCCGTGGCCACCTCGACTCCCACCCGGGACGCATACGCCCCGCCACCCCGCGGTTCCCAGCAGAAACCGGTGAGCGCCCGCCGGCAGACGTGGCGGAGCCGGA
Source organism: Streptomyces sp. RKAG290 (assembly GCF_023701695.1). GTDB lineage: Bacteria > Actinomycetota > Actinomycetes > Streptomycetales > Streptomycetaceae > Streptomyces. Next base: position 4,770,587 of record NZ_JAJOZC010000001.1, read on the forward strand.
TCTGGCGGTTCGACGACAAGGCATCGCCGTACGCCTACATAGCCCCGTTCTTCCTCGTCTTCGGCGCCTTCGGGCTCTACCCGCTGATCTACACCGGCTGGATCGCCCTGCACCGGGTGGAGATGACCGGCCTGGACCAGATGGAGTGGGTCGGCTGGGGCAACTTCGACAGGATCCTGCACGACGCGGAGTTCTGGACGGCCGTCACCAACACCTTCCTGATCGGTGTCATGTCGACGGTCCCGCAGCTGCTGGTCGCGCTCGGCCTGGCCCACCTGCTGAACTACAAGCTCCGCGCCAGCACCTTCTGGCGGACGATCATCCTCACCCCGTACGCCACCTCGGTGGCCTCCGCGGCCCTCGTCTTCGCCCTGGTCTTCCGGGCCGACGGCGGACTGCTGAACTGGGTGCTGCACTTCGCCGGCCTCGGCCACACCAACTGGGCCAACGGGCACTGGACTTCCAAGATCGCCATCTCGGTCATCGTGATCTGGCGCTGGACCGGCTACAACACCCTGATCTACCTGGCCGCCATGCAGGCCGTCCCGACCGATCTGTACGAGGCGGCCTCGCTCGACGGCGCCTCGCGCTGGCAGCAGTTCCGCAAGGTGACCATCCCCTCGCTGCGGCCCACGATCCTCTTCACGATCGTCATCTCGACCATCGGTTCCATGCAGCTGTTCGGTGAGCCCCTGCTGCTGGAGGGTGGCACCCTCGGCGCGACCGGCGGAAACGAGAATCAGTACGAGACCCTCAGCGTCTACCTCTACAACTACGGCTGGAACCTCGGGCATCTCGGTCCGGCCGCCGCAGTGGCCTGGGCGATGCTCGCCCTCCTGCTGATCATCGCCGCGGTCAACTGGCTCATCGGCCGCTTCGTACGCAAATCCGCGGTCTGACCGGGAGCGATATCCATGACCATCACCAGCCCCACCAAAGTGCCGGAGCTCGGCCTCCCGGCGCCCGTCGTCCACCGCGCACCGAAGCGCGCGAGCCGTTTCAAGCCCGGAGCCGGCAAGCAGCTGCAGGGCGGTCCGTTCGCCTACATCGCGCTGGCCGTCGTCGGCATCGGCTCGCTGATCCCGCTGTACTGGACCCTGGTGGCCGCGTCCCACACCCAGGACGAGGTACTGGCCAGCACCCCGCCGTTCCTGCCGGGCGGGCGGCTGATGCACAACCTCGACGCCGCCTGGAACCAGGCCCACCTGGGCAAGGCGATCGTCAACAGCATCATCGTCTCCAGCTGCATCACGGCGGCGACGCTCTTCTTCTGCACCCTGGCCGGCTACGCCTTCGCCAAGATGCGCTTCCGTGGCCGCGGCGCGCTGATGACCGGGGTCATCGCCACCCTGACCATTCCGCCGCAGCTCAGCGTCGTGCCGCTGTTCATGATGATGTCCGACCTCGGCTGGGGCGGAAACCTGGAGTCGGTGATCTTCCCGACCCTGGTCAGCGCGTTCGGCGTGTTCTTCATGCGGCAGTACCTGAGCGAGGCGCTTCCGTACGAGCTCATCGAGGCCGCCAAGATCGACGGCGCGAACAACTTCCGCGTCGTGCTGAGCATCGTGCTGCCGGTGGCCCGCCCCGCGATGATGGTGCTCGGCATGCTCACCTTCGTCCAGGCCTGGAACGACTTCTTCTGGCCCTACCTCGCACTGAACCAGCAGAACCCCACGCTCCAGGTGGCCCTCGGCCAGCTGAGCGCCTCCTACACCCCCGACCAGAGCATCGTGATGGCCGGCGCGCTGATCAGCACGCTGCCGCTGCTCGTGGTGTTCGTGATCTTCGGCAAGCGGATCGTCGGCGGGATCATGTCCGGTGCCGTCAAGGGCTGACGTCACGTCAGCAGCCCCATCCCGGAAGGTCCGTACGGCCCGCACCTGAGCGAGGGCCGTACGGGCTCCCGGAGCTCCATATTTCCTTGCCCCTGTCCGTCCACTCCTGGGAGCGCTCCCGCATGACTGCTGTACGACCTGACATCGCCCCGAAGCAGGCGCCCGAGGCGACGAGATTTCCGACAGGCTTCGTCTGGGGGGCGGCGACCGCCGCCTACCAGGTGGAGGGTGCCGCTGCCGAGGACGGCCGCACCCCCTCCATCTGGGACACCTTCAGCCGTACGCCGGGCAAGGTCCGCAACGGCGACACCGGAGACATCGCCGCCGACCACTACCACCTCTACCGCGACGACGTGGCGCTGATGAAGCGGCTGGGGCTGAAGGCGTACCGCTTCTCCGTCTCCTGGTCCCGGGTGCAGCCCACCGGCCGCGGGCCCGCCGTCGAACGCGGTCTGGACTTCTACCGCAGGCTCGTCGACGAGCTGCTCGAAGCCGGCATCACGCCCGTCGCCACCCTCTACCACTGGGACCTGCCCCAGGAGCTGGAGGACGCCGGCGGCTGGCCGCAGCGGGTGACCACCGAGCGGTTCGCCGACTACACCGCGATCATGGCCGGCGCCCTCGGCGACCGCGTCGGGACGTGGACCACCTTCAACGAGCCGTGGTGCTCGGCCTTCCTCGGGTACGGCTCCGGTGTGCACGCGCCGGGCCGCACCGAGCCCGCCTCCGCCCTGCGGGCGGCCCACCACCTCAACCTCGCCCATGGCCGGGCGATCGAGGTTCTGCGCGGTCAACTCCCCGCTGCCGCACAGACCTCGGTCACCCTCAACCTCCACCAGGTCCGCCCGCTGACCGCGAGCGCGGCCGACGCGGACGCCGCCCGCCGGATCGACGCGGTGGGCAACCGGATCTTCACCGGTCCGATGCTGCGCGGTGAGTACCCCGAGGACCTGATCGCCGACACCCGGCACCTGGTGGACTGGTCGAAGCTGGTCCAGGACGGCGACCTGGCCGCCATCTCCCGTCCGATCGACGTCCTGGGCGTCAACTACTACACGCCGACGCTGGTCTCCACCCCGGCGAAGGGCGCGGGCGACACGCGCAACGACGGCCACGGCGACAGCGACCACTCCCCGTGGCCCGGATCCGAGCACGTCGCCTTCCATCTCTCGGAGGGCAAGAAGCGCACCGCGATGAACTGGGCGATCGACCCCAACGGGCTGTACAGCCTCCTCATGGACACCAGCCGGGACCACCCGGGGCTGCCGCTGATGGTCACCGAGAACGGCGCCGCCTTCGACGACTACGTCTCGCCCGAGGGGCGGGTGGAGGACCCCGAGCGGATCGCGTATCTGCACGGGCACCTGGACGCCGTGCAGCGCGCGGTGGCCGACGGCGCGGACGTCCGCGGCTACTTCCTGTGGTCGCTGATGGACAACTTCGAGTGGGCGTACGGCTACTCGAAGCGCTTCGGCACCGTGTACGTCGACTACGCCTCCCAGCGCCGCATTCCCAAGGCGAGCGCCCACTGGTACGCCGATGTGATCCGCCGCCACGCTCTGCCGCCGACCGGCCCGTCCTGACCATTCACCGTTCAACTACCCTGCTGTGAACGGGTGTTGAGCGAAAACTGCTGAATCTGCATCACCCCCTGAGGCCCGGCCCTGTGCCGGGTCTCAGGCATGTCCGCACGTCGGCCGGGCGCCACCGCACCCCCGGCCCGCACGAGCCGCTTGACCACGCGCGTAGAGTGGGAGCGCTCCCATGCGGACGGCGGAGGAGCGGCCGACCGGTCCCGACGAGTGTCAAGGGATCCAACACCAGGACTTGGTTTGGTTATCCGACTGTGAGAAATTGACCGCGAACGGGAGGCAGCCATGACGGCAGCGCGAGTACGGAGCGGGGGCCGGCCCACGCTCGAAGAGGTCGCGGCGCGGGCGGGGGTGGGGCGCGGCACGGCCTCGCGGGTCATCAACGGCTCACCGCGGGTCAGCGCGCACACGCGGGAGGCGGTGGAGGCGGCCGTCGCCGAACTGGGTTACGTGCCCAACCGCGCCGCCCGTGCACTGGCGGGGAACCGTACGGACGCCATCGCGCTCGTGGTGCCGGAGTCGGAGAGCCGCTTCTTCGCGGAGCCGTACTTCTCCGACATCGTGCGCGGTGTGGGTGCGGCCCTGGCCGACACCGAGATGCAGCTGCTCCTCACGCTCGTCGGCAGCGACCGTGAACGCCGCAGGCTGGCCCAGTACCTGACCGCGCACCGCGTGGACGGCGTGCTGCTGGTCTCCGTGCACGCCGACGACCCGCTGCCCGACCTGCTGGAGCAGCTCGGCATGCCCGCCGTCATGAACGGCCGCAGGTCCGCCACGGAGCCGCTTCCCTCGGTCGACTCGGACAACTTCGAGGGCGCCCGCAGCGCCGTCGAGCACCTCGCCTCCCGGGGTCGCCGCTCCATTGCCACCATCACCGGCCGGCTGGACGTCTACGCCTCCCAGCGGCGCCTGGACGGGTACCGCAAGGCGGTCTCCGAGGCCGGACTCGAACCCGACGAGCGGCTGATCGCCCCCGCCGACTTCTCCGAGGAGGGCGGCGTCCGTGCCATGCGGGAGCTGCTCGCCCGCCGGCCGGACGTGGACGCGGTCTTCGCCGCCTCCGACGTCATGGCCGCGGGAGCCCGCCAGGTGCTGCGGGAGGCCGGCCGGCGCATCCCGGACGACGTGGCCCTCATCGGCTTCGACGACTCCGCCGTGGCCCGGCACATGGACCCCGCGCTGACGAGCGTCCGGCAGCCGATCGAGGAGATGGGGCGCACGATGACCCGGGTGCTCCTCGACACGATTGCGAACGAGAACGCCGAGCGGCCGCAGATCGTGCTCCCCACGGAACTGATCGTCCGCGACTCCTCGTGACGGGTGTCACACCCCGGCCCCGGTCATCGGCCGGGGCCTTTCCCGTGCCCCGCGGTCTTCCCGCGGGACGGGACGCGTTCTCCCCAAGGGGCGGGACATGAAGAAGGGCTGACCCGTTTTCACAGGTCAGCCCTTGATCAATCAGGGTGAGTAACGGGACTCGAACCCGCGACATCCTGGACCACAACCAGGTGCTCTACCGTCTGAGCTATACCCACCGCGTCCGGTCTTTTTCTGACCGGCCGAGAAAAAGTGTACAGGGTCCGGGAGGGTGCTCGCGCCTCCATTGTCCAACCGCCGATCCCGGCCCCCGAAAGGGCCGTGACCAGCGGCTTCCTGCCGGTCCTGCATGATCCGGAGCGAAGGCCCTACGCCGGGGGCGAGGACAGACGCGTCGCGATCGACTTGGCGCGTTCCGAGTCGGGTCCCGGCTGCGGGACGAAGACCGCCTCCCGGTAGTACCGCAGCTCCGTGATGGAGTCACGGATGTCCGCGAGCGCCCGGTGGTTGCCGTTCTTGTCGGGACTGTTGAAGTACGCCCTCGGGAACCAGCGACGGGCCAGTTCCTTGATCGAGGAGACGTCGACGATCCGGTAGTGGAGATAGCCCTCCAGGGACGGCATGTCCCGCGACAGGAAGCCGCGGTCGGTGCCGACCGTGTTCCCGCACAGCGGAGCCTTGCCGGGCTCCTTCACGTGCTCGCGCACATAGGCCAGGACCTTCTCCTCGGCTTCGGCCAGGGTGGTGCCCCGGCCAGCTCGTCGAGGAGGCCCGAGGCGGTGTGCATCTGCCGCACCACCTCGGGCATGGTCTCCAGGGCCGCGTCCGGCGGGCGGATCACGATGTCCACCCCGTCGCCGAGCACGTTCAACTCCGAGTCGGTGACCAGTGCGGCCACCTCGATGAGTGCGTCTTCCGTCAACGAGAGCCCGGTCATCTCGCAGTCGATCCACACCATGCGGTCGTTCATGGGCCCCACCCTACGGGGCACTCCGCTGCCCCGGCAGGGCCGGGCGCCCTGCGGCGTACGCGTCGGAGCCCGTCCTCCCGTGCTCGCCGCGGCCCGGATCCAGCGCTGCCGGGGCAGCGGCGGACTGACCCGCGGCACCGGCCGTCACCGCGGCCCGGCGGCTCGGTGAAGTGCCCTGTGCGGGCACCGCCTGCTCGGTGACCGTGGCAACCGGCTCCGGACCACCGCCCTGCGGACGACGGGCCCGGTAGGCGGCCCGGTACGCGGCGGGGGAGGAGCCCAGCTGACGCCGGAAGTGCCCGCGCAGCGCGACCGGCGAACGGAAGCCGCAGCGGCCCGCGACCTCGTCGACCGAGTAGTCGGACGTCTCCAGCAGCCGCTGCGCCTGCAGCACCCGCTGGGTGATCAGCCACTGGAGCGGTGCGCTGCCGGTGAGCGAACGGAACCTGCGGTCGAAGGTCCGCCTGCTCATGTAGGCGCGCGCGGCCAGCGTCTCCACGTCGAACTGCTCGTGCAGATGCTCCAGTGCCCAGGCCACGACCTCGGCGAGCGGGTCGGAGCCGATCTCTTCAGGTAAAGACCTGTCGAGGTAGCGCTCCTGACCGCCACTGCGCCGCGGCGGCACGACGAGCCGGCGGGCGAGTGCCCCGGCGGCCTCCGTGCCGTGGTCCGAACGGACTATGTGCAGGCAGAGGTCGATTCCTGCCGCTGTCCCCGCGGAGGTGAGCACGTCGCCGTCGTCGACGAACAGCTCGCGCGGGTCGACGTGCACCGACGGATAGCGCTTGGCGAGCGTCGGCGCGTACATCCAGTGCGTGGTCGCCGGGCGGCCGTCGAGCAGGCCGGCGGCGGCGAGCACGAAGGCCCCCGTGCACAGCCCGACGATGCGGGCGCCCTCCTCGTGGGCACGGCGCAGCGCGTCCAGCGCTTCCACGGGCGGTGGTGAGGTGATCGAGCGCCAGGCGGGCACCACGACGGTGCCTGCCCTGCTGATCGCCTCCAGCCCGTAGGGCGCGGTGAGTTCGAGTCCCCCGGTGGTGCGCAGCGGTCCCTCTTCGCCGCTGCACACGAGAAGCCGGTAACGCGGAACTCCCGCGTCCTGGCGGTCGATGCCGAATACGGAGAGCGGGATGGAGCTCTCGAAGATGGGGCCGCCGCTGAACAGCAGTACGGCCACGACCTCCCGGCGCCGGCGTCCGCTCAGCTTCCGTACAGCCTCCGTTGCGGTGGCGGAGTCCTGGCTCATGACGCTAAGCCCCCCTCGGTGTTCGCGTCTTCCTGGTCCTTACGGGCCTGTCGCACCTGCACATGTCCCCTCGGTCGTGCACGAGTCCCCAGCCTTCGACACCCAAGATCGAATCTACTGCGTCCCGTGGTGCCGTCGTGACAAGTTCACCAACCGGCTTTATGTCGACAAGGCAACCTGGCGGGAAGCATTCGATCACGAAGCGTTTCACTCGTGAGTCGTGCAGGGAAGTGCGCCTCGCGTTCATGGCCCGTCCCCATTGGGTGGAAGCGTACCGCGCGGTCTCCTTCTGCCTGCTGGCAAGGGGGTTGATCGGCCATTTCGACAAGGAATCAACCGAGGAACGAAGTTGGCTGAAAATGTACGGTCGCGTGTGCGGAATTCAGTCGTTCAACCGGCGCACTCCCCGGGAGGACCGGCCGCTCCTGTGCGCCCCCTCGGACGTTCGCGCGGCGCTGCGCAGTGACCGGCGCAGCAGCATCCGGCAGGTCACGGTGACCACGGCCAGGCCGAGCGCGACGACGGCGGCCCCGCCGGCGGAGTCGCCGTGGGCGAGGAGGACGACCGGTACCAGCAGGCAGCCGAACAGCGACCAGCGGACCACATCGGTCGCCGACTGCGCGGCGGGTTCCGGATGGGCGGGCGGGACGGGTGCGGGCACGGGGTTGCTCCCTGGAGTGGTGCGGTGGCGCTGCGGTCGGTACCGGACGGCCGGCGGGACCCGTCGGCGCTGTGCGGCGGGGCGGCCACGTGGCTAACGGGCCGGGCCCCGCCCGGTCACCGAATGCGATCCGTCCGGGTCCCGCGACGTCGGTGTACAGGGCAACCGGCATTGCCATACGAGGCGGTCTCGGGCATGCTCCGTGAAACGTCGCGCGCGCTTTGCGCGGGTCTGGGCAGTGGAGGAGTGGCGCCGTACCCTTGGGGGTAAGGGGTTGGGAAGATGATTCCCGGACACCGCAACACCGCTCACTGACGCCCCTTCCCCAAGTCGCTCTCCTCACGAGGACTCTCTTCGCCGAGACACCGATGGCCGGTCACGAAATCCCCGAACCCGCGGACCGCAAGCAGGTAGCCGACCCCGAGTCGGGACCGCAGGCGGCCGAAGAAACACGTCATTCCTGCGATCCCGCGTTCCGGCACGGGGTCGTCGTCGGCTTCGACGGCTCGACCTCCAGTGAGCGGGCCCTCGCCTACGCCATCGGCATGGCCCGAAGATCAGGTTCCGGCCTGATCATCGTCCACGTCGCCAATCGGCTGCCGACCACGGTCTGGGCAGGCTGCGAGCCGCCCGTCTTCGTCGATGTCCCCGATCACCGCACCGAGGTCCTCGGTCTCGAGCTCGCCTGTGCGGACTACCTCACCGAGGTGCCGTGGGTGCTCGTCGAGCGCGGCGGGGACATCTGCCACGAGCTGGAGGAGGTCGGCCGGGAGTACTCCGCCGACGCGATCGTGGTCGGTTCCACGCAGGGGATCGTGGGCCGGATCTTCGGCTCGGTTGCGGGCCGGCTGGCGCGGCGCGCCCAGCGCCCGGTCGTCGTCATCCCGTAGCCCGTCCGGCGGCCGCGCCCCGGCTCGCCGACCCGTCCGCTCCCGTATCCCTTCACGCCAATGCGCCCGCTCCCGGCCCGGCCGGAAGCGGGCGGTTCTGTGCCTGCTCCCGGTGGAGCGGTGGCGTCAACTCGACTACGGAAACAGCCGGATGGAAGAAGCTACCGATCCGTAGAGGTGGATTGTGCGCTTGTGAAGGGTACATAAAAGTCACTCGGAAACAGCACGATTGCATGTGAAGGGAGCCCGCCGTGGACAACGACGTCTCTGCGGGAAACACCAGCACCTCCACCCTCGGCCATCTCGCCCTGGGGCTGACCCTGTTGGCATTCGGGATCGGCCACACCGGAGCCGTGGACGGGGTGACGGCGGCGGATGCCGTCTCGCTCGCGCTCTATGTCGGCGGTGTCGCCCTGTTCGTCGCCGGACTCCTGGAGTTCCGCGCGGGCAACGGCTTCGACGGCACGGCCTTCGCCGGCCTGGGCGCCTTCTGGTTCACCTGGGGCACCGGCGCCGACGCCCGGGTCTCCGCCCACGCGGCAGGGCTGTTCCTGCTGCTCTGGGCTCTGTTCGCGCTCACGCTGACCCTCGGGGCGGCGGGCCGCGGTCTGCTGGGTCAGGGCACTTACGGGCTGCTGTTCGTGGCGCTCCTGGTCCTGGGCGTCGGGCAGTTCGCCGGCAGCGGCTTCCTGGGCAAGGCGGGCGGCTGGCTGGCCGCCGTGGCCGGCCTGGCCGCCTGGTACGGGGCGACGGCGGCGCTGGCCCACTGGCCCACGGCGATGCCGAGGCGTGCTGCCGGCCGAGGAGTGACGGCCACCGGCTGAGAGGCTGTCGGGTGACCTGCGACCGGGCGGCCACGCCCTGGTGCGCACGCTTCCCGCGTTGCCGAAACGTCCTGGTAGCTCCGCTACAAGGACATCCCGGCGCCTTGGAATCGCACGCACCAGCCCGCGTCCGCTTTCCGATCTCAGGTCACCCGACAGCCTCTGAGGCAGCGGAGGGGCCGGTCCTGGCGGCACCGGCCCACGCGGAGCGGCCCCGCACCCACCTGACGTGGGTGCGGGGCCGCTCTTTGGTCCGGGTGCGGACGTGACTACTCGACGGTGACGGACTTCGCCAGGTTGCGCGGCTTGTCGATGTCCCGGCCCATGGCCAGCGCCGTGTGGTAGGCGAAGAGCTGGAGCGGGATGCCCATCAGGATCGGGTCCAGCTCGTTCTCGTTCTTCGGTACGACGATGGTGTGGTCGGCCTTCTCCTGCACCTGGTGCGCGACGGCGAGGATGCGGCCGCTGCGGGCCTTGATCTCCTCCATCGCGGCGCGGTTCTTCTCCAGCAGGTCGTCGTCCGGCACGATCGCCACGGTCGGCATCGCGGGCTCGATCAGCGCGAGCGGCCCGTGCTTCAGCTCGGAGGCCGGGTAGGCCTCGGCGTGGATGTACGAGACCTCCTTGAGCTTCAGCGAGGCCTCACGGGCCACGGGGTAGCCGCGCACCCGGCCGATGAACATCATCGACTTGGCGTCCGCGTACTCCGCCGCCAGCTTCTTGATCTCGTCCTCGTTGGCGAGGATCTCGCTGATCTGGGCGGGCAGCCTGCGCAGGCCCTCGATGATCCGCTTGCCGTCGGCGACCGACAGGTCCCGGATCCGCCCCAGGTGCAGGGCGAGCAGCGCGAACGCGACCACGGTGTTGGTGAAGCACTTGGTGGAGACGACGCACACCTCGGGGCCGGCGTGCACATACGTACCGCCGTCCGCCTCCCGGGCGATCGCGGAACCGACCACGTTGACGACACCGAGCACCCGGGCGCCCTTGCGCTTGAGCTCCTGGACCGCGGCCAGCACGTCGTAGGTCTCGCCGGACTGGGAGACCGCGACATACAGCGTGTCGGGGTCCACCACCGGGTTGCGGTAGCGGAACTCGGAAGCGGGCTCGGCGTCCGCGGGGATGCGGGCGAGCTCCTCGATCAGCTGGGCGCCGATCTGGCCCGCGTGGTACGAGGTGCCGCAGCCGAGGATCTTGATCCGGCGGACCCCGCGCGCCTCACGGGCGTCCAGGTTCAGGCCGCCCAGGTGCACGGTGGCGAACCGGTCGTCGATCCGGCCGCGCAGCACCCGGTCGACGGCTTCGGCCTGCTCCGAGATCTCCTTGTGCATGTACGTGTCGTGGCCGCCCATGTCGTACGACTCGGCCTCCCACTCCACGGTGGTCGGCGTCGCCGTCGTGGTCGAGCCCTCCGTCGTGTACGTACGGAAGTCGTCGGCCTTGAGGGTGGCCATCTCGCCGTCGTCGAGGGTGACGACCTGGCGGGTGTGGGTGACCAGGGCGGCGACGTCCGAGGCGACGAACATCTCCTTCTCGCCGATGCCGAGGACGACGGGGGAGCCGTTGCGGGCCACGACGATGCGGTCGTTGAAGTCGGCGTGCATGACGGCGATGCCGTACGTGCCCTCGACCGAGCGCAGGGCCTCGCGGACCTTCTCCTCCAGGGTGTCCGCCTCCGAGCGGGCGATCAGGTGGACCAGCACCTCGGTGTCGGTCTCGGAGAGGAAGACGACGCCCTCCGCCTCGAGCCGGACGCGCAGCTCGGAGGCGTTGTCGATGATCCCGTTGTGGACGACCGCGACCTTGTTGCCGGCGTCCAGGTGCGGGTGGGCGTTCTCGTCGCTCGGGGCGCCGTGGGTGGCCCAGCGGGTGTGCGCGATGCCGGTCGTGCCGGTGAAGCGCTTGGGGACCCGGGCCTCCAGCTCGCGGACCCGGCCCTTGGCCTTGACCATCTTCAGCGCGGCGGGCTTGCCGGCCGCCGGCTTGCCGGTGATCACGATGCCCGCGGAGTCGTAACCCCGGTACTCCAGCCGCTGCAGCCCTTCCAGCAGCAGTGGAGCCACGTCACGCTTTCCGATGTAACCGACGATTCCGCACATAGAGTCTCTGCCCCTCCATCGACGTACAAGTAAGTGGGTGCCCGGCCGCGGAGCGGTCTCAGCCGTAGACGATGCGGCGCAGCTGCCGGAGCGACAGCTCCGGCGGTGCCACCGCCCGGTGCGGCAGTTCGGCCGCGATCCGTTCGAAGATCTCCGTGTTGACCAGGCCGCCCGACTGCAGTTCGCGGTGGCGGCGGCGGACGAAGTCGTCGGTCGTCTCGTCGAAGTACGCCAGGACGTCGAGGATCACCCGGGCTGCCTCACCGCGCTGCAGCGCGGTGCTGCGCACCAGGTGGTCAATGAGGTCGTCGTACGACGAGCGGCGTTCGAGCACTCGTCGATACTGCGGCGGAAGGGGCTCCAGCGCAACAATTCTGCCCGATATCGGGCAGGAGTGGGCGCGAGTGGCCCTCTTTTTGCGATCCGGGGCGGATTACGCGCCTTTCCGGCCGACTCCCGGCCGCGTCCGACGGCCCGGGGTACGACGGGGCCGCCGGGATGAATTCGGCCATAAGCCGCGGACCGTCGGCCACGTTCCGCCACGGGCAACAGGGGGAAGTGGTCTACACCTTGACCATCCATTAGGTACGCGATACGCATGGCGACGGTTCGGTTGCTCAGGAGATCCGCAGAAGTGAACCCGTAGAAAGGGACCCGGCTTGTGAGACTGCACACGGCGCAGCGCAGTGCTCTACCCCGTGCTCTACCCCGCCTTCTCGGCTCGCTGATTCTCGTCACGGCGGCCGGCATCTCCACCGCTTGCGCGGCCCCCACGGCATCCGCGGTGGCCGAGACGGGCGGCTCCGTCGCCGGGACCCCCCGGCCGCTCGGCCAGGTCGTGCCCGCCCCCGCCTCGGTCCGGCCGGGCGGCTCCCCCTACTCCCTCACCACCACCACCCGGATCCGGGTCGACGGCTCGTCCGGCGAGGCCCGGAAGATCGGCGAGTACCTGGCGGGCGTGCTGCGCCCCTCCACCGGATACGCCCTGCCGGTCACCGGCCAGGACGGCGCGGACGGCATCAGGCTCCGGCTCGGCTCCGGCGACAGCGGGCTGGGCGCGGAGGGCTACACCCTCACATCCGGGCGGGGCTCCGTCACCATCACCGCCCGCAAGCCCGCAGGGCTCTTCCACGGCGTCCAGACGCTGCGTCAGCTGCTGCCGGCCCAGGTGGAGCGCCGCAGCCGCCAGAAGGGCCCGTGGAGCGTCGCGGGGGGCAGCCTCACCGACGCGCCGCGCTACGCCTACCGGGGCGCGATGCTCGACGTCTCGCGGCACTTCTTCTCGGTCACCGAGGTCAAGCGCTACATCGATCAGATCGCGCTGTACAAGATGAACAAGTTCCACCTGCACCTCTCCGACGACCAGGGCTGGCGGATCGCCGTCGACTCCTGGCCGAAGCTGGCCACGTACGGCGGCTCGACGGAGGTCGGCGGCGGGACCGGCGGGTACTACACCAAGAGCCAGTACAAGGAGATCCTGCGGTACGCGGCCTCCCGCTACCTGGAGGTGGTGCCGGAGATCGACCTGCCCGGCCACACCAACGCCGCCCTCGCCTCGTACGCCGAGCTGAACTGCGACGGCGTCGCACCCCCGCTCTACACCGGCACCGAGGTCGGCTTCAGCTCGCTGTGCGCGGCCAAGGACGTCACGTACGACTTCATCGACGACGTCATCCGCGAAGTGGCCGCCCTGACCCCCGGCAAGTACATCCACATCGGGGGTGACGAGGCGCATTCCACCAGCCACGCGGACTACGCGAAGATCATGGATCAGGCGCAGGCCGTCGTGGGCAAGTACGGCAAGTCCGTCATGGGCTGGCACCAGCTCACCGGGGCCACGCCGGTGAAGGGGGCGATCGCCCAGTACTGGGGCTACGACGCGACGAGCGCCGCGGACCGGCAGCAGGTCGTGGACGCCGCGAAGAAGGGCACCAAGCTGGTGCTGTCGCCGGCGGACCGGGTGTACCTGGACATGAAGTACAACGAGAAGACCGAACTGGGCCTGAAGTGGGCCGGTCTGGTCGAGGTGCAGCGCTCCTACGACTGGGACCCGGCGACCTATCTCGCCGGTACTCCGCAGGACGCGGTGCTCGGTGTCGAGGCGCCGATCTGGTCCGAGACGCTGACGGACAGCGACGACATCGACGTGATGGCGTTCCCGCGGCTGCCCGGGGCGGCGGAGCTGGGCTGGTCCCCGGCCGCGACGCACGACTGGGACACGTACAAGCTGCGGCTGGCGGCGCTCGGGCCGCGGTTCACCGCGCTCGGGATCGACTTCTACCGGTCGCCGCAGGTGCCGTGGCCGGCGGAGCCGGCTGCGGCGGGGTGACGTGAGGTCCGTCCGGCGGTCGGGGGATGTCCTCAATCGCCGGACGGGCTGGGATTTTGTCCTCAAGCGCCGGACGGGCTGGGGGTTTGTCCTCAAGCGCCGGACGGGCTTGGTTGGCCGGGCTCGGGCCTCGGTTGGGTCGGCGTGGACGCGGGTGGGCGGGCCGGGTGCGGCTGGAAGCGGCCGCGCGGGAGAGGGGCCGTTGCCCTTGTTGCCGACCGGAACGACTGGTTCCGGTCGGCTTTGCCGTCTGACCCGGCCGGCCGGTGCGCGGCACGGGCAGGCCGGGACGGCCGGAAGGGTGCCGGTCAGCTGACCTTCTTGGCGTCCTCGATCGCCTTCGCGAGGTCGTCGAGGACGGGCGCGCACTTGTCGTAGCTGAAGATCGGCTCGGTGGTGCGGGGGATGACCTGGCCTGCCTTGACGGCGGGCAGCTGCGTCCAGGTCGGCTTGGACGTCAGGGCGTCGGGCTGCAGGGCGGAGGACCGGTTGTCGATCATGATGATGTCGGCCTCGTACTTGTCGACGTTCTCCCAGCTCAGCTCCTCGAAGAAGCCCGCCGAGTTCACCTTCGGCTCGACGAACCGGACGCCCAGGTCCTGGAAGTACAGGGTGTCCGCAGCCGTCTTCGCGAGCGTGACGTAGAAGAGGTCCTGGCTGGCCGAGCCGATCAGGACCTTGATGTTCGGCTTGGACTTCGCGGCGGCACGCAGCCGGGCCGCGGCCTTCTCGAAGCGGGCCTTGGCGTCCGTGACCTTCTTGGCCTTCACGTCGGCGCCGAGCGAGGCGGCGAGGTCCTCATGGCGCTGGATCGCCTTGGGGATCGTGGTCTGCGCGGCCCACAGGGCGACGCTCGGGGCCAGCTTCAGGATCTTGTCCTTGGACGCGTCCGGCACGTACCAGAGGGCGTCCTTCTCCCACATCGCGGTGACCAGCAGCTCCGGGCCGAGCGAGGCGTACTTCTCGACGTTGAACTCGCCCCAGACGTTGCCGAGGATCTCGACCTTGCTGATGTCGAGGTCGCCGGCCTGCACATCGGCCTTGCCGTCCTTGGTCTTCGTCGGGCCGAAGACGGCCTTCACCTCGACGCCGTAGTCGTGGAGCGCGGCGGCGACGCCGGTGAAGGCGACGATGTTCTTCGGGACGGACTTGGCCTCGGCGGTCTTCCCGCGGTCGTCCTTGAAGCTCCACGGCCCGGCGTCGACGCTCTTGGACCCGGCGGAACCGGAGTCCTTCGAGTCGCTGTCGCCGCAGGCCGCGAGCACGGCGCCGAGACCAACGGCACCGCCCATGGCCAGCAGGCCGCGGCGGGTGGGACGGGACGCTCGGGCAGTGCGCATGACGGATTCCGCTTTCGTACGAGCCGGAGGCCGGCCGGGACAAGTTCGAGGAAGGTTAGCCTAACCTCATGGCTTGTCGAGTCGGCCGGGGCCCCACGCCGGTCGCCGGACGAAGGCCGCACCACCTGCGAGGACGCGCCTCCGCGAGCTCATGCCCGAGGGCGGCCCGTGGCCGCGCCCCCGAGGGTTCACGCGCCGAATGCGGCCCGGCAGTCGTCGAGTCCCTCCACCGTGACCTCGACCGTGCGGTGCTCCTCCCACCGGTCGCGCTCCAGCCGCAGCCGCTGCAGGGTGACGCGGGAGTCCCGGAGCGCGGCGATCTCCAGCCCGTCCGGCAGGTAGCCGAGCCGGCGTGAGACACCGAGCGAGCGCGGGTTGTCCGTCATCGCGGACGAGACGGCCGAACCGGCACCCAGTCCGGCGAAGGCGAGCTGGAGGGCGGCGGCCCGCATCTCGGTGCCGATGCCCCGGCCCTGGTGTGCGAGCCCCAGCCAGGAACCGGTGCTGACCTCGCCGGTCACCGCGAAGTCCTTCGCCATCACGTCCTGCCGTCCGACCACCCGGCCCTCGTGCAGGACCGCGAGGCTCAACGACCAGTCCCGCGACGACCAGTCGGCGATGCTGCTCAGCACGTGCTGGAACACCGCCCGGCCGCGTT
The DNA here is from genome assembly GCF_023701695.1 of Streptomyces sp. RKAG290. Classification (GTDB taxonomy): domain Bacteria; phylum Actinomycetota; class Actinomycetes; order Streptomycetales; family Streptomycetaceae; genus Streptomyces. The sequence goes on from NZ_JAJOZC010000001.1 coordinate 4,786,348, forward strand.
CGGCGGGCGTGCCGTCCGTCCAGGGGACGGTGAACGGCATGGTGTCCGGGGCGTGCACACCCGCGGCGGCGACCGAGGACAGCTCGTCCAGCAACTCCAGGTCCGGAAGGCGGAGTTCCAGGCGCGGGGTGCGGATGCGGAGCCCGTACAGGGGCCAGTGCTGCGGCTTCATGGCGGAACTCTGCCGGGACGGGGCGGCCGCTGTCGAACGAATTGCGGGGGACGGCGCAGGTCACAGACCCGCGCCGCCCCCCGCCGTCCGGGTCAGGCCGGCAGCCCGAGCTCCCGCGCGATCAGCATCCGCTGGACCTCGCTCGTGCCCTCGCCGATCTCCAGGATCTTGGAGTCACGCCACATCCGGGCCACCGGGTACTCGTTCATGAAGCCGTAGCCGCCGTGGATCTGGGTCGCCTCGCGGGCGTTGTCCACCGCCACGGTCGAGGAGTACAGCTTGGCGATCGCCGCCTCCTTCTTGAACGGCTCACCCGCCAACAGCCGCGATGCCGCGTCCCGCCAGCCGATCCGGGCCATGTGGGCCCGCATCTCCATGTCCGCGATCTTGAACTGGATCGCCTGGTTGGCGCCGATCGGCTTCCCGAAGGCGTGCCGCTCGGCGGCGTACTTCACCGACTCGTCCACACAGCCCTGCGCGAGGCCGGTGGACAGTGCCGAGATCGCGATCCGGCCCTCGTCCAGGATCCGCAGGAACTGCGCGTAGCCGCGCCCCTCCTCGCCCAGCAGGTTCTCCAGCGGCACGCGCACATCGGTGAAGGACAGCTCCCGGGTGTCCGAGGCGTTCCAGCCGACCTTGGAGTACGGGGCGGCGACCGTGAAGCCGGGGGTGCCGGACGGCACGATGATCGCGGAGATGCGCGGGGCGCCGTTCTCCTTGCGGCCGGTGACCGCCGTGACCGTGACCAACTCCGTGATGTCCGTCCCGGAGTTGGTGATGAAGCACTTGGAGCCGTTGATCACCCACTCGCCGGTGGCCTCGTCGCGCACGGCCGTCGTCCGGGTGCCGCCCGCGTCCGAGCCGCCGTCCGGTTCGGTCAGCCCGAACGCGCCGAGCGCCTCGCCCGCGCAGAGCTTCGGCAGCCACCGCTGCTTCTGCTCCTCGGTGCCGAAGCGGAACACCGGCATGGCGCCGAGCGAGACCCCGGCCTCCAGGGTGATCGCCACCGAGGAGTCGACCCGGGCCAGCTCCTCCAGGGCGATACCGAGCGCGAGGTAGTCGCCGCCCATCCCGCCGTACTCCTCCGGGAACGGCAGCCCGAACAGGCCCATCCGCCCCATCTCGCGCACGATCTCGTACGGGAACTCATGGCGCTCGTAGAAGTCACCGATCTTCGGTGCGACCACGTCGTGCGCGAACTCCTCGACGGTGCGTCGCAGTTCCTCGTGCTCGGCGGTCAGCCGATGGTCCAGGGACATGGGGGTGGTCACTCCTTGTGGGGTGTTCACTGCGCCGCGAGTGCGCGGACGGTACGGGACGGGCTGGGTCGGCCCAGTTGTTCGGCGAGCCACACGCTGGTGGCGGTGAGCGCGTCGAGATCGACCCCGGTTTCGATGCCGAGGCCGTCGAGCATCCACACGAGGTCCTCGGTGGCCAGGTTGCCCGTCGCGCTCTTCGCGTACGGGCAGCCGCCGAGCCCGCCCGCGGAGGCGTCCACGGTGGTCACGCCGTGCTGGAGCGCGGCGAGGGTGTTGGACAGGGCCTGTCCGTACGTGTCGTGGAAGTGCACCCCGATGGTGTCGGTGTGCACCCCCGCCTCATTCAGCCCGGACAGCAGGGTCTGTACGTGGCCGGGCGTCGCGACACCGATGGTGTCGCCGAGCGAGAGCTCGTCGCAGCCGAGGTCCATCAGCGCGCGGGCGACCCGGACGACCTGGTGGACGGGGACGGGCCCCTCCCACGGGTCGCCGAAACACATCGACAGGTAGCCGCGCACGTGCACCTTGTCCGCCTTGGCGCGGGCCACGACGGGCTCGAACATGGCCAGCGACTCGTCGACGGTGCGGTTGAGATTGCGGGCGGCGAACGTCTCCGTCGCGGAACCGAAGACGGCGATCCGGCGGGCCCCGAGCGCCAGCGCCCGGTCCAGCCCCCGCTCGTTCGGCACCAGGACCGGGAGCGCGACGTCGCCCACGTCCCCTATGTCGCCGAGCATCGGGAAGAGCTGCTCGGCGTCGGCGAGCTGGGGCACCCACTTGGGGTGGACGAAGCTCGTCGCCTCGATCGTGGCGAGTCCGGCGACGGCGAGCCGGCGGATGAACTCCGCCTTCACCTCGGTCGGCACGACGGTCTTCTCGTTCTGCAGCCCGTCGCGGGCTCCCACCTCGTGGATCCGGACCCGGGAGGGCAGTCCCGGTGCGGCCACGGTCATCGGCAGGGTGCGGGTGGTCGTCATGCTTCCTCCCCAGCGGCGGCCACGGGAGCGACCACGGCCAGTACCTGGTCCATGGCGACCGTGGCCCCGGCGGTGACGTCGAGTTCGGTGACGGTCCCGGCGTGCGGGGCGGAGATGACGTGCTCCATCTTCATCGCCTCCACCACCAGCAGGCTCTGCCCGGCCACGACCTCGTCCCCGACGGCCACCTTCACCACGGTGACGGTCCCGGGCATGGGCGCGGCGAGGGTGTCCGCACCGGCGTGGGCGGCGCCGGTCAGCGACGCCTCCACCGGGTCGTGGTCCCGGACGTGCCAGGTGTCGCCGTCCCGGCCGAGCCAGCGGCCCTCCGGGGACGCGACATGGGCGAACGAGTGCGTGACCCCGGCCAGTTCGAGGGTGACGCGGCGATCGTCCGCGGTGATGAGCCGGGCCGTCTCCGCGCCGCCGGGCAGCGGGCCCAGCGGCCCGCAGGTGCCCGAGTCAGGGGTCGGCGGCCGGTCGCCCTCGCCGACATGGCCGAACGTCAGCTCGGTGCCGGCTCCGCACGGCCGCAGACCCACCTGGACGGGCTCGTGGCCGGGGATGCGGAAGTGCCGCACGATCCGCGCCGGGGTGCCGCCCAGCCGCCAGCCGTCACCGGCCGAGAACGGGTCGGACCACGTCCCGGTGGAAGCTTGTGCGGGGGAGTGCTGCCGCAGCAGGGCCGCCGCCGCGTACACCTCCTCCGGCACGCCGTCCGGCACCAGGACGTCCACCTCGCGCTCCACCAGGCCGGTGTCCAGATCGCCGGTGACCACCGCGGGGTGGCCGAGCAGCCGGCGCAGGAAGCCCGCGTTGGTGGGGACGCCGAGCACGACCGTGTCCGAGAGCGCCGCCCGCAGCCGGCGCAGGGCCGTGGCCCGGTCGGGGCCGTAGGCGATCACCTTCGACAGCATCGGGTCGTACAGGCTGCCGACCTCGCCGCCCTCGCCGAGCCCCGAGTCCGTCCGCACCCCGCCGCCCTGCGGTTCGTGCAGCGCCAGCACGGTGCCGCCCGAGGGCAGGAAGCCGCGCGCCGGGTCCTCGGCGCAGATCCGGGCCTCGACCGCGTGCCCGGTGAGCGTGATGTCGCCCTGCCCGTACGGGAGCCGCTCGCCGGCCGCGACGCGCAGCTGCCACTCCACCAGGTCGAGGCCGGTGATCAGCTCGGTCACCGGATGCTCCACCTGGAGGCGGGTGTTCATCTCCATGAAGTAGTACGAGGACGGGTCGTTGCCGGGGACGATGAACTCCACCGTGCCCGCGCCGACGTAGCCGCAGGAGCGGGCCGCCTGCACGGCCGCCTCGCCCATCGCCGCCCGGGTCCCCTCGTCGAGCAGGACCGACGGCGCCTCCTCGATGATCTTCTGGTGGCGGCGCTGCAGCGAGCACTCCCGCTCGCCGAGGTGCACCACGTTGCCGTGGCCGTCCGCCAGCACCTGGATCTCGATGTGGCGCGGCCGGTCGATCCACCGCTCCACGAGCAGCGTGTCGTCGCCGAAGGAGGCGCGCGCCTCGCGTCTGGCCGCCGCGATCTCGTCCGCGAGCAGCGTCGCGTCGCGGACCAGCCGCATGCCCTTGCCACCGCCGCCCGCCGAGGGCTTCAGCAGTACCGGCATCCCGATCTCGTTGGCGGCTTCGGCCAGTTGGCCGTCGGTCAGCTCGCTGCCGGTGGAGCCGGGCACCACCGGGACGCCGGCGGCGGAGACCGTCTCCTTGGCCCGGATCTTGTCGCCCATCAGCGCGATGGCGGCGGCGGGCGGTCCGATGAAGACCAGCCCCGCGTCCGCGCACGCCTGGGCGAAGCCCGCGTTCTCGGCGAGGAATCCGTAGCCGGGGTGGACGGCCTGCGCGCCCGTGCGGCGGGCCGCCTCCAGCAGCCGGTCCACGCTGAGATAGCTCTCGGCCGCCGGGGCGGGGCCGATCCGTACCGCCGTGTCGGCCTCGCGCACGTGCCGGGCGTCCGCGTCCGCGTCGCTGAAGACGGCGACCGAACGCACCCCCAGCTCGCGCAGGGTCCGGATGACCCGGACCGCGATCTCGCCGCGGTTGGCGACGAGAACGGTGTCGAACATCGTCATCTGTTCCTCACATCCGGAAGACGCCGAAGCCGGCATCGCCCAAGGGGGCGTTGGCGCAGGCGGTCAGGGCGAGCCCCAGCACCTGCCGGGTCTCCAGCGGGTCGATCACGCCGTCGTCCCAGAGCCGGGCGGTGGCGTAGTACGCGTTGCCCTGGGTCTCGTACTGCTCGCGGATCGGGGCCTTGAAGGTCTCCTCGTCCTCGGCGCGCCAGTCGTCGCCGAGCTGGTCGCGCTTGACCGTGGCGAGGACGGAAGCGGCCTGCTCGCCGCCCATGACGGAGATCTTCGCGTTGGGCCACATCCACAGGAAGCGCGGCGAGTAGGCGCGCCCGCACATCGAGTAGTTGCCCGCCCCGTAGGACCCGCCGACCACCACGGTCAGCTTCGGCACGCGGGTGCAGGCGACGGCGGTGACCATCTTGGCGCCGTGCTTGGCGATGCCGCCGGCCTCGTAGTCACGGCCGACCATGAAGCCGGAGATGTTCTGCAGGAAGACCAGCGGGATGCCGCGCTGGTCGCACAGCTCGATGAAGTGCGCGCCCTTCTGGGCGGACTCGGAGAACAGGATGCCGTTGTTCGCGACGATCCCGACCGGGTGGCCGTGGATGTGCGCGAAGCCGGTGATCAGCGTCGTCCCGTACTCGGCCTTGAACTCGGCGAAGCGCGATCCGTCGACGACCCGGGCGATCACCTCCCGCACGTCGTACGGGGTGCGCGAGTCGACCGGGACCGCGCCGTAGAGACCGGCGGGATCGACCTTCGGCTCGTCCACGGGCTGTACGGACCACGGCAGGGCGCCCCGGTCCGGCAGCGTGGCCACGATGTTCCGCACGATCCGCAGGGCGTGCGCGTCGTCCTCGGCGAGATGGTCGGTGACCCCCGACGTACGGGAGTGGACCTCGCCGCCGCCCAGCTCCTCCGCGGTCACGACCTCGCCGGTCGCCGCCTTCACCAGCGGCGGTCCGCCCAGGAAGATCGTCCCCTGGTTGCGGACGATCACGGCCTCGTCGCTCATCGCGGGGACGTACGCACCGCCGGCTGTGCAGGACCCCAGCACCGCCGCGATCTGCGGGATGCCGGCGCCGGACATCCGGGCCTGGTTGTAGAAGATCCGTCCGAAGTGCTCCCGGTCCGGGAACACCTCGTCCTGCATCGGCAGGAAGGCGCCGCCGGAGTCCACCAGGTACAGGCAGGGCAGCCGGTTCTCCAGTGCCACCTCCTGGGCCCGCAGGTGCTTCTTCACGGTCATCGGGTAATACGTGCCGCCCTTGACGGTCGCGTCATTGGCGACGATCACGCACTCCCGGCCGCTGACCCGCCCGATCCCGGCGATCACCCCGGCGGCCGGGGCCGAGCCCCCGTACAGCCCCTCGGCTGCCAGCGGGGCCAGCTCCAGGAAGGGTGAGCCCGCATCGAGCAGGGTGTCCACCCGCTCCCGGGGCAACAGCTTGCCGCGCGCCACATGCCGGGCGCGGGCCTTGTCACCCCCGCCGAGCCTGGCCGTGGCGAGCCGCTTGCGCAGCTCGTCGGTGAGCGCGTGATGCGCCGCCTCGTTGGCCTGCCAGGCCTCGGAGGCGGGATCGGCCGCGCTCGCCAGCACCGGTGCCTGCTGCATCCTGTCGAGCCCCCTTGCCCGTACCGCAGTGGTTAATGGTCGTTAACGCCCTTCAGGTTAACGACCGCTAACCCCCCTGTCTAGAATGACTGCTCATGAGCACCCATGCCGCCGCCCGCGTCGCGGCTCCCACCCGCCGCGAGCAGATCCTCAAGGAGGCCGCGCGCCTCTTTGCCGAGCGCGGCTTCCACGGCGTCGGCGTCGACGAGATAGGTGCCGCGGTCGGCATCAGCGGCCCCGGCCTCTACCGCCACTTCCCCGGCAAGGACGCGATGCTCGCCGAGCTGCTGGTCGGCATCAGCGAGCGCCTGCTGGCGGGCGGCCGGCTGCGCGTGTCCGAGGACGCGGCCTCCGACGGCGGGCCGCGCGAGGCGCTGCTGGACGCGCTCATCGAGGGCCACATCGACTTCGCCCTCGACGACCGGCCCCTGATCACCCTGCACGACCGGGAGCTGGACCGCCTGCGGGACACCGACCGCAAGCGGGTGCGCCAGCTCCAGCGCCAGTACGTCGAGGTGTGGGTGGGTGTGGTCGGCGACCTCTATCCGGACCTCCCCGAGCACGAGGCGCGCGCGGCGGTGCACGCCGTCTTCGGGCTGCTGAACTCCACCCCGCACCTGGGCCGCCCCGGCGCCCTGCCCGACCGCACGGACACGGCGGCGCTGCTGCACCGGCTGGCGCGGGGCGCGTTCGCCGCGGCCGGCGACGCCCGGGCCCCGCAGGGCGGGAATCCGGAATAGAGCGGCCGTAATCCGCACCGTCAGTCCTTGGGGTGCGGATTACGCGCCGAATTTCCCCCGCGAATCCCTGTCGCCTGAGTTGTTTCGGCGAGGCGCGGACATAGGCTGCGAAACGGTCGCGTCCGCGCCTGATGGGGAACTGAATGAAAAACTGCCAGGTATCGATCGTCGTTCCTTGTTACAACGAGGACGAGGCCGTCAAGGCTTTTCACCGCGCGTTGGTCGCCGCTCTCGAACCGACCGGGAAAAGCTTCGAGGTCTGCTACGTCGACGACGGCAGCGACGACCTGACCCGCACCCGGCTGACCTACCTCGCCGCGGCCGACGAGCGGGTCCGCTACACCGCCTTCAGCCGAAATTTCGGCAAGGAGGCCGCCATGCTGGCAGGCCTGCGCATGTCCCGCGGGGATTTCGTGGTGCTGATGGACGCCGACCTCCAGCACCCACCCGAACTGCTCCCCCGCATGCTGGAGCTGAGCAGGCACGGATACGACCAGGTGATCGCCAGGCGGGACCGCGAGGGCGAGGGCCTCCTGCGTGCGTTCGCCAGCCGCTCCTACTACCGCGTCATGGGGCACTTCATGGACGTGTCGGTGGTCGACGGCGAAGGGGACTTCCGGCTGCTGTCCCGCCGCGCGGTGGACAGTGTGCTGGCGCTCCCCGAGTCCGAGCGGTTCTCCAAGGGGATCTTCTCCTGGATCGGCTTCGACACCACCAGCTTCACCTACCACAACGCCGAACGGGTGGCGGGGCGCTCGAAGTGGGGCGGCAGACGGCTGCTCAACTACGGCATCGACGGGCTGATCTCCTTCAACAACCGCCCGCTGCGGCTGGCCGTCTACGCCGGCCTGCTGATGGCCCTGGCGGCGATGGGATACGCCGTGTGGATCATCGTGGGCGTGGCGCGCCACGGGGTGGCCGTTCCCGGCTATACCACCCTGCTCACCGCCGTCGTGGCGCTCGGCGGAATCCAGCTGGCCACGCTCGGCATCGTCGGCGAATACGTCGGCCGGATCTACTGCGAGACGAAGAACCGCCCGCACTACCTGGTCCGGGAGACCAGCGAGAACCCGGGCCCGCCCGCACCCGACCCGCCGCCACGGATGAGGGGCCGCGGCTCCAGCGCCTACGGATCGGGCAGATCCCGCATCGTCCGCCAATTCCTCACCTTCGCCATGATCGGCGTCGTCAATACGGCGGTCTATCTGGCGGTGTACTCCACACTCAACACCTGGATTCCGTATCTGACCGCCCACGTCATCGGATACTGCGTCAGTATCATCGGCTCATTCCTGCTCAACTCCTACATCACCTGCCGGACCAGGCCGACCTGGCGGGCCTTTGTGCGCTATCCGGTGTCGAGCCTCGTCAATCTCGTCCTGTCCGGGCTGCTGCTGTATGTCGGGGTGAGCCATCTGGGCATGGGGAAGAACATCGCCGCGCTGGCCGCCGGAATTCTCGCCACCCCTTTCTCCTTCCTGCTCGCCCGGTGGGCGATCACGTCGGGCGCGGCCCTGTCCCGGCGGCCGGAAGCGGTGGCCGGCAGCCGGACCGGCCGGCCGGGCGACTGACCCCGCCACGGCACGGACACGGCACACGCGCGCGGCACACGACGACGGCACAGGCACACGGCGGTAACGCACGAAGGGCACCGGACACCCATGACCGCGGAAGCATCGGGCACCGCAGACACCCCGCCGCCTCCGGACGCTGCCCGCCGGGAGGACCGCGACCGGGCCCCGGTGCCCCGCGCGCCGATCTGGACGCTCGTACTCACCGTCTTCCCGCTGGCCCTGCTCGCCGCGTCCTTCTGGATCGGCCGGCTGGTGCGGCCGGGCGGCGACGACTGGTGCTTCCTGCCCGTGCTGCGGGACGGGGGAGTCTCCGGCATGATCGGGAAGTTCTACCTGGAGGACAACGGACGCATCGCCAACGCGCTGATGGTCGCCCTCTACGGAGCGTTCGGGGTCCCGGGCCACCAGTGGTACGCCACGGTCAGCGGCCTGCTGATCCTGGCCGTGGTGCTGTCCTTGACCGTGGCCGCGCTGCGCAGCGCCGGGCGGACCGCGCCGCGCGGGATGCCCCTGCTCGTCGCGTCGATGACCGTGGTGGTGTTCTTCTTCGCCACCCGGAACACGTACAAGACGTTCTACTGGCCGGCCTCATCCGTCTCGCACACCGTCGCCCCGGCGCTGGCCGCCGCGGCGGTCATCCCGCTGCTGAGAGCCCGCTCGCGCCGGGGGCGGATCCTCGCGCTGTGCACCGCCGCGGTGGCCGGGCTCTTCATCGGGACCCTCTCGGAAGGGACCTCGATCGTGGCGGGCGTCCTGCTCTGCACGGTCCTGCTGCTGAGCCTGCGGTCGCGGCCGGGCCCCGCCCGCGGCCACACCCGCCTCTGGTGCGGCATCGCGCTGGCCGCCCTGCTGGCGGGAATGGTCGTCATCTACACGTCACCCGGCTCCCGCGCCCGCCGCGACCGGTTCGGCGCCGGCGCCACCTCCCTCGCCGACCCGGACTCGCTGACCACCGCGCTGCGGACGTACGGCGACATCCTGGAGACGGTCCTCGGCACGTGGACCTACCTCGGCGCGTTGGCCGTCGGCGTCCTGCTGGGCCTGTCCCTGCGCGAGGGCGACACGGCCGCCGACGGGCCCCTGCGCCGCCGGCCCCTCCTCCCGGCCCTGGCCGGTGTGGCGGCGTTCCTGGTGGCCGGCTACCTCTGCACGGTGGTCACCCTCCCCGCCTTCGCGAACAACATGATGTCGTACGGCACCCGCACCTGGAACGACTACCTCTTCGTGTACGTGCTGCTGCTGGCCGGACTCGGCGCCCTGCTGGGCGGCGCCCTGCGCACCCTCGGACGGGGCGCCGCGGCGGCGACCGGAGTGGCGACGGCAGCGGCGGCGCTGCTCTGCGCCGGGGTCTGCGTGGCGCTGGCCGTGCCCCTGGCGGGCCTGGAGCATGACATGAGCCTCCGGGCCCGGCACTGGGACCGCCAGGACCGGCTGCTGCGCGAGGAGGTGCGCAAGGGCGCCCACGTCCTGCCGTACGTGCCGGCCTCGGTGGGAGAGATGCGCGACCCGTTCGGCGACCACGGCCGCAGCCTGTGGCCCGACATCTGCGTGGCCGAGTACTACCACCTGACGCGGATCACCTACTCGACCTGGCTCCCCTGACCCCGCCCGACAGGCAATACGACCGGCACACTGCGCTCACCTGACGGCACAATGGGTTCATGCCGATACCCAGCCGCGCCGCCCTCGTCGAACATCTCGTCCGTACGCGTATCGCCGGGGACGTCGCGACCCCGCGCGACAACAACCTCTCCCACTACCGCAAGCTCGCCAACGGCGACCGCCACTTCTGGCTGGGCCTGGAACTCGGCGACCGGTGGCGCGACGAGCAGGACGTGCTGGCCGTCATGGCCGAGCGGTGCGGGGTCAGCGACGACCCGGAGCACCGGTACGGCCAGGACACCATCGACCCCGAGCTCACCGTCGACGCCCTGGACCGGGCGGCGGCCCGGCTGCGGAAGGCGGCCGCCGGGTCCGAGCGGGTGCTGTTCGCCACCGGCCACCCGGGCGGGCTGCTGGACGTCCACCGGCAGACGGCGGCCGCGCTGCGCACGGCCGGCTGCGAGATCGTCAGGATCCCGGCCGGGCTGATGGCGGACGAGGGCATGGTCTTCCAGTTCGCGGACGTCGCCGTGCAGGAGCGCGGCGCGACCCTCTGGCACACCCACTCACCGGCCCCCATGGCGGCGATCCTGGACGGTCTGGAGCGGGAGGGGCGGCCCATGCCTGACCTGGTCGTCGCCGATCACGGCTGGGCGGGCTGTGCGGCGCAGCGCGGCCTGGACGCCATCGGGTACGCGGACTGCAACGACCCGGCGCTGTTCCTGGGGGAGTCCGAGGGCACCCTTCAGGTGGCCGTTCCGCTGGACGACCACGTGCTCGACCCGCGCTTCTACGACCCGATGACGGACTATCTGCTGGACGCGGCCGGACTGCTCTGAGAGCGCGCCCGCACCTCAGCACCCGCCGTCGTCCGGGCCGTCCGGAACGGGCGGTCGTGGTCGGTGCCGGTCGTCCGGGCCGGCCGGGGGCGGTACGGGCGTAACACCGAGGACGCCGTCGACCGCGATCACAGAGGCCGACCCGCGGACCCCGCGGATCAGCCGTCAGTCGTTGTCCGTGCGGTCGGTGAACAGCCCTCCGCCGTCCCCGTTGCCCTCCCCGTCGCCGGGACCGACCACCGGATTCCCGCCGGCGGCCCGGGCGCGGCGGCGCTGGGCCACCCCCGGCGTCGGGTCCAGATACACCCGCTGGATCGACGGATAGCGCTCGCGCAGCTGCTGCTCCGCCTCCTCGCAGGCCCATTCCACCTGCTCGGCACTGGCCACGTCCCGGAAGTCGACCTTCGCGGCGACCAGGACCTCGGTCGGTCCCTGGATGAGCGTGGTCAGCTCCAGCACCTCGATGATGTGCGGCACCGAGAGCAGCTCCTCCCGCATGCCGGTCCGCATCGACTCCGGCACCGGACGGCCGATCAGCAGCTGCGCGTTGGAGCGGCCGAGCACCCAGGCCACGTACACGAGCAGCACGCCGATCAGGATCGACGCCACGCCGTCCCAGACGCCGGAGCCCGTCAGCTGGCCGCCGAGCAGCCCGCCCGCGGCCAGCAGCAGTCCGACCAGGGCCGCCGAGTCCTCCATCACGACGGCCTTGACCGCGGTGTCGGGCGTACGGCGGAGGTACCGGGTGGGGTCGGCCCCCAGCCGGGCTGCCTCACCGCGGACCTGGCGCAGCCCGGTGCGCAGCGAGTAGCCCTCCAGGAGGAAGGCGATGCCCAGCACGATGTACGAGATCAGCGGATCGCCGAGCTCCTCGCCCGCCATGAGCGTGTGGACACCGTCGTACAGCGAGAAGACCGCGCCGCCGACGAACGTGGCCACCGAGGCGAGCATCGCCCAGATGTACCGCTCGGGGCCGTACCCCAGCGGGTGTTCCTCGTCGGCCGGTTTCTCGCTGCGCTTCAGGGCGGTCAGCAGCAGCACCTCGGTGACGGTGTCGGCCACCGAGTGGGCCGCCTCCGAGAGCATCGCGCTCGATCCGCTGATCAGGCCCGCGACGGCCTTCGCCACGGCGATGCCGAGGTTGGCGGCCGCCGCGACGACGACCGTGAACGTGGACTCCCCACCCGCTGATTTCTCGTCACTCATGGTGGGGAGTATGTCCGCAGCCGGGCCGGGCATGTCCCTCGCGCGGCCGCGAAGCCCGTTCAGTCCTTCCGGGGGACCCGGACCACGCCCTCCTGGATGACGGTGATCGCCAGCCGCCCGTCCTGCGTGTAGATCCTGGCCTGGCCGAGTCCGCGCCCACCGGACGCGGACGGCGACTCCTGGTCGTACAGCAGCCACTCGTCGGCCCGGAACGGCCGGTGGAACCACATCGCGTGGTCCAGGCTCGCCCCCACCACGTCGCCGACCGCCCAGCCGCCGCGCCCGTGGGCGAGGAGCACCGAGTCGAGCAGCGTCATGTCGGAGACGTACGTCGCCATGCAGACGTGCAGCAGCGGGTCGTCCGCCAGCTTGCCGTTGGTGCGGAACCACACCTGCGAGCGGGGTTCGCGCGGTTCGCCCACGGTGCCGAACGGCGGGGCGTCCACGTACCGCAGGTCGACCGCGGCCCGCGCCTCGATCAGCCGGTCCACGACCCCGGGGTCGCTGAACCGGTCCGCGTAGCGCGGCAGCATCTCGGCGGCCGTGGGCAGCGTCTCCGGATCGGGCGCGGCCGGCATGTCCGCCTGGTGCTCCAGGCCGTCCTCATACGTCTGGAAGGACGCCGAGAGGTGGAAGATCGGCTGCCCGTGCTGGACGGCCACGACCCGCCGGGTGGTGAAGGAACGCCCGTCCCGGATGCGGTCGACGCTGTAGACGATCGGCGCTCCCGGGTCGCCCATCCGCAGGAAGTAGGAGTGCAGGGAGTGGGCGGTCCGGTCCGCGGGGACGGTGCGGCCCGCGGCGACGAGCGCCTGGGCCGCGACCTGTCCGCCGAAGACGCGGGGCACGACCGCCGAACGGCTGGTGCCCCGGAAGATGTCCCGCTCGATCTGCTCCAGGTCGAGCAGATCGAGCAGGGAGTCAAGTGCTGCGCTCATGGAGAGAACGTAGCCGCTCTACAGGCCCATGGACTTCGCGATGATCGACTTCATGACCTCGCTGGTGCCGCCGTAGATGCGGTTGACCCGGTTGTCCGCGTACAGGCGGGCGATCGGGTACTCGTTCATGAAGCCGTAGCCGCCGTGCAGCTGGAGGCAGCGGTCGATCACGCGGTGCGCGACCTCGGTGCAGAACAGCTTGGCGGAGGCGGCCTCGGCGGCGGTCAGCTCACCGGCGTCCAGCGCCTCCAGCGCGCGGTCGGCGACGGCCTGGGCCGCGTCCACCTCGGCCTGGCAGGCGGCCAGTTCGAACTTGGTGTTCTGGAACGAGGCGACGGTCTTGCCGAAGACGGTGCGGTCCTGCACGTACTCCTTGGCGAACCGGACGGCGGCCGCGGCCTGCGCGTACGCGCCGAAGGCGATGCCCCAGCGCTCGGAGGCCAGGTTGGTGCCGAGGTAGCCGAAGCCCTTGTTCTCCTCGCCGAGCAGGTCCTCGACCGGGACCTTGACGTCGACGAACGCGAGCTCGGCGGTGTCGGAGGTGCGCAGGCCGAGCTTGTCGAGCTTGCGGCCCACGGAGTAGCCCGCGGACTTGGTGTCGACGGCGAAGAGGGAGATGCCGAAGCGGCGGTCGTCCTCGCGCGGGGCGG